>NZ_CP143759.1:0-4882692 GCF_043974075.1 Enterobacter sp. ECC-019
GTGCTCGAAAGAATTAAAGTGTGCTTCACAGAAAGCATCCAGACTCAGATTGCCGCGGCGGAAGCCCTTCCGGATGCTATCTCGCGTGCCGCAATGACGCTGGTGCAATCCCTGCTTAATGGCAACAAAATCCTCTGTTGTGGCAACGGCACGTCAGCCGCCAACGCACAGCATTTTGCTGCCAGCATGATCAATCGCTTTGAAACAGAACGCCCGAGTTTACCCGCCATTGCACTTAATACCGATAATGTGGTCTTAACGGCGATTGCTAACGATCGTCTGCATGACGAAATTTACGCAAAGCAGGTGCGAGCCCTGGGTCACGCCGGAGATGTGCTGCTGGCCATCTCCACGCGCGGCAATAGCCGGGATATTGTCAAAGCCGTTGAAGCTGCAGTCACCCGCGACATGACAATCGTGGCCTTAACCGGCTATGACGGGGGTGAGCTGGCGGGTCTGCTTGGGCCGCAGGATGTGGAAATCCGCATTCCTTCTCACCGGAGCGCGCGTATTCAGGAGATGCATATGCTCACGGTGAACTGCTTATGTGATTTGATCGATAACACGCTTTTCCCTCACCAGGATGATTAAGGAGTTCTTATGAAGGCTTTATCGACCCTCGCAGTCCTTATGTCTGCATTACTGCTTCAGGGATGTATCGCTGCGGCCGTTGTGGGTACCGCTGCCGTAGGCACCAAAGCGGCAACCGATCCACGCTCTGTGGGGACGCAGGTGGATGACGGTACGCTGGAGCTGCGCGTCAACAGTGCGCTGTCGAAAGACGAACAAATCAAGAAAGAAGCGCGTATCAACGTGACGGCTTATCAGGGCAAAGTGCTGCTGGCAGGCCAGGCGCCGAATATGGAGCTCGCCTCTCGCGCGAAACAGATTGCGATGGGCGTTGAAGGGACCACAGAGGTGTTTAACGAAGTGCGTCAGGGCAAGCCAATTGGCCTGGGTGACGCCTCTTCCGATACCTGGATCACCACCAAAGTGCGCTCCCAGCTGCTGGGCTCGGACCAGGTGAAATCCTCCAACGTGAAAGTGACGACTGAAAACGGCGAAGTGTTCCTGCTGGGTCTGGTGACCGACCGTGAAGGGAAAGCGGCGGCGGATATCGCCAGCCGGGTGAGCGGCGTGAAGCACGTCACCACCGCGTTTACTTACATCAAGTAAGCCACATCTTACTGTAGGCCCGGTAAGCGCTAGCGCCACCGGGCTTTTTTTTACAGCAACGCAATACTCCCCACCATCACCCCGCTCAACGCTACCAGTCCCGCGGTCAGCCACAGTGCTTTCGCCGGGAACGACTTACGCAGCATGATAAGCGACGGCAGGCTGATCGCCGGCAGCGTAATCAGCAGCGCCAGCGCCGGGGCGGCCCCCATGCCAGCCAGCATCATGGTCTGAACAATCGGGATTTCCGCCGCCGTTGGGATCACGAAGAGGCAGCCTGCAACGGCCATCGCAATGACCCACATCAGCGTGTTGTCGATAGCGCCATCCGCATGCGGGAAGAGCCAGACGCGCGCCGCCCCCAGAACCAGCACTGCCAGGATATAGACCGGGATGGTGCTCCAGAAAAGTTGCCAGAGCGCCCTGCCCCAGCGCGCAAAGAAGCCCCCTTGCGGTTCGCTGACGTCCAGCTCAACGGCTGCGGATTCTGCGGCAGTATCCTTCACCAGTTTTTGCACCAGCGTCGCCACCACCAGCACGGTCAGCAGCCCGGCGACCAGACGGATGAACGCGAAATGCCAGCCCAGCACAAAGCCCATAAACACCAGCGTTGCCGGGTTGAGCAGCGGGTTCCCCATCCAGAACGCCAGTGCGCCGCCCATCGACACGCGCTGACGACGCATCCCCGCAGCCACGGGCGCGGCACAGCAGGAGCACATCATGCCCGGCAGGGAGAAAATCGTTCCCAGCAGCGTGCCCTGAAAGCGCGGCTGCCCAAGGGTTTTCACCAGCCAGTTACGGGGGATCAACACCTGAATCAGCGAGCCCAGGATCACGCCTAAGACGGCGGCTTTCCAGACGGCAAGGAAGTAGACCATGGCGTAATCCCACGCCGCCTGCAGCGGGCTGGATTCAGCCTGTGCGAGAATAGATTTACCGATGCTGTGCGTTTCGGCGGCGGTGAAGGCTTTACCGTAGTACGGCTGCCATTTCACGTACCAGAGGCCAACAATGACCACGAGAAAGAAGAGTGCGGGCTTCCACCATTGAACAGGTGTTGCCGCCTGAGATGAAGACTGACCAGTCATAGCATTCCCCGGAGAGTATTAGGTTATTAGCCGGGGGAGTTTACGCCTCGCCCTGCGCGATTTCACGCAGTTTTGCCGAAGGGATAATGTTTACGCCCGCTTTCGACGGGGCCAGTCCCTCTTTTAACATCGCGCGGGCGACGTCCCGCGCCTCAATGGATTTCCAGTTGCCGGGAAGGATGCGAAACAGCGGGGCCAGTATCGACTCGTTAAATCGGCGTTCGTCCCGGTGGCCGATCAGCATCGAGGGGCGCACAATCGTCAGTTGCTCCCATTTCTGCGTAATTAGTGCATCCTCCATCTTGCCCTTCACCTTGTTGTAGAAGAAAGGCGATCCGGCATTGGCCCCCAGCGCGCTAACCACCAGAAAATGTTTGGCCCCCAGCTTTTTCGCCGTGAGTGCGGTATCCACCACCAGCGTATAGTCGGCGTGGATAAATGCCTCTTTGCTGCCCGCCTCCCGCCGCGTGGTGCCCAGACAGCAAAAGGCGATATCAATAGGATCCTGGACCTGCGCCAGCGCGTCCGTCAGCTGAGGATCGTGCGGATTAAAGACGCCAGATAAATCTGCCAGCGGTCGACGCGTCGGGGCGGCGATATAGTTTACGCGGCGATCCTGAATCAGCAGCCGCAGCAGATGATCGCCCACTAACCCGGTGGCACCCGTAATCAATACCTGACTCATCTTATCCCCTTTACAGAATTGTCCGTTTGCGAACTCAGCGTCGTCGACCACACTTAGAAGTCTGTTACAGGTAAGTATTTACCACAAGCGGAGAAAAATCAGTCTGAAGCCAAAACAACGGAGGAAGCATGGGCAAGAAAATCGCAGTCTTGATTACCGACGAGTTTGAAGATTCAGAATTCACCTCTCCAGCAGAGGCGTTCCGCAAGGCGGGACATGAGGTCATCACCATTGAGAAAGAAGCGGGTAAAACGGTGACAGGCCATAAGGGCGAGGCGACCGTAACCATCGATGAGACCATCGATAACGTGAGCCCCTCAGATTTTGACGCCCTGCTGTTACCCGGCGGCCATTCCCCGGACTCCCTGCGCGGAGACGAGCGCTTCGTGACCTTCACCCGGGACTTTGTCTCCACCGGCAAACCGGTCTTTGCCATCTGTCACGGCCCGCAACTGCTCATCAGCGCAGAAGTGGTCCGCGGGCGTAAGCTTACCGCCGTGAAACCGATCGTTATCGATCTGAAAAATGCGGGGGCCGAGTTTTACGATCAGGAGGTGGTCAACGACAAAGACCAGCTGATCACCAGTCGTACCCCGGACGATCTCCCGGCGTTTAACCGCGAAGCGCTACGCCTGCTCGGCGCGTAGCCAGTGCAGCTTCTTGCCAAAGCCCAGGGTGTTGTCGGTAAATTTCAGCTCATCAAGGCGGATTTCCCACACCGGGGCTTTTAGCGCAGCGGCAACGGGAAAGCGGCGCGTGTAGAGCTTACGGCGCGCGTCGCTCTCTTCGCCGTCCAGACGACGGATCTCACCTTTGAACTGCACGCCGCGGATCAGCGCGACCGTTTTCGGCTGGCCATTTACCGTCCCCGCGACCTTTGCCTGCTGGCCGGTCATCTGCGCATGACGCGTTTTGTCTTCGCTCATGACGTAAAAAGCCACGCGCTCAGGATCGTAGTAGTAAAACGCATTTGCGCACCACATCTCACCCTCGTCACAGACGCACCAGGTGACAACATGCTGCTTCGCCAGCCAGCGGTTAATGGCGGCCAGTGTTTCCATTTTCGTTCTCTCTCATGCTATGGTGCGTTCACCTTAACATACTGAATCTGTTTACCGTGTGCTGGTTTCTCTATCTTGTCCGAACCGCTGATAACGCCCTCTACACCGGGATCACCACCGATGTGGCGCGGCGTTTTTTACAACATCAAACGGGAAAAGGGGCAAAGGCGCTGCGGGGGAAAGGGGAATTACAGCTCGCCTTCTCAGCGGCCGTCGGCGACCGATCGCTGGCGCTCAGGCTGGAATACCGCATCAAGCAGCTGACGAAGCGCCAGAAAGAGCGCCTCGTGACTGGAGACGGCTCCTTTGAGGCGCTACGAGAGAGCCTGATTAAAAGCGATTGAAATGGTCGTGGTACTCGACCAGGCCATTGACGCCGTTGAGCGCATCGTCCGCCAGGCGATGGACCTGGAAAGCGGATTCCGTACCCGGCCAGCGGCAGCGCAGATCGTAATGCGCGGCCTGCTCAAAGCCTAAACGGCCATAGAACGCCGGATCGCCCAGCGTGACAACGGCCGCATAACCGAACTCATTGAGCGAATCCAGCCCTTCATAGACCAGCTGGCGTGCCAGCCCCTGCCCGCGATAGCTTTCATCTACCGCCAGCGGTGCCATGCCTACCCACTGCAGCTCTTCGCCCTGAACGATGACCGGACTGAAGGCAACATAGCCCACCACCTGACCTTCGTCATCGGTGGCAACCAGCCCCAGCGTAATCAGGCCGTCTTCGCGAAGGTCGTGGACCAGTTGGGCTTCGGCATCGCTCGCAAAGGCGCGGCGTAACAACGCATCGATCCCCGGCGCATCAATCCCAATTTCGACTCGAATCAGCATGGCTCACCTACTGAAGTGTGTTTACCGTCCGGCGGGGTTTTCAGCCCGGCCTCAACGAAATCTGCCATTTGCATTAACATCACGCGCAGCGCTTTCGGCATCTGCTCCAGCTCAATGGCATCCATTAAATTCTTAACGTACAGGCCCAGCTCCGTGTCGCCTTCAATTACCAGACGGCGCTGGAAGAAGAGCGTATCCGGATCCTGCTTACGCGCGGCGATCATCAGCAGATCGCTGGCGTTGGCGCTAAAACTCACATCCGCCTCGGCGGATTCACGTACGATCAGCTGGTCATTCTCAACGGAGGTAAACCAGCGCAGCCCGATGTCACGCACTTCAATGCTTAACCAGCGGCCTTCCAGGAATTCCAGCTCGCCATCCTGCAGCGCCTGGCGGAACTGCCAGCTCAGGACCTGCTCCAGCACCTGGCGTTTAAGCGCGAACGGCGCCAGCTTGACCGGCACGCTCAGCATTGATGGACCAAATTGTACGAGACGTGAACGCAGTTTATCCAGCACGAGCTTTACTCCCTGATATCTATAGTCCTGCTATTTTGCCATATCCGAAGCGCAACATAGCGGCGTAAATCAACAAACCGTCTTCAGTCGTACCTCATTATTGGTGCCATCAATACGCCATTAGCTGCCTTAAATCAAAAATTGTCGCGTATGGGTTAATTAAAATCCCAGCTCGTTAACAATTTTGCGATCGACTACATCAGGATAAATTATGGAGCTGCTCTGCCCTGCCGGAAATCTTCCGGCGCTTAAGGCGGCCATCGAAAATGGGGCCGATGCGGTCTATATCGGGCTGAAAGATGACACCAACGCCCGCCATTTTGCTGGCCTCAACTTTACGGAGAAAAAGCTTCAGGAAGCCGTTAACTTCGTTCATCAGCACCGCCGCAAGCTGCATATCGCCATCAATACCTTTGCTCATCCTGACGGCTACGCCCGCTGGCAGCGCGCAGTGGATATGGCGGCACAGCTGGGTGCCGATGCACTGATCCTGGCCGACCTCGCCATGCTTGAGTATGCGGCAGAACGCTATCCCCATATTGAGCGCCACGTCTCTGTTCAGGCATCTGCCACCAACGAAGAGGCCGTACGTTTTTACCATCAACACTTCGACGTGGCCCGCGTGGTGCTGCCGCGCGTGCTCTCTATTCATCAGGTTAAGCAACTCGCGCGCGTCACGCCAGTACCGCTGGAGGTTTTTGCCTTTGGCAGCCTGTGCATCATGGCCGAAGGCCGTTGCTATCTTTCCTCTTATTTAACCGGTGAATCGCCGAATACCGTCGGAGCCTGCTCCCCTGCCCGCTTTGTTCGCTGGCAGCAAACCCCGCAGGGGCTGGAGTCGCGCCTGAATGAGGTGCTGATTGACCGCTATCAGGACGGTGAAAACGCCGGTTATCCAACCCTGTGTAAAGGCCGCTATCTGGTCGACGGCGAGCGCTACCACGCGCTGGAGGAGCCTACCAGCCTTAACACGCTGGAGCTGCTGCCGGAACTACTGGCGGCTAATATTGCCTCGGTGAAAATCGAAGGTCGTCAGCGCAGCCCGGCCTATGTGAGCCAGGTGGCGAAAGTGTGGCGTCAGGCCATCGACCGCTGCATGGCGGATCCGCAGAACTACGCTCCGCAGCAGGCCTGGATGGAGACGCTCGGATCGATGTCCGAAGGCACGCAAACCACGCTAGGCGCGTATCACCGTAAATGGCAGTGAGATAATCATGAAATATTCATTAGGACCGGTACTCTACTACTGGCCAAAAGAGACGCTGGAAGATTTTTACCAACAGGCCGCCACCAGCAGCACCGATGTGATTTACCTCGGCGAAGCGGTGTGCAGCAAGCGCCGCGCCACCAAAGTGGGCGACTGGCTGGATATGGCGAAAAGCCTGGCCGACAGCGGCAAGCAGGTGGTGCTTTCAACGCTCGCGCTGGTGCAGGCGTCTTCCGAACTGGGTGAGCTGAAGCGCTACGTCGAAAACGGCGAGTTCCTGCTGGAAGCGAGCGATCTCGGCGTGGTGAACATGTGCGCTGAACGCAAGCTGCCGTTTGTCGCGGGTCATGCCCTGAACTGCTACAACGCCGTTACCCTGCGTCTGCTGCTCAAACAGGGGATGACGCGCTGGTGCATGCCGGTAGAACTCTCTCGCGACTGGCTGGCTAACCTGCTTAACCAGTGCGACGAGCTGGGCATTCGAAATCAGTTTGAAGTGGAAGTGCTGAGCTATGGGCATCTGCCGCTGGCCTATTCCGCCCGCTGCTTTACCGCGCGCTCGGAAGACCGCCCGAAAGACGAATGCGAAACCTGCTGCATCAAGTACCCGAACGGACGTAGCATGCTTTCGCAGGAGAATCAGCAGGTGTTTGTCCTGAACGGCATTCAAACCATGAGCGGCTATGTCTATAACCTCGGCAACGAGCTGGCGTCGATGGACGGTCTGGTGGATATAGTTCGGCTGTCGCCGCTGGATACCGACGTGTTCGCGATGCTTGACGCCTTCCGCGCCAACGAAAACGGTGCCGCTCCGCTGCCGCTGACGGCAAACAGCGACTGCAACGGCTACTGGAAGCGTCTGGCCGGACTGGAATTGCAGGCGTAAAAAAGGCTCACTTTGTTAACAACGGTTATCATTTTTTAATGCAGTATTAAAGATTCACCGTCGACAAAGTGAGCTGTTATGACTGACAAAACCATTCCGTTTTCGGTGCTGGATCTGGCGCCGATCCCACAAGGCTCCTCGGCAAGAGAAGCCTTTTCGCACTCTCTGGATCTGGCTCAACTGGCCGAAAAGCGTGGCTATCACCGCTACTGGCTGGCCGAACACCACAACATGGTGGGCATTGCCAGCGCCGCCACCTCGGTACTGATTGGCTATCTGGCAGCAAATACGACTACCCTGCACCTGGGCTCCGGCGGCGTGATGCTGCCTAACCACGCTCCGCTGGTGATTGCCGAGCAGTTTGGCACCCTGAATACCCTCTATCCGGGGCGTATTGATTTGGGTCTTGGTCGTGCGCCCGGCAGCGACCAGCCGACCATGCGCGCCCTGCGCCGCCATATGAGCGGCGATATCGATAACTTCCCGCGCGACGTGGCCGAGCTGGTGGACTGGTTCGACGCGCGCGATCCGAACCCGCACGTGCGCCCGGTACCGGGCTACGGTGAGAAGATCCCGGTGTGGCTGTTAGGCTCAAGCCTCTACAGCGCACAGCTCGCCGCACAGCTGGGGCTGCCGTTTGCCTTCGCCTCGCACTTCGCACCGGATATGCTGCATCAGGCGCTGCATCTTTACCGCACGAACTTTAAACCGTCCGAGCGTCTGGAGAAACCGTACGCGATGGTGTGTATCAACATCATTGCCGCCGACAGCAATCGCGACGCGGAATTCCTGTTTACCTCCATGCAGCAGGCGTTTGTGAAGCTGCGCCGCGGTGAGACGGGTCAGTTGCCGCCGCCGGTGGAGAATATGCATCAGTTGTGGTCAGCCTCGGAGCAATATGGCGTTCAGCAGGCGCTGAGTATGTCGCTGGTAGGCGATAAAGCGAAAGTGCGTCACGGGCTGGACGCGGTGCTGCGCGAAACGCAGGCGGATGAAATTATGGTTAACGGCCAGATTTTCGATCACCAGGCGCGTTTGCATTCGTTTGATTTGGCCATGCAGGTGAAAGAAGAGTTGGTGGGGTAGCCATTGTTTCGCCCGGTGGCGCTACGCTTACCGGGCCTACGGGATCGCGTAGGCCGGATAAGGCGTAGCCGCCATCCGGCACAAAAGACTCACTGATACACAGGCAGCAGATTAAAACTCGACAGCACGTGTACCAGGGCATTGCCAGCACCAAACACCAGGATCAGCGCAATCATCGGCTTACCGCCCCAGACGCGGAATTTCGGGCTGCCGAAGCGTTTACGTGATTTACGTGCCAGCAGCGCTGGCACAATCGCCGCCCAGATAGTTGCCGCCAGCCCTGCATAGCCGATGGCGTACAGGAAGCCGTTCGGCCACAGCAGACCGCCCACAATCGGTGGCAGGAAGGTCAGCAGCGCGGTTTTAAAACGCCCCATCGCAGAATCATCAAAGCCAAACAGATCCGCCAGGTAGTCAAACAGGCCCAGGGTTACGCCGAGGAAAGAGCTCGCCACCGCAAAGTTAGAGAAGACCACCAGCAGCAGATCCAGACTGCGGCTGTTCAGCACGCCGCTCAGCGCCTGCACCAGCACGTCGATGTTACCGCCCTTCTGGGCAATGCCGATAAATTCCGGACGCGGGATGTTGCCCATCGTCCCCAGCAGCCAAATCACATACAGCCCCAGCGCCAGCAGCGTGCCGTAGACCAGACACTTCACAATGGTGCGCGGATCTTTGCCGTAGTACTTCATGAGGCTCGGCACGTTGCCGTGGTACCCGAACGACGCCAGACAGAACGGCAGCGTCATCAGCAGGTACGGCGTATAGGAGGTGTTCACCTCGGCGACATTAAACAGCGTGGCGGGCGTCACGTGCCCCAGCAGGCTGCCGAAGGTCAGGAAGAAGGTGATGACCTTAGCGCCTAATACAATCGCCGTCATGCGGCTCACCGCTTTGGTACTCATCCAGACGATAAACGCCACTGCCAGCGCAAAACACAGCCCCGCCAGACGCGCCGGAACGTTCAGCGACATCTCCGAGAAGGTGTGATGCAGAATCGAGCCGCTCGCCGAAATATACGCATAGGTCAGGATATAGAGCACAAACGCGATGGACAGCCCGTTCACCAGGTTCCAGCCTTTGCCCAGCAGATCTTTGGTAATGGTGTCGAAGCTGGAGCCAATGCGGTAGTTCAGGTTTGCTTCGAGGATCATCAGCCCGGAATGGAGCATGCAGAACCAGGTGAAGACCAGCGCGGCCAGCGACCAGAAGAACCACGCACCGGACATGACCACAGGCAGGGAAAACATCCCGGCACCAATGATGGTTCCGCCGATGATCACCACGCCGCCAAGCAGCGAAGGTGACGTTTGGGTGGTGGTTAGTGTCGCCATACAGCCTTTTCTCCAGTCAATCATGCGGTTCTGCATTTTAATGTGACGCACTGTACCAGTACAAGAGTACAAAAGGAATAAAAAAAGCCCCGATAGCGCGTATCGGGGCTGTATATTTTACTTTACGTCAGTTGCGTAAGGCTTACGCGTCACGGCGACGGCTGGTGCCTTCGTCACGACGTGGGCCGCGATTTTCGCGACGCTCGCCGGAGAAACGACGTGGTTCACCGCGACCTTCGCTGCGGCCGCCTTCACGACGCTCGCCGCCGAAGCTGCGACCACCGCCACGACGTTCACCACCGCGGTCTGGACGTGGCTGTGCATCGCCCATCAGCTGCATGTTCATCGGCTTGTTCAGGATGCGGGTACGCGTAAAGTGCTGCAGCACTTCGCCCGGCATGCCTTTTGGCAGCTCGATGGTAGAGTGGGATGCGAACAGCTTGATGTTACCGATGTAACGGCTGCTGATGTCGCCTTCGTTAGCGATCGCGCCAACGATGTGACGAACTTCAACGCCATCATCACGGCCCACTTCAATGCGATACAGTTCCATATCACCCGCGTCACGGCGTTCACGACGTGGACGGTCTTCACCACCACGCTCTGGACGCTCACCACGTGGGCCACGGTCATTGCGGTCATTACGGTCGCCACGACGTTCGAAGCGATCGTCACGGTCACGGAATTCACGCTTAGGACGCATCGGCGCATCTGGTGGCACGATCAGGCTACGTTCGCCCTGAGCCATTTTCAGCAGTGCTGCAGCCAGGGTTTCCATGTCCAGCTCTTCGCCTTCAGCGGTAGGCTGAATCTGCGACAGCAGCGCACGGTACTGATCCAGATCGCTGCTTTCCAGCTGCTGCTGTACTTTCGCGGCGAATTTTTCCAGACGGCGTTTGCCCAGCAGATCAGCGTTTGGCAGGTCCGCTTCTGGAATGGTCAGCTTCATGGTGCGTTCAATGTTACGCAGCAGACGACGCTCGCGGTTTTCAACGAACAGCAGCGCGCGGCCAGCACGACCCGCACGACCGGTACGGCCGATACGGTGAACGTAAGACTCGGAATCCATCGGGATGTCGTAGTTCACAACCAGGCTGATACGCTCAACGTCCAGACCACGTGCTGCCACGTCGGTTGCAATCAGGATATCCAGACGACCGTCTTTCAGACGCTCCAGAGTCTGCTCACGCAGGGCCTGGTTCATGTCGCCGTTCAGCGCTGCGCTGTTGTAGCCGCTACGCTCCAGGGCTTCAGCCACTTCGAGGGTCGCATTTTTGGTACGCACGAAGATAATCGCCGCATCAAAATCTTCCGCTTCCAGGAAACGTACCAGCGCTTCGTTTTTGCGCATGCCGTACACAGACCAGTAGCTCTGGCTGATGTCCGGACGAGTGGTTACGCTGGACTGAATACGCACTTCCTGAGGATCTTTCATGAAGCGCTTGGTGATACGACGAATCGCTTCTGGCATGGTGGCAGAGAACAGCGCGGTCTGATGACCGTCCGGGATCTGCGCCATGATGGTTTCGACGTCTTCGATGAAGCCCATACGCAGCATTTCATCTGCTTCATCCAGTACCAGGCCGCTCAGTTTAGAGAGGTCCAGAGTACCGCGCTTCAGGTGATCCAGCAGACGGCCCGGCGTACCGACAACAATCTGTGGGCCCTGGCGCAGGGCGCGTAACTGCACGTCATAACGCTGGCCGCCGTACAGGGCCACCACGTTTACGCCGCGCATATGTTTAGAGAATTCCGTCATGGCTTCTGCAACCTGAACAGCCAGTTCACGGGTTGGAGCCAGGACGAGGATCTGCGGTGCACGCAGGTCCGGATCAATGTTGTTCAGCAGCGGCAGCGAGAATGCTGCAGTTTTACCGCTACCAGTCTGGGCCATGCCCAGCACGTCACGACCAGAAAGCAGGTGTGGGATACACTCAGCCTGGATCGGAGATGGTTTTTCGTAACCCAGATCGTTAAGGGCTTCAAGGATAGGAGCCTTCAGGCCCAGATCTGCAAAAGTGGTTTCGAATTCAGCCATGTAGTACAAGTGCCTCGATATTAATGGCGGCCAGTCTACTTAGCTCATCGTGAAAATGATTAGCAATTTTCATTGAAAAGTGTGAACCGGCTCAAAGTAGGTGTATTGACGAACAACAACGCCCTCACCAGTTAAGGTGATGGCAATCAAAAAGATTACGGGCTGATGTTTATGTCGTCAGCTATTGCTGGTCCGATTCTGCCAGGTCGTCATGCTCCTGGCCCAAGAGCGATAATTCCAACAATGCATAACGGTGCTCAACGAAGTTGTGTACGTTGTTAGCAACCGCTAATTTGAACAGTGCCGTAGCGCTGTCCATATCCCCCAGACTTAGGTAGTACTTACCTAAATAGAAGTTGGTTTCACTGAGATGCTCAGCGAGCGAGGTGTTATCCGTTGCGTCCGCCTTGAGGCGTTCCATCAGCGTTGCTTCGCTAATGTTGCCCAGGTAGAACTCGACAATGTTCCATCCCCACTGTTCCTTGTCCGATTTATCGAAGCGCTGTTTCAGTGCCTCTTTTGCCTGCTTCTCATCGAGCTTCCGCTCAACGATGTAAAGCCACAGGCTACGGAAAGGATCATTAGGATCGTCTTGATAAAACGCCAGCAGATCATCTTGCGCTAACTTATCACGACCGCCGTAATACAATGCGATACCGCGATTCAAGTGCGCGTAGTTGTAAGTTGGATCAAGCTCAAGTACAGAATCAAACGCTTCATAGGCAGCATCAAAATTGCCTGCCTGCGTTAAATAAATGCCTAAGTAATTGAATACTTCAGGCATATCAGGTCGGATAGCCAGCGCTTGTGAAAAATCATTTCGCGCCAATGCCCTCAGACCGAGACTATCATACAACACTCCGCGCTCATATAAAAGCTGTGCGCGTTCTTCATCGGTTAAAGCCCGACTGGCAAGAATTTGTTCCATGCGTGCCAGAATCACTTCCTGCTGCAAAGTCGGTTGCAATGGCACTGCGAGGACTTCGCTCTTACGCCAGGCAGAGTTGCTGCATCCTGCCAGCGTTAAAGCTGTCGCAACGAAACACCAGCGCAAAAAAGGCTTCATTTCCCACTCCCGAAGACAACTATTGGATGAACGTCCTGTCCCCCGGCGGCTTAACAAGGCGTCCTGCCTGATAATAGGCCCTCCGCAAAGCGGAGGGCAAATGGCAACTTACTCGCCTTGCTGTTCTGCTGCCTGTGCTTCTGGCGCAGCAGCTGGCTGAGACTGCTCGGTTGCTTCTTTAATGCTCAGACGGATACGGCCCTGGCGATCAACTTCCAGAACTTTCACCGGTACTTCCTGACCCATCTGCAGGTAATCGGTCACTTTCTCAACGCGCTTGTCAGCGATCTGAGAGATGTGAACCAGACCTTCTTTACCGCCACCGATGGCAACGAACGCGCCAAAGTCAACGATACGGGTCACTTTACCGGCGTAGACACGGCCCACTTCGATCTCTGCAGTGATTTCTTCGATGCGACGGATAGCGAATTTCGCTTTCTCGCCGTCGGTTGCTGCGATCTTCACAGTACCGTCATCTTCGATTTCGATCGTGGTGCCAGTCTCTTCGGTCAGCGCACGGATTACGGAACCGCCCTTACCGATAACATCTTTGATCTTGTCTGGATTGATCTTGATGGTGTGGATACGTGGAGCGAACTGAGAAATGTCGCCACGCGGCGCGTTAATCGCCTGTTCCATCACGCCCAGGATGTGCAGACGCGCACCTTTAGCCTGGTTCAGAGCAACCTGCATGATCTCTTTGGTGATACCTTCAATTTTGATATCCATCTGCAGCGCAGAGATACCTTCGCGGGAACCCGCTACTTTGAAGTCCATATCACCCAGGTGGTCTTCGTCACCCAGAATGTCAGACAGAACAACGAAGTTGTCACCTTCTTTCACCAGACCCATTGCGATACCCGCAACGGCGGCTTTGATTGGCACGCCTGCATCCATCAGCGCCAGAGAGGCACCACACACGGAAGCCATGGAAGAGGAACCGTTGGATTCGGTGATTTCAGACACTACACGTACGGTGTACGGGAATTTGTCTGCTTCTGGCATGACTGCCAGTACGCCGCGCTTCGCCAGACGACCGTGACCAATTTCACGACGCTTCGGCGAACCAACCATACCGGTTTCGCCTACGGAGTACGGAGGGAAGTTGTAGTGGAACAGGAAGCTGTCAGTGCGCTCGCCCATCAGTTCGTCGATGATCTGTGCGTCACGTGCAGTACCCAGGGTCGCGGTAACCAGCGCCTGCGTTTCGCCACGGGTGAACAGCGCGGAACCGTGAGTACGTGGCAGAACGCCAGTACGCACATCCAGACCACGGATCATGTCTTTTTCGCGGCCATCGATACGCGGCTCGCCTGCCAGTACGCGGCTACGAACAACGTTTTTCTCAATAGCGTGCAGGATGTCGCTCAGTTCGTTAGCATCCAGCGCTTCGTCTTCAGCAACCAGGGTCGCGATAGTTTCAGACTTGATCACGTCAACCTGAGCGTAACGCTCCTGTTTGTCAGTGATGCGGTATGCATCGCTCAGACGAGATTCTGCCAGGGCTGCAACGCGTGCGTTCAGCGCGTCGTTTGCCGCTTCTGGCTGCCAGTCCCAACGTGGTTTACCGGCTTCTTTCACCAGATCGTTGATGTTCTGGATAACGATCTGCTGCTGGTCGTGGCCAAATACCACAGCGCCCAGCATCTGGTCTTCGCTCAGCAGTTCAGCTTCGGATTCAACCATCAGCACAGCGGCTTCAGTACCCGCAACAACCAGGTCCAGCTTACTTTCTTTCAGCTCTTCCTGAGTTGGGTTCAGCACGTACTGGTCGTTGATGTAGCCAACGCGCGCGGCACCGATTGGACCATTGAATGGAATACCAGACAGCGACAGGGCAGCGGATGCGCCGATCATGGCAACGATGTCCGGGTTAACCTGTGGGTTAACGGAAACAACGGTCGCGATAACCTGTACTTCGTTAACGAAGCCTTCCGGGAACAGCGGACGAACCGGGCGGTCAATCAGACGCGCAATCAGGGTTTCGCCTTCGCTTGGACGGCCTTCACGACGGAAGAAACCACCCGGGATTTTACCGGCAGCGTAGGTACGCTCCTGGTAGTTAACGGTCAGCGGGAAGAAGTCCTGACCTGGTTTAGCTTTTTTCTGGCCAACAACGGTAACGAATACCGCAGTGTCATCCATGCTTACCATAACGGCAGCAGTAGCCTGACGTGCCATCATGCCGGTTTCCAGCGTGACGGTATGTTGACCGTACTGGAATTTACGAACGATCGGATTCAGCAAAGTTCTGTCCTTTCTTAAATGTTTGACAGCACACCACCGGTGTGCTGTCGATTTGACCCGACCTTCTTCGCATCCTCGCGACTAATGACAACCAACACCCCCATGGGTGAAGCCTCTCATTAGCCGCGCGAACCTCTGCAATGAAGATCATTTATAGCAACAATACAATAGTTTCCAGTGAATTGCTGCCGTCTGGTTGAAAAAAGGGGCCATCAGGCCCCCTTTTCTGAAACTCGCAAGACTTAGCGACGCAGACCCAGACGCTCGATCAGCGCGGTGTAGCGTGCAACATCTTTACGTTTCAGGTAGTCGAGCAGTTTACGACGCTGAGAAACCATACGCAGCAGACCACGACGGCTGTGGTGATCTTTTTTGTGCTCTGCAAAGTGACCCTGCAGGTGGTTAATCTGTGCAGTCAGCAGTGCAACCTGAACTTCGGTAGAACCGCTGTCGTTAGTACCACGACCAAACTCAGAAACGATTTTAGCTTTAGCTTCAACGCTTAGAGACATTTTCAAACTCCAAAGTATAAAGAATGTAAGGATGCCGATCTCTAATTCAGCAATCCAATGTACGCCCCGCAGATTGTTAAACAATTTACCAGGCGTTAAGCGGCGATATTCTACTCGTCTCCCCTGCTTATCGCAAGGTGAGCCGTTATCACCGTCACGCGTCGACCGGATATTCGACGACCAGACGACGCGGCGCAACGCGCCCTTCACCGTCCATTTCGCCCATACCGATGAATTTCCCTTCGTCACCTTCAGTCACGCGTACCAGTCCTTCCAGCGGCGCTTGTGCCGTACGAACCGGGTTGCCGTTCTTAAAGTAAACGGACGATGTTAAAGGAAGATTAACAACCGGGAAGTCCGCTGCCGGACTGTCCATCGGCATCAGCAGTGGATCCAGCAAATCTGCCGGCGCGATCCCCTGCGCTTCCGCCTGTTCTACCAGCTCGCGCAGATGTTCCAGGGTCACCATCCGCTCCACCGGGTACTTGCTCACCGCCAGACGACGCAGGTAAATCACATGCGCGCCGCAGCCCAGCTTTTCACCGAGGTCGTCGATGATAGTGCGAATATAGGTCCCTTTCGAACAGTGCACTTCCAGCTCCAGTTCATCACCCTCGTGGCGAATAAACAGCAGCTCATACACGGTTATCGGACGAGCTTCACGCGGGACGTCAATGCCCTGGCGCGCATATTCGTAGAGCTTCTTGCCCTGATATTTCAGCGCCGAATACATCGATGGCACCTGCATCGTGTCCCCACGGAAGCTCTCCAGCGCCGCATCAAGCTGCTCTGCGCTGAAGGTCACCGGGCGCTCTTCCACCACCTGGCCATCCGCGTCGGAGGTATCCGTGCGCTGGCCCAGTTTAGCGATAACGCGGTAACGCTTATCGGAGTCGAGCAGGTACTGGGAAAACTTTGTCGCCTCTCCCAGGCAGACCGGCAACATGCCGGTTGCCAGCGGATCGAGCGCGCCGGTGTGGCCCGCACGGTTGGCGTTATAAATACGCTTAACTTTTTGCAGCACGTCGTTGCTGGAAGCGCCCTGGGGTTTATCCAGAAGCAGCACACCATGCACGTCGCGACCGCGACGACGAGGACGACTCATTAGTCCTCCTTGCTGTCGTCCGCCGGGTTAACACGACGCTCGTCGTCATGTTTAACCACGCTGGTCACCAGGTTGGACATACGCATACCTTCAACCAGCGAGTTGTCGTAGAAGAAGGTCAGTTCAGGCACGATACGCAGGCGCATCGCTTTGCCAAGCAGGGAGCGGATGAAACCAGAGGCTTCCTGCAGCGCTTTAATGCCGTTTTTCACTGCTGCTTCGTCCTGATCGTTCAGGAAGGTGACGAACACTTTTGCATACGCCAGATCGCGGGACATTTCGACACCGGAAACGGTGGTCATCATGCCGACGCGCGGGTCTTTAATTTCACGTTGCAGAATGAGTGCGATCTCTTTCTGCATTTCCTGCGCTACGCGCTGAGGGCGACCAAATTCTTTCGCCATAATAAATTCTCCAGACAAAAAAGGGGCTAAAGCCCCTTTTTTAAATTATTGCCGGGTGGCGCTTCGCTTACCCGGCCTACGTCAGCCAATCTTCAGTCGACGAAGATTAAGCGATGGTACGCTGAATTTCGATGATCTCGAATACTTCGATCATATCGCCAACGCGAACGTCGTTGTAGTTCTTCACGCCGATACCACATTCCATGCCGTTACGGACTTCGTTAACGTCATCTTTGAAGCGGCGCAGGGATTCCAGCTCGCCTTCGTAGATAACCACGTTGTCACGCAGTACGCGGATTGGGTTGTGGCGCTTAATGTTACCTTCGGTAACCATACAGCCCGCGATCGCACCGAATTTCGGTGATTTGAACACGTCACGTACTTCAGCCAGACCGATGATCTGCTGTTTCAGCTCAGGAGACAGCATGCCGCTCATCGCTGCTTTCACTTCGTCGATCAGGTTATAGATGACGGAGTAGTAGCGCAGATCCAGGCTTTCGGCTTCAATCACTTTACGCGCAGATGCATCCGCACGAACGTTGAAGCCAACCAGGATAGCGTTGGAGGCAGCAGCCAGGGTAGCGTCGGTTTCGGTGATACCACCCACGCCAGAACCGATGATCTTCACTTTCACTTCGTCAGTAGACAGTTTCAGCAAGGAGTCGGAGATCGCTTCCACAGAACCCTGAACGTCAGCTTTCAGAACGATGTTCACTTCGTGAACTTCGCCCTCGGTCATGTTGGCAAACATGTTCTCGAGTTTAGATTTCTGCTGACGAGCCAGTTTAACTTCACGGAATTTGCCCTGACGGTACAGTGCCACTTCACGCGCTTTCTTCTCGTCACGCACAACGGTCACTTCGTCACCGGCAGCCGGAACACCGGACAGACCCAGGATTTCCACTGGAATGGACGGACCCGCTTCCAGGACTTCCTGACCCAGTTCGTTACGCATCGCACGAACGCGACCGTATTCGAAGCCACACAGAACGATGTCGCCCTTGTTCAACGTACCTTCACGAACCAGAACGGTTGCAACCGGACCACGACCTTTATCCAGGAAGGATTCGATCACCGCGCCGCTCGCCATACCATTACGGATCGCTTTCAGCTCCAGAACTTCAGCCTGCAGCAGGATCGCGTTCAGCAGGTCGTCAATACCGGTACCCGCTTTAGCAGATACTGGGATGAACTGCGCTTCACCGCCCCACTCTTCCGGCATAACGCCGTACTGAGACAGTTCGTTCTTCACGCGGTCCAGATCGGCTTCTGGCTTATCGATTTTGTTGACTGCAACAACCAGAGGCACCTGCGCCGCTTTCGCGTGCTGGATAGCTTCGATGGTCTGTGGCATCACGCCGTCGTCTGCGGCAACAACCAGGACAACGATATCCGTTGCCTGAGCACCACGAGCACGCATTGAGGTAAACGCTGCGTGGCCTGGGGTATCCAGGAAGGTGATCATGCCGTTTTCGGTTTCTACGTGGTAAGCACCGATGTGCTGGGTAATACCACCCGCTTCACCAGAGGCAACCTTAGTAGAACGAATGTAGTCAAGCAGAGAGGTTTTACCGTGGTCAACGTGACCCATGATAGTCACAACCGGTGCACGCGGTTCAGCCGCAGCGCCAGTATCACGGTCGCTCATTACTGCTTCTTCCAGCTCGTTTTCACGACGCAGGATAACTTTGTGGCCCATCTCTTCAGCAACCAGCTGTGCGGTTTCCTGATCGATCACCTGGTTGATGGTCGCCATGGCGCCCAGTTTCATCATCGCTTTGATGACCTGAGAGCCTTTAACCGCCATCTTGTTCGCCAGATCGCCAACGGTGATGGTTTCACCAATCACGACGTCACGGTTTACGGCCTGAGCAGGCTTCTGGAAGCTCTGCTGCAGAGCGGAACCTTTACGCTTACCGCCTTTACCACCGCGAACGGCAGCGCGTGCTTCTTCACGGTCCGCTTTGGATTCAGCGTGCTTGTTGCCTTTTTTCGCCGGACGCGCAGCTTTAGTACTGCGAGTACGACCGCGACCACCTTCAACTTCACGGTCGTTGTCGTCTTCAGCCTGGCGTGCGTGCTGAGAAGTGGTCACGTGATAATCGCTGGTGTCTTCAGTCGGTTCAGCGGTATTCACACCGTTCTTCTCGTTTTCTTCTGCCATACGGCGCGCTTCTTCAGCCACACGGCGAGCTTCTTCTTCCAGCTTACGGCGGGCTTCTTCTTCCGCTTTACGCTTCAGCTCGGCAGCTTCATTTTCACGGCGGGCTTTTTCAGCCTGGGCGGTTTTTGTCATTTCGTCGGTCTGTTGATTGCTCACTTTGTCTTTTTCCGCAGCGTCACGCTTCACTTTATCACTTGCGTCGCGTTTCGCTTTTTCTGCGGCCTCACGTTCAGCTTTTAATTCTGCTTCACGTTTGGCGGTTGCTTCCGCCTCACGCTGAGCTTGTTCTTCCGCTTCACGCTGTGCCTGCTCTTCCGCGGCAAGGCGTTCTGCCTCTTGCGGATCACGTTTTACAAAGGTGCGCGTCTTGCGGACTTCAATTTGTACCGATTTGCTTTTGCCACCGGTACCAGGGATGTTTAACGTGCTACGCGTTTTGCGCTGCAGCGTTAACTTGTCAGGCGTTGAACCGTGTTCACGGTTCAGGTGCGTTAACAAGGTTTGTTTTTCTTGCGCGGTCACCGAGTCATCAGCGGACTTCGGGATCCCTGCATCAGCAAATTGCTGTACCAGGCGGTCCACGGAGGTCTGAATCTCAGCAGCCAGCGATTTTACAGTTACATCAGTCATGCTGTTCCTTCCTGCTACAGTTTATTACGCTTCGTCGCCGAACCAGCAAATATTACGTGCGGCCATGATGAGCTCGCCGGCTTTCTCGTCGGTTAAACCTTCGATATCAGCCAGGTCATCAACGCCTTGCTCAGCGAGATCTTCCAGCGTACAAACACCACGGGCAGCCAGCTTGAACGCAATCGCACGATCAAGACCTTCCAGATTCAGCAGGTCATCAGCCGGCTTCTTATCGCCAAGGCTTTCTTCCTGAGCCAGCGCCAGGGTGGTCAGTGCGTTTTTAGCGCGTTCACGCAGGGCTTCAACGGTTGGTTCATCCAGACCGTCAATTTCCAGCAGCTCTTTCATTGGCACATAGGCCAGTTCTTCCAGCGTAGAGAAACCTTCTTCAACCAGAACAGTGGCGAAGTCTTCGTCAATATCCAGGTATTTAGTGAAGGTATCGATCGCCGCATGGGCTTCAGCCTGATGCTTAGCCTGCAGGTCATCAACGGTCATTACGTTGAGTTCCCAGCCGCTCAGCTGTGACGCCAGGCGTACGTTCTGACCGTTACGGCCGATTGCCTGCGCCAGGTTGCCCGCTTCAACAGCGATATCCATGGTGTGTTTGTCTTCGTCAACAACGATAGACGCCACATCAGCTGGAGCCATTGCGTTGATCACGAACTGCGCCGGGTTGTCATCCCACAGAACGATATCAATACGTTCGCCGCCCAGCTCAGTAGAAACTGCCTGGACACGCGCACCGCGCATACCGACGCAAGCACCGACCGGGTCGATACGCTTGTCGTTGGTTTTCACCGCAATTTTCGCACGGGAGCCCGGATCGCGAGCCGCCGCTTTAATCTCGATTACTTCTTCACCGATTTCCGGTACTTCGATACGGAACAGTTCTACCAGCATTTCTGGTTTAGAACGGGTCACGAACAACTGTGCACCACGCGCTTCAGGGCGAACGGCGTACAGAACGCCGCGGATACGGTCGCCTGGACGGAAGTTTTCACGCGGCAGCATATCTTCACGCAGGATCACGGCTTCAGCGTTACCCGGCAACCCTTCGGATTTGATCTCCAGGGAGATGTTGTCGCGGTTCACTTTCTTCACCACGCCGGTGATGATTTCGCCTTCCTGATCGCGGAACTGATCGACAACCAGCGCGCGCTCGGCTTCGCGAACTTTCTGCACGATAACCTGTTTAGCGGTCTGGGTCGTGATACGGTCGAAGGTGACAGATTCAATCTGATCTTCAACGTACTCGCCCACGTTCAGACTTTCGTCTTCAAAACGGGCGGCTTCCAGCGTGATCTCTTTGGTCGGCTGGGTCACTTCTTCAACGATTACCCAACGACGGAATGTATCGAAGTCACCGCTTTTACGATCGATTTCTACGCGAACATCGATCTCTTGTTCGTATTTTTTCTTGGTTGCTGTAGCCAGTGCACTTTCCAGCGCTTCGAAAATCTTCTCACGCGGCAGTGATTTCTCGTTGGAGACGGCTTCAACAACAGCCAAAATTTCTTTGTTCATCGCGGGCTTTTCACCTCAATCCAGACTGTTAAAAGTGGGGAACCAGGTTCGCCTTCTGGATATTACTCAGCGCGAACACTTCATCTTTGCCGTCGACTGTCACCGTGATCATTTCACCATCAACGGCTTTGATAATTCCCTGCCATTTACGGCGGTTCTGTACGGCCATACGCAGAACGAGAGCCACTTCTTCACCGGTAAAGCGCACGTAGTGCTCGGCCGTGAACATCGGGCGATCGAGGCCAGGTGAGGAAACTTCCAGGTTGTACGCAACGGTAATCGGGTCTTCAACATCAAGAACCGCACTCACCTGGTGGCTGACATCAGCACAATCATCAACATTGATGCCATCTTCACTATCAATATAGATGCGCAGCGTCGATGTACGGCCGCGAACGAATTCGATGCCGACCAGTTCGTAGCCCAGTGCTTCGACCGGTGCAGTAATCATCTCTGTTAATTTTTGCTCTAATGTGGACAAGCCCACCCCCAAGACATAAAAAAAGGGCGTAAAGCCCAGTTATTCTGTAGTCAGATAACAAAAAACCCCGATAAATCGGGGCTTTAGATAACTGAACCCTATAGCCACAACTGTGGCCTGGAGCACTTTCCGAAAGAATTTTTTCAAATCCAGCTACGAAGGCTCTAAGTCTTCACAGTATATTTGAAAAAGAACTTTATGGGAAAGTGGTTGCGGGGGCCGGATTTGAACCGACGACCTTCGGGTTATGAGCCCGACGAGCTACCAGGCTGCTCCACCCCGCGCCTGAAACGTGGCAAATTCTACGCGTTTTGGACAGAATTTGCAAATAATGCTGGGATTTGGTACCGAAGACGGGACGTAAAATCGGCGTTTAGTATATTGATAGTTGACCCCACCTGTCAAGGCGACTTCCGCCAGATCGATCAGACCAAAATTTTTACAAAAAACGCACGACTCTCTTCCGGTCTTCGCCAAAAGATGATTAAATGAATACTCACTTATTTTGCATAAAAATGCACAATAGAGCGAAAGCGGTCTCTAATCAGTCAATCAAGCAGGGTTTTATTCTATGACGACGATTCTCAAGCATCTTCCAGTTGGACAACGTATTGGCATCGCTTTCTCAGGTGGCCTGGATACCAGCGCTGCACTGCTGTGGATGCGCCAGAAGGGAGCGGTTCCGTATGCCTATACTGCGAACCTGGGTCAGCCGGATGAGGACGACTATGATGCCATTCCTCGTCGCGCTAAAGAGTATGGTGCAGAGAACGCGCGCCTGATTGACTGCCGTAAGCAACTGGTCGCTGAAGGTATCGCGGCTATTCAGTGTGGTGCGTTCCATAACACCACCGGCGGCCTGACCTATTTCAACACCACCCCGCTGGGCCGTGCGGTCACCGGTACCATGCTGGTTGCGGCAATGAAAGAAGACGGCGTCAACATCTGGGGTGACGGTAGCACCTATAAAGGTAACGATATTGAACGTTTCTATCGTTATGGCCTGCTGACCAACGCCGAACTGCAGATCTACAAGCCGTGGCTGGACACCGACTTCATCGACGAGTTAGGTGGCCGCCATGAGATGTCCGAGTTTATGATCGCCTGCGGTTTTGACTATAAGATGTCAGTCGAGAAAGCCTATTCCACCGACTCCAACATGCTGGGTGCGACGCACGAAGCGAAGGACCTGGAATTCCTGAACTCCAGCGTGAAGATCGTTAACCCGATTATGGGCGTGAAGTTCTGGGACGAGAACGTGAAGATCCCGGCAGAAGAAGTGACCGTGCGTTTCGAACGCGGCCATCCGGTTGCGCTGAACGGTAAAACCTTCTCTGATGATGTTGAGCTGATGCTGGAAGCTAACCGTATTGGCGGTCGCCACGGTCTGGGCATGAGCGATCAGATTGAAAACCGCATCATCGAAGCGAAAAGCCGTGGCATCTATGAAGCCCCGGGAATGGCCCTGCTGCACATCGCTTACGAGCGTCTGCTGACCGGCATTCACAACGAAGACACCATTGAGCAGTATCACTCTCATGGCCGTCAGCTGGGTAAACTGCTGTATCAGGGCCGCTGGTTCGATCCACAGGCGCTGATGCTGCGTGATGCGCTGCAGCGTTGGGTGGCAAGCGCGATCACTGGTGAAGTGACCCTGGAACTGCGCCGCGGTAACGACTACTCCATCCTGAACACCGTGTCTGACAACCTGACCTATAAAGCAGAGCGTCTGACCATGGAAAAAGGTGAATCCGTGTTCTCGCCGGACGATCGTATTGGTCAGTTGACCATGCGTAACCTGGACATCACCGATACCCGTGAGAAGCTGTTCAACTATGTCGAAAATGGCCTGCTCTCCGCCAGTTCCGGTAACGGCCTGCCGCAGGTTGAGAACCTGGAACACAGCGATAAGAAGTAATCGACAGCAAGTCATACAAAAGGCGCCCAACCGGCGCCTTTTTTGTTTGGTGTTTGTAGGGCGGGTAAGCGCAGCGCCACCCGCCATTTTGCCCGCCACACAATATACAGACGAAAAAAAAGACGTCTTTCGACGTCTTTCTTCTGGAATATTGGTACCGAGGATGGGACTCGAACCCACAAGCCCGTTAGGGCACTACCACCTCAAGGTAGCGTGTCTACCAATTCCACCACCTCGGTACAGAATACTTAGTGCGGGATATCGCTGGTTGGCTTAGCCGGTGCAGCTGGCTGAGTCTGCTCAGTTTTCGCTGGCGCGCTCAGGTTTTCCCACTCGCTTCCTTTGCTGGTCTTGTTGCTGTTGATATTGCCAAGCACCAGACTGATGATGAAGAACAGCGTAGCCAGAATCGCCGTTGTGCGGGTCATGAAGTTCGCAGAACCACTTGAACCAAACAGCGTACCGGAAGCGCCTGCTCCGAAGGAGGCTCCCATATCAGCGCCTTTACCTTGCTGCAGCATAATCAGCGCTACTAGAGCGATGGCTACAATAAGGAAAATAACTAAAAGAGCTTCGTACATAATCAACCTGTTCCTTGCGGATTTGCCGCATACCAATGCTTCGACCAATTAGCAGGATTTTTATTTCCCACTGAAGCGGGTGTGAATACTAACCAAAGCGAATGGCCTTCGCAAGGGCATTTTCGTTCCATTTTATCAAGTGAGGAAAAAACCATCAAAGTGATTTTAAAACAACCATAAAACAACGAGCTAAAAAGGAAAATTCTATTATTTTACTTTGGAAAGGACTTGCTCCATCTTTTGTAGCTTGTACTTTCCAAATTTTTTCACGATTCGCCAGTCACCTTCATCTGTTTCAATGATCTCCCGGGGAGAATACATGGTCATTTTTCGCCCGGTTCTCACACCAATTTGTAAAGAATCACCTTCTCCCGCAATCACCGCAATTGTTGGCGTCATATCAATAGGTTCTGATAATGGCACTGGCTCATGTATCGCATCTGTCTGCCCCATCGTCCGCTCACGTCTTTCACTAGCGGGTTCAAAAAGCAGCGTCATCGGATCAAGCAATTTACCATCATGAATGATCTCAAGATGCAGGTGGGGGCCATCTGTGCGGCCTGTATTGCCCGACAATGCAATAACGTCTCCTTTCTGCACATACTGATTCTTGATCATCAGCAACTTATTAAGGTGCAAGTATTTGCTACTCCAGCCGTCGGGATGACGAACCGTCATGTACAGACCAGTGACAGGTCCATAACCCGTTTCCACTACCATACCGTCAGCAATGGAAAGAACTTCACTGTTCAACGCCGCACGGAGATCGACGCCCTCATGACGCATAAAAGTATGAACAATGGGATGATAGCGCATACCAAACGGAGAGGTTACCACTGGTTCCGAGCGTAACGGGAAGACAAATTGCTGCCCCCTCGCCTTTTGGCTTAGTAACGGCTTCCAGACTGGCGCAGGTGCGCTACTGGTCGGGATCGTGGAGTTCATTACCGAAAACACGCTGCTCATTGCCGCTCCCCCGTCCACAGGAAAAAAATCCTCTTCAGAGGATTCATCAGGCGCTACTTGCTCATCAGCTTTCACTATCAGCGAAGCAGGATCGAATGGCACGACAATGAGTTCGTCTTCTGGCTCTTTTGGCGCAGGGGTAATACTGTTTTCACATGAGATATAGCCAAAATAATTTAGCTCTGTCGCATGATTCCACCGCCCCAGTAGATAGCGGATATAAAATTGCGAAAAACAGTATCCAGGGCCGTCGTGTTTGGGATAACGGTGAAATATATGTTTTGCTGGCGGTAGATACGGCGCCAACCAGGCGACGGTATCAGATACGGTCAGATAGCGAATACGTTCAGGCTCGTCATCACACGTCGTCCTCACTGGCGGTTCAAGCGTTCGAAAATCAGGAGAATACGTTTTCAAGCTAAGTAACTGCGACAAATACTGAGAAACCTCGTAATAACATTCAGCCCCAATAGTTGAAGCAGGCTGTGAGGTTAACAGTATCCCGGATAAGAGCAAATAAGACATTACTTTAGCACCTCCATGTGCATAATGATGACAGCAGTAATAGCAATTGCAGGGCCAAACGGGATATACCCTCCTGAGCTCTCTTTATTTTGTGAAAGTGCGCTAAAAATCCAGCGCATGATAAAGAACACGGCCCCCAGCGACGCCGATCCCAGCATTAAATGTCCGATATTGTCGCTGCCAATCCACGCGGCACAGGCCGCGAAGAGTTTAACGTCACCATTACCAAATCCTTCCCGTTGGGTTATCCATGAAAATCCTTTTGCCATTACCCAGCTAAAAGCCCAAATAAAAGCAGCACCGACAACGCTATCACGAGGAGAAACAGGGATAATGTTTCTGACAGACGCGATCAACCCAGCCCAGAGCAGCAAATATACGAGGCTATCTGGCAGGAGAAAGGTCCTAAGATCGATCATTGCCAGGGTGTAAAGCAGGCTTAAAAATAATGACACAAACACGATTTGGATCAGACTATGCTGAGGGTAATAGCAGATAACCAGTAAGAAATAGCATGCCCCTATTAACGCTTCACTCAAGGGATATTGAAAAGGAATCGTGCTTTTACAGCAGCGACATTTACCGCACAAGAGCAGCCAGCTTAACACGGGAATATTATCCCACGGCTTAATGGGCGTCTGGCACACCGGACAGTGCGATGGAGGCCACCACAGATTGACATCAGGCAATGTTTTCAACGTCTCATCGTCAGACGCTTCCCGGAAAAGCATGATCGGCAGACGGTAAATGACTACGTTAAGAAAACTGCCAATCAATAGCCCTAATACCAACGCCAACCATGGGTAGTAAGGGGCGAAAAACGCTTCCAGGCGCATTTTAAACATCCTTATTTATTACAAATAATGTAACACTACGACGGCAGCCACAGCATGTGTCGCAGAACATATTTTCTGCGATGCACACCAATGAGATCAACAATGTCAAATGGCTACTTTTCACCGTAAAACCATTTGACATTGAAAAATTAACCACCTGCAGTTTTAGAGAGCGTATCCATCAGTGCGAACAATGCGATGAAGACCCATACTACACAGCCCCCCAGAATGACAGTCGCCAGGTTTTTTAATAAGCCAGCCAGTTTTTTAATGTATTCCTGAATATGATCGCGAGAGCGATCGGATACCGAGCGTAATACCTCATTAAAGGAGGGTAGTTCAGCATACAGACTGATGTTCAGTAGCTCCTCTTTGCCGAGTAAGCCCGTCGATAACGCCTTACTATAGTGGATACCTTGTGCCATCTTGTCATTCATGACATCCACGTGCCAACGCAACCAACGGTTGGCGTTAAGCCGAACAATGTGTAAAGAATCAGTGAGCGGAATGCTGTTACTTAGCATCAGCGCGAGGTTATTCAGAAATACAGATGACGCAAGCTGCCTGTAAGTCGAAAACGGCAGAACTTTATCAAAAAATTTATTACGAATGTTACCGCTCAAATTTGCCATAGCGAATTTAGAGACGAAAACGAATGCTATAAAGCCCATCAGAATCTTTAGCCATAGCCCTTGATAGAGAGCTGTACCAAAATTATATAAATTCTGGGTTACGCCAGGCCATTTATTAACGGGGACCACCGAGGCGAAAGCCGGGAATACCTTTTGCGAATAACCGGCAATAACGATCAGTGACAGGCTTATCATGATGAGCGGGAAAATCAACGCCCCCACAATTTTTTTGCGCAGTTCGTCATTGTATTTAATAACTGATACCAGGGTCAAAAAGCCCTCGGCGAGGCTGCCGCTCTTCTCTGCCGCCGTAATTACGCTGAGTTCAGAGTCAGGGACAACGGCTGAAAATACAGCAGATACTGAAACCTCCTGCTTCATTTGCAGGATAACCTCGCCCAGTTTATTACTGAATCCCTTGCCAAGAAGCGCACGTCCCTCTGTTTGTAACTTTTGCAACGAATCGAATAGCGGTAACCCTGCGCTAATCATATCGGCACAAAATTGGTAAAGGTACA
The DNA here is from genome assembly GCF_043974075.1 of Enterobacter sp. ECC-019. Taxonomy (NCBI): domain Bacteria; kingdom Pseudomonadati; phylum Pseudomonadota; class Gammaproteobacteria; order Enterobacterales; family Enterobacteriaceae; genus Enterobacter; species Enterobacter sp. ECC-019. The sequence continues at coordinate 28,026 of NZ_CP143759.1, forward strand.
AACGCTGTTTTTTACCGAATTTTTTCAACGATCATCTCCAGATCTTCTATAGCGACTTCGCCAAATTCCATGGCATACCATGCGGCGTCTATGCGGCCTTTAAGCACATGAGCCATGACTTTTTCGCGGATTTCGAAACCTTCCGTTAAGCCTGGCGCTGTAGAACGTTTTTTACGCCACAGCGTATAAACGTTCAGCCATTCCTGTTTTGAAATTGCAGCCATTTCTTCATAGGTTGGCAGGAAGTATTCCATAGATAACTGGCGTCCTTTAATACCGCTCTGACGACACTGCTCACACCCCCCTTCACCGGCGGTATAAAGGGTGAACTCCCGACCGGAAATGGTTTTGGTTTCCATAACGGTTTTGCAGTTTTCACACAGCACAGGAACCAGTTTCTGACACTGCAGCCCCGCGACGAATCCCGGCGTAGAAAGTTTGTCGCTACCGATGCCTAAGGCCGACATACGTTGCAGTAGAGAAACGATGTTACCGGCGTGCACGGTAGTAAAGCAGTAGTGACCACTCTCTACCGCGCCCGCCAGCGCGTTGGCGGAAATGTTGTCTCGAATTTCCCCCACCATCAGTACATCAGGGTCGCGACGCAGGGCCGATTTAATTGCGGCATGGAAACCGCCGCCAGAAACATCCACCACAGAACTCTGCTTCGCGCCGTAAATTTGATACTCCACCGGATCTTCTACCGTCAGGAAACAACCGCGATCTTCATAGCGGTTGATTTGCAGCCACTCCATCAGATTTTTCAGGGTGGTGGATTTACCCGAACCTGTCGTACCGGCGATCACATAAGCACCGTAAGGGTTACTAAGGATTTTTTTGAGATCCGCAACTTCCTCATTGGAGATACCAATTTTATCCAGCGAACCAATGTTCCCCTTCTGCAAACCTGACGGGATGATACGTAATACCGCATGGTAGCAATCCGCCGTTTCACCAAAAATCGGGAAGTGCGCATAGCGGAAGCGATACGGTTTCCCCGACAGGTTGTAAAGGATGTTGGCGTTTTGCGGAATGGCGCGGTTCCACGTGGTATCGCGGGTCGTCGCTTCTACGTTATAGAGAACGAAAACCAGCTCATCGCAAAGCTGTGACTTGAGCTGCATAAACGGCATCAGAACGCCGTTTACGCATGCTTCAAAGAGTGCCAGCACATCGTTACGTGTGATGTGCAAATCGCTTGCGCCCATGCTGACCACACGCTGAAGGAGCGCAGCCAGCCGCTTCTGGGTATCGGTAATATCAATGTTTTTGTTCGCATCACTAAGCAGCTTTAAGGACACGTGCTCAACGATGCGGTAATAGTCTTCCTCTGTAACAAGCGCCAGGCCCGCGACCTGACGCTTGTGCTGGGAAGTCAGTCTCGCCATCTGTATTTGATATTCAAATAAACTGTCGATACTGAGCGTACTCACCACCAGGTAATCGTTCTCCTCGGCCGTGGCCGTGAAACCAATCCCTTCGAATTCCTGATAAATCCATTTTCCAGCGAGCAATTCGTCGGCTGATATACGCGTCAAATCCAGTTTCACTGCACCGCTTCCTCTGCCATAACGACGGATTTTCTGTCTTTCGCGAGCTTAAACTTTTTGCCTCCCACATCGAAGGTTTCGCCCGCACGAACGTAGCGAAGGGTTTCACCACTCAGCACCGCGACGCGATTCGTGCCACCGATGTCAGCTTCCAACACTACACGCGGCATAACAATCGGTGCAGCGGGTGGCACCTGCGGTTTAGCGGCCGGCGCTTGCGCAGCCATCATCGGCGCAGATTTCATCTTGTCTTCGCCGCGGAGTTTACGAATTTGGCTGCGAAGCTTTTCAAGCTCAACCTCGTTAGCCAGTTTCCTGCGCTGCTGTTCAAAGGCGTAATCATCTTCAGCGATCGATGCTAGCCGGTCCTGAACAAACTCCGTATTGGCTGCAGTTTCCCGTTTGGCTGCCTCCTCCTGCTTAGCCTCTTCTGCTTGCGCTTCAGCTGTTTCAGCCTTTCTCTTTTCCTTATTTTCCCCAGATAACGGCACCGTAGCCAGTTTAGCAGCAGCAGGGGCGGATTTAGCCGCCGTCTTTTGCTGTTCGGGCACTGCAGGGGCTGACACTAGCTTCGCTTTTGTCTCGTGAAGATCTTTTTTAACTGCTTCAGTGATGTTATTCACAAGAACAGGCTGCGTTTTTTTTGCTGGAACCTGCGGTAACTCCGTTGTCGGCGCTGCTTCTGCCCCTCCGACCAACAACGTTAACGCACCGGCCACTACCAATGATTTTACTTTTTGCATACCAGTCCTCCTGAAACTTTCAGTCCTTTGTCTTTCGTCTCTAATTTATTAACAATAAAAGCATCGCGATACGCCTGCTTATAAAGTAACAACTGCATGTTCGTCATATCATCTGACGATAAAGCACTTTCACCTTTTTTAATTTCCAGTTCCCATTTACCAACCTGCAATCCATAAGCTTTCACTTTTCCAGAAAGTGTAGACTCAATATCACCAATGCTGGAATCCGGCATTTTTTTAATCACAATCTGGCCAAGATCTTTACCATTTTTACTCTGGGATTTTACCAGCGAGTTGAGGGTCATAATATAAGAGACCACATCGCTACAGGCGTTTAGCTCAAGCGGTTTCTTGTGGTTATAGGCCTGCAGGTAATTATTTTTATTCAGACGTGACTCAACCTTATCAAACTGGAAATCCATTTTATTTTTTGCAGATGATTTCCCTTTATCTTTTGCGATAACGGTGGGTTTATACCATTTCCCCCAGAACGATTTTTGCGGCAGTACCCATAAGGCGCCTTTTGTAAAGGCATAACTGAATTGGCATGCTTTGGTATCACAGTTAAATGTATATTTATCCCACGGAATAATATCGAGCGTCTTATCACTTTTCTTTATTTCATCTAGTAACAATACCGTTTCATCGATACCGCCTCCGGCCAGGGAGGTTGCATAGAAACCCTTGACCTTTTCGATATCATCCCGCAGTTTCTGGGCTGCCTGCTGCTGACGCGCAATCACCTCTTCTTTCGCCTTCGCTTCGGGAAGCATAACAAAGTAATACCATGCTCCTGCGCCGCAGCCGATGACCAGAATGAGAATGAGCAAAATCCCCAAAATCAGCTTCAGCTTTGAAACTGTACCGCTTTTATCTTTCCAGAAATACATTCCTTCCAGCATACGTTATCCCGTCACAAAAAAATGAAGCAACACTGCCAAAACGGCCAGAAGCGCAATACCACTCGAGAAGATTGAACCGATAATAATACGCCGGCGGCGCTTCAGTCGCGCCTGTCGGGCGCAGCAGCGCTCCGCAACAGCGTCTATTTGAATCTCTTCCAGAGGCGTTACTTCCAGATGACTATAGGCATCCGTGTGTTTCATTAACTCATCAAAGAGTTCTTTGCTAATAAAACAGTCCGTACCGCTGACGATCCGACCCCCATTAATAATCAGAAAATAGGTTGTCTGATTATCTTCATGCGAGAAGTAAATCCCATCACCATAAAGTTCTTTTATATAGAGGGCAAAAGGTTCATATAGCGTTGAAATCTTCGTGCTATAACCGATCGCCATTACGCCAGCCGCATCCTTGTATACCAACCTACGATAGGCTTTCATCATCCCGCGGAAGGAAGCCTGTTCCGCGGGTTGCAAATTTTCCAGGCTTTCAGGCTCCCAGTAGAGGCCGGTTAAAATGTTATTCTTGAATAAAATATCATTCATAGCGAGGCTACTTATTCATCGCGTGAAGTGATCGGCTGGCGATAATAATCGACCCCGATCACCATCAGGACCGTTGCAACACCGTCCGAGTTGGTGTCATTAGCACCCAACACTTCATACTGAAGCCCATTTTTAGAACTCTTCACTTCATATTTTCCTACAACCAGCAGGTCTCCCGGCTTGATGATTGAAGAGTTAAACGACTCGGTAGTGCTGACGTTTGGCAGCTGTACGTCGTCATACTCGTCAATGGAGTTGAGGAAACGCTTCGTGAAGCCGCTGACCACTTCGATGCGGCCATCCGACAACACGCGAGGGGTGATGATAAAGCTGGTCCCGGTGACAATTTCATCAGTATCAACTTCTACGTTAACTTCACCGGTATCATCCGTTGTACGTGTTCTTCCGGATACATAGTACTGGGACTGCGTCATGTTGACAGGAATCGCCATATTATTACGCGTGATGAATGAACCACTCTGCAGTGATTCGCTACCCGTTAATTTATACAACGCATCCAGGCCCGTACTGATATCAACATGGCTGTTTTTCCAGCCCGCGGTGATACCCCCTCCCAGGTTATTCAGGATACTGCTGCTGATGTTGATGGTGTTATGCGCATCCGCAAAATCGAGATTTAAACCACCACCCAGATTTTTCTCTTTTGTTTTATCGAGTAAATAAATGCGATACGTCACAATAAATTGACGGCTGTTATCCGCTTTATATTTATCCAGCGCTTTGCTCAATGCCTCATGTTCAGATGGACGCGAATTCACCATCAGAATCGAAGAATCCTTAAACAGGGTGTAGTTACCTGACGTGACGTAGTTTTTCGCCATATCTTCTACGTCGTCCCAGAAAGAGGACTCAAATTTAGTTTCGGATTTACCCGTCAAGCCGCCGCCAGATGTCGCTTCGTTACCTGACAGATCAAGGGTCGTTTCCGTTTTATTATTTTCGCCATAGAAGTCGAGGCGCATAACATAGGTTTCGAACACGTTGATTTTAAGCACGTTACTTGCATCCAGCTGAGTGCTAACGTCATAGAGCGAGCCAATATACTTCATAAAATCTTCGAAGTTACCGTCAAACCGTACGGAGCGAGGCGTATCCCATGAGTCATCCGTATTCGGTTTTTTATCACCCATTGCTGACGCGTTAATACGGAAACTGATCCCCGTTTGCGCAGAAACGACCTCCATCAGAGCCGATAGCGTGGTGGGTTCATATGACGTAATTTTCACATGTTTACCCATCACTTTTTGCTGTTCCACACTGTATTGCACTTTCTTACCCAGGTACGCGGAATCGTACTTCACATAGGGCTTAGTCTTCGCCTCGTCTGTCGTGGTCGTTTCCGCAGTTTGTTCACCAATTTTTTTCGGAATGTCGTATTTTTTTTCAAAATCACTTACGCATCCTTGCGCAAGAAAGGCCAGTAACAATACACCTGTTTTTAATTTCATGGGTTCCATCCACTTACATTTCATCGACGACAATAACGTGGTTTTTGGCGTACTTCTTGACGACTAAACCATAATTTTCTGAGAAGAAGAGCTCTCCCAACGACTGCAGAATATCGTCATCGGTTTTGCCGCTCAGGGTAATCGTGTTGTAGATCAAATAATCTTTTTTACTGTTCCAGAACAGTTTGTAATGGTTACTCGCGGCCCACTGTTTGATCGCCTGGCTTAGTAATTCATTCTCCTGCATGACGAGTGACGGCACCGTAAGCCCTGGTGCAGAAGACGTCATTCCGGGAGTAGAGGAAGAATAGGCTGGTGAAACCGTATTCTCTTCCGCAAAAGGATTCCGTGGCGTTGAAGTTACTGTCGTGTTTGCAGCTAATTCCACCACAGGCGACGTATTCATTGACGCGTGAGTGTAGCCCACGCTACACAGCAAAATACCTGCGATTGTCCATTTATTATGTTTAATAATATTCATATTATTTATATTCCATTATTTTAATACTTACTGATACTGCTGAGTGTCTAATATATCCGCTGGCGTACCGTCCTGTGGGATGGTGCTACACCACGTATGGAAAACGTAAGAAACCGTACCTGGGTTAAGTACGTTATACCCTTCACCTGTCGCCCCGTCGTACATCCCCATAATCGCGGAGACTACCCATATATATTTCGTTTTATCATAAAGATGATGGCCAGCACTGTTCATAAAAGAGTTATAATTGTTAGCTTGCTCAGCAATTTCAACCTGTACAGCAAGCCCTGCCAAAGATCCCACCGTCTCATTATCTGTTAAGGTATTCCTGGTTTGATCCGAATGTTGAAATGATAATTTCGCAGTAGAACTTGGCCTAAACGCAGCCACGGATGAGATGGAAGCAGTCATACGTGGATACAAACGTCTTGTATATTTATACCTCCTCACATTACCTTCATCATCCAAAAGAGGCTTTCCGTTTCGATCACGAAGAGTGATCTCCTGTTCAACTTGTGGACAGGTTTGAACCGCATAACGATAGCCACCACCATTAATATCGTAATATCCCTGAGAAGTGGTCGATAATACCTCAGGATCTGTTGAATGAGTCCTGTCATCATTACCACCGTCATCAGAATAGGAATTAATATTAATATCGAGATCGCCTTCATCATTCTCATCATTATTAAATGTTTGTGCGTCATCTTTCCTGCTGTCGAGGTTTAATCCTGTATTATCATTTGTATTGAACCCCTTCTCACTATAAAACGTCACTGAAGGGGTGACCAGTTCATAAGCATCAAACGTTGCATCAGGATAATCAGGGGCATCTAACTCAAATCCGCCATCTGCACCATCTTCTACATTATACATGGCATTTGAATCATTCCCGGTAAGCTCTACTGTAAAAAGATTTCCATCGGCATCCTTACGGTGAAGAGGTTGCGGATTTCCCTCGTCATCAAACTTCAAACTTCCAGCTGAACGCTGAAAGAGATTCACGCGAGTGGCCGTATTTTCCATAACGACGTTAGCTTTTAGCGTTCCCGTCATAGTTTTTTCGCCGCGCGTATTGTTCGGGTCGGTCATATTCAGAGAAAGAACGGTATCTTCACCACGTTTACCTGTACCCACATTATCGTCGTAGCAAAGTTTTACGCCGCTATCACCTCGGGCCCAACATACCTTGCCGCCAACATTGCTGCTGTTGCCGGAGTTATCGTTTGTTTCAATCGTAAAACGCACGCCAAATTCGTCTTTCTTATACTGGTCCAGTGCATCAAGGTTGCTGGCCATGCTGCTCAGTTCAATCGGTGTTTTATTGTCTTTCTTATTCAGAACCAATTGCCAGTTCGATGTACTGTTAGTGCGGTGTACAATCATCGAATGCGAAACCGTAAAACCTGCTTTTGAAAATGCTTCCGTAAAATGGGGAGCGAAATCAGCAAAATGATAATCGGTGTTTGCTTCTTCTTTTTTGAACCGGACAATCGTATCGATGCGATTGATATCATATTGACGGTCAGAATCTTTATCACCGCTGGCAAAGCCGACGCGATCGATTACTGCAGTAGAGTTGGTTGCCACGTTGCGCATAAAGCATGACAGATACTCTTTTTCAAAAGCAAAATCAGATTTCAGTGATGATTTACAGTTGCTGCTTAAGAACAGATAGCGCTGCTGCCTGGATTTATTATTGCTATCACCCCACAGGTAATAGTTATCCTTGTTGCCCGTATCGGTGGTATCAATTTCATTCGTGATGCGCGTATGATATACATTATACTCATCCTTTTCATTACTATAGAGAGGACTGTCAGTTTCGTTTTTCTGGCCAACCAGCGCGATGGTGTCATCGTCAATAAATTCCAGCACCCCCTTCATTTCCTCAGCGAGGGCATCGGCGACGTTCTGCTGAGCAATGTTTTCGGCTTTTTTGCGCGCATAGTGCGTGTACATCACCATAACGCCGCCAGCAATAGCCAGAACAATAATGATTTCCAGCAAACTGAAGCCTGAATCCTTTCTGACGCGCATTATTCCAGTCCTGTTTAGGCAATTAACAAAGCCCCCCTATCAGCAGGGGGGCTCACTTAGACAACAAAGTAATCAGTACTTAATTATTTGCTACCGAAGATCACGCCGTTAGCCGCACCTTCGCCATCACAAACGCCAGAAGCAGTGATGTCTGTAGCAGCAATTTCGCCAGAAGTCAGAGTCTTCAGAATTGCGCCAGATTTAGCAACGCTCAGGTTACGACCGTCAATGCTCGCAACGGTAGAACCAGCATTTGCACCTGTGTTCAGAGCTTCGACGTAATCCCACTGGTTACCCATTTCAGAGATCAAGTTACGACACTCTTCAGTTTCCAGGCCGTTTACAACAAACACGAATGCTTTGTTCTGAGAACTGGTGTTATCCAGTCGTGCATTACTGATCTGGAATGCATCGTTGGAAATGCCGTTGAAGGATTCGTCAGGAGAAATTTTACCCAGTTTTACCAGAGTAACAATTGGCGTATCCAGTGTAGACGCAGAAATATTAGATTTAGTCAGGCCAACAATACCACCGTTATCAGCTGGGTAGCTGCCTTCATCTTTAAACGCTTCAGTCATAGAGGTACGGATGCTGTTCGCATTGTTCTGAATATCAGACAGATCTTGTGTAGTAAATGCACGCTGGGCCAGAATAACAACGCCAGCCGCGATAACACCGATAATGCCCAGTACAATGATGATTTCCAGCAGGGTTACACCGCGCTGTTTACGCATCTCCTGTAATTTCGCTGCCTTGCGATTCATTTTTCCTTTGAGTTTCCAAACCATGGTATTCATTCTATTTCCCTTAAAATATTAAAATTCCCAAGACCGTTCCTGAGAACGCAGCGGATTATAAGAATGAGCATCATAACTTTATAGCCCCACACAGCCACTATAGGAATAAATTTAGATCTCTATATTTAGTGCAAATGGAAGCATTATTTATTAATAATAGTCAAATAAAATCCTCTTAATATTGCTTTAAGAGAGATTAAAATAAGAAAAAAGGGGGGGGTAAAATCCACATATATATCATTGAATATGTATGATTTTTTTTGGTTACACTATTTTATAAATTTTTCAATATTTATATGCTAAGAGCTGAAACGACGCAATATGAATATTTACATTCACCATAACAATAAAAAGGCGATATTCATCGCCCTGAAATATAAAGCAGAGTGGTATACTTATGCCACTTTTACAGCATCCGCAATACGGTGTGCGAATTCGATTACCTGCGCTTCGTCTTCACCTTCCACCATCACGCGGATCAGCGGTTCGGTACCGGACTTACGCAGTAGCACGCGTCCACGATTGCCCAGAGCCGCTTCAACGTCAGCCATCACCGCTTTGACGTTCTCATTTTCCAGTGGATCGCCTTTACCGGCAGTGAAGCGTACGTTTACCAGGATCTGTGGGAACATTTTCATCCCGCTGCACAGATCGTGCAGGCTCATATGGTTGCGCGCCATGGCGGCAACCACCTGCAGCGCGGCCACGATACCGTCACCGGTGGTGGTTTTGTCGAGCAGGATCACGTGACCCGAGTTTTCTGCACCGATGCGCCAGCCCTTCTCCTGCAGTTTTTCCAGCACATAGCGGTCACCCACTTTCGCGCGGACAAACGGAATACCGAGCTGTTTCAGCGCCAGTTCCAGACCCATGTTACTCATCAGCGTACCCACCGCACCACCGCGCAGCTGGCCCTGACGCAGACCTTCACGTGCAATGATGTAGAGGATCTGATCGCCATCTACCTTGTTACCTTCGTGGTCAACCATGATCACGCGGTCACCGTCGCCGTCCAGCGCAATACCGAGATCGGCTTTCTCCGCCAGAACACGCGCCTGCAGGGCACGAACGTCAGTTGCACCCACCTGCTCGTTAATGTTCAGACCATCCGGCTCGCAGCCAATGGTGATCACTTTCGCACCCAGCTCGCGGAAGACATTTGGGGCGATGTGATAGGTCGCGCCGTTTGCACAGTCCACCACAATTTTGAGGTGAGCGAGGCTCAGCTCATTCGGAAAGGTGCCTTTACAGAATTCGATATAACGACCCGCCGCATCAACGATACGGTTCGCTTTACCCAGCTCTGCGGAATCTACACAGGTGATCTCTTTTTCCATTTCCGCTTCAATGGCTTCTTCCACCTCATCCGGGAGCTTGGTGCCGTCAATGGAGAAGAATTTTATGCCGTTGTCGTAGAACGGATTGTGAGAAGCCGAGATGACAATCCCCGCTTCCGCACGGAAGGTGCGCGTCAGATACGCGACTGCAGGCGTTGGCATTGGGCCCGTAAAGGAGGCAGAAAGTCCTGCCGCCGCCAGACCCGCTTCCAGCGCTGATTCCAGCATATAGCCCGAAATGCGGGTGTCTTTACCGATAATGATCTTACGGGAACCATGACGCGCCAGTACTTTGCCAGCAGCCCAGCCGAGCTTCAGGACAAAATCAGGGGTGATGGGAGCATCGCCGACACGCCCACGGATACCATCGGTACCAAAATATTTACGATTACTCATAGCGTTTGTTTTCCTTCGCTGCCAGTGTGGCTTCCACCACACGCATGGCTTCTACTGTTTCTTTGACGTCATGGACACGAATGATGTGCGCGCCCTGCATCGCCGCAATCACCGCGCAGGCCAGGCTGCCGCTCAGGCGTTCGCTCGGCCCCACGTTCAGCAACTGCCCAATCATCGACTTTCTCGACATACCCACCAGCAGCGGCAGACCAAAGTGATGGAATTCCGACAGGCGCGCAAGCAACGCATAATTGTGTGAGAGATTTTTACCGAAACCGAACCCCGGGTCGAGCAGCAATTTCTCTTTTGGGATACCTGCACGTTCACAGCGCGCGATATGCTCAATAAAGAAGCGATTCACGTCGGCAAAGACATCGTCGTACTTCGGTGCTTCCTGCATGGTTTTCGGCTGACCCTGCATATGCATCAGGCATACCGGTAACCCCGTCTCTGCCGCGGCTTCAAGTGCGCCAGGCTCTGTGAGTGAGCGAATATCATTAATAATGTGAGCGCCCACTCTCGCCACTTCACGAATCACTTCCGGTTTGGAGGTATCAACGGAGATCCACACTTCAAACCGCTGGGCAATCGCTTCAACCACCGGCACCACGCGCGCCAGCTCTTCTTCCACAGACACGTCCGCCGCACCAGGGCGCGTCGATTCGCCGCCAACGTCAATGATGGTGGCACCCGCATTAATCATTAAATTGGCGTGCTTAACCGCCTCGATAAGCGTGTTATGCGTGCCGCCGTCAGAGAAGGAGTCAGGGGTAACATTCAGGATCCCCATCACATGGGGATGTGAAAGATCGAGATGCGAGTCCTGAGCGAATAATTTCATGGCGAAATCCCTGATATCTATATCGTTAAACAGAAATGAAAAACCCCGGAGCAAGCTCCAGGGTTTGAGGTACAGACAAACGCGTCAACAGCAGTGACTTACTTATCGCCCAACTGTTCTGACATGGTGTTGCCCGGGTTTGGCGTACGCGGTTCATCAACCGGACGCGGCGCACGCGGGGTGCCATTGTTGTCAGAATTATTGGAAGCGCCTGGGTCTTCCCAGCCTGCTGGCGGACGCACTTCACGGCGCGCCATCAGGTCGTCAATCTGCGGTGCATCGATGGTCTCATATTTCATGAGCGCATCTTTCATCGAATGCAGGATGTCCATATTGTCGTTCAGGATCTGGCGAGCACGCGCATAGTTACGCTCTACCAGAGATTTTACTTCCTGGTCGATGATACGAGCCGTCTCATCGGACATATGTTTCGCTTTGGCCACAGAACGGCCCAGGAATACTTCACCCTCTTCCTCTGCATACAGCAGCGGACCGAGTTTGTCGGAGAAGCCCCACTGCGTCACCATGTTACGCGCCAGGTTTGTCGCGACTTTGATGTCGTTGGACGCACCGGTAGAAACATGTTCCACACCGTAGATAATCTCTTCTGCCAGGCGACCACCGTACAGGGTAGAAATCTGGCTTTCCAGTTTCTGACGGCTGGCGCTGATCGCGTCGCCCTCAGGCAGGAAGAAGGTCACACCCAGCGCACGACCGCGCGGAATAATAGTCACTTTATGCACCGGATCATGTTCCGGCACGAGGCGACCAATAATCGCGTGACCCGCTTCGTGGTATGCCGTGGACTCTTTCTGCGCTTCCGTCATCACCATGGAGCGACGTTCCGCACCCATCATGATTTTGTCTTTCGCTTTCTCGAACTCCACCATCGATACGACGCGCTTGTTACCGCGAGCGGCAAACAGAGCGGCTTCGTTGACCAGGTTGGCCAGGTCCGCACCGGAGAAGCCCGGGGTACCGCGCGCAATGATTGCCGCATCAATATCCGGCGCCAGCGGTACGCGACGCATGTGAACTTTCAGAATCTGTTCACGACCACGAACGTCTGGCAGACCGACCACAACCTGACGGTCGAAACGGCCTGGACGCAGCAGCGCAGGGTCAAGTACGTCCGGACGGTTAGTCGCCGCGATAACGATGATACCTTCGTTACCTTCGAAGCCATCCATCTCAACCAGCATCTGGTTCAGCGTCTGTTCACGTTCATCGTGACCACCGCCCAGACCTGCGCCACGCTGGCGGCCTACGGCGTCGATTTCATCGATGAAGATAATGCACGGTGCTGCTTTCTTGGCCTGCTCAAACATGTCACGCACACGAGATGCACCGACACCCACGAACATTTCAACGAAATCAGAACCTGAAATAGTAAAGAACGGCACCTTCGCTTCACCCGCGATGGCTTTCGCCAGCAGGGTTTTACCGGTACCCGGAGGGCCAACCATCAGCACGCCTTTCGGGATCTTACCGCCCAGCTTCTGGAAACGGCTCGGTTCACGCAGGTACTCAACCAGTTCACCTACCTCTTCTTTCGCTTCGTCACAACCGGCGACATCAGCGAACGTGGTCTTGATCTGGTCTTCCGTCAGCATACGCGCCTTGCTCTTACCGAACGACATGGCACCTTTGCCACCGCCGCCCTGCATCTGACGCATAAAGAAGATCCAGACGCCGATAAGAAGCAGCATCGGGAACCAGGAAATGAAGATAGAAGCCAGCAGGCTTGGTTCTTCTGGCGGCTCGCCTACTACCTTGACGTTTTTGGTCAGAAGGTTATCAAGCAGCTTAGGATCGTTCACCGGGATGTAAGTCGTGTAACGGTTACTATCTTTCTTGGTAACGTTGATCTCACGTCCGTTGATACGCGCTTCGCGAACCTGGTCCTGATTGACCTCCTGCAGGAAGGTAGAATAATCCACCTTGCGGCCATTCGACTCGCTGGGCCCAAAGCTCTGGAATACTGACATCAGCACGACGGCAATGACCAGCCAGAGAATTAGGTTTTTCGCCATGTCACTCAAGGGATTAACCTCACATTACAACTGTGTTAAAAACAGCGTCAGGATACTCTATATCCAGTTTCATTCAAACTTTCGCCTGAAATCTACCGGTTATCATTTTCGCCCGGTCGCTACAATATACACTTCTCGGGAACGCGCCCGGGAAGAGTCCGGCTTACGAACTTTAACCTTCGCAAACAGGGAGCGAATTTCCTTAAGATACTCCTCGAAACCTTCGCCCTGAAACACCTTCACAACAAAACTACCACCAGGCGCCAGAACATCACGACACATTTCTAACGCTAGCTCCACCAGATACATGCCGCGGGGGATATCCACCGCCGGTGTTCCACACATATTTGGTGCCATATCAGACATGACAACCTGAACCTTACTGTCACCCACACGTTCAAGTAACGCTTTCAGCACTAATTCATCACGAAAATCGCCCTGAAGGAAGTCGACACCGACGATGGGATCCATTGGTAAAAGATCGCATGCGATGATTCGACCCGCTCCGCCGATCTGCGTGACCGCATACTGGGACCATCCGCCAGGGGCAGCGCCGAGGTCGACAACCGTCATCCCCGGCTTAAAAAGTTTGTCACTTTGCTGTATTTCATCAAGTTTAAACCAGGCGCGGGAACGTAACCCCTTTTTCTGCGCCTGCAGAACATATTTATCGCTAAAGTGTTCCTGAAGCCAGCGGCTGGAACTGGCAGAACGCTTTTTACCTGTCATTTAACATTTCCGTCCGGGTTCATCGTTGCTTACCTTTGGCGTAAATTTCTACGCTGCTATTTGGCGATATTAGGGAGATGGCGGTAGAATGAACCGTTTTCAATCCCAACGTAAGCAAAAATATACGATGAATCTGAGTACTAAACAAAAACAGCACCTTAAAGGTCTGGCACATCCGCTCAAGCCTGTAGTCATGCTTGGCAACAATGGTTTGACCGAAGGGGTGCTTGCCGAGATTGAACAAGCGCTGGAACACCACGAGCTGATCAAGGTGAAAATCGCCTCTGAAGACAGAGACACTAAAAACCTGATCGTGGAAGCCATCGTGCGCGAAACCGGCGCCTGTAATGTACAGGTCATCGGTAAAACGCTGGTGCTCTACCGCCCATCTAAAGAGCGCAAAATCTCGCTGCCACGCTAAGGATATCCTGAATCAAACACATTTTCTGTGTGAAACGAGGGATTTCTGTCAGCAGGCGAGCAAAATGCCATGCTCCTTGAGTTGATAAAAGGCCGCTATGCGGCCTTTTTCTTTTCTTTACAATGTATCAACATCTTAGTAGAGAAGCGAATTACAGGTATTCAACCTTAATAATTTCGTATTCCACTTCACCGCCAGGGGTGCGGATGGTGACAACATCGTCCTGCTCTTTACCAATCAGGCCGCGAGCAATCGGGGAGTTCACTGAAATCAGGTTCTGTTTGAAGTCTGCTTCATCATCACCCACGATGCGATAGGTCTGCTCTTCGTCGTTATCCAGGTTCAACACGGTCACGGTAGAACCAAAGATCACACGCCCATTGTTAGGCATTTTGGTGATATCGATAACCTGTGCATTGGACAGTTTTGCTTCGATATCTTTAATACGCCCTTCACAGAAGCCCTGCTGCTCACGCGCGGCGTGGTATTCAGCGTTCTCTTTCAGGTCGCCATGCTCGCGCGCATCCGCGATAGCGGCGATGATTTCAGGGCGACGCACAGATTTCAGAAAATCCAGCTCTTCGCGCAGTTTTTCGGCACCACGTAAGGTCATCGGAATAGCTTGCATTTGTTATACCTCTTAAACATTCCTGTTGGGAGCAGTGTTCCCTGCTCCTGCCCCCCTAAGCGGGCAAGAAGCAAAAAGAAAACCGACCCGGGAGCAATGCCCCAGGTCAGCAGCAATTTTTCAATTTGATATGCATTTTACCGCGAAGTTCACTATGGGTCATCGTTTACTTTGCAGTGCCATGCACCGTAGTATGACGGTTTGTTTTCGGGTTGTTAGCGCGAGATTATGCGATTTTCCAGATTTATCATCGGATTGACTACCAGTATAACGTTCACCGCCCAGGCCGCGAATGTTGATGAGTACATTAATCAGCTCCCCGCAGGCGCGAACCTTGCCCTGATGGTGCAGAAGGTTGGCGCACAGGCTCCTGAGATTGACTATCACAGTCAACAGATGGCCCTGCCTGCCAGTACCCAAAAGGTGATCACTGCCCTCGCCGCCCTGCTCCAGCTCGGGCCTGACTTCCGTTTTACGACCACCCTTGAAACCAAGGGTAATGTCGAAGGCGGTGAACTGAAAGGCGATCTTATCGCCCGTTTTGGCGGCGATCCGACCTTCAAGCGTCAGGATATCCGCAATATGGTCGCGGTACTGAAAAAATCTGGCGTGCAGAAAATTGATGGCAATGTGCTGATCGATACCTCCATCTTTGCCAGCCACGATAAAGCCCCTGGCTGGCCGTGGAACGACATGACCCAGTGCTTTAGCGCCCCGCCCGCCGCTGCGATTGTCGACCGTAACTGCTTCTCGGTTTCGCTTTACAGCGCGCCGAAGCCAGATGATTTAGCGTTTATCCGCATCGCGTCCTACTACCCGGTCACGATGTTTAGCCAGGTCCGCACGCTGGCGAAAGGCTCCCCGGATGCGCAATATTGTGAGCTGGACGTCGTGCCAGGCGATCTTAACCGCTTCACGCTTACCGGCTGCCTGACGCAGCGCGCCGATCCGCTGCCGCTGGCCTTTGCGATACAGGATGGTGCAAGCTATGCGGGCGCTATTCTGAAAGATGAACTGAAACAAGCGGGAATAACCTACACCGGCACGCTGCTTCGTCAGACGCAGGTCAACCAGCCCGGCACGGTTATTGCCAGCAAACAGTCTCCGCCGTTGCACGATTTACTGAGAATCATGTTGAAAAAGTCTGACAACATGATTGCCGACACCGTATTTCGCATGATTGGTCACGCGCGTTTCGGCGTGCCGGGCACCTGGCGTGCGGGTTCAGACGCCGTTCGTCAGATCCTGCGCCAGCAGGCCGGGATCGAGCTGGGTAATACTATCGCGGTTGATGGCTCCGGATTATCGCGTCATAACTTGATTTCCCCGGCCACGATGATGCAGGTGCTTCAGTACATTGCACAGCACGACACTGAGCTAAACTTTATTTCAATGCTGCCGCTGGCCGGGCATGACGGTTCACTGCAGTACCGCGCCGGGCTTCACGCTGCCGGTGTGGATGGCAAAGTATCCGCGAAAACAGGCTCACTGCAGGGGGTTTACAACCTTGCAGGCTTCATCACTACCGCCAGCGGACAACGCATGGCATTCGTGCAGTATCTTTCCGGCTATGCCGTCGAACCGACCGACCAGCGCAATCGTCGTATTCCGCTTGTTCGCTTCGAAAGCAGGCTTTATAAGGACATCTACCAGAATAACTAATGTTCGTGATGGCCTGCATTGGATTGCAGGCCGCCCCTTATATTGACTTCCTGTCAGTGGCTTGAACCACTGGTATAATCTTCACTTCACTCAGCCCGATACCTATCTTTCTCACAGGTGAAGTATAGTTTTGCCCTAATATGCTGCCCTCTCGGCTCAGCGTGGGTTCAGGTGGGGTAATGATCAGCAAGCGCGAATAGAGATCCCCTGTGTAATGAAGAGTAACCCTGGTTGCCTTCTCACCAAAACGCGCATACTGCGTCTGTTCACCTATTGTTATGGCAACGGGTGCATTAATATTTTTGCCATAGGCTTTCGCTTCAATCTCAACATTAAATTCGCGAGGGAACGGTGACTTATACAGCAACATGACTGAAGGGGAGGTCATCGCATCTGACCAACGCCCCCAGGATTCCTGGCGACCGACCCCCATCATGTTTTCGATAAACATGGGTATCCCGTCTAAGGCAAATTTGAATGTATCCGAGACATAACGAACGTCATCTGGACTCATTTTCAATTGCCCCTGATCACGTTGATAGCGCGCAGTAACTGTTGGGCCATCATCAATGTTTACCTTGCCTTCATAGACATCACTGTCCACTTTATTGACCGTAATCTTTCCTCCGGCCTTACCCTGTGTGATGCACCAGGCTTCAGAGAGCACAAACTCGTTTCGCCAGATAGTTGCCGGTCGATAACATTTATCGACCCAGACAAAATGCTCACCTTCGGGTAAAAATGCCAGTGATTGCTTTAACGAGATTTTTTTGCTGCCATCATCAATGACGGGAAGAACTTGATCAGATTTAATGTCGACCAGGATTGGCAAGCTAAAAGTATGGCCGCTAAACGAAATCTCTTTTTTTTGTGTATTGATCGTGAAATCGTCGATGTGGTCTGGCATTCCCCAAATTCCACGTATGCTTTCAGCCCATGCATAAAGTTTGTTTTTAAAATCAGGTATACTTTCCGAGAGCGATTTTTCGCTGACTGAACTCCGCCCCAGACCTATTTTCGTTACGCCACCCAGCAGATCCAGAACGGTTGCACCATTATCAAGAGTACTTCTTGGCTGCGATTTCAGGCCAGACTTCACCTGCGGCCCGAGGATGAAAAACAGATCCCGACGTTCCAGTTTATTGAGATAATCAACAGCAACCGCTGTACTGGGCATGGCCAGGTGATCCGATGAGAGAACAACGAGTGTATTTGCGGCCCAGGGGGATGACAGAATCTTTTGTACAAACCGCGAGATATCTTCCTGACTGCAAAGCACAGCGCTTAATGCTTCAACAGAACGACCATCAATGGTGTAATTTTTCTGACGACAACCGGGTGAGATATACCCCTTCGGTGGATGTGTATCGACCGTCAGTGTAAACAGGGCAAAACGTTTTCCGGAAGCGGAAAGCTCAGTAAATTTCTCCCAAGCTTTGTCCAATACCACATTATCATAGAGTCCCCAGTTATTTTGTAGATCAAAATTTTCCTGTAGACCAGATTCCGTTAACCCCCATGTATGCTTTATGCCATGCACTTTTAAAAAAGCATCTTTATCGGCAAAATGAAGGTTTGCACCTTGATAAAAATAGGTGTCGTAGCCTGAGGCACTCAGTATATCCCCCAGACAGTGACTCCCGGGGTAGAATGTACCTACGGTATTTTCACCATCAAACGTTGTGGGTTTGAATAATGGTAACCCACACTGTGAAGCAACAATACCCGCGATGGTGAAATCAGTTGCTGGCATTTGGAAAGTATTAGAAAAATCGACGCTTCTTTCTCTTAATTTATTTAAATCCGGTAACAACCCTGGGAAAACAGCCTCATCGAAATAGGTGCGCTCAAGACTTTCAGCATATATATATACCAAGTTTAACTTAGGCTGTTCAATTTTACTCGGTTGATTAATATAATATTCATTAAAATCTGAACCATCCACTTTTTCTGATAACATCATAGTTCCGCTAAGTTGCGAAAAAGCAGGAGAAACAAGCAACGCCAGGACACCACAAAAGCTGGACAAAATTGCATAAATCCAACTTTGCTTCTTAAATGCTCCCCCACTGAATAAAACCCTATGAATAATAATAACGATCGTCGCACAGAGTAAGATTGCTAATACTGATGTCCATATGTAATCATTTATTTCTCCGCCTTCCATCGTTGTCGTTAGCGTGTAAAGAACCGACTCATTTACCCCATCACCGGTAAAATACTGGCAAACAGTCCAAAAGCCATCAAGAAAAACAGCCCCAACAATCGATACAAAAATGAGTACTGAAATGTAAGCATTTTGTTGGCTTTTATACCGATAAATAAGTATTGCAACAATAATTAAAATCATTGAAAGCATTAATAAATAAAGAGATTCCATTCTTTTACCCGTTTATCTCAGTACGTCAACGACAACAACCGTGCCAGAAAAAGTCTGGTATTATATCTGGAGGCTTATGCACCCACTATTCAATTAAATTTAATTAGGATTTTATTAAGATTAATGATGCTAAAACGTGTGTGCACTTGTGCACCACTTTCTGCCATAATCCTGACATCATAAGGATACAGGACCAAAAAACAGAGATGAAACTTCTTATCGTTGAAGATGATCTGTTATTGCAAGAAGGGCTCGCTCTGGGGCTGGCTAATGAAGGCTATGCCCTCGACTGTGCCGGCACTGCGGCAGAGGCGGATGCCTTGATTCAGAGCGGCGAATACAGTCTGGTGATCCTCGATTTGGGCTTGCCTGATAAAGACGGCGCCACGCTGCTCAGCCAGTGGCGACGCCGCGGCATCGCCAACCCGGTATTGATCCTGACGGCACGCGATGCCATTGAGGATCGTATCACCGGCCTCGATGCAGGCGCAGATGATTACCTGGTGAAGCCTTTTGCGCTTGCGGAGCTGCAGGCACGGGTGCGAGCGTTGATTCGCCGCTATCAGGGCCATAGTGATAACTTACTGACCGACGGCGATATTACGCTGAATCTGCAAACCCAGCAGGTACTGCGCCAGGATCAGGCGGTAGAGGTGACGCCAAAAGAGTTCGCCTTGCTTACGCGTCTAATCATGCGCAGCGGGCAAACGGTACACAGAGAAACTCTCCAGCAGGATATCTACTCCTGGCAAGACGATCCGGGGTCAAACACCCTTGAAGTTCACATTCACAACCTGCGTCGCAAGCTCGGCAAGGACAGAATCAAAACCGTCCGTGGCGTTGGCTATCGCCTGGAGAGCCAGAAATGAACAGCATGCGTCGGCGTTTGATGGTGCTGCTGGCAGTCATTCTGTTATTTTTCCAGCTGATAAGCGTCATCTGGCTGTGGCATGAAAGCCGTGAGCAGATTGGTTTTCTCGTTAATGAAACGCTGTCGGCGAAAGCCCGTAATAACCATGTCGAGAAAGAGATCCGCGAGGCGATTGCTTCTCTTCTGGTCCCTTCTCTGGTGATGGTCGGTTTCACGCTGCTGTTTTCATTCTGGGCAGTTACCTGGATTACCCGACCGCTGAATAAACTGCGTGCCAGCCTGGCTAACCGTTCAGCGGATAACTTAACTCCACTTCCAATGTATTCCGACATGGAAGAAATCGGCGCGGTGACAACCTCCCTGAACCAGCTGCTCGCCCGGCTGGACAATACCATTCAGCAGGAGCGTCTCTTCACCGCAGATGCCGCACACGAGCTTCGAACGCCCCTTGCCGGTATCCGGCTCCATCTGGAGCTCATGGCGCAGTCAGGCGCGCCGCAGGCCGCGACGTTAATTAGCCGTATCGATCAGCTCATGCATACCGTTGAGCAGTTGCTGATGCTGGCCCGTGCCGGGCAGGCAATGGCCAGCGGCCACTACGAAACGGTTAACTGGACGGACAACATCATCGCCCCGCTTGGCCTGGAGCATGAAGCCAAAAACCATACGGTGATATGGCCCGCTAAAAGCGCGCTCACGGTTCAGGGAGACGCCGTGCTCCTGCGCCTGATGCTGCGCAATCTGCTGGAGAACGCCGGGCGCTACAGCCCGGCAGGGACGACGATTACAGTGACATTAACCGAGGTCGATGGGGGAACGCAGATCAGCGTTATCGATCAGGGTCCAGGGATTGATGAAGCGCACCGACAGTCCATTACCGAGCCTTTCCGCCGTCTTGACCAGCGCTACGGTGGCAGCGGTCTGGGTCTGAGTATCGTGCAGCGCATTGTGCAGCTTCACCACGGCAGGTTAATGCTAGAGAATGGCGCTGAAGGCGGCTTAATCGCCAGCTGCTGGCTGCCCTCAACGATGGAATAAAAAAAGCCCCCATGATGGGGGCTTCGGACAGAGATTAGTGCTTGTAGATGAACTCGACGCCTTCTTCGTCGTCTTCATCCCAGTCATCGTCCCAGTCTTCATCATCCTCTTCAGCTTCCAGCTCTTCGAGCTGCTGGCGGTGGTAGTCATCCCACATGAATTCGACTTTTTCAGGCTGTTTCGCTTCTTCCGCCTGAACGATTGGGTTCTCGATGATGAAGGTCATCACATCCCAGCACAGATCTTTCACACCAACCTGGCTTGCCGCAGAGATCAGGTAGTATTTATCTTCCCAACCCATCGCTTCGGCAATCGCTTTAGCTTTTGCTTCCGCTTCGGCTTTGTCCATCAGGTCAATCTTGTTGAAGACCAGCCAGCGTGGCTTACCTGCGAGTTTTTCACTGTATTTTTCAAGTTCACCGATGATGATACGGGCGTTTTCGACCGGATCGGACTCATCGATTGGATTAATATCAACGATGTGCAGCAATACGCGGCAGCGCTCAAGGTGTTTCAGGAAGCGAATACCCAGTCCTGCGCCTTCTGCTGCGCCCTCGATCAAACCAGGGATATCAGCGACAACAAAGCTCTTTTCGTGGTCCATACGAACAACGCCCAGGCTTGGCACCAGCGTCGTAAACGGATAATCCGCCACTTTTGGCTTCGCGGCTGATACAGCACGGATAAACGTCGATTTACCGGCGTTAGGCATACCCAGCATACCGACGTCAGCCAGCAGCATCAGTTCCAGCTGCAGCTCGCGCGTATCGCCCGGCGTCCCCATGGTTTTCTGACGCGGAGCACGGTTAACCGATGATTTAAAACGGCTGTTACCGAGGCCATGCCAGCCACCTTTTGCAACCAGCAGGCGCTGACCGTGTTTGGTCATATCACCCATGGTTTCACCGGTGCCCTGGTCAATCACACGCGTACCGACCGGAACCTTGATGTTGACGTCTTTACCACGTTTACCCGTACAATCACGGCTCTGGCCGTTCTGGCCGCGCTCGGCACGGAAAGATTTTTCGAAACGGTAGTCGATCAGCGTGTTGAGGTTTTCATCCGCCTCCAGCCACACGTCACCACCATCCCCACCGTCGCCGCCATCAGGACCGCCACGTGGGATATACTTTTCACGGCGGAAGCTCACGCAACCATTGCCGCCATCACCAGCCACGACCAGGATCGTCGCTTCATCAACAAACTTCATTTTACTCTCCGTAACTCATTCGCCTGAGCGGGGGACTACTACAACCGCTTCATTTTTGCGCCAACGTCCCCAAAGACGATGACCAATGGCGGAATACATCGCGCCCGCAACCACGACAAACGCACCGAGATAGCCCAACAGGTTGAGCATCGGTCTGACGAAGACATCGGGCCAGGCCATTGATAACAAATCTGAAAATAACAGCGTAAACAGCGGAGTAAGCGTAATTAACGCGCTCACCTGCGCTGCCTGCCAGCGCGCCATCGCTTCGGCCAGCGCGCCATAACCGACCAGCGTGTTCAGCCCACAAAAAATGAGGCACGCCAGTTGCCAGTCGCTAAGCTGGGTAATCACGCCCGGCTTTGCTAATGGCAGCAATGCTATTGTACACAAAGTGTACAGCAAAAAGAGGATCTGCTGTGAGGCAAGTCGACGCAATAACACCTTTTGTGCGACGCCATAGCTCACCCAGACCATTGCTGCCCCCACACCGAAAATTACACCCCATGTGTAATCCGTCAGGCGGGTAAAAATCTCTATCAGACTGGTGTTGAAGAACATCACCAGACCGCACAACAGCATGCTCGCCCCGATGATCTGCGTACCGCGCATCTTCTCCTTGAGGATAAAGACGCTGGCGACCATCATGCCCACCGGTGAAAGCTGACCTATCACCTGCGACGCCGTGGGGCTGAGATATTGCAGGGAAGAGCTGAACAGAATGAAGTTACCGAACAGACCACCCGTCGCGATAGCCAGCAACACCAGCCAGCGCGGTTTGCGGAAGAGTCGCAGGGATGGAAGCTTACCTTTGATAGCCAGAATGGCCCCGAGGCCGATGCTTGCCATCAGAAAGCGATAAAAGACCACCGTAGGCGGCTCCATCACTTCCAGTACCTGCTTCATTGCAATTGGCAACGCACCCCAGCACATTGCGGTGGTGAGCGCCAAAAGAATACCCATGCCGGCCTGCTGCTTCATGCCCGTTTTCCCTACAGAAAATATTACCGGGTTTCCAATGTAAAAAGCCCCGCAACAGGTTGCGGGGCTTTAATCCGTTACCGGACCGAGAAAACCTTATTCAGCAACGATGCTGATATATTTACGGTTGTTCGGGCCTTTAACTTCAAATTTCACTTTACCGTCTGCTTTAGCAAACAGAGTGTGGTCACGACCGCAACCTACGTTGTTGCCAGCGTGGAATTTGGTACCACGTTGACGAACGATGATGCTACCCGCCAGAACGGATTCGCCACCGAAACGCTTAACGCCCAGGCGTTTAGCTTCTGAATCGCGACCGTTACGTGTGGAGCCGCCAGCCTTTTTATGTGCCATTTAAATCTCTCCTCAGGTCTTAGGCGCTGATGCCAGTAATTTTCACATCAGTGAACCACTGACGGTGGCCCTGCTGCTTACGGTAGTGCTTACGACGACGAAACTTAACGATTTTAACTTTCTCGCCACGACCGTGTGCAACAACTTCAGCTTTGATAACGCCGCCATCAACGAAAGGAACGCCGATTTTGACTTCTTCACCGTTTGCGATCATCAGAACTTCTGCGAATTCAACAGATTCGCCAGTTGCGATGTCCAGCTTTTCCAGGCGAACGGTCTGACCTTCGCTTACTCGGTGTTGTTTACCACCACTTTGGAAAACCGCGTACATATAAACTCCGCTTCCGCGCACATCCTCGTATGATTCAGAGTGCGCTATAAATATTCACAATAGGGCGCGAATATTACGCAAAACGCGAGCCTTTGACAAGTGCTACCGTCAATACATGAAGAAAAAAAACACAACACGTACGGTAACGTTTATCTGTGCCGTTTTTTCAGTACAATCAGCACTACTATTGATAAACCGAAACCCTTCGTTACCCCATTGAAGATGGGATCAACAGGATAAAAAGCCCGGCTTTTGCGATGAATTTAGAAAAAATCAACGAGTTAACCGCGCAAGATATGGCGGGTGTGAATGCAGCAATCCTGGAGCAACTCAACTCTGACGTTCAGCTGATCAATCAGCTGGGCTATTACATCGTCAGCGGCGGCGGTAAACGCATTCGTCCGATGATCGCCATTCTGGCTGCCAGAGCCGTTGGTTATCAGGGAAATGCTCACATCACTATTGCAGCGCTCATCGAATTTATTCACACGGCGACGCTTCTGCATGACGATGTGGTGGATGAATCGGATATGCGTCGTGGCAAAGCCACGGCAAACGCCGCTTTCGGGAACGCAGCCAGCGTACTGGTGGGGGATTTTATCTATACCCGCGCCTTCCAGATGATGACCAGTCTGGGCTCCCTGAAAGTGCTGGAAGTGATGTCCGAAGCCGTAAACGTCATTGCTGAAGGCGAGGTGCTGCAGCTGATGAACGTCAACGACCCTGACATCACCGAAGAAAACTACATGCGCGTGATCTACAGCAAGACGGCGCGCCTGTTTGAAGCGGCTGCCCAGTGTTCCGGCATTCTGGCTGACTGTACCGAAGCGCAGGAAAAAGGCCTGCAGGACTATGGCCGCTATCTGGGTACGGCATTCCAGCTGATTGATGATTTGCTGGACTACAGTGCGGACGGCGAGACGCTCGGCAAAAACGTTGGCGATGACCTGAATGAAGGCAAACCGACCCTGCCGCTGCTCCATGCTATGCGTAACGGAACGGCCGACCAGGCGAAACTGATCCGTGAAGCGATTGAGCAGGGAAATGGCCGTCATCTTCTGGAACCAGTGCTGGAAGCCATGGCTATCTGCGGATCGCTGGAATGGACGCGTCAGCGAGCAGAAGAAGAAGCCGACAAAGCCATCGAAGCTCTCCAGGTCATTCCCGACAGTCCGTGGCGCGAGGCGCTGATTGGTCTTGCCCACATCGCCGTTCAGCGCGACCGTTAATCCTCCTTGTCTCTCCCCGCGACCATAGCGGGGAGACTCCAGTACACGCCAGTAAATTCCGCGTTCATGTAAATTCATCGGTTTAGAGACCGCATGAATAAAGGCGTGTCTTATTCTGAATATCCCTTCAAGTAACGCGAACTTTTTAGAACAAGAGTTTGAAATGGGTATAGTAACCTCGTCGTTTCAGAGGAAACGGCGTAGGTGAATCCGAACTTAAGGACAGCGTTATGGATACGAAATTTATCGACTGGCACACGGCTGATATTATTGCCGCGCTGCGCAAAAGAGGCACTTCACTGGCAGCAGAGTCACGCCGCCATGGACTGAGCTCTTCAACACTGGCAAATGCCCTCACCCGCCCCTGGCCCAAAGGAGAATTAATTATCGCGACGGCGCTAGATACGCATCCTTGGGTGATTTGGCCTTCTCGCTATCACGATCCTATTACCCATGAGTTTATCGACAGAACGCGCATGATTCGCCAGAGAAAGGCAAAGAAAGAACCGAAGGAATAACGTTTTTTTGACGGGAATAGCAACCCCCCGGTCATTGCTGGCAGGGGGCTGCCGGAACGATTACTCGCCCTTCACACGCTCGATATTGGCACCCAGCGCGCGCAGTTTATCTTCGATACGCTCATAGCCACGATCGATGTGATAAATACGATCCACCACCGTTGTGCCTTCCGCGATACAACCCGCCAGCACCAGGCTTGCAGACGCACGCAGATCGGTTGCCATCACCTGAGCACCAGACAGTTTCTCAACGCCATGGCAAATCACGGTATTACTTTCGATCTCAGCATGCGCACCCATACGGATCAGCTCCGGTACGTGCATGAAGCGGTTCTCGAAAATGGTTTCTGTGATGAAGCCAGTACCTTCGGCGACCAGGTTCAACAGGGTGAACTGGGCCTGCATGTCCGTTGGGAACGCCGGATGCGGCGCCGTACGCACATTGACCGCTTTTGGACGCTGGCCGTGCATATCAAGGCTGATCCAGTCTTCACCGATTTCGATATCCGCACCCGCATCGCGCAGTTTCGCCAGCACCGCATCCAGGGTATCAGGCTGCGCGTTGCGGCACACAATCTTACCGCCAGAGATCGCCGCAGCGACCAGGAAGGTACCGGTTTCGATACGGTCTGGCAGTACGCGATAGACTCCACCGCCCAGACGCTCAACGCCTTCGATGGTGATACGGTCGGTACCCTGACCGGAGATCTTCGCACCCAGCGCCACGAGGAAGTTGGCGGTATCCACAATTTCCGGTTCGCGCGCGGCGTTTTCAATGATAGTGGTCCCTTCTGCTAGCGTCGCCGCAGACATAATGGTGACCGTTGCGCCCACGCTCACTTTGTCCATGACAATGTGCGCGCCTTTCAGACGACCATTGACGGAGGCTTTAACGTAACCTTCTTCCAGCTTGATCTCTGCGCCCAGTTTCTCCAGACCAAAGATGTGCAGGTCGACAGGACGCGCACCGATGGCGCAACCGCCCGGCAGGGAGACCTGACCCTGACCAAAACGTGCCACCAGCGGGCCAAGCGCCCAGATGGATGCACGCATGGTTTTCACCAGATCGTATGGGGCTGAGAAGTTATTCACCTTGCTGGCATCGATCCAGACGGAACCGTTACGCTCGACTTTCGTGCCCAACTGGGTGAGCAACTTCATGGTGGTGTCGATATCTTTCAGCTTCGGTACGTTCTGAATTTCTACCGGCTCTTCCGCGAGCAGCGCAGCAAAGAGGATTGGCAGCGCGGCGTTTTTGGCGCCAGAAATTGTGACTTCGCCCTGGAGACGCGTTGGCCCCTGTACACGAAATTTATCCATTGTGTGCTCTCTTATAAATTCAACCGTGCTGCGGGCCTGTCGCCCTCAGCTCAAAAACCGTTTAGTTTGCGATCGCGTGCCCACTCTTGCGGGGTGAACGCTTTAATCGACAGGGCGTGGATGCGGTTATCCGCAATATATTCCATCAGCGGCGCGTACACAGCCTGCTGTTTCTTCACACGGCTCATACCGTCGAACATCTCACCCACAGCAATAACCTGGAAGTGACTGCCATCGCCAGAGACGTGGGCTTCCTGAAGGGAGAGTGCATTCATCAGCACTGTCTGGATCTCATGATTTTCCATGGGCTCTTAATCATCTGATAGTGAAAACAAGCCCAACATCTTAGAGCAAAGTGGCGTTGTCTTAAACAAGCAAAAAGCCCCGACGATGAAACTGTCAGGGCTTTCGGAAGTAACGCACTGAAAATATTAACGAGGCAGTACGTCCTGAGGGAGGTTGTAGAGCTGCGCAAGGGTCACGACATTATCGCTCGCGCCGTGAAGCGTGACGCTAGCCCCATGCTTTTTACCTACCGCAACCAGATGGGCCAGCAGCGCAACACCCGCCGTATCCACCCGCGTGACGTCGGTTAAGTCGATGAGCGTCACGCCCTGCATCGCTTCATGGCGTTTGTCCCACAGTGGGTTCAGCAGATCCTGATCCAGCTCACCGGACAACTTTAATCTTTCGCCTTCACGCGACCAGCTGAGTTGCTGTGACATTACTTCTTCTCATCCAGGCTAATTTTCTGACGAGAGATAGACTGCAGCTGTGCGGTCAGGCCATCGATGCCTTTGGTGCGCAGCAGGTCGCTCCATTCATTCTGTTTAGTAGTGATCATGCTTACCCCTTCGGCAATCATGTCATACGCCTGCCAGTGACCGGTCTGGCTGTTTTTACGCCACTGGAAATCCAGACGAACCGGCGGACGACCGTTAGGATCGTTGATTGTTACACGGATAGGGACGATGGTCGCATCGCCCAGCGGCTGCTCAGGCGCAATCTGATAGGTCTGGCCGTGGTACATCGCCAGCGCCTGGCCATAAGCCTGTTTCAGGTATTCACGGAACGCGGCAAAGTAGGCATCACGCTGCGCAGGGGTCGCGTCTTTGTAATAACGTCCCAGCACCAGCGCACCCGCATATTTAATCTGCACATACGGCAGCAGTTCCTGGTCAACGACGTCACGCAGATAATCAGGATTAGCACGAATTTTAGGCTGTTCGTTTTTAAGACGGTCGAAGGTCTTCTTCGCCGCTTCGTCCATCAGTTTGTACGGGTTACTCTGATCCGCAGCGTGCGCGGCGGTAAGAGGGGCGATGACCAGCATGGCAACCATTAACAGTCGTTTAAACATGAATGACTTCTCCTGATATTAATTCGCAGCACCTGGCGTCGGTGCGACGTCGGTATGATCCTGGCTCTGCGCTGGGGCAGCGTCGGATTTTTTCTCATCCCCTTTACTGCTGTAAAGGAACTGACCAATCATATCCTCCAGCACCATCGCGGATTTCGTATCCTGAATGACGCTACCGTCTTTAAGGATAGTCGTTCCCAGCTCGGGGTCTTCAAAGCCGACGTTAAGCGCCAGATATTGTTCGCCCAGCAGGCCGGAAGTGCGAATAGAAAGGGAACTGGTGTCCGGGATATGGTTGTAACGCTCTTCGATATCCATCGCGACGCGCGGCAGATAGGTTTTCTCATCAAGCGTAATGTCAGATACGCGTCCGATCACCACGCCGCCGATACGGACCGGTGAACGCGCCTTCAGCCCGCCGATGTTATCGAAGGTGGCATAGATGCGATACGTCGGCTCGGTGCGCACAGACGTGATATCCGCCGCTCTCAGGCAGATAAACAGCGCGGCCAGCAGCGCCAGCAGCAGGAATACACCGACCCAAATTTCATTTTTTCTCGTTTGCATGAACTCAATTCCCAAACATCAGTGCGGTGAGCACAAAATCCAGACCCAGTACGGCCAGCGACGAATGTACGACTGTACGTGTAGTTGCACGGCTAATGCCCGCCGACGTCGGGATGGCATCGTAACCATTGAACAATGCAATCCAGGTGACCGTAATGGCAAATACCACGCTTTTAATCAGGCAGTTAACCAGATCCATTCGCAGGTCAATGGCGTCCTGCATCGCGGACCAGAAGAAACCGGCATCAATGCCTTTCCAGTGCACGCCGACCAGCGAACCGCCCCAGATACCCACGGCGACAAACAGAATCGTCAGCAGCGGTAAAGAGATCACCCCAGCCCAGAAACGCGGTGAGATCACGCGACGCAGCGGATCGACCGCCATCATCTCCATGCTGGAGAGCTGCTCGGTCGCACGCATCAGGCCAATTTCAGCCGTTAATGCCGACCCCGCACGCCCGGCGAACAGCAGCGCCGCCACAACCGGCCCCAGTTCACGCAGCAGCGAGAGCGCCACCAGCATCCCGAGGCTGGTTTCCGCACTGTAGGTTGTCAGCACAAGATAGCCCTGTAGCCCAAGCACCATACCGATAAACAGACCGGAAACAATGATGATGAGCATCGACAGCACGGCGACATTATAAAGCTGCCGCACCAATAGCGGCGCGTGCTTACGGAATTCCGGCTTGCCGACCAGCGCGTTGAATAACATCAATCCGGCACGCCCGAACGTCCTGATGGTTTTTATGCCACGGTGTCCGAGAGCGGCCAACGCATTTAACAGCATGAGTGGCTTAACTCCCTATTCCCAGTAAATCGTCACGATAGTCGCCCGCCGGGTAGCGGAACGGCACAGGGCCATCGGCAATACCGTCGAGGAACTGCCGCACGCGCGGATCGCAATTTTCCTGCAGCGCCTGGGCGCTACCGTGCGCGACGATCTTTTTGTCCGCCACAATATAGGCGTAATCGGCAATGCTCAATACTTCCGGTACATCGTGCGATACCACAATGCAGGTGACGCCAAGCGCGCTGTTCAGTTCAGAGATGAGCTTCACCAGCACGCCCATCGTGATGGGATCCTGTCCAACAAACGGTTCGTCGAACATGATTAAATCGGGTTCTAATGCAATGGCTCGCGCCAGCGCGGCACGGCGCGCCATCCCACCGGACAGCTCAGAAGGCATCAGCTTCGCGGCGCCCCGCAAACCGACGGCTTCGAGCTTCATCATCACCGTGCTTTTCAGCAGTTCCGGCGGCAGGCTGGTATGCTCGCGCAGCGGGTAGGCCACGTTATCAAAGACATTCATGTCGGTGAACAAGGCTCCCGACTGAAAGAGCATGCTCATGCGTTTGCGAACAGTATACAGGCGCGAGCGCGACATCTCCGGGATGTTTTCGCCATCAAAGAGGATTTCACCGCGATCGGGTGGGATCTGCCCACCAATAAGGCGCAGCAGGGTCGTTTTACCGATCCCGGACGGCCCCATGATGGCAGTGATCTTGCCACGCGGTACGGTCAACGAAATATCATCAAATATCAATCTGTTGGCGCGAGAAAAACTCACACCGCGAACATCGACTAAATTCGCCATCGTTTGGCTCATTTATGGTTCCTTTATTACCCTGCTCACGTTAAGGCATGCCGCCAGAATCAGCCCTCAACTCCGCATTTTTACAGAATAATAGCCGTTGAGGTTAGCGAAAGCTGGCATTTGTTTTACTTTTCCGGCGCATAAAGTCAAAATTAGGAATTCGTTACGCCTCAGACTGTATGCAGTCCAGCCATTCGCGCGCGATGGACCGACGAGTATACCTGAAGAAAGGACTTTTGATGCTTTTAGCAACAGCACTGTTAATAATTGGTTTACTATTGGTGGTCTACAGTGCTGACCGTTTAGTGTTTGCTGCATCTATCCTGTGTCGCCTGACGGGCGTACCGCCTGTCGTCATCGGGATGACCGTGGTCAGTGTTGGAACATCACTTCCTGAAATCATCGTCTCTGTCTCGGCATCGCTGCATGGTCAGTTAGACCTGGCAGTCGGTACCGCGATTGGCTCTAACATCGTCAATATACTATTGATTTTAGGCCTGGCCGCCCTGCTCCATCCATTTCGCGTGCATTCTGATGTTCTGCGCCGTGAATTGCCGCTAATGTTAATCGTAAGCCTGCTCGCAGGCTGCGTATTTTACGATGGTGTACTGAGCTACAGCGACGGCATTTTCTTGCTGGCGCTGGCCGTCATTTGGTTGCTGTATAGTGTTAAAATTGCCCATCTGGCTGAGAAGCAGGGCCAGGATAGCCTCACGCGTGAGCAGGTTGCCGAACTTCCGCGAGAAGGCACGCTGCCTGTTGCCCTGCTCTGGCTTGGCGTTGCGCTGATCATCATGCCGATGGCCACGCGCATGGTCGTGGATAACGCGACGGTGCTGGCGAACTATTTCGCCATCAGTGAACTGACCATTGGCCTGACGGTGATTGCCATCGGTACCAGCCTGCCGGAGCTGGCCACGGCCATTGCGGGGGCACGGAAAGGTGAGGATGACATTGCCATTGGTAATATCATCGGTTCCAACATATTTAATATCGCCATTGTGATGGGTCTGCCGGCCCTGATTACGCCAGGGCCCTTTAATCCCCTGGCGTTCTCACGCGACTACAGCGTGATGTTATTGGTCAGCGTGATATTTGCCCTGCTCTGCTGGCGGCGGCAACGACAGATCGGTAAAGGCGCAGGCGCGCTGCTGACGGGTGGATTTATCGTATGGATGGCGATGCTGTACTGGCTCTCGCCTCTTCTCTCTGGGTAAACGGAAACGCATTATGTCGCAAATAGAATTGCAGCCGGGTTTTGACTTTCAGAAAGCAGGCAAAGAAGTTCTGGAGATTGAACGTGAAGGTCTGGCGCAGTTAGATCGGTACATTAATCAGGATTTTAGTCTGGCATGTGAGAAGATGTTCTACTGTGCCGGCAAAGTCGTGGTGATGGGGATGGGTAAGTCCGGGCACATTGGACGCAAAATGGCGGCAACATTTGCCAGCACCGGAACCTCTTCCTTCTTTGTACACCCGGGGGAAGCCGCGCACGGCGACCTGGGTATGGTCACGCCGCAGGATATCGTCATCGCGCTGTCCAACTCCGGTGAGTCCAATGAGATCCTGGCACTTATCCCGGTACTGAAGCGTCTGCAGGTGCCGCTTATTTGCATGACCAGCCGTCCGGAAAGCAGCATGGCGCGTGCGGCCGACATTCACCTGTGCGTGAAAGTGCCCAAGGAGGCCTGTCCGCTCGGCCTGGCGCCGACGTCCAGCACCACCGCCGCGCTGGTCATGGGTGATGCGCTTGCCGTCGCGCTGCTCGAAGCCCGCGGTTTTACGCCGGAAGATTTTGCGCTTTCCCATCCGGGCGGTGCGCTGGGGCGCAAACTGCTGCTTCGGGTAAACGATATTATGCACACCGGGGATGAGATCCCTCACGTCAGTAAAGAAGCCTCCCTGCGTGATGCGCTGCTGGAAATCACCCGCAAGAATCTGGGTATGACGGTCGTGTGCGACGATCTGATGAAAATTCAGGGGATCTTCACCGATGGCGACCTGCGTCGCGTGTTCGACATGGGTGTAGATGTCCGCACGCTCGGCATTGCCGACGTGATGACGCCGGGCGGTATCCGCGTGCGTCCGGGTACGCTGGCCGTGGATGTGCTGAACCTGATGCAGTCCCGCCATATCACCTCCGTTATGGTTGCCGATGGCGACCAGTTGCTGGGTGTGGTACATATGCATGATCTGCTGCGCGCAGGCGTAGTGTAATGAAGGATAAGACAATGAGTAATGCGGGTGCATCCCTTGCAACCTGTTATGGTCCGGTCAGTACCCAGATGATGGCTAAAGCGGAAAACATTCGTCTGCTCATCCTGGATGTGGATGGGGTACTCTCCGATGGCCTGATTTACATGGGCAATAATGGTGAAGAGCTGAAGGCGTTTAACGTTCGCGACGGCTACGGTATCCGCTGTGCGCTCACCTCCGGTATTGAGGTGGCTATCATCACCGGACGAAAAGCTAAACTGGTAGAAGACCGCTGTGAAACCTTAGGAATTACCCATCTGTATCAGGGTCAATCCGATAAGATGGCGGCATTTAAGGATTTACTGGGTAAACTGGCTATCGCACCGGAAAACGTGGCCTACGTCGGGGACGATCTGATTGACTGGCCAGTGATGGCTGAAGTTGGGCTGAGCATCGCCGTTGCCGATGCGCATCCGCTGCTGATCCCGCGCGCGGACTACGTTACCCACATCAACGGGGGCCGTGGTGCCGTACGTGAAGTCTGCGATCTGCTTTTGCTGGCGCAGGGCAAGCTTGATGAGGCCAAAGGGCAATCGATATGAGTAAAACCAGACGTTGGATTATCATTTTGCTATCGCTTGTCGCACTGGTATTGATTGGCGTGAACCTTGCCGATCGCGACGATACGCAAACGCAAGTGGTCAACAATAACGATCCAACCTATAAAAGCGATCACAGCGACACCGTGGTCTACAGCCCGGAAGGCGCGCTGAACTATCGCCTGATTGCCCAGCATGTTGAATATTTTTCAGATGACGGTATTTCGTGGTTTACCCAGCCTGTCATGACCACATTTGATAAGGACAAAGTCCCGACGTGGTCAATTAAGTCAGATCGGGCAAAACTGACAAATGACCGTATGCTTTATCTGTATGGCCACGTTGAAGTCAACGCCCTGACCGCTGACTCGCAACTGCGAAAAATTACGACGGATAACGCCCAGATTAACCTGGTAACCCAGGACGTGACCTCGCAGGATCTGGTCACACTGTATGGCACAACATTTAATTCCAGCGGTTTGAGAATGCGCGGGAACTTACGCAGCAAAAACGCCGAGCTGATTGAAAAGGTTAGAACCTCCTATGAAATTCAAAACAAACAAACTCAGCCTTAAAGTAATTATCGCCAGCGCGATGCTGGCGACCAGTCTCCCCGCGCTTGCTGTAACGGGCGATACCGACCAGCCGATCCATATCGAGTCCGACACCCAGTCTCTCGATATGCAGGGTAACGTCGTCACCTTCACGGGTAACGTCGTCATGACTCAGGGCACCATCAAAATTAACGCCGACAAAGTGGTCGTGACCCGTCCAGGTGGCGAGCAGGGCAAAGAGATCATTGATGGTTATGGTAATCCGGCGACCTTCTATCAGATGCAGGACAACGGCAAGCCGGTGAAAGGTCGCGCCTCGCATATGCACTACGAGCTGGCGAAGGACCTGGTCATCCTGACCGGGAATGCGTATCTGGAACAGCTGGACAGCAATATTACCGGCGACCGGATCACCTATCTGGTGAAAGAGCAAAAAATGCAGGCCTCCAGCGAGAAAGGCAAACGCGTCACCACCGTACTGGTTCCGTCGCAGCTGCAGGACAAAGGCAAAGGCCAGGCCCCGGCACAGAAGAAGAGTAACTAATTCGTTATGGCAACATTAACTGCAAAAAATCTCGCGAAGGCCTATAAGGGCCGCCGTGTCGTAGAAGATGTCAGTCTGACCGTCAACTCCGGCGAAATTGTGGGCCTGCTTGGCCCGAATGGTGCAGGTAAAACCACAACCTTCTACATGGTCGTTGGCATTGTGCCGCGTGATGCCGGCAACATTGTCATTGACGATGAAGACATCAGTCTTCTGCCGCTGCACGCGCGCGCGCGCCGTGGGATCGGCTATCTGCCGCAGGAAGCCTCCATTTTCCGTCGTCTTAGCGTTTACGATAACCTGATGGCGGTCCTGCAAATTCGTAACGATCTGACCAGCGAACAGCGTCAGGATCGTGCCAACGAGCTGATGGAAGAGTTCCACATTGAGCATCTGCGTGACAGCCTTGGTCAGGCGCTCTCCGGGGGTGAACGTCGCCGCGTTGAGATTGCGCGTGCGCTGGCCGCAAACCCGAAATTTATCCTTCTGGATGAACCGTTTGCGGGCGTTGACCCGATCTCGGTTATCGACATTAAACGTATCATTGAGCACCTGCGTGACAGCGGGCTTGGCGTACTGATCACCGACCACAATGTCCGTGAAACGCTGGCCGTGTGTGAACGTGCGTATATTGTGAGCCAGGGCAATCTGATCGCCCACGGTACGCCGCAGCAAATCCTCGAAGACGATCATGTTAAGCGCGTCTATCTTGGGGAAGACTTCAGACTCTGATAGGGTAGAGGTAACGTAACGCCGAACCGGAGAAAAATGCTCTGAACATGAAGCAAGGTTTGCAATTAAGGCTCAGCCAACAACTGGCGATGACGCCGCAGCTACAGCAGGCAATTCGCCTGTTGCAACTGTCCACGTTAGAACTTCAGCAGGAGCTCCAGCAGGCGCTGGACAGCAACCCCCTGCTGGAACAAACCGATCTTCATGACGAGGTAGATACCCAACAATCGCAGGATACGGAAGCGCTCGACACCGCGGATGCACTCGAACAAAAAGAGATGCCCGACGAGCTTCCGCTGGATGCCAGCTGGGATGAAATCTACACCGCCGGAACCCCTTCCGGTACGCGTGCAGACTACCAGGATGATGAGCTACCGGTCTATCAGGGCGAAACCACCCAGTCACTGCAGGATTACCTGATGTGGCAGGTGGAACTCACCCCCTTCTCCGATACCGACCGCGCGATTGCCACCTCAATCGTCGATGCCGTTGACGACACCGGCTATTTGACCGTCACGCTGGACGATATCCTGGAAAGCATGGGCGACGAAGAGATTGAGCTTGAGGAGATCGAAGCCGTTCTGAAGCGCATCCAGCGTTTCGATCCGGTAGGCGTGGCCGCAAAAGATCTGCGCGATTGCCTGCTGATCCAGCTTTCTCAGTTCAGCAAAGAGACGCCATGGATCGACGAGGCGCGCTTAATCATCAGCGATCATCTGGATCTGTTGGCTAACCACGATTTCCGCTCCCTGATGCGCGTCACGCGCCTGAAAGAAGAAGTGCTGAAAGAAGCGGTGAATCTGATCCAGTCGCTCGATCCGCGCCCTGGACAGTCGATCCAGACCAGCGAGCCCGAGTACGTGATCCCGGACGTGCTGGTCAGAAAACACAACGACCGCTGGGTCGTTGAACTGAATTCAGACAGCATTCCTCGCCTGCAAATCAACCAGCAGTATGCCTCCATGTGCACCAGCGCGCGTAACGACTCCGACAATCAATATATTCGTAGCAATCTTCAGGAAGCGCGATGGCTGATCAAAAGTCTGGAGAGCCGAAATGATACGCTGCTACGCGTCAGCCGTTGTATTGTCGAACAGCAGCAGGCGTTCTTTGAGCAGGGCGAAGAGTATATGAAACCGATGGTACTGGCGGATATCGCCCAGGCCGTCGAAATGCATGAATCAACCATTTCCCGTGTTACCACGCAGAAGTATCTGCACAGTCCACGCGGTATTTTTGAGCTTAAGTATTTCTTCTCCAGCCATGTGAATACCGAGGGCGGCGGCGAAGCGTCGTCAACGGCCATTCGAGCCCTGGTGAAGAAGTTGATCGCCGCGGAGAATCCCGCGAAGCCACTAAGCGACAGTAAGTTAACCACCATGCTGTCCGATCAGGGTATTATGGTGGCACGTCGTACTGTTGCGAAGTATCGAGAGTCTTTATCCATTCCGCCGTCCAACCAGCGTAAACAGCTGGTCTGACACAACCGATAAGGAAGACACTATGCAGCTCAACATCACTGGACAAAACGTCGAAATTACTGAGGCTTTACGCGACTTTGTGAACGCGAAGTTTGCAAAACTCGAGCAGTATTTCGAAAGGATCAATCAGGTCTATATTGTGTTGAAAGTGGAGAAAGTGACTCATATCTCGGATGCCACCCTGCATGTTAACGGGGGTGAACTGCATGCCAGTGCGGAAGGGCAAGACATGTACGCTGCTATCGACGGCTTGATTGATAAGCTTGCACGACAGCTCAATAAACATAAAGATAAACTGAAACAACACTAATTGTCCGGGCAGTTAACGGGTGCAGGACGGCCTGTTGTGAAACACAACAGGCCATTTGTACAGTTAGCGCTTAGGTGAAATTATGATGAACAACGATTCCGCTCTTCAACTGAGCAATGTCCTTAACCAGGAATGTACCCGCAGTGCGGTTCACTGCCAGAGCAAAAAACGTGCGCTGGAGATTATCAGTGAACTGGCTGCAAAACAGCTGGGCCTGCCGCCGCAGGTGGTATTCGAAGCGATTCTGACCCGTGAAAAAATGGGCAGTACCGGTATCGGAAACGGCATCGCGATCCCGCACGGCAAACTGGAAGAGGATACCCTGCGTGCCGTTGGTGTGTTTGTGCAGCTTGAAACACCCATCGCCTTCGATGCCATTGATAACCAGCCCGTCGATCTCCTCTTCGCGCTGCTGGTGCCTGCCGACCAGACGAAAACCCATCTGCATACGCTGTCGCTGGTCGCAAAACGTCTGGCCGATAAAACCATTTGCCGCCGACTGCGCTCGGCCCAAAGTGATGAAGAGCTCTATCAAATTATCACTGAAGCAGAAGGCAATCAGGATGATGCATAACCAGGAGATGGCCTTCACATCTGTTGTCCTGAGGAGAAACGGAACATGGTGCTGATGATTGTCAGTGGCCGTTCAGGATCGGGGAAATCCGTTGCTCTGCGCGCGCTGGAAGACATGGGTTTTTACTGTGTTGATAACCTGCCGGTCGTATTATTGCCCGACCTGGCCCGTACGCTCGCGGAGAGACAAACCTCTGCCGCCGTCAGTATTGACGTCCGTAACATGCCTGAATCGCCAGAGATCTTCGAACAGGCCATGAGCAACCTGCCTGATGCGTTCTCACCTCAGCTGCTGTTCCTTGATGCAGACCGCAATACGCTGATCCGTCGCTACAGCGATACCCGTCGCTTGCACCCGCTTTCCAGTAAGAACCTCTCCCTGGAGAGCGCTATCGATGAAGAGAGCGACCTGCTGGAGCCGCTGCGTTCTCGTGCCGACCTGATTGTCGACACCTCTGAGATGTCCGTTCACGAGCTGGCGGAAATGCTGCGTACCCGGTTGTTGGGTAAACGCGAGCGTGAACTGACGATGGTGTTCGAATCCTTCGGCTTTAAGCATGGTATTCCGATTGATGCGGATTACGTTTTCGACGTGCGCTTCCTGCCGAACCCGCACTGGGATCCGAAGCTGCGTCCAATGACCGGTCTGGATAAACCCGTCGCGGCCTTCCTCGACCGGCACACAGAAGTTCACAATTTTATCTACCAGACGCGAAGCTACCTTGAGCTATGGTTACCTATGCTGGAGACAAACAATCGTAGCTACCTGACGGTAGCGATTGGCTGTACCGGCGGTAAACATCGTTCGGTTTATATCGCCGAACAGCTGGCCGACTATTTCCGCTCGCGCGGGAAGAACGTCCAGTCCCGTCATCGCACGCTGGAAAAACGTAAAACATGACCGTAAAACAAACCGTTGAGATCACCAATAAGCTGGGTATGCATGCACGCCCGGCGATGAAACTGTTTGAGCTGATGCAGGGTTTCGATGCAGAGGTTCTGCTGCGGAATGACGAAGGTACCGAAGCGGAAGCGAACAGCGTGATCGCCCTGCTGATGCTGGATTCCGCCAAAGGGCGCCAGATTGAAGTTGAAGCTACCGGTCCTCAGGAAGAGGAAGCGCTGGCGGCGGTGATTGCCCTGTTTAACGCCGGCTTTGACGAAGACTAACGTTCGCCCCTCGGCGGGTGGCGCTGCGCTTACCCGCCCTACATAAGATTATTACGCTGCATAAAACCCTCTCCGCCCAGCTGATTCATCTGGCGTATGATCCACGCCTGACGGCTTCGCACGTACCCTGATGGGGCACTGGCTTTAAAGCGGATGGGATTCGGTAAAACAGCGGCCAATAGCGCTGCTTCTGACATGCTCAGACGGCTGGCTGGCTTATTGAAATAACGCTGCGCGGCAGCTTCCACGCCAAAAACACCGTCGCCAAACTCAGCGACGTTGAGATAGACGGTCAGAATGCGTTTTTTGCTCCAGACCGTTTCCATCCCCAGGGTCAGCCCCGCTTCCAGCCCTTTTCGCACCCAGCTTCGACCATCCCACAGAAACAGATTTTTGGCCGTCTGCTGCGACAAGGTTGACGCACCGCGCACGCGGTTTTCATGGCGTTCGTTATGGGCTAGCGCCTTCTCAATGGCCGCCACGTCGAATCCCCAGTGCTCCGGGAATTTCTGGTCCTCTGCCGCGATGACCGCCAGCCCCATGAACGGGGAGATCTCGTCCATGCTCACCCAGTCAGAGTGGGCAACATAGCTGAAATCACCGCTGAACCACGCGCCGAGCTGGCGCTCAACCATAACGGCAGAGAACGGAACCGGCATAATGCTGAATAAAGCCAGCCCGCCTCCCCAGAATACCGCCAGTACAAGAACGATGCGCAAGAGAAAACGTTTCACCCCTGCGCCTGCGGCAAATTTACGCCTCATTCAGTCAGCACCAGCACGCGGGCCACCAGCTTTTCAATGCCTGAGGCCGCCTCAGCGATATTGTTCGCCAGCATATACGCTGGCGTGGTGACAATTTTGTTATCTTCATCAACCACAATGTCATCAACCGGGCACGGAACGTGTTCGCCCCCCATTTCCTCGACGATCTCTGCGGTATCAATATCCGTCCCGATAGTCAGGCGCAGCGGGAAATCAAAAATCCGGGGCAGCATTGCCGGCGCGATGCAGATAAAGCCCAGCGGTTTTCCTGCCGCATGCATGGCCTGCGATAGCGCCTTTAGATGAGGATCGATCTGACACTCCGCGCCCTGCGCAGCAAAAGTACTGAGATTTTTGGCCGCGCCAAAACCACCCGGCACAATCAGCGCATCAAGCTCTGTCGGGTCTGCCTGAATAAGAGGATGGATATCACCTCGCGCAATACGCGCGGCTTCAATCAGTACATTACGGGTTTCCGCCATCGGTTCACCGGTCAGATGATTAATCACATCCGCCTGATTTTTATCTGGCGCAAAACAAATAACCTCTGCTCCGTGCTTAGCCAGGGCCAGCAGCGCGATGACGGCTTCATGTATCTCAGAACCATCGTAAACACCGCATCCGCTCAGTACGACACCAATCTTTTTCATCATGACAATCCTTTTCTGCAACTTGCTGAAGCACATTAATAATTTTGATTAAAACGCTATGCTTCACACATTTCACTGATTCATGTAACAAACCATTTAAGATTTGCTATCTTATCTGCGTGCGGCCTAAATTTTTCAGGCAGCGCCCTTTCGAAAATAACTTTAAAAAACAGGCGCAGCCACGATTTCCCTGGTGTTGGCGCAGTATTCGCGCACCCCGGTTAAGCCGGGGTCATTTTTTTCTGGCATCGACCCAGGCTTTAAGCACCGCAACATCGTTTTGCCACTCTTGTTTCATCTCTTCAACCCAATCACCCACGTTATCTTCCCATGCAGGTAAATCAGGCGACTGAATCTGTTGACCCAGTTGCTGCAGGTGACGTAGGCCAACCGAGCCGGCGGCACCTTTAATTTTATGTCCTTCTTCCACAATGCCCTTCTGGTCACGAGCCGTCAGGTTTGATTCCAGCACGCTCAGATAGCCCGGCATCATTTTTTCGAACACCGCCAGGCCATCGGTAATCAGTTTCGGGCCGACCAGATCGATGTACTGCTCCAGCATCGTGGTATCGAGTATCGTTTGGGCTTTTGCGCTATCAACAGACGTCATGGTGCTCTCCTCTTCATCACGGGTATCCCAGAACTTCTTAATCATGGCGGTCAGAGCAGGCACCGCCAGCGGCTTGCTGAGTACATCGTCCATACCGGCATCGAGATACTCTTTTTTATCTTTCAGTACGTTCGCCGTCAGCGCCACCAGCGGCGGCAGTTCGTCGGCCGCGTACTGACGCGTCAGCTCACGCGAGATATCCAACCCGGTCATATCGGGTAACTGAATATCCAGCAGGACAAGATCGTATTCGCCGGGTTTAAACATCTCCAGCGCGGCTTTACCGGTCATCGCGACATCTACGCTGTTGCCCAGTTTTTCCAGCACGGAGCGCGCCACAATCACGTTCAGCTCAATGTCTTCCACCAGCAGGACGTGTAGCGCAGGCAGCGGCATGTCGTCGTTTTCAAAGGTATCCTCAACCTCCTCCGCCACCGCCGGCGCATGCACCGTCAGCGTGAAAGTTGACCCATTACCCGGCTGGCTGGCAACGGTGATATCGCCCCCCATGCTTTTCGCCAGCCGTTTAGAGACCGCCAGGCCAATGCCCGTTCCGGTCGCCGGTTTCCCGCCGTTGCTGTCTTTCACCTGGTAGTACATCGCGAAAATTTTGTCCTGCTCCTCCTCTGGAATACCCATCCCGGAGTCTTCCACCTCGAAGTGCAGCATATCGCCTTCGTCAAAGCGGATGCGCACCGCCACCTGCCCCTTCTGGGTAAATTTCACCGCGTTGCTGATAAGGTTCCACAGGATCTGGCGCAGACGCGTGCCGTCAGTCACCACTTTATGCGGCAGCGGCAGGGTTGGCTGCATGACAAAACGCAGTCCCTTCTGCTGCGCCTGCAAGCCGGACAGGTTTTCCAGATCGGCAAGGAAGCTGGTGAAATCAACAGGCTGATTATCAAGCTGAACTTTACGGCGCTCCATCTTATCCATATCAATAATATCGTTGAAGATATTACCCAGCGTGACCGCTGAGACATGGATAGTCTTGAGGTATTTTTCCTGCTCTGCCGTCAGGTCAGTATCAAGCAGAATACGGCTCAGCCCGACAATGCCATTAAGCGGCGTACGCAGTTCGTGGCTGATAGTCGAGATGAAGGTGGTTTTGTCGCGGCTGGCGCGCTCCAGGGCATCCTGATAGCGCTTACGCTCGGTGATATCGCGGCCAAAGCCCATCAGGCCGTGGCGTTTCCCCACGCGGTCATAGTAGGGCACCTTACGGATCTCAAAGCAGGCTTTGCGTCCGTCCGGGTAATCCAGCCACTGTTCATAGGTCAGCGAGACGTTATGGCGGAAGACTTTTTCGTCCGTCTCCATGACCTTGGCCGCCGCCTCTTCAGAGTAAACGTCCTGCGGCTTCAGGTTAACCAGCTGCTTCTCGCTTTTCCCTGTGAGCAACTCCATCGCCCGGTTACAGCCGGAAAACTCTTTATCTTCATTACGGTAAAACACCAGATCCGGCGAAGCATCAAGGAACGACCGCAGGAAGGAGGATTGCTGCTCAAGCTGGATCTGCGTGACCTCGCGCTCTTTCATTTCGATTTTCAGCTGCTCAAGCGTAGCCTGACGCTCGGCCTCCGCCTTCTCACGATCTGAAATCTCCTGGTTCAGCTGCGCAATGTTGTCTTTGAGCTGGACGTTGAGCTTCAGGTCGCGCTCGCGCATCTCTTCCAGTTTATCGACCAGTTTTGACAAACGCTGACGGGACTCTTCCAGCTGTTCAACCACCACAGAAAGGAAATAAACCGCCCAGGGAGTAATGAGCAAGCCAAAGAAGATGGAGCGGATGACGTCGATACTCTCGACCTGACCATGCAGAACCATGGTGACGGCCATTTGCACGACAATGGCCAGAACGACCAGCGCCAGCGCAAGCAGCATGGAGAAACGCACCAGCCCAAGCTTCATCATCAGGTCGACGTAATACTGGGCAAGCATTCGAATTTGCTTCATAGAGGATCCCTTCACGACTTTATCGCTCAATAATACTCAAATTCAGGGCGAGGCGTTGAAGGTTGTGAGAAAAAGTGCGGGGTGAAACAGGAGATTAGCCTCGCTCCCGGTTAACCGGGAGCGAGGAGAGGTCACTCAGGAGCGTTTCAACAACAGCCAGAGGCTGATCAGGAGGAAACTGGCGCTTGGCAGCAGCGCACCAATTATCGGCGGAATGCCATAAACCAGCGTCAGCGGACCGAAGATCTGATCGAGAACGTAGAACACAAAGCCGAAGCTGATACCGGTCACGACGCGCACGCCCATCGGCACGCTGCGTAACGGGCCGAAGATAAACGACAGCGCCATCAGCATCATCACCGCCACGGACATCGGCTGGAAGATCTTGCTCCACATGTTGAGCTGATAGCGTCCCGCATCCTGCCCGCTCGACTTCAGGTATTTCACATAGTTGTGCAAACCGCTGATGGAGAGCGCGTCAGGATCCAGCGCCACGACTCCGAGCTTATCGGGCGTCAGGTTGGTCTTCCACGTCCCGGTTACCGTCTGAGAACCGGCAATCTGTTTCGGATCGGTCAGGTCAGACTCATCTACCTGGGACAAACGCCACTGTTTTTTGTCGGCGTCAAATTTCGCCGAAGAGGCGTGGCGGACTGACTCCAGACGGCGCTGGTCATCGAACGCGTAGATGCTCACCCCACCCAGTTCATCATTCCCCTTTACCCGTTCGATGTAGACGAAGTTTTTTCCGTCTTTCGCCCATAAACCTTGTTGAGTCGAGAGCAGTGAGCCACCGTACATTGCCTGAGCACGGTAGTTACGCGCCATCTGTTCGCCCTGCGGCGCGACCCACTCGCCAATCGCCATGGTCAACAGCACCAGTGGGATCGCGGTTTTCATGACCGACAGCGCGACCTGCATGCGGGTAAAGCCCGAGGCCTGCATAACGACCAGCTCGCTGCGCTGCGCCAGCATTCCCAGCCCCAGCAACGCGCCCAGCAGGGCCGCCATCGGGAAGAAGATCTGCACATCTTTCGGCACGCTGAGCAGGGTATACATCCCCGCGCCCAGCGCGTCATAGCTCCCCTGCCCGGCTTTTTTCAGCTGGTCGACAAATTTGATAATGCCGGAGAGCGACACCAGCATGAACAACGTCATCATGATGGTGGTAAAAATGGTTTTACCGATATAGCGATCAAGAACGCCAAACGCCTGCATTAGATGGCTCCTTTACGCGAGAATCGGGCACGTATGCGGCGCACAGGCACCGTATCCCACAGGTTTAATCCCAGCGCCAGTAAGATGTACAGGCTGTTGACGAACCATGTCCAGACCATAGGGTCCAGCTTACCCTTCGCGCCGTTAGAACGAATCGAGGTTTGCAGCAGGAAGTAGATCAGGTAAAGCAGCATCGCCGGCAGCATAGAGAGCACGCGTCCCTGGCGCGGGTTCACCACGCTCAGCGGAACGACAATCAGCGCCATCATAAACACGGTGAAGACGAGCGTAATACGCCAGTGGAACTCAGCGCGCGCTCTGTCGGTATCGGTATTCCACAGGGTACGCATGTCCATTTGCTCGGTATCCGTTGGATCGAGCGCCACCGCCTGATGGCCGATAATGGCCTGATAGTTCTGGAAATCCGTAATGCGGAAGTCGCGCAGCATCGCAGTGCCTTCGAAACGGGTGCCTTTGTTCAGCGTCACGATCTGAGAACCATCTTTGCGCTGAGCAAGCTGACCGGAGTCTGCAACCACCACTGACGGACGCGCGTTACCTTTGGGACGTAACTGCGCCAGGAATACGTCGTTGAATTTACTGCCGTCAACGCTCTCAATAAACAGCACGGAGTTGCCGTCAGTCGCCTGCTGGAACTGCCCCTGGGCTAACGCCGCCATGCCGGGGTTGGCTTTCGCTTCGGCCAGCACTTCGTCCTGATGACGGGAAGACATGGGGCCCGCCCACATCACATTCACCGCCGCGACAATACCCGTGAACAGCGCCAGTATCATTGCCGCTTTCACCAGTACCGCTTTACTGAGGCCACAGGCATGCATCACCGTGATTTCACTCTCGGTGTAGAGTTTCCCAAGCGTCATGAGCAGGCCAAGGAAAAGACTTAGCGGCAGGATGAGCTGCGCCATTTCCGGGATCCCTAAACCAAGCAGGGAAAGCACCAGATTTGTTGGAATTTCGCCGTCAACGGCCGCACCGAGGATCTTAACCAGCTTCTGACAGAAAAAAATCAGCAGCAGGATGAAGAGGATCGCCAGTTGGCTTTTGAGCGTCTCCCGCACCAGATATCTTATGATTATCACTTTAAATACGCCCGTAAAAACCCGTCTCTTTGCAGGAATTTCGCTTGTTTCATGGCTTAAACGTCATTTATTCTCTTGAGTCGTCGAAATCATCGCTAAGATTAAAACATTCAGCGGATTCACGCTTCAGGACTTTTTCTGACGTGTCGAAACC
This sequence comes from Enterobacter sp. ECC-019, assembly GCF_043974075.1. Taxonomy (NCBI): domain Bacteria; kingdom Pseudomonadati; phylum Pseudomonadota; class Gammaproteobacteria; order Enterobacterales; family Enterobacteriaceae; genus Enterobacter; species Enterobacter sp. ECC-019. Next base: position 72,966 of record NZ_CP143759.1, read on the forward strand.
GTAGTAACGTAAGATTAACACGAAGTCACCACAACAGCGGACATGAGTTACGAAAGGTTTCAATTCTATCCGTAGCAGCCGCCGTTGTCTTTAAGATTCAGGAGCGTAGTGCATGGAGTTCAGTGTAAAAAGCGGTAGCCCGGAGAAACAGCGGAGTGCCTGCATCGTTGTGGGCGTCTTTGAACCACGCCGACTCTCCCCGATCGCCGAGCAACTCGATAAAATCAGTGACGGCTATATTAGCGCCCTGCTGCGCCGTGGCGAACTGGAAGGCAAACCTGGGCAGACGCTGTTACTGCACCATGTTCCGAACGTACTGTCAGAGCGTATTCTGCTGATTGGCTGCGGCAAAGAACGCGAGCTGGATGAACGTCAGTATAAGCAGGTGATTCAGAAAACAATCAATACGCTGAATGATACCGGCTCAATGGAAGCCGTCTGCTTCCTGACTGAACTGCACGTCAAAGGGCGTAACACCTACTGGAAAGTGCGTCAGGCGGTCGAAACAGCAAAAGAGAGCCTGTACAGCTTCGATCAGCTGAAGACCAATAAAAGCGAGCCGCGTCGTCCGCTGCGTAAAATGGTCTTTAACGTGCCAACCCGTCGCGAACTGACCAGCGGCGAACGCGCGATCCAGCACGGTCTGGCGATCGCAGCCGGCATTAAAGCGGCCAAAGATCTCGGCAACATGCCGCCTAACATCTGTAACGCGGCGTACCTGGCCTCTCAGGCGCGTCAACTGGCCGACGCCTACAGCAAAAACGTCATTACCCGCGTCATCGGCGAACAGCAGATGAAAGAGCTCGGGATGCACTCTTACCTGGCTGTCGGTAACGGCTCGCAGAATGAATCCCTGATGTCCGTCATCGAGTACAAGGGTAATCCGGCCGAAGACGCGCGTCCTGTCGTGCTGGTCGGTAAAGGCCTGACCTTCGACTCCGGCGGTATCTCCATCAAGCCTGCCGAAGGCATGGACGAGATGAAATACGACATGTGCGGCGCGGCGGCAGTTTACGGCGTGATGCGCATGGTTGCAGAACTTCAGTTGCCTATCAACGTGATCGGCGTACTGGCGGGCTGCGAAAACATGCCTGGCGGGCGTGCTTATCGTCCGGGTGACGTGCTGACCACCATGTCCGGCCAGACCGTTGAAGTGCTGAACACCGACGCCGAAGGCCGTCTGGTGCTGTGTGACGTGCTGACCTACGTTGAGCGCTTCGAGCCTGAAGCGGTGATTGACGTCGCCACCCTCACCGGTGCCTGTGTGATTGCGCTGGGCCACCACATCACCGGCCTGATGTCGAACCACAATCCGCTGGCGCACGAGCTTATTGGTGCCTCAGAGCAGGCCGGGGACCGCGCATGGCGTCTGCCGCTGGGTGACGAGTATCAGGATCAGCTGGAGTCTAACTTTGCGGATATGGCGAACATTGGCGGACGTCCTGGCGGTGCGATCACCGCGGGCTGCTTCCTGGCACGCTTCACCCGCAAGTACAACTGGGCGCACCTGGATATCGCGGGCACCGCATGGCGTTCCGGTAAAGCCAAAGGCGCAACCGGTCGTCCAGTGGCGCTGCTGTCGCAGTTCCTGCTCAATCGTGCGGGTTTTAACGGCGACGAGTGATGTAAAACGCCGGGTGGCGGCTTCGCCTTACCCGGCCTACAGCGTCACTCAACCGTAGGCCGGGTAAGCGTAGCGCCACCCGGCTTTGCATTTAAATCCACGACAAGAAGCCCCATATATGAAGAATGCAACGTTCTACCTTCTGGACAACGACACCCATCAGGATGGCCTCAGCGCTGTCGAACAGCTGGTGTGTGAAATTGCCGCAGAACGTTGGCGCGCAGGTAAACGCGTTCTGATTGCCTGTGAAGATGAACAGCAGGCCATTCGCCTTGATGAGGCGCTGTGGGCGCGCCCGCCGGAGAGTTTTGTCCCGCATAACCTGTCGGGCGAAGGCCCGCGCGGTGGAGCACCGGTTGAAATTGCCTGGCCGCAAAAGCGCAACAGCAGCGCGCGCGATATTCTGATTAGCCTGCGGATAGATTTTGCAGATTTTGCCACCGCTTTCACAGAAGTGGTAGACTTTGTCCCTTACGAAGAATCTTTGAAACAACTGGCGCGCGAACGCTATAAAGCGTACCGCCTGGCTGGTTTTAACCTGAATACGGCAACCTGGAAATAATGGAAAAGACATATAACCCACGCGATATCGAACAGCCGCTTTACGAGCACTGGGAACAGCAGGGCTATTTCAAGCCTAACGGCGACGAAAGCAAAGAGTCCTTCTGCATCATGATCCCACCGCCGAACGTCACTGGCAGTTTGCATATGGGTCATGCTTTCCAGCAGACCATCATGGACACCATGATCCGCTACCAGCGCATGCAGGGTAAAAACACCCTGTGGCAGGCGGGGACTGACCACGCGGGTATCGCGACCCAGATGGTGGTTGAGCGTAAAATTGCTGCTGAAGAAGGAAAAACCCGCCACGACTACGGTCGCGACGCGTTCATCGACAAAATCTGGCAGTGGAAAGCGGAATCCGGCGGTACCATTACCCGTCAGATGCGCCGTCTCGGCAACTCCGTGGACTGGGAGCGCGAGCGCTTCACCATGGATGAAGGCCTGTCCAACGCCGTTAAAGAAGTCTTCGTCCGCCTGTACAAAGAAGACCTGATTTACCGTGGCAAACGCCTGGTAAACTGGGATCCGAAACTGCGCACCGCCATCTCTGACCTGGAAGTGGAAAACCGCGAGTCTAAAGGCTCCATGTGGCACATCCGCTATCCACTGGCCGATGGCGCAAAAACCGCCGACGGTAAAGATTACCTGGTGGTCGCGACCACCCGTCCGGAAACCCTGCTGGGCGATACCGGCGTGGCCGTTAACCCGGAAGATCCGCGTTATAAAGATCTGATCGGCAAATTCGTGGTGCTGCCGCTGGTAAATCGCCGTATTCCGATTGTGGGCGACGAACACGCCGACATGGAAAAAGGCACCGGCTGCGTGAAAATCACCCCGGCACACGACTTTAACGACTATGAAGTCGGCCGTCGTCACGCCCTGCCGATGATCAACATTCTCACCTTCGACGGCGATATCCGTGAAACCGCAGAAGTGTACGACACCAAAGGTGAAGAATCCGACGTTTACACCAGCGACATTCCGGCTGAGTTCCAGAAGCTGGAACGTTTTGCCGCGCGTAAAGCGATTGTTGCTGCAGTAGATGCTCTCGGCCTGCTGGAAGAGATCAAACCTCACGACCTGACCGTGCCATACGGCGACCGTGGTGGCGTGGTTATCGAGCCAATGCTGACCGACCAGTGGTACGTGCGTGCCGACGTGCTGGCGAAACCGGCTGTTGAAGCGGTTGAGAACGGCAGCATCCAGTTCGTGCCGAAGCAGTACGAAAACATGTACTTCTCCTGGATGCGCGATATTCAGGACTGGTGTATTTCCCGTCAGCTGTGGTGGGGTCACCGCATCCCGGCATGGTACGACAACGAAGGCAATGTCTACGTTGGCCGCACCGAAGACGAAGTGCGTCAGGAAAACAACCTGAGCGCGGATGTTGCCCTGCGTCAGGACGAAGACGTGCTGGACACCTGGTTCTCCTCCGCGCTGTGGACCTTCTCCACGCTCGGCTGGCCGGAAAACACCGACGCGCTGCGTCAGTTCCACCCAACCAGCGTGATGGTCTCCGGCTTCGACATTATCTTCTTCTGGATTGCGCGCATGATCATGATGACCATGCACTTCATCAAAGACGAAGACGGCAAGCCGCAGGTTCCGTTCCATACCGTCTACATGACCGGTCTGATCCGCGACGACGAAGGCCAGAAGATGTCCAAGTCCAAGGGTAACGTTATTGACCCGCTGGACATGGTTGACGGTATCTCTCTGGAAGACCTGCTGGAAAAACGTACCGGCAACATGATGCAGCCGCAGCTGGCTGAGAAAATCCGCAAGCGCACCGAGAAACAGTTCCCGAACGGGATCGAGTCTCACGGTACCGATGCCCTGCGCTTCACCCTGGCGGCACTGGCCTCTACCGGTCGTGACATCAACTGGGACATGAAGCGTCTGGAAGGTTACCGTAACTTCTGTAACAAGCTGTGGAACGCAAGCCGCTTCGTGCTGATGAACACCGAAGATCAGGACTGCGGCTTCAACGGCGGCGAAATGACCCTGTCTCTGGCGGATCGCTGGATCCTGGCGGAATTCAACCAGACCGTGAAAGCCTTCCGCGAGGCGCTGGACAGCTACCGCTTCGATATCGCGGCGGGCATCCTGTATGAATTCACCTGGAACCAGTTCTGCGACTGGTATCTGGAGCTGGCGAAGCCGGTGATGAACGGCGGTTCTGAGGCGGAGCTGCGCGGCACGCGCAACACGCTGATTACCGTTCTGGAAGGCCTGCTGCGCCTGGCGCATCCGGTCATTCCATTTATCACTGAAACCATCTGGCAGCGCGTGAAGGTAATTGCAGGCATCAACGCCGATACCATCATGCTGCAGCCGTTCCCGGAATTCGATGCGGCTAAGGTTGATGAAGCGGCGTCGGCGGATACCGAGTGGCTGAAACAGGCGATCGTTGCGGTACGTAACATCCGTGCTGAAATGAACATCGCCCCTGGCAAACCGCTGGAGCTGCTGCTTCGCGGCTGCAGCGAAGCGGCTGTTCGTCGCGTCAACGAGAACAATACCTTCCTCAAGACCATGGCGCGTCTGGAAAGCATCACAGTGCTGTCTGCGGATGACAAAGGTCCGGTTTCCGTGACCAAAATCATCGACGGCGCCGAGCTGCTGATCCCGATGGCGGGCCTGATCGACAAAGACGCCGAGCTGGCTCGTCTGGCGAAAGAAGTGGCGAAAGTCGACGTGGAAATTGGCAAAATCGAAAGCAAGCTGGCGAACGAAGGCTTTGTCGCCCGCGCGCCGGAAGCGGTCATTGCGAAAGAGCGTGAGCGTCTGGTTGCCTTCGCCGATGCAAAGACCAAGCTGATTGAGCAGCAGGCGGTTATTGCCGCACTGTAATGCTTTTACCCCTTACGCTTCAGGGCGTAAGGGGTAACCTTCCTGAAAACTCCTCGCTTGCACTCCCCTCACTGCGGTGCTATTAACAGCAGTTATGTGTCAATTTTTGTAATGAGTAATGCTATGAGCGTGATTACCCCCGTCGCGACGACGATGCGTCGGATCACTGAGCAGGATAATCCGGCTATCGCCGCCGTTATCCGCACCGTTTCTGCCGAATATGGCCTGACGGCTGACAAAGGCTACACGGTTGCGGACCCGAACCTGGACGAGCTTTTCCAGCTCTACAGCCAGCCAGGGCATGCCTACTGGGTAATCGAGCAGAACGGCCAGGTTGTTGGCGGTGGCGGCGTGGCGCCCCTCAGCTGTAGCGAGCCGGATATCTGCGAACTACAGAAAATGTATTTCCTGCCAACGGCGCGCGGGCAAGGGCTGGCGAAAAAGCTGGCGCTGATTGCGCTGGACCACGCGCGCAAGCAGGGTTTTACCCGCTGCTACCTTGAAACCACCGCTTTCCTCAAAGAGGCCATCGGCCTGTATGAACATCTGGGCTTTGAGCATATCGATGCGCCGCTGGGCTGTACCGGCCACGTTGATTGCGAAGTCAGAATGCTGAAAAGTCTGTAACTTTCGTTCCTGCCCTCTTCTGTTAAGCGGCTGTAAACTGAATGCTCTACACTCTCAGTTCACACCATAACGGGGGAAACACGATGTCGAAGATAAAAAGCTACGCCGCACCGCAGGCGGGTGCAGAACTTGAGCTGTACGAGTACGATGCGGGCGAACTAAAAGCAGAAGACGTCGAAGTACAGGTTGATTACTGCGGGATCTGCCACTCGGATCTCTCGATGATCGATAACGAATGGGGTTTCTCGAGCTATCCGCTGGTTGCCGGGCACGAAGTCATTGGCCGCGTCGTGGCGCTCGGTAGCGCCGCGCAGGACAAAGGGCTGAAAGTAGGCCAGCGCGTGGGCATTGGCTGGACGGCACGCAGCTGTGGTCACTGCGATGCCTGTATCAGCGGCAATCAGATCAACTGCCTCGAGGGCGCCGTTCCCACCATTCTGAACAAGGGCGGTTTTGCCAATAAGCTGCGCGCCGACTGGCAATGGGTCATCCCGCTGCCGGACAGCATTGATATCGAATCCGCCGGTCCGCTGCTGTGCGGCGGTATCACCGTCTTCAAACCGCTGCTGATGCACCATATCACTGCCACCAGCCGCGTGGGCGTCATCGGTATTGGCGGTCTGGGCCATATCGCCATCAAGCTGCTGCACGCGATGGGCTGTGAAGTCACGGCGTTCAGCTCGAACCCGGCGAAAGAGAAAGAAGTGCTGGCGATGGGTGCAGATAAAGTCGTGAACAGCCGCGATCCGGAAGCGCTGAACGCGCTGGCGGGGCAGTTTGATCTGATCATCAACACCGTGAACGTGGATCTCGACTGGCAACCGTACTTTGAAGCACTGGCCTACGGCGGTAACTTCCACACCGTAGGTGCCGTGATGAAGCCGCTGCCGGTTCCGGCGTTTACTCTGATCGGTGGCGATCGCAGCGTGTCAGGCTCCGCGACCGGTACGCCGTTTGAGTTGCGCAAGCTGATGAAGTTTGCCGGACGCACCAAAGTGGCCCCAACCACCGAACTGTATCCGATGTCGAAAATCAACGAAGCGATCCAGCACGTGCGTGACGGCAAAGCCCGCTACCGCGTGGTGTTGAAAGCGGATTTTTGATTTGATATTGCCGGGTGGCGGCTTCGCCTTACCCGGCCTACTTTGCTATTTCGCTAACGTGTTAAACACCTCTGCCACCGCGACCGCTCCCGGATCCATCACGCCGTCCAGATTCTCTTTGTTCACATACGACGACCGCCCTGCACCGGCTTTCTCCATTTTCGCCGTTGCCTCTGCCCCCTGCTGTGCAGCCAGCGCTACCGCCTGAAGATCGCCTTTCTGCAAGGCTTCCAGCGCCGGTTGCAGCGCATCGATCAGCGTGCGATCGCCGAGATCCGCCCCGCCGTACTGCTTCATCTGCGCCAGCCCGCTCAGCAACGCTTCAGGTAACGCCTGCCCGTCATGCAGTTTCTGCCCCGCAGCGGTAAAGAAGATCGACATAAGTACCCCGCTCGATCCTCCCATCACCGTGGCCAGCCGCTCGCCCACCAGCAACAGTAGCGTCGACACATCATTAAGTGGAAGTTTGTCCTCCTCCAGGCACTGCGCAATATCCCGGGCACCTTGCGCAAAGGTAGAGCCGGTATCACCATCCCCCACTTTTGCATCCAGCGCGTTAAGACGATTTTCTAGCTGGATAAGCGTCTTCGTTACCGAGGCGACATACTCACCAACCTGCGGATTGACTGATGGGGCGTATTCCACACGATCATGAATGGCGCTATGCGCCACGGTACGCAGCGGTGCAAACGCCACGGGCTTCTGCCAGCCCAGCGTTTCGACCTCGGCGCGAATCGCCTTTTCGAAGAAATCGTTAAGCTTCAGCAGCGTGAGCGAAAAGCCCTTCATGTCCAGCGCGCTCACCAGCGGCGCGGGGCCTATCAGGTACGCAATGTTCTCTTTCAGCGCCGAATGCGCCAGCTCTTTGGTCAGCAGGGCCATCTCCAGCGCCGAGACGCCGCCAAGATTGTTAATCAATACCGCAAAGCGCCCCTCTCCCGCCTGCGCGCGTAGCGGCGTCACCAGCGTGTCGATAATCGCTTTGCTGTTTTGCGTATCCACCACGGACGCCCCCGGCTCGCCGTGAATGCCCAAACCCAGCTCAACATGGCCTTGCTTAATGCGCCCCTCTTCCTCGTCGCTGCCCGGCAGGTTGCAGGTTTGCATCGCAACGCCCAGGCTCCAGAGGTTATCGCAGGCCTGTTGCGCAATATCCCGTACCTCACTCAACGATTTTCCGTGCTCCGCCGCATAGCCCGCAATCTTATGCACCAGTGCCGTACCAGCAATACCGCGCGGCTGTTTGTTATCCGGCAGCGCGATATCGTCCGCCACGATCACCATCTCTACCTTAAGACCGTAGCGTTTGGCCTTTTCTGCCGCCAGACCAAAGTTCAGACGATCGCCGGTGTAGTTTTTGACGATCAGCAGACAGCCGCGATCGCCCGTGACCGCCACAATGGCATTCAGCACCGCATCCACGCTCGGCGAGGCAAACAGATCGCCACACACTGCCGCCGTCAGCATCCCTTTGCCGACAAACCCGGCGTGCGCGGGTTCGTGGCCTGAGCCGCCGCCGGAGATCACCGCCACGCGGCTTTTGTCCCAGTCGCCGCGCGCGACGATCCTGATAGCCGGATCGATATCAAGTTTGACGAGGTTTGCGTGTGGCGCAGAAAGCAGTATGCCTTCAATGGCATCGTTGACCAGCTGTTTGCGATCGTTAAAGAAGAATCTGGACATAGTTTCCCACTATTTTGTGAACCATATGCAAAAGCATAGTCCGCGCTAGATAATGCGCCGCAAAGTCAGGAATTTACTCAACCAAATTGCTATCAGGTTGCCTATACTCCACCCAGGACTAAGAGAGGAAGCGCATCATGAGTACACCATTGTTAATTGCCCGGACGCTGGAAAAAGAGCTGTTTTTACTGCCCGCGATGGCGAACCGCCACGGTTTGATCACCGGCGCGACCGGGACGGGGAAAACCGTCACCCTGCAAAAGCTGGCGGAGTCGCTTTCGGAGATTGGCGTACCGGTCTTTATGGCTGACGTGAAAGGTGATTTAACCGGTGTGGCTCAGGAAGGGACGGCCTCTGAAAAACTGCTCGAACGGCTGAAGAATATTGGCATCACGGACTGGACGCCGCATAACAATCCGGTGGTGGTGTGGGATATCTTTGGTGAGAAAGGCCATCCGGTGCGCGCCACCGTCTCCGATCTCGGCCCGCTGCTGCTGGCCCGTCTGCTTAACCTCAACGACGTGCAGTCCGGCGTGCTGAATATTATCTTCCGCATTGCCGACGATCAGGGACTGCTGCTGCTTGATTTTAAAGATCTGCGCGCCATTACCCAGTACATCGGCGATAACGCCAAATCCTTCCAGAACCAGTATGGCAACATCAGTAGCGCCTCGGTGGGCGCCATTCAGCGTGGGTTGCTGACCCTGGAGCAACAGGGTGCCGAACACTTCTTCGGCGAGCCGATGCTGGATATCAAAGACTGGATGCGCACCGACAGCAGCGGCAAAGGCATCATCAACATTCTGAGTTCAGAAAAGCTCTACCAGATGCCAAAGCTCTACGCCGCCAGCCTGCTGTGGATGCTCTCGGAACTGTACGAACAGTTACCGGAAGCGGGCGATCTGGAAAAACCGAAGCTGGTCTTCTTCTTTGACGAAGCGCACCTTCTGTTTAATGACGCGCCGCAGGTATTGCTGGATAAAATTGAACAGGTCATTCGTCTGATCCGCTCCAAAGGAGTCGGCGTCTGGTTTGTGTCGCAAAACCCGTCGGATATCCCGGATAACGTGCTCGGTCAGCTCGGTAACCGCGTGCAGCATGCCCTGCGCGCCTTTACGCCGAAGGATCAGAAAGCGGTGAAAGCCGCCGCGCAAACCATGCGCGCCAATCCTGCCTTTGACACCGAAGCGGCGATTCAGGCGTTAGGCACCGGTGAAGCGCTGATCTCGTTCCTGGATGCGAAGGGCAGCCCGTCCGTGGTGGAACGCGCTATGGTGATCGCGCCCTGCTCGCGCATGGGGCCGGTTTCCGACGATGAACGCAACGGCCTGATTAACCACTCTCCGGTTTACGGAAAGTACGAAGACGAGGTGGATCGCGAGTCCGCGTTCGAAATGCTGCAAAAAGGGGTGCAGGCGACCACCGAATCGCAGGATGCGCCTGCCGCTAAAGGGCAGTCTGTCGCCGTGGATGACGGTATTCTCGGGGGGCTCAAAGACATCCTGTTCGGCAGCACCGGTCCGCGCGGCGGCAAGCGCGACGGCGTGGTACAAACCATGGCGAAAAGCGCCGCGCGACAGGTCACCAATCAGATAGTGCGCGGCATGCTGGGAAGCCTGTTAGGCGGCCGTCACCGGTAGACGGGGAACCCACGGGCGGCCAAGCGCCGACCCCTGTACGCCGTTCTCCTGCAGATAGCGGTCGATTTCCACCATCCCCGTCCAGCGGTTCTCACACCATAGCGGTGCCAGAAGCGTTGGACGGCGGGCGCTGGCCGAGATGCGGTGGTAGACGATTTCCGGCGGCGTGTGGCGAATCATCTCCCCCGCCGTCACCGTATAGTCCTCAAGCTCAATTCCGCTTAACCGCCCCGCTTCCCAGGCTTTCGCCATAATGCTTCCCGTAACGATATGCAGCGGGTGCAGCTTAATGCCGTCCACGCCGGTCTCAACCACCTTTTCCAGCGTTTCAAGACCATGCTGTTGACCTTCACCGGGTAATCCAACAATCAGGTGCGAACAGACCTTCAGCCCACGCTCACGGGCCAGGCGCGTGGTGCGCTGGTAGCAGGCGAAATCATGGCCACGGTTAATACGGTGCAGGGTTTTGTCGTGCGCGGTTTGCAGGCCCAGCTCCAGCCAAATCTCGTAGCCTTGTTCTTTGTACTCGCTGAGCAGGTCCAGCACCGCGCCCGGTACGCAGTCCGGGCGCGTGCCCACGCACAGCCCAACGATGTTAGCCTGGCTGACGGCCTGCTGATACATAGAGCGCAGCACCTGCACCTCCGCCCACGTGCTGGTGTAGGCCTGGAAATAGGCCAGATATTGCTTCGCGCGGTTCACCAGGCTCGCCTGATGGGCAAGCTGTTCAGCGATAGATTTATGCTGCTGGGCTTCGTCAGCAAAGGACGCAACGTTACAGAAGGTGCAGCCGCCGCGCCCGATGGTGCCATCGCGATTCGGGCAGCTAAACCCGCCGTGCAGCGTCAGCTTATGAACCTTTTGCCCGTACCGCTGCAAAAGATCCCCACCAAACATATTGACTAATTTCTGTAACTGCATAATCTGATAGACCGTCCCGGAGAAAGGGGACAAGCCTGCCACTTTTAGCCTCTGACGGCGATGACCTGGATCAATCGCCCTGGACGGCCTTTATCTATATGAATAAATACTCAGAATTACTGCAATTTCATTCACGCTATCCATGATTACTTTTCCTTATGTTCTGATTGTTTTTTTCATTTATAGCGCCACCACTGAAAAACAGTGGCTTTATGCGGGTTTGCAGCCAATGCCAGATTATTATTCTGCTATAAAACTGCTATTCAGCACGCTACATTGATAATACCGCTTTCATATAGTGAGTCAGATCACACTCCGCTGCGTCCTTCCAGGGCATACAATCAATGTAAAAATACTTAAATACCCTTTAATTACAATCAGATAAACTCTCTTTAGCACATTTTTGTATAAATAAGATTGCCATTTGACCTGTGTACCAATTCCCGATAAGTTGGAAATCCGCTGGAAGCTTTCTGGATGAGCGGCCTGCTCATCATATTTATGCAGTAATTGAGATTCCCTCTGAAGCAAGTCCTCAAACTTGTTTACCTGCGCGAAAGGATGAAAAAGAGGGCGAATGCGAGGTCCGCGTATGAAACGCAAACCCCGTCGCCATGCTCTTTCTGTGCCTGTGCGCCACGGTAAAGTTCAGTGGGAAGCCCGACGAGCCTGGGGAGGTTCACTGATATGTTGTACGATAAATCCCTTGAGAAGGATAACTGTGGTTTCGGCCTGATCGCCCACATAGAAGGCGAACCTAGCCACAAGGTAGTGCGTACTGCTATTCACGCACTGGCCCGAATGCAGCACCGTGGCGCGATTCTTGCCGACGGTAAAACCGGCGATGGTTGTGGCCTGCTGCTGCAAAAACCGGATCGTTTCTTCCGCATCGTGGCGGAAGAGCGCGGCTGGCGTTTAGCCAAAAACTACGCTGTCGGCATGCTGTTCCTGAACCAGGATCCTGAAAAGGCCGCCGCCTCACGCCGCATCGTCGAAGAAGAACTTCAGCGTGAAACCCTGTCGATTGTCGGCTGGCGCAATGTGCCAACCAACGAAGGGGTGCTCGGTGAAATCGCCCTCTCCTCGCTGCCTCGTATTGAACAGATTTTCGTTAACGCGCCTGCGGGCTGGCGTCCACGTGATATGGAACGCCGTCTGTTTATCGCCCGCCGCCGCATTGAAAAACGTCTCCAGGACGATAAAGAGTTCTACGTTTGTAGCCTCTCTAACCTGGTGAACATCTATAAAGGTCTGTGTATGCCGGCTGACCTGCCGCGCTTCTACCTGGACCTGGCGGACCTGCGTCTGGAATCGGCCATTTGCCTGTTCCACCAGCGCTTCTCCACCAACACCGTTCCACGCTGGCCGCTGGCTCAGCCGTTCCGCTACCTGGCGCACAACGGCGAGATCAACACCATCACCGGTAACCGCCAGTGGGCCCGCGCCCGTACCTATAAGTTCCAGACGCCACTGATCCCTGACCTGCACGATGCCGCGCCGTTCGTGAACGAAACCGGCTCTGACTCCAGCTCCATGGATAACATGCTGGAACTGCTGCTGGCGGGCGGGATGGACATTGTGCGCGCTATGCGTCTGCTCGTGCCACCGGCCTGGCAGAACAACCCGGATATGGACCCCGAGCTGCGCGCGTTCTTCGACTTTAACTCCATGCACATGGAGCCGTGGGACGGCCCGGCGGGCATCGTCATGTCCGACGGCCGTTTTGCCGCCTGTAACCTGGACCGTAACGGTCTACGTCCGGCACGCTACGTCATCACCAAAGACAAGCTCATCACCTGCGCCTCTGAAGTCGGTATCTGGGATTACCAGCCTGACGAAGTGGTCGAGAAAGGCCGCGTCGGTCCGGGCGAGCTAATGGTTATCGACACCCGCGGTGGGCGCATTCTGCACTCAGCCGAAACCGATCACGATCTGAAAAGCCGCCATCCGTACAAAGAGTGGATGGAGAAAAACGTCCGTCGCCTCGTGCCGTTCGAAGATTTATCGGATGAAGAAGTGGGTCGTCGCGAACTGGACGACGATATGCTTGCGAGCTTCCAGAAACAGTTTAACTACAGCGCGGAAGAGCTGGACTCTGTTATTCGCGTACTGGGTGAAAACGGCCAGGAAGCGGTCGGCTCTATGGGTGACGATACCCCATTTGCCGTGCTCTCCAGCCAGCCACGCATCATTTACGATTACTTCCGTCAGCAGTTCGCGCAGGTCACCAACCCGCCGATCGACCCGCTGCGTGAAGCGCACGTGATGTCGCTGGCGACCAGCATCGGTCGCGAGATGAACGTCTTCTGCGAAGCCGAAGGCCAGGCGCACCGTCTGACCTTTAAATCGCCGATCCTGCTGTACTCCGATTTCAAACAGCTCACCACCATGAAAGAGGAGCACTACCGCGCCGACACGCTCGACATTACGTTTGACGTGAACGACGCGAGCCTTGAAGAAACGGTGAATGCGCTGTGTGACAAAGCCGAACAGATGGTGCGTAACGGTACCGTTCTGCTGGTGCTTTCTGACCGTAATATCGCGAAAAACCGTCTGCCTGTCCCTGCGCCAATGGCGGTAGGTGCTATCCAGACGCGTCTGGTCGATAAGAGCCTGCGCTGCGACGCCAACATCATTGTTGAAACCGCCAGCGCCCGCGACCCGCACCACTTTGCCGTGCTGTTAGGCTTTGGTGCGACGGCGATTTATCCATACCTGGCCTACGAAACGCTGGCCCGTCTGGTGGATACCCGCGCGATCGACAAAGACTACCGTGCAGTGATGCTGAACTACCGTAACGGCATCAACAAAGGTCTGTACAAGATCATGTCCAAAATGGGCATCTCGACCATTGCTTCCTATCGCTGCTCGAAGCTGTTTGAAGCGGTCGGTCTGCATGACGAGGTCGCCAACCTCTGCTTCCAGGGCGTGGTCAGCCGCATCGGCGGGGCCGGTTTTGCTGACTTCCAGCAGGATCTGGTGAACCTGTCCAAACGCGCCTGGCTGGCACGTAAGCCGCTGGATCAGGGCGGTCTGCTGAAATACGTTCATGGCGGCGAGTATCACGCCTACAACCCGGACGTGGTGCGTACGCTGCAACAGGCGGTTCAGAGCGGCGAATACAGTGATTACCAGCAGTACGCTGAGCTGGTAAATAACCGTCCGGCGGCAACACTGCGCGACCTCATTGCCCTGAACCCGGGTGATGAAGCGGTCAGCATTGACGAGGTTGAACCTGCATCCGAACTGTTCAAACGCTTCGATACCGCGGCAATGTCCATCGGCGCGCTGAGCCCGGAAGCCCACGAAGCGCTGGCGGAAGCCATGAACAGCATCGGCGGCAACTCCAACTCCGGCGAAGGCGGTGAAGATCCTGCGCGTTACGGCACCAACAAAGTGTCCCGGATCAAGCAGGTGGCATCCGGTCGCTTTGGCGTGACGCCTGCGTACCTGGTCAACGCCGACGTGATTCAGATAAAAGTCGCTCAGGGTGCTAAACCGGGCGAAGGCGGTCAGTTGCCGGGGGATAAAGTTACCCCATACATCGCCAAACTGCGCTACTCGGTGCCGGGCGTGACGCTGATCTCCCCGCCGCCGCACCACGATATCTACTCTATCGAGGACTTAGCGCAGCTGATTTTCGACCTGAAACAGGTCAACCCGAAGGCGATGATCTCCGTGAAGCTGGTTTCCGAACCGGGTGTCGGCACCATCGCTACCGGCGTGGCGAAAGCCTATGCGGATCTCATCACCATCGCCGGTTACGACGGCGGTACCGGCGCAAGCCCGCTCTCCTCCGTAAAATATGCGGGCTGTCCTTGGGAGCTTGGCCTGGTGGAAACCCAGCAGGCGCTGGTGGCTAATGGTCTGCGTCACAAGATCCGCCTGCAGGTGGACGGTGGCCTGAAAACCGGCCTCGACATTATCAAGGCGGCAATCCTCGGCGCGGAAAGCTTCGGCTTCGGTACCGGCCCGATGGTTGCGCTCGGCTGTAAATACCTGCGTATTTGCCACCTGAACAACTGCGCGACCGGCGTGGCTACCCAGGACGAGAAGCTGCGTAAGAACCACTATCACGGTCTGCCGTTCAAAGTAACCAACTACTTTGACTTCATCGCCCGCGAAACCCGCGAGCTGATGGCGCAGCTGGGCGTGAAACGCCTGGTGGACCTGATTGGCCGCACTGACCTGCTGAAAGAGCTGGAAGGCTTCACGGCGAAGCAGCAGAAGCTGGAGCTGTCTAAGCTGCTGGAAACCGCGCAGCCGCACCCTGGCAAAGCGGTCTACTGCACCGAGAACAACCCGCCGTTCGATAACGGCGTGCTGAACGCGCAGCTGCTGCAGCAGGCGAAACCGTACGTGGACGACAAGCAGAGCAAAACGTTCTGGTTTGATATCCGCAACACCGACCGCTCCGTGGGCGCCTCCCTCTCCGGCTACATCGCGCAGACGCACGGTGACCAGGGGCTGGCAGCGGATCCGATTACCGCGCACTTCAGCGGTACCGCGGGTCAGAGCTTCGGCGTATGGAACGCAGGCGGCGTTGAGCTGTATCTGACCGGCGATGCCAACGACTACGTCGGTAAAGGCATGGCAGGCGGTCTGCTGGCGGTGCGTCCTCCGGTCGGCTCAGCCTTCCGCAGCCATGAAGCCAGCATCATCGGTAACACCTGCCTGTACGGCGCGACCGGCGGTCGCCTGTTCGCAGCAGGCCGTGCGGGCGAGCGTTTTGCGGTGCGTAACTCCGGTGCTATCACCGTGGTGGAAGGCATTGGCGATAACGGGTGTGAATACATGACGGGCGGGATTGTTTGCGTTCTGGGTAAAACCGGCGTGAACTTCGGCGCGGGCATGACGGGCGGTTTTGCGTACGTCCTGGACGAAGACGGTGAGTTCCGCAAACGCGTGAACCCGGAGCTGGTAGAAGTGCTGGACGTTGATACGCTGGCTATCCATGAAGAACACCTGCGCGGCTTGATTACCGAACACGTGCAGCATACCGGTTCTTCGCGCGGCGAAGAGATCCTGGCGAACTGGCCGGCGTTCTCTGCGAAATTCGCGCTGGTTAAGCCGAAGTCCAGCGATGTTAAAGCCCTGTTGGGTCACCGTAGTCGTAGCGCAGCAGAGCTGCGCGTGCAGGCGCAGTAAGGAATTCAGATGAGCCAGAACGTATACCAGTTTATCGACCTGCAGCGTGTTGATCCGCCAAAGAAACCGCTGAAGATCCGTAAAATTGAATTTGTTGAAATCTACGAGCCGTTTTCAGAAGGCCAGGCCAAAGCGCAGGCAGACCGCTGCCTGTCCTGCGGTAACCCTTACTGCGAATGGAAATGTCCGGTACACAACTACATCCCGAACTGGCTGAAGCTGGCCAACGAAGGGCGTATTTTTGAAGCCGCCGAGCTGTCTCACCAGACCAACACCCTGCCGGAAGTGTGCGGCCGCGTGTGTCCTCAGGACCGTCTGTGCGAAGGCTCCTGTACGCTGAACGACGAGTTCGGTGCGGTAACTATCGGCAACATCGAGCGCTATATCAACGATAAAGCGTTCGAGATGGGCTGGCGTCCGGATATGACCGGCGTGCGTCAAACCGACAAGCGCGTGGCCATCATCGGCGCGGGCCCGGCGGGCCTGGCCTGTGCTGACGTGCTGACCCGCAACGGCGTGAAGGCGGTAGTCTTTGACCGTCATCCGGAAATCGGTGGTCTGCTGACCTTCGGTATACCGGCCTTCAAGCTGGAAAAAGAGGTCATGACCCGTCGCCGTGAAATCTTCACCGGCATGGGCATTGAGTTCAAACTGAACATGGAAGTGGGCCGCGACGTGCAGCTCGACGATCTGCTGAAGGATTACGACGCCGTGTTCCTCGGCGTGGGCACCTATCAGTCCATGCGCGGCGGTCTGGAGAACGAAGATGCGCCGGGCGTGTTTGACGCCCTGCCGTTCCTGATTGCCAACACCAAGCAGATCATGGGCTACGGTGAAACCGCCGATGAGCCGTTCGTCAGCATGGAAGGCAAACGCGTGGTGGTGCTGGGCGGCGGTGATACCGCGATGGACTGCGTGCGTACCTCTATTCGTCAGAATGCGGCACACGTGATCTGCGCCTACCGTCGTGACGAAGAGAACATGCCGGGCTCTAAACGCGAAGTGAAAAACGCGCGTGAAGAGGGCGTGGAGTTCCAGTTCAACATCCAGCCTCTGGGTATTGAAGTGAATGCCAACGGCAAAGTGAGCGGCGTGAAAATGGCGCGCACGGAGATGGGTGCGCCGGATGCGAAAGGCCGCCGTCGTGCGGAAATCGTGGCAGGCTCTGAACATGTGATCCCGGCCGATGCCGTGGTGATGGCGTTCGGTTTCCGTCCTCACAGCATGGAGTGGCTGGCGAAGCACAGCGTTGAGCTGGATTCGCAGGGCCGCGTGATTGCGCCGGAAGGTAGCGATAATGCGTTCCAGACCAGCAACCCGAAAATCTTCGCCGGCGGCGATATCGTTCGCGGTTCTGACCTGGTGGTGACGGCGATTGCCGAAGGCCGTAAAGCGGCTGACGGCATTCTGAACTACCTGGAAGTCTAAGCAATAAGCCGGATGGATACCCATCCGGCTTTTTTTATGCGCTTATCAGACTGGCGCGCACTTTCACGACGGCCTTTTTAATCTCTCCCTCGATTCCCACAGCACACCCCGGTTTGTGCGGTTCTCCGGGCATAAACACCACGAACATCCCCGGTTTCAGCACTACCGACTGTTGCCCTTCGATGCGGCTGCAAAGCTGGTAATCCTCAGCGCTGTGCATCTCCCCGCACTCACGCGCGGAACCCGCAACGCCAAAGAGAATGCGCTCCTCCCCGGCTAACAGCAACTGGATATCAATATACTGCGCGTGCAGTTCAGCCTTCTTTTGCTCCGGTCCTTGCGTGGCAAACTGCATGACGTTCATAAAGACATCATCACCCTGCAGTTCATAATGGCCTGGCGCTTTGTCCTGCGGCCGGGCGGCAACGGCCAGCGTGAGGGCATTCACCAGTACGGCGGGCAGGCCCGACGACGCCAGCGACCGCAGCTCTCCCATCATCATAGTGCGTCTCCTTGTGCTAACAGCGCCGCACCCAACAGCCCGGCATCGTGGCGGTAGTGTGCCGCCCTAAGTGAGACCTGATACACATCGGGCTCCTGTGAAAGATACTCTGCCACCAGCGGCAAATACCCTTGAGCCAGCCCCACGCTGCCGCCGACTACGACAACCTGACAGTCGGTGATGGCTTTAGCGTCAGCGATGAGTCGCGCCAGCGTTTGTGCCGAATTTGCCACCAGCTTGCGGGCCTGCGCGGTGTCCCGGCTAAAGATCGTTTTCGCATCAAGCCCTGCCAGCTCATCCTGCGCCTGAGCGGCAATACCTCGCCCTGAAGCAATGGCTTCAACGCAGCCTCTTCGCCCACAGCCACACAGGGGGCCTTTTGGGTCCGCCAACGTGTGGCCCAGATGCCCGGCCAGCCCGCCGCTGCCCCTCTGGAGCTTTCCATTAAGCACAACGCCACCGCCCACGCCGGTGGATACCGTCAGGAATACCATATCGTCCTCATCCGGCAGCGCGCAAAACTCGGCCCAGGCGGCGGCCTGGGCGTCGTTGATTGCCATCACAGGCAGGTCGGTTATTGTCGACAGAAACTCCACCAGTGGAAACTGGGCCAGTCCGCCCAGATTGGACGGGTTGATAGACGTCAGAATGCCGTTGTGGACGATCCCGGTCGATGCCACGGCGACCTGCTCAGCCTGCGCCACGAGGGGTGCGATCAGCGTACGTAGCGCCTCCTGCAGCGCCCGCGGCGTCTGGCTGGCAGGCGTCGGACACTCCCGACGTGCCGTAATGACCTGGCCGTCAACCCAGGCTGCTGCAAGCTTGGTCCCGCCGATATCAATAGCCAGGGTGGTCATTTCGCACCTCGCGCATCGCGTCACTGAACCACTGGCAGATGTGCTCAAGACGGGTAATGGCAGAGCCAACCGTCACGGCCCATGCCCCATGACGCATGGCCTGCGCCGCCCGTTCCGGCGAGTTATAGCGCCCCTCGGCAACCACGCGGCAGCCCGCCTCACTCAGCGCACGCACCAGTGCCAGATCGGGTTCTTTCGGCGTCTCAGCCGTCAGGTACCCGGAAAGCGTTGAGCCGATAAATTCGGCTTCAAGCCGCTGGCAGTAGAGGCCATCTTCCAGCGATGCGCAGTCGGCCATCGCCAGCCGCCCGTGATGGTGGATCCGTGCAACAATGGCATCACGTGCGGCGGGTCGGCGCCTGTCGGTGCCGTCAAAAGCAATAATGTCTGCCCCTGCCTGCGCCAGGGCATCAACATCGTCAATAAACGGCGTGATGCGCACCGGCGAATCGGCCAGGTCACGTTTGATAATGCCAATCACCGGGATCGTGAGCAGCGGACGCGCGGCCTGCAAATTTGCAATCCCTTCAATACGCACGGCCATGGCATTGGCCTGCTCAGCCGCCAGCGCCATCGCGGCTACAATCTCAGGCCTGTCCAGCGGGCTTCCCGGCACCGGCTGGCAGGAGACAATCAGCCCGCCGCTGATTGCGTGTTTCTGACGTAGCGTTTCAATTATGGACATCAGGTTATCCTTTGTGTTTGATCGGGCTACCTTTTCCCGCTCCTAAAGGGATGGCACCGCTCAGTGGCTTACCGTCGATGGCATCATGCGTTCGCAGCGCTTGCGGCCTGACCCAGCGCTGAACGCGCGTAGGCATATCAAGGCCGATGAGCAGGATCACAACGAACGTCAGGCCAAAGGAGAGCGATCCGAGCGCCGTGCCAAGCTCCATACTTTGCGCCAGCAGCGCGCCAATCACCGGGGCGATTGCCCCACCCAGCGCGCCGACGTTGTAAGTGAAGCCCAGCCCGGCAGCACGCTGGTCGGTATCGAAATAGCCGCCAATAAGCTTGGGTAAGATCCCGGAGATCCCCTGCCCCAGCATCTGCTGGAAAAAGAGTAGCAAGCCCAGCACCCAGATATTTGTGCCACCGATCGCAAACACAGGGACAATCAGCAGCTGTGAGGCCAGCAGGCTGCAGACATAAGCCTTGCGCGTCCCCAGCCAGTCTCCGAGGAAGCCGCCGACGCAGCAGCCCACCGCCGCGCCGAATCCGCTAAAGAACAGCACCGTAGCCACCGTCGAGGGATCGTACGCCAGCTCGGTTTTGAGATAGGTGGGAAGCAAGGCCTGAATCGGCCATGAGTAGAGGAAGGCAAACAGCACTACCACCATCAGGGTGACGCCCGTCGGCCAGCGTTTGCCGCTGCTTTGCACCATAAAGCTGATAAAGACGATGGCGCACAGCAGGCCAAGGATCACCACAAGCCCGGCGTTATTGAGTTCTCCCGCAAAGCAGAACCACAGCGCCGTACCGGCAAAGAGGGTCATCAGGATATTGATTACACGGAATTTTCCGCGATAAAGAATATCGACCATTGTGCGCACCGGGGCTTTGCCTTCGTGCTTCGCTTTCCAGTCCTCTGCTTCAGGAATATTTTTGCGCAGCCACAGGGCAAATACGATGGGGAAAATGCCGATAAAGAACAGCGCGCGCCAGCCCCAGACGGGGACCACGAGGCTATAGACCTGAGCGGCGATCACTGCGCCGACGGAGAAACCGGAAATCAGGAAACCGCTCGCCTTATTGCGCAGATGCTTTGGCCAGCTTTCGATGACGTAGGTCGCGCTGGAGCCGTATTCGCCCGCCATCCCCATACCAATCACCATTCTGGCGATAAACAGGGTGACGTAGCCCGGCGCAAAACCGCAGGCCAGCGTGCCGAAAGAGAAGAGGACAATACTGGCGATCATCGCCAGTTTGCGGCCGTAGCGATCGCCCATGGCGCCCAGCAGCAGGCCGCCGAACCAACGTGAAATAAAGGCGGCGGAAATCAGGCTCGCGGCTTCTACCGTCGTCAGGCCAAACTCACTTTTGACTTCCGTCAGAACTAAGGCAATCAGGACAAAATCAAAGCCATCGAGCAGATATCCCAGCCAGGCGGCTGAGAACGCGCGCCACTGCGGGCGACTAAGATGGCGGTACCACGGGATGCTTTGGGTAGACATACTCATTTTACTCTCCCGACGATTTCTTTGTCGTTTGCCGGATGGTGACTGCACCAAATCCGGCCTACGTTTCGCGTTTCTGTAGGCCGGATACGCAATGCGCCAACCGGCAATGCGTTAGCGTTTTTCCGCCATTAACTGCTCTGCCAGGGCTTTCAGTTCCGGCACGAATTTCTTGTCTACAGGAGCAAACGGCTTGCGGCACAGCGGCACGGAAACTACGTCCATGTAGTGCAGTACCGTTTTCAGCCCGCGGAAGACGCCCACTTTGATCAGCAGGTCGATAACCTTGTTGCACTCGCTTTGCAGGCGCTGCGCGGTGGCGTTATCCCCTTCCCGAACTGCCTTCGCAATCGCCTGGTAGCGCCAGCCCATAATGTTGTAGGTGCTGCCGATCCCACCGTCAGCCCCTGCCAGCAGGCCGGAAGCGAAGATTTCGTCATAGCCGTTGTAGAGCACCAGATCCGGGTGCGCGCGGCGGATCTGCTCCATCTGGAAGAGATCGCCAGACGTTTGCTTCAGCGCGCCGACGCCCGGCAGCGTCACCAGGGTGTTGATCTGATCCAACGTTAACTTGACGCCGCTCAGCGCCGGGATGTTGTAAACCACCATCGGTAAACCATCAGCGGAGTCAATAATTGCACGGTAGTGGTCACAATGTTCTTCAAAGCTGAACGGATAGTAAAACGGTGTGACGGCGGACACGGCGTCAAAGCCGGCGCGGGCGGCGGCCGATGCCAGATGCTGGCTTTCCGCCGTACTGACGCAGCCAACATGGGCGATGAGCGTAATTTTCCCCTTCGCCTCTTCCGCTACGATCTCCATAACCTGCTCCCGTTCCGAAAGGCTTTGTACAAAAGCCTCGCCCGTTGAACCGCCGACATACAGCCCGTCGATACCCTGTTCAATATTGAACTGCACCAGACGGCGCAGGCTTTCTTTATCCAGCATCTGCTCAGAGTTAAACGGGGTCAGGAGTGCGGCCATTACGCCGCGTAATTGCGTTGCCATAGTTACCTCAATCGATCGTGTGTTTGTTATAACGACATACCTTTATACCTGTTATACCAGATCAATTAAGCAGCAGTGGAATACAGAACGCTTATATTGCGATCTGCTTCACTAAAAGCGGATCATTATTTTTTGGGTTGGGCGTGCTGCCCGAAGGCGTGCCAGGTGGCAGAAACGCTGTTGAGGTGGGTTTGCAACGCGCGATCGGCCTCATCCGGATCCCGGCGGCGGATCGCATCAACGATCGCGATATGCTGGCGATAGCTGACTTCGTTATGCCGGTAAAGCTCTGAATCCGGTACCGTTGGGCGTGCGGCAATCAGCCAGTCGAGAAGCGCAACGTGGATCGCATTAAAGATCGGATTGCCGGGGATCTCCGCCAGCACGCGGTGGAAATCAACGTCGGATCGGATAAACAGCGCATTATCATCAAGCGACTGGCTGTTAATCTCCAGCGCCTTTGTCAGCAGATCGATTTGATCATCGGTAGCAAATTCAGCGGCAAAACGAACGAGGCTGGATTCAAAAAACAGGCGCAGCTGTTCAAAATGGGCGATACCGCCGGGCTGGGCGAGGAAATCTTTCGCCATGCCGGAAAGTTCGCTGATGATGGTATCGGCAGAGGGCATGGTGACGCGAGCGCGTTCACCGTTGTTGATCTGCACCAGTCCTTTACGCTTTAACGCCGCCAGCGCTTCCCGCACGGAGGGGCGACCGACGTTGAAAAATTCCATCAGCTCGCGTTCGGAGGGCAGCTGTTCTCCCTGAGCAAATTCCTTCCTGCGGATCATCTGCTCCAGCTCTTCTTCCACCATATCAGACAGCTTTTTGCGCGCCAGCGGACGACGTCGCAGGCTGCGGCCAATGGTTTCATCAGAGTTTTCAGCTTTAAGATCAGTCGGTTTCATTGCAGTCCGGTGCCGTAGAAGGAAAACAATTCATCATAACACAGGAAATCAGAGGGGGCGGAAAGCAAAACAGGCCCAATGGGCCTGTTTGATTATTTCACAACGCGCAGCGCCGGACGACCACCGCGCGGAGGCGGATCGTCATCAGGGTCATTGTCGTCGTGATGATCGGGTTTATCGCCATCAATAAGTGACATCACCGTGTCGCTTTCGCGCTCATCGGATGCGTTGTCATCATTCAGGCTGGCAACATCTTCATCATACGCCGCTTCCGGCTCGAACATGGTACCCGCACCGTTTTCACGCGCGTAGATAGCCAGCACAGCTGCCAGAGGTACGGAAACCTGACGCGGCACGCCGCCGAAACGCGCGTTGAAGCGCACTTCATCGTTTGCCAGCTCCAGGTTACCCACCGCACGCGGCGCAATGTTCAGTACGATCTGTCCGTCACGCGCGTATTCCATAGGAACCAGCACGCCCGGCAACGTCACATCCACAACCAGGTGCGGCGTGAGCTGGTTATCCAGCAGCCATTCATAGAAGGCGCGCAGCAGATACGGACGGCGTGGGGTAAGTTGTGACATTTCCACAGTCATTAGCCTCGGCCGAGACGCATTTCACGTTCCGGTTCAGTTAAAGATGCCAGGAAAGAGTCGCGTTCAAATACGCGAGTCATATAGCCCTTCAGCTCTTTCGCGCCAGGACCGCTAAACTCTACGCCCAGGGTTGGCAGACGCCACAGCAGCGGTGCCAGGTAGCAATCCACCAGGCTGAACTCATCGCTCAGGAAGAACGGTTTCTGACCAAACACAGGCGCGATTGCCAGCAGCTCTTCACGCAGCTGCTTACGCGCAGCGTCGGCTTCAGAAGCGGAACCGCTGACGATAACGTTCATCAGCGAGTACCAGTCTTTTTCGATACGCTGCATGTACAGGCGGCTTTCACCACGCGCGACAGGGTAAACAGGCATCAGTGGCGGATGCGGGAAACGCTCATCCAGATATTCCATAATGATACGGGATTCCCACAGGGTCAGCTCGCGATCCACCAGCGTCGGTACGCTTTGGCTCGGGTTGAGATCGATCAGATCCTGAGGCGGGTTATCCTTTTCCACATGCTCGATCTCAAAACTGACACCCTTCTCGGCCAGCACGATACGAACCTGATGGCTATAAATGTCAGTAGGACCAGAAAACAGCGTCATTACCGAACGTTTGTTGGCAGCGACAGCCATGAAAACCTCCAGGTATATTCAGAATTTTTACTGCTACCAGCCCAACAGGGGCCAGCCAGATGTTGTATCGCCCATCCCAGAGAAAACACATTGTTCAAGAAACGAACAAAAATCGAGTATTCACCGATATTTGGGCAGAAAATTGGATGATAGTTTACCAGATTTTGATGGCTTTGTGGTGAGGGGATTCTGGAAATGTGGAAAAAGAGAAGATATATGCATGGAGATTGTGGATAACCTGCGCATTATCCATAAAAAAACCCGCCGAAGCGGGTTTTTCGCCAATCGTTCTGCGTAAGCAGAATGGATTAACGTTTGGAGAACTGTGGACGACGACGTGCTTTACGCAGACCCACTTTCTTACGTTCAACCTGACGCGCGTCACGAGTAACGAAGCCAGCTTTACGCAGTTCAGAACGCAGGGATTCGTCGTACTCCATCAGAGCGCGGGTGATACCGTGACGGATCGCACCTGCCTGACCGGAGATACCACCACCTTTAACGGTGATGTACAGATCCAGTTTTTCTACCATATCAACCAGTTCCAGCGGCTGGCGAACTACCATGCGGGCAGTTTCGCGACCGAAGTATTGTTCCAGAGAACGCTGGTTGATTACGATTTTACCACTGCCCGGTTTGATGAAAACGCGAGCTGCGGAACTTTTGCGGCGACCAGTGCCGTAGTATTGATTTTCAGCCATTGCCTATAATCCCGATTAGATGTCAAGAACTTGCGGTTGCTGTGCCGCGTGGTTGTGCTCGTTACCTGCGTAAACTTTCAGTTTACGGAACATAGCACGACCCAGCGGGCCTTTTGGCAGCATGCCTTTAACCGCGATTTCAATCACACGCTCAGGACGGCGGGCAATCATCTCTTCAAAGGTCGCTTCTTTGATACCACCGATGTGGCCGGTGTGGTGATAGTACACTTTGTCAGTACGCTTGTTGCCGGTTACAGCAACTTTATCAGCGTTCAGAACGATGATGTAATCACCGGTATCAACGTGCGGAGTGTATTCCGCTTTATGCTTACCGCGCAGGCGACGAGCCAGTTCAGTAGCCAGACGGCCCAGAGTTTTACCGGTCGCGTCAACAACATACCAGTCGCGCTGTACGGTTTCTGGTTTAGCTGTAAAAGTTTTCATTAAAAGCTTACCCAAATAAATAAGTTACACGTTGGTGAACACCCAAACGTTTAGTCAGTTGAGGCTCACACGACAAAGTCCGGCAAACCTACCCCTTCGAATAGCACATGCCGACACATAGAAAGTTTTGGGAAAAAAACCTTCTCGTAACGTGGGGTCGCAAGATTATAGAGAAGTTGAGGTCAAAGATCGACCCTTAAATGCGATTGAAATTGGGTTTTTCGAGGGCGTGGAAAATGCCGGGTGGTGGCTGCGCCTTACCCGGCCTACAAGGTTCCCTTCTCAGGGAGAGGGTGGCATTTATGGCATATGTTCCAGCTTCAGGTATTCCTCACTCTGCATCTCCTGCAGGCGCGACAGGCAGCGCTGGAACTCAAACTTCAGCCGCTCGCCCTGATAAATCTCATATAAAGGTACCTCGGCGCTGACCACCAGCTTGACGTGGCGCTCATAAAACTCGTCCACCAGCGCAATGAAGCGCCGTGCTTCGCTCTCCATCAGCCGCGTCATCACCGGTACATCCAGCACCATCACGGTGTGGAACAGACGCGAAAGCGCAATGTAGTCGTGCTGGCTACGGGCATCCACGCAGAGCGTCGTAAAGGAGACCGCCAGCGTTTGGTTTTCGACGCCAAGGGTGGGCAGCGGGCGATGGTTAATCTCGAGTTCCGGGGCGTGTTCACGTTTTGCTCCCGCCAGCGCCAGCCAGAGTGTATCCATCTCGCGGGTGGTCTCTGCATTTAACGGCGAAAGCCACAGGTGCGCCTGGGTCAGCGTGCGCAGACGATAGTCAACACCGGCATCGACGTTCATGATGTCGCAGTGCTGCTTGAGGGCATCGATGGCGGGCAGGAAGCGTGCGCGCTGCAGGCCGTTACGATAGAGCTCATCCGGCGGGATATTCGACGTGGCCACCAGCGTGATCCCGCGGGCAAATAGCGCTTTCATCAGGCCGCCTAACAGCATGGCATCGGTGATGTCGGACACAAAAAACTCGTCGAAGCAGAGCACGTCGGTTTCCGCCTTGAACCTGTCGGCCACAATCTCCAACGGATCGCTCTTGCCCTGCAGTGCGGTCAGCTCTTCATGCACCCGCAGCATAAAACGATGGAAGTGCAGACGCTGTTTACGTGCGCCAGGCAGGCTCAGATAGAACAGGTCCATCAGCCAGGTTTTTCCGCGACCGACCCCGCCCCACATATATAAACCGCGCACCGGCGCGTGAGCCTGTGGCGCTTTTTTACCGAGCAACCGCCCAAACGCCGCCTTTAACCCACCGTTCTGTTCGACTTCAGCGGGTTTTGCCGTGAGCTCCTGGTAAATCATCTCCAGACGGTTTACCGCCTCACGTTGAACGTCATCAGGCTGATGAGTGCCCTCGTTTAGGGCCAGTTGATATCGCGATGCAGGGGACAGGTTTTGCATAATCTTATTGTTATTCCTTCAATTAACGCTCACCAGCAGACGTGACTGATGAAAAAAAGGCCGTTCTACACTACGCGATGATACGTCAGGATTCCACTTCTGCAGAAATAGCGGTTATAGTGGCATTATCAGGCACAGGCAGGAGCCGAGCCAACACCCTACGGAACAACAAGACAACGGGAGAAGTTCATGACCTGGGAATATGCGCTAATCGGTTTAGTCGTCGGCATCGTCATCGGTGCTGTGGCCATGCGTTTCGGTAATCGCAAATTGCGTCAGCAGCAGTCACTTCAGTACGAACTGGAAAAGAACAAAGCCGAGCTGGAAGAGTATCGTGAAGAGCTGGTCAGCCATTTTGCCCGTAGCGCCGAGCTGCTGGACAACATGGCAACCGACTATCGTCAGTTGTATCAACATATGGCAAAAAGCTCCAGCAGCCTGCTGCCGGAAATGACCGCGGAAACCAACCCATTCCGCAACCGTCTGGCTGACTCAGAAGCCGGTAACGATCAGGCGCCCGTTCAGATGCCTCGCGACTATTCCGATGGCGCGTCCGGCCTGCTGCGCGGCGGTGTAAAACGCGATTAATCGCACAACCTGAATTTATTTTACGGGCGCAGCGATTGCGCCCGTCCTTTCTTGATGACCCCAGCTATCATTTAGTTAAACACCTCATTGTTCAGCGGTTTAAAATTCAATAACATCAACGTGTTTTTAGGGCCGTTTTTCCTTTATTCCAGGTTACGAGAGTCAACATCGATGAAGAAAAAAAACCAGCTGTTGAGCGCTATCGCGTTAAGTGTCGGGTTATCTCTCTCGGCGTCCGTCCCTGTATTCGCCGCCATTCCCTCCCAGGTGCCTGGCCAGGCGGCCATTCCAAGCCTCGCGCCAATGCTGGAAAAAGTGTTGCCTGCGGTCGTCAGCGTTCAGGTTGAGGGTACCGCAGTACAAAGCCAACGCGTCCCTGAAGAACTGAAAAAATATTTTGGCGATGAGTCTCCGGACCAGCAGGCGCAGCCTTTTGAAGGCCTTGGCTCTGGCGTCATTATTGATGCGGCAAAAGGCTATATTCTGACCAACAATCACGTCATCAGCCAGGCCGATAAAATCAGCGTCCAGCTGAACGATGGCCGTGAATTTGATGCCAAGCTGATCGGCGGCGATGACCAGAGCGACATCGCGCTGCTGCAGGTGCAAAACCCCAGCAACCTGACCCAGATTGCCATCGCGGACTCCGACAAACTGCGCGTCGGCGATTTTGCCGTCGCCGTGGGCAACCCCTTTGGTTTAGGGCAGACCGCGACTTCCGGGATCGTCTCGGCGCTCGGGCGCAGCGGCCTCAATCTGGAAGGGCTGGAAAACTTTATCCAGACCGATGCCTCAATCAACCGTGGTAACTCCGGCGGGGCATTGCTCAACCTTAACGGCGAGCTGATTGGGATTAACACGGCGATTCTGGCCCCTGGCGGCGGCAGCATTGGGATCGGTTTTGCTATCCCCAGTAATATGGCCAAAACGCTGGCGCAGCAGCTCATTCAATTTGGTGAAATCAAACGCGGGCTGCTGGGTATCAAAGGTATGGAGATGAGCGCAGATATCGCAAAAGCGTTCAACATCAACGTACAGCGCGGGGCGTTTGTCAGTGAAGTGCTGCCAAACTCCGGCTCGGCAAAAGCGGGCGTGAAGTCAGGTGATGTGATCGTCAGCCTGAACGACAAACCGCTGAGCAGCTTTGCAGAACTGCGTTCGCGGATTGCCACAACGGAACCTGGCGCCAAAGTGAAGCTGGGCCTGATACGTGACGGTAAGCCGCTAGACGTTGAAGTGACGCTGGATAAGAGCACCTCTTCCTCGGCCAGTGCGGAGCTTATCGCCCCGGCGCTACAAGGGGCTACGTTGAGCGATGGGCAATTGAAGGACGGTACGAAAGGCATTAGCATCGACACCGTCGAGAAGAGCAGCCCTGCGGCACAGGCTGGATTGCATCAGGATGACGTGATCATCGGTGTCAACCGCAATCGCGTGCAGTCCATTGCCGAACTGCGCAAAGTGCTGGAAAGTAAACCGGCTGTTATTGCCCTGCAGGTCATGCGTGGCAATGAGTCCATCTATATTCTGTTGCGCTAAGCATTTGCGACCCGGACATCACCGCTGCGTGTGATGTCCGGATAACTCATGTTATGCTGCAAATCGTTCCTATTTTAACGACACGCGCATCATGCTTTTAAAGCTCTTACGTTCTATTGTCATCGGTTTGATTGTCGCTGGCCTGCTGCTGCTGGCGCTGCCGTCTTTACGTCAGTTCAATAAACTGTCGGCTCCCCAGTTCGATAGCACGGATGAAACGCCGGCCACCTATAACCAGGGCGTCCGCCGTGCCGCACCTGCCGTGGTTAACGTCTATAACCGTGGCCTGAATGCTTCAGCCCATAACCAACTGGAGATCCGCACCCTCGGCTCCGGCGTGATTATGGACGAGCGCGGCTACATTATTACCAATAAGCACGTGATTAACGATGCCGACCAGATCATCGTCGCTCTGCAGGATGGCCGCGTATTTGAGGCGTTACTCGTTGGGTCTGACAGCCTGACTGACCTGGCCGTTCTGAAAATTAACGCCACGGGAGGTTTGCCGGTCATCCCAATCAACCGTAAACGTACCCCGCATATTGGTGACGTCGTACTGGCTATCGGTAACCCTTACAACCTGGGTCAGACCATCACCCAGGGGATTATCAGCGCGACCGGCCGTATCGGTTTGAACCCCTCCGGGCGGCAGAACTTCCTGCAAACCGATGCCTCAATTAACCACGGTAATTCCGGCGGGGCGCTGGTCAACTCGCTGGGCGAGCTGGTGGGCATCAATACCCTCTCGTTCGATAAGAGTAACGACGGAGAGACGCCGGAAGGGATTGGCTTTGCCATTCCGTTCCAGCTGGCGACCAAAATTATGGATAAACTGATCCGCGACGGACGCGTGATCCGCGGCTATATCGGTATCGGCGGGCGCGAAATTGCGCCGATGCATACCCAGGGCGGCGGTATCGATCAGATTCAGGGGATTGTGGTGAATGAAGTGTCTCCTGGTGGCCCAGCCGCGAATGCGGGTATTCAGGTTAATGATGTCATTGTGTCGGTCAACGGCACGCCAGCGGTCTCCGCGCTGGAGACGATGGATCAGGTGGCAGAAATTCGCCCGGGTTCTATTATCCCTGTTGAGGTCATGCGCAACGATAAGAAACTGACGCTGCACGTGACGATTCAGGAATATCCGGCCACTAACTGACAGGCATAAAAAAACGGAGCGATAAGCTCCGTTTTTTTACCAGGGGACTGTTCGTTTTACTTGTTAACGAACTCTTCGCCCAGGGTGATATCTTTCTTCAGTGTATCCAGCATGCCTTCCATCGCGTGTTTTTCAAACGCGCTCAGCGTACCAATGGATTTATGCTCTTCGATACCGTTTTTACCCAGCAGCAGCGGCTGAGAGAAGAAGCGAGCATGTTCGCCATCGCCTTCAACGTAAGCGCATTCAACAACGCCTTTCTCGCCCTGCAGAGCGCGAACCAGTGACAGACCAAAACGTGCAGCCGCCTGGCCCATAGACAGGGTTGCAGAACCGCCACCCGCCTTCGCTTCCACCACTTCGGTGCCCGCGTTCTGGATGCGTTTAGTCAGGTCAGCCACTTCCTGCTCGGTGAAGCTCACGCCTGGGATCTGCGACAGCAGAGGCAGGATGGTGACGCCAGAGTGACCGCCGATGACCGGAACTTCCACTTCTGTTGGCTGTTTGCCTTTCAGCTCAGCAACAAAGGTGTTTGAACGGATGATATCCAGCGTGGTCACGCCGAACAGTTTGTTTTTGTCGTAAACACCCGCTTTCTTCAGCACTTCTGCCGCGATAGCTACGGTGGTGTTCACCGGGTTAGTGATGATACCGATGCATGCTTTCGGGCAGATTTCTGCGATCTGCTGCACCAGGTTTTTCACGATGCCCGCGTTGACGTTGAACAGGTCTGAACGATCCATGCCTGGCTTACGCGCCACGCCTGCAGAAATCAGCACCACATCGGCACCCTGCAGTGCAGGACGTGCATCTTCACCGGAGAAGCCTTTGATTTTTACAGCGGTCGGGATGTGGCTCAGGTCAACCGCCACACCTGGGGTTACCGGGGCAATATCGTACAGGGAGAGTTCTGAGCCTGAAGGCAGTTGGGTTTTCAGTAGTAGGGCAAGCGCCTGGCCGATACCACCAGCAGCGCCGAGGACTGCGACTTTCATCCTAAACTCCTTATTATGGTTAACTTAAGTATCTGTAAATCCGTTGCGGCGACCATAATTCAGCAAGTAAATAATTACAATTTTCGTAGCTAAAGAATTTGAGGTCACGCGACTTTATCTCTCATCAGAAGGCTATCTGACGACAGAGGGCAACGCTTTAAGAGGTGGTTACAATACACCCTGCCCCGCCACCAAAACAACATCATTTTGATAACATTTAATTTACTTTTAAGCTTATTTGCGCGGCGTGACCCAGGCATGTTTTCTGATAACGAAATCTGATAAAATCACTCCCTTTCATAACATTATTTCAGCCTACCGCTGGGTAGATAATTTGCATAAAAATTCATCCACATGCATAATAATGTTGTTTCTATCGTCATATTCCGGGTGACTTATGCGAAGCTCGTCTAAGCAAGAAGAATTAGTAAAGGCGTTTAAGGCGCTACTCAAAGAAGAGAAATTCAGTTCTCAGGGAGAAATTGTTCAGGCGCTGCAGGAACAAGGCTTCGATAACATCAACCAGTCGAAAGTCTCCCGCATGTTAACGAAATTTGGCGCGGTGCGTACCCGTAACGCCAAGATGGAGATGGTCTATTGCCTGCCGGCAGAACTTGGCGTGCCGACCACCTCCAGCCCGCTCAAGAATCTGGTTCTGGATATCGATCATAACGACGCCGTAGTGGTGATCCACACAAGCCCGGGTGCCGCACAGCTGATTGCCCGCATGCTGGACTCGCTGGGTAAAACGGAGGGTATCCTCGGGACTATCGCCGGCGATGACACCATCTTTACCACACCGGCTAGCGGTTTCTCCGTGAAAGATCTCCACGAAGCGATTCTGGTTCTGTTCGAACAGGAACTCTAATCCCCTCTCCCCGTAGCGCCGCTGCGGGGATCGTTCTGCTTCCGCTGCGTTTCCCCCGCTTTTCCACTGCCCTTCACTTTGACAAATAGTGCTTTTTACCACCCATTAACATTCATCTGGTGAATGCTAAACCAAAAAATCGCACAAAAAATCAAAATCAGATATCCATATGATTTAATTAGATATACCCGCCAAAAGTGGACAAAAAATGCCCAATATTATGCAATTTGGTTATAAAAAACAGACTGGTTAACACGTAATAACAAGGGAAACCATTAGTCTGGTATTAATTTTTACCGTTATTAGTGTATACTTGATTTTGTGATGAGGGTCACGAAACAAGACCCCACTAAAAAATTCGACGAGGTAAGAATCATGAAAATCAAATCAACTGTAGCGGCGCTGAGCGTCCTGTCTGTCCTGTCATTCGGTGCTTTCGCGGCCGACTCTATCAACGCTGACCAGGCGCAATCCCGCCAGGCCATCGGTACGGTTTCTGTCGGCGCGGTCGGCACATCGCCAATGGACATGCGTGAGATGCTGAACAAAAAAGCGGAAGAACAGGGTGCGTCATCCTATCGCATCATCGAAGCGCGTTCTGGTGACCACTGGCACGCCACCGCTGAGCTGTACAAATAAGTTTTAGTAATAGCTGAAAACGTAAATCTCCCCTCAACGGCACCAGGCATAAAAATAGCGGTTCAACCCTTCTCGCCGTTGAGTAAAAAACCCTATTCAGGAGTAAAGACTATGAAAACCAAATTGATCATCGCAACCCTCGGTCTGGCATCTGTTCTCTCTTTCGGCGCAAGCGCAGCCGTACAGCAGGTCAATGCCGACCAGGCACAAAATCTACAGCGTATGGGCAGCATCTCCGTAACGTCTGTCACCGGTTCACCGATGGATATTCGTCACGAACTTGCCGCCAAAGCTGAAAAAGCAGGTGCCAGCAGCTATCGCGTCACCGAACTGAATCAGGGTGACCACTGGCATGCAACGGCAGAGCTGTATAAATAAACCCTCGTCGTATCTCATCATACGACTTGCCCCTGGCCTCATGGTCAGGGGCTTTTTTTCATTCAATGCCGCGCGTTAAAGCGCAGCTGCCCTTCAAGCTCTTCTTCCGCTTCATCGAACAGTAATATCAGCGCGCCAAAACGTCTTCGAAGCTTATCGGGCAAATGGATGAACTCAATTTCCAGCGGTAGCGGCAACAGACTGCCGGTGACCACGTCCCACAGCGTATCCAGATTCGTCACGCTTTCCCGTTCAAGATCAAACGCCCGGATAAATTCACGGTAGAAGTCTTCCTGACTGTCGATCTCGTCAAAATCAAACGTATAGGTTTTCATTGCCAGCCACCCAGTCCAGGCGAGCGGCAGATGCCGCCCTGTCTATTATAATCCCCCAATATGCAGGGTTTTAACTTCCAGATACTCTTCCAGCCCCAGCACGGAGCCCTCTCGTCCAAGGCCTGACTCTTTTACGCCGCCAAAGGGGCCGAGCTCCGTGGAGACGGCGCACTCGTTAATACCGATCATCCCGCTCTCGATTGCCTGTGAAACGCGGAAGACCCGTGAGAGATTCTGGGTATAGAAGTAAGCCGCCAGCCCATACGGCGTGTTGTTGGCGCGCTGGATGACTTCATCTTCCGAGGTGAAACGGAAGCACGCCGCCACCGGGCCAAACGTCTCTTCTTCTGCCAGCTTCATGCCTTCATGGCAGTCGCCCAGTACGGTTGGCATCCAGAAATTCCCGCCAAGGGGATGGGGCTTACCCCCCGCCAGTACGGTTGCGCCCCTGGCAACGGCATCGTCGACGTGCTCACGCACCTTGTTGACCGCAGAAGGTTCAATCAGCGGCCCGACGACCACGCCCTCCTCAAGACCATTACCCACCTTCAGCGCATTCACCGCATCGGCAAGTTTATTCACAAATTTGTCGTAGACGGTTTCCTGAATATAAAAACGGTTCACGCTGACGCAGACCTGCCCGGCATTGCGGAACTTGTTGGCGATCGCCCCCTTTACCGCCGCGTCGATGTCCGCATCCTCAAAAACGATATACGGAGCATTCCCCCCCAGCTCCATCGAGACTTTCTTCATGGTTTCTGCGGCGTTACGCACCAGCGTTTTGCCAACGGAGGTTGAACCGGTGAAGGAGATTTTACGCACGTCGCGGCTTGCCATGATCGCATCGCTGATTTCATGCGTATTCCCGGCCACGGCGTTGAGAACGCCGTCGGGCACACCGGCCTGTTTCGCCAGCGTAAGCAGCGCAAAGGCGCTGAGCGGCGTGTTGTTGGCCGGTTTGATCACCCCGGTACATCCTGCTGCCAGCGCCGGGCCTAACTTGCGGGTGAGCATGGCCATCGGGAAGTTCCACGGCGTAATCGCCGCGACCACACCAATGGGTTCACGGGTCGCCAGAATGCGTGAGCCGGGTTTGATCGGCGGAATAATTTCACCGTTCGCGCGTTTGGCCTCTTCGGCAAACCACTGGATAAAGCTGGCGGCGTACTCGACTTCTCCCTCCGCCTCTTTCAGGGGTTTACCCTGTTCGGTGGTCATTAACCGCCCGAGCCAGCTTTTATTCTCAATAATCAATTCGTACCAGCGGTAGAGAATGGCCGAGCGTTCTTTCGCGGTTTTGGCACGCCATGCCGGGAAGGCCTGGGTAGCCGCTGCGATAGCGTCTTCGGTTTGTGCTTTACCCGCTTTTGCAACTTTAGCAATGACCTCACCGGTCGCGGGGTTCAGCACATCAAAGGTTGTATCCAGCGTTTTCCAGATTCCGTTGACCAGATAGCCGGTCTGAAAAAGGATGTGGTCCTGAAGCGCCTGCGTCGTCATGTGTTCTCCCTTTCTGAAAT
Organism: Enterobacter sp. ECC-019; assembly: GCF_043974075.1. Taxonomy (NCBI): domain Bacteria; kingdom Pseudomonadati; phylum Pseudomonadota; class Gammaproteobacteria; order Enterobacterales; family Enterobacteriaceae; genus Enterobacter; species Enterobacter sp. ECC-019. The sequence continues at coordinate 107,834 of NZ_CP143759.1, forward strand.
GTAAGAACGTGCTGGAATAAGTATAGCCACAAAAAAACCGACGCTTTTGGCGTCGGTTTTTTTACTTCTGTCAGTTATCCGTGAGGGCATTCTGGTAGCGATGCAGCATAAACACCAGCCGTCCTACCGGCTCGGTCACCTGAGGCGGAGCCTCCCAGTGCTTGAGCTTCTCCTGGTAGATATCGAGTTCTTCAAGCAGCTGCGTAAAGTAACGACGCCGTTTGTCATCGCTGCTGGCGGAAAGCACGTGATCGGCAGTACGACGCAGCTGGCGGTGCCAGGCCGACAGATCGTCGTTGATCGGCACGGGCGCGTTACGCAGACGCTGGTGCGCAATGATCATGGTTAACGCCAGGCGGAACTTCGCGATATCGCCCGGGAACTTGTTCAGCAGTAAAAACAGCTGCTGGTAGAGCGCGGGCAGGTGGTTCTCTTTACGGCGCGCGGTATTGGTTGTCATCGACGACACGGCAGCCGACACGAACTGGTTCAGCAGCACGCGGCCCGTTCTTGCCTGCGAGTTATCCCGTACCAGCAGAATCACCATCATGGCCAGGAAACAGCCCACCAGCTGACCTAACGCGCTGTCGAGGAACTGGCTAAAGTGGAAGGTCATCGGGTTATCGAGCACGATGATGTTAATCGTACTCGCCAGCGCCCCCAGCGATCCCAGACGCCGCTTTTGTACTTCAATGCCGATAAAGAACGCCATTACCGCCAGGCTAATACAGAGCAGCAGCATGCTCTGTTGCGTCGACGGGATGATGACCAGGAAATAGAGCGCGCCTATCGGCAGGGCGGCAATGGTGCCGTAGAGGAAATCAATGGCGACCATACGCGGGTTAGGCAGACGCATCGCCAGTGCGGTCACGACGGCAATCATCACCATCGCGCCGCTGCCGGACGTCCAGCCCGTCCACAGCCAGAACAGCGTGCCGAGCATGCAGGCAAGCGTCGTACGCCAGAAGTTGACCATGGCGTGATGGCGCTCGGCGGATTCCGCTTTGATCACCACTTCCCCCTGCAGCACCTCTTCTTCCGCCGCGCTGATTTTGGTGTTACTGATCACACCACGTTTCAGCAGCAGGTAGCGCGTCGCGGCACCGACCCAGGTATAGATAGTCACCGGCGTGTCGCGCTCCCCGGTCCAGGCAATGACCCGGCGCATGCGCTTAAGCTGCTTATGCACGTCCTGCACGGTTTCCACCGGCTCGGCAAACAGTTTGCGGAACGTATCGGTGACCACTTCCGGGCGGGTGTTCTGAATCAGATAGGTTTCACATGCCTGGGTAATCAGCGTCAGAGAGACGGTGTTGAGGGCTTTCAGGCGCCGATTCGCGCGAGCCCAGCGCGATGACTCCATATTAAGGTTGCTGCGCATTCCTTCCAGCGCCTGCGTACGACGAACCAGGCCGCTCCAGGCTTTATCCACCTCTTCGCTGTCGCCGTGCTTAATGCAGAGCTGCATCAGCTGGTACTGGGCAACAATCAGCGCGTCAAGCTCAAGATCGACTTCCTGCTTGATGGAGCGCGGGGAGAAAAGCAGGTCAGCGACGATCGCACTGACAATACCAATCACAATTTCGCTGCAGCGCTCAACCGCAAACTGCGGAGCGAGCAGCGGTTCAGACTGAATGGTGATGACAATAATCAGCGCGGTATAGCCCGCCAGACCCCACGCATAGGAGTTCTCCACTTTCACCAGAGACGAGATCCAGGTGCAGAAACCCGCCCAGACACAGCAGACCATCAGCATCAGCAGCGGGGTGCGGATCATCAAAATAATAATGGTCAGCGCCGCGAAACAGCCGATAAACGTCCCGATGATACGCAGCATACCGCGATAGCGGATCGCGCCAGAATAAGGCTCCCCGCCCGCGGCGAAGGCAGGACCCGCCGCGACAATGGCGGCCGTCAACACCGCCCAGCGAGGGGTTTCAAGCTGGAAGTGGAAGCCGACAAACAGCGCCAGCACGATGGCGCACGCCAGCTTCACGGCGAAGCGAATGTGCTGGCTGGCGATGGAAAAGATACCCATGGCGATTAACCAAACTCGCGCAGGCGGTGGGCAATTTTACGGAAGAACGAGTCCTGGCTGGCATCCCGGTCCTTTTCACCGGTAATCACCACCGTCGCCGTGGTACCCGCAGGCCACAGATTACCCTGCTGTTCATCCAGGTGGATGCGCACCGGCACGCGCTGGGCCAAACGAACCCACTCCAGGTTGGAATCTACCGTCGCCATCCCTTTGGCATCGTTAGAGCTGCTGGAATTAGTCACCCCTGCGGCAACGCTGTCGACGGTGCCTTTAAAGACGCGATTGCTGCCCAGCGGCGTGATTTCCGCCCGGAACCCCGGACGCACGCCTTCCAGCTTGGTCTCTTCCATATAGGCGAGCACGTAGAAGGAGTTCTGTTTAACCAGCGCCACGGCGGTTGAGCCACGGGTAATGAATTCCCCGGCATAGACGTTCAGGTTGGTCACCCAGCCATCGGACGGCGCGCGGATCACGGTGCGTTCCAGATCGAGCTTCGCCAGATCGCGCGTTGCTTGCGCTTTCGCCAGCTGGTGCAGCACGGTTTGCAGCACGTTGTTGGACTGGTCAATCTCTTCGCGGGACATTGCCTGAACGCCCAGCTGATTACGGCGGCCTGCCTCTCGGCGTTTCTCCGCAGCCAGCGCCTGGTAATAGGCCACGTCCGCCTCCGCCTCTTCCAGCGCTTTCTGGTAACGAGGCTGGTCGATGGTGAACAGAACCTGATCTTTCTTCACCAGTTGGTTGTCGTGGACGTTGACCGCCGTGATAAGACCGGCCACGTCAGGGGCTATTGCCACCACATCGGCGCTGAAGCGTGCATCACGCGTCCACGGTGATTCGGTGTAATAAACCCAGGCGCGGAAAATAGCGATGAAGGCGAGGATAACCAGCGCCATCGTAATGGCAGTGCGGGAGATTTTTCTTGTTAGCGTTTTCACATCAACCTCAGACAAACATGCGCGATATCAGGTAAAACAGGCAGCAATACAGCGCGGTATTGAACAATGCAGGGTGCCAGACGAAATCGTAGATCCCGGTAGGGACCAGCACCTTGCGCACCAGCCAGAAGATCGCCAGTGATAAAAGAAGCTCGAAAAATATCGGTGGGAACGACAGACCGAACACCACGATAACGGGAAACAGACTCATGTTGACCTTGATAAGAGAGAGTGCAGGCTTCAGAATTTTTAAGCGCACGCCACCGCGGGAGAGCAAGAAACGCCGGGCGAGAATGGCGCAGCCGTTATGTAATTAATAATATATTAACGTAACTGTTATGCTGTTATCTATAATATGTGATCTAAATCACTTTTAAGCCAGAGTGAACAATGGAACGTTTAAAACGCATGTCGGTCTTCGCCAAAGTGGTTGAACTGGGCTCGTTTACCGCCGCAGCCCGCCAGCTTCAGATGAGCGTCTCATCCATCAGCCAGACGGTGTCCAAACTGGAAGATGAGCTTCAGGTCAAGCTGCTCAACCGCAGTACCCGCAGCATTGGGCTGACGGAGGCGGGTAAAATTTACTATCAGGGCTGTCGCCGCATGCTGCTTGAAGTGCAGGATGTTCACGAACAGCTCTATGCCTTCAACAACACCCCCATCGGCACGCTGCGCATCGGGTGTTCTTCAACTATGGCACAAAATGTTCTTGCTGCCATGACCGCGGATATGCTGAAAGAGTACCCTGGGCTTACCGTCAATCTGGTGACGGGTATTCCGGCGCCGGACCTGATTGCCGACGGGCTGGACGTTGTGATCCGCGTCGGCGCGTTGCAGGATTCCAGCCTGTTCTCGCGCAGGCTGGGCAGCATGCCGATGGTCGTCTGCGCCTCGAAAAGCTATCTGGCGCAGTACGGCGTTCCGGAGAAACCCGCCGATCTCACCAACCACTCGTGGCTGGAGTACAGCGTGCGGCCCGATAATGAATTTGAGCTGATTGCCCCGGAAGGGATCTCCTCCAAACTGCTGCCGGAAGGACGGTTTGTCACTAACGATCCGATGACCATTTCGCGCTGGCTGGTGGCCGGGGCCGGGATCGCCTACGTGCCGTTAATGTGGGTGATCAACGAGATCAACAGCGGCGTGCTGGAGATCCTCTTCCCGCGCTACCAGTCCGATCCGCGTCCGGTGTACGCCCTGTATACCGAAAAAGACAAACTCCCGCTCAAGGTACAGGTGTGTATTAACTATCTGACCGAATATTTTGTGGACGTGGCGGAGCTGTTTCAGGGGATGCGGGGAAGAAGGAAGGAATAGCTAATTGGCGCTAATTGACACTACAGCCACTAGCCCTTTACTTTATAAGCAGTCTGATATTCAGACTGTTATTTATTTGTTGCTGATTTGAATAATAAAATGTATTCCGCAGGATGACGTTAAACAAGGAAAAGAAATGAATCTATTTGAACAAACACCGCCTTCACGCAGGCGCTATGGGCTCGCCGCGTTCATCGGTTTAATTGCAGGGATTGTCTCCGCTTTTGTCAAATGGGGAGCCGAAGTGCCGCTTCCGCCACGCAGTCCGACTGATTTATTCACCGGCGCATGCGGGCCAGAGCAATTAATAAGAGCTGCCAGCCAGATTGACTGCTCACGAAATTTTTTAAACCCTCCCTATGTATTTTTACGCGACTGGCTGGGCGTCGTCGATCCTAACGCGGCGGTTTATACATTTGCCGGGCATATATTTAACTGGGTCGGCGTAACACATATTATTTTCTCAATCGTGTTCGCTGTAGGTTATTGTGTAGTGGCTGAAGTCTTTCCGAAAATTAAACTCTGGCAGGGTTTGCTGGCAGGTGCGTTAGCTCAGCTCTTTGTGCATATGATCTCCTTCCCTCTGATGGGGCTAACGCCACCGCTGTTTGAGCTGCCGTGGTATGAACACGTGTCAGAGATCGCGGGCCATCTGGTCTGGTTCTGGTCGATCGAAATCATTCGTCGTGATTTGCGTAATCGCATCACGCACGAGCCAGATCCGGAGATACCGCTGGGTAACTTACGTTAAAAAAAAAGGCGCTACATCAGTAGCGCCATTTTTTTATGCAGGGTCAGGTCAGGCTGTGCCGCCCACCGTCAGGTTGTCCACTTTCAGCGTTGGCTGGCCCACGCCAACCGGCAGGCTCTGGCCCTCTTTACCGCAGACGCCCACGCCGTTATCCAGCTTCAAATCGTTGCCGACCATGGAGATCTGCTGCATGGCTTCAATACCGGAGCCAATCAGCGTCGCACCTTTCACCGCTTTGGTCACTTTGCCTTTCTCGATCAGATACGCTTCTGACGTGGAGAAAACAAACTTACCGGAGGTGATGTCCACCTGTCCGCCGCCAAAGTTTGGCGCAAAGATACCGTAATCAACGGATTCGATAATCTCCTGCGGCGTGGATTTGCCCGGCAGCATGTAAGTGTTGGTCATACGCGGCATCGGCAGGTGCGCGTAAGATTCACGGCGTCCGTTGCCCGTCGGCGCTACGCCCATCAGGCGCGCGTTGAGTTTGTCCTGCATGTAGCCTTTCAGCACGCCGTTTTCGATCAGCACGTTGTACTGGCCTGGCGTACCTTCATCGTCGATAGCCACCGAGCCGCGGCGATCAAGCATGGTGCCATCATCCACCACGGTGCACAGCTCCGAGGAGACAAGTTGCCCGATCTGACCGCTGAACACGGACGTCCCGCGACGGTTAAAGTCACCTTCCAGACCGTGGCCCACCGCCTCGTGCAACAGCACGCCCGGCCAGCCAGCGCCCAGCACCACCGGGAATGAGCCCGCCGGCGCCGCAACGGCATTCAGATTCACCAGCGCCATGCGCACGGCTTCTTTTGCCCACGCGTCAGCGCGTGCTTCACCGTCAACGTCGCCCAGGAACCAGTCATAGCCGAAACGACCGCCGCCGCCGCTTGAGCCGCGTTCGCGTTTACCGTCGTCATCAACCTGCACGCTGATGGAGAGACGCACCAGCGGACGAACATCTGCCGCCAGGGTACCGTCCGTTGCCGCAACCAGAATCAACTCATACACACCGCTCAGGCTGGCAGAAACTTCCTGCACGCGTTTGTCCGCCGCGCGGGCGACTTTGTCCACGCGACGCAGGATATCCAGCTTCTCTTCACGGCTCATGCTCTGCAGCGGATCGATACTGGTATAGAGCGCAGAGTGCTGTACTTCTCCCAGAGTTTTCACGCGACCATCGCCGGTATCACGCACAATGGTACGCGCGGCCTGTGCGCTCTGCTCAAGTGCGGTGAGGCTAATCTGATCAGCATAGGCAAAACCGGTCTTCTCGCCGCTGACGGCACGGACGCCGACGCCCTGGTCGATGTTGTAAGAACCATCTTTGATGATGCTGTCTTCTAAAACCCAGGATTCGTGATAGCTCGACTGGAAATAAAGGTCGCCGTAGTCGAGACGGCGTTCGGTCAGTTGACCAAGAATGGAGAACAGGTCCTGATGGCTCAGGCCGTTCGCTGCGAGCAAATGTTCACTTACCAGGTTCAGACTCATCGTATTGCTACTCGTTCGTTGCCGCCCGTGGCGGTATAAAGATCGTATTTATTGAGAGTGAGGCAATTACCTGCCCACGTCAAATCATTGCTGTGCTTCTTTGCGCGGCTGGCGCAGCACCTCGTTGATCTGCGGTTTATCTACCGGGCCGGTAATGCGGTAGCGCAGAATAGAGACCTTGCTCCAGAGTGGCCCCAGCACTTTACTGGCGGCAAATACCGCCGCACCGACAATCGGGTTCACCACAAAGGCCGCCGCAACGCCCACGCTTGCGGAAATTTCCGGTGCCACCACGGCTTCCATATCCAGCTCGCGACGCACGAGGTTGACGGAGCCTTTCATGGCGATATCCGCTTCCAGGCCATCCACCAGCGTGTCGTCCGTATGCATAACGCCGTCCTTGATCCACGCCGTACTGCGGATGGAATCGTAGTAGAAACCTTCGTTGAAGGTATCGCTGAAATCGAAGCGCAGCTTGCGCAGCAACGCATCAAAACTCAGCAGGCGCAGGATCTGCCCGGCACGTCCCGTGCTCACGTCGGCAATTTCACCTTTGCCAAGGTGGGTTTTCAGAATGCCGTTCAGCGAGGCTTCATCCGGCTTCCACGGGGCGTCACGCCAGTGAAGATCGTAATTAACGTTAAATGACGAGCCGCGCAGCGGCGTACTGACACCAAAGAAATTAGCTGCCGCGTCCAGTTTATTGCCTTTAATGTCGCCTTTCAGGGATGTTCGCTGCTCGCCCGGGTTATTCACCCATTCCCCTGCGGCCGTCATGCGGCCAAAGCCGGTATCAACCAGGCCGCCGGAGAGCGTAAGCGTATTTCCCTGGATGGCAAAATCACCGTCGATACGGCCATATTTTTGCCCCCACAGCCAGCACTCCGCACAGCGCAGCTGGAGATCGGGCCAGCCGCTAAAATCGACGCGGGTGGTATGACTCAGCGGCGATATCTCTACCGGTTTGTCTTTACCGCTCGCGGCGGCTGCCGGGTTGTAGTAGAGATAGCGAATAGCCGCCTGCCACGGCGCGTTATTGCGCATGGTCAGCGTACCGTTGATCTCTCTGCCCTGGGCCTCCACCTTCGTACCGTTAGCGCCAGGCTGCGAGACAATGCTCAGGTTGTTCCACTGCTGTCCACCCAGCATCAGCGACGGCGTACGTACGGTAATGGCTTGCGGGAACTGGGCGGTTTCATCAACGTTTTGCCCAACACCTTTCTGGAACAGCGCCAGCCACTCTGCACCGTCCATCGGCGGGAGATTCAGCTCAATGCCCGGCTGCTCCGGCAAAGGCGGCGTGGAGCGGCTATCCGTTGTCCAGATGGCTTTGTCGAGGGTGAGCTTGCGGTTAAGCAGCCAGCGGCTGTTGAAGTGGTTTGTCCCACCCGCGCTGCCGGTCAGCTCGAAGCTGCTGAGATTGCCATCGACGTTCAGCTTTACCGGCAGCGGCTGTCCGGACTGTTTATCCAGCGGCGCAGGCAGCTGGCTCTGCAGGTTTTTCAGATCGCCCGTGATGTCGACCTTATACCGGGCACCCGCGTGATAAGGCAGGTCGATTGCCACTTTCCCCTGCCAGGCGACCGCCCCCTCCACTGACGCCTCAATGGGCTTCGGCAGGACGTCCATACGTGATGGCTGCCAGTTACCGTCCAGATTGACGGCCACCTGATAAGCCTTTTCACCCTCGGTGGTCGTGAAGTCAATATTAACGGGCTGATTAAACCAGCTGGCCGTAAGCGGCTCGCTCTTCAGGTTACCGTTATCAAAGCTGAACTGTCCGCTGAGATTTTTCAGCGTGCTCTCAAGGGGCTTGATGAACAGGCTGTTGTTCTTCAGACGGACATCACCTTTGGCGGTGGTCATCTCCCCGTCCAGGGGGATATCAAGATGTAAGCGAGCATTCACATCGCCATCAAGCTGCAGCTGCTGAAGCGTTGCCGCCAGCGACTCTTTCAGCGGCGTCTCCTCAAAGTACGGTCCCACCGCGTTGCCCGGACCGTTGATATCGGCATCAATCAGCAGCTTCTCTTTTGAGTAGTCCGGGATGTTGGCCGTCAGGTTGCTGGCCGTCACGCCGCCCAGCGCCACGCTGTCGGACTTCATCCATAGTCCGTCATTGAGGAAGTTGAGTTCGATGTCCAGGTCTTTCAGCGCGGGCCAGCCGGGCTGGAAAGCGAAGGTCGCGTTATGCAGCGGCACCAGCACCTGGAACTGGCCTTCATTATGTTTGTACGGGAAAAGATGCGGATTACCGCCGTAGACCAGCGTGGCATTGTCCGCCTGACCGCCCTGAATCGCGCCGCTGAGATAGTCTACCAGGGCTTTTCCCATCAGGTTTTCCGGGAAGTAGCGCCAGGCCTGAGAGCCGTCGTCGGTGCTGATCCCGGCCAGAATACCCAGCCACGGCTCATCACCTTCAGGCTGCATATAGCGGAAATCGCCGCGCGCGTGCACCGCTTTGGCTTTCACATCGATATGGCGGCCATCAAGCTGGAAACCCTTGTCGTTACGGAGCCAGTTAAGCACCGCGCTGCCCTGTTCGATTTCCAGCGGCGCGCGGAAGACCGTTTCGTAAGGCATTTTGGCGTCGTGCATATCAACCGTCAGCCTGCCGTTTTCCACGCTGCCTTCCAGCTTACCGCTAAAGTGTTCCGCCCCCGGCAGCAGCTTCCACTGCTTCCAGGCAAGATCTTTCCATGTGGCCTGAAAGCGCGTTTTTTCCGTCGCCTGAAGCGGGATGTCCAGCCCCAGAGCATCGATCGTCCCGCTCGGCTGCGTTGCCAGCCAGATCTCGCCCAGATCCGGAGAGAGCTTTGCCGCCATCGAGCGCAGGCCTTCAATGGCTGCCAAATCCAGGTTGCTGGCGCGGATGCGCAGCTCGTCGCTGCGTTTACTGGCCGCGCCGCCAACGTCCTGCTCCGGCATCCAGGCCAGCGTCAGCGCACCGCGCGGCCACGGCTTGCCGTCCATAGTGATGCGCGTGTCCGGAATAGCAAACTGCCAGCCCTCTTTCTCCTGCGTCACGTGCGCGGTGAGGTTATCGACGGAAAGCTGATGCTGCTGTTTTTCGCCTTTCCAGCTTGCGCCCCCCTGCTTGAGCCAGATATCGCCGCTGGCAAATTCGCCTTTGGTCAGGGTCAGCCAGCCTTCAAGGCTGAAGCGGGCAGTCTCCAGCTGCATATTTTGCTGGATCCAGTCGCCCAGCCACGGCTTCACGTCTACATCGTCGGCCTGCAGCCAGACTTTGCCGTTGTTTAACAGGCCGTCATCGTCCCGCAGATCCATGCGCACCTGCATCACGCCGTGCTGGCCGTTCAGGCTTGAGAGATTGACCTGCCCCTCGGCGCGGTGACGTTCTTTACCGTTGAGCCAGGTCAGCTGAGGGATCGCCAGTTCGGCGCGCTGGCCGGAAAGGGTAATAAAGCTCACTTCGCTGTCGCGCAGATCGAAATGATCGAACTGGCGGAGGAAAAGATCGCTGAAGCGGTTGGCTTCAAGACCCTGACCGCTATCACCGCCAGACAGCGGCGTATTGGTCAGGAACTGGAGTTGATAAAAGGTAAGATCGCGAAACTGCCAGCGCAGATGCAGCAGGCTTTGCCAGACGTCCAGCGCCAGGGTTACGCGTTTGATTTTCAGGTAGCCGCCATCTTTCAGGCTGGCATTGATATCCCGGACATCGAGCGTCGGGCCAAAATTCTGCCAGTTAGCGCTTATCTGGCTTACGTTCACCGGCACGCCGGTGGTGGATTCGATTTTAGCCAGCAGCTGCGGACGCCAGCTGTCCAGATGCGGTAATACGAGGCGTAGCCCGCTCACGAGCAACGCGACAATCACGACCAGCGTTGCCCCTGTAAGCAATAAAATCCCCGGCAATCGCCTCACGCATCTCTCCTTGTCAGCTTTCGTCACGCAGCTTACTGCGTCTTACATCATCACGACGTCAAACTGCTCCTGGTTATAGAGCGGTTCAATTTGTACTTTTACCTGTTTGCCGACAAAGATTTCCACTTCCGCCAGCGCGTGTGACTCTTCGCCTTTCAGCGCTTCAGCCACCGCAGGGGAAGCATAGACCAGAAAACGATCGGAGTCGTAGGCATGATGGACACGAACGATTTCGCGCATAATTTCATAGCAGACGGTCTCAACCGTCTTTACCGTTCCGCGTCCATGGCAGGTTGGGCATTCATTACACAGCACATGCTCAACGCTTTCACGGGTACGCTTACGCGTCATTTCCACCAGCCCCAGCTGCGAGAAGCCGTTGATGCTGGTTTTCACGCGATCTTTACTCAGCGCCTGCTCAAGCGAGTGCAGCACGCGGCGACGATGGTCTTCATTACTCATATCGATGAAGTCGATGATGATAATGCCGCCCAGATTGCGCAGACGAAGCTGGCGCGCAATCGCCTGCGTGGCTTCGATGTTGGTGTTGAAGATGGTGTCATCCAGGTTGCGATGGCCGACAAACGCGCCGGTGTTGATATCGACGGTGGTCATCGCTTCGGTCTGATCGATGATCAGATAGCCACCGGATTTCAGTTCTACCTTACGCTCCAGCGCACGCTGGATCTCGTTTTCGACATCATAGAGATCGAAGATCGGCTGACGCCCTGAGTAATGCTCCAGCAGGCCGGGCATCTCAGGGATATATTCGGCGGTAAACTCCAGCAGGGCTTCATAGGTCAGGCGAGAGTCCACGCGAATGCGGTCAAGCTGCGCATCAGCAAAGTCACGCAAAACACGTTGAGCAAGCGCCAGTTCACCGTAAAGCTGGTAGCGGGTCTGGTTGCGTTTTTTACGCTCCATCACCTTGGTCCAGACGCGCTTCAGGTAAGCCGCATCCGACGCCAGGTCTTCTTCGCTGATCCCTTCCGCAGCGGTACGGATGATAAACCCGCCCTGCTCATCGCAGTAGGCGCTGACCACTTTCTTCAGACGCTCGCGCTCGGTTTCGCTCTCAATACGCTGCGAAACGCCCACGTGCGACGCGCCGGGCATAAAGACCAGGTAGCGGGAAGGTAAGGTGATGTCGGTGGTCAGACGGGCGCCTTTGGTACCGAGGGGATCTTTCACCACCTGCACCATCAGATCCTGTCCCTGACGTACCAGTTCAGAAATATCGCGCACGGCAAACTGCTTTTGCTCTTCGCCGGCGACGCACTCGGTGTGCGGCATGATATCGGAGGCATGTAAAAATGCCGCCTTATCCAGTCCAATATCTACAAAAGCCGCCTGCATACCCGGTAGTACACGACTGACACGACCTTTGTAGATATTGCCTACTATTCCGCGCCGTGCTTCACGCTCAATATGAATTTCCTGAAGAATGCCACCATCAATATAGGCCACTCGGGTTTCCGATGGCGTTACGTTTACCAACAATTCAGCCGTCATAATTATCCCTTCCCTCACGCAGTGAGTTAAAATTGCTCAGCAACTCATACGTTTCCACCAGCGGTAAGCCGACTACGGCGTGATAGCTGCCATTAATCTTCCTGACAAAACAGCCACCCAGCCCCTGAATACCGTATGCACCTGCTTTATCCATTGGTTCACCGCTGGCAATATAAGCGGCAATGTCGTCGTCGGTAAGTACTCTGAACGTCACTTCTGTCACCACCAGGCAATCCAGCACATGCTGGCTGTCAGCCAGCGCGACGGCCGTCATCACCTGATGCGTATGTCCGGACATTTTGCGCAGCATGCGCGCCGCATGATCGGCGTCGCGCGGTTTCTCAAGCACTTCACCGTTCAGAATCACGATGGTATCTGCTCCCAGCACGGGAAGATCGCGTGGCACACTGGCCACGCCCGCCTGCGCTTTCTCGCGCGCCAGGCGAGACACATACTGTTGAGCGCTTTCGCCCTCAGCACGTTTTTCTTCAATGCCGGTAACGATGCGTTCAAAAGAGACCCCTAGCTGCGTCAGGAGTTCCTGACGGCGCGGGGAGCCAGAAGCGAGATACAAAGACGTCATAGAAACCTTTTATTGCACAGCAAACTGCTGGCGAACCTTACGCATCAGCAGGAATAACCATGGCCAGAGCACACCGTTTACTACACTACTCCAGAACACTTCCGGTCGGAAAGAGACGTTGATCACTAAAAACTCTGCCCAGAAAACAACGATATCCGCAGCGAGCGACAATAGCATCACCACCAGGGCCTGTTGCCAGAGCGCAAGGTTACGAAAGAGCTGGAATTTGAGTGCGACGAGGTACGCAATAATGCTCATGGACAAGGCGCGCACGCCAAGCGTAGAGCCGCTAATGAGATCCAGTATGGCACCCATCACGAAACCTGTGCCGACATTTACGCGATGCGGCAGGGCAAGGATCCAGTAGAGTAAAATGAGCAATACCCAGTTTGGCCGGAAAACGAGAATGTCATCCGGCCAGGGCATCACTTGCAGTAACAGTGCAATGAGAAACGAGAGCCAGATGACCCAGCGTCCCTGGCTACGATAGCTTGCCACTACTGCCCTCCCGAAGAGAGTTTAGGCGGTGGCGGCGCATCCGGCAGCGGCTGCGTTAACCCGGTTGCCGGCGCCGGTACTGGCGCAGGCGGCCCCATGGAATCCGCTGGCGGGAGGACCTGCGGCATCATCTGCATCAGGCGCTCATTCGCTACACGATGCACCTCTTCAGGCGTCATCGGATTAGCACCGTTACGATCGGCGCCCCACAGCAGCAGCAGATAGCGCAGACGCTGCAAACCGGCGGTTGGACGCGCCTGAATCACGGTATAGGCACGTTGAGTATCCAGTTTGACCGAAGAGACCACCGCAACCGGATAGCCTTCAGGGAAGCGTCCACCCAGACCGGACGTCACCAGCACGTCGCCCACGCGAATATCCGTGTTAGCCGGCAGGTGTTCAAGCTGCAGGTCGTCCGTACAGCCGTTACCGGCCGCAATCACGCGGATGTCGTTGCGCAGGACCTGGATGGGCAGCGCATGCGTGGCATCGCAAATCAGCAGCACGCGGCTGGTCAGTTTGGCCACGGCAACAACCTGGCCCACGACGCCTTTATCACTGATAACAGGCTGACCTTCATACACCCCGTTCACGCTCCCTTTGTCGATCACAACCTGATCGCTATAAGGGTCGTTTACGGTGGAGATCACCTGCGTCACCATTTTTTGCTCATCCTGACGCAGCGGCGAGCCGAGCAGTTCACGCAGACGCGCGTTTTCCTGCTTGTATTGCCCCAGCATCAGCAGTTCGCTGTTTTTGAGCAGCAATTCCTGACGTAATGCCCGGTTTTCGAGTTCGAGTTGGTCACGCGAAGACAACGTTTGAGAAACGGAGTCGAGCAGTTCACGGGGACCATTTGAAACAAAGTAGAAAGGACTGACGGCGGTATCCATGTACGTTCTGATCTGGCTGAACGTACCGAGGCGGCTATCGGCAATAATGACCCCAAGCGCAACCAGAACCGCCAGGATGAGGCGAAACTGTAGCGATGGGCCACGGCTAAAAATTGGCTTCATAGGCTATGCGTATTCTCGCGTCAGAGAGAAAGGGTAGCAAATTGCTACCCTCTCAAACTCGACTACTCTTCGCTGAACAAATCGCCGCCGTGCATGTCGATCATTTCCAGCGCCTTGCCACCACCACGGGCGACGCAAGTCAGTGGATCTTCTGCAACTACGACAGGAATACCTGTCTCTTCCATTAACAGGCGGTCGAGGTTACGCAGCAGCGCACCACCACCGGTCAGAACCATACCGCGCTCGGAGATATCAGATGCCAGCTCTGGTGGACACTGTTCCAGCGCAACCATTACCGCGCTCACGATGCCCGTCAGTGGTTCCTGCAGTGCTTCCAGAATTTCGTTGGAGTTCAGGGTAAAACCACGTGGAACCCCTTCCGCCAGGTTACGGCCACGCACTTCGATCTCACGCACTTCATCGCCCGGATACGCAGAGCCGATTTCGTGTTTGATACGCTCTGCGGTGGCTTCACCGATCAGAGAGCCGTAGTTACGGCGCACATAATTAATGATGGCTTCATCGAAGCGGTCACCACCGATACGTACGGAAGAGGAGTACACCACGCCGTTCAGAGAAATAACGGCCACTTCAGTGGTACCACCACCGATATCCACCACCATAGAACCGGTAGCTTCGGAAACAGGCAGGCCAGCACCGATAGCCGCAGCCATTGGCTCTTCAATCAGGAACACTTCACGTGCACCAGCCCCCTGGGCAGATTCACGGATTGCGCGACGTTCTACCTGGGTTGCGCCAACCGGCACACACACCAGAACACGCGGGCTTGGACGCATGAAGCTGTTGCTGTGAACCTGCTTGATGAAGTGCTGAAGCATTTTTTCAGTCACGAAGAAGTCGGCGATAACGCCGTCTTTCATTGGGCGAATGGCGGCGATGTTGCCAGGGGTACGACCCAGCATCTGCTTCGCGTCATGACCCACAGCGGCCACGCTTTTCGGCGAGCCCGCACGATCCTGACGAATGGCCACAACGGAAGGCTCATTCAATACGATGCCTTGTCCTTTTACATAAATAAGGGTATTCGCGGTACCCAGGTCAATGGACAGGTCATTGGAAAACATGCCACGAAATTTTTTCAACATACTAAGGGATAATCCTGAAAGCTGGGGCGGAAAACAAAATCCGCTTACTTTACCAACCACACGCAGCAGCGACAAGGCGCAAAAATCATCTGCAACGGTGAAAATTTGTGCAGTACGTTTCCTGATGTTACAAAATCATCCCCTGACTCCCTCAGGGCTGAATAAACAGTAGCGTTCCCCACTGACGTTTGTAACCCGTTACAGGTCGTTCACTGGCTTTTTGCTCGACATACTCAAAGCTACAGGCGCGATATTCTACGTGAAAACAGCGTAAACGGCAGGTCAAACAGAGTATCTTTGCAAATATTTTTTCACGTTGGTGTCAAGCGGTTGAGAGGCAGCAAAAAAATCCCCCTGCCCCCCCATCACACCGCGCTCTGTTAACATCTGCCATTCGCTTCTGGAGCGCACGCCCGCGGCAAATACTTGTGTTCGCGTTCCCTTGCATGCTTCTACCAGACTCTGTACCAGCAGCTGGTTTTCCGTACGCTTCTCAATATTCCTTACCAGCCCTGGATGTAGCTTTAATAACTCCACATCCAGCTCCTTGATCCAGTTGGTACTGACCAGCGTTAAACCTGCCTGCGTCACCGCTACACGTGCACCCAGCGCATTGATCAAACGTACCACCGGACGTAACCGGCTGATGTGTTGACCTACATCGGCCTCAGCAAGTTCAAAAATAATGTGTTTGCGTTGCGATTTTTCGCATTGCATTAATGTATCACGTAGCCAGCGCTGAAAACGTGGGCGTATTAACGACTCCACGGTGACCTGTAACGCCAGGTTTTCTTCAGGCCAGAAGGATAAAAACGGAATCAGCCGGGTAATTTGCTGGCGGTCATACTCTTCGGACAGGCCAAATTGCAGCACCATCGGCAGATATTCCGCAGAGATAACCTCTTCCGTACCGTCAAAAATACGACACATCAGTTCACGGTGATGAACATTGCCGTTTTTCATGACCGCGGGTTTTTGATAAATACGTGGCCCGCCGCGGCTGAGCATTTGCTCAATCAGCGTTCGCCAGCGCACGTTGCCGCGCCCTTTTTCCGGCAGTGAGTCATCATAAACCGCCCACCCGTTCGCCCCCTGCAACACGGCGTTACGGGTAGCGGCTTCCGCATGCTCCATCACCTGTTCTGTGGATTGTCCGCCACGCCAGGCGCAGATCCCCATGTGAACCATATCGTCCCTGTCGAGCATTTTGCTCTGCGGCAGCGCATCCACCGCCTTCAGCAGCTGGCTGGCGATGCTTTCCGACTCCTTCAGCGTGCGATGAGGCAACAACACGGCAAAGTCGCTGCGGTGATAGCGGGCCAGCAGCGCGCCCGGGTAGCGCATAATAAAGGTGGAGAGCAGGTTGATTAGCGTAAAGAGGTTTTCTTCCGCGACCCGCTGTCCCCAGGTGTCGCGCAGGAGATCGAAATCGGGCAGGCGAATCATCATCACCACCCCGTGTGTCCCCACTTTTTCTGAATCGTCGAGCAGCGTGGCGAGCTGATTATCAAAGAAAAGACGGTTGTTAAGGCCGGTTTTATTATCCTGAGCCGCATAAGAGCGGATCAGCGTATCCATACGGCTGCGCTGGTCGCTGGCAAACTGGATTTCGGAGAGCAGGGTATCCAGCGCGCTGCTGGCGCGCGACGGCCACTCGTGGACGGAGCCACGCACCTGCGGGCCGCGTTCACCGTTAAGGATCCGTACAGAGCGCATCTCGAGCAGCTCCTGTCCGGAGAGCTGGCGGCGCAGCCAGCGGACCGCAAGAAAGATCAGCAGGACGATAAACGCAACGGCGACGGTGAGCGGCGCGGTGGTCATCATGGAACGGAAATAGCTCGCCATCGGATCAAGGTAGACCATGTGTATGGTCATCCCCGGATTTTTAAGGGAGTGCACCGTCACGTCCCGATACTGGCTCACCACGCCCGCGGGGCGGTAACTTCCCGGCCGTTCATGGCTTAAAACACGGTGCTTTCCCTGCTGAATATCGATCTGAACGATATCAACAGGTACCATCAACTCATCGAGTTCACGGGAGAGCACCGGTAGCGGCGTCGTCAGCAGCCGCGTATCAATCACCGATGCAACAGACTGTACCCGGTTAATCAGCTTGTCCTGAATGGCGGTGTAAAAGCTCAGGGAGCAGCCCAGAAGCGTGACAAAAATGGTAAGCCCCGTCAGCAAGGTGATAAAAGCCGAGAACTTCGTCGTTAATCGCATCCTTGAGATTACTCCGTGGGTTGATGGGGTAGCGAGTAAGCGCTAACTTGCATTTCAAATGCGGCATACTACCAAATCGGATGTATCTGGCAATTTATTGCGTTAAATCGGCACTGCGTTTCCCTGAGCGAGTATAGTCTTCAGAAATTATTTTCCAATCATATGAGTCGAGAGGACCCCCGTATGCAGGCTTTGATCTTAGAACAGCAGGACGGCAAAACGTTTGCCTCAGTGCAGGCGGTTGAAGAGAGTCGCCTGCCGGAAGGCGAAGTAACCGTCGACATCGACTGGTCCAGTTTAAATTATAAAGATGCGCTGGCGATTACCGGTAAGGGTAAAATCATCCGAAATTTCCCTATGGTGCCAGGGATTGATTTCGCGGGCCGGGTTCATGCCAGCGAAGATCCGCGTTTCCATGCGGGTCAGCAGGTACTGCTTACTGGCTGGGGCGTCGGTGAAAATCACTGGGGCGGGCTGGCAACGCAGGCGCGCGTGAAGGGTGACTGGCTGGTGCCAATGCCGAAAGGTATGGATGGCCGCAAGGCGATGATCGTCGGTACGGCAGGCTTTACCGCCATGCTGTGCGTGATGGCGCTGGAAGATGCGGGTATCCGCCCTGAGTCAGGGGAAATTGTCGTCACCGGCGCCAGCGGCGGCGTGGGCAGCACGGCGGTCACGCTGCTGCACAAGCTGGGCTATCAGGTCGCTGCGGTTTCCGGTCGTGAAAGCACCCATGACTATCTGCGCCGGCTCGGTGCCAGCCGCATTCTCAGCCGCGATGAATTTGCCGAAACCCGTCCGCTGGAAAAACAGGTTTGGGCAGGGGCGATAGATACCGTCGGTGATAAGGTGCTGGCAAAAGTCCTGGCGCAGATGAACTATGGCGGCTGCGTGGCAGCCTGCGGTCTGGCGGGCGGATTTGCCCTGCCAACCACCGTGATGCCATTTATTCTGCGTAACGTACGCCTGCAGGGTGTGGATTCTGTGATGACCCCGCAGGCCCGTCGCCATGAAGCCTGGGAACGGTTGGTGCGCGACCTGCCGGAATCGTTCTATACCCAGAGCGCAACGGAGATAACCCTCAGCCAGGCACCGGAATACGCCAGTAAGATCATGGACAACCAGTTCCACGGTCGTGCGCTGGTGAAAATCGCCTAATCTTCAAATTTTCGTGACATATTCGCGCGAATCCCTCTCCTCCGTCATGCTTAGAAAAACGCATGACGGAGGATGCCATGAAAAACCGAAAACTGACGGAAGCCGACGTAACGTCTGAGTCTGTCTTTATGTTACAGCGCCGCCAGATCCTGAAAATGCTTGGCATCAGCGCCACTGCCCTGACGCTCTCTCCGGCGGCACACGCCGACCTGCTCGACTGGTTTAAAGGCAACGATCGGCCTAAGGCCCCTTCCGGCGCCCCGCTCACCTTTACCAAACCCGCCCAATGGCAAAACAAACTGACGCTCACGCCGGAAGATAAAGTCACCGGCTACAACAACTTCTACGAATTTGGTCTCGATAAGGCCGATCCTGCCGCGAACGCGGGAAGCCTCAAAACTGACCCGTGGACGCTAAAGATTGATGGTGAAGTGGCGAAACCCCTGACGCTGGACCACCACGATCTCACCACCCGTTTCCCGCTCGAAGAGCGTATCTATCGCATGCGCTGTGTGGAAGCGTGGTCGATGGTGGTGCCCTGGGTCGGCTTCCCGCTGCATAAACTGCTGGCGATGGTTGAGCCCACCAGCAACGCAAAATATGTCGCTTTCCAGACGCGCTATGCGCCGGACGAGATGCCCGGACAGAAAGATCGGTTTATCGGCGGCGGGCTTGAGTATCCGTATGTGGAAGGGCTACGTCTCGACGAAGCCATGCACCCCCTTACCCTGCTGACCGTCGGCGTTTATGGCAAAGCGCTTCCGCCGCAGAACGGAGCCCCCATCCGTTTAACCGTACCCTGGAAATATGGTTTTAAAGGGATTAAATCTATCGTCAGCATTAAGCTTACCCGCGAACGGCCGCCAACCACCTGGAATCTGGCGGCCCCGGACGAATACGGCTTCTTCGCCAACGTGAACCCGCACGTGGATCATCCGCGCTGGTCGCAGGCAACCGAGCGGTTTATCGGTTCCGGCGGTGCGCTGGACGTAAAGCGCCAGCCGACGCTGCTGTTTAACGGCTATGCGGATGAAGTGGCCTCGCTTTACCGTGGTCTCAATTTACGGGAGAACTTCTGAGTGCGTTTAACGGCAAAACAGATTACCTGGCTGAAAGTGCTGCTGCACCTGGCCGGGCTGCTTCCTTTTATATGGCTGTTCTGGGCCGCCAGCCAGGGGCTCTTTAGCGCAGACCCGGCGAAGGATATCCAGCATTTTACCGGTCGGATGGCTCTGAAATTTTTGCTGGCTACCTTGCTCGTCTCGCCGCTGGCGCGCTACGCTAAACAGCCATTATTGATTCGCACCCGTCGGCTGTTGGGGCTATGGTGTTTTGCCTGGGCGACGCTGCACCTCACCAGCTATGCCCTGCTGGAACTGGGAATTAACAATCTGGCGCTTCTTGGCCGCGAACTGGTGACGCGCCCTTATCTGACGCTGGGTATTGTGAGCTGGCTGATTTTACTGGCGTTAGCGCTGACATCCACGCAATATGCGCAGCGAAAACTGGGCAGGCGCTGGCAGCTTCTGCACAACTTCGTCTATCTTGTCGCGATCCTCGCCCCCATTCATTACCTGTGGTCGGTGAAGATCCTCTCCCCGCAGCCGGTCCTTTATGCACTGGCGGCCGTGGCGCTTTTAGCATGGCGTTACAAGAAGTTCCGCCAGTGGTGGCGATAGTTCGCGAAACTGTGCGTTTTCCCGCAGATTCCCCGTCAACCGCAAATCTTTTTCGGATAGCGGTTGATTATCTTCCCTGATAAGACCAGTATTTAGCTGCTAAATGCTACGAAATCGTTATAATGTGCGACCTTGGTTCGCCTGACAGCGGTTTTAAGCCTCTGAAAAGGTGACATTTGCGTTTCGAAGGTATATTTTGTTTTTTACCCGAAAATCGCAGGAGATAGCGGCATAATGACTGATAAGTTCCACATCTTAGTTTTGAACGGACCGAACCTGAACATGCTCGGCACCCGTGAGCCAGAGAAGTACGGCACGCTAACATTGGGTGAAATTGTTAACCGTCTGGGAACGGAAGCAGCGTCACTGAATGTGGATTTGGATCATTTTCAGTCGAATGCGGAGTACGCACTCATCGACCGTATTCATCAGGCTAAAGACACTGTGGACTATATCCTGATCAATCCGGCCGCGTTTACGCACACCAGTGTTGCTATCCGCGACGCACTGCTCGCGGTGAGTATCCCGTTTATCGAGATCCACCTGAGTAACGTGCACGCCCGAGAGCCGTTCCGCCACCACTCGTATCTGTCAGATATCGCTGCTGGCGTTATCTGTGGACTGGGCGCTGACGGCTATTCATACGCTTTACAGACAGCGGTAAAACGCTTGTCACAATCACACTAAACAAGAGTACGGAACCCACTCATGGATATTCGTAAGATTAAAAAACTGATCGAGCTGGTTGAAGAATCAGGCATCTCCGAACTGGAAATTTCTGAAGGCGAAGAGTCTGTACGCATCAGCCGTGCAGCCCCAGCCGCTAGCTTCCCGGTAATGCAGCAAGCTTATGCTGCGCCAGTGCAGCAGCCTGCGCTCTCCGCAGCCGTTGCGCCAGCAGCTGAAGCCGCACCTGCCGCTGCAGCAGAAATCAGTGGTCACATCGTACGTTCCCCAATGGTTGGTACTTTCTACCGCACCCCGAGCCCGGACGCGAAGGCGTTCATCGAAGTGGGTCAGAAAGTCAACGTAGGCGATACCCTGTGCATCGTTGAAGCGATGAAAATGATGAACCAAATCGAAGCAGACAAATCAGGTACTGTGAAAGCGATTCTGGTCGAAAGTGGTCAGCCGGTTGAATTTGACGAGCCGCTGGTCGTCATCGAGTAACGAGGCGTACATGCTGGATAAAATTGTTATCGCCAACCGCGGCGAGATCGCACTGCGTATTCTTCGTGCCTGTAAAGAACTGGGCATCAAGACCGTCGCTGTGCACTCAAGCGCGGATCGCGATTTAAAACACGTATTGCTGGCGGATGAGACGGTCTGTATTGGCCCGGCTCCGTCCGTAAAAAGCTATCTGAACATCCCGGCTATCATCAGCGCCGCTGAAATCACCGGCGCGGTGGCAATTCATCCGGGTTACGGCTTCCTCTCTGAGAACGCCAACTTTGCTGAGCAGGTTGAACGCTCTGGCTTCATCTTCATCGGCCCGAAAGCCGACACCATTCGCCTGATGGGCGACAAAGTGTCAGCTATCACCGCGATGAAAAAAGCCGGTGTTCCAACCGTGCCAGGCTCTGACGGCCCTCTGACCGACGACATGGATGCTAACCGTGCTCATGCTAAACGCATTGGCTACCCGGTTATCATCAAAGCGTCCGGCGGCGGCGGCGGTCGCGGTATGCGCGTTGTGCGCAGCGATGCTGAACTGGCGCAGTCCATCTCCATGACCAAAGCAGAAGCGAAAGCCGCTTTCAGCAATGACATGGTGTACATGGAAAAATACCTGGAAAACCCACGCCACATCGAAATTCAGGTGCTGGCTGACGGTCAGGGTAACGCGATCTATCTGGCAGAACGTGACTGCTCCATGCAGCGCCGTCACCAGAAAGTGGTCGAAGAAGCGCCAGCACCGGGTATTACCCCAGAGCTGCGTCGCTACATCGGCGAGCGTTGCTCCAAAGCGTGCGTCGATATCGGCTATCGCGGTGCAGGTACCTTTGAGTTCCTGTTCGAAAACGGCGAGTTCTATTTCATCGAAATGAACACCCGTATTCAGGTTGAACACCCGGTTACCGAAATGATCACCGGCGTTGACCTGATCAAAGAACAGCTGCGTATCGCTGCAGGCCAGCCGCTGTCCATCAAGCAGGAAGAAGTTGTGGTGAAAGGCCATGCGGTAGAGTGCCGTATCAACGCCGAAGACCCGAACACCTTCCTGCCAAGCCCGGGTAAAATCACGCGTTTCCACGCGCCGGGTGGCTTTGGTGTGCGTTGGGAATCTCATATCTACGCCGGTTACACCGTACCGCCGTACTATGACTCAATGATCGGCAAGCTTATCTGCTATGGCGAAAACCGTGATGTGGCGATTGCCCGCATGAAGAACGCCCTGCAGGAGCTGATCATCGACGGTATCAAAACCAACGTTGATCTGCAGATGCGCATTATGAGCGACGAGCACTTCCAGAATGGTGGAACCAACATCCACTATCTGGAGAAAAAACTCGGTCTGCACGAGAAGTAATACAGCATCTTTGCGAAAAGGCCGGATTATCCGGCCTTTTTTATTTCTGGGGCCAGGAAAGCCTCATCATGTACAATCCCCGCTTTCTTCATCCACAAGGGACAAAAAATGGACAAACGTTTTGTTCAGGCCCATAAAGAAGCGCGCTGGGCGCTGTGGCTGACCCTTCTCTATCTCGCTGCATGGTTAGTGACTGCTTACTTACCAGACTCAACCACAGGCATAACCGGCCTGCCGCACTGGTTTGAAATGGCGTGTCTGCTGGTGCCGCTGATTTTTATTTTGCTCAGCTGGCTGATGGTGCGCTTTATCTTCCGCGATTTCCCGCTGGAGGACAGTGATGCAAACTGAAATCATCACCGTACTGGTTGTCTATTTGATCGTGGTATTTGGTCTCTCTTTCTATGCCATGCGCAAACGCAGTACCGGATCGTTTCTGAGCGAATATTTCCTCGGCAGCCGTTCGATGGGTGGGTTTGTGCTGGCAATGACGCTGACCGCCACCTACGTGAGCGCCAGTTCGTTTATCGGCGGGCCGGGAGCCGCATACAAATACGGCCTGGGCTGGGTATTGCTGGCCATGATTCAGGTGCCCACAATCTGGCTGTCGCTGGGCATTCTGGGCAAAAAATTTGCCATTCTCGCCCGTCGCTATAACGCCATTACGCTGAACGACATGCTGCAGGCGCGTTATCAGAGCCGCGCGGTGGTCTGGATTGCCAGTATCAGCCTGATTGTCGCCTTCGTTGGCGCCATTGCCGTTCAGTTTATTGGCGGCGCGCGCCTGCTGGAAACGGCAGCGGGTATCAAGTACGAGACCGGGTTGCTCATCTTCGGGATCACGATTGCGCTGTACACCGCGTTTGGCGGTTTCCGCGCCAGTGTGCTGAACGACACCATGCAGGGCATGGTGATGCTGATAGGCACCCTGGTGCTGCTGGTTGGCGTCATCTACGCGGCCGGCGGGTTACACAATGCGGTGCAAACGCTGGAACAGATTGATCCTAAGCTGGTCAGCCCTCATGGTGCTGACGATATCCTGACGCCCGCGTTTATGACCTCCTTCTGGGTGCTGGTTTGCTTTGGGGTTATCGGTCTGCCGCATACCGCCGTGCGCTGTATCTCCTATAAAGACAGCAAAGCCGTTCACCGCGGGATTGTGATTGGTACCGTCGTTGTCGCCCTTCTGATGCTGGGCATGCATCTGGCGGGCGCGCTGGGTCGGGCCGTATTACCTCACCTGACCGTGCCGGATCAGGTGATCCCTACGCTGATGGTGCAGGTTCTACCGCCGTGGGCCGCCGGGCTGTTCCTTGCTGCACCGATGGCGGCAATCATGTCCAACGTTAACGCGCACCTGCTTCAGGCTTCCGCCACCATCATCAAAGATCTGTGGCTTAGCGCGCGTCCGGCTAAAATGCATAATGAGCAGAAGCTTAAACGCATCTCAACCTGGACCACGCTGGTGCTCGGCATTCTGATGATGCTCGCCGCATGGCGTCCGCCGGAGATGATCATCTGGCTGAACCTGCTGGCATTTGGTGGGCTTGAGGCGGTATTCCTGTGGCCGCTGGTGTTAGGGCTTTACTGGGAACGCGCAAACGCGGCGGGCGCGCTGAGCGGCATGATCGTCGGCGGAGTGCTGTATGCCGTCCTCGCAACGTTTAAGATTCAGTACCTGGGCTTCCATCCGATTGTGCCTTCGTTACTGCTAAGTTTACTGGCGTTTGTGGTGGGGAACCGTTTCGGTCAGCCCGTCCCACAGCCCGCTATGATTTCTACTGATAAATAAAGAGTTTTGCCATGCCGTGGATCCAACTAAAACTGAACACAACCGGCGCTAACGCCGAGGAACTGAGCGATGCGCTGATGGAGGCCGGCTCGGTCTCCATCACCTTCCAGGACACGCATGACACGCCGGTCTTTGAGCCGCTGCCGGGCGAAACCCGCCTGTGGGGCGATACCGACGTTATTGGCCTGTTTGATGCCGAAACCAATATGAAAGAGGTTGTCGCGATTCTGGAGAATCATCCTCTGCTGGGCGCGGGTTTTGTGCACAAAATCGAACAGCTGGAAGACAAAGACTGGGAACGCGAGTGGATGGATAACTTCCACCCGATGCAGTTCGGCAAACGTCTGTGGATCTGCCCAAGCTGGCGCGACGTCCCGGACGAGAATGCGGTCAACGTGATGCTCGACCCGGGCCTGGCGTTTGGTACCGGCACTCACCCAACCACGTCCCTGTGCCTGCAGTGGCTGGATGGTCTGGATCTGGACGGTAAGACAGTGATCGACTTCGGCTGTGGATCCGGGATCCTCGCGATTGCAGCCCTGAAACTGGGCGCGGCAAAAGCCATCGGGATCGATATCGATCCGCAGGCGATTCAGGCCAGCCGCGATAATGCCGAGCGTAACGGCGTCTCCGATCGTCTGGAGCTGTATCTGCCAGATGCTCAGCCAGACGCCATGAAAGCCGATGTGGTGGTCGCAAACATTCTGGCGGGCCCACTGCGCGAGCTGGCCCCGTTAATCAGCGTGTTGCCCGTTGAGGGCGGTCTGCTGGGGCTTTCCGGTATTCTGGCGAGCCAGGCCGACAGCGTATGTGAAGCCTATGCCGATCTCTTTGCCCTTGACCCGGTAGTGGAAAAAGAAGAGTGGTGTCGCATCACCGGCCGTAAAAAATAAGCAATTGGCGTGGTCATCTGACCACGCCTCTCTCCCTCTGATAATCCTCTCTCCCCCGTTCATTCTTCGGTAAAATAACCCTACAAATCACATTGATTTGTATTACAAAAATTCACCGGAAGAATATGATGAAACACATTACAGGCAAGGCAGCGCTGCTGGCGCTGAGCATGATCTCGGCTTCAGCATTCGCATCACACTGGAGCTACGAAGGGGAAGGTTCGCCGGAACACTGGGGCGAGCTGGACGAGGCATACAAGACCTGTCAAAGCGGAATGAACCAGTCTCCCATTAATATTGATTCGACCGCTAACGCCCATCTCCCCCCGCTACAAACCCACTACGTTGATGGCCCTGTTACGCTGACAAACAATGGCCATACCATTCAGGCAAGCGAACAGGCTGACACCCGCGATACCCTCACTCTTGATAAGCAAACCTGGACGTTACAGCAGTTCCATTTCCATGCGCCGAGCGAAAACACCGTTCATGGCAAGAAATATGCGATGGAAATGCATCTGGTTCATAAAAATGCCAGTGGAGAACTCACGGTGGTAGCGGTCATGTTTGATAAAGGGGCCGCAAACCCGGAGCTTGAGAAACTGTGGCGCGCTATGCCTCAGCAGGCCGAGCAGAACGTCTCCATTAAACAGGATCTTAATCTGAATAAGCTGCTGCCAAAAGATAAAACGTACTGGCGCTTTAGCGGTTCACTGACCACTCCTCCGTGTTCAGAAGGCGTCACCTGGATTGTACTTAAGCAGCCCCTGACGGTTTCTGCGGAACAACTTGATAGATTCACCCATACAATGCACCACGATAATAACCGTCCGGTACAGTCGCTGCATGGGCGCGTTGTGGTCGAATAAGACGCATTTTTCGCATGACGATCATGTTCTAAAATGCGACACAGATCGCAAAGAAGTGGGGAAATCTGCTGCTAAAAACAGCAGATTATCCCGCTTCAGCGAAGCATTTATTCAGAAATGATGAGAAGTTACGGGAAATTGTAAGCGCCTATAAAATAACCATTATCATATAACATAATGATTTAAATAATGAATAATTTTGAACGTAAGGATTGAGCGGCGATTCCTTGATCTACAACAGTGGATTGTTCAAAGTTTGGCCTTTCATCTCGTGCAAAAAATGCGTAATATACGCCGCCTTGCAGTCACAGTATGGTCATTTCTTAACTCATGCGCATCGGACACCACCAGCTTAGAAATCGCCTGATCGCAGCCCCTATGGCAGGTATTACAGACCGGCCGTTCAGGACGCTGTGCTATGAGATGGGAGCCGGTTTAACCGTATCCGAGATGATGTCGTCTAACCCGCAGGTTTGGGAAAGCGATAAATCCCGCCTTCGGATGGTGCACGTTGATGAACCAGGTATTCGCACCGTGCAAATTGCCGGAAGCGTGCCTGAAGAGATGGCAGATGCCGCGCGGATTAACGTGGAAAGTGGTGCCCAGATTATTGATATCAATATGGGGTGCCCGGCCAAAAAGGTGAATCGCAAGCTTGCAGGTTCAGCCCTTCTGCAATACCCCGACCAGGTGAAAGCTATCCTGACGGCGGTTGTCAGCGCAGTGGACGTTCCTGTTACGTTGAAGATTCGCACGGGTTGGTCGCCGGAACACCGTAACTGTGTAGAGATTGCCCAACTGGCCGAAGACTGTGGCATTCAGGCCCTGACCATTCATGGACGCACTCGCGCCTGTTTGTTCAACGGTGAAGCTGAATACGACAGCATTCGGGCAGTTAAGCAGAAAGTTTCCATTCCGATTATCGCGAATGGCGACATAACTGACCCGCTTAAAGCCAGAGCTGTACTCGACTATACGGGAGCTGATGCTCTGATGATAGGACGTGCCGCTCAGGGAAGACCCTGGATCTTCCGGGAAATCCAGCATTATCTGGACACTGGGGAGCTGCTTGCCCCGCTGCCTCTGGCAGAGGTTAAGCGCTTGCTTTGTTCGCATGTTCGGGAACTGCATGACCACTACGGTCAGGCAAAAGGGTACCGAATTGCGCGTAAACACGTCTCCTGGTATCTCCAGGAGCACGCTCCAGATGACCAGTTTCGGCGCACATTCAACGCCATAGAGGATGCCAGCGTACAGCTGGAGGCGTTGGAGGCATACTTCGAAAATCTTGCGTAATGAAATAAAGAGCTGACAGAACTATGTTCGAACAACGCGTAAATTCTGACGTACTGACCGTTTCTACCGTTAACTCTCAGGACCAGGTAACTCAAAAACCCCTGCGTGACTCGGTTAAACAGGCACTGAAGAACTATTTTGCTCAACTGAACGGTCAGGATGTTAATGACCTGTATGAGCTGGTACTGGCTGAAGTTGAACAGCCACTGTTGGACATGGTGATGCAATACACCCGCGGTAACCAAACCCGCGCTGCGCTGATGATGGGTATCAACCGTGGTACTCTGCGTAAGAAACTGAAAAAATACGGCATGAACTGATACTAATCAGTTAAATGCTTGTTTAAAAAGGCGCTCTTCGGCATGGGGAAGCGCCTTTTTTATTACCTGCACCTCTCCGTCAACGCATTGTAAACCTTCGCTTCTCCCGCTTTTCAACCACGGTTTTTCGTGTATATTTCCCCCACCTTACTGGCGCTCTTCTCGCGGAATGACACAATGATTCGTAAATACTGGTGGCTGGTTGTCTTTGCAATCTCCGTTCTCATTTTCGATACGCTCCTGATGCAGTGGATTGAACTGATGAGTACCGAAACCGATAAGTGTCGCAATATGAACTCCGTCAATCCGCTGAAACTCGTGAACTGCTCCGAGCTCGACTAACCGTCCGATTGCGCAAGTCACCCCGTTATTACCCACTAAAAACGGGGATTTAAATCCCTTTGAGCCATTACCTGACGGTGATAATGTCTCGCCCTTCTCAACCGCTCTAGCGTAACCCCACACTCGAGTAGAACCGTCCATGCTGGTCAGCCAATACAACCATATCCTTGTCGTCCTCTCCTTTGTTGTTGCCATCCTTGCTGCGTATACCGCGCTGAACATGGCTGCACGCGTCGCCGGGAGTGAGGGCGTTGCTGCCCGCGTCTGGCTGGCTGGCGGCGGTATTGCAATGGGCATTGGCGTGTGGGCCATGCATTTTATCGGCATGCTGGCGATGGATCTCTCCATGAGCATGAGCTACAACGCCACACTGACGGTGTTATCCATGGTCATCGCCGTGGGTTCGTCGCTGTTTGCGCTATGGCTCGTGAGCTGTGAGCAATTACGCTTGCGCCGACTGCTGCCCGGCGCGCTGGTGATGGGGAGCGGTATTGTTGCTATGCATTACACCGGCATGGCGGCGCTGGAAGTGATGCCGGGGATTATCTGGGACAAGGTCTGGGTGGCCATTTCGATCGCGATTGCGCTTGCCGCTTCGCTCGCGGCATTATGGCTGACTTTCCGCCTGCGTCGCGAAGCCGCGCAGGTCGTGCTGATGCGCATGGGGGCCGCCATCACGATGGGGATTGCCATTGCCGGTATGCACTATGCCGGGATGAAAGCGGCGCAGTTTCCCATGTCCACAATGGTTCATCATGAGGGGATTAACGGGAGCTGGCTGGCGGTGCTGGTCAGCGTCGTCGCGCTCTCTATTCTTGGGATCACCCTGCTGGTGTCGATGCTGGATGCCCGCCTTCAGGCACGTACCGCCCTTCTGGCCTCGTCGCTGGCAGAAGCTAACCGGGAACTCGCTCAACTGGCGCTGCACGATACCCTGACGCGTCTGCCCAACCGTATCCTGCTGGAAGACAGACTCGATCAGGCCATCAGCAAAGCCGATCGTGAAGGGAACCACTTTGCCCTGATGTTCATGGATCTCGACGGTTTTAAAGCCATCAATGACGCCTATGGCCATGATGTCGGTGACAGGCTGCTGGTCGCCGTTACGCAGCGTCTGTTGCTTCTCCTGAAAGGCCAGTTCACCCTGGCACGTATCGGCGGTGATGAGTTTGTTCTGCTGGCAGAGGGTGAAGGCCCGGACGACGCGGCATCGCTGGCAAATTCGCTGGTCCGCGCGATCGATAGCCCGTTCAATCTCGGACCCTATGAACTGGTGGTGACCCTCAGCATTGGTATCGCGCTGTATCCTCACGACGGTAAAACCGAGCGTGAGCTGATGTTTAACGCCGACGCGGCGATGTATCACACGAAGCATATGGGCCGTAACGGTTACCACTTTTTCCAGCCCTCCATGAACACCCTTGCGCAGACCCATCTCCAGTTAATGAACGATCTGTGGATGGCGATCGATCGCAATGAGCTGCGCCTGCTGTATCAGCCAAAATTTCACGCCCCGGCGGGCCCAGTCCTCGGATTCGAGGCGCTATTGCGCTGGCAGCATCCTAAGCAGGGGTTACTGACGCCGGACCTTTTTCTGCCGCTGGCGGAAAAAACGGGGCTGATCATCCCCATTGGCAACTGGGTGATTAATGAAGCCTGTCGCCAGCTGCGGGAATGGCATCTTCAGGGGCATCAAAGCTGGTCAATGGCGGTAAACCTGTCGACACTGCAGTTTGAACAACCTTCGCTGGTTAAAACGGTTCTCGACTGCCTGGCACTTCACCATGTACCACCGGAAATGTTGATCCTCGAAGTGACGGAAACCACGGCGATGAGCAACCCGGATGAGAGCGTACGGGTGCTGACAGAGCTGACGGATGCGGGCGTAAAGGCCTCCATTGATGATTTTGGTACCGGATATTCGAGCCTGCTGTATCTCAAACGCTTACCGGCCTGTGAATTGAAAATCGACAGGGCGTTTGTGAAAGAGCTCAGCGGCGAAAGCGAGGATGCCACTATTGTCTCAGCGATTGTGGCCCTCGCTAAAACACTTAACCTGAAAGTCGTGGCTGAAGGTGTGGAAACCGAAGCACAGCAAGCCTTTTTAACCGAGCTGGGCTGTAACACCCTTCAGGGTTATCTGTTAGGTAAACCCGCCAGCGCGCAGACCATCGAAGCGCTTTGTGCCCGAGGGGAAATGTTACCTGGCGCTGAGCTGTAAGCATCCTCATCAGGCGACACGCGAATGACAGGGAGTGTCGCCAGTATGCTATCGACCAGAGCGGGAGCCTGCTGATAAAGATTAAAACTGCCATTATTCATTAACCAGTTTTTAATTATTCCGCTAAAAAAACCGTGGAATACAATCAAGGTGAGATCAACATTCACCTGTGGCGAAATGATATTGCGCGAAATACAGGTCTCCAGCGTTGCGCGTAGCGTGTCATCATTGAATCCAATGCGGTTTCTGATTTCACGCTCTGAAATCATATCACTGCTAAATTCACACTTATGATACAGAATTTGTAAAAGCGCACATTGCCGGGGTTCATGGGCAATATACTGCAGCGCGGTAATAAATTGCTCACGAAGTTTTAACAACGGATTGTCGCTATCGGAAAGGGAAAGCCTGTCGCGAATAATGTCGCGAAGCGGCAACTGCTGTTCCCAGATGGCATTAAATATTTCTGATTTACTGGTGAAGTGCCAGTAGATCGCGCCGCGCGTCACCTTAGCAGCATCAGCGATATCCGACAGCGTCGTGCTGGCTACGCCACGCGTCGCAAACTGTCCGATAGCCGCCTCAATCAGCTGCTGCCGGGTTTGTTGAGCCTCTTCTTTCTTTTTACGCGCCATAGGTAACTACTCGTTACTCACAAGGTTTAAAGGTAAGATTGCGTTCATGCAAATGTAAGTATTCACTAAAATCCGTTTTAATTTTGCACAAAAAAAGTCAATCACCTCCATTTATAATTAATACAAATATATCGAATTAATTAAATTGATGAGATGAATAATTTGGCAACATTAATCCCACTTACCTGATTAGCATGGCTTAAGTATATCCAGGAATGGACCAGGTTTGATTCTGATTTTTTCTACAAGCATGGTCATTCGCACTTATAAATTAAAAAACATTAAATACCCTCATTATTATACGCAGCTACATTTTATTTTTTATCCCTCTGCCCCAGCTACCGGTTCACGGCATATATCGGTTGATGGGTATTTAAAGGAACAGTAATGACGAATCATTTCAGACGCTTGCCCTTATCCGGTTTCATTGTCTGCGCGGTACTGCTCACTGGATGCGATGGTCAGGAAAATCAACAACAACACCTGCAGGCGCCTCAGGTCAGCGTGCATATTGTGAAAAGTGCGCCTCTGGCTGTCACCACTGAACTCCCGGGCAGAACAGATGCATTTCGCGTTGCAGAGGTTCGTCCTCAGGTTAGCGGTATCATCCTTCGCCGCAACTTCGCGGAAGGTAGCGATGTTAAAGCGGGTGAGTCACTTTACCAGATTGACCCCGCGACCTATCAGGCAGCCTATGACAGCGCGAAAGGCGAACTGGCGAAGGCTCAGGCAGCGGCCAATATTGCGCACCTGACGGTAAAGCGTTATCTCCCTCTGGTAGGCACCCAGTATGTCAGTAAGCAGGAGTATGACCAGGCCGTGGCGACGGCTCAGCAGGCAGATGCCAGCGTAGTTGCCGCAAAAGCTGGCGTTGAAAGCGCACGTATAAACCTTGCCTACACCAAAGTGACCTCTCCTGTTGATGGTCGTATCGGGAAATCCAGCGTGACCGAAGGAGCGCTGGTGACGAACGGACAAGCCGCAGCACTGGCAACGGTCCAGCAACTCGATCCGATTTATGTCGATGTTACCCAGTCCAGTAATGATTTTATGCGCCTGAAACAGACGAGTCTGCAAAAAGGCGATACCGCCAGCAGCGTTGAACTGCTGATGGAGAACGGGCAGCCCTATCCGCTGAAAGGCACACTGCAGTTCTCTGACGTCACGGTCGATGAAAGTACCGGCTCGATTACCCTGCGCGCCATTTTCCCGAACCCTCAGCATCTGCTGTTACCCGGCATGTTTGTTCGCGCCCGCATCGATGAAGGCACCCAGCCGAATGCGATTCTGGTTCCACAGCAAGGCGTGACCCGTACACCGCGAGGCGATGCAACCGTCCTGGTGGTGAACGATAAAAACCAGGTTGAGCCGCGAACCGTCGTGGCTCCTCAGGCAATTGGCGATCGCTGGCTGGTGACGGAGGGGCTGAAAAACGGTGATCGCGTGATTGTTAGCGGGCTACAGAAAGTCAGACCGGGGGTAACCGTCGTCGCCACGCCGGATACCACCACGACTCCAGCCAGTTAAGGGAAGACGACATGGCTAATTTCTTTATTCAGAGACCGGTTTTCGCCTGGGTACTTGCCATCATTTTGATGATTGCAGGCGGGCTGGCCATTCTCAAACTTCCCGTCGCACAGTATCCGACCATCGCCCCTCCCGCCGTGGCGATATCCGCGACCTACCCGGGAGCGGACGCTCAAACGGTTCAGGATACCGTGACCCAGGTTATCGAACAGAACATGAACGGTATCGATAACCTGATGTATATGTCCTCCACCAGCGATTCAGCGGGTAACGTCACCATCACCCTGACCTTCCAGTCAGGAACCGACCCGGACATCGCTCAGGTGCAGGTGCAGAACAAGTTGCAGCTCGCCATGCCACTGCTTCCGCAAGAGGTTCAGCAACAAGGGATTGGCGTGGAGAAATCCAGCAGCAGCTTCCTGCTGGTCGCTGGTTTTGTTTCGGATAATAAAAACCTTACCCAGGATGATATCTCTGACTATGTTGCCTCAAACGTCAAAGATGCTATCAGCCGAACGACAGGTGTAGGCGACGTCCAGCTGTTTGGTGCCCAGTATGCGATGCGCATCTGGCTCGACAGCAATGCGATGAACAAATACCAGCTGACGCCTCTGGATATTATCAACCAGTTGAAAACCCAGAACGATCAGATAGCGGCAGGCCAGCTGGGCGGAACGCCATCCATTCCAGGGCAGCAGCTGAATGCCTCGATCATCGCGCAAACCCGCCTGAAATCACCGGAGGAGTTTGGCCGCGTGACGCTCAAGGTGAATCAGGACGGCTCAATGGTTCATCTGAAGGACGTGGCTCGCATTGAGCTGGGTGGCGAAAACTACAACATGGTCACTAAAATCAACGGGCAGGCGGCAACCGGCCTGGGGATTAAGCTGGCAACCGGGGCAAACGCGCTGGACACGGCGGCCGCCATCAAAAGCAAGCTGGCGCAGCTGCAGCAGTTCTTCCCACAGGGTCTGAAAGTTGTCTATCCCTATGACACCACGCCTTTTGTAAAAATCTCTATCCACGAAGTGGTGAAGACCCTGTTTGAAGCGATCATTCTCGTCTTCCTGGTCATGTACCTGTTCCTGCAAAACCTGCGGGCGACCCTCATTCCGACTATCGCGGTGCCGGTCGTTCTGCTGGGTACCTTCGCGATTCTGGCGGCGTTTGGTTTCTCCATCAATACCCTGACGATGTTCGGCATGGTACTGGCGATAGGTCTGCTGGTCGATGACGCTATCGTGGTCGTTGAGAACGTTGAACGTGTCATGGTCGAGGACAAGCTGCCGCCGAAAGAGGCCACACAGAAGTCGATGGAGCAGATCCAGGGCGCACTGGTCGGGATCGCCATGGTGCTCTCGGCGGTCTTTATTCCGATGGCCTTTTTTGGCGGCTCGACGGGGGCAATCTATCGCCAGTTCTCGCTGACTATCGTTTCCGCTATGGCGTTGTCCGTACTGGTTGCGCTAATCCTGACGCCCGCCCTCTGTGCAACGTTGCTTAAGCCCGTATCCGGCGACCATCATGAGAAAAAAGGTGGTTTCTTCGGCTGGTTTAATGCGCTCTTTGATAAAAGCGTGGAGCACTACAGCAACAGCGTGAGCGGTATTTTGCGTAAGACAGGGCGCTATCTGGTGGTGTACGTCATTATTGTCGGTGGTATGGCGGTGCTCTTCCTGCGCTTGCCCACCTCCTTCCTGCCCGAAGAGGATCAGGGGGTGTTTATGACGATGGTTCAACTCCCGGCGGGTGCAACCCAGACGCGTACTCAGCAAGTCCTGGACCAGGTTCAGGACTACTATCTGAACAAAGAGAAGGCGAACGTTGAATCCGTCTTTACCGTAAACGGCTTTAGCTTTAGCGGCCAGGGACAGAACTCCGGTATTGCATTCGTCAGCCTGAAGCCCTGGGAGGAGCGCCCGGGGTCGGAAAATGGCGTCAAAGCCATTGTGGGTCGCGCGACGAAAGCCTTCGGTCAGATTAAAGATGGCCTTGTGTTCCCGTTTAACCTGCCTGCAATTATTGAGCTGGGTACCGCCACGGGCTTCGACTTTGAATTGATCGATCAGGCTAACCTGGGGCATACACAGTTGACGCAGGCGCGTAACCAACTGCTCAGCATGGTGAAAGAGCACCCTGACCTGCTGGTTCGCGTGCGTCCTAACGGGCTTGAAGATACGCCTCAGTTCAAGCTGGATGTCGATCAGGAAAAAGCGCAGGCGCTGGGCGTCAGTCTTTCTGACGTCAACCAGACGATTTCGACGGCCTTAGG
The DNA here is from genome assembly GCF_043974075.1 of Enterobacter sp. ECC-019. Classification (NCBI taxonomy): domain Bacteria; kingdom Pseudomonadati; phylum Pseudomonadota; class Gammaproteobacteria; order Enterobacterales; family Enterobacteriaceae; genus Enterobacter; species Enterobacter sp. ECC-019. The sequence goes on from NZ_CP143759.1 coordinate 142,732, forward strand.
TGGCACCTATGTGAACGACTTTATCGATCATGGGCGTGTGAAAAAGGTCTACGTACAGGCCGACGCAAAATTCCGTATGTTGCCAGGAGATATTAACAACCTTTACGTGCGCAGCGCGAATGGGGAAATGGTCCCGTTCTCCGCCTTTAGCAATGCTCATTGGGTCTATGGTTCACCTCGCCTGGAGCGCTATAACGGGATGCCCTCTATGGAGATCCTGGGTGAATCCGCTCCGGGTAAAAGTACCGGTGAGGCCATGGTTATGATGGAAAGTCTCGCGGCAAAACTGCCTTCCGGCATCGGTTATGACTGGACGGGGATGTCTTATCAGGAGCGGCTCTCGGGTAACCAGGCGCCTGCACTGTACGCCATTTCACTGATCGTGGTGTTCCTGTGTCTGGCAGCGCTGTATGAAAGCTGGTCCATTCCGTTCTCTGTTATGCTGGTTGTACCGCTGGGGGTCATTGGGGCGCTTCTCGCAGCGTCGCTGCGCGGGTTGAATAATGACGTCTATTTCCAGGTCGGCCTGCTGACGACGATTGGTTTGTCGGCGAAAAACGCCATCCTGATCGTCGAATTTGCTAAAGACCTGATGGATAAAGAAGGCAAAGGCATTATTGAAGCCACGCTGGAAGCTTCCAGGATGCGACTTCGACCAATCCTGATGACGTCTCTGGCCTTTATCCTTGGCGTCATGCCGCTGGTGATCAGCACCGGTGCCGGGAGCGGCGCGCAAAACGCCGTCGGTACGGGCGTTATGGGGGGAATGCTGTCCGCAACGCTTCTGGCGATTTTCTTCGTGCCCGTCTTCTTTGTGGTTGTTCGGCGACGGTTTACTCACCATAAAGAGTAATGTTCCCCTAAAAGGCACCTCTGGTGCCTTTTTTTTATTTTTAACATAAACAATGAATTAGGCTTTACATAAAGGCAGTATTAAAAATAGGATGATTTGCATTAAGTAAAAACAGTCTCTTGCCGCTTCATAATGTCTCCATAAATTCCTCCTGAAACCGACTTTTCTCCACGATTTTTACAAACTACATAATTTGAGATTATTCCTCGTGTAACGAGGACTTACCCCGATGGTAAAATAACCTCCAGTTCGTTAATAGCCCTCCTGGCTTTATAGCGGATGAGAAATAATACTGAGGTAACATCATGAAAAGATTCATTTCCGTTGCACTTCTCGCTGCGTTGCTTGCTGGTTGCGCGCACGACTCTCCATGTGTACCGGTTTACGACGACCAGGGCCGACTGGTTCATACCAATACCTGTATGAAGGGCACCACCCAGGATAACTGGGAGACCGCGGGTGCTATCGCCGGCGGTGCTGCCGCAGTAGCGGGTTTGACGCTGGGTATTGTTGCCCTGACGAAGTAACTTCTGTTGAGAAAGCGCGGCTCTGGCCGCGCTTTTGCTTTTAATGAGTGCAGTATTTTCAAATAAGTAAAAAAATAGCCCCGTATTTATTCACGTAATTAATCTAAGCCTGAAGTCAGTCACAACTTTTTCGCATAGCCATTCAAATTACTTATTCTATCGTGATGATTTTCACACATTAATATTATTGAATACCCTGCCAATATTCACCCTGGAAACTATCTCTTCTTTTTGCTGACCCGACTCAAAACTTTTGCTCCGATTTGTGGCACAGGTTGTAATTTCGCACCGTTTCGGGGCGCTCGTTTTATTTAAGCCTGTCTACACTCAGCATTAAGCGTTCACTCGTTTCTTATTTTGTCGAACGCAAAACTGGCATTACGTTTGCTTTATAAACGTTGGCCAAAGCCACAGACAGGTTAAGCGTTTAAAAACGCCTCTATAACGATAAATTTCGCCACACAGGATGCATTATGAAAAAGACGATGATAGCCAGCCTTGCCGCTGCAGGCATGTTGTTTGCCGTAGCCGGTCAAGCCCATGCGGGAACGACACTGGATGCCGTTAAAAAGAAAGGTTTTGTTCAATGTGGTATCAGTGACGGTTTGCCTGGCTTCTCTTATGCCGATGCGAACGGCAAATTTACCGGTATTGATGTGGATGTCTGCCGTGGCGTTGCAGCCGCCGTTTTTGGCGATGACAGCAAAGTAAAATACACCCCGCTGACGGCGAAAGAACGCTTTACGGCGCTGCAGTCCGGCGAGGTCGACATGCTCTCCCGTAATACCACCTGGACTTCCTCCCGTGATGCAGGCATGGGGATGTCATTTACGGGCGTGACCTATTATGACGGCATCGGCTTCCTGACCCACAATAAAGCCGGCCTGAAAAGCGCCAAAGAACTGGATGGTGCCACCGTTTGTATTCAGGCGGGCACCGATACCGAGCTGAACGTCGCGGATTATTTCAAAGCAAATAATATGAAATACACCCCGGTGACATTCGACCGCTCGGATGAATCGGCCAAAGCGCTGGAATCCGGCCGTTGCGACACGCTGGCCTCTGACCAGTCACAGCTGTATGCCTTACGTATTAAGTTGAGCAACCCGGCAGAGTGGATTGTCCTGCCTGAAGTGATCTCCAAAGAACCTCTCGGCCCCGTCGTTCGTCGCGGCGATGAAGACTGGTTCTCCATTGTTCGCTGGACGCTGTTTGCCATGCTGAACGCAGAAGAGATGGGCATCAACTCTAAAAACGTTGATGAGAAAGCCGCTAAGCCATCCAACCCGGATATGGCACACCTGCTCGGTAAAGAAGGTGATTTCGGCAAGGATCTGAAGCTGGATAACAAGTGGGCTTACAACATCATCAAACAGGTGGGCAACTACTCTGAGATCTTTGAGCGCAACGTGGGATCGGAAAGCCCGCTGAAGATCAAACGCGGCCAGAACAATCTCTGGAGCAACGGCGGTATTCAGTACGCGCCACCAGTACGTTAAGTCATAGCTGTAACGGGCACTGCTCAGGCAGTGCCCACTCCAGAGTCATGGTTACTGAGGTTTCTTTATGTCCCATCGCCGCTCAGCCGTAAAAGGATCGCTATCCTTTTCTCATCCCGCGGTCCGCGCCTGGCTATTCCAGATTATTGCTATTGTTGCGGTTGTTCTCATCGCCGTGTATCTCATCCATAACACCATCACCAACCTGAATAATCGCGGTATTACATCCGGTTTCGCGTTTTTAGATCGCAGCGCGGGGTTTGGTATTGTTCAGCACCTTATTGATTACCAGGAAGGTGACACCTACGGACGCGTGTTCGTAGTCGGTTTACTGAATACGCTGTTGGTATCGGCGCTTTGTATCGTCTTCGCGTCAATACTGGGCTTCTTTATTGGCCTGGCGCGTCTTTCTGAAAACTGGCTCCTGCGGAAACTGTCGACAGTTTATATTGAGACATTCCGCAATATCCCCCCGCTCCTGCAGATCTTCTTCTGGTATTTCGCCGTACTGCGTAACCTTCCCGGTCCCCGCCAGGCCGTCGACGCGTTTGAGCTGTTTTTCCTGAGTAACCGTGGGTTGTCCATCCCTTCTCCTCAGCCGGGTGAAGGACTGTACGCTTTCATCGGCGCGATTGCGATAGCGCTTGCTCTCTCTGCTGGGGTATTCCGTTTTAACCGCAAGCATCAGATCAAAACCGGTCAGCTTCGTAGAACCTGGCCCACGGCAGTTGTCCTGATCGTTAGCCTGCCGCTGATCGCACACTGGCTGTTTGGGGCCGCGCTGCACTGGGACATTCCGCATCTGCGTGGCTTTAACTTTCAGGGCGGGATGGTATTAATTCCCGAGCTGGCAGCCCTGACGCTGGCACTGTCGATTTATACCTCCGCGTTTATCGCAGAGATTATCCGTGCAGGGATACAGGCCGTACCTTATGGACAGCACGAAGCGGCACGCTCACTGGGATTGCCCCATACCGTGACGCTTCGCCAGGTCATCATTCCGCAGGCTCTACGGGTCATCATTCCGCCCCTGACCAGCCAGTATCTCAATATTGTCAAAAACTCGTCGCTGGCCGCTGCCATTGGCTACCCGGATATGGTGTCACTCTTCGCCGGAACCGTGCTTAACCAGACCGGACAAGCCATTGAAACCATCGCCATTACGATGTCTGTCTATCTGATCATCAGCCTGGTGATTTCACTGCTGATGAACCTTTATAACCGTCGTATAGCACTGGTCGAGCGCTAAGGATCTATGATGACAAAAGCGATACTGTCGCACTCCTCGCGCCCTGCCAACTCGACAGGTGGACGTTTCATTCTCTGGGCGCGCAAGAATCTGTTCTCCAGCTGGAGTAACAGCCTGCTGACAATTGTCTGCCTGTGGCTCATGTGGGAATTGATTCCTCCCCTGCTGAACTGGGCATTTTTACAGGCCAACTGGGTCGGTTCAACCCGAGCAGACTGCACAAAAGCCGGCGCCTGCTGGGTGTTTATTCATGAGCGCTTCGGCCAGTTTATGTATGGATTGTATCCCCATGAACAGCGCTGGCGGATTAATCTGGCGCTGGTTATCGGCCTGCTTTCTGTCGCGGCCATGTTCTGGAAAAAGCTGCCTCATCGTGGACGCTATATTGCCGCCTGGGCAGTGGTTTATCCGATTATTGTCTGGGCGCTGTTGTATGGCGGTTTCCTGGGGCTGGAACGCGTTGAAACACGCCAGTGGGGCGGGTTAACGCTGACGCTGATTATCGCTTCAGTGGGGATAGCTGGTGCGCTACCGTGGGGGATTTTACTGGCCCTGGGACGGCGTTCAAAAATGCCGATCGTCCGCGTGCTCTCCGTTATCTTCATTGAGTTCTGGCGCGGCGTACCGCTTATCACCGTTCTGTTTATGTCGTCGGTCATGCTGCCGCTGTTTATGGCAGAAGGTACCACCATCGACAAGCTGATCCGTGCCCTGGTGGGGGTGATTCTCTTCCAGTCCGCCTATGTCGCTGAAGTTGTGCGAGGTGGTTTGCAGGCGTTACCTAAAGGCCAGTACGAAGCGGCGGAATCACTGGCTCTAGGTTACTGGAAAACGCAGGGGCTGGTCATTCTTCCACAAGCACTCAAGCTGGTCATCCCGGGTCTGGTCAACACGATCATTGCCCTCTTCAAGGATACCAGCCTGGTGATCATCATCGGATTGTTCGATCTCTTTAGCAGCGTGCAACAGGCAACCGTTGACCCTGTCTGGCTGGGTATGTCTACCGAAGGATATGTCTTTGCAGCTCTGATCTACTGGATCTTTTGTTTTAGCATGTCGCGCTACAGCCAGCATCTGGAAAAGCGCTTTAACACCGGGCGTACACCGCACTGAGGAAATTATGAGCCAAATAACTATGACACCCGCCGACGCGATGATTACGCTGGAAAATGTGAATAAATGGTACGGACAATTTCATGTCCTGAAGGACATTAATCTTAAGGTAAAGCAGGGAGAGCGCATTGTCCTTTGCGGCCCTTCTGGATCCGGGAAATCCACAACCATTCGCTGTATTAATCATCTTGAAGAACATCAGCAAGGACGCATTGTGGTTGATGGTATCGAGCTGAATGAAGATATCCGCAATATCGAGCGCGTACGTCAGGAAGTGGGAATGGTATTTCAGCACTTTAATCTGTTTCCGCACCTGACCGTTCTGCAAAACTGTACGCTTGCGCCAATTTGGGTACGAAAGATGCCGAAAAAGGAAGCGGAGGCATTAGCCATGCACTACCTGGAGCGCGTACGTATCGCAGAGCATGCCAATAAGTTTCCTGGCCAGATATCGGGCGGCCAACAGCAGCGTGTGGCTATCGCCCGTTCGCTGTGCATGAAACCGAAAATTATGCTGTTTGATGAACCGACATCTGCCCTGGATCCGGAAATGGTGAAAGAGGTTCTGGACACCATGATTGGGCTGGCGCAATCCGGTATGACCATGCTGTGTGTGACGCATGAGATGGGGTTTGCGCGAACCGTGGCCGACCGGGTGATCTTTATGGATCGCGGGGAAATTGTTGAGCAGGCACCGCCGGATGAGTTCTTTGCGCATCCGAAGTCAGAACGTACGCGAGCATTCCTGTCGCAGGTGATTCATTAGTCGTTTGATCTGCCGGGTGGCGGCTTCGCCTTACCCGGCCTACCGTTTTTTCTGCGCATAAACGCAAAAAGGCCATCCTTTCGGATGGCCTTCTCACTTATTTGATGTCTGGCAGTTCCCTACTCTCACATGGGGAGACCCCACACTACCATCGGCGCTACGGCGTTTCACTTCTGAGTTCGGCATGGGGTCAGGTGGGACCACCGCGCTAAAGCCGCCAGACAAATTCTTTTACTTCTTACCGAACTTTAACCTAAGTATAAAGTGGTGCTGATACCCAGAGTCGAACTGGGGACCTCACCCTTACCAAGGGTGCGCTCTACCAACTGAGCCATATCAGCACGCTAAATTTGATGCCTGGCAGTTCCCTACTCTCACATGGGGAGACCCCACACTACCATCGGCGCTACGGCGTTTCACTTCTGAGTTCGGCATGGGGTCAGGTGGGACCACCGCGCTAAAGCCGCCAGGCAAATTCTGTTAATCTGTATCAAAGCTGAAATTTGATTGTCTGTCTCTCGTCGCCGAAACAGCTTCGGCGTTGTAAGGTTAAGCCTCACGGTTCATTAGTATCGGTTAGCTCAACGCATCGCTGCGCTTACACACCCGACCTATCAACGTCGTAGTCTTCAACGTTCCTTCAGGACCCTTAAAGGGTCAGGGAGAACTCATCTCGGGGCAAGTTTCGTGCTTAGATGCTTTCAGCACTTATCTTTTCCGCATTTAGCTACCGGGCAATGCCATTGGCATGACAACCCGAACACCAGTGATGCGTCCACTCCGGTCCTCTCGTACTAGGAGCAGCCCCCCTCAATTCTCCAGCGCCCACGGCAGATAGGGACCGAACTGTCTCACGACGTTCTAAACCCAGCTCGCGTACCACTTTAAATGGCGAACAGCCATACCCTTGGGACCTACTTCAGCCCCAGGATGTGATGAGCCGACATCGAGGTGCCAAACACCGCCGTCGATATGAACTCTTGGGCGGTATCAGCCTGTTATCCCCGGAGTACCTTTTATCCGTTGAGCGATGGCCCTTCCATTCAGAACCACCGGATCACTATGACCTGCTTTCGCACCTGCTCGAGCCGTCACTCTCGCAGTCAAGCTAGCTTATGCCATTGCACTAACCTCCTGATGTCCGACCAGGATTAGCTAACCTTCGTGCTCCTCCGTTACTCTTTGGGAGGAGACCGCCCCAGTCAAACTACCCACCAGACACTGTCCGCAACCCGGATTACGGGTCTACGTTAGAACACCAGCCATTAAAGGGTGGTATTTCAAGGGCGGCTCCACGCAGACTGGCGTCCACGCTTCAAAGCCTCCCACCTATCCTACACATCAAGGACCAGTGTTCAGTGTCAAGCTATAGTAAAGGTTCACGGGGTCTTTCCGTCTTGCCGCGGGTACACTGCATCTTCACAGCGAGTTCAATTTCACTGAGTCTCGGGTGGAGACAGCCTGGCCATCATTACGCCATTCGTGCAGGTCGGAACTTACCCGACAAGGAATTTCGCTACCTTAGGACCGTTATAGTTACGGCCGCCGTTTACCGGGGCTTCGATCAAGAGCTTCGCGTTGCCGCTAACCCCATCAATTAACCTTCCGGCACCGGGCAGGCGTCACACCGTATACGTCCACTTTCGTGTTTGCACAGTGCTGTGTTTTTAATAAACAGTTGCAGCCAGCTGGTATCTTCGACTGATTTCAGCTCCACCCGCAGGGGCTTCACCTACATATCAGCGTGCCTTCTCCCGAAGTTACGGCACCATTTTGCCTAGTTCCTTCACCCGAGTTCTCTCAAGCGCCTTGGTATTCTCTACCTGACCACCTGTGTCGGTTTGGGGTACGATTTGATGTTACCTGATGCTTAGAGGCTTTTCCTGGAAGCAGGGCATTTGTTACTTCAGCACCGTAGTGCCTCGTCATCACACCTCAGCGTTAATAAGGTACCGGATTTACCTGGAACCTCCGCCTACATGCTTAAACCGGGACAACCGTCGCCCGGCTAACATAGCCTTCTCCGTCCCCCCTTCGCAGTAACACCAAGTACAGGAATATTAACCTGTTTCCCATCGACTACGCCTTTCGGCCTCGCCTTAGGGGTCGACTCACCCTGCCCCGATTAACGTTGGACAGGAACCCTTGGTCTTCCGGCGTGCGGGCTTTTCACCCGCATTATCGTTACTTATGTCAGCATTCGCACTTCTGATACCTCCAGCACCCCTCACAGGACACCTTCAACGGCTTACAGAACGCTCCCCTACCCAACAACGCATACGCGTCGCTGCCGCAGCTTCGGTGCATGGTTTAGCCCCGTTACATCTTCCGCGCAGGCCGACTCGACCAGTGAGCTATTACGCTTTCTTTAAATGATGGCTGCTTCTAAGCCAACATCCTGGCTGTCTGTGCCTTCCCACATCGTTTCCCACTTAACCATGACTTTGGGACCTTAGCTGGCGGTCTGGGTTGTTTCCCTCTTCACGACGGACGTTAGCACCCGCCGTGTGTCTCCCGTGATAACATTCTTCGGTATTCGTAGTTTGCATCGGGTTGGTAAGCCGGGATGGCCCCCTAGCCGAAACAGTGCTCTACCCCCGAAGATGAGTTCACGAGGCGCTACCTAAATAGCTTTCGGGGAGAACCAGCTATCTCCCGGTTTGATTGGCCTTTCACCCCCAGCCACAAGTCATCCGCTAATTTTTCAACATTAGTCGGTTCGGTCCTCCAGTTAGTGTTACCCAACCTTCAACCTGCCCATGGCTAGATCACCGGGTTTCGGGTCTATACCCTGCAACTTAACGCCCAGTTAAGACTCGGTTTCCCTTCGGCTCCCCTATACGGTTAACCTTGCTACAGAATATAAGTCGCTGACCCATTATACAAAAGGTACGCAGTCACACCACGAAGGTGCTCCCACTGCTTGTACGTACACGGTTTCAGGTTCTTTTTCACTCCCCTCGCCGGGGTTCTTTTCGCCTTTCCCTCACGGTACTGGTTCACTATCGGTCAGTCAGGAGTATTTAGCCTTGGAGGATGGTCCCCCCATATTCAGACAGGATACCACGTGTCCCGCCCTACTCTTCGAGTTCACAACCTGTGTGCTTTCGTGTACGGGGCTGTCACCCTGTATCGCCGGACTTTCCAGACCGTTCCACTAACACACAAGCTGATTCAGACTCTGGGCTGCTCCCCGTTCGCTCGCCGCTACTGGGGGAATCTCGGTTGATTTCTTTTCCTCGGGGTACTTAGATGTTTCAGTTCCCCCGGTTCGCCTCGTTAACCTATGTATTCAGTTAACGATAGTGTGTCGGAACACACTGGGTTTCCCCATTCGGACATCGCCGGGTCAAAGGTTCATATCACCTCGCCGGCGCTTTTCGCAGATTAGCACGTCCTTCATCGCCTCTGACTGCCAGGGCATCCACCGTGTACGCTTAGTCGCTTAACCTCACAACCCGAAGATGTTTCTTTCGATTCATCACCGACTTGCGAAAATTTGAGAGACTCGAACACACCTTAAAGATGTGTCGTTTCAATTTTCAGCTTGATCCAGATTTTTAAAGAGCAAATATCTCAAACGTCACCCGAAGATGAGTTTTGAGATATTAAGGCAGGTGACTTTCACTCACGAACCAGCAAGTGGCGTCCCCTAGGGGATTCGAACCCCTGTTACCGCCGTGAAAGGGCGGTGTCCTGGGCCTCTAGACGAAGGGGACACTGAAGTCTCAATCGCAAGACGCCTTGCTATTTACTTTTCATCAGACAATCTGTGTGAGCACTACAAAGGCAGGTTCTTTAAGGTAAGGAGGTGATCCAACCGCAGGTTCCCCTACGGTTACCTTGTTACGACTTCACCCCAGTCATGAATCACAAAGTGGTAAGCGCCCTCCCGAAGGTTAAGCTACCTACTTCTTTTGCAACCCACTCCCATGGTGTGACGGGCGGTGTGTACAAGGCCCGGGAACGTATTCACCGTAGCATTCTGATCTACGATTACTAGCGATTCCGACTTCATGGAGTCGAGTTGCAGACTCCAATCCGGACTACGACGCACTTTATGAGGTCCGCTTGCTCTCGCGAGGTCGCTTCTCTTTGTATGCGCCATTGTAGCACGTGTGTAGCCCTACTCGTAAGGGCCATGATGACTTGACGTCATCCCCACCTTCCTCCAGTTTATCACTGGCAGTCTCCTTTGAGTTCCCGGCCTAACCGCTGGCAACAAAGGATAAGGGTTGCGCTCGTTGCGGGACTTAACCCAACATTTCACAACACGAGCTGACGACAGCCATGCAGCACCTGTCTCAGAGTTCCCGAAGGCACCAAAGCATCTCTGCTAAGTTCTCTGGATGTCAAGAGTAGGTAAGGTTCTTCGCGTTGCATCGAATTAAACCACATGCTCCACCGCTTGTGCGGGCCCCCGTCAATTCATTTGAGTTTTAACCTTGCGGCCGTACTCCCCAGGCGGTCGACTTAACGCGTTAGCTCCGGAAGCCACGCCTCAAGGGCACAACCTCCAAGTCGACATCGTTTACGGCGTGGACTACCAGGGTATCTAATCCTGTTTGCTCCCCACGCTTTCGCACCTGAGCGTCAGTCTTTGTCCAGGGGGCCGCCTTCGCCACCGGTATTCCTCCAGATCTCTACGCATTTCACCGCTACACCTGGAATTCTACCCCCCTCTACAAGACTCTAGCCTGCCAGTTTCGAATGCAGTTCCCAGGTTGAGCCCGGGGATTTCACATCCGACTTGACAGACCGCCTGCGTGCGCTTTACGCCCAGTAATTCCGATTAACGCTTGCACCCTCCGTATTACCGCGGCTGCTGGCACGGAGTTAGCCGGTGCTTCTTCTGCGGGTAACGTCAATCGACAAGGTTATTAACCTTATCGCCTTCCTCCCCGCTGAAAGTACTTTACAACCCGAAGGCCTTCTTCATACACGCGGCATGGCTGCATCAGGCTTGCGCCCATTGTGCAATATTCCCCACTGCTGCCTCCCGTAGGAGTCTGGACCGTGTCTCAGTTCCAGTGTGGCTGGTCATCCTCTCAGACCAGCTAGGGATCGTCGCCTAGGTGAGCCGTTACCCCACCTACTAGCTAATCCCATCTGGGCACATCTGATGGCAAGAGGCCCGAAGGTCCCCCTCTTTGGTCTTGCGACGTTATGCGGTATTAGCTACCGTTTCCAGTAGTTATCCCCCTCCATCAGGCAGTTTCCCAGACATTACTCACCCGTCCGCCGCTCGTCACCCGAGAGCAAGCTCTCTGTGCTACCGCTCGACTTGCATGTGTTAGGCCTGCCGCCAGCGTTCAATCTGAGCCATGATCAAACTCTTCAATTTAAGTTTGATGCTCGTGAATTAAACTTCGTAATGAATTACGTATGTTCACTCAGAGACTTGGTATTCATTTTTCGTCTTGCGACGTTAAGAATCCATGTCACTTTGAGTGCCCACACAGATTGTCTGATAAATTGTTAAAGAGCAGTGCAACGCGGCTTTCGCTCACCGTTGCGAGGTGGCGTATATTACGCTTTCCTCTTTCAGAGTCAACCCGTTATTTCAGGATTTTTTCTCTTCAACCGAACCGCTTGTTGTGTGAAGTGATTCACATCCGCCGTGTCGATGGAGGCGCATTATAGGGATCCCATTTTTTAGCACAAGTATTTTTTAGATCTTTTTTTCCGACTGCTGATTTTCCGCGCTTTTCGCTGAAATCCCGCCCGATCTGCTTAAATATTGACGTATTTTGCCTTGCCTCGATCCATTACTATGATCAAAGTCTTCTGTATAGCGCTCATTGTTAGAGGTAGATATGCCCGCAGTATTACGTCCTTATAAAGATCTGTTCCCCCAAAAAGGCGATCGCGTGATGATCGATGCCAGCAGCGTGGTGATTGGTGATGTCCGAATGGCCGATGACGTCAGCATCTGGCCGCTCGTCGCCATCAGGGGAGATGTTAACTATGTGTCGATTGGTGCACGTACCAATATTCAGGACGGTAGCGTTCTGCATGTCACACACAAATCCTCCTATAACCCGGAGGGCAATCCCCTCATCATTGGAGACGAGGTTACCGTCGGCCATAAAGTGATGCTTCACGGCTGCACGATCGGAAATCGCGTACTTGTTGGCATGGGGTCGATTTTGCTGGATGGCGTCATAGTAGAAGATGACGTAATGATTGGTGCCGGTAGCCTGGTCCCGCAGAACAAACGGCTGGAGAGCGGCTATCTCTATCTGGGAAGCCCGGTAAAACAGATCCGCCCCCTGAAGGAGGCAGAGATCGAAGGGTTAAAATACTCGGCGAACAACTACGTTAACTGGAAGGATGACTATTTGGATCAGGACAACCAAACCCAGCCCTGATCGTCTTCCTGCTGTTCGCGGATTAAATCGCTGGCTTCCTCTTCCAGATCCCAGCGATTTTCGCTAAATACCGCTAGCGGGTCTGAACCGCCAAAACGACACAGCAGCGTTTCCCCATGAATGGCACAGGTAAGTTGCATACCCTGCACCAGCACCGGAAAACAAACCGCTTGTTTACTCTCATCCCAGCTCTCTCTGTCCGGGAAATGAATAGCCTGGTTCACGCCGAAAGTTCCTGCTTTAACTTTTCAATGACAGGTTCGACCGCCGGCAGCACGCCATGCCAGAGCAGCACCGCATGCGCAGCCTGCCCCACCAGCATTCCCAGTCCATCGGCTAATTGTTTCGCGCCGTGTTGTTCGCACCAGTTAAGGAAAGGCGTCTTCCCTTTCTGATAAAACATGTCATAGAAGTACATATGCGCGCTGACCAGAGAAGCAGGAATTGCCGGGATCTCGCCATTGATGCCGCTGGACGTGGCATTGATAACAAGATCGAACTCACGATCGGCAAGATCGTCAAGTGCTACCGCGCTCACGCTGCCGGTATGCGCAAACAACGCCGCCAGCGCTTCTGCGCGGGAAAAGGTTCTGTTGGTAATGGTCACCGCACAGTCCAGTGAAAGCAGAGGCAACAGTACTCCCCGCGATGCGCCACCCGCACCAATCAGCAGGACCCGGAATCCGGGCTTAATAAACGACAGTCGTTCCAGATCGCTAAGTAAACCAATTCCGTCGGTGTTGTCCCCCAAAAGGCGGCCATCCTCAAGCCGTTTTAGGGTATTGACCGCACCAGCCAGTGAAGCGCGCTCGGTAAGCTCATCCGCACGTTCGAAGGCTTCCTCTTTAAAAGGGACCGTCACATTAGCGCCTTTACCGCCGGCGGCGAAAAAAGCCTCCAGCGTTGGAATAAATGCATCCACCGGTGCCAGTACGCGACCATAGGGATGGTTTATCTGCAGCTGCTTCGCAAATTGCTGATGAATCAACGGTGACTTGCTGTGTGCAATCGGATTACCAAAAACAGCATAGGTTTCCATGAGATTATCCCTGGCGAAAACGTTCGCCGGTCAAAGCGTCGCGAATTTCAGACGGATTCAGACGCCCTCCCGTTTCACCGACAGCAACAGGGAAGTCATTCCCGAACTGCGCCAGCACTTCTTCGGTTGTCCGACAAGGTGGCAATCCGGTCAGGTTGGCGCTGGTTGAGACCAGCGGTTTACCAAATGCCAGACAAAGCTCAACCACCAGCGGATGGTCAGTTACGCGAACGGCGAGGGAATCAAAGCGTCCGGTTAACCAGCGCGGCGTTGTCGGCTGCGCCGGGAAGACAAAGGTCACCGGTCCAGGCCACGCCGAGAAGATAGTCTCGCGCTGCGCCGGCGTCAGCATGGAGTCATCGATATAGGGTTTAAGCTGCTCGTAGTTCGCAGCGATCAAAATCAGCCCTTTCTCGACGGGTCTTTGTTTTAAGGCAAGCAGGCGGCTCACAGCCGTCTCGCTGTCAGGATCGCAACCGACCCCAAAAACAGCTTCAGTTGGATAGGCGATGACTTCTTCATTTTTCAGTACGTCCACTGCATGCACAATGGAGCCTGATGGCAGGTTATTATTCACTATTTTGATCCGCCGTAACCGGCTTTCCACATTGTTTACTGGCGCAGAAGCGTTTCATGCCTTGCGCGGTTTTCTTCTCTATGAGTAGCGGATAATTGCAATGAGGGCAGGTTCCCGCTACCGGTTTAAAATTGATAACGAACTGGCATTCAGGATAGCGATCGCACGAATGGAAGGTCTTACCATAACGGGAGCGGCGCTGTACCAATTGACCGCGCTGACACTGAGGGCACGCGATTGCCGTTTCATCAGGCTTATCAATTTGTTCCGTATGTTCGCATTCCGGGTAGCGGCTACACCCAATAAACATGCCGAAACGCCCCTGACGCAGGGCTAATTCACCACCGCAGACTGGACAAAACTGCCCCTCCAGAATTTTAACGATATGTCCATCCGCCTGACTTTTCAGGGGGCGGACATAATCACATTCCGGATAGTGTGAACAACCGAGAAACGGGCCGTGTTTCCCGGACCGAATAACAAGTTCAGCCCCGCACTGCGGGCAGGGCTCGTTTTTATGCACCGTGAATAGTGCTGATTTGGCCATAACAACTCTTGGTGCTGCACATTGAATTAGTGCAGCATACCTTCATTCACTTCAAAGAGTAATTCTTCCATTTGCTGATAGGCATTTTCACAGCCCGGGATATTAAACAGAACCATCAGGATCACCCACTTGAGGTCTTCCAGTTCAAATTCTGCTGTATCCAGCGCCATGACGCGCTCTATCACCATTTCTCTCGTTTCGAGGTTCAGCACCTGAATCTGCTCAAGGAATAAGATGAACCCCCGGCAGCTGGCGTCCAGCCTTTCACACTCTTCTGCGGTATAAATGCGTACTGACAATGGGTCAGAAGCAAGCTGCATCGGTTCGGCGAGGCCTTCCTGATAATCAGCCAGTTTTTCCAGCCACATCAACGCATTATAGATATCTTCCCGCTCAAACCCCGCATCGGTAAGATCCTGTGTCAATTTGTCCTGATCCACTCGCATTTCTGCTTCGTTATGGATGTAAGTCTCAAACAAATACATCAGTACGTCGAACATGGCATGCCCTCCTTAATCGGACATAGCCGCCGGGTACAGCTGCGATCCACCCTGCTAACTCCAGTTCGAGTAGCTGTGCTACCGTTACTGGCACAGGTTGGCCGGCACGTTCAGCGACAACGTCAACAGGTGTTACCTCATCTCCTACGTTAGCCAGGAGCTTGGGAAATGGCAATGCCACCTTTCCCTGATCTGATGAATATTGTCGCTTTTCGGGATCTTCCTGCAGCCATTGCAACCCATATTGCAAATTTTCAAGAATATCCCCTACTTCCGTTACCGGTGTTGCCTCTTGCTTAAGCAGCCAGTGGGGCCCCTCGCATCCAGGGTTGCCTATCGGACCAGGCAAGGCGAAGACTTCTCGCCCTTGTTCGAGCGCGCATCGCGCCGTGACCAGCGAACCGCTTCTCCGCGCCGCTTCAACCACCAGCACGCCTTTGCTAAGCCCGCTGATAATGCGATTACGACGCGGAAAGTTTGCCGGCCAGGGCTGCGCGGAAAGCGGGAACTCAGACACTATCGCGCCGTCAGATTCAATAAGTCGCATCGCCAGTGCCTGATGTCGGCGTGGATAAATGCTAAAAAGACCGTTCCCCAGCACCGCTACACTTCGTCCTTTAACTGACAGCGCCGCGCCGTGGGCAACGCCGTCAATACCGCAGGCAAGCCCGCTGGTGATCGTGAAACCGCTTTGTGACAATTGTTCGCACAGGATTTTCCCCCATCGCTCGCCGTACCATGACGGCGCACGACTGCCTACCACCGCCAGTTGAACCGTATTAAGCGCCTCAGGGTTACCTTTTACGAATAATGCCCCGGGATAATCAGGAATCGTTCGGAGTAAAGAGGGATAAAGCGGATGGTTGGCCGTCAATAAGTGATTTCCCGGCTGCTCAAGCCACATCAGGCTACGTTCCAGCTCGCTCTCGTCTGGCGCAAAGAACCGTTCAACCTGCTTTGCTGTCAGCCCGGCGTTCCTGGCGACGAGCGCATCGATGTTTCCCTGCTTCTGCAGTCGCGCAGCCACTTCCAGCATTACATCACCACACAGAGACCCTGTGTGTATTAGCCGTAGCCATATCTCGGTAGACGTCATCCTTTCCCCTGCCATAAGCGGCCTCCGCAATCATTGCGATTGGTCACTGATGCTGTCAATCGATGGGGGATTTGTCTAGAATAGAAAGAGTATTCTTATCAACTCCTGAACACGACTCTGGAAATTTATGGCAGTTTTGCAAGTGTTACATATTCCGGACGAGCGCCTTCGCATCGTCGCTGAACCGGTCAAAGAAGTGAATGCAGAAATCCAGCGTATCGTTGATGATATGTTCGATACCATGTACGCCGAAGAAGGCATTGGCCTGGCGGCGACGCAGGTGGACATTCACAAACGTATTATCGTGATTGATGTTTCTGAAAATCGCGATGGCCGCCTGGTGCTGATCAACCCTGAGTTGCTCGAAAAGAGTGGCGAAACCGGTATTGAGGAAGGCTGTCTGTCCATTCCTGAACAGCGCGCTTTAGTGCCGCGTGCCGAAAAAGTGAAAATTCGCGCCCTGGATCGCGACGGTAATCCGTTCGAACTGGAAGCAGACGACCTGCTGGCGATTTGTATTCAGCATGAGATGGATCACCTGGTCGGTAAACTGTTTATCGATTATCTCTCGCCGCTGAAACAGCAGCGTATTCGTCAGAAAGTAGAAAAACTGGATCGTTTGCGTTCTCGCGCATAACGTCCCCCGGGATACAAGGATCATCGTGTCTAAAACACTACGAATCATCTTCGCGGGAACCCCTGATTTTGCAGCGCGTCATCTTGACGCGCTGTTATCTTCTGGTCACCAGGTTGTTGGCGTCTTTACCCAGCCGGATCGTCCGGCAGGTCGTGGTAAAAAACTGATGCCAAGCCCAGTAAAGGTGCTGACAGAAGAGCATGGGCTACCCGTTTTCCAGCCCGCATCGTTACGCCCACAGGAAAATCAGCAGCTGGTTGCTGACCTGAATGCCGACGTAATGGTGGTGGTGGCTTACGGTTTAATTTTGCCGAAAGCCGTGCTCGATATGCCTCGCCTGGGGTGCATCAACGTGCATGGGTCTCTGCTCCCGCGCTGGCGTGGTGCTGCACCTATCCAGCGCTCGCTGTGGGCAGGTGATGCCGAAACGGGCGTTACCATTATGAAGATGGACGTAGGTTTAGACACCGGCGATATGCTGTATAAACTGGCCTGCCCCATTACGTCAGACGATACCAGCGCCACGCTGTATGACAAACTGGCAGACCTCGGTCCACAAGGGCTTATCGAGACGCTCCAGCAGTTGGCTGACAATACGGCGAAACCGGAAGTTCAGGATGACGCGCTGGTGACGTATGCCGAAAAACTGAGCAAAGAAGAAGCGCGGATCGACTGGTCCCTGTCAGCCGCTCAACTTGAACGCTGCATTCGCGCTTTTAATCCGTGGCCAATGAGCTGGATGGAGATTGATGAGCAGCCGGTGAAAGTCTGGAAAGCCTCCGTCATTAGCGGTACTACCACGGCTGAACCCGGTACGATTGTTGACGCCAACAAGAACGGGATCCAGGTGGCGACTGCGCAAGGGATCCTGAATCTTGAATCGCTACAACCGGCCGGTAAGAAGGCCATGAGCGCCCAGGATCTGTTAAATTCCCGTCGCGAATGGTTTATTCCAGGCAATCGTCTTGCCTGAGCAAATTTATCCTTAAGGCCCGGTGTTTCCGGGCATTTTTATTTTTACGGTTATGAAAAAACAAAATCTACGCAGTATGGCGGCTCAGGCCGTTGAGCAGGTTATCGAGCAGGGCCAGTCATTAAGTAACGTCCTGCCTCCTCTGCAACAAAAAGTCTCTGATAAAGACAAAGCCCTGCTTCAGGAGCTCTGTTTTGGCGTTCTGCGCACGCTTTCTCAGCTTGAGTGGTTGATTAACAAGCTGATGTCACGCCCAATGACAGGCAAGCAGCGCACCGTACACTATTTGATTATGGTGGGCTTTTATCAGCTTCTTCATACCCGCATCCCACCTCATGCCGCGCTGGCTGAGACGGTGGAAGGTGCCGTTGCGATTAAACGCCCTCAGCTGAAAGGGCTGATCAACGGCGTACTGCGTCAGTTTCAGAGACAGCAGGAAGAGCTTCTGGCTGAATTTGCCCAAAGCGAAGCACGTTTCCTGCACCCGGACTGGCTGTTGAAGCGCCTGAAAAAAGCTTATCCACAGCAGTGGCTGGACATTGCCGATGCCAACAACCAGCGTCCGCCAATGTGGTTACGCGTGAATCGTAATCATCACACCCGTGACGCATGGCTGACATTACTTGAAGAAGCTGGAATGAGTGGATTCCCGCATGAAGCCTATCCGGATGCTGTACGCCTGGCCTCACCGGCATCGGTACATGCATTACCCGGTTTTGATGAAGGCTGGGTAACCGTACAGGATGCCTCGGCTCAGGGTTGCATGACCTGGCTTGAACCCAAAAATGGTGAGCAGATACTCGATCTGTGCGCCGCGCCTGGGGGCAAAACGACGCATATTCTTGAAGTGGCTCCGCAGGCCAGCGTAATGGCAGTGGACGTCGATGAACAGCGTCTCTCACGCGTCTACGACAACCTCAAGCGTCTGGGTATGAAGGCTCAGGTTAAGCAAGGCGATGGACGCAAACCCGCAGAATGGTGTGGTGAAACACAATTCGATCGCATTTTGCTGGACGCCCCCTGCTCTGCAACGGGTGTTATTCGTCGTCATCCGGACATCAAGTGGCTACGCCGCGATCGTGATATTAAGGAACTTGCCCAACTGCAATCCGACATTCTCGACGCCATTTGGCCACATCTTAAACCTGGCGGAACACTGGTTTATGCGACCTGCTCCGTACTGCCGGAAGAAAACAGCCAGCAAATCGCGGCTTTCCTTAAACGTACCCCGGGCGCCGCGCTGCGCGATACGGGAACGCCTGAATCCCCGGGTCTGCAGAACCTGCCGGGTGCTGAACAGGGTGATGGCTTCTTTTACGCTAAGCTAATCAAAGAGTGATGTTGAGAACAGGTCACGAGATATGAAGATTATCATTCTGGGTGCAGGACAGGTGGGCGGAACGCTGGCTGAAAACCTGGTTGGCGAAAACAACGACATCACAATTGTTGATACCAACGGCGATCGTCTGCGTGTCTTACAGGACAAGTTTGACCTGCGCGTGGTGCAGGGTCATGGTTCGCACCCACGCGTGCTTCGTGAGGCGGGAGCCGACGATGCCGACATGCTGGTTGCGGTAACCAGTTCTGACGAAACCAACATGGTGGCCTGTCAGGTGGCCTATTCGCTTTTCAACACGCCAAACCGAATCGCGCGCATTCGCTCTCCGGACTATGTTCGCGATGCTGAGAAACTGTTTAATTCCGAAGCGGTCCCGATTGACCATCTCATCGCGCCAGAACAACTGGTTATCGACAATATCTATCGTCTGATCGAATATCCGGGCGCCCTGCAGGTGGTGAACTTTGCCGAGGGTAAAGTGAGCCTGGCAGTGGTTAAGGCCTATTACGGTGGACCATTGATCGGCAATGCGCTTTCCACCATGCGCGAGCACATGCCGCATATCGATACGCGCGTCGCAGCCATTTTCCGTCACGACAGGCCAATCCGCCCGCAAGGCTCCACGATTGTCGAAGCAGGTGATGAGGTCTTCTTTATTGCGGCCTCACAGCATATTCGTGCGGTGATGAGTGAACTTCAGCGTCTCGAAAAACCCTATAAACGCATCATGCTGGTCGGCGGCGGCAATATCGGTGCAGGTCTGGCACATCGGTTAGAAAAAGATTACAGCGTAAAATTGATCGAGCGCGATCAACAGCGTGCTGCTGAGCTGGCGGAAAAACTGCAAAATACGATCGTATTTTATGGCGATGCGTCTGATCAGGAATTGCTGGCTGAAGAGCATATTGATCAGGTTGATCTCTTTATTGCCGTCACCAACGACGACGAGGCGAATATAATGTCCGCCATGCTCGCCAAGCGTATGGGAGCAAAGAAGGTCATGGTGCTTATCCAGCGTAAGGCGTATGTCGATCTGGTCCAGGGCAGCGTCATTGATATTGCCATTTCACCGCAGCAGGCAACAATTTCCGCGCTTCTGAGCCATGTTCGTAAAGCAGATATTGTTGGTGTGTCATCGCTCCGCCGCGGCGTAGCGGAAGCCATTGAAGCTGTTGCTCATGGAGATGAAACCACGTCACGCGTCGTGGGCCGGTCGATCGACGAAATTAAGCTGCCACCAGGCACGATTATCGGCGCCGTTGTGCGCGGGAACGACGTCATGATTGCCAATGACAATTTACGTATTGAGCAAGGCGATCACGTTATTATGTTCCTTACCGATAAAAAGTTTATTACCGACGTCGAACGTTTATTCCAGCCAAGTCCATTCTTCCTTTAAAGAGCTGGGTGCTCGAGTAAGAGCACCCATTCTTTATCCTTTTCATTTTTGTGCCTTTTATTTTTCATAACGTTTAATTATCCCGAATGGCAATTGGCTAATCATTTGTTAAACTTATACTCGTCAGCTGGCACAAGGAGAGAACAATGAGTTTTATTAAAGAATTTCGCGAATTTGCGATGCGCGGGAACGTGGTGGATTTGGCAGTGGGTGTCATTATTGGTGCAGCATTCGGCAAGATTGTTTCATCATTAGTGGCCGACATTATCATGCCACCTTTAGGGCTGTTAATCGGGGGCATTGATTTCAAACAATTCGCTTTCACACTGCGTGAAGCGCAGGGTGATGTTCCGGCAGTAGTAATGCACTACGGCGTATTTATTCAGAACGTATTTGATTTTGTGATTGTCGCGTTTGCCATTTTTATGGCTATCAAGCTGATCAACAGGCTCAACCGTAAAAAAGAAGAGCCGGCTGCTGCACCTGCACCAACGAAAGAAGAAGTGCTGCTGAGTGAGATCCGCGATCTGTTAAAAGAACAGAATAACCGCGTATAGTCACCAGATAAAAGCAGGAAGGCCAGTGGTAAATAAGCGATTCGCTTGCTTGCCACTGGCCTCCCAGTTACCCCGTTTTTCATGTTTGTCTTTACGCAGATAACTTCCTTTCCCTTTTTTATTCTTCTCAACGCGCTGCCTGAATAACGGGTCGTGAAGTAACGCCTCAATGGCATTGTCCTTGATTTGTCCTTTCGTGTGCTGATAGCGGCTCATAATGTCTCCAGAGCAGGGTTTATGACGACGGGAGTCTAGACCCGGATGAACTAAAAATCAACAGCCCTGCGTTTCTCCACTCGCTCCCTGTTCAAGGGTTTCCAGAATTGAACAGTAAATACTGCTGTGGGCCGTCCCGCAGCAGGCATCATTCAGCCTTTGCAGAGAGCGCTGCATGGTTTGCAATTCCTGAATGCGTGCTTCAACTTCATCCAGCCGGGCCTGCACAATGCTTTTAGATTCCTGGCAGGTGTGATGCTCCGGATCGATGCGGATCGATAATAACTCACGAATCGAATCCAGCGTGAAGCCGAGCTGACGCGCATAACGAATAAACCGCAGTCGCTGCAAATCGTTATCGGTATAAAGGCGAAAGCCACCTTCAGTGCGAACTTCATGATCGATCATCTGCTGCTTTTCGTAATATCGGATGGTATCCGGCGTAACGTTCGCAAGCTTCGCAAGTTCACCAATACGGTACATAACTACTCCTCGTTTATTTTCTGCATCAATCTTTCACCGTATTCACCGCGCAAAAAATCAGTGTTCATCCCAGCCTGGCGCAACTTGAGTTCAAGAAGGGCGAGGCGGCGGCTAAGTTCAGAATGTCGTGGATCGTCATAGCGGATCCCTTTGAGAAGATCGGCCAGTTCAATAGCCTCTCTGCGCTGTTCGAGCTCCGGAGGGAGACAGCCAGCATTTTTCAGTAAACGGTATCCAGCACGCAGTTCAGGCGCGATGTGCGAATCATCGTCAAGCACAAGGGGTTCGCCGCTACCCGGGAGATCGTCGAATTCACCTTTATTTTGGGCATCGCGAATATGGCGTTCTGCCCACTGGTCGAGCAACCACATTACCAGCTCCAGGGGATGAACAGAATTGATACAGACATTGTAGAGAAGTGGGGGGATCGCGGATATAAAAAAACCCGCCGGAGCGGGTTTTTTTACGTTACTACAGATTACTCTGCAGCAGCTTCTGCTTTCTCTGAACGATCAACCAGCTCGATGTAAGCCATCGGCGCGTTGTCGCCTGCACGGAAACCACACTTCAGAATGCGAGTGTAACCACCGGCACGGCTCGCGAAACGCGGGCCCAGTTCGTTAAACAGTTTTGCCACGATCTCGTTATCACGAGTACGGGCGAATGCCAGACGACGATTAGCAACGCTGTCAGTCTTGGCAAGAGTAATCAGCGGCTCAACTACGCGACGCAGCTCTTTCGCTTTAGGCAGGGTCGTCTTGATGATCTCATGACGAACCAGTGAACCTGCCATGTTGCGGAACATAGCCTGGCGATGGCTGCTGTTGCGGTTCAGTTGACGACCACTCTTACGATGGCGCATGACCTTATCCTTCTCAGTAAAACCTTAACCTGTGATCCGGTTACTCGTCAGCAATGCTTGCCGGTGGCCAGTTTTCCAGGCGCATGCCCAGAGACAGACCACGTGAAGCCAGCACGTCTTTAATCTCAGTAAGAGATTTTTTACCCAGGTTCGGCGTTTTCAGCAACTCAACCTCGGTACGCTGTACCAGATCACCGATATAGTGGATAGCTTCTGCCTTAAGGCAGTTAGCAGAGCGGACAGTCAATTCGAGATCGTCAACAGGGCGCAGCAGGATCGGATCGAATTCTGGTTTCTCTTCTTTCACTTCCGGCTGACGAACATCACGTAAGTCAACGAAAGCTTCCAGTTGTTCTGCCAGGATGGTTGCCGCACGACGAATCGCCTCTTCAGGATCGATTGTGCCGTTGGTTTCCATTTCGATGACCAGCTTGTCCAGGTCGGTACGCTGTTCTACACGCGCTGCTTCAACATTGTAGGCAATACGCTCTACAGGGCTATAGCATGCGTCGACCAGCAGACGGCCGATTGGGCGCTCATCTTCTTCCGAATGAATTCGGGCAGAAGCCGGCACATAACCACGACCGCGCTGAACTTTGATACGCATGCTAATAGCTGCGTTCTCATCGGTCAGGTGGCAGATCACGTGCTGCGGCTTGACGATTTCAACATCACCGTCGTGGGTGATGTCGGCTGCAGTCACAGGGCCAATGCCAGATTTATTCAGAGTAAGAATAACTTCATCTTTACCCTGAACTCTCACCGCCAGCCCTTTCAGGTTGAGCAGGATTTCAAGGATATCTTCCTGAACGCCTTCTTTGGTGCTGTACTCATGAAGTACACCATCAATCTCAACCTCGGTCACCGCGCAACCCGGCATCGATGAGAGCAGAATACGGCGCAGTGCGTTACCCAGAGTATGGCCAAAGCCACGCTCTAAAGGCTCAAGGGTCACCTTGGCGTGCGTCGAACTCACTTGCTCGATATCTACCAGGCGCGGTTTTAGAAACTCTGTCACAGAACCCTGCATTGTGTCCTCTCTTTGGTACTAAGCTTTACTTGGAGTAAAGCTCGACGATCAGGTGTTCGTTAATGTCCGCAGACAGATCAGAACGTTCTGGCTGACGCTTGAACGTACCTTCCATCTTGCCAGCATCAACTTCCAGCCAGGTTGGCTTTTCACGCTGCTCAGCCAGCTCCAGAGCGGCCTTCACGCGAGATTGCTTTTTCGCTTTCTCACGAATGCTAACAACGTCATTCGCTTTAACCTGATAAGAAGCGATGTTAACAACACGACCGTTTACCATGATTGCTTTGTGGCTAACCAGCTGACGTGATTCAGCACGAGTAGCGCCGAAGCCCATACGGTATACAACGTTGTCCAGACGACCTTCCAGCAGGGCCAGCAGGTTTTCACCTGTGTTGCCTTTCAGACGTGCTGCTTCTTTATAGTAGTTACGGAACTGACGCTCCAGCACACCGTACATACGGCGAACTTTTTGCTTCTCACGCAACTGCACACCATAGTCAGACAGACGCGGTTTACGCGCACCGTGCTGGCCAGGAGCTTGTTCAATTTTACACTTGGTATCGATCGCGCGAACGCCAGACTTAAGGAATAAGTCGGTGCCCTCACGACGGCTCAGCTTGAGCTTAGGACCCAAATATCTTGCCATTTTCTATCTCCAACTAACCTAAAAAACGGAGCGTTATACGCGACGTTTTTTCGGCGGACGACAACCGTTATGAGGGATCGGAGTCACATCAGTAATATTCGTGATGCGGAAACCAGCGGCGTTCAGAGCGCGAACAGTAGATTCACGACCCGGACCCGGACCTTTAACCATAACTTCCAGATTCTTGATGCCGTATTCTTTTACGGCTTCTGCGCAACGCTCTGCTGCAACCTGAGCTGCGAACGGAGTGGATTTGCGAGAACCACGGAAACCGGAACCACCGGCTGTTGCCCAACCCAATGCGTTACCCTGACGATCAGTAATAGTAACGATGGTGTTGTTGAAAGAAGCATGGATATGAGCCACGCCGTCAGAGACTTGTTTTCTTACACGTTTACGTGCACGAACTGGTGCCTTTGCCATTATTCAATCACCCCGATTATTTCTTGATCGGTTTGCGCGGACCCTTACGGGTACGTGCGTTGGTCTTAGTACGCTGACCGCGCACTGGCAGACCACGACGATGACGCAAACCGCGATAGCAACCAAGATCCATCAGGCGCTTGATGCTCATGCTGATTTCACGGCGCAGATCACCTTCAACGACAAATTTGGCAACTTCGTCACGCAGCGTGTCGATTTGTTCTTCAGACAGCTCACTGATCTTAACATCTTCAGCGATACCCGCTGCAGCCAGAATGGCTTTAGAACGGGTCTTGCCGACGCCGTAGATCGAAGTTAATGCGATCACAGCATGTTTCTGATCAGGAATGTTAATGCCTGCTATACGGGCCACTATGCACTCCTACTATTTAATATGTACGCACCATGCTGAAAAGCCCGTTTTCAGGATACTCAAATGGAAACGTACAGACATACAAAAGATTGGCTGGCTAATCTAGCCAGCTCAACCCAACTTTGCAAGAAAAATATGCGAAATAATCAGCCTTGGCGCTGTTTATGCTTCGGCTCGGCACTGCAAATCACACGGATGACACCATCACGCTTAACGATTTTGCAGTTACGGCATAATTTCTTGACGGAAGCACGAACTTTCATTTTTACTCTCCGTAACTTCTCAGGCGACCATTTAGCGGCCGTAGCCTTTCAGGTTCGCCTTCTTCAATGCAGACTCATACTGACTGGACATCATCAGAGTTTGCACTTGAGCCATAAAGTCCATAATCACGACAACAACGATAAGCAGTGAGGTCCCACCGAAGTAGAACGGTACTTTCATTGCATCACGCATGAACTCCGGGATCAGGCAGATAAAAGTAATATAAAGCGCACCAACCAAAGTCAGGCGAGTCATTACTTTATCGATATACTTCGCCGTTTGCTCTCCCGGACGAATTCCTGGTACAAATGCACCGGACTTCTTCAGGTTATCTGCTGTTTCACGCGGGTTGAAGACCAACGCCGTGTAGAAGAAACAGAAGAAGATGATCGCAGACGCATAGAGTAACACATAAAGTGGTTGCCCAGGCTGCAAATACAGCGAAATTGTTGTCAGCCAGTTCCAACCAGTACCGCCCCCGAACCATGACGCGATGGTTGCCGGGAACAGAATAATACTGGAAGCGAAGATAGCCGGGATAACCCCCGCCATGTTCACTTTCAGCGGTAAATGTGTGCTCTGTGCAGCATAGACACGACGACCCTGCTGACGTTTAGCGTAGTTCACCACAATGCGGCGTTGACCACGTTCAACGAACACAACAAAGAACGTCACTGCAAATACTAATACTGCAACCAACAGCAACAGGAGGAAGTGCAGGTCGCCTTGACGCGCTTGCTCGATAGTATGGGCGATGGCTGGCGGGAGGCCCGCAACAATACCGGCGAAGATAATGATTGAGATACCGTTACCGATACCACGCTCAGTAATCTGTTCGCCGAGCCACATCAGGAACATTGTCCCTGTGACCAGACTTACAACAGCGGTGAAGTAGAATGCAAAGCCTGGGTTTAACACCAGGCCCTGCATACCAGGCATATTCGGCAGACCGGTAGCAATACCGATCGACTGGAATATTGCCAGCACCAGAGTACCGTAACGGGTGTACTGACTAATCTTACGACGTCCAGACTCCCCTTCTTTCTTCAACTCTGCCAGGGCCGGATGAACGACCGTCAGCAGCTGGATAATAATAGATGCCGAAATGTACGGCATAATACCCAATGCGAAGATAGAAGCACGGCTGAGAGCACCACCAGAGAACATGTTGAACATTTCAATGATGGTGCCTCGCTGTTGCTCAAGCAGTTTGGCAAGTACAGCGGCATCGATACCAGGGATCGGAATAAAAGAGCCAATACGGAACACAATCAGCGCGCCGATAACAAACAGCAGTCTGCGTTTCAGCTCGCCAAATCCACCTTTGGCACTTTGAAAATCTAATCCCGGTTGCTTAGCCATCTGCTACTTATTCCTCAATTTTACCGCCAGCAGCTTCGATAGCAGCACGAGCACCTTTAGTAACACGCAGGCCACGAACAGTTACCGGAGTAGAAACTTCACCAGCCAGGATCACTTTCGCGAACTCGATCTGGATACCGATAATGTTTGCTGCTTTCAGCGTGTTCAGGTCTACAACGCCGCCTTCAACTTTCGCCAGGTCAGACAGACGGATTTCCGCTGTGATCGCTGCTTTGCGAGAGGTGAAGCCGAACTTCGGCAGACGACGGTACAGTGGCATCTGGCCACCCTCGAAACCGCGACGTACGCCACCGCCAGAACGAGAGTTCTGACCTTTGTGACCACGACCACCGGTTTTGCCGAGGCCAGAACCGATACCACGACCCAGGCGTTTACCCGCCTTTTTAGAGCCTTCGGCCGGAGACAGAGTATTTAAACGCATCTCTTACTCCTCAACTTTAACCATGAAGTAAACCGCGTTGACCATACCACGAACAGCAGGAGTATCCTCGCGCTCAACGGTATGACCAATACGACGCAGACCCAGGCCAAGCAGCGTTGCCTTGTGTTTCGGCAG
Source organism: Enterobacter sp. ECC-019 (assembly GCF_043974075.1). NCBI lineage: Bacteria > Pseudomonadati > Pseudomonadota > Gammaproteobacteria > Enterobacterales > Enterobacteriaceae > Enterobacter > Enterobacter sp. ECC-019. The sequence continues at coordinate 170,010 of NZ_CP143759.1, forward strand.
ACGACCGATTGCACTGCGGGTTTGAGTGATTTTAATAGTCTTTGCCATGGTCAATTACCCCAGAATTTCTTCAACGGATTTACCACGCTTGGCAGCGACCATTTCTGGAGAATTCATATTTTCCAGGCCATCAATAGTTGCACGAACCACGTTAATCGGGTTGGTGGAACCATATGCTTTGGCCAGAACGTTATGAACCCCAGCAACTTCCAGAACGGCGCGCATTGCACCACCGGCGATGATACCGGTACCTTCTGAAGCTGGCTGCATGAATACACGAGAACCCGTGTGAACACCTTTAACTGGGTGCTGCAGGGTGCCGTTGTTCAGCGCGACGTTAATCATGTTGCGACGGGCTTTTTCCATCGCTTTCTGGATCGCTGCTGGAACTTCACGCGCTTTACCGTAACCAAAACCAACGCGACCGTTACCATCGCCTACTACAGTCAGAGCTGTGAAGGAGAAAATACGACCACCTTTAACGGTTTTAGATACGCGGTTTACCGCGATCAGCTTTTCCTGCAGTTCGCCAGCCTGTTTTTCGATGTGAGCCATCTTACACCTCTACCTTAGAACTGAAGGCCAGCTTCACGGGCAGCATCTGCCAGTGCCTGGACACGACCATGATATTGGAACCCGGAACGGTCAAAGGAAACATTGCTGATGCCTTTTTCCAGAGCGCGTTCAGCAACAGCTTTACCTACAGCTGCAGCGGCGTCTTTGTTACCGGTGTACTTCAATTGTTCTGAGATAGCTTTTTCTACAGTAGAAGCAGCTACCAGAACTTCAGAACCGTTCGGTGCAATTACCTGTGCGTAAATATGACGCGGGGTACGATGTACCACCAGGCGAGTTGCACCCAGCTCTTTGAGCTTGCGGCGTGCGCGGGTCGCACGACGGATACGAGCAGATTTCTTATCCATAGTGTTACCTTACTTCTTCTTAGCCTCTTTGGTACGCACGACTTCGTCGGCGTAACGAACACCCTTGCCTTTATAAGGCTCAGGACGACGGTAGGCGCGCAGATCTGCTGCAACCTGACCGATCAGCTGTTTATCAGCGCCTTTCAGCACGATTTCAGTTTGAGTCGGACATTCTGCAGTGATACCGGCCGGCAGCGGATGCTCAACAGGGTGTGAGAAGCCCAGAGACAGGCCTACTGCATTCCCTTTGATAGCTGCACGATAACCTACACCAACCAGCTGAAGCTTTTTAGTGAAGCCTTCGGTAACACCAACAACCATTGAGTTCAGCAGGGCACGCGCGGTACCAGCCTGAGCCCATCCATCCACGAAACCATCACGTGGACCGAAGGTCAGAGCGTTATCTGCATGTTTAACTTCAACAGCTTTGTTGAGGGTACGAGTCAGCTCGCCGTTTTTACCTTTGATCGTAATAACCTGACCGTCGATTTTTACATCAACGCCGGCAGGAATAACGACCGGTGCTTTAGCAACACGAGACATTCTTTCCTCCGATTAGGCTACGTAGCAGATAATTTCGCCACCAAGACCAGCCTGGCGCGCTGCACGATCAGTCATAACACCTTTAGAGGTAGAAACAACTGCGATACCAAGACCAGCCATAACTTTCGGCAGCTCATCTTTTTTCTTATAGATGCGCAGGCCTGGGCGACTGACACGCTGAATGCTTTCTACAACAGCTTTACCCTGGAAATACTTGAGAGTAAGTTCCAGTTCCGGCTTGGTGTCGCCTTCAACTTTAAAATCTTCGATAAAACCTTCTTCCTTCAGCACGTTGGCAATTGCCACTTTCAGCTTGGCGGAAGGCATGGTGACCGCAACTTTGTTCGCGGCCTGACCGTTACGGATACGGGTCAGCATATCCGCGATCGGATCTTGCATGCTCATCTGTCTTTACTCCCGTGATTCAATTGGTAATTACCAGCTAGCCTTTTTCAAGCCTGGCACTTCACCGCGCATAGCGGCTTCACGCAGTTTGATACGGCTCAACCCAAACTTGCCCACATAACCATGTGGACGACCTGTTTGACGACAGCGGTTACGCTGACGAGACGGGCTGGAATCACGCGGCAGAGACTGCAGCTTGAGAACCGCATTCCAACGATCTTCGTCGGAAGCGTTCACATCAGAAATGATCGCTTTCAGTTCAGCGCGTTTAGCGAAGAATTTATCAGCTAAAGCTACGCGCTTTACTTCGCGTGCTTTCATTGATTGCTTAGCCATTCAGTAACCCTACCTTACTTGCGGAACGGGAAGTCAAAGGCAGCCAGCAGAGCACGGCCTTCTTCGTCAGATTTCGCAGTAGTGGTAATGGTAATATCCAAACCACGCACGCGGTCGACTTTATCGTAGTCGATTTCTGGGAAGATGATCTGCTCACGGACACCCATGCTGTAGTTACCACGACCGTCGAAAGACTTAGCGGACAAGCCACGGAAGTCACGGATACGTGGAACAGCAATAGTGATCAGGCGCTCAAAGAACTCCCACATGCGTTCGCCACGCAGAGTTACTTTACAGCCGATCGGATAGCCCTGACGGATTTTGAAGCCTGCAACAGATTTGCGTGCTTTGGTGATCAGCGGTTTTTGACCGGAGATTGCTGTCAGGTCAGCTGCTGCGTTATCCAGCAGTTTCTTGTCAGCGATCGCTTCACCAACACCCATGTTCAGGGTGATCTTCTCGACCCGAGGGACTTGCATGACAGAATTGTAGTTAAACTCAGTCATGAGTTTGCTAACTACTTCGTCTTTGTAGTAATCATGCAGTTTCGCCATCGTACTACTCCAAATTACTTGATAGTTTCGCTGTTAGACTTGAAGAAACGGACTTTTTTGCCGTCTTCGAATCTAAAGCCTACACGGTCAGCCTTGCCGGTAGCCGCATTGAAGATTGCAACGTTAGAAACCTGAATAGCAGCTTCTTTTTCAACGATGCCACCTGGTTGGTTCAGGGCCGGAACCGGCTTCTGATGTTTCTTAACCAGGTTGATACCTTCAACGACAAGTTTGCCGGAAGACAGAACATTTTTTACTTTACCGCGTTTACCTTTATCTTTACCGGTTAACACGATAACTTCGTCATCACGACGGATTTTCGCTGCCATGATTCGCTCCTTAGAGTACTTCTGGTGCCAGAGAGATAATTTTCATGAACTTCTCAGTACGAAGTTCACGAGTTACCGGCCCAAAGATACGCGTGCCGATAGGCTGCTCGCTGTTATTGTTTAAAATAACGCATGCATTACCATCGAAGCGAATGACAGAACCGTCAGGGCGACGAACACCCTTCTTGGTGCGCACCACTACCGCCTTCAGCACATCACCTTTTTTGACCTTACCACGTGGAATTGCTTCCTTGATGGTGATCTTGATGATGTCGCCTACGCCTGCGTAGCGACGGTGCGAGCCACCCAGAACCTTGATACACATTACGCGACGTGCACCGGAGTTGTCGGCGACGTTCAGCATAGTCTGTTCTTGGATCATTTTAGTGCTCCGCTAATGTCAACTACTACCTGAGACTCTAAAATCAGAGCCGTTAAAAAGCCCCATATCGAGGGCGCGGCATTATAACACCGCTTCTGCAATATGGGTAGAAAAAATAAACGGCTCATCGCTGAGCCGTTTATTCGTATTGAGAAGGCGTACTGTATTACAGAACCGCTTTCTCTACAACGCGAACCAGCGTCCAGGACTTAGTCTTGGACAGTGGACGGCATTCACGGATTTCAACCTTGTCGCCGATACCACATTCGTTGTTCTCGTCATGTACGTGCAGTTTGGTCGTACGCTTGATGAATTTACCGTAGATCGGGTGTTTCACAATACGTTCGATAGCTACAACAATGGATTTCTCCATTTTGTCGCTAACAACACGACCTTGCAGAGTACGGATTTTATCGGTCATTACGCACCCGCCTTCTGAGTCAGTAAAGTCTTAACGCGTGCAACATTGCGACGCACTTGCTTCAGCAGGTGAGTCTGTTGCAGCTGGCCACTTGCAGCCTGCATACGCAGGTTGAACTGCTCACGCAGCAGGTTCAGCAGCTCAGCGTTCAGCTCTTCAACGCTTTTTTCACGCAGCTCTTTTGCTTTCATTACATCACCGTCTTAGTTACAAAGGTGGTTTTGATAGGCAGTTTCGCTGCTGCCAGGCCGAAGGCTTCACGGGCCAGCTCTTCCGGAACACCGTCCATTTCATAAAGGACTTTGCCCGGTTGGATCAAGGCAACCCAGTACTCCACGTTACCTTTACCTTTACCCATACGAACTTCCAGCGGCTTCTCGGTGATCGGTTTGTCCGGGAATACACGGATCCAGATCTTACCTTGACGCTTAACTGCACGGGTCATTGCACGACGTGCTGCTTCGATCTGACGTGCAGTCAGACGACCACGGCCAACAGCTTTCAGACCGAAAGTGCCGAAGCTAACATCCGTACCCTGCGCCAGACCACGGTTGCGGCCTTTGTGCACTTTACGGAATTTTGTACGCTTTGGTTGTAACATCAGCGACGCTCCTTATTTACGGCCTTTACGCTGCTGCTTTTTAGGTTGAGCAGCCGGTTTTTCCGGTTGTTCAACAGCAGCCATACCACCCAGGATCTCACCTTTGAAGATCCATACCTTAACGCCGATTACACCGTAAGTGGTGTGCGCTTCAGAGGTGTTGTAGTCGATGTCAGCACGCAGAGTGTGCAGCGGTACGCGACCTTCGCGGTACCATTCGGTACGTGCGATTTCCGCGCCGCCCAGACGGCCGCTAACTTCAACTTTGATACCTTTAGCGCCCAGACGCATTGCGTTCTGTACAGCACGCTTCATAGCACGACGGAACATAACACGACGTTCCAGCTGTGAAGTGATGCTGTCAGCAACCAATTTAGCGTCCAGTTCAGGCTTACGAACTTCAGCGATATTGATCTGTGCAGGAACGCCAGCGATATCCGCTACGACCTTGCGCAGTTTTTCTACGTCTTCGCCTTTCTTACCGATAACGATGCCAGGACGAGCAGTGTGAATAGTCACACGGATGCTCTTCGCTGGACGCTCGATAACGATACGAGATACAGACGCTTTAGCCAGTTCCTTAGTCAGGTACTGACGTACTTTAAAATCGCTGTCCAGGTTGTCAGCGAATTCTTTGGTGTTCGCAAACCAGGTAGAGTTCCATGGTTTTACAATACCCAGGCGAATACCATTAGGATGTACTTTCTGACCCATTGCTAGTCTCCAGAGTCTCAGCGATCGGACACAACCACAGTAATGTGGCTGGTGCGCTTCAGGATGCGATCTGCACGACCTTTCGCACGCGGCATAATGCGCTTCATGCTTGGGCCTTCATCTACGAAAATTTTCGCGACTTTCAGATCGTCGATGTCAGCGCCATCGTTGTGTTCAGCGTTAGCAATGGCAGATTCCAGTACTTTCTTGACCAATACCGCAGCTTTCTTGTTGGTATAGGTCAGGATGTCCAGGGCCTGCGACACTTTCTTACCGCGAATCAGGTCAGCAACAAGGCGAACCTTCTGAGCAGAAGAACGAGCATGGCGATGTTGAGCTAAAGTTTCCATCTCTTCCTCCTACCTTATTTCTTCTTCGCTTTTTTATCAGCAGCATGGCCGCGATAAGTACGAGTCGGTGCGAATTCACCCAGTTTGTGACCAACCATTTCGTCGGTAACAAAGACTGGAACGTGCTGACGACCATTATGGACAGCGATGGTCAAACCGATCATGTTAGGAAAGATCGTTGAACGACGGGACCAAGTGCGCAGGGGCTTCTTGTCTCCGCTTTCCACCGCTTTCTCTACCTTCTTCAGCAAGTGCAGGTCAATAAAAGGACCTTTCTTGAGAGAACGTGGCATGGCTTATCCTCTAAAATTATTTGCTACGGCGACGTACGATAAATTTATCAGTACGCTTGTTGCTGCGGGTCTTCTTACCTTTGGTCTGAACGCCCCACGGAGTTACCGGGTGCTTACCAAAGTTACGACCTTCACCACCACCATGTGGGTGGTCGACTGGGTTCATCGCAGTACCGCGAACGGTAGGACGAACACCACGCCAGCGTGCAGCACCTGCTTTACCCAGAACGCGCAGCATATGCTCAGCATTGCCAACTTCGCCCAGAGTAGCGCGGCAGTCTGCTTCGACTTTACGCATTTCACCAGAACGCAGACGCAGGGTGACATAAGCACCATCACGAGCAACGATCTGAACGTAAGTACCAGCGGAACGTGCCAGCTGACCGCCTTTACCTGGTTTCATTTCTACGTTATGAACGGTAGAACCAACCGGGATATTGCGCATCGGCAGGGTGTTGCCTGCTTTGATTGCAGCATCAACGCCAGACTGAATCTGGTCGCCAGCTTTCAGGCCTTTAGGGGCCAGGATGTAACGGCGTTCGCCGTCTTTGTACAGAACCAGCGCGATGTTCGCGGAACGGTTCGGATCGTACTCAAGACGTTCAACAACTGCTGGGATACCGTCTTTGTTGCGTTTGAAGTCAACAATACGATAAGCCTGCTTGTGGCCACCACCGATGTGACGAGTGGTGATACGGCCATTGTTGTTACGACCACCGGATTTGCTGTTTTTTTCCAGCAACGGAGCAAAAGGTTTGCCCTTGTGCAGCTCAGGGTTAACCACTTTAACTACGTGGCGACGACCCGGAGATGTCGGTTTACATTTAACAACTGCCATTGTATTACTCCTCCGACTTACTCAGCGCCGCCAACGAAGTCCAGATTCTGGCCTTCTTTCAGGGTGACGTAAGCTTTTTTCCAGTCGCTACGACGACCGATACGCTGTCCGTGACGTTTAACTTTCCCTTTAACTACCAGGGTGTTAACGACTTCGACTTCGACTTCAAACAGTTTCTGCACAGCAGCTTTGATCTCTGCTTTGGTCGCGTCTTTAGCAACTTTGAGAACGATGGTGTTTGTTTTTTCCATCGCAGTAGACGCTTTTTCAGAAACGTGCGGTGCGCGAAGCACCTTCAGCAGACGTTCTTCACGAATCATGCCAGCATCTCCTCAACTTGCTTAACAGCATCAGCAGTCATTACGACTTTGTCGAAGGCGATCAGGCTAACCGGGTCGATACCAGTCGCATCGCGTACGTCAACCTTGTGCAGGTTACGTGCGGCCAGGAACAGGTTCTCGTCCAGCTCACCGGTGATGATCAGCACATCTTCCAGAGCCATGTCTTTCAGTTTCTGTGCCAGCAGCTTAGTTTTAGGCGCTTCAACAGAGAACTTCTCGACAACGATCAGACGATCCTGACGTACCAGTTCGGACAGGATGCTTTTCAGCGCGCCGCGGTACATCTTTTTGTTAACTTTTTGACTGTGGTCCTGTGGACGCGCAGCGAAGGTCACGCCACCTGAACGCCAGATCGGGCTCTTGATAGAACCTGAACGCGCACGGCCGGTACCTTTCTGGCGCCATGGCTTTTTGCCAGAACCAGTTACTTCAGCACGAGTCTTCTGAGCACGAGTACCCTGACGAGCACCAGCTGCATAAGCAACTACAACCTGGTGAACCAGCGCTTCGTTGAAATCACGACCGAAGGTAGTTTCGGAAACAGTCAGCGCGCTCTGCGCGTCTTTCAATACTAATTCCATTGCTATCCCCTTACGCCTTCACAGCTGGTTTAACGATCAGGTCGCTACCGGTTGCACCCGGAACTGCACCTTTAACCAGCAGCAGGTTGCGCTCAGCGTCAACACGTACTACGTCCAGGCTCTGAACGGTTACACGTTCGTTACCCAGCTGACCTGCCATTTTCTTGCCTTTGAACACTTTGCCCGGAGTCTGGTTCTGACCGATAGAACCCGGAACGCGGTGAGACAAGGAGTTACCGTGGGTAGCGTCCTGGGTACGGAAGTTCCAGCGCTTAACGGTACCAGCAAAACCTTTACCTTTAGAGGTACCGGTTACGTCAACTTTTTTAACGTCAGCAAACAGCTCAACGCTAATGTCCTGACCTACGGTGAACTCTTCGCCTTCAGCAAGACGGAATTCCCACAGACCACGGCCAGCTTCTACGCCAGCTTTAGCGAAGTGACCCGCTTCTGGTTTGGTTACACGGTTAGCTTTTTTAGCACCAGTGGTCACCTGAACAGCGCGGTAGCCATCGTTAGCCAGATCTTTAACCTGGGTAACGCGGTTTGCTTCAACTTCGATTACGGTTACTGGGATTGAAACGCCATCTTCAGTGAAGATGCGGGTCATGCCCACTTTTTTACCGACTAAACCAATCATTGTATCAACCTCTCAATCGCTCGATGACCTGATTAACCCAGGCTGATCTGCACGTCTACACCGGCAGCCAGATCCAGACGCATCAGAGCATCAACGGTTTTCTCAGTTGGCTCAACGATGTCAACCAGACGCTTGTGAGTGCGGATTTCGTACTGATCGCGCGCGTCTTTGTTGACGTGCGGGGAGATCAGAACGGTGAAGCGCTCTTTGCGGGTCGGCAGCGGGATCGGACCACGGACTTGCGCACCAGTGCGCTTAGCAGTCTCGACGATTTCCGCGGTTGATTGATCGATCAGACGATGATCAAACGCTTTAAGGCGGATACGGATTCTTTGGTTCTGCATGAGACCAGAGCTCCAATTATTTTATAAACGAAAATGATTACTCCTCAAACCCATTACGATTGATGGGAGAGTGTAACCGTTCTTACGTAGCTCCCCAATTGGGAGCATTGTTGAGTAACAAAGTGAGCTACTCTGGTTCAGATTGAACCCGCCGTCAATTACGACAAGCCCGCGCATTATACGTAAATCTGGGCAAGACGCAAGTGCCGTTTAGAAATTAAGCGCCTGAGGCGCAGTATGCGTACGCCCGCGCAACAGTTTACGCAATGTATTCCTTCTCAATGCTTTGTCTGGAGCCCCTACGCAATTGTCGTTTTTGTAGATTGCAGGCCAGGCCGATTATGACGAGTATGCGCTCAAACCCTTTTGAGGCCATTTCCATGTTAACCCCCCTCCCCTTTTTGCTGGTCTATTTTTCGCTGACTGCCTTTCTTGTCCGTGCAGATATTCGTGACGGACTGCTTCCCGATAAATTTCTCTGCCCGCTGTTATGGACTGGCCTGCTCTTTCAGCTCTGTATCCACCCTGATTTTCTGCCGAGTGCGGTGCTGGGTGCGATGGCCGGATATACCGGCTTTGCCGTTATTTACTGGGGATATCGGTTTATCTGTCGGCGTGAAGGGATGGGATATGGTGATGTAAAATACCTGGCGGCGCTTGGTGCGTGGCATGGCTGGTGCATACTGCCTATGCTGGCGTTACTCGCTGCGCTTATGGCGCTACTTAGCATTCTTGTGTTTTCGTTACTCACCCCTGATAAAGGGGCATTAAAAAACCCACTGCCTTTTGGGCCATTTCTGGCAGCAGCGGGTTTATGCGTAGGCTGGAAGACGGTGGTTACTCTTCCACTTTAATCTGCGACTGAAGGTAGTTCTGCAGGCCGATTTTAGCAATCAGGTCCAGCTCCGTTTCCAGCCAGTCAATGTGGCCTTCTTCATCGGCCAGGATCTGGATCATCATATCGCGACTGACGTAGTCATGTACGCTGTCTGCGTAGGCAATGGCTTCACGGAGATCTTTGGCGCCTTCAAGCTCCAGCCTGAGGTCGGAACGCAGCATCTCTTCGACATCTTCTCCGATGCCCAGCTTTCCGAGATCCTGCAGGTTTGGAATGCCTTCAAGGAATAAAATACGCTCGATATATTTATCGGCGTGCTTCATTTCATCGATCGATTCATGGTACTCAACGTCGTTCAGACGTTTAAGCCCCCAGTTTTTGAACATTCTCGCGTGAAGAAAGTACTGGTTAATTGCGACAAGCTCATTTCCCAATAATTTATTGAGATAACTTATGATTTTAACATCACCTTTCATTATATAGTCCCTCCGCTTCCACTCATTGAAGCGTAGATCGGGCTACAGGGATGTCAAAAAAAAGATGGGCGCTTACGCGATCTCTTTGTATTCCGGGATCTGCATCAATTCGTCCTGCATGATCTCTCGCGCAGCACGTACACATTTACCGCATTGATTTCCCACCGGAACAAATTTGCGTAGCTGCTGAAATGACTGAGGCTGAAACTGGCGAACGGCCTGACGTATTTTCTTGTCGCTTACACCATTACATAAACAAACGTACATAGAGACTCCCGTTCAAATTATGCGCAAAGTGTAAGTGAGAATGGTTATGATTACAATAGCACAAGCACCACAATACGGGGCGGGAGCAGGCAAAAAATGCGAAATTTTGTGACAGTGCCTGAATGGCAGAAAACAAAAAAGGACGCCGAAGCGTCCTTTTTTTATTCAGGGATAATTAATTAGCCCAGAACTTTAGCAACAACGCCCGCGCCAACGGTACGGCCGCCTTCACGGATTGCGAAACGCAGACCGTCGTCCATCGCGATTGGGTGGATCAGAGTCACAACCATCTTGATGTTGTCACCTGGCATTACCATCTCAACGCCTTCTGGCAGTTCGATGGTACCGGTCACGTCAGTTGTACGGAAGTAGAACTGTGGGCGGTAGCCTTTGAAGAACGGAGTATGACGGCCGCCTTCGTCTTTGGACAGGATGTACACTTCAGATTCGAACTTGGTGTGTGGCTTGATTGAGCCTGGCTTCGCCAGAACCTGACCACGTTCGATTTCTTCACGTTTGATACCACGCAGCAGAACGCCAACGTTCTCACCAGCACGGCCTTCGTCCAGCAGTTTGCGGAACATTTCAACGCCAGTACAGGTAGACTTCGCAGTCTCTTTGATACCAACGATTTCAACTTCTTCGCCAACTTTGATGATACCGCGCTCTACACGACCGGTAACAACGGTACCACGACCGGAGATGGAGAATACGTCTTCGATTGGCAGCAGGAATGGCTTGTCAATCGCACGCTCTGGTTCTGGGATGTAAGAATCCAGGAAGCCAGCCAGTTCGATGATTTTCGCTTCCCACTCAGCTTCGCCTTCCAGCGCTTTCAGAGCAGAACCACGAACGATTGGGGTATCGTCGCCTGGGAAATCGTACTGAGACAGCAGTTCGCGAACTTCCATCTCTACCAGTTCCAGCAGCTCTTCGTCATCAACCATGTCGCATTTGTTCAGGAACACGATGATGAAAGGAACGCCTACCTGACGACCCAGCAGGATGTGCTCACGAGTCTGAGGCATTGGGCCGTCAGTCGCAGCAACAACCAGGATCGCGCCGTCCATCTGCGCAGCACCGGTGATCATGTTTTTAACATAGTCGGCGTGGCCTGGGCAGTCTACGTGTGCGTAGTGGCGAGTCGGGGTGTCATATTCAACGTGGGAAGTGTTGATGGTGATACCACGTGCTTTTTCTTCTGGCGCGTTATCGATCTGGTCGAATGCGCGAGCAGAACCACCGTAGGTTTTAGCCAGAACGGTAGTGATTGCAGCAGTCAGGGTAGTTTTACCATGGTCAACGTGGCCGATAGTACCAACGTTGACGTGCGGTTTTGTACGTTCAAATTTTTCTTTAGACACGGCTATATTCCTTACTATAGTGCTCTCCCCTGTGGAGAGAGCACGGGACTTAGGTTTTAATCCTGTGGATTACTTACCACGGGCTTCAATAACGGCCTGAGCAACGTTGTTAGGCGCATCATCATACTTCAGGAATTCCATGGTGTATGATGCACGACCTTTGGTCAGAGAACGCAGCTGAGTTGCATATCCGAACATTTCAGACAGCGGAACTTCAGCGTGGATCTTAACGCCAGTTACTTCGGATTCCTGACCACGCAGCATACCGCGACGACGGCTCAAGTCACCGATAACGTCACCGGTGTTCTCTTCAGGAGTTTCTACTTCAACCTTCATGATTGGTTCAAGCAGAACTGGTTTTGCTTTCTTAAAGCCTTCTTTAAAGGCAATAGACGCAGCCAGTTTAAACGCCAGTTCAGAGGAGTCAACGTCGTGGTAAGAACCGAAGTGCAGACGAACACCCATGTCAACAACCGGATAGCCAGCCAGAGGGCCCGCTTTCAGCTGTTCCTGAATGCCTTTATCAACGGCTGGGATGTATTCGCCAGGAATTACACCACCTTTGATGTCGTTGATGAACTCGTAACCTTTCGGGTTAGAGCCCGGCTCCAGTGGGTACATGTCGATCACAACGTGACCGTACTGACCGCGACCACCAGACTGCTTAGCGTGTTTACCTTCAACATCGGTAACTTTCGCGCGAATCGCTTCGCGGTAAGCAACCTGAGGTTTACCCACGTTCGCTTCAACGTTGAATTCACGCTTCATACGGTCAACGATGATGTCCAGGTGCAGTTCACCCATACCAGCGATGATGGTCTGGTTAGATTCTTCATCAGTCCATACGCGGAATGATGGGTCTTCTTTCGCCAGACGGCCCAGAGCCAGACCCATTTTTTCCTGGTCAGCTTTGGTTTTTGGTTCAACTGCGATGGAGATTACCGGCTCAGGGAATTCCATACGCTCCAGAATGATCGGGTGATCTGGGTCACACAGGGTGTCACCAGTAGTCACGTCTTTCAGACCGATAGCTGCAGCGATGTCGCCCGCACGAACTTCTTTGATCTCTTCACGTTTGTTAGCGTGCATCTGTACGATACGGCCAAAACGTTCACGCGCCGTTTTCACTGAGTTCAGGATGGTGTCACCGGAGTTAACCACACCAGAGTAAACGCGGAAGAAGGTCAGGTTACCCACGAATGGGTCGGTAGCAATTTTGAACGCCAGTGCAGAGAATGGCTCTTCGTCGCTTGCATGACGCTCAGCCGGAGTATCTTTACCGTCGTCCAGGATGCCGTTGATCGCAGGAACGTCAACCGGGGATGGCAGGTAGTCAACTACCGCATCCAGCATCGCCTGAACACCTTTGTTCTTGAACGCAGAACCACAGGTTACTAGGATGATTTCGTTGTTCAGAACGCGCTGACGCAGAGCTTTTTTGATCTCTTCTTCAGTCAGTTCTTCACCACCCAGGTATTTCTCCATCAGCTCTTCAGAAGCTTCAGCAGCGGATTCGATCAGGTTCTGGTGCCATTCGTCAGCCAGGTCCTGCATTTCAGCCGGGATATCTTCGTATTCGAAGGTAACGCCCTGGTCTGCATCGTTCCAGTTGATGGCTTTCATTTTCACCAGGTCGATAACGCCGGTGAAGCCTTCTTCAGCACCAATTGCCAGCTGCAGCGGAACAGGGTTCGCGCCCAGACGGGATTTGATCTGACCAACAACTTTCAGGAAGTTAGCACCCATACGGTCCATTTTGTTAACGAACGCGATGCGTGGAACTTTATATTTGTTCGCCTGACGCCATACGGTCTCAGACTGTGGCTGAACACCACCAACTGCGCAATAAACCATTACCGCGCCGTCAAGAACACGCATGGAACGTTCTACTTCGATGGTGAAGTCAACGTGGCCCGGGGTGTCGATGATGTTTACGCGATGCGGTTCGTACTGCTTAGCCATACCTGACCAGAATGCAGTAGTCGCTGCGGAGGTGATAGTAATACCACGCTCCTGCTCCTGTTCCATCCAGTCCATGGTGGCTGCGCCGTCATGAACTTCACCGATTTTGTGGTTTACACCGGTGTAGAACAGAATACGTTCGGTAGTAGTGGTTTTACCGGCGTCGATGTGCGCACTGATACCGATGTTACGGTAGCGTGCGATGGGTGTTGTACGAGCCATTTGATTCCTCGTTTATATCTTTAGGCGTTCAGTTAAGTTACCCAGAGCGGGCGGCTTCTCTGAAGCGCCCGCCTGGTGACTAATACTCCGAAGGGATTACCAACGGTAGTGTGCGAACGCCTTGTTGGCTTCTGCCATACGGTGAACGTCTTCACGTTTCTTAACTGCAGTACCTTTGTTGTCTGCAGCATCAGAAAGTTCGTTCGCCAGACGCAGAGCCATGGATTTATCACCGCGTTTACGAGCAGCTTCAACGATCCAACGCATTGCCAGAGCATTACGACGAACCGGACGAACTTCAACTGGAACCTGATAAGTAGAACCACCAACGCGGCGGGACTTAACTTCTACGGTTGGGCGAACGTTGTCGAGAGCGACTTCGAAAGCTTCCAGTTCATTTTTACCAGAACGCTGAGCCAGGGTCTCAAGCGCGCTGTATACGATTGCTTCTGCAGTAGATTTTTTACCATCTACCATCAGGATATTTACAAATTTTGCCAGCAGTTCTGATCCGAATTTCGGATCTGGAAGAATTTTACGCTGACCAATGACGCGACGACGTGGCATGGGAATACTCCGTTGTTAATTCAGGATTGTCCAAAACTCAAAGAGTTTAGTGTGACATTAAGATAAATCAGTTTGGCCTTACTTAACGGAGAACCATTAAGCCTTAGGACGCTTCACGCCGTACTTGGAGCGAGCCTGCTTACGGTCTTTAACACCTGAGCAGTCGAGCGCACCACGAACGGTGTGGTAACGAACACCCGGAAGGTCTTTAACACGACCGCCACGGATCAGGATCACGGAGTGTTCCTGCAGGTTGTGACCTTCACCACCGATGTAGGAAGTCACTTCGAAACCGTTAGTCAAACGCACACGGCATACTTTACGCAGTGCGGAGTTTGGTTTTTTAGGAGTGGTGGTATATACACGAGTACATACACCACGTTTCTGCGGGCAGGCTTCCAGCGCAGGCACGTTGCTCTTTGCAACTTTGCGTGCGCGTGGTTTGCGTACCAGCTGGTTAACTGTTGCCATTAAATAGCTCCTGGTTTTAGCTTTTGCTTCGTAAACACGTAATAAATCGACCTCATACAATATGAGGACGCGAAATTTTAGGGCTACGTCGAAAAGGTGTCAAGAAATATACAGCGATCTCAGATCACCAGTTCATTTGACTGGCGTGCGTCACAGTAAGATTGACGAAATCAGTATAGCCAACCACGTCAATTTTGGCTGAAATTTGACCAGAAAGACCCCGCGCATCCAGATCGTCTTTCAGCGCAGAGACTGTTATTGGGGCATTCGTGAGAATTTCAACGAAACGACTGCCTTCCAGTGCGGCAAGCACGCCATCCTGAATCAGCAGCAGGTCATCACCTTCGCGCAGCATACTCAGTAACGCGTCGGTATCACATTGCCATGGTGAATGGCTCAGAGTATGGAGCATGACGGCCTCAGAAAGTCAGAATAGTGTCGTAGTGGGAAAGGTGTTCGCGCAATGCAGCAGAAGACAGGACTGTCGCATCCAGTACGAAAGGCGTTGCCTCGTTTAAACCACGCGCGGCCAAAGAGTCAGCACAAACATAGAAGGTTTCGATATCGTAAAGCGGTAACACTTTGAACGTCGCGATGTAATCACGCGCCAGAATGGCCTGAGGCTGTTGCCCCGCCAGAAGCTGAAATACGCCGTCGCCCAAAAAGAAGACACCGATATCTTCGGTCAATGCTGATGTCGCGAGCAGCGCATCCAGCCCTTCTCGGCCAGAAGCGCTGCCGTGCGGCGCAGACGTAAAAACAAATGCCACGCGCTTCATCAGAATTGCACCACTCTGTCGCAGGTTAATGCCGCCTGTGCCAGTGCCCCCAGACCACTCAACGAAAAACCGGGCTGCAGGTTAGAACCCGATAAACCAAGACGCGCGGCTTCGGTTGCATCGGTCACCCCGCGGCGCAGAGCCGCCGCCACGCAGATGTGCAGTTCTACGCCCTGCTTTTCGTTTAATGCCTGCCAGCCGCGCACCAGATCGAACTCATCGCTCGCCGGTGACGTAAACTGATTCGCGTTATACACCCCTTCCCGATAGAAGAAGACGCTCGCCAGCTCATGCCCGGCCGCCAGTAGCGCATGCGCAAACTGCAGCGCGCTGCTGGCCTGCTGAGTACCGTACGCCGGGCCTGTCACCATTAACGCAAAACGCATTACTTGTCTTGCCCCAGGAAATCGCCGCTTTTGAACTGGCGAATATAGAGGTAGACCGTGTGCTTGGAGATGTTCAGACGATCGGCCACCTGGTTGATGGCGTCTTTAATATCAAAAATTCCTTTCTCATAGAGATTGAGCACGATCTGACGATTCTTGGCGTTGTTCGAGACGTTGCGATCGGCATTCACCTCTTCAATCGTAAACTCAAGCGTCTGCGTCACCAAATCTTCAACGGAGGAGGCAAAGTTAACAGAAGAGCCAACGTCCGGCGTTTCTGGTGGAATAAAGGTGCTCATGATTTGCGAGAATGGCACATCAAGGTTCATGTTGATGCACAGCAGCCCAATAACACGATGCTCGCGGTTTCGAATCGCGATGGTTTCTGATTTCATCAGCACGCCGCTTTTGGCGCGGGTGAAATAGCATTTGGAGACGCTGCTGTCCGCGCCGGTCATGTCATGCAGCATACGCAATGCAAGGTCGGTAATTGGCGAACCAATTTTACGGCCAGTATGCTCACCATTCGCAATGCGGATGGCGGAACACTTCAGATCTTGCAGGGAGTGCAATACGATTTCGCAGTGGGAGCCAATGAGCATCGCTAACCCGTCCACTACCGCTTCATAGGATTTCAGAATATCGAAGTCGGTCTGATCGAAAGGACGTTGATCCAGCAAATCAAGTTCACTGGTTTCGTTGGTTAAAAGCGACCTGGACATGAAAAAAACACTCCTTTTCAGGAGCCTGTCGTTAGGTTTTCAGGGCAGGCTCATTATCTACACGGACAACTAAATTAATACAGCGTGCCTAACGCTTTCCAGTGTTAATTATATCTGCCCCACAATAAAAAACCGCCGCCTTAAAGGCGGCGGTTTTTTTTCAGCATTACTTCTTAGCAGCAGCGGCTTTATCGTCAGCCGGCGCGTCTGCTTTGGCATCCGCTTTCGGTGCCGGTTTGATGTCCAGCAGCTCTACGTCAAAGACCAGCGTAGAGTTGGCAGGGATACCCGGAACGCCGGTTTTGCCATAGGCCAGATCCGGTGGGATAACCATCTTGATCTTGCCGCCTTTCTTGATGTTTTTCAGGCCTTCAGTCCAGCCCGGGATAACGCCGTCCAGACGGAAGGAGAGCGGCTCACCGCGGGTGTAAGAGTTGTCGAACTCTTTACCGTCGATCAGCGTACCTTTGTAGTTCACAACAACGGTGTCGCTGTCTTTAGGCGCATCGCCGGTGCCTTCTTTCTCAACTTTGTACACCAGGCCAGTAGAAGAGGTTTTCACACCCTTCTCTTTAGCAAAGGTATCGCGGTAGGCTTTGCCTTTCGCTTCGTTGTCTTTCGCGTCCGCGTCCATCTTAGTCTGCGCGGCACCCTTCACGCGCGCTTCAAACGCCTGCAGAGTCTGTTCGATTTCCTGGTCAGACAGCTTGCTCTTATCTGCAAATGCGTCCTGAACGCCCGCGATCAGCTGAGCTTTATCCAGTTTGATGCCCAGTTTCTCTTGTTCTTTCAGAGAGTTTTCCATGTAACGACCCAGAGATGCGCCCAGTGCATAGGCGGATTTCTGGTCGTCATTTTTGAACGCCGCTTTGCTGTCTGCAGTGGCAGCAGGCTTCGCAGCAGTATCAGCCGCGAACGACAGCGGCGCGTTCAGCGCAACAGCCATCGTCGTCGCCAGCAGCGTTACTTTAAACAGTGATTTCATCCATATCTCCAGGGCCTGGGGACTCTCACCCCAGCGTTAAACGTAAATGAGTTACGTACTATAAAACGTTGCGGAAGAAATCTACAGACAGACACTTCCAATTCTCGCCACTTTTCAGACTATTTTTGTTTAAATAAGTTTCCTGCCAAAGGGATGCGGACTGTACTTAAGGATAAACTCGGTTAAACTGCGCCGCCGCAGGGCCATTATGGCGAATCTGAAATAAACGAGGTGAATGATGAAGGATACAGCAATAGAAGCGAGAATGGCTGAGCTGGAAAGCCGCCTGGCTTTTCAGGACATCACCATCGAAGAGCTAAACCAGACCGTGACCGCACATGAGCTTGAAATGGCAAAACTGCGGGATCATATGCGCCTGCTGACGGAAAAGCTGAAGGCCACGCAGCCGTCAAACATTGCCTCTCAGTCAGAAGAGACGCCACCTCCTCATTATTGAGGCGTAAAAAAAGCGGGATTATCCCGCTTTTTTATTTTCCGCATGACGGAATTAGTGGCAGCCGCAGCCGCCGTTACCGCAACCACCTTTACCATGGTCGTGACCATGATCGTGATCGTGGCCGTGACCACCGCAGCAGCCGTCATGGCCGTGATCGTGGTCATGGTCGTGACCGTGCGCACCGTGAACGTGGCCATGAGCCAGCTCTTCTTCGGTCGCTTCACGGATCGCAACAACTTCTACGTTGAATTTCAGGTTCTGGCCAGCCAGCATGTGGTTACCGTCAACCACGACGTGGTCATCTTCCACTTCGGTGATTTCAACAGGAACCGGGCCCTGGTCAGTTTCAGCCAGGAAGCGCATGCCAACCTGCAGTTCGTCAACGCCCATGAACACGTCTTTAGGAACGCGCTGAACCAGGTTGTCGTCATACTGACCGTAAGCGTCGTTCGCGCCCACAGCAACGTCAAATTTGTCGCCAACTTCATGACCTTCCAGCGCGTTTTCCAGGCCGGAAATCAGGGAACCGTGACCATGCAGGTAGTCAAGCGGCGCACTCACCGGAGACTCATCAACCAACACACCGTCTTCTGTACGTACCTGATAGGCCAGGCTGACCACCAGGTCTTTTGCTACTTTCATGATATCTCCTGAGCGTGGGAAAATTGCTGGCGCAGATTGTAGCGGAAATCTGCACCCGTGTACCCTTTAGCTTAAAAAAACTCAGGGCATATCGCTAGTCCGGATGAAAAATCCCGATAACTTGCTCTTCTTTGCGAACGTGATCGAGGGCCTCTTTATCGGCCTCACGCATCTGGTGACCGCACTTAACACACTCAACAACATCAATATTATTTTCCCGCCACATCGCCAGGGTATCTTGCGCCTGGCAGGTCGGGCATTTTGCACCCGCAATAAAGCGTTTACGTACAGCCATTTTTCGTTACCCTTTATTCAAATTCATCCCAGCCATCGAGCTGCCGTCGTTCCTGCTGCATCTCTCGCTGGAAGATCTCCTCCAGCTCGCGACGCGCTTCCCGCACGCGAGAGATCTGCGCCGTATCGGTATGAACCGGCATCAGCTCGCGCAGCATCCGCATATCCAGCCGGCGGAAGTGCATCTGGGCGCGCTGCGCCTGATGCGGATGCATGCCGAGCGAGATCAGCGCTTTACGGCCCAGCTCCAGCGCACTGGAGAACGTCTCACGGGAGAAGTGTTTCACACCCGCCTGCAACAGTTCGTGAGCTTCAACACGTCCCCGCGCACGCGCCAGAATATGCAGATGCGGGAAATGCTGCTGGCACAACTCCACCAGCTTCATCGTGTCTTCCGGATCGTTACAGGTAATCACGATGGACTCTGCCGCTTCCGCCCCCGCCGAGCGCAGCAGCTCGAGCTGGGTCGCATCGCCGTAGTAAACCTTATAGCCATATTTGCGCATCAGGTTGACCGCGCTGATATCCCGCTCCAGCACCGTAATGCGCATTTTGTTCGCCATCAGCAAACGTCCGATAACTTGTCCGAAACGGCCAAAGCCCACCACAATCACCTGCGGCTTGTCGTCTTCCACCCACGGCGCTTCGTCTTCATCGTCAGCTGGATTCAGGCGACGCGACAGCAGTTTATCCACCAGCTTCATCAGCAGCGGCGTGGTCATCATAGACAGCGTGACCGTCACCAGCAAAAGCGCCATCTGATCGTCTTTAAACAGCTTCTGGGAGGAGGCGGTCGAGAACAGCACAAACGCGAACTCACCCCCCTGGCTTAACACGCTGGCAAACTGCATGCGTTCCGAACTGCGCAGCCCGTAGATACGTGACATGACGTACAGCACCAGCATCTTCACCGCCACCAGGATGGCAACGCTCACTATCACCCACAGCAGATGGGTATAGAGCACGCCAAGGTTGAGCGCCATCCCTACCGAAATAAAGAACAGGCCCAACAGCAGCCCTTTGAAAGGATCGATGGCAATTTCCAGCTCGTGCCGATACTCGCTCTCCGCCAGCAGCACCCCGGCGATAAAGGTCCCGAGTGCCATCGACAGCCCCAGCGCGTCCATAAATAACGCCGATCCCAGCACCAGCAGCAACGTCGCGGCGGTGAACACCTCGCGAACGCCCGACGCGGCAATAAAGCGGAACACGGGACGTAACAGGAAACGCCCGCCGATCAGCATGCCCGCGAAGGCCAGCACCTTCATGGCAATTTTAGCCCAGTCGAAGTGATCGTCCCCGGAACCCGCCAGCAGCGGCACCAGCGCCAGCGCCGGGATCACCGCCAAATCCTGGAACAGCAGCACCGAAAAGCCCAGCTGACCGGCTTCGTTGCGATTCATCCCTTTATCACGCATCAGCTGCAGCGCCATCGCCGTCGACGACATCGCAAGGCCTATCCCGCCAATCACCGCCGCCTGCCATGAAAAATGGGTCAGCATTAACAGGCCGCCCAGGATCGCGGCGCTGAACAACACCTGCGCGGCGCCCACGCCAAAGATAGAGCGTCGGAGTTGCCACAATTTCGAAGGATTCAGCTCCAGGCCGATGATGAACATCAGGAACACCACGCCCAGTTCAGAGAAGTGGAGGATCTCATCTACATCGCTGATGAATCCCAGTCCCCAGGGACCAATCGCGATCCCCGCCAGCAGATAACCCAACACCGCACCGATACCAATGCGCGCAGCAAGCGGCACCGCAACGACGGCCGCAAATAAAAACAGCACCCCGGCAAGGAGCAAATTCGATCCTTCCATTAACGACCTCCTGCCGGAATCGGTGACGCGAGCCATTCACCGTAGGCTCTGGCGTGGCTTGCCAGTTCTTTCGGATCCTGCCGCCGCGCCCAGTAGATAATAATCGGGCTCATCCAGTGCATACGGCACATCGCCGCCGTCAGCTCGAAAGGCCGCAGGATGTCGCTCATCGGATAACGATTCAGCCCATCGTGACGGTAAGCGCTTTCGGGTTCACCGGTCGTAATCACACTACGCCAGTACTTTCCCGCCAGTTGGTTGCCCCCCACCCCGCTGGAAAAGCCCCGGCTCAGCACGCGGTCCAGCCACTCTTTGAGCAGCGCCGGACAGCTATAGGTATAAAGCGGATGCTGGAACACAATCACGTCATGCTGACGCAGCAGCTCCTGCTCGTAAGGGATATCAATAAAGAAATCAGGATAGTGCGCGTAGAGATCGTGCACCGTCACGTTGCTGAGCTGTGTGGCCGGCTTAAGCAGCACCCGGTTTGCCACCGAGTCCTGAGATTCCGGATGGGCATACAGCAGCAGCACTTTTGCTGTCTGAGACATCATTCCCCTCCCGGTCTTGTTTCTGTTTTTGTGTATCGTCGTTGTTTTGGGCTACCATGGCGGCCCGGTGCGGAAAATGGCGCACACCTTACATTATCATAATGACAAATTAACATAGTCGGAACATACGGCGCTTCTATGATTGTTTTCTCCTCGTTACAAATTCGTCGCGGCGTGCGCGTCCTGCTGGATAACGCCACTGCTACCATCAATCCAGGCCAAAAAGTGGGTCTGGTCGGCAAAAACGGCTGTGGTAAATCCACTCTGCTGGCGCTGCTGAAAAACGAGATTAGCGCGGATGGCGGTAACTTTACCTTCCCGGGGAACTGGCAGCTCGCCTGGGTAAACCAGGAGACGCCGGCGCTGAGCGAACCGGCACTCGACTATGTTATCGACGGCGACCGTGAATACCGTAAGCTCGAGGCGGAACTTCATTCTGCTAACGAGCGCAACGACGGTCACGCCATCGCCACCGTTCACGGCAAGCTGGACGCCATCGACGCGTGGACTATTCGCTCCCGCGCCTCCAGCCTGCTGCACGGACTGGGCTTCAGCAATGAACAGCTGGAACGCCCGGTCAGCGACTTCTCCGGCGGCTGGCGTATGCGCCTCAACCTGGCGCAGGCGCTGATCTGCCGCTCTGACCTGCTGCTGCTCGATGAACCGACTAACCACCTCGATCTCGATGCGGTTATTTGGCTGGAGAAGTGGCTCAAGAGCTATCAGGGCACTCTGATTCTGATCTCCCACGACCGCGACTTCCTTGACCCGGTGGTGGATAAAATCATTCATATCGAGCAGCAAACGATGTTCGAGTACACCGGCAACTACAGCTCCTTCGAGCGCCAGCGCGCGACGCGTCTTGCCCAGCAGCAGTCCATGTACGAAAGCCAGCAGCAGCGCGTGGCGCACCTGCAGAGCTTTGTGGATCGCTTTAAGGCTAAAGCGTCAAAAGCCAAGCAGGCCCAGAGCCGCATCAAGATGCTGGAACGCATGGAGATGATTGCCCCGGCGCACGTGGATAACCCGTTCCACTTCAGCTTCCGCGAGCCGGAAAGCCTGCCAAACCCGCTCCTGAAGATGGAGAAGGTCAGCGCGGGCTATGCCGACCGCATTATTCTCGATTCCATCAAGCTCAATCTGGTGCCGGGTTCGCGCATTGGCCTGCTGGGGCGCAATGGTGCCGGTAAATCGACGCTGATCAAGCTGCTGGCGGGCGAGCTTAATCCGGTCAGCGGTGAAATCGGCCTGGCGAAGGGCATTAAGCTAGGCTACTTCGCCCAGCATCAGCTGGAATTTTTACGCGCGGATGAATCGCCGATTCAGCACCTCGCGCGTCTGGCGCCGCAGGAGATGGAGCAGAAGCTGCGCGACTATCTCGGCGGCTTTGGCTTCCAGGGCGATAAGGTGACTGAAAACACCGAGCGCTTCTCCGGCGGCGAAAAAGCCCGTCTGGTGCTGGCGCTGATCGTCTGGCAGCGCCCGAACCTGCTGCTGCTCGATGAACCGACCAACCACCTGGATCTCGACATGCGCCAGGCGCTAACCGAAGCGCTGATTGAGTTCGAAGGCGCGCTGGTAGTGGTCTCGCACGACCGTCACCTGATCCGCTCCACCACGGACGATCTCTATTTAGTGCACGGCGGCAAAGTCGAACCGTTCGACGGCGATCTGGAAGACTACCAGCAGTGGCTGACGGACGTGCAGAAGCAGGAAAACCAGCCGGAAGAGTCGGCAAAAGACAACGCCAACAGCGCGCAGGCGCGTAAAGACCAGAAGCGTCGTGAAGCGGAGCTTCGCACCCAGACGCAGCCGCTGCGTAAAGAGATTGCCCGTCTCGAAAAAGAGATGGAAAAACTCAACGCCACGCTGGCTATCGTTGAGGAAAAGCTCGGCGACAGCGGTCTGTATGACCAGAGCCGCAAGGCTGAGCTGACGGACTGCCTGCAAACGCAGGCGAAGACCAAATCCAGCCTCGAAGAGTGCGAAATGGCGTGGCTGGACGCGCAGGAACAGCTGGAAGCGATGCTGCAGGCTGAATAACACGCCGGGAGGGTTATGAGTTTCGATATCACGAGCGAGATTACGTTCCGCAAGCTCAGCATCTTCATGACGTTTATGGAGAAAGGGAATATCGCGCGTACCGCCGAAACTCTGGGCCTGAGCGGCGTGAGCGTGCACCGCGCGCTGCACACGCTGGAAGAGAACGTGCGCTGCCCGCTCTTTACCCACAAGGGGCGCAACCTGATTGCCCTGCCTTCCGCCTGGACGCTGCTGGAGTATTGCCAGGAGGTGATGCAGGTGATGGAGCGCGGGCTGGAAGAGTCGCGCAAAATCGCCGGGATCGGCCAGGGGCGGCTGCGCGTGGGCACGCTCTACTCCCTGACGCTGGAAACCGTGCCGCGCCTGATTATGGGCATGAAGCTGCGCCGTCCGGATCTGGAGATGGATCTGACGATGGGCTCCAACGACACCCTGCTGCACATGCTGGATGAAGGCTCGCTGGACGCGATTCTTATCTCCATCTCCGAAAGCGACATCGACCGCAACAGTCTTGAGGTTCTGCCGCTGTTCCATGACGACATCTTCCTCGCCGCACCGGCTTCCGCCACGCTGAATACACGCGGCCCCGCGGATCTGCGTGATTATAAAGACCAGAAATTTGTCGCTCTTGCTGAAGGGTTCGCCACGTATGCAGGGTTTCAGGAAGCGTTTCATATCGCCGGGTTCGAACCGGAGATTGTTACCCGGGTGAATGACATCTTCTCGATGCTGAGCCTGGTACAGGCAGGCGTGGGTTTTACGCTGATGCCGGGCAGGATGAAGAAGGTCTACGAGAATTCGGTACAGCTGTTGAAGCTGGCGGAGCCATACCAGATGCAGCAGCTGATCGCGATTGTCTTTGCCCGCAACCGCGAGCAGGACCCGAGCCTGCGGGCATTAGCCGCCGAAGGGCGGATGTATGCGCGCAGTTTGCAGGAAAGTGTGTGATACAAAACAAGACAACCGAACCCGTAGGCCGGGTAAGGCGAAGCCGCCACCCGGCAAAAACTCACGCACGAAGTCGCTTCGCCAGATGCACCGCCACGTCCACCCCGCTGCGCTCCAGCGAGATGGTCTCCCCTTCCCACGCAGCCTGACGCGTCAGGCAGGTCAGTACGCCGCCGGGCGGCATTTCAATCGCCAGTCGGGCTTCGCGCTCGTTAGCGGAAATCACCGCCTCCTGCCAGCGCACGGTTCGCGCCATGTTCATCGCCAGATCGTCGGCGATTTTTTCCGGCTGCCAGAGCACGCGGCCTGTACTGCCGCTCAGGTATGCGCAGCGTGGGCGTGAAAGGCTGACCGATTCAAACGCCGACGCCAGCTTTTTCGCCGGTTCCGCCAGCAGTTCGCAGTGGGACGGCACGCTTACCGCCAGCCGTTTGGCCTTGCTCGCCCCTTTTGCCAGCGCGCGTGCCGCCGCCTGCGCCATCCCGTCATCGCTTCCGGCAATCACGATCTGCGTTTCAGCGTTCAGGTTGGCAATGTAGGTTCCGGTACCTTCAATCAGCGTTTCCACCTGCGGCAGGGTTAAGCCCATGATTGCCGTCAGGCCGTAACCGTGCGGGTACGCCTGTTCCATTAGATCACCGCGCAGCGCCACCAGCCTCAGCGCGTCCGAAAAGTCCAGCGCGCCTGCGATAACCGCCGCCGGATAAGCGCCGATGGACAGCCCGCTGACGATATCCGGTGTCACGCCGCGACGCTCCAGCTCTCGCCCCCAGGCCACGCCTGAAATCAGCAGACACAGTTGAACCGCGCGGGTATGAGTTAACGCGTCCGCGCCGTCCAGCGTATCCGCTTCGGCACCAAGCACCTCTCGCGCCTGTTCCAGCTCCGTTCCCGGCAGGTTTTGCAGCATGCCTTCATGCTGCGTGCCCTGTCCCGGAAAGGTAAACAGTAGTTTCATCACTCCTCCCTGCGCCACGGATCCGCCACCAGGCGCGGTCCACGGCGTGTTTTCAGCAGCGTTTTGCCGTCGCGTAACCACTCCGCCAGCGCAAAGCCGCCCTCGGGGGTATCCACCTGCGTATCCGCCCGGCATAGCGCGCGGCTCAGTTGCGACTGCCATGCGATAAAAGCATCCGGGGAAATCGGCTGCGGCGCGCGGATCAGCAGATCGAGATCGCTGTCGGCATGGATCACCGGAATGCCGGTCGCCAGCGCGTAGCCGGTGCTGCCGGTAATGCCCCACGTCCACGGCCACGCCTGCTGCGCAAGCTGCAGCGCCACCTGAACCGGCGGCTGGGTGACAAACGGCGAACGCAGCAGATCGGCGGTGGCGCACAGGTCTTCCGGCGATACCACACGCAGCACGTTTTCGGGCTTCACCCATCCGGCCGCCCGCTGGTCGCGGCGCAATCCGCGCACGCCAACGGGAATGCGGCTTTCACTATCAACATCACGCCGCACCACCACCGGCAGGCCAGTATGCCAGGCCGCCTCCACCCAGGTTTCGGTGATGCCTTCCAGCGCGTCGCGCGCGGTAAGCCAGATGAGGTCGTGAGGGCGTAATGTTGTGGTCATAATTACATTCCTGAAGTCAGCGAGATAAACAGCGGCAGCGACAGGATACACAGTACGGAGCTTAACAGCAGCACGGCTTCAGCATCCGGCGACTGCACGCCAAAGCGGTTACCGAACACCACGCCGAAGAAGCCCGCGGAGAGCGCAATCATCAGGATAGCGGTGATCGCCACGGAGCCGTGCAGACCGAAGATCAGCACGATACCCCAGGCTATCGCTGGCTGAATCAGCAGTTTGGCGATGGTGGAGGTGATCACCATGGTGTTGATCTGCAGCTTACGGGCAGAGAGGATCACCCCGGTCAGGAACAGCGCGGCAGCGGTCGCCGACAGCCCCAGCGGTTTAATCGCCGCAAGCACCAGCTCCGGCATTTTGATCCCAATAGCGGACAAAATCACACCCAGCAGCGGGCCCATCACGATCGGTTTTTTAATGGAACGCCACATCAGCACCGGCAGCATGGAGAGCGTTGAGCCCGAGTTATTCCCCTCGGCGCGCGCTTTTTCACGCTCCAGGATCAGCAGGCAGAACGGCGTCATCAGCACGGAGCCGCAGGCAATAGAGACCGCGACGGACAGAGACGTGGAAGAACCTTCCCCCAGCACGCTGCCCAGAATCGGCAGGCCCAGCGCCGCGTAGTTCGGTAAAGCTACCGTCAGGGTCAGCACAGCCGCATCCTGCGGTGATTTTTTAAAGACTTTGATGGCGAGGAAGTAGATGGCCGCATAGGTAATCCACATCGCCAGGGTGAGCACCAGAATCAGCGGCGACTGCGCCACGATGCCGGTCCACGGTGTTTGCACGGTGGCGCTGAACAGCGCGGCAGGCAGTGCAAAATCCATCACGAAGATATTGAGCAGGGAAACGTTTTTGTTATCGACCATCTTTGCCTTACCGGCCCAGAATCCCAGCAGCATGATGACGAAAATCGGTGCAAGAGCATGAACAATTACGTAAGTCATAAATCACCTGTAGTAAAAAAAGTTTTAGCACTGGTGCGATGTTTATTATTTTTCAGGATGCAGGCTCCCACGCGGGCGCAGCGGGCGCGCCCACGGGGTTTGCATCTCTGGCAGGTCTTTTTTTTACTTACCAGCTGGCTCGCATACGTTCGCGTACGAGCGCCGAGCTGCGGCGGTTGTCAGCACCCAGACGGTTTTTAAGCGTCACGTCCTGACGAGCGTCACTGATGGCCTGTTGCAGGGTGGTTTTCACCTGCGCCAGATCGTTATCGGACGGGGCATCCGGATTACTGATATCCAGCAGGCTGGAGAGCAGCCCCAGCGTGGCGTAGTTGCTGATGTCGTAGGCCATTGGCGGAATGGTCGCCGCCAGTTTTTCCAGCGCCTCGACGGTACGCAGGGTAATACGCGCCGCAGACTCTTTGCCCATCGCGTGGATCAGCACGCCTTTGTCGTTAAAGGCGATCAGACGGTTGGCCTGGTAGCCGTGCGCCAGGAACGCGCCGGACATCGCCTTGCCGACGATAAGCCCAATCACCGGGTGACCGGCCAGGCGCGCGTTAGCATACGCGGCAGCGGCTCCTGCCAGCGCCTGATGAATACCAAACGCCTCTTCACGACGGCCATAGGCCTGGCTCGGGACGTCAATCACCGCCACAATCGGGCGCTTCACGGCTTTATCGGCATCCGCCGCGACGGTTTCGCTGACCACCTTCGCCAGCGTCCAGCCTTCCAGCAGACCGACCTCACCTTTCGCCGCCCGCGGGAAGTGGTTGTTGGCATCCGGCACCACGGCCACAAAGCGCACCGCCTCACCGTTCAGCTCGCCGTCTGCCGCCTGCACGGACGGGCAGAGCCCTTCGATACGTTTGGCGTTCGGGGCGAGGGTTTCCAGCCAGAGCTCGCCACGGCTTTTTGAATTACTCATCATTTCACCTCCCGGGCAAAAAGCGCGTTAATCTGTTCGGCATCGGCCTGCTTGCGGGTGTCGAAATGGGTCAGACGGTTCAGGTAATCGTCGTAGTTATCGGTGCGGTGTTTCGCCGGCACGCCTTTGGCAATCGCGTCGTTCATCGCCGCTTTCACCGCGTTTACGCCGTCGCCCACCAGGGCATCCACCAGGCCGCTTTGATAGCGCACTTCGCCGCCGGTCATGCTCCAGATAAACGGACGGTCGCGGGAGTCGTACTCTTCAATGCCCGCCTCCTGTTCGATAACCTGCGGACCGTTGAGGCCAAGACGCGCTTCGCGGGTCACAATCAGGTAGCTGCACAGCGCCGCGGCAATGGACATCCCGCCGAAGCAGCCTACCGTCCCGGCCACAATCCCGATGACGGGGGTGTAGCGACGCAGGTCTACAATCGCCGCGTGGATATCGGCAATCGCCGCCAGGCCGAGGTTCGCTTCCTGCAGGCGCACGCCGCCGGTTTCGAGGCACAGCACTGCCTGCGTCGGAATGCCGTTACGGTTATCTTCCGCCGCCAACTCCAGCGCCGCCGCCATTTTTGCACCGGACACTTCGCCCATGCTGCCGCCCTGGAACGCGCCTTCAATCGCGACCACGACCGCAGGCTGACCGTTGATGGTGCCTTTTGCGACGACCATGCCGTCATCGGCCTGCGGGACAATGCCCTGCGGCCCAAGCCACGGAGAGATAATGCCTTCAAACGGATCCAGCAGTTCGCGGTAGCTGCCGTCATCCAGCAGGGCCTGCGCGCGCTGGCGCGCTTTTAGTTCGATAAAGCTGCTGTCATCACGCATGGCTCACCCCCTCAAAAACCTGTTCGATGCGAATGCGGGCCACGCCCGGCGTCGCGCCGAAGTCATGAATGGTCAGTTTTCCTGCAGGCAGGCTGCTGACCGTTTGCAGGCGGTTGAACAGCGCCTCCCAGCGGCCACGGCTGTTGTCGACTGAGGTGGTAATATCAATGGTTAGCGTCTGGCCCGGTTCGGCGGTGAAGAGCACCTCCATATCCCCGGAGCCGACGACGCCCGCCAGCGCCCTGCCGCTTAACGCGCGGCTGGCTGGCACGGTCAATGTAATTTTTTCCATAACATCCTCTTAATGCTTTGAATAAGGCGTTTCGACGCGGTCGAGAAACAGCGTGGCGGCAAGCAGGTCGGCAGCGCCGCCCGGTGAAGCGTTGAGCGAGAGCATCTGGCGGTCTAAGCTCGCCAGCGCCTGCTGGCCCGCAGCCGTTGCACAGCCTCCGGCGTTCAGTACCGCACGGGCACCGCTCTGCATGGCGTCCAGCCCCTCCATTCCGGCGCGCGACAGCACGCAGGTGTCGGTGAGCGAGGTCATGATGGCCATCAGCGCGTCGAGCCTGGCCTGCGCCTCACTGCTGCCGTTCAGACGGCTGAGGCGAAGCTGCGGCAATGCGCGCTGCATAACGTGCGGGAACGCCTGCTGCGCCTCTTCGCGCGCGCCCGGCACGCGGTAGCGGTGCGTGGCGCGCAGACCTTTGCTGAACACCTTCGGTGCCGCCTCGTCCGGCAGCGTCGCCAGCCGCGCGGCGGTGCTGGCGATGTCTTGCGCCCTGGCATCACCGCCCAGCATCGCCACCGCACTCACCAGCAATCCCAGCGCCCAGATCGCGCCACGATGGGTATTCACCCCGTCGGTGGCCGCCATCATCTGCTGTTCGCCTTCGCGGCCAAGACGGCCAACGGTTTGCCGAAGCGCAATATCTGCCGGACGCTGCCAGCTTTGCTGCGCCAGCGCCTGAAACGTGGGAGTCAGGCTGCGCGCGGAGCGCTCCATCAGCGCAAGGGATAAATCGTGGTGCGCGCCGTTCCCCCGACTGTCCACCAGACCGGGTTTCGGGCTTAAACGTGCTTCGTCAATCAGACACTGCGTGGCGGTTCGCGCCAGCCATTCGGCACCGCCTTCAACCTGAATCTGGGGCAGAAGTTTCATTACCAGCTCCGGAATTTCGCAGGTGGGTTATACAGACCGCCGGACCACTCCACGAGGTCAGCCACGCTGCCCGCAGCCAGCAGAGAGCGGGTGGCGTCGGT
Organism: Enterobacter sp. ECC-019; assembly: GCF_043974075.1. Classification (NCBI taxonomy): domain Bacteria; kingdom Pseudomonadati; phylum Pseudomonadota; class Gammaproteobacteria; order Enterobacterales; family Enterobacteriaceae; genus Enterobacter; species Enterobacter sp. ECC-019. The sequence goes on from NZ_CP143759.1 coordinate 199,957, forward strand.
GCGGCGGATACCCATATCTTCCGGATACACCACCTTGCCGCTCTGGCGCAGTTCCGCCACGCGTTTGGCATCAACGCCCAGGCCGATATCGGTGATCCCCGCGACGGCGGCAACCATGGCCCGACGCTCTTCCAGATCTTTCGCCCGGTAGAGGTAGGCAATCCCCTCTTCCGTCAGCACGTGCGTCACGTCATCGCCGTAAATCATTACCGGCGCCAGCGGCATGCCGGAGGCTTTCGCCACGTCAACGGCATCGAGTTTTTCCACGAAGGTTGGCTTCACGCCCGCCTGGAAGGTTTCGACCATCTGCACGACGAGTTTTTTACCGCGCTGCATCGGGTCAGGCTCGGTGATCATGTTCAGCCAGGCCGGGGTGGCGTGACGACGACCGTGCGGGTCATGGCCCATGTTTGGCGCACCGCCGAAGCCGGAAAGACGACCGCGGGTCACGGTTGAGGAGTTGGCGTAACCGTCAACCTGCAGCGTAGAGCCGATAAACATATCCACCGCGTACTGGCCTGCCAGCTGGCAGAAGGCGCGGTTGGAACGCATGGAGCCGTCGGCACCGGTAAAGAATACGTCCGGACGGGCGCGGATGTACTCTTCCATCCCCAGCTCGCCGCCGAAGCAGTGCACGCTTTCCACCCAGCCGCTTTCAATGGCGGGGATCAGCGTCGGATGCGGGTTCAGCGTCCAGTGTTTACAGATTTTGCCCTTCAGGCCGAGCTGTTCGCCGTAGGTGGGCAGCAGCAGCTCAATCGCCGCGGTGTTAAAGCCGATACCGTGGTTCAGGGACTGCACCTGGTGCTCCGCGTAGATGCCTTTGATGGCCATCATCGCCATCAGGATATGTTCCTGCTTAATGAGGCGCGGGTCGCGGGTGAACAGCGGTTCAATAAAGAACGGTTTGTCCGCAACGACCACGTAGTCGATCCAGGAGCCCGGAATATCCACGCGCGGCAGGTCGCACTCGTCGTCCACCAGCTCGTTCACCTGCGCGATGACGATGCCATCGTGGAACGCGGCGGCTTCCACCAGCGCCGGGGTATCTTCGGTACTCGCCCCGGTATAGAGGTTGCCTTTGCGGTCGGCTTTAAAACCGGCAATCAGCGCCACATTGGGCGAAAGGTCGACGTAGAGGCGTGAGTAAAGTTCGATGTAGGTGTGAATCGCACCGATTTCGAGCTGACCGTCTTCCAGCAGCTGCGAAATACGCAGGCTTTGCGTCCCGGAGAAGGAGAAGTCCAGCTTGCGGGCGATGCCTTTCTCGAAGATGTCCAGATGCTCGCTGCGGCCGACGCTCGGCATGATCATATGCAGGTCGTGGACAATTTGCGGGTTCACTTCGGCCAGCGAGCGGGAAAGGAAATCCGCCTGCTTCTGGTTGTTCCCTTCCAGAACGACCTTGTCGCCAGGCGCGATTAATTTTTCCAGCATGGCGACAAGATCGCCGGTTGGCAGTACCTTGCCCTGCACCGGTACGGAGGCCAGACGACGCGCTTTTTCGCTGCGTCGCGTGTTCCATTGCCGGGTGGGTGTTTGCCCAGATAACATTATTAACCTCCTGATTCAGCTAATCATTTTGATTTGCTTAACGTTGAGTAAAGTGTGCGCTCTGGTGAGAAAGGCATCAATTAAGCGTAGAGCGGAATCATTAGCCTGAGAGTAATAATCAAGGTAAAGATTTGTGATCGGGATCAGTTCATGTTTCGGAAAACCAGGCTAAACGGGGTACAATTCGGAAAGTACCGTAAATTTCTGACAAGAATCAGCATCGCCCTTATGACCCAAATCATTCCATCAGACTTCGACATTGCGGCCGAAGACAGCACCGAGTTCGTGCCCATGCGCGGCGTGGCTAACCCCCACCTGCAGACCATGCTGCCGCGACTGATCCGCCGCAAGGTTCAGTTCACCCCGCACTGGCAACGGCTTGACCTGCCAGACGGTGATTTTCTGGATCTCGCCTGGAGCGAAGCGCCGGAACAGGCCCGCCATAAGCCGCGTCTGGTGGTTTTTCACGGCCTGGAAGGCAGCCTGCACAGCCCGTATGCGCATGGATTAATTGAGGCGGCAAAAGCGCGCGGCTGGCTCGGCGTGGTGATGCATTTTCGCGGCTGCAGCGGCGAACCGAATCGTCAGAAACGCATTTATCACTCGGGTGAAACCGAAGACGGTACGTGGTTTTTACACTGGCTGCGGGACAACTTTGGCACCGTGCCAACCGCCGCGGTGGGCTACTCGCTGGGCGGAAATATGCTGGCCTGTCTGCTGGCCAAAGAGGGCGAAAGCGTCCCGCTGGATGCCGCCGTCATTGTCTCCGCGCCGTTTATGCTGGAGCAGTGCAGCTATCACATGGATAAAGGCTTTTCCCGCGTTTATCAGCGCTACCTGCTCAACCTGCTGAAGGCCAACGCGGCGCGTAAGCTGAAGGCCTACCCGGATACCCTGCCGGTCAGCCTGCGCCAGCTGAAAAAGGTGCGCCGTATTCGCGAGTTCGACGACCTGATCACCGCGAAAATCCACGGCTTCGCCGATGCGATTGACTATTATCGTCAGTGCAGCGCGATGCCGCTGCTCAGCAAGATCACGCAGCCGACGCTGATTATTCATGCCAAAGATGACCCGTTTATGGATCATCACTCGATCCCCGCTCAGGAGTTCCTGCCCGACAACGTTCACTATCAGTTGACGGAGCACGGCGGCCACGTCGGGTTTATCGGCGGCACGCTGCGCCGCCCGAAAATGTGGCTTGAAGCGCGAATTCCTGACTGGCTAACCCCTTATCTGGACGGTGCAAAATGATTATTCCCTGGCAGGATCTGGCTCCCGAAACGCTCGATAATCTGATTGAAAGCTTTGTATTACGCGAAGGCACCGATTATGGTGAACAGGAACGCTCGCTTGAGCAAAAGGTCAACGATGTTAAGCGCCAGCTGAAAAGCGGCGACGTGCTGCTGGTGTGGTCAGAACTGCATGAGACGGTCAATATCATGCCCCGCAACGCGTTTCACGGCTGATCTTCCACACTTTTCAGTCAGGGAGTTGCTATGTCTGCCAGACATCCGGTTATTGCCGTTACGGGGTCGAGTGGTGCGGGAACCACCACCACCAGCCTCGCATTTCGCAAGATTTTCGCCCAGCTGAATCTCCGTGCGGCGGAGGTCGAAGGCGACAGCTTTCACCGCTACACGCGTCCGGAAATGGACATGGCCATCCGTAAGGCGCGCGATTCGGGTAAACACATCAGCTACTTCGGCCCGGAGGCCAATGACTTCGGCCTGCTGGAACAAACCTTTATCGAGTACGGTCAGAGCGGCAAAGGGCAGTCCCGCAAATATCTGCATACCTATGATGAAGCCGTTCCCTGGAATCAGGTACCGGGAACCTTTACCCCGTGGCAACCGCTGCCGGAACCCACCGACGTCCTGTTTTACGAAGGACTGCACGGTGGCGTGGTCACCCCTCAACACGACGTGGCGCGCCACGTGGATCTGCTGGTCGGCGTGGTCCCTATCGTTAACCTGGAGTGGATCCAGAAGCTGACGCGTGACATGAGCGAGCGCGGCCATTCTCGCGAAGCGGTGATGGACTCCGTGGTGCGCTCCATGGAGGATTACATTAACTTCCTGACGCCGCAGTTCTCCCGCACCCATATCAACTTCCAGCGCGTGCCGACGGTGGACACCTCCAACCCGTTTGCCGCCAAAAGTATCCCGTCTCTGGATGAGAGCTTTGTGGTGATCCATTTCCGCAATCTCGAAGGCATTGATTACCCCTGGCTACTGGCCATGCTGCAGGGCTCGTTTATTTCGCACATGAATACGTTAGTGGTGCCGGGCGGAAAAATGGGGCTGGCGATGGAGCTCATCATGACGCCGCTGGTGGAGCGACTGATGGAAGGGAAGCAGATCGCGTGAGTTGTTTTGCCCGGTGGCGCTGCGCTTACCGGGCCTACGGTCGTGCTTTTGTAGGGCGGGTCAGCGAAGCGCCACCGGGCTTTGTTTTTAAGCCTCGATCACTTCATACGAATGCGTGATTTTTACCGCTTTCTCCAGCATTAACGCCACCGAGCAGTACTTCTCCGCAGACAGGTCCACCGCACGCGAGACCGCCGCGTCTTTCAGCTCTTTACCGGTGACCACAAAGTGCAGGTTAATATGGGTGAACAGGCGTGGCGCCTCTTCGCGACGTTCTGACGTGAGTTTAACCTCACAATCCGTCACGTCATGACGACCTTTTTGCAGAATCGACACCACGTCAATTGCGCTGCATCCCCCTGCCGCCATCAGCACCATTTCCATTGGGCTAGGCGCTTTATCGCCGGAGTTACCGTCCATCAAAATCTGGTGTCCTGACGCGGACTCGCCCAGGAACGTTAAACCTTCAACCCATTTCACGCGCGCTTGCATATTCTTAAACTCCAACGTTGCATTTTTGATGACAGATTACGCGTGCGTTACATTTCTCGCAATGGAAGGCGACCTGCATCATGCTGAAGCGAGACACCAGGAGACACGCGGCGAAAGCTATGCTAAAACACTCTGGATGCTACAGTAATACATTGACGTTACACATGTATGCAGAGGACATCAAACTTTACTGGCTGCGAAACGTTACGGTAGCCGACTTCCCAGGGTATGGGTAAGAATTCGATTGCAACCCCAGAGTCCGGATGCATCTGATGACTCTGGTGACAGCTTATAACAGAGGATAACAGCGCATGGTGCTTGGCAAACCGCAAACAGACCCGACTCTCGAATGGTTCTTGTCTCATTGCCACATTCATAAGTACCCATCAAAGAGCACGCTGATTCACCAGGGTGAAAAAGCGGAAACGTTGTATTACATCGTTAAAGGCTCGGTGGCAGTGCTGATCAAAGATGAAGAAGGGAAAGAGATGATCCTTTCTTATCTGAACCAGGGCGATTTTATCGGTGAACTGGGCCTGTTTGAAGAGGGCCAGGAACGTAGCGCCTGGGTTCGTGCAAAGACAGCATGTGAAGTGGCTGAAATTTCTTACAAGAAGTTCCGTCAGCTGATTCAGGTTAACCCTGACATCCTGATGCGTCTTTCTTCCCAGATGGCTCGCCGTCTGCAGGTCACGTCAGAGAAAGTGGGTAACCTCGCCTTCCTGGACGTGACCGGCCGTATCGCGCAGACTCTGCTGAACCTGGCGAAACAGCCAGACGCCATGACCCACCCGGACGGCATGCAAATTAAAATTACCCGTCAGGAAATTGGTCAGATCGTCGGTTGCTCCCGTGAAACAGTGGGCCGTATCCTGAAAATGCTGGAAGATCAAAACCTGATCTCCGCCCACGGTAAAACCATCGTGGTCTACGGAACGCGTTAATTCCGCTTAAACGGCGTGCCATCGCAAGGTGTCACGCCGTTTTTGTCTCTATTCCCCATGTGGCGCAGGCTGATCTATCACCCGGAAGTTAACTACGCACTGCGACAAACGCTGGTGTTGTGTCTTCCTGTGGCCATAGGCCTGATCCTCGGACATCTTCAGCAAGGCCTGCTGTTTTCCCTCGTGCCCGCCTGCTGCAACATCGCCGGTCTTGACACGCCGCATAAGCGCTTTTTCAAACGCCTGATTATCGGCGGCTGCCTGTTTGCGGGCTGTAGCCTCGCCGTGCAGCTGTTACTGGCTCGTGATATCCCGCTGCCGCTGATCCTGACCGTGCTGGCGATGACGCTCGGCGTCACGGCGGAAATCAGTTCGCTGCACGCCCGCCTGCTTCCCGCCTCACTGATTGCGGCCATTTTTACGCTGAGCCTCGCCGGGAATATGCCGGTGTGGGAGCCGCTGCTGATCTACGCCCTTGGCACGCTCTGGTACGGACTGTTTAACTGGTTTTGGTTCTGGCTATGGCGCGAACAGCCGCTGCGTGAATCCCTGAGCCTGCTCTATGTGCAGCTTGCGGATTACTGCGAAGCCAAATACACCCTGCTCACCCAGCATACCGATCCGGAAAAATCCTTACCCCCGCTGCTGACGCGCCAGCAGAAGGTGGTGGATCTGATAAGCCAGTGCTATCAGCAGCTGCATATGCTAGCCGCCAACAAGAACCACGAGTATAAGCGGCTGCTGCGCACCTTCCAGGTCGGGCTGGATCTGCAGGAGCATATCTCCGTTAGCCTGCACCACCCGCAGGAGGTGCAAAAGCTGGTCGAGCGCAGCCACGCCGAAGCGGTGATCCGCTGGAACGCGCAAACCGTATCCGCGCGCCTGCGCGTGCTGGCCGATGATATTCTCTATCACCGCTACCCGACGCGCTTTAACATGGATAAGCAGCTGGGCGCGCTGGAGAAAATCGCCCGTCAGCATCCGGATAACCCCGTCGGCCAGTTTGCCGCCTGGCACTTCAGCCGTATCGCCCGCGTGTTGCGCACGCAGCGCCCGCTTTATCCCCGCGACCTGATGGCGGATAAGCAGAAACGGCTTCCGCTATTGCCCGCGCTCAAAAGCTATCTTTCTCTTAAATCCTCCGCCCTGCGCAACGCCGCAAGGATTAGCGTGATGCTCAGTACCGCCAGCCTGATGGGCATGGCGCTGCACCTGCCGAAACCCTACTGGATCTTAATGACCGTGCTGTTTGTTACCCAGAACGGCTACGGCGCCACGCGGGTGCGTATTCTGCATCGGGCTGGCGGAACGATGGCCGGGCTGATCATTGCGGGCGTGACGCTGCACTTCCACGTGCCGGAAGGCTATACCCTGGCAGGCATGCTGGCGGTTACGCTGGTGAGCTACCTGATTATCCGCAAAAACTACGGCTGGGCGATGGTGGGCTTTACGGTGACGGCGGTATATACCCTGCAGTTGCTCACGCTCAATGGCGAACAGTTTATTGTCGCCAGGCTGATTGATACCCTGATCGGCTGTCTGATTGCCTTTGGCGGCATGGTCTGGCTGTGGCCGCAGTGGCAAAGCGGACTACTGCGCCAGAACGCCCACGACGCGCTGGAAGCGGATCAGGAGGCCATCAGGCTGATCCTCAGCGACAATCCTCAACCGACGCCGCTGGCCTGGCAGCGAATGAAGGTCAACCAGGCGCACAACGCCCTGTTTAACTCGCTCAACCAGGCGATGCAGGAGCCGGGCTTTAACTCGCACTATCTGGAAGACATGAAGCTCTGGGTGACGCACAGCCAGTTTATCGTCGAGCACATTAACGCCATGACCACGCTGGCGCGCGAGCACACGATGCTGACGCCCGATCTGGCGCAGCGCTATTTGCAGTCGTGTGAAATTGCGTTGCAGAGGTGTCAGCAGCGTCTGGAATATGACTCGCCGGGTGAATCGGGAGATTCGAACATTCTGGAAGCGCCGGAGACGTTAACCCACGGGCCAATGAGCACGCTGGAGCAGCATTTGCAGCGCGTTCTGGGACATCTGAACACCATGCACACCATTTCGTCGGTGGCATGGCGTCAGCGTCCGCATCATGGGATTTGGCTAACCCGCCGATTGAAGCGAACCGAGTATTAGCCTTTAACGATCTTTGCTACCGCCGCGGCAAAGCGGGTTAACCCGTCTTCAATGTCTTTGTCTTCCACCACCAGCGATGGCGCAAAGCGCATCACGTCCGGCCCGGCATTGAGCACCATCACCCCTTCGTGCGCGGCGGCGTGCAGGAAATCACGCGCGCGGCCCTTGTACTGCGGCTTCAGCTCGGCGCCAATCAACAGCCCCATCCCGCGGATTTCGCTGAACACGTCGTACTGCTCATCAATCTTTTGCAGGTGTTTTACGAACAGCTCGCGCTTCGCGCTAACGCCGTTTAGCACCTCTGGCGTGTTGATGATGTCGAACGCGGCCCCCGCCACAGCACTTGCCAGCGGGTTACCGCCGTAGGTAGAGCCGTGAGAGCCGACGTGAAACGCGGAGGCGATCTCCTGCGTCGTCAGTACCGCACTCACCGGGAAACCACCGCCGAGCGCTTTAGCGCTGGTCAGAATATCCGGCGTCACGCCGTAGTGCATATACGCGAACAAATCGCCGGTACGCCCCATCCCGCACTGCACTTCATCAAACACCAGCAGCGCCTGATGTTCGTCGCACAGCGCGCGCAGCCCTTTCAGGAATTCCGGGGTTGCCGCGGTCACGCCGCCTTCACCCTGGATCGGCTCGACAACCACTGCGCAGGTATGGTCGTCCATTACCGCTTTCACGGCATGCAGATCGTTAAACGGCACGTGGACGATGTCGGCCGGTTTCGGGCCAAACCCGTCGGAATACTTCGGCTGACCGCCAACGGAGACGGTAAAGAAGGAGCGTCCATGGAAGGCATTGTGGAAGGCAATGATTTTGGTTTTGTACGGGCTGTGGCGCGTTGTCGCGTAGTAGCGCGCCAGCTTAAAAGCGGTTTCGTTGGCCTCGGTGCCGGAGTTCATAAACAGCACGCGCTCGGCGAACGTGGCATCGATGATCTTACGTCCCAGGCGCAGCGCCGGTTCGTTGGTGAACACGTTGCTTGTGTGCCACAGGGTTTCGCCCTGGGTTTTCAGCGCCTCCACCAGCGCGGGATGGCAATGACCCAGCGCTGTGACCGCAATACCGCCCGCAAAATCCACATACTCTTTACCCTGCTGATCCCAGACGCGGCTGCCCTTTCCCTTCACCGGGATAAACTCAGCCGGTGCATAAATCGGCAGGATCACTTCATCAAATGTCGCGCGGGTAATTGCTGGTTGTTCAGTTGCCATGTCATGACCATCCATTTTATGTCACAGTGATTGTGAAAATATAATCACAAAATATGCATAAAAAATCACAGCAAGGCAACAGATATTCAGCGATTGAGAAAATTTGCCAGCAGCGCGTGCCCCTGCTCGCTGAGGATGCTTTCCGGGTGGAACTGCACGCCTTCGAGGTCCCATTCGCGGTGACGAATCCCCATGATCTCCTGCGTATCGCTCCAGGCGGTCACCTCAAAGCAGTCGGGCAGCGTCGACGGGTCAATGACCAGGGAATGGTAGCGCGTCACGGTTAACGGGTTATTGAGCCCCGTGAATACCCCGGTGCCGGTGTGGTTGACTGGAGAAGTTTTCCCGTGCATCACTTTGGCGGCGCGTACGATGGTGGCACCAAACGCCTGGGCAATCGCCTGATGGCCCAGACAGACGCCCAGGATCGGCAGCTTGCCGGCATAGTGCTGGATCACATCCAGAGAAATACCCGACTCCGACGGCGTACACGGCCCCGGAGAAATCACGATTTTCTGCGGAGCCAGCGTCTCGATATCGGCGAGATCGATCTCGTCGTTGCGGCGGACAACCACCTCTGCACCCAGTTCACAAAAATACTGGTAAAGGTTCCAGGTGAAGGAATCGTAGTTATCAATCAGCAGAATCATGGCAGCTCCCGAAAAAAATGCCGCCCTATTCTACTCAGATTCCCGCGCTTCGCTCACTACTTTGGCAAAGATAGCGTTTAACGCGGTTAAATCTCCCGTTGCGCCACTTCGGTTAGCCGCCACCCACTGCTCGGGATCGATATCGCGCCAGTCCAGCACGTAGCCCGCGTGGAGCGCCAGTTGCTCGAAGAAAACGCGCTGGGCAATACCGTTGCCGCGCATAAAAGGATGCAGCATGTTGATTTCGCAGTAATAGTGGCTAACCCGGTCAACAAACGCCGCTTTCTCAAGACTCACAAGATACTTTTCGCCTTCCAGCGCCGCCATCAGCTCATTACCCATCTTCTCGATGTACTCAAAATGGCAGAAGGGAATATCCCCTTTAAAAATATCGTCGGTACGGAGCTCACCTGCCTGCTTCATCTCGCTGCGGTACAAATGACGATGAATAAGGCACAGATGGGGCAACCCGGGCGCGGAAGGCCCAAGCTCCAGCGTCTCAATATGGGGGTCTGAGGGACCATTACCTTTTTCAAGGAGACAACTGGCCTGTAAATTGACGTTACGCTGCTGCTCCCAGAGACGGGATTTTTGCTTGTCGGTGAGTTTTTTCACTTAACGCCTCCCTGAATAGTCCGTTTGCCACAAGTATAAGCAGCAAAACGCGCTTTCGCAGGGAGGGTTACATAACGCGGGCAGGAGAAGCCCGCGTTCAGAAGAATTACGGCAGAACTTTTGCGGAGAGGATAACCACCGGTTTTGACGGCACATTCTGATACGGACCGACGTCATGGGTAGGCACCTGAGAAATCTTGTCGGCCACGTCCATCCCTTTCACGATTTTACCGAAAACGGCATAGCCGAAGTCGCGCTGACCATGGTCGAGGAAGGCGTTATCCGCCACGTTCAGGAAGAACTGGCTGGTCGCGCTGTCTTTGTCTGCGGTACGCGCCATGGAGATGGTGCCGCGCTTGTTCAGCAGGCCATTGTCCGCTTCGTTTTTAATAGGCGGGTTCGGCTGTTTCTGCTGCATCTGCTCGTTGAAGCCGCCGCCCTGCACCATAAAGCCTGGGATCACGCGGTGGAAGGTGGTGTTGTTATAGAAACCACTGTTCACGTAGTCGAGGAAGTTTTTCACCGAAACCGGAGCTTTCTGGCTATTCAGTTCCAGCTCAATGTTCCCGGCGGAGGTGGTCAGCAGAACGTGAGGGTCTCCTTTTGCTGCCAGCGCAGCAGGGGAAACGGCAGAAAGAGCAAACACAGCTGCGACAGCCGCCAGTGTTGATTTGAGCATGAGAATTCCTTAACAAAGCGCAATATAAAAAGCGAATGGCTTGATTCTAAAGAGCAGTATGAACGGAGACCAGCCTTTTACCTAATTTTACGAAATTGAAACAGTTGTAACCGCGCAAACGGTTGGCTTTCGCGCCTTTTTGTGTGATCACGATCACACAAAATCATGCAATGAACTTCTAATTTCTCTTAAAAGATATGAATGGATCACTTTAATGTCTAAAATCTGCCCGCTCTCAGCGCCCCCTGGGCGCTTTTCTTTTTCTGAACAGGCCAGACATGACTAACAGCAATCGCATCAAGCTCACATGGATCAGCTTCTTCTCCTACGCCCTGACCGGCGCGTTGGTGATCGTCACCGGGATGGTGATGGGGAATATCGCAGACTACTTCCAGCTGCCCGTTTCCAGCATGAGTAATACCTTCACCTTCCTCAACGCAGGGATCCTGATCTCTATCTTCCTGAATGCCTGGCTGATGGAAATCGTTCCGCTGAAAACGCAGCTGCGTTTTGGCTTTGTGCTGATGGTCGCCGCCGTGGCGGGCCTGATGCTGAGCCACAGCATCGCCCTGTTCTCCGCCGCGATGTTCGTGCTTGGTCTGGTCAGCGGGATCACCATGTCGATCGGTACATTCCTGATTACCCATATGTATGAAGGCCGCCAGCGCGGCGCGCGCCTGTTGTTTACCGACTCCTTCTTCAGCATGGCCGGAATGATTTTCCCGATGGTCGCGGCCGTTCTGCTGGCGCGCAGCATCGAGTGGTACTGGGTCTATGCCTGCATTGGTCTGGTCTACGTGGCGATCTTTATTCTGACCTTCGGCTGTGAGTTCCCGGTGCTGGGCAAGAAAGCGCAAACTACCGCAGAGCCCGTTGCGAAAGAAAAATGGGGCATCGGCGTGCTGTTCCTCTCCGTTGCCGCCCTGTGCTACATCCTGGGCCAGCTGGGCTTTATCTCCTGGGTACCGGAATACGCCAAAGGTCTGGGCATGAGCCTGAACGACGCGGGTCAACTGGTGAGCGATTTCTGGATGTCTTACATGTTCGGCATGTGGGCGTTTAGCTTCATCCTGCGTTTCTTCGACCTGCAGCGCATTCTGACCGTTCTGGCGGGCATGGCGACCGTGCTGATGTACTTGTTCATCAACGGTTCACCGGAACATATGCCGTGGTTCATTCTGACCCTGGGCTTCTTCTCCAGCGCCATTTATACCTCGATCATCACCCTGGGCTCCCTGCAGACCAAAGTGGCCTCGCCGAAGCTGGTTAACTTCGTCCTGACCTGCGGCACCATCGGCACCATGCTGACCTTCGTGGTCACTGGCCCGATCGTGGCCCACAGCGGCCCGCTGGCGGCGCTGCACACCGCTAACGGTCTGTATGCCGTAGTGTTCATCATGTGCTTCATCCTGGGCTTCGTGACCCGCCACCGCCAGCACAACGCGGCAGCAGCGTCTCACTAACCCTTACGCCCCTTTGCGCTCTGCAGAGGGGCTGTTTCTGGCAAAACTTACCTCTTCTCCCCCGACGTCCGTCTGGATCCACGTCTGCGCCAGCTGCGTCGTAGCGATCACCCGTCCCTGACGAATCGACCAGCGCACCGGCACCTGGCAGCGCACGGCTTCAAACCCGCTCTCCGCAGGCAGAATAATCAGGTTTGCCGGGTTTCCGATTTCAATGCCGTAATCGCTCAGGCCGAAGGTCCGGGCACTATTATGGGTGATGAGATTCAGGCCGCTGTCGATTTGCGGATAGCCCATCATCTGACAGACATGTAACCCCATATGCAGCACCTGCAGCATGTTGCCGGTGCCGAGCGGGTACCACGGGTCGAAGACGTCGTCATGACCGAAGCAGACGTTAATGCCCGCGTCCTGCAGCTCTTTCACCCGGGTGATGCCGCGGCGTTTAGGATAGTCATCAAAGCGCCCCTGCAGGTGAATATTGACCAGCGGGTTGGCGACGAAGTTAATCCCCGACATTTTCAGCAAACGGAAGAGCCGCGAGGTGTAAGCGCCGTTATAGGAGTGCATGGCGGTGGTGTGGCTGGCCGTCACGCGCGGGCCGATACCTGCTTCATACGCCAGCGCTGCCACCGTCTCGACAAACCGCGACTGCTCGTCGTCGATTTCATCGCAGTGGATATCCAGCGGGCGGTCATACTTCTTCGCCAGTTCAAAAGCGATATGCAGCGACTGCACGCCATACTCGCGGGTGAACTCGAAGTGTGGGATCGCCCCCACCACGTCGGCCCCCAGCTTTAATGCCTCTTCCAGCAGCGCCGCGCCGTTCGGGTAAGAGAGAATACCTTCCTGCGGGAACGCGACGATTTGCAGCGTCACCCACGGGGCAACCTCCTGCTTCACCTCCAGCATCGCCTTAAGGGCGGTAAGCGTCGGGTCGGAGACATCCACATGGGTACGGACAAACTGGATGCCGTTGGCAATTTGCCACTTCAGCGTTTTCCAGGCGCGCGCTTTAACATCCTCATGACTGAGCAACGCCTTGCGCTCCGCCCAGCGCTCAATGCCTTCGAACAGCGTGCCGGACTGGTTCCAGTTCGGCTCACCTGCGGTCTGGGTCGTATCAAGATGGATATGTGGCTCAATGAACGGCGGGATAGCAAGCCCGCCGCGCGCGTTCAATACTTCATAACTTTCGGCGTGGGTGTCGTCCATCGGGGTGATGTCACCAAATCGCCCGTTCTCAATGGCGAGTTGCCACAGCCCTTCCCGACCCGGTAAACGAACATTCTGAACAAGCCATAACGGTGTTGTAGACATACCCTTCCCCTAAAAAACGCCGCTGATATTCAGGCGTATCGATTTTTGAAAACCGCCCCTGATTTGTACACAAATTCAACGAGCACGAAAAGCCTGCGATTTCCGCCACTTATAAAAATCCTGACAAATCAGTCGCATACCACCTAAGGAGTAGGCGAAGACGTATTTGATTTGCATCAATAAGCGCCCCTGCTGAATCGTTAAGGTAGGCAATAATAGAAAAGAAATCGAGGCAATAATGAGCAAAGTCAGACTCGCTATCATCGGTAACGGCATGGTCGGCCACCGCTTTATTGAGGATCTTCTCGATAAGGCCGATGCTGAGCAGTTCGATATTACCGTGTTCTGTGAAGAACCCCGCAAGGCGTACGACCGTGTGCACCTGTCTTCCTACTTCTCCCATCATACCGCCGAAGAGCTCTCTCTGGTGCGTGAAGGTTTCTACGAGAAGCATGGCGTAAAAGTGCTGGTGGGCGAACGCGCTATCACCATCAACCGTCAGGAAAAAGTGATCCACTCCAGCGCCGGGCGTACGGTTTTTTACGACAAGCTGATCATGGCGACGGGCTCCTATCCGTGGATCCCGCCGATCAAAGGCTCGGAAACTCAGGATTGCTTCGTCTACCGTACCATTGAAGACCTCAACGCCATTGAGTCCTGCGCGCGCCGAAGCAAACGCGGTGCGGTTGTCGGCGGCGGTCTGCTGGGCCTGGAAGCGGCTGGCGCACTGAAAAACCTCGGCGTTGAAACCCACGTCATCGAATTTGCCCCAATGCTGATGGCCGAACAGCTGGACCACATGGGTGGTGACCAGCTGCGTCGTAAAATCGAAAGCATGGGCGTGAAGGTTCACACCAGCAAGAACACCAAAGAGATCGTTCAGGAAGGGACTGAAGCACGCAAAACCATGCGCTTTGCCGATGGCAGCGAATTGGAAGTAGACTTCATCGTCTTCTCCACCGGTATTCGTCCGCGCGACAAGCTGGCGACCCAGTGCGGTCTGGCCGTGGCGCAGCGCGGCGGGATCATGATCAACGACACCTGCCAGACCTCCGATCCGGATATCTACGCCATCGGTGAATGCGCCAGCTGGAACAACCGCGTATACGGTCTGGTAGCGCCAGGCTACAAAATGGCGCAGGTCGCCGTGGACCATATCCTCGGCAGCGAAAACGCGTTTACCGGTGCAGACATGAGCGCCAAGCTGAAGCTGCTGGGTGTGGACGTGGGCGGTATTGGCGATGCGCATGGCCGCACCCCGAATTCCCGCAGCTATGTCTATCTCGACGAAAGCAAAGAAGTGTATAAGCGCCTGATCGTCAGCCAGGACAATAAAACTCTGCTCGGTGCGGTGCTGGTGGGCGACACCAGTGACTTCGGCAACCTGCTCCAGCTGGTGCTGAACGCCATCGAACTGCCGGAAAACCCGGACGCGCTGATCCTCCCGGCTCATGCCTCCAGCGGCAAGCCGTCTATCGGCGTGGATAAACTGCCGGACAGCGCGCAGATTTGCTCCTGCTTCGACGTCACTAAAGGCATGCTGATCTCCGCCATCAATAAAGGCTGCCACACCGTTGCGGCCCTGAAAGCCGAAACCAAAGCCGGTACCGGCTGCGGCGGCTGTATTCCATTGGTCACGCAGGTGCTGAACGCCGAGCTGGCGAAACAAGGCATCGAAGTGAACAACAACCTGTGCGAGCACTTCGCGTATTCTCGCCAGGAGCTGTACCATCTGATCCGCGTGGAAGGCATTAAGTCCTTTGACGAACTGCTGGCGAAGCACGGCCAGGGCTACGGCTGCGAAGTGTGTAAACCGACCGTCGGCTCCCTGCTGGCCTCCTGCTGGAACGAGTACGTGCTCAAGCCCGAGCATACGCCGCTGCAGGACACCAACGACAACTTCCTGGCCAACATCCAGAAAGACGGCACCTACTCCGTTATTCCACGTTCCGCCGGTGGCGAAATTACGCCGGAAGGGCTGGTTGCCGTGGGCCGTATTGCGCGTGAATTTAACCTCTACACCAAAATCACCGGCTCCCAGCGTATCGGCCTGTTTGGCGCGCAGAAGGACGACCTGCCGGAAATCTGGCGTCAGCTGATTGAAGCCGGCTTCGAAACCGGCCACGCGTACGCCAAAGCGCTGCGCATGGCAAAAACCTGCGTGGGCAGCACCTGGTGCCGCTACGGCGTGGGCGACAGCGTGGGCTTCGGCGTGGAGCTGGAGAACCGCTACAAAGGCATCCGCACCCCGCACAAAATGAAGTTTGGCGTCTCCGGCTGTACCCGCGAATGCGCAGAAGCGCAGGGTAAAGACGTAGGTATCATCGCCACCGAGAAAGGCTGGAACCTGTACGTCTGCGGCAACGGCGGGATGAAGCCACGCCATGCGGACCTGCTGGCGGCGGATCTCGATCGCGACACGCTGATTCAGTATCTCGACCGCTTCATGATGTTCTACATCCGTACCGCCGATAAGCTGACCCGTACCGCTTCCTGGCTCGATAACCTGGAGGGCGGCATCGACTACCTGAAATCGGTCATCATCGACGACAAGCTGGGTCTGAACGAACATCTGGAAGCCGAGATGGCGCGTCTTCGCGAGGCGGTGATCTGCGAGTGGACGGAAACCGTCAACACCCCGGCGGCGCAGACGCGCTTCAAACACTTTATCAACAGCACCCAGCGCGACCCGAACGTACAGGTTGTGCCGGAGCGTGAACAGCATCGTCCGGCGACACCGTATGAACGTATTCCGGTGACGCTGGTGGAGGAAAACGCATGAGCCAGTGGATAAACATTTGCGATATTAACGACATCATCCCTGCCACCGGCGTCTGCGCGCTGCTGGGCAAAGAACAGGTCGCGATTTTCCGCCCTCGCCACGATGAGCAGGTTTTTGCCATCAGCAATATCGACCCGTTCTTCGAGGCCAGCGTTCTCTCCCGGGGCTTGATTGCCGAACATCAGGGGGAGCTGTGGGTTGCCAGTCCGTTGAAAAAGCAGCGCTTCCGCTTAAGCGACGGTTACTGCATGGAAGATGAGAGTCATTCAGTGAAGCACTATGACGTTCGCGTGAAGGACGGCAAGGTGCAGCTGAAAGGCTAATCCCCCGCCTTTTCAATACGAAAAGCTTATGACCCCTTATGGGTAACGGCAGGAAAAACCGTATGTTTTGTACGATTCCTGCTGTTATCCTGACGTCAATTCTTACCCCCTCCATGAATACTGCGAGGTAACGTCGTGGATCACCTGCCGATTTTTTGTCAATTACGCAACCGCGACTGCCTGCTCGTGGGCGGCGGCGACGTGGCTGAACGCAAAGCGCGCCTGCTGTTAGAGGCTGGCGCCCGACTGACCGTCAACGCCCTCGCCTTTGCCCCACAGTTTGAGGTCTGGGCCCAGGAAGGGATGCTCACGCTGGAACTGGGAGAGTTTAATGTCTCCCTGCTGGATACCTGCTGGCTGACCATTGCCGCGACGGATGATGATGAAGTGAACCAGCGCGTTAGCGACGCCTGCGAAGCACGCCGAATTTTCTGCAACGTGGTGGATGCGCCGAAAGAGGCCAGCTTTATCATGCCGTCGATTATCGACCGCTCGCCGCTGATGATTGCGGTGTCGTCCGGCGGACGCTCGCCGGTTCTCGCCCGCCTGCTGCGGGAAAAGCTGGAGGCCCTGTTGCCCCAACATCTTGGTCAGATAGCCCATTACGCCGGGCAGCTTCGTACCCGCGTGAAGCAAACCTTCACGACCGTGGGCGAGCGCCGTCGCTTCTGGGAAAAATTCTTTGTGAACGACAGGCTGGCGCAGTCGCTGGCGAATCAGGACACCAAAGCCGTTGAAGAGACCACCGAACAGCTCCTGAGCGAGCCGCTGGACCATCGCGGCGAAGTGGTGCTGGTCGGGGCCGGGCCGGGAGATTCGGGCCTGCTGACGCTGAAAGGACTGCAGCAGATCCAGCAGGCCGATATCGTGGTTTATGACCGCCTGGTCTCCGATGACATCATGAACCTGGTGCGCCGCGACGCCGACCGCATATTCGTCGGCAAACGGGCGGGCTACCACTGTGTGCCGCAGGAGGAGATTAACCAGATCCTGCTGCGCGAGGCGCAAAAAGGTAAGCGCGTGGTGCGCCTTAAGGGCGGCGATCCGTTTATCTTTGGGCGCGGCGGCGAGGAGCTGGAAACCCTGTGTGACGCAGGTATTCCGTTCTCTGTCGTGCCGGGCATTACGGCGGCATCCGGGTGTTCAGCTTACTCTGGCATTCCGCTGACCCACCGCGACTACGCCCAGAGCGTGCGTCTGGTGACGGGGCATCTGAAAACCGGCAGCGAGCTGGACTGGCACAACCTGGCCGCCGAAAAGCAGACGCTGGTGTTCTACATGGGGTTGAACCAGGCCGCGACCATCCAGGCGAAGCTGCTGGAGCACGGCATGGAGGCAGATATGCCGGTCGCGCTGGTGGAAAACGGTACGTCCATCAAGCAGCGCGTGGTGGATGGCGTGCTGACGCAGCTCGGCGAGCTGGCGCAGCAGGTTGAAAGCCCGGCGCTGATTGTAGTGGGTCGTGTGGTTGAACTGCGCGACAAGCTGAACTGGTTCTCGAATCACTAACGCATATCCGCCCTTCTTCGAGTAGTCCTTAAGCGGACTACTCCCCTGTTACCGCTGTCGATAACATACCGATCTGAAATGGAACTTTTCCATTTATTCCCTCGTGTTACATCCAATTTAAGTTTCAAGACAAGGAATTCGTATGTTCAAACTGGCAAAAGCCGCCGTTCTGGTTGGCCTGTTATCGACTCTGACCGCCTGCACCGGTCACGTGCAAAACACCAAAAATAACTGCAGCTACGATTACCTGCTGCACCCGGCGATCTCCATTTCGAAGATCATCGGCGGTTGCGGCCCGGCGGCACAGCAGTAAGCGATTTTCAGGCGTAAAAAAACCGGGGATTTCCCGGTTTTTTAGTTTTGGAGAGAGTGTTTTTTAGTCGGGTGGCGGCTTCGCCTTACCCGACCTACACGATCCCGTAGGCCGGGTAAGCGTCAGCGCCACCCGGCAAAGCAGGTTTAAGGTTTACCCACAAACCCAATCGCTTCGTACACCGCGTTCAGCGTCTCGGACGCGCGCGCGCTGGCTTTTTCCGCGCCGTCTTTCATTACCTTCTGCAGGAAGGCTTCGTCGTTGCGATAGCGGTTGTAGCGCTCCTGCAGCTCGGTCAGCATGCCGGAAACGGCATCTGCCACTTCACCTTTCAGGTGGCCGTACATTTTGCCTTCGAAGTGCTGCTCCAGCTCAGGAATGCTCTGTCCGGTCACGCCGGAGAGAATATCCAGCAGGTTGGAGACGCCCGCTTTGTTCTGCACGTCGTAGCGCACAACAGGCGGCTCGTCGGAATCGGTCACAGCACGCTTGAGCTTTTTGACAACGGATTTCGGGTCTTCCAGCAGGCCGATAACGTTGTTGCGGTTATCATCTGACTTGGACATCTTCTTGGTCGGCTCCAGCAGCGACATCACGCGCGCACCGGATTTCGGAATGAACGGCTCTGGCACTTTAAACACATCGCCGTAAATTGCGTTGAAGCGCTGGGCGATATCACGGCTCAGCTCCAGGTGCTGCTTCTGGTCTTCACCCACCGGCACCTGATTGGTTTGATACAGCAGGATGTCCGCCGCCATCAGCACCGGATAGTCGAACAGGCCGGCGTTGATGTTTTCAGAGTAGCGCGCGGATTTATCCTTGAACTGGGTCATGCGGCTCAGCTCGCCGAAATAGGTGTAGCAGTTCAGCGCCCAGCCCAGCTGCGCGTGCTCTGGCACGTGAGACTGAACAAAAATGGTGCTCTTCTCAGGATCGATGCCGCAGGCCAGGTACAGCGCCAGCGTATCCAGGGTGGCTTTACGCAGCTTCTCAGGATCCTGACGCGCGGTAATCGCGTGGAGATCGACGATGCAGTAAATGCAATGGTAATCATCCTGCATGCTGACCCACTGACGTAACGCACCCATGTAGTTACCAATGGTCAATTCACCTGACGGCTGTGCGCCACTAAAAACGATGGGCTTAGTCATTATTCAATTCCTGATGTTCACTGTGCGAAAGCCCGAGTACGGGCAACAAATCTTTGAAGTGGTCGAACACTACATCCGGCTCACTCAGCGTGATGGCCTCACCGTAGTTGTAGCCATAGGTTAATCCCACGGAAGGACAGCCTGCCGCTCTGGCAGCCAGAATATCATTCCGGGAATCACCGACAAAGAGCAGCTCCGCAGGCGTTAAGGATAATTTTCCTGCCACCAGCAGAAGCGGTTCCGGATGCGGCTTTTTGTTCTGCACATCATCGCCGCCCACAATCACGGAGAAGTACTTCGCGATATCCAGCGCCTCCAGCAGAGGTGCGACAAATGGCGTCGGCTTGTTCGTCACCAGCCCCAGCGGGATGCCCTTCGCGTGCAGCGCGCTCAGCGTTTCCTGAACGTCCGGGAACAGGAAACTGCCCTCCTCGACGGTCTCTTCATAGAAACGATCGAACAGTTTGCGCAGAATACGCAGCTGCTCATCCTTAGGGATGTCAGCGTGGTCAACGCTCGGTTTACCCTGCGCGGAACGCTGCGACGCACGCTCCTGACGAGCCCACGTCAACGCACGCTCCATAAGAACATCGGCACCGTTACCGATCCACGTCACCACACGATCTTCACCCGCAACGGGCAGTTCAAGAGCGTACAACGCCTGGTCTACGGCGCTCGTTAAGCCCGGCGCGCTGTCGACCAGCGTGCCGTCGAGGTCGAATGCCACACCCCGAATTGCCTGCAATTTATCCATGACTTACCTTCGCCAGCTCACGGCGCATTTCATCAATGACTTTTTTGTAATCCGGTTGGTCGAAAATTGCCGAACCTGCAACGAACATATCCGCGCCCGCTGCCGCAATTTCACCAATGTTATTCACTTTCACACCGCCGTCCACTTCCAGACGAATATCGTAGCCTGACTCATCAATACGACGGCGCACTTCACGCAGCTTATCCAGCGTGTGGGGGATAAACGACTGACCGCCAAAGCCCGGGTTAACGGACATCAGCAGGATCACGTCCAGCTTGTCCATGACATAGTCGAGATAGCTCAGCGGCGTGGCCGGGTTAAACACCAGCCCCGCTTTACAGCCGTTCTCTTTGATCAGCTGCAGCGTGCGGTCCACGTGTTCAGAAGCTTCCGGATGGAAAGTGATGATGCTGGCACCCGCTGCGGCGAAGTCAGGCACGATGCGATCAACAGGCTTCACCATCAGGTGAACGTCGATCGGCGCGGTAATGCCATAGTTACGCAATGCCTTAAGCACCATTGGACCAATGGTCAGATTCGGGACGTAGTGGTTGTCCATAACGTCGAAATGGACAACATCTGCGCCAGCCGCGAGAGCTTTGGCGGTGTCTTCACCCAGGCGGGCAAAATCGGCCGACAGAATTGAGGGAGCAATCAAAAACTGTTTCATCCGCTTCTCCTTGAAATGTGTTTACCGGCGGGCAAAACGGCTCAGGGGCGATAAAGAGCCAGAAGTTCGTCCACCTTTTTACGTGTGCCGCCGTTGCTGCTAATGCTACGCCGCACTTTGACCTGAAAATGCTTCGCGGCTTTGTACCATTCGCGCGTATCAGGGGTATCGTGATTCGAAATTAACACCGGAATTCTTTTGCTGACCAGCTTTTCCGCCATCTCCGCCAGACGAGCCTGTTCGGCCGGGCTGAAGCTGTTGGTGTGATAAGCGGTGAAATTCGCCGTTGCAGACAGTGGTGCGTAAGGGGGGTCACAGTAAACCACCGAGTTTACGCCTGCCAGTTCCATACACTCTTCATAGGAGAGGCAATGAAACTCTGCGTTCTGCGCTTTTTCGGCAAAGTGATACAGCTCGTCCTGCGGGAAATACGGGCGTTTATAGCGACCAAACGGCACGTTAAATTCCCCACGCAGGTTATACCGGCACAGGCCGTTGTAACCATGTCGGTTGAGATAGAGGAACAGCAGCGCTCTGCGGAACGGATCCTGACTCTGATTAAACTCAGTGCGGAACTGGTAGTAAACGTCCGGGCTATTATTCTCCGGCGTAAACAGTTTGCGCGCCTCTGCGACATACTCTTCGGTACGCAGCTTAACGATGTTATAGAGGCTAATAAGGTCGTTGTTGATATCCGCCAGGATATAACGAGAAAAATCGGTGTTGAGGAACACCGATCCCGCACCCACGAAAGGCTCGATAAGACACTCGCCTTTAGGCAGGTGCTTTTTAATATCATCGAGCAGGGGGTACTTCCCCCCTGCCCATTTCAGAAAAGCGCGATTTTTTTTCATGCTGACTAACTGATTACACCTTCTCCGGCTGTGGAGAAAGCTCCGACAGCATCCTGCGCTTTAAACATTACTTCAGATCGGCCTGAACCTGATGAATCGGCTTAGCCCACGGGTTTTTCGCCTGAACATCAGCTGGCAGTGCCGCCACGGCACGTTTCGCTTCATCTTTGGAGGTATAAACACCGCTGACCAGCACATACCACGGTTGACCGTTACGGGTCGTCTGATAAACAACGTAGTTTTTCAGATTTGATTTCTTCGCCCAGCTGTTGAGGTTGTCATAGTTAGACGAACTGCTCAGCTGCAGCGTGTAGTTGCTGGATGGCGCAGACTTCAGCGAACCAACGTTACCTGCCGTTTTGCCTGCGGCGCTGCTGGAGGCTGTTGCCGTGGCTGCTGGAGCCGTGGCTGCAGGCGCAGCTGTGGCAGCCGGTGCCGTTGTGGTCGCCGTTGCTTTCGGCGCAGTCTGCGTGACAGGCGCTTTAGCAGGCTCGCTCACCGCAGCCGTTTCGGTGTGTTTCGGCTGTGCCGGTGCGACTTTCACTTCAGGTGCTTTGACGACTGCCTGAGGTTTGGTTTCACGCTTAGGCTCAATCACCGCCTGCTTACGTTCAGGACGTGTCGCAGTTTGCGTCTGGCGCGGTTTGGTTTCCGTCGCAGCCGTTTGTGGCTGAGCATTACCACCGCGGATCGGGGCAACGGTTGCCGGCTCAGTTGGCAGCGTGGAGTTAACCACGACGTTATCAACCTGCTGCTGGTTCTGCGGCTGCGTCAACGCATTGTTCAGGTCACCCTGAACTTCTACGCGCTGCTGGCCTTCAGGCGTAGCAGGTGCCTGACCCTGAGCAGGGGTTGAAGAAACGGGTGGCAGAGAAACATCCTGAGGCGCTGTGGTGTTACCTGCGGTCTGCTCTGCGGAAGTCGCACCCGGTGCAGGCTGTGCGCCATTCGCCTGATTGGTCGCATCGTTACCGGACAGGTTGATGCTCTTCTCAGCGGAAGTAGTTTGCTCGGTTGAGTTCGATGACGGTGCTTTAAGCGCCGAGCCAATGCCGACAATCAGCAGCACAAGCACCAGAACGCCAAGTCCCATCATAATGTACTGGCGGGAAGCCGGTTTAGGCGCAGCGGCTTTTTTACGTTTACGCGGGCGACGCTCTACAGGCTGTTCGTCCATTGAATCTTCTTCGGACTCATAATCCTCTTCTGCTCGCTCTTCATGCGCGTTGCGGCTGCGCGAAGGGCGACGATCGTCTGCATCCAGATCAACATCGTCAAAGTTGATCTGCGGCTCGTTATCACGTTCTGAAGATTGACGAGAACGACCAGTACGACGATCGCTGGGATCGGGTTTCAGCTCGTCTTCTGGTTTGAATTCATCCATTTAACACCCCACTCAAAGGCTTATGCTAACGACTTTGCATTTCACCTGAAGCTAAACGACCACCGGCGACAGTGGCCTGACCTTTCTAGTTGTTACGCCTGCTGACAATCAGCGATAGCGCCAAGAACGACATCGTGCGGCACTCCGCCGCGCACTTCACTCTTCCCTATTGCAAGCGGGAGTACAAGACGCATCTCGCCTGCCAATACTTTTTTATCGCGCATCATGTGGGGTAAATACGCTTGCGCCGACATCTCCTGCGGCCCGGTTACCGGCAAACCTGCACGTTCAAGCAGCGCAATGATGCGTGCCGTCTCTTCAGGTTTAAACTGCCCCAGACGTTCAGAGGTGCGGGCTGCCATGACCATACCGGCCGCGACGGCTTCACCGTGCAGCCAGTTACCGTAACCCATTTCGGCTTCAATCGCGTGACCAAACGTATGCCCAAGATTCAGTAAAGCACGTAAGCCCGTTTCACGCTCGTCTGCTGCGACAACTTCTGCTTTCAGCTCACAACAACGACGAATGCAGTATGCCAGTTTAGCCTCATCCAGGCGCAGCAGCGCATCCATATTCTCTTCAAGCCAGCTAAAGAACTCGCCATCCAGAATAATGCCGTATTTGATCACTTCCGCCAGACCAGAAGCCAGTTCGCGCTTCGGCAGGGTTTTCAGACAGTCGAGATCCACCACCACCGATGCGGGCTGGTAGAACGCGCCGATCATGTTTTTGCCGAGCGGATGGTTGACTGCCGTTTTGCCACCCACAGAGGAGTCGACCTGGGACAACAACGTGGTCGGGATTTGAATAAAACGGACGCCACGTTGATAGCTTGCGGCCGCAAAGCCGGTCAGATCGCCCACAACACCGCCGCCCAGGGCAAGCAGTGTTGTATCGCGACCGTGCGGTTTTTGCAGCAATGCAGTAAAGACGGTATCCAGTACCGTCAGGCTTTTATACTGCTCGCCATCGGGGAGAATCACACTGTCGACTTTTACGCCCGCCTGCTCAAGCAGGTGGCGTACGCGGTCGAGATAAAGCGGAGCCAGCGTCTCATTGGTGACCAGCATCGCCTGATCACCCGCTTTCAGTGGTAAAAAGGAAGCTGGGTCGTTAAACAAACCAGCCGCGATGGTGATAGGGTAACTACGTTCCCCGAGAGTAACTGTAATCCTCTCCATGACGCGACATCCACCTTTAATGCTTTTACCCGCAGGCGAGTGTATATAAAGCCAGAATCAGTTGCTTTCCAGCATATGAATAATCTGGTTTGCAACCACTTTAGCGCTCTGGTCGTCAGTACGAATGGTCACATCGGCAATCTCTTCATACAGCGGATTGCGTTCATCGGCCAACGCTTCCAGAACTTCGCGTGGTGGCGTTTCAACCTGCAGCAGCGGGCGCTTTTTATCGCGCTGCGTACGTGCCAGCTGTTTCTCGATGGTCGTCTCAAGATAGACCACTACGCCACGGGCGGAGAGACGGTTGCGGGTTTCGCGAGATTTCACAGAGCCGCCGCCTGTTGCCAGAACGATGCCCTGCTTTTCCGTGAGTTCGTTGATCACTTTTTCTTCTCGGTCACGGAAACCTTCTTCGCCTTCTACGTCGAAAACCCAGCCCACATCAGCTCCGGTTCGTTTCTCAATCTCTTGATCAGAATCGTAAAATTCCATATTGAGTTGTTGAGCTAACTGACGCCCAATAGTGCTTTTGCCGGCACCCATAGGCCCAACCAGAAAGATATTGCGTTTCTCTGCCATTTTATCGGTACTACTAAGACTATTCGTTAATGGTAATCCCCGCTTCGCAGACACTCAGCGTAGCAGGACATGAACTGAAACCTCATATGCAATAGAGCGAGAGTCAGACTAAAAATTATCTCAATACTCCGGCTTGTTTGGCAACTGATTAAATCACCGCGTCGGGCGCATAAGGTAATAAGACGTAAGTCCAACTCAAATCGGTACTCCTTGTATGCTAATTCATGCCCCACGTCAAACATCTGCAACAAACTGAATGCAAAATCATTGCGGGGATCGTTACCCGTCAGCGAATACCGACCAGACGTGGTGTAATAAACACCACTAACTCGCGCCGTTCATTATCCTTCCCATCATGGCGAAAAAGCTGACCAAGCCAGGGGATTTTCCCCAGCCCCGGCACGCTGTCACTGCCGGTTTTGTTCTTCTGAGAAAAAATTCCGCCTAACGCCAGCGTTTCTCCACTTTTTACCTCCACCTGGGTTTCTATCTCCTGTTTGTCGATCGCCAGCGTTTCGCCGTCCGCCTGCTGCAGCACCTGTCCCGGCATATTTTCGCTGATGTGCAATTTCAGGCGCACGCGCCCTCCCGGTAACACCACCGGCGTGACCTCCATCCCTAATACCGCCTCCTTAAACTCAACGGAGGTTGCGCCGCTTTCACCGCTTGAAACCTGATACGGGATCTCACTCCCCTGCTTGATGCTGGCCGGCTGCATATGCGAGGCCAGCAGCCGCGGGCTGGCGATGATATCGACCTGCTGTTTTTGCTCCAGCGCAGAAAGCTCCAGATCCAGCAGCCGACCATTGATCCGTCCGATGTTAAAACCCACGTGGCTGGTGGCGCTGGCGACGGAAAGATCGCTGCCAAGCGTGGTGAGCTGACCAACCTTACCCGCATCGGTGGCGTCGGCGAGATTCCACTTCACTCCCAGCTCACGCAGGCTTTTTTCATTAATGGTCACAATATGCGCCGCCAGCTCGACCTGCTCGACGGGAATATCCATCTGGGCGGCCCAGCGCTGCAGCGTCTCCACCACCGTCTGGTTATCCCGTATCAGCAGGCGATTGGTGCGCTTGTCGACAGATAAACTCCCCTTTGGACTCAAGAATTTTTCCGCGGCTTTTTGCAGCTCTCCGGCATCGGCATAGGAAAAAGGGATACTGTGAGACACTAACGGTGCATCAAGCTGTCGACGCGCCCGCTCCTGTTCTGAACGTTCCTGCTGTTCACGCTGCCAGGCCGCGGTATGCACATAAAAAATGCCTCTCTCCTCTCGCAAAACGAGGCCAGCGCTGGTGACAACCGTCTGTAACGCTTGTCGCCAGGGGACGCGCGTCAGGTTAAGCGAAAGCGAGCCGCCGACATCGGGCGATATCACCAGATTACGGTTTTCCTGTGCAGCCAGGCTCTGCAGCACCTGGACTACAGGCACGTCATCCACCATCAGCGTGACCGGTTTTGGCGCGGCGGCCCACAGCGGATGGCTGAACGCCAGCAGCCACAGCATTATCCGTAAATTCATTCTTATCCATTCCTTCTCGTTGCCACATCCATTTTTCTGGTTCACATGTGTCACCCACATCAACAACCAGTTCCGTTTCATTGATGGCTGTTATCGTCCAGCCAGCCGGGAAGCGCTCATGCGTTTTCAGCCGGTACCAGCGCTTTTGCCCATCCTGTAAAATGCCGATAGCCTGCTGTCCTCCCACCATACCGCGATAGTGCCACTGCGCCAGTTCGCCAATGGCGCAGGGATCGTCCGGCGGGCGAAACGGATCGCGCATGCCGGTCAATAGCAGAGCTGAGCAAACCAGCAAATATCGCGCGCTATTTCGCATGTTCCAGCTCCAGCCGCAGACGCAATGCTGTACCTTGTGGCGAAATCGCGAAAGCGGTGATCTGCACATCCCGCTGCGCCAGCCGGGAAAAAAGCCCCGGAAGCGCCTGCCACTCAACCTCCAGCATCAGTTCCCCTCCGTTCTGCAGCGGCTTCCAGTGAACCAGCGTCGTGTTATCGCCCTGAAAATCGAGCGGGGAAAAAGAAATCAGCTCCCGTGATTCCGGTGTTTCCGGACGAAATGGCACCTTTCTGACGGCAGGCCATAACGCTGCGTTAGCTCCCGTGTCCTGAATCAACTGGCGTTGTCGTTCAGCACACTGCCTGTCTACCGGTCTGAGCAGGGTGCCCCACGCGGCCACTCCTGCCAGGAGACTCCCCAGACACCAGAAGAGCACCCGATACCAGGGACGGCTTTCGCACCAGCGTTCTAACAGGGTATTCACGCGTTAACCCTCGCTTTTAAGATGAAGGGTGAACATCCAGCGCCCCTGGCTGTCCTGCCGAAGCTCACCCGCCGCCCCGGGCGTGAAACCCGCTATTTGGCCAAGCGCGTCGCGCAGAGCAGACAGGGCCGGCAGGGTTAGGGCATACCCGCTCAGCATCAGCGCGGGAGGCTGATAGCGCAGCTCTGTCAGCCAGGCCTGTGCCGGAATGGCGCGGGAAAGGGATTCCAGCACCGGTTGCCATGCGCGTCGCTGAAATGTCTGCGCTGGCAGCTGCGCCTGTGAGGCGAGTTTCTGCCGGGAGAGAAGCGCATGCTGTACGATCTGTATTCCCGTCAGATCCGTTTGCAGCGCGCGCAGCCTCATAAGAGGGTTCATCCGCAGACCGAATATGACCACGAACATCAACAGCACGGTGCCGACACACATTGCACCCCAGAAACGCAGGCATCGCGCGCGCCGCTGCTGCCGCCAGGGCAGAAAGTTCATGATGCTCATCCGGGCACCTCGCTCATGGCCATCGCCAGCGCAACGGTATAATCAGCGCCGCAGTCCGGTAGCGGGGCATGGCAGCGTTCCAGGATTTCCCACGGGTCACGTCGGCTATCAAACAGCGCGATGTCATCCGGACCAAGCGCCAGCAGCGCCGACAACTCAGCCACGCTTTCGGCTTCTGTGGTAAAGCGGCGTCCCCACTGATGGCGCATCGCCCACAGCCACTGCCGATCGTCCCGCCAGGCGATGCACTTCACTGGTGTCACCGCAGGAAGAAGATTCGCCAGCGCGCTGGCATCCGGAGTAATGGTCACCAGTTGCAAACGCAGCGTTTTCGCCAGCGCCAGGAGGGTGTCGACCTCGTTGTTTTGTGCCGCAGTCACGTGAAAGGTATTGCTGAAGGTATCCTGCGCGTAATCGAAACAGAGCGTATCGGCAGACATCTCCAGTTCGCGTGCGAGCGCCGCGCCAAGCCACGAGAGCTGTTCGCTGTCGCGCAGTGCTACTGACGGGCAGGGAAGCGACCGCTGCAGGGTACGTGCTGCCGGGAAAGAGAGGAACACCCGGTGGTAGTGCGGCAGCGTTTTCCGCCAGTCGCGTAACGCATCAACCAGCTGTTCTGGCTGATAAATTTTGCCGTCACGAATGATGCCTTCGGCCAGAGGGATCGCCCACCAGCGGCGCAAGCACCAGCCCGACTTCTCCCGAGCCAACGCGACGATCAGAACCCTATCCTGTTGAATATGAACGCCCGTTTGCCATGTTTTGAAAGCCATGCTTCACGATCTCCTTATCGCACGTCGCCTTGACGGCTATATCAATGAATCAGGCTTGCCTTTATACTACCGCGCGATTGTTTAGAAACTGCCCAAGTGAAACCAAATGGGAAATCTCCGGTGAAGTTCGTAAAGTATTTATTCATCCTTGCAGTCTGTTGCATTCTGCTGGGAGCAGGCTCGATTTACGGTTTGTACAAATATATTGAGCCACAGCTACCTGATGTCGCCACGCTTCGCGATGTGCGACTCCAGATCCCGATGCAAGTCTATAGCGCCGATGGCGAGCTGATGGCGCAATATGGCGAGAAGCGTCGTATTCCGCTGACCTTAAACCAAATCCCCCCCGTGATGGTGAAAGCCTTTATCGCCACGGAGGACAGCCGTTTTTACGAGCACCACGGTGTCGATCCGGTGGGGATTTTCCGTGCCGCGAGCATTGCGCTGTTCTCAGGTCACGCCTCTCAGGGGGCGAGTACCATTACGCAGCAGCTGGCGCGTAACTTCTTCCTCAGCCCTGAAAAGACGCTGATACGTAAGATCAAAGAGGTGTTCCTTGCGATCCGTATTGAGCAGCTGCTGAGCAAAGACGAAATCCTTGAGCTGTACCTCAACAAAATCTACCTGGGCTACCGCGCCTATGGCGTGGGGGCTGCCGCACAGGTGTACTTCGGTAAGCCTGTTGAGCAACTCACCTTAAGCGAAATGGCAACCATTGCCGGTCTGCCGAAAGCGCCGTCCACGTTTAACCCGCTCTACTCGCTCGATCGCGCCACCGCGCGTCGTAACGTCGTCCTGTCACGTATGCTGAGCGAAGGCTACATCAGCCAGAGCGAGTACGACCAGGCGCGTAACGATGTCATTGACGCTAACTACCACGCCCCTGAGATCGCCTTCGCGTCCCCTTACCTGACCGAGATGGTTCGTCAGGAGATGGTGAATCGTTATGGTGACAAGGCCTATGAAGATGGCTATCGCGTGTACACCACCGTCACCCGCAAGGTCCAGCAGGCGGCTCAGGAAGCGGTGCGGAACAACGTGATGGACTACGATATGCGTCACGGCTATCGCGGCCCGTCAAACGTGCTCTGGAAAGTGGGCGAAAGCGCGTGGGACAGCAAAAAAATCACCAGTACGCTGAAGGCGCTGCCAACCTATGGTCCGCTCCTTCCTGCCGTGGTGACGCAGGCCGATCCTCAGGAAGCCGTTGCGACGCTCGCGGACGGTACCTCCGTCTCCCTGCGTATGGACGGTATCCGCTGGGCGCGTCCGTACCGCTCGGATACGCTGCAGGGCGCAACGCCGCGTAAAGTGACCGATGCGGTACAAACCGGGCAGCAAATCTGGGTGCGCAAGGTAGGCGAATCCTGGTGGCTGGCACAGGTGCCGGACGTCAACTCGGCCCTGGTCTCCATCAACCCACAGAACGGTGCCGTTCTGGCCCTCGTCGGCGGGTTTGATTTCAACCAGAGCAAATTTAACCGCGCCACCCAGGCGCTGCGTCAGGTCGGTTCCAACATCAAACCGTTCCTCTACACGGCGGCGATGGATAAGGGCTTGACCCTCGCCAGCATCCTTAACGACGTGCCAATTTCCCGCTGGGATGCTGGTGCTGGTTCCGACTGGCAGCCGAAGAACTCCCCCGCGGAGTATGCCGGTCCTATTCGTCTCCGTCAGGGTCTGGGACAGTCTAAAAACGTGGTGATGGTGCGCGCAATGCGCGCGATGGGCGTCGACTATGCCGCAGAGTATCTGCAGCGCTTCGGTTTCCCGGCACAGAACATCGTTCGCACCGAGTCGCTGGCGTTAGGCTCCGCCTCCTTTACGCCGCTTCAGGTTGCACGCGGGTACTCGGTGATGGCCAACGGCGGCTTCCTGATTGACCCGTACTTCATCAGCAAGATCGAAAACGACCAGGGCGGCGTGCTGTTCGAAGCGAAGCCGAAGATTGCCTGTCCTGACTGCGATATTCCGGTCATCTATGGCAATACACCGAAATCCGACGTGCTTGAAAACAAGGACATGGAGGATGTTGCCGTGTCTCAGGAGCAGCAGAACGGCGTCGTGCCGCAGCCGCAGCTTGGGCAGGCTAACCGGTCGCTGGTGGCACAGACCGGTGCGCCGGAGTATGCCCCGCATGTGATCAATACGCCGCTGTCGTTCCTGATCAAAAGCGCGCTGAACACCAACATCTTCGGAGAGCCGGGCTGGCAGGGGACTGGCTGGCGTGCTGGGCGTGATTTGCAGCGCCATGATATCGGCGGTAAAACGGGGACCACCAACAGCTCGAAAGATGCGTGGTTCTCCGGGTACGGGCCGGGCGTGGTAACATCGGTCTGGATCGGTTTCGACGATCACCGCCGTGACTTAGGTCGTACAACGGCATCCGGCGCGATTAAGGATCAGATTTCCGGCTACGAAGGCGGTGCGAAGAGCGCCCAGCCGGCCTGGGACGCCTACATGAAGTCCGTTCTTGAAGGCGTGCCGGAGCAGCCGTTGACGCCACCGCCAGGTGTGGTGACGGTCAATATCGACCGCAGCACAGGCCAGCTCGCCAACGGCGGTAATAGCCGTGCAGAGTATTTCATCGAGGGCACGCAGCCAACCACGCAGGCGGTGCATGAGGTGGGTACAGAGATTATTGATAACGGCGAAACGCACGAGTTGTTCTGACGAAAAGGCGCTTCGGCGCCTTTTTTTGAATTAAATAAATATGTAGAAACACTAACTTGTTATGCAGTTCATTGTGGCAATATCATTGATGTTTTCATCATGGATGATATCAAATGAGTGACATAACGCCAGATAACGTGCCATTTAAGAACCAATACCACTTCCTCCGGTCTGAACAAAATCTTACATTTAAACAATATCGTTCGATATGCAAGGCCGTAACTCGCGTCCATTATTTTCCCGCTCAATCACGCTGGCCAAGGATATTAACATTCAGTTCCATCGTTGCTTTGTTTGCGCTGGCCGTTTTTCAGTGTGACAACCTGTTCCACGTTTTAAATACAAACTTTATTATCGCCGCCTGGAAAACAGATTGTGATGATTCTGATATTTTCTATTTTCGCAATGATGGAGCATTAGCCGTCACAATCTGGCTGCTGACTGCTGGATCGTTGTTTGCCAAATTGTGTATTTTCCGTTGCGTACGCAGAGTGCAGCGTCAGGCCTATCACAAGGATGTTGTTAATCAACATCACAATATCATTATAGATGAACAAGGATTGACGATTACCACGTCAAAACAGGTATCATCCTTTGTCCCCTGGCATGCTACTGCTGATTTTTTAATCATAGAGGGTGTTTACGTGCTTTGCATCGCTAATAGCCACGCCTGGATTTGTTTACCCAGCGCTACGGAAGAGACCGCCGAAGAGTTAGATACAGCGATTGAATTTATCAAAAAACAACGCGCGTTGAATAAATAAAATTGATGAGCATCCAAAGATGACAGGAATAAGATTACAACCTGATATAAATCAGGATGAGTGGTCCCGTTATTGCGATATTTGGGACACATCAGAAAACATCATCCTGGATTTATCACTATTTGTTTCAAAAGCGCAAATTGAACATCTCTGCAGGCTAGCGCTATCAACGCCGAAAAGATGTCTGTCACTAAGTACTCTGTCCGAAATGGCCGAGCGCGATTGCATTAGCGAAAGCTTACAACTCTGTATTTTAGATACTGGCGATCGAGGATGTATTGAAGCCATCGCCCTGCGTGAAAATTTAAGCAATGCAGTTTTAGTCAGATGTTTACAGGAGCCACTCACCCATAAGCTCCAACTCAAACTACCTTTCCTGGAGCTTATGCATTTTCCGAAAGAATGGCTTGAGTTTGGCCTATACCCCGATGAATTATTCATTGGTCAGATAGATCACTACCTTTCAGGAGATGAAGACGGTTCAGAACATTACCGAAATGGCGCATTTCATTGGTGGTTAAAAAGGAATCCGACCAGACAACAATTATCAAATTTGATACAGCTAACGTTCCTTGATAGAGATTCATTAATGGCTGGTGATGTACGTAATTATATCTTCCATTCAAATAGATCTTTTACAAAATATTAAAAAATATAATATCAATGAATTAATCTACAACTAAGATGGCAATGAAAAATCATGGGAGTAATACTATGGGAATTAAAAACCCAGATCATAAGTACGATCTCAAAATATCAATGATTTTATCTTATCTTTTGAGTATTAATAGTTATATTTTTGCCCGACATTTAATTCAAGTTTTCACCAACTATTGGTTTTTCGGGCGATCT
Organism: Enterobacter sp. ECC-019; assembly: GCF_043974075.1. Classification (NCBI taxonomy): domain Bacteria; kingdom Pseudomonadati; phylum Pseudomonadota; class Gammaproteobacteria; order Enterobacterales; family Enterobacteriaceae; genus Enterobacter; species Enterobacter sp. ECC-019. The sequence continues at coordinate 232,748 of NZ_CP143759.1, forward strand.
CTTGGAGATTTTTGGATCTATTTTTTCAATGGTTTATGTTACTTCGCCACCTTTCTCTGCGGATGCCTGATGGCCGCCTTAATAGAAAAAAGGGCATGGTTAACGGTTGTACATGGATCGCTGGCAACGGCTATAGCTCTGATGCTGTATGGCTCCATGTCTACTCTACCGCTGAAGGAATATATTTACAGTCTTGCACTGGGCTCTGCGGTTGGTGCAATTCTCGGAGGAGTTGGAAGCATCATAACCTTAGCGCTCAAATCTGTAGTCAAAAAATACAGATGAATAATCATGCAGGGTGCGTAGATATACTCTACAACCTTCCCTGCCCCTTCAACCACTCCCTCACCAGGAATAGCGCGCTCACGTTGCGAGCCTCATTAAAGTCAGGGTCTTCCAGCAGATCCATCAGGTGCGCTAGCGGCCATCGAACCTGCGGCAGTGGCTCCGGCTCATCCCCTTCGAGCGATTCAGGATAGAGATCTTCGGCCACCACGATATTCATTTTGCTGGAAAAATAGGACGGCGCCATGCTCAGCTTTTTCAGGAATGAAAGCTCATTCGCCCCGAAGCCGACCTCTTCCTTCAGCTCGCGGTTTGCCGCTTCAAAGACGGTTTCACCCGGGTCGATAAGCCCTTTCGAGAAACCAAGCTCGTAGGATTCCGTTCCCACAGCGTATTCGCGGATCAAAATCAGATGATCGTCGATAATGGGAATAATCATCACCGCTTCGCGCGAAGAAGGGCGCATACGTTCATAAACGCGACGCACACCGTTGCTGAACTCCAGGTCCACACTTTCGACATTAAACAGGCGCGATTTGGCGACAGTTTCAACATTCAGAATGGTGGGTTTTTGTAGTGGTTTGCTCATCGTGATGGGTCTTAGCAGTGAGAACTGGCGTTATTGTGCGATATGCCGCACGGTTTCGGCAACGTCAATTGTTCTTTATTTACATTTATGCAACGTAGCAGGGATCAATCCTCAATTCAAAACAAATGTCAAGAGGTTGAAATGTTTCCAGGAATTTGCTGATATCGCGCCATAACAGGCTTTGCTATCATCACCGGTCACTGGGATGCGCTTCAGAATGCTCAAGTTCGACTCCATACTTGCCGATAGCCAACCACAGACTCTCATTCAATGTAAAGGTGCTACTGACTACACCTGTAAGATAAGTAAGATGGGGAAAGCATGAGCACCATTTTGATTGTTCTCGCTGCTATGCTGGCCAGCGCATTGGTTGCAGGGTGGTTGTACAGGCGCCGCGTACAGCGCCGTTATCGTCTGCCCTTTTTAAACGCATTTGCGGGTGCGAGCACACGTAAACTCACGCAAGACGAGCGCGATGCGGTTGAAAACTATCTCGAAATTCTGAACCGTACTCAGCTAACGCCTGGGCCAACGGGAGCCACCGCTGCGCCCGTCGCGCTCAAGCTTAATGCGCAAAGTGATACCGTGCTTTGCGTGACGCGCTCCATCACGCGCTATGGCATCACCACTGATGACCCCAACAAATGGCGCTATTACCTTGATTCTGTCGAAGTGCATCTGCCCCCGTCCTGGGAGCAGTACATTAATGACGAGAACAGCGTTGAGCTGATTCACACCGATTCGTTGCCCCTGGTTATTTCGCTTAACGGCCATACGCTGAATGAGTACCTTCAGGAAGCTCCGCGTTTTGCGCTGGAGCGCGCGAGTTCAACGCAGGCATCCATTCGTGGCGAAGAGACTGAGCAGATCGAACTGCTGAACATTCGCCAGGAGACGCATGAAGAGTACGCCCTGAGCCGCCCGGACGGCATCCGCGAAGCCATTCTGATCGTCGCGGCCTTCCTGCTCTTTTTTTTCTGCCTGCTCACACCGGATGTGTTTGTTCCCTGGCTGGCGGGAGGCGCGGTGCTGCTGCTGGCTGCCGGGCTTTGGGGACTCTTTGCCCCACCGGCCAAAACCTCGTTACGAGAGATCCACTGCCTGCGCGGTACGCCAAAGCGCTGGGGCCTGTTCGGTGAAAACGATCAGGAACATCTCAACAATATTTCACTCGGTATTATCGACCTTATCTACCCGCGCCACTGGCAACCGTGGATTACGCAAGACTTAGGACAGAAAACCGATATTGATATCTATCTTGACCGCCACGTTGTGCGTCAGGGGCGCTTCCTGTCTCTGCATGATGAAGTGAAAAATTTCCCGCTTCAGCACTGGCTGCGCAGTGCGGTCATTGCCGGCGGCGCCGCGCTGGTCTTAGCCATGCTGCTGCTTTTCGTGCCGCTGGATATGCCCATCAAATTCACCCTGTCGTGGATCAAAGGCGCGCAAACCATTGAAGCGACCAGCGTCAATAAACTGGATGAAGCCGGTGCGCGCGTGGGGGACACGCTGCGCCTGAAAGGTACCGGGATGTGTAATATTCACACCCCAGGGGCGTGGAATACCCGCCAGAACTCGCCTTTCATGCCGTTTGACTGCTCGCAAATTATCTGGAACGACGCTCCGCCGCTGCCGCTGCCGGAATCCGAAGTAATTAATAAGGCCACGGCGCTTACCCAGACGGTGAACCGCCAGTTGCATCCGAAACCGGACGATGATTCACGCGTCAGCCCTGCGCTGCGCTCGGCCATTCAGAAATCAGGCATGGTTCTGCTGGATGATTTTGGTGACATCGTCCTGAAAACTCAGGATTTATGCTCCTCTCAGGATGAGTGCATACGTCTTAAAAACGCCCTGGTAAACCTGGGTAACAGTAAAGACTGGGACTCGCTGGTGAAACGCGCCGAAGCGGGACGACTGGATGGCGTTAACGTGCTGCTGCGTCCGGTGAGCGCTGAATCGCTGGATAACCTCGTAGCTACCTCGACCTCGCCGTTCATGATGCGCGAGACCACCCGTGCGGCTCAGGCGCTGAACAGCCCGGCACCCGGCGGATTTGTGATTGTCAGCGATGAAGGCAGCGACCTGGTCGATCAGCCTTATCCGCAGGTTGCGCTTTATGACTACCCGGCACAGGAGCAGTGGAGCCAATTCCAGCGCCTGGCGCAGATGCTGATGCAAACGCCGTTCAGCGCCGAAGGGATTGTCACAAGCATCTACACCGATGCCAACGGCACTCGCCATATCGGCCTGCACCGGATGCCGGATAGCGCAGGTTTATGGCGCTATATTGGCACCTCTCTGCTGATGACCGCGATGCTTGCCGCCATTTTCTGGAACGGCTTTATGGCCCTGCGCCGCTACCAGCGCTCGCGCACCCGGCTTGCCGACATCCAGCAGTATTATGAAAACTGCCTCAATCCTAAGCTGATCCCCTCGTCTGAGAGCCTGATCTGATAACGTCGTTGCGCGACAAGATGTGCTACCCTGTCGCGCACGTTTCTTCTGGCTGGAGTTCCCCCTAATGCATCTTGATATCGCCTGGCAGGAGGTTGATACCGTTCTGCTGGATATGGACGGCACGCTGCTCGATCTCGCCTTTGATAACTATTTCTGGCAAACGCTGGTTCCTGAAACCTACGGCGAACAGCAGGGGATCTCCCCGGCAGAAGCGCAGGCATTCATTCGTTCGCAATATAGCGCGGTACAACATACGCTAAACTGGTACTGTCTTGATTACTGGAGCGAGCGCCTCGGTTTGGATATTTGTGCCATGACCACCACCCAGGGCCCGCGCGCCATTCTGCGCGAGGATACCGTGCCCTTTCTGGATGCGCTGAAAGCAAGCGGCAAGCGCCGTATTTTGCTGACCAACGCGCATCCACATAATCTGGCGGTAAAGCTGGAGCATACTGGGCTGGCGTCGCACCTTGATTTATTACTTTCCACCCACACATTTGGTTATCCGAAAGAGGATCAGCGGTTGTGGCATGCGGTGAAGGAAGAGACGGGTTTGCAGCCTGAACGTACGCTGTTCATTGATGACAGCGAGCCCATTCTGGATTCCGCGGCAAGGTTTGGCATTCGCTACTGTCTGGGCGTGACCAATCCTGACTCTGGCCTGGCTGAAAAAAGCTATCTGCGCCACCCTGGACTGAACGACTATCGCCAGATGATCCCCTCACTGACCGTGAAGGAGACACCATGAAAGAAAAACCCTCTGACGGGGTAAGACTGGATAAATGGCTGTGGGCAGCGCGTTTTTATAAAACACGCGCCCTTGCCCGCGAGATGGTTGACGGCGGAAAAGTGCATTACAACGGTCAGCGCAGCAAACCGAGCAAGCTGGTTGAGCTGAATGCCACCTTAACGCTGCGTCAGGGCAACGATGAACGTACGGTGGTGATTAAAGCCATTACCGAACAACGTCGACCCGCAACGGAAGCCGTACTGCTTTATGAAGAGACGGCGGAGAGCATTGAAAAACGCGAGAAGACCGCGCTGGCGCGCAAAATGAACGCGCTGACGATGCCTCACCCGGACCGGCGGCCGGATAAAAAAGAGCGCCGCGATCTGATGAAATTTAAACACGGTGAGACAGAGTAACCTCACCCGCACGAGAGATGAAAATGGCCCAACACGACCAATTACACCGCTATCTGTTTGAACAATTCGCCGTGCGCGGCGAGCTGGTCACCGTATCCGAAACCTGGAAACAGATTCTGGAAAACCACAACTACCCGCTGCCGGTGAAGACCCTGTTGGGCGAACTGTTGGTTGCCACCAGCCTGCTGACGGCGACGCTGAAGTTTGCCGGTGATATCACCGTGCAGCTGCAGGGTGACGGCCCGATGACGCTGGCGGTGATCAACGGCAATAACCAGCAGCAGATGCGCGGCGTGGCGCGCGTTCAGGGCGACGTGCCTGAAAATGCAGACCTCAAAACGCTGGTAGGTAATGGCTACCTGGTGATCACCATCTCCCCTGAGGAAGGTGAGCGCTATCAGGGCGTGGTGGGTCTGGAAGGCGATACCCTGGCAGCCTGTCTGGAAGATTACTTTATGCGTTCTGAACAGCTGCCGACGCGTCTCTTCATCCGCACTGGTGAAGTGGACGGTCAGCCTGCTGCCGGCGGTATGCTGCTGCAGGTTCTGCCTGCGCAGGACGCGCAGACCAATGACTTTGAGCACCTGGCGACGCTGACCGAAACCATCAAAGCGGAAGAGCTGTTCAACCTGTCAGCGACCGACGTGCTGTGGCGTCTGTACCACGAAGAAGAAGTGACGGTCTACGACCCGCAGGCGGTGGAATTTAAGTGCACCTGCTCCCGCGAGCGCTGCGCTGGCGCACTGAAAACCCTGCCGGATGAAGAGATCGACAGCATCATGGCGGAAGACGGCGAAATTGATATGCACTGTGACTACTGCGGTACGCACTACGTGTTCAATTCGATGGATATCGCGGAGATCCGCAATAACGCCTCCCCGGCGGATCCGCAGGTTCACTAAACTCTGAGCCTGTTGCCCGGCGGCGCTATGCTTGCACGGGCCTACAATGAATTGTGTAATTTATTGATATAATTGCTAATTGTAGGTCGGGTAAGCGTAGCGCCACCTGGCAAGAAAGAGCACTAACGCCACTGCGCGTTAGTGTAACTGTCGTAGCTCATATCGACACGTTTCCCGAAAATCTCGATATCCGCCCAGGGTTTCACGATAGATTTCACCTTCCCCTGCCGTAATGCGCGGTCAAGTTCTTCTTTGCTCAACGCCTCCGGCATTTTCCACGCGTCCCCGGCGATCCGCCAGCCAGTGTCGGTTTGTGTGTAAGCCACGATCGTGCGATCGGTAAATTGATACAGCACGGCTTCCGGTTTGCCGTCTCCGTTCAGATCGAGCGACATGAGTAAACAGTTACCCTGAGCGCTTTCGCAGCTCTCAAAGCGATACTGATTGCTGAACATGGCTTGCCATAATCCTTTGTCAGGACGGGCCATTCCAGGCGCGAGCTGGATCTGTTTTTCCAGCATCTCGGCGGTCATCTTCCCTGCCCCTTCACGGTTTCCAGAGATAAGACCATTAAGCTCGCGCTGCCGCTTAGGGTTTGAAATAAATTGGGGATCGTTTTGTAGCGTGAGCAGAGCCTCCCGTCCCTTTCGTCCGGTGTTGCTCAGCATATACAGGCTGACCTGATCCGCATTAATTCTTCCGTCATGATAACGGCTCATATGGCTTTCAACGCTGATACGCCATGGGTCAAGGACAGGAGTATGAACCAGGATCAGGAGAGTAAGCGCGAGTAATCCCGTTACCGGGATAATATACGCTTGCAGCTTTTGCGCGGCGCGACGGAAAAATACGACGCTCACACAAAATCCCACCGCCCAGACCAGTGCCACCATAGTGATGAGTGCACCATACAGACGTTCCGGTGACCAGCCATATTGTGAAATACGTAGCCATAGCGCCCACCCCGCTAATACCGGATAGGCGGGAACAAACGTGACGGCGAGGCGAACCATCCCGTTTATGAGCGCATAGTAGGGCAGCGTTTGACGTTGCGGATGCCAGACTATCGTCACCAGAAAGAGCTGCAGAAGCGCTAATGCGGTCAGCAGGCCCGCTGCGGAAATCCGCGCGGAAATGGCATCAAAGCCAACCACGGGTAATGCGCCAATAAACAGCAGTGCTAATGCCGCCATCAGAGGCAACAAGCCGGTCGCGATAAGCGTAAGCAGGTTTTGTAATGCCCGAATCAAACGCACCTGCATGCGCGCCAGCACGGCCACACTTGCAGACACCACGCCAATTGCCACCGAAATAAACCAGTCAGAATGGAAGAAAAGCCGATCAAAAAATTGTATGCCAATAAGTTCGAAGAGCTCAGCCCAGAGGAAAAGCAAAAGCCAGAACAGCCCATTTGAGACAAAAATAAGTAATAATGTTAGTACGTTATTCCAGTTTCGATCAAAGAACTCACTATAAAACGAATCCGTCGACCCAGTTTCCAGACACCGTTGAAGCCACGGCAACATAAGAAATGTCATCAGCAGAAGGTGAAACCCAAAAAAGAGCATCGCATCTCTGGTATCCCAGCTTTCCAGCCCCGCAACGCTCCACTTAAGCCAGCCCCCCATGCCCGCGACAATCGCACCAATTATTCCAAGCGACAGCCACAAAAAAGACTTTCTGAATGACGTCATGGAAAGCGATAATGTTGTTGTCATCACCACGGTGGCAGGTACAACGCACGTCAGCCAAAGCGTATTGGAAGACAATTTCGTGTACTCGATATACCACATGATTAAATAGCATATGACTCCCTGCAATGCGCCCGCCAGTACCACGACTCCGCGTGTAGAAGGTGACAACGTTTCACTGTTTTCCATCTTTCATCCCTTTAATCACGAAAAGTCTATTGTTTCATCAAAGTGATTTCCTGGCGCCCACCTCAAAATCCGAAATATCTGGAGCAAGAGACATGAATCGTTTTTTACAGTGTAACCATTACGTAATTTTCTTACGTGTATGCGATTACATTCACATTCCTTCCGATAAAATCACCACTCTTTAACCTTTTCGGAACATTTTCCCCAACAAAAAAGTGATTCCTGCGATAATCCGCCTGCGCTATGACTGGAGTCGCAGCGTTTTCCGTTAGTAAGGGTTTTGTCCAGATGCGTGAATCTATGAGCCCCGTCGCGGTAAACAACCCCAGAAAAACCCTACAATTTCAGGCAGTACATATTGGCTAAGGAGCAGTGATATGCGTGTTACTGGTTTAACCCCGCAAGATCTCATGGCTTATGGTATTCACGACGTCCAGGAAATCGTCTACAACCCCGACTACGATACGCTGTATCAGGAAGAGCTCAATCCAGCACTGGAAGGATACGAGCGTGGTGTGTTGACGAATCTTGGTGCCATCGCCGTCGATACCGGTATCTTTACCGGTCGTTCGCCGAAAGATAAGTATATCGTCCGAGACGAAACCACCCGCGATACGCTGTGGTGGGCTGACAAGGGCAAAGGGAAGAACGACAACAAACCGCTCTCCCCGGAAACCTGGCAGCACCTGAAAGGGCTCGTCACCCATCAACTTTCCGGCAAGCGCCTGTTCATTGTCGATGCTTTCTGCGGCGCTAACGCTGACACCCGTCTCTCCGTGCGTTTTATCACTGAAGTGGCCTGGCAGGCGCATTTCGTGAAAAACATGTTTATTCGTCCAACCGACGAAGAGCTGCAGAATTTCACCCCGGATTTCATCGTGATGAACGGTGCGAAATGCACGAATCCACAGTGGAAAGAGCAGGGTCTGAACTCCGAAAACTTTGTGGCCTTCAACCTGACCGAGCGTATCCAGCTGATCGGCGGAACCTGGTACGGCGGCGAAATGAAGAAAGGGATGTTCTCCGTCATGAACTACCTGCTGCCGCTGCGTGGCATCGCCTCCATGCACTGCTCGGCTAACGTCGGAGAAAAAGGCGACGTAGCGGTATTCTTCGGCCTGTCCGGCACCGGTAAAACCACCCTGTCCACCGATCCAAAACGTCGTCTCATTGGCGATGACGAACACGGCTGGGATGACGACGGCGTATTCAACTTTGAAGGCGGCTGCTACGCGAAGACCATTCGCCTGTCTGAAGAGGCCGAGCCGGATATCTTCCACGCGATCCGTCGCGATGCGCTGCTGGAAAACGTCACCGTGCGTACCGACGGCTCCATCGACTTCGACGATGCGTCGAAAACGGAAAACACCCGCGTCTCTTACCCGATCTACCACATCGACAATATCGTGAAGCCGGTGTCAAAAGCGGGTCATGCCACGAAGGTCATTTTCCTGACGGCGGATGCGTTCGGCGTGCTGCCTCCGGTGTCTCGCCTGACTGCCAGCCAGACGCAGTACCACTTCCTCTCCGGCTTTACCGCCAAGCTGGCAGGTACCGAACGCGGCGTGACGGAGCCAACCCCAACCTTCTCCGCCTGCTTCGGCGCAGCCTTCCTGTCGCTGCACCCAACGCAGTACGCTGAAGTGCTGGTGAAACGCATGCAGGCATCCGGCGCACAGGCCTACCTGGTGAACACCGGCTGGAACGGTACCGGCAAACGTATCTCTATCAAAGATACCCGTGCGATTATCGACGCCATTCTGGATGGTTCTCTGGACGACGCCGAAACCTTCACGCTGCCGATGTTTGACCTGGCGATCCCAACGTCGCTGCCGGGTGTGGATACGCATATCCTCGACCCGCGCAACACGTACGGTTCTCCGGAGCAGTGGCGCGAGAAGGCGGAATCGCTGGCGAAGCTGTTTATTGAGAACTTCGAGAAGTATACCGATACCCCGGCGGGAGCTGCGCTGGTGAGTGCGGGTCCGAAGCTGTAGCCCTTCACCCTCTCCATTTGGGAGAGGGTCGAGGTAGGGCATCAGGCCGCAGAGACCGTACCTTGTCGGGTGGCGGCTTCGCCTTACCCGACCTACAAAAAAGGGTGGCTAGTGCCACCCTTTTTTTAACTCTCTTTCACCTGCCCTCGCGTCACCGGTACCGGCAACCAGGCGCGAATGCTCAACCCACCCCGCTCGCTGGTGCCAATCTCCAGCAGCCCGTTGTGGTTATCGATAATACGCTGAACAATCGCCAGGCCTAAGCCCGTGCCGCTGGTGCTGCGCGCGCTGTCGCCGCGCACAAACGGCTGGAACAGATGCTTACGCTGCTCGGGCTTAATGCCCGGACCGTCGTCTTCCACCTGGAACCAGGCGCGGTTGAGTTCAGACCCGCTGCTGACTTTGATCCAGCCATTACCGTAGCGCGCCGCGTTGACCACCATGTTGGCGACCGCACGTTTGATCGAGAGCGGGTGCATGCGTACCTGGATCTCGCCCGCCTGAAGGTCAGTATCAATCTCGCGCTCGTAGCCGCTTTCCGCCGCCACCACCTCGCCCAGCACCGCGTTCAGATCGGCCATCTCCATCGGCATCTCCTGCCCGGTGCGCAGGTAGTCGATGAACTGCTCGATGATGGCGTTGCACTCTTCGATGTCCTTGTTAATGGACTCGGCGAGATAACCGTCCTCTTCGCCCATCATCTCCGTCGCCAGACGAATACGCGTTAGCGGCGTGCGCAGGTCATGGCTGACGCCCGCCATCAGCAGCGTACGGTCATCCGCCAGCTGCTTCACGCCTGCCGCCATATGGTTAAACGCGCGCGTTACCGAACGGACTTCCGAGGCGCCATACTCGCGCAGCGGAGGAGGAATAATTCCTTTACCGACCTGCAGCGCAGCGTGCTCCAGGTCGACCAGCGGTCGGTTCTGTATACGGATAAATAGCCACGCGCCGCCTATCGCCAGCAGCATAATCGCCAGCGTGTAGCGGAACAGCGGCGAGAAGTCGCCCTGATGGATTTCGGTCAGCGGGACGCGCACCCAGATATTGGGTGACAGCCAGGTTTTCAGCCAGACGACGGGCGAGCTTTTGTTGACCTCAACGCGCACTTCCGTTGGGCCGCCCAGCTGCTGCGCCATCTGCTGGCTGAGAAATTCGTAGTGCTGCGCCCAGCGCAGGCCAGCATCTTCCGCCGCTTCGTTGGAGTAGAGCGAAATGCCCAGCTCACGGTAGATTTCACGACGAAACGCCGGGGGAACGACGAGCTGCGTGCCGTCCTCCAGCTGCAGTTTATCGGTCATCAGCATACGGACTTCATAGGCCAGGACCTTATTAAACTGCTGGAGGCTCGGCAAAATCGCAAAGTTCAGCACCACCAGATAGGTCGTCACCAGGCTGACGAACAGCAGGGTGACGATCAGTAACAGAGTGCGGGCAAACGAGCTACGCGGCGAGAAGCGCATTCGCCTCATGCTTTAGAGCCGTCCGGGACGAACACGTAGCCCAGACCCCATACGGTCTGAATATAACGAGGATGAGCAGGATCTTCTTCCACCATGCGGCGCAGGCGAGAGATCTGTACGTCAATGGAGCGTTCCATTGCGGAGTATTCGCGACCACGCGCCAGGTTCATCAGCTTGTCACGGGAAAGTGGTTCACGCGGGTGGCTGACCAGCGCTTTCAGTACCGCAAACTCGCCGCTGGTGAGTGGCATTGGCTCGTCTTCACGGAACATTTCGCGCGTGCCGAGATTCAGCTTGAACTTGCCGAAGGCAATGACGGCTTCTTCCTGAGACGGTGCGCCAGGCAGTTCGTTCGCCTGACGGCGGAGAACAGCGCGAATACGCGCCAGCAGTTCACGCGGGTTAAACGGTTTTGGAATGTAGTCGTCCGCGCCGATTTCAAGGCCCACGATACGGTCAACTTCCTCGCCCTTCGCCGTCACCATGATGATCGGCATCGGGTTGCTCTGGCTGCGCAGACGGCGGCAAATAGAGAGCCCGTCTTCACCAGGCAGCATCAGGTCAAGAACCATCAGGTGGAAAGATTCACGGGTCAGTAGACGGTCCATCTGCTCGGCGTTCGCGACGCTACGAACCTGGAAGCCCTGCTCGGTCAGATAACGTTCCAGCAGCGCACGCAGGCGCATGTCGTCATCCACGACCAGAATTTTGTAGTTCTCTTGCATTGTGTGTACTCCCAAAGGTTCGGATAGTCTTTGTAACAGCGTATTCTAAAAAAGTGCACGTATTCGACCAGCTAATTCTGGTATAAATTCTAGTCGAAATTGTTACAAAGCATATTTAACAGCAGCTTATCTGCTCATTTCATCACATAAATCATTATTAATCCTGTCTGTTACACTGTGTGGTACGTATTGTGCGCAAGACAGAAAACCGGCAGCAAAGGCTTTACCATGAAAACGCCCCTGATCACCCGCGAAGGGTATGAGAAACTCAAAAAAGAGATGGATTACCTCTGGCGCGAAGAGCGTCCTGAAGTGACCAAAAAGGTGACCTGGGCGGCAAGCCTGGGCGATCGCAGCGAAAATGCTGACTACCAGTACAACAAAAAGCGACTGCGTGAGATCGACCGCCGGGTTCGCTATCTGACGAAGTGCCTCGAGCATCTCAAAATTGTCGATTACTCCCCGCAGCAGGAGGGCAAAGTGTTCTTCGGCGCATGGGTGGAGATTGAAAACGACGACGGTGACACCCTGCGTTTTCGCATTGTCGGCTACGATGAAATTTTTGGTCGTAAGGATTACATCTCCATCGACTCCCCGATGGCCCGCGCACTGCTGAAAAAGGAAGTGGGCGATCTGGCCGTAGTTCAGACCCCCGCAGGTGAAGCCAGCTGGTACGTCAATGAGATCGTCTACGTAAAATAGTCCGAGAGCGCCCTCCCCGGCTGGCATTTTGCCGTGTCAGCCCGTATAACTATCCCCTGATTTTTCGACTCAACAGATGATAAAGCCATGATGAAAGATTCGCTCTGCCGCATTATTGCGGGTGATATTCAGGCCAGAGCCGAACAGGTAGAAGCTGCCGTTCGCCTGCTTGATGAAGGGAACACCGTGCCGTTTATTGCACGCTATCGTAAGGAAGTCACCGGCGGTCTGGACGACACGCAGCTGCGTAACCTGGAGACCCGTCTGGGCTATCTGCGCGAACTGGAAGAACGTCGTCAGGCGATCCTCAAATCCATCGGCGAACAGGGCAAACTGACCAGCGATCTGGAAAGCGCCATTAACGGTACCCTGAGCAAAACCGAACTCGAAGATCTCTATCTGCCGTACAAGCCGAAGCGCCGCACGCGCGGGCAGATTGCGATTGAAGCGGGCCTTGAGCCGCTGGCCGACCTGCTGTGGAACGAGCCGTCCCACGCCCCGGAAACCGAAGCCGCCAAATTTATCGACGCCGACAAAGGCGTAGCGGACACCAAGGCCGCTCTCGACGGCGCACGCTACATTCTGATGGAGCGCTTCGCCGAAGACGCCGCCCTGCTCGCTAAAGTGCGTGATTACCTGTGGAAGAATGCCCACATCGTCTCTACCGTCGTCGCGGGTAAAGAGGAAGAAGGCGCGAAATTCCGCGACTACTTCGATCATCACGAACCGATCTCTACCACCCCTTCACACCGCGCGCTGGCGATGTTCCGTGGCCGCAACGAAGGCGTGCTGCAGCTCTCCCTGAACGCCGACCCGCAGTTTGACGAGCCGCCGAAAGAGAGCCACTGCGAGCAGATCATTATCGACCATCTCGGCCTGCGCCTGAACAACGCCCCGGCGGACAGCTGGCGTAAAGGCGTGGTGAGCTGGACCTGGCGCATCAAAGTGCTGATGCACCTTGAAACCGAGCTGATGGGCACCGTGCGCGAGCGCGCCGAAGATGAAGCGATTAACGTCTTCGCCCGTAACCTGCACGACCTGCTGATGGCCGCCCCTGCCGGCCTGCGCGCGACCATGGGTCTCGATCCGGGCCTGCGTACCGGCGTGAAGGTCGCTGTGGTTGACGGCACCGGCAAGCTGGTGGCGACCGATACCATTTATCCGCACACCGGCCAGGCAGCGAAAGCGGCCGTCGTGGTGGCGGCGCTGTGCGAGAAGTTCAATGTGGAGCTGGTTGCCATCGGCAACGGTACGGCGTCCCGCGAAACCGAACGTTTCTACCTCGACGTGCAGAAGCAGTTCCCGAAAGTGACGGCACAGAAAGTGATCGTCAGCGAAGCGGGGGCATCCGTCTATTCCGCGTCCGAGCTGGCGGCGCAGGAGTTCCCGGATCTGGACGTTTCTCTGCGCGGTGCGGTCTCTATCGCACGCCGCCTGCAGGATCCGCTGGCGGAGCTGGTGAAGATCGATCCGAAATCTATCGGCGTGGGCCAGTATCAGCACGACGTGAGCCAGACTCAGCTGGCGCGCAAGCTGGATGCGGTGGTGGAAGACTGCGTAAACGCCGTCGGCGTTGACCTGAACACCGCCTCCGTTCCCCTGTTGACCCGCGTGGCGGGCTTAACCCGCATGATGGCGCAGAACATCGTCGCCTGGCGTGATGAGAACGGCCAGTTCCAGAACCGTCAGCAGCTGCTGAAGGTGAGCCGTCTGGGGCCAAAAGCCTTTGAACAGTGTGCGGGCTTCCTGCGCATCAACCACGGCGATAACCCGCTGGATGCCTCTACCGTTCACCCGGAAGCGTACCCGGTTGTGGAGCGTATTCTGGCCGCCACCCAGCAGGCACTGAAAGATCTCATGGGTGACAACAGCGCCCTGCGCAACCTGAAGGCCGTTGATTTCACCGATGACAAATTTGGTGTCCCAACCGTCACCGACATCATCAAAGAGCTGGAAAAGCCGGGCCGCGATCCGCGTCCTGAATTCAAAACGGCGACCTTTGCTGACGGTGTAGAAACCATGAACGACCTGCTGCCCGGCATGGTGCTGGAAGGCGCGGTGACCAACGTCACCAACTTTGGCGCGTTTGTGGATATCGGCGTGCATCAGGACGGTCTGGTCCATATCTCTTCCCTTGCCGACAAGTTCGTTGAAGACCCGCACACCGTGGTCAAAGCGGGCGATATCGTGAAGGTCAAAGTGCTGGAAGTGGATCTGCAGCGCAAGCGTATCGCCCTGACCATGCGTCTGGACGAGCAGCCTGGCGACACCAACGCGCGCCGTGGCGGCAATGGCGGTGGCCGCGAGCAGCAGCGCCCGGCCGCGAAAGCCGCAAAACCGCGCGGACGTGATGCTCAGCCTGCAGGCAACAGCGCGATGATGGATGCGCTGGCGGCAGCGATGGGTAAGAAACGCTAAGGTTATCGATGCCCGGTGGCGCTGCGCTTACCGGGCCTACGGTTTTGTAGGCCGGGCAAACGCAGTGCCGCCCGGCAAGCAGGCCGCAGGGAATTAAAATAAATAGAATGTAGCCATATTTAAACCACTAATTATCACCCCGTTAACAAATACTCCCCTTTTCGTTTTCCAGACAATTCAGCAAATATTGAGCAAGGTCAAAAAGGCCGTAAATTAATATCGCAAACAACATTCCGTCACAGTTTTATTATTGCTGATAAAAACTATTCTCATTATCATCCCATAGTAGATAATTTAACCTTTCGTGGAATCAGGCGTTATGCAATTCACTCCAGACAGTGCATGGAAGATTACCGGTTTTACCCGCGAAATTAGCCCGGCCTATCGGCAAAAGCTGCTGTCGCTGGGCATGCTGCCCGGCTCGTCATTCCAGGTCGTGCGCGTGGCACCGCTAGGTGACCCGGTTCATATCGAAACCCGCCGCGTGAACCTGGTACTGCGTAAGAAAGACCTCGCATTAATAGAAGTCGAAGCCTTATCCCGATAACAAGCCAGCGGTTTCAGTGAGTCTAAAAAAATGAAAAAGTTAACTATTGGCTTAATTGGTAATCCTAATTCCGGCAAAACCACGCTTTTTAACCAGCTGACCGGCGCACGCCAGCGCGTGGGCAACTGGTCGGGCGTGACGGTTGAGCGTAAAGAGGGCCAGTTCACGACAACAGACAGCCAGGTGACGCTGGTTGACCTTCCCGGCACCTACTCCTTAACCACCATTTCGTCGCAAACCTCGCTCGATGAGCAGATCGCCTGCCACTACATTCTAAGCGGCGACGCGGACCTGCTGATTAACGTGGTCGACGCCTCCAACCTCGAGCGTAACCTTTATCTGACGCTGCAGCTGCTGGAGCTGGGTATACCCTGCATCGTGGCGCTCAACATGCTCGACATTGCGGAGAAACAAAAGCTGCGCATCGACGTCGATGCCCTCTCCGCGCGCCTGGGGTGCCCGGTCGTTCCGCTGGTCTCGACGCGCGCTCGCGGTATAGATGCGCTGAAGCTGGCCATAGACCGTCACGAGGGTAATCGCGACATTGAGCTGGTGCATTACGCGCAGCCTCTCCTGCGCGAAGCCAATTTACTGGCGCAGGAGATGGACAACAGCATGCCTGTAAAACAGCGTCTCTGGCTCGGCCTGCAGATGCTGGAAGGGGATATCTACAGTCGCGCTTACGCCGGGCATGCGGCAGATAAACTGGACGCGACGGTGGCCCGTCTTAGCGACGAGCTGGACGACCCGGCGCTGCACATCGCTGATGCGCGCTATCAGGCCATCGCCGCGATTTGCGACGTGGTCAGCAATGCCCTGACGGCAGAACCCAGCCGCTTTACGGCGGCGGTGGATAAAGTTGTGCTTAACCGCTTCCTCGGTCTGCCCATCTTCCTGCTGGTGATGTACGTGATGTTCCTGCTCGCCATTAACATCGGTGGCGCACTCCAGCCCATTTTCGACGCCGGTTCCGTCGCGGTCTTCGTACACGGTATTCAGTGGGTGGGTTACACCCTGCACTTCCCGGAATGGTTAACCATCTTCCTCGCACAGGGGATCGGCGGCGGTATCAACACCGTTCTGCCTCTGGTGCCGCAGATTGGCATGATGTATCTGTTCCTCTCGTTCCTGGAAGATTCCGGCTACATGGCGCGCGCCGCGTTCGTGATGGATCGTCTGATGCAGGCGCTGGGTCTGCCGGGTAAATCCTTCGTCCCACTGATTGTCGGCTTCGGCTGTAACGTGCCGTCGGTGATGGGCGCGCGCACCCTGGATGCACCGCGTGAGCGTCTGATGACCATCATGATGGCGCCGTTTATGTCCTGCGGTGCCCGTCTGGCAATCTTTGCGGTCTTTGCTGCAGCCTTCTTTGGTCAGCAGGGCGCGCTGGCGGTCTTTTCGCTGTACGTGCTGGGCATCGTGATGGCGATCCTCACCGGTTTAATGCTGAAGCACACCATCATGCGCGGTGAAGCGTCACCGTTTGTGATGGAGCTGCCGGTGTATCACGTGCCGCATCTGAAAAGTCTGGCGATCCAGACCTGGCAGCGCCTGAAAGGCTTTGTGCTACGCGCCGGTAAGGTAATTGTCGTCGTCAGCATTTTCCTGAGCGCGCTGAACAGCTTCACCCTCAGCGGGCAGGCGGCAGATAACATCAATGACTCTGCCCTCGCCTCCGTCAGCCGCGTCATCACGCCGGTCTTCAAACCGATTGGCGTACATGAGGATAACTGGCAGGCAACCGTCGGGCTGTTCACCGGCGCGATGGCGAAAGAGGTGGTTGTCGGCACCCTGAACACGCTTTACACCGCTGAGAACATTCAGGAACAGGAATTTAATCCGGCAGAGTTTCATCTCGGACATGAACTGCTGGGTGCCGTAGAGGAGACCTGGCAGAGCCTGAAAGACACCTTCAGCCTGAGCGTGCTGGCGAACCCTATTGAGGCGAGCAAAGGTGACGGCGAAATGGCGACGGGTGCCATGGGCGTGATGGGCGAGAAATTTGGCAGCGCGTCTGCGGCCTACAGCTACCTTATCTTTGTTCTGCTCTACATTCCGTGTATCTCCGTGATGGGGGCGATTGCCCGCGAGTCCAGCCGCGGCTGGATGGGCTTCTCTATCCTGTGGGGGCTGAATATCGCTTACTCGCTGGCGACGCTGTTTTATCAAACCGTCAATTTCAGCCAGCACCCGCGCTACAGCATGGTCTGCATTCTCGCGGTTGTGCTGTTTAACGTGATCGTTCTCGGCCTGCTGCGCAGGGCGCGTAGCCGCGTTGATATCGACCTGCTGGCAAACCGTAAAACCGCCGCAACCTGCTGCAGCAGCCCGGCGGGCGACTGCCACTAAGGAGCACACCATGGCATCGTTGATTCAGGTTCGTGACCTGCTGGCACTACAAGGGCGGATGGAGGCGAAACAGCTGAGCCTCAGCCTGCATACGCCGCAGCCGATGATCGATGCCATGCTGGAAAAACTTGAAGTCATGGGGAAAGCCGTGAGGATTCAGGAAGACGCGGACGGCTGTCTCTCCGGCAGTTGTAAAAGCTGTCCGGAAGGAAAGGCCTGCCTCAGGGAGTGGTGGGCACTGCGTTAATAAAAGCCAGACATCGCTGCCTGGCTTTATCGTATTACTTGTAGACGTCCGCCGTTGCGCGTACGTTTTTGGTCTGCTTTTCAGCGCTGGTGACGACGTAGTACGTTCCGCCCAGCTCATCCGCTTTCTTCGACAGCTCTTTTCTCGCGTCCATCGGCGCGGTGGTGTCAGACGTAGTAATCTCACCAATTTTCGTCAGATTCATGCCGGCAACTTTATCTTTTTCCAGCTCTTTTGCCGCAAAGACGCCAAATGACAGTGACCCAATAACCAGAGAAGTGACAATACCTGTAACAAGTTTCATAACCTGACTCTCCATAGGATTGTTGTTTTGATTATCGTAGGCAGAACAACCGCAACGACATCTGGAGTATGGTTGCGGTGTGTAACTTTTTCCAGGCTGGATAGAAAATAATCAGTCTAAACGTTGACTTAACGCAATGAGCGCTGCACAAAACTCCGTCGGATGGGAGATAAACGGGGCATGTGCGGCTTTGGCGATGATCTGCGATTCGCTGTCCGGCCAGAGTGAATCCAGCAGCGGAACCACTTTACGCGGCACAATCCCGTCGAGGTTACCGTAGATCCGCAGGTGCGGTACCTTCAGCGCGGCCAGCGGCTCGCGCAGGTCAACCGTTTTCAGGAGCTCAAGACCCCCGTTAAGCACCTCAACCTCCGGCATCGGCAGCGAAAGCACGGTCTGCTTCAGCGTTCGGGCATCTTTACGCGCGGTATCAGTGCCCATTGTCTGCAATGCCAGGAACCGCTCTACGGTCCGCTGGAAATCTTCGCTCAGCTGCTGCTGAAAGCCCGCCAGCACTTCAGGTTTGATCCCTGGCCACGCGTCCTGCGCGCTAAAACAGGGTGACGACGCCACCGTCACCAGGGCTTGTACGCGGTCTGGCCGCGACAGTGCAATCTGGCTCGCAACCAGCCCACCCAGGCTCCAGCCCAGCCAGACAGCTTTTTGCGGCGCAGCGTCCAGAATCTGCTGCGCCATCTCATCAAGAGATAACGCGCCAAAACCGCGGCTGCGGCCAAAGCCGGGTAAATCCACCAGATGCAAGGTGAAATGCGAGGCAAGTTCCTCACGTATGCAATGCCATATCTCCGCATTCAGGCCCCATCCGTGCAGCAGCACAAGATGGCAATTTCCCGTCCCTACGGTCTGCCACCACAGCGTCTTCATCAGTTACTGTTCTCTTTTTTCACATGGAGGTTGCATATGCTAACAGTACCTGGCTTGTGCTGGCTATGCCAAATGCCGCTGGCGCTTAGCCAGTGGGGTGTCTGCTCCGTCTGCACGCGATCGCTGGAATGGCGTATCGGGGCCTGTCTACAATGTGGTTTACCGGCCACAAATCCCTCTTTGCCCTGTGGCCGTTGCCTGAAAAAATCCCCGCCGTGGAGCGCGCTGGTAGCCGTGGATGATTATGTCCCCCCGCTGAGCAGACTCGTTCATGCGCTGAAGTTTTCCGGGCAGAGCTCGCTGGCGCAGCCCCTTGCCCGCCTGCTATTGCTGGCGGTTTTGCAGGCACGACGCATGCGCGCACTGCCGAAAATCGACATGGTGGTGAATGTCCCCTTATACCGGCGTCGGCACTGGCGGCGCGGCTATAATCAGAGTGACCTGATCTGCCGTCCCCTCGCACGGTGGCTAGGCTGTCGGTATGAGGCAAGCGCGCTTACACGTGTTCATGCCACCGCCATCCAGCATCAGCTCAGCGCCCGGCTTCGCAAAAGAAACCTCAAAAATGCCTTTCGCCTTGAATTGCCGGTCGACGGTCTCCATATCGCGATCGTGGATGATGTCGTCACCACGGGCAGTACCGTTGCTGAACTTTCCCGACTGCTTTTGCGAAGCGGCGCGGCGTCGGTTCAGGTATGGTGTCTGTGCCGTACCTTGTAGCCCTTCTTCAATGGGCGTATGATTATACCCAGGTAATTTAGTCAACTATTAGGCCAAAGCTATGATCCGTATTTCCGATTCTGCACAAGCGCACTTTGCCAAACTGCTGGCAAATCAGGAAGAAGGGACGCAGATCCGCGTGTTTGTGATTAATCCAGGCACTCCGAATGCAGAATGTGGTGTTTCTTATTGTCCTCCGGACGCTGTGGAAGCGACTGACACTGCCCTTAAATTTGAACAGCTCACCGCCTACGTTGATGAGCTGAGCGCACCGTATCTTGAAGATGCGGAGATCGACTTCGTCACCGATCAGTTGGGTTCTCAGCTGACCCTGAAAGCGCCGAACGCGAAAATGCGTAAAGTGTCTGACGATGCCCCGCTGATGGAGCGCGTTGAGTATCTGCTGCAATCCCAGATCAACCCACAGCTGGCGGGCCACGGTGGCCGTGTAACCCTGATGGAAATCACGGAAGACGGTCTGGCGATCCTGCAGTTCGGCGGCGGCTGTAACGGCTGTTCGATGGTCGACGTAACCCTGAAGGAAGGGATCGAGAAGCAGCTGCTGAACGAGTTCCCTGAACTGAAAGGCGTGCGTGACCTGACCGAGCACCAGCGCGGCGAGCACTCCTACTACTGATTCTTTACACGTTCGTATTGCCCGGTGGCGCTGCGCTTACCGGGCCTACCTTCCCTTGCCTCCCCCTCTATATGTTGACCTGCGTCTCATAATTCACATTTTGCCTGCCAGGGTGATTCTCAACCACATCATGTTACCCGTATCATTCTCGTGGGCACTCAGCATCCTTATAACAGCCGACTAAACTTAATGGTTTCGAAGGCATCAGTATGAGTGCCGTTAACACTCTGTTCCCAGTTGGGACAATCGGAATTTGTCGTTGAAACAATGACGTTACCCATAACAATTCAAAGGCCAGGTAAATCATGCCATTAGTCATCGTTGCTATCGGTGTTGTGTTATTACTGCTCTTGATGATCCGTTTCAAAATGAACGGATTTATCGCTCTGGTTCTGGTGGCACTTGCAGTCGGTCTGATGCAAGGAATGCCGCTGGTGAAAGTCATCAGCTCGATTAAAGCCGGTGTCGGCGGCACGCTCGGCAGCCTGGCATTGATCATGGGCTTCGGCGCCATGCTCGGCAAAATGCTGGCAGACTGCGGAGGTGCGCAGCGTATCGCCACCACGCTGATTGCCAAATTTGGCAAGAAGAACATCCAGTGGGCGGTAGTGTTAACCGGTTTTACCGTCGGTTTCGCGCTGTTCTATGAAGTGGGCTTCGTGCTGATGCTGCCGCTGGTGTTCACCATCGCGGCGGCGGCAAACATCCCGCTGTTGTATGTCGGTGTGCCAATGGCTGCGGCGCTGTCCGTGACCCACGGCTTCCTGCCGCCGCACCCGGGCCCAACCGCTATCGCGACCATCTTCCACGCGGATATGGGTAAAACCCTGCTGTTCGGTACGATTCTGGCGATCCCGACGGTGATTCTGGCCGGCCCGGTTTATGCCCGCTTCCTGAAAGGCATTGATAAGCCGATCCCGGAAGGTCTGTACAGCGCCAAAACCTTCACCGAAGAAGAGATGCCTGGCTTTGGCGTCAGCGTGTGGACTTCTCTGGTGCCGGTGATCCTGATGGCGATGCGTGCCGTGGCAGAGATGATCCTGCCGAAAGGTCATGCTTTCCTGTCCGTTGCGGAATTCCTGGGTGACCCGGTGATGGCAACGCTGATTGCGGTGCTGATCGCGATGTTTACCTTCGGTCTGAACCGCGGTCGTTCAATGGATCAGATCAACGACACGCTGACCTCTTCCATCAAAATCATTGCCATGATGCTCCTGATCATCGGCGGTGGCGGTGCGTTCAAGCAGGTTCTGGTCGACAGCGGCGTGGACAAATACATCGCTGCCATGATGCATGAAACCAACGTGTCGCCGCTCCTGATGGCCTGGTCTATTGCTGCAGTTCTGCGTATTGCGCTGGGTTCTGCGACCGTTGCGGCGATCACCGCAGGCGGTATCGTTGCCCCGCTGATTGCGACCACGGGCGTAAGCCCTGAGCTGATGGTTATCGCCGTCGGTTCCGGTAGCGTGATTTTCTCTCACGTTAACGACCCTGGCTTCTGGCTGTTCAAGGAGTACTTCAACCTGACGATCGGTGAAACCATCAAGTCCTGGTCCGCGCTGGAAACCATTATTTCGGTGTGCGGTCTGGTCGGGGTGCTGCTGTTGAATATGGTTGTCTGATGTATTAAGTCGGGAGGCGGCTTCGCCTTACCCGACCTACATGAGCGCTACCGGATAATAAAAAACCCGCCACTGGCGGGTTTTTTTATCACTTCTTCGCGGCTGCTTTTCGCCGCTTGTCCAAATCCTTAATCAGCTTGTTCACCCCGTCATCGGCAAACATCTTCTCAAGCGTTGTGGACAGCTTGCGACGCCAGTTCTTGTACTGATAGCTGGTGCCCGGAATGTTCACCGGCTCCGCCATATCAATCCAGTCTTCCGGCTGCAGGCCCAGCAGCGCGCTGTTGCTGTCGGCAATATAGCGCTGCAAACCACGATTGAGGGTAGCGGTCATCGACATCAATGACGCCTTATGTCCGGCACGTTTCGGCAAACAGCCCTGCTTGTGCAGCGCATCCAGCAGCCCCTGTTTCGAGAGCTCGCGATCCTGATACAGGCCGCGCAAAACCTCTTCATCAGGATACAGACCCAGCGTTTTGCCGAGCGTCAGATCGCCGCTTTCCCAATAGCCACGAAGCGTAGGAAGGTCATGCGTCGTCGCGACTGCCATTGACTGTTCAGGGTACGCTTTCGGCGCGCGGAAGGTTTTCTCATGGTCGTTTTCAAAATAGAGCACTTTATAGGAGTAGACGCCGCTGTCGCGGAGCTTGCTGACAATTTCCACCGGCACGGTACCGAGATCTTCACCGATCACCATGCACTGGTGGCGCTTGCTTTCCAGCGCCAGGATCGACAGCAGATCGTCAACCGGGTACTGAACGTACGCCCCGTGATCGGCGGTTTCACCGTACGGGATCCACCACAGGCGCAGCACGGACATCACGTGGTCGATACGCAGCGCGCCGCAGTTCTGCATGTTGGCACGCAGCAGGTCGATAAACGGCTCGTAGGCGCGCGCCGCCATGACGTGCGGATCCATCGGCGGCAGCCCCCAGTTCTGACCGAGCGGGCCAAGGATATCCGGTGGCGCACCGACGGAGGCTTTCAGGCAGTAAAGCTCACGATCGCACCAGGTTTCCGCGCCGCCTTCTGCCACACCCACGGCCAGGTCACGATACAGGCCGATCGGCATCTTATAGCCCTGGCTCACCTGCCAGCAGGCGGCAAACTGGCTGTACGCCAGCCACTGCAGCCACAGGTAGAAATCCACTTCAACGGCATATTTTTCACAGAACGCTTTCACTTCAGGCGTGTCGACGGACTGATACGCGTCAGGCCAGACCGGCCAGCCCCAGCGCATTTCGTCCTCTTTCACCTGATAGGCGTGCAGCGCATCAAACGCCGCCTGCCAGTACAGGCTCTCGCCCTCCTGCGTCACAAACTGGCGGAACGCGGCCATCTGCTCGTCGTCGCGCTGCGAAAAGCCTTTCCACGCCAGACGCAGCGCGGCCATTTTCAGCGCCGTGACGGTGGAATAGTCCACCCAGTCTGCGTCGCGCGCCTGCTTCAGCGCCTGCTGCGTGGTGCTGAGTTTCCACCACGCCTGCGCGTCTTTGCTGTTTTTGAAGTCATCTAACGCGTTAACGTCGATATAAATCACGTTCAGCCAGCGACGGGACGATGGGCTATACGGGCTGGCGCTCTCCGGGTTGGCCGGGTAGAGCGCGTGGATCGGGTTGAGGCCGATAAACGCGCCGCCGCGCTCGCCCACGGATGCCAGCATCTTTTTCAGATCGCCAAAATCACCGATGCCCCAGTTGCTGTCTGAGCGCAGGGTGTAGAGCTGCACGCAGGCGCCCCACAGCTTTTTGCCTTCGAGCAGCGCCTGCGGCTCGTAGCAGCGTTTTGGCGCGACGATCACCCTGCAGTGGAAACGCAGGTCGTCCTGGGTAAGCGTGAGGGTGTGATAGCCCTCCGGCAGCTTCGCCGGAAGGTTTAACGTTTTGCCGCCGGTGGCGTGGCCTTTGTGCTGATGCCCCTCTTCGGTGGTAAGCAGCCAGCTAAACTCGCCGCGCCCCTCCACCGCCAGCGGCATTTTTTTGCCTGCGGTGAACACCTTCACGTTCGGCACCGGCGCAACCGACGCTTTCGCGTCGGCTTTGTGCATAGCGTCCAGCAAACGTCTTTTGGTGTCGGCGCCAATAGACTGCGGTTTGCCGTGAGCATTAATGTAACTGAGGCTGATCCCCGCCGCCTGCGCGGCGCTGTCCAGACGTTTACTCTCCATCGCGCTTCCTTAGCGTTTTGCCTGCCAGATACGGGCCTGATAATCACGGATTGAACGGTCAGAGCTGAACATACCGCAGCGGGCGGTGTTCAGAATGCACGCCCGGGTCCACGCCTCCTGGTCACGATACAGCACGTCGACCTGCTTTTGCGCTTCAACGTAGGCCGTGAAGTCCGCCATCACCAGATACGGGTCACCGCCGTGTTTGTCCATGCTGTGCAGCATCTGGTCAAACGCGTGCTTGTCGCCGTCGCTGAATTTACCGCTTTCCAGCTCCTTCAGCACCGCATCCAGCACTTTGTCTTTCTTACGCCATTTCACCGGGTCGTAGCCTTTGGCCTTGATGGCTTTCACCTCTTCCACGGTATGGCCGAAGATGAAGATATTCTCTTCACCGACCTTCTCGGCGATTTCGACGTTGGCCCCGTCGAGCGTACCGACGGTCAGCGCACCGTTCAGCGCCAGCTTCATGTTGCCGGTACCGGACGCCTCTTTCCCCGCAGTCGAGATCTGCTCGGAGATATCCGCCGCCGGGATCAGCATTTCAGCGGCCGAGACGCAGTAATCCGGCAGGAACACCACCTTCAGCTTGTCGCCCACTTTCGGATCGCTGTTGACAGCCGCCGCCACTTTATTGATAGCGAGGATAATGTTTTTCGCCAGGTAGTAGCCCGGCGCCGCTTTCGCACCGAACAGGAACACGCGCGGCACGCGGTCAGCCTGCGGGTTCTCGCGGATCTCTTTGTACAGCGCCAGAATGTGCAGCAGGTTCAGGTGCTGGCGTTTGTACTCGTGCAGACGTTTAATCTGGATATCGAAAATGGCGTTCGGGTTGATCTCAATCCCGGTACGCACTTTCACGAACTCCGCCAGGCGAACCTTGTTCTCCAGCTTGATCGCGCGGTACTGCTTGCGGAACTTCGCGTCGTCGGCGTATTTTTCCAGGTTGATGAGCTGATCCAGATCGTTGGCCCACTCTTTCTTCAGGGTCTTATCCAGCAGGTCGGCCAGCAGCGGGTTGCACTGCTTGATCCAGCGACGCGGCGTGATGCCGTTGGTCACGTTGTGGAATTTGGTCGGCCACAGCTGGTGGTATTCCGGGAACAGATCTTTGACCACCAGATCCGAGTGCAGTGCCGCCACGCCGTTCACGGCAAAGCCGCTGACTACGCACATGTTCGCCATGCGCACCTGCTTATCGTGAACCACCGCCAG
This sequence comes from Enterobacter sp. ECC-019, assembly GCF_043974075.1. NCBI lineage: Bacteria > Pseudomonadati > Pseudomonadota > Gammaproteobacteria > Enterobacterales > Enterobacteriaceae > Enterobacter > Enterobacter sp. ECC-019. The sequence goes on from NZ_CP143759.1 coordinate 258,008, forward strand.
CTTCGCCCAGACCGCTTTGTTGCCCGGCCAGGTTTTATCCACCAGGGTTTTAAACTGGTCGTTAATCTTGTTGATGATCTGCATGTGGCGCGGCAGCAGCGTTTTCACCAGCTTCTCATCCCAGCACTCGAGCGCTTCTGGCATCAGGGTGTGGTTGGTGTAGGCAAAGGTACGGCTGGTGATGGCCCAGGCGTCGTCCCAGCTCAGCTGATGCTCGTCGATCAGCACGCGCAGCAGTTCCGGGATAGCAATAGTCGGGTGCGTGTCGTTGAGCTGAATCACTTCAAAGTCCGGCAGCTGCGCCAGCTTGCGGCCCGCCAGGTGATGGCGACGCAGAATGTCCGCCACGGAGCAGGCGCACTGGAAGTACTGCTGCATCAGGCGCAGCTTTTTACCGGCCAGGTGGTTGTCGTTCGGGTAGAGGACTTTGGTCAGCTTCTCGGCGTCGATGCCCTGCTGCTCGGCGCGCAGGAAATCGCCGTCGTTAAATTTGGTCAGGTTAAACGGATGCGCGTGCTTCGCCTGCCACAGACGCAGCGGCTGCGCCACGCCGTTCCGGTAGCCAAGCACCGGCAGATCCCAGGCTTCACCGGTAATGGTGAACGCCGGTTCCCAGAGCCCCAGCTTAGTGACTTTCCCGCCAATGCCGACCTGCACATCCAGCTGCGCGTTGTGGCGGAACCACGGATAGGTATTGCGATGCCAGTCGTCCGGCGCTTCCATCTGATGGCCATCGGCAAACGACTGACGGAACAGGCCGTACTGGTAGTTCAGGCCATAGCCGATCGCCGACTGGCCGACGGTCGCCATAGAGTCCAGGAAACAGGCCGCCAGACGACCCAGACCGCCGTTGCCCAGCGCCGGGTCTGTCTCTTCTTCCAGCAGGTCGGTCAGGTTAATGTCGTGTTCTTTCAGCACATCGCCGACGTCCTGATACCAGCCGAGGTTCAGCAGGTTGTTGCCCGTCAGGCGGCCAATCAGGAATTCCATCGAGATATAGTTCACGTGACGCTGGCCCTTAACAGGCTTTGCCACCGGTTGAGCATCCAGTTGCTCTGCGAGCGCACCGCTCACGGCCTGCCACCACTGGTGAGGCGTCATTTCGTTTGCAGCATGAAGGCCAAAACGCTGCCACTGACGCGTCAGGGCAGCCTGGAATTGAGCTTTGTTGAAGGTAGGCTGTGACATAGGGGATCGGCATCCTTTAGAAAGAAAACACAAGTTGGCGCTAGTGTGCCTAGCTCATTTCCCCTCTTCCTCCTCCTGTGGGGGATTAGACAGGGAGGAGTAGCGGGGATGAGCATAAAAGTGTGATCGAGACCACTCTCAGAGCATAGTTCGAGTGTGCCCGGAAGATAAAAAAGTACCCGGGGAGAATGTCAAAGAAATGAAATGCAGTTTCGGGTGAAATTAATCCGTTCTGAAATGATTACTTACGTAGAATAATAATTTAGCCATCGGGTTACATCTCCGGAGACTATTACTCTCACTCAACTTTACCCGGACTTTATTAAATTTGACGTCACTATACCTTTCTGAAACCAGTTTCAGCGCAGCGGTAACGAGCACAGACAAGCCAGCAGTGACGCGGCGTTAAGCCCCTTTCGAGAAAGTTCCAACATTTGCCTGAATGTTTTGTGACAGAGTGCAAATTCAGAACCACAAAACCCAGACATAACTTGCAATAGTTCTCTTTCTGTTCGACCTTATATCCTATTAATTACGAAGCGCAAAAAAAATAAAATCTCTCGTTCCCCACAGTGAAGTGAAACCTATGTTGATTCCGTCTAAATTAAGTCGCCCGGTTCGTCTTGACCATACAGTGGTCCGCGAGCGTCTGTTGGCTAAACTTTCCGGCGCGCATAATTTCCGACTGGCGCTGGTTACGAGCCCTGCAGGCTATGGAAAAACAACGCTCATTTCGCAATGGGCCGCGGGTAAGAGCGATCTTGGCTGGTACTCCCTCGACGAGGGCGATAACCAGCAGGAGCGTTTTGCCAGCTATCTGATTGCCGCCATTCAGCAAGCAACCCATGGACACTGCGTCGCCAGTGAGGTGATGGTGCAAAAGCGCCAGTACGCCAGCTTGTCCTCCCTTTTCTCTCAGCTGTTTATCGAACTGGCCGAATGGCATCGCCCGCTTTACGTGGTGATTGATGATTACCATCTCATCACTAACCCGGTGATTCATGAGTCGATGCGTTTCTTCCTGCGCCATCAGCCGGAAAACCTGACCTTAGTCGTGCTGTCACGCAACCTGCCGCAGCTGGGTATTGCCAACCTGCGCGTGCGCGACCAGCTTCTGGAAGTGGGCAGTCAGCAACTGGCCTTTACCCACCAGGAAGCGAAGCAGTTCTTTGACTGCCGCCTGACATCACCGATTGAGGCCGCCGAAAGCAGCCGCCTGTGTGATGACGTTGCCGGCTGGGCGACGGCGCTGCAGCTTATCGCGCTCTCTGCCCGGCAAAACAACAGTCCGACGCATCAGTCTGCGCGGCGTCTGGCGGGCATCAATGCCAGCCACCTTTCTGACTACCTCGTGGATGAAGTGCTGGACAGCGTCGATCCTTCGACGCGTAATTTCCTGCTGAAAAGCTCTCTGCTACGTTCCATGAACGATGCGCTCATCGTACGCGTGACGGGCTGTGAAAACGGTCAGCTACAGCTCGAAGAGATTGAACGTCAGGGCCTTTTCCTGACGCGCATGGATGATCCGGGCGAGTGGTTTAGCTATCACCCGCTGTTTGGTAGCTTCCTGCGCCAGCGCTGTCAGTGGGAACTGGCGGTTGAACTTCCGGAGATCCACCGCGCCGCTGCCGAAAGCTGGATGGCACAAGGCTTCCCGAGCGAGGCCATCCACCACGCGCTAGCCGCCGGTGATGCCAGCATGCTGCGCGATATTCTCCTTAATCATGCGTGGGGCCTGTTTAACCACAGCGAACTGACGCTGCTGGAAGAGTCTCTCAAAGCCCTGCCGTGGGAAAGTCTGCTGGAGAACCCGCGTCTGGTGCTGCTGCAGGCCTGGCTGATGCAGAGTCAGCATCGCTACAGCGAAGTGAACACCCTGCTGGCGCGCGCCGAGCAGGAGATGGAAAGCGAAATGGATGCCACCCTGCACGGCGAGTTTAACGCGCTGCGCGCTCAGGTGGCCATTAACGACGGCGATCCGGACGAAGCTGAACGGCTGGCGATGGTCGCGCTGGATGAACTGCCGCTGGCCAACTTCTACAGCCGCATCGTGGCGACCTCGGTGCACGGCGAAGTGCTGCACTGCAAAGGCGACCTCACGCGCTCGCTTTCATTGATGCAGCAGACCGAACAGATGGCGCGTCGTCATGATGTCTGGCATTACGCGCTGTGGAGCCTGATCCAACAGAGCGAGATTTTATTCGCGCAGGGGTTCCTGCAGGCCGCCTGGGAAAACCAGGAAAAAGCGTTCCAGCTGATTCGTGAACAGCACCTGGAACAGCTGCCGATGCACGAGTTCCTGTTGCGTATTCGCGCTCAGCTGCTGTGGGCATGGTCGCGTCTGGATGAAGCGGAAAGCTGCGCCCGCCAGGGTGTGGATGTCCTTTCCAGCTTCCAGCCTCAGCAACAGCTGCAGTGTCTGGCGCTGCTGGTGCAGTGCTCGCTGGCGCGCGGCGATCTCGATAACGCCCGCAACCATCTGAACCGCCTGGAGAACCTGCTCGGCAACGGTCAGTATCATAGCGACTGGGTCTCCAACGCCGATAAAGTCCGGGTGATTTACTGGCAGATGACCGGCGATAAAAAATCCGCCGCCAACTGGCTACGTCAGACGCCAAAACCGGAATTTGCGAACAACCACTTCCTGCAGAGCCAGTGGCGCAACATTGCCCGCGCGCAGATCCTGCTCGGTGAATTAGAGCCCGCAGAGATTGTGCTGGAAGAGCTGAACGAGAACGCACGCAGCCTGCGTCTGATGAGCGACCTGAACCGCAATCTGCTGCTGCTGAACCAGCTCTACTGGCAGGCGGGCCGTAAAAACGATGCCCAGCGCGTGCTGCTGGAGGCGCTCCAGCTAGCTAACCGCACCGGGTTTATCAGCCACTTTGTGATTGAAGGCGAAGTGATGGCGCAGCAGCTGCGTCAGCTTATTCAGCTCAACACGCTGCCGGAGCTGGATCAGCATCGCGCCCAGCGCATTCTGCGTGAGATTAACCAGCATCATCGGCACAAGTTCGCGCATTTTGATGAGAACTTCGTTGAACGTCTGCTGAACCACCCGGAAGTGCCGGAGCTTATCCGCACCAGCCCGCTCACCCAGCGCGAATGGCAGGTTCTGGGACTGATCTATTCAGGCTACAGCAACGAGCAGATTGCCGGCGAGCTGGCGGTGGCGGCGACCACCATCAAAACGCATATCCGCAATCTGTATCAGAAGTTGGGTGTGGCGCATCGTCAGGATGCGGTACAGCATGCGCAGCAGCTGTTGAAGATGATGGGGTATGGGGTGTAATTCCTTGCCCGGCGGCGCTACGCTTGCACGGGCCTACGGGGTTTTGTAGGTCGGGTAAGCGCAGCGCCACCCGACACAATTCCTAGCACAATTCCAGCTGCAAATTATTATCCTTAATCACCTGCATCACGCCCGCCGGCGGCATCACGTCGGTATAGACCGCGTCCACCATGCTGATACTGCCCATGTTCACCATCGCGTTACGGCCAAACTTGGAATGATCCACCACCAGCATCACGTGGCGCGAGTTTTCGATAATCGCGCGCTTGGTGCGTACCTCGTGATAATCGAACTCCAGCAGCGAGCCGTCGCTGTCGATGCCGCTGATCCCCAGAATGCCGAAGTCGAGGCGGAACTGAGAGATAAAATCGAGGGTCGCTTCGCCGATAATCCCGCCGTCGCGGCTGCGCAGTTCGCCGCCCGCGAGGATGATGCGGAAGTCATCTTTCTGCATCAGGGTATTGGCCACGTTCAGGTTGTTGGTGACCACGCGCAGGTTCTCGTGATCCAGCAGCGCATGGGCCACCGCTTCCGGCGTGGTGCCGATATCAATAAACAGCGTCGCCCCGTTTGGGATCTGGCTGGCGACCTTGCGGGCAATGCGCTCTTTCTCTGCCGTCTGCGTGGCTTTACGGTCATGCCAGGAGGTGTTGACCGAACTGGACGGCAGCGCCGCCCCGCCGTGGTGGCGAAGAATGCGGTTCTGATCGGCCAGGTCGTTCAGGTCACGACGAATGGTTTGTGGGCTGACGGCAAACTGCTCCACCAGCTCTTCGGTGCTGACGTATCCCTGTTTTTTTACCAGTTCGATAATAGCGTCATGACGTTGTGTTTGTTTCATCAATTATCCCTGAGAATTATGTTCGTTTTCGCGCATGGAGCGTGTCGGCAAACGCCATCGCCAGCCCCACGGCCAGCCCGGCGACGTGTGCACCGTTGGCGATAGACATACCAAACAGATCAAACCATCCGGCAATTAGCCATATTAACGCAAAGGTTATTAATCCGCGTTGCAGATAGATGCCGCTTTCCGGATCGCGCTCCCCGCGAAGCCAGACATAGCCCATCAGGGCATACACGACGCCCGACAGTCCGCCAAACCACGGTCCGCTGAACTTGTGCTGCACATAGCCGCTCAGCAGGGCGCTGATAAGGGTAATAACGATCAGCTTGCCGCTGCCCAGACGCTTTTCAACGGCACCGCCGAGATACCACCACCAGAGCAGGTTAAAGAGGATATGCATCACCGAGAAGTGCATCAGCGCGTGGCTAAAGTAGCGCCAGACGTCAAACTCAAGAGACGGGTCATAGGGCCAGGCCAGGGCAATCATCACGCTCTGGTCGCCCACCACGTTCATAATAATGAAGACGATAATGCAGGCCGCCATCAGCAGCAGCGTAAACGGGCCCGCGCGTTCGCGGATGGTGGCAAGGAAGGGAAAACGGCTGTAGTGCAATCCGCTGCCGGTCTGCCCGGACTGCCAGCTGGCCGCCAGATAGCGCGGGTCGCCAGGGTTCTCAAGAAAACGCGCCAGCTCTTCGTTTACGCGCGCGGCCTGGCTCTCGTCGGCCAGCCAGACGTCGGTCTGGTTATGTTGCTGAATGGTCAGAATAACGCCCTGCGTCGCCATATAGTCGACAAACGCCTGGGCGACGCGCGGGTTGGTAAAAGAGGTGATCATCAACATGGGCAGCGGTCGCTTATTTCCACACAAAAGGGGACAGTATAGCGGGATCAGCGCTCAAAAGCGTATTCCACTTCTGCCGGGAAATGACGATGCCAGGCATCAAAGCCGCCGTCGACGCTGTACACCGCGTCGTAGCCCTGCTGAAGCAGATACTGCGCCGCGCCTTTGCTGCTGTTGCCGTGGTAGCACATGACCATGACCGGCGTCTCGAAGTCGTTATCGCGCATAAACGCGCCCAGCGTGTCGTTGGTGAGATGGAACGCGCCCGGCGTGTGGCCCATCGCAAAACTCTGCGGATCGCGGATGTCCACCAGCACCGCTTTTCCCTGGTGCATCTTCTGGTGGGCTTCTTCTACGTTAATACATTCAAACTGATCCATGGTGTTCTCTTTACAGTGGTCAACGACAAGATTTTACCCCGTAGTGTACGTCCTGGCGGCGGGTAAACGCCATTATGTTATCCATATCACTCTAAATTGTTTTTTTGATGTTACCAAAAGCGCGTTCCTTTGCTATTATGAGCGATATCGAACATTTCTGAGCTTTAACGAAAGTGCATGAGGGTGTTATGGAAACCAAAGATCTGATTGTGATAGGCGGTGGCATCAACGGTGCCGGTATTGCGGTCGATGCCGCAGGACGCGGTTTATCCGTACTGATGCTGGAAGCTAACGATCTCGCCTGCGCGACGTCGTCCGCCAGCTCCAAACTGATTCACGGTGGCCTGCGCTACCTGGAACACTACGAATTCCGCCTGGTCAGTGAAGCACTGGCCGAACGCGAAGTGCTGCTGAAAATGGCCCCGCATCTGGCTATCCCGATGCGCTTCCGCCTGCCCCATCGCCCGCATCTGCGTCCGGCGTGGATGATCCGAATTGGTCTGTTTATGTACGATCATCTGGGTAAACGCACCAGCCTCCCGGGTTCGAAAGGTTTGCGTTTTGGCTCAGAATCGGTCCTTAAGCCTGAAATCGTGCGCGGTTTCGAATATTCCGACTGCTGGGTGGACGATGCGCGCCTGGTGCTGGCGAATGCCCAGATGGTCGAGAAGAAAGGCGGCGAGGTGAAAACCCGTACCCGCGCGACCGCGGCCCGTCGTGAAAACGGCCTGTGGATTGTGGAAGCGGAAGACATCGATACCGGTGAGAAATTCAGCTGGAAAGCGCGCGGCCTGGTGAACGCTACCGGCCCATGGGTGAAGCAGTTCTTCGACGACGGCATGCATCTGCCTTCGCCGTACGGCATTCGCCTGATCAAGGGCAGCCACATTGTGGTGCCGCGCGTGCATACGCAGAAGCAGGCCTACATTCTGCAGAACGAAGACAAGCGCATCGTGTTTGTGATCCCGTGGATGGACGAATTCTCGATCATCGGTACCACCGACGTGGAGTACAAAGGCGATCCGAAGAACGTCGAGATCGACGAGAGCGAAGTGAACTACCTGCTCAAAGTGTATAACGCGCACTTTAAGAAACAGCTGTCACGCGATGACGTGGTCTGGACCTACTCCGGCGTGCGTCCGCTGTGCGATGACGAGTCTGACTCACCGCAGGCGATTACCCGCGACTATACGCTCGATATTCACGACGTTGACGGTCAGGCACCGCTGCTTTCCGTGTTTGGCGGCAAGCTGACCACCTACCGCAAGCTGGCCGAGCACGCGCTGGAAAAACTGGCGCCGTACTACAAAGGCATTGGCCCGGCATGGACCAAAGGCGCGGTACTGCCCGGCGGTGATATCGGCGATAACCGCGATGATTACGCCGCCAAGCTGCGCCGTCGCTTCCCGTTCATCACCGAAGGGATGGCGCGCCACTATGCCCGCACCTACGGCAGCAATACCGAGCTATTCCTGGGTGATGCGAAGGACATTGCGGATCTGGGTGAGCATTTCGGCCACGAGCTGTACGAAGCCGAGCTGCGCTATCTGGTTGAGCACGAGTGGGTTCGTCGTCTGGATGATGCTATCTGGCGTCGCACCAAAGAAGGGATGTGGCTCAACGCCGAGCAGCAGTCTCGCGTGGCGCAATGGTTACTGCAAAATGCGGGAAAGCGTGAGCTGTCGCTGGCGTCGTAATTGAAAAAATGCCCGGTGGCGCTGTGCTTACCGGGCCTACGGGATCGAGTAGGCCGGGTAAGGCGAAGCCGTCACCCGGCTTTGTTTTTACAACCTCACCGGATCAATATGCCAGATCGTCTCGGCATACTCCTTGATGGTCCTGTCGGACGAGAAATAGCCCATATTGGCAATGTTATACATCGCGGCGCTGGTCCACTTCTCCTGCTGACGATACAGTTCGTCCACCTTATCCTGACAGTCCACGTAGCTGCGATAATCCGCCAGCACCTGGTAGTGATCGCCAAAGTTAATCAGTGAATCCACCAGATCGCGATAGCGGCTCGGTTCATCAGGGCTGAATACGCCGGTCGCGATCTGCGTCAGCACCTGGCGTAACTCTTCATCCTCTTCGTAATATTGACGTGGCGAGTAGCCTTTCCTGCGCAGCGCCTCCACCTCTTCTGTCGTATTACCGAAGATAAAGATATTTTCTTCGCCCACGTGCTCCAGCATCTCGACATTCGCCCCGTCAAGCGTACCAATGGTCAGCGCGCCGTTAAGGGCAAACTTCATGTTACTGGTGCCGGATGCTTCCGTACCCGCCGTGGAAATCTGCTCAGAGAGATCCGCCGCCGGGATGATCAGCTGCGCCAGGCTTACGCTGTAGTTCGGAATGAACACCACCTTCAGCCTGTCGCCAATGTCCGGATCCTGGTTAACCACCTTCGCCACATCGTTGATGAGATGAATGATGTGCTTCGCCATGTAGTAGGCAGAAGCCGCCTTACCGGCGAAGATCTTCACGCGCGGTACCCATTCGGCCGTTGGATCGGCCTTGATGCGGTTGTAATGGGTGATCACGTGCAGCACGTTCATCAGCTGACGCTTGTATTCGTGGATGCGTTTGATCTGAACGTCGAACAGCGCTTTCGGGTTTGCCACCACGTTGAGGTGCATCGCCAGCCAGACCGCCAGACGCTTTTTGTTCAGCAGCTTGGCTTCGCGCACGGCTTTGTTCACCGTCGGAAAATCAATATGCTGTTCCAGCTCGCTCAGCTGGCTCAAATCGGTACGCCAGGTACGGCCGATATTCTCGTCCAGCACCTCAGAGAGCGGCTGGTTAGCCAGCGCCAGCCAGCGGCGCGGCGTGACGCCATTGGTCACGTTGCAGAACCGCGTCGGGAAGATCTTCGCGAAGTCCGCAAACAGCGACTGCACCATCAGGTTCGAGTGGAGCTCGGACACGCCGTTGACCTTGTGGCTGATGACGACCGCCAGCCAGGCCATGCGCACGCGGCGACCGTTCGATTCATCAATGATGGACGCGCGGCTCAGCAGCCCGGTATCGTTCGGGTACTGCTCCTGCAGTGTCTTGAGGAAGTAGTCGTTAATCTCAAAGATAATCTGCAGATGGCGCGGCAGGATTTTGCCGAGCATATCCACCGGCCACGTTTCCAGCGCTTCACTCATCAGCGTGTGGTTGGTGTAGGAGAACACCTGACAGGTCACTTCAAATGCGTCATCCCAGCTGAACTTATGCTCGTCGATCAGCAGGCGCATCAGCTCCGGAATGGAGAGCACCGGGTGGGTGTCGTTAAGGTGGATTGCGGTTTTCTCCGCCAGGTTGGCGTAGGTTTTGTGCAGCTGATGGTGGCGGCTGAGGATATCCTGAATCGTCGAGGAGACGAGGAAATACTCCTGACGCAGGCGCAGCTCGCGGCCGGAGTAGGTCGAGTCATCCGGGTACAGCACGCGGGACACGTTCTCGGAGTGGTTTTTATCTTCCACCGCCGCAAAGTAGTCACCCTGGTTGAATTTACCGAGGTTAATTTCGCTACTGGCCTGGGCACTCCACAGGCGCAGCGTGTTGGTGGCATCGGTGTCATAGCCGGGGATAATCTGGTCGTAGGCTACGGCCAGGATCTCTTCCGTTTCTACCCAGCGGGATTTTTTGCCTTCCTGCTGGATACGCCCGCCAAAGCGCACCTTGTAGCGCGTATTGTGGCGCTTGAACTCCCACGGGTTGCCGTACTCCAGCCAGTAGTCCGGCGACTCTTTCTGACGCCCATCGACGATGTTCTGTTTGAACATACCGTAGTCGTAGCGAATACCGTAGCCGCGGCCCGGCAGCGCCAGCGTTGCCAGCGAGTCGAGGAAGCAGGCGGCGAGACGCCCCAGGCCGCCGTTGCCGAGGCCCGGGTCGTTCTCTTCGTCGATCAGTTCTTCTAAATCTAACCCCATCTCTTCCAGGGCGGTTTTGACGTCGTCATAAATACCGAGCGACAACAGCGCATTGGACAGCGTGCGGCCAATCAAAAATTCCATCGACAGGTAGTAAACCTGACGCGTTTCCTGCGAGAGCTGGGCGCGGTTTGAGCGCAGCCAGCGTTCCACTAAACGGTCACGTACCGCAAACAGGGTGGCGTTCAGCCACTCGTGCTTGTTGGCAATAACCGGATCTTTCCCGATGGTGAACATCAGCTTGTAGGCGATGGAGTGCTTTAACGCCTCAACGCTGAGCGTGGGTGAAGAGTAGCTAAATGGAGCGTTCATATCAGTAACTTCGCCTCGTTACATCAAGCGTTGATAGAGATCGCGGTATGACTGCGCCGCGACATGCCAGCTAAAGTCCATGGACATCGCCTGACGCTGAACGTAACGCCAGAGCGATGGACGGGACCACAAGACGAAAGCACGCCGAATCGCCCGAAGCAGCGACCAGGCATTACTGTCCTCAAAGACAAACCCGCTGGCGATACCGTCCGCCAGGTTTTCCAGAGAGCTATCGGATACGGTATCCGCCAGCCCGCCCGTGCGGCGTACCAGCGGCAGCGTGCCGTATTTCAGACCGTAAAGCTGCGTCAGGCCGCAGGGTTCGAAACGGCTCGGCACCAGAATGACGTCCGCGCCGCCCATGATGCGGTGCGAGAACGCTTCGTGGTAGCCAATCTGCACGCCCACCTGCCCCGGATGTTCCGCGGCGGCGGCAAGGAAACCTTCCTGCAGCACCGGGTCGCCCGCGCCGAGCAGCGCCAACTGCCCGCCCTGCTCCAGTAAACCGGGCAGCGCCTCCAGCACCAGATCCAGCCCTTTCTGGCTGGTCAGGCGGCTCACTACCGCAAACAGCGGCACCTTGTCGTTAACCTTCAGGCCCATCGCAATCTGCAGCTGGCGTTTATTTTCCGCTTTGTCTTCCACGGAATCACTGCCATAGCGCGCCGCCAGCAGGAGATCGGTTTCCGGGCTCCAGATCTGTTCATCAACGCCGTTCAGAATGCCCGACAGGCGGCCTTCGCGATGGCGCTGCTGCAGCAATCCTTCCATACCGTAGCCAAACTCCGGCTGGGTGATCTCACGCGCGTAGGTTGGGCTCACCGCCGTGATGTGATCGGCGTAGTACAGCCCGGCTTTCAGGAACGAGATCTGCCCGTTAAACTCCAGCCCGTGCATGTTATAGAACGATAATGGCAGATCGATTTCACTCATGTGATGGGCATAGTACATCCCCTGATACGCCAGGTTATGCACGGTAAAGACCGATTTGGCCGGATGGCCGCGCGCCGCGAGATACGCCGGGGCAAGCCCGGCGTGCCAGTCGTGCGCGTGCACTACATCCGGGCGCCAGAACGGATCCAGCCCCGTCGCCATTTCGGCACCGACCCAGCCGAGCAGCGCAAAGCGCAGCACGTTGTCGGTATAGGCGAACAGGTTCGTATCGTGATACGGGCTGCCCGGTCGATCGTATAAGTGCGACGCGTCGATCAGGTAAATCCCTACGCCATTGTAATGTCCAAACAGCAGGGTGATGCGTCCGGCGAACGTCTCACGGCGGGTCACCACTTTTGCATCAGGTATACCGCGCCGGATATCCGGAAAGGCGGGCAGCAGGACTCGGGTATCCACGCCTCCGGCGATCTGCGCTGCCGGTAATGCCCCCAGAACATCTGCCAGACCGCCCGTTTTTAACAACGGGAACATCTCAGAACATACGTGTAAAACCTGCATCATCGCTCCTGTTTGATCTGCAGCTTCCGCAACATTTCCCGTGTGACTAACACGATCCCCTCTTCCGAACGATAGAAACGACGCGCGTCTTCTTCCGCGTTTTCACCAATCACCATCCCTTCGGGAATGACGCAGGCACGATCGATAACGCAGCGACGCAGACGACACGAGCGACCTACCCAGACATCAGGCAGTAAGACTGCCGAATCGATATTACAGAATGAATTTATCCGCACGCGGGGGAACAGCACCGACTGCACCACCACCGAGCCTGAAATAATGCACCCGCCGGACACCAGCGAGTTCAGCGTCATACCGTGGCTGCCGGAGCGATCCTGAACAAATTTGGCCGGCGGCAGCGATTCCATATGGGTACGAATCGGCCAGTTCTGGTCGTACATATCCAGCTCAGGCGTGACCGACGCCAGGTCGAGGTTCGCTTTCCAGTACGCTTCCAGCGTTCCCACATCGCGCCAGTAGGGTTCCGCATTCGGGTCGGACTGCACGCAGGACAGCGGGAAAGGATGTGCATACGCCATGCCAGCTTTCGTGATTTTCGGAATGATGTCTTTACCGAAGTCGTGGCTGGAGTTTTCGTCCTTGTCATCTTCTTCCAGCAGCTCATAAAGATATTCTGCGTCAAAGATGTAGATCCCCATGCTGGCAAGCGATTTGGTGTCATCGCCCGGCATGGTTGGCGGATTCGCCGGTTTTTCAACAAAGTCTATAATTTTGTCGTCGGCATCCACGTGCATCACGCCAAACGCCGTCGCTTCAGCAACGGGCACGGGCAGACACGCCACGGTGCAGCGCGCCCCTTTTTCGACGTGGTCGATAAGCATGTGGGAGTAATCTTGCTTGTAGATGTGGTCCCCGGCGAGGATCACGATGTATTCCGCACTGTAGCGACGAATGATATCAAGGTTCTGCGTCACCGCATCCGCCGTCCCGCGGTACCAGTTCTCGCCGTGGACGCGTTGCTGAGCAGGAAGAAGATCGACAAACTCGTTCATCTCTTCGCTGAAGAATGACCAGCCGCGCTGGATATGCTGAACCAGCGTATGCGACTGATACTGCGTGATGACGCCAATACGGCGAATACCCGAGTTCAGGCAGTTGGAGAGCGCAAAGTCGATGATGCGGAACTTACCACCAAAGTGAACAGCCGGTTTGGCGCGCTTGATGGTCAAATCTTTCAGACGGGTACCACGTCCACCCGCAAGTATCAGGGCAACCGTTTTTAATGGTAGCTGGCGTGCCAACATTAAGGGATCGTTCTTCTCTAATCTAACCATGACTAACTCCTTTTTTATCATCTTTGGAATACGCACACTCCGTGCGCAGGCCCGTGCCAGACAGCCATTACTACCGGATTATCCACTCCGGCAAAGGGGGGAACAGCTCGCCATTCCCCTTCAGGTAAAACAATCTCTGCGACGTCATCCGTCGCGTTCAGCGTGACCAGCCATTTATCCGACAGCAGGATTTGCAGGCGTGGTACGCCGTGTTGCCACTCTTGCGCGCTTAACGGTTGCGCGTCTTGATTCAACCAGCGAACGTTGCCGTCACCCTCTTCCCACCAGCGGTCGGCGGTCAGCGCGGGGATCTGCTGGCGAAGATGGATCAGCGCAGCGGTAAAATGAATCAGCCCGCTGTTGGCTTCACCCCAGTCGAACCAGGTTAACGTGTTGTCCTGGCAATACGCATTGTTGTTACCGTGCTGGCTGTGGCCATGCTCATCGCCTGCCAGCAGCATCGGCGTGCCCTGCGACAATAAAAGCGTTGTCAGCAGCGCATGAATGCTGGCGCGTCGTCGCTCGATAACGTCAAGGCTTCCGCCTAACCCTTCTATACCATGATTAAAGCTATGGTTATTGTTAGTGCCATCGCGATTCTCTTCGCCGTTTGCCTCATTGTGTTTCTGATTGAAACAAACGCAGTCCCTGAGCGTAAAACCGTCGTGCGCCGTCAACAGATTAACGGTGGCCGACGGGCGTTTGCCGTCACGCTTAAAGAGATCGCTTGAAGCGGCAAAGCGTCCGGCGAACTCCCCCAGCGACAGATTCCGTTCCAGCCAGAAGCGCCGCACGGCATCGCGGTAGTGATCGTTCCACTCGGCAAACAGCGGCGGGAAATTCCCGACCTGATAACCGCCTTCACCGATATCCCACGGCTCGGCAATGAGCTTCACCTGCGAGAGCACCGGACAGTTTTTTATCGCCTCAAACAGCGGCGCCTGCTGGCTGAACGCTGGCGTGCGCCCCATCACGGGCGCCAGGTCAAAACGAAAACCGTCGACGTGGAACGTTTCCACCCAGTATTTAAGGCACTCATAAGCAAAATGCGTGACCACCGGATGGCTGAGGTTGAGCGTGTTACCGCAGCCGGTCCAGTTCTCATAATCGCCATCCTGCCTGATCCAATAATAGCTACGGTTATCAATTCCGCGCATGGAGAGCGTCGGACCGTCGAGATCGCTTTCAGCACTGTGGTTCAGCACGACGTCCAGAATGACCTCAATGCCCGCCGTATGAAGCGCTTTCACCGCATCGCGAAACTCGTCCCGCGCCTTTTCCGGATGGGCGGCATAGCGTGGCTCAAGCGCGAACATCGCCAGCGGGTTGTAGCCCCAGTAGTTGCTTAGCCCCAGCCGCTGCAGGCGCGGCTCGCTGGCAAAATGGGCAACGGGCAACAGTTCCAGAGCGGTGATACCGAGGTGTTTCAGGTAGGCGATCATGGTGGGATGCCCGAGCGCCTTATAGGTGCCGCGCATCTCTTTGGGGATCGACGGATGCAGGTACGTCAGCCCTTTGACGTGGGCTTCATAAATGACGGTATTGCCCCACGGCGTCTGCGGCGGGGCATCGTCTTCCCAGTCATAAAGATCGTTCACCACCACGCTTTTTGGCGCGACGGGCGCGCTGTCGCGGTGGTCGGGCTCGCCGTAGCCGACGTGGAAGAGCGGGTCGTCTTTAAATTCACCGTCCACGCGGTGCGCGCACGGGTCAATCAACAGCTTCGCCGGGTTAAACCAGTGCCCCTGCGCCGGAACCCACGGACCGTGTACGCGAAAGCCGTAGTGCATGCCTGGCCGTCCTCCGGCCAGGTAGCCGTGCCAGGTATCCCCCGTGCGCTCAGGTAAATCGTAACGGTGCTCGTTACCTTCCCCATCAAACACGCACAGTTCTACCCGCTCAGCGTGAGCGGAAAAGAGGGTGAAATTGACACCCTTTCCGTCAAAACGCGCGCCGAGCGGTTCGGGTTTACCTGCCGTAAGCTGCGTCATTCGCCCTCCCGCATCAGCCAGATGGTGCCAAGCGGCGGCAGCGTCAGGCTCAGGGAGTTTGGTCGTCCGTGGCTTTCGATGGCGTCGCTCTGTACCAGCCCGCCGTTACCGGCGTTACTGCCGTGATAGTGCATCGAGTCGGTATTCAGAATTTCGCGCCATTTGCCCGGCTGGTTAATACCGAAGCGGTAGTGCTCGCGCGGCACCGGCGTGAAGTTGCTGGCGACGACGATCTCGTTACCCGCTTTGTCACGACGCACAAAGACAAACACCGAGCGCTCGTGGTCGTCCACCACCAGCCACTCAAAGCCGTACGGATCGAAGTCGAGCTCGTGCAGCGCTTTGTGGTGGCGGTAGGTCAGGTTCAGGTCGCGCACCAGACGCTGCACCCCGTGGTGCCAGTTATCACCGCCTTCGAGCAGATGCCAGTCGAGGCTGGCGTCGTGGTTCCACTCGCGTCCCTGAGCGAACTCATTGCCCATAAACAGCAGTTTTTTGCCCGGGAAGGCAAACATCCAGCCGTAGTAGGCGCGCAGGTTGGCAAACTTCTGCCACGCGTCGCCCGGCATGCGGTCGAGAATGGATTTTTTGCCGTGCACTACTTCATCGTGGGACAGCGGCAGCATGAAGTTTTCGGTGTAGTTGTAGAGCATCCCGAACGTCAGCTTATCGTGATGGTACTTGCGGTGAACCGGATCCAGCTTCATGTAGTCGAGCGTGTCGTGCATCCAGCCCAGGTTCCACTTATACCAGAACCCCAGGCCGCCTAATGACGGCGGACGGGAGACGCCCGCAAAGTCGGTCGACTCTTCCGCCATGGTCACGGCGCCGTCCACCTGCTCGCCGATAATGCGGTTGGTATTGCGCAGGAATTCAATCGCTTCCAGGTTTTCACGTCCGCCAAACTCGTTCGGGATCCACTCGCCCTCTTTGCGGCTGTAGTCGCGGTAGATCATCGACGCCACCGCATCGACGCGCAGGGCATCAATGCCGAAGCGCTCTATCCAGTACAGCGCATTCCCGACCAGGTAGTTTGCGACTTCACGGCGACCGTAGTTGTAGATCAGCGTATTCCAGTCCTGGTGATAGCCTTCGCGCGGGTCGCTGTGCTCGTACAGCTTCGTGCCGTCAAACTCTGCCAGCGCGAAATCATCCGACGGGAAATGGCCCGGCACCCAATCGAGGATGACGTTCAGCCCGGCGGCGTGCGCGGCATCAATGAAATAGCGGAAGTCATCGCGCGTGCCGAAGCGGCGCGTTGGCGCATACAGCCCGGTGGGCTGATAGCCCCAGCTGCCGTCGAACGGATGCTCGTTGACCGGCAGCAGCTCAAGGTGGGTAAAGCCCATCCATTTGGCATACGGCACCAGCTGGTCGGCAAGCTCCCGGTAGCTCAGCCAGAAGTTGTTATCGGTGTGGCGACGCCAGGAGCCAAGGTGTACCTCATAGACGGAGATGGGCGCATCAAAGCGGTTGGCCTGTTTACGCTCCTCCGTCTGGACGACCTTCTCCGGCAGGCCGCAAATCAGCGACGCGGTATCCGGGCGCATCTGCGCTTCGAAGGCATATGGGTCGGCTTTAATGCGCAGCTTGCCGTGGGCGTCGATCATCTCGAATTTATAAAGCTGCCCGTGGTGCGCCCCGGGGATAAACAGCTCCCAGATGCCGGTTTCCCGGCGCAGGCGCATCGGGTGGCGGCGGCCGTCCCAGTAGTTGAACTGGCCGACAACGGAAACCCGCTGGGCGTTAGGCGCCCATACGGAGAACCGCGTGCCGGTAATGCCGTCCATAGTATCGGCATGGGCACCCAGCGTTTCATAAGGGCGAAGATGCGTTCCTTCGGAGAGCAGCCAGGCGTCCATCTCTTTAAGCAGAGGGCCAAAGCTGTAAGGATCGTCAATCAGGTTTTGCTGACCGTGCCAGAGAACGGCGAGCTGATAGCGAAAAGGGTTTTTACGACGGGGCATTACGCCCGAGAAGAAGCCACGGGAATCGAGGCATTCAAGATTGCCGACCTTGCGGCCGGTTTTGGGTTCAATCACCCAGACTTCTGTGGCATCCGGTAACAATGCCCGAACTTCAAGGCCATCCTCAGTATGATGCATTCCAAGCACAGAAAAGGGGTCAGCAAAATGACCCGCAATAAGCGCATTAATCACGTCTCTATCCACACGATCGGACATGGTATTCATCCTGTTTTTTATGTCGTCCTTTTTAAGCGCTCCGGGACGACTTTTAATGTGACCTGAACGGGACAGCACAAAAATGTGCATCCAATCTGCTCCGTTCGAACCTCAGGTAAGAAATGACTCTTCCTTAAAGCATAGCCAACGCTCTAGATGACTCCTGATAAAAAATAAGACATACGCGTGTTACTCCATGTAGTACGCAAAAAAAAGGGGTGAAAATCACCCCCCGGTATTTAACAAATTATTACGCCAGCTGGCGCAGCATGCGGCGCAGCGGCTCGGCGGCGCCCCACAGGAGCTGGTCGCCGACGGTGAACGCGGAGAGGTACTCCGGCCCCATGTTCAGCTTGCGCAGACGGCCAACCGGCGTGGTCAGCGTGCCGGTAACGGCAGCCGGGGTCAGCTCGCGCATGGTAATATCGCGATCGTTTGGTACCACTTTCGCCCACGGGTTGTGCGCGGCCAGCAGCTCTTCCACGGTCGGAATAGACACATCTTTTTTCAGTTTAATGGTGAAGGCCTGACTGTGGCAGCGCAGCGCGCCAATACGCACGCACAGACCATCAACCGGAATGGTGTTCGCGGTCGCGAGGATTTTGTTGGTCTCAGCCTGGCCCTTCCACTCTTCGCGGGTCTGGCCGTTATCCAGCTGTTTGTCGATCCACGGGATCAGGCCACCGGCCAGCGGTACGCCAAAGTTATCTACCGGCAGATCGCCGCTGCGGGTCAGCTGAGTGACCTTACGCTCGATATCAAGAATAGCGGACGCCGGGTTTGCCAGCTCGGTCGCGACGCTGTGGTGCAGCTGCCCCATCTGGGTCAGCAGCTCGCGCATGTGACGCGCGCCGCCGCCGGACGCCGCCTGGTAGGTCGCCACGGAGACCCACTCCACCAGATCCTGCGCGAACAGGCCGCCGAGGGACATCAGCATCAGGCTGACGGTGCAGTTGCCGCCAACAAAGGTTTTCACGCCGTTGTTCAGGCCGTCGGTGATAACGCCCTGGTTAACCGGGTCAAGAATGATGATGGCATCGTCTTTCATGCGCAGCGAAGAGGCCGCGTCAATCCAGTAACCCTGCCAGCCGCTTTCACGCAGCTTTGGATAGATTTCGTTGGTATAATCGCCGCCCTGGCACGTCACAATAATGTCGAGTGCCTTCAGCGCTTCCAGATCGTAAGCATCCTGCAACGTGCCTGTGGTACCACCAAAGGACGGAGCAGCCTGGCCGAGCTGGGAAGTGGAGAAGAAGACCGGGCGGATAGCGTCGAAATCGCGCTCTTCAACCATGCGTTGCATGAGTACAGAGCCGACCATACCGCGCCAGCCGATAAAACCAACGTTTTTCATAGCATTTTTTTCCTGCTGAGGGTGTGTGCTGTTTGTGCAAGCCAGTATTGAACTGGGATATGCTTCACATTACAAAATGCTGCCAAAGTCGCAAGCGAAATTAATCGATGATTGCCCGGCAATCAGAAATACAGCTAATTATCATAATAACCATAGAGAGTTTCAGGGATAATTTACATGAGTGAAATCATTTCCGCGGCGGTTTTATTGATCCTGATAATGGATCCACTGGGAAACCTGCCGATCTTCATGTCGGTGTTAAAGCACACCGAGCCGAAGCGCCGTCGGGCGATTATGATCCGCGAGCTGCTCATCGCCCTGCTGGTGATGTTTATCTTCCTGTTTGCGGGGGAAAAAATTCTCGCGTTCCTGAACCTGCGCGCCGAAACCGTTTCGATTTCCGGCGGGATTATTCTGTTCCTGATTGCCATTAAGATGATTTTCCCGAGCGCGGAAGGCAGCAGCAGCGGCCTGCCTGCGGGTGAAGAGCCGTTTATTGTGCCGCTGGCGATTCCCCTCGTCGCCGGGCCAACCATTCTGGCTACGCTGATGCTGCTGTCGCATCAGTATCCTAACCAGATGAGCCATCTGGTGATTGCCCTGCTGATCGCCTGGGGCGGGACGTTTATTATCCTGCTGCAGTCGTCCCTGTTCCTGCGCCTGCTGGGTGAGAAAGGGGTGAACGCACTGGAACGCCTGATGGGGCTGATTCTGGTAATGATGGCGACGCAGATGTTCCTGGACGGGATCCGGGCGTGGATGAAAGGATGACTTTCTCCCTCTCCCCGTGGAAGAGGGCCAGGGTGAGGGCATCAGGCCGCAGAGGACAGCCCATCTACCCCTTACGAATCAAATACCGGTACGGCAGCGCCTCGGTCTGCTGTGCCACCAGCTCATGCTCCATAAAGGTACAAAAGCCGGGAATATCGCGGGTCGTGGCCGGGTCATCGGCAATAATCAGCAGCGTTTCACCGGTCTGCATGTTGCGCACGGTTTTGCGTACCATCATTACCGGTTCCGGGCAGCGAAGGCCCTGGGCATCAAGAGTGTGGTCTGGGCTGGAAAACAGGTCGGTCATGGTCTTCTCGGTCTGGTAAAAACGGCTGTAGTTTACGCCCGGTTGCGATCAATGCAAACCAGGTTAACGATTGCGTAAAAACTAACCATTGCAATGTCCTGCCAAAGCAGTATCATGCTGCGGTTTTTATTGGGTTCCCTCACCCCAACGTATAAAAAGGTCACAATATGACGTCGTTTTCTGAATCACAGCGCGTAAAAGCGTTGTTCTGGCTTTCGCTTTTCCATTTGCTGGTGATCACCTCCAGCAACTATCTGGTGCAGCTCCCGATCTCCATCTTTGGTTTTCATACCACCTGGGGCGCGTTCAGCTTCCCGTTTATTTTCCTCGCGACGGATTTGACCGTGCGTATCTTTGGCGCACCGCTGGCTCGCCGCATTATTTTTTCGGTCATGCTCCCGGCGCTGTTCATCTCGTACGTGGTTTCCTCCCTGTTTTATATGGGAAGCTGGCAGGGCTTTGAGGCGTTAACCCACTTCAACCTGTTTGTTGCCCGTATCGCCGCGGCAAGCTTTATGGCCTA
Organism: Enterobacter sp. ECC-019; assembly: GCF_043974075.1. Taxonomy (NCBI): domain Bacteria; kingdom Pseudomonadati; phylum Pseudomonadota; class Gammaproteobacteria; order Enterobacterales; family Enterobacteriaceae; genus Enterobacter; species Enterobacter sp. ECC-019. The sequence goes on from NZ_CP143759.1 coordinate 278,664, forward strand.
CGCGCTGGGGCAGATCCTCGACGTGCATGTGTTTAACCGCCTGCGTCAGAACCATCGCTGGTGGATGGCGCCAACCGCCTCCACGCTGTTCGGTAACGTGAGCGATACGCTGGCCTTCTTCTTCATCGCCTTCTGGCGCAGCCCGGATGCGTTCATGGCTGAACACTGGATGGAAATCGCGCTGGTGGACTACTGCTTCAAGGTCCTCATCAGCATTGTCTTCTTCCTGCCCATGTACGGCGTGCTGCTCAATATGCTGCTGAAAAGGCTGGCAGATAAATCTGAAATCACGGCATTGCAGGCTGGTTAAGGGTTCGCTTTATCAGTTGTGATAAGATGAGCGAATGAGCCGTTATGGCCGTTTATCGAAAGGAAGAAGTCAATGCGCAATCTGGTTAAATATGTCGGGATTGGCCTGATGGTTGTGGGTCTTGCAGCCTGTGATAACAGCGACACGAAAACGCCTGCTCAGGGCGCATCCGCAGAGAGCAACGCGACCGGCCAGCCGGTGAATCTGATGGATGGCAAACTCAGTTTCTCTCTGCCAGCCGATATGACTGACCAGAGCGGCAAGCTGGGCACCCAGGCGAACAACATGCACGTGTACTCCGACGCAACCGGGCAGAAAGCGGTCATTGTGATTGTGGGCGACGACACCAGCGAAGATCTGGCCGTTCTGTCCAAACGTCTGGAAGATCAGCAGCGCGGCCGTGATCCACAGCTGCAGGTTGTCACCAATAAATCCATCGAGCTGAAAGGCCACACGCTGCAACAGCTCGACAGCATCATCTCTGCAAAAGGCCAGACCGCTTACTCTTCTGTTGTGCTGGGCAAGGTTGATAACAAACTGCTGACCCTGCAGATCACCCTGCCTGCAGAAGATCAGCAGAAAGCGCAGACGGCTGCTGAAAACATCATTAACACCATCGTGATCCAGTAACCCTTCACGACGATGACGTGGCCTCCGGTGCCTGCACCGGGGGCCATTTTTTTAGCCACCACGTCAGCAGCAGCGCAATCACCACCAGACCCGCCGCGGCAAGATAGATCACCGGAACCCCTGCCCAGGCCATCACCAGCCCCGCCAGTGGGCCGGTAATGCCTAAAGACATATCCATAAACACCGTATAGGTCGCCAGCGCCGCTCCCTGATTCTGCTGCGGCACGGCTTTTACCGCCACCACGCCCAGCGCCGGGAAGACCAGGGAAAAGCCTGCCCCCGCGAGGAACACGCCCACTTTCGCGACCCAGGGCACCACCGCTATTCCGGTCAGCAGCAGCCCCACAATCTCTATCGCAAAGCAGATCTTCGCCACATTCAGCCCGCCCAGACGGTTGATGCCGTTAGGGAAAAGCAGGCGCGCGCCAACAAACGCACAGCTGAAAAGGGTTAACGCAAAGGCCGCGCCGTCCCAGCCTTTGGCGTCGTAGAACAGAGTAATGAAGGTCGCTATCACGCCGAAGCCGGTGGTCGCCAGTGCCAGGGCCATGCCGTACGGCCAGACGCGCCCCAATACCGCCCGAAACGGCAGCGGCTTACCTTTGCTGGCCTTCACTTTCGGGCGCGGCAGCGCAAAGAGGATCGCCAGCAGCGCGACCGCCATAATGGTGATGGCCAGCCCATGCAGCCCGCCCAGCGCATAGCAGGCCACGCCGAGCGGCGCACCGAGCGCCATCGCACCGTAGGTGACAATCCCGTTCCAGGAGATCACCCGGCCAATGTGCGGTGCGCCTACCACCCCCACGCCCCACAGCGTCGAACCGGTTCCCGCCAGACTTTGCCCAATGCCCAGAATGACGCGACCCAGGCAGAGCAGCGCCAGGCTGACAAGCGGCCAGTGGCTGGTTGCGGCAGCCAGCAGATAGCTCAGGCCACTGAGAAAACAGCCGCACAGTCCCACCACCACGATGCTTTTTGGACCGAACGTGTCCGCGTAGCGCCCGGCATGCGGGCGGCTGAGGAGCGTGGCGAAATATTGCAGGCTAATCACCAGCCCCGCCCAGAAGGCGCTGAAGCCCATCACGTCATGGACATAGCCCGGCAGGACCGCCAGCGGCAGGCCAATGGTCAGATAGCTGGCAAAGTTGAAAATCACAACGGAAACGATGCGCAGATTGAGGCGCAGTCCGCTCAGTGCCGGTTCAGCGGCAGGTTCGGGCATGGGGTTCTACCTGGATTTTTTACAACAGTGTTTCACTATTACCACGGCGCAATAAGAAAATCAGCCCCGACTTTCAGATTAACGGCCCCAGACGAAGCGGAGCCCGGGCACTACACTTACCGGGTCATCATATTAAGGAACACGCATGATCGCTAACCCGTCCGACAAAGCTGGACTCCACATCTTATTAAAACTCGCCTGTCTGGTGGTTATCCTTGCGGGTATCCATGCTGCCGCTGACATTATTGTTCAGCTCCTGCTGGCGCTCTTTTTTGCCATTGTGCTTAATCCTCTGGTCACCTGGTTTTTACGCCGGGGCGTCAGCCGTCCGGTAGCCATCACCATCGTCGTCATCGTGATGCTGATTGCCCTGACGGCGCTCTTAGGCGTGCTGGCGGCATCGCTGAGCGAATTCTCCACCATGCTGCCGCAGTACAACAAAGAGCTGACGCGTAAGATTGTCGCACTCCAGGAGATGGTGCCCTTCCTTAATCTGCACATCTCACCCGAACGGATGCTGCGCAGGATGGACTCCGAGAAGGTCATGACCTACGCCACCACCTTAATGACGGGGCTTTCCGGCGCGATGGCCAGCATTCTGCTGCTGGTCATGACGGTGGTGTTTATGCTGTTCGAAGTCCGCCACGTTCCCTACAAGCTGCGCTTTGCACTGAATAATCCACAAATTCACATTGCGGGCTTACACCGGGCACTGAAGGGCGTCTCCAAATACCTGGCGCTGAAAACGCTCCTGAGCGTCTGGACCGGAGTCATTGTCTGGCTGGGGCTGATGCTGATGGACGTGCAGTTCGCGCTGATGTGGGGCGTGCTGGCCTTTCTGCTGAACTACGTGCCCAATATTGGCGCGGTGCTTTCCGCCGTGCCGCCGATGATTCAGGCGTTTCTGTTTAACGGCTTCTATGAATGTATGCTGGTCGGCGCGCTGTTCCTCGTCGTGCATATGGTGCTGGGCAATATTCTTGAGCCGCGCATGATGGGGCACCGGCTGGGTATGTCGACGCTGGTGGTGTTTTTATCCTTACTGATTTGGGGATGGCTGCTGGGCCCGGTCGGAATGCTGCTCTCGGTCCCCCTGACCAGCGTGTGTAAGATCTGGATGGAGACCACCAAAGGCGGCAGCAAACTGGCGATCCTGCTTGGGCCAGGGAGGCCGAAAAGTCGGTTACCCGGGTAACCGACCTACCTGTACAGGTAGGTTTAAACCGTTAGTAATACGCCGTAAATTACCGCGACCCTAATCCGTCGCGGTATTTTTATTTGCGTTAAGGCGACATTCTCTCTGTCTTTATTTACGCCACACGCATTATGTTGAAACGCAATCCATGATTTAACGAAAATTATAAAAAATGAAATTCTTATTTATTTTCCATGTTATTATGCCCGCCTTCGCGTCAACGTAATGCAAACATTAATATTGATTAAAAAATACATCTGGCACAAACAATACGCCGAATGAATATTATTTGTAAAAACCACTACCTTTAATTGTTATTATTGATATGGAGTTGTTGATGAAAAAGATCGTTAAATGGTGTGCTGCTGCCGTATTCGTTGGCGCACTGGCAGGCTGTGCGCGTACCGCCCCAATCGCTCAGGTTCACTCTATTGTCAGCGCGGGTCATACTGCCGATCAGGTAAAAACGGCAATTTTGAAAGCAGGACAAAAGCGTGACTGGATCATGACGGAAGCGGGTCCTGGTGTGATTAAGGGACGTCTACAGTCACGCGATCACTCGGTCCAGGTGAGTATTCCGTACACGGCAACAAGCTATTCAATCAACTATGAAAATAGCCTTAACCTGAAAGCGGCAGACGGTAAAATTCACAAAAACTATAACCGCTGGGTGAATAACCTCGACCACGATATTCAGCTGAACCTCTCCGCTGGCGCCACGCTGTAATATTTTTCTAAAGTCGGGCCGCGTATGGCCCGATAACCTCTCTTTATTGCCCTAAAAGGTTACGCAGTAATGTACGAAAAGGACACACTCAGCGCACTGGATGCCATTACCGAAGCGCAACGCATCGCCTTTGCCCCGATGTTATTCCAGACAGCGCTTTGTCTGCGTAACTCAGGCGTTCTCGCCTGGCTCGATACACAAGGTAAACAGGGTGCCAGCCTCGAGGAAATAACCGAACACAGCACGCTCGGCAGCTATGGGGTTAGCGTACTGCTGGATATGGGATTAAGCGGTCGAATCGTTACCCAACAGAATGGACGTTATTTCCTGGCGAAAGTGGGCCATTTTTTACTGCACGACGAAATGACCCGCGTAAATATGGATTTCACCCAGGACGTTTGTTACCAGGGGCTATTTCACCTGGCGGACGCCCTTCAGGAAGAAAAGCCAGCCGGATTAGCCGTGTTTGGCCACTGGCCAACCATCTACCCGGCGTTATCCCAATTACCGGCTCCGGCGAAAGAGAGCTGGTTCGCCTTTGATCATTACTATTCTGACGCTGCTTTTGACGCTGCGTTGCCATATATATTCGCAAGCTCGCCGACAAAATTGTACGATGTGGGCGGAAATACGGGTAAATGGTCGTTACGCTGCTGCCGCTATGACGAAAATGTTGCTGTGACGATCCTCGATCTGCCGCAGCAGATTGCGCTGGCGCAGGAAAACATCGCAAAAGCAGGTTTTTCTCATCGTATTGCATTCTATGCTGTCGATATGCTTAGCCCAGCAGCATTGCCGGGTGACGCCGACGTCTGGTGGATGAGCCAGTTCCTGGATTGTTTCTCTCCGGATCAGATTGTCGCCATGCTGACGCGCGTCGCACAGGTCATGAAGCCAGGCGCACGTTTGTGCATTATGGAGCTTTTCTGGGATGCCCAGAAGTTTGAAGCGGCCTCTTTCAGCCTGAATGCCACCTCGCTCTATTTCACCTGTATGGCGAATGGTAATAGCCGGTTTTACAGCGTAGAGAAGTTTTATTGCTACCTGGAGAGCGCAGGTTTCAGCGTTGAACAGCGGCTGGACAACCTTGGGGTCGGTCATACCCTGCTGATATGCACCAAACGTGAACAATAGAGCAGCTTAGCTGCCCGGGTGGCCCAGCCTGCCCTTTGAATACGGTTTTTTTTCGCGGACGCGCGTAGATGAAATTTTCACTGAACATTATCGACTGGCAGGCGAGAGCGCCAGGACTCAGCGATGCCACAGAGTGGCAGGCGTGGTCGCGCCTGCAGCTGGCCGTTGACCCAGCGGCCCCGCTTCCCCGGCTGACCGCTTTACCCATGATGACCGCGCGCCGCCTCAATTCAGGCAGTAAGCTGGCGGTGGACATTGGTCTTGCCATGCTGCAAAAGCACGCCATTGATGCCGTCGTCTATGCCAGCCGCCACGGCGAGCTGGAGCGCAACTACCGTATTCTGCATGCTCTGGCGACCGGGCAGTCCGTTTCCCCCACCGACTTCGCCATGTCCGTGCACAATTCTGCGGTGGGAAATCTCACGATTACCGCACGCCAGGCCATCGTCTCGTCATCCATTTCTGCCGGGCTGGACACCTTCCAGCAGGCCTTATGTGAAGTGCTGAGCCTGCTGCAGGCGGGCTATTCCCGCGTTCTGCTGGTTGATTTTGACGGCGCGCTGCCGGAATTTTACCATCCGGCGTTACCGCCGCAGATGCCCACCTGGCCGTACGCGCTGGCGCTGGTGATTGAATCCGGCAACGGCTTGCAGTGTGAAACCCGCAGCGGCAGCACGGGTGAAGAACCTGCCCTGCCGCAAAGTCTGATGTTCCTGCAACGCTATCTCAGCGAGGAACATCAGTTTGTGGTGCCCGGCGAACGCTTGCTGTGGCAATGGATGCGCGCATGAACCGCCTGGCTACCCGTATCAACTGGTTATGGCGTCTGCTGATGACCGGCTTCTGCTTCGCGCTGTTTGGCGTGGGCGGGCTGCTGCTGTCGCTGGTCTGGTTCAACCTGCTGCTGATCGTCCAGCGCGACCGCGCCAGCCGTCGTCGCCTGGCGCGTCGCAGCATTGCGGCCAGCTTCCGCTTCTTCCTGACTGTGGCTCGCAGCCTCGGAGTACTGGACTATCGCATTCACAATCTTGACGCGCTGCGCAGCGATCGGGGTTGTCTGGTGGTGGCTAACCACCCCACGTTAATTGACTACGTGATTCTGGCGTCGGTGATGCCGGAAACTGACTGTCTGGTGAAGAGCGCGCTGCTGCGCAACCCCTTTGTCAGCGGCGTTATCCGCGCGGCGGATTACCTGATTAACAGCGAAGCCGAGCCCCTGCTCGCGGCCAGCCAGCAGCGTCTGGCTCAGGGCGACACGCTGTTAATCTTCCCGGAAGGCACGCGTACCCGGTTTGGCGAGGCTATCTCCCTCCAGCGCGGCGCGGCAAATATCGCCGTGCGCTGTAACAGCGATCTGCGGGTGGTGCTGATCCACTGCAGCGAGCACCTGCTGGATAAAAAAAGTCGCTGGTATGATGTACCGCCAGAAAAACCTGTCTTCACCGTGGATGTCCGTGACCGCGTGAACATCGACGAATTTTACGATGCGAATGAACAAGAACCGGCGCTGGCGGCAAGGCAGTTAAACCGGCATCTACAGCATCGATTAACATCAGGCCTTCAATCTTTGTCAGGAATTAATGATGCAAGCGCTTTATCTTGAAATTAAGAACCTTATTATCACCACGCTGAATCTGGACGAGCTCACCGCAGAGGATATTGATACCGATGCCGCGCTGTTTGGCGATGGGCTGGGTCTCGACTCTATCGACGCGCTGGAACTGGGTCTGGCCGTGAAAAACCAGTATGGCGTGGTGCTTTCCGCCGAAAGCGAAGAGATGCGCCAGCACTTCTTTTCCGTCGCCACGCTGGCGTCCTTTATTAACGCTCAACGCGCCTGAGATGTGAACGATGACCGAACAAGAAACCATTTATCAGGAAGTCTGTGGCCTTCTGACCAGGCTCTTTGAAATCGACCCGCAGGATATTTCGCCCGAAGCCCGTCTTTACGAAGATCTGGAGCTGGACAGCATTGATGCGGTGGACATGATTGTTCATCTGCAGAAAAAAACGGGCAAGAAAATCAAGCCGGAAACCTTTAAATCGGTTCGTACCGTTCAGGATGTGGTTGACGCCGTCGAACAGCTTCTGCGCGAAGAGTAAGACACTGTGCGTGGTGGACGGACGTTCCCGGTCATCCCACTGCTGACGGGGCTGATGCTGCTGGCGTGGCCCTTCCTGATTGGATTTGGGCTGACGCACAACAGCCTGCAGTGGCTGTTACCGGTGATGGCGCTGGTATTGCTGCTGCGGCTGCGTCAGGCGCAGCGGAACGCTGGCCCGATGCGGTATGTGGTGCAGTGCGTGGCGCTGGCGGGTATCGCGCTCTGCGCGGCCAGCTATCTGCTGAAAACCCACCAGTGGCTGCTGCTCTACCCGGTGGTCGTCAACCTGGTGATGCTGGCCGTGTTCGGGGGTTCGCTGTGGACCACGATGCCGCTTGTCGAACGAATGGCGCGCCTGCGCGAACCAAATTTGCCCCCGGAGGGCGTCCGCTATACCCGCAAGGTGACCCTCGTCTGGTGCGGCTTTTTCATCGGTAACGGCGTGATGGCGCTGTTCACCGTCCTCCACGGCGACATGCATCTGTGGACGCTGTGGAACGGTATGGTGGCCTACATCCTGATGGGAACGCTGATGGCGACAGAGTGGCTGGTGCGCCAGCGGGTGATAAGAAAAGAGATGCACAATGACTAACCCCCTTCCGCTGGGCCAGTGGTTAAACGCGCCGCGCCCTGACGATACGCCCGTTGCCTGGCTTGACGATCGTACCTGGACGCTGGGCCAGCTGCGCCACGACGTGACCTTACTGGTCGATACCCTGCGTCAGCAGGATGGCGAGCGCTGGGCGCTGTGCTTTGAAAACAGCTACTTGTTTATTGTTGCGCTGCTGGCCTCGCTGCACGCCGGTAAAACGCCGGTCATTCCCGGCCATAGCCGCGTCTCGCAGCTTGAAGAACAGCAGGCGTTGTTTAGCGGCGTTCTGAGCGATCGGACTCTCGGTTTCCATGGGAAGCTGCTTGTGGTGGCCTCCAGCCATCAGACGACTAGCCACTGGGTACCCCTGCCGGAGATTGACGAAAGCCGCTTCGTAGAGCTGTTCACCTCCGGCTCCACGGGTACCCCGCGCCGGGTGATTAAGCACATCGTCAGTCTGGATCGCGAAGCCTATCTGCTGGCTGACCGCTTCGGCGAGCGTCTGGCCGGCTGTAGCGTTGTCGCCTCGGTCGTACCGCAACATCTGTACGGTCTGACATTCCGCATCGTCTTGCCGATGGCGCTGGGCCTGCCGCTGCATGCCGCGATGCTCTACTACGCAGAGCAGCTGGCCGCTCTTCCTCATGACCGGCATTATCTGTTCATCAGCAGCCCGGCGTTTCTGAAGCGCCTGGATACCGAGCTGGCCGCGCCGCCCGTCAGGATGCTGATTTCAGCAGGCGGAATGCTGCCCTGGTGTGACGTCTCCACCACCGCGGGCTGGCTTAACATCTGGCCGGACGAAATTTATGGCAGTACCGAAACCGGGATCCTCGCCTGGCGCCATCGCCAGCAGGATAACGTCCCGTGGCTCGCGTTCCCCGGCGTTATCTTCCATCAGGAAGATGACGCCTGTCGCGTCACGTCGCCACTGATCCATGAGGAAGAAGGACTCCAGCTGGACGATATCCTCCACTTCGACAGCGCGGGGTTGTTCAGCATCGCCGGTCGTCGCGGACGAGTGGTCAAAATTGAAGAAAAGCGCATCTCGCTTAACGAGATCGAACGTCGCCTGCTGGAGCTCGACGGGATTTGCGAAGCGGCTGTACTGCCGGTCACGCGCGGAGGCCGTCAGGGGATTGGCGCGCTGCTGGTGCTGGACGAAGCGGTTCGTCAGCGCGGGTATATGCAGGATAAAAAAGCGCAGGAGTTCGCCTGGCGTCGCGCCCTGCTGCCGTGGCTTGAGCCGGTCGCCGTTCCACGCTACTGGCGCATTGTCGATGAAATGCCGGTAAACAGTATGAACAAGCGTGTCTATGCGCAGATAGAGGAGTTATTTCATGAAAATTCATGAAATTGAGCGCCACCAGACACAGCCGGAGAAGCTGGAAATCATTTTGCATCTCGACGCGGCGCTGTTCTGGTTTCAGGGCCATTTTGCCGTACAACCGCTGCTGCCCGGCGTTGCGCAGCTTGACTGGGTGATGCACTACGCAACGACCTTACTGGCACCGGGCTACCGCTTTCACAGCATTCAAAACGTGAAGTTCCAGGCGCCTCTGCTGCCGGAAACCACGGTGACGCTGGTGCTTGAGTGGCATGCCGAACGTCAGATGCTGACCTTCAGCTACCAGCGTCACGTCGGGGCGGAACGCCATACCGCCAGCAGCGGAAAAATCCGTCTATGTCCGTGATCTTTCGCCCCTGCGTGCTGATCCCGTGCTACAACCACGGCGCCATGATCGCCAGCGTGCTGTCACGTCTTGCACCGTTCGGCCTGCCGTGCCTGGTAGTGGATGACGGCAGCGAAGCGATCACCCGTCAGGAGCTCGAACGCCTGGCGGCGGAGCTGCCGCAGATGATGCTGGTCCGCCTGGCGGAAAACGCCGGGAAAGGTGCCGCGGTCATCAGGGGGCTGGAGGCGTGCGCGCGCGCGGGCTATACCCACGCCGTGCAGGTGGACGCGGACGGTCAACACGCCATCGAAGATATTCCCAAACTGCTGGCGCTGGCAGAGCGCTACCCGGACGCGCTGATTTCCGGCCAGCCCATTTACGATGATTCCATTCCACGCTCGCGACTCTACGGGCGCTGGGTAACCCACGTCTGGGTGTGGATTGAGACCTTATCCCTGCAGCTTAAAGACAGCATGTGCGGCTTTCGGGTTTACCCGGTCGCGCCCACGCTGCGGCTGGCAGCGCGTGAGCCGCTCGGTAAACGCATGGACTTTGACACCGAAGTGATGGTCCGTCTCTACTGGCAGGGCAACACCAGCGTCTTTCTGCCTACCCGCGTCACCTATCCGAAGGACGGGTTGTCCCACTTCGATGCGTTAAAAGATAACGTGCGGATCTCCCTGATGCATACCCGGCTGTTCTTCGGCATGCTGCCCCGCATGCCCGGCCTGCTTTTCCGTCGACGCCGCCAGCACTGGGCGCAACTGGACGAGGTCAAGGGTCTGTGGGGGATGCGCCTGATGCTGCGCGTCTGGGAACTACTGGGGCGACGGGCCTTTACCGTGCTGCTGTGGCCGGTGATCGGCGTGTACTGGCTTATCGCGCGTCCGGCGCGGCAGGCATCGCGGCAGTGGATAGGGAGTGTGAAGCACGAGCTGCGTCAGCGGAACATGCCTGTTCCCTCAAGGCTCAACAGCTTTTTCCATTTTATGCGCTTCGGCAACGCGATGCTGGATAAAGTCGCCAGCTGGCGCGGTGAGCTGAAGTTTGATCGCGACGTGGTCTTTGCCCCCGGCGCGAGCGAAGCGCTAGATATCGCGGCGCCGCAGGGCAAGCTCCTGCTCGCCTCGCACCTTGGCGACGTAGAAGCCTGCCGGGCGCTGGCTCAGCTGAAAGACAGCAAGATCATCAACGCCCTGGTCTTCAGCGAGAACGCCCAGCGCTTTAAGCAAATTATGAGCGAAATGGCGCCCCAGGCCAGCGTGAATTTAATGTCGGTTACCGACATCGGCCCGGACACCGCGATTGCCATCAAAGAGAAGCTTGAGCGCGGAGAGTGGGTCGCCATTGTGGGCGATCGCATCGCGGTGAATCCGCAGCGTGGCGGCGAGTGGCGCGTGATCTGGAGTCCGTTCATGGGCCAGCCTGCGCCGTTCCCACAGGGGCCGTTTATCCTGGCCTCCATCCTGCGCTGCCCGGTGCTGCTGATTTTTGCCCTGCGCCAGCAGGGGAAGCTCACCCTGCACTGCGAACCGTTTGCCGACCCGCTGCGCCTGCCGCGCGGTGAACGCCAGCAGGCGCTGCAGGATACCGTCGATCGCTACGCGCAGCGGCTGGAGCATTACGCCCTCATGTCGCCGCTCGACTGGTTTAATTTTTTCGATTTCTGGCATCTGCCAGAGTCCAGAGAGAAGGAGTAAAGGGTGCTGACCGATCCCCGCTTTACGACTGAAGTCGAGATCACCGTTCCGTTCCACGACGTCGATATGATGGGCGTGGTCTGGCACGGTAACTATTTCCGCTACTTTGAGATCGCCCGCGAGGCGCTGCTCAATCAGTTTGACTATGGCTATCGCCAGATGAAGGCCTCCGGCTACGTCTGGCCCGTCGTCGATACCCGGGTGAAATACCGCGATGCGGTGACCTTTGAGCAGCGTATTCGCGTCCGCGCGCACGTTGAAGAGTATGAAAACCGCCTGCGCATTGCCTATCAAATTTTCGATGCGCAGACCGGCAAACGCACCACGACCGGTTACACCATCCAGGTAGCGGTAGAAGAAGCTACCCGCGAAATGTGCTTTGTGAGCCCGACAATACTGTTTGAACGAATGGGAGTGACGCCATGAAATGGTTGCCTTTGCTGGTGCTGATCGTCAGCCCGCTGGTCAGCGCCGTGACGCTGGATGAACTGCAGCAGCGCTTCACCGAGCAGCCTGTCGTGCGCGCGCACTTCGAACAGGTTCGCACGATAAAAGATATGCCGCAGCCGCTGCGCTCGCAGGGCGAGATGCTGATCGCCCGCGACAGCGGCCTGCTGTGGGATCAAAAAGCGCCGTTTCCGATGACGCTCCTGCTCGATGACAAGCGGATGGTTCAGGCAATTAACGGCCAGCCGCCGCAGACCATCACTGCCGACAATAATCCGCAGATGTTCCAGTTCAACCATCTTCTGCGGGCCCTGTTCCAGGCCGACCGCAAGGTGCTCGAAGAGAACTTCCTCATCGATTTTAAAGACCTGGGCGCGGGCCGCTGGTCGCTGGTGCTCACGCCAAAAACGACGCCGCTGGACAAGATTTTCGCCACCCTCGATCTGGGTGGCGCGACCTATCTGGAGACGATTCGTCTGAACGACAAACAGGGCGACCGGACCGATATCGCCCTTTCACGCCACCAACTGACGCCCGCCAGCCTGACCGATGACGAACGCCAACGCTTTGCCGCACCGTAAATCCCTGCGCCCGGCGCTGCTGTGGGCCACGCTATGCCTGATTCTGCTGGGCGTGCTGCTGTCGCTGCTGCCCGGCGCGCGTCTGAACAGCAGCGTGCTGGCCATGCTGCCGAAACAGACGCTGGGGGAGATCCCGCCGGCGCTCAACGACGGATTTATGCAGCGTCTCGACCGCCAGCTGGTCTGGCTGGTTAGCCCCGGCAAAGAGCCGGATCCGCGCGTGGCGCAGCAGTGGCTGGCGCTGCTGCAAAGCAGCGACGCGCTCAGCGAGGTCAAAGGCCCGATGGACGCCGCCGGGCAAAAGGCCTGGGGAGAATTCTTCTGGCAGCACCGCAACGGCCTGATCGATCCCGCCACCCGCGCCCGCCTGCAAAACGGCGGAGAAGCGCAGGCGCAGTGGATTTTATCTCAGCTCTATTCGGCCTTTTCCGGCGTCAGCGGCAAAGAGTTGCAAAACGATCCCCTGATGCTGATGCGCGGCTCCCAGCTCGCTCTGGCGCAAAACGGCCAGAAGCTGCGGCTGATGGACGGCTGGCTGGTCACACAAGATGAGGCGGGAAACTACTGGTATCTGCTTCACGGCGAGCTGGCGGGCTCGTCATTTGATATGCAGCAGACCCACCGGCTCGTGACGACGCTTAACGCGCTGCAGGAGACGCTAAAAGCCCGTTACCCTCAGGCACAGCTGCTTTCGCGCGGGACCGTGTTCTACAGCGATTACGCCAGCCAGCAGGCCAAACGCGACGTCTCGACGCTGGGCATCGCCACCCTGCTTGGCGTGTTCCTGCTCATCGTGGCGGTGTTCCGCTCTCTGCGCCCTCTGCTGCTGAGCGTGCTCTCGATTGCCATCGGCGCGCTGGCGGGCACGGTGGTAACGCTGCTGCTCTTTGGCGAACTGCACCTGATGACGCTGGTAATGAGCATGAGCATCATCGGTATTTCAGCCGACTACACGCTCTACTACCTGACCGAACGGATGGTGCACGGCGCGGAGCATTCCCCCTGGCAAAGCCTGGCGAAAGTACGCAATGCGCTGCTGCTGGCGCTGTTGACGACCGTTGCCGCCTACCTGATTATGATGCTGGCCCCCTTCCCCGGGATCCGCCAGATGGCGGTGTTCGCCGCCGTGGGGCTGAGCGCCTCCTGCCTGACGGTGATTTTCTGGCATCCGTGGCTGTGCCGGGGTTTACCGGTGCGCCCGGTTCCACTGATGGTTATCATGCTGCGCTGGCTGGCCGCCTGGCGACGCAATAAAAAACTGTCCGTTGGTTTGCCCGTCGCGCTGGCGCTGCTCTCCGCCGTGGGGATGAGCACCCTGAGGGTGGACGACGACATCGCCCAGCTGCAGGCTCTGCCGAAGGATATTCTGGCGCAGGAGAAGGCCATTACCGCCCTGACCGGACAGAGCGTCGATCAGAAATGGTTTGTGGTCCATGGCGCCTCGCCTCAGCAAACGCTGGAGCGGCTGGAAGCCTTTACCCCGGCGCTGGCACAGGCGCAAAAAGCGGGAGAGATTGCCCGCTGGCGTACTCTGCCGCTGAACTCGCTGGCCCGCCAGAAAAGCGACCTTACAATGCTGCGCGATGCTGCCCCTGCGGTAACGAACGTGCTGAAAAGCGCCGGGCTTAATACCGTATCCCCGAATCTCGACGCCATGCCGGTCAGCGTGGACGCGTGGCTTAAAAGCCCGGCCAGCGAAGGCTGGCGTCTGCTCTGGCTGACCCTGCCCGACGAGGAAAGCGGCGTGCTGGTGCCGGTGGACGGCGCGAAAAACAGCGCGTACCTCGGTGCACTGGCCGCGCGCCATGACGGCGTCGTCTGGGTCGATCGCAAAGCCAGCTTTGACGGCCTGTTTGCCCTCTATCGCACGCTGCTGACGGGGCTACTGTTTGCCGCGCTGGCGGTGATTGCCTGCGGGGCAATGCTGCGCCTCGGCTGGCGTAAAGGGCTGATAAGCCTGGTGCCGTCCGTGCTGTCGCTGAGCTGCGGGCTGGCGGTCCTGGCCGCAACGGGTCACCCGGTGAACCTGTTTTCACTGCTGGCGCTGGTTCTGGTACTCGGCATTGGCATTAACTACACGCTGTTTTTCAGCAACCCGCGCGGTACGCCGCTGACCTCAATGCTGGCGATTACGCTGGCCATGATGACCACGCTCCTCACGCTGGGCATGCTCGTCTTCAGCGCCACCCAGGCCATCAGCAGCTTTGGTATCGTGCTGGTGAGCGGTATTTTTACCGCCTTCCTGCTGGCTCCGCTGGCGATGCCGGATAAGAAAGAGAGAAAACGTAAATGAACGCTTTTTACCGCGCCGCCGCGCTGGCTGCGGCGCTGCTGCTGGCGGGCTGCAGCCATTCGACCGATACCAAAGAGACGCGTCCCCAGGCCTGGCTCCAGCCGGGAACTAAAGTTACGCTCCCGCCACCCGGCATTAGCCCGGCTGTCAGTTCCCAACAGCTGCTGACCGGCAGCTTTAACGGACAAACGCAGTCTCTGCTGGTAATGCTCAACGCGGATGCGCATAAAGTGACGCTGGCCGGGCTCTCTTCCGTGGGCATTCGCCTGTTCCTGGCGACGTACGATGAGACCGGTATTCATACCGAGCAGTCGATCGTCGTGCCGCAGCTGCCCCCCGCCAGCCAGGTGCTGGCCGACGTGATGCTCAGCCACTGGCCAATTAGCGCCTGGCAGCCGCAGTTGCCGAAGGGCTGGACGTTAACGGACAATGGCGATCGACGCGAGCTGCGCAACGCCAGCGGCAAGCTGGTGACGGAGATTGTCTACCTGCACCGCAAAGGCAAGCGCGAGCCGATCAGCATCGAGCAGCACGTGTTCAAATACCACATCACCATTCAATATCTGGGTGACTGAGATGATTTATATTTCCGCTGTTGGCATGGTCAACGCGCTGGGCAACTCGCCTGACGAGATTGCCGCGAACCTGACGGCAGGCGTGGCGCCGGGGATGCACGTCCGGACCGGCTGGCTGCAGGGCTCACCCGAAGCCGTACTGGGCGGCGTGGAAGGCGATCTGCCGACCATCCCGGACACCTTCTCCGCACACCGCACCCGCAACAACCAGCTGCTGCTGGCCGCGCTGGCACAGATTCAGTCGACCGTCGACGAGGCCATCGCCCGCGTTGGTCGCGACCGCGTGGCCGTGGTGCTGGGAACCAGTACCTCCGGTCTGGATGAAGGCGATGAGCACGTTAGGCGCATGACCGACGGCGAGACCAGCACGCGCTGGCAGTATCCGCAGCAGGAGCTTGGCGATCCGTCCCGCTTCCTTGCCAACTGGCTTCAGCTCGAAGGCCCGGCCTATACGATCTCGACGGCCTGCTCTTCCAGCGCGCGGGCGATGATCGGCGGCAAACGTCTGATCGAAGCCGGGCTGGTGGATATCGCTATTGTCGGCGGGGCCGATACCCTGAGCCGAATGCCCGTCAACGGTTTTAACAGCCTTGAATCCTTCTCCCCTACGCTCTGCGAGCCGTTTGGTCGCGATCGTCGGGGGATCACCATCGGTGAAGCCGCCGCGCTGATGGTGCTGAGCCGTGAGCCCGCCGACGTGGCGCTGCTCGGGACGGGCGAATCCAGCGATGCGTACCATATTTCCGCTCCACATCCGCAGGGCGAAGGGGCGATAAGGGCTATCACTCAGGCGCTTAACGAAGCGGGTATGCAGCCGGAGGATATCGGCTACATCAACCTGCACGGCACGGCCACGCCGCTCAACGATCAGATTGAATCGCAGGTCGTTCACAATCTCTTCGGGGAAAACGTGCCCTGCAGCTCAACCAAACACCTTACCGGCCATACTCTGGGCGCTGCCGGTATTACCGAAGCGGCTCTGAGCTGGCTAATTCTGACGCGCGATCTGCCCTTGCCGCCGCAGGACTTCGCCCGCTACGCACCGGACGACACGCTGGCGCCGTGCGGCCTGCTGCACAAGAGTGCCGCTCTGAAAAAACCGGTCATTTTGTCTAACTCGTTCGCGTTTGGCGGCAACAACGCCAGCATTCTGCTGGGGAGAGCGTCATGAGCTACTTATCACCCGTCGACTATTTGCCGCACGATGCGCCAATGATGCTGCTGGAGTCCGTTGAGTGCGTCACGGACGACACGGCGGTTTGCCGCGTTGCGGTCAACAGGCAAAGCGTCCTGGCACCGTTTCTGAATGCCGATGGCGACCTGCCGGGCTGGTACGCGCTCGAGCTGATGGCGCAGACCGTCGGCGTCTGGTCGGGCTGGCATCGCCAGCAGCACGGACAGGATCATATCGCGCTGGGCATGGTGCTCGGCGCGCGCGAGCTGATCTGCGCCAGCGGGCGTTTTTCGCAGGGTCTGACGCTGGACATCACCGTCAAACTGCTGATGCAGGACGAACGCTTCGGCAGTTTTGAATGCGCGATTTCCGCAGATGAAGAGACGCTGGCCACGGGCCGGGTCAATACCTTCCAGCCGAGCGCAGAAGAATTAACATCGCTTTTTAATCAGGGATCTAACGCATGAGTCGTTCCGTTCTGGTCACAGGGGCCAGCAAAGGCATAGGGCGCGCCATCGCCCGCCAGCTTGCCGCCGACGGGTTTACCGTAGGCGTGCATTACCATCGTGATGCCGCAGGCGCGCAGGAGACGCTGGACGCCATCACGCAGGCGGGTGGCAACGGCCGTTTACTCGCCTTTGATGTGGGCAACCGCGAACAGTGTCGCGAGGTGCTGGAGCAGGAAATTGAAGCCCATGGCGCGTGGTATGGCGTGGTCAGTAACGCCGGGATCGCCCGCGATGGCGCCTTTCCGGCACTGAGTGAAGACGACTGGGACAGCGTTATCCACACCAACCTCGACAGTTTTTATAACGTCATTCATCCTTGCGTTATGCCGATGATTGGCACCCGTAAAGGGGGGCGCATTATCACCTTATCGTCCGTGTCCGGCGTGATGGGCAACCGGGGTCAGGTGAACTACAGCGCGGCAAAAGCGGGCATTATCGGCGCCACCAAAGCGTTGGCGATCGAGCTGGCAAAACGCAAAATCACCGTGAACTGCATTGCCCCGGGGCTGATTGATACCGGCATGATTGAGATGGAAGAGGCCGCACTGAAAGAAGCGATGTCCATCATTCCCATGAAACGTATGGGCCAGGCTGAGGAGGTCGCCGGGCTGGCAAGCTATCTGATGTCAGATATTGCGGGGTACGTCACCCGCCAGGTCATTTCCATTAACGGAGGAATGCTATGACGCGTCGCGTGGTGATTACGGGCATGGGCGGCGTGACCGCCTTTGGCGAAAACTGGCAATCCGTTTCCAGCAGGCTGCTGGCGTATGAAAACGCGGTGCGTAAAATGCCGGAATGGCAGGTGTATGATGGCCTGCACACCCTGCTGGGCGCGCCGATCGATGATTTCACGCTGCCGGAACATTATACCCGCAAGCGTATTCGCGCCATGGGCCGCGTGTCGCTGATGTCGACCCGCGCAACCGAGCTGGCGCTGGAGCAGGCGGGATTGATTGGCGAAGCGGTGCTCACCAATGGGCAAACCGGTATCGCCTATGGCTCATCCACGGGCAGTACCGGACCGGTCAGCGAATTCGCGACCATGCTCACCGAAAAGCACACCAATAACATCACCGGGACAACCTACGTGCAGATGATGCCGCACACGACCGCGGTGAATACCGGTCTGTTCTTTGGGCTACGCGGCCGCGTCATCCCGACGTCGAGCGCCTGTACCTCCGGCAGCCAGGCGATTGGCTACGCCTGGGAGGCGATTCGCCACGGCTATCAGACCGTCATGGTTGCCGGGGGCGCTGAGGAGCTGTGCCCGTCTGAAGCGGCGGTATTTGATACACTGTTCGCCACCAGCCAGCGCAATGACGCGCCTAAACACACCCCGTCGCCATTTGATACGCAGCGCGATGGTCTGGTGATTGGGGAAGGTGCGGGTACCCTGATACTCGAAGAGCTGGAGCATGCCAAAGCGCGCGGGGCCACGATCTACGGTGAAATCGTGGGCTTTGCCACTAACTGTGACGCGGCCCATATCACCCAGCCTCAGCGTGAAACCATGCAGATTTGCATGGAGCAGTCGCTGGCCATGGCGGGATTAAGCGCCCTGGATATGGGGTATATCTCCGCGCACGGTACCGCCACCGATCGCGGTGATATCGCCGAAAGCCTGGCCACCGCGGCTATCTATGGTGACAAGGTGCCGGTTTCCTCGCTGAAGAGCTATTTTGGCCATACGTTAGGGGCCTGCGGCGCGCTGGAAGCATGGATGAGTTTGCAGATGATGCGTGAAGGCTGGTTTGCCCCAACGCTCAATTTAACGCAGCCGGATGAGCAATGCGGTGCTTTAGATTATATTATGGGAGAAGCCCGTCAGATTGACTGCGAGTATCTGCAGAGCAATAACTTCGCGTTTGGCGGCATCAATACCTCGATTATCATTAAACGCTGGGCGTAACTATGTACCAGTTTGTACTGGGAAAAATCTCCACTCTTTGCGCGGACCCGCTGGCGTCAACGCTCGCAGACAGGGCACCTCAGGGTGCTCGCAATGCCTCCTGGCTGGCCGGGAGGACGCTGCTCGCCAGAACGCTATCCCCTCACCCGCTCCCCGACATCATTTACGGCGAGCAGGGCAAACCGGCCTTTGCGAAGGGGGATCCGCTGTGGTTCAACCTGAGCCATAGCGGTGACGATATCGCCCTGCTGATGAGTGATGAAGGTGAAGTCGGCTGCGATATCGAAGTGATTCGCCCGAGGAAGAACTGGCAGGCGCTGGCTAATGCGGTATTCAGCATGACCGAGCATGATGAGCTGGAGCGTGAAGCGCCCGAGGAACGGCTTTCCGCGTTCTGGCGTATCTGGACGCGGAAAGAAGCGATTGTGAAACAACGTGGTGGCAGTGCCTGGCAGATTGTCAGCATCGACAGCACGGCGCAGACACACGCGGTCAGTCAGCTACAGGTCGGCTCGCTGAGCCTTGCCGTCTGCACATCGACCCCTTATACCCTGACCAACGAGTCGATTATTCACGTTGGGACGTTCGGGGCAGAAAAATCACTAACACGCCCAGAATAATCAACCCGACGCCCACCAGCCCGTGCCAGGAGAACCGCTCCTCCCAGCCCGGCAGCAGGATCGCGGCGCCCCACACCAGAATATAGCTGAGGCTCAGCAGGGCATAGGCTTTGCTGAGCGCCATACGGTGCAGCGCCAGATACCAGCAGCCCATAGAAGCCACATACCCCATTAACCCCAGCAGCAGTGCACCCGTGCCGGACGAGAAGTGCCACAGCGCGGAAATAAACACCTGGACCTCACTGACCGGTGGCAATGCCTGCATGGCCTCGCGCAGCAACAGCTGCGCCGCGCTGACTAACAGCACGCTGCATAAGGCCCAGAACGCTCCTTTCACAGGCTCCCTCCCAGTACAATAATCCCAATGATGATGAGCCCCACCCCCAGCCAGTGATGCGGAGCGACGTTTTCACGCCAGAATGCCTTCGCCGCCAGAGTCACCCA
This sequence comes from Enterobacter sp. ECC-019, assembly GCF_043974075.1. Lineage (NCBI taxonomy): Bacteria > Pseudomonadati > Pseudomonadota > Gammaproteobacteria > Enterobacterales > Enterobacteriaceae > Enterobacter > Enterobacter sp. ECC-019. The sequence goes on from NZ_CP143759.1 coordinate 298,510, forward strand.
GACAAAATTGAGGCTCAGCATAGGATAGGCGATGCCGACAGGCAGGCGTTGCAGCACCACCAGCCAGACCAGCATCCCACTTCCCAGCGCCAGCAGTGCCAGACCCAGCCACAGCGCGATATGCGCCCCACGCCGCCCGGCTTTCGCCGGACGGGTGGCTTGTTTCTGGCACAGCTGCCCCGTGCAGCTGAGCAAGCTTGCCAGTATCAGCCAGATCCAGGTCATCACTTCGGCAGATACTCCAGCAAGGCCAGACGCCCCTGGATATAGAGATTGTCCGGCTGCGGTAAATTCTCCTGTGAAATATCGTCGTGTTTTGACAGCAGCATCACCAGCGATACGCGTCCCTGCTGACGGTGCTCCGCCAGCCACTGTGCGAAGTCATCTTTATCGACATAACGATCTTTCGCATCAGGATAATCCAGCCCGTAACGCAGTTCGCCGCTCTGATCGAACAGCGTAATGTCACTGCGCTTCAGCTCCCACGCCAGGCCTGCGGCCACGCCAACGTTATTGGCCAGCACGAATCGACTCTCCTGCAGCGGCTCGCGCACGGTATCGACCAGCGACTGCGGCTGTTTGGAATCCACCACCAGGTTAGGAATGGCGAAACCAATCAGCAGCGCCAGCCCTGCAGGGCACAGTGCAGCCAGCCACCAGCGCTGCTGACTCTGCCTGAGCGTAAACCAGCCAACCGCCGCCCAGATGAGGAACGCCACCACCGCACAGAAGACTTTATACAGTTCAACCGACGTCCAGACCGGATGCTTCGACAGTCCCCACGGCGAGACCACCAGCGCCGCCACCACGCCGATAACGCCAAACGCCACGTTAATCCCGCCGTTAATGCGTAACGTTCTGGCGCCTTTCTCCGCCGCGAGGCAGGCATAGCGGGCCATCAGGATTGCCAGCGGGGCAAAGCAGGGCAGGATATAGGTCGGCAGCTTGCCTTTGGCGATGCTGAAGAACAGCAGCGGCATCACCACCCAACCCAGCAGATAGAACCCGCCACCCGCGTTTTGTCGGTCATTCCAGCCGAGACGAAACGCGCCGGGCAAAAGCGCAAGCCACGGCAGGCTGCCCGCAATCAGGAACGGTATGTAGTACCAGAACGGGGCTTTGTGCTGCGCGTCGCTCTGGGCAAAACGCTGAATATGCTCAACCCAGAAGAAGTAACGCCAGAAGTCAGGCTCACGCTGCGCAATAGCCAGCCCCCATGGCAGAACAATCAGCACGCAGCTCAGGATCGCGAGCCAGCCAAAAATCAGCACCTCTTTCCAGCGCTTCTGGGCGATCACCCACGGCAGCACGCCAATCACCGGTACGGCCAGCGCCAGGAAGCCTTTAGTCATCACCCCCATTCCGCAGGCCAGCCCAAGCAGCACATAGCCACCCGCTTTTCCGGCAACGGTTTGAGCCTGTGACGCCAGCCAGAAGCTGCACATCGCCGCCACCAGCCACAGGGTGATGATAGGATCCAGCACCGCATACGTACCGATGCCATACACCAGGAACAGGGTCAGGAAGATAAGACCGGAGAAAATGGCTGTCCGCTTATCTTGCCAGAGACGCCAGGCCATCCAGATGACCAGCAGCGCCGCTATCCCGGTGGAGAATATGGACCCGGCGCGCACGGCGAGGTTCGTATGCCCGAACAACAACTGCCCGATGCTGTTGATCCAGTAACCAGCAATCGGTTTTTCAAAATAACGCAGCCCCATAAAATGCGGGACAACCCAGTCTCCGGATGCCAGCATTTCGCGGCTGATTTCCGCATAGCGCGTTTCATCAGGCTGCCAGAGCAGACGGATATCGACCGGAATGAGGTAGTAAACGATAAACAGTGCGAGAAGCGCTAAGCCATAACGGGCTGTTTTCATGGGACCGGACTCACGGTTTGTTGATAGCCAAGCCAGCCTTCCCGGCCAGCCAGTTCATTACGTACGACTTTGCCCACAGGCAGGGTGCTGAGGTCGTCCGGCAGCAGCTCGCTCAACGGGCAGAATTCAATGCCCTCCTGAGCGGCCATCGTCAGCAGTTCGTCGAAATCATGCTGATACGCAATCCCTTCCACTTCGGCATGGATGGTATACACCGGCGTACCGGCGTCACGATGGATGCGATCCAGAATGTAGCGATTGAACTCATCAGCCTTCACCTCGCGCCCGACCACTTCATCCCATGTGGGAAGCGTGACCGGAATTTGCACCGTACCGTAGCGATTTTCGCCTAACAGCGGCAAAAATGGCCCGGTTCCGCGGCAATCGCTGTTGTAGCGAAACGCGAAGGTTTCTTTGGCTTTCACGACGCGCTGATCCGCACGCCATCCCGCCACGGCGGAGCAGCGCACGGGCTGGCCGGTAATGGCCTCCAGCTCCAGCATCCCCCGCTCGACCTCACGGGACAGGCGCGGGATGTCCCAGACGCCGGCCCAGGCTTGCCAGGCATGGTGATCCCAGGCATGCAGGCCTACCTCATGTAGCCGGGCCGCCTCACGGATAACGGCTTCATTACCCGCGCCGATGCGTCTGCCGGGCCAGGCGGTGCCGGCCAGCAAAATATCCCAGCCGTAGAGGGATGCTGCGCGCGAGCGCAGCATTTTGAACAGAAATGCCGGTTTAACCAGACGCCATAAATGGCGTCCCATGTTGTCAGGCCCCACGCTGAAGAAAATGCTGGAACGCACACCGTGCTTGCTCAGCAGTTCCAGCAGTTTGGGTACGCCGTCACGCGTTCCCCTGAAGGTGTCGACATCAATGCGTAAACCGACTTTTTTCATGAGTCCTGTTCCGACAGCTCCACGGTGCGCAGGAAGAAATCGAGCGTTTCGTCAATGGTCAGCTCCATCTTCACCGTCGGCGTCCAGTTCAGGCAGCGCTTCGCGTTGCGAATGCTTGGCTTACGGTGCTCAACGTCCTGATACCCTTTGCCGTAGTAGCTGCTGCTTTCCACTTCGCGGAAACCGGCAAACGGCGGGAATTTATCGCGCAGCGGGTGGCGCTCAAAGCTGGCCAGCAGCATCTCTGCCAGCTCGCGAATGCTCGCTTCGTTGTCCGGATTACCGATGTTGATGATTTCACCGTTGCAGCGGTTATCTTTGTTTTCGATGATGCGGAACAGCGCTTCGATACCGTCGCTGATGTCCGTAAAGCAGCGTTTCTGTTTCCCGCCTTCGATAAGCTTGATTGGCGAGCCTTCCACCAGGTTCAGGATCAACTGGGTGATCGCACGGGAGCTGCCGATACGCGCCGCGTTCAGGTTATCCAGACGCGGGCCCATCCAGTTGAACGGACGGAACAGGGTAAAGCGCAGACCCTCTTTCTCACCGTAGGCCCAAATCACACGGTCCAGCAGCTGTTTGGATACGGAGTAAATCCAGCGCTGTTTGTTGATCGGTCCGACCACCAGGTTGGAGGTGTCTTCATCGAAGTTCTTATCGGTACACATGCCGTACACTTCAGACGTGGACGGGAAGATGATGCGCTTGTCGTATTTCACGCAGTCGCGGATGATCTTCAGGTTCTCTTCGAAGTCCAGCTCGAACACGCGAAGCGGGTTACGGGTGTACTCAATCGGGGTGGCAATGGCGACCAGCGGCAGCACCACATCGCATTTTTTAATGTGGTATTCGATCCACTCGGAATGGATGCTGATGTCCCCTTCCACGAAGTGGAAACGCGGGTTGCCGAGGAAACGACTGATCGCATCTGAGCCAATATCCAGACCGTAGATTTCGTAGTTATCGTCTTTGAGCAGACGTTCGGTCAGGTGGTTACCGATAAAACCGTTCACGCCGAGGATCAGCACGCGGGTACGGCGTTTGATGGCAACAACCGGCGCGCTGGTGATCAGCGCCCCGGCCACCAGACCCAGAGACTGCGCCAGCTGCGTGCCCTGAACGTACAGGCCGTTGTCGGTTTGTCCGGTGACGATCTCCAGCGCCTGCTCGCCGCAGCTCACAATCAGCGGAGAGACAGAGACGACGGTGCCCGGTTTGGCGGCAGGGATGTCGTCACGCACGCGGGATTTCCAGACGATAAATTTGCTTACGCCAGCAAAGCTGTACGCGCCCGGCCACGGGTCGGTCACGGCGCGCACCAGGTTGTGCAGCTGGCGAGCGGGCTTGTTCCAGTCCAGACGACCATCTTCCGGCGCGCGGCGGCCAAAGCAGCTTGCCTTGCTCTCATCCTGCGCGGTCTCGCTAAAGGTGCCGCTGAGGATGGCGGGAAGGGCATCACGCAGCAGCGTCTGTGCCGTCGCATTCAGCTTTTGATGCAGCTGCAGCGCCGTTTCGTCCGCATCAATAGCGACCTTCTGCTGTGCCACGATAGCGCCCGCGTCCGCACGGCGCACCATGCGGTGCAGCGTCACCCCCGTTTCCGTTTCACCGTTCACCAGCACCCAGTTCAGCGGGGCGCGGCCACGGTAGGCTGGCAGCAGAGAGCCGTGAAGATTAAAGGCGCCTTTTGCGGCCAGACCTAAGATCTCGTCGGAGAGCAGGTTGCGATAGTAGAACGAGAAAATCACGTCAGGCGCGAGCGCGCGGATGCGATCCACCCACAGCGGGTGGTTTACGTCGTCCGGCGCGTAAACCGGGATCCCACGCTCGGCGGCGATACGCGCCACGGAGCCGAAAAAGTTATTCTCTCCGGCCGTGTCCGGATGGGTAAAGATTGCCGCAATGTCATAGCCCGCTTCCAGCAGGGCCAGCGTGCCCGTGCACCCCATATCGTGATACGCAAATACAACAGCTTTCATGGGTGAATTTCCTCTTGAGATGCTTTGTGTTCCTGACGGACAACACGTTGAATAAAGTAGCGCGGACGCGCGCGAACATCGTTATAGATACGGCCAATGTATTCACCGAGAAGGCCCATCCCGACAAACTGGGCGCCGATGAACATAAACAGCACGGCAAAGAGCATGAAGACCCCTTCCGCCGCCCACTGCGGGCCAAAGACCAGTCGCAGTACCACCAGCAGAACGGACAGCGCAAAGCCGGCCACGGCGATGATGCTGCCGAACACGCTCAGCAGACGCAGCGGTGTGGTGGTCAGGCAGGTGATGAGGTCATACATCAGGTTGATGAGACGCATAAAGCTGTACTTCGATTCCCCGTGCTCGCGCTCGGCGTGCAGAACCGGAATTTCCGTTGCCTTACGGGCAAAGGTGTTGGCGAGGATCGGAATAAAGGTGCTGCGCTCATGGCAATGCAGCATGGCGTCGACAATATGGCGGCGGTAGGCGCGCAGCATGCAGCCGTAATCGCCCATCGCTTTACCGGTCGTGCGCTGGATAAGACGGTTGATGGTCCGTGAGGCCAGCTTGCGGAACAGGCTGTCCTGACGGTTCTGACGAACGGTACCAACCACGTCATAGCCTTCATCGGCTTTGGCGACCAGGCGCGGGATCTCTTCCGGCGGGTTTTGCAGGTCAGCGTCCAGGGTAATGATCAGATCGCCCGTGACGTGGCTAAACCCCGCCATAATCGCCGAGTGCTGGCCGTAGTTGCGGTTGAGCAGCACGGCCACAATGTGGCTGCCTTCAGCCTGCGCGGCCTCGGTCAGCATCAGCGCGGAATTATCGCTACTGCCGTCATCCACTAGCAGAATTTCGTAAGCCTTGCCCATCGTGTCGCAGGCGGCCGTTGTACGGCGGATCAGTTCGGGCAGGCTCTCCTGCTCGTTATAAACCGGGATGACCACGGAAACTTTTTGTACGGGCGGTGCACTGAACATATCAATGTCCTGCAAGCTGATGGAGTGCGGTAATGACACGGGTTGTGTCGTCATGAGTCATATCCGGGAAAAGAGGGAGGGAACAAATACGCGCGCTATTCCATTCAGAATTCGGGAGCGATACATCAGGAAAACGCTCGCGGTAGTATTTTTGGGTGTGCGCCGCGCGGAAGTGGAGGCCGGTACCGATGCCTTTCTCTTTCAGCGCCGCCATCAGGTTGTCGCGTGAGATCCCGCAGCGCGCTTCGTCAACGCGAATAATGAACAGGTGCCAGGCGTGCACGTGCGGCCATGACGGAATGGTGAGCGGCTGGAACGGCGTATCGGCAAGCTCACGCAGGTAGCGTTCAGCAATTTCCTGGCGGCGCCTGTTGGCCTCTTTCAGCTTGCCTAACTGCACCAGCGCCAGCGCGGCGTTGATGTCTGCAAGGTTGTATTTATAGCCCGGCGCGATCACTTCCGCCTGCGGCGCACGACCGTGCGTCTGGCGGTCATAGGCATCTACGCCCAGACCATGGAATTTCAGGCTGCGGATCCTCTGTGCCAGCTGGGCATTATCCGTGACGACTAAGCCACCTTCCGCGCAGGTCATATTTTTAATGGCGTGGAAGGAAAAAATCGCCGTTCCTTTCCAGCCCACATGACGGTTCTTGTAGTAGGTTCCAGCGGCATGGGCCGCATCTTCAATAACCGGAATACCGTGACGTTCACCGATGGCATGAATGGCGTCGATTTCACACGGCGCGCCGGCATAATGAACGGGAATAATGGCTTTGGTACGTGGGGTAATGGCGGCTTCAACGGCTTCTGGCGTCACCATTAATGTATCTTTGTCCACATCGATCATGACCGGCGTGGCGCCCAGCAGTACGATCATATTCAGCGTGGACACCCAGGTCTGGGAAGGGGTAATAACTTCATCGCCCGGGCCAATATCCAGCGCCATCAGCGTGACGTGCATACCTGCGGTGGCTGAACAGACGGCAATCGCATGCTGATTACCGGTAAGTTGACAGAATGCCTCTTCAAGTTCCTGATTCTTAGGCCCCGTGGTGATCCAGCCCGACATCAAAACGTCCTGAAGCGCCGCAATTTCCTCAGCGCCCATCGACGGCCGCGAAAAAGGCAGAAAATCACTCATTATTAATTTCCTTGCAATATAAATGGCATGTTTTTGATATTAACCAAATGCCAGCCCGTTTATTTCAACGAACCATAAACTTATATCAAAGTAGCTCTCTTTCCTTAGGGAAAAATTAAGACAACGTTTGCAACGTTATAAGACAACTAGCAGTTAGTTGAAAAACAACAAGTTAAATTACTATTAAATATTTTTAATGTGATCTTTCGCAACATTTTGAAATGATTTGCTTTAAACCAATCCTCAACAAACAAAAAAAATCCCGGCTATTTCAAAATAATATGAAATAGCCGGGAACTTTTCTTTTTAGTTAATTGTCGCGCTTATTACAGGTTATCTGGAAAGTTTTTCGGTAATTCACTGGCCGCGCAGGCGATAACGCTTTCATTATTTGCACCGCAGTCGCGCACGAAGGTGATCGTGGCAAACTCATCAATCACTTCCGTTGGATACGCCGGGCCCGCATCGCGATAGCTATTCATCAGCGGAATATGGTCGTTCTGGAAGCAGACGGTTTTTTCCGGGTTGTTCATTACCCAGCGTGGGAAGAAGATGGTGCCGTGGAACAGTTTGTCGCCCAGGTTCACAATCAGGCTGACGTCGGTACCGGTTGGCTCGGTCCAGGAAATTTTATAGATGCTTTCCCCTACCCGCACGATGTAAGCCTGCTGATCTTTCACCCAACGGTTGGCCACGAGACCGCTGTGAATACGGTAATCAAGCGTGGTCTCATTTTTTACATAAATCTCGTAGTTCCAGCCGTTATCGTAAGTATAAACAAGGTGTTTGCCAACGAAGCCGCTTAAGTCGTGTTTGTCGAAGGTGTTCATAAGATGTCTCCTTTGTTTTGATGAGACGATCGTACCCCTTCAAAAAATGAATGAATAACGCTATGTTTTAATCAAATTAATCCAAATTTTAGATAAATCATGCACAAGACGACGCTGGAACAATGGTCTTTACTGGAACGAGTCGTGGAAGCGGGCAGCTTTGCCAAAGCCGCGGAAGAAACCCACCGCAGCCAGTCCTCGGTGAGCTATAACCTGTCGCTGCTGCAGGAGCGGCTGGGCGTGGCGCTGCTGGTCCCGGAGGGGCGACGGGCGGTGTTAACCCCGGCCGGAGAACTGCTTCTCAACCAGGTTAAACCGCTGCTGAAAGCGTTTTCGTACGTTGAGACGCGCGCAGCGACCCTTCGCAACGGGATGCGCACGCGGTTGGATCTGGTCGTGGACTCCATTTTCCCACGCCGCCGCCTGTTCGCCATCCTGCGTCAGTTCCAGCAGCAGTATCCGCAAACCCAGGTACGACTCACCGAGGTGCTGGAAAATACCCGCGCCGACGCCATTAACGACGAAGCCGATGTGATGATCTTAACCCGCCGCCAGGACATTACCGGGCTCGGCGAATGGCTGATGAATATCGACTTTGTTGCCGTGGCCCATCACCAGCATCCCCTCTTTCACCTCGACGCGCCGCTAAATGATGAGATGCTGCGCCCGTGGCCGCTTATCCAGATTGCGGACAGCCAGCCCGCCTCGCGTGCTGCCGGTGAGTCGTGGACCTTCTCCACCATCGATGCCGCCATTGAGGCCGTCGTCTCTCAGGTCGGCTACGGCTGGCTGCCAGAGGAACGCATCCAGACCCTATTGGATCAAGGCGTACTGAAACGTCTGCCGCTGAGCCACGGTGCGCGCAGAGCAACGCCGCTTCACCTGATTGTAAAGCGCTCCCTCGCCCCGCTTGATGAGCAGGTTGAGACGCTGTTGCGCCTTTTTAGCCAGGAGCCGTCATCCTCACCTGCTACGCTTTAAGGTCCGAACGTTTAAACGATAAGGAGCAGATGATGAAAATCGACTTTGCGGGGAAAGTGGCGCTGGTGACCGCCTCAACTGGCGGGATTGGATTCGCCATTGCCAGAGGTCTGGCAGAAAGCGGTGCGGAAGTGATCGTCAATGGTCGCAGCACGGAGTCGGTGAATAAAGGCATTCAGCAGCTCCAGCAGGTGGTGCCGGGCGTGCAGGTGCGTGCCGCGATTGCCGATCTCAGCACGGCGGAAGGGGTCGAGTCGCTTCTGAAGGTGGCCAATAACGTCGATATCCTGGTCAACAACGCTGGGATTTACGGTCCGCAGGATTTCTATGCCACCGACGATGAGACCTGGGAGCGTTACTGGCAGACCAACGTGATGTCCGGGGTGCGTCTGTCCCGCGCCCTGCTGCCGGGTATGGTGCAGAAAGGCTGGGGACGCGTGGTGTTTATCTCCTCCGAGTCGGCCTGCAATATCCCGGCGGATATGATCCACTACGGCGTGACCAAAACGGCGCAGCTCTCGCTGGCGCGCGGGCTGGCGAAGTTCGTGGCGGGAAGCGGCGTGACGGTCAACAGCGTACTGCCAGGCCCGACGATGTCAGACGGTTTCGCAGAGATGATGAAAGATGAAATCGAAAAAACCGGCAAATCGCTGGAGCAGCTGGCAAAAGAGTTTGTGATGGCCAACCGCCCCAGCTCGGTTATCCAGCGCGCGGCCACGGTTGAAGAGGTGGCCAATATGGTGATTTATGTCTGTTCGCCACAGGCCTCCGCTACCTCGGGCGCGGCGCTTCGCGTCGACGGCGGCGTCGTGGATGACATCATCTGACGCTAGGCCGCACTGCCTGCAACCCGACGGGCGGTAATGAAGTGCGCCTGCCAGTACTCATCAGTCAGGGTTGAGACCGTTACCCCCTGGCTGCTTGAGGCATGAATAAACTGGCTATTGCCAATATAAACGCCGACGTGCTTGCGGTTCGGGCCGGTCTGGAAGAAGACCAAATCCCCCGCCTGCAGACGAAATTGCGCGACCTGCACGCCGCGATGGATCTGTTCACTCGTCGTGCGCGGCAAATTAAGATGCGCCGCATCGGTGAACAGGTGCTGCACGAGCGCGGAGCAATCCACCCCGCGATGCGTGGTTCCGCCCCACCGGTACTGGGTGCCTTTCCACTTCTGGTATTGATCGAGAATGCGCGAGCGCAGCGGACCTGTTTCCTGATGCAGCAGCGCAGATTTCGCCGGTGATACTGCCAGCTCACTGTTCATCGATAGCATCGACGCTGGAAGTTGAAAGCTGAACGCGGAAAACGAAGCAAAACTTAACGTGAGGATTGAAATAAGCGATCTAAGAGTCATATCAAGAAAGAAGTAGTGAGTGAGTTTTTCCTTACCTGTGGGGCCCAATGGTTCCCCGAAATATCTTGCGATGTGGCGATAATATAGACAGTTCGTTTTTTCACCAATCCTTATCGAGGCCAAAAATGGACTCACTTTGAGATCGCAAGATCGAGAAAAAAAATGGTGGCGATATAAGGACTGTCCAGCTAAAGCAGGTAAACTGATCCGCAGAATGTGTATTTCAGCTAAGACGTATTTATGACCAATATGATTGCCGACGAGACGGTGGCAAAATCCAGCGTGCTCTCTGTCTTTGACTTTGACGGGACATTAACGCACCACGACAGCTTTATTCCTTTCCTGCGTTTTGCCTTCGGTAAACGTTACTTCGCGGGTCGTCTGGTGCGCATGGCGCTGCCCACGCTCCACTGCGTGCGTCGCAAGCTGACGCGCGATGAGCTGAAGGAAGTGCTGATTAAAACGTTCCTGACGGGCGTGGATGAACACTGGCTGCGCCAGCAGGCGGAAGCCTTTTGCGAAAAATACTGGAACAAGCTGATGCGCCCCGAAGGGGTTCTGGCAGTGGCGGCTGAGGTGAACTCCGGTGCGGAGGTGACCATCTGTTCCGCGTCCCCGGCGCTGGTGCTCCAGCCGTGGGCTGATAAGCTCGGCATTAAGCTGATTGGCACGCAGCTGGAAGTGAAAGACGGCAAGCTGACGGGGCGCATCACGGGCAATAACTGCCGCTGCGCCCAGAAGGTGGCAAGGCTGGAAAAAGTGTATGGCGATCTGAACGCCTATCACCTGCGCGCCTGGGGAGATACCCGCGGCGACCACGAGCTGCTGGCGGCGGCGCAGGATCCGCACTGGCGGCACTTCCATCACCCGCGCAAGCGCCGGAATTCACCCATCAAGTAGCCTTTTTGCCGGGTGGCGGCTGCGCCTTACCCGGCCTACATTCGAACAGTAGGCCCGGTAAGCGAAGCGCCACCGGGCGGTGTATCAGGCCTCACGTTTCCCCGGGAACATCACGCTCGCAATAATTCCCAGTGCCAGCACGCCTAATACCACAAACAGGCTGGAAGTCGCGCCAATGCTGTAACCGTGATGCCAGAAGTGGTCGGTGGCATTTAACCCCAGCTTGAACGCCACGAAGAACAGCAGCAGCACCACGGCTTTCTCGAGATGCACCAGATACTGCTTCAGCGCTTCCAGCACGAAGTAAAGCGTACGCAGGCCGAGAATGGCGAACATCATGGCGCTGTAGATAATCAGCGGTTCGCGGCTCACGGCAATAATGGCCGGCACGGAGTCAAACGCGAACATCACGTCAGAGAGCTCGACGACGGCCACGCAAAGCAGCAGCGGCGTCGCATAGCGCTTCGCCTTCTTAACGCGTCCCACCGTCACGTCCTGGTTTTCCGGTTTTTCGAGCTCCGCATCCACCTCTTTCTGCGTCAGAATAAAGGCATTGCTGCTGATTTTCGGCCAGACAGGATAGAAGCGCTTCACCAGACGATAGGCGAGATGACCCGAGTAATCTTCCACTTCGTCACTCTCTTCATTGCGTTTGAGCATCATCACCGCCGTCCAGCCGACGACCAGCGCGAAGATCACTTCTACGTAAGGCCCCAGGCTTAACAGGCTGGTGCCGATAGCCACAAAGATACCGCGGAAGACAATCGCCCCCAGCACGCCCCAGTAAAGCACGCGGTGACGGTACTTATCCGGCACGCCGAACCAGGCGAAGATCGCCATCATCACAAACAGGTTATCGACGGAGAGCACCTCTTCCAGCGCATAGCCGGTGAGGAACAGGCTCGCCATCTCGGCGCCGTGGTGAACATAGAGGAATCCGGCGAAGGCCATCGCCATCATGACCCAGAAAATGGACCACATCGCCGCGCTTTTCAGCGAGACGGGTTTATCGTGACGGTGCATAAAGAGGTCAATAAACATCGCCCCAACGGCCATCACCACAAAGACAACAACGGTTTCCGTCGGGAAACCGAGATGAGCAGCAGACATACAAAACCCTTTTGGCAGACAAAACACAACACCATGCAAACTGGCGTAAACCAGGAACAGAAAAGGGCGGGCCGTTAATCAGCCTCTTCGCCCTCAAATTCGCGGCCTTCGGGCCGCGCAAGGAGGGGTACTTTACCTTACCAGACGGGGATCGTGCATCTGCCGTTTTAGGCGCTCATGCCGCGCAAACGCTGCAGCACCGCCACCAGAACCGCCACGGACCAGCCCACCATCAACGCGCCCACCAGCCCTTCCACACCGCCGATGAGCCGCCAGTGCTGGGGTAGCGTGACGTCGCCGTATCCTACCGTCGCGTAGCTGACCAGTGAAAAATAGAAGCTGGTGTTCCAGTCATTAAACGCGCCGATGACAAAATAAAACGCAGCAAACAGTCCGGCCTCAAGGAGGTGGGCGAAGATCATGGAGATGACGATACCGACGTTGCGTAACACGATGCGTACCGCAGAATCGACTTCTAATTTAATGAATTTTAAAACGCCAAACATCCACAGCGAATGGATCACCACGGTGAGGGTAAGCAAAATAATAATACTGAGTAGCTGCATGAGGCGTGCTCGACCAAAAGGAATAAGGCCCCGCGAACGCGGCGGGGCGCCAGGTCGAAGCTTAGTTGAACGGAGAGGAAAAGTTGGCGCAATAATTGCGTTGCGTGATTATTTCTCTGCCAGCGCCTGCGCACACGCCCAGGCGCTTGCCCACGCCCACTGGAAGTTGTACCCGCCGAGCCAGCCGGTCACATCCATCACTTCGCCAATAAAATAGAGCCCCGGCACGTTGCGCGCTTCCATGGTGCGGGACGAGAGCTCATTCGTGTCCACCCCGCCCAGCGTCACTTCCGCCGTGCGGTAGCCTTCGGTGCCGTTTGGCTGAACGCGCCAGGCTGTCAGCGTCTCAACCAGCACCTCCTGCTCGCGGCTGTTAAGCTGCTTAAGCGACACGTCGGGGATCTGCCCCAGCACCTGCAAACATTCCACCAGACGTTTTGGCAGCTGCATTGCCAGGGTATTTTTCAGGCTTTGATTCGGGTGCGCGGTACGCTGCTCGTTAAGGAACGCGTCGAGATCGCAGTCCGGGAGCAGGTTAACCGTGACGAATTCCCCCGGCTGCCAGTAGCTGGAGATTTGCAGTACCGCCGGGCCGGAGAGACCGCGATGGGTAAAGAGCAGATTTTCACGGAAAACCGTCCCGTCTTCGGCGGTAATGACCGAGGGAACGGACACGCCAGACAGCGTCTGAAGCTGTTCGAGAAGCGGTTTATGCAGCGTGAACGGCACCAGCCCGGCGCGCGTGGGCAAGACTTTCAGGCCAAACTGTTCGGCAATCTTATAGCCAAACGGGGAAGCGCCCAGCCCCGGCATGGACAGGCCGCCGCTGGCGATCACCAGGCTGTCTGCGCTGACGGTTTCACCGTTCAGCTGCAGCGTGTAGCCCTGCTCGTCGCGCATGACCTCCAGCACTTCCGTGCGCAGGCGCATGACGACACCGCCCTTCTCGCACTCGGCCACCAGCATATCGACAATCTGCTGCGCGGAGTCGTCGCAGAACAGCTGTCCCAGCGTCTTTTCATGCCACGCGATGCCGTGCTTGCCTACCAGGCCGATAAAATCCCACTGGGTGTAACGCGCCAGTGCAGATTTACAAAAATGACGGTTTTGGCTCAAATAGGCCGCGGGTTCAACATACAGGTTAGTAAAGTTGCAGCGCCCGCCACCGGACATCAGGATCTTACGGCCTGGCTTTTTACCGTTATCCAGCAGCAGCACGCGACGACCCGCCTGTCCGGCCATGGCCGCACAAAACATACCCGCCGCACCGGCGCCAATTACCACGGCATCAAACCTTTCCACGTCAAAACCCTCTTTGTTAACTGCCGCGGATTGTAAAGTTTCCTCTGTGGTCACACCAGCGTAAAAAGATATTACAAAGCCATTTCCTTGAAATTTAACGAATATCCTTTCTGGCTGTTTTCTCAAATCAGGTGGTATGTCAAAAAAAGTCTATATTTCACTTTGCCCGCCGTGCATTTGTCCTGGATAATGCGCCGCGTTCATGTCCTCAAAATGGCGTAACGTCCTATGCTACATTTGTTTGCCGGCCTGGATTTACATACCGGGCTTTTATTATTGCTTGCTCTGGTTTTTGTACTGTTTTACGAAGCGATCAACGGCTTCCACGACACTGCAAACGCAGTAGCGACGGTTATCTACACTCGCGCAATGCGATCGCAGCTTGCGGTTGTTATGGCGGCGGTATTTAACTTCTTTGGTGTCCTCCTGGGCGGACTGAGCGTTGCGTATGCCATTGTGCATATGCTGCCAACGGATCTGCTGCTTAACGTTAGTTCTGGCCATGGCCTTGCTATGGTGTTCTCAATGCTGCTTGCTGCAATTATCTGGAACCTCGGTACCTGGTATTTCGGCCTGCCTGCATCCAGTTCTCACACACTCATCGGCGCGATTATCGGTATCGGGTTAACGAACGCCCTCATGACCGGTACTTCGGTTGTTGATGCGTTAAATATCCCGAAAGTACTGGGGATCTTCGCCTCACTCATCGTCTCCCCTATCGTGGGTCTGGTGGTGGCTGGCGGGCTGATCTTCATCCTGCGTCGTTACTGGAGCAATACCAAAAAACGCTCCCGTATTCACCTGACGCCGGCAGAGCGTGAAAAGAAAGACGGCAAGAAAAAGCCGCCATTCTGGACGCGTATTGCCCTGATCATTTCCGCTATCGGCGTGGCGTTCTCACACGGCGCGAACGATGGTCAGAAAGGCATTGGTCTGGTGATGCTGGTACTGATTGGCGTCGCACCGGCTGGATTCGTGGTCAACATGAATGCTTCCGGCTACGAAATCACCCGTACCCGCGATGCGGTCAACAACGTCGAAACCTATTTCCAGCAGCATCCCGAACTGCTGAAGAAGGCGACCGGCGTTGACCAGTTAATCCCTTCTCCGGAAGCCGGTGCCACAACTGCACCAGGTGAGTTCCACTGCCATCCGGCAAACGCGATTAACGCGCTGGAACGTGCGAAAGGCATGCTGGGCAATATCGAAAGCTATGACAAACTGACCGTTGAGCAGCGTGGTCAGCTGCGTCGCATCATGCTGTGCATTTCTGATGTGACGGATAAAGTGGCGAAGCTGCCTGACGTGAATGCTGACGACCAGCGTCTCCTGAAGAAACTGAAAGGCGATATGCTCAACACCATCGAGTACGCGCCAATCTGGATCATCATGGCCGTCGCGCTGGCACTGGGTATCGGTACAATGATTGGCTGGCGTCGTGTGGCGACCACCATCGGCGAGAAGATCGGTAAGAAAGGCATGACCTATGCGCAGGGTATGTCCGCGCAGATGACGGCGGCGGTTTCTATCGGTCTGGCAAGCTATACCGGTATGCCGGTCTCAACTACCCACGTACTCTCCTCGTCCGTGGCAGGTACCATGATTGTTGACGGCGGCGGTCTGCAGCGCAAAACCGTGACCAACATTCTGATGGCCTGGGTGTTCACCCTTCCGGCCTCTATCCTGCTGTCTGGCGGTTTGTACTGGATTTCGCTGAAGCTGATTTAATCGGTTGAAGGCGACAAAAAGCGGGTCAGGAAACTGACCCGCTTTTTTTATGCTCAGTGCCAAATCATCAATGCAATCATACTGACCACGACCAGCCCGCACAGGGCGCTGGTCAAAATGAACTGACGACGCAGGCGCTCGCAGCGACGAATAAACTCTTCATCATGATGATCGCGGTAGCGCTGGTAGTAGATGTATCCCACCAGACGCATCTGCTTGCTGGGCTGTCCATGCGAGGTGAAGAACCCTCCACCGTCCACATACTGATAAAGCAACGGATCGCAACCACGAAGTACCACTAACAGCGCACGTAACGATGAGAAGTAGCGCGCCATATTCACTATGCAAACCACGCATAACGCCCAAAACAATGCGACGGTGCTAATCATACATCCTCCCCGGCGTCCGCCCACGAAGCAAGGCTCCTGAGCTACCGCACCCCAATGCCCTGACAGACAGTTCAGTGAAAGAATGACTAAAAGTCGATCCGGTTCGCGTTTTAATATCCGAACGGCTCATTTAATAGTGTAGGAGATCCGTTAATTTTTTTGCCACAAGGTTAATCGTTATCAACACCAAAGCTTGAAAAATATGTTTAACTGGGCCGTAATGAAAGCATCAGACGACGGCTTTCCTATTTAGTCATCGATAACTTAAGGAAGGAGTAACACTATGGCTTACAAACACATTCTCATCGCGGTAGACCTCTCTCCGGAGAGCAAAGTGCTGGTTGATAAAGCGGTATCCATGGCACGTCCCTACAACGCGAAAGTTTCGCTGATTCACGTTGACGTGAATTACTCCGACCTCTACACCGGTCTGATCGACGTGAATCTTGGCGATATGCAGAAACGCATCTCCGAAGAGACTCACCATGCGCTGAGCGAACTGTCCACCAACGCGGGCTATCCAATCACCGAAACCCTGAGCGGTAGCGGCGACCTGGGCCAGGTGCTGGTTGATGCGATCAAGAAATACGACATGGACCTGGTGGTTTGCGGTCACCATCAGGACTTCTGGAGCAAGCTGATGTCTTCAGCACGCCAGCTGATTAACACCGTTCATGTAGATATGCTGATTGTTCCGCTGCGTGACGAAGAAGACGAGTAAGTGCAAAAAAGCCCGGTGGCGCTAACGCTTACCGGGCCTACAAATGGCACTGAACGTAGGCCGGGTAAGGCGAAGCCGCCACCCGGCTTTTTTTATTCCGGCGTACCCGGATAAATATCAAACCGGTGTCCTTTGGTGGTCACCGCGTTAGTGGTCGCAACGTCCGCCAGCGGCGGCGCATAGTCCGGGCGCTTTACCACCACCCGCTTCGTGGCAAGCTGACGAGCCGGCTCCAGCAGGCCATCGGCATCCAAATCCGGTCCCACCAGTGACTGAAACACCCGCATCTCTTTCTTCACCAGCGCGCTTTTCTGCTTATGCGGGAACATGGGGTCGAGATAGACCACCTGCGGACGCGGGGTGATGTCGGTCAGCGCCGTCAGGCTGGAGGCGTGGATCAGCTGTAGTCGTTCCTGCAGCCACGGGCCGATTTCCGGGTCCGCATAGCCCCGCGCTAACCCATCGTCGAGCAGCGCAGCGACCACAGGATTACGCTCCAGCATCCGCACGTGACAGCCGACAGAGGCCAGCACAAAGGCATCGCGCCCTAACCCTGCCGTGGCATCGACCACGTCCGGGAGGTAGTTCCCTTTGATGCCAACCGCTTTAGCCACCGCTTCGCCGCGACCGCCGCCGAACTTGCGCCGGTGCGCCATCGCGCCGCCGACAAAGTCGACAAAAATCCCGCCGAGCTTCGGTTCATCGCGCTTGCGTAACTCCAGGTGTTCCGGCGTCATCACCAGCGCCATCAGGTTTTCTTCATCGTGCTCCAGCCCCCAGCGGGCGGCCAGAACAGATAAGGCGCCGTCTCCGGCGCCCGTTTCATCTACTAAGCAGATCTTCACGTAACAATCAGCCTTTAATCCCGTAATGCTCAAGCATCGCATCCAGCTGCGGCTCGCGTCCGCGGAAGCGTTTGAACAGCACCATTGGCTCTTCAGAACCGCCGCGGGTCAGGATGTTGTCGAGGAACGACTGGCCGGTTTCGCGGTTGAAAATCCCCTCCTCTTCGAAGCGAGAGAAGGCATCTGCCGCCAGCACGTCGGCCCACAGGTAGCTGTAGTAACCCGCCGCGTAACCGCCAGCAAAGATGTGGCTGAAGGCATGCGGGAAGCGGCCCCAGGTTGGCCCTGGAATAACGGCAACCTGCTTTTTAATCTCGGCCAGAGTTTCAAGGATTTTCGCGCCCTGCTCCGGGCTGAACTCGGCGTGCAGGCGGAAGTCGAACAGGCCGAACTCCAGCTGACGCAGGATGAACATCGCCGCCTGGTAGTTTTTCGCCGCCAGCATTTTATCCAGCAGCGCTTTCGGCAGCGGTTCGCCAGTCTCATAGTGACCGGAGATAAACGCCAGCGCGTCCGGCTCCCAGCACCAGTTTTCCATAAACTGGCTTGGCAGCTCGACCGCATCCCACGGCACGCCGCTGATGCCCGCCACGCCTGCGGTTTCGATGCGGGTCAGCATGTGGTGCAGGCCGTGACCGAATTCGTGGAACAGGGTGATCACTTCATCGTGGGTGAACAGCGCCGGTTTGCCGTTCACCGGACGGTTAAAGTTACAGGTCAGGTAGGCGACCGGCTTCTGCAGGGAGCCGTCAGCTTTACGCATCTGGCCGACGCAGTCGTCCATCCACGCCCCGCCGCGCTTGTTCTCACGCGCGTAGAGATCGAGGTAGAAGCTGCCGCGCAGTTCGTTTTTCTCGTCATACAGTTCGAAGAAACGCACGTCCGGGTGCCAGACGTCGATGTCGGTACGCTCTTTGGCGGTGATGCCGTAGATGCGTTTTACCACTTCGAACAGGCCGTTAACGGCTTTGTTTTCCGGGAAGTACGGGCGCAGCTGCTCGTCGCTGATGCTGTACAGATGCTGCTTCTGTTTTTCGCTGTAGTAAGCGATATCCCACGGCTGCAGCTCGTCCACGCCAAACTCCGCTTTCGCGAAGGCGCGCAGCTGGGCCAGCTCTTTCTCACCCTGAGGACGGGCGCGTTTCGCCAAATCGGTCAGGAAGTCGAGCACCTGCTGCGGGTTCTCGGCCATTTTAGTGGCGAGGGATTTATCGGCGTAGTTTTCGAAGCCCAGCAGCTGGGCCAGCTCGTGACGCAGGGCGAGGATTTCCGCCATTACCGGGCTGTTGTCCCACTTACCGGCATTCGGCCCCTGATCGGAGGCGCGGGTGCTGTACGCGCGGTACATCTCTTCGCGCAGGGCCTGGTTGTCGCAGTAGGTCATCACCGGCAGATAGCTCGGGATATCCAGCGTTAACAGGAAACCGTCCTGCTCTTTCGCCTCGGCCTGGGCTTTTGCCGCCGCCAGCGCGCTTTCCGGCATACCCGCAAGCTCCGCTTCGTCGGTAATCAGCTTCGTCCAGCCCATGGTGGCGTCGAGCACGTTGTTGCTGTACTGGTTGCCCAGCTCGGACAGGCGCGCGGCAATTTCACCGTAGCGGGTCTGCTTCTCTTTTGGCAGGCCAATCCCGGACAGCTCAAAATCACGCAGGGCGTTATCGACCGATTTTTTCTGCGCCGTGTTCAGCTCGGCATAATGGTCGCCGTCGCGCAGGTCGCGGTAGGCTTTGTACAGCCCTTCGTGCTGGCCGACCCAGGTGCTGTACTCAGAGAGCAGCGGCAGGGTCTGTTCGTAGGCTTCGCGCAGTTCCGGGCTGTTTTTTACCGAGTTCAGGTGGCTTACCGGGGAGAAGATACGCCCCAGCACGTCGTCCACTTCGGCCAGCGGCTGACACAGATTTTCCCAGGTGTACGGCGCGCCCTGCGCTACCACGCTTTCTACCGCCGCGCGGCAGTTGTCCAGCGATTGCGTAACGGCTGGAACCACATGCTCAGGGAGGATTTTAGAAAACGGCGGCAACGAAAAAGGCGTCAGTAATGGATTGGTCATAAACGCTGTCCTGTTGAAATAGGTGAATGAAGCGCGCATCCGGCGCTGTGCATATGGGATCTAGAATGGGGTTAAGTGTAGAGGATTTCAATGCCAGACGTGGCGGAAAAGCGCCCGGTGGCGCTGCGCTTGCCGGGCCTACGGGTAATCTGCGCCGTTCTGCTGTAAACTGTGGCAAATCGTCAATTCAGCGGAATATCATTACCCATGCTCAGTTATCGCCACAGCTTCCACGCAGGCAACCACGCCGACGTCCTTAAACACACCGTTCAGAGCCTGATCATCGAATCGCTCAAAGAGAAAGAGAAGCCGTTTCTCTATCTGGACACGCACGCGGGCGCGGGCCGTTATCAGCTGAGCGGCGAGCATGCCGAGCGTACCGGTGAATATCTGGAAGGGATTGCCCGCATCTGGCAGCAGGACGATCTGCCTGCCGAGCTGGAGCCGTACATCGGCGTGGTGAATCACTTCAACCGCAACGGCCAGCTGCGCTACTACCCGGGCTCGCCGCTGATTGCACGCCAGCTGCTGCGCGAGCAGGACAGCCTCCAGCTGACCGAGCTGCATCCGAGCGACTTCCCGCTGCTGCGTTCTGAATTCCAGAAAGACAGCCGTGCCCGCGTGGAAAAATCCGACGGATACCAGCAGCTGAAAGCCAAGCTGCCGCCGGTTTCCCGTCGCGGCCTGGTGCTGATCGACCCGCCGTACGAAATCAAAACCGACTATCAGGCAGTGGTGACCGGTATCCACGAAGGCTACAAACGCTTCGCCACCGGGACATACGCCCTGTGGTACCCGGTGGTGCTGCGCGCGCAAATCAAACGCATGATCAAAGACCTGGAAGCGACCGGCATCCGCAAAATCCTGCAGATTGAGCTGGCGGTACGTCCGGACAGCGATCAGCGCGGCATGACAGCCTCCGGTATGATTGTGATCAACCCGCCGTGGAAGCTCGAAGCGCAGATCAACAACGTGCTGCCGTGGCTGCATAAAACGCTGGTGCCAGCGGGTACAGGCCACGCCACCGTCAGTTGGATCGTGCCGGAGTAATCGCAGCCATCGGTGGAAACTATTGATTTCAGGTATACAATCGCGGCAATTCACGATTAAGGACAAAAGCTATGACTAAGCATTATGACTACATCGCAATCGGCGGCGGCAGCGGCGGCATCGCCTCCATCAACCGTGCGGCCATGTACGGCCAGAAGTGCGCGCTGATTGAAGCCAAAGCGCTGGGCGGCACCTGCGTGAACGTGGGTTGTGTACCGAAGAAAGTGATGTGGCATGCGGCACAGATCCGTGAAGCTATCCATATGTATGGCCCGGACTACGGCTTTGATACCACCATTAACCACTTCGACTGGGACAAACTGATCGCCAGCCGTACCGCCTACATCGACCGTATTCACACCTCGTACGACAACGTGCTGGGTAAAAATAACGTTGACGTCATCCACGGCTTTGCCCGCTTTGTGGACGCGAAAACGATCGAAGTGAACGGTGAGACGATCACCGCCGATCACATCCTGATCGCCACCGGCGGCCGTCCGAGCCACCCGAACATTCCGGGCGTGGAATACGGCATCGACTCCGACGGTTTCTTCGAACTGCCTGCCCTGCCTAAGCGCGTTGCCGTTGTTGGTGCGGGTTATATCGCGGTGGAACTGGCCGGCGTGATTAACGGCCTGGGCGCTGAGGCGCACCTGTTCGTGCGTAAACACGCGCCGCTGCGCAGCTTTGACCCGCTGATCGTCGATACCCTGGTTGAAGTGATGAACGCTGAAGGCCCGACCCTGCACACCAACGCCGTGCCAAAAGCGGTAGTGAAAAATGCGGACGGTAGCCTGACCCTGGAACTGGAAGATGGCCGCAGCCAGACCGTCGACTGCCTGATCTGGGCGATTGGTCGTGAACCGGCGAACGATAACTTCAACCTCGGCGTGACCGGCGTGAAAACCGACGAAAAAGGCTATATCGTCGTCGATAAATTCCAGAACACCAGCGTACCGGGCATTTATGCGGTCGGCGATAATACCGGAGCGGTTGAGCTGACGCCGGTGGCCGTTGCGGCGGGTCGTCGTCTCTCCGAGCGCCTGTTCAACAACAAGCCGGACGAGCATCTGGATTACAACCTTATCCCAACCGTAGTCTTCAGCCACCCGCCAATCGGCACCGTCGGCTTAACCGAGCCGCAGGCGCGCGAACAGTATGGCGACGACCAGGTGAAAGTGTATAAATCGGCGTTTACCGCGATGTACACCGCTGTGACATCGCACCGCCAGCCGTGCCGCATGAAGCTGGTCTGCGTGGGTCCGGACGAGAAGATTGTCGGTATCCACGGCATCGGCTTCGGCATGGACGAAATCCTGCAGGGCTTCGCCGTGGCGCTGAAGATGGGCGCAACGAAGAAAGACTTCGACAACACGGTGGCAATCCACCCGACGGCCGCGGAAGAGTTTGTGACCATGCGATAATATATCGCCTGTCAGCCACGCCATTTCCACCTTTCTTGCCGGGTGGTTGCTACGCTTACCCTGCCCCTTTTCGGGGTGGGATAAGAGCGCTGATTTTCTTACGCCGCAGTTCATCGTGACATAGCCGGGTGTCGTAAGCCCCGTCTGCCGCTGCTGCCTTGATTTTTCTGTGAGTCTGCCGGATTAGACCCGGGAAGGCTTCTGAGTCCGTTGCATTGTTTAGCGACTCCGGGCAGCGCAACGGAACGTCTATCAGGGTAAAAATCGAGCCAATAAAGCCCTGAGCAGCCCGCAGGGTCAGAATAACGCTGAGGTCTTCCCCGAGATGAAGGTGTTGCTGGCTCATACCAGGCCTGAATTGCCTCATCATCCAACCAAAAGGAGTGAACTGATGAGGGCTTTGTAGTGGGATGGCTCAATAGTCAGCAAACACACTGATGTCAGGAATCACTCTTACCACTCTGCGGAGGAGCGTTGAGAATATCGCGAATATTCACCAGCGCGTTACGTACCGCCGCTCCTCCGGCATAAAATAACAGTTGCAGGATTGTCTCAATGATTTGTTCCCGGCTTGCTCCTGCATTCAGCGCGGCTTGAGTATGTGCGCGAAGCTGCGGAACGGTATGACCAAGGGTAACGCACGATGCGATCACCACAAGTTCACGGGTTATTGTATCCAGCCCGGGGCGTGACAGAATGCCTCCCATTGCCCATTCAATCGACATATCCGTAAAGTCTGGGCACAGATCGGCCATATCCTGTCGTAATGCCTCGCCTGCACCATTGCCAAACAGATCGGTAAATATCGCTAAACCCCGTTCGCGTAGCTCTGGATTGGTCACCATAACGATTCTCCTCTGTGAGTGAGGTTATATTAAAACTCACTAACCAGAGTTGATAAACACCACTATAATTTAGTTTTTACCAACTTAAACTTGATAATCATGAACAAACTGGAAAGCATGTCGGTGTTTGTCCGCGTCGTCGAACGAGGAAGTTTTAGTGCGGTAGCCGAAGAAATGCGATTAAGCGGAACGATGGTTGGATTGCATATTAAGGCGCTGGAGCAACTTCTTGGTACCCGCTTATTGAATCGCACCACGCGCCGTCAGAGCCTGACCGATTTCGGTAGCGTTTATTATCAGCGCTGTCGAAGGATTTTAGCCGATATAGAAGATACCGAATCAGGCGCATTAGCGTTACACCAAAACCCACGAGGCAGGCTGAAGGTAGCCTGCCCTGTTTCATTCGGTGTGCATTCTCTCTCTCCCGTCACCGCGCGTTTTCTCTCCCAGTGGCCCGAAGTCACTCTGGATTTGGTTTTAAGTGATAAGGCCATGGATATGGCAGAGGAAGGAATTGATGTCATGATTAAAGTGGGCGAACTGGAGCATATGAATTCGTTGATTGCACGCCCGATCGCGGCTTATAAGTCGATAATATGTGCAGCGCCCGCTTACCTGGAAAGTGCAGGTAAGCCTGTTCATCCAGAAGAATTAATCAACCATCGTTGCCTGGGTTTTGCTCACCCTCTGGCTGGCAGTGAGTGGTTACTCCAGAATAAAGGGGAACGGATTAAAGTTCCGGTGAATATTGTGATGGCCGTTAATAACGGTGAGGCCATGCGCAGCGCTGCGTTAAATGGTCTTGGAATAATTATGCAGCCCGAAGTGTTACTAACAGAAGATTTACGCCAGGGTCGGTTAATCCCACTCCTCCCGGATTACCAACCGCTCGCCAAACCGGTGCATATTCTGACCTTTGCTGACCGCCAGCAGCTCCCCAAAATACGGCTTTACGTTGATTTTCTACTCCAGCACTTTAAAGATACGCTCTGCTTGTCTGCTTAATCCCGCTGACAAGCATCTCAATCTCTTGCCAGTGCAGGCTGCGCGACATTCTGTTCAGCCAGGCAGTGCTTCTGAGCAGCGGATGATATTCGGGTTTATTCACATATTTCGTTGCAAACGAATGCTCCGAATTTGTATGTGATGAGCCCTGTTCTCTTTCCATTTTTATATTTAAAAAAATCAGTAAGTTAGTAAGTATCACCTGCAAAAAACGCCATACTTAAACCGTGATCAACCGCACATTTCCCTCAGCCAACACCGAAGCGAATGTCTACGCTTATAAGACGCCCGGATAAACCTGTCTTTTGAACACACAACCGGAGGTCCCTATCACCATG
Organism: Enterobacter sp. ECC-019; assembly: GCF_043974075.1. Classification (NCBI taxonomy): domain Bacteria; kingdom Pseudomonadati; phylum Pseudomonadota; class Gammaproteobacteria; order Enterobacterales; family Enterobacteriaceae; genus Enterobacter; species Enterobacter sp. ECC-019. The sequence goes on from NZ_CP143759.1 coordinate 322,830, forward strand.
TTCAACCAGAAACTACAGGCTACCGAGAACATCGAGTTCGAGATTGCAGAAGAGCTGCGCTACGAGACCGATCCCTGCGAGTTGAAACTGGATGAAATGATTGAGGCGGAGCCGGAACCCGAAATGATCGAGGGGCTACCCGCCTCCGATGCGTTGACGCCCGCAGACCGCTATCTTGAACTGTTCGAGCATGTGCAGTCGACCCGGCTGTTTGCGGACAGTAAAACCTTCCCCGACTGCGCGCCGAAGATGGATCCGCTGGATATCCTGATCCGCTACCGTAAGGTCAGACGCCACCGGGATTTCGACCTGCGCCAGTTTGTAGAGAACCACTTCTGGATGCCGGAAACGTACGGCACAGAATATGTCTCCGACCCGGGACTCTCCCTGAAAGAGCACATTGATAACCTGTGGCCGGTGCTGACGCGCGAGCCGCAGGATCATATTCCCTGGTCTTCCCTGCTGGCGCTGCCGCAGGCCTATATCGTCCCCGGCGGGCGATTTAGCGAGACCTACTACTGGGATTCCTATTTCTCCATGCTGGGGCTGGCGGAGAGTGGCCGTAACGATCTGCTCAAATGTATGGCGGACAACTTCGCCTGGCTGATTGAACGCTACGGGCATATCCCCAACGGCAACCGCACCTATTATCTCAGCCGCTCGCAGCCGCCGGTCTTTGCCCTGATGGTGGAGCTGTTCGAGGAGGACGGCGTGCGCGGTGCGAAACGCTATCTGGATCACCTCAAAATGGAGTACGCCTTCTGGATGGATGGCGCGGAGTCGCTGCTGCTTAACCAGGCTTACCGCAGCGCCGTGCGCATGCCGGACGGTTCACTGCTCAACCGCTACTGGGACGACCGTGATACCCCACGCGACGAATCGTGGATTGAGGATGTGGAAACTGCCCGCCACTCGGGTCGTCCGCCCAATGAGGTGTATCGCGATCTGCGCGCGGGGGCGGCGTCCGGCTGGGATTACTCGTCCCGCTGGCTGCGCGATCCGTCGCGGCTCGCCAGCATCCGCACGACGCAGTTTATCCCCATCGATCTGAATGCCTTCCTGTTCAAGCTGGAAAGCGCTATCGCCAACATCTCGGCGTCAAAAGGGGATAAAGAGACGGCAGAGGCGTTCCGCCAGAAAGCCAACGATCGCCGCGCGGCGGTGAACCGCTATCTGTGGGACGAGGAGAGCGGCTGTTACCGCGATTACGACTGGCGGCGCGAGGAACAGGCGCTGTTCTCGGCAGCCAGCATTGTGCCGCTGTACGTTGGCATGGCGACGCACGAGCAGGCCGAGCGCCTGTCTGATGCGGTCAAAGCGCGGCTGCTGACCCCGGGCGGAATTCTGGCGACCGAGTACGAAACCGGCGAGCAGTGGGATAAACCCAACGGCTGGGCGCCGCTGCAGTGGATGGCAATTCAGGGTTTCAAGCAGTATGGCAATGATTCGCTGGGGGATGAAATCGCCTGGAGCTGGCTGCATACGGTGAACCATTTTTATCAGACGCATCATAAGCTGATTGAGAAGTATCACATCGCCAGCAGTACGCCGCGAGAAGGTGGCGGTGGTGAGTATCCGCTGCAGGATGGTTTCGGCTGGACGAACGGCGTGGTACGGCGGCTGATTGGATTGTATGGGGAGCCTTAAGGGGAGTGCAGTCTGATGCCCGCACCCCGGCCCTCTCCCACCGGGCTGAGGGTTCCCCAAAAAAATGAAAAGCACGATGAAGTGTGATCTACTGGTTGCGCTAACAAATCAGAAGAGACCTCATCGTGCCTTTACAGACAGTCTGCCAGAAATTTTTCTCCGCGTCTTTACCTGACATTCACAGCTTCCGGGTCAATGTCCTTGTTTCCATGGCCGTCGCCCTCACGCACGGTGCCAGTCTGACCCTGACCAGCCTGGGACGTACCCTTCCCGGCAGGGCGCACGTTAAAAATAAAATCAAACGTGTTGACCGTGCCCTGGGCAATACCGCCCTTCACCGTGATATTCCCCGTATTCAGCACCTGCTCACACATACCATCACCTCCCTGATGCCCTTCTGTGTTATCGCTGTCGACTGGACCGGCTGGCATGACAGGAACTGGCATCTTCTGCGGGCAAGCCTGGTCTGTAATGGCCGCTCACTTCCGCTTATGAGTGAAGTTGTCCCCGCAGAGCTGGCGCAGAACAGCGGTGTACAGTGCCGCTTCCTTGACCGCCTGCATGACGCCATCCCGAAAGACAAAGCCGTTACCATCATTACGGATGCAGGCTTCCGGACAGACTGGTTCCGGCATGTCAGCCAGCTGGGCTGGCGCTTCACCGGCAGGGTCAGGGGCTGTATCAGCTTCCGGCTGGACGGAGATAAAAAGTGGATGAAAATCAGCGAGCTTGAGGCTACCGGACAACCGGTCTGCGTGGGTTACGGTGTCCTGTCCCGTAAACCACGAGCGCCCTGTTACGGCCGGTTCTATCTGCATAAGCGCCCTGACGCAGGGCGTCAGGGAAAAGGGGGAATGCCAAAAACACAGCGGGAACACCGCAGTAGCGCCCGTGAGCCCTGGCTGCTGTTCAGTAATGCAGAGGGGCTGGAGCCGCACCAGATAATGGCGCTGTACAGCCGCAGAATGCAGATAGAACAGAACTTCCGGGACGACAAAAGTCCCCGCTTCGGGTTCGGTCTGAGGCTGAGCCGGAGTCAGGGAAAAGGGCGGCTGGAAGTGCTGAATCTGGTCGCAGCGATGGCAAGTCTGGTGCTGTGGCTGGCAGGTTACAGGGCAGAAAGGCAGTGCTTACACAGGCATTATCAGGCAAGCAGTATCAGACACAGGCGGGTCCTGTCTTACCTGAGTCTGGCAGAAGAAGTCATCCGGCATGAGCCTGGAAAAGTGAGGCGGCTGAATATAGGTAACGAGATAAAAAAGCTGGGAAAAGAGTACAGTAATATGGTCATGGTGGTATGACCATATTACTGGGGATCCCTCAGCCCACCGGGAGAGGGAGAAAGAATCAGCGAATCACCTCATAAATGGCAGTCTGAATGGACTGCCATTTTTTCGAAGCGGCATCCGGCTGCGACTGCGCGCGGCGTGTGGCCATGTCGAGATCGTGCTGCTGGCGTTTCACCACGGCAGGCACGGTGCAGAACGCTTTGAGATACTCTTTACGTACCGAGGTCAGAGACTCGCCGTTCGACATGGCGTGGCTGAGCGTGTTGATGAAGCGACGGCACGGCTTCTCTTCCACCATGTTCTGCCGGTAGCGTAACATCAGCTCCAGCACATCGTCATAGCCTGCCGACATCGCCTCTTCGGTCCAGGACAGCTTCCAGTCCATGCCGCCCTGCAAAAATAGCTGGGTCACGCGGGTATCGTTGCGGTTAATGGCCGAGCGGAAATTATTCTCGTCCCAGGTCACCCCCATGCGCGTGAGCGTTTCGCGCGAGGAAGGCGTCTCGCGCATTTCCTGCGGAGGGGCCACTTCAGCCGCGCTGGCGGTCGCAGGCTGCGGTTTGCTGCTGGTCACCAGCCAGAACCCTCCCGCCACGATGGCAATCACCATGACGCCAACCGCCCCCCATAACGCGCCGGAAATAAGCTGCTCGCGTTGTTCTGGGCTACGCGCCGCGCGCTGGGTTGGCTTTTCAATGGTGTCACGAACTTCAAACAGATCCCCACCGGTGACCCGATCCATTTTCTGCGCCTTTTCCCAGAAGGTATGCAGTTCGCTGGCATCTACCGCCATGAATCCGGCCGGATTGACGCGCGTTCTCCCCTCTTCAAACGCGCGTTGAACGGGCCGCGCGATCTGCGCGTAGTAGTTATCCAACAGCTGAATTTGCGCCGAGCTTAACGTTTTCTGAACGGTGATGCTGTTGCGGATTTGCCGAATGTCGTCGAGGAAGGTTTGCAGCGTTTTACGCGGTTCAACCAGCAGCGTCAGCATGGACGGGTCGCTGAACAGCGAAGCGTAATAGCGGCTGAACTCTTTTTTATCCACCAGCATCTGCGCCAGTTCACTGAACATCATGCCGCTCAGGACATCGTTGATCTCGCCAAGCTTCAGCCAGCGCCGTACGCGGTCAGCGTTAAACAGGGTCTTAAGATGATTGTTCAGCCGCACCTGATCGGGCCAGGCCTGCTGGATGAGCCCTTTAATCATGAGCTCAATCGCGCGTACCTGCTTTTGCGCCTGCTGCTGCTGAAGTTCGCTTCCCGGTGCCAGCTCCGTGCTGTAGGTTAACAGCGGCTGCTGCAGGCGAAGGTGTTCCAGCGCGGTCACAAACCGCATCGCCGCAATAAGCTGGTTTTCACTCACATCCTGTCCGCTTTCATACTGCGGAACGCGCTGCTGCAGCAGGCGTAGCTGGAGCGTAAACTCCGACATCTCGGCATCATTCAGGTTGAGTTTTTTCGCAACGGCTCCCCAGCCGCCCAGAGCTAATCGCGCGCTATCGAGTTGTTCCAGGAACCAGCGTGGATCTTTGCCCTCAGAAGCATGTACATTCAGAAGTAGCAAAATTTCCACCGACGCATGGCGAATGACCGCCAGACAGTGTTCGAACTGTTCGCGAATATGGTGTGATGTGCTGAGAGTCATTGTTTTCCTTAAGCGACAACGAAGACATCCGGAATGGGCACGAGACGCCCTTTTTTCTTTTTATTTATACGCGGTTAACCATACCTGACTTTCTGTTGAAATAAAGTGACAACCCTAAAATCATTTAAAATGTTTCAGGAGAATCCGAATGCCAGTTTTAATTACCCCTCGCCTTACCTGCTCGTCTCTGCAGGAACAAGACTGGCCCTTTTTTCTGGCGCTACAGCAGCATCCCGACGTCATGCGCTTTGTGGCGGAAGACCGCCCCGTCGCGGCGATCCGCGAGGCGTTTGATTCGCGCCTGACGCCCTGGTCACCGGGCAGCGCCCACTGGCTTTGTCTCGTCGTACGTGACGCCGCCTCACAGGTCCCGCTGGGCGTTACCGGGTATGTTCATCATGAGGAGGATTGCGCCGAAGTGGGCTTCCTTTTCGCACCCGAGGCGCAGGGAAAAGGCTACGGCGTTGAATCCCTGAACGCGCTTTGCGATTACGCTTTTCATCAGGGTGGTATACGTCGACTCACCGCTACCGTCACCGCGGGGAATATCGCCTCAAGACGCCTTCTGGAAAAAGCCCGCTTCCGCCTGGAAGGTGAATTACGCGAGAGCTATTACCTCGCGGGACGCTGGCAAAATGACTGGTTATTTGGTTTATTACAGCAGGAATACCTGAATAATAATTCCTGATCAACAGCCATTTGGCGGATATTTCTCGGACGTCGTTTCCTCTACAGTGTCGCTATTAAGAGGAAACGAATATGAAAGGTCATGCGCTGAAAATATCTTCTGCCGCCATTGCGTTAATAAAAAAACATCAGGGTCTTTCTCTGGAGAAATATCGTGACGAAAACGGATTATGGGTTATCGGTTATGGCCACATTATCCGCGATCGGACACATTTTCACGGTCCCATCACGCCTGCCGAGGCAGAAGATTTGCTGCATGACGATATTCAGCTTTGCGAGACGCTGCTGCGGGAAAGTGTGACACGTCCATTAACCCAACAGCAGCATGATGCGCTGGTTATGATGATATTCAGTTTTGAAGAGATGCCTTCCCTCCCAAACGCGATTTTTCAGACCGTTGCACGGGTATAGAACATGGCAGCCTGCGTTCTGTTTTTCACGTCCAGCCGCCGGAAAAGCGCCTGGAGGTGCGCTTTTACCGTGGCCGCACTGATGTTGAGATTACGCCCAATTTCTTTGTTTGACTCCCCCGCCGCCAGCAATTTCAACACGTCGCGCTGACGCTCGCTCAGGGATGATAACGCCTGAGGGGACGACGGCAGGCTGACCCACTCTCCGGGAAAACAGAGCATCCCTCTGGACACCGAATCCAGCACGGCTGAAAACCGCTCGGGGTGGGCGTTTCGGGGAATAATGGCCATGACGTTTCGCTGCAGCAATTGCTCAACCCATCTGGCCTCTTTTTTCGCCAGAACCAGAATCACACGTATCGCAGGAAAGCGTTGCAGCATCTCTTCCAGCAAAGCGATCCCGTCGTCCTGGATGACATTCCCGTCGATCATGACGATAGCTGACGGTGAAGCGGAAACCTGCGCCCATAAATCGTCTGCCTGACAGGTCCCTGTCATATCTATTTCCGGAATTAACGCCTGAAGACTGTGTATCGCTCCGTGAATAAAGAGTGACTGCCTGTCAAACATGATTACTCGCATCGTTTTTTTCCCTCTGAGAATAGCGAAGGGGGATTCTACAGAGGGGTGATTTAAGAAAAAACTCAACGAATGGAGACGTTACAAATCCCCTCGAGTTCTTTATATCTGTCCGTATCTAGACACATTCATATTAAGGATTTACTTAAGGGGTTCCTTCCCCTTACGCGCGTGCATCACAGGAACATACCGCCTGAGACTTCAATACGTTGCGCATTCATCCAGCCCAGTTTGTCGCTGAGCAGTGCCGCAATGGCATCGCCAATATCGTCCGGCAGCCCCACCCGCCCCAGCGCCGTCTGCGAGGCCAGCAGCTGATTCAGCTCTGCATTGTCGCGCACGCGTCCGCCGCCAAAGTCGGTTTCAATCGCGCCCGGCGCAATGATATTGACGGCGATCCCACGCGCGCCCAACTCTTTCGCCTGATAGCGCGTCAGCACTTCCATCGCACCCTTCATGGCCGCGTAGGTTCCTGAGCCCGGCTGGGTAAAACGGGCCAGCCCGCTGGAGACATTGAGGATCCGCCCCCCGTCGTTAAGCAGCGGCAGCAGGCGCTGGGTCAGGAAGAATGGTCCTTTGAAATGAATGTTCAGCGCCTCATCAAACTGGGCTTCCGTCGTGTCGGTATAGGGCGCATATAAACCCGTCCCGGCATTGTTCAATAAATAGTCAAAGGTTTCACGCTGCCAGACGGCCTTAAGGGTTTCCTGAAGCTGTCGGGCAAAATCATCAAAACCCGTGATATCTCCAACGTTGAGCTGTAATGCCGCGGCGTTAACGCCTTTTTGCTGAATTTCATGCACAACATCCAGCGCTTCCTGCTGGCTACGATTGTATGTCAGGACGATTCCCGTGCCGTCTGCCGCCAGCTTTAACGCAGCGTTTTTACCCAGACCACGGCTACCACCCGTCACTAATGCGATACGTTCACTCATCATAAACCTCATTTTGGCTGTTAAGGAGATTGAGAAAGAGCTTATTAGGTGATAGAAAATCAATAAAGATGGGTTAAAACGCTTCACTGTTTCAACAGCAACAATAATGAGTTTTCTCTATGGATAAAATTCACGCAATGCAGCTATTCGTCCGCGTCGCGGAACTGGAGAGTTTTTCCCGCGCGGCCGAAACATTAACCCTGCCGAAAGGCAGCGTTTCACGACAAATTCAGGCTCTGGAAAACCGGCTTGGCACCCAGCTATTGCACCGCACCACGCGCCGCGTCAGCCTGACGCAGGACGGCATGGTCTATTACGAGCGGGCAAAAGATCTGCTGGCAAACCTTGATGAACTCGACGGCATGTTTCAGCACGATCCCTCCAGCATCAGCGGCCGTCTGCGCGTGGATATGCCCGTCAGCGTTGCTCGAAATTTAGTCATCCCCAAACTGCCTGCTTTTCTGCAGCATTATCCGGGCATTGAACTGGAACTCAGCAGCAGCGATCGCCTGGTGGATGTGATCCGTGAAGGGTTTGATTGCGTCGTTCGCGTCGGCACACTGAAGGACTCAGGGCTTATCGCCCGCCCGCTGGGCAAGCTGTCGGTGATTAACTGCGCCAGTCCGGATTATCTGGCGAGATTTGGCTACCCGGAAACCCTGGACGATTTAGGCTCGCACGCCGTGATCCACTACGCCGCGATGCTGGGAACCCGCCCGCAGGGCTTTGAGTTTTATAACGGCAGTGCGACGCAGTGGATAAAAACCGGCGGGGTGTTAACCGTCAACAGCACGGAAACTTACCAGGCTGCCTGTCTCGCTGGGCTGGGCATTATTCAGGTTCCGCGGGTTGGGGTGCGCGATTTACTGCGCGCGAAGAAACTGATTGAGATCCTCCCGCAATACCGGGCCGAGCCGATGCCTGTCTCCCTGATTTACCCCCACCGCCGCAACCTCTCCCGACGGGTCCATCTGTTCATGGAGTGGCTAACTGAACTCACAAAAGCTTACGTGGACTAGTCGCAAGCTATAATTCAAAAACACATCCAGCTCAACGAAAAGGAAAATGCGCGTGATGCCGGAAAACAACCCGCAACGACCCACCCAACATTTAGAGTATGAGCCCGTCAAAAAGATGGAAACCGGGCCTGAAGAGGCCACGTCGCCAGGCACCGCCAGTAAAGCGCTGGGGACCGTCACCGGCATCGCCGCGAGAATTCAGCAGTTTCCCATGATTGCGCATCTGATACGCGCGACCGAGCGCTTTAATGACCGCATGGGAAACCAGTTTGGTGCTGCTATCACCTATTTTTCCTTCCTGTCGATGATCCCGATCCTGATGGTGTCGTTTGCGGCGGCAGGTTTTGTGCTTGCGTCGCACCCGACGCTGCTGCAGGATATCTTCAATAAGATCCTGAATAACGTCAGTGACCCGACCCTTGCCAGCACGCTCAAAAGCACCATCAATACCGCCGTGCAGCAGCGTACCACCGTCGGCATCGTCGGTTTGCTGATTGCCCTTTACTCCGGCGTGAACTGGATGGGCAACCTGCGCGAGGCCATTCGCGCCCAGTCGCGCGATGTCTGGGAGCGTAAGCCGCAGGACCAGGAGAAAATTTGGGTTAAGTATCTCCGCGATTTTGTTTCGCTGATAGGCCTGCTTGTCGCGCTCATCGTGACGCTCTCCATTACCTCCGTGGCGGGCTCGGCGCAGCAGATGATCATCTCCGCGCTTTACCTTGATTACATCGAATGGCTGAAGCCCGCCTGGCGCGGCATTGGGCTGGCCATTTCCATCTTCGCCAACTACCTGCTGTTCTTCTGGATCTTCTGGCGCTTGCCCCGCCATCGTCCGCGCAAGAAGGCGCTGATCCGCGGCACATTGATTGCGGCGATCGGCTTTGAAGCCATCAAAATCGTGATGACTTACACCTTACCGTCGCTGGTGAAATCCCCTTCCGGCGCGGCGTTTGGCTCGGTGCTGGGGTTGATGGCGTTCTTCTACTTCTTCGCGCGTTTAACCCTGTTCTGCGCGGCGTGGATTGCCACTGCCGAGTACAAAGACGACCCGCGAATGCCGGGCAAAACGCACCGCTAACCCCACTCCCGGGCTGAAATTTCAGCCCAATTCATCATTTCAGCATATAAATCCAGTCCGTAACTTTTATTTAACCGAAAACCAGTTTTATTGACTGATATTTAAAATCTGTGAAGCATTTCATAGACGTGTTTTGGCTGGCCTGAAAATTATCCGCTTTTTGTTGCTTTTATCACCAGCGCACGGCTTTGTTACAGATTGAAATGTCGCTTTTGCTGTGCGTAATATGGCCTTTCGTTCGACAAAAATAAGAAAATATTATGCAAGCAACCGCCACCACACTCGACTCAGAAACGGAAAACGTTCCGGTAAATTCGCGCAATAAAGTTGTCGTCGCCTCGCTGATTGGCACCGCCATCGAGTTCTTCGACTTTTATATTTACGCCACCGCGGCGGTCATCGTCTTCCCGCACATTTTCTTCCCGCAGGGCGATCCGACGGCGGCCACGCTGCAGTCTCTGGCGACCTTTGCTATCGCGTTTGTTGCGCGTCCAATTGGCTCTGCGCTGTTTGGACACTTTGGCGATCGCATTGGCCGCAAAGTCACCCTGGTGGCCTCGCTGCTGACTATGGGTATTTCCACCGTGGCCATCGGTCTGCTGCCAACCTATGAAACCATCGGCATTCTGGCACCGGTCCTGCTGGCGCTGGCGCGTTTTGGTCAGGGTCTGGGCCTGGGCGGTGAATGGGGTGGCGCGGCGCTGCTGGCCACCGAGAACGCCCCGGCGCGCAAGCGCGCGCTGTATGGCTCATTCCCGCAGCTTGGCGCACCGATTGGCTTCTTCTTTGCCAACGGGACGTTCCTGCTGCTCTCCTGGCTGCTGACAGATGAACAGTTTATGAACTGGGGCTGGCGTATTCCGTTTATCTTCTCAGCCGTGCTGGTGCTGATTGGCCTGTATGTGCGCGTTTCTCTGCATGAGACCCCGGTTTTCGCGAAAGTGGCCGCGGCGAACAAGCAGGTGAAAGTGCCGCTGGGTACGCTGCTGACCAAACACGTCCGCGTGACCGTGCTGGGCACGTTTATCATGCTGGCAACCTATACGCTGTTCTACATCATGACCGTCTACTCCATGACGTTCAGTACCGCCGCCGCGCCGGTTGGGCTGGGTCTGCCGCGTAACGAAGTGCTGTGGATGCTGATGATGGCGGTGATCGGGTTTGGTGTGATGGTACCGATTGCGGGCCTGCTGGCGGATAAATTCGGTCGTCGTGCAAGCATGATTACGATCACCACGCTGATTATTCTGTTTGCCCTGTTCGTCTTCCCGCCGCTGCTGGGTTCAGGAAGCCCGGCGCTGGTGATGGCCTATCTGCTGATTGGCCTGAGCCTGATGGGGCTGACCTTCGGCCCGATGGGCGCGCTACTGCCTGAGCTGTTCCCGACGGAAGTGCGTTATACCGGTGCTTCTTTCTCTTACAACGTCTCGTCCATTCTGGGCGCGTCTGTGGCGCCATATATCGCCACCTGGCTGCAGGCGAATTATGGTCTGTTTTACGTGGGAGTTTATCTGGCGGCCATGGCGGCGCTGACGCTGATTGCGCTGCTGCTGACGCACGAGACTAAGCATCAGGCACTGTAAGCTAATGCCGGCCTACGATTCAAATGTAGATACTGTTATGCCACGCAAGCATTTTCCTGATGCAATGTGGCATCGAACGGGCGTCCTGATTTCAGGACGCCATACGCCACCTGCGCCAGCTTACGCATCATCGCTCCGATTATCAGCTTCGCTCCCTTGCCGTTCTTTTCCAGACGCGTCCTGAACGCTTTTCCCCACTCCGTTTTGTACAGCGCCACCATCGCGGGCATATACAGCGCCCTGCGAAGCGAGACATGGCCAGCCTTACTCATCCTGCTTGCCCTGTGTACGCTGCTTCCTGATTCATGCTGCCGCGGTGTCAGTCCTGCGAAAGCCGCGAACTGCCGCGCCTGACCGAACCTGTCCTTCAGCCCCACATACGCCAGCAGCACCGCGGATGTCTTTTCACCGATACCCGGTATGCTGTCCAGCAGTTTTCGCCGGTGCTTCAGGTCCGGGTCATCATCCGTCAGGTCCTTTATCTGTTTCTCCAGCCGCTTCAGCTCCGCTTCCAGCCACAGAAGGTGCGCATCGATGCTCGGCATCTGCACCTCCCGCGCCGTCTCACGACGGTTCAGCTCCTGCGTGTGCATGTCTGTCAGGGACTGGTGACGCAGCACCAGCGCCCGCAACGCGCGCTCCAGCGGATGAGGTGCCTCCCAGGCTACCGGACGCTTCTGCCGGCAGAACTCTGCCAGCATACGGGCATCAACGGCATCGGTTTTACTGCGCAGGCCTTCACTCTGCGCAAAGGCTTTACCAAGAGCCGGGTTGATGATGGATACGGTGAAACCGGCATCGCTGAGGGATGCTGCTGCGTCTTCCATATAGGTGCTGGTCGCTTCCATGCAGATATGTGCCTGAGCCACATTATGGCTGCGGAGCCAGCTGAGCAGCTCCTCGTGACCTTTAGGTGTGTTAGTAAATTTTTTGCTGCGGTGACGGCCATCAGGTCGCAACACATCGACATCCAGCTTAGCTTTGGAGACATCGATACCAATAAAGTGAAGTTCCTGTTCCATAGTGAAACCAACCTTGTGAATGCGGATTACCGGGAAAACCGGTCCATGATACTGTCCGGTTTGTCACTTGTGGAGAAGGTGCAGTCCACTGCAGGGATCTACAACACAGGCTCGTGGCCTAAGGCCGGGTACGGCATGTGGACTGCATGGCAGAAAGAACTGGCCGGTTCTTTCTGCACGGAAGGATAATACAAGGCCGGGTAAGCGCAGCGCCACCCGGCAAAAACAGGCCGCACCTTACTTCTTCATCTGCGACAAAATAGTCCGGCACTGATTGGCCTCGCCTTCTGACGGCGAAATCAATGCCAGCAGCGCGGCGGCTGGGGTAACCAGCGTCGCAAGCGCCGCAGCTACTGCACCACGCGCAATCAGCGGTCCGGGCTTCACGCCCGCCTGCGGATTTTTGAAGGTCCCGCGCACGTAAAGCGGCGAGCGCAGAGTGATAATACGGATCCCCTTACTTTCCGGGTCAATCGTCAAATCAAGCTGCTCTGAGGCCATGCTGGCGGTCCCGGTCACGTTAATCACCGCGTTTTCCGTGTCGAAGGCAAAAATCTGCGGGCGCGCCACGCCGTTAACCAGATCCAGATTGGCCGCCGCGCAGTTCACCCGCACCTCGTCATCACCGAAGATTTGCCCGATGACGTAGTTACCGACATTCAGCCCCAGGATCTCCATCAGGTTTCGGCTCACCAGCCCGTCGTTCATCAGCAGCTTCAGGTTACCATTGCCGCTGCCCAGCAGTGCTGCCACCGAGTTCCCCACGCCGCGAATGTCGGCATCACCGTTCATTTCACCCAGGGTTTTCTGCATCAACTCTACGTTCGGCATCAGCGCTTTCAGCTTCAATCGACGCGCCTGGATCTCCGCCCGTCCTTGCATCGGCTTCTTATCGCCTTCCAGGTGAATGTTCGAGGAGATCGTCCCACCCGCCATGCCAAACTTCAGCGGCTGCAAGCGCAGATCGGCGTTTTTAAGGAGGATATGGGTCGAAAGATTGCTGATCGGCAGCGTACTGCCATGTTCAATTTTTCCACCTTTGAAGCGCACATCCGCATCCATCACGTTCCATTTATCCGTCTCAAAACGGTCATAAGGCAGCACTTTCCCGGCAGGCTGAGGATCTTTCTTCACCTCTTTTGACTTCGTGCCTTTACCGGAATCGATACCTATCAACGGGCCTAAGTCGGCCAGACGCAGTTGACGGGACTCAACATCCCCTTCCAGTTTCGGGCGCGGTTTCCCGGTGGTGTAGGTCAGGGTGCCGTGAATATCGCTGTCGCCGATGCGCCCATTGAAATTCCGGTAGTCAAAAACGGACGATTTTTCGGTGTCGATTTTGGCAACCAGATGCCCGTCCGTTTCGAACGGTGGGGTATCCGGCAGCAGTACGCCGGTCAGTTCATACAGCTCGCCCAGCGAATCACCGGCAAATTTAAGCTGAAGGTCGACGCCACCCATATTCATCGGGTCGTTGACCGTGCCCACGAACGCCACGCGGGTGTTACCGGAACGGAAATCCGCCTGCACCGGGAACGGCGTGCCTTCGCTCCGCAGCGCCAGCATGCCGCCTATTTTCCCTTTACCGCTGAGAGGCTGATTGTTGTAGCGTCCTTTTGCCGTCAGGCCGAAGACATAGTCACCTACGCTTGCCGCCTCGCCTTTTGCTTTCGTGCCCGTGACCTCGCTAAACGGTAGCGGTTTGCCCAGCGGATCGACGAGGATCTCCACATCCGCCTTGCTGACCTTATCGTCGATGGCGATCCGTCCGCGATCGAAAAGAATATTGTCGAGACGGAATGACCAGGAAGAAGGCTGGGCATTCGGATCTTTTTCGCTGTCGCTGGCAAGGTTAAACGTCCAGTTATTGTTTTTTTCTGAGAGTCGGATCAGGCGCGCATCGGGCTGCTGAAGTTTGATCCACGGCAGATAGACCGTTCTGGTGAGGAGCGCCAGCGGAGCCAGCGTGGCTTCAACGCGCGGCAGGTGGATCATTGTGACGTCCGGGATATTCGGCGGGTTGCCGAGGATGATGTCGTCGGCATGGACGTGTGGCCAGGGGATCCAGCTTCGCCAGCCTGGCTCCTCTTTCTGACGCTCCCATACCACCCCTAAATCACCACGTATGGCGAAGGGGCGGTTCAGTTCGGTTGAGACTTTCTGGTTGATGGTCGGCTTGAGACGGTTCCAGTCAAACGTCGCAATAATGATGGCGACGACCACGATCAACAACAAGAAAATCCCTGCTGTCCAGGAGATTACCCTGGTTGTTCTTGTCATTTTTATCCCCTTTCCTGATGACCTGTTCTGTAAAACTATAGTCCAGACAAAGGGAAGCGGGCTTATCAGAGGGTCGTTATAACGTTATCGAGGCGATCCATGGGTACCGGGCGAGAGAGATAATAGCCTTGCGCCGCCGCTGCGGGAGAGTTTTGCACATCGCGCCACTCTTCCAGTGTTTCCACACCTTCAACAATCACGCCCTGGCAATAGCGGTTCATCAGCTGTAACAACAGCGTAAACAGATTCCGCCCTTCCTGGGTCTGACGCAGCATGATGAACAGATCGCGGGCCACTTTAATGTAGTCGTAGCGCACTTCACTCAGTGCGGAAAAATTCGCCATGCCGGTGCCAAAGTCATCCAGCCACAGCGGGCCGTATTCGCATATCGACGCAAACGAGGAATCCTGCGGCAGACGGACATGCTCCACCAGCTCAAAACGCATCCACGGAAGAGTGGCGATCAGCTCCTGCAATTTCGCATTCTGGCGCAGCGCCAGCAGGGTTGGGCCATCGACATTCACCGAGGCGAGGATATCGTGCCGTTCGAAAAAGGACTGCTTCGTCGCCAGCATACGAAGCTGCTCTTCCAGCACGTCCAGACGCTGGCGAACGGCAACTTCGGCAAAATAGCGGTCCGGCGCGATGCGCTGAGTCGGGTTTGAGGGGTGCGTAACGACGGTCAAAATTTCAATTGCCATCAGTCGACCATCTGTTCGGTAGATCGGCTGATAGGTGTACGCACGCTCACATTGCAGCCAGTAGCGATGCTCCTGCAAGTTCTCAATACTTGCCTCAGGCGTAGTGCTCAGCCGCTGGATAACCTGCTCTGACTTCATTTCAGATGTCCTGTTGTTGGGATAGCCTTTCTGGACTCGTCACAGGATTATCGGCGCGACAATTGAGAACTTTATGTTCAATTCACCGGGAAGATGAAATTAAGATGACAGAAATGCGCGGGAACACGCGCTGGCTCAAACAAAAGAATGGAACGTTGTTTTAATATAGTTGACCGGTTAATTCACTCAGCGCACACTGCTGATAATTCTTCTGTTCAGGTTCACGACTATGTCCAAAAAAATTGCCGTGATTGGCGAATGCATGATTGAGCTGTCACAAAAAGGCGCGGAAGTCAGCCGCGGATTTGGTGGCGATACGTTAAACACCTCGGTTTACATTGCCCGTCAGGTCGCGCCTGATGCGCTTACCGTGAACTACGTTACCGCCCTGGGCACGGACAGCTTCAGCCAGCAAATGCTGGAGGCCTGGCAGAGTGAACATGTTGAAACGTCGCTGATTCAGCGTATGGAAAACCGCCTCCCGGGGCTTTATTACATCGAAACCGACAGCACCGGCGAACGCACGTTTTATTACTGGCGTAACGAAGCCGCGGCCAAATTCTGGCTGGAGAGCGACGCGGCCGCGGCCATCTGCGAAGAGCTGGCGACATTTGACTATCTCTATCTGAGCGGCATTAGCCTGGCGATTTTAAGCCCCGCCAGCCGAGAAAAGCTGCTCTCGCTGCTGCGCGACTGCCGTGCAAACGGCGGGAAGGTTATTTTCGATAACAACTACCGCCCGCGCCTGTGGGCCAGCCGCGAAGAGACGCAGCAGGTCTACCAACAGATGCTGCAATGCACCGACATCGCCTTCCTGACGCTCGACGATGAAGACGCCCTGTGGGGTGAGAAACCGGTAGAGGACGTGATTGCACGCACGCAGGCGTCAGGCGTGAGCGAAGTGGTGATTAAGCGCGGTGCGGATTCTTGCCTGGTCGCAGTGTCGGGTGAAGCGCTGGTTGACGTCCCGGCGGTGAAGCTTGCCAAAGAGAAAGTGATTGATACCACGGCGGCAGGCGATTCATTCAGCGCGGGCTATCTGGCGGTACGTCTGACGGGTGGAACGCCGGAAGCGGCGGCACAGCGTGGGCACCTGACGGCCAGCACGGTGATTCAGTATCGCGGGGCGATTATTCCGCGTGAGGCGATGCCTGTTTAAGTAGGGTGCGGGCTGATGCCCTAACCCTCTCCCGGTGGGCTGAGGGTTCCCCAAAAAAATGAAAAGCACGATGAAGTGTGATCTACTGGTTGCGCTAACAAATCAGAAGAGACCTCATCGTGCCTTTACAGACAGTCTGCCAGAAATTTTTCTCCGCGTCTTTACCTGACATTCACAGCTTCCGGGTCAATGTCCTTGTTTCCATGGCCGTCGCCCTCACGCACGGTGCCAGTCTGACCCTGACCAGCCTGGGACGTACCCTTCCCGGCAGGGCGCACGTTAAAAATAAAATCAAACGTGTTGACCGTGCCCTGGGCAATACCGCCCTTCACCGTGATATTCCCCGTATTCAGCACCTGCTCACACATACCATCACCTCCCTGATGCCCTTCTGTGTTATCGCTGTCGACTGGACCGGCTGGCATGACAGGAACTGGCATCTTCTGCGGGCAAGCCTGGTCTGTAATGGCCGCTCACTTCCGCTTATGAGTGAAGTTGTCCCCGCAGAGCTGGCGCAGAACAGCGGTGTACAGTGCCGCTTCCTTGACCGCCTGCATGACGCCATCCCGAAAGACAAAGCCGTTACCATCATTACGGATGCAGGCTTCCGGACAGACTGGTTCCGGCATGTCAGCCAGCTGGGCTGGCGCTTCACCGGCAGGGTCAGGGGCTGTATCAGCTTCCGGCTGGACGGAGATAAAAAGTGGATGAAAATCAGCGAGCTTGAGGCTACCGGACAACCGGTCTGCGTGGGTTACGGTGTCCTGTCCCGTAAACCACGAGCGCCCTGTTACGGCCGGTTCTATCTGCATAAGCGCCCTGACGCAGGGCGTCAGGGAAAAGGGGGAATGCCAAAAACACAGCGGGAACACCGCAGTAGCGCCCGTGAGCCCTGGCTGCTGTTCAGTAATGCAGAGGGGCTGGAGCCGCACCAGATAATGGCGCTGTACAGCCGCAGAATGCAGATAGAACAGAACTTCCGGGACGACAAAAGTCCCCGCTTCGGGTTCGGTCTGAGGCTGAGCCGGAGTCAGGGAAAAGGGCGGCTGGAAGTGCTGAATCTGGTCGCAGCGATGGCAAGTCTGGTGCTGTGGCTGGCAGGTTACAGGGCAGAAAGGCAGTGCTTACACAGGCATTATCAGGCAAGCAGTATCAGACACAGGCGGGTCCTGTCTTACCTGAGTCTGGCAGAAGAAGTCATCCGGCATGAGCCTGGAAAAGTGAGGCGGCTGAATATAGGTAACGAGATAAAAAAGCTGGGAAAAGAGTACAGTAATATGGTCATGGTGGTATGACCATATTACTGGGGATCCCTCAGCCCGGTGGGAGAGGGAATATTTAAGCATTACTGCCCCTGCGGAATATCTGTCGCGTCCGGATGTAAGTCATCAGCCGTGGCGGCCTGCGCAGGCTGTGGCGCGGTAGCCATAATGGAATCCCAGGTCTTCTGAAGTTCCTTCATGTCATATTCCGGCTCGCCCTTCGGTTGCAGGAGGATCAACGCCATCTCCTGCGACAGCTGCTGACGGAGGTCCTGATTGAGCATATTGACGGTCAGACCGTTCAGGAAGTCCTGACGAAGCTTCTGGTACTGTTCCGGCGCAATGTCCACCACCTGATTCTGCAGGGAACGAATACGCTGGCTGATCAGAATGTCGGTGTCGGCGCGAGCGTAGGTCGCAAAAAGCTTCTGCAGCTCGAGTTTTTTCTGCGCCACGAGAGCGTTGAACTCCTCTTCGGAAAGCCCCTCTTTACGCACTTTTGCCAGCTCTTTCGCAACCACACCCAGATTGGCATTCAGCTTATCGCCCGGCGATTCAACGTTGATGGCGCACTGCGCACGCTGGAACAGCACGCGGCAGTCAAAGCCAAGACCGATATTCTTCACGTTGTTCTTACTCAGCGTCTGCTGAACGTGCCAGAACAGCGCTTCACGGGCCAGATCGGCACGCCAGTAGCGCAACATCGCCGCGGACTCACGGATTGGCTGCCAGGCGTTATCCCACATGACGGAGAGGCGATCCTGACGCACGGCGTCCGTCATTATGCTTACAGGCTCTGCACGCAGCGGAGAGAGCGTCGGAACAGGGGCTGGCGTTTCACGCTTGCCTTTCAAATCACCAAATGCTTTGTTGATCTGCTCCACCACCGCGCGGCTGTCCACGTTGCCTACTACGATCAGCGTCATCGCGTCCGGGGTGTACCACTTCTGGTAGAACGATTTTACCTGTTCGGCGTCCACCGGCTGTTTCAGCGGCTCGGCCGGGTCATGTCCCAGTAGCGTTGAGCCCTTCAGGCGGTAACGCCACCAGCCCTCTTTGGTATCCCCAGGCCAGGTCGCCACCATGTCACTGTTGCTCAGCGCATAGTTGACGGTGTCCGGCGTAATCGCCAGATTGCCAGAGGCATCGGAGAGATACGTAAGCGCCTCTTTAAGCAGGTCGTTACGGTTGTTTGGCAGGCTCAGGTTAAACATGGTGTAGTCATACGAGACAACAGCCGGTGGAAGTGGACGCTTCGGATCGATGGCCTGCTGCCAAAGCGAACGCACCTGAACCGCTTGCAAGCTGCCGCTCTGCGTGAGCGCCAGCCGGGGAATAAAATGGCTAAAACCGGTTTGCTGAGTGCTTTCCGTGAGGGAACCGGTATTAATGGACAGACGGATTTCAATACGGTCACTGGGACGTTGCGGAGTGGCTAACACCTGCCACTGAAAACCGTTCGCTAATGTCCCTTGTTGCCAGGCCGGGTCTGGCTGGAGCGCATCTGCCTGCACATAACTGGCTGCTGCCATCATCAGCAAACCGCCGGTTAAGAGTCGAATTTTTGTGCCCTGCATGTGAACCCCTGATCAACATTCCTGGTTAAAAAAGAGTGTTTCGCGACGCGCTTCACTCTTAAAGATGACGATGAAAACACGTCGATTAGACCGCGCGTTCGGCAAAACGTCACGGTCCGAAGTGAAATATACCCAAAAAAAATCTTGTCGAATTATGACAGGTACGAACAGTTATTATGCGCAGGAGCCCGCATCCCGACAAGGGAATACGGGCATTTGTGACAAGATTAAGAGGATAAGCCAGGATTTTTGCTGTCAGTTGAACGGTTATTCAGAGTATCGTCGAGCTTTTTGTGATCCAGCTCTTTCACCCATTTCGCTACCACCACCGTTGCCACGCCGTTACCCACCAGGTTGGTTAACGCACGCGCCTCTGACATGAAGCGGTCAATACCCAGAATCAACGCCAGACCCGCCACCGGCAGGTGGCCCACAGCGGAAATGGTGGCAGCCAGCACGATAAAGCCGCTGCCCGTCACGCCTGCCGCCCCTTTAGAGGAGAGCAGGAGCACCACCAGCAGGGTAATCTGGTGGAAAATATCCATATGGCTGTTGGTCGCCTGAGCGATAAACACGGCCGCCATCGTCAGGTATATCGAGGTGCCGTCCAGGTTGAAGGAGTAGCCCGTTGGGATCACCAGCCCGACCACCGATTTACGGCACCCCAGCTTTTCCATCTTATCAAGCATACGCGGCAGCGCCGATTCTGAAGAGGAGGTCCCCAGAACAATCAGCAGCTCTTCGCGGATGTAACGGATAAATTTGAAGATGTTGAAACCCGTCGCGCGGGCGATGGACCCGAGCACCACGACCACGAAAAGGATACAGGTGATATAGAAGCAGATAATCAACTGACCCAGCTGCACCAGCGTACCGACGCCATACTTACCGATGGTGAAGGCCATCGCACCGAAGGCACCGATTGGCGCCAGGCGCATGATCATATTGATGATACCGAAGATGACCTGCGAGAAGCTTTCGATCACATTAAAGATGAGCTGGCCTTTGCTGCCCAGACGGTGCAGGGCAAAGCCAAACAACACGGCAAACAGCAGAACCTGCAGAATGTTTCCGCTGGCGAACGCACCAATGACGCTGCCCGGTATCACGTCAAGCAGGAAGGCCACCACGCCCTGATCCTTCGCCTGCTCGGCATACACCGCGACCGCTTTGGCATCCAGCGTTGAGGGGTCTACGTTCATCCCTGCGCCTGGCTGCACCACGTTGACGATGATCAGACCGATAATCAGCGCAAGGGTACTGACCACTTCAAAATAGAGAAGCGCCACTGCACCGGTACGACCTACCGCCTTCATGCTTTCCATGCCAGCGATGCCCGTCACGACGGTACAGAAGATCACCGGAGCGATGACCATTTTGATGAGCTTAACGAACGCGTCGCCAAGCGGTTTCATTTGCGCGCCCAGTTCAGGGTAATAGTGACCCAGCAGAATACCGATGGCGATGGCTGTCAGGACCTGGAAATAAAGACTTTTGAAGAGTGAGGTTTTCATAAGGTGTCCTTGGGAAGAAAAACCACAGGCTTTGTAAGGTTATGGTTAACCTGCGGCTTTAAAATAACACCCACATAACAGGACAGAAATAAACTCAGTTCAAATTTGAAACACAAATGTTAAGAACTTTGAGCTGGCTCGCACAAGCCAGCAACAAAATTACACTTTTGCGTGGTTGTCAGCGCCAGAAAGGTATCGTTGTTCAAAGACATCCGAAGGAACAGCAGGGGCAAAAAGAAAGCCTTGTCCGCTCTCCACGCCCGCCTCTGCCAGCCAGGCGCGTTGCGCTTCGGTTTCAATCCCTTCGGCAATAAGATCCAGGTTGAGACTGCGCGCCATCTGGATTATCGCCTGCACCATGCTGCTGTCGCCAGGCAGACCCTCGACAAACGCTTTGTCGATTTTGAGCACATCCACCGGAAGGGTTTTCATGTGCTGAAGCTGGCGCAGCCCGGCGTATCCCATGCCAAAATCGTCCAGCGCAATGCGAATGCCGGCATTGCGCAGCGGCTTCAGGATCGCGACCGCCTCGTTGGGATCGTCAATACGTCGGCTCTCAGTCACTTCCAGGGTTAACGTATCTGGCTTGATTCGGTAACGATGGATCAGCTCCAGCATCTCTGAAACCATGGTCGGGTGCATAAGCTGCAGGGCAGACAAATTGACCGACAGCGGCAGCGTCACGCCGCGCTCTTGCCAGGCCGCAAGCTGACGGCAGGACTCCTCCAGTACCCAGTAACCAACGGTAACCATCAGGCCGCAGGACTCGATGCGCTCAATCAGCCCTTCCGGCAGCTCCCACGAACCATCCGGCTGCTGCAGACGCAGCAGCGCCTCGGCGCTTTTCACTTCTCCCGTCAGCAAATTCACCTGTGGCTGTAGCCAGAGGGCAAACTGGCGGTTATCCAGCGCGGTCAGGATGTCGCTTTCTTCCGTCAGGCGCTGCTGCGCCTTTTCCATCTGCTCCGGGTCGAAGAACTGGATCTGATTTTTCCCTTTGCGCCGGGCGGTAAACGCCGCCGAGAACGCACGACGATAAAGCTGTTCCGCCGTTAAATCACCATAGTACATGGCGATACCGATACTGGCGCTTGGACGAAGCTGGATACCCTGAATGGGCAACCGCTCATTAATGACAGTGAGTACTTGCTGACCTAATGTAATCGCATGCCAGGGTTCTTTTACGCCATTGGCAATCACCACCAGGTCGTAACCGCTGACCTGGGTCAGCACCATGCGCGGGGCAAGGACAGATTTCACCTTTTCCACCAGGGTCAGCAGCAGCATTTCGCGCTGGCTCTCCTTGAGCACGCCAGCCGTGTCCTGCAGGGTTTCACAGGCGATTGCCATCAGCGCCGTGGTTTGCTGACGGGCAACGGTCTGCTCCAGTATCGCCATCAGGAAGGCTTTATTGGGAAGCTCCGACACCGGGAAGCGCGTGGCGCTGCTGTTTAGCTCATCCTGCTGACGCTGGATGCGCTGCTGGTTGAGGTTGTAGCTGCGCACCAGCATACCTATCTCATCGTCATGATGCAGACGCGGCAGCTCTAGCTGATGCCCCATCTGATCCTGTGGTGCAAGCGTATTCAGCTCGCGGGCGATACGGCGCAGCGGATGAACAATCAGCCGGTTAATGCACCAGGTGAGCGCCACGCTGAGGATTAGCGTCATAAGTAAGCAAGTGGTCACTAACGTAACCACCCAGCTCATGACGAATTTATACATGCGGTAGGAGTCTGCCTGTAATACCAGGTAGGCCAGCGGCTGCGGGTTGGCAGGGCGTTCGAGTGAATAAACGGGCAGCGAAATTTGCACAGGCAGTTCAAACAGGCGCATCACCATCATCGGGACGGGACGCTCCGGAATAAAGCTCATCCGCAGCGCCTGAAACTGGTTGGGCAAGACGACGTCGGCGCGGCTAACGACGCCGGCAGGCTGAATGCGTTTTAAAATGGTTTCCGCTTCGGGAATATCCCCTTTCAGGATAGAGGCAGAAAGCGGGCCGCGCACCGAGCGGGCGATACTTTCTAACTGCGAAGCCGTGTTATAGCGATTCTGCTGTACGGAATGAAACAGCAGAATTACGCAGAAAAGCAGTACAAACAGCATGGTGACGGCAGAGACCATCGCCATCTGTTTGATTGTTAAGGAACGGCTGACACGCAAAATGACTCTCCACAAAACTCGAAGCGCAGGGCGCGCCAGGGTGTAAACCTGGCGCGCCTGAGTATACCCGATTGCCACGCTATTAAGAGAGACTTACAAATGGATTAAGGAAAATCCGATTACCAGTCCGCATACGGGATGAGCGGCTGCGGCGGTAAGTCCATATCGCCCTGCCAGCCTGCAGCAGAGTAACGCACATAAATGAGCGCATGGCTTGGGGTATAGTCTTTCGCTTGCTGGATATCCACGCCCATGCCCACAAACCAGTTGGACGTTACGCGGCGTTCGATAATGGCCCGCGCGGTATAACCCGTGCCTGAGCTGCTGCTGCCGGTTTCCATCGCGCCCCGGTCGGTGTAGCGGTCTGGCTCATCGGTTGGGATCAGATTCTGAATCGGGTAGCGCAGCTCGTCTTTGGTTTTGGAGTGAGACCAGGACACCGAGCCACCCAGCTCCCAGGACCAGTTCTCAGTGCGTTTACGCCAGGTCACCGGCAGCGCGAAGGAGACATACTCCTGCGGGCTGTAGTAGCCGCCCTGACCCAGGGTATAACCGCTCAGGTCTTTATCGTAGTGCCAGAGCATATTGGAGACGCCGACCGTCAGGCGCTCATTGTTTTTATTAATGAGCTTGTAGTAGTAACCCGTCATCCAGCGGACACGCCAGTTATCTTCCACATTTTTACCCGTCAGCGTTTCCGCGTTCAGGCTGGACCAAACGCCGTTCGCTTCCCCTTTGTCATAGCTC
This sequence comes from Enterobacter sp. ECC-019, assembly GCF_043974075.1. Taxonomy (NCBI): domain Bacteria; kingdom Pseudomonadati; phylum Pseudomonadota; class Gammaproteobacteria; order Enterobacterales; family Enterobacteriaceae; genus Enterobacter; species Enterobacter sp. ECC-019. The sequence goes on from NZ_CP143759.1 coordinate 346,271, forward strand.
ACGCTTACGCCGCCACCGGTGGCACGTACGCCGCCCCAGGTGGTGCCGGTGTTGGTATCTTTTTGCCCGGCAAAGGCCAGCAGAGAGCTGGAGATTGGGCGGCGATGGGCGTTAACGGTATAGCCGACAGGCCCCAGGTCGCTGCTGTAGCTGATGCCACCCACCACGTCGACGACGTCAAAGCCCATTGGCGTGGTGCCAATATCCATCGCCCAGGTTTTATTCTGCCAGCCGACGGCAACGCTTGCGCCATTGTCGGACTGATGGGTATTGCCGCTACACGGTGTTTCGTAGCAGGTCCCCCATTTAGGATCGTAAGTCCCGTTATTGTTATCAAACGAACCGGCATCCATATTGACCAGATCGCTTCTGAAGAACATGCGTCCGTCAGAGAGCGGGGCATCCACCTGCAGCATGGTGGTATGCGCTTTCAGGTCGGAATAGCCACCCGTGCCGCTGGAGCCCCAGTAGTCGTGCTGCAGCGTGACGTTAACATCCTGCTGACGGTACAAGTCACCGGCATCACTGCGCACGCCGCGCTTCAGCCAGTCGTCCTTTTCATCGTTACGCGTCAGACGGGTAAAATTGTCGTTGTCGGCCGGACGGGTCGTCGTGATGCCGGACGACACCATCGCATCTTTATAGGTTTCCAGCGCCTGCTGAGGCTGCCCGTTTTGCGCCTGGAAACGCGCGGCATCACGTAATACCAGCGCGTTTTCCATGGAGCCGGGCTGCGATTTAGCCTGCGGAATGATTTTGTTGAAGGTCTGCTCTGCGGCAGCGGAATCGCCCAGGCCTGCTTGCGCCATCGCGACCCGGCGCTGCATGTTGAGCGACTGCGGCTGGCCGTTTTGCGCGGCGGGCAGTTTCGCCAGCTCTGCGCGCGCGGCATCGTTGTTACCCTGCGCACTATAAATCTCGGTCAGGCCGAGGATCGCGTCTTCGTTCTGCGGTTCACGCTGCAGAACGGCGCTGTACGTCGTTTTCGCCGACGCCAGATCGCCACGCTGCTGCGCCCAGTCCGCCAGCGTCAGGTCGATGCGGGTGGAAGTCGGTTGCTGACGCAGAAGGTTTTCCGCCTCCTGCTCTTTGCCGCTGTCGCGCAGACGGTTGGCGGTTTCCAGGACCTGGTTGCTTTGCAGGCGGTCGGCAAGCTCCTGAATATTGCCGTTCCACTGGCTGCGCGGCAGCGTGTCCAGATGCGCCAGCGCGGCGCGGTCCTGATCGTTACCGGAAAGATAGAGCCCGCTGGCGTACACCTGATCCGGATCGGCCGGTTTCTGGCTGGCAAGCTGACGCATCAGGGTATCCGCCTGGCTGCGCTGACCCGCACTGTAGAGATCGCGCGAGAGACGATAGGTTATCCACACGTCGCCCGGAGAGAGCGCCAGACGATGACGCTGAATCTCTGCCGCCTGAGCGTATTTCCCCTGATTTTCCAGCTGTTCTGCCTGGGCGGAGAGCTGCTCGTTAGTCAGGCTGCGTTCAATATCATCAATGCTCCGGCGCTGGCTGGCGGAGAGAGACTGGATAAACTGCGAGGCCTTCTCCGGGGACTGCGCGCGGTAGATATTAGCCAGGCCGCGGACCGCATTGCTGTTGCCGCTGTCCATACGCAGCGCCTGGCGATAATAACGTTCCGCCGCGTCGTTATCTTTACGCGCCGCGGCAGCATCGCCCAGCCCCAGCACGGCATAACTGTCGGCATTGTCGATACCGCGTGCCTGCTGGTAGTAACGCTCCGCCTGCGCCGGGTTATTCGCCTTCAGCGCCGCATCGCCCTGCTGGATCAGCAGCCAGTAACGGTTAACCTTGAGCAAACTGTCCCATTTACCCCGGTTATCGCTCTGGGGATCGAGGGCAATCGCCTTTTCAAACTGCGCCACCGCGCGGGCGCGGTCGCCTTTCTGGGAATAGGCCTGACCGAGGGCGCCCACCGCTTCACTGTCGGCATGGTTGGCGCTGACGGCTTTTTGCAGCTCAGCCACCGCCTTACTTCCCTGCCCGGCATCCACCGCCGCCAGCCCTTCCGCTTTCGCGCGGAACGCCGGGTCAGCGAGCTGTTTTTGCTGCGCTTCAAGCTGGGCACGCGCCGCCGCGACGCTATCACCGTCGCTGAATACGCTCAGGTATTTTTGCAGCGCGCTGACGCTGGCGCTGCTGGCAGGCTGACCCTTGATTTGGTCATACCACATATCAGACGCCTGGTTACGACCATTGGTAGATTTGGCCATCTCCTGCAACACCGCAAAGCCTTCATCACGGCGTCCGCTCTGGAACAAAAGCTGGGACAGCGTCGCCTGCAGCTGTGTATTTCCTGGGCTGCTGGTATTTATTTTCTTGAGCTGGTTAATGGCTGCATTCCGGCGAGCGGGGTCTTTCGCCACGACGTTCCAGTATTCCGTCGCCACGTCGCCGCCCGGCGGGTTGCCGTCAAACAGCTTGTCATAGGCGGCAATCGCCTCCTGTGTGTGTCCCGTGGTGGCGAGTAATCGCGCCTGCTGGAGCTGCTGGCGGCCATCCGGCGTGGAAAGCAGCATCGTGTTGCGAGATGACTGGTACGCACTCGAGCCCGGCGCGATCCCTTTCAGACGATCCAGCTCTTTTTGTGCGCCAGCGTTATCGCCCTGGCGCAGCAGGTAGCGAAAGCGTGCGGCAATGACGTCAGGGTTGTTCGGGTCAATCAGCTCAAGACGATAGAGCGACTGACGAACCAAATCCTCACGCTGTGTCGATTCGCCCAGCCGAACCTGCTCCAGCAGCTGTTTCTGCTGCGGAGAGTTGGCGGCCTGGGCCCACGGCATAAGCGCCAGGCCAAGCGATAAAGTGAGTAGATTTACTGTGAACTTGCGCATTCCTGGCCCCAATCCGGTATTAATTCACCTTTTGCGGTGAAGCGAAAACGATGCTGATCCCATCCTTGCCCAAAGAGAGTCAGCACGTAGCTGTAATAGGCATTGTTATCGGGAAAATGGTCCGCAACGCGCTGGCGCTGAACCGCCTGGGCATCACGCTGTTGTAAAAACGGCAGCATGGCGGCAGAGAACCCGACCGGACCATTCCCGGTGCGTTTCCCCGTCGCCACATCCACTTTCTCCGGCGGTACACCCCGTTTCATTGTCTTTGCCGCCATCGGCTGGAAGCGCGTCAGCAGCCGGGCTTTCTGAGGATCTTTATCACTCATCATTCCCACCCAGAGATAAACGCGGATGGCGTCGTAGCCGCCCACCAGCGATTTATCCTGCTGTAACCGCCAGCCTTTGTTTTTCTGATACTGCACCCAGTCCGGCGAAAAACCTTTCGGTGCACTCTCCAGCAGCAGGCGCAGATTGGTTTCACGAAGCTGGGGCCACGGGGCACCCAAACGCGTGAAATAACTCGCTAACTGTGGAGGAAGATAACTGGGGTTAAAGCGCCAGACGTGTTCATCGGCAAAACCGACTTTACCGGGAAGCAGCATTGCGCCGAGCCCCGGCACTTTCACCACTTCCTCGATGGCAATGCGTTTCAGCAGCGCCTTGCCCGTGCGGGTATAGTCCGGATGTTTCCACAAGCGTCCCGCTTCGAGCAGTGACCAGGCGATCCAGACATCGGCGTCAGAGGCGGAGTTGGTATCAATCACCGCCCACGTCTCTTTATCTTTCTGACCCCATAGCCAGGCAGGCAGGTGGTCGTTGAGATTGCCGCTGGCAAGATTATCGCGCGTCCAGGTCAGCAACTGGTCAAACGCGTTGCGATCGTTCGCCGCCAGGGCAAAGAACAAGGCGTAGCTTTGCCCTTCCGACGTCGTAATTTTGCGCGTGTCGCTGGGATCAACGACACGCCCGCCCTCACTGATGTAATCCTTTTTAAACTGCTCCCAGGCAGGCCAGGTACAGGCGGCGCGAAGAGGAAGCGCCGCCAGCATCAACGCTGCAAATGCACACCAGCGAAAGGCTTTCATCACATCTTACTCATCCGGGTTCAGGCGACGACGGCTGATGATACGCAGCAGACGCCACAGCACCCACGCCAGCAAGACCACGCTGACCGCCGCCAGGATGGCGAGCAGAACCGGATGGTTAGACATCGCATACCACAGGCGTTCAAACCACGGCAGATGGCCCACGTAGTACACATCGCCCACGCGCAGGCTGTTGACGCCGGACTCACGGATCACCGACACGGAACCAAACATCGCGGCACGTTTACCGCTGTCGTTCATGGCCGTATTGAGCAGTTCATACCCGCGCGGGCTGTCCGCCAGGAGAGCCACCACGCTGCGCTGTTCGTTGTAAGGTGACTGGAAGCCCACCACCGCGGCCATTGCCCCCTGAGACGTAACCGTCGTCTGCGCGCTGGCCTGACGATCGTTCGCATCCGGCATAATGCTCGGGAACTCGGTCTGGCGCAGCGGCGTGTTAACCCAGGACTGGGCCGCTTTCACCAGCAGATCGATACGTTTGTCATCCTTCAGCTTATCCGGAATGGTACCGATCACCAGAATGTCAGCGTCTTTGTTCTGAATCTGGCTGCCATCGTCCGTCAACGTGACGTTAATCGCCGGTAATCCTGTTTGTCCTCCAACGGTCGCCATGGTGTCCAGCAGGGTCGTGACCTGCCCTTCGCTTGGCGCTTTTGGCATCACCACAATGGAGTCAGAAAGATCGGCCATGCGGCTGAACGGGAAGCCCGCGTTAGCAAAGGCGCGCAGATCCGGCATCGCCAGGAAGTGATAATACTTCGAGAAGTCGATGGTCGACTCATCGCCAATCACAACGTGGTTCTGTACGGGCTGGAAGGTGATGCAGTTTTCCGCCGAGCCGCCAGGCATCGGGTTCATGTACTGGAAGTCAAAGCGAAGCTGGTTTATCGCACCCAGCTTCAGTGCCGGGATGGAGACATCCGTTTTACCGTCCAGCAGCCCCTGCAACACTGGCAGGCGAAGCATCAGGCGGTTAGTATCCTGTGTGCTTTGCAGGCTGAACGATTGCAGGAACTGGTTGTTCAGGCTGATATCCATGCGCGAGCTGTCTTTGGTCGCTGGCGCGGTATAGCGGTAGTTCAGATTGATATCAATGCCGTTGGTACGCAGCAGGTACAGATCCGGCGGCAGATTCAGTGACAAGCTAATCGGCGCGGGCTCAAGCCCCGTCGCCTGCAGCTGTTCTTCATAGGTTTTCAGCTCGCCAAAGGTTACCGCACGGTCGGTACGCACCCAGTTTGGCGCATCATAAGGTTTACGCGCCAGCAGCGGTTTAACCTCATCCACCACCACGCTGTTGCCGCGGAAAAGGACGTTGCCCTGGGCAATCGCTTTTGCAGCCTGCACCAGATCTTTATCGTCGCGGCCAAAGACCACCAGCAGCTTCACATACGGGTTTTCCGGATGGCTTATCATCTCAACGGTCGGCGCTTTGACGTCCGGATGATCGCGCAGGAAGGCCGGGCGTTTCGCGTTGGTCGCAAACACAATGGCATTTCTGTCCGGCAGTTTGTCGTACATCGCCGGGAAGCTCTGACCACGCCAGCCGGCGCGTGAACCAAACCAGGACGCCACGATGGTGGCCGCCAGCTGCTCGGTCACGTCCGGGGACGATGCAAACACCATCGGCAGGGTGAGCGGACGGTTATCGCGCGGATCAAAGAACGGAACCGGGAATGCCGAGAGATCGTTTTTCAGCGCCAGCGACTGGTAGGTCATCTGCAGCGAGGAGTTACGCCCGACGTCCATCCACAGCGTGTTGCTGGCCGGGTTTTCGCAGACATCGCGGTAGTGACCGACAAACTCCAGGCGGATGCGGTTAAAGTCGGTGATGAACAGCGGGTTGATCGGCACCTGAGCCTGGGTTTTCTTGCCCAGATGCTCTTTCGTGACCGGCAGGACGTCCATCAGCTCATCATTCAGGTAGACCTTCAGCTGAGACTGTGTCGGCAGCAGAGACGGCGACGGGGTGTATTCCAGGTTCAGCACCGCATTAGAGACGACCTCATCGCTGCGCATGCCAAACTCAATGCCGCCGTTAGGGTTGATGCCGCGCAGCACCATACTGCCCGGAGGCGGTGCGATTTGCGCGAAGGTCAGCTTCACGTCCCGTGACGGCGCATTGTCCGCGACGACGGGCGCATTCGCCCCCCGGACGCCCGGCATCACCTGCCCGATGACCTGGCCGTCTGCCGGCAGGGTGTTCCCCTCCGTTGGCTGGTTCGGCGTGATATTTTCTGTTTGGCCAGGTGCCGCGGTGACAACCGGATCGGTTGCTTGCGCGACGACAGGTACCGTTGGCGCAGGCGTTGCCGCTGCGTTACCAGGAGCTGCGTTAGCCATTGTTGCGGGGATAACATTCATCCCCATTGCCACTGCACATAACCAGGAAAGTTTTGTTTTCATCGCGTTATCATCATTGTTGAGCCATAACCGGGTCCGCCTGCTTCGCCTCATCCCGCTCAGGACGACGAGGAATGAACGACACGACCCAGGAAACCAGCGAAGTAAGTGACCGGAAAATTAATTTCACCGACGACGGGGCAAATTCTGCAAGGTGACGATAGCCACGGAACCCCAGCTTCAGAATATCCAGCAGGCTTTCCAGAGGTTTATCTTCCGGGAAGCTGTCCTGCCAGAGAGCCCACGTATCCGCGCGGGCAAACGTACATTGCACAAAATCGATATGCTGCTTTTTGGTCAACGGCATCAGTTGCAGACCGACTTCATTGCCCGCCACGCGAACCACCTGCGTCGGGAAGACATACTCCTGCTGACCGCGCTTAAGCAGCAGGTTAACTTTTTGCCCTTCCAGCACCTTAGCCTGACCGTTGATTTTGATCCCCAGACCACCGTCAGAGAAGTCGTGCACGGTACAGGAGAAGAGGTGGCCATCTTCACGGGCGATCGCCGCAGGCATGCAGATTTCAACGCGATGCGCACGACGAACCTGTTTGCTCTCCACCGACACCGCTACCGCGCCGCCGAGGATAATCAGGTTGTAGAAGACCCAGGCCATACTGACGAAGACGGTCAGGATTTCGTTTTCCGGGCCGTAGAAGTAACGCCAGATACCAGCGATGACGCCGACAATATTCAGCAGTACCAGGAAGATATACGGACGGGAGATCACCCAGTCGACGTACTCTTCTTCCACCAGGCCGCCCTTCGCGGTGACGTTGAATTTGCCTTTATGCGGGTTAATCAGCGCCACCATCGTCGGCGGCGCGATGTACCAGGCCAGCACCGTTTCGTAGATTTCACTCCAGAAGGAATGGCGGTATTTACCCTGTATCTTCGAGTTCGTCAGGCTCGCGTGGATCATGTGCGGCAGAACGAACAACGCAATCATCAGCGCCGGGGCGTAAATGATATAGGCGTGAAGGAGCAGGAACGCCAGCGGCGCGGTCAGGAAGATCAGCCGCGGGATACCGGATAAGAAGTGGAACATGGCGTTGACGTAGCAAAGACGCTGCGCCAGCTTGAGCCCTTTCCCTATCAGTGGGTTATCGAGACGGAAAATCTGCACCATCCCGCGCGCCCAGCGAATACGCTGACCAATGTGCGCCGACAGTGACTCCGTTGCCAGACCGGCAGCCTGCGGAATACGCATATAGGCGGAGGTATAGCCACGACGGTGCAGGCGCAGAGAGGTATGCGCATCTTCAGTCACCGTTTCGACGGCGATACCACCAATTTCATCCAGCGGTTTACGGCGGATAACCGCACAGGAGCCGCAGAAGAAGGTGGCATCCCACATGTCGTTCCCGTCCTGCACCAGGCCATAGAACAGCGTGCCTTCGTTCGGGGTTTTACGGAAACGGCCAAGGTTACGTTCAAACGGATCCGGCGAGAAGAAGTGGTGCGGCGTCTGCATCATCGCCAGCTCTTTCTCCTTCAGGAACCAGCCCATGGTCATCTGCAGGAACGAGCGCGTCGGCACGTGGTCACAGTCAAAGATCGAGACAAACTCTCCAGTGGCATACTTCAGCGCGTTGTTGATGTTCCCGGCTTTAGCATGTTCGTGAGTCGGACGGGCGATGTACTCGACACCGACCTCTTCTGCGAACTGGCGAAACGCCGGACGGTTGCCATCATCCAGGACCCAGACTTTAAGCTTATCCTTTGGCCAGTCGATGCCCAGCGCGGCATAAATGGTGTTTTTCACCACGCTCAGATCTTCGTTGTAGGTCGGTACGAAGAGATCGACGGTCGGCCACTGCGCGGTGTCTTTAGGCAGCGGAACCGGCTGGCGGTTGAGCGGCCAAATCACCTGGAAATAGCCCAGCACCAGCACAACCCAGGCGTAGGTTTCTGCGAACAGCAGCACCAGGCCGCACACCAGGCTGACCGGGTCGTCCCAGTTCAGGGTTGAGGTATAACGCCACCAGATGTAGCGACAGGAGACGGTTAACGACAACACAATCAGCATCAGCGCCGAGAAGCGGCCCGGAATACGGCGGACCAGTAACGCCACGCCCCAAAGCAGGATCAGGAAGGTGAACTGCGCCAGAGGGTTGAAAGGTTGCGTAATACAGACCAGCGCCAGAATGAGCGAGAACACGACGATTACGCCGAGGATAAAACGCCGCAAGCCCGGGTGGAGATGCCCGAGCTCTTTATGGTTATCCAGATGGCTGGTCTTATCGCTTACGCTGTTGGGCAGTTTATCCAGCCACTGGTGGTAGCGTTCACGTAACTGCTGCACGCGGGAGAAACTGCGCCAGTGCGGCGTTATTTTCTCTGAGCGGGATGAGGTGGCCACCAGCCAGATGGCCTGAATAAGATAACGGGCCGGATCCAAAGGACGTGGCCGGTCGGGATTAATGTGCGGATAAAGCTCACTGTGCCGGGCACGTATGCGCTGCCAGCGCGGGTGTTCGAGTGGAATAAACATCCAGGCCAGAATCATCCAGAAACAGCCGAGCGCGGCGCTAAATGCCGAAGCACCGTGTCGGCGGAAATGCCGGTAGCGTTCGCTCAAACGCGAACTGACCGGTGGGATGAGTAACCAGCTGGCGAGACGACTCATACAGAACTCCCTGCATGCTCCGCCCTGTTAGCGAAGTTCAGCAGACACCAGTTAGCCAGCGTCAGGATCTCTTCTGCCGCCAGTGAATCGCTGCGGTATTCGCCGAGCGGTTGCTTAGACGCAAGGCATTCCGCCATCCCCTCATCACGATGGATGACAATGGGAAGCAGACGGCGCTGGCTTTGCAGCCAGACCTGATACAGATCGTCCTGGATCTGGCTGCCAATGCGCAAATCGTTAATCAGGATATGGCCATTTTGAGGTAGCCCCTGCTGATGCAGGCGGATATGGCAGTTCGCATCGACGTTGACGATCGAGAACACATGATCGCACTGGGCGATAAGCTGTCGGGTCAGCGTGCCGGCGCCGTGCGGCAGATCCAGCAGGATCCACTTGTAGTGCCCCTTTTCTTTCAGGGTCTGCAGCGCCAGCGTAAACTGCGAAAACAGGCGCTGATACGCCGCTTCATTCTCGCGCTCCGTGGTGGTCAGTTGACCAAACGGCAGCAGATCGAGCTGGGAGGTATAGCGCATCCCTGCATCCTGCCAGTCTTTATCATCAAGCAGCGCGCGGGCCCAGCCCTCTTCACGAGTAAAGTCGACGTTAAACGACATACGCAGCAAATTATCGGCGCAGGCGTCAATAACCAGCACCGATTCACCTAAAAGCTGTAATGACCACGCCAGCGCCGCGGTCACTGATGTGGTACCCACACCGCCACGGACACCCTGTAATCCGAGTATGGCCATCAATGGCTCCCTTATTGTTGATGGGCGAATTCAGCTAATAACGGCCAGCGTTTAATAGCCGCGGCCAACTGTTCCCGCTGGGAAATATCGGTGTAATCTATTTCAGGTAAAGAAAAGGCCTGCGTCAGCGCCAGAAAATCGTTTTGGAATGTGTAACCCAGGGTCGAATCGACTGGGGTACCAGGTTCGTTATTATCCATTCTTTTTCCATCCCTTTGCGTAGAATCGCCAGATCAGAAGTAGCGAGGCGTCCTGCCCTATGAAATTTCATTTACATGCTAAATCTGATGTTCTTTAATTTCAATGTTAGGTTTATTTCTACGCTTTCGCTAGTAAACTGAGATACAGATAAATTAGACGAAAAGAGGGACACCGTGGACTCCATATTTTCTATTGGCATCCAGTCATTATGGGACGAATTGAGCCACATGCCAGTCGGAGGAGTCTGGTGGATTAATACGGACCGTAATGAAGATGCTATCAGTCTGGTAAACCAGACAATTGCTGCTCAGGATAAGGATTCCCGCGTGGCCGTCATTAGCATGGGCGAAGAGCCCAGAAAAATTATCACGCTTGAAAGTGGCCGCGGGCCGCAGACGGTGCGATTATTTTCCATGACATCGGAAACCGATAGTCTATACTTTTTGTCCCGCGACGTTCAGTGCTCTATTGATCCGGATCACTATTTAGTGATTCTGAAATGTGCAAATAACGTCCTGCAAAATATGCCTGCTGAAAAACTGCTGCCGTGGCTGGAAAAAATCAATAAATGGGCAAAATTTCAAAATTGCACGCTATTGATAGTCAATCCCGGTAGTAATAATGACAAGCTGTTTTCACTTTTAATGGGCGAATATCGCTCCCTGTTTGGTCTGGCAAGCATTCGTGACCAGGCGGGCAGCTATCTCTACGATATTGCCTTCTGGTGTAATGAAAAAGGCGTGAGCGCCAGGCAACAACTTACGCTGAAACATATTGAGGGCGAGTGGCACCTGGCGCAGCAGGAAGAAACCGTGGTGCAGCCGCGCAGCGATGAAAAACGCATCCTGAGCCATATCGCGGTTTTAGAAGGAGCACCTGCCCTGTCGGAAAACTGGTCACTGTTTGAATCTAACGAAGCCCTTTTCCATGAAGCCCGCACAACCCAGGCGGCCACCCTTATTTTCTCGCTGATGCAGAATAACCAGATTGAGACGCTGGCAAGGCAAATCCACACCTTACGCCGCCAGCGCGGCAGTGCGTTGAAAATCATCGTGCGCGAAAATAATACCAGCCTGCGCGCCACCGATGAACGCCTGCTTCTGGGCTGCGGCGCCAATATGGTTATTCCATGGAATGCCCCCTTGTCACGCTGCCTGACGCTTATCGAAAGCGTACAGGGCCAGCAGTTTAGCCGCCATGTGCCGGAAGATATTTCCACGCTGCTCTCCATGACACAGCCGATGAAGCTGCGTGGATACCAAAAATGGGATACCTTCTGCGACGCAGTTGGCAACATGATGAGCAACACGCTTCTTCCTGCTGACGGAAAAGGGGTTATGGTCGCCCTGCGTCCTGTACCGGGTATTCGCGTTGAACAGGCTCTCACCTTATGTCGCCCGAACCGTACAGGGGACATCATGACCATCGGCGACAATCGACTGGTGCTGTTTTTGTCCTTCTGCCGGGTAAACGATCTCGATACGGCGCTTAACCACATCTTCCCCCTGCCTACCGGGGATATTTTCTCGAACCGTATGATTTGGTTCGAAGATAATACGATCGGCGCGGAGCTGGTGCAGATGCGTGCGCTCCAGCCTGAACAATGGGTTAAACCGCTCGCTATCAAGAGCGATGCCAAACCGATCCTCAATGCCAGACATGATGGACACGTCTGGCGTCGGATTCCGGAGCCCCTTCGCCTATTAACAGACAACGCGGAGAACGCATCATCATGAATATCAGCGATATCCTTCAACTGGTTATATTCTGTGCGCTGATCTTTTTCCCGCTTGGCTACTATGCGCGCCATTCCATACGCCGTATCCGTGATACGGCCAGAGTGCTGTTTATAAAACCTCGCTATGTAAAACCAGCCGGAACACTGACACGGGCATCACACGTCAAGGCAGACCGAAAACATGACTAATTCTACCTATACCGCTTCGTCACCCTCGCCGCTCTGGCAATACTGGCGCGGCCTTTCCGGCTGGAACTTCTACTTTCTGGTGAAGTTTGGTCTGCTGTGGGCAGGCTATCTGAATTTCCATCCCCTTCTCAACCTCGTGTTTATGGCCTTCCTGCTGATGCCGCTGCCGAATATCAGGCTGCATCGCTTACGTCACTGGGTTGCCATCCCTCTCGGCTTTGCGCTGTTCTGGCATGATACCTGGCTACCGGGGCCGGACAGCATTATGAGCCAGGGGTCGCAGGTGGCGGGCTTTAGCGCCAGCTATGTCCTCGATCTGACCGAGCGCTTTATTAACTGGCAGATGATTGGCGCGGTATTTGTGCTGCTGGTTGCCTGGCTGTTCCTGTCACAGTGGATCCGCGTCACGGTGTTTGTCGTCGCGATTATGATCTGGCTTAACGTGCTGACGCTGGCTGGACCAAACTTTTCGCTGTGGCCTGCTGGTCAACCGACCACCACGGTGACCACCACAGGGGGAAGCGCAGCGGCAACCGTCACAACGGCAGGCGATACGCCTGTGGTGGGTGATATCCCAACCCAGACCGCACCGCCGACCTCAACCAACCTGAACGCCTGGCTTTCCAGTTTCTATACCGCAGAAGACAAGCGACAGACTAAATTCCCGGATGCGCTGCCAGCGGATGCTCAGCCGTTTGAATTGCTGGTGATCAACATCTGCTCTCTCTCCTGGGCCGACGTGGACGCCGCCGGTTTGATGTCTCATCCGCTGTGGTCACATTTCGACATTCAGTTTAAAGATTTCAACTCTGCCACCTCATACAGCGGCCCGGCGGCGATCCGCCTTCTGCGTGCAAGCTGCGGTCAGACATCGCATAAAAACCTGTATCAACCCGCCGGCAACCAGTGTTATCTGTTCGATAACCTCGCAAAACTGGGCTTTACGCAGCATCTGATGCTGGGGCATAACGGCCAGTTCGGTAACTTCCTGAAAGAGGTGCGCGAACAGGGTGGCATGCAGGCACCGCTAATGGATCAAACCGGTCTTCCTGTCTCTCTGCTGGGCTTCGACGGTTCACCCGTTTATGACGATACCGCCGTCCTGCAACGCTGGCTGCAGACCATCGAAAAAGACAGTAATCCACGCAGTGCGACGTTCTTTAATACCCTGCCGCTCCACGACGGTAACCATTTCCCGGGCGTGAGCAAAACAGCAGATTATAAAGTGCGTGCGCAGAAATTCTTCGACGAGCTGGACGCATTCTTCACGGAGCTGGAAAAATCAGGCCGTAAAGTGATGGTGGTTGTGGTGCCTGAGCACGGTGGTGCGCTGAAAGGTGACAGAATGCAGGTGTCAGGTCTGCGTGATATCCCGAGCCCATCCATCACCAACGTCCCTGCAGGCATCAAATTCTTTGGGATGAAGGCACCGCATCAGGGCGCACCGATTGAGATTACACAGCCAACCAGCTATCTGGCGATCTCAGAACTGGTTGCCCGCGCCGTTGACGGGAAGCTGTTTGTGGAAGATAGCGTGAACTGGGACGAGCTTACCAGCAAACTGCCGCAAACGGCGGAAGTCTCCGAGAACGCCAACGCGGTCGTCATTCAATATCAGAACAAACCGTACGTTCGCCTGAACGGCGGGGATTGGGTACCGTATCCGCAGTAACTGATTTACTCCTCACCCTCTCCCCATCGGGGAGAGGGGATAGTCAGTGCGTTATTATTGCGCTGAAATCCACACCAGCATTTTCAGACTTGCCGAATAGTAGTCGTCTTTAGAGGTAATTTCGGGTTCTTCGGAAGGCTGTCCCATCGTTAAATCGCGCACGGCCAACAGGCCGCCTTCCATCATGTAGGGCGCATATTCGTTGGTCGTGACGTTAACCCAGGCGGGGGTTTGTTCCCGGGGGAACTGACCGAACCAGGCCTTCCACGGCGTCAGCAGCGGGTTTTGCTTATCAGACCAGGCAAGGTACAGCGGAATACGAATCGCGTCATAGCTCATTCGCGGCGGCCAGCCTTTAGCCGGGGCCAGCTTGCCGCCAGATGTCAGTGAAACCCAGTCAGCGGGCAGATTCGCTTTGCCCGAACCCATTTTCCCCAGCAGGCGTTCCCCGTCCTTTATCAAATCGCGCCAGACCGGCAAATGACTGCGTCCGGCGAAGGCCTGCCAGGCCGGAAACACGAAATAGGAAGGATTAAGGACCACTTCACCTTCAAGCTTAAATCCCTGGACGCCGGGCAGCATCACGCGGTAACCCGCATAGCGGATGACGCTATGGCCGACCAGCGCTTTTGTAATGGCATCCGATGCGGCGCTGTAGCGTTTGTCATGCCAGCGGGCATCGGCTTTAAGCAGCGCCCAGGCAATCAGCACATCGCCATCGGCGGCGTTGTTTTTGTCGGCGACCGGGTTGGACTCTGCGGGGTTATAGCGCCAGTAAAACAGACCGTTCTCTTTGTTCTTCAGCTCACGATTTGTCCATTGCCAGAGCTTATCGAACGTGGCTTTATCGTCGTTGGCCACTGCCATCAGCATGGCAAAACCCTGGCCTTCCGTATGCGACACGCCGCCATTGCCGGTATCGACAATGCGGCCTTCCGGTTTGAAAAAGCGGGCCTTGTAACTCTCCCAGGCCCGATCCGCATGAGAGAGAGGCGAGAACAGCAGACTCATCATGACGGCCAGCGTCACGCAGACGGGTTTTCGCATCGTTCACTCCATCCGGTTATTCGGCACTTCGCAGTGAAATCTCACCGCCCATCCAGGGTTTGATCACGCCATCCTGCTCCAGGAGCAGCGCGCCCTGTGCGTCAATACCGCGGGAAGTGCCGTAGATCTCTTTATCACCAATCAGCAATTTCACCGGGCGGTTGATAAAGTTATCCAGCTTTTCCCAACGAGACAGGAACGGTGCCAGCCCTTCCTGCTCAAAAAGCGTGAGTGAGCTGCGCAACTCTTTGATCATACGTACGGAAAGGGTGTTACGATCGATGACGATCCCCGCCTCCTGGAGGTTAGTCCAGGCCTGATTCACGACATCATTTTGTACATTGCGCATCACCATATTGAGGCCTGCACCAATGACAATTTGCGCCGCATCCCCCGTTTTTCCCGTCAGTTCGACAAGAATGCCGGCAAGTTTACGGTCGTTGAGGTAGAGGTCATTAGGCCATTTAACACGGACTTTATCCGCTCCCAGATCGTGCAGCACTTCCGCCATGACGATGCCGATGACCAGACTCAGGCCAATGGCAGCGGCCGGGCCCTGATCGAGTCGCCAGTACATGGACAGATAGAGGTTAGCGCCAAATGGCGAAAACCATTTGCGGCCGCGACGGCCACGACCGGCCTGTTGATATTCAGCAACGCAGGCATCGCCGGATTTTAGCTCAGGCAGACGATCCAGAAGATACTGGTTCGTCGAATCAATCACCGGCAGCACTGCAACATTGCCGTATCCAATCTGGCTGCGGATCGCTTCTTCATTCAGCAATTGAATAGGCTCCGGCAGGCTGTAGCCTTTTCCGGGAACCGTGAACACATCAACACCCCAGTCGCGAAGCGTCTGAATATGCTTGTTAATAGCGGCACGGCTCATGCCAAGCTGCTCACCCAGCTGCTCGCCTGAATGAAACTCACCGTCAGCAAGGATGCTAATCAGGGTTAAGGGGATGGTATTGTCTTTCACGCGATGGCCTCCACGGCATTGACTTCACCTGTGCGGCCAATGAAGCGAACTTCTGGCTCCAGCCAGACGTTAAACTTTTCGCCCACACGCTGACGAACATAATGAGCCAGCTGTACTACATCTTCGCTGGTCGCATCGCGTTGATTAATCAGTACCAGGGCCTGCTGTTGGTGAACGGCGGCACCGCCTATTGAAGTGCCTTTTAGCTGGCATTGATCGATAAGCCACCCCGCGGCCAACTTCACGCTGCCATCCACCTGAGGGTAATGTGGTGCTGCTGGCCATCCTTCAAGAAAGACTTTTGCAATTTCGCTGCTGATAACCGGGTTTTTGAAGAAACTGCCAGCGTTTCCGCTTACTTTTGGATCGGGAAGTTTGGTCATCCGCATATGGCAAACCGAGTCAAAAACGTCGCGGGCGGTAACGGTCGCCGGATCGAGACGCGTTAAATCCCCGTAGGTCAGCACCGGCTGCCAGTTCTTCGACAGGCGCAGACCCACGGCGACAATCACGTAGCGGTCCTGATATGCATGTTTGAAGATACTGTCACGATAGCCAAATCGGCACTGTTCTGCCGTTAAACGCTTAGCCGTTCCGGTCGCCAGTTCGATGCAGTCGACATATTCACAGACATGTTTCAGTTCGATGCCGTAGGCGCCGATGTTTTGAATAGGTGACGATCCGGCGCAGCCTGGAATAAGCGCAAGGTTTTCCAGACCCGGCATCCCTTTTTCGAGGGTAAATTGCACCAGATGATGCCAGTTTTCTCCGGCACCCACGTGCACGTGCCAGCTATCGGCACGCTCTTCCACATCAATTCCCATGATGCGGTTAACGATCACCGTTCCCGCAAAGTCATCGAGAAACAGGACATTACTACCTTCGCCCAGAATCAGTACGGGTTCGTTATTTTCTGTCGCGTTTTGCCATGCATCCAGCAGTTGCGGTGCAGTATCGGCACGTACAATTTGATTAGCATTGCGTTGAATGCCAAAGGTATTCCAGGGCTTAAGGGAGTGGTTCATAGACGCTATCCTGATGCAAAAACGCAGGTAGTTTACCGTATAAGCAGGGCGTTGGGGGATTAGTTTGTGCAGCGTATAAACGCAAAAAGGCCATCCTTGCGGATGGCCTCTTCACTTATTTGATGCCTGGCAGTTCCCTACTCTCACATGGGGAGACCCCACACTACCATCGGCGCTACGGCGTTTCACTTCTGAGTTCGGCATGGGGTCAGGTGGGACCACCGCGCTAAAGCCGCCAGGCAAATTCTGTTAATCTGTATCAAAGCTGAAATTTGATTGTCTGTCTCTCGTCCGCCGAAACAGCTTCGGCGTTGTAAGGTTAAGCCTCACGGTTCATTAGTATCGGTTAGCTCAACGCATCGCTGCGCTTACACACCCGACCTATCAACGTCGTAGTCTTCAACGTTCCTTCAGGACCCTTAAAGGGTCAGGGAGAACTCATCTCGGGGCAAGTTTCGTGCTTAGATGCTTTCAGCACTTATCTTTTCCGCATTTAGCTACCGGGCAATGCCATTGGCATGACAACCCGAACACCAGTGATGCGTCCACTCCGGTCCTCTCGTACTAGGAGCAGCCCCCCTCAATTCTCCAGCGCCCACGGCAGATAGGGACCGAACTGTCTCACGACGTTCTAAACCCAGCTCGCGTACCACTTTAAATGGCGAACAGCCATACCCTTGGGACCTACTTCAGCCCCAGGATGTGATGAGCCGACATCGAGGTGCCAAACACCGCCGTCGATATGAACTCTTGGGCGGTATCAGCCTGTTATCCCCGGAGTACCTTTTATCCGTTGAGCGATGGCCCTTCCATTCAGAACCACCGGATCACTATGACCTGCTTTCGCACCTGCTCGAGCCGTCACTCTCGCAGTCAAGCTAGCTTATGCCATTGCACTAACCTCCTGATGTCCGACCAGGATTAGCTAACCTTCGTGCTCCTCCGTTACTCTTTGGGAGGAGACCGCCCCAGTCAAACTACCCACCAGACACTGTCCGCAACCCGGATTACGGGTCTACGTTAGAACACCAGCCATTAAAGGGTGGTATTTCAAGGGCGGCTCCACGCAGACTGGCGTCCACGCTTCAAAGCCTCCCACCTATCCTACACATCAAGGACCAGTGTTCAGTGTCAAGCTATAGTAAAGGTTCACGGGGTCTTTCCGTCTTGCCGCGGGTACACTGCATCTTCACAGCGAGTTCAATTTCACTGAGTCTCGGGTGGAGACAGCCTGGCCATCATTACGCCATTCGTGCAGGTCGGAACTTACCCGACAAGGAATTTCGCTACCTTAGGACCGTTATAGTTACGGCCGCCGTTTACCGGGGCTTCGATCAAGAGCTTCGCGTTGCCGCTAACCCCATCAATTAACCTTCCGGCACCGGGCAGGCGTCACACCGTATACGTCCACTTTCGTGTTTGCACAGTGCTGTGTTTTTAATAAACAGTTGCAGCCAGCTGGTATCTTCGACTGATTTCAGCTCCACCCGCAGGGGCTTCACCTACATATCAGCGTGCCTTCTCCCGAAGTTACGGCACCATTTTGCCTAGTTCCTTCACCCGAGTTCTCTCAAGCGCCTTGGTATTCTCTACCTGACCACCTGTGTCGGTTTGGGGTACGATTTGATGTTACCTGATGCTTAGAGGCTTTTCCTGGAAGCAGGGCATTTGTTACTTCAGCACCGTAGTGCCTCGTCATCACACCTCAGCGTTAATAAGGTACCGGATTTACCTGGAACCTCCGCCTACATGCTTAAACCGGGACAACCGTCGCCCGGCTAACATAGCCTTCTCCGTCCCCCCTTCGCAGTAACACCAAGTACAGGAATATTAACCTGTTTCCCATCGACTACGCCTTTCGGCCTCGCCTTAGGGGTCGACTCACCCTGCCCCGATTAACGTTGGACAGGAACCCTTGGTCTTCCGGCGTGCGGGCTTTTCACCCGCATTATCGTTACTTATGTCAGCATTCGCACTTCTGATACCTCCAGCACCCCTCACAGGACACCTTCAACGGCTTACAGAACGCTCCCCTACCCAACAACGCATACGCGTCGCTGCCGCAGCTTCGGTGCATGGTTTAGCCCCGTTACATCTTCCGCGCAGGCCGACTCGACCAGTGAGCTATTACGCTTTCTTTAAATGATGGCTGCTTCTAAGCCAACATCCTGGCTGTCTGTGCCTTCCCACATCGTTTCCCACTTAACCATGACTTTGGGACCTTAGCTGGCGGTCTGGGTTGTTTCCCTCTTCACGACGGACGTTAGCACCCGCCGTGTGTCTCCCGTGATAACATTCTTCGGTATTCGTAGTTTGCATCGGGTTGGTAAGCCGGGATGGCCCCCTAGCCGAAACAGTGCTCTACCCCCGAAGATGAGTTCACGAGGCGCTACCTAAATAGCTTTCGGGGAGAACCAGCTATCTCCCGGTTTGATTGGCCTTTCACCCCCAGCCACAAGTCATCCGCTAATTTTTCAACATTAGTCGGTTCGGTCCTCCAGTTAGTGTTACCCAACCTTCAACCTGCCCATGGCTAGATCACCGGGTTTCGGGTCTATACCCTGCAACTTAACGCCCAGTTAAGACTCGGTTTCCCTTCGGCTCCCCTATACGGTTAACCTTGCTACAGAATATAAGTCGCTGACCCATTATACAAAAGGTACGCAGTCACACCACGAAGGTGCTCCCACTGCTTGTACGTACACGGTTTCAGGTTCTTTTTCACTCCCCTCGCCGGGGTTCTTTTCGCCTTTCCCTCACGGTACTGGTTCACTATCGGTCAGTCAGGAGTATTTAGCCTTGGAGGATGGTCCCCCCATATTCAGACAGGATACCACGTGTCCCGCCCTACTCTTCGAGTTCACAACCTGTGTGCTTTCGTGTACGGGGCTGTCACCCTGTATCGCCGGACTTTCCAGACCGTTCCACTAACACACAAGCTGATTCAGACTCTGGGCTGCTCCCCGTTCGCTCGCCGCTACTGGGGGAATCTCGGTTGATTTCTTTTCCTCGGGGTACTTAGATGTTTCAGTTCCCCCGGTTCGCCTCGTTAACCTATGTATTCAGTTAACGATAGTGTGTCGGAACACACTGGGTTTCCCCATTCGGACATCGCCGGGTCAAAGGTTCATATCACCTCGCCGGCGCTTTTCGCAGATTAGCACGTCCTTCATCGCCTCTGACTGCCAGGGCATCCACCGTGTACGCTTAGTCGCTTAACCTCACAACCCGAAGATGTTTCTTTCGATTCATCACCGACTTGCGAAAATTTGAGAGACTCGAACACACCTTAAAGATGTGTCGTTTCAATTTTCAGCTTGATCCAGATTTTTAAAGAGCAAAACTTCGCAGTGCACCTTTTCAGGTTCACTCTGAAGTTTTCTTGTGTTCGCAGTAAAAGATGGTGGAGCTATGCGGGATCGAACCGCAGACCTCCTGCGTGCAAAGCAGGCGCTCTCCCAGCTGAGCTATAGCCCCATCGTTTTGCTAACCTCTTCAAATTTGCTTCGCAAATTTGGTAGGCCTGAGTGGACTTGAACCACCGACCTCACCCTTATCAGGGGTGCGCTCTAACCACCTGAGCTACAAGCCTGTAGAGGTTTTTACTGCTGTTTTTCATCAGACAATCTGTGTGAGCACTACAAAGGCAGGTTCTTTAAGGTAAGGAGGTGATCCAACCGCAGGTTCCCCTACGGTTACCTTGTTACGACTTCACCCCAGTCATGAATCACAAAGTGGTAAGCGCCCTCCCGAAGGTTAAGCTACCTACTTCTTTTGCAACCCACTCCCATGGTGTGACGGGCGGTGTGTACAAGGCCCGGGAACGTATTCACCGTAGCATTCTGATCTACGATTACTAGCGATTCCGACTTCATGGAGTCGAGTTGCAGACTCCAATCCGGACTACGACGCACTTTATGAGGTCCGCTTGCTCTCGCGAGGTCGCTTCTCTTTGTATGCGCCATTGTAGCACGTGTGTAGCCCTACTCGTAAGGGCCATGATGACTTGACGTCATCCCCACCTTCCTCCAGTTTATCACTGGCAGTCTCCTTTGAGTTCCCGGCCTAACCGCTGGCAACAAAGGATAAGGGTTGCGCTCGTTGCGGGACTTAACCCAACATTTCACAACACGAGCTGACGACAGCCATGCAGCACCTGTCTCAGAGTTCCCGAAGGCACCAAAGCATCTCTGCTAAGTTCTCTGGATGTCAAGAGTAGGTAAGGTTCTTCGCGTTGCATCGAATTAAACCACATGCTCCACCGCTTGTGCGGGCCCCCGTCAATTCATTTGAGTTTTAACCTTGCGGCCGTACTCCCCAGGCGGTCGACTTAACGCGTTAGCTCCGGAAGCCACGCCTCAAGGGCACAACCTCCAAGTCGACATCGTTTACGGCGTGGACTACCAGGGTATCTAATCCTGTTTGCTCCCCACGCTTTCGCACCTGAGCGTCAGTCTTTGTCCAGGGGGCCGCCTTCGCCACCGGTATTCCTCCAGATCTCTACGCATTTCACCGCTACACCTGGAATTCTACCCCCCTCTACAAGACTCTAGCCTGCCAGTTTCGAATGCAGTTCCCAGGTTGAGCCCGGGGATTTCACATCCGACTTGACAGACCGCCTGCGTGCGCTTTACGCCCAGTAATTCCGATTAACGCTTGCACCCTCCGTATTACCGCGGCTGCTGGCACGGAGTTAGCCGGTGCTTCTTCTGCGGGTAACGTCAATCGACAAGGTTATTAACCTTATCGCCTTCCTCCCCGCTGAAAGTACTTTACAACCCGAAGGCCTTCTTCATACACGCGGCATGGCTGCATCAGGCTTGCGCCCATTGTGCAATATTCCCCACTGCTGCCTCCCGTAGGAGTCTGGACCGTGTCTCAGTTCCAGTGTGGCTGGTCATCCTCTCAGACCAGCTAGGGATCGTCGCCTAGGTGAGCCGTTACCCCACCTACTAGCTAATCCCATCTGGGCACATCTGATGGCAAGAGGCCCGAAGGTCCCCCTCTTTGGTCTTGCGACGTTATGCGGTATTAGCTACCGTTTCCAGTAGTTATCCCCCTCCATCAGGCAGTTTCCCAGACATTACTCACCCGTCCGCCGCTCGTCACCCAGGAGCAAGCTCCCTGTGTTACCGCCCGACTTGCATGTGTTAGGCCTGCCGCCAGCGTTCAATCTGAGCCATGATCAAACTCTTCAATTTAAGTTTGATGCTCGTGAATTAAACTTCGTAATGAATTACGTATGTTCACTCAGAGACTTGGTATTCATTTATTGTCCGGAGACATTAAGAATCCATGTCACTTTGAGTGCCCACACAGATTGTCTGATAAATTGTTAAAGAGCAGTGCCGCTTCGCTTTTCGCAGCGGCGCGGGGTGTGCATATTACGCTTTCCCGCTTCAGAGTCAAGCGTTTATTTTCGCTTTTCTCTGCTGACCCGGCGGCGTGTGTGCCGTTGTTCCGTGTCAGTGGAGGCGCATTATAGGGAGTTATTCTGAAGTGACAAGCACAAAATACAAAAAACTTTTCGTTCGCTCACTTTTCAAACTTAACGCTTATTTAAGTCGCGAATCGCCCGTTAAATGTGCGATTTCCCGCGCAAAACTGGCCACCTGCGACCAGTCGGTATAAACCACTTCTTTACGCGTATCGGTTTCCCCCCCGGTCATCTTCATAATCAGGTGGATCATAAAGCGGTCATACCAGCGGTAGCGGGGATAGCGCAGCGCGCCGGCAAAGACGGCGCACAGGTCTGGCTGCCACGGCGAGCCAAGCAAAAATTTGCGCGTGTAGCTATTGGTCTGCGGCGTACGCTTCTCGGCTTTACGTGCGACAAGATTGACCGAGTAAAACGCACCCGGCAATTTATTGAGTACCGCCGTGTGCTTTTTCACAAAGCGATCCAGCGCCGGATGGAAACGCCCGTAACGAATTGACGCGCCAATTACCACGCGATCGTACTCTTGCCAGGTTATCTGATCCGCACGGTTCAGGTTCACCACATCCGAGTAAATACCCAGCTCTTTTAATTCCGATGCCAGATACGCGGCAATCTCACGCGTTTGCCCGTCTCGCGTAGAGAAAAGAATCAGTGTTTTCATCAACGGCTCCTTACTCGCGCCAGAATGTAGGGGTGAACAGCACCAGCAGCGTAAAGACCTCAAGACGACCAAACAGCATATTGGCGATGAGGATCCATTTCGCGACCGGGTTCATACTGGCAAAGTTATCCGCCACAACCCCCAGGCCAGGCCCGAGGTTGTTCAATGTTGCGACGACGGACGCAAAGGCGGAGAAATCATCCACCCCCGTCGCGATGATCGCCAGCATGCTGACGATAAAGACCAGCGCATACGCCGAGAAGAATCCCCACACCGCTTCGAGGATACGTTCCGGCAGCGCGCGGTTCCCCAGTTTGATGCTGTAGACCGCGTTCGGGTGGACCAGGCGCTTCAGCTCGCGGTTCCCCTGCTTAAACAGCAGCAGAATACGAATTACCTTCAGGCCACCGCCCGTAGACCCCGCACAGCCCCCGATAAATGCAGAGCATAAAAGCAGCACCGGCAGGAACAGCGGCCAGCGCGCGATGCTGTCTGTGGTAAACCCGGCGGTCGTCGCCATCGATACCACCTGGAAGAACGCCTGGTTTAGCGTGGTCAGCGCGGAGTTGTAAACATCATGGAACCACAGCACCAGGGTACAGATGATCACCAGCGTCAGCTGGACGCCAATAAACATGCGGAACTCTGGGTCACGCCAGTACACCTTCAGGCTGCGCCCGCTCAGTAAAGAGAAGTGCAGACCGTAGTTACAGCCAGAGATCAGCAGGAAAATCGCAATGATGGTATTTATCGTAGGGCTGTCGAAGTAGCCGACGCTGGCATCGTGAGTGGAGAACCCACCAATCGCGATCGTCGCGAAGCTGTGTCCGATAGCATCAAAAGCAGGCATCCCGGCAAACCATAGCGCAAGCGCGCAGGCTACCGTCAGCAAGACATAAATCAGCCACAGGGTTTTCGCCGTCTCGGCAATACGCGGGCGCATCTTGTTATCTTTCAGCGGCCCGGGCATTTCGGCGCGATAGAGCTGCATCCCCCCAACGCCCAGAATCGGCAGAATGGCCACCGCCAGGACGATGATCCCCATGCCCCCGAACCACTGCAGCATCTGGCGATAAAAGAGAATGGCGTGCGGAAGCGAATCCAGCCCCACCAGCGTCGTCGCCCCGGTGGTTGTTAAACCAGAGAAGGATTCAAAAAAGGCATCCGTGATGCTCAGGTTAGGCTGCTCAGAGAAGATAAAGGGCAGCGAACCGACGCTCCCCAGCACCGTCCAGAACAGGACCACAATCAGAAAGCCTTCGCGAGATTTCAGCTCACCTTTCTGACGACGGTTTGGCCACCACAGCAGCGAGCCAATCGCCAGCGCGACAAAGAAGGTCTGGGTAAATGCCCGCCCCGCGCCGTCCCGGTAGATAAGCGCCACCAGTCCAGGGAGAATCATTGTCCCGGAAAAGAGTATGACCAGCAGTCCAACGATTCGGGTTATGGCACGAAAATGCATCTCTGCCGCTTCCTTTGGTATTCAAAAGTGAGGTGGGGATTATTCTTCAATCGGCAGCAATTGCAACGAACCACGACTAAAATCAGCAAGTTTTGCTGAAAAAGCAGCCAGTTCCGCCTGAGGAAGCGCCACGCGTAATTGCACCATTGCCTGATATTCACTGTGTGCGATGACACCGTTAAACTGCCTCAGCAATGCTTCGATGCCGGATAACTGGGCGTAATCGCACAGTAAAGTATATTCGGTGAGCGGCGTTTTGCGGGTGGTTATGAGTATATTCAGCGCCTGCTGAACCCCTCCGCCATACGCTTTGACCAGCCCACCGGTACCTAACAAAATGCCGCCGTAGTAGCGCACCACCACGGCGGTAATTTCACCCACGCCGCTGCCCATCAGCTGCGAAAGCATGGGTTTACCAGCCGTTCCCGCCGGTTCACCGTCGTCGGAAAACCCTAATTGCTGCGAATCATCAGGCGGCCCTGCCACCCACGCCACGCAGTGGTGACGTGCGTCAGGATGCTCAGCCCGGACGGACTCGACAAACGCCTTTGCCGCCTCTACGCCGTCGGTATGCGCCAGCAGCGTAATAAAGCGGCTTTTCTTGATTTCCTCAACAAAGGTGACCGGTTCAGCCGGTATCAGCCAGCTTTCCATCAGGCCAGCTTCAGGTCTCGCGTCATGTTCTCGATACCGTTTTCGTGAACCACAACGTTATCTTCGATGCGAATACCGCCAAACGGCTTCAGCGCGTCAATTTTTTCCCAGTTGAAGTGTTTGCTGAACTGGCCTTCACGCCACGGCGCCAGCAGGGATTCGATAAAGTAGATCCCCGGTTCAATCGTCAGCACCATACGCGGCTCAAGAATACGGGTGCAGCGCAGGTAAGGATATTTAGACGGTGCCGCCAGATGCGTACCGGTATCATCCTGCATAAAACCCGCTACGTCGTGAACCTGCAGGCCCAGCGGGTGACCAATACCGTGCGGCATGAATGGCCCGGTCAGATCGTTCTCGACCATCGCCTCTTCGCTCATGTCTTTCACAATCTGATGCTTACGCAGCAGCTTCGCGATGCGCTGATGGAACTGGATGTGGTAATCCACATAGCTGGTTCCCGCCTTCATGGTGCTAATCAGCGCCAGCTGTTCATCATTCACGTCTTTAATCAGCTGCGCGAAATCGGTATCCGCATTCGCCGCCCAGGTACGGGTCAGGTCGGCCGCGTAGCCGTTATACTCTGCCCCTGCGTCCAGCAGGAAGCTGCGCATTTCCGACGGAACATGGTGATCCAGTTTGGTGTAGTGAAGCACAGACGCGTGCTCGTTCAGCGCAACGATATTGCTGTACGGCACGTCGGTATCGCGGTGGCCTGTCGCAGTCAGGTAAGCCTGGTTGATGTCGAACTCGCTCATACCCGACTGGAACGCTTCGTGCGCGGCGCGGTGACCATTCACTGCCGTTTTCTGCGCTTCACGCATGCAGTAAAGTTCGTAGTCGGTTTTATACGCGCGGTAATAGTGCAGGTAATCCAGCACCCCTTTCGGATTGAGTTTGTCTGCCGGAATATCCAGACCCAGTGCGCGCTCTGGAACAGGGCCAATGTAGCCGATGTTGCCACGCGCCGCAGGCAACAGGCTGCCAATGCCGTCCGCTTTCGGCAGTGCAATCACATCAATCTCTTCCGTCCAGAAAGAGGTCGGTAGCGGTTCCACGTTGTGCCAGTAATCGACCGGCAGGTAGAACCACAGTTTCGGCTTGTTCACGCCATCCACCAGCAGCCAGCAATTTGGCACCTGGGTTACCGGCACCCAGGCTTTAAACTGCGGGTTGACCTTAAACGGATAAGCATGGTCATCAAGAAACGTATTCATCAGCTCGCCGGAGTGGATCAGCAAGGCATCCAGCTTGAAGCGCGCCAGTACATCACGGGTACGTTCCTGTAGGGTAACGATATGATTTTTATAAAGCGAAGCCAGTGAGTCCATCATTCATCCTTACGTTTTCTTGAGCTCAAGTCATCGCATCTTAGCACACCTCTCTCCAGCTGCGTGATTTCCACCGACCGTGATCAATGCAGCAATTTCTTAATGAGTAATTTGCATTTTATTAACATAAATTCCACACTCCGTTTCATCTGGTATGACCAGATCCACTTGCTGGATTCAGGAGACTGACATGCTTTACAAAGGCGACACCCTGTACCTCAACTGGCTGGAAGATGGCATTGCCGAACTGGTGTTCGATGCCCCCGGCTCAGTGAACAAGCTTGATACCGCGACGGTGGCCAGTCTTGGCCAGGCGCTGGATGTTCTTGAAAAACAACCTGAATTAAAAGGGCTGCTGCTGCGTTCGAACAAAGCGGCCTTTATTGTCGGTGCCGATATCACCGAGTTTCTTTCGCTGTTCCTGGTCCCGGAAGAACAGCTGAGCCAGTGGCTGCACTTTGCCAACAGCGTCTTTAATCGTCTGGAAGATCTGCCTGTCCCGACCATTTCCGCCGTTAACGGCTACGCGCTGGGCGGTGGCTGCGAATGCGTGCTAGCGACCGACTACCGTCTGGCGACGCCGGACCTGCGCATCGGCCTGCCGGAAACCAAGCTGGGCATCATGCCGGGCTTTGGCGGCTCCGTGCGAATGCCGCGCATGCTGGGTGCCGACAGCGCGCTGGAGATCATTGCCGCAGGTAAAGACGTCGGCGCCGAACAGGCGCAGAAAATTGGCCTGGTCGACGGCGTCGTGAAACCAGAGAAACTGGTTGAAGGCGCACTCGCCATTCTGCGCCAGGCCATCAACGGCGATCTCGACTGGAAAGCCAAACGCCAGCCGAAGCTGGAGCCGTTAAAACTCAGCAAAATTGAAGCCACCATGAGCTTCACCATCGCCAAAGGCATGGTGATGCAGACGGCGGGTAAACACTACCCGGCGCCGATCACGGCGGTAAAAACCATTGAAGCGGCTGCCCGTCTCGGTCGCGACGAGGCGCTGAAGCTCGAAAATCAGAGCTTTGTCCCGCTGGCGCACACCAATGAAGCCCGCGCGCTGGTCGGTATCTTCCTCAACGATCAGTTCGTGAAGGGTAAAGCCAAACAGCTGACTAAAAACGTTGAGACGCCAAAACATGCGGCGGTACTCGGCGCTGGCATTATGGGTGGCGGTATCGCTTACCAGTCGGCCTGGAAAGGCGTGCCGGTGGTGATGAAAGACATCAGCGAGAAATCTCTGACGCTGGGCATGACCGAAGCGGCCAAGCTGCTGAATAAACAGCTGGAACGCGGAAAAATTGACGGGCTGAAGCTTGCAGGTGTGATCTCCACCATTCAGCCTGTGCTGGAATACAGCGGTTTCGACCGTGTCGACGTGGTGGTCGAAGCCGTCGTCGAGAACCCGAAAGTCAAAAAAGCGGTGCTGGCGGAAACGGAAGACAAGGTTCGTCCTGAGACCGTGCTGGCCTCTAACACCTCCACCATTCCAATCAGCGAACTGGCGAGCGTGCTGAAGCGTCCGGAAAACTTCTGCGGGATGCACTTCTTCAACCCGGTACACCGTATGCCGCTGGTCGAAGTGATCCGTGGGGAAAAAACCTCTGACGAAACCATCGCTAAAGTGGTGGCGTGGGCAAGCAAGATGGGCAAAACGCCGATCGTGGTTAACGACTGCCCGGGCTTCTTCGTCAACCGCGTGCTGTTCCCTTACTTCGCCGGTTTCAGCCAGCTGCTGCGCGACGGTGCGGACTTCCGCAAAATCGACAAAGTGATGGAAAAACAGTTCGGCTGGCCGATGGGCCCGGCGTATCTGCTGGACGTGGTCGGCATTGATACCGCCCACCACGCTCAGGCGGTGATGGCGGCAGGCTTCCCGCAGCGTATGCAGAAAGATTATCGCGACGCCATTGACGCGCTGTTCGACGCTAACCGCTTCGGCCAGAAAAACGGCCTGGGCTTCTGGCGCTATAAAGAAGACAGCAAAGGCAAACCGAAAAAAGAAGAAGATGCCGCGGTGGATGGTCTGCTGGCCGACGTTTGCCAGCCGAAACGCGACTTCACCGACGACGAGATCATCGCCCGCATGATGATCCCGATGGTCAACGAAGTGGTGCGTTGCCTCGAAGAAGGCATCATCGCCAGCCCGGCAGAAGCGGATATGGCGCTGGTATACGGCCTGGGCTTCCCTCCGTTCCACGGCGGCGCGTTCCGCTGGCTGGACACGCTCGGCAGCGCCCGCTATCTCGATATGGCTCAGCAGTATCAGCACCTCGGCCCGCTTTATGAGGTGCCGGAAGGGCTGCGCAACAAAGCGCGCCATAACGAACCCTACTATCCAGCAGTTGAGCCAGCCCGTCCGGTTGGCGAGCTGAAAACGGCTTAAGGAGTCACAATGGAAAAGGTTGTCATTGTTGATGCGATTCGCACCCCGATGGGCCGTTCAAAAGGCGGTGCATTCCGTAACGTGCGTGCAGAAGATCTTTCCGCGCATCTGATGCGTAGCCTGCTGGCGCGTAACCCGGCGCTGGATCCTGCTGCGCTGGACGATATCTACTGGGGCTGCGTGCAGCAGACCCTGGAGCAAGGTTTCAACATCGCCCGTAACGCGTCGCTGCTGGCGGAGATACCGCATTCGGTTCCGGCTGTCACCGTGAACCGCCTGTGCGGTTCATCAATGCAGGCGCTGCACGACGCGGCGCGCATGATCATGACCGGCGATGCCCAGGCCTGCCTGGTGGGCGGCGTTGAGCACATGGGCCACGTGCCGATGAGTCACGGGGTTGACTTCCACCCGGGCATGAGCCGTAACGTGGCGAAAGCCGCGGGGATGATGGGTCTGACCGCTGAGATGCTCTCTCGTCTGCACGGCATCAGCCGTGAAATGCAGGATGCCTTTGCCGCGCGCTCTCACGCTCGCGCATGGGCGGCGACGCAGTCCGGTGCCTTTAAGAATGAGATCATCCCGACCGGCGGTCACGACGCAGACGGCGTACTGAAGCAGTTCAGCTACGACGAAGTCATCCGCCCGGAAACCACCGTAGAAGCGCTTTCCACACTGCGCCCTGCGTTTGATCCGGTCACCGGTACGGTAACGGCGGGAACGTCGTCGGCGCTGTCAGACGGTGCCGCCGCGATGCTGGTGATGAGCGAAAGCCGTGCCCGCGAGCTGGGCTTAACCCCTCGCGCTCGGGTACGTTCGATGGCGGTTGTGGGCTGCGATCCTTCAATCATGGGCTACGGCCCGGTTCCGGCCTCGAAGCTGGCACTGAAAAAAGCGGGCTTAACCACCAGCGACATCGATCTGTTCGAGATGAACGAAGCCTTCGCCGCGCAGATCCTGCCGTGCATTAAAGATCTGGGACTGATGGATCAGATCGACAAGAAGATTAACCTCAACGGCGGCGCGATCGCCCTCGGTCACCCGCTGGGCTGCTCCGGGGCGCGCATCAGCACGACGCTTATCAACCTGATGGAACGCAAAGATGCCCAGTTTGGTCTGGCAACGATGTGTATCGGGCTGGGTCAGGGTATCGCGACGGTGTTTGAGAGAGTGTAAGGCTATAACGTAGGCCCGATAAGCATCGCGCCATCGGGCTTTTGCCGGGAGGCGCTGCGCTTTCCCGGCCTACGAGAGGTACCTCGCCGCCAGTGGCGTCATTGGCGAAGAGAGACAGTTTAGTTGCCGTTCTTCCCGCCTGTCAGGGGCGGGTTTTTTATTTAAATGAAGGCAAACGCATCGCCAAACAGGCGGTCTTCACGCGCGTCACGTTCGTTACAGAACAGGTCACGGGCAATTTTCGCCATCTCAAAACGGCCAGCGATATAGATATCGTGCCCTGCCAGCGTGCCATGATCCTGCAGCACCGCCGTCAGCACCGTCCCACTGCGACCACGCCAGCCCTCTTCCGGCTGCTCAACCACCGGCTCAATGCGCAGGTTAGGATGGGTTACGCTCAGCGCTTCCAGTTCAGACAGGTCGTACAGATGTTTCTCTTCGCGGCCACCCCAGTAAATAGTGATGTCACGGTCCGGGTTACGCGCCAGTGCGGTCAACAGAATAGAGCGCACATAAGAGAAGCCCGTACCGCCAGCGATCAGGATCAGCGGACGGTCTTCGTCATCGCGCAGCCACGCATCACCGTGCGGAATATCCACCACGATTTCACGTTCCTTCAGGATCCGATCCATCACGGCCATCGCATACAGGTTAAGCTCTGACGCACCAATATGAAGCTCAATAAATTCCTGCTCCGCTGGCGTTGAGGCCATAGAGAAAGGACGCTTATCACGCTCATCCATCACAACCATCAGGTACTGACCCGCGCGGAAAGAGAATGGCGCTTCTGGCACTAAACGGACGCGATATACGGTGTCGGTGATGGCATCTACCGAGGTCACTTTACAGCTTAAGGTTGTCATTCGCTCTCTCTGTCGGGAAGTCTATAGGGCTTAACGGTCAGCTCAGGGTTTACCGTTATTCATTATGGCCAGCTCGTCCCAGATCGCGTCAATTCGCGCGGTCACAGCAGGATCTTTTTTGATCGGGCGACCCCATTCACGGTCGGTTTCGCCAGGCCATTTATTTGTGGCATCCAGTCCCATCTTTGAGCCAAGACCGGAAACCGGCGAGGCAAAATCCAGGTAATCTATCGGCGTGTTTTCGACTAACACCGTATCGCGCGCCGGGTCCATTCGCGTGGTAATGGCCCAGATTACGTCATTCCAGTCGCGGGCGTTAACGTCATCATCGCAGACAATAACAAATTTGGTATACATAAACTGGCGCAGGAAAGACCATACGCCCATCATCACGCGTTTAGCATGGCCAGGATACTGCTTCTTCATCGTGACCACCGCCATGCGATACGAGCATCCTTCAGGCGGCAGATAAAAATCAACAATTTCCGGGAACTGCTTTTGCAGGATTGGCACAAACACTTCGTTCAGCGCCACGCCCAGCACCGCCGGTTCGTCCGGTGGACGTCCGGTATAGGTGGAGTGATAAATCGCATCTTCACGCTGCGTAATGTGCGTCACGGTAAACACCGGGAAGTTATCCACTTCGTTGTAATAGCCGGTGTGGTCGCCGTAAGGGCCTTCTGGTGCCATTTCACCCTGCTCAAGGTAACCTTCCAGCACAATTTCTGCGCTGGCCGGAACTTCGAGATCGTTAGAAATACACTTAACGACTTCGGTTTTCGTTCCGCGCAGCAGGCCTGCAAACGCATATTCAGAAAGGGTATCCGGCACCGGCGTGACGGCTCCCAGAATGGTGGCCGGATCGGCGCCTAAGGCGACAGACACCGGGAAACGTTCCCCTGGGTGCGCAGCGCACCACTCCTGGAAATCCAGCGCGCCGCCGCGATGGGACAGCCAGCGCATGATGAGTTTATTCTTGCCAATCAACTGCTGGCGGTAAATACCGAGGTTTTGCCGCTCTTTGTGCGGGCCGCGCGTAACGGTCAGCCCCCAGGTGATCAGCGGCGCGGCATCTTCAGGCCAGCACTGCATGATAGGTATTTTGGTCAGATCAACCGCATCG
Organism: Enterobacter sp. ECC-019; assembly: GCF_043974075.1. Taxonomy (NCBI): domain Bacteria; kingdom Pseudomonadati; phylum Pseudomonadota; class Gammaproteobacteria; order Enterobacterales; family Enterobacteriaceae; genus Enterobacter; species Enterobacter sp. ECC-019. The sequence goes on from NZ_CP143759.1 coordinate 377,954, forward strand.
CCTTCCAGCACTTTCTGCTGGCACGGCGCGCCGCGCAGGCGTTTGGTGGGCATGTTCAGCACCTGTTTAAACTGCGGCAGTTTGTCGAACAGATCGCGGAAACCTTTCGGTGGCTCCGGCTCTTTCAGAAACGCCAGCAGTTTACCGACTTCACGCAGCGCCGTGACGTCTTCCTGCCCCATCCCCAATGCAACACGACGCGGTGTACCAAACAGGTTGCACAGCACCGGCATTGAGTAACCTTTGGGATTTTCAAACAGTAATGCGGGGCCACCGGCACGCAGGGTGCGGTCAGCAATTTCTGTCATCTCCAGATAAGGATCAACAGGAAGTGTAATACGTTTGAGTTCACCCTGCTTTTCCAGCAGCGTCAGGAAGTCGCGGAGATCGTGGTATTTCATGCAGTTAATCATGGCCTCTCTGTAAGCGCTTCATTATACGGCGTAAGCCTGCTTGATGCTGTAATTTTGTTAAATAAGCGTGAACTTATGCGTTCTGTTCCATTTTCCCCCATTATAATCAACTTAGCGATCCCGCCAGGGTTTTGATATGCTTGCGCCCCGAACTAAGGGAAAGAGTGATTATGCAGGCCTGGTATTTACTGTATTGCAAACGCGGGCAACTTCAGCGCGCGCAGGAACATCTTGAACGTCAGTCTGTAAATTGCCTGACACCCGTGATCACGCTTGAAAAAATGCAGCGCGGGAAGCGCACAACCGTCAGTGAGCCGTTGTTCCCGAACTATCTGTTCGTGGAGTTCGATCCGGAAGTCATCCACACCACCACCATCAGCGCAACGCGCGGCGTCAGCCACTTCGTTCGTTTTGGCGCCCAACCGGCAACGGTTCCGTCGACGGTCATTCATCAACTGTCGATTTATCAACAGCCTGAAGGGATCACCGACCCCGAAACCCCTTACACGGGCGATAGCGTCGTGATTACCGAAGGCGCTTTCGAAGGCCTGCAGGCGATTTTTGCCGAGCCGGACGGGGAAGCGCGCTCTATGCTGTTGCTCAATCTGCTGAACAAGCAGGTGCTACAGAGCGTTAAAAACACCGACTTCCGCAAACTTTAAACGTTTATCCCGAACAGATTACGCACGTTGTCATCCGTCTGCGCCGAAAGCCAGTGCGGATCCTCTCCGCGCCACTTCGCAACGCTTTCAACAATGTGCCCCAGATACGCGGGCTCATTTCGCCGCGATGCCGGTTTGGGTTTCATATCGCGTGGTAGCAGATAAGGTGCATCGGTTTCAATGAGCAACCGGTCAGCCGGGATCGCTGGCAACAGCTCCCGAAGTTCAAGCCCGCGACGCTCATCGCAAACCCAGCCGGTAATACCCAGATAAAGCCCTCGCTTCAGGCAATCCAGCGCTTCGTGCCGTGAACCGGTGAAGCAGTGCAGTACCGCGCCGGGCAGTTTCTCCAGCCACGGATCCAGAAGTGCCAGGAAACGCTCATGCGCGTCGCGGCAGTGCATAAATACGGGCATTCCAAGCTCTGCCGCCAGCGCAAGCTGGGCAGTGAACGCCTTTTCCTGCTCTTCAGGCGTTGAAAAGTTACGGTTGAAATCGAGACCGCATTCGCCAATCGCCACAACGTCTGGCGTCTTCGCCAGCCTGTACAGGGTGTCGCCACTTTCCGCGGTCCACTGGCTGCTATCGTGAGGATGCACACCAGCAGTAGACCAACAGCGATCGTAGCGTTGCGCCAGCTGCTGCGCCTGCTCGCTCTCATGCAGGTTGGTACCCGTCAGCAGCAGTCCTTTCACCCCGGCGGCAAACGCGCGCGCAACCACCTCATCACGATCTTTCGCAAACTGCGAGCTGGTCAGATTGAGTCCGATATCAAACATGCAAATCCCCATATAACAACCGCCCTGACGGGCGGCTGGTTTTACTCTTCAGTGGTCTTGTCGGACGTATCGTCTTCGTCATCCGCTCGACGTCCTTTACCCACGTAGAAACGCGAGAAGAATACGCCGACTTCAAACAGACAGTACATCGGTATGGCCAGCAGCGTCTGAGAGAACACGTCCGGCGGTGTCAGCAGCATGCCGACCACAAAGGCGCCCACCAGGATATACGGACGCTTCTTACGCAGGTCATCCGGGGTCGTTACCCCTACCCAGCAAAGCAGCACAATGGCCACCGGCACTTCGAATGCCACGCCAAACGCCATAAACAGCGCCATCACAAAGCTGAGGTAGCTGGCGATATCCGTCGACACCTGGACCCCTTCCGGCGCGGTATGCGTCAGGAAGCCGAAGGCCAGTGGGAAGACAACGAAATAGGCAAACGCCATGCCGATATAGAACAGCAGCGAGCTGGACACCAGCAGCGGGATCACCAGCTTGCGTTCATGCTTATACAGCGCTGGCGCCACAAACGCCCACACCTGGTAAAGAATGACCGGTGCAGAGGCAATCAACGACACCCAGAAGGTCAGCTTGATGGGGGTAAAGAACGGAGAAGCAACGTCTGTTGCAATCATCGTTGCGCCCAGCGGCATCTGCTTGATCAGAGGCGCAGACACCACCTGATAGATATCGTTGGCAAAATAGACCAGGCACAGGAATATGAGTAAAACCGCAATAATGCAGTTTAACAGGCGCTTACGCAGCTCAATGAGATGCGTAATCAGCGGTTGAGTATCATCTACTGCCATGTTTACGCTTTATCACTCGACGAGGGGGATGATTCGGAAACGGACGCAGCGGGCTTCACTTCCGCCGTTTTTGCCACCAGCTCTTCCGGCTGAGCCTGTTTTTTCACTTCGGTTTCCTGCGGCGTTTGTTCTGGCGCGGCTGCCTGATGTTCAGCGCTGGCAGGCGTTACGCCCTCGCGCTGCTCCTCGCTGCCCTTCACCACCGGGTTATGGATGGTGTTCGCTTCATCGCTCGCCTTTTCAGGATCGTTAACGCTATAGGAGCGCTTCATCGATTCCGCCGCTTCGCGTAGCTCATCCATTGACGCTTTCAGTTCCGGCGTCAGGTTATCCATGCTCGCCTTCTCGACCCTTTTCAGGCTTTCCTGAAATTCCTGCAGCTTAAGCTCCTGCGCCAGTTCATTCTGAACGGTCGAAGCCAGCGATCTCAGCGCACGAACCCAGCCCGCAACGGTTTTCACTGCCACCGGCAGACGCTGCGGCCCCAGCACAATCAGGCCAATCACAAAGACCAGCAGGAGCTCACTAAAACCAATGTCGAACACGACTTACACCTGCTCTTTATCGTGGCGTTTAGCGTCTTCCTTTTTGGCTTCCTCTTGCTTATCGGCGATGGATTTAGCAGTAAAATCAGCGTCCTGGCTGTTTTTATCCTGCTTGCTCTCATCATCGCTCATCGCTTTCTTGAAGCCTTTGATAGACGCGCCCAGATCGGAACCAATAGAACCGAGCTTTTTGGTGCCAAACAGCAGCACGACGATGACGGCAATGATCAACAATTGCCAGATACTGATACCACCCATACATGTTCCTCAGGGATAGATGATTAATGAGTCAGATCGCATTATACGTATGCGACCCGTCGATAGCGACGCATGCTCAGCGTGTTTTTCGCCAGCCGGCAAGCCAGACTACCACTCCGCCAGCCATCAGCCAGGCGGGCATCATCTGCCAGTCCGGACGGTTGATCAGCAGCAGCGTACCGCTCAGCAGCAGCGTTGCGCCAATCCCAAAGAGATAGCGTGACTGTCCCTGGCGAACACGGCTGGACTGAAGCTCGCGGGCGATTTTATCCATGCTGTGCTGAAGGTTCTTGCTCTGACGCAAACTGTCATAAACCAGTTCAGGAATTTCAGGCATTTTTTCTATCCAGAACGGACCTTTCTCTTTCAGCGAGCGCACCAGCGCCGGAATGCCAACCTGATCCTTAATCCAGGATTCAAGGAAAGGTTTCGCGGTCTTCCACAAGTCTAACTGAGGATAGAGCTGTCGGCCTACACCCTCAACGTAAAGTAATGTTTTCTGAAGTAAAACTAGTTGTGGCTGAACTTCCATATTAAAGCGGCGAGCCGTGTTGAACAGGTTTAACAGCACGTGCCCGAAGGAGATTTCCGCCAGCGGTTTTTCAAAAATCGGCTCACAAACGGTCCGGATCGCGAACTCGAACTCTTCGACGTTGGTGTCGGGCGGCACCCAGCCGGAATCGACGTGCAGTTCGGCCACCTTACGGTAGTCGCGGTTGAAGAACGCGATGAAGTTCTCAGCCAGATACCGTTTATCTTCCTTGTTCAGCGACCCCACAATCCCGCAGTCGATGCCGATATACTTCGGATCCTCAGGGTGTTCGTAGCTCACGAAGATATTGCCCGGATGCATGTCCGCATGGAAAAAGCTGTCGCGGAACACCTGGGTAAAGAAGACCTGTACGCCACGCTCGGCCAACAGCTTCATGTTCGTTCCCTGTTTCTCCAGGGCCACCACATCCGAAACCGGGATACCGTAGATACGCTCCATCACCATCATGTTCTGGCTGCAGTAGTCAGAATAGACTTCAGGTACATAGAGCATCGGGCTGTTTTCAAAGTTGCGACGCAGCTGAATGGCGTTTGCCGATTCGCGCAGCAGGTTAAGCTCATCAATCAGCGTTTTTTCATATTCCCGCACCACTTCCAGTGGACGAAGGCGACGCCCGTCCGGCAGCAAGCGGGGTACCCAGCGCGCCAGACGATAAATCAGCTTCATGTCCGCTTTGATGACTGGCAGGATGTCCGGACGAATGACCTTAATAACGACTTCTTTGCCGTTTTCTTTCAGACGCGCGGTGTGCACCTGCGCGATAGAGGCCGATGCCAGTGGCTTAATGTCGAAATCGTCAAACCAGGTCTCGACGGGTACATTGCCCATCGCTTCTTCAATTTGCTTTTTCGCGCGCGCGCCGTCAAACGGTGCGACGCGATCCTGCAGCATCGCGAGCTCATCGGCAATCAGAGGCGGGAAGAGATCGCGGCGGGTCGACAGCATCTGTCCGAATTTAATCCAAACCGGACCGAGCTCCTGCAGCGCCAGACGCAGACGCTCACCCAGCGGTTGACCTTTATGGCGATTGGGCATCCAGAAGAGCATCCGCCGCCAGATACGAAGTGGCAGCGTGATTCGCATTTTGGGGATAAGCTCGTCGAGCCCGTAGCTCAAAAAAGTGCGAATAATAAAATAGAGGCGCCGAATTTCACCAGGCGTCATTTGCCCTCCAGTTTTTCCAGCCGTTTGGTTAACGCATCAACCGCACGTTCAACAGCTGCGGTCTCTTCCGCAAACCATGCAACTTCCAGTGGCCCGGGCGCCATTCGCCACTCCTCAGTCAGCACTTCCGCCGCATAACGTTGCTGGCGCTGGAGGCTTTTTCGCGCAAAGGAGGCGCCACCATGAAGGACTTTCCCGATGCCTTCGGCGGCAATGTCGCCGATAAAAGGCGCGAGCAGCTCCGCCGGATCGAACTCCGCCAGATCGGTGAGCGCAACGAAGTTCTGCACGACCTGAATGTCGCCTTCCACTTCCAGCTCACCGCTGCGGATAAGCGCCGTTAATTGCTGGCGATCGCGCAGTTTTGGCAGCACGCTCATGTGCGTGATGACCGAGCAGTCTGCTTCACCTTCCCACGCCCCCAGAACGTCAAGCTGGCGTTCGCTGAATACCAGTACAAGCGGCGTCGATAACTCTTTTAAAACAATACGTAATACCTTCCCGTTTAGCCGCTGACGTGCAGCTTTCAGCGCCGGAGCGCGATACAGAAAAGCGTTCAGTACATTCTCGACGCCTGCGGAGACTAAGGGTTTAAAGGGCACGGGAGACCTCCACTCAGAATTTGTAACCGCGATGCAGCGCGACGACGCCCGCCGTCAGGTTGAAATATTCAACGTTCTCAAATTCTGCATCCTGCATCATGGCTTTTAATGTGTCCTGATCCGGGTGCATACGGATAGATTCCGCCAGATAGCGGTAGCTTTCAGCGTCGTTAGCCACCAGCTCACCAATACGCGGCAGCACGTGGAAGGAATAGGCGTCGTAGGCTTTGCTCAGCGGCTCAATGATCGGTTTAGAGAACTCGAGCACCAGCAGACGTCCACCCGGCTTCAGCACGCGGTACATGGAGCGCAGCGCTTTTTCTTTATCGGTCACGTTACGCAGACCGAAAGAGATCGTGATGCAGTCAAAGGTATTGTCCGGGAATGGCAGCGCTTCGGCGTTTGCCTGCACATATTCCACATTCCCCACCACGCCGATGTTACGCAGCTTTTCGCGTCCCATTTTCAGCATGGAGTCATTAATATCGGCAAGAACAACGCGACCGGTTTCGCCCACCAGACGGGAGAACTTCGCGGTTAAATCGCCCGTGCCGCCGGCTAAATCCAGCACCGTTTGTCCACGACGAACGCCGCTACAGTCAATGGTGAAGCGCTTCCACAAGCGATGAATGCCGAACGACATCAGGTCATTCATCACATCGTACTTCGCCGCCACGGAATGAAATACGTGGGCCACCATGTCAGCTTTCTGCGCTTTGGCGACAGTCTGAAAGCCAAAGTGCGTTGTGTCTTGTGAATCGTCAGCCATCTCAGAGCCTGCTTATCAGTAAAATGTTCGTGAAGTGTAACAGATTGGGCGCGTTTGCCCTACGTTTCAACCACCGCTAAAGAAACGCGCTGGAGTCTCGTCTGGTGATAAATCCACCGCTAACGTGTTGTCTTCACTGTTTGTCTTTTGTTCGTCCGCACCTTCTCGCAGGCGAAACTCGTCGTCCTGGGCGGTGGCCTGTTCGACCAGTTCCGGATTAATCTCGCGTTTAACCTCAACCCCCAGGCTGCGGAATGATTCGGCCTGTGCCAGCAAGTTGCCGCGTCCGGAGGCGAGTTTTTTCATCGCCTGGCGGTAGTTATCCTGCGCACGATCCAGGCTCTGCCCGACTGATGACATGTCGTCCACGAAAAGGCGCATTTTGTCGTAAAGCTTGCTGGCACGATCGGCAATCTGTTGCGCGTTGCGACTCTGGTGCTCATAGCGCCACAGGTTCGCAATGGTGCGTAACGCCACCAGCAGCGTGGTGGGGCTGACCAGCATAATGTTATTTTTGAGCGCTTCGGTGATAAGCTCAGGCTGTCTGTCGAGTGCCAGCAGAAACGCGGGTTCTACCGGGATAAACATCAGGACATAGTCCAGCGAGCGGAGACCCGGCAGCTGCTGGTAGTCCTTTCTGCCGAGCAGGCGAATGTGGTTACGCACGGAGGCAATGTGCTCCTGCAGCGCCGATTCGCGGGTGTAGTCATCTTCGGCGTTGAAGTAGCGCTCATAGGCCACCAGCGTCATTTTGGCGTCAATCACCACATCTTTACCCTGCGGCAGCCGCACAATCACATCCGGCTGCATGCGCGAGCGGGCATCGTTCTCAATGCTGACCTGCGTTTCGTATTCATATCCTTCCCGCAGACCAGAGGCTTCCAGTACGCGGGTCAGCACCACTTCTCCCCAGTTGCCCTGGGTTTTGTTATCCCCTTTCAGCGCGCGGGTCAGATTGACCGCTTCCTGCGCCATCTGGGCATTCAGCTGCTGGAGATTGCGAATCTCATGCGCAAGCGTGTGCCGCTCGCGGGCTTCCTGACCAAAACTGTCCTGCACCTGACGACGAAAACCGTCCAGCTGTTCGCGCAGGGGCGTCAGCAGGCTGTTCAGGCTCTGGCGGTTCTGTTCGTCAACGCGGCGGTTGCTGTGCTCAAAAATACGGTTAGCGAGGTTTTCAAACTGTTCGCTGAGGCGCTGCTCGCTGTTGATCATCTGGCGGATTTTGTCTTCCGCATGCAGCTGGGTGGATTCAAGGCGGGTGGTCACTTCGCGGAGATCGGCCTCCAGTGACGTGTTGATATCACGCAGGTTGCGCAGTTCGTTATTGAGCAATTCACACTCGTCGCGCCAGTGTTCGCTCAGCGCAAGCTGCTGTTTTGTCGCGCTTAAATCGGCGACCATCTCTTCTCGCTCGGCCAACTGGTCGGCCTTCTGCTGTGCATGCTGGTAGCTGGAAATTAGCCAGCCAATCCCTAAGCCCACCAGCACAATCACCGCGTAAATCAGGATTGAGATATCCACAATGCCCCCTGCATCAACGTATTACCCGCACAAAATAGAATTGTGCTGTATAAACGTCCAGTTTGAAAGGGTTTTCCTGCGAGGCGCTACGCAAAAAATAAAGGCCGAACGCGTCGGCCTTTGATTTCAGAAGAGAGGATTAGATCAGGCGACGCGCTGCTTCCACCACGATTTTCACTGCATGGCTTTCGGTCTGTTTCATGGTTTCGGCGTTCGGGATCTCCTGCTGGGTACGGTTGACGATAACGCCCGCCACCATACCGGCGCGCAGACCCTGGCTTGCGCACATGGTCAGCAGCGTGGCGGATTCCATTTCGTAGTTCATCACGCCCATGGACTGCCACTCTTCCATTGAGCCTTTGAAGCGGCTTACCACGCGGCCTGAGAAGGTGTCATAACGCTCCTGGCCCGGATAGAAAGTGTCGGAAGAGGCGGTTACGCCCACGTGGGTGGTTGCGCCTACGGATTTCGCCGCTTCAACCAGCGCGGTGGTGCATTCGAAATCAGCTACTGCCGGGAATTCCATTGGTGCAAAGTGCAGGCTTGCGCCGTCCAGACGGACGGACGCGGTCGTAACCAGCACGTCGCCGACGTTGATGTGCGGCTGGATAGCGCCGGTGGTACCGATACGCAGGAAAGTGCGAATGCCCAGCTGCGCCAGCTCTTCAACAGCAATAGAGGTAGACGGACCACCGATACCGGTAGAGCACACGATCACCGCTTTGCCATCCAGCTCTGCGCGCCAGGTGGTGAACTCACGATGGGCAGCCAGCTTGACCGGCTTATCCATCAGCGCGGCGATCTTTTCCACACGCTCAGGATCGCCAGGGACGATAGCGAGCGTAGCCCCTTGTAAATCGTTTTTAGTGAGGCCGAGATGAAAAACATCAGACTTAGACATAGGTGACTCCTCTGTGGGTCGGTTAGTCAGAAGAAGTAAAACGGTACTTTACAGAAGCAGTAAGCATATTTTCGTGACACACCTCACCATGAATGAAAATGATTACATTGAATTTCCATAAAAAGGTGATTTACATCACATTAACAAGTTATATCGCCAGGTGCTGCACAAAAGATAGACCGTTTAAGGCACTGTGAGTTGTTAACCTGGTGTCTATATTTACCTTTGCGCTAACTCATTGGTACGGAGAATGCCATGACTGAAAAAACCGGTTTTGCACCTGCTGCTGCCCCACATGCTTCAACCATCGTGTCGACGCCAGAAGCGGCAATTACCGCGGGTGAGACCTCCATTCCCTCGCAGGGGGAGAATATGCCTGCTTATCACGCACGGCCAAAATCGGCAGACGGCCCGCTGCCCATCGTGATTGTGATTCAGGAGATATTTGGTGTTCACGAACACATTCGCGACCTCTGCCGTCGGCTGGCGCTGGAAGGGTATCTGGCCGTTGCGCCAGAGCTCTACTTCCGTCAGGGCGATCCGAACGACTACAGCGATATTCCAACATTGCTCAGCAACCTGGTCAGCAAAGTCCCGGACGCGCAGGTGTTGGCCGATCTCGATCACGTCGCCAGCTGGGCGGCGCGCAACGGCGGGGATCCGCATCGTCTGCTGGTCACCGGTTTCTGCTGGGGCGGGCGCATTAGCTGGCTGTATGCCGCGCATAACCCGCAGCTCAAAGCCGCTGTCGCCTGGTACGGCAAACTGGTGGGTGAAAAAACGCTGAATTCACCGAAACATCCCGTCGATATCGCCACTGAGTTAAATGCCCCCGTGTTAGGGCTTTACGGCGGACAGGACACTGGTATTTCGCTTGATTCTGTAGAAACCATGCGCCATGCGCTCCGCGCAGCAAATGCGAAGGCAGAGATTGTGGTTTACCCGGATGCCGGGCATGCGTTTAACGCCGATTATCGTCCGAGCTATCATGCTGAATCGGCTAAAGATGGATGGCAGCGGATGCTTACGTGGTTCCGTCAGTACGGTGGTAAAAAAGGGTAAGCCTTTCCCATCATCATGACGCATAAGGAGTGCGTGTTATGGGCAATTCCCTCTCGTTTCCACACGGTTTTTTATGGGGCGGCGCGATTGCCGCCAATCAGGCAGAAGGCGCATGGAACGCGGACGGCAAAGGGCCGTCCGTTGCCGATGCTGTCGCCTGGAAACCCAACCTCTCTGTGAAAGATTACAGCGGCCATATGGGCCTGACGGACGAGAACATCCGCGACGCGTTTGAAGGTAAAAATGATGCGCTGTACCCGAAACGCCGCGGTATCGATTTTTATCACCACTATAAAGACGACGTCGCGCTGTTTGCTGAGATGGGTTTTAAGGTGCTGCGCGTATCCATTGCCTGGTCGCGTATTTTCCCGACCGGAGAGGACGCCGAGCCAAACGAGGCCGGGCTGCAGTTTTATGAAGAACTGTTCCGCGAGCTGCGTCGTCATAACATCGAGCCGCTGGTCACCCTTTCCCACTACGAAATGCCGCTGGCGCTGAGCGAAAAATATAACGGCTGGGTGCATCGTAATGTGGTCGATGCCTTTGTTCGCTTCTGCAATGTTTGTTTTGACCGCTACAAAGAGCTGGTGCGTTACTGGCTAACCTTCAATGAAATAGACAGTATTCACCGTCATCCCTTTACGACCGCGGGCATTCGCGAAGAGAAAAGCGCGCCGGGCAACGCGAAACAGGATATCTATCAGGGTCTGCACCATCAGTTTGTTGCGTCTGCACTGGTCACCCGAGACTGCCACGCCAAAATTCCGGGCAGCCAGGTCGGGTGCATGCTGACGAAACTGACGACCTATCCGCACAGCTGCCGTCCGGAAGACGTTGAAGCCACGCTGAAGAAAAACCTGGAAAACTATTTTTATGCCGACGTGCAGGTATTTGGCGACTATCCGCCGCTGATCCTACGCGATCTGGAAAGACGGGATATCCATATTGAAATGCACCCTGACGATCGGCGTATTTTAAAGGTGCATACCGTCGATTTCGTCTCCTTCAGCTATTACATGTCGATGACCGAATCCACTCAGCCTGACGCCGAACGCATTCCCGGGAATACCGTTCTCGGTGTGAAAAACCCGTATCTGCCTGCGTCTGAATGGGGATGGCAGATTGATCCGCTTGGGTTGAAAATCTCGCTGCTGGAGCTGTATGACCGTTACCGGAAACCGCTGTTTATCGTTGAAAACGGTCTGGGCGCGAAGGATGTGGTCGAAAACGGCAGGATCCACGATAGCTATCGAATCGACTATTTCCGCGCGCACTTCGCGCAAACGCTGGCCGCGATTAATGAAGGCGTGGAGGTGATGGGGTTCACCACGTGGGGCTGTATCGACATCATTAGCGCGGGCACCTCGCAGATGTCCAAACGCTACGGTTTTATCTATGTCGATCAGGACGATGAAGGCAACGGTACGTTGAAACGGCTGAAAAAAGACTCCTTCTGGTGGTACCAAAAAGTGATTGCCAGCAACGGCGCTGATCTGAGCTAAGAATGCGCATTTCAGGCCGGGCAGACGCCCGGCCATCGCGCGTCACAATTACGCCTGACGCAAATTCTGCGCCGCCTTCACCATGTTGCCGAGCGCCGCGCGCGTCTCCGGCCAGTCGCGGGTTTTCAGTCCGCAGTCCGGGTTCACCCACAGTCGCTCTGCCGGAATGCGCTGGGCCGCTTTTTTCAGCAGGGCTTCAATCCACTCCACGCTCGGCACGTTCGGGGAGTGAATGTCGTACACGCCCGGCCCGATTTCATTCGGGTAGTCGAACTCTTCAAACGACTCCAGTAGCTCCATGTCTGAACGCGAGGTCTCGATGGTGATCACGTCGGCATCCAGCGCGGCAATCGAATCCATGATGTCGTTAAATTCGCAGTAACACATGTGGGTGTGGATCTGCGTGTCATCCTTCGCCACCGCGGCGTTAATGCGGAATGCCTCCACGCCCCACTGCAGGTAGGCATCCCAGTCGCTGCGGCGCAGCGGCAGGCCTTCACGCAGCGCCGGCTCGTCAATCTGAATAATGCCAATGCCTGCGGCTTCCAGATCTGCCACTTCATCACGCAGCGCCAGGGCAATCTGTTTGGCGATGGTTTCACGGGTCACGTCTTCACGCGGGAACGACCAGCAGAGAATGGTCACCGGACCGGTCAGCATCCCTTTTACCGGCTTGTCGGTCAGGGACTGGGCATACTTCGCCCACTCCACAGTGATCGCTTGCGGGCGGCTGACGTCACCGATAACCACCGGCGGCTTCACGCAGCGGGAGCCATAGCTCTGCACCCAGCCGTTCTGGGTAAAGACAAAGCCGTCCAGATGCTCACCAAAGTATTCCACCATGTCGTTACGCTCGGCCTCGCCGTGCACCAGCACGTCCAGCCCCAGGCGTTCCTGCTCGATAATCGCCTGCTTGATGTGTTCCGCGATGCCGGTGCGATAGTGATTCGCATCCAGATTGCCCTTTTTGAAGTCCAGACGCAGGCCGCGGATCTCCGTAGTTTGCGGGAAAGAGCCTATCGTCGTGGTCGGCCAGACGGGCAGGTTGAAACGGGCGCGCTGCGCTTCAGCGCGCACCTCATAAGGGCTCTGGCGCTGGCTGTCCTGGGCGGTGATGCCCGCCAGGCGTTTTTCCACCGCCGGGTTGTGCACGCGCGCCGAGTGACGACGCGCCTGGATCGGGGCGCTCCATTCGGTAATCGCCGCCGTGTCGCCGCTGTTCAGCGCGTCGCGCAGCAGCGTCAGCTCTTCGCATTTTTGCAGGGCGAAGGCAAACCAGCTTTTCACCTCGGCATCCAGGCGGGTCTCTACGCTCAGATCGATCGGGCTGTGCAGCAGGGAACAGGAAGAGGCCACCCATAGCTCACGTTTGCCGACGATGTCTTTGATTTGTGCATATTTCTCGGTCAGATCGGCGCGCCAGACGTTGCGACCGTTAACCAGCCCGGCGGAAAGCAGCCAGTCCGCTGGCAAACGCTTGTGCAGCTCCGCCACATCATCTTTACCGTGAACGAGGTCAACGTGCAGGCCCTGCACCGGCAGCGCGGTAATGGTCTTCAGGTTTGGCGTCACGCCTTCGAAATAGGTGGTGAGCAGCAGCTTCACCTGCCCGGTGAGCGCGTCATACGCCGGTTTGAAGGCATCGAGCCAAACCTGCGGCAGCTCAAGCACCAGCGCCGGTTCGTCGATTTGTACCCACTGAATGCCGCGCTTGCCCAGCTCAATCAGCACCTGTTTGTAGACCGGCAGGATATCCTTCAGCAGGCTGAGTCGGTCAAACGGCTCACCTTTCACTTTGCCCAGCCACAGATAGGTTACCGGCCCGAGCAGCACCGGTTTCACCTGATGCCCCAGCGCCAGCGCTTCGTCCACCTCGTCCAGAAGCTGCGTCCAGGTCAGCCTGAACTGCTGGCCTTTCACGAACTCCGGCACCATATAGTGATAGTTGGTGTTAAACCACTTGGTCATTTCCGCCGCTGCCGCAGGCTCACCGGTCGGCGCACGGCCACGGCCGATGCGGAACAGGGTATCGATATCTACCGATCCATCTTTGTTCTGATGACGAGCCGGCACGTTGCCAAGCAGCAGGCTGGTCGTCAGAACATGGTCGTACCAGGCGAAATCGCCCACCGGCAGCAGGTCAATGCCCGCCTGTTTTTGCTGCTCCCAGTGGCGGGCGCGCAGCTCGCGCCCCACCGCCAGCAGGTCTTCACGGGTGGCGTTACCCGCCCAGTAGCTTTCTTGCGCTTTTTTCAGCTCGCGACGCAGGCCAACGCGAGGGAAACCGAGTGTGTGATTGCGGATTGTCATGGTGTGCCCCTTATGAAATTCGTTATTTAGACGTCCAGATGTTTACACTTCTATAATTGGCAGGTACTGTATATTCCTCAAGCGCAATATGTTCATGGCGAAGTGAAGGACTTTCATGATCGAGATAAAACACCTGAAAACGCTACAAGCGTTGCGGAACTGCGGCTCGCTCGCGGCGGCTGCGGCCACGCTGCACCAGACCCAGTCCGCCCTTTCTCACCAGTTCAGCGATCTGGAACAACGCCTCGGCTTCCGTCTTTTTGTGCGTAAGAGCCAGCCCCTGCGCTTTACGCCGCAGGGGGAAATTCTTCTTCAGTTGGCGAATCAAGTACTGCCGCAAATCGCCAGCGCGCTGCAGGCGTGTAACGAACCGCAGCAGACCAAACTGCGTATCGCCATTGAGTGCCACAGCTGTATTCAGTGGCTGACCCCCGCGCTTGAGAACTTCCGTCAGAAGTGGCCGCAGGTGGAGATGGACTTCAAATCCGGCGTGACCTTTGACCCGCAGCCGTCGCTGCAGCAGGGTGAGCTTGACCTGGTGATGACCTCTGACATCCTGCCGCGCAGCGGCCTGCACTATTCGCCAATGTTTGATTATGAAGTGCGCCTGGTGCTGGCGCCGGACCATCCGCTGGCGAGTAAAACGCGCATCACGCCGGAAGATCTGGCGACAGAAACGCTGCTGATTTATCCGGTCCAGCGCAGTCGTCTGGATATCTGGCGCCACTTCCTGCAGCCCGCAGGTATTAGCCCGCAACTGAAAAGCGTGGATAACACGCTGCTGCTGATTCAGATGGTGGCGGCCAGAATGGGTATCGCGGCGCTGCCGCACTGGGTGGTGGAGAGTTTTGAACGCCAGGGTCTGGTGCAGACCAAAACCCTGGGTGAAGGACTGTGGAGCCGACTGTACGCCGCCGTGCGCGATGGCGAGCAGCGTCAGCCGATTACAGAGGCGTTTATTCGCTCAGCGCGGAACCACGCGTGCGACCATCTTCCGTTTGTGCGGAGCGCGGAGCGACCCATCGGCGATGGACCCACAGCGAAGCCAGGATCACCGCTCCCCCAATAATGAAGCTCGGCCAGTGCGGCTGTTGCTGCCAGATGGCGAGGTTGACCAGCAGCCCTGCCGGGACATGCACGTTGTTCATGATCCCCAGCGTACCGGCGTCTACCTGCGTAGCGCCGTAGTTCCACATGAAGTACCCCAGCCCTGACGCCACCACGCCCAGCCAGACCAGAACGCCCCACTGCACGGTGGTGGTCGGCAGTTTTTGCGGGTTACCGAGCATAAACCACGCTGCTACAGCGACAATCGCGGCGCCCATATAAAACCAGGCGAACGCGTTATGCTGCGGCATCGGACGGGTTTCCATCAGGCGTTTGTAGCCCACCATGCCGATAGCGAAACTGATGTTGGCGAGCTGGACGAACATCAGCCCGGTCCAGAAATGATCGCTGACTTTGTCATAGCGAATAATCGCCGCGCCGACCACCGCCAGTGCCGCGCTCAGAAGATATCCCCAACGCAGGCGGCGCCTGCTGAGCAGGTCGTAAATCAGCGTGATATAGAGAGGCGTCAGCACGGTAAAGAGCAGGAACTCGGAGACAGACAGATAGACGTAAGCCCGGAAGCTAAACAGATACATGATGCCGAGCTGCATCGCCCCCACCAGCATGTACAGCACAATCGTCTTCAGCGATTGCCCGCGCGTACGCAGAAACGGCAGGAACACCAGCGCCGCCAGCCCCACGCGCATCAGCACCGAGAAGTAGCTGTCGACCGAACCGGCAAGGTATTCGCCAATCAGGCTAAAGGAGAAGGCCCACAGGATAGTGGTGATAATGAGTAGCGCCACAATGCTTGTCTCTCAAAAAGAAGGAGAGGCATTGTAGCGAACTCTTTAGTTGACATCTGAGCAATAAACAACCAAATGAAGATTATTCAAGGAACAATTTGCGCAGATATTTTGGTACCGCGTTGTCTGCGTTGGTGCCAATCACTTCCAGCTCCGGGTGCAAATCTTTCAGACGCTGGTGCGCATTCTCCATAATGCAGCCCTTGCCTGCCATCGAAAGCATTTCGGCATCGTTCATGCCGTCACCAAAGGCGATGCAGTCTTTCAGCTCGAAGCCCAGACGTTTCGCGACGGCTTCCAGCGCGTGACCCTTGGAGACGCCCCCCGCCATCACTTCCAGGCAGGTCAGGGTTGAGAAGCTCACGTTAACGCGATCGCCCCAGCGGGCGTTGATCGCCTGCTCCAGCGGCAGCAATTCCTCATGATTTACACAGGTGAAGAACACCTTACTGATCCCTTCTGGCTCAAGTAGACCCGGCTCGTACAGTGAGTACTGGAATACGGCTTCCTTGAAGAAACGCATCTCTTCCGGGCGGTGGCGGTTCATAAACCAGTCGTCGTCGCGATAAACATTGGTGACGATTTCCGGGTTATTGTGCATCACGCCGAACAGGTCGGCGGCAATATCGCGATCCAGGTTGTGGGTAAAGATCAGGTTGCCGTCGGTATCATGCACGCGCGCACCGTTGGAGGTGATCATGTACGATTTGATCTCCAGATTATCGCGGATCTGCCCCACGTCCACGTGGTGGCGACCGGTGGCAAACACAAAGTTCACGCCACGAGCGGTCAGGAGTTTTAAGGTTTCTTTCGCGTAAGGCGAGAGGGTGTGGTCGGGGGAAAGCAGCGTGCCATCTAAATCAGATGCAACAACCTGGTACATAGGGATTTCAACCTCTGGTGGAAAACAAGAATCAATTATGCCTGTTGAAAAATTCAACAATGGCGTTGAGCGCGACTGAGCGCATAGCGTCCTTTTCAAAAAGGATCTCATGGTACGCGCCGTTAATGACCAACGGTTCTCCCCCTTCACAAGGGTGGCCGGCGGCAGCGCGGAGTTCACAATAGCGGTCATGCATGCGGTTATCCACCACACGCTCTTCTTCAGCCTGAATCAGGAGCGTTGGCGTATCGTCATTACCGACGCCCGCCAGCACCTGCTCACCGGCAAGGATACCTTCCCGCACCCAGTGATAGGTCGGGCCGCCCACGCGCAGGCGCGGTTCATCGGCATAAAAACGCAGGTTACGACGATAGCGCTGTCGGCTGTGGGTCAGCACGTTCATCGCAAACGGCAGTGCACGCCAGCGCCCCGTCCCGATGGCATAGCCTTCTCGAATACGCTGATGGCCCTCAGCCCAGTCAAGAATATGTCGCACCATCCAGTCAGGAAAACGCATGACGATGCCATACATCGGCGCGGTGAGCGCAATGGCATCGCACTGGTGCGCGTGACGCTGTAAAAACAGCGTTGAAATCGCACCGCCCATCGAGTGCGCCAGAATATAGCGCTTCCGCCATGGGCCAGGCTCGACCTCCTGCTGCCAGAACGCGGCAAGATCGTCGACGTAATCGCTGAAACTATCCACATGGCCGCGATGCGTATCCGATAGCAGGCGGCCAGAAAGCCCCTGCCCGCGGTGGTCGATAATCAGCACATCGAAGCCCAGATAGAACAGGTCATAGGCCAGTTCGGCGTATTTGATATAGCTCTCAATACGCCCGGGGCAGACCACAATGACCCGGTCATTTTTCTTATCGTGAAAACGCACGAAGCGTACCGGTATATCACCGACGCCCGTAAACTCATCTTCCTCACGCTGGCGCCAGAAATCGGTCAGCGGCCCCATGGAGAAAGCAGCAAATGCGTTTTCTCGTGTTTCCCAGTCCTTTTTCTGCTGAAACATCGGGTTTCTACTCACCTAAGCCAAGGAATATCGTTTTTTCGTAACCGGTCACAAAATGACTCAACAATAGCGTATTGTGGCATAAAAACAGACGATTCGGGAGTTTCAAATGACCTTCGAGTGGTGGTTCGCTTACCTGCTGACATCCATCATCCTTAGTCTTTCACCGGGCTCGGGCGCCATTAACACCATGACCACCTCCATCAACCACGGCTATCGCGGTGCGGCGGCGTCGATTGCCGGTTTGCAGACCGGGCTGGGCATTCATATTGTGCTGGTCGGGATTGGTCTGGGGACCCTGTTCTCCCGCTCCGTGCTGGCCTTTGAGGTGCTGAAATGGGCCGGGGCAGCGTATCTGATTTGGCTCGGTATCCAGCAGTGGCGCGCGGCAGGCTCCATCAACCTGAATACGCTCGCTCAGACGCAAAACCGCGGCCATCTGTTTAAGCGCGCGGTGTTCGTCAACCTGACCAACCCGAAGAGCATCGTTTTCCTCGCCGCGCTGTTCCCGCAGTTTATCGTGCCACATCAGCCCCAGGTGATGCAGTACGTGGTGCTGGGTGCGACCACCATTATCGTCGATATCATCGTGATGATTGGTTACGCGACGCTGGCGCAGCGAATTGCGGCGTGGATCAAAGGGCCTAAGCAGATGAAGGCCCTGAATAAAGTCTTTGGCTCGCTGTTTATGCTGGTTGGCGCGCTGCTTGCGTCAGCGCGTCACGCTTAGCGAGAAATGATGAGATGAATGCCGAAGCCGGCGAACAGCGCGCCGGCGAAGCCGTCAATCCACTTCGCGATACGCTGGTAGCCGCGGCGCATCGCCGGTAAGGCGAACAGGCTGGCCACGATGGTAAACCAGGCAAAGGTTTCAACGACGATCAGCAGGAAGATGCCCCAGCGTGCGCCCGCACCGACGCTATCGCCAACAAACAGCGAGAACACGGAGCCGAAATAGATAATCGCTTTTGGGTTCGCCAGATTGGTCAGCAGCCCTTTTACAAAGCTGCGGCCGCCCGTTGCCAGCTCCACCTTTGGCTCTTCCGGTTTTTTCTCTTCTTTCTTCAGCGCCCCGCGCAGCATCTGGTAGCCCATCCAGCACAGGTACAGCCCGCCGCCGACCATGATGATGTTATGCAGCCAGGCCATCTTCGCCAGGATAAGGTTCAGACCGAGCAGCGCGACCGCGGCCCAGACCATGACGCCCATGGTAATACCGAGCACGCCCATCATCGCCTCTTTGCGGGAGCGGCTGACGGCCGTTTGTGACACGAAGAAAAAGTCCGGGCCCGGGCTCATCAGCGCAACGATGTGCACTAACGCCACGGTGAGAAATAGCATCAACATAATTCGCTCGCAGGGAAATAATTCAGTGAGTCATCATCCTGACACTTTTTTGCCCGGCTGACTACTCCTCATCATCACCGTCGGCATGAGAGCGGATGAGGGCCAAAAACTCCTTCCCGAAGCGCTCCAGCTTGCGCGTACCGACGCCGTTGACGCTGAGCATTTCGCTGGCGCTGAGCGGCATCTGCTCGGCCATCTCGATGAGCGTCGCGTCGTTGAACACCACGTAAGGCGGGATGTTCTCTTCATCGGCGATGGCTTTACGCAGCTTGCGCAGTTTGGCGAACAGCTTGCGGTCGTAGTTGCCGCCGTAGGATTTCTGCATCACGCGCGGCTTCAGGGCGATGACGCGCGGTACGGCGAGCTTCAATTCAACGTCACCGCGCAGGACCGGACGCGCCGCTTCGGTCAGCTGCAGGGCGGAGTGCTGGGCAATGTTCTGCGTGGCAAAGCCAAGGTGGATCAGCTGGCGAATGATGCTGACCCAGTGCTCGTGGCTCTGATCCTTGCCAATGCCGTAGACGGGCAGCTTGTCGTGGCCCATATCGCGGATACGCTGGTTATTGGCACCGCGCAGCACTTCCACCACGTAGCCCATCCCGAAGCGCTGGTTCACACGGTAAATGGTCGAGAGCGCCTTACGCGCGTCCATCAGGCCATCGTACTGTTTCGGCGGATCCAGGCAGATATCGCAGTTGCCGCACGGCTCCTGTCGCCCTTCACCAAAGTAGTTGAGCAGCACCAGACGACGGCAGGTTTGCGCTTCGGCAAACGCGCCCATCGCGTTGAGCTTGTGGCGTTCGATATCCTGCAGCTGTCCCTGCGGTTTCTCTTCCAGGCAGCGGCGCAGCCACGCCATGTCCGCCGGATCGTAAAACAGCATCGCTTCCGCAGGCAGGCCGTCACGCCCGGCGCGACCGGTTTCCTGATAGTAGGATTCGATATTGCGCGGGATGTCGAAATGCACCACAAAGCGCACGTTGGGCTTGTTGATGCCCATCCCGAACGCCACCGTCGCGACCACGATTTGAAGGTCGTCGCGCTGGAATTTATCCTGCACGTCGGCGCGGATGTGGTTCTCCAGTCCGGCGTGATACGCGGCGGCGCTAAAGCCGCGGTTTTGCAGACGCGCGGCGGTGTCTTCCACCTTCGCACGGCTGTTACAGTAGATGATGCCGGACTTGCCGCGCTGCTCCTGCACGTAGCGTAAGAGCTGATCCAGCGGCTTGAATTTTTCCATCAGCATATAGCGGATGTTCGGGCGGTCGAAGCTGCTGACCTGAATGTAGGGGTCGTTCAGCCCGAGCAGACGAACGATATCCAGGCGTGTAGTGTCATCCGCCGTGGCGGTAAGCGCCATAAACGGCAGCTCGGGGAAGCGCTGACGCAGCTGGCCGAGGGTAGCATATTCCGGGCGGAAATCGTGTCCCCACTGGGAGATACAGTGCGCTTCATCCACCGCCAGCAGCACCGGGTTCCAGTGCGCGAGATGGTCGAGGAAGTTATCCAGCATCAGGCGTTCCGGCGCGATATACAGCAGGCGAATCTGTCCGGTGCGGCAACCCGCCATCACCTCTTGCTGCTGCTCGCGGGTCTGCGTGGAGTTAAGACAGGCGGCCGCCACGCCGTTGGCGAGCAGCTGGTCGACCTGGTCTTTCATCAGAGAAATGAGGGGGGATACCACGACCGTCAGGCCGTTCAGCACCAGCGCAGGCACCTGATAGCAGAGGGATTTCCCGCCGCCGGTCGGCATCACCACCAGGCAATCACGACCTTCCAGCACCGTTTCAATGATGGTTTCCTGGCCGGGGCGGAACTGCTGGTAGCCAAAGGTTTCATGCAAAACCTGTTTAGCCAGCGACTCCTGATTCAATACTTCCGCCTGCGCCACGTTAACCCCATATGCCTGAAATGAAACAGGCGCTATTTTCAGCGCCTGAGAGAGAAACTTCAACGTTTAACGCAAAAACATTCGAGCTGCCTAGAGAATATCGTTCAGCATCACGCCCACGCCGACGCGGGTCTGGTTGAAGTTGTAATCGATAAGCGACTCGCCGTAACCGCTGTACACCTGGGTATAGATACGAACGTGCTTCGTCACAGGATAGCTTAAGCCCACTTCCGCGCCACCGTAGCCGGTGTTCCAGTTGTACTGACCTTTGGCGCTGAGCACGGCATCACCTAACTGGTAGCCGACTTTGAGCTGGTAGTAGCCCATATATTTGGTGATATCCGGGTTGTCATCCGTTTCGCCCACCACATACCACGGCTTCACTTCCACCATCCAGTTACCGTTCTGCGCCATCAGGCGCGTATAGGCACGGTTCCAGCTGCGCGAGGTAGGGTCAGAGCGACCGTTGGAATCGTGGTTAAAGCCCACTTCGACGTCACGCAGCGTCCAGCCCGCAAATTCATAATCCGTTGCAAAACCGAGGAACAGTTGTGGCTCATAGTTGGTTTCACGGAACGGCGAGGACTCTCCGCTGTTAGAGAGCTGCCACCAGGATTTCTGCGTGTAAGACGCCCCGAGCACCGAGTTCGGCCCCAGAATACCGCGCCAGAACGGGAACGCGAGGCTGAGCTGGAACTTCACCTCATCTTTACGCGCATTTTCAGACCAGTTATAGGAGCTTATCGCCTCTTTGTTAAGATCGCTGGTCTGGGTATAAATCACGTAGTTGGTGTCATACGGATAGAGCGTGAACGGATTGTCATGCTCCTGAAGCAAGTTCGCGATAATGCTACCGTGAACGGCAGGTTTATCATGCACCTCTTTGATCGTCGCTTCCTGCGCATATGCTGTGAGGGGCAGCGCAACCGCCGCCAGTAACCATGCCAGATACGTCCGCATCGGTGGTGTTCTCCTGCAAAAGAGTAAAATTACCTGAATAGTTATGTGGCGGACATTCTACAGACTTCTGCGACAACTGCTGCATCCTCGTTTCTGAAAGTGGAATTCCTTATTGCTGAGGCATAAAATCAACATTTCATTAACAATAAGGATGTAATGCCTCATGTCAGCCATGCTTACCGCCGAAGAAGTGTTAAAACTCGTGGGCGAGATTTTTGTTTACCATATGCCGTTTAACCGCGCGCTGGGACTGGAGCTGGAGCGTTACGAGAAAGATTTTGCCCAGTTGAGCTTCAACAACCAGCCGATGATGGTGGGTAACTGGGCGCAAAGTATTTTGCATGGCGGCGTGATCGCCTCCGCGTTGGACGTGGCGGCAGGCCTGGTCTGCGTGGGCAGTACGCTGACCCGCCATGACACCATTAACGAAGACGAACTCCGCCAGCGTCTGGCGCGCATGGGTACCATTGATTTGCGCGTCGACTATCTTCGCCCGGGGCGCGGAAATCGCTTTACCTGTACCAGCAGCCTGCTGCGCGCGGGGAATAAAGTTGCCGTGGCGCGTGTTGAATTACACAACGAAGAACAGGTTTATATCGCCAGCGCAACCGCCACTTATATGGTGGGTTGAGGCAGCAAAATCGGGTAAAATTAATTCACTTTTTTGTAACGGATTTTCCCGATGGATGCTAAACAGACGCGGCAGGGCGTTTTACTCGCCCTTGCCGCTTATTTTATTTGGGGTATCGCCCCGGCGTATTTCAAGCTTATCGCCTACGTTCCGGCCGATGAGATCCTGACTCACCGCGTTATCTGGTCGTTCTTTTTTATGATCGCGCTGATGAGCCTCAGCCGTCAGTGGTCGGGCGTTAAAACGCTGTTTAAAACCCCTAAAAAGGTCTTCCTGCTGGCGCTCTCAGCGGTACTGATTGGCGGCAACTGGCTGCTGTTTATCTGGGCGGTGAATAACCATCATATGCTCGAAGCGAGCCTGGGGTACTTCATTAACCCGCTGGTGAACATCGTGCTGGGGATGATTTTCCTCGGTGAGCGCTTCCGCCGGATGCAGTGGGTGGCGGTGATTCTGGCCTTCTGCGGCGTACTGGTGCAGCTCTGGACCTTCGGCTCGCTGCCGATTATCGCTCTCGGTCTGGCGTTCAGCTTTGCGTTCTACGGCCTGGTGCGTAAGAAGATTGCGGTGGAAGCGCAGACGGGGATGCTGTTTGAAACCCTGTGGCTGCTGCCCGTGGCGGCGATTTATCTCTTCGGCATCGCCGACAGCGCCACCAGCCATATGGGCAGCAACCCGTGGTCGCTGAACCTGATGCTGATGGCGGCGGGCGTGGTGACCACCATTCCTCTGCTGTGCTTCACCGGTGCCGCGACGCGCCTGCGTCTCTCCACGCTGGGCTTCTTCCAGTACATTGGCCCGACGCTGATGTTCCTGCTGGCAGTGGTGTTTTACGGCGAAGTGCCGGGGGCGGATAAGATGGTGACGTTCGCCTTTATCTGGGTGGCGCTGGCGATTTTCGTCGCCGATGCGATTTATACCCAGCGCAGGGCCCGCAAAGGAATGTAGGTGTTTTGTAGGGCGGGTAAGCGCAGCGCCACCCGCCAGATTATTACAGCCAGTTCCGGCGTTTGAAATAGAGATACGGCGCCAGCCCCGCGAGGATCATAAAGATAATCGCCCCCGGGTAACCAAAGCTCCACTTCAGCTCCGGCATAAACTCAAAGTTCATCCCATAGCTGGACGCCACCAGCGTCGGCGGCAGGAACACCACGGACACCACCGAGAAGATCTTGATGATGCGGTTCTGCTCGATGTTGATAAAGCCCATCGCCGCCTGCATCAGGAAGTTGACCTTCTGGAACAGAGATTCGTTGTGCGGCAGCAGGGATTCGATATCTCGTAAGATCTCACGCGCCTGCTCCAGCTGACCGCCCGGCAGACGCGCCTTGCGCACCAGGAAGTTCAGCGCGCGCTGAGTATCCATCAGACACAAACGCACCTTCCAGCCGATATCTTCCAGCTCCGCCAGCGTGGAGAGCGCTTCGTCGTACTCATCGCCCTGATGACCTTCCATGATCACGCGGCTCAGCTTTTCCAGATCGCTGTAGATGTTTTCAATTTCGTCCGCCAGCTGTTCAATTTTGGTCTCGAACAGATCGAGCAGCAGCTCGTAAGCGTTACCGTCCACCATTGCCTGGCTGCGGGCGCGCATGCGGTAGAGGCGGAATGCCGGCAGCTCACGCTCGCGCAGGGTAAACAGACGGCCGTCGCGAATGGTAAACGCCACGGTGGAGTTACCCGCGTGGTCTTCCGCATCTTCAAAGAAGAAGAAGGAGTGAATATGCAGACCGTCTTCATCTTCAAAAAAACGCGCGGATGCTTCGATGTCTTCCAGTTCCGGGCGGGTTGCCAGGCTTTGCCCCAGCTCAGATTGTACGCGAAGGCGCTCATCATCGTCCGGCTCGACCAGATCCACCCATACGGCATCAATGAGGGGCTGTGACTCTTCGGCTTCAAGCCGAGTCAGTCGGTTATTTTCGAGTTGAAATGCGCTCAACATGACCGGGACTCCCAATGCAAAAAATATCGGACAGTTCGGTGGGCACACAGAAACAAATTGGGTTTCAGACCATTAAACAGCCTGACTCAGCGCGACGGGAATAATGCAGGTCGCTGACAACCACTAAGGCCATCAGCAAGAGGAGATAGCCTTAGGAGTTGTTCCTGGATGACAGGGAATTGAGCCAGTATCTACTGGGTGTGTCCAAGGCGAATGTCCTCTTAGCGTAATCGTGCGCGCATGTTACGCCAGCTATAACTATGGCGTCAACACGCAACGGAACGCTGAAGGGCATTAATTGACCTTCACTGTATAAGGCTAGCAGATTATTACAAAATAATGATATTTTTCTGAATGTTAGACTGTTTCCAGCTTCGCATAGGCCGCCACCAGCCATTTGATCCCCTGCCCCTGGAACGCCACCTGCAGACGACTGTGCTCGCCGCTGCCTTCCAGATTCACAATGGTGCCTTCGCCAAACTTCGAATGGCGCACGCGCTGGCCCAGCTTGTAGCCGGTGTCGGTTTCAGCAATCGGCGAGCCCATACGCTGATGGCTGACCGGACGGCTGATGCTCGCCCGCAGACGCACCTCTTCCACGCACTCTTCCGGCAGCTCGCCGATGAAGCGCGACGGACGGTGATAAACCTCTTTACCGTACAGACGGCGGGTTTCGGCGTAGGTTAGCGTCAGCTTTTGCATCGCGCGCGTCACGCCCACGTAGGCCAGACGACGTTCCTCTTCCAGACGGCCGCCTTCATCCAGCGACATCTGGCTCGGGAACATCCCCTCTTCCATCCCGACGATAAACACCTGCGGGAACTCCAGGCCTTTGGCGGAGTGCAGGGTCATCAGCTGAACCGCATCCTGCCAGGTGTCCGCCTGCCCTTCTCCCGCTTCCAGCGCAGCGTGGGACAGAAACGCCTGCAGCGGCATCAGGTCTTCGTCTTCTTCGTTGTAGCTGAACTGGCGCGTTGCCGTCACCAGTTCCTCTAAGTTTTCGATACGGGTCTGGCCCTTTTCGCCTTTTTCCTGCTCATACATGATCCGCAGGCCGGAGTCTTTAATCACGCGGTCGGTCTGCACGTGCAGCGGCATGTCGGCCGTTTCCTGCGCCAGGGCGTCAATCAGCTCAAGGAAGCGCTGTAAGGCGCTGGCGGCGCGCCCGGCGAGCGCTTTTTCCTGCAGCAGCTCACGGCATGCCTGCCACAGCGTCAGCTGGCGATCGCGCGAGGCCTGACGCACCACGTCCAGCGTGCGGTCGCCAATCCCGCGGGTCGGCGTGTTGACCACGCGCTCAAACGCCGCGTCGTCGTTACGGTTCGCAATCAGGCGCAGATACGACAGCGCATCTTTGATCTCCTGACGTTCGAAGAAGCGCATACCGCCGTAAATGCGGTACGGCATGCTCACCTGCAACAAGGCTTCTTCCAGCACGCGCGATTGGGCGTTGCTGCGATAAAGAATGGCGCACTGCTCCAGCGCGCCGCCGTTGTCCTGCCAGGTTTTGATGCGGTTCACCACGAAGCGGGCTTCATCGAGCTCGTTGAAGGCGCAGTAAATCGAAATCGGTTCGCCGTCGACGCCGTCGGTCCACAGCTTTTTACCCAGACGCCCGTTGTTGTTCTCAATCAGGGCGTTGGCCGCGCTCAGGATGTTGCTGGTTGAACGATAGTTCTGCTCCAGACGGATGGTTTCCGCGCCGGGGAAATCGTTGAGGAAGCGCTGGATGTTCTCCACCTGCGCCCCGCGCCAGCCGTAAATCGACTGGTCATCATCGCCCACGATCATCACCTTGCCGGTATCACCGGCCAGCAGGCGGATCCACGCATACTGGATGTTGTTGGTATCCTGGAATTCGTCCACCAGGATATTGGTAAAGCGTTCACGGTAGTGCTGCAGGATGTGCGGCTTGTTGAGCCACAGCTCGTGGGCGCGCAGCAGAAGTTCGGCGAAATCCACCAGACCGGCGCGATCGCACGCTTCCTGATAGGCCTTGTAGACGTTCTGCCAGGTCTGCTCGACCGGGTTGCCGAAGCTCTGAATGTGGTGCGGGCGCAGCCCCTCGTCTTTCTGGCCGTTGATGTACCACATCGCCTGACGCGGCGGCCACTGCTTCTCGTCGAGGTTCATCGCCTTGATAAGACGTTTGAGTAGACGGAGCTGGTCTTCGCTGTCGAGGATCTGGAAATCCTGCGGCAGGTTGGCGTCCATATGGTGCGCGCGCAGCAGGCGGTGCGCCAGGCCGTGGAAGGTGCCAACCCACATGCCGCCCTGGCTGGTGCCCATCAGCTGTGCAATACGGTGGCGCATCTCCGCCGCCGCCTTGTTGGTAAACGTCACCGCCATGATGGAGTACGGCGAGCAGTTCTCCACGCTCTGCAGCCAGGCGATACGGTGAACCAGCACGCGCGTCTTACCACTGCCCGCCCCAGCCAGCACCAGCATGTTGGTGCGCGAGGCGGCAACCGCGTCACGCTGTTTGTCATTAAGGCTGTCGAGCAGGTAAGAAACGTCCATTGGCACCGTCACATAGTATTCAGGAACACAGCAAAACGCCCGGTGGCGCTTCGCTTACCGGGCCTACAACTGCAAACCCCTGGTAATTTATACAATATTACTGGTGATTATATCAGCGTCGTGAGGGATGCCAACCGTGAAATTTCCACGTGCGGCAGAAGACGGCTGTCCAGCGTAGTCATCAGGTCGGCGTTTTCCGGCTTGATCCAGCAGGCCTGCATGCCGCAGCGGATAGCCCCGGCCACGTCGGTGGTGAGGTCATCCCCCACGTGCAGAATGTTACCCAGCGGCAGGTTAAGCTTATCCGCCGCCAGATGGTACATATCGCTGAACGGCTTCGCGCGCCCGTGCGGGCCCGCGCGCAGCACGAATTCAAAGTAATCGCTGAGGCCAAACAGCTCGGGCTGGGCATTGCCGTTGGTGATGGCCACCAGCGGCCACTTTTCAGCAAGCTTCGCCAGCGTCTCGTGGGTCTCCTGCGGCACGTCGATACGGCTGCGCCATTTGGCGAAGTTTTCCATTGCCGCTTCGGCCCCGATGGCCGCGTCCTGCACGCTCAGGCCCACGTTGAGCATCGCCTGCTCAACCGCGCGACGACGCCATTCGGTCACGTCGTGGTAAATATCCGGTTCGGTCTCACGCAGGGACTGACGCAGCTTCTGAAAGTCCTTGTTCTGTATCGCTTTCAGCGCGGGATGGTAGTTCTGCACAAACGCCAGCGACTCCTGCTCGGTACGCAGGATCACCTCGCGGTTGTCATAAAGGGTGTCATCAAGGTCAAACGTCAGGGCTGAGATCTGACCAAGTGGGCGGTAAAAACGCATTATTTCCCCCGTTTGGCGCGTGGATGCGCCGCGTCATACACCGAGGCAAGGTGTTGGAAGTCTAAGTGGGTATAGATTTGAGTGGTCGACAGATTTGCGTGGCCAAGCAGTTCCTGCACACCGCGCAGATCGCCGCTCGACTCAAGCATGTGTGTCGCAAAGGAGTGGCGCAGCTTGTGCGGGTGAACGTGGCTGTTCAGCCCCTGCTTAATGCCCCACTCCGCAAAGCGCTTCTGCACGTTACGCGCCGAGATCCGTTTGCCGAGTTTCGACAGGAACAGCGCATCCTCTTCGCTGCCAAACAGCCCGCGCAGGTCAAGCCAGTGCTCAATCCAGGAGACCGCGTTGCGGCCAATCGGCAGACGGCGCTCTTTGCTGCCCTTACCCATCACCCACACTTCACCAGATTCCAGATCGAGATGCTTGAGGTCAAGGTTGACGAGTTCAGACAGACGCAGGCCTGCGCCGTACATCACCTCCAGCATCGCGCGGTCGCGTACGGCCAGCGGATCGTTCAGATCGATATCCAGCAGACGGTTTACGTCGTCAACGTCGATATTTTTAGGCAGATGGCGCGGCGCTTTTGGCGTGGCTATCCCTTTTGCCGGGTTGGCTTTTAAGCCTCCCTGACTGACCAGCCAGTCGAAGAAGCTGCGCAGCGCAGAGAGCCTGAGCGCCAGGCTCGCCGGGCTGAGATTTTTTTTACGGCTACGCACGACGAACCCGCGTACCGTCGCAGCGTCACATTGTTGCCAGCTTTTCAGGCCGATTTCGTCGGCAATCTGCATGATGGCATCAAGCTGACGCTGGTAGTTGAGCAGGGTAATGGGGCTAAGCTGACGCTCCACGCCCAGATAGCGCAGAAAGCGCGAAACGTCAGTGGCGAGCAGTCCGTCCGTCATACGCGCTCAATCCAGCGCTCCAGCAGCTCGGGCAGCATCAGGGCGATCTCCTGCAGCAGGTGTGTGGCTTGCCCCTGCTCATAGTGATGCGCATCGCGGCTGGTAAATAACATGACCCCCAGATCGCCATCGCGCCCCATCAGCGACATCGCCACCGAGCCAATCGCTTTGGCTTCCGGTAGTACCACCAGCAGTTCAGGCCCGTTCAGCGGCCCCAGATAGTGGTGCTCATGGCCCAGACGCTGAATGCGCAGCGGTTCAAACGCCTGACGACTGAGCGCCAGATGGGTAAACCCCGACGGCGCGCCAATGCGCCAGCGGTCAGGGAACAGACGAATCGTTGCACCTGCCAGACCCAGCTCCCGCGCCCAGCGGTGGAAGCGGCTGAGGAACTCGTCAAGACTGTGCGCCGACGCCAGACGCGCCTGCAGGTGCAGCAGACGATAGAACAGGCTTTCGTTGGTGCTGGCCTGCTCCATCAGCAGCGTCATGTTCTCTTCGAGCTGATTGATGTGGTTGCGCGAGCGCGCCATGTGCCATTCGACCAGCGACACGGTCCCGCGAACCGGATGCGGCACGCGCATCTCTTCGACGACGCGTGCATTGCGAATAAAAAACTCAGGATTGCGCAGCAGATAATCAACAACAGCTCTGTCGTCCAGTTCCGTCACTGTTTCCTGCAGTTCTTCCCCTGGTTGTTTCATAGATGGATAAACCCGTCATAGACATGTGCCGCCGGGCCAGTCATATACAGTGGATGACCCGGTCCTTTCCAGGCGATATCAAGCCGACCGCCCGGTAACTCCACGCGAACCTCTTCTGCCAGTAACCCCTGAGAGATGCCCACGGCCACCGCAGCACAGGCACCGCTTCCGCAGGCCTGAGTCTCGCCCGCGCCGCGCTCGTAAACCCGCAGGCGAATGTGCTCGCGCTTCACCACCTGCATAAAGCCGATGTTCGCGCGTTCCGGGAAACGTTCGTGGCTTTCCAGCACCGGGCCGAGCGTTTCGACCGCGGCGGTTTCCACATCATCAACCTGAATCACGCAGTGTGGGTTACCCATAGAGACGACGCCGCACAATACTGTCTGCTCGGCCGCACGCATAATATAGGTCTTTTCCGCTTTGTTTGCGCGAAACGGCACGACGGAGGGCTCGAAGTTAGGCTCGCCCATGTTCACGCGCACCAGTTCATCATCGGTGACGCTGAGCACCATACGACCATTGGCCGTGCTGACGCGAATATCACGCTTGTTGGTCAGCCCTTTCAGGCGGACAAAGCGGGCAAAACAGCGCGCGCCGTTGCCGCACTGGTTAACTTCGCTGCCGTCCGCGTTAAAAATACGGTAGTGGAAATCGAGGTCGGGATCGTACGGTGGCTCGACCACCAGCAGTTGATCGAACCCCACGCCCAGATGCCGATCCGCCAGGCGACGGATCAGTTCCGGGGAGAAAAACACATTCTGCGTTACCGCGTCGACGACCATAAAATCGTTGCCAAGGCCATGCATTTTAGAGAACTGCATCATTTGCTCCATTGCGCGGGTACAGAACGTTATCGTCAGAGATTAACCTGAGTCGGGCCACCGTTGTCGCCACGGTCGTTAGTATTTGGCGTGGAAGACTCAATGCCGCTGTTAACAGGTTTCGTCGGCGGCGGTGCGGTTTTATCCGCAGGTGGAAAGTACAGTGGTCCCTTCAGCCCGCAGCCAGTCAGGCTAAACAGCGTGATGAGAACGGCAAGCGTTCGGAAAGCGTTTTTCATTATAAAGTTGCCCGTAAGTTCAAATCTGTTTCTATCATCGCAGGAGAAGACACAAAAGCAAGAGTTTGCCGCTTTCCTGCAACGGGAATTATTTAGGGTTATACTGCCGGCATCACGAAAAACAGGAACAAAACCATGAACGACAGTGAATTCCATCGCCTTGCCGACAACCTGTGGATGACCATCGAAGAGCGCCTTGACGACTGGGACGGCGACAGCGATATCGATTGTGAAATCAACGGCGGCATTCTGACCCTGAGCTTCGAAAATGGCAGCAAAATTATTATTAACCGCCAGGAGCCGCTTCACCAGGTCTGGCTGGCCGCGAAACAGGGCGGCTATCATTTCGATCTGAAAGACGGGGAGTGGGTTTGCGACCGTAGCGGCGTGCCGTTCTGGGATCTGCTGGAACAGGCGGCGACCGCGCAGGCGGGTGAGGCTGTGAGCTTCAGGTAGTTTTGTTGCCCGGTGGCGGCTACGCCTTACCGGGCCTACAACGGCTCGAACCGTAGGCCCGGTAAGCGTGAGCGCCACCCGGCGAAAAGCCTCAGGAGAAATACTGCTGCAACAGCGGCGCGGTGTCCTGATTGGCAGGCGCTACAGGCGTAACGGCCTGGGTCCGGAACGGGATCACCTGCGTACGACCATCGACGTTCACAATCTGGTAGAACTGCGGCAGGTTAAAGTTGATAAAGCTTGAACCGTAGGTGAAACGGTCATGCGAAGAGGAGTAGAAGCGGCTGACGTCGCGCACCAGCTCCTCTTTACTGCCTTCACAATGGTGATACACCTCGGCGCGGTTGGTCTCATCCAGAATGTAGATGTTGAACCCGGCGTCCTCGCCCGACTCTTCAAAGAAGAACTGGATAATCCCTTCGCTGGCAAATCCGTCCACCACCTGCGGCAGCTTAACGTGGTTAGTTTCCACCTGCACCGACAGGCCATGCAGCTTGTTGTGTGAAATCGCGCCGTAGAATTCGATGGCGTTTTCCAGCTTTTGCACCGACACGTTGAGACGTTCGAAGAACAGGCCCCAGGTCTGACCGGAGACGCGCAGCGCTTTAAAGCGTCCGGTTTCCTGACGGGTGCTGGAGAGACGCAGTTCGATACACTCAGAAACCAGCTGCTGCACGCGGGTACGAATTAAACCGCGCAGGTGCTGGCTGTAGCAGAACACTTCGACACTGTCCGGCGGTGCGGCATCCTGGTGCATCTTGCCGAGAATGGTTTTCAGCGCTTCGATCATCGCCTGCTCGCCGTTGAAATGCAGGGTACGCACTTCGTTCCACGAGTTGCGGTACAGCAGATCCACGCTGCCCACCAGGCAATTTTGCTGCTCGCCAAAGCTGAAGACGTCCAGCTTGCGGAAGTCAAAATGGACCACCTGATTGCGGAAGGCCGCCGTCGGGTCGTATTCCAGGTTGACGATAATCGCCAGATGGCGAATTTCGCACGGGCTGTAGAGCGCTTTCGGCGTTGGGGCAGGCAGACGCAGCGGGAAGTGGTGTGACACATCCGCGACCATCTCCTGCAGCTTAGCGAGATCGACCACCTCGTTGCCTTTGATAAACAGGCGCGTACGCGAGGTCAGCAGGCCGTTAAACCAGGCCCAGGCCACCAGCTTGTTCAGGTAGCGGTTATATTCCAGCGGCTGATGGCTGACGATCGAATCCATGCTTGGCGCACGGTTGTACAGATACCACCCGGTGCGGTTCGCGCGGCCCGGCGGCACATAGATAAAGGTCAGGTTCGGCTCTGACAGGTCTGGCGAAATCTGCGGGTTAACCAGGGTGACTTTACCCGGCAGCGCTTCAAATGCGGCGTACAGCTTACGGGTCAATACCCCGATATCCTGCGGGCTGGCGGAAACGCTGAGGTTGTTACGGCGCGCAAAGCGGATCAGATTACGGTAGCTTTGCATCATCGCATCGAGCAGTTCGTTGTGCGCTTCACGCACCTGATCGATTTTCCAGTTAGCCCGGTTGTCGAGCATGGACAGACGCGCTTCGTCCCATCCCCACTCTTTCACTAACTGACTGACCACTTCACGACGCCAGCCCACGCAGGCGCGCTCACGGCTCAATTTCTCACAGACTTTGAGATAGAAACATCGACGCACCAGGTCAAGACGCGTGGTGTCATCTATGGCTTTCAGGTATTCGGTCACGCGCTCCAGCATCATGCAGTAGGCGTCCAGCCCGAAGGAGACGATCTCCCCGTCGTGCAGACGCTGCTTGATATCTTTCGCCAGCAGTCGCGGCGTGGGGTATTCCCAGGAATAGGCTTCCAGCAGCAGCGTTTTCAGCACCGCTTTGTACGGTGAGTCGATACTTTTATAGAGCTGCCAGAGGCTTGCGCCAAAATACTCTTCTGCTGACAGAGAGCTCAGACCGCCGAGGTCCAGCCATTCGTTTGGCGTCAGTACGCCCTGCGCGTAAAGCGACATGACGTAGTCATCGTAATGCTCTTCTTCTTCGCACGGGACCATATTCCACAGAATACGCTTCCCGGCCAGACGCACAGCAGTACGGTAAAATTCATCCAACAATAAGATGTGCTGAGTCGAGCCGCAGTCCTCACCCCCCAGACTGCCGCTTTCGTTATGGCGGAAACGGTTTTCATCAATCAGGAAGAAGCTCACTTCCACACCGAGCGAGGCCGCCCAGCTCTCCAGCAGGCTGCACTTGCGTTGCAACAGCTGACGCTCGTCGTTATCGAGCCAGGATTGATGGCAGACCCAGATGTCCAGGTCCGAAGAACAGCTTTGCCCTACCGATGAGGTGCTCCCCATAGAGTAAACGCCGGTAATCGGCAGCTCACCTTTCGGAGACTCCTGTGGCGGCATGCCGCGGTAGAGTTCCAGCTCGTTCAGATAATGCTGTTGGGTTTCATCAGGCGTGAAAAGGCAAATGCCCTGGGGAACGTTACCATCAAGGTAGCCAGGCATTAGCGGATGGTGATAGTGCAATAATGTCGGCAGCAGACTGTATACCTGCTGGAAAGCAGGGCCCATGGCAGCAAGCGCGCGATCCACACGCAGTTGATTAATGGCATCCAGTCTCTGTTTCAGAGTCTCAATATAGAGGTACAAGACGTATCGCCTGATGTTTCCGGGTGTCGCAAGCTATTCAAAACACGAATAACAGCGGACCCGCAGTATTTCAAAAAGATAACCGTTACCCTTTTTCGCCCTTATCATTTTTGGTGGTAGCGACGAAAAAATGGTCTAAAACGTGATCAATTTAACACCTTGCCGGTTGACCGTAAAGAAAGATGCGCTACATACAAGTGTAGCACCGTTCTGTACGTGTAAATTCCTGAATACGGCTATGGCTGACGAATACGCCGCCTTGTCCCTCTCACGCTTCATCAACCGTAAAACTGCCATCCCAGAGTCAACAATGTTAGGATGGTTAGCGATTGATAATGACGGTAACAAGCATGTTAGACAATGTTTTGAGAATTGCCACACGCCAAAGCCCTCTCGCGCTCTGGCAGGCACATTATGTGAAGCAGCGCCTTGAAGCCTGCCACAGTGGATTGCGCGTCGAGCTGGTGCCGATGGTCACGCGCGGTGACGTGATCCTCGATACGCCCCTGGCGAAAGTGGGCGGCAAAGGCCTGTTTGTCAAAGAACTGGAACTGGCATTGCTTGAGAACCGCGCCGATATCGCCGTACATTCGATGAAAGACGTGCCCGTCGAGTTCCCGGAAGGGCTGGGGCTGGTGACCATCTGCGAGCGCGAAGATCCGCGCGATGCGTTTGTCTCTAACCACTATGACTCCCTCGACGCGCTGCCAGAAGGTAGCGTGGTTGGCACGTCCAGTTTACGCCGTCAGTGTCAGCTGGCGGAACGTCGTCCTGACCTGATCATTCGCTCGCTGCGCGGTAACGTCGGCACGCGTCTGGGCAAGCTGGATAACGGCGATTACGATGCCATTATCCTCGCCGTTGCCGGCCTGAAGCGTCTGGGGCTGGAGTCGCGCATTCGCGTGGCGTTGCCGCCAGAGCTGTCGCTGCCGGCCGTGGGCCAGGGTGCCGTCGGCATCGAGTGCCGTCTGGACGATGCGCGTACCCGCGAACTGCTCGCGCCGCTGAACCATGACGAGACCGCTATTCGCGTAAAAGCCGAGCGTGCGATGAATACCCGCCTCGAAGGGGGATGCCAGGTTCCGATTGGCAGCTATGCTGAATTAACAGAAGGCGAACTGTGGCTGCGTGCGCTGGTGGGCGCCCCGGACGGTTCGCAGATGGTACGCGGCGAACGTCGCGGTAAAGCGCAAGATGCCGAG
Organism: Enterobacter sp. ECC-019; assembly: GCF_043974075.1. Taxonomy (NCBI): domain Bacteria; kingdom Pseudomonadati; phylum Pseudomonadota; class Gammaproteobacteria; order Enterobacterales; family Enterobacteriaceae; genus Enterobacter; species Enterobacter sp. ECC-019. The sequence goes on from NZ_CP143759.1 coordinate 412,647, forward strand.
CAGCTTGGCGTGTCGCTGGCTGAAGAGCTGCTGGATAACGGTGCCCGCGAGATTCTGGCTGACGTTTATAATGGAGAGCCCCCTGCATGAGTATTCTCGTCACCCGCCCTTCTCCCGCAGGAGAGCAGTTAGTGAGCCGTCTGCGCGCACTGGGGCAGGTGGCCTGGAGTTTTCCGCTCATTGAATTCTCCCCCGGTCGGGAGCTCTCTGCGCTCGCCGACCAGATGAATACCCTTCAGGAAGGCGACCTGCTGTTTGCGCTGTCGCAACATGCCGTGGAATTTGCCCACGCGCAGCTGCAACAGCAGGGTTTGACCTGGCCAACCGCCCCCCGCTATTTCGCGATTGGCCGCACAACGGCACTGGCGCTGCATACCGTAAGCAGCGCGGACGTTCGTTACCCGTTAGATCGGGAAATCAGTGAAGTCTTGCTACAATTACCTGAATTACAAACTATTGCCGGAAGGCGTGCGCTCATTTTGCGCGGTAATGGTGGCCGCGAACTGTTGGGCGAAACGCTGCGTGAACGTGGTGCCGACGTGACGTTCATTGAGTGCTATCAACGTTGTGCAAAACACTACGATGGCGCGGAAGAGGCGATGCGCTGGCACGCGCGCGGCATTAATACGCTGGTGGTCACCAGCGGTGAAATGTTACAACAGCTTTGGTCGCTGATACCGCTTTGGTATCGCGAAAACTGGTTACTCCGCTGTCGGCTTCTGGTCGTCAGTGAGCGTCTGGCGAACCAGGCCCGGGAACTGGGCTGGCAGGATATTCGGATCGCTGATAACGCCGACAACGATGCGCTGCTGCGCGCATTACAATAACTCTCAAATGGGAAGCCATAATGACGGAACACGACAAATCCTCCGCCGTGGTTGAAGAGACCAGGGAGACTGTGGAGACGACGCCACAGCCAGAGACGACAGAGAAAACCGCTGAGAAGAAAAACGGCAGCAACAAAACGAGCCTCACGCTGAGCGCGATTGCCATCGCAATTGCGCTGGCAGCAGGAGTTGGCCTGTACGGTCTGGTGAAGCAACAGGGTGCTAATCAAACGTCCACCAGCGACGCGCTGGTGAATCAGCTCACCGCCCTGCAAAAAGCGCAGGAGACGCAGAAAACCGAGCTGGAAGCGGTGATTAAGCAGCAGGCCGCCGCGCTTGCCGAGGCGAACAGCAAACAGGAAGAGCTGACCAAACAGCTGGGCGACGTGCAGCAGAAAGTCGCCACGATTTCCGGCACCGATGCCAAAACCTGGCTGCTCTCGCAGGCTGACTTCCTGGTGAAGCTCGCCGGACGTAAGCTGTGGAGCGATCAGGACGTCACCACTGCCGCCGCGCTGCTGAAAAGCGCCGATGCGAGCCTGGCAGACATGAACGACCCGAGCCTCATCGCGGCCCGTCGCGCGATTACCGAAGACATCGCCAGCCTCTCCGCCGTCTCGCAGGTGGATTACGACGGCATTATTCTCAAGGTGAACCAGCTTTCGAATCAGATTGATAACCTGCAGCTGGCGGATAATAACGACGACGACTCCCCGATGGATTCCGACGGTACCGAGCTTTCCAGCTCTCTGAGCGAATGGCGCATAAACCTGCAGAAAAGCTGGCAGAACTTTATGGACAGCTTCATCACTATCCGCCGTCGCGACGAAACCGCCGTGCCGCTGCTGGCGCCGAACCAGGATATCTATCTGCGCGAAAACATTCGTTCCCGCCTGCTGGTGGCGGCTCAGGCCGTGCCGCGTCATCAGGAAGAGACCTACAAACAGGCGCTGGATAACGTCTCAACGTGGGTACGCGCCTACTACAACACCGATGATGCGACGACCACCGCCTTCCTCGAAGACATTGATAAGCTAAGCCAGCAGAACATCACCATGAACGTGCCGGATAAGCTGGCCAGCCAGCCGATTCTGGAGAAACTGATGCAGACGCGCGTACGTAACCTGCTGGCGCAGCCGGGCGTGCCGGCAGAGCCGTCTGGCGGAGCGGCACCAGCTTCGGCTCCGGCTCCGGCGCCTGAAAGCGCACCGCAGGGAGAGTAATGATGCTAAAAGTTCTCTTACTCTTCATCCTGCTGATCGCCGGGATCGTGCTGGGCCCCATGCTTGCGGGCCATCAGGGTTACGTCCTGATCCAGACCGATAACTACAACATCGAAACCAGCGTAACGGGCCTGACGATCATTCTGATCCTCGGCCTGGTGGTGCTGTTTGCGATCGAGTGGATCCTGCGCCGTATTTTCCGCACCGGTGCCCACACGCGCGGCTGGTTCGTTGGCCGCAAACGTCGCCGCGCCCGTAAGCAAACCGAACAGGCGCTGCTTAAGCTTGCCGAGGGTGACTATCAGCAGGTTGAAAAGCTGATGTCGAAAAATGCCGACCATGCCGAACAGCCGGTGGTGAATTATCTGCTCGCAGCCGAAGCGGCGCAGCAGCGCGGTGACGAAGCCCGCGCCAATCAGCATCTGGAGCGAGCGGCAGAGCTGGCTCACGGTGACCCGATTCCGGTAGAAATCACGCGCGTTCGTCTGCAGCTGGCGCGCAATGAAAATCACGCGGCTCGCCACGGTATCGATCGCCTGCTGGAAGTTGCGCCACGTCATCCGGAAGTGCTGCGTCTTGCCGAGCAGGCGTATATTCGTACCGGTGCCTGGGGTTCACTGCTGGACATCATTCCGTCAATGGCGAAGGCCGAGGTAGGCGATGATGAACATCGTGATGAGCTTCAGCGTCTGGCATGGATTGGTCTGATGGATCAGGCGCGCGCCGACCTGGGCAGCGACGGTCTGAAAACATGGTGGAAGAATCAGAGCCGTAAAACACGCCAGCAGGTTCCTCTGCAGGTTGCCATGGCGGAACATCTTATTGAATGTGACGACCATGACACGGCTCAGGAAATCCTTCTCGACGGTCTGAAGCGCCAGTACGACGATCGTCTGGTGATGGTGATCCCGCGCCTGAAAACCAATAATCCAGAGCAAATTGAAAAAGTGCTGCGTCAGCAGATTAAAACCGTCGGTGACCGCCCGCTGCTGTGGAGCACGCTTGGTCAATCGCTGATGAAGCACGGAGAATGGCAGGAGGCGAGCCTCGCCTTCCGCGCGGCGCTGAAACAGCGTCCGGATGCCTTTGACTACGCGTGGCTTGCCGATACGCTGGACAAGCAGCATAAGCCGGAAGAGGCAGCCGCCATGCGGCGCGATGGGTTGCTATTGACGCTGCAAAATAACGGTACGCAGCAGTAATTAATCAGGAGGCCAGACGGCCTCCTTTTTTACGCCCATAAAAAAACGCCTGCTAAAAAGCAGGCGTTAAAACAGGTCTGTAAGACAACATATTTGGTGCTTCACTCAACGTTGTGTCCATGGTGTCTGATGAGGCCGAAGCGACATCTGTCAGTGGACGATAAGCACCGTAAATGGCTCTGCGTCATTCCTGAGTTTATGAGGCACTAAGGCGAACATAAGAGATGGAATGAGCATCTACACGTATATTATTGCACGTAACGTGCCAACGTGACACGCAGAAGTTTTACATCACGCAACATTTTAAGATAAAAGGAAATTATGCTGTTAAGCGCCGTCTTAAGCTCTACAACGTAGCGTGAAAAGGCGGAAATATGTCGCCAGGAGGAGACAGCAAAAACCATAAATAGTTATTTATTTAATTTTCAATGAGTTGCATGTCGCTGGATTGCGACATTGAAAAAGGACGTTGTTGGGGAATGACTACAGGAATGAAGAATCGCAGAAAACAAAAAACCCCGCCGAAGCGGGGTTCAAAATTGGTCGGCGAGAGAGGATTCGAACCTCCGACCCACTGGTCCCAAACCAGTTGCGCTACCAAGCTGCGCTACTCGCCGATGTACTGCTTTTTTGAATTTTTAGTTCAATTCATTTAAAAAGTCGTGGTGCGAGGGGGGGGACTCGAACCCCCACATCCAAAGGACACTAACACCTGAAGCTAGCGCGTCTACCAATTCCGCCACCTTCGCAATTCACAACTCTTTCAAATAATGGGGTGGCTAATGGGATTCGAACCCACGACAACTGGAATCACAATCCAGGGCTCTACCAACTGAGCTATAGCCACCACTGTATTCTTTCACGCGGTACTGACTACTTCTCAGACCACCGCAGCTCCAGCACCGGGTTAATGGTGCGCCCGACAGGATTCGAACCTGAGACCTCTGCCTCCGGAGGGCAGCGCTCTATCCAGCTGAGCTACGGGCGCTTAGCGCCGTTGCGGGGCTGGATATTACGTACCTCCGCCCCCGCTGTCTAGTGCTTTTTTGAAAAAAATGCGCGTTTGGTTATGGTTTGCACATTTTGCCGCTTATTCCTCCACTTTCTGCGTGGTGGCACGGCGACCCAGGCCAAAAAGCTTATATGCAGCCGTTACAGCCGCCAGGAAGATCATCCCGACAAACAGCGACATGCGGGTATCTTCATTAAAGTACATCCCAATTAATACGCAAATCAGGAACGCCATCGTCAAATAGTTCGCATAGGGGAACAGAATTGAGCGGAACGGATGGCTTTCAATCGCCTTTTTGTGCGCATGACGGAAACGCAGCTGGCTGATGAGGATAACAAACCACGGCACCATACCCGGCAGTACGCTCGCGCTGTAGACGTAAACGAAAACGCGCTGCGGATTAGGAATGATGTAATTCAGGCAAGAGCCAATCAGCAGGATCACAATGGACACCGCCACCCCTGCCACCGGCACGCCGACACGTGAGACTTTGCTCATCGCCGCAGGCAGTTGGTTGTTCTTCGAAAGCGCATAGAGCATACGCCCGCAGCTGTACATCCCACTGTTACAGCCCGACAACGCTGCCGTCAGGACCACAAAGTTGATGATACCCGCCGCCGCCGTGATACCAATTTTGGCGAAGGTTAATACAAACGGGCTACCCGTCGTGCCAATTTCGTTCCACGGGAAGATGGTCACGATGACGAAGATCGCGCCCACATAGAAAATCAGGATACGCCACAGCACTTTGCCTACCGCGCTACGTAGCGTGACCTGCGGGTTTTTGGCTTCACCGGCGGTAATACCGATCAGCTCCACGCCCTGATACGAGGCCACAACGATACACAGCGCCGTCAGGAAGCCCTTCCAGCCACCGGCAAAGAAGCCGCCGTTTTCGGTCAGGTTGCCAAAGCCGATAGCGTGTCCACCATTGCCAAAGCCGAAGAAAATCACGCCCAGGCCGACGACAATCATCACGATAATCGTGGTGACTTTGATCATTGCGAACCAGAACTCAATTTCACCGTAAAGGCGCACGGCGGCCAGGTTTGCCAGCGCCACCAGCCCCACGGCAATGAGCGCGGGTATCCACTGGACCATGTCCGGGAACCAGAACTGGACATAGACCCCTATCGCGGTGATCTCTGAGATGCCCACCGCCATCCACATAAACCAGTATGACCAGGCCGTCAGGTAGCCGAAGAACGGACTCATATAACGATGCGCGTAAACGGCGAAGGAGCCGGTTACCGGCTCCAGGAAGAGCATTTCGCCCATGGAACGCATAATGAAGAAAACAAACAGCCCGGCGATAATATACGCCAGTAATACGGAAGGGCCTGCCCATTTGAGCGTACTTGCAGAGCCCATAAACAGGCCCACGCCGATAGTGCCGCCCAGCGCTATCAGTTCAATATGACGAGCTTCCAGCCCACGCTGTAGCTCCGGTTTTTTCTCTGCCATAGATCCTCGATTGTGTTTGCTGTTTCCCGGCTTAAGACCGGGTATTGTTTTTTAGGGGTACTAAAATACGGAGCGAATGGTTTCTTAAAATCTGCCAAATGGCAAACGATGCATTAAAAAAATGAATGCATTGCACAGATTATCAGCAGTTTTGCAGGCGAGTTGCAGCGCGAATAGCATATCGCGCTACATTTTGATTACATTTTCCCGGTGTAATGCCAGGCGAGGTAGCGAAGCAGACGGATCTGTCGTTTAATACGCATCGGTTGCGATAGCAGGCGATACAGCCACTCCAGCCCCAGATTTTGCCAGACCTTTGGCGCACGCTTAACGTGGCCGGTAAAGACGTCGTACGTACCGCCGACGCCCATGTAGAGGGCATCCGGACAGACCAGACGGCAGTCGCGCATCAGGATCTCCTGGCGCGGAGACCCCATCGCCACGGTGACAATTTTCGCCCCGCTGTCACGAACGCGCTCAAACAAAGCCTGGCGTGCTTCCGGTTTGAAGTAACCATCCTGGCTGCCGACAATCTTAACATTCCACTGACGACGCAGTTTCTCCTCCGTCTGGGACAATATCTCCGGCTTCCCACCAATCAGGAACACGGGCGTGCCCTGCGCGCCGGCGCGAGCCATAAGTTGCTCCCAGAGATCGGCCCCCGCTACGCGGGAAACATTAGCGTCAGGATACTTTTTATGGATAGAGCGGACCACGCTGATCCCGTCCGCGTATTTAAATTCAGCTGCTTCAATCAGGCTTTTGACTTCCGCATTATCCTCAACTGCCAGCATCTTTTCCGCGTTGATGGCCACCAGCGTACCGGATTTCATCTGGCCGTCGGCGAACAGAAAGTCCAGCGCGTGTTGCATGTCGCGCCAGCCAATAAGCTGCAGGCCACGTAGCGCATAGCGCGGTGCAGAAATTGTATCAGTCATTACTATCCTTACTCAGACTTGCGACAGCGTTGTGCTGCCCTGCTGCTCGCGCTTGTGCACAAGCCCTGCGCTGTCAAACAGCCAGTACAACAGTTTGGCCAGTAACAGGCAGACGCCGAATACGACCATGAAGAACACCACGCGCGAAACGAACGAGTCCAGCCCTTCGCGCGCCAGAACGATCATATTGAAAATGGCACCAAAGCAGAAACTGTGCAAAATGGCCGCTTTGTAACGGTTGGTCTCTTCGTTGCCACGCAGGTAAAGCCAGTCGAACCACTTGATAATCAGCCCCACGGCAACCGCACCGGGCAGAATGAACCACGCCCCGCCCATCACCACCAGGGAACCAATCAGCGTTGGCGAGATTGCCAGGCCGGAATGGTTGTTCAGCACTTCCCAGGTAAAGTAATTTGCCGTGTTAAGCACCACGCCGGGCCGATCCGGCCATAGCCAGGAAGGGATAAAGACGTAGAAGTCGCGAACAATCGGCGCCAGCCCCTGGAAATCAATCTTGTCGTAGTTTTGCAGCAGCAATGCCAGGTTTTCCCACGGCGAGAAGGTATCGCGCGTCAGGTAGAGGAACGTGTAAAACGCCTCATCGCCCGCCACGTTCATCCCGTAGCGCTTCAGCGCCAGCCAGAACATTCCCACAATACCAAACACGCCTGCCGCAACCAGCATCCACAGCGAGATCCAGCCGCGGATGATACCGATAAACAGGAAGATGGCGAAGGCGATAATAATGTTGGCGCGCGTACCGCCCACAATCATGTAGGTCAGGATGCCAAACGCGACGGTGCTGACCAGGAAGAACAGCCACGCTTTGCTGTCCTGGCGCAGAAAAAAGATCACCAGCATCGCCGGAATGAAGAAGTAGAAGAAACGCTTAAGCGCCACACCCGAAACTTCGGCTGAAAAAATCTGGCTGTAGGAGTGGAGCTTAAACAGCAGGAAGCCGTTATGCATGAAGAAGATACCGACGCTGACCAGCGCGATGGTCATCAGCATCACCCACGTCAGGTGGGTCTCCACACGATTCATGGTAAAAAGCGCCCGTCGCGGGACAACAGCCTGCACTGAACGCAGACGCGTTTTATAGGTGACGTAGTAGACCGCATAGAAACAGGTCGCCGCCAGAAGCGCCTGGAGCAGGATTTCCGGCGGCGCGACGCTCACGTCAAAACGGAAGACCAGAATGCTGGTCAGCGGGAAACCGAAAAAGAAGGTCAGCAGAAACAGTAGCGAGAAGAACACGTTAAAGTTGAAGCGCACCCGGCGGAATTCAAACCAGGTAAGCGTGGCGATAAACAGGGTGCTCAAAAGCCAGACAACCAGTAAGCCGCTGAATTGCAACTGACTCATGCTTTGTCTCCTGACGCGATACGCAGCGCGCGGTGCCACGGCGTGAGGTAATTCGGGCTGAAAAAATCGATGCTATTTTTATCCACCAGCGTGAGCTGACGTTGGACTTCCCGTACCACCTCGACATTCAGCGTGTCTGAGGTAAACAGCACCGGAATATGCTGCTCGGCCATGTCCTGCCAGAACGGGTTGTCGCGGTTGAGCACGCACGGTACACCCGCCTGAATCAGCAGACACAGCGTGCCAATTCCCTGCTGTCGGGCAAAGATGAAATAGCCAAGATCGCATTTTCTCAGCAGCGCAAGATATTCATCAAATTCCAGCTTATCGCTGAGGATGTGCAGATTTTCTGCGCTAAACAGCGCAAGTCCCTGTTGGCGAACCTCATCAATATAGGCGTCGTTATTGGCGGGATAGCCCATCGGCACCACCACGTTCACCGTGTCGCCGAACTGCTTATGCACCGCCCTGAGCGCCGCGACGTGTTCGTTACTGCGATCGCCGGAATTCCCCACCAGGATCGTTAGCTTGCCTTCACGCACCGTGTCATTCGCCATGGCGTTCAGCGCCGGATCCATGCGGGTTGGGAAATAGAGTAATTCACCGCGCACGTTCGGGTGCTGTTTAGCAAAATAGTTGAGATCGCCACGGGTGGCAAACACACAGCCTACGCGCCCCTGCGCCATGCGGCGCAAGGGATAGAAAAGACGGAATTTCCAGCCGCGGGAGACTTCGTAGAGATCGGCTCCCCAGATATGCCAGCTGCACTGGGAGGGCTTAATCCCCCCACTGAGCAGCGCCAGCCACAGGCCGGTATTGAACTGCCCGTGGAAAAAGAAACGTTGCTTACGATCCGCTTTGGCTTTGGCAACGACCGCCTTCGCCAGTGAGGCCTTATCCGGCCAGAAGCGAATAGCTAGCGCCGGAAATGCTGCGCTCAGGCCTTTATCCTGACCTGCAACCATAAACTCACGCGCATCAGGATTACCCGATGCCAGCTCGTCGTTGAAGAACCGCAAAACGGTCTGGTTATGGTGTGGGATATCCGATCCCAGGATGTGAATCAGTGCAGTCATGCGCGTTTACGCCACAATAAAAATACGCCACAACAGGCGGCGAAATAAACGATATAGGTTGCCATGTAGGCCTGAGCCGCCCCCAGCGCACCGTGCGCGGGTATCAGCCAGTGTGAAAATGCTGTCAGTAACGCAAACTGGCTAATTTCCGCCAGGATATACAGCCGCAGGGATGCTTTTGCAATCACCAGATAGCCGAAAACGTAAGCACCCACTTTCAGCACATCACCCACCAGCTGCCAGGCAAAGAGGTCGCGCATGGCGGTGAACTTCGTCGAGAACAGCAGCCAGATGGCGACATCGCGCAATAACCAGACGGTAAAGCTGGCCGCCGCGACGGCCGGCAACACAAAGCGCAGCGATCGGAAAATCTCGCGCGTTATTTCTTGTCTGGACGTCAGACGCGATAAGGTTGGCAGCAGGTAAACGCTAAAGGAAGCCGTAATAAACTGGAGATAGGCGTCAGAAATACTGCTTACGCCCTGCCAGATCCCCACTTCATCCCAGCTATAATGCGCCGCCAGCAGGTTTCGCATCATCACGTAGGCCACCGGCAGCGTGACGGAGGTGATGAGCGCCATCAGGGTAAATTTACCCAGCTGGCTGACATTCATCGTGTCCCATTGCGGTTTCAGGTAGCTCAGAGGGATGACACCCCGATGCATCAACATGAACGCCGCAGGCACCACAACCAGCGCCGGGACCAGCGCCAGCCCCAGCAGTGCGCCTTCATAGCCGCCCAGGCGATAGCAGAAGTAATAGGCAATCACGCCGATAACGCTGCCCAGGATTAAGGCGAGCGCGTTCCCGGCAGCATCACGAAAACCTTTCATCAGCGCCAGCAGCAGGTTAGCCCAGGCAATGCCCATCTGAACCAACGCGACCAGACGCACCAGCCCCTGATAATGGGTGTGCCCGAACAACCCCTGGCTAATGGGCGCCGCCGCCAGCAGAAAGATAATCGCCATCAGGGTCGAAAAACCCGTGACCATCGCCGAAGAGGTGCCCACCACTCTGCGCAACTGAGCCGCATCATCGTGATACTGCGCAACGTATTTGGTTACGCCGTTGAAGATACCGGCACCGGCCAGCACCCCAAGGACGGTGACAAGCTGGCGGAAATTACCCGCCAGCCCCACACCAGAGGGGCCAAATGAGACGGCCAGCAGCTTGACGACCAGCAGCCCGGCGCCAATTTTTACTAGCGTGGACGCGGCGGTCCACACCGATGCTTTTGCCAGAGACATATCAGCCGAAATAACTCAGAAGGGTATTAATCACCGTGCGCTGGTTCACAGGCGCGAGGTTGTAGAACAGTGGCAGACGAAGCAAACGCTCACTTTCTTTGGTAGTGTAGCGATCTTCACCCGCAAACGTGCCGAACGCTTCGCCCGCGGGGCTGGAGTGCAGCGGGATATAGTGGAACACCGCCAAAATTTCGGCCTCTTTCAGCCAGGCGATGAGCTCGCTGCGGTCATCGTTATCGCGCAGCTTAATGTAGAACATATGCGCATTGTGGACGCAATCTGCCGGGATGGTCGGCAGTTCAATACGCCCGGCTTTGGCCAGAGGCTCAAGCGCATCGTAATACGTTTGCCACAGGGAAAGACGCTGCAGGTTGATACGTTCCGCCGCTTCCAGCTGCGCCCACAGATACGCCGCCTGCAGATCCGCCATCAGATAGCTGGAGCCGATATCGCGCCAGGTGTATTTGTCTACCTGACCCCGGAAGAACTGGCTGCGGTTGGTGCCTTTTTCGCGGATCACTTCCGCACGCTCCACGAGAGCCCGGTCGTTAATCAGCGTCGCGCCACCTTCTCCACCCGCCGTGTAGTTTTTGGTTTCGTGGAAGCTAAAGCAGCCGATATGGCCGATAGTGCCCAGGGCGCGCCCCTTGTAGGTGGACATCACGCCCTGCGCGGCATCTTCCACCACGAACAAATTATGTTTTTTAGCGATGCCCATGATGGTGTCCATTTCACAGGCCACGCCCGCGTAGTGAACCGGCACGATCGCGCGCGTTTTGTCAGTGATCGCTGCTTCAATCAGCGTCTCATCAATGTTCATGGTATCCGGGCGGATATCCACAAAGACGATTTTCGCTCCGCGCAGGACAAAGGCGTTCGCGGTGGAAACGAAGGTATAGCTCGGCATAATTACTTCATCACCGGGCTGAATATCCAGCAACAGTGCCGCCATTTCCAGCGATGCCGTACAGGACGGGGTCAGCAGCACTTTGGCGCTGCGAAAACGCTGTTCCATCCACTGCTGACAGCGACGGGTAAAACCGCCGTCACCACAGAGTTTGCCGCTGCCCATGGCAGACTGCATATAGTCGAGTTCAGTTCCGACAACGGGTGGTGCGTTAAATGGAATCATCTTGTCACCTGTATAACCAATAGGCGGTGGCGTCGATGTTGGCACCACTCGCAATATAACGTTTAAGCGCGGCGGTGTTGCCCAGTTGGGTCGCTACCCGCAGCGTCACAAGCTGCTGCTGCTGCGCCCAGTGAAGCGCCGCCTGCATGAGTTTCTCACCCATGCCGCGCCCGGCTAATAAGCCAATGCGCGCCTCGCGCTCGTTGAGCTTACGCAGCGAGACGAACCCCTGGACTTGACCGTCCCCTGCACGGAAAACCAGGCAGACATGGTCAAAGATGCCTTTGACCGCATTCTCTATCCACTGAGCATAGAAACGTCCGCTATCGTCAGGTGCATACCAGGGCGCACGAAAGCGGCTCTGCGCAAACGCCCGGGTCGCCATCTGACGCAGCACGGGGATGTCCTGCTCCGTTGCCATTTCCGCGCCGGACGCATCGTGCCGGGTGAGGGTAATGGAAAGATCGACCTCACCTTCAACCAGCTGAAAGCCATGCTGCTGGAGCGCATCAAGCATATCGGCGCGCTCCGCCGGGATCTTCGCCTGCACTCGTTGCCAGGCGATAAAATCCGATTCAGCCAGCACCGGCGCATCATCGCGCAGACGCACGATGGCCGATGGCAGGCCGAAAAAGGCACTCTCCCACTGCAGGGACTCGAGCACCCCCTTCAGGCTGTTCAACGCCAGACACCTTTGGTATCCACAATATACTGCTGACGTACGGCATCACCGGACGTCGCTTTAAACTCTTTATGATCCACCAGCAGCACCAGCACGTCCGCCGTCGCCAGCGCATCGTCCAGCGCCGTCAGCGTGCAGTGCCCCGCCAGTTTAGCCGGTAATTCATGAATATTCGGCTCAACCACCAGCGTTTCACCCTTGTGCCATTCGGCAATCATCTCGGCAATTTCCATCGCCGGGCTTTCACGCAGATCGTCAATATTGGGTTTAAATGCGAGACCAAAGCAGGCAATTTTCAGCTCGCTGGCACGTTTGCCGCTCTCTGCCAGACAATCCGCTACCGTCGCTTTAACCTGATTGAGCACCCAGTGAGGCTTGCTGTCGTTTACTTCACGCGCGGTACGGATCAGGCGAGCCTGCGCCGGATTCTGCGCCACGATAAACCACGGATCGACGGCGATACAGTGTCCGCCCACGCCCGGACCTGGCTGGAGAATGTTGACACGCGGGTGGCGATTCGCCAGGCTAATCAACTCCCAGACGTTAATCCCCTGATCGGCGCAGATCAGTGACAGTTCGTTCGCAAAGGCGATATTGACGTCGCGGAAGCTGTTTTCCGTCAGCTTGCACATCTCGGCGGTGCGGGAGTTGGTCACCACACACTCGCCTTCCAGGAAGATCTTGTACAGCGCGCTGGCACGTTCGGAACAGACGGGCGTCATACCGCCAATGACGCGGTCGTTTTTAATCAGTTCGACCATGACCTGGCCCGGTAGCACACGCTCCGGACAGTAGGCGATGTTGATATCCGCCTGCTCACCCGCCTGCTGCGGGAAGCGTAAATCAGGGCGCGCGTCGGCCAGCCACTGTGCCATCTGCTCGGTAGCACCGACCGGAGAGGTCGATTCCAGAATCACCAGCGCCCCTTTCTTCAGCACAGGTGCTATAGATTTCGCCGCCGCCTCGACGAACGCCATGTCGGGCTCGTGGTCACCTTTAAACGGGGTGGGGACGGCTATCAGGTAGGCATCCGCTTCAACTGGGCTCGTGCTGGCACGCAGGAAGCCCCCCTCCACCGCCTCTTTCACCACGCGGTCAAGATCGGGCTCCACAATATGAATTTCACCACGGTTAATGGTTTCCACCGCGCGCGCGTTGATATCCACACCGACAACCTGTTTCTGACGAGAGGCAAACGCCGCCGCGGTGGGCAAGCCAATGTAGCCAAGACCAATGACAGAGATGGTAGTAAAACTCATAGAGATACCCGATTGTGTTTAAGTGCATGCAAAATACGACTACAAGCCTGCCCGTCTCCATACGGATTATGGGCCCGACTCATCGCCTGATACGTTTCATCGTCGTGCAGCAGGCGCGTGACCTCTTCGACGATGAGCTGTGCGTTGGTGCCGACCAGACGCACCGTACCGGCTTTGACAGCTTCCGGACGTTCGGTCGTTTCACGCATCACCAGCACCGGTTTGCCGAGGGATGGCGCTTCCTCCTGAATTCCGCCGGAATCGGTGAGGATCAGCCAGGCATGATTCATCAGCCAGACAAACGGCATGTAGTCCTGAGGTTCAATCAGAAGGACATTTTCGACATGGCCCAGGATACGGTTAACCGGCTCGCTGACGTTAGGATTGAGATGGACCGGATAGACAATTTGCACATCGTCGTTCTGCGCGGCGATTTCAGCCAGCGCATGGCAGATTTGCTCAAAACCCCGGCCAAAGCTTTCGCGTCGGTGGCCAGTGACCAGAATGGTTTTTTTGCCGTTGTGAAGGAACGGATAGCGGGCAGCGAGCGCTTTCTGAAGATCGCTATTTGCCAGGACGCGGTCACGTACCCAAATTAACGCGTCAATGACCGTATTGCCGGTCACAAAGATTTTGTTGTCGGCGATATTTTCACGCAGCAGGTTCTGACGCGAGTTTTCCGTTGGCGCAAAGTGGAACATCGCCAGATGGCCCGTTAACGTGCGGTTGGCCTCTTCCGGCCACGGCGAATAAAGATTACCGGTACGCAGCCCCGCCTCAATATGCCCCACAGGAATTCGCTGGTAAAACGCGGCCAGGCTTGTCGCCACGGTAGTGGTGGTGTCACCGTGTACCAGCACCACGTCGGGCTTGAATGACTCGAGGATCGGCTTAAGCTCTTGCAGAATACGACAGGTTATCTCCGTCAACCCTTGTCCCGGTTTCATAATATTAAGGTCGTAATCCGGGACGATGGAAAAGAGCGTTAAAACCTGATCGAGCATCTCACGGTGTTGGGCAGTGACGCACACTTTCGCTTCAATATCAGGATCGCAGGCCAGCGCATGAACCAGAGGTGCCATCTTAATGGCCTCCGGCCTGGTGCCAAATACGGTTAGTACTTTCACATCGATTCTCTTCGATTAGGCGATGAAGGCCGCAGCCTTCATCGTAGACGGCGTTCTTAGTTTTTGCGACGACGCGTTAACGCCACGCCAGCGCCCGTCAGTGCGCCTACAATCCCCCACATAATCATCAGGAATGCACGACGCGGACTATCGCGTTTTACAGGTTCTTCAGGCGTTCGCAAATAACGATAGGTCTGAAAACGCGGGTCCAGTGATGGACCGACATTAAGCGTATTGAGCATCGCGCGATTTTGATCGTAATCGAGGTCAAAATCAGGGCCGACAGCCTTCAGGTTTTCCAGACGCGCCTGCAGCATAGGGCGACCTAGAAGGAACATTTCAGAGTCAGGCAGTTCATCAGCCGGCACGTCCGTCTCAGTACGGGAAATATTGTGCTGCTCCGCAATTTTCAGCGCCTGCTCAATGTTATGCACGCGGCGACCGAAAATGGTATTCGCTACCTCTTCCTGACGCTTCACCTGCGCTTTCATCTGGATGGTACGAGCCGCCCAGGCACCTTTAAGCTCTTCGTTAAGATGGCTTGCGGCACGCTGGCTGGCAAACGCGACGTACTGACGCAACAGGTTGTTGGCATCCGGCGCGGTTTCTGCGATCAGCTTGACGCTGTCATTCACGTTACGCAGCGCGTCGCCCGGCATAAACTGAATATTGTTGATCAGATCGTCCAGCAGGGCGGCATCGGCTTTTGTATTATCAACCCGGCGCTGCTTGTAGTAATCCGTCTGGGACCAGAAGTCGCGGCGGGTATCCCATGAAGCCAGCTGCATCACAAACTCTTTATAGGCTTCATCCATAACGGAGGCCTGGTCTGGCGTCGCAAGACTGGCTTTGATATCCAGGTTTCGCAGGAATTGCTGCTGGGAATAGTATCCCCCGAGCATGTTAACCGTTGGTTTATCCGTGATTGCCGTGGCGCTCCACTCTTGTTTTGCAAAGAACGTATAGGCCAGCGCTAACAGTGCAAACCCCAGCGCGATCCCCGCAATCCAAAGTTTGCCTGCCCATAACACGCGAAACAAACCCCGAATATCCAGTTCATTCTCAGTTACCACTGATTTCGCTCCCGCCAACGGTTGAGTCATCATAGTCCCGGTTTTACTTAGTTAATGTTGTATTTTTGCCACTGTTACGACGCATCCTGCGTTTAAGACGTTTAATAAATCGCGCTACTTTCCATGCGCGCTTAATGCAGTAGCCGTACAGGAAAAATGCCAGCAAGAATAATGCCAACATAACCCATTCAGGAACAATATGTGCATATTCTGCCGCAACACCAACCCCCGCAAGAATAGCAGCCGCCAGTGTGATCAACACAAATGCCTGCCGTGAGGTGAATCCTGCTCGCATGATCAAATGATGAATATGCTGTCGGTCAGCTGAGAAGGGACTCATACCTTTACGCAGGCGGCGATACATAATCGCAACCATGTCCATTAACGGGATAGCGATAATCCATAATGCGGTCACAGGACTGATAGGATGGACTTGACCCTGAGTCGTTTCCAACAAAATCCAGATGATGGTAAATCCAATGAGCGTACTGCCCGCATCCCCCATAAAGACTTTATAGCGACGACCCAGCGCACCAAGGTTTAACAGAATATAAGGCAGGATGGCAGCAATCATGGCGAAACACCACATGGCAAGACTATATTGCCCATCGAACCATAAAATAAAACCGATCGCGGCAAATGAAACGCATGACAGTCCTCCCAATAGACCATCAATACCATCCACCATGTTGAAAGCATTGATCGCGACCCACACTGCAAAAAGCGTCAGAAAATAGCCAAACGGGCCAAGCACCATCTCCCAGGAGCCAAAAATGTAGCCGAGGCTACTCAAGTAGAGTTTTGCTGAGACCATCATGGCAATGCCAACCGCAGCCTGCACAAAGGCGCGGATTTTAACGCTGATGTCATAACGATCGTCAAGCGCGCCGATGATGACCAGCACCGTTGAACACATCAGATATAATTTGACATGCGGAACATAGTAGTCAGCAATCGCGAAGGCATAGCAAATACCAGCAAAAACAGAGATACCGCCCACCAGGGGGATCATGCCCTGATGGCGCTTCCGGAAGTTGGGTTTATCCACTAACCCCACGTATTTCGCCACCTTACGCGCAACAAACAGAAAACAGGTGGTGAATAAAAAAATACTGGTTAGATCAGTAAACGTATCGAATAGGTTCACAATGGATTCTCAACAAATGTTAGTCTCGGAAGTATAACCACGAAGGCTCATAGCCCGAAGGTAAAAGTAAACCTCTTGTGACCTCATTTGTATATTATTCAAGCTATTAATGTTTTTACTCTACGAATCGTCTTATTGTCGCACCTACACGTCAAAATTGGGAGTAGGTGGTACTAGCGTATAGTCCATAAAAGAAAAACGCCACGTAAAAACGTGGCGTTCGCTGGCTTTATTTGCGTTACGAGCGTTTCATCATGTCGAAGAAATCGTCGTTGGTTTTGGTCATCGCCAGTTTGTTAATGAGGAACTCCATCGCGTCAATTTCACCCATTGGATGGATGATTTTGCGCAGGATCCACATTTTCTGCAGTTCTTCCTGCGTGGTGAGCAGTTCTTCTTTACGGGTACCGGAACGGTTGTAGTCGATAGCCGGGAAGACGCGTTTTTCGGCGATTTTACGAGAGAGGTGCAGTTCCATGTTACCTGTACCTTTAAATTCTTCGTAAATCACTTCGTCCATTTTTGAACCGGTATCGATCAGCGCCGTCGCGATGATGGTCAGGCTGCCGCCCTCTTCCACGTTACGTGCAGCACCAAAGAAGCGTTTCGGACGATGCAGGGCGTTAGCATCCACACCACCGGTCAACACTTTACCGGACGCCGGAACCACGGTGTTGTAGGCACGCGCCAGACGGGTGATGGAGTCGAGCAGGATGATCACGTCTTTCTTGTGCTCAACCAGGCGTTTCGCCTTCTCGATAACCATTTCCGCAACCTGAACATGGCGAGAGGCTGGCTCGTCGAAGGTAGAAGCAACCACTTCACCTTTAACCAGACGCTGCATCTCGGTCACTTCTTCCGGACGTTCGTCAATCAGCAGCACCATCAGCACGCAGTCTGGGTGGTTGTAGGCGATGCTCTGCGCGATATTCTGCAGCAGCATGGTTTTACCCGCTTTTGGCGGTGCCACAATCAGACCACGCTGGCCACGACCAATTGGTGATGCCAGATCCAGAACACGTGCGGTTAAGTCTTCGGTAGAACCGTTACCACGCTCCATGCGCAGGCGAGAGTTCGCGTGCAGCGGCGTTAAGTTCTCAAAGAGGATCTTATTACGCGAGTTTTCCGGTTTGTCGTAGTTAACTTCGTTAACTTTCAACAGCGCAAAGTAGCGTTCACCCTCTTTAGGAGGACGAATCTTACCTGAAATGGTGTCACCAGTGCGGAGGTTGAAACGGCGGATTTGGCTAGGGGATACGTAGATGTCGTCAGGGCCGGCGAGGTAGGAGCTGTCTGCAGAGCGGAGGAAACCAAATCCGTCTTGCAATATCTCCAGCACACCGTCGCCAAAGATATCTTCGCCACTCTTAGCGTGCTGCTTCAGGATGGCGAAAATGATGTCCTGCTTGCGCATACGAGCCTGGTTTTCCAGCCCCATATTTTCGCCGAGAGTGATCAGCTCAGAAACCGGCGTATTCTTTAATTCGGTAAGATTCATAATGGTGTGGGTTCTTAAACTCGGGGTGATTCTCGAACTTAATGTTGTGAATGGTATGGCAGGGTCATCCATGCCTGTTTAGCGGCCATCAACTCATGTCTGTTCGCTGTCTGGTCACAGGGAAAGAACGCAGAACTGAAACGACAAGACGGATTGAGTGACAAGCCCGGAATTTAGCCACTTCACGCACTGTTCATGTCAACAACGGGAAGTATCGGGTAAAACAAGATTCAAACAACAAGATATGTTTAAAACGAAGTCATAGGTAACTTAGCACGACTTCAGCCGGGCGTCCAGAGTTCCACATCATTTAGCCGGGAGCTCTGAACGCACAGCGGAGAAACCTTACGCCAGGTTAGCGTCCAGGAACTCTTTCAGTTGACCTTTGGACAGCGCGCCTACTTTGGTCGCTGCCACTTCGCCGTTTTTGAACAGCAGAAGGGTTGGGATGCCACGGATACCGTATTTTGGTGCGGTGCCCGGGTTCTGGTCGATGTTCAGCTTGGCAACGGTCAGTTTGCCCTGATATTCGTCGGCGATCTCATCCAGAATCGGGGCGATCATTTTGCAAGGACCGCACCATTCAGCCCAGAAATCGACGAGGATCAGCCCGTCAGCCTTAAGTACGTCCGTGTCAAAACTGTCGTCAGTCAGGTGAATAATTTTATCGCTCATATATAACTCCACAGGAATAAGCCTGGTACGTTGGTTTTGTCTCCACCAACGACGTGTTGATGTCGCATTAACCAACTAAAGGTTGACTTTATTTCACCGGATACGCTTTCGTAAAGCAATAGTAAGCTGATATTCTACCACACTATGAGCAAAACACATTTAACAGAACAGAAGTTTTCCGACTTCGCGCTGCACCCGAAGGTGATTGAAGCCCTTGAAAATAAAGGGTTTCATAACTGCACGCCCATTCAGGCCCTCGCGCTGCCGCTGACGCTGGCCGGTCGCGATGTTGCCGGGCAGGCGCAAACCGGTACCGGCAAAACGATGGCGTTTTTAACGTCAACGTTTCATTATTTACTTTCTCACCCAGCGATTGCAGACCGCAAAGTTAACCAGCCGCGCGCGCTAATTATGGCCCCGACGCGAGAACTGGCGGTACAGATCCACGCAGACGCTGAACCCCTGGCGCAGTCTACCGGCCTGAAGCTTGGCCTGGCCTATGGCGGCGACGGCTACGATAAACAGCTGAAAGTACTGGAAAGCGGTGTGGATATCCTGATCGGTACCACCGGCCGTCTTATCGACTACGCTAAACAGAACCACATCAACCTCGGCGCAATCCAGGTTGTGGTGCTCGATGAAGCTGACCGCATGTACGATCTGGGCTTCATTAAAGACATCCGCTGGCTGTTCCGCCGTATGCCTCCGGCCAATCAGCGTCTGAATATGCTGTTCTCTGCAACCCTCTCATACCGCGTTCGCGAACTGGCGTTCGAACAGATGAACAACGCCGAATATGTAGAAGTGGAACCTGAGCAGAAAACGGGTCACCGCATTAAAGAAGAGCTCTTCTATCCTTCCAATGAAGAGAAAATGCGTCTGCTGCAAACGCTGATTGAAGAAGAGTGGCCAGATCGCGCCATTATCTTTGCGAACACCAAACACCGTTGTGAAGACATCTGGGGCCATCTGGCTGCAGACGGTCACCGTGTTGGCCTGCTGACCGGCGACGTGGCGCAGAAAAAACGCCTGCGTATTCTTGAAGAATTTACCCGTGGCGATCTCGATATTCTGGTCGCAACCGACGTTGCTGCTCGTGGTCTGCACATTCCGGCCGTGACGCACGTCTTTAACTACGATCTGCCAGACGACTGCGAAGACTACGTACACCGTATCGGTCGTACCGGTCGTGCGGGCGCAAGCGGTCACTCGATTAGCCTTGCGTGTGAAGAGTATGCGCTGAATCTTCCAGCCATTGAGACTTATATCGGTCACTCTATTCCGCAGAGTAAATACAATCCGGAAGCGCTGTTAAGCGAACTGCCGCCGCCTAAGCGTCTAACCCGCCCACGCTCCGGAAATGGTCCGCGTCGTTCAGGCGGCGCACCGCGTAATCGTCGTCGTTCAGGTTAAAAAATATGCTCAGCTCCACCTCGCTTTATGCGGCAATTGATCTCGGTTCGAATAGTTTTCATATGCTGGTTGTGCGCGAGGTGGCGGGAAGCATACAAACGCTGACGCGCATCAAGCGCAAGGTCCGCCTCGCGGCGGGCCTGAGCAGTGACAATCACCTCTCACCTGAAGCCATGGAACGTGGCTGGCAGTGTCTGCGACTCTTTGCCGAGCGTCTGCAGGATATCCCGCATGCCCAAATCACCGTGGTCGCCACTGCGACACTCCGCCTGGCGGTTAACGCCGTGGATTTTATTGCCAGGGCGCAGGAAATTCTCGGTTGTCCGGTTCAGGTTATCAGCGGCGAAGAAGAAGCTCGCCTGATTTATCAGGGTGTTGCACACACCACGGGGGGTGACGATCGTCGCCTGGTGGTGGATATCGGCGGTGCCAGTACCGAGCTTGTTACCGGCACCGGCGCGCAGGCAACGTCGCTGTTCAGCCTGTCGATGGGCTGCGTGACCTGGCTTGAGCGCTACTTTACCGATCGGAACCTGGGGAAAGAGAACTTCGACGAGGCAGAAAACGCCGCGCGCGAGGTGTTACGCCCGGTGATGGACGAGCTGCGCTATCACGGCTGGAAAGTCTGCGTGGGTGCCTCGGGTACCGTGCAGGCTCTGCAGGAAATCATGATGGCGCAGGGAATGGACGAGCGGATTACGCTTGCTAAACTTCAGCAGCTGAAACAGCGCGCTATTCAGTGCGGACGCCTGGAAGAGCTGGAAATTGAAGGCCTGACGCTGGAACGCGCGCTGGTCTTCCCGAGCGGGCTGGCCATTCTTATCGCCATTTTCACCGAGTTGAACATCCAGTGTATGACCCTGGCCGGCGGCGCGCTGCGCGAAGGTCTGGTCTACGGGATGTTACATCTGTCGGTCGATCAGGATATCCGCAGCCGTACCCTGCGCAACGTGCAGCGTCGTTTTCTGGTTGATATCGATCAGGCAGGACGTGTATCGCAGCTGGCGTCACGCTTCGCCGATCAGGTCGCTAACGTCTGGGATCTTGATCATCTGAGCCGGGATTTATTGCTGAGCGCCTGCGCGCTACATGAAGTGGGGCTGAGCATTGATTTTAAACAGGCACCAGCTCACGCAGCGTATCTGGTCCGAAACCTTGATTTACCGGGCTATACACCTGCGCAGAAAAAATTGCTCGCAACGCTGCTGCTGAACCAGACCAATACCGTCGATCTCTCCTCTTTGCATCAGCAAAACGCCGTCCCGCCGCGCGTGGCCGAGCATCTGTGCCGCCTGCTGCGTCTGGCGATCCTGTTTGCCAGCCGCCGCCGCGATGATTTGCTGCCCGCCATTAATCTGGTGGCCGATGACGAGAAGCTTTCGCTGACGCTGCCGGAGAACTGGATTGATCGTCACCCGTTAGGGGCCGAGATGATCGAACAGGAGTGCCAGTGGCAGAGCTATGTGCACTGGGTGCTTGAGGTAAAGTAATACGCTGAACCTTGCCGGGGGGCGGCTTCGCCTTACCCGGCCTACAGGTTCCTGCGGACCTATCATTTCTCTTTGGCTTTTGCCAGCATGGCGCGGATGTTTGCCACGTTGGCCTGCCCCTTGTGCATCCGCTCTTCTGCGGTAATCACTTTGCGCTCCTGTTCCCAAATCACGTCATCCTGCGGCAGTTCCAGCAGAAAACGACTCGGCTCCGGGCGTACCAGTTCACCATACTGGCGGCGCTCTTTACACAGCGTGAACGTCAGCTCTTTCTGCGCACGGGTGATCCCCACGTAGGCCAGGCGGCGCTCCTCGTCGACGTTATCTTCATCAATGCTGCTCTGGTGCGGCAACAATCCCTCTTCCATGCCGACCAGATACACATACGGGAACTCCAGCCCTTTTGACGCATGCAGCGTCATTAACTGAACCTGATCGGCCTCTTCTTCACTCTCGCCGCGCTCCATCATGTCGCGCAGGGTAAAGCGGGTGACCACCTGCGTCAGGGTCATTGGCTCGTCGATTTCAGAGCCTTCCAGCATTTCGGTCATCCAGCTGAAGAGCTGGTTAACGTTTTTCATGCGCATCTCAGCCGCTTTCGGGCTGGCTGAGGTTTCATACAGCCAGGACTCATAGTCGATGCCGTGAATGAGATCGCGTACTGCCGCCACCGGCTCGCGCTCCGCGAGACGCTGCACTTCACCGAGCCAGTGGGTGAAGCGGGTTAACGAGTCATACCCGCGCCCGGTTAACGTCTGGCTCAGCCCCATGTCGAAGCTGGCGGTAAACATACTTTTGTTGCGGGTCATCGCCCACTCGCCGAGCTTTTGCAGCGTCGCCGGGCCAATCTCGCGTTTTGGCGTATTCACGATGCGCAGAAACGCGCTGTCGTCATCCGGGTTAGTGAGCACGCGCAGATAGGCCAGCAGATCTTTGATTTCTGGTCGTGAGAAGAACGACGTGCCGCCCGAGATTTTGTACGGAATGCGGTTCTGCATCAGCATCTTTTCAAAGACGCGCGACTGGTGATTGCCGCGATAGAGGATCGCATAATCCTTATATTCGGTTTTGTTGACGAAGTGGTGCGCGATGAGTTCGCCCGTCACGCGCTCCGCTTCATGATCCTCATTGTTGGCGCTGAGCACTTTCAGCTCCGTGCCGTAGCCCAGTTCGGAGAAGAGACGCTTCTCAAATACGTGCGGGTTATTGGCAATCAAGATGTTTGCTGCCTTCAGGATACGCCCGGAGGAGCGGTAGTTCTGCTCCAGCTTAATCACCTGCAGGGCGGGGAAATCTTTGCTCAGCAGCACCAGGTTTTGCGGGCGCGCACCGCGCCAGGAGTAAATCGACTGGTCGTCGTCGCCTACCACGGTGAAACGCGCGCGCTGCCCCACCAGCAGCTTCACCAGCTCGTACTGGCTGGTGTTGGTGTCCTGATATTCATCCACCAGCAGGTAGCGGATTTTATTCTGCCAGCGCTCGCGTACCTCTTCATTGCGCTGCAGCAGCAGCGTGGGCAGCAGGATCAGGTCGTCAAAGTCCAGCACGTTGCACGCTTTCATATGCGCATCGTACAGACCGTAGCAGTGGGCGAAAATCCGATCCCGTTCACCTTTGGCGATCGCCGCGGCCTGGGCCGGCGTCATCAGATCGTTTTTCCAGTTCGAGATCGTCGAGATCAGCTGCTGCAACAGCACTTTGTCATCTTCGATCAGCCCCTCGGTGAGCTCTTTGAGCAGCGCCACCTGATCGGTATCATCAAAGAGCGAGAAGTTGGACTTCATTCCCAGCGCCGCATACTCGCGTTTAATGATATCCAGCCCCAGCGTGTGGAAGGTGGAGATCATCAGGCCGCGCGCCTCTTTGCGGCCCAGCGTCTGACCGACACGCTCTTTCATCTCGCGCGCCGCTTTATTGGTAAAGGTGACCGCCGCAATGTGGCGCGCCTGATATCCGCAGTTGTGGATCAGATGGGCGATTTTGTTGGTGATCACACGGGTTTTACCCGAACCGGCCCCTGCCAGCACCAGGCATGGTCCAGTAACGAATTCGACCGCTTGTTGTTGTCCAGGGTTTAAACGCATGGGAGTGTTGCTCAATCTTCGAACGGGGTGTGGATTGTAGCAGAAAGCCGGGCGCAGATTTACCGGCTAATGATAAAGTGGAGAAATCGCGTTTAACCCGTAGAGCAGAACCATGAAAAAGACCGCAGCAGCCCTGCATATTCTGGTAAAAGAAGAGAAACTGGCCCAGGAGATCCTGGCCAAGCTGGATCGCGGCATCAGCTTTGATCATCTGGCGAAGCGTTACTCTAAATGCCCGTCCGGACGCAATGGCGGGGATCTCGGCGAGTTTCAACAAGGTGCGATGGTCGGCCCGTTCGATCAGGCGGTCTTTAGCTGCCCGCTTCTGAAGCCCTACGGCCCGGTAAAAACCAAATTTGGCTACCATATCATTAAGGTGCTTTATCGCCGCTGACGCGTGGTATATTGCGCCCCGATTTATTTCAACCTATTCAAGGCACGATCATGGCAAAAACAGCAGCAGCAGTGCACATTCTCGTTAAAGAAGAGAAACTGGCTTTAGATCTTCTGGAGCAGATTAAAAACGGTGCCGACTTCGGTAAGCTGGCGAAGAAGCACTCCATCTGCCCGTCAGGCAAACGCGGCGGCGATCTGGGTGAGTTCCGCCAGGGTCAGATGGTTCCGGCGTTCGATAAAGTGGTGTTCTCCTGCCCGGTGCTGGAGCCAACCGGCCCGCTGCATACCCAGTTCGGTTATCACATTATCAAAGTACTGTATCGCAATTAAAAAAGCCGGGTGGCGGCTACGCCTTACCCGGCCTACATCGTGCGGTTTTGTAGGTCGGGTAAGCGAAGCGCCACCCGACAAGGTTGTTAACCCGCTACCGCGATACGCTTCATATCGGTCATGTAGCCACGCAGTTTGTGACCTACTTTTTCGATCTGGTGGCTGCGAATCGCTTCGTTCACATCGCGCAGCTGCGCGTTATCCACGGCACCTTCCGCAATCGCTTTGCCCAGATCGCCCGTCTGCAGAGTGGTCATAAACTCTTTCAGCAGCGGTACGCAGGCGTAAGAGAACAGGTAGTTACCGTATTCTGCGGTATCAGAGATCACCACGTTCATTTCGTACAGACGCTTACGGGCGATGGTGTTCGCAATCAGCGGCAGCTCGTGCAGAGATTCGTAGTACGCAGACTCTTCGATGATGCCGGAATCCACCATGGTTTCGAACGCCAGCTCAACGCCTGCTTTCACCATGGCGATCATCAGTACGCCTTTATCGAAGTACTCCTGCTCGCCGATTTTACCTTCATACTGTGGCGCGGTCTCGAACGCGGTTTTACCGGTCTCTTCACGCCAGGTCAGCAGGTTTTTATCGTCGTTCGCCCAGTCCGCCATCATGCCGGAAGAGAATTCGCCGGAGATGATGTCGTCCATATGTTTCTGGAACAGCGGCGCCATGATGGTTTTCAGCTGTTCAGACAGCGCGTAAGCACGCAGTTTTGCCGGATTGGACAGACGGTCCATCATCAGCGTAATACCGCCCTGCTTCAGCGCTTCGGTGATGGTTTCCCAGCCGAACTGAATCAGTTTTTCCGCGTAGGCCGGGTCGGTACCTTCTTCCACCAGCTTGTCGAAGCACAGCAGTGAACCGGCCTGCAGCATACCGCACAGAATGGTCTGCTCGCCCATCAGGTCAGATTTCACTTCGGCAACGAAGGAAGATTCCAGAACGCCCGCGCGGTGGCCGCCGGTCGCTGCTGCCCATGCCTTGGCAATCGCCATGCCTTCGCCTTT
The DNA here is from genome assembly GCF_043974075.1 of Enterobacter sp. ECC-019. Taxonomy (NCBI): domain Bacteria; kingdom Pseudomonadati; phylum Pseudomonadota; class Gammaproteobacteria; order Enterobacterales; family Enterobacteriaceae; genus Enterobacter; species Enterobacter sp. ECC-019. The sequence goes on from NZ_CP143759.1 coordinate 438,320, forward strand.
TGGATCGTTTTCCGGGTGAACTGCGATCAGCGTCGGCACGCCGAAGCCACGTTTGTACTCTTCGCGCACTTCCGTACCCGGGCACTTCGGTGCCACCATCACTACGGTGATGTCTTTACGGATCTGCTCGCCCACTTCAACGATGTTGAAGCCGTGGGAGTAACCCAGCGCCGCGCCGTCTTTCATCAGCGGCTGTACGGAACGCACAACGTCAGAGTGCTGCTTGTCCGGGGTCAGGTTAACCACCAGATCCGCCTGCGGGATCAGCTCTTCGTAGGTACCCACTTTGAAGCCGTTTTCGGTCGCTTTGCGCCAGGAAGCACGCTTCTCAGCAATCGCTTCTTTACGCAGGGCGTAGGAGATATCCAGACCGGAGTCACGCATGTTCAGGCCCTGGTTCAGACCCTGTGCGCCACAGCCGACGATGACCACTTTTTTACCCTGAAGGTAGCTCGCGCCATCGGCAAATTCGTCGCGCGCCATGAAGCGGCATTTGCCCAGCTGCGCCAGCTGCTGGCGCAAGTTCAGTGTATTAAAGTAGTTAGCCATGGGTGATACCTCGTGATGTTGTGTGTCTTATTGTTCGGTTCGCGTTTCAGCGAGAATGTACCCACATTACAACAGGAAATTTATTGCGGAAATTGATATATTCACAACGTCATGTTGCAATTTTTGCAATATAAAAAGAGGGAGTGGAATCGGTGGATTTACGCGATCTGAAAATGTTCCTGCACCTGGCGGAAAGCCGCCATTTTGGCCGCAGCGCCCGGGCGATGCACGTTAGCCCCTCCACGCTTTCACGCCAGATCCAGCGCCTTGAGGAAGACCTCGGCCAGCCGCTATTCGTGCGCGACAACCGCACCGTCACCCTCACAGAAGCGGGTGAAGAACTGCGCATTTTTGCCCAGCAGACGCTGTTGCAGTACCAGCAGCTGCGGCACTCGATTGACCAGCAGGGGCCGTCACTTTCCGGCGAGCTGCATATTTTCTGCTCCGTGACCGCCGCCTATAGCCATCTGCCGCCGATTCTCGACCGCTTCCGCGCGGCGCATCCGTCGGTTGAAATTAAGCTCACGACCGGCGACGCCTCCGACGCAATGGAGAAAGTGGTGACGGGCGAAGCGGATCTCGCCATTGCCGGGAAACCTGAAACCCTGCCGGGCGCGGTGGCATTCTCAATGCTGGAGAATCTGGCGGTTGTACTGATTGCCCCGGCGCTGCCCTGCCCGGTGCGTAACCAGGTATCGGTGGAAAAACCGGACTGGTCCACGGTGCCGTTTATCATGGCCGATCAGGGGCCGGTCCGCCGCCGCATTGAACTGTGGTTCCGCCGTCAGAAAATCAGCAACCCGTCGATTTACGCCACGGTCAGCGGCCATGAGGCGATGGTGTCGATGGTGGCGCTCGGCTGCGGCGTGGCGCTGCTGCCGGAAGTGGTGCTGGAGAACAGCCCGGAGCCGGTGCGCAATCGCGTGATGATTCTGGAGCGCAGCGACGAGAAGACGCCGTTTGAGCTTGGCGTGTGCGCACAAAAAAAGCGGCTGCATGAGCCGCTTATTGATGCGTTCTGGCAGATTTTGCCGAACCACTAGCCTGCCAGGAAGAAGCGGAAGGCCGGGTTATGGGTTTCGTCATGACACTCATAGCCCAGCTCGTTCAGCCGCGTTTCGAAATCCGGCTCGTGCTCGCCCAGTTCGAACGCCGCCAGCACGCGGCCGTAGTCAGTGCCGTGGCTGCGGTAGTGGAACAGAGAGATGTTCCAGTGCGTGCCCAGCGTGTGCAGGAACTTGAGCAGCGCGCCCGGCGATTCCGGGAACTCGAAGCTGAACAGACGTTCCCGGAGCGGCTTCGATGGACGCCCGCCGACCATGTAGCGCACGTGCAGCTTCGCCATCTCGTCGTCAGAGAGATCGACCACGCTGTAGCCGCCCTCATGCAGCAGGTTGAGGATCTCTTTGCGCTCCTCCACGCCGCGGCTCAGGCGCACGCCGACAAAAATACAGGCATCTTTGGCATCGGCAAAACGGTAGTTAAATTCCGTCACCGAACGACCGCCCAGCAGCTGACAGAACTTCAGGAAGCTACCCTTCTCTTCCGGAATCGTCACCGCCAGCAGCGCTTCCCGCTGTTCTCCCAGCTCGCAGCGCTCGGAAACGTAGCGCAGACCGTGGAAATTCACGTTGGCACCAGACAGCACGTGCGCCAGCCGCTCGCCGCGAATGTTGTGCTGCGAGATGTATTTTTTCATCCCCGCCAGCGCCAGTGCGCCGGAAGGTTCCGCCACCGCACGTACATCCTCGAACAGATCTTTCATCGCCGCGCAGATAGCATCGCTATCAACCGTGACGATATCGTCGAGATACTCCTGGCACAGGCGGAAGGTTTCATCTCCAATGCGCTTCACCGCCACGCCCTCGGCAAACAGCCCAACGCGCGGCAGATCTACCGGGTGACCCGCATCCAGCGCAGCTTTCAGGCAGGCAGAGTCTTCCGCTTCAACGGCGATGACTTTGATCTGCGGCATCAGCTGTTTGATCAGCACCGCGACGCCCGCAGCCAGGCCACCGCCGCCGACCGGCACAAACACGCGGTCGAGATGGGCATCCTGCTGCAGCAGTTCAAGCGCCAGCGTGCCCTGCCCGGCAATCACCATCGGGTGATCGAACGGCGGCACCCAGGTGAAACCCTGCTGCTGCGCCAGCTCGATCGCTTTGGCTTTTGCTTCGTCGAAGTTGGCCCCGTGGAGCAGCACTTCGCCGCCGAAACCGCGCACCGCATCGACTTTGATGTCTGCGGTAGCGACCGGCATCACGATCAGCGCTTTCAGCCCCAGACGGGCAGACGAGAACGCAACGCCCTGGGCGTGGTTGCCCGCCGACGCGGTAATCACGCCGCGCGCTTTCTGCTCGTCGGTCAGCCCGGCCATCATCGCGTAGGCGCCGCGCAGCTTGAAGCTGTGCACCGGCTGACGGTCTTCGCGCTTCACCAGAATGACGTTGTCGAGGCGCGAAGAGAGTTTTTCCATTTTCTGCAGGGGCGTAACCTGCACGGCTTCATAGACCGGCGCGCGCAGCACCGCTCTGAGGTATTCCGCCCCCTCGGGGGCGGCGGATAAGGGTTGTGACTCGGCCATCATTAGCCCCCCAGTTTAGATTTATCGCGCACCGCGCCTTTATCTGCACTGGTGGCAAGGCTCGCGTAGGCGCGCAGGGCGAAGGAGACTTCACGCTGACGATCTTTCGGCGTCCAGGCTTTATCGCCGCGGGCTTCCTGCGCTTCACGACGGGCCGCAATTTCCTGGTCGCTCAGCTTGAGCTGAATGCCGCGATTCGGAATATCGATTTCGATCAGGTCGCCGTCTTCGATGATGGCGATGTTGCCGCCGCTTGCCGCTTCCGGCGAAACGTGACCGATAGAGAGGCCGGAGGTGCCGCCGGAGAAACGTCCGTCGGTGATCAGCGCGCAGGCCTTACCGAGTCCCATAGATTTCAGGAAGGTGGTTGGATAGAGCATCTCCTGCATGCCCGGACCGCCTTTCGGCCCTTCGTAGCGTATGACAACCACGTCGCCTTCCACCACTTTGCCGCCGAGGATCGCGTCTACCGCTTCATCCTGGCTTTCGTACACTTTCGCCGGACCGGTAAATTTCAGGATGCTGTCGTCCACGCCTGCGGTTTTCACGATGCAGCCGTTTTCCGCAAAGTTACCGTACAGCACGGCCAGACCGCCGTCTTTGCTGTAGGCGTGTTCCAGCGAGCGGATGCAGCCTTCGGCGCGGTCATCGTCCAGAGTGTCCCAGCGACAGTCCTGCGAGAACGCCTGGGTGGTTCGAATACCCGCTGGACCCGCGCGGAACATCTTTTTCACCGCGTCGTCTTTGGTCAGCATCACATCGTACTGGTCCAGCGACTCAGGCAGCGTCAGGCCAAGCACGTTTTTCACTTCACGGTTCAGCAGCCCGGCGCGATCCAGCTCGCCGAGAATACCGATTACGCCACCGGCACGGTGTACGTCTTCCATATGGTACTTCTGGGTACTCGGGGCAACCTTACACAGCTGCGGCACCTTGCGGGAGAGCTTGTCGATGTCGCTCATGGTGAAGTCGATTTCGGCTTCCTGCGCGGCGGCCAGCAGGTGCAGAACGGTGTTGGTGGAGCCGCCCATGGCGATATCCAGCGTCATGGCGTTTTCGAACGCCGCTTTGCTGGCGATATTGCGCGGCAGCGCGCTGGCATCGTCCTGCTCGTAGTAGCGTTTGGTCAGCTCAACGATGCGCTTACCGGCATTGAGGAACAGCTGCTTACGGTCGGCGTGGGTCGCCAGCAGCGAGCCGTTACCCGGCTGAGAGAGGCCCAGCGCTTCGGTCAGGCAGTTCATGGAGTTCGCCGTGAACATCCCGGAACAGGAGCCGCAGGTCGGACACGCGGAGCGTTCCACCTGGTCACTCTGCTCGTCAGAGACTTTCGGGTCCGCGCCCTGGATCATCGCATCAACCAGGTCGAGCTTGATGATTTTGTCAGAGAGCTTGGTTTTCCCCGCTTCCATTGGACCACCGGAGACGAAGATCACCGGAATATTCAGGCGCAGGGAGGCCATCAGCATCCCCGGGGTGATTTTGTCGCAGTTGGAGATGCAGACCATCGCATCGGCGCAATGGGCGTTTACCATGTACTCAACCGAGTCGGCGATCAGCTCGCGCGACGGCAGTGAATAGAGCATGCCCCCGTGACCCATCGCGATACCGTCATCCACCGCAATGGTGTTGAACTCTTTCGCCACGCCGCCGGAGGCTTCGATTTGCTCGGCAACCAGCTTACCGAGATCGCGCAGGTGTACGTGGCCCGGTACGAACTGGGTGAAGGAGTTCACTACGGCGATAATCGGCTTGCCGAAATCGGCGTCGGTCATCCCGGTGGCGCGCCACAGTGCGCGGGCACCCGCCATATTACGGCCGTGGGTGGTGGTGGCTGAACGATACTTAGGCATGCTTTATTTACTCCCGTCTGACAATTTAATGGGACGGTGCGTGCCGTCCCAAATTTATGCTTAGTGATTAACCTGATCCAACCAGCCGTATTTATCTTCTGTTTCGCCAGTGAAGAGGCCAAAGAACGCTTGCTGAATGCGTTTGGTGACCGGGCCGCAGCGGCCTTCGCCCACCTGGATACCGTCTACGCTGCGCACCGGCGTGATTTCAGCCGCGGTACCGGACATGAACACTTCATCGGCCAGATACAGGGATTCACGGGACAGTACCTGCTCGCGCACTTCGATACCCAGATCTTTCGCCAGCTTGATGATGGCGTCACGGGTGATGCCCGGCAGCGCGGACGAGGTGAACGGCGGCGTGAACAGGATGCCGTCTTTCACTTCAAACAGGTTTTCGCCCGCACCTTCTGAGATGTAGCCATTCACGTCCAGGGCGATACCTTCCTGATAGCCGTGACGGCGCGCTTCGCTACCGACCAGCAGGGAAGAGAGGTAGTTGCCGCCTGCTTTCGCGGCGGTCGGGATGGTGTTTGGCGCCACGCGGTTCCAGGAAGAGACCATTGCGTCGATCCCCTGCTCCAGGGCTTCTGCACCCAGGTAGGCACCCCATGGGAACGCGGCAATGATCACATCGGTGTTGTAACCGGCTGGCGGGTTCACGCCCATGCCGACGTCGCCCACAAACACCAGCGGACGAATATAGGCGCTGGTCAGGTTGTTCTTGCGAATCACGTCGCGGCAGGCTTTCATCAGTTCGTCGACGCTTTGAGAAACCGGGAAACGATAAATTTTGGCTGAGTCATGCAGACGCTGCATGTGTTCGCGATGGCGGAACACCACTGGCCCTTTGTGAGAATCGTAGCAACGGATGCCTTCAAATACGGAGGTACCGTAGTGCAGCGCGTGGGACATCACGTGGACCTTCGCGTCCTCCCAGCGAACCATCTCACCGTTGAACCAAATGTAATCAGCTTTTTTTGTCGTCATTTTTTCGTCCTGTCACGCTTAAGCGCGGATTTGTTGTGATGTGGTTGTGCTCTGGCAGATGGCAACATGGGCAACGTCTACCAGCTTTGATAATTGACTAAACAGTAAGTCGACCGACCGCGGGCTGGCAACGGTTAATTCGATACTGATATTCCGGGCGTCAGTGGCCGTCTCCATATTCATAGAGCAAATCTGAAAACCACGATGACGCACCACACGCAAAACGCGTTCTAAAGTTTCCGGGTTGAAGCGAGCCTGTACGGCGACCTGATGCTGCATCATGATAATTTCTCCATCATTTGTGAGTTACTGGCACCAGGCGGTACCAACGGCCAGACGTTCTCGAGTTCGTCGATTGAGACATGAAGCAGGTAAGGCCCATCGCTGTTCAGCATGGTGTCGAGCGCCGCTTCAACCTGATCTTTACGGGTGATGTGCTGGCCAGGGATGCCAAAGGCGCTGGCCAGGGTGAGGAAATCGGGGTTATCGGTGAGCGTCGTTTCACTGTAGCGCTCCTGGAAGAACAGCTGTTGCCACTGGCGAACCATTCCTAAACGCTGGTTGTCGAGCAAGACGATTTTCAGCGGTAACTGCTTACGCTTAACGGTGCCGAGCTCCTGAACGTTCATCATGAAGGAGCCGTCACCGGAGATACAGATAACGGTATCGTTCGGGCGGGCAACCTGTGCGCCAACGGCTGCTGGCAGACCGAAGCCCATCGTCCCTAACCCGCTGGAGGTGATGAAATTTTCCGGGCGGGTGTAGGTCATGTGCTGCGCGGACCACATCTGGTGCTGGCCTACGTCGGTAGTGACGACGCTGTCAGCCGGTTTACGGTCGGACAACTGCTTCAACAGCAGCGGCGCGTAGATGGCCTCGCCGGGGTGGTCGTAACGCCAGGCGTGCTCGGCGCGCATGTCTGCGGTGTGCTGACGCCATGCGTTGATATCCAGCGGCTGCTGCAATGCCGGTAACAGCGCGTTGAGATCGCCCTGCAAGGCGACATGCGCCTGACGCAGCTTGTTCATCTCCGCCGGGTCGATATCCATATGGATGACTTTGGCGTTCGGCGCAAAGGTATTTAGCTTGCCGGTGACGCGGTCGTCAAAACGGGCACCTACGGCGATGAGCAGATCGCACTCCTGCACCGCCAGGTTTGCCGCTTTGGTGCCGTGCATCCCCAGCATGCCCAGATAGTAGGGGTAATCCGCGTCGACAGCACCGAGACCTTTCAGCGTACAGGTCGCTGGCATCTGCGTTGTTGCGATAAATTCGCGCAGGGCTGGAACGGCCTGCGCCATGCCGACGCCACCGCCGACATACAGCATCGGCTGTTTCGCCTGCGCCAGCATCTGGCGGGCCTCTTCAACTTCCGCATCCGAAAACGCATCGTCGCTTTCAACGGTAGAGAAGTGCGGTTCCAGATCGCCGAGTGCCACCTGGATATCTTTCGGGATATCGACCAGAACCGGACCAGGTCGACCGGAGCTTGCCACTTCGAACGCTTCTGCCATTACGCGCGGCAGCTCTTCCAGAGACTGGACGAGAAAGCTGTGTTTGGTGCAGGCCAGCGATAGACCAAGGACATCGACTTCCTGGAATGCATCGGTACCGATAAACGGAGATGCCACTTGCCCGGTGATGGCGACAACGGGAACGGAATCCAGCAGCGCGTCAGCCAGGCCAGTGATGAGGTTAGTTGCGCCCGGGCCTGAAGTCGCCATACACACGCCGGTTTTACCTGTCGCTCGGGCATAGCCGATGGCTGCCATCGCTGCGCCCTGCTCGTGTCGGCACAAGAGATGTTCCACGCCGCCGTCATACAGTGCATCGTAAATCGGCATAATTGCGCCACCCGGATAACCGAATACGGTTTCGACTCCCTGCGCGCGCAACGCATGTACTACCCACTGTGCCCCATTCATAGTTAGTTCCCCGTCATAAATCGGGAGAAACAGAATTTTATGCTAGTCGTCATTCTCTGCTCCTCATTTACGTTTTTTAGTCATAAAAAAACCCCCGGACCTTTCGGTGCGGGGGTCTTAGTTCGTTAAGGCTTGATTTCTAAGCCTTTCCTCGTCCAAGTGCAGCCCCGCACGGTGGGATAATAATCACCACCACGCTAATCACGACCAGGCTAATCACTCGTAGAAGGGCTGTCATTTTCAGTTCTTTCTGCATCTTGTTCGAAGGAATACCTAAAGAGTTATCACAGAATTCAAAACAAACACAAGATTTATTTATGGCTCATTTGATTAGTCAGCAAATCATATTTCTTAAAATCGTTGTTTTATATGAGGAAAATAGAAAATGAATATTTTTCATTTTTTTACTGCGGTTTTAAGCGTCAAAACGGGGCTTTTTACATTCTGCGAGGAGGCTTCCACGGCTATGCAATGGTTTCAGTGTGCACATAAAATCTCTGAACAAGCGGCGTAAATTCACGAAATGACGCTAAACAGACAAAACAGGCGCTGGCATAGTTACCCCAGGAGGTAGTGCAAATGTCACTGTCAGTTGTTTATACGCGCGCGGCTCTCGGGGTAAAGGCACCGCTTATTTCCGTCGAGGTTCATTTGAGTAATGGCCTACCCGGACTCACGCTTGTCGGGTTACCTGAAACGACGGTTAAAGAGGCCAGGGATCGCGTTCGCAGCGCAATAATAAATAGCGGTTATACCTTCCCCGCGAAGAAGATCACCATCAACCTTGCCCCCGCCGATCTGCCTAAAGAGGGGGGACGATACGATTTACCTATCGCAATTGCCCTTCTCGCGGCTTCTGAGCAGCTTAATACGACACGGCTAGGCTCGTATGAGTTCGTTGGCGAACTCGCGCTCACAGGCGCGTTGAGAGGCGTTCCCGGTGCGATATCGGGAGCGCTGGAAGCCATACGTGCAGGGCGGCAAATCATTGTCGCCAATGAAAACGCATCAGAAGTGAGTCTTATCGCCGAGAAGGGGTGTCTCATCGCGGGGCATTTACAGGAAGTTTGTGCCTGGTTGGAGGGGCGACATGAACTGTCCGAGCCGGAGGAGTGTGATGATGCTATAGCGGATGCTCCAGAGGATCTCAGCGAGATTATGGGACAGGAGCAAGGGAAACGGGCGCTGGAGATTACGGCTGCAGGTGGACACAATCTTCTGTTAATTGGTCCGCCGGGTACGGGTAAAACGATGCTGGCAAGCAGGTTGAGTGGGTTGCTTCCACCGCTCAATAATCATGAAGCGCTGGAAAGCGCCGCCATATACAGCCTTATCAGTTCGACGTCGTTACAAAAACAGTGGCGCCATCGTCCTTTTCGTTCCCCGCATCATAGCGCTTCACTGACGGCAATGGTCGGCGGAGGGTCTATCCCCGGACCGGGAGAGATCTCGCTGGCGCACAATGGCATTCTGTTTCTTGATGAGCTGCCTGAGTTTGAGCGCCGCGTGCTGGATGCACTGAGGGAGCCCATTGAATCCGGTGAGATACATATCTCACGCACGCGGGCCAAAATAAGCTATCCCGCGCGGTTTCAGCTGGTCGCGGCGATGAACCCCAGCCCGACGGGTCACTACCAGGGCAACCATAACCGCTGTACGCCAGAGCAGACGTTGCGCTATCTGGGTAAGTTATCCGGCCCGTTCCTCGACCGTTTCGATTTATCCCTCGAAATTCCCCTTCCCCCGCCGGGTCTGCTCAGGCAAACGGGCATAACGGGTGAAAACTCAGCGAATGTACGCGAGCGGGTGATTGCAGCCCAGACGCGGCAGTACGCTCGTCAGAACAGGCTGAATGCGCGGCTGGATAATGCCGGGATCCGGCAGTTTTGTTCTCTTAACGTTGAGGATGCGGGATGGCTGGAGGAGACGCTGACGCGGTTCGGGCTGTCCATACGTGCGTGGCAGCGTTTGTTGAAAGTGGCCAGAACCATTGCTGACGTGGAGGGGTGCACTGACATCGAGAGGAAACATTTGCAGGAGGCGTTGAGCTACCGCGCTATCGATCGTTTACTGCTGCATTTGCAGAAATTGCTGGCATAAAAAAAGGGGCCTTAGCCCCTTCTTTTCATTTTAGTCATCAGACTCGGTGTAGTCTTCTGCACCTTCCATCTGCGGCTTGCCGCCAGATAGCGTATGGAAGCGCTTTGGACGCTTAATGCGCGCCATGTACTTGATCCATACACGTTCCGCTTCAGACTCCGGCTCACGCTCACCACGGCAAACAGAAACAAACTGTTTTTCGTCTTCGGTAGCAGGTTCACGCTTCCCCAGATCCAGCTCGTTAAAGGCATAACCATGGCGCTCAAGCAGTTGAGCTTCTTTGATGGTGAAATCGCCGTGACGAGAGAACCCGCGCGGATAATGTTTATTGTCGAAAAAACGATTAGTCGTCGTAAAGCTTTCCGCCATCCTACACGCTCCTAATTCTTTGGCCGAGCTATTTATGGCGCGGAGTATTAGTTACGCTTGACAGAGTGTAAAACAAAACATTTAAATCATAACGACAAATAATTTTGCGGAGAAAGATGTGGATACGGAATTGCTTAAAACTTTCCTTGAAGTGAGCAGAACACGCCACTTTGGGCGAGCAGCTGAAGCCCTTTACCTGACGCAGTCAGCAGTCAGTTTTCGTATTCGACAGCTGGAAAATCAATTGGGTGTGAATCTTTTTACCCGCCATCGTAACAATATTCGCTTAACGCCTGCCGGCGAGAAACTGCTGCCGTACGCAGAAACGCTGATGAATACCTGGCAGGCGGCACGTAAAGAGGTGGCACATACTTCGAGGCATAATGAGTTCTCGATAGGGGCCAGCGCTTCTCTGTGGGAATGCATGCTAAGTCAGTGGCTTACCCGGCTATATCACTCACACGGGCACCTGCAATTTGAGGCCAGAATTGCACAACGGCAGTCGCTGGTTAAGCAACTTCATGAGCGCCAGCTTGATCTCCTGATCACCACCGAAGCACCCAAGATGGACGAATTTAGCAGCCAGATTGTGGGACAGTTTGGTCTGGCGCTTTACGCCTCTGAACCCTCAATGATGAAGGCAGACCTGACCTATTTACGCCTGGAATGGGGGCCGGATTTCCAGCAGCACGAGACGGGATTGATTGCACCTGATGATGTTCCGCAGTTAACGACCAGCTCTGCAGAGATAGCCTGTCAGCAGCTGTCTCTGCTGAAAGGTTGCACCTGGTTACCTATTCGCTGGGCAGACACTAAAGCGGGGCTGCACACCGTGATGGATTCCATCACGCTTACCAGGCCGCTGTATGCAATTTGGCTGCAAAACAGTGATAAGCAATCGCAGATAAAAGATCTTTTAAAAATCAGCGTAATGGATTGATACATCAGCCAGCAGAAATGCTGGCTGAAAATTAAGAAGAGCGTTTTCTGCAGTATTTCAGGCAAAAAAAAAATCCTTTGCCGAAGCAAAGGATTCTATATGGCAGGGGCGGAGAGACTCGAACTCGCGACACCCGGTTTTGGAGACCGGTGCTCTACCAACTGAGCTACGCCCCTAAAGTTTTTTGCCATTAAGCCTGCCAATAAGGCAGGCTTAATGTCTTAATAAGTGGCGGAACGGACGGGACTCGAACCCGCGACCCCCTGCGTGACAGGCAGGTATTCTAACCGACTGAACTACCGCTCCACCGAAGACTGCTTGTAACCACCGGATTTATGCACCGGCTTACTACTTAATTTGATGCCTGGCAGTTCCCTACTCTCACATGGGGAGACCCCACACTACCATCGGCGCTACGGCGTTTCACTTCTGAGTTCGGCATGGGGTCAGGTGGGACCACCGCGCTAAAGCCGCCAGGCAAATTCTGTTAAATCTGTATCAAAGCTGAAAATCTTCTGTCTCTCGTCCGCCGAAACAGCTTCGGCGTTGTAAGGTTAAGCCTCACGGTTCATTAGTATCGGTTAGCTCAACGCATCGCTGCGCTTACACACCCGACCTATCAACGTCGTAGTCTTCAACGTTCCTTCAGGACCCTTAAAGGGTCAGGGAGAACTCATCTCGGGGCAAGTTTCGTGCTTAGATGCTTTCAGCACTTATCTTTTCCGCATTTAGCTACCGGGCAATGCCATTGGCATGACAACCCGAACACCAGTGATGCGTCCACTCCGGTCCTCTCGTACTAGGAGCAGCCCCCCTCAATTCTCCAGCGCCCACGGCAGATAGGGACCGAACTGTCTCACGACGTTCTAAACCCAGCTCGCGTACCACTTTAAATGGCGAACAGCCATACCCTTGGGACCTACTTCAGCCCCAGGATGTGATGAGCCGACATCGAGGTGCCAAACACCGCCGTCGATATGAACTCTTGGGCGGTATCAGCCTGTTATCCCCGGAGTACCTTTTATCCGTTGAGCGATGGCCCTTCCATTCAGAACCACCGGATCACTATGACCTGCTTTCGCACCTGCTCGAGCCGTCACTCTCGCAGTCAAGCTAGCTTATGCCATTGCACTAACCTCCTGATGTCCGACCAGGATTAGCTAACCTTCGTGCTCCTCCGTTACTCTTTGGGAGGAGACCGCCCCAGTCAAACTACCCACCAGACACTGTCCGCAACCCGGATTACGGGTCTACGTTAGAACACCAGCCATTAAAGGGTGGTATTTCAAGGGCGGCTCCACGCAGACTGGCGTCCACGCTTCAAAGCCTCCCACCTATCCTACACATCAAGGACCAGTGTTCAGTGTCAAGCTATAGTAAAGGTTCACGGGGTCTTTCCGTCTTGCCGCGGGTACACTGCATCTTCACAGCGAGTTCAATTTCACTGAGTCTCGGGTGGAGACAGCCTGGCCATCATTACGCCATTCGTGCAGGTCGGAACTTACCCGACAAGGAATTTCGCTACCTTAGGACCGTTATAGTTACGGCCGCCGTTTACCGGGGCTTCGATCAAGAGCTTCGCGTTGCCGCTAACCCCATCAATTAACCTTCCGGCACCGGGCAGGCGTCACACCGTATACGTCCACTTTCGTGTTTGCACAGTGCTGTGTTTTTAATAAACAGTTGCAGCCAGCTGGTATCTTCGACTGATTTCAGCTCCACCCGCAGGGGCTTCACCTACATATCAGCGTGCCTTCTCCCGAAGTTACGGCACCATTTTGCCTAGTTCCTTCACCCGAGTTCTCTCAAGCGCCTTGGTATTCTCTACCTGACCACCTGTGTCGGTTTGGGGTACGATTTGATGTTACCTGATGCTTAGAGGCTTTTCCTGGAAGCAGGGCATTTGTTACTTCAGCACCGTAGTGCCTCGTCATCACACCTCAGCGTTAATAAGGTACCGGATTTACCTGGAACCTCCGCCTACATGCTTAAACCGGGACAACCGTCGCCCGGCTAACATAGCCTTCTCCGTCCCCCCTTCGCAGTAACACCAAGTACAGGAATATTAACCTGTTTCCCATCGACTACGCCTTTCGGCCTCGCCTTAGGGGTCGACTCACCCTGCCCCGATTAACGTTGGACAGGAACCCTTGGTCTTCCGGCGTGCGGGCTTTTCACCCGCATTATCGTTACTTATGTCAGCATTCGCACTTCTGATACCTCCAGCACCCCTCACAGGACACCTTCAACGGCTTACAGAACGCTCCCCTACCCAACAACGCATACGCGTCGCTGCCGCAGCTTCGGTGCATGGTTTAGCCCCGTTACATCTTCCGCGCAGGCCGACTCGACCAGTGAGCTATTACGCTTTCTTTAAATGATGGCTGCTTCTAAGCCAACATCCTGGCTGTCTGTGCCTTCCCACATCGTTTCCCACTTAACCATGACTTTGGGACCTTAGCTGGCGGTCTGGGTTGTTTCCCTCTTCACGACGGACGTTAGCACCCGCCGTGTGTCTCCCGTGATAACATTCTTCGGTATTCGTAGTTTGCATCGGGTTGGTAAGCCGGGATGGCCCCCTAGCCGAAACAGTGCTCTACCCCCGAAGATGAGTTCACGAGGCGCTACCTAAATAGCTTTCGGGGAGAACCAGCTATCTCCCGGTTTGATTGGCCTTTCACCCCCAGCCACAAGTCATCCGCTAATTTTTCAACATTAGTCGGTTCGGTCCTCCAGTTAGTGTTACCCAACCTTCAACCTGCCCATGGCTAGATCACCGGGTTTCGGGTCTATACCCTGCAACTTAACGCCCAGTTAAGACTCGGTTTCCCTTCGGCTCCCCTATACGGTTAACCTTGCTACAGAATATAAGTCGCTGACCCATTATACAAAAGGTACGCAGTCACACCACGAAGGTGCTCCCACTGCTTGTACGTACACGGTTTCAGGTTCTTTTTCACTCCCCTCGCCGGGGTTCTTTTCGCCTTTCCCTCACGGTACTGGTTCACTATCGGTCAGTCAGGAGTATTTAGCCTTGGAGGATGGTCCCCCCATATTCAGACAGGATACCACGTGTCCCGCCCTACTCTTCGAGTTCACAACCTGTGTGCTTTCGTGTACGGGGCTGTCACCCTGTATCGCCGGACTTTCCAGACCGTTCCACTAACACACAAGCTGATTCAGACTCTGGGCTGCTCCCCGTTCGCTCGCCGCTACTGGGGGAATCTCGGTTGATTTCTTTTCCTCGGGGTACTTAGATGTTTCAGTTCCCCCGGTTCGCCTCGTTAACCTATGTATTCAGTTAACGATAGTGTGTCGGAACACACTGGGTTTCCCCATTCGGACATCGCCGGGTCAAAGGTTCATATCACCTCGCCGGCGCTTTTCGCAGATTAGCACGTCCTTCATCGCCTCTGACTGCCAGGGCATCCACCGTGTACGCTTAGTCGCTTAACCTCACAACCCGAAGATGTTTCTTTCGATTCATCACCGACTTGCGAAAATTTGAGAGACTCGAACACACCTTAAAGATGTGTCGTTTCAATTTTCAGCTTGATCCAGATTTTTAAAGAGCAAAACTTCGCAGTGCACCTTTTCAGGTTCACTCTGAAGTTTTCTTGTGTTCGCAGTAAAAGATGGTGGAGCTATGCGGGATCGAACCGCAGACCTCCTGCGTGCAAAGCAGGCGCTCTCCCAGCTGAGCTATAGCCCCATCGTTTTGCTAACCTCTTCAAATTTGCTTCGCAAATTTGGTAGGCCTGAGTGGACTTGAACCACCGACCTCACCCTTATCAGGGGTGCGCTCTAACCACCTGAGCTACAAGCCTGTAGAGGTTTTTACTGCTGTTTTTCATCAGACAATCTGTGTGAGCACTACAAAGGCAGGTTCTTTAAGGTAAGGAGGTGATCCAACCGCAGGTTCCCCTACGGTTACCTTGTTACGACTTCACCCCAGTCATGAATCACAAAGTGGTAAGCGCCCTCCCGAAGGTTAAGCTACCTACTTCTTTTGCAACCCACTCCCATGGTGTGACGGGCGGTGTGTACAAGGCCCGGGAACGTATTCACCGTAGCATTCTGATCTACGATTACTAGCGATTCCGACTTCATGGAGTCGAGTTGCAGACTCCAATCCGGACTACGACGCACTTTATGAGGTCCGCTTGCTCTCGCGAGGTCGCTTCTCTTTGTATGCGCCATTGTAGCACGTGTGTAGCCCTACTCGTAAGGGCCATGATGACTTGACGTCATCCCCACCTTCCTCCAGTTTATCACTGGCAGTCTCCTTTGAGTTCCCGGCCTAACCGCTGGCAACAAAGGATAAGGGTTGCGCTCGTTGCGGGACTTAACCCAACATTTCACAACACGAGCTGACGACAGCCATGCAGCACCTGTCTCAGAGTTCCCGAAGGCACCAAAGCATCTCTGCTAAGTTCTCTGGATGTCAAGAGTAGGTAAGGTTCTTCGCGTTGCATCGAATTAAACCACATGCTCCACCGCTTGTGCGGGCCCCCGTCAATTCATTTGAGTTTTAACCTTGCGGCCGTACTCCCCAGGCGGTCGACTTAACGCGTTAGCTCCGGAAGCCACGCCTCAAGGGCACAACCTCCAAGTCGACATCGTTTACGGCGTGGACTACCAGGGTATCTAATCCTGTTTGCTCCCCACGCTTTCGCACCTGAGCGTCAGTCTTTGTCCAGGGGGCCGCCTTCGCCACCGGTATTCCTCCAGATCTCTACGCATTTCACCGCTACACCTGGAATTCTACCCCCCTCTACAAGACTCTAGCCTGCCAGTTTCGAATGCAGTTCCCAGGTTGAGCCCGGGGATTTCACATCCGACTTGACAGACCGCCTGCGTGCGCTTTACGCCCAGTAATTCCGATTAACGCTTGCACCCTCCGTATTACCGCGGCTGCTGGCACGGAGTTAGCCGGTGCTTCTTCTGCGGGTAACGTCAATCGACAAGGTTATTAACCTTATCGCCTTCCTCCCCGCTGAAAGTACTTTACAACCCGAAGGCCTTCTTCATACACGCGGCATGGCTGCATCAGGCTTGCGCCCATTGTGCAATATTCCCCACTGCTGCCTCCCGTAGGAGTCTGGACCGTGTCTCAGTTCCAGTGTGGCTGGTCATCCTCTCAGACCAGCTAGGGATCGTCGCCTAGGTGAGCCGTTACCCCACCTACTAGCTAATCCCATCTGGGCACATCTGATGGCAAGAGGCCCGAAGGTCCCCCTCTTTGGTCTTGCGACGTTATGCGGTATTAGCTACCGTTTCCAGTAGTTATCCCCCTCCATCAGGCAGTTTCCCAGACATTACTCACCCGTCCGCCGCTCGTCACCCAGGAGCAAGCTCCCTGTGTTACCGCCCGACTTGCATGTGTTAGGCCTGCCGCCAGCGTTCAATCTGAGCCATGATCAAACTCTTCAATTTAAGTTTGATGCTCGTGAATTAAACTTCGTAATGAATTACGTATGTTCACTCAGAGACTTGGTATTCATTTATTGTCCGAAGACATTAAGAATCCATGTCACTTTGAGTGCCCACACAGATTGTCTGATAAATTGTTAAAGAGCAGTTGCAACGCGGCGTTAAGCTCACCGTTGCGAGGTCCCGTATATTACGTTTTCCTCATTCAGAGTCAAGTGATTATTTTCGCTTTTCTCTGCTGGCGTTCATCTCTGAACCCCGCTAACCCGGCGGCCTGTAAGCCGTTGTTCCGTGTCAGTGGAGGCGCATTATAGGGAGTTCTCAGACGTTGACAACCCCTCTTTTAAAAAAAACTTTCAACCGTCTCTTTTTTGCTCAAAACCGTGCTATAGCGCCAGTTTTTCGAGCGTTTCAAAGCCATAACGGCGTAAAACGGGTAAAAGTTGCTCAGTCTCTTTCGTGATAGCCATACAAAACGCGATATTCGCATCGGTAGATTTCGCATCCGGCGCTTCATGCTCCAGCAACCAGGCCGTACGACGGGCGATAGCCGCACCGGAATCCACCAGGCGCGTCCCCTCCGGCAGCACCTCTAATAGCTCTTCTTGTAATAGCGGGAAGTGGGTACAACCCAGCACAACAGTATCCGGAGGTTCGGGCATCCGCAGCCACGGACGAAGAATACGACGCAGCTCGTCGAGTGATACCGCCTTTCCGTGGAGCTTCGCTTCAGCCATCTCCACCAGCTCAGCCGAACCCAGCATCGCAATCTGGCATTCGTTGGCAAAACGGTCGATCAGCTCGCGGGTATAAGGACGCTTTACCGTACCTCGCGTTGCCAGCAAACCCACAATGCCATTCGCCGTCAGACGTGCGGCGGGCTTTATTGCAGGAACGACGCCCACAACCGGGAACTGGAATTTTTCACGCAGGGCGGGAAGAGAAACGGTGCTCGCCGTATTACAGGCGATGACGGCCAGCGCAAGGGGATAGCGCTTTTGTACCGCGGTGACGATTTCCACCACGCGCTCGACAATAAAATCTTCGCTCTTTTCCCCATACGGGAAAGCGACGTTATCGAAGGCGTAGATGTAATGGAGATCCGGCAGAAGATGCCGAATCTCATCATAGACCGAAAGCCCACCGACGCCGGAATCAAACACCAGCACGGTGGGACGCGGATTAGAAGGTGTAGCTGCCAGACAAGGTGTATTCCCGTCCTGCAGTTTGGTAGCCATAAACTGTCTCGTAATCTTTATCGAACAGATTGGCTATTTTACCACGAACTGTGAGATGTGAGGTGACAGGATACGAAACTGCGATATCCCACAGGCTTACACCGCCCATTTTCACGCGTTCTGACGAATAGGTGTCTGGATCAATCGCGACATCATAGCGGGTGCCCAGATAACGGTAGGCAAGGTTCCAGTCGAGATCCCATACCTGCCAGTCAAGCTGGTACTTAACCTGCTGCTTAGAACGGCGGGCCAGTACTTCGTTGGTTTTTGCATTACGCGGGTCGACATAATCATAGGAAATCTGATGTCCGACCGGGCCAGTATCGAACTGTGCCGTCGCTTCAACACCTTTAATACGTGCTTCGTCAACGTTGTAGTAACGATACGTATGCGGATCGCTGCTAATAAGATTATCAATGTCATTGCGATAACCGGTGATACGCCAGTTGACCGGTCCCGTCAGGCCCTCAAAGCCCCCTTCCCACTGCTTACTCTCCTCCGGTTTAAGGTCCGGATTACCGTAAGAGGCACTGTGGATCTGGCTCATGGTTGGCGCTTTAAAAGCGGTACCGTAGGAGGCAATCACGCGATAGCCATCCACAAACTCCCACGCGGCGCTAGTTTGCCATGTTCCATGGTTACCAAAATTGGAGTTGTCGTCATTTCGCGCCGCCGCCTCCAGCGTCACGCTGCTGAACTGCTGCATCGCCGAAACAAACACGCCGGTATTGCGTTGCTCGTAGCCTTTATCCAGGTAGCCCGTTCCGGCCTGCGTCTTCTGCTTTTGCCAGTCCAGACCTGCACCAATGTTGCCGTGACCGACTTCCACAGTGTTGAGCCATTGGGTGGTGTACTGCTTCACATCATCCATGGTGGCGGAATCAGCGTAACGCCCTTTCTTCGGATCATAGTTCTGATCTTTACTGCGACCGTAACCCGCCACCAGCTGTGACTGGAAAATTCCCTGGTTGTAACGCAGACCGGTATCCCAGTTCTGGCTGTAGAGCTGGCGAGTATCAGGTCGTCCATCCACCATAAAGTTGGCGTCGTAGTGATCGTAACCGTCATACGCGGTGCGGTTGTCGTAACCAAAGCCACGGAAGAAGCCGCTCACGCTGTCGGTAATCTGCTGTTCCACGGAGCCGTACAGCGATTTACTCATAAAGCCATCGCGGTCAGGCTGGCGCGGCGCATCTTTTGCGGCGATGTCAAAACCACGGGTATAGGTGTAGTTACCCGCCATGGTGATTTTGGTTTTATCCAGCACCTGCTGGAAAGCGCCATCATAGGTCTGATAACCCTTAGAGCCGACACCCGCTGAGATTTCTGCACCCGGCTTATCACGTCCGGTGATGATGTTAATCACGCCACCAATCGCGTCGGAGCCATACAGGGCCGAACGCGGACCACGGATATACTCAATACGCTGAATCAGCGAGGTCGGGATTTGGCTCAGATCGGGAACGTTGCTGATCCCGGCGTTATTCAAAGGAATACCGTCAATCAGCACCAGCACATGGCGAGATTCCGTTCCGCGAATAAAAGTCGAAGAGTTCGAGCCCATCCCACCGCTTTGCGCGATATCCACGCCAGGCAGACGTGACATGATTTCCACCACGCTCTTTGCCTGCCAGCGTTCAATATCTTCACGCGTCACGACGGACGTCGGCGCCAGAACAGTTTTTGCCGGTTGTTCAAAACGATTTGCCGTCACCACCAACGAGTCGGCGCTATCCTGCGCCCAGCCCGAAAATGCCGTAACGGACAACGCCGTCAACAGCGATACTTTTTTAATCATTGTTAAAGCATCCACAATATAAGAAGGATGCCGCAGGCCTCATCGATAGCACGCGATGATGAAACCAAATGCGACGTGATCCCGGCAGGTCTTCGGGCTAGGTGGCTATATAAGGATGAAGACTTCCCATTTTCACAGTGTCTACAACGCTCATCCCGCCAGACTTTACCGCTGCGCGTCAGCTCCAGATTTACACTGGATTCCCTTTTCACTCTCAGGAGACCGGAAACAGAATGCTACAATTAGACACGTATGGATGTCCAGACAGCTATTGGCCATTAAATCTGGACATCCCCTGAACAATGCCTACAATCCCCGCGTAATTCTTTATCACTCAGGACGCATCATGACCCCAGAACACCTCCCGACAGAACAGTACGACGCGCAGCTGGCAGAGAAAGTCGTCCGCCTGCAAAGTATGATGACGCCTTTCAACGCGCCCGTTCCCGAGGTGTTCCGCTCTCCTGTTAGCCACTACCGCATGCGCGCCGAGTTCCGCATCTGGCACGACGGTGACGACCTGTACCACATCATTTTCGATCAGCAGACAAAGTCCCGTATCCGCGTGGACAGCTTTCCGGCGGCGAGCGAGCTCATTAACCAGTTAATGACGCTGATAATGGACGGTGTGCGTAACAATCCGGTACTGCGTAACAAGCTGTTCCAGATTGACTACCTGACCACGCAAAGCAATCAGGCGATTGTCTCTCTGCTCTATCACAAAGCGCTTAACGACGAGTGGCGCGAGCAGGCGGAAGCGCTGCGCGATGGGCTGCGTGCGCAGAACATCAACGTTCACCTGATTGGCCGGGCGACCAAAACCAAAATCATGCTGGATCAGGACTACATCGACGAGCGCCTGCCGGTGGCGGGTAAAGAGATGGTTTACCGTCAGGTCGAGAACAGCTTCACCCAACCGAACGCCGCGATGAACGTGCAGATGCTGGAGTGGGCGCTGAAGGCGACGGAAGGGTCAACGGGCGATCTGCTTGAGCTCTACTGCGGTAACGGCAACTTCTCGCTGGCGCTGGCGCGTAACTTCGATCGCGTGCTGGCAACGGAAATCGCCAAGCCGTCGGTGGCCGCCGCGCAGTACAACATTGCCGCCAACCATATCGACAACGTGCAGATCGTTCGTATGGCCGCAGAAGAGTTCACGCAGGCCATGAACGGCGTACGCCAGTTTAACCGCCTGGAAGGGATCGATCTGAAGAGCTACCAGTGTGAGACGATTTTTGTCGACCCGCCGCGCAGTGGCCTGGACAGCGAAACCGAGAAGATGGTGCAGGCGTACCCGCGCATTTTGTACATCTCCTGTAACCCGGAGACGCTGTGCAAGAACCTCGAAACATTAGGCCAGACGCACAAGGTTGAACGTCTGGCGCTGTTCGATCAGTTCCCGTATACGCACCATATGGAGTGCGGCGTTTTACTTACTGCACGGTGATCTGTAGGCCGGATAAGCGTAGCGCCATCCGGCGTTTTTGGCAGGTGGCGCTTCGCTTACCTGCCCTACAAATAATTCATTACTCTGGTAACTGGCTCTTGCGGCTACGCATGCGCGAGCCAATCCAGAACACCAGCGCCACAGACAGTACCGCAGGGAAGAAGTTAGAGCCGATATCCGGATATTCCGCGCGAACCACGGTGCTGTACAGCAAGACGCCCAGGATAAAGCAGGCAGCGGCCAGCCCCGGTAACCCCACCGGCATGGTGCGGTTCAGGTAACGTTGATGCAGGCAGTAAACCGTCAGCACCAGCGCAATAAGCGGGAAAATCGAAAACGGAACGATGGAGCTAAAAATAGCGGCAAACGTACCATTAATGGATAAGCCAGCGATCAATGCCAGCAACAGCGTCCCTTTATCCTGACCTGACTGTTTCATTACTCACCTTCACTCTTCGGTTTGATGTGCCAGTTTCTCTTGTTCACGGCGATACCAGTAGTACGCGCCTTTGGAGATCATCCTGAGCTGCAATACCAGTCGCTCTTCGAGCTGCTTGCGTTGTTCAATGCTGACATCCAGCGCTTCGGCACCCGCGCTGAAAACAATCGTCACCATCGCCTCAGCCTGTGCTTCAGTAAACGCACGCGGCATATGGTTTTCGAGTTCAAGATAGTCGGCAAGTTCCGCGATGAAATGCTGAATTTCACGCGCGACGGCGGCACGAAACGCCGCCGATGTGCCCGAACGCTCGCGCAGAAGAAGACGAAACGCGTTGGGGTTATTGCCGATAAATTCCATAAAGGTCGATACGGAGGTGCGGATCACGCTGCCCCCTTTGGCGATACGCTGACGCGCCTGGCGCATCAGCTGGCGCAGCATCAGACCGCTCTCGTCGACCATGGTCAGGCCCAGTTCATCCACATCACGGAAATGACGATAGAAGGACGTTGGCGCAATCCCGGCCTCGCGTGCGACTTCGCGCAGGCTCAAACTGGCAAAACTCCGCTCAGCACTCAGTTGACTGAATGCGGCTTCCACCAGCGAACGCCGGGTTTTCTCTTTTTGTTGTGCTCTTACGCCCATCACGATAGTTGAATCCTTCCAAAGGCCTGATGGCACTATACCAGAGAATAAAATTAATCTGTTTGCCTGGCTTTGTGAATGATTGTTTACGTGCGGTTTGTGCTCCACTGCCGGAAAAAAGCACAACGATAATTGGGTTACTCTGGCAATGATGTTATGATTCTGTTGCTTTTATGTATAAGAACAGGTAAGCCTTACCATGCCACATTCCTACGATTACGACGCAATAGTTATTGGTTCCGGCCCCGGCGGCGAAGGTGCTGCTATGGGTCTGGTGAAACAGGGAGCCAGAGTAGCGGTCATCGAGCGCTACCATAATGTCGGCGGCGGTTGCACCCACTGGGGCACCATCCCTTCGAAAGCCCTCCGCCACGCCGTTAGCCGCATTATCGAATTTAACCAGAACCCTCTTTACAGCGACCACTCCCGACTTCTTCGTTCATCTTTTGCTGACATCCTGAATCACGCGGATACCGTTATTAACCAGCAGACGCGCATGCGTCAGGGGTTTTATGAGCGTAACCACTGTGAGATTTTGCAGGGCAACGCGCATTTTGTGGATGAACACACCCTGGCACTCGAATGCCACGACGGTTCGGTTGAAACCATCACGGCTGAAAAATTTGTGATTGCCTGCGGTTCACGCCCATACCATCCCGCCGACGTGGACTTCTCGCACCCGCGCGTTTACGACAGCGACTCGATTCTGAGCCTGCACCATGAACCCCGCCACGTCATTATCTATGGTGCAGGGGTCATTGGCTGCGAATATGCGTCGATCTTCCGCGGAATGGACGTCAAAGTTGACCTGATCAACACCCGCGACCGCCTGCTGGCGTTCCTCGATCAGGAGATGTCAGATTCCCTCTCCTACCACTTCTGGAACAGCGGCGTGGTGATTCGCCACAACGAAGAGTACGAGAAAATCGAAGGCTGTGACGACGGGGTGATCATGCACCTGAAGTCCGGTAAAAAGCTGAAAGCCGATTGCCTGCTGTACGCCAACGGTCGCACCGGCAACACCGATTCACTGCAGCTGGAAAATATCGGGCTTGAAACCGACAGCCGCGGTCAGTTGAAGGTCAACAGCATGTATCAGACCGCCCTGCCGCACGTTTACGCGGTTGGCGACGTGATTGGTTACCCAAGCCTGGCCTCCGCCGCTTACGACCAGGGGCGCATTGCGGCTCAGGCGCTGGTAAAAGGCGAAGCGACGGCGCACCTGATCGAAGATATTCCGACGGGCATCTATACCATCCCGGAAATCAGTTCAGTCGGCAAAACCGAGCAGCAGCTGACGTCAATGAAGGTGCCTTACGAGGTAGGTCGTGCGCAGTTTAAACATCTGGCGCGGGCGCAAATCGTGGGGATGAGCGTGGGAACGCTGAAGATCCTGTTCCACCGCGAGACGAAAGAGATCCTCGGCATTCACTGCTTTGGTGAACGCGCGGCGGAAATCATTCATATCGGCCAGGCGATAATGGAGCAGAAAGGTGGTGGTAACACCATTGAGTACTTCGTTAACACCACCTTTAACTACCCGACCATGGCGGAAGCCTACCGGGTAGCGGCACTAAACGGCCTGAACCGCCTGTTTTAACGCGCTGTCAAAATGGCCATCCATGGAACTACGGATGGCCTCTGCCAGCTGCTCATAGCGGCTGCGCAGCGGTGAACCCGGACGATACACCAGGCCGATAGTGCGACGCGGCTCCGGCTTGATGCACGGCAGATAGACCACGCCATCACGTTTACGCTCGCGCGGCACCGCCAGCGCAGGCAGCAGCGTGATGCCGCTTCCCGCCGCGACCATATTACGCAGCGTTTCCAGGCTGGTTGCGCGGAAATGGGTATCCTCATCCGCACCCGCTTCAAAGCAGAAGCCCATCGCCTGATCGCGCAGGCAGTGGCCATCTTCCAGCATTAGCAGCTTTTCACCGGCCAGATCGGACATCGGTACACGATCGCGGTTCGCCCACGGGTGATCTTCATAGATCGCCAGCATCATCGGCTCATCGAACAGCGGCACTTCAATAAACGCTTCGCTCTCTTTCACCAGCGCCAGAATGGCGCAGTCGAGCTTGCCGCTATCTAACTGCGCCAGCAGCTGATGGGTTTGCGCTTCATGCAGGTACATTTCGAGTTTCGGGAACGTCTGGTGCAGCATCGGAATGATGTGCGGCAACAGGTACGGGCCAACGGTTGGGATCAGGCCAATATGCAGCGGGCCGGACATCGCTTCCCCCTGCTGGCTTGCCATTTCCTTGAGCACTTTGACCTCGCGCAGCACGGTACGCGCCTGATCCACCAGCAGAAGACCTGCCTGTGTGAACAGAACCTTACGACTGGTGCGCTCCAGCAGCATCACGCCCAGCTCGTCTTCCAGCTTGCGGATCTGACCGCTCAGCGTGGGCTGGCTGACGTGGCAGGAATCTGCCGCGCGGCGAAAGTGACGATGCTCGGCTAACGCTACCAGGTATTCAAGATCACGAATATTCATTATTCATCCTCCGTCGCCACGATAGTTCATGGCGATAGATAGCATAGCAACGAACGATTATCCCTATCAAGCATTCTGTTGAATAATACACCACATAGACGAGGCGGCACGTGTTTGACCCAAAACGACCCCGCACCGTCAGCGAGTTTCTCTCAAAACTCGAACAACTAAAGCCAACGTGAACTTTTGCGGACCCCGTGGTCCGCATTTTTTTTGCGTAAAAAAGCCTGGCGCTAAGCCAGGCTCCGTTTTTCTCCCTCTCCCGGTGGGAGAGGGCCGGGGTGAGGGCACCAGCCCGCACTATTCAAATCAAACCAACCGGTTTTTCGCATCCGCAATCGCCTGCGCCACCTGCTTCGGCGACACGCCGCCTTTCGCCGCACGCTTATCCAGGCAAGACTGCAGCGCCAGAATCGGATACACATCATCCCCGATAACCGCGCTGAATTTCTGCAGGTCGGCCAGCGCAAGATCTTCCAGCGGTTTACCCTGACGAATGGCTTCCACTACCGCTTCACCCACAATATGGTGCGCTTCACGGAAAGGTACGCCTTTCGCCACCAGGTAGTCCGCCAGCTCGGTGGAGTTTGCATAGCCCTGCTGCGCCGCTTCCTGGCAACGCGGACGTTTCACCTGAATGCCGTCCAGCACCAGCGCGCCCATATGCAGGCAGTCCAGCCAGGTGTCGAGCGCGTCGAACAGCCCTTCTTTGTCTTCCTGCATATCTTTGTTGTACGCCAGCGGCAGCCCTTTCAGGGTCATCATCATACCGGTCAGCGCACCCTGCACGCGGCCACATTTGCCGCGGATCAGCTCCAGCGCGTCCGGGTTTTTCTTCTGCGGCATCAGGGATGAGCCTGAGGTCACGCGGTCGGACAGCTCGACGAAGCCCGCTTCGCCAGAGTTAAAGAAGATCAGATCTTCGGCAAAGCGCGACAGGTGCACCATCCCGATAGAGGCATTGGAGAGCAGCTCCAGCACGTGGTCGCGGTCGGACACGCTGTCCAGGCTGTTACGGGTGGCGGAAGCAAAGCCCAGCCAGCCTGCCAGCTGTTCGCGGTCGATTTCATACGCCGTACCGGCCAGCGCGCCGCTGCCCAGCGGGCTGACGTCCAGACGTTTCAGGGTATCCTGCAGACGGCTTTCATCACGCGCCAGCATCTCAACGTAGGCCAGACACCAGTGCGCAAAAGTCACCGGCTGCGCGCGCTGCAGGTGGGTATAACCCGGCATCACCGCGTCCTGGTTGTTCTGCGCGGTCTCCACCAGCGCGCTCTGCAGCTGACGGTTGGCCGCTAGCAGTTCACCGACGGTATCTTTACACCACAGCTTCAGGTCGGTGGCGACCTGGTCGTTACGGCTGCGCCCGGTGTGCAGCTTTTTACCGAGTTGGCCGACTTTGTCGATCAGTTTGCCTTCCACCCAGCTGTGAATATCTTCAGCATCGCTTTCGAGGATCTGCTGCGGGTTGAGACGCACCTCTTCCAGCAGGTTATTCAGCGCATCTTCCAGCTGTAACTGTTCGTCCGCGGTCAGTACGCCCACCGTCACCAGCGCTTTGGACCAGGCCACAGAGCCGACAATATCCTGTTCGGCCAGGCGGTAGTCGAAGCGCAAAGAGTCGTTGAACTGTTTGAACCGCTGATCCGCTGCCTGTGTAAAACGCCCACCCCAAAGTGCCATAACATGCTTCCTTAATATCTTTGAATTTCATTGCCCGGTGGCGCTGCGCTTACCGGGCCTACAAAACATTAAATCGATTACGCTAAAATACGCGTGCCAATCGGCGTGCCGTTAAACAGTGCCGGGAGCTGCTCCGCGTGGCGCCAGGAGGCGATATCCACCGGGCGGCCCAGCGTGCGTGCGGCATCCAGCGCGGCGTTCACTTTGACGATCATGCCGTCGGTAATAATGCCCTGAGCAATCAGCTGCTCGGCTTTCTCAGCCGTCATTTCCGCAATGCGCTGGCCTTTACCGTCCAGAATGCCGCTCACGTCGGAGAGCAGGATCAGATCCGCACCCAGCGTTGCCGCCAGTGCCGTCGCCGCCTGGTCCGCATTGACGTTCATCAGCTCGCCCTCTTCGGTCACGCCGATGGAGCTCACCACCGGCAGGAAACCCCCTTCCAGCAGCGTGTTAATCAGCTTAGGCGAACCTGGCTGCGCCAGTCCAACGTGGCCGAGCTCTTCGTCGAGCTGGGTCACTTTTACGCTGTCGCCATCGCCCAGATAGAGGCCAACGGACGCGATGTGGTGTTTCTTCGCCCACGCCAGCAGCGTTTTGTTCGCCGTACCCGCCAGCGCACCGGTAATGATGTCAATCTGGTCAGCAGGCGTCACGCGCAGGCCGTTTTTCTTTTTCACCGGCAGGTTGAGCCCTTTCATCAGCTCATCCACCACGCAGCCGCCGCCGTGCACGATCACCAGCGGACGCTGGTGTGATTCGCGATAGTTCACCAGCGCGGTAAACAGACGCTCCAGCGCTTCTTCGCTGTCCAGCAGTACACCACCGAGTTTGATAATTAATGGGTTCATCATCACACCTTAAATAAGAGCCTGCGTTTCCGGGAAACCGAAACGAATATTTGCACACTGCATTGCCTGTGCGGCAGCGCCTTTGAGTAAGTTATCTTCCGCGGCGACAACGATGAGATGCTCGCCCTGTACGGCAAAGCCGATGTCGCAGAATGGCAGGCCGACTACGTTTTTCAGCGCCGGCACGCCTTTGTCGTACAGGCGCACCAGCGGTTTATCCGCATACGCCTGGGTGAAGACCTCGTTCACCTGCTCTTTGGTCACGCCGGGCTTCAGGCGGCAGGTAATAGTTTCGAGGATCCCACGCGGGAAGCTGCCCAGGTGCGGGGTGAAAATCACCTCGGCGCCCAGATGGGTTGTGATTTCAGGGTGATGACGGTGATTAAACACGCCATACGGCTGAAGGCTCACTTCGCAGAAGCTGTTAGAAATAGCGGCCTTGCGCCCTGCTCCGCTCACGCCGCTGGTGGCGTTGATCACCGGCCACTGGCTCAGATCCAGCAGGCCCGCGTCGATCAGTGGCTTCAGTGAAAGCTGCGCCGCCGTTGGGTAGCAGCCCGGCACGGCAATCAGATCCGCTTCTTTCAGCTTGTCTGCGCTCCACTCCGCCAGGCCGTACACCGCTTTTTCAAGCAGATCCGGGTGCTGATGAGCGAAGCCGTAATATTTTTCGTAAAACGCGCCGTCGTTAACGCGGAACGCGCCGGAGAGGTCGAACACCACGCAGCCGGCGGCCAGGAACTGCGGCGCCAGGTCGTGGCTGACCTCGTGCGCGGTGGCTAAAAACACCACGTCGACGCCGTCGGTAAACTCGCTGATGTCAGACATGGGCTGCAGCGGCAGATCGACAATGCCCAAAAGCCACGGATGCAAATCGGAAATTAACTTTCCTGCATCATTGCTTTGCGCTGACACGGTCAAAGCGGTTATGGTCATATGTGGATGGCGATTCACGTAGCTTACAAGCTCTGCGCCCGCATAACCGCTAGCGCCTACAATCAGCGTATTCAACATCGGGTTCCTTTATGCTCAACGTTAATGTATTTTTATTCACATTTATTGCATGAATATTGATACTATCACGACCTAAGGTGTGTCAACAATGAAAATGAACTTACCGCCATTTATCGAGATCTACCGCGCCCTGATTGCCACCCCGTCCATCAGCGCAACGGAAGAAGCGCTGGATCAGAGCAATGAGTCTTTAATCAATCTGCTGGCGGGTTGGTTTAGCGATCTTGGGTTTAACGTTGAGGTTCAGCCCGTCCCCGGAACACGCCACAAATTTAACCTGCTCGCCAGCACCGGAACCGGTGCGGGCGGCCTGCTGCTGGCCGGTCATACCGACACCGTACCGTTTGACGATGGCCGTTGGACGCGCGATCCGTTCACCCTGACCGAGCACGACAACAAGCTCTACGGGCTGGGCACCGCCGACATGAAAGGCTTCTTCGCCTTTATCCTCGACGCGCTGCGTGACGTGGACGTGACGAAGCTGAAAAAACCGCTCTACATTCTGGCGACCGCCGATGAAGAGACCAGCATGGCGGGCGCGCGCTACTTCTCTGAAAACACGTCGATTCGCCCGGATTGCGCGATCATCGGCGAGCCGACTTCTCTGCAGCCGATCCGCGCGCATAAAGGCCATATTTCTACCGCCGTGCGCGTGTTGGGCCAGTCAGGCCACTCCAGCGATCCGGCGCGCGGCGTGAACGCCATCGAGCTGATGCATGACGCCATCGGCCGCATCATGACCCTGCGCGACGACCTGAAAGAGCGCTATCACTACGAGGCGTTCACCGTACCGTATCCAACCCTGAACCTCGGCAGCCTGCACGGCGGTGATGCCTCCAACCGTATCTGCGCCTGCTGCGAACTGCATATGGACATCCGCCCGCTGCCGGGCATGACCCTGAGCGATCTCGACGGCCTGCTGAACGAAGCGCTGGCACCGGTAAGCGAGCGCTGGCCGGGCCGCCTGACGGTCTCCGAACTGCATCCGCCGATCCCGGGTTACGAATGCCCGCCGGACCATCAGTTGGTTGAAGTAGTGGAAAAGCTGCTGGGTGAGAAAACCGACGTGGTGAACTACTGCACCGAAGCGCCGTTTATTCAGACTCTTTGTCCGACGCTGGTCCTTGGCCCTGGCTCGATCAACCAGGCACACCAGCCGGACGAATATCTGGAAACCCGCTTCATCAAGCCTACCCGCGAACTGATTACTCAGGTTGTGCATCACTTCTGCTGGCATTAATGACGTTTCCCCTCTCCTGGAGAGGGGAAAATCCCGCGATCTCCGTCACATTTCCATAAGCATCTCTTATCTGACGCAATGCGAATTAAATTTCGTAAATTGCCCGCATTTATTCGTTTGCTGAACCGTTTTCGCAGCAATTGACGACGGGGGTTTTACGTGGCTTTATAAAGGGAGATGACAAAATAATGTCCAGAAAATTTTCGCCTGGGCATAAACAAAAATGATGGGGTGACTGGGTTTTTATGAACGAACAATATTCCGCGTTGCGTAGTAATGTCAGTATGCTCGGCAAAGTGCTTGGAGATACCATCAAAGATGCGTTGGGGGAGAACATCCTCGACCGCGTTGAAACCATCCGCAAGCTGTCTAAATCTTCCCGTGCCGGTAACGAGGCCAGTCGTCAGGAGCTGCTCACCACCTTGCAGAACCTCTCTAACGATGAGCTGCTGCCCGTTGCACGCGCATTCAGCCAGTTCCTGAACCTGGCCAACACCGCTGAGCAATACCACAGCATTTCGCCAAACGGCGAAGCGGCCAGCAATCCGGAAGTCATTGCCCGCACCCTTCGTAAACTGAAAGACCAGCCAGACCTCAACGAAGCCACCATCAAAAAAGCGGTGGAATCGCTTTCGCTGGAGCTGGTGCTGACCGCACACCCAACCGAAATTACCCGTCGCACCCTGATCCACAAAATGGTGGAAGTGAACAACTGTCTTAAGCAGTTGGATAACAAAGACATTGCCGACTACGAACGCAACCAGTTGATGCGCCGTCTGCGCCAGCTGATTGCCCAGTCCTGGCACACCGATGAGATTCGTAAGCATCGCCCAAGCCCGGTCGACGAAGCCAAATGGGGCTTTGCGGTGGTGGAAAACAGCCTGTGGGAAGGGGTGCCTAACTACCTGCGCGAGCTGAACGAACAGCTGGAAGCAAACCTTGGCTACCGCCTGCCGGTCGACTTTGTTCCGGTGCGCTTCACCTCCTGGATGGGCGGCGACCGCGACGGTAACCCGAACGTAACCGCGGAAATCACCCGTCACGTCCTGCTGCTGAGCCGCTGGAAAGCGACCGACCTGTTCCTGAAAGACATTCAGGTGCTGATCTCCGAGCTGTCGATGGTTGAAGCAACGCCTGAACTGCGCGCGCTGGCCGGGGAAGAAGGTGCCAGCGAGCCGTACCGTTTCCTGATGAAAAAACTGCGTGGTCAGCTGATGGCCACGCAGGCCTGGCTGGAAGCGCGTCTGAAAGGTCAGCGCCTGCCGAAGCCAGAAGGGCTGCTCAGCCAGAACGAACAGCTCTGGGAGCCGCTCTACGCCTGCTATAAATCACTGCAGGCCTGCGGGATGGGCATCATCGCCAATGGCGAACTGCTCGACACCCTGCGCCGCGTGAAGTGTTTCGGCGTGCCGCTGGTGCGTATCGACGTACGTCAGGAAAGTACCCGTCATACCGAAGCGCTGGGCGAGCTGACCCGCTATCTCGGCATCGGCGATTATGAAAGCTGGTCCGAAGCCGACAAACAGGCCTTCCTGATCCGCGAGCTGAACTCGAAGCGCCCTCTGCTGCCGCGCAACTGGGAGCCAAGTAACGAAACCCGCGAAGTGCTCAACACCTGTAAAGCGATCGTTGATGCGCCGAAAGGATCGGTGGCCGCCTATGTGATCTCCATGGCGAAGACCCCGTCCGACGTGCTGGGCGTTCACCTTCTGCTGAAAGAAGCGGGAATCGACTACGCTCTGCCGGTCGCCCCGCTGTTTGAGACCCTCGACGACCTGAACAATGCCAACGACGTCATGAGCCAGCTGTTGAATATCGACTGGTACCGCGGCTTTATTCAGGGCAAACAGATGGTGATGATTGGCTATTCCGACTCCGCTAAAGATGCGGGCGTGATGGCGGCATCCTGGGCGCAGTATCAGGCGCAGGACGCACTGATCAAAACCTGCGAGAAAGCCGGTATTGAACTGACCCTGTTCCACGGACGCGGTGGTTCAATTGGCCGTGGCGGCGCACCGGCGCACGCAGCGCTGCTGTCGCAGCCGCCGGGAAGCCTGAAAGGCGGCCTGCGCGTCACCGAGCAGGGCGAGATGATCCGCTTCAAATACGGCCTGCCGGAAGTGACCATCAGCAGCCTGTCGCTCTATACCAGCGCGATCCTGGAAGCAAACCTGCTGCCGCCGCCGGAGCCGAAAGCATCCTGGTGCCATATCATGGACGAGCTGTCTGATATTTCCTGCGATCTGTACCGCGGCTACGTGCGTGAAAACAAAGATTTCGTCCCTTACTTCCGCTCGGCCACGCCTGAGCAGGAGCTGGGTAAACTGCCGCTGGGCTCACGTCCTGCGAAGCGTCGCCCAACCGGTGGCGTAGAGTCTCTGCGCGCGATCCCCTGGATCTTTGCCTGGACGCAGAACCGTTTGATGCTGCCCGCCTGGCTGGGTGCCGGCGCCGCGCTGCAAAAAGTGGTGGAAGACGGCAAACAGAACGAACTGGAATCCATGTGCCGCGACTGGCCGTTCTTCTCTACCCGTCTGGGTATGCTGGAGATGGTCTTCTCGAAAGCTGACCTGTGGCTGGCGGAATACTACGACCAGCGTCTGGTGAAGCCAGAGCTGTGGGCGCTGGGTAAGGAGCTGCGCGAACTGCTGGAAGGTGACATCAAGGTGGTGCTGGACATCGCCAACGACTCACATCTGATGGCGGACCTGCCGTGGATCGCCGAGTCTATCCAGCTGCGTAACATTTACACCGACCCGCTGAACGTCCTGCAGGCAGAGCTGCTGCACCGTTCGCGTCTGGCGGAAGAGGAAGGTAAAGAGCCGGATCCGCGCGTTGAACAGGCGCTGATGGTGACGATTGCAGGCGTTGCGGCGGGTATGCGTAACACCGGCTAATGCTTACGCCCGGCGGCGCTGCGCTTGCACGGGCCTACGATAAGTAGGCCGGGTAAGCGTTAGCGCCTCCCGGCAATACCCTGGTATCCACCATGCACCACGACATTACCCACATCCTGACTGACCTGATCAACGGCACAATGCCTCTGCGTCAGGTGCATTTTGCAAATCCTGCGACCTCCGCCCCCGAACTTGCCTTGCAGGTCGATTTTCCGCGTCTGGAGATGGTGATCGAAGGTTCGATGAAAGACCTGGCTGACTGCGTTTTACAGCAGGGTGATGTTTTATACGTCCCGGCTGGCGGCTGGAATAATCCACAATGGCAAGCCCCCGCAACCACGCTGAGCATCCTGTTTGGCAAACAGCAGCTTGGGTTTAGCCTTTTGCACTGGGATGGTGTAGACGTTCGTAACCTGGCAAAGCAGCACGTTGCCCGCCGCGGTCCGCGCATTGGATCGCTTCTCTTACAGACGCTCCATGAAATGCAGATGCAACCGCACGAGCAGCAAACCGCGCGGCTGATTATCGCAAGCCTGCTTAGCCACTGCGTCGACCTGCTGGGGAGTCAGATCCAAACCGCCTCCCGCAGTCAGGCTCTGTTTGAAGCGATTCGGGTCTATATTGATGAACACTACGCCACTCCGCTTACCCGGGAATCCGTCGCGCAGGCGTTTTATATATCCCCAAACTACCTGTCGCATCTGTTCCAGAAAACGGGCGCAGTGGGTTTCAATGAATACCTGACGCATACTCGGCTGGAACACGCGCGCCAGCTGTTGAAAGGGTATGATTTAAAAGTGAAAGAGGTGGCGCATGCCTGCGGATTTGTCGACAGCAATTATTTCTGCCGGTTATTTCGCAAGAACACGGAGCGTTCGCCGTCAGAGTACCGTCGCCAGTATCACAGCCAGCTCACCGGGAAGGCCGCTAGTCCAGAATGACCTGAGTATGCTGCGGAGCGGATAGCATTTTACGCACCGCGCCCATTACCTTTTGTGGGTCACGTAAAAAGGCGTTAATACCGCACTTCACGTAGCGCGTATGCTCGAAACGTTCACTGCCCGCCAGTTCGATGTCAGTAATGAGCAATACGACATCGGCACGCTGAATGTCCTCTTCCGTAAGCTCGCTCTCAACGCCCAGCGCTCCCTGCGTCTCGATGTTAACGCTCCACTTCTCCTGCTGGCAGAGCTTTTCCAGCCGTTCGGCAGCCATATAGGTATGTGCGACGCCACTGACGCACGCGGTCACCGCAACCAGATGACGTCCCGCTATCACTGTCATATTCAGCCTCCCAGGGTAACATTGAAACCTTCGCGCTCGGCCAGTTGACGCATCGCTGACACCTCATCTTCTGTCGGCGGGCTCGCTTGCCGCATTCCCCACTCCTGTCCCAGCAGACGGTATTTTGGCTCCCCATACTGATGGAAGGGCAATAAATGCAGATGCCGTATTCCTGAAGGTAGCAGGAAAGCCAGCACGCGCGCCATGTTCGTTTCGTTAAGCGTATAGCCAGGAATAAGCGGGACGCGGGGGATCACGTTTATCCCGTCAGCCACCAGTTGGCGGAAATTATCCAGCACTCTGGGAAGATTCATTGCCACAATTGATTGGGCCAGCGCCGTGTCCATGATCTTCAAATCAAACAGCACTTCATCACACTGGCGGGCCAGCGGCATGAGTCGGGACAACGGCGCATCGCCTGCCGTTTCGATGGCCGTATGCACGCCGAAACGACGCAGCCTCTGTAGAAGCCGTGTCGCGAAAGGCGCCTGCAGCAACACTTCCCCGCCCGAAAGCGTCACCCCGCCTCCCGAGGAACGAAAGAAGACATCGTCTTTCATCACCTCGTTTTCCAGCTCATCCAGGGTCACATCGCGCCCGATGTGCTCGAACGCGCCGGAGGGACACTCCTCAGCGTCCCGCAGGCAGGGAGCACAGTGGAGGCATTTGCTCTCCCGACGTACCGTCTCGATTTTCGGGGAGATCGACTCCGGATTCGCGCACCACGGACAGCGGTGAGGGCAGCCTTTAAAAAAAACTACCGTGCGGATGCCGCGTCCGTCATTTAATGAGTAGCGCTGGATGTTGAAAATACGCGCCACGTCGACGCGCGTTTCAACCACGTCACAGCTGATGCGCTGTGCGGCGGATAATGTCATCCTGGATCTCCTTCGATAACTCAACAAAGAAGGCGCTGTATCCGGCAACGCGTACCACCAGCCCGGCAAAATCCTGCGGACGCTGTTGCGCTTCACGCAATGTGTCCGCATTCACCACGTTGAACTGGATATGCTGCAACTTAAGCTGGGTGAAGGCGCGAAGGAAATCCGCCAGCTTTTGCAGCCCGGTGTCGCCTTCCAGCGTCGCAGGGGTGAATTTAACGTTTAGCAGCGTGCCGTTAGATAAAAGATAGTTGTCCAGCTTACTTACCGATTTCAGTACCGCCGTCGGCCCCTGCATATCTTGCCCCAGCATCGGCGAGAGCCCACCGTCTGCCAGTTGCTCCCCGGCAAAACGGCCATCGGGCGTTGCCCCCACCACCGCCCCCAGCGGTACGTGTGCCGATACGGTATAAGAGCCGGGCGTGAACTGCCCGCCGCGCGGGTTCCGGTATTTTTCGACCTCTTTACAGTAGTGGCGAAGCAGTTCAGCGCTGATGTTGTCGACATCATCGATATCATTGCCGTATTTTTCGAAGCGATTGATCAACCGGGCGCGGATTTTTTTGCCCTCAGGCGTGGCAAAGTTAGCGTTTAACACGGCTAACAGCTCGTCAAAACTTAAGCGCTGCTGTTCAAACACCAGCCCTTTCAGGGCATGCAGCGAGTCGCTCAAATTCGCTATCCCGATCCCCTGCACGCCGGAAAAGTTATAGCGTGCGCCACCGTCGGTAATGTCTTTCCCTGATGCCAGGCAATCGCTGATAAAAGAAGAGAGCAACGGCACCGGAGCCCAGTCACGATGGCCGATATCGCAGATATTGCTCCCCTCGACCATCAGCGCAATGTAGTGATTAATTTTGTCGCGAATATGCTCCAGCAAGCCTTCATAACTCAGCCCTGCGTTGCCTTCGTTCTCCTGCATCGCGATTTCCATCACCTTCAGCAGGTTAAACATCGCGATATCGTGCAGACCGTAGGTTTTCCCCGGAATCGATAGCTCTACACAGCCAACCACCGCGTAGTCGCGGGCATCTTCCAGCGACACACCCCGATTGAGGAAGGCAGGCACCACCACTTCATCATTGAAGATCTGCGGGATGCCGGTACCCAGGCGGATCGTCTCCGCCGTTTTCAGCAGGAAAGGCCGGTCGATAAGTTCGTTAACCCGCACGCCGAGGTTCGGCTGCGGAAGCTGAACGCTCTGGTAAGCATCCAGACACAGGAAGGAAAGCACGTTCACCGCGCTACGCCCGCTCTCCGTCAGGCCGCCCAACAGTGCGGTATACCCTGTCGGGAACCCGGCAAAATAGCGGGCGCTGCTGGTCGAGCGTAAAAGCACCACGTCATTGCACTTCACCCACAGCGATTCCAGAATCTCTTTCAGGAACGCGGGATCTTCGCCCTGTGAGAGCGAGGCCTGATAAAAGGGCAGCATGTACTGGTCAAAGCGCCCGATAGAGAGCGAGCTGGCGTTGGATTCATACTGCAAAATGACGTTCATGTACCAGAACAGCTGACACGCTTGCCAGAACGTTTGCGGCTTATGCTGCGCGTTGTGGCGGGAGATCTCTGCCATCTTCCGTAATTCTTCACGCCGTGAAGCGTCATCACAGACGGTTGCAAGCGTTTCAGCCAACGCGGCGTAGCGCAGAA
The DNA here is from genome assembly GCF_043974075.1 of Enterobacter sp. ECC-019. Lineage (NCBI taxonomy): Bacteria > Pseudomonadati > Pseudomonadota > Gammaproteobacteria > Enterobacterales > Enterobacteriaceae > Enterobacter > Enterobacter sp. ECC-019. The sequence continues at coordinate 474,633 of NZ_CP143759.1, forward strand.
TATGACGCTGGGACGCTTCAAGCAGAATCTGCGCGGCGGCATAAAACGTGTTCTGCGCATCGCGGGCGCAGCGTTCGCGCAATTCCTCCACCAGCGCACCCAGGCCATTATTGAGCAGGCGTGGATAATCAATAATGATATGCCCCTGCCCTTTGTCCGTCTGGTTGACGCTGAAAATTTGCGTCCCCACAGCGGCTTTCACCTCATCCGTCATCTGGCTGTTAATGAAATCCTTCATGGACCGTTTTTCCCAGTAGGGGTACAGCACGTCGCGGTAGGTCTGCTTGTCCTCATCGCTGATGTCAAAGCGGTCCTGCGGACGCGTGGAAAACTGGTCCAGCTCCTTAAGCAGCCAGTACGGATCCATCTCAGGAGACATGATGCCCGCACGCGGTTTAACGGTCCGGTTTCCGGCAATCAATTCCTCATCACGAATCGCGATGTTCACATGGTCAAGAATGTACGCCGTGGCTTTTGCACGCCTGAGGATAACCGGCTCGCCTTCCGTCTGCTGGTGGCTGGCGGTATAGAGCAAAGCACGCTCAAGCGAGATTTCACGTGGGCTGGCAAAAAGTGCGTCTTTCAAACGCTGGGTACGATTCGTCATGAGGGAACTCCTGTAACGGAAAACAAACCCGCCCCGAAGGGCGGGAGAACGTCAGGCGGTTTGCGCCAGGTGGGCATCAATCTTGTTCATGATGGCGTCGGCGCGTTTTACCGCGTCGCTGATGTTCACGCGCACGATGGTTTTCCCGGTAAAACGTTCTTCGAACTTAATGCCAATATCTTTGGTCAGGATCACCATATCCGCTGCGGCGATATCCTCAGCATTCAGCTCGTTCTCAAGACCAATCGACCCTTGCGTTTCAACCTTCACTTCCCAGCCTTTGGCTTTAGCGGCGCTTTCCAGCGCTTCGGCCGCCATGTAGGTATGGGCAACGCCAGACGGACATGCTGTTACTGCGATAATTCGGGCCATGTTCTCTTCCTCACTCAGTTAATTTCGAAATCCAGATCCAGGTCGTCCTCTTTTTCATCGACCGGTTTTGCATTCTTGCGGGCAATACTCTTCAGCACGTTGACGCTAAGGGCCGTCACCACAGCCCCTACGGCGACCGCCGCGATGTAGCCCAGTTTGCCCTCCACCACAGGGAGAACGATGAGCCCGCCCCATCCGGCATAGCACTGCGCGCCCATCACGGCAGCCGTCACTGCGCCACATGCCGATCCCAGCATGATGGAGGGAATGACGCGCAGAGGGTCGGCAGCGGCAAACGGAATGGCCCCTTCGGTAACCCCCACGCAGCCCATCACTAATGCAGCCTTACCCGCTTCACGCTCTTCACCGGTAAAATTCTTGCGATTAATCAGCGTCGCCAGGCCTAATCCCAGCGGTGGAACGCAGATGCCTACCGCCGCAATCGCCACCACGGTGTAGACGCCCTGAGCAACGCAGATCAGCATGAAGGCATAGGCGACTTTATTAATCGGGCCACCCATGTCGAAGGCCAGCATCAACCCCATGATGATGGCCAACACGACGATGCTGCCCTGCTGCATCCCTTGCAGCCACTGGGTTAAGCCCGTCGTCAACGCACCAACAGGTTCGCCCAGACCCCACATCATGATGCCCGCGGTAACAAAGGTGCCGATGATAGGGATGATGAAGATAGGCATGACGGATCGCAGGACTTTCGGGACCGGCAGTTTTTTCAGATACCAGACCACAATCCCGCCGAGGATCCCGGCAATAATGGCGCCGAAGAAACCCGCACCGAAGCTGTTACCGACCCACGCGGCAATAGCGCAGGGAGCAAGCGCTGCACGTTCGGCAATGGAGTAGCCAATATAGGCGGCCAGGAAAGGCACCATCAGCGTTAATCCCGCCACGCCGATATCGAATAGCTTTTTGAGGTTGGGATCGGTTGCGGCATCCGGTACCGCGCCCTTGCCGTACAGCATGACTGAAACCGCCAGCAAAATACCGCCCGCGACCACGAACGGGATCATGTGCGACACCCCGGTCATCAGATGCTGCCGCGTGTTCTTGAGAATATGCACCAACTCTTTCATATGTCGCTCCTGGCCTAAAACCATAAAGATGTTGTGGCAAACAATAGGCAATCAGGAAGGCGGCGGACAGGAGACAAAAAGGCCATTTACTGGATTTTTGTAATATCGAAATAAAAATGCGATCCGCCTCGATATTTCGGATAGACGGTACGCATAAGACAAACCACCACAACCTGTGAGTCAAATCTCACTTTTCACGTGACATTACATTTGTCCAGCTTTTGGCAGATTTGTCACATGGCGCGCGCCATCAACACACCCGTATGCTGTTCCCCAATGAATGATGATTGGTTTCAGGAGTGTGTATGGCTCTGGTAGTGGAATTTACCTGTGAATTGCCCAACGGGGTTCACGCGCGTCCGGCAAGTCATGTGGAGACGCTGTGTAATACGTTTATCTCACAGATCGAGTGGCATAACCTGCGCACTGACCGAAAAGGAAATGCCAAGAGCGCGCTGGCACTTATTGGCACCGACACGCTGGCAGGCGACGCCTGTCGTCTGGTGATCCACGGTGAAGATGAGCAGAACGCCCATCAACAGCTGGAACAGTGGCTCCGGGAAGAGTTTCCACACTGTGATGCGCCGCTCGCAGAAGCCATCCATATTGAGCGCGATCCGCTGCCAGAATCCCTCGCGCGCCTTAACCCAACGCTTTTCCGCGCCCTGCCCGTTTGCAGCGGTAGCACCCGGGGCGTGTTGACCTTGCTGACCTCGCTGGATCTCAATGCACTGACGGATTTACCCGACGCGAATAACGTGGAAGAAGAGCAGTCCGCGCTGGACAGCGGCCTCACCCTGCTGGTGAAAAACATTGAGCTTCGCGCGCTGGACAGCGACAGCACCGCCGGCGCCATTCTTGAGGCACATCGATCGCTGGCGACGGATACCTCTTTACGCCAGCATCTGCTTGCGGGCGTGAGCCAGGGGCTAAGCTGCGCGCAAGCGACAATCGCCACAGCCAACCATTTCTGCGATACGTTCTCTCGTTCCAGCAGCAGCTATCTGCAGGAACGCGTGCTGGATGTGCGCGATGTCTGCTATCAACTTTTACAACAGATTTATGGTGAACAACGCTTCCCGGCACCGGGACAGCTCACTCAGCAGAGCGTTTGTCTGGCTGATGATCTTACGCCCGGCCAGTTCCTGGAACTCGATAAAACCTTGCTTAAGGGGCTGCTGTTAAAAAGCGGCGGAACAACCTCGCACACCGTCATTCTTGCACGTTCCTTTAATATTCCGACGCTGGTGGGCGTCGACAGCGAAAGCCTGCTGCCGTGGCGCAATAAACCTGTATTTATCGATGGCAATGCCGGTGCGGTCGTGGTCAACGCCAGCGATGCGGTAGCGCGCTACTATCAACAGGAAGCACGAGTACAACAGGCACTACGCGAGCAGCAGCGCATCTGGCTCGATCGGGAAGCCAGAACCACCGATGGCTTGCGCATTGAGATTGCCGCGAACATCGCCCACGCGGTGGAAGCGCAGGCAGCATTCGGGAACGGCGCCGAGGGAGTTGGCCTGTTTCGCACCGAAATGCTGTATATGGACCGTACCAGCGCGCCCGGTGAAAACGAGCTGTACAACATTTTCTGTCAGGCGCTGGAAAGTGCAAACGGGCGCAGCATTATCGTGCGCACCATGGATATCGGCGGCGATAAGCCGGTGGAATACCTGAATATCCCGGCGGAAAACAACCCTTTCCTCGGCTACCGCGCCGTGCGCATTTACGAAGAGTACGGAGCGCTTTTCACCACCCAGCTTCGGGCGATCCTGCGCGCCTCTGCTCACGGCAGCCTGAAGATCATGATCCCGATGATCTCTTCTATGGAAGAGATCATGTGGGTGAAAGAGAAACTTGCCGAAGCGAAACAGCAGCTTCGCGCTGAACATATTCCGTTCGATGAAAAAATCCCGCTCGGCATCATGCTGGAAGTGCCTTCGGTGATGTTCATCATCGATCAGTGCTGTGAAGAGATTGATTTCTTTAGCATTGGCAGCAATGATCTGACGCAGTATCTGCTGGCCGTCGACCGCGACAACGCCAAAGTCACACGCCACTACAACAGCCTGAACCCGGCCTTCCTGAGGGCGCTGGATTATGCGGTACAGGCCGTCCATCGCCAGGGGAAATGGATTGGCCTGTGCGGAGAGCTGGGCGCAAAAGGTTCAGTGCTGCCGCTGCTGGTGGGTCTGGGACTGGACGAGCTGAGCATGGGGTCGCCCGCCATTCCGGCAACCAAAGCGCGCCTGGCACAGCTTGATAGCCGCGCCTGCCGCCAGCTGCTGAACCAGGCCATGGCGTGTCGCACCTCGCTTGAAGTGGAACACCTGCTGGCGCAGTTCCGCATGAACCAGCAGGACACGCCGTTGGTCACACCTCGCTGTATTTCACTGGACAATGACTGGAACAGTAAAGAAGAGGTCATGAAAGGGATGACCGATAACCTGCTGCTCGCCGGACGTTGCCGCTACCCCCGCAAGCTGGAGGCCGACCTGTGGGCGCGTGAGGCCGTCTTCTCCACCGGTCTTGGCTTCAGCTTCGCCATTCCGCACAGCAAGTCTGAGCATATTGAGCAATCCACCATCAGCGTTGCGCGCCTGAAATCCCCCGTCATGTGGGGAGATGAAGAAGCACAGTTCATCATCATGCTGACGCTAAACAAACACGCCGCGGGCGACCAGCATATGCGTATTTTCTCCCGCCTGGCCCGCCGCATCATGCATGACGATTTCCGCAACGCGCTGGTTAACGCCTGCTCGGAAGAGGCCATCGCTTCCCTGCTGCAACACGAATTAGAACTCTGAAACGAGGAAGAGTAATGGAACTGTATCTGGATACCGCCAACGTGGCGGAAGTAGAACGTCTGGCCCGCATCTTTCCCATTGCGGGCGTCACCACCAACCCGAGCATCATTGCTGCCAGCCGCGAATCCATCTGGGACGTGCTCCCGCGCCTGCAAAAAGCCATCGGGCCTAAAGGCACGCTGTTTGCTCAAACCATGAGCCGCGATGCCGAAGGCATGGTGGCGGAGGCAAAACGTCTGAGTAACGCCATCCCGGACATCGTGGTAAAAATCCCAGTCACGGCTGAGGGGCTTACCGCAATTAAGGCATTGAAAAAAGAGGGGATAACCACGCTTGGAACCGCCGTTTACAGCGCGGCACAGGGTTTGCTTGCCGCACTGGCCGGGGCGAAATATGTCGCCCCCTATGTAAACCGCGTTGATGCTCAGGGCGGTGATGGCATTCGCATGGTCCAGGAGCTGCAATCTCTGCTGGAAATGCACGCGCCGGAAAGCAAAGTGCTGGCCGCCAGTTTCAAAACGCCGCGTCAGGCGCTGGACTGCCTGTTGGTGGGATGCGAGGCAATCACGCTTCCCTTAGACGTAGCGCAACAAATGCTCGGTACGCCAGCGGTAGAGTCAGCCATAGAGAAGTTCGAGCAGGACTGGAAAAACGCGTTTGGTAACCTCAACCTCTAAGGGAGAACTGTTATGGACCGTATCATTCAATCGCCGGGGAAATATATCCAGGGCGCTGATGTGCTTACCCGTCTCGGCGACTATCTGAAGCCCCTGGCCAATCGCTGGCTGGTTGTCGGCGATAAATTTGTGCTGGGTTTTGCCGAAGAGACCCTGCGTCAGAGTTTTAAAAAAGCCGAACTGCATGGCGAAATCGCGCCGTTTGGCGGCGAATGTTCACAAAATGAAATCGACAGACTGAAAAAGCTGGCCGACAGCGCCGACTGCATGGCGGTGCTGGGCATTGGCGGCGGTAAAACGCTGGATACCGCCAAAGCGCTGGCCCATTTTATGGACGTACCCGTGGCTATTGCGCCAACCATTGCCTCCACCGATGCGCCGTGCAGCGCCCTTTCCGTCATTTATACCGACAGCGGTGAGTTCGATCGCTATCTGATGCTGCCGCACAACCCGAACATGGTTATCGTCGATACCAAAGTGGTAGCGGGTGCGCCGGCACGTCTGCTTGCCGCCGGGATTGGCGATGCGCTGGCGACGTGGTTTGAAGCACGCGCCTGCTCGCGCAGCGGCGCGACCACCATGGCGGGCGGCAAATGTACGCAGGCTGCACTCGCGCTGGCCGAGCTGTGCTACAACACGCTGGTTGAAGAGGGTGAAAAAGCCATGCTGGCCGCAGAACAGCATGTGGTTACACCGGCGCTGGAACGCATTATCGAAGCCAACACCTATCTCAGCGGCGTAGGCTTTGAAAGCGGTGGTCTGGCGGCGGCACACGCTATTCATAACGGTATGACGGCGGTACCGGATGCGCATCACTTCTATCACGGCGAAAAAGTAGCGTTTGGTACGCTGACGCAGCTGGTACTGGAAAACGCGCCGGTAGAAGAAATAGAGACCGTCGCCGCGCTTTGTCACAGCGTTGGGCTGCCGATCACGCTGGCACAGCTGAACATCAAAGAGGATATTCCGGCCAAAATGCGACTGATCGCGGAAGCCTCCTGTGCCGAAGGAGAAACTATTCACAACATGCCCGGCGGCGTTACGCCGGATCAGGTTTATGCGGCACTGCTGGTGGCCGACCAGTATGGACAGCGGTTCCTGCAGGAGTGGGCGTAAATAGCGTGAATAAAAATCCCCGCATCAGCGGGGATTTTTTTGCCCGTAGGCCGGATAAGCGTTAGCGCCACCCGGCACAACGGTTACTGCAGGTCAAACCTGTCCAGATCCATCACCTTCGCCCATGCGGCAACAAAGTCGCGGACAAACTTCTCATGTGCATCATCACTGGCATAAACCTCTGCCAGCGCACGCAGGACGGCGTTAGAACCGAAGACCAGATCGGCGCGGGTGGCGGTATATTTCACTTCACCGCTGGCGCGATCGCTTCCGGCAAACAATTCATTAGATTCGTCGGTCGCCTTCCACTGGGTATTCATGTCCAGCAGATTCACGAAGAAATCGTTGCTCAGCACGCCCTCGCGGTCGGTGAACACGCCATTCTTACTGCCATCAAAGTTGGCACCCAGCACGCGCAGGCCACCGATCAGCACCGTCAGCTCCGGCGCGGTCAGCGTCAGCTGCTGGGCTTTGTCGATCAGCAGTGACTCAGTGGTGGACACATCCACCTGCGCACGGTAGTTGCGGAAGCCATCGGCAATGGGTTCGAGCAGGTTAAACATCTCGATATCCGTCTGGTCCTGACGCGCATCCACGCGGCCCGGGGTGAACGGCACGTTGACGTAAACGCCTGCGGCTTTCGCAGCCAGCTCAACACCCACGACGCCCGCCAGCACGATGATATCGGCCAGTGAGGCTTTGTTGGTGGTGCGCTGGATAGCTTCCAGAGCCGGCAACGCACGAACCGCCGCGGCGTTAACATCCCAGTCACGCTGAGGAGCCAGCGCCAGACGCGCACCGTTGGCACCGCCGCGCTTATCGCCACCGCGGAAGGTTGAAGCTGACGCCCAGGCAACCGCAACCAGTTCGCTCACGGACAGACCGGATGCCACAATTTCCGCCTTCAGGCTTTCAATGTCTTCTTTCGACGGATTGAACACCGCCTGCGGCAGCGGGTCCTGCCAAATCAGATCTTCTTTCGGCACTTCAGGGCCGATGTAACGCGCTTTTGGCCCCATATCACGGTGGGTCAGCTTGAACCACGCGCGCGCGAAGGCTTCGTTGAAAGCCTGCGGATCGTTCAGGAAGCGGCGGGAAATTTTCTCGAATTCCGGGTCGAAACGCAGCGTCAGGTCGGTGACCAGCATGGTAGGTTTGCGTTTTTTCGACGGGTCGAACGGATCGGGCATGATTTCCGGCGCATCAACGGCTTCAAACTGAATCGCACCCGCCGGGCTGCGGGTCTGCACCCATTCGTATTTGAACAGGTTCTCGAAGAAGTAGTTGCTCCACTGGGTCGGGGTTTGTGACCAGATGACTTCCAGACCGGAGGTAATGGCATCTGCACCAACGCCCGTACCGTGCGTGCTGGCCCAGCCCAGACCCTGCGCTTCAATCGGCGAGGCTTCCGGGTCGGTGCCCACGTGCGTGGCGTCACCCGCACCGTGGGTTTTGCCGAGAGTATGGCCGCCCGCGATCAGCGCAACGGTCTCTTCGTCGTTCATCCCCATGTTGCCGAAGGTCGCGCGAATTGCCGCCGCCGCAGACAGGGGTTCACCGCTGGCGTTTGGCCCTTCCGGGTTAACGTAGATCAGGCCCATTTCGGTGGCGGCCAGAGGGCGCTTCGCCAGCGCTTCCGGGTCACGGTGGGTCAGCCAGGCTTTTTCATCACCCCAGTTCACGTCCAGATCCGGTTCCCAGACGTCTTCACGCCCGGCGCCAAAACCAAAGGTGCGGAAGCCAGAGTTCTCCAGCGCCACGTTACCCGCGAGGATAAACAGGTCAGCCCAGGAGATTTTTTGTCCGTATTTTTGCTTGATGGGCCACAGCAGACGGCGCGCCTTATCCAGGCTCACGTTATCCGGCCAGGAGTTCAGCGGCGCAAAGCGCTGTTGACCGCGTCCTGCCCCACCGCGCCCGTCAACGGAGCGATAGGTACCCGCGCCGTGCCAGGCCATACGGATAAACAGGCCCGCATAGCTGCCCCAGTCGGCAGGCCACCACGGTTGGGAGTCGGTTAAAAGTGCTTTGAGGTCGCCTTTAAGGGCGGAGTAATCCAGCTTGCTAAATTCTTTGCGGTAGTCGAAGTCTTCACCCAGTGGGTTCGAACGATTGGAATGTTGGTTAAGAAGATCGATGCGGAGTTGTTTTGGCCACCAGTCGCGGCTGCCTGTACCTGCGCCCGCGCTGTGATCGACGCCGCCCTGATGGAACGGGCATTTGCCGACTGATGCCGCTTTATTGGTCTCGTCTGACGTGCTCATCGCTATGCTCCCTTTTACAGTGTTACCGTTACGATATACACCACTAGCAATAAGATATAGTTGAATTAATCCACAGATTCGATAGCTAATACCTTTTAAGTTTTTTACCTGACTAAAAAGCCCTCATATTATGAGGGCTTTATGTTTATCACGCCGGGCGAACGCCGAGCGTATGACAAATGGCGTAGCTCATCTCCGCGCGGTTCAGCGTGTAGAAGTGGAAATCTTTCACGCCCTCGCGGCTTAAGATCTTCACCATGTCCATCGCGATATTGGCCCCTACAAGCTTGCGGGTTTCCGGGTCATCGTCCAGACCTTCGTACATTTTAGACATCCACAGCGGAATGCGCACATTGGTCATATCAGCAAATTTCTTCGCCTGTTTGAAGTTAGAGACCGGCAGAATACCCGGGATAATTTCAACGTCGATGCCCGCGGAGACGCAGCGGTCGCGAAAGCGCAGGTAGCTTTCCACATCAAAGAAGAACTGGGTAATGGCACGGTTCGCACCAGCGTCCACTTTACGCTTCAAGTTAAGCAGATCGGCCTGGGCGCTCTTCGCTTCCGGATGCACTTCAGGATAAGCGGCAACGGAGATATCAAAGTCGGCCACGTCTTTCAGCAGCGCGACCAGATCGGCGGCATACATGTCCGGCTTGCCGCTACCCGGCGGCAGGTCACCGCGCAGCGCGACAATATGACGAATGCCGTTATTCCAGTAATCCTGGGCGATGGCGCGCAGCTCGTCGCGGGTGGCGTCGATACAGGTGAGGTGCGGAGCCGCTTCCAGACCGGTACGGTCTTTAATGCCTTTAATGATGCTGTGCGTACGGTCACGCTCGCCGGAGTTCGCACCGTAAGTCACGGAGACAAACTTCGGTTTCAGGCTGCTGAGACGATCGATAGAGCTCCACAGGGTTTGCTCCATTTCACTGGTGCGCGGCGGGAAAAATTCAAAAGAGACGTTAATCTGGCCGTTTACTTCGGCCAGGCTCTGATTCAGTGCTTCCCGCTGGTTGGCGTGAAAAAAGCTCATACCTTACCTCTATCAATCGCATGTCGTTGTCTGTTGTGTTGTGAACTTCTATACGTTTAGACGTCCAGATGTAAAAATGACGGAAAAGCGGAGGGACGTCAACATAAATAATCAACAATAACGGTGAGGTTTGCTCAGGGAATATGAGAGAAATTCAGGATGAGGGTGAGTGCGGTCTGGCGCCCTCACCCTGACCCTCTCCCACAGGAAGAGGGAAATTCAGTTTTTACAGCAGCTTAGCCAGACGGTTGATATCGGACTGGATCGCCCCGGCGGTGACATCGCGCCCCGCGCCCGGACCGCGGATCACCAGCGGGTTATCGCGGTACCAGCGGCTTTCGATGGCGAAGACGTTATCGCACGGCAGCAGCGCCGCCAGCGGATGTTCAGGACGCACCGCCTCGACGCCGACTCGCGCTTTTCCGTTGGCCTCGAAACGCGCCACGTAGCGCAGCACCAGCCCCATCTCGTTCGCTGCTTCCAGACGCTGTACCATCTGCTCGTTAAGCTCTTCACCATTTTCAAAGAAATGGTCCACAGAGCCTTCTTCACAGCCAGCAGGCACCAGCGATTCGACGCGTACGGCATCCGGTTCGATGTCGTAACCGGCTTCACGCGCCAGGATCACCAGCTTACGCATCACGTCTTTACCGGAGAGGTCAACGCGCGGATCGGGTTCCGTTAAACCCTGCTGCCACGCCTGATCCACCAGGTCGGTGAACGGTACGGTGCCGTCAAACTGCAGGAAAAGCCATGAGAGCGTACCGGAGAAGATACCGCTCAGCGCCAGAATGCTGTCACCGCTTTCAATCAGGTCACGCACGGTGTGGTTAACCGGCAGGCCAGCCCCTACCGTGGCGTTATAAAGCCAGTGGCGCCCTGTTTTTTCAAACGCGTCGTGGATCTGGCGGTATTTATCGGTGCTGCTCGCCCCCGCCAGCTTGTTCGCACTGATGACGTGAAAACCGTGGCTGGCGAAATCAAGATACTGATCGGCAAGCTGTTCGCTGGCGGTAACGTCCAGCACCACCAGATCGTCATACGGGTGCGCGCGCATCCACAGGAACAGCGACTCTTCATCCTGCTCTACGGCTTCATCATTAAAGAAGGCAAGCGCGCGGCTGGCATCCAGCCCTTCGTAGTTTAGCAGGCTGCGGCGGCTGTCCACTACGCCCGCGAGAATGAATTCAAATCCGGTACGCGCCGAGAGCGTGACCTGCTCGCGGGCGAACAGCTCCAGCCAGCGGGAACCGATGTTGCCTTTACCAAACAGCACCAGACCGATGCGCTTTTCCGCGCGGAACAGGGAGGTGTGCAGGCCCTGAATCAGGCTCTCGGTTGGGCCTTTACGCAGAACGGCGACCAGGCTGATGCCCTCTTCCGACTGCCAGGTGAATTCCACCGGCTGGCCTTTCAGCTGCTGCCAGAAGCGGTGGCAGTGCAGCGGGTTACGGGTGACGCCCGCACCCACCATCGCCACCAGCGCCAGCCCCTGACGCAGGCGAAGCTCGCCCGGCAGGCCCGCTTCATCCAGAATTTTCAGCGCGCTGTCAGCCACTTCAGCGGTATAGCAGAACTGCAGCAGCTGGCGGTCATTGTGAACGCCAACGGCCAGCGGGCGTACCTGGGCACGCTTTAATACCAGGTCGATATCTTTATGCGCCAGTTTGAAGTCCTGGCCCGCAGGCACCTGGAACTCAATCAGACAGATGTCGTCGTGGCTGGTGACAATACGCGCGCCCGTACCGGAGGCCAGTACGCGTTCAATACGGGTAGAGCCTTGATCCGGGGTATAGCTGCAGCGCAGCTGGAGGTCGATATCGCTGCCGGAAACCGGCTGCAGCGTGCGCGCGTGCAGTACCGGCGCGGCCAGACGCGCCAGCTCGCTGGCTTCGTCGAGACGCAGCAGCGGCAGCAGACAGGCATCTTTCACTTTACGCGGGTCCGCGCTGTAAACACCGGCCACGTCGCTCCAGATGGTGACACGGGAAACACCCGCCAGGGCACCAATTTGCGTTGCCGAGTAGTCCGAACCGTTACGACCCAGCAGCACGGTTTCGCCCGCGTTGCTGCGGCTGATAAAGCCGGTGACGACAATACGTTTGCCCGGATGCTGCACCAGCAGCTGTTGCAGCAGCGGGTAGGACAACCCTTCATCCACCTGCGGCTGCGCGGCGCGTTCGGCGCGCAGGAAATCACGCGCGTCGAGCCAGGCCGCATCCACACCCAGGTGTTGCAGCACGGCGGCCATCAGGCGCGCGGACCACACTTCACCGTGGCCGACCACTTCGGCATACACCGCGTCGGTAATCCCGCTGTCCAGCAGGGCGGCCAGTCGCTCAAGGTCATGCGTGAAGGCGCTGATCAGCCCGTCCGCCACGTCCGCAGGCAGCAGGCCGGCAATCAGCTCGCTCTGGTAACGACGTAAGGACTGTTGCACCTGATGCGCAGAAAGGCGATCGGTCTGGCTCAGTTTCAGCCAGCTAATCAACTGGTTGGTGGTGCTGCCCGCCGCCGAGACAACCATCATGTCACCCGGCTGTGAATATTCCGTCATGATCCCTGCGACACGCAGGTAACATTTCACATCAGCAAGACTACTACCACCAAACTTGTGCAGTTGACGACCCTTCGCCCCTGCCTGCGCTATCACACTCATGATTACCCCTTGGCTGCGATCCGGAAGGCATTTTCCAGATCGGCAATTAAATCTTCAGAATCTTCAATACCGGTTGAGATCCGCAGCAGCGTCTCAGAAATCCCGGCGGCGGCACGTGCTTCGGGTGCCATACCTGCGTGCGTCATGGTCGCGGCGTGGGAGATCAAGCTTTCAACCCCACCTAATGATTCCGCCAGCGTAAACAATGACAGCCCGCTCAGGAAGCGACGCAACGTTTGCTCGTCACCGTCCAGTTCAAAACTTAACATCGCGCCAAATCCCTTCTGCTGGCGCGCGGCAATCTCGTGCCCCTGGTTTTCCGGCAGCGACGGGTGATAGAGCTTCTTCACCAGCGGCTGGGTTTTCAGGAAATCGACAATCGCCTGGGCATTGCGCTGCGCCACTTCCATGCGCGGCGACAGCGTGCGGATGCCGCGCAACAGCAGATAGCTGTCGAAGGCACCCGCAGTGACGCCAATATTATTGGCCCACCATGCCAGTTCGGTGACAACGTCGGGATCTTTGGCAATCACCACGCCCGCTACCACATCAGAATGGCCGTTCAGATATTTAGTGCATGAATGCAATACCAGATCGGCACCCAATGCGAGTGGGTTCTGAAGGGCCGGACTGAGGAACGTATTATCCACTACACTTATCGCTCCCGCATCCCTTGCGAGCTGACAAATTTTCGCAATATCGACAACGCGCAACAATGGATTGCTTGGACTTTCCACCAGAACCAGCTTTGGTTTCTCTGCCAGCGCCTGTTTCAGCGCCTGTTCGTCGTTTTGATCGACAAACAGCACGCGATAGCAGCCGCGTTTCGCCAGGCTATCAAACAGGCGATAGCTGCCGCCGTAGCAATCGTGCGGCGCGACCAGCAGGTCGCCTGGTTTCAGGAACACCGTGGTCACCAGGTGAATGGCGGACATCCCCGTATTGGTTAATACTGCACCTGCGCCACCTTCCAGCTCGGCCAGCGTACGCTGGGTCACGTCACGCGTAGGGTTGCCACGACGCGAATAATCATGCGCGCGGGGTTCATTAAATCCGGTGAAATTGTAGGTACTGGAAAGATGAATCGGCGGGACAACGCAGCCGTACTGCTCGTCATCATTTAATCCGCTACGCACTGCAATAGTGGCCTGTTTACGCGTCATGGTGAGGGCTTCCTGGCGAATGAGGTGAAAAGTCAGGCACCAGAGTAAACATTGAAAGTATGGACGTCAATACATCTGGACATCTAAACTTCTTTGCGTATAGATTGAGCAATGCGCAAATAGCCGTTAAAATTATATGCTTTAGTGCACGCTGCAGCGGCAATATCCGTGCCACGGTATCGTCTCTACGGTAAACTAGGCAAGATTGCGGTTCAAAACGGGTGGTTACAGGTTTTGCACCTTTAGATAAATGACTGAGAGGATTAAAGGTATCTCATGGCTGAATGGAGCGGCGAATATATCAGCCCATACGCTGAGCACGGTAAGAAGAGTGAACAAGTAAAGAAAATTACGGTTTCTATTCCTCTGAAGGTGTTGAAGATCCTCACCGATGAACGTACGCGTCGTCAGGTGAACAACCTGCGCCACGCGACCAACAGCGAACTGCTGTGCGAAGCGTTCCTGCATGCGTTTACCGGTCAACCGTTGCCGAACGATGAAGACCTGCGTAAAGAGCGCAGTGATGAAATCCCGGAAGAGGCGAAGGTGATCATGCGTGAACTGGGTATTGACCCGGAGACGTGGGAATACTGAGAAGCGGATACAAAAAAGGCACCTTGCGGTGCCTTTTTTTCGGGAAACTTATTTAGCGCCCGGGATGCTGAAACGCTTGTTGAAGCGGTCAACACGGCCACCGGTTGCAACATCACGCTGCTTACCAGTGTAGAACGGGTGGCATTTGCCGCACACGTCCAGGTTCAGATCGTGGCCCACGGTGGAGCGGATCTGGATAGAGTTACCGCAAGAACAGTTTGCAGTAATCATTTCGTATTTCGGGTGAATATCTTTTTTCATGGGAGAACCTCAGTTAAGGCCGCGTCGCTCTTCCAGCCCTAACGCCAGACACCACGCGATGTTGAATGTAATTTCTCTGGCGTAATATACACCAAAGGCGGCGAATCATACAGAATTTGACCAGCGTATGCAAACTGATCCGCACGCTGCTTTCACTAATGTGTATACTAACGCGCCACTTTTCAAGTCAGGAAGATTCGATGCCCGTCGCTCACGTTGCCCTGCCCGTTCCGCTTCCCCGCACCTTTGACTATCTGCTGCCCGACAGCATGAGCGCCAAAGCGGGCTGTCGCGTGACCGTGCCGTTTGGCAAACAGCAGCGTGTGGGGATTGTTGTCTCCGTCAGCGATCAAAGCGAACTGCCGCTCAATGAACTGAAGTCGGTCGTTGAGGTACTGGACAGCGAGCCCGTTTACTCCACCAGTACCTGGCGACTGCTGCTGTGGGCGGCGGATTATTATCATCACCCCATTGGCGACGTCCTGTTCCACGCGCTGCCCATCATGCTGCGCCAGGGCAAAAGCGCCAGCCATGCGCCGATGTGGTACTGGTTTGCTACCGAGCAGGGTCAGGCGGTCGATATTAATAGCCTCAAGCGCTCGCAGAAACAGCAGCAGGCCCTGGCGGCGCTGCGTCAGGGGAAAATCTGGCGGCATCAGGTTGACGAGCTTGAGGTCAGCGAAACGGCGCTACAGGCATTAAGAAAGAAAGGGCTGAGCGAACTGGCAAGCGAAGCACCTGCCCTTTACGACTGGCGCGAAAGTTTCTCCGTTTCAGGGGATCGCCTGCGCCTGAATACCGAGCAGGCCACCGCCGTGGGCGCGATTCATAGCGCTTCCGATCATTTCTCTGCCTGGCTGCTGGCAGGGGTGACGGGTTCCGGCAAAACGGAGGTCTACCTGAGCGTGCTGGAAAACGTGCTCGCTCAGGGCAAACAGGCGCTGGTGATGGTGCCGGAAATTGGCCTGACGCCGCAAACCATCGCCCGATTCCGCGAACGCTTTAACGCGCCGGTTGAGGTGCTGCATTCCGGCCTGAACGACAGCGAACGCCTCAGCGCCTGGCTGAAAGCGAAAAACGGCGAAGCGGCGATTGTGATCGGCACCCGCTCGTCGCTGTTTACGCCGTTTAAAAATCTTGGCGTTATCGTGATCGACGAAGAACACGACAGCTCCTATAAACAGCAGGAAGGCTGGCGCTATCACGCCCGCGATCTGGCTGTTTATCGCGCGCACAGTGAGCAGATCCCTATTATTCTCGGCTCCGCCACGCCTGCGCTCGAAACGCTGCACAACGTGCGCCAGCGCAAATACCATATGCTGCGCCTGACGCGCCGCGCGGGGAATGCCCGTCCGGCCATTCAGCACGTGCTGGATCTGAAAGGCCAGCAGGTCCAGGCCGGGCTTGCGCCTGCATTGATTACCCGTATGCGCCAGCACCTGCAGGCGGGAAATCAGGTCATTCTGTTCCTCAACCGACGCGGATTCGCGCCCGCCCTGCTGTGTCACGACTGCGGCTGGATTGCCGAGTGCCCGCGCTGCGACCACTACTACACCTTCCACCAGGCCCAGCGGCATTTGCGCTGCCACCACTGCGACAGCCAGCGCCCGGTGCCGCGCCAGTGCCCGTCGTGTGGTTCCACGCATATCGTGCCGGTGGGTCTGGGAACGGAACAGCTGGAACAGGCGCTTGGTCCTTTCTTCCCGGACGTGCCTATTTCGCGTATCGACCGGGACACCACCAGCCGCAAAGGTGCGCTGGAACAGCAGTTAGCAGAAGTGCATCGCGGCGGCGCGCGCATCCTGATTGGCACCCAGATGCTGGCCAAAGGCCACCACTTCCCGGACGTGACGCTGGTCGCCCTGCTGGACGTGGACGGCGCGCTGTTCTCGGCAGATTTCCGCTCCGCCGAGCGCTTCGCCCAGCTTTATACCCAGGTGGCAGGGCGTGCCGGTCGCGCCGGTAAACAGGGTGAAGTGGTGTTGCAAACGCACCATCCTGAGCACCCGCTGCTGCAAACCCTCCTGCATAAAGGCTATGACGCCTTTGCCGAGCAGGCGCTGACCGAACGCCAGACCATGCAGCTCCCGCCGTGGACCAGCCACGTCATCATCCGCGCGGAAGATCATAACAACCAGCAGGCGCCGCTTTTCCTGCAGCAACTGAGAAACCTCCTGCAGGCCAGCCCGCTGGTGGATAATCAGCTGTGGATTTTGGGTCCGGTTCCAGCGCTGGCTCCAAAACGCGGCGGACGTTTCCGCTGGCAAATTTTGCTCCAGCACCCCTCGCGGGTTCGCCTTCAGCACATCGTCAGCGGTGCGCTGGTACTGATTAATACCCTGCCGGAAGCGCGAAAAGTGAAGTGGGTACTGGACGTTGATCCCATCGAAGGTTGAAGACGGATCGAAAAATTTAACGTTCCTCACACTTTTTATGAAAATTCTGTAACCGATTCCATTAACTATCTGTAAAAATGGTGATGTCAGAAGTTCGGTGTTCAGGCGAGGAGAAGACGTTGAAGTCCAGGAAAGAGGTTGCACCGGCGACCATGAAAGACGTTGCCCAGAAAGCACAAGTCTCTACGGCAACGGTATCCCGCGCATTAATGAACCCGGATAAAGTCTCCCAGGCGACCCGTAACCGGGTGGAGCAGGCTGCGCTTGAAGTAGGCTATTTCCCACAGGCGATGGGGCGTAACGTTAAACGCAATGAGTCGCGCACCATTCTGGTGATTGTGCCGGACATCTGTGACCCCTTCTTCAGCGAGATTATCCGCGGTATTGAAGTCACCGCAGCGGAACAGGGTTACCTGGTGCTGATTGGCGACTGTGCTCACCAGAACCAGCAGGAAAAAACCTTCATCGATCTCATTATCACCAAGCAGATCGACGGCATGCTGCTGCTTGGCTCTCGTCTGCCGTTTGATGCCAGCATTGAAGAGCAGCGTAATTTACCGCCGATGGTCATGGCCAACGAGTTTGCGCCAGAGCTGGAGCTGCCGACGGTCCACATTGATAACCTCACCGCCGCGTTCAACGCCGTAAACTATCTCCAGGAACTGGGGCATAAGCGCATTGGCTGTATTGCCGGGCCGGAAGAGATGCCGCTGTGCCACTACCGCTTACAGGGCTACGTTCAGGCGCTGCGCCGTACCGGCGTCACCGTCGATCCGCATTACATTGCGCGCGGTGACTTTACCTTCGCCGCGGGTGGACAAGCGCTGGAGAAACTTCTGGACCTGCCTGAACCGCCAACCGCCGTATTTTGTCACAGCGACGTGATGGCGCTGGGCGCATTGTCGTACGCCAAACGCCGCGGCCTGCGGATACCGAAAGATTTATCGATCATCGGATTCGATAATATTTCGCTTTCAGAATTTTGCGATCCGCCGCTCTCAACGGTCGCTCAGCCGCGCTATCAGATCGGCCGGGAAGCGATGCTGCTTCTGCTGGATCAGCTTCACGGTCAAACAGTTAGCAGCGGCTCGCGGTTGCTGGACTGCGAACTGATTGTTCGCGGTACTACCCAGGCATTGACTTAAAGTAAACGTCTTTCGGATACCCTTATCTGGTCAAAGCCCCGCCGCTTAAGTAACATGGCGGACTGACGAACGAATAAATACAGCGAAACGATAGTGGCACAACGAGATTATGTACGTCGCGGCCAGCCGGCACCTTCGCGACGCAAAAAGAGTAGCTCAAGGAAAAAGCAACGTAACCTGCCTGCTGTATCGCCAGCAATGGTCGCTATTGCTGCGGCTGTAGTCGTCGCCTTCATTGGTGGCCTGTACTTTATCACGCACCATAAAAAAGAAGAGTCTGAGGCGCTTCAGGCCAGTAAAGTGGCCGGAAATGGCCTTCCTCCGAAGCCTGAAGAGCGCTGGCGCTATATCAAAGAGCTGGAAAGCCGTCAGCCTGGGGTGCGTGCGCCAACCGAACCTTCTGCGGGTGGTGAAGTGAAGAATGCGAATCAGCTGACGGATGAACAGCGTCAGCTGCTGGCACAGATGCAGGCCGATATGCGCCAGCAGCCTACGCAACTGAACGAAGTGCCGTGGAATGAGCAGACCCCGGCGCAGCGCCAGCAAACGCTGCAGCGGCGTCAGGCGCAACAGCAGATCCAGCAGCAACAACAGCAGCAATGGGCGCAAACCCAGCCGGTGCAGCAGCCGAAAGCACAGCCGCGGGTAACGGAACAGCCATACCAGCAGCAGACGCGTACGGTGCAGTCTCAGCCTGTCCAACAGCAGCCAAAAGCGCAGCCGCAAAAACAAGCGGCTCAGCCGTATCAGGATCTGCTCCAGACGCCAGCGCATAACACCGCGCAGCAGCCGAAAACGCAGCAGGCCGCGCCGGTCACCAAAGAGACCGAAGCGCCGAAGCAGACGGCAGAGAAAAAAGACGAACGCCGCTGGATGGTACAGTGCGGTTCGTTCAAAGGCGCCGAGCAGGCGGAAACGGTACGTGCTCAGTTGGCCTTTGAAGGGTTTGATTCGCGTATTACCACCAATAACGGCTGGAATCGCGTGGTGATTGGTCCGGTTAAAGGCAAAGAAAACGCCGATGGCACCATTTCGCGTTTGAAAATTGCCGGTCACACAAACTGCATTCGACTCGCCTCCGGGGGTTGAAACCCCCAAAATCCCCCCCATCTATCATTTAATTCAGCCCTGAGCATAGGCTCAGGGCTTCTGTTTCCCGATTCTGTAACCAGGGGGTCTGCTCGTGACAACAATAGTAAGTGTACGCCGTAACGGCCATGTGGTAATCGCCGGTGATGGCCAGGCCACGCTGGGTAATACCGTCATGAAAGGCAACGTTAAGAAAGTGCGTCGTCTCTACAACGACAAAGTGATCGCCGGTTTTGCAGGCGGCACGGCGGACGCCTTTACGCTGTTTGAACTGTTTGAACGCAAACTGGAAATGCACCAGGGTCATCTGGTGAAAGCTGCCGTTGAGCTGGCGAAAGACTGGCGTACCGACCGCATGCTGCGCAAGCTCGAAGCGCTGCTGGCCGTGGCCGATGAAACCGCCTCGCTGATCATCACCGGTAACGGCGACGTGATTCAGCCGGAAAATGACCTGATTGCCATCGGCTCTGGCGGCCCTTATGCCCAGGCTGCAGCCCGCGCGCTGTTGGAAAATACCGACATGAACGCGCGTGATATCGCGGTGAAGGCGTTGGATATTGCAGGCGATATCTGCATTTATACCAACCACAACCACACCATCGAAGAATTGACCTCCAAAGCGTAAGGATCTCCCATGTCTGAAATGACCCCACGCGAAATTGTCAGCGAACTGAACAAGCACATTATCGGCCAGGATAACGCCAAGCGTTCCGTGGCTATCGCCCTGCGTAACCGCTGGCGTCGTATGCAACTCGACGAAGAGCTGCGCCACGAAGTGACGCCGAAAAACATTCTGATGATCGGCCCGACCGGCGTCGGTAAAACCGAAATCGCCCGTCGTCTGGCGAAGCTGGCTAACGCACCGTTCATTAAAGTTGAAGCCACCAAGTTCACCGAAGTGGGCTATGTGGGTAAAGAAGTGGACTCCATCATCCGCGATCTGACCGACTCGGCGATTAAGATGGTGCGCGTCCAGGCAATCGAGAAAAACCGCTACCGCGCGGAAGAGATGGCCGAAGAGCGCATTCTCGACGTGCTGATCCCACCGGCTAAAAACAACTGGGGCCAGGCTGAACAGCAGGCGGAGCCGTCCGCTGCGCGCCAGGCATTCCGCAAGAAGCTGCGTGAAGGCCAGCTGGACGACAAAGAGATTGAGATCGATCTCGCTGCCGCGCCAATGGGTGTGGAAATCATGGCGCCTCCGGGCATGGAAGAGATGACCAGCCAGCTGCAGTCCATGTTCCAGAACCTGGGTGGCCAGAAGCAGAAAGCGCGTAAGCTGAAAATTAAAGACGCGATGAAGCTGCTGATTGAAGAAGAAGCGGCGAAGCTGGTGAACCCGGAAGAGCTGAAACAAGATGCTATCGACGCGGTTGAACAGCACGGCATCGTCTTTATCGACGAAATCGACAAAATTTGTAAGCGCGGCGGCAACAGCTCCGGTCCGGACGTGTCCCGCGAAGGCGTTCAGCGCGACCTGCTGCCGCTGGTTGAAGGCTGCACCGTCTCCACCAAGCACGGCATGGTGAAAACGGACCACATCCTGTTTATCGCTTCCGGAGCGTTCCAGGTGGCCAGCCCGTCAGACCTGATCCCTGAGCTGCAGGGACGTCTGCCAATCCGCGTTGAGCTGCAGGCTCTGACCACTGAAGATTTCGAACGTATCCTGACCGAACCAAACGCCTCTGCTACCGTACAGTACAAAGCGCTGATGGCGACCGAAGGCGTGAACCTCGAGTTCACCGAAGACGGTATCAAACGTATTGCCCAGGCCGCCTGGCAGGTCAACGAAACCACCGAGAACATCGGTGCGCGTCGCCTGCATACCGTGCTGGAACGCCTGGTAGAAGATATTTCTTACGACGCGAGCGACCTTAACGGTCAAACCGTTACCATTGACGCAGAATATGTGAGTAAACATCTGGATGCGTTAGTGGCAGATGAAGATCTGAGCCGTTTTATCCTATAATCGCGGTTACTGGATTCTCATCACGTTTAATGGGGGCTAATGCCCCCATTTTTATTGGCTAAATACTTATGACTGACATCAGCCGTACTCAGGCGTGGCTCGAAAGTCTGCGCCCTAAAACACTTCCTCTGGCCTTTGCCGCGATTATCGTCGGTACCGCCCTTGCCTGGTGGCAGGGTTATTTTGATCCGCTGGTCGCCGCGCTGGCATTGATTACCGCTGGCCTGCTGCAAATCCTCTCCAATCTCGCCAACGACTACGGCGACGCGGTAAAAGGCAGCGACAAGCCGGACCGCATAGGGCCACTGCGCGGAATGCAGAAAGGGGTGATTACTCAGGCGCAGATGAAACGCGCGCTGATTATCACCGTGGTGCTGATCTGCGTATCCGGCCTGGCGCTGGTGACGGTGGCGTCTAAGACCACCAGCGATTTTATTGGCTTCCTGGTGCTGGGTTTATTGGCCATTATCGCGGCCATCACCTACACCGTCGGCACGCGTCCTTACGGTTATATTGGGCTCGGTGATATCTCCGTACTGGTGTTCTTCGGCTGGTTGAGCGTGATGGGAAGCTGGTACCTGCAGGCGCATACGGTGATCCCTGCCCTGTTCCTGCCCGCGACCGCCTGCGGTCTGCTGGCGACGGCGGTGCTCAACATCAACAACCTGCGCGACATCGACAGCGATCGCGAGAACGGCAAAAATACCCTGGCGGTGCGTCTGGGGCCGGTCAATGCCCGCCGCTATCATGCCTGCCTGCTCATTGGCGCGCTGGTTTGTCTGGCGCTGTTTAACCTGATTTCCTTGCAGAGCTTGTGGGGCTGGCTGTTTGTGCTTGCCGCGCCGCTGCTGATTAAGCAGGCCCGCTTTGTAATGCGTGAACTCAGCCCGTCCGCCATGCCGCCAATGCTGGAGCGCACGGTAAAAGGCGCGTTGCTGACTAACCTGTTGTTCGTCATCGGGATTGTGTTAAGCCAGACGCTGCGTTAGCTGACAAATATCAATTAACAATTGATGATTTTGCCAACAACGCATTTCGCACGATATACTGAACACATTCGCAGCAACTGAGCGTTAAACCTATGAAATACGATACCTCCGAGCTTTGTGACATCTACCAGGAAGATGTCAACGTCGTTGAACCGCTGTTCTCCAACTTTGGTGGGCGGTCGTCGTTTGGCGGTCAAATCGTCACGGTGAAATGTTTCGAGGACAACGGGTTGCTGTACGATCTGCTCGAACAGAATGGCCGCGGCCGCGTTCTTGTGGTCGATGGCGGCGGTTCCGTGCGCCGTGCATTAATTGATGCTGAACTGGCCGGTATTGCCGTCCAGAATGAATGGGAAGGCCTTGTGGTGTATGGTTCCGTGCGTCAGGTCGACGATCTGGAAGACCTGGATATCGGGATTCAGGCCATCGCGGCCATACCGGTAGGGGCGGCGGGTGACGGCATCGGCGAAAGCGACGTGCGCGTCAATTTCGGCGGCGTGACCTTTTTCTCCGGGGACCATCTCTACGCCGATAATACCGGCATTATCCTTTCCGAAGATCCGCTGGATATCGAGTAGTAGAACAGTCAGCGTGAACCATAAAAAAACCGCCAACAGCAATGTGGCGGTTTTTTTTGTCCCTCAGGATTCGCGGTCCGTTGGGAGGATTTACAGCTCCACACCAGGGACTTTTATCATACCCCTCAATAAAAGACAGGCAATCCCTTAGACCCTTTATAACATCCTAATTTTATTTGCACGTCTTAACGGCGAGGCTGATGTTAACTATGATGCTGCGTCCCTTTCCGCCATCTCGCACATGGGCATCGGTCCTGGGAAAGGTGTATTCACAACCGTAAAACAGCCCACACCAGGGCTTGTGTCCACCGACTTATCACCGGTGGTGAACGGTGGAGCGGTTAGCCACAGGGACCGCATAATGAAACGCTATTTATGTATCGCGTTCATTGTCGCCAGCGTACTCGTTGTAAAGAGTGATGAACCGAATGTGTTGATTGCTCTTACTATGACAACGCAGGACAAGTAGCGTTAAGGCCGCCGCTGGCGGCCTTTTTTATGCCAGTAAAAAAAAAGCCGGGTGGCGGCTTCGCCATACCCGGCCTACTCATTAATCCCAATGGGAATTAAACTTCTTCCATACGTCCCAGCAGCGCCTGCAGGCGATCCTGCCAGCCGTTCTGCTGTTCGCGCAGCTGGTTGTTTTCGCGCTCCAGTTCTTCGCGGCCGTGCTGAGCGTTCTGAACTTCCTGCGCCAGGCTGTTGTTCTTCTCTTTCAGCTCTTCAATTTCCATCTGCAGCAGGGTGATGGTGTCAATCGCCTGCTGTACTTTCGATTCCAGTTTCTCAAACACTTCTAAAGACATGATGCTACCTCTCCTGAATTGCAAGGCGACGCTTTAACATAAACGCGCACGACATATACCGTCGATTGTATGGAGCGCGGCGCTCTGTGTCCAGCGACACACCGCGCAGATCGCGGTTTGCAACACTTTTAGGTCTGGTCCTGGTGCGTTCACGTCATATACCCCTAAATTGTTAACTGATTCGTTAATGAAATGATTCAGCTCACATTCCTGTACTGATGTAAAAATGTGCTTTATGGCGCGAAAACGCTCATTTTATTGACGCAGACCACACATTTTGATTTCGATATTTCTCGTTTTTGCTCGTTAACGATAAATTAACACTATGTCTACAGGGCATCGTGGCTGTCACGGGCGGCCATGCTAACAATAAACATCAATTTCTTCAGGATTCCGATTATGAGTCAGACATCAACCTTAAAAGGCCAGTGCATTGCCGAGTTCCTTGGTACCGGGTTGTTGATATTCTTCGGAGTGGGCTGTGTCGCTGCACTGAAAGTGGCGGGTGCCAGTTTTGGTCAGTGGGAAATCAGTATCATCTGGGGTCTGGGCGTGGCGATGGCCATCTACCTGACTGCAGGGGTTTCTGGTGCACATCTTAACCCGGCGGTGACAATCGCACTGTGGCTGTTCGCGTGCTTCGACGGACGCAAAGTTGTTCCTTTCATTATTTCTCAATTTGCCGGCGCGTTTTGCGCAGCGGCGTTAGTTTACGGGCTTTATTACAATCTTTTCATCGACTTCGAACAGACGCATCATATGGTACGCGGCAGCGTCGAAAGTCTGGATCTGGCAGGCATCTTCTCAACCTACCCTAACCCGCATATCAATTTTGTGCAGGCGTTCGCAGTTGAAATGGTGATTACCGCTATTCTGATGGGCGTTATCCTGGCACTGACCGACGACGGAAACGGCATTCCGCGCGGCCCGCTGGCACCCCTGCTGATTGGCCTGCTGATTGCGGTGATTGGCGCATCCATGGGCCCGCTGACCGGATTCGCGATGAACCCGGCACGTGATATCGGACCAAAAGCGTTCGCCTTTATCGCAGGCTGGGGCGACGTCGCCTTCACCGGTGGCAAAGACATTCCTTACTTCCTGGTACCGCTGTTTGCGCCGGTTGTCGGGGCTGCGCTGGGTGCGTTTAGCTACCGCAAATTAATTGGTCGCCACTTACCGTGCGACACCTGTGTGGAAGAGGAGAAGGAAACGACTTCTACCGCACAACAAAAAGCTTCGCTGTAATCTGACTACGGGACACATACCATGACCGAAAAAAAATATATCGTTGCGCTCGACCAGGGCACTACCAGCTCCCGCGCTGTCGTAATGGATCATGACGCGAACATCGTCAGCGTGTCACAGCGCGAATTTGAGCAAATTTATCCTCGCCCAGGCTGGGTAGAACACGACCCGATGGAAATTTGGGCATCGCAAAGCTCCACGCTGGTCGAAGTGCTGGCGAAAGCCGATATCAGTTCCGACGAGATTGCCGCGATTGGTATCACCAACCAACGTGAAACTACCGTAGTCTGGGAGCGCGAAACCGGTAAGCCTATTTACAACGCCATCGTCTGGCAGTGCCGCCGCACCGCAGAAATTTGCGAAAAACTGAAGCGCGAGGGCATGGAAGACTACATCCGTAGCGCAACAGGCCTGGTGATTGACCCGTATTTCTCCGGCACTAAAGTGAAATGGATCCTCGACCACGTGGAAGGTTCACGCGAGCGTGC
Organism: Enterobacter sp. ECC-019; assembly: GCF_043974075.1. Taxonomy (NCBI): domain Bacteria; kingdom Pseudomonadati; phylum Pseudomonadota; class Gammaproteobacteria; order Enterobacterales; family Enterobacteriaceae; genus Enterobacter; species Enterobacter sp. ECC-019. The sequence continues at coordinate 499,988 of NZ_CP143759.1, forward strand.
TAAACGTGGCGAGCTGTTGTTCGGTACCGTCGATACCTGGCTTATCTGGAAGATGACCCAGGGACGCGTTCACGTCACCGACTACACCAACGCCTCGCGTACCATGCTGTTCAACATCAACACCCTGGAGTGGGATGACAAGATGCTGGACGCGCTGGACATTCCGCGCGCAATGCTGCCTGAAGTACGCAAGTCTTCTGAAGTATACGGCCAGACCAACATCGGGGGTAAAGGCGGTACGCGTATTCCTATCGCAGGCATCGCCGGTGACCAGCAGGCGGCGCTGTTCGGCCAGCTGTGCGTCAAGGAAGGGATGGCGAAGAACACCTACGGCACCGGCTGCTTTATGCTGATGAACACCGGCGAGAAAGCGGTGAAATCAGAAAACGGCCTGCTGACCACCATTGCCTGCGGCCCGCGCGGCGAAGTGAACTATGCGCTGGAAGGTGCGGTATTCATGGCCGGTGCGTCTATCCAGTGGCTGCGCGACGAGATGAAGCTGATCAGCGACGCGTTCGACTCCGAGTACTTCGCGACCAAAGTGAAAGACACCAACGGCGTGTACGTGGTGCCTGCGTTCACCGGTCTGGGCGCACCATACTGGGATCCGTATGCACGCGGCGCGATTTTCGGCCTGACGCGCGGTGTGAACTCAAACCACATTATTCGCGCCACTCTGGAATCTATCGCCTATCAGACACGCGACGTGCTGGAAGCGATGCAGGCTGACTCCGGCATTCGTCTGCACGCTCTGCGCGTGGATGGCGGCGCGGTAGCGAATAACTTCCTGATGCAGTTCCAGTCCGACATTCTGGGCACCCGCGTGGAGCGCCCGGAAGTGCGTGAAGTGACGGCGCTGGGCGCGGCGTACCTTGCCGGCCTGGCGGTAGGCTTCTGGCAGAACCTGGACGAGCTGCAGGAAAAAGCGGTTATCGAACGCGAATTCCGCCCAGGCATCGAAACCACCGAGCGTAACTTCCGCTACAGCGGCTGGAAGAAAGCGGTGAAACGCGCCCTGGCGTGGGAAGAGCACGAAGAGTAATTGTCCTTAATCCCCTCTCCATTTGGGAGAGGGTTAGGGTGAGGGGCTCCGGCCGCACCGGTCCCCTCCCCCCTCCCCACTCTGTGATAAACTTCGTGCAATTCCTTTTATTGCACGAGTACCTCATGAAACGTGAACTTGCTATCGAGTTTTCCCGCGTCACCGAAGCAGCCGCCCTTGCAGGCTATAAATGGCTGGGTCGTGGCGACAAAAATACCGCAGACGGCGCAGCCGTCCATGCCATGCGCATTGTGCTTAACCAGGTCAACATCGACGGCACCATCGTGATCGGCGAAGGCGAGATCGACGAAGCGCCGATGCTCTATATCGGTGAAAAAGTCGGTACCGGCAAAGGCGATGCCGTAGATATCGCGGTTGACCCGATCGAAGGCACCCGCATGACGGCGATGGGTCAGGCCAATGCCTTAGCGGTGATGGCCGTGGGCGATAAGGGCTGCTTCCTCAACGCGCCGGATATGTACATGGAAAAGCTGATTGTCGGTCCTGACGCGAAAGGCGCAATCGACCTTAGCCTGCCGCTGGAAGAGAACCTGCACAACATCGCCAAAGCCCTGGGCAAACCCCTTAGCGAACTCACCGTGACTATTCTGGCAAAACCGCGCCACGACGCCACCATCGCGCAGATGCAAAAGCTCGGCGTGCGCGTGTTTGCCATTCCGGACGGTGACGTTGCCGCCTCGATCCTGACCTGCATGCCGGACAGCGAAGTAGACGTGCTGTACGGCATTGGCGGCGCGCCGGAAGGTGTGGTCTCTGCGGCGGTGATCCGCGCGCTGGATGGCGATATGCAGGCCCGTCTGCTGCCCCGCCATGAGGTGAAAGGCGACAGCGAAGAGAACCGCCGTATCGGGGAAAACGAGCTGGCGCGCTGCGAAGCGATGGGCATCGAGGCCAATAAAGTGCTGGCTCTGGACGAGATGGCGCGCAGCGATAACGTTGTCTTCTCGGCGACCGGCATCACCAAAGGCGATCTGCTGGACGGCATCACCCGCAAGGGTAATATGGCCACCACTGAAACCCTGCTGATCCGCGGTAAATCACGCACCATTCGCCGCATCCAGTCTATCCACTATCTCGACCGCAAAGACCCGGACGTGCAGATGCACATTCTGTAAAACCGTTTGATCGATAGAGCTTTCCGGCCCTGACGGGCTGGAAATTGTCACCACAAGTACGGAAGATAGAACAGAGAAACAGCACAGGAGAAGATCATGGCGGACTGGGTAACAGGTAAAGTCACAAAGGTACAGTTCTGGACCGATGCGCTATTTAGTCTCACCGTACATGCTCCCGTTCACCCGTTTAAAGCCGGGCAATTTGCGAAGCTGGGGCTGGACGTCGACGGCGAGCGCGTGCAGCGCGCCTACTCTTACGTTAACGCGCCTGATAACCCGGATCTCGAGTTCTATCTGGTCACCGTTCCTGACGGTAAGCTCAGCCCGCGCCTTGCCGCCCTAAAGCCCGGCGACGACGTGCAAATTGTGAGTGAAGCGGCAGGCTTCTTTGTGCTTGAAGAGATCCCTGACTGCGACACGCTCTGGATGCTGGCAACCGGTACGGCCATCGGCCCTTATCTCTCTATTTTGCAGTACGGCAAAGACCTGGAACGCTTTAAAAACATCGTGCTGGTTCACGCTGCGCGCTACGCTGCAGACCTGAGCTATTTGCCGCAGATGCAGGCGCTTGAACAGCAGTACGGCGGGAAATTAAAGATTCAGACGGTGGTCAGCCGCGAAACCGTAGCAGGAGCGCTTACCGGTCGCGTCCCGGCGTTAATTGAGAGTGGAGCCCTGGAAGACGCGGTGGGTTTGCCGCTGAATGCTGAAACCAGCCACGTCATGCTGTGTGGCAACCCGCAGATGGTACGTGACACGCAGCAGCTTCTGAAGGAAACCCGGCAGATGACGAAACACCTTCGTCGCCGACCGGGCCATATGACCGCCGAACACTACTGGTGATCAGCGGTATTTCACCTCAAGGGTGTCTTTACCGTATTTGTTTTCGCTCTGGGTGCCGATAAACGCGCCCAGATCGACAACCATCATCACGAAGATAATGCTCGGCACCATCCTGCCCACGACCCACGGCAGGATGGACGGAAGCATCGCCCAGTTCCCCGCCACCAGCATCCACGCCAGAATAATCAGAAATGCCCACGCGCCGGAACGTCCGCGATCGTGCAGCCGTTTTACGACAACCGCCGCCGTTGGCCATAGCAGGCAAACCAGCGCGAAGGCCGCCGTTTGCGTGCTCAGCCATGCATTGTAAGCAACGAAAAACAGAAGCAGCATGGCGACAACCCACGTCACCATCCAGATCCAGAAATCACGGCGTCCAATACGCCCTTTGAACGAAAACAGCCACTGCTGTATGGTCATGTAAGGTTCCTTATTATCGTATAGCGCGCATTTTACCCTGGAGTTGTGACCTTTTGACAAGCCGACCAGATATCGTTTTAATCATGAGCACTTACGGCCATGGGCAATGTTGATGAAAAGTTCGGCACGTTCTCTCTTCCTGTGTTTAGCGCTGCTCAGCGTGGGTCATCCCCTGCACGCCGCCGAAACCACTGCCCCGACCACAGCACCGTATCTGCTGGCGGGCGCGCCGTCGTTCGATCAGTCCATCAGCCAGTTTCGTGAAGCCTTCAATCAGGCCAACCCCACGCTCCCGCTGGATGAGTTTCGCGCCATTGATGGCCCCCGCGATACGCCTACCCTGACCCGTGCGGCAAGCAAGATTAACGAGAATTTGTATGCCTCCACGGCGCTGGAGCGCGGGACGTTAAAAATTAAAAGCATGCAAATCACCTGGCTGCCGATACAGGGGCCAGAGCAGAAAACCGCTAAGGCGAAAGCGCTGGAGTACATGAGCGCGGTACTGCAGGCCTTTACCCCTGCGCTGACGAAAAAGCAAAGTCAGCAAAAGCTGCAAAAACTCCTTACCGCCGGGAAAAACAAGCGTTACTACGCCGATACCGAAGGCGCGATCCGCTATGTTGTGGCGGACAACGGCGAAAAAGGACTGACCTTCGCTGTTGAACCGATTAAGCTGGCACTATCTGACACTCTCGGCGGGGCGAATTAATGACAAAAAGCAAAGCCTTTCGAGGGAAAATCTCTATACTGATTCACAGACCATGCTGCCCGACAGGGTGGCCATATTCCTTAATTCGCTTATTTAGCGTGGAGAATTGAAATGCGACATCCTTTAGTGATGGGTAACTGGAAACTGAACGGCAGCCGCCACATGGTAAACGAGCTGGTTGCGAACCTGCGTAAAGAGCTGGCTGGCGTGACGGGCTGCGCGGTTGCTATCGCTCCGCCGGATATGTACCTGGATCTGGCTAAACACGCCGCTGACGGCAGCCACATCATTCTGGGCGCGCAGAACGTTGACGTTAACCTGTCTGGCGCGTTCACCGGTGAAACCTCCGCTGAAATGCTGAAAGATATCGGCGCGAAATACATCATCATCGGCCACTCCGAGCGTCGCACCTATCACAAAGAATCCGATGAGTTCATCGCGAAGAAATTCGCCGTGCTGAAAGAGCAGGGTCTGATCCCGGTTCTGTGCATCGGTGAAACCGAAGCGGAAAACGAAGCGGGCAAAACCGAAGAAGTGTGCGCACGTCAGATCGACGCCGTGCTGAAAACCCAGGGCGCGGCAGCGTTCGAAGGCGCGGTAATCGCATACGAGCCAGTCTGGGCGATCGGTACCGGCAAATCTGCAACCCCTGCGCAGGCTCAGGCGGTTCACAAATTCATCCGTGACCACATTGCTAAAGCAGATGCGAAAGTCGCTGAGCAAGTGATCATCCAGTACGGCGGTTCCGTAAACGCCTCCAACGCTGCTGAGCTGTTCACCCAGCCAGACATCGATGGCGCGCTGGTTGGCGGTGCATCCCTGAAAGCTGACGCTTTCGCGGTGATCGTTAAAGCGGCAGAAGCGGCTAAACAGGCGTAATTGCCTTTGTGGCGGGTGGCGCTTGCGCTTACCCGCCCTACTCAATCGTTACAAACGACCCAGCACGCTAAACCACAGATAATCCAGCGGCAGCAGCACCAGATACGTTGCGATAGCCAGCGCCAGACAAAGCACCATCCCCGCCCTTGCAGGCACCTTCCCGAGCCCCATTGCCACCACAATCGGCGACGCCTGATACGGCAGCAGCGGCGTGGAATAGCCCAGCACCTGAATCATGATCACCGACAGCAGCGGGAAACCGGTCGCGTCCGAAAAACTCTGCGCCAGCGTGGTGTACAGCGCCGGCACGCCGTTGGCGGTCATAATGAAGTTGAGCGCGGTGGTAATACCGGTCAGCGCCAGGAAACTGGTGAACGGTCTGTCTGCATCCAGCGGCATAATGCGAAGCAACGCCTCGCCCACAGCCGTTCCGATACCGGTTTGCGTCACCACGATTGCCAGACCGAGAATACCCGCGACGTAAATGCAGGTACGCATGTTCACGCCCGCTGAAAATTCTTCCCCGGTGATAAAGCCAACGCGCGGCAGCATGACGACGATCGATGCCGCCAGCCCCGTCCACGCGGGCCCCACGCCGTGCCAGCTCTCCGTCACCCACATCCCCAGCACCACCGCCAGCAGCCAGGCGAGACGCTTTTCGTCCCGCCCCATCGGCTCAGACAGCGCCTGTTCCTTCGGCGGTTTCGGGCTACCGGGAAATAGCCAGCAGATCAGGCCAATCAGGATCAGGCCTTTGAGAATGCCCAGCACCGGCGTGTGCAGCAGCAGATACGGGACATAGTTCAGATGGATGCCGTACGAGCCTTCCGCCGCACCGCTCATCACCAGATTAGGGACATTAGCAGGCAGGATAGTCGCCGAAAGCTGGAAGGTGCCGAACCCCACGGCCAGCGCCAGCCCATACCAGGCGCGGGAGCCGTCGGCGATGCCAGCGCGTTTTGCCATCGCCGCGACAATCGGCATCAGCAGCGCAATACGCCCCATGTTCGACGGCATCACAAACGCCAGCGCATAGCTCAGCAACACCACGCTCGCCACCATCAACATCCAGGAGTCGGTGAGTTTTGACGACAGCGCCCGGGCGGCCCTGTCCGCCAGTCCGGTTTTACGGATCGCCACGCCGAGCACAAAACCGCTGAATACCAGCCAGAAAGCCGACGAGGCAAAACCGCCGAAGATCGCTTCCGGCGGGGCGATTCTGGCGATCATCGCCGCCGTGAAGAACAGCAGCGCGGTGATAAATTCCGGCAATAGCGACGTCGCCCACAGCACGATGGTGACGCCAACGATCAGTGAGGGCAGCAGCAGAGGATGCGTTAACCAGAGCGACATACCTGTCTCCTGTAGAATTTTTCAGCAAGTCTACGGTGACAGGCAGCCCGAGTAAACGCGATTTATGGTGGGGTTAATTCAGGATAGCGCATTGATGATCCTGTAATTCCTCTGCCGACGCGCGGTTGAGCATCAGCAGATTGCGCTCGGTCGCCAGCAACACAAACGAGCCGTCCGACTGCTGCGCCATCGCCAGGGCAAAGCGCCCCATATGGTCGCGCGCTTCCGGCAGCTCTTCTGCCAGCATCATAAACGGGCTGCGCTGGACCAGTTCATTCTCCGTCACCCGGCGAGCAAGATACTCATGTCCTTCCAGCCCGCCAGGAAGAGGCAGCCACTGGGTGCTGATTTCTCCCTGTGCTGCGTTGAGCTTCTCGCGCACGTCCGGGCGCAGGCAGGAGATATGAATATGGAAATGGTTCTGGGTACGACCCGTCGGGGAGTTAATCGTCAGCGAAATGGCGCTGTCAGGCACCTCGGATCCACGCTTCAGGGTCATAAAGCTGCGTGACTGCCACGCCAGCCAGAAAAAGTTCGGCGTATGAGCGTCGGTCAACAGCGGGCTTTCGGTACCGTTGATGCGATATGTCGGCATCAGCAGGTATTGCAGCGGCCCGTTGCGATCTTTAAATACCACATAGCCTGCATCCGTTTTCACCTGCGCACAGGGTGCCGGGTTACGATTCTGGATCTGATTCGGCACACACTGGTCGAGAACGATATGTCGCAACGCATTCGGATTACCCGCCTTCATCCAGTACCAGCCGCCTGCGGCAAGGGCGATGACAATGAGGATCAATAAGATAATTTTTTTCACAACGCGTTCCCTGTTTTCAATAGAGGCAAAAGAGTAACGCAAAATGATGACCAAATAAAAAACCCGGCGGATTTCTCACGCCGGGTCACTGTGTCATTGGCTAATGGTTAGCGCTGGCTGATCTGGTCGAAAGTGCCACCGTTAGAGAAGTGCTCTTTCTGCGCTTTGGTCCAGCCGCCGAACTCGTCATCAATGGTGAAGAGTTTCAGTTTAGGGAAGACGCTTTCGTATTTCTTCGCAACGGCCGGATCGCGTGGACGATAGAAGTTTTTCGCCGCAATTTCCTGGCCTTCCGGTGAGTAGAGATACTTCAGGTACGCTTCAGCAACCGCTTTGGTGTCTTTCTTCTCAACCACTTTATCGACTACAGAGACGGTCGGCTCAGCCAGAATCGATTCGCTTGGGGTGACGATCTCAAATTTGTCTTTGCCCAGCTCGTTGGTGGCCAGCAGGGCTTCGTTTTCCCATGCGATCAGCACGTCGCCAATCCCGCGCTCGACGAAGGTGTTGGTGGCGCCACGCGCGCCGGAGTCCAGCACCTCGACGTTTTTATACAGCGCTTTCACGAATTCCTGCGCTTTGGCCTGGTCGCCATTGTTGTGGTGCAGCGCATAGCCCCACGCGCCCAGGTAGTTCCAGCGAGCGCCGCCAGAGCTTTTCGGGTTTGGGGTAATCACCGAAACGCCCGGTTTGATCAGGTCGTTCCAGTCTTTAATTTGTTTCGGGTTTCCTTTACGCACCAGGAAGACGATGGTCGAGGTGTATGGCGCGGAGTTATCCGGCAGGCGTTTGATCCAGTTTTTGTCGATGCGGCCACGCTCGGCGATAGCGTCGACATCGTAGGCCAGCGCCAGGGTCACCACGTCAGCTTCAATACCGTTGATGACGGAGGTCGCCTGCTTGCCAGAACCACCGTGAGACTGGCGAACCACGACATTGTCACCGGTTTCCTGCTTCCAGTGTGCTGCAAACGCTTTGTTGTATTGCTCGTACAGTTCACGCGTCGGGTCGTATGACACGTTCAGTAACTGGATGTCCTTAGCCAGAACGCTGGTCGATGCCAGCAATAATGTTAAACCCACGCCCCATTTATTCATCGCCCAGCTCTCTTGTGTAGTGTTTTGATGAATGCAGCGTGCCAGAAAGCGATTCGAGGATTAAAGAATAAAAAAAGATTGGCTATAACTTTGAGGAATAAAAAGGCAAACTCTGCGGATAAAAAAGCCCGGTGGCGCTTCGCTTACCGGGCCTACGAACCGTGCTTTTGTAGGCCGGGTAAAGCGAAGCCGCCACCCGGCACAATACAAACGCTGATCAATACAGTTTTTTCGCGCAGTCCAGCCAGTCACCTTTAAACGGACGCTTCATGCTTTCAATGGCGTCGATGATGTCATGGTGAACCAGTTTTTCGTTCTGAATACCGACGCAACGACCACCATGGCCTTGCAGCAGCAGATCGATAGCATACGCGCCCATACGGGACGCCAGAATACGGTCGTAAGGGCCTGGGGAACCGCCACGCTGGATGTGACCCAGTACGGTCGCGCGGGTTTCGCGTTTGGTTTCCGCTTCGATGTACTTCGCCAGCTCATCAACGTCACAGATGTGCTCGGTGATAGCCACGATCGCGTGTTTTTTACCTTTCGCGATGCCCGCTTTGATTTCAGCCACCAAATCTTCACGGCTAAATTCGACTTCTGGCACGACGATAAATTCGCAACCGCCCGCAATGGCTGCCGCCAGCGTCAGGTCGCCGCAGTAACGGCCCATCACTTCAACAATAGAGATACGCTGGTGAGAAGACGAGGTGTCACGCAGACGGTCAATCGCTTCAACAACGGTACCCAGTGCAGTAAAGAAGCCGATAGTGTAGTCAGTACCTTTGATGTCGTTGTCGATGGTGCCCGGCAGACCGATGCACGGGAAACCCATTTCGGTCAGACGTTTTGCACCCATGTAAGAGCCGTCACCGCCGATGACCACCAGGGCGTCCAGGCCGCGTTTCTTCATGTTTTCGATAGCCACTTCACGAACGTGTTCATCACGGAATTCCGGGAAGCGCGCAGAACCGAGGAAAGTACCGCCACGGTTGATCATGTCAGACACGCTGTAACGGTCGAGCTGAACCATACGATCTTCATACAGGCCCAGATAACCGTCATAAACGCCAAAAACTTCCAGGCCTTCCGTCAGCGCTGCACGGACAACACCACGAATTGCCGCGTTCATGCCCGGCGCATCACCGCCGCTTGTCAACACACCGATTTTCTTAATCATGACTACCTCTGAACTTAGGAATGCAAAATTGAAATCTGTTGCCGGAAGAAATTTATCGGCCAACGAATACTGCAAATAGTATATCAATCCCTTCCAGCTGAATTGATTCAGGTCAGACCAAATGGCGGTAATTTATACACAAAATGCTGGCCTGGCTCACTTTTTTACAACGAATTACGAAAGCCCAACATGACCGGGTACAACCGAGCAGGGATCCTGGTGAATGATGACGTCTGAACCAGGAAAACGCTGCAAAATCGCCTGCTCGACCTGCTCAGCAATAACATGAGCCTGTACCAGTGGCAGGTTGTCTTCCATTTCAATATGAATCTGAATAAAGCGGGTCGGCCCTGACTGCCGCGTTCGAAGATCGTGTGCACCGCTGACGCCGGGCCAGGAGGTCACGATGGAAAAAATTTCATTACGTTCTGAGTCCGGGAGGGCGCGGTCAAGCAGTGATTGCACCGCTTCATACCCCATCCGCAGGGCGCTATATAAAATATAGATACCAATCCCTAACGCAAACAACGCATCGGCCCGATGCCAGCCATACCAGGCCAGACCGAGCGCAATAAGAATAGCCCCATTCATCATAACATCAGATTGATAATGAAGCATATCCGCCCGTACAGCCTGACTTTGCGTTTTGCGAACAACCCAGCGCTGGAACGTTACCAGAACAAGTGTGCATATAAGCGCAACGATCGTCACAATCACGCCCACCCCGGGATCGTTCATCGGTGTCGGCGAGACGAGATGCTGAATGCCGGTCAGAAACAGGAAAAGCGCAGAACCCGAAATGAACATACTTTGCGCCAGCGCGGCCAGCGACTCCGCTTTGCCATGTCCAAACGTGTGCTCTTCATCTGCCGGCTGCAGCGAGTAACGTACCACCAGCAGGTTGGTCAGCGAAGCAGCAATATCCACCAGTGAGTCCACCAGCGCCGCCAGAATACTGACCGATCCGGTATACCACCACGCGAAAACCTTGATGACCAGCAAGCACGACGCCATTACCGTCGCGGCCATTGCGGCCCGGCTTACCAGCCTTCCATAGGATTGATTCATAAACGCTCCTGTCATGTCATGCCGCTAGTATAACGGAAGCATGTGGAGTAGAAGGATGAATAAACGGTTAACAAAGCAGAATGTGGGGCAGAGGAACACCCCACATGTGGGAGCAGACGGAAGCAATGAAGGAAGTCAACCAATAACTATTTGTCTTAAAGCAATTTTATTACAATGACCGCTGCATCCAGACTACACATCCGGTTTGGTTGTTACATTGTTATGCGCCATCGACGCTAATGTCATTGCAATTAGAAAATACTTAATGGATAAGTTGCTTCAGCATCAAATCGCGAAACAGATATTATTGATTTTGTTCAAACATCCAAAACCTATCAACTACTCTGAAAAATCACCTGGGTATCTAACTCGTTGTTTCTCCTGCAATTCATAACTTAACTTATTGTTGTTTAATTTCAGAGATATAGTACACTTGATGCTATACATGTTGTACTGGAATAAAACTTATCTAAAGAGAATATACATGTCTAATGAACCACTAAAAATTGCATTCACTGGCGTTTATGATATCGCAAATTATGGCGATCATTTATTTCCAATTATTTTCGATAAAATAATGAAAATGAAAGGTCTGAATATCAAGCTTTATCTTTTCTCACCGGTGGGGGGGACACAAAGCCTATCATTAAATGAGATTGTTTACCCTTTAAATGAGATGGAATCATTGCATCTCAAACATAATTTTGATGCGATTGTTGTTGGTGGCGGTGGAATATTCCACTATGCAAGTGGTCAGCAAAAAATCAAAAGAGACTCGGACGAGTTCGTAGACTACCCGGTGTTTGAAACATGGGTTATTCCTTCTATTGTTGCATACAAGCACAACATAAAATTAATCTGGAATCTACTTGGCGGCTATCATGATTTCTCACCATTTTACCAGAAACTTACTCAAGCATTATGTGACCCTATTGACTATATATCAGTCCGGGATAACTATACCAAGAAAATTCTAACAGACAGTGGCATAGACGATGCATTAATTAACGTATTCCCTGATTCTGCATTTATGATGACAGAATGCATTCCAGGTGAGCTTATTGAGAAATCGCTAAATGATTTAAGAACCAGCGATAAAGAATACATTGTTTATCACGCGAACAGATTCCTACCCAAGAGCGCCATCCCTGATGTTGTTAAGTCATTAGATTATTTCTACAACTTAGGCTTTGAAATCATACTGCTACCATTGGCATATACTCATGATGATGAAAGCATTCTTAGAGAGATAAACCAACACGCAGATTCCCGATATACTCTTTATGAAAAAGAACTCAATATGTACGAAATAATGAGCATGTTGGCAGGTTGCCATGCTTATATTGGTGTGAGTTTTCATGGAGCAATTACCGCAGCCTGTCATGGAAAAAAAGTTGTAGCCTATGATTATATGCTGAATGGGAAAACTAAAGATCTATTCAAGATGTTAGATCTTCAGGATTATTACGTAACTGATTCGAATTCCCTTTACGAGCGTACAGTACAATGTTACAAAAACATGTCGCCAGTTATTTTAGATGATAAAATAGCATCTCTGCATCAACACTTTGACACCATTATTAAATTGCTCGTCACAAATAAAACAAGAGAGAAAGGCAGTGATAATTTCCTTGTAAACTTTTCTGATACCATATCCAATATAAATAAATCTTTCAGCACATTACAATCCGAGTTCAGCCAACTGGACAATCTAAGTAGAGATACCTACATACAGTATATAGCGCTACAGGATAAACACACCGAATTATGCAAGTCAAATACTGAACTGAAGGATACAGTCAATACCTTAAGTAGCACTAATATTGAATTTCAGGATACATTCAACAACCTTCAACAACAGAACAATGAATTGCTAAAACAAAAATCCGATGCTGAAAAATGGATTAATGAAATGCAAAAATCAAGAACCTATAATTTGATTAAAACCATTAATAACATCAAATTAAAAATCAAAAAAGCACTCATAAAATAATACAGAAATAAATGAAAACTGCTTCATGATAATAGCAAAGTGGAAAGATATACCTTTTCCCTTATGATTGTGAAGAATCAATGGTAAAAAAAAACCCCCACATCATGTGGGGGAAGACAGGGATGGTGTCTATGGCAAGGAAAACAGGGTTTACTGGTTACTACGGGTACTGCTAGTGCTACTGAAAAACGTCGTTTCTGAGCTTCGCTGCATCCGTGCAACCTCACGCAACTGGTCCATTCGCTGCTGATGTCTGGCGTTCAAAACCGCTTGCTGCTCGGGCGTTAGCAGGTGGAACATCTGGTTGCGGACCTTCGCCATCTCTACCTGGCGGGCAACCTGTTCCTGTGCCATTTTTTCGGCCTGAGCGCGTACAGCGCTTTCGTCAAAATTTTCTGCGGTGACAAGGCGATGCATTGTCTCCATTTCGCTAACATTAACAGGGGGCTGGTCGTGTCGTGCCCTCTGCATCAGATCTCGCATCTGTTGACGCTGATGTTCGGTTAAACTTATGCCGTCAAACATATGGCTTTGGCTGCTGTTCTGCGTTGCCCCCTCTTGTAAGGGACTGTTATCGCTGATGATAGCTACAGCAGCCTGGCTAAACGCACTGAACGCCAGCGTTGAGGCCATGACGGCAGCGGTAACTTTGCGCATCACTTGCTCCCAAAATCTTTCGTGTCGCGATTCAACGAGAGACAGTCTACGATTCAGGCTGCAAACATGCGTCAGGGGGTGTAAAACAACGTAAAGTCATGGATTAGACAGCCTTGATGTCGTAATTTCTGCCTCGGAGGTATTTAAACAATGAATAAAATCCTGTTAGTTGATGATGACCGAGAGCTCACATCCCTTTTAAAGGAGTTGCTCGACATGGAAGGTTTCAACGTCCTGGTTGCCCATGATGGCGAGCAGGCGCTGAGTCTCCTTGACGACAGCATCGATTTACTTTTGCTCGACGTGATGATGCCGAAGAAAAACGGCATTGATACGTTGAAAGAGCTTCGCCAGACACACCAGACTCCCGTTATCATGCTGACCGCACGCGGCAGCGAACTTGACCGCGTACTCGGCCTTGAGCTGGGCGCGGATGACTATTTACCGAAGCCGTTTAACGACCGTGAACTGGTTGCCCGTATTCGCGCTATCCTGCGTCGTTCCCACTGGAGCGAGCAGCAGCAAAATACCGACAACAGCTCACCTACTCTTGAAGTCGACTCCCTGAGCCTGAACCCGGGCCGTCAGGAGGCGAGCTTTGATGGCCAGACGCTGGAACTGACCGGCACGGAGTTCACCCTGCTGTATCTGCTGGCGCAGCATCTCGGCCAGGTGGTATCGCGTGAACATTTAAGTCAGGAAGTGCTGGGCAAACGTCTCACCCCGTTTGACCGCGCCATCGACATGCACATCTCTAACCTGCGCCGTAAGCTGCCGGAGCGTAAAGACGGTCATCCATGGTTTAAAACCCTGCGTGGTCGCGGTTATCTGATGGTTTCCGCTTCATGATAGGAAGCTTAACCGCCCGCATCTTCGCCATCTTCTGGCTGACGCTGGCACTGGTTTTAATGCTCGTACTGATGTTGCCAAAACTCGACTCACGCCAGATGACGGAGCTTCTCGACAGCGAGCAACGTCAGGGCGTGATGATCGAGCAGCACGTGGAAGCCGAGCTGGCAAACGATCCGCCGAACGATTTAATGTGGTGGCGCAGGCTGTTTCGCGCTATCGACAAGTGGGCGCCGCCCGGACAACGCCTGCTGCTGGTGACCAGCGAAGGCCGCGTCATTGGGGCCGATCGCAATGAAATGCAGATTATCCGCAACTTCATTGGCCAGGCGGATAACGCCGATCATCCCCAGAAGAAGAAATATGGCCGCGTAGAAATGGTGGGGCCTTTCTCCGTCAGAGACGGAGAGGATAACTATCAGCTCTACCTGATCCGTCCGGCGAGTAACTCCCAGTCTGATTTTATCAACCTGCTGTTTGACCGCCCTCTCCTGCTGCTGATTGTCACCATGCTGGTCAGCTCGCCGCTGCTGTTATGGCTGGCGTGGAGCCTGGCAAAACCGGCGCGTAAGCTGAAGAATGCCGCCGATGAGGTTGCTCAGGGTAACCTGCGACAACACCCTGAACTGGAAGCCGGACCTCAGGAGTTCCTTGCCGCCGGGACCAGTTTTAACCAGATGGTGAGCGCTCTCGATCGCATGATGACCGCACAGCAACGTCTGCTGTCGGATATCTCGCACGAGCTGCGTACCCCGCTTACGCGCTTGCAGCTTGGCACCGCGCTACTGCGCCGCCGCAGCGGTGAGAGCAAAGAGCTGGAGCGTATTGAAACGGAAGCTCACCGCCTGGACAGCATGATCAACGACCTGCTGGTCATGTCGCGCAATCAGCAGAAAAACGCGCTGGTCAGCGAAACGGTGAAAGCGAATCACCTGTGGCACGAGGTGCTGGACAACGCGGCGTTCGAAGCGGAACAGATGGGTAAATCCTTCACCGTCAACTTCCCGCCGGGCCCGTGGCCGCTGTACGGTAACCCCAACACGCTGGAAAGCGCGCTGGAAAACATCGTGCGTAACGCCCTGCGCTACTCGCATACGAAAATTGAGGTGGCGTTCTCGGTGGATAAAGACGGGATCACCGTCATTGTCGATGACGACGGTCCCGGCGTCAGCCCGGAAGACCGCGAGCAGATTTTCCGTCCGTTCTATCGTACTGATGAGGCGCGCGACCGGGAATCGGGTGGTACGGGACTGGGTCTGGCGATTGTTGAAACCGCCATGCAGCAGCACCGTGGTTGGGTGAAAGCCGACGACAGCCCGCTGGGTGGACTACGGTTAACGCTGTGGCTACCGTTGTATAAGCGTTCGTAGCTGTTAGTGCCGGGTGGCGGCTTCGCCTTACCCGGCCTACTCTCTACGGGGACTATTTCCCCCACAATCTCCGCGAATTATCCTCAATCTTGCCGCTTAAGCGCCGCTTCTGCATCGTTCTCGTCCAGCTTGTCGACAACCCAGCCGCCGACAGCAGGCGGTGATACTGCTCGTCGTCGAACGGCATATGCCAGGCAATCGCGCAGGCCTCATACACGGAGACATCGCTCAGGCGCGACGCCAGCACCAGCGGTGCATCCGCTGATACCTGCCCTGCCAGCACCACGCGGTACAGCCAGCCGGTTTTGCCTGCTGTTTGCAGCTTGGCAGACATATCCTGAATAGCAAAGTGGAAGTTGAGCTTAAAGCACGGCGAGCGTGGCTGCGTCACCTGAATCAGGGCATCGCCCCAGCGGTAGATATCACCGATAAACACGTTCTTTTCGGTAAGCCCTTCGGTGGAGAGATTCTCGCCAAACGCGGGGGCGACGAAGAGGTCCGCCTGCTCGGGGAACTCGGTTTTCCAGTGCTGATAGTGTTCGCGCGGATAGTGGCACAGCGCACGCTCGGGCCCGCCGTGGATTTTCTTTTCGGCCTGCTCGTCACCCGCAAGCCCGAGGTCGGTTAACGTCAGTTCACCGTCGACCTGAATTTTGGCGATGGCACTCGGGCGACTGCCGTCGTACTCCCTTACCTTGCCTGTAAATACATTCACCGGATGATGCATCGCTGCTCCTTTCTGCAGATACAAAAAAAGCGAGTCATCAGACTCGCTTCTCACAGGCGTCAATGCAACCTTATTTTTTAGCGGCGAAACGTGCTGCTGCTTCGTCCCAGTTCACCACGTCCCAGAAGGCTTTGATGTAGTCCGGGCGACGGTTCTGGAATTTCAGGTAGTAAGCGTGTTCCCACACGTCCAGACCCAGGATTGGGAAGCCGGATGTGCCAGAGATCGCTTCACCCATCAGCGGGGAGTCCTGGTTAGCAGTAGAAACCACTGCCAGCTTGTCACCTTTCAGAACCAGCCACGCCCAGCCAGAGCCGAAACGGGTCGCAGCGGCTTTTTCGAATTCCGCTTTGAAGTTGTCAACAGAACCGAAGTCGCGCTCGATAGCCGCTTTCAGGTCGCCCTGCAGGGTGGTACCGGTTTTCAGGCCTTTCCAGAACAGGCTGTGGTTAGCGTGGCCGCCAGCGTTGTTACGCAGAACGGTTTTCTTGTCCGCTGGCAGCTGGTCCAGCTTGGTGATCAGCTCTTCAGCAGACAGGTTAGCGAACTCTGGCAGGCTTTCCAGCGCAGCGTTCGCGTTGTTCACATAGGTCTGGTGGTGTTTAGTGTGATGGATTTCCATCGTCTGCTTGTCGAAATGCGGTTCCAGTGCGTCGTAGGCATACGGCAGGGATGGCAGTGTATAACTCATAATCCTCTCCATTATTGTCGGGCGGCACAGCTGTTAATGCCGCGTAAGCAGTTGGTTCATTATAGTTAATTAAATGATATTGAAAATGATTATCAATGCCGTAGTTTTTATAAGGTTATTTATTTTCTGACCAAAGCTAAAATGGTGAATAGGTTCAGGAAGTTAATGGACTTCTACCGCCGTATTGCCTGCCGCAATCTCACGCCTGCTGCTCAGCGTAAACGCCGACACCACCGTAATCGCCAGCACGAAACAGCCCAGCATCAGATACGTCTCCTGGAAGCCGATCTTGTCGTACATATTCCCGGCAAAAGCAGAAAGGAAAATCGCGGCCGACTGTTTGGAAAACTGAAATCCAATCAGATAGATAGTCGCCGACAGGCGGGTATCAAACACCCCGGTAATGTACTTGAAGGCGCCCACCAGCAGGAACGGGACTTCCAGCGCATGCAGCATCTTGAGGGCAATCACCTCCACGGCAGTGGTGGCAAACGACGAGCCGATAATGCGCGTTGCCATAATCACCCCGGCGATCAGCAGCGTGTTCTTCGCGCCGATACGGTTAATGATCCACGGCGAGCAGAACATGATGATGGCGTTACAAATTTCCCCCGCCGTCGTCGCAAAGCCAAAGGCGCGGGTGCCCTCCTGCGGCGTCGCGAAGAAGGTTTTGAAGAAGGTGGCAAACTGCTGATCGAAAACGTCATACACGCAGGCCACGCCAATCACGTACAGAATGAACATCCACATTCTGCGCTGGCGGAACAGGTTGAGCACTGTTTTTGCGGTGATTTGCGGCTGGTTCGCACCCAGGGCATCCATGACCTGCGCCGTCTGGTTGGGCTTCGGCTTCGCGACCACCAGCAGCAGCATCAGCAGCAATGCCGCTCCCGATCCCATCCAGAAAACATACGACGGATCGATGCCGAACAGGATGCCGCCCGTTGAGGCGCACAAGCCCCAGCCGAGACAGCCAAACATCCGCGCCTTGCCGTATTCAAAAAAGCTGTTGCGACTCACGCGCTCGATGTAGGCCTCAATGGCCCCCGATCCCGCCGAGAAGACAAAGCCGATATATAACCCGCCGCTCAACGCCCCCAGCCAGATATTGGCTTTCAGCAGCGGCGCGAAGACGTACAGGAAGAACGGTGCGAACAGAAACAGCAGCACCGCGATGATCCACAGCAGGTGTTTTTTCAGCCCCAGCTTGTCCGAAATGACGCCCAGTAGCGGCTGGAACGCGATGGCCGACAGCGAGATGCAGGAGAAGACAATCCCGGTATGGGTTTTATTCAGGCCGATGATGTCCGACAGCCAAATCGGCAGGAACGGAAAGCAGGTGGCCATGATGAAGAAGTAGAGAAAGAAGAACAGCCCGAAGATCCAGAAGTTTGGGTTGTCTTTGTGGGTACAGGTTGTTGTGTTCATTATTTTTATCCTCAACGGAGGGCCGGTTCCCCGGCCCGTCACCCTTACACGCGTTCGACGCCAATCAGAATGGCGGTTTCCGGATCCAGAATCGGCAGCGCAATGCCCGCCTGCATCAGCCACTCGCCGCTCACCGTTTGCGGCGTTTCCATCCACTCTGGCAGCTTGCGCATGGTGTGCCCGCCCTCGCCCGTAATCTGAATATTCGGGTGATCGAGCAGCGTGACGCGGTACCGCGCGCTAGCCTCCAGCCCCGCCATGCGTAGCGGCATCATCAGGCTGTAATCCGGCATCGCGAGCTGGCTGACCATAAACAGCCCCTGCGCCTTATCTTCGCTCACAATCCCCTGCGCCAGCGTGGTGGCATCCGGCATATCAATACGCCACTGGGTACCATGGTGGATCACCTCTCGCCACTGCTTGTGCAGCGCGGCGTAATGGCGATAGCCTTCGCGCTCCTGTGCGTCCACGGTGAGCGGGTCCAGTTCCAGCCCCATGTGGCCGAACAGGGCCGTCAGCCCGCGAAACTGGATGCTGTGCTGGCGGAAGGTGGCGTGACATTTATGATGACCGATATGCGCGCCCATCACCTCCGGCGGGAAGAAGTAGCTCATGCCGCGCTGGATGGTGCTGCGCTCCAGCGCGTCGTTGTTGTCGGACGCCCAGAAGCGGTGGCTGCGGGTCAGTACCTCATAATCAATGCGCCCACCGCCGGAGGAGCACGATTCAAACTCAATGTGCGGGAAGCGCTCTCCCAGCACGTCCAGCAGGCGGTAAAACTGGCGGGTCTGGGCGTCGGCGGCGGCTTTACCGTTGTGTCCCGGCTGCACCAGCTCGCGGTTCATGTCCCACTTCACGTAGTCGACCGCATGCTCGCCCAGCAGCCAGCTCATGCGTTCCACCAGGTAATCAAAGGCCTCCGGGATGTTGAGATTGAGCACCAGCTGGTGTCGTCCGGTCGCCTGGGGATAGCCCGGCAGCGCCAGTACCCAGTCAGGATGCGCGCGGTACAAATCAGAATCCGGGTTGATCATCTCCGGCTCAACCCAGATGCCAAACTCCATGCCGAGCCGTTTGACGTGGTCGATCACCGGCGTCAGGCCGTTCGGGTATTTTTTCTCGTCCAGATACCAGTCGCCCAGCGCGGCATGGTCGTCATTACGGCCTTTGAACCAGCCGTCATCGATGATGAAGCGCTCCACGCCCAGCACAGCCGCCTCGTCGGCCATGCGCATGATGTAGTCCGGGTCGTGGTTGAAGTAGATCCCTTCCCAGGTATTGAGGTGCACCGGGCGCGGTTTGTTTTCCGGGAAGCGGATAACGTTATCGCGCAGATAGCGATGGAACGACTGGCTCATGCCGTTCAAGCCCCGCGTGGAGTGGCTGGCATACAGGCACGGCGTCCAGAGCGTGTCGCCCTCCTCAACCGCCATTTCCCCCGGCAAGTAGAGCGCTTCGGCCTGCAGGTAGCGACGACCATCGGTTTTCGCTTCCGCGCGCAGGCGATGGTTGCCGCTCCAGCCCAGATGCACGCCCCAGACGTCGCCCTGCATTTCGCTAAACGACGACGTACCGGCAATCAGCGCCGGGAAGTGCTCGTGGGAGGTTTTACCCCGGCGGTTTTCAATCACAAAGCTGTCGTGCTCAAGCCTGACGCGGTGCGGCTGAAATTCTCTGATCCAGCGTCCGTGGAAGGCCATCACCTCCTGCGCGCGCTCGGCCACCGGCAGCGTGACGGCGAAACGGTCCACCTGCCACGGCAGCGCTTTCAGATTGGTCAGGCCGTGACGCACGACCAGCACGCCGCTGGCGTCCAACGCGAGCTCGCTGGTCAGGCGCAGTCCCGCATGCTCATCTTCGGCGGTTATCGTCAGGGTGTTTACGTCCTGCTGCACCTGCGTGGTTTTGAACACCGGGGAACCGTCCAGCCCCTGGCGATGCCCCTCAATGCCCGGCGAGCCAAACAGGCCGTGTCCCAGCTCGGCCATCAGCGTGACCGGGGAGTCAACGTCCAGCCTGCCGTTCGCAACAGGGCGCGCAATGCTCAGCGCATCCTGCGGCGAAAAGTGTTGAAGGTGCGGCCCCCAGTAGAGAATTTCGGCGAACGGATGGGTTTTAATCACCACGTCTACCGTCGTGGTTTCAAGTCGTAAAACGGAATCTTGCATCAGACATCTCCTGTCATCGGGATGCTCTGAGTGTTGATCCGAAACGTTTCGGATACAAACCAAAACGTTTCGGATCTGTGATCGGGTTTGGAATTTTAGTGGGTTTAGGCCGTCTGGCCCGGAGAGAATTCTGGCTGCCAGAGCACCTGAAGCTGTTCAATATCGTCGCCGTTAATCAGCTGGCGCACCATATCGGCAATCTGTTTCCCGACGCCCTGGCGGGTGGACTGGATCACCGACGCCACGTCGATATCGACGATGCTGTCCTGCGGCAGTCCGTCGTAGACCACCAGCGAAACGGCGTTGTCGCCGGATAAGCGCCCCAGTTGCGCCAGCGCCATCGCCGCGCCGTCGCCGTGGGTGTTGCAGTCGGTGATGATGGCCGTGGGCGGCTGCGGCAGAGCAAGGAGTTCTTTCGTGGTGGCATACCCGACGCGGCGCGAAGGCGGCATAGCGCGCAGCCATTCGCTGGAAAGCCCGGCTTCCCGCAAGGCGTCCAGATAGCCCTGACGGCGCTGAGTGATAAACGCCTGATTGTTGCTTTCGCCAAGTAGTGCGATACGCTGATGGCCTTTCTCGATCAGCCAGCGGGTAGCCTGCCAGGTACCGGCATAGTTGTCGAAGTCAAACCACGCGTACGGCTGCGGGAGGTGGCTGCGCCCAAGCGCCAGGAAAGGAAAACCGGCGGCCTGCAGCTGCTCAAGACGGGGATCGTGATCCAGCGTGTGCGCCACGATCAGAGCATCCACGCGGCGGCTTTGCACCATGCGCATATAGCTGTGTTTATCCGCCAGATCGTCGTCGGCGATAAGCAATAAGTCGATCTCATGTCGCGCCAGTTCGTGGCTAATTTCGCCGACCATGTCCATAAATACGCTGTTATTGAGCGGGACAGGGTGTACGGGAAAAACCAGCCCGACGGCGTCAATTTTGCCCATCTTCAGGCGGCGGGCGAAGGTGTTCGGTCGGTAACCACGGCGCTGGGCCTCTGCTTCCACGCGTGCGCGCGTCTCGGCGGAGACGTCATCA
The DNA here is from genome assembly GCF_043974075.1 of Enterobacter sp. ECC-019. Taxonomy (NCBI): domain Bacteria; kingdom Pseudomonadati; phylum Pseudomonadota; class Gammaproteobacteria; order Enterobacterales; family Enterobacteriaceae; genus Enterobacter; species Enterobacter sp. ECC-019. The sequence goes on from NZ_CP143759.1 coordinate 521,444, forward strand.
TATCCGTTGAGGGCGCGGCTGACGGTGGTGACTGACAGCCCCAGTTCTTTGGCAATGGCTTTAAGCGACATGAGTTTCCGTATCTCTGTTAGTTTTGTTCCGCCACCAGCAGCGCGTGCGTATCCGGCTCAAGCGCCTTAAAGATATGCGGTAGATCTGCGGGATAACAGATGTAATCTCCCGGGCCGAGTTCTTCTGCCGCGTCGATCAGGCCGACTAACGCTCGCCCCTGCGTCACAATAATATGTTCAACGGACCCTGGCGGATGCGGCTGGGAAATGCGGTCTGCGCCCGGCTGGGTAAGCAGGAGGTATACGTCGCGTCGCGCGCCCGGCGGACATGCCGCCAGCAGTATCGCCTCGTAGTTGGCCTGTCCGGCAACGACCTTCGTCCCTTCACCACGACGGATCACCTGAGTGATAGGCTGCTGTGGTTCGAGCAGGCGGGCGAAGGGGATATCCAGCGCCACGCAAAGAGACCACAGCGTTTCCAGGCTCGGGTTACCGTTGCCGGACTCAAGCTGAGAAAGCGTGGATTTGGCGATCCCGGCGCGGCGGGCAATTTCCGCCAGTGAAAGTCCGGTTCGCAGGCGTTCTCGCACCAGGCTTTTGGCGATTACGCTGATTGGCTGCGTCATAAAACGGCCCTTTTGTTCTATAAATCGAACGAATCGTTCATCTTGAAAAACACTTCTGTTGCGTTCATTATAATGGATACACGTTCGATATGGCTAAAAATGTATGAAGCATCATCTCTCTTGCCTGAAAGGCGACACCATAAAAGCAATCATCCTGGTCTGCCTCGCGGTTGGCGTGGTCGGGATGTCATACGGCTCCCTGGCGATGGCCTACGGTTTCCCGGTTTGGGTACCGTTTGTACTCTCCATCACCGTACTCGCGGGCGCGTCAGAGTTTATGTTTATCGGCATTGTGGCAAGCGGCGGTAATCCGCTGGCGGCCGCGGCCGCGGGATTGCTGGTCAACGCGCGGCACGTGCCGTTTGGCGTGACGGTGCGTGAACTGGTGGGCAAACGTGGCCTGAGCCTTTTGGGCTGCCACATCATGAACGACGAAAGCGTGGTCTTTGGCCTGTCGCAAAAAACGCCCGAACAGCGCAAAGCGGCGTACTGGTTATGTGGTTTAGGCGTGGCAATTGTCTGGCCGCTGGGGGCCCTGCTGGGCGCCATGGTCGGCAAACTGCTACCGGATCCGGAAACCATTGGCCTGGATGCGGTATTCCCGGCCATATTGCTGGCGCTGGTGGTTCCCGCGTTTAAAAACCGTACCACGCTAATCCGCGCCTGCAGCGGTGCCGTTGTGTCGCTGGCCGCCGTGCCATTTGCCCCGGTGGGATTACCGGTGCTGCTCTCTTTACTGGGTCTCGCTGCGAGGAAAAAATAATGGGAAATATGACGTTTTTTATTCTCGGCATCGCTATTTTGTCTGCGGGAACGTATCTGATGCGTCTTGGCGGGGCGAAACTGGGCAGCAGGCTGGCATTGTCAGAGCGTTCACAGGCGCTGCTGTCAGATGCGGCAACGGTATTGCTGTTTTCCGTGGCGCTGGCGACCACGTTTTATGAAGGTGACCACTTTGCCGGTATGGCGCGCGTGCTGGGCGTGGCGTTTGCGGTGTTTTTGGCCTGGCGGAAGATGCCGTTAATTGTGGTGATCGTGGCGGCGGCAGTGGTAACCGCGCTGCTGCGCGTGGCGGGCATAAACTAAAAAAGCGCCCCGGGGGCGCTCTTTCGACGGTGTGACAGCTTATTTAGTCAGTTCAGCAGTCATGTGTACGCGGTTACCTGAGAACGCCTGGGTAATTTTGTAAGATGACGCGCCGGCTTCCTGAGCCTGAGCCGCGATTTTCGCTTCTGCGCCATCAATGGTAGAGGCGGTTGCGGTCACGGTCTGAGCAGCAAAAGAACCGAAAGAAGTAGCCAGAGCGATTACAGCGACAAAAGTTTTGATGCTTTTCATGATATAAACCCTTTCATTAAGTTGTTTAGGTAAGGCACCGTGCCTTGATGAGATAAATAATAGACCTCATCATGAACAACTAAAAGCGGAAGGATTTGCTATTATCATTCAAAATTATTGATTAACAATTAATCGCTGAGGATGGGTATATACGGTCGCCCTTCCCGGCTTGCAGAAGCCCACCAGCGTCAGGTTGCAGCGCTCCGCCACCTCCACCGCCAGCGTCGTTGCGGCTGAGACCGCAAACAGAATTTCCACACCGCACATCGCGGATTTTTGCACCATCTCATAGCTGGCGCGGCTGGAAACGAGTGCAGCCCCCTGCTTCCACACGTCACTTTCACGCGCCCGGCGACCCAGCAGCTTATCCAGCGCCACGTGGCGGCCAACGTCCTCATGTCCCCCGGCAATATCCCCCGACGGCAACACCCATGCCGCCGCGTGCGTGCAGCCGCTCAGCTGGCCGATGGGCTGTACATCGTTAAGGTGCTCGAGCGCATGGTTGAGGTGAGCCAGATCAAAGGTCTGAGTAAACGGCAGTGGCACAACGGGTTTACCAATATCATTGAGCTGCTCAACGCCACAGACGCCGCAGCCGGTACGCCCGGCCAGCGCGCGGCGGCGCTCTTTCAGCCCCATGAAGCGGCGGCTGGAGAGTTCGATTTGCACTTCAAGGCCATTGCAAGTCTGCACCACGTCCATGCCGTAGATCTCCTGCGGATGGTCGATGATGCCTTCCGAGAGGGAAAAACCGATGGCGAACAGCTCAAGATCTTTCGGTGAAGCCATCATCACCACATGGGAGATACCGTTGTAAACGAGCGCAACGGGCACTTCTTCCGCCAGAAAATCCGGCGTGGCATGGGTGATGTGGGGCGGTCTGTGTACCGACAGTTCCACAATGCCCGCAGGCAGTGGTGACGAGTGGGGAGCACGGTTTTGTTTAGACACAGCGGTATTCCTGAACAACCACGGAGGTGAGCCTGCTATTGCAGCATAATCCACAGGCGTTACGCATAGTATGGATCAACTTTTCAACAATCATTCTCCTACTCATTTAGAAGGGGTGCAACCCGACACCCGCTACACACCTTTAACAAGCTGAGCTGTTAATGTGATCAATATCACACTTTATAATCAACATGGTGATAATACGTTCACTTTGTATTAACGCCATTAGAACAGCTGTACCGACATTGTGGTATTCTGATGATATCCCTCGTGGAATTGAGGGATTAACGCAAATTTTTTCCTTTGCGGTCATTCTTCAGCCGCGAAGTCAAAACTACATATGTAAGCAATGTCGAAACAAGGAGTGACCCATGCAGGTCAGCAGAAGGCAGTTCTTTAAGATCTGCGCTGGCGGTATGGCAGGCACCACGGCAGCGGCACTGGGCTTTGCGCCCGGCGTAGCGCTGGCGGAAACGCGGCAGTATAAACTGCTGCGCACCCGTGAAACCCGTAATACCTGTACGTACTGCTCTGTCGGTTGCGGGCTGTTGATGTATAGCCTCGGCGACGGTGCTAAAAACGCCAAAGCGTCTATTTTCCATATCGAAGGCGACCCGGATCATCCGGTCAACCGCGGCGCATTGTGCCCGAAAGGGGCCGGTCTGGTGGACTTTATCCACTCCGAAAGCCGCCTCAAATTCCCTGAATATCGCGCGCCAGGCTCAGACAAATGGCAGCAAATCAGCTGGGAAGAGGCGTTCGACCGCATCGCAAAACACATTAAAGAAGACCGCGATGCCAACTTTGTTGAGAAGAACGCCGACGGCGTTACGGTCAACCGCTGGCTCTCCACCGGGATGCTGTGTGCCTCTGCTTCCAGCAACGAAACCGGTTATTTAACCCAGAAATTTACGCGCGCACTCGGTATGCTCGCGGTCGACAACCAGGCGCGTGTCTGACACGGACCAACGGTAGCAAGTCTTGCTCCAACATTTGGTCGCGGTGCGATGACCAACCACTGGGTCGACATCAAGAACGCCAACCTCATTGTGGTGATGGGCGGTAACGCCGCTGAAGCGCACCCTGTCGGGTTCCGCTGGGCGATGGAAGCCAAAATCCACAACGGTGCGAAACTGATAGTGATCGATCCCCGCTTTACGCGTACAGCGTCAGTGGCGGATTTCTACACCCCTATTCGTTCAGGTACTGACATCACTTTCCTGTCAGGCGTATTGCTGTACCTGATGACCAACGAAAAATATAACCGCGAATACACCGAAGCCTATACCAACGCCAGCCTGATCGTGCGTGAGGATTACCACTTCGAAGATGGCCTGTTCAGCGGTTACGACGCCGAAAAACGCAAATACGATAAAACCAGCTGGAACTACGAGCTGGATGAGAAAGGCTTTGCGAAGCGCGATACCACCCTGCAACACCCGCGCTGCGTGTGGAACCTGCTGAAAGAGCACGTATCCCGCTACACGCCGGAGGTTGTCGAAAACATCTGCGGTACGCCGAAGGCAGACTTCCTGAAGGTGTGCGAGCTTATCGCCGAAACCAGCGCGAAGGACAAAACCGCGTCGTTCCTGTACGCCCTCGGCTGGACGCAGCACTCCATCGGCGCGCAGAATATCCGTACCATGGCGATGGTTCAGCTCCTGCTCGGCAACATGGGGATGGCAGGCGGCGGCGTGAACGCCCTGCGCGGTCACTCCAACATTCAGGGTCTGACCGACCTCGGCCTGCTGTCTCAAAGCCTGCCGGGTTACATGAACCTGCCAAGCGAGAAACAGACCGATCTGCAAACCTACCTGACGGCCAGCACGCCTAAACCGCTGCTCGAAGGCCAGGTAAACTACTGGGGCAACTATCCGAAGTTCTTCGTCTCAATGATGAAAGCCTTCTTCGGCGACAAAGCGACGGCGGAAAACAGCTGGGGCTTTGACTGGCTGCCGAAGTGGGACAAAGGCTACGACGTTCTGCAGTATTTCGAGATGATGCACCAGGGCAAAGTGAACGGCTATCTGTGCCAGGGCTTTAACCCGGTTGCCTCGTTCCCGAACAAGAACAAGGTTGTTGAGTCGCTGTCGAAGCTGAAGTTCCTGGTGACGATTGACCCGCTCAATACCGAGACCTCAACCTTCTGGCAGAACCACGGTGAATCGAATGACGTCGATCCATCGAAGATTCAGACCGAAGTGTTCCGTCTGCCGTCTACCTGCTTCGCGGAAGAGAACGGTTCTATCGTCAACTCCGGACGCTGGCTGCAGTGGCACTGGAAAGGCGCGGACGCCCCGGGCATCGCCATGAACGATGGCGAGATCCTGGCAGGTATCTTCTTACGCCTGCGTAAGATGTATGCGGCAGAAGGCGGCGCGAACCCGGAACCGGTGCTGAACATGAGCTGGAACTACTCGACGCCGGAAAACCCTGCGCCGGAAGAAGTGGCGATGGAGAGCAACGGTAAGGCGCTGGCGGACGTTATCGACCCGGCCACCGGTACCGTGCTGGCGAAGAAAGGCGATCAGCTCAGCACCTTCGCGCACCTGCGCGATGACGGTACCACGTCAAGCGGCTGCTGGATCTTTGCCGGTAGCTGGACGCCGAAAGGCAACCAGATGGCCAACCGCGATAACGCCGACCCGTCGGGCCTCGGCAATACGCTGGGCTGGGCATGGGCGTGGCCGCTCAACCGCCGCATCCTCTATAACCGCGCATCCGCTGACCCGCAGGGCAACCCGTGGGATCCGAAGCGTCAGCTTCTGAAGTGGGACGGCGCGAAATGGGGCGGCGTGGATATTCCGGACTACAGCACTGCCGCACCGGGCAGCGACGTTGGGCCGTTTATCATGCAGCCTGAAGGGATGGGACGTCTGTTTGCTATCGATAAGATGGCGGAAGGTCCGTTCCCGGAACACTACGAGCCGTTTGAGACGCCGCTGGGCACCAACCCGCTGCACCCGAACGTGGTCTCTAACCCGGCAGCCCGTATCTTTAAGGGCGATTTCGAAGCGCTGGGTAAAAAGGACAAGTTCCCGTACGTGGGCACCACCTACCGTCTGACCGAGCACTTCCACTACTGGACCAAGCACGCGCTGCTTAACGCCATCGCGCAGCCGGAGCAGTTTGTGGAGATCGGCGAGAAGCTGGCGGGCAAGCTCGGCATCGCCCATGGCGATACCGTGAAGGTATCCTCAAACCGCGGCTATATTAAAGCCAAGGCGGTGGTGACCAAGCGTATCCGCACGCTGAACGTTCACGGTCAGGAGGTGGACACCATCGGTATCCCGATCCACTGGGGCTATGAGGGTGTGGCGAAGAAAGGGTTCATTGCGAACACCCTGACGCCGTTCGTCGGCGATGCGAACACGCAGACGCCGGAGTTTAAGGCCTTCCTCGTGAACGTGGAAAAGGTGTAACGGAGACGACTTATGGCTTATCAATCTCAAGACATTATCCGTCGTTCCGCGACAAACAGTTTCACGCCCGCGCCTCAGGCGCGGGACCACCAGCAGGAAGTGGCGAAGCTCATCGACGTGACCACCTGTATCGGCTGTAAAGCCTGTCAGGTGGCCTGTTCAGAGTGGAACGATCTGCGTGACGAAGTGGGTCACAACGTCGGGGTGTACGACAACCCGGCGGACCTGACCGCCAAGTCCTGGACGGTGATGCGTTTCTCGGAAGTGGAGCAGAACGACAAACTGGAATGGCTTATCCGCAAAGACGGCTGTATGCACTGTGCGGATCCGGGCTGCCTGAAGGCATGTCCGTCAGAAGGGGCTATCATTCAGTATGCTAACGGCATCGTCGACTTCCAGTCCGAACAGTGCATCGGCTGCGGCTACTGCATCGCGGGCTGCCCGTTCGACGTACCGCGCCTGAACCCGGAAGACAATCGAGTCTACAAATGCACGCTGTGCGTTGACCGCGTCACCGTCGGCCAGGAGCCAGCGTGCGTGAAGACCTGCCCAACCGGCGCTATCCACTTTGGCTCCAAAGAGGATATGAAAACGCTGGCGGCAGAGCGCGTGGGCGAGCTGAAAACCCGTGGTTACGACAACGCGGGCCTGTACGATCCGGCCGGGGTTGGCGGTACGCACGTCATGTACGTGCTGCACCACGCCGACAAGCCGAATCTGTACCATGGCCTGCCGGAGAACCCGGAAATCAGCGCCACCGTGAAGTTCTGGAAAGGCATCTGGAAACCGCTGGCAGCGGTCGGTTTTGCTGCCACCTTCGCAGCGAGTATCTTCCACTACGTCGGCGTTGGTCCGAACCGCGCGGAAGAGGAAGACGACAACCTGCATGAAGAGAAAGACGAGGTGCGCAAATGAGAAAACGTGACACCATCGTGCGCTACACCGCGCCGGAACGCATCAACCACTGGGTCACCGCCTTCTGCTTCATGCTGGCGGCGATAAGCGGGCTGGGGTTCTTCTTCCCATCCTTCAACTGGCTGATGCAGATCATGGGGACACCACAGCTGGCGCGTATTCTGCACCCGTTTGTGGGCGTCATCATGTTCGCGTCGTTTATCATCATGTTTTTCCGCTACTGGCACCATAACCTAATCAATCGGGATGATATCTTTTGGGCGAAGAATATTCGTAAGATCGTCGTCAACGAGGAAGTAGGTGATACCGGGCGTTATAACTTCGGCCAGAAATGCGTATTCTGGGCGGCGATTATCTTCCTGGTCCTGTTGCTGGTGAGCGGCGTGATCATCTGGCGTCCGTACTTTGCGCCTGCTTTCTCAATCCCGGTGATCCGATTCGCGCTGATGCTGCATTCATTTGCCGCAGTGGCGTTAATTGTGGTTATCATGGTGCATATCTACGCCGCCCTTTGGGTGAAAGGCACCATTACCGCGATGGTGGAAGGATGGGTAACCAGTACGTGGGCGAAGAAACATCACCCGCGCTGGTACCGTGAAGTCCGAAAGACAACGGAAAAGAAAACTGAATGAGTATTCGCATAATCCCGCAAGATGAGCTGGGGTCGAGCGAGAAACGCACGGCGGATTATATTCCGCCGTTGTTATTCCCCAGACTCAAGAACCTCTACAACCGCCGCGCAGAGCGTCTGCGCGAGCTGGCAGAGAACAACCCGCTGGGTGATTTTCTGCGCTTTGCCGCGCTGGTTGCCCACGCGCAGGAAGTGGTGCTGTACGACCACCCGCTGCAAATGGATCTGACCGCGCGCATCAAAGAAGCCAGCGAGCAGGGCAAGCCGCCGCTGGACATTCACGTCCTGCCGCGCGACAAGCACTGGCAAAAGCTGCTGCATTCGCTGATTGCTGAGCTGAAGCCGGAGATGAGCGGCACCGCGCTGGCGGTCATTGAGAATCTGGAAAAAGCCTCTGACCTGGAGCTGGAAGAGATGGCGAGCGCGCTGTTTGCCTCCGACTTCTCGCTGGTCAGCAGCGATAAAGCGCCGTTTATCTGGGCCGCGCTGTCGCTCTACTGGGCGCAAATGGCAAGCTTGATCCCGGGCAAAGCCCGCGCCGAATACGGCGAGGCGCGCCAGTTCTGCCCGGTCTGCGGCTCCATGCCGGTATCGAGCATGGTGCAAATCGGTACCACTCAGGGGCTGCGCTACCTGCACTGCAACCTGTGTGAAACCGAGTGGCACGTGGTGCGCATCAAGTGCAGTAACTGCGAGCAGACCCGCGATCTGAACTACTGGTCACTGGAAAACGAAGAAGCGGCGGTGAAAGCCGAAAGCTGCGGCGACTGCGGAACCTACCTGAAGATTCTGTATCAGGAAAAAGACCCGAAAGTCGAAGCGGTGGCCGACGATCTCGCCTCGCTGATTCTGGACGCGAAGATGGAGCAGGAGGGCTTTGCCCGCAGCTCGATCAACCCGTTCCTGTTCCCGGGTGAAGGGGAGTAATTTCCATTTAGCCCGGTCAGCCTCTTTGCTGCCGGGCTAATTACTGCGAAAGTGCAGGGATAACATGTTGCGGATCGTTGGCAATAGCCCGCAGCAGCGCTTTAGCCGGCCCAGTAGGCGAACGTCTGCCTTGTTCCCAGTTACGCAGTGTATCGACACTAACAGAAATTAAATTCGCGAATTTACTCTGCGATAGCCCGGACGCCTGACGGATTTCTTTGATTTTCATCGCATCGATTTGAAAAGTACGTGACGGTTCACGTTTGCCCTCAGCGATTTCATTCATTTGCGCCAGGCTTTGGGTTAACCGCTCAAAGAGTGCCTTGTTCATTTACCACCTCTCAATCATCTTTCTCAGTACGGCTTTTTCACTCGCAGACAGGTCATCTTTAATCCCTTTGCGATAGATGAGCAGCAGCCTGATTTCAAGCTCACGCGTGCGATGAAAATAGTTCACCCTGACTCCACCACGCTTTCCCCTGCCTCCTGAAAGCCAACGAATCTTTCGTAGGCCTCCCGTATTTTGGATCAGATCGCCATAATCAGGTTGCGTTGCCAGGAAAACCTGAAACTTATGGTATTCCTCATCATCCAGTAACGTTTTGACGTCTTCTGTAAAAATATCCGTTTCAATGAATAGCATAAATTATACGCCATTGACTTATAGTAGCAAACATCCAATGTACGTCAATGACGTACCCCTAATATGAGTTACGTTATTGCGATTTTGGTTACTTATCCATCTATTTCATCAAGTAATGTTGGTTTCTGCGAGCCGTTTTCCAGATCACTGGTTTCACACAATTTGATGTTTTCTTCTGCATTAAACCAGGTTATAAGACTGTGTATTCATACAGCAAAAGGACGCCGCCATGGCTCTTGAAAAGGGTATTGATAAGCTTGTTCAAGATTTTATAGCTGCAGGAAGACCTTCCTCGCGAAAGCAAAATATTGATGACCGGAGGGCTGGGTATGTCGCCAGCACAGAACTGGCCGGAGAGACAGAAGCTCGCGTCCAGGTTGAAACGCATGTTCTTGAAGGTATGACCTTTCGGGTATTTTCGCCCCTCAATGCACCAGAAACACTGCCTGCAGCCATCTACTATCACGGTGGATGCTTTATCAGCGGCGGCTTTGATACCCATGACAACCAACTCCGTCAGTTAGCCTGCTATGGCAATTGCCGGGTGGTTGCGATTCAGTACAGGTTGGCACCGGAACATACCTTCCCCGCCGCGCATGACGATGCGGAAAGAGGTGCGGAGCTGGTATGGCAATATGCAGACAAATTAGGCGTCGATAGGAACCGGCTCACCCTTTGTGGAGACAGCGCGGGGGGACATCTTGCGCTGGTAACGTCATTGCGGCTCAACGCGAAAGGGCGATGGAAACCCGCACAGCTTATTCTTATCTACCCCATGCTCGACGCCACGGCCAGTTTTGAAAGCTATGCCCTTAATGGCACGGATTATATTATCACCCGCGATACCCTGCTCAGCGGATATGAAATGTATCTCGCAGAGACTGACCGCCAGCATCCGGAAGCCAGCCCGCTGTGGCGCGATGATTTTTACGGGCTTCCGCCAGTGCATATCATTACCGCAGAGTACGATCCGCTGTGCGATGAGGGAGAAATGTTGTATCAGCATCTGACTGAGCAGGGTGTGAAGTGTACCGCTCAGCGCTGGCTGGGCGTCATCCATGGCTTCTTTCAGCTTGGCGGCGTCAGCCAGTCAGCGCGAGACGTAATGCGGGATATCGCCGGGCGGATTAAGCACGCCCGAGGTGAATGAACAAGAGATTACTCCTCCTCGTTCCCACCCTCTTCATACGCACCAAAAGGCTTCGCCGGAAGAACAATGTAGGTGCCTTCAAACACCGCGCCCGGTGTTTTATCGCCAAACAGTTCGACCTGCATTTGTACGCGAGCTTTACGGCCGCGTGCCAGACGGTCAAGATCGCCGCCCAGTGACCCCAGATCGGCCACGGCGGTCGGCTTGCCGCTTATCGGTGCGCTATAGCGAATGTGGGCATCGGCCAGAATGATGGTGCCGCCCAGATGGCGCTCGCGCAGCATCAGCCAGATAAGCCCCCAGCCGGTGAGCGTGGCCAGCGAGAAAAGACTTCCGGCAAACAGGGTGTGGTGCGGGTTCTGATTGCCGGTTTCCGGCATGGTGGTAATAAATTTTTGTCCGGTGTACTGCTGAATGCGCACGCCCATTTTTTCACTCAGCGGAATGTGCTGATACCAGGCCTGCTGCAGCTGACCACACCAGTCGGCGCGATGAAGAATATCATCCAGCGTGGCGATGGGTTTGATCATCAAAAAATGACGAATCGGCGTGGTTTGCGGGGTCGTGATCTCCCCCTGATTCACAAAACCAAGTTTGGCGAAGAATTCTACGGCATCTTCGCGGGCGCTACAGGTGACGCGCTTAACGCCTTCCTGACGGGCGACGGACTCAAGGGTCATCGCCATTAGCGTCCCCAGACCTTTGTCCTGCACGGAGGGATGAACCGCCATAAAGCGAATAGACGCTTCGTTATCGGCGTTGATATATAAGCGCCCGACGGCGACGAGGTTACCCTCTTCGTCCATCACCATCTGATGGTGGGCCATCGCGTCCCAGGCATCACGTTCAGAGCCTTTTGGCTGATGCAGTGGCTTGCGCAGCATTTCCCAGCGGAACTGGTAATAAGCGTCTAACTCTTCTTCCGTTTGCGGTACTCGAAGGTGATACATAGCTGTACTCTCTCTTGTTACCCGCGGCCACGCCGCCAGTTGGCTCATACCTGGAGCCAGAATGTGACGGGGCCATCGTTCACCAGCGAAACCTGCATATCTGCAGCGAATCGTCCGGTTTGCGTATTCATTTCCTGCTGGCGACAACGCTCAACAAAGTACTCGTAAAGTGCTTCTGCACGATCCGGCGCGGCGCCTTTAGAGAAGCTCGGGCGCATGCCGCGCTCGGTATCCGCTGCCAGCGTAAACTGGGAAACCACCAGCACGCTGCCGCCCGCCTGCTGGACGTTCAGGTTCATCTTGCCTTCCGCATCGCTGAAAATACGGTAGCCCAGCACGCGCTCACACAAGCGGTTGGCTTTTTGTTCGTCGTCATCCTTTTCGACACCTAACAACACCAAAAGTCCTGGGCCAATTTCACCCGTCACCTCTCCCTCCACGGTGACGCTGGCACGGGTTACGCGCTGTATCAATGCAATCATGGTTGGTCTGCTTCTTGTTGTTTTTCAGCTGCTGCTGCTTTTTTCAGTTCGCGGTATACACCGAGAGTGACAGTTATTTCGGCACCAAGCAAGACGATACACCAGGTCCAGTAGACCCAGACAAACAAAATGGGGATCACCGCCAGCACGCCGTAAATCAGCTGATAGGACGGAAACATGGTGATGTAGAGGGCAAACCCTTTTTTACCGAGCTCAAAAAGCAGCGCCGCCACCAGCGCCCCCACAACCGCATCGCGGTTAGGCACGCGCGTGGTCGGCACGACGCTATAGAGCAGCCAGAACGAGAGCCACGACAGGATCAACGGAAAGATGCGAAGCGCATTATCAATAGCGCCGTTTAGATCACTCGCCCAGCGCAAGGAAAGGAGATACGAACTGATCGCCAGGCTCGCCCCGGCCAGCAGCGGCCCCAGCGTGAGGATCATCCAGTACACGGCAAAGGAATACACTTTTGGCCGCGTTTTTTTACTCCGCCAGATCGTGTTCAGCGCGTTATCGATGGCATACATCAACAGCAGCGCCGTAACGATAAGACCGCATGCCCCCACTGCCGTCATCTTGCTGGAATTGGCGACAAACTGCTCAATGTAGTTCTGGATGACATCCCCGGTTGCAGGAATGAAATTCGCGAAGACAAAATGACGAAGCTGCAGGCTGACGTCCGCAAACATCGGAAAGGCGGAAAACAGGGCAAAGATGACCGCCACCAGCGGCACTAATGAGAGCAACGACACGTAGGCGAGGTTACCCGCCAGCGTGGTCATGTTGTCCTCATCGATACGGTGCCAGAGCAGTTTCAGCCAGGCCCTCAGCGGGCGAGTATGATGCGTGGCTTTTTGATGAACGGTTTTTAGCATAGCTGCTTCGCGAAGTAGTTTGGTATCGTCTCTTTTCCGGTCACCAGAATTGACGTTATACCCAACTGGTTAGCTCCCTCTATATTATCGGCATTGTCGTCGAAAAAGACCGCATCGGCCGCGGTGAATCCCTCTGACTGCAGAACGGCCTGATAAATTCGCGCTTCAGGCTTACGCATCCCCATCTCTTGCGAAAGATAGATCTTATCGGCCGCCGCCTTAACTTCAGGGTATTCCTCAGGCCAGAACGTGGTGTGCAGACGGTTAGTATTTGACAACACAACGACCCGATGGCCCTGCTCGCGAAGCTTATGCATGATGTCGATCGCTTCAGGCCGGATGGCGACAAATACTGCCTGCCAGCCGTGTGAAAACTGCTCGTAGCTTAAGGGTAGATCCATCTCCTGACAGAAACGTTCAGCGAATTCTTCATCGTCGATCTCGCCGCGTTCATGCTGATGGAAGGTCTCGCCCATCGCGAAATTCTGCTTCAGTGTCGCCAGCGGAACGCGGCTAAAGTCGCTCCATGCACCCAGCACGCGATTAAAATCGATATCGACGATTACGTTTCCTAAATCAAAGATATAAAGCATGGTTATCTCCTGCTCGCCGTGGAGAGGTAACTGTAGCGGGAATAAAGAGATTTGACTATGCGTGCTGTCTAAGGTGTGCGATCGATTTCTATGGCGCGTTTTTGCGACAGTAAAGTGAAGGGACGTTTGACGCGGCAAAAAGCCAGGCCCCCCGATACTCATCGATCATCAGGCTCAGCTCTCTGCCCGGCGTACGATAAAAACCCGGCAGCGTTGCGTTGATATCAGCCTCATCCGCATTATCGGCGAAGGTTTTAACAATCCGATCGTTATTTAATACGCGCGCGTTCTGATGATAGCTGTAGTGAAAATAGATGGTACGGTTAACTTCAGAAACCGTCTGACCAAATAATTTACCGTTAATGACGGTAGACCCCTCGCGATGCTGCATCCGCCAGGAAACCGTACCCACAAATCGGTTTTTACCAATCGTCCATTCCACATCTCCCGTACAGCGTATCGGCGTACTCGATAAATGCGAATACGCTAACCAGCCGCTGGTGATAGCGGCCATCAGAAACGCAGCCAGCAAAATAATACGGTTCCGGAGTGTCTTCATTGCTCATACGCCCAAAAATAATGCGTGGTACATAATGCTGCCGCGTCCCGTCGCGCATCGTTATTACAGACAAACGCCGCGATTCGCTCCGTTTTACTATAGCCGATGAGAAAGACGTATCGTTTTTCGGCGCACAGACCGGGGTTGTTTTTTAACAGGCGTAAGTAATGATCCTGAAGGTGTTCATTAGGTGCATAAAAAAGCTGGCAGGCGCTGGTCGTGCTGCCCGTTGAAAGTGGAATAAAGTGACTAAACGGCATGTTCTGGTGGTGTTTATATAATATCACCCCATTGATAAGCGCGATCAGCAAAAGCATCGCGGTGGTAATTATCAACCAGGCTGGCCTCTGCCTCGCGGTGCGATCGGTTATTGCCACGTCTTTATTGACGGTGATCGGGTCAGCGGTCTGGGTAAATACTTCAACCTGAGTGGTTTCGGAAAGCATCAGCCCGCGGCGAGATATCGTTTTTACCGTATCGCGCGGTAACCCCACCTCAGCCAGAGCATTGCGTAATGTCAAAATGGCCTGGTAAAAGGTATTCGGCGTGGTGACGTCATTGCGCTCCCCCCACCCCACCACCATTAACTGGTTTTGCGAAATAATTTCCCCGGGATGGGTGACGAGATAAAGAAAACAGAAATTGGCAGGAAGCTGCAATTGTATCGAGCGCCCGGTAATATGATTCACCAGCGTTTTGTTTTCTGGGTCATACTCGACCAAGTTGTTAATGAGATACAATTTTCCTTTCCTCTGCAATAACAATGCTTAACTTTATACGACAAAAACATATACGTATATTTAACAACATTATAGGCCAGATGGATTAGGACGCGATACCACCTCACCTAAGATTAAAAAAAACGTATTATTTTTCAATCTGTTACAAGCCGCTTCTCTTAGGCTTCCCTCATCTAAAACGACATAATGAGATTTCATTACACTTCGCCAGGCCAAATAATTATATTGAGCCGCAACCAGAGAAAAGACTGACGTAGCGGTAGATTTAAGAAACGAATTTTTAGCTATTAGTGCTATTTCGTGAATCTCCTTTTCGGCTTTTTTTTGTCGAATAATCTTAAGGGATTGATGAATATTCCTGGTTTACTTCTGCCAGCTGATGTTCTTTCGCTATGGCGACGGCCTGACGGAATAGAGACCACCAGGAATTTATATTCCCTGCCATTATTTTTGATAAATAAGACAGGATGACGAGATATGTTTCAAGATTGACACATTTGAGCGGCAGTGAAATATTGACTATGAAAATAAGACAGGAGTGGACTGGATGATAACATCGTCGCAAAAGGTTGTCCGCTGTATAAGCTGTGAATTGTCCTGTCAGTTATATCCAGATAACGCAGTACGATCACAATACTGTGGCAACGCCTCGTTCGCGGTTTGGCCGGTTGGTAATCATTTCCTGCAGACTGCAGTTGAAAATAAAATATTGCGCGGGAACAAGAATCATTTATCACGTGGATTTATTTTTGTAGATTTTTCGATGTACAACCTGCGCGTACTTGCCGATCCGCAATGGATTGAACGTCTGGCGATAACCAACATGAACATCGTGATTATCACGGACCGCAGGCTGGAGGCGCTAGCTAATTACTTATTCAATCACCGCAGTGAAATAAAGGGCGTTATTTATTCGGATGATAAGGACGCTATATTACAGGAAAAAATTAACCATCTTTTCTCCGGTAGACGGGTGAATAGTAGACGAGGAAGTAAGTTGAATACCGTCGAATTCACTTTACTTAACCGATTTTTATCAGGAGCGTGCCTCCAGGAGATTATAAAAACAGACAGCATTGATGTTAAAAAAATTTATGTTCATAAAAAACGACTTGAAAGGAAATTAGGCACCAGCATTCATAAAATTCTCGTTTCTATTTTGTAATTTCAACCACTTAACATACCCACATTTAATGCTGTGGAGGATGTTCTACGCCTGAATGAAAGGGGCTAGCTATGCCATATTTAATGAAACACTCACCAATCGCCGCGGCGATTTCTCTGGCGTTATCGTCAGCGCTATTTACCGCACATGCAGCGGTAATAGATTTTGCTAATTTACCTGCCTCCGGAGCAGTAACGGATTTGCCTGCAGAAATACAGGCGCTGATTCCTGCAACGGCAAACGCGAACTTTAGCAAAAATACCAGCGATCCTAACTATGTCTACCAGTACAGCGCGGGTAATATCCCGATCTACGGAGATGGGATCACCCTCGAAGGACCGGGGGCGGAAGCCTTCGAGCATTCGGTCACCGTTATTCAGAACTCCACGTCCGGTAGCCCGGGGGTGATATTTGGTGACGATCTCACTATTCGCACCCAGTCAAAAGTGGCCGCCAATAATGGTAAAGACGTCGACGGCATCCGCACCCATGGTATGAACACGCCGGACAACCCGGTGTTTATCATTACCGGCGACCGCACCCATATTTACGTTAATGGCCAAAGCGGTGACGGCATTAACGCCGGATACAGCTCCTTCAGCCAGGGATCTCTCGGCTCCGCCAATATTTATGTGGGTGACGATCTCTATATCGAAACCACCGGCAGTACCGGTCGAGGGATCAGCGCCTATGCACTGAATGATGCGTCAAAGGCAAAAAATAACGTTATCGTCGGCGATCGTGCGCATATTGTAACGCGTGGTTCCTCCGCCGAGGGGATTCGTACCAACCAGAGCGGCTCATACGTCCGTCTGGGGAATGAGGCCGCCATCGAAACGTACGGCACATCGGCCTACGGCCTGTATGCAGGTTCCGCATCTAAAATTGAGCTGGGAAAAAAAGCGGCGATAACCACCGACGCGGCCAGCGCCTCCGGGGTGTACTCTACCGGCTCGTCAACCATCACCCTTGATGAAGGCGCGTCCATCACCACCAACGGTGCCAGCGCGCATGGCGTCTATGCGTACACAGGCACGGTGAATCTTGGAGATAACGTCACCATTGCGGTCAACAGCAGCGAGAAAACCAGCAGCTCCGCGCAAGCGCCGCACGGGATGTATGCCTGGTCACGCGGTGTGATAACGCTCGAGGGTGGCGCAACCATTACCACTGCTGGCCAGCGCGACAGCGGTAGCTATGCTCTGAACGCCAGCAACGGTGGCGTGATTGATGCCTCCTCGGGCGGAAAATTCATTCTCAACGGCGATATCCTCTCCGCAGGCGGCGTCGCGGCCACCAGCACTGCGGCAGCGCAAAACAGCGCGATCGCGCTAACCATGCAGGATAATTCACTCTGGAACGGCGCGTCTTATATTGAGAGCAACGCCAACGGTAGCGGGACTATCGCGCTTACGATGAATGATGCCGTGTGGAATATGCGTGACAGCTCAACGCTGACCAGCCTGACGCTGAATGAGGGCGGCACGATTAATTTCCAGCATGCTGAGGATGCGGCGTGGCAAACTCTGACCATCAGTGACGATTTTATCGGCAACGGCGGCAAGCTGGTTTTCAATACCGTGCTGTTTGACGACACCTCTGAAACGGACAAACTGATCGTTGAAGGGAACACCTCCGGTCATACCGGGGTGGAAGTGAATAACATTGGCGGTACTGGCGCACAAACCGTAGAAGGGATTGAAATTGTCAGCGTGGGCGGCAACTCTGACGGAACGTTTGAGAAGGCCAGCCGTATCGTAGCGGGGGGTTATGACTATAACGTTGTGCAAAAAGGTAAAAACTGGTTTCTGACCAGCCTGGCTGAGCCCGTTGATCCACCGGTTGACCCGGTAGACCCACCTGTCGACCCCGTGGACCCGCCTGTCGACCCCGTAGCCCCACCTGTCGACCCTATTGATCCGCCTGTTGACCCGGTGATTCCGCCTCAAGAGCCGGTTCCACCGCCTGCACCACCAAAAAGCGAGCATCAGTACCGCCCGGAATTTGGTAGCTATCAGGCGAACAGCTATGCGGCAAATACGCTGTTTATGACCCGCCTGCACGACCGTCTGGGTGAAACACAGTACACCGACATGCTCACCGGCGAGCAAAAAGTAACGAGCCTGTGGATGCGTAACGTCGGCGGCCATACGCGTTTCAGAGACGGCAGCGGCCAGCTAAAAACGACCGCCAATCGCTACGTGCTGCAGCTGGGTGGTGATGTCGCCCAGTGGAGCACCGACGGCCTGGATCGGTGGCATATTGGCCTGATGGCGGGCTACGGCAACAGCCAGAGCCGGAGCGCTTCCAGCCTGACCGGATACCACTCGCGTGGCGAAGTGAATGGTTATAGCGTAGGCCTGTACGGTACCTGGTACGCAAACGACGCGGATAAAAGTGGTACCTACGTTGATAGCTGGATGCTGTATAACTGGTTCGACAATAAGGTGATGGGGCAGGATCAGGCGACTGAGCGTTATCGCTCCAGTGGCGTAACCGCCTCTGTAGAAGCTGGCTATAGCGTTAAGGTAGGCGAAAGCGGCCGCAACAGCTACTGGCTCCAGCCGAAGGCGCAGGCCGTCTGGATGGACGTGCAGGCTGACGACCATCGCGAGCACAACGGCACGCGGGTGAAAGACGAGACTCAGGGGAATCTGATGACACGTCTCGGCGTGAAGGCCTATATCAGCGGACATAACGCGATTGACGACGGTAAAGCCCGCACCTTCCAGCCGTTTATCGAGGCGAACTGGATCCACAATACCCAGACCACGCGCATCCGCATGGATGACGTCAGCAATGAAATGCGCGGTACTCGCAATATCGGTGAACTTAAGGCAGGTGTAGAGGGACAGATTACGCCGCAGCTTAGCGTATGGGGCAATGTGGCTCAACAGATGGGCGACAAAGGCTACAGCGATACCCAGGGGATGCTGGGAGTGAAATACAGCTTCAAATAACAACAAAAAAGCCGCTGATTTCTCAGCGGCTTTTTTTAATACGCATTAACCGTATTAGTCTTCTTTCGGACCGCGCATCGCACGTTTACGATCGTTCTCGGTCAGGTGACGTTTACGGATACGAATTGACTGTGGAGTCACTTCTACCAGTTCGTCATCATCGATGAATTCCAGAGCCTGCTCCAGAGTCATCTTGATCGGTGGAACCAGAACCGTTGCTTCGTCAGTACCGGACGCACGCATGTTGGTCAGTTTCTTACCGGTCAGGCAGTTTACGGTCAGGTCGTTAGAACGACTGTGAATACCGATGATCTGGCCTTCATAAACTTCAGCACCGTGACCCAGGAACAGCTTACCGCGATCCTGCAGACCGAACAGCGCAAACGCAACCGCTTTACCCTGACCGTTGGAGATCAGCACGCCGTTGTTACGCTGGCCAACTTCGCCCGGACGCACATCGTCGTAGTGGCTGAAGGTGGAGTACAGCAGACCGGTACCGGAGGTCATGGTCATGAACTCTGAACGGAAGCCGATCAGACCACGGCTTGGGATCACGTAGTCGAGACGTACGCGGCCTTTGCCGTCTGGATTCATGTTTTTCAGGTCGCCTTTACGCTCACCCAGAGCCTGCATCACAGAACCCTGGTGCTGCTCTTCAACATCCAGCGTTACGTTTTCGAATGGCTCTTGTTTACGGCCATCGATCTCGCGGAAGATTACTTTCGGACGGGAAACCGCCATTTCGAAACCTTCACGACGCATGTTCTCAATCAGAACAGACAGGTGCAGCTCACCACGACCAGAAACACGGAATGCGTCTGCATCCGGGGTTTCTTCAACGCGCAGCGCAACGTTGTGCACCAGCTCTTTGTTCAGGCGGTCAAGGATCTGACGAGAGGTAACGAACTTACCTTCTTTACCACAGAACGGAGAGGTGTTGACGTTGAAGAACATGGTTACGGTTGGTTCATCAACGGACAGGGCTGGCAGCGCTTCGACGTTCTGCGGATCGCAGATGGTGTCGGAGATGTTCAGCTCACCCAGACCGGTGATAGCGATGATGTCGCCCGCTTCAGCGATGTCGCTCTCGATACGCTCAAGACCCAGGTGAGTCAGTACTTTACCAACTTTACCGTTACGGGTTTTGCCTTCGCTATCGATGATAGTAACCTGCTGGTTAGGCTTCACTTTACCGCGCTTGATACGACCAATGCCGATTACGCCAACGTAGTTGTTGTAGTCGAGCTGAGAGATCTGCATCTGCAGGGTGCCGTCGAGATCGACGTTTGGCGCAGGAACACGGTCAACAATCGCCTGATACAGCGGGGTCATGTCTTCAGCCATGTCTTCGTGGTCCAGACCTGCGATACCGTTCAGCGCAGAGGCGTAAACGATAGGGAAGTCCAGCTGCTCGTCGGTCGCGTCGAGGTTAACGAACAGGTCGAAGACCTGGTCAACAACCCAGTCAGGACGCGCGCCAGGGCGGTCAACTTTGTTGATAACAACGATTGGCTTCAGACCATGGGCAAAAGCTTTTTTGGTCACGAAGCGCGTCTGTGGCATTGGGCCATCCATTGCGTCAACGACCAGCAGAACGGAGTCTACCATGGACATTACACGTTCAACTTCACCACCGAAGTCGGCGTGCCCTGGGGTATCAACGATGTTGATACGGTAGTCATTCCATTTAATCGCGGTGTTTTTCGCGAGGATGGTAATCCCACGCTCTTTCTCCAAATCGTTGGAGTCCATCACGCGTTCTTGGGTTTCGGCACGCGCATCAAACGTACCGGATTGCTGCAGCAGCTTGTCAACCAGGGTAGTTTTACCATGGTCTACGTGCGCGATGATGGCGATGTTACGCAAATTTTCGATCACAACTTTGCCTCAGGCATTTAGAAATAGCGCGTTATTGTACACGGATTAATCGCACTACAAAACAGGATCACAAACATCCCCCGCAAACAAGTATTGCAGAGATGCTTTGTGATCGCTTTCACGGAGCGGTAAAAGGGCACTTTAACGTAAATTGCACCAATATGGTGCTCAATGTTCACATTGAAGCACTATACTGGTGCAACAAATCCATCGTGGTGCAGCCCTTTTGCACTATGGTGCGCATGATAACGCCTTTTTGGGGTGTTTTAAAAGTTGGCACAGATTTCGCTTTATAAAAAATACATGGCAACAGCCAGTACAAACAGAAATTGAAGACCTCGTTACCACGACGACAATGACCAATCTGGAGAGTTAAGTATGTCCGCTGAACACGTTTTGACGATGCTGAACGAACATGAAGTGAAGTTTGTTGATCTGCGCTTCACCGATACCAAAGGTAAAGAACAGCACGTCACAATCCCTGCTCATCAGGTGAACGCCGAATTCTTTGAAGAAGGCAAAATGTTTGACGGCTCCTCCATTGGTGGCTGGAAAGGCATTAACGAATCCGACATGGTTCTGATGCCGGACGCGACCACTGCGCTCATTGACCCGTTCTTCGAAGAACCAACCCTGATCATCCGTTGCGACATCCTCGAGCCAGGCACGCTGCAGGGCTACGACCGTGACCCACGCTCTATCGCAAAACGTGCTGAAGAGTACCTGCGTTCTACCGGCATCGCGGATACCGTTCTGTTCGGGCCAGAGCCAGAGTTCTTCCTGTTTGACGACATCCGTTTCGGCGCTTCAATTTCTGGTTCCCACGTGGCTATCGACGACATCGAAGGCGCATGGAACTCTTCCACCAAATACGAAGGTGGTAACAAAGGTCACCGTCCTGGCGTGAAAGGCGGTTACTTCCCGGTTCCTCCGGTCGATTCTTCACAGGACATCCGTTCTACCATGTGTCTGATCATGGAAGAGATGGGCCTGGTGGTTGAAGCGCATCACCACGAAGTGGCGACCGCTGGCCAGAACGAAATCGCTACCCGCTTCAACACCATGACCAAGAAAGCGGATGAGATTCAGATCTACAAATACGTTGTGCACAACGTTGCGCACCGTTTCGGTAAAACCGCGACCTTCATGCCAAAACCAATGTTTGGCGATAACGGTTCCGGTATGCACTGCCACATGTCTCTGTCCAAGAACGGGACCAACCTGTTCTCTGGCGACAAATATGCCGGTCTGTCCGAGCAGGCGCTGCACTATATCGGTGGTGTTATCAAACACGCTAAAGCGATCAACGCCCTGGCGAACCCAACCACTAACTCCTACAAGCGTCTGGTCCCGGGCTACGAAGCGCCAGTGATGCTGGCCTACTCTGCACGTAACCGTTCTGCTTCTATCCGTATTCCGGTGGTGGCTTCTCCTAAAGCGCGTCGTATCGAAGTTCGCTTCCCGGATCCAGCGGCTAACCCATACCTGTGCTTCGCAGCACTGCTGATGGCCGGTCTGGACGGTATCAAGAACAAGATCCACCCGGGCGAAGCGATGGACAAAAACCTGTACGACCTGCCGCCAGAAGAAGCGAAAGAGATCCCACAGGTTGCTGGCTCTCTGGAAGAAGCCCTGCAGGCGCTGGACGCAGACCGTGAGTTCCTGACTGCGGGTGGTGTGTTTACTGATGAAGCGATCGACGCTTACATCGCTCTGCGTATTGAAGAGAACGACCGTGTGCGTATGACTCCGCATCCGGTTGAGTTCGAGCTGTACTACAGCGTTTAATAAAGTTGTTTTACCCGGCGTGATAAGCGCCGGGGGTAGTTGCCGTGGAAACTTTTAGCCCATCTCCGGATGGGCTTTTTTCTCCACCAACAATCTGATCTCACGCGCTTTTTACGCCAAAAACGCTATACTGCACTAAAACAGTGCAACAACTCCAGGAGACTGCTGAATGGCAACTGGCACGCTGCCCGATGCTGGGCAGATCCTCAATTCTTTGATTAACAGCATTTTGCTGGTCGATGACGAGCTGGCCGTTCATTACGCCAACCCGGCGGCGCAGCAGCTGCTCGCCCAAAGCGTACGTAAACTGTTCGGCACCCCGCTTCCTGAACTCCTGAGCTATTTTTCGCTGAATATTGGCCTGATGCAGGAAAGTTTGCAGGCTGGCCAGGGGTTTACCGATAACGAAGTGACGCTGGTGATCGACGGGCGCTCGCATATTCTGTCGCTGACCGCGCAGCGTCTTCCCGATGGGATGATCCTGCTGGAAATGGCGCCGATGGATAATCAGCGTCGACTGAGCCAGGAGCAGCTTCAGCATGCGCAGCAAATTGCCGCCCGTGACCTGGTGCGAGGTCTGGCGCATGAAATCAAAAACCCGCTGGGTGGATTACGCGGCGCGGCGCAGCTTCTGACCAAGGCGCTGCCCGACCCCGCGCTGGCGGAGTATACCAACGTCATCATTGAGCAGGCGGACCGTCTGCGGAATCTGGTAGACCGTCTTCTTGGGCCACAGCAGCCGGGAATGCACGTCACTGAAAGCATCCATAAAGTGGCTGAGCGGGTGGTGAAGCTCGTCTCAATGGAGCTACCGGAGAACGTCACGCTAGTACGTGATTACGACCCAAGCCTGCCGGAACTGGCCCATGACCCGGACCAGATTGAACAGGTCCTGTTGAATATTGTGCGTAATGCCCTGCAGGCGCTGGGACCTGAAGGGGGCGAGATTATTTTACGCACCCGCACCGCCTTCCAGCTCACGTTACACGGCGTACGCTACCGGCTGGCGGCCCGAATCGACGTTGAGGATAACGGGCCCGGCATTCCATCGCATCTGCAGGATACCCTGTTCTACCCGATGGTAAGCGGTCGCGAAGGTGGTACCGGCCTGGGCTTATCCATTGCCCGCAGTTTGATCGATCAACACTCCGGGAAAATTGAATTTACCAGTTGGCCGGGACATACCGAGTTTTCGGTTTTCCTGCCGATTAAAAAATAAAGGTGACGTTTATGCAACGAGGGATAGTCTGGGTAGTCGATGACGATAGCTCCATCCGTTGGGTGCTTGAACGCGCGCTCACAGGGGCGGGATTAAGCTGCACGACGTTTGAGAGCGGCAGCGAAGTGCTCGACGCACTCACCACCAAAACGCCAGATGTTCTGCTTTCGGATATTCGTATGCCGGGCATGGACGGGCTGGCGCTGTTAAAGCAGATCAAACAACGCCACCCTATGCTTCCGGTCATCATAATGACCGCGCACTCCGATCTGGATGCCGCAGTGAGCGCCTATCAGCAAGGGGCGTTCGATTACCTGCCCAAACCGTTTGATATCGACGAAGCGGTGGCGCTGGTTGAGCGCGCGATTAGCCATTATCAGGAGCAGCAACAGCCGCGCCACGCGCCAGATTTTGGGCCAACGACAGACATCATCGGCGAAGCGCCGGCGATGCAGGACGTGTTTCGCATTATTGGTCGTTTGTCCCGCTCATCCATCAGCGTATTGATTAACGGTGAATCGGGAACCGGTAAAGAGCTGGTGGCGCATGCATTGCATCGCCATAGCCCACGGGCAAAAGCGCCGTTCATCGCCCTGAATATGGCGGCGATCCCGAAGGACTTGATTGAGTCCGAACTGTTCGGCCATGAAAAAGGGGCATTTACCGGCGCAAATACCATTCGCCAGGGGCGGTTCGAACAGGCTGACGGCGGCACGCTGTTCCTGGATGAAATCGGCGATATGCCGCTGGATGTCCAGACCCGCCTGCTGCGCGTGCTGGCCGACGGGCAGTTTTATCGCGTGGGCGGCTATGCGCCGGTGAAGGTGGACGTGCGTATTATCGCTGCGACCCACCAGAACCTGGAGCAACGCGTGCAGGAAGGAAAATTCCGTGAGGATTTATTCCACCGTCTGAATGTCATCCGCGTTCATCTGCCGCCGCTGCGTGAGCGTCGGGAAGATATTCCCCGCCTGGCACGCCATTTCCTGCAGGTGGCCGCCCGCGAGCTGGGTGTGGAAGCCAAGCAGCTTCATCCGGAAACCGATGCCGCTCTGACGCGTCTGGCGTGGCCGGGCAACGTACGTCAGCTGGAAAACACCTGCCGCTGGTTAACCGTGATGGCCGCCGGGCAGGAAGTGCTGATTCAGGATTTACCGGCCGAGCTGTTTGAAGCGACCGCACCTGAAAGCAGTACCGGGCACGCGCTGCCGGACAGCTGGGCGACGTTGCTGGCACAGTGGGCCGACCGCGCGCTGCGTTCCGGCCATCAAAACCTGCTGTCTGAAGCTCAGCCAGAGATGGAACGTACGCTGTTAACCACCGCGCTTCGTCATACGCAGGGTCATAAGCAGGAAGCCGCTCGTCTGTTGGGATGGGGACGTAATACCCTGACGCGCAAGCTTAAAGAGCTGGGAATGGAGTAATCGTACGCCGCTGTGTAAAGGTTATTAATTGAGCGCAAATCGCCGTTATTTTGCGCTTTACTGTTCCGATGAGTTTTGTATGATCGTGCCCGGAAATTGGGGGTGAACATCATGCTGGAAACAATCGTGAATATGCTCTCTAGCGGAGCCGCTGAAAGCCACACGCCACAAACAGCCGTTGCGGCTATGTTGTGCGCAGCGCTGGTGGGGCTGTTTAGCTAGCGAGTTGGCGATGAAAAGCCGGGTGGCGCTTCGCTTACCCGGCCTACATTTCGCACTTTTGTAGGCCGGGTAAGGCGAAGCCGCCACCCGGCATTGCAGTTTAAATCACCCGCGAGAACTGCTGCAGGCGCGCTTTCTGACGCAGATAGGCGTCAAAGCACATGCAGATATTACGAATCAACAGACGCCCTTTCGGCGTGACCTCAATCGTGCTCTCCGACACATCCACCAGCCCGTCTTTCGCCAGCGGTGCAATCAGCTTCAGGTCTTCCGCAAAATAATCGCTGAAGTGCAGATCCCACTGCGACTCAACGTCGCTGAAATCGAGACGGAAGTTGCAGATTAGCGCCTTAATGACATCGCGACGGATGCAGTCGTCGTGCGTTAACGCAATGCCGCGCCACAGCGCGTTGCCCGTTTCATCAACCTGCTGGTAGTAGCGCTTCAGCTCTTTCTGGTTCTGCGCGTAACAGTCGCCAATCATACTGATGGCGGAGACGCCCATCCCCAGCAAATCGGTATCACCCTGGGTTGTGTAACCCTGGAAGTTACGGTGCAGAACGCCTTCCCGCTGAGCAATCGCCAGCTCGTCATCCGGACGGGCAAAGTGATCCATCCCGATAAACTGATAGCCGGTTTCGGTCAGCGAGGTGATGGTTTCCTGCAGAATATCCAGCTTCTGCTGGGCAGAAGGAAGATCGGCATCTTTGATTTTGCGCTGGGCGGCAAAGAGCGTCGGCAGGTGCGCATAGTTAAAGACGCTCAGGCGGTCCGGGTTGAGTTCGGCCACGCGCTTCAGGGTGAAGGCGAAGCTTTCCGGCGTCTGCTTTGGCAGGCCGTAAATCAGGTCGATATTGGTCGAGGTGAAACCAATCTCACGCGCGTGATTGAGTAAGGCGAAGATAAACTCTTCGTCCTGCTCGCGGTTCACCAGACGCTGAACCTCTTTATTGAAATCCTGCACGCCCATGCTCAGACGATTGAAGCCTTCGGCGCGTAAGTGATCCAGTACATCCAGCTCAATTTCACGCGGATCGACTTCGATCGATATTTCCGCGTCGGCGTTAAAACTGAAATTGCCGCGCAGCAGGTTCATCAGCCGGCTGATTTGCGCTTTGTTCAGATAGGTTGGCGTGCCGCCGCCCCAGTGAAGCTGGCTGACGTGACGGCCAGCAAACAGCGGTGCGCGATGGACAATTTCTTGTTCGAGCGCATCAAGATACTGGTCGGCTTTATGCTGTTGACGGGTAACGATTTTATTGCAGCCGCAGAAGTAACACAGCTTATGGCAGAACGGAATATGGACGTAGAGCGACAGCGGACGCTCAGGATAGCGCGCGACAGCCTGCTGGAAATCACGCTCTCCGAAGGCATCGGAGAACTCCAGCGCGGTGGGGTATGACGTATAACGCGGCCCGGAATAGTTATATTTCTGGATTAGGGCCAAATCCCAGTCGATAGTTGGTGCTGACATGCTCACTCCTTCCGTTGGTGTCGCGTTCGTATACGGCGGCCCGTTCTGGCCCCGTTGCGGGCCATCACTCGGGTGCGCAGCCACTTCTGTCGCCGCGACAACCGCCGTAGTTTAACGAATAACCACACCAGATAACATATAACCGGAAGGGTTATAAGCAGGACTATCGTGCCTGCCGGGTGCAAATGTTAGTTTCCACCCTTCAGAAGACGCATCATATCTTCCTGCTTCTCGTCTTCTTCTTCATCTTCGTCATCGTCGTATGACAGGCCCAGCTTCTGCATCAGTTCATCGATACGATCCAGTTTGGCATCCACCCATGACTGCTCTTCAGCGGTCAGGGTTTCACCCTCTTCAAGACGTTCCAGCAGCGCATCCAGGCGCTCATCGTTCTCCAGCAAATCCAGCTCAGCCTGCGGTGAAAGCATAGGTTTCTCGCTCTTTGGTTTGTGCTGCTTAGTGACCGGGGTGTCTGTCACGCCCAGTGGAATGGGAGTTTTACTGCCGATACGAGGGTCTTTCTGCTGTTTGCCTTTTGCAGAAGCACCCGCTGCACCACCACCGTTGGCACGGCTACCCGCAGTATGACCGCGATGTTTTTTGTCGCGTTTACGATCGCGCGCTTCCTGGTTCAGTTCTTCGCGCGTTTTGCGGCGTGCTTTTGCAGGGCGTTTCGCGCCCGCAGCGGAGGTTGGTTTTTTCATGATGTTTTGTCTTTAAGTCGTTTTCTTCAGTATAGAATTGCGGCGAAATCTAGCAGAAAGCAAGCAAAGAAAAAAGGCGACAGAGCAATCTGTCGCCTTTTTTCCTGACTCACAACCCTTAGCGGGTCAGACATTCCATGTTTGCCAACAACAAACCCTGTTTATCCCTTGGCTAATACCGGTCCGTGATACGGTTCCATTTCCTGTTAAAACGCCTCCAGGCGCTGGTCATCCTGACAATCCTGCGTCTTCGCCTCCTGGCGCTCCTGACCCTAATCCTTAAGTCGATATCCTGTTGGCTTCCTCGCCCTGACGCACACTTTACCTTGTTCCGTTAAACTGACAAGCAACGAAACGGTACAAAAAGGGATTTTCAGACAATTACCCGGTAATAAGCTTATGATTTAAAACAGTTTGGATTTTTTTACGCCTGCGAATTCTCTGAAATCTCCCATAGCATCACAGGCCGATCTCTCACACCGGTTGCGGCATTCGCCTACAGGTCATAGCAATCAGAAAAGCCTTTTGCCTGCATTCGGGTATAATCCCCTTCAGATTACGATTTTGGAGACGACCACGTGACTACCTGGAACTACCAACAGACGCATTTTGTCACCAGTGCGCCCGATATTCGCCACCTTCCTTCTGATACCGGTATTGAAGTGGCATTTGCTGGCCGCTCCAATGCGGGGAAATCCAGCGCCCTGAATACGCTGACCAATCAGAAGAGCCTGGCGCGTACCTCAAAAACACCTGGCCGTACTCAGCTGATCAACCTGTTTGAAGTCGCAGAGGGCAAACGCCTGGTCGACTTACCGGGCTACGGTTACGCGCAAGTACCGGAAGAGATGAAAATCAAGTGGCAGCGTGCGCTGGGTGAATACCTGGAAAAACGTCTGTGCCTGAAAGGTCTGGTGGTGCTGATGGATATTCGCCATCCCCTGAAAGATCTGGATCAGCAGATGATCGACTGGGCTGTAGCAAGCGATATCGCCGTGCTGGTGCTGCTGACTAAAGCCGATAAGCTGGCAAGCGGCGCGCGCAAAGCGCAGGTAAATATGGTTCGCGAAGCGGTGCTGGCGTTCAACGGTGATGTGCAGGTTGAACCGTTCTCCTCGCTGAAAAAACAGGGCGTGGACAAGCTGCGTCAGAAACTCGACACCTGGTTTAGCGAGCTGGAACCCGCGACGGAAGCGGAAGAAGAGTAATACCGAGCGCGGCGATGGCCGCGTTTTTTTGCCTGAATTTTTCTTTGTCGCAATAAAAAACGCCCCAGTCATTACTGACTGGGGCGGCTAAAATATTCAGCCAAATCCGATTACGTGAAGTAAAAGGTCTGAAAGATAGAACATCTTACCTCTGTACCCTACGCCGATAACTCTACCCCTTTTTGTGCTGCAGAAAAAGCACTTTTTGTAGTTTTTTTTCATTCTTTACATAGGGAATTCTAATGATCGTCACAAAACGCGCGTTGTTATGTTGCAAACTTACATAAAAGGCGCGTTCTGCGAAGAACCGTTAGTGAGCCTGATCCCAGTTTTCGCCACTTCCCACTTCCACCAGCAACGGCACGTCAAGCGTCATGCTGCTTTCCATCAGTTCGTGGATCTTCTTCGACACGACCTCAAGGTCGTCTTTGTGCACTTCAAATACCAGTTCATCGTGTACCTGCATGATCATTTTCACGCGAGGCTTCTCAGCTTCCAGCCAGGCATCAACGGCGATCATTGCACGCTTAATAATGTCCGCCGCGGTACCCTGCATCGGGGCGTTGATCGCCGCACGCTCCGCGCCAGCGCGACGCGCCGCGTTGCTGGATTTGATGTCCGGTAAGTAGAGACGGCGGCCATCCAGGGTTTCGACGTAACCTTTTTCCTTCGCCTGTGCGCGGGTGCGTTCCATATATTCCAGCACGCCCGGATAACGCTCGAAGTAGAGATCCATATACTTCTGCGACTCTTTGCGCGGAATGTTGAGCTGGCGCGAAAGACCAAATGCACTCATGCCGTAAATCAGACCGAAGTTGATCGCCTTAGCACTCCGACGCTGCTCGTTGGTCACGCTGTCCAGCGGCAGGCCGAAGACTTCCGCCGCGGTGGCCCGGTGGATATCCTTCCCTTCGGCAAAGGCAGTCAGCAGGCCTTTGTCGCGGGACAGATGCGCCATAATGCGCAGCTCAATTTGCGAGTAGTCAGCAGAGACTATCAGATAATCCTCTGGTGCGATGAAAGCCTGGCGAATACGGCGGCCTTCTTCGTTACGTACCGGGATGTTCTGCAGGTTAGGATCGGTAGATGAGAGACGACCGGTCGCCGCGACAGCCTGATGATACGACGTATGCACACGACCCGTTTTCGGGTTGATCATCAGCGGGAGCTTGTCGGTGTAGGTCGATTTCAGCTTCGCGAGACCACGGTACTGCAGAATCACTTTTGGCAGCGGGTAATCCAGCGCCAGCTCTTCCAGCACCTCTTCAGAGGTGGACGGTGCGCCGCCTGGGGTTTTCTTCAGCGGCTTGATGCCCTGCTTTTCAAACAGAATGGTTTGCAGCTGCTTCGGTGAAGAGAGGTTAAACGGCTCGCCTGCAAGCTCATGCGCTTTTTGCTCGAGCTCGGTCAAACGCTGCGCCAGCTCCCCGGAGTGGTTATGCAGCACCGTTGGGTCGATTTTCACGCCGTTACGTTCAATGCGTGACAGCACGGGCACCAGCGGCATCTCGATATGCTGGAACACGTTCAGCGGACCTTCATGCTTCTGCAGTTTTGGCCACATCTTCAGGTGCAGCTGCAGCGTGACATCTGCGTCTTCCGCCGCGTAGCGCCCCGCCTCTTCAAGAGCAATCTGGTTAAAGGTGAGCTGATTTTTCCCTTTTCCGGCAATCTCTTCAAAGGTGATGGTTTTGTGCTTGAGCCAGCGGTCAGATAAGGAATCCATATCATGACGACCCGCGACGCTGTCCAGAATGTAGGATTCAAGCATGGTGTCGAAGGCAATCCCGCGCAGTTCAATGCCGTAGTTTTGCAGAATGCCGCGGTCGTACTTGAGGTTTTGCCCAACCTTGAGCGCCTTTTCGTCTTCCAGGATCGGCTTCAGCAGCTCAAGCACGCGTTCACGGGAGATCTGCTCCGGCGCATCCAGGTAATCGTGCGCCACAGGAACGTAGGCGGCAATACCCGGCTCTGTCGCAAATGACAGGCCAACCATATTAGCTGAGATGTTATCAAGACTGTCAGTTTCGGTATCAAAGGCAAAGACCGGCGCCTTTTTCAGTTTTTCGATCCAGGCGATCAGCTGCGACTCTTCAAGAATGGTTTCGTAGTTGTCGAAGGAAAGCGCCACGGCTTCTTCTTCCGCCTGCTCTTCTGCGTCAACGACGATCGTCTCCTTCGGCTTTGCAGCAGGTTTGGCCCCTTTTGCCTGTAGCCATTTACCGGCTTCCACGTCAGTGATCCAGCGCTTGAATTCGTATTTCTTAAACAGGCTCAGCAGATCGTCAGCGGAAGGCTGTTGCACTTCAAGCTGCTCACAGCCCAGCTCCAGTTCGACATCGGTTTTGATTGTCGCCAGCTTATAGGAGAGATAAGCCACCTCTTTGTTCTCTTCCAGTTTTCCGGCCATGGTTTTTGCGCCACGGAAGGAAAGCCCGGCGATTTTATCCGATTCCGCGTACAGCGTATCCAGCCCGCCAAGCCCCTGAAGCAGCGCCTGCGCGGTTTTTTCACCGACACCAGGGACACCCGGGATGTTATCCGAGGAGTCGCCCATCAACGCGAGGAAGTCGATAATCAGCTCAGGGGGCACGCCATACTTTGTGACCACCTCTTCAGGCCCCAGAATGGTGTTGGTCATGGTGTTAATCAGGGTGATACCTGGCGTCACCAGCTGCGCCATATCTTTATCACCGGTGCTGATCAGTACAGGACGACCCATCTTTTCTGCTTCACGCGCCAGCGTACCGATGACGTCATCGGCTTCAACGCCGGAGACGGCCAGCAGCGGCAGCCCCATCGCTTTTACCATGGTGTGCAGCGGCTCAATCTGCGCACGCAGATCGTCAGGCATTGGCGGACGGTGAGATTTGTAATGCTCAAACAGCTCATCGCGGAAAGTTTTACCTTTCGCATCAAAGACCACAGCCGCATGGGTTGGCTGATACTGAAGGATCAGGCTGCGCAGCATGTTCAGCACGCCGTACATTGCGCCGGTGGGTTCCCCTGCGCTATTGGTCAGAGGAGGAAACGCATGGTATGCCCGATACAGGTAAGAAGAGCCATCGACGAGAATAAGAGGGTTTTCTGGGATCTGAACCATAATGTCCGTGCCTTTAATCAATTTATGGGTAAAGGATGCCACAGAAGGATGAAAACATCAGTTATTAGCGCCTGATACAGGAAAAGATTTTGCGATCGTGAGGATCGCTCGCAAAAATCAAACTGTGGATAAGTTTGTGCATATTTTCACTTCATATGAATAACAGACGCAAAAAACACATATGCGATAATTTTTAGATCTTAATTATCATGCTGTTATGTCATTAGATCTTATCTATATGGCCAACTGATGGCAATTTAGTCTATGTGGATATAAGCCTTGATAAGCGCGTAATCACAGTGAAATCGTCTACGGCAGGGTAAAAGCGGCCAAATCATCACGTGAAAGCGCCATTAATTTGCCTGTTTTCTGGTAAAATCAGCGCCCAGCGTCGCATAGTCGGCCGCTCACTTACAGCTAACTACCTGAAAAAGCTCATCATGCCGAGATTGCTCGCTGCAATAACATTACTGTTAAGCATCATTTTAACTATTCTGGTGACGATCGCCTGCTCTGTGCCGATCATTGTCGCCGGGATCATTAAACTGCTGCTGCCTGTCCCCGTGGTGTGGCGAGCCGTGTCCGCATTTTGTAACTTCATGATGTACTGCTGGTGCGAAGGACTGGCGATCCTGCTGTGCCTGAACCCGCATCTGAAGTGGGATATCAAAGGGCTGGAGAGCCTTAACAAGAAGAACTGGTACCTGCTGATCTGCAATCACCACAGCTGGGCGGACATCGTGGTGTTATGCGTGCTTTTTCGCAAACACATCCCGATGAACAAATACTTTTTGAAACAGCAGCTCGCCTGGGTGCCTTTTATCGGGCTGGCCTGTTGGGCGCTCGATATGCCGTTTATGAAACGCTATTCGCGCAGCTATTTGATTCGTCATCCCGAGCGTCGCGGCAAAGATGTGGAGACCACGCGCCGTTCCTGCGAAAAGTTTCGTGCGCATCCAACGACCATCGTGAACTTTGTTGAAGGCTCCCGGTTTACGGAAGAGAAGCATCAACAAACTCGCTCTCCTTATCAGCATCTGCTCCCACCGAAGGCGGCGGGTATTGCAATGGCGCTTAACGTGCTGGGAACACAGTTCGATAAACTCCTGAACGTTACGCTCTGCTATCCGGAAAATGATAAGACGCCGTTCTTCGATATGCTCAGCGGCAAACTGACGCGCATTGTTGTGCGTGTCGATCTGGTCCCGATAGATGCCGGACTGCACGGTGATTACGTTAACGATAAGAATTTCAAACGTCGTTTCCAGCAGTGGCTCAATACGCTCTGGAAAGAGAAAGACGAACAGATAGACAAGATTAAATCTTCATACAAAAACGCCGGTCAGTGACCGGCGTTTTTACATCAGCGAAATTACTTCTTCTCAACCAGGTATTTCACAGTATCAGCATACTGCTGTACGAAAATATCCATGCTGCTGGTGTCCATGCCCTGCATGTTCAGCTGGTATTTGCCGTTAACAAACATCGCCGGAACGCCCTGAAGCTGGAGGTCAGCAGCCGCTTTTTCCTGCTGGGCAACCAGGGATTTCACCACAAAGCTGTTCCATGCTGCGTCATAATCTTCACCTTTCACGCCGGCATCAACGAACACTTTACGGATATCCGCTGTGGTCTGAACGGTCTGGGTTTTCTGTACGGCTTCAAACATTGGCGCAGTGATTTTATCTTCCACGCCCAGTGCCATAGCAACAGCCCATGCCTGAGTCAGGTCTTTACCCAATGGGCCCAGGAACTCGACGTGGTACTTAGTCATTTTGGTGCCTTCTGGCAGCTTTTTCTTCACGTTGTCAGACACATGCAGAACCTGCTCGAACTGATAGCAGTGTGGGCAATAGAACGAGAAGAACTCCAGAACCTGTGGCTCGCCAGCGACCGGTTTGTCCAGCGTGATGAACTGTTTGCCGTCGGTAAACTGTGCAGCAGAAGCGCTAAATGCCAGAATCATACCTGCCAGCGCCAGCCAAATTTTTTTCATGATTAACTCTCTCCTGGGTGTGTCCAATTAATACATCGGCGTTAATTGCAGAGGGGGTTCCTGAAGAACCTTGACCTGCTCAGTAAATGTAGATATCTGGCTACGCCAGTAATCCTCTCCGGTAAGCCACGGGAAATTCCGGGGAAATGCGGGATCGTCCCAACGCCTGATTAACCATGCGAGATAATAAACAAAACGCATCGCACGTAAAGGCTCAATCAGGGCAATTTCGTCTGAATTAAATGGGCTAAATTCTTCATAAGCTTCAATAATGGTTTCAAGCTGCATGCGTTGCTCGGCTTTATCGCCATTGAGCAGCATCCACAGGTCCTGAACCGCTGGCCCCATACGCGCATCATCGAGATCGACAAACAGCGGGCCATCGCGCCAGAGGATATTTCCGGCATGACAATCGCCATGCAGACGCAGGACGGAAATATCGTCGCGCCAGCAGGTTTTAACTGCAGCAATGAGCTTATCGGTGGCGTTGAGGAAATCATCCTTTAACGCAGTGGGGATCATGGCAGACGTTTCGAATATTCCCCGCGGTTCAAGAAGGTATTCCTGAATCCCGATAGTCGGGCGGGCAATAAAGGCTTTTTTGCGTCCCGTCTGGTGTATACGCCCAAGATAGCGGGCAACCCACTCCATCTGATCGATATTATCCGCTTCAAACTGGCGACCACCCAGGCTCGGGAATACAGCGTAGTAAAACCCTTCGTGCGTGAGGAGCGTTTGGTTATTGAATTTTAGCGGCGCGGCAACGGGAACATCGTCATCCAGCAGATCGTGAGCAAACTGATGCTCTTCCTGAATTTGTTCTGCGGACCAGCGTTCAGGACGATAGAACTTTACGACGAAGCGCTGACGATCCTCGTCCTGAAATTGATAGACGCGGTTTTCGTAGCTGTTTAACGGTGTTAGCCCGGAATCCACCCGAATACCCTGTTCAAACAGGGCATCCATAATGGTGTCCGGGTGTAATGTCTGGAAAGTAAAAGCCTGGTCGTTCATCCGATCATCCGGAAATTATACGAATGATTCAGGATATCATCTTGTGGCGATTTCGGTGCCGCCGCTTACAAGCTTTTACTCTTTAATTACACCTCGGGCGCGCAATAATGCAGTCTTAAAATCTTCCTCATAATCCTTCTGAATACCAGGAATAACAGCATCTTTGGCAGAATCACGCATTTTAAGGTGATAGATCAGGATGTCGTCAGAAAGGTCTGCCAGTTCGCCGTCAAAACCTGACTCTTTCGCCAGTTTCTGTAAAAATTGCATCAGATTTAGCTCTGGCTCTTTTTGCCAGGCGGGCTGGAGGAGTTCAATAACTTCATTCAGACGTTTACATTTCATGGTGGTGCTCCTTTCATTTAGAGTGACACGTTATCAGGGTCAATCCCACAATAAAAGAGGCGATATTCGTGAATCTTAGCCAGGAAATCATTGGTGTCGTTCTGGCAGGTGGCAGAGCGACGCGAATGGGGGGAAAAGATAAGGGGCTTCAACGCCTGAATGGCAAACCCTTATGGCAATGTGTCGCTGATACGCTCTCAGACCAGGTGTCGACAATGGTCATCAGTGCTAACCGGCATATCGATACTTACCAGCTCAGCGGGTACGCCGTTTACCAGGATATCCTTGAGGATTTCCCGGGACCGCTGGCCGGTATGCTTTCTGTCATGCAACAGTCTCAAGGAGAGTGGTTTATCTTCTGTCCCTGCGATACC
The DNA here is from genome assembly GCF_043974075.1 of Enterobacter sp. ECC-019. Taxonomy (NCBI): domain Bacteria; kingdom Pseudomonadati; phylum Pseudomonadota; class Gammaproteobacteria; order Enterobacterales; family Enterobacteriaceae; genus Enterobacter; species Enterobacter sp. ECC-019. The sequence goes on from NZ_CP143759.1 coordinate 557,134, forward strand.
CCGTTTATTCCGTCCTGCCTTGTCGAGCGTTTGTTTCTGCTTCGTGGTACAGCCCCTGTGGTGTGGGTACATGACGGCGAGCGTGACCATCCTGCTATCGCGTTGATGCACCGATCGCTAGCGCCAGCCCTGCAGGCCTATCTGGCTGCGGGAGAGCGCAGGGTGATGGTTTTTATGCGCAACTCTGGCGGCCATCCCGTTGATTTTAGCGATTTGAAATCAGCGTTTGTGAACGTGAATACGCGTGAAGATCTCCAGATGATGCAGGAGAAAAGATGATACCTGTTATAGCCATTTCCGCCTGGAGTGGGACCGGGAAAACCACGCTGCTGAAAAAGCTCATTCCTGCGCTTTGTGCCAGAGGTATCCGTCCAGGGTTGATTAAGCATACCCACCATAATATGGATGTCGATAAACCGGGCAAAGATAGCTATGCGTTGCGTAAAGCGGGGGCGGCGCAAACGATGGTGGCAAGTACTCAACGCTGGGCGTTGATGACAGAAACGCCGGATGAGGCACCGTTGGATCTCGCTTATCTGGTCAGCCGGATGGATCATGCCACGCTGGATCTGGTGCTGGTTGAGGGATTTAAGCATGAGGCCGTGCCTAAGATCCTGCTGTTCAGAAGCGATGCCGGGCATGATTTCAGCGAGTTAACTCTGGATGAGCATGTGATTGCGGTGGCCAGTGATGTTGTATTGCCGCTTGAGGTTCCGGTGCTGGACTTAAATGATGTGGATGGGATTGCAGAGTTTATTGTGACGTGGAGTGCGGTCTGACTTGCCGGGTGGCGGCTCTGCCTTACCCGGCCTTTTTAGTCTATAAACGCAAAAAGGCCATCCTTGCGGATGGCCTCTTCACTTATTTGATGCCTGGCAGTTCCCTACTCTCACATGGGGAGACCCCACACTACCATCGGCGCTACGGCGTTTCACTTCTGAGTTCGGCATGGGGTCAGGTGGGACCACCGCGCTAAAGCCGCCAGGCAAATTCTGTTAAATCTGTATCAAAGCTGAAAATCTTCTGTCTCTTCGCCGAAACAGCTTCGGCGTTGTAAGGTTAAGCCTCACGGTTCATTAGTATCGGTTAGCTCAACGCATCGCTGCGCTTACACACCCGACCTATCAACGTCGTAGTCTTCAACGTTCCTTCAGGACCCTTAAAGGGTCAGGGAGAACTCATCTCGGGGCAAGTTTCGTGCTTAGATGCTTTCAGCACTTATCTTTTCCGCATTTAGCTACCGGGCAATGCCATTGGCATGACAACCCGAACACCAGTGATGCGTCCACTCCGGTCCTCTCGTACTAGGAGCAGCCCCCCTCAATTCTCCAGCGCCCACGGCAGATAGGGACCGAACTGTCTCACGACGTTCTAAACCCAGCTCGCGTACCACTTTAAATGGCGAACAGCCATACCCTTGGGACCTACTTCAGCCCCAGGATGTGATGAGCCGACATCGAGGTGCCAAACACCGCCGTCGATATGAACTCTTGGGCGGTATCAGCCTGTTATCCCCGGAGTACCTTTTATCCGTTGAGCGATGGCCCTTCCATTCAGAACCACCGGATCACTATGACCTGCTTTCGCACCTGCTCGAGCCGTCACTCTCGCAGTCAAGCTAGCTTATGCCATTGCACTAACCTCCTGATGTCCGACCAGGATTAGCTAACCTTCGTGCTCCTCCGTTACTCTTTGGGAGGAGACCGCCCCAGTCAAACTACCCACCAGACACTGTCCGCAACCCGGATTACGGGTCTACGTTAGAACACCAGCCATTAAAGGGTGGTATTTCAAGGGCGGCTCCACGCAGACTGGCGTCCACGCTTCAAAGCCTCCCACCTATCCTACACATCAAGGACCAGTGTTCAGTGTCAAGCTATAGTAAAGGTTCACGGGGTCTTTCCGTCTTGCCGCGGGTACACTGCATCTTCACAGCGAGTTCAATTTCACTGAGTCTCGGGTGGAGACAGCCTGGCCATCATTACGCCATTCGTGCAGGTCGGAACTTACCCGACAAGGAATTTCGCTACCTTAGGACCGTTATAGTTACGGCCGCCGTTTACCGGGGCTTCGATCAAGAGCTTCGCGTTGCCGCTAACCCCATCAATTAACCTTCCGGCACCGGGCAGGCGTCACACCGTATACGTCCACTTTCGTGTTTGCACAGTGCTGTGTTTTTAATAAACAGTTGCAGCCAGCTGGTATCTTCGACTGATTTCAGCTCCACCCGCAGGGGCTTCACCTACATATCAGCGTGCCTTCTCCCGAAGTTACGGCACCATTTTGCCTAGTTCCTTCACCCGAGTTCTCTCAAGCGCCTTGGTATTCTCTACCTGACCACCTGTGTCGGTTTGGGGTACGATTTGATGTTACCTGATGCTTAGAGGCTTTTCCTGGAAGCAGGGCATTTGTTACTTCAGCACCGTAGTGCCTCGTCATCACACCTCAGCGTTAATAAGGTACCGGATTTACCTGGAACCTCCGCCTACATGCTTAAACCGGGACAACCGTCGCCCGGCTAACATAGCCTTCTCCGTCCCCCCTTCGCAGTAACACCAAGTACAGGAATATTAACCTGTTTCCCATCGACTACGCCTTTCGGCCTCGCCTTAGGGGTCGACTCACCCTGCCCCGATTAACGTTGGACAGGAACCCTTGGTCTTCCGGCGTGCGGGCTTTTCACCCGCATTATCGTTACTTATGTCAGCATTCGCACTTCTGATACCTCCAGCACCCCTCACAGGACACCTTCAACGGCTTACAGAACGCTCCCCTACCCAACAACGCATACGCGTCGCTGCCGCAGCTTCGGTGCATGGTTTAGCCCCGTTACATCTTCCGCGCAGGCCGACTCGACCAGTGAGCTATTACGCTTTCTTTAAATGATGGCTGCTTCTAAGCCAACATCCTGGCTGTCTGTGCCTTCCCACATCGTTTCCCACTTAACCATGACTTTGGGACCTTAGCTGGCGGTCTGGGTTGTTTCCCTCTTCACGACGGACGTTAGCACCCGCCGTGTGTCTCCCGTGATAACATTCTTCGGTATTCGTAGTTTGCATCGGGTTGGTAAGCCGGGATGGCCCCCTAGCCGAAACAGTGCTCTACCCCCGAAGATGAGTTCACGAGGCGCTACCTAAATAGCTTTCGGGGAGAACCAGCTATCTCCCGGTTTGATTGGCCTTTCACCCCCAGCCACAAGTCATCCGCTAATTTTTCAACATTAGTCGGTTCGGTCCTCCAGTTAGTGTTACCCAACCTTCAACCTGCCCATGGCTAGATCACCGGGTTTCGGGTCTATACCCTGCAACTTAACGCCCAGTTAAGACTCGGTTTCCCTTCGGCTCCCCTATACGGTTAACCTTGCTACAGAATATAAGTCGCTGACCCATTATACAAAAGGTACGCAGTCACACCACGAAGGTGCTCCCACTGCTTGTACGTACACGGTTTCAGGTTCTTTTTCACTCCCCTCGCCGGGGTTCTTTTCGCCTTTCCCTCACGGTACTGGTTCACTATCGGTCAGTCAGGAGTATTTAGCCTTGGAGGATGGTCCCCCCATATTCAGACAGGATACCACGTGTCCCGCCCTACTCTTCGAGTTCACAACCTGTGTGCTTTCGTGTACGGGGCTGTCACCCTGTATCGCCGGACTTTCCAGACCGTTCCACTAACACACAAGCTGATTCAGACTCTGGGCTGCTCCCCGTTCGCTCGCCGCTACTGGGGGAATCTCGGTTGATTTCTTTTCCTCGGGGTACTTAGATGTTTCAGTTCCCCCGGTTCGCCTCGTTAACCTATGTATTCAGTTAACGATAGTGTGTCGGAACACACTGGGTTTCCCCATTCGGACATCGCCGGGTCAAAGGTTCATATCACCTCGCCGGCGCTTTTCGCAGATTAGCACGTCCTTCATCGCCTCTGACTGCCAGGGCATCCACCGTGTACGCTTAGTCGCTTAACCTCACAACCCGAAGATGTTTCTTTCGATTCATCACCGACTTGCGAAAATTTGAGAGACTCGAACACACCTTAAAGATGTGTCGTTTCAATTTTCAGCTTGATCCAGATTTTTAAAGAGCAAATATCTCAAACGTCACCCGAAGATGAGTTTTGAGATATTAAGGCAGGTGACTTTCACTCACGAACCAGCAAGTGGCGTCCCCTAGGGGATTCGAACCCCTGTTACCGCCGTGAAAGGGCGGTGTCCTGGGCCTCTAGACGAAGGGGACACTGAAGTCTCAATCGCAAGACGCCTTGCTATTTACTTTTCATCAGACAATCTGTGTGAGCACTACAAAGGCAGGTTCTTTAAGGTAAGGAGGTGATCCAACCGCAGGTTCCCCTACGGTTACCTTGTTACGACTTCACCCCAGTCATGAATCACAAAGTGGTAAGCGCCCTCCCGAAGGTTAAGCTACCTACTTCTTTTGCAACCCACTCCCATGGTGTGACGGGCGGTGTGTACAAGGCCCGGGAACGTATTCACCGTAGCATTCTGATCTACGATTACTAGCGATTCCGACTTCATGGAGTCGAGTTGCAGACTCCAATCCGGACTACGACGCACTTTATGAGGTCCGCTTGCTCTCGCGAGGTCGCTTCTCTTTGTATGCGCCATTGTAGCACGTGTGTAGCCCTACTCGTAAGGGCCATGATGACTTGACGTCATCCCCACCTTCCTCCAGTTTATCACTGGCAGTCTCCTTTGAGTTCCCGGCCTAACCGCTGGCAACAAAGGATAAGGGTTGCGCTCGTTGCGGGACTTAACCCAACATTTCACAACACGAGCTGACGACAGCCATGCAGCACCTGTCTCAGAGTTCCCGAAGGCACCAAAGCATCTCTGCTAAGTTCTCTGGATGTCAAGAGTAGGTAAGGTTCTTCGCGTTGCATCGAATTAAACCACATGCTCCACCGCTTGTGCGGGCCCCCGTCAATTCATTTGAGTTTTAACCTTGCGGCCGTACTCCCCAGGCGGTCGACTTAACGCGTTAGCTCCGGAAGCCACGCCTCAAGGGCACAACCTCCAAGTCGACATCGTTTACGGCGTGGACTACCAGGGTATCTAATCCTGTTTGCTCCCCACGCTTTCGCACCTGAGCGTCAGTCTTTGTCCAGGGGGCCGCCTTCGCCACCGGTATTCCTCCAGATCTCTACGCATTTCACCGCTACACCTGGAATTCTACCCCCCTCTACAAGACTCTAGCCTGCCAGTTTCGAATGCAGTTCCCAGGTTGAGCCCGGGGATTTCACATCCGACTTGACAGACCGCCTGCGTGCGCTTTACGCCCAGTAATTCCGATTAACGCTTGCACCCTCCGTATTACCGCGGCTGCTGGCACGGAGTTAGCCGGTGCTTCTTCTGCGGGTAACGTCAATCGACAAGGTTATTAACCTTATCGCCTTCCTCCCCGCTGAAAGTACTTTACAACCCGAAGGCCTTCTTCATACACGCGGCATGGCTGCATCAGGCTTGCGCCCATTGTGCAATATTCCCCACTGCTGCCTCCCGTAGGAGTCTGGACCGTGTCTCAGTTCCAGTGTGGCTGGTCATCCTCTCAGACCAGCTAGGGATCGTCGCCTAGGTGAGCCGTTACCCCACCTACTAGCTAATCCCATCTGGGCACATCTGATGGCAAGAGGCCCGAAGGTCCCCCTCTTTGGTCTTGCGACGTTATGCGGTATTAGCTACCGTTTCCAGTAGTTATCCCCCTCCATCAGGCAGTTTCCCAGACATTACTCACCCGTCCGCCGCTCGTCACCCGAGAGCAAGCTCTCTGTGCTACCGCTCGACTTGCATGTGTTAGGCCTGCCGCCAGCGTTCAATCTGAGCCATGATCAAACTCTTCAATTTAAGTTTGATGCTCGTGAATTAAACTTCGTAATGAATTACGTATGTTCACTCAGAGACTTGGTATTCATTTTTCGTCTTGCGACGTTAAGAATCCATGTCACTTTGAGTGCCCACACAGATTGTCTGATAAATTGTTAAAGAGCAGTGCCGCTTCGCTTTTCGCAGCGGCGCGGGGTGTGCATATTACGCTTTCCCGCTTCAGAGTCAAGCGTTTATTTTCGCTTTTCTCTGCTGGCGTTCATCTCTGAACCCCGCTAACCCGGCGGCCTGTAAGCCGTTGTTCCGTGTCAGTGGAGGCGCATTATAGGGAGTTATTCCGACGTGACAAGAGGAAATTTAAAAAAAGTTTCCATCCGCGTTTTTTTTCACCAATAGAGGTGAAATCAAGCTACAAATTGTTCTATTTGATGTATCTGCAACCACAATCACATTCGAGGTGGCATAATTATCAGCATGAATCTTTAAGGAATAAAAGCGATGCCATTAAGCGCACAACAGCTGGCCGCCCAAAAAAACCTGTCGTACGTGCTGGCAGAAAAGCTGGCTCAGCGGATTTTAGCGGGTAAATATGCCCCGGGTAGCATCCTGCCGGGTGAAATGGAGCTGGGTGAGCAGTTTGGGGTGAGTCGAACCGCCGTGCGCGAAGCGGTGAAAACCCTGACGGCAAAAGGTATGGTACTTCCACGTCCTCGAATTGGCACACGCGTGATGCCACAGAGTAACTGGAATTTTCTCGATCAGGAGCTGCTCTCCTGGTGGATGACGGAAGATAACTTTCATCAGGTCGTCGATCACTTTCTGGTGATGCGCAGCAGCCTTGAACCTCAGGCATGCCTGCTTGCTGCCACGCTAGGAACAGCAGAGCAGAAAGCGCAGCTTAACGCGCTGATGGAAGAAATGGTGTTCCTGAAAAAGCACTTCAACCGCGAACGCTGGGTTGAGGTCGATATGGCCTGGCATGAACACATCTATATGATGAGCGCCAATCCGTTCCTCACCTCTTTTGCCTCTTTATTTCATTCGGTGTATCACACCTACTTTACCTCTATTACACAAAACGAAGTGGTAAAACTGGATTTGCATCAGGCGATAGTGGATGCCATTCAGGAAAGCGACGGGCAGCGAGCCCTGAGCGCATGTCAGGCATTGCTGACTGCGCCAACCCACCAGCAGGTAAATAAATGACAAAGAAAAAAGCGCGCAGCATGGCGGGATTGCCGTGGATTGCAGCCATGGCGTTTTTTATGCAGGCACTGGATGCCACCATCCTCAACACAGCGCTTCCCGCTATTGCGCAAAGCCTTAACCGCTCCCCGCTGGCGATGCAGTCCGCCATCATCAGCTACACCCTGACGGTCGCAATGTTAATTCCGGTCAGCGGCTGGCTGGCCGACCGCTTTGGCACCCGCAAAGTTTTCATGCTGGCCGTCACGCTCTTTACGCTCGGTTCGCTGGCCTGCGCGCTCTCCTCATCCTTAACGGAGCTGGTTATCTTCCGCGTATTACAGGGCATTGGCGGCGCGATGATGATGCCGGTGGCGCGCCTTGCCTTGCTACGAGCCTACCCCAGGAGCGAACTGCTTCCCGTGCTCAACTTCGTCACCATGCCGGGCCTGGTCGGCCCGATTCTTGGCCCGGTACTCGGTGGCGTGTTTGTCACCTGGGCAAGCTGGCACTGGATCTTCCTGATTAATATTCCGATTGGCGTTGCTGGGCTGCTGTATGCCCGTAAATATATGCCGAACTTCACCACGCCAAGGCGCAGCTTCGACATGGGCGGCTTTTTCCTGTTTGGCCTGAGCCTGGTGTTATTCTCCAGCGGGATGGAGCTGTTTGGCGAGAAGATCGTTGCGACGTGGATGGCGCTCTCCGTTATTCTCGGCGGTATTCTGTTATTCCTTCTTTATATACGTCACGCGCGCCGTCACCCGACACCGTTAATCTCCCTGGGGCTCTTTAACACCCGAACATTTTCCGTAGGGATTGCAGGCAACATTGCGTCTCGTCTGGGGACGGGTTGCGTACCGTTCCTGATGCCATTGATGCTGCAGGTGGGTTTCGGCTATCCGGCCCTGATTGCCGGCTGCATGATGGCGCCCACGGCGATGGGTTCGATCCTGGCAAAATCAACCGTAACGCAGGTGCTGCGCTGGTTTGGCTATCGCAAGACGCTGGTTGGCGTGACGGTCTTTATCGGTTTGATGATTGCGCAGTTCTCGCTGCAATCCGCCGCGTTACCCGTCTGGATGCTGATCCTGCCGCTGTTTGTGCTGGGCATGGCGATGTCGACGCAGTTCACGTCGATGAACACCATCACCCTCGCCGATCTGACTGACGAGAACGCCAGCAGCGGCAACAGCGTGCTGGCGGTAACGCAACAGCTGTCGATCAGTTTAGGGGTTGCCGTGAGTGCAGCGGTGCTGAGGTTTTATGAAGGTTTTGACAGCGCAAATACCGTTGAGCAGTTCCACTATACCTTTATCACCATGGGTGCACTTACCGTGGTATCGGCGCTGGTCTTTATGCTGTTAAAACCGAAAGACGGCCGAAACCTGATTAAAGAGCGTCACAAAGAGAAAGCTAAACCGAACCGCGTTCAATCAGAACAGGAGTAAGCTGCAGGCGTTGCTGCTGCAGCGTGGGCTGCGCCATACGGTGGATCAACACATCGATGGCCAGCTCGCCCAGTTCATCTTTTGGCTGATGGATCGTGGTCAGCGGCGGCGTCATGTAGCTGGCCAGTTCGATATCGTCGTAGCCAATCACCGCCATATCGTCCGGCACGCGTAGTCCCGCCTGATACAACGCCTGATAGGCACCAAACGCCATCGCGTCGTTACCGACAAATACCGCCTGCGGGCGCGGATTTTGCGCCAGCAGTTTCTGCATCGCCTCGAAACCGCCGCTGAACTCAAAATCACCGGTGATCCGATAGCCATCAGGAATGGCAAGCCCCGCACGTTCCATGGCAGAGAGATACCCTTCCAGACGCAAACGCGCCGGAGTTTTATCCAGCGGCCCCGTAATACAGGCAATGCGAGTGTGGCCTTTATCAATCAGATGCTGAGTCGCCATGTCACCGCCCAGCAGGGAGTTATCCTGAATGAGATCGCTGGTTCCGTCGAACGGCGCCCAGTCCATCATCACTGTGGGAATCGAGGGATAACGCTGGATGATCTCTTTCGAGGGCTGGTGCGTTTCGGTACAGAGCAGCAATAGCCCGTCGACGCGTTTTTGCATCAGCGTTTCCAGGTTACGATTCATGCGCTGCTCGTCGCCCTCGGTATTGCACAGCACCAGGCTGTAGCCACGCTCGAAGCAGCTGCGCTCCACGCCGCGAACCAGTTCTGAATAAAAGGGGTTGGTACTGGCGGTGATCAGCATACCGATGGTGCGCGTCTGGTTGAGCTTAAGGCTGCGCGCCAGCGCAGACGGCGCATAGTTGAGATCTTTTACCGCAGCTTCAACTTTCTCCCGAATCGCCTCGCTGACGAAGCGATCGTTGTTTATAACGTGAGAGACCGTCGAGGTAGAAACGCCCGCCATGCGGGCGACATCTTTCATTGTGGCCAAGCGTTACCCCTGCTGACTTAAGAATTCATCGATCTCTTTACGCCACGGAACGGAAGGCTGGGCGCCCTTGCGCGTCACCGCAATCGCAGCAGCAGCGTGTGCGAAGCGGATAGCGTCATCCATTCTCTTGCCTTCCAGCAGCGCGGTCACCAGTGCACCGTTGAAGGTATCTCCCGCTGCGATGGTATCAATCGCTTTGACCTTAAAGCCCGGCACGCGACGGCCTTCGCCATTGACGCTTGCCCACACCCCACGGCTACCAAGGGTGATAATCACAGTACCGATACCCTTATCGTGCAGCGCACGCGCGGCTCGCGCGGCATCGTCATCATTTTCAACGCGAATGCCCGTCAGCTTTTCGGCTTCGGTTTCGTTCGGCGTAATGATGTCCACCAGCGCCAGCAGCTCGTCTGATAATACACGGGCTGGGGCCGGGTTAAGTACGACAGTGGTATGATTTTCATGCGCAATCCTGGCAGCGGCCAGCACGCTTACAACCGGTGACTCCAGTTGCATGAGCAGGGCTTCCGCTCCGGCGATGATGGCACGTTGCGCTTCCACGCGCTCCGTCGTCAGCGCAGCGTTAGCACCCGCATGAATACCGATGACATTCTCACCTTCAGCGTTGACGAAAATCAGCGCCACGCCGGTAGATTCCCCCGCAACAACGCTGACCGGTGCGATATCAATGTTGTCGCTCGCCAGTTGCTTGCGTACGCGCTCACCGGTATCGTCATTACCCGTGCAGGCGATAAATGCAATGTTTGCCCCGCTGCGACCGGCGGCGACGGCCTGGTTGGCACCTTTACCGCCGAAGGCCACCTGATACTGGTTACCCGTGACGGTTTCGCCCGGTGTAGGGAATGATTCAAGGTTAAGAATGTGATCGGCATTGATACTGCCAAGGACGACGAGGTTGCCTGCGGTTTTCATGGTTGGGTTGTCCATCTGAGAGCGCCACCGGTGTTACCCGGTGGCGTATGCCACACTTTTCTTTATTGGTGTCCCTCAGGCAGCCAGCGACTGCCTGATTCGCCTTTTACTGCTTGATGACCAGCTTCAGGTCAACCGGGTATTTGGCCTGAACTTTTTCGCCCTTCAGCACTTTGTCGGCAGTTTCAACGCCAGTGGCGCCAATCTGCTCAGGCAGCTGAGCGATGGTCGCAGCCAGTTTGCCATCGTTTACTGCTTTTTCACCATCCGGCGTGCCGTCAAATCCGACAACCATCACATCAGATTTACCTGCGGTCTGCAGGGCACGCAGCGCGCCCAGCGCCATTTCGTCGTTCTGCGCAAATACCGCCTGCACGTCAGGGTGCGCGGTCAGCAGGTTCTGCATGACGTTCAGGCCTTTAGTACGGTCGAAGTCTGCCGGCTGGCTGGCCAGAACGCTGAATTTGTGCGCAGCCACTGCCTGCTGGAAGCCTTCACCACGCTCGCGGGCTGCGGAAGTCCCGGCAATCCCCTGCAGTTCGATAACCTTCGCGCCTTCGCCGGCTTTTTTCGCGATGTAATCACCCGCGATTTTGCCGCCCAGCACGTTATCAGAGGCAATGTGGCTGACCACTTCACCTTTAGACGCCTGACGGTCCAGGGTGATTACCGGGATCTTCGCCTGGTTTGCCATCTTCACGGCATTACCTACGGCATCGGAATCGGTTGGGTTGATCAGCAGAATTTTGGTGCCACGAACGGTTAAGTCCTGAACGTTAGCCAGCTCTTTCGCCGGGTTGTTCTGTGAATCCAGAACCACCAGGTTGTAGCCCAGCTTGTCCGCTTCTTTCTGCGCACCGTCCTTCAGGGAGACGAAGAACGGGTTGTTTAGGGTAGAGACAACCAGCGCGATGGTGTCTTTCGCCATGGCGTTAGCACTTACGGTTGCGCTCAGCGCGACAGCGGAAACCAGGGTAGCCAGTTTTTTCATGTTCATATCTAAGATGTCCTGTAGTGTCGTCAGTTACTGTTTTTTGTTGTCTACCAGTACCGCCAGCAAAATCACCACTGCCTTAACGATCATCTGGTAATAGGAGGAAACACCTAACAAATTCAAACCATTATTCAGGAAACCGAGAATCAGTGCGCCGATCAATGTCCCAACAATGCGACCTTTACCGCCCGCAAGACTCGTACCGCCCAGAACCACTGCCGCGATAGCATCCAGCTCATATCCCGTACCCGCCGTCGGCTGCGCGGAGGAGAGGCGCGCCACTTCGATGATGCCTGCCAGTGACGCCAGCAGACCGCACAGGGAGTAAACGATAATTTTGACTTTATTAACGCTGATACCGGACAGGCGCGTTGCCGCTTCGTTACCGCCCAGCGCATAAATATAACGACCCAGACGGGTGTGGTGCAGCATGTACCACGCCGCCAGGAAGACAATAGCCATGATCCAGACCGGGGTCGGAACACCCAGCGGGCGACCAATACCGAACCAGCCAAACAGATCCGCGTTATCGGTAAAGCCGGTATTAACCGGGCTGCCGTTGGTGTACACCATGGTCACACCGCGCAGCAGCAGCATCATCACCAGCGTGGCGATGAACGCCTGAACGCGGCCTTTTGCCACAATCACGCCGGTTACGGCACCAATCGCCGCGCCTGCCGCCAGGGCAGCGGCCACGGCCACCAGGGCGTTGACTTCAATGCCGACAATCGAAGCGGCGATCGCGCCGGTGAGCGCCAGCAGAGAACCGACGGACAGATCGATACCCGAGGTCAAAATCACCAGCGTCATGCCGACCGCCATAATGGCGTTCACAGACGTCTGCTGCAGAATATTGAACAGGTTATTAACGGTGAAAAAGTTCGGGCTCATGGTCGACACAATCGCGATCAGCACCAACAGGGCAATCAGCGATTTTTGTTCCATCAGCCATGCCTTTGTGAAATAGCGGCGACCAGAAACAGCCTGGGTAGTCATCTTCTTACTCCTGATTCACGCGATTAAGCTTGCCCACAGCGGCAGCCATCAGAACTTCCTGGGTGGCCTGCTCGCGAGTGAATTCACCGCCGAGATGCCCTTCATGCATGACGATAATGCGATCGCTCATGCCTAATACTTCTGGCATCTCGGAAGAGACCAGAATGATGCTCAGACCGTCGGCCTTAAACTGGTTAATCAGCTGATAGATCTCTTTCTTCGCGCCCACGTCCACGCCGCGGGTCGGCTCATCGAGGATCAGCACTTTCGGGCGCGTCATCAGCCCACGCGCAATCGCCACTTTCTGCTGATTCCCGCCGGACAACAGGCCAATCGCCTGCTCCATCGACGGGGTTTTAACGTTAAAGAGGCGGATAAAATCGCTGACCGCCTGCTGCTCATCTTTATGCTTCAGGCTACCGCCGCTACGGCTGAAATAGCGCAGCGCGGTCAGGGACATGTTCTCTTTTACCGACATCCCCAGCACCAGGCCGTCGCGCTTGCGGTCTTCGGAGATATAGACGATGCCGTTCGCCAGGCCATCCTGCGGAGAGCGGGTGACCACTTCATGACCATCGAGGGTGACATAACCACTGGTGCGCGGCAGTGCGCCGTACAACACTTTCATCAGCTCGGTACGTCCGGCACCCATCAGGCCCGCCACGCCCAGGATCTCGCCCTGGCGCAGGGTAAAGGTCACGTCGTTCACACCCGGACCGCAGAGGTTGTCCACCTTCAGGCGGATCTCACCCGGCGCTTTATCCAGATGCGGATACTGATCTTCGAGCTTACGTCCCACCATCATTTCGATAAGCGTATCTTCGGTCAGCGTCGCCACTTCTCGCTCGGCAATAAACTGCCCGTCGCGGAAGACGGTGACGTCATCGCAGATTTCGAAGATCTCTTTCATACGGTGAGAGATATAGACAATCCCGCGCCCCTGCGACTTCAGCTCGCGGATCACGCGGAACAGGGATTCGGTTTCGGTATCGGTCAGGGCGTCGGTCGGTTCATCCATAATGATGACCTTCGACTCAAAGCTCAGCACTTTGGCGATTTCCACCATCTGCTGATCGCCAATCGAGAGATCGCCCACCAGGCGGTCGCTCTTAAAGCGCAGGTTCAGCTTCGCCAGCAGCTTGTCCGCTTCGGCATACATGGTTTTCCAGTCGATTTTGCCGAACCGGTTAACAAACTCGCGGCCGAGGAAGATGTTTTCCGCAATGGTAAGCTGCGGGATCAGGTTAAGCTCCTGGTGAATAATGCCGATGCCCGCTTCCTGAGAAGATTTAGGGCCGTTGAAGGTAGTCTCTTTGCCCAGCCAGACGAGTGAGCCGGCATCGCGTTGGTAGATACCGGTCAGCACTTTCATCATGGTGGATTTGCCGGCACCGTTTTCGCCCACCAGCGCCATCACGCGCCCGGGGTAGACGTTCAGCGCCGCGCCGGAGAGGGCTTTTACGCCCGGGAACGATTTATCGATCCCTTTGAGTTGCAGTAATGCGTCCATGATGGCCTCAGAATGTGACGCCAGCACAGAGAATAATATTCGCATACGGGGAACACTCCCCGCTGCGAATCACCGCCTGACTGTCTGCGGTTTGTTGTTTGAACTGCTCGTGCGTTGTGTAACGAATTTCTATGGTGTTTCCCTGGTGTTGTTGCAGTTGCTCAAGATGGCTGAGCAACGTTTCGTGGAGTTGCGGATTATGTTGTTTGATTTCCGCCGCGAGAATGGCTGCCTCAACCTGCATCTCCGCAGTCACGACTTCCAGTACCTGCATAAACGAAGGAACACCCTGCGTTAACGCCATATCGATACGGGTTGTACTGCGCGGAACCGGTAAGCCTGCATCGCAAACCACCAGCGTATCGGTATGCCCAAGACGGGAAATAACCGATGAGATTTCTGAGTTGAGTACCGTGCCTTTCTTCATTTTCTTGCTCCACTAGCGAAACGTTTCGCTGAAATCAGTTTAGTCTCAAGAGTGTTCAGAAAACCACCATGACGTAACAGATTTGTGATCGACGTCGAAACGTTTCGCTAAGTGAAATGTAGAGACAATTATTGTGGGTTGGCGAGGGGTTTGGTAGGCCGGGTAAGCGAAGCGCCACCCGGCATTTCAGGAGGGATTAGATCTCGACCTGCGTACCCAGCTCAATCACGCGGTTAGGCGGGATCTCAAACTGGTCAGGCGCGCGCAGGGCGTTACGCTGCAGGATGAGGTACAGCTTGCCGCGCAGGCGCAGATACCACGGTCGCTTGCCGATGATCAGCGACTCGTGCGACATAAAGAACGACGTCTCCATCATCCGGCAGCTCAACCCTTCCAGACCGCAGCGGTGGAACACCTCTTCCACGTTTGGCGTTTCGCGCCAGCCGTAGCTTGCTACCACGCGCCAGAAGGTTGGCGACAGCTGCTCAATCTGCACGCGACGCACGTTGTGGACATACGGCGCATCTTCGGTGCGCAGCGTCAGCAGGATCACGCGCTCGTGCAGCACTTTGTTGTGCTTGAGGTTATGCATTAGCGCGAACGGAATGACATTCAGCGCGCGAGACATATATACCGCGGTCCCCGGCACACGAACCGGCGGGGATTTCTCCAGAGAAGCGATCATTGCCTCCAGAGAGTTCCCGTGCTCGTGCATGCGGCGCAGCAGGCGGAAGCGCTCGCTTTTCCAGGTGGTCATGACAATGAACATCACCAGACCCAGCGTCAGCGGCAGCCAGCCACCGGAGACAATTTTGTCGAGGTTCGCAGAGAACAGCGGCACGTCGATGCACAGGAAGCCCACCAGAATCATCGTCACGAGGAATTTATTCCAGTGCCAGTTTCGGTACGCCACCGTGGTGGAGAGCAGCGATGTCAGCACCATCGTACCGGTTACGGCAATACCGTACGCCGCCGCCAGGTTGCTGGAGTGCTCGAAGCTGACGATAACAATGACAACAGCGAAATAGAGCAGCCAGTTAATGAACGGGATGTAGATCTGACCCGACTCCATCTCTGAGGTATGGATGATGCGCATCGGTGACAGATACCCCAGACGCACGGCCTGACGCGTCAGAGAAAACACGCCGGAAATCACCGCCTGAGAAGCAATGACGGTCGCCAGCGTCGCCAGGATCAGCATCGGTACCAGCGCCCAGTCAGGCGCCAGCAGGAAGAACGGGTTCTTGATCGCTTCCGGGTTTTTAAGCAGCAGCGCACCCTGACCGAAGTAATTCAGCACCAGCGACGGGAGCACCACAATAAACCATGCCACGCGGATAGGCAGTTTCCCGAAGTGGCCCATGTCAGCATACAGCGCTTCCACTCCGGTGATGGAGAGCACGACAGCCCCCAGCGCCACGAAGGAAACCACTTTGTATTCGAGGAAGAAATGCACGGCCCAGTAAGGGTTCAGCGCCTGCAGCACTTCCGGGTTCGCGATAATGCTCCGCAAACCAAGCGCCGCCAGGATCAGGAACCAGGCCAGCATAATTGGTGCAAACAATTTACCCACCAGCCCTGTACCGTGCTTCTGGATCATGAACAGCAGCGTCAGGACAATAATGGCCAGCGGAACCACCCATGAATCAAGCTGCGGAGCGATAATCTCCAGCCCCTCTATCGCAGACAGCACCGAGATAGCCGGCGTTATCACCACTTCCCCGTAGAAGAAACTGCCGCCAATCAGGCCGATAATGACCAGCACTGAGGTCATTCTGGCCGAGGTATTGCGCCCGGCAAGGGACATCAGGGTCAGGATCCCACCTTCACCTGCGTTATCAGCACGCATAACGAAGGAGAGATATTTAACGGACACCACCAGGATCAGCAGCCAGAAAATAAGGGACAGGAAGCCAAACACGGCATCGCGTTCAACACCAAAGCCAAACTGGCCGGACAGACATTCACGAAGCGTATAAAGCGGGCTGGTGCCGATATCACCGTAGACAACCCCGATCGCCGCAAGCGTTATTGCGGGTAATGATTGCTTATTATCAGTGCTCATAGACTAGTCTTTTCGTTTAAATAACAAATGTGTTCCTGGTCCCTTGGCCCACAAAAAGCGCACAGTATGCACGATTCATTGCAAAATCGTACCCCTAAATGCAACCGCATTAATGTAGCGCAAAGAAAATTGCGCCGCACTTCAGTCTATTACCAGCCCTGACTGAAACGTCTATACTCGCTTCAATTGGCCGCCACGACGGCGAAAGGATGCAAAACTATTATGGCTCACTCACATTTATTAGCAGAAAGAATTTCCCGCCTCAGCAGCGCGCTGGAGAAAGGCCTTTTCGAGCGTAGCCACGCCATTCGCCTCTGTTTACTGGCGGCGCTGAGCGGTGAAAGCGTGTTTTTGCTGGGCCCACCGGGCATTGCCAAAAGCCTGATCGCCCGCCGGCTAAAATTTGCTTTTCAGAACGCCCGCGCCTTCGAATATCTCATGACCCGGTTTTCCACCCCAGAAGAAGTTTTTGGCCCGCTTTCTATTCAGGCATTGAAAGATGAGGGGCGCTATCAGCGTCTGACAGAAGGGTATCTTCCGGAGGCTGAGATTGTTTTTCTTGATGAGATCTGGAAAGCGGGACCGGCCATTCTGAACACCCTGCTCACGGCGATAAACGAACGTCGGTTCCGTAACGGCGCCAGTGAAGAGAAAATCCCGATGCGCCTGCTGGTAGCCGCCTCTAACGAACTGCCTGAAGCCGACAGCAGTCTGGAAGCACTGTATGACCGTATGCTGATCCGCCTGTGGCTGGACAAAGTCCAGGATAAATCAAATTTCCGCTCCCTGCTGATAAGCCAGCAGGATGAAAGTGAAAACCCGGTGGCGCCGTCACTGCAGGTGACGGACGAGGAGTACCATCAGTGGCAGGACGAGATCGGCAAAATTAAACTGCCCGACGCCGTTTTTGAACTGATCTTCATGCTGCGCCAGCAGCTTGATTTATTGCCTTCCGCCCCGTATGTCTCAGACCGTCGCTGGAAGAAAGCGATTCGTCTGCTCCAGGCCAGCGCCCTGTTCAGCGGTCGTGATGCCGTCGCGCCAATCGACCTGATCCTGCTGAAAGACTGCCTTTGGCACGATGCAGAAGGCATGAACCTGATGCAGCAGCAGCTTGACGTTTTGATGACCGGGCACGCCTGGGGGCAGCAGGCGATGCTCAACCAGTTGGGGGCGATTACCCAGCGGCGCATTCAGCTACAGCAGCAGCAAAGCGATAAAACCGCGCTGAAAGTAAGTCGCCTGGGGGGCATGTTCGCCCGCAAACCGCACTACGAGCTTCCCGCGGATCTGACCGGCGCAACGCTCACGCTGCTGCTCCAGCAGCCGCTTAAACTACATGACATGCAGGTGGTACACATTACGATTGAGCGCGAGGCGCTGGCGCAGTGGCTGGATAAGGGCGGTGAGATCCGTGGCAAGCTCAACGGCATTGGTTTTGCCCAGCCGCTGACGATGGAAGTGGATAGCAGCCAGCATCTGGTGATCCGCGACGTCAGCCTGCAGGGATCGCGTCTGGCGCTGCCGGGCACCGCTTCCGATAGCGTGCCGGAAGAGATCAAGCAGCAACTGGAAGCGCTGGATACCGAATGGCACCAGCAGCACACCCGCTTCAGCGAGCAGCAAAAATGCCTCTTTATTCATAGCGACTGGTTAGGTCGCATCGAAGCCAGCCTGCAGGACGTCAGTGCGCAGATCAAACAGGCGCGTCAATGCTAACGCTGGATACGCTTAACGTCATGCTGGCCGTCAGCGAAGAAGGGTTGATCGAAGAAGTGGTCATTACCCTCCTGGCATCGCCGCAGCTGGCGGCCTTCTTCGAAAAATTTCCGAAGCTCAAAAAAGCGATGACCGACGATCTCCCACGCTGGCGCGATAACCTTCGCCAGCGGTTTAAAGAGACGGAAGTCCCGCCTGAATTGACGGAGGAGGTCACCAGCTACCAGCAGTGCCAACGGCTGTCGACACCGCAGTTTATCGTCCAGCTACCGCAAACCCTTACGCTGCTTGATAAAGTCCACTCTCCGTTTGCCAGCCAGGCCCGGGCGCTGGTCACGGATAACGCCACTTTAACCCCGGCGCTGCATACCCTCTTCCTACAGCGCTGGCGCCTCAGCCTGGTGGTTCAGGCCACAACGCTGAACCAGCAGCTGCTGGATGAAGAGCGTGAACAGCTGCTCAGCGAAGTTCAGGAGCGTATGACGCTGAGCGGCCAGCTTGAAGAGGTGCTGGTAGAAAATGAAAACGCCGCCGGACGTCTGTGGGACATGAGCGCCGGTCAGCTGAAGCGCGGTGACTACCAGCTGATCGTGAAGTACGGTGACTTTCTAACGCAGCAGCCCGAGCTGATGAAGCTTGCAGAACAGCTGGGCCGCTCAAGGGAGGCAAAATCCGTCCCAAAGAAAGATGCCCCGATGGAAACCTTCCGCACCCTGGTGCGCGAACCGGCCACCGTACCGGAGCAGGTCGACGGACTCCAGCAGAGCGATGACATTTTACGCCTGCTGCCCACGGAACTGAGCACGCTGGGGATGACCGAGCTGGAGTATGAGTTCTATCGTCGGCTGGTGGAAAAGCAGCTCCTCACGTATCGGCTGCACGGCGAAGCCTGGCGCGAGAAGGTAAGCCAACGGCCGGTGGTCCATCAGGATTTTGATGAACAGCCCCGTGGGCCATTCATTGTTTGCGTGGATACGTCCGGATCGATGGGCGGGTTTAACGAGCAGTGTGCGAAGGCGTTCTGTCTGGCACTGATGCGCGTGGCGCTCGCCGATCGCCGTCGCTGCTTCATCATGTTGTTCTCCAGCGAGGTTGTGGGTTATGAGCTGACGAACCAGCAGGGGATCGAGCAGGCGATCCGCTTTTTGAGCCAGCGTTTTCGCGGCGGCACGGATCTGGCCAGCTGTTTTCGCAGCATTGTGGAGCGTATGCAGGGCGGCGACTGGTACGACGCCGACGCGGTGGTGATTTCCGATTTTATTGCCCAGCGGCTGCCGGATGACGTGGTGAATAAGGTGAAGGAGTTACAGCGGGTGCATCAGCACCGTTTTCATGCGGTGGCGATGTCTGCCCATGGAAAGCCCGGTATCATGCGCATCTTCGATCATATCTGGCGCTTTGATACCGGGTTGCGTAGCCGCCTGCTCAGACGCTGGCGGCGTTAATTACAGAAGAGAGCCGACGCTTTCACATACCTGCTGCGGCCAGACGCCACACTGAACCTGACCGATATGTGGCAACTGAAGCAGCAGCATGGTCAGACGGGACTGGCCGATACCGCCGCCGATCGTCTGAGGCATTTCACCGCGCAGCAGCGCCTGGTGCCACTCGAGTTTGAGACGATCTTCATCACCGGTGACCGCCAGCTGACGCTTAAGCGCGTCAGCATCCACGCGGATCCCCATAGAAGAAAGCTCGAATGCATCTTCCAGAACCGGGTTCCACACCAGAATATCGCCGTTCAGTCCGGCAAATTCTCCCTCACCCGCAGTGCTCCAGTCATCATAATCCGGCGCGCGAACGTCGTGGCGTTTGCCATCAGACAGCTTGCCGCCGATCCCAATCAGAAATACCGCGCCCAGCTCTTTGGCAATCGCACGCTCGCGGCCTTTGGCATCCAGTTCCGGGAAGCGGCTCAGCAATTCCTGACTGTGAACAAAGTGGATCGTATCCGGCAGGAACGGTGCCAGACCAAACTCTTTGCTCACTGCCGCTTCGGTGGCTTTGATCCCGGCGTAGATCGCTTCAACGGTAGATTTCAGCGTACCGACGTGGCGCTCGCCGTCACCCATCACGCGCTCCCAGTCCCACTGGTCAACATAGACAGAGTGAATTGGGGTGAGGCGGTCTTCATCGGGGCGAAGGGCTTTCATGTGCGTGTAGAGCCCTTCGCCCGCGCTGAAGTCGTGTTGCCCCAGAGTTTGACGCTTCCACTTCGCCAGGGAATGAACCACTTCGAACTGGGCATCTGGCAGTGTTTTCACTTTCACCTGTACCGCTTTTTCGCATCCAGACAGGTTATCCTGGGTCCCGTCACCCACGCGGCTCAGAATCGGCGCCTGGACTTCAATTAGCCCAAGCTTATCTTCCAGCTGACGGGAAAAATGGGATTTAACGAAACTGATCTGGCGTTGTTTTGCGATGTAAGCGGTTTTCATTATTTATACTCCTGCGTCCTGTTGATATTGATTAAGCAACAGAAATAGCATCACATTCAATAACTCATCAACAAAAAGCCACCTTCACTTTTGATTCGATAAAATTAAACGCTAGAATAGAGTGATTCATTAATCTTCATAAGAAAAAGCTATGGAAAATTATCAGATCGACAATCTCGACCGCGGCATCCTGGAGGCATTAATGGCCAACGCCCGTACCGCCTACGCCGAACTGGCGAAACAGTTTGGCGTCAGCCCGGGGACCATTCACGTTCGCGTAGAGAAGATGAAACAGGCGGGGATCATTACCGGTGCACGCATTGACGTCAGTCCTAAACATCTGGGTTACGACGTCTGCTGCTTCATCGGCATCATTCTAAAAAGCGCCAAAGACTATCCTTCCGCCCTGGCGAGGCTGAACGCACTGGATGAGGTCACCGAGGCGTATTACACCACCGGTCACTACAGCATCTTTATAAAGGTAATGTGCCGATCCATCGACGCCCTCCAGCAGGTACTTATCAACAAGATCCAAACAATCGATGAAATTCAATCCACCGAGACGCTGATCTCCCTGCAAAACCCGATCATGCGTACCATCCGCCCGTGATCGGGCAAATCCATTCCCACATTTTCCACAGGTAGATCCCAGCTCGTTCACAGCGTACAATGACCGTCTCTTTATCTGGGCGAGCGATCAATGGCGGACATTACCCTTATCAGCGGCAGCACCCTTGGTGGTGCGGAATACGTAGCGGAACACCTGGCTGAAAAGTTGGAAGATGCGGGCTTTTCTACGGAAACCCTGCACGGCCCGTTGCTTGAAGATCTCCCGGCTGACGGGGTCTGGCTGCTGATTACCTCCACGCACGGCGCGGGCGATCTGCCGGATAACCTGCAACCTTTATATGACGAACTGCTGGAACAGCAGCCCGACCTGTCAAACGTCCGTTTTGGCGCGGTGGGGATCGGCAGTCGTGAATATGACACCTTTTGCGGGGCAATAGAGAAAGTTGAAGCCGCTGTAACCTCCTGCGGAGCAAAACAGCTGGGTGAAACGCTCAAGATCAACATCCTCGATCATGACATTCCGGAGGATCCAGCCGAGATCTGGCTCGCGGAATGGAAAAATTTACTCAAAAACGATTAAAGATCGTGCGAACAGATGTGGATAACTCTGGTTAAAAGCTCGTATTAACCCGTAGTTATCCAAAGAACAACTGTAGTGTGGTTTTTGACCTGTGTATAAAGTGGCGATCTGATCCCAGCTTATACTGTCCAGGATCACCGATCATTCACAGCAAACGATCCTTTCTAACTGCATGATCTTCTTTATGAGATCGGACTTATCCACACATGTTCGCGATCCTAATAAGAGATCACAATAGAACAGATCTCTAAATAAAAAGATCTTCTTTTTAATAGCCCAGGATCCCAATGCTTTCTCGAAAGACTAAAGTTGAGTAGAATCCACGGCCCGGGCTTCAATCCATTTTCATACCGCTTTACGCGAGGCAGACCACCATGTTTTATCAGGATCCTTTTGACGTCATCATCATTGGCGGGGGTCATGCAGGCACTGAGGCCGCAATGGCCGCAGCGCGTATGGGTCAGCAGACCCTGCTTTTGACACACAATATCGACACGCTGGGACAAATGTCCTGTAATCCGGCGATTGGCGGCATTGGGAAAGGACACCTGGTAAAAGAAGTGGATGCACTTGGCGGACTGATGGCGAAAGCGATCGATCAGGCTGGCATCCAGTTTAGGATACTAAACGCGAGTAAAGGTCCCGCTGTGCGTGCGACCCGTGCCCAGGCAGACCGCGTGCTTTACCGTCAGGCTGTGCGCACCGCGCTGGAGAACCAGCCGAACCTGATGATCTTCCAGCAAGCTGTAGAAGATCTTATCGTTGAGAACGATCGCGTCGTGGGTGCCGTGACCCAGATGGGCCTCAAATTCCGCGCGAAAGCCGTGGTGCTGACCGTGGGCACATTCCTGGACGGTAAAATTCATATCGGTCTGGATAACTACAGCGGTGGCCGTGCCGGCGATCCGCCGTCTATTCCCCTGTCTCGTCGTCTGCGTGAACTGCCGCTGCGCGTCAGCCGTCTGAAAACCGGTACGCCTCCGCGTATTGATGCGCGCACAATTGATTTCAGCGTGCTGGCGCAACAGCACGGTGATAACCCCATGCCGGTCTTCTCGTTCATGGGCAATGCGGCACAACATCCGCAGCAGGTACCGTGCTACATCACGCATACCAACGAGAAAACCCATGACGTGATCCGCAACAACCTCGATCGCAGCCCCATGTATGCCGGCGTGATCGAAGGGATCGGCCCACGCTACTGTCCGTCGATCGAAGACAAAGTGATGCGCTTCGCCGATCGTAACCAGCACCAGATCTTCCTGGAGCCGGAAGGGCTGACCTCAAACGAAATTTACCCGAACGGCATCTCCACCAGCCTGCCGTTCGATGTGCAGATGCAAATTGTTCGCTCAATGCAGGGGATGGAGAATGCGAAAATCGTTCGCCCTGGCTACGCTATTGAGTACGATTTCTTCGATCCGCGTGACCTGAAGCCAACCCTGGAAAGCAAATTCATCCACGGTCTGTTCTTCGCGGGTCAGATTAACGGCACCACCGGCTACGAAGAAGCGGCTGCACAGGGTCTGCTTGCCGGTCTGAATGCCGCGCGCTTCTCCGCTGAGAAAGAGGGCTGGGCGCCAGGCCGTTCTCAGGCGTATCTGGGCGTGCTGGTTGACGATCTCTGCACGCTGGGTACCAAAGAACCGTACCGTATGTTTACCTCTCGCGCGGAATATCGCCTGATGCTGCGCGAAGATAACGCCGACCTGCGTCTGACCGAAATGGGCCGCGAGCTGGGTCTGGTCGATGACGAACGCTGGGCGCGCTTTAACGAGAAGCTGGAACGCATTGAACAGGAACGTCAGCGCCTGAAAACCACCTGGGTGAATCCGCAGGCGGAAACCGCCGCCGAAGTAAACGCTCACTTAACAGCTCCGCTGTCGCGCGAAGCCAGCGGGGAAGATCTGCTGCGCCGTCCTGAAGTCACCTACGAGAACCTGGTCAAACTGACCGCGTTCGCGCCGGGACTAGAAGACGCTGAAGCGGCAGAGCAGGTTGAGATCCAGGTTAAGTACGAAGGTTACATCGCGCGTCAGCAGGATGAGATCGAAAAACAGCAGCGTAACGAAAACACGCTGCTGCCGGAAATGCTGGACTACCGCCAGGTGACGGGCCTTTCCAACGAAGTGATTGCCAAGCTGAACGATCACAAACCGGTGTCGATCGGCCAGGCGTCCCGTATCTCGGGCGTTACCCCTGCGGCCATTTCGATCCTGCTGGTTTGGCTGAAAAAGCAAGGTATGCTGCGCCGCAGCGCGTAATTGACATTGTTTTTGGCGGGTGGCGCTTCGCTGACCCGCGCTACTTATTCGTAGGCCCGGTAAGCGGCAGCGCCACCGGGCGAAAAATCTCTAAACAGGTACCCACCGTGCTCAACAAACTCTCTCGTCTGCTGGATCAGGCAGGTATTTCGCTCACCGATCACCAGAAAAATCAGCTGGTGGCCTATGTCGATATGCTGAACAAATGGAACAAAGCGTACAACCTGACCTCAGTACGTGACCCCAACGAGATGCTGGTACGCCATATTCTCGATAGCATCGTGGTTGCACCGTACCTGAAAGGTGAGCGTTTTATTGACGTGGGTACGGGCCCTGGTTTACCGGGCATTCCGTTGTCGATTGTTCGCCCTGAGAGCCACTTCACGCTGCTGGATAGCCTGGGCAAGCGCGTGCGCTTTTTACGTCAGGTACAGCATGAGCTGAAGCTTGAGAACATCACGCCCGTGCAGAGCAGGGTAGAGGCGTTCCCGGCAGAGCCGCCGTTTGATGGTGTTATCAGCCGCGCGTTTGCTTCACTCAATGACATGGTGAGCTGGTGTAAGCACTTGCCAGCAGAGAATGGCCGCTTCTATGCGCTGAAAGGGCAGTTGCCTGGCGATGAGATTGAACAGCTTCCGGATGGATTTGCTGTTGAATCCATCGAGAAATTAAACATTCCTCAGCTCGATGGGGAACGTCATCTGGTGATAATTAAGCCAAACAATTTTTAAAAAATTAATAAAAAATGTGGAATTTGTGCTGTTCTTAGCATGTTAAAAAACAGCACAACTACCGGGGATTTACCGATGAGCTTTTAACCTCTTTTTTACTAAGGGTTTTCTTCCGGTTAACGTAACGCCTGTTATTTACCGAGAAGATAGTCATCTGTGAAAATATAAGTCTGCTAAAAGTGGAAGGCAGTAACCAGAACGCAATGTTAATTATTTATTAAGAATGTCAATAAAAGGTTTTTATTGTGTACTGGGCTGTTTTGAAAATAGTTACGACGTTTTGCTTTTAATTTCATAAAGATAAATTTATGCGATTTGCGCCTTTGATAAATACAACCTTATCGCAAATGTGTGTTTTGTGATCTCGTGCACGCTTTATCGTCAACGTTTTCGCGCTGTTTGCAGTTTTGGTCGAAGGTTGACGCTTTCAGCGAAAGTTAAAAAATAGCGGTGGGGAAAAATAATTAAACATTTATTCACCTTTTCGCTACTTAATGTTTGAAATCACGGGTGCGCACCGTATAATTTGACCGCTTTTTGATGCTTGACTCTGAGCCTTAAAGGACGTTTTATACGACACGCGGCATACCTCGAAGGGAGCAGGAGTAAAAACGTGATGTCTGTGTCGCTCTTGAGTAGAAACGTTGCTCGTAAGCTTCTGTTCGTTCAGTTTCTGGCTGTGATAGCAAGTGGACTGCTGTTTAGCCTCAAAGACCCCTTCTGGGGCATCTCCGCCGTGTGCGGGGGTTTGGCGGTTGTGCTGCCAAACGTGTTGTTTATGATTTTTGCCTGGCGTCATCAGGCGCATACACCCGCCAAAGGCCGCGTGGCCTGGTCCTTCGCCCTCGGCGAAGTGTGTAAGGTGTTGCTGACCTTTGCTCTACTGGTGATGGCGCTGGCGGTTTTGAAAGTGGTCTTCATGCCGCTGATAGCAACGTGGGTTTTGGTGCTGGTGGTACAAGTTCTGGCTCCAGCTGTAATCAATAACAAAGGGTAAAAGGCATCATGGCTTCAGAAAATATGACGCCGCAGGATTACATAGGTCACCATCTGAATAACCTTCAGTTGGACCTGCGTACATTCTCGCTGGTGGATCCACATAACCCCCCGGCCACCTTCTGGACGATCAACATCGACTCCATGTTCTTCTCGGTGGTTTTGGGTCTTCTGTTCCTGGCCATGTTCCGCGGTGTTGCTAAACGAGCGACCAGCGGTGTACCAGGGAAATTCCAGACATTCATCGAAATGATCATCGGCTTCGTCCATGGCAGCGTCAAAGACATGTACCATGGTAAGAGCAAGCTGATTGCTCCGCTGGCCCTGACCGTGTTCGTTTGGGTCTTCCTGATGAACCTGATGGACCTGCTGCCAATCGATCTGCTGCCGTTTATCGGCGAGCACATCTTCGGCCTGCCTGCGCTGCGTGTTGTACCGTCTGCGGACGTGAACATCACCCTGTCGATGGCGCTGGGCGTATTTATCCTGATTCTTTTCTACAGCATCAAAATGAAAGGCGTAAGCGGCTTTGTGAAAGAGCTTACCTTGCAGCCGTTCAACCACTGGGCGTTTATTCCGGTCAACCTGATCCTGGAAGGCGTTAGCCTGCTGTCCAAACCTGTTTCACTGGGTCTGCGACTGTTCGGCAACATGTATGCGGGTGAGCTGATTTTCATTCTGATCGCGGGTCTTCTGCCGTGGTGGTCACAGTGGATTCTGAATGTGCCATGGGCCATTTTCCACATCCTGATCATTACGCTGCAAGCCTTTATCTTCATGGTTCTGACGATCGTCTATCTGTCGATGGCGTCTGAAGAGCACTGATTTTTTACCAACACTACTACGTTTTAATTGAAACAAACTGGAGACTGTCATGGAAAACCTGAATATGGATCTGCTGTACATGGCTGCCGCTGTGATGATGGGTCTGGCGGCTATCGGTGCTGCGATCGGTATCGGCATCCTCGGGGGCAAATTCCTGGAAGGCGCAGCGCGTCAACCTGATCTGATTCCTCTGCTGCGTACTCAGTTCTTTATCGTTATGGGTCTGGTGGATGCTATCCCAATGATCGCTGTAGGTCTGGGTCTGTACGTGATGTTTGCTGTCGCGTAGTAGTAGTTTTAAAACCCTAAGCCACAGAAATTAAAGAGGTATTGTGCTGTGAACATGAACGCAACAATCCTCGGCCAGGCCATCGCGTTTATTCTCTTTGTCTGGTTCTGTATGAAGTATGTATGGCCGCCTTTAATGGCTGCCATCGAAAAACGTCAGAAAGAAATTGCTGACGGTCTGGCTTCTGCAGAACGCGCTAAGAAAGATTTGGACCTTGCACAGGCCAACGCGACAGACCAGCTGAAAAAAGCGAAAGCGGAAGCTCAGGTAATCATCGAACAGGCTAACAAACGCCGTTCGCAGATCCTGGACGAAGCCAAAGCTGAAGCAGAACAGGAACGTACTAAGATCGTGACACAGGCTCAGGCAGAAATTGATGCTGAGCGTAAACGTGCTCGTGAAGAACTGCGTAAGCAGGTTGCGATTCTGGCTGTTGCTGGCGCCGAGAAGATCATCGAACGTTCCGTGGATGAAGCTGCTAACAGCGACATCGTGGACAAACTTGTCGCTGAACTGTAAGGAGGGAGGGGCTGATGTCTGAATTTGTTACGGTAGCTCGCCCCTACGCCAAAGCAGCTTTTGACTTTGCTGTCGAACACCAAAATGTCGATCGCTGGCAGGATATGCTGGCGTTTGCCGCTGAGGTGACGAAAAACGAACAAATGGCTGAGTTGCTTTCCGGTGCGTTAGCACCTGAAACTCTCGCCGCGTCGTTTATCGCCGTGTGCGGAGAGCAACTGGATGCCAACGGCCAGAACCTGATTAAGGTGATGGCAGAAAATGGTCGTCTCCGTGTGCTCCCGGATGTTCTCGAGCAGTTTGAGCACTTACGTGCCCTTAGTGAAGCAACCGCTGAAGTTGAAGTGACTTCTGCGACTGAACTGAGTAACGAACAGCTTGCGAAAATCACCGCCGCGATGGAAAAACGTCTGTCACGCAAAGTTAAGCTGAATTGCAAAATCGATAAGTCTGTAATGGCAGGCGTAATCATCCGTTCGGGTGATATGGTCATTGATGGCAGCGTACGCGGCCGTCTTGAACGCCTTGCAGACGTCTTGCAGTCTTAAGGGGACTGGAGCATGCAACTGAATTCCACCGAAATCAGCGAACTGATCAAGCAGCGCATTGCTCAGTTCAGTGTTGTGAGTGAAGCTCACAACGAAGGTACTATTGTTTCTGTAAGTGACGGTGTTATCCGCATCCACGGCCTGGCCGATTGTATGCAGGGTGAGATGATTTCCCTGCCGGGTAACCGTTACGCTATCGCACTGAACCTGGAGCGCGACTCCGTAGGTGCAGTTGTGATGGGTCCATACGCTGACCTCGCCGAAGGCATGAAGGTTAAGTGTACTGGCCGTATTCTGGAAGTGCCGGTTGGCCGTGGCCTGCTGGGTCGCGTTGTTAACACCCTGGGTGCGCCAATCGACGGTAAAGGTCCGGTTGAGCACGATGGCTTCTCCCCAATTGAAGTTATCGCACCAGGCGTTATCGACCGTCAGTCCGTAGATCAGCCTGTTCAGACAGGTTATAAGTCCGTTGATGCCATGATCCCAATCGGTCGTGGTCAGCGTGAACTGATCATCGGTGACCGTCAGACCGGTAAAACCGCAATGGCTATCGACGCCATCATCAACCAGCGTGACTCCGGTATCAAATGTGTGTACGTGGCCATCGGCCAGAAAGCGTCCACCATTTCTAACGTGGTTCGTAAACTGGAAGAGCACGGCGCACTGTCTAACACCATCGTTGTGGTAGCCACTGCTTCTGAATCCGCTGCACTGCAATACCTGGCGCCATACGCCGGTTGCGCAATGGGCGAATACTTCCGTGACCGCGGTGAAGATGCGCTGATCGTATACGATGACCTGTCTAAACAGGCTGTTGCTTATCGTCAGGTTTCCCTGCTGCTCCGTCGTCCACCTGGACGTGAAGCGTTCCCTGGCGACGTATTCTACCTCCACTCTCGTCTGCTGGAGCGTGCTTCCCGCGTTAACGCGGAATACGTCGAGAACTTCACCAAAGGTGAAGTGAAGGGTAAAACGGGCTCTCTGACCGCTCTGCCGATCATTGAAACCCAGGCGGGTGACGTTTCTGCGTTCGTTCCGACCAACGTAATCTCCATTACCGATGGTCAGATCTTCCTGGAAACCAACCTGTTTAACTCCGGTATTCGTCCGGCGGTTAACCCGGGTATCTCCGTATCCCGTGTTGGTGGTGCTGCTCAGACCAAGATCATCAAGAAACTGTCCGGTGGTATCCGTACCGCGCTGGCACAGTATCGTGAACTGGCTGCGTTCTCTCAGTTCGCATCCGATCTGGACGAAGCAACCCGTAAACAGCTGAGCCACGGTCAGAAAGTGACCGAGCTGCTGAAGCAGAAACAGTACGCACCAATGTCTGTTGCTCAGCAGGGCCTGGTACTGTTCGCGGCTGAACGCGGTTACCTCGAAGATGTGGAACTGGCGAAAATCGGTAGCTTCGAAGCCGCTCTGCTGGCTTACGTCGACCGTGATCACGCTCCGCTGATGCAAGAGATCAACCAGACCGGTGGCTATAACGACGAAATCGAAGGCAAGCTGAAAGCTATCCTCGATTCCTTCAAAGCAACCCAATCCTGGTAATCGTCCGGCGGCTTGTCTCAGGACAAGCCGCCTGGCATTGAGGAGAAGCTCATGGCCGGCGCAAAAGAGATACGTAGTAAGATCGCAAGCGTCCAGAACACGCAAAAGATCACTAAAGCGATGGAGATGGTCGCCGCTTCCAAAATGCGTAAATCGCAGGATCGCATGGCGGCCAGCCGTCCTTATGCAGAAACCATGCGCAAAGTGATTGGTCACCTTGCAAACGGTAATCTGGAATATAAGCACCCTTACCTGGAAGAACGCGATGTTAAGCGCGTGGGCTACCTGGTGGTGTCGACCGACCGTGGTCTGTGTGGCGGCTTGAACATTAACCTGTTCAAAAAACTGCTGGCGGATATGAAAGCATGGTCTGAAAAAGGCGTTCAGTGCGATATCGCAATGATCGGCTCTAAAGGCGTCTCTTTCTTTAACTCCGTTGGTGGCAACATTGTCGCTCAGGTGACCGGTATGGGTGATAACCCGTCCCTGTCCGAACTGATCGGCCCGGTTAAAGTGATGTTGCAGGCCTATGATGAAGGCCGTCTGGACAGACTGTACGTTGTCAGCAACAAATTCATTAACACCATGTCTCAGGTTCCAACGCTCACTCAGATGCTGCCGTTACCGGCATCAGAAGATGACGAGCTGAAGCAAAAAGCCTGGGATTACCTGTATGAACCCGATCCGAAACCGCTGCTGGATACCCTGCTGCGTCGTTACGTTGAATCTCAGGTTTATCAGGGCGTTGTAGAAAACCTGGCCAGCGAGCAGGCCGCACGAATGGTGGCGATGAAAGCCGCGACCGATAATGGCGGCAGCCTGATTAAAGAGCTGCAGTTGGTTTACAACAAAGCTCGTCAGGCCAGCATTACTCAGGAACTCACCGAGATCGTCTCGGGGGCCGCCGCGGTTTAACCAGGTTTACGAATTACGTAGAGGATTCAAGATGGCTACTGGAAAGATTGTCCAGGTAATCGGCGCCGTGGTGGACGTCGAGTTCCCTCAGGACGCCGTACCACGCGTGTACGACGCGCTTGAGGTACAGAATGGTAACGAGAGCCTGGTGCTGGAAGTTCAGCAGCAGCTCGGCGGCGGTATCGTGCGTACCATCGCGATGGGTTCTTCCGACGGTCTGCGTCGTGGTCTGGAAGTCAAAGACCTTGAGCACCCGATCGAAGTCCCGGTAGGTAAAGCAACACTGGGTCGTATCATGAACGTATTGGGTCAACCAATCGACATGAAAGGCGACATCGGTGAAGAAGAGCGTTGGGCTATCCACCGCGCGGCACCTTCCTACGAAGAGCTGTCCAGCTCTCAGGAACTGCTGGAAACCGGTATCAAAGTTATCGACCTGATGTGTCCGTTCGCGAAGGGCGGTAAAGTCGGTCTGTTCGGTGGTGCGGGTGTTGGTAAAACTGTAAACATGATGGAGCTGATCCGTAACATCGCGATCGAGCACTCCGGTTACTCTGTGTTTGCGGGCGTAGGTGAACGTACTCGTGAGGGTAACGACTTCTACCACGAAATGACCGACTCCAACGTTCTGGACAAAGTTTCCCTGGTTTACGGCCAGATGAACGAGCCACCAGGAAACCGTCTGCGCGTTGCGCTGACTGGTCTGACTATGGCTGAGAAGTTCCGTGACGAAGGCCGTGACGTTCTGCTGTTCGTTGATAACATCTATCGTTACACCCTGGCCGGTACGGAAGTATCTGCACTGCTGGGTCGTATGCCTTCAGCGGTAGGTTATCAGCCTACGCTGGCGGAAGAGATGGGTGTTCTTCAGGAACGTATCACCTCTACCAAAACCGGTTCTATCACCTCCGTTCAGGCGGTATACGTACCTGCGGATGACTTGACTGACCCATCTCCAGCAACCACCTTTGCGCACTTAGATGCAACCGTGGTACTGAGCCGTCAGATCGCGTCTCTGGGTATCTACCCGGCCGTTGACCCGCTGGACTCCACCAGCCGTCAGCTGGATCCACTGGTTGTGGGTCAGGAACACTACGACACCGCGCGTGGCGTACAGTCCCTGCTGCAGCGTTACCAGGAACTGAAAGACATCATCGCCATCCTGGGTATGGATGAACTGTCTGAAGAAGACAAACTGGTGGTAGCACGTGCGCGTAAGATCCAGCGCTTCCTGTCCCAGCCATTCTTCGTTGCGGAAGTATTCACCGGTTCTCCTGGTAAATACGTTTCCCTGAAAGACACCATCCGTGGCTTTAAAGGCATCATGGAAGGCGAATACGATCACCTGCCGGAGCAGGCGTTCTACATGGTTGGTTCCATCGACGAAGCCGTGGAAAAAGCCAAAAAACTTTAACGCCTTAATCGGAGGGTGATATGGCAATGACTTACCACCTGGACGTCGTCAGCGCAGAGCAACAAATGTTCTCTGGTCTGGTCGAGAAAATCCAGGTAACGGGTAGTGAAGGTGAACTGGGTATTTTCCCGGGTCACGCACCGCTGCTCACCGCCATTAAGCCTGGTATGATCCGCATCGTTAAACAGTTCGGTCACGAAGAGTTTATCTATCTGTCCGGCGGCATTCTTGAAGTGCAGCCTGGCAGTGTGACCGTTCTGGCCGATACCGCTATCCGTGGCCAGGATCTCGACGAAGCGCGAGCCCTGGAATCGAAGCGTAAGGCTGAAGAGCACATTAGCAGCTCTCATGGTGACGTGGATTACGCTCAGGCGTCTGCGGAGCTGGCCAAAGCGATCGCGAAACTGCGCGTTATCGAGTTGACCAAAAAAGCGATGTAACACCGGCTTGAAAAGCACGAAAGCCAGTCTGGATACCAGGCTGGCTTTTTTTTTCGGCCTTAATTCATGATTAAAAAGATGTAGAATTTTAAGCATCAAACGTTTTTACTTCACACTCAAACAACCGTCAGGATGCGTATGTCAAACAGTGCGATGAGCGTGGTGATCCTTGCCGCTGGCAAAGGGACCCGCATGTATTCCGATCTGCCTAAGGTGCTCCACACGCTTGCAGGAAAGCCGATGGTGCAGCATGTCATTGATGCAGCGAATGAACTGGGTGCCAGTCAGGTCCACCTGGTCTACGGCCACGGCGGCGATCTGCTTAAAAAGACGCTGAACGATGACAAGCTCAACTGGGTGCTTCAGGCCGAACAGTTGGGTACAGGCCATGCGATGCAGCAGGCAGCGCCCTTCTTTGCGGATGACGAAGACATTTTGATGCTCTACGGCGATGTCCCGCTGATCTCCGTTGAAACCCTGACTCGCCTGCGTGAAGCCAAACCGCAGGGCGGCATCGGTTTGTTGACCGTCGTGCTGGACGATCCAAGCGGTTATGGCCGCATCACCCGTGAAAACGGCAACGTAACGGGTATTGTTGAGCATAAAGATGCCAGCGACGAACAGCGTCAGATACAGGAGATCAACACTGGTATCCTGATTGCCAATGGCGCGGATATGAAGCGCTGGCTGTCGAAGCTCAACAACAACAACGCGCAGGGTGAATACTACATCACCGACATCATTGCGATGGCGTACTACGAAGGGCGTGACATTGCCGCCGTTCATCCAGCACGTATCAGCGAAACGGACGGCGTAAACAACCGCCTGCAGCTTTCCCGTCTTGAGCGTATTTATCAGTCCGAGCAGGCCGAAAAACTGCTGCTGGCGGGCGTGATGCTGCGCGATCCGGCGCGTTTCGATCTGCGTGGTTCGTTATCTCACGGGCGTGATGTTGAAATTGATACTAACGTTATCCTCGAAGGTCACGTCACGCTGGGCAATCGCGTCAAAATTGGCGCCGGCAGCGTGATTAAAAACAGCGTCATCGGTGACGACTGCGAAATCAGCCCGTACAGCGTGGTGGAAGATGCCCGTCTCGATGCCGCCTGTACCATCGGCCCGTTTGCGCGTCTGCGCCCGGGCGCTGAGCTGCTGGAAGGTGCTCACGTGGGTAACTTCGTGGAAATGAAAAAAGCGCGTCTGGGTAAAGGCTCGAAAGCCGGTCATCTGACCTATCTGGGCGACGCGGAAATTGGCAATAACGTGAATATTGGTGCAGGGACTATTACCTGTAACTATGACGGCGCGAATAAGTTTAAAACCATCATCGGCGATGATGTGTTCGTTGGCTCCGATACGCAGCTGGTGGCGCCTGTTACCGTGGGTAACGGGGTGACCATTGCAGCCGGAACAACCGTGACGCGCGATGTGGCCGAGAACGCGCTGGTGTTAAGCCGCGTTCCGCAGGTCAGCAAGCAGGGCTGGAAACGCCCGGTGAAGAAAAAGTAACAACAAGGCGGGTGGCGCTACGCTTACCCGCCCTACGATTGAGTAGGCCTGATAAGGCGTAGCCGACATCAGGCAAACCCGGGAGAGGAGATAAATATATATCTCCCCCCACAAGCAGTACCCATAAAAATAACCCCACTCTCTACAAGGCTCGGGGCGCCCGGAAAGGGCAAATACAGGTCAGCGACAACGCAGGCATAATGCCTAAATTCGGAATCTAAAATTATGTGTGGAATTGTTGGCGCAGTTGCGCAGCGTGATATTGCTGAAATCCTTCTCGAAGGTTTACGTCGTCTGGAATACCGTGGTTACGACTCAGCCGGTCTGGCTGTCGTCGATGCAGAAGGTCATATGACCCGTCTGCGCCGTCTCGGTAAAGTGCAGATGCTGGCTCAGGCCGCGGAAGAACATCCGCTGCACGGTGGTACCGGTATTGCGCACACCCGCTGGGCGACGCATGGTGAACCGTCTGAAGGTAACGCGCACCCGCATGTGTCTGAACACATTGTGGTCGTGCACAACGGCATTATCGAAAACCACGAACCGCTGCGCGAAGAACTGAAAGCGCGCGGCTACACCTTCGTCTCTGAAACTGACACCGAAGTGATTGCTCACCTGGTGCACTGGGAGCTGGAGCAGGGCGGCACGCTGCGTGATGCGGTGCTGCGTGCTATCCCTCAGCTGCGCGGTGCTTACGGTACGGTGATCATGGATTCACGCGACCCGTCCACACTGCTGGCCGCGCGTTCCGGTAGCCCGATGGTTATCGGTCTGGGCATGGGTGAAAACTTCATCGCTTCTGACCAGCTGGCGCTCCTGCCGGTTACCCGTCGCTTTATCTTCCTCGAAGAGGGTGATATCGCGGAAGTGACCCGTCGCAGCGTGACCGTGTTCGATACCAAAGGCGAGCAGGTGAAACGTCAGGAGATCGAATCTAACCTGCAGTACGACGCGGGCGACAAAGGCGCTTACCGTCACTACATGCAGAAAGAGATTTACGAGCAGCCAAACGCCATCAAAAACACCCTCACCGGGCGCATCAGCCACGGTGAAGTGGATCTGAGCGAGCTGGGCGCAAACGCGAACGAACTGCTCGGCAAGGTCGAGCATATTCAGATCGTGGCCTGCGGTACCTCCTACAACTCCGGTATGGTCTCTCGCTACTGGTTTGAATCCCTGGCGGGCGTGCCGTGCGATGTGGAAATCGCGTCTGAATTCCGCTATCGCAAATCCGCTGTGCGTCGTAACAGCCTGATGATCACCCTTTCCCAGTCCGGCGAAACGGCGGATACGCTGGCCGCGCTGCGTCTGTCTAAAGAGCTCGGTTACCTGGGTTCGCTGGCCATCTGTAACGTCCCAGGCTCATCGCTGGTGCGTGAGTCCGATCTGGCGCTGATGACCAAAGCGGGTACCGAAATCGGCGTGGCCTCCACCAAAGCGTTTACCACTCAGCTGACCGTTCTGCTGATGCTGGTGGCGAAGCTGGCGCGTCTGAAAGGCGAAGATGCTTCCGTTGAGCATGACATCGTTCACGGTCTGCAGGCACTGCCGAGCCGTATTGAACAGATGCTGTCTCAGGACAAACGCATTGAAGCGCTGGCGGAAGATTTCTCTGACAAACATCACGCCCTGTTCCTGGGTCGTGGCGATCAGTATCCGATTGCGCTGGAAGGCGCGCTGAAGCTGAAAGAGATCTCCTACATTCACGCTGAAGCCTATGCGGCAGGCGAGCTGAAACACGGCCCGCTGGCGCTGATTGACGCCGATATGCCGGTCATCGTTGTAGCACCGAACAACGAACTGCTGGAAAAACTGAAATCTAACATCGAAGAAGTGCGCGCCCGCGGTGGTGTCCTGTACGTCTTCGCCGATCAAGATGCCGGTTTTGTCAGCAATGACAACATGCACATCATTGAGATGCCGCATGTGGAAGAGGTGATTGCACCAATCTTCTACACCGTTCCGCTGCAGTTGCTGGCCTATCACGTTGCACTGATCAAAGGCACCGACGTTGACCAGCCGCGTAACCTGGCGAAATCGGTTACCGTAGAATAATCCCTTCAGGCTCCACCTTCGGGTGGAGCTTTTTTATCCTGCCCGGTTTGTTTTTAATCAATCCTTTCTCGTTTTTAATAATGACAATCTGTCATCTTCAGCTACTTTTTTCAGTGTCACATAAAGAAAATATTTCTGAAAACGTCTTGTCATAAAAGTAGCTAACGCGATGAAAAATAAGCTTTCTTTTGCTTCTTTTTAAGTGAAATTTACGTTGTCATAAAAATGTCATAATTCGTACATTTATCTGTCACCTGTTTGTCCTATTTTGCTCATCGTAGCCACTAAACAACGATTTACGAAAATCTTGCAGGAGACATTATGAAAGTTATGCGTACCACTGTCGCAACTGTTGTCGCCGCGACCTTATCTCTGAGCGCGTTCTCTGTATTTGCAGAAGCAAGCCTGACTGGCGCTGGTGCAACCTTCCCTGCGCCGGTGTATGCCAAATGGGCGGATACCTACCAGAAAGAAACCGGTAACAAGGTTAACTATCAGGGTATCGGCTCCTCCGGTGGCGTTAAACAAATTACCGCGAACACGGTTGATTTCGGCGCATCAGACGCTCCGCTGTCTGATGACAAACTGGCTCAGGAAGGCCTGTTCCAGTTCCCTACCGTAATCGGTGGTGTGGTTCTGGCTATCAACCTGCCGGGCGTTAAGTCGGGTGAGCTGGTGCTGGATGGC
Source organism: Enterobacter sp. ECC-019 (assembly GCF_043974075.1). Taxonomy (NCBI): domain Bacteria; kingdom Pseudomonadati; phylum Pseudomonadota; class Gammaproteobacteria; order Enterobacterales; family Enterobacteriaceae; genus Enterobacter; species Enterobacter sp. ECC-019. The sequence goes on from NZ_CP143759.1 coordinate 593,539, forward strand.
AAAACGCTGGGTGATATCTACCTGGGCAAAATCAAAAAATGGGATGACGAAGCGATCGCTAAACTCAACCCAGGCCTGAAGCTGCCTTCTCAGAACATCGCCGTGGTTCGCCGCGCGGATGGTTCCGGTACCTCTTTCGTGTTCACCAGCTACCTGGCGAAAGTGAACGAAGAGTGGAAATCTAAAGTCGGCTCCGGCTCTACTGTTAACTGGCCAACCGGTCTGGGCGGTAAAGGTAACGACGGTATCGCTGCGTTCGTACAGCGTCTGCCGGGCTCAATTGGTTACGTAGAGTATGCGTACGCTAAGCAGAACAACCTGTCCTACACCAAGCTGGTTTCCGCCGATGGCAAACCGGTTAGCCCGACCGAAGAGAACTTTGCTAACGCAGCGAAAGGCGCTGACTGGAGCAAATCGTTCGCGCAGGATCTGACTAACCAGAAAGGCGAAGGTGCATGGCCAATCACCTCTACCACCTTCATCCTGGTTCACAAAGAGCAGAAGAAACCTGAGCAGGGCACCGAAGTGCTGAAGTTCTTCGACTGGGCGTACAAAAACGGCGGCAAACAGGCTAACGCCATGGATTACGCCACCCTGCCGGACAACGTGGTTGAGCAGATTCGCGCTGCATGGAAAACCAACGTGAAAGACAGCAGCGGTAAAGCGCTGTACTAACAGGATATATTTAACGAAGATGGCGGGTGGCGCTGCGCTTACCCGCCCTACGGTTTAAGCTGTAGGCCCGGTAAGCGTCAGCGCCACCGGGCATATTCGTAAAAACGTCTCAAACAGAAGAGTAATTTATGGCTGCAACCAAGCCTGCATTTAACCCTCCGGGTAAAAAAGGTGACATGATTTTCAGCGCGCTGGTAAAACTGGCTGCGCTGATTGTGCTATTGCTGCTGGGCGGCATTATCGTGTCTCTGATTTTCTCCTCATGGCCGAGCATCCAGAAATTCGGTTTCTCCTTCCTGTGGACCAAAGAGTGGGACGCGCCGAACGATATCTACGGTGCCCTGGTGCCGATTTACGGCACGCTGGTGACCTCATTTATCGCCCTGCTGATTGCGGTTCCGGTGAGCTTTGGTATTGCCCTGTTCCTGACGGAGCTGGCGCCGGGCTGGCTGCGACGCCCGCTGGGTATTGCCATCGAACTGCTGGCGGCCATTCCGAGTATCGTTTACGGCATGTGGGGCCTGTTCATCTTTGCTCCGCTGTTCGCCACATACTTCCAGGAACCGGTCGGTAACGTTCTTTCAGCCATTCCGTTTGTGGGTGCCCTGTTCTCCGGCCCGGCTTTCGGTATCGGCATTCTGGCGGCAGGTGTGATCCTCGCCATCATGATTATTCCGTACATTGCGGCGGTTATGCGCGATGTCTTCGAACAAACGCCGGTGATGATGAAAGAGTCGGCCTACGGCATCGGCTGCACCACCTGGGAAGTTATCTGGCGCATTGTCCTTCCGTTCACCAAAAATGGGGTGATCGGGGGCGTGATGCTGGGCTTAGGTCGTGCGCTGGGTGAAACCATGGCGGTCACCTTTATCATCGGTAACACCTACCAGCTCGACAGCGTGTCGCTCTACATGCCGGGTAACAGTATTACCTCGGCGCTGGCGAATGAATTTGCGGAAGCGGAATCGGGGCTGCACGTGGCGGCGCTGATGGAGCTGGGTCTGATTCTGTTCGTTATCACCTTCATTGTTCTGGCGATTTCCAAGCTGATGATTATGCGCCTCGCTAAAAATGAGGGAGCACGCTAATGGCCACTCTCGAAATGCAAGCTACCGCTGAACTGGCGGAATCCCGCCGTAAAATGCAGGCCAGACGCCGCATGAAAAACCGTATTGCCCTGTCGCTCTCTATGGCGACGATGGCATTCGGGCTGTTCTGGCTGGTCTGGATCCTCTTCTCTACGGTCGTTCGCGGGATTGACGGGATGTCACTGTCGCTGTTTACCGAAATGACGCCGCCGCCGAACACGGCGGGTGGTGGCCTGGCGAATGCCCTGGCGGGCAGCGGCCTGCTGATCCTTTGGGCAACGGTTTTCGGCACGCCGCTGGGCATCATGGCGGGCATCTACCTGGCAGAATACGGTCGTAAATCCTGGCTGGCGGAAGTGATTCGCTTCATCAACGACATTCTGCTGTCTGCACCTTCTATCGTCGTGGGTCTGTTTGTTTACACCGTGGTGGTGGCGCAGATGGAACACTTCTCCGGCTGGGCGGGTGTGATTGCACTGGCGCTGCTGCAGGTGCCGATTGTTATTCGTACCACCGAGAACATGCTGAAACTGGTGCCGGACAGCCTGCGTGAAGCGGCTTATGCGCTGGGTACGCCGAAATGGAAGATGATCTCTGCGATTACGCTGAAGGCGTCCGTCTCCGGGATTATGACCGGTATCCTGCTGGCGGTTGCGCGTATCGCAGGTGAAACGGCGCCGCTGCTGTTTACGTCCCTCTCCAATCAGTTCTGGAGCACGGACATGATGCAGCCGATCGCCAACCTGCCGGTGACGATCTTTAAATTTGCGATGAGCCCATTCGCGGAATGGCAGCAGCTGGCCTGGGCCGGGGTGCTGATCATTACCCTTTGCGTACTGTTGCTGAACATTCTGGCGCGCGTCATTTTCGCGAAGAAGAAACACGGTTAATTTTTTACGGCGCGGCAGCTCGCGGCGCCGAATGAGGAAATGAGTCAATGAGTATGGTTGATACTGCCCCGGGTAAGATTCAGGTTCGTGATTTGAACTTCTACTACGGCAAATTCCATGCCCTGAAGAACATCAACCTGGATATCGCGAAGAACCAGGTCACGGCATTTATCGGTCCGTCCGGCTGTGGAAAATCCACGCTGCTGCGTACCTTTAACAAAATGTATTCGCTCTATCCGGAGCAGCGCGCTGAAGGTGAAATCATCCTGGACGGTGAAAACATTCTGACCCAGGCTCAGGATATCGCCCTGCTGCGCGCCAAAGTGGGGATGGTGTTCCAGAAACCAACGCCGTTCCCGATGTCCATTTATGACAACATCGCTTTTGGCGTTCGCCTGTTTGAAAAGCTCTCCCGTGCCGATATGGACGAGCGCGTGCAGTGGGCTTTGACCAAGGCCGCATTATGGAACGAAACCAAAGATAAGTTGCACCAGAGCGGTTACTCTCTCTCCGGTGGTCAGCAGCAGCGTCTGTGCATTGCGCGCGGTATTGCTATTCGCCCGGAAGTGTTGCTGCTGGATGAGCCGTGTTCGGCCCTGGATCCGATCTCCACCGGTCGTATTGAAGAGCTGATCACCGAGCTGAAGCAGGATTACACCGTGGTTATCGTGACCCACAACATGCAGCAGGCTGCGCGTTGCTCCGATCACACGGCGTTTATGTACCTAGGCGAGTTGATTGAGTTCAGCGATACGGATGCGCTGTTCACCCGGCCCGCGAAGAAACAAACCGAAGATTATATTACTGGCCGCTACGGTTGATTTGCCTTAGTGCATGTGGAGAAACCATGGACAACCTCAATCTTAATAAACACATTTCAGGCCAGTTCAACGCAGAGCTGGAAAGTATTCGCACGCAGGTAATGACCATGGGTGGCATGGTTGAGCAGCAGCTTTCTGATGCGATTACGGCAATGCACAACCAGGACAGCGAGCTGGCGAAGCGCGTCATTGAAGGCGACAAAAACGTCAACATGATGGAAGTCGCTATCGACGAGGCCTGCGTGCGCATTATCGCGAAACGTCAGCCGACGGCGAGCGACCTGCGTCTGGTGATGGCGATCATCAAAACCATCGCCGAGCTGGAGCGTATTGGTGACGTTGCGGATAAAATCTGCCGCACCGCGCTGGAGAAGTTCTCTCAGCAGCACCAGCCCCTGCTGGTGAGCCTGGAGTCGCTGGGCCGCCACACCGTGCAGATGCTGCACGACGTGCTGGATGCCTTTGCGCGTATGGATCTGGACGAAGCGGTGCGTATCTACCGTGAAGACAAGAAGGTCGACCAGGAGTATGAAGGCATCGTGCGTCAGCTGATGACCTACATGATGGAAGATTCACGTACGATCCCAAGCGTACTGACTGCCCTGTTCTGCGCGCGCTCCATCGAGCGTATCGGCGACCGCTGCCAGAACATTTGCGAATATATTTTTTACTTCGTGAAAGGTCAGGACTTCCGTCACGTGGGCGGCGACGAGCTGGACAAGCTGCTTGCGGGTAAAGATCCGAAAGAGTGATGTTTGTGGCGGGTGGCGCTAACGCTTACCCGCCCTGCGTTAGCTTAACGCGTAATATTCCACCCGCGTGCTTTCCACAATTCAGGCAACTGTGCCAGATCGGTAAAGGTCGTCACGTTGGGATGATCGATCGGCTTGTTGTGCGGATCGGCGCAGAAGTAAAACACCTCCATCCCCGCATCAATCCCCGACTGCGCACCCGCAGACGAGTCATCCACCAGAATGCAGTTTTCCACGTTGACGTTCATCGCCTTCGCTGCATGGAACATCAGCGCCGGGTCTGGCTTCCAGCTCTGGATATCGTAGCCGCTGAACAGTTTTTCCGGGAAATGGTGCAACATCTCAAGCTTGCCCAGCGAGTGCTGCATTTTGCTGACCGGGCCGTTAGAGACGACGCAGATTGGCACCGTCATCGCATCCAGCAACGCGTTAGCCCCGGAGATAATCTCCAGCTCGGAGTCGAACAGGCGTGCGACCTCGGCGCGGTACACCGGTTCCAGATCCGCTTTCGCCAGATCCACGCCGTGTTCTTCGTTAATGATGTCGATGATCTCGTAGAGCTTCACGCCCTTAAAGCGTTTAAATACCTCTTCGAGTTCCAGCGTAATGCCAAATTCCTGGAACATAGTGACATACGCGCGGGAACAAATGACCTCACTGTCGACCAGCGTACCGTCGCAGTCGAAAAATACCGCTTCAATTCCGGACATGCCTTTCCCTTTTAACAAGTTTAACGTTTTCGTACCGTAGTTCACCGGAACGCAATCGTTGCCGTATAAGCAAAATCAATGAAAAAAGTATCACGTAACCGCCACTATTGTCGCATTTTGGTATAGGATAGCGACGAATTTTCCCTCCTTGTTCGGAAATTGATGATGAGTCAACAACACACTACCCAGACGTCTGGTCAGGGTCTGCTTGAGCGCGTTTTCAAACTGCGCGAGCACGGCACAACGGCACGCACCGAAGTGATCGCGGGTTTCACCACCTTCCTGACGATGGTCTATATCGTTTTTGTGAACCCTCAAATTCTGGGCGTTGCTGGCATGGATACCAGCGCCGTCTTTGTAACCACCTGCCTGATCGCGGCCTTTGGCAGCATTCTGATGGGTGTGTTCGCTAACCTGCCGGTTGCGCTGGCACCGGCGATGGGCCTGAATGCGTTCTTCGCGTTCGTGGTCGTTCAGGCGATGGGTCTGCCGTGGCAGGTTGGCATGGGCGCGATCTTCTGGGGCGCCGTTGGCCTGCTGCTGCTGACCATTTTCCGCGTGCGTTACTGGATGATTGCGAACATTCCTGTGAGCCTGCGCGTGGGCATCACCAGCGGTATTGGTCTGTTCATCGGTATGATGGGGCTGAAAAACGCTGGCGTTATCGTGGCTAACCCGGATACGCTAGTGAGCATCGGTCACCTGACCTCTCATAACGTGCTGCTGGGCGTGCTGGGCTTCTTTATCATCGCGATCCTGGCTTCCCGCAATATTCACGCGGCGGTGCTGGTGTCCATCGTGGTGACCACCCTGCTGGGCTGGATGCTGGGCGACGTTCACTATAACGGTATCGTCTCCGCGCCACCGAGCGTCTCTACCGTGATTGGTCACGTCGATCTGGTGGGTTCCCTGAACCTGGGTCTGGCGGGCGTGATTTTCTCCTTTATGCTGGTCAACCTGTTTGACTCCTCCGGTACGCTGATTGGCGTGACCGACAAAGCGGGTCTGGCGGATGAAAAAGGGAAATTCCCGCGCATGAAGCAGGCGCTGTTTGTGGACAGCGTCTCTTCTGTGACCGGAGCTTTTATCGGAACCTCGTCCGTTACCGCGTACATTGAATCTTCTTCCGGCGTGTCCGTGGGCGGCCGTACCGGCCTGACGGCGGTGGTCGTGGGTATTCTGTTCCTGCTGGTGATCTTCCTCTCTCCGCTGGCGGGTATGGTTCCTCCGTATGCGGCAGCCGGCGCGCTGATCTATGTGGGTGTGCTGATGACCTCCAGCCTGTCACGCGTGAAGTGGGATGATTTAACCGAAGCGGTGCCGGCGTTTATTACCGCCGTGATGATGCCGTTCAGCTTCTCGATTACCGAAGGTATCGCGCTGGGCTTTATCTCTTACTGCGTAATGAAGATCGGTACCGGCCGCTTCCGCGACCTCAGCCCGTGTGTCATCGTTGTGGCGCTGCTGTTTGTGCTGAAGATTGTGTTTATTGACGCGCACTAAGGTGCGGTTTGTGGTGTCAGGTGGCGCTTCGCTTACCTGACCTACTGACGAGTGTAGGCCCGGTAAGCGCTAGCGCCACCGGGCTTTTTTATCAGGCTTTAACCCGCTTAATATAATCCCCAAATGCCGTCAGCTGGCCAGAAAGATGGTCAAGCGTGCTCTGATCCACCACTTCACCCGTTTGCGGGTCGACCTTATTCTGAATCACACCACCCATAAACTCCGGCTTGTTCATGACCATCGCATCCAGGAATACCAGGATCTGGCGCAGATGATACTGGCAGCGCGCGCCGCCAATCGCGCCCATTGAGCTGGTCTGGATCAGCACCGGTTTGCCTGACAGCGGCTGCTCAGGTAAACGGGACAGCCAGTCGATAGCATTCTTCAGGCCACCCGGAACCGAGTAGTTATACTCCGGCGTGACAATGACCACCCCGTCGGCCTGGCGGATCTGCTCCGCCAGCGCCTCAACGCTCTGCGGGAACCCTTCTTCTTGCTGGACATCCGCATCATACAGCGGAATATCGCCAATAGACGGCAGGGCGCTAATTTCCATTCCTGCTGGTGCCAGCTGTGGCAGCGTGCGGGCAACCATCCCGTTAAATGAACCTTTGCGCAGGCTTCCCAGTAACGTAACTACTTTCAACGTATCAGACATGATTACTCCTGTTTCATCATGATGACCCTGATTGGATCAGCTAAGGGTGAATGCTTTTTCTGCCGGTAAACTGGTTAAACGCATCAGGCGTGCGGCGGGCTCGTTGGCGCGCTCGGGCACATCAGGAAGGCTACGCCATCCCTGTTGACTGTCAAATTCCCAGATTTTCATGCGTTCGATGGCGGGGGTAACCGCAATGGACCAAATGAGCACATCCTCTGCGTCACTGAGCGCCTCTACCAGCGTGGCCTGAGTGGCACGAAGACGTCCGGAGCCTGGCAGCAGCTGCAGCAGGCTGGCGTCGTCTGAGGCGCATCCACAGAGCTTGCGAATGCTCTGGCGCAAGGTAATGAGCTGGGCTCTGGCTTCGACAGGGTCGTTCTGGTTGCGGACCCACAGCTTCTCATTGCTGGAGAGCGGATAGTCTTCATGCGCATTACCGCCATGGAAGCTGCGCGTCGCGCGCTGAAGCTCCATGTCGAGCCCACAATCCCCTTCGGTGGTCAGCGCGACGCCAATGATATTGCCCGCGTAGGCAATCGAAAAACGAGGCAGATCCGGGTCGGCAAAGACCGGGCGGCCTTCGGGTTGGGTAATGATGTCCGGCAGCTCGCTGGTGCCGTACAGCATAAACAGCAGTTCTGCGAGAAGCGCTCTGGACCCTAAAAACCGCGTTCTGCGGTGCTCCGGGAGAGTGAGTGCTTCACTGTGACAGGCTGAAGAAATTCTTGCCGATACGAGACGTCCTTCCGTAAGTATCCCTCTTGCAAAGTGCGTAGCCATTTTTCGCTCCTTGATAATGGTCGTAATCGGTTAAACGGTTACATGATTATCGCTTAACTTGACTCCTGTTTTAATCAGTAAATGGGAGTAAGAGAAGCCTTAGGACCGAACTTTACATTTTCTTAGGCAAAAATTGGATCGCTGGCACCGTACAGCGCCTTGATGGTGTCCCGCAGCCAGAGGATTTTCGGATTATGGCTGTTCCGTTTATGCCAGATCAGCGTGAAGGGAACGGTAAGCTTTTCAGCCTGCACTTCGTCAATGGGAATAGGCAGCGCGATCAGCTTCCGCTGGTGGAGTTGATTGTAGTGATGACAGTAGTGCGGAGCCGTGGCGATATAGTTATGCCCGGGCTGCGCTGCCATAAACATCGACTGCTCAAAGCCCGGCACGCACATGGCAATATTTCTCTCTCGACCCATCTCCTTTAGCACTTCGTCCAGCGCCCAGGTGTCGCTGCGTTCCCAGAAGATACTGATATGCGGATAGCGCAGGAAGGTTTCGAGGTTCCATTCATCCTGAAGCGCGGGGTGATCCTCACGCAGATACACGCACGGACGGTCGCTGAACAGGATCTCGTAGTCGATAAACCACGGCAACAGCTTCAGCAGCTCGCGGGAGCGCGGATGCGTTTCTCGGCCGGTAAAGCCAAGGTCTACCTCTCCACGCGTAATCGCATCCAGCGAATCGTAATCCCAGTGGCGCATTTTCACCGTAGCCTGCGGATAGCGCTGGTTCACCTGCTCCAGCAGGGCGTTAAAGCGGATCAGCATCAACGGCGTTTCGGCTGCCAGCACGAACGTCAACCCGCCTGGCGAATCATGGTGGAATTTATCGAGTATCTGGTTGCCGATTTGCATCCACTCGGCCAGATCCTGCTCCAGGCTTACCGTCAGCGGTGTCGGCAGCAGCCCTAGCGGCGTTTTGACAAACAGCGGGTCATCGAACCAGTCGCGCAGCTTGGCCAGCGATTTACTCACCGCCGACGGCGTCACGTTCATCCGCTTCGCCGCTTTGGTAACGCTGCGCTCCTGCAGCAAAAGCTGCAGGCACAGCAACAGGTTAAGATCGAGATTGCTGATGGGCTTCTTCATAATGCGCCGTGGGCCGGATGACCATAAGTAAGGTAATGCACAGTATGCTACAGCCAATCAGAACCCCGATCAGCATATTCAGCGCGTTAAGCCCGATGACCGCCGCCAGCCAAATCCACAGCGACGAGCCGCAGACCTGCGCGATCCCCAGCACCGAACTTGCCACGCCTGCCCGCAGCGAGAAGGGGCCAAGCGCCTGACTCATCGCCACGCCAAAGCCAACCGAGAACCCGGCACAAATGAGGGTAATACCTACCAGCATCACCGCATGTGAGCTGGTGGTCGCCAGGATCGCGCCTGCGGTGAGGAATAAAACCTGTGAGGTCAGCATCAACGCACGCTGGCTGAAAACATTTAGCGCAAACGGGGTAGAGAACGAGACTGCCATACTGACCATGGCGGTTAATGCCATCACCGTTGAATACTCACCCCGATCGAAGCCCATGGTTTCCATCAGTAAAACCGGGGAAACGTTTACATAGGTCAGGATCACCGCAACGCTTAACGTGGTCACGGCCAGACGACTGAGGAAAAAGCGGTTAAGCAGCTTCTCGGCTGGGTGAATCGTTGGGGTATGACCGGTATTCTGCGAGCCCGGGTGGGTCTCTTTCAGCACGGCGATGGACAGGATAAACACCAGCGCGCCCATCGCCGCCATGGTCCAGAACAGGCTCTGCCACGGGAATTTCAGCATGATCAGATATCCCACGACCGGGGCCAGTACCGGGATGATGCAGGTAATACCGTTCAGCATCGACAGCACCTTAGCACGACGCTGGGCGCTTAAGGTGTCGCGCAAAATGGCAAAAGCGACGACGTAACAGCCCCCGGCTCCAATGCCCTGGATAAACCGTCCGGTCAGGAACAAGGTGCTGTTCTGCGCCTGTGAGCAGAGAAGAGAGGCCAGGGCAAAAATGATGGCACCCGTTATAGCGACAGGCTGACGGCCTGCTTTATCCGCGATCTTCCCGGCAAACACCATCGACGACGCCATCCCCGCGAGGTAGGCCGAAAACGCGATGTGCAGCTGCGCCTCGCTGGCACCCAGATCGCGGGCGATATGCGGTAATCCCACCAGATACATATCAATACCAGACGGATAAAGCAGAACTAATGCGAAACTACAAAACAGAAAACGCGCCATAAACCCCCCAAAGATGCAGGCATGCAGGATAGGGGGTGAAAAGGGATTAGGCGAGTTGCCATTTGGACAATGGTGATTTCCCAGGAGGAAATCACCATTAATGAGCGGGCATTACTTACCGATACAGAAGCTCGAGAAGATCCTTCCTAGCAGATCGTCCGACGTAAACTCCCCGGTGATCTCGCTCAGATTCTGCTGCGCCAGGCGCAGCTCTTCCGCCAGCAGTTCACCGGCCCACGCGCCGATCAGCTGAGCTTTACCCTGAACAAGGTGGTTCGCCGCCTCTTCCAGCGCCTGCAGATGACGACGACGCGCCAGGAAGCCGCCCTCCATGCTGGTGTCAAAGCCCATGCTCTGCTTGAGATGGTTACGCAGGTCGTCAACGCCTTCACCGGTGCGCGCCGACAGGCGAATCAGTGAGTGACCATTCACATCGCTGATACCCAGCGTTTCGCCGGTAATGTCCGCTTTGTTGCGCACCACGGTGATCGGCAGTTTCGCCGGCAGACGGGCGATAAAGTCTGGCCAGATCTCAGCCGGGTCCACGGCATTGGTCGTGGTGCCGTCCACCATAAACAGCACGCGGTCGGCCTGCTCGATCTCCTGCCAGGCGCGTTCGATACCGATGCGTTCAACTTCGTCGCTGGCATCGCGCAGGCCCGCTGTGTCGATAATATGCAGCGGCATCCCGTCGATGTGGATATGCTCGCGCAGCACGTCGCGGGTGGTGCCGGCAATGTCGGTGACGATCGCCGCTTCACGGCCCGCCAGGGCGTTCAGCAGGCTCGATTTCCCGGCGTTAGGGCGTCCGGCAATCACCACCTTCATCCCTTCGCGCAGCAGGCTGCCCTGGCGCGCTTCGGCACGCACGGCGTCGAGATCGTTCATCACCTGGTTGAGCTGCGCTTCGATTTTACCGTCAGAGAGGAAGTCAATCTCCTCATCCGGGAAGTCGATAGCCGCTTCCACGTAGATCCGCAGGTGAGTAAGTGCTTCCACAAGATGATTCACGCGGGCGGAAAATGCCCCCTGCAGCGAGTTCAGGGCGGAGCGGGCCGCCTGTTCGGAGCTGGCGTCGATCAGGTCTGCAATCGCTTCTGCCTGCGCCAGGTCGAGCTTGTCATTGAGGAAAGCACGCTCGGAGAACTCGCCCGGCTTCGCAATGCGCAGGCCTGGCAGGGTCAGAATACGTTTTAACAGCAGGTCGAGGATAACCGGGCCGCCGTGGCCCTGCAGCTCCAGCACGTCTTCGCCGGTAAAGGAGTTCGGGCCGGGGAACCACAGCGCAATGCCCTGGTCCAGCGGCGTGCCGTCGGTGTCCTTAAACGGCAGGTAATCAGCGTAGCGCGGCTTTGGCAGTTTACCCAGCACCGCTTCGGCCACCTCGCGCGCCTTCAGGCCGGAGATGCGCAGAATGCCTACACCACCGCGTCCCGGTGGGGTTGCCTGGGCGACGATAGTGTCGTTATGGCTCATGGTTGGTCTCGTTCAATACAAATAAAAAAGGCGGTCAATCGACCGCCCTTATTTTAGCGTTAACTTACCGAATCAGGACTTTTTCTTTTCGCGGCTATGCAGGCCACGTTTTTCCAGACCACGGTAAATCAGCTGCTGCTGGATGATGGTCACCAGGTTGCTGACGATATAGTACAGCACCAGACCTGACGGGAACCACAGGAAGAACACGGTGAAGATGACCGGCATAAAGGTCATGATCTTCTGCTGCATCGGGTCGGTCACGGTGGTCGGCGACATCTTCTGGATGAAGAACATCGTCACGCCCATCAGGATCGGCAGGATGTAGTACGGGTCCTGTGCGGACAGGTCATGGATCCACAGGGCGAACGGCGCGTGGCGCAGCTCAACGGAACCCATCAGCATGTAGTACAGCGCAAGGAAGATTGGCATCTGAATCAGCAGCGGGAAGCAACCACCCAGCGGGTTTACTTTCTCTGCTTTATACAGGGCCATCATTTCCTGGCTCTGACGCTGTTTGTCATCGCCCAGACGCTCACGCATCGCCGCAATCTTCGGCTGCAGCATACGCATCTTCGCCATGGAGGTGTACTGCGCTTTAGTCAGCGGGTACATGATGCCACGAACGATGAAGGTGATAACGATGATGGAGAAGCCCCAGTTACCCAGGAAGCTGTGGATGAACTTCAGCAGCTTGAACAGCGGCTGAGAGATGAACCACAACCAACCGTAATCGACGGTCAGATCCAGGTGCGGCGCAACAGCGGCCATTTTGTCCTGAATTTCCGGGCCGACCCACAGGGTGCTTGCCATCTTACCGGTTTGACCCGGCTGAACCAGAACCGGCTGAGATTTGTAGCCGATGGCTGCAAGACCGTTACCCAGGTTCGCAGTATAGAAGTTGTTGGTACCGTCGTTATTTGGCACCCACGCAGTAGCGAAATACTGCTGCAGCATCGCCACCCAACCGCCTTTAGCACTGACGTTCAGGTTTTCGTTATCGGCAATGGTGTCGAATTTGTATTTCTCATACTTCGCGTCTGGCGTGGAGTACGCCGCGCCACGGAAGGTATGCAGCGCAAAGTTGCTGCTTCCGGTGTCACGGTGAGACGGCAGATTGATGGACTGCTTCAGCTGGCCAAAGGTCGACAGTTCCAGTGGTTTCGCACTGGCGTTCTGTACGCTGTAGCCCACATTCACCGCATATTCACCGCGTTTCAGGGTGAAGGTTTTGGTAAAGGTGTTGCCTGCGGCGTCGGTGTACGTCATTGGGATTGCGAGTTCGTTCTGGCCATCAGCCAGCACAAAGGTGTCGCTCTCGACGGTATACAGTGGACGCGCACCGTTAGCCGGGTTATCCGGGCCATCACGACCGGTCAGGCCGCTCTGCGCCTGGTAGATAAACTCAGGCGTGGTTTCCAGTAACTGGAACGGTTCGTTAGACTTCAGCTCTTTCGGGTAGGTCAACAGCAGCGCCTGCTCAACATCACCACCACGGGTGTTGATTGTCAGCTCAAGCACATCGGTCTTAACCGTAATCTGTTTCCCCTGGCCACTGGCCGGTACGCCCTGGTCGGCGGCGCTACCCGCTGCGGTGGTCGTAGTCTGCGTGGTCTGCTGCTGGGGTTGAGGATTTTTATCCTGCTCCCATGCCTGCCAGATCATGAAAGACACGAACAACAAAGCGATGATAAGAAGATTGCGTTGCGAATCCATCGTTAGTGTTCTCTGGTATCAAAGGGTCCTGGAGGGACGGGGTCGTCTCCACCGGGGTGTAAAGGGTGGCATTTTAATACGCGTTTCACCGTCAACCAACTGCCTTTTATCACTCCAAACCTGCGCAATGCCTCAATTCCGTAGCTTGAGCATGTAGGTGTGAAACGGCAGTGCGGCCCGAGTAGCGGACTAATCAGGCGTTGATAGACCCGAATGAGGGCTATCAGGACCCGTGAGCCAGGCGACAGTGGCGGCGCCATAATTTTTCCAACGCTTCCGAGAGAGCACGGTTATCGAGGTCGGCAACCCCTTTCTTCGCCACCACCACGAAATCCATTGAAGGCAGTTCGTGCTGACGTAAACGGAAGCTTTCACGCGTCAGACGTTTAATCCGATTGCGTTCATGCGCACGCTTAACATTTTTCTTGGCGACTGTGAGACCGATGCGGGGATGCCCCAGCGAATTTTGGCGGCCGAGGATGGTGATTTGCGGCGTGCCAGCCCGTAGTGGCTGCTGGAAGACGAAAGTGAAATGAGCGGGAGTTAACAAACGTAACTCCCTGGGAAATGCTAGCTTAACCACTCAGGGGTTAGCTTTATTACTTGGAAACGGTCAGACGAGCGCGGCCTTTAGCACGACGACGTGCCAGAACCTGACGACCATTTTTAGTAGCCATACGAGCACGGAAGCCGTGAGAACGGTTGCGCTTCAGTACAGACGGTTGAAAAGTGCGTTTCATGGCGATTTCTACCTAAACTTGAATAAATTCACTGACTTTTGCGTATACCCGAACGAGTTTCGAACGACTAACGCCTCAGCGTGGGTGATTAAAGAGGCCGGATTGTAATAATTGTACACTCCGGAGTCAATTCTCTTTCCTTATTTCCCGCGTATTTCCGCACGTTTTCGCGTGGAAAATGAGCAACGGACGACGCAGGAAGATGAGCATCACGCGCCGGGTCGAGGATTATACGGGCTCAACGATAAAGCGCAAGGATCGTCCCGGATCTTCGTTAGATCATTTAAGCAATAAATTGTCTGTGCTCATTAATTTTTCCAATATGCGGACTAAATCGCGGGGCACTCGCGTCAGGATCGTTTACACTTACCCGGTTTCGGATCTTCCTGTGGATAAATCGGGAAGAATCTGTGAGAAACAGAAGATCTCTGGCTCAGTTTAGGCTATGATCCGCGGTCCCGATCGGGATCCAGCGATCCTGGCCGGGTATAACCGCAGATAGCGGTTCGCACATCACCCTCATTGGGTCATGTCGATGTGCGCCAACAATCATGAATATTCAATAGTTTTCTTTTATTGTTCGAGTGGAGTCCGCCGTGTCACTTTCGCTTTGGCAGCAGTGTCTTGCCCGATTGCAGGATGAGTTACCAGCCACAGAATTCAGTATGTGGATCCGCCCGTTGCAGGCGGAACTGAGCGATAACACGCTGGCTTTGTATGCGCCAAACCGTTTTGTGCTCGATTGGGTAAGGGACAAGTACCTTAATAACATCAATGGACTGCTAAACGATTTCTGCGGGTCAGATGCCCCGCAGCTGCGCTTTGAAGTGGGCACAAAGCCGGTCACCCAAACCGTTCGTGAAACCGTGAACGTAGCAGCGCCTGCTCAGGCCGCTCCTGCTCCGGCCCCTCGCGTCGCACCTGCTCGTCAGGGCTGGGATAATGTCCCTGCACCGGCTGAGCCAACCTACCGCTCTAACGTTAACGTGAAACACACGTTCGATAACTTCGTTGAAGGTAAGTCGAACCAGCTGGCGCGCGCGGCGGCTCGTCAGGTTGCTGATAATCCCGGTGGGGCCTACAACCCGCTGTTCCTTTATGGCGGCACGGGCCTGGGTAAAACGCACCTGCTGCATGCGGTGGGCAACGGCATTATGGCGCGCAAGCCCAATGCCAAAGTGGTGTATATGCACTCCGAGCGCTTCGTTCAGGACATGGTAAAAGCCCTGCAAAACAATGCGATCGAAGAGTTTAAACGCTACTATCGTTCCGTTGACGCGCTGCTCATCGATGACATCCAGTTCTTTGCCAATAAAGAACGATCGCAGGAAGAGTTTTTCCACACCTTCAATGCCCTGCTGGAAGGTAATCAGCAGATTATTTTGACCTCGGATCGCTATCCAAAAGAGATCAACGGTGTTGAAGATCGTCTGAAATCCCGCTTCGGCTGGGGCCTGACCGTGGCGATCGAGCCACCGGAGCTGGAAACCCGCGTCGCGATCCTGATGAAGAAAGCCGATGAAAACGACATTCGCCTGCCGGGCGAAGTGGCGTTCTTCATTGCCAAGCGTCTGCGCTCCAACGTGCGCGAGCTGGAAGGGGCACTGAACCGCGTTATCGCCAATGCCAACTTCACCGGTCGTGCGATCACCATCGATTTTGTGCGTGAAGCGCTGCGCGATTTGCTGGCATTGCAGGAAAAACTAGTCACTATCGACAATATTCAAAAGACGGTGGCTGAGTACTACAAGATCAAAGTGGCAGATTTACTGTCTAAACGTCGTTCCCGCTCGGTGGCGCGTCCGCGTCAGATGGCGATGGCGCTGGCAAAGGAGTTAACCAACCACAGTCTGCCGGAAATCGGGGATGCGTTTGGTGGCCGTGACCATACGACCGTGCTGCACGCTTGTCGTAAGATTGAGCAGTTACGCGAAGAAAGCCACGACATAAAAGAAGATTTTTCCAATTTAATCAGAACATTATCATCGTGACGCTATGAAATTTACCGTTGAACGTGAACATTTATTAAAACCGCTGCAACAGGTGAGTGGCCCATTAGGTGGCCGCCCAACGCTGCCTATTCTCGGAAACCTGCTGCTTCAGGTCGCGGACGGTACGCTGTCGCTGACCGGTACAGATCTGGAAATGGAAATGATCGCGCGCGTTACGCTGACGCAGCCGCACGACGCGGGCGCGACCACGGTTCCGGCACGTAAATTCTTTGACATCTGCCGTGGGCTGCCGGAAGGCGCTGAAATCGCCGTGCAGCTGGAAGGCGACCGTATGCTGGTGCGCTCTGGCCGCAGCCGTTTCTCGCTCTCCACGCTGCCTGCTGCAGATTTCCCGAACCTGGACGACTGGCAGAGCGAAGTTGAATTCACTCTGCCGCAGGCGACGATGAAGCGTCTGATTGAAGCCACGCAGTTCTCCATGGCGCATCAGGACGTTCGTTACTACTTAAACGGCATGCTGTTCGAAACCGAAGGTGAAGAGCTGCGTACCGTAGCCACCGACGGCCACCGTCTGGCGGTCTGTTCTATGCCGATTGGCGACTCACTGCCAAACCATTCGGTGATCGTGCCGCGTAAAGGGGTGATTGAGCTGATGCGTATGCTCGACGGTGGCGACACGCCGCTGCGCGTGCAGATCGGCAGCAACAACATCCGCGCACACGTGGGTGATTTTGTCTTCACGTCTAAGCTGGTTGACGGTCGTTTCCCGGATTATCGCCGCGTATTGCCGAAGAACCCGGACAAAACGCTGGAAGCAGGCTGCGACAGCCTCAAGCAGGCCTTTGCCCGTGCCGCGATCCTCTCTAACGAGAAATTCCGCGGCGTGCGCCTGTACGTGAGTGAAAACCAGATCAAAATCACCGCTAACAACCCGGAGCAGGAAGAGGCAGAAGAAATTCTGGACGTCACCTACGCCGGAACCGAGATGGAAATCGGCTTTAACGTCAGCTACGTGCTGGATGTGCTGAATGCACTGAAATGCGAGAACGTTCGCATTCTGCTGACCGACTCCGTTTCAAGCGTACAGATTGAAGATGCGGCCAGCCAAAGCGCGGCTTATGTTGTCATGCCAATGAGACTGTAATGTCGCTCACCCGTCTGTTGATCCGCGACTTTCGCAATATCGAAAGCGCGGATCTCGCTTTATCCCCTGGCTTTAACTTCCTGGTTGGCGCAAACGGCAGCGGCAAAACCAGCGTGCTGGAAGCCATCTATACGCTCGGCCACGGTCGGGCGTTTCGCAGTTTGCAGATTGGTCGCGTCATTCGCCACGAGCAGGAATCCTTTGTTCTGCACGGTCGTTTGCAGGGGGCGGAGCGGGAAACCGCCATCGGCCTGACCAAAGACAAGCAGGGCGACAGCAAGGTGCGCATCGACGGCACCGACGGCCATAAAGTGGCGGAGCTGGCGCTGCTGATGCCAATGCAGCTGATTACGCCGGAGGGGTTTACTTTACTCAACGGCGGCCCCAAATACAGAAGAGCGTTCCTCGACTGGGGATGCTTTCACAACGAAGCCGGATTCTTTAACGCCTGGAGCAACCTGAAGCGCCTGCTCAAGCAGCGTAACGCCGCGTTGCGCCAGGTAACACGCTACGCCCAGCTGCGTCCGTGGGATATGGAATTAATCCCTCTCGCGGAACAAATCAGCCGCTGGCGTGCCGAATACAGCGCAGGTATCGCCGAAGACATGGCCGACACCTGCAAACAGTTTTTACCCGAATTCTCTCTCACCTTCTCCTTCCAGCGCGGCTGGGAGAAAGAGACGGATTATGCCGAGGTGTTAGAGAGAAACTTCGAGCGCGACCGCATGTTGACCTACACCGCGCACGGCCCGCACAAGGCGGATTTCCGCATTCGTGCCGACGGTGCGCCGGTGGAAGACACGCTGTCGCGCGGGCAGCTCAAGCTCCTGATGTGTGCGCTGCGCCTGGCACAGGGAGAGTTTCTCACCCGCGAGAGCGGAAGACGCTGCCTGTACCTGATAGATGATTTTGCCTCGGAACTTGACGACGCGCGGCGCGGACTGCTTGCCAGCCGCTTAAAAGCCACGCAGTCGCAGGTTTTCGTCAGCGCCATTAGCGCTGAACACGTTATAGACATGTCGGACGAAAATTCGAAGATGTTTACCGTGGAAAAGGGTAAAATAACGGATTAACCCAAGTTGAAATGAGCGAGAAACGTTGATGTCGAATTCTTATGACTCCTCCAGTATCAAAGTCCTGAAAGGGCTGGATGCGGTGCGTAAGCGCCCGGGTATGTATATCGGCGACACGGATGACGGCACCGGTCTGCACCACATGGTATTCGAGGTGGTAGATAACGCTATCGACGAAGCGCTCGCGGGTCACTGTAAAGACATCGTGGTCACCATCCATGCGGACAACTCCGTCTCCGTCACCGATGATGGTCGTGGCATCCCAACCGGTATTCACCCGGAAGAGGGCGTCTCTGCCGCGGAAGTGATCATGACCGTGCTGCACGCAGGCGGTAAGTTCGACGATAACTCCTATAAGGTTTCTGGCGGCCTGCACGGCGTAGGCGTTTCCGTGGTTAACGCCCTGTCGCAGAAGCTGGAGCTGGTTATCCAGCGCGAAGGCAAAATTCACCGTCAGCTCTATACGCACGGCGTGCCGCAGGCACCGCTGGCCGTTACCGGCGATACCGACAAAACCGGTACCATGGTGCGTTTCTGGCCGAGCCATGAAACCTTCACCAACGTCACCGAATTCGAGTACGACATCCTGGCGAAACGCCTGCGTGAACTGTCGTTCCTGAACTCCGGCGTCTCTATCCGCCTGAAAGACAAGCGTGACGGCAAAGAAGACCACTTCCATTACGAAGGCGGTATCAAAGCGTTCGTTGAGTATCTGAACAAGAACAAAACGCCAATTCACCCGAATATCTTCTATTTCTCCACCGAAAAAGACGGTATCGGCGTGGAAGTAGCGCTGCAGTGGAACGACGGTTTCCAGGAAAACATCTACTGCTTCACCAACAACATTCCACAGCGTGACGGCGGTACTCACCTTGCAGGCTTCCGTGCGGCGATGACCCGTACCCTGAACGCCTACATGGACAAAGAAGGCTACAGCAAGAAAGCGAAAGTTAGCGCCACCGGTGATGATGCCCGTGAAGGCCTGATTGCCGTTGTCTCCGTGAAGGTGCCGGATCCAAAGTTCTCCTCACAGACCAAAGACAAGCTGGTCTCTTCCGAGGTGAAATCGGCGGTTGAGCAGCAGATGAACGAACTGCTGAGCGAATACCTGCTGGAAAACCCGTCCGACGCGAAAATCGTGGTGGGCAAAATTATTGATGCGGCGCGTGCCCGTGAAGCGGCGCGTAAAGCCCGTGAAATGACCCGTCGTAAAGGCGCGCTGGACTTAGCAGGCCTGCCGGGCAAACTGGCTGACTGCCAGGAACGCGACCCGGCGCTGTCTGAACTGTACCTCGTGGAAGGGGACTCCGCGGGCGGTTCTGCGAAGCAGGGCCGTAACCGTAAGAACCAGGCGATTCTGCCGCTGAAGGGTAAAATCCTCAACGTTGAGAAAGCCCGTTTCGACAAGATGCTCTCTTCTCAGGAAGTGGCGACCCTCATCACTGCGCTGGGCTGCGGCATCGGCCGTGATGAGTACAACCCGGACAAACTCCGCTACCACAGCATCATCATCATGACCGATGCGGACGTCGACGGCTCGCACATTCGTACGCTGCTGTTGACCTTCTTCTATCGTCAGATGCCTGAAATCGTTGAACGTGGCCACGTCTACATTGCACAGCCGCCGCTGTATAAAGTGAAGAAAGGCAAGCAGGAACAGTACATTAAAGACGACGAAGCGATGGATCAGTACCAAATCGCAATCGCCCTTGATGGCGCGACCCTGCATGCGAACTCGCACGCCCCTGCACTGGCCGGTGAGCCGCTGGAGCGTCTGGTGTCCGAGTTCAACGCGACGCAGAAAATGATCACGCGTATGGAACGCCGTTATCCGAAAACGCTGCTGAAGGAGTTGGTTTATCAGCCAACCCTGACCGAAGCCGATCTGAGCGACGAGCAGACCGTGACCCGCTGGGTGAACGCCCTGGTGACCGATCTGAACGAGAAAGAGCAGCACGGCAGCATGTGGAAATGCGATATCCAGCAGAACGCCGATAAGCAGTTCGAGCCTATTATTCGCGTGCGTACCCACGGCGTTGATACCGACTACCCGCTGGAACACGAGTTTGTGACCGGTCCGGAATATCGGCGTATCTGTACGCTCGGCGAGACGCTGCGCGGCCTGATCGAAGACGATGCGTTCATCGAACGTGGCGAACGTCGTCAGCCGGTAGCCAGCTTCGAGCAGGCGCTTGACTGGTTGGTGAAAGAGTCCCGTCGTGGTCTTGCGATCCAGCGCTATAAAGGTCTGGGCGAAATGAACCCGGATCAGCTGTGGGAAACCACCATGGATCCGGAAAGCCGCCGCATGCTGCGCGTCACCGTTAAGGACGCGATTGCTGCGGACCAGCTTTTCACGACCCTGATGGGCGATGCGGTTGAACCACGTCGTGCCTTCATTGAAGAGAACGCCCTGAAAGCGGCGAATATCGATATTTAATCGTCGTTATACCGCACGATAACTGGCCGCGCTTTTAGCGCGGCTTTTTTGTGGGCGCAGGCATATCCAGCGACATCACGGATGGTAAACGGCTCGCCAGCGTATCTATCGCTATTCTTACCCTCAGCGGCAGATGCGGCGTCTGCTGCCACACCGCATGAACGTCGAAATGCACATCCGGTGCCTGCTTCAGGAGCGGGACGAGTTTACCCTGGTGAATATCTTTGACGACCATCCAGCAGGGCAGCCATGCAATGCCGTGTCCGGCCAGCGCAGCGTCGCAGATCGCCTGCAAATCATCCATATTGAGCGACGATCGGGGCGTAAAGGTGTGCGACGTTCCTTCGCTGTCCATCAGTTGCCAGGACAACACTCTGCCTGCGCGCAGGTAGTTAATCGCCGTATGCTGGGGTAAATCATCAACGCGTTGTGGCTGACCTTTCTTCTGCAGATAATCCGGCGCGGCGCACAGCACCATGCGGTGTTCTCCCAGTCTTCTGGCGACCAGCACGCTGCTGTCCTGAAGCGTGCCGTTACGCACCGCCATATCAAACCCTTCCTCGACGAGATCCACCACGCGGTCGCTGAATGACATCTCCAGTTCAAGCCCGGGGTGTTCCTGCGCCAGCGCTATCAGCAGCGGGGCGACACACTGGCGACCAAACAGCACCGGCATGGCAACGCGCAGACGGCCACTGACCTGCTGTTTCCCTGTTTCAAGCAGCGATTCTGCGCCTCGAATCTCCTCCAGCGCCCGCAGGCAGCGTTCATAAAAAAGGGCGCCGTTATCGGTCAGACTCTGGCTACGGGTGGTGCGGTGAAAAAGACGTACCCCCAGCCGCTCTTCAAGGCGGGCAATGCTTTTTCCTACCGCCGAGCGTGACAAATGCAGACGAATGGCGGCCTGAGCAAAACTTCCTGCCTCAACGGCGGCCACAAAAACAGGAATATCCTTCAGCGTATCGGTCATAGATTGTATCTATTATGGCGTCAATAAAGAGAAAACTTATCGCCACTGGCGACGTTAAGTCAACGGTAGACTGTCAGGACTGAAGTTCATCTGATGGCAGGAGACATAAAATGACAGAGACAATGCAACGCTGGTCCATGGACGCCCTCGGGCGCGAGAACCTCAAGCTCATTAAGGAACCCGTTCCACAGCCCGGCCCGGGTGAAGTGCGCGTACGGGTGAATGCCGTTGCGCTTAACTATCGCGATAAAATGGTTGTTGAAGGCACAATGCCGATCCCGCTTTCCTTCCCGTTTACCCCGGCGTCTGACATGGCGGGCGTGGTGGACAGCATTGGTGAAGGCGTTACGCGCTTCAAACCCGGCGCGCGCGTCATATCAACCTTCTTCCCTGAGTGGATCGACGGTAAGCCGCAGGCGGACGCGCGCAATCTGCCCTATAAAACGTCCGGCGGATACTTCCAGGGCATGCTTTCCGAGTATGTGATTGTGAATGAAGACGCGCTGGCGGCCTCCCCGGAGACCCTGGATGACGCCGAGGCCAGCACCTTACCCTGCGCAGGGCTTACCGCCTGGTTTGCGCTGGTGGAACGCGGCCAGCTGCGCGCCGGGCAATCGGTGCTGGTACAGGGGACGGGTGGCGTGGCGATTTTCGCCCTGCAAATTGCAAAAGCCCACGGTGCGGAGGTGTTTGTCACCTCGGGGAGTGATGAAAAACTGGCGCTGGCCAAAACGCTGGGGGCCAGCCAGGGCATCAACCGGCTGAAAGGCGACTGGGCTGAAAATACGCTGGCGCTCACGCAGGATCGCGGCATCGACCATATTATTGAAACCGTGGGGGGCGAGAACCTGAAGCACTCCCTGCGCGCCGTTGCCGTTCACGGACGTATCTCCGTTATTGGCGTGCTGGCCGGGACGGAGATTACGCTCTCTGCTGGCGAACTGTTGCTGAAATCCCCTGTCATTCAGGGGATCGGCGTGGGGCACCGCCGGGCGCTGGAAGATTTCGTCCGCGCTGTGGATGTCACCGGACTGAAGCCGGTGATTGAGCATAGCTACCGTTTTAACGAGCTTGAACAGGCGTTTGAACACCTCGATCGTGGGGCGTTTGGTAAAATCGTTCTCACCCGCGAGTAAGTCTTTGTTCCCCGGGATAAGCGTAAAAGGGGGCTTTTGTTGCGCAATGTAGCTCTATTTTTGTGTGCTTAATCGCGTTAGCATGAGGCCGCACTCATTTATTCCGGGGAACTCATGGCTATCAAACTTATTGCAATCGATATGGACGGCACGCTGCTGCTGCCAGACCACACTATCTCTCCAGCCGTTAAAAACGCGATTGCCGCGGCGCGCGCAAAGGGCGTGAATGTGGTACTGACCACTGGGCGTCCATATGCGGGCGTACACAGCTACCTGAAAGAGCTGCACATGAATCAGCCGGGCGACTACTGCATCACCTATAACGGCGCGCTGGTGCAGAAAGCCGCAGATGGCAGTACGGTTGCGCAAACCGCGCTGAGCTACGAGGATTATCTGTTCCTGGAAAAACTGTCCCGGGAAGTGGGGTCCCACTTCCACGCGCTCGATCGCAATACGCTCTATACCGCCAACCGCGATATCAGCTACTACACGGTGCATGAATCCTACGTGGCGACCATTCCGCTGGTGTTCTGTGAGGCGGAGAAAATGGACCCGGCGACCCAGTTCCTGAAAGTGATGATGATCGACGAGCCGGAGATCCTGGATAAAGCGATTGCGCGCATTCCGGCAGAGGTAAAAGAGAAGTACACCGTGCTGAAAAGTGCGCCGTACTTCCTCGAAATCCTCGATAAACGCGTCAATAAAGGCACCGGCGTGAAATCGCTCGCAGATGCGCTGGGGATTAAACAGGAAGAGATCATGGCGCTGGGCGACCAGGAAAACGACATCGCGATGATTGAGTTCGCGGGTATGGGCGTGGCGATGGATAACGCGATCCCGTCGGTGAAAGAAGTGGCTAATTTTGTGACCAAATCCAACCTCGAAGACGGCGTGGCTTACGCCATTGAGAAGTTTGTGCTGAACTAAAAACCCGCTTGCGATACCCTGATGCGATAACTGCGCATCAGGGTATCCTCATGAAACAAATCACCTTTGCCTCCCACCATCATCAGCTCACGAATATCAATACCTGGACGCCGGACAGCCAGTGGCTGGTCTACGACGTGCGCCCGTCCGGTGCGTCGTTCACCGGCGAAACCATCGAGCGGGTCAATGTCGGTACGGGGGAGGTAGAGGTGGTTTATCGCGCCACCGACGGCGCGCATGTTGGCGTGGTGACCGTTCATCCGGCACAGGACAAATACGTCTTTATCCACGGCCCGAAAAACCCGGACGCAGACTGGCACTACGATTTCCATCATCGTCAGGGGGTCATTGCCTGCAACGGACAGGTGAGCAATCTTGACGCGATGGATATCACAGCGCCCTACACCGCAGGCGCGCTGCGCGGGGGTAGCCACGTCCATGTCTTCAGCCCGAACGGGCAGCTCGTCAGCTTTACCTATAACGACTATGTCCTGCACGAGCGCGATCCTAAACTTGATTTACGCAACGTCGGCGTGGCTGCGCCTTACGGCCCGGTGAACCCGCAGGGGAACCATCCCCGTGAGTATCCGGGAGCCTTCTGGAGCGTGCTGGTTAGCCGCACGACGCCTGACCCACAGCCGGGCAGCGATGAAATCAACCGCGCTTACGAAGAGGGCTGGGTGGGCAACGACAGGCTGGCGTTTATCGGCGATACCCTCTCAGCGCAGGGCGAAAAAGTACCCGAACTGTTTATCGTCGACCTGCCGAAAGACGAGCAGGGCTGGAAGCGGGCGGGCGATGAGCCGCTCCAGGGTACGGCAGAGAGCCTGCCAGCGCCGCCTGCCGGGGTGATGCAGCGTCGTCTGACCTTTACGCATCAGAAGGCATATCCAGGCCTGGTGAACGTGCCGCGCCACTGGGTTCGCAGCAACCCGCAGGGGACGCAGATCGCGTTTCTGATGCAGGATGATAACGGCATTGTGCAGCTGTGGCTGATCTCTCCTGAGGGCGGCGAGCCGCGCCAGCTGACGCGCACCCGGAGCGATATTCAGTCTGCATTTAACTGGCATCCTGCGGGCGACCGTCTGGGGTTTGTCCTCGAAAATAGGATCGCCTGCTGCGACGCGCAGACCGGAGAGGTGACGTTTTTGACGTCCGATCACGGCAACCCGCCGTCTGCTGATGCGGTCGTGTTTTCCCCGGACGGGCGCGTTATTGCATGGATGGAAGAGACAGACGGTTTCCGTCAGCTTTGGGCAACGGAAACCGCGCAGCGCTAGCGTGGAGGCATCTCTGCGGGCGGGATGACGGCGTTGGTCGCCAGATTTTCCTGCTCGCTTTTTTCTACCCGTGAGCGCACGGAGTTGTCCTTACGAAACATATCCCACGGTAGCAGAAGCGTATCCGCCACGGCCGTAAACGGCATATCCAGGATAACCAGGGATTTGGTGCCCCAGTTTGTATCGTCATCAGAGATCATCGCCGCGCTGGCGCGCGTCCCCGGATATGTTCCTTCTTTACCCCCGGTGTGAGACATCACGCTCGAGCACCCGCAAAGTAAAACTACCCCGCTGAACGTCGTCAGCTTTATCAGAACATTTTTCATCATCACTCAGTCATCGTTAATGGCACTGCATAGACCTGCAACTCAGGGTTATAGCGGGCCTTATCCAAAATGGATAGCCCGATAACCCCGCACTGTGGCAGCCATCGCAATTTAACCCTTTGTGCTGTTGTCCCAGTCTAAGCGAGATGCCGGAAAGTGCAAAAAAAAGTGCAGCTGTCGTGCTTGAAAAGCCCGATTGCAGACCCATTTTAAGAATGTGGCCCGATAACGAACTCGCCTGATGGGTGTTCGGGGGCGCAAAGGCCTGTCCATGGTGGAAGGCTACAATTTCTCGCTGATTTCAGGAGTTTTATTTATGCGTAACTTCGATCTTTCTCCGCTATACCGTTCTGCAATTGGTTTTGACCGCCTGTTTAACCATTTAGAAAATAACCAAAGCCAGAGCAACGGCTACCCTCCATACAATGTTGAGCTGGTTGACGAAAACCACTACCGCATCGCCATTGCCGTCGCCGGTTTTGCAGAAAACGAACTGGAGATCACCGCGCAGGACAATCTGCTGGTGGTGAAAGGTTCCCATGCGGCCGAGCAGAAAGAACGTACCTACCTTTATCAGGGCATCGCCGAGCGCAACTTTGAACGCAAGTTCCAGTTAGCCGAGAACATTCACGTGAAAGGCGCGAACCTGGTTAACGGCCTGCTGTTTATCGAACTGGAACGTGTGATTCCGGAAGAGAAAAAACCGCGCCGTATCGAAATTAACTAATTACGCGGGTCGCGTGAGCGGCCCACTCAGAATTGCTTGCCGTAACGGGAGCATATGCGAATCCATCAGGATTTGCAGGAACAACTGCGCACAAAATTAAACTGTGCCGAACTCGCTTCTCAGAAGGAGATTTAGTATGCGTAACTACGATTTATCCCCCCTGCTGCGTCAGTGGATTGGTTTTGACAAACTGGCTAACGCCCTGCAAAGCACCACCGAGCAACAGACGTTTCCGCCGTACAACATCGAAAAAAGCGACGATAACCACTATCGCATTACCCTTGCGCTGGCCGGTTTCCGCCAGGACGATCTGGACATCCAGCTTGAAGGTACTCGCCTGACCGTGAAGGGGACGCCGGAAAAACAAGAAACCGAGACCAAATGGCTGCATCAGGGGCTGGTTAATCAGCCGTTTAGCCTGAGCTTTACCCTGGCAGACCATATGGAAGTGTCCGGCGCCACGTTTACCAACGGGCTGCTGCATATCGACCTGCTCCGCAACGTGCCGGAAGCCATCGCGCCGCAGCGTATCGCTATTAGCGAGCGGCCTGCGTTAAACAGTTAACAAGCCCGCCGAACCTGTAGGTCGGGTAAGGCGCAGCCGCCACCCGACAATACTCACAGACTGCACGAAGCCCTGCCCCGGCAGGGCTTTTTTGTGCGCCATCGCCCATACAATCGCCTCCGGCTCTGAGAGAATCCTTAGTATAACTAAGGTTATGCACAGGAAGTGGATCATGAGTGATATCGCGTTAACCGTCAGCGTGTTGGCCCTGGTCGCTGTTGTTGGCCTGTGGATAGGGAATATCAAAATCCGTGGCGTCGGGTTTGGGATAGGCGGGGTGCTGTTTGGCGGCATTTTTGTCGGACACTTCGCCGACAAGCTCGGGCTGGTCCTCAGCGCCGAGATGCTCCACTTTACTCAGGAGTTCGGCCTGATCCTCTTCGTTTATACCATCGGTATTCAGGTGGGACCGGGCTTTTTCGCCTCACTTCGGGTCTCCGGATTACGGCTCAACCTGTTTGCCCTCGGCATTGTGGTGATGGGCGGGCTGGTCACCGCGATCCTGCACAAAATCTTCGATATCCCGCTGCCCGTGGTGTTGGGCATTTTCTCCGGGGCGGTCACCAACACGCCCGCGCTCGGCGCCGGGCAGCAAATCCTGCGCGATTTGGGTATCGAACCCGGCATTGTCGACCAGATGGGGATGAGCTACGCCATGGCCTATCCGTTTGGGATTTGCGGCATTCTGCTCTCCATGTGGCTGGTACGCGTCCTGTTTCGCATTAACGTCGACAAAGAGGCGAAGGATCATGAAACCACGCTCACCAACGGCCATATGCCGATCAAAACCATCAACATTCGGGTCGATAACCCCAACCTGAACAATATGGCGATTCAGGACGTGCCGATCCTGAACAGCGCCAATATCATCTGCTCCCGCCTTAAGCGTGACGATATGCTGATGGTGCCCGCGCCCGGCACCGTCATTCAGCAAGGCGATCTACTGCATCTGGTCGGCCAGCCCGGCGATTTAAACAACGCGCGGCTGGTGATTGGGCAGGAAGTGGATACCTCGCTCTCCACCCGCGGCACCGATATGCGCGTGGAACGCGTGGTGGTGACTAACGAGCAGGTTCTGGGGAAGAAAATACGCGATCTACAGGTAAAAGAGCGTTACGACGTGGTGATCTCCCGCCTTAACCGAGCGGGTGTCGAGCTGGTCGCCAGCCCGGAGGCCAGCCTGCAGTTCGGTGATATCCTCAATCTGGTCGGTCGGCCATCGTCCATTGACGCCGTGGCGGATATGGTGGGTAACGCCCAGCAAAAACTGCAGCAGGTGCAGATGCTGCCGGTGTTTATCGGTATCGGGCTCGGCGTGTTGCTCGGCTCTATTCCTGTGTACGTGCCGGGCTTCCCGGTGGCGCTCAAGCTGGGTCTGGCGGGCGGGCCGCTGATTATGGCGCTGATCCTCGGGCGTATCGGCTGTATCGGTAAGCTCTACTGGTTTATGCCGCCGAGCGCTAACCTGGCGCTGCGCGAGCTGGGCATTGTGCTATTCCTGGCGGTGGTCGGGCTGAAATCCGGCGGGGATTTTGTCGATACTCTGGTCAAGGGCGAAGGGATGAGCTGGGTCGGTTACGGCATATTTATCACGGCTATCCCGCTGCTGACGGTGGGCATACTGGCGCGGATGTTCGCCAAAATGAACTACCTGACCCTGTGCGGCATGCTGGCGGGTTCCATGACCGATCCGCCCGCGCTGGCCTTTGCCAACAACCTGCACGCCACCAGCGGTGCGGCCGCGCTCTCCTATGCCACCGTCTACCCGCTGGTGATGTTCCTGCGCATCATTACCCCGCAGCTACTGGCGGTGCTGTTCTGGGGGATGAGCTAGCAGATCGTCCGGGTGGATGCGCCGCAGATGGTAGTCCACCTGGTAATCGCTGGTATTTCGGAACATGACGGAATAATTGAGGAACTCGCCGCTGTCGCTGTAGGAAAGAGACGTAATGCGCAGTAGCGGCGTCTGTTCCGGCAGGTTCATATAACCAGCCAGCGTTTTATCTGCCAGCACCGGTGTCAGGCTCTCGTAGTTGCCGCTGATGGTGATCCCGCACTCCTTCTCGATGTAATCAAACTTTGACCCTTCAAGATGCGCCAGAGACAGGTCGCGGAACAGCTTCACCGGCATAAAGCTGTCCTCCAGCATCAGCGGCTTTCCGTCCACGTAGCGCACCCGACGTGAAAAATAGATCCGCTCATCCACCTGAATCCGCAGCTGGCTGGCGATGGCGGGCGGGGCGGGCATCACTTCGAACTGCAGCACCTTGCTCTGTACTTCTTTCCCCTGCTGGCGCAGCACCTCCACCAGCCCGGTCAGGTTAGTGGTTTCGTGGTGAACGTCTTTACGCGAGACAAACGTGCCGCTGCCGTGCCGCCGCTCAACCAGACCCCAGCTCACCAGCAGATCCAGCGCCTTGCGGATGGTCATTCGCGCCACGCCAAACTCCTGCGCCAGCGCTTTTTCGCCCGGCAGCGGGCTGCCGATGTTGTAGTCCGACGAATTCAGCCGCAGCCGCAATCTGTCGGCGATTGATTTGTAGATCACCAGTAGACCTCTCTGCCCTTATCAGGGCGTGGATGGCGTCCTGACATGTCCATATTTACAGCAAAAAGTAGACCTGATTGGTCAAAATAAAACCATGAATGCGATCACGAATCGCAGCGGCACGCCATGTTCGCGCATCAGTAAGTTCTTATGCTCACCTCAGGCCAGCAAAAAAACATAAAGGCCTCTACCCCCTACAGGTTGTTACGTGAGGATTTAAAAATGCTCAGTCAAATACAACGTTTTGGCGGTGCCATGTTTACCCCGGTGTTGTTGTTTCCGTTTGCCGGGATCGTGGTGGGAATCGCCATCATGCTTCGCAACCCGCTGTTTGTCGGCGAAGCCTTAACCGCCCCCGATCATCTTTTCGCGCAGATTGTTCACATTATTGAAGAGGGCGGCTGGGCGGTGTTTCGCAATATGCCGCTGATTTTTGCCGTCGGCCTGCCGATTGGCCTGGCGAAGCAGGCGCAGGGCCGCGCCTGTCTGGCGGTGCTGATTAGCTTCCTGACCTGGAACTACTTCATTAACGCGATGGGGATGACCTGGGGCCACTTCTTTGGCGTCGACTTCTCCGCCGAACCGACGGCCGGTAGCGGCCTGGCGATGATTGCCGGGATCAAAACGCTCGATACCAGCATCATCGGGGCCATTGTGATTTCAGGCATCGTTACCGCCATCCACAACCGCTATTTTGACAAGCCGCTGCCGGTCTTTCTGGGGATTTTCCAGGGCAGCTCGTTTGTCGTTATCCTCGCGTTCTTCGTCATGATCCCCTGCGCCTGGCTGACGCTGCTGGGCTGGCCGAAAGTACAGATGGGCATTGAGTCCCTGCAGGCGTTCCTGCGCTCTGCCGGTGCGCTGGGCGTGTGGGTGTATACCTTCCTGGAACGTATTCTGATCCCAACCGGGCTGCACCACTTTGTCTACGGTCCGTTCATCTTCGGTCCGGCGGCGGTGGAAGGGGGGATTCAGGTCTACTGGGCGCAGCACCTGCAGGAATTCAGCCAGAGCACGCTGCCGCTGAAAACCCTCTTCCCGGAAGGCGGATTCGCGCTGCACGGCAACTCTAAGGTGTTTGGCTCGGTCGGGATTGCGTTGGCCATCTGGTACACCGCGTCGGCGGAAAACCGCGTCAAGGTGGCGGGGCTGCTGATCCCGGCCACGCTCACCGCCGTGCTGGTGGGCATTACTGAACCGCTGGAATTCACCTTCCTGTTTATCTCGCCGCTGCTGTTTGCCGTCCACGCCGTGCTGGCGGCGACCATGGCGACGGTGATGTACCTCTTCGGCGTCGTGGGGAACATGGGTGGCGGCCTGCTGGACCAGTTCCTGCCGCAAAACTGGATCCCGATGTTCCACAACCACGCGTCAACGGTATTCACCCAGATCGGCATTGGCGTCTGCTTCACCGGTCTCTATTTCGTGGTCTTCAAAACGCTGATTGAGCGTCTGAACCTGAAAACCCCGGGTCGGGAAGAGAGCGAAATCAAACTCTACAGCAAGGCCGACTATAAGGCGGCGCGCGGGCAAACCACCGCCCCGGCGGCGGCCAGCCAGCAGGTCGGACAGGCCGCCGGATTCCTGCAGGCACTCGGCGGTGCGGCCAACATCGAAAGCATCAACAACTGCGCTACCCGCTTGCGCATTGCGCTGGTCGATATGGCGAAAACCCAAAGCGACGACGTCTTCAAAGCCCTTGGCGCACACGGTGTGGTGCGACGCGGCAACGGCATTCAGGTGATTGTTGGTCTGCACGTTCCTCAGGTGCGCGACCAGCTGGAATCGCTGATGAAAACCCCTTTAACGAATGAACAAACCACCCTGACAGAGGCTATATCATGAAAAAATTCTCAGTTGTCATTGCAGGCGGCGGCAGCACGTTTACGCCTGGTATCGTCCTGATGCTGTTAGCCAACCGTGACCGTTTCCCGCTGCGCGCCCTGAAGTTTTATGACAACGACGGCGCGCGTCAGGAGACCATCGCCGAAGCGTGCAAAATCATCCTCAGAGAGCAGGCGCCGGAGATTGAGTTCAGCTACACCACCGATCCTAAAGCGGCGTTTACTGATGTGGATTTCGTGATGGCGCATATCCGCGTGGGCAAATACCCGATGCGTGAAAAAGATGAAAAAATCCCGCTGCGCCACGGCGTGCTGGGCCAGGAAACCTGCGGACCGGGCGGGATTTCCTACGGCATGCGCTCTATCGGCGGCGTGCTGGAGCTGGTGGATTACATGGAGCAGTACTCCCCGAACGCGTGGATGCTGAACTACTCCAACCCGGCGGCGATTGTTGCGGAAGCCACGCGCCGCCTGCGTCCGAACGCTAAAATCCTCAACATCTGCGATATGCCGATCGGCATTGAAGGGCGTATGGCGCAGATTGTCGGCCTGAAGGACCGCAAACAGATGCGCGTGCGCTACTATGGCCTGAACCACTTTGGCTGGTGGACGTCGATTGAAGATCTGAACGGCAACGATCTGATGCCGAAACTGCGCGAATACGTGGCGAAAAACGGCTATGTTCCCCCTTCTGACGACGCGCATACCGAAGCGAGCTGGAACGATACCTTTGCCAAAGCAAAAGACGTGCAGGCGCTGGATCCGGACACCATGCCGAACACCTACCTGAAGTATTACCTGTTCCCGGACTACGTGGTCGCGCACTCCAACCCGGAGCGCACCCGCGCCAATGAGGTTATGGATCATCGCGAGAAGCACGTGTTCAGTTCCTGCCGGGCGATTATCGAAGCCGGTAACTCCGCCGCCGGTGAGCTGGAAATCGACGAACACGCGTCGTACATCGTCGATCTGGCAACCGCGATTGCCTTCAACACTCAGGAGCGGATGCTGCTGATTGTGCCAAACAACGGGGCCATCCATAACTTCGATGCCGACGCGATGGTGGAGATCCCGTGCCTGGTGGGCCATAACGGGCCGGAGCCGCTTACGGTGGGCGATATTCCACACTTCCAGAAAGGGCTGATGAGCCAGCAGGTGGCGGTGGAAAAACTGGTGGTGGATGCCTGGGAGCAGCGCTCGTACCAGAAACTCTGGCAGGCGATCACCCTGTCGAAAACCGTGCCGAGCGCGTCCGTCGCGAAAGCGATTCTGGATGACCTGATCGAGGCCAACAAAGCGTACTGGCCAGAGCTGCATTAATCGTCCTGACCGGCATCGCCCGATGCCGGTCTCCTTGTCCTTGTCGATTTACGCTATGCTGAAGCCTGCCCGAAGCAAGACAAGGAACCCTCATGAAAATTTCCCGCCTCGGCGAAGCGCCGGACTACCGCTTCTCTCTGGCTAATGAACGCACTTTTTTAGCGTGGATCCGCACCGCGCTGGGCTTTCTTGCCGCAGGGGTCGGTCTCGATCAGCTCGCGCCCGATTTCGCCACGCCGCTGATTCGTGAAGTGCTGGCGCTGCTGCTGTGCCTGTTTGCGGGCGTGCTGGCGATTTACGGTTACCTGCGCTGGCTGCGCAATGAGAAGGCGATGCGTCTGAAGCAGGATCTGCCCTATACGCGCGGATTACTCATCATCAGCGCAATCCTGCTGGCGGTAGCGGGCGTGGTGATGGTGCTGGTGTTCTATGGCGGATAGCCGCAAAGCGCGGCGCGAAGCGGACCCCGGCCTGCAGCCGGAGCGGACGTCCCTCGCGTGGCTGCGCACGCTGCTGGGGTATGGCGCGCTGATTGCCCTGGCGATTAAGCACAACTGGCACCGCACCGGGGTGCCATTCTGGATCTCTGTTGTTGTGCTGGCGCTGGTGGCCCTCATTTTATGGCGCTATACCCGCAGCCGTAACCTGATGGACGTGGCGCAGGACGATTTTGTGCAGCCGAAAGCGGTGCGCGATAAGTTCCTCATCGCCCTGGCCGTGCTGTCGCTGTCACTGCTGTTTGCGGTAACCCACATTCAACAAATTTTGCAGTTGTAGGCCGGATAAGGCGCAGCCGCCACCCGGCATAATTACTTCCCTTTCGCCAGATACTTCGCCATCTCGTCTTCCGGCACCATCCCGCCGCCGGTCGCCCACACCAGGTGGGTAACGTTGTTATGCGAATGAACACGCAGCGGCCCAGCCATCCCCGCCAGCGCGGACGGTTCCAGCCGAATGCCTTCCTCCTGCGCCAGCCAGCCGAGCATGTCGTACATGCTCTGGTCGGAAAGCGTATAGAACCCGTCGAGCAGGCGCTCCATCGCGCGGCCCACGAAGCCGGAGGCGCGTCCTACCGCCAGGCCGTCCGCTGCCGTCACGTTATCAATGCCCAGATCCTGCACGGCAATCTCATCGTGCAGGCCGGTGTAGACGCCCAGCAGCATGCACGGAGAGTGCGTAGGCTCCGCAAAGAAGCAGTGCACGTTATCGCCAAAGGCCAGCTTCAGGCCAAATGCCACGCCGCCAGGGCCGCCTCCGACGCCGCACGGCAGGTAGACGTACAGCGGATGCTCCGCATCCACCACCCGGCCCTGTTTGGCAAACTGCGCCTTCAGGCGCTCGCCCGCCACCGCATAGCCCAGGAATAAGGTGCGGGAGTTTTCATCGTCAATGAAGAAGCAGTTCGGATCGCTTTCCGCCGCTTTTCGTCCCTGCTCTACCGCCACGCCGTAATCCTGCTCATATTCCACGACGATGACGCCGTGGCTGCGCAGTTTGGCTTTCTTCCACTCGCGGGCGTCGGCAGACATATGCACCGTCACCTTAAAGCCGATGCGGGCGCTCATAATGCCGATGGACATCCCGAGGTTGCCGGTTGAGCCCACCGCGATGCTGTACTGGCTAAAGAAGTCCTTAAAGCGCGGCTCCAGCAGGATGCTGTAGTCGTCTTCAACACTTAGCAATCCGGCTTCCAGCGCCAGCTTTTCCGCGTGGGCCAGCACCTCATAGATGCCGCCGCGCGCTTTAATCGAGCCGGAAATCGGCAAATGGCTGTCTTTTTTCAGCAGCAGCGCGCCGGGAATAGACGTAGCAGATTCTTTCTCCAGCCGCGCCTGCATTGCCGGGATCGCGACCAGTTCGGATTCGATAATCCCGCCCGTTGCCGCCGTTTCCGGGAAGGCTTTCGCCAGATACGGCGCGAAGCGTTTCAGGCGAGCGTGTGCGTCGTCCACGTCGGCTTTGGTCAGCCCGACGTACGGCAACCCTTCGGCAAGCGTCGTGGTGCGCGGGTTAAGCCAGGTGGTTTCTTTCAGGGCAATCAGATCCTCAACCAGAGGAAACTGTGCGGTTAAAGTAGTGATAGTTGCGTTTTCCATAATACGTCTCTTCGCGCTCAGATAATGAAAGAAAGCAGGAATGTGCCGCCAAGTGCAAGCACCGAGGCGATAAAGGTCGCCGTCGTATAGTATTTGAAGGTCTCATTCAGGGTCGCGCCGCAGTATTGCTTCACCAGCCAGAAGAGGGAATCGGTCACGATCGTGCAGCCAATAGCGCCGGAACCGATGGCAATGGTGATAATCTCCGGGCTTACGTTCGGATAGAGCGGCAGCATCGGCGCGACGATCGCCGTGGCGCCCATCATCGCGACCGTGGCGGAGCCGACGGCAGCATGCAGCACCAGCGCCACCAGCCAGGCGAGCAGGATAGGGTGCATGTGCAGGTTCGAGAGAATATGCGCCAGTGAGTCCGCCAGCCCGCTGGTTTTAAGGATGGCGTTGAACGCGCCGCCCGCGCCGATAATCAGCAAAATGTTGGCGATAGAGCCGAAGCCGTGCTCGGTGTGCGTCAGCATCGTGCCCATGCCCATATGCTGGCGGATCCCCAGCAGGTAGTAGGCGACAAACACGGCGATAAACATGGCGGTGATCGGGTTGCCAATAAATTCCAGCAGCGTATACAGCGTGCCTTCTTTTGCCATATTCAGCTCGGCGATGGTTTTCACCAGCATCAGGGCAATCGGCAGCAGCACCGTGAACAGCGTGGCGCCCAGCGACGGCAGGGTGTGCTCTTCACGCACCTTCAGGTCTGAAAATTCCGCCGGAACCGGTTTAAACGGCAGACGATTGCCGAGCAGTTTCAGGAACAGCGGGCCACCGACCAGAGACGCCATCAGGCCCACCATCAGACCGTAGACAATCACCGTTCCGACGTCTGCACCTAGTTTGTTGGTGACAAACAGCGCCGCCGGATGCGGCGGCACCACGCAGTGCACCGCCATCAGCGCGGTACAGAGCGGAATGGCCAGCTTGAGCAGCGACGTGTGGGTCTTTTTGGCGATGGAAAACGCCAGCGGGATGAGCAGTACTACGCCCACTTCCACGAACAGCGTGATACCGCAGATCAGGCCCACCAGCACCATAATCACGTCTGCTGACAGCCAGCGGCAGCGCTGCAGTGCGATCCCGATGCGCTCGGCCGCGCCGGAGACTTCCATCATCTTGCCGAGAATGGTGCCCAGACCAATCACCGCAGCCAGGAAGCCCAGCGTGCCGCCAATTCCGCTCTCAATGGCGTTCACCATATCCAGCGGGCTCATCCCCATCATCGCGCCGACGAAAAAGCTCGCCAGCAGCAGCGCGAGGAACGGGTGAAACTTCAGTTTTACGATGGTTAAAACAATCAACACAATGCTGACCAGCAGCGTTGCCACAACCCAGACCTGAGATCCCATATCTCACCTCACCCTTTTGTCATCTGGGGGTATTGGACGAAAAAGCGGCGTGGGCTGACAAACGATATAAATTGGCGTTCAGATGAACCAGATTGGATCAACTGAGTGACTGTGCTCTAAAAAGCGCACTTAATTCGTATTAGGTTCACATTAATTCACCCTTAAACGGTATGCTGAGCGCAGAAACCACGCGCGAGAATTGTGATGACCGATGCAAATGAAGCCAGAAACCGGCTGTTAAACGGCTGGCAGCTGTCGAAAATGTATACCTTTGAAGTGGCCGCCCGGCATGAGTCCTTCGCGCTGGCGGCGGAGGAGCTGTCGCTCAGCCCCAGCGCGGTGAGCCACCGCATTAACCTGCTGGAAGAGGAGCTGGGTATTCAGCTGTTCGTCCGCTCGCACCGGAAAGTCGAGCTGACGCAGGAGGGAAAGCGCGTTTACTGGACGCTAAAATCGTCCCTCGACACCCTGAATCAGGAGATCCTGGATATTAAAAACCAGGCGCTCTCCGGCACGCTGACGGTCTACTCCCGCCCGTCGATCGCCCAGTGCTGGCTGGTGCCCATGCTGGGGGACTTTACCCGCCGCTACCCGTCGATCTCACTTACCATCCTGACTGGCAATGATTACGTTAATATGCAGCGAACGGGTGTCGATCTGGCGCTCTATTTCGACGATACGCCGCCAAACCACCTCTCTCATCACTTCCTTATGGACGAGGAGATTCTGCCCGTCTGCTCACCGCAGTACGCCCGCGAGCATGAACTGCTGAAAAACCCCGATAACCTCAGCCACTGTACGCTGCTGCACGACCGTCAGGCCTGGAGCAACGATTCCGGTACGGATGAGTGGCTGAGCTGGGCGCAGCACTTTGCGGTGAATATGCCGCCATCGTCGGGCATTGGTTTCGATCGTTCCGACTTAGCGATTATTGCGGCCATCAACCATGTAGGCGTCGCGATGGGCAGAAAGCGGCTGGTGCAGAAACGGCTCGAACGGGGCGAGTTGATTGCACCGTTTGGTGAAAAAACCCTCAAATGCCATCAGCATTATTACATCTCAACGCTTCCCGGCCGCCAGTGGCCGAAAATTGACGCCTTTATCGGCTGGCTGAGAGAACTGGTGAGGTGAAGAATTATTACGCTTTGACGCTACACCAAATGTGAAAAAGCGTGCTAAATACAGGTAATGCTTTCGATTTATCCAGGGTAAACCGTGTTAAAGCCTTATATTGCCACTGCGTTGTTGATCTCTTCCGGCT
Organism: Enterobacter sp. ECC-019; assembly: GCF_043974075.1. NCBI lineage: Bacteria > Pseudomonadati > Pseudomonadota > Gammaproteobacteria > Enterobacterales > Enterobacteriaceae > Enterobacter > Enterobacter sp. ECC-019. The sequence continues at coordinate 630,553 of NZ_CP143759.1, forward strand.
GGGCGATTGCCGTTGAGCCGCCGCTGACGGCTGCCCATTATGCGCAGCAGCTGGGCGTCGGAATGGATGTGGACTGGGCGCGCACCGAGCGCGGTATTCGCGAGTTCGACCCGCTGGTGGTTCGCGATTTCCGTGCAAAAGGCATTACCCATGTGCGTATCCGCGTGGCCGATGAACCGACGGAAGCGCGGCTGATCCACCTGCGCAAGCTGGTGGAGGCCTGCGAGCAGTATGGCGTGATCCCGATAGTCGCTTATCAGGCTGATGAATATAAAAACGACCCAAAAGCCGATAACGAGAAAGAGACGATCAACTGGTGGATTGCCGTGGCGCACTATTTCGGTCAGAGCTACCCGCTGCTGGGTTTTGATCTCATTTATGAGCCCGCCGACAAGCTTAACCACAACCTCACGTCGCTAAACCGCGTGTATGAAAAAACCATTAAAGCGATCCACGATATTGACCCGCAGCGCATGATCTTTATTGCGCCACGCCTGCGTGCCGCGCCGGAGGATTTATCCAGCCTGAAGCTACCTGCGCACAGTCAAAACTACCTGCTGGCGGAGTGGCATATTTTCCCGTGGGGGCCGCTGAAAAATAGCGGTAAATACCCGTGGACGTCCGGCACGGCGGCGGAGAAAGCGGCTATCCATAATCGCATCAATACCGCGCTGCGCTGGCAGCAAAAAACCGGGCACGTAAGCTGGGTCGGGGGCTGGGGCGTGGGGGAGTCAAACCACCTCACGCCAACCGCTTCGCAAATGGCCTTCGCCACCTTTATGGCCTGCGAGCTGCAAAAGGCGAAAATCCCTTATGCGCTTAACGCGGATTTCCAGTTTTACGACGGGGAAGAGGGAGCCTGGCGGCCTGCGCCGGAGCCGTTATTGCAGGCGATGATTGCGCCCGTTTGTGAAAAGCCCGGCGAGAAGCCGGGCCATCATGCGGTTAAACCGGCTGCTCGTGATGCGGGACACGCGACGCCAGCGGCAGCCAGCACAGTAAAATCAGCAGCCCCATCAGCGTCATCAGCAGGCCCAAACTAGCCTGCCCGGTCTGCGGCATCATCGCGGAGAGCCAGGCCAGCGCGCCGGAGCCGATATTCTGCAAACCGCCCACCAGCGCGCCAGCCGTGCCTGCAAGGAACGGGAACGGCTCCATCGCGCCGCTGGTTGCCAGCGGGAACAGCATCCCCGCGCCAAAGAAGAACAGCGCCGCCGGGATGAGCAGCGTCCAGACCGACATTACGTCAAACAGCCCTGGGATCCACATCATCAGACCCGCCAGCAGGCAGCTGATCACCGACTGCCACATCAGGGTGGAGAAGCGTTTGTTCGGGCGTCCGGCAAACCACGCGCCGAAGAACGCCGCCGGGATCGGCAGAATAAACAGAATACTCACGACCATGCTGCTCAGACCCAGCCCCGCGCCCAGCAGCACGCCGGAACAGGCTTCGAACACCGCAATGCCCGCCAGGCCGCCGATCAGCATCAGCAGGTAGCAGGTGAACGCGCCGTTACCGAACAGCGTTTTGTAGCTGGTGATGAGCTTCGTGCGCGGCGCGTCCTGCGGGCGCGTTTCCGGCATCCAGCGCGCCATGCTGAAGGTGACAATGATGCACAGCACCAGCAGGAAGGCGTAGCAGGCGCGCCAGGACCACATCGTGTCCAGCAGGCCGCCAATCAGCGGGGCCAGCAGCGGGCTGACCAGAATACCCATATTCAACAGGCTGTTAGCATGACGGAGCTGGGTGCCCTGATACATATCACGCGGTAAGGTTCGCGCCATCACCCCGCCGACGCCGGTCCCAACGCCCTGCAGGGCGCTGGCGGCAATCAATACGGTCAGGCTGTGCGTGGTAATGGCAATCACCGTCGCCACCATGAAAATGCTCATACCCACCAGGATCACCGGACGACGCCCGACGCGATCGGACAGCGGGCCGTAGAAGAGCTGCGAAACGCCATAGGTCAGCAGGTAGGCCGCCATCACGCTCTGCACTGCGCCCTCGCGGACGTTAAGTTCCTTTGCCATGTCGGCAATCGCCGGAATGTAGATGGTTTGCGCCATCTGACCGACGGCCACCAGTAACACCAGCATCAACAATAAGTTAACGTTCCTTTGTTTTTTCATGTCGCTGAATACTTTTGCCAAAAGATAAAAATGAAGAATAAGTGACTGCGCATTACCATAAATGCGCGAGGAATCTACCACAGTGAGATGACAATTTAAGCATTGTCGTGGTGAATGAAAAAACCGGGTAAGGCAGGATTTGTAAACAAGAACGGCAACTAATGTTGCCAGTGATTTACGCCAGGCGCAGCAGAATGGCGCCGCCAGCAATACCCAGTGCAGCTACAATGCGCAGACCCGCAACCTTCTCTTTTAAAAGGACAAACGCGATCAGTGCCCCAAAGAGTATGGAGGTTTCACGCAGCGCTGCGACCACCGCCAGCGGTGCCTGCGTCATTGCCCAAAGCGCCAGACCGTAAGAGCCCATGGTGCCAACGCCGCCGAGCAACCCCTTTTTCCAGTGCAGGCGCAGGTAGCCGGACGCCTCGCGTCGACGCGCGACCATTGCCCAGCTCAGCAGGCAGAAGCCGTTCATAAAGAAGGTCCACAGCGTATAGCCCAGCGCGGTGTCGGACAGCCGCACGCCGGTGCCGTCCACCAGCGTGTAGCCTGCGATGAAACAGGCGTTCAGCAGTGCCAGCCAGATCCCTTTGCGTGACTGCATACGGCCATGCATCGCCATAATGAGAATCGACAGGCAGATCACGCCAATGCCGGACCAGGCGAGCCATGAGAGGCTATCGCCGAGCGCCAGCACGCTTACCAGCGCCACCAGCAGCGGGGCGGTGCCGCGCATCAGCGGATAGGTCTGGCTCATGTCAGAGACCTGATAGGTCTTCGCTACCAGCACGGTGTACACCACCTGTAAGGCACAGGAGACAATCAAAAACGGCCAGCTGGCAGCAGATGGCTGTGGAGAAAACGGCAGTAAGACCAGAGCGATAACCGTGGCGGAGCCGCTGACGCTTATTGCGGAATAGAGCTTGTCCGTTCCGGCCTTAACGATGGCGTTCCAGCTCGCATGCAGCAGCGCGGCGAAGAGCAAAATGCAGAATACGGTGAGGGTCATGGCGTATCGGGTGATGAATTGTCACTCAACTGTAACATTCACATCCTGATGCTGCCAGCCGGTTACACCGCACAAAAAAGGCGGTGTGTCACCCGCGGTTCGTCTGAGACCATCGTAAAACCCGCCCGATTATAAAACCCGCAGGCACTGTCCGGCGCATGGGTATTCAGGAAATCAAACCAGATGCTGGCATCGGCCATGACCACGGTCAAAAGCTGTTTGCCAATGCCCAGCCCGCGGCACTTCTCGCTGACGTAGAGATGGCGAATACGTCCGGCGCGCGGCTGCTGGCTGAACGGATCGCGGTTGAGGCCGCACACGCCGACCAGCTTGCCGTTGAGAAACGCACCCAGCAGTTTTTCACCCGGCGCGTTAAAGCGGTTCTCACCGCGCTGCCAGTTCTCTTCCAGCCTGCGCAGCATGTTGAAATTCAATGCGATACTTTCCGCTTTCAGGGCGATATACCCCGGCTCATCCGGTGTGACAGGCTCAATTAACAGACGCGACATAGCATTCCCTCGTTATTAAAGAGGGGCGGTTGCCCGCCCCTCTCAGGTGCGACTTGAACCTGAATTACCGAAGGAATTTCAGGACAGCATCAAGCAGTTGCAGTACAGCAACAATGAGTTTGAGGATAAGTATCACCATATCCACTACGCTCATACGCGTCTCCTTTTGGTTAAAAGGAGCACGATGCTGGCGTACCTTTCCGCCACCTGTTGCCAGCACCTGGATTGACGTAACACAGTGTGCTCACTTCAGGGGTTAAGGCACTGACGGCACCACCCGTTTCAGCCAGGACTTCGTTGCGCCGGTAGAACTGCGGCCCCCTCGCTCACTGCGAACACCCTCAGTATAGATAAATACTGTATGCATGAACAGTATTTTATGGACAAAATTTGGAAGGCGATCCATACTCAAAAACGTCAAAATCCGTGCCGGAATTGCGCGTTCGTCTTCGATCGCGTATACTTTTTTGCGTTGACGTAACACAGTGTGTTCTGCGGCGACCAACCGCAAAACCCTGATAAAAACCTCGCTTAGGCGGGGTTTTTTGTTTTCTGGTCTGCTCAAAAAAGATGGCTGTTGACTTATTGGCAACGAATGTCATCATTGCCATAATGGCAACGGACGCGGCAGGCATGCAGTATGCATTTAATCTCTATGAAAGCTATTTTGGATGCGGTAACCCAGTTTCCCCAGCATAAGGAATATGACCGTTTTACGGAGAAACATCGCACTAAGGGGAAGAAATGATGATCGTCGCTGATGCAATGAAAGCTACGCATGCCCTTGTTGCGGCCGTTCCTTTACTGGGTGAACAGCCGAGCGAGAAAGATTATAAGGATGCGCTTGAGCTGGTTGAGTATCTGCTCATGAATGAGCCCGATAGTCCCTTGCTGGATATTGTGTGCGCCAGGATTAGCCGTTACGAAGCCAATCGGCCAGAGATAGTCGCATTACGCAAGGAGATGGAGTCCGTTCCTGTCGGTATTGCGGTTTTAAGAACCTTGATGGATCAGTACAACCTGACGATATCGGATTTTCAGGATGAAATTGGCAGTAAATCAATGGTTTCACGGGTCCTGAATGGTCAAAGACAGCTTACGCTGAACCATATTAAAAAGCTGGCGGCCAGATTTGGGGTATCACCAGCTCTGTTTATTGAGTGAGTTAAAACCGACTTTTTGAGTGTCATCACTCAACAAACGAAACGTGATCCCTGACGCATTTTTGCGCAGATGAAAATATTTCCATTGTCACGCCCGAAAACCTGTGTTTGTATAAATTCCATCAATGATTCCAAACACAGGTCCCCAATGACTTCATCCATCTTCACTTCGACCCTACTAAAAACTGCGCAACCAGCCGCAGTGGTCGTCGTGCGTGTGGTGGTGGTCGTCGGCAATGCGCCGTAGGGACTGGATCAACACACGAATCCAAAACCCCGCCGGCGCAAACCGGGCGGGGTTTTTCGTTTAAGAGCCTCCCCGGAAAGTCGGCCCAGAAGAAAAGGACTGGAGCATGGCAATTTCGGGCACAACATCCACGAAGACGCGTTTCACCGGCGCGCAGCTGATCGTTCATTTGCTGGAACGACAGGGCATCACTACCGTTGCGGGTATCCCGGGCGGCACGGTGCTGCCGCTGTACGATGCGTTGAGCCAAAGCACGCAGATCCGCCACGTGCTGGCGCGCCACGAGCAGGGGGCAGGCTTTATCGCTCAGGGCATGGCGCGCACGCAGGGCAAACCGGCGGTCTGCATGGCCTGCAGCGGCCCGGGCGCAACCAACCTGGTGACCGCCATCGCCGACGCGCGCCTCGACTCTATACCGCTGATCTGCATTACCGGCCAGGTACCGTCTTCGATGATCGGTACCGATGCGTTCCAGGAAGTGGATACCTACGGCATCTCTATCCCCATCACCAAACATAACTATTTAGTTCGCGATATCAGCGAGCTGCCTCAGGTTATCAGCGATGCGTTCCGCATTGCGCAGTCTGGCCGCCCGGGCCCGGTGTGGATAGACATTCCTAAGGATGTCCAGACCGCAGAGATCGAGATCGACGTGCTGCCGGAGCCGGGCGACCGTGCGCCCGCGCCGGCATTCAGCGCTGAGAGCGTGCGCGATGCCGCCGCCATGATTAACGCCGCCAAACGCCCGGTGCTCTATCTGGGCGGCGGAGCGATTAACGCCGCGGATGAAATCCGCCAGTTTGCGGAAAAAGCCAACCTGCCGACCACCATGACCCTGATGGCGCTCGGCATGCTGCCCAAAGCGCACCCGCTCTCTCTCGGCATGCTGGGCATGCACGGCGCGCGCAGCACCAACTACATCCTGCAAGAAGCGGATTTGCTGATCGTTATGGGCGCACGTTTTGATGACCGGGCGATCGGCAAAACTGAGCAGTTCTGCCCGAATGCCAAAATCATTCACGTGGATATCGACCGCGCCGAGTTGGGTAAAATCAAGCAGCCGCACGTGGCGATTCAGGGCGACGTGGCGGAGGTGCTGGCGCAGCTGATCCCGCAGACGGACGCAGCCGACCGCGCCGACTGGCGCCAACTGGTGGCCGATCTGCAGCGCGAGTTCCCGGGCGCCATCCCAACCGAAGGCGACCCGCTGAGCCACTACGGGCTGATCAACGCCGTGGCCGCCTGCGTGGACGACAGCGCGATTATCACCACCGACGTGGGTCAGCATCAGATGTGGACCGCCCAGGCCTACCCGCTGAACCGTCCGCGTCAGTGGCTGACCTCCGGCGGTCTGGGCACTATGGGCTTTGGCCTGCCCGCAGCCGTAGGCGCGGCGCTGGCGAATCCGGACCGCAAGGTCATCTGCTTCTCCGGCGACGGCAGCCTGATGATGAACATTCAGGAAATGGCGACCGCGGCCGAAAACCAGTTAGACGTGAAAATCATCCTGATGAACAACGAGGCGCTGGGTCTGGTGCACCAGCAGCAGAGCCTGTTCTACAAGCAGGGCGTGTTTGCGGCGACCTATCCGGGGATGATTAACTTTATGCAGATTGCCGCCGGCTTTGGCCTGCATACCTGCGATCTGAACGCGGAAGAAGACGCCCACGCGGCGCTGCAGGCGGCGATTTCTCGCCCCGGCCCGGCGCTGATCCACGTGCGTATCGACCCTGAACAAAAAGTGTATCCGATGGTGCCGCCGGGTGCGGCAAATACTGAGATGGTGGGAGAATAAGCCATGCAGAAACAACATGATAACGTCATTCTGGAACTCACCGTCCGCAACCACCCTGGCGTCATGACCCACGTCTGCGGGCTGTTTGCCCGCCGGGCGTTTAACGTGGAAGGCATTCTCTGTCTGCCGATTCAGGGTAGCGAGCACAGCCGCATCTGGCTGCTGGTCAACGATGACCAGCGTCTGGAGCAGATGATGGCCCAGATCGACAAGCTGGAAGACGTTACCAAAGTGGCGCGCAACCAGTCCGATCCCGCCATGTTTAACAAAATTGCGGTGTTTTTCGAATAAAGATCGCTTAAGGTAAGCGTCTTTCGCTCTTGTAGGCCGGATAAGCGCAGCGCCATCCGGCGTTTTCAGACCGCAGGAAGACACATGACCACCATCGCTCTCATCGACGACCACCTTATCGTCCGCTCCGGATTCGCCCAGCTTCTGAACCTCGAACCGGATTTCCAGGTCGTGGCCGAGTTTGGCTCCGGTCGTGAGGCGCTGGCGGGCCTGCCGGGACGCGGGGTGCAGGTCTGTATCTGCGACATCTCAATGCCGGATCTCTCCGGGCTGGAACTGCTAAGCCAGCTGCCGAAGGGCATGGCGACGATTATGCTGTCGGTCCACGACAGCCCGGCGCTGGTCGAGCAGGCGCTCAACGCGGGTGCGCGCGGCTTCCTCTCTAAACGCTGTAGCCCCGACGAACTGATCGCAGCGGTGCGCACCGTTTCTACCGGCGGCTGCTATTTAACGCCGGATATCGCCATCAAGCTGGCGGCCGGACGTCAGGATCCGCTCACCAGACGCGAGCGTCAGGTTGCGGAAAAACTCGCGCAGGGGATGTCGGTAAAAGAGATTGCCGCCGAGCTGGAACTGTCCCCGAAAACCGTGCACGTTCACCGCGCCAACCTGATGGAAAAACTTAACGTCAGCAACGACGTCGAGCTGGCGCGCCGCATGTTCGACAGCTGGCAATGAGTCCCGTCTTTTCGCGGCTGATCGCCGTTGTCGCCAGCTTTTTTATCTTCTCCGCCGCCTGGTTTTGCCTGTGGAGCATCAGCCTGCACCTGGTGGAACGCCCCGAGCTGGCGGTGCTGCTGTTTCCCTTCGGCCTGCGTCTGGGCTTAATGCTCCAGTGCCCGCGCGCCTACTGGCCGGTTTTGCTCGGCGCAGAGTGGCTGATGCTGGTCTGGCTGGCGCAGGAAGTCGCTCTGGCGCATCTGCCCTTATTGATGACCGGAAGCCTGCTCACGCTTCTCCCGGTTGCGCTGATTTCCCGCTACCGCCACCAGCGCGACTGGCGCACGCTGCTGCGTCAGGGGGCGGCGCTGATTGCCGCCGCGCTGCTGCAGTCGCTTCCGTGGGTCGGCGAGAAGGAGATGCTCAACGCCCTGCTGCTGACCCTCACCGGCGGCCTGACGCTGGCCCCAACCTGCCTCGTGATCTGGCACTACCTCACCAGCACCGTCTGGCAGCCGCTCGGCCCGGCGCTGGTTTCCCAACCGGTGAACTGGCGCGCCCGGCACCTCATCTGGTATCTGCTGCTGTTTGTGGTGAGCCTGTGGCTCCAGCTTGGCCTGCCCGCCGAGCTTTCACGCTTTACTCCATTTTGCCTTGCGCTCCCAATTATCGCCCTGGCCTGGCACTACGGCTGGCAGGGGGCGCTGATTGCGACGCTGATGAACGCCATCGCGCTGATTGCCAGCCAGACCTGGCACGATCATCCGGTGGATCTGCTGCTTTCCCTGCTGGCCCAGAGCCTGACCGGGCTGTTGCTCGGCGCGGGCATACAGCGTCTGCGCGAGCTGAATCAGTCCCTGCAAACCGAGCTGGCGCGCAACCGCCGTCTGGCGGAGCGTCTGCTGGAGACGGAAGAGAGCGTGCGGCAGGAGGTCGCCCGCGAGCTGCACGACGATATCGGCCAGACCATCACCGCTATCCGCACCCAGGCGGGCATTGTCCAGCGCCTGGCGGCGGAAAACGCGGGCGTGAAGCAGGGTGGGGCGCATATCGAACAGCTTTCGCTGGGTGTCTATGACTCCGTTCGCCGCCTGTTAGGACGGCTGCGCCCGCGCCAGCTTGACGACCTTACGCTTGAGCAGGCTGTGCGTTCCCTGATGCGCGAGATGGAGCTGGAAAGCCGCGGAATCGTCAGCCATCTCGACTGGCGTATTAATGAAGCCACCCTGAGCGAAGGCCAGCGCGTGACGCTGTTCCGCGTCTGTCAGGAGGGGCTGAACAATATCGTCAAGCACGCCAGCGCCAGCGCGGTCACGATCCAGGGCTGGCAGCAGGACGAGCGCCTGATGCTGGTGATTGAAGACGACGGCTGCGGCCTGCCGCCGGGATCCGGCCAGCAGGGCTTTGGCCTGGCGGGCATGCGCGAGCGCGTGAAGGCGCTCGGCGGCACGCTGAGCATCTCCTGCACCCACGGAACGCGCGTGAGCGTCAGCCTGCCGCTACGGAGTTACCATGTTTAAAACCCCTGCCAGCGCCGCGCCGATAGGCGACAAAGCGGAAATCGACGCCCGCTACCGCTACTGGCGTCGCCATATCCTGATGACCATCTGGCTCGGCTACGCGCTGTTCTACTTCACCCGCAAAAGCTTCAACGCCGCCGCGCCGGAAATCCTCGCCAGCGGCGTGATGACGCGCACCGATATCGGCCTGCTGGCGACGCTGTTTTACATCACCTACGGCCTGTCGAAGTTCTTCTCCGGCATCGTCAGCGACCGCTCCAACGCGCGCTATTTTATGGGCGTTGGGCTGATCGCCACCGGCGTGGTGAACATCCTGTTTGGTTTCTCCACCTCGCTGTGGGCCTTTGCCCTGCTGTGGGCGCTGAACGCCTTTTTCCAGGGCTGGGGCGCGCCGGTCTGCGCTCGCCTGCTCACCGCCTGGTATTCGCGCAACGAGCGCGGCGGCTGGTGGGCAATCTGGAACACCGCGCATAACGTCGGCGGGGCGCTGATCCCGATGGTGGTGGGCGCGGCGGCGCTACACTACGGCTGGCGCGCGGGGATGATGATTGCCGGTGGCCTCGCTATTGTCGCCGGGCTGTTCCTCTGCTGGCGCCTGCGCGACAGGCCGCAAACCGTCGGCCTGCCTCCGGTGGGCGACTGGCGGCACGACGAGATGGAGATTGCCCAGCAGCAGGAGGGCGCGGGGCTGACCCGCAGGGAGATCCTCACCAAATACGTGCTGAAAAACCCGTATATCTGGCTGCTGTCGCTCTGCTACGTGCTGGTCTACGTGGTGCGCGCGGCCATCAACGACTGGGGTAATCTGTACATGTCCGAGACGCTCGGCGTGGACCTGGTGACCGCCAACTCGGCGGTGACGATGTTCGAGCTGGGTGGGTTTATCGGCGCGCTGGTGGCAGGCTGGGGATCGGACAAGCTGTTCAACGGCAACCGCGGCCCGATGAACCTGATTTTCGCCGCCGGGATTTTGCTCTCCGTCGGCTCGCTGTGGCTGATGCCGTTCGCCAGCTACGTGATGCAGGCGGCGTGCTTCTTCACCATCGGCTTCTTCGTGTTTGGACCGCAGATGCTGATCGGCATGGCGGCGGCGGAGTGTTCCCACAAAGAGGCGGCAGGCGCGGCGACGGGCTTTGTCGGGCTGTTTGCCTACCTCGGCGCATCGCTCTCCGGCTGGCCGCTGGCGCGGGTGATCGACGTCTGGCACTGGAGCGGTTTCTTTGCGGTGATCGCCATCGCGGCGGGGATATCCGCCCTGCTGCTGCTGCCGTTTTTGCACGCCCAGTCACCGCGCGAAGCGTGATGCGCCTCACCTTTTCGCCCCGAGTGGCGAAAAACTAAGAAATTTTCCCGGTTTTACCTGGACGCTGTCTCAGGCATCTCTCCCGGCTGGTTTTTACAATGCTGCAAAAATCAGCTCAGGAGTAACTCAGTCATGCTGGCCTTCTTAAATCAGGTGCGCAAGCCGACCCTGGATCTGCCGCTCGACGTGCGGCGCAAGATGTGGTTCAAACCGTTCATGCAGTCTTATCTGGTGGTCTTCATCGGCTACCTGACCATGTACCTGATCCGCAAAAACTTTAACATCGCGCAGAACGACATGATCTCAACCTACGGGCTGAGCATGACGCAACTGGGGATGATCGGCCTGGGGTTCTCCATCACCTACGGCGTGGGGAAAACACTGGTTTCCTACTACGCGGACGGCAAAAACACCAAGCAGTTCCTGCCGTTTATGCTAATCCTCTCCGCCATCTGTATGCTCGGCTTCAGCGCCAGCATGGGCGCGGGCTCCGTCAGCCTGTTTATGATGATCGCCTTCTACGCTCTGAGCGGTTTCTTCCAGAGTACCGGCGGGTCGTGCAGCTACTCCACCATCACCAAATGGACCCCGCGCCGTAAGCGTGGTTCGTACCTCGGCATGTGGAACATCTCCCACAACCTCGGCGGTGCCGGTGCGGCTGGCGTGGCGCTGTTTGGCGCAAACTACCTGTTCGACGGCCACGTGATCGGTATGTTTATCTTCCCGTCGATTATCGCCCTGATCGTCGGCTTTATCGGCCTACGCTACGGCAGCGACTCCCCGGAATCGTACGGCCTCGGCAAAGCCGAAGAGCTGTTCGGCGAGGAGATCAGCGAAGAGGACAAAGAGACCGAAGAAAACGAGATGTCCAAATGGCAGATCTTTGTTGAGTACGTGCTGAAAAACAAAGTGATCTGGCTGCTGTGCTTCTCAAACATCTTCCTCTACGTGGTGCGTATCGGCATCGACCAGTGGTCGACCGTGTATGCCTTCCAGGAGCTGAAGCTCTCTAAAGAAGTGGCGATTCAGGGCTTCACCCTGTTCGAAGTGGGCGCGCTGGTCGGCACGCTGCTTTGGGGCTGGCTCTCGGATCTCGCCAACGGCCGTCGTGCGCTGGTAGCCTGCGTCGCGCTGGCGCTGATTATCGCCACGCTTGGCGTGTACCAGCATGCCAGCAACCAGTACGTTTACCTGGCGTCCCTGTTCGCGCTCGGCTTCCTGGTATTTGGTCCGCAGCTGCTGATCGGCGTGGCGGCAGTCGGCTTCGTCCCGAAAAAAGCGATCGGCGCCGCCGATGGGATTAAGGGCACCTTCGCCTACCTGATCGGCGACAGCTTCGCCAAGCTGGGTCTGGGGATGATCGCCGACGGCACACCGATTTTCGGCCTCACCGGCTGGGCGGGCACCTTCGCGGCGCTGGATGCGGCAGCGATCGGCTGTATCGTCCTGATGGCGATGGTCGCGGTGTTGGAAGAACGTAAGATTCGCCGTGAAAATCGTGCGCAGAAATTAAAAACAGCCTGAGTGTGCAGGTAACTTCTTTGCCCGGTGTGTGATGCCGGGCTTTTTTATGCCTGTCGCTGTCGACGCCGTGTGTTTCCCGCTATGATGAGCGGCTGATGTAAGGAGAACACATGGTCTGGATAATGCTGGCAACGCTTGCTGTGGTCTTTGTGGTGGGATTTCGCGTCCTGACCTCAGATTCCCGCCGCGCCATCAAACGCTTAAGCGAGCGTCTGGGGATCACCCCGGTGCCGGTTGAGTCGATGATCGACCAGTTTGGTAAAACGTCGGGCAATGAGTTTATCCGCTACCTTGAGCGGCCGGACGAGGCGCATTTGCAAAACGCGGCGCAGGTGCTGCTCATCTGGCAGGTCTGCATTGTCGACGGTAGCGAAGAGAACCTGCATACATGGCACCGCATGCTGCGTAAAGCCCGCCTTGCCGCACCGATTACCGATGCGCAAATTCGTCTGGCGCTTGGCTTTATGCGCGAGATGGAGCCCGATCCGCAAGAGCTTAACGCTTTCCAGCTGCGCTATAACCAGCTCTTCCTGCCGGAAGAGGGCGTGTTTTACCTGCATTGATCCCCTGTAAAAACGACAAAAGTTGTCAAATCGTTAAATTCGTCACACTTTTGATGATAAACTGCGCGACTTTTCCGCACGTTTTTATCTTCAGGTGACGCCATGACAGAACATATCCAGCCCACGACCAGACCGCAGACCAACGAGGTTTCTCGCCCCAACTGGTCGGCCGTTTTCGCCGTGGCGTTCTGCGTTGCATGTCTGATTACCGTTGAGTTTCTGCCGGTGAGCCTGCTGACGCCGATGGCGCAGGATCTGGGCATTTCCGAAGGCGTGGCGGGTCAGTCTGTTACCGTCACCGCGTTTGTGGCGATGTTCGCCAGCCTGTTTATCACGCAGGTGATTGGCGCAATTGACCGCCGTAAAGTGGTCATTCTTTTCAGCGTGCTGCTGACGCTCTCCTGCCTGCTGGTCTCCTTTGCTGAAAGCTTCACTCTGCTGCTGCTCGGTCGCGCCTGTCTGGGGCTGGGGCTCGGCGGCTTCTGGGCGATGTCGGCCTCGCTGACCATGCGCCTGGTGCCCGCGCGTACGGTGCCAAAGGCTCTGTCCGTTATCTTCGGTGCAGTCTCTATCGCGTTGGTGATTGCCGCGCCGCTCGGTAGCTTCCTCGGTGGGATTATCGGCTGGCGTAACGTCTTCAACGCCGCGGCGGTGATGGGCCTGCTCTGCATCATTTGGGTGTGGAAAGCGCTACCGACTTTGCCGGGCGAAGCGGCGCACCACAAACAAAACATGTTTGCGCTGCTGAAGCGCCCCGGTGTGCTGGCGGGGATGACGGCGATCTTTATGTCCTTTGCCGGGCAGTTTGCCTTCTTTACCTATATCCGCCCGGTGTTTATGACCATGGCGGGCTTTGACGTCGACGGCCTGACGCTGGTGCTGTTGAGCTTCGGTATCGCCAGCTTTGTCGGCACCTCGCTGTCGTCCCCGTTCCTGAAACGCTCCCTGAAGTTTGCGCTGGCGGGCGCGCCGCTGGTGCTGGCGCTGAGCGCGGCGGTGCTGGTGCTGTGGGGCAGCGACAAGTGGGTGGCGTCTGCCATCGCGATTATCTGGGGCTTTGCCTTTGCGCTGGTGCCGGTGGGCTGGTCGACGTGGATCACCCGAACGCTGGCCGATCAGGCTGAAAAAGCCGGGTCGATTCAGGTGGCGGTGATCCAGCTGGCGAATACCTGCGGGGCGGCCATTGGCGGCGTGGCGCTCGACCATCTGGGGCTGACATCGCCGCTGGTAATTTCCGGCACGCTGATGCTGCTGACGGCACTGCTGGTGGCGGGGAAGGTGAAGGCGAAATAGTAAATTTTCCCCCTCACCCTAACCCTCTCCCCATAGGGGAGAGGGGACTGCTCGGTGCTGTCTTTTCACCCTCGCCCCTTTGGGGGGAGGGCCGGGGTGAGGGGACATCAGGCTACGCCGATGTCTGAACCCGTCTTCTCGAATCCATCGAAATCAGCACCACCGACGACACAATCAGCAGCGTCCCCAGCCAGTCCGGCAGGGTAAACGCCACGCCCAGCAAAATCACCGACAGTAACGCGCTGCTCAGCGGCTCGGCGCAGCTCAGAATGCTCGCCTTCGGCCCGCCGATCATCTGTGCGCCTTTCAGGTACAGGCTGAACGTCAGCGCGGTGCCAATCACCACCAGATAGAAAAACGCCAGCAGCAGGCTGCCGTCAATCACGAACGTGGTCCCGCGCCCGGCGTAGAACGGCGTCAGCATTAACCCGGCAATCAACATGCTCCAGCCGACAATCGGCAGCGTGCCGTAGCGGGCGATCAGCGTTGACGGATAGGTGGTGTAAAACGCGGCGGCAAACGCCGAGGCGATGCCGAAGAACAGCGCGGCAGGTGAGATGGAGAGCGAGGTTGGGTCGCCGTGGGTGACCAGCAGAAACGTACCGACAAGCGACGTCATGATGGCCGACAGCACAAACACGCCGGGACGTTTTTTCCGCGCCAGAGCGAACCAGGCCACAATGATGGTCGGCGACAGAAACTGCAGCACGGTAGCGGTCGCGGCGTTAGATTTCTCAATCGTCAGCAGGAAGGTGAGCTGCACGGTAAGCGCGCCGACCAGCGAGAAAATCAGCAGGCTGAGGGCATCTTTGCGATGTTTGATGACCGAGAAAATCTTGTCGCCGTGAACGAAGGAGAGCGTCAGCAAGATCACGCCGGTAAACAGCAGGCGAACCATGGTCAGATAAGGCGAAGAAATGTGGCTTTTCTCCATGATGTACTGCGCGCAAACCCCCGAACTGCCCCATAAAACGGCGGCGATCAGGACGTTCAGCATTCCTTTACGTGTGGAACCCATGTTCTCCCCTGCGATGTTAATTTTTTTCTAGCATAACATGGGATCTTACCGGGTGGCGCTGCGCTTACCCGGCCTACAAGGTTTTGTAGGCCCGTGCAAGCGCAGCGCCGCCGGGCGAAACAAACGGCGCTGTACTAGAACCACGCCTCCCACATCGCGCCGACGTTGAAGTCGTCGAGGGTTTCGTCTTTGGTGTTGTTCACGCGCGCGGTGCGTTCGTTATCCACCTTGCCGCCGGTCACGTAGAAGCGCAGCATCGGGCGGAACTCCGGCCCCATTGCGATAGACATGTTCTGCGACAGGGTCAGCTTCCAGCCCTTGTTGTCGCCGCCGTTGTCGTAATCCACATGCTGCCAGCCCGCTTCCAGCCAGGTGGAGTGAACGTCGTTCCACCAGTGCATTGGGCGCACGATGGCGTTGTAGTTCTTGCGGTTGTCGGTCTTGTCGCGGCTGTTGTCGTAGTCGTGGAAGGCGAGGATGTACTCCACCTGCGTCGCCTGGGTGAATTTGTACAGCCCTTCGAAGCTGGCGTAAACCGTGGTCAGATCCTCGGTTTTGTTGAACACGCTGTTGTCCGCGTTATCGGAGTAGCGGGCAATCACCTTGTTCACGCCGCTGTCGTTGGTGTGGCTCAGCACCACGCCGCCCTGCCAGGCGTTCAGACGTTCGTCGCTCTCCACCGCCTTGGAGTCAAAGCCGTAGTTGGCGTACAGCTCCATGTCGATCGGGCCAAGCTTCATGCCGTGGATTTTTGATGTCGCGGCGTAGTTGCCTTTGTCGCCCGTGCCGGAACCGCCGGTACAGGTGATGCGCGACGGGTTGGCTTCATCTTCCATCACTTCCGGGCTACAGGATTCCACCGCCGCCACGGCGGCCACGTCGAACTGCACGCCGCCGATATCGAAGTTCTTCACCCCGGCGCCCTGGCCGTCGTGGTTCATCCAGAAGTAGTCGTTGATGCCCTGCTGCGGACGCTGGTGGAAGTCACGGCCGGCCCAGAAATAGGCGTTCGGGTTGGAGGCCATAATGTTGGTCACCCCCGCGTAGGCTTTTTTCAGGTTAACTTCGTCGCCCCAGTGGTCGATCATCACGTTGATGTCCCAGATGGCGCCGTTTTCACCCTTGAAGGCCTTTGAAAGCTGGAATTCCCCGCCGTTGCCTTCGTTGCCCAGACGACCAATCGCGGACGCGCCGTTGTAGGAGCCGTCCACCGCCACATATTTCTGATCGGCGGCCTGGAAGTGCGCGCCGTAGCGGGCGTAGCCGGTAAATTTAATCCCGAACGGGATCGCCATATCGGGAGATTGTGCCGCGCTTTGCGGCTCGGTCACCACGTCCGCTTTTTTCGCGACCGCGGCATCCATTTTGGCCTGACGTTCAGCCAGGGCTTTATCCACTGCTTTCGCCACAATGGCGTCGATTTGCTCCTGGGTGAATTCTTGTGCGAGCACGGAAATTGGGCAAAGCGCGGCGATAACCGCCATGGTTAATGGAAGTTTTTTAATCGTATTCATGGTTATCTCAATATAGTTTAATTTTATTCAGACAATAACCATCCCGCTCCGATCTGACAGAGTATGTCGCTATCATCAGAACAAGTGGATCTCTATTTAGGGTACAGAGGTATTACAGTAATTATTTCGCCATAGACTATCTCTGATATAAATGAATAATTTCTTCGGATAATTCACGCGCTAATAAGGAGTTCATTAAGTGATCCTGCGCGTGCACCATGATTAACGTCATCGGCTGGCGGCCTTCGCCCGCATCCTGCTCGATCAGTTTGGTCTGCATCTTGTGCGCCTGGCGCGCGTAGCCGTCGGCTTCGCGCAGCAGGCTTTTGGCCTCGTCAATGTTGCCCTGACGCGCCGCGTGCAGCGCTTCAAAGCACAGGCTGCGGGACTGTCCGGCATTGACGATAATTTCCATTACGGCTTCTTCTAGTGCGATCATCATTATTACTCTTTTTCAAAACTATTATTTAATGCGGTGGCGGCAAACCACTCTCCGCTTTTCTTGATGGTGCGCTGCTGCGTCTTTAAATCGAGCTGGATAAATCCATAGCGATTTTTATAGGCATTGCACCACGACCAGTTATCAATAAACGTCCACATATGGTAGCCAAGACAATTGCACCCTTCGCTAATACCCTTATGCAGCCAGGCTAAATGTTCGGAAATAAACTCGATGCGGTATTGATCGTTAATCTGGCCGTTTTCAATAAAGCGCTGCTCGTTTTCGACGCCCATGCCGTTTTCAGAAATAAAGCAGCGTGGGTTGCCGTAATTGTCGCGCAGGTTGACCAGAATATCGTAAATACCCGGCTCGTAGATTTCCCAGCCGCGGTAGGGGTTCATCTTGCGGCCCGGCATCTCGTAGTTATCAAAGAACCACTCCGGCATAAACGGCGCCTGCGGGTTCACCGCGCTGTCGCGACACTTCACGCGACGCGGCTGATAGTAGTTCACGCCGAGCAGGTCGATTTTCCCTTCCGCAATCAGGAAACCGTCTTCCGGCTTGCAGGCGGGCAGCTGATCGTAGGATTTCAGTAATGCCACCAGATCGGCCGGATACTCCCCGCGCAGCACCGGGTCGAGGAAGCTGCGGTTAAACATCAGATCCGCAACGTGCGCCGCTTTCACGTCAGCCGGGTTTTGCGAACGCGGGTATGACGGGGTCAGGTTGAGCACGATACCGATCTCACCCGCGTAATGTCCGGCGCGGTAAGCCTGAACGGCCTTCGCGTGGGCCAACACGGTGTGATACGCCACGGTAGCCGCCCGACGAAAATCCACCACGTTCGGATAGTGGAAGTCGTACAGATAACCGCCCTCCACCGGCACGATCGGCTCGTTGAAGGTAAACCAGTGCAGCACGCGATCGCCAAACAGTTCGAAGCAAATCTGCGCATAGCGGGCGTAGGCCTCCACCACGTCGCGGTTTTCCCAGCCGCCGATTTCCTGCATTGCCATCGGCATGTCGAAGTGGAAAAGGGTGATAAACGGCGTGATGCCCTGTTCATTGAGCTCATCAATGACCTGATTGTAAAAATCGACCGCTTCCGGGTTCACTTCACCGATACCGTCGGGGATCAGGCGCGCCCAGCTAATCGAGGTGCGAAAGCTGTTGTGGTTCAGCTGCTTTAACAGCTGAATATCCGTTTTCCAGTGCTGATAGAACGTGGAGGTCTGCTGCGGCCCCACGCCGTTGTGAAAACGGTTCGGCTCGCGGGCAAACCAGTAATCCCACGTGGTTTCCCCCCCTCTTGCCCCTTCCGTCTGGAGAGCGGAGCTTGCGCTGCCCCACCAGAAGTTATCGGGAAATGCATATTTCATGACGCTTCCTCTTTGACTTAATTGCTGGCTGCTTCAGCGTTACCGACAGTTGCCAGGGCTTTCTGCTCTTCGTTTTTGATGAGCGTACGCTCATAGGCGCGCAGGAACGGCAGGTACATCAGCGCGGACATCACCATACAGACCAGGCACATCACCACCGGGCTCAGCGCCCAGTTCGCCGCCCACGAGGCGCCGATCGGCGCAGGGGTGGTCCATGGGGTCAACGACACAACCTGTGCCAGCCAGCCGAGCCTGGTTGCGCCGTACGCCAGGCAGGCGTTGACCAGCGGAACGCACACGAACGGGATAAACAGCATCGGGTTCATGATGATCGGCGCGCCGAACAGAATCGGTTCGTTGATGTTAAAGAAGCTTGGCACCACGCCCATTTTGCCGATGGTGCGCAGGTGGGTAACGCGGCTGCGCAGCAGCAGGAAGGCCAGCGGCAGAGTAGAGCCCACGCCGCCAATCAGCAGGTAGTGATCCCAGAAGCCCTGCAGGTAGACGTGCGGCAGCGCGGCGCCCGCCGCCAGCGCCGCCTGGTTTGCGGAGAGGTTCGCCATCCAGAACGGGTTCATGATGCCGGTGACAATCAGCGAGCCGTGGATACCGGCGAACCAGAAAATCTGGCACAGCAGCACGGAGAGCAGAATGGCGGGCAGAGAGTCCGACGCAGAGACCAGCGGCTCCAGCAGGTGCATAATCGCCTGCGGGATGATCATTCCGGTCTGCGCTTCGATGAACAGGTTCAGCGGATGCAGCGTGCCGATCACCACCATCACCGGGATCAGGATCTCGAACGAACGCGCCACGCCGGTGGGCACTTCTTTCGGCAGGCGGATGGTCACGTTGTTCTGCTTCAGCCACGCATAGACGCGGGTGGAGTAGATGGCGGTGATCAGTGCAGTGAAGATGCCCTGGCCGGAGAGATACTGGGTCGAGATTTTGCCATCGGCATAGGGCGCGGCGACCAGCAGGAAGGCCATAAAGGCCAGCAGGCCGGACATTACCGGGTCGAGGTTAAACTGACGCCCCAGGCTTGCCCCAATTCCCACCGAGATGAAGAAGGTCATCACGCCCATGCTGAGGTTAAACGGCAGCATCAGCTGCTCGCGGTAGGTCTGGGAGAAATCCAGCCAGCCGCGGGCGAAGCTGTTGGTGGTATCCGCTGAGAACGGCGGGAAGATGAACACCAGCATAAACGAGCCGATGATCATAAACGGCAGCGCGGCGGTAAAGCCGTCGCGGATGGCAATCACATACTTTTGCTGGCCCAGCTTCGCGGCCAGCGGGGTAATTGACTGCTCAATCACCGCGACCATGGATTGATATAACGAACTCATGTGAACACCTTTTAGTGTGCCGCTTCGATGAGCGACAGAGCATAGTCCAGTACTTTATCGCCACGCTGCATGCCGTAGTCCATCATGTCGATGGGCTGCACCGGAATGCCTTGCGTCGCCGCCTTGTCTGAGAGTGTCTGTAACATGTATTTCACTTGCGGTCCGAGAAGGACGACCTGGTACTGCGGAAACTGCGTATCAAATTCGGAAACACCGTACGCATCAATCTTCACCGGCAAACCACGTTCTTTCGCGACATCGACCATTTTGCTGACCAACAGGCTGGTGGACATCCCGGCAGAGCAGCACAGCATAATCTTGAACATCGACAACCATCCTCTAAATGTAAAAAGTTATTGCGAGGATGATTGGACATTATACGGAAACCGGTTTCCATTCATAAAAGACAGAAGTGTGATACCCATCAAGATCCCTTACTTATGAGGCTAATTAACCGGATGTGCATCACATAATTTGGCTGTTTTGACATCATTTTGAGTGGAAACGGAAAATCGGTTTCCATGGAAAACGGAAACGGATATACTCCGTTCTGGCTATAATGTGAGCCGAAGCGGTCATGGAATTTGCAGGCGCGAGGTAAGCCTGTCAGGGGAAAGAGATGTCGACAATCAATGATGTATCACGTCTTGCCGGGGTGTCTAAAGCCACGGTATCGCGAGTGTTGAGTGGGTCGCGTGGCGTAAAGGAAGCCAGCCGCCAGGCCGTACTGAAAGCGGTGGATGAGCTGAACTACCGGCCTAACGTGATTGCCCAGTCGCTGCTGAGCCAGTCGACGGGCTGTATCGGGGTCATTTGCGCGCAGGAAAACATTAACCAGACCACCGGTTATCTCTACGCGCTGGAAAAACAGCTCAGCCAGCATCAAAAACACCTCCTGCTGCGCTTCGCGCACAGCAAAGCGGAAGTGATGCACGCCCTTGAAGAACTCTCCTGCGGGCTCTGTGATGATATCCTGGTGATTGGCGCCCGTTTCCCGCTGGACGTGGATATGGAAAACGTCATTCTGGTGGACTGCATGGAGTCTGATAATTCCAACAGCATTCAGTTCGATCACGCCTTTGCCGCCGAAACCGCCTGTAATTACCTCACCAGCCAGGGGCGTCGCCAGATTGCGCTGATCCACCCGCACGGCAGCGGTTTTGCCGACCAGGTCCTGCTTGGCTACAAGCATGCGCTGGAGAAAAATTTCCTGCCCTTTAATCGCAACCTGGTCTTTATGGACGCGACCTCCTCATCCGTTGCGCTGCAGGAGCTGCTTAACAACGCCAGCACCCTGAATTTCAACGCGCTTCTTGTGGCGGACGAGCAGGAAGCCCAGCGGGTGATCCCGCAGCTGCAGGCGTTTAATAAATCCGTGCCGGAGGACATTATGGTCTTCAGCCTTGCCGGATCGCTGCACCTGCCGGGTATTCCGGTGATCCCGGCGATTGAATATTCCATGGACGCGATGGCGGCACGCATTGTGAGCTGGCTGACGGAGAAAACGCAGATGCTCGGGTCCTATGTTCTGCGCGGGGATTTGATTATTCCGGATGTGCGTAAGCGTTAAAAACGTTTTCCAGGCCGGGTAAGCGCAGCGCCACCCGGCGAGAACTCAGTAATCTTCCAGACAATCCACCTGACCAACCGCTGCCCAGTAGGCGTCCAGGTTGTCGCGCTTCACGGCGGTGATGGCGTTTTTGATCAGCAGCTGATTGGCCTCGGATGACAAAATCATCTCCTGCCAGGCCTTATCGCTCTGCTTTTTCTGTGGCGTACAGGTTTTCTTAATATCTTTCAGGACCTGCTGCTTAATTTGCGCCTCTTTTGCCGGATCCTCCTTTTCCTGAGCATGGACAAACGCGGCGAAGAGCAGACAAACCAGCAGGCAGACCAGGTGCGCAGCTTTCATCGAAACCCCCTTTAAGAGACACATGCTTCCCATGAAATATATCGTTACATTCAGTGTAGCGACGCCAGTCGAAAGTATGAATTTTCTCCAGGAGATCTGTGTGAGATAGTGAAACGGCACAGATAACAAGGAAAAAAATATGCACCTGAGCATTACTAATGCGGTCACGCCGCAGGAAAAAGAAGAATTACTCACTGGCCTGAGAGCCTACAATGCGCAGTTTCTGGATCTGTCCACATTTAGCGGGGATATTGGCGTTTACGTGCGGGACGAAAACGGCACCATGCTCGGCGGGCTAATTGGGGTACGTAAAGGCGACTGGCTGAATATTGATTTTCTGTGGGTGAGCGACGCCGTGCGCGGATCCGGCGTCGGCAGCCAGCTCATCAAAACGGCCGAAGCTGAAGCCAGACGCAAAGGCTGCAAGCACGCGCTGGTCGATACCGCCAGCTTCCAGGCGCGCCCGTTCTATGAAAAACAGGGGTACCGGCTACAGATGTCTTTGCAGGATTATCCTTATTCTGGCATGCAGCGACATTATCTGGCAAAAGCGCTTTAAGCTCTGAATCTGTAGATACTGTTATGCCACGCAAGCATTTTCCTGATGCAATGTGGCATCGAACGGGCGTCCTGATTTCAGGACGCCATACGCCACCTGCGCCAGCTTACGCATCATCGCTCCGATTATCAGCTTCGCTCCCTTGCCGTTCTTTTCCAGACGCGTCCTGAACGCTTTTCCCCACTCCGTTTTGTACAGCGCCACCATCGCGGGCATATACAGCGCCCTGCGAAGCGAGACATGGCCAGCCTTACTCATCCTGCTTGCCCTGTGTACGCTGCTTCCTGATTCATGCTGCCGCGGTGTCAGTCCTGCGAAAGCCGCGAACTGCCGCGCCTGACCGAACCTGTCCTTCAGCCCCACATACGCCAGCAGCACCGCGGATGTCTTTTCACCGATACCCGGTATGCTGTCCAGCAGTTTTCGCCGGTGCTTCAGGTCCGGGTCATCATCCGTCAGGTCCTTTATCTGTTTCTCCAGCCGCTTCAGCTCCGCTTCCAGCCACAGAAGGTGCGCATCGATGCTCGGCATCTGCACCTCCCGCGCCGTCTCACGACGGTTCAGCTCCTGCGTGTGCATGTCTGTCAGGGACTGGTGACGCAGCACCAGCGCCCGCAACGCGCGCTCCAGCGGATGAGGTGCCTCCCAGGCTACCGGACGCTTCTGCCGGCAGAACTCTGCCAGCATACGGGCATCAACGGCATCGGTTTTACTGCGCAGGCCTTCACTCTGCGCAAAGGCTTTACCAAGAGCCGGGTTGATGATGGATACGGTGAAACCGGCATCGCTGAGGGATGCTGCTGCGTCTTCCATATAGGTGCTGGTCGCTTCCATGCAGATATGTGCCTGAGCCACATTATGGCTGCGGAGCCAGCTGAGCAGCTCCTCGTGACCTTTAGGTGTGTTAGTAAATTTTTTGCTGCGGTGACGGCCATCAGGTCGCAACACATCGACATCCAGCTTAGCTTTGGAGACATCGATACCAATAAAGTGAAGTTCCTGTTCCATAGTGAAACCAACCTTGTGAATGCGGATTACCGGGAAAACCGGTCCATGATACTGTCCGGTTTGTCACTTGTGGAGAAGGTGCAGTCCACTGCAGGGATCTACAACACAGGCTCGTGGCCTAAGGCCGGGTACGGCATGTGGACTGCATGGCAGAAAGAACTGGCCGGTTCTTTCTGCACGGAAGGATAATACAAGGCCGGGTAAGCGAAGCGCCACCCGGCAATACCCGCATATAACTTATCCTTCTTATTGATTCTTTTTCGTTTTTTATTTCACCGCCTCGTTGTCGATATAGTCACTACAACATTCAGCAAAAGGAACTGTCTTGTGAAACGTCGATTGGGTGCTCTGGTACTTGCTGGCCTGCTGCTGGCAGGGTGCGATCAAAGTGGCAGCGATGCCAAACACATTAAAGTGGGCGTCATCAACGGCGCTGAACAGGACGTGGCGGAAGTCGCCAAAAAGGTGGCAAAAGAGAAATATGGCCTGGACGTGGAGCTGGTCGGCTTCAGCGGCTCGCTGTTGCCCAACGATGCCACCAACCAGGGGGAACTGGATGCCAACGTCTTCCAGCATCGCCCGTTCCTTGCAGAAGATAACAAGGCGCATGGCTATAAGCTGGTGGCCGTAGCGAACACCTTTGTTTTCCCGATGGCCGGCTATTCCCGCAAAATCAAATCCGTGTCTGACCTGAAGGACGGGGCAACCATTGCCATTCCAAACGATCCAACCAACCTTGGCCGCGCGCTGTTGCTGCTGCAAAAAGAGAAGCTCATCACTCTGAAGCCGGACACCGGACTGTTGCCAACGGCGCTGGATATTACCGCCAACCCTAAGAAACTGAAAATTATGGAGCTGGAAGGGGCGCAGCTGCCGCGCGTGCTGGACGACCCGAAAGTGGATGTCGCTATCATCAGCACTACCTATATTCAGCAAACCGGGCTGTCACCGGTGCATGACAGCGTCTTTATTGAAGACAAAAACTCGCCGTACGTGAACATCGTGGTGACGCGCGAAGACAATAAGGACGCGGAGAACGTCAAGGCGTTTATCCAGTCGTATCAGTCGCCTGAAGTGGCAAAAGCAGCTGAGACGATCTTTAACGGCGGGGCAGTGCCGGGTTGGTAAGGGAACCGGCAGAATACGCGGTATCTTCAATTGGCCCGATTCCATCGGTAATCGCCCTTTAGCCCACAGCGCCAATAGTGACGGCTGGCTATCCTCCTTATCACACCAACCGGAGGATAGCCCATGAACATTACCCATATTCGCAACGCCACCCAGCTTATTTCCTACGCCGGAAAATGTCTTTTAATCGACCCGATGCTGGCTCCGAAGGGCGCTTATCCGGGCTTTCCCGGTACGGCGCATGCCGAACGTCGTAACCCAACGGTCGAACTCCCCGTTGACGTCAACACGCTGCTGGACGCCGATGCGGTGATCGTCACCCATACCCATGACGATCACTGGGATCGCGCCGCGTCGGAGCTGATCGCTAAAGACAAACCGATCTACGTACAAAATGACCGTGACGCCGCGCTGCTGCGTAGCCAGGGGTTTAGCAACCTGACGGTCATGACCGACGCGACCTTCTTCGGCGATATTCAGATTACGAAAACCCAGGGCGGACAGCACGGTACCGATCGCGCTTATGCCGTGCCGGAGCTGGCGGAGCGGCTGGGCGAGGCCTGTGGCGTGGTGCTGCGTCATCCCGATGAGAAGACGCTCTATCTTGCCGGGGATACCGTCTGGCGTGACGAGGTAGCGGCCGATCTGAAAAAGCACCAGCCGGACGTGGTGGTGCTGAACGCGGGCTATGCCCACGTCATTGGTTTTGGGCCCATTATTATGGGGCAGGAGGACGTGCTCAACGTTCATTTCCTGCTGCCGCAGGCTAAAATTGTGGCGAGTCATATGGAGGCGATTAACCACTGTCTGTTGACCCGCAGCGCGCTGCGAGATTACGTTGAAGCCAATCAGGTGAGTGACGCAGTGAGCATTCCCCAGGATGGCGAAACCGTTATATTCTGAGTGCGTTAAAGGGAAAGGAGAGACAGATGTCGCTAATCAACGTCGCGATTGTCGCAGTAGACGGGTTCAGCCCGTTCCACTACTCCGTTCCCTGCATTCTGTTTGGTGATTCGGTCTCCGGCGAGAAGCGCTTTAACGTGACGATCTGCGCCGAAACGCCGGGTTTTCTCACCTCAAAAGACGGGTTCGCTCTCAACGCCACGCAGGACTACACCGTCATTGGTCAGGCTGATATTGTCGTCGTTCCCTACTGGCAGCACGTCCTTGAACGCCCGCCCCAGACGCTGCTCGACAGCCTGGTGCAGGCGAGAGACAACGGCGCGGAAATCGTCGGGCTGTGTCTGGGGTCGTTTGTGCTGGCCTATGCAGGGATCCTTGACGGCAAACGTGCGGCCACCCACTGGGAGTTTGAACATCAGTTTCAGTCGCTCTTTCCGCGCGTCCGGCTGGATATCAATGCGCTCTACGTGGATGACGGCAATATTATCACCTCTGCCGGGACTGCGGCGGCGCTGGACTGTTGCCTGTATATCATTCGCCAGCGCTTTGGCAGCGTGGTCGCCAACCAGATTGCCCGTCGGATGATTGTACCGCCCCACCGCGAAGGCGGGCAGGCGCAGTTCATTGCCCAGCCGGTACCTAAAGATACCCGCGACGGACGCATTAACTGCCTGATCGACTACCTACAGCAGCACATCACCGAACCGCATAGCCTGGACACGCTGGCGGGGGTGGTCTCTATGAGCCGCCGTACCTTGACCCGCCATTTTATTAAAGCCACGGGGATGAGCGTCGCCGACTGGCTTACCGCTGAACGCCTGCGGCGCAGCCAGATCCTGCTTGAAGCCGGAAATATGCCGATTGAGCGAGTGGCCGAGCTGGTGGGATTTAATTCCGCCGTCACCTGGCGACAGCAGTTTAAGGCGCGTTTTGGGGTGAGCCCCGCGGAATGGCGAAAAACGTTTCGTCTGCATATTTAATGTATTACAGCTAACTTAAGATTTAAGGAATAGTTAAATATTTCTAATTTTTGTTAAGCGACTTCTTACGTTTCTAAAATAATCTTTTTTAAGATGCCATAACTTAAATTAGATATACTCGCCTTAAGAATGCTCTTATATTGTACAAATTATAATTGCGTCTTAATTTTGTGGCATGGATGAACACGTCTAAAATAAAAAACAAAATAATTTCATTTGGAAATTATGCTACTGCTATGTTTCTGGGGGCGTTATTTTCAGCGAGCGCTAACGCTGCGCCGCTATCGCCAGCCGATCGCGACACTATTCAGCAGCAACAGCAGCAGCTTTTATTACAGAACCAGCAACAGCGTGAAGAGCTGGAGCGGAGTATCCCTCGCCCCGCGCCCGCCAGACCGGTGCCCGTTACCGGCACCGGGCCCTGTTTCACCATTGACACCATTACCCTTTCCGGCGCGACCTTAATCCCCCCGAAAACCCAACAGGCCCTTGTTGCGCCGTGGCAGGGCCGCTGTCTGGATATGGCGAAAATAACGGAACTTCTCGCCCATATTTCTGACTGGTATATCAGCCGGGGATATATCACCAGCCGTGCCTTTCTCACTGAGCAGGATCTCTCCAGCGGTCAGCTGAATATTGTTGTGCTGGAAGGCCGGCTGGAAGCGATCCGTCTGGAAGGCGAAACGCCGCGAATGCTGAAAATGGCGTTTCCGGGACGGGTGGGCGGCATCCTTAATTTACGCGACATCGAACAGGGTATGGAGCAAATTAACCGTTTGCGCGCCGAACCGGTTCAGATTGAAATTCTTCCGGGTACGCAGGCCGGATATTCCATCGTTAATCTTACGGCAAAACCGGAATTTCCGTTAAGTGCATCGGTAAGCCTGGATAATAGCGGGCAGAAGAGCACCGGTGAAAACCAGCTTAACGGCGTGCTCACCGCCAATAATATGCTGGGGCTGGCGGATAAATGGTTTGTCAGCGGCGGGCGCAGCAGTGATTTTGCCAGCGCGTACGATGCGCAGAATTTCCAGGCGGGCGTCAGCGTACCGTTTGGCTACGGATTGCTGGACTACAGCTACGCCTGGAGTAACTACCGGACCACCATCAGTAGCCAGGGGTTCAACTGGCTCTCCACGGGCGATACCAAAACCCACCGCCTTAACGCGTCATGGGTGGTTTTCCGCAACGGGGATGTCAAAACCGGCATTGCGGCAGGCGTGGTTCAGCGCTCCAGCCGCAACTGGCTCAACGACGCGCCGCTTCAGAGCAGCACGCGCAACCTCTCCAGCCTGGTCCTGGGGATTACCCACACGCAAAAAATGCTGGGCGGCGTGGCGACCTTCAACCCGACCTGGAGCCATGGCATGCCGTGGTTCAATGCCGAAACCGACGAAAATAAATCCGGGGATATGCCGCGGGCAGAGTTCCGTAAATGGAGCCTGAACGCCAGCTTCCAGCGTCCTGTCGCCCGTAACGCGTGGTGGCTGACCAGCGCCTACGGCCAGTGGTCGCCCGACCGGCTATACGGCGCCGAGCGCCTGACGCTCGGCGGCGAAAGCTCCGTGCGCGGTTTTAAAGAACAGTACCTGTCCGGGGATAACGGCGGCTACTGGCGTAACGAGCTGGGGTATTCCCTCTTCACCCTCCCGGTGATTGGCGCGGTGAGCGCAACGGTCGCCGTTGACGGCGGCTGGCTGGAAAAAGACAGGCAGGACCGCTTTGCCTCCGGCACGTTGTGGGGAGGCTCGGTGGGGCTGAGCAGCGCAGGGCGCTGGTACAGCAGCCAGATTTCGGTTGGTACGCCGTTGCACTACCCCGACTGGCTCGGCCCGGATCATGTGAGCGTTAACTGGCGCATTGCCTTCATGCTTTAAGAGACTCTACGACTATGGATACCCGTCACCCACCCGTTCGTTTCTCGCAGCGTCTGATCAGCTGGATTGTCTGCGGCCTGATGGTCTGGCAGCCGATGGCGCCTGCCGTCGCGGCGGCGCTTACGCCGACCGGGCAGACCACGGTCGATCAGGCGGGGAACGGGGTGCCGGTCGTCAACATCGCCACGCCCAACGGGGCGGGTATCTCGCATAACCAGTTCGGTGAGTATAACGTCGGCAAAGAGGGGCTTATCCTCAATAACGGCACGGACCGTTTAACCCAGACCCAACTGGGCGGGCTTATCCAGAACAACCCCAACCTGCAGGCCGGGCGGGAAGCGAAAGGCATCATCAACGAAGTCACGGGCGCCAGCCGCTCGCAGCTGCAGGGCTACACGGAAGTCGCCGGCAAGGCGGCAAACGTTATGGTGGCCAACCCGTACGGGATCACCTGTAACGGGTGCGGATTTATCAACACCCCGAACGTCACCCTGACCACCGGCAAGCCGCAGTTTGACGCCAGCGGTAACCTGCTGGCGCTGGAGGTGACAAAAGGGGCCATCACGGTCGAAGGCCAGGGGCTGGACGCCAGCAAGAGCGACGCGCTGACGATTATTGCGCGCGCAACGGAAGTGAACGCCGCGATCCACGCGAACGACCTGACGGTAACGGCAGGGGCGAACCGCGTGGGCGCAGACGGCAGCGTTAAGCCGATTACCGGTGAGGGCGCCGCGCCCGTGGTGGCGGTGGATACCGGCGCGCTCGGCGGGATGTATGCCAACCGTATCCGCCTGGTCTCCAGCGAGACGGGCGTGGGGGTGAACCTCGGCAACCTCGCCGCGCGCCAGGGCGATATTCAGCTGGATGCGGGCGGGAAACTGACGGTCACGAACAGTCTCGCCAGCGGCTCGATTAGCGCGAATGGCGCGGGGGTGGCCCTCAGCGGCAGCCATCAGGCCGGGGGCGCGCTGAATGTGGCCAGCTCGCAGGATGTGGAACTGAATAACAGCACGCTCGCCAGCAGCGGCGACATGCGCCTTTCCGGTGAGGGGAATGTGCAGATCGCGGGCGGCAGTGTGACCAGCAAAGGCGCGCTCAGCGTAGCGGCCGGAAAAGATATCACTCTGACGAATACCCGCAGCGGAAGCGATACCCGCGCGACGCTGACCGGCGGCGGTACGCTGACATCCACGGGCAGTGCGGTCTCGGCAGGGGAGAGTCTGGCCCTGAGCGGCGGACAGCTGGTGATGGACGGCCAGAGCCGGGCCGATGCCACGGGCGATATCCGCCTGACGGGCAGCACCGTCAGTAACCAGGGGCAGGTGAATGCGGGGCGCGACATTGCGCTCTCAGGCGACAGGGTGTCAAACAGCGGCCTGCTGGCGGCGAAAGGCCATCTGGACGTGAACGCCGGAGACCTGACGAACGGCGGCACGGCGCAGGGCAACGACGTCACCCTGAAGGGGCAGACGGTGACCAACAACGGCACCCTGCAGAGCGGCGGCAACCTGGCGTTAAGCGCCGGAACCCTGGAGCAGCGGGGCACGCTGAGCGCGAAAGGTAATGCGAACGTCACGGCGCAGCAGACCCTGCGTAACGGCGGCAGCCTGCTGGCTGACGGCGCGATGAACGTGACCGCAGGCACGCTTGAGCAGAACGGCACCCTGTCCGGCGCGACGGCGCTGACGGCGCAGGCCGGTACCCTGACCAGCGGTCAGGCGTCCCGCACCACCAGCCAGGGCAACGTACAGATTACCGCGACCCGCAGCGCCAGCCTGAACGGGCAGACGGACGCGGCGGGAGCATTAACCGTCAGCACCGGCGACCTGACCACCGGCCGGGATGCACACCTGCAGAGCGGGCAGGGGCTCACCCTGCAGGCGCAGAATGCCGCGCTGAACGGCACCCAGGCGGCGAAAGGCGCCCTGTCGGTGACGGCGGGCACGATTGCGCACGCCGGGAAATCCACCGGTGACACGCTGAGCTTTAACGCGACCGGCGACCTGACCAGTAGCGGGGAGCTTACCGCCGGCGCCATCACGCTCGGCGGACAGAACATCCTCCAGTCCGGCGCCGCAAAAGCGGACCGCATGACCCTGACGGCCCCCGGGCGCATCACCAGCAGCGGCTCTCTGGTTGCCGGTACGCTGGCGCTGGACGCTGCCTCGGTGGAGAACGGCGGGCTGCTGCAGGGAACCACCCTGCTCGGCCTGAATACCGGGTCACTCACGAACCTCGCTGGCGGGTCGGTCTACAGCGCGCAGGATTTAACGCTGAACGTTCCGGTGCTGGCCAACAGCGGGCTTATCACCACCGACGGCACGCTGCGCATTAAAGGCGACACGCTGACAAACCAGGGCGAAATCAACGGCGTCAGCCTGAGCAGCGACTACCTCAGCCTGACCAGCAGCGGACGCCTGCTGGCGGACGACCGCCTCACGCTGAACGGCACCACGCTTGCTAACGCGGGCAGTATTGCCGCAGGCGACCTGCACATCACCGCGGACAGCCTGCAGAACCAGGGCACCGTCGAGGGGGACGCGGCACTGACGCTTGACGTGGCAGACCTCACTAACCGCGGCGCGCTGCGCAGCAGCGGAACGCTGACGCTTAACGGCGACACGCTTGCCAACAGCGGCGAACTCAGCGCCACCGCGCTGCTGCTGAACCTGACCCGTCAGGTCAGCAACGAGGCCGGTGGCCGGGTGATTGCCCGGGACGGCCTGACGCTGACCGCCGCCAGCCTGACGAACAGCGGGCTGATGGCCGGTACCGACGCGCAGTTTAACAGCGCGTCGGTGACCAACGGCGGCACGCTGCAGGGAACCCGCTCCCTGACGGCGACGGGGGCACAGCTCAGCAACCTGCAGGGGGGCATGCTGCTCTCCGGCGGCGCGCTTGACCTGCACCACGCCACCCTGAACAACGCCGGGCTTGTACAGGGCAACACCCTGAACCTGGCCACCGGCGAGTGGATTAACACCGGTAACGCGCTCGGGGAAGCGGGCGTGACGGCAGCGGTGACCGGCGCGCTGACCAACAGCGGTAAGGTGCTCAGCCAGCAGGCGCTCGACGTTCAGGCCGGCAATACCGATAACCGGGGCCAGCTGCTGGCGAAAGTGCTGACCCTGCGGGGCGACCTGCAGAACAGCGGCCTGCTTCAGGGGAGCAGCACGCTGGCCTGGTCCGGCAACACCCTCGCGAACCAGACTCAGGGGCAGGTGACGGGCGGCGAGACCCTGACCCTGAGCGGACAAACCCTCAGCAACGCGGGCAGCCTGCAGGGGCGCAGCGCGACGCTTGACGCCGGGAGCCTGAATAACCAGGGCAGCGTTCAGGCGCTGGACGCCCTGACGCTTGCCGCGACCGGCAGGCTGGATAACACGGGCACCTTGCTCAGCCAGAACCTGTTCACGCTGACGGCGGCGCAGCTGTTTAACGACGGCCAACTGGCCGGGAAAGCGCTGACGGTGAACGCCGCGCAGCTGAGCAACACCGGCATTCTGCAGGGCAACGACACGCTGGTGTTGACCACGCGCGCGCTGAGCAACGGCGCCACCGGACAGCTGGTGAGCGGTAGCGACCTGGATTTAAACCTCGATACGCTCGATAACGCCGGTCTGCTGCTGGTGAACGGCGGATTGACTCTCCGGGGCAGCGACCTGACCAACCGGGGCGATATTCAGGCGCAGAGCCTGGATTTTGGCCTGAGCAACACCCTGACCAATACCGGGAACATCGTAGCCACCGAAGATGCCACGCTTAACGCGGCGACGCTGACCAGCAGCGGCACGGTGGCGGGCAAAACGCTGACCGCAGGCGCGACGGAGCTGCGCAACAGCGGCCTGATGCAGGGCAGCAACGCGGTTAACGCCACCGCCGACCGCTTTATCAACGAGCTGAACGGTAAATGGCTCTCCGGCGGCGGCTTCACGCTGACGGGCGGACAGCTGACCAACGCCGGTACGTTGCAGGGCGCGACGCTGGGCATGACCGGCACCACCCTCACTAACAGCGGCACGGTGAACGGGCAGACGGGACTCAGCGGCACGCTCAGCGGGGCGTTAACCAATACCGGGCTGCTGCAGAGCGGCGGCGCAACCACCTTCACCGCGGACACCCTGGCGAACCCGGGGCGCATCACCGGCGGTACGCTGTCCCTCACTGCCCGCGATATGAACAACGGCGGGCTGATTCAGGGAACGAACGGCCTGGCGCTCACCGGCACCACGCTGACCACGGGCGCGACCTCGCGCACCCTCTCCGGCGGCATGCTGACGCTGGATGCAGGCCAGCTGACCACCCAGGGCACGCTGCAGGGGAACGGCGCAGATATCCGCGCCACCGACTGGACGCACGGCGGGTCACTGCTCAGCCAGGGAACGCTGACGGCAAATACAGGCGGCACGCTGACCTCAACCGGCTCGCTGATGAGCCAGGGCGGGGCGGATATCACCGCACAGACGCTGGATAACCGCGGGCAGCTCCTCAGCGAGGGCGATGTGACGCTCGGTGGCAGCACGCTTAAAAACAGCGGCACCGTGCAGGGGAATACCCTCACGCTGCGTCAGAGCAGCATTAACAACCAGGGCACCCTGACCGGTCTGCAGAGCCTGACCGTTCAGGGGCAGCAGCGGCTGATGGCGCGCATGGCGATGGCCGCGCCGCAGCAGGAGCTGATCAACGGCGCTGGCGGTAAGCTTCTTACCCAGGGCGCGCTGACGATTGCGTCCGGAGCAGTGACCAACGCCGGCAGCTGGCAGGCGCAGAACATTCTGCTTAACGCCCGGTCGCTCACCAACAGCGGGGCGGTGCAGAGCGCCGACGCGCTGCAGATGACGCTGGCCGACGCGCTCACCGGGACCGCGGGCAGTAAGATTACCGCGCTGGGCAGCGCCACACTGCAGGCCGCCACGCTGGCGAACCAGGGGCAGTGGGCGGCGAAAAACCTGACGCTGACCGGCGGCACGCTCAGCAATAGCGGCGCCATCAGCGGCGTGAATGGCCTGACCCTCAGCCAGACCGGCGCGGTCAGCCAGCAGTCTGGCGGCACCCTGCTGTCCGGCGGGGCGCTGAACGTCACGGCGGCCTCCGTCGCCAGCGACGGCAAAATGCAGGGGGGCACACTCGGCATCACCACCGGGGCGCTCACCAACAACGGACGTCTGCAGGGCGATAACGGCGCGACGCTGGCCCTCAGCGGGACGCTGACCAACAGCAGCGGGGGCGAAATTGTTAGCCGCGATGGCCTGACGCTGACCACGCCCGCGCTGTTTAACTACGGCCTGATCCAGGGCGGCGGCGAGACGCGCGTGACCGCCTCCTCGCAGGCGCGTAACGACGGCAGGCTCCTGTCCGGCGCGCGCCTGACGCTCGGCACGCCGCAGTTCACTGGCACCGGCTGGCTGCAGGCCACCGACCTGATCCTGAATGCGGCAAATGCCACCAACGGCGGCACGTGGGTGGCCGATCGCGCCACCCTGACCGGCACCAACTTCGCCAGCCAGGGTACCACCCAGGCGGGACAACTGACGGTTAACTACAGCCAGCTGAACAACAGCGGCACGCTGCTCGGCAACACGCAGCTGAATATTGGCGCAGACCAGGTAACCCAGAGCGCGGGCGGCAAGCTGCTGAGCGGCGGTAACCTGTGGCTGCAGAGCCGGGGGCTGGACCTTACCGGCCAGCTGGTGTCCCTGGGGGACTTAACGCTGCAGCTGACGAACGCGTTTACCAGCCGAACCGCCGTGGCGGCGGGCAGAACCCTGACCATCAACAGCGGCGGCGACATCGATAACCGCAGCGTGCTGCAGGGGCAGGCAGTCAACCTCAATGCGGGCGGGCAGCTCAGCAACAACGGACAAATCACCACCGGCGGCGGCACCAGCACGCTCTCCGGCAGCAGCGTGGCGCTGAACGCCGCGGGCTCGGTGCAGGGCGGGGGCGACATCACCGTCGCCAGCCGGAGCAATATTACCGTCGACGGCTTCACCGGCACGCGTGGCTCGCTGACCCTCAGCGCACCGGGTTCCATCGTCAACACCGCGCTGCTGTACGCGGCGAATAACCTGGCGCTGTTTGCCGACAGCATCACCAACCAGCGTGGCGACATCATGGCGGGGAATAACCTGTGGGTGCAGCGGGATGCGGCGGGGAATGCCAACAGTCAGGTGGTGAACACGTCGGGGAATATTGAGACGCAGAATGGGGATATTGGGATCAGGACGGGGCATTTGCTGAACCAAAGGGATGGTCTGAAAGCAACGACAAACGTTGTATCAACAGGAGCTGATCCGAACCTGTCGGCCATTAAGATCAATATTGCAGATATGCCTGAAGATAGCTTCGGCGTTTATAGTGTTACCAGACACGTCCACGCTGGTGGCTGTGGCCCAAATGGAACATGCCTCCGCGAAGATTACTACACCTACTACTACGCTCCCTACCAGGAATATATTCAGAAAGAGATATTACTCTCTCAAACTTATACTTCCGTGGAAAGTCAGGGGGGAGCAGGCAGAATATCATCTGGCAGAGATGTGTATGTAGGAACAACAACTCTTGATAATCAGGCAAGTACTATTCTTGCTGGACGTAACATTACGCTTGACGGTTCTGTTTTTAATAACCAGTCCTGGCAGGATGGTTACGTTTCCAGGTACCTCACTTATACATATAGTGGAAAGACTGCAACAGGTCCGGTCTCGGGGATGATGGAGGGAGGCGGTGATGTTTATGTTACACCTCCTTCTAATACTGTAATGACCTTTGCTTTGACTGGTGAAAATTCCCGCGCTGAAAACGGTCAAATATACCGCGCCGTCATCCAGGCGGGCGGCAACGTTACCGCAAACTTCACCAGCAACATCAGCAACACCAATACCACCGCTAACGCGGGCGGTGTCAGCAACGTTATCTCCACGCCGTCGCTGAACACCCTCAGCAACCAGACTGTCGGCAGCGGCGTACAAAAACAGGGGCTGAACGCTACCGGCACCGTGGCGGTGAACTCGCCGCAGTGGAACGATCAGCTCCAGGGGGCGCTGCAGCAGCTTAACGGCGGCGGCGCGCTGGAAAACGGCGACACGTCTGGCACGCCTCTCAGCAACATTGCCACTACCCAGAAAGGCAACGCCAACCTCGGCCAACTGGGCGCACTGGCGAACGCCGGGGTCACCACTGCCGATCTCAGAACCACTCAGGGCGGTGCCGTCGGGCATTATCAGGGCCAGCGCGTTGATACCAGCGCTTACCCGCTGCCGTCGGGCAACAATGGCTATTTTGTCTTCTCCGCCAACCCGAAAAGCCCGTACCTGATCAACATCAACCCGAAACTGAACGGTCTCGGACAGCTTGATCCCGCCCTGTTTGCCGACCTGAACGCAATGCTCGGGGTCAAACCGTCGTCCACTGTGCCGCAGGAGACGCGGCTGGCGTTTACTGACGAGAAGCAGTTCCTCGGCTCGTCTTACATGCTCGGTCGCCTCAATCTGAACCCGGATTACGATTACCGCTTCCTGGGCGATGCGGCGTTCGATACCCGCTATGTTTCCAACGTGGTGCTCAACCAGACCGGTAACCGCTACCTGAACGGCATCGGCTCCGATCTGGATCAGATGCGCTATCTGATGGACAACGCGGCGGCGGCGCAGCGGTCGCTGGGCCTGCAGTTTGGCGTCTCGCTGACCGCCGATCAGATTGCCGCGCTCGACCACAGCCTGCTGTGGTGGGAGAAAGCCACCGTCAACGGCGAAACGGTGATGGTACCGAAACTCTACCTGTCTCCGAAGGACGTCACCGTCAATAACGGCAGCGTGATCGCGGGCAACAATGTCACCCTGAAGGGCGGCAGCATCACCAACAGCGGCAGTTCGCTGCTGGCAAAAAACAGCCTGACGCTCGACAGCCAGAACAGCATCAGCAACCTCAACAGCGGCCTGATGAAAGCGGGCGGCGACCTGAACCTGAGCGCCATCGGCGATATCAATAACATCAGCTCTACCATCAGCGGCAAAACGGTCGCGCTGGAGAGCCTCGACGGCAGCATCAACAACCTGACGCAGGTTGAGCAGATTGATATCAACGCCGGAGGGAAGTACGGCAACATCGGCCTGAAAGACACGCTGCTGGGCAACACGGCGTCCATTACCGCGCAGGATGGCCTGTCGCTTGAGGCGGGGAAAAACATCACCGTCACCGGGGCGAACCTGGCTTCCGGCGGCGATATGCTGCTGAATGCGTGGGGCGATATTGCCGTCAACGCGAACCAGATCAACGACGCATACAGCTCCAGCCGGGCGAAAACCAGCCGTTCGTCCGTCACGTATCAGGGCAGTAACGTCACCGCGGGCGGCAACCTGCTGGTGAATGCCGGGCACAACCTTGATGTGACCGCCAGCGACCTGAAGGCGGGCGGCAGCGCGGGGCTGAGCGCGGGCAACGATCTCAATCTGAACGCGGCACAGACCAGCGAAAGCAGCCGTAAAGGGAAAAGCGAGTCCCACAGCACCGGGCTCGACCGCACCACGATTTCCGCAGGCGATAACCTGGTCCTGAAGGCCGGGCAGGATATCAATGCTCAGGCCGCCGCGCTGGCGGCGGAGAAAAGCGTCGGGCTGCAGGCGGGTCGCGACGTGAATCTGGCTGCGGAAGAGACCACGCAGGGCGACAGCTATAAGTCAGGCCGTAAAAAAGTGATTAACGAGTCGGTTCGCCAGTCGGGAACCGACATCACTGCGGGTGGGAATGTGACTGTTGTCGCCGGACGGGATGTGACGGCGCAGGCAGCAGATGTCTATGCCAAAGGCGATACAGCCGTGGCCGCCGGGCGGGATATCACCCTTTCCACTGCAACGGAAAGTGACTATGCATACCGGGAGGAGAAAAAGACGTCCGGTGGATTCCTCAGCAAGAAAACCACTCACACCATCCACGAAGAAACGCATACGCGTGAGAAAGGTACGCAGCTTTCCGGCGATAACGTTGCTCTCCGGGCTGGTAACAACCTGACGGTGCAGGGCTCGTCAGTTGCCGCTGAGCGCGATGTGGCCCTGAAGGCTGGAAATGATCTGACCGTGGAGGCCGCAACTAACACCGATACGTTCTACGACATGAAGAAGACGAAGAAATCCGGCGTTTTCTCCAGCGGGTCGGGATTGGGTATCACCATCGGGTCGCAGTCTTCAAAAAGCACCCGACAGGGGGCAAATACGACGCAGAGCGATGCCCGCAGCACGGTGGGCACCACTGGCGGTAATGTCATCATCAGCGCCGGAAATGACGTCCAGTTGAGCGCGGCAGATGTGGTTGCCGGAAGAGCGAAGGATGATTCCTCCCGCAAAACCGGCCATATCGATATCACTGGCGACAGCATCGCCATCCTTCCTGGACGGGATACGACCACTGAGTCCATGAAGCAGGAGACCAAATCGTCTGGCGTAACGGTCAGTGTGAAAGCGCCATTTGAAGACACTGTGCGTAACGTGCGCGATATCGTTCGTGGTAAGGGCAACAGCGGCAACAGCACCGTCGATAAGGTGAAGGGGCTGGGGGCAGAAGGCGGTGCGCTCGGCCTTGACGGACCAGGGCAGATGATGGCCATTGCCGTAGGCAGCACCCGGTCTTCCTCTGAGTCGTACTACGAGGGTGAGTTTAACAGCGGCAGTCATCTTGCCGCCGCAGGCAATATTCAGATGACTGCCACCGGTAAACAGGGAGGCAGCAACAGCGGCAATATCCTGATTGCCGGAAGCCAGGCTAAGGCCGGTGAAACGGTGATCCTCGATGCGAAACGCGACGTTGATATCACCACCTCCACAGACAGCGAGAAATACGGCAGCAGCGCAAAAAATAGCGGCTGGAATCTTTCGAGCGACCTGAGTGCCGGAAGTGCTGTTCGCGCCATCTCGGGTGGGGGTTCCCACGGCAATCAGCTCCTGCCGGGCGGGCTGAGCAAGGCGGAGAGCAACAGTAGCGGTACCCGGACCACACAAAACGCGTCGGTCATTCAGGGCTCAGATATTTACGTTAACAGTCGTGACGGCAGCGTGAATATCAGCGGCAGCCTGATGACCGCCACGGACGATCTTCTGCTGTCAGCCACAAATGGGGATATCTCCGTTTCTGCCGGACGCGATACATCGCGCAGTGAGAGCAGCGGCAGCAGCAAATTGCTGGGAACGCTGGGAGGCGATGGTTACAGCGCCACGGCAGGCTACCGTCATGAAAAAAACAGCAGTCGGGAAGATAGCAGCCTCGAAAACGGATTGCGCAGCCAGCTAAGCAGCAAAAACGGTAACGTGGTCGCGCAGGCCGGTAACGATCTCTCCCTGTCAGGTACGGATATCCGTGCCGGTAAATCGGTCTCACTCAGTGGCGAAAATGTCCTCATGGGGGTGAGCCGGGATACCCGTGACGGTGAAAACCACAGCAGCAGCGCCCAGTATGGTGTGACGGCATCTGCTGGCGGCTGGGCTGTTGAGGCTGCAAAAGCCGCTGAGACGGCAGCCCGCAGCGCAGAAAACGGCGATGATCCACGGCTGACCGCCATCAGAACAGGTCAGTCGGCGGCAACCGCGGCGCAGGGCGCTATGTCGGACTCGTCGCTCATCAAGGCTAAAGTGTCTTTAACGGCGGGAACGTCCTCTCAGGACAGTCGTTATCACAGTACGGACACGCAGGGCACCACCATTACTGCCGGTGAGAATGTTTCTGTCCGTGCCGGAAACGACATTGCCGGTATGGGGGTACAGATCGCGGGTAAACACGTGGCGCTGGATGCGGGGCGGGATATTCTGCTGTCTGCCTCCCAGAACACAACCCGCTCTGAGAGTAAAAACAGCGGCAGCCAGTTCAGCGTCGGTGTCGGTGTGAGCCTGATTGGTGCACAAAACGGTATCTCGGTGGAGCTGGGAGCGTCGCAGCATAAGGGGCAGGAAAACAGCCAGTCGCAGCGCAATACGAACAGTATTGTCCATGCTGATGAACAGCTTACGGTGAACAGCGGACGCGACACCACCCTGAAAGGTGCGGAGCTGGAAGGTAACCGTGTGGTGGTGAATACCGGACGCGATCTCACCATCAGCAGCGTGCAGGATACAGCCAGTTATGACAGCAAGCAGTCTTCGTCAGGCGCGTCCCTCAGTCTGTGCATACCGCCCCTGTGTTATGGTGCCTCTTCCGGTAGCGTCAGTGCATCGGGTGAGAATATCACCCAGAATGGTAAGAGCGTTGCTGATCAGAGCGGGATATTCGCAGGCAAGGGCGGCTTTGCTGTCACCACCGGAAATCATACCCAGCTTGACGGCGCGGTGATTGCATCCACGGCGTCTGCAGATAAAAATAGCCTCGACACCGGTACGCTGGGTTTCAGTAATCTCCACAACGAGAGCCAGACCAGCGGCAACGGCTACACGGTGGCGCTTTCCGGCAGCGCGGGCGGCAGCGGAAACGGTGAAAACCGCAACCTGGCACCAGCCATCGGTACGGGCCAGGCAGAAGAGAGCCACACAGGCACGACCTCATCAGCGGTGAGTGGCGGTAGCATTGTCATTCGCAACCCGGCGGGACAGAAACAGGATATTGCTGACCTGAGCCGTGATACGGCTGATGCCCACCACGGCGTGGACGTGAGCGGCGATGTGCAGAAGGTCAGGGATAACCTGGCGGTCCAGAGCGAAGGCGCGGCCCTGGCTACCTCTGCGCTGGATGCTTACGGCAAGTATGCGGAGCAGAAAGCGCGGGAATCCAATGCGGCGCTGGGCGCGAAGCTGGCGTCAGAAGGAAAACTGCAGGGCGATACCCCGCAGGAGCAGGAAGCGTTCCTGAAGACGCAGCCCGGATATCAGAATACCGAGTACGGTCCGGGGAGTGCCTTCTGGACGAAGGGTAGCGCAGCGGCGGGATTACTGGCAGGTGCGCTTGGCGGTAACCTGAAGGCAGGCGCGGCAGCGGGGGCGGCCCCTCTTCTGGCGACCCTGGTCAAGGAGCAGAAAGACCCGACAGCCCGTGCCGCGCTGCACGGTATTGTGGCTGCGGCGCTGACGCAGCTGAGTGGCGGGAGCAGTGCGGATGGCCTGAAGGCTGGTGCCATAGGGGCCATTACGGCCTCGGCGACGACCGACCATCTGGTCAGCGCGCTGTATGGAGATAAAAAATCCAGTGACCTGACGCCAGAGGAAAAACGGCTGGTCAGTAGCCTGGTGAGTATCGCGGGTGGTCTGGCAGGTGCTGCGGTGACGGATGGCAGTGTCTCCATGGCGGCAATGGCGTCGGAAACGGCGAAGGTGGAGGTTGAGAATAACTCGCTGAGAGAAGATCAGATCAAGGATTTTGCAGCAAAAGCCAAAGGCTGTGAGGCCCGTGGGGACTGCCAGCAGATAGTGAAAGAAATGGAAGATCTGAGCCTCAATCAGCAAAAGGAAATGATTGCGGTCTGTTCCACCAACGCTGCGGCCTGTAAAGAGAAATACGGCGATATCCCGGCTAATGGAATGCTGGTTCGTAAAGCACTGGATGGCCTGTTTGATGCAGATGTTCCGGCAGAAATGAAGAACGATATCTCTTCATTCTGGGCGCAGCAGATGGAGGCTGAAGGTGTAGTTACCAGCACCGAATTTGCGAGTCAGCTGGAAAATCGATATGGCATGGACAAACAGCAGTCCGAGATCCTTGCAATGGCAGTGCTGGGTGCTGTTACCGGTGGAATGGGGAAAGCTGGCACTTCAACACCAGGTAAAACGATATCGGCCAAGCCCGAGTGGTTGCAGAATGTTCAGGCTGGTAATAAGTTTAA
Source organism: Enterobacter sp. ECC-019 (assembly GCF_043974075.1). NCBI lineage: Bacteria > Pseudomonadati > Pseudomonadota > Gammaproteobacteria > Enterobacterales > Enterobacteriaceae > Enterobacter > Enterobacter sp. ECC-019. The sequence goes on from NZ_CP143759.1 coordinate 671,416, forward strand.
CGCAGAACAGTCTAAAAATTATCCGTACAATGAATTGTATGTGAACAAACCTAACGGAAACGGCTATTATCGTGTTGATTCGTATAACCCGGCTACAGGTGAGATAGTGTCACGGAAATTCACACAGTTTTCTGATATCACTGAATCAACTGCAAATAACTACATCAGGGAAGCGGTGAATAAATATCCGGCAGGAGCAACTATTGCGAAAGTTCCGTCAAGTGGGTCATTGGCCGGTGATGCGTTGCGTGGGACTAATATTTTAGAAGTTCCTCCCCAGGTAAAACCCATTCCACAATCGGTTTTAAATGCAGCAGATAAGGCTGGGGTGGTAATACGTGATACAAATGGGAAGATTTATCAATGAAACAAAATGTATTTTATTGTAAATTATGGTTTAGAGCGAAAAATAAACCAATTGATGTATGGCTGGATAAGAAAGCATATAAAAAACATACGACTGGTGAGCCCTACACTGCACTCATTGGTTCAGATTCTACACCATCATGTTTTATTGAAGTAATGAAAAATAAAGGATGGGTCGGGGTAAGTTTTTTAAATGAAGATTTGCAAGAGTATTTGTTATACAACTTTAAAATACTTGATGACAATCGTTTGTTTTTATCAATGGCTGTTTATAGAGAGTTTGCTGAACACGATGGCGAAGGTGCTGGTATATTAAATGTGTCGCATGGCACTACATATATCTTTAACGAAAATGGTAGTGCAGTAATAAGGGAAGAACATTTTAACCCCTATAAACTGGAAGAGAGTCAAACAACAGTCGATGTGACAGGGAATTATGATGTATTCCCTGAGTTTGGGGAGTATGACTCTTTGATTCGAAAGGAACGATAAGTAATATATATATTAAAAATGGCCTCTAGTTATTGTAGAGGCTTTTTTTCCAAGGATCGATAGCCTTCTTAATCAGAAATCCGGAATCCGCCTTGGCAGGCTATTTTTATTGACAGAAGTGAAGGGTATGCCGATTTATCTGAGGTTTTTGGTATTCATTCTATCTGTGGATATCTTGAGCTAATAAGGTTGTACTCACATTATGTTGGGATACTTGAACATGATCCGAAAGAGCTAAAGGTTTTTTATTATCAATAGCAAAAAGATCCCGACTTTCGAGCCGGGCTCTTTTTACCCGTCAGCGCCTGGCCGGCTCAATCACTAGTCTTCCTTGTTCTATACTGACTGTGACTGGGGTATCTGTGCTGAAAGTCGAAAAGCCTATAAAGAGATAGCGTGTGTGAAATGAATATTAATGACGAAATTAGAGAATTTTGTGAAGGATTAAAAGATCGTCTGGAACCTTCGTTAGTTGACTTTGCCCTTGGTTATCTTGGGTTTTCAGAAATGTATTAGCATTCGAAACGCTATGTGATCAGTAAAGATGAGTACACGCAAGTGCTTAAAATAGCTAATGATCTTGGTCTGGAAATTGATAGTAGGTATACATATATAAATCCAGAAAAATAACCGCTAAAACGTACAAATGCTCCCAACACCAACGTCAGGAGCATTTTTAAAAAGATTTAGAAATGCGCAAAGGAAAGATTTCGTGCCGCAAGAAAGCGGATGTAACTAACTGTATGCAGCTATACAGACGCGCTAAGAAGTCAAATGCAAGAGTATGGATAATTTACTGAGCAGGATCTACGTTTCCTGTAAGAATTTAGACGTTAATTTCCGATTAGACAGGCGATTCTACTTTAGGTAAATTCTGCTAGTGATCCCAGTTCTAGAGCCGAGAATTGTTTACCAGCCATCAAGGCTATTAAAAATGCCCTTCCCTTAAGCCCCCGACGCCCCACCCCCCTCAGCACATCCCACCAGAACCATCCCCTTCCCGCGTATAGCAGAGACTTGCAATCGTCTTACATATCAAAAATTAGAGCAGTCGCCCCCCATCTCTATTTAAATAGCGAAGTTAGACAAGCGAAATAATGCCAGTTCCAGCGCTGATGCCCATCGATATCACATATTTTTAATGTTTTTTTACCCTTAACCTAAATATTACTACTAATTCTGGTAGTGCTTCCTTTGGGACTATTCCTATTTATGGTGGGGGTGGCATACTGAAGAAAACTAAAAAAATCTCTCTGCTTATGCGTAATTACAGCCAGGCTGTCTTTCGTTGTTCGTTATTGTATTGCTCTCTCGGCAATACCGCATCTCTTTCTCCTGACTGAACGTGATATTCGCCGCCTGCTTAATATCGGGCAGGGCGCCTGGCTTTATTATCCGGGCGATTTGGCACCTGAGCACCTCGACATTTATTACCGTATTGGGTTGATGATTTAAGGTAAAGGCATGGATAAGCATCCCGTTGGATTAGCGAAGCGTCTGATTAGTTATCTGGTCATGTTTCTGGTGGCAGGGCAGCCAGTCTTTCCTGCAGTCGCAGCATCCATCAACCCGGTTACGCCAGGTACCCGGATGGATCAGGCGGGGAACGGGGTTCCGGTCATCAACATCGCCACGCCAAACCAGGCAGGCATTTCGCATAACCAGTTCCAGGATTACAACGTCGGCAAAGAGGGGCTTATCCTCAACAACGGCACCGACCGCTTAACCCAGACCCAGTTGGGCGGGCTTATCCAGAACAACCCCAACCTGCAGGCCGGGCGGGAAGCGAAAGGCATCATCAACGAAGTCACAGGTGCTAACCGCTCGCAGCTGCAGGGCTATACGGAAGTCGCCGGCAAGGCGGCAAACGTCATGGTGGCTAACCCGTACGGTATCACCTGTAACGGATGCGGGTTTATCAACACCCCGAACGTCACCCTGACAACCGGCAAGCCGCAGTTTGACGCCAGCGGTAACCTGCTGGCGCTGGAGGTGACAAAAGGGGCCATCACGGTTGAAGGCCAGGGGCTGGACGCCAGCAAGAGCGATGCGCTGTCGATTATTGCGCGCGCGACGGAGGTGAACGCCGCTATTCACGCGAAAGATTTGACCGTGACCGTGGGCGCCAACCGGGTTGCCGCCGACGGCAGCGTCACGCCGATTACCGGCGAGGGGGCCGCACCTGTGGTAGCCGTGGATACCGGCGCGCTCGGCGGGATGTACGCCAACCGTATCCGTCTTGTTTCCAGCGAAAAAGGCGTCGGGGTTAACCTCGGGGATCTTAACGCTCGCCAGGGGGATATCACGCTGGATACCAACGGTAAGTTGGTGGTGAATAACAGCCTTGCAAGCGGTAGCCTGACGGCGAAGGCGGATAGCGTTGTGCTCAGCGGCGATCATAAAAGTACGGGAGCGATGCTGATCAACAGCCGTTCAGACGTGGCGGTGACGAACGGCAAACTGGTTAGCGATGGGGATATTACGCTTGCCGGAAATGGAAAGCTGAGCGTCGCTAACGGTACGTTAACGGCGGGTAAAGACATCAACCTGAACTCTGGTTCGCTTACCGCAGATACCACCAGTGAGGTTAATGCGGCTGGCGCCATTCAGGCTAACGTCGCAGGGGCTGCAAACCATGCGGGTAAGATGACGGCAGGTAGCGGTATCTCCCTTTCCGCAGGCCAGCTCGCTAACAGCGGGAAAATGACCGCGAACGGCGATCTGAACGTGAAAGCGGGAGGTTTTACCAATAGCGGTGCGGTACAGGCGCAGAAAAATACCCGGCTCGATCTAGGCACGCTTAACCATACTGGTCAGCTGCTGGCCGGCGGCGTGCTGGAGATCTCAACGGGGGATGCCTGGATTGACGGCATGCTCAGCAGCGATAGCGATCTGAGCGTTAGCGGTACTGGCGCGCTGAATATCGGGCAAAACGGGCAATTGTTATCCACCGGCAGGCTCGGGCTGCAGTCTGACAGCGTCATAAACAACGGGCTGGTCAGTGGGAAACAGAATCTCGCGCTCACCAGCCGTCAATTCAGCGCTCTTCAGGGGAGCACGCTGACCAGCGGGGGCAGCCTGCAGCTCAATGCGGGTGATGCGCAGATCGCCGGGGAGGTTCTGGCTCAGGGCAGCCTGTCCTTCAGTGGCGACCGACTTACGACGCTGGCGAGCGGACAGCTTCAGTCACAGGGCGATATGCTGTTGCAGGCGCATAACGCAGCCGGGCTGAATGGTGTCCAGGCCGCAAAAGGCAACCTGACGCTCGCTACCGGCAGCTTAACGCATCGCGGTACGAGCCGCGGCAGCAACGTTTCTCTGCAGGCTAACCAGATTGACACCAGCGGTTCTCTGCAGGCGGATAATGCCATGGCGCTGAGCGCCGAAACCATTGTTCAGCAGGCCGGAGGGGCGCTGCTGGCGCAGAAAACGCTGCAGCTTAATACCAGCCAGTTGACCAACAGTGGTTCGCTGGATAGCGATGCCTTAACGCTTGCCATTACCGGGCATACGGATAACCACGCGAGCGGCAAAATGACGGCCCGTAACGGGCTCACGCTGACGGGAAATACCTTAACCAACGACGGCCAGCTGGCTGCCAGCGCGCTGGCGCTGACGCTAAATAACGCCTTTACCAACACGGCCTCCGGCAGCGCGCTCGCCGAAAATACTCTCGACCTGACCGCACCGGTGTTCAATAACGCCGGGAGAGTGGCCTCATCCGCTCTGAACCTGAACGCGAATACCCTCGACAATAGCGGCCTGCTGCAGGGCGGGCAAACGTTGCAGCTCGCTTCCACAAGGCTGGCTAACCAGAGCGGGGGAAAAATCATCAGCGGCAGCGGGCTGACGCTGAATATCCCACAGCTGGTGAATGCCGGGCTGATTTCGGTGAAGCAGGGGCTAACCATTGAAAGCCTGATGCTGACGAACAGCGGCAATCTTGAAGCCCAGTCGATGGCGCTGAAAGCGGGGCAGAAATTAAGTAATCAGCAAGGCGGCGTACTGCTGGCGGAAGCGTCGCTGGCGCTGACCACCCCGGCGTTTGATAACGCGGGCAGCGTTCAGGGCAAAACGCTGACGATTGACGCCGGGGAGTGGAGCAACGGGGGTCAGGCTTCGGGGCTAGACGATCTGTCGGTCAATGTCCGCGATACGTTTACTAACCTCGTCGACGGGCGGCTTGTCAGCCAGCAGACTGGCCGCGTGAACGCCGGGAAGTTTGCTAATTTCGGCGGCGTCACGGCAGGCAATCTGAGCATTAGCGGCAACAGCCTGAATAACGACGGCTGGTTGCAAAGCGGCGGGGCGCTGGATCTGAACGTCGGCGCGCTGGCAAACGGGCTTTCCGGCACTGTTCAGGCAGGCAGCGGTCTGGCCGTTACCGTACAGCAGCTGGTTAATGCTGGCGCGATCTCCGCTCAGCAAGGCGCTGCCCTTGATGCGTTAACGTTGGATAACAACGGGCGGATTGAAGCTCAGGATCTGCAGCTGACGCTGCGCGAAAAGCTGAATAACCTGGCTGAGGGGATTGTTCTGGCCCAGCGCAGCCTGAAGCTCGCGACGCCACAGCTTAATAACGACGGCCGTCTGATGTCGGAAAGCGCGACGCTGAACGCAAAGGCGGTCGTCAATAAGGGTCTGCTGCAGGGGAGCGCGGCACTTGTCGCTGACGGCGAGCAGTTTGACAATACTTCTGAGGGTGAAGTCGTCAGCGGCGGTACGCTTACGTTCAATGAGACCCAGCGATTCAGCAATGCCGGTAAGGTGCAGGGCGAGACTATTGGTCTGAATACCAGAAAGGCGGATAACAGTGGCCAGATGCTGGGATTATCTTCGCTTAGCCTGAGCGGCACCGAAAGCCTTACCAATAGCGGTAATTTGCTCAGCAAAGGCAAACTGAGCCTTACGGGCGAGCAGTTGGATAACCAGGGGCAGATCGCGGCGCCCGAGCTCAATATCAACACCCGGCAGATGACCAATAACGGTTTGCTACAGGGTGACAAGTTGTTTGGTTTTACCGCCTCCTCACTCCATAACCTGAAGCAGGGCAGCATTATCAGCGGCAGCGGGCTCAGGCTTGCCATTCCCGACCTGGTGAACGCCGGTTTGATTTCGGTCACCCAGGGGCTGGCTATCGAGGCCGCGACGCTGGACAACGCCGGGAACATCGAGGCGAAGGATTTACAGCTGACGCTGCGCCAGCAGCTGAATAACCAGGCGAAAGGTGTGCTGCTGGCAGATGATTCGCTTCACCTGTCGACACCTGAGTTCACCAACCAGGGGCAACTGATTAGCCGCTCAGGCACGATAATCGCCGATACTCTGTCAAATGCGGGGTTATTGCAGGGAAATCAGGGGCTTTCCGTCAGCAGCCAGACGCTGGATAACCTTTCAGGTGGTCAACTCCTGAGCGGCGGTGCGCTCACCCTGAATACCGTGCAGGGAGGGAACGCCGGACGTCTGCAGGGGGACACGGTTCAGATCGGTGCGGGGCGGCTGGATAACAGCGGCCAGGTGCTTGCTATCAACGGTCTGTCGCTCACCGCCGGGGAATTGAATAATACTGCAGGCGCAGAAATGAGCGGTAGCGGAGGTAGTTTACATGTTGATCGGCTGGTCAACGCCGGGCTGATTTCGGTCAGTCAGGGGCTGGCTATCGACGCGCTGACGCTAACGAATGGCGGCAATATTGAAGCAGGCAATCTGGCGTTAACGTCGGTACAGACGCTGAATAACCAGGCCAGTGGCGTACTGCTGGCGGACGATACTCTCTCGCTTGACGCCGCCAGCGGTGATAACGCCGGGAAGCTTATCAGCAGCAACGCGCGTCTTGCGGTGAGCAGCTTAACAAATAGCGGGCTGATTCAGGGCAACCAGTCCCTCGGGCTGCAGGGCAGCCAGCTTAACAACATGGCCAGCGGCCAATTGCTGAGCGATGGCGATGTCGGGCTTAACGTTGCCCGCCTGGAGAATGCTGGTCGGGTTCAGGGGAAAAACCTGACGCTTACGGGCGGACAGTCTGGCGGCGTTAACCGCGGACAAATGCTGGGCCGCGAGGCGCTGAATATCCTGTTCGCCGGAGCCTTCAACAACGACGGGCGCCTTATCAGCCAGAATTCCCTCAGCCTGAAAAGCGGGGCGTTTGCTAATACCGGCGTCATTGCTGCCGCGACTATCGACGTTGACAGCGCGGCGGCGCAGGCAAAAAACAGCGGGCTAATACAGGCCGACGGCAAGCTCAGCTTTGCCGCCGCCTCAGTGTCCAACCAGAAGAGCGGTTCGCTGGTGGCAGGCGATGATATAGCGCTTACGGCACCTGCGCTGGTCAATGACGGGCTGATTTCGACGGGGAAAAACCTGCGCCTGGACGGGACTTCTCTTGATAATCGCGGTGGTCTGGAAGCGCTGAATGTGCAGCTAAATCTGTCCGGTCAGGTAAACAACCTGCCTGAAGGACGTCTGTTTGCAGACGATCTGCTGACGCTTAACGCAGGAAGCTGGCGTAACGACGGACAGCTTATCGGCAACAACGTCATTATTACGTCCGGCCACGGGCAAAATAGCGGTCTGCTGCAGGGGGATAGCGGTCTTAAACTTGCTGTTACCGGCCTCGATAACGATCGAGCAGGCAAGATAGTAAGCGGCGGGCTGCTGGATATCACCGGCCAGCAGCTGAATAACAATGGACTGATGCAGGGGCAGAACGCCCTTCTGCACGGCGCGGATTTCAACAATGCGGGTTCGCTGACAGGCAAAGGCGATCTGACGCTGAATGTGGATAATACCGCGATCGTCACCGGGCAAATACTGAGCCAGGGCAAGCTGCAGCTTGCCGCCAATCATCTCGATAATAGCGGTATTCTGGCGGCGAATGCGCTGAGCGTAAGAACCGGAGAGCTGGACAATACCGGGACGCTGCAAAGTAATGGTGCCCTGGATCTTGTGGCGGACGCATTCAGTAACGCCGGTACGCTTCTGGCCAAAAAGGCGCTGAATCTTACGAGCGCGATGCTGACTAACAGCGGTGTGATTCAGGGCGACACGCTGACCCTCGCGGTAAAAAACGCTCTAACCAACCGGGACACGGGCAAAGTGCTTGCCACCCAGGCGCTGACTTTTGACGGCAATACGTTAACCAACAGCGGCACGCTGGCGGCAGATAATGCGCGCCTGGCTCTCGGGATCCTGAATAATAGCGGCCTGGTGCAGGGTAACAACGGGCTGGCGATCCAGGGACAAGCGGCACAGACCTCAGGACTGAAGAGTGCTGACGCCGCGCAGACGCCTGCTGCCAGAGTAATTAATAACCTGATCGGCGGACAGCTGTTAAGCGGCGGTGATTTGACGCTTGCCGGGGATAAGGGTGATAACGCCGGCACGTTACAGGGCCGAACGTTGAATGTTAAGGCCGGAAGCTGGAATAACGAGGGGACGCTGCTCGGCCAGCAAGGCGCGAGCCTGAACGTCAGCAGCACACTGGCAAATAGCGGAACGTTACTTAGCCAGGCCGGGTTTGATATTCGCGCTGGCGTTTTAGAAAACAGCGGGCAACTGGCGGCGGGCACGCTTAACCTGCAATCGGACAGCATCAGCAACAGCGGTTTATTACAGGGCAGCGCGGCGTTGACGTTCAATACCCGGGCTCTGGATAACCTTACCGGTGGACAAATCCTGTCCGGCGGTTCACTCAATCTCGATCTGCCGCAGTTTACTAACGGCGGGCTCGTTCAGGCGAGTCAGGACATGACGCTGACGACCGGCAGCTTTGACAACCTGGGCACGTTGTCTGCCGGGGCGTTAAACCTTAACGTCGCGCAACAGCTGAATAACCTGAGCGAGGGCAGGCTGCTGGCGGCTCGTAAGCTTAGCAGCCAGAGCGCCAGCCTGACGAATAACGGCGTGCTTGCCGCGAACAGTGTCGATCTCACCAGCGGTCAGATCGACAACAACGGCATCCTGCAGGGAGACAGCGCGCTGGGGCTGCACACGTCGCGGCTCAACAACCTTACGAATGGGCAAATTGTTAGCGGCAGCTCGCTGAATCTCTCCATCCCGCAGATGGTCAACCTGGGGCTGATGTCTGTAAAAGAGGCGCTGATCCTTTCCGGAGCAACCCTGGATAACCAGGGCACGCTACAAGGCAGCCGCCTGGGGTTAAACTTCTCCGGCGACGTCGTGAACCGCGGCAATGCACGCCTGGTGGCACAAAAAGATCTGACCCTGAGCGCGGCCAGTCTTAACAATCAGGGTACGTTAGCGGGAGAATCGGTGAGTATCATCACCAACCTGCTGAACAACGTCGGCTTGCTGCAGGGCAACAGCGCGCTGGCGCTGAACTCCCTCACGCCATCCTCTCTCGTGCTTAACAATAAAACCGGCGGGCAAATGATTACCGGCGGGGCGCTGACGCTCTCTTTGCCGCAACTGACCAACCAGGGGCTGCTGCTTTCGCAGCAGGGGCTCACGCTTAACCTCGATAATCTCGACAACCAGGGCATTGTGCAGGCGCGCGATCTGGGCCTGAACATCGGTAACCTGCTGACGAACCAACAAAGTGGACGGCTGCTCGCTCAGCAGGGCTTGACCCTGACGGCCGCACGGCTGGATAACGCAGGTCAGCTGGCGGCGAGTAATGCCACGCTGGCGGTCAATATCCTGAATAACCGCGGCGTGCTTCAGGGCGACGGTGGGCTGTCGATTACCGCACCGACGCTGAACAACCTGACCGGCGGGAAACTGCTGACCGGCGGACAGCTGACGCTTAAGGCCGGTCAGCTCGCGAATGGCGGGATAATGCAGGGGCAACGGCTCGGCGTGAACGCGAGTGGCTGGAACAACAGCGGTAGCGCGCTCGGTACCGACGGGCTGACCGCTCAGGTTGATAACCAGTTGACCAACACGGGTCGACTGCTTGGCCAGGGGAGTACGCGCGTCACTGCGGGGGCGCTGAATAACCAGGGCTCTCTGCTGGTTGACGGTGACCTGATAGTGGACGGCGGCAGCCTGTCAAACGGGGGCAGTCTTCAGGGCACTACCCTGACGGTAAATAGCGGCACGGTCGATAACGCCGGTTCCGTGATTGGTCTGAACGCCCTTACGCTTCAACCTCTTCAGGGGCTGACCAACCGGGCCGGTGCGTCGATGAAAACACAGGGAACGCTGCTGGCGGGTGGGCAGAGCATTACGAATGATGGTCTGTGGCAGTCACAATACCTGAAGGTTAACGCGCGGCAGTTACAGAACAACGGCACGCTGCAAAGCGCGGGAAATATGGATCTCACGCTGACCGCCTCACTGACCAATACGGGCTCAATGGTGGCGAACGGAACGGCCACGTTCGGGGCACCAACGCTGAAAAATCAGGGACAAATGCTGGCGAAGAAGATGTCGCTGTCGGGCGGTTCGCTCAGTAACAGCGGCAACATCAGCGGCGCTGACGGCCTTGGCGTCACGCTCAGCGGCGATCTTGACCAGCAGGCGGGTGCGAAGCTGTTAAGCAACGGCCTGCTCAGCATGGGGGCCAATATCCTGACCAACCTGGGTCATATCCAGGGGAACACTCTGACGGTGAATGCCGGAAGCCTGAATAACCAGGGCCGCATGGAGGCAAATACCGCGCTCAACGCCACGCTGCGCGGTAACGTCGATAACGGACGTAATGCCGTGATGCTGAGCCAGGGCACGTTCCAGCTGGGCGCACAGACGCTGAATAATGACGGTACGCTACAGGGGAACGGTAATACGCAGCTCGACCTGCGCGATCGCGGCAGTAATCAGGGGCAATTGCTCAGTGGCGCAACGCTGACGCTGAATACGCCGGGGTTGACCAACAGCGGCTGGGTGCAGGGTTTTGCCTTGTGGCTCAACGCCGGTTCGCTGAATAACAGCGGTACGGTGCTGGCGCAGCAGCAGGGAACGCTGGGCGGTAATTATATTGTAAACAACGGTATGCTGCAGGGCGCGACCCTGACGATTAATCCGGGCCAGCTCGATAATAACAGTACGGTGTATGCAACCCAGAATCTGGGGATCACAGCCTCGCAGGTCAATAACGCTGCTGCTGCCCGAATGCTGAGCCAGGGTAACCTGGCGATTAACGCCGGGAATACCAGCCTGCAGGGGCAGGTTGTGGCGCTGGGGGACCTCACCCTCGCGAGCAAGGCTTCCTATAATCAGCTGACTACGCTGGCCGCCGGGAATACGTTGTCCGTCACCAGCCAGGGCGATATCACGACCAATGGCCTGATGCAGGGCAAGGGGATACAGCTTTCCGCTGCGGGTACGCTGAATAATAACGGCCAGCTGCGGGCGGGCTATGGCGAAAGCCAGCTCAGTGCAGGGCAGTTAAACCTGAATGGTTCAGGCAGCGTCGAGGCGGGCGGTACGCTGCGCCTGAGCAGCCTGAACGGTATTAATAACTCAGGCTTTGTCGGAACCGCAGGCGATCTGATCGCCAGCGCCGGAAGCACGCTGCTGAATAGCGCCCTGCTGTACGCGGGCAATAATATGAGCCTGATGGCGAACAGCATCCATAACGCTCGCGGCGATATTCTGGCTGGCAACAACCTGTGGATGCAGCGCGACAGCGCAGGTAACGCTAACGCGGAGGTCGTGAATACTTCAGGCAGTATTGAAACCCTGCGTGGTGACATTTCGATTCTGACCGGGCATTTAGTAAACGAGCGTGATGGGCTCAATGCAGTCCAGAGCGAAACGAATATCGCGCCGTCCTGGGTTAAGGGGGGAACGGCAGATATTCCAGTGGACTGGATTTCCTCTTCTGGCACCGGTAAGTACGGTATTTATGTGACGGAAGGAACGCGGTATCACGGCCACGGTGACGACTGGTACGAAATGCTTGGCAACTATGCGCCTTATGAAGATGCGGATGTTCAAAAAGTTGCCGTTAAAACTGTTTCTGTTTCCGTGAGTGCAAAAGGGCAGCAGTCCCGCATTGCGGCTGGCAGAGACATCATTGCCCGGTCTGATAACGTTGAAAATATGGCGTCGTCGATTCTGGCGAACAGAAATATCCAGCTTTCAGGAAATTCTTTAAATAATCAGTCGTGGCTAAACGGTACGTCGACGGTCTATAACGTTTATCGTTATGGGGTAGGCGATAAATATGCCCCCAGACCTGATGAGGACACAAGAAGCTATAGCAGGCTGGTATCGAAGTCGATTAGCTATGTTCTTGACAGTGTGACCACTGAAGGGGCCAGCGGAGACGTTTATCGCGCCGTTATCCAGGCTGGCGGCGCGGTAGTCGCCAGTTTCACCAACAATATCAGCAATACCTCCACCACGGCGAACGCCCCAGGCTATAAGCCTGGCCTCAGTGCCCCCGGGCTGAACCTGTCTGGCGGTCCGACCGTTGCGTCTGGCGCTAAGGCCACCGGGCTGGACGCGGCAACCAGCCAAAGCGTTGCTGCACCGCAGGCGACCATTAACCTGCCCGGCGGCGGGAATGGCATAGGTACTGCGGAATCGCTCACCAGTCGCAATGCCGGTAATAACGGTCTGGCATCGATTGATAACCGTCCACAGAGCATCGGTGATTTTGGCCAGTCTGGCGGCAAGCTGGCTGACGTGCACCTGCAGGCTACAGGCTTAACCAGCCAGAATGGTGCGAACGGCACACCGCTTGATTTGAGCGGGACCGGTGCAGCCCTGGTGGTTCCCGATAGCGCGGGTGGCAAACATACCACTATCTCCAGCGATGCCGTGGCGCTGGTGGCGGGTCAGCAGCAGACGGGGACAAGCGGGACGTCCTCCCTGGCTTCTCGCGATAAGATCGGTGAAATTGCTGCGGTAACGGCTCAGATTATTTCGCTTTCCAGCGGTGGGAAAACGCCTCCGCCACCGGGTTATAACTACCGTCCTATTTCGCTTACCGATATCTCGTCGGTTGCCCCCGCGCTGACCAGCAATGGTTCGCCGATTAAGCTGAGTGACTATCCGCTACCGGCCAGTAATAACGGTTATTTTGTACCAAACCGCGATCCGAAAAGCCCGTATCTCATAGTTACCAACCCGAAACTGGCGGGTTTAGGGCAGCTGGATAGCAGCCTGTTCAATGATTTGTACAAGCTCGCCGGGACGACGCCGCCTTCGGCGCCGCAGGAAACCCGTACAACCTATACCGATGCCACGCAGTTCCTGGGTTCGGATTATTTCCTGGCGCGTCTGAATCTGCGTCCGGAATATGATTACCGTTTCCTGGGCGATGCGGCCTTTGACACCCGCTACGTCAGCAATCAGATCCTGAACGAGACCGGTAGCCGCTACGTTAACGGCGTGGGCTCCGACCTTGAGCAGATGCAGTATCTGATCGATCGCGCCGCTCAGGCCCGGGATAAGCTGGGGTTACAGCTCGGCGTCAGCCTGTCAGAAGAGCAGGTTGCCTCGCTGGATTCCAGTATCCTGTGGTGGGAAAACACGGTGATTGAGGGGCAAAATGTCCTCGTGCCAAGGCTTTACCTGTCGGCGAAGGACGTGGCGTTTAACAAAGGGAGCATTATTGCCGGGAATCAGGTGCTCCTTAATGCTGGCAGCATCACGAATGACGGCAGTACGCTGCAGGGTAAAAGCCTGCTGGCAGCCAGCAGCCAGAGCACAATCAACAACATCAATGGCGGCCTGATCGGTTCCAGCGGAAGCCTGCAGCTTAGCGCCCTGGGCAATATCAATAATGTGGGGTCCACCATCAGCGGGCAGACGGTTAGCCTTGAGAGCGTGGGCGGCAGCATTATTAACCAGACGCTGACTAACCAATGGAGCATCTCGGGCAACACGAACGGATGGAACAGCCAGGCCGTCTCGCTGACGCAAACCGACCTGGGCGCTCTTGCTTCCATCAAAGCGACGGACAGCCTGACCCTGAGCGCCGGGAAAGATATCATCAATACCGGTGCTAGCCTCAGCGCTGGCGGCGATATGTTGTTAAAAGCGCTGGATGATATCTCTATTACCGGGAATCAGTTGGTGACGCGCGATCGCTTTGGCCGCAATCTCAATGAGACCGTCACCAACCAGGGCAGTGCGGTAAACAGCGGGGGCAGCCTTGGCCTGCAGGCGGGGCACGATCTGAGCGTTACGGGCAGTAATCTGACGGCCGGAAGCAGCGCTGCGCTTTGGGCGGGGAACGATCTGGTGCTGGATGTGGCGCAGAATAGCCGCCACAGCCAGACCGCGAAAACGGATTCCCTGAAGACGGATAATACGCGTACGGTCATTAGCGCTGGCGACGATCTGATGCTGGCTGCAGGCCGCGATCTGCGCAGTAACGCCGCGGCGCTTGCCGCACAGGATCGCGTGGGGCTGCAGGCTGGTCGGGATATCGATCTGCTGGCGGCAGAGTCCACAACCAGCGATAAATACAGCGCGAAGAAAAAAGTCGAGATCAACCAGTCCGTGCGCCAGCAGGGAACCGAGATCGCCAGCGGGGCGAATACTCAAATCCTCGCCGGACGCGATGTCACCACCGAAGCCGCGCAGGTGACGGCGAAGGGCGATATTGGCGTGGCGGCAGGCCGCGACGTCAGTCTCGATACCGCAACCGAAAGCGATTATCACTACAAAGAGCAGACCAAAACTAAAAAAGGTTTCCTCAGCAAGAAAACCACCCACACCATCGAGGAGAACAGCGCGACGCGTGAATCCGGCTCATTGCTGAGCGGCGACAACGTGCAGGTGTTGGCGGGCAATAACCTGCTGGTGAACGGCTCCGCCGTGGCGGGCGATGGCGACGTGCAGCTTAAGGCGGGCAACAACGTCGATATCGTGGCGGCCACGAACAGCGACACCTCCTGGCGCTTTAAGGAAGAGAAAAAATCCGGCCTGATGGGCTCGGGTGGGATTGGTTTCACCATCGGCAGCAGCAAAAGTACGCACGATCTTCGTGAGAAGGGCACCACCCAGAGCCAGAGCTTCAGTACGGTGGGCTCGACGGGGGGTAACGTGGCGATTTCTGCCGGAAACCAGGCCCACATCGGCGGCGCGGATCTTATCGCCGGGAAGGATTTAAGCCTCAGCGGCGACAGCGTCATCATCGAGCCGGGGCACGACAAGCGCATACGCGATGAGAAGTTCGAACAAAAATCTACTGGCCTGACGGTTGCACTGTCTGGCGCGGTAGGTAGCGCAATCAACAGCGCCGTTACCACCGCGCAGGAGGCGACCAAAGAGAGTGACGGGCGCCTGGCGGCACTGCAGGCAACGAAAACTGCACTCTCTGGCGTGCAGGCGGCGCAGGGTGCGGTTGTTGCGCAGCAGACGGGCGATCCAGCGAACGGGTTTGGCGTCAGCCTCTCTTTAACCAGTCAGAAATCGAAATCTCAGCAGCATGCTGAAAGCGACACGGTAGCGGGTAGCACGCTTAATGCAGGAAACGATCTTTCCATTAACGCTACGGGCAAAGGCAAAAGCGCAAACAGCGGGGATATCCTGATCGGCGGTAGTCAACTGAAGGCGGGAGGCGGCACTGCGCTGAATGCGGCAAACGACATCCTGCTGACGGGAGAAGCCAACACCCAGAAAAGCACCGGTAAAAACAGCAGCAGCGGCGGTGGTGTAGGAATGAGTATTGGCGGTGGCAGCAGCGGGATGGGGATCAGTGTCTTCGCCAATGTAAATGCCTCGAAAGGTAACGACAAAGGTAATGGCACCACCTGGACCGAAACCACGCTGGACAGCGGCGGCACGGTCTCCATGTCCAGCGGTCGTGACGCTATTCTGAACGGGGCGCAGGTCAATGGTGAGAAGGTTGTCGCTGATATTGGTCGCGATCTGTTGATGAGCAGTCAGCAGGACAACAATGATTACAAATCGAAGCAGACCAGCGTAGCAGCGGGGGGAAGCTTCACCTTCGGGAGTATGACAGGCTCCGGCTACATCAGCGCCAGTCAGGACAAAATGAAGAGCACGTATGATTCGGTTCAGGAGCAGACGGGGCTGTTTGCCGGTAATGGCGGATTTGATGTCACGGTTGGCCGTCACACTCAGATGAATGGTGCGGTCATAGCTTCCACGGCGACGGCAGACAAAAACGCGCTGGACACGGGAACGCTGGGCTTTAGCGACCTTCACAACGAGGCGGATTATAAGGTCAGCCATACGGGTGTGAGCCTGAGCGGGAGCGGTAGTTTTGGCGATACCTTTAAAGGCAATATGCCGGGGGGCATGATTTCAGGCGCAAGCCACAGCGGTCATGCGGAAGGTACCACCCAGGCAGCGGTAGCTGACGGTACTATTACCGTTCGCGATCGGGATAATCAGACGCAGGATGTTGCAAGCCTGAACCGGGATACCGAGCATGCCAATGAAAGCATCAGCCCGATCTTCGACAAGGAGAAAGAGCAAAATCGCCTTAAAGCGGTCGGGCTTATCAGTGATATCGGCAGCCAGGCGGCGGATATCGCGCGGACGCAGGGTGAGATAGCGGCACGGAACGCCATGACCGATCCGGAGGCACTTAAGGCGGCCAAAGAGAAGCTGAAATCGGAAGGTAATGCTAACCCAAGTGATAAGCAAATCGTGAATCAGGCTGGCCAGACGGCAATGGAGAAGTACGGTACAGGCAGCGATATTCAGCGCGGTATTCAGGCGGCAACGGCGGCACTTCAGGGACTGGCAGGCGGCAATATTGCGGGTGCGCTGGCGGGGGCATCCGCACCGGAGCTGGCGCATCTGCTTAAATCTACCGAAGGCGATCCGACCGTTAATACCGTTGCTCACGCTGTTCTGGGCGGCGCGGTGGCGGCTCTCCAGGGCAACAGTGCCGCAGCGGGGGCTGCGGGTGCGGCATCAGGTGAGCTGGCTGCGCATGCTATAGCCGGGCTGCTTTATCCGGATGTGAAAGACTTGTCGAAACTGAGTGAAGATCAAAAGCAGACGATCGTTACGCTGGCTTCAGTATCGGCGGGGATGGCTGGTGGATTGGCGGGAGGGAGTACGGCTTCGACTGCTGCTGGGGCGCAAGGTGGGAAGAACGCGGCAGAGAATAATGCTACCTCAAACTGGGGTGGATTAGTGCCTCCAGCAACACAACAGGATGCTTCACTGGCTTTCGACCTCGGCGGTAAAGGTGTATCTCCCGACAAAATTAACAAGGCTATTAAAGACTCTCATATTGGTCCATCAGTAGGGGATACGGCAAAAATCCATGGTGATGTAAAAGGTCAGGTGGCTGTTGGTTATGTCGGCGGAGGCTATCTGGAGGGGGTCCTTTCAGAAGATAAATTCGCAATTAATGGCGGGATAACAAAGGTGTTTGGCTGGCGCGCGGATGCGTCGGCTGGATTAACTTTCGGGCCTTATCCAATTAAGGATTTCAATCCGGCTTATGATTATTCAGGTTCCATATCCGCTGGTATTTTTTCAATTGAAGGATCTGTAGGTAAAGATGGCGTTGGTGGTGCTTTCAGAATTGGCGGAGGTATTGGTGCTAGTATCCGACAAAGTGAAAATCATAACAACCTGCCGGAGATCGACGGCGCTGGCAGTACCGAACTCGCATCCTGGCCCTTCAAAAAGGACTAATTAAATGATTTATCTGCTATTAGGAATTGCGCTTTTCGCGTTTGTAGTTGGAACGGTCGTGTTTTTTCGTTTTAGTAAAGTGACGGGAAGAAGCGTCCAGTCACCTTTTACCCCGATGTTTTTCTTTGACGCGCTCTTTTTTGGCCTGGGCAGTAAACGAGACATGAATATCGCAGCATGTTCATTTATCGTCTTTTTACTAAGCGTATGGGGATTAACTTATTTAAAATTAAGCACTCATTTTTGGGGGAGTCGCGAAAGTTATTTTGGTTTTGTGATCGCCGGGATTTTATTTCTGATTATGCATTGTCGCTATTGTGCAAAAAATGTCGTTATCAAAAATGATGGCCTGGCTCCCATGAGAGAGTTGATTAATCTCCGGCGATCCGGCCTCATCAGCCCTTTTTTATGGTTAAGCCGGGCCGGATATCTGGGGTTCTTTATTGGCATGATTCGCTGAAGCGAGATGCGAAAAAACAGTCTCTGTGCCCCTGGAGACTACCCCAGCCTCTCCACCCTCGTCTCCCCCTCCACCATCGACAGCTGATACAGCGAAAATGATCGCTGTTTCTCAATCAACGTCGCCAGCTCCGGCGAGTGGCTGGTGAGCCAGATCTGCGAGTAGCGGCTGGCCTCGGCGATTAAGCTCGCCAGCGCGGGCAGCATCTGCGGGTGCAGGCTGTTTTCCGGTTCGTTCAACGCGATAAACGCCGGTGGACGCGGGCTTAACAGTGCTACCGCCAGGCACAGGAAGCGCAGGGTGCCGTCGGAGAACTCCGCCGGTTCCAGCGGCCTGCTCAGCCCTTCGCGCTGCATCATCATGCGAAAACGTCCGCCGGTGTTGTCGCTATAAAACACGCAGCCGGGGAAGGCCTGGTCGAGGATGCGCATCAGCAGCAGCTCGTCGCCAATCTCCACGATGGTCTGAAACGCGGCCGCCAGGTTGGCGCCGTCGCTGGCCAGCACCGGGGAGCGGAAACCGACCTGCGGAGCCCGCATCGCCGAGCCGATTGATACAGAAAACTCATGATAAAAGCGCCAGTTACGCAGGGACTCGCGCATCTGCGACACTTCCGGGTAAAGATGCGGCTCGCCGAGCTGTCCGAATACCGATTCATTCTCATACAGCGTGCCGCTGTGGGTCACTTTCTCGTGATGCACGTTGTTCAGAAACACCGCCTGATTTTTACGCTTCATCAGCTGTGACGAAGGCCGACGGTGCTGGCCGCTCAGCCAGATGGACTCCTCTTTGATAACCGGGTCGAGCTGAAACTGCGAGGGATAGGGCAGTTTCTCCACAAACCCGACCTGCAGCTCGTATTCGTAGGTCTCTGTTTCCACCGCCAGATTCATCCGCCGCAGCTGGTCGCTGCGGGTTTTGCCTGCCCAGAACACCTTCAGAATGCCGCCCTCGTTCGCCAGCGCCTGGGAAAACTGCCCCTGGGCGGCGCTGTGCATCAGGTGTATCGCCTTGTAAATATTGGATTTCCCGGTACCGTTCGGCCCGAAGACGATGTTGAGCTGCTCCAGCTCCAGCGACATCTCGCGGATGGAGCGGTAGTTTTGAATGTGCAGGGTGTTGATCACTGGCAGGCCCCTTTTTTGCAGAATAAGCCTGTATATAATCACAGTCTTTGAGATGAAATGCAAAAAAGAGACGACAGTGAGGATGTCGTCTAAACGGGGTACTGCTTTGGGCCTCTACGGGTCAATGGGGCCTTCGCATTTTTATGATCACTTGACTGCCAGACGCAGACCCAAATCATCAGGATAGGGATCAAAGTAGTTTTGCGTCATCAGATACCGGTCGGGGTATTCGGCCAGGTAGTGCTTCAGCAGCGTGATTGGGGCGAGAATAGGCAGCTGTCCGTTGCGATAGTGCAGGATCACGTCGCGCAGCTCGCCGCGCTGGCGGGTGTTCAGCTGGTTACGGAAATACCCCTGAATATGCATCAGCACGTTGGTGTGATTCTTCCGCGAGGCGGGTTTTTTCAGGATGGTCATCAGCTTTTCCCGGTACGCCACGAAGAAGGCGTCCAGATCTTCCCACTCGTGCAGTGAGGCAACGAACGGGCCGATTTCACGGTAGCCTGCCTGATGGTGCGCCAGCAGCTGAAGTTTGTAACGGCTGTGGAAGTCCAGCAGCCCACGTCGCGTCAGACCTTTAGCGCGCAGCGTGTTTAGTTCATGCAGGGCAAATACCCGCTCGATAAAGTTTTCCCGCAGCACCGGGTCGTGCAGCCGACCGTCTTCCTCGACGGGCAGCCACGGCCAGGTTTCAAGAAGGGCGGCGGTGAACAGCCCGACGCCCTCCTTGCGGCCCCGGTTGCCGTTTTCATCGTACAGCCGCACGCGTTCCAGGCCGCAGCTTGGGGATTTTGCGCAGACGATAAATCCCGACAGATCGCCGATTTTTGGCAGATAGTCCGCCGTAAAATCGGCCATTTTCTGCGTAATGTCATCATGAGGCGGCTTGCTGAAATGGAGCTGCGTTTCGCCGCTGTCCGTCAGCGTCAGGCGTATGGCCGGGCGAGGCGTCGGCAGACCGATGGCCATTTCCGGGCAGACGGGCCTGAAATTCACCCACTGGGCCAGCTCATCCATGACGAAGCCCATACGCTTGTGTCCGCCGTCAAAGCGAACGGCGGATCCGGTCAAACATCCGCTAATACCGAGTACAGGTTTCGTTGTCATGGTGTGGTCCTCCCGTTCATATAACTAAAACTTACACAACATGACTAATTTGTCCAAGTATTTGCGGAACTATTTTTTATAATCCTTTAAAATCAATGCGTCTTAACTGCCTTTGTAGGTCGAGTAACCGTACTGGCTCAGCAGAAGGGGAATGTGCAGCTTTTCGTTGGTGCGAGTCACGGTAAACAGCACCGGGATCGCCGGGAAGAAGGAGTCCAGCTTTTTGCCGTGGAAGTAATCTGCGGTTTTGAAGGTCACTTTATACACGCCAGGCTGCATGTCCTGATCCTGCGGATAGAGCGATTTGATACGGCCGTCGTGGTCGGTTTTACCGCTGGCAATCGGAGTCCATTTGTCCTGCTGTTGCTTTTCGAGAGTCACAGTCACATCCGACGGCGGCATCCCGGTTTGCTGGTCGAGAATGTGGACGCTCAGCGTGCCGGCAGGGGCGCTAAAGGCAGCAGGGGCAAAGGCCATCGAGGCCAGGATCAGCAGAGGGGCAGTTTTTTTCATGATGTTTTCCTGTGGAGTGATTCGTCACAGGAAAACGTTAGCATCTGCGGTGCGGGAAAATATTCAACTTTTCGTGAAGATTCCCGCAGGAGAAAATGATCAGAGGATAATCACTTCAAGCGATACCTGCTGCTGCCACTGCTCCAGCTGCTTTTTCCGCCCGGCGGTGAGTTTGCCGCTGGTGACCAGAAGCCATTTACGCTCCGGGAAAATTTCCGGTGCCAGCGCGTCAGGCGGAACCGGCAGGATGTCGATCCGGTGGCCCTGCCCGGTGCGCGTCAGGGCTTCGAGCCAGATCTCGCACGGGTCGTTGAGGTGCCAGCCGCTGAGCAGAATATTATCGCCCGGCGCTTTTTTATCGCCTTCGAGGCAAAACGAGGTGTAGGCGATGATGATGCCGTCGAGGATCGCGCGCAGGGTCATGGCGGCGGCGACGTTGGCCGAAACCTGGCTGCGCAGCGGGCGCAGCACGTTCGCGACCAGCTCGGGCCTTGGGTACTCGCGTCCGGCGTCGTAAATCATCTGGCGCAGGGACTCGACTTTGCCGTCTTGCAGGCGTTGCAGCATGTTCTGCTGCAGGGTTTGCCAGTTGTTGGTCCGACCCGGCATCGGGCGTTCCAGCAGCGGTTTGACCTGGCCGATCGGGACGCCTTTTTTTACCCAGTCGAGAATTTTTAGCGCCTGCTGGACGTCCTCATCGCTGTACTGGCGGTGGCCGCCTTCCGTGCGCTGTGGCTTGAGTAAACCATAGCGACGCTGCCACGCCCGCAGGGTGGTGGCGGTGATGCCGCTGAGTCGGGCGAATTCGCCGATGGAGTAAGCCATGTCCGTGTCCAGAGTGGAGGAATACTCTCAATATACTACGAATTTTCCCGAACGGGATGAAGCGCCGAAACGGTGCACTACACTTAACGTCCAACCGTGCAAATGAAAGGAATTCTCATGAAGCTATGGCCTGTTGTGACCGGTGTTGCCATTGCGCTGACGCTGGTCGCCTGTAAATCCCCCACGCCGCCGAAGGGCGTGCAGCCGATTTCCGGTTTTGACGCCAGCCGCTATCTCGGTAAATGGTATGAGGTCGCCCGTCTGGAAAACCGCTTTGAACGCGGGCTGGAGCAGGTAACCGCCACCTACGGCAAGCGCAGCGACGGTGGCATCAGCGTGCTCAACCGGGGCTACGATCCGGTGAAGAACAAATGGAATGAGAGCGAGGGCAAAGCGTACTTTACCGGCGAACCGACCACGGCCGCGCTCAAGGTGTCGTTCTTCGGCCCGTTCTACGGCGGCTATAACGTGATCAAGCTCGACGATAAGTACCAGTACGCGCTGGTCAGCGGCCCGAACCGCGACTACCTGTGGATTTTGTCGCGCACGCCGACCATCCCGGATGCGGTGAAGCAGGATTACCTGAACACCGCACGCAGTCTGGGCTTCCGGGTTGACCAGCTGGTGTGGGCGAAACAATAAAAATCGTGCTTTCTTCCTGGGGCATTACTGGCTCGCCTGGATAGACTTCCGTTAAAAGCCCAACGGAGGGAAGACGACATGAACTGGCAGCCTTTTCGCGGCGATGCGCCGGAAAATATGACGATTTTTAGCGCGTCATTTCCCGACGTCAGCGACCAGTGGCCGATGAAAGACGATGCTGCCCGTGAGATCGCCTCCCTTGACCGCGCCCTGAAAGCCGAGCCAGCGCTCCGGCCACCGAAGGTGGAATACGAAGAAGGGGGGCAAGCCGTGCTTGTTCCCCAGAACCGCTATTCCGAACAGGCCTTCCGCAACCGCCCGGCGCTCACCGCGTGGCGAACACGGCTGGTGCCCTCTGCGCTGGCGCTGTTTGTGGTGCAAAACCCGCTGGAAGATCGCCTGCCCGACGGCACAAAAATGGACAGCGACAGCCGCCAGTGGTTTATCCACGCTAACGATGCGGTTGGCGTACGTTCCCGCGCCAGGGTGCTGGCCGCGCTGGTGGATAAGTACATTCATAATGAGAGCGAGAACAACTGGGTCAGCCTCGCGAGCGGCGCCGCCATCCCGGTGCTGGAGGCGCTGCGTGAAGCAAAGCTCGACGGCCAGAAGGTGTATCTCACGCTGGTGGATAAAGACCCGGTGGCGCTCAGCTGGGCCGAAACCATGGCGGCGCAGGAAGGCATTGTGGTGGGCGAACAGCTGACGCTGCTCAGGCGCAACCTGCTCCATACGCTGGTGCGTAACGAGGACCTGCTGCTGGAGCTGGGCGAGCACCAGGCCGAACTGGTCGACGCGCTGGGGATCTTCGAATACTTCAACGATACCGATGCGGTGATTTTTCTCCAGCGCGCGCTGCGACTGGTCAAGCCCGGCGGCGCGGTGATTGTGTCGAACATGCTGACCAGCAGCCCGCAAATTGACTTTGTGCTGCGGGGCATCGGCTGGGAGGATATTCACCCGAGGTCGTTACAGCAGCTGCAGGATATACACCTCGCGGCGGGCGTGCCGGTGGAAAACGTCACCGTGGTGGTGCCGAAGGACGGGGTGTACGCGGTGATGGAGATTAGGGTTTAGCACGGTCGGTTCCCTCTCCCTTGAAGTAGAGGGCCAGGGTGAGGGGGGGCAGACCGCAAAGTGTGGCTTGAAATCGTTCGGTTTTCCAATCATGATCCCCCCATGAAAATTGAAACCGCACTCCCCTCACACTTCGAACGTCTGGTCGCGATCTGGGAATCCTCCGTCCGCGCCACCCATCACTTTTTACAGGAAAGCGATATTGCGGCGCTGCGTCCGTTATTGCTCAACGCCTATCTGCCTAACCTCAAGGTCGTGATAGCTCGCGATGACGCAGGCGTTATTCACGGCTTTTTAGGCGTGGATGAAAACCGCATTGAAATGCTGTTTGTTGATGATGCGAGCCGGGGAAAAGGCGTGGGGAAATTGCTGTTGCAACACGCTATCGCAGCGTTTGGCGTGAACGAAGTGGATGTGAATGAGCAGAACCCGCAGGGCGTGGGATTTTATCGCCATATGGGGTTTGAGCAGGTCGGACGCTCGGAACTGGACGGGCAGGGGAATCCGTTTCCGTTGCTGCATATGAAGCTGAGCAGGGATACCGGGATTAGCGCTTAGCCTGCTTATCCCATTTTAATAAGTCGATGATATCTTTCTCACCTTCGGCTTCTTTCAGCAGGCGCTGCTTTTTTTCAAACTCAATGTATTCTGAGCACGCCTTTTCATCAGCCGCTTTCTTGCTGATTTTGCCTGCTCCTTCTAATACGTCCCGGTCGTTAAATTGCAGGAACTGATCGAGCTTAGTTTGCCAGTCTCGTAAAAATACCTGCTTGCGGCGTTTGGCCTGATCTTCTGCAAAATCGAGCCACATATTCACGACGCGATTAAGCTCGCTCACCTCCTCCTGAGACAGATAATTTTTTGCAGTGGTGACATCGCTTTTACGGACTTCTTCGCCTTTATAGCTGGTCAGCCCCATATGCGGTTGAGTGGCGTCCGCACGTTGGTGAATCAACTCAGCAGCGGTAAGGCCCGTGCAGGCAAAATGCAGTTTATTCTGGATGGTCTGGAAGAATTGCGTGGTTTCTTTAAGTGATGGCTGGTAATCAGCGGCCAATGCAAAAATCTCCCTCACGCGGAGATAAACCCGCCGTTCGCTGGCCCGTATATCGCGAATGCGTTCCAGCATTTCATCGAAATAGTCAGGTACGGCGGATGATCCGACAGGTGGATTTTTCAGGCGCTCGTCGTCCATAACGAAGCCTTTTACCAGATATTCCTGCAGCGTTTGGGTAGCCCACTGGCGGAACTGTGTACCTCGCGTGGAGCGGACGCGATAGCCGATGGCGAGAATAACGGGCAGGCTAAAATATTGAACGTTATATACTTTACCATCGCTGGCAGTTGTTCGGTAAAACCGAACAACTGAATTTTCGACCAGCTCACCCTCATCAAAAATATTCTTGATATGCCCACTGATCGTTGCTTTGGCTTTGCCGTATAACTCACAGATCGTAGCCTGTGAGAGCCACAAAGTATCGCTTTCGAAGCGGCATTCAATGCGAACTTTTCCATCCTTGCTGGCAAACATGACGAACTCACCCGCTGGTGAATTGATTAATTCTTCATATGTCATGCTGCCCCCACCTCATAAGGTTGATGTCGGTAAGTTCGTAGTATGCCAGAAACAGCCGCTAAGCCAGGTTGTTTGTATTTGATTTTGCGAGGCGCTTTCCAGGACGCGGAGTTTGGATGGCTGCAAGCGCGTTCTCTATTTCAATAAGCTTTGCTTTCGTCCGTTTATAATCGTCCTGCAACCTCTGCTCCTGCTCGTTATACGCCACCAGAACGATGCACCCTTTCATCACCTTTATCGTGACCTGCTGTCCGGTATCAAAGCCCGCCGCGCGCAGCCACTTGCCGGAAAGGATGATTTTCGGCGTAGATTTGTCGAAAACATTCGGGCGGTATCCCACAATTAACGAACGCTCGGTTCCGGATTGGTCGGTGTCTGGGGTAGAATGCGAATCAGCCATAATCAACTCCTTGATAGTTGGTAAGGTTAGACGCTCCGGTTGTGTTCCCGCACATCGGGGCGTTGCAAATACAGGAGGTTTAGGTGGCCTCCTATATGTATCAGAGTAGATGGATAGGTGGCCTCATGTCAATCATATCGCGCGAAAAAAAACCAAAAGGCGGTGGCCAGTCCCCTCAGTTTAAGATGCGTATTGATCCGGCATTGAAAGAACAGTTGGATGCTGTGGCTGCTGAGGAAGGGGTGAGTCTCGCCAGTTGGTTGAAAGAACTGGCGAGAGAGGCGTTAAGATCCAAGGGAATTAAACCTAACGGTTAGATATTTTCATGATATCAATTATCATAAAAACCAACGATATGGAACTCTGCACCAGAGGATTTAATTGCATTATCTGAACTAACTAATAATACATCTAACTGGCGCTTAATGTTGTTATTTTGTGATTTTGTATAATAACTCTTGGTAGTGTGTGGTTGTATAACTATTACTCTTGTTTTTATTTTATTAGGATTGGAATTTAAGGATGAAAGTTGTATCAGAAAATCCGATGGCTGAATCAACTTATTGTTATACCAACACATTTTGTTTTTTGAGGTTGAAGCTCTATCTGTTAGATCTTGAATGAGATTTTTACGATTTGAATATCTGAGATTTTTAACTGCTTGACTTAAAACTATATCATGCGCACCTACTGATATTCTTCTGCTATTACTGCTACTATTAGCAGCTTTGATATGGATAAGAGATATTATGATTTTATCATTATACTCATCAATATGAATGAAGTCTGCTTTTTCACCAGCCCCATCGTCACAATACAGCCATCCAGTAGGTTTTTCTGTCGTATTAAAGTTTTCTGATGAATCCCAACGACTATTCCAACGGTTTTTCACCCAACAGAAAAGAGAATCTTGCATTCCGATCTTTGTCAAGTCAAGTTTATCTGAAACTAACGGTTTCTCTTTACAAATATCAAATTTTTCGAAATCAGCCCAAATAAATCCATTATAAGACACATCTTTATAATCAGTTTTGAAAATCCAAGAGTTTACTACTGCATGTCCAGATTCATACCAGCACTTTATAAATTCAGGATACTTGAGTATTTTAGCATAATTATTTAGTATTTCTTTTTTTTGTGCAACAGGTTGTTGATTGTAAATTTCAAAGCAAACTTCATAATCTTTAATTGTTAGCCTTATGCTAATATCTCCGCAATGAACATTTTCATGAAAAACTTTTAACGAAAATGATGAGTTCATTATTGGGTAAACTTCTATTCTATATTTATTTACTATTTTTCTAAGTAAATCAACTTTCGAAGGGCTCATTTCGTAAGGTACGAAATCAGGATCAATTACAGAAAAATCATATGCGTCATTTACACCATTAAGATCATTTATCGGGCTGGCTAGAATGCCTATAGGGGTAAGGTTGTTTTGGTTATTAGCGTTTAACATGTCTAATATTTCTATAACATTTTTCTCAAACGCGTCCCAGTCTTTACATGGTCCTTTCCAGATGGATGATTTGAACGGATTTAACCCTATGGTTTTATTATTGATGCCAATTTCAGTTCTCACTGCAGACATCATATATGATTGATCTTCAAGAGGATCTAACGACTCCGCAACACTATTACCACCTAAAACTTTTGAATCAGCCTTAAAAGTTGTTTTCCCATGAATACCAAGGAGCCAGAGCATTTTGATATTATCTTCATTAATAAATAAGTGATTTAACTGTGATATCTCCACAGGAAGCAAGTTTGTTAGTGGTGAACTTTTGAAATTTTCCCTTATTAAATCCTTCATTCCTTTTTCTGAAAAGTAAAATGCTACATAACTTCCAAGAGAAAATGTAAGTGCAATGTGGTTCTCAGTATCATGTATATCATTTCTTTTAGTCCAGCTAGGTGTTTTATTTATTGAATAAGGAGATATAATTACGGTGGCTTCGTTAATTATTTCATGTTTAGTTAAATATTTTTGTATTTCTCCTTCATTGTAGATTTTCTTGTCTATAATTTCCATTATAGATTCATTTAAATATTTAGCTGTGTAGTTTGATTTGTTAAAACCAATTAATATTGAAAAAAAAGGTGAAAGGTGTTCCTTTTGAATATCGTCCATAACGATCTCATTCATTATTTGCAATTTGAAATGAAATAATTATATGAATTTTTGAACAGATGTAGTGATGTTTATCACAAAGATAGAATATATGACACGCATCGAAGATATGTTTAAATTTTGGCGGAAGATCACAGGAGTCGAACCTGCCCGGGAACGCTGGCGTCCCCAACTGGATTTGAAATCCAGCCACCTCACCGGAGATGACGATCTTCCGCGCCTCGATTGCTACATGGAGGCGGGGCGCATTATAGCTACTTTCAGGCATTTACCACATACCCATACACACTTTTTTCACCTCTCTTTTGACCTGTACACCCCTGTTTCAGTTAATTCCTAATAAAATCCTCATGTTAGACCCTCGTGCTCCCCAACATTTACCGCGATCACAAAAAACAAGAAACGTAATCTGCTAACCAGAAAACGCAATACCCGCTCCTGAAACAATGGTTTAAAACTCTGTAACCGGTCTCAGCGCCCCCTACAGCGTGAAGGATAAAAAAAATGAGCGAAGTATTGTCAGTAAAAGAGAAGATTGGCTACGGCATGGGAGACGCCGCCAGCCACATCATTTTTGATAACGTCATGTTGTACATGATGTTTTTCTACACCGATATTTTCGGCATTCCCGCCGGGTTTGTCGGCACCATGTTCCTGCTGGCGCGCGCGCTGGATGCGATCTCCGACCCGTGCATGGGGCTGATTGCCGACCGCACCCGTAGCCGCTGGGGCAAGTTCCGTCCGTGGATTTTGTTCGGCGCTATCCCGTTCGGTATCGTCTGCGTGCTGGCGTACACCACGCCGGACCTCAGCCTCAACGGAAAAATGGTTTACGCCGCAATTAGTTATACCCTGTTAACCCTGCTCTATACCGTCGTCAATATTCCGTACTGTGCACTCGGCGGCGTGATCACCAACGACCCAACGCAGCGTATCTCCCTTCAGTCCTGGCGCTTTGTGCTGGCGACGGCGGGCGGCATGCTCTCCACGGTGCTGATGATGCCGCTGGTGAAACTGATTGGCGGCGACGATAAGGCGTTCGGCTTCCAGGGCGGGATCGCCGTGCTGTCCGTGGTCGCGTTCCTGATGCTGGCGTTCTGCTTCTTTACCACCAAAGAGCGCATCCAGGTGCCGCCGAGCACCACCTCCATGCGGGAAGACCTGCGCGACATCTGGCACAACGACCAGTGGCGCATCGTTGGCGTGCTCACCATCCTCAACATCCTCGCCGTCTGCGTGCGCGGCGGCGCGATGATGTACTACTGCACCTGGATCATGGGCTCGCCAGAGGTGTTCGTCGCCTTTCTCACCACCTACTGCGTCGGCAACCTGATCGGCTCCGCGCTGGCGAAACCGCTCACTGACTGGAAGTGCAAGGTCAGCATTTTCTGGTGGACTAACGCCGCGCTGGCGGTGGTCAGCGTGGCGATGTTCTTCGTGCCGATGCACGCCACCGTGCTGATGTTCGCCTTTATCTTCGTCATCGGCGTGCTGCACCAGCTGGTGACGCCGATCCAGTGGGTGATGATGTCCGATACCGTCGACTACGGCGAATGGACCAACGGCAAACGCCTGACCGGCATCAGCTTTGCGGGCACGCTGTTCGTGCTGAAGCTTGGCCTGGCGCTGGGCGGGGCGATGATCGGCTGGATGCTGGCCGGCGGTGGCTACGACGCGGCAGCCAAAACCCAGAACAGCGCGACCATCAGCATCATTATCGGCCTGTTTACCCTTGCCCCGGCGGTCTGCTACGTGCTGAGCGCCATCATCGCTAAACGCTACTACACGCTGAAAACCCCTTTCCTGACCAAAATCCTGGGCGAGCTGGCGCAGGGCGTGCGCCGCAATCAGCAGGAGTTTGAAAACCTGCCGGTCAGCAAAGAATTACAGAACTAAGAGGACGAAAGCATGAAAATCAGTGATGGAAACTGGCTTATTCAACCGGGCCTGAACGTGACGTATCCGGTGCAGGTGTTCGACGTGGAGCAGCAGGGCAATGACCTGGTGGTGTACGTGGCGCCGCGCGACGTGCGCGAGCGCACGTGGCAGCTCGACACGTTGATGTTCACGGTTCGCCTGTTTGCCCCGCAGGAAGGGATTGTCGGGGTGCGCATCGATCACTTCCAGGGCGCGCTGAATAACGGCCCACACTATCCGCTGAACGTTCTGAAAGACGTGAAGGTAGAGATTGAGAACAACGCCGAGTTTGCCGAGCTGAAAAGCGGAAGCGTCAGCGTGCGCGTCACCAAAGGCGAGTTCTGGGCGCTGGATTTCCTGCGTAACGGCCAGCGCATTACCGGCAGCCAGCTGAAAAACAACGGCTACGTGCAGGACAGCAACACCGACCGCAATTACGTGTTCGAACGGCTGGATCTGGGCGTGGGGGAAACGGTCTACGGTCTGGGCGAGCGCTTTACCGCCCTGGTGCGCAACGGCCAGACGGTCGAAACCTGGAACCGCGACGGCGGCACCAGCACCGAACAGTCCTACAAAAACATCCCGTTCTACCTGACCAATCACGGCTACGGCGTGCTGGTGAATCATCCGGAAAACGTCTCCTTCGAAATTGGCTCGGAGAAAGTCTCCAAAGTGCAGTTCAGCGTCGAAGGCGAATATCTGGAGTACTTCGTGATCGACGGCCCGACGCCGAAAAAGGTGCTGAACCGCTATACCCAGTTCACCGGGCGTCCGGCGCTGCCGCCTGCCTGGTCGTTCGGCCTGTGGCTGACCACCTCGTTCACCACCAACTACGACGAAGCGACGGTAAACAGCTTTATCGACGGCATGGCCGAGCGCGACCTGCCGCTGCACGTGTTCCACTTCGACTGCTTCTGGATGAAGGCCTTCCAGTGGTGCGACTTCGAGTGGGATCCGGTGACCTTCCCTGACCCGGAAGGCATGATCCGCCGCCTGAAAGAGAAGGGACTGAAGGTCTGCGTGTGGATTAACCCGTACATCGGCCAGAAATCCCCGATCTTCCGGGAGCTGAAAGAGAAGGGTTACCTGCTCAAGCGCCCGGACGGCTCCCTCTGGCAGTGGGACAAATGGCAGCCGGGGCTGGCGATTTACGACTTCACCAACCCGGAAGCGTGCCAGTGGTATGCCGACAAGCTGAAAGGCCTGGTGGAGATCGGCGTCGACTGCTTCAAGACCGACTTCGGCGAGCGTATCCCGACCGACGTGCAGTGGTTCGACGGGTCCGATCCGCAGAAGATGCACAACCACTACGCCTACATCTATAACGAGCTGGTGTGGAACGTGCTGAAAGAGACGGTGGGGGAGGAAGAGGCGGTGCTGTTTGCCCGCTCCGCGTCTGTGGGTGCGCAGCAGTTCCCGGTTCACTGGGGCGGCGACTGCTATGCCAACTATGAATCAATGGCCGAAAGCCTGCGCGGCGGGCTGTCGATTGGCCTGTCCGGCTTCGGGTTCTGGAGCCACGATATCGGAGGGTTCGAAAACACCGCCCCGGCGCACGTCTACAAACGCTGGTGCGCGTTCGGGCTGTTCTCCAGCCACAGCCGCCTGCACGGCAGCAAATCCTACCGCGTGCCGTGGGCGTACGATGACGAGTCCTGCGACGTGGTGCGCCACTTCACCCAGTTGAAGTGTCAGTTGATGCCGTATCTGTATCGTCAGGCGGCGCTGGCGCACGAGTTCGGCACGCCGATGCTGCGGGCGATGATGCTTGAGTTCCCGGACGATCCGGCGTGCGATTATCTTGACCGTCAGTACATGCTGGGGGATTCGGTGATGGTCGCACCCGTGTTCTCAGAGGTGGGGGAGGTGCAGTTCTACCTGCCGGAAGGACGCTGGACGCACCTGTGGCATAACGACGAAATTCAGGGTAGCCGCTGGCATAAGCAGCAGCACGATTTCATGAGCCTGCCGGTCTACGTGCGCGATAACACGCTGCTGGCGCTGGGTAACAACAACCAGAAGCCGGACTACGCATGGAATGAGGGGACGGCCTTCCAGCTGTTTAACCTGGACGATGGCGCAACGGCGGTGAGCGAAGTGCCTGCGGCGGACGGCTCCGTGGCGTTTACGCTGAAGGCGTCACGTCAGGGCGACATCGTGACCTTTACCGGCGCGGGAGACGCGAAAAACTGGTCGGTGTGCTTGCGCAACGTGCAGAAGGTGAGCGGCGTGAAAGGCGGCTCTTACTCAGGAAGTGAGTGGGGTGTGGTGGTGAAAGCGGAGGGGAATGAGGTGGTGGTTCATCTTTAACCGGGGTGATAATGGAAAAGCGAGCCAATTGGCTCGCTTTTTCGTATCTATCAGTAAACGGTTAAATCCATCGTTAAGCGGTATTCAAAGGCCCAACTCGTGTGCCAGTCTTTTCCGTAGAAATGGATCAGGCCTGTGTAGTGTCCTGGCGGTATGTCCGGGTTGTCGGCGAGGCTCCAGGTGAATTGCGCGCTCATACCTTGATCGCTATTACAACCTACGGCCGCATTCAGCGGGCGCCGTGAACATGCAGAGGCTCGATAGCCCTTGAGGTTCACCACGTACTGTTGACCGCTTTCATTTACCAGTGCGACCGGTGTAGAAACATCGGAGTAACCGCCATCAGGTGCCCACTCCAGCTCGGTTGGTCCCGTTGTTGGCGACGATGTAATAAAGCCGAGATCCGGATACCCCTTGATTGCGGCAGAGGTATAGGAAGACGAGTCTGAGGTAACGACCCAAGTATCTTCAATCGTGCTGATAAATTTCACGCTACTGTCTTCAAGCGTTGAAGCGTTGATGGATGCAGTGACCGTCGCCATGCCCTGTTCGTTACCATTCAACTTGATTGTAGCGACACCAGAGCTCGATGTTTGGCTGGTCGCAGCAGACAAATGGTTCAGGGTAGTCTGCCAGTTGATCGTGGCATCAGGCACCGTGTTGTTGTTAACATCCTCAACCTGCACGGTGTAGGTTGCAGAATCTGCACCGTTAGCCAGGATGGTGGTTCTATCCACGTTCAGTGAGAGCAATCTTGCTGTTTTGGCATCCCCAATAAAGGTCACTTTTGCGGCTGATAGCGTTTTTCCGTTACCTGGGATTGTCGCAGTAACAATCGTATCGCGTGCTTTCAGGGTGCGGCCAGTGATAGTGGCGACACCTTGCGCATTGGTTACGCTGCTACTGGCGGCAAGGGTAAGATCGGTATCGTCACTACTCCAGTTGATGGACAGACCCGGCAGGACATTACCGTTTTGATCTTTCACATCCACCGACCAGGTAACCACATCATTGTTGTCCGCAACGGCTTTAGTTTTATCCGATTTCAGACTAGAGAGGGCGGCCGTTTCAGCATTGCCAATGAACTCAATCGTGGTGGTTTTCTGAGAATGGTTTATCCCTGCTCCGACCAGCGCTGTGCCCGCTGTCGTCTGCGTATAAGAGATGGTCGCGATACCGTTACTGTCGGTGACGCTGTTGTCTCCTGGCTGGAAGATGCCGCTGGTGTTATCCGTACCCCAGTAAACGGTTTGATTTGCAACGGGGTTATTACTGGCGTCAGTAACCGTCGCTGTCAGCGTAACGACGTCTTTACCTGCGACTACATCCGTAGTTTTACTGGCGGTAAGCTGCGAGACTTCCTCCGTGCTGGTATCTGCGGCAAAGCGCATCGTGGCTGAGGTTTTACTAAACCCGTTGATGGTAGCCGTTGCTTTACAGGCAACGACATCCTCTGAGGCTATCGTCACTGTTGATTTGCCCTGATTGTCCGTTGGCTGGGTGCTGGCAGAGAGATGATAGTTAGCATCCGGTTCCACCTTCCAGTCAACGTCACCCTGAGAAATGGCATTGCCATAATCATCTTTCACGGTAGCCGTTAAAGTGATGACATCTTTACCATCGGCAACGGCATCATAGTCTTGTCCCTGAGCGGTTATTATCACCGGTTTGCCGCTCTGAACATCCGGTACGATGGTCAGTTTAACCGTCTGCTGGCTATTGTTTACGCTACTGGCCGTCACGGTAGTAACCTGAGCCAGTGTACCGCTGAACGTGACGACCACTTTACCTTCACTGTCAGTGGTGGAGCTGTTCTCACTGAAATTGCCCGTTGTGTTATCCGAAGCCCAGGCTACAGCAACATTGGGCGCTGGGTGGCCGTACGCATCCTTAACCAGGGCCGTGAGCGTAACCGTATCTTTACCGGCAGCAATATTGTCGGTTTTATCTGCTGTCAGCGACGTTATACCTGAAGTAGTACTGTCTAGCGTAAATGAAACTGTCTCGGACGTTTCTGTCTTACCGTTTACCTTCGCCGTCACTGTGTAGTTGGCGATCTGGGTAGAGGTTAAATAAACGGAAGCTTCCCCGGCATCGTTAGAGGCACTATCCGGCGCTGACAGCACACCTGTCGATGGTGTAACGGTCCATTCAACATTCACGCCTTTGAGTGGATTACTGTTGGCGTCAATAATGGTGCCGGTGAACGTAATTTTGTCCGTTCCATTCGCGTAGGCAGTCTTTTTATCAACACTGATATTGGCGATTTGTGCCGTCGTGGTATCAGCTGTAAAGGTGGTGGCAGGGGCATTCCACGCCGGGCCCGATCCTGCCTGCGCGGTGACGTTGACCTCACCGGCTTTGAGGGTGGTCACCGTTACTGAACTTGTCCCGCTTGCATCTGTTTTTGTCGTTGCCGCAGAGAGTTTCGCCGTGCCTGGTGATGCTGTCCAGTTAACATCCTGATCCTTCACCGGGTTGCCAGTTGCATCCGTAACGGTGGCCGTGTAGGTGATTTTATCTTTGCCATTAGCAATGGCCGAAGATTTATCCACCGTAACATTTGTCACTTTTGCCGTTGCAGAATCCGCAGTAAAGGTGAGTTCCTGTGAGTTTACCCCTGCGCCTGTTGCTGTACTGGCAGAGACTATTACCTTGCCCTGCACGGATGAAATGATAGTGACGGTGGCATCACCCTGATTATTTGTGTTGTTTTGTGCAGCACTTAACGTGCCTTGCCCTTCGACAATTTTCCACTGTACAGCACTGCCGAATACCGGGTGATCGTTGGCATCAACAACGTGTGCAGTCAGCGAGATCCGATCGTTTTGATTCGCGACGGCCTCTGTTTTATCCGTGCTGAGCGATTGTACTGACGCCGTTGCGTCATCGGCGATGAAATTAATGGTTGAGGATGTCTGTGACTGCCCTTCTAATGCTGCAGTCACGGTCGTGTTTTCAACGGCCGTAGAGGTGAGATCGACAGTGGCTTCACCCTGAGCGTCTGTGTTGGTTGATGTTCCTGACAGGCTGGCTTGCGTACTGGCTGTACTCCAGTTTATTTTCACCCCTTTCAACGGATTTTTATTGGCATCTTCGACCTTCACTTTGAAAGTCACAGGATCCTGACCATTCGCCAGCGCCGACGTTTTACTGGCTGATACGCTGCTCAGCGTTGCAGTTTTAAGATCGGGCAGGAAAGTCAGCACTTCTGTTTTTAACGCGTCGCTGCTTCCCGTTGATGCGCTGACAATACCTTGCCCAGCTTTTGTCGATTTCAGCGTCATCGTCGCCATTCCGTTAGCATCGGTATTACTCTGCTTGTCAGCCAGATGTGCTGTACCGCTTGCAGCGTCTATTGCCCAGTCGACAGGCTGATTTGCCAGCGGGTGTTGGCTGGCATCCGTGACCATGGCGCTAACCGTAATTTCATCCTGATTATCGGCCTGAGCGATTTTTTTATCTGCCTCAATCTGGGTGACCTGCGCGCTATTCGTGTCAGCGGTGAATTGAAGCGTTTTACTCTGGATGGAATCACCGTTATCAAGTTGCGCGCTGACCGTCGTGGTGATGATTTTACTGCTGGTCAAGGTGTTAATGGCATTACCCTGCGCATCCGTTGTGCTTGTTGCCGTACTCAGTATTGCGCCTTCATTTTCGCTACGCCAGTTTACGGCAACTCCCTGAACAGGATTATTCATGTCATCCACAACATGTGCTGTCAGCGAAATCGCATCCTGAGCGTTTGCCAGCGCCGACGTTTTGGAGGTATCCAGGGCGGAGAAGTGCGATGTATCGCTGATTGCATTGAGGGTGATGGTTGTTGTCGTGAGCTTCGTCGTCTGGTTATAGAGAGGCTGGACTACCACTGCACCTGGTTGTGTCCCCGCAGTAAAGGTACTCACGTAAACGCCAGGGGAACGCTCGCTAAATGCGCTGATTTTTTCCAGAGCAGGTGTGGCTTCTGTCTTTTGTTTTTGCGCGCTGCGGATCAGTTGAGCGCTGAGGTTGTCGGCAAGCCCGGTAATCTTTTCACCGCTACCTGATGTTATCGTGACGGTGACCTGGGTAGTACTTACGCCGTCAGCCGGCAGCGAAGCAGCCGCCGCTGATGTCGTTGTCGTGACATCGGCAATGTTGAATCCGCTCACCGCCACCGTCATGTGGCTGACATCAGATTTATTCCCCTGGTTGTCATAGGCTGTGGCGGAGACATCGTACATATTTTTCTCGGCGCCATTTTGCTGGTAATGCGGAAGGGTGACGGTCCACGCGCCGTTCTTTTCTTCGATTTTACCCCCGTTTCGCACGAGGTTATCATCCTGCCAACTGATGCTATCCACCGGATATTTGCTTTTCACATTCACGCTGAATGGCACTGTTTCCGCTTCAACGCCGGTGACTTTTTCAGGCAATTTCAGTGAAATAAGCTCTTTCTTACGATATTCCAGTACGATGGTATTGTTGCGATTAACCAAATCAAGACGGCTTCCCAGCAGTGTGCGGCGGTCTTTCACCCGATCGGCATCAAGCTGGGCGCTGAGCGGTGAGCCGAGCATCCAGTTAATTGCCATTTCAATTTGGGTATCGTTATGATCGCCTTTACCCATTTTTTGGCTTAATCCGACAGAGAACAGTGGGACAGGGGTGTAATTGATACCCGCGGTGACAGCATAAGGATCGCGTTGGCGGTCATCGTCGCTGTCCCCAAACAGGGCGACATCGTCGCCATAATATTGCTCCCAAACCAATTGGGCGCCGAGCTGAGGATAGGCCGGTAGATAGCCTTCAGCACGTACGTCGTAGCCATTAGCCACGCGTTCTTCATAATCTTGATGATCTTTGGATTCCTTCCAGCCTGAGAGGCGTTGGTAACCGTTGGCACTGAGTTTGAAGTAGTCCCAGCCGAGTTCTCCCCCAAGTCCAAGACGCTGGTGGGTGTTGTCAGATAGCTGTTGATCGTAAAACGCATTTACACCCCACATCCATTTGTCGGCGAAAAAGCGGTAGCCCAGGCCCGCGTTAACGATGTTTCGATCGTCATCACGTCGTGCGCCCAGTTGGGTGAAGAACAGGTTCTGTTTCTTATCATCGTAGAGAGGCAAAAGCAGGTCGAGGTTAGCACTCTCCAGCGACAGATCGTTTTCAAACCCGAGGTTTACGCGTGCTGTACCAAATTGCTGCAACCAGGATTGAATCTCATTGGTTGCATAGGCAGAGCCGCTATTGATCGCTGAGTTAATGAGCGCATCCGTTTTGTTATCCTGACTCAGCATCGAACCGGTACTGGAAAGGATATTGGCGAGATTTTTACCCGCATCATCTTCTTTTGTTGCACTGGTTGTCGTTGTTGGTGAGGGCTGGCGAGTGCTGGCAATAACGGGAAACGAAAAAATGAACGAGTTAATAAATATAAATATTAACTGCAGAAATATTTGCAAATAAGCTGTAATCTTTGAGTACAATCGCATCGTTGGAGTCCTTTCCAGATTAATGAATAAAGAAGAGGGAATGGAAGTGATGGGATTATATTCAGGATCAATTGAATATTGTTTTTATAAATTCTAATTTTGTTATTAACTTTTACTTCATTCATAAGAAAAGCAAAATGCAATAACTCATAAGTTATTGCATTTTAAGTGATTTATGTTCTTATCTTTCTGGCCCCTGAAGGAGGGGTGAGGCAAGGATTAATCTATTTAAAACAGAGTTAAACAAAATTACTCTGGTTGACGGATATTATTTTTTATTTCTTTCCCATTAAGTAATGTCTGATTAACACTTTGTTTTTCCATATTCTCCGCGCTTAACTCTCCGTTGAGTGTGGATTTCACTGAAACGTTATTTTGCACATTACCGTTGGCGATGAGTTGAAGGTTTCCATCTCCTGTAATCGGCAATGCAGGCCAGCCCCACTGCTGCAGCACGTTAAGCGGCACGCCTCGCCCGTTCAGGCTCACCGTAGTCTGCCGCTGTGGCAGCTGCGAAACCGTCGCCGTGGCTTCCAGAATACCTTTCTCGGTAAACGCGCTCAGGTCGGTAATGTTCACCGTGGCGGCGTTGGCGCTCAGCGCCAGCGACGGACGGCGCACGTCCACGCGGTTAAAGGTCGCGGCCGCACCGTTCAATGTTGCGCTGCCGCCCCAGACGCCCCACTGGCGATCTTTCGCCAGCTGCAGGTTTGCACCATAGCCGTCCAGAGAGGTGATCTGCCACGGGAACGCAGGATCGATGTCGATCACCAGGTTGCGGCTCAGGCCGAATTTTTGCAGCGTGACGCTGTTCAACCATTCCGGCAGAGGCTCCATCCACAATGTTTTCCAGTTCTGCGGCAGGGTGTACTCCAGCCCGGCGATGGCGACATCGTCCAGCACCAGCGCTTTGCCGTCGCGCAGCCAGTTGCCGGAGGTACGCACCATGCCGCCCTCCCAGCGGGAGGTGAACTGACGCAACGCCATGCCCTGTGGAGAAAACTCCGCATTCAGGATCGGGTCGAAAAGATGCAGCGAGCCGTAGATAAACTCGCTGGCGTTCATGGACAGGCGGCCTTCCTGGCTCTGCCAGTCGCCTTTGCTGAGAGTCAGGTTGCGCAGGCTTAAATCGAGATCGGTCACCGCCCAGTCCGGGCCCTGAAGCCGGGCGTCGGTTACGTCCAGACGACCAATCTGCAGTGAGGGGATGGTGGCCAGCGGCGCGAAGAACGCCATCAACGTTTTATCGCTTTGCAGGCGGATCTCGTTCAGGCGCATCGTGTCGATAATCCAGCTCCCGTCGGCGTTGCGCAGGGCGGAGCCGGTGAGTGAGCCACGGGCCATATCGGCGCCAATCGTTTTCAGCACCACTTCCTTGCCGTTAAGCTGGCCCTCGATCAGCACGTTGGTGGCCGGTACGCCGTTCAGGGTCAGCGAGCCTGCGCTCATCTGAATCTGCGCGTTGTTCCCCAGCACGTTGCCCGCTTCCGGCTGCCATGGGCTGACGCCGCCCGTTACCTTCTGCGCGCTGAGATCCCATTCGGTATTCGGGCTGTTAAACGCCATGTTGTTGAGCTGCAGGCGATCCGCCTGGAAAGGCAGCGGCGCCGTCTGAGGCGAGAGATTCAGCGTGCCGTCGAACAGGGTGATGGTGTCCATATGCAGCGGATCGGTTATCTGGCGGCTGCTCAGGCCAATATCGACCTTTTTGGCAACCAGCGTGGCGGGTTTACCGTCCCGACCGAAGGTGACGTTTTCCAGAATAATGTGGGAAGGCGACGAAAAGCGGTGATTCATCTTGTCGAAACTGAGTTCGTAGTCGGTATTCACCGTCACCCAGCTGCTGACCTGAGACGCGCCCCAGCGGGTCTGGAGCAGAATGTAGAGCGCCAGCAGCACAATGAGCAGGGCTACCAGAAGATAGATGAGGAGCTTTCCAATAAATTTCATGGTCTTCCATCCCGCAAAACGCACATAAAGGAGTTATGCACGATTTATGCGCAATCCTCAAGGCGGGAATGGTGTAATGAGATGTCACGGCAGGCATTGACTGCCTGCCGTGAGAGAAATCAATTTTTCTCAGGCGGGAAAACGAGGTTCAGAACGATAGCGGTGATACCGCCCGCGGCAATGCCGGAAGAGAGCAGGTTTTTCACCCAGTCAGGCGCAAACTGCAGGATCAGCGGCTGCTGGGAGACACCCAGACCGACGGCCAGCGACAGCGCGATAATCATGATCGCGCGGCGGTTTAGCGGCTCGCGGGAAACGATACGCACGCCGGAGGCCGCGATAGTGCCGAACATCACCAGCGTTGCGCCGCCCAGCACCGGCTCAGGGATGTGCTGCACAAAGCCGCTTACCGCCGGGAACAGGCCGAGGACGATCAGCATC
Source organism: Enterobacter sp. ECC-019 (assembly GCF_043974075.1). NCBI lineage: Bacteria > Pseudomonadati > Pseudomonadota > Gammaproteobacteria > Enterobacterales > Enterobacteriaceae > Enterobacter > Enterobacter sp. ECC-019. Next base: position 710,763 of record NZ_CP143759.1, read on the forward strand.
AGCGCCACCACAAAACCGACGTAGCGGCTGGCCACGCCGGTCAGCTGGATCACGCCGTTGTTCTGACCGAAGCAGGAGTTCGGGAAGGTGTTGAATACCGCAGAGACAAACGAGTTCAGGCCGTTCGCCAGCACGCCGCCTTTCAGGCGCTTCATGTACAGCGGGCCGGACACCGGCTGCTCGGAGACGTCGGAGGTGGCGGTGATATCACCAATGGTCTCAAGAGAGGTGATCATAAAGACCAGCATCAGCGGCAGGAGCAGACCCCAGTCAATGCCCAGACCGTAGTACAGCGGCGTGGGGATGGTGATCAGCGCACCGTTGGTCGGCGCGGTGTTCTCCGGCAGCATGCCCAGCGCCCACGCCAGCAGATAGCCCGCCGCCATGGCGATCACCAGTGAGGCAACGCGCAGGTAAGGGTTACGCTGACGGTTAAGCAGAATAATGATCGCCAGTACCACGCCCGCCAGCAGCAGGTTTTTCGGCGCGCCGAAGGAGTGGTCGCTCATTGCGGCATAGCCGCCGCCGATGGAGGTCAGGCCCACCTGGATCAGCGACAGGCCGATAATCATTACGACGACGCCGGAAACCAGCGGGGTGATGACGCGGCGAGCCAAATGCAGAACGCGGGAGATCACCATCTCCGTGCAGCTGGCCAGCATCAGCGTGCCGAACAGCGCCGCCATCATGGTAGGGACATCCGCACCGCCGGTTTTCAGCGCCGTACCGCCCATGATCAGCGGTGCCACGAAGTTAAAGCTGGTTCCCTGAATCGACAATAATCCCGACCCTACCGGACCCCACGCTTTAATTTGAATAATCGAGGCCACGCCGGAGGCGAAGAGAGACATGCTGATAATGTGCTGCGTGTCCTGAGCCGGTAAACCGAGCGCCTGGCAAATCAGCAGCGCCGGGGTGATCACCGCAACAAACATCGCAAGAAGATGCTGGCAGGCGGCGAAAAGCGTTTGCGGCAGCGGCGGGCGATCTTCAAGGCGGTAAATCAGTTCGCTATTTTGCTTTTGCGCAATCGGTTGCGCATCAGGCGACTCTATGGTGTTAACGGACATCGGCGGCAATCCCACGGTGGAAAAGCGGGCATTTTATCTGACCACCTGGTAAAAGCAAACGATTGCCAGCAAAAAAAGGGAAGAAAATCTGCCGCTGTGAGCAGGTTTTCTACAACGCATCGGGAAAAAAAATTACACTTTTTCGCGCCGTGAGCTCATGAAGAGCGCAAACCGGCCCAGGATAACGCCGCGTGTGTATGGAACACGCGCAAAACAGGAGCCTTCTATGATTCATCTCGATACGTTGTCGACACTTGTTGCCGCAACGCTGGTCTTACTGCTTGGCCGTAAGCTGGTACATAGCGTTTCCCTTCTGAAGAAATACACCATTCCTGAACCTGTCGCCGGTGGCCTGCTGGTGGCGCTGGCCCTGCTGATTCTGAAAAAAAGTATGGGCTGGGAAATCGATTTTGATATGTCCCTGAAAGACCCGCTGATGCTGGCTTTCTTTGCCACCATCGGCCTGAACGCCAACCTGGCGAGCCTGCGGGCGGGCGGTAAAGTGCTCGGCGTATTCCTGATTGTGGTGGTGGGGCTGCTGCTGATGCAAAACGCTATCGGCATCGGGATGGCGACGCTGCTGGGGCTGGATCCGCTGATGGGGCTGCTGGCGGGGTCAATTACCCTTTCGGGCGGTCACGGTACCGGGGCCGCGTGGAGTAAGCTGTTCATCGAGCGCTACGGGTTTGAAAACGCGACGGAGGTGGCGATGGCCTGCGCGACCTTTGGTCTGGTGCTGGGTGGCCTGATTGGCGGCCCGGTGGCGCGGTATCTGGTTAAGCACTCCGCCACGCCGAACGGCAGGCCGGACGATGAGCTGGTGCCGACCGCGTTTGAAAAGCCGGACGTCGGGCGCAGTATTACCTCGCTGGTGCTGATTGAAACCATCGCGACGATCGCCATCTGCCTGACCGTGGGCAAAGTGGTTGCGCAATGGCTGGCGGGCTCCGCGTTTGAACTACCGACGTTTGTCTGCGTGCTGTTTATTGGGGTGATCTTGAGCAACGGTCTGGCGATGATGGGTTTTTACCGCGTGTTTGAACGGGCGGTATCGGTGCTCGGCAACGTCTGCCTGTCGCTGTTCCTGGCGATGGCGCTGATGAGCCTTAAGCTGTGGGAGCTGGCATCGCTGGCGCTGCCGATGGTGGCGATTCTGGCGGTGCAGGCGCTGTTTATGGCGCTATACGCCATATTCGTCACCTGGCGCATGATGGGTAAAAACTATGATGCGGCGGTGCTGGCTGCGGGTCACTGCGGGTTTGGCCTGGGGGCTACCCCAACGGCTATCGCCAACATGCAGGCGATCACCGAACGGTTCGGGCCATCGCACATGGCGTTTCTGGTGGTCCCGATGGTCGGGGCGTTCTTTATTGATATCGTCAACGCGCTGGTGATTAAGCTGTACCTGATGCTGCCGATGTTTGCCTGAAATCAGGCGTTAGAATACCGCTCGGTTTCCGGCATCCAGCGCTCAATTAACGCTGCCGCCTGTTCGGGGTAGCGTTCATGAATATGGCGAGCCAGGCGCTGAACCTCGGGGATCATCGCCTGATCGCGCAGCAAATCCGCTACTTTGAATTCCGCGTTCCCCGTCTGACGCGTGCCGAGCAGTTCGCCCGGGCCGCGGATCTCCAGGTCTTTTTGCGCAATCACAAAACCGTCGTTGCTGTCGCGCAGCACCTGCAACCGCATCTGGGCGGTTTTCGAGAGCGGGGCTTTATAGAGCAGTACGCAGTGGGACGCTACCGCACCACGGCCAACGCGCCCGCGCAGCTGGTGGAGCTGGGCAAGGCCGAGACGTTCCGGGTTTTCGATGATCATCAGGCTGGAATTCGGGACGTCCACGCCGACTTCGATCACCGTGGTAGCGATCAGCAGATGCAAATCACCCTGTTTGAACGACTGCATCACCGCCTGTTTTTCGGCGGGTTTCATGCGTCCGTGAACCAGACCCACGTTCAGCTCCGGCAGCGCCAGCTTAAGCTCTTCCCACGTGGCTTCGGCAGCCTGCGCTTCCAGCAGTTCAGACTCTTCAATCAGCGTACAGACCCAGTAGGCCTGACGCCCTTCATGGGTGCAGGCATTGCGCACGCGGTCAATGATGTCGCTGCGGCGCGTGTCAGGAATGGCGACCGTTGTGACCGGCGTACGGCCCGGCGGCAGTTCGTCGATGGTGGAGGTATCCAGATCGGCGTAGGCGGTCATCGCCAGGGTACGTGGGATTGGCGTGGCGGTCATGATCAACTGATGCGGGTGGAAGCCCTGCTGCAGGCCTTTCTCCCACAGTGCCAGACGCTGATGCACGCCGAAGCGGTGCTGCTCGTCGATAATCACCAGCGCAAGACCGTTAAACTGCACCTGCTCCTGGAAGATGGCGTGCGTGCCGACAATCATCTGCACTTGCCCGCTGGCAATAGCCTCCTGTTGCGCAAGGCGTGCTTTGCCTTTTTGCTTCCCGGCAAGCCAGCCTACTTCTATCCCCAGCGGCGCAAACCAGGCGCGGAAATTATTGGCGTGCTGTTCGGCCAGCAGCTCGGTCGGCGCCATCAGCGCAACCTGTTTGCCGTGGGCAATCGCGCGCAGGGCCGCCAGGGCGGCAACCAGCGTTTTACCGGAACCTACGTCGCCCTGCACCAGGCGCATCATCGGCACATCGAGCGCCATATCGCGTTCGATTTCGGCGGTGACGCGCGCCTGCGCGCCGGTGGGCTTAAACGGCAGAGAGGCCAGCAGCTTATCTTTGAGCTCATCACGCGGGCTTAATGGCTGGGCGTGAAAACGCTGCGCGCCCGCGCGAAGCGCCAGCATGCTCAGGTTATGCGCCAGTAATTCCTCAAGGATAAGACGCTGTTGGGCGGGGTGTTTGCCGCTGTCTAAATCGCTGAGTTGCAGCGTTGGCGGCGGGCGGTGCAGGGTGCGCAGCGCCTCGGGCAGGCTCATCATGCCCTGCGCCAGCTCGGGCGGCAGCAGCTCGGTGATAGCGCAGGTATCCAGCAGCTCCAGCGCCTGATCGGTGAGCTTACGCAGCGTCGCCTGCTTGATGCCTTCGGTCGTTGGGTAAACCGGGGTGAGCGTCTCCTGCATTTCCGGTGTGCTGAGATCGCCCTGAACGCGGTACTCCGGGTGGATCATCTCTGCGCCGTATTTCCCGCGTTTGGCCTCGCCATAGGCCAGCACCCTGCGGCCCGTCGCCAGGCTGTTTTTCATCGCCGCGCTGAAGTTGAAAAAACGCATGGTGAGAATGCCGGTGCCGTCGCTGATCTGGCAGGTCATCATCCTGCGTCCGCCGAAGGTGATGTTGCAGTTCAGGACTTCGCCTTCAACGGTGGCATAAATGGCGGGAAGGAGATCGCCAATCTTATAGAGCTGGGTGCGGTCTTCGTAACGCAGGGGGAGGTGAAGCAGGAGATCCTGCACGGTGTGCAGGCCAATTTTTGCCAGCTTATTGCTTTGCGCCGCACCCACGCCCGTCAGGCTGTTAAGCGGGATGGCATCCAGCAGGCGGCCTTTCATCGCTTACCCGCCGTACTGCATGGTGGCCCACCACTCGGCATCGGCTTCAATTTCGCCCTGCGCGTTGACGTGGGGGTAAGGCAATTTTTTCTGCTTTGCAACGCGAGCCAGCACCGGATAGCCACCTTCAAACAGCAGGCGCTGCTGTTCCTCTTCCGGCAGCATGCTGTTGCTGCGCTCGTACATCCCGGCGTTCTGACGCTGGCGCTGCGCTTCATACAGAATGAGCGCGGACGCCACGGAGACGTTGAGAGACTGGACCATGCCGATCATCGGAATGATGATGTCCCGATCCGCCAGATCCAGCGCCTCCTGGGTGATCCCGGTTTTCTCCTGACCCATCAAAATGCAGGTCGGGCGGGTGTAGTCGATCTCGCGGAAATCTACGGCTTTAGCGGACAGGTTAGTGGCCAGGATCTGCATCCCGCGCCCTTTCAGGTGCGATACGGCTTCGCCAATGGTGTGATGATTTTTGACAGACACCCAGCTGTTGCTGCCTGCCGCCGCCGAGACCGTATTTCGCATACGGCCGTCCGGCCAGACGGCGTGCACTTCATGCACTCCGACGGCATCTGCGGTACGAACGATAGCAGAGACGTTATGAGGTTTATGCACCTGCTCCATGCAGACCGTCAGGTCAGGCTGACGCCTGGCGAGCATTTCGCAGATACGTGCATAACGTTGTGAATTCATAAACCTAGTTTCGGTTTCGGGTGACTTTAATCACGTCCGGCATGACGCGGATCTTGCGCATAATATTCGCCAGATGCACGCGGTCGCGGGCAGTCAGACGAATAAAAGCGCTGTACACGCGGCCATCTTTTTCTTCCGTATTCAGGCTCTGAATATTGGAAGAGGCCGTGTTGATCGCTGCCGTCAGGTTCGCCAGGGCACCCTGGTGGTTGAACATATCCACCTTAATTTCGGTGATAAATTCCTGTGCGGTCTCTTTATCCCACTCGACCGCCATAAATTTCTCGGCTTCTTTCTGGTAGCCGCGAATGTTTCGACAGGACTCGTGGTGGATAACCAGCCCTTTACCCGGGCTGACGTGCGCAATAATCGGGTCGCCAGGAATTGGACGACAGCATTTTGCGAAGGTGATCAGCACCCCGTCCGCGCCTTTAATCGGCAGGTGTCCGTGGCTTTGCGTCGTTGCAGGCACCGCTGTCGTGTCGCCTTGCTGCAGGTTTTTCGCAACCACCACGCTCATGGCGTTGCCGAGGCCAATCTCTGCCAGCAGGTCATCAAGCGACGCGAGCTTCATGCGCTCCAGCTCACGCTGGACGTTCTCCTGCGGAATTTCAGCCAGCTTACGGCTGCCGCCCAACGCGTGGTTGAGCAGACGACGCCCCAGGCTGACGGAATCATCACGCTTGAGGTTTTTCAGCAGCTGGCGAATTTTGGCGCGCGCCTTGGAGCTCACGACAAAGTTCAGCCAGGCCGCGTTCGGACGTGCGCCCGGCGCGGTAATAATTTCTACCGTCTGGCCGCTGGAGAGCGGCTGAGACAGCGGGTAAGGCTGTCTGTCGACGCGTGCGCCGACGCAGGCATGCCCGATATCGGTATGCACGGCGTAAGCGAAGTCGACCGGCGTCGCGCCCGCAGGCAGTTCGACAATGCGACCTTCTGGGGTGAAAACGTAAATCTCATCCGGGAAGAGATCGGATTTCACGCTCTCGATAAATTCAAACGAGCTGCCCGCACTCTGCTGAAGCTCCAGCAGGCTCTGCATCCAGCGCTGGGCGCGGATTTGTGCGGTCGTGCTGCTTTCGCCACCGTGCTCTTTATAGGCCCAGTGCGCGGCAACACCCATCTCTGCCATCTGGTCCATGTCTTCGGTGCGGATCTGCACTTCAACAGGCACGCCGTGTGGCCCGATCATCGAGGTGTGCAAAGATTGATAGCCGTTCGCTTTTGGAATGGCGATGTAATCTTTCATACGCCCCGGACGCGGTTTGTAGAGGCTGTGCATCTGCCCCAGCACGCGATAGCAGGTGTCCGAGTCGTGGACAATGACGCGGAAGGCGTAGATGTCCATGATCGAGTGAAAACGCTGCTCCTTGAGCACCATTTTGCAGTAGATGGAGTACAAATGTTTCTCGCGACCGCTGACGCGGCACGGGATTCCCGCTTCCTGTAAGCGCCCTTCGATTTCAGAGAGGATTTTTTGAATCATCTCTTTACGGTTACCGCGTGCGGCTTTCACCACCTCTTTAATCACGCGATAGCGGTTCGGGTACAACGCTTCAAAACCCAGCTCTTCCAGCTCGGTTTTAATGTGATGTATACCTAAACGGTGCGCCAGCGGGCTGTAGATTTCGAGGGTTTCACGGGCAATGCGGCGACGTTTATCCGGGCGAAGTGAGCCCAGCGTGCGCATATTGTGGGTACGGTCAGCGAGTTTGATGAGAATGACGCGGATATCCTGCACCATCGCCATAATCATCTTGCGGAAGTTTTCGGCTTGCGCCTCTTTCTTGTCGCGGAAATTCAGCTTATCAAGCTTAGAGACCCCTTCCACCAGTTCGGCAACGCTTTTGCCAAACAGCTGTTCCATGTCCTGGTAAGTGGCAGGGGTATCTTCGATCACGTCGTGCAGCAGAGCGGCCATCAGCGTTTCGTGGTCGAGTTTCATCTCGGCCAGAATACAGGCCACCGCTACCGGGTGCGTGATATAGGGTTCACCGCTTGAACGTGTCTGGCCCTCGTGAGCGTCACGTGCAACGAGATACGCCTGCTGAAGACGCTTAATCTGGTCTTCAGGCAGGTAGGTTTGAATCAGTTGATTCAGGCTTTCAAACAGATACAAGGGCGACCCGCAGGTTTAATTAACGACGACCTTCAGCAATAGCGGTTACGGCCTGCAGTTCTGCGGCTTCCTGCTCTTGCTGCTCCTGGCGCTCACGCACGTCGAGGATCTGGTTGTTAATCAGACCTTCTTCGATTTCGCGAAGTGCAATAACGGTGGTTTTATCGTTTTCTTCCGGTACCAGCGGATCTTTACCGCCTACCTGCATCTGACGAGCGCGACGCGCGGCGACCAGCACCAGGTCAAAACGGTTACCAATTTTCTCTACAGCGTCCTGAACAGTTACGCGTGCCATACTTAAAATGCTCCACAGGTGAAGAAATGACTGGGCATGATACTGAAAGTGGGTTCAGTCTGCCAACAGTTTGGTGATTAATGCGTCATGTCGCTGCTTCTGGCGGCTCATACGCAGACGTTCTGCGCGAAGAATGGTTTTGAGATCGCTCAGCGCGGCATCAAAATCATCATTCACAATAAGGTAATCATATTCCGCGTAATGGCTCATTTCTGCAACAGCCTGTTCCATACGCTTTGCGATGACTTCTTCGCTGTCCTGACCGCGGCCACGCAGGCGGCGATCCAGTTCATCTTTCGATGGCGGTAAAATAAAGATACTGCGCGAGTCAGGCATTTTCTTGCGAATTTGCTGTGCGCCCTGCCAGTCGATATCCAGGAACACATTCACGCCCGTGGCCAGAACCTGCTCAATGGTTTCACGCGAGGTACCGTAGTAATTACCGAATACTTCAGCGTGTTCAAGAAACGCGTCTCTGCCGATCATCGCTCTGAATTCGTCGTGATCCACAAAGAAATAGTGTTCACCGTGCACTTCACCCGGACGCGGCGCTCGCGTGGTGTGAGAAACAGAAACCTGTGTGTCGTACAACGGTTGGGTTTTTAACAGTGCCTGAATAAGGCTGGATTTACCCGCGCCACTAGGGGCAGAAACAATATAAAGCGTGCCTTGAGCCATGAGAGTCTTTTGTATGTGTTAACGAAGAAGTCCTACATACGGGCTTATTATACACGTCGGCGCACCGTGACGTAGCCTTTGTCACACTTTTTCCCATGGATTATTGAATTTTGCGTGCCGTTTTCAGGTTTTATCTGTGGTTTTCAGCAACCAAAAGAAATACCGGATAGCGTCTCGCATTGTGAAACGTTGCCGTTAGCGTTGTTTCAGGCATCCGGGTATACCTCCTGCAATGCAAAGGAGGGGTAGCGATGTGGCGATGGATAAGCGGGTTAATGCTGTTGTGGTGTGGCTATGGCGCGGCGGTATGTCCGGTGTGGTCGCAGGCAAAAGCAGAGAAAGAGATGGCGTCGTTAAGCGCGCAAATCAAACGCTGGGATGATGCTTACTGGAAGCAGGGCGTGAGCGAGATCAACGACGAAGTTTACGACCAGCTTCACGGGCGATTAACGCAGTGGCAGCGCTGTTTTGGCGGTGAGCCTTCAGAAGAGAAACTCCCCGCGCTGACGGGAAGCGTAAAACATCCTGTTGCCCACACGGGCGTGCATAAAGTGGCCAGCAAAGAGGAATTGAGGCAGTGGATGCGTGCCCGACAGCATCTGTGGCTGCAGCCGAAAGTTGACGGTGTGGCGGTGACGCTGGTCTATCGTAACGGAAAGTTAGCCCAGGCCATCAGTCGCGGTGATGGCCTGAAAGGGGAAGACTGGACCGGGAAGGTGCGTTTAATCCCGTCGGTTCCGCAAAAGCTCACCGGCGCGCTGGCGAATAGCGTCTTACAGGGCGAGCTTTTCTGGTTACACGACAACCACATTCAGAACCAGATGGGCGGAATGAACGCTCGCGCAAAGGTGGCGGGGGCGATGATGCGGCAAAAGGATAACTCGCTATTGAGCAGGATAGGCGTATTCATCTGGGCCTGGCCGGACGGACCGAAAGATATGCAGACATCTTTAGCTGAACTGTCTCAGGCCGGTTTTACGCTGCCGGCACGGTATACGCTTCCTGTTAAATCTGTTGATGCCGTCGAGAAACAGCGCGCGGCCTGGCACGTGACCGCATTACCCTTTGCTACGGATGGCATTGTGGTGCGTTCGGAGGATGAACCTGCGGGCGAAGGCTGGTTACCGGGAGAAGGCAACTGGGTCGTCGCATGGAAGTATCCTCCTGCAGCCCAGGTTGCTGAGGTGAGAGATATTCATTTTTCTGTGGGGCGAACGGGCAAAAGTTCCGTTGTTGCAGCGCTGGAACCCGTGCAACTGGATGATAAACAGGTGCAGCGGGTGAGTCTGGGCTCGGTTGGGCGCTGGCAGAGGCTGGATATTGCCCCGGGGGATCAGATACAGATCAGCCTGGCCGGGCAGGGTATCCCCCGGTTTGATAAGGTGCTCTGGCGCGGGACGGACAGACATAAACCAGAGCCTCCGGCCCCGCGCTATCATGCTCTCAGCTGTTTCTACGCTTCGCCGGAGTGTATGGAGCAGTTCTTTGCCCGGCTGACGTGGCTCAGCTCAAAGCAGGTCTTTGATATTGAAGGATTAGGTGAGTCAGGCTGGCGGACCCTCTGGCAGGCGCATCGTTTTGAACATCTCTTTTCATGGTTGCTATTAACTCAGGCGCAGCTGCAGACTACACCGGGATTTTCCTCAGCACGCGGGCTTGCGCTCTGGCACCGATTTAATCTGGTGCGCGAGAAGCCGTTTATCCGCTGGCTCATGGCATTGGGTGTGCCAATGACGCAGGCTTCGCTGAAGGCGATGGGAGACATATCGTGGCAGAAGATGAGCGGGCGCAACGCAAAGGACTGGCAGACTCTGCCGGGAACGGGTGAGGAAAAAGCGCGACAAATCGTTAACTGGATGCACGCGCCTCAGATTGATGTGCTGGCGAAATGGCTCGCTGAACAGCACATCAACGGGTTCTGAAGCTAGTGTGCGCTGTGTTTGTAATGAAAAACGGGCAGCCCGAGCTTCAGACGCAGCGCCAGCATGCGGGCCGTAAAGCCAAACAACAGCGTCGAGATGACCACCACATCATGGTTCGAAACGTAATGCTGCAGCGCGATATAAAGCACCGCTGCCGCAAAGGAGATGCCGGCATACAGCTCTTTTTGAAAGACCAGGGGGATGCGTTTGCAGAACATATCGCGCAGTACACCACCGAATACGCCCGTGACCACGGCAGCAATGGTAGCGATGACCGGTCCTTCCCCCATATCGAGCGCGATTTGCGCACCGATGATCGAAAAGACGATCAGCCCCAGCGCATCAAGCACCAGAAACAGGCGGCGCAGATGGGGCATAACGGGCGCCATTATGGTGGTTAATACGGCAGCAGTGGCCACGATAATCACGTACTCAGGGTGTTTAACCCAGCCGAGTGGGTAATGGCCCAGCAGGATATCGCGCACGGAACCGCCGCCCAGCGCGGTAGCGGTCGCAATAATGATGACGCCGAAGGTGTCCATACGGCGACGTCCGGCGGCAAGTGCGCCGGTCATGGCTTCTGCGGTGATGCCAATAAGATAAAGGATGTGAAGCAGCATATACCCTCCGGTGTGAACGCGGGGGAGGTTAGCGATTTGTGCGCAAGATCACGATTGAGATTTTCTAAGGCGAGTCAGGTTGCCCTATAAAATTTTATTAATTTATCTTGGGCGGGCCTGATGATAGGCGGTGATACATAAAAGTGGGCGTTGATATGGATTAGAAATAATAATGGGTGGTGCAGTCGACACCACCCGAAAGGCATTACTCGATATTCTGGATCTGCTCGCGCATCTGCTCAATCAGCACTTTCAGCTCAATCGCTGAATTCGTCACTTCTGCATTGATCGACTTAGACGCCAGGGTGTTCGACTCGCGGTTGAACTCCTGCATCATAAAGTCCAGACGGCGGCCCACCGCTTCTTTCTTCTTCAGAATGTTGTAGGTTTCTTTAACGTGCGCTTCCAGACGGTCCAGCTCTTCAGCGACATCGATACGCTGCGCCATCAGCACCAGCTCTTGTTCCAGACGGGTGTTTTCCAGCTGAACTTCCGCTTCTTCCAGTTTGGCGACAAGACGCTCGCGCTGCCATTGCAGCACTTCTGGCATATGGGTGCGGACTTTGGCTACTTCGGTGCTCACGCCTTCAAGACGCTGCTCAATCATCGCTTTTAGCGCCTGGCCTTCGGTTTCACGGGCAACGATAAAGTCGTCCAGCGTGCCGTCGAGGGCTGCGAGGATTTCAGCGGCGATGGCGTCCAGATCCTGCTCACCGGCGGCCATGACGCCAGGCCAGCGCAGAATATCAACCGGGTTGATTTCGCCTTCATCGCTCTGCATTTTGACCCAGTTCGCCGCATTCACGAGCTGTTTCGCCAGTTTTTCGTTGAGGATCAGCTCGCCCTGTGCGCTGGCATCAGGCTCAAAGCGCAGGTTACATTCCACTTTCCCGCGCGTCAGACGATTACGGATTCGCTCACGTACGACAGGCTCAAGGCTGCGGAACTGCTCCGGCATACGGAAATACGTTTCCAGGTAACGCTGGTTTACCGAGCGCATTTCCCATGTGGCGCTGCCCCAGCTACCCTTGATTTCACGCCGGGCGTAGGCGGTCATACTGCGGATCATAGACATTCCCGTTTTTAAAGGAGAGATGGGGGGATTATAGCTTTCGGGGGCTTCTCAGGATAGGAATAAGCGTCCTTTATCCGTATAATGCGCAGCCACATTCGTTTCAAGCCGGAGAATCCATCATGCGTCCATCAGGCCGTAGCGCCAATCAGGTGCGTCCCGTCACCCTGACCCGTAACTATACAAAACACGCTGAAGGCTCCGTGCTGGTTGAGTTTGGTGACACTAAAGTGCTGTGCACCGCCTCCATCGAAGAAGGCGTTCCGCGCTTCCTGAAAGGTCAGGGCCAGGGTTGGATCACCGCAGAATACGGCATGCTGCCGCGTGCGACTCATACCCGTAATGCCCGTGAAGCGGCAAAGGGTAAGCAGGGCGGGCGTACCATGGAGATTCAGCGTCTGATCGCGCGTGCGCTGCGCGCCGCCGTTGACCTGAAAATCCTCGGTGAATTCACCATCACGCTGGACTGCGACGTGATTCAGGCAGACGGCGGCACGCGTACGGCGTCGATTACCGGAGCCTGCGTGGCGCTGGCCGATGCCCTGAATAAGCTGGTTGCGGCCGGTAAGCTGAAAACCAACCCAATGAAAGGCATGGTTGCGGCGGTTTCTGTCGGTATCGTTAACGGCGAAGCGCTTTGCGATCTGGAATACGTTGAAGATTCCGCAGCCGAAACCGACATGAACGTGGTGATGACCGAAGACGGCCGCATCATTGAAGTACAGGGTACGGCGGAAGGCGAGCCGTTCACCCACGAAGAGCTTCTCTCCCTGCTGGCGTTGGCCCGAGGGGGAATCGAATCCATTGTAACGACGCAGAAAGCGGCGTTAGAAAATTGATTTTAAAGGCGACCAATGAGTCGCCTTTTTTTTGCCTGTAAGACAGAAAACCAAAGGAGCAAATCCATGAAATCGTATCAGCGCCAGTTTATTGAGTTTGCGCTTAACAAGCAGGTACTTAAGTTTGGCGAATTTACGCTGAAATCCGGGCGTAAGAGTCCCTATTTCTTCAACGCCGGGCTGTTTAATACCGGGCGCGATCTGGCATTGTTAGGGCGTTTCTATGCCGAAGCGCTGGTGGATTCCGGGATTGATTTTGACCTGCTGTTTGGCCCGGCCTATAAAGGCATTCCGATTGCGACCACCACCGCGGTAGCGCTGGCGGAACACCATGACCGCGACGTGCCGTACTGCTTTAACCGTAAAGAGGCTAAAACCCACGGTGAAGGTGGGAATCTGGTTGGTAGCGCTCTGCAGGGCCGTGTCATGCTGGTCGACGATGTGATCACCGCAGGTACGGCGATCCGCGAATCGATGGAGATTATTCAGGCCAACGGTGCGACGCTTGCTGGCGTGCTGATTTCTCTGGATCGTCAGGAGCGTGGTCGCGGTGAAATTTCCGCTATTCAGGAAGTCGAGCGCGATTACAGCTGCAAAGTGACGTCGATTATCACCCTGAAAGACCTGATTGCGTATCTGGAAGAGAAGCCTGAGATGGCGGACCATCTGGCGGCGGTACGTGCGTACCGGGAAGAGTTCGGGGTGTAGTTAAATTGCCCGGTGGCGCGACGCTTACCGGGCCTGCGCATTTCGTAGGCCGGATAAGGCGAAGCCGCCATCCGGCAACGGTGTTACTGCAACTGAGCGGCCACTAACGGCCAGCGGGCGTCAAAATCGTCCGTTGGACGGTATTTGAACTCGCTACGCACAAAGCGGGAGAGCATCCCTTCACAAAACGCCAGAATTTGGCTCGCCAGCAGTGTTTCATCAACGCTGTAACCTTCGCCTTCACGCATCTTCTTCTCGCGCAATACCTGGCGCAGCTGCGCTTCAATACGTTCGAAAAGCTGGTTAATGCGGCCCTGCAGTCTGTCCTGCTCAAACATCAGCGCGTGGCCGGTAAGGATACGGGTTAAGCCCGGATTACGTTCACCGAAGCCCAGGATTAACAGCACAATCAGACGCAGACGCGCGGTGGTGTCTTTTTCGTCTTTCAGAATCAGGTTGATGCGCGTGATCAGGCTGTCTTCAATAAACTCGATCAGGCTGTCGAACATCCTGGTCTTGCTCGGAAAATGACGGTATAGCGCCGCCTCAGACACGCCCACAGAGGCGGCCAGTTTAGCGGTGGTGATGCGTTGACTGCCATCGCTGGATTCAAGCATCAGAGCCAGAGATTGAAGTATTTCTTCGCGACGATTCCTTTTCGCAGTTTGTTTTTCTGCCATGTTACAAAATACCCCTGAAAATAAGCACTTGCCAGGCTGGCATCCACACAGCGACCGCAAACTGGCGTTTGCGGTTTGTTATTGCATTATAACGCTGTGAGATACGTGTCTTTCGGGCTGCTATTTGCGCCCGGAATGGCCGAAGCCGCCTTCGCCACGGTCGGTGGCGTCAAAGTCTGCCACCAGGTTAAATTCTGCCTGTACCACCGGTACAAAGACCATCTGTGCGATACGCTCGCCCGGTTCAATGGTGAAGCTGTCCTGACCGCGGTTCCAGACGGAGACCATTAGCTGACCCTGGTAGTCGGAGTCGATCAGGCCGACCAGGTTCCCCAGCACAACGCCGTGCTTATGGCCCAGGCCAGAACGCGGGAGGATCACCGCTGCCAGAGACGGGTCAGCAATGTGAATTGCCAGACCCGTTGGAACCAGGGTAGTGGCACCCGGAGCCAGCTCTACGGCGTCATCGAGACAGGCGCGCAGGTCAAGACCGGCAGAGCCGGAGGTGGCATAGGTTGGCAGCGGGAATTGCTCGCCAACACGCGGGTCCAGAATCTTAACGTCGATTTTTTTCATCATAACGGGTAACGATCTCGTCGAGTAATTGTTGGCCCAGGAGTTCCTTGCGCTCAAGCGGTAAGACTTTATCTCCATCCTGCCAGAAAAGGTGCAGTGCGTTGCTGTCGCTGTTAAATCCTTGTGTGGCCAGCGATACGTCGTTCGCGCAAATCAAATCGAGGTTTTTGCGGGTACGTTTTTGCCGGGCATATTCTTCCACATTATTCGTTTCTGCGGCAAACCCAACAACGTATGGACGATGGCTTTTTAGTGCGGCGACACCGGCAACAATGTCCGGGTTTTTCACCATTTTTAGTGTTAATTCATCGCCTTGCTTTTTAATTTTAGCCTCGGCGATCGTCTCGGCACGATAGTCTGCGACGGCCGCACAACCGATAAAAATCTGCTGGCTTTGCGCATGTGCCTGCACGGCGGCTTCCATCTCCAGCGCGGTGGTAACGTCAATTCGCTTCACAAACGCAGGGGTAGGCAGCGATACCGGGCCGCTCACGAGCGTGACGTGCGCCCCACGCCTTGCGGCGGCAGCGGCAATCGCAAAGCCCATCTTACCGGAGCTGTGGTTGGTGATGTAGCGCACCGGATCCAGCGGCTCGCGCGTGGGGCCCGCGGTAATCATGATGTTGAGATGTTGCAGATCGTTGACAGGTGAAAAATGGGCTGCGGCCATATCAACAATCGTCAGTGGGTCAAGCATGCGACCCGGGCCAACATCGCCGCAGGCCTGGCTGCCGCTGTCCGGACCCCAGATAAGCAGGCCGCGTGAGGCCAGCGTCTCCAGATTGTGCTGGGTGGCCGCGTTACGGTACATCTGCTGGTTCATGGCAGGAACGACGGCAACAGGCGCAGGCGTGGCCAGACAAATGGTAGAGACCAGGTCGTTTGCCATACCGGCCGCCACCCGAGCGATTAAATCAGCCGTGGCGGGTGCGAGGATGAACAGGTCAGCCCATTTACCCAGCTCAATATGGCCCATCGCGGCTTCGGCGGCCGGATCGAGCAGGCTGTCAGATACCGGGTATCCTGAAACGGCCTGCAGGCTCAGGGGAGTGATAAAGGCTTTACCGCCTTCGGTTATCGCGACCCGCACATCTGCCCCGCGCTCGCGCAGACGACGCACTAGCTCCGGCGCTTTGTAGGCAGCAATGCCGCCGCTCACGCCAAGAACGATTTTTTTACCGGCCAGGCTCATCATGATTCTTTCCTGTTGGGTTTCACCAGAGAGCGGGCATTTTATCACAATCCCCAAAGCGGGGTGATTTTGTCCTTCGACCACTTTGCGAGGCGCTACGCAAGAACGCAATGTGGCCGTCGAGCGACGGATTGGCCTGTGGCAGCATGAGGTTAAAAAAGGGAGAAGAGAGCATGGAAGAAGAGGATGAGCAGCTGCTGCCGCGCGAAAAACTGCTGCGCTATGGCGTCACCCTGTTAAAAGACGATGAACTGCTGGCGCTCTTTTTACGTACCGGAACGCCCGGAAAAACGGTATTTACGCTGGCAAAAGAGCTGATAGCACATTTCGGTTCGCTGTACGGTTTACTGACCGCCGATCTGGCGCAGTTTAAGCACGTTGAGGGGATCGGCGTGGCGAAATATGCCCAGTTGAGGGGCATTGCTGAACTTGCCCGCCGTTTTTACAATGTCCGCATGGAGAAGGAAGATCCGATCCTGACGCCCGCGATGACGCGCGAATTCCTGCAAAGCCAGTTAACCGATATTGAACGTGAGATCTTCATGGTGATCTTTGTCGATAACAGAAATCGGGTGCTGAAACATAGCTGTCTCTTTGCGGGCACATTGAGCCACGTTGAGGTGCATCCGCGTGAAATTGTGCGGGAAGCGATAAAAGTGAATGCAGCGGGCGTGATCCTCGCGCATAATCACCCCTCTGGCTGTGCAGAACCGAGCAGAGCGGACAAAGAAATCACCGAACGCATTATCAAATGCTGTCAATTCATGGACATTCGTGTGCTGGACCATCTGATAATTGGCCGCGGTGAGTACATTTCTTTCGCAGAACATGGCTGGATTTAGGCTATTTCTCGCGATCCATCGGGATCTTTGTCTGTTCGGGACTTGAGCACACCGCCGAGTCAGCGTATACTACGCCACCTTTGAGAATCTCGGGTTTGGCATTTGGGCCTGGCAATCGAGAGTTCACTTAGAACTATGCGATGACCGGGCTGTAAAGCCTGACGAGGCGCCGATACCCCATACGAAGCTCGAGCTAATTTGATTTTTGGAGAATAGACATGTCCCGAGTCTGCCAAGTTACTGGCAAGCGTCCGGTGACCGGTAACAACCGTTCCCACGCACTGAACGCGACTAAACGCCGTTTCCTGCCGAACCTGCACTCTCACCGTTTCTGGGTTGAGAGCGAGAAGCGTTTTGTCACCCTGCGCGTATCTGCTAAAGGTATGCGTGTAATCGATAAGAAAGGCATCGATACAGTTCTGTCCGAACTGCGTGCCCGTGGCGAAAAGTACTAAGTACTTAAAGAGGAAATAAATCATGGCTAAAGGTATTCGCGAGAAAATCAAGCTGGTTTCTTCTGCTGGTACAGGTCACTTCTACACCACCACGAAGAACAAACGTACTAAGCCGGAAAAACTGGAACTGAAAAAATTCGATCCAGTTGTACGCCAGCACGTACTGTACAAAGAAGCTAAAATCAAATAATTTTAGTCTCCTTGTATCGAAAAACCCCGCAACTGCGGGGTTTTTTGCATTCTGTATCTCAACGGAGGAACCATGCCTGAATTACCTGAGGTAGAAACCAGCCGTCGCGGCATTGAGCCCCATCTGGTCGGCGCGACGATTCTTCACGCGGTGGTCCGCAATGGACGTCTGCGCTGGCCGGTGTCCGATGAGATCCATACCCTGAGCGATAAACCCGTCCTTAGCGTACAGCGTCGCGCTAAGTACCTGCTGCTGGAGCTTCCCGACGGCTGGATTATTATCCACCTGGGGATGTCCGGGAGCCTGCGCATTTTGACCGAAGAACTGCCTGCGGAAAAGCACGACCACGTCGATCTGGTGATGAGCAACGGCAAAGTGCTCCGTTACACCGACCCGCGGCGCTTTGGCGCGTGGCTGTGGACGAAGGAGCTGGAAGGACATAACGTGCTGGCGCATCTGGGCCCGGAGCCGCTCTCAGACGCGTTTAACGCGGAATACCTGCAAGCGAAGTGTGCGAAGAAGAAGACTCCGATTAAGCCCTGGCTGATGGATAACAAGCTGGTGGTCGGCGTGGGGAATATCTATGCCAGCGAATCGCTATTTGCGGCTGGGATCCATCCCGATCGGCTGGCCTCTTCGCTGTCTGCGCAGGAGTGTGAGCTGCTGGTCCGGGTGATTAAAGCCGTATTACTTCGCTCGATTGAGCAGGGCGGGACAACGTTGAAGGACTTCCTGCAGAGTGACGGCAAGCCGGGCTATTTTGCCCAGGAGCTTCAGGTGTATGGCCGTAAAGGCGAACCGTGCAGAGTCTGCGGCACGCCCGTTATTGCCACGAAGCACGCCCAGCGCGCCACGTTCTACTGCCGCCAGTGCCAGAAATAGGGTTACTTTAACTTTTCCATCAAGGCCTGGTGGACGTTCGTCGGCAGGAAATGGGTAACGTCGCCGTGATGACGCGCCACCTCTTTTACCAGCGTAGAAGAGATAAACGACCACTCTTTGGAGGGCATCAGGAACACGCTCTCCAGCTCCGGCATCAGGTGGCGGTTCATGTGCGCCAGCTGCATCTCATACTCGAAGTCCGCCACCGCGCGTAAACCACGGATCAGAATGTTTGCCTGCTGAGTGCGGGCGAAGTTTGCCATCAGGTCGCTAAACCCGACCACCTCAACATTCGGCAGGTGCGAAATGGCATCGGTGGCGAGCTGAACGCGCTCGTTGAGGTCAAACATCGGCTTTTTGCTGGGGCTGGCGGCTATGGCCAGGATCACCTTGTCGAACATGCACGCCGCACGGGTGATGATATCAAGATGACCGTTGGTGATCGGATCGAAGGTACCCGGATAAATCGCTTTTGTGCTCATGGCTCACGTTTTCTCTGAGTAGCCGCGGCAGAGCGCCCACAGCTCGGTGTATTTGTTGAAAGTATACTGGGCATTCACTACCGCGAGTAACCAGCCCTGCTTACCGTCCAGCACGCCACCACGCAGCAGCAGCGTTTTCAGGAACGCGCCCAGCGTGTGGGTGAAGATACCCGTCAGCGAGGCCTTCTTGCCGCGCTGGTGACGCTCCTGCGCCCATGCGGTGGCATAGTTGAGCTGTTTACGCTGGAAGCTCGCGAAATCACGGCAGGTCAGGTGCAGCAAATCGCCCGTCAGGGGGATTACCTGGGCGCTATCGCAGCTCAGGGATTCATGCACCAGATTGTCGTTGTACTGATACCGCTCGCGCTCGTAGAGGCGCATCACGCGGTCAGGGTACCAGCCGCTGTGGCGCATAAAACGGCCAAGGAAGTAGTTGCGGCGGGCAATGCTGTATACGGCGCCAGGCTGGGGCGAGGAAAGCACCGCCTGAATGGCCTGCTGAAGTTCTGGCGTAATGCGCTCGTCAGTATCGAGCATCAGCACATAATCACCTGTGGCATACCCCTGCGCGCGCTGGCGCTGGATGCCATAGCCCTGCCAGTTAGCGTCGACAAAGACTTTTGCGCCCGCAGCC
Source organism: Enterobacter sp. ECC-019 (assembly GCF_043974075.1). Classification (NCBI taxonomy): domain Bacteria; kingdom Pseudomonadati; phylum Pseudomonadota; class Gammaproteobacteria; order Enterobacterales; family Enterobacteriaceae; genus Enterobacter; species Enterobacter sp. ECC-019. The sequence goes on from NZ_CP143759.1 coordinate 730,225, forward strand.
CGGGCAACATCCACCGTGTTGTCCGTACTTCCGGAGTCAAGAATGACTATCTCGTCAGCCCAGGCAACCGACGCCAGGCAATCCGGAAGCAGGTCGGCGGCGTTTTTGGCGATCATCACGACCGACAGACGCGTTGACATTAGTGGCTCCGCTGGGGCAGATAAGGTTGCAGAAGCTGCAACAGACGGGTCAGTGCGCCCTGGTTCTGGTGCAGCACTTCAACGGCATGACGCCCATACCACAGGCGATAATCTTCGTCAGTCAGAAGGGTTGATACCTCTTTGACCACCGAATCCGCATCGGTCACGGTAATTAAACCATCGGCCTGCTGTAATTTCGCGCAGATATCTTTGAAGTTAAACGTGTGCGGCCCCATCAGCACCGGAATAGCGTGGGCTGCCGGCTCCAGCGGGTTATGACCGCCGCGCTCGACCAGGCTGCCACCGACAAACGCGAGGTCAGCAATGCCGTACAGCAGCATCAGTTCGCCCATCGTATCGCCAATCACCACCTGGGTGCTGCCGGAAGGGATTTCACCGCTGCTGCGAAGGGTGTAGATGAAACCACCTTTTTGCACCATGTCGCGGGCATCTTTAAAACGCTCCGGATGGCGAGGCACGAGGATCAGCAGTAAATCAGGGAATTTTTCCAGCAGCTTGCGGTGAGCCTGCAGGATAATCTCTTCTTCGCCATCATGAGTACTGGTGGCAATCCAGACCTGACGACGTGGGGCCCACTGGCGACGCAGTGTGATCGCACGGGCGGCGAGCTCAGGGGTAACAGAAATATCAAATTTCAGGCTGCCCGTTACCGCAAGCTGGTTGCGTTTCAGGCCCAGCGCGATGAAGCGCGCCGCGTCCTCTTCGTTCTGCGCGGCAATCAGCGTGATCCTGCTGAGCAGGCGGCGCATAAATTTACCCAGCTTGCCGTAACCTTTCGCCGAGCGCTCTGACAGGCGCGCGTTGGCAATGACCAGCGGAATTTTACGGGCATGCAGGGCGGAAATCATGTTCGGCCACAGTTCGGTTTCCATCACGATCACCAGCTTTGGGCGCACGGTGTTGAGGAAACGATTCATGGCGCAGGGCAGATCGTAAGGCAGATAGACGTGCTGCACGTCTTTACCGAAAGCGGATAACGCGCGCTCAGAGCCGGTCGGCGTCATCGTCGTGACGGTGATCGGCAGCGACGGGTAGCGGTGACGCAGGGCGCGGACCAGCGGGATCGCCGCCAGCGTTTCACCGACAGAAACGGAATGCAGCAAAATACCGTCCGGTGTGACTTTATTGCGGCAGAAGCCATAGCGTTCAGCCCAGCGTTTACGATACGCAGGCGCTTTCCGGCTACGAAGCAACAGTCTCAGCCACACCAGTGGCTGAATGATGTAGAGCAGAGCGGTATACAACAATTCCAAGCGATTATCCGTTTTTTTAGTTTCGGCGGGCAAATTCTAAGCATTTAGGCCAGGTAAAGCTATCTCTTATGCCAGATACCGTTTCAAACGGAAATAACGTCGACCCAGCCGCCAGCGCAGACGCGGACTTTTTGCACTTTTCCAGATGAGTTTCCAGATGCCTGTTTCGAAGAACTCTTTAATAATCATTGATTTCTTCTTCTCATCCTTCATGTTGTCGAAGGTGTGAATAATTCCCAGCCCCTCTTTGGCAATTTGCCAGTGGCAGGCAGGGATCCCTTTCACTTTATCCGGGTAACGCTGATTGATGGCATCGAGCAGCTGCAGGATTTTCATGTAGTGACGCGCGGAGCGAATCAGCGTGTCGTCATTGTCCGGCATATGGGACACCGATGCAGAGTGAATGTAGTAGTCGTAATAACGCTCGCTGGTGTATTGAACCCGCTCTGCCGCGAGCAGCACTTCGGTGGTCCACGGGATATCCTGATGGCGCAGGCCGGGTTCGAAATGGAAACTGTGTTTACGGATAAAGTCGTGGCGATAGATGTTCAACCAGGTGACGTGAAGGAACTTACGCGAATCCAGCGCCATTTTTAACCACGCCGGGCCAGCCATGACCCCTGTCGAAGCCAGTTTGTCTTCTGGGAAGATCGGGCGCGAGGGTTTCTTGTTGTTCTCCCAGACGTAGTTCCCGTTACAGGTGGCGACATCCAGATCCTGCGTGACGGCCATCTCCAGCAGGCGCTGGTACATGCCGGGTTTAAAGACATCATCAATATCCGGGAAAGAGAGATATTGACCCGTCGCAACGGCCAGACCGGTGTTACGCGCGATGGATACGCCCTGGTTTTGCTGTTCTATGACCTGCAGCTGCGGCAGTTTTTCTCGCCAGTTTTCGACGATCTCCATCGAGCGGTCAGTAGAGCCATCATTAACAATGATGACTTCCATGCTGTCGATGCGTTGATTCACAAGGCAGGTAAAGAACTGATCCAGGAAAGCTTCACCGTTATAAACGGCAACCACCACGCTCAACAATGGGGCTGAATTTTGCATAAGAAACCTGATTATTTTTGATTGTCGACCAGAGCAATATATTGCTGGCAAATGGCACTGATACCGAACGACGCGATGGTTGCATCGCCAACGACCGGCGGGGCGGTATAAATATCCGCCAGCGTTTTTGCCAGTGACGCGTCATTTAACTCTGCCAGCCCGCGCGCTAAGGCTCCGGTAAGGATTTCGGCGGGGCCACCTGGGCAATTTGTACTGACCGGTGGCGTCTGGCAGATAATGGCTTCAACCAGCACATTACCAAAACCTTCGCAGTCAGAACTTAACACTAAAAGGCGTGCCCCTTTAATCCAGGGATAGGGATTGGAATCGAACGGGCGGAAAACCGTTTTGTTTTCAATACCCAGCTCGGCAGCAAGCTGCTTGAGTTTTTGAATTTGCGCTTCGGATCCATTGCCCATCATGACCAGCGTTGTGTCAATTTTACTCAGGGCGAACGCACGTAAGAGACGGTCGTGGCGTTTGTGCTCATGGAAGCGGCCAACATGAATAATGTAATCCTTTCCCTGCATCTCGAAGGGAGCATCCGCCAGACGCTGAATTTCAGGAATATCGAAAGGATTATGGATAACCGCTTTGCGCCGAAGATTGAGTGCCAGCGTCTCGGAAAGATCTTTCAACACGGCACCTGAGACGGCGACCACGTTGCGGTTTTCGTAGGTATGACGAATTTTAAGGTGTTTAAACCAGCGTGAAAGTCCGCTGCGATGGCGAAGATAGGAGAACGAGAACATGCCGTGCACGCAGAACCAGACTTTGTCGCGTTCCAGCGCGCGGCAGTGCGCCACAATGCGGTCGGTTTTGTGCAAATGAGAGAAAACCACATCAAATTTGCCGCTGTGCTCAGCCCGTTCAATCGCCTGATCCAGCAATTGGGCGCGGCGTGGGATCTCCGTCAGCTTTCGCCACGGTTTTTTACATGTGTCCTGAACAACCTGATAATCGATGCCTTCCGGGATGGCGTAGTCGCACACTTTCCGCAGAGAGAATAGAGAGACCTGATGCCCCATTTCTATTAGCCCGCGGGAGAGTGTAAGAACCGTTTTTTCAGCTCCTCCACCGGGTAAACCATCAATAATCATTAGGATGCGCATTTTTAATCCAGTAATTTTTGATAAAGCGTAATAAGCTGACTTGACAGTTTTTCGGGAGTTGCGTCTTTTACACGTTCACGTGCCGCTCGTCCCATATTGTTATTTTTTTCCAGAGAAGAGATGGCTGCTACCGCTTCCTTCAATGTACTGATATCAAGTGCGTCACAATAAAACCCGTTCTGGCCTTGTTGAATAAATTCTGCACCACCGCAACTCTCTGAAGTAATGACCGGCAAGCCGCAGGCCATCGCTTCAAGAATGACGTTAGGAAAGGGATCATACAGCGTTGGCAACAGTAAACCATCGGATAGCTGATAAAAAGGCAGAGTTTCTTTTTGCACCCCCAGGAAACGGATTTGCCCCTCGCAGCCTAACGAACGGGCGAGGTCGCGATAACGACTTTCTGCTTTATCTTGTCCAACCACAATCAGCCAGGCTGATGTTCCCGCGATAGCGCGTATGGCGCTGGCCAATCCTTTTCGTTCAAACCCTGAGCCTACGAAGCAGAATATTACGGCATCGATTGGCAAGCCAAACTGCTGGCGTAGTGCAAAACGCTGCGCCTCTTCAGCCGGAACGAAGCGGGTGGAATCTATTGAATTATAAATCACATGAATTTTATTTGCGTCAATATCAAAATCTTCAACGATTTCGCGTTTGATCATCTCCGCATTACAGATTACGGCTTTTAGCTCAGGCGCCTGATACATTTCCCGTTCCGCGCGCATCACGTAGCGGTGATAGCGGTCATACATCAGCATTTGCGCACGCCAGGCAGGTAAAATGCGCGCGCGCTGCAGCAGCCAGCGGCGATGGACCCCATCACCCGCGCGATAGATATCACAACCCGGGATGCGCTCATGGCTTTGAACAATATCAAACTGCTGTTGCTGCCAGAGTGCGCGCGCGGCCTGTGCAAATCCGCGTTCACGACTGATGCGACCCCACTTTTGAGGGTTGCAAATGTGAATATGCCAGTCGTCTTGCTTCTCTCCCTGCCACTCACGCGTGATGACGTTGAGTTCAAGGTTCTGATTGCTCAGCGCGGTGAGGGCGCGCGAAACGAAGCGTTCCGCTCCGCCATCAGGGCGATACTTTTGGCGAACAATGGCCAGACGATGGTGTTTCATGACAGATATCTCCTTGCGGCGGAGACGACAGCATCAACGGGAATGGCGTCGAGATAGCGTTCTTTCGTTTTGGTATCAATGGCATCCGGATCGGGGAGCGGGCCGTAATCGCCGGCCCAGATCACTTCCCCTTTAACCTGCCATGGAGACCAAAACGTCAGTTTAGAAGGGCCAAACAGCGCCACGCAGGGCGTTTGCAGCGCGGCGGCCATATGCATCGGCACGGAGTCGACACCAATAAACAGAGAAGCGTGATCGATAAGCGACGCCAGTTGACGCAGCGTCAACTGGCCCGCGAGCGAAACGACACCGGTCTTCGGTGCGGCAGCGAGAATGCGATCGATCATCGCCAGCTCTTTTTTATCCGGCCCCGCGGTGAGTACAACCGTATGACCATCCCGCTGCAGTGCAGTAATAGCTTGCGCCATTTTGTCTTCGCTCCAGCATTTAAAGAACCAGCGAGACGTCGGCTGGATCACGATATAGCGCTCGCCCACACCCGTCTGCGTCAGTCTTTGACGGGCATAATCCCAGTCATCTGCGGCGTAGGCCATGGTGACGGCAGGCTGAGGCGTGACCGGTAATGGCGTCAAAATGGAGAGATTCTGTTCGACCGTATGCAGGGATTTGTGGCCGTCGACAGAGACCAGATCGGTATGACAAAAACGCCAGAATGCACTGTTGCGTTTGTTAAACGCGAATCCGAGGCGGAAGGGTGCACCGGTAAAACGGGTGACGATAGCGCTACGCCATTGATCGGCAAGGTTAATGACCAGATGATAATGCTGATTTCTTAACGCACACAGCAACTGCCACTCTTTTTGAAGATGCTTCAGCGTGCCCAACTGCTTCCATTTACGATCGATTCCATAAATTGTATCGATCGCCGGATGGGCGGCGAGCATATCGCGCGTTTCTTCATACAGCAGGACATCAATCTGCGCCTGCGGCCATTTTTGACGTAACGAATCAATGACGGGAGTGGTCAGCAACATGTCGCCATGATGGCGGAGTTTGATAAGTAAAATGCGCAAATCAGGTGTGTCAGGTAAGTTATTCATCATCATCTTATCGGCGTTGTACTGATGGCAATTCTAATAGACCTGATAGCGACTTGCACTCTTTCTCCATAATCTCAGGAATTTCCCTGGAAGGGTTTACTCATGCTTTGGAGAGTGCGTAACATAGCGCTAACTTTCCTGTCTTGCGGACTCATTATGAACAAACCAGCGTTTATCATCACTATTGATACTGAGGGCGATAATCTCTGGCAAAATCACCGCGTCATTAAAACCGAAAACGCGCGCTATCTGGCGCGGTTCCAGACGCTTTGTGAGCGTTTCGGTTTTAAGCCCGTGTGGCTGACCAATTACGAGATGGCGATCGAACCCGTTTTCATTGAATTCGCCAGGGACGCGATCGCCCGCGGTCAGGGCGAGGTGGGAATGCACCTTCACGCATGGAATAGCCCGCCGGAGCACGATCTCACGGGAGATGACTGGCGCTGGCAGCCTTATTTGATTGAATTTTCGGATGAGGTGATGCGCGAGAAAGTGCTGTTCATGACCCGCCTGCTGGAAGAGACCTTCCAGACAAAAATGCTGAGCCACCGTGCCGGGCGCTGGGCATTTGATAGCCGCTACGCAAAATTGCTTGTTGAACTGGGTTACCAGGTTGATTGCTCCGTGACGCCACGCGTGAACTGGCGCAATGCGAAAGGCGCACCGCAGGGTAATGGCGGAACGAATTATCAGCATTTCCCCGATCACGCCTATTTTATGGATTTAGATAATATTTCCCGGGCGGGCAATAGCCCATTACTCGAAGTGCCGATGAGCATTCAGTATAAACACCCGGCCTGGTTGAATACGATCAAACAGGGCTACGACAGGCTTCGCGGTAAATACCGCTCACCTTCCGTGAACTGGTTAAGACCGTCCGGTGGGAATGCGGCGCAAATGATTCAGGTCGCACAGCAATGCCTGTCTCAGGGAAGTGAGTACGTGGAGTTTATGCTTCATTCGTCGGAATTTATGCCTGGCGGAAGCCCTACGTTTAAAGATAAGGCGGCGATCGAAGGGTTGTACCAGGATTTAGAAACGCTCTTTAGCTGGTTATCCGATAAGACAGTGGGGATGACACTGGCGGAGTTTTATCAATACAAGAAAAAATAATGCCCGCGAGGCGGGCATTATCATTAGCGTTGCCTGGTTTGTGAAAAAGGTGTACTCAGCGCAAACATGGTCACAAAGAAGATTAAGGCTTCTGAACTCAATAGTATGACGTCCGTCAGGCCATAGAGTAATAAAAGAAGCATGGTCGTCAGCAGCAGACCATTTCTGTTTTTAAGCGCATAAGCGATCATCGATATATAGAAAAAGAATAATATCACCAGGCCGGGGATCCCCTGCAAAGAGTATTTTTCAATAAACTCATTATGCAGATGCACCCTGATAAAATCGAGTGCTGCCGCGAGATGTGGATGCCCATTTTTTACATATTGCTGTGTCCATACTTCGCGGTCTTCAACTGACTGCCCTAAAGGATGGGTGAGTCCGTTTTGAATACCAACACTCCACATAGAAAAACGTGCACCGAGTGAGGTTGCATCATATCCTTTTTGATAGCTTTCAACTTCAGTTTGTGTTTGTTGTATCTTTGGTAAAATTAATGGCTTGTAGCTAACGATAACAATACCCGCCACAATACATAAGAAAATCAGCGTTGATTTAAGGTGTATTCTTCTGAAGTGGTAAAGCGTGAGCACAATCGCCAGGAGTAAATACAATCCCATTGCGGCGCGGGTGCCTGTTAAAAGAATGACGAAATAAGATATTAAAATGATGAGTCCTGCTGCGACATACAGTTTTATGTTTTTCTGTAGATAAAGACTGTATACAAACGCCAGTGAGAGTACAGAATAAACATAGGCCGACACGGTCGCACGGTTTATGGCCATCTCGATACGTCCCATACCCTGTGATGCCTGCCATAAGCCATAGCCAGTGGCAAGTATAAAACCAGCACCAGAGGCGTATAAGAAATACGTCTGGAAGGATTTTTTATCAATATATGACTTAAACCGGTCAAGATAGAAAATGAGGATACTCGCCAGAATCAATTTTTTACTTGCACCGAGATAATCGTTATAAACATTCAGACCTTCGCTATGGTATTCATACACCAGATACCAGCCAAGATTAAGCAATCCAATTAATAAAATTGGTAACGCGATAGTAAAAGGACGCACTGTGATTTTTTTATATTCACACGCTAAACCGATAATGCTGGCGTAAATTGCAATATAGAAAAACTCTCGTTGCTTACCTGAACTCAGCAGTGCGAGCGCAAGCGAAATAAGGCTCAAAATCAGCGTAAGCTGGTAAAGCCGCAGTTTTACTTTTTCCATAATGCCTCAATGACCCTTTTTTTGTAGCTGAAACGTACATCTCTGGAGAAGAAAAAAGAGAAAGAATAAAGTGCGCTTACCCGCTGTTTAACCAGTTTGAGTTGCAGGTCGGTCAGATGTTGTCGGTGGTTACTGTAAATATCAAACCAATGACAATTAATAAGATGTTTGAATAATATCGGGAATGCTTTTTCCATCTTTAAGGTGCATTCGATAAGCGTAGCGATTTTACTGGCGTCGAGACGGCTCGACAAACTGCCGCTACGTTTGATGTAATAATAGTGTCCCTGACGCTGGTAGACTATTTTACTCGATTGCATCAGCATGCCGGGAAAAACGGCGAAATCTTCATAGCAGACCATCGAAGGAATCGGGTTATTTATATACAATTTCCGATGAATGAATTGGCCGATGAGATGTGCCTGAAAATCTTTGTGCTGCAGGAACCGCTTTATTGCCTCATGTTGTGACAAAGCAACAGGAGAGAAACCCTGCCAGTCGGCGGTGATTTTTTGGGTGTCGCGAATTTCCAGCAGGCGCGTCAGTAGCATATCAGGGCGCTCTGTTTTGAGGTATGCCACGGCGTCCCTGATGCTGCCCGGTTTCAATCGGTCATCGCTATCCAGCATGGTAATGTATTCACCTGAGGCCAGCGAGAGGGCACTGTTTCGAACATGACCTACGTTACGGTACTCAACGTATCGGGATTGCGCATTCGGAAACGTTGGCAGCCATGCCTCAATAATATCCTGTGTGGAGTCATCGGAGCTGTCATTAAAGATAATGATTTCTACATCATCGCCCGCACCCTCAATCGCGTTTTGCAGGCTTTCCAGGGTTGCGTGAAGCGTATCTTTGGCGTTATGCGCGGCAATAATGATGCTTAGAAAAGCCATAATAATTAGTTTCCCAGAGCATCAAAGGCGTTTGTGGTTGCGTTAATTGTTGATAACTCGCAAATAAAATGTTTGAGATCACGTAGCGATTCGTCTGTTACAGCGAAGAGTTCTTCCCGGCTCTGTGAGAAGTAATATCGTGTTTCAAAAACATAGGAGCAAATGTTGTCATCATTACCAATCAGCAATACGTTGCCCAGCGGGCGCTGTTCATAGTGGCAGCAGGGCCCGAAGAGTAAGATTACTGGCACCCCGACTGCATCGGCAATGTAGACATTCCCCGAATCAGACGCGATATAGCAATCCATTTTAGAAATGGCCCACGGCAGCTCTTCAAGCGAGATTTTGCCAATCAGATTAATAAAGTTAGGCAGTTCACCATAAACGCGGGTGATATCATCCATCCACGATTGTTCATTCGGGGCGCCAAACACATAAAATTCGCAGGGCAGGTCGGCGAGACGATCGGCAATTTGCTTCCAGATGACCGGCGGAACGGTTTTCGCTTTATTCCCGGCGGCTACGCTGATGCCAATGCGGATCACGCCGGGTTTATCGAGGATTGCCGGATAGGTCGCGGGTTTGAAAAGGGGTTTTGTGGCGTGCTTTGGCGAGTCTTGCCAGGTTAAGGCGCGATCGGCCAGTTTGAGATAGTTTGTGACCGACAGCGTCTTTCTGCCGTGTTCAACAGTCCCGTCTGCCGTTGCATAGAAAATACCGTGATACCATCTGCGCGTGTAAGTGCTTAAAAACTGTTTATTTTTAGCATTACACACGGAGGCGAAAAAGAGGTTCACGCTGTTAGGTTGCAGGAGATAGACATTGTCATAGCGGTTCATGATTCGGCAGGCAAAGACCAGCTTTCGCCACAGGTTACGCTTATGCTGCTCGATAAAAAAAATCTCGTCGATCGTCTCATCATGCTTCGCCAATGCACCCACGCTACGACTGACGAACACGTCGCTTTTTTGCAGGTATGCCAGGAGGGGCGTGGCATTAACAAAATCGCCGATTTTTGCTGTCTGAATGACCAGGTTTTTACCTGTCTCTTTGCGGAACAGCTTCCGGATAAGTTTCACCGGAAAGAGTAAAATCAGCAGAAATACGTAACTCATGCGTTAGATATCCCTGTTGGAAAGCCAACGGCTGCCCTGTAAAAATGAAAAAATAGCATCTGCGCTGATATCCTTCGTTTGCTGGGTCGGGCTGACCATCTGATGCTGGTTTTTACCGTAACCCCCGATCAATCCAGGATCGGTCGGACCAAAAATCGTAATATTCGGACGATCCAGCGCCGCGGTTAAATGGCTTAAGCCTGTATCAACGGAAACAACAGCATCCGCCGCCGCCAGCTGCGCTGCAACCTGCGCCAGCGTGAGTTTCGGCAATACCTCGACGTGCGAAAAGCCTGCTGCCAGACGCTCTGCACGCTGCCGCTCATGTTCAGCGCCCCAGGGCAGTTTAATATGGATGCCGGTGGGTTGCATTAGTTCAATCAGGCTTCGCCAGTGCGTTTCCGGCCAGTGCTTATCGTCGCGCGTTGTGGCATGCAGGAAGACAAGATAAGGCTGAGCACAGGGATCTGTATTGCGCAAAAAGTGCTGCGCGATGGCATAGTCGCCCTGGGTTTCCGGTTTCGCATAGCCCAGGCTTTTTGCAAACAGCTCGCGGGTGCGTTCAACGGCGTGCTGCTGCTTTGCGATGTAGTGACGGCGGTTATAGAACAGGCTCGCCAGCGGTTCGCGGGCGGTGTGCCAGTCCATGCCGTGCTTTACACCGTGTGCCAGACGCGTCACCAGCGCAGCGCTTTTCACCAGCCCCTGGGCATCGATGATAGCGTCGTAATGCTGTGCCTGCACCGCCTCACGGAAGGCTTTGCGTTCGGCTTTAATCGGCGCGGAGAACCACGCTTTGCGCCAGCGGCGAATCGCCACCGGGATTACGCGGTCAACCGCTTCATGCCAGGTGGGGATCTGCGCAAAACCTTCTTCCACCACCCAGTCAAAACGAATGCCGGGAACGGCCCGCATCGCGTCCGTCAGTGACGGCAGCGTATGCAGAACATCGCCCATCGAAGAGGTTTTAACGATCAGTACCCGCATTCGTTATCCTTCTTCGCTCAACAGCAGTTCGTTAAGCTCTTCGAGAACGCGCTCTGGCGTAATGTCGATCAGGCTCTGATGGTAGCCTTCTGCGGCATCGCCTTTGCGCACTTTGTGGTAGCCGGTGATCAGGCGGATGACGCGCGCTTTATGAGAAAGCGGGGGCGTGAAGTCCGGGCTACTTGGGCCATACAGCGCCACCAGCGGGCGGTTGAGCGCGGCAGCGACGTGCATCAGGCCAGAGTCGTTGCTGACCACAGCCTTACAGGCGGCAATCAGAATAACCGCCTGTTCAAGCTGCGTTTCGCCTGCCAGGTTGCGGCACCAGGCCTGCTGTTCATTACTGAGCGTCGCGAGAATTTCGTTGCCAGCCTCGTGGTCTTTTGCCGAACCGAACAGGACAATCTGGTAACCTTCGTCTATCAGCTGTTTCGCCAGCTCCGCATAGTGGTAGTGCGGCCAGCGTTTTGCCGGGCCGAACTCGGCGCCAGGGCAGAAGCCAATCATCGGGCGTTCTGACGAAAGACCAAACGCGCTGCAGGTCTGGGATTTTTCACCGTCGTTAACCTGAAGCTGTGGCCAGAGCAGCGGCTGCGGCAGGTCTTGCGCACTGCGCATCACGCCTTTGTCGTAGGCCAGCGCCACATAGCGCTCCACCATCAGCGGCCAGGCCTCTTTATCCAGCACCCGCGCGTCGTTCAGCAGGCCGTAGCGCATTTCACCGCGCCAGCCGGTGCGATGTGGGATGCCCGCAAAAAAGGGCACCAGGGCGGATTTAAAGGAGTTTGGCAGGACATAAGCGCGATCGTAGCGCTTCTCGCGCAGGCTATGACCGAGCTTGCGGCGTTCGCCGATTTCCAGCGCCCCGTGGCCGAGCGGCATCGGGATGGCTTCATTCACTTCCGGCATACGCGACAACAGCGGACGGCACCATGCGGGTGCCATCACGTCGATTATCGCCTGGGGATAACGCGCCTTGAGCGTGCGATAGAGACTTTGCGACATCATCATGTCGCCCACCCATGACGGGCCGATCACCAGAATCTTCATACTTACGCGTCGCGGTTCAGCCAGGCCATATATTCCGTTACGCCTTCGGCAACGGTCTTGAACGGCTTGTCGTAGCCTGCGGCGCGCAGGTTGGTCAGATCGGCCTGCGTGAACGCCTGATAACGGCCTTTCAGTTTTTCCGGGAATGGAATGTACTCAAGGCTGCCTTTCTTGTGGTACGCCAGCGCTGCGTCAGCCACCGCCTGGAAGGACTCCGCGCGGCCGGTACCCAGATTGAAGATGCCGGATACGCCGTTTTCCCAGAACCACAGGTTCACTGCGGCAACGTCGCCCACGTAAACGAAGTCGCGCTTAAAGCCGTCGCTGCCTTCGAACAGTTTCGGGCTTTCGCCGTTATTCAACTGGGTGTTCAGGTGGAACGCGACGCTTGCCATGCTGCCTTTGTGGCCTTCACGCGGTCCGTAGACGTTGAAGTAGCGGAAGCCGACGATCTGCGAGTTCGCTTCTGGCAGAACCTGACGCACGTACTCGTCGAACAGGAATTTAGAATAACCGTAGACGTTCAGCGGCTGCTCATATTCGCGGGACTCGATGAAGTCCGAGGTGCGGCCGCCGTAGGTTGCCGCGGAGGAGGCGTAAAGGAACGGAATTTCACGCTCCAGGCAGTAGTGCAGGATCTCTTTAGAGTACTGATAGTTGTTGTCCATCATGTACTTACCGTCCCACTCGGTGGTGGAAGAACACGCACCTTCGTGGAAGATGGCTTCGATCTCGCCGAACTCTTCGCCTGCCATAATCTGGATAAGGAAGTCTTCTTTATCCATGTAGTCAGCGATGTTCAGATCCACCAGGTTGACGAACTTGGTGCCATCTTTCAGGTTGTCAACCACCAGGATGTCGGTGATGCCTTTGTCATTGAGAGCCTTAACAATATTGCTGCCGATAAAGCCCGCGCCGCCGGTAACGATGATCATAACTGTAACCTTTGAAGTGTGAAGCCCGGGGACAATCCCGGACGCTAATGTCTCTATCATATCATTAGTATGGCTGCCCTTCAGCCATTCACCTTCATAGCGCAGGGGTACGCGTGATTTATGCTGCAAAAACGACAAGAGATGACGTGTCATCTCGTCATGAACTATAGGTTTGGGTAATATGTCCCGAAATTTGCCGAGTCTGGAGAATTGCAATGCGTGGTGATTTTTACAAACAGTTAAACAGCGACCTCGACACCGCACGAGCGGAAGGGTTGTTCAAGGAAGAGCGTATTATCACGTCTGCTCAGCAGGCGGACATCACCGTTGCCGACGGCAGCCATGTGATTAACTTTTGTGCGAACAACTACTTAGGTCTTGCGAATCACCCTGAGCTGATTGCCGCTGCAAAAAACGGCATGGACACCCACGGTTTCGGCATGGCCTCCGTACGCTTTATCTGCGGTACGCAGGACAGCCACAAGCAGCTTGAGCAAAAGCTGGCGAGCTTCCTCGGAATGGAAGATGCGATTCTGTACTCCTCCTGCTTCGACGCCAACGGCGGTCTGTTTGAGACCTTGCTTGGCGCAGAGGATGCAATTATCTCCGACGCCCTGAACCACGCCTCCATCATTGACGGCGTACGCCTGTGCAAAGCGAAGCGTTTCCGCTACGCCAACAACGACATGGTTGAGCTGGAAGCGCGCCTGAAAGAGGCTCGCGAAGCGGGTGCTCGCCACGTGCTGATCGCCACAGACGGCGTGTTCTCCATGGACGGCGTGATCGCCAACCTGAAGGGTGTGTGCGACCTGGCAGACAAGTACGACGCGCTGGTGATGGTCGATGACTCTCACGCAGTCGGTTTTGTCGGCGAAAACGGCCGCGGTTCCCACGAATACTGTGACGTGATGGGCCGCGTGGACATCATTACCGGTACGCTGGGCAAAGCACTCGGCGGCGCGTCCGGCGGCTATACCGCCGCGCGTAAAGAGGTAGTTGAGTGGCTGCGCCAGCGCTCCCGTCCGTATCTGTTCTCCAACTCCCTGGCACCGGCCATTGTCTCTGCGTCTATCAAAGTGCTGGAGATGGTGGAGTCCGGCGCTGAGCTGCGCGACCGCCTGTGGTCCAACGCCCGTCTGTTCCGTGAAAAAATGAGCGCCGCAGGTTTCACCCTGGCCGGTGCTGACCACGCGATCATTCCGGTGATGCTGGGCGATGCGGTCGTCGCGCAGCAGTTTGCCCGCGAGCTGCAGAAAGAAGGGATTTACGTCACCGGGTTCTTCTTCCCGGTGGTGCCAAAAGGTCAGGCGCGTATCCGCACCCAGATGTCTGCGGCGCATTCGCCTGAACAAATTGAACGTGCGGTGGAAGCCTTTACCCGCATCGGCAAACAGCTGGGCGTAATTGCCTGAGGACGTGTGATGAAAGCGTTATCCAAACTGAAAGCGGAAGAAGGGATTTGGATGACCGACGTGCCGGAGCCGGAAGTCGGTCATAACGATCTGCTGATCAAAATTCGTAAAACGGCTATCTGCGGTACTGACGTTCACATCTACAACTGGGACCAGTGGTCGCAGAAAACCATTCCGGTACCGATGGTTGTCGGTCACGAATATGTCGGTGAAGTGGTGGGTATCGGCCAGGAAGTGAAAGGTTTCCAAATTGGCGACCGCGTCTCCGGTGAAGGCCATATTACCTGCGGCCACTGCCGTAACTGCCGCGGCGGGCGTACGCACCTGTGCCGTAATACCATTGGCGTGGGCGTAAACCGTCCGGGCTGCTTCGCGGAATACCTGGTGATCCCGGCGTTTAACGCGTTCAAAATCCCGGACAATATCTCTGACGATCTGGCCTCCATCTTCGACCCGTTCGGCAACGCGGTGCACACGGCGCTCTCCTTCGACCTGGTCGGTGAAGACGTGCTGGTCTCCGGCGCGGGCCCAATCGGCATTATGGCCGCTGCCGTGGCGAAGCACGTGGGTGCGCGCAACGTTGTGATCACCGATGTGAACGAATACCGTCTGTCGCTGGCGCGCAAAATGGGCGTCACCCGTGCGGTAGATGTCTCGAAAGAGAGCCTCACCGACGTGATGGAAGAGCTGGGCATGACCGAAGGCTTTGACGTGGGTCTGGAGATGTCCGGCGCGCCACCGGCGTTCCGCACCATGCTCGACACCATGAACCACGGTGGCCGTATCGCGATGCTGGGTATCCCGCCGTCAGATATGTCTATCGACTGGAACAAAGTGATCTTCAAAGGGCTGTTCATCAAGGGCATCTATGGCCGCGAGATGTTCGAAACCTGGTATAAGATGGCGGCGCTGATCCAGTCCGGTCTGGATCTGTCCCCGATTATTACTCACCGCTTCTCCATCGATGAGTTCCAGCAGGGCTTCGACGCGATGCGTTCCGGCCAGTCAGGGAAAGTGATCCTGAGCTGGGATAAGTAATCAAAAAGGGGCCTGAGGCCCCTTTTTTTCATTGATTCTTTTTCTCTTCGTCCGTCAGGTAACGCACCTTGCGGGTGTAGTCCTGACCTTTGAACAGCAGCGTGTTATCCGGCGATTCAAGATACTTCTGCCATTCGGAGAGAGGAAAACCGCCGTGCGCGCCAATCACCTCTTTCGGTACAACGGCTTCCTGACCACCGATCTTCTTGGAGACCGGCCAGTTCATCCAGTCGCCGAGGTTAACCGTTTTTAGATCCAGCATATCCAGCAGCGCGGCGAGCGGCAGCTGATCGGTCGGCGGCTGCGTGTCGTCCATCAGCTCCCAGGTATCCTGGAACAGCGTCAGCCACAGCGGGCAGATGCGGCGCCAGGTCTTTTTAGTCGCCGCAAGAAACGCGCCGTTAACGTGATCGACCAGATATGGGCGCACCGTCTCTTTGTAATACGCCGGCACTTTCTCCGCTGGCGCACCGTCCAGCTTGGCAATCATTTTGCCCTGACGGAAGCTGGAGTAGATGTGCATGTCGGCCATGTTAATCTCTGGCATCTTCAGCAGGTTGAGATCGGAATCGATCATCAGTATCCCTTCACCGCGCGCCTGCAGAGGGGCGTTAAGCTTCACCAGACGGCTGAGGTAGATCTGCTTATAGCGGTACCCTTCCTCACGAACCGGAAGGTTAAGCGTCACTACGCGGGTTTTAGGCGGCAGTACCCCAAAGGCGGATTCAGGTTGATCGCTGACGATGACGATTTCGCTCACCCCGGTGGCATAACGTTCCGCGAAGGTGGCAGAGAGTAGTCCCTCTTCGACGAAATCTGCGCCGGTACACGGAATCACAATAGAATCTACCGCAGCAATTGCCCCCGTCACTGGCAGAGAGCTGTAAGGAATATTGTGTCGCCCGGTGATATGACGATAGCGAGCATTAAGAAATTTAAACATAGTTATCTCGTTTGGTTAGTGCGCGCCAAGCACGGCTTCAACACCGCTGACATAGTTTTCGATGGCATAGGTATGACAGACGTTCTGGTATGCAGCCGCAGCCAGTCGAGCCCGCAGCTCCGCGTCTGCCCAGATATTGTCCAGATGCTGCGCAAGCTGTGAAACATCGCTCCAGGGGAAGAGCAGCCCTGTCGAATCATGATCAATCAATTCCGCCGTGCCGGTCACCTGAGACCCAATCACGGGGATATTGAGAAGCATCGCTTCCAGCACCACACGCGGCAGCCCTTCGCTTTTTGAGGCGAGAATAAAGGCGTCAAACGTAGCAAGGTAGTCAAACGGGGTATTCTGAAAACCGGTGAAGATGACGTGGTGTTCAATTCCCAACGCTCGGGCCTGTTCCGCTAAAGCGCGGCGTTCGGCACCTTCGCCGACCAGCACCATTTTCCATTTCGCCTGTGGATGCTTCTGGCTGAACTGTGCCAGTGCCTCCAGCGTGTGGTGATTGGCTTTGCGAGGGATTAACGACCCGATACTGCCGAACACAAACGTGTCGTCATCGATGTTCAGGCGCTGGCGCATCGCGCGTCGGTCAGGTAAAGGCTGGTGGATGTCGATGGCATTATTGACCGTCGTACACAGTTCGGGCCGGACGCCATGCTGAAGCAACACGCGTTCAACGCCGTGCGAGACGGCGATAATTTTTGTGGCATGGGCATTCACCAGCTTCACCAGTGATGGAGTCAAAACAGGATCAATGCGGCAGTGCTGAATCAACCGCGCCTGCAGTTTTGCCGCCGCCAGATAGCCTTCCTCATTTGAGCCCGGTTGATTATTCATATAGAGCGTATCGAAACCGCCCGCGGTGAAAAGGGTTTCGATTTTGCTGACGTTAGGCCTGATGCGCCACATGATATCCACATGACGTGTCAATGCCTTGCGGGCGCTGCGTGAGAAAAACAGCAGGCTACGTCCCGCTTCCTTCAACAATTTGGCCCAGACCGGCTGCGGACGTTGAGGGATCACGATGAGCGGGATGCCGATGCCGTTGAGCACCTGGCCAATCGTCTCACCTTCAGCACGACTATAATCACTGTAAAAACAACAGGTAATATCGAATTTATCGCGATTGATTCGCTTCAGGAGCTCAAGCATACTGTTGGTGCCTCCCCCCCATTCTTTACCCGTATCCAGGAGGAGAATTTTACTTTTGTGCGGCATGTCTGAATCCGTGTGCTACCCTTCATCTGACTGCATTATAAAGAATCTGTTGAAATAAAATAGATTTTTCTATTTTATTGCGCTTCAGGATTAGACAAAGTTTCAAGCGTGCTTATTTGAAAAGTGTGATTCAGGACTTTAATTATCTCTACTCATTTATATAGTATTAATACTATTAATTTAGGCTGCTATTGCGAGTGGGAAAATGTTTAAAATAACGGTCTGCTTATTAACGTTTAATTCTGAAAGATTATTGCACGATGTTATCCCGCCTCTTTTAAAAATAGCGGATGAAGTTGTCGTCGTCGATTCCGGCAGTACGGACAAAACACGATATATTTGTGAGAGCTTTGGACTACTACCCATCTATAAAAAATTTGGCTGGCATGGCGAGCAGATGAACCATGCCATATCCTTAGCCAGCAATGACTGGGTTATGTGCATCGACAGCGACGAAATTCTTGACCAGGAAACGGTTAATGCCGTTTTAACGTTAAAAGCAGGCGATGAGCCAGACCCCGGAATGGCATGGCGAATATGCCGCCACTGGTTTGTTCTGGGTGAAGAAGTCCGGACGATTTATCCTGTTTCATCCCCTGATTATCCTGTGCGTCTTTTTAACCGTAAACAGTCCCGCTTTAATAACCGGCCGGTAGACGATCAGGTCGAAGGTTTTCTCCGTTGTTCGCGTATTCCGGGTTATGTCAAACATGATACGTTTCCTACTCTGCATGAACTTTTTAACAAATTAAATTGTTATACATCCCGCCTGGTTCAACATCAAAAAATACGGCCCTCTATTGGGCGCGGCGTGATCAGCGCTATCGGTGCTTTTTTTAAATGGTATCTGTTTAGCGGCGCCTGGCGTAAGGGCAAAGTGGGGGTGGCGACGGGACTGTACGCCACAGCCTATAGCTTTTTGAAGTATTTCAAATCCTGGTATCAGCATCAGGAGAAAAAAGAGTCCGTTGCTAACGAGCAGACGGACTCTCAGATTGCGAAATAAGCGTCAGGCTTTCTTACCCCATCCCTGCCACTGCTGCTGGACGTATTTCACCAGCGTGCTGTTGCTGATGCTGTCTCCGATGACGGAGAAGAAGCGGGTCGCATAGACCGGTTCAGGCGGTTGCTTCGGAACACAGCGCTTCACGCCGCGGAACGGATTACGCGGCGCTGTCGGGACAGGCTGCGCAGAATTCGGTGTGGAGGTATCCACCTGCGGCTCGTTCAGCAGATCGCTCGGACGTACCAGCGTGATATCGGCAGGCAAGGTCGGCAGCATCTGCTGCAGGACGCGAACGGTAGACGGGTGCGGGTGACCGATGGCAATGGCTGAGCCATTGCGGCGGGCCAGCTGTACCGCACGATTAAACTGCATGCGGATATCGGCTTCGTTCTGGGTATCATCCAGGAACACCTTACGCTTAATCACCTTTACGCCCGTTCCCTGGGCGGCACGCATCGCCTGGCTGTTGCCGATGGTCATGCTGTCGAGGAAGTAGAGGTTGTAACGCTCCAGCGCCTGCATCACTTTGAGCATCCCGTACAGGCTTGATGTCATCGCGCTGCCCATATGGTTGTTCAGCCCTACGGCATACGGCACTTTGTTGTAGGCGTCGCGGATGATGCGCTCGATTTCCTCGCTGCTCATATCCGGGCGCAGGGTATCTTTTTCCAGCGGCTGCTTGCTGAGCGGTGCCATGGGCAGGTGAATCAGCACCTGATGACCGCTGCTGTGGGCTTTGGTTGCCATCTCACGCGCGTGGGGGGCATTCGGAAGGACGGCGACAGAGATGGCCGACGGCATCGCCAGCACCTGATTTTCATAGTGTGGACGATAACCGAAGTCATCAATCACGATAGCGAGTTTACCTGCATATACCGGTGCAGCCAGCGCCAGCGCGCTGACGACGGAGAAAACCATTCGACGAAATTGGAGCAAAACTTATCTTCCCAACCACGGCTGTGGATTGACCGCCTGACCCTGGCGACGAATTTCGAAATAGAGTGACGGGCGGCCCTGACCGCCACTGCTGCCCACAAGGGCGATGGGTTGGCCGGCGCGCACCTGCGTGCCGACGCTGACCAGCGCGCTCTGGTTGTAGCCGTAAAGGCTCATATCACCTTTACCGTGTTCGACCACCACCACCAGTCCGTAACCCTGCAGCCAGTCGGCCAGAATTACGCGGCCATCGGCAATGGCTTTCACTTCGCTACCTTCAGACGCACCGATAACGATCCCTTTCCAACGTAGCTCACCCTGCAGCTGTTCGCCATAGCGATGCAGAATTGAACCGCGAACGGGCCAGAAAGCCTGACCGCGAGGAGAGCCCAAACCGCCGGTACGCGACATCAGAGAACGTTCGCTCTCGCTTGGCTTGTAGGTGGTCCCTTTGCGGGAGGCTTCCTGCTGCTTGTCGCGAACGGCCTGCGCCTCGCGCGCCTCTTTTTCTGCGCGCGCTTTCGCCGCCGCTTCCGCACGGGCGATGCTGTTACGCAGTTTTGATTCGTTGGCGCGCATTTCGCTCAACTGGCTCTGACCTTCCTGAATGGAGGATTCCAGGCCGGAAAGGGTTTTCTTACGCTCGTTGCGAGCCTGCTCAAGCTTCGCCTGCTGGGCCTGCTGATCGTAGAGCAGCGTCTGCTGCTGGCTCTGCTTCTCTTCCAGCTCGGCTTTTTGCGTGGAGACCTCTTCACGCGTCTGCTTCAGCTGCGCGATCGTCTCCTGACGCGCCTGGTTGAGATAGCCAAAGTAGGCCTGCAGGCGCTGGCCGCGCTGGCTCTCTTCGCCGCTGAGGATCAGCTGGAGTCCGGTATGTTCACCCTGACGGAATGCAGCATCAAGCTGTGCGGCAAGATTGCGCTCCTGCGCATCACGCTGGCGCTCCAGCTTGGCAATCGACGCGTTCATCTCGTCGATCTGTTTATTCAACTGGGCGAGGGTGTTTTGCGTTTCACGGAGTTTACGCGTGGCGGCGGAGATCGCTTCTTCCTGCTGCTTAAGCTGGGCGAGGAGGGCGGAGCGCTGCTGCTGCTGCTGGCGTACCGCACGCTCTTTGGCGGCGATATCGGCCTGAATGGATTTCAGCTGGTCGCGGTCATCCGCGTGGGCGGATGCGGCGCACAGCAATACGCCAGCGCTGAGTGCGCTGGCGTAAAACAGAGGTCTGACTGATAACCTAAGCGGCTTCACGACCCATGTGATTGAAAAAATCGCCTTTCCCCTCATGGGGAGCGATTATTCCACGATGAACAGCGGCTTACCAGTCATCTCTTCAGGGATCGGCATACCCATCAGCGTCAACATGGTTGGCGCGATGTCGGAAAGCTTGCCGCCTTCCACTGCTTTCAGTGATTTATCACCCACATAAATCAGCGGAACAGGCAGGTTGGTATGAGCCGTGTGCGCCTGGCCGGTCGCCGGGTCGCGCATCTGTTCAGCGTTACCGTGGTCCGCGGTGATCAGCAGCTGGCCACCAACGGATTCAACCGCTTTTGCTACCTGCTCAACGCAGTTGTCCAGCGCTTCAACCGCTTTTACTGCCGCTTCCATCACCCCGGTATGCCCCACCATGTCGCCGTTCGGGTAGTTACAGATGATGGTGTCGTACTTACCGCTCTCGATGGCCGCAACCAGTTTTTCCGTCAGTTCGGCAGAGCTCATTTCTGGCTGCAGATCGTAGGTGGCCACTTTCGGGGAGTTGATCAGAATGCGGTCTTCGCCTTTGAACGGCTCTTCAACGCCGCCGTTAAAGAAGAAGGTGACGTGTGCGTACTTCTCGGTTTCAGAGATACGCAGCTGCGTTTTGTCGTTCTTCGCCATCCACTCGCCGAAGGTGTTTGCCAGAGATGCTGGCGGATACGCGCAGGGAGCTTTGATGTCTGCCGCGTATTCAGTCAGCTGGATGAAATCGAGGTTTACCACTCTCTTGCGGGCAAAACCGTCGAAGTCGCTGTTGACGAACGCACGGGTGATTTCACGCGCGCGGTCAGCGCGGAAGTTCATGAAGATCAGCGCGTCGCCATCTTCCATGGCGGCATCAGCCTGGCCTTCAGCGCGGATCACGGACGCTTTCACGAATTCGTCGTTTTCATCACGTGCATAAGCCGCTTCCAGGGCTTCAACGGCGGTCGCGAACTGGAACTCACCTTTTGCCAGGGTCATCAGATCATAGGCCTGTTCAACGCGATCCCAGCGGTTGTCGCGGTCCATGGCGTAGTAGCGGCCAATGATGGACGCTACGCGGCCTTTACCCAGCGCGGCGAATTTCTCTTCGAAGGCTTGCAGAGAACCTTTGGCGCTGCGTGGTGGCGTATCGCGACCGTCCAGGAAAGCGTGCAGATAGATTTTTTCCGCACCGCGCTCGGCGGCCAGTTCAACCATCGCCATGATGTGATCTTCGTGGCTGTGAACGCCGCCAGCAGAGAGCAGGCCCATGATGTGTACGGCCTTGCCAGCGGCAACGGCTTTATCGACCGCGCCAGACAGCGTTGGGTTGGAGAAGAAGGTGCGTTCTTTGATTTCAACGTCCAGACGCGTTAGATCCTGATACACAATACGCCCGGCGCCCAAGTTTACGTGACCGACTTCGGAGTTGCCCATCTGACGGTCCGGCAGGCCCACTTCCAGGCCAGACGCGTCAATCAGCGTATGCGGACGTTTTGCCCACAGCGCATCCATGACCGGGGTTTTGGCGTTGAAAATAGCGTTATCCTGGCTGTCTTCACGGTAGCCATAGCCATCCAGAATCACCAGTACCATAGGTTTTTTAGAAACCGACATTGCGACAACCTCATGCTCAAGAGTCAAAATTTGCGTAATTTTACTACAGCTGAATCGATCAAATAGCCGCAGAAGATCAAAGAAAGCGCAGGGGCAAGGTGCTGACCAGACCATTTCGAGGCATTTTTTAGGTGGCATGCCGCAGAAAATGGATTAGGTTATGGTCGCTGGCTGTATTTGCCAGAACGCACAGGTATACTCCTGTCCTGGTTTTTTTTATCACTTAGTCGGGAGTAGTTACCCTCCATGCAAGAAATTATGCAATTCGTTAGCCGCCATCCGGTTCTGAGCATCGCGTGGATTGGCCTGCTGGCTGCTGTGCTGTTCACCACATTTAAGAGCCTGACGTCTAAAATTAAGGTTATCACCCGTGGTGAAGCGACGCGTCTGATTAACAAAGAAGATGCCGTCGTGGTCGATCTGCGTCAGCGTGACGATTTCCGTAAAGGTCACATTGCGGGCGCAATCAACCTGTTGCCAGCTGAAATCAAAGCGAACAACGTTGGTGAGCTTGAGAAACACAAAGCCCAGCCAATTATCGTTGTCGATGCGACCGGCATGCAGGCACAGGAATCTGCCAGCGCGCTTCATAAAGCAGGCTTCGAAAACGTAACGGTGCTGAAAGAAGGTATTTCCGGCTGGAGCGGGGAAAATCTTCCTTTGGTTCGCGGTAAATAAGGAGTTCAGTCATGGCCAATATTGAGATCTATACCAAAGCGACGTGCCCGTTCTGTCATCGTGCGAAAGCGCTGCTGAACAGCAAAGGCGTCACGTTCCAGGAACTGCCGATTGACGGTGACGCGATTAAACGCGAAGAGATGATCAAACGTAGTGGTCGTACGACGGTTCCGCAGATTTTTATTGATGCGCAGCACATTGGCGGCTGTGATGACTTGTATGCGCTCGACGCCCGTGGTGGACTCGATCCGCTGCTGAGCTAAGAGACTTTAGGACAATTAAAAAGGGTATTTCCATGTCAGAACAAAACAACACCGAAATGACTTTCCAGATCCAGCGTATCTACACCAAGGACGTCTCTTTCGAAGCGCCAAATGCGCCACATGTTTTCCAGAAAGATTGGCAGCCAGAGGTTAAACTTGATCTGGATACCGCATCTACCCAACTGGCAGATGACGTGTATGAAGTCGTGCTGCGTGTGACCGTTACCGCGTCTCTGGGCGAAGAAACTGCATTCCTGTGTGAAGTACAGCAGGGCGGCATCTTCTCTATTGGCGGTATCGAAGGCAACCAGATGGCGCATTGCCTGGGTGCGTACTGCCCGAACATTCTGTTCCCGTATGCGCGTGAATGCATCACCAGCCTGGTTTCCCGCGGTACATTCCCGCAACTGAACCTTGCGCCAGTTAACTTTGATGCGCTGTTCATGAACTATCTGCAGCAGCAAGCTGGCGAAGGTGCTGAACAACATCAGGATGCCTGATGAGCACTGTTAATGCGTCAATGACTGTGATCGGTGCCGGCTCATACGGCACCGCTCTTGCCATCACGCTGGCAAGAAATGGTCACGAAGTGGTTCTCTGGGGCCACGACCCAAAACATATCGCAACGCTGCAACGCGATCGTTGTAACGTGGCGTTTCTTCCGGACGTTCCGTTCCCTGACTCCCTGCACCTTGAAAGCGACCTTGCGACCGCGCTGGCGGCCAGCCGCAACATTCTGATTGTGGTCCCGAGCCATGTATTTGGCGACGTGCTCCGTCAGATTAAGCCGCTGATGCGCCCGGATGCGCGCATTGTCTGGGCGACAAAAGGACTGGAAGCCGAAACCGGACGCCTGCTGCAGGACGTTGCCCGCGAAGCGCTGGGTGATGCGATCCCGCTGGCGGTCATCTCCGGCCCGACCTTTGCCAAAGAGCTGGCTGCTGGCCTGCCGACGGCGATTTCGCTGGCCTCCACCGATCAGACCTTCTCAGACGATCTTCAACAGCTGCTGCACTGCGGCAAGAGCTTCCGCGTCTACAGCAACCCCGATTTTATCGGCGTGCAGCTGGGCGGTGCGGTGAAGAACGTGATTGCGATTGGCGCCGGGATGTCAGACGGCATTGGTTTTGGTGCCAATGCGCGTACGGCGCTGATCACCCGAGGGCTGACCGAAATGTCCCGCCTGGGCGAAGCGCTGGGTGCCGATCCGGCCACCTTTATGGGAATGGCTGGCCTGGGCGACCTGGTGCTGACCTGTACCGACAACCAGTCTCGTAACCGCCGCTTTGGCATGATGCTCGGACAGGGCAGCGATGTAAAAGGCGCGCAGGAGAAAATTGGTCAGGTGGTTGAAGGCTACCGCAATACCAAAGAAGTCCGCGAGTTGGCGCACCGTTTCGGTGTCGAAATGCCAATAACCGAGGAAATTTATCAGGTATTGTATTGCGGAAAAAATGCGCGCGAGGCAGCATTGACCTTATTAGGTCGTGCGCGCAAGGACGAGCGCAGCAGTAACTAGTCGGAACCGTTGTCACCTGAATGACCCAGCCAGCGCAGAACTGGCTGGTCATTAACTATCGTCTGGAGTAAGCAATGCCGTGTGAAGAACTGGATATCGTCTGGAACAATATTAAAGCCGAAGCCCGGGCGCTGGCCGACTGCGAGCCTATGCTGGCCAGTTTCTACCACGCGACGCTACTTAAGCACGAAAATCTTGGCAGCGCGCTGAGCTATATGCTCGCCAACAAGCTGGCTTCCTCGATCATGCCTGCTATCGCCATTCGTGAAGTGGTGGAAGAGGCTTATGCTGCAGACCCGGAAATGATCGCCGCTGCCGCCTGCGATATCCAGGCCGTGCGCACGCGTGACCCGGCGGTCGATAAATATTCTACGCCGCTGCTGTACCTGAAAGGCTTCCACGCCCTGCAGGCTTACCGCATCGGCCACTGGCTGTGGAATGAAGGCCGCCGCGCACTGGCGATCTTCCTGCAAAACCAGGTTTCCGTGACGTTCCAGGTCGATATTCACCCGGCAGCAAAAATTGGTCGTGGGATCATGCTTGACCACGCTACCGGGATTGTCGTGGGTGAAACGGCGGTGATTGAAGATGACGTCTCGATCCTGCAGTCGGTTACCCTGGGCGGTACCGGTAAAACCAGCGGCGATCGTCATCCGAAAATTCGTGAAGGGGTGATGATTGGCGCGGGTGCCAAAATCCTCGGCAATATCGAAGTCGGGCGCGGCGCGAAGATCGGTGCTGGCTCCGTGGTGCTCCAGCCTGTGCCACCGCATACTACTGCCGCTGGCGTACCGGCACGCATCGTCGGTAAACCAGACAGCGATAAGCCGTCCATGGACATGGATCAGCACTTCAACGGTATTCACCATACCTTCGAGTATGGTGACGGCATCTGAGATTTTGCCCGGTGGCGCTGCGCTTACCGGGCCTACCTTAGAATTGCGCCGGGATATCCCAGCTGGCGCCAGGCTTCATACACCACCACCGACACCGCGTTCGACAGGTTCATGCTGCGGCTGTCCGGCATCATCGGAATACGGATTTTCTGCTCGGCGGGCAGGGCATCCAGGATCGTGGCCGGCAGGCCGCGGGTTTCCGGGCCAAACATCAGATAGTCACCTGCCTGATAGCTTACGGCGCTATGCGCTGGCGTGCCTTTGGTGGTCAGGGCGAACATGCGCTGCGGCTTTTCGGCTTCCAGAAACGCGGCGTAATCGTGATGGCGAACGACGGCGGTAAATTCATGATAATCCAGCCCTGCGCGACGCAGACGTTTGTCGTCCCACGTAAAGCCCATCGGCTCAATGATATGCAGACGAAAACCGGTGTTCGCACACAGGCGGATGATATTGCCGGTATTCGGCGGAATTTCTGGTTCGAATAAAACGATGTTAAGCATGCTGCCCCCTTAATTGCGGGGGCAGAATAGCAGAAAAGAGAGGAACTACGCGACGCCGGGTTCCTGCGAGCGGCTGTACAGCATTTTGTAGACGGTGGCCGCAGCGGCCACCAGGGCGGGCACGCTGAGGATCATTAAAATACTGTCTGCCTGCCACTGCATAGAAAGAAGCTGGGCGCTGGTCATGGTTCCCGCCACGCCGCCAAAGCGGCCGATCCCCTGCATCCAGGCGATGCCCGTCGCGCGGCACTCGGTAGGGTAAAAGGTGGCGGCCAGGGTTTGCATGCCCGACTGCGCGCCGTTCATCGCGATCCCCATCAGGAAAATCAATCCGCCAAACAGGGCGATATGGTTATGCTCAATGCCAAGCAAAAGAATAAGGCCCATTGTCAGCACGAAACCACACGCAACCACCCTGTGCGCCTCCCAGCGGTCCATCATCCAGCCCGCGAGCAGAATGCCTGCGGTGCCGCCAAAGGTGAACAGCGAGGTGAGCCAGGCGGATTCCGCCAGCGCATAGCCCATCCCCTGCATTAGCGTTGGCATCCAGCTCAGCAGGACGTAGTAAATGACCAGGCCCATAAAATAGGTCACCCACAGCATCAGGGTGCCGGGCAGCCAGGGCATGGAAAACAGCTGCGACACGCTCCCTTTTTTAGACGCGACTTTCTCCTCCGCCAGGAAAAAGCCCGTGACGCTATCCAGCGTACTGCGGGCGAACCGGCTGGCGATGCGACGGACCTGCATGACGTCCTTCCCGCGCTGCACCAGAAACTTCACGGACTCCGGTAAAAACAGCGCCAGCAGCAGCGTTAAAATCAGCGGAGCAATCGCCCCGGTCAGCAGCACGCTTCGCCAGCCGTGGTGGGGGATAAGCCAGGAAGAGATCGCGCCGCCGCCCGCCGCACCCAGAGGGAAGCCGCAGTACATGGTATTAATCGCCATGGCGCGACAGCGCTGGGGGGCAAACTCGGAGATAAGCGTGATGGCGTTAGGCATTGCGGCACCGAGCCCCAGGCCCGTCAGAAAGCGCCACAGCGTCAGGGTATTCAGACTTTGCGCCCAGGCCGTCCCCAGGCTCGCGAGGCCGAAGAACAGGCAGGAGAAAACCAGCACGCGCTTGCGTCCCACCCGGTCCGATACCGGACCTGCGATCAGCGCACCCAGCGACAGCCCCAACAGCGCAGCGCTCAGTACCGGACCCAGATCCTGTTTATGTATCCCCCATTCTGCCGACAGCGTAGGCGCGATGTAGCCCATCGCCGCTGTATCAAAACCATCGATCGCCAGAACCAGAAAGCCCAGCACGATGAGCAGCCAGTGAAACCCTGAAAAGGGGCTCTCATCGATCACCTGCTGAATATCCACCTTACCTGAATACGCCATACGCTCCACTCCGATCTGATGTTGTTTTTGTGTTCTTGTATTTGCTTGTCTATACAATTGCGGGCGGCGGGTGGATGTCAAATTTTCTTATCTAATATGTTATCTGGATGTTATTTTTGGCGTAAAAAAGCGCCCGAGTGGGAAATCGGGCGCATGAGAAAGGGGGTTAATCAGAGAAGGTCAGGCTGCGTTTCCCTGAGCAAGAGGAGCCAGCGCCGATGGTAATTTGCTTAACTCCTGCACCAGGGAATCCTTACTGATTTCACCGATCGTTTTCGCGCCGGTCAGCGTCATCGCCACCTTCATCTCTTTTTCGATCAGGTTGAGCAGGTTCGCCACGCCCGCCTGGCCCGCCGTCGCCAGCGCATACAGATACGCACGCCCCAGCAGTACGCTGTCAGCGCCCAGCGCAATCATACGCACTACGTCCAGTCCGTTGCGGATGCCGCTGTCGGCCAGGATGGCAATATCGCCTTTCACCGCATCGGCGATGGCCGGCAGGGCGCGTGCGGAGGAGAGCACCCCGTCAAGCTGGCGTCCGCCGTGGTTAGAGACCACAATCCCGTCTGCGCCAAAGCGTACCGCGTCGCGGGCATCTTCCGGATCGAGGATCCCTTTGATCACCATCGGGCCGTCCCAGAACTCGCGGATCCACTCCAGGTCTTTCCACGAGATCGACGGATCGAAGTTGTTCGCCAGCCAGCCGATGTAATCCTCCAGCCCGGTCGGTTTACCGAGATAGGCTGAAATGTTTCCCAGATCGTGCGGACGCCCGTTCAGACCCACATCCCACGCCCACTGCGGGTGGGTCACGGCCTGCCAGTAACGACGGAGCGCAGCGTTCGGGCCGCTCATGCCGGAGTGCGCATCGCGGTAGCGCGCGCCGGGGGTCGGCATATCGACGGTAAAGACCAGCGTGGAGCAGCCCGCCGCTTTGGCGCGCTCGAGCGCGTTACGCATAAAGCCGCGATCCCGCAGGACATACAGCTGGAACCACATCGGGCGCTTGATGGTCGGGGCGACCTCTTCAATCGGGCAGACGGACACGGTGGAAAGGGTAAACGGAATGCCTTTGGCATCCGCCGCAGCGGCGGCCTGCACTTCGCCACGGCGGGCATACATCCCGCATAAGCCTACAGGCGCGAGCGCCACCGGCATGGAGAGCGTTTCGTTGAACAGTTTTGTCTCAAGGCTCAGGTCAGACATATTCTTCAGCACGCGCTGGCGCAGAGCCACCTCCGACAGATCTTCCACGTTGCGGCGCAGGGTGTATTCGGCATACGCCCCGCCGTCGATATAGTGGAACAGGAACGGGGGCAAAATGCGCTGCGCCGCGGCGCGATAGTCACTGGCTGCTGAAATAATCATGCTTTGTTCTCCCTGGAAATATCACTGTCGCCAGGCAGACGGGTAATACGCGCCTGTCGGGCCTGGTCTTCATCGAATCGTTTAATGGTGGTGTGCACAAAACCGAGATGCGCCATCATCGCTTTGCGTGCGGCCTCGGCATCACCGGCCAGAATGGCGTTGAGCACCGCCTCGTGTTGTTCGGTCAACCGGGCAAACACCGGCGGAACCAGATACATGCGCTGGCGGCTCTGTTTAACGGAGGATTGCAGCAGGTCAAAGAACCCGCGCATGGTCTGGAGCAGCACCACGTTGTGCGATGCCTCGGCAATCGCCAGGTGAAAACGCACGTCCGCCTGGGAGGCGATATCCGGGTCGCTGCTTTGCGTGGCCTCAAAGCAGGCGATGAGTTTCTCTTTGTCGGCGTCGGTTGCCCGCATGGCCGCGTGCCAGGCGGTACTGGTTTCGATGGCGTGACGCGCTTCAAGGATGTCGAAGCTGTAGTCCGGGTCGTTCTCCATCAGCGTCTTCAGCGGCTGAACGATGTTTTGCTCGGACCAGTCGTCATGCTGCCAGCGCACAAAGGTGCCGCCGCCGCGACGGCTCAGCAGCACCCCTTCGCTGACCAGCGTCGCCAGCGCCTCGCGCAGTGAATTGCGCGATACGCCAAGCTGGGCGGCGAGCTGGCGTTCGGCGGGCAGCTTCATGCCCGCTTCCAGCTGTTGTTCTTCAATCAGCGCCCGCACGCGAGAGGCAATCTCGTCGGACAGGCGTCTGGGCATCACTATCATGGGATCATCCAGGTTAAGACATAGGCCTGCAGGGTGGTGATCACGCCCACCATGCAGGTGAATATCAGGCTGTGTTTCACGGTAAAGCGGAACAGATCCGACTCTTTACCGACCAGACCTACCGCCGCACAGGCAATGGCGATGGATTGCGGCGAAATCATCTTGCCGGTCACGCCGCCGGTCGTGTTAGCCGCCACGAGCAGCACATCTGATACGCCGATTTGCTGTGCGGCGGTAGCCTGCAGTGCGGCAAACAGGGCGTTAGACGAGGTATCTGACCCGGTCAGGAATACCCCCAGCCAGCCGAGGAATGGCGAGAAGAAGGTGAAGGCGTGACTGGTATGGGCCAGCGCCAGTGCCAGGGTCGATGACAGGCCGGAGTAGTTCGAGATAAACGCGAACGCCAGCACCATGCCGATGGAGTAAATCGGCAGCATCAGCTCTTTAATGGTCGCCGCAAAGGTCTGCACCGCGGCCGCAGGCTTCATGCGCAGCCACACCACGGAAAGGATAGCGGCAAACAGGATGGCGGTACCGGTGGCAGAGAACCAGTCGAATTTATAGACCGCGGCATACGGCGTGGCGGCGTGCACCACCGGCGGCATACGAGCGACCATCTTGTCGAGGAACGGTACAGAGATATTAATCACCATGTCGTACAGCGCACCGCCCGGGGCGAACAGGGCTTTAAACGGCGGGATGCTCCACAGCGTGACCGTTGCGGTCAGGAACAGGAACGGCGACCAGGCGCGTACCACCTGGCCTGCGGTATAGCCCGTACGCGCCAGGGTTTGATCCACCTGCGAAGCACCCATATCGGCGAAGCGGAAAATACGTACCGGCTGCCAGCGTTTCAGGAACAGGGTCAGACAGACCAGAGAGACCAGCGAAGAGATAATGTCCGGCAGTTCAGGGCCGAGGAAGTTCGAGCTGAGGTATTGGGCAATGGCGAACGAACCGCCCGCCACCATCACAGCAGGCCAGGTCTCCTTCACGCCGCGCCAGCCGTCCATAATCGCCATGATCCAGAACAGGACGATAATGGTCAGGAAGGGCAGCTGGCGGCCGACCATCTGGCCAATCTCAAAGCTGTCCAGCCCGGTGACCTGTCCGGCTACCAGAATCGGAATACCCATCGCGCCAAACGCCACCGGCGCTGTATTCACAATCAGGCACAGACCTGCGGCATACAGCGGGTTAAAGCCCAGGCCGACCAGCAGCGCGGCGGTGATCGCCACCGGTGCGCCAAAGCCTGCCGCACCTTCCAGAAACGCCCCGAAGGAGAAGCCGACAATCAGCATCTGCAGGCGTTGGTCCGGTGTGATGGAGAGAATCGACGAGCGGATAATGTCGAACTGCCCGGTTTTTACCGAGATTTTATAGACAAACACCGCCGCGATGATGATCCACGCAATCGGCCACAGGCCGTAGAAGAAACCGTAGACGACAGAGGCCAGCGCGCGATCGACCGGCATTTTATAGAAGAGCAGCGCCACCATCAGGGCGATTGCAACGGTATACGTCGCGGCGAGGTAGCCCTTCAGCTTGAGCTTAATCAGCGCAAAGAAGAAGAACAGGATCGGAAGCGATGCGATCAGGCTCGACAGCCAGATATTTCCGGCCGGGTCGTAGTTTTGTTGCCAGAGGCTCATGCAGGTCTCCTGGGGACCAGACAGCCTGCGCTGCGGGTGAGTCTCCGCTCAACTCTGCGTCACAGGTTGTGTAAAAGTGGTCCTGCCAATGTTGTGTTGTAGGGTTAATGACAATGAATGGTTAACCAAATGTTATGGCCAAGCAATGAGTTTGTGAGCGGAATTAATGGAATTGTGAACCGGGGAAGAAAGAAAAGGGGGATTGGTTGGGCCAATTTGAAGCGGGGTGGGGCCTGCTGCCCTCACCCCGGCCCTCTCCCACGGGGAAAGGGTTAGGGTGAGGGGGAAAGTATCAGAACGCGGTTTTACAAAAACCCGTCATCTCTTTCAGGCCCATTTCGCGGCCAAGCTCGGTCATCGGGTGTACCACCACCAGACCACGGACGCTTTTCTTCAGCTTGCCCATGTCGGCCTGCTCTTTTTTAGTGATCGCACGTCGGTGCGGCATATCCATCAGCTTCTGCGCTTCTTTGCTCAGCTTCTGGCCTTTCACTTCGCGCAAGCGCTCGATTTCTGTTTCCAGCGTGGCGGCTTCTTTTTCCAGCTCGGCGTACTTCTCGGCGGAATCGACCAGTGACAGGCCAGCCATCTGGTGGCGGATCAGATCCAGGCGGTCGCTCAGGCGTTTAATTTCGTTCTTTTCGACTTCTTTCATGACAAATAACTCTGAAAACGGGGAATTTACAGGGAAGGATACACCAATGTGAACAGGCTTACTTCTGAAACGCTTTTTTTAAGCTGATTCGGGAAATCAGCTCAGTCAGGGAGAGCACCATCGTGGAACGGACAACCTGTTGATAACGCAGCTTTTGCATCGAATATAGCTCAGGGTCGCTGTTATCAAAATGGGGAACAGGGGGCAGCGCGGTGACGCAGTGCAGCTCGCCGAAGGGCCCCAGGATCTCATCATCGGTAAAGGTGTACTCATTACCGTCATGATTGAGTTCTTCGCGCAGCGCCATTAACAGCTCCGCATCTTCATACTCTTGCCGGTTCAGCACGCCAAGACCATAAATCAGCTTCAGACGCACGGATAAATCGCCCAGCGGTCCGTCTCCGTCCAGTAACGGTTCTACAGCATATTTTACCGCGTAGTCGTCTTTGCGAAACACCTGAAGCACCAGGATATTCACCGCCTCGGTTAACAGCTCGACGGCGGCAATCAGGAAACTTCGTACGGTTTTGCCAGCATTCAGACGCTCAAGCACACGATTTTCAAAGGCCTGGGTTTGTTCCATTATTGCCTGCATATCCGACAATCTATTATCTGGGCGCAGGTTAACCTGCGCCGCACTGTGCATCATTTGGTTGCGTTGTATGCGTTAACCGCCTCCACAACCACGTCGCTGTTGGCGTCCAGACCGGAAATCTGCGCCAGCGCAGCCTGTGCGCCTTTGTTATCAATCAGCTGAGCCAGTTCCTGCGCCTGTGGGTCCTGCTCGCTGCGGTAGTGCATCGCGGCGGCAATCCCTTTCACCAGGTTGGCGTGCGGCAGGCCGTATTCCAGCGTGCCCAGCAGCGGCTTAATCAGGCGATCGCCCGCGCTCAGTTTGCGCAGAGGCTGACGGCCCACGCGCTCAACGTCATCTTTCAGATACGGGTTTTCAAAGCGACCGAGGATTTTCTGGATATATGCTGCGTGTTTCTCAGCATCAAAACCGTAGCGTTTGATCAGCACCGCGCCGCTCTCTTCCATTGCCCCTTTTACCACCGCGCGGATCTTCTCATCGAGGATCGCATCACGGATGGTCTGATGACCGGCCAATTTACCGAGGTACGCGGTTATAGCATGCCCGGTGTTCAGCGTGAAGAGTTTGCGTTCGACAAATGCCATCAGGTTATCGGTTAATTCCATTCCCGGAATGGTCGGCAGGGCGCCTTTAAACTGGGTTTTATCAACAATCCACTCGCTGAAGGTTTCCACGGTCACTTCCAGTGGGTCGTTGGTGGCGGATTCGGACGGCGGAACGATGCGGTCCACAGCGGAATCCACAAACCCGACGTGCGCTTCAACCCAGGCTTTGTCTTCGTCTGCGACAGCGTTAAGCACGTGGCCTTTCAGCTGCGTGGTACCGCGCACCATGTTTTCACAGGCGATGATGTTCAGCGGGGTGTCGATGCCCTGCGCTTTACGTTTTGCCAGGCCTTTCGCGACCGCAGGAGCGATGCGCTCAAGGACGACCGGACCCACGGCAGTGGTGACCAGATCGACGCTGGCGATCAGGTCGATAACGTCTTCACCGATGCTGCTGACCGCGTTGACGCCGGATACCGTCTCAACCTGCTCGTTTTCACCGACCACATGGACCTGATAGCTATGACGCGCATTCAGGGCATCCAGGACAACCTGATTCACATCGGCGAATGTCAGCGTAATGCCCGCGTCTGCCAGCAGTTTACCGATAAAACCACGACCGATATTACCTGCGCCAAAATGTAATGCTTTCATAGTGTTAACCTTCATCAATGTTTTTACCCGAGAGGGCTGGGGTGAGGAACGTTTCCCCTCACCCTAGCCCTCTCCCCGGGGGGAGAGGGAAGAGGCGCTGTTACTTGTTAAGCAGAGCCAGAACTTCGTCAACGCTTTCAGTCTGTGCCAGACGCTCGATAACAGACTCATCGTCCAGCGCGTTGGTCAGGCTGGTAATCACCTGAATGTGCTCGTTGTTGCGCGCGGCGATACCAATCACCAGACGGGCGATGTCGTCTTCTTCTTCACCGAAGCGTACGCCCTGCGGATACTGACAGAATACGACGCCGGTTTTCAGGACGCGATCTTTCGCTTCAACCGTACCGTGCGGCACCGCGATGGATTCGCCCAGGTAGGTTGGCGTCAGTTTTTCGCGTTCCAGCATCGCGTCAACGTATTCAGGCTGGACGTAGCCGCCTTTCACCAGCTGCTCACCGGCAAAGCGAATCGCTTCTTCTTTGGTTGCCGCTGTACGACCGAGGAAGATGTTTTCCGCACCCAGTTTGAACAGGTGGGCGTTGCTCTCGTCAAAGCTGTCCTGCAGGCTGGAGCGCACTTTCACTTCGTTGTCTTCGTGACGCTGCGCGGCAACCAGACGTTCGGTCAGGCTGGTGTACAGGCCGCTGTCGAGGAAGTTGGTCAGCGATATGTGCTGTGCCTGCGGTACCTGGCGCATGGCGCGTTCGGTCAGGTCGCGATGTGTGATGACCAGGTCAACATCCGGCGGCAGGCTGTTAATGGCGCTGTTGGTCACGGAGATGTTGGTCAGGCCCGCATCCTGCACTTTCTTACGCAGCACGCCTGCACCCATTGCACTGGAACCCATACCGGCGTCACAGGCAACGATGATTTTACGCACGTGGCTCAGGTCGTTAGACACGTCGCCCGCGGTCAGTGGGGTTGCGCCTTTGGATTCGGCTTTCATGTCGTGCATACGACGGGTCGCCGCTTCAATATCGTCGTCCTCTTTCACTTTGCTGGTTTTCAGCAGGATAGAAGAGACCACAAAGGAGACGGCCATGGCCGCACAGATGGCCGCGATATTCGCGAAGTACGCCCCTTTTGGCGTCATCGCCAGTACCGCCAGGATAGAACCCGGAGAGGCCGGAGACACCAGACCGCCGCCCAGCACGCTCAGGGTGAACACGCCAGTCATACCGCCAAGGATAACGGCCAGGATCAGACGTGGGTTCATCAGCACGTACGGGAAGTAAATTTCGTGAATACCGCCCAGGAAGTGAATGATTGCTGCGCCGCCAGCAGACTGCTTAGCGCTGCCGCGACCAAAGAACATGTACGCCAGCAGAACGCCCATACCCGGACCCGGGTTTGCTTCAATCAGGAAGAAGATAGACTTGCCGAGATCGTGAGACTGCTGAATACCCAGCGGCGAGAAGATGCCGTGGTTGATGGCGTTGTTCAGGAACAGGATTTTCGCCGGTTCTACGAAGATAGACGCCAGCGGCAGCATGTCGTGCGCCACCATAAAGTTAACGCCTGCCGCCAGAATTTTGGACAGCACTTCAACCGCAGGGCCAATGCCGAGGAACGCCAGAATCGCGAGAATCATCCCGATGATGCCCGCAGAGAAGTTGTTCACCAGCATTTCGAAGCCGGATTTGATCTTACCATCAACCCAGACGTCGAATTTCTTAATCGCCCAGCCGCCCAGAGGACCGGCAATCATCGCACCGAGGAACATCGGCATATCCGCACCGACGATAACACCCATCGTGGTGATGGCACCCACGACACCACCACGGTCACCGCCCACCAGACGACCACCGGTGAAACCGATGAGCAGCGGCAGGAGATAGGTAATCATTGGGCCAACAAGTTTCGCCAGCGTTTCGTTAGGCAACCACCCTGTCGGAATGAACAATGCAGTGATGATACCCCACGCGATAAACGCGCCGATATTTGGCATCACCATGTTGCTGAGGAAACGACCAAAGCTTTGAACTTTGATCTTGAAATCGGATGACATAAAACACCCCTTCTTCTGTTTACGCTTAGGCTTGCGGCCCGAGGTTTATCGTTAATGTTCGGCGGCAGAGGTAGCCGGGCCCTGTTCTGATGCTGTGAAATCTGGCACTGAATCGTTCAACTGTCCAGATAGCGAAAATTTGTGTGACTCACGTCACGTAAATGTAGGGGGTGTGGATATCAATGAGGTGATCTGAATCACAAAATTGATGGGCAAAAAAAATACGATGGCGAGAAATAAAGCAAAAAACACCTTTTTTTGTGATTGCCATCACGTTTTTGTTTTATGGGTTTGTTTCTGGATTGTGATTGATTTCACAAAATATTTTTATGCGGATTTCTCCGGCTGCGATCGGCGGCAAAATCTGCCTGGCGATTCGGCGTCAGGATGACTTAGCACGACACGTTAAGCTAAAAAACCACTTTTGATGTGTGGTATGGCGAAAAGTTAGAACGTGGATTACGCTCATATTGTAAGGTTAAGTATATTATTATTCAGGATATATTTTGACACGCTTATAAACTTGCATGGAGATATTATAAAAACCGATACTCTCCGGCTCTGAAATAACCAGTATACCTTATTGTATTTAAAAATATATTAATTAGGTTGCGTACTGTTTTATTAATTTAATGAGTTGACGTTGTTTAAGTGAGGAGAATATGTTTCTCAACTATTTTGCGCTGGGCGTATTGATTTTTGTATTTCTGGTTCTCTTTTATGGGATCATCGCCATCCATGACATTCCTTACAATATGGCCAAAAAGCGTAACCATCCCCATGCCGATGCGATTCATACGGCTGGCTGGATTAGCCTGTTTACGCTCCATGCCATCTGGCCGTTCCTGTGGATTTGGGCCACGCTGTACCGTGAAGATCGCGGCTGGGGTATGCAAAACCACATCACAAAGCCTGATGAGGTCCCGGGCATGGATGCGCTCGCCAAACGCGTGGCGGAACTCGAACAAAAGCTGGCCGCGGTAAAGCCTGCTGCTGATAAGAACACGCTGGAGCGCTAATCATGGATCTGTTGATTATTTTGACCTATGTGGCATTCGCCTGGGTGATTTTTAAAATATTCCGTATTCCGGTAAACCAGTGGACGCTTGCCACGGCGACATTAGGCGGCGTGTTTATTGTTGCCGGTCTTATTCTGCTAATGAACTATAACCATCCGTATACCTTTATGGCGCAAAAAGCGGTTATTTCTATTCCAATTACGCCGCAGGTGACTGGTGTGGTCAGTGAAGTGACCAATAAAAATAACCAGCTTATTAAAAAAGGCGAAGTGTTATTTAAACTTGATCCGGGCCGCTACCAGGCGCGCGTTGACAGACTGAAGGCCGACCTGGTGACCGCGACGCACAACATCGATAATCTGAAAGCGCAGCTGGCGGAAGCCGTCGCCAATACCACCCGCGTCTCCTCTGAGCGCGATCGTCTGTTTAAAGATTATCAGCGCTACCTGAAAGGCAGCCAGGCAAAGGTGAATCCGTTCTCTGAAAGCGATATCGACAACGCGCGGCAGAATTATCTGGCACAGGATGCGATGGTGAAAGGCTCCGTTGCCGAACAGACGCAGATTCAAAGCCAGTTAGACAGCATGGTGAATGGCGAGCAGTCGCAGATTGCTTCCCTGCGCGCCCAACTGGCGGAAGCCACCTATAATCTCGATCAGACCGTGGTACGCGCGCCCAGTAACGGTTATATCACCCAGGTGCTGATTCGTCCGGGGACGTATGCCGCCGCACTGCCTCTCCGTCCGGTGATGGTTTTTATTCCTGAACAGAAGCGTCAGATTGTAGCCCAGTTCCGTCAGAACTCGCTGCTACGTCTGAAGCCGGGCGATGAAGCGGAAGTGGTGTTTAACGCGCTGCCGGGCCAGGTGTTCACCGGTAAGCTCACCAGCGTTCTGCCAGTGGTGCCAGGCGGGTCGTATCAGGCACAGGGCGCGCTGCAGGCACTGACCGTTGTGCCGGGTACGGATGGCGTACAGGCGCTGATTGAGCTGGAGCCTAACGCTGACGTTGATGCGCTGCCAGACGGTATTTATGCCCAGGTGGCGGTCTACTCGGACCATTTCGCCCACGTCTCGGTGATGCGTAAGGTGCTGCTCCGTATGACCAGCTGGATGCACTACCTCTACCTCGATCACTAATCCTTTCAGGGCAGGAATTCGACACGCATACCTGCCCTTTTTTCATCGCTTGATCCATACTGACTTTTTTCCGGCATCAAGGATCAGGCAATGAAACTCATCGGTAGCTACACCAGTCCCTTCGTGCGAAAAATCTCGATTCTCCTGCTGGAGAAAGGGATTGAATTTGAATTCATCAATGAACAGCCCTACAACGCTGAAAACGGCGTCGCGCAGTACAACCCGCTGGGGAAAGTCCCGGCGCTGGTGACGGATGAGGGCGAATACTGGTTCGATTCCCCGATTATTGCGGAGTATATCGAACTGCTGGGCGTTGCCCCGGCAATGCTGCCGGCTGACCCAAAAGCGGCGCTGGCAGTGAAGCAAATT
This sequence comes from Enterobacter sp. ECC-019, assembly GCF_043974075.1. Taxonomy (NCBI): domain Bacteria; kingdom Pseudomonadati; phylum Pseudomonadota; class Gammaproteobacteria; order Enterobacterales; family Enterobacteriaceae; genus Enterobacter; species Enterobacter sp. ECC-019. The sequence continues at coordinate 768,745 of NZ_CP143759.1, forward strand.
GAAGCTCTGGCTGATGGCATCATGGATGCGGCGTTAACCTCCGTGCGTGAACAGGCAAGGCCCGCCGCCCAGCAGTCGGAAACGGAACTGTTACGCCAGCGGGAAAAAATCAGCCGCAGCCTGGACAGGTGCGAGCAGCTTATCCGGGAAGGAAAAATTCAAACCGACAGCCTGAACCTGGCAACCATCGCCATCGCCTGCGCCATCGGCTATCTCAACTTCCGCCGCGTTTCCCCTGGCTGGTGCGTCGATCGTCCGCTGCTGGTCAAGCTTGCCGAAACGCATTTCCAGCGTGAAAGTTTTGCGCGCACCGAGCCGCCAAAGGCGTAGGGATCGCGCCTGATGCCGTCAGAGGCTACTGCTTGCATTTCGATAAGACGGCTTTTTGGGCGTCATTGAAATAATGGAACTTAGCTTCAGAGTAGATTTCGCCCAATTTTCCGCCGTCATACTTGATGTGAAAGTCCATCGACTGGATGGATTCTTTATCGAGGTGTTGAGGAAATTCGGTCATTGGGCTGGTGCTCATTGGGCGTGACATGCGGCTGGCATCATCCCGGATGTAATAAGGCACGCTGGTTGTTGTACTCGAACGATATTCCAATACGATGGGTTCTGCACCTGTATCGTGCATCCACTCAGGCGTCACGTTGGGATCTTCATTACTGGTGACGGAAAACACCTCAATGCGAAGCAGTTTGAACCGTCGGGTGGTCGTGAAAATAGTGGTATTTAGCTGAACGTCAGAGAGGCTAGGAAACATTCCTGAATGAACAATAATAAAGTCATTAGGGTAATTCTCTTTGATCGTTTCATAGGCTGATCGTCCAAAGTTTTCAGTTGGTGACCAGCCTGTGGGGAACGGTTGGCAGCTGTTTTGTTTGGTGCATACAGGCTGAGAAATATAGCTTGTCATAGTACCTGCCGGGTCATTTAAATCATCGTATACTCCCACACCAAATCCGCGGCTGGTGGCCTGCGACTGAGAGAGATAATTATAGCCATCTTCGTTTTGATACAGGCTGTATAAATCTGAGCGGTTGCTTTCGTCTGCGGGAATATAAATAATGTTAAAGGCCATGCCCGCAAAATTAGCCAGATGATCGTCAATTCTAAACATAATAGGGAAGGGGGCATCGGGCAATTGGCATCTTTGGGGTTGGGCAAAACCAAATTTCTGTTCGGCATTGATGTTGACGGAAAAAATCATGCAAAAAAATAGGAAAAAGGCCGTGTATACTTTGAAGATAATATTCATGCTCGTGCATCCTTGCAAAAAACTGATAAAATAGTAATGTAGTTTATTCATTTCATCGATTGATTAACATAGATGAATTCTGAATTAATTATTCATATGAGCGATGTTTTAATTTATAAAATTCACGAGATTTATTGATCAGGATAAATTAAAGCCCCGCATCCGTAAGGACTCCTCTTCCCTGACCTGCTAAAATGTCGCCTGTCTTCTTTTACTCAGGCAGGCTTATGACTTCGAATTCCAGCTCGCTTTATCGCCATCTTCCCGCCACGGAGCGTTTGCTGCGTGACGCCGCCATTCAACCCCTGCTGAATCTCTATGGGCGTACGCTCGTGGTCATGACGCTGCGTAATTTGCAGGACGAGGCGCGCAGGACCATTGCTGAGAAGGGAGCCTTGCCTGACTGGAACCACGACTGGGCAGGGGCGCTCGCCTTGCGGCTGGATAAGCGCCAGCAAAGCGCGTTACGCCCGGTGATTAACCTGACCGGTACCGTGCTGCATACCAACCTGGGCCGCGCGCAGCAGGCGGAAGAGGCTATCACGGCGGTCGCGCAGGCCATGCGAGCCCCCGTAACGCTGGAGTACGATCTGGACGGCGCCGGGCGCGGGCATCGTGACCGGGCGCTGGCGGACCTGCTGTGCCAACTGACCGGCGCGGAAGATGCCTGCATTGTGAATAACAACGCCGCAGCGGTACTGCTGATGCTGGCGGCTACCGCCAGCGGCAAAGAGGTGGTGGTTTCCCGCGGCGAGCTGGTTGAGATTGGCGGGGCGTTTCGCATTCCGGACGTGATGCGCCAGGCGGGCTGCACGCTACATGAAGTGGGCACCACCAACCGTACCCATGCGAAAGATTATCGCGCGGCGGTAAATGAAAATACCGCCCTGCTGATGAAGGTCCACACCAGCAATTACCATATTGAAGGCTTCACCAAAACGGTTGAAGAGGCGGAGCTGGCGGCGATTGGCCGTGAACTGAATATACCGGTGATCGCCGATCTCGGCAGCGGCTCGCTGGTGGATCTGAGCCCTTACGGGCTACCGAAAGAACCGATGCCGCAAGAGATGATTGCGGCGGGCGTTAGCCTGGTCAGTTTTTCCGGCGACAAGCTGCTGGGCGGACCGCAGGCCGGGATTATCGTCGGCAAGCGCGAGCTGATTGCGAAGCTGCAGCAGCATCCGCTCAAGCGTGCCCTGCGAGCTGATAAAATGACGCTTGCCGCGCTGGACGCGACGCTGCGGCTCTATCTCCACCCGGAGAAACTGGCCGATCGCCTGCCCACGCTGCGTTTGTTAAGCCGCGATGCCGCCTCGATTCGCGCCCAGGCCGAATTACTGCTGCCGCGCATTGCCCCGCACTACCCCGATTTTGACGTTCGCATTGAACCCTGCCAGTCGCAGATTGGCAGCGGTTCGCTGCCGGTGGACAGGCTGCCGAGTGAAGCGCTTACGTTCACCCCGCGTGACGGGCGCGGCAGCCGCCTTGACGCCCTGTCGTCGCGCTGGCGTGGCCTGCCTGCTCCGGTTATCGGGCGGATTTACGACGGCCGAATGTGGCTGGATCTGCGCTGCCTTGAAGATGAAGAGCGATTTCTGGAGATGTTGTTGAAATGATTATTGCCACCGCCGGTCACGTCGACCACGGAAAAACCACGTTACTGCAGGCGATTACCGGCATAAACGCCGACCGCCTGCCGGAAGAGAAAAAGCGCGGCATGACCATCGATCTGGGCTATGCCTACTGGCCCCAGCCTGATGGCCGCGTACTGGGTTTTATAGATGTTCCGGGGCATGAAAAGTTTCTGTCTAACATGCTGGCGGGTGTGGGGGGCATCGATCATGCCCTGCTGGTGGTAGCCTGCGATGACGGCGTCATGGCGCAAACCCGCGAGCATCTGGCGATCCTGCAACTGACCGGCAATCCGCAGTTGACCGTGGCGCTGACCAAAGCCGATCGCGTGGATGACGCACGCGTCAGAGAGGTACGCGAAACGGTACAGGCGACCTTACGGGAATATGGTTTTGACGATGCAGCGCTTTTTGTCACCGTGGCAACAGAAGGGCGCGGTATCGATAAACTTCGCCACCACTTACAGCAACTTTCATCACGTGACCACGCCAGCCATCACCGTTTCCGTCTGGCCATTGACCGGGCGTTTACCGTCAAAGGCGCGGGTCTGGTGGTTACCGGTACGGCGCTGAGCGGTGAAGTAAAGGTAGGCGATAGCTTATGGCTGACGGGCGTTAACAAACCGATGCGCGTGCGCGGTCTACATGCGCAAAACCAGCCCACAGAGCAGGCCCATGCCGGGCAGCGGATCGCGCTGAACATTGCCGGGGATGCGGAAAAAGAGCAGCTTAACCGCGGCGACTGGCTGCTCGCCGACGCCCCACCTGAACCGTCAGAACGCGTCATTGTCTCCCTGCAGACGCACATGCCCCTGACCCAATGGCAGCCGTTGCATATTCACCATGCGGCGAGCCATATCACCGGGCGCGTGTCGCTGCTGGAAAACGACCTTGCCGAACTGGTATTCGATTCTCCGCTCTGGCTTGCAGACAACGATCGTCTGGTACTGCGTGATATTTCCGCGCGGGAAACGCTGGCCGGGGCACGGGTCGTCGCGCTGAATCCACCGCGACGCGGCAAGCGTAAACCTGAATATCTGCAGTGGCTGGCAGCGCTCGCGCAGGCCAGCGATGATAACGCCGCGCTGCGGGTACATCTCGATCGTGGTGCGGTGAGTCTGCGTGATTTTGCATGGGCACGCCAGCTGAGCGAGGAAGGGGTACACCTGCTGGCCCAGCAGCCGGGCTTTATTCAGGCTGGAAACAGTCTGCTTAATGCCCCGGTTGCTGCACACTGGCAGCGTAAGATACTGAGCACGCTGGCAACGTACCATGAACAGCATCAGGACGAGCCTGGCCCGGGCCGTGAGCGTCTGCGACGAATGGCGCTGCCGATGGAAGACGATGCGCTGGTGCTGCTGCTGATTGAAAACATGCGCGAAAGCGGTGTGATTAAAAGTCACCACGGCTGGCTGCATCTGCCGGATCACAAGGCCGGGTTCACCGCAGAGCAAGAGGCAGTATGGCAAAAAGTGGCCTCGCTGTTTGGCGATGAGCCGTGGTGGGTTCGCGATCTGGCACGCGAGACGAATGCCGACGAGCAGGTCATGCGTCAGGTGTTGCGCCATGCGGCACAACAGGGGCTGATAGTCGCGATCGTGAAAGATCGTTATTACCGTAACGATCGTATTGTGGCGTTTGCCAACCTGATCCGCGAGCTGGATCAGGAGCGGGGCTCCACCTGCGCAGCCGATTTCCGCGACCGGCTGAACGTGGGCCGCAAGCTGGCGATTCAGATCCTGGAGTATTTCAACCGCATTGGTTTTACCCGCCGTCGCGGGAACGATCATTTATTACGTGATTCATTATTATTTCCAGAAACAAAAACCGGGATTAATACAGAATAAGAATGGATTGAAATAGATTTATATATTAATTAACACTTTCGCAGGCGTAATGTGTTAAACCTGCGAAGGTGTACGCAAAAACAGGTGTTTGATCATATTTTTAAAATAATCTTTTCCGTATGCTGCCGATAGTTTTTATCTCTTTGAGGATTTATTATGGCTGCATCCGTATTTTATATTCCTTCCGTGAATATTATTGGTTCTGATTCATTATCTTCCGCAATGGATACCATGCGCGACTACGGGTGGCGCCGCGCGCTGATTGTCACCGACGCGATGTTGAGCAAACTGGGTATGGCAACTGATATCCAAAACGCGCTTAAGGAACGTGATATTTCCAGTGTGATTTACGATGGCACACATCCGAATCCCACAACGGCAAACGTTGCTGCTGGTCTGGAAATATTAAAGAGTAACCACTGTGACTGCGTTATATCGCTGGGCGGCGGGTCGCCACACGACTGCGCAAAAGGTATTGCACTGGTGGCCGCTAATGGCGGCGATATTCGTGACTATGAGGGCGTTGATCGCTCGGCAAAACCACAATTGCCAATGATTGCCATTAATACCACCGCCGGTACAGCCTCTGAAATGACACGCTTCTGTATTATTACCGATGAGGCGCGCCATATTAAAATGGCTATTGTGGATAAACATGTCACACCGGTTCTGTCCGTCAATGATTCTTCTCTAATGGCAGGGATGCCTGCATCGCTAACGGCGGCAACCGGCATGGATGCCCTGACCCACGCGATTGAGGCCTATGTTTCCGTGGCAGCCACACCAATTACGGATGCCTGTGCGCTGAAGGCCGTGACGATGATCAGCGAAAATCTGGTGCAGGCTGTTGAAGAAGGCAGTAATGCGCGGGCACGTGAGGCGATGGCCTATGCACAATTCCTTGCTGGCATGGCGTTTAACAACGCTTCCTTAGGCTACGTACACGCGATGGCGCATCAGTTGGGTGGTTTTTACGACCTTCCACACGGCGTATGTAATGCGGTACTGCTGCCGCACGTTCAGGTGTTTAACAGTAAAGTGGCGGCAGCCCGTTTGCGCGACTGTGCGGGAGCCATGGGTGTAGATGTTAGCAAGATGACTGATGAGCAGGGTGCACAGGCGTGCATCGCGGAAATTCGCGCCCTGGCTCGTAAAGTGAATATCCCGTCCGGCCTCCGTGAACTGAACGTCAAAGAGGAAGATATTCCAGTTCTTGCGACCAATGCGCTGAAGGATGCTTGCGGGTTCACCAATCCCGTTCAGGCTACCCATGATGAGATAGTGGCGATTTATCGCGCCGCGATGTGACCCCTGTCGTAAACGCCGTTACCGGTTGGCGAGAAAATCGCCAGCCGGAACTACCCTTGTTGTACACCAACAGCAAGGAGATGGTCATGACAAACAATCCTCCCTCATCGCGTATCCAGCCCGGCGAGTATGGTTTTCCCCTCAAGCTGAAGCCTCGTTATGACAATTTTATTGGCGGCGACTGGGTGGCTCCCGTCGACGGCGAATACTATTCCAACCTGACCCCCGTTACCGGCCAGCCGCTGTGCGAGATAGCCAGCTCCGGCAAGCGCGATATCGACCTGGCGCTGGATGCGGCGCACAAAGCGAAAGATAAATGGGGTCATACCTCCGTGCAGGACCGCGCGGCCATTTTGTTCAAAATCGCCGACCGGATGGAGCAGAATCTGGAGCTGCTGGCGACGGCGGAAACCTGGGATAACGGCAAGCCGATCCGGGAAACGATGGCGGCCGATGTGCCGCTGGCTATTGACCACTTCCGCTATTTTGCCTCCTGTATTCGCGCTCAGGAGGGCGGAATAAGTGAGGTAGACAGCGACACCGTGGCGTATCACTTCCACGAACCGCTGGGCGTCGTCGGGCAAATTATTCCGTGGAACTTCCCGCTGCTGATGGCGAGCTGGAAAATGGCGCCCGCGCTGGCGGCCGGGAACTGCATTGTGCTGAAACCGGCGCGTCTGACCCCGCTCTCGGTGTTGCTGCTGATGGAAATCGTAGGCGATCTTCTGCCGCCGGGCGTGATTAACGTGGTCAACGGTGCGGGCGGAGAGATAGGGGAATATCTGGCTACCTCGAAACGGATCGCCAAAGTGGCGTTTACCGGGTCGACGGAAGTGGGCCAGCAGATCATGCAGTACGCCACGCAAAACATCATTCCGGTGACCCTGGAGCTGGGCGGGAAATCCCCGAACATCTTCTTCGCGGACGTGATGGAGGAAGAGGATGCCTTCTTCGATAAAGCCCTGGAGGGGTTTGCGCTGTTTGCGTTTAACCAGGGCGAAGTCTGCACTTGCCCAAGCCGCGCGCTGGTGCAGGAGTCCATCTATGAGCGCTTTATGGAGCGAGCCATTCGCCGCGTTGAGTCTATCCGCAGCGGTAATCCGCTCGATAACGTCACGCAGATGGGCGCGCAGGTCTCGCACGGACAGCTGGAAACTATCCTCAACTACATTGATATCGGTAAGAAAGAAGGGGCAGATATTCTGACCGGCGGTCGCCGTAAAGTGCTCGGCGGGGATCTGCAGGAAGGGTATTACCTTGAGCCGACGATCCTGTTCGGTCAGAACAACATGCGCGTCTTCCAGGAGGAAATTTTCGGACCGGTGCTGGCCGTGACCACCTTCAAAACGATGGAGGAGGCGCTGGAGATTGCCAACGACACGCCGTATGGCCTGGGGGCAGGTGTCTGGAGCCGCAACGGTAATCTGGCCTATAAAATGGGCAGAGGCATTCAGGCCGGGCGCGTCTGGACCAATTGCTACCACGCCTATCCGGCGCACGCGGCATTTGGCGGCTATAAGCAGTCGGGCATCGGGCGTGAAACCCACAAGATGATGCTGGAGCATTACCAGCAGACGAAATGTTTGCTGGTTAGCTACTCCGATAAACCGTTGGGACTGTTCTAATCGCCCAGCTCAGGCCGTCCGTGGGCGGCCTGAGCAATTTGCTGGCGCAGGCAGTTCAGAACGCCATCCAGAACGTATTGCACGCGCCAGGGCTGGTATTCGCGTTTGCGGAAGATGGCCGTCAGATCGAGCCACCACTCTTCCTGATGCGGGAAGCAGGGGACCAGCATCCCTTGCGTTAATTCTTTCCTCAGACTCTCTTTTGGTGCAAAAACAATCCCAAGATTATTTCTTGCCAGCTCCAGGGCGGTCTGCGTATTGTCGCAAATATAATTACCTGTCACCCGATAGTCGTGCACGTTATCACTGCCGTGCACGCGGAAACGCCAGATGTTTGCATCATCGACCAGCATGGAGTCAATGAGAATGCAGGAATGGTTAATTAAATCTTCAGGTCCCGTTAAGGAATGATTATTTAAATACTCAACGGTTGCGAATGCTGTAACGGAATATTTTGTCAGCACGCTGGCGACCAGGCTTTCGTCTTTCGGTTGCGCATAGGTAATTAAAATGTCGCAGTCATCAGGAAAGGAAACACCTTCTGAAAATTCATTTCGGTCCAGGTTATAGGTTTTCAGGGAGATGCGGATGTCACCGATATCTTCTATCTGGTGGATCACGTGGCGCGCGAGATAGGTCACGATACCTGTAGGGGCATAGATTGTGACCTTTCCGCGCTTTTCATGCTTATAATCAGCAATGAAATTAACGAGTTGACTGTTCTTATCCAGAGTGGCATTAACGTAAGGGAGTAACGCTTCACCAAACTGGGTAAGGGCCAGTTGGCGCGTGGTACGCTCAAAAACCTTCAGTCCAACCCGCGTTTCAAAATCAGACAGATATTTACTGACGTTGGCCTGCGCCATGCCCAGCAGGGCGGCGGCATCGCCAATGCTATGGGTGGCTGCGATGACGGATATAATTTTTAATTCGCGTGGCTTTAGCTGTAATTTATTCATCATGCACACCCATCTATATGATTTTATATATAATATTATATAAACCGCAGCGTTGCATTGGCAAATTTGTAACCATTATTATGCGCCTCGCTTGTTTGGCATTTTAATGGATTACATGTAATGACTATTAAATACAATTTACTGATCGCTGCCACGTTATTTGCAACATCCTCAGCAATGGCCGGAGACTTTTCACTTGGAGCGGGGGCTGTATTTAATGAGTCTCCTTACAAAGGCTATAACGAAAATACGACCGCAGTACCATTAATTAGCTATGAAGGCGATCGCTTTTACGTTCGCCAGACCACCGGAGGGTGGATCCTGTGGAAAGACGCAAAAAATGAATTCAGCCTGACCGCGTCGTGGATGCCGCTGCATTTTGATCCTGATGACAACGACGATCATCAGATGAAGCAGCTTGATGAGCGCAAAGCGTCAGCTTTCCTCGGCGGCGCATACTACCGCCATGAAAGCTGGGGTTCGCTGAAAGTGGCGGTCTCGGGTGATGCGATGGATGAAAGCGGTGGCGTGGTGGGCGAGGTATCGTACTTCCGTCCAATCAGAATGGAGCGCCTGACCCTGACGCCTTCTGTTGGTGTGTTCTACAGCGACGAAAGCTATAACGACTACTACTACGGCGTATCCGGTAGCGAGTCTCGCCGCTCAGGTCTGGAGCAATACACCGCTGGTGACAGCTGGACGCCATACGTTGGCCTGGCGGCTAAATATCAGTTAACCCAGAAGCTGTACCTCAACGCCAGCGCGGTCTACACCGTGTTGCCTGACGACGTGAAGAACAGCCCGATGATCGACCGCGACGACAGCTTCGCGCTGATGACCGGCCTGACCTGGCGTTTCTGATGCGGTAAAGCCCGTTTACTCCCTCTCCCGTGGGAGAGGGTTGGGTTACGGGCAACAGGCCGCAGATATTCAGCCTTCATCCACCCAGATCCGCATTTCTCCTTCTCCCCGGTTAGCCCAGCTAAACCAGGGAATGAAGGTCAGCGTCTGGGGTTGACGTTGTACCGGCGAGCGGTCGTACTGCCACAGCGCATCCGTGTCCTTCACGTGACACCCCATCCCCTCTGCCTGTATCAACATCTTGTGCGCGAAAATCCCTTTCCCTTCAAAGATCCTGAACTCGCTGTTTTCAGGTAGAGAAAGATGATGCAGATTTGCACCGTTATCGGCCTCTTCCAGGCAATAAACCAGCGGTCCGCGCTGCAGGGCGACTTTCCCCGCCTGTTGGCGTACCTGCGGGTTCCCATACACGCGCCGAACTGGCATCGGTAGCGTCAGCGTGACGACATCCCCTTCTTGCCAGGTACGGGTCAGGTAGAGATATCCCCGGGAGATTTCACCCGCAACGGCTTCACCGTTCAACGACACGCCAGGTGCCGCGCACCAGTCCGGGAGCCGCAGGGCCAGGGTGTGCCTCACCGGCACAGGCGAGACGATCTCGATGTTCACCTCTTCCTGCCACGGATAATTGCCGCTAATTCGCAGCGCCAGGACTTCGTCGCCAACCGGTATGGCGACATCGTTGCCCACGTAAAGGTTAATAAAAAGCGCATCCTGGCGGACGGTATAAATGTAGTGCCCCAGCGAGGTCAGCACGCGGGCGATATTCGGCGGGCAACAGGCGCAGCCAAACCAGCGCTGGCGGACGGGTTTCACGTGATCGTAGATATGGTTGAACGCCAGCGTTTTCGGGTGCACTTCCAGCGGATTCACATAAAAGAAATGCTTACCGTCCAGCGCCATTCCGCCCAGTACCGTGTTGTATAATGCGCGCTCCATCACGTCGGCGTAGTGGCCGTCGGCCTCCATTTCCAGCATCCTGCGGGCAAACATCATCAGGCCAATAGAGGCACAGCTTTCGGCATAGACCGTATCGTTGGGCAGATCGTAATCGCTGCTGAACGCCTCGCCGCTGCTTTGCGACCCGATCCCGCCGGTAATATACAGCTGGCGCTGTGCCATATTTTTCCACAGCCGCAGACAGTCCTGCCGTTTACCCTCGTCATGACTCAGGCGCGCCAGATGCGCCATGCCCGCCATCAGGTAGACAAAGCGCACCGCGTGGCCGATGGCCGTTTGTTGTTCAGCAAGCGGCTGATGCGCCTGGCTGTAGGCTTTGTCTTTGACCATCCATGCCGGGCCATAAGTGTTCCAGTATGACGTTCTGCCGCGCTTCTCGTATTCGATATCGTAGAAGTGAGGCTGCACGCCGCGTTGTTCAATGAAATATTTCACCAGCGTGAGATAGCGTGGCTCCTGCGTGACGTCGTAAAGCCGCATCAGCGCCAGCTCGATTTCCGGGTGGCCAGGATAGCCGTGAAGCTGGTTTTCACCGGGGCCAAACACGCTGTCGATATGGTCCGCGAGTCTGCAGACCACATCCAGCAGACGGCGTTTCCCTGTTCCCTGGAAATACGCCACACCCGCCTCAATCATATGTCCGGCGCAGTACAGCTCGTGGCATTCGGCCAGATTCGTCCAGCGCTCGTTGGGCGCTTTTACCGTAAAGTACGTGTTGAGATAGCCATCGTCACATTGCGCCGCCGCGACCAGCGCAATCACATCGTCGGCGGTTTTTTCCAGTTCAGCATCCGGTTTCTGGCACAGCGACCACGCCACGGCTTCCAGCCATTTCGCGACGTCGCTGTCCTGAAACACCATGCCGTAGAATTCACCTTGCTCCAGGCCCGCCGCAATGCGGAAGTTGGTGATGGCGTGGCTGGGTTCGGCTTCCGTTACGCGATCGTTTAGTGCATCCCACTGGTAGGGGATCACCACTTCTCGTACCAGCCGTTGATACTGCCCGAGAAACGGGTCGTTAATTTTTAGTTTATGCAGATCGGCTTCCATTATGGACATAGCGTTCTCCTCAGGACGGTACGTGACGCTGGCGCAGGTCGGTGGCAATGCGCGACATCATAGGGTTGTTGAGTCTGCACCAGCGGATAGAGACGGCCAGCAGCAGATGGAAAAGGGCGGGGAGCAGCGTCTCCATGGCGGTGATGCCCTGCAGTGAAGCAGGTGTCTGGTTGCCCGCACCAGGCTGATAGGCCACGGCAATAAACACCAGGCTAATAATCCCGGCGCTGGACGCCCACGCGAGCTTGATGAAAAAAAGGTTGAAGGCGAAGTTCATCCCCGAAGAGCGCACGCCGGTTTTCCACTCGCCGTAATCGTCAGCAAACGCCATCAGCGAGAAGTGCAGCGGCAGGGTGAAACCCAGGATCACGCCGTTGCTAAAAATGACGATCAGCCAGAGCGTCTGGTGCCCCGGGCCACCCGGCAGGAACCACATTCCAACAGCCAGTGCTGCAAGCACCAGGTTGGTGTAATAGTAGAGTTTGACGGTATCAATACGGCGCGACAGCGGGTTGACGATCACCGCGCCCAGAATGGCGGCAAAGGTCACCATAGTGAAAAAAAGCGAGGTGTACGCCGTGCTGCCCTGCAGCACGTAGGTGATGAAGTACATGTATCCGCCGCCGCGAATGTTGAAAACGTTGATCAGCAAAAACGACATCACCAGCATCAGCAGTAACTGATCGTTTTTACGCAGACCGGCCAGATGCTCGCGCAGGGTGAATTTGCCCATCAGCGCCAGCGGGACGCGCTCACGTACCCAGAAGAAGCAGCACAGGAACATCACCACGGCGACAGCGCACAGCACGCCGACGCCAAGCTGGTAACCTTTTGCGACATTGCCCTGGCCCAGCTCCGCGACCAGCCACGGCAGTCCCACCGAGACCAGGAAGCCTGCAACGCCGCAGAGTACAAAGCGCCATGACTGGCAGGCGATCACCTCATTGTGGCGGGTCGTCATGGTGTTGATCAGCGCGCAGTAGGGAACGTTGATGGCGGTATAGCCAACGGACAGCAGCAAATAGGTGCCGAACGCCCAGGCGATTTTCACGCCCATGCTGGCTTCCGGAACGGTGAAAGTCAGCACGCCGATAATCCCGATCGGGAAGGCGACCCACAGCTGCCACGGGCGAAAGCGCCCCCAGCGGCTTTGCGTGCGGTCGGCAATAATGCCCATTACCGGATCGGAAATGGCGTCAAATACGCGCAAAGCAATAAAGAGAGTGCCAACGAGCGCAGGCGTCAGACCAAAAATATCGGTATAGAAAAAGGTCAGAAAATTCATGATCAGACAGGTAATCACCGTCCCGCCCGCATCACCCAGGCCGTAGCCAATTTTTTCGCGGACGGACAAGAGGTTATCTGTTGCCCCTTGTGTCACGTCTGAGTCTGTAATCGGTGTGGAAGTCATGAAGTAACTCCTCAGTAATAGAGTTTATTATCGTATTTGTGCAAGGTACTCATTTATTCTGCACCGAACGGAAAGGCCAACAAGGGAAGGGAAAAGTATAAAAAGATGACGATTCCGACCTGATGATAAAAATGTGATTCCGATCGGACAGTTATTCGAATATTGATTAATAATCAAAGCGTAAGTTGAATAGCAACGGCAATAAAAGCGGAATGGTGAATATCCATGCTCGAATTATCCATAGCGCTTCCGATTAAGGTCCAAAATGGCGGGTTATTTATCTCCAGGGGCGTGGGCCGCCACCCTGCGCGAAAATTAACGTCGTGGGAGATTATTTTTGTCGAAAAAGGGACATTAACGATCCAGGAAGAAAGCACGTTATTTGTGGTAAAAGCAGGAGAGAGTTTGCTGCTTTGGCCAGACCGACGCCATGTGGGCGTGGGCGACTTTCCAGCCGATCTTAAATTTTACTGGCTGCATTTTGAGGTTGAGCATCACCCGCCCCGGTTGCCAAATTTGGCAATTGAACAACATTGCCGAGTGAGGGATGCACAGTATGTGATTTCTCTTTTTCGTCAGTTCCTGAGTGAGCAGGAGAAATTACAGCGAAGCGTGGCGCTGGAAATCATTTTATTACTGATTTTGCAGCAAATTTCTATTTCATCAGGCTATGAAGATAACGCAGATGAATCTGGTGCGGCGATGGCGTGGAAGGCGAAGCAGCTTATTCGCACGCAGTTTCATTTACCGCTTTCGACGTCGCAGCTGGCAAAAGCGTTGCACTGCAATGCCGATTACCTCGGGCGCGTGTTTCGCCGGACTTTCCATTTAACCCTGACGGAGGCAATACATCGCCAGCGCGTCAGGGCAGCGGAAAAGCTGTTGCTGGATGGCTCTGCCTCGCTCACCGAAGTGGCAACCCGCTGCGGTTTTAATGACGTGGGGTATTTTCGGCAGATCTTTTCAAAGCATACCGGGCTAACACCCGCCGTCTGGAAACGACGGTACTGTAAAGAGCATATCAACTCCGGCTGATCACTGGCCGTAATAGGCATTCACCCCGTGCTTACGCAGATAATGCTTGTCGAGCAGCTCCTGCTGCATAACCGGTAGCTGCGGCGCTAACTGGCGTGAGAACAGGCCCATGTACGCGCACTCTTCCAGCACGACGGCATTGTGGACCGCATCGGCAGCGTCTTTACCCCAGGCGAACGGGCCGTGGGAGTGGACCAGCACAGCCGGGATCTGCATCGGACTGAGATCGCGCTCCTCGAAGGTTTTGATGATCACTTCACCCGTCTGGTATTCGTATTCCCCTGCTATCTCTGTCGTGGTCATCAGGCGCGTGCAGGGAATGGTTCCGTAGAAATAGTCCGCGTGCGTTGTGCCCCAGGCGGGTAAATCCTGCCCCGCCTGTGACCAGATGGTGGCGTGGCGAGAATGCGTATGCACAATGCCGCCAATTTCCGGGTAACGACGGTACAGCGCAAGATGGGTGGGCGTGTCTGAAGAGGGTTTTTTATTACCCTCGACAACCAGGCCCGTGGCGATATTTACCACCACCATATCCTCCGCCGTCATCACGTCGTACTCCACGCCGGAGGGCTTGATCACCATCAGGCCGCTTTCGCGATCCACCGCGCTGACGTTGCCCCATGTAAAGGTCACCAACTGGTGGGCGGGCAGCGCCAGGTTTGCTGCCAGCACTTCGGCTTTGAGTTGTTCTAACATGTCATGCCTCCTTCCTGCATACGGGCTTCAATCCAGCGGCGCGCCTGGATGATTTCCAGCACCGGCTCTTTTGCTTTTTCAGTCCACATTTCAATCAGAAACGCGCCGCGATAGTTCAGCTTATTCAGCGTGTTAAACACGCCAACGAAATCGACGCAGCCTTCGCCAAACGGCACGTCGCGGAACTGTCCGGGACTTTGCGCGGTGACGGGTTGGGTATCTTTCAGGTGAATAGCCGCAATGCGGTCAATGCCCAGCGTCAGCTCGGCGGTGACGTCGTTGCCCCACGCGCTCAGGTTGCCAACGTCCGGGTAAACGCTGAACCACGGCGAGGCGAGCATGTCGTCCCACTTTTTCCATTTGCTGATGGAGTTCATAAACGCGGTATCCATGATCTCCACAGCCAGCATCACCTGCGCGGCGGCGGCCTGCTCTACCGCCCACGCCAACCCTTCGGCAAAGCGCTGCTGCGTGCCCTCATCGTGCTCTTCGTAATAGACGTCATACCCGGCAAGCTGGATGGTGCGAATGCCTAAGTCACGCGCCAGCCTGATGGCTTTGGTCATGATCTCGCGGGCGCGTTCGCGCACGGTTTCATCCCGGCTGCCAAAGGGAAAACGGCGGTGGGCAGAAAGACACATCGACGGGATCGCCACGCCGGTTTCCAGCATCGCTTCAACCAGCGAAGCGCGCTGCGTGGTGCTCCACTCGAGGCGTGATAATCGCTCGTCGGTTTCATCAACCGACATCTCAACAAAATCGAACCCGCAGCTTTTCGCCAGTACCAGGCGTTCCGGCCAGGAGAGATCTTTTGGCAGTGCTTTTTCGTAAATCCCTAACGGATGCTGACGCATAGTTACGCTCCCCAGATGTCGCGAATTTGCGAGTGAAATGCCTGCGCCACCTGCGGCGGATTAGCGGCGCCTGCCAGCGCGCGCCCGGCAATAAAGGCTTTAACGTTGATCTGCTTAAACAGCGGCAGATCGGCGGGGGTGATGCCGCCGGTAATTGAAAGCTGTAAACCGATGTCGGAGAGCGCCTTCATTTTCTCGAGATCCGCTTCGCCCCACTGCTGGCCGCTAGCCTGTGCGTCGCGCCCGCGGTGGTAGATTGCTTGCTTCACGCCGACGCGATGCCATGCGCGCGCGTCGTCCAGCGTCCAGTTACCAAAGAGCTCCATCTGGATTTCACCTCCGCAGCGCAGTGCCACCTCGTGGCCTCGCTCAACGGTTGCCAGCGGCGCGGCGCAGATGATGGTCATCCAGTTCGCGCCCGCACCAAACGCCTGCTCAGCCAGCGTTTCTCCGGCGTCGGCCACTTTCCAGTCCGCAACGACGATCTTATCCGGGCACTGCGCGCGCAGGGCGCGTACGGCGTTCAGCCCTTCAGTCAGGCACAAAATGGTGCCCGCTTCGACGATATCGACGTGATCTGAAAGCGTCGCGACGTCGCGCTGCGCGGCCTGAAGCGAAGTGTGGTCGAGCGCCAGCTGCAGTAATGGTCGGCTCATAGGTCGTACTCCTTAACACGGGCGTGATAGCCCTGTAGTGCTGAAATCAGTAGCTGGTAACGGTGATATTTGCGCTGGTAGGCCGTATGGGCGCGCATGTCGGGTTCAATCACCCGGATGTCATGTTTGAGCGCGCGCTGCGCTGAGTGGAAGTCGGTGAACACACCGGTACCCACCATCGCCGCCAGCGCCGCGCCGGAACAGCCGGTCTCTTCCACCTGCGGCAGCTCAATCGCCAGCCCGCTGACGTCGGCGAGCATTTGCATCCACACGTCCGAATGGGTCGGGCCTCCCGTGACGCGCAGCGCCTGCACCTGGGTAAAACGCTCAAGCATGCGGTTGAGGTGGGTCATGTGGCTGAACACCACGCCCTCGTAAACGGCCTGCAGAAGATGCGCGCGGGTGTGTAGCGCCTGCATGCCGTAGAAACCACTGGTCATCTCCAGCCCGGCGTTGCTGCCGTAGAGGAACGGCAGGAAGAACAGATCGCTTTCCGCTTTCGGCAGGCTGGCCACGGCGCGGTTGATTTCGCTAAACGGCATATCGCCCCACTGCGCGGTCAGCCACTCAAGGTTGCCGGACGAGGTCGGGCTGGCTTCGTGAACAATGTACTGCTGTGGGTGAACGTAGCGGCCATAGACGTACGGGAAGGGTTCGTTGTCGCGAAGCGCACTGGCGATCCCGCTGGTGACGGCCCAGGTGCCCATCACTGCATTTAGCGTGTGCTGGTCTTGCAGCCCTGCGCAGACTGCGGTGGAAACCACATCAAACAGTCCACCCACGACGGGCGTGCCCGCCGCGAGACCGGTAAGTGCGGCTGCCTGAGCGGTGATTTCCCCGCAAATTTCTGCTGAACCGACAATCGGCGGCAGGGCGCCGTCAATTTCGCTGATACCGAGCCAGCGCGTAAGCTGTGGGTCGTATTTCCCGGTATTCATGTTGTAGAGATTGGACTCGGAGATATTGCTCTCCTCGCAGCCCTTCACGCCAGTCAGACACCAGCGCAGATAGTCGTGCGCCATCATCACACAGCCAATCTGCTGGTACCGCTGCGGCTCGTTCTCTTTCACCCAGCGCAGAAGCGAGGCCGGATGCCCGGTCCACAGCGTCTGGCGCGTATGCGGATAAAGCTTTTCGGGAATACCGTCCTGCTGCCAGCGCTGCACAATGTCCAGCGCCCGGCGGTCAGAGGAGAGTATGGCATTGCCCAGTGGTTGGTCCTGTTTATCGAGCAGAAACAGTCCTTTGCCCTGAGCAGAGATGCCGACGCCTTTAATCTGGTTGCCGTTTACGCCTGAATTCTTAAGCAGCGCGGCGATGGTTGCGTGGCAGTGCTGCCAGAGCTGGGGCATATCCCGCTCCGCGTAGCCTGCGCGCGGGCTGAGCGTGGCAACGGAGAGACGTTCGATACAAACTTCCTTGCCCTGGCTGTTGTATAAACCGGCTTTCAGATAAGTACCGCCACAATCGATACCCAGCCAGAAGGGCTCTTTTTCACTCATCTTCATCTCACTTATTCGCCGGGTGGCGCTTCGCTTACCCGGCCTACGGTTCGGTTTTCTCCCTCTCCCCGTGAGAGAGGGCTGGGGTGAGGGCATCAGACCGCACGTTTATGCGGAGTCACCGTGGGATTAGGCTCCGCGCCAGCATCGCATTTCGCCGGTAACAGCAGGGCCAGCAGTGACGCCAGCGCCAGAGACACCGCCAGGCAGTAAACGCCCGCATCTTTGCTGTACAGGGTGATCAGCACGCCAACCGCATACGGGCCGCAGAACCCGCCAAGGTTGCCCAGGGCGTTGATCACGCCGCGCGCGCCGCCCGCCATCTCTGCGCTGAACAGTCGCGCCGGAATGGTCCAGAACACGCCCGCGGCGGATTGCAGGAAGAACCCGCAGCCCACCAGCGCGGAATACGCCAGCCAGGTACTCTCTTTCAGCGCCACAGACAGGAACATGCAGAGCGCAAAGCCAATCAATGGCAGGGAGACAAACAGCTTGCGCTTGCCGGTGCGGTCAGAGAGCGTAGAGAACAGGAACATGCCCGCAATGGCGCCGATGTAAGGCAAGATGGCGAGCATGCCCACCTGACCAATGCTGGTATGCGTCAGCTCTTTCAGGATGGTCGGCAGCCAGAGCGTGTAACCGTAAATCCCGGTCTGGTAGAAGAAGTTCAGGGCGATCAGCTGCCACATGGTTTTGTCGGACAGCACGGCGCTGAGCGAGGCATTTTTTACCTCTTTTCCGGCGATGGCCTGCTGCTCCGCCGCCAGCGTTTGCACCAGATAGTTTTTCTCCGCCTCTGAAATCCAGCGGGCTTCCTGCGGTCGGTCGTAAACGGTGTACGCCCACAGCACCAGCACAACGACGGACATCAGACCTTCAATGATGAACAGCCAGCGCCAGTCGAGTGCGGTAATAATCCAGCCGGACAGCGGGGCGGTGACGATCCCGGCGATGGGCACGAACATGATCACAATGGCATTGGCGCGACCGCGCTCGGCGTCCGGGAACCAGTTGCTGATCATGGTGAGCACAACGGGCAGCATCCCGCCTTCCGCCACGCCGAGTAAGAAGCGCAGCACCAGAAGCTGATACTGATTCGTCACCAGACCCGTGAGCACCGAGATCACCGCCCAGGCAACCAGCGACCAGCCGATAAACTTCTTGCCGCTGCCGTGCACGGCAATCTTGCCGCCGGGAACCTGCAGGAACAGATAGCCGATAAAGAAGATCCCGCCCGCCAGGCCTGCCATCGTTGCGGTAATACCTAATTCTTCATCCATACCACCCGGCATCGCAAACGCGATATTCACGCGGTCCATATATGAAATAATGCAGGCGATAAGAATGGGAGGAATGATTCTTAGCCAGCGCTGGCGCGGAATGTCCGCTTGTTGAGTATTCGAGTAAGTGTTCATATTTACTGTCTCAGTCAATGTAACCGGAATAGGGATATTTTTATTGTTATTGCGTTGCTTTATTCATTTCGCTAATACCGTCACGCAAAATAGCGATGCGATGGCTGACGTCAGCATTAGCATTTATTTCCAGTAATTTAATACCGGAGAATTTCAACGTTGCGGCGCTCGCCGCAGTAAAGAGTGATTTTGCGAGTTCAGTTGACATCAAACTGTCGGCGCAGAATGAAGAAAACGGCGCGTGAAGATCCTGCCATTCACCGTACTCCCCGTGGGTGGTCGTGCCCGAAAACATCAGTGCTCCCAGTTTCCCGGCTTTGAGCGCGGCCTGAACGTGGTCAAGCGGAAGGGTCGTGCTACGGCCTTCGATGGCCGACCGCGCCCAGTTGATGCAGACACTGATATCCGTCTCTTTCACCACCTCCAGCACCTGCTCTAAGGGCAGGAAACCCTTGCGCGGTGCCGGGCCAGTCATAGCATCGCAGTGTTCCAGCACCAGATCGCAGTCCCAGTCCCAGCCCGCGATTTCCCGGATCGAGCGTGAAAACGCTTCGGTAGCCTGTTCGACGGAGGTATTGCCCGCCTGTGGGGCTGCCTGCATTTCCAGTGCAATCACTTTGCCCGGATAGCGGGCGTTCACGGCGTTAACTTTCTGGTGCAGATGCCGGTAAAAGTCTACGCAGGCTTTACGCTGCGCTTCGTCGGCTGACGCCAGGCCAAACGCGCCGTTGCTGCCGCGGCGGCGCATGGTCTCCATCACTGCCGTGACGACGATTTGCCAGTCACCCGGCGTATGGCGGAACAGCCATTCATCACCAAACGGATGGAGATTTTCAAGGCACGGTTGTTCCAGCCCGCGAATGTTCGGCGTGTCGGAAAGTTCTCGCCAGAAGGTTTGTTCTTCTTGTTCCCCTTTCTGGTGAAACGAGGGTGCGCAGGGGTACGCACCAATAATAAAACCGGTGTTGGTCATTTCGCGTTCCTGTATTTATCAGAAAATTAATCTAATTCGCTGATTGCCACTTTCACCACAATTTTACGAATTGCGGATCCCTTGTTTTTAATACAGGCAGGACGATGCACATCCTGCGGGAAAAATATGGCATAGCTGCCGGGTATCATTTCGATAAACGATTCATTTTCGCTGTCGTGATAAAAAATAATATCTCGCTGTTCCAGCAATGATTCGCTTATTTCGTTATTGCCGGTATCAATAGCGATACCGATTTTCTCTTCACCCCATGCCAAAAACTGAATATCCAGATAGCGGCGGTGCACTTCCGGACGGTTCTCGTGCGGTTCCTTTGTCGTCAGGTCGAGAACCTGGGCAAAAATAGTGCGGCCTTCAATTTCCACCACGCCTGGCGCCAGGGTGGTGAAATCCGTGGTGCGCAAAAAATGAAGCGCTTTTTCAATCGCCAGCGGCAGGCGACATGGATTGGGTTGGGAAATATGTCCAAATATCATGGTCCACTCCTTACAGAGACTGGATTTTCGCCCACACACTGTCGTCGATGGTGATGCCGTCGCGGCGGTTCTCTTCCTGCAAACGGGTGAATTCATGCCCCGGCAGACGGACGGCGACGTTTTCATCAGCGCGTTCGGCGGTGGTAACGAAGTCCATGATGCGCTGCAGTTTGGCATCGCGGGTTGGGCCGTCGATCAGGCGATCAACCTCGATGGCGATAAAGATCTGCGACACGCCGTACTCGTCGCTGTTGTCCTGGGTCACTTCCGCGACGGAGGATCCGTTGGAGAGCAGGGTGGCGATCATATCGAGCACGATGGATAAGCCGGACCCTTTCCAGTAGCCCATCGGCAGAATACGGCGGTTTTTCTCAATCACGCCCGGCTCTCGGGTGAGATTGCCCTCGTCGTCAAAGCCGCCATCGACCGGCAGCCCGCGCCCGGCCAGGCGATTCACTTCCAGCATGCCGTAGGAGAACATCGACATCGACATATCGACCATGGTGATCGGGTTAGATGGAATAGCAACGATCAACGGGTTGGTGCCGATGCAGCACTCTTTTGATCCCCATGCGGGCATCACGGCGATAGAGTTGGTCCAGCAAATGCCGATATAGCCTTTCTCCGCCGCCTGCCAGCCGTAGCTGCCGCCGCGCATCCAGTGGTTCGCGTTACGCAGTGCCACCAGACCAATACCGTGATCGGACGCCAGCTCGGTGGCGCGATCCATCATCTTTTTCGCCGTCAGGTTGCCGATAGCGCGCTGGGCGTCCCACTGTTCGATAGCCCCTAATGTCATCACCCGTTTTGGCTGAGCGTCGGGAATGATATCGCCAGCATCAAGCTGCTGAATAAAGCGCGGGAAGCGGTTAACTCCGTGTGAATAAACGCCGGATTCCGTGGTGCGAGCGAACATATCGGCGCAGGCGTCTGCGGTTTCCGCTTTCACGCCGCGATCGAGCAGGACCCGATTGAACGCCGCTTTCAACTCTTCAAAGGTCACTTTCATCCCTGTTCTCCTGTTCTTTTAAGGGGCAAGTGCGAGTGCTTTTTTATCGCTAAATTTCACTATGCGAAATCTGATTTCAAATATATCGATCAAATTTTGTCAGATCAACGACATTCATGTTTTTCAAAATCGATTAAAATCAAACGGTTGTGTTTTTTCTGTTGAGATCGTGAACTGAACCACACTTTGCGCTACCATCAGGGCGCGATAAAAAGGAGCCATGTAATGAGCATGAAAGAGAGCGAAATGACACAAGAAAAAGAGAGGCCTGCAGGTAGCCAGAGCTTGTTTCGCGGCCTGATGCTGATTGAGATCCTCAGCAACTATCCGAACGGGTGTCCGCTTGCACATTTATCGGAACTGGCGGGGCTGAATAAGAGCACCGTGCACCGCTTGCTGCAGGGGCTACAGTCGTGCGGGTACGTGACCCCGGCACCCGCGGCGGGCAGCTATCGCCTGACCACCAAATTTATCGCCGTCGGGCAAAAGGCGCTGTCGTCGCTGAATATCATTCACGTGGCCGCTCCGCACCTTGAGGCGCTGAATATTGCCACCGGCGAGACGGTGAACTTCTCCAGCCGGGAAGACGACCACGCGATCCTGATTTACAAGCTCGAGCCGACAACCGGTATGCTGCGCACGCGCGCCTATATCGGCCAGCATATGCCGCTCTACTGCTCCGCAATGGGCAAGATCTACATGGCGTTTGGTCATCAGGATTACGTGGCGAGCTACTGGGAAAGCCATCAGGAACAGATCCAACCTTTGACGCGCAACACCATCACTGAGCTGAGTGCGATGTATGATGAGCTGGCGGAAATTCGCGATCGCAGCATGGCGATGGACAAAGAAGAAAACGAGCTGGGCGTTTCCTGCATTGCCGTGCCGGTATTTGATATCCACGGCCGCGTCCCGTATGCGATCTCTATCTCGCTATCAACGTCGCGCATGAAGCAGGTGGGTGAGAAGAACTTGCTCAAGCCGCTGCGCGAAACGGCAGAGGCTATCTCAAAAGAACTGGGTTTTAACGTGCGCGAGGCGTAACAGATGAACCGATTTATCAGGGCGGATTCGGAAAAATGCATTGGATGCCGCACTTGCGAAGTGGCCTGCGCGGTTTCGCATCAGGAATTCGTCACCGCAAATGATTTCATGCCCCGCATTCGGGTGGTGAAAGGGGATTCTTATACCACCGCGGTCGGGTGTCATCAGTGCGAGGATGCGCCCTGTGCAAATGTGTGCCCAACCGGGGCAATCCGACGCTCAGCCGGAGCCTGGCTCGTTGAGCAGGCGCGCTGCATCGGGTGCAAAAGCTGTATGGTGGCGTGCCCGTTTGGGGCGATGCAGGTACAGAGGGTGGGGGATCATGCGCAGGCGCTGAAATGTGATTTATGCGCGCATCGCGAGGGCGGACCTGCCTGCGTTGAGGCTTGCCCGACCCACGCGTTAAGCTGTGTCGACCCCGCCAGATTACGCACCGAACGGCTGCATCATCTGGCGTAAGAACTTACTGACCGTTTTCGCGCCAGGCGTTCTCAATCTCTTCCGCGAGAATTTTCACACCCGCTTCGATTTTTTCTGGATCAGGCACATAGTTCATGCGCATGCACTGGTGCGTATGCGGCCACGGCTTATCAAGCCCCAGGAAGAAATAATCGCCTGGTACCATCAGCACGCCGCGCTTTTTCAGGCGCTGGTAAAGCAGCTCGGTGGTGATAGGCAAATCCTTAAACCACAGCCACAGGAAAATCGCCCCTTCAGGTTTGTGGATCAGGCAGCGTTCTTCCGGCAAGTAGCGGCGAATTGTCGCAATTGTTTCCTGAACACGCTGGTAGTAGAACGGTTTGATCACGTCATTGGACAGACGCAGCAGGTCGTTGCGCTTGATCATTTCGCACATCATCGCCGGGCCAATGCCGCCCGGTGAGAGGCTGATAATGCCGTTCATATTGGTAATAGCGGTGATGATTTTCTCGTTAGCGATGATGATGCCGCAGCGGCTACCGGGCAGACCCAGCTTAGAGAGGCTCATGCACAGGACAATGTTCGGGTTCCACAGCGGACGTGCTTCGCTGAAGATAATACCCGGGAACGGCACGCCGTAGGCGTTATCGATCACCAGCGGAATGCCGTGCTGATTCGCGAGCGCATCCAGCTTCATCAGTTCATCGTCGGTGATCACGTTGCCCGTTGGATTAGTCGGACGCGATACGCAGATCATGCCCGTCTCTTCACCAATATGCAGGTGTTCAAAATCGACGTGATATTTGAACTGGCCTTCCGGCAGCAGCTCAATGTTCGGGCGCGCGGAGACGAACAGATCCTCTTCCAGGCCGGAATCAGCATAGCCGATATACTCCGGTGCCAGCGGGAACAGCACTTTTTTGGTGGTGCCATCGGCGCGACGCCCTGCGAACAGGTTAAACAAGTAGAAAAATGCGCTCTGGCTGCCATTTGTCAGTGCAATATTCTGTGGTTCGATATCCCAACCCAGCTCGTCACGCAGCATTTCGGCGAGGAGTGCCAGCAGCTCGGTTTTACCCTGCGGGCCATCGTAATTGCAAAGCGCATCGGTTGCTTTGCCGCTTTCCAGCATCTGAGCGAGCAGCGTCTGGAAATAGGTCGTCATCTCCGGGATTTGAGCCGGGTTTCCGCCGCCGAGCATGATTGCGCCCGGTGTGCGCAGCCCGTCGTTGAGGTCCTCCATCAGGCGAGTAATGCCTGAATGGCGGGTAAATTTGTCGCCGAAAAGTGAAAACGTCATAGCAGGTGATCTGTCGAGCTTATTTTGAAAGTGGGTAACCATAACGCTAGCACCGTGCTGGTGCAAATCGGGTGATGTGGTCGGATTTGTTGTTTTATAGGGCGGGGGCGGATTTGTGTAGTGAATAGTTCTGGTGAGGGGTGTGGTCTACTGATTACCTGCCCATACCACCATCACCTTATCGCCCTTGTGCTCGCGCACGAAGCCGTATCCCTCTTTCAGCGACAGCGTGGTTTGCTTGCCTTCACCGATCGCCGGATGGCGGGCGCGGAACTGGCCCAGCGTTTGCCAGTGGGCGACGGTTAGGGCCTGCTTGCCCGTGACGTCCTGCCAGTTCATATCCGAACGGGTACCCTGCAGCGGGTCGGAGCCTGTTGGCCCAAACGGACGCTCGGATTCATCCCCGTAATAGATTTGTACGCTACCCGGCGCCAGCAGAAGCAGCTCCGCCGCGCGCTGGCCCCCTTCGCGGAACAGACGCGTATCGTGTGATGAGAGATAGCTCAGCACGTTGAAGCTTTGCAGCTTCTCCGCCATCTGCTGCCAGGTGAGATCCATGTCAGCCAGGCAATCCACCGCTTTTGCCGCCTGCTCCTGATAATCAAAGTTGATCATCGCATCAAAACCGTGGCGGTAATAATCGCTTTGCATCACCCCGTGGCCCCAGGATTCCCCGGTCATCCAGAACGGTGCGTTGTCGAGCTTTTTGTCCGGGTTCGCCCCTTTCCAGGCGGCCAGCGCCTGGCTTGCCTGGTCTTTCAGCTGTTGCCAGGCCGCAAGCTCAACGTGTTTAGCCGTATCCACCCGGAAACCGTCGATGCCGTAGTCACGGACCCACTGGCTGAGCCAGTGGGTCAGATAATCGCGCGGGGTATATCCCGGGATGGCCTTCGCATGAGTATCGGGCTTGTGTTGGTAAAAGTTTGGCAATCCGGAAGGCGTCGTGGATTCCGTTTTCAGATCCGGCAGAAATGCCAGCGACATGGTCAAATCATCGAAGCCAGGGTTGTCGTAATCGCCGATATCGGTGCGGATCCACTTTTTCCCCCACCATTTTTCCCATGCGGCTTTGTCGCCAAAGTTGATGTAGTCGTTAAAGCTGTGCCAGCTTTGCCCCGCGCCCGGCTTCCAGTCTGTCCAGCGTTCTCCCAGCGTCTTTTTCAGCTCATCACCCTGCAGGTACAGGGCACCAAACTGATACTCCTGCATGTCTGCCAGCGTGGCATAGCCAACGTGGTTCATGACGATATCGAACAGAACGCGGATCCCGCGCTTGTGCGCTTCGTCGACAAGCTGGCGCAGGTCATCCTCAGTGCCCATACTGGCGTCGAGCTTTGTCCAGTCCAGGGTGTAGTAGCCGTGATAGGCGTAGTGAGGGAAATCTCCTTTGGTGCCACCGCCTACCCAGCCGTGGATCTGCTCAAGCGGGGAGCTTATCCAGAGCGCGTTGACGCCCAGTTGCTGCAGGTAGTCGAGCTTGCCGGCGAGTCCCTTGAGGTCACCGCCGTGGAAGGTGCCAATCTCCTGCATGCCGTCTTTATGGCGACCGTAGCTGTTGTCGTTGCCCGGGTCACCATTCACGTAACGGTCGGTCAGCACAAAATAGACGGTGGCGTTTTGCCAGCTAAACGGCGCAGGCTTGTCAGTTTCGGCGCGCTCAAGCAGCAGCAGGCCGTTACTGTTGGCGGCAGGCTGCAGGGTTATTTTTCCATTCTGCACCGTCGCCGTCTGTTTACTGTAGTAGTCGCGCACCACGGAGCCTTCCGGGAAGGTACTGCTGACGTCCAGCGTCAGCGGTTTGCCGTCCCACTTCGGACACTGGCGGATGACGTTTGCAACCGGCTGTTCTGCGGCACTCTGAATCGTCAACAGCAGGGTGGGCGTGCCGGAGCGGGTATCAATCCGCATCTGGTAGTCACCGTTGCGGAAAAGGCGCCACTGCGGCGGCGTGCCGTTACAGGGCTTGAGCGACAGCATCTCATTGAGTTTTATCGCGTCCGCAGGCTGCCAGCACGTCTTGTCAAAACTCAGCGTCAGAGGACGCGTACCCTTCGCAAGCTTTGCCTGGCTGGTGAAGACCCCGGTGCCTTCGGCGCTAAATGCGCTAAATCCCGGCGATGACCAGTCGGCATGCGCCAGTGTGGGTAACATAAGAAAGGCTAATGCGGTGCGTTTCATTCCTTTTTCCTGTCGCGGCATTTTTGACCAGTGTGCCATCAGGCGAAGGGTAAAAACTCATCCCCCATCGCTTTCTGCCAGGAGGATGCGTGAGGATGAGTGATCTCGCGCAAAATTAAGCAGTTAACTGCGATACCGCACACATTTTTTCGGGAATGGTGTTTTTGTGAGCAAGTTTTAGATGACATAGTTTCGGAATTGGACTATTTCTATACGTGCTCTTGAAGTCTATTTTTGATATGATTTGAGATTCCGCTCTCAAATTTGTGAAAAAAATAAGGTGTTGGGATGATTACATCCGACCAGGAGACCTAATGATATCGACTCCCATTCGACGATATGGGGCTGCGATACTCATGTTACTCACCACGGCATTTTCGGGTGAGGTGCTTGCGAAGACGCACACGGATACAACGAGTAAGAAAGCCCACGTAATACAGACGACAAGTAGTAAGGTTAGCAGTAAACAAGAGTATTCTCGCAATAGTGCAAAGAGTAGTTCACTTCCTGATTTGCGAAAATACCCTTCCGGAACACCAAGGAAAAAAGCGTTTCTCCGGACGGTAATGCCTTACATCACGAGTCAAAATGCCGCGATTACTGCGGATCGTAACTGGCTGATTTCCAAACAGTACGATAGCCGCTGGTCGCCGTCAGAGCGCACGCGTCTGAAAGATATCACGAAGCGCTACAAGCTGAGCTGGAACGGTAACACGCGTCGTGTGCCGTGGAATGCTCTCCTTGAGCGTGTAGATATCATCCCGGGCAGCATGGTTGCGACCATGGCTGCTGCCGAAAGCGGCTGGGGGACGTCTAAGCTTGCGCGTAGCAACAACAACCTTTTCGGCATGAAATGTGTGAAAGGTCGTTGTAATAATGCCCCTGGCAAGGTGAAAGGCTATTCGCAGTTTGAATCTGTGAAGGATTCTGTCAGCGCCTACGTGGTGAATCTGAACACGCACCCGGCCTACTCATCGTTCCGTAAATCACGCGCTCAGCTGCGTAAAGCGGACCAGGAAGTGACGGCCAGTACGATGATCCACAAGCTGAAAGGTTATTCGACAAAGGGACAGAGCTATAACAACTATCTGTTCGCCATGTACCAGGATAACCAGCGCTTAATCGCCGCCCATATGTAATCTCAAAAAAACGCCTTCCACTGGAAGGCGTTTTCTTTTCTATATCAGCACCTCGCTGTGGCGATCCCGATACTCCTTCGGCGTGGCGTCATACTCTTTGCGGAACACTGAGTAGAAATATTGCAGAGACGGGTAACCGCACATCTGTGAGATTTCGTTGATCGACAGCGACGTGGAAATGAGCAGGCTGCGTGCTTTCTCCAGCTTTTCAGCATGGATGACGGCATGGATAGTTTCGCCCACCTCTTCTTTAAAACGCTTCTCCAGATTCGAACGCGAAATGCCCACCGAATCCAGCACCTGATCGACCTTAATCCCTTTGCAGGCGTGGTTGCGAATATAGTGCATGGCCTGAATGACGGCCGGGTCGCTTAAGGAGCGATAATCGGTTGAGCGACGTTCTACGACGCGGACCGGAGGCACCAGCAAGCGCTGAAGCGGCAGAGATTCTTTATCCAGCAGACGATGCAGCAGCTTCGCCGCCTGATAACCCATCTGACGCGTGCCCTGTGCAACGGAGGAGAGCGCCACGCGAGACAGATAGCGGGTCAGTTCTTCATTATCAATGCCAATCACGCATAGCTTTTCGGGCACCGGGATGTGTAAGTGTTCGCAGACCTGCAGCACGTGGCGGGCGCGGGCGTCCGTCACGGCAATGATACCGGTTTGCGGCGGCAGCGTTTGCAGCCAGTCCGCCAGGCGGTTTTGCGCGTGCTGCCAGTTTTCTGGCGCGGTCTCCAGCCCCTGATACACCACGCCGCGATACTTCTCCTGCGCGACCAGCTGGCAAAACGCGTGTTCGCGCTCAACGGCCCAGCGCTTGCCGCTGGTGGCGGGTAAACCATAAAACGCGAAGCGATGGACGCCTTTCTCTTTTAAATGGAGAAAGGCGGCCTCGACCAGGGCATGGTTATCGGTGGCAATATAGTGGACCGGCGGATAGTGTTCGGGCGAATGGTAGGAGCCGCCGACGCCCACTATCGGAACGTCGACGTCGGTCAGGAGCTGCTCGATGACGGGATCGTCATAGTCGGCGATGACGCCATCGCCCAGCCAGTCTTTGATGTTCTCCAGACGGGTGCGAAAATCTTCTTCAATAAAAATATCCCATTCGGATTGCGACGCCTGCAAATATTCACCAACACCTTCTACCACCTGACGGTCGTAGGCTTTATTGGCATTGAATAACAACGTAATGCGGTGACGCTTTTCAAACATGGCTCACTTCCCAATTAAGTCACAATACGGTTATCAGGCCCGTCGCTTGGTGGCCGAGTCCATCCAGACTGCCAGTAAAAGAATGGCCCCCTTGACGATATACTGCCAAAACGTCGGGACGTCCATCATACTCATCCCGTTATCCAACGACGCCATAATAAATGCCCCCATGACCGCGCCCGCCACGCTACCGATACCCCCTGCGAGGCTGGTGCCGCCAATGACGCAGGCGGCGATAGCATCCAGCTCGGCGATGTTCCCGGCGGAGGGAGAGCCTGCTCCGAGACGCGAACTGAGGATCAGGCCGGCGATAGCGACCATCAGGCCGTTAATGGCGAAGACCGCCAGCTTGGTGCGCTCGACATTGATACCCGAGAGGCGGGCAGCTTCAAGGTTGCCGCCAATGGCATAAATACGGCGGCCAAACGCGGTGCGTGTGGCCATAAACATGCCGCCCAGCAGTAAAAGCGCCAGCAGCAGGACGGGAGTCGGGACACCGCGATAGTCGTTTAAAAGCCAGATAGCGCCCAGCACAATGACCGCCGTAAGCGCCTGACGTCCCACCACCGAGGTTGATGCCGGAGAAGCCAGCCCCAGCGCCTGACGGCGCATACGTCCACGCCACTGCCAGGCAACAAACGCCAGCAACCCAATTACACCGATCGTAAAACCTATGCTATCTGAGAGGTAACTCTGGCCAATCTGCGACATGGCCGCGCTGGTGGGGGAGACGGTGGTGCCGTTGGTGATGCCGATTAAGATCCCGCGGAAGGCCAGCATCCCTGCCAGGGTGACAATGAACGATGGCACCTTACGGTAGGCAACCCACCAGCCGTTCCAGGCTCCCAGAACCAGCCCCAGCACCAGCGTGACCGCCACGGTCAGCGGCAGCGGCCAGCCGAGCCAGACGTCAAAAATCGCCGCCACGCCGCCGAGGAGCCCCATCATCGAACCGACCGACAGGTCGATTTCCGCGGAGATAATCACGAACACCATGCCCACGGCCAGAATGCCGGTGATGGCGGTCTGGCGGAGCAGGTTGGAGACGTTACGCGCGCTTAAGTACGAGCCATCGGTCATCCAGGTAAAGAACAGCATGATGACGATAATCGCCGCGATCATCACGAAAACCTGCAGGTTAAGCGCTTTTAGCCCCGCAAACGCACCGGGCGTCGGAACAGCGACTTTGATATCAGACGGATTGCTTTTCGACATGACGTTCGCTCCTTAAAGCGGCTTCCATCACCTGCTCCTGCGTCAGGTTCTGGTTAATCAGGTTGGCTTTCAGTTTTCCCTCGTGCATGACCAGCACGCGGTCGCTCAGGCCGAGCACTTCGGGTAACTCAGACGAAATGACAATGACGGCAATCCCTTGCTGTACAAGCTGATTAATCAGTTTGTAGATTTCATATTTGGCACCGATATCAATCCCGCGCGTGGGCTCATCAAGGATTAATATGCGTGGATTGAGAAGCAGGCAGCGCGCCAGAATCGCCTTCTGCTGGTTTCCCCCGCTCAGGCGGCCAATCGCCAGCTCCGGTGAGGAGGTTTTGACTTTCAGCCGGGCAAGCGACTGGAGGATGCACTGCTGCTCGGCGGCATCGTCCAGGCTGCTCAGCGCACCGGAGAACCGATCGAGTGCCGCAAGCGTAATGTTTTTACCCACCGCCATGACCGGCACGATACCGTCTTTTTTGCGATCTTCCGGGACCATGGCAATGCCGCGGGCAATCGCCTGCTGGCAGTTATCGATTTTCACCGGCTGGCCGTCGATATAAATCGTGCCCTCCCAGCGCCCAGGCCACACGCCAAACAGACACTGTACGGCTTCGGTGCGCCCGGCACCGACGAGGCCCGCAATCCCAAGAATTTCGCCACGGCGAAGGGAAAACGAGACGTTATTGACGCGCTTGATGTGGCGGTTAACGGGGTGCCACGCGGTCAGGTTTTCCACACGCAGCACTTCATCACCCGTTGCGTGGGGTTCATTCGGGTAGAGTGCCGTCAGCTCGCGGCCCACCATCATGGTGATGATGTCATCTTCGCTCATCCCCGCGGCTTCACGCGTGCCGATGTGCTGCCCGTCGCGGATCACGCAGATGGTGTCCGAAATGGCTTTTACCTCGTTCAGCTTGTGCGAGATGTAGATACAGGCGATGCCGTGGTTTTGCAGATCGCGGATGATATTGAGCAGAACCGCCGTTTCCTGTTCGGTGAGCGAGGCCGTTGGCTCATCAAGGATCAGCAGCCTGACCTGTTTATTTAGCGCTTTCGCTATTTCGACCAGCTGCTGTTGCCCGAGGCCAAGATCCCCTACGCGAGTATCCGGTGAAATGTTGAGGCTCACCTGCGCCAGCAGCTTTTCGCAGCGGAGCGTCATGGTGTCGTAATCCAGCACGCCGTGGCGTGAAATTTCGGCCCCGAGGAAAATGTTCTCCAGCACGGTGAGATGCTTCACCAGCGCCAGCTCCTGGTGGATGATGGCGATGCCTTTGCGTTCGGTATCGCGAATGTGTGTCGCCTGGATAACTTCACCGGCAAAGACGATTTCGCCTTCGTAGCTGCCGTGTGGGTAAATCCCGCACAACACTTTCATCAGCGTCGACTTGCCCGAACCGTTCTCACCGCACAGCGAAACCACTTCGCCGGGGTTCAACCGGAGGCTGACGTTGTCGACGGCTTTCACCGTGCCGAAGCGTTTGGTGATGCTTTTCATTTCAAGTAAATAAGGCATAACCGCTCCACATAACCCGAGGGAAGAACAGTACAACGTGATGCGCCCCCGCAGAGCAGGGGCCGCGCCGGATTACAGTTCGCTCTTCTTGTGGAAACCGTCTTTAACCACGGTGGCGTCAATGTTCTCTTTGTTGACTTCAATCGGTGTGAGCAGGCGAGCCGGAACGTCTTTCAGCCCGTTATTCAGGGTCGCGTCTGCTTTAGGTTGTTTGCCATTGCCCAGCTCTACGGCGATTTCCGCCGCCGTATTGGCCAACTGGGTAATCGGTTTGTAGACCGTCATGGTTTGGGTGCCTGCGATAATGCGTTTTACGCCAGCCAGATCGGCATCCTGTCCTGAAATGGCGACTTTACCGGCCAGCCCCTGGGCGCTCAGGGCCTGGATAGCGCCGCCTGCGGTGGCATCGTTGGAGGCCACAACCGCGTCAATTTTGTTGTTGTTGGCCGTCAGCGCGTTTTCCATAATCTTCAGCGCGTTTTCTGGCAGCCAGCCATCGGCCCACTGATCGCCAACTACTTTAATTTTCCCGTTGTCGATGTACGGCTTAAGGACTTTCATTTGCCCTTCGCGGAACAGTTTGGCGTTGTTATCCACCGGAGAGCCGCCCATCAGGAAATAATTGCCCTGAGGCACTTTGTCGATCAGGCTTTGCGCCTGTAATTCCCCGACTTTTTCATTGTCGAATGAAATATAATAATCAATGTCCGCATTATTAATCATGCGGTCATAGGCCAGGACTTTTATGCCTTCCTGTTTGGCTTCTTTCACCACGTTACTTAATACCTGGCCGTTATAGGGGATAATGACCAGAACATCGACGCCACGGTTGATCATATTCTCGATCTGCGACATTTGTGTTTCTTCATTGCCGTTAGCCGACTGAACAAACACGCTGGCACCGAGGGATTCTGCTTTTTTAACAAAAATATCGCGATCTTTTTGCCAGCGCTCCAGACGCAGGTCGTCAATCGCCATGCCAATTTTGACCTCTTTGGCATGTCCTGCAAAGCTTGCAAGAAGGAGCGTAGTGCAGAGCGTTAGAGTCAGGTTCTTTATCTTCATAATTATTAGGCCTTTTTGTAGGGGTATGTGTTGCTGAGATAAAAGAAACATTCACTGCTGAGACGCAGCAAATTTTTAACGCGGAAAGGCGTGCTGGCAATTACAGATTTTTATCTTCTCATTATGATATTTGGTTTATTTCTGAATTTATGACCGCGATCGGATTTTAAAATACGTAACGTCTTAATTACATTTGATTCTGGAATACGCGCCGAAAAATAGTTCGTCTGCGCATTATTTTGCGAGCCAGCGCACAGTTGTGCATTCTCTCAATAGCAGTGTGAAATAACGTAATTGAGCAACCCAAAATGTCTATTCACTATTACTCCTGTATCAACGACTCGCCGCATACCCTGATTATGGAGCTCAATATGCAAGCTTATTTCGACCAACTCGATCGTGTTCGTTACGAAGGCCCAAAAACGACCAATCCTTTAGCATTTCGTCACTACAACCCGGATGAGCTGGTGCTGGGTAAGCGCATGGAAGACCATCTGCGCTTTGCCGCCTGTTACTGGCATACCTTCTGCTGGAACGGCGCCGATATGTTCGGCGTGGGTTCCTTTGACCGCCCGTGGCAGCAGCCGGGTGAGGCCATCGAGCTGGCAAAACGCAAAGCCGATGTGGCGTTTGAGTTCTTCCACAAGCTGAACGTGCCGTACTACTGCTTCCATGACGTGGACGTGTCGCCGGAAGGCGCGTCGCTGAAAGAGTATCTGAACAACTTCGCGCAGATGGTGGATGTGCTGGCGGCGAAACAGCAGCAAAGCGGTGTGAAGCTGCTCTGGGGCACGGCAAACTGCTTTACCAACCCTCGCTACGGCGCGGGCGCAGCAACCAACCCGGATCCGGACGTGTTTAGCTGGGCGGCCACGCAGGTGGTGACGGCAATGAACGCCACGCATCAGCTGGGCGGTGAAAACTATGTCCTGTGGGGGGGCCGTGAAGGCTATGAAACCCTGCTCAACACCGACCTGCGCCAGGAGCGCGAACAAATTGGCCGCTTTATGCAGATGGTTGTCGACCATAAGCACAAAATCGGCTTCCGCGGCACGCTGCTGATCGAGCCGAAACCGCAGGAACCAACCAAGCACCAGTATGATTACGATGTAGCGACGGTGTATGGCTTCCTGAAGCAGTTCGGTCTGGAAAAAGAGATTAAAGTGAACATTGAGGCCAATCACGCCACGCTGGCGGGCCACTCTTTCCATCACGAGATCGCGTCTGCGATTGCGCTGGGCATCTTCGGCTCTGTCGATGCTAACCGTGGCGATCCACAGCTGGGCTGGGACACCGATCAGTTCCCGAATAGCGTGGAAGAGAACGCGCTGGTGATGTACGAAATCATCAAAGCGGGCGGTTTCACCACCGGCGGCCTGAACTTTGACGCCAAGGTGCGTCGTCAGAGCACCGACAAATACGATCTGTTCTACGGCCACATTGGCGCGATGGACACCATGGCGCTGGCGCTGAAAGTGGCGGCTCGAATGATTGAAGACGGCGAGCTGGATAAACGCGTAGCGAAGCGTTACAGCGGCTGGAACAGTGAGCTGGGCCAGCAAATTTTGAAAGGGCAGTTATCGCTTGCGGAAATCGCGAAGTACGCTGAACAACATCAGCTGGCTCCGCAGCATCAGAGCGGGCACCAGGAACTGCTGGAAAACCTGGTCAATCACTACCTGTTCGATAAATAACAGCATCCAGGCCCGGTAAGCGCAGCGCCACCGGGCATTTCTGTCAAAGGAGTCACCACAATGTATATCGGGATCGATCTTGGCACATCGGGTGTGAAAGCCATCCTGTTGAGCGAGCAGGGCGACGTGTTAGCCACGCAGACGGAAACGCTGCAGGTTTCACGTCCGCATCCGCTGTGGTCGGAACAGGATCCGGAGCAGTGGTGGCAGGCGACGGATCGCGCAATCAAAGCATTAGGTGAGCAGCACAGCCTGCGTGACGTGAAAGCGCTGGGGATTGCCGGACAAATGCACGGCGCTACGCTGCTCGATAGCCAGCATCGCGTGCTGCGTCCTGCGATCCTCTGGAACGATGGCCGCTGTGCGGAAGAGTGTGCGCTTCTCGAGGCGAGCGTACCTACTTCCCGCGAGATTACCGGCAACCTGATGATGCCCGGCTTTACTGCGCCCAAATTACTGTGGGTGCAGCGCCACGAACCGGAGATTTTCCGGCAGGTGGCGAAAGTCCTGCTGCCGAAAGATTATCTGCGTTTTCGCATGACGGGCGATTTCGCCAGCGACATGTCAGATGCCGCCGGCACGATGTGGCTCGACGTGGCGAAGCGCGACTGGAGCGAGGTGATGCTGGATGCCTGCCATCTGACCCGGGAACATATGCCCGCGCTGTTCGAAGGCTGTGAGGTGACAGGCGCGCTGCTGCCAGCCGTTGCTGAGCGCTGGAATATTCCTGCCGTACCGGTGGTGGCCGGGGGCGGTGACAACGCGGCGGGGGCTGTCGGTGTCGGGATGGTGGAGGCGGGCCAGGCGATGCTGTCGCTGGGAACGTCTGGCGTCTATTTTGCCGTCAGCGACGGGTATCGCAGTAATCCAGAAAGCGCTGTGCACAGCTTCTGTCATGCCCTTCCCGGGAAATGGCATTTGATGTCGGTGATGCTCAGTGCGGCATCCTGCCTGGACTGGGCGGCAAAACTCACCGGCATGGCCGACGTCCCGGCGCTCATTTCTGCGGCGCAGCAGGCGGATGACGCTGCAGGTACCGTCTGGTTTTTACCGTATCTTTCCGGCGAGCGTACGCCGCACAATAACCCGGAAGCGAAAGGGGTGTTCTTTGGCTTAACCCATCAACATGGCCCGGCAGAGCTGGCGCGTGCGGTTCTGGAAGGCGTGGGCTATGCCCTGGCCGACGGCATGGACGTGGTGCACGACTGCGGCCTGAAACCGACGAGCGTCACCCTGATTGGCGGCGGTGCGCGAAGCCCTTACTGGCGACAGATGCTGGCGGATATCAGCGGTTTGCAGTTGGATTTCCGCACCGGCGGGGATGTCGGGCCCGCGCTCGGCGCCGCGCGTCTGGCGCAGATAGCTATGAACCCGGAACAGCCGCTTTCGCAACTGTTGCCGCAGCTTACGCTTGAACAGGCACATCTCCCTGACGCGGTGCGCCATGCGCGGTACGCGGAAAGGCGCGACGTGTTCCGCAAAATCTACCAGCAGCTGCTGCCTCTGATGTCGTAAATACGCTTGTCCGGGAGAGGCACGAGGATGTCCTTTTTTGGTCTGTGCGTGCCTTCATTTCCTTGCCAGTATGGCGTCACACCCACTGGCGAGGAGATCCATCATGTCACGCATTGCATTAATCAACATCGATACTCAGCAGTCATTTCACCACCGCAATTACTGGCAGGAAAGCGAGATCCCTGCTTTTCAGCAGGCGATGCTGGGGCTGATTGAAGGCTGCCAGGCGCGCAATATTCCGGTCGTTGATATTTTTCATGTGGATGAAGACGGCCCTTTCACCCTGGAAAGCGGCTATGTCAAACCGATGGCCTTTTTGCGTCATCAGCCGGATGTGGTTTTCCAGAAACACGTCCATAATGCCTTCACGGATACCGGGCTTGACCGCTGGCTGCGCGAGCGTGATATCAACAGTGTGATTATCTGCGGCATTCGCACTGAACAATGCTGCGAAACCACCGCCCGGGTGGCATCCGATCTGGGTTATGCTGTGACCTTTGTGAGCGAGGCAACGCTGACGTTTCCCATGACGTACAAGGGTATTACCCTGAGCGCAGCGGAAATTCGCCATCGTACCGAGACGGTACTGTCCGGGCGTTTTGCCGAGATTAAAACGGTAGCGGAGACGCTGGAGTCCCTGTAATGAGCATCGACGTCTGGTTCGTGATGTTGCCCGGAGTGCTGTCATTAGACATGACCGGCCCGGCGGAGACCTTTGTGCTGGCTGGCGACGCGTTTCGTCTGCATTACATTGGCCCGCAACCGGAGGTTCCGACGTCGATAGGCCTGACGATGGGCGGCATCCAACCGTTGCCGGAAAGTCTGCCATCGGGCAGCCTGCTGGTGCTGCCGGGGGTAAGCGACTCCCGCTTTCAGTTCTCAACGCCACAGGCGCAGCAGATCCAGCACTGGCTGATGCGCCTGCAGCCGCAGATCCAGCGCCAGGATATCACCGTGATGTGCGTCTGTTCAGGGGCACTGCTGGCGGCGAAATCGGGCCTGCTGAATAACAGACAGTGCACAACCCACCATGACGTTATTAACCGTCTGCGCACCGCGGCTCCCACGGCGACGATTAAAGAAAACCGGATATTTGTGCAGGATGAGAATATCTGGACCAGTGCCGGGATCACGTCGGGCATCGATCTGGCGCTGCATATGATTAACCGCCTGTGCGGCCCCGAAAAGGCGCTGACCGTGGCGCGTGAAATGGTGGTCTGGTTCCGCCGTTCGGGTGACGATCCCCAGCTATCTCCGTGGCTACGCTACCGCAATCATCTTCATCCGGCGATTCATCGGGCGCAGGATGCGCTCACCGCCGAGCCGCAAAAAACGTGGAGCTTGCCTGACATTGCCGCACTGGCGCACGTCAGCCCGCGTCACCTCACCCGGCTTTTCCAGTCACATTTAGGGATTAGCGTTCGCGATTATCTTGAGCAGCTGCGTCTGGCGGTGGCGGAGCAGTGGCTATTGCAGGGGCGCGGCGTGGAGCAGGCTTCACTGGCGGCTGGGTTTTCCTCCCCGCGCCAGTATCATCGCGCCCGGCAGCGAAGCATTAGCTGACGAAGCGGCGAGCATCTATTTTTTGCAGCAGCATCGACAGCAGCAGGCTGATCGCCAGCGTGGCGGCAAAAATCCAGACGATATCCAGCACCGGCCAGCTTTTTAGCTCAATGCTTCTCGTGCGCAGCGCGTGGATCACCAGCGCGTGAAAACCGTAAATCCCGAGAGAGTGCCGAGAGATAAGACTCAGCACGGGCAGGGGACGCGCGTTCAGGGTGTTTTTGGCGAGCGTGAGCAGCGAAACCGCACAGATAAAGACCATCGGCCCGCAATACAGATACCACGTATCGGCAAAATTGCCGCGCCACTGCAGCTCGTGCAGCGTCCCGCGTGAAATCACCGCCACGCCAGCGATAAACAGCGCCCCGCAAAGCCAGTTTAGGCCGCGTTTTTGCGTGTCCATCATCCCAATGGCACGCCCCAGCATGCCGTAAAGCACGTAGTAAAAAGTATCCCCGTTGATATAGAGATTGACCGGCAGCCACTCAAATCCGTCGATTTTCTGCGAAAGCGTATTCGGGTTGGCGATAATGCCAGCCACCACCATCAGGGCCAGCAGCATTTTACCGCTGACGTTTTTTACCTGGATAAGCGGGGAGACCAGATAGATAACGATAATGGCGAAGAAGAACCAAAGGTGATAGAACACCGGTTTTTGCAGCACGTATTTCAGCGATAGCCCGGCGTTAATCGAGGTGAACAGGGTGATATACAGCAGGGCAACGACGCTGTAGAACCCCAGACAGGCCGCGATGCGAATGAAATGCCTCGGCTGCGCGCTGCGCTCGCCAAAAAAGAGAAAGCCTGAAATCATAAAGAACAGCGGCACGCTGACGCGTGACGCAGAGTTGAGAATATTGGCGATATCCCAGTTAACGGGGCTGATGCTGTGGGCATTTGTGACATACCAGGTCGTCGTGTGGATCATGACCACCATCAGACACGCTATTCCTCGCAGGTTATCAATCCAGTTAATTTTTGACTGCATCAGTTCCTCGTATTCCCTGTAAATTGAGTGTGACTGCCGTTGTCCAAAAGTCTTCGTTTGGAAAATTCTGAGTTTTATTCAGCAGGCTTGTAGGGAGGCCGCGAGATTCGCAGAATGCCGGACCGTAATCTATAAAAGCTTTGATACTAAAAATAACAGCCACTGACCAGGGCGGTAATAAAAATGATGATGAAGCGTGTGGCGTCACTCTTTCTGCTGGCGAGCCTGGCGGGATGCAGTGCGCCGCAAGAAGCACCTGTGCAAAAAGCGCAGCAGGGTAAAATGAGCCCGGAACGTTCACTGGATATGGAAGCGCTCTGTAAAGATCGGGCCGCTCGTCGCTATAACTCGGACGTGCAGAAAATTGATGTCACCGGGTTTGAGCGTTTTCAGGGAAGCTACGAGCTGCGGGGCCATACGTCACGTAAAGAGGGCTTTGTCTGCTCGTTTGATGCGGACGGCCAGTTTTTACACCTCTCCATGCGCTAGCCTGCTCGTATAATCAACAGCCAGACGTCCACGACGTTCTGGCTTAACTGCTTATTTCCCAATTTTCCCTAAACAACCCCGTTTCGTACTGTATATCTTGCAGCCAGCGGGTATACTGGTCCCTTCCATTTAAAACCACACGTATCCAGCACGAAATACTATGCAAAAGTTTGATACCAAGACCTTCCAGGGCCTGATCCTGACCTTACAGGATTACTGGGCTCGTCAGGGCTGTACCATTGTTCAACCTTTGGACATGGAAGTCGGCGCCGGCACTTCACACCCGATGACCAGCCTGCGCGCGTTGGGGCCAGAGCCAATGGCGACTGCGTATGTGCAGCCTTCTCGTCGTCCGACCGATGGTCGTTACGGTGAAAACCCGAACCGTCTGCAGCATTACTATCAGTTCCAGGTGGTGATTAAGCCATCACCAGACAACATTCAGGAACTGTACCTCGGGTCGCTGAAAGAGCTGGGTATGGATCCAACCATCCACGACATCCGTTTCGTGGAAGATAACTGGGAAAACCCAACGCTGGGTGCCTGGGGTCTGGGTTGGGAAGTGTGGCTGAACGGCATGGAAGTGACCCAGTTCACTTACTTCCAGCAGGTGGGTGGTCTGGAATGTAAGCCGATCACCGGTGAAATCACCTACGGTCTGGAACGTCTGGCGATGTACATTCAGGGCGTAGACAGCGTTTACGACCTGGTCTGGAGCGACGGCCCGCTGGGTAAAACCACCTACGGCGACGTGTTCCATCAGAACGAAGTGGAGCAATCCACCTATAACTTCGAATACGCGGACGTGGACTTCCTGTTCACCTGCTTCGAGCAGTACGAGAAAGAAGCGCAGCAGCTGCTGGCGCTGGAGACTCCGCTGCCGCTGCCTGCTTACGAGCGTATTCTGAAGGCCGCCCACAGCTTCAACCTGCTGGACGCCCGCAAAGCCATCTCCGTGACTGAACGTCAGCGCTACATTCTGCGTATTCGTACCCTGACCAAAGCCGTTGCAGAAGCTTACTACGCGTCCCGTGAAGCCCTTGGCTTCCCGATGTGCAACCGAAACAAATAAGAGGCGGCCATGTCTGAGAAAACTTTCCTGGTGGAAATCGGCACTGAAGAGCTGCCACCAAAAGCCCTGCGCAGCCTGGCTGAATCCTTTGCTGCGAACGTGACCGCCGAGCTGGATAACGCTGGCCTGGCACACGGTAAAATTGAGTGGTTTGCCGCCCCGCGCCGTCTGGCGCTGAAAGTGGCAAATCTGGCGGCGTCTCAGCCGGATCGCGAAGTCGAAAAACGTGGCCCGGCGATTGCCCAGGCGTTTGACGCGGAAGGCAAGCCGAGCAAAGCGGCTGAAGGCTGGGCGCGCGGCTGTGGCATCACCGTCGATCAGGCCGAGCGTCTGACCACGGATAAAGGCGAGTGGCTGCTGTACCGCGCCCATGTGAAAGGCGAGAGTGCAGAAGCGCTGCTGCCGGACATGATTGCCACTTCTCTGGCGAAGCTGCCGATTCCTAAGCTGATGCGCTGGGGCGCGTCCGACGTGCATTTCGTGCGTCCAGTTCACACCGTGACCCTGCTGCTGGGCGATACCGTTATCCCGGCGACCATTCTGGGCGTGGCGTCCGATCGCGTGATCCGCGGCCACCGCTTCATGGGTGAGCCTGAGTTCACCATCGACAATGCTGACCAGTATCCTGAAGTCCTGCTGGAGCGCGGTAAAGTTATTGCCGACTACGAACAGCGTAAAGCCAAAATTAAAGCGGATGCCGAAGAAGCGGCACGCCAGATTGGCGGTAACGCCGACCTGAGCGAAAGCCTGCTGGAAGAAGTGACCTCTCTGGTTGAATGGCCGGTTGTGCTGACCGCGAAGTTTGAAGAGAAATTCCTGGCCGTTCCGGCAGAAGCGCTGGTGTACACCATGAAGGGTGACCAGAAGTACTTCCCGGTTTACGCCAACGACGGCAAGCTGCTGCCAAACTTCATCTTCGTGGCAAACATCGAATCGAAAGATCCGATCCAGATTATCTCCGGTAACGAGAAAGTGGTGCGTCCGCGTCTGGCGGATGCCGAATTCTTCTTCAATACCGACCGTAAAAAGCGTCTGGAAGATAACCTGCCGCGCCTGCAGACCGTGCTGTTCCAGCAGCAACTGGGCACGCTGCGCGACAAGACCGACCGCATTGCGGAGCTGTCCGGCTGGATTGCTCGTGAAATCGGTGCTGACGTCAACCACGCGACCCGTGCTGGCCTGCTGTCCAAGTGCGACCTGATGACCAACATGGTGTTCGAATTTACCGACACCCAGGGCGTGATGGGCATGCACTACGCGCGTCACGATGGCGAAGCGGAAGACGTGGCCGTGGCCCTGAACGAGCAGTATCAGCCGCGCTTTGCGGGTGACGAACTGCCGTCCAACCCGGTTGCCTGCGCCGTGGCGATTGCCGATAAGATGGACACCCTGGCGGGTATCTTTGGTATCGGTCAGCATCCGAAAGGCGACAAAGACCCGTTTGCGCTGCGTCGTGCTGCGCTGGGCGTGCTGCGTATCATCGTTGAGAAGAACCTGAACCTCGATCTGCAGACCTTGACCGAAGAAGCGGTGCGTCTGTACGGCGACAAGCTGACCAACGCGAAGGTTGTGGATGACGTGATCGACTTTATGCTCGGTCGTTTCCGCGCGTGGTATCAGGACGAAGGTTACACCGTTGACACCATTCAGGCGGTGCTGGCGCGTCGTCCGACCCGTCCGGCTGATTTCGATGCGCGTATGAAGGCGGTTTCCCACTTCCGTACTCTGGAAGCGGCATCTGCCCTGGCCGCGGCCAACAAGCGTGTATCCAACATTCTGGCGAAATCCGACGAGACGCTGAACGAGCGCGTGAACGCCGCAACCCTGAAGGAGCCGGAAGAGATCGCTCTGGCGATGCAGGTGGTGGTGCTGCGCGACAAGCTCGAGCCGTACTTTGCGGAAGGTCGCTACCAGGAAGCGCTGGTGGAGCTGGCCGAGCTGCGTGACGTTATCGACGCCTTCTTCGAGAAGGTGATGGTGAACGTTGAAGATAAAGAGCTGCGTGTTAACCGTCTCTCCATGCTCGAGAAACTGCGCGAGCTGTTCCTGCGCGTGGCGGATATTTCGCTGCTGCAGTAATGTGCCCGTTGCCCGGCGGCGCTTCGCTTGCACGGGCCTACAGGTGAGAAAAACCCGCTTCGGCGGGTTTTTTTATACCGTGCCGCACAAAATTTAACCTTGAAACCTTCAACACATTACCGCTATCCTTATCGCGTTAACTTTCTCGCGCTGGAGTGCCCCCCAAAAATGAACAAACACGACTGATGAACTTCGATCCTTGCTAAACGCCACCGCGTCTGCAGGGGATGTTTTGATTTCATTCAGGAGTGCTTATGGCTCATTTTGCGCAGTCCCCTTCTTTTATTTTGCATCAGGTCACCTGTCAGTTTCCGACGGGCGATATCCTTTTTGGTCCGCTGAATCTCACGCTGGAACCCTCCCTGTGCGCGCTGGTTGGCCGCAACGGCAGCGGGAAAACGCGTCTACTACGTCTGCTGGCGGGGCTGGACGAACCGGCTACCGGTCATATCGAACGCTTTGGCTCGCATGTCTATGTGGCGCAGCAGCACGTCATTTCCCCGCAGACGACGCTTGCTGAACTGCTCGGGTATGACGCGATTTTTACGGCGCGTAAGCGCATCGACAGTGGCGATTACCAGCCTGACGATCTGGAGTTACTCGACGGCCACTGGGATGTTGCCGAGCGCCTGAGCGAGGCGTTTATCAATGCGAAGCTCCCACCGTTTGACCCGGATAAACCCGCCGGTGAACTCAGCGGCGGCGAGCGCATTCGCGCCCTGCTGTGCGGGGCGTTTACGGCTGAAGCGGATTTCATGCTGCTGGACGAACCCACTAACCATCTGGACAGGCAAGGCCGGGCATGGTTCTACGACCAGCTCAGCCGTTTTCAGGGCGGCGTGCTGGTGGCCTCCCATGACCGCGAACTTCTGGAGCAGGTGCCGCGTATCCTTGAGCTGAGCGCCTCGGGTCTGCGCAGCTACGGCGGGAATTATGCGGATTATCAAACCCAGCGCGATGCCGAACAGCAGGCGGCCCGCGCGGCGCTGGAACATGCGGCAACCGAGCGCAAACGCACTCGGGTACGCTTGCAAAAAGAGCATGACGACAGCCAGCGGCGTTCGGCAAAGACATTGCGCACCGTCGATACCCTGAATATCGCGTCGTTCGAGCGGGTCAAATATAAAGGCGCGGCAAAGGAGCGGATCGGCTCCTGGAAAAAACAGCACAGCGAGCAAAATGAAGCCCTCAACGCCGCGGTAAATAAGGCGCGTGAACGCGTTGAGGAAGATAACCCGGTAATGTTCACCCTGCCGGGGAGCCAGATCACGGAGGGCAAACAGGTGCTGGTGCTGGAGGATCTGGTGCTGCCGCATGTGCCTGTTCCTCCACTCAACTGGCGGATGGACGGGCCGATGCGCGTGGCGTTAAAGGGACCGAACGGCTGCGGCAAATCGACGCTGTTAAAAATCCTCCTCGGCGAGATTGTCCCCCGTTCGGGGACCTGTAAGGTTTCAGTCAGCTGCGCTTATCTCGACCAACATCTGTCCCGGCTCGATCTTTCGCTGTCGGTCATGACGCATCTCAACCTGAGTCATACGCCTCTGGAAGAGGGGGTATTGCGAACACGTCTGGCGCAGCTTCAACTGGGTGCCGACAAAGTTATGCTCCCGTTGGCGGAGCTCAGCGGCGGCGAACGTCTTAAGGCCGCCCTGGCCTGCGTGCTGTGGCGCGCGGAGGCCACGCAGCTTCTGCTGCTGGATGAACCGACCAACCATCTGGATCTGGCCTCGGTCCAGGCCATTGAAGCGGCGCTGGCCGATTTCCCGGGAGCTCTGCTGGTGGTATCACACGATGAGGCTTTTCTAAGAGGCTTAACGTTAACGCATGAATGGGTGTGGGAAGAGGCGGGCTGGCGTTGTGATAGCCTTTAAAACACAAGCCCCCGCAAAGGCGGGGGCATTCAAACTTCATTACGCTATCTGTTTGCTGAGTGCAGGGTTGGCCTGAATCAGGCGCATCAGCCTTAACTCGGTTGGGGTGGGTTTCTCACGTTTTGACTCCCACTCCTGCACCATAGCCACGCTGACACCCATCGCTCTGGCGAATTCTTCCGTTTTCAGTCCTGTCCCTTTGCGCAATTGCTCATATTCTGTAAAGGGATTGGATTTTTGTTGCAGGGTAATCGTCTGCGGTACATCTTTAAAAATGATCTGTTCCAGGCTGCTCAGCAGCTCAAACTCAGGATCTTTATATTCCATTGAGGACTCCTCTTAAATCTCACATCGTGATCAAGAACATCAGAGAGCCAGTTAAGAATAGTCCCTAATACCAACCCAGGATCGTCGCGGTTGTGATTAATCGTGCGGTAACGATCGCTTTACCCGATTCAGCGATATGGATAGTTATGCTAATTCCCTGATTAGTCATATGTC
The DNA here is from genome assembly GCF_043974075.1 of Enterobacter sp. ECC-019. Taxonomy (NCBI): domain Bacteria; kingdom Pseudomonadati; phylum Pseudomonadota; class Gammaproteobacteria; order Enterobacterales; family Enterobacteriaceae; genus Enterobacter; species Enterobacter sp. ECC-019. Next base: position 813,171 of record NZ_CP143759.1, read on the forward strand.
GGCTGCGTCAGGTATTTTTTTGTAAATGGTAAGAAATAAATCGGCAATAGCCGTTTTGCATGAAAAGAGTATCTTGCAAGGCTGACCTGGACTATCCTTGTCAGCGTCGGGCACGCGTGTGCCGGTGTGCGCTTTTTTGGGTGAAAGGAGTAATAAAATGGCGACAGGAAAGTCCTGCTCTCGCTGGTTTGCGCCTATTGCGGCGTTGTTGATGGTTGTTAGCCTGAGTGGGTGTTTTGATAAAGAAGGCGATCAGCGCAAAGCGTTTATCGATTTTCTGCAGAATACAGTGATGCGCAGCGGCGAGCGGTTGCCGACGCTGACTGCGGATCAGAAAAAACAGTTTGGCCCCTTCGTGTCCGATTACGCCATTCTTTATGGTTATTCACAGCAGGTGAGCCAGGCGATGGATTCCGGAATTCGTCCCGTGGTGGATAGCGTGAACGCCATCCGCGTTCCGCAGGATTATATGACGCAGCGCGAACCGCTTCGCCAGTCCAACGGTGCGCTTGGCGTGCTGAGCCAGCAGTTGCAGAATGCGAAAATGCAGGCTGACGCGTCACGTTCTGCGCTGAAGCAGGGCGACGATCTCAAACCGGTCTTCGACAAAGTGTATGAGAAAGTGGTGACCAAGCCTTCTGAAGTGCTGCAACCGCTGATTCCGGCCGCGCAAATCTTCACGCAGCAGCTGGTTCAGGTAGGTGACTTTATCGCCCAGCAGGAGGCTCAGGTGAGCTTTGTTGCCAACGGCATTCAGTTCCCGACCTCGCAGCAGGCAAGCCAGTACAATACGCTGATTGGGCCGCTGGCCTCCCAGCATCAGGCCTTTAGCCAGGCCTGGAGTGCCGCCGTCACGGCCACAGAATAAACCGAAAAAACCCCGCTTCCGGCGGGGTTTTTTTATGCGTATCGAAAATAACGCTTGTCATTCCTCTACCACATCGGTATAACTATCCCCGTCGGTTTGTTACACAGACCTAAAGCAGTTTAGTAAAGCAGTCCAGATTGTTATCCATAGATACCCTTCGTTGTGACCCTTCCTTCATCGCTTAAAAATCTGTAACGCAATCCATCAAGCCGGAAGGCTCAATATATTTGTTAATAAGGTAATTTCTATGTCTGCTAAAATGACTGGTCTGGTAAAATGGTTCAACGCTGATAAAGGTTTCGGCTTCATCACTCCTGACGATGGCTCAAAAGACGTGTTCGTACACTTCTCTGCTATCCAGAACGATGGCTACAAATCTCTGGATGAAGGTCAGAAAGTTTCCTTCACCATCGAAAGCGGCGCTAAAGGCCCAGCAGCTGGTAACGTTGTAAGCCTGTAAGCTTCCAACCCAGTAGCACAAAATTCAAAAACCCGCCTTCTGGCGGGTTTTTTCGTTTCTATCGTTGCACCTGCGGGTTCACACAGTTTATCTCTACCTTTCCGCTAAGGGCGGCGATGAGATTATCGACCGCAGTGGCCGCCATGTTGTAGCGCGTCTCATGGGTGGCTGAGCCGATATGCGGTAGCGCAACCACGTTAGGTAGCGAAAGCAGCGGGGAATCCATCGGCAGCGGCTCCTGCTCAAAGACGTCCAGACCTGCTGCATGGATCTCTCCGTTTTGCAGGGCCTCAATCAGCGCCTTCTCATCCACCACCGGGCCGCGACCCGCGTTGATGAAAATGGCTGACTGCTTCATTTTCTTAAACGCCTCTTTGCCAATCAGATGGCGCGTTTCGTCCGTCAGCGGCAGAACCAGGCAGACAAAATCGGCTTCCTGCAGCAGGGTATCCAGCTCGCAGTAGCGGGCGTTGAAGCGTTCCTCGGCTTCACTGTGATGGCGACGCGCGTTATACAGAATCGGCATGTTAAAACCAAAATGCGCGCGCTGCGCCAGTGCCAGCCCGATACGCCCCATGCCAACAATGCCCAGCGTTTTGCCGTGTACGTCCACGCCGAACCAGTCCGGACCAATGCTTTTTGTCCATTCACCCGCTTTCACGCGCCCGGCGACTTCCACCACGCGACGGGCCGTGGTGAGTACCAGCGCCATCAGCGTGTCGGCGACTGTTTCCGTCAGGGCATGTGGCGTATGCATCAGCAGGATCTCGCGGGCATTTAGGGCGTCCACATCAAAGTTGTCGTAACCCACGGAAACGGTAGAGGTAGCACGAAGCTTCGGCATTTTCTCCAGCAGGGCGACATCCACTTTCTCGCTTGAACCCAGCAGGCCTTCGGCGCTGGCGAACGCTTCGGCGCGCTGCGCCACGGTTTCCGGGCTCAGGTTCTTCACCTGCGTGACGGTGAAGTGTTCTTCAAGACGTTTATGCAGATCTTCCGGCAGTGCTTTATACAAAATGACGGACGGCTTCATGCTAATCTCCGTAGATTTTTAAGGATTCAGGCGTGGCGAGCGCCGACAGGGTGTTGTTGATTATTAGCAGGCTTAACAATCAGAGTAAGCCACACGGAGGCGAAAAGCGCCACCCCCATAAAGATGTACGATGCGGATGGACTGCCGGTGGCACCGTTCAGGTACCCGACGAACCAGGAGCCGCAGAACGAACCCAGCGCACCCATACTGTTAATCAGCGCCATCGCGCCACCCGCCACGTTACGCGGCAGCATTTCCGGGATGATGGCAAAGAACGGACCGTACGGGGCGTACATGGCGGCACCGGCAATGACCAGCAGGGCGTAAGAGGCCCAGAAGTGATTCGCGCCGACGGCCCAGGAGCCAATGAACGCAAAGGCAGCGATCAGCAGCAGTGGCCAGACAAACAGCTTACGGTTCTGCAGCTTATCCGATGCCCATGATGCGACGATCATGGCGATGGTCGCGGCCAGATACGGTACGGAAGAGAGCCAGCCCACTTCTACCATGCCGAGGTTCTCGCCGCCGCTGCGGATAATCGACGGCAGCCACAACACAAAGCCGTACACGCCAATGCTCCAGGTAAAGTATTGCGCACACAGCAGGATCACGTTGCGGGAGCGGAAGGCTTCACCATAGTTACGTACCGCCTTCAGCCCCTGCTGTTCTTTATCCAGCTGCGCCTGCAGCGCCGCTTTTTCATCTTCGGAAAGCCATTTCGCCTGTGCAGGTTTATCCTTCACCAGCACCCACCAGCAGAATGCCCAGATCACTGCCGGAACCCCTTCGATGATAAACATCTCGCGCCAGCCGAAAGACTGGATCAGGTAGCCAGACACCACCGACATCCACAGTACCGTGACCGGGTTACCGAGGATCAGGAAGGTATTCGCGCGCGAGCGTTCAGATTTGGTAAACCAGTTGCTGATGTAGATCAGCATCGCGGGCATGACCGCCGCCTCAACGACGCCGAGGATAAAGCGAATAGCGGCCAGGGCAGGAATATTGTTCACCATGCCGGTCAGTGACGCGCAGGCGCCCCACAGGATCAGACAGATGAAGATCAGCTTACGCACGCTGCGGCGTTCCGCATAGATAGCGCCGGGGATCTGGAAGAAGAAGTAGCCCAGGAAGAAAAGGGCACCCAGCAGGGAGGAGATACCTTTGGTGATGCCAAGGTCCTCTGTGATCCCCGCCGCGGACGCGAAGCTGAAGTTGGCACGGTCAAGGTACGCCAGGCTGTACGTGATAAACACGATTGGCATGATGTACCACCAGCGTTTTACTGCATTGGTCGAACTGTTCATAGGCTTGCCTCTGTTGTTGAGGTTGTTACCGCCGTTGTCTGTAGGGTACACGGTGGCTTAATTATCTGGTGCGGCGTGCTGCCCTCACCCTGGCCCTCTCCCGGTGGGAGAGGGAATTCATACTCCGAGCTGTGCTCGTGTGGGTAATCCTTCGCTGTCGCCCTGCACCTGAATGGCCAGCGAGCCAATCTTGTTGCCCCGCGTGACGGCCTGCTGCAGCGTTTTGCCTTCCAGCAGGGCGCTAATCACGCCCACGGCAAAACCGTCGCCCGCGCCGACGGTGTCGACAACGTTCTCAACCTTCACCGCCGCGACTGCGCCCTGTTCGCCGTTGGCCGTCTTAAACCATGCGCCATCGGCACCGGTTTTCAGCACTACCGCTTTTACCCCTTTGTTCAGGTAGAAATCGGCAATGCCTTCCGGCGTATTTTCACCCGTCAGGATCATCCCTTCTTTCAGCCCCGGCAGAACCCAGTCCGCTCTAAACGCCAGACGGTTCAGTTTCTCGACCATTTCCGCTTCGCTTTTCCACAGCACCGGGCGCAGGTTCGGATCGAAAGAGATCGTTTTTCCCTGAGCTTTGAAAGTGGCTGCTGCATGATCCAGCAGCTCATACGAGCTGGCAGACAGCGCAGCCGCCACGCCGCTCAGGTGCAGGTGGCGCGCGGAGGCGAAATAGTCGGCGTGGAAATCCGCTACAGAGAGGTGGCTTGCGGCCGATCCTTTACGGAAATACTCCACAATGGGATCGGTTCCATTTTCGACCTTGGATTTAAGCTGAAACCCGGTAGGAAAGCGTCCGTCGAGGGTGACGCCTGCGGCATCAATACCCTCTTTTTTCAGCGACTCGAGAACGAAATGGCCAAAGCTGTCGTCCCCCACGCGGCTGACCCAGCCGACGTTCAGGCCGAGACGCGCCAGGCCGGTCGCGACGTTCAGCTCTGCGCCTGCCACGCGTTTGATAAAGTGCTCTACCGCGCTCAGTTCGCCCGTTTCAGTGGCGACAAACATCGCCATGGCTTCGCCGATTGTGATGACATCCAGCGTCTTGTGCATGGTTTACTCCTCGCGCAGCAGGTTGACGTAATGGCGGGTAACGGCGATTAAATCCGTCCCTTCCAGCGGGAACTCGATACCTCGCGGGGCATCGGCAGGCAGCTGGCCGAGCAGATCCAGCCAGCGCGCGTCAGCGTGGTCCGGTGCCACGGCGCGGAAGTTATCTTTATGCGGCACGGCGGCTTTAACGTGGATATAGCTCACCGCAGGGGCCAGATGACGCGCGGCCTCTTCGGGTGAATCGCCAACCCACAGCCAGTTGCCCATGTCGAAGGTCAGCGTGACGGGTAAGGCCATTTCCCGACAAGCGGCCTGGAAGCGCTGCATGGGCGCGAGCTGACCGCAGTCGGTCTGGTCGTTCTCCACGACCAGCGCCATGCCGCTTGCGTTCAGCAGGCTACGCAGGGCGTCGAGAGGCTGCGCGTCGCGGAAATGGCCCAGGGAAACCTTCAGCCACAGGGCGTTCAGGGTGTTGGCCTCAGAGAGATAGCGGGTCAGGTCCGGGTTGAGGGTGCCGTCGGGCATAAACAGGGCGGCGGGGGCGGAGTAGCACGCCAGCAGGCCGAGCAGCTCAATGGATTCTCCCAGCGCAGGCAGCGCCAGCAGCTCTTCACTGCTGAACAGTTCCCGGCGGATCTCCACGCCGTCTGCCCCTGCGCCTGCAATAACGGGAAGCATCGCCCGCTGTCCGCCAGCCTGTCGCACCTGTTCCGCACCGTACGCGGCGGTGACCACCATAATTTTCCTGCCCATCTTCGGACTCCATCGCAACATATCAATACTATTACGCTAGATGGAACCGGTTCCAAAGAAAAGGTCAGGATGTCGAATTTATGATCGGTATCACAAGGGAATATTAACGCGCGGTGGAGCCGCGAACGATCAGCTCGCCGGAGAAGACCTGCTCGCGAACGGCATCGCTGGTGCCTTCAATGCGACGAACTACTTGTTCAACAGCAGCATAGCCAATCTGCCAGGTGGGTTGTTTGAGGGTCGTAATGCCGACGCCCGCCAGCTCCGCCCACTCCAGTTCATCAAACCCCAGCAGACCGATATCGCTGCCCCAGTGCAGGCCAATGCGCTTGAGCGAGCGGGCGACCTGAAGCGTCAGCGCCCCGTTGGCGGAGATAACGGCTTTGCGCATCCCGCGATGGCGCGTGTGGAACTGACGCAGGGTGTTGTCGAGCTGCCCGGCTTCGTGAAGCGGCGTTTCAGCATTTTCGGCGATCACGCCGGGATATCGCTCCAGCGTGGCGCGAAATGCGCTCAGGCGCTCGCGACGGGTGTTGACCATCCCTAAGGGTTCACTCAGAAACAGAATGGCCTCGAAGCCCTGTTCGATCAGATGTTCGGTGGCGGTCGTGGCTGCCTGGGTGTTATCCAGACCGACCACATCGCAGGCAAATTCCGGAATTTTACGGTCGATGAGGACCATGGGCAGGGAGGACTGCTGCAGGCGGTTTAAACCCTCTTCCCGCATGCCCACCGCGTTAACCACAATTCCTTCGACCTGGTAGCTGCGCAGCAGATCGAGGTAATGCAGCTCCTGATCGACTTCGTTGTTGGTATTACAGACCAGCGGCGTGAAACCCTTCTCGCGACAGGCGGCTTCAATACCGCTGAGCACGTTAACGGAGTAGGGATTGGTGATATCGGCGATAATAAGCCCGATAAGGCGGGTGCGGCCGCGTTTAAGCCCGCGCGCCATGAGGCTGGGACGGTAGTCGAGATCTGCAATGGCTTGTTCAATACGCGCCAGCAATGCGTCGGACAACAGGTGCTTCTCGCCGTTAAGGTAGCGCGAAATGCTGGTTTTACCGGTTTTGGCGGCTTTCGCCACGTCGCTGATGGTGGCCCGGGCTGGTTTGCTCATCGCTGATTTCCCTGAATTTAGTGAGAATACCTTAGCGGGAAAATCTGGCGAATCAAGTAATTTGCCCGGTGGCGCTGCGCTTACCGGGCCTACATGTCGAACGTAGGCCCGGTAAGGCGAAGCCGCCACCCGGCTCAATGATTACTGCACAGGACTCAACGTAATCTCAACGCGGCGGTTCTGCGCTTTGCCTTCCGCCGTGCTGTTGCTGGCGATAGGGTTGGCAGGGCCCATGCCGCTGGTGCGGATGCGGTTTGCTTCAACGCCCTGGGTAATCAGCGAGCTGGCCACGGCGTCGGCGCGCTGCTGGGACAGACGCATGTTCAGATCCTGGCTGCCGGTGCTGTCGGTGTAGCCCATCACGTTCACGGCGGTCTTGTTGTACTCTTTCAGCACCATCGCCACGCCGGTCAGGGTATTCGCGCCCGCCGGTTTCAGCGTTGCGCTGCTGCTGTCGAAGGTCACGTTGTTCGGCATGTTCAGGATGATGTTATCGCCGCTGCGCGTCACGCTCACGCCCGTTCCCTTCATTTTGTCGCGCAGCTTCGCTTCCTGCACGTCCATGTAATAGCCTGCGCCGCCGCCCAGTGCTGCGCCCGCCGCTGCGCCAATCAGCGCGCCTTTGCCGCGGTCTTTCTTAGAGGAGGAGAGCGCCCCAACGCCTGCGCCGACCAGCGAGCCGATACCCGCGCCAATGCCGGATTTACCCGCTTCGCGCTCACCGGTGTAAGGGTTGGTTGTGCAGCCAGAAACAGCCAGGGCACCGCTCACCAGAGCGGCAATAACGAGTACGCGTTTTTTCATCTTCTTTCCTTAATCCTTTTTATTCTTTGCCACGGCGAGCGTGGCAGTTGATTATGACGTCCAGATACGGAGAAAATTCCGGGTATAACTCTGAAATTTGTGACAAACCATAAACCGCCTCAGCAAGAAGGCCGTAAAACCTGCACGCAACCAGGAGCGCACGCTTGAGCACCTCAACGAAAACCATTCTGACCGCCGCCCACTGGGGACCGATGCTGGTCGAAACTGATGGCGAAAATGTTCTGTCGTCCCGCGGGGCACTGCCAACCCAACATCCCAACTCGTTACAGACCGTTGTTCGCGATCAGGTGCATAGCAAAACGCGCGTGCGCTGGCCGATGGTGCGTAAAGGTTTTCTGGCCTCGCCGGACAAGCCGCAGGGAATTCGCGGTCAGGATGAGTTTGTTCGCGTGAGCTGGGATGACGCGCTGGCGCTGATCCACGCCCAGCACAAGCGCATTCGCGACAGTTACGGTCCGTCGTCCATTTTCGCCGGGTCGTACGGCTGGCGTTCTAACGGCGTGCTGCACAAGGCCTCAACGCTGCTGCAGCGCTACATGAGCCTGGCGGGAGGCTATACCGGTCATCTGGGGGATTACTCCACCGGTGCGGCGCAGGCAATCATGCCGTACGTCGTGGGCGGGAACGAAGTGTACCAGCAGCAGACCAGCTGGCCGCTGGTGCTGGCGCATACCGACGTGGTGGTGCTGTGGAGCGCTAACCCCCTCAACACGCTGAAAATTGCCTGGAATGCCAGCGACGAGCAGGGCATTGGGTATTTCGACGCGCTGCGCAAAAGCGGCAAGCGCATCATCTGCATTGACCCTATGCGTTCTGAAACCATGGAGTTCTTCGGCGACAGCGCCGAGTGGATTGCCCCCCATATGGGCACCGACGTGGCGATGATGCTGGGGATCGCCCACACGCTGGTAGAAAACGGCTGGCACGACGTCGAATTCCTGACGCGCTGTACCACCGGATTCGATAAATTCGCCGACTACCTGACGGGCCAATCCGATGGGGTAGCGAAAACGGCAGAGTGGGCGGCAAATATTTGCGGCGTTCCTGCGGAGAAAATCCGCGAACTGGCGGCGTTATTCCATAAAAACACCACAATGTTAATGTCCGGCTGGGGAATGCAGCGCCAGCAGTTTGGCGAGCAAAAACACTGGATGGTGGTGACCCTTGCCGCAATGCTTGGGCAGATCGGCACGCCGGGCGGAGGTTTTGGTCTCTCCTATCACTTTGCGAACGGCGGTAACCCAACGCGTAAAGCGGCGGTGCTGGCATCTCTGCAAGGCTCGGTGCAGGGCGGCGCGGATGCCGTGGATAAAATCCCGGTGGCGCGTATTGTTGAAGCTCTGGAAAACCCCGGTGGTTTTTATCAGCACAACGGTCTGGACCGCCACTTCCCGGATATTAAATTTGTCTGGTGGGCGGGCGGGTCGAACTTCACGCACCATCAGGATACCAATCGCCTGATCCGCGCCTGGCAAAAGCCGGAGCTGGTGGTGATTTCAGAGTGCTTCTGGACCGGCTCGGCCAAACACGCCGACATTGTGCTGCCGGCGACCACCTCGTTTGAGCGTAACGATCTCACCATGACCGGCGACTACAGCAACCAGCATATGGTCCCGATGAAGCGCGTTGTCGCCCCGCGCGATGAGGCGCGTGATGATTTTGACGTGTTTGCTGAATTGAGCGAGCTTTGGGAAGAGGGCGGTCGCGAGCGTTTTACCGAAGGGAAAAGCGATCTGCAATGGCTGGAGACCTTCTACCAGATTGCCGGACAGCGCGGCGCGGCGCAGGGCGTGACGCTGCCGCCCTTTGCTGAGTTCTGGGAGGCGAACCAGATCGTCGAGATGCCGGAGAGCGAGCAGAACGCGAAGTTTGTCCGTTTTGCCGATTTCCGCCGCGACCCGGAGAACCACCCGCTGAAAACCGAGAGCGGGAAGATCGTGATCTACAGCGAGCGCATCGCCAGCTTTGGCTATGCCGACTGCCCGCCGCACCCTAAGTGGCTTGAGCCGGACGAGTGGCACGGCAACGCCCAGCCGGAACAGCTGCAGGTGTTGTCAGCGCATCCCGCGCACCGTCTGCACAGCCAGCTTAACTATACCTCCCTGCGCGCGCAGTATGCGGTCGCCGGGCGAGAGCCGATCACGCTGAATACCCTCGATGCGAAAGCCCGCGGGATTGCGGATGGCGACGTGGTGCGCGTCTGGAACTCGCGCGGGCAGGTGCTGGCAGGGGCGGTGGTGAGCGACGGGATTAAACCGGGCGTGATCTGCATTCATCAGGGCGCATGGCCCGATCTTGAGCCCGCCGAAGGCGGTATCTGTAAAAACGGGGCGGTTAACGTGCTGACCAAAGATCTCCCCAGCTCGAAGCTGGGGAACGGTTGCGCAGGGAATACGGCCCTGGCCTGGGTCGAGAAATATCAGGGACCCGCGCTTACCTTAACGGCGTTTGATCCGCCTGCCAGCTCATGATCCACGTCGGGTGCTGGGTATCATCCTGCCAGGCGCTGTCTTCAATGCGAAAGCCCTGAGCATGGTAGAAATTCACTGCCCGCACATTTTTCTGGTACACCTCCAGGCTTAGGTGCAGGAAGCGCTGTTGAACATGGTTCAGCAGCGCCCGCCCGATGCCTTTCCCGATGCATGACGGTGCGACAAACAGCGCGCCGACAAACTGAGACTGCATCACGCTGATAAATCCGCAAGGTTCGCCGTCCTGTTCCCAGACCCAGGTTTCCGCCGACGGCAGGTAAACGTCCCGCACCATGGCCTCGTTCTCTTTCCAGTAACCCGGCTCGATAAACGGATGCGCTTCCGTGGTGCTTTCAAGCCACAGGCTCAAAAGCGGCGCGGTATTCTCACTTTGCCATTTGCGGATCATGATGGCCTCCCGGATGACAGAAGCAGCCGGTAACGTGGTCGTTGACCAGGCCACAGGCCTGCATAAAGGCGTAGCAGATGGTGGAGCCGACAAACTTAAAGCCGCGTTTTTTCAGGGCCTTCGAGAGGGCATCCGAGGCCGGGGTAGAGGCCGGGATTTCCGCGAGCGAGGCGGCCTGGGTGACCTGCGGATCGTTGTTCACAAACGACCAGACAAAATCTGAGAAAGACTCGCCGTTTTGTTCCATCGCCAGGTAAGCGCGTGCGTTACCGATGATGGCCTGTATCTTACCGCGATGGCGGATGATGCCGGCATCCTGCACCAGTCGTTCCACGTCCTCATCGGTCATAGCGGCGACGGCGACAGGATCGAACTGGTGGAAGGCGTTGCGGTAATTTTCGCGCTTCTTCAACACCGTAATCCACGATAACCCCGCCTGCTGGCCCTCCAGGCAGATCATCTCAAAGAGTTTTTTGCCATCCGTTTGCGGCACGCCCCATTCCCGATCGTGATAGTCGATATAAAGCTGATCCTGGCTTACCCAACCGCAACGTTCCATCCGTCATCTCCCTTATTGATACTGATTTCGCAAAAATTTCATTCTGCCTGGCTTGACGTGTCTACTATAAAGACAATAGTTAATACAGGGCCATATGCTCTTTAAGTTCTTCCTGAATAACGACAAATATCGCCGAATTCGGCTCTCTCTGGGGTCGCGTTGATGATGATAAAAAAAATCAGTGGTCGCCATGCTGCTTCTGGCCTGGTGGGGATTTCTGCCTGCCTGTTTTTTTGTAATACAGCGTCTGCCTGGCAACAGGAATATATCGTTTCAGACGCCCAAAATAATACGGCGGAACGCTATACATGGGACGCGGATCACCAACCGCGTTATGAGGATATTCTGGCTGAGCGTATTCAGTCTTCGCAAAACGCGCCAGGTCTTGCCCTGAATATACCGTCTGGCAGCACGACGGAGGGGGCGATGAGCGTGGGCTGGAATTTTCCGGTTTCAGCGCGTATCACCACCGGTCCGGTAGCGGCGTGGCGGTACGACGGCACGGTTCCCATGATGGTCAACGAGTTTGGTGATAGCGCGTCGACGCAGGCACTCACCGACCCGCTCTGGCATGCCAGCGTCAGCACGCTGGGATGGCGCGTGAATACCCAGTACGGCGATCTCCGTCCCTGGGCGCAGATCAGTTATAACCAGCAGTTTGGTGAAAACCAGTGGAAATCACAGTTTGGCATGCCGCAAACGCCAGCCCCTGCCCAAAACGGTAGCTGGATGGACGTTACCGTGGGAGCTGATATTCCCTTTAATACGCATATGGCGGCCTATGCGTCGCTGGCTCAGGGGGAGCATACCACTACCGGTGAGGAGTTTTTGTATACCCTCGGCGTCAGCGCGAATTTCTAGAGTTGTTACTTTTTTAAACGTTACGATAACATCTCGAATACAACAATCACGGGCTTTACAGCGATAGCGGATACTAACACGCTGTCGCTTTATACCCGGGCCAGGCCATTCATTCCCCATTCCAGGCATTTCATTCCGTTCCGCCTGCATTTCATGCCGTTTTCCCCCAGGCGTATTAAGGTTTTGTTTATCGTTGTCCTCAGCGAACTTCCTTAATTTCTCTTGCAGGACAACTGCCATGAACACATCAACTTATAACCGCACGCGCTGGCTTACGCTCTTTGGCACCATCGTCACCCAGTTTGCGCTGGGGTCGGTCTATACCTGGAGCCTGTTTAACAGCGCACTTTCCGACAAACTCGGCGCACCGGTCAGCCAGGTTGCGTTCTCCTTTGGTCTGCTGAGCCTGGGTCTGGCGATTTCGTCTTCCGTCGCGGGTAAGCTGCAGGAGCGTTTCGGCGTGAAGCGTGTGACCATGGCATCCGGCATTCTGTTGGGTCTGGGCTTTTTCCTGACGGCACATTCCAGCAACCTGATGATGCTGTGGCTGAGCGCCGGCGTGCTGGTGGGGCTGGCCGATGGCGCAGGTTACCTGCTGACCCTGTCGAACTGCGTCAAGTGGTTCCCGGAGCGTAAAGGCTTAATCTCTGCGTTCGCCATCGGCTCCTATGGCCTGGGCAGCCTCGGGTTCAAATTTATCGACTCCCACCTGCTGGCGTCCGTTGGCCTCGAAAAAACCTTTATGATCTGGGGCGCAATCGTGCTGGTGATGATTCTGTTCGGCGCCACGCTGATGACCGATGCGCCGCAGCAGGAGGTCAAATCCGTTAACGGCGTGGTAGAGAACGACTTCACCCTCGCGCAGTCCATGCGTAAACCGCAGTACTGGATGCTGGCGGTGATGTTCCTGACGGCCTGTATGAGCGGTCTGTATGTCATCGGCGTGGCGAAAGATATCGCGCAGGGGATGGTGAAGCTGGATGTGGCCACGGCGGCCAATGCGGTGACCGTGATCTCCATTGCTAACCTCTCCGGCCGCCTGGTGCTCGGCATTCTGTCAGACAAAATTGCCCGCATCCGTGTGATTACGATTGGGCAGGTGGTTTCGCTGGTCGGTATGGCGGCGCTGCTGTTCGCTCCGCTAAATGAAGCAACCTTCTTCGCGGCGATTGCCTGTGTGGCTTTTAACTTCGGCGGCACCATTACCGTCTTCCCGTCACTGGTGAGCGAGTTCTTTGGCCTGAACAATCTGGCGAAAAACTATGGCGTTATCTATCTGGGCTTCGGGATCGGCAGTATCTGCGGCTCGCTGATTGCCTCCCTGTTCGGCGGGTTCTACGTGACCTTCTGTGTGATATTTGCCTTGCTGATTATTTCCCTGGCGCTGTCCACGACCATTCGTCAGCCGCAGCGTGAAGTTTATAAAGAAGCGCATGCATGATTCGACGAAAAGAGGCCGTAAGGCCTCTTTTTTTATCTACGCATCGTTTCCTGACGAGTTATTTTGTAAAAATCTTTATCGATCACATTCTCTGTTGCCACTTTTTTTCCCCGCTGTGGTCTACTTATCGCGCTTGTAGACGTTTCTGATAACGGTTTCTCCCGCACCTACTTACTCTGTCTGCTTTCTCATTGAGATTCGGCGGGTCTTTATACCCCTTTCCCCAGGGTTGTTTGCATGAAATATATTAGGTCTCTTACCCAGCAAAGATTGTGTCTGATGCTGGCTGTCTATATCGGTTTGTTTCTGAATGGCGCGGTGCTGTTCAGAAGAGTGGAAGGCTATTTTGAACACCTCACCGTAAGCAATGGGATTTTCGCCGCGATTGAAGTGTTTGGTTCTGTTCTGGCTACCTTTTTCCTGTTACGCCTGCTCTCTCTCTTTGGCCGACGGACGTGGCAAATTTTGGCCTCGCTGGTGGTGATTATCTCCGCCGCCGCAAGCTATTACATGACCTTTATGAACGTGGTCATTGGCTACGGTATCGTTGCCTCGGTAATGACCACGGATATCGATCTCTCGAAAGAGGTGGTCGGGAAAGGCTTTATCGTCTGGACGATTTTAACCTGTCTGATCCCGCTGTTCTTTATCTGGAACAATACCTGCCGCTATACGCTGTTACGCCAGCTGCGCACGCGTGGGCAGCGGATCCGCAATATCGTCGTCGTCCTGCTGGCCGGTCTGCTGGTGTGGGCGCCTATCCGCCTGATGGAAACGCAGCAAAAACGCGTCGAAAAAGCGACGGGCGTTGATATGCCAAGCTATGGCGGCGTGGTAGCAAACTCCTATTTGCCGTCTAACTGGCTCTCAGCGTTAGGTCTATATGCCTGGGCACAGGCGGATGAATCCGGTGATGTGAAGTCACTGATCAACCCACTGAAAAAATTTAAATACGAACCGCCGACCGACGGACTGGATGATACTTACGTCGTCTTTGTCATCGGTGAAACGACGCGCTGGGATCATATGGGCATTCTCGGCTATGACCGGGATACCACACCAAAGCTGGCGCAGGAGAAGAACCTTGTGGCCTACCGTGGTTACTCCTGCGATACCGCAACGAAGCTCTCGCTGCGCTGTATGTTTGTGCGTGAAGGCGGTGCAAGCGATAACCCGCAACGTACGCTGAAAGAGCAGAATGTGTTTGCCGTGCTGAAGCAGCTTGGGTTTAGCTCTGATCTGTTCGCGATGCAAAGTGAGATGTGGTTCTACACCAACACGCTGGCAGATAACATTGCGTACCGCGAGCAGATTGGTGCCGAGCCGCGTAACCGCGGTAAAAACGTCGACGATATGCTGCTGCTGGAAGAGATGTCGCAGTCCCTCAAGAATCATCCACAGGGCAAGCATCTGGTTATTCTGCATACCAAAGGGTCGCATTACAGCTATTACCAGCGCTACACGCGTGATTTCGCGAAGTGGCAGCCTGAATGCGTGGGTATTAATAAAGACTGTAGCAAGCAGGAGCTGATCAACGCCTATGATAACTCGGTGCTCTATGTGGATACCTTCCTGAGCCGGGTGATTGACCAGCTGCGCGATAAGAAAGCGATTGTGATTTATGCGGCAGACCACGGTGAATCCATCAATGAGAAAGAGCATCTGCACGGTACGCCGCGCAAGCTGGCTCCGCCGGAGCAGTTCCGCGTGCCGATGATCATGTGGATGTCGGATAAGTACCTGGAAAACCCGGAGAAGGCGAAGATGTTTGCTCAGTTGAAGAAAGAGGCGGAGATGAAGGTGCCGCGTCGTCACGTTGAGCTGTACGACACCATTATGGGTTGTCTCGGCTATACCTCACCGGACGGTGGGATTAACGAAAACAACAACTGGTGTAAACTCCCTGATAACACCGTAAAAGCCGCGCAGTAGCTGCTCTGGCGAGAATATCGCCAGTTGATTGTCTTTTTGAAAATAAGGGATTGACGGGGGCGCACCTCAGCAGTAAGATGCGCTCCGCATTCGGCGAGTAGCGCAGCTTGGTAGCGCAACTGGTTTGGGACCAGTGGGTCGGAGGTTCGAATCCTCTCTCGCCGACCACATTCTGAAAAGGGCTAACCGCAAGGTTAGCCCTTTTTGCATTATGACTTTATCCCGTCAGAGTATCCAAAACACCCTTTAGACCTGCTTCTCCCTGCCTGTTAACGATTTTGTGACATAATCCATTGTATTTTTTTATATATAGATTGATCTTTTTTCGCGTTGCTTATGGATAACCTCAGCATTTTTCGCTGTGCGTTTTAACGTTCGCGGTATTTAGTGCTCAGATAATCACCATTCTGCAAGAAAATTTACCCATTCTGAATAAAAGTTAATCACTAATTGTTGCGAAATATGAAGAGAGTTGTGCTGCAAGAGAGCGAGTAGCATAAATTTCCCTGCTGAAAACTGGCACACATAGTTTTTTTAATCTTTGTTTGCGGTTTCTCACACTCAGCGTAAATCCCCGTCACCTGTATTGACGTTTTCACATTCTGTTGACAGATTGTAGGGCATGAGGGGCATTTCAGGGACGATCTGCGCTGCAACTCAAACGCTCTTCTGAAAGGATTCTCCATCCCTTTAAAGCCTTCGGGCATCACCGACCGGACCGGGTAAAAAATAAATAAAGGTCTGGCGGCGTAACACAACAAAGCAAAACATCACATTGGAGCAGAATAATGAGTATTTCCTTGAAGAAGTCAGGGATGCTGAAGCTTGGTCTGAGCCTGGTGGCTATGACCGTGGCAGCAAGCGTACAGGCAAAAACCCTGGTTTACTGTTCTGAAGGCTCGCCGGAAGGCTTTAACCCACAGCTCTTTACCTCTGGTACGACTTACGACGCAAGCTCTGTACCGATCTATAACCGTCTGGTTGAATTCAAAACCGGTACCACGGAAGTGATTCCGGGTCTGGCCGAGAAGTGGGACGTCAGCGAAGACGGCAAAACCTATACCTTCCACCTGCGCCAGGGCGTGAAGTGGCAGGACAGCAAAGAATTCAAACCAACGCGCGACTTTAACGCCGACGACGTTGTGTTCTCCTTCGACCGTCAGAAAAACGCTCAGAACCCGTACCACAAAGTGTCTGGCGGCAGCTATGAATACTTCGAAGGGATGGGGCTGCCTGACCTGATTGCTGAAGTGAAAAAAGTGGACGATAAAACGGTTCAGTTCGTGCTGACTCGCCCGGAAGCGCCATTCCTGGCTGACCTGGCCATGGACTTCGCCTCAATTCTGTCCAAAGAGTACGCGGACAACATGCTGAAAGCCGGTACGCCGGAAAAAGTCGACCTGAACCCAATCGGTACCGGTCCATTCCAGCTGCTGCAGTACCAGAAAGACTCCCGTATTCTGTACAAAGCCTTCGAAGGCTTCTGGGGCACCAAGCCGCAGATCGACCGTCTGGTCTTCTCCATCACGCCTGATGCGTCAGTGCGTTATGCAAAACTGCAGAAAAATGAATGCCAGGTAATGCCGTACCCGAACCCGGCTGATATCGCCCGCATGAAGCAGGACAAGAACATCAACCTGCTGGAGCAGGCTGGCCTGAACGTGGGCTATCTCTCCTTCAACACCGAGAAGAAACCGTTTGATGACGTGAAGGTGCGTCAGGCGTTGACCTACGCAGTGAACAAAGAAGCGATCATCAAGGCCGTTTACCAGGGCGCTGGCGTTGCTGCCAAAAACCTGATCCCACCAACCATGTGGGGCTATAACGACGACGTTAAAGATTACAGCTACGATCCTGAGAAAGCGAAAGCGCTGCTGAAAGAAGCGGGCCAGGATAAAGGCTTTACCGTTGAGCTGTGGGCGATGCCTGTTCAGCGTCCGTACAACCCGAACGCACGCCGTATGGCGGAAATGGTTCAGGCTGACTGGGCTAAGGTTGGCGTTCAGGCCAAGATTGTGACCTACGAGTGGGGCGAGTACCTGAAGCGCGCCAAAGCGGGTGAGCATCAGGCGGTAATGATGGGCTGGACCGGTGACAACGGGGATCCGGACAACTTCTTCGCTACCCTGTTCAGCTGCGCGGCGGCGAAAGACGGTTCTAACTACTCTCGCTGGTGCTACAAGCCGTTTGAAGACCTGATCCAGCCGGCGCGTGCGACCGACGATCACAACAAGCGTATTGAACTGTACAAGCAGGCTCAGGTTGTTATGCACGATCAGGCTCCGGCGCTGATTGTTGCTCACTCCACCGTGTACGAGCCAGTGCGTAAAGAAGTGAAGGGCTACGTGGTTGATCCACTGGGCAAACACCACTTCGAAAACGTATCTGTTGAATAATTAAAAGCAATGCCAGGCGGCGCTGCGCTTGCACTGGCCTACGGTATGTAGGCCGGGTAAGCGTAGCGCCACCCGGCAGCAGTGCTTTATTCCCTCTCTAAAAGGGGAGGGAATAAGATTTGTGAGCAATACAGACGTCACGCCACTGGTCGTGCGTCATCAGAGAGAATCCGGGTTATGTTGCAGTTCATCCTCCGACGTCTGGGACTTGTTATCCCCACGTTTATCGGTATCACCCTTCTCACTTTTGCCTTCGTCCATATGATCCCCGGCGACCCGGTAATGATTATGGCGGGCGAGCGTGGTATTTCCCCTGAGCGCCATGCACAGCTGCTGGCGGAACTCGGTCTCGATAAGCCGATGTGGCAGCAGTACCTCCACTATATCTGGGGCGTGTTGCACGGTGATTTAGGGATTTCGCTGAAAAGCCGTCTTCCGGTGTGGGACGAGTTCGTGCCGCGTTTTAAAGCGACACTGGAGCTTGGTGTCTGCGCCATGATTTTCGCCACTGCGGTGGGTATTCCTGTCGGGGTACTGGCTGCCGTCAAGCGTGGCTCTATATTTGACCATACCGCCGTTGGCCTGGCGCTGACCGGCTACTCCATGCCTATCTTCTGGTGGGGCATGATGCTGATCATGCTGGTATCGGTGCAGCTTAACCTGACACCGGTCTCCGGGCGCGTCAGTGATATGGTCTTCCTGGATGATACCAACCCGCTCACCGGCTTTATGCTGATTGATACGGCTATCTGGGGCGAAGAGGGCAACTTCATTGATGCCGTGGCGCACATGATCCTGCCTGCCATGGTGTTGGGCACCATTCCTCTGGCGGTGATCGTGCGTATGACCCGTTCATCGATGCTGGAAGTGCTGGGTGAAGATTATATCCGCACCGCGCGCGCCAAGGGCCTGACGCGTATGCGCGTCATCATCGTTCACGCGCTGCGTAATGCCATGCTGCCGGTGGTGACCGTTATCGGTCTCCAGGTGGGGACGTTGCTGGCGGGGGCGATCCTGACCGAAACCATCTTCTCCTGGCCGGGTCTTGGACGCTGGCTGATTGATGCGCTGCAACGCCGTGACTATCCGGTTGTGCAGGGCGGTGTACTGCTGGTCGCGACGATGATTATCCTCGTCAACCTGCTGGTCGATTTGCTGTACGGCGTGGTGAACCCGCGTATTCGTCATAAGAAGTAAGGGACCATCATGTCACAAGTCACTCAAAATAAAGTGGTCGCTGCACCGGTTCCTATGACGCCGCTGCAGGAGTTCTGGCACTACTTCAAGCGCAATAAAGGCGCGGTGGTAGGGCTGGTGTATGTCGTAATCATGATCCTGATTGCGGTGTTTGCGAACTTCCTCGCACCGTATAACCCGGCGGACCAGTTCCGCGATGCGCTGCTCGCGCCGCCTGCGTGGCAGGACGGCGGTAGCCTGACGCACCTGCTCGGTACCGATGACGTGGGCCGCGACGTGCTGTCACGTC
The DNA here is from genome assembly GCF_043974075.1 of Enterobacter sp. ECC-019. NCBI lineage: Bacteria > Pseudomonadati > Pseudomonadota > Gammaproteobacteria > Enterobacterales > Enterobacteriaceae > Enterobacter > Enterobacter sp. ECC-019. The sequence continues at coordinate 832,148 of NZ_CP143759.1, forward strand.
TGATGTACGGCGCGCGCCTGTCGCTGCTGGTCGGCTGTCTCGTTGTTGTGCTGTCGCTGATCATGGGCGTCGTCCTCGGCCTGGTTGCCGGTTACTTCGGCGGCATCGTTGATAACATCATCATGCGTATCGTCGACATCATGCTGGCGCTGCCAAGCCTGCTGCTGGCGCTGGTGCTGGTGGCGATCTTCGGCCCGTCGATTGGTAACGCCGCGCTGGCGTTGACCTTCGTGGCGCTCCCTCACTACGTGCGTTTAACGCGTGCGGCGGTGCTGGTGGAAGTGAACCGCGATTACGTCACCGCGTCTCGCGTGGCGGGTGCCGGTGCGATGCGCCAGATGTTCGTTAATATCTTCCCTAACTGCCTTGCGCCGCTGATTGTTCAGGCGTCGCTCGGTTTCTCTAACGCCATTCTTGATATGGCCGCTCTTGGCTTCCTGGGCATGGGTGCGCAGCCGCCAACATCGGAGTGGGGCACCATGCTCTCCGACGTGTTGCAGTTCGCACAAAGCGCCTGGTGGGTTGTCACCTTCCCGGGTCTGGCAATCCTGCTGACGGTGCTGGCATTTAACCTGATGGGTGATGGCCTGCGTGATGCGCTTGATCCCAAACTGAAGCAGTAAGAGGCACGAGATGGCGTTATTAAATGTAGATAAATTATCGGTGCACTTCGGCGACGAAGGCACCCCGTTTCGCGCCGTGGACCGCATCAGCTATAGCGTAAATCAGGGCGAAGTGGTTGGCATTGTCGGGGAGTCCGGTTCCGGTAAGTCAGTGAGCTCACTGGCGATCATGGGGCTGATTGATTACCCGGGCCGCGTGATGGCGGAAAACCTGCAGTTCAACGGTCAGGACCTGAAGCGCATTTCTGAGAAACAGCGCCGCCAGCTGGTGGGCGCCGAAGTAGCGATGATTTTCCAGGATCCCATGACCAGCCTGAACCCTTGCTACACCGTTGGTTTCCAGATTATGGAAGCGATTAAGGTGCACCAGGGTGGGAATAAGAAAACCCGTCGCCAGCGCGCAATCGATCTGCTGAACCAGGTGGGTATTCCGGACCCGGCATCGCGTCTGGACGTTTACCCGCATCAGCTCTCCGGTGGGATGAGCCAGCGCGTGATGATCGCGATGGCGATTGCCTGTCGACCAAAACTGCTGATTGCGGATGAACCGACGACGGCGCTGGATGTGACCATTCAGGCGCAAATCATCGAGCTGCTGCTGGAGCTGCAGCAGAAAGAGAATATGGCGCTGGTGCTGATTACGCACGATCTGGCGCTGGTGGCCGAAGCCGCGCACAAAATCATCGTGATGTATGCCGGTCAGGTGGTCGAGACCGGAAATTCACACGATATTTTCCGCGCGCCGCGTCACCCATATACCCAGGCGCTTTTACGCGCGCTGCCGGAGTTTGCCCAGGACAAAGCGCGTCTGGCGTCGCTGCCGGGTGTGGTACCGGGTAAATATGACCGTCCGCAGGGCTGTCTGCTCAATCCGCGCTGTCCGTATGCGACGGACAAATGCCGGGCAGAAGAGCCAGAGCTGAACCAGCTTGCTGACGGTCGTCAGTCGAAATGCCACTACCCACTCGATGATGCCGGGAGGCCAACACTATGAGTACGCAACAGGCCACCACGCAACAGCCGCTGCTGCAGGCCATCGATCTGAAAAAATACTACCCGGTGAAGAAGGGACTGTTTGCCCCTGAACGCCTGGTGAAAGCGCTGGATGGCGTCTCTTTTAACCTCGAACGCGGTAAAACGCTGGCGGTGGTGGGGGAGTCAGGCTGCGGTAAATCCACGCTGGGCCGTCTGCTGACGATGATTGAAGTGCCGACCGGTGGTGAGCTCTATTATCAGGGGCAGGATCTGCTCAAGCACGATCCGCAGGCGCAGAAGCTGCGTCGCCAGAAAATCCAGATTGTGTTCCAGAACCCGTATGGTTCTTTGAACCCGCGTAAAAAAGTCGGGCAGATTCTGGAAGAGCCGCTGCTGATCAACAGTAATCTGAGCAAGGAGCAGCGCCGTGAAAAAGCGCTGGCGATGATGGCGAAGGTCGGCCTCAAAACCGAGCATTACGACCGCTATCCGCACATGTTCTCCGGTGGCCAGCGTCAGCGTATCGCGATCGCCCGCGGGCTGATGCTCGATCCGGACGTGGTGATTGCCGATGAGCCGGTCTCCGCGCTCGACGTATCCGTGCGTGCGCAGGTGCTGAACCTGATGATGGATCTCCAGCAGGAGCTAGGGCTGTCTTACGTGTTCATCTCCCACGACCTGTCGGTGGTGGAGCATATTGCTGATGAAGTGATGGTGATGTACCTGGGGCGCTGCGTGGAGAAGGGGACCAAAGACCAGATCTTTAATAATCCTCGTCACCCGTACACCCAGGCGCTACTGTCTGCGACGCCGCGTCTGAACCCGGACGATCGTCGTGAGCGTATTAAGCTGACGGGGGAACTGCCAAGTCCGCTGAATCCACCTCCGGGATGTGCATTCAACGCCCGCTGCAGTCGCCGCTTTGGCCCGTGCACTCAGCTCCAGCCGCAGCTGAAGGATTATGGCGGCCAGCTGGTTGCCTGCTTCGCGGTCGATCAGGATGAAAATGGCGAGAAGCCACAGGCATAACGAAAAAAACCGGCGCTAAGCCGGTTTTTTTATGTCTGCTTGATTATTTCCGCAGGCGAATCTGGTCGACGGCGTGCTTCTCGCTCTTGGTGAGGATCAGGCTTGCTCGCTCGCGCGTCGGCAGGATGTTCTCTTTGAGGTTCACGTAGTTGATCTCGTTCCACAGCCCCGTGGCCACGTTGACTGCTTCTTCTTCAGAAAGCTGAGCATAGTGGTGGAAATAGGAATCCGGGTCAGTGAACGCCCCTTCGCGGAACTTCAGGAAGCGGTTGATGTACCAGTTTTGCAGCAGGTCTTCCGGCGCATCGACATAAATAGAGAAATCGACGAAATCCGAGACGAATACGTGATGCGGGTCGTGAGGATAGTCCATCCCGCTTTGCAGCACGTTCAGACCTTCCAGAATCAGAATGTCCGGCTGGACCACCGTTTTATCCCCACCCGGGATGCGATCGTAGATCAGGTGTGAATAGACTGGCGCGGTGACGTTTGGGGCACCAGATTTAAGGTCGGAAACGAATTTCACCAGACGGTGCATATCATAAGAAAGCGGGAAGCCCTTCTTCTTCATCAGCCCGCGTTCTTTTAACACCTCGTTCGGGTGCAGGAAGCCGTCGGTGGTGATCAGCTCCACGCTGCGGTGTTCCGGCCAGCGGCTCAACAGCGCCTGCAGGACGCGCGCGGTGGTACTTTTACCCACGGCCACGCTGCCTGCAATACTAATGATATAAGGAATGCGTTGACCGTTCGTCCCGAGAAACTGCTCCAGCACAGCCTGACGGCGCAGGTTCGAGCTGATATAGAAGTTAAGCAAGCGAGAGAGGGGGAGATAAATTTCTGCCACCTCTTCCAGGGACAGATCTTCGTTTATCCCTTTTAACCGTGCGATTTCACCTTCCGTCAGCGTCATAGGGACGGAATCACGCAGGGCAGCCCACTGGCTGCGGTTAAAGTGAAGATAAGGCGTCATTAACGTTTGCTCTTTTTTGCTCATAAGCATGCTTCAGTGAGCCAGCATCACACTGCCGGATCATGGCTCATCACACAGTTAATTTTGGACAATGGGCAGGAGGTTAACACCAGATGACAGGAATAATAAGAAAAAAGATGGAAAGCGCTGCGTAACGCGGAAGCCGTCACGCTACGGTGAATACGGTGCAAATCACGCTGATATGTTGAATATTTGACCTCAAATGACTACTTTTACAGCGCTCGATACGCTGTTCGCATAAAATGTGAGCGAAAGAACGTTTTATGCAAATTTTTAGTTGCATGACCGCGCAGGTATCCATAGAATGCGCGCTACTTGATGCCGACTTAGCTCAGTAGGTAGAGCAACTGACTTGTAATCAGTAGGTCACCAGTTCGATTCCGGTAGTCGGCACCATCAAGTCCGGTGGGGTTCCCGAGCGGCCAAAGGGAGCAGACTGTAAATCTGCCGTCACAGACTTCGAAGGTTCGAATCCTTCCCCCACCACCACTTTCTGGCAGCGTAAATGCCGCCGGAGCTGGTTGGAAAAATTAGCCAGCTCAAACTGAAAAAGAGAGAAATCTCTTTTTTTGTTACAGAAAGAACTGGGTAGCCGAGTTTCAGGATGCGGGCATCGTATAATGGCTATTACCTCAGCCTTCCAAGCTGATGATGCGGGTTCGATTCCCGCTGCCCGCTCCAATACGTGCTGATATGGCTCAGTTGGTAGAGCGCACCCTTGGTAAGGGTGAGGTCCCCAGTTCGACTCTGGGTATCAGCACCACTTCACTTCTCCTTCCCGTTTCTCTCTGTTTCAATTTTACTGTATTCAACAATTCAGGCATTTCGCCTGGTTGATGTGGTGATATCACCGATTTATCCGTGTCTTAGAGGGACAATCGATGTCTAAAGAAAAGTTTGAACGTACAAAACCGCACGTTAACGTCGGTACTATCGGCCACGTTGACCATGGTAAAACAACGCTGACCGCTGCAATCACTACCGTTCTGGCAAAAACCTACGGTGGTTCTGCTCGCGCATTCGACCAGATCGATAACGCGCCAGAAGAAAAAGCTCGTGGTATCACCATCAACACCTCTCACGTTGAGTACGACACCCCGACTCGCCACTACGCACACGTAGACTGCCCAGGCCACGCCGACTATGTTAAAAACATGATCACCGGTGCTGCGCAGATGGACGGCGCGATCCTGGTTGTTGCTGCGACTGACGGCCCAATGCCTCAGACTCGTGAGCACATCCTGCTGGGTCGTCAGGTAGGCGTTCCTTTCATCATCGTGTTCCTGAACAAATGCGACATGGTTGATGACGAAGAGCTGCTGGAACTGGTAGAGATGGAAGTTCGTGAACTGCTGTCTCAGTACGATTTCCCAGGCGACGATACCCCAATCGTTCGTGGTTCTGCTCTGAAAGCGCTGGAAGGCGAAGCTGAGTGGGAAGCGAAAATCATCGAACTGGCTGGCTTCCTGGATTCTTACATCCCAGAACCAGAGCGTGCGATTGACAAGCCATTCCTGCTGCCAATCGAAGACGTATTCTCCATCTCCGGTCGTGGTACCGTTGTTACCGGTCGTGTAGAGCGCGGTATCATCAAAGTTGGCGAAGAAGTTGAAATCGTTGGTATCAAAGAGACTGCGAAGTCTACCTGTACTGGCGTTGAAATGTTCCGCAAACTGCTGGACGAAGGCCGTGCTGGTGAGAACGTTGGTGTTCTGCTGCGTGGTATCAAACGTGAAGAAATCGAACGTGGTCAGGTTCTGGCGAAGCCAGGCTCAATCAAGCCACACACCAAGTTCGAATCTGAAGTGTACATCCTGTCCAAAGACGAAGGCGGCCGTCATACTCCGTTCTTCAAAGGCTACCGTCCACAGTTCTACTTCCGTACAACTGACGTGACCGGTACCATCGAACTGCCAGAAGGCGTTGAGATGGTAATGCCAGGCGACAACATCAAGATGGTTGTGACGCTGATCCACCCAATCGCGATGGACGACGGTCTGCGTTTCGCAATCCGTGAAGGCGGCCGTACCGTTGGCGCGGGCGTGGTTGCTAAAGTTCTCAGCTAATCGCTGATAACATTTGACGCAATGCGCATGAAAAGGGCATCATTTGATGCCCTTTTTGCACGCTTTCACATCAGAACCTGGCTCATCAGTGATTATTTTTGTCATAATCATTGCTGAGACAGGCTCTGCAGAGAGCGTATAATCCATAAAGGGATTATTTCGATTTGGCTCGCCTCGCAATCGCGGGGTGAAATTATTTGTAGAATTCTTCTGACAGGTTGGTTTATGAGTGCGAATACCGAAGCTCAAGGGAGCGGGCGCGGCCTGGAAGCGATGAAGTGGGTCGCTGTTGCCGTGCTGCTGATTGTGGCAATCGTTGGCAACTATCTTTATCGTGACATGATGCTGCCGCTCCGCGCGCTGGCAGTGGTGATTCTGATTGCTGCAGCGGGCGGTGTCGCGCTGTTAACGACTAAAGGTAAAGCAACCGTTGCTTTTGCACGTGAAGCGCGTACCGAAGTCCGCAAGGTCATTTGGCCGACTCGCCAGGAAACATTGCACACCACGCTGATCGTAGCGGCGGTTACCGCTGTAATGTCACTGATCCTGTGGGGACTGGATGGTATTCTGGTTCGCCTGGTTTCCTTTATTACTGGCCTGAGGTTCTAAGATGTCTGAAGCCCCTAAAAAGCGTTGGTACGTCGTTCAGGCGTTTTCCGGTTTTGAAGGCCGCGTAGCAACGTCGCTGCGTGAGCATATCAAATTACACAACATGGAAGAGTTATTTGGCGAAGTTATGGTTCCGACCGAAGAAGTGGTTGAGATCCGTGGCGGCCAACGTCGCAAAAGCGAGCGTAAATTCTTCCCGGGTTACGTGCTGGTTCAGATGGTGATGAACGACGCGAGCTGGCACCTGGTGCGCAGCGTACCGCGCGTGATGGGCTTTATCGGCGGCACGTCTGACCGTCCGGCGCCAATCAGCGACAAAGAAGTTGATGCGATTATGAACCGCCTGCAGCAGGTGGGTGATAAGCCGCGTCCTAAAACGCTGTTTGAACCGGGTGAAATGGTTCGTGTTAGCGACGGTCCGTTTGCTGACTTTAACGGCGTCGTTGAAGAAGTGGACTACGAGAAGTCCCGCCTGAAAGTTTCTGTTTCTATCTTCGGTCGTGCGACCCCGGTAGAACTGGACTTTGCGCAGGTCGAAAAAGCCTAAGCAGCGATCAAAAAAGCGGCGATTTAATCGTTGCACAGGGCGCGAGATTGGAATACAATTTCGCGCCTTTTGTTTTTATGGGCCCCGGCCCGTAAAACGAATTTTATTCACGGGGAGCCTTCCTGAGGCGCTATTACCCAATCAGAGGATTTTAGAATGGCTAAGAAAGTACAAGCCTACGTCAAGCTGCAGGTTGCAGCTGGTATGGCGAACCCAAGTCCACCAGTTGGTCCAGCTCTGGGTCAGCAGGGTGTGAACATCATGGAATTCTGTAAAGCGTTCAACGCCAAAACCGAATCCCTGGAAAAAGGTCTGCCAATCCCAGTCGTAATCACTGTTTACGCTGACCGTTCTTTCACTTTCGTTACCAAAACCCCTCCAGCAGCAGTTCTGCTGAAGAAAGCGGCTGGTATCAAGTCTGGTTCCGGTAAACCGAACAAAGACAAAGTGGGTAAAATTTCCCGCGCTCAGCTGCAGGAAATCGCGCAGACCAAAGCTGCCGACATGACTGGTGCCGACATTGAAGCGATGACTCGCTCAATCGAAGGTACTGCACGTTCCATGGGCCTGGTAGTGGAGGACTAAGAAATGGCTAAACTGACCAAGCGCATGTCCGTGATCCGTGACAAAGTTGATGCGACCAAACAGTACGACATCAACGAAGCTATCGCTCTGCTGAAAGAACTGGCAACTGCTAAGTTCGTTGAAAGCGTTGACGTTGCCGTTAACCTCGGCATCGACGCTCGTAAATCCGATCAGAACGTTCGTGGCGCAACTGTACTGCCACACGGTACTGGCCGTTCCGTTCGCGTAGCTGTATTTGCTCAGGGTGCAAACGCTGAAGCTGCTAAAGCTGCCGGCGCTGAACTGGTAGGTATGGAAGATCTGGCTGATCAGATCAAGAAAGGCGAAATGAACTTTGACGTTGTTATTGCTTCTCCAGATGCAATGCGCGTTGTTGGCCAGCTGGGCCAGGTTCTGGGTCCACGCGGCCTGATGCCAAACCCGAAAGTGGGTACTGTAACCCCTAACGTTGCTGAAGCTGTTAAGAACGCTAAAGCAGGTCAGGTTCGTTATCGTAACGACAAAAACGGCATCATCCACACCACCATCGGTAAAGTGGACTTTGACGCTGACAAACTGAAAGAAAACCTGGAATCTCTGCTGGTTGCGCTGAAAAAAGCAAAACCAACTCAGGCGAAAGGCGTGTACATCAAGAAAGTTAGCATCTCCACCACCATGGGTGCAGGTGTTGCAGTTGACCAGGCTGGCCTGAGCGCTGCTGCAAACTAATGCCTTTACGTGGGCGGTGATTTTGTCTACAATCTTACCCCCCACGTTTGCTAACGAAAGTTAGCGGCTAAAAGATTTGTTCGTTGGAGCCTGGCCTAATCCAGGCCTCCGTCGAAGACCGCAGGTGTTTCGCAAGAGACTTAATCCCCTGCGTAGACGGTGACAGAACGCTAAGATTATTTTTGGATACTCTGGCTTGTTTCTGCTCACCGTATTAAGACGCTCTTTCCGTTGGGAAGAGTGAAGTGAGTTCCGGAACATGAGTTCCGGCAAACATCCAGGAGCAAAGCTAATGGCTTTAAATCTTCAAGACAAACAAGCGATTGTTGCTGAAGTCAGCGAAGTAGCCAAAGGCGCGCTGTCTGCAGTAGTTGCGGATTCCCGTGGCGTTACTGTAGACAAAATGACTGAACTGCGTAAAGCAGGTCGTGAAGCTGGCGTATACATGCGTGTTGTTCGTAACACCCTGCTGCGTCGCGTAGTTGAAGGTACTCAGTTCGAGTGCCTGAAAGACACGTTTGTTGGTCCGACCCTGATTGCATACTCTATGGAACACCCGGGCGCTGCTGCTCGTCTGTTCAAAGAGTTCGCGAAAGCGAATGCAAAATTTGAGGTCAAAGCTGCAGCCTTTGAAGGTGAGTTGATCACGGCATCGAACATCGATCGCCTGGCAACCCTGCCGACCTACGAAGAAGCAATTGCACGCCTGATGGCAACCATGAAAGAAGCTTCGGCTGGCAAACTGGTTCGCACTCTGGCTGCTGTTCGCGATGCGAAAGAAGCTGCTTAATCGCGGTTATCTTTATAAAGCATTTGCTTACGTATAAACTTATTCTGATTTTCAGGAACAATTTAAATGTCTATCACTAAAGATCAAATCATTGAAGCAGTTGCAGCTATGTCCGTAATGGACGTTGTAGAACTGATTTCTGCAATGGAAGAAAAATTCGGTGTTTCTGCTGCTGCTGCTGTAGCTGTAGCTGCGGGCCCGGCTGAAGCTGCTGAAGAAAAAACTGAATTCGACGTAATTCTGAAAGCTGCTGGCGCTAACAAAGTTGCTGTTATCAAAGCAGTACGTGGCGCAACTGGCCTGGGTCTGAAAGAAGCTAAAGACCTGGTAGAATCTGCTCCAGCTGCGCTGAAAGAAGGCGTGAGCAAAGACGACGCAGAAGCACTGAAAAAATCTCTGGAAGAAGCTGGCGCTGAAGTTGAAGTTAAATAAGCCAACTTTTCTGGTTGCAGCCTGAGTAATTAGGCTGATGGCTGGTGACTTTTTAGTCACCAGCCTTTTTGCGCTGTAAGGCATCAGTAGCATTTCACACTGTTTGACTGCTGGTTGTCCTGACAATGCATGTTTCTATCGACGACTTAATATATTGCGACAGGGTGCTCGCTCTGTGTAAATCGCGACGAAATGATTTAAGCGTGATAGCAACAGGTATTGCGGAAAGTATTCAATTTTCCGGTCCACAAAATGGTGTTGCACAAACTGTCCCTTCGTCGGACAGATGGGTCGACTTGTCAGCGAGCTGAGGAACCCTATGGTTTACTCCTATACCGAGAAAAAACGTATTCGTAAGGATTTTGGTAAACGTCCACAAGTTCTGGACATTCCATATCTCCTTTCTATCCAGCTTGACTCGTTCCAGAAGTTTATCGAGCAAGATCCTGAAGGGCAGTACGGTCTGGAAGCAGCCTTCCGCTCCGTGTTCCCGATTCAGAGCTACAGCGGTAACTCCGAGCTGCAGTACGTCAGCTACCGCCTTGGCGAACCGGTGTTTGACGTTCAGGAATGTCAGATCCGTGGCGTGACCTATTCCGCACCGCTGCGCGTAAAACTGCGTCTGGTGATCTACGAGCGCGAAGCGCCGGAAGGCACCGTAAAAGACATTAAAGAACAAGAAGTCTACATGGGTGAAATTCCACTCATGACAGACAACGGTACTTTCGTTATCAACGGTACTGAGCGTGTTATCGTTTCCCAGCTGCATCGTAGCCCGGGCGTCTTCTTCGACAGCGATAAAGGTAAAACACACTCTTCCGGTAAAGTACTGTATAACGCACGCATCATTCCTTACCGTGGTTCATGGCTGGACTTCGAGTTCGATCCGAAAGACAACCTGTTTGTCCGTATCGACCGTCGTCGTAAGCTGCCTGCAACCATCATTCTGCGTGCGCTGCAATACACCACTGAACAGATCCTGGACCTGTTCTTTGAGAAAGTGATCTTTGAAATCCGCGACAACAAGCTGCAGATGGAGCTGGTGCCGGAACGTCTGCGTGGTGAGACCGCGTCGTTCGACATCGAAGCCGACGGCAAAGTGTATGTGGAAAAAGGTCGCCGTATCACCGCGCGCCACATCCGCCAGCTGGAAAAAGATGATATCAAACTCATCGAAGTTCCGGTTGAGTACATTGCAGGAAAAGTAGCCGCGAAAGATTACGTTGACGAGTCAACGGGTGAGCTGATCTGCCCAGCGAACATGGAGCTGAGCCTGGATCTGCTGGCTAAGCTGAGCCAGTCTGGCCACAAACGTATCGAAACGCTGTTCACCAACGATCTGGACCACGGCGCGTATATCTCTGAGACTATTCGCGTCGACCCAACTACCGATCGTCTGAGCGCGCTGGTAGAAATCTACCGCATGATGCGTCCTGGTGAGCCACCAACTCGCGAAGCGGCGGAAAGCCTGTTCGAGAACCTGTTCTTCTCCGAAGACCGCTACGATCTGTCCGCGGTTGGTCGTATGAAGTTCAACCGTTCTCTGCTGCGCGACGAAATCGAAGGTTCCGGTATCCTGAGCAAAGACGACATCATCGAAGTGATGAAGAAGCTCATCGATATCCGTAACGGTAAAGGCGAAGTGGACGATATCGACCACCTCGGCAACCGTCGTATCCGTTCCGTAGGCGAAATGGCGGAAAACCAATTCCGCGTTGGCCTGGTACGTGTAGAGCGTGCGGTGAAAGAGCGTCTGTCTCTGGGCGATCTGGATACCCTGATGCCTCAGGATATGATCAACGCCAAGCCGATTTCTGCAGCAGTGAAAGAGTTCTTCGGTTCAAGCCAGCTGTCTCAGTTCATGGACCAGAACAACCCGCTGTCTGAGATTACGCACAAACGTCGTATCTCTGCACTCGGCCCAGGCGGTCTGACCCGTGAACGCGCAGGCTTTGAAGTTCGAGACGTACACCCGACGCACTACGGTCGCGTATGTCCAATCGAAACGCCTGAAGGTCCAAACATCGGTCTGATCAACTCCCTGTCCGTGTACGCACAGACTAACGAATACGGTTTCCTCGAGACCCCGTACCGTAAAGTGACTGACGGTGTTGTAACCGACGAAATTCACTACCTGTCTGCTATCGAAGAAGGCAACTACGTTATCGCTCAGGCGAACTCCAACCTGGATGACGAAGGCCACTTTGTAGAAGATCTGGTTACCTGCCGTAGCAAAGGCGAATCAAGCCTGTTCAGCCGCGACCAGGTTGACTACATGGACGTATCCACCCAGCAGGTGGTATCCGTCGGTGCGTCCCTGATCCCGTTCCTGGAACACGATGACGCCAACCGTGCATTGATGGGTGCGAACATGCAACGTCAGGCCGTTCCAACTCTGCGCGCTGATAAGCCGCTGGTTGGTACCGGTATGGAACGTGCTGTTGCCGTTGACTCCGGTGTTACTGCGGTTGCTAAACGTGGCGGTACTGTTCAGTACGTCGACGCATCCCGTATCGTTATCAAAGTTAACGAAGACGAGATGTATCCTGGCGAAGCAGGTATCGACATTTATAACCTGACCAAATACACCCGTTCTAACCAGAACACCTGTATCAACCAGATGCCTTGCGTATCTCTGGGTGAGCCAGTTGAGCGCGGCGACGTGCTGGCAGATGGTCCGTCCACCGACCTCGGTGAACTGGCGCTCGGTCAGAACATGCGTGTAGCGTTCATGCCATGGAACGGTTACAACTTCGAAGACTCCATCCTCGTCTCCGAGCGTGTGGTTCAGGAAGATCGTTTCACCACCATCCACATTCAGGAACTGGCATGTGTGTCCCGTGACACCAAGCTGGGGCCAGAAGAGATCACCGCTGACATCCCTAACGTGGGTGAAGCTGCGCTCTCCAAACTGGATGAATCCGGTATCGTTTACATCGGTGCGGAAGTGACCGGCGGCGACATTCTGGTTGGTAAGGTTACGCCTAAAGGTGAAACGCAGCTGACGCCAGAAGAGAAACTGCTGCGTGCAATCTTCGGTGAGAAAGCGTCTGACGTTAAAGACTCTTCTCTGCGCGTACCAAACGGTGTTTCCGGTACGGTTATCGATGTTCAGGTCTTCACCCGTGACGGCGTTGAGAAAGATAAGCGTGCGCTGGAAATCGAAGAGATGCAGCTCAAACAGGCTAAGAAAGACCTGTCTGAAGAACTGCAGATCCTCGAAGCGGGTCTGTTCAGCCGTATCTATGCGGTGCTGGTTGCCGGTGGCGTTGAAGCTGAGAAGCTCGACAAACTGCCACGCGATCGCTGGCTGGAACTGGGCCTGACCGACGAAGAGAAACAAAATCAGCTGGAACAGCTGGCTGAGCAGTATGACGAACTGAAACACGAGTTCGAGAAAAAACTCGAAGCGAAACGCCGCAAAATCACTCAGGGCGACGATCTGGCACCAGGCGTGCTGAAGATTGTTAAGGTGTATCTGGCCGTTAAACGTCAGATCCAGCCTGGTGATAAGATGGCAGGTCGTCACGGTAACAAGGGTGTTATCTCTAAGATCAACCCGATCGAAGATATGCCGCACGATGCTAACGGTACGCCGGTAGATATCGTACTGAACCCGCTGGGCGTACCGTCTCGTATGAACATCGGTCAGATCCTGGAAACTCACCTGGGTATGGCTGCGAAAGGTATCGGCGACAAGATTAACGCCATGCTGAAGCAGCAGGAAGAAGTCGCGAAACTGCGCGAATTCATCCAGCGTGCCTACGATCTGGGTACCGACGTGCGTCAGAAAGTCGACCTGAATACCTTCAGCGATGAAGAAGTGCTGCGCCTGGCTGAGAACCTGAAAAAAGGTATGCCAATCGCAACGCCGGTCTTCGATGGTGCGAAAGAAGCTGAAATTAAAGAGCTGCTGCAACTGGGTGGTCTACCAACGTCTGGTCAGATTACGCTGTTTGACGGCCGTACCGGTGAACAGTTCGAGCGTCCGGTAACCGTAGGTTACATGTACATGCTGAAACTGAACCACCTGGTCGACGACAAGATGCACGCTCGTTCTACCGGTTCTTACAGCCTGGTTACTCAGCAGCCGCTGGGTGGTAAGGCACAGTTCGGTGGTCAGCGCTTCGGGGAGATGGAAGTGTGGGCGCTGGAAGCATACGGCGCGGCATACACCCTGCAGGAAATGCTCACCGTTAAGTCTGATGACGTGAACGGTCGTACCAAGATGTATAAAAACATCGTGGACGGCAACCATCAGATGGAACCGGGCATGCCAGAATCCTTCAACGTACTGTTGAAAGAGATTCGTTCGCTGGGTATCAACATCGAACTGGAAGACGAGTAATTCTCGCTCAAACAGGTCACTGGTGCCGGGTTAACCCCCGGCACCAGATTGTGCTAACTCCGACGGGAGCAAATCCGTGAAAGATTTATTAAAGTTTCTGAAAGCGCAGACTAAAACCGAAGAGTTTGATGCGATCAAAATTGCTCTGGCTTCGCCAGACATGATCCGTTCATGGTCTTTCGGTGAAGTTAAAAAGCCGGAAACCATCAACTACCGTACGTTCAAACCTGAGCGTGACGGCCTTTTCTGTGCGCGTATTTTCGGGCCAGTAAAAGATTACGAGTGCCTGTGCGGTAAGTACAAGCGCCTGAAACACCGTGGTGTGATCTGTGAGAAGTGCGGCGTTGAAGTGACCCAGACCAAAGTGCGTCGTGAGCGCATGGGCCACATCGAGCTGGCGTCTCCGACCGCTCATATCTGGTTCCTGAAATCTCTGCCGTCCCGTATCGGTCTGCTGCTGGATATGCCGCTGCGCGATATCGAACGCGTTCTGTACTTCGAATCTTATGTGGTTATCGAAGGCGGGATGACGAACCTGGAACGTCATCAGATCCTGACTGAAGAGCAGTATCTGGACGCGCTGGAAGAGTTCGGTGACGAATTCGACGCGAAGATGGGTGCGGAAGCTATTCAGGCCCTGCTGAAGAGCATGGATCTGGAGCAAGAGTGCGAGCAGCTGCGTGAAGAGCTGAACGAAACCAACTCCGAAACCAAACGTAAAAAGCTGACCAAGCGTATCAAACTGCTGGAAGCGTTCGTTCAGTCTGGTAACAAACCAGAGTGGATGATCCTGACCGTTCTGCCGGTTCTGCCGCCAGATCTGCGTCCACTGGTTCCGCTGGATGGTGGTCGTTTCGCAACGTCCGATCTGAACGATCTGTATCGTCGCGTTATCAACCGTAATAACCGTCTGAAACGTCTGCTGGATCTGGCTGCGCCGGACATCATCGTACGCAACGAAAAACGTATGCTGCAGGAAGCGGTAGATGCCCTGCTGGATAACGGTCGTCGCGGTCGTGCGATCACCGGTTCTAACAAACGTCCTCTGAAATCTTTGGCCGACATGATCAAAGGTAAACAGGGTCGTTTCCGTCAGAACCTGCTCGGTAAGCGTGTTGACTACTCCGGTCGTTCTGTAATCACCGTAGGTCCATACCTGCGTCTGCATCAGTGCGGTCTGCCGAAGAAAATGGCACTGGAGCTGTTCAAACCGTTCATCTACGGCAAGCTGGAACTGCGTGGCCTCGCCACCACCATCAAAGCCGCTAAGAAAATGGTTGAGCGTGAAGAAGCTGTCGTTTGGGATATCCTGGACGAAGTTATCCGCGAACACCCGGTACTGCTGAACCGTGCACCAACCCTGCACCGTTTGGGTATCCAGGCATTTGAGCCAGTTCTGATCGAAGGTAAAGCTATCCAGCTGCACCCGCTGGTTTGTGCGGCATATAACGCCGACTTCGATGGTGACCAGATGGCTGTTCACGTACCGCTGACGCTGGAAGCCCAGCTCGAAGCGCGTGCGCTGATGATGTCTACCAACAACATCCTGTCCCCAGCGAACGGTGAACCAATTATCGTTCCTTCTCAGGACGTTGTATTGGGTCTGTACTACATGACCCGCGACTGTGTTAACGCCAAAGGCGAAGGCATGGTGCTGACTGGCCCGAAAGAAGCTGAGCGTATTTATCGCGCTGGCCTGGCCTCTCTGCATGCGCGCGTTAAAGTGCGTATCACCGAATACGAAAAAGATGAAAACGGCGAATTCGTTGCGAAAACCAGCCTGAAAGACACGACCGTTGGCCGTGCCATTCTGTGGATGATCGTACCGAAAGGTCTGCCTTTCTCCATCGTCAACCAGGCGCTGGGCAAGAAAGCGATCTCCAAAATGCTGAACACCTGTTACCGCATTCTGGGTCTGAAGCCGACCGTTATCTTCGCTGACCAGACAATGTATACCGGCTTTGCTTATGCAGCGCGTTCAGGTGCATCTGTTGGTATCGATGACATGGTCATCCCAGAGAAGAAACACGAGATCATCTCTGAAGCGGAAGCCGAAGTCGCTGAGATCCAGGAGCAGTTCCAGTCTGGTCTGGTTACCGCGGGCGAACGCTATAACAAAGTTATCGATATCTGGGCAGCGGCGAACGATCGTGTATCCAAAGCGATGATGGATAACCTGCAGACCGAAACCGTGATTAACCGTGACGGCGTAGAAGAGCAGCAGGTTTCCTTCAACAGCATCTACATGATGGCCGACTCCGGTGCGCGTGGTTCCGCAGCACAGATTCGTCAGCTGGCAGGTATGCGTGGTCTGATGGCGAAGCCAGATGGCTCCATCATCGAAACGCCAATCACCGCGAACTTCCGTGAAGGTCTGAACGTACTCCAGTACTTCATCTCCACGCACGGTGCTCGTAAAGGTCTGGCGGATACCGCACTGAAAACAGCGAACTCCGGTTATCTGACGCGTCGTCTGGTTGACGTTGCCCAGGATCTGGTTGTGACCGAAGACGATTGTGGCACCCTCGAAGGTATCACCATGACCCCGGTTATCGAGGGTGGTGATGTTAAAGAGCCACTGCGCGATCGCGTTCTGGGTCGTGTGACCGCGGAAGACATTCTGAAGCCGGGTACTGCAGATATTCTGGTTCCACGCAACACGCTGCTGCACGAGCACTGGTGTGACCTGCTGGAAGCGAACTCTGTTGACTCCGTGAAAGTACGTTCCGTTGTATCCTGTGACACCGACTTTGGTGTATGTGCGCACTGCTACGGTCGTGACCTGGCGCGTGGCCACATCATCAACAAAGGTGAAGCAATCGGCGTTATCGCGGCACAGTCCATCGGTGAGCCGGGTACACAGCTGACGATGCGTACGTTCCACATCGGTGGTGCGGCATCTCGTGCGGCTGCTGAATCCAGCATCCAGGTGAAAAACAAAGGTAGCATCAAGCTCAGCAACGCGAAGTCTGTTGTTAACTCCGCAGGCAAGCTGGTTGTGACCTCTCGTAACACCGAGCTGAAGCTGATCGACGAATTCGGTCGTACCAAAGAGAGCTATAAAGTGCCTTACGGTGCGGTTATGGCGAAAGGTGATGGCGAGCAGGTTGCCGGCGGTGAAACCGTTGCAAACTGGGATCCACACACCATGCCGGTTATCACCGAAGTAAGTGGTTTCATCCGCTTCACTGACATGATCGACGGCCAGACCATTACTCGTCAGACCGACGAGCTGACCGGTCTGTCTTCTCTGGTGGTTCTGGATTCTGCTGAACGTACTACCGGTGGTAAAGATCTGCGTCCTGCACTGAAAATCGTTGATGCTCAGGGTAACGACGTTCTGATCCCTGGTACCGACATGCCTGCGCAGTACTTCCTGCCGGGTAAAGCGATCGTTCAGCTGGAAGATGGCATTCAGATCGGTGCGGGTGATGCTCTGGCGCGTATTCCACAGGAATCCAGCGGTACCAAGGACATCACCGGTGGTCTGCCACGCGTTGCGGATCTGTTCGAAGCACGTCGTCCGAAAGAGCCTGCAATCCTGGCTGAAATCAGCGGTATCATCTCCTTCGGTAAAGAGACCAAAGGGAAACGCCGTCTGGTTATCACTCCAGTAGATGGCAGCGAACCGTACGAAGAGATGATTCCTAAGTGGCGTCAGCTCAACGTGTTCGAAGGTGAACGTGTAGAACGTGGTGACGTGGTTTCCGATGGTCCAGAAGCTCCGCACGACATTCTGCGTCTTCGTGGCGTCCACGCGGTAACGCGTTACATCACCAACGAAGTGCAGGACGTTTACCGTCTGCAGGGCGTTAAGATTAACGATAAGCACATCGAAGTTATCGTTCGTCAGATGCTGCGTAAAGCAACCATCGAAAACGCAGGCAGCTCCGAGTTCCTGGAAGGCGAGCAGGTTGAATACTCACGCGTCAAGATTGCTAACCGCGATCTGGAAGCGAACGGCAAAATCGGTGCGACCTTCGCGCGCGATCTGCTGGGTATCACCAAAGCGTCTCTGGCAACCGAGTCCTTCATCTCTGCTGCATCGTTCCAGGAAACGACTCGTGTCCTGACCGAAGCCGCTGTTGCTGGTAAGCGTGATGAACTGCGCGGTCTGAAAGAGAACGTTATCGTGGGTCGTCTGATCCCGGCTGGTACCGGTTATGCGTACCATCAGGATCGTATGCGTCGTCGTGCTGCGGGCGAACTGCCAGCTGCACCGCAGGTGACTGCTGAAGATGCATCCGCGAGCCTGGCAGAACTGCTGAACGCAGGTCTGGGCGGTTCCGACAACGAGTAATCGTTGATGCCCGGTGATGAACATTACCGGGCATGTGCCTCGTAGGTCGGGTAAGCGCAGCGCCACCCGACAATAAAAAACCCGCCGAGGCGGGTTTTTTTACATCTGTACGTTATCAGTTTACCAACGGGATCCGACGATAAAGCTCAATCATATCGCCCGCCAGATCCTGAATGACCATCGCGTTCATCAGGTGATCCTGAGAGTGGACGGTGATCAGGTTAACCGGAAGCTTCCCGGTCCCTTCATCAAGACCAATAAGCTGAGTCTGGATCGTGTGCGCATGCTTCACATATTCGCGCGACTCTTCCATCGCTTTTTCTGCTTCGTCAAACTCACCTTTACGCGCCATCTGTAACGCCGTCAGGGCCGCACTGCGCGCCGCGCCTGCATTGACCAGCAGTTCCATTATCGTGGTTTCTAAGTCTTCCATTATGACTCCAGAAGTTTGAGCGCTTTTTCCAGTACGGCATCGCCTTTCATCATGCCGTAATCCATCATGTCGATCACCGCGACCTTTTTACCCAACGGGTCGGCCTGCGCCTGAAGTTTGGCCTGCTCGTATTTAACCTGTGGCCCCAGCAATACGATGTCGGCCGTCGCGATGTTGTCTTTAAACTCCGCAACCGGAACGGCTTTAATGGTGACTTCAACCCCTTTTTTCTGCGCGGCGTCTTTCATACGTTGAACCAGCATGCTGGTTGACATTCCCGCTGCACAGCATAAAACGATGTTCTTCATAATCAGCCTCGATCTACATGTGTTTATTGATAATTATCCCGTGCAGACTGCTTCAACAACCGGTTTACCGCGATTGTGTGTCAGGCATCACAAAGAAACCGGCGATTTTCTGAAACCGGTTACAATTTTGCGTTGTCGGGTACCCGGCCCGTCGAAACGGGCAGGGGTGAAAGAGGGAGGATTAGCTGATGGACGTTCGGTTAATGCGGTTTTTGCCCTGTTGTTTGGCGCTGTAGAGGGCGTTATCAACGCTTCCGACAAATTGATCCAGCGGTTCAAAATGCCACTCCCCAAGACCGCCGCTGAACGTAACCCGCAGGTTTTCTTCTCGCCAGACGCGTTTTTCAACAGCGGTACGCCACGCTTCCAGTAATGAGAGCGCAGACGTCATCTGCTCAGTCTGGAAAATTACCGCAAACTCTTCTCCACCGTACCGGTAAAGCGAGACGTGATGTGGCTGCATGATCTGGATCCCTTCGCGGGCCACGTTGCGCAGAACGATATCACCGGTCAGGTGGCCCAGCGTGTCGTTAATCGACTTGAAGTTATCAATGTCCACCAGCGCCAGTGCGAAAGGCTGATGGGTATTCAGCAGCTCCGCAATATCGCTATCGAATGCGCGGCGGTTTTTACAGCCCGTCAGCGCATCGTGAGTGGCCTGGCGGACATAGGCCATCTCACGCTCTTTATTGGACTGGATAGTGTGGCTCAGCATCGCCTCCAGCCGCGGCGCCTCGCTGACGTCGCCGGTTTTGATGGCATTGATAATGTGCATCAGCACGCTACGCGAGGCGTGGCGGAGGTATAAGCCGAAGAGGATGATGATGATGGCCGCCAGCGCAAACCCCCAGCCAACAATCGTCGTTTCGTGGCGGGTGATATCGGTGAGCGTCTCGCCAGAGACCCGGTAAATGACAAACCAGTCCGGATTGGTAAACGAGTAGTAGTAATACCAGGCGTTGTTTTTCTTGTCATAAAGGTGGCCTTCGCCGCTGGTCATTTTGTCCATCAGCGCTTCGCTCACGTACTGTTTGAAGAGCGCGCCGGTATCCGGGTGAAGCACAACGGCGCCGTCGCGTTCGACGACAAAGAATTCCCCCTGAACGGGCGCCACCATCTGGCGCAGGGTGTAGCCCATTGACGTCAAATCGAGATGAAACGCGATCGTTCCCTTCAGTCTGCCTTCCGGTGAAATCAATGGCTTATAGACTGTGACCGTCGGATGGCCGGTGAAATAGTCCATGTAGGGGCGAGTATAATGGCTGAAGATACTGGCTTCGGCCTGAGCGACAAACCACGGCCGCGTCCGGGGATCGAAGGTTTTACTCTTCTCCGTGGGGAGTACTTCCGGTGCGCGAAGATAATGCCCCTGCGTGTCAGCCAGCGAGATGGAGGAGACGGTCGGCATCAGGTTCTGCAAATGCATCACCATCTGCAGCCCTTGCGTCGGGTTGACGTTGAGCGTCTCGTTTAGCCTGTCGTTACGCGAAAAGTACATCGCGGCACGACCAAGAATATAGTCGTTTTCACGCAGGATCGACTCGGTATAGTTCACCGCCAGGTTGTGCGTGAAATTGCTATTAATCTTGTGATAATCCTCAACAAAATCCTTTCGTTGCGAAAGCGTCACCGCGACCGCGATCACCACAAAACTGCAGATGATCCCCGCGAAGCTAAGCATGATTGGCCGGGTAAAAGAGAGCTTTTTGCTGTGAAGTGCCATGAGCTGTGCATCGTTCCTGATGGTGAATACTTTTCGTCTGCCGATATCCTCTCAGCATAGTCGCTGTCCTGCTGCTAGCGGTGAATTATACGGCACACGATTTCTGACGGAATGATTTATCTTAAGAACCATTAAGAAAATGCTTATTCAACTGGCTGGGGCCGTTTGTGCAATGAACCAGAGGCAGGGCGAAACGAGGAAGAAGCTTTTCGCCCTGGTCAGCATCCGTTGCTGACCGTGTGACAATAAAAAACCGGACGATCGCTGACAATCATCCGGTTTTGCCTTTTCGTAGCGCCTCGACAATTTTTTATGGTGTTGCAGTGCGTTTCAACGTCATTGCGAGGTTCTTCCCAGCCAGCTGTCCCAGTCTTTCCAGACAGGCTGAAGTCCCTGCGCCGTCAGGGCTGCGGCGACCGCTTCCGGACGTCGTCCGTCATGCGGCACAAACTGTTCGAGCTCAGGATGATCGTCGGCGTAGCCGCCAGGTTGCGTTTTGGAAAACGCGCTGACGTTGTTAATCGCAAGCGGGATAACGCGATCGCGAAACGCCGGGGACTCACGCGTTGAGAGCGATAATTCCACTTCCGGGGCGAGCAGGCGAAATGCGCAGATGGTCTGCACCAACTGGCGTTCATCCATTAGCGAGGCCGGTTCAATCCCGCCCGCGCAAGGTCTCAGGCGCGGGAAGGAGATGGAATAACGGCTCTGCCAGTAGTGCTGCTGAAGCCATAGCAAATGTTCCGCCACCATATAACAATCCACCCGCCAGCTGTCAGAGAGACCGATCAGCGCGCCCAGACCGATTTTGTCGATGCCCGCGCGACCCAGCCTGTCCGGCGTTTCCAGCCGGAAAAAGAAATCCTGTTTCTTGCCTTTGAGATGGTGCCGGGCGTACGTCGCCTCGTGGTAGGTTTCCTGGTAGACCATGACCCCGTCCAGCCCGAGGGTTTTGAGCTCCGCGTACTCCTCCTGCGCCAGGGGCTGCACTTCCATCTGCAATGACGCAAACTGACGCCGAATGGCGGGAAGGTGGTGACGGAAATAGTCCATTCCCACTTTTCCCTGATGTTCGCCCGTGACCAGCAGAAGATGTTCAAAACCCATTTCACGAATGGCCGCACACTCACGGGCAATCTCACCTTCATCAAGCGTTTTACGCTTGATGCGGTTGCTCATGGAGAAGCCGCAGTAGGTGCAGTCATTGGCGCACAGGTTTGAGAGATAGAGCGGCACGTAGAAGCTCACCGTGTTGCCAAAACGCTGGCGGGTGAGCCGCTGTGCTCGCTGGGCCATCGGTTCGAGGTACGCGCTGGCCGCCGGGGAGAGCAGAGCCATCAGATCCTCGCGGGTCAGATGGCGGGCATTCAGCGCGCGCTCCACGTCAGCCGCCGTTTTGCTGTTGATGCGCAGGGCAATGTCGTCCCAGCTAAGCTGCCGCCAGCGCTCGGTAAACGTGCTCATGAGATCGCCTCCAGAAAACCGGTCAGCGGGCTGGTGGCCTGGGCCTGGAAACTGCGCGAGCCGGGGCCGGACTCCCTTGCCAGCAGGCCAGCCTCTACGGCCATGCGGAACGCACGCGCCATCATGACCGGATCGTCGGCAACCGCGATGGCCGTGTTGACCAGCACTGCGTCAGCGCCCATCTCCAGCGCCTGCGCGGCATGGCTGGGCACGCCAATGCCCGCGTCAACCACCACCGGCACGGTAGCCTGCTCAATAATGATTTCCAGCATCGCGCGGGTTTCCAGCCCCTGGTTGGAGCCAATGGGTGCTCCCAGCGGCATGACGGCGGCGCAGCCGACCTCTTCCAGCCGTTTGCACAGGACAGGGTCAGCGCCGCAGTAAGGCAGGACGGTAAACCCTTGCTGCACCAGCTTTTCAGCCGCTTTCAGCGTTTCGATAGGGTCGGGCAGCAGCCAGCGGGCGTCAGGATGAATTTCCAGCTTCAGCCAGCGGGTGCCGAGCGCCTCGCGGGCCAGCTGCGCGGCAAAAATTGCCTCTTCGGCCGTTTTGGCACCCGAGGTGTTGGGCAGCAGCGTGACGCCAGCCTCCAGTAAAGGCGCCAGAATGGCATCGCTGTGATGACGCAGATCCACGCGCTTGAGCGCCAGCGTCACCAGCTGGCTGCCGCTTTCGCGAATGGCATCCACCATCAGCTGCGGCGAGGCGAATTTTCCGGTTCCGGTAAACAGATGTGAATCAAAGACTTTATCGGCAATACGTAACATCTCAGCCCCCTGCGATAACCTGAAACAGCAGGATCTGGTCGCCATCATTGACCTGCTGATGTTCCCACTGCTCGCGCGGCAGGATCTGTTGATTGAGCGCCAGCGCCGTTCCCGGCTTCAGCTGACGCAGCTTGTCGAGCAAGACCGCAACGGTGAGCCCGTCTTCGCATCTCATCGGCTCATCGTTAAACAGAATGCGCATCGCGACCTCCGCATACCGGGCAGCGGCTGGCGCGGTGTAACGCCAGATGGCGCCAGCCGCTGGAGCGGGCATCAAACAGCCGCAGCGTATTGCGTTCCGTCTCCATGCCGCTGAGCAGCTTGATGGCTTCCAGCGCCTGCATTGTGCCCATTACCCCGACCACCGGACCAAGAATGCCCGCCGTACGGCAGTTGCGCGCTGGCTCTGCATCATCCGGCCACAGGCAGCGATAGCAGCCCTGCGACCACGGCGGGGTCAGGACCATCATCTGCCCGCCGAAACCCACCGCGCTGGCAGTGATAAGCGGCGTATTATTTGCCACACAGGCGGCGTTAATCGCCTGGCGCGTCGCCATGTTGTCCGTGCAGTCCAGCACTACGTCGGCAAGGGCGACCTCATGGCGCAGGTTGTCACCGCTGAGCCGATCCTCCAGGGCAATCAGCTCGATATCCGGGTTGAGCTGGTTCAGACGCTGTCGGGTGATTTTCGCTTTCGGCTGGTTGATATCCTCGGTGGTAAAGAGGATTTGTCGCTGCAGGTTGCTGAGGTGAACCTCGTCGTCGTCGGCCAGCACCAGCGTACCGATACCTGCACCTGCCAGATAAAGCGCGGCGGGCGCGCCTAATCCGCCCAGACCGACAATCAGCACCCGGCTGGCGAGCAGTTTTTGCTGTCCGTCGATGGCGATATCTTCCAGCAGGATCTGACGGCTGTAGCGCATAAAATCACGATCGTTCATCACCCGCTCCTGCCAGCTGTAACAGCTGTTCGGTGGCGAGCCGCCAGTCTGCGGCCTGGGTGATGGCGCTGACGACGGCGATACTGCCGACGCCGGTCTCCAGCACCGCCGGGGCACGTTCAAGGCTGATTCCGCCAATGGCGACAGTAGGGTAATCGGCAAGGCGTTTAACGTGGCTCGCCAGCTGCGTCAGACCCTGCGGTGCGGAGGGCATCTGCTTGGTTTGCGTCGGGAAGACGTGACCGAGTGCGATGTAAGAGGGGCGGGCCGCCAGGGCCACGTCGATCTCCATGTCATCGTGTGTTGAAACGCCAAGACGCAACCCGGCTTCACGGATAGCGCTCAGATCCGTTGTTTCCAGGTCCTCCTGGCCCAGATGCACGCCGTAAGCCTGGTGCTTAACGGCCAGCCGCCAGTAGTCGTTGATAAACAGGCGGGCGTTATGCCGACGCCCAAGCGCGATGGCGGCAACCACATCGGCTTCCACCTCGTCATCGCGTTTATCCTTGATGCGTAGCTGGATCGTTCGAACACCGGCCTCCAGCAGGTGTTGGATCCACCCCACGCTGTCCACCACCGGATAGAGGCCTAAACGGTAGGGAACGGGCGGGAAATCGGGCTGGTACATTACGCCTCCTCTTTTTTGAGGTAGATTTCGCCACCTTTGGCGCGGAAGGTCTCAGACATGTCCGCCATACCCACTTCAATGGTTTGCGCCGCGGCGTAGTCGCGCACCTCCTGGCTGATTTTCATCGAGCAGAATTTTGGCCCGCACATGGAGCAGAAGTGTGCGACTTTGCCCGACTCCTGCGGCAGGGTCTCGTCGTGATAGGCGCGGGCGGTGAACGGGTCCAGCGCCAGGTTGAACTGATCTTCCCAGCGGAATTCAAAGCGCGCCTTCGACATGGCGTTATCGCGAATTTGCGCGCCCGGGTGGCCTTTGGCCAGATCCGCCGCGTGGGCGGCAATTTTGTAGGTGATCAGCCCCTGCTTCACGTCCTCTTTGTTTGGCAGGCCGAGGTGCTCTTTCGGCGTCACGTAGCAGAGCATGGCACAGCCGAACCAGCCGATCATCGCCGCCCCAATGCCTGACGTGAAGTGGTCATAGCCCGGCGCAATATCGGTGGTCAACGGCCCCAGGGTATAGAACGGCGCTTCGTGACAGTGCTCCAGCTCTTCGGTCATGTTGCGGCGGATCATCTGCATCGGCACGTGTCCCGGACCTTCAATCATCACCTGCACGTCATACTCCCAGGCGATTTTGGTCAGTTCGCCCAGGGTGTGCAGCTCGGCAAACTGCGCTTCGTCATTCGCGTCGCGAATAGAGCCCGGACGCAGGCCGTCGCCCAGCGACAGAGAGACATCGTACGCGGCGCAGATTTCGCAAATTTCGCGGAAGTGCTCGTAGAGGAAGTTTTCCTGATGATGGGACAGGCACCACTTCGCCATGATGGAACCGCCGCGCGAGACGATGCCGGTCAGACGCTTCGCCGTCATCGGCACGTAGCGCAGCAGCACGCCAGCGTGAATAGTGAAGTAGTCCACACCCTGTTCAGCCTGCTCCAGCAGCGTGTCGCGGAACGCTTCCCAGGTGAGGTCTTCGGCAATGCCGTTGACCTTCTCCAGCGCCTGATAAATCGGGACGGTGCCAATCGGTACCGGGCTGTTACGCAGGATCCATTCGCGGGTTTCGTGAATATAGCGTCCAGTGGAGAGGTCCATTACCGTGTCCGCACCCCAGCGCGTGGACCAGACCAGCTTTTCCACCTCTTCTTCGATGGAGGAGGTGACGGCCGAGTTACCGATGTTCGCGTTGACCTTCACCAGGAAGTTGCGGCCGATAATCATCGGCTCGGATTCCGGGTGGTTGATGTTGGCGGGGATAATCGCGCGGCCTGCGGCCACTTCGTCACGCACAAACTCCGGCGTGATGTTCTCCGGCAGACGAGCGCCAAAGCCTTCACCCGGATGCTGATAGCGCAGCACTTCGCTGCGGATGCGCTCGCGGCCCATGTTTTCGCGGATGGCGATGAACTCCATCTCCGGCGTGACGATGCCCTGGCGCGCGTAGTGCAGCTGGGTCACGCATTTGCCCGCCTTAGCGCGTTTTGGCGTCAGCAGACCGGTAAAGCGCAGCTCGTCCAGACCGTCGTCGGCCAGGCGCTCTTTGGTGTAGGCTGAGCTTTGCTCGTTTAGCGCTTCGCTATCATCACGCGCCTCAATCCACGGCTGGCGCAGCTTAGCCAGACCCTGCTGGACGTTGATGGCAACATCAGGGTCACCGTATGGGCCGGAGGTGTCATACACCGGCACGGCTTCGTTGTCTTCATACTGGGGGTTATCTTTGCTGCCGCCGATAAGCGTCGGGCTGAGCTGAATTTCGCGCATTGGGACGCGGATATCGGCCTGCGAGCCGGAAATGTAGATGCGTTTCGAGTTCGGGAAAGCGGTGCCTTCCAGCGTGTCGATGAAGTGTTGGGCCTGTGCGCGCTGTTCGCGGCGGGTCAGTTTTGCAGTAGACATAGCTCATTCCAAAAGTGAAGGACATGGCTTGTCAGACGACGGATGAAGCAAGAGAGGATCGCCCTCAGGCGATACAACAGCAGTGTGACTCTTGTTCCCTTCGCAGGTATTAGCCTGATCAGGTTCCGCGGATCCCGAATTAACGGTCTCAGCCCGCGCTTTCAGGCGCTGGGCACTCCGACAAGAAAAATTCCCCTCGTGAGAGGGGAGAATGGTTGTAAATTACTCGTTAACGATGAAGAACTCAAGCAGGGCGCGCGACGTTCTCTTCGTTACTGATGTTCACATCATTGTCCAGCACGAGGGCGATCAGCTTATCTTCCAGCGTGAATCGCTCTTCCAGCGCTTCACCGAGATCGGATAGCGCCCGCTGGAACTCAAGATAGTTATCGTGATCGATGGCGTTCTCGAGCGCGGAATCATAGTAATCCATGATCTGCTGGGTATTAGCTTCCAGCAGCGGATAGAGCTTGCTGGCCGCTAAATACGGTGTTGTCCCTTCCATTTCGCGGATAATGCGTTCATAAATATTGAAATGGCCGTCGGACAGATAGTCGACCAGGCCCTGACAAAAATCATCCAGCGCTTTTTCATTCAGTCGCATAAACGATTCTTTGCCAGGCTTAATACCGACCAGATTGTAATAAGCCACGAGTAGATGCTTGCGCACATGTAGCCAGCGATCCACCAGTTTGTTACTTCCTCTAACGCGCTCAGTCAGGCTTTCCAGCTGGTTTAACATGGTCGACTCCGCAAAATGTAGGATTGAATCTGCTTATCCAGAATGTAACCACAATGCTAACAACATGTCAGTGAAGCGAAGGTAGTGCAATAGATATGGATCGTATTATTGAAAAATCAGATCTTGGTTGGTGGATCGTCAGTCACGAACAAAAATTATGGCTTCCTGCCGGGGAAATTCCCTATGGCGCAGCTGAGGCGTTCGATCTCGTTGGCCAGCCAGCGCTACAGATCGGCGAGTGGCAGGGTGAGCCCGTGTGGTTGATCCAACAGCCCCGCCGCCTGGATATGGGATCTGTGCGCCAGGTGCTGGATCTGGACGTGGGGCTGTTCCAGCTGGCGGGGCGCGGCGTGCAGCTGGCCGAGTTTTACCGCTCGCATAAATACTGCGGCTACTGCGGTCATACCATGCGCCCGAGCAAAACCGAATGGGCGATGCTCTGCAACCACTGCCGCGAACGCTACTATCCGCAGATTGCGCCGTGCATCATCGTCGCTATCCGCCGGGAGGATTCCATCCTGCTGGCGCAGCATACCCGCCATCGCAACGGCATTCACACCGTGCTGGCCGGCTTCGTCGAAGTGGGGGAAACGCTGGAGCAGGCGGTGGCGCGCGAGGTGATGGAGGAGAGCGGAATCAAAGTGAAGAACCTGCGCTACGTCACCTCCCAGCCGTGGCCGTTCCCGCAGTCGCTGATGACGGCATTTATGGCCGAATACGACAGCGGCGAGATCGTTATCGACCATAAAGAGCTACTGGACGCGAACTGGTATCGCTACGACGATTTACCGCTGTTACCTCCGCCGGGTACCGTGGCGCGTCGGCTGATAGAAGATACCGTGGCGATGTGTCGGGCCGAGTATGAGTAGTGTTACACTGAGGCCATGACGCTTAAGGAACTGCAAAAATGACCGAACTGAAGAACGATCGTTATCTGCGTGCGCTGCTGCGCCAGCCCGTTGATGTCACCCCGGTGTGGATGATGCGCCAGGCGGGACGCTATCTGCCAGAGTACAAAGCCACGCGCGCGCAGGCGGGCGATTTTATGTCGCTGTGCAAAAACGCCGAACTGGCCTGCGAAGTGACGCTCCAGCCGCTGCGCCGCTTCCCGCTGGATGCTGCGATCCTCTTCTCGGATATTCTGACCATTCCGGATGCAATGGGCCTTGGCCTGTACTTCGAAACCGGTGAAGGTCCGCGTTTCACCTCCCCAATCCAAAGCAAAGCCGACGTGGATAAGCTGCCGATCCCCGATCCGGAAGGCGAGCTGGGCTACGTGATGAACGCCGTGCGCACCATCCGCCGCGAGCTGAAAGGTGAAGTGCCGCTGATTGGCTTCTCCGGCAGCCCGTGGACGCTGGCGACCTATATGGTGGAAGGGGGCAGCAGCAAAGCCTTCACCATGATTAAAAAGATGATGTACGCCGAGCCGCTGGCCCTGCATGCGCTGCTCGACAAGCTGGCGAAGAGCGTCACCCTCTATCTGAACGCGCAGATTAAGGCCGGTGCGCAGTCGGTGATGATTTTCGATACCTGGGGCGGCGTGCTGACCGGGCGCGATTATCAGCAGTTCTCCCTGTACTACATGCACAAAATCGTTGACGGCCTGCTGCGTGAAAACGAAGGTCGTCGCGTGCCGGTGACGCTGTTCACCAAAGGTGGCGGTCAGTGGCTGGAAGCGATGGCGGCAACCGGCTGCGACGCGCTGGGCCTCGACTGGACCACCGATATTGCTGATGCGCGCCGTCGCGTGGGCGACAAAGTGGCGCTGCAAGGCAACATGGACCCGTCCATGCTCTATGCGCCTCCTGCCCGCATTGAAGAAGAAGTGTCGACTATACTGTCTGGTTTCGGCCAGGGGGAAGGCCACGTCTTTAACCTCGGCCACGGTATTCATCAGGATGTGCCGCCAGAACACGCTGGCGTATTTGTGGAGGCGGTGCATCGGCTTTCTGCCCAGTATCACAAGTAAGGAGTGGTTATGGATCTCGCGTCGCTACGCGCTCAGCAAATCGAACTGGCTTCATCGGTGATCCGCGAGGATCGTCTGGATAAGGATCCTCCGCAGTACATTGGCGGAGCAGACGTCGGGTTCGAGCAGGGTGGGGAAGTGACGCGCGCGGCGATGGTGGTACTGAAATACCCGTCGCTTGAGCTGGTTGAGTACAAGGTAGCGCGTATCGCGACCACCATGCCGTACATTCCGGGCTTTCTCTCCTTCCGCGAATATCCCGCGCTGCTGGCAGCGTGGGAGCAACTCTCGCAAAAACCTGACCTGCTGTTTGTCGATGGACATGGTATTTCACACCCGCGCCGTTTAGGCGTTGCCAGCCACTTTGGGCTGCTGGTGGATGTGCCGACCATTGGCGTCGCCAAGAAACGCCTGTGCGGCGCGTTTGAACCTCTTTCTGCCGAGCCGGGTGCGCTGGCACCGCTTGTCCATAAAGGTGAGCAGTTAGCGTGGGTCTGGCGCAGCAAGGCACGGTGTAACCCGCTCTTTATCGCCACAGGGCACCGGGTGAGCATGGACAGCGCCCTGGCGTGGGTGCAGCGTTGCATGAAGGGCTACCGCTTGCCGGAGCCGACGCGCTGGGCAGACGCGGTGGCGTCTTCGCGTCCGGCTTTTGTTCGTTGGCAGGAAATTCAGCGATGATTCAGGTAAACTGCGCCTAATTTTCGATTCGAGAGATCATCATGCTACAAAACCCGATTCACCTGCGCCTTGAGAAAGTTGAAAGCTGGCAGCACGTGACGTTTATGGCTTGCCTGTGCGAGCGCATGTATCCCAACTATGCCGCGTTCTGTAAGGAGACGGGCTTTGGTGATGGCCATATCTACCGCCGCATTCTGGATCTGATCTGGGAAACGCTGACGGTAAAAGACGCGAAGGTGAACTTTGACTCCCAGCTGGAAAAGCTGGAAGAGGCGATTCCGGCTGCGGATGATTTTGACCTGTACGGTGTCTACCCGGCGATTGATGCCTGCGTGGCATTAAGCGAACTGCTTCACTCCCGTCTGAGCGGTGAAACGCTGGAGCACGCTATTGAAGTCAGTAAGGCATCTATTACGACCGTCGCGATGCTGGAAATGACCCAGGAAGGTCGCGAGATGACCGACGAAGAGCTGCGTGCGAACCCGGCGGTTGAGCAAGAATGGGACATTCAGTGGGAGATTTTCCGCCTGCTGGCAGAGTGTGAAGAACGCGATATTGAGCTGATCAAAGGGCTGCGCGCGGACTTACGAGAGACTGCTGAGAGCAATATTGGTATAATTTTTAACCAATGAGACAAGAAAACTTGAGATAACGCGCGTTTTGTCGCTCCTCGACTCTTCCCTTTCGCCCCTTGTCTGGTCTACATTTGGGGGGCGAAAAAAAGTGGCTATCGGTGCGTGTATGCAGGAGAGTGCTTTTTTGGCATTTTCGTCGCACTCGATGCTTAGCAAGCGATAAACACATTGAAAGGATAACTTATGAACAAGACTCAACTGATTGATGTAATTGCGGACAAGGCTGATCTGTCTAAAGTGCAGGCTAAAGCTGCTCTGGAATCTACCCTGGCTGCTATTACTGAGTCTCTGAAAGAAGGTGATGCTGTACAACTGGTTGGTTTCGGTACCTTCAAAGTGAACCACCGCGCTGAGCGTACTGGCCGCAACCCGCAGACCGGTAAAGAAATCAAAATCGCCGCAGCTAACGTGCCGGCATTTGTTTCTGGTAAAGCACTGAAAGACGCTGTTAAGTAAGACGCGTGGCAGTGAACAGTTTTAGCGAAGGGGCGGCAACGCCCCTTTTGTCTTTCTGGCGTGGAACGCTCGCGCTGGCAGGCATGCTGCTGCTGTCCGCCTGCAGCCACGACACTTCCCTGCCGCCTTTTACCGCCAGCGGTTATGCGGGCAACCAGGGCGCGGTCAGGATCTGGCGCAAAGATTCCGGCGGTGAAGTGCATCTGCTTTCTGCCTTCAGCCCGTGGCATAACGGCAATACGTCGACGGCGGAATATCGCTGGCAGGGAGATGACCTGTCGCTGATTGAACTGAACGTCTACAGCAAGACCCCCGAACACGTGAAAGTGCGTTTTGACGACCATGGCGAGCTGAGCTTTATGCAGCGTGAAGTCAGCGGTCAAAAACAGCAGCTTTCCAGCGATCAAATCGCCCTCTACCGTTATCGTGCCGAACAAATCCGCCAGACCAGCGATGCGCTTCGCCTGGGCCGCGTTGTGCTGCGCCAGGGGCGCTGGCATGCCGATGGGACGGTGACCACCTGCGAAGGGCAGACGGTCAAGCCTGAGCTCGAATCCTGGGCAACAGAACACATTCAACGCCGTCAGCGTCATTCATCAATGGAGGTGAGTGTGGCGTGGCTGGAAGCGCCGGAAGGCTCCCAACTGCTGCTGGTGGCGAACGAAGACTTCTGCACCTGGCAGCCGACAGAGAAGAGTTTTTGATTTAAGTCCCCTCTCCCTTGAGGGAGAGGGTTAGGGTGAGGGGTAAATTACTCCCCCTGCTCACGCGCAATCGCGCGATAACCGATATCCTGACGGCTAAAGCTGCCGTTCCAGTGAATATCCGCCATCAGCGCATAGGCGCGTTTCTGCGCTTCTGCCACGGTATGGCCCAGCGCGGTTGCGCACAGCACGCGTCCGCCGTTGGTGAGGACGCGATCGTCGTCAGCCAGCTTCGTACCCGCATGGAATACCTTCGCACCGTCAATTTCTTCCAGCGGCAGGCCGTGGATTTCATCCCCGGTGTTGTAGTTGCCCGGATAACCACCTGCAGCAATCACCACGCCCAGAGACGCACGCTCGTCCCACTCTGAGGTTTTCTCGTCGAGCTTGCCTTCGCAGGCTGCCAGACACAGTTCCACCAGATCGGATTTCATGCGCAGCATGATGGGCTGCGTTTCCGGATCGCCAAAGCGGCAGTTGAATTCGATAACCTTAGGGTTACCCTGCTTATCGATCATCAGACCTGCGTAAAGGAAACCGGTATAGGTGTTGCCTTCCGCCGCCATCCCTTTCACGGTTGGCCAAATGACGCGATCCATGGTGCGCTGGTGTACTTCATCAGTCACTACCGGAGCAGGGGAGTAGGCACCCATCCCGCCGGTATTCGGGCCGGTATCGCCGTTGCCCACGCGCTTGTGGTCCTGGCTGGTGGCCATCGGCAGAACGTGCTCGCCGTCGACCATCACGATAAAGCTCGCCTCTTCACCGTCGAGGAACTCTTCGATCACGATGCGGTGGCCCGCGTCGCCAAAGGCGTTGCCCGCCAGCATATCCTGAACCGCGGCTTCTGCTTCTTCGAGGGTCATCGCCACGATCACGCCTTTACCGGCGGCCAGACCGTCGGCCTTGATAACAATCGGCGCGCCTTTTTCACGTAAATAGGCCAGGGCTGGCTCTACTTCGGTGAAGTTCTGATATTCCGCCGTCGGGATGTTATGACGCGCGAGGAAATCTTTGGTGAAGGCTTTAGAGCCTTCCAGCTGCGCAGCGCCTTCCGTTGGCCCGAAGATGGTCAGGCCCGCCGCGCGAAATGCATCAACGACGCCAATCACCAGCGGCGCTTCCGGGCCGACGATGGTCAGGTCGATTTTCTCGCTCTGGGCAAAGCTCAGCAGCGCCGGAATATCGGTTACGCCAATGGCGACGTTCTGTAGAGTCGGCTCCAGGGCGGTACCGGCGTTGCCCGGCGCCACGAAGACCGTTTTCACCAGCGGAGACTGCGCCGCTTTCCACGCCAGAGCGTGCTCGCGTCCGCCGTTACCAATTACTAATACTTTCATTTTCAGCTCCGGGAATTAATGGCGGAAGTGGCGCATGTCGGTGAAGATCATCGCAATGCCGTGTTCGTCGGCGGCGGCAATCACTTCGTCGTCGCGGATTGAGCCGCCAGGCTGGATCACGCAGGTGATCCCTACAGCGGCTGCCGCGTCGATACCGTCACGGAACGGGAAGAAGGCGTCAGAAGCCATGGCGGAGCCTTTTACTTCCAGACCTTCATCGCCTGCTTTAATACCCGCGATTTTCGCGGAGTAGACGCGGCTCATCTGGCCGGCACCTATTCCGATGGTCATGTTCTCTTTCGCGTAGACGATGGCGTTGGATTTGACGAACTTGGCGACCTTCCAGCAGAACAGCGCGTCACGCAGTTCCTGTTCGCTCGGCTGACGTTTGGTTACCACGCGCAGGTCGGCTTCTGGCACCATACCCAGATCGCGGTCCTGAACCAGCAGACCGCCGTTCACGCGCTTGAAGTCCAGGCCCGGCACGCGTTGTGCCCACTGGCCGCATACCAGCACGCGCACGTTCTGTTTTGCCGCAGTGATTTTCAACGCCTCTTCAGATGCGGATGGCGCGATGATCACTTCAACAAACTGGCGGGAGATGATGGCCTGAGCCGTTTCAGCATCCAGCTCGCGGTTAAAGGCGATAATGCCGCCGAACGCAGAGGTCGGGTCGGTTTTGTAGGCGCGATCGTAGGCATCCAGAATAGAGGTGCTCACGGCAACGCCGCATGGGTTCGCATGCTTGACGATAACGCAGGCTGGCTCGCTGAACTCTTTCACACATTCCAGCGCGGCATCGGTGTCAGCAATGTTGTTATAGGAGAGGGCTTTGCCCTGAACCTGCTGGGCAGTCGCAACAGAGGCTTCTTTCACCTCTTCTTCTATATAGAAGGCAGCCTGCTGGTGGCTGTTCTCGCCGTAGCGCATATCCTGCTTCTTAATGAAGTTCAGGTTCAGGGTGCGCGGGAAGCGGCCAGAAGGATCTTTGCTTTCACCGTGGTAGGCTGGCACCAGGCTTCCGAAGTAGTTGGCGATCATGCTGTCGTACGCGGCGGTGTGTTCGAAGGCTTTGATGGCGAGGTCGAAACGCGTTGCAAGCGTCAGTGACCCTTCGTTGGCATCCATCTCATTAATAATGGTTTCGTAATCACTGCTCTTTACGACGATGGCCACATCTTTATGGTTCTTGGCCGCGGAGCGCACCATGGTTGGGCCGCCAATATCAATATTCTCTACGGCATCTTCCAGAGAACAGCCTTCGCGGGCAACGGTCTGGGCAAACGGGTAGAGGTTAACAACCACCATGTCGATTGGCGCGATGTCATGCTGCTCCATAATGGCGTCGTCCTGACCGCGACGGCCAAGAATACCGCCGTGCACTTTCGGGTGCAGGGTTTTGACGCGTCCATCCATCATTTCCGGGAAACCGGTGTAATCGGACACTTCGGTTACCGGCAGACCTTTATCTGCTAACAGGCGAGCGGTACCGCCTGTGGAAAGCAGCTCCACACCGCGTGCGGAAAGTGCCTGAGCGAATTCGACGATACCGGCTTTATCAGAAACACTGAGCAGAGCACGGCGGACTGGACGACGTTGTTGCATGGTAAATCCCCTGGATTTCACGATTACAGAGAGCGTTAGATGAATTTTCCTGCGAAAAACTCATCTAACACACCTGACGGGGCATCCTTGTTAAGCGCGAGCATTTTAACGAAAACGTTTGCGCAACGCTCGCACATTTTCACTTTTTCGTATCATTGTGGATAAGTCTGTGTGTAAAAAGGTATAAGGCGGGGTTTTGCTGTGGAATGCAGCAGTCAGTCATTTTTCTGTCATTTAGCGGTTGCGGCCTGCGGAGAACTCCCTATAATGCGCCTCCATCGACACGGCGGATGTGAATCACTTCACACAACAAGCGGTTCGGTTGAAGAGAAAAAATCCTGAAATAACGGGTTGACTCTGAAAGAGGAAAGCGTAATATACGCCACCTCGCAACGGTGAGCGAAAGCCGCGTTGCACTGCTCTTTAACAATTTATCAGACAATCTGTGTGGGCACTCAAAGTGACATGGATTCTTAATGTCTCCGGACAATAAATGAATACCAAGTCTCTGAGTGAACATACGTAATTCATTACGAAGTTTAATTCACGAGCATCAAACTTAAATTGAAGAGTTTGATCATGGCTCAGATTGAACGCTGGCGGCAGGCCTAACACATGCAAGTCGAGCGGTAGCACAAGGAGCTTGCTCCTGGGTGACGAGCGGCGGACGGGTGAGTAATGTCTGGGAAACTGCCTGATGGAGGGGGATAACTACTGGAAACGGTAGCTAATACCGCATAACGTCGCAAGACCAAAGAGGGGGACCTTCGGGCCTCTTGCCATCAGATGTGCCCAGATGGGATTAGCTAGTAGGTGGGGTAACGGCTCACCTAGGCGACGATCCCTAGCTGGTCTGAGAGGATGACCAGCCACACTGGAACTGAGACACGGTCCAGACTCCTACGGGAGGCAGCAGTGGGGAATATTGCACAATGGGCGCAAGCCTGATGCAGCCATGCCGCGTGTATGAAGAAGGCCTTCGGGTTGTAAAGTACTTTCAGCGGGGAGGAAGGCGATAAGGTTAATAACCTTGTCGATTGACGTTACCCGCAGAAGAAGCACCGGCTAACTCCGTGCCAGCAGCCGCGGTAATACGGAGGGTGCAAGCGTTAATCGGAATTACTGGGCGTAAAGCGCACGCAGGCGGTCTGTCAAGTCGGATGTGAAATCCCCGGGCTCAACCTGGGAACTGCATTCGAAACTGGCAGGCTAGAGTCTTGTAGAGGGGGGTAGAATTCCAGGTGTAGCGGTGAAATGCGTAGAGATCTGGAGGAATACCGGTGGCGAAGGCGGCCCCCTGGACAAAGACTGACGCTCAGGTGCGAAAGCGTGGGGAGCAAACAGGATTAGATACCCTGGTAGTCCACGCCGTAAACGATGTCGACTTGGAGGTTGTGCCCTTGAGGCGTGGCTTCCGGAGCTAACGCGTTAAGTCGACCGCCTGGGGAGTACGGCCGCAAGGTTAAAACTCAAATGAATTGACGGGGGCCCGCACAAGCGGTGGAGCATGTGGTTTAATTCGATGCAACGCGAAGAACCTTACCTACTCTTGACATCCAGAGAACTTAGCAGAGATGCTTTGGTGCCTTCGGGAACTCTGAGACAGGTGCTGCATGGCTGTCGTCAGCTCGTGTTGTGAAATGTTGGGTTAAGTCCCGCAACGAGCGCAACCCTTATCCTTTGTTGCCAGCGGTTAGGCCGGGAACTCAAAGGAGACTGCCAGTGATAAACTGGAGGAAGGTGGGGATGACGTCAAGTCATCATGGCCCTTACGAGTAGGGCTACACACGTGCTACAATGGCGCATACAAAGAGAAGCGACCTCGCGAGAGCAAGCGGACCTCATAAAGTGCGTCGTAGTCCGGATTGGAGTCTGCAACTCGACTCCATGAAGTCGGAATCGCTAGTAATCGTAGATCAGAATGCTACGGTGAATACGTTCCCGGGCCTTGTACACACCGCCCGTCACACCATGGGAGTGGGTTGCAAAAGAAGTAGGTAGCTTAACCTTCGGGAGGGCGCTTACCACTTTGTGATTCATGACTGGGGTGAAGTCGTAACAAGGTAACCGTAGGGGAACCTGCGGTTGGATCACCTCCTTACCTTAAAGAACCTGCCTTTGTAGTGTCCACACAGATTGTCTGATGAATGATGAACTTCTGAATGTACTTTTGAGTGCATTAAGAAGTTTTGCTCTTTAAAAATCTGGATCAAGCTGAAAATTGAAACGACACATCTTTAATGGTGTGTTCGAGTCTCTCAAATTTTCGCAAGTCGGTGATGTATAGAAAGAAACATCTTCGGGTTGTGAGGTTAAGCGACTAAGCGTACACGGTGGATGCCCTGGCAGTCAGAGGCGATGAAGGACGTGCTAATCTGCGAAAAGCGCCGGCGAGGTGATATGAACCTTTGACCCGGCGATGTCCGAATGGGGAAACCCAGTGCAATTCGTTGCACTATCGTTAACTGAATACATAGGTTAACGAGGCGAACCGGGGGAACTGAAACATCTAAGTACCCCGAGGAAAAGAAATCAACCGAGATTCCCCCAGTAGCGGCGAGCGAACGGGGAGCAGCCCAGAGTCTGAATCAGCTTGTGTGTTAGTGGAAGCGTCTGGAAAGTCGCAGGGTACAGGGTGATACTCCCGTACACGAAAGCACACAGGTTGTGAACTCGAAGAGTAGGGCGGGACACGTGGTATCCTGTCTGAATATGGGGGGACCATCCTCCAAGGCTAAATACTCCTGACTGACCGATAGTGAACCAGTACCGTGAGGGAAAGGCGAAAAGAACCCCGGCGAGGGGAGTGAAAAAGAACCTGAAACCGTGTACGTACAAGCAGTGGGAGCACCTTCGTGGTGTGACTGCGTACCTTTTGTATAATGGGTCAGCGACTTATATTCTGTAGCAAGGTTAACCGTATAGGGGAGCCGAAGGGAAACCGAGTCTTAACTGGGCGTTAAGTTGCAGGGTATAGACCCGAAACCCGGTGATCTAGCCATGGGCAGGTTGAAGGTTGGGTAACACTAACTGGAGGACCGAACCGACTAATGTTGAAAAATTAGCGGATGACTTGTGGCTGGGGGTGAAAGGCCAATCAAACCGGGAGATAGCTGGTTCTCCCCGAAAGCTATTTAGGTAGCGCCTCGTGAACTCATCTTCGGGGGTAGAGCACTGTTTCGGCTAGGGGGCCATCCCGGCTTACCAACCCGATGCAAACTACGAATACCGAAGAATGTTATCACGGGAGACACACGGCGGGTGCTAACGTCCGTCGTGAAGAGGGAAACAACCCAGACCGCCAGCTAAGGTCCCAAAGTCATGGTTAAGTGGGAAACGATGTGGGAAGGCACAGACAGCCAGGATGTTGGCTTAGAAGCAGCCATCATTTAAAGAAAGCGTAATAGCTCACTGGTCGAGTCGGCCTGCGCGGAAGATGTAACGGGGCTAAACCATGCACCGAAGCTGCGGCAGCGACGCGTATGCGTTGTTGGGTAGGGGAGCGTTCTGTAAGCCGTTGAAGGTGTCCTGTGAGGGGTGCTGGAGGTATCAGAAGTGCGAATGCTGACATAAGTAACGATAATGCGGGTGAAAAGCCCGCACGCCGGAAGACCAAGGGTTCCTGTCCAACGTTAATCGGGGCAGGGTGAGTCGACCCCTAAGGCGAGGCCGAAAGGCGTAGTCGATGGGAAACAGGTTAATATTCCTGTACTTGGTGTTACTGCGAAGGGGGGACGGAGAAGGCTATGTTAGCCGGGCGACGGTTGTCCCGGTTTAAGCATGTAGGCGGAGGTTCCAGGTAAATCCGGTACCTTATTAACGCTGAGGTGTGATGACGAGGCACTACGGTGCTGAAGTAACAAATGCCCTGCTTCCAGGAAAAGCCTCTAAGCATCAGGTAACATCAAATCGTACCCCAAACCGACACAGGTGGTCAGGTAGAGAATACCAAGGCGCTTGAGAGAACTCGGGTGAAGGAACTAGGCAAAATGGTGCCGTAACTTCGGGAGAAGGCACGCTGATATGTAGGTGAAGCCCCTGCGGGTGGAGCTGAAATCAGTCGAAGATACCAGCTGGCTGCAACTGTTTATTAAAAACACAGCACTGTGCAAACACGAAAGTGGACGTATACGGTGTGACGCCTGCCCGGTGCCGGAAGGTTAATTGATGGGGTTAGCGGCAACGCGAAGCTCTTGATCGAAGCCCCGGTAAACGGCGGCCGTAACTATAACGGTCCTAAGGTAGCGAAATTCCTTGTCGGGTAAGTTCCGACCTGCACGAATGGCGTAATGATGGCCAGGCTGTCTCCACCCGAGACTCAGTGAAATTGAACTCGCTGTGAAGATGCAGTGTACCCGCGGCAAGACGGAAAGACCCCGTGAACCTTTACTATAGCTTGACACTGAACACTGGTCCTTGATGTGTAGGATAGGTGGGAGGCTTTGAAGCGTGGACGCCAGTCTGCGTGGAGCCGCCCTTGAAATACCACCCTTTAATGGCTGGTGTTCTAACGTAGACCCGTAATCCGGGTTGCGGACAGTGTCTGGT
Organism: Enterobacter sp. ECC-019; assembly: GCF_043974075.1. Lineage (NCBI taxonomy): Bacteria > Pseudomonadati > Pseudomonadota > Gammaproteobacteria > Enterobacterales > Enterobacteriaceae > Enterobacter > Enterobacter sp. ECC-019. The sequence continues at coordinate 870,993 of NZ_CP143759.1, forward strand.
GGGTAGTTTGACTGGGGCGGTCTCCTCCCAAAGAGTAACGGAGGAGCACGAAGGTTAGCTAATCCTGGTCGGACATCAGGAGGTTAGTGCAATGGCATAAGCTAGCTTGACTGCGAGAGTGACGGCTCGAGCAGGTGCGAAAGCAGGTCATAGTGATCCGGTGGTTCTGAATGGAAGGGCCATCGCTCAACGGATAAAAGGTACTCCGGGGATAACAGGCTGATACCGCCCAAGAGTTCATATCGACGGCGGTGTTTGGCACCTCGATGTCGGCTCATCACATCCTGGGGCTGAAGTAGGTCCCAAGGGTATGGCTGTTCGCCATTTAAAGTGGTACGCGAGCTGGGTTTAGAACGTCGTGAGACAGTTCGGTCCCTATCTGCCGTGGGCGCTGGAGAATTGAGGGGGGCTGCTCCTAGTACGAGAGGACCGGAGTGGACGCATCACTGGTGTTCGGGTTGTCATGCCAATGGCATTGCCCGGTAGCTAAATGCGGAAAAGATAAGTGCTGAAAGCATCTAAGCACGAAACTTGCCCCGAGATGAGTTCTCCCTGACCCTTTAAGGGTCCTGAAGGAACGTTGAAGACTACGACGTTGATAGGTCGGGTGTGTAAGCGCAGCGATGCGTTGAGCTAACCGATACTAATGAACCGTGAGGCTTAACCTTACAACGCCGAAGCTGTTTCGGCGGACGAGAGACAGAAGATTTTCAGCTTTGATACAGATTTAACAGAATTTGCCTGGCGGCTTTAGCGCGGTGGTCCCACCTGACCCCATGCCGAACTCAGAAGTGAAACGCCGTAGCGCCGATGGTAGTGTGGGGTCTCCCCATGTGAGAGTAGGGAACTGCCAGGCATCAATTAGAAGAACCCCGTACCGTAAGGTGCGGGGTTTTTTGCTTTTTACTTTCCCCTTCCTTGAAACTTTCTCACCTTCCGCTTGCAGACTCGACATTCATAACGTTTCTGGGTATCGTTAGCTATCTGGATGTCTAAACGTTTATACGTGTGCTGTGAGGATATTAAGTTATGCCGATTCGGGTGCAGGACGAGCTACCAGCCGTCAATTTCTTGCGTGAAGAGAACGTCTTCGTGATGACGGCTTCGCGTGCGACAGGTCAGGAAATTCGCCCGCTGAAGGTGCTTATTCTCAATCTGATGCCAAAAAAGATCGAAACAGAAAACCAGTTCCTGCGTCTTCTGTCGAACTCTCCGCTGCAGGTCGATATTCAGCTGCTGCGAATCGATGCCCGTGAGTCGCGTAATACGCCTTCTGAGCATCTGAACAACTTCTACTGTAACTTCGATGACATTCAGGGTGAAAACTTCGACGGACTGATTGTGACCGGCGCGCCGCTCGGTCTGGTTGAATTTAATGATGTCGCGTACTGGCCGCAGATCAAACAGGTTCTGGAGTGGGCAAAAGATCACGTCACGTCGACATTGTTTGTCTGTTGGGCGGTACAAGCCGCACTGAATATTCTTTATGGCATCCCCAAGCAAACCCGCACTGAAAAGCTTTCCGGCGTATACGAACACCACATTCTTCATCCACATGCGTTGCTGACGCGTGGTTTCGATGACTCTTTCCTGGCCCCACATTCTCGCTACGCCGATTTCCCGGCCCAGCTGATTCGTGATTACACCGATCTGGAGATCCTGGCCGAAACGGAAGATGGAGATGCTTATCTGTTTGCCAGCAAGGATAAACGCATTGCTTTTGTGACCGGGCATCCTGAATACGATCCGCATACTCTCGCGTCAGAGTATTTCCGTGATGTCGAAGCGGGTCTTAATCCGGAAGTACCGTACAACTACTTCCCAAAAGACGATCCGCAAAACAAACCGAGAGCAACCTGGCGCAGCCACGGGAATTTGCTTTTCACTAACTGGCTCAACTATTACGTCTACCAGATAACGCCATACGATCTGCGTCACATGAATCCGACGCTGGAGTAATCTTCTGCATTAAACGATCCTAAAGCGTTTCAGCTATTCAAATCAGGCACCTTCGGGTGCCTTTTTTATTTCCGAAATGTCACTCACCATTCGATCAAACTTTAATCTCAATAAAATCAATTAATTAATGGCAATTAACAATTAAAATGGAAATTATTTTTGATTTTGAAAAAAATATAGATAGTCTTAATTCTGCTGAGCGAAAACTACCCAACGATCTTTCGTTCGCATCGGGGGCGTGATTTTGGATCTTTGATGAGGAGCAGAGTAATGACTCAACAGGCAACGACGGTCGATGAACTGGCCTTTACCCAGCCGTATGGCGAGCAAGAACAGCAAGTTTTGACGGCGGAAGCGGTAGAGTTTCTGACTGAACTGGTGACCCGCTTTACGCCGCAGCGTAATAAGCTGCTGGCGGCACGCATTCATCAGCAGCAGGAAATTGACGATGGCAAGTTGCCTGGATTCATTTCGGAAACCGCTTCCATTCGTCGTGGTGAGTGGAAAATCCGCGGCATCCCTGAAGATTTACAGGATCGTCGCGTTGAGATCACCGGTCCGGTAGAGCGCAAAATGGTGATTAACGCCATGAACGCCAACGTTAAAGTCTTTATGGCCGATTTTGAGGACTCACTGGCGCCAGACTGGAACAAAGTTATCGACGGGCAGATCAACCTGCGCGACGCCGTGAACGGCACAATCAGCTATACCAACGAAGCCGGCAAAATTTACCAGCTCAAACCGAACCCGGCTGTGCTGATTTGTCGCGTACGCGGCCTGCACCTGCCTGAAAAACATGTTACCTGGCGTGGGGAAGCCATTCCGGGCAGCCTGTTTGATTTCGCACTCTATTTCTTCCACAACTACAAGAACCTGCTGGCAAAAGGCAGCGGACCTTATTTCTATCTGCCAAAAACGCAGGCCTGGCAGGAAGCGGCCTGGTGGAGCGAGGTCTTCAGCTATGCGGAAGATCGTTTCAACCTGCCGCGCGGCACCATCAAGGCCACGCTGCTGATTGAAACGCTGCCAGCCGTGTTCCAGATGAATGAAATTCTGCACGCCCTGCGCGACCACATTGTCGGCCTGAACTGCGGACGCTGGGACTATATTTTCAGCTACATCAAAACCCTGAAAAACTATCCCGATCGCGTGCTGCCGGATCGTCAGGTGGTCACCATGGATAAACCATTCCTGAGCGCCTACTCGCGTCTGCTGATCAAAACCTGCCACAAGCGCGGTGCCTTTGCGATGGGCGGCATGGCGGCATTTATCCCGAGCAAAGACGCAGAGCGCAACAATCAGGTGCTCAACAAGGTGAAGGCTGACAAAGAGCTTGAAGCCCGTAACGGTCACGACGGCACGTGGATTGCCCATCCCGGCCTGGCCAATACGGCGATGGAGGTCTTCAACCGCGTACTCGGTGACAATAAAAACCAGCTGTTTGTCACGCGCGAAGAGGATGCTCCAACGGCTGAAGAACAGCTGCTGGCTCCGTGTGCGGGCGAGCGGACGGAAGAGGGCATGCGTGCCAATATTCGCGTCGCCGTGCAATACATCGAAGCGTGGATCTCCGGTAACGGCTGTGTCCCGATCTACGGCCTGATGGAAGATGCCGCGACGGCGGAGATCTCACGTACCTCCATCTGGCAGTGGATCCACCATCAAAAAACGCTCAGCAACGGCAAGCCGGTAACCAAATCCCTGTTCCGCCAGATGCTGGCCGAAGAGATGCGGGTGATCCAGGACGAGCTGGGCGAACACCGCTTCAGCAGCGGACGTTTTGACGACGCTGCGCGCCTGATGGAGCAAATCACCACATCAGACGACTTAATCGACTTCCTGACCCTGCCGGGCTACCGCTTCCTGGCGTAACTCACCACATAACAATATGGAGCATCTGCACATGAAAACCCGTACCCAACAAATCGAAGAGTTGAAGAAAGAGTGGACACAACCTCGCTGGGAAGGCATCCGCCGTCCTTACAGCGCGGAGGAAGTGGTGAAATTACGCGGCTCGGTCAATCCGGAATGCACGCTGGCACAGAACGGTGCGGCGAAAATGTGGAAGCTGCTGCACGGTGGCTCTAAAAAGGGCTACATCAACAGCCTCGGCGCGCTGACCGGCGGTCAGGCGCTGCAGCAGGCGAAGGCCGGTATTGAGGCGATTTACCTCTCCGGCTGGCAGGTCGCGGCGGACGCCAACCTGGCCTCCAGCATGTACCCGGATCAGTCGCTCTACCCGGCTAACTCCGTGCCGTCGGTCGTGGATCGGATCAACAATACCTTCCGCCGTGCGGATCAGATCCAGTGGGCCGCAGGTATCGAACCTGGCGATCCGCGTTTTACTGACTACTTCCTGCCGATCGTTGCGGATGCGGAAGCAGGCTTCGGTGGCGTGCTGAACGCCTTCGAGCTGATGAAATCGATGATTGAGGCCGGTGCAGCGGCCGTTCACTTCGAAGACCAGCTGGCGTCAGTGAAGAAATGCGGACACATGGGCGGTAAGGTGCTCGTTCCGACTCAGGAAGCGATTCAGAAGCTGGTTGCCGCGCGTCTGGCTGCTGACGTGCTCGGCGTGCCGACGCTGGTGATTGCCCGTACCGATGCCGACGCGGCGGACCTGATCACCTCTGACTGCGACCCGTACGACAGCGAATTCATCACCGGCGAGCGTACCAGTGAAGGCTTCTACCGTACCCATGCCGGCATTGAACAGGCGATCAGCCGCGGCCTGGCGTACGCGCCTTACGCAGACCTGGTCTGGTGTGAAACCTCTACGCCGGATCTGGCGCTGGCAAAACGCTTTGCCGACGCCATCCACGCGAAATACCCGGGCAAGCTGCTGGCCTACAACTGCTCGCCGTCCTTTAACTGGCAGAAAAAGCTGGATGACAAAACCATCGCCAGCTTCCAGCAGCAGCTGTCCGACATGGGTTACAAATACCAGTTCATTACCCTGGCAGGCATCCACAGCATGTGGTTCAACATGTTCGACCTGGCGCACGCCTACGCGCAGGGTGAGGGCATGAAGCACTACGTTGAGAAGGTGCAGCAGCCGGAGTTTGCGGCGGGCAAAGACGGCTACACCTTCGTGTCTCACCAGCAGGAGGTGGGCACCGGCTACTTTGATAATGTGACCACGATTATTCAGGGCGGCACCTCCTCCGTCACCGCCTTAACGGGTTCAACGGAAGAAGCACAGTTCTAATCTTTTCCCCCTCTCCCCACTGGGGAGAGGGTTGGGTAAGGGGAATATATGTCGCGTGGTCTGGAATTGCTGATTGCCCAAACTATTTTGCAGGGCTTTGATGCCCAGTATGGTCGTTTTCTTGAAGTGACATCCGGCGCGCAGCAGCGCTTCGAACATGCAGACTGGCATGCGGTTCAGCAGGCCATGAAGCAGCGTATCCATCTCTACGATCACCACGTGGGTCTGGTGGTGGAGCAGCTGCGCTGTATCACTGACGGTAAAAGCCCGGATGCGGATTTTTTACTGCGCGTCAAAGAGCATTACACCCATTTGTTACCCGACTACCCGCGCTTCGAAATTGCGGAGAGCTTTTTCAACTCCGTCTATTGCCGGTTATTTGACCACCGCTCACTATCTCCTGAGCGGTTATTTATCTTCAGCTCCCAGCCCGAGCGACGCTTTCGAACCATTCCACGTCCGCTGGCGAAAGATTTCTTTCCCGATCGCGGATGGGAAAAGCTCCTGCACCGCGTGCTAACGGATCTACCGCTGCGCTTGCCTTGGGAGAATAAAACCCGGGATATCGGTTATATCCACGCGCATCTCAACGAAACCTTCGGCGCGGAGGTGCTCAGCCACAGCCATTTGCAGGTGGCCAACGAGCTTTTCTACCGCAATAAAGCCGCCTGGCTGGTAGGCAAACTGGTTACACCGACCGCCATTGTGCCGTTTCTGCTGCCGATTCATCGTACCGACGACGGGGAACTGTTTGTCGATACCTGCCTGACCACCAGCTCTGAGGCCAGCATCGTGTTTGGCTTCGCCCGCTCCTATTTCATGGTGTACGCCCCGCTGCCTGCCGCGCTGGTGGAGTGGCTGCGCGAGATCCTGCCGGGTAAAACCACCGCCGAGCTGTATATGGCGATTGGCTGCCAGAAGCACGCCAAAACGGAAAGCTACCGGGAGTACCTGCGTTATGTCACCACGGCCGATGAGCAGTTTATCGAAGCGCCAGGCATTCGCGGCATGGTGATGCTGGTCTTTACGCTGCCGGGTTTCGATCGGGTCTTTAAGGTGATTAAAGACAGATTCGCGCCGCAGAAAGAGATGACCGCCGCGCACGTCCGCGCTTGCTATCAGCTGGTTAAAGAGCACGATCGCGTCGGGCGCATGGCGGATACCCAGGAATTCGAAAACTTTGTGCTGGACAAACAGCAGATCGACCCGGCGCTCATGACGCTTTTGATGCAGGAAGCGCCCGCGAAAATCACCGATCTGGGTGACAAAATCGTGATTAGCCATCTCTACATTGAGCGCCGCATGGTGCCGCTGAATATCTGGCTTGAGCAGTCCGAAGGTCAGGCGCTGAGGGATGCCATTGAAGAATACGGCAACGCGATTCGCCAGCTTGCCGCCGCCAATATTTTCCCCGGCGATATGCTATTTAAAAACTTTGGTGTTACCCGTCACGGGCGGGTGGTGTTCTACGATTACGACGAAATTTGCTACATGACCGAGGTGAATTTCCGCGATATCCCGCCGCCCCGCTACCCGGAAGATGAGCTTTCCGGTGAGCCGTGGTACAGCGTCTCGCCGGGCGATGTGTTTCCGGAGGAGTTTCGCCACTGGCTGTGCGCCGACCCGCGCATCGGGCCGCTATTCGAAGAGATGCATGAGGATCTGTTCCGTGCCAGCTACTGGCGCGGACTACAAACGCGGATCAAAAATGGGCATGTCGAAGATGTGTACGCTTATCGCCGCAAGCAGCGGTTTTGCATCAGATTTTCAGAGGGCATCCTGTAGGCCGGGTAAGGCGAAGCCACCACCCGGCAAAGCGATCTCAACGAATCCCACCGTACGCCAACGTCACCTCTTTCGCCGCCTTAATCACCAGCGCACCCAGCTCGGTCACGCGGTCGTCGGTCATGCGTGAAATAGGGCCGGAGATGGAGATGGCGGCAAACGGCTCGCGATGTTCGTCAAAAATGCAGGACGCCAGGCAGCGCAGACCCAGGGCATGTTCTTCATCATCAAACGAATAGCCGCGCTTGCGGGTCAGGGCCAGATCTTCTTTCAGATGCACGGGCGACACCAGCGTGGCGTGGGTATAAGCGTGCAAACCTTTACGGTGCAGCAGCCCGGTCACCTGCTCCTCGCTCAGTTGGGAGAGAAACGCTTTCCCCGCCCCGGACGCGTGCATAGGCAGCTTGCCGCCAATCGGTGCGGACATGCGCATCAGCTGCGTACACTGCACCTGGTCGATAATAATCGCCTGATGGTCGCTCTGGTCCAGCACCGCCAGGTTTACCGTCTCGCCGGACTCTTCCATCAGCTTGCGCAGAATCGGGTGCACAATCGCCAGCAGGTTGCGGCTCTGCAGGAAGCTGCTGCCGACGATAAAGGCGTGCGCGCCCACCGCCCAGTGCCCCAGCTCGCCGACCTGGCGGACAAAGCCCAGCTGCTGCATGGTGGTCAGCAGGCGGTGCGTCGTGGAGTTTGGCAGGCCAGCCTGCTGGGCCAGCTCCGTCAGGGCCACGCTGCCGTGCGACTCGGCTATCCACTCCAGCAGTTTCAGACCGCGCGTGAGCGATTGAACCTGTCCGCCCTGTTGAGCGGTGGTAGTGGCAGCAGGCTTTCTGCCGCGTTTAGCGGGAACGGTCGCGACCATGACGATCTCCTTTTTCTGTATCGTGGAAATCATTTTCGTTTTATTTGGTGAATTTGCAACCGTTATCCTGACTGATCGGAGGAGTGATGGTGAACATGTCTCATGTTACCGCTGTGCGACTTTTCCACCCTGCGAGATTGTGCCAGTATGGAACGCAGCCTTTTGGCCTTGTTGAGCGTTGTCGGGAGCAAGTGTGAGCAGCAAAGTAGAGCAACTGCGTGCGCAGTTAAATGAACGAATTCTGGTGCTGGACGGCGGCATGGGCACCATGATCCAGGGCTATCGTCTGAGTGAAGACGATTTCCGCGGCGAGCGCTTTGCCGACTGGCCCTGCGACCTCAAAGGGAACAACGACCTGCTGGTGCTCAGCAAGCCGTCCGTTATTAAGGATATCCACAACGCCTACTTCGAAGCGGGTGCGGATATCGTTGAAACCAACACCTTCAACTCGACAACCATCGCCATGGCGGATTACCAGATGGAATCCCTGTCGGCGGAAATCAACTTTGAAGCCGCGAAGCTGGCGCGCGCCTGCGCCGACGAGTGGACGGCACGCACGCCTGACAAGCCGCGCTACGTTGCCGGGGTGCTTGGCCCGACGAACCGCACCGCGTCAATTTCACCGGACGTCAACGACCCGGCGTTTCGTAATATCACCTTCGATCAGCTGGTTGCCGCCTACCGTGAATCGACCAAAGCGCTGGTGGAAGGCGGTTCCGATCTGATCCTGATTGAAACCGTATTCGACACCCTCAACGCCAAAGCCGCGATTTACGCGGTGAAAGAAGAGTTTGAGGCGCTGGGCGTTGACCTGCCGATCATGATTTCCGGCACCATCACCGACGCCTCCGGCCGCACCCTGTCCGGCCAGACAACCGAAGCGTTTTATAACTCCCTGCGCCACGCCGAAGCGCTCTCCTTTGGCCTTAACTGCGCGCTGGGGCCGGATGAACTGCGCCAGTATGTGCAGGAGCTTTCCCGTATCGCGGAATGCTACGTCACCGCCCACCCGAACGCCGGTCTGCCGAACGCGTTCGGTGAATACGATCTCGATGCCGACACCATGGCGGCGCAAATCCGCGAGTGGGCAGAGTCTGGCTTCCTGAACATCGTCGGCGGCTGCTGCGGCACCACGCCGGAGCACATCGCGGCCATGAGCAACGCCGTGGCCGGGCTACCGCCGCGCAAGCTGCCCGAGCTTCCGGTTGCCTGTCGCCTTTCCGGCCTCGAGCCGTTGACCATCGGCGACGACAGCCTGTTCGTGAACGTGGGCGAGCGTACTAACGTCACCGGTTCCGCAAAGTTCAAGCGCCTGATCAAAGAAGAGAAATACAACGAAGCGCTGGACGTTGCCCGCCAGCAGGTGGAAAGCGGCGCGCAGATTATCGATATCAACATGGACGAGGGGATGCTCGACGCCGAAGCGGCGATGGTGCGTTTCCTCAACCTGATTGCCGGTGAGCCGGACATCGCCCGCGTGCCGATCATGATTGACTCCTCCAAATGGGAAGTTATCGAAAAAGGGCTGAAGTGCATCCAGGGTAAAGGCATCGTTAACTCCATCTCGATGAAGGAGGGGGTTGATATCTTTATCCACCACGCGAAGATGGTCCGCCGCTACGGTGCCGCCGTGGTGGTGATGGCCTTCGACGAAGTGGGCCAGGCGGATACCCGCGAGCGCAAAATTGAGATTTGCCGCCGCGCGTACAAGATTTTGACCGAAGAGGTGGGCTTCCCGCCGGAAGACATTATCTTTGACCCGAACATTTTCGCCGTCGCGACCGGGATTGAAGAGCACAACAACTATGCCCAGGACTTTATCGGCGCATGTGAAGACATCAAGCGCGAGCTGCCGCATGCGCTGATCTCCGGCGGCGTATCGAACGTGTCGTTCTCGTTCCGCGGTAACGACCCGGTGCGTGAAGCGATCCACGCCGTGTTCCTCTACTACGCCATCCGCAACGGCATGGACATGGGGATCGTTAACGCCGGCCAGCTAGCGATTTATGACGACCTCCCTGCCGAGCTGCGCGACGCCGTAGAGGATGTGATCCTTAACCGCCGCGACGACGCCACCGAGCGCATGCTGGACCTGGCGGAAAAATACCGCGGCAGCAAATCGGATGAGGCGGCAAACGTTCAGCAGGCCGAGTGGCGTTCCTGGGACGTGAAAAAGCGTCTGGAATACTCACTGGTCAAAGGCATTACCGAATTTATCGAGCTCGATACCGAAGAGGCGCGCCAGCAGGCAGCCCGCCCGATTGAGGTGATTGAAGGCCCGCTGATGGACGGCATGAACGTGGTCGGCGATCTGTTTGGCGAAGGCAAGATGTTCCTGCCGCAGGTGGTGAAATCCGCCCGCGTGATGAAGCAGGCGGTGGCGTATCTTGAGCCCTACATCGAAGCCAGCAAAGAGAAAGGCTCCAGCAACGGCAAGATGGTTATCGCCACCGTGAAGGGCGACGTGCACGACATCGGCAAGAATATCGTCGGCGTAGTGCTGCAGTGTAATAACTACGAAATTATTGACCTCGGCGTGATGGTCCCGGCGGACAAAATCCTCAAGACCGCGCGCGAAGTGAACGCCGACCTGATTGGCCTCTCCGGCCTGATTACGCCGTCGCTCGACGAAATGGTCAACGTGGCAAAAGAGATGGAGCGACAGGGCTTCACCATTCCGTTATTGATTGGCGGGGCGACCACCTCGAAAGCGCACACGGCGGTGAAAATCGAGCAGAACTACAGCGGCCCGACGGTGTACGTGCAGAACGCCTCGCGCACGGTGGGCGTGGTCTCCGCGCTGCTCTCCGACACCCAGCGTGACGATTTTGTGGCGCGCACCCGCAAAGAGTACGAAACCGTTCGCATCCAGCACGGCCGTAAGAAGCCGCGCACCCCGCCTGTTTCACTTCAGGCGGCACGCGACAACGATCTGGCGTTTGACTGGTCCAGCTATACGCCGCCGGTCGCGCACCGTCTGGGCGTGCAGGACGTAACGGCAAGCATCGAGACGCTGCGCAACTACATTGACTGGACGCCGTTCTTTATGACCTGGTCGCTGGCGGGCAAATATCCGCGCATCCTGGAGGATGAGGTGGTAGGAGAGGAGGCGAAGCGTCTGTTTAAAGATGCCAACGACATGCTCGACACGCTGAGCGCAGAGAAAACCCTCAACCCGCGCGGCGTGGTGGGCCTGTTTCCGGCGAACCGCGTGGGCGACGACGTGGAAATTTACCGCGATGAAACCCGCACCCACGTGCTGGCGGTCAGCCGCCATCTGCGCCAGCAAACGGAGAAAGTGGGCTTTGCCAACTACTGCCTGGCCGATTTCGTCGCACCTAAGTTAAGTGGTAAAGCCGATTATATCGGCGCCTTTGCGGTAACCGGCGGTCTGGAAGAAGATGCGCTGGCGGATGCGTTCGAAGCGCAGCACGATGATTACAATAAAATCATGGTGAAAGCGATTGCCGACCGCCTGGCGGAAGCTTTCGCCGAGTACCTGCACGAGCGCGTGCGTAAGGTACACTGGGGCTACGCGGCGAATGAGAACCTCAGCAACGAGGAGTTGATCCGCGAAAACTACCAGGGGATTCGCCCGGCGCCGGGCTATCCTGCCTGCCCGGAGCACACCGAAAAAGGCACCATCTGGAAACTGCTGGACGTGGAAACCCATACCGGCATGAAGCTCACCGAGTCGTTCGCCATGTGGCCGGGCGCGTCCGTTTCAGGCTGGTACTTCAGCCATCCGGACAGCAAGTACTTCGCCGTGGCGCAGTTGCAGCGGGATCAGATCGAAGATTATGCCCTGCGCAAAGGCATGAGCGTGTCAGAAGTCGAACGCTGGCTGGCACCGAATCTGGGCTACGACGCCGACTAAAATCACTTTTCCTTACAACAAACAGGGCGCCCATTAGGCGCCCTGTCTCTTTCTTACGTTTAAACCCTTATACTGAACCTAAGGAAAACGAATAACGATAAGGAGGAAAACATTCCGTGCTGACCCTGTTACATCTGCTCTCTGCAGTCGCTCTGCTCGTCTGGGGCACCCATATCGTCCGTACCGGCGTGATGCGCGTCTTTGGCGCGCGCTTACGTACCGTTCTCAGCAGCAGCGTTGAGAAGAAGCCGCTCGCCTTCTGCGCGGGTATTGGCGTAACGGCACTGGTTCAGAGCAGTAACGCCACGACCCTGCTTGTCACCTCCTTTGTGGCGCAGGATTTGGTGGCGCTGGCCCCGGCGCTGGTGATCGTCCTGGGGGCCGACGTGGGTACCGCGCTGATGGCGCGCATTCTGACCTTCGATCTTTCCTGGTTGTCGCCGCTGCTGATTTTTCTCGGCGTCATTTTCTTCCTCGGCCGCAAACAGACTCGCGCCGGGCAGCTCGGGCGCGTAGGGATTGGCCTCGGGCTGATCCTGCTGGCGCTGGAGCTGATTGTGCAGGCGGTCACGCCGATCACCCAGGCCAACGGCGTGCAGGTCATCTTCGCCTCCCTGACCGGGGATATCATGCTTGACGCGCTCATTGGCGCGGTGTTTGCCATCGTCAGCTACTCCAGCCTGGCGGCGGTCCTTCTGACGGCGACCTTAACTGCCGCAGGGGCGATCTCCTTCCCGGTGGCGCTGTGCCTGGTGATCGGGGCTAACCTCGGCTCGGGCCTGCTGGCGATGCTCAATAACAGCGCGGCCAACGCTGCTGCCCGCCGTGTGGCCCTCGGCAGCCTGCTGTTTAAGCTGGTGGGCAGCCTGATTATCCTGCCCTTTATCCACCCGCTGGCGAACCTGATGGACAACCTCGCGCTACCGAAGGCGGAGCTGGTGATCTACTTCCACGTCTTCTACAACCTGGCGCGCTGCCTGGCGATGGTACCTTTTGCTGGGCCGATGGCCCGCTTCTGCGAACGACTCATTCAGGACGAACCGGAGCTGGATGCGCGCCTGAAACCGAAGCACCTGGATACGTCCGCGCTGGATACCCCGGCGCTGGCGCTGGCGAATGCCGCGCGCGAGACGCTGCGCATGGGCGACGCAATGGAAACCATGCTCGAAGGCCTGCAAAAGGTGATGCACGGCGAGCCGCGTGAAGAGAAAGAGCTGCGCAGATTAGCGGACGACATCAACGTGCTCTATACCGCCATCAAGCTTTACCTGGCGCGTATGCCGCAGGACGAGCTGGCGGAAGAGGAGTCCCGCCGCTGGGCGGAAATAATTGAGATGTCGCTTAACCTTGAGCAGGCTTCGGATATCGTTGAGCGTATGGGAAGCGAGATCGCTGATAAATCCCTTGCCGCGCGCCGGGCGTTTTCAGGTGAGGGCCTTAAGGAGCTGGAAGCACTGCACGAACAGCTGGTCAGCAACCTGAAGCTGGCGATGTCGGTGTTCTTCTCAAGCGACGTGCCGAGCGCCCGCCGCCTGCGCCGTAACAAGCACCGTTTCCGCATCCTCAACCGCCGCTACTCGCACGCTCACGTCGAGCGTCTGCACCAGCAGAACGTGCAGAGTATCGAAACCAGCTCCCTGCACCTGGGGCTGCTGGGGGACATGAAGCGTCTCAACTCGTTGTTCTGCGCGGTGGCGTACAGCGTGATGGAACAGCCGGATGAAGACGACGAGCGGGATGAGTATTAATCTCTGAAAGCGCCTCGCAAAAGCGTTTTGCGAGGCGTGACAACTTATAAAGCGCCATTTACTCTTCAGACCTTACATTTTTAAGGGAATAGAAAATGCTCGTTTATTACGCTACACTTCGCCAATTCATGCGCATTCTGATGGGGGTTCTCATGCGCACTACTCATGGCATCAAAAAATCAGTCAATGTGTCGTTAGCGCCAGAAATCCTGGAAGAGGCGAGACGGCTTAAACTTAATCTCTCTGCCGTGCTCACGGCTGCACTGCAGGAGCAGTTTCGTGCGCATCAGCGCGCAGAGTGGTTAGCTGAAAATAAAGCTTCTATCGAGGCCATTAACCAATGGGTTGAGGAAAACGGCTCCTTTAGTGACTTTCAGAGGTCGTTCTGATGGAGCAATATTTTGCTTATGAGAATGAAGGTAAGGGGAAAACTGCCTATCCCTGGCTAATCAATATGCAGCATCCCGTGGCCAATGTGATGAAACATGTCCTGGTTGCTCCCGCAGTTGAGCTTAGCCACCTGGGAGGCATTCAGCCGCCTGCGAAAGTGTGCCCTGTCGTTGAGATAGCGGGTAAGCCTTGCGTGGTCATGATGCACATGATGGCAGGCATATCGCCAAAAGAGTTAGGCGAGCGTGTCGCCGATCTTACGCAAAACCGGGCTTCACTGCGGGATGCACTCGATTTTTTGATCAACGGTTACTAACACTTTTTTGTCAGCCGCAAGGTAAGGTATATTTCGCCCTTCACAGGAGAAACTATGCTGCCAACTCAATCAACCCGATTAAACAAATACATTAGCGAGAGCGGGATCTGCTCACGTCGCGAGGCTGACCGTTACATTGAACAAGGTAACGTGTTTCTTAACGGCAAACGCGCCACCATCGGCGATCAGGTGGCCCCTGGCGATGTGGTTAAAGTGAATGGTCAGGTCATCGAACCGCGTGATGCTGAAGACCTGTTGTTTATCGCGTTGAACAAACCGGTTGGCATTGTCAGCACCACGGAAGACGGTGAGCGGGACAACATTGTTGATTTCGTGAACCACAGCAGCCGTATCTTCCCGATTGGCCGTCTGGATAAAGACTCTCAGGGGCTGATTTTCCTCACCAACCACGGCGATCTGGTCAACAAAATTCTGCGTGCCGGTAACGACCACGAGAAAGAGTACATTGTGACGGTGAACAAGCCGGTCACGGACGAATTTATTCGTGGCATGGGTGCCGGAGTGCCTATCCTCGGTACCGTCACGAAAAAGTGTAAGGTGAAGAAAGAAGCACCGTTCGCGTTCCGCATTACGCTGGTGCAGGGCTTAAACCGCCAGATCCGCCGCATGTGCGAACACTTCGGTTATGACGTGACGAAGCTGGAACGCACCCGCATCATGAACGTCAGCCTGTCGGGCATTCCCCTCGGCGAGTGGCGTGATTTAACCGATGACGAGCTGATTGAGCTGTTCAAGCTTATCGAGGACTCCTCGTCCGAAGCGAAGCCGAAGGCCAAAGCCAAACCGAAAACCCAGGCGATTAAGCGCCCGGTCGTGAAGGCACCGCAGGCGGAAGAGAAAGGGCGAGGCAAGCCGGGCAACGGAAAGCGCTTTACCCAGCCGGGGCGTAAAAAGAAAGGGCGCTGATTAGCGCCTTCCACGGGTTGATGTGGTGGCGGACCAGGAGAAGGTCGCCTCTGCATCGGGTTTATAAGCCTGCTCTTTTTTCAGCTTGCGGGCTTTTTTCGCCGCGGCGTCACGCTGCGCAATCAGCTTATCGATGTACTCTTTTTTCACCTGATTGGTTTCGGCGTTCGTCAGCGTGCGGCCATGTGCGATACGGGCGCGGTCGAGAAGCGTTTTCAGTTCGCGCTGCTCGGCTTCCGTCATGTCTTTCTGGGTCAAACGTGGTGTAGCCATTGCTGAAGCCTCCTGATGGGGAGGCTTCAGTGTAAAGCAAGCCGCGTAAATTAACCCTGCTTCACCGCATCTTTTTTCGTTTGTTCATCAATCGGTTTGCCGGACCAGTAGCCTGCCAGCAGCGAGCCGGAGAGGTTATGCCAGACGGAGAACAGCGCGCCAGGCAGGGCCGCCAGCGGGGAGAAGTAAATTTTACCGAGCGCCGCCGCCAGGCCGGAGTTCTGCATACCTACCTCGATTGCCAGCGTGCGGCAGGTCGATTCGTCAAAACCAAACAGCTTCCCGCCCCAGTAGCCGCCCAGTAGGCCAATAGTGTTATGCAGCACCACGGCGATGATCACCACAAAGCCCACGGAGGCAATGTGCGATGCGGAACCTGCCACCACGGCGCTGATGATCGCCAGAATGCAGACCATTGAAAACGCAGGCAGGTACGGCTCAACGGCTTTCACCACGCGCGGGAAAAGATGGTGAATGACCAGCCCCAGCGCAATCGGGATCACCACAATCTGCAGAATGCTGAGCAGCATGCCCGTCACGTCCACCTGAATATGCGCGTCCACGTACAGGCGGGTTAACAGCGGCGTGGCAATCACGCCCACCAGCGTGGAAACGGAGGAAATGGTGACGGACAGCGCCACATCCCCTTTTGCCAGGTAGATCATGACGTTAGACGCCGTGCCGCTGGCCACGCTGCCTACCAGCACCATCCCGGCGGAGAGATCGGGCGGCATCTTAAAGGCCATCGCCAGTAGCCACGCCGCAAGCGGCATCACCAGGTAGTGCAGGAAGATCCCCGCTGCGACGGGCGCAGGGCGAGACAGCACGCGTTTGAAGTCGTCGATTTTCAGATGCACGCCCATACCGAACATGATCAGCATCAGCAGCGTGGCGACCCACGGACCAATGCCCGTGAAGGTGGCGGGGGTGTAATACGCGAGTACGGAGAGCAGCAGCGCCCATAACGGGAACAGCCGTGTGATGACGGATAACATATTGAATTCCTTGCGATGAATGTTGCGTGTGTTTGTTATAAAAAGCCGGGTTCGAGCCCAGCTATAGTTATTGTTTATCGCGTAAGGAAATAATATTCAAATGAATTATGACTGGATGCTTTCCCAGCTCAGGCTAAAGCGAGCGAGATATTTGCGCAGTCGGTCGGCGTCGTTAGGATTGGATTTTTTGAGCCGCGAAACGGCAAACAGCTCTCGACCGGCCTCAGACAAAGATGCGCTGCGGCGACACACCTCCAGCACCGTTTCCAGTTGCCGTTGGTCAAAGAGGTCAATACCCAGATCAGCTGCAGGCGGTGGCGCGTCAGTTTGCCAGTCGGTCTGAAGTCGGGAAATCTCCTCCAGCACTAGATCCTGAGTAATACGTCCTTGTTCTGCCAGCGTCGCCATGCGTGCGACGCTGGCGCTCAGCTCACGAAAATTGCCGCGCCACAGTGCCCTGGTGGAACAGGCAAATGCCAGATAGCATTCGCGCGCCTCTTTATCGAAGCGGATTTGCGTCTGGCTTTCGCGGGAGAAACGTTGAAGTTCGTAGTCGACATTAGGCGTGATGTCCTCTTTCCGTTGTGCAAGTCCGGGCAAGGTAAAACTCCACATATTAATACGGGCATAGAGATCTTCACGAAAACGTCCCTCGGCCACCCACTGGCGCATATCACGGTGGGTTCCGGCGATAAGCTGAAAATCGCTGTGAACTTCTTTGTCGGAGCCAAACGGGAAAAAAGTTTTCTCTTCAATGGCTTTGAGTAGCATGGCCTGTTCATCCAGGCCTAGTTCGGCGATCTCGTCGAGGAACAGGACGCCGCCATCGGCTTCACGCAGCAGGCCGCTGCGTGCCGACAGTGCGCCGGTAAAGGCCCCTTTCACATGGCCGAACAGCGTGGACATGGCGTTATCACCGCGCAGGGTCGCGCAATTGACGGATACCAATTTGCCGGAAACCTGATGGCGTGACTGCTTAAGTTGATAGATGCGGTTCGCGAGGAACGACTTGCCCGCGCCAGTGGGACCGGTCAGCAGGATTGGTGCTGTGGAGCGTAGTGCCACGCGTTCAATCTTATCGATAAGACTGTTAAAAGTGGCGTTTCGCGTATCAATGCCCGCTTTCAGAAATGAGATTGACTGCTGCTGCTCGCGCTGAAAACGGTTGGTGAGAGTCGTGTAGCGGCTTAAATCCAGATCGATAATGGAGTAAGTTCCGGCTGCGATCTCCTCAGCTGAGGCTTCTTTTCCGGCTGGACCGGTTTGCAAAAGGCTGGCGGGAAGATAGCGAGCTTCCGTCAGCAGGAACCAGCAGATCTGCGCTACATGCGTGCCGGTGGTTATGTGGACGAAATACTCTTCGTGCTCGGTATCAAAAGCGTACTGGGTGGCAAAATCGAGAAATGCGGCGTAAACCTCTTCGAAATCCCACGGATCTTCAATGATTACTTCGCTGGGCCACACCTCGGTATGGGGGGAAACCAGCGCAATATCTTGCGCCAGTTGCTGGGCCATGCCGAGGTCTCGCGGTTGATGAAGCAACTCCAGCCTGTCAACCGGGAAATCCGGCTGTTGGCATAGGCCAACGGTTGGACGCCATTTGCGAAAGCGATTAGCCCGTTTTCCCCGCTTATCCATCACGGTGCCAATCACCCCAATCACTACCCGTCGCTTTTTCATATTTATACATAAAGATAATTATTGATATTTAAGGATAAAAAACGCTGAGCCGAATGGCAATGGAAGAAAATAACGACCAATGAAAATCCATTAATAATCAATGTAATAAAAAAATAGAACGATGATTTTTGTTTTTGGCACGCTTCTGGCAATACAGATAACGTCACGAAGTTGAGCACACTGGGGGTTAAGGCCCCGTCGGCGCACCAGGAACGGCAAGGCTGTTTTCCGGGGGCGTTCCGTCAACCAATGACACACAGAAGGGTTCGATTCCCGATTCATTCTCCCAATGAAAACTCGTTGTAAACATCAAGGTAAAAACGGGGTATTGCGCAGTCAGCAATACCAACGAAGGCCGCCGGTAACGGTGCCGGACCGCAGGCGAAAAGGCATTCCCCTGTGATTTCGTGCCTGCACCCGCGCCTGACTTTAAGGAATATAAAATGGCTAAAAAAATCACGATAAAAAAAGGTCAGTTAGGACTGGTAGCAAAAGCCGGCGATTATTACCGGGTTCTGGAGGCGGGCGTACACCGTCTGGGGTGGTTAAACACCCCAGACGTGCTGGTAGTGAACCAGGACGGCAGCGAGGTGCCAGAAGCGCTGGCGGATTATTTGCGCCGCTTTCAGCCTGACTGGGTGGCTCGCTACTGCCTGGCGGTTGATCTTACTGCGGATGAAATAGGGGTGTTATCGAACAACGGTGTATTGCAGGAGATTGTGCCGCCTTCTACACGTCGGCTGTTCTGGCAGCAGGATGCAGCGTTAACCCTGCAAAGAATCGATACCCGCGACGTGCGGGTGCCTGTCGACGTGATGAATGCTGCTCTGCAACCGCGTCGTAATGGGGCGGTAAAGGGACGCGACGCGATCCTGGTGGTACAGATACCTGCATGGCACGTCGGGGTGCTGAAAATCGACGGAGAAATCCAGTCACTATTACCGCCGGGCCTGACGGCATACTGGAAAATTAACCATCTCGTAGAGGCGGAGGTAGTGGATACGCGCCTTCAGGTGGTGGAAGTGAGCGGGCAGGAGATCCTGACGAAGGACAAAGTTAACCTGCGTCTGAACCTGGCGGCAAACTGGCGCTACAGCGATGTGCTGCAAGCCTGCGGGCAGCTTACGAAACCGCTGGAACATTTGTACCGCGAACTCCAGTTCGCACTGCGCGAGGCAGTCGGCACCCGCACTCTCGATGAGTTACTCGAAGATAAGCAGATCATTGATGAAGTGGTCAGCAAACAGGTGCAAGGCCGCCTGTCACCCTTTGGTATGGAAGTTGCGTCGCTTGGGGTGAAAGACATTGTTTTACCGGGTGATATGAAAACGATTTTATCCCGTCTGGTTGAGGCTGAAAAATCGGCCCAAGCGAATGTTATTCGCCGTCGTGAAGAAACGGCTGCGACACGCTCGCTGTTAAACACCGCAAAGGTGATGGAGAACAACCCGGTAGCGCTGCGTTTAAAAGAGATGGAAACCCTGGAAAGGGTTGCGGAACGTATCGACAAAATTTCGGTATTTGGTGGCCTGGACCAGGTATTACATGGCCTTGTTAACCTGAAAGGATAACGTAATGCAGCAAAACGATTTTGAATTACTGACGGCGTCAAACGGCGCACCGATCAAAATGTGGACTCACGGCGTTCCCGTGGAGCCAGAGGCGCAGGCTCAATTACTGAATACCGCAAAGATGCCGTTTATTTTCAAACACCTTGCGGTGATGCCCGACGTACATCTCGGTAAAGGCTCTACCATTGGCAGCGTTATCCCGACCAAAGGGGCAATTATTCCTGCGGCGGTTGGCGTGGATATTGGCTGCGGGATGATTGCCGTTCGCACATCGCTAGTGGCAGGTGATTTGCCGGATAATCTCCGCGTTTTACGTAGCGCCATTGAACAGGCAGTGCCGCATGGCCGAACCAATACCCGTTCTCGGCGGGATAAAGGGGCTTGGGAAACGCCACCGAAAGAGGTGGATGACCGTTGGTCACTGCTGGTCCCTCGTTTTAAACGGCTGACCGATAAATATCCGCAGTTGCTGAAAACTAATAACTATCAGCATCTGGGCACGCTGGGAACCGGAAACCACTTTATCGAAATTTGTCTCGATGAGCAGCAGCGCGTCTGGGTGATGTTACACAGTGGTTCGCGCGGTGTAGGAAACGCCATCGGTAATGTGTTTATCGCCCTGGCACAGCAGGATATGCAGCAACACCTGGGGAATCTACCGGATAAAAATCTGGCCTATTTTCAGGAAGGGAGCCGCCATTATGATGACTATATCGAGGCGGTGGAGTGGGCGCAGGATTTTGCCCGCCACAACCGGGAAGTGATGATGGCGCGTGTGCTGGCGGCGCTCTCTCGTGAAGTGACTAAACCCTTTATTACGCAGCAGGAGGCGGTTAACTGCCATCACAACTATGTGCAAAAAGAGCATCACTTTGGTGAAGAGGTACTGATCACACGCAAAGGAGCGGTGTCGGCGCAGAAAGGGCAGATGGGGATCATACCGGGCTCAATGGGAGCAAAGAGCTTCATCGTACGTGGTCTTGGCAACAAGCAAAGCTTCTGTTCCTGTAGCCACGGCGCTGGGCGTGTGATGAGCCGAACGGCGGCAAAAAAACACTATACCCTTAGCGACCATATTCAGGCGACCTCGCACGTAGAGTGTCGCAAAGACAATGAGGTTATCGATGAAACGCCGATGGCCTATAAAAACATCGAGGCAGTGATGGCGGCACAATCGTCGCTGGTGGAGATCGTTCACACCCTGCGTCAGGTAGTATGTGTAAAAGGATAAAAAATGAACATGAACGATGTTGATAGTGCGATGCGTGAACGCGTACGCGGGCAACTTCACGATATAGAGCAGCGCTATAACGTGCGCGTGCTCTACGCCTGTGAATCAGGCAGTAGGGGATGGGGTTTTGCCTCACCGGATAGCGATTATGATGTGCGGTTTTTGTACGTTCATCGTCCTGAATGGTATCTGCGCGTCGAGCCCCAGCGGGATGTGATCGAGCTGCCGATAGATGATGAACTGGACGTATGTGGCTGGGAGTGGCGCAAGGCACTGGGCCTGTTGAAAGGTGCAAACCCGACGCTAATCGAGTGGCTGGACTCTCCTGTTGTCTATCAGGAAGATGAAACGGTGCTGGCCGAACTGCGTGCTCTGATACCCGCGTGTTTCTCGCCATTGCGCGCCCGCTGGCATTACTTCTCCATGGCCCGGAAAAACTTCCGTGCCTATTTACAGGGGGAAACGGTTCGGCTGAAAAAGTATTTTTATGTCCTGCGCCCTTTGCTGGCGGCTCAGTGGGTAGAAGCTGGGAAGGGCGTTCCACCGATGCGTTTTGCCGAACTACTTGCCGGGAGCGAACTGAGTGCGACGTTACGTGCGGAAATCGATGCATTACTGGAAATAAAACAGCGCGCAGGTGAAGCGGAATATGGTCCTAAACGGCCCTTACTCCATGCTTTTTTGAAAAGTGAGCTAGCGAGAGGAGAAGTTCCGCCGTTACTACCCGACAGCAGTGAAGGAAATTTAAAAGATCTGGATTCGCTGCTGATGAGAACAGTAATGAGAAGCTAAAGCATGGCCCGGTCGTGAAAACGCCCGGGCCATGCTTGCGTTTATTCAAACAAATTCTGATGAAGTTTCTGCACGACCTGCTCGGCCTGATCGGCAGGCACCAGGAAGCAGAGGTTATAGCTGGATGCCCCGTAGCAGATCATGCGGATGCTGAACGGGTCGAGCACGCCGAACACCTCTTTACCCACGCCGCAGGCGCGCGACAGCTTGTTGCCAATGATGGCAACCAGCGCCAGGTCTTCTTCCACTTCCACGCGGCACAGCTCAGACAGCTCAATCAGCAGAGACTGCGTCAGCAGCGTGTCGCCGGTGGAGGTAGAACCGGTGGTGTCCAGCGTCAGCGCAATGCTCACTTCAGAGGTGGTGATCAGATCCACCGAGATATTGTGGCGCGCCAGAATGCCAAATACTTCCGCCAGGAAACCGCGAGAATGCAGCATATTGTGGCTATGGAGCGTCACCAGCGTCTGGCGACGGCGCAGGGCCAGGGCGCGGAACAGCGGTGGGTTTTCCGTTTTCTTGCAGACCAGCGTCCCGCCCGCTTTCGGATCTTTACTGGAGCCGACGAAGACAGGAATATCGCTGCGTACGGCTGGCAGCAGCGTTGCCGGGTGCAGCACTTTCGCGCCGAAGGTGGCCATTTCAGCTGCTTCTTCAAAGGCGATCACATCAATACGTTTAGCTGCAGAAACGACGCGCGGGTCGGTGGTGTAAATGCCCGGAACGTCCGTCCAGATATCCACGCGCGTTGCATGCAGAGCTTCGCCCAGCAGCGCGGCGGTGTAGTCGCTGCCACCGCGGCCAAGCGTGGTGGTGCGGCCTTTCGCTTCACTGCCGATAAAGCCCTGGGTGATCACGATACCGTCAGCCAGGCGTGGTGCCAGCTGCTGATTGGTCAGCTCCGCCAGCGCCTCAACGTCCGGCTCGGCACGACCAAAGCGATCGCTGGTACGCATCACTTTACGCACGTCAAACCATTGAGCCTGAATGTTACGCTCGCGCATGATTTCCACAAACAGCAGGGTGGACATCAGCTCGCCATGGCTGACCAGTTCGTCGGTCAGGGCTGTGGAGGTCGCCAGAGAGGCGGCTTCTGCCAGGGTGGTAATATTTTCGAGCAGACGTTCCACTTCCTCGCGGATGACGTTCGGGTTCTGCAGACGCTCAAGAATGTCGAACTGAATTTTGCGCAGTGCATCCAGCTTCACGAAACGTTCTGTCGCTTCTAGTCCTTCAGACAGAGAAACCAGCAGGTTCGTCACGCCAGCGGATGCAGAAAGCACCACCAGGCGGGTATTCGGATCGGCCAGCACCACATCGGCGCTGCGGTTCATGGCATCGTAATCGGCCACACTGGTGCCGCCAAACTTGGCGACCACAAAACTCGTCATAACAACCTCGTGTCAGGGAATGAATAAGCGACCTTGGCACAAGAGTGAAACGAAAACAGGTGCAGGCGCAAAATACGGCCCTATAAATAAAATGCGGGGGAGGTCCTGTCAATGCTGGGATTATGCGGATTTTTTATGGGGGGGTACCCCTGAGAAACAGGACTTATAACAGAGCCAGATTTTATGCTCCGTTTTAGGGCATTTTGGCCGACATTTCGCCGCCCCGAGAGGGCACCTCAGCAGCTATACTTTTCGGGTCTTTTCACCTGCGTTTGATGCAGGCCAGGGCAATGGCATAAAAACCATCACAATTTTTATTTGCAGGCGCTACAATCGACCGCAGTCACAATTCTCAAATCAGAAGAGTATTGCTAATGAAAAACATCAACCCAACGCAGACCGCTGCCTGGCAGGCACTCCAGAAACATTTTGATGAAATGAAAGACGTCACCATCGCGGATCTGTTCGCGAAAGATGCCGATCGTTTCAAAAAGTTCTCCGCGACCTTCGACGACCTGATGCTGGTGGATTTCTCCAAAAACCGCATTACCGAAGAGACGCTGGCAAAACTGCAGGATCTGGCGAAAGAGACTGAGCTGGCCGACGCCATCAAATCCATGTTCTCCGGTGAGAAGATTAACCGTACCGAAGACCGTGCCGTGCTTCACGTGGCCCTGCGTAACCGTAGCAATACGCCAATCATCGTTGACGGCAAAGACGTCATGCCGGAAGTGAACGCGGTGCTGGAAAAGATGAAAGCCTTCTCCGAAGCGATCATCTCCGGTAGCTGGAAAGGCTACACCGGCAAAGCGATCACCGACGTGGTTAACATCGGTATCGGCGGCTCTGACCTCGGTCCGTTCATGGTGACCGAAGCGCTGCGCCCGTATAAAAACCACCTCAATATGCACTTTGTGTCTAACGTCGATGGTACCCACATCGCCGAAGTGCTGAAGAACGTGAACCCGGAAACCACCCTGTTTCTGGTTGCCTCCAAAACCTTCACCACTCAGGAAACCATGACCAACGCCCACAGCGCGCGCGACTGGTTCCTGAAAACCGCGGGCGACAACAAGCACGTGGCGAAACACTTCGCGGCGCTGTCTACCAACGGTAAAGCGGTCAGCGAGTTCGGCATTGATACCGCGAACATGTTCGAGTTCTGGGACTGGGTTGGCGGCCGCTACTCTCTGTGGTCCGCGATCGGTCTGTCCATCATCCTGTCCGTGGGCTTCGACAACTTCGTTGAGCTGCTCTCCGGCGCGCACGCGATGGATAAACACTTCTCCACGACCGCACCAGAGAAAAACCTGCCGGTGCTGCTGGCGCTGATCGGTATCTGGTACAACAACTTCTTCGGCGCTGAAACCGAAGCGATCCTGCCATACGACCAGTATATGCACCGCTTTGCGGCCTACTTCCAGCAGGGCAACATGGAGTCCAACGGTAAATACGTTGACCGTAACGGCAACGCGGTGGATTACCAGACTGGCCCAATCATCTGGGGCGAGCCGGGCACCAACGGTCAGCATGCCTTCTACCAGTTGATTCACCAGGGCACCAAAATGGTACCGTGCGATTTCATCGCCCCGGCTATCACCCATAACCCGCTGTCCGACCACCATCCGAAGCTGCTGTCGAACTTCTTTGCGCAGACCGAAGCGCTGGCGTTCGGTAAATCCCGCGAGGTAGTTGAGCAGGAATACCGTGACCAGGGTAAAGATCCGGCAACTCTGGACCACGTTGTGCCGTTCAAAGTGTTCGAAGGCAACCGTCCAACCAACTCCATCCTGCTGCGTGAAATCACGCCGTTCAGCCTGGGTGCGCTGATTGCCCTGTACGAGCACAAGATCTTCACGCAGGGCGCCATCCTGAACATCTTTACCTTTGACCAGTGGGGCGTTGAGCTGGGCAAACAGCTGGCAAACCGTATTCTGCCAGAGCTGGGTGACGATAAAGCGATTGCCAGCCATGACAGCTCGACAAATGGTTTGATCAACCGTTATAAAGCATGGCGTGCGTAATTAAAACGTCATGAAAACGTGCCGGCTTAATGCCGGCATTTTTTTATCGGATAATTCCTGATGTCTGTTAGTTAACTCAAACTCTGGATCTGAGTTTAATCCGAAAAAGACGCTTAACCCGTTAATTGCTGCGGTTTATTTTAAGAAAATACGCAGTAGCCCATTAATATTTTTATATTATAACTTCTTGATTTTTATATATTATATATTTCTGTTATTTGTCTTTCATTTCGATTTTAACCATTAGTCCGAAAACCCTCTCCCTATTTCCCCTTACGGCAAACCCACGGCAGTAGTTGTGTATACTCGATTCCGCCTGAAATTCTTTTCGGGCAAATCTCCATTCATTCATTGAAGGGAAATTGTTATGAAGAAAGTACTGTATGGCATTTTTGCCATATCTGCGCTTGCGGCGACATCTGTTTATGCAGCTCCGGTTCAGGTCGGGGAAGCGGCAGGTTCGGCTGCGACGTCTGCGTCTGCGGGAAGTTCTACCGCAGCCAGCGCCAGCACCGTAAGTTCAGCCGTGGGTGTCGCGCTGGCGGCAACCGGTGGCGGTGATGGCTCCAATACCGGAACCACGACCACCACGACAACCAGCACCCAGTAATAGCGGGTGTTTTAATCATAACCACACTTCGGTGTGGTTATTTCGCCCCTTCGGAGAAGAGTCGTGAAGCGACCTGCAATCATTCTGATTTGCCTGCTGCTGCAGGCGTGCTCGGCCACCACTAAAGGGCTGGGAAACTCACTGTGGGAAAGTATGTTCGGCACACCGGGCGTACATCTGACCGATGACGAACTTCAAAACATGCCCTATGCCAGTCAGTACATGCAGCTTAACGATGGCCCGCAGCTGTTTGTGGTGCTCGCTTTCGATGAAAACGGGCAGCAGAAATGGGTGACGCAGGATCAGGCCACCATCGTGACGCAGCATGGCCGTATCGTGAAAACCCTGTTGGGCGGCGACAACCTGCTGGAAGTGAATAATATCGCTGCCGATCCGCTGATCGAGCCGAGCCAGATCGCCGACGGCGCAAGCTGGACGCGCACGATGGGCTGGACCGAACATAAGCAGGTGCGTTACGCCACGGCACGCTCGACCTTCCGCTGGGACGGCATGGACAACGTGAAAGTCGGCAGCGACGAAACCCATGTTCGCGTGCTGGATGAAGAAGTCACCACCGACCAGGCCACCTGGCACAACCGCTTCTGGATCGACGAGGAAGGGCAGATCCGCCAGTCCCTGCAGTATCTCGGTGCCGGATTCTTCCCGGTGAAAACCACCCTGATCAAGGCGGCGAAATCATGAAAACGCTCATCCACGTTGCGCTTCTCGCCAGCCTTGCCGCGCCGCTGGCATGGTCCGCAGGGACGGTAAATGTCTACACGCCGGACAGTGAAAAACCCAAAACCTTAACCCACGCCGAGCATCTGCTCGATCTCGTCGGACAGCCAAGGCTCGCCAACAGCTGGTGGCCAGGCGCGGTCATCGCTGAACGGCAGAAGACCGCTGAAGCGGAACAACAGCACAAGGCGCTCCTTGCCAGGCTGACGGGGTTAGCGGAGCAGGAAGATGGCGACGACGCGGCGGCCATTAACAGCGTTCGCCAGCAGCTGCAGGCGCTGAAGGTGACGGGCCGTCAGATAGTGAATCTTGATCCAGATGAAGTGCGCGTCACGGAAAAGGGCAACCCCACGCTTGAAGGGGAGTATACGCTCTGGCTGCCGGTGAAGCCGACGACGGTGACCGTGATGGGGCTTATCAGCAGCCCGGGTAAAAAGCCCTTTACGCCCGGCCGTGACGTGGTGAGCTACCTCGACGAGCAGAGCCTGCTGAACGGTGCCGATAACAGCTACGCCTGGGTGGTTTACCCTGACGGGCACACACAAAAAGCCCCCGTTGCTTACTGGAATAAACGGCATATCGAACCTATGCCGGGCAGCATCATTTTTGTCGGTTTTGCCGACCATTTCTGGACGAAGGCGTATGACGGGCTTAACGCCGATATCCTTCACTCCCTGATTCAGCGGATACCGGAATAATGAAAAGAACCTATCTCTACAGCATGCTGGCGCTCTGCGTGAGTGCTGCCTGCCATGCAGAAACGTATCCGGCACCCATTGGCCCGTCTCAGTCAGACTTCGGCGGCGTCGGTTTACTGCAAACCCCCACCGCGCGTATGGCGCGCGAAGGGGAAATTAGCCTTAACTACCGTGATAACGACCAGTATCGCTACTACTCGGCGTCGGTGCAGCTGTTCCCGTGGCTTGAAACCACGCTGCGCTATACCGACGTGCGGACGAAACAATACAGCAGCGTCGAGGCGTTCTCAGGCGATCAGACCTATAAAGATAAAGCCTTCGACGTCAAGCTGCGCCTGTGGGAAGAGAGTTACTGGATGCCGCAGGTGTCCGTGGGCGCCAAAGATATCGGTGGTACCGGTCTGTTTGATGCGGAATACATCGTAGCCAGCAAAGCCTGGGGCCCGTTCGACTTCTCGCTTGGCCTGGGGTGGGGCTATCTCGGCACCAGCGGTAACGTGAAAAACCCGTTCTGTTCCTACAGCGATAAATACTGCTACCGCGATAACAGCTACAAAAAAGCCGGTTCCATCAACGGTGACCAGATGTTCCACGGCCCCGCCTCGCTGTTTGGCGGTGTGGAGTATCAAACGCCCTGGCAGCCATTACGCCTGAAGCTGGAGTATGAAGGGAATGACTACTCGCAGGACTTCGCCGGGAAGATTGAGCAGAAGAGCAAGTTTAACGTCGGCGCCATTTATCGCGTCACCGACTGGGCCGACGTTAACCTCAGCTACGAGCGCGGCAATACGGTGATGTTTGGCTTTACGCTGCGCACCAACTTTAACGACATGCGGCCGCACTACAATGATAACGCGCGCCCTGCATACCAGCCGGAGCCGCAGGATGCGATTCTGCAGCACTCCGTGGTGGCAAACCAGCTGACGCTGCTGAAATACAATGCCGGTCTGGCGGATCCGAAGATTCAGACCAAGGGCGATACGCTTTACGTCACCGGCGAGCAGGTGAAATACCGCGACTCGCGCGAAGGGATCGAACGCGCCAACCGGATCGTTATGAACGATCTGCCGGAGGGGATCCGCACGATCCGCGTGACGGAGAACCGTCTCAACCTGCCGCAGGTCACAACCGAAACGGACGTTGCCAGCCTCAAGCGCCATCTTGAAGGCGAGCCGCTTGGGCATGAAACCGAGCTGGTGCAAAAACGCATCGAGCCCGTGGTGCCAGACACCACCGAGCAGGGTTGGTATATCGACAAATCGCGCTTCGATTTCCATATCGATCCGGTGCTGAACCAGTCCGTCGGCGGGCCTGAAAACTTCTATATGTATCAGTTGGGCGTGATGGCAACGGCAGATCTGTGGGTCACCGACCATCTGCTGACCACCGGCAGCCTGTTCGGCAACATCGCCAACAACTACGACAAGTTCAACTACACCAACCCGCCAAACGACTCACAGCTGCCGCGCGTGCGTACCCGCGTGCGTGAGTATGTGCAGAACAACGCTTACGTGAACAACCTGCAGGCCAACTACTTCCAGTACTTCGGCAACGGCTTCTACGGCCAGGTCTACGGCGGGTATCTGGAAACTATGTTCGGCGGTGCGGGGGCGGAAGTGCTTTATCGTCCTGTTGACAGCAACTGGGCGTTTGGGATTGACGCTAACTACGTCAAACAGCGTGACTGGCGCAGCGCGCAGGACATGATGAAGTTCACCGACTACAGCGTCAAAACGGGTCACCTGACCGCCTACTGGACGCCGTCGTTCGCGCAGGACGTGCTGGTGAAAGCCAGCGTCGGCCAGTACCTGGCGGGCGATAAGGGCGGTACGCTGGATATCTCCAAACACTTTGACAGCGGCGTCGTGGTGGGCGGCTATGCCACCATCACCAACGTCTCGCCGGACGAATACGGGGAAGGGGACTTCACCAAAGGGGTCTATGTGTCGATTCCGCTGGATCTGTTCTCGTCAGGACCAACCCGCAGCCGTGCGGCAGTGGGCTGGACGCCGCTGACGCGCGACGGCGGCCAGCAGCTTGGGCGTAAGTTCCAGCTGTATGACATGACGAGCGATAAGAACATTAACTTCCGCTGATGCTTCTTTGCCCGGTGGCGCTGCGCTTACCGGGCCTACGATAGGGTTTTTGTAGGCCGGGCAAACGCAGTGCCGCCCGGCAGGAATGCTCATGCGGACAAAACATAAACAAAAAATATAGATCCCCGTCACATTTTTGCGTTATACAGGAACCTCGCCCTGGAGAATGAGGTGCTGTATGACATCCCTGACTCGCCCGCGCGTTGAGTTTATCTCAACTATCCTCCAGACCGTGCTAAACCTCGGTCTGTTGAGCCTTGGCCTGATACTGGTCGTCTTTTTGGGTAAAGAGACGGTGCATCTGGCGGATGTACTGTTCGCCCCTGAACAAACCAGCAAATATGCGCTGGTGGAAGGCCTGGTGGTCTACTTTCTCTACTTTGAATTTATCGCCCTGATTGTAAAGTACTTTCAGTCCGGCTTTCACTTCCCGCTGCGTTATTTTGTCTACATAGGGATCACTGCGATAGTGCGGCTGATCATCGTCGATCATAAATCTCCGCTCGACGTCCTAATCTACTCGGCGGCGATCCTGCTGCTGGTGATCACCCTCTGGCTGTGCAACTCGAAGCGGCTGAAACGCGAATAAAAAAATGGCGGCCCGGAGGCCGCCTAACAACAGTCACAAGTTGGGTCAATACAATACGTCTAAAGTTGAGGGTTGCAGTGGCATAACAAAATGAAACTTAACCTTTCACACCGCCCGCCGTCAGGCCGTTAACCAGCCAGCGCTGCGCCAGCAGGAACACCACGGTAATCGGGATAGCAGAAAGTACGGCCGCCGCGGCAAAGTCGCCCCACAGGTAGTTTTGCGGGTTGAGGTATTGCTGCATACCTACGGCCAGGGTGTAGCTGTTCACATCACGCAGTAACAGTGAGGCAACCGGTACTTCGGTGATCGCAGCGATAAACGACAGAATAAACACTACCGCCAGGATAGGCACTGACAGCGGCAGAAGCACCAGGCGGAACGCCTGCCATGGGGTTGCGCCATCCAGCGCGGCCGCTTCTTCCAGCGAGCCGTCGATGGTTTCGAAATAGCCTTTAATGGTCCACACGTGCAGTGCGATACCGCCAAGATAGGCGAAGATCACGCCGCCGTGGGTGTTCAGACCGATAAACGGTACGTACTGGCCCAGACGGTCAAACAAGGCATACAACGCCACCAGTGACAGAACGGCCGGGAACATCTGGAAAATCAGCATCCCTTTCAGCAGCGTCGCTTTGCCCGGGAAGCGCATGCGGGCGAAGGCGTAGGCGCAGGTGGTGGAAAGCGCCACGATACCAATGGCGGTAATGCCTGCGATTTTCACCGAGTTCCACAGCCACAGCAGCACCGGGAACGGCGGCGGCGTGACGCGGCCATCCGCGTGTTCCACGCTGAAGCCCAGCGCGAGCTTCCAGTGCTCCCAGGAGATTTCGTCCGGGATCAGGCTCCCGGTGGCGAAGTTACCCGAACGCAGGGAGATGGCGATAACCATCAGCAGCGGGAACATGATCGCCGCGATGAAAATCAGCAGGCCTAAGTGCGTCGCCAGGAGGCGCAGTTTCTGAGATTTGGGTTGTACCATTGCCATGATCGATGCCCTCCTTAGTCAAATTTCATACGTGTGGCTTTCAGGTTCACAATCGCCAGGGCGCCTACCAGCAGGAAGATCAGGGTGGCAATCGCCGCCGCCAGACCGAAGTCCTGACCGCCGCCGCCCTCGAAGGCGATGCGGTAGGTGTAGCTCACGAGCAGGTCGGTATAGCCTGCTGGCGTGGTGGTGCCAAGGCGGTCCGGGCCGCCGTTGGTCAACAGCTGAATCAGCACGAAGTTGTTAAAGTTAAAGGCGAAGCTGGCAATCATCAGCGGCGTCAGCGGCTTAATGAGCAGCGGCAGCGTAATCTTGAAGAAGTTCTGGAACGGGCCCGCGCCGTCCATCGCCGAGGCTTCGTACAGATCGTCCGGGATAGCCTTCAGCAGGCCCATGCACAGGATCATCATGTACGGATAACCGAGCCAGGTGTTCACGATGATAATCATTGAGCGGGCGGTGGTTGGGTCGCTGAACCAGGCCGGTTTGATGCCGAACAAGGCGCTGAGCATCATATTGATTTCACCGAAGCTCTGGTTAAACAGCCCTTTGAAAATCAGAATCGAGATAAACGACGGTACGGCGTACGGCAGAATCAGCAGCACGCGGTAAATCGCCTTGCCCTTAAGGGATTCCCACTGGACCAGACAGGCCAGCACCATGCCCACGGCAACGGTCAGGATCACCGTCAGTACCGAGAAGACCACTGTCCAGACGAAGATGGCGAAGAACGGTTTCTGAATGCCTTCGTCGGTAAACACGCGGGTAAAGTTGTCCCAGCCGATGGTGACGGTATAGCCAGGGCTGAGTTTGTCATCACCCCATTTGCCGTCGGCAGTAATAGACTGATAGAAACCAATGTCGTTATTCGGACGATATTTCACGCCGCTCTGGTTGTTGGTCAGGGTGCCGTCGTTCGCCAGAGTATAGAGTGGCTGCGTACCGGAGAACTGGCGCAGCGAGCTCATGGTCACTTTGCTTTCGTCTGGCAGCACGGCGGTGAGCTGGGTCAGCGCCTGACGGTTCTGGGTAATAACGCGCAGGTTGGCACGTTCACCTTCAGGCAGGGCCTGTGCCTCTTTTAAGGCCAGCTTCTGCTCGCCGCCAAATTTGAACGCGTCGGAGACATAGTATTTGCTGCTTGATTCGTCAGTAAGCGCTAACTTCCACTCGTTGCCGGCAGGATACAGACCGAAATTAAAGGTCTTGCCTGCCTGATATGAGCGATCCAGCAGGACCTGCTGCGCGCGTTCCTGCGCAAGCTGGTTGGTGCTGCTGTAGTTGGTGAACGCAATGGCGATGGTACAAATCAGCGGGAACAGGACAAACAGCCCCATCCCGGCCACGCCCGGATAGACATAGCGCCAGGCATAGGCTTTACGATTAGCGAAAATATACAGGCCAGCAGAGCTTAAAATCAGCGTCATGATGGCGAACAGATATTCCCCTTGTACGTACATTAAAACAACAAGGTAACCCACCAGCAGACACAGCAGACCTATCACTGACCACTTCAGCGCGTCGCTTTGCCACCAGCGTTTCTTTTTAATGACATCCATGGGGTTCTTCCTCTACAACGGTGGAAACTTATCGTCAGGTGGCGCTGCGCTTACCTGACCTACGGATCGTGCCGTAGTCGTAGGGCGGGTAAGCGCATGCGCCACCCGCCGTTTTTCAGACTTACTTAGTAATACGACCCTGAGCATCCTTCAGCGCGGCATCGACAGTCTGACGACCGCTTGCAGCGTTGATGACCGCAGTACGGGTGGCGTACCAGAACGCGGCCATCTGAGGGATGTTCGGCATGATTTCGCCTTTCTGGGCGTTATCCATGGTGGCCGCGATACGTGGGTCTTTCGCCAGCTGATCCTGGAAGGATTTCAGCGCAACGGCGCCCAGCGGTTTGTCCTTGTTCACTTCATCCAGACCCTGATCGGTCAGCAGGTAGTTTTCCAGGAACTCTTTCGCCAGCTCTTTGTTCGGGCTGGCGGCGTTGATGCCTGCGCTCAGCACGCCAACGAACGGTTTAGACGGCTTGCCTTTGAAGGTTGGCAGCAGCGTCACGCCGTAGTTGATTTTGCTCTTGTCGATATTGGTCCAGGCCCACGGACCGTTGATGGTCATCGCGGTTTCGCCTTTGTTGAACGCCGCTTCCGCGATGGAGTAGTCGGTATCCGCATTCATGTGTTTGTTCTTGATCAGATCGACCAGGAAGGTCAGACCCGCTTTCGCGCCCGCGTTGTCTACGCCCACGTCTTTCACGTCATATTTGCCGTTTTCAAACTTGAACGCGTAACCGCCGTCGGCAGCAATCAGCGGCCAGGTGAAGTATGGCTCTTGCAGGTTGAACATCAGGGCGGATTTACCTTTCGCCTTCAGCTCTTTATCCAGTTTCGGGATCTCTTCCCAGGTTTTCGGTGGGTTTGGTACCAGGTCTTTGTTGTAAATCAGAGACAGGGCTTCAACTGCGATAGGGTAAGCGATCAGCTTGCCGTTATAGCGAACGGCGTCCCAGGTGAACGGGAACAGTTTGTCCTGGAAG
The DNA here is from genome assembly GCF_043974075.1 of Enterobacter sp. ECC-019. Classification (NCBI taxonomy): domain Bacteria; kingdom Pseudomonadati; phylum Pseudomonadota; class Gammaproteobacteria; order Enterobacterales; family Enterobacteriaceae; genus Enterobacter; species Enterobacter sp. ECC-019. Next base: position 904,286 of record NZ_CP143759.1, read on the forward strand.
GCTTTATCTGGCGTCACTTCTGCCAGCAGGCCAGACTGCGCGTAACCCCCGAAACGATCATGCGCCCAGAAGATGATGTCCGGGCCGTCGCCGGTTGCTGCAACCTGCGGGAATTTCTCTTCCAGCTTGTCCGGGTGCTCTACGGTAACTTTGATACCGGTGTCTTTCTCGAATTTTTTGCCCACTTCGGCCAGGCCGTTATAGCCCTTGTCGCCGTTAATCCAGATAACCAGTTTGCCTTCTTCAATTTTGGCGAGCGCCGGTGCGGAAATCATCATTGCTGCGAGGGCGGACAATGCGAAAACGCGTGCGCCAGTCTTGATATTCATAGCTGCCATCCTTTTTGGTGATGTCTCGTGGTATGACTTCAGTGGTTCAACGTGTCTCAGTCTCCTTATTTGACATCCTCTTTCCATCCTCCCAACCCCTACGCCCCACCCCCCGTTTGTGTGATCTCCGTTGCATAAATTTAAGTTATGAGTGCTGGCGCACATAAAAAACCACCGAATTTTGCAAGCGGCTTCACGAATTTCGCCTCAGCCCGCCAGCGGCGGTCGCAGAGCCTGCTCTCTCATCCTCCCGCCTCCTCCCCCATAAAAAAGGCGGGGGGTGGAGGATTCGGGAAAGTAATGGATACCCCATAGTGAACTTATCTTGAATGTTTCTGTCGGTGACAGGTTGTAACGAAGGGAGAAGGGCATGGCGAGCGTACAGCTGCGTAATGTAACGAAAGCCTGGGGTGACGTTGTGGTGTCGAAAGACATCAATCTGGACATCAACGAAGGCGAATTCGTGGTGTTTGTTGGCCCATCAGGCTGTGGTAAATCTACTCTGCTGCGTATGATTGCCGGTCTTGAAACGATCACCAGCGGCGACCTGCTGATTGGTGATACCCGAATGAACGACATCCCGCCTGCCGAACGTGGCGTAGGCATGGTGTTCCAGTCTTATGCACTCTATCCCCACCTTTCCGTTGCTGAAAACATGTCCTTTGGCCTGAAGCTGGCTGGCGCGAAGAAAGAGGTCATTAACCAGCGCGTGACGCAGGTAGCGGAAGTGTTACAGCTGGCTCACCTGCTGGAGCGTAAACCAAAAGCGCTTTCCGGTGGTCAGCGTCAGCGTGTGGCGATTGGCCGTACGTTGGTAGCAGAGCCGCGCGTGTTCCTGCTCGATGAACCTCTCTCTAACCTGGATGCCGCCCTGCGCGTCCAGATGCGTATTGAAATCTCCCGTCTGCACAAGCGTCTTGGCCGCACGATGATTTACGTCACCCACGATCAGGTGGAAGCGATGACCCTCGCCGACAAAATCGTGGTGCTGGATGCCGGTCGCGTGGCGCAGGTGGGTAAACCGCTGGAGCTGTACCACTACCCGGCAGACCGCTTTGTTGCGGGCTTTATTGGCTCGCCAAAGATGAACTTCCTGCCCGTCAAAGTGACCGCGACAGCCATTGAACAGGTACAGGTGGAGCTGCCAAACCGCCAGCAGATCTGGCTGCCGGTCGACAGCGCCAACGTACAGGTCGGGGCAAACATGTCCCTCGGTATTCGTCCTGAGCACCTGCTGCCGAGCCACATCGCTGATGTGACCCTGGAAGGTGACGTTCAGGTCGTCGAACAGCTTGGTCACGAAACACAGATTCATATCCAGATCCCCGCCATCCGTCAGAACCTGGTCTACCGCCAGAATGACGTGGTGTTGGTAGAAGAGGGTGCCACATTCGCTATCGGCTTGCCGCCAGAGCGTTGCCATCTGTTCCGTGAGGATGGCACTGCATGTCGTCGGTTGCACAAAGAGCCAGGCGTTTAAGCAATCCCAAAAGAAGACACGAAACCGACAGGTGAAGTGTTCAAAGAAAAGCAATGATCTCAGGAGATAGAATGATGATTACTCTGCGCAAACTTCCTCTGGCAGTTGCCGTCGCAGCGGGCGTAATGTCTGCTCAGGCACTGGCCGTGGATTTCCATGGTTATGCTCGTTCCGGTATCGGCTGGACGGGTAGTGGCGGCGAACAACAGTGCTTCCAGGCAACCGGTGCTCAAAGTAAATACCGTCTTGGTAACGAATGTGAAACCTATGCGGAACTGAAACTGGGCCAGGAAGTGTGGAAAGAAGGTGACAAGAGCTTCTACTTCGACACCAACGTAGCGTACTCCGTAGCGCAGCAGAACGACTGGGAAGCCACTGACCCCGCGTTCCGTGAAGCTAACGTGCAGGGTAAAAACCTGATTGAATGGCTGCCTGGTTCCACCATCTGGGCCGGTAAGCGCTTCTATCAGCGTCACGACGTCCACATGATCGACTTCTACTACTGGGATATTTCAGGTCCTGGTGCGGGTCTGGAAAACATCGACGTCGGTTTCGGTAAGCTCTCTCTGGCTGCAACCCGTTCTTCTGAAGCCGGCGGTTCTTCTTCCTTCGCCAGCAACAGCGTTTATGACTACACCACCCGCACGGCGAACGATGTCTTTGACGTGCGTTTAGCCCAGATGGAAATTAACCCAGGCGGTACCCTGGAGCTGGGGGCTGATTACGGCCGTGCAAACCCACGTGATGATTATCACCTGATCGACGGCGCATCTAAAGATGGCTGGATGTTCACCGCTGAACACACGCAGAGCATGCTGAAAGGCTACAACAAATTCGTTCTGCAATATGCAACTGATTCTATGACCTCTCAGGGTAAAGGTCTGTCGCAAGGTTCGAACATTGGCACCTCTGACGATATCAACTACGGCATCAACAACAACGGTCACCTGTGGCGCGTACTTGACCACGGTGCTATCTCCCTGGGCGATAGCTGGGATCTGATGTATGTCGGTATGTACCAGGATATCAACTGGGATAACAACAACGGTACGAAATGGTGGACCGTAGGGGTTCGTCCTATGTACAAATGGACGCCTATCATGAGCACTCTGCTTGAAGTGGGCTACGACAACGTCAAATCTCAGGAAACTGGCGAAACCAACAACCAGTATAAAATCACCCTGGCACAACAGTGGCAGGCTGGCGACAGCATCTGGTCACGTCCGGCAATCCGCGTATTTGCAACCTATGCGAAGTGGGATGAGAAATGGGGTTATGCGCCTTCAGGTAAAAACTCCGTTGCGGGTTACACCCCAGGCATGGCCTATAGCGATACCACTGCGAAAAGCTTCAGCCGCGGCGACAACGACGAGTGGTCCTTCGGCGCCCAGATGGAAATCTGGTGGTAATCCCGTCTTAATCTGACGTAATGACCAAACTGAGGGGCGCAAGCCCCTCAATCCTTGGAACGGCGCGCTATTGCCTGGCTACCGCTGAACCTGTGCATTTTGAGGTGATAACAATGAAAATGAACAAAACTCTCCTTGCCCTTTGTTTATCCGCAGGGCTGCTGGCAAGCGCACCTGCTGTAACGCTCGCTAACGTCAACTTCGTTCCACAAAACACAACATCTGCGCCAGCCATTCCGGCAGCGGCACTGCAACAGCTTGTCTGGACGCCTGTCGATCAGTCTAAAACCCAGACCACCCAACTCTCAACGGCCGGTCAGTCACTTAATGTTCCGGGTATTACCGGTCCGGTCGCTGCGTATAGCGTACCCGCCAATATCGGTGAACTGGCCATTACTTTGACCAGTGAAGTCAACAAGCAGACGAGCGTATTTGCACCAAACGTGCTGATTCTCGATCAGAACATGACGCCATCTGCCTTTTTCCCAAGTGAATACTTTACGTATCAGGAACCCGGCGTGATGAGCGCCGATCGTCTGGAAGGCGTCATGCGCCTTACGCCTGCGCTCGGCCAGCAAAAACTCTACGTGCTGGTCTTTACCACTGAGCAGGATCTTCAGAAGACCACCACGTTGCTCGATCCGGCTAAAGCCTACGCAAAAGGCACCGGTAACGCGATTCCTGATATTCCAGACCCGATTGCTCGTCACGTCACCGACGGAACGTTAAAGCTGAAGGTGAAAACGAACAGCGGTTCCAGCGTCCTGGTCGGCCCGCTGTTTGGCTCCTCCGGTAACGGCCCTGTCACTGTAGGTAACACTGCTGCTCCTGCCTATACCGCGCCAGCTGCCACGGCAGCCGCGCCGGTGGCGACCGCAGCGCCTGCCCCGTCGAAGAAAGCTGAGCCGGTTCTGAACGACACCGAAGAGTACTTCAACAACGCCATTAAGCAGGCGGTGAAGCGCGGCGATGTCGATAAAGCGCTGAAACTGCTTGATGAAGCCGAACGTTTAGGTTCAACCACTGCCCGTTCCACCTTTATCAGCAGTGTAAAAGGCAAGGGGTAACCGTTTCCCCACAGTGCTGATTTGTTAGTAGTTTGGTGCGCCTGAGTGGGCGCACTTTTTTTCGTATCCGCCAGGCTGTTGCGCCCATGTTGCGATCGTGATCGTTAAATAACGTTTGGCCCCCCTCAATCCGTGTTTCTGCGATACAATGCCATTACGTTATGTATCGGAGAGTCTGGCATGTCACACCCTGCGCTAACGCAACTGCGTGCGCTGCGCTATTTCGACCAAATACCTGCGCTTGATCCGCAGCAACTGGACTGGTTGCTGCTGGAAGATTCCATGACGAAACGTTTTGAGCAGCAGGGTAAAACGGTCACGGTGACCCTGATTCAGGAAGGGTTTGTTTCTGGCGATGAGATCGCCAGCGAGCTGCCGCTGCTGCCGCAGGAGCCTCGTTACTGGCTGCGCGAAATTTTACTCTGTGCTGACGGTGAGCCATGGCTTGCCGGGCGGACGGTGGTGCCCGAGTCCACCCTTTCCGGGCCAGAACTGGCGCTGCAACGTCTGGGGAAAACGCCGCTGGGGCGTTACCTTTTCACCTCGTCTGAGCTTACCCGAGATTTTATTGAGATTGGTCGTGATGCCGAACTCTGGGGGCGTCGTTCCCGCCTGCGCCTGAGCGGTAAGCCGTTAATTCTGACGGAGCTTTTTTTACCGGCATCACCGTTGTACTAAGAGGAAGAAAAAATGGAGTGGAGCCTGACGCAGAATAAGCTGTTGGCGTATCACCGCTTAATGCGTACCGATAAACCGATTGGCGCGTTACTGTTGCTGTGGCCGACCCTATGGGCGCTGTGGCTCGCCACGCCGGGCGTGCCGCCGCTGTGGATCCTGGGCGTATTCGTTGCCGGCGTCTGGCTGATGCGCGCGGCGGGCTGCGTGGTGAATGACTATGCCGATCGTAAATTCGACGGCCATGTTAAGCGTACTGCCGGTCGCCCGTTACCCAGCGGACAGGTCACCGGGAAAGAAGCCCGCGTGCTGTTCATTGTTCTGGTGCTGCTCTCTTTCCTGCTGGTGTTAACCCTCAACACCATGACCATTCTGCTTTCCGTTGCGGCGCTGGCGTTGGCCTGGGTGTATCCGTTTATGAAGCGCTATACCCACCTGCCTCAGGTGGTGCTGGGCGCGGCGTTTGGCTGGTCGATTCCGATGGCGTTTGCGGCAGTTAGTGAGTCCTTACCGCTTAGCTGCTGGCTGATGTTCCTCGCGAACATACTCTGGGCTGTGGCGTATGACACGCAATACGCGATGGTAGACCGCGACGATGACCTGAAAATTGGCATCAAATCAACCGCCATCCTCTTTGGCCGTCAGGACAAGCTGATTATCGGCATCCTGCAGGTCGCGGTACTGGCGCTGATGGTCGCGATCGGTCGCCTGAATGGGCTGAACTGGGAGTTTTACTGGTCCGTGTTGGTGGCGGGACTGCTGTTTGCGTACCAGCAAAAGCTGATTGCTAATCGTGAGCGCGACGCCTGCTTTAAAGCGTTTATGAACAACAACTACGTCGGTCTGGTGCTGTTTTTAGGCCTGGCGATGAGCTATTTCTCCTGAAAAATAGCCCGGTGGCGCTGACGCTTACCGGGCCTACGTGTCGTGCCGAATTGTAGATACTGTTATGCCACGCAAGCATTTTCCTGATGCAATGTGGCATCGAACGGGCGTCCTGATTTCAGGACGCCATACGCCACCTGCGCCAGCTTACGCATCATCGCTCCGATTATCAGCTTCGCTCCCTTGCCGTTCTTTTCCAGACGCGTCCTGAACGCTTTTCCCCACTCCGTTTTGTACAGCGCCACCATCGCGGGCATATACAGCGCCCTGCGAAGCGAGACATGGCCAGCCTTACTCATCCTGCTTGCCCTGTGTACGCTGCTTCCTGATTCATGCTGCCGCGGTGTCAGTCCTGCGAAAGCCGCGAACTGCCGCGCCTGACCGAACCTGTCCTTCAGCCCCACATACGCCAGCAGCACCGCGGATGTCTTTTCACCGATACCCGGTATGCTGTCCAGCAGTTTTCGCCGGTGCTTCAGGTCCGGGTCATCATCCGTCAGGTCCTTTATCTGTTTCTCCAGCCGCTTCAGCTCCGCTTCCAGCCACAGAAGGTGCGCATCGATGCTCGGCATCTGCACCTCCCGCGCCGTCTCACGACGGTTCAGCTCCTGCGTGTGCATGTCTGTCAGGGACTGGTGACGCAGCACCAGCGCCCGCAACGCGCGCTCCAGCGGATGAGGTGCCTCCCAGGCTACCGGACGCTTCTGCCGGCAGAACTCTGCCAGCATACGGGCATCAACGGCATCGGTTTTACTGCGCAGGCCTTCACTCTGCGCAAAGGCTTTACCAAGAGCCGGGTTGATGATGGATACGGTGAAACCGGCATCGCTGAGGGATGCTGCTGCGTCTTCCATATAGGTGCTGGTCGCTTCCATGCAGATATGTGCCTGAGCCACATTATGGCTGCGGAGCCAGCTGAGCAGCTCCTCGTGACCTTTAGGTGTGTTAGTAAATTTTTTGCTGCGGTGACGGCCATCAGGTCGCAACACATCGACATCCAGCTTAGCTTTGGAGACATCGATACCAATAAAGTGAAGTTCCTGTTCCATAGTGAAACCAACCTTGTGAATGCGGATTACCGGGAAAACCGGTCCATGATACTGTCCGGTTTGTCACTTGTGGAGAAGGTGCAGTCCACTGCAGGGATCTACAACACAGGCTCGTGGCCTAAGGCCGGGTACGGCATGTGGACTGCATGGCAGAAAGAACTGGCCGGTTCTTTCTGCACGGAAGGATAATACAAGGCCGGGTAAGGCGTAGCCGCCACCCGGCTTTTTTACCGGCGACGCAGCAGCCGAAGCGCGTTCGCCGTCACCAGCACCGTTGCTCCGGTATCCGCCAGCACCGCCAGCCACAGCCCGGTCATGCCCAGCAGCGTGGTCACCAGGAAAATCCCCTTCAGCCCCAGCGCGATGCCGATGTTCTGACGGATATTGGCCCGCGTCGCCCGCGCCAGGCTAATCATCTGCGCCAGCCCGGTCAGGCGGTTGTGGGTCAGCGCCGCGTCAGCCGTTTCCAGCGCCACGTCGGTGCCGCTGCCCATCGCAATACCAATGGTGGACGCTTTCATCGCCGGGGCATCGTTAATCCCGTCACCGACCATCGCCAGCGGCGCGTGAGCGTTCAGCTCCGTTACCGCGCTGACCTTATCTGCAGGCAACAATCCGGCTTTAAACTCCAGCCCCAGCTCACCCGCAATCGCTGCCGCCGCGCGAGGGTTATCACCGGTGAGAATAACGCCCTGCACGCCTAGCTGATGCAGCGCCGCCACGGCTTCTTTTGCGTCATCGCGCAGGGTATCGCGCAGCGCCAGCATCCCTTTCGCGACGCCGTCCTGCAGGACGGCCACGACGGTTTGTCCGGTCTGTTCTAACGCCTCAACCTCTGGATGAGAAGACTTGCCCGCCGCGACAATCAGTACCTTTTTACCGTCAACGGTGGCCTCAATCCCTGACCCGACCAGCGCCCGCTGGGCGGTTGCCGGGGGGATGTTCAGCCCGCGCGACTGCGCTTCACGCACAATCGCCTGCGCCAGCGGGTGGGTCGATCCCTGCTCAACGGCGGCGGCCAGCGTAAGCAGCTCATCTTCACTGATTTCCTGCGGATAAACGCCGGTCACCTGCGGCTTGCCGACGGTCAGCGTGCCGGTTTTATCGAAGGCGATATGCTGGACCTGACTCAGCTGCTCCAGCGCCGCGCCGCCCTTAATCAGCGCCCCGCGACGTGCCGCAGCCGCCAGCCCGGAGGTAATCGCCGCCGGGGTGGAGATCACCAGCGCGCACGGGCAGCCAATCAGCAGCAGCGTCAGCCCTTTATAAATCCAGCCCTCCCACGGCGCGCCAAAGAACAGCGGCGGGACGACGGTGACCAGCAGGGCAACCAGCATGATGGCAGGGGTATAAATCCGGCTGAAGCGATCGATAAAGCGTTCGACCGGCGCGCGGCGCTCCTCTGCCTCTTCAATCAGCTTCAGTATACGGTCGATGGCGCTGTCGCCCGGCTCGGAAAGCACGGTGAGCTGCACCAGTCGGTCGACGCTGGTGGCACCGGCAGGCACTTTTTCACCTGCGGCACGCTCTACCGGAATGGATTCCCCGGTCAGGGCGCTTTCATCAAAGCTCGCGGTGGCGGTAAGCAGCGCGCCGTCTGCAGGCAGACGGCCCCCTGCGGCCACCTCAATCACGTCGCCCGGGCGCAGCGTAGTGATGGCGACCGTTTCACGCGTGCCGTTTATCACGCGAGTGGCGGTTTCCGGCTTCAGCGCCATCAGCGCGCTGACCCCTTTACGCGCCCGGCTCGCCGCCCAACCCTCAAGACGTTCGCCGATCAGGAACAGCAGCAGCACCATCGCCGCTTCCGCCGTCGCGCCAATGAACAGCGCGCCGATTGCCGCCACGCTCATCAGCGTTTCGATGGCAAACCAGCTGCCGCTTTTCATCAGGCGCAGCGCCTGACGGGCAATCGGGAACAGCCCGACCAGCGTGGTGGCGATAAACGCCAGATTGCCGAACGGGTGGTTAATCTGTTCCAGCCCCCAGCTCAGGGCCATCATGATAATGAGGGTAATGAGCGGCAGGTTTTCTTTCAGGGGGGAGGCTTTTTCAACGGGTGCTGTTTCGCTACGCAGGGTATAGCCCGCTTTGCTGACGGCGGCTTCCACCTGCTTGCTGACGTCGCTATCGGCGCTAACCAGCAGCTTTTCGGTGGCGAACAGCACCTGAACGTGACTCACGCCCGGTACCTGCATCACCGCGTTTTCCACTTTGCGCGCGCAGGCCGCGCAGTCCATGCCGTTGACGACCCAGCTGAAGCGGTTGCCGCTTTCAGGAAGGGGTTGAGTTGGCGTTTCGCACGCGCCTTCGCAGCAGCAGTCGTCTTTCGACGGAACCGGGCTGAGCTTAAGTGCCGAGAATTGAGGTACTTTTTTAGGTATTTCTGGAGTCGACATGGCAGTCTCCGGCAATGATAATTTTCTCATTAACCGCAGCATACACTCTGGAGTCGACTCCAGAGTCAAGCGCTATTTAGATATACAGCGAACGCACAATCAGGAAATGCCCGGCAAAGTAGCAGGCGGCGGCTATCGCGTTATCCGCCCGGAAGCGGCGGCGATAGTGGCTACCCAGCCAGACGACATTCCCGATCAGCAACAGCGCCGCGCCGAAGAAGGCAGACATCGCCGGAGCGGTCGGGCGGAAGAACCACAGCTCGCCCGCCAGCCACACCATCACCAGCGTCATGGCGATAAACGTACAGACCGGCAAACGCATCTCTTCCAGACGCGACCAGATCACCGCAATCAGCAGCGCGCCAATCACCAGCAGCACCAGCGGCAGCGGCCAGAAGAAGGAGAGCGTCATCTGGCTGGCAAAGTAGATGGTATAGAGCAGATGGGAGAGGAAGAACGCCCCAACGGCGTACAGCAGGCGCTGGCGCGGCAGCAGAGTTAAGGCATCGCCAATCAGGGATGCACACAGCCCGGCGAGCACCAGATAGCTGACGGCGTTAAACATCGGCGCTTGCCAGGCCAGCAGCAGCAGGAGCAACAGCGTGACCGGTTTAAACAACCAGCGCTGCCAGGTGGGACCGCGGTACGACGCATCGACATAAAGCCATGCGGAAAAACAGACAGCGATAAATGACCAAAGCATATTAACTCCCTGTATCTGTTAAGTCTGAATAATCAGTTTCTGATCCAGTGTAGTGACGCGGGCGGGCGTTTGGCAATGGCGGGGAAGGCAAGGTATCCTGAATTCCGCAAAATCTGATGGGATTGTCGAATGAGCAAGATGCCGCTTTTTTTCATTATCGTGGTGGCGATTATCGTCATTGCCGCCTCGTTCCGTTTCGTGCAGCAGCGCCGCGAGAAGGCGGATAACGATGCCGCGCCGCTGATGCAAAAGCGCGTGGTGGTGACGAACAAGCGCGAGAAACCGCTGAATGACCAACGCTCACGCCAGCAGCAGGTGACGCCTGCAGGAACCAGCATGCGCTATGAAGCGAGCTTTAAGCCGGAAACGGGCGGCCTGGAGATGACCTTCCGTCTGGAGGCGCAGCAGTATCATCAGCTGACGGTGGGGGAGAAAGGAACGCTGAGCTACAAAGGGTCGCGGTTTGAAGGGTTTGAACCGGAGCGGTAATGCCGGGTGGCACTGCGTTTGCCCGGCCTACGGGGTTTCGTAGGCCCGGTAAGCGAAGCGCCACCGGGCGACTAAACGCACCTTACTTCTTCACCTGCGCCTTAAACTTTTTCATCCACACCAGCAGTTCAAACACCCCGAAAATAAACACGCGCAGCTGCTGCCAGCCCGTCATCTGCGGGCCGTCTTTCGGCAGGCCGTTTTTCAGCATCACCATCTGCAGGGCGTGCATAAACGACGTGAAAATCAGCGCCACGTTAACGAAAATGTTCATCGGGCGCGGGAACGGGTGCACCAGATTCAGAATCAAGAACGCCCAGACGCCCAGCATCAGCAAACGTCCCAGGTTAATCAGTACCGGCATCGGATCCTCCTTGTGCCTGACGGTGATACAGACGATAAGCAACCTGACCCGCGACTTTTTCGCGGTGCAGATCCCAGTGAGTGGGAACCGGCGGCAAACCGTTTTCCACTTCGCTTTCAACGTAAATAAGTGCGCCATCCGCCAGCCAGCCGTTTTGCTCCAGCAGGGATAACGTCTCCTCCAGCAGCCCCTTGCGGAACGGCGGGTCGACAAACACCACGTTATGCGGCGTGCCTTTCTGCGCAAGAAAACTCAGCGTGTTGGTGTTCACGACTTTGGCGTTGCTCGCCTTCAGCGTCGCCAGGTTTTGCTGCAGCGTCTGCGCCACGCCGCGCTCCATCTCCAGCAGCGTGGCGCTGGCAGCATAGCGCGACAGCGCTTCCAGCCCGAGCGCGCCGCTTCCGGCGAAGCAGTCCAGGCAGTGGGCGTCTACCATTGACGGGGCCAGCCAGTTAAACAGCGTCTCGCGCACGCGGTCGGTAGTGGGGCGTAAACCGGGGCTGTCCGGCACCGGTAATTTCCGGCCTCGCCACTGACCGCCGATAATACGAATTTGACCGGCCGGGGCGCGGTTGGGTTTCTTCATCTCAGGAAAGCTCTGTTAACAATTGGCCTGCGATTGCGGGCGGTGATGTCAATTAAGTAAAGTGTTAGACTATTTCATCATTTTTTTAGCTTCCATGTATATAGCGCCGCGAGGAGTGTAGTCGCAGATGGCAAAACAAAAAAAACGTGGCTTCTTTTCCTGGCTGGGCTTCGGTGAAAAAGAGCAAGAAACAGAACAGAAAACCGAAGAGCAACAAGCCGTTGAAGAGCAGTCACAGCCTGAAACGCCTGTAGAAACCACCGCGGTAGTCGAAGCGGAAGAAACGGCGCACAGCAAAGAAGAGATTGAATCCTTTGCTGAAGAGGTGGTTGAGGTCACTGAGCAGGTTCAGGAGAGCGAGAAGCCAGAGCCGGTTGTCATCGACGCCGTTGCCGAAGCGCCGCAGGCTGTAATCGAGCACGAAGAGCTGCCGCTGCCGGAAGAGGTGAAAGCCGAAGAGGTGTCTGCCGAAGAGTGGCTGGCCGAAGCGGAAACCGTTGAAATCGTTGAGGCGGTCGAAGAAGAAGCGGCACTTGAGCCAGAACTGACCGACGAAGAGCTGGAAGCCCAGGCGCTGGCGGCGGAAGCCGCGGAAGAGGCGGTCATCGTCGTGCCGGTGGAAGAACAGCCGGAAGAAGAGATCGTTCAGGAGCAGGAAAAACCGACCAAAGAAGGTTTCTTCGCGCGTCTGAAGCGCAGCCTGCTCAAAACCAAAGAAAACTTAGGTTCCGGATTTATCAGTCTGTTCCGCGGCAAGAAGATCGACGACGATCTCTTTGAAGAACTGGAAGAACAGCTGCTGATTGCGGACGTCGGCGTGGAAACCACCCGTAAGATCATCGCCAATCTGACCGAAGGGGCGAGCCGCAAACAGCTGCGCGACGCCGAAGCGCTGTACGGTCTGCTGAAAGACGAGATGGGCGAAATTCTCGCAAAAGTTGACGAACCGCTTAATATTGAAGGCAAAACGCCATTTGTTATTCTGATGGTTGGCGTAAACGGCGTGGGTAAAACCACCACCATCGGCAAGCTGGCGCGTCAGTTCGAGCAGCAGGGCAAATCGGTGATGCTGGCGGCGGGCGATACCTTCCGTGCGGCAGCGGTTGAGCAACTGCAGGTTTGGGGCCAGCGCAACAACATTCCGGTGATTGCCCAGCATACCGGCGCGGATTCCGCGTCCGTGATCTTTGATGCCATCCAGGCGGCGAAGGCGCGCAACGTGGACGTGCTGATTGCCGATACCGCAGGGCGTTTGCAGAACAAATCGCACCTGATGGAAGAGTTGAAGAAAATCGTCCGCGTCATGAAGAAGCTGGACGAAGACGCACCGCATGAAATTATGCTGACTATCGATGCCAGCACCGGACAGAACGCCATCAGCCAGGCGAAGCTGTTCAATGAAGCGGTAGGACTGACGGGGATCGCGCTGACCAAACTGGACGGCACCGCGAAAGGCGGGGTGATCTTCTCCGTGGCCGACCAGTTCGGCATTCCTATCCGTTACATCGGTGTGGGCGAGCGTATTGAGGATTTGCGTCCGTTTAAGGCGGACGACTTTATTGAGGCATTATTTGCCCGAGAGGACTAACAATGATTCGCTTTGAACATGTCAGCAAGGCCTATCTCGGTGGGAGACAAGCGCTGCAGGGGGTGACATTCCACCTGCAGCCGGGCGAGATGGCATTCCTGACCGGCCATTCCGGCGCGGGGAAAAGTACCCTGCTCAAGCTTATCTGTGGGATCGAGCGGCCAAGCGCCGGGAAAATCTTTTTCGGCGGCCATGAGATCAGCCGCCTGAAAAACCGCGAAGTGCCGTTCCTGCGTCGTCAGATCGGCATGATTTTCCAGGATCACCACCTGCTGATGGATCGCACCGTTTTCGATAACGTGGCCATTCCGCTGATTATTGCCGGCGCCAGCTATGACGATATCCGCCGTCGCGTCTCTGCGGCGCTGGATAAGGTCGGGCTGCTGGACAAAGCGAAGAACTTCCCGATCCAGCTCTCCGGCGGTGAGCAGCAGCGCGTGGGCATCGCCCGCGCGGTGGTGAACAAGCCTGCTGTACTGCTGGCGGATGAACCAACCGGTAACCTGGACGATGCCCTGTCCGAAGGGATTTTGCGTCTGTTTGAGGAATTCAACCGCGTAGGGGTCACGGTATTGATGGCGACGCACGACATCGGGCTCATTTCCCGTCGTTCGTACCGCATGCTGACCCTGAGCGACGGGCATTTGCACGGAGGCCACGGTGAATAAGCGTGATGCAATAAACCAGATTCGGCAGTTCGGGAACCGGTTTGACCGCTTCCGTAAGCCGCAGGGCGGTGGTGACGGCAATCGTAATGCGCCGAAGCGCCAGAAGGCCGCGCCAAAGCCGGCCTCCCGTAAAACCAACGTGTTTAACGAGCAGGTGCGCTACGCGTTCCACGGTGCCCTGCAGGACCTGAAAAGCAAACCGCTGGCGACGTTCCTGACGGTGATGGTGATTGCCATCTCCCTGACGCTGCCAAGCGTCTGCTATATGGTCTATAAAAACGTTAACCAGGCGGCTTCACAGTATTATCCGTCCCCGCAGATCACGGTCTATATGGATAAAGCGCTCGACGATAACGCCGCGGCGCAGGTGGTTGGGCAAATCCAGGCCGAGCAGGGCGTGGAGAAGGTCAACTACCTCTCACGTGAAGACGCGCTGGGCGAGTTCCGTAACTGGTCTGGCTTTGGCGGCGCGCTGGATATGCTCGAAGAGAACCCGCTGCCCGCCGTGGCGGTGGTGATCCCGAAGCTGGATTTCCAGGGGACCGATTCGCTTAACACCCTGCGCGATCGCATCACGCGCATTAAGGGCATTGATGAAGTGCGCATGGATGACAGCTGGTTTGCGCGTCTCTCTGCCCTGACCGGGCTGGTAGGACGCGTCGCGGCGATGATTGGCGTGCTGATGGTGGCGGCGGTCTTCCTCGTCATTGGTAACAGCGTACGCCTGAGCATCTTTGCCCGTCGCGATACCATCAACGTGCAGAAACTGATTGGTGCGACGGATGGCTTCATCCTCAGGCCGTTCCTTTACGGCGGTGCATTGCTCGGTTTTTCCGGCGCATTTCTTTCACTGATATTGTCAGAAATTTTGGTGATGCGGCTTTCGTCTGCCGTGACTGAAGTGGCGCAGGTTTTCGGAACGAAGTTTGATATCAGTGGGTTAGGGTTCGATGAGTGCCTGTTGCTGCTGCTGGTTTGCTCGATGATTGGGTGGGTGGCAGCCTGGCTGGCAACCGTTCAACATTTACGTCACTTTACTCCCGACTAATAAAAGCGTGATATAATCTTTCCCTGCACCGAGATGTTCGCTCTGCAGGGAAAGCGTCCCTGTTTTCGCTCCCCCTGTTATCATTTCCATGTCACATTTTGTGCGTAATTTATTCACTGTTGCACCTGGAACTTGTGGATAAAATCACTGTCTGATAAAAGAGTGAATGCTAATCTCGTTGCTCAAACGCTTTGGCATGGTTGTTGCCTGACGGGGACGACCTGGACCAGAAGAAACATTGAGAGGAATGAATGACCAAAGAAATGCAAACTTTAGCTTTAGCCCCTGTTGGTAACCTGGAATCTTATATCCGGGCTGCGAACACCTGGCCGATGTTAACGGCCGAGGAAGAAAAGGAGCTTGCTGAAAAGCTGCATTACCAGGGCGATCTGGAAGCAGCTAAGACGCTGATCCTGTCTCACCTGCGCTTTGTTGTTCACGTTGCTCGTAATTATGCGGGCTACGGCCTGCCGCAGGCGGACTTGATTCAGGAAGGTAACATCGGTCTGATGAAGGCTGTACGTCGCTTCAACCCGGAAGTGGGTGTGCGACTGGTCTCCTTCGCCGTACACTGGATCAAAGCAGAAATTCACGAATACGTGCTGCGCAACTGGCGTATCGTGAAAGTCGCCACGACAAAAGCGCAGCGCAAACTGTTCTTTAACCTGCGTAAAACCAAGCAGCGTCTGGGCTGGTTCAACCAGGATGAAGTGGAAATGGTGGCGCGCGAGCTGGGCGTAACCAGCAAAGACGTGCGTGAGATGGAATCCCGTATGGCCGCGCAGGACATGACCTTTGATATGTCCTCCGACGACGACGCATCTGACAGCCAGCCGATGGCGCCGGTTCTGTATCTGCAGGATAAAACCTCTAACTTTGCCGACGGCATCGAAGAGGATAACTGGGAAGATCAGGCCGCGAACAAGCTGACCCATGCGATGGAAGGCCTCGACGAACGTAGCCAGGATATTATTCGCGCCCGCTGGCTGGACGAAGACAACAAGTCCACGCTGCAGGAGCTTGCCGACCGCTACGGCGTTTCTGCGGAACGTGTCCGTCAGCTTGAAAAGAACGCCATGAAAAAACTTCGCGCCGCTATCGAAGCGTAATTTTCGCGAAGTACACCGAGAACCCCTGGATGAGAGTCTGGGGGTTTTGTTTTTTTAGCGCCCGCTCTGGCGAATTCCCTCCCCCTGGCAAACACTTACTGATGCGCTAAGCAGGCGACTTTCTCAGGGGGACAGGGTGAAAAATAACGAACTGAACGACCGGCGTTTACAGGCGACGCCGCGCGGCGTCGGCGTGATGTGTAACTTCTATGCCGATAAAGCTGAAAACGCCACGGTGTGGGACGTGGAAGACAACGAGTACATCGACTTCGCCGCCGGGATCGCGGTGCTGAATACTGGCCATCGCCATCCAAAAGTCATTTCCGCGATTGAAAAACAGCTCCACGCGTTTACCCATACGGCGTACCAGATTGTGCCGTACGAAAGCTATGTCGCGCTTGCCGAGCGCATCAACCAGCGCGTGCCCGTTGACGGTCCGGCCAAAACCGCGTTCTTCTCCACGGGGGCAGAGGCGGTCGAAAACGCGGTCAAAATAGCGCGGGCGTACACCAGGCGTCCCGGCCTTATCACCTTCGGCGGCGCGTTCCACGGCCGCACCTTTATGACCATGGCGCTGACCGGCAAAGTTGCGCCGTATAAGCTCGGCTTTGGCCCGTTCCCCGGTTCGGTTTATCACGCGCAGTATCCGAATGAACTGCACGGCGTCAGCACGGCGGAAGCGTTGAAAAGCCTGGAACGCATCTTTAAGGCGGATATCGCACCCGACCAGGTCGCGGCCATTATTCTCGAACCGGTTCAGGGAGAGGGCGGTTTCAACATTGCGCCTGCCGATTTTATGCAGGCCCTGCGCGCCCTGTGCGACACCCACGGTATTTTGCTCATTGCCGACGAGGTGCAAAGCGGCTTTGCCCGTACCGGCAAGCTGTTCTCGATGGAACACCACTGCGTGAAGCCCGATCTGATCACCATGGCGAAAAGCCTGGCTGGCGGAATGCCGCTCTCAGCGGTTTCTGGCCGTGCGGAGGTGATGGACGCACCCGCGCCGGGCGGGCTGGGCGGTACCTACGCCGGGAACCCGCTGGCGATTGCGGCGGCGCTTGCCGTGCTCGACGTGATTGATGAAGAGGATCTTTGCACGCGCTCGGCGCATCTTGGCCATCACCTGGTGGAAGTGCTGAACAAAGCGAAGGAACACTGCCCGTATATCGCTGACATTCGCGCGCAGGGCTCGATGGTGGCGGTGGAGTTTAACGACCCGCAAACGGGTCAGCCTTCGCCGGAATTTACCCGCCAGGTGCAGGAGCGCGCGTTGCAGGAAGGGCTGCTTCTTCTGAGCTGCGGCGTCTACGGCAACGTCATTCGTTTCCTGTATCCGCTGACTATCCCTGAAGTGCAGTTCCGTAAAGCGCTGGACATTATCTCCGCGTCGCTGACACGTTAAAGCCACACGCCCGGCGAAAATCCCAGCCGGGCCTGGCATATATTCATTTCAAATTAGCTATTCCAAAATCATAAAAATCGGGTATGTTTTAGCAGAGTATGCTGAAAAAGCGCGGACAGCACACCTATAACTGACATAAAGCGCTGCACAACAACATCACAACAATCGTAATAACCATAATAATGGGGAATATCAGGATGAACATGAAGGGTAAAGCGTTACTGGCAGGATGTATCGCGTTGGCATTCAGCACCATGGCACAGGCAGACATCAAGGTGGCTGTGGTTGGCGCAATGTCCGGTCCGGTAGCACAGTACGGCGACCAGGAATTTACCGGCGCTGAGCAGGCGGTTGCAGACATTAATGCCAAGGGCGGTATCAAGGGCGAAAAACTGCAGATCGTAAAATATGATGATGCCTGTGACCCGAAACAAGCGGTCGCGGTCGCGAACAAAGTGGTGAACGACGGGATCAAATACGTTATCGGTCACCTGTGCTCTTCCTCTACTCAGCCTGCGTCTGACATCTACGAAGACGAAGGTATTCTGATGATCACCCCGGCAGCGACCGCACCAGAGCTGACCGCGCGCGGCTACAAGCTGACTCTGCGCACCACCGGCCTGGACTCTGACCAGGGCCCAACCGCAGCGAAATACATCGTTGAAAAAGTGAAGCCGAAGCGCATTGCCATCGTTCATGACAAGCAGCAGTATGGTGAAGGTCTGGCGCGTTCAGTGCAGGACAACCTCAAGAAAGCGAATGCCGACGTGGTGTTCTTCGACGGGATCACCGCCGGTGAGAAAGACTTCTCCACCCTGGTGGCGCGTCTGAAGAAAGAGAATATTGATTTCGTTTACTACGGTGGCTACCACCCGGAAATGGGCCAGATCCTGCGCCAGGCGCGCGCTGCGGGCCTGAAAACCCAGTTTATGGGCCCGGAAGGCGTGGCGAACGTGTCCCTGTCTAACATTGCGGGTGAATCAGCCGAAGGCCTGCTGGTGACCAAACCGAAGAACTACGACCAGGTGCCAGCGAACAAACCTATCGTGGATGCCATTAAGGCGAAGAAACAGGATCCAAGCGGGGCGTTCGTCTGGACCACCTACGCGGCTCTGCAGTCTCTGCAGGCGGGCCTGAATCAGTCAGCCGATCCGGCTGAGATTGCCACCTGGCTGAAAGCGAACACGGTCCAGACCGTCATGGGACCACTTTCCTGGGACGCGAAGGGCGACCTGAAGGGCTTCGAGTTCGGCGTGTTTGACTGGCATGCTAACGGGACTGCTACTGACGCCAAATAATACCCTGGGAAAATGCGGCAGATAATGTAGGCCGGGTAAGGCGCAGCCGCCACCCGGCTTTCTTTTAGCGCTTCTCCCACCCGCTCTCCTGCGCCGTAAACCCTAACGCCTGCATAAATGCCGCCATCACGCTGCGGTCTTCCACGCCCACGTCGGCCATCCACCAGGAGGTCACGCTCGGGTTTTCACGTATGACTTCTTCAATTAAATACTGCCCCACACCGCGACGACGGGTGACGTCACGTACGCGCAGAGAGTCCAGCGCCCCTTCTGTACCGCTCAGGGTTACGCGAACCGCAGCCAGCAGGCGCTCGTTAAAACGGGCGGCATAAATACGGTGGGTCTCATCAACGCGCAGCGACGAAGGGGAATATTCCGGCCAGATCTTGCCCAGGTCGATATGATCCTGGTCGCTAAAGGTCACCAGACGCACGATAGTCAGTTTCATTAGCTACTTGTCCAAATCAGATTGAGTTGGGGCAGTGTACTCAATTTATTCCCTCAGCGGCTTCCTCTTTTTATTCTCATTAACCAGGTGATTAGTTTTTTGGCAACGCGATGGGCAGTTTGAAAACACA
This sequence comes from Enterobacter sp. ECC-019, assembly GCF_043974075.1. Taxonomy (NCBI): domain Bacteria; kingdom Pseudomonadati; phylum Pseudomonadota; class Gammaproteobacteria; order Enterobacterales; family Enterobacteriaceae; genus Enterobacter; species Enterobacter sp. ECC-019. The sequence goes on from NZ_CP143759.1 coordinate 923,412, forward strand.
TGGATCGAAAAATAAGCAGAATTTTAACCTGAATGGTAGTGATTTATTCGGCGCTTTGTACCGTTATTTTATGCTGCAAACTGCACTTTTATTTGTTTATCTCTGCCTGATTTCAGAATATTATCTTTGCTTAATCGCCTGAAAAATAGAGATTTTAGTCTGGTTTTTGACAAAAACCTGCGCTAAACCATTAAAGGCACTGGTAAAAATAGCGTTGTTCATTAAAAGTACAGAATGCTTTTTAACCATAATAAAACAAAATATAAACACGACATCACGAATGGGGATTCAGAGATGAAAAGGAACGCGAAGACGTTAATCGCGGGGATGGTCGCACTGTCGATCTCGCATGCCGCTATGGCGGAGGATATTAAAGTTGCGGTAGTGGGTGCGATGTCCGGCCCTGTTGCCCAGTGGGGTGACATGGAGTTCAACGGCGCGCGCCAGGCCATTAAAGACATCAACGCCAAGGGCGGCGTTAAGGGCGACAAGCTGGTGGGCGTGGAATATGACGACGCCTGCGATCCGAAACAGGCCGTTGCGGTCGCCAACAAAATCGTCAACGACGGTATTCAGTATGTGATCGGCCACCTGTGCTCTTCCTCCACGCAGCCTGCGTCTGATATCTACGAAGACGAAGGCATTCTGATGATCACCCCAGGCGCAACGAACCCTGAGCTGACCCAGCGCGGCTATCAGCACATCATGCGTACCGCCGGTCTGGACTCCTCGCAGGGTCCCACCGCCGCCAAATACATCCTCGAGACCGTTAAGCCACAGCGCATTGCTATTATTCATGACAAACAGCAGTACGGCGAAGGCCTGGCGCGCTCCGTGCAGGACGGCCTGAAAAAAGGCGGCGCGAACATCGTCTTCTTCGACGGCATTACCGCCGGTGAGAAAGACTTCTCCGCGCTGATCGCCCGTCTGCAAAAAGAGAATATCGACTTCGTTTACTACGGCGGCTACTACCCGGAGATGGGTCAGATGCTGCGTCAGGCGCGCGCCACCGGTCTGAAAACCCAGTTTATGGGGCCAGAGGGCGTGGGCAATGCCTCACTGTCAAACATCGCGGGCGATTCTGCTGAAGGCATGCTGGTGACGATGCCAAAACGCTATGACCAGGATCCGGCCAACAAGGCTATCGTGGATGCGCTCAAGGCGCAGAAGAAAGATCCAAGTGGTCCGTACGTCTGGATCACCTATGCAGCCATACAGTCTCTGGCCACCGCGCTGGATCGCTCCGGCAGCAAAGAACCGCTGGATCTGGTGAAAGATTTAAAAGCACACGGGGCGAACACCGTGATTGGGCCGCTGAACTGGGATGAGAAAGGCGATCTGAAGGGATTTGAGTTTGGTGTCTTTAAGTGGCACGCCGACGGTTCGTCCTCGGCCGCCAAATAATTATCCCACCGCCCGGCATGACGGGCGGGTATAAAAAGGTTTGCATATGTCCGAGCAGTTTCTCTATTTCCTGCAGCAGATGTTTAACGGCGTTACGCTGGGAAGCACCTACGCGCTGATCGCCATCGGCTATACGATGGTTTACGGCATTATCGGCATGATCAACTTCGCCCACGGCGAGGTGTACATGATCGGTAGCTACGTCTCTTTCATGATTATCGCCGCCCTGATGATGATGGGCATCGACAGCAGCTGGCTGCTGGTCGCCGCCGGGTTTGTCGGCGCGATTGTGATAGCCAGCGCCTACGGCTGGAGCATCGAGCGCGTGGCCTACCGGCCGGTGCGCAGCTCCAAGCGCCTGATTGCGCTGATCTCCGCGATCGGGATGTCGATCTTCCTGCAAAACTACGTCAGCCTGACCGAAGGCTCGCGCGACGTGGCGCTGCCAAGCCTGTTTAACGGACAGTGGGTTGTGGGGGCCAGCGAAAACTTCGCGGCCACTATCACCACCATGCAGCTGGTTATCTGGGTGGTGACCTTTATTGCGATGCTCGCCCTGACGCTGTTCATCCGCTACTCGCGTATGGGACGCGCCTGCCGCGCCTGCGCAGAAGACCTGAAGATGGCGAGTCTCCTCGGCATCAACACCGACCGCGTAATTGCCCTGACCTTCGTGATTGGCGCAGCGATGGCGGCGGTGGCGGGTGTCCTGCTCGGTCAGTTCTACGGCGTGATCAACCCGTACATCGGCTTTATGGCCGGGATGAAAGCCTTCACCGCGGCGGTTCTGGGCGGTATCGGCAGTATTCCGGGCGCGATGATCGGTGGACTGATCCTGGGCGTGGCGGAAGCGCTCTCCTCGGCGTACCTGAGCACGGAATATAAAGACGTGGTGTCGTTTGCCCTGCTGATTCTGGTTCTGCTGGTGATGCCTACCGGTATTCTGGGCCGTCCGGAGGTAGAGAAAGTATGAAACCGATGCATTTTGCAATGGCGCTACTCTCTGCCGCCATGTTCTTCGTGCTGGCGGGCGTCTTTATGGGCGTCCAGTTAGGTCTGGACGGCACGAAGCTGGTGGTGGATACCGCCCCCGACATCCGCTGGCAGTGGGTGTTTATCGGCACGGCCGTGGTGTTCCTGTTCCAGCTGCTGCGTCCGCTGTTCCAGAAGACGCTGAAAAACGTCTCCGGGCCGAAATTCGTCCTGCCGGCAATCGACGGCTCTACCGTTAAGCAGAAGCTGTTCCTCGTGGCGCTGCTGGTGGCCGCCGTGGCGTGGCCGTTTGTGGTGTCTCGCGGCACCGTGGATATCGCTACTCTGACCATGATCTACGTGATTCTCGGTCTCGGTCTGAACGTGGTGGTAGGGCTCTCTGGGCTGCTGGTGCTGGGCTACGGCGGCTTCTACGCCATCGGCGCCTACACCTTCGCGCTGCTGAACCACTATTACGGTCTCGGCTTCTGGACCTGCCTGCCGCTGGCGGGGCTGGTCTCTGCTGCGGCAGGCTTCCTGCTTGGCTTCCCTGTACTGCGCCTGCGCGGTGACTACCTGGCGATTGTGACCTTAGGCTTCGGCGAAATCGTCCGCATCCTGCTGCTTAACAACACCGAAGTGACCGGCGGCCCGAACGGCATCAGCCAGATCCCGAAACCGACCTTCTTCGGCCTGGAGTTCAGCCGTACTGCCCGCGAAGGCGGCTGGGATACCTTCAGCAACTTCTTTGGCATTAAATACGACCCGTCCGACCGCGTGATCTGGCTCTATCTGGTGGCGCTGCTGCTGGTGGTGATTACCCTGTTCGTGATTAACCGTCTGCTGCGCATGCCGCTGGGCCGCGCGTGGGAAGCGCTGCGTGAAGATGAGATCGCCTGTCGCTCCCTGGGCCTGAACCCGACCCGCATCAAGCTGACCGCGTTCACCATCAGCGCCGCGTTTGCTGGTTTCGCCGGAACGCTGTTTGCCGCGCGTCAGGGCTTCGTCAGCCCGGAATCGTTCACCTTTGCCGAATCCGCCTTCGTGCTGGCGATTGTGGTGCTCGGCGGGATGGGCTCGCAGTTTGCCGTTATCCTCGCGGCCATCCTGCTGGTGGTCTCGCGCGAGCTGATGCGTGACTTTAACGAATACAGCATGCTGATGCTGGGTGGTTTGATGGTGCTGATGATGATCTGGCGTCCGCAGGGTCTGCTGCCGATGACCCGTCCACAGCTGAAGCTGAAGAACGGGCAAGCGAAAGGAGAGCAGGCATGAGTCAGCCATTATTATCCGTTAACGGTCTGATGATGCGTTTTGGCGGCCTGCTGGCGGTTAACAACGTGAATCTGGATCTGCACAAGAAAGAGATTGTCTCCCTGATTGGCCCGAACGGCGCGGGAAAGACCACGGTCTTCAACTGTCTGACCGGCTTCTACAAGCCGACGGGCGGCACCATCATGCTGCGCGACCAGCACCTGGAAGGGCTGCCGGGCCAGCAGATCGCCCGCATGGGCGTGGTGCGTACCTTCCAGCACGTACGTCTGTTCCGCGAGATGACGGTGATTGAGAACCTGCTGGTGGCACAGCATCAGCAGCTGAAAACCGGGCTGTTCTCCGGCCTGCTGAAAACCCCGGCCTTCCGCCGCGCGCAGGATGAAGCGCTCGACCGCGCCGCCACCTGGCTCGACCGAATTGGCCTGCTGCAGCACGCCAACCGTCAGGCGAGCAACCTCGCGTACGGCGATCAGCGTCGCCTGGAGATTGTGCGCTGCATGGTGACGCAGCCGGAAATCCTGATGCTCGACGAACCGGCGGCAGGACTCAACCCGAAAGAGACCAAAGAGCTGGACGAGCTGATTGCCGAGCTGCGCGATAGTCACGACACCACCATCCTGCTGATTGAGCATGACATGAAGCTGGTGATGGGCATTTCGGACCGTATCTACGTGGTAAACCAGGGCACGCCGCTGGCGAACGGCACGCCGGAAGAGATCCGCAACAACCCGGACGTGATCCGCGCATACCTGGGTGAGGCATAAGATGGAAAAAGCGATGTTAACGTTTGACAAGGTCAACGCGCACTACGGCAAGATCCAGGCGCTGCACGACGTCAGCCTGCACATCAATCAGGGCGAAATCGTCACCCTGATTGGCGCCAACGGCGCGGGTAAAACCACGCTGCTCGGCACCCTGTGCGGTGACCCGCGCGCCACCAGCGGGCGGATTGTGTTCGATGGTAAAGACATTACCGACTGGCAGACCGCCAGAATCATGCGCGAGGCGGTGGCGATTGTCCCGGAAGGGCGTCGCGTGTTTTCCCGCATGACGGTGGAAGAGAACCTGGCGATGGGCGGGTTCTTCGCTCACCGCGATGAATACCAGACCCGAATTAAGTGGGTATATGAACTCTTCCCGCGCCTGTGGGAGCGCCGCATCCAGCGTGCGGGCACCATGTCCGGCGGTGAGCAGCAGATGCTGGCGATTGGCCGCGCGCTGATGAGCCAGCCGCGCCTACTGTTGCTGGACGAACCGTCGCTCGGTCTGGCGCCGATCATCATTCAGCAGATCTTCGACACCATCGAACAGCTGCGTAAAGAGGGGATGACCATCTTCCTCGTCGAGCAGAACGCCAACCAGGCGCTGAAGCTCGCTGACCGTGGCTACGTGCTGGAGAACGGCCGCGTGGTGCTGGAGGATACCGGCGACGCGCTGCTGGCGAACGAAGCGGTGCGGAGCGCTTACCTGGGCGGCTGAGCCGTCTGTATCGCCCGGTGGCGCTGCGCTTACCGGGCCTACGGGATCGACCAGGCCGGGTAAGGCGTAGCCGCCACCCGGCTTTTTTAACCACTACACCCTTTCATACAACCATCATCCCCCTGACGCCTGGCTGTCACTTATCTGTAAACAAACAGTTATTTTTCTGTAATTCGAGCATGTCATGTTACCTCGCGAGCATAAAACGCGTGATATCGCGCATCCGGCACAATAAGAGAGATGACAATGACATCGTTACGACACACAGCTTTGGGTCTGGCACTGGGTCTGGCTTTTGCGACGAACGCAATGGCTGTCACCACCATTCCGTTCTGGCATTCAATGGAAGGGGAGTTGGGTAAAGAAGTTGACTCCCTGGCGCAGCGTTTCAACGACACCCACCCGGATTACAAAATTGTGCCGGTGTACAAAGGCAACTACGAGCAGAGCCTGAGCGCGGGTATCGCCGCCTTCCGTACCGGCAACGCGCCGGCCTTGTTACAGGTTTATGAAGTGGGTACTGCCACCATGATGGCCTCCAAAGCCATCAAGCCGGTCTACGAAGTGTTCAAAGAAGCGGGCATCAACTTCGACGAATCGCAGTTCGTGCCGACCGTAGCGGGTTACTACACAGATTCCAAAACCGGCCATCTGCTGTCCCAGCCGTTTAACAGCTCTACGCCAGTGCTGTACTACAACAAAGACGCCTTCAAAAAAGCCGGTTTAGACCCGGAGCAGCCGCCAAAAACCTGGCAAGACCTGGCGGAGTACACCGCGAAGCTGAAGGCGGCGGGGATGAAGTGCGGCTACGCCAGCGGCTGGCAGGGCTGGATCCAGATTGAAAACTTCAGCGCCTGGCACGGCCTGCCGGTGGCGACCAAAAACAACGGCTTCGACGGCACCGATGCTGTGCTGGAGTTCAACAAGCCGGAGCAGGTGAAGCACATCGCGCTGCTGGAAGAACTCAACAAGAAGGGAGACTTCAGCTACTTCGGACGTAAAGACGAATCCACCGAGAAGTTCTACAACGGCGATTGCGCCATTACCACCGCCTCGTCCGGCTCGCTGGCGGATATCCGTCACTACGCCAAATTCAACTACGGCGTGGGCATGATGCCGTACGACGCAGACGTGAAGGGCGCGCCGCAGAACGCCATTATCGGCGGGGCGAGCCTGTGGGTCATGCAGGGTAAAGATAAGGGCACCTACAAAGGCGTAGCCGAGTTCCTCGACTTCCTGGCCAAGCCTGAAAACGCCGCCGAATGGCACCAGAAGACCGGTTACCTGCCGATCACCAAAGCTGCGTACGACCTGACCCGCGAGCAGGGCTTCTACAGCAAAAACCCAGGTGCGGACATTGCGACGCGCCAGATGCTGAACAAGCCGCCGTTGCCGTTCACCAAAGGCCTGCGTCTGGGCAACATGCCGCAGATCCGCACCATCGTGGATGAAGAGCTGGAAAGCGTGTGGACCGGTAAGAAAACGCCACAGCAGGCGCTGGATTCCGCGGTAGAGCGCGGAAATCAGCTGCTGCGCCGCTTTGAGCAGTCGACCAAATCGTAATCGCTGAAACGCCCGGTGACGCGTAGCGATCCGGGCCTACGATGTGCCCCATGTAGGCCGGGTAAGGCGTAGCCGCCACCCGGCATTGCTCAGGAACCAAATCTCAATGTCATCATCCCGTCCGGTGTTCCGTTCCCGCTGGCTGCCGTACCTGCTGGTCGCGCCGCAGCTGGTCATCACCGTTATTTTCTTTATCTGGCCTGCGGGCGAAGCGCTGTGGTACTCGGTACAAAGCGTCGATCCGTTCGGGCTCTCCAGCCAGTTTGTTGGCCTGGACAACTTCACCGCGCTGTTCCATGACAGCTACTACCTGGACTCCTTCTGGACGACGATGAAGTTCAGCGCGCTGGTGACCGTCAGCGGTCTGGTTGCCTCACTGTTTTTCGCCGCGCTGGTGGACTACGTGGTGCGCGGCAGCCGTATTTATCAAACGCTGATGCTGCTGCCTTACGCCGTGGCTCCCGCCGTCGCCGCCGTACTGTGGATCTTCCTGTTTAACCCGGGGCGCGGATTGATTACCCATTTCCTGGCCGAACTGGGCTACGACTGGAACCATGCCCAGAACAGCGGGCAGGCGATGTTCCTGGTGGTGTTCGCCTCGGTGTGGAAGCAGATCAGCTACAACTTCCTGTTCTTCTTTGCCGCGCTGCAGTCCATTCCGCGCTCGCTGGTGGAAGCCGCGGCAATTGACGGCGCAGGGCCCATTCGTCGTTTCTTCAGGCTGTCGCTGCCGCTGATCGCCCCGGTGAGTTTCTTCCTGCTGGTGGTTAACCTCGTGTACGCCTTCTTCGACACCTTCCCGGTGATCGATGCGGCGACCGCAGGCGGCCCGGTGCAGGCGACCACGACGCTTATCTATAAGATCTACCGCGAAGGCTTCGCCGGTCTGGATCTCTCCGCCTCTGCCGCGCAGTCGGTGGTGCTGATGTTCCTCGTCATCATCCTCACGGTGGTGCAGTTCCGCTATGTCGAAAGTAAGGTGCGCTACCAATGATTGAGAACCGTCGCGGGCTGACGATTTTCAGCCATACCATGCTGATTTTAGGGATTATCGTCATCCTCTTCCCGCTGTACGTGGCCTTTGTCGCCGCCACGCTGGACACCAAAGCGGTGTTCGACACGCCGATGACGCTGATCCCAGGCACACATCTTTTCGAGAACATGAAGACCATCTGGACCCAGGGCGTGGGCGCCAACAGCGCGCCGTTCTGGCTGATGATGCTCAACAGCTTCATCATGGCGTTTGGCATTACGGTCGGCAAAATTACGGTGTCGATGCTTTCGGCCTTCGCCATCGTCTGGTTCCGCTTTCCGCTGCGTAACCTCTTCTTCTGGATGATCTTCATTACCCTGATGCTGCCGGTGGAAGTGCGTATCTTCCCGACGGTGGAGGTGATCGCCAACCTGAAGATGCTCGACAGCTATGCGGGCTTAACCCTGCCGCTGATGGCCTCGGCGACCGCCACCTTCCTGTTCCGCCAGTTCTTTATGACCCTGCCGGACGAGCTGATTGAAGCGGCGCGCATCGACGGCGCGTCGCCGATGCGCTTCTTCCGCGACATCGTGCTGCCGCTGTCGAAAACCAACCTTGCGGCGCTGTTTGTGATCACCTTTATCTACGGCTGGAACCAGTACCTGTGGCCGCTGCTGATTATTCAGGACGTCAACCTCGGCACCGCTGTGGCGGGCATCAAAGGCATGATCGCCACCGGCGAAGGCACCACCCTCTGGAACCAGGTGATGGCGGCAATGCTGCTCACCCTTATCCCACCCGTAGTCATTGTTTTAGCCATGCAGCGTGCGTTTGTCCGCGGCCTGGTCGATAGCGAGAAATAAGATGGCAGGTTTAAAACTTCAGGCAGTAACCAAAAGCTGGGACGGCAAAACCCAGGTGATTCAGCCGCTGACGCTCGACGTGGCGGACGGGGAATTCATCGTGATGGTCGGTCCTTCCGGCTGTGGCAAATCCACCCTGCTGCGCATGGTGGCGGGGCTGGAGCGCGTATCCTCCGGGGATATCTGGATTGACCGCCAGCGCGTTACCGAAATGGAACCCAAAGACCGCGGCATCGCGATGGTGTTCCAGAACTACGCCCTCTATCCGCACATGAGCGTGGAAGAGAACATGGCCTGGGGGCTGAAAATTCGCGGAATGGGCAAAGGCCACATCGACGAGCGCGTCAAAGAGGCCGCGCGTATTCTGGAGCTGGATGGTCTGCTCAAGCGCCGCCCGCGCGAGCTCTCCGGCGGCCAGCGTCAGCGCGTGGCGATGGGGCGCGCCATCGTGCGCGACCCGGCGGTGTTCCTGTTCGACGAGCCGCTTTCTAACCTCGACGCCAAGCTGCGCGTGCAGATGCGTCTTGAGCTGCAGCAGCTGCACCGTCGTCTGAAGACAACGTCACTGTACGTCACCCACGATCAGGTCGAAGCCATGACCCTCGCCCAGCGCGTGATGGTGATGAACAAAGGCATCGCCGAGCAGATTGGCACGCCGGTGGAGGTGTATGAGAAACCGGCCACCCGCTTTGTGGCGAGCTTTATCGGCAGCCCGGCAATGAACCTCCTGGAAGGGCGTATCAGCAGCGCGGGCACGCATTTTGAGCTGGAAAGCGGGATGGCATTGCCGATCAACTGGTACTATCGTGGCTACGCCGGGCGTAAGATGACGCTCGGTATCCGCCCGGAGCATATTGGTTTAACCTCTCAGGCGGACGGCGGCGTGCCGCTGGTGATGGACACGCTGGAGATGTTGGGTGCAGATAACCTGGCGCACGGACGCTGGGGCGAGCAAAAATTGGTGGTGCGCCTGGCACATCAGGAGCGCCCTAAAGCCGGCAGTACGCTGTGGCTGCACCTGCCGGAAAACCATCTGCACCTGTTTGACGGTGAAACAGGACAACGAGTATGAGCAACTGGCCTTATCCCCACGTCGTCGCCCACCGGGGCGGCGGTAAGCTGGCGCCGGAGAACACCCTGGCGGCCATCGATACGGGCGCGCGCTACGGTCACACGATGATCGAGTTTGACGCCAAGCTGTCGAAAGACGGCGAAATTTTCCTGCTGCATGACGATAACCTCGAACGCACCAGCAACGGCTGGGGTGTGGCGGGCGAGCTGCCGTGGCGCGATCTGCTGAAGGTGGACGCCGGAAGCTGGTACAGCGGCGAATTCAAAGGCGAACCGCTGCCGCTGCTGGCGGAGGTGGCCGATCGCTGTCGCCAGCACGGCATGATGGCCAATATCGAAATCAAACCGACCACCGGCACCGGGCCGCTGACGGGTAAAGTGATTGCCCTTGCCGCGCGCGAGCTGTGGGACGGGATGACCGCGCCGCTGCTCTCCTCGTTTGAAATTGACGCCCTGGAAGCGGCACAGGCGGCCGTGCCGGCGCTGCCACGCGGGCTGCTGCTTGACGAGTGGCGCGAGGACTGGCGCGAGCTGACAACGCGCTTAGCGTGCGTTTCTATCCATCTCAATCACAGGCTGCTGGATGAGGCGCGGGTGAAGATGCTGAAAGACGCGGGTCTGCATATTCTGGTCTACACCGTTAACAAACCCCAGCGCGCAGCCGAGCTGCTGCGCTGGGGCGTGGACAGCATCTGTACCGATGCAATCGACCTGATCGGCCCGGACTTTAGTTCTGCGGATTAAGCATACTGCCATTCGACTGCGGCGGCAGCATATGCTGCTGTCCGCTGCCTGACGACGTCATCCCCCCTAACATCCCGCCGTTTTTATTCGGCAGCGGCTGCTCGCGCATCTGCCCCTGCTGCACGCGCTGGGTGTTGGCGTTCATCTGATTTTGCAGGCTTTGCTGCTGCATTTGGGTCTGCGTTTTAAGCTGCTGGTTAAGCATCCCTTTCTGCTGCTGCTGCTGGCTCATCATCTCGGTCTGCATACGCTGCTGGCTCGGGATAACGTAACCCTGCTGGTTGGGGTTGTTCATGGTGTTGAGTGGCTGTGCGAGCGCGGCAAACGGGATCAGCGCCGCAAGGATCATCAAGCGTTTCATTGTCATTTCCTCCTTTTGAGGTCTCTCTTAAGTTTACCCTGATTTCACCATGACGATGATTTTTTAGGAGTTGTGAACCAGGCTTAAGCGGGGAATATGGATCCCTTCACCTGGAGAACAATAATGATGAAACCAACGTTTTTGCGCTGGGTCGCCATCGCCGCGCTGATGGCAGGCGGTACATTTAGCGTGGCGGCCAACCCGCCAGCGGCGCCTCCGGTCTCTTACGGCGTGGAGGAAGATGTTTTTCATCCCGTGCGGGCAACCCATGGCATGGTGGCGTCAGTGGATGCGCTGGCAACCAAAGTGGGCGTTGATATTCTCAGGCAGGGCGGTAACGCGGTGGATGCAGCGGTCGCCGTCGGCTATGCGCTGGCGGTAACGCATCCGCAGGCGGGGAACCTGGGCGGCGGCGGCTTTATGATGCTGCGCACCAAAGACGGCAAAACCACCGCCATCGACTTCCGCGAGATGGCACCTGCTCAGGCGTCCCGCGATATGTTCCTCGACGAACAGGGTAACCCTGACAGCAAAAAATCCCTGACCTCTCACCTCGCCTCCGGCACGCCGGGCACCGTCGCGGGCTTCTCGCTGGCGCTGGAGAAATACGGCACCCTGCCGCTAAACAAGGTGGTTCAGCCTGCCATCAAGCTCGCGCGCGACGGCTTTGTGGTGAATGACGCCCTGGCGGACGATCTCAAGACCTACGGCAGCGAAGTCATTCCCAATCATGAAAACAGCAAGGCCATCTTCTGGAAAGACGGTGAGCCGCTGAAGAAGGGCGACAAGCTGGTGCAGAAGAACCTCGCCAAAAGCCTGGAGCTGATTGCGGAGCACGGCCCGGACGCCTTCTACAAAGGGGCGATTGCCGACCAAATTGCGGAAGAGATGCAAAAGAACGGCGGGCTCATCACCAAAGCGGATCTGGCGGCATACAAGGCGGTGGAGCGTGAGCCGATTAGCGGCACCTATCGCGGCTACGAGGTCTTCTCAATGCCGCCGCCATCTTCCGGTGGGATCCACATCGTGCAGATCCTCAATATTCTTGAAAACTTCGACATGCACAAGTTCGGCTTCGGCAGCGCGGACGCCATGCAGGTGATGGCGGAAGCGGAAAAACGCGCCTACGCCGACCGTTCGGAATATCTCGGCGATCCGGACTTCGTGAAGGTGCCGTGGCAGGCGCTGACCAACAAGGCGTATGCCAAATCCATTGCGGAACAGATCGACATCAACAAGGCCAAACCGTCGAGCGAGATCCGCCCCGGCAAGCTGGCGCCGTACGAAAGCAACCAGACCACCCACTTCTCGGTGGTGGATAAAGACGGTAACGCGGTGGCGGTGACCTATACGCTCAACACCACCTTCGGCACCGGGATTGTGGCGGGCAACAGCGGCATTCTGCTGAACAACGAGATGGATGACTTCTCTGCCAAACCGGGCGTGCCGAACGTCTACGGGCTGGTCGGAGGCGATGCAAACGCCGTCGGGCCGAAGAAGCGCCCGCTGTCGTCCATGTCGCCCACCATTGTCGTGAAAGACGGGAAAACCTGGCTGGTGACCGGCAGCCCTGGCGGCAGCCGTATTATCACCACCGTGCTGCAAATGGTGGTGAATAGCATCGACTTTGGGATGAACGTCGCCGAAGCGACTAACGCCCCGCGCTTCCATCACCAGTGGCTGCCGGATGAACTGCGCGTGGAGAAGGGCTTTAGCCCGGATACCATCAAGCTGCTTGAACAGCGCGGTCAAAAGGTGGCGGTGAAAGAGGCGATGGGTAGCACCCAGAGCATTATGGTAGGGCCGGACGGGGCGCTGTTTGGCGCGTCGGACCCGCGTTCTGTGGATGATTTGTCGGCGGGGTATTGATGTGTTGCCCGGTGGCGCTGCGCTTACCGGGCTAACAACTGCACGAACGTAGGCCGGGTAAGGCGAAGCCGCCACCCGGCAAATAACTACTTCATCCGCGCCATATAATACGCATCCACATACTCGCCGTTGCGCAGGGCAAATTTCCTGCCGGTGCCTTCGATTTCAAAGCCAAACTTCCGGTACAGCGCCAGCGCAGCAGGGTTATCGGCAAAAACCGTTAACTCGATACGTTCGATGCGCAGCCAGTTGTCGCACAGGTTGATCATCTCGTGCATGAGCGCGCTCCCGACGCCGCGTCCTTGAGCGTGCGCCGCAACGCTGATTCCGAACGTTGCCACATGGCTGCGTCGTGGGCTGGCTTCCACCTGAAGCATCAGATCGCCAACGATTTGCTCATCAATGCAGGCGACCAGCCGTCTTTGCCCGGGTTTTGTAATCAGACGTTCTTGCCAGTACTCAAGGGAAGGATGAGGTAGCTGTAGCGTGTCGTGATACACCCCGGGATGCATATAGTTCTGGCGTAAAGCTTCGGCATCTTTCGGTTCAGCGTGGCGTATCACTATCTCACTCATTCCTTGTTCCTCAGTCAGTTAAATGTCCCTTTCAACATCAATGACTTTAAAATTTGAGTCAACCGCTATTTTTTGCAAAAAAAAGTAGACAAGTGCGAATGAGAATGATTATTATTGCTCTGCATTCAGGAAGACCCCTACGGGAACCTGAAAGCACGACATTGCTCACATTGCTTCCAGTATTACTTTAGCCAGCTTCTAGCTGGCTTTTTTTTTGTTATGGTTAGACTCAGTAACCTTCCAAAAGGACTGAGCTATGACACTACATTGCGCATTTATTGGATTTGGTAAAAGTACGACCCGCTACCACCTGCCGTATGTTCTCAACCGTAAAGACAGCTGGCACGTGGCCCATATCTACCGCCGCCGCGCGAAGCCGGAAGAGCAATCCCCGCAGTATTCTCATATCCATTTCACCAGCGATCTTGATGAAGTGCTTAACGACCCGCAGGTCAAACTGGTTGTCGTCTGCACGCACGCCGACAGCCACTTCGACTACGCGAAGCGCGCGCTCGAAGCGGGCAAAAACGTGCTGGTGGAAAAGCCGTTCACCCCAACTATCGCCGAAGCAAAAGAGCTGTTCGCGCTGGCGAAAAGCAAAGGCCTGACCGTTACGCCGTATCAGAACCGTCGCTTTGACAGCTGCTTCCTGACGGCGAAAAAAGCGATTGAAAGCGGCAAGCTGGGCGACATCGTGGAAATCGAAAGCCACTTCGATTACTACCGTCCGGTCGCGGAAACTCAGCCCGGCCTGCCGCAGGACGGCTCGTTCTATGGTCTGGGCGTGCACACCATGGACCAGATCATCTCCCTGTTTGGCCGACCGGACCACGTGGCGTATGACATCCGCAGCCTGCGTAATAAAGCCAACCCGGATGACACCTTTGAAGCGCAGCTGTTCTACGGCGACCTGAAAGCCATCGTCAAAACCAGCCATCTGGTGAAAATCGACTATCCAAAATTTATCGTTCACGGCACCAAAGGATCGTTCATTAAGCACGGCATCGACCAGCAGGAGACCAGCCTCAAGGCCAACATCATGCCGGGTGAGCCGGGCTTTGCGGCCGATGATTCCGTGGGCGTGCTGGAGTACGTGAACGATGAGGGCGTAACGGTCAGGGAAGAGATGAAACCGGAAATTGGCGACTATGGCCGCGTCTACGATGCGCTGTATGAAACTCTCACAGCCGGTGCGCCGAATTACGTCAAGGAATCTGACGTTCTGACCAACCTGGAAATCCTTGAACGGGCCTTCGAACAGGCTTCTCCTGCCACGGTAACCCTCGCGAAATAAGCAAAAACGGCTCCTCTGCGCTTGTTCATAATTTTTGAACAGAGGAGTCAATTTTCACCCTCTATGATCCCAGGCGGTTTGCGTCCACACTTACTCCATCGAAACGAACTGAGGGTGAAACAATGATCTACTTACGCAAAGCAAACGAACGTGGTCACGCGAATCATGGCTGGCTGGACTCATGGCATTCATTCTCGTTTGCCGACTACTACGACCCGAACTTCATGGGCTTCTCCGCACTGCGCGTGATTAACGACGACGTGATTGATGCAGGGCAGGGCTTCGGTACCCACCCGCACAAAGACATGGAAATTCTGACCTACGTGCTGGAAGGGGCGGTTGAGCACCAGGACAGCATGGGCAACAAAGAGCAGGTTCCGGCGGGCGAGTTCCAGATTATGAGCGCGGGTACCGGGGTGCGCCACTCCGAGTACAACCCGAGCAAAACGGAAAAACTGCACCTGTATCAAATCTGGATCATTCCAGAAGAGACCGGCATCACGCCGCGCTACGAGCAGCGCCGCTTCGACGCGAAACAGGGCAAACAACTGGTGCTCTCCCCGGATGCGCGTGAAGGTTCCCTGAAGGTGCATCAGGATATGGAGCTGTACCGCTGGGCGCTGGCAAAAGACGAACAGTCTGTGCATCAGATTGCCGCCAACCGCCGCGTCTGGATCCAGGTGGTGAAAGGTGAAGTGTCCATCAACGGCACCAAAGCAACCACCGCCGATGGTCTGGCCATCTGGGATGAGCAGGCGCTCTCCGTGCACGCCGACAGCGAAAGTGAAATTCTGCTGTTTGACCTGCCGCCGGTATAAATAATTACTCAACCTTCCCTTTAAACGGGGAAGGTTGAGCTTTGTCCGTGATAAACTGAGCAAATCTCTCACTTCAAGATTTCTCAGGACGATGAAAAAGAAACGCCCCGTACTTCAGGATGTCGCCGATCGCGTCGGTGTGACCAAAATGACGGTCAGCCGTTTTTTACGTAACCCGGAGCAGGTTTCCGTGGCGTTACGTGGCAAGATTGCCGCTGCCCTTGATGAACTGGGTTATATCCCCAACCGCGCACCCGATATTCTCTCCAATGCGACCAGCCGTGCGGTGGGCGTCCTGCTTCCTTCCCTGACCAACCAGGTTTTCGCCGAAGTTCTGCGCGGCATTGAAAGCGTCACCGATGCTTTTGGCTATCAGACCATGCTCGCCCACTACGGGTACAAGCCGGAACTGGAAGAGGAGCGTCTTGAATCGATGCTTTCCTGGAACATCGACGGCCTGATTTTAACCGAACGTACCCACACTGCCCGCACGCTCAAAATGATCGAAGTGGCCGGTATCCCGGTGGTGGAGCTGATGGACAGCCAGTCGCCGTGCCTCGATATCGCCGTTGGGTTCGATAACTTCGAAGCGGCGCGCCAGATGACGGCGGCCATTATTGCCCGTGGGCATCGTCATATCGCCTATCTGGGTGCGCGTCTGGATGAACGTACTATCATCAAACAGAAGGGATACGAGCAGGCGATGCTAGACGCGAACTTAACCCCCTACAGCGTGATGGTGGAGCAGTCCTCTTCCTATACGTCGGGGATTGAGCTGATGCGTCAGGCACGACGCGAGTATCCGCAACTGGACGGTATTTTCTGCACCAACGATGACCTTGCGGTCGGCGCGGCGTTTGAGTGTCAGCGTCTGGGGCTTAAGATCCCCGACGATATGGCGATTGCTGGTTTCCACGGCCACGACATTGGCCAGGTGATGGAGCCGCGTCTGGCGAGCGTCCTGACCCCGCGTGAACGTATGGGCCGCATTGGCGCAGAACGCCTGCTGGCGCGCATTCGTGGCGAGACGGTTACCCCGAAAATGTTAGATTTAGGTTTCACCTTGTCACCGGGTGGATCTATTTGAACTGACAAATTTGAAGTAGCTCACACTTATTCACTTCGCGCACGTTTGGATATTGCTTCTCTTTTGCCCCGGCAGGACAATGTTACCGATAACTGTTACCCGTAACAATTGACTGAGGGACACCCTTTGAGCACGACTAATCACGATCACCACGTCTACGTCCTGATGGGCGTTTCCGGTAGCGGGAAATCAGCCGTAGCCAGCGAAGTGGCGCATCAACTCCAGGCTGCGTTTCTTGATGGCGACTTCCTCCATCCGCGCAGCAACATCATGAAAATGGCCTCCGGCGAGCCGCTGAACGACGACGACCGCAAACCGTGGTTGCAGGCGCTGAATGATGCCGCGTTCGCTATGCAGCGTACCAACAAAGTCTCTCTGATCGTCTGCTCCGCGCTGAAAAAAACCTACCGCGACCTGCTGCGCGACGGCAACCCGAACCTCTCTTTCATCTACCTGAAAGGGGATTTCGAGGTGATTGAAAGCCGTCTGAAGGCGCGTAAAGGTCACTTCTTCAAGACCCAGATGCTGGTGACGCAGTTCGAAGCGCTGCAGGAGCCGGGTGAAGATGAGAAAGACGTCTTAGTGGTTGATATCGATCAGTCACTGGAGGGTGTTGTTGCCAGCACCATCGAGGTCATTAATAAAAGGCAGTAAGTTTTGAGTACATTAACGCTAGTTTTGACAGCAGTGGGTTCCGTGTTGCTGCTGCTGTTTTTAGTGATGAAGGCGCGCATGCACGCTTTTGTTGCTTTGATGGTGGTTTCTATAGGTGCAGGTCTCTTTTCCGGTATGCCGCTCGACAAGATCGCCGCGACGATGGAAAAAGGGATGGGCGGTACGCTGGGCTTCCTGGCGATTGTGGTCGCTCTTGGCGCGATGTTTGGCAAGATTTTGCACGAGACGGGCGCGGTCGACCAGATTGCCGTCAAGATGCTGAAATCCTTCGGCCACAGCCGTGCGCACTACGCGATTGGCCTGGCTGGCCTGATTTGCGCGCTGCCGCTGTTCTTCGAAGTGGCCGTTGTGCTGCTGATAAGCGTCGCGTTCTCCATGGCGCGCCATACCGGCACTAATCTCGTGAAGCTGGTTATTCCGCTGTTTGCGGGCGTGGCGGCAGCCGCAGCGTTTCTGCTGCCGGGGCCTGCTCCGATGCTGCTGGCGTCCCAGATGCACGCTGACTTTGGCTGGATGATCCTGATCGGCCTGTGCGCGGCAATCCCGGGAATGATTATTGCCGGTCCGCTGTGGGGCAACTTCATCAGCCGTTACGTTGAACTGCACATTCCGGATGACGTCACCGAGCCGCATCTGGGCGAGGGCAAAATGCCGTCCTTCGGCTTCAGCCTGTCGCTGATCCTGCTCCCGCTGGTTCTCGTGGGTCTGAAAACCATCGCCGCGCGCTTTGTGCTGGTGGGTTCCAGCGCCTACGAATGGTTTGAGTTCATCGGTCACCCGTTCACGGCGATCCTGGTGGCCTGTCTGGTGGCGATTTACGGCCTGGCAATGCGCCAGGGGATGCCAAAAGACCGGGTGATGGAGATCTGCGGTGCCGCGCTGCAGCCTGCGGGTATTATCCTGCTGGTGATCGGTGCCGGCGGCGTGTTCAAGCAGGTGCTGGTGGATTCCGGCGTGGGTCCGGCTCTGGGCGAAGCGCTGACCGGGATGGGCCTGCCGATTGCGGTAACCTGCTTCGTTCTGGCTGCGGCGGTGCGTATCATCCAGGGTTCCGCAACCGTGGCGTGTTTAACCGCCGTGGGTCTGGTGATGCCGGTGATTGAACAGCTGAACTACTCCGGTGCGCAGATGGCCGCGCTGTCTATCTGTATCGCGGGCGGTTCGATTGTGGTCTCTCACGTTAACGACGCAGGCTTCTGGCTGTTCGGTAAATTTACCGGCGCCACCGAAGCGCAAACCCTGAAAACCTGGACGCTGATGGAAACCATCCTCGGCACGACGGGTGCGATTGTCGGGATGATTGCCTTTACGCTGCTGAGCTGAATGCGGTGATTTAACAAGGCTCAAAAATAAGGCCCGGTAGCGTTAGCGCTTACCGGGCCTTTATATTATGCAGAACGCCAGGCCGGGTCAGGTGAAACCACCACCCGGCTTTTTCACATCACTCGCCCTGCGTCGCGCTCTCAATCGTCAAACGCACATCCGAGGTGATCAGTTCTGCCAGCATCTGGTACACCTTCAGCGTCTCTTCCGGCTCGGCATCGCCCGTATCACTGATGAAGCCTTCGTCACGCAGCGTCAGCACCAGAGAGCTGAAGACCGCCTTGTCGAAGAATTCAGGTGCGTTAATGCCGTGCAGAACGGACAGGCGCTGTGCCAGCGTCCGGCTCTCTTTCTCCAGCGTACCGCGGTTGATAGACGGGTTCGCACTCAGCAGCCAGAACGTAATGGCGTAGCGCTGCAGCGTTTCGCGCGCGCCGGCCGCCAGCAGTTGCAGGGTGCGGGAGCGTGACGGATTGATGTGCAGCTCGTCGTTTGAGACGGTGATCAGTCCCTGACGACGCAGCTCTTCCGTCAGTTTATCCAGCTCGGCTGCCAGCTCATCTTTGCTCCAGCGCAGGAACAGCTCCGCTTTCAGCATTGGATAGAGTGTCTCAACGTGACGCAAGAGTTCCTGACGCGAGATACGGCGATGCTGGGTGATGATGGCCGCCATGAGCGACGGCAGCATCAGCATATGGGTGATGTTGTTGCGGTAGTAGGTCATCAGCACTGCCTGCTCGCGCGGCAGAATGATGATGTCGCCGATCGTGTCCTTTTCGACTTCAAACTTGTTCATCTGCAACGCGTGATCGATAAGCTCACTGGCGGTAGCAGAAGGCACGGTTGAATCAACGGAATACGGTACGTTGCGCATCATGTCCAGATAGCAATCCAGCTGCTCCGTGAGCTGTTCGCGGGTCAGCGAGCGCTGACGCGAAGCCAGAAGCGCCGTACAGCACAGGTTCATGGCGTTAGCCGCACCGGCGTTGTTAATGCGAACCATCAGCTCGGACGCGATGCCGTTGACCGTTGGCGTCAGCCAGGCCGGACGAATCGCTTCGATAGGATCGATGGATTCGCGCCACTCGGGAACGTGATGGTTAAGGTACGTCATCAGCGGCATCGGTTCGCCGAAGTTCACGTAGCCCTGACCGAGATTGCGTAGCTTGCTCAAGCCGCGCAGCATCTGCGGCAGGCTCTCTTTCTCTTTGGTCGCACCGCGCAGCTCTTTGGCGTACGTGCCCACTTCCATCACGTGCTCATAGCCAATGTAGATTGGCACCAGCGTGATTGGACGGGTTCCTCCGCGCAGCATCGCCTGGATGGTCATCGACAGTGTGCCGGTCTTCGGATCGAGCAGACGTCCGGTACGGGAACGACCGCCCTCGACGAAGTACTCGACGGAATAACCGCGGCTGAACAGTTCGCCCAGATACTCGCGGAACACGGTGGAGTAGAGCTTGTTGCCCTTGAAGGTACGACGAATAAAGAAGGCGCCCAGGCGGCGGAAAATCGGGCCTGCTGGCCAGAAATTCAGGTTGATACCGGCAGCAATGTGCGGCGGTACCAGCCCCTGGTGATAGAGCACGTAGGAAAGAAGCAGGTAGTCCATGTGGCTGCGGTGGCAGGGAACATAGACAATCTCATGGCCATCATGCGCCAGCTGACGTACACGCTCGGCGTTATGAACGTTGATGCCCTGGTAGAGACGGTTCCAGGTAAAGCCGAGAATACGATCGGACAGGCGAATCATCTCGTAAGAGAAGTTCGCTGCAATCTCTTCCATCAGCGCAATGGCGTTCTGCTGGGCTTTCTCATGCGATATTTTCTTGCTGCGCGCTTCGTCTTCAACGGCGCGGGCAATCGCTTTGGAGGCCAGCAGCTTGTTGAACAAATCCTGACGCGCAGGGAGACGCGGCCCTACGGCAGCCAGGCGCTGGCGGGCGAAGTGCATACGCGCCACGCGCGCCAGTTTTTGCGCGATGATCTTATCGGTGCCGTGCTCGTCCGCCATTCGACGCAGCGAAACTGAAGGGGAGAAACGCACAAAGCTGTCGCGTCCCAGCCAGGAGACCGCGAAGAACTTCTGGATGCCGTTAAGCATGCGCAGCGGCGGGTTCTCTTCACCTTTTTCACGGCCCGGACGACGACCAAACATCACCGATACCGGCACCATCTGCACATCCAGATCGGGATTGCTGCGGTGCAGGTCGAGATAGTCATGGAACAGCTTGATGGACTCTTCTTTTGGCGTGTAGTAGGTAAACACGCGCGGTCCACCGTGAATGAACACGTAGCGCGGCAGCAGCGTACCGTCAACTTCAAGCGGTTCAAGCGGGTCAGGTAAGTCATGCGCCAGACACTGGGCGCGAAGCGTCAGTAAGTCTGCCTTCGAGTTATAAGGCAAAACGTACATAATAGGACGCGAGGTATCGAGCCCCAATTCCAGCGCGGGTTCTGCTGGGATAGACTTGCTTTTTACCAGGATGCTTAATGGTAAATTAAGTAATTTGTAGTAAATTCGTGGCCAGCCGGACATAAACGATGTAAAGCCTCTGGTTAATAATGCAATTGCGGCGCAAGGATAACAGAAAGCGCGCAAAATTTCTGTTGTTACCCGTCATACTTCAGGCTGTAGCGAAACGCGCTACAGCTCCTGTTACTGACGCTTTTTTTCATAAAAGGTTCTTTTAATGGCCAATAATACCACTGGGTTAACGCGTATCATCAAAGCCGCCGGCTATTCGTGGAAAGGGTTTCGTGCTGCGTGGATCAACGAAGCCGCCTTTCGCCAGGAGGGCGTCGCCGCTATCATCGCGGTGATCATCGCCTGTTTCCTTGATGTTGATGCTATTACCCGCGTACTTCTTATCGGTTCCGTGCTTCTGGTGATGATAGTGGAAATTCTTAATAGCGCTATTGAAGCCGTTGTTGATCGCATTGGTTCAGATTTCCATGAGCTTTCTGGCCGCGCAAAAGACATGGGCTCTGCTGCCGTGTTGCTGGCGATTATCACTGCCGTTATCACCTGGGTCACGCTGCTTTGGTCACATTTCCGATGAGCCTCGAGGAATAATTAAGTCCCTGGTTTTTTGTGCAGTTTTTGGTTCCAAAATCGCCTTTGACTGTATATACTCACAGCATAACTGTATATACACCCAGGGGGCGGAATGAAAGCGTTAACGACCAGGCAGCAAGAGGTGTTTGATCTCATCCGGGATCATATCGGCCAGACGGGTATGCCACCCACGCGTGCGGAAATCGCGCAGCGTCTGGGCTTCCGTTCTCCGAATGCTGCCGAAGAACACCTCAAAGCGCTGGCGCGTAAGGGCGTGATTGAGATTGTTTCAGGCGCGTCACGTGGTATCCGCCTGCTGGTGGAAGAAGAGACGGGCATTCCGCTGGTGGGGCGTGTTGCTGCCGGTGAGCCTTTGCTGGCACAGCAGCATATTGAAGGCCACTACCAGGTCGATCCGGCCATGTTCAAACCGAGCGCTGATTTTCTGCTGCGCGTCAGCGGTATGTCGATGAAAGATATCGGTATTCTTGACGGCGATCTGCTTGCGGTGCACAAAACGCAGGATGTGCGTAACGGCCAGGTGGTTGTCGCGCGCATTGATGATGAAGTCACCGTCAAGCGTCTGAAAAAACAGGGGAACACTGTTCAGCTACTGCCTGAAAACAACGAGTTCTCCCCGATTGTAGTCGATCTCCGCGAACACAACTTCTCTATCGAAGGACTGGCGGTTGGGGTCATTCGCAACGGCGAATGGCTGTAACCTCTTCCTGACAGGCTATGGCGCCGCTGTAGCCTGCTTCATTCTCGACTCCCGGTATTTTTCATGTCACTGCTGACGGCATCCGATAAGGCATTGTGGCGTCTTGCTCTGCCGATGATTTTCTCCAATATTACCGTTCCCTTGCTGGGTCTGGTCGATACTGCCGTTATTGGTCACCTTGATTCGCCTGTGTATCTTGGCGGCGTGGCGATTGGCGCGACGGCAACCAGCTTCCTCTTTATGCTGCTGCTCTTTTTGCGTATGAGCACCACCGGGCTCACTGCACAGGCTTATGGTGCAAAAGATCCGCTGCGTCTGGCGCGCGCGCTGGTCCAGCCGCTGATCCTTGCGCTTGGCGCGGGGGCGTTAATCGTTTTATTACGTGCGCCTCTTATTGACCTTGCGCTCCATGTTGTTGGCGGTAGCGAGGCGGTACTGGCGCAGGCGCGACGTTTCCTTGAAATCCGCTGGCTCAGCGCGCCCGCCTCGCTGGCAAACCTGGTTCTGCTAGGGTGGCTACTGGGCGTTCAGTACGCCCGCGCACCGGTCATTTTGCTGGTGGTGGGCAACCTTCTCAACATTGTGCTGGATGTCTGGCTGGTAATGGGCCTGCATATGAATGTGCAGGGCGCGGCGCTGGCGACAGCGATTGCCGAGTACGGAACCTTTATTATTGGTCTGTGGATGGTCTGGCGCGTGCTGGCGATGCGCGGCATCTCCCTGGCGTTGCTCAAAACCGCATGGCGCGGCAATATCCGTAAGCTGCTGGCGCTCAATCGTGACATCATGCTGCGCTCGCTGCTGCTTCAGCTCTGCTTCGGTGCGCTGACGGTTTTCGGGGCTCGACTGGGGCCAGAAATCGTTGCGGTCAACGCGGTATTGATGACGCTACTGACCTTTACCGCCTACGCGCTGGATGGTTTTGCCTATGCGGTAGAAGCGCATTCCGGGCAGGCGTACGGTGCGCGCGAAAGCGGGCAGCTTCGGGACGTCTGGCGGGCAGCCTGCCGTCAGTCGGGACTGGTGGCGCTGGCGTTCGGTCTGGTTTATGCCTGCTTTGGTGAGCAGATCGTGGCATTGCTGACGTCTATCCCTGCGCTGCGCGAGCTGGCGAGTCACTATCTCATCTGGCAAGTGATCTTACCGGTGGTCGGGGTCTGGTGTTATCTGCTGGACGGTATGTTTATTGGTGCGACGCGCGGAGCGGAAATGCGCAACAGCATGGCGGTCGCGGCGGCAGGGTTTGGTCTGACGCTACTGACGCTTCCCTGGCTGGGTAATCACGGTTTGTGGCTAGCCCTTGCCGTTTTCCTCTCGCTGCGAGGGATATCGCTGGCTTTTATCTGGCACCGCCACTGGCAAAACAATACCTGGTTCTCTTCACGTCACGATATATCGTGACGGTTAAAGATTCCGAATATGAAACCAACTGCCGAATCCTTAACTACAATAATTATCACGTCCAGCAGAAAAGAACGTAACGGACGTTACGACCCGACGCTTAACTAAGAGGACACGATGATGAATAAAGACGAAATCGGCGGCAACTGGAAGCAGTTCAAAGGTAAAGCGAAAGAAAAGTGGGGTAAGCTGACTGATGACGATATGACCGTCATTGAAGGTAAACGCGATCAGCTTGTCGGTAAAATTCAGGAACGTTACGGCTATGCGAAAGATCAGGCGGAAAACGAAGTCAAAGACTGGGAAACCCGTAACGACTACCGCTGGTAACGCTGAATAACCCACAGGGCGGCTCTAAGCCGCCTTTTCTTTTGCCGTTAACGCGGCTTTTTCTTCACAAGAATTGAGTGGTCATGCTGGCACGCGTCCTGATGACGACAGGCTTCCACTTCCACGCAGGCAGAGCACAGTCCGTGCGCTTCAATCACGTTATGACGCAGGGCAAAACCCATTTTCGCCGCCAGCGTATGCATAATATCTTCCACGCCTTCCGCAGCCTCTTCTTTCACCACGCCGCAGCGGTCACAGATAAACATCGCCGATGTGTGGGTGGGCTGATCAAACAGATGGCACAACACATAACTGTTGGTGGATTCAACCTTATGCACAAACCCTTGTTCAAGCAGGAAATCCAGGGCGCGATACACCGTCGGTGGCTTCGCCTGCGGCTCGCTTTCGCGGAGCAGGTCGAGCAGATCGTAGGCGCTGATAGCACCCTGCTGCAGGCTCATCAGACGTAAGACTTCAAGGCGCTGCGGAGTCAGGCGCACATTGCGTTGCGCACACAGCTTTTCGGCCTGCGCTAACAGCTCTTTTGTGGACTTATCCATGTAGCACCCCGGATGTTATAGGACGGAAAACCCCCACTTTATCATGTTCTGGTAAAAACACCGAGATCCGCCAGTCTGTGCTATACCTGACCCATTACAAACCGGGAAATAAACAATGAAAAAACCTGACTGTATTCGGCACTGGCGCGACGTAGAAGGCGCGGATGATTCGACCTATCCCGATAGCGATGAGCTTTTTTCTATCGGCGCCCCGCTGGCTCGCAAGCTCGGGCTCCGACGCATTGGCATCCATCATGAACGTTTACCGCCCGGGCGCAGGACGTCTTATCCGCATGCGGAAAGCGATGAAGAAGAGTTCATTTATGTGCTCGAAGGTTATCCAGAGGCGTGGATTAATGGCTATTTATGGAAACTTGAACCGGGCGACAGCGTGGGGTTTCCTGCCGGAACCGGTATCTGCCACACCTTTATTAACAACACGGAGGAAGAGGTGCGGTTGCTGGTCGTAGGCGAGGCCAACAAGAAGCACAATCGCATCTACTATCCTCTCAACCCGGTGTATGCCGCTACCCGAGAGGATCGCTGGGTTGACCACCCACCCCAGTTTTTTGGACCGCATGATGGAAAACCTGGGAAAAAATAATTTCCTCTTCTATAAATATTGAGGGCCGTCACAAAATATAACAGGCCGTAAGGGAGTTTTACTTAGGGATAGAAATAGCGGGTCTTTTACTACTTATTCACAGCAATAGTTCGTTCCTGTTTGGGTGATAACAGACAGGGGTTATTTCATAACAGACTATAACGGGCATACTGTGAAAAAAAATTTTAAATTTTCGGTGGTGAGTATCGCTGTTTCCTTGTTTATGGCAAATCAGGCGGGAGCAGCCAATACCTGGACAGAATCACGGAGTGACGCAATGGGGGGCACTGGCGTTGCCTCCGGGAGCTATGGTAGCGGGGCGTTAATCAACCCCGCGTTGCTGGCAAAGGCAAAACCGGACGATGATGTGACGGTCATTTTGCCGTCCGTTGGCGTCCAGGTGACGGATGAGGACAATCTTCAGGACGAGATTGATACCATCAACGACAAAATTAATCACTACAAGGATGTGGTTGATGACCTCACGCCAAGGGAGATTATTACCAATCCGTTAGGTTCCATTAATCAATTCCAGGGCGCGGCCAAAGATCTGGCCGATGAACTGGACTATCTCAAAGGCAAAACCGCACGCGCGACGGCAGGGGCAGGGCTTGCCGTGAGTATCCCTAACGATGTGCTTTCCGTGGCCTTTATGGCGAAAGGCTATGCTCATGGCCGGGTGAGCTCGTCTATCGATCAGCAAGATATTGATTATCTTCGCGGTATTCAACAAAGCAAAGTGGTGGCTGCCGGTGTTGCCCTGGACGCCGCGCTGAACGGCACGGATCAGATCACTAAAAACCTCAACTCAACGGCGTCTGGCCGGGCGGCGATTGTGTCCGACTATGGTGTTGCCGTTGCCCGTCAGTTTGACCTCGGCGGCGTCCCGGTTTCCGTGGGCGTGACGCCAAAACTGCAAAAAACCTGGGTCTATAATTACACCACCTCAATCTACGATTACGACAGTAACAAGTGGAACGACAGCCGATACCGTACGGACGACACGGGCTTTAACGTCGATGCCGGTATTGCGGCGGATTTCGGCGAACACTGGACCGTTGGCGTGAGCGGCCAAAACCTGATGTCGCGCGATATCGACACCAAAGATATCCGTATCCGCAACGGCCGTACGGGAGAAGTGGTGAGCTATAAAGATACCTACCAGATCCGTCCGCTGGTGACTGCTGGTGCCGCCTGGCACAACGATCTGGTGACGTTGACCGCCGATGGTGATTTGACGGAAACCAAAGGCTTCAAGAGCGAAGACACGTCGCAGTACGTGGGTGTCGGTGCCGAGGTTACGCCGCTCAGCTGGCTGGCGGTGCGTGCGGGTTATCGCGCGGACGTGAAGGGTAACGACAGCAATGTCTTTACCGGCGGTGTCGGTTTCGCGCCGTTCAGCACCGTTCATGTTGACCTGATGGGCCTGTACGGTGAAGACGAAACCTGGGGCGCAGGGGCCCAGCTGAGTATGACGTTCTAAAGTCCACCGGAGGCGCTGCGCCTCCGGCTTTTCTTTGTGCTATAGTAGCGCCCCTTTTCCACCAGATGCTTAAAACTTCGCCATGTCGTCAGAATTACAGACCGCTTTCCCTGCACACCGTTTCTCCATTGCGCCGATGCTCGACTGGACGGACAGACACTGCCGCTATTTCCTGCGCCAGCTCTCCCGCCATACGCTGCTGTACACTGAAATGGTGACTACAGGCGCAATCATTCACGGGAAGGGCGACTACCTGGCCTACAGCGAAGAAGAGCATCCGGTTGCCCTGCAGCTGGGCGGCAGCGATCCGGCCGCGCTGGCGCAGTGCGCAAAGCTGGCAGAAGCGCGCGGCTACGACGAGATCAACCTTAACGTTGGCTGCCCGTCCGACCGCGTGCAAAACGGCATGTTTGGCGCATGTTTGATGGGGAATGCACAGCTGGTGGCGGACTGTATCAAGGCGATGCGCGATGTGGTCTCCATTCCGGTCACGGTCAAAACCCGCATCGGCATTGACGACCAGGACAGCTACGAATTCCTGTGCGACTTCATCAATACGGTATCCGGAAAAGGCGAGTGCGAGATGTTCATTATCCACGCGCGAAAAGCCTGGCTCTCCGGCCTCAGCCCGAAAGAGAACCGTGAGATCCCGCCGCTGGACTACCCGCGCGTGTATCAGCTGAAGCGTGACTTCCCGCACCTGACGATGTCCATTAACGGCGGCATCAAGTCGCTGGAAGAGGCCAAAACGCATCTGGAACATATGGATGGCGTGATGGTCGGGCGCGAGGCGTATCAGAACCCGGGCATTCTGGCGACGGTCGATCGCGAAATCTTTGGCACCGAAGGCGCAGACACCGATCCGGTTGCCGTCGTGCGTGCGATGTACCCTTACATTGAGCGCGAGTTGAGCAATGGCACCTATCTCGGCCATATCACCCGCCATATGCTTGGCCTGTTCCAGGGTATTCCTGGCGCGCGTCAGTGGCGACGCTACCTGAGCGAGAATGCGCATAAAGCCGGTGCAGATATCGAGGTGCTGGAACATGCGCTGCGACTGGTGGCAGACAAGCGATAACTTTCGCTAAAAGTTCGTCAAATTCACCACGCCCTGCGAACGCTCGCGGGGCGTTTTGCTTTAATAACAACAGGTTAATACTGGCATGGTTCTTGTAATGCCTACTGCATTACTCGGGAACTCGTGGGAGAGCACCATGCTGGAACTACTTTTTGTGATTGGCTTTTTTGTCATGCTGTTAGCGACAGGCGTTTCGCTGCTCGGCATTCTGGTGGCTATCGTGGTGGCGACGGTGGTCATGTTTATTGGCGGACTGTTTGCCCTGACGATCAAACTGTTGCCGTGGCTACTGCTGGCCATTGCGGTCGTGTGGGTGATTCGGGCGATTAAAGCGCCAAAAGTGCCCAGTTATCAGCGCAATAACCGCTTTCGTTACTAAGGTATTGAGGGGTTCGTCACATACTTGTAACTTTTCCGGCGGCAGGGCTTAGAACAGAATAGGATTTGCTTATCGAATCTGTCACTATGACTGTCGCTAAAGAATTCATCGAGCTGTACCCTACATACAGCCGAACTAAAAAAAGAAAGGGCTTCCCACGGGAAGCCCAATTTCTTTTTAGGGCTCAGGGAATCAATAAACTCGATCCCTGCGTCGCCCGGCTCTCCAGCACCTCATGCGCGCGCTGCGCATCGGTCAGCGCGAATTTCTGCGCCTCTGCCACATCCACTTTAATGACGCCGCTGGCGATCAGCGAGAACAGCTCGTTGCTGGCTTCCTCAAGTTCTTCCCGATTGGTGATGTATCCTTGCAGGGAAGGGCGAGTCACGTACAGAGAACCTTTCTGATTCAGAATGCCCAGGTTAATGCCGGTCACTGCGCCTGACGCATTCCCGAAGCTTACCATCAGACCACGACGCTGCAGGCAGTCCAGCGACGCTTCCCACGTGTCTTTCCCCACCGAGTCATAGACCACGCGCACTTTTTTCCCGCTTGTGATCTCCTTCAGCCGCTCAACAATGCTCTCTTCACGGTAGTTAATCACCTGCCAGGCACCCGCCTGCAGCGCGCGCTGCGCTTTTTGTGCACTTCCTACTGTGCCGATCAGTTTCGCGCCGAGTGCTTTCGCCCACTGACAGGCGATGAGCCCGACGCCACCCGCAGCGGCATGAAACAGGAACTGCTCGTCGGGTTTAATTTCATAGGTTTTGCGCAGCAGGTAGTAAACCGTCAAACCTTTCAGGAACGAGGCTGCCGCCTGCTCAAAGGAGATGGCGTTAGGCAGCAGGGCGGCTTTATCCGCCGGAACGTTGTGGACGGAGCTGTAAGCGCCCAGCGCTGACTGCGCATACACCACGCGGTCGCCCTCTTTAATATGCTTGACCGCGCTGCCCACTTTGACGACGACACCGGCTGCCTCGGTGCCCAGGCCGCTCGGCATTGACGGAGGCGGGTAGAGACCGCCGCGAATATAGGTGTCGATATAGTTTATGCCGATGGCTTTGTTTTCAACCTGCACTTCGTTTTCGCCAGGCGCGGCAGGGGTGAACTCCACCGCTTTCAGTACGTCTGGCCCACCGTGTTTCTGGAATTCAATGCGCGTTGCCATGCTCCCTCCGTAAGAAAAATATGGTAATCTTTCGACCCACTCTTTATCTCGGTAACTCCATTCACTATGGCAGGAAACAAACCCTTCAACAAACAGACTGAACCTCGCGAGCGTGATTTCCAGGTCGCAGGGTTAAAAGTCCCGCCGCACTCGATTGAAGCGGAACAGTCGGTGTTGGGCGGTTTAATGCTGGATAACGAACGCTGGGACGATGTCGCCGAGCGCGTCGTGGCGGAAGATTTCTACACCCGTCCGCACCGCCACATCTTTACCGAAATGGCGCGTCTGCAGGAGTCGGGCAGCCCGATCGACCTGATTACGCTCGCGGAATCGCTGGAGCGTCTTGGGCAACTCGACAGCTGCGGCGGGTTTGCCTATCTGGCAGAGCTTTCAAAAAACACGCCAAGTGCGGCGAACATCAGCGCTTATGCCGATATCGTGCGCGAACGTGCCGTCGTTCGAGAGATGATCTCGGTGGCGAATGAGATCGCCGAAGCCGGTTTTGATCCGCAGGGTCGCACCAGTGAAGACCTGCTCGACCTTGCTGAGTCCCGCGTCTTTAAAATCGCCGAAAGCCGCGCCAATAAAGACGAAGGCCCAAAAAACATCGCCGATGTCCTCGACGCCACCGTGGCCCGTATCGAACAGCTGTTCCAGCAGCCGCACGACGGCGTCACCGGCGTGAACACCGGCTATGACGATTTGAACAAGAAAACCGCCGGCCTGCAGCCGTCGGATTTGATTATCGTCGCCGCGCGTCCGTCGATGGGTAAAACCACTTTTGCGATGAACCTCGTCGAAAATGCGGCGATGTTGCAGGATAAGCCGGTGCTTATCTTCAGTCTTGAGATGCCCTCCGAACAGATCATGATGCGTTCTCTGGCGTCGCTGTCGCGCGTGGATCAGACCCGCATTCGTACCGGCCAGCTCGATGATGAAGACTGGGCGCGCATCTCCGGCACCATGGGCATTCTGCTGGAAAAACGGAACATCTATATTGATGACTCCTCCGGCCTGACGCCGACGGAGGTTCGTTCCCGCGCGCGCCGTATCGCCCGTGAACACGGCGGCATTGGTCTTATCATGATCGACTACTTACAGCTGATGCGCGTCCCGTCGCTCTCCGACAACCGTACGCTGGAAATTGCGGAGATTTCCCGCTCGCTCAAGGCGTTAGCCAAAGAACTGCACGTTCCGGTCGTTGCGCTGTCGCAGCTCAACCGCTCTCTGGAACAACGTGCCGACAAGCGCCCGGTCAACTCTGACCTGCGTGAGTCCGGCTCCATCGAGCAGGATGCCGACTTAATCATGTTTATCTACCGTGATGAGGTTTATCACGAGAACAGCGACCTGAAAGGGATCGCCGAAATTATTATTGGTAAACAACGTAACGGCCCGATCGGGACGGTGCGTCTGACCTTTAACGGACAGTGGTCGCGTTTCGACAACTATGCCGGTCCTCAATATGATGATGAGTAATTTCTAAGGAATTCAAATGCAAGCGGCAACTGTTGTTATTAACCGCCGCGCTCTGCGACACAACCTGCAACGTCTGCGTGAACTGGCACCCGCCAGCAAGCTCGTTGCAGTCGTGAAAGCGAACGCTTACGGACACGGTCTTCTGGAGACCGCGCGAACGCTCCCCGATGCCGATGCCTTTGGCGTCGCCCGTCTTGAAGAAGCCCTCCGCCTGCGCGCGGGGGGGATTACTCAACCGATTTTGCTGCTGGAAGGCTTTTTCGAAGCCACAGATCTGCCGACCATTGCTGACCAGCATCTTCACACGGCAGTGCATAACGAAGAGCAGCTCGCCGCGCTCGAAACCGCCGAGCTGAGCGAGCCGGTAACCGTGTGGATGAAGCTCGATACGGGCATGCACCGTCTGGGCGTGCGTCCGGAAAACGCGGAGGCGTTTTATCAGCGTTTGTGCCAGTGCAAAAACGTGCGCCAGCCGGTGAATATTGTCAGTCACTTTGCCCGCGCCGATGAGCCCGAGTGCGGTGCGACCGAGCGGCAGCTGGATATCTTTAACACCTTCTGCGAAGGCAAGCTGGGGATGCGCTCGATTGCGGCATCCGGCGGTATTCTGCTGTGGCCGCAGTCGCATTTCGACTGGGCGCGACCGGGCATCATTCTCTACGGCGTGTCGCCGCTGGAGAACAAACCCTGGGGGCCGGACTTTGGCTTCCAGCCGGTCATGTCGCTGGTCTCTAACCTGATTGCCGTGCGTGACCATAAAGCGGGTGAGCCGGTGGGCTACGGCGGTACCTGGACCAGCGAGCGTGATACCCGTCTCGGCGTGGTGGCGATGGGCTATGGTGACGGATATCCCCGTGCTGCACCGTCGGGTACGCCGGTTCTGGTCAACGGTCGCGAGGTGAAGATTGTTGGCCGCGTGGCGATGGACATGATTTGTGTCGATCTGGGGCCTGAAGCCCAGGATAAGCCAGGCGACGATGTCGTGATGTGGGGCGAAGGTTTACCCGTAGAGCGCATTGCTGAAATAACGAAAGTAAGTGCTTACGAACTTATCACGCGCCTGACGTCAAGGGTAGCGATGAAGTACATCGACTAACATTTTATTCCAGGGAAGGATAATGTCCCCTTCAGAACTCGCTGCTTGTCTGGCCTACGCGCTCTCCGTCTGGCTGGCCGCCAGAAATAACATCCATACGTGGTGGATAGGCATCATAGGCAGCGGGCTTTATGCCTGGGTCTTCTATTCTGTGCAGCTTTATGCTGACGTTACCCTTCAATTCTTCTTCATTATCACGAGCATAACCGGTTGGCTGCACTGGCTGAAAGGCAATCGCGGGGACGTACTGCCCGTCCGGCGTACCAGACCGGGGCATTTTTTTATGCTCCTGGCCTGTGCCATTAGCGTGGCGGCGGTGTACGGACTGATATTGCATCTCTACACCAATGCCTGGGCGCCCTGGCTGGACTCCATCATTTTGACATTCAGCGTTCTTGCTCAGTTTATGCTGATGGGGCGACGTCTGGAAAACTGGTACGTCTGGATTGCCGTTAACACGCTGGCGGTACCGCTGTATGCGATGAGGGACCTGCATCTGACCGCCGGGTTATATTTACTGTTTTGGTTTAATGCATGGCACGGACTCTATCAGTGGCGTAAGGAGATCCGCGCGCAATGAAGCGTTATGCCAGCGGCCTGGTGGTAGGCAAATTCGCACCATTACATGCAGGCCATGAAGCGCTTATCAATGCGGCACTTGAGCAGTGCGAGACGGTCTATATCATCAGCTATTCGGTGCCGGAAATACGCGGTTACGAACCTGAAAAACGACTTCACTGGTTAACGACGCGCTTCCCGCAATGTCGCCACCTTGTGCTTTCTCCGCAGGTGATGGCGTCTTACGATATTGCGCCGCCCCCACCGAACGACGCTGACGCCGATCTGCATCGTCATTACGTTGCCACGCTGTGTGAAGACATCCTGCATTGTCAGCCACAGGCGGTATTTACTGCCGAAGACTATGGAGACGGGTTTGCCAGTGTGTTGAGCCAACGTTTCGGACGACCGGTTGCGCACGTTCGTCTCCAGCGTTCACTGGAACCTGATGCCCCTTCGGGAACGCGCATACGTTCTGATGTTCATCGTTATCGTAAGATGATGTCCCCTGAGGTTTATCGCAGCTTTGTTTTCCGCATCTGCTTATTAGGTGGAGAATCAACGGGCAAAAGCACGCTTTCTAAGGCACTGGCGCAGACGCTAAACGTCCCGTACGTTGCAGAGTATGGTCGTGAACACTGGGAAGCAAAGAATGGTGTTCTTGAGCTGGAGGATTTGCTGCATATAGCCCGAGAGCAAGTGCGCCGAGAGGAATTATCCTGTATAGCGCCCTACCTGGTGTGCGATACGTCACCTTTAACGACCTTGTTTTACACGCTCGATCAGTTTGGCAGCGCGCCGCAGGCATTAATTGAGTTAGCCGAACGCGACTATTCGCTGGTCGTACTCTGCGGGGATGAATTTCCCTTTGTGCAGGATGGAACCCGTCAGAATGAGGCGTTTCGTCATCGGCAGCAAGCGTGGTATGAAGCGGAGCTGTCACAGCGAAATATCCCCTTTTTGCGCGTGCAGGGTCCACTCTCTGCGCGAATCGATCAAATTTGCCGATATATCCAGGGGCTGGCCTGATATCGCTCTCGACCTTCTCCCACTTCCGGTTTATTGTTGAAATCCCTGCCTCATCGAATTCCGGAGAACCATCGCGTGTTTCAGAAAGTTGACGCCTATGCCGGCGACCCTATCCTCTCCTTAATGGAGCGTTTCAAAGAAGATCCTCGCAGCGACAAAGTGAACCTTAGCATCGGTTTGTATTACAACCACGAGGGTTTTATTCCTCAGTTGCAGGCCGTTGCCGAAGCTGAAGCGCGTCTGAACGCTGTTCCACACGGTGCTTCACTTTATCTGCCGATGGAAGGGTTAAATGCCTATCGCAGCACCATTGCGCCGTTGCTGTTTGGTGCCGATCACGCGGTGCTCGCGCAAAAACGCGTGGCGACCATCCAGACGCTGGGCGGCTCGGGTGCGCTGAAAGTGGGTGCAGACTTCCTGAAAAAATACTTCCCGGATTCAGGCGTTTGGGTGAGTGACCCGACGTGGGAAAACCACGTTGCGATCTTCGAGGGCGCAGGCTTCAAAGTGGCGACCTATCCATGGTTTGACAGCGAAACTAACGGCGTGCGCGTTGAAGCGCTGCTGGAAAAACTGAACACCCTGCCGGAGCGCAGTATTGTGCTGCTGCATCCTTGCTGCCATAACCCGACCGGTGCGGATCTCACCAATGCCCAGTGGGATGCGGTGATTGAGGTACTGAAGGCCCGCAACCTGATCCCGTTCCTCGATATTGCCTACCAGGGCTTTGGCGCGGGCATGGAAGAAGATGCATACGCCATTCGCGCCGTGGCCAGCGCCGGGCTGCCAGCGCTGGTCAGCAACTCCTTCTCAAAAATCTTCTCTCTCTACGGTGAACGCGTTGGCGGTCTGTCCGTGGTGTGTGAAGACGCCGAAGCGGCAGGTCGCGTGCTCGGCCAGCTTAAGGCGACGGTGCGCCGCATTTACTCCAGCCCGCCGAACTTTGGTGCGCAGGTGGTGGCGACGGTTCTCGGTGACGAAAAGCTGAAAGCATCCTGGCTTGCGGAAGTGGAAGCGATGCGCCAGCGTATTCAGACGATGCGTCAGGAGCTGGTTAACGTCCTGAAAGAGGCCGTGCCGGGACATAATTTCGACTATCTGCTCAAGCAGCGCGGGATGTTCAGCTATACCGGACTGAGTGCGGCCCAGGTCGATCGCCTGCGCGAAGAGTTCGGCGTCTACCTGATCGCCAGCGGCCGTATGTGCGTGGCGGGTCTGAATGCCAGCAACGTTCATCGCGTGGCGCAGGCGTTTGCTGCTGTGATGTAAGTATTCACTTACTTGCATGCTATATGTAGGCCGGGTAAGGCGCAGCCGCCACCCGGCTTTTTTGTTTGCGCCGGTGCCAATCTTGCCCGGTGCTTCGCTTACCGGGCCTACACGCCTCTTCCGCGCTTTGTGATCGTCTTCTTTTTATTCAGCTTCATAAGCAAAAACTCCTTCCCTTCACCTCCCGCTGGGGTTATGGTCGGATAGTTTTTTGACCATCCGCTCAAATTAAAACGATAAGAAACTGAATATTCAGGGGAAAATATGCGCAAGATCACACTGGCGCTCAGCGCCGCCTGCTTATTGTTCTCGCTTAATAGCGCCGTCGTCGCGCGAGCTTCTGCCCCGACGCCGCTTTACACCGGCACCACCGCCGCCATTCTCGCCGAGCAGGCGCCCATTCACTGGGTTTCCGTGGCCCAAATCGAAAACAGCCTGATGGGCCGTGCGCCAATGGCCGTAGGTTTTGACATTGACGATACCGTGCTGTTCTCAAGCCCCGGCTTCTGGCGCGGTAAGAAAACGTATTCACCAGACAGCGAAGCGTATCTGAAGAATCCGGAATTCTGGGAAAAAATGAACAACGGCTGGGACGAATTCAGCATCCCGAAAGAGGTTGCCCGTGCGCTTATTGCCATGCACGTGAAGCGCGGTGACAGCATTTATTTTGTGACCGGCCGCAGCCAGACCAAAACGGAAACCGTCTCTAAAACGCTGCAGGATGATTTCCAGATCCCGGCAACCAGCATGAACCCGGTAATTTTTGCCGGTGACAAAGAAGGGCAAAACACCAAAACCCAGTGGCTGGAAAAGAAAAATATCAAAGTATTCTACGGCGATTCGGATAACGACATCACCGCCGCGCATGACGTGGGTGCCAGAGGGATCAGGGTGTTACGTGCCTCTAACTCCACGTATCGACCGCTGCCGATGGCCGGAAAGTTTGGCGAAGAGGTGATCGTCAATTCGGAGTATTAAGTACCCGGCAGCGGGTTTGACTCTTTTTTAATCAAATCTCGCTGCTGCGGGTTTTACCTTTCGTCTTCTTGCTGCACACTTAGAAAGATTCATCTTTCATCACGGAGCAGCACATGTGGTACCAACAGACCCTGACCTTAAGCGCTAAACCACGCGGATTTCACCTGGTGACGGATGAAGTCATCGGGCAACTCCGCGACCTGTCGCGCGTCAGAACGGGTTTGCTGCATCTGCTGCTTCAGCACACGTCCGCCTCTCTCACGCTTAATGAAAATTGCGATCCCACCGTCCGGTCCGACATGGAGCACCATTTTCTGAAGAGCGTCCCGGACAACGCGCCTTATGAGCATGACTATGAGGGGGCAGACGACATGCCTTCGCATATTAAATCCTCTTTGCTGGGCGTATCGTTGATGCTGCCGGTTCACAATGGACGGCTGATGTTGGGAACGTGGCAGGGGATCTGGCTGGGAGAGCATCGCATTCACGGTGGTTCGCGTAAAATTATCGCCACGCTACAAGGGGAATAAAGATGACAATTTCGGAGATACTTCAGTACTGCATGAGCAAGCCCGGCGCGGAGCAGAGCGTCCACAGCGACTGGAAAGCCACGCAGATTAAGGTGGGTGATGTACTGTTTGCGATGGTGAAAGAGGTGGAAGGCCGCCCGGCGGCGTCGCTGAAAACCAGCCCTGAACTGGCGGATTTGCTACGCCAGCAGCATGATGACGTAAGGCCGAGCAAGCACCTTAATAAGGCGCACTGGAGTACCGTCTATCTGGATGGGTCGATTCCTGGCTCGCAAATTTACTACCTGGTGGATGCGTCCTATCAGCAGGCGGTTGAGCTGCTGCCGGAAACCACCCGACAGCAACTCTCCGTGTGACAATTACAGCAA
This sequence comes from Enterobacter sp. ECC-019, assembly GCF_043974075.1. Classification (NCBI taxonomy): domain Bacteria; kingdom Pseudomonadati; phylum Pseudomonadota; class Gammaproteobacteria; order Enterobacterales; family Enterobacteriaceae; genus Enterobacter; species Enterobacter sp. ECC-019. Next base: position 959,847 of record NZ_CP143759.1, read on the forward strand.
CGGTTTAAGGAAGCGCGCGGTGTGCGAGGCTTCGCACTCTGCAACGGTCTCTGGCGTACCGGAGACAAGAATTTCACCGCCGCCGCTGCCGCCTTCCGGGCCGAGATCGACAATCCAGTCCGCGGTTTTAATCACGTCCAGGTTATGTTCGATGACCACGATAGTGTTGCCCTGATCGCGCAACTGATGCAGAACCTCGAGCAGTTGCTGGATGTCGGCAAAGTGCAGGCCTGTGGTCGGCTCGTCCAGAATGTAGAGCGTCTGACCGGTGCCGCGTTTTGACAGTTCACGCGCCAGCTTCACGCGCTGCGCTTCACCGCCGGACAGCGTGGTGGCGGACTGTCCCAGACGAATATAGGTCAGGCCTACGTCCATCAGCGTCTGCAGCTTACGTGCCAGCGCAGGGACGGCGTCAAAGAACTCGCGCGCCTCTTCGATGGTCATGTCCAGCACTTCGTGGATAGTCTTGCCTTTGTACTTAATCTCCAGCGTTTCGCGGTTATAGCGCTTGCCTTTGCACTGGTCGCACGGCACGTAGATATCCGGCAGGAAGTGCATCTCAACCTTGATCACGCCGTCGCCCTGGCACGCTTCGCAGCGGCCACCGCGAACGTTAAAGCTGAAACGTCCTGGCGTATAGCCGCGTGAACGCGCTTCCGGCACGCCTGCGAAGAGTTCACGTACGGGCGTAAAGACGCCGGTGTAGGTCGCCGGGTTAGAGCGCGGGGTACGGCCAATCGGGCTCTGGTCAATGTCGATAACCTTATCGAAATGCTCCAGCCCCTGAATGTCGCGGTACGGTGCAGGCTCGGCCAGCGTCGCGCCGTTCAGCGCCGTCTGCGCAATCGGGAACAGCGTATCGTTGATCAGCGTCGATTTACCGGAACCGGACACGCCGGTAATACAGGTAAACAGGCCAACCGGCAGCGTCAGGGTGACGTCTTTCAGGTTGTTACCGCGCGCGCCGGTCAGCTTCAGCACTTTTTCCGGATCGGCCGCTACGCGCTGTTTCGGCACTTCAATCTTGCGCTTGCCGCTCATGAACTGACCGGTCAGCGACTCGGGCACCGCCATGATGTCCTTCAGCGTGCCTTCCGCGACCACCTGGCCGCCGTGTACGCCAGCACCAGGACCAATGTCGATGACGTGGTCAGCCGCACGGATCGCATCTTCGTCGTGCTCGACCACGATCACCGTGTTGCCGAGGTTGCGCAGGTGAACCAGCGTCCCGAGCAGACGCTCGTTGTCGCGCTGGTGCAGGCCAATGGACGGCTCATCAAGCACGTACATCACGCCGACTAAGCCCGCGCCAATCTGGCTCGCCAGACGGATACGCTGAGCCTCACCGCCGGAGAGCGTTTCCGCCGAGCGGGAGAGCGTCAGGTAGTTCAGGCCGACGTTGACCAGGAACTTCAGGCGATCGCCGATCTCTTTCAGTACTTTTTCGGCAATTTTCGCACGCTGGCCGGAGAGTTTCAGGTTGTTGAAGAAGTCCATCGCGTGGCCGATGCTCATGTCTGAGATGGTCGGCAGCGCGGTGTTTTCAACAAACACATGACGCGCTTCGCGACGCAGACGCGTGCCCTCACAGGTGGCGCAGGAGCGGTTGCTGATAAACTTCGCCAGCTCTTCACGCACCGCGCTGGATTCGGTCTCTTTGTAGCGGCGCTCCATATTGTGCAGCACCCCTTCGAAAGGGTGGCGACGCACGGAGGTATCACCGCGATCGTTCATGTATTTGAACTCGATGTTCTCTTTGCCGGAACCGAACAGGATCACTTTGTGCACGTTCACGCTCAGGCTGGCCCACGGGGCTTCAACGTCAAACTTATAGTGCTCCGCCAGCGATTTCAGCATCTGGAAGTAGTAGAAGTTACGTTTATCCCAGCCGCGAATGGCCCCGCCCGCCAGTGACAGCTCCGGATTCTGGATCACGCGGTCCGGGTCGAAATACTGCTGTACGCCCAGGCCGTCACACGTCGGGCACGCGCCCGCCGGGTTGTTGAATGAGAACAGGCGCGGTTCAAGCTCGCGCATGCTGTAGCCGCAAATCGGGCAGGCGAAGTTGGCGGAGAAGAGCAGCTCTTCCGCTTTCGGGTCGTCCATGTCGGAGACCACGGCCGTGCCGCCGGAGAGCTCCAGCGCGGTTTCAAAGGATTCCGCCAGACGCGTGGCGAGATCGTCACGCACCTTGAAGCGGTCAATCACCACTTCGATGGTGTGCTTCTTCTGCAGCTCCAGCTTTGGCGGATCGGACAGGTCACACACCTCGCCGTCGATACGGGCGCGGATATAGCCCTGGCTTGCCAGGTTTTCCAGCGTTTTGGTGTGTTCGCCTTTTCGCTCTTTGATGATCGGCGCCAGCAGCATCAGGCGTTTGCCTTCCGGCTGCGACAGCACGTTATCCACCATCTGGCTGACGGTCTGGGCCGCCAGCGGGACGTCGTGGTCCGGGCAGCGCGGCTCACCCACGCGGGCATACAGCAGACGCAGGTAGTCATGAATTTCGGTAATGGTCCCGACCGTTGAGCGCGGGTTATGCGAGGTGGACTTCTGCTCAATAGAGATAGCAGGGGACAACCCTTCAATATGGTCGACATCCGGTTTTTCCATCAGCGACAGGAACTGACGCGCGTACGCAGAGAGTGATTCAACGTAACGACGCTGTCCTTCGGCATACAAAGTGTCGAAAGCCAGTGAGGATTTGCCAGACCCCGAAAGCCCGGTCACGACAATGAGTTTGTCGCGAGGGATTATGAGGTTGATATTCTTGAGATTGTGGGTGCGGGCGCCCCGAACTTCGATCTTATCCATTCACCTTTCCCGGTTGGAACACGGATTGCCTGATTTGTTTGAAGGACAAACGGCTGTCAGAAACGGCTAATTATGACACAATTTGACCTGTTTGAATATACAGTATTGGAATGCATTTTCTGATTCGCTGTGTAACAATGTCGAGTTCGCGGGAGATTTCTGAACCTGCTACGCAACTATGCAAATTGACGCGTGGAAATGGTACACTCGCGCGTTTACACTATTAAGAAACGTATTCAGGAGACACGAACATGGCCAGCAGAGGCGTAAACAAGGTGATTCTCGTCGGTAATCTGGGCCAGGACCCGGAAGTACGCTACATGCCGAGTGGTGGCGCAGTTGCCAACATTACGCTGGCTACTTCCGAATCCTGGCGTGATAAAGCGACCGGTGAGATGAAAGAGCAGACCGAATGGCACCGCGTAGTGCTGTTTGGCAAACTGGCCGAAGTGGCCGGTGAGTATCTGCGTAAAGGTTCTCAGGTCTATATCGAAGGCCAGCTGCGTACCCGCAAATGGACCGATCAGTCCGGTGCTGAGAAGTACACCACTGAAGTCGTGGTCAACGTGGGCGGTACCATGCAGATGCTGGGTGGCCGTCAGGGCGGTGGTGCACCAGCAGGTGGTGGCCAGAGCCAGCAGCAGGGCGGTTGGGGTCAGCCTCAGCAGCCGCAGGGCGGCAACCAGTTCAGCGGCGGCGCGCAGTCTCGTCCGCAGCAGCAGTCTGCACCGGCGCCGTCTAACGAACCGCCAATGGATTTCGACGACGACATTCCGTTCTGATTTCCGAGTGCTCAAAACAAAAAACCCAGACCATGGTCTGGGTTTTTTTATTCCGTAAGGGATCAGGTAATTACCATCGGCCAGTCTGGTGGCGTGTGGCTCATCGCCTCAACCATCACCACTTTAATATTTTCCCAGACAGCGGCGATATCCAGCAGGGTGATGCCAAGAAGACCCGTTGCAAACCAGCAGGCTGCACCCAGCCCCAGCAGGGTGCTGATGACAGCAAGACCCGCATAGTCAGATTTACGAAACTGAATGTTCAGCGTGCTGGCTAAAAACATCAGTACCGCACTCAACAAAGGCCAGCGCAGGAGAACCATGCTGGTAGTAATGGTTGCCATAAAACCCATCCTCTACAAAACAGACGAACTGAATGAAACAGATTTTTTCGTTACATGAGATTTGTGAACTATATCACAATTGCTGTTTTATTCGCCAGTGCCAGACTGATGAAAAGCGGGGGGGTATCGCTACCCATTATCAGTGCGCGTCGGTGAAAAATATATCTTTGCAGGCTAAGCTCCCTTTTTCCTGACTCTTTATAAAGAATTCATTGGGATAGCAAAACTGATGCAAAAGCGCGTGCTATGTACAACGTTTACAGTAATATTCCTATGGCTTATGCTTGAGTGGACAATTAATTTTACTCGCAGCTAATATTTCAGGTTTTTGAATTTTATTGATTTTTTATTTATCTGTACGTTTTTAATTACACACAACGTTGTTTTAATTCGCTGCGCTGAGACTCAGCCTGCCGCGTTGTTTTGACGATTTTTCGAATCTGAAGAAAGTTGCGTCCGGTTTATCGCCTGATAATCAGCGAAAAAAATGAAAGAAAACCGACGTGAGATTGTTAATGACAGCATGCAGGCGTTGCATGCGCTGGCAAAACTGATGCCCCAGCTTCATGCACAATGTTCTCAGGCCGATATGCTGGAGACCATCAGCCGGGCCTTGGGAGCAAGTCTTGCCTGGGTGAGTGTTAACGGTGATGACGGGCTGCAGCGCGTGGTCTGTGCCGGAGAGATGACCTGCCATCCCTTCGAGGTGGCCGATTTCCTTGCGGATACCCTGCTCCAGCGGCACCCTCGATTGTGGCGGGCGATCTACTGGAAAGAGAATATTGGCCGCGCGTTATTTTCTCCTCAGCACCCGGGCTATGCGCAACTGCAAAGCGGTGTGTTGTGCAAGCTTTCAACCCATAACTGGCACTGCAGCGGCTATTTCTTTTTAGCGTTTAATGAAAGGCTCTATTCGCTGCCGATTCTGAAAAATATCGTCGTGGTGCTGATGGAAAAATTAAAAGACTATTTTGCGGAAATTATTGCCCGTGAAAAAACCGCGCAGGAAATGAAGCGTGTCGTGACGCAATATAAGACTCTGTTTGAACGTGCCCCGGTTTTAATGAACTCTTTCGATAAATTTAACCGCTGCGTACTGTGGAATGCAGAATGTGAAAAAGTATTCGGCTGGACGATGGCGGAGATCGCTGAACATGCCGATCCGCTTTCGCTGTTTTACCCCGACCCAGAAGAGCGGCGGCGGGTAAGAGAGTCGGTCAATATCTCGCCGCTTAAGGATATGTATGAGTGGCATCCTCTACGTAAAGACGGCACCCCATTGACGGTACTGTGGTCAAACATTTTGTTGCCAGACAACTCTATTCTCAATATTGGGCTGGATATTACCGAGCGGAAAAAAGCCGAGCTGCAGCTGGAGGTAAAAGCCAGTACTGACGATCTCACGGGCTGCTTAAACCGTTCGGCGATTTTGCAGCAGCTGGAACTCGCGCTGGAGGCCAGCGCCAGGCATGAGATTAACAGCCATTTTTGTGTCCTGATGTTTGACCTGGATTTTTTCAAACAGATCAACGATGAATGGGGACACCCAGTGGGTGATGCAGCACTCCTTCACTTTTGTAATTCTGTCCGCAAGTTAGCCCCCTCAGACTCAGCATTAGGGCGCGTGGGAGGCGAAGAGTTTTTGCTCCTTCTGGCACACACTGACGGTAATGGCGCTGCGCAGCTGTCCGCCAGGTTGCGCACCGTCCTGAAAACCAATCCGATGATAGTGGGTGAGAGAAAACTGTCGCTTTCGTTTAGCGCAGGGGTTGTGGAAGTCTGCGGGGAACAGCAGGATACTTCAGCCTTACTGAGGCGTGCCGATAAAGCGTTATATGAGGCCAAGCATACGGGGCGAGGAAAAACGGTAGTGGCGGCTGATTATTTATAAATCAACGAACAAAAGACGCCCGAAAAAATAGAGTGAAATGTCATAGTAACGTTGTGCTTTTCTCGTACTACCACAAGTTTGGCTTAATCAACGATCGTCTGTTGTGTTATCTTCCCGCCTCTCCCGGTGGGCTGGGTAATTATTTTCCTTAATTGAAACGGAACGAATACTTACAGTTTAACTTACGGGAAAATATTATCGTCATAACGAAATTTAAGATTTTTAATACGAAAAGTCAGTTGCTAACTTCGCATGATTCATGCAACGTAATCACCTGTTTAACAAAGCATCCGGCCTTCATTACTACAGGCGTACAACATGCAGGGATATAGGGCGGGAAATGAATCGTAGCGCGCGGCGCAAAATGCTCAGGGTAGTAGGGATCATCATGGTAGTTATGCTGCCGGTGATGCTTGCGCTATGGTTTGCCCAGCTACGAGCCGTGTCTGAAACAAGCGCCCAGCTACGCACATTTGCTGAACTGGCTTTAGACAAAACAGAACTGGTTATTCAACAGGTTGAGCTGGCACGGGACGAGGCTGAAAAATATCAGGGCGAGCTTTGCACGCCGGGACATCGTCAATATATGCTGAACGTTGTTCGTGGCCGCCTGTTTGTCGCCGATTTAATTTACGCTGAAGGTCAGAATTTTCTTTGTTCGACCGTTTTTACACCGGATCACCCCTACGCCATTCCTGTCGCTAATTACACGCGTAAACCTGACGTCGCTATCTATTATTATCGCGATACCCCATTTTATACTGGCTATAAAATGACATATATGCAGCGCGGAAATTATGTGGTGGTCGTCAACCCGCTTTCATACAGCGAAGTCATGTCTGCGGATCATTCTCTCTCGTGGGGTGTGTACGACACGGTAACCAATGCTTTCTTTTCCGTCAGCCAGAAAGCCAATGTTTCTTTATTAAATTCGATGATTCGGGATAAGGAATCGGTATTTCAAAAAGATAACCGCTTTTATACGATCGTAACATCCCCTAAAAGACCTATTGCGGCCATTGTGTCGACATCGAATAAACGCTTTTATGAAACGCTTTATCACCAGGCGACGTTGACGCTGCCGCTGGGCATGATCTGCAGCATTATTATTTTGCTGGTATGGTCCCGTACCCATCGTGAGCTCAATTCGCCGGGGCGCTTACTGCACCGCGCGCTGAACAAACGACAGCTTTGCGTACACTATCAGCCGATTATTGATATCAAGAACAACCAGTGTGTGGGCGCGGAGGCGTTGTTACGCTGGCCTGGTTTTAACGGGCAGGTGATGAGCCCGGCGGAGTTTATTCCGCTGGCGGAAAATGAGGGGATGAGTGAGCGGATTACGGACTATGTCGTTGAAGAGGTGTTCAATGATTTGGGTCATTTCCTGGCCGAGCATCCGCATCTCTATATTTCGATTAACCTATCGGCCACGGATTTCCACTCCTCGCGGCTGATCGCCATGATCTCCGACAAGGCTCGCCACTACGCCGTCCGTGCGCAGCAAATCAAAATAGAAGTGACGGAACGCGGTTTTATCGATGTGCCAAAAACCACGCCGGTGATTCAGGCTTTCCGTCAGGCGGGTTACGAAGTCGCGATCGATGATTTCGGAACCGGTTACTCGAACCTGCATAACCTCTACTCGCTGAACGTGGATATTCTGAAAATCGATAAATCGTTTATCGATACCTTAACGACCAACAGTACCAGCCACCTGATCGCCGAGCATATTATCGAGATGGCGCAAAGCCTGCGGCTGAAAACCATTGCGGAAGGGGTAGAGACGGCAGAGCAGGTGAGCTGGCTGCTGAAGCGCGGCGTGCAGTATTGTCAGGGATGGCACTTCGCGAAAGCGATGCCGCCCCAGGAATTTATGACCTGGCAGCAGCAGCCTTTGCACTGAGGGTAATTAATTCAACTGGTGGCGGTAGTCGCTCGGCGTGCGGTCAAACTCGCGGCGAAACACGCGGGAAAAGGTTTGTTGCGACACATAGCCAAGATCCATCGCGATATCAAAAATGGGCCGCTGCGTTGAGCGTAGCGCCTGTGCCGCCAGCAGCAGTCTGCGCTGGCGAATGTACTCACCCAGCGTCTGATGCATGACCGTGCGGAACATTCTCTGTAAATACCATTTCGAATAGCCCGACTTTTTAGCGACCACATCAATGTTCAACGGTTGGTCGATATGTTCATCAATCCATTCAATAAGCGTCTGAATAATCTGCTGATGCGACATAAGGTTGCCCCTCTGTAGATACAACTATCTCGGTTAATTCGTCGTTTTCTCTGCGGGGGAGTATAATTCCTCAAGTTAACTTGAGGTAAAGAGGTTTTATGGAAAAGAGATTGCCGCGAATTAAAGCGCTTTTAACCCCCGGTGAAGTGGCAAAGCGAAGCGGCGTTGCGGTATCGGCGCTCCACTTCTATGAAAGCAAAGGGTTAATCAAAAGTATCCGTAACGGGGGCAACCAGCGTCGCTATACCCGCGACGTGCTCCGCTACGTGGCGATTATCAAAATTGCGCAACGAATCGGAATTCCCCTGGCCACGATCGGCGAGGCGTTTGGCGTGCTGCCGGAAGGTCACACGCTTAGCCCGAAAGAGTGGAAAGAGCTGTCATCCCAGTGGCGTGAGGAGCTGGACAGGCGTATTCATACGCTGGTCGCCCTGCGTGACGAGCTGGATGGCTGTATCGGCTGCGGCTGCCTGTCGCGTAGCGATTGTCCGTTGCGTAACCCGGGCGACAGGCTGGGCGAGCAGGGGACGGGGGCGCGGCTGCTGGAAGAAGATTGAGTCTGTGCGGCCGGTTTGCCGGGTGGCGGCTGCGCCTTACCCGGCCTACAAAACCGAGAACGTAGGCCGGCAAAACCGCGCAAACATAAAGAACTAAAGCGCCACATAAGGGCGCTTTAGTTTTTCCCGGTCTTTGTCTTTCACTCTATCCCGCTGGTTCACGGGGGGGGTTCCCCCGACGTCAGTACCCCTCGTGTCGAGCTGGTTGGTGAGGTTCCGGATTGTGCTGACACTTTAAGTCTATGCAAGACCCGTTTTTTCGCCAGCCGCGTTGGCCGTTTTTTAGACGAATTTTTTTCGCGGTGTTGTTCAATTTTCTATAGTTAAAAAGTATGAATAACAGGAGAAAACCATGCTCACGGTACACCACCTTAACCAGTCACGCTCGCACCGCGTGATTTGGGCGCTGGAAGAGCTCGACCTGCCTTATGAGATCGTTCACTACCAGCGCGAAAAGAACATGCTGGCACCGGAGGCTCTCAAAAAGGTGCATCCGTTGGGTAAATCACCGGTCATCGAAGATAACGGACTGATCCTTGCAGAGTCGGGCGCCATCCTGGAGTACCTGCAGGAAACGTACGATCCCGAGTCACGCCTTAAGCCTTTAGATCCGGCGCATAAGGTGCAGTACCGCTTCTGGCTGCATTACGCCGAAGGATCGCTGATGCCGCTGTTGTTAATGAAGCTGGTCTTCAGCAGTCTCGGCAAGCCACCGGTGCCGTTTGGTATCAGAACCCTGGGCAAAGCGCTGGGACAGGGGGTGCAGAAAGCGTATCTCAACCGCCAGCTGGAAACCCATGCGCGCTATATTGAGTCACATCTTGCCGAAAACAGCTGGTTTGCCGGGGATTCGCTCAGCATGGCCGATATTCAGATGAGCTTTCCGATCTTTGCCCTGCTGGCGCGCGGCGGTATCGCTAATCTGCCGCATATTCAGGCATGGAAGACAAAAGTTGAGAGCAGCCCTGGCTGGCAAAGAACCCTGGAGCAAGGGGGGCCGTTATCTATCCCGGGCGAGGATTGAAATGTAAACAAATTGCGCATAGACGATAACGTTTGCGCATCCTCTGTTTATTTCTTCAGCGTCATAAGTGAATTTTAGCGAAAAACGAGAAAGTTCAGTTGAAAAGGGCGGGGATTACGCTAGATAATCGTTTGCCTTAATTTGACCACCCGTTTGTAAGCGCGGAGCTAAACGTTTGCTTTTTTTGTGACGCCCTTTCGTCACAAACGCAACACAAGGATTTGACGTTCAGCTGGCAGTGGCGTCTCCACCTCGCTTATGGACTTCCTAAAAAACTCTCAGGGGATGTTTTCTATGTCTACGCCATCTGCGCGTACTGGCGGTTCACTTGACGCCATGTTTAAAATTTCGGCTCGCGGCAGCACCGTGCGCCAGGAGATCGTTGCCGGTTTGACAACGTTTCTGGCGATGGTTTATTCCGTCATCGTTGTGCCGGGCATGCTGGGTAAAGCAGGCTTCCCGCCAGCGGCTGTCTTTGTGGCGACCTGCCTCGTGGCCGGTGTAGGCTCCATCGTGATGGGCCTGTGGGCGAACCTGCCGCTGGCGATTGGTTGCGCTATCTCTCTGACCGCTTTCACCGCGTTTAGCCTGGTGCTGGGTCAGCACATCAGCGTACCGATTGCGCTGGGTGCCGTGTTCCTGATGGGCGTGCTGTTTACCGTGATTTCCGCAACCGGCATCCGTAGCTGGATTTTGCGCAACCTGCCGCAGGGCGTGGCGCACGGTACCGGTATCGGCATCGGCCTGTTCCTGCTGCTGATCGCCGCCAACGGCGTTGGTCTGGTCATCAAGAACCCGCTGGACGGTCTGCCGGTGGCGCTGGGCCATTTCGCCAGCTTCCCGGTGATTATGTCGCTGATCGGCCTGGCGGTGATTATCGGTCTGGAAAAACTGAAGGTCCCGGGCGGCATTCTGCTGACCATTATCGGTGTTTCCGTTATCGGCCTGATTTTCGATCCAACCGTACACTTCTCCGGTATCTTCGCCATGCCGTCACTGAGCGATGACAAAGGCAACTCCCTGATTGGCAGCCTGGATATCGTTGGCGCGCTGAACCCGGTGATCCTGCCAAGCGTGCTGGCGCTGGTGATGACCGCCGTGTTTGACGCGACCGGTACCATTCGTGCGGTAGCCGGTCAGGCGAACCTGCTGGATAAAGACGGTCAGATTATTGATGGCGGCAAAGCGCTGACCACTGACTCCCTGAGCAGCGTCTTCTCTGGCCTGGTGGGCGCGGCGCCTGCGGCGGTGTACATCGAATCCGCAGCGGGTACGGCGGCAGGCGGTAAAACCGGCCTGACGGCGATCACCGTCGGCGTGCTGTTCATGCTGATCCTGTTCCTCTCTCCGCTCTCCTATCTGGTTCCGGCGTATGCGACCGCGCCAGCGCTGATGTACGTTGGCCTGCTGATGCTGAGCAACGTGGCGAAAATCGACTTTGCAGATTTCGTGGACGCCATGTCTGGCCTGATTACCGCAGTCTTCATCGTGCTGACCTGTAACATCGTGACCGGCATTATGATCGGCTTCGCGTCGCTGGTGATTGGTCGTCTGGTTTCCGGTGAATGGCGCAAGCTGAACATCGGCACCGTGATTATCGCTGTTGCGCTGGTGGCGTTCTACGCGGGCGGCTGGGCAATCTAAGTTGTCCTTTGATGCGAAAACGGGTGGCTCAGGCCGCCCGTTTTTATTTTCAGGACTCATCCTGTTGCCTTTTGCGTTACTCTGGTGAAGATAGAATAAAAGGCACGACGCCTTCCGGAGTACATAAGCAACACAGCAAACAGGGAACGCATGGAAATCTTCTTCACAATACTCATCATGACCCTTGTGGTCTCGTTATCCGGGGTGGTTACACGCGTACTGCCCTTTCAGGTCCCCCTGCCATTAATGCAAATTGCCATCGGCGCGCTGCTGGCGTGGCCGACGTTTGGCCTGCACGTGGAATTTGACCCCGAACTGTTCCTCGTACTGTTTATCCCGCCACTGCTGTTTGCCGATGGCTGGAAAACGCCCACGCGCGAATTCCTTGAGCACGGGCGCGAGATCTTCGGCCTGGCGCTGGCGCTGGTGGTGGTCACCGTCGTCGGGATTGGTTTTCTGATCTACTGGGCGGTACCGGGTATTCCATTAATACCGGCTTTTGCGCTGGCCGCCGTGCTGTCGCCAACCGATGCCGTGGCGCTGTCCGGCATTGTGGGTGAAGGCCGTATTCCGAAGAAAATCATGGGGATTTTACAGGGTGAGGCGCTGATGAACGACGCCTCCGGCCTGGTGGCCCTGAAGTTTGCCGTGGCCGTTGCAATGGGCACGATGGTCTTCACCGTCGGCGGCGCGACGCTGGAATTCTTCAAGGTAGCGATTGGCGGTATTCTCGCAGGTTTCGTGGTGAGCTGGCTGTACGGCCGCTCATTGCGCTTCCTCAGCCGCTGGGGCGGCGATGAACCCGCTACGCAGATCGTACTGCTGTTCCTGCTGCCGTTTGCCTCTTATCTGATTGCCGAGCATATCGGTGTGTCGGGCATTCTGGCAGCGGTTGCGGCAGGGATGACCATAACCCGCTCCGGCGTAATGCGCCGCGCGCCGCTGGCCATGCGCCTGCGTGCCAACAGCACCTGGGCCATGCTGGAATTTGTGTTTAACGGCATGGTGTTCCTGCTGTTGGGCCTGCAGCTGCCGGGCATTATGGAATCCTCGCTGGTGGCGGCCGAAGCCGACCCGAACGTTGAGGTCTGGATGCTGTTTACCGACATCGTGCTGATCTACCTGGCGCTGATGCTGGTGCGTTTCGGCTGGCTGTGGACGATGAAAAACTTCAGCGTACGTTTCCTGAAGAAAAAGCCGATGGAGTTCGGCTCGTGGACAACGCGTGAGCTGCTGATCGCCTCATTTGCGGGCGTACGCGGGGCGATTACCCTTGCCGGTGTGCTCTCCATACCGCTGCTGCTGCCCACGGGCGACGTCTTCCCGGCGCGCTACGAGCTGGTCTTCCTGGCGGCGGGCGTGATTCTGTTCTCCCTGTTTGTCGGCGTGATTATGCTGCCGATTTTACTCCAGCATATTGATGCCGGTGATTCGACCCAGCAGCATAAAGAGGAGCGTATTGCCAGGGCGGCTACCGCCGAGGTGGCAATTGTCGCCATCCAGAAAATGGAAGAGCGTCTGGCTGCGGATGCGGAAGAGAACATCGATAACCAACTGCTGACGGAAGTCAGTTCCCGCGTGATTGGCAACCTGCGTCGCCGTGCCGATGGGCGTAACGATGTGGAAAGCTCGCTGCAGGAGGAGAACCTGGAGCGCCGGTTCCGCCTGGCGGCGCTGCGCTCAGAGCGTGCCGAGCTGTATCACCTGCGCGCCACGCGGCAGATCAGCAACGAAACGCTGCAAAAGCTGCTGCACGATCTGGACCTGCTGGAAGCGCTGTTGATAGAGAATCAGTAGCGCTGTTTTGCCCGGTGGCGCTGCGCTTACCGGGCCTACGTTCGAACCGTAGGCCGGGTCAGGCGAAGCCGCCACCCGGCACTATTCAGACCGCACCCAAAACCCCTCACAACACTGCAGCCACGCCTGTGCGCTGTGCGATAAATACACCCCTTCACGCCAGATCATCCCCAGTTGCCAGTGCAGGTCGCTCTCCAGCGGGATCCAGCGCAGCGTGTTTTTATCCAGCCGCTCGCAGATAGGCTGCGGCAGAATGGCAATCCCCACGCCTGCCTGCACCATCGCCGCCAGGAAATCCCACTGTCCGCTGCGCACCGCTATGCGCGGCTTGACGTTATGGTGGCTAAACAGCGTCATCAGCTGGCGGCTGAGGGCAAAGTCTTCGTTGTAAATAAGCAGAGGGTGCTCGCCGAGCAGTTCAGGCTTCACCGAGTCTCGCTTCAACCAGTCGCCGGAGCGGGGTACCAGCACGCACAGCGGGTGGCTAAAGAGCGGCAGCGTTGCCAGACCACTCTCTTCCTCAACGGGAAGGGCGGTCATTGCCACGTCGAGCTCGCCGTTGGTGACGGCCTGCTGGACGGTTAACCCACCAAACTCCGAAATCTTCAGCTCAACGCCGGGATAACGCTGGCGAAACAGGCTGATCGGCCCGGCCATCATCATCCCCACCATTGGCGGAATGCCGAGGCGAAGTACCCCTTTCGTCAGATGATTAATATCGTCCAGCTCTGCTTCCAGCTGGCGGAACTCCGCCAGAATCGCCAGCCCGCGTTCGAACACCACGCGTCCGGTGTCGGTCAGCAACAGCTTGCGCCCGTCGCGGATCAGCAGGGTACAGTTCAGTTCATCTTCGAGGTTTTTCAGCATCTTGCTGATAGTCGGCTGGGTAACAAACAACTTCTCCGCTGCGCGGGTAAAACTTTGCTGACGAACCACTTCGACAAAATAGCGCAGCGTTCTTATGTCCATGATTATTCCTCGAAACTATACCTTTGATGATTTTAATTCATTTCAGTCCACACCGTGCGGTCTCTATACTGGCGCCTCGTCTCATTTTTGAGGAAACCCTCCATGGCCGTGGCGTTAAGCCGTGTTACGCCTGCCGTTGTGCAACGACTCCAGGTCCCGGTTCAGGTACTGCTCTATGCGGGACTGTTTGTTTTCGCGGAATATCTTGTCGGCTGGCTGCATCTGCCGCTGCCTGCCAACCTGGTGGGGATGCTGCTGATGCTGACGCTCATCCTCTGTCGCGTGATCCCCCTGAGCTGGGTGCGCGCCGGGGCGCGCTGGCTGCTGGCGGAGATGCTGCTGTTCTTTGTCCCTGCCGTGGTGGCGGTGGTGAACTACGCGCAGCTGCTAATGGTCGACGGCTGGCGAATCTTTGCGGTTATCGCGCTGAGTACGCTGATGGTGCTGGGGGCGACCGCCTGGGTGGTGGATAAAGTGTATCGCTTTGAAATCAGCAGGCACAAACATGACTAACTTTCAGATAAGCATCCTGTGCCTGATTGCGACGCTGGGGATCTACTTCGCCAACAAGCGGCTGTATCGTCGTTTCCATGCCCTGCCGCTGATGCCGCTGGTCTTCACGCCAATCCTGCTGGTGCTGATGCTGGTCTTCGGCCATATCTCCTGGCAGAACTACATTGGTGAATCCCACTGGCTGCTTTGGCTGCTCGGCCCGGCGACCATCGCTTTCGCCGTACCGGTTTACGACAACCTGGCGATTATCAAACGCCACTGGATGTCGCTCAGCGCGGGCGTTGTCACCGCCACGGTGGTGGCGGTGTGTAGCTCCGTCTGGCTGGCACGCCTGTTTACCCTGCCCGATGAAATTCAGCGCAGCCTGGCCGTGCGTTCGGTAACCACGCCGTTTGCGCTTGCGGCCGCGAAACCGCTCGGCGGGCAGCCGGATCTGGTGGCGCTGTTTGTGGTGGTGACGGGCGTGTTCGGCATGGCGGTCGGCGATATGCTATTCCTGCGCTTGTCGATCCGTGAGGGGATGGCAAAAGGGGCAGGGTTTGGCGCGGCGTCGCACGGGGCGGGCACGGCACGTTCGTATGAGCTGGGGCAGCAGGAGGGCGTTGTCGCGAGCCTGGTGATGATGCTTTCGGGCGTGGTAATGGTGCTGATTGCGCCGCTGGTGGCGTGGGTGATGTTTTAAGCTCCCCGGCCAGAATGACCGGGGAGAAAGGCTTAGTGCGCGCGGCCCTGCTCAACGCCGAGACCGGTTTGTGAGCGGATAAACTGGGCGCGGAATTTCTCACGCTCCAGATTACCCTCCGGCGAATTGTCGGTAGCGGAGAAGAACCAGATGCCGATAAACGCTACAGCAATGGAGAACAGCGCCGGGTATTCATACGGGAAGATGGCGCTTGCGTGACCGAGGATCTGCACCCAGATGGTCGGGCCCAGAATCATCAGGATCACCGCCGTCAGCAGTCCCAACCAGCCGCCAATCATTGCGCCACGGGTGGTCAGTTTCGACCAGTACATGGAGAGCAGGATGATCGGGAAGTTACAGCTTGCCGCAATCGAGAAGGCCAGCCCCACCATAAAGGCGATGTTCTGCTTCTCGAACAGAATGCCTAACAGAATCGCCACAACGCCCAGCACCAGCACAGTGATTTTCGAGACCTTCAGCTCATCGCGCTCGCTCGCGCCTTTGCGGATGACGTTGGCGTAGAGGTCATGCGACACCGCAGACGCGCCGGCCAGCGTCAGCCCTGCAACCACCGCAAGAATAGTGGCGAAGGCCACGGCGGAGATAAAGCCGAGGAACAGGTTACCGCCCACCGCGTCGGCCAGGTGCACCGCCGCCATGTTGTTACCGCCAATCAGCGCGCCCGCCGCGTCTTTAAACGCCGGGTTCGCCCCCACCAGCATGATCGCGCCAAAGCCGATGATAAAGGTCAGGATATAGAAGTAACCCATGAAACCGGTGGCGTAGAAGACGCTCTTGCGCGCTTCACGCGCATCGCTCACGGTAAAGAAGCGCATCAGGATATGCGGCAGGCCCGCGGTCCCGAACATCAGCCCGAGACCCAGCGAGAGCGCGGATATCGGGTCTTTCACCAGCCCACCCGGGCTCATGATCGCTTCCCCTTTCGGGTGGACCGCCATCGCTTCGGTGAACAGGTTATTGAAGCTGAAGCCGACGTGTTTCATCACCATAAAGGCCATAAAGCTGGCGCCGAACAGCAGCAGGACGGCTTTGATGATCTGCACCCACGTGGTCGCCAGCATGCCGCCGAACAGCACGTACATCACCATCAGTACGCCAACCAGCACCACCGCGATGTGGTAGTTGAGGCCGAACAGCAGCTGGATCAATTTACCCGCGCCCACCATCTGCGCAATCAGATACAGCGCCACCACCACCAGCGAGCCGCAGGCGGAGAGGGTGCGAATTGGCCCCTGCTTCAGGCGATACGAGGCCACGTCTGCGAAAGTATAGCGGCCCAGGTTACGCAGGCGCTCGGCAATCAGGAACAGGATGATCGGCCAGCCGACGAGGAAGCCGAGGGAGTAGATCAGGCCGTCATAGCCGGAGGTGTACACCAGCGCAGAGATCCCGAGGAAAGAGGCGGCAGACATAAAGTCACCCGCAATCGCCAGCCCGTTCTGGAAGCCGGTAATGTTACCGCCTGCGGTGTAGTAATCGTTACGGGAGCGCACGCGTTTCGACGCCCAGTACGTAATGTACAGCGTCAGCACGACGAAAATCAGGAACATGATAATTGCCTGCCAGTTGGTTGGCTGGCGCTGTACCTCACCGGTAATGGCATCTGCCGCATCGGCAGCAAAGGGAAGTGTGGCGGCGAGCGCCGTCATAACTCGCTTCATGATGCTTTTACCTCGCGCAGGACTTCTCTGTTAAGACGATCAAATTCACCGTTCGCGCGCCAGACGTAGACGCCGGTCAGCAGGAATGAAATCACAATCACGCCAATGCCAATCGGAATGCCGCGCGTCACGCTGGTCCCCTCGTGCAGCGGGGTACCCAGCCAGTGCGGGGCAAAGGCGATCAGCAGAATAAAGCCGACGTAGATAACCAGCATGATGATGGAAAGGATGAAGGCAAACCGTTGCCGTTTTTCGACGAGCTCCCTGTAGTGCGCACTATTCTCTATCTGCTGACAAATATCGTTATTCATCACAGAAATCTCCAGAGGTAAGGTTGGTTTGTTTTCTCCCTCTCCCCTATGGGGAGAGGGAGAAAACACTAGGAAGGCATTGCGATGGCCTGCTTCTCTTCGAGCAGTTTTTCCACCACGCCAGGATCCGCGAGCGTTGAGGTATCGCCGAGGTTGCTGGTGTCTCCTGCCGCGATTTTGCGCAAGATGCGACGCATAATTTTGCCGGAGCGGGTTTTCGGCAGCGAGTCGGTCCAGTGCAGCACGTCCGGCGTCGCCAGCGGGCCAATCTCTTTACGTACCCAGTTGCGCACCTCGGTATACAGCTCTGGCGACGGCTCTTCGCCGTGGTTCAGGGTGACATAGGCGTAAATCGCCTGGCCTTTGATGTTGTGCGGAATACCGACAACGGCGGCTTCGGCAATTTTCGGATGCGACACAAGGGCTGATTCAATCTCAGCGGTGCCCAGACGGTGGCCGGAGACGTTCAGCACGTCGTCCACGCGCCCGGTGATCCAGTAGTACCCGTCTTCGTCACGACGTGCGCCGTCACCGCTGAAGTACATGTTTTTAAAGGTCGAGAAGTAGGTCTGCTCGAAGCGATCGTGATCGCCGAACAGGGTACGCGCCTGACCCGGCCAGGAGTCTGTGATCACCAGGTTACCTTCGGTGGCGCCTTCCAGCGGGTTGCCTTCGTTATCTACCAGTGCAGGCTGCACGCCGAAGAACGGACGGGTTGCGGAACCGGCCTTCAGCTGCGTGGCGCCCGGCATCGGAGTGATCATGAAGCCGCCGGTTTCGGTCTGCCACCAGGTGTCCATCACCGGGCATTTTTCGTTACCGATTTTTTTCCAGTACCACTCCCAGGCTTCCGGGTTAATGGGCTCACCCACGGAACCGAGGATGCGCAATGAAGAACGGTCCGTGCCTTCGATGGCTTTATCACCTTCCGCCATTAATGCGCGGATCGCAGTTGGCGCGGTGTAGAGAATGTTGACCTGGTGTTTGTCGACTACCTGACACATACGCGCCGGGGTCGGCCAGTTTGGTACGCCCTCAAACATCAGCGTTGTTGCGCCACAGGCCAGCGGGCCGTACAGCAGGTAGCTGTGTCCGGTGACCCAGCCCACGTCGGCGGTACACCAGTAGATGTCGCCCGGATGGTAGTCGAAGACGTATTTGAAGGTGGTGGCCGCATAGACCAGATAGCCGCCGGTGGTGTGCAGCACGCCTTTCGGCTTACCGGTTGAGCCGGAAGTATAAAGAATGAACAGCGGATCTTCTGCGTTCATCTCTTCCGGCTGATGCTGGTCGCTCGCTTTTTCGATCAGGTCGCTCCACCACAGGTCGCGCCCTTCGTTCCAGTCGATTTTGCCGCCGGTACGCTTAAGGACGATGACGTTACTGACCGTTTTGACGTTCGGGTTTTTCAGCGCTTCGTCGACGTTTTTCTTCAGCGGGATACCGCGTCCGGCGCGCACGCCTTCATCGGCGGTGATCACCAGCTTTGAACTTGAATCGACAATACGACCCGCAACCGCCTCTGGCGAGAACCCGCCGAAAATCACCGAGTGAATCGCCCCGATACGCGCGCAGGCCAGCATGGCCACCGCCGCTTCCGGCACCATCGGCATATAGATAGCGACCACATCGCCTTTTTTAATGCCTTTTTCCAGCAGGACGTTGGCGAAGCGGCACACGTCGCGGTGCAGCTCTTTGTAGGTAATGTGTTTGCTTTGCGAGGCGTCATCGCCTTCCCAGATGATGGCCGTCTCGTTCCCGCGCTCGGCAAGGTGGCGATCAAGGCAGTTCGCCGCCAGGTTCAGGGTGCCATCTTCATACCATTTAATGGAGACATTCCCGGGCGCAAAGGAGGTGTTCTTCACCTTCTGATAAGGTTTGATCCAGTCAAGGATATGGCCCTGCTCACCCCAGAAGATGTCCGGGGCGGTGATAGATTGCTGATATTTCTCGTGGTACTGCTCCGGGGTGATCAGGCAACGGTCCGCAATATTTGCGGGAATGTCATGTTTGTGGATTTGGCTCATGGCTTTTTTTCTCCTTGTAAGATGTTAATAATATGTCGCAAAAACGTTAATTGTAGGGGCTTTACAAGCTTTGTTTAGTATTTGGGCTACAGATCACGCATTGTTTGAAGAGTATGAAAAATGAGCGAATGAAACTTTGAAGGAAAATAATTTATGCTGACGATTATTCACATTTATGTTTAAAAAAGCTTTTTTATAACAAAAGGTTATTTGTCAGAATTAGAACAAACTCCCGTCATCGTCGCTTTTGCGAGTGAAACGCATCGTTCTTTAAGGCTTGCGCAACGGGTCGCGCAAATGATACTCATACGCCGCGTTAAAAAATCCCATAAACCAACGCAACACAATTCATACCCTTTCAGTATGTCTCCATATTCATGCAGTTTCAGTGAATAGGGCGCTTCATTGAGGAAGTCAGTTTCTATGAAAAACGTTAAAGTCAGCCTTGCCTGGCAGATCTTAATCGCCCTTGTGCTGGGCATCTTGCTGGGCAGTTACCTCCACTATCACAGCGACAGCCGCGAATGGCTGATTGCGAACCTGCTTTCACCGGCAGGGGATATCTTTATTCATCTGATCAAGATGATTGTGGTACCGATTGTGATCTCGACGCTGGTGGTCGGTATTGCGGGCGTCGGCGATGCGAAGCAGTTAGGCCGTATTGGTGCGAAAACCATTATCTATTTCGAAGTGATCACTACGGTTGCGATTATCCTCGGTATCACGCTGGCGAACGTGTTCCAGCCGGGTTCCGGGATCGATATGTCGCAACTGGCAACGGTGGATATTTCGAAATACCAAAGTACGACCGCTGACGTGCAGAGTCATGCGCACGGCCTGATGGGCACAATCCTTTCGCTGGTACCGACCAACATCGTGGCCTCAATGGCGAAGGGCGAGATGCTGCCTATCATCTTCTTCTCGGTGCTGTTCGGTCTGGGACTCTCTTCGCTGCCAGCGACGCATCGCGAACCGCTGGTGACCGTGTTCCGTTCTATCTCCGAAACCATGTTTAAAGTGACCCACATGGTGATGCGTTACGCACCGGTAGGGGTGTTTGCGCTTATCGCCGTCACCGTGGCGAACTTCGGTTTTGCCTCCCTGTGGCCGCTGGCTAAGCTGGTGATCCTGGTGCACTTCGCCATCCTGTTCTTCGCGCTGGTGGTGCTGGGGATCGTGGCGCGGCTGTGCGGGCTGAGCATTTGGATCCTGATCCGTATCCTGAAAGATGAACTGATTCTGGCGTACTCCACGGCAAGCTCCGAGAGCGTGCTGCCGCGTATTATTGAGAAGATGGAAGCCTACGGCGCGCCTGCCTCTATTACCAGCTTCGTGGTACCGACCGGCTACTCCTTTAATCTGGATGGTTCGACGCTGTACCAGAGTATCGCCGCTATCTTTATTGCGCAGCTGTACGGCATTGATCTGTCGCTGTGGCAGGAGATCGTCCTGGTACTGACGCTGATGGTGACCTCAAAAGGTATTGCAGGCGTTCCTGGTGTCTCCTTCGTAGTGCTGCTGGCTACGCTCGGCAGCGTCGGTATTCCGCTGGAAGGTCTGGCATTTATCGCCGGTGTGGACCGTATCCTCGACATGGCGCGTACGGCGCTGAACGTGGTGGGGAATGCCCTGGCGGTGCTGGTTATCGCCAAGTGGGAACACAAATTCGACCACAAAAAAGCGCTGGCGTATGAACGCGAAGTGCTGGGTCGTTTTGATAAGACGGCTGACCAGTAATATCCTAAGCCCGGTGGCGCTGCGCTTACCGGGCCTACGGGTTTTGTAGATACTGTTATGCCACGCAAGCATTTTCCTGATGTAATGTGGCATCGAACGGGCGTCCTGATTTCAGGACGCCATACGCCACCTGCGCCAGCTTGCGCATCATCGCTCCGATTATCAGCTTCGCTCCCTTGCCGTTCTTTTCCAGACGCGCCCTGAACGCTTTTCCCCACTCCGTTTTGTACAGCGCCACCATCGCGGGCATATACAGCGCCCTGCGAAGCGAGACATGGCCTGCCTTACTCATCCTGCTTGCCCTGTGTACGCTGCTTCCGGATTCATGCTGCCGCGGTGTCAGTCCTGCGAAAGCCGCGAACTGCCGCGCCTGACCGAACCTGTCCTTCAGCCCCACATACGCCAGCAGCACCGCGGATGTCTTTTCACCGATACCCGGTATGCTGTCCAGCAGTTTTCGCCGGTGCTTCAGGTCCGGGTCATCATCCGTCAGGTCCTTTATCTGTTTCTCCAGCCGCTTCAGCTCCGCTTCCAGCCACAGAAGGTGCGCATCGATGCTCGGCATCTGCACCTCCCGCGCCGTCTCACGACGGTTCAGCTCCTGCGTGTGCATGTCTGTCAGGGACTGGTGACGCAGCACCAGCGCCCGCAACGCGCGCTCCAGCGGATGAGGTGCCTCCCAGGCTACCGGACGCTTCTGCCGGCAGAACTCTGCCAGCATACGGGCATCAACGGCATCGGTTTTACTGCGCAGGCCTTCACTCTGCGCAAAGGCTTTACCAAGAGCCGGGTTGATGATGGATACGGTGAAACCGGCATCGCTGAGGGATGCTGCTGCGTCTTCCATATAGGTGCTGGTCGCTTCCATGCAGATATGTGCCTGAGCCACATTATGGCTGCGGAGCCAGCTGAGCAGCTCCTCGTGACCTTTAGGTGTGTTAGTAAATTTTTTGCTGCGGTGACGGCCATCAGGTCGCAACACATCGACATCCAGCTTAGCTTTGGAGATGTCGATACCAATAAAGTGAAGTTCCTGTTCCATAGTGAAACCAACCTTGTGAATGCGGATTACCGGGAAAACCGGTCCATGATACTGTCCGGTTTGTCACTTGTGGAGAAGGTGCAGTCCACTGCAGGGATCTACAACACAGGCGCGTGGCCTAAGGCCGGGTACGGCATGTGGACTGCATGGCAGAAAGTACTGGCCGGTTCTTTCTGCACGGAAGGATAATACAAGGCCGGGTAAGGCGAAGCCGCCACCCGGCACTTTACTCCCCGCTCAACGCATCAAACTCTTCGCATCCGGTATCAAACCCTTCCGTACAGCTCAGGTTCAACCAGTACAGCGCTTTCTGTTTATTTGGCGTAATAAAGCCTTTCTCGCCCTGCTGGAACAGCATCCCAGCCCAGTATTCTGCGTATCCCGTACGTGACAGAGACGAACTGCGCTTAAACCACGCAGCCGCCTGAGCGTCATCCTGCGCCACTTCAACGCCGTTGGCATAAATCAGCCCCAGCAGCAGTTGCGCATCAACCGCGGAGTCGTTGTCGATATCCTCGGTCGCCGTTTGCAGCAGTTTAATGGCTTGGGGATAGTCGGTTTTCCCCGCCTGGGTGTTCACCAGCACGCGCGCCAGCATGATTGCGCCACGTTTGCTGCCCGCGATAGTTGCCTGCTGCGCCAGTGCTTTGGCCTGCGCATAATTTCCCTGGGTAAAGAGGATTTGCGAGAGCAGCCCCATGGCGTCGACATCGCCGCCTTTAGCGGCTTTCTCGGCCCAAAGCGCTGCCTGCTTGCTGTCACCGGAACTAAAGTACGTATCAGCAAGATAATACTGGGCGCGGGCATCGCCTGCTTCCGCCTGTTTCTGGTACTGGCTGCCGATCTCATCCGCGCGAGCGAACGAGGTTAAAAATAACAACAACAGAAAAAAGGATTTCATGGATTCTTATCATCTGGGTACACGCCGCGCAGTATAATCGCGGTGGCGGAAGAAAAAAATGGGTGCATTAAGACCTCAGCATCCTACAAGCCGGGCGGAACCCTTGTTCCGCCCGTAGAGGTTAGCCTGCGTTGCAGGCTAATTTTGCCGCCACCTCCTGATGTTCACTCTTTATTGAAAACTCGCAGAGCCTGCCGCGAGTAATAAAGGTAAAGATCACTATCGTCAGGCAAATAATAAAGACGATGCCTAACGCAGTTTTTAATGGCGTCATGCCTTTTACTCCTTGTGTAAAAAAGAATAAGAGGCTACTCTCAACTTGTTGGGAGTTGAGGAAGAGTAGCCTCGGGTAAATGAAAATTTCCCGGGGCTTCCTACTTTCTGTCCCTCAACAATGCTCAAGACAGAAAGTCTTAAGCACCCGCCGCACATCTTATCCCTCTGAATTAAAATGCAAAGATGTAATTCTTTTTCGCGAAAATTACATTATTTCTGCGAGCCGCTTTCCAGAATAATAATTGATGTATTTTATGGGTTAAGCGGAAATAAAAAGGGAGTGAATATTTCACTCCCTTTATTCAACGATGAATTAACGGCTTCAACCCATTGCGCTTTCGCGCAGTCGGGCTTTCAGCTTGTTATATTCGTCGATCACATACTGTTCCGCTGCGTGTTGATCCGCAATCGGCTCCAGGCGCACGGCGCAGTATTTATACTCCGGCGTTTTGGTTATCGGGCTTAAGTTTTCCGTTACCAGCTCGTTACAGGCGCCAATCCACCACTGGTAGGTCATATAGACCGCCCCTTTGTTCGGACGATCGCTGACCTGCGCACGGGTGATGATCCGCCCTTTGCGCGAATTCACCCACACCAGCGTTTCATCCTCAATACCAAGGCGCTGCGCGTCGGCGGTGTTGATTTGCGCGTAGCCCGGTTCGTCCGCCAGCGCCGCCAGCGCGGCGCAGTTGCCGGTCATCGAACGACAGGAGTAGTGGCCCACTTCACGCACGGTGGAGAGCACCATCGGATACTCATCGGTGAGCTTATCGATCGGCGCGACCCAGTCGCAGGTGAAGAACTGCGCCAGCCCGTTCGGGGTGTCGAACTTCTCTTTAAAGAGGTACGACGTCCCCTGGTCGGATTCAGACTCATCGCGACACGGCCACTGGATGTACCCCAGCTCACCCATTTTTTCATAGGTTGCCCCATAAAAGTCCGGGCACAGACTGCGCAACTCGTCCCAGATCTCCTGAGTGTTGTTGTAGTGCATCGGGTAGCCCATGCGGGTGGCAATTTCGCTGATGATCTGCCAGTCCGTTTTCAGATCCCACTTCGGCTCGACCGCCTTAAAGAAGCGCTGGAAGCCGCGGTCCGCCGCCGTGTAGACGCCTTCATGCTCGCCCCAGGAGGTCGACGGTAGAATCACATCCGCCGCCGCCGCGGTTTTGGTCATGAAGATATCCTGGACAATCACCAGCTCCAGATCCTCAAACCCTTTGCGCACCGCAGACAGCTCGGCGTCGGTCTGGAGCGGATCTTCACCCATGATGTAGGCCGCACGCACTTCGCCGTGCGCCGCGCGGTGCGGCAGCTCGCTGATGCGATACCCGGTATGCTCTGGCAGGCTTTCCACGCCCCAGGCCTTCGCGAATTTCTCACGATTTTCCGGGAACTTCACGTACTGGTAGCCCGGATAGGTGTCCGGCAGCGCCCCCATATCGCAGGCACCCTGAACGTTATTCTGACCACGTACCGGGTTGACGCCGACGTGCGCCTTGCCAAGGTTTCCTGTCAGCATGGCGAGGCTGGTCAGGGAACGCACGGTCTCCACACCCTGGTAGAACTGGGTCACGCCCATACCCCAGAGGATGGCGGCGGTTTTCGCCCCGGCATACATCCGTGCCGCCTGGCGGATCTCCTGCGCGCTGACGCCGGTGATCGCTTCAACCGACTCCGGCGTATAGCCTTCGACTATTTTCTTGTACTCTTCAAAACCTTCCGTACGGGTCGCGACAAACGCCTGGTCGTACAGATTCTCCTCAATAATGACGTGCCCCATTGCGTTCAACAGCGCGATGTTCGAGCCGTTTTTCAACGCGATGTGCATATCCGCAATGCGCGCGGTTTCAATTTTACGCGGATCGCAGACGATGATTTTCGCCCCATTCTGCTTAGCGCGAATAACGTGGTTCGCGACGATAGGGTGAGAATCCGCCGGGTTATAACCAAAGATGAAGACGAGATCGGTATTATCTATCTCGTTGATGGCATTACTCATTGCGCCGTTACCGACCGACTGGTGCAGACCTGCAACCGATGGGCCGTGTCAGACGCGAGCGCAGCAGTCGACGTTATTGGTTCCAATAACGGCGCGCGCGAATTTTTGCATCACATAGTTGGTTTCATTCCCCGTCCCGCGTGAAGAGCCGGTGGTCTGAATCGCATCCGGGCCATATTTGGCCTTGATGGCGCTAAGACGCGTGGCGACATAATCGAGCGCCTCGCTCCAGGAGACGGCTTCCAGTTTGCCGCCGCGCTCGCGGCGGATCATAGGGGTTTTCAGGCGCGGGGTGAGGATTTGGGTATCGTTAATAAAATCCCAGCCGTAGTAACCTTTCAGGCACAGCGTGCCCTGGTTGGTTTTCCCCTGTGCGGCCTCTGCCCGGACGATTTTGCCGTTATCGACCACCAGGTGGATCTTGCAACCTGAGGCACAATAAGGGCAAACCGTGACGACTTTTTTCATCAGTCTGCTCCAGTTAATCGAATCATTCGCACCCACTATGCAGCTTCTATGCCATGTTTTTCGTATGGGTATACCCTGACTTTACGGTTCATTCGCGGTGAAAACCCTGACAAAAAACAGCCAATCGTCAAAATTGACGTGTCGACAGGGCAGCGGATGTGACATGGGTTGAATTTCCGTCACTGAAAAAAAGATTTGACTGGAGCCGGCGGCAGAATGGTTCAGACTTAACATAATCCCCTGACGGAAGCATACGATGAAACCGGCGATTCTGGTGGTAGATGACGATACGGCAGTCTGCGAACTGCTTCAGGACGTGCTGAGCGAGCACGTCTTTAGCGTGCTTGTCTGCCATAACGGCCAGGATGCACTGCGGCAGGTACAGCAGGAGCCGAATATCGCGCTGGTGCTGCTGGATATGATGCTGCCGGATATCAACGGCCTGCAGGTTCTGCTGCAGCTGCAAAAGCAGCGGCCGGCGCTACCGGTTGTGATGCTAACCGGGCTGGGGAGTGAGTCAGACGTGGTGGTGGGGCTGGAGATGGGAGCCGACGATTATATTGGCAAACCATTCAACCCGCGCGTGGTGGTCGCCCGCGTTAAAGCGGTATTGCGCCGTACCGGTGTGCTTGCTGCTGAAGTTCCCGCAGCGCCCGTAGCGGGCATTGCTTTTAACGGATGGACGCTCGATACCTCCCGCTGCGAGCTGAGCGATCCGCAGCGTAATCCTGTCCCCTTAACCCAGGGCGAGTACGGCCTGCTGCTGGCGCTCACGCAAAATGCCCGTCGGGTGCTGAGCCGTGACCGGCTGCTTGAGTTGACCCACAGCGAAAGCGCCGACGTGTTCGACCGCACGATTGACGTGTTGATCATGCGCCTGCGCCGGAAGATCGAGGCTAACCCGCATCAGCCAGCGCTCATCAAAACCATCCGTGGGTTAGGCTATGTGTTTGCCACCGACGTTTCCCACAGCGAGAAAGCGGCCTAGGTATTCTCTTTGATAAACAGCTGCAGCTCGGCCAGCGTTTTCGCGCCGTCAATCGCATTGGCGGCCAGCAGGCTTGCCCGCGCGCAGGCGTGCGCCAGATAAATGCTCTCCGTGAGCGGCAGCGATTCATGGCAGCCGTATAAAAACCCCGCGCAAAACGCATCGCCCGCGCCGACGCTGCCGACAATGTCTTTTTGCTCCAGCAACCATGATGGGATCCAGCGACCTTGCTCACCCGGTGCTTCACCCCATGCGCCTTCCGGGCAGTGGATCACCACCCGCTGGCGAACGCCTGCCGCCAGCAGCTGCGCGGCGGCTTCAGCAATATGGGCTGTGTTCAGCGCGTCGCTGCCGTCGCGCATCTCCAGCCCGCTAAACTCCCCGGCTTCCAGCTCGTTAATAACCAGATAATCAAGATGGCGCAGGGCAGGGAGCACCAGCGGCTGGTAGCGCGGGTCGCCCTTGCGGGACACCAGGTCGAGCGAGGTTTCATACCCCTGGTCGCGCATCTGCGCCAGCAGCCGCGCGCTGCGGGTGCCGAACTCGTCATCGGGCATATCCAGGCTGTCGAGCAGTAGCAGGTAGCCGAGATGGAAGATCTTCATCGATTCGTCTAAGCGATCGAAGGCAGGAAGATCCAGCAGGCGGTTGGCGCCCGGCGAGTGGAAAAAGGTGCGCTGTCCGCTGGGATCGGTCATCACCTGCGACATGGAGGTCGGGGCAAAGGTGGTGCGCTGTACGCGCTGGCGGTTGACATGGTACTGGTCGAGCATCGCCAGAATGTAATCCCCGTCGCCATCTTCGCCAATCAGCCCCACCGCCTGCAGCGGCAGTCCAACGTGCATTTTCGCCAGCGTCAGTAGCACGTTGAGCGGCGCCCCGCCGGTTGAGCGTTCGCTGTGGGTGATTTCCGCCAGCCAGCCGCGCTCCGGCCACTGCACGATCTGGTGGACGTGATCCACCAGCATGTTGCCTGCGGCGATGATGCCTTTGCGTTCCATCATGCCTGCCCCGCGCTGCCGAAGATGCGCATCTGTTCGGCGACCGTATCCGTTATCGCCTCTTCTATCCCCAGCAGCAGCTCGGCAAACTCGTCATAGAGCGGCTGGCGGTTTGCCATACGCTGCTCAACGGCGGCAAGCGCGGCCTGTGACATGCCGGTATAGAAGTTGATTTTATGAATACCCAGCTCGATGGCGCGGCGGAAGTCGGCATCGCTAATCCCGGAGCCGCCGTGTAAAACCAGCGGCAACCCCGTCTGCTGGCGAATGGCGTCCAGGCGTGGGAAATCGAGTTTCGGCTCGCCTTTGTATTTGCCGTGCGCGTTGCCGATGGCAACCGCCAGCGCGTCAATGCCGGTTGAATCGACAAATTCGCGCGCCAGCTGCGGGTCGGTAAAGAACGCTTCGTCCGCATGCCCGTAAAGCGCGCCGCCTTCATCACCACCGACCGCGCCCAGTTCCGCCTCTACCGACACGCCCACCGCGTGGCACATCTTCACCACCTCCCGCGTCTGGCGAATGTTTTCCTCATAGCTCAGCGTAGAGCCGTCGAACATCACCGAGCTGAACCCTAAGCGCAGGGCGCGTACGACGGCCTCAAAATGCAGCCCGTGGTCGAGGTTAAGCACCACGGGAATGTCGTGACGAGCGGCTTCGAACTTAACCGCCTCGACAAGCGAATCCAGAGACACGTACTTAAAATGCACTTCGGCGATATTGATGATAAACGGCGAGCGTTCCTGCTTCGCGGCGGCGAACAGCGCGCGCAGGAAGTGGGAGTCGAGCACGTTGAACGCGCCCAGCGCGTAGCGATGTTGCCGGGCGTGCTCAAGACCGTCGGCAAGAGAAATCAATGGCATCATTCACCCCTTATATCCGAAACAGGTTGTACTCGTTGCATAGCACCAGTAGCGCTGGTTCGTCTTCTTCGATGTTGTTATAGCGGGCAACGGGCTGCAAAAAGTGGTTATCGTGCTCGTCGTCGTTTACCGATGACACTTCGCCGACCAGCACGTCTCCGAAGCCGCGTTCGCCCCAGAAACTGTGGTACAGACCGGGCGTCAGGCAGATGCTTTCCCCGGGCAGCAGGCGCAGCTGGCTGCCGGGCGCGTGGGTCTGACGGCATCCGTCGACGGTGACCGTTACGTCGGTGTTTTCCGTCTCTTCATGCGCACCGGTATTCCACAATTCTACAATCAGGTTCCCGCCGCCCCGGTTGATGATGTCTTCTCGCTTGCGCCAGTGAAAATGCATCGGCGTCACCTGGCCGTCACGCACGTGCATAATTTTTTCGGCATAGCACTTTTCATAAGGCACGCCGTTGGGCGAGCCGTTGCGCAGGGTAAACAGCGTCAGACCCTCAGCGGCAAAGCTGTTGCCGCCGAACGCCGTCACGTCCCAGCCGAGCTTGAGGTCGAATACCTCCTGCCATGCGGCCTGGTCAAGCTGCTGCCATTTTGTTGGCGGAAAGCTGGCAAACGGCGGGAGATGCACGTCGTGCATGGAAAAGAATTGTCGCGTGTGGCCGAGAATTTCATTGATGTCGGAGCGTTTCATGGGGACTCCTTGAAAACAGTTCCCTCTCCCACCGGGAGAGGGAAAAGGATCATTTAACCGTCCAACCCTTATACGTGCCGACGTTCTTTTTATCGATCATCGTCACCGGGATCAGCACCGGCGCTTTCGGCGCAGGTTTGCCCTGTAGAATGTCATAGCCGATCTCCACCGCTTTTGCCGCCATCACCTGCGGATCTTGCGCCGGGGTGGCGACAAACAGGGAGTTTTCGCGCTTCAGCGCTTCCTCACCGTCCGGAGAACCATCCACGCCGACGATAAAGAACTCGTTGCGCTGAGCCTGCTTCGCGGCCAGATCGGCGCCGATCGCCGTCGGATCGTTAATCGCAAACACGCCGTCGATCTTCGGATTGGCCGCCAGCAGGGAGGTCATGACTTCCAGACCGCCTTCACGACTGCCCTTGGCGTTTTGGTTATCCGAGAGCACCTTGATATCCGGATGTTTTTTGAATTCCGTCTGACAGCCTTCCACGCGGTTTTGCACCGCAGAGACCGGTGGTCCGTTGATGATCACCACGTTGCCTTTCCCTTTCAGGCGGTCGGTAATGTACTTACAGGCCATTTCGCCCGCCTGGGTGTTATCGGAGGTGATGGTCGCATCAGCGCCTTCCGCCGCCACGTCAACCGCAACGACCACGATCCCGGCGTCCTTCGCGCGCTTCACCGCCGGGCCGATCCCTTTGGAATCCGCAGCGTTGAGGATGATCATGTCCACCTTCGCGGCGATGAAGTTGTCGATCTGCGCTACCTGCTGACCCAGATCGTACCCGCTGGAAACCAGCGTCACCTTGACGTTATCGCCAGCCAGCTTGCGCGCTTCCAGCTCGGCACCTTTGGTGATCTGCACAAAGAACGGGTTAGCCAGGTCGCCCACCGTCACGCCGATGGACTTCAGATCTTTTGCCTGCGCAAACGGTGTTGCGGCAAGCAGTGCGCCAGCACAGAGCGCGGTCACTAACGGTTTCAAACGCATAGGGTTTTCCTCGAAGCTGTAGGGTTTTGTTATTATGCACTTTGATGGTGTCGGGTACGGTATTTGTCGATCAGCACCGCTATGATGATCACCGCCCCTTTGATCACCAGTTGCCAGAAGTAGGAGACGCCCATCAGCGTCATGCCATTGTTAAGGGTGGCGATGATCAGCGCGCCGACCAGCGTGCCGGTGATCGTGCCGATCCCGCCGACGAAGCTGGTGCCGCCGAGGATCACCGCCGCAATCGCATCCAGCTCGTAACCCATGCCGAGGTTACCGTTGGCGCTGTAGAGGCGCGAGGCGCTCATGACGCCGCCAAGCCCGGAGAGCAGGCCGCTCATGCCGTAGACAAACAGCAGCACCAGCCAGACCTTAATGCCGGTCAGTCGCGCCGCCTGCATGTTGCCGCCCACTGCATAGATGTGTACGCCGAGCGTGGTGCGGCGCAGGATGAACCAGCAGATAGCAATGACCGCCAGCGCGATCACCACCAGCCACGGAATCGGGCCGAGGTAGTTATTGCCGATCCACTCGAAGTTAATGTTGGAGTTAATGACCGTCGTGCCGTCGGCCAGCAGATACGCCGCGCCGCGCAGTGCCGTATAGGTGCCGAGTGTGACGATAAACGGCGGCAGCCCGGCAAAGGCCACCAGCGCGCCGTTAAACAGCCCCAACACCATGCCGAGCATTAGCGCGGCCGGAATGGAGAGCATGGCAAATTCAGGGATAAGCGAGACCACCATCGCCGCGACCGCCGTGGTGCCGAGAATCGAGCCGACGGAGAGGTCAATCCCACCGGTTAAAATGATAAAGGTCATTCCCGCCGCCAGCACGATGTTGATTGACGCCTGGCGGGTAATGTTGAGCAGGTTGCTCTCGGTGAAGAAGTTAGGGGCGATAAAGCCAAATACCGCCACAATCAGGATAAGAATCGGCAGAATACCGACCGTTTGCATCAGATCGCTCATCAGCATTTTTTTGGCAGAGGCGGATTTCGCCACCTGCTGTGTATGGGTAGGAGTTGTCATGATTGCACCGCCTGATGAGTATCGTTCACGCCGGTTGCCAGCGTCATAATGTTTTCCTGAGAGATGTCGCGCCCGTGAAGTTCACCCGCAATACTGCCTTCCCGCATCACGTAGACCCGGTCGCTCATGCCTACCACTTCCGGCAGCTCGCTGGAGATCATCAAAATCGCCACCCCTTTGCGCGCCATCTGGTTCATGATGCGGTAGATCTCGCTTTTCGCACCGACGTCCACGCCGCGCGTGGGTTCGTCCAGAATCAGAATGCGCGGGCCGATGGCCACCCAGCGGGAGATCAGCAGCTTTTGCTGATTGCCGCCGGACAGCCCGCCCGCGCGCACCTGCGAATGCGGTACGCGGATGTTGAGCAGGGCAATAGCGTCATCGGAAATGGCCTGCGCTTTTTTGCGGTTTAACATGCCGAAGGTGGCGTCGCGCTCCAGCGTCGCCATGGTGATGTTCTCCTGCGCCGCCAGTTCAAGGAACAGCCCCTGCTCCTTGCGGTTTTCGGTGAGAAAACCGATGCCGTTTTCGATGGCCGCGCGCGGGGAGTGGATCACCACTGGCTCGCCGTCGACCTCAATCATGCCGCCGGTGGCTTTACGCACACCGAAGATGAGCTGTGCCAGCTCGGAGCGTCCGGCCCCAACCAGGCCCGCCAGCCCGACGATTTCGCCGGAACGTACCTGCAGACTACACGGCTGTACTTTTTTACCGTCGGTGAGGTGGTGGACGTTGAGGCGCGGGCTGCCGAGGGGAATATCACGCTCTTTATTGAACAGGTCGCTTAACGGGCGGCCCACCATCATGCGCACCAGCTCAGAGGCATTCAGCTTGTCGCGCGTCAGGCTGCCGACGTACTGCCCGTCACGCAGCACGCTGACGCGGTCAGAGAGTTCATACACTTCCGCCATACGGTGGCTGATATAGATGATCGCCATCCCTTCATCGCGCAGGCGCAAAATCAGTTCGAACAGGCGGTGCGTTTCCCGCGAGGAGAGGGCGGCGGTGGGTTCATCCATCACCAGAATGCGGCTGTTGCGGTGCAGCGCGCGGGCAATTTCCACCTGCTGCTGCTCGGCGATGGTCAGCTTCATCACCAGGTCGGTGGCATTGAACTGTGCGCCGAGCCGCTCAATCACCGCCTGCGCCTGGGCGGCCATCTCTTTGCGCTGCACCATCCCACCCCGCGACAGCTCGCTGCCAAGAAAGATATTTTCGGCAACGGTCAGATTGGGTGCGAGCTGCATCTCCTGATAAATCAGGGTAATGCCTGCGGCCAGCGCATCTTTCGGCCCTTTAATGTGAAACGGCTGACCGTCGATCAGGATCTCACCGCTGGTGGCGGTATAGGCTCCCGCGAGGATTTTCATCAGCGTGCTTTTTCCCGCGCCGTTTTCACCCATCAGCGCGTGGATCTCACCGGGAAAGACCGTCAAATCTACACCCTTGAGCGCGTGGAAACTGCCAAACGTTTTGGCAATGCTGCGCATCTCTAATACCGGGGTTCTGCTCATGACGGATCTCCTGCGAATGCCGATATCTGCACTTCATCACAGGTGCGTAAATGCAAAATGTCAGAAGCTGTTCATATTTGTCATAGTTATGAATAGCTAATCGCCATCACATTTTCCTTACCGCACAGGAGCCCAAATCCATGCCATCACGCCGTCCCCCCTTCTTCGCCAGCGCCCGCGGACGCCTGCTGATTTTCAATCTGCTGGTGGTCGCCGTTACGCTGATGGTGAGCGGCGTGGCGGTGCTCGGCTTTCGTCACGCCAGTCAAATCCAGGAGCAGGTTCAGCAGCAAACGCTGGATGATATGACCGGCAGCATGAACCTGGCCCGTGATACCGCCAACGTGGCGACGGCAGCGGTGCGGCTCTCGCAGGTGGTGGGGGCGCTGGAGTACAAAGGCGAAGCCGAGCGCCTGAAGCAGATGCAAATGGCGCTGCGTCGCTCACTGGAGCAGCTTGCGGATGCACCGCTGGCGCAGCAGGAGCCGGCGCTGGTGGCGCGTATTATTCAACGAAGCAATGAGCTCCAGCAGAGCGTGACGGAGATGCTTGAGCGCGGGCAGCGACGCCATCTGGAGCGTAACGCGCTGCTGAGCTCGCTGTATCAAAGCCAGAGCTACCTGCGTCATCTGCAGGACATCAACCGCCGCTATGGCAGCAACGTACCGGATGCGCAGCAGCTGATGGAGATGGACCGGCTGATCGCTGCTGCCATCGACACCCCTTCGCCGCGCGCGACCGTTCATCAACTGGACGCGGTGGCCGCAACGCTGCCCCGAAATGCCGCGCAGCCGGTTGTGAAGAGCGTTCTGCCTGATTTTAATGCCGAGTTAGGCAAGCTCGCCCCGCTGTCGAAGCAGCTGGAAGAGAGCGATCTGGCGATAAGCTGGTATATGTTTCACATCAAGGCGCTGGTGGCGATCCTTAACAGTGACATTAATCAGTACGTCGAGCAGGTGGCGCAGGCCTCCCGGCTTCGCACGGCCCAGAGCCATCACGAGCTACAATCCATCAGCGTGTTTATCAGCATTTTCGCCGTCCTGGCGCTGATCATCACCGGGTGCGCCTGCTGGTATATCTACCGCAATCTGGCCTCTAACCTGACGGCTATTTCCCGGGCGATGTCGCGCCTTGCCCACGGCGAACAGGATGTTTCCGTTCCCGCCCTCCAGCGGCGTGATGAGCTGGGCGAGCTGGCGCGCGCGTTTAACGTTTTTGCCCGTAATACCGCCTCGCTTGAGCACACCACGCGGCTGCTGAAAGAGAAAACCACGCAGATGGAGATCGACCGTATTGAGCGTCAGGGGCTGGAAGAGGCGCTCCTGCACAGCCAGAAGATGAAGGCGGTTGGACAGCTGACCGGTGGGCTGGCGCATGATTTTAACAACCTGCTGGCGGTGATCATCGGCAGCCTTGAACTTACCGATCCTGAATCAAAAGATGCGCCGCGCATCACCCGGGCGCAGAAGGCGGCCGAGCGTGGCGCCTTACTGACGCAGCGTCTGCTGGCGTTTTCCCGCAAGCAATCCCTGACGCCGCATGCGGTAGAGATGCTGCCGCTGCTGGAGAACCTCCGGGAACTGATGCGCCACTCTTTGCCTGCCACCCTGACCCTGGAGATTGAAGCGCAAACCCCGGCGTGGCCCGCATGGATAGACGTCAGCCAGTTGGAAAACGCCATCATCAACCTGGTGATGAACGCCCGCGATGCGATGGAAGGACAAAGCGGGGTGATAAAAATCCGCACCTGGAATCAGCGCGTTACCCGCAGCGACGGGCGCCGGCAGGATATGGTGGCGCTGGAAGTGATTGACCGCGGTAGCGGCATGTCGCAGGAGGTAAAATCCCGGGTCTTTGAACCGTTCTTCACCACCAAGCAGACCGGAAGCGGGAGTGGGTTAGGCCTGTCGATGGTCTACGGCTTTGTACGCCAGTCCGGCGGGCGCGTGGAGATCGAAAGCGCGCCGGGGCAGGGAACGACCGTCCGGCTTCATCTCCCGCGCTCTGTGCTGCCCGCCGCTGCAGATGATGAAGCGCTGTCAGCCACCGACTCCGTCGATAGCGAGCGGCTGGTTCTGGTGCTGGAAGATGAGGCGGACGTCCGTCAGACCCTGTGCGAGCAGCTGCATCAGCTTGGTTACCTGACACTGGAAGCAGACAACGGCGAGCAGGCGCTGAACATGCTGGCGGCGTCACCGGATATTGGCATGTTTATCAGCGATCTGATGCTTCCCGGCAGCCTCAGTGGAGCCGAGGTGATTAGCCATGTGCGTAATCATTACCCGCAGCTTCCGGTGTTGCTGATCAGCGGCCAGGATTTACGGCCCACACACAACCCTCAACTGCCGGACGTTCAGTTACTGCGTAAGCCGTTTACGCGAGTGCAGCTGGCGCAGGCGCTGCGGAAGGTCATGGTAATTTGAGATTCCTCCGCTACCCCCGTTCCCTGTCGTTCATTATTGTAAGGCCAGTTCACCTGCGAGTCTGGCCTTATGAAACGTTACTCAACTGCTCTGTTATTTGGTCTGCTGTCACTCACCAGCCAGCTGGCTCATGCCGATATTGTTGATGATGCTATTGGCAACATTCAACAGGCGATCAATGATGCTTATAACCCCAGCAGCAGCCGCAGCGATGACGATGACGATCGTTATGACCGCAGCCGTCAAATCGACAGCCGACAGTACGACGATCGTCGTCGGCAGCTTGAAGACAGACGTCGCCGTCTCGATGAGCGTCAGCGTCAGTTGGATGACGATCGCCGTCGGTTAGAAGAAGATGAGCGCAGGTTAGAAGACGATTACGATCGAGGCTAAAGCCTGGTGGCGCTTCGCTTACGCAGGCCTACAAAACCCTGGACCGTAGGCCGGGTAAGGCGCAGCCGCCACCCGGCAAAACTCAGTCGAGTACCAATACCATCCCGTCATACCCCGCTTCAATGCCGTCGGGTAGCGAATTATTCATCATCCACACGTCAAACTGATGGCTGATATGCGTCAGGATCACCTGAGGGCAGCCAATCGTTTCGTTTAACGCAATCACGGTATTTAAGTCGCAATGATTGCGCGGCGTCTTGTCGCGCGGTTCATGGCTGCAGTCGATAATCATCGCCTGCGGCTGATTGTTGAGCAGGAACTTCACTGTTTTTTCCGGCAGCCCGGCGGTGTCGGAAAGCCAGGCCATGCGGCTGTGGGCCGATTCCAGCAAATACCCGAAGGTCAGTTTTGAATGGTTAAGCGGCAGCGGCGTAACCCGCATTCCCTGAAGTTCAAACATCACAAACGGTTCGACCGTGTGGCTGAAATCCAGAATCCCGGGGTGTTTAAACAGGTCGTCGCATCCTGCTTCGTCCGGCGGACCGTAAACCGAAATCGTCGCGCCAACGCCCCAGCGCAGGGGGAAGAGTCCCTGAACGTGATCCATATGATAATGGGTCAGCAAAAACTGCTGGAAGCTGCCCGCCGGCCAGTCGTCCATCAGATGCGGAATGCCCGCGTCCAGCAGCGTCACCGCATCGTTGAATTTGACCACCGCGCTACAGGGGCGACGGCGATAGTTGTCCTGCAGGCGCGCCCGGCGGCAGGCCGCGCAGTCGCAGCCAAAGACCGGCACCAGCTGGGCGCCACCCGTTCCCGTCAACGTAATGGTCAGACTCATAACGCACCTCTACAGCGGTTTAGTGAATCGGAAATGGCTCTGCGTATATCCTTCACGCACGTAAAAACGGTGCGCGTCGGTGCGCTTCACGCTGGTGGAGAGCTCCGTTAGCTCAGCACCAGCCTGGCGAGCGATCGCTTCCGCCCATGCCAGAAGCTGGCTGCCCACTTTGTGCCCACGCGCCTGCGGCATCACCACCAGCTCCTGGATCTCGCCGATCCAACGCGCATGGTGCAGGTGAAACTGCATGTGCAGACCGATCATGCCGATGACCTGCCCGTCCATTTCGGCAAGCTGGTAGCGCATGTTGTGATCCTGCAGGTTGGCAAGGTAGCCCGCGTGAAACGCCTGATGATCGAATTCTGCCTGCTTAAGTTCGCAGATGAGGGCATAGACAATCTGCGCATCGTCGGCAGTAGCGGGGCGAAGCTGGCAGTCAGGCATGCTGGTTCTCCTTCTGACGGATAAGCGATAAAAAGGTATCGACTGACTGTAGCAAACTTCCGTCGTTGTTGAGGATGTGGCAGTCGGACGGGGTATAGCGGGCCGCACGCTCAAGCCGCTGATCGATCTCACGGGTTGATTCACGCCCCCGACTCTGCAACCGGCTGCGCAGGACGTCCGGCGAAACCTGCAGACAAACCGGAAGCAGGGCCGTTTCGTAGCGGGCGCGCGCCTGTGGCAGATGCGCACGTGAGCCGTTAACCAGCACGTCAAAACCCGCGTGCAGCCAGAGGTCGATTTCGATGCCCACGCCATAGTAAAAGCCGTTGGCATGCCAGCTCAGCGCCAGCAGGTTTTGCCCGGCACGGGTGAAAAACTCCTGCTCGCTCAGGGCGATATGGTTTTCACTCCCTGCATTGGCCGCGCGGGTAATATAGCGGTGCGCAACCAGCAGCTGCGGATGTTCCCGCTGCCGTAAGGCGGACAGCAGGCTGTCTTTACCGGAGCCGGAGGGCCCCATTAACCAGATGAGCCTTCCCATCAGAACACCCTTTTTCCCTGACGCCAGACGTGGTCGATATGAACGTGCTCCCCCTTGCGGTGGGCCAGCACCAGATCCGCGCGTTTACCCTCGGCGATTTCACCGCGATCGTGAAGGTTAAGCGCCGAGGCCGGGTTTTTCGTCACCAGGCGAATCGCCTGCGGCAGCGTAAAGCTGTTGCCTTCGTCATCCGCCACCCGGAACGCCGCATCCAGCAGGCTGGCGGGGTAGTAGTCGGACGAGAGAATATCCAGCAGGCCGAGGGAGGCGAGCCTGCTTGCCGCGACGTTGCCGGAGTGCGATCCGCCGCGCACGATGTTCGGTGCGCCCATCAGCACGTTCATGCCGTGCCTGCGTGAGGCTTCCGCGGCTTCGAACGTGGTGGGAAATTCGGCGATCACGCTGCCAAGTCGGTGAGATTCGAGGACGTGATCGTGCGTGGCGTCGTCATGGCTGGCCAGCGCGATGTTGCGGTCACGGCACATGGCGGCAATCTTAAGGCGGTTAGGCTGCGACCACCGTGCCGCAAGCGCCAGCTGCTCTTCCTCGTAACGGGCCATCTCCGCATCGTTGAGAGAATATTTGCCCTGATAGTATTCGCGATACTTCTCAATGTTGGCGAACTGGCGCTGCCCCGGCGAGTGGTCCATCAGGGAGACCAGCGAGACCGGCTCGCGCCCGACCAGCTTTTCAAACAGCGGCAGGGTAGTGTGGTGCGGCAGCTCGCAGCGCAGGTGCAGACGGTGCTCGGCGCGGTTGAGGCCGCGTTTTTGCGTCTCCTCCACGGCGTTGATCATCTTCTCCAGATTCTCCAGGCGATCGCCGCCGTCGCGCACGTCGCCAATGGCCACCGCATCGAGCACGGTGGTGATGCCGCTGGCGACCATTAGCGCGTCGTGGCTGCTCATCGCCGAATGGGCGGGCCAGTCCACCTTCGGACGCGGGGTGAAGAATTTATCCAGATTATCGGTATGCAGTTCAATCAACCCCGGTAGCAGCCAGCCGCCTTCGCCGTCCATCGCTTCAGGGGTACGGCTCTGGGTTTCGGCAAAGGCGCGAATAACGCCTTCATGGACTTCAACCGAGCCATCAACGACTTCATTTTCCAGCACCAGCCTGACGTTATTGATAATCATGCGTTTGTCCCCATCGGGTGCAGTCTGTCCGCCACGCGGTTACGAACGGTTGCGTCGTGGAAGATCCCGACAATCGCCGCCCCGCGCGCTTTAGCCTG
Source organism: Enterobacter sp. ECC-019 (assembly GCF_043974075.1). Classification (NCBI taxonomy): domain Bacteria; kingdom Pseudomonadati; phylum Pseudomonadota; class Gammaproteobacteria; order Enterobacterales; family Enterobacteriaceae; genus Enterobacter; species Enterobacter sp. ECC-019. The sequence goes on from NZ_CP143759.1 coordinate 998,504, forward strand.
TTCGATCAGCTCCACCACGGCCGCGCTGTTTTTACCGTCGAGCGAGGCGGTGGGTTCATCCAGAAGTAAAATCGGGTAGTCGACGATAAACCCGCGGGCGATATTGACGCGCTGCTGCTCGCCGCCGGAAAAAGTCGACGGGGCAAGGTGCCACAGGCGCTCGGGCACGTTGAGGCGCGTCAGCAGGCTGGTGGCTTTGGCGGCGCAGGCTTCGCGCGGCACGCCGAGATCCAGCAGGGGCTGCATCACCACGTCCAGGGCGGAGATCCGCGGGATCACCCGCAGAAACTGGCTTACCCAGCCGATCGTCGTGCGGCGCACTTCCAGCACTTTACGCGCGGGAGCCTGCACCAGATCGACCCATTCATCGTTGTGGCGAATGTGAATGTGACCTTCGTCCGGGAGGTAGTTAGCGTACAGGGAGCGCAGCAGGGTGGATTTTCCGCTGCCGGAATGGCCGTGCAGCACCACGCATTCGCCGCTGCTGACCTCTAACGAGGCATTTTGCAGCACCGGCAGGCGCACGCCGTTTTGCTGGTAGAGCACAAAGGTCTTACTTACGTTTTGTACGTGGATCATGTTGGCCTCGCGATTCGTTTTGCCGGGTGGCGGCTTCGCCTTGCCCGGCCTACAGGTGCGGTGTTCGTAGGCCGGGTAAGCGCAGCGCCACCCGGCGACAGCGCCCTCAGTTCTGCAACACGGACGACACCAGCAACTGGGTGTACGGATGGTGTGGATCGTCGAGCACCCGGTCGGTTAGCCCACTTTCCACCACCTGGCCCTGCTTCATCACCAGCAGACGGTCCGCCAGCAGGCGCGCAACGCCCAGATCGTGGGTGACAATCACCACCGCAAGGTTCAGCTCCACCACCAGACCGCGCAGCAGGTCGAGCAGGCGCGCCTGCACGGAGACGTCCAGCCCGCCGGTGGGTTCGTCCATAAACACCAGCTTCGGATGGGTCACCAGGTTGCGGGCAATCTGCAGGCGCTGCTGCATCCCACCGGAGAAGGTTGTCGGCAGGTCGTCGATGCGCGAGGCGGGGATTTCCACCTCCTCCAGCCAGTGCTGGGCGGTGGCGCGGATGTTGCCGTAGTGGCGCGCGCCGGTGGCCATCAGGCGTTCGCCGATGTTGCCCCCGGCGGAGACCTGACGGCGCAGGCCGTCCATCGGGTGCTGATGCACCACGCCCCACTCGGTGCGCAGCAGGCGGCGGCGCTCGGCCTCGCTTATGCCGTAGAGGGAGCGTCCCTGATACAAGATCTCGCCGTGTTGCGGCGTCAGGCGCGCGGAGATGGACTTCAGCAGGGTGGTTTTGCCAGAGCCGGACTCGCCGACGATACCCAGCACTTCGCCCGGCCACAGCTCGAACGACACGTCGCTAAAGCCTTTGCCCGGCGCATACAGGTGAGTCAGATGATTAACCGAAAGCAGCGGTTTCATTGGCCGTTCGCCTCGCTCTGTTGGCGGCAGTAATCGGTGTCGGAGCAGACAAACATCCGTTTGCCCGTATCGTCCAGCACCACTTCATCCAGATAGCTGTGTTTGGAGCCGCAGATGGCGCACGGTTCGTCCCACTCCTGCACCGTAAACGGGTGATCGTCGAAATCGAGACTCTCCACCCGGGTGTACGGCGGGACGGCGTAGATGCGTTTTTCACGCCCGGCGCCGAACAGCTGCAGGGCGGGCATCATGTCCATCTTCGGGTTATCGAATTTCGGGATCGGCGACGGGTCCATGACGTAGCGCCCGTTTACCTTCACCGGATAGGCGTAGGTGGTGGCGATATGGCCGAAGCGGGCGATATCCTCATACAGCTTCACCTGCATTACCCCGTACTCTTCCAGCGCGTGCATGGTGCGGGTTTCGGTTTCGCGCGGCTCGATAAAGCGCAGCGGCTCCGGGATCGGCACCTGGAAAATCAAAATCTGATCTTCCGTCAGCGGGGTTTCGGGGATGCGGTGACGGGTCTGGATCAGCGTCGCGTCTTCGGTTTTTTCGGTGGTATTGACGCCGGTGACGCGCTGAAAGAAGCTGCGGATCGACACGGCGTTGGTGGTGTCGTCGGCACCCTGGTCGATGACCTTCAGCACGTCCGCCTCGCCGATCACGCTGGCGGTGATCTGAATACCGCCCGTGCCCCAGCCGTAGGGCATCGGCATTTCGCGGCCGCCGAACGGCACCTGATAGCCCGGAATGGCCACCGCTTTCAGTATCGCGCGGCGGATCATGCGTTTGGTTTGCTCGTCCAGATAGGCAAAGTTGTAGCCGCTTAAGTTAGCCATTGGTGCGCTCCCGTTGCAGGCGTTTCAGCAGTTCCAGTTCAGCCTGGAAATCGACGTAGTGCGGCAGCTTGAGGTGCGAGACAAAACCGGCGGCCTCAACGTTATCCGCGTGGGCCAGCACGAACTCTTCGTCCTGCGCCGGGCCTGCAATGTGCTCGCCGTAGTCCGATGCCTGGAGTGCGCGGTCGACCAGCGCCATTGCCATGGCTTTGCGCTCGCCGAGGCCGAACACCAGCCCGTAGCCGCGGGTAAAGTGAGGGTCTTCATTTTCGGGCGCGACAAAACCGTTCACCATTTCACACTCGGTCATCAGCAGTTCGCCGACGTTTACCGCAAAACCCAGCTCTTCCGGCACGATTTCGACGTCGATGTAGCCGCTGCGAATTTCGGCCGCAAACGGGTGGTTGCGCCCGTAGCCGCGCTGGGTGGAGTAGGCCAGCGCCAGCAGATAGCCTTCGTCGCCGCGCATCAGCTGCTGCAGGCGGGACGAGCGCGAGCACGGGTAAACCGGCGGCGTGCGGGTGATGTCATCCGGCTGCGCGCCAGAATCTTCTTCCGCCTTCGCCAGACCCTGTTTCGCCAGCAGGCTGAAGACGTGCGGAGACGGTTCTTGTTCGGCGTCAGAAGTGCTCAGCTGCAGCGCTTCGCCGTTCGCCAGCAGAGTAAAATCCAGCAGGCGATGGGTGTAGTCGTAGGTTGGGCCAAGCAGCTGGCCGCCGGGGATGTCTTTATAAACGGCAGAAATGCGGCGCTCCAGGCGCATCTCCGCCGTATTCACCGGCTCGCTGACCGCCAGGCGGGGAACGGTGGTGCGCCAGGCGCGCAGCAGGAAGATGGCTTCCACGTTGTCGCCGCTGGCCTGCTTCAGGGCCAACGCCGCCAGCTCGCGGTCGGCGATGCCGCCCTCGGTCATCACGCGGTCGACGGCAAGATTTAGCTGCTGCTCGATCTGGGCGACGCTCAGCTCGGAAAGCCGTTCATCGCCCCGTCGTCTGTGCGCCTGTAGCGCATGGGCGGCAGCGATGGCCTTCTCGCCTCCTTTGACGGCAACGTACATCAGCACACCTCCACGAGGGTGGTCCGCGGGATTGCCAGCAGGCGCTCGCCGCAGGTCAGGATCAGGTCAATGCCCAGCGGGAACGGGTGCGGGCGTTCGGTCAGCTCGTGAATGATGCACTCCGGCAGCTGCGGCGCGACCATGCGCTCGTCGGCGATGCCTGCCCCCGTGAGGCGCAGCATGCGGCCGCCGCTCAGGCTGGAGACTTGCAAAATCAGCGTGGCGCTGGTCTCCGGGGCGACGGCGCTACCTTCGCTCAGGGCGTTGAGCTGTTCATGGCTGATTTGCTCATCGGCCACGGCAAAGATTGCCTGCTGGGGCTGATCGACCAGCGGGGCGCTGGTATGAAAACGCAGGTTCTGGCTGGCGATATCGTTGGATAATGCGCCCGAAAGCCACACCGGGGTGTCGTTGTCGGCAAGCGTCAGCAGCACGCTGGTGGTCGCCAGATTCAGCGGCAGCCAGCCCTGTGAAAGCTGGTGCAGCGAAACAATCACGCCCGGCTCGCTCATCGCTTTCAGCAGGCGACGAAAACTGTGTTGGGCATCCTGGACGGCCAGGGTAAAAGCAGGTTGAAGCGTCATGCGTTGTCTCCGCGAACGAGCGTAAAGAAGTCGACCCGGCTGGTGTTCACTTCGGCCTGACGTGCGGCAATGCGCGCGTCGCGGTCGGCTTCCAGCGGGGCAATAAGGGTTTCCATTAACGTCTGGAAATAGGGTTGTTCCTGTAAAAGCGCGTCGATCACCGCGCAGCGCTCGGCGTGGGCTTTGTCGCGCCCCAGCACGTAGCTGTAGCCCAGCGTGCCGCTGTTCAGGCGGATTGCGGCGCGGGTGAGGGTGGCGTCTCCGGCGAAGAAGCGCTCGCCGGTGCCGCCCATGCGCGCCTGGATCTGAACGAGGCCGATCTCCGGGGCGCGGAGGGTGTCGTAATCGGGTGCCAGACTCAGGGCGCTCATGCGGGCAGAGAGCACGGCAGGCTGGCTGTGGGCCAGAACGCGCATCCAGCGCTGTCGGGTGGAGGTATCGAAGTGCATTCAGTGCTCCATGGTGAATTCGATCATGTCGGCGCGGGTCAGGCTGACGGAGTATTCCGTCGCGTTGATCTCGCCGTCACGGTGGTTGAGGGTGCGTACGCAGAGCAGCGGGGCCATATTGGGAATTTCGAGCACCTTGCTCTCTTTCGCCTGCGCGCGACGGGCGCTGATGCGCGTCTGGGTACGTTTAAGCGCAATGCCTGTCGCACCCTGAAGAAAATCATGCAGCGAGCCGCTGGAGAAATGCTGGAGTACAGGCCAGAGGGCGAGGTCCGCGAAGTAGTGGTCTATCTGACACACCGCCACGCCGTTAACGCGGCGCAGGGTGCGCAGATGAATGACGTTATCGCCCTCCTGAATGCCCAGCGCGTCCGCCACGTGGTTGGAGGCCGGGCGCAATACCGAGAGCAGCTTTTCGCTGGTCGGATGGCTGCCCTGATCCAGCAGGTTCTGGCTAAAGCGCGCCTGGGCGTTTAGCGGGTAGTCGAACGGGCGCATCAGCACCAGCACGCCCACGCCCTGACGGCGCTGGACCCAGCCGCGCTCGACCAGCTGGTCAATGGCGCGGCGCAGGGTGTGTCGGTTCACCTCATAGCGGTCGGCAAGCTGCTGCTCGGCGGGGAGGTAGTCCCCGCAGCGGTAGTGCGTGCGCAGCTCCACTTCGAGCTTTGCCGCAATCTCTTGCCAGCGGGTGGGGTAACTGGTCGGATGTCTGGATAAGTGCATAGAAAACAAAGCCTCGCTTCTCAGATGAAGTGCTTACGCAAACGTTGAGAGAGAAAATCCAGAAGGCTGACGGTGAGGATGATGAGCACCATCAGGGCGCAGGTTTGCTGGAACTGGAAACCGCGAATCGCTTCCCACAGGGTGACGCCAATCCCGCCTGCGCCCACCATGCCGACCACGGTGGCGGAGCGGACGTTGGACTCAAAGCGGTACAGGGAGTAGGAGATCAGCAGCGGCATCACCTGCGGCAGGACGCCGTAAAGGATCTCTTCGATTTTATTGGCGCCCGTTGCGCGGATGCCTTCCACCGGGCCGGGCTCGATGGCTTCGACCGCTTCGGAGAGTAGCTTGGAAAGCACGCCGGTGGTGTGGATGAACAGCGCCATCACGCCGGCGAACGGGCCCAGGCCGACGGCGACCACGAACAGCATCGCAAAGACCATTTCGTTGATGGCGCGACAGGCGTCCATCAGGCGACGCATCGGCTGATACACCCACCACGGCACGATGTTTTCGGCGCTCATCAGGCCAAATGGAATGGAGAGAACGACGGCAAGGGCGGTACCCCAGACGGCGATTTGCAGTGTAACCGCCATTTCGCTGAGATAGTCCTGCCACTGGCTGAAGTCCGGCGGGAAGAAGTCGGCGGCGAAGGTCGCCATGTTGCCAGCGTCTTTGAAGAGCAGCAGCGGATCCATTTCCGCGCCCTTCCAGGAGATAACCAGCACCGCCAGCAGGATTGCCCAGCTTATGAGCGAGAACCAGCTGCGCTTCGGCGGTGGGAGGGTGATGGTTTGCATGTGTTACCCCGCGAATCTTTGTGTGCCGGATGGCGCTACGCTTATCCGGCCTACGATCCAAAATGTAGGCCCGGTAAGCGCAGCGCCACCGGGCGAAAAGCGTTACTGCACCGCTTTATTCACGTTGGTCATTGCACCGAGCGCGGCGGTCAGGCGGTCGAGGTCTTCCAGCTGGGCCTGAATGGTGGCCACTTTGCTGGTCTTCTCCTCGTCCTTCAGCCCTTTGTTGTCCTTCACGCCCTGCATCTCTTTAAACAACGCCAGCTGACGAATCGGGACCAGCTGCAGGTCGCTTGACGGGCGGAACGGTGCCCAGCCCAGACGCTCCAGGACCGCTTTCTCTTCCGGCGTTTTGCCATAGGTCATAAAGAAGTCGTACACCTTGTCCTTGGTGCTTTCAGACAGGTTTTTACGCCACACGATCGGGTCGCCGGGGATCAGCGGCGATTTCCAGATAACCTTGATCTCTTTCAGCTTGTCCGGCGCTGAGGTTTTCAGCTTGTCGAGGTTCTCGGTGTTGTTAGTGGCAACGTCCACCTGCTTGTTGGCCACGGCCAGGGCGTTGGTTTCGTGGCTGGCGTTCACCGTGCGTTTGAAGTCGCTGGCGGAGGCGTTGTTTTTGGCGAAGACGTAGTAGCCGGGGACAAGATAACCGGAGGTGGAGTTCGGGTCGCCGTTGCCGAAGGTCAACTCTTTGCGTTTGGCGAGCATGTCGTTGAGGTTGTTGATCGGGCTGTCTTTGTTCACGATCAGCACGCTCCAGTAGCCAGGGGAGCCATCTGCGGCAACGGTCTGGGCAAAGACCTGGCCGTTCGCGCGGTCCACCGCTTCCATGGCGGAGAGGTTGCCGTACCAGGCGATGTCCACTTTATTAAAGCGCATCCCCTGGATGATGCCCGCGTAGTCCGGGGCGAAGAAGGCGTTCACTTTGATCCCCAGCTTGGTTTCCATATCTTTCAGGAACGGTTCCCACTGAGGCTTCAGGTTCTGCTGTGATTCCGTCGAAATAATGCCGAAGTTCAGCGCTTTTTCCTGCTCTTCCGCATACGCTGGGCTTAACAGGGTGCTGATGCTGAACATGCTGGTAAAGGCCAGCGCGGCAACGGCTTTGTAGCTCATGTACTTTCCTCGGATCGGGTTTAATTAAGCAGCCTGCGCGTTCTCTTCGACGCGGTTAATGCTGCGGTAGAGATGGTCAAAACGTTCGTTATCAAACTGATGGCTCGCGCCATCAAAGAACACGTGTCCCTGACGCAGGGCGACAATGCGTTCGCAGTAGCGCAGGGCGTAATCCACCTGATGCAGCGTGACCACCACGGTGATGCCGTCGTTCTGGTTAATGTCGCGCAGGGTCTCCATCACGATGCGGGCGGACTCCGGGTCCAGCGAGGCAATGGGTTCGTCAGCGAGAATGATTTGCGCTTTTTGCATCAGGGCGCGGGCAATGGCGACGCGCTGCTGTTGTCCACCGGACAGGGTGGAGACGCGCTGGTGGGCGAAATGCGCCATGCCGACGCGGGTCAGCGCTTGTAAGGCTTCCTGCTTCTGGGAAGGGGAGAACCAGCGCAGGCAGGTACGCCAGAACGGGGTGCTGCCGAGCGCGCCAATCAGCACGTTCTCCAGCACCGTCAGGCGGTTCACCAGGTTGAACTGCTGGAAGATGTAGCCCGTCTGGGCGCGGCTCTTGCGGATATCGCTGGCGAGACGCCCCGCGCGCTGTACGGTATTGCCCAGCAGCTCGACATGGCTTTCCGGCGTTTTATCGCAGGTGATAAGGCCGCTTAAATGACGCAGTAGGGTGGATTTACCTGAACCGGATGGCCCCAGCAGCGCCACCATTTCGCCCTGCTGGACGGTCAGATCAACGGCATGCAGAGCCTTATTGTGATTGAAGGTCTTGCTCAGTTTCTCGACGCGGATGACGGTTTGCATGTGCTGGGCCTCACGATAAATGTGGCCTCATGCTGGCGCATCAATGTGACATTTTGGTTAAGTCTGGGTTGCGGGAGTTTGAAGAGTTGAGCGGAGTTTGATGACAATCACCGTAGGCCCGGTCAGCGCAGCGCCACCGGGCGCTGTTGCCGGCTGCGCTGCGCTTATCCGGCCTACGATGTTTGGTGTTGCTTAACGACGTTAATCATCCACGGCACGCCGTATTTATCGGTGACTTTACCGAAACCGTGTGCCCAGAAGGTTTCCTGCCAGGCCATTTCGATATTGCCGCCCGCGGCGAGGTTGTCGAACCAGCGCTTGCCTTCATTGACGTCCTGGGTATCGAGTACCAGCGTGAAACCCGCGTACTGCGTGTTGCTGCCCGGCGGCATCCCGTCGCTCATCATGATATCGCTGCCCGCAATGCGAACGTTGGAGTGAGCGATAGCCGAATCCGGAAATTGCATACCGGAAGGACAGCCTTCATCGCTGTTATCGCTTTTTGGCATTTCGCCGAAGGTGATTTTATAGAGAAGTTCTGCGCCGACGGCTTGCTGGTAGAAGGCGGTGGCCTCTGCGCAGTTGCCGGCGAAAGAGATGTAGGGACTTAACGGCATAATCTTTACCTCACGTAAGAAAAGCCCGTTAAGTGTAGTTCCCGAAAGCCCGGTAAGCGAAGCGCCACCGGGCGGGTAAATCAGTTCTTTTTCACGAACTCTGATTTCAGCTTCATCGGACCGAAGCCGTCAATTTTGCAGTCGATATTATGATCGCCTTCAACCAGACGGATATTCTTCACTTTGGTACCAATCTTCAGCATGGAAGAACTGCCTTTCACTTTCAGATCTTTAACCACGGTAACGCTGTCGCCGTCCGCCAGCAGATTGCCGTTCGCATCTTTTACGACAAGTGCATCAGCGTCGTGGGATGGTTCGGCATCATTCCATTCGTGAGCGCATTCCGGGCAGATGAACATGCCATTATCTTCATAGGTGTATTCAGAATTGCATTTTGGGCAATGTGGGAGTGACATATCGGTATCCTCAAAAAAGTGTAAACGCGCTGGAAAGTGCCAGCTAAATGACGGCAGCGTGCCGAAAAAGGCGGCAAGTATAGCGCAAATCCACACGGTTGTCGGTGATATTGTGAATTAAAAAAATGCAAAAAGCGTATCGGGAGTGACACTTCCTGTCAGTCAGTTAAGCGATGCTTACGTCATTAACACGGTGGAAAGAATGGGGGCTAAATATATCGAATATTTTATTGCGGCAAATTGCTACGCTCCTCCATTTCGGATAAGGTGAAGCGACTCATTGTTATTTATCTCCTGACTTCGCTGCCAAACATATCTTATGGCAGGGGCGTATTACCTCTTTTTTTAGGGGGATAAATAATGATGATATATCCTGAAGTTTCTTAAAAATGGGCTACGCTTTTTTCTTTTGGCCGTCAGGCCAGGAGGGGAGCTATACACGCCATGCAAGGATAGCGAATTATTTCTGATTATCATCAATCAGTTATATTTCGGCGGACATGTTTTCCACACGTGATCATATAAGCCTGAACAACATAATTAATACCAGTGGCTTAATAAAAGTAATAAATTTGCGTTAAGGAAAGGCTTTTATCATGCACACACAGACCATTTTTGAATTAAGCCAGGAAGCTGAGCGTTTGTTACAGCTCGCCCTGCAAAATCTTGATACGTTGAAATCAATGCCGACTGCGATGCTGGAGAGCACAGCGGCTGCCATTACGGGTGAAAAGAACAACGTTTTACCTTTGCATTTTAGTGCGCGCGGTGTCGACGCGCAGCAGGCGATGCTGAATAATGAATTACGGAAAATAACCCGGCTGGAAATGGTCCTGGCTATTGTTGGCACCATGAAAGCGGGGAAATCGACCACCATTAATGCGATTGTGGGTACCGAAGTGTTGCCGAACCGCAATCGTCCGATGACGGCGCTACCTACCCTGATTCGCCATACGCCGGGTCAGAAGGACCCGGTGCTGCATTTCTCACATGCCTCGCCGATTGATGATTTGATTCAACTGCTTCAGAAAAAGCTCTGCGACTACGATCGCGGGAAGCTGGCCCAGCATCTGGAAATTGATAAAGACATGAATACGCTGCTGGAGCGCATTGAAAAAGGAGAAGCTTTTGAGAAGCATCACCTGGGCGCGCAGCCGATATTTCATTGTCTGAAAAGCCTCAACGACCTGGTGAGACTTTCCCAGGCGTTAGGCGTGGAGTTTCCTTTCTCTGAATATGCCGCCATCGAACATATTCCGGTGATTGAAGTGGAGTTCGTGCATCTTGCGGGTCTGGATGCTCACCTCGGACAGCTGACGCTGCTCGATACGCCCGGACCAAATGAGGCCGGACAGCCGCATCTGCAAAAAATGCTCAACGAGCAGTTGTCCCGCGCGTCGGCAGTGCTGGCCGTGATGGATTATACCCAGCTTAAATCGATCTCTGATGAAGAAGTCCGCCAGGCCATCTCCGCGGCGGGAAAATCCGTGCCGCTGTATGCGCTGGTCAATAAGTTCGATCAGAAAGATCGCAATAGCGACGATGAAGAGCAGATCCGGGCGATGATCTCCGGCACCTTAATGAAAGGCAATATTTCGCCTGGTCAGATCTATCCCGTTTCCTCCATGTGGGCGTATCTGGCGAACCGCGCTCGCTACGAGATGAGTACCCACGGACAGCTGCCGGATCATCAGGAGCAACCCTGGGTGCAGGATTTTGCCGAGGCTGCGCTTGGGCGGCGCTGGCGTACGGCTGACCTGGACGATATCGATCATATTCGTCATTCTGCCGATTTGCTCTGGGAAGACTCCCTCTTCGAACAACCCATACGCAAATTGATTTACGCCGCCTATGCCAATGCCTCGCTTTACGCGCTGCGTTCGGCCTCGCATAAGCTGCTCAACTACGCACAAAATGCCCGGGAGTACCTCGACTTCCGCTATCAGGGTCTGACGGTTGCCTTTGAGGCGCTGGAACTGAATATCGCACGTCTGGAAGAGGACATGGCGCTTCTGCAGACGCGCCAGAGCGTGGTGAGCGATGAGGTGAAACATGAAGTTGAGGAGGCGCTGAACGCCACTGCGGACTTTATGGGGGCCCAAAAAACCGCGCTTAACCAGGCGATTGGCGAGGTGTTCAGCGCTCAGCATATTCGTGATTTGGCAGGCATCGATCGGCAGACCCCTCACGGTGACGAGCTGAAGCAGCTGGTTCTGGACGACGAAGGGCAGGCGCAGATTGCGCTGAGTAAAATCCGCTCCTCCTGCGAGCGGGTGATGCTGGATGCGCAGACGAAGATTTGCCGGGAGCTGGCGCTACGCTTCGACCAGCTTGAGTCCACGCTGGCGCGTTCCCTGAACGAAGCTATGCGCCCCATCGAAACGCGTATTAAAGAGCATCTCAGCCATGCGGGTTTTCGGGCGCGAATCAGTTTCCCGGCGTTTCAGGCTCACCAGCTTAACTTCAACACGCGGGCGCTGTTTAATGATGCGATTGCGCAGGATGACAGCCAGGCAGGCCCGCCATCGGGTGGGGGCAGCATGCGAGAGACGGTCTCTCGCTGGCTCAATAATCCGGGCTGGGGCTGGGATGAGTATGTGGAAACGCGCACGCGCTATGTTATCGACATTGCGCAGCTACATGACAAATTTAAGCAACATATTGAACAGTTTTGTGAACAAATCCGTAAAGCTTTGTCCGCGCAGGTCGATGTCTCTGTTACGGCAGGAATGGCAACGTTCTTTGCAGAATTTTCGTTGTGCCTGACCGGGTTACAGGAAAGCTTGCGTGATAGCCTCGCAGTGCGTCAACAGAATGAGCATTCAACCCGAGCGCTCTGCCAGTTGTTGAAGCAAAGTATCACTACTGCGACGTGGATACAGGAAGATACCCGACTGTTACGCGATGATATTCAAACTCTATTCGCGGCAGAGCAACCATGACAACACCACTACTGGACGGCCCCGGGCGAACGCTGGAGTGTATTAATCCAAAATTTATGGTCGATCTGGTGCAGGGGGGAGACGCGGCGCGTCATTCTCATCTGGGACCACAACAGCTTCAGTTTCGCGAGCGTTTGACTCAGGAAATCATGACGCATACCCGACTACGCCCCTGGGCGATGGCGGGTATGCTCAATGAAAATGCAGCGCTGCGCCTGGGGTTGGCGGAAAAACTGGCCGGCATGCTTGATCCGGGTCATCTGGCGCTGACGCTGATGGCAGATAAGCTGATTGCTTTGCGCCAGCAGACTCACCCGCGCGCGCCGCAATCCCCTGGGCTGATGCAGCAATACGGTGAACTCGCCTCTCATTTTACCCAACGTGCAGCATATAAAGAAAAGGCGCTGACCCAGCGCGGGCTCACGGTGCAGGCGGGCGAGCACAGCGAGCAGATTTTTACCCGCTGGCGGGCCGGGCATTATGATGGCTGGTCGCTGGCCGGGCGCTGTTTTATCGTGCTGGAAGAGCTTCGCTGGGGGGCATTTGGTGATGCATGCCGCCTCGCGAATGAAGATGTGGTGGCAATGCTTAAGGATAACCTGCGCAGCATGGCGGCTAACTATCTGGCGCAAGGCATCAATGCATCCCCTACGACCCGCCATTTCTATCACCAGTGGCTGACAACGCCGGCCTCTCCGGGTTTAATCGATCATAAAGACATGCTGGGGTGGCTGGGGGACTGGTGTCAGGCGGATCAACATCCGGTGAGCTGGTCAGTGACGCAAAACTGGCAGACCGTCGCGCTGGGTATGCCAAGGCTCTGTTCAGCAAAACGGTTGGTGGACGCGATGGTAGAAGAGATTTTTGGGTAAACTCCGCACCCTAACCCTCTCCCCGCGGGGAAGAGGGTATGGTTTGGTGCGGTGTGTTAATGATTCATTTCTATTGGTTTCGGCTCAGGCTGGGTCTCTGGCATATTCCCGTAGCGTTTCGCGTACAGCGCGGTGATGATGGGCACCAGAATCGCGGTGACAATCACGCTGGCGGCAACCAGCGCCGTCGCTGAAGCGGCCACCGGTTCGAAGGCCGGGTTAATTTGGGCAATAATCACCGGGTTTGCGACGGCTGCGCCCGCGGCTGAAGAGGCGGCGACGCCGGCCGTGCCGTTTCCTCCTCCGATTACGCGGTCGGCAATAATCAGCGGAATACCGGTGATGACGATCACGGCGACACCCAGCACAATACCCAGCAGGCCGGTATCGAGAATGACCTTCAGGTTGATGGTGTTCCCCAGTGCGAAACCGAAGAACGGGATCAGCACCGGCGTGGCTTTGCTAAAGAAATCACGCAGATCGTGATCGAGATTGCCAAGGGCGAAACCGATCAGGAAGGGCAGGATCGCGCCGACAAAGTGGTGAGGTTCAAACGAGGCCAGGCCAGCAGACCCCAGGATCAGCATCGTCATCAGCGGGCCGGACTCCAGAGACATCAACACAAATGCGCCGGACTCTTCTTTCGTCCCGTACTGGTTCATCAGGCTGGCGTACAATCCGCCGTTGGTCATATCCATCGCCGAGACAATCGCCAGGACCGATAATCCCGCGAAGAACCCGGTCTGAATTCCATCCTCCGGAATGAACATCGCGCATATCATCGCCACCGCCCAGGCTACGGCTATTTTGGTGAGCACCAGCGTGCCGGATTTCCGTATTACAGTACCCGTTGCCCGCAAATTAATGGATGCACCGATACAAAAAAACCAGACGGCAAGAATGGGAACCGTGCCTGTTATCATGCCTTTTGTGAAACCGCCAAAATAAGCTCCGGTATCGGGAGCAAGGGTATTCAGGATCGCGCCCAGTACCAGCGGAACCAGCATCATACCGCCAGGTATGCGTTCTATTGTGGCTTTAATCTTCATGGACAAACCTCACATCGGATCCCGCAGGACGGGTGATAGGTGTTAAAAATTAGTCAATAAATTCAATCAATTGCTCTTTTTACTTGCGGTATTTTTTCGATTACCCTGCAACATAATTAAATGTGTGCTCCCGATTAACCTGATTCAGAAACACCTTAAACGCTGAATTCGGATTTATAATGCGATCATTGGAATAGTGATTCAATGAAAATAAAACATCGTTTTAGTTATCCTTGTCACATATTCAATGTAAAAATTAAGGCCGGATCCTGTTGGTGAGAATTTATGTAAAGCTGATGTGAATTAACGTGGTTTTTTTTCTGTTACGAAACAAATAATGACGCGCGGGAGGATGTTCTTTAGGCGGGTTAAGGAAGTGCGTATTGGCACTCCTTGACAAAAATATGCCTGAGCTGACCGGACGCGAAAATATGTGTGAAGTTGATCACAAATATAAACGCTGGTAGGGTAAAAAGGTCATTAACTGCCCAGGCAGGCGTCAACAGGTTCGGTTGTATCGACGTAAATCGTCAATGTAAGTAAACCTGCTACGCTTGAATAAGGCGATTCGCATGGAGCGGATCCCATGGTTCACAGAACGCAAACTGGACTGTGAAACAGACAGGGCCGAGTCAACGAGGATAGCTATGCTAAGAAGGAAAAAGATTAAACCCATCACGCTTCGCGACGTCACCATTATTGATGACGCAAAGCTGCGTAAAGCCATTACCGCAGCCTCGCTCGGTAATGCGATGGAATGGTTCGATTTTGGTGTCTACGGCTTTGTGGCCTATGCGTTAGGTAAAGTGTTTTTCCCCGGGGCCGATCCCAGCTTGCAGATGATTGCCGCTCTGGGTACGTTCTCCGTTCCCTTCCTGATTCGCCCCCTGGGTGGTCTGTTCTTCGGTATGCTCGGCGATAAATATGGTCGTCAGAAAATCCTTGCCATCACCATCGTCATTATGTCGATCAGTACATTCTGTATCGGCCTTATACCGTCTTACGCCACTATCGGCATTTGGGCACCGATTCTGTTGCTGATTTGTAAGATGGCTCAGGGCTTCTCCGTGGGCGGTGAATATACCGGTGCCTCGATCTTTGTTGCCGAGTATTCCCCAGACCGTAAGCGTGGTTTTATGGGGAGCTGGCTGGACTTTGGCTCGATTGCCGGGTTTGTTATGGGCGCGGGCGTAGTGGTGCTGATTTCAACCGTGGTGGGCGAAGATAACTTCCTCGACTGGGGCTGGCGTATCCCGTTCTTCCTGGCACTGCCGCTGGGGATCATTGGTCTCTACCTGCGTCATGCGCTTGAGGAGACGCCCGCGTTCCAGCAGCACGTCGAAAAACTGGAGCAGGGTGACCGCGAAGGGCTGCAGGATGGTCCGAAGGTGTCGTTCAAAGAGATTGCTACTAAGCACTGGCGCAGCCTGCTGACCTGTATTGGCCTGGTGATTTCGACCAACGTGACCTACTACATGCTGTTGACCTACATGCCGAGCTATCTGTCGCATAACCTGCACTACTCGGAAGATCACGGTGTACTGATTATTATCGCCATCATGGTCGGTATGCTGTTTGTGCAGCCGATTATGGGCCTGTTGAGTGACCGTTTTGGCCGTCGACCGTTCATTATTCTGGGAAGCGTTGCGCTGTTTGCTCTGGCCATTCCGGCATTTATTCTGATCAACAGTAATGTACTGGGGCTGATTTTTGCCGGTCTGCTGCTGCTGGCGGTGATCCTTAACTGCTTTATCGGGGTGATGGCCTCAACGTTGCCCGCGATGTTCCCGACGCATATTCGCTACAGCGCGCTGGCCGCGGCTTTTAACATCTCGGTGCTGATTGCCGGTCTGACCCCGACGCTTGCCGCCTCGCTGGTAGAGAGCACGCAGAACCTGATGATGCCGGCTTATTATCTGATGGTGATCGCGGTGATTGGTTTGATTACCGGTATTACCATGAAGGAGACGGCGAACCGTCCTCTGAAAGGTGCAACGCCTGCGGCGTCTGATATTCAGGAAGCGAAAGAGATCCTGCGTGAGCATTACGATAACGTAGAGCAGAAGATTGAGGATATTGACGCAGAGATTGAAGAGCTGCAGAAAAAACGCTCCCGACTAGTGGACCAGCATCCACGCATCAACGAGTAATAAAAGAAAACCCGCCAACGGCGGGTTTTCTTTTATTAGCATCCAGCAGCGATGTAGTCGCCATTGGCGCTGACGGGGATCACCGTCAGGAACAGCACCGTCGCGAACAGGATCAGGACTATCCCTCCGGCTATTTTGACTGTCGGTACCAGCCATCTTAATGAGGCGCTTTCTCCGAACCAGCTCACCGTGCGCTCGCGGGCGTAGCGTACTGCCAGTGAAAGCCCCACGATAGAAAGCGCGGTTCCTAAAGACATGGTCATGACTGCGGCCACCCCCCAGGTGACAATGCCCAGCGCGTTCGAAAACATCAGAATCATGATCGCCCCGCTGCACGGGCGTGCGCCAATCGCCAGAATCACACCCAGGCGCGTTTTCCAGTCGCCCTGCGTCAGGTTTGCCCCCACGCCATGATGACCGCAGCCACAGTGTTCATCGTGTTGATGAAGCGGCTTGATGGCTGAGATCGTTAACCTGTGTGGACGCAGGCTCTTCAGTGCCTGGTAAATAACAAACGCGCCAAATGCGCCAATAAGCACTGCGCTTATCTTCTCCACGTACCAGCGGCTGGTACTGATATCCCCTGAGGCGAGGTTAAACCCCACCGCCAGAATAAAGACAAACAGAATGGCGCTCACGCCCTGCATCAGGCTACCCAGGAAGGGGACGACCCGGGCGGCCAGCTCGCTTTCCTTATTGGTGGTCAGATAGGTCGTTACAATGAATTTTCCGTGCCCGGGTCCGATGGCGTGAAGGACACCATAAAGGAAAGCCCCCGTTAATAGCCATAATCCGCCGCTGTACTGGTGGTTATTAAGCTGCAGCAGATACATCACCAGATAACGGTGCAGCGTAATTTGTGTGGCGAGACACCACTGGATAAAAGCGTTCCAGTGCGCATGCAGGGTAAAACCGGCAAAGAGGATTGCCAGCAGCATCACTCCTGCTGTAGGGAGACGCCAGTCACGGGCGAGGCGTTGTGTGGTCATGAGGATGGGCCTGCACAGAGGAGAGTATTTGCCGCTAGTATAGTTGATCTTCCCGCTCAATTCGTAGGATCGCATCGCGATCCGCTCATGGCTGTGGATAACTTTGTGTATAAAAGGGTATAAGGCGGGGTTTTGCTGTGGAATGCAGCAGTCAGTCATTTTTCTGTCATTTAGCGGTTGCGGCCTGCTGAGAACTCCCTATAATGCGCCTCCATCGACACGGCGGATGTGAATCACTTCACACAACAAGCGGTTCGGTTGAAGAGAAAAAATCCTGAAATAACGGGTTGACTCTGAAAGAGGAAAGCGTAATATACGCCACCTCGCAACGGTGAGCGAAAGCCGCGTTGCACTGCTCTTTAACAATTTATCAGACAATCTGTGTGGGCACTCAAAGTGACATGGATTCTTAACGTCGCAAGACGAAAAATGAATACCAAGTCTCTGAGTGAACATACGTAATTCATTACGAAGTTTAATTCACGAGCATCAAACTTAAATTGAAGAGTTTGATCATGGCTCAGATTGAACGCTGGCGGCAGGCCTAACACATGCAAGTCGGGCGGTAGCACAGAGAGCTTGCTCTCGGGTGACGAGCGGCGGACGGGTGAGTAATGTCTGGGAAACTGCCTGATGGAGGGGGATAACTACTGGAAACGGTAGCTAATACCGCATAACGTCGCAAGACCAAAGAGGGGGACCTTCGGGCCTCTTGCCATCAGATGTGCCCAGATGGGATTAGCTAGTAGGTGGGGTAACGGCTCACCTAGGCGACGATCCCTAGCTGGTCTGAGAGGATGACCAGCCACACTGGAACTGAGACACGGTCCAGACTCCTACGGGAGGCAGCAGTGGGGAATATTGCACAATGGGCGCAAGCCTGATGCAGCCATGCCGCGTGTATGAAGAAGGCCTTCGGGTTGTAAAGTACTTTCAGCGGGGAGGAAGGCGATAAGGTTAATAACCTTGTCGATTGACGTTACCCGCAGAAGAAGCACCGGCTAACTCCGTGCCAGCAGCCGCGGTAATACGGAGGGTGCAAGCGTTAATCGGAATTACTGGGCGTAAAGCGCACGCAGGCGGTCTGTCAAGTCGGATGTGAAATCCCCGGGCTCAACCTGGGAACTGCATTCGAAACTGGCAGGCTAGAGTCTTGTAGAGGGGGGTAGAATTCCAGGTGTAGCGGTGAAATGCGTAGAGATCTGGAGGAATACCGGTGGCGAAGGCGGCCCCCTGGACAAAGACTGACGCTCAGGTGCGAAAGCGTGGGGAGCAAACAGGATTAGATACCCTGGTAGTCCACGCCGTAAACGATGTCGACTTGGAGGTTGTGCCCTTGAGGCGTGGCTTCCGGAGCTAACGCGTTAAGTCGACCGCCTGGGGAGTACGGCCGCAAGGTTAAAACTCAAATGAATTGACGGGGGCCCGCACAAGCGGTGGAGCATGTGGTTTAATTCGATGCAACGCGAAGAACCTTACCTACTCTTGACATCCAGAGAACTTAGCAGAGATGCTTTGGTGCCTTCGGGAACTCTGAGACAGGTGCTGCATGGCTGTCGTCAGCTCGTGTTGTGAAATGTTGGGTTAAGTCCCGCAACGAGCGCAACCCTTATCCTTTGTTGCCAGCGGTTAGGCCGGGAACTCAAAGGAGACTGCCAGTGATAAACTGGAGGAAGGTGGGGATGACGTCAAGTCATCATGGCCCTTACGAGTAGGGCTACACACGTGCTACAATGGCGCATACAAAGAGAAGCGACCTCGCGAGAGCAAGCGGACCTCATAAAGTGCGTCGTAGTCCGGATTGGAGTCTGCAACTCGACTCCATGAAGTCGGAATCGCTAGTAATCGTAGATCAGAATGCTACGGTGAATACGTTCCCGGGCCTTGTACACACCGCCCGTCACACCATGGGAGTGGGTTGCAAAAGAAGTAGGTAGCTTAACCTTCGGGAGGGCGCTTACCACTTTGTGATTCATGACTGGGGTGAAGTCGTAACAAGGTAACCGTAGGGGAACCTGCGGTTGGATCACCTCCTTACCTTAAAGAACCTGCCTTTGTAGTGCTCACACAGATTGTCTGATGAAAAGTAAATAGCAAGGCGTCTTGCGATTGAGACTTCAGTGTCCCCTTCGTCTAGAGGCCCAGGACACCGCCCTTTCACGGCGGTAACAGGGGTTCGAATCCCCTAGGGGACGCCACTTGCTGGTTCGTGAGTGAAAGTCACCTGCCTTAATATCTCAAAACTCATCTTCGGGTGACGTTTGAGATATTTGCTCTTTAAAAATCTGGATCAAGCTGAAAATTGAAACGACACATCTTTAAGGTGTGTTCGAGTCTCTCAAATTTTCGCAAGTCGGTGATGAATCGAAAGAAACATCTTCGGGTTGTGAGGTTAAGCGACTAAGCGTACACGGTGGATGCCCTGGCAGTCAGAGGCGATGAAGGACGTGCTAATCTGCGAAAAGCGCCGGCGAGGTGATATGAACCTTTGACCCGGCGATGTCCGAATGGGGAAACCCAGTGTGTTCCGACACACTATCGTTAACTGAATACATAGGTTAACGAGGCGAACCGGGGGAACTGAAACATCTAAGTACCCCGAGGAAAAGAAATCAACCGAGATTCCCCCAGTAGCGGCGAGCGAACGGGGAGCAGCCCAGAGTCTGAATCAGCTTGTGTGTTAGTGGAACGGTCTGGAAAGTCCGGCGATACAGGGTGACAGCCCCGTACACGAAAGCACACAGGTTGTGAACTCGAAGAGTAGGGCGGGACACGTGGTATCCTGTCTGAATATGGGGGGACCATCCTCCAAGGCTAAATACTCCTGACTGACCGATAGTGAACCAGTACCGTGAGGGAAAGGCGAAAAGAACCCCGGCGAGGGGAGTGAAAAAGAACCTGAAACCGTGTACGTACAAGCAGTGGGAGCACCTTCGTGGTGTGACTGCGTACCTTTTGTATAATGGGTCAGCGACTTATATTCTGTAGCAAGGTTAACCGTATAGGGGAGCCGAAGGGAAACCGAGTCTTAACTGGGCGTTAAGTTGCAGGGTATAGACCCGAAACCCGGTGATCTAGCCATGGGCAGGTTGAAGGTTGGGTAACACTAACTGGAGGACCGAACCGACTAATGTTGAAAAATTAGCGGATGACTTGTGGCTGGGGGTGAAAGGCCAATCAAACCGGGAGATAGCTGGTTCTCCCCGAAAGCTATTTAGGTAGCGCCTCGTGAACTCATCTTCGGGGGTAGAGCACTGTTTCGGCTAGGGGGCCATCCCGGCTTACCAACCCGATGCAAACTACGAATACCGAAGAATGTTATCACGGGAGACACACGGCGGGTGCTAACGTCCGTCGTGAAGAGGGAAACAACCCAGACCGCCAGCTAAGGTCCCAAAGTCATGGTTAAGTGGGAAACGATGTGGGAAGGCACAGACAGCCAGGATGTTGGCTTAGAAGCAGCCATCATTTAAAGAAAGCGTAATAGCTCACTGGTCGAGTCGGCCTGCGCGGAAGATGTAACGGGGCTAAACCATGCACCGAAGCTGCGGCAGCGACGCGTATGCGTTGTTGGGTAGGGGAGCGTTCTGTAAGCCGTTGAAGGTGTCCTGTGAGGGGTGCTGGAGGTATCAGAAGTGCGAATGCTGACATAAGTAACGATAATGCGGGTGAAAAGCCCGCACGCCGGAAGACCAAGGGTTCCTGTCCAACGTTAATCGGGGCAGGGTGAGTCGACCCCTAAGGCGAGGCCGAAAGGCGTAGTCGATGGGAAACAGGTTAATATTCCTGTACTTGGTGTTACTGCGAAGGGGGGACGGAGAAGGCTATGTTAGCCGGGCGACGGTTGTCCCGGTTTAAGCATGTAGGCGGAGGTTCCAGGTAAATCCGGTACCTTATTAACGCTGAGGTGTGATGACGAGGCACTACGGTGCTGAAGTAACAAATGCCCTGCTTCCAGGAAAAGCCTCTAAGCATCAGGTAACATCAAATCGTACCCCAAACCGACACAGGTGGTCAGGTAGAGAATACCAAGGCGCTTGAGAGAACTCGGGTGAAGGAACTAGGCAAAATGGTGCCGTAACTTCGGGAGAAGGCACGCTGATATGTAGGTGAAGCCCCTGCGGGTGGAGCTGAAATCAGTCGAAGATACCAGCTGGCTGCAACTGTTTATTAAAAACACAGCACTGTGCAAACACGAAAGTGGACGTATACGGTGTGACGCCTGCCCGGTGCCGGAAGGTTAATTGATGGGGTTAGCGGCAACGCGAAGCTCTTGATCGAAGCCCCGGTAAACGGCGGCCGTAACTATAACGGTCCTAAGGTAGCGAAATTCCTTGTCGGGTAAGTTCCGACCTGCACGAATGGCGTAATGATGGCCAGGCTGTCTCCACCCGAGACTCAGTGAAATTGAACTCGCTGTGAAGATGCAGTGTACCCGCGGCAAGACGGAAAGACCCCGTGAACCTTTACTATAGCTTGACACTGAACACTGGTCCTTGATGTGTAGGATAGGTGGGAGGCTTTGAAGCGTGGACGCCAGTCTGCGTGGAGCCGCCCTTGAAATACCACCCTTTAATGGCTGGTGTTCTAACGTAGACCCGTAATCCGGGTTGCGGACAGTGTCTGGTGGGTAGTTTGACTGGGGCGGTCTCCTCCCAAAGAGTAACGGAGGAGCACGAAGGTTAGCTAATCCTGGTCGGACATCAGGAGGTTAGTGCAATGGCATAAGCTAGCTTGACTGCGAGAGTGACGGCTCGAGCAGGTGCGAAAGCAGGTCATAGTGATCCGGTGGTTCTGAATGGAAGGGCCATCGCTCAACGGATAAAAGGTACTCCGGGGATAACAGGCTGATACCGCCCAAGAGTTCATATCGACGGCGGTGTTTGGCACCTCGATGTCGGCTCATCACATCCTGGGGCTGAAGTAGGTCCCAAGGGTATGGCTGTTCGCCATTTAAAGTGGTACGCGAGCTGGGTTTAGAACGTCGTGAGACAGTTCGGTCCCTATCTGCCGTGGGCGCTGGAGAATTGAGGGGGGCTGCTCCTAGTACGAGAGGACCGGAGTGGACGCATCACTGGTGTTCGGGTTGTCATGCCAATGGCATTGCCCGGTAGCTAAATGCGGAAAAGATAAGTGCTGAAAGCATCTAAGCACGAAACTTGCCCCGAGATGAGTTCTCCCTGACCCTTTAAGGGTCCTGAAGGAACGTTGAAGACTACGACGTTGATAGGTCGGGTGTGTAAGCGCAGCGATGCGTTGAGCTAACCGATACTAATGAACCGTGAGGCTTAACCTTACAACGCCGAAGCTGTTTCGGCGAAGAGACAGAAGATTTTCAGCTTTGATACAGATTTAACAGAATTTGCCTGGCGGCTTTAGCGCGGTGGTCCCACCTGACCCCATGCCGAACTCAGAAGTGAAACGCCGTAGCGCCGATGGTAGTGTGGGGTCTCCCCATGTGAGAGTAGGGAACTGCCAGGCATCAATTAGAAGAACCCCGTACCGTAAGGTGCGGGGTTTTTTGCATTGTGCGTGAGAAATCATGCCAAATGGCTTTGTAGGCCCGGTAAGCGCAGCGCCACCGGGCAGGCCAGGCCGCACGATCTTACTGGAAAGAGATACAGGAATATAAAAACAGGGAAGGTTTTGATAAACGCAGAAAAGCAAAAACCCAGCCATAGGCTGGGTTCTTTAAATAGTGGTGCCCGGACTCGGAATCGAACCAAGGACACGGGGATTTTCAATCCCCTGCTCTACCGACTGAGCTATCCGGGCAACGGAGCGCATTAAACCGCAATCACGCTCGAGCGTCAACATTATTTCGGGAAAAGCTGTTCAACTGCTTAAGTTTACGGCAATCTGGCGGTTTACGCGCCGAATACGTCTAATTTAACAGGTTCGCTTACGTCAACGCCCCGCCCATACGGCACTGAGCAAAGCGCAGAATATCTTCCGCCAGTCGGTGCGCCGTATCCACATCGGCCTGGCTACGGTTCACCAGCATGCGGCTCAGGCAACCTTCCAGCACCAGCTCCATCTGCTTCGCCACCATCGCCGGATCATCGACTTCCAGCGTGGTCAGCAGCTCGTGAGTGAAGTCATGCGCAGCCCGTTTTTGCTGCTCCGCCAACTGGTGGATAGGATGGCCTGGGTCGGGAAAATAAGTGCAGGCAGCGATGAACAGACAGCCCGGGTACCGGTTGTTGCTGACACATTCCGTCAGGGCGGTATAGCGCGCCAGCAGTTTTTGTTCCGCAGTCAGTTCTTCATTCAGCATCAGTTGCCTGCGCCAGACATCAACCTGCTGGCTGAGATAGCGCAGGGCATCATAAACGAGCGCCTCTTTATCCGGCCAGAAGCGCTTAAGATCATCCACGGGGTAATCGATACGGTCGGCTACCATCTCAAGCGTGGTGCTGGCGATCCCTTGAATCTCAAGTAGTTGCAGGGCTTGTCCCAGTACGTCTTCACGTTGCACGGTTATCTCCTCCGCTATTCCCAACGGTTTGTCCCGTTTAAAGTGTTGTTTACGGTTGGCGATTGCGCAAATGCGTGTTAAATGCCGCTGCATCCATAAACCCGGTTACACGCTGTTCTGGCTGCTCCTGGCCCTGTTGATTGAAGAACAGAATGGTTGGCAGCCCGAGCACGTTAAGCTGCTTCAGCAGAGCCTTATCCTGCGCATTATTAGCGGTCACGTTCGCCTGGAGCAAAACGGTCTCTTTCAGGGCGCGTTGCACCTGTGGATCGCTAAAGGTATATTTTTCAAACTCTTTGCAGGCGACACACCAGTCGGCATAGAGATCGAGCATCACCGGTTTGTCTTTTGCCTCTGCAAGGGCGCTGTTGAGTTCATCCACGTTTTTAATCTGGGTGAAGTTCAGATGCGCCTGTGTCTGACCCATCGGTGTGCCGAACGCCCAGTCCTGCAGAGGGCGTACGCTCACCAACGCGGCAGCCAGCAGCAGGATTTGCACCAGGCGCATCCATGGCTTTTTCGTCCCCAGGCTGACGATAAACGCCCAGGCAAAGAATGTTACGCCGAGCATCGCCCACAGGCGCAAGCCCCAGACGTCACCGATGATACGCTCAAGGAGGAACACCGGCAGCGCCAGAATCACAAAGCCAAACGCGGTTTTCACCGTCTCCATCCACGGGCCGCTCTTCGGCAGCAGTCGATTGCCGAAAACCGTGACCAGAATCAGCGGCAGGCCCATGCCCAGGGCATACAGGTACAACGTTCCGCCGCCGAGCCACATATTGCCGCTCTGGGCGATATAGAGCAGGATGGCGCTCAGCGGTGCGGTGGTGCAAGGGGAACAAATCAAGCCGGCGATGGCTCCCATCGCGAATACCCCACTCGCCGAGCCACCCTGCTGGCGGTTACTCATCAGCGTTAAGCGAGTCTGCAGAGCCGACGGTAACTGCAGGGTAAACAGGCCGAACATCGACAGTGCCAGCAGGATGAAGACCACCGACAAGCCAATAAGGACGAAAGGATGCTGCAGTGCGGCCTGGAACTGTAACCCGGCAGCGGCAACCACAAGGCCAAGGGCTGTGTAGGTCAACGCCATGCCCTGCACATAAATAAAGGCCAACAGCAGGGCGCGTGCGGTGGAAAGCCGTTGCTTACCGCCCAGCACGATGCCAGAGATGAGCGGATACATCGGCAGCACGCACGGCGTAAAGGCAATGCCGATACCGATCAGCAAGGCCCAAAGCGCTGAGAACGGAAGATCTGTCCGCTCTTCGTTTGTCTCGCCCGAGGGGAGAGGGGTAAAGGCGGCGGCAGCCTTAACTTCGCTGAGCGGAACGACCTTCGTTTCCGGTGGATAGCAGAATCCGGCGTCCGCGCACCCCTGATAGGTTACCGTCAACGTCGCGCCTTTATCTGCCTGATTCACCGTGACGGGGACGCTTAAGCGCTGGCGGTAGATTTCACTCTTGCCGTAGAACTCGTCCTCGTGCCACTCGCCAGCGGGCAACTGTAATGCGCCCACGTTTGCCTGGGCAGGGGTAATGCTCACCTGCTTGCGATAGAGGTAATAGCCCTCTTTCACCTGCCAGGTAAGATTGAGATCGTGCTGGTTTTGCTGAAAATCGAAAACAAACGCCTGGTCGGCAGGGATGAAGTTCGAACGGCCGGGCGCGTCAAACAACCCGGCAAAAGCTGATGTGCTGCACAGCAGCAGGATCAGCGTAAAGAAGCGTTGAGCCATGAGAGATAGTCGTTATCGCCATGAACCACGGGCAAGACCAGCAGTTCCGGGGTTTGGTAAGGATGATGAGATTTGAGGCAGTCCAGGAGTGCCTGCTGATTCGCCAGATTAGTTTTGAGCAACATCTGGACTTCGTACTCCTGCTCCAGCTTGCCTTCCCAGTAATAAAGGGAGGTGGCACCGGGGAGGAGCGTCACGCAGGCAGCCAGTTTTTCGGCCAGCACTTTGGCGGCGAGATCCTGGGCAGAGGCTTCATCAGGGGCGGTACACAGTACGACAACAGCATCAGGCGTGTTCACAAGTCGACCTCCTCATCACGAAAGGTTTCACTATATCACGCAAGGCGGTTGGTCATTAATGAAACGGGCCGCAGAGCGGCCCGATTTTAACTATTTTTACAACCACTCACCGTTTACAGCACCACGCCGCCAATGATAAAGCCGAGGATCACGCAAAGTGAAATGGCGACCACGCCCGGGATCAGGAACGCATGGTTAAACACATACTTACCGATACGGGTTGAACCGGTGTCGTCCATCTCCACCGCCGCCAGCAAGGTTGGGTAGGTTGGCAGAACGAACAGGGCAGATACCGCCGCGAAAGAGGCAATCGCCGTCAGCGGGGTAACGCCCAGCATCAGTGCCGCAGGCATCAGCGCTTTGGTGGTCGCCGCCTGGGAGTAAAGCAGGGTAGCGGCAAAGAACAGCACCACAGCCAGCAGCCACGGGTAGTTGTGCAGCAGGTCGCCTGCTACAGTCTGAATGTCGCTGATGTGCGCTTTCACGAAGGTATCACCAAGCCAGGCTACGCCGAGGACGCACACGCAGGCGCTCATACCGGATTTGAAGGTGCTGGCGTTCAGCACTTCGCTGGTGTCAATTTTACAGGTGATGCTAATCAGCGTCGCGATGGTTAGCATAAACACCACAATCGCTTCGTTACGCGGCAGGACCGGGTTCTGGATCAGGCCCACGGTATCGCTGATAGCGGTTGCGTAGAACATGACGGCGACAATGCCAATCAGGAACAGCAGCACGGAGCGTTTCGCATGCGGTTTCAGTTCGAAGACCTGGCTGCCGCGCAGTTTCACTTCACCCTTGGCCAGGCGTTCCTGATAAACCGGATCGTCTTTCAGTTCGGCACCGAGGAAGTTACACAGCACGGCAGTAATCATCACCGCAATCAGCGTCACCGGGATACAGATCGCCAGCAGCGTCAGATAGCTCACGCCCATCGGCTCAAGGATTCCGGCGAAGAAGACCACCGCAGCGGAAATCGGCGAGGCGGTAATCGCAATCTGGGACGCGACGACGGCAATAGAGAGCGGACGAGACGGACGGATACCCTGCTCTTTCGCCACTTCGGTAATCACCGGCAGCGTAGAGAAGGCGGTGTGGCCCGTACCGGCGAGAATGGTCATAAACCAGGTCACCAGCGGGGCAAGGAAGGTGATGTATTTTGGATGGCGGCGCAGCATACGCTCCGCCAGGCTCACCAGGTAGTCCATACCGCCTGCCACCTGCATGGCGGCGATAGCGGCAATAACTGCCATGATGATTTCGATAACGTCAAACGGGATTGCGCCGGGTTTAATCTGAAAGATAAGGGTAAGAACGAGCACCCCGAGACCGCCAGCAAAACCGATGCCGATACCCCCGAGTCTTGCTCCCAAATAAATCGCCAACAAGACGATGACGAGTTCTGCTCCAAACATAAGGACCTTCCTTGCTTATTAACAAGTTGATATTGAATTGTTGTATTTTGGTAACGCCTAAAAAGAAAAAAGGCACGTCACAAGTGACGTGCCTTAAGAAGCCTAGCCAGAACGGTTACTGTTCGCTTTCATCGGTATATCGTTTTGCTTTATATGCCGGGTGCATCAGGTTCTGGGCCGAGAAGATATCGTCCAGCTCAGCTTCGGTCAACAGCCCGCGCTCCAGCACCACTTCACGTACGCTCTTACCGGTTTCGGCGCAAATCTTACCGACGATGTCACCGTTGTGGTGACCGATGAACGGGTTGAGGTAGGTGACGATCCCGATGGAGTTATAGACATAACCCTCACAGACTTCTTTATTCGCCGTGATGCCGTTAATGCATTTTTCCAGCAGGTTGTAGCAGGCGTTGGTCAGGATATGAATGGATTCAAACATCGCCTGGCCAATCACTGGCTCCATCACGTTCAGCTGCAGCTGACCGGCTTCAGAGGCCATGGTCACGGTTGTATCGTTGCCGATGACTTTGAAGCAAACCTGGTTCACCACTTCTGGCACAACCGGGTTCACCTTGGCTGGCATGATGGACGAACCGGCCTGCAGTTCTGGCAGGTTGATTTCGTTCAGGCCAGCGCGCGGACCGGAAGAGAGCAGGCGCAGGTCGTTACAGATTTTAGACAGTTTCACTGCCAGACGTTTCAGGGCGCTGTGAACCATGACGTAGGCGCCGCAGTCTGAGGTGGCTTCAATCAGGTCTTCAGCAGGCACAACCGGCAGGTTAGAGACTTCAGCCAGCTTCTGTACCGCCAGCTGCTGATAGCCATCCGGGGTGTTCAGACGTGTACCGATGGCGGTTGCGCCCAGGTTCACTTCCAGCAGCAGCTCGGAGGTGCGCAGCAGGTTTTTGGTCTCTTCGTTAAGCAGCACGTTAAACGCGTGGAATTCCTGGCCGAGCGTCATCGGCACCGCGTCCTGCAGCTGGGTACGACCCATTTTCAGGATGTCCTGGAACTCAACCGCTTTACGCTGGAAGCCATCACCCAACTGGTTGATCGCATCTACCAGTTTCACTACAGAGGCATACACCGCGATACGGAAGCCGGTAGGGTAGGCGTCGTTGGTGGACTGGCATTTGTTAACGTGGTCGTTCGGGTTCAGGTACTGGTATTCACCTTTCTGGTGACCCATCAGCTCCAGGCCAATGTTTGCCAGTACTTCGTTAGTATTCATGTTGACGGAGGTGCCCGCGCCGCCCTGATAGACGTCAACCGGGAACTGGTCCATGCATTTGCCGTTGTTCAGCACTTCATCGCAGGCCGCGATAATCGCATTTGCCGCGCTTTTAGGAATGGTTTGCAGCTCTTTGTTGGCCAGCGCTGCGGCTTTCTTCACCATCACCATGCCACGGACAAACTCAGGGATGTCGCTGATTTTGCTGTTGCTGATGTAGAAGTTTTCAATCGCTCTCAGAGTGTGAACACCGTAGTAGGCATCCGCTGGAACTTCCCTGGTACCCAACAAGTCTTCTTCGATACGAATGTTGTTTAACATGTGAACCTTCTTTTCAAGCTGCCGATGGATTGTACTAAACACACAGTATTTATGTGGTTTTGAATATTTTCTGGCCGACGATTATTCCCTCAATCAGCCAGATGCTCGAGATCATATGCTGATGATAGCGAATTGCCGTAAGCTGGATCACTTATTATCGAGCCGATTCCATGATAATTATTAATCTGTGAAATGGGTCACCGCTTTAATATTTCCAAAAAAAATATCCGTGCAAACTGATTGAATTTTCGCTAACCGTCACCATTTCATACAGACGCGCGTCGCGAACACATTCAGACAGGGGCCCGACGGCCCTTGCGACACAGGAGATGCCAGTGCGCTGGATACCGTTTATTGCTTTCTTTCTCTATGTTTACATTGAGATTTCCATTTTCATCCAGGTTGCCCATGTGCTGGGCGTCCTGCTGACGCTGATTCTGGTGATTTTCACCTCCGTCATCGGCATGTCGCTGGTGCGTAATCAGGGTTTCAAAAATTTCCTGTTAATGCAGGAGAAGATGGCCGCAGGCGAAAGCCCGGCGGCGGAGATGATCAAAAGCGTATCGCTGATTATTGCGGGGCTGCTGCTGATCCTGCCGGGGTTCTTCACCGACTTCCTCGGCCTTCTGCTGCTTCTGCCGCCGGTGCAAAAACACCTGACCATGAAGCTGTTGCCGCATTTGCGCTTTAGCCGTATGCCGGGGGGCGGGTTCAGCACCGGGCCGGGCGATACCTTTGAAGGGGAGTATCAGCGTAAAGATGAACAGCACGACCGTTTAGACCATAAAGACGATCGGTGATGTTGTTGCCCGGTGGCGCTTCGCTTACCGGGCCTCCGGCAGCGCACCGCGCTTCGGCAAAAACAGCCACAGCCCTGGCAGCATGACAATCGCGTACAGACTCTTCCATCCCACCATCGCCAGCAACAGCAGGCAAAGCACGGCTCCGACGACCGCCAGTGTTTTATAACGACCTTTCAGCAAGCGACATCCCGCCAGCATGCACAGCAGGTAGATCATGATGAAAATACCGTTGGCGTAGACGATCAGCGCGTCCAGATTGATCTTCAGCGCGTAAATACACAGCGTGCTCAACACGCAGCAGCCCAGTACGGCATTCAGGGCATTCAGCGGAAGCTGGCGTTTAGACAGGCGCGCGAGGCGATTCTCAGGTTTGTCGAGCGCCTGCGACCACACCAGCCGCGCAAAGCTCTGGATATAAATATTCAGGCTGGCAAAACAGGCCAGATAGCCAATGACGCAGGCGATCCACAGCGCCTTCACGCCGAATAGTTCCACCACGATACCCGGCAGCGATGCAGCAGCGGCGAGATCCGCACCGAACGCGTTGAAGTGTAATACCAGCACGGTACACGCCCAATAGACCGTGCCTGCCAGCAGCAGGCCTATCATCAGCGCGCGGGGGAAATCGCGCTCAGGTCGCTTAAATTCCGACGCCAGATGGGCAAAGGCTTCCAGACCCACAAAACACCAGAACATGACGGAGAGCGCGGCGAAAAGCTGTGAATGGTCGACGTCTGTCACCGCCGGGAAGGGAATTTCCTTGATTGTGATATCGCCCGCCCACCAGATAGCGGCAACGAGCGCGACAATCAGCACCGCAACCAGCGTCTGAAGATTGGCGCTGGAGCGGGCTCCGCGAGAGCCTACCCACCAGACGATAGCCAGCGTACCCAGTTCGGCCAGCAATAACTGCTCGTTATGCCAGCCAAACAGCGCCTGACCAAAGCCAGTCGCAATGTGCAGCGCCGCAGGAAGGCCAACCGGAATGACGGAGAGAAACAGCCAGCCGGTGACGCGCTGCAGTCGCGGGCCAAAGGCCAGGCCGACAAAGTGCGCCACGCCGCCCGCGCTAGGGAAATGCCGCCCCAGGATGGCAAACACAATGGCTATCGGGAAAACCAGTACAATCAGCGCTGGCCACGCCCACAGGCTATTATCTCCAGCCACCAGCGCCGCCAGCGCGGGTACCGCAAACACGCCCGTACCTAACAAGGAGGTTGAGAGCAGTCCAACGCCCTGCGCCAGCCCCAACTCCTGCTTGAGTCCACTCATTGACATCGCCCTGCCAGTACCAAAAGAGAGGCGATGGTAACACTTTCGCAAATTTTTTTTTCGACTCCCCCTTGAAGGGGTAAAAAGCTATCCCCATCTCTCAGGGCACTAGTCGGAAAACCGCATGCGGGCCGGCGTCATCCATAACTGATAATGACTTTCTCAAAGGAGAGCTATCAATGAGTATTCGTCCGTTACATGATCGTGTGATCGTCAAACGTAAAGAAGTTGAAACCAAGTCTGCTGGCGGCATCGTTCTGACCGGTTCTGCAGCAGCCAAATCAACGCGTGGCGAAATCATCGCTGTCGGTAAGGGCCGCATCCTGGAAAACGGAACTGTGCAGCCACTGGACGTTAAAGTTGGTGACATCGTAATTTTCAACGATGGCTACGGCGTGAAATCCGAGAAGATCGACAATGAAGAAGTGTTGATCATGTCCGAGAGCGACATTCTGGCAATTGTTGAAGCGTAATTTACGCACGAGAATTTGAGGAAATAAGAACATGGCAGCTAAAGACGTAAAATTCGGTAACGACGCTCGTGTAAAAATGCTCCGCGGCGTAAACGTACTGGCAGATGCAGTTAAAGTGACCCTGGGCCCGAAAGGCCGTAACGTAGTGCTGGATAAATCCTTCGGCGCGCCAACCATTACCAAAGATGGTGTTTCAGTAGCACGTGAAATCGAGCTGGAAGACAAGTTCGAAAACATGGGCGCGCAGATGGTGAAAGAAGTTGCCTCTAAAGCGAACGACGCTGCAGGCGACGGTACCACCACCGCGACCGTACTGGCGCAGGCGATCATCACCGAAGGTCTGAAAGCCGTTGCTGCGGGCATGAACCCAATGGATCTGAAACGCGGTATCGACAAAGCTGTCACTGCCGCTGTTGAAGAACTGAAAGCGCTGTCCGTACCGTGCTCTGACTCTAAAGCCATTGCTCAGGTTGGTACCATCTCCGCTAACTCCGACGAAACTGTAGGTAAACTGATCGCTGAAGCGATGGACAAAGTCGGTAAAGAAGGCGTGATCACCGTTGAAGACGGTACCGGTCTGGAAGACGAACTGGACGTGGTTGAAGGTATGCAGTTCGACCGCGGTTACCTGTCCCCATATTTCATCAACAAGCCAGAGACTGGCGCTGTTGAGCTGGAAAGCCCGTTCATCCTGCTGGCTGACAAGAAAATCTCCAACATCCGCGAAATGCTGCCAGTGCTGGAAGCCGTTGCGAAAGCAGGCAAGCCGCTGGTTATTATCGCTGAAGACGTTGAAGGCGAAGCGCTGGCGACCCTGGTGGTTAACACCATGCGCGGCATCGTGAAAGTGGCTGCGGTTAAAGCACCTGGCTTCGGCGATCGCCGTAAAGCGATGCTGCAGGATATCGCTACCCTGACCGGCGGTACCGTGATCTCTGAAGAGATCGGTATGGAGCTGGAAAAAGCGACCCTGGAAGACCTGGGCCAGGCGAAACGCGTTGTGATCAACAAAGACACCACCACCATCATCGATGGCGTGGGTGAAGAAGCCGCTATTCAGGGCCGCGTAGGTCAGATCCGTAAGCAGATCGAAGAAGCGACTTCCGATTACGACCGTGAAAAACTGCAGGAGCGCGTAGCGAAACTGGCTGGCGGCGTTGCGGTAATCAAAGTCGGTGCGGCGACCGAAGTTGAAATGAAAGAGAAAAAAGCACGCGTTGACGATGCCCTGCACGCGACCCGTGCTGCGGTAGAAGAAGGCGTGGTTGCTGGTGGTGGTGTTGCGCTGGTGCGTGTTGCCGCTAAGCTGGCAGGCCTGACCGCACAGAACGAAGATCAGAACGTGGGTATCAAAGTTGCGCTGCGCGCAATGGAAGCGCCTCTGCGTCAGATCGTGTCTAACGCCGGTGAAGAGCCATCTGTTGTGACCAACAACGTGAAAGCGGGCGAAGGTAACTACGGTTACAACGCAGCAACTGAAGAATACGGCAACATGATCGACTTCGGTATCCTGGACCCAACTAAAGTGACCCGTTCTGCTCTGCAGTATGCGGCATCTGTTGCTGGCCTGATGATCACCACCGAGTGCATGGTAACCGACCTGCCTAAAGGCGATGCACCTGACTTAGGTGCTGCTGGCATGGGCGGCATGGGTGGCATGGGTGGCATGGGCGGCATGATGTAATCGTGTTGTTCTGAACCTCTCAGAACGAACCCCGGGCAGCGATGCCCGGGGTTTTTTATTGCCGCTACTCAAATGTCCCTTTCACGCACACAACACCTTCACGCACCATCTGACGGCCTTTCGCCCAGACCTCGTGGATCTTCAGGTCATCCGTTAGCACCAGGATATCGGCATCGCAACCGGGTGCGATCCGCCCCTTATGCTCCAGACCGAGAAACTCCGCCACGTTACGCGTAAACGGTAGAAGCGCCTCCTCAAGCGGCAGGTGATACCGGCTGACCAACTGCTGCAGTGTCTCAAGCAGAGATTCGAACCCGGCTACGCCAATGCCCACCAGATTGCCGTTCGCATCAAAATTCGGCTGGCTGCCGTTACCGTCCGAGCTGAGGGTGAGACGGTTAAACGGCACCTGCGCTTCACGAGCCGCCACGATGGCGGTGGCGGCATCAATGGGTTCACGAATGCTGGTGGTGATATCGATGTAGCCCCCTTGGCGTGCATAGTTCAGCGCGGCCAGGAACAGCGCCTGAGCGCGGTTGACGTGAGTTGGAAGCAGTTTCGTGCGGGGAACGTCGGCGTTATTCAGGATGTTAAACAGCGGCTCCAGCAGCGTCGGGCTGTTGCCGAGATGAAACACGGATACGCCCGCTTTGGCGCCCAGAAGCCCTCCGACGCGCGACTGAGCGGCCATATTCGCGAGCTGGTCATCTGCAGGTGCAGAAGAGCGATGGTCGGAAATCGCGCATTTCACACCAATGATTTTATCAATCAGCGCCACATCCTTTTCGATACTGCCGGTAATCGTCGGAGACGGCAGCCCGTATGCGCCTGTCAGCATCCAGGCACTGATCCCTTCGTACTCAAGCGCCCGCGTTTTTGCCAACAGCGACTCGGGATGGCGGGTCACGCCGTCGGTGCCCAGCAGGCCCACAACGGAAGTGATGCCAGCTGCCACCAGCGCAGACAACCGCACCTCCGGCGTACGGGTATGCGGGCCGGCTTCACCGCCGCCGCCGATCAGGTGCACGTGCTGATCGATAAATCCCGGACAAACCACCGCCCCGTCGAGATCGCTTTCAGGGCAGTCTAGCCTCGTCGCTGAGTTGTCCGTTTTTTCGATCGCGACGATTTTGCCCCCGGCAATCAGCAGGTCACAATGCCCCTGGTCCTCCGGAGCGTAAAGATGCGCATTGCGGAAAAAATGGGGTTCCAGCACTGAAAAATCCATTTTTATCTCCTTAGAAGAGTAGCTGCATCACCCACATTGAGAGCAGGGCATTAATAACGCAAACAGTAATAATGTGCGGGTAATATTTTGGGTTCACCCCGGCGGTCCCCAGGCAACGGCCCGTGTTTTGTACCGGATTGCCCATCAGATAGATCGCGGGAAGCAGGATGGTAGCATCGTGACCGTTGAGCGTGCCGGCGGCGACCAGGCTGGCGCAGACTCCCACACCGCCTCCCATGCTCATCACCGAGGCCAGAAGGACCGTCGCCGCAGCGCCCGGAAGCCCCCACAGCGCCATGATCGGCTCGCATACCCTGCCAACAATATCCAGCAGGCCGGTTACCTTGAGCGCCTGAATAATGACAAACGCCATAACCACGTTCGGCAGCAGACTGGTGGTGGCGATGGTAAAGCCACGGCGAGCGCCATCAATAAACATGTCCATGATATTTTTACGCGGCTGTGCGATCATTTTTTTCCTCCTGAATGCGGCGCTCTTCCATTTGGGCGATCCACAGAC
This sequence comes from Enterobacter sp. ECC-019, assembly GCF_043974075.1. Taxonomy (NCBI): domain Bacteria; kingdom Pseudomonadati; phylum Pseudomonadota; class Gammaproteobacteria; order Enterobacterales; family Enterobacteriaceae; genus Enterobacter; species Enterobacter sp. ECC-019. Next base: position 1,032,835 of record NZ_CP143759.1, read on the forward strand.
GCAGGAAATTCGCGCCAACAAATTTGAACACCAGAATAACGGCAAGCGGCGTAATCACCGGGACGGTGATGAAGGTAAAGAGTGCTGCACCGGAAGAAAAATAGTTGGTAATGATGGCGCTACCGCTGGTCTGGAAGGTGGCGAAAATGGCTCGTTCATGGTCAGTAATTGCCCCTTCGTCGGTCAACTCTTTGGTCATCCCTGCGGCTGCATCTGTGTTTTGTAGGTTGGCGATAAGCGCCAGAGAGCAGATGCCCGGGACGCCAAGCAGCGGGCGCAAAATGGGTGTCATTAACTGTTGTGCGGCGCGCAGCCCACCCAGCCCCTCGGTGACCGCAATGATTCCGAGCGATAAAATGACTGAAGGCGCCAGTTCAAGGGCAAACAAGAAGCCGTCTTTCGCCCCCGTGCCGCCCGTGCCACGAAACGTTAGCGCACCGTTCACTGGACCAAAGCTGCCGTTTAAGACGGTAAAATCCAGCACCCGCCACCATTCGGTACTTTTAGCGAAAAAGCCCGAGAAAAATATGATGGTAAGGATAAATGCCAGATAGCCCAACCATGACACTTTTTCCTCTCCTGAGGATGATGCACTCATGAACCCCCCTTTTTAGTTGCGTATAAAAGTTGTACATCGCACCACTAAAAACGATCGGGGGCTAAAACACGATATCCCAAAGGGCATTATCAGAATTCATTTAAGATGTCGGAGGAGTACCGTGCGGAATCTGGCTCGCAGAAATGCTCGGGGGTTTTTCTTTTGGTCATCTTTTAGGTATAAGATTGAGACACGGACAACTACTGTCCAGCTTATTGAAAACGAGGAATAACATGCGCGTAAAAGTCTGTGCAGGGATTGTAGGGGCAGCACTGCTGCTGGCGGGGTGTAGCTCCAGCAATGAGCTGTCGGCAGCGGGCCAGGGCGTTCGCTTTGTGGAAGATAAGCCTGGCAGTGAATGCCAGCTGTTAGGCACGGCAACCGGTGAGCAAAGTAACTGGATGTCAGGTCAGCATGGCGAAGAAGGCGGTTCTATGCGCGGTGCGGCGAATGCCCTGCGTAACCAGGCTGCGGCGATGGGCGGTAACGTGATTTACGGCGTGAGCAGCCCAACGCAGAGTATGCTGTCCAGCTTCGTGCCGACCGCCAGCCAGATGAACGGCCAGGTCTACAAGTGCCCGAACTGAGTTAACTTGCTGATGGCGCTGCGCCCGGACCCCGTAGGGCAGGTAAGCGTAGCGCCACCTGCCTTTTTAGTTCTGCCGCAGTTGCAAATCCAGCGGCGTCTTGCTCGGCTCTCCGCCAATCTCGCGTGCCAGCTTCGGCACCATATAGCCTGAAACCAGCGTTAACAGTTCGCGCATGATCTTACGGGCTTCTTCATCCGTCACCATGAAATGGGCCGCGCCCTGAACGCGATCCAGCACGTGCAGGTAATAGGGCATCACGCCCGCATCAAACAGGGCATTGCTCAGGTCGGCCAGCACGCGGGCGCTATCATTCACGCCGCGCAGCAGGACGCTCTGGTTCAGCAGCGTCACGCCCGCTTTACGCAGTCGCGCCATCGCCGCGCGAAACGCATCGTCAATTTCGTTCGCGTGGTTGATATGGTTCACCAGCAGCACCTGCAAGCGAGACTGCTCCAGGCGTGACACCAGGCCGTCCGTGATACGTGCCGGAATGACAATCGGTAAACGGCTGTGAATGCGCAGGCGCTTAATGTGCGGGATGGCTTCAAGCTCGGTCAGCAGCCAGTCCAGCTCATGATCTTTCGCCATCAGCGGGTCTCCGCCGGAAAAAATAATCTCATCCAGCTCCGGATGGGCGGCGATATAGTCCAGCGCGACCTGCCAGTTGCGTTTATTGCCCTGGTTTTCGGCATACGGGAAGTGCCGACGGAAGCAATAACGACAATTTACCGCGCAGCCGCCTTTTACCAGCAGCAGGGCGCGGTTGAGATACTTGTGCAGTAAACCCGGCACCACGCTGTTCTGCTCTTCCAGTGGGTCGGTGCTATAACCCGGCGCGGTGACAAACTCATCCTGCGAAGTAAGCGTTTGTTTTAATAAAGGATCATCGGGGTTGCCTTTCTCCATACGCGCCACAAACGCACGGGGAACGCGCAGGGCGAAAAGGCGCTTTGCCTCGCGGCCTGCAAGCAACTCTGGGTGCTGATCGAGGTCTAAAAGACGCATCAATTCATCAGGACTGGTGATTACATCGGCAAGTTGCGATAACCAATCTTCTCTGGACGGGGTGTTTAGGGTTACAATATGCGCCATTTTGTGGCTTAGCTACCAGTTAACAAATTTAGAGGGCCTTATGGCAACGTACTATAGCAACGATTTTCGTGCTGGTCTTAAAATCATGATGGACGGCGAACCGTACGCGGTTGAAGCCAGCGAATTCGTTAAACCAGGTAAAGGCCAGGCATTCGCACGCGTTAAGCTGCGCCGTCTGCTGACCGGTACCCGTGTTGAGAAAACCTTCAAGTCAACTGATTCCGCTGAAGGCGCTGATGTTGTTGATATGAACCTGACCTATCTGTACAACGACGGTGAGTTCTATCATTTCATGAACAACTCCACTTTCGAACAGCTGTCTGCTGATGAGAAAGCGGTAGGTGACAGCGCTAAATGGCTGCTGGATCAGGCTGAGTGCATCGTGACCCTGTGGAACGGCCAGCCTATCGCTGTGACCCCACCAAACTTCGTAGAGCTGGAAATCGTTGAAACCGATCCAGGTCTGAAAGGTGATACCGCAGGTACCGGCGGTAAACCAGCCAAACTGTCTACCGGTGCAGTGGTTAAAGTGCCACTGTTCGTACAGACTGGTGAAGTGATCAAAGTGGATACCCGCTCCGGCGAATACGTGTCCCGCGTGAAGTAATTTACGTCATGATTGAAGGCGCAGCGCCCGCTGCGCCTGATTTTTGCAGGCAGGGATGATGAAACATACCGTTAAAATTCTGCTTCTGTTAGCGCTTTCCAGCGCATTACTCTCCGGCTGTAACACCACACGTGGAATGGGACAAGATATCCAGGATCTCGGTCATATCATTTCTCACGCCGCCAGCTAAGTTCGTCTAATTTTCCTAAAAATGCTTCCTTTTCCGTCAACCGGCGGGATCTTGTCTATTCTTAAGTTGCTATACACAAAACAACTTTGGCTATAAAAGGAAGATATTATGGTTAAGAAGACAATTGCAGCGATCTTTTCAGTCCTGGTACTTTCTTCAGTGTTAACGGCCTGTAATACCACGCGTGGCGTCGGTCAGGATATTTCTGAAGGTGGTAGCGCAATCTCTGGCGCGGCATCAAAAGCTCAGCAGTAATTAACACACGGTACGGGACCAGCGGGTTTCGTACCGTCAGCTTTCTGATTCCTGCAGGGATAAAAACGGGGAGAAACGCGTATCCATATGCAGTTTCATGCGGATATTGCGTTTATAGGTATAGACCGTTTTTCCGTTGATACTCAGGTGAGCAGCAATTTTTTGATTGCTCGCGCCGTCCATCCACAATGTCAGCACTTTCTCTTCCTGCCGGGTCAGCAAGGGGGCGGCTGCCGTTGGCCTTTCAGCGCATGAGCGCGAAATTAATGCGTCGTTGATAACCGTTGCTACTTCTCCGAGGCTGGCGTTTTTCAACAACGACGACCACACCGGGAACTGGCCGAGCCAGTCTGTCATGCCGTTGTCCTCTCCCGATTGCAGCAAGATAAACGGTAAGCGTTCACTGGCGTTGAGCAAGGACGAGAGCTGCTGGAAATGATGAATATCCTGCCTGAAGCCGTACAGGTCAGCGATAACCAGCGTGGGTTTCCATTGCAGAATGTGCTCTCTGGCAAGGAACAGATTATTCAGCCCGGTCACAACGTAGTGTCCCGGGAACAAACCGGAATGATTGAGCCATGCTTCAAACCCCGTGCGGGTGAAGTGACAACGGTCAATCAAAAGAATTTTGAACATATTTTATTCGCAGTCGGCTAGTGGTTTGGCTTCCTGCCATCAGAAAGCACATCATCATAGAGAAGTCGGATGAGTGCTAAATGCCGGAACTACGCGCCATACTGCGGCTATTTCTTGCCTTAACGTGTTCAGCAAAAAATGATTGAAAAAAAATAGCACGCTAACCACAATATGGGGCGTAATCTCTGCCTTACGGGACGACCCGTAAGCGTTTCTTTCACCGGGGACGGCCCCAACTTGTATTAAGTTATGGAGCCTGAAATGTCCTGGATCATTCTTTTTATTGCTGGCCTGCTCGAAGTGGTATGGGCGATAGGTCTCAAGTACACCCACGGATTTACCCGCCTGACGCCCAGCGTCATTACCGTCACCGCGATGATCGTGAGTATTGTCCTGTTATCCTGGGCGATGCGCTCGCTGCCTGTGGGAACGGCTTATGCCGTCTGGACGGGCATTGGCGCGGTAGGGGCCGCCATCACCGGCATTCTGCTGCTGGGAGAGTCAGCGAGTCTGGCGCGTATCGCCAGCCTCGCCTTGATTGTGGCCGGTATCATTGGGCTCAAGCTCAGCACCCATTAATGGGGTTGTTTTACCCAGATGAGTTTTGACACATCAAACCCTTGCCGGGTCGCGACGTCCAGCATCTGCTGTTTCATTTCTGACGAAATAGTTGGTGTGCGGGAAAGTATCCACAGATAGTCGCGATCCGGTCCGCAGACCAGCGCGTGACGGTACTCTCTGTCGAGCGCTATCACGTTGTAGCCGCCATAAAACGGACCAATGAAAGAGACTTTGAGCGCGGCCCGTCGCGGGTCGCCCGTGAAGTACGCTTTCCCAATCGACTGTTGCCACATCTCCCGGTCGGGATTATAGCCCCGGTTGATCACCTGAATACCGCCATCGTCCATCGGACTGTAATTCGCCGTGACCTTCTCTAAGCCCTGCTCAAAACGATGGTCGAGGCGCGCGATTTCATACCATGTTCCAAGGAAGCGTTGTGCATCAAAAGGCGTGACGACGGTAACGCCAGGTGGTGGGGTAGGGGAACTGCAGGCAACCACTAAAAACGCGGCTGTCACCGCGGCGATAACAGGCAGAATGCGCATAGGAGTTTCCTTACTGTTTTTTTGTTAAGTGTAGATGACGGCAAGGAAAATGTGGTTTTTGTGCGGCGTCACACCGAGGATTTTGTAGATACTGTTATGCCACGCAAGCATTTTCCTGATGCAATGTGGCATCGAACGGGCGTCCTGATTTCAGGACGCCATACGCCACCTGCGCCAGCTTACGCATCATCGCTCCGATTATCAGCTTCGCTCCCTTGCCGTTCTTTTCCAGACGCGTCCTGAACGCTTTTCCCCACTCCGTTTTGTACAGCGCCACCATCGCGGGCATATACAGCGCCCTGCGAAGCGAGACATGGCCAGCCTTACTCATCCTGCTTGCCCTGTGTACGCTGCTTCCTGATTCATGCTGCCGCGGTGTCAGTCCTGCGAAAGCCGCGAACTGCCGCGCCTGACCGAACCTGTCCTTCAGCCCCACATACGCCAGCAGCACCGCGGATGTCTTTTCACCGATACCCGGTATGCTGTCCAGCAGTTTTCGCCGGTGCTTCAGGTCCGGGTCATCATCCGTCAGGTCCTTTATCTGTTTCTCCAGCCGCTTCAGCTCCGCTTCCAGCCACAGAAGGTGCGCATCGATGCTCGGCATCTGCACCTCCCGCGCCGTCTCACGACGGTTCAGCTCCTGCGTGTGCATGTCTGTCAGGGACTGGTGACGCAGCACCAGCGCCCGCAACGCGCGCTCCAGCGGATGAGGTGCCTCCCAGGCTACCGGACGCTTCTGCCGGCAGAACTCTGCCAGCATACGGGCATCAACGGCATCGGTTTTACTGCGCAGGCCTTCACTCTGCGCAAAGGCTTTACCAAGAGCCGGGTTGATGATGGATACGGTGAAACCGGCATCGCTGAGGGATGCTGCTGCGTCTTCCATATAGGTGCTGGTCGCTTCCATGCAGATATGTGCCTGAGCCACATTATGGCTGCGGAGCCAGCTGAGCAGCTCCTCGTGACCTTTAGGTGTGTTAGTAAATTTTTTGCTGCGGTGACGGCCATCAGGTCGCAACACATCGACATCCAGCTTAGCTTTGGAGACATCGATACCAATAAAGTGAAGTTCCTGTTCCATAGTGAAACCAACCTTGTGAATGCGGATTACCGGGAAAACCGGTCCATGATACTGTCCGGTTTGTCACTTGTGGAGAAGGTGCAGTCCACTGCAGGGATCTACAACACAGGCTCGTGGCCTAAGGCCGGGTACGGCATGTGGACTGCATGGCAGAAAGAACTGGCCGGTTCTTTCTGCACGGAAGGATAATACAAGGCCGGGTAAGGCGAAGCCGCCACCCGGCAATGTTTTACTGCAGCGCGTCGAGGATACGGTATGCCGCCTCAACGCGTGCCGGGTTCGGATAGCTTTTATTCGCCAGCATCACAATGCCGAGCTGCTTTTCAGGAATAAAGGCCACGTAGCTGCCAAACCCGCCGGTTGAGCCGGTTTTGTGCACCCATGAGGCTTTTACCGGAGGCGCTGGTGGATTCACTTCTCTCGCGGGCAGCGGTGCCAGCGCCACCTTATTGTCGCTACCTTCAACCACGGTTCTGGCATCGACCGGCCAGTTAAGCATTTCCCAGCCTAAACCCTGATACATGGCACCCACGCGCCAGTAGCGAGACTGCGCCAGGGCAATGCCTTGCCTGAGTGAATTATCATGAAGGGAGTCCGGCTTCATGTTGACCATTACCCAGCTTGCCATATCCTGCACGTTGGTTTTTACGCCATAGGCTTCCGCGTCGAGCATGCCTGGCGAAACGTGTACCGCTTTACCGTCACGGTATCCCCAGGCGTAATGCGCCTCTTCCGCTTTCGGAACGTTAATCCAGGTATGGTCCAGCCTGAGCGGCTTAAAGACCCGCGTCGTTATGGCCTGCTCATAGCTCATGCCGGAAGGTTTGACCGCCAGCGCGCCAAAAAGGCCGATGCTGGTATTGGCGTAAAGACGCGTGGTGCCCGGCTTCCACTGCGGCTGCCAGTTTTGATAAAAGCGCAGCAGAGAGGCGTTATCCGCGACCTCATCCGGTACCTGTAACGGCAGACCCCCTGCGGTATAGGTTGCCAGATCCAGCATGCGGATCCCCTGCCACTGCTTGCCTGTCAGCTCAGGCCAGTATTTGGTCACCGGGTCGCCCAGCGATATTTCACCGCGAGCAATCGCATCGCCACCCAGTACACCGGTGAAGGTTTTACTTATAGAACCCAGTTCGAACAAGGTTTGTGGGGTGACAGGCTTGTTTGCCGCAACATCGGCTTTACCGAAGGTAAAGTAGTGCGGCTGACCCTGATAAATCACCGCCACCGCCATACCCGGAATGGCCTGCGCTTTCATCAGCGGCGTAACAGTCCGTTCCACCACTTCAGCCAGCTGTTTTTCTGACATCGGGGCAGCCAATACTGAGCAGGAGGTGCTGAGCAGCAGGGCGTAGCAAAGGGATTTTGTCATCATCATTATCTTCCGTAATAGCAGTTCAAGGGAGTGTCCGGGCCCGTCAGACCGCTGTAGTCTGTTGGATTTGACTATGGCTGACAAACGGTTAAATTTAGCATTAGCTGTTAATTTTTCTAATGGACGAGACCATGACGCGCAGCTATCTTCCTCTTAATTCCCTGCGGGCGTTTGAAGCTGCCGCCAGGCACCTCAGTTTTACGCATGCCGCTATCGAGCTGAACGTCACCCATTCCGCGATTAGCCAGCACGTAAAGGCGCTGGAGCAGCACCTTAATTGCCAGCTGTTTGTCCGCGTTTCGCGTGGGCTGATGTTGACCACCGAAGGCGAGAATTTGCTGCCGGTGCTGAATGACTCGTTCGATCGTATCGCCGGAATGCTGGATCGCTTTGCCAGCCAGCGCGCTCAGGAGAAGCTCAAAATAGGTGTGGTAGGGACTTTTGCCACGGGGGTTTTATTCTCAGAACTTGCGGACTTTCGCCGCTGCTATCCGCATATTGATCTTCACCTTTCCACCCATAACAATCGCGTCGACCCGGCGGCTGAAGGGCTTGATTACACCATTCGCTACGGTGGCGGCGCGTGGCATGGAACCGATGCTGAATTCCTTTGCCCTGCGCCGCTGTCTGCGCTCTGTACACCCGACATTGCCTCTTGCCTAAAAAAACCGGCAGATATCCTGAAGTTTACCCTGCTGCGCTCCTACCGGCGCGACGAGTGGGCTGCGTGGATGCAGGCAGCGGGTGAGCACCCTCCCTCGCCGACGCACCGGGTGATGGTGTTTGATTCGTCCGTGACCATGCTGGAAGCCGCGCAGGCAGGCACAGGGATTGCCATTGCGCCTGTCGACATGTTTACCCATTTACTCAGCAGCGAGCGTATCGTGCAGCCGTTTGCAACGCAGATTGACCTCGGCAGCTACTGGCTGACAAGGCTACAGTCACGGACAGAAACGCCCGCAATGCGCGAGTTTGCCCAGTGGCTGGTGGAGAAGATGCAGAAATAAAAGGCCCGCCGGATGGCGGGCCAGAAGCGTCAGAGGGTGACCACGGCAATCAGCGTCACCACGGTCAGGATGGTCGCCAGACCGTAGAACACCCATTTACCGCTCGGGACATGGATTTTCAGGTCATGCATCGCATGGTGAATACGGTGCAGACCACACCACAGCGGCAGGACGATCATCAGGAAGATGAACACGCGGCCGATAAAGCTGCTCGCGAACGCCAGCACGCGCTCGTAGCTCAGTGCATCGCCCGGGAACAGCCCCAGGGGCAGCATAATGCCGACCAGCAGGATGATGACGGGGGCGATGATGGCACTCCACATGCCGCCTGCGCCAAACAGGCCCCAGAAGACCGGCTCGTCAGAACGTTTTGGATTTGGATTGATCACAGGTGTCTCCTTACCAGAACAGTGCGACAAACAGAATGACCACAGTGACCAGAATCGTCACCGCCCAGAGCCCTTTAATCACCGGCTCTGGCCCCATTTTTTCGCCTTTTACGATGATGTTCGCCGCTTTTGGCGCCAGTTCAAACCAGGTTTTGGTATGAAGCAGCGCGGCTGCGAGCACGATCAGGTTCAGAACCACAATGATCGGGTTTTGCAGGAAACCGACAAAGCTGGCCCAGGCTTCCGGACCGTGCTTGAGGGCAAAAACGCCGTACATCAGCTCAAGGCTGAACCAGACCGCCGGTACCGCCGTGCCTTCACGCAGCATGTAGAAGCGATAAAACGGCAGGTTTTTCCACCAGGTGGACGGCACAGGCCGCACATAGGCTTTGCGTTTAGTCGTCATCATGCACTCCTTAGCGTGGTTTCAGGGTAGCGATAAGAAAGTCTTTCGAGCTTTCCACTTTACCCTGCTGAATTGCGGCGGCCGGGTCGACGTGCTTCGGACAAACTTCGGAGCAATAACCCACAAATGTACAGCTCCACACGCCGTTCTGGCTGTTAAGCTGCGCCATACGTTCTTTTTTGCCGTGGTCGCGGCTGTCCTCGTTGTAGCGGTGCGCCAGGGTAATGGCGGCCGGGCCGATGAACTCCTTGTTCAGGCCAAACTGTGGACAGGCGGCGTAGCAAAGACCGCAGTTGATGCAGCCGGAGAACTGATGGTATTTCGCCATCTGCGCCGGCGTCTGGGTATTCGGCCCCTGATCCGGCGTGCGCGGATTACCAATGATGTACGGCTTAATGGCTTCCAGGCTTTCGATAAAGTGGGTCATATCGACCACCAGATCGCGTTCAATCGGGAAGTTACCCAGCGCTTCGACCTTAATGCCTTTGGTGTACTCGCGCAGGAAGGTCTTACAGGCCAGCTTCGGCACCTTGTTGACCATCATGCCGCAGGAGCCGCAGATGGCCATGCGGCAGGACCAGCGGTAGCTCAGGTCTGGCGCCAGGTTGTCTTTGATATAGCCGAGCGCATCCAGCAGGGAGGTTTGCTCGTCATAAGGGACTTCATAAAAAGCGCTGTGCGGTGCGGCGTCCACTTCCGGATTGTAGCGCACCACTTCAACTTTCATTTTTTGCATCTCAGCCATTCGCCTTCTCCTTCTTCTCGGCGGCTTCTGCTTCTGCACCGTACACGCGTTTAGCCGGCGGCAGCGTGGTGATTTTCACGTCGCTGTAGTCCAGACGTGTGGTGCCATCCGCATCGCGCCAGGCGAGAGTGTGTTTCAGGAAATTGACGTCGTCACGTTCGGTACAGCCTTCGTCCAGACGCTGGTGGGCTCCACGCGACTCTTTACGCGCCAGCGCAGAGTGCGCCATACATTCCGCGACGTTCAGACCGTGGCCCAACTCAATAGTGTAGAGCAGGTCGGTGTTGAATACGCTGGAGGTGTCGGTGATGCGCACGCGCTTGAAGCGCTCCTGCAGTTCCGCCAGCTTGTCGACGGTTTTTTGCATCAGCTCTGGCGTACGGTAAATACCGCAGCCTTCTTCCATCGACAGGCCCATCTCGTCGCGGATCTTCGACCAGTTCTCATTGCCTTCCTGGTTCACCAGATCTTTCAGGCGTTTTTCAACGTCTGCGACCTGCGCATCCAGCGCGGCACCGTTAGCTTCGCCCACGGTTACCGCCCGTTCCATCGCGCGCTCGCCCGCCATGCGGCCAAAGACGACCAGCTCTGCCAGCGAGTTAGACCCGAGACGGTTAGCGCCGTGCAGACCCACAGAGGAACACTCGCCGACGGCGAACAGACCTTTAATGCGGGTTTCGCACTGCTGGTCGGTTTCGATCCCGCCCATGGTGTAGTGCGCGGTTGGGCGCACCGGAATCGGCTCTTTCACCGGGTCGACGCCGACGTAAGCTTTCGCTAGCTCGCAGATGAACGGCAGGCGTTCCAGCAGTTTCTTCTCGCCCAGATGACGCAGGTCGAGATAGACCACATCGCCGCGCGGCGTGGAAATGGTGTTGCCTTTGCGCCACTCGTGCCAGAAGGCCTGAGAGACTTTGTCGCGCGGGCCGAGTTCCATGTATTTGTTCTTCGGCTCGCCGAGCGGGGTTTCCGGGCCCATGCCGTAATCCTGCAGATAGCGGTAGCCGTTTTTATTGACCAGAATACCGCCTTCACCGCGGCAGCCTTCCGTCATCAGAATGCCGGAGCCCGGCAGGCCGGTTGGGTGATACTGCACGAACTCCATATCGCGCAGCGGAACGCCGTGGCTGAGCGCCATGCCCATGCCGTCGCCGGTCACGATGCCGCCGTTGGTGTTGTAGCGATAAACGCGACCCGCACCACCCGTCGCCATCACTACCGCGTTGGCGCGGATCTGGACAAGCGTGCCTTCCATCATGTTCATCGCCACCAGGCCACGCGCCTGTCCGTCATCAACCAGAATGTCGAGGACGAAATGTTCATCGAAGCGCTGAATTTGTGGGAACTGAAGGGAGGTCTGGAACAGGGTGTGCAGCATATGGAAGCCGGTTTTATCGGCGGCGAACCAGGTGCGTTCAATTTTCATTCCGCCAAAGCGGCGAACGTTGACGCTACCGTCCGGACGACGGCTCCACGGACATCCCCACTGTTCAAGCTGGGTCATTTCCGTTGGACAATGATGGACAAAGTAGTCAACGACATCCTGTTCGCAAAGCCAGTCGCCCCCTGCAACCGTGTCGTGGAAATGGTATTCAAAGCTGTCATGATCCTGCGCAACGGCGGCGGACCCTCCTTCTGCTGCCACTGTGTGACTACGCATTGGATAGACTTTTGAAATCAATGCGATTTTAGCGTTTGGATTAGCTTGTGCTGCAGCAATCGCAGCACGTAATCCAGCCCCGCCAGCGCCTATTACGGCAAGATCGGCTTGAAAAGTTTGCACGACATTCCTCCAGATTTTTGTTATTTCGCAACGCGACAAACTAAAGGTAGTTCACCCGTCCAAAAGGACGATTGCGAAAGCGTTTCCACTGCTCCTTTATGGGTAAAACAGTATAACCGTGTAGATGTCAGGGAAATTTGACGTGTTCGATTTTTTTGCTGTTCTGTACGGTGATTTATCATGGAGATTGATGAATTGCGTCACGTAATTACTCACCTAAATGAAATGCGCTTTTTTACTGCGCAAAATTTGTCTCTGTCCCTGCTAACGAGTAGACTTCGTGCCCTTGTCTGAAATCGGAGAACAACTCATGAGCGAAACGGCCACCTGGCAGCCGAGCGCATCCATCCCTAATCTGTTAAAACGCGCTGCAATTATGGCGGAGATCCGCCGTTTCTTTGCCGACCGCGGAGTCCTGGAGGTGGAAACGCCGTGCATGAGTCAGGCAACGGTAACGGATATTCATCTGGTCCCGTTTGAAACCCGTTTTGTTGGCCCCGGCCACTCTCAGGGCATGAATTTGTATCTGATGACCAGCCCGGAATACCACATGAAACGCCTGCTGGCGGCGGGATGTGGTCCGGTGTATCAGCTGTGTCGCAGTTTCCGTAATGAAGAGATGGGGCGTCACCATAACCCGGAATTCACCATGCTGGAGTGGTACCGCCCGCATTATGATATGTACCGCCTGATGAATGAGGTGGACGATTTGCTGCAGCAGGTCCTGGAATGCTCAGAAGCCGAAACGCTCTCCTATCAGCAGGCTTTCCAGCGCCATCTGGAAATCGATCCGCTGTCGGCGGACAAAGCCCAGCTGCGCGAAGTGGCGGCAAAACTGGATCTCAGCAACGTGGCGGATACCGAAGAGGATCGCGACACGCTGCTGCAACTGCTGTTCACTTTTGGCGTTGAACCGCAGATTGGTAAAGATCGCCCGACGTTTGTCTATCACTTCCCGGCAAGCCAGGCCTCACTGGCGCAGATCAGTACCGAAGATCATCGTGTCGCAGAGCGTTTTGAGGTCTATTACAAAGGCATCGAGCTGGCGAACGGCTTCCACGAACTGACTGATGCCCGCGAGCAGCAGCAGCGCTTCGAGCAGGATAACCGCAAGCGCGTCGCGCGCGGTCTGCCGCAGCAGCCAATTGATATTAATCTGCTTGAAGCATTAAAAGCAGGTCTGCCGGATTGTTCCGGCGTGGCGCTGGGTGTTGACCGTCTGGTGATGCTGGCCCTGGGCGCAGAGCAGCTTGGCGATGTGATCGCCTTTACAGTCGATCGCGCTTAAAGAATCGCCGGGTGGCGCTGTCGCTTACCCGGCCTACTCGGGTCATTTGGCCCTGCCACATTAAAAACTGCCATTTTCTCTATACGCGGGCCTTTTTCTTAATTTGCCCCGTATAGCCACAATATTTATCTGGTCTTCTGCTACCATCCGCGCAATTTAATTCCTCTTCGGATGGTTCTATGTCCCAGTCACTCAAAAAGATGACCCTCACCGGGCTCATCCTGATGATATTTACCTCAGTCTTTGGCTTTGCCAACAGTCCGTCAGCGTTCTATCTGATGGGCTACAGCGCGACGCCGTTTTATATCGTTTCTGCTCTGTTCTTCTTTATCCCGTTTGCGCTGATGATGGCGGAGATGGGCTCGGCTTACCGGAAAGAAGAGGGTGGGATCTACTCTTGGATGAATAACAGCGTCGGGCCGCGCTATGCGTTTATCGGCACGTTTATGTGGTTTTCATCCTACGTCGTCTGGATGGTCAGTACAGCGGCCAAAGTCTGGGTGCCGTTCTCAACGTTTCTTTTCGGTGCCGATAAAACGCAGGTCTGGTCTTTAGCCGGGCTAAGCTCCACGCAGGTCGTCGGGATTCTGGCGGTAGGCTGGATGGTGGTGGTCACCCTGGTGGCGTCTAAAGGCATCAATAAAATTGCCCGGATTACCGCCGTGGGCGGGATCTCGGTTATGGGGTTGAATCTGGTACTGCTGCTGGCGAGCATCGCTATCCTGTGCCTGAACGGTGGTCACTTCGCGCAGGAGGTGAACTTTGCCTCCTCGCCGAATCCGGGCTACCAGTCCGGGCTCGCCATGCTCTCCTTCGTGGTGTTTGCCATCTTCGCTTACGGCGGTATTGAAGCCGTAGGCGGCCTGGTCGATAAGACGGAGAACCCGGAAAAGAACTTTGCGAAAGGCATTATTTTTGCCGCCATCGTCATTTCCATTGGCTATTCGCTGGCGATTTTCCTCTGGGGCGTTAGCACCAACTGGCAGCAGGTGCTGAGCAACAACACCACTAACCTTGGCAACATTACCTATGTGCTGATGAAAAGCCTGGGGATGACGCTGGGACAGGCGATGAACCTGAGTCCCGAGGCGGCATCGGTAATGGGGGGCTGGTTCGCGCGTATTACCGGCCTGTCGATGTTCCTGGCGTATACCGGTGCGTTCTTCACGCTGATCTACTCGCCGCTGAAAGCGATTATTCAGGGTACGCCAAAAGCGCTGTGGCCCGCACGTATGACCCAGCTGAATAGCGCAGGCATGCCTGCCAACGCCATGTGGATGCAGTGTTTGCTGGTGTGCGTGTTTATTCTGCTGGTGTCATTTGGCGGCGATACGGCGTCTGCGTTTTACAACAAGCTGACCCTGATGGCGAACGTGTCGATGACGCTGCCGTACCTGTTCCTGACCCTGGCGTTCCCATTCTTTAAGGCGAAGCAGGATCTTGAACGTCCATTTATGATTTTTAAAAACCGCGCGGCAACGCTGCTGGCCACCGCGGTGGTGGTGCTGGTGGTGGCGTTTGCCAACATCTTTACCATTATTCAGCCGGTAATTGAGGCTAACGACTGGAACAGCGCGCTGTGGATGGTGGGCGGCCCAATCTTCTTCTCGCTGCTGGCGATGGGGATTTATGAGAATTACCGTCGACGCGCGATGGCGTACGTCGCAGAAGTGGCGTAGCGGGAATATTCCCCTCCCGAAAGGGAGGGGAGCAGCATTACAAACTTCCCGCCGGGCGCGTACGCGCCGCTGACGTCAGCGTTCTTCCCGTTTTACGCCCGTCCAGGCTTTCCAGTCGCATCTGGAACGGTGGGAACGGCATATCGATACCGTGCTCGCGGAAGCCCGCCAGAATCAGCTGGTGGATCTCATGGCGCAGCGGCATACGGTGTCCCATTTCGGCGGCGTAGATACGCAGCTCGAAAATCTGGATCCCCTGCTGTAAATCCACAAGGAAGACTTCCGGCGCC
The DNA here is from genome assembly GCF_043974075.1 of Enterobacter sp. ECC-019. NCBI lineage: Bacteria > Pseudomonadati > Pseudomonadota > Gammaproteobacteria > Enterobacterales > Enterobacteriaceae > Enterobacter > Enterobacter sp. ECC-019. Next base: position 1,047,952 of record NZ_CP143759.1, read on the forward strand.
GGGTTGTCGATTACCAGCGAGCAGCGCTCAGCGGCGGTGTAGAGGATCTGGGTGACCTCTTCGCTGTTGGCGTCCGACGGTGCCGGTACCGTCAGCACCACACGAGTAACGGAGTCTGACAGCGACCAGTTGATGAACTGCTCGGTGATAAACGCCTTGTTTGGCACGATGATCTCTTTCCGATCCCAGTCGCTGATCGTCGTCGCACGGGTGTTGATCTTCGTGATGCTGCCGGTCAGATCGCGGATCGTTACGGTATCGCCAATACGGATCGGTTTTTCGAACAGAATGATCAGGCCGGAGATGAAGTTGGCGAAGATCTCCTGTAAACCAAAACCTAACCCTACACCGAGCGCCGCCACCAGCCACTGCAGCTTCGACCACTCAATACCGATCATTGAGAAGCCAACCAGCCCGCCAAACAGCATGATCAGATATTTGGTAATGGTCGTAATCGCATAACCCGTCCCCGGGGTTAAATCCAGGTGCTGCAGCAGCGCCAGCTCCAGCAGCGCCGGGAAGTTGCGCACCAGCTGCGTGGTGATGATCAGCACCAGAATGGCAATCAGCACCGCCCCTAAGGTAATCGGCTCCAGGCTTTCAACACCCTGAACCGTGGACGTCACGTCCCAGAGAGAGATGTTCTCCAGGAAGCCAAACGCAGAGTGGATCTCTGACCACAGGAAGATCACCGACAAGAGGGCAATCAGCATCAGGATGGAGCGAACCAGGCGCAGGGACTGGGTGCTGATGGCATCCAGATCCAGTTCGACCTCGTCCGCATCCGTTGTGCCTTCCGTACTGTTGACATGGTTTGGCTCTTCCTCACCCCGCGCACGCTGGGCGAGGATCTCCGCCCGGCGATGCTTGGCTCGGTCAAAGGCCAGACGGCGGCGCTGGATCAGCATCCAGCGGCGGATCACGTGGTACACCACCAGAAGCAGGAACCAGATGGCTACCGAGGTTTCCAGCCTTGCCAGCAGCGCCTGCGCGGTTGCCAGATAGCCCACCGCGGCTGCCAGCATCGCAAACAGCGGCGCGCTAAGCAGCAGGTTCCAGAGCAGCCGGTTGAACATGTTGTCGCCGTTACCGGATTTATCCAGATAGAGCGGAATACCCGCGCGTTTCAGGCTGAGCGTGACGATGGCCAGCGCCCCGCATATCAGCATAAAGCAGAGGCGGCCCAGCGAGCCTGAGAATTCCCGGTCGTTGAGGTTATCGAACATGATCAGCGCCATAATCAGCGGCACAATCAACCCGATGCTCATCAGGTAGTAACGCATGGCGCGCGCAACGCGATTACGCGGCCAGCCAAAGTGGGTGATGAACAGGCCATTGGGGCGTGCGAAGGTGGCGCAAATCATGACCACCCACAGCAGCGGCACCGTGGCGGTGACGCCATCGCCAATCGCGACCGCGAGCGGATAGGGCCAGGCTTCCCGCAGGCCATACCCCAGCGTCATCCACAGCACCGGCAGCGGAGAGGCGACAAGAATCGACCAGAATACGGTGCGCAACGTCAGCCAGAAGTGATCCTGGGTGACTTTCCCGACCCTGGAGCTGGAACGCTCCAGGAAACGGGTGAAATGTCTGCGCGAGTAAATGCTGAAGCCCACCAGAATCAACGCCCCCAGCAGCGGGAATATGGTCTCTTTGCTGGTAAACATCATCACGCTGGCCTGTCCCAGCTGGCTGAAGGTATCCAGTGAAATCAGGCGGCGCAGGTCCTGGACAATCTCAATCGGCCACGAGAAGGTCATCGGACGCACGTCGGACGTCCAGAAGAGATAACGGTGCGTAGCCTCGTTCACCTCTTTCAGCGCATCTTCCAGCTGGCTGTTGGAGACTTTTAGCTTGGTCAGCTCCAGAATCAACGTATCCCCGCCCTGGAGCAGAGAGTTCAGCAGTTCACGCTGGGTACGCAGCTGGGCTTCCAGAATACGGTTTTGCTCGCTGGTCAGGGGCTGTCCGTCAGCCTGACGGATCTGGCGGATTTGCGGCTGCTTGTTGAGAAGATCTTCAAAGTGCAGGCGCTGAACGCGCAGCTGGGCCATTTCGGTATCAAGCTGCTGCGGCTTCGGCATCTCCGGCAGACGGGCAACCTGGGCGCGCAACGCTTCGCCGAGAAGGTTCGACGATCCCAGCCACTGTGACTGTTCGCGCAGGGTGTTGAGCGCCTGTCGAACCTGGAGGGTTTGATTGGTGGCCTGACGCTGCTGGGATGCAACCAGATCCATGCGCTGCGCCTGCTGGTTCAGCGCGGCAGAAAGCTCGCGGTTGACCCTGAATTGTTCGTTGATACCGGCAGGCAGGTTTTCGCTGTTTTCAGCGAGCAGTTCTGTACTTTCCAGCGCCTGTTCGGCTTCGCGCTGGCGCTGACTGTTCAGCTGATTACGCAGGGCCTGAAGGTAGGCATCAAGCTGCTCGCTCTGCTTTTGCGCCAGCTCGGCGCGCATGCGCGACAGCTCCTGACGGTTGTTGGCAGAAAGCTGCGCCAGCTCGAGTTCATCAACCAGCGCTTTAAGTCGGGCGGATTCAGCCTGAATCCCAAGATTTTGCGCCTGGCTTTGTGCTGAATTGCCAGACTGTGTGCCCACGCGGCGCTCCACCTCGTTTAGCTGGCGGCGGGCGTCGGTTTGCTGCTGTGGAAGCTGGCTGAGCGAGTCGGCGATTTCGCGCGCGCGCTCCTGTTCCTGCTGCGCCAGGCGGCTCTTTTCCAGAAGCTGGCTGCTGACCTGGAGGATCTCCTGGTTTAGCGCATCGGAGGTTAAGTCCGCAGGAACATCGCGCGGTTCGTCACGCAGGTTATTGAGCTGCGCGCGCAGCGTCTGTGAGAGTTTGGGGAAGTTGTCGATAACCTGCTGATACTGCTGAGCGCGCTCAAGAGAGCCTTTCCGCTCCTCAAGCGCGTTCAGGGCAGCCTGGAGCGACTCGACGGTCTCTGGCTGAGCGGGTTTGGCCGCTTTTGCCTGCTCCAGTTCCTGGGTTATCTGTTTGGCGTCGGGGGCTGTCGCTGCGTACGCCCCCATGCTGAGGCACCAGGCCATCAGTAGAACGATAATCGGGCGCACGTCAGCGATCCTTCTGTTGTTAGCCTTCGTCTTTTTTGTCGTCAACCAGCGGGCTGGCGTCGTGCTCGGCGTTGATCTCTTCCTGTGGCAGCGGAGCAGGTTCTGCATCTGGCGTCACGAAGGTTTCGGTAGAGACCGCCAGCGGCTGGCCCAGCTTGGTGACCGACAGGCTTTGGAGCTGTTCAGCCAGCTTCACTTTGCCCGGCGCAAACAGGTTGATCACGGTGGAGCCCAGCTTGAAGCGACCCATCTCCTGACCTTTGAGCAGGGCCACCGAGCCTTCCGCTTCACCGGCAGGCCAGGTCCAGCGTTTGATCACGCCTTCGCGCGGTGGGGTGATGGTGCCGGCCCAGACGGTTTCAATGCTGCCTACGATGGTTGCACCCACCAGAATCTGAGCCATAGGGCCAAATTCAGTATCGAACAGACAGATGACGCGTTCGTTACGGGCAAACAGGTTTGGCACGTTCTGCGCGGTCAGATGGTTTACGGAGAACAGGTCGCCCGGGACGTAAATCATTTCACGCAGGATACCGTTACACGGCATATGCACGCGGTGATAGTCGCGCGGTGACAGATAGGTAGTGGCAAACGTACCGTTGCGGAACAGATCCGCCATCAGGTAGTTACCTGCCAGCAGCGCTTCCAGACTGTAGTTATGGCCCTTCGCCTGCAGGATTTTGTCGTCTTCGATGTTACCCAACTGGCTGATCACGCCGTCTGCTGGCATCACCAGGACGTTAGGATCGGTGTTCAGCGGGCGAACTTCGTCACGCAGCGGGCGCACGAAGAATTCGTTGAAGGTGCGGTAGCTGGCGGTGTCCGGCTTCTGCGCCTCTTTCATGTCGACTTTGTAATATTTTACGAAAAGGTCGATCACCAGTTTGGTCAGCCAGCCCGCGCGTTTGCTTGCGCCCCAGCCCGCCAGGCGAGTGAGCCACAGTTTTGGCAGAATGTATTGAAGCGAAAGTTTAAATGCGTTTAACAAGGTAGCCTCCAGGCCATTGTTTTGTCGTTCCTGATCCGGCGTTAAGCCGCCGGAACCTGAAAAAAGGGGACGATTTTAGCGATGCTTAGCTTAGTTGTCAGTTATCAGAATCAGAAAAGTTTTTACGCGTTTTTACGTCTTCCATGCTCTCAAGAATGCGGTGGTAATTCTCGAAGCGGGTTTCCGCGATCTCGCCTTTCTCAACCGCTTCACGGATAGCGCAGCCTGGGTCGTTATCGTGTTTACAGTCGCGGTATTTACAAGCGCCTAAATAATCATGGAATTCGACAAATCCGTTAAAGATTTGTTCCGGCTCAAGGTGCCACAAACCGAACTCACGCACCCCAGGGGAGTCAATCACGTCGCCGCCGTGCGGGAAATGATACAGGCGCGAGGCGGTGGTGGTGTGCTGGCCCAGACCCGAGACGTTGGACACATCGTTAGTCAGGATCTCTTGCTGGAGGCCAAGCAGGTTGTTCAGCAGGCTCGATTTGCCCACGCCGGACTGGCCCGCAAAGATGCTGATACGGTCGGTCAGCGCCTCTTCTAACGGCTTAAGGCCATCTTTGGTGTGGCTGGAGACCATCAGCACGCGATACCCGATCTTTCGGTAGATATCCATCTGCTCATTCACGAAGGCCATGCCGTCGTCATCCAGCAGATCGATTTTATTCAACACGATGATCGGTTCAACCTGCAGCGTTTCGCAGGCGACAAGGTATCGGTCAATAATGTTGAGCGAAAGCTCAGGTAAAATCGCCGAAACAATGACGATCTGGTTAATGTTGGCGGCAATCGGTTTTACGCCATCGTAGAAGTCCGGGCGGGTGAGCACCGACGTGCGTTCATGCACGGCTTCAACGATGCCCTTAACCGTGACACCTTCAGCGGCCTCTTTACCCGGACGCCAGACCACGCGATCGCCGGTAACCAGTGAACGGATGGTGCGACGGATATTGCAACGGTGAATATCACCGTCGGCGGATTCGACATCGGCATGCATACCGAAACGGCTGATGACTACGCCTTCTGTCGCTTCACCAAACAGGTTGTCGTCATAATCCGGCTTCTCCGAAGTGGTTTTAAGACGGCGCTGGTGGTTGGCGTTTACGCGGCGCTGCTGCCCTTTGGAGAGTTTATTTTTACTCAATCGCGCTGGCTCCTGGTCGCCCGTAAGGGGCAAAACCTCTATGATACACTCTAATTAATACTAGTTAACCTGCTACTGCCGGTTATGCGAGAAGGGTGGAAAATAACATGAGCGCGGATGAAAACAACCTGATTTGGATCGATCTCGAAATGACCGGGCTGGATCCCGAGCGCGATCGCATCATTGAAATTGCTACTCTGGTGACGGACGCCAACCTGAATATCCTGGCAGAAGGGCCAACGATTGCGGTGCATCAGTCCGACGATCAGCTGGCTTTGATGGATGAATGGAACGTGCGCACTCACACCGGCAGTGGCCTGGTGGAGCGCGTGAAGGCGAGCACGTTCGGCGACCGTGAGGCGGAGCTGGCGACGCTTGAGTTCCTGAAACAGTGGGTTCCGGCAGGCAAATCGCCAATCTGTGGGAATAGCATCGGCCAGGATCGCCGTTTCCTGTTTAAGTACATGCCGGAGCTGGAGTCTTACTTCCACTACCGCTATCTGGATGTCAGCACCCTGAAAGAGCTGGCGCGTCGCTGGAAGCCTGAAATACTCGACGGCTTTAAAAAGCAGGGGACCCACCAGGCGATGGACGATATCCGTGAGTCCGTGGCGGAGCTTTCCTACTACCGCGAAAACTTTATAAAGCTGTGATTTTGAGATCCGGCGCCTTGCGTGGCCGGGTTTTTGTCGTTAAATTGTTCAGCTTGCCGATTTAATAAGCATTTGAACTTAATTTCGAAAAAATCGCTTTAAGGGGGGTTGCAGCTAAAAGGATTTCTCGTATAATGCGCCTCCCGTAACGACAGAGAATTACACGTTACGACAGCAACAAAAGCAGTGCAGATTTGCGGGAATAGCTCAGTTGGTAGAGCACGACCTTGCCAAGGTCGGGGTCGCGAGTTCGAGTCTCGTTTCCCGCTCCAAAATTTGAAAGTATCTCCGGATACGCCCAGCACCAGAACACCCAAGCGGGAATAGCTCAGTTGGTAGAGCACGACCTTGCCAAGGTCGGGGTCGCGAGTTCGAGTCTCGTTTCCCGCTCCAAAATTTGAAAGTGCTTATAAAGCACGGACCACCAAATCGTGGGATTTCGAGTTGCAACAAGGCGGCAACTGAACGAATCCTTGGGAGCTTACTTGAGTAAGTGACTAAGGTGAGTGAAGGCAGCCAACGCAGTGGCAGCTTGAAAGACACAGATTAAGCGGGAATAGCTCAGTTGGTAGAGCACGACCTTGCCAAGGTCGGGGTCGCGAGTTCGAGTCTCGTTTCCCGCTCCAAATTCTTCTTCATCTCTAAAATATCCACAGCGAAAAGATTCGTTGGGGACGTTTTCTATTGCGTCTGAAATACTCTTGTGAACAGAGTTATCCACAGAAACTGCGTGTAACCGGAACAGGGTTAAAACTTAGCAGGGTGAATAGTATCTATTTAACTTTCTGTATTTAATGGATAAATTTTCATTTCAAAATGTTAGTGAGATCACTTGACCTCTTCTCCAACCCAGATGGCGCTTGAGTTTGTAATTTTATTCACAGGCTGTGAATAGTTCAGGCATCCCGCGTAAGCCCTTTTTCAATCACCCGCACAAGACGCTGTTTCTTCGGTAGCTGCACTTCGATCGCACAGGCATTACGCTTCTCAATTTGCTGCGCAATCGCCCATTCTATGTGTTCATCAAGAAGTGGGTGCTCACCTCTACGGCTTTCAAGCGCACGCACGTTCGCTTCATCCCACGGGGCATTACCCAGCGCGACGGCCACATTACGCAGCCAGCGCAGATGACCGATACGGCGAATGGCCGAACCTTCCGTCACCTTCAGGAACCATGCTTCGGTCCAGGCGAACAGCTCAATGAGCTGCGGCGCATGCAGCGCCTTACGCGGGCTGAAATCCTCTTCGTCCGTGAGCTGCGAATAGCGGTTCCACGGGCAGATCAGCTGGCAGTCGTCGCAGCCGTAGATGCGGTTGCCGATAAGCGGTCGAAACTCTTCGGGAATGGCCCCTTCCAGTTCGATAGTGAGGTAGGAGATGCAGCGGCGCGCATCAACGGTGTAAGGCTCTACGATGGCACCCGTCGGGCAGATGGTCATGCAGGCCACGCAGCGGCCACAGCCTTCCTCTACCGGGCCGTCTACCGGCAGCGGTAAATCAATCAGCAGTTCACCGAGGAAGAAGAACGATCCGGCGTCGCGGCTGAGGATAAGTGAGTGCTTACCTGTCCAGCCAAGCCCAGCTTTTTCGGCGATTGGGCGCTCAAGAATAGGCGCAGAATCGACAAAGGGTCTAAAATTCAGCGAAACACAGTGCTGCTGAATAGTTTCCCCGAGTTTTTTTAAACGGTTACGTAAGAGCTTATGGTAATCACGTCCCAGGGCGTACCGGCTGACGTAACCCAAAGAGGGATTTTTTAGCGTGCGCGCAAAGGCCGCGTTGGCGGGCAGATAGTTCATGCGCACGCTGATGACGCGTAATGTGCCCGGCAAAAGCTCGTGAGGACGGGCGCGCATCATGCCATGACGCGCCATCCACTCCATTTCGCCGTGGTATTGTTTGTCCAGCCAGGCCTGCAGTTTAGGCTCGCTGGCGGAAAGGTCGGTATCGGTAATGCCCACCTTCTGGAAGCCAAGCTCAGCACCCCACTGTTTTATTTTTTGCGCTAATTCATTTAGATCGAGGGGCTGTGACATGACGGACCATACGGTGAAGAAAAACCCCGCAAGTATACCACATTCCATCTGGCATGCGGATGACCTCCGGCGCGCCGAAAAAGAGGCCGCAGACAGCCTAGGGATTACCCTTTATGAACTGATGCTGCGCGCGGGTGAGGCGGCGTTTAACGTTGCCCGCAGCGCGTACCCGCAGGCCGCCCATTGGCTGATTCTGTGCGGTTACGGCAATAACGGCGGCGACGGCTACGTCGTCGCACGTTTGGCGGTTGCGGCAGGTATCCGCGTGACGTTGCTGGCCCTGGAGAGCGATAAACCTCTACCGGAAGAGGCCGACGCGGCGCGGGAGGCGTGGCTTAACGCGGGCGGTGTGATTCATGCGCCTGATATCGTCTGGCCGGAAGAGGTGGTTCTGATTGTGGATGGCCTGCTGGGTACCGGGCTACGCAGTGCGCCTCGTGAGAACATTGCCGCGCTTATTGAACACGCTAACAGACATTCCGCGCCGGTAGTCGCCCTGGATATTCCCTCTGGCCTGATTGCACAAACCGGCGCGACGCCGGGAGTGGTCATTCAGGCTGCCCATACGGTGACCTTCATCGCCCTCAAGCCGGGGTTACTGACCGGTAAAGCGCGAGACGTCGTTGGCGTGTTGCACCACAATGCGCTGGGGCTGGAGAGCTGGCTGGCCGGGCAGGAAATGCGCATCGCGCGTTTTGATGCGTCGCAGCTTGCTGCGTGGCTTCCGCCGCGCCAGCCAACGTCCCATAAGGGCGATCACGGCAGGCTGGTGATTATTGGCGGCGACCATGGTACGGCAGGTGCGATTCGCATGACCGGCGAAGCGGCTCTGCGCAGCGGTGCCGGATTAGTGCGAGTACTCACTCGCATCGAGAATATTGCGCCGATCGTTACAGCCCGACCGGAGCTGATGGTGCACGAGCTTACGCCTCAGGCGCTTGAAGAGTGCCTTGAATGGGCGGATGTAGTGGTAATTGGCCCGGGTCTTGGGCAGCAGGCATGGGGTAAACAGGCCCTGCAAAAGGTCGAGAATTTTCGTAAACCGATGCTGTGGGATGCCGACGCGCTTAACCTTCTGGCAATAAACCCGGATAAGCGTCACAATCGCATTCTGACGCCACACCCCGGCGAAGCCGCGCGGCTGCTTAACTGCAGCGTGGCAGAAATTGAAAGCGATCGCTTACTTTCTGCTCAGCGTCTGGTAAAACGTTACGGAGGTGTTGCTGTTTTAAAAGGGGCAGGAACCGTTGTCGCCAGTGACGAGACGCAGGGCATTATTGATGCTGGAAATGCGGGCATGGCAAGCGGCGGCATGGGCGATGTGCTTTCCGGCATCATTGGCGCATTGCTTGGACAGAAACTTCCCCTTTATGATGCAGCCTGTGCGGGCTGCGTGGCCCACGGTGTCGCGGCGGATAAACTCGCCGCGCGTTACGGCACACGCGGTATGCTGGCCACCGATCTTTTTTGCACGCTGCGGCGTGTTGTTAACCCGGATGTGATTGACGTAGAAAATGACTAATCGAGCGATTCCTTTACCTGATGAACAAGCCACTTTAGAACTCGGCAAGCGCGTGGCGCAGGCCTGTCAGGGGGCAACCGTCATTTATCTGTATGGTGATTTAGGTGCGGGTAAAACCACCTTCAGCCGGGGTTTTTTGCAGGCGTTAGGGCATAACGGGAATGTAAAAAGCCCAACCTACACGCTGGTCGAACCGTACACCCTTGAAAATCTCATGGTGTACCACTTCGATTTATACCGCCTTGCGGATCCTGAGGAGCTGGAATTTATGGGGATCCGTGATTATTTTGCCAACGACGCCATTTGCCTGGTGGAGTGGCCGCAACAAGGTGCGGGTGTGCTGCCTGACCCGGATGTCGAAATTCACTTAGATTACCAGGCACAAGGGCGTGAGGCACGCATCAGTGCTGTTTCCTCATCAGGCAGTTCCTTACTGGCGCGACTGGCCGGTTAAGCGTAGGGATGACGGGATGATAAATCGCGTTAAAGGTTGGTTGTTGGCTGCTACCGTGCTGCTGTGCGCGCAGGCCGGGGCGGCAAACCTCTCAGATATTCAGGTATCAAACGGCGAAAGCCAGGCCCGGATCACGTTCAGCTTTATGGGCGATCCTGAATATGCGTTTTCACAGCCAGACAGCCACAGCGTGGCGCTGGATATCAAGCAGACTGGCGTGATCCAGGGGCTACCGCTGCGGTTTAGCGGCAACAACCTGGTGAAAAGTATCCGTTCGGGAACGCCGCAGGATAGCCAGTCGTTACGCCTGGTGGTCGATCTGACCGAAAAGGGCAAAACGAAGGCGGTGAAGCAGCAAAACGGGGCGAACTATACGGTGGTCTTTACCATTAATGCCGACGCACCGCCACCGCCTCCACCGCCGCCGGTCGTAGCGAAGCGCGTGGAAGAACCGGTATATACGCCGCGTCCTTCTGAACCTGCGCGTAATCCGTTTAAATCGCAGAACGACCGCATTACTGCGGCAACCAGCAGCAATACGGTGACGCGTCCGGCGGCCAGCGCGCGACGCGCGACGGTCAGCGGTGACAAAGTGATTATCGCCATTGATGCGGGCCACGGCGGGGAAGATCCGGGGGCGATTGGCCCTGGCGGCACGCGAGAAAAAAACGTGACCATCGCTATCGCGCGGAAACTGCGTTCGCTACTCAATGACGACCCTATGTTTAAAGGCGTGTTGACCCGCGACGGGGACTACTTTATCTCCGTCATGGGACGCTCGGATGTGGCGCGTAAGCAAAACGCGAACTTCCTGGTCTCCATTCATGCGGACGCCGCACCGAATCGTAGCGCCACCGGCGCCTCGGTTTGGGTGCTGTCGAACCGTCGCGCCAACAGCGAAATGGCCAACTGGCTGGAAGAGCATGAGAAGCAGTCTGAACTGTTAGGCGGCGCGGGCGACGTGCTGGCGAACAGCCAGTCCGATCCGTACCTCAGCCAGGCGGTGCTGGATTTACAGTTCGGTCATTCTCAGCGCGTCGGGTATGATGTCGCCACTAACGTATTGAACCAGCTGCAAAGCATTGGCGTGCTGCATAAACGTCGTCCGGAACATGCCAGCCTCGGCGTTCTGCGCTCGCCGGATATCCCGTCCATCCTCGTCGAGACGGGCTTTATCAGTAACAACGGTGAAGAGCGTCTGTTGGGAAGCGACAGCTACCAGCAGCAAATTGCCGAAGCGATTTATAACGGTCTGCGTAAATATTTTGATGCCCATCCGCTGCAGTCCGCGCCGCAGAGCGGCGCTGCCCAGACGGCCAGTGCAGCGCTACCGGGTGAGATGACCGCGACCAACTAAGGAGAATTCATGCCGATTCAGGTTCTACCGCCGCAGCTCGCGAACCAAATCGCCGCCGGTGAGGTGGTGGAACGCCCTGCGTCGGTGGTGAAGGAACTGGTGGAAAACAGCCTCGATGCGGGCGCAACCCGCATTGATATCGATATCGAACGCGGTGGCGCGAAGCTTATTCGCATTCGCGACAACGGCTGTGGCATTAAAAAAGACGAGCTGGCGCTGGCGCTGGCCCGTCACGCCACCAGTAAAATTGCCTCTCTGGATGACCTGGAAGCGATTATTAGCCTCGGTTTTCGCGGTGAAGCGCTGGCCAGTATCAGCTCGGTTTCGCGCTTAACGCTGACCTCCCGTACCGCTGAACAGCAGGAGGCCTGGCAGGCTTACGCCGAAGGGCGCGATATGGATGTGACGGTGAAACCCGCAGCGCACCCTGTCGGCACGACTCTGGAAGTCCTGGATCTGTTCTACAACACCCCCGCCCGACGCAAGTTCATGCGTACCGAGAAGACCGAGTTCGGCCATATCGACGAGATCATTCGCCGTATCGCGCTGGCCCGCTTCGATGTCACCATCAACCTCAGCCACAACGGTAAGGTGATGCGCCAGTATCGCGCGGTGGCAGAAGGTGGACAGAAAGAGCGCCGTTTGGGGGCGATATGCGGTACGCCGTTTCTGGAACAGGCACTGGCCATTGAGTGGCAGCACGGCGATCTGGCTTTACGCGGCTGGGTTGCCGATCCAAACGCGAGCAGTGCTGCGTTTGCGGAAATCCAGTATTGCTACGTAAACGGCCGCATGATGCGCGACCGTCTCATCAATCACGCAATTCGCCAGGCCTGCGAAGACAAACTCGGGGCCGATCAGCAGCCTGCTTTCGTTCTTTATCTGGAAATCGACCCCCATCAGGTGGATGTGAACGTCCATCCTGCCAAGCATGAGGTGCGGTTCCACCAGTCGCGTCTGGTTCATGACTTCATTTATCAGGGCGTGGCCGCCGTGTTGCAGCAGCAGGCAGAGCCAACGTTGCCGCTGGAGAACGACGCCCCTGCACCGCGTCCGCTGCCAGAAAACCGTGTAGCGGCAGGGCGCAACCATTTTGCGGAGCCTGCCGTCGCACGTGAACCGGAAGCCCCGCGCTTCTCCCCGGCAGGGAACGCACCGCGTCCAACGGGCGCGAACTACCCGAATGCCCAGCCCGGCTATCAGAAGCAGCAGGGAGCGTTGTACCGCAAGCTGCTGGAAACGCCAGCCGTGGAGCGTAAAGAGCACATTCAGACCGCTCAGCCTTCTCTGGACGGCCATAGCCAGAGTTTTGGCCGGGTGCTGACGATTATTGCGCCGGATATGGCACTGCTTGAACGTGACGGCAAATTGATGCTTCTGGCACTGCCGGTCGCCGAACGCTGGCTCAAGCAGGTGCAGCTCACGCCAGGTGAAAATGCAGCCTGCGCGCAGCCGTTGTTAATTCCGGTTCGCCTGAAAATATCCTCTGAAGAAACAAGGGTATTGCAGCGCGCCGAGCCGCAGCTGGCGCAAATGGGCATTGAAACTGTGCTCGAACCACAACATGTGACAATTCGTGCAGTGCCTTTACCCTTACGCCAACAAAATTTACAAAACTTGATTCCTGAACTGATAGGCTACCTGGCGCAGCAAACATCGTTTGATGCCGCCAACACCGCGCAGTGGATCGCCCGCCATCTGGCAAGCGAACACACGCCGTGGAGTATGGCGCAGGCCATTAGCGTGCTGGCGGAGGTGGAACGCCTCTGTCCGCATCTGGTGAAAACGCCGCCGGGTGGGTTATTACAACCTGTTGATTTACAAACGGCGATGAACGCCCTGAAACATGATTGACGCAAGTAAGGCGAGCCTGCCTAAGGCAATTTTTTTAATGGGCCCTACGGCCTCCGGCAAAACGGCGCTAGCCATTGAGTTGCGTAAAGTTTTGCCTGTAGAGTTGATTAGCGTCGACTCCGCCCTCATCTACCGAGGGATGGACATCGGCACGGCGAAGCCTGACGCAGAAGAGTTGCGTGCGGCACCGCACCGTTTGCTGGATATTCTCGACCCGGCTCAGGCGTACTCCGCAGCGGATTTCCGCCGGGATGCCTTAGCCGAGATGGCCGAGATAACGGCGGCGGGACGTATACCGCTGTTGGTTGGCGGAACCATGCTCTATTTCAAGGCGTTGCTGGAGGGGTTGTCACCTCTGCCATCTGCAGATCCGGAAATAAGAGCGAAAATTGAGCAGCAGGCGGCAGAGCAGGGTTGGGACGTTCTGCATCAGCAACTGGCGGAGATTGACCCGGTTGCTGCAGCACGGATCCATCCAAATGATCCGCAAAGGCTTTCCCGGGCACTGGAAGTTTTTTTCATTTCGGGTAAAACTTTAACGGAACTGACGCAAACGTCAGGAGACGCTCTGCCGTATCAGGTGCATCAGTTCGCCATCGCCCCGGCGAGCCGTGAACTGCTCCATCAGCGAATTGAGCAGCGTTTTCATCAGATGTTAGCTTCAGATTTTGAAGCAGAAGTGCGGGCGCTATTTGCCCGTGGAGATTTGCATACGGACATGCCTTCCATTCGTTGTGTGGGATACCGCCAGATGTGGTCGTATCTTGAAGGTGAGATTTCATACGATGAAATGGTTTATAGAGGTGTTTGCGCCACGAGACAGTTAGCGAAGCGCCAGATCACCTGGTTGCGCGGTTGGGACGGCGTTCACTGGTTAGACAGTGAAAAACCGCAACAAGCGTTAAACGAAGTGATTGAGGTTGTTGGTGATATCGCTCACTGAATGTGTACAATTGAGACGTATCGTGCGCAATTTTTCAGAATCGCAAGGTTCTAAGTACAAAACAAGCATATAAGGAAAAGATAGAATGGCTAAGGGGCAATCTTTACAAGATCCGTTCCTGAACGCATTGCGTCGGGAACGTGTTCCAGTTTCTATTTATTTGGTGAATGGTATTAAGCTGCAAGGTCAGATTGAGTCTTTCGATCAGTTTGTGATTCTGTTGAAAAACACGGTCAGTCAGATGGTCTACAAGCACGCTATTTCTACTGTTGTTCCGTCCCGTCCGGTATCTCATCACAGCAATAACGCTGGCGGCGGCACTGGTAGTAACTACCATCATGGCAGCAGCGCGCAGGGTTCTTCAACGCCGGCGCAGGACAGCGACGAAACCGAATAAGGTTTCGCACTGTTATCCACACGGGGAGCCAGGGATCCTGCGTTCCCCGCTGATCTTTTTAGAGAGGTTTACGCTTGTTTGACCGTTATGATGCCGGTGAGCAGGCGGTGCTGGTACACATCTATTTTTCGCAAGACAAAGATATGGAAGACCTCCAGGAGTTTGAATCTCTGGTCTCTTCCGCCGGTGTCGAAGCAATGCAGGTGATTACCGGTAGCCGTAAAGCGCCGCACCCAAAGTATTTTGTTGGTGAAGGTAAAGCAGTCGAAATTGCGGATGCCGTAAAAGCAACCGGCGCGTCAGTCGTGTTGTTTGATCATGCGCTGTCTCCAGCCCAGGAGCGCAACCTGGAAGCCCTTTGCGAATGCCGTGTTATCGATCGCACGGGTTTGATTTTAGATATTTTTGCTCAGCGTGCTCGTACCCACGAAGGGAAACTGCAGGTTGAGCTGGCGCAGCTGCGCCATCTGGCAACGCGTCTGGTGCGTGGCTGGACACACCTTGAAAGACAAAAAGGCGGGATTGGTTTGCGCGGCCCGGGTGAAACCCAGCTCGAAACCGACCGTCGTTTGCTGCGTGGCCGAATTACCCAGATCCTCTCACGTCTGGAACGTGTAGAGAAACAGCGTGAACAGGGACGTCGGGCGCGAACGAAAGCCGACATCCCGACGGTGTCGCTGGTGGGCTATACCAACGCCGGTAAATCCACCCTGTTTAACCAGATAACCGAGGCCCAGGTGTATGCCGCAGACCAGTTGTTTGCGACCCTGGACCCTACGCTGCGCCGTATTGACGTAGCAGACGTCGGTGAAACGGTGCTGGCGGATACCGTAGGGTTTATTCGCCACCTGCCGCATGACCTGGTGGCGGCGTTTAAAGCCACCCTGCAGGAGACGCGACAGGCGACTCTGCTGCTGCACGTGATTGATGCGGCAGACGTGCGCGTGCAGGAGAATATCGACGCGGTTAACGTGGTGCTCGAAGAGATCGACGCCCATGAGATCCCAACGCTGTTGGTCATGAACAAGATCGATATGCTGGACGATTTCGAACCGCGTATCGACAGAGATGAAGAAAACAAACCGATTCGGGTCTGGCTTTCTGCCCAGACCGGTATTGGTGTGCCACTGCTTTTCCAGGCTTTGACAGAACGTCTTTCCGGTGAGGTAGCTCAGCACACGCTGCGACTGCCGCCACAGGAAGGCAGGCTGCGCAGCCGGTTTTATCAGCTTCAGGCGATAGAAAAAGAGTGGATGGAGGATGACGGCAGCGTGGGGATGCAGGTGCGTATGCCGATCGTTGACTGGCGTCGCCTCTGTAAACAAGAACCTGCGCTGGTCGACTATATCGTCTGATCAGAAAGGGGATGCCTGAATAATTCGCCCTTGCATAACAAATATGGAGCATATACATGGCGTGGAATCAGCCCGGTAATAACGGACAAGACCGCGACCCGTGGGGAAGCAGCAAACCTGGCGGCAACTCTGAGGGAAATGGCAACAAAGGTGGTCGCGAGCAGGGGCCGCCGGATCTGGATGATATCTTCCGCAAACTGAGCAAGAAGCTTGGTGGCCTTGGCGGAGGAAAAGGTTCTGGCTCGGGTGGCAATTCCACTCAGAGTTCGCGTCCACCAATGGGTGGCCGCGTAGTGGGCATCGTGGCCGCTGCGGTAGTCATCATCTGGGCAGCCAGCGGGTTCTACACCATTAAAGAAGCAGAACGCGGCGTGGTCACCCGTTTCGGCAAGTTCAGCCATCTGGTTGAGCCGGGTCTGAACTGGAAGCCAACCTTCATTGACGACGTGACCGCGGTAAACGTGGAATCCGTCCGTGAACTGGCCGCCTCTGGCGTGATGCTGACCTCTGACGAAAACGTGGTGCGCGTTGAGATGAACGTGCAGTACCGCGTGACCGATCCTGAGCGTTATCTGTTTAGCGTGACCAGCGCCGATGACAGCCTGCGTCAGGCGACTGACAGCGCCCTGCGCGGTGTGATCGGTAAATACACCATGGACCGTATCCTGACCGAAGGTCGTACCGTTATTCGTAGCGATACCCAGCGCGAGCTGGAAGAGACCATTCGTCCGTACAACATGGGTATCACCCTGCTGGACGTCAACTTCCAGGCTGCGCGTCCGCCGGAAGAGGTGAAAGCCGCATTTGACGATGCGATTGCTGCCCGTGAAAACGAACAGCAGTACATCCGTGAAGCAGAAGCGTACACAAACGAAGTTCAGCCACGCGCTAACGGTCAGGCGCAGCGTATTCTGGAAGAAGCGCGCGCGTATAAGACGCAGACCATCCTCGAAGCTCAGGGTGAAGTGGCTCGCTTTGCGAAGATCCTGCCGGAATATAAAGCGGCCCCGGAAATTACCCGTGAGCGTCTCTATATCGAGACCATGGAAAAAGTGCTGAGCCACACCCGCAAAGTGTTGGTTAATGACAGTAAAGGCGGAAACCTGATGGTTCTGCCGCTGGATCAGATGCTGAAAGGCGGTTCTGCACCAGCAGCGAAAGGCGACACCAGCGGCGCGAACAACCTGCTGCGTCTGCCGCCAGCCTCATCAGGCAGCGCCAGCACGAACACAACGCCTTCTTCGAACGATGGTGACATTATGGACCAACGCCGTGCTAACGCGCAGCGTAACGACTACCAGCGTCAGGGGGAATAAGGATGCGTAAGTCAGTTATTGCGATCATCGTCATCGTACTGGTCGCGCTTTATACCTCGATCTTTGTGGTGAAAGAAGGCGAGCGTGGGATTAAGTTCCAGTTCAGCAGCGTCGTGCGTGATGGCGACAAACGTCCGGTGATTTATGAGCCGGGCCTGCACTTCAAGGTGCCGTTTATTCAGTCAGTGAAAACGCTTGATGCGCGTATCCAGACCATGGATAACCAGGCCGACCGCTTCGTGACCAAAGAGAAGAAAGACCTGATCGTTGATTCCTATATCAAATGGCGCATCAGCGATTTCAGCCGTTACTTCCTGGCAACGGGCGGTGGTGACGTTTCTCAGGCAGAAGTACTGCTGAAACGTAAGTTCTCTGACCGTCTGCGTTCCGAGATTGGTCGTCTGGATGTGAAAGACATCGTGACCGACTCCCGCGGTCGTCTGACCCTGGAAGTTCGCGATGCGCTGAACTCCGGTACCGCGGGCACGGAAGATGAAGTTTCAACGCCGGCAGCAGATGATGCGATTGCCAAAGCGGCTGAACGCGTTCAGGCGGAGACCAATGGCAAAGTGCCGGTGATCAACCCGAACAGTATGGCTGCGCTGGGTATCGAAGTGGTTGACGTGCGTATCAAGCAGATCAACCTGCCAGTCGAAGTGTCCGAGGCGATTTACAACCGTATGCGCGCCGAGCGTGAAGCGGTAGCCCGTCGTCACCGTTCACAGGGCCAGGAAGAGGCTGAGAAGCTGCGTGCAGCAGCGGACTATGAAGTCACCAAGACGCTGGCGGAATCTGAGCGCCAGGGCCGTATCCTGCGCGGTGAAGGCGATGCCGAAGCGGCGAAGCTGTTCGCGGATGCCTTCAGCCAGGATCCTGACTTCTACGCCTTTATCCGTAGCCTGCGTGCTTACGAGAATAGCTTCCAGAGCAACCAGGATGTGATGGTGCTCAGCCCGGACAGCGATTTCTTCCGTTATATGAAGACGCCGACTAACGCAACGCGATAAACTCAGGCTCGTTTGAGTATTCAAACCACCGCTCCCAACGGAGCGGTGGTTTTCTTTTATAAGGAATAAAAATGAATTCAACGATCTGGCTCGCACTGGCCCTGGTCCTGGTGCTGGAAGGTCTTGGACCGATGCTTTATCCGCGCGCCTGGCGTCGAATGATCGCCACGATGAGCCAACTGCCGGATAATATTTTGCGTCGTTTTGGCGGAGGTCTTGTGGTTGCTGGCATTGTGATCTACTACATGTTGAGGAAAACGATTGGCTGATCAAAAAGTGGTCTGATTTGGCGTGCTTTGAGGTCAAAAAGTGCTGTATATCTGAAAAAGCGATGGTAGAATCCATTTTTAAGCAAACGGTGATTTTGAAAAAAATGGGTAACAACGTCGTCGTACTGGGCACCCAATGGGGTGACGAAGGTAAAGGGAAGATTGTTGATCTTCTGACTGAACGGGCTAAATATGTTGTACGCTACCAGGGCGGTCACAACGCAGGCCATACTCTCGTAATCAACGGTGAAAAAACCGTCCTCCATCTTATTCCATCAGGCATTCTTCGTGATAACGTCACCAGCATCATCGGTAACGGCGTTGTGCTGTCTCCTGCTGCGCTGATGAAAGAGATGAAAGGTCTGGAAGACCGTGGTATCCCTGTTCGTGAGCGTCTGCTGCTCTCCGAAGCCTGCCCGCTGATCCTGGATTATCACGTGGCGCTGGACGTTGCGCGTGAAAAAGCGCGCGGTGCGAAAGCGATCGGTACCACCGGTCGTGGTATCGGCCCGGCTTACGAAGATAAAGTTGCGCGTCGCGGTCTGCGCGTGGGCGACCTCTTCGACAAAGCAACCTTCGCTGAAAAACTGAAAGAAGTGATGGAATATCACAACTTCCAGCTGGTGAACTTCTACAAAGCTGACGCTGTTGACTACCAGAAAGTGCTGGATGACGTCATGGCGATCGCAGACATTCTGACCGGTATGGTTGTTGATGTGTCCGATCTG
Source organism: Enterobacter sp. ECC-019 (assembly GCF_043974075.1). Taxonomy (NCBI): domain Bacteria; kingdom Pseudomonadati; phylum Pseudomonadota; class Gammaproteobacteria; order Enterobacterales; family Enterobacteriaceae; genus Enterobacter; species Enterobacter sp. ECC-019. The sequence continues at coordinate 1,067,052 of NZ_CP143759.1, forward strand.
CTGGACCAGGCGCGCAAGCGTGGCGATTTCGTCATGTTCGAAGGTGCGCAGGGTACGCTGCTGGACATCGACCACGGTACCTATCCGTACGTTACCTCCTCTAACACCACTGCTGGTGGCGTGGCGACCGGCTCTGGCCTGGGTCCACGTTATGTGGATTACGTTCTGGGCATCATCAAAGCATACTCCACTCGCGTGGGTGCAGGTCCATTCCCGACCGAGCTGTTTGATGAAACCGGCGAGTTCCTGTGCAAGCAGGGTAACGAGTTTGGCGCGACTACCGGTCGTCGTCGTCGTACCGGCTGGCTGGATGCGGTTGCAGTGCGTCGTGCAGTGCAGATCAACTCCCTGTCTGGCTTCTGCCTGACCAAGCTGGACGTACTGGACGGCCTGAAAGAAGTGAAAATCTGCGTAGGCTACCGTATGCCAGATGGCCGCGAAGTGACCACCACTCCGCTGGCTGCTGACGACTGGGAAGGCATTGAGCCAATCTACGAAACCATGCCGGGCTGGTCTGAGACCACTTTCGGTGTGAAAGAGCGTAGCGGCCTGCCGCAGGCGGCGCTGGATTACATCAAGCGTATTGAAGAACTGACCGAAGTGCCGATCGATATTATTTCTACCGGCCCGGATCGTACTGAAACGATGATCCTGCGCGACCCGTTCGACGCATAATCTTCGTGAATGCTGGCCTGCGGGGTGACCCGTAGGCCGGATAAGCGTAGCGCCATCCGGCGAACGCTCCTGGATCTCCGCTTTTTCGCCCCGTCTGTCAAATAAATTAGCCGCTAACTATCTGGCTGGTTTATCATCATTAATGAATATCTCTGCGGTTTAACCGCGTTTTCCCTTTTTTCCTGAGGTTGATGTGCAGTTAACAAGTTTCACCGATTACGGCTTACGTGCGCTGATTTACATGGCGTCGTTACCCGAGGGGAAGATGACCAGTATCTCTGAAGTCACAGAGGTCTACGGCGTATCCCGTAATCATATGGTCAAAATAATCAATCAACTTAGTCGTGCCGGATACGTTGCTGCCGTCCGCGGGAAGAATGGTGGGATCCGTCTCGGTAAACCGGCACAGAGTATTCGTGTGGGTGATGTGGTACGTGAACTGGAGCCGCTGTCTCTGGTGAACTGCAGCAGCGAGTTCTGCCACATCACGCCCGCTTGCCGCCTGAAAAAGGCGCTTTCAAAGGCCGTGCAAAGTTTTCTCATGGAACTGGATAACTACACGCTGGCCGATTTGGTTGAAGAGAATCAACCGCTTTATAAATTATTGCTGGTGGAATGAAGAAAATTTCCACCGGAGCTGACAACGGAGGAACCGACATGTCACATGATCCTTTCCAGGAACGCGAAGCTGAAAAATACGCGAATCCTATTCCCAGCCGCGAGTTCATCATTGAACACTTAACAAAACGCGAAAAACCCGCCAATCGTGAAGAACTTGCCGTTGAATTAAACATTGAAGGTGAAGAGCAAATTGAAGCCCTTCGCCGCCGCCTGCGCGCGATGGAGCGTGACGGGCAGTTGGTCTTTACCCGCCGCCAGTGCTACGCGCTGCCAGAACGCCTCGATCTGCTGAAAGGGACCGTCATTGGTCACCGCGATGGCTTCGGCTTCCTGCGCGTGGAAGGCCGTAAAGACGATCTGTACCTCTCATCTGAACAGATGAAAATGTGCATCCACGGCGACCAGATCCTGGCGCAGCCGCTGGGCGCGGACCGTAAAGGTCGCCGCGAAGCGCGCGTGGTACGCGTTCTGGTGCCAAAAACCAGCCAGATCGTCGGCCGCTACTTTACCGACGCGGGCGTGGGCTTCGTGGTGCCGGACGACAGCCGTCTGAGCTTCGACATCCTCATCCCACCTGAAGAGGTGATGGGCGCCCGCATGGGCTTTGTGGTGGTGGTGGAACTCACCCAGCGCCCAACCCGTCGCACCAAAGCGGTAGGTAAAATCGTCGAAGTGCTGGGCGACAACATGGGCACTACCATGGCCGTTGATATGGCGCTGCGTACCCATGAAATTCCGTACATCTGGCCGAAAGCGGTTGAAGAGCAGATCGAAAGCCTGCGCGAAGAAGTGCCGGAAGAGTCCAAGGTGGGCCGCGTGGATCTGCGCTCCCTGCCGCTGGTCACTATCGACGGTGAAGATGCCCGCGACTTCGATGACGCCGTCTACTGCGAGAAAAAACGCGGTGGCGGCTGGCGTCTGTGGGTCGCTATTGCAGACGTAAGCTACTATGTTCGTCCGCACACCCCGCTGGATAACGAAGCGCGCAGCCGCGGTACCTCGGTCTATTTCCCGTCGCAGGTCGTGCCGATGCTGCCGGAAGTGCTGTCTAACGGCCTGTGCTCCCTGAACCCGCAGGTTGACCGCCTCTGTATGGTTTGCGAGATGACCATCTCCACCAAAGGGCGCTTAACCGGCTACAAGTTCTACGAAGCGGTGATGAGCTCGCACGCGCGTCTGACCTATACCAAGGTCTGGCATATGCTGCAGGGCGACCAGGATCTGCGCGAACAGTACGCGCCGCTGGTCAAACACATCGAAGAGCTGCATAACCTCTACAAAACGCTGGATCAGGCGCGCGAAGAGCGCGGCGGGATCTCGTTTGAGAGTGAAGAAGCGAAATTCATTTTCAACGCAGAACGCCGCATTGAGCGTATCGAGCAGACCCAGCGTAACGATGCGCACAAGCTGATCGAAGAGTGTATGATTCTGGCGAACATCTCGGCGGCACGATTCGTCGAGAAAGCCAAAGAGCCTGCGCTGTTCCGTATTCACGATAAACCGTCGACGGAAGCCATCACCGCGTTCCGCTCCGTGCTGGCTGAACTGGGTCTGGAGCTGCCTGGCGGTAACAAGCCAGAGCCGCGCGATTACGCCGAGCTGCTGGAGTCCATTGGCGACCGTCCTGACGCAGAAATGCTGCAGACGATGCTGCTGCGCTCTATGAAGCAGGCGATTTACGATCCGGAAAACCGGGGACACTTCGGCCTGGCGCTGCAGTCATACGCCCACTTTACGTCGCCGATCCGTCGTTATCCTGACCTCTCTCTGCACCGTGCGATCAAGTATCTGCTGGCGCAGGAGCAGGGCCATAAAGGGAACACCACCGAAACCGGTGGCTACCACTATTCGATGGAAGAGATGCTGCAGCTGGGTCAGCACTGCTCCATGGCCGAACGTCGTGCCGATGAAGCAACCCGCGACGTGGCGGACTGGCTGAAGTGTGACTTTATGCTCGATCAGGTGGGTAACGTCTTTAAAGGCGTGATTGCCAGCGTGACCGGCTTTGGTTTCTTTGTTCGTCTGGACGAGCTGTTCATCGACGGTCTGGTGCACGTCTCCAGCCTGGATAACGACTACTACCGCTTTGACCAGGTCGGTCAGCGGCTGATTGGCGAATCTGGCGGCCAGACCTATCGTCTGGGCGACCGTGTCGAAGTGAAGGTCGAAGCCGTGAATATGGATGACCGTAAAATCGACTTCAGCCTGATCTCCAGCGAGCGCGCGCCGCGTAACGTAGGCAAAACCGAGCGTGAAAGGGCGAAAAAAACCGGTAACGGTAAACCGGGCGGCGGTAAACGTCGTCAGGCGGGCAAGAAGGTAAACTTCGAGCCGGACAGCGCGTTCCGCGGCGAGAAGAAACAGAAGCCGAAGGCGGCGAAGAAAGAAGCCCGTTCAGCGAAAAAACCGTCCGCGAAAACGCAGAAAATAGCTGCCGCCACAAAAGCGAAGCGCGCGGCCAAGAAAAAGCAGGCGGAGTAAATTCTCCCCTCACCCTGACCCTCTCCCCAGCGGGGGGAGGGGAAATACTTATTACGAGAACCATCAATGAGTGAAATGATTTACGGCATCCACGCGGTGCAGGCCCTTCTCGAGCGCGCACCGGAGCGTTTTCAGGAAGTGTTTATTCTGAAAGGGCGTGAAGATAAGCGTCTGATGCCGCTGATCCACGCGCTGGAAGCGCAGGGCGTGGTGATCCAGCTGGCGAATCGCCAGTTCCTGGATGAGAAAAGTGAAGGCGCGGTTCACCAGGGGATCATTGCCCGCGTGAAGCCGGGTCGTCAGTATCAGGAAAACGATCTGCCGGATCTGATTGCCGAGCTGGATAACCCGTTCTTCCTGATCCTCGATGGCGTTACCGATCCGCATAACCTCGGCGCGTGCCTGCGCAGTGCCGATGCGGCGGGCGTGCACGCGGTGATCGTGCCGAAAGATCGCTCCGCACAGCTGAACGCGACGGCGAAGAAAGTGGCCTGCGGCGCGGCGGAAAACGTTCCGCTGATCCGCGTGACCAATCTGGCGCGCACCATGCGTTTGCTGCAGGAAGAGAACATCTGGATCGTTGGTACCGCCGGTGAAGCGGACCATACTCTTTACCAGAGCAAAATGACCGGCCGTCTGGCGCTGGTGATGGGTGCGGAAGGCGAAGGCATGCGTCGTCTGACCCGCGAGCACTGCGACGAGCTGATCAGCATCCCGATGGCGGGCAGCGTGTCGTCCCTGAACGTTTCCGTTGCGACGGGTATCTGCTTGTTTGAAGCGGTGCGTCAGCGTAGCTGATTTTCGCCCGGTGGCGCTTCGCTTACCGGGCCTACGGTTTTGTAGGCCGGGTAAGGCGAAGCCGCCACCCGGCAAAACAAACTCACTCCTCTAACGACCGCAAATGGTCATCCTTCCTCAGCGTCATCAGCGCGAAAATACTCACTACCGCCGTCGCCATCACGTAATACGCCGGAATATCCAGGTTGCCCGTCTGCTTAATCAGCCCGGTAATGATTAACCCTGCACATCCCGAGAAAATCGCGTTCGACAAAGAGTAGGCCAGCCCCAGCCCCGTATAGCGCACGCGCGTCGGGAACATCTCAGATAGCATCGCCGGGCCCGGACCCGCCAGCATGCCCACCAGACCGCCCGCAATCAGTACCACACCAGCCTTAACCACCAGCGTACTCGACTCAGCCTGAAGGATTTTCAGCAGCGGCAGGGCGAGGATCAGCAGCAGCGCGGTGGCGATAATCATCACCGTGCGGCGCCCGATCCGGTCGCTCAGGATCCCCGACGGAATGATGGTGAGTGCAAAACCAATATTCGAAATCACCGCTATCAGCAGCGCCTGGTTAAACCCGGTGTGCAGCGCCGACTGCAGATAGGTTGGCATAATCACCAGATAGGTATACCCCGCCGCAGACCAGACCATGACGCGCCCAATCCCCATCACGATGGCCCGGAGCGTGGCGGCAGTATCCGCCTGAGCGACAGTCGGTTTATCCTGCTGCTGCACAAAGCTGGGCGTCTCCTCCATGCTGACGCGAAGCCACAGCGCAACGACGCCCATGGGCAGCGCCAGGAAGAAAGGAATGCGCCAGCCCCAGTCGTGCAGGGCTTCAGGCGTGAGGAGGGCGGAGAGCAGCGCCACGATGCCTGCGCCCGCTAACAGCCCCAGCGCCACGGTAAAGGACTGCCACGCGCCATAGAGCCCACGCTTGCCGCGCGGGGCGAACTCCGTCATCAGCGAGACCGCACCGCCGTACTCGCCGCCCGCGAACAGCCCCTGCAGGATGCGCAGCAGCGTAATAATGAGCGGCGCGGCAATCCCGATGCTGGCATAGACCGGCACAACGCCGATGGCGGCGGTAGCGAGCGTCATCAATACCAGCACAATGATTAGCGTCGGTTTACGGCCAATCCGGTCGCCGATGCGGCCAAACACTACCGCACCCAGCGGGCGGAAGAAGAAGGCGATGGCAAACGAGGCATAGGTGAGGATCAGGCTGGTAAGCCCCGCTTCTCCTTCAAGCTGGAAGAAGTTTTTCGCAATCACGGTCGCCAGAAAACCGTAGACCGCAAACTCATACCACTCGATAAAGTTACCAATGGAGCCTGCAATTAATGCTCGCTTGTGCGCATCCGGTTGCATAACGATCCTCACTGAAAAGGGTAAGAATAAATTATTCAACAAAAGCGAAGTGATGAAATAGTTTATTCTTATGTTCTGTGAGCTATTTCACGAATGATATCAGCGGGATCGTGAACGTGTGACTCCCCTCCCATGCAGCGCGCGCGCGGTCTGTCCATACTTATCGTCATTGCCACTGAAGGAGGGAGACAGCATGCACTGGCAGACCCATACCGTTTTCAATCAACCTGCACCGCTTTCCAACAGCAACCTTTTCCTCTCGGACTGCGCCCTGCGCGATGCGGTCGCCCGTGAAGGGGCCGAGTGGGATATTGAGTTGCTCGCCAGCATCGGACAGCAGTTAGGCACCGCGGAGTCGCTGGAGCTGGGCAGGCTGGCAAACGTTAATCCTCCGGAGTTACTACGTTATGACGCCACCGGAGAGCGGCTGGATGACGTCCGCTTTCACCCGGCATGGCACCTGCTGATGCAGGGACTCTGTGCCAACCGCGTACATAACCTGGCGTGGGAAGAGGAGGCGCGTAAAGGGTCGTTTGTCGCTCGGGCCGCACGCTTTGTGCTTCATGCTCAGGTAGAGGCGGGCACGCTTTGCCCGGTCACCATGACGTTCGCTGCCACGCCGCTGCTGCAGCAGGCGCTCCCCAAAATATTTCACGACTGGCTGACGCCGCTGCTCAGCGATCGCTACGATCCGCATCTGGCCCCCGGCGCGCAAAAGCGCGGCCTGCTGATCGGCATGGGAATGACGGAAAAGCAGGGCGGCTCAGACGTGCTCAGCAACACCACCAAAGCGGAAAAATGCAGCGACGGCAGTTACAGGCTGGTGGGGCATAAATGGTTTTTCTCCGTCCCGCAAAGCGATGCGCACCTGGTGCTGGCCCAGGCGAAAGGCGGGCTATCCTGCTTTTTTGTGCCGCGCTTTTTGCCCGACGGACAACGCAACGCCGTCCGGCTGGAGCGACTCAAGGACAAGCTCGGAAACCGCTCCAACGCCAGCAGCGAGGTGGAGTTTCTTGATGCCTCCGGCTGGCTGCTGGGGGAAGAGGGCGAAGGGGTACGGCAGATCCTCAAAATGGGCGGGCTGACGCGTTTCGACTGCGCGCTGGGCAGCCACGGGCTGATGCGTCGGGCGCTCTCGGTGGCGCTGTACCATGCCCATCAGCGGCAAACCTTCGGCAAAAATCTCATCGACCAGCCGCTAATGCGTGAGGTGCTAAGCCGGATGGCGCTGGTGCTGGAGGGGCACACGGCGCTGCTGTTCCGACTGGCCCGGGCGTGGGACAAGCGTGCCGATCCGCAAGAAGCTGCCTGGGCGCGGCTGTTTACCCCGGCGGCGAAATTTAGCGTGTGCAAAGCGGGCATCCCGTTTGTCGCTGAGGCGATGGAGGTGCTGGGCGGGATCGGATATTGCGAAGAGAGCGAACTTCCCCGCCTGTACCGCGAGATGCCGGTGAACAGTATCTGGGAAGGGTCAGGAAATATCATGTGCCTGGACGTGCTGCGCGTGCTGGCGAAGCAGCCGGGTATTCACGATCTGCTTGCCGACGAGTTTGCGCAGGTGAAAGGGCAGGACAGACACTTCGACCGCAGCTGGCGACAGCTTCAGCAAAAACTGCGTAAACCGCAGGAGGCGCAGGGACGGGAGATTGCGCAGCAGCTTTTCTTGCTGGGGGCCGGGAGCCAGATGCTGCGGTACGCATCGCCCCCGGTGGCGCAGGCGTGGTGCCGCATGATGCTGGACACCCGTGGCGGTACGCTGATGAGTGAGCAGGTGCAAAGTGACCTGCTGCTGCGCGCCACGGGCAGAGTCGGCTAGCCTTTTAGCTGGAACAGACTCACCAGCTGAGCCAGGTGTGAACCCTTCTCGCGCAGCGTTTGAGCCGTTTGTTCGCTGCGTGAGATGCGATCGGCATTGATATGCGACGCTTCGCCAATATGGGTCATGGCGAGGTTCACCTGGCCGATCCCGGCGGACTGCTCGCGTGAGGCATGGTTAATCTCGGTGACCAGCTGGCTGATGTTATCGATATGAATGATGATGGCATCCATCGCCAGGCGCGTCTGTTCAGACAGCGCATGACCCTCACTCACTTTTCTGAGCGTATCGCCAATCAGCTGTTCAATCTCCTTCACCGCGTTAGCGCTGCGTCCCGCCAGCGCGCGAACTTCCTGGGCGACTACCGCAAATCCTTTTCCGTGCTCGCCCGCGCGGGCCGCTTCCACGGCCGCATTCAGCGCCAGAATATTGGTCTGGAAAGCAATGGACTCGATCACGCGCGTGATGTCTTCGATACGTTTTGACGCTTCGCGAATGTCGTCCATGGTCGACACCGCGTGGGTGACCGTCTCACCGCCCTGATGAACCGCGAGCGAGGTTTCACCCACCAGCTGCTGCGTTTGCTCCATATTGGCGGCATTTTGCTGCACGGTGGCGGCCAGCTGCTCCATGCTGGCGGACGTCTCTTCCACGCTGCTGGCCTGCTTGTTGATCTGCTCTGAAATCTCGCCAGTGTCGGCGGCCAGCGCGTTGGTGCCTGAATGGATCTCGCCTGCGGCCTCACGGACCTGCAGCACAATTTCTTGCAGGCCGCCGCCGATGCCGTTGATAGCATCGATCAGCTGGCCGACTTCGTCCTGGCGCGTTACGGGCAGGCTGGAACGGAGATCCCCTGCGGCATATTGCCGGGCAAGGTGGATCACATTGCGCAGCGGCCGGGTCAGCACGCGGCGAATCAGGACCACGAACAGGCCAGCGAAAAGGATGGATAAGACCACGCCGGCCAGCAGGAAACGATCGCGCATGGCGGTGACGCTTGAGAGCAGCACCGATTTATCCACTTCGCCCACGATAGTCCAGTTCCAGCCCGGCAGTGGGGTATAGGCCATTTTCAGCGTGCGACCGTCGTCGCTTACGCGCTCCAGCGTGCCGGGCTTGTCACTCAGAAGCTGTTGCTGCGTCGCGCCGTCCCACTTCGGCAGTTTTCCCTCTTCGCTGGCGTGGAACAGGTATTGCCCGCGCGTTTTTCCGTTGCTGCGATCCAGCACAAAGAAGTGACCGCTCTCGCCCAGCCTGCGGTTGAGGATTTTCTCACGCATCACGTTCCAGGAGTGGGTGATGTCCACCCCGACAAAGACGATCGCAATGACCTGTCCTTCGTCGTTTTTAACGGGCTGGTACTGGGTTATGTAGCGTTTGCCAAACAGCAGCGCCAGGCCGCGGTAGACTTCACCTTTGTTGACGGCGACAAAGGCCGGGCTGGCGCTATCCAGAACGGTACCCATTGCGCGCTCGCCGTTCTCTTTGCGCAGGGAAGTGGCTACGCGAACAAAGTCATTACCGTTGCGTACAAACAGCGTCGAAATGGCTCCCGTACGGTTCAGGAACTCGTCCGAAAGCGTGTTGTTTTCATGCAGCCCGGTTTCTCCACCTTTCAGAAGCGGAACGCTGAGCCCGTTGATCGTCTGGGTTTGGGAAGTATCAATGTTCAGGGGCTGCGGTAAAAAGGTGGTGAACAGACGGGTATAGCTCTCAACCTCTTCACTCAGGCTGGTGTTAAACATCTGCACCATGTCGACCATGCCGGTGGACTGATTATGCAGGTCTTCTACCGCAAGGGCTTCAAGCTGCTGGCTGGCTTTTTGGCTGAGCAGAAAAGTGAAAAGCAGAAACAGCGTGGCGACACTGACGCCCGTAAGCAGTGACAGCTTCGCACCCAGGCCTGCGCGGCGAAAAACGTTGATCATAAATTGCTCATCATTGAAAAGGTATGGTTCTTCAACGGCAGAGCGGGGATTACGTTTACTGAATTAATGTAACAAAATGTTATTTTATTGTTCTTGATTGGTTTTATATAAGATAAAAAATTTGCAAAAACGAAAAGCCACTAAAAATAAGTGGCTTTTATCAGAAGGGAGATTACACGTAGAGAATGGCCTGTACCCGCCAGTGGTCGATATGGTTATCTTCCTGCATCTGAATAATGCGATACCATGAAGCACCCTGCTCATCGGCCTTTAATGCCACGACACGTTCAACGTCTTGCGGGCTCCCCGAGATATTATTTACGGAGATCTGGCCAATTTCATTTAGGCCAGTCACACAATCAGCACTGGCGAATTCTGCTGACTGCGCGGTGGTGCTCACCAGGCCTGCTGAGAGCAACAGTGAGGTCAAAGCAAGAGTTCGTTTCATCGTCAGCTCCATTTCACATGTATCCGGTATCCGCCGGGCAATCCTTCGCAAATAAACTCCCTTCCATTGACGCGGGCATGGAGTTTATTGTGGACAGGAAAATGTCTATGGACGCAAAGCAGTGTAAATCTCGTTCAAAGGAAAACCATTATTTACGGTACAAAATGGCCTGTGAATACCACTGTCCCGTTATGATGGTTTCGTCGATCATAATGATGACGTAATAATCTGCTTTGGCGGCGACGGCCTGTGCTTTTATTGCCGATTCTGCGTCATCCGGAGAGCCGCGAACCAGCGCGGAGATGGTGCCCATTCGTTGTAATCCTTCCGTCTGATTACGACGAATCTCCTGTGGATGATCGGCGATCGGTGGAGCGGGTTGCGGCGTTCCCTGCAGCGCGCTACAGCCACTCAGCAGAAACACCAGCAATAAAGCAGCAAACCTGCGCATAACCATATCTCGTTTCCTGATAGCCATAGTGTAGTTGTCTGTGTATTTAGTTTTGGGGGAATGTTCCCGAAGTGTTATCTGGGACGTATATTTCGAATGAAAATGATGTGAAAGCGTAACCCAGTTCTCAACATTATGAATCATACATTCGCACAGGGTCGACAATGATTGAAATTGAAATACGCCACCTCGGCGACCATGAAATTTTACACGCGATGCCAGCGGGTAAACGTGATAAAGCGCTGCCTGTTGTGGTTTTTTATCACGGGTTTACCTCATCGAAGCTGGTTTACAGCTATTTTGCGGTCGCGCTGGCACAGGCAGGTTTTCGCGTGGTGATGCCAGATGCACCAGACCACGGCGCACGCTTTATGGGCAATGAACAGGCGCGGCTGGGGCAGTTCTGGCAGATTCTGCACGGGAGTCTGACCGAGTTTGCCGGGCTGCGCGATGCGCTTTATGAGGCGGGGCTGGTGGCCGACAATCGTCTGGCTGTCGCCGGGGCATCGATGGGCGGTATGACGGCGCTGGGGATTATGACGCATCATTCTGAAGTGAAGTCTGTCGCCTGTCTGATGGGCTCGGGCTACTTTACTTCGCTGGCGAAGACGCTTTTTCCCCCTCAGGATTTAACGGGAATGATCGCGACGCTGGCAGAGTGGGAAGTGACCCGGGCATTGCCGCGCGTGGCCGATCGCCCGCTGCTGCTGTGGCACGGTGACGCAGATGATGTGGTCCCGCCCGAGGGAACCTTCCGTCTGCAGCAGGCGTTAATGAATGAAGGACTGGACGGTAATCTGACCTGTCTGTGGGAACCTGGCGTCCGCCACCGCATCACGCCAACGGCGCTGGACGCGACGGTGGCGTTTTTCCGCCAGCACCTTTAAACGCGCAGGACTTTCACCCCCTGATCTTCCAGCTTCTGGAGGATCTGAGGGTTGGCGCCTTTGCCGGTGATCACCATGTCGATCTGTTCGGCACGGCTGAATAACATCCCTGCGCGCTCGCCCACTTTGCTGCTGTCGACCAGTACAACGAGCTTGCCCACAACGTTAAGCATGTTTTGCTCCGCCATCGCGGTCAGCATATCGGTTTTATACAGGCCATCCGCCGTCAGGCCTTTGCCGCTGGTAAACATCCAGTGCCCGGCATAGAGACTATTCTCGCTGTCCTGAGGGCTAAGGGTGATGGACTGGCTTTTGTTGTACTGGCCGCCCATGATCACCACGCTCTCATGCTCCTGATCGATGAGATAGTTGGCGAGCGGCAAGTAGTTGGTGATGATTTGCACCGGCTTGCCGCACATTTCACGACCCAGCAGAAACGCCGTGGAGCCGCAGTTGATGACCACGCTCTCACCGGGATTTACCAGCTGCGACGCGGCTCTGGCGATCCGTACTTTTTCATCATGATTTTGCGCCTGATGAATATTCATCGGCGTCCAGCGTGGGCGTTGCTGGCTGATGGCTTCCGCGCCGTTGCGGACCTTTTTCAGCTTGCCGCTTTCATCCAGCTTGTTAATGTCTCGCCGCGCCGTTGCCGGTGAGATCCCTAAACGTTCGATCACTTTCTCGACGGTGACAAACCCTGTTTGCGCCAGGAGTTCCAGGAGAATTTGATGCCGTTGCGCTTCCGTCATGAGCTATTCCGATAAGAATTGATTTGAAAAGATGATATTTGAAATAGCGTGAAATTACTAAAAGAAATATGGCATCGCCAGACATCACGTCTGGCGATTTGGCTGCACTATCAGAGGAAGGACTTGAACGGCAGGTCTGGCTCAATGGTGAAGCAATCATCGAAACCACGTGGGTAGTGATATTCCAGATTATCTTTGTCCAGTGGCCAGGTGAACTTGCCGCCGACCTGCCAGATGAACGGCTTGAAGCCATACTTCAGGCGGTCTTTTTTCATTTCCCACAGCACGCGGATTTCTTGCGGATCGGCCTGGAAGTTTGACCAGATATCGTGGTGGAACGGAATAACCACTTTAGTGTTCAGCGCTTCCGCCATACGCAGCATATCGGCGCTGGTCATTTTGTCGGTAATGCCGCGCGGGTTCTCGCCGTAGGAGCCCAGCGCCACGTCAATCTGGTGCTCGTTACCGTGCTTCGCGTAATAGTTGGAGTAATGAGAGTCGCCGCTGTGGTACAGGGAACCTCCAGGGGTTTTAAACAGGTAGTTGACCGCACGCTCATCCATACCGTCCGGCAGCACGCCAGCGGCTTTCTGGTCGGCTGGCAGGGTAATCAATGCGGTACGGTCAAAGGCATCCAGCGCATGGATTTCTATATCTTTGATTTTCACCACGTCGCCGGGCTTCATCACGATGCAGCGCTCTTTCGGCACGCCCCAGCCAATCCAGAGGTCCACGCAGGTCTGTGGCCCGATAAACGGCACGTCGTCCGCGCAGTTTTGCATTACCGCTGCCGCCACGTTCACGTCGATATGATCGTTGTGATCGTGAGTGGAAAGGACGGCGTCGATCTGGCGAATGGCAAACGGGTCAAGCACAAACGGTGTGGTACGCAGGTTCGGCTGCAGTTTTTCTACGCCCGCCATGCGCTGCATCTGATGGCCTTTTTTCATCAGCGGGTTGCCGTGGCTCTGCTTGCCGGTGCCGCACCAGAAATCGACGCAGATATTGGCGCCACCCTCTGATTTCAGCCAGATACCGGTACAGCCCAGCCACCACATTGCAAACGTGCCAGGAGCAACCTGTTCCTGCTCGATCTCTTCATTCAGCCAGCTGCCCCACTCCGGGAAGGTGCTCAGAATCCATGACTCACGGGTGATGGTGTTCACTTTACTCATCGTTTTGACTCCTGGTTTAATCAAAATTAATCATGTGGTGATTTGTTGTGATTAATGCTGGCACCATTTGATGCGCTTTGCAATGGTGAAAATGCGGAATTTTATCTGCTCGACTTCACGGATTCTGCGCTTTTTCCTTGTTAGACTATCCAGTGTTAAATATTAACAGTATGAATTATAAAGATTAATTCATTTTTCCCATACGGTAGTGAAAATCATTACTAACATCATGGAAATAATTTGCGTGATACGTCACAAATAATCAAATGCAATCTTGTGGTGATTATTTGTGATTAATAGAGTGATGGCACCAACCACACAGGGATTGCCCCTCGTGTTCTCATTTCTGGAGAGAGTTATGGAGATCCTCTACAACGTCTTTACCGTGTTCTTTAATCAGGTAATGACCAATGCCCCGCTGCTGCTGGGTATCGTGACGTGCCTGGGCTATATCCTGCTGCGCAAAAGCGTCAGTGTGATTATTAAAGGCACCATCAAAACCATTATCGGTTTCATGCTGTTGCAGGCGGGGTCAGGCATTCTGACCAGCACCTTTAAGCCGGTCGTCGCCAAAATGTCTGAGGTATATGGCATCAACGGTGCCATCTCTGACACATACGCCTCGATGATGGCGACCATCGAACGCATGGGGGATGCCTATAGCTGGGTGGGTTATGCGGTTCTGCTCGCCCTGGCGCTGAATATCATTTACGTTCTTCTGCGCCGTATTACCGGCATTCGCACCATCATGCTTACCGGGCACATCATGTTCCAGCAGGCGGGGCTGATCGCGGTTTCTCTCTATATCTTCGGCTACCCAATGTGGACCACGATTATCTGCACCGCGGTGCTGGTTTCGCTCTACTGGGGTATCACCTCCAACATGATGTACAAGCCAACCCAGGAAGTGACTGACGGCTGCGGCTTCTCCATCGGCCACCAGCAGCAGTTCGCCTCCTGGATTGCCTATAAAGTTGCGCCGTACCTGGGCAAAAAAGAAGAGAGCGTTGAAGATCTTAAGCTGCCGGGCTGGCTGAATATCTTCCACGACAACATCGTCTCCACCGCGATTGTGATGACCATCTTCTTCGGCGCCATTCTGCTCTCCTTCGGCATTGATGTTGTTCAGGCGATGGCCGGTAAAACCCACTGGACGGTCTATATCCTGCAGACCGGCTTCTCCTTCGCGGTGGCCATTTTCATCATCACGCAGGGCGTGCGTATGTTCGTCGCTGAACTGTCGGAAGCCTTCAACGGTATCTCCCAGCGCCTGATCCCCGGTGCGGTGCTGGCAATTGACTGTGCCGCTATCTACAGCTTCGCGCCAAACGCGGTGGTCTGGGGCTTTATGTGGGGCACCATCGGCCAGCTGATTGCGGTGGGCATCCTGGTCGGCTGCGGCTCCTCAATCCTGATAATTCCTGGCTTTATCCCGATGTTCTTCTCCAACGCCACCATCGGCGTTTTCGCTAACCACTTCGGCGGCTGGCGTGCGGCGCTCAAGATCTGCCTGGTCATGGGCATGGTGGAAATCTTCGGTTGCGTGTGGGCGGTTAAGCTCACCGGTATGAGTGCCTGGATGGGCATGGCGGACTGGTCAATTCTGGCACCGCCGATGATGCAGGGCTTTGCCTCCGTCGGGCTGGTCTTTATGGCCGTCATCATCCTGATTGCTCTGGCTTATATGTTCTTCGCTGGCCGTTCGCTGCGAGCTGAAGAAGATGCGGAAAAACAAACAGCAGAAGTGTCTGCTCATTAAGGAGTTTCGATTATGACCGTACGTATCCTGGCTGTGTGTGGCAATGGGCAAGGCAGCTCCATGATCATGAAGATGAAAGTGGACCAGTTTTTAACCCAGTCAAACATCGACCACACGGTGAACAGCTGCGCGGTGGGTGAATACAAAAGTGAACTGAACGGCGCGGATATCATCATCGCCTCTACCCACATCGCCGGCGAAATTAGCGTGTCGGGCAATAAATATGTGGTGGGCGTGCGCAACATGCTGTCGCCTGCGGATTTCGGACCAAAACTGCTGGAAGTGATTAAAGAGCACTTCCCACAAGACGTGAAGTAAGGACGCCACATGAAACTACGTGATTCGCTGGCAGAGAATAACTCCATCCTTTTGCAGGCGGAGGCCAGCACCTGGCAGGAAGCGGTGAAGCTGAGCGTGGATCTGCTGGTTAAGGCTGACGTTGTCGAGCCGCGTTACTACCAGGCCATTCTTGATGGCGTCGCGCAGCACGGCCCTTACTTTGTGATAGCGCCAGGGCTGGCAATGCCGCACGGGCGCCCTGAAGAGGGCGTGAAGAAAACCGGCTTCGCGCTGGTGACGCTGAAAACACCGCTGGTGTTTAACCACGAAGATAACGATCCGGTCGACATCCTGATCACCATGGCTGCCGTGGATGCCAACACCCACCAGGAGGTGGGCATCATGCAGATCGTCAATCTGTTTGATGACGAAGCCAATTTTGACCGTTTACGCGCCTGCCGTACCGAGCAGGAAGTGCTGGATTTAATTGATAACGCCACTGCGGCGGCAGTCTAAGAGGAATTGAACATGTCATTACCAATGTTGCAGGTTGCGCTGGATAACCAAACTCTGTCCCACGCTTACGAAACCACCCGCCTGATCGCGGAAGAAGTGGACATCATCGAAGTGGGCACCATTCTGTGCGTGGGCGAGGGCGTTCGCGCCGTTCGCGACCTGAAGGCGCTCTATCCGCATAAAATCGTGCTGGCGGATGCCAAGATCGCCGATGCAGGAAAAATCCTTTCCCGCATGTGCTTTGAAGCCAACGCCGACTGGGTCACCGTGATCTGCTGTGCGGATATCAACACCGCGAAAGGCGCGCTGGACGTAGCGAAAGAGTTTAACGGCGACGTGCAGATTGAGCTGACCGGCTTCTGGACCTGGGAGCAGGCCCAGGAGTGGCGCGACGCGGGCATTCAGCAGGTGGTGTATCACCGTAGCCGCGATGCGCAGGCCGCAGGCGTGGCGTGGGGCGACGCGGATATCAGCGCCATCAAACGTCTGGCGGATATGGGCTTCAAAGTCACCGTCACCGGCGGTCTGGCGCTGGAAGATCTGCCGCTGTTCCAGGGCATTCCAATTCACGTCTTTATTGCCGGTCGTAGTATTCGTGATGCGGCATCTCCGGTGGAAGCGGCGCGTCAGTTCAAACGCTCAATCGCTCAGCTTTGGGGCTAAGGAGCGGGTATGTTGTCAAAACAGGTCCCGCTTGGCATCTATGAAAAGGCACTCCCTGCGGGGGAGTGCTGGCTGGAGCGGTTGCAACTGGCAAAACAGCTGGGCTTCGATTTTGTCGAAATGTCCGTGGATGAGACGGACGAGCGTCTCTCTCGCCTCGACTGGAGCCGCGAACAGCGCCTGGCGCTGGTGAGCGCCGTTGCTGAAACGGGCGTGCGCGTGCCGTCCATGTGCCTGAGCGCCCACCGTCGTTTTCCGCTCGGCAGCGAAGACGATGCCGTACGCGCGCAGGGGCTGGAGATCATGCGTAAAGCCATTCGCTTTGCGCAGGATGTCGGTATCCGCGTGATCCAGCTGGCGGGTTATGACGTTTACTATCAGGAAGCCAACGATGAAACGCGCCGTCGTTTCCGTGACGGCCTGAAAGAGAGCGTCGAGATGGCAAGCCGCGCGCAGGTCACGCTGGCGATGGAGATCATGGACTACCCGTTGATGAACTCCATCAGTAAGGCGCTGGGCTACGCGCACTATCTGAATAACCCGTGGTTCCAGCTTTATCCCGATATCGGCAACCTGTCGGCATGGGATAACGACGTACAGATGGAACTGCAGGCGGGCGTCGGGCATATCGTGGCGGTGCACGTCAAAGATACCCGTCCTGGCGTGTTTAAAAACGTACCGTTCGGCACCGGGGTGGTGGATTTCGAACGGTGCTTCGAAACGCTCAAACAGACAGGCTATTGCGGGCCTTACCTGATTGAGATGTGGAGCGAGACGTCGGACGACCCGGCTGCAGAAGTGGCGAAGGCGCGGGACTGGGTGCGCGAACGTATGGCGCGGGCAGGGTTGCTGGAGGCTGAACATGCTTAAGCTTAAACAGCAGGTCTTTGAATCCAACATGGATCTGCCGCGCTATGGTCTGGTTACGTTCACCTGGGGCAACGTGAGCGCGATCGACCGCGAGCAGGGGCTTATCGTGATTAAGCCGAGCGGTGTAGCGTATGACACCATGAAAGCAGAGGATATGGTGGTGGTGGATCTCGATGGAAACGCCGTGGAAGGAAAATGGCGTCCCTCTTCAGATACCGCAACCCATCTGGCGCTGTACCGGCGTTATCCGTCCCTTGGCGGCGTGGTGCATACCCACTCCACGCACGCGACGGCCTGGGCACAGGCTGGGCTGCCCATCCCGGCGCTGGGCACCACCCACGCAGACTACTTCTTTGGCGACATCCCCTGCACGCGCGCATTAACGCAGGCTGAAGTGGAAGGCGAGTACGAGCTCAACACCGGTAAGGTCATCATCGAAACGTTGGGCGAAAGCGAACCGCTGCATACGCCGGGTATTGTGGTCTATCAGCACGGTCCGTTCTCCTGGGGAAAAGATGCCCACGACGCCGTTCATAATGCGGTCGTCATGGAGGAGGTGGCGCGCATGGCGTGGATTGCCCGCGGCATCAACCCACAGCTTCAGGGCATTGATGACTACCTGATGAACAAGCATTTTATGCGCAAGCATGGCCCGAATGCCTACTACGGGCAGAAGTGAATAAGCGCTCTGGAATACCGAAAAACAGTTGTAACCGGTGGTATTCCGGAGCCATTCACAAAAAAAGCCCCCGGGCAGGGGGCAACGTCAACTATGGCTATGTTCTCGTTGTTGGCTTTCCTGGTGCTAGCGTTAAAGCGTTATCGGTAAATATCTGCACTGGCGTGCATATTGCCGTTGCTGCCGGGCTCACGGGTTAACATCACGTGGTAATAGGTTGCGCCCTGCGCATCGGTTTCTTCATTTAATGCCTGATCTGCTTCACTTTCCGTGGCGAAATTATGATTGATGTAAATTACGCCCAAGCTTTGCACATCATCCATGTTTCTGGCCTGTCGGCTGTCTATCTTGATGGCTGCCATCGCGTTTGCACTGAGCAAAAGCGCCGCCATTATGGCTAATGCGATTTTTTTCATGATATGCGCTCCACGACTACATGCTGCGAGAGGGGGATGCTCCTTCTTTAATTCAGGTGATCTCTGATTAAAGTGTAATCACTCATCCGGCGGGGATGCGTGACCATTTCTGATGCAGTTGTTCAAAAAAACAGCGCTTCCGGGTGTGACCAATTTTAAATCACTCACTTAGACCCGCTTCGCGCTTTGTGCGAATTATTTGTGCAATCAGCTTGAGTTTCCAGGGGCGCGCAAGTATTATGACGCGTCAATTTTTCAGCCGACCTTTAACACGTTCCTTGCCTCCCCGGGCCTCGGCTGACCCAGACAGGAGGCTGAATAATCCGTAAGGAGCAATTCGATGCGTCATTACGAAATCGTTTTTATGGTCCATCCTGACCAGAGCGAACAGGTTCCGGGTATGATCGAGCGTTACACTGCTGCCATCACTGGTGCAGAAGGTACGATCCACCGTCTGGAAGACTGGGGCCGCCGTCAGCTGGCTTACCCGATCAACAAACTGCACAAAGCACACTACGTTCTGATGAACGTTGAAGCGCCGCAGGAAGTGATCGATGAGCTGGAAACTACCTTCCGCTTCAACGATGCCGTTATCCGCAGCATGGTTATGCGTACCAAAAACGCAGTTACCGAAGCATCTCCGATGGTTAAAGCGAAAGACGAGCGCCGTGAGCGTCGCGATGATTTCGCAAACGAAACCGCAGATGATTCTGATGCTGGGGATTCTGAAGAGTAATTTCTGATGACCAACCGTCTGGCGTTGTCCGGCATCGTATGCAGGGCTCCCCTTCGAAAGGTCAGTCCATCAGGAATTCCGCATTGCCAGTTCGTGCTTGAGCATCGTTCTGTGCAAGAGGAAGCCGGGTTTCACCGGCAGGCGTGGTGCCAAATGCCCGTTATTATTAGCGGACACGAAAACCAGGCCATTACTCACAGTTTAACGGTCGGTAGCGCAGTAATCGTTCAGGGGTTCATCTCTTGCCACAAGGCAAAGAACGGCCTGAGCAAAATGGTTCTGCATGCCGAGCAGATTGATTTGATAGATTCTGGAGACTAGCCATATGGCACGTTATTTCCGTCGTCGCAAGTTCTGCCGTTTCACCGCGGAAGGCGTTCAAGAGATCGACTATAAAGATATCGCAACGCTGAAAAACTACATCACCGAAAGCGGTAAGATTGTCCCAAGCCGTATCACCGGTACTCGTGCAAAATACCAGCGTCAGCTGGCTCGCGCTATCAAACGCGCTCGCTACCTGTCCCTGCTGCCGTACACTGATCGTCATCAGTAATCGGGCACGGTCCATTAATACGACTTTAAGAGGATAAGGTAATGCAAGTTATTCTGCTTGATAAAGTAGCAAACCTGGGCAGCCTGGGTGATCAGGTTAACGTTAAAGCGGGTTACGCACGTAACTTCCTGGTTCCACAGGGTAAAGCTGTTCCGGCTACCAAGAAAAACGTAGAGTTTTTCGAAGCACGTCGCGCTGAACTGGAAGCCAAACTGGCTGACGTTCTGGCGGCTGCTAACGCTCGCGCTGAAGCAATCAACGCACTGGGCACCGTTACCATCGCGTCTAAATCTGGCGACGAAGGTAAACTGTTCGGTTCCATCGGTACCCGCGATATCGCTGATGCAGTTTCTGCAGCAGGCGTTAAAGTGGCTAAGAGCGAAGTTCGTCTGCCGAACGGCGTTCTGCGTACCACTGGTGAGCACGAAGTTGACTTCCAGGTTCACAGCGAAGTGTTCGCTAAACTGGTTGTTAACGTTGTAGCTGAGTAATTTTTTACTCTGCTCACGTTGAAACGCCGGCCTTGTGCCGGCGTTTTGCTTTTTAGAGAACCGGGCCTTAACGCGCCCTGATAAAACTGCCGTCTGGCTGGCGGGTAAACAGTACCTGTTGTCCACTTCCCGTATCAATCGTTAACCCTGTCACCACCCCGCTGGCATTCTGGCGAATCTGTACCATCTGACCATTCTGCAGGTTACTGAGCGGTTTACCCGCACCTTCCACCTTCGCCATGGCATAGACGTCGGTCGGCGGCAGGTTGTGATCCCGGAACAGCTGCGCCAGAGTTTTGCCCGGCTCTACGCGGTAGGAACGCCACTGTTGCTCAATGCCGGTGGGCTGTTGCGTCTGAGGCTGAGACGGGGCGGCGGCTTGATCCTGCGGCTGTTCATCCTGAATGGGCTCAGGCTCAACCGGCGCGACCTGACCCGGATCGTTAGACGGGGTGACGAGCTGCGTCTGCATCGGCTGTGCGTCAGGCTGCGGCCGCGTCTGCGACTGAATGTCCAGTTGGGCATTGCGGGTGACGGGTGTGGTATCGACATCATCGCCCCCGGAAGGAAGCAGGAAGCCCACGATCATCATCAGTGCGCCAATAATGATCCCTCTGCGATGCAGAGGAGGCAGCGGGTCCATGATGCGAAAATTGTCCGGCGCCTGCCAGATTTTCGCCAGGGTAGGTTTCAGTTCAAATCGCCCGGGCATGGCACTCCTCCTGCTCCGCGTATTTTTTATCCTGTGTCCCGAAGTATAGTTTGCTAACTGCCTGAACGGCGTAGTAAACCCGACATCCGTGACATCAGTTCGGGATTAATCCTGGTTATCTCTATTGTTTCTGTTTCGTCGCGGTTTGTCACCTTAACTTCAGACAAAGTTTTACCCATAAGGGCATGGCTGATATGCTGCCCGCTACTTTAAATGTGATGGAAGGAAAACCCATGACCACCCCGACTTTTGACACTATCGAAGCGCAGGCAAGTTACGGTATCGGCTTGCAGGTAGGACAGCAGCTGAGCGAATCCGGCCTGGAAGGTCTGTTACCAGAAGCGCTGGTGGCGGGTATCGCTGACGCGCTGGAAGGTAAACAGCCTGCCGTTCCGGTTGACGTTGTGCACCGTGCGCTGCGTGAAATCCACGAACGTGCTGACGCCGTGCGTCGTGAGCGCTTTGAAGAGATGGCCGCCGAAGGTGTGAAATATCTGGAAGAGAACCGCGAGCGTGAAGGCGTGAACAGCACCGAGTCTGGTCTGCAGTTCCGCGTGATCAATCAGGGCGACGGCGCAATCCCGGCACGTACCGACCACGTTCGCGTACATTACACCGGTAAGCTGATTGACGGTACCGTCTTCGACAGCTCCGTGGCGCGCGGCGAACCGGCTGAATTCCCGGTGAATGGCGTCATCGCAGGCTGGATCGAAGCCCTGACCCTGATGCCGGTCGGTTCCAAATGGGAACTGACTATCCCGCATAACCTGGCCTACGGCGAGCGCGGCGCTGGCGCGTCCATCCCGCCATTCAGCACCCTGGTCTTTGAAGTCGAGCTGCTGGAAATTCTGTAATCGAATTTTCTTATTTCCTCTCCCCGGTTGGGGAGAGGAAAATAGTGTAAAAACCTATAGTTACGGTGCTATCAACATTTTATCTTGCAAACGAAACTGTTGCGTGTATTTTTGTGAGCTGTTTCGCGCTGTATGAGTGATATGACACTCACTTTCAACATATTATTAACATAATATCTAAATCATAGTATTCATCCCGCCGATTCTTACCTAATATCGATTAGCCCTTACAAGGGAACGTCATCTTTTGACGTATTTAAAGGCCAGAAGAGCCTTAACAACACAGACAGGCATAAACAGGAAAATATCACATGGTAGATCAGGTCAAAGTCGTCGCCGACGAAGAGGCGTCGTCTGAACAGTCGCTACGGCGCAATCTCACAAACCGTCATATTCAGCTCATTGCGATTGGTGGTGCCATCGGTACCGGGCTGTTTATGGGGTCAGGCAAAACCATCAGTCTCGCCGGACCGTCAATCATATTTGTCTATATGATTATCGGTTTTATGCTGTTCTTCGTGATGCGTGCAATGGGTGAATTGCTGCTCTCGAACCTCGAATACAAATCCTTTAGCGACTTCGCTTCTGACCTGCTCGGGCCATGGGCGGGCTATTTCACCGGCTGGACCTACTGGTTCTGCTGGGTCGTCACCGGTATGGCGGACGTCGTGGCGATTACCGCCTACGCGCAGTTCTGGTTCCCGGGGCTGTCGGACTGGGTTGCCTCGCTGGCGGTCATTGTCCTGCTGCTGAGCCTTAACCTCGCCACCGTTAAAATGTTCGGTGAGATGGAGTTCTGGTTCGCGATGATCAAGATCGTGGCGATTGTCGGGCTCATCGTTGTGGGTCTGGTGATGGTTCTCACCCACTTCCAGTCGCCAACGGGCGTTCAGGCGTCGTTTACGCATCTGTGGAATGACGGCGGCTGGTTCCCGAAAGGCATCAGCGGCTTCTTTGCCGGCTTCCAGATCGCGGTATTTGCTTTCGTAGGGATTGAGCTGGTGGGCACCACGGCGGCGGAGACCAAAGATCCCGAGAAGTCTCTCCCGCGCGCCATTAACTCCATTCCGGTTCGTATCATCATGTTCTACGTCTTCGCGCTGGTCATTATTATGTCCGTGACGCCGTGGAGCTCCGTGGTGCCGACCAAGAGCCCGTTCGTTGAACTGTTCGTGCTGGTAGGCCTGCCTGCCGCCGCGAGCCTGATTAACTTCGTGGTGCTGACCTCTGCGGCTTCATCTGCCAACAGCGGTGTGTTCTCAACCAGCCGTATGCTGTTTGGTCTGGCGCAGGAAGGCGTGGCGCCGAGCGCCTTCGCGAAGCTGTCTAAGCGTGCGGTACCGGCGAAAGGTTTGACCTTCTCCTGCATGTGCCTGCTGGGCGGTGTGGTGATGCTGTACGTGAACCCAAGCGTGATTGGCGCGTTCACCATGATTACCACGGTCTCTGCGATCCTGTTTATGTTCGTCTGGACCATCATCCTCTGTTCATACCTGGTGTACCGCAAGCAGCGTCCGCACCTGCATGAAAAATCGATCTACAAGATGCCGCTGGGCAAGCTGATGTGCTGGGTGTGCATGGCGTTCTTCGTCTTCGTGCTGGTTCTGCTGACGCTGGAAGATGATACCCGTCAGGCACTCATCGTCACGCCGCTGTGGTTTATCGCGCTGGGGCTGGGCTGGGTGTTTATCGGTAAGAAACGTATGGCAGGCATGCGTTAAGCATGTTGCCGGGTGGCGCTGACGTTTACCCGGCCTACGTTCCAGGACGTTGTAGGCCCGGTAAGCGCTAGCGCCACCGGGCTTTTTTATTCCCCAGCTAATGCCCGAGGGAACAGAACGTTGTTCTCAAGACTGATGTGTTCCATCAGGTCGTCGATCGTTTCGTTAATGCCGTTGTACATCGCTTTCCACGTTGTGCACGCTTCTGGCGGCGGTGTGACGTTGTGGGTGGTGTGTTTGATCACTTCCAGCAGTTCACCCGCGTCATCATGTTCGCTTTCCATCACGCTGATTGGCCCCATTGCCTGGCTACCCATTCCCTGTTTGATCATCGGGAAGAGGATCTGCTCTTCTTTCATCATATGGCTGGAAAGCTCTTCGTGCAGCATTGTCAGGTATTTCGCCAGGCCGCGCGGTACGGAAGGTTTGTCGGCATGTACGCGCTCGACTTTGGTCGCCTGCAGGATCAGTTCCGGCAACTGTTCACGGTGACGGTCATGGTATCGCACGATGATATGGTCGATGATTTCAGCGAGCGGGGCGGTTCGCCAGTCTTTGTCGACGGGCTGTTCGGCCAGCAGCGCCAGCTCTGCTTCAATCACCTCAACGTCCAGCTCTTTGCGTGAGGCCGCTCGCGCCAGGGTTTGCTTACCGCCGCAGCAGTAATCCATATCGTATTTACGGAACAGCGCAGAAGCGCGAGGAATGGAGAGCGCCAGCTCGCCAAGGGGTTGGTCGCGAAAGGCCATAGCAGTTACCTCGTCATCAATAATATAAGATGTATATTAAATGCATCTTTAAAGCGATGCTATAACCCTTTAGAGGGAACGGGAAAAATGAGATGCAGATCACAAAAAAAACACCCCTTTTAACTCTCTGAATGGACTTAAGAAAGTGGTTTAGAAACTTTTTAAAGGTGTAGAAACAGTAAACAACCCGCCGCGCCTGCCGATATATCCACGTCAGACAAACCTGCATATAACAAAGGCAACGCATGTTTAAACGTATAAAAGTCATTACCCTTCTGATTTCGGTGCTGCTTGTGCTCGGCATCATGCAAATGATTTCCGCCGGTATCTTTATCAACGCGCTGAACAACGATAAAGACAACTTCACCGTGTCGCAGCTGTCCAGCAAGAACGTGGCGGAGTTTACCGATGCGTGGATCAGTCTGAACCAGGCACGCGTCACCCTGAACCGCGGGATGTTGCGCCTGCAAAGCAGCATGGCCTCTCAGATTAACGGCGGTCAGTTGAATGAGCTGGTGACGACGGCGAAAAATCTGCTGACTGATGCCCAGGTCCATTACGATAAATACTATGCCTTGCCGAATACGCCAGGGCTGGATGAGAACCTGACCAACCAACTCGAAGAGCAGTACCGCATTTACTCTGCAACGCTGACCCAAATGAACGTTCTGCTGAGCCAGGGCAATCTGGAAGATATGTTCAAGCAGAATGCAGAACAAAAGCAAAACGCCATGCAGAAGGTTTATCGTGAATGGCGTGAAGCGCAGGCCGCGCTCACTGATAAAGGCATCCAGGACAATGAAAGCGACTACAAGCGCATCCTGTGGATCCTGTCTGCGGTCATGCTGCTGGTGATTGTGGTGATTATTTCCAGCTGGGTAGCCATGCGCCGCGTGCTGCTGCTGCCTCTGGAAGAGGTGATTAACCATATTCGCGCCATTGCGGCGGGGGATTTAACCCAGTCGATTCAGGCTGAAGGTAAGAACGAAATGGCTATTCTGGCGCGCAACGTTCAGGAGATGCAAACTTCGCTGGCGAACACCGTGGGCGTGGTGCGTGAAGGCGCAGATACCATCTACACCGGTGCCGGTGAAATTTCTGCGGGCAGCAACGATCTCTCTTCCCGTACCGAGCAGCAGGCCGCTTCTCTGGAAGAAACGGCAGCCAGCATGGAACAGCTGACGGCAACCGTGAAGCAGAACGCCGATAATGCGCGTCAGGCTTCCCGTCTGGCGCTGGACGCCTCATCAACGGCGAAGAAGGGCGGGAACGTGGTTGAAGGCGTGGTGCGAACAATGGACGAAATCGCCACCAGCTCCAGTAAAATCGCGCAAATTACTAACGTGATCGACGGTATTGCCTTCCAGACTAACATCCTGGCGTTGAACGCGGCGGTGGAAGCGGCGCGCGCGGGCGAGCAGGGCCGTGGTTTTGCGGTGGTGGCAGGGGAAGTACGTACTCTCGCCCAGCGCAGCGCCCAGGCGGCGAAAGAGATCAAAGCGCTGATCGATGATTCCGGCGAGCGCGTGAACGCGGGCTCCCAGCTGGTTAACGAAGCCGGGGAGACGATGGCAGAGATCGTCAATGCGGTCACCCGCGTCACCGACATCATGGGCGAAATTGCCTCTGCCTCTGACGAGCAGAGCCGCGGTATCGACCAGGTGGGTCAGGCGGTAGCCGAGATGGACCGCGTGACCCAGCAGAACGCCTCGCTGGTAGAGGAGTCTGCGGCCGCGGCGGCGGCGCTGGAAGATCAGGCTGCACGCCTGAACGAAGCGGTGGCGGTGTTCAAAATCACCCGTAACCAGGCGGTCAAAGCGGCGCCGGTGAAAACCTATGTGCCAAAAGCGCAGCCCGTAGCGGCGGCGTCTGAAGGGAACTGGGAAACGTTTTAACATCATGCCGGGTGGCGCTGGGGTATGAACCGGAAACATGGGTAACACTTTAGACCGGATACATGGGTAACAGTTATAACTGGCATAGAAGAGGAGACTCGCTATGCCCTGGACTGAGACCCGACCTATGCAACGCCTTGATTTTATCCGTGCCTGCCATGCAGGTACGGACTCCTTCTCCGCTCTTTGCCGTCTTTTTGGCATCAGCCGTAAAACCGGCTATAAATGGCTTCAGCGTTTTGATCCCTCTGACCTGTCATCTCTCTCTGACCGGTCGCGCGCGCCACACTCCCACTCCCGGACGGTTCCTGATGATATCGCCGGACAGCTTACGGCCCTGAGGCAAAAATACCCTGACTGGGGTCCCAAAAAACTGCGGATGTGGCTGCTCAATCATCACGTCGATTTTACCGTCCCTGCTGCCAGCACTATCGGCGATATCCTCAAGCGTGAAGGCCTGGTTCCGGATAAAAAGCGAAAACGCAGAACCCCGGGCAATCGCCAGCCCCTGACCATCATCAGTGAGAACAATCAGGTCTGGAGCGCTGATTTTAAAGGCAAGTTCAGGCTGCTGAGCCGGGAATACTGCCATCCCTTCACCCTGACCGACAATCACAGCCGGTATCTTCTGAGCTGCCGGGGAACGGACCGGGAGAGCGAGCCCTTCGTCAGGCAGTGCCTGACGGATGCGTTCCTGGAGTACGGTCTGCCGGAAGTCCTGAGAACGGATAATGGTCAGCCGTTCGCGGGAACAGGTATTGCCGGGTTAAGTCGCCTTGCAGTCTGGCTGATAAAGCTGGGCATCAGACCGGAACGTATCAGAAAGGGGCATCCGGAAGAAAACGGCCGTCATGAGCGAATGCACCGCTCGCTGAAAAGTGCAGTGAAACAGGGCAACACCTTCATGACGATGGAAGAACAACAGCGGTGGTTCAGTGACTACCGGGAAGAATTTAACCACGAAAGACCGCATGAAGCCCTGGCGGGTGCAACGCCCGGAACGGTGTGGAAGCCCTCAGGCCGTCACTGGGATGGCAGGGTTCCTGAATATGCTTATCCGGAAGGCGGTACGGTCTACAGGGTGAAATCGAGGGGGACACTCTACATGGGGAAAAAGGGGACGGTGTTCCTGAGTGAAGCGCTGACTGATGAGTACATCATGCTGGAAGAACAAGATGATGGCCTTGAGGCCATCATCTTTAACGGAATAACGCTTGCGTACTATGACCGAAGAACCCAGAGTGTGCTCCGGATAGACTAAAAGTGTTACCTATGTTCCCGGTCTGATCTGTCACCTATGTATCCGGTCATACACTGGCGCTTACCCGGCCTACGGTTTTGTAGGCCCTGCAAGCGCAGCGCCGCTGGGCAATGCTCACACCTCCGACGCCGGAACGACCCTCGGTTTCTCCGGCTTCGCTCTTACCGCCATCACCACTCCCACCACCAGCAGTGCGATCCCGCAGGCCGTGAATAACGGCGGCACGCTCTGGCGCATCAGGAAGGTATAAAGCAGTCCCGCCAGGGTTTCGAAGACAATCAGCGGCCCTAAAATCACCGTCGGCAACTTCTGGCTGGCAATGTTCCAGCACAGCGCGCCCACCCATGAGCACAGCACCGCAATCGCAATCATCAGGCCGATAAACACCCAGGGTCTTGGCCCGAAGGGTTGGGCGAAGTCTGGCTGTTGATGGCCTAACCAGATGCACGCGCCGGCATATCCCACCAGTGAGACGGGCAGCGTGACCAGCGCCTGCGCCGTCGCCCACATCATCGGGTGCTTGTCCGGGTTCTCCCGCAGCCAGCGCGCATTGCGCAGGGCATACCATGCCCAGCACGCCACGGAAATGAACGCCAGCACAATGCCAGAGCCGTAACGCCACAGGTCAACATCCGCCTGCCCATGACGCAGCTCGGCAATATTAACGCATACCAGCCCCACGGCGGTGCATACCAGCGCCGGGGTCATTTTTGACCACGCCAGTTTGCCATCGCGGTGGCTGTAGAGCAGGTTAGCAAAGACAGGGATAACGACCGGCAGCGTGCCGATAATCATGGTAGATACCGGCGCACCGGTACGCTGAATGGCACTCGCGAGGCAAACGTAGTAGATAAGATTGCCCATCATCGTTAGCGCCAGCGCGGTACCCCAGTCCTGACGGCTGAGCTGACGCAGGCGCGCGCGTCCCAGCCACGCCAGAGGCAGGGCAATCAGCCCCAGCGCCAGATAACGTCCGGTCGACTGCAGTATTGCCGGATACTCGGGCACGATTAATGGGCCGACAAAAATCAGCCCCCACATCATCCCGGCCAGCAGGGCATACAACACACCACTAATCATTTTTCCATCCACAGGTATTTACGCTGTATGCAGTGTAGGAGGGGAAAATGCGCGCGTATTGTATGAGATTGCGCATTAGCGCCGGGTGACCTGCTTCTGGTAGCGCACGGGGGTAATGCCGTAGCGGTGGGTAAACGCGCGGGTTAAATGCGACTGGTCGGTCAGTCCGGTTGCGGCGGCGACCTCTGCCGCGGGCATGCCGCGGGTGAGGAACGCTTTAGCGCGCCAGAGGCGAATGGCCATCAGCATCTGGTGCGGCGTAACGTGAAAATGGGCTTTGAACTGGCGCTGGAAATGGTAAGGGCTGAGCGAAACGACGCTGGCCAGCTCGTCCAGCGTCAGGGCGCGCATATAGTTGTCGTGCAGATACTCGCGCACGCGTTCGAAGCGGTGCGCGCCTTCCAGAACCACCGGCGCGTGATGGGCAAACGGCCGGAAGGTCTCAATCAAATCCAGCAGCAATCCTTTTTGCGCAAGCGGATCGTCCGTGTGCCACAGGCCGTAAATGAGCCTGCCGATTTGCTGCGAGCGCAGCGGGTCATGACGCGTGACATCGCTAAACCACCAGTGCCGGAGGCCGGTCACCTCTTCCAGCAGGTCGGGTTCGATATAGACCATCCGGTAGCGCCAGCCGCCTTCGGTGGCGGATTCACCGGTATGGATCTCGTCCGGGTTCATGGTGACAACGGATTTTTCCGCCGCAAGATGCTGGGTACCGCGATAGCGAAAGCGTTCGGCACCGGTTTCAATCGTGCCGATCCCGAAGGCTTCATGGGTGTGAGGCTCAAAGGCGTAGTCAGAAATATGCGCGTGATAAAGCTCCAGGCCCGGCAGCTGCGCCAGATGGCGAAAGCGCGCGCTGTCTCTTTCATCAGTAAACTGTTCCGGTACGCCTTGCACGGTAAGCCTCCTCGTGGTCATCTTTTCATTATCAGAGATGACCGGCGTTTATGCACTAAACATCTTTGCCCGGACGGTCTTACGGTAATCCCCCGGTGAAACCGTTGTTTTATGCTTAAACTGGCGATTAAAGTGCGCAATATCCTGATATCCAACCGCATTCGCGATCTCCTGAATGCACAGATTGGTGGATTGCAGCATTGTCATGGCGGATTCAATTCTGGCGGTTAATAAATACTGCAGCGGAGACATGTCGGTGGCATTTTTAAAGCGGCGATTAAAGTTGCGCAAACTCATGCCAGCCATATCTGCAAGATTTTGCATGGATATATCCGAAGCGCAGTTGGCTTTTATCCAGATTTGAATTTGAACAATGTCTTCATCCGGATGGGGTTTGTTTTCTTCACTGTAGCATTGACGCTCAAACTGGCTACGAATCTCATGGAAAAATGTCCGTTGGGTATGTGTGGCTACCCGTTTCCCGTATATCGTTTCTATAAAATGGATCGTCAGGTCTGATAGGGCCTTAACGCTTGCGGCGCAGAAAATATTATCGGCCTGAGTGAGGAAATGTTTTGTTTGTAATTTTACGGTGGGGTAGTCGCGCGAGAATTGTTTGAAGTAGTGCCAGTGGGTGGTGGCGGGCTTCCCGTCGAGCAGTCCCGACTCCGCCAGAAAACAGCAGCCCGTTCCGACGGCGGCGATGCGGGTTCCTCGCGCGGCCTGCTCGGTCAGCCATTCCAGGAGTTCAGGCTGTTGTCTGACCACTCCGCGAGGATTGCGCCACAGGGCAGGAAGATAGATAACGTCATAGTGTCTGTCTGCGGCAAGGGTGGTATCGGCGGTAATGCTAAAGCCACTGTGCGTCAGGATGGGCTCACTGTTTATGCCAATGGTATTCACTTTCAGAATATTCTCCGGGCGACAGAGCCTGAAGGATGACTTCTCCGGTTTGTGCGTGTCTGCGTGGGATGTTGTTTTTTGCTCTGCTAAATAGCTACTGGCTGCGGCTTTCCACATTTCAATCGGAAGACTGAGACCGGAACTTAGCATGCGTTCGCATAACACAAATCCTATTTGTGTATTTGTCATTTTTGATTAATACCTGTTTTGACTATTATTTTTGGTAGCTCATCGTTGTCCTGGCCAAAAAAGTCAGCATTTTGGCTGGATTTTCATATTAGCTTTTGTTGGTAATTTGTAAACTAATATCTGAAATTATCGCACTTACTTAACAAAATAAATCCACGACCACTACAGGATGAATTATGGTGAAATTACCCGTAATAACGGCTTTTGGCGGCTATGGTCCAGCTGGTCGTAGTTCTTCACATCATGCATTTCGTCGAATGATTATTGAGTCATTATCGGAAGAGGAAAGGCAGGAGACGTTATTATCGTTAGCCATCCTGATGGGCGTGCTTAAATATGATGAGGGCGGGTATTGCGACAATTCCGGTAAAAGATTTACACCTGCTCAGGCTGCCGAGAGGATAAAAGACGAGGCGCTTGAGGGGACCCTTATCAGAAAAATCACGCGCGACTATTTTGATGTCGATGCTATCGCCAGCCATGCAAAAATGAATATGGTTTCAGGCGAAGAAGGATTCAGTTTTAATATATCTGCCAGACAATTACCTCAACCCTTACCGGCGGGATGGCACGTTGAAGAATTAGGGGATCAGCGTGTCCGTATCACCGTTCAGGGAGAGATGGACTGTAAAATTGAGGCGTTGCTGCGCACGGAGGTGCAGGCTGCCGGGCTGCTGCCGCAGGGATTCCGCCCGGGCGACCACTACAATTCGCAGTTCCATCCGCGGGCGTTACAAATGGCGATTGTCGGGGCATCTGACGCCATCAACGCCCTGGGGATCCCGTGGCGAGAGGTTCAGGCAAAAATCACGCCGGATCAGCTCGGCGTCTATTCGGGCAATATTATGGGGCAGCTCGACGATTATGGCTTTGGCGGGATGCTGCAGTCGCGCCTGAAAGGCCATCGCGTCAGCGCCAAGCAGTGTCCGCTGGGCCTGAACAGCATGTGCGCCGATTTCCTCAATGCGTATGTGCTGGGTAGCGTCGGCCATACCAGCGCCACGCTAGGGGCATGCGCCACGTTTCTGTATAACCTGAATGCGGCGGTTGAAGATATCAAAGCGGGGCGCATTCGCGTAGCCGTCGTGGGCAGCGCCGAAGCGCCGGTCACCTCAGAAGTGATTGAAGGATTCGATGCCATGGGCGCCCTGGCAACGGAGAGTAAGCTTAAGCATATTGATGAAAAGGAAATGGCCGACTGGCGTAACAGCAGTCGCCCGTTTGGCAACAGCTGCGGTTTTGTGATCGCGGAATCCAGCCAGTATGTTGTGTTAATGGACGACGAGCTGGCGCTGCAGCTTGGCGCAGAGATCCACGGTTCGGTGGGGAATGTCTTCATCAACGCTGACGGCTTTAAACGTTCTATCGCGTCACCGGGGCCGGGGAACTACATCACCATGGCGAAAGCCGTAGCCTCTGCGGTATCAATGGCCGGGATGGAGACGGTGCAGAAGGGATCGTTTATTCAGGCGCACGGTTCAAGCACGCCGAAGAATTGCGTCTCCGAGGCGGATATTTTTGACCGCGTTGCGCAAGCCTTTTCGATTCGTGACTGGCCGGTGACGGCAGTGAAATCGTATCTCGGCCACTCCCTGGGGCCCGCCAGCGGCGACCAGCTGATCGGCTGCCTCGGCGTCTTCCGCTACGGTATTTTGCCGGGAATTAAAAGCGTGTCGCACATTGCGCCGCAGGTGAACAAC
The DNA here is from genome assembly GCF_043974075.1 of Enterobacter sp. ECC-019. Lineage (NCBI taxonomy): Bacteria > Pseudomonadati > Pseudomonadota > Gammaproteobacteria > Enterobacterales > Enterobacteriaceae > Enterobacter > Enterobacter sp. ECC-019. The sequence goes on from NZ_CP143759.1 coordinate 1,099,367, forward strand.
GCACGCTTAACCATTCCTCTTCAGGACTGCAAATTAGAGGAAGGCCAGGGACAAATCGCCTTTATTAATTCAAAAGGCTTTGGCGGTAATAATGCCACGGGGGTGGTTTACTCGCCAAAGCTTACCCATCAATGGTTGCGCAAACGCTATGGGGACGCGGTGTTTGCGGAATATCAGCAGCGCAACCGCCAGGTGCGACGTCAGGCTAACGCGTACGACGAGGCGGCTTCGCAGGGGGAACTCAATGTCATTTATCTGTTCGGCCAGCAGGGCATAAATGAGGAAGATATTAAGATTGATATGAATGGCATCACCATTCCCGGATTTGAAAAGCCGATAACGTACGCGACGGATAAAGAATACCCGGACTTTTAATCGTTATATCTTATTTTATTATTAATAAATAAATGTGCTTGTATTTTCTCAGGCGCCTTACCTTTGTGTACCACTAAACAGGAGAAAGAGAGTGGCTAATCTCAGTGCAATACTGATTGCCTTTGGCTGGAGCGGTATTGTTGTCGGCATAATGATGGGCGGATTAATGGGGATGTATGCTTTTAAGGGACCGTTTCGCGCCCCCAAAGGACATGAAAACTATACCGATTTAAATCGCAGAATGTTAAGACTGGCACATATTGCCTTTATTATGCTGCCGTTAATATCAATGCTCTATGGCATGTGTATTGATGACCTCGCCGTGTCTTATACCTATAAATATTATGCCGTTATTTGCATGATGATACTTTCGGTTGGTATTCCGGTTCTGCTGATTGCATCGTGTTTTTATCTGCCATTTAAATATGTGCAGGTTATACCGTTTAGCTGTGGAATGTATGCGTTAGTCGTAATGGCAATTGGCAGGGTTTCAGCCCTGTAAACTATCACCTACCTGAGATATAAAAATGAAAACGTTACTGAATACCCGCCAGTTGGGTCGGGACGCTATTGTCGCGACCGTAGATAAGCACGTTTATACCGAAAACCGCGCATTTGCCAACAGGCTTATTGACCGGATTGAATCCCATCCGCTGATGCGCAGCCCTATATTGTCAAAAATGAACAGCGGTGAAGTCGATCTTCAACAGATGCGCGTATTCCATCTGGAGTTTTATCACGCTTTTGCGCAAGTCTTTACCGATGCCGTGATTGAAGCGTTAAGCGCGGCAAAACAGCTGGAAGCTCCGCTGGGCGCGCAGGCGAAAATGGCGGCCCGTTTTCTGCTGCAAATCAACCTGCTGGATGAGCTGGGCTTCCACCCTGGCGAAGACGCCGAGGGCAATTACAACGGCCAGCCCGCGCTGGCGCACTACGTGCAATTCTTTACGACCATCCAGCAACTGGGGATGACGGAACACGAGGTGAAATCCTGGCTGCCGATGTCCAGCTCCCTGGCCTGCCGCGCAACGTTTGAAAACGCCTATGGCGACTATACCCAGCTGGTGGGTTTGCTGGCCGTGGCCGAGACCGTCTTCCATGACTTCGCCACGCCGTGGGCCAAAGGTGTTGATAAAGCAACGGATATTGACGTCACCAGGGGTTATCACAGCATCCATGTAGAAAGCGAAACGGGAGAGTCCATTGAAGATGGTCACTCCGAAGATGCATGGATCCTGTTCTGCCAGGCGCTGACCGCAGACCGCTATGCCGAGATGGAACAGCGCGTCGATCTCTGGCTGAAGGTATGGAACGACTTCTGTAACGATCTGCTGGCTGGCCGCGCCGGAAAATAATCTTTTCACCCTCAATACATTTGAAAATATAGAGCGAATTATGATGCCGTCTCATCAGTTGTTTAACAGGGGATATCATTCCTTCAACCAGCTTTTGCCCGAACTTGCTGTTCAACAGACTACTCAGACGGCATTTGAATTCGTCCGCAGCGCCAGAGATATTCACAGCCAAAGCTATGACCAGTTACACCAGCGCGCCGCGTCGCTTGCACAATCTTTAATGCAATACGGGCAACGGGGCGACCGGGTAATATTGCTTTATCCGGATGGTGAAGATTTTATTGGCGCTTTTTTTGGATGTCTTTATGCCGGCAGGGTGGCGGTTCCCGTCCCGATGCCCGCAAAATCGTCAGGGAGTGCGTGGGAGCGTTTTGCCGGCGTATTACGTAATGCGCAAACGGACTGTATTGTTACGACAGCAAAGGGAGCAGAAACGCTAGGCCAGTTATCACTTCCGTTATCCCCGCTTATTTTTACCTTCGACAAACCAGACACAGTTGCGCTACCTGCGGGCTATCGTCTGCACCATCTTGAGCGCACGTTCTCCGGGGCATTTCACCCCGTTCCGGTAGCAGAAAACGATCTGGCTTTTTTACAGTACACCTCGGGCTCGACGGGCTCTCCGAAAGGCGTGATGGTGACCCATGGCAACCTCTGGGCTAACTCGCATGCCATTCACCGCTTTTTCGGCCACCACAGCGAAAGCCGGGGCACGATCTGGCTGCCGCATTTTCATGATATGGGGCTTATCGGCGGGCTACTGCAGCCCGTGTTTGGCGCATTCCCCTGTCGGGTGATGTCACCCATGATGCTAATGAAAAACCCCCTTAACTGGCTCAAACAGATTTCCGACTATCAGGCGACAACCTCCGGCGGCCCTAATTTCGCCTACGAGCTGTGCGTGCGTAAGATTGGCCGAGAGCAGGTTGAGGCATTGGATCTTTCGCGCTGGGATGTGGCCTTTTGCGGCGCAGAGCCGATTCGGCCCGCCACGCTCCAGCAGTTTAGCGAGCACTTTGCGCCCGCAGGGTTTCGGCCCGGCGCGTTCCTGCCCTGCTACGGCATGGCGGAAACCACGCTCATCGTCACCGGAATGGACAAAGGACAGGGGCTCCGCGTTTCCGACGAGGCCGGTGCGGTGAGCTGCGGGCAGGCTCTGACTGATACCGAGGTGCGTATCGTCGATCCTGACCACCATCAACCGCTTGCTGACGGTGAGAGCGGGGAAATATGGCTGCGTGGTCCGAGCGTTGCCGCAGGATACTGGGACAATGACGCCGCCACGCGCGAAACCTTCCAGGCGTCTCTGGCTGGCCATCCGCACCCGTGGCTGCGCAGCGGCGATATGGGTTTTCTCCAGTCCGGTCATTTGTACGTCACCGGACGGCTCAAAGAGCTGCTGATTATCAACGGTCAGAACCACTACCCGACGGATATTGAAGAGACGATCCGTCAGGCCGATCCCGCGCTGGCGGAAGCGACGGTTTGCGTGTTTGCCAGCGAAGCCGAACGCCCGGTTGCGCTGCTTGAGCTGATGACACGTCATAAAAATGACCTCGATATGGCGGCGCTGACCCCGCGCATTACCGCGGCGGTGGCGGAGCGTCACGGTATTGCGCTGGATGAACTGCTCCTTGTCGAACGAAGGGCAATCCCCCGCACCACCAGCGGGAAATTACAGCGCACCCGCGCGAAAGTGATGTATCAGCAGGGGACCCTGGACGTGGCGTGGCGCAACCGCCAGGCCGCGTCTAAACCTGGCGTAACCGAGGGGGAAACCCCACCCGCGCTGGCGGCGCTGATTGCCGGGATAATCAGCAGCGCGATGAATACGACGATCGGCGAATCCCAGTGGGATGACGCGTTTACCCGCTTTGGCATGAGCTCTCTGCAGGCGGTGGGCGTCATTGGCGAGCTTGAACAGCGGCTGGGCCGCGAGCTCTCTCCGGCGCTGATTTATGACTATCCTACCATCAATCAGCTGGCGGCCGCGCTGGGACAACCCGCTGCGGCCCGGCCGGTCAGCTCAGCCGTCACAGAGAGCGCCATTGCGGTGATCGGCATCGGCGTGGAGCTGCCGGGGCATAGCGGCGTGGAGGCGCTGTGGTCGCTGCTGCAGCAGGGCCGCAGCACGACCGGCGAGATCCCGGCGCACCGCTGGCGTACCTCGTCCCTTGACGGTTTTAACCGTAAAGGCAGTTTCTTTGACGAAGTCGACGCGTTCGACGCAGGCTACTTCGGCATCTCTCCCCGTGAAGCCGTCTATATCGATCCGCAGCATCGTCTGCTGCTAGAAACCGTTCAACAGGCGCTAACCGATGCCGGTCTAAAGGCGTCATCCCTGCGCGGTAGCGATACGGCGGTTTATGTCGGGATCAGCGCCAGCGACTATGCCCTGGCCTGCGGCGATAACGTCTCGGCCTATAGCGGCTTAGGCAACGCGCACAGTATCGCGGCCAACCGAATTTCTTATCTTTATGATTTTAAAGGGCCAAGCGTCGCCGTTGACACGGCCTGTTCTTCCTCGCTGGTGGCGATAGAGGGGGCAATGCAGAGCCTGCGGAGCGGTCGTTGCGCTCTGGCCATTGCCGGAGGCGTTAATCTGGCGCTGACGCCGCATTTGCAAAAAGTCTTCACCGACGCCCGGATGCTGGCCCCCGACGGCCGGTGTAAAACCTTTGACGCCCGCGCGGATGGCTATGTCCGCGGCGAAGGGTGTGGCGTCGTGGTGCTCAAGCCGCTGACGCAGGCGCTGGCGGATGGCGATCGGGTTTATGCCACGCTGGTGGCGAGCGCCGTGAATCAGGACGGCCGCAGCAACGGCATTACCGCACCAAATGGTCCATCGCAGCAGGCCGTCATCCGGCAGGCGATGGCGGACGCCGGGGTGGATAGCGATAAGATTGACTATATCGAAGCGCACGGTACGGGAACGGCGCTTGGCGATCTGATTGAATATCAGGCGCTGGAGGCGGTGTTTGCGGACCGGAAAAAAACCGCGCCTGTCCAGGTGGGTTCGATTAAAACCAACGTTGGCCACCTGGAGGCGGCGGCGGGCGTGCTGGGCGTGGTGAAAGCGTCTCTGATGTTGCACTACCGGCAATACGTTCCTCACCTCAATTTCCAGCATAAAAACCCACATATTGCGGCGATTAGCCGTCATGTTGAGGTGAGTGGCGCGCAGCCTGCCTCATGGCATGTCGATGGTGAAGCACGCTACGCGGGCGTTAGCAGCTTTGGCTTCGGCGGTACCAACGGTCACGTGATTTTGCGCAGCGCGCCAGCGGTGGAAAAACGCCAGGAGCCCGCTGCGCCGCACGGCCTGCTTCTGATCGGTTCTCATGATGAAGGGGCGTTTACCCTTCAGCGGGAGGCGGTCAAAAAAGGGTTATCTACATGCCGGGAGAGCGATATCGCCACCTGGTGCCGGCTGGTGAACACCCGCTACGACGCGGCCCGCTATCGCGGCGTGGCGTATGGCGCGGATCGCACCCAACTGGCAGAAAGCCTTGCGCAGCTCACGGCCTGCAAGGCGGGTAAAGCCCCGCCCCAGGTATGGCTCTTCCCGGGGCAGGGCACCCAGCAAATCGGCATGGGTGCCGAGCTGTATCACCATCTGCCGCACTATCGCACCCAGTTTGACGCGCTGGCGACGACCATCCAGCAGCGCTATCAGATTGATATCACACAGGCGTTATTTGCCCGAGACGATAGCTGGCAGCGCTGCGCCAGAACGTGTCAGCTTTCCTTATTTGCCTGTAGCTACGCGCTTGCTCAGAGCGTGATGCAGTTCGGCCCGCGTCCGGCAGCCGTGATGGGCCACAGCCTGGGAGAGTACTGCGCGGCGGTTATCGCCGGCTATCTCTCGCTGGACGACGGGCTGGCAATGGTTCATCAGCGCGCGCTGCTGATGTCAGCCCTGACGCAGGAAGGGGCGATGGCGGTCGTCTTCAGCGGCGAAGCCGACGTCCGTCAGATGATTACCCCCTGGGCGGGCGACATTGATATTGCCGCATTCAATACGCCGACGCTGACCACCATAGCTGGCAGCCAGACGGCGATTGACGCCTGCCTTCAGGCCATTTCTTCTCAGGGTGGTCACGCCAGAAAAATTAAAACCGCCAGCGCATTTCACTCCTCGATGATGGATCCGATCCTCGGTGCCTGGCGCGAGTGGCTGGTCAACAACGTCACCTTCACCCGCGGGACGATCCCGTTTTACAGCAACCTGAACGGCGAGGCGTGCGACCGCACCGACGCCGACTACTGGACCCGGCAAATTCGCCAGCCCGTGAGTTACCTTCAGGGCGTGCAAAACGTGCTTGCGCAGGGTGAGTTCACCTTTATCGATCTGAGCGCGGACAGTTCGCTGGGCAAATTTGTGACCGCAACCGACCGCCGTCACCAGGTGCTGGCCGCAGGCGATCGGAGACATGAGTACAAATCACTGCTGACGCTGCTGGGTACGCTGTGGCAGCAAGGGTACGACATCAACTGGAGCGGGCTTTATCACGCGACCACGCGGGAGGCGCTAGCCCTGCCCGCAATCCAGTTCTGCCGCAAACGTTACTGGCTGGCGGGTGAGACGTCAGCGCAGACCCCATCTGCAAAAGAGGACGCTATGTCAAATCAACATCATTTAGCCGCTGAAATAAAAGCGATTATTGCCGGTTTTCTTGAGGCGGATCCCGCCGCGCTTGACGACTCTCTGCCCTTCCTGGAAATGGGGGCGGACTCGCTGGTGCTGCTGGATGCCATCAATACCATTAAAGACCGCTACGGCGTGGCCATCCCGGTGCGGGCGCTGTTTGAAGAGCTTAATACGCTGGATGCGGTGATCGGTTATGTGGTGGAGCACGCGCAGCCAGCGGCGGCGGCTCCGCTCAGCCCCCTGGAAACCGCCGGCCAGGCGGCACCGCCTGTCGTGGCACAGCAGGGCGCCAGCAGGCCGGTGCCTGATACGGTTCAGGATCTGATTGCCCGCCAGCTGGAGCTTATGTCCCAGCAGCTCACGCTGCTCAACGGCACGGCGCAGACTCTCCCGATGCCAGCCGCACCCGCGACGCCGGACGTTATCGCGCCTGCGCCTGTCGCGACCACGGCCGCACCGGTGAAGGCCAGCGCGCACAACAGCTGGTTTAAAAAAGAGACCAAAAAGGTCTCCCTCGGCGCTGAACGCGACCAGCATCTGGCGCAACTCACTCAGCGGTTTGTCGATAAAACGGGCGGGTCGAAACGCAATGCTCAGCAATACCGCGCCGTGCTGGCGGATAACCGGGCCTCTGCGGGCTTTCGTTTATCCACCAAAGAGATGCTTTACCCCTTAGTCGGGGAGCGCTCTCAGGGTTCGCGCATCTGGGATGTCGATGGCAACGAGTATATTGATTTTACGATGGGGTTTGGCGCTAACCTGCTGGGACATGCGCCGGACTGTGTCCAGCAGGCGGTCGCCAACCAGCTGGCGCAGGGCATGCAGATTGGGCCGCAAAGCGCGCTGGCGGGCGAGGTGGCAACGCTCATCAGCGAGCTGACCGGCCAGCAGCGCGTGGCATTTTGTAACTCCGGCTCTGAAGCGGTAATGAGCGCCGTGCGCCTGGCGCGGGCCGTGACCGGGAAAAATAAAGTCGCGCTGTTTAGCGGCTCGTATCATGGCGTGTTTGACGGCATTCTAGGACGACAGCAGGGGGGCGAAACCCCCGAGCGCGCCACGCCGATTGCCGCAGGCACGCCGCCATCGCTGGTGGACGACCTGCTGGTGCTCGACTACGGTAGCGAAGAGAGCCTGGCGCTTATCGCCCGCTATGCCGCCGAGCTGGCGGTGGTGATCGTTGAGCCGGTGCAGAGCCGTTATCCCGATCATCAGCCGCGTGACTATCTGCATACCCTGCGTGAACTGACGACGGCCCACAACATTGCGCTGATGTTTGACGAAGTGATCACCGGTTTCCGTCTGGCGGCCGGTGGCGCGCAGGCATATTACGGCGTTCAGGCGGATATCGCCTCCTACGGAAAGATTGTCGGCGGCGGTATGCCGATCGGCGTGATTGCAGGCTCTGCCCGCTTTATGGACAGTATCGACGGCGGATTCTGGCAGTATGGCGATGACTCCTGGCCGCAGGCTGAACTGATCTTCTTTGCCGGTACGTTCTCCAAGCATCCGCTGACCATGGCGGCAAGCAAAGCCGTGCTGGAGTACATCAAAGCCCATCCGGCGCTGTATGATGACATCAACCAGAAAACCGCGCGTCTGACGATATCGCTAAATACCTGGTTCTCTGCAACCGGTACGCCGATTGAGATCGTCTCTGCCGGCAGCCTGTTCCGTTTCAAATTCAACGGCAACTACGACATCCTCTTCCACCACCTGATGCTGCGCGGCATTTTCATCTGGGAAGGGCGTAACTGTTTTGTCTCGGTCGCACACACGGACGAGGATATCGATCGGTTTATTGCGGCAGTGAAAGAGAGCGTTAGCGCCATGCGCGTGGACGGCTTCTTTGGGGAGGCGGGATTGCGCCCCGACACGCCTTATGCCGTTGCAGACAGCCAGCAGCGCTTTCTGCAGCTGGCCGCGCAGGATGAAAGCGGCCTGTTGGCCGGGACGATCGGCGGCGTCATTGAAACGCCGCGCAATGTAGACAGCGACATCATGCGCGCCGCCTGGCAACTGCTGTGCGAGCGCCATGACGCGCTGCGGATGCAGTTCACTGACGCAGGCGAACTTCAGGTGGCCCTGGCGCCCACCGTCGACGTCTGCGAGGAATACGCTGCGCCTGCCGCCTGTCTCGCTGATTTTGCCGCGCGTCCTTTTGATCTTACCGCCGCGCCGCTGGCTCGCCTGCTGCTGGTCCGCCATGAGGGGAAAACCACGCTCGCCATCTCGGCACATCATTCGGTGGCGGATGGCTGGTCGTTTATGGTGATGCTGCGCGAGCTGCTGCATCTTTACGATGCCCTGGCGTCGGGTAAACGTCCTGAGCTGGCGGCTGCGGCAAGCTATCTGCAGGTCATCCGTGCGCAGAACATCGTCAGCGAGGCGGAGCTATCTGCGCGTATTGCGGCGCTTCCTGTGCGCCGGGCAACGCCAGACGCCCTTACCGCGCTGGTACCCTCCCGGACGTATCAGGGGCAGCGGCTGGTACAGCGCCTGTCGTATCCGGGCCTGACCGGGCAGCTGCGCAAAGCCTCTGCCGAGCTGCGGGTGACCCGCTTCGCGATGCTGAATGCGCTCTTTACCCTGACCCTGGAGAAGGCGTTCGGCCACGCTCCGGTGCCGGTCGGCGTGCCGGATGCCGGGCGGGATTTCGGGCAGGGCGACGCGCTTGTCGGTCAGTGCGTCAGGCTGTTGCCGCTGTGTATCGACAGCGCTGTCTGCGCGTCGGTGTCCGGGGTCGCCAGGGCAATCCATGACGGTATCCTCGCCCAGCGCGGCGAGCCCGCAATGCCGTCACGCTGCTTCCACGGTCAGGATGCGCCGCTTCCGCTGCTGGCGACCTTTAACGTCGAACCGCATGCTCCGCTGGCAGAAATGCGGCAGTGGGAGGCCAGCCTGTCGCTGCTCCCGATCGGCGCCGTCGAATTCCCGCTGATGGTTAATATTCTCGAGACGAAAGAGGGGTTGTCCATCGAGCTGGATTACCAGATGCGCTATTTCACCGAGGAACGTGCGCGCGCGTTGCTGGCGCATTTCCTGAAGGCGATAACCGTGCTGGCCGAGCAGGGAGAAGAGGCCGTCGAAGCATTATTCTCATCGTCAGAGGCGCTGGCCGCATCATGAAAAAGCTGACGATTATCGTCCTCGCGGGCGCCGTGCTAGCGTTCGCTGTAAACCTGCTGATCGATGCCGGACTGTTTTATCGGGTGCAGGAGAGCGGCGGGGAACAGTGCCAAAAAATAACGGGCATTGAGGGCGCGGAGGATATCGCTCCCTTATCGGACGGCGGGGCGATAGCCAGTAGCCTCAACCGACACGGCAGCGCGCCCGGGGCGCTGTATTACCTCAACGGCAGCGACAAGCCGCAGCGGTTGGCTGGCGACTATCCGGATGCCTTCTTCCCGCACGGCATCGATGTCTGGCAGCAGGAGGGCGAGACGTGGATCTACGTGGTGAACCACCGCCCGCAGGAGGACAGCATTGATGTGTTTCGCTTTAATCGCGCGCAGATGCGTCTTGAGTATCAGCCCGCCCTGTCGCGCGCGGTCGGCAACAACATCAATGATATCAGCGTCATTGATAAAACCCACTGGCTGCTGACGCGGGACCACCGGTGGAAGGGCTTCGCGGGACGCGTGGAGGACTATCTGCGGCTGCCGCTGTCCAGCGTTCTGCTGGCAGACGAGGCGGGGCTGCATACCCTGATTGATGGCCTGCATTTTGCGAACGGCATTTACTACAACCGACAATTGGGGCGTCTGTACGTGGCGGAAACCACCCGCGGTGCGGTGAGCAGCTGGGCGTGGCAGCCGAACGAGGCTGCGCCCGTCCTGCTGGGGCGCTTCAGCGGTCTGCATGGCGTCGACAATATCCTGCCTGACGGGCAGGGAATGCTGGTGGCCGCGCACCCGCAGCTTCTGAAGCTGGCCGCCTATCAGAAAGAAGCACAGGCACGTTCACCGTCCATGGTGTGGCGGCTGACAACCGGCGCACAGGGAGCGATCGCTCAGGCCAGTATGCTCTATCAGAGCCACGGCGAAGCGCTGGCGGCGGTCAGCGTCGCTGCGCCGATGGGCGGAAAGGTGATGATGGGCAGCGTCTTTGACGACGGACTGCTGCTGTGCGGAGAGCAATAAGATGCTGAAGAGATGGTTTTCCCGACGCGGTCATTTTCAGGGGACGCTTGAGGGACGGGTATTCCCCCTGACGTCCGGCCATACGCTCCTCGAAAGCGCGCTCAACGGCGGTGTTTCCCTGCCGTATAACTGCCAGGTCGGCTCGTGTAAATCCTGTCTTTGCCGGGTAACGAGCGGCAAGGTGCGTTCGCTTGTCGACCTGCGCTATTTGCTCAGCCCGGAGGAGATTGCCGCTGGTCACGTGTTGGCATGCCAGTGCCTGCCGGAATCGGATGTCACGCTGGCCGCGGCATCCACGACCTGGACGTCTGCGCAAATTAAGCAAGTTGTCGCGCTCTCATCAACGGTATGGCGCGTGACGCTGCTGGCGGAGCAGGCGCTGCCCTTTCAGCCAGGACAATACGTTCAGGTCGGTCTCGAAAAGGATAGAGATATCCGGAGCTTCTCCGTCAGCTGGCCGAGCCGGGGGCGAGAGATTGTTCTGGATATCACGCGCCGTGAAGAGGGGCGACTCTCCCCGCTGCTGTGTGATGAACGGGGGGCTGGCCGGAAGGTGTGGCTCTCAGACTGCCGGGGGCAGTTCGGCCAGCAGGATGATGGTAACGGTCCGCTGCTGGCCATCGCCAGTGGATCGGGACTGGGAACGACGCTGGGTCTTGTCCGCGCCGCGCTGGCGCGTCATCCCCACCGCGAGGTCATGCTGATCCACGCGGTTCGCAGGCGGCAGGACAAATTCGACCTGCCTGAGCTGCAGCGTCTGCGTCAGCACTATCCCGGTTTTCACTTTCTGCACGCGTTATCCCGGGAGCGTGAGGTTCAGGTGCAGGAGCTGGCAGGCCGTATTACCTGCTGGCTGGACGACTGGCGTGCCCTCTATCCCCGCCGGACGGCGGTAGCCGAATGGCGCGTCGTGATTTGCGGCAATCCAGCGCTGGCGCAGTCGTGCCGGCAAAGGCTGCTTGCCGGAGGGGTGATGAGCCACCTGCTTGAAATGGACTGCTTCTCCCCGCCGGTCGGTGCAAAAAACAGTCATAACAATAAGGAGCCCGTATGTTGAGTTACCTGAGATTTGCCCTTGTCCCCTGCGTTTTTTTACCGCTAACCGCGCTAACCACCCTGCTCGGCGGCGTGTGGATCGTCGTTTCCATGCTCTGCGTGACGCTGAGCTATGTCCTTTTCGATAACGCAACCACGCACGACACCGCCGATCGCCACTACCGCCTCCCGGCGCTGCTGGAAATCATCCCGTATTTCCAGCTTCCGGCCGCGCTGCTGGCGTTGTTCACTCTTATCTGGCAGGCCGCGCCGGGCGATCTGCTCGGGTTTGGCGCATGGCTTTCCGCCCTGACGGGTCACAACATCATGGCGTTGCATAACCTTGCCCTGCCGGAGCTGCTGCTTGCGGCGGCATCCACCGGCTATACCATGAGCACCAATACCGTGGTGGCCCATGAGCTTATCCATAAAACCCACAGTCTGGCGGCGATGGTGGTCGGGCGCTGGCTTCTGGCGCTGGTCGGCGATGCGCAGTTTTCGATTTCACACGTCTATTCGCATCATCCTAACGTGGCGACCCCGGCGGACGGCGCGACGGCGCGTCGTGGGGAGACTGTGTATCGCTTCTTTATCCGTTCTTCTTTGTCGCAGTATGTTGAATCCTGGCAGGTGGAAGCGCAGCGGCTGTCGCAGCAGAACCGGCGCGGCGCCATGTTGGCGAACCGGGTGATGCGCGGAGTGCTGATGAGCCTGCTGATCGTGGCGGTCTGCTTCACGGCGGCGGGCGTCAGGGGCGCGCTGGCGTGTCTGGTGACCATGCTGGTGTCTAAATTCCTGTTTGAAACGGTGAATTACATCCAGCACTACGGTCTGGTCCGCCTTCCCGGCACGCGCGTGGAGCCGCGACACAGCTGGGATTGCAATAACCGGGCCTCGTCGGCCGGTCTGTTGAACCTGACGCGCCACTCCGATCATCACACCCATCCCCGTCGTGAATACTGGAATTTGCAGGCGCACAGCTACGCGGTGGGAATAGAAAAAGGGTATGTCGCTCATATTTTTTACGCGCTGATACCGCCACTGTGGTTTAAACGAATGGAAGCAAAACTCGCGTACTGGGACGAACATGTTGCCAGTGACGCAGAGCGTGCCTTGATCCGTCAGTCTGAATCATCCGCGGTTAATTCCACTGTTCCCTGTGTTTCTGGAGAGTCCCATGAGTGAGCAATTTGATCGACTGATTGAGCAAGCCTACCAGCAGTATCGTGGACCCGCCTACCTGCGCTCTCCGATGGTTTCATGCGTGAAGGCCGGTATCCGCCTGATGGATCGGGTTGTGCCGGGGGCGACCGCCGACTGGCTGGGCAATCGGTTTTTTACGCCGCGCCGGGTGCCGACGCGTGCAAGCGATAAGGAGATGACGGCGCTGGCGAGCCGCATTGAGTCCCTCCCTCTGAGTAATAGTAAACATGCGGTGGTGTACCGCTGGGGCAGCGCGGGACCCACCGTACTATTAGCCCACGGCTGGGAGTCGAGGGCTTCCCACTTTGGCAGGCTGATCAAGACGCTGGTCGAAAAGGGCTTTCAGGTCATCGGGTTTGACGCTCCCGCGCATGGCAACGCGGCAGGGCGTCAGAGCAGCATCGTCGAGTTCATTGAAATTATTGAACAGCTGGCGCAGCAGGAAGGCGGTTTTGACGCGATTGTGGCGCACTCTTTTGGCGGTTTATCCGTCATCAATGCGGTAAAAGCGGGATTGCGGACCCGCGCGCTGGTTATCGTAGGGGCACCGACGCACTTTAGCGGGCTGGTCACCAAATATGCCGCGATCCTGAATCTCCCGGGACGCCAGCAGCAGAGGTTACGACGGTATATTGAAGGGTACTTTGGCATTGGCGAGGCGGTCTGGCAGCGCTTTAACGCCTACGAGGGGCTGCAGCAGGTCGATCAGCCCGCCCTTGTTATTCACGACAGCAGCGATGACATCGTATTGCGGGTTGAAGCTGAATGCCTGGTTAACGCCTGGCCTGGCGCGAGGCTGGCAGAGACCCACGGTCAGGGGCATAATCCGCTGCGCCGTCCGGGGGAGGGGATCGACATGGTGATGACCTATCTGGCCCCCTTGCTGGCGTCAGGCAATGATCGTGATAACCCTGTCGCCTGAGAGCTGATAATAGCCCTGGATCCGGCTGCCCTGTACGCGTTGGGGGGAAAGCGTCCGGGTCAGCTCCAGGGTGATCCTGTGCTGTTCAGGCGCGATGTGGCACACGCGGGCCGCGTCAAAATCGAGGACGCGGCCAACGTCAGGATAGAGCGCTTTATAGAGACTCTCCTTCGCGGAAAAGGTCATTAATAGCGCGCTGGCTTCGCCGAACGGGCTGGCGGCAAGGCACTCCCGCTCCTGCGGTGTGGTAAACAGGTGCGCTGTCCGCTGGATCGTCTCGGGTGCCAAAAACTCAATGTCGACGCCCGGCGTCAGCCCCGACGCCTCTGGGGCAACGACCGCCAGCGCCCACTCATGAGAATGTGACAGGCTTCCCCGCCAGCCGGAAGGCCACACCGGAGAACGATCCGGCGCGCTGCCCGGCGTAGCGTCACAGCCCCAGGATCTCAGCACCCGTTGCGCGGCGTAACGTGCCGCAAGATACTCCGCCCTGCGTTTGACCACAGCGCTATCGAGCTGACCGGGAAAGGGGATGCCCCAATGAGCAAAGAGCCCGTCATGGTAATCGTGCACAGTGAATGAGACCAGGCAGTAGCGCAGAGCGGGGAAAGGGTCGACGTTGCCCATCTCAACGGAGTGAATAAAAGGGGGCGCTGAATCTGTGTTTATCGCAGTAAACATAGCGGGGTATCGGTATCTGTCGGGGGAACAGAATGCCATATAAGTGCGGGCCGGGTAAGAGGAATGACCCGGCCGCAGGAAAAAACGGCCAGGCCGTTACAGAATGGCTTTAATGCTCTGCGCCAGCGGCGTAGTCGCGCGCCCGATCAGTCTGCTCAGCGTATGGCTATCGTCAAAGAGTCCCCCTTTGGACGCACCCACATCGGAGTCCGCCAGCATATCTGCCAGCCCTGCAGGCAGGCCGACGCTTTTCAGCGCGGCGGCAAAATCCGCTTCACTGAGATTCTGATAGGTGACCGGCTTCCCGCTCTGCTTGCTGAGTTCAGCCGCCAGTTCGCTCAGCGTCCAGCCGTGGTCGCCCGCCAGTTCATAGATCTTGCCTGCATGGCCCTCTTCAGCGATCACTTTGGCTGCCGCCGCGGCATAGTCTGCACGGGTCGCAGCGGCAATTTTGCCTTCGCCTGCCGCACCAATAAACACGCCGTGTTCCAGGGCAGGCGGCGCGCTCGCCAGGTAGTTTTCGGTATACCAGCCATTGCGCAGCAGGGCATAAGGAATGCCGGACGCCGCCAGCGCTTTTTCAGTGGCAACGTGTTCAACGTGCAGACCCAGCGGTGATTTGTCCGCATGCAGCAGGCTGGTGTAGGCGATAAATTTCACGCCTGCCGTTTTGGCGGCGTTAATCACGTTCTGGTGCTGGGTTGCGCGCTGGCCGACTTCGCTGGAAGAGATCAGCAGCAGCTTATCCACGCCGCTCAGCGCGGCGGTGAATGCGGCTTCATCCGTGTAGTCAGCCTGACGCACCACAATTCCCTGTTGGCTTAAGGCCTGCGCTTTCGCCGGGTTACGTACGATGGCCACAATCTGGTTGGCCGGTACGGTTTTCAACAGCTGTTCGATAACGAGATGGCCAAGCTGGCCGGTAGCGCCGGTAATCGCGATCATGATGAATCTCCTTCGTGTTTGTCTGGTGTTGTGGCACACTAGCACCATAGCTAACTTTTAGTAAGTACGTACAAAAAGGTAAGTATGAAAACAACGATACCAACGCTCAGCGAACAAATGCGCGATGGCAATCTTTTCGCGGAGCAGTGCCCTTCACGCGAGGTACTCAAACACGTGACCAGCCGCTGGGGTGTTCTGATTCTGCTGGCCCTGCGCCAGGGAACGCATCGCTTTAGCGATCTGCGCCGTAAAATGGGCGGGGTGAGCGAGAAGATGCTGTCCCAGTCACTTCAGGCGCTGGAGCTGGACGGGTTTGTCGATCGCGTGTCGTATCCGGTGGTGCCGCCGCACGTAGAGTATAGTCTGACGCCGCTGGGCGTTGAGGTGAGCGAGAAGGTCGCCGCGCTGGCGGACTGGATTGAGGTGAATACGCCGAAGGTGATGGCGAACAGGGACGATCGTGCGGCGTAAAAGCCGGGTGGCGGCTTCGCCTTACCCGGCCTACCCGTAATCTTTCATCCCGTAGGCCGGGTAAGCGAAGCGCCACCCGGCACAATCACCGCTACCTGCTCAAATCCACCTGATAAATCGCGAACCCGATATCATCCGTTGCGACCTGCTTCATTGGATACTGCGCCTTGTTCTTAATGAACGCGGCTGCTTTATCGGACGGTGACGTTTCGAAGCGGATATCCAGTTTCGTATCGCTGTGGATCGGCGCGAGACGCCAGTTGTTATCCACTGCCGGATGAATTTCGCCCGCCTTTTTTGACTCCGCGCTGATCCACGCCGCCAGCACCGAGCGGTTCTCGTCCGGCGAGGCAAAGGCGATGTGGCTATCTCCCGTACCGGCAAACTTGCCGCCGTAGGCGCGGTAGTTATTGGTCACCACCAGGAAGGTGGCATTCGGGTCAATCGCCTTGCCGTTGAAGGTCAGGTTTTTGATGCGCTCCGCCTGCGGGTTAATCGCCTGACACTCGCCGTCATATTTCGCCGGCTGGGTGACGTCAATCTGGTAGTTCACGCCGTCGATCACGTCGAAGTTATAGGTACGGAAGCCGTCCCAGTTAATCAGCGACTGCGGCTTACTGCTGTGCGGGTCAATCTGGTTAAACTGTCCGGCAGAGCACTCCAGCCACTCTTTCACCTCCTGGCCCGTCGCTTTTACCACCACCAGCGTGTTCGGGTAGAGGTAGAGATCGGCGGCGTTACGGAAGGTTAGCTGGCCCTTTTCGACTTCAACATAGCTTGCCGGGTCATTCTTACGCCCGCCCACCTTGAATGGCGCAGCGGCTGACAGGACCGGCAGTTTTGCCAGATCCGGATCGCCCTGCACAAAGTGTTTCGCATAGGCTTTCTGCGCCATGTTGACGACCTGAACGGTCGGGTCGTCCTGAACCAGCGCCAGGAAGCTGTACATGTTGTCGGCGGATTTGCCGATCGGCTTGCTGACGAATTCGCGCGTGGCGTCGTGATCGTGCTTCAGCACGTCGACCAGCTTTTTATCTTCAGCCGCCAGAGATTTTTTAGCCGCAGCGTCGTAAATCGGGCGTGCCTCTGCTTTTGACTGCGTCACCTTCCAGCTGCCGCTGTCGTTATTCAGCACCAGATCCACCACGCCAAGATGGTCGCCCCACATGCCCGGCATCACCGACGGCACGCCGTTGAGCGTCCCTTTCTCAATGTCCGCGCCTTTGATGCTGGTGAAATCTTTGCCCGGGAAGACCGCGTGGGCGTGGCCGAACAGGATCGCGTCGACGCCCGGAACTTTACTCAGATAGTAAACGGAGTTTTCTGCCATGGCCTGGTACGGATCGGCGGAGAGACCCGAGTGGGCGACAACGACCACCAGATCGGCACCTTTTTCGCGCATTTCCGGCACGTATTTGCGCGCGGTTTCGGTGATGTCGTTAACGGTCACTTTACCGTCGAGGTTGGCTTTATCCCACGTCATGATCTGCGGCGGAACAAAACCGATATAGCCGATTTTCAGCGTCTGTTTTTTGCCGTCCTTGTCGACGACGTTTGTCTCTTTAATCAGATAAGGGGTAAAGAGCGGCTTTTGGGTCTTAACGTCGATGATATTGGCGTTAACGTACGGAAATTTCGCACCGGCCAGCGCGTCATGCAGGTATTTCAGACCGTAGTTGAATTCGTGGTTGCCAAGGTTGCCGACGGTATAGTCCAGGGTGTTCATCGCCTTATACACCGGATGGATCTCGCCTTTTTTCAGGCCCCTGGTCGCCATGTAATCCCCGAGCGGACTACCCTGAATGAGATCGCCATTGTCGACCAGCACGCTGTTTTTCACTTCGCCACGCGCCGCATCGATCAAACTTGCCGTGCGTACCAGTCCGAATTTTTCCGTTGGGGTATCTTTGTAGTAATCGAAGTCCATCATGTTGCTGTGCAGATCGGTCGTTTCCAGAATACGCAGATCTACCGTCGCCGCCTGTACGCTTGCTGCAATCAGCGTCGCCAGAAGCGTTGCACTAAACTTAATCATCAGAGGAGTCCTTTTTTCGATGCAGACCACAAAAGAGTATGTATCTATAGCGTGTTGCTTACAGAAATGTGAATCCTGACAGAAAAAAGTAACCTGAAACCGGAATTGCTTCACAGATAGCGGAATTGTTCACATTACGATATAACTAAAACAAAGAGTTAACCTCACTGCGTTAACAAAGAGGTGGAAAATGCTAGATAAAATTTGTCAGCTCGCACGGGATGCGGGAGATGCCATCATGCAGGTGTATGACGGTAGTAAACCTATGGAGGTGGTCAGCAAAGCCGACGACTCTCCGGTCACGGCGGCGGATATTGCGGCGCATAAGGTGATACTGAAAGGGTTACAGGCCTTAACGCCGGACATCCCCGTTCTGTCAGAAGAAGCGCCGCAAAGCTGGGAAGAACGCCAGCACTGGCAGCGCTACTGGCTGGTCGATCCGCTCGACGGGACAAAAGAGTTCATCAAGCGCAACGGTGAATTTACCGTCAATATCGCCCTGATTGAGAAGGGAAAAGCGGTGCTGGGCGTAGTTTACGCGCCGGTAATGAAGGTGATGTACAGCGCCGCCGAAGGGAAGGCGTGGAAGGAAGAGTGCGGCGTGCGCAAGCAGATCCAGGTGCGCGATGCGCGTCCACCGCTGGTGGTGATTAGCCGCTCGCACAGCGACAGCGAGCTGCAGGAGTACCTGCAGCAGCTGGGTGAACACCAGACCACGTCGATTGGCTCATCGCTGAAATTCTGCCTGGTGGCAGAAGGCCATGCGCAGCTATACCCTCGCTTTGGGCCAACCAACGTCTGGGACACCGCAGCAGGTCATGCCGTTGCCGCGGCCGCCGGGGCGCACGTTCATGACTGGCAGGGCAAGCCGCTGGACTATACCCCGCGCGAATCCTTCCTCAACCCCGGCTTCCGCGTCTCTATTTATTGAGCCAGCAGCTTATGCAGCAGGTCGACAACCTGCTGCACCTCTTCCTGGGTTAACGCGCCGTCTTTCGCCCACTGTACGCGGCCCTCTTTATCCAGCACGATAATCGCGGAGCTCTCTTCCTCAAGCTGCCAGGCCTTACGGGTTACGCCGTTGCTGTCGACGATAAACTGCGACCACGGATAGAGCTTTTTATTGCTTTCAAGGCTTGAGCGCACAAACATCCCGGAGCCCGGAATCGCGTCATCGGTATTCACGATCGTGGTGGTCTGGTAGCGGTCGTGAGGGAATTTTGCGGCCTTGATCGCTTCTACAAGGTTGGCATTTTTCTCTTTTGCAGATGTACGACCGGCAATATGTTGTACAACTCTCACTTTGCCCGCGAGCTGCGCGCTATTCCAGGGTTTGTAGCTAAACTTATCATTGTCGAGAATCAATTCTCCCCGGTCAGCAATGCCGACTGGCGGTACACGTTGTCCTTTTTCTATGCTGTGAGCGGAAGCCCACAGGGGCAGCAGCAGGCAGGCTGCTGCAAGGATATTACGTAGGGTCATGGCGTTTCCTTATTGTTTGCAGGTGATCCGACCACTTGGTCTTGCGCTTTTAATCATAAGTGCGATCAATGGGGTTTTCCCGCAATCCCGATGCCAGTTTGCGGGTGAACGCACATATCCATGAAAAAACGACGGCTTATACTGCGCTCAGTCACGCTTTGCAAAGATTATTCTGAATAATTGTAATCAAACGGTAAATAAACTTATGCATACTGGGTTACATCGTTGTTCTGGTCTATAGTCATTGGGCATTAAAATTTGCGCTCAGGACAGTCGGGCCGATTGTGGCACCGCAAGAGCGTATGATTCGCAGGAGATACAAGAATGAAAATTTTCCAACGCTACAACCCGCTTCAGGTGGCGAAGTACGTGAAGATCCTGTTCCGTGGACGGTTGTATATCAAGGATGTTGGCGCTTTTGAGTTTGATAAGGGCAAGATCCTTGTCCCAAAAGTGAAGGACAAACAGCACCTGTCTGTGATGTCCGAAGTCAACCGTCAGGTTATGCGTCTGCAAACTGAGATGGCTTAACCAACGTGCTATGCAGTAGTTAAAAAAACGGCTCCCGATGGGAGCCGTTGATGTTTGTGGGGGCTGGTGTGTTATGCCGAAACCTTCTCTTCCGCGTCCGGCAGCCTCGGCACCAGTACGGTCGGTTTGTTGTCTATGCGCGTCACCAGCAGCTGGTCGATGCGGTAGTTATCAATATCCACCACCTCAAACTTGTAGCCGGAGAACTTCACCGAGTCGGTACGTTTCGGGATTTTACGCAGCATAAACATCATAAAGCCGCCGATGGTCTCGTAGTTGCCGGACTGCGGGAACTCGTCAATATCCAGCACGCGCATCACGTCTTCAATCGGTGTGCCGCCATCAATCAGCCATGAATTATCGTCACGCTGAACAATCTGCTCTTCCAGCCCCTGGCCAACCAGGTCGCCCATCAGCGTGGTCATCACGTCGTTCAGGGTGATAATACCCACCACCAGCGCGTATTCGTTCATGATAACCGCGAAGTCTTCCCCGGCGGTTTTGAAACTTTCCAGCGCTTCTGAGAGCGTCAGGGTGTCCGGCACAATCAGGGTATTGCGGATCTGCACGCCGCTGTTGAGCGCCAGGCTCTGGTTTGCCAGCACGCGGTTCAGCAGGTCTTTGGAGTCGACGTAACCGATGATGTGGTCAATATCTTCATTACAGACCAGGAACTTGGAGTGCGGATGCTGCGCCACTTTGTTCTTCAGGCTCTGCTCATCTTCATGTAAATCGAACCAGATTATGTTCTCACGGCCGGTCATGGAAGACGGCACGGTACGGGATTCCAGTTCGAATACGTTCTCAATCAGCTCGTGTTCCTGCTTGCGCAGCACCCCGGCCAGCGCGCCGGCTTCCACGACCGCATAAATGTCGTCAGACGTGATGTCGTCTTTACGCACCATCGGTAGCTTAAAGATGCGGAAAATGACGTTCGCCAGGCCGTTGAAGAACCACACCAGCGGACGAAACACGTACAGACAGAAGCGCATCGGGTTGATGATACGCAAAGCCACAGCTTCTGGCGCAATCATACCGATGCGTTTCGGGGTCAGGTCTGCAAAGAGAATGAACAGGCCGGTTACCAGCGAGAAGGAGAGGATAAAGCTCAGCTGTTCGGCCAGCTCAACGGACATGTACTTAACAAACAGGCTATAAAACGCCGGGGAAAACGCCGCATCACCCACGATACCACCGAGAATGGCTACCGCGTTGAGGCCAATCTGCACCACGGTGAAGAACATGCCGGGGTTTTCCTGCATTTTCAGGATGCGGGTAGCATTGATGTTGCCTTCATCGGCAAGCAGCTTCAGTTTGATTTTACGGGACGCGGCCAGCGAGATCTCAGATATCGAGAAAAATGCACTGACGGCAATCAGACAAAGTATTACTAAAATACTGTTTAACATAGTTTATCCGGCTTCTCGCCAGATCCTCTGAAGGGGAGTTGATACCATTTGTGTGAAGACACATTGAACGTCAGCTCGTAGCGTTGAGCCGATTATTTCAGCGGGTAGTATAGCGTAAAGAGATGTAAATCTGCCAGAGGTCACATTTTTGGCATAAAACAGACCGGACAGCGTGGCGCTGTCCGGTACAGGGCGCTATTCCGCGGCGGATAAACGGGCGTTCCCCTCCGCGCGGCGTGAGGCGCTTCCTCCCCACACCTGGTCATACTCATAACCCGTTAACTGCTTAATCACCACGCGGGTCCTGGCGTCGCAGTCGCGGTAATCACCGCCCAGTTTGCGGCGTGCAATCTCCTTCAGGAGCAGCTTGTGCGTCTCGCGGGTGAGCTTGAACCTGTAGGTGGTGAAGAAGCTGACCGCCAGCAGGGCTGCCGTGGCGAAAATCATCAGGCCGATAATCGCCCCCAGCGCGCTTTCAGGCTGTGCGCCGCTGCCCTTCACGAAGCCGGACTCCTGCAGCACCAGGCCAATGATCATGATGGCAATCGCCACGGTGCTCTTACGGGTCAGAACCATCACACCGGCAAAAATGCCTTCGCGGCGCTGCTGCGTCACCATCTCATCGATATCCGGAATGAAGCTGTAAATGTTCCACGGAATATAATAGAGGCCCGAGCGGGCGGCACCCAACAGGATAAAGACCGCCGAGAACAGCAGCGTCGGCACCTGCGTTTTGGTCAGGTAAACCGTAAACAGGAACGCCAGCACCAGGAGGATACAGCCGTACGCGAGCCGCAGGGCGGCAGACGGCGTCATGTTCAGACGGTTCAATAGCAGCATAAATCCATAGGTACCCGGTACTGAGGCAAAGGCAGCAATACTCAGCCAGCCGGAAACCGCTGAGGCATCCTGGCTCAGGCAATACACGACGTAATAGGTAAAGACCGACCCGAATACGTCCATCGCCGTGAACGAAAAGATATAAATAATAATATGCAGGCGAAACGCGCGAATGCGGAAGGAAGAAAAGAGATCCAGCACCAGGTATTTCAGGTGATTGAGTATCCCGCTGCTGCGCTGGTTATCCACTTTAAAATCGGACTCTTGACGCACATCCTTTGCCTCCCAGGTGGTGTACCAGGTAATAAATACCGCAATGCAGAACACGCAGGAAAATATCAGCCCGGTGAGGGTATAGGTAAATGGATTATCTTTCCCCGTGAACTGCATAATCACGCCGGGAACGGAAACCGCAAGAAAACCGCCCAACTGAGAGCAGATCATACGCACGCCCGAGAGGCGGCTACGCTCTTCATAGCGGTTTGTCATCTCCGCTGCCAGCGTCTCCCAGGGCACCAGCACCATTGCCGACAGCAGCTCAATAGAGAGATAGGTCCCCAGGTAATACCAGTAGCCCATGTCCGTCAGCCACAGCAGGGCATACAAAAACATGAGCGGCGAACTGAGTAGTAAAAAGAAGCGGCGACGGCCAAATTTACGCCCGAGCCAGGTATCGCCGAAATTATCGGTGATATAGCCCATAATCGGGCTTAATAACGCATCAATCACGCGGGCAATGGCGAATATTGACCCCGCTTCAATAACCGAGAGCCCGCAATAGGTGGTGTAAAAAAAGAGCAGCCAGGTGCCGATAATGGCGAACGCACCTCCGCCAAACAGATCGGTTACGCCGTAGCCAAGTGCCACGCCGTAACCCACTCTACGTTCAGTAGGTTTGACCATAATAATATCCAGTGTAGGGTAATGATTAACCTGTTTTTCAGGTCGTATTTTTATTCAAATCTGGATGACACATTACGTTCTACTTATTGAGTTCTATCCATTGTCTTAACTGAGATGAGCGATAAATAGCCTCCACAAGGGTGAGTGATTTTCCGGCTTCGCGGATGTCGGTGTAATTCGCGTTTTCGGGATGAGAAATGGCATGATAAAAACGGCGGATCGCCTGCTCATGCCCCAGCCCCCAGTAGCTTTTGACCAGGCCGTCAGGGGAGTTATCGCTCGCCAGCCTGAGGCGCTCGCCGGGAGTAATACGCCAGAGCACGTTGTCACTGAGCAGCAGCGAGCCCCGTTCGCAGTGGATTTCAAGCCAGAGGGGGGAATCCGCGGTATTGCAGATGCTGGCATAAAACAGGCCGCGCGCGCCGTTGGCAAAATGCAGCGTCGCCATCGCGCTGTCTTCTCCCTCGGTCACATCCGCCAGCTCACCGCGGTCCACCACGCCTTTCACACGCGTTGCGCCGCCGGCGAACCACTGCATCAGGTCCAGAGTATGAATGGCCTGGTTGATCAGCAGGCTGCCGCCTTCCGTTGCCAGCCGCCCGCGCCACGGGCTTTCGGTGTAGTACGCGCCCGAGCGTGACCACGTCAGCACCGCTTTGATGCTGAGCATTTTCCCCAGCTCGCCATCATCCAGCGCCTGGAGAATCCCCAGGCTGGTGGGGTTGAGCCGGTTCTGGTAGCACACGCCCAGCAGACCCGGTGCCTGCTCCGCGGCGCGGGTGATTTCAACGAGCTCGCTGCTGTTCATCCCCACCGGTTTTTCGCAGAAAACATGCTTCCCGGCGGCGAGCGCCGCCAGGATCATGGTTTTATGCTCGAAATGCGGGGTGCAGATATGGACCACGTCGATGGCCTCATCCAGCAGCATTTCCCGGTAATCCTGATAAAAGCGACACTGATAGCCCATCGCCAGCTTCAGCCCTTTGACGCTGTCGATATCTACCAGCGCGCGCAGCGCGACGTTGGGCATCTGGCGCAACGCGTTCACGTGGCAGCCGTGAATTGCACCGGCACCGATAACCGCCGTGTTCAGGATCGTCATTGTCGCCTCCCGTTATTCCGTTGCGTTGGCCAGCATCTGAGCCTTCACGCAGAGCTCCGCCGCTTTGAACGCGTGCGCCTGCGTCATGGCGTTTTCGGTGCGGTGCAGACAGTCGAGGATCAGTTCGCCAAAGAACGGGAAGCCGACCTCTCCGGCGACCGGATAGCGGAATTCCCCCTCTTTATTGACGAGATAAACCACGTCCTGCTCGCCGCGGGTGAGATCGACATATTTGCGGATTTCGATATAGCCTTCGGTGCCGAGCAGCGTCAGGCGGCCGTCGCCCCAGGTTGAGAGTCCGTCCGGGGTGAACCAGTCGCAGCGGAAATAGCCGCTGGCGCCGTTTTCGCCTCTGATTGTCGCGTCGCCGAAATCTTCAAATGCCGGATGCTGCGGATGGTTGAAATTGCGTGCCTGGCTGGCGACCACGCATGCCTCACTGTTGCCCGTGTAAAACAGAAATTGCTCGATCTGGTGGCTGCCGATATCGCACAGAATGCCGCCGAAGTAGTGACGTTCGTAGAACCAGTCCGGGCGGCCCGTGCCTTCCCGGTGCGGGCCGGTTCCCAGGGTTTGCACCACGCGACCGATCGCCCCCTGCTGCACCAGCTGTCCGGCAAAAACCGCGCTCTCGACGTGCAGGCGTTCGCTGTAGTACACCGCGTATTTCTTCCCGGTTTTTTCCACCATCGCTTTGGCATCGGCCAGCTGTTCAAGGGTGGTGAGCGGCGCTTTATCCGTGAAGTAGTCCTTGCCTGCGGCCATGGCTTTCAGCCCCAGCGCGCAGCGCTCGGACGGGATGGCCGCACCCGCAACCAGCCGCACCTCGTCGTCGTTGAGTATCACCTCCAGCGACTCCGCCACTTTTGCCTGCGGGTACTGCCGGATAAATTTATCCACTTTGGCCGGATCGGGGTCGTACACCCATTTCAGGGTGGCCCCGGCTTCTATCAGGCCGTTACTCATCCCGTAGATATGGCCGTGGTCGAGCGCTGCGGCAGCAAAGACAAATTCGCCTTCCTTCACGACCGGCTGTGGTTTACCGACCGGCGCGTAGTTCATTCCGTCATGCTTGTTCATGGTGTCACTCCTTAATCCAGATCTTTGCCAAGGGGAATCGCACCCACTTCGCTGAAGTTGGCGACGCTTGCGGATTTTTCATAAAAACGGGGGGCGAGGGCGTTGGTCCCGCCGGTACGGTAAAACGGGTCATCGCGCTGAATCGGCAGCGAGACCACGCTGCGGGTAATGGCGGATTTATAGATCGCGGTAATCAGCTCCAGCGAGCGTTTGCCCTGCAGGCCATCCACTAACGGCGCCGTGCCGTGCTCGATGGCATAAAGCAGGTCATCGATCTGCCCGGTGTGCAGCGTCCACTCGAGCTTCGGCGTCTCCTGAAAAACGGCGTTGAGCTGCGTTTCTCGCGTCAGATCGTTAGTCTCCTGCGGGAAGCCGTTATCGGCGCTGACGCTGGCAAAGGCCTGCCATGGCGCGGAGATGCGTGCCTTATCGCCCTGAATGATAATTTTCTGGTCTTCCCCGTGGTGCACGACCGAGGCGGTAAGCTGCGTGAGCGCGCCGCTGGGGTATTTGAAGATCGCGGCGCTGAGGTCTTCGACTTCAGCGTTGTCGTGCGCCACGTTGGTCATCATCGCCACCACCTCGGACGGGAAGCCTAGCATCCACTGAATGGCATCGATGTGGTGAACCGCGTGGTTTAGGGTGCAGCCGCCTCCCTCTTTTTCCCAGGTGCCGCGCCACCACAGATCGTAGTAGCAGTGTCCGCGCCACCAGAACGAATCCACCTGCGCGTGGCAGATTTTTCCTGCGAGGCCGGAATCGAGCGCGGCTTTCAGACGCCAGAAGGCATCGGTAAAGCGGTTCTGCGCAATGATGGCGAGCGTTTTGCCGCTGGCCTTTTGTGCGGCGATCATCGCGTCGCACTCCTCCAGCGAGGCGGCCATCGGCTTTTCGCACAGCACGTGGCACCCCGCGTTCAGGGCATCAATGCTGATCTCTGCGTGGACGTAGGGCGGCGTACAGACGTCGACGATGTCGATATCCGGCTCTGAGGCCAGCATCTGCTGGTGGCTGTCATACACACGGGCTTCCGACAGGCCGTAGCGCTTTTTTTTCTCGTGGGCTTTTTCCGGGTAGATATCCACCAGCGCGACGATCCGGCAGCGCTGGCCAAACTGTAAATAGCCCTGAATATGGTTATGCGAGATATTCCCTGTTCCCACGATAGCGACATTTAACATCGATTCTTCTCCGGAGTTACCAGGTGCCGGAGGCATCCAGCGTGACGCTGGCTGTCTCTTTAGCCACTGAGGTGCTGATGCGCTGTTGAAGCAGGCGCAGATACTGTTTCTCGTTGAGCGGGAGTTCGACCCAGTCGTCGGTCCAGGTGGAGAGGTGCATGGCGTTGGAGAGCGTCAACCCGCGGATCCCTTCCAGACCCGGCGCAATGAGCGGCTCGCCGCGCAGGATGGCGGCACAGAAGTTGGCGGTAATGACGTGGTGTTCGCTGCACTCCGGGGCGACGGGAAGCGTGACCTCCCAGCATTCGGGTTCACCGAAACCGTTTTGCCAGCGGGCGTTGAAGTCAGTTTCGGACTCACGCAGCCGCCAGTAGCGCAGTTTCCCCTCTTCGACGACTACCTTGCCGCGATCGCCGACGATTTCCAGCCGGTTGGTGCCCGGCGTTTCCGCCACAGTGGTGATAAACACGCCCGTCGCGCCGTTGGCGTACTCGGCGTAGGCGGTGACCTCGTCTTCCACTTCGATTTGACGATGCTTACCGAACTGGCAGAACGCCCGCAGGCGGACCGGCATGCCGACCAGCCACTGCCAGAGATCGAGCTGATGCGGGTCCTGGTTGAGCAGTACGCCGCCGCCTTCTCCTTTCCAGGTGGCGCGCCAGCCGCCGGAGTTGTAGTAGCTCTGCGAGCGATACCAGTTGGTGATGATCCAGTTGGAGCGGCGGATCTCACCCAGCTCGCCGCTGTCGATAAGATCTTTCACCTTCTGGTAGAGCGGATTCGGGCGCTGGTTGTACATGATGCCGAACACCACATCGCACGCCTGGGCGCAGGCGTTCATCTCCTGCACCTGCGCCGTATATACGCCCGCTGGTTTTTCACACAGGGTATGGATGCCGTTACGCATCGCCAGCATCGACAGGCGCGGATGCTCGTAATGCGGCGTGGCGACAATCACCGCGTCGATAAGCCCGCTCTGGAGCATCTCCTGCGCGTCGCTGAATAACGGGAGAGTGCCGACCAGCTGGCGGATAGCGGGGTGCTTTTCCGGTGCATTATCGCAAACCGCCGCCAGGCAGGCGTCACTGACCGTACCCGCCAGTAAATAACGCGCATGGACCGTCCCGATATTCCCTATTCCAATAATGCCAAAACGTACCTTCTCCATGTCACACCTTAATTTCAGTTGAAATGAGTGATGACCGGAAAATAGGAAAGGGGAGCCGCAGCGACAATGTGTTTTTGTGAGAATACTCGCAGGGTGGTTAAGTAATCTCCAGGCTTTGTGAAATTTGGTTTTAAAATCAATGGGCTGTTTCTGCAAATTTTTGCAAAAACTGATTGAGAGCGAGGTCACACTATGTCGGGCAGGCTAAAAATGGAGGAGATCGCGGCCCTGACGGGCTATTCCGTCAGCACGGTTTCGCGGGTATTAAGCGGCAAATCTTATACCAGCGATAAAGCCCGGGAGGCGATCGTTCGCACCGCGCGAGAATTAGGTGTCCTCGAGTCAATGGCGAGCGGAAGACTATTAATTAACGGTATCGCTGTTTTTGCACCGGAAAGAACCTTTCAGGGACGCGGGGACATTTTTTATCTGGAAGTGACAAAAGGCATTGCTGAAGCCTGCGCGCCGCACAACGTGTGGGTCAGCTGCTGTGGTTTAGAAGAACAGCACGCCGATGTGAAAGTCTTTCTGGAAAAGGCCAGTCATAAGAATATCAACGCGATAATTATTATTGGGACTGATGATTCCACCATATTTAAACTGGCGAGCACGCTGAATAAGCCCTGCGTGTTGATTAATTCCGTCGATCGGGATCGGGTGCTGGATGCCGTGTCGCCCGATCACCGGGCGATTGGTTTTACCGCGATGCAGTACCTTTTCGAGCAGGGGCATCGCCGTGTGCTGACGCTTACCTGCCTGCGGCGGGATACGCTGTATGCGCGTCTGGACGGCATCAAAGAGGCGTATCGCCATTTTCACGTGGCCTTTGACCCGCAGCGTGATTTGCTCGTGACGGAGTGGTTTACCGCTGAAGAGGCCGAGCAGGCGCTGGATGCGTGGCTGTTGAGTCATGACCGATCCCAGTGGCCGGAGGTGATTTTCCCGAACAGTACCCGGATGGTGGAAGGCGTGGTCAGAGCGTTAACGCGCCACGGGCTGCGTATTCCGGAAGATGTTTCGCTGATTACGACCGATTTTGCCTGGAATTTAGCGCACCGTCTGGAAAAACCGGTCACGGGCGTCACGGTGCCCTGCCGCGAGCTGGGGATTGAGGCCGTACATCTGCTGCAAACGCGGCTTAACCGACCGCAGGCGCCGGTCTTTAATCTGCTGTTGCAGGGCAAAGTGATGGATTACGGTTCGGTCAGTAACGCCACGCGCCACGCGGCGCGCGTGGCGCTGGATCAATAATCAGGCCAGCTGTGGCGGCAGGCAGACGCCGATGCCCCCGATTCCGCAGTAGCCGTACGGGTTTTTATGCAGATACTGCTGGTGGTCGTCCTCGGCATAGTAGAACGGTTTCGCGGTGGCGATTTCTGTCGTTACCTCGCGCGTATCGCCCGCTTCACGCATGGCCTGCTGGAAACGCTCAAGGCTGGCGCGCGCGGCGGCATCCTGCTCAGGCGTAAGCGGATAAATGGCCGAGCGGTACTGGGTGCCGTGGTCGTTGCCCTGACGCATGCCCTGCGCCGGGTCGTGGTTTTCCCAGAAGACCTGCAGGAGCTGCTCGTAGCTAATTACCGCAGGGTCATAGACCACGCGTACCGCTTCCGCATGCCCGGTTTCGCCGGAGCAGACTTCGCGATAGGTAGGATTCGGTGTGTAACCGCCCGTGTAGCCAGCCGCCGTGCTGTAAACGCCGGGCAATTGCCAGAAGAGGCGCTCAACACCCCAGAAACAGCCCATGGCAAACAGGGCGATTTCCATTCCCTCCGGCACGTTGGTCATGGAATGGTTATTGACGGCGTGTAAGGTCGCCACAGGCATAGGGGTGTTGCGTCCCGGTAATGCATCGGTTTGTGAAACCAGATGCTTTTTGTCGAATAAACTCACGATGGGGCCTCCCGGGGTGCGATGTTTCAGTTAAGGTTGTCACGAAGCGTTTAATTGAACACAATAAATGCGCTGAATGAGTCTAGATTTAATCATAAGAAATATTTGGGTGTTACACCCATTTTCAACCCGCGATTCGGGTTTTTGGCCAACAGGCCGTGTTTTGCCGCGGAGCGGCACTTCATTTGCTTCCAGGGTGGAAACAGGGATATTCAGGAGAAAACGTGACAAAAATCCGCCAGTTATGTTTGGTCAGTGTGTTGCTGACAAGCGGGATTGCCAGCGCGGCGAATGTCCGTTTGCAGGTTGAGGGGTTATCCGGGGCGCTGGAAAAAAACGTGCGCGCGCAGCTATCGACCATCCAGAGTGATGAGGTGACGCCGGACCGGCGTTTTCGCGCGCGCGTCGATGACGCCATCCGTGAAGGGCTGAAAGCGCTGGGGTATTACGAACCCACCATTGATTTCGATCTCCGCCCACCGCCAAAGAAGGGGCGTCAGGTCCTTATTGCCCGCGTTTCGCCGGGTGAGCCGGTACTGATTGGCGGCACGAACGTCATCCTGCGCGGCGGGGCGCGTACCGATCGGGATTATCTGGACCTGCTCAGCACGCGGCCAAAAGTCGGTACCGTGCTTAACCACGGCGACTACGACCATTTCAAAAAAGAGCTGACGAGCGTTTCCCTGCGCAAGGGCTACTTCGACAGCCAGTTCAATAAAAGCCAGCTGGGCATTGCGCTGGATCGACGTCAGGCCTTCTGGGATATCGACTACGACAGCGGGGAACGCTATCGCTTTGGCGATGTGACGTTTGAAGGTTCGCAGATTCGTGAAGAGTACCTGCAAAACCTCGTGCCGTTCAAAAAAGGGGATTACTACCAGTCGAGGGACCTGGCGGAACTGAACCGTCGTCTTTCCGCTACCGGCTGGTTTAACTCCGTGGTTGTCGCGCCGGAATTTGATAAGTCTCGCAAAACCAAGGTGTTGCCGCTGCATGGCGTTGTCTCGCCGCGCACCGAGAACACCATTGAGACCGGTGTTGGCTACTCGACGGATGTCGGACCACGCGTGAAAACTTCGTGGAAAAAACCGTGGATGAACTCCTACGGCCACAGTCTGACTACCAGCCTGAGCCTCTCTGCGCCCGAGCAGCAGCTGGATTTCAGCTACAAAATGCCGCTGCTGAAAAATCCGCTTGAGCAATATTACCTTCTGCAAGGCGGTTTTAAGCGCACCGATTTAAACGACACAAAGCAGGACTCTACGACGCTTGCGGTCTCCCGCTTCTGGGATCTCTCCAGCGGCTGGCAGCGCGCCATTAACCTGCGCTGGAGCCTGGACCACTTTACCCAGGCCAATGTTACCAATACCACCATGCTGCTTTATCCGGGCGTGATGATCAGCCGTACCCGCTCGCGCGGGGGCCTGATGCCGACCTGGGGCGACTCACAGCGTTACTCCATCGACTATTCCAACTCCGCCTGGGGCTCCGACGTGGACTTCTCTGTCATTCAGGCGCAAAACGTCTGGATCCGCACGCTGTATGACAAACATCGCTTTGTGATGCGCGGCAATCTCGGCTGGATTGAAACGGGAGACTTCGAGCGCGTTCCACCGGATCTGCGCTTCTTCGCCGGGGGCGACCGCAGCATTCGCGGGTATAAGTACAAATCGATCTCACCTGAGAACGAAAAGGGTCAGCTAACCGGTGCGTCAAAACTGGCAACGGGATCGCTGGAGTATCAGTACAACGTCAGCGGAAAGTGGTGGGGCGCCATGTTTGTTGACGGCGGTGAAGCGGTGAACGATATCCGCCGCAGCGACTTTAAAACCGGCGCGGGCGTTGGCGTACGCTGGCAGTCGCCCGTCGGGCCCATCAAGCTCGATTTCGCCGTGCCTGTCGGCGACAAAGAAGAACACGGATTACAGTTTTACATCGGTCTGGGGCCTGAATTATGAGTTTATGGAAGAAAATAAGCCTCGGGGTGCTGATTTTTATCGTGCTGCTGCTCGGTACGGTGGCGTTTCTGGTGGGAACGACGACCGGGCTGCATCTGCTGTTTAACGCTGCGAACCGCTGGGTGCCTGGGCTGGAGATTGGTCAGGTGACGGGCGGCTGGCGCGACCTGCGTCTGAAGAACATCCGCTATGAGCAGCCGGGCGTGGCGGTGAACGCCGGGGAGTTCCATCTCGCGGTGAAGCTGGGCTGCCTGCGAGACAGCAAGCTCTGCGTCAACGATCTGTCGCTTAAAGACGTCAACGTGGCGATTGATTCGAAAAAAATGCCGAAGTCTGCGCCGGTCGAGGAGGAGGACAGCGGCCCGCTGAATCTCTCCACGCCGTACCCGATCGCGCTCTATCGGGTGGCGCTCGATAACGTCAATATCAAAATCGACGACACCACCGTGTCCGTGATGGATTTCACCTCCGGCCTGCGCTGGCAGGAGAAAAACCTCACCCTGACGCCAACGTCCCTGCAGGGCTTGCTGATCGCGCTGCCGAAAGTGGCCGACGTGGCGCAGGAAGAGATTGTCGAGCCGAAGATCCAGAACCCGCAGCCGGAAGAGAAGCCGCTGGGTGAAACGCTGAAAGACCTCTTCTCGAAGCCTGTTCTGCCGGAAATGACCGACGTTCACCTGCCGCTGAATCTCAACATTGAGGAGTTCAAAGGCGAGCAGCTGCGCCTGACCGGCGATACCGATCTGACGGTCTACACCATGCTGCTGAAAGTCAGCAGCATTGACGGCAACATGAAGCTCGACGCGCTGGATATCGACACCAATCAGGGCTCGGTGAATGCGTCAGGGAATGCGCTGCTGCGTGACAACTGGCCGGTGGATATTACGCTGAACAGCGCGCTTAACATCGATCCGCTGAAAGGCGAAAAGGTGAAGGTCAAAGTGGGCGGGGCGCTGCGCGAGAAGCTGGACGTCGGGGTCAATCTCTCCGGTCCGGTGGACATGGTCCTGCGTGCGCAAACCCAGCTGGCGGAAGCCGGGCTGCCGCTCAATCTTGAGGTTGTCAGCAAGCAGCTTTCCTGGCCGTTCACCGGCGAAAAGCAGTTCCAGGCCGATGACCTGAAGCTGAAGCTGAGCGGCAAGATGACCGATTACACGCTCTCGTTCCGCACCGCGGTGAAGGGGCAGGGCGTGCCGCCTGCGAACATCACGCTGGATGCGAAGGGCAACGAACAGCAGGTCAACCTCGATAAGCTGACCGTCGCGGCGCTGGAAGGTAAAACCGAGCTGACCGCGCTGCTCGACTGGCAGCAGGCGATCAGCTGGCGCGGCGAGCTTAAGCTGACGGGCATTAACACCGCAAAAGAGGTGCCGGACTGGCCGTCGAAACTGGATGGCCTGATCAAAACGCGCGGCAGCCTGTACGGCGGTACGTGGCAGATGGACGTGCCGGAAATTAAGCTCTCCGGGAACGTGAAGCAGAACAAGATTAACGTCGAAGGTTCGGTGAAAGGCAACAGCTATCTGCAGTGGATTATCCCGGGGCTGCACGTGGCGCTGGGCCGCAACACGGCGGATATCAAAGGCGAGCTGGGGGTGAAGGATCTCAACCTTGACGCCACCATCGACGCGCCGAATCTGGATAATGCCCTACCGGGTCTGGGCGGCACGGCGAAAGGGCTCGTGAAAGTACGCGGCACCGTGGATGCGCCGCAGCTGCTGGCGGACATTACCGCCAATAACCTGCGCTGGCAGGAGTTGAGCGTGGCCCGCGTCCGCGTGGAAGGGGATGTGAAATCCACCGATCAGATTGGCGGTAACCTGAACCTGCGCGTGGAGCGCATTTCTCAGCCGGACGTGAACATTAACCTGGTCACCCTGGACGCCAAAGGAAACGAGAAGCAGCACGATCTCCAGCTGCGCGTGCAGGGCGAGCCGGTCTCCGGCCAGCTGCACCTGACCGGCAGCTTTGACCGCAAGGAAGAACGCTGGAAAGGAACGCTGGACAACACCCGCTTCAATACGCCGGTCGGGCCGCTGGCGCTGTCGCGCGCCATCGCGCTGGACTACCGCAACGCCGAGCAGAAAATCAGCATTGGGCCACACTGCTGGACTAACCCGAATGCGGAATTGTGCGTACCGCAGACCATCGATGCGGGCGCGGAAGGGCGCGCGCAGATCAACCTCAACCGCTTCGATCTGGCGATGCTGAAGCCGTTTATGCCGGACACGACCCAGGCCAGCGGCGTCTTCAGCGGGAAGGCCGATGTGGCCTGGGACACCA
Source organism: Enterobacter sp. ECC-019 (assembly GCF_043974075.1). NCBI lineage: Bacteria > Pseudomonadati > Pseudomonadota > Gammaproteobacteria > Enterobacterales > Enterobacteriaceae > Enterobacter > Enterobacter sp. ECC-019. The sequence continues at coordinate 1,133,009 of NZ_CP143759.1, forward strand.
CCAAAGAGGGGCTGCCGCAGGGCAGCGTCACGCTGTCCGGGCGTAACGTGAAGGTGACGCAGGAGGTCAACGACGCGCCGCTGCCGCTGGCGTTCGATACCCTGAACCTGAGCGCCGATCTGCACAACAATCGTGCACAGCTGGGGTGGACAATCCGCCTGACCAATAACGGTCAGCTGGACGGGCAGGTTCAGATTACCGATCCGCAGGGACGGCGTAATCTGGGCGGCAACGTCAACATTCGTAACTTCAACCTGGCGATGGTGAACCCGATTTTCGCACGCGGGGAAAAAGCCGAGGGCATGCTGAATGCTAACCTGCGCCTGGCCGGCAACGCGCAAAGCCCGCAGCTGTTCGGTCAGATGCGGCTCAGCGGCGTGGATATCGACGGCAACTTCATGCCGTTTGACATGCAGCCCAGCCAGATCGCGATGAACTTCAACGGCATGAGCTCGACGCTGAGCGGCTCGGTATTGACGCAGCAAGGGCAAATCAACCTCAGCGGCGACGCGGACTGGAGCCAGCTCGACAACTGGCGCGCCCGCATCGCGGCGAAGGGGAGCCGGGTACGCATCACCGTACCGCCAATGGTGCGCCTGGACGTCTCGCCTGATGTGGTCTTTGAAGCCACGCCAAGCCTCTTCACGCTTGACGGACGCGTCGACGTACCCTGGGCGCGCATCGTGGTTCATGACGTGCCGGAAAGTGCGGTCGGCGTCTCAAGTGATGAAGTTATGCTCAATGAAAATCTGAAACCTGTCGAACAGAAGAGCGCTGGAATACCGATTAATAGTAACCTTATCGTGCACGTGGGGAATAACGTGCGGTTGGATGCGTTTGGGCTGAAGGCGAGGCTCACGGGCGACCTGAAGGTGGCGCAGGATAAACAAGGGCTTGGCCTGAACGGGCAAATCAATATTCCTGAAGGGCGTTTCCACGCCTATGGTCAGGATCTGATTGTCCGTAAAGGCGAGCTGCTGTTCTCCGGTCCACCGGATCAACCCCTGTTGAACATCGAAGCGATTCGTAACCCGGAAGCGACGGAAAACGACGTCATTGCTGGCGTTCGCGTCACCGGTTCTGCTGACGAACCGAAGGCGGAGATCTTCTCTGACCCGGCGATGTCGCAGCAGGAAGCTCTCTCTTATCTGCTGCGTGGACAAGGTCTGGACAGCGGACAAAGCGACAGTGCGGCGATGACCTCGATGTTAGTGGGTCTGGGGGTTGCACAAAGTGGGCAGGTTGTGGGTAAAATCGGCGAGACGTTCGGCGTAAGCAATCTGGCGCTGGACACCCAGGGCGTGGGTGACTCCTCGCAGGTGGTGGTCAGCGGCTATGTACTGCCGGGTCTGCAGGTAAAATATGGTGTGGGGATCTTTGACTCACTGGCAACACTCACGTTACGCTATCGCCTGATGCCTAAGCTATATCTGGAAGCAGTATCCGGCGTAGACCAGGCACTTGATTTGCTCTATCAGTTTGAGTTTTAGCAATGCGAATATTTGTCTACGGCAGTTTACGAACCAGGCAAGGCAACAGTCACTGGATGACCAATGCCCTGCTGCTGGGGAATTACAATATCGAGAACTACCAGTTGTACAGCCTGGGCCACTATCCAGGCGCGGTTCCGGGCGAAGGAACAGTACAGGGTGAAGTCTATCGTATTGATAACGCGACACTTGCCGAACTTGATGCCTTGCGCACCAGGGGCGGTGAATACGCACGCCAGTTGATCCAGACGCCGTACGGAAGTGCGTGGATGTATGTCTACCAGCGTCCGGTCGAAGGGTTAACGCGGATTGTAAGCGGTAACTGGTTAGACAGAGACCAGTACTGAAAAAAACAACGCCACCGTGAGGTGGCGTTGTTTTTTTTGTTCCTTCAACTCTCTTCTGTATCCCGGTGCCGGGTTAAAAAAAGAGGAACGAACAGCATGATATAGGGGGCAATAAGCCATAACAAACACAGGGCGCGTGAACGGCCATAGTAGTTTATGCACCGCGTATTGCTTGAAATGACGGGCAGGAAAAACAGTAAAAACAGCAGAATCGCATAATCGCTTCGATAAGGGATCCATAAGTAAAACAAAAACCAGGCAAGCTGGAATGTCATGATGCAGAGATACTGCCATTTGCTGTCTTTGCCGTAACAGTCAAACGCCTTTATGTAGCCTATCTTTATGCTTTGAAGAAAGAAACTTAGCATGTATAACGCTCACGATCGCGACGGTCAGGAGTGTGCTCGTCAGCAACGCCCCTAAAAAATAGCTGTGGGTAATATCAGTAGCACCCGAGCCTAAAGTATGTAATTTACTATATCCTCTATCTACTGCAACAAAAAGCGTATATAGCCCGATGTTAATACAGAACTGAAGCAGACAAGAAGTGATAATATTTCCTGGGATTCTTTTTAATAGAGTAAGTGACGCATAAATAATACTTGCTGATAGTGCGAAGTAAAGCCCGTTAAATAAACTTGATAGTAATGAACTATTTATTTCGCTGAATATTAAATTATCACTTCCATAGTACCATGACAGATATTCAATATACGTACTTCTGCCAAAGATAAAGGAGGCAACAATAAGGATGAATAGGCTCACAATATGGCTTTTCTTACTCATAATTATGCTCCCTTAGATAGCAGTACCTTCATCGTTTTACTAGCTTCTAGCTGATCTTTTATTATGGCAAGGTCACGAGTATTGTGGTTATATTTTGCAATAGCGGTTGGCGTACCTTTACCACCATTGTCCATAAAGAAGAACTTGTGGGATGGGATCCCGCCCATAGCTCACCGCCTGTGGCAGGGAGTGGATAGACTCTGTCGTGAGGAACCGAGGAATATTTTCATGCTCAATATTACCTAAAGGCGTTGTGGCAACAAGAGAGCCAATAAAATCGGTCGTATACACTAACGCATCCGTATCTTTGGTCGTTACTTTTGAACCCGTAATATATTTTATCTGTTGCCAAAGGGTAATATCTTTAGGGGAAACCTTAACGCCATCCATAAACATATCTTGCTTGCGTTTTAGCTGAATGACAGTACGGTGCACCTGTGTTAAAGAGGGGCTGATTTCCCCAATAGAAGGCATAAGACCATCGCGGGAATAAAGCCGTTCAATGATAAAATAAATCCCAGTTGGGCGGGCAACGTCAATGTTAATGGATGACATATGAATCCTGTAAGGAAGGGGGATTAATGTTCATCGTGACAGTATGTTGCGAACCGCCTGGCTATTCAACCACCCCCACTATAAATGATAGGGCGTCTTTTCTGTTTTTAATATCCAAATCAAAAGGAATGGGATTTTTCTTAATTAATCCGTTTGTACCGCTTTTAACCAACGAAATAAAAAAGCCCCGACCAGCGGGGCTTTATCGACAGGCAGTAAGAATTACTTCTTAGCAGCGCGTTCGAAAGAGGCGATGATTTCTGCTTTCGCCGCTTCAGCGTTGTCCCAGCCGTCAACCTTAACCCACTTGCCTTTTTCGAGGTCTTTGTAGTGCTCGAAGAAGTGAGTGATCTGCGCTTTCAGCAGCTCTGGCAGGTCGTTCACATCTTTGATGTGATCGTACTCTTTGCTCAGCTTGGTGTGCGGTACCGCAACCAGCTTCGCATCTTCACCGGATTCGTCGGTCATTTTCAGCACGCCAACTGGTCGGCAGCGAATGACGGAGCCTGGCTCCAGTGGGTACGGCGTTGGGACAAGCACGTCAACCGGGTCACCGTCCAGAGACAGGGTGTGGTTGATGTAACCGTAGTTGCACGGATAGAACATCGCGGTAGACATGAAACGGTCTACGAACAGGGCGCCGCTCTCTTTGTCCACTTCGTATTTGATCGGATCTGCGTTAGCCGGGATTTCGATAACTACGTAGATATCTTCTGGCAGTTCTTTACCCGCTGGGACGTTGAGTAAGCTCATGTCGGTGTCCTTTAAAATGGATGGTAAACAAGTGGCAGGTATTATAGCCAACTCGCGCTGAATGTCTCCGCCTGTTTTCGCTTTCTCTCCCCGCTTTCTCCACTTTTCAGACCGATTCCATGACAGGAAAATCCATAAACTCAGCCGCATTTTTCATGGCGAAATGAAAGCGATTACAAACTTGTGATTAACGTTTTATTCACTTTTCTGAAGTGTGATGTAACGCAATTCGTTACATATTTCATGGGCTATAGTCATTCCGCAGAACATCTTTTAACCAACAATAACTCACCCTACGAGGACGTTCATATGTGGAAGCGCTTACTCCTGGTCACAGCAGTTTCGGCAGCCATGTCGTCTATGGCGATGGCCGCTCCCTTAACCGTAGGTTTTTCGCAAGTCGGCTCTGAATCTGGCTGGCGAGCAGCAGAAACCAACGTGGCGAAAAGCGAAGCTCAGAAACGCGGTATTACCCTGAAAATCGCCGATGGTCAGCAAAAACAAGAGAATCAGATCAAAGCCGTGCGCTCCTTTATCGCCCAGGGCGTGGATGCCATCTTTATTGCACCCGTCGTGGCGACCGGCTGGGAACCCGTCCTGAAGGAAGCGAAAGACGCTGAGATCCCGGTCTTCCTGCTCGACCGTTCCATCGACGTCAAAGACAAATCCCTCTATATGACCACCGTCACCGCCAACAACGTGCTTGAAGGGCAGTTGATTGGCGACTGGCTGGTGAAACAGGTCGACGGCAAGCCGTGTAACGTCGTTGAGCTGCAGGGTACCGTCGGCGCGAGCGTGGCCATCGACCGTAAAAAAGGCTTTGCTGAAGCCATCGCTAAAGCGCCAAACATCAAGATTATCCGCTCTCAGTCCGGCGACTTTACGCGCAGTAAAGGTAAAGAGGTCATGGAGAGCTTCATTAAGGCTGAAAACAACGGCAAGAACATCTGCATGGTTTACGCCCATAACGATGACATGGTGATCGGTGCGATTCAGGCGATTAAAGAAGCGGGCCTGAAGCCGGGCAAAGATATCCTCACCGGCTCTATCGACGGCGTGCCGGACATCTACAAAGCGATGATCGACGGCGAAGCCAATGCCAGCGTGGAGCTGACGCCAAACATGGCGGGCCCGGCATTCGACGCGCTGGAGAAATTCAAGAAAGACGGCACGATGCCTGAGAAGGTGACGGTCACCAAGTCCACGCTCTACCTGCCTGACACGGCGAAAGAAGAGTTAGAGAAGAAGAAAAATATGGGCTACTGATCCAGTGAAATTGCCGGGTGGCGCTGCGCTTACCCGGCCTACGGGAACGTGCCGGGGACGTAAAGATGAAAACTGAACAACACCAGGAAATCCTCCGCACAGAGGGCTTGAGTAAATTCTTTCCCGGCGTAAAGGCGCTGGATAGCGTTGATTTCAGCCTGCGGCGCGGTGAGATTATGGCGCTGCTGGGCGAGAACGGCGCGGGAAAATCGACGCTGATTAAATCCCTCACCGGCGTCTATCACGCCGATCGCGGCACCATCTGGCTGGAAGGCAACGCCATTTCGCCAAAAAACACCGCCCATGCCCAACAGCTGGGGATCGGGACGGTGTACCAGGAAGTGAACCTGCTGCCGAATATGTCGGTGGCGGATAACCTGTTTATTGGCCGTGAACCACGCCGTTTTGGCCTGCTGCGCCGCAAAGAGATGGAAGCACGGGCGACAAAGCTGATGGAATCGTACGGCTTCTCCCTCGACGTCCGCGAGCCGCTGAACCGCTTTTCCGTGGCGATGCAGCAGATTGTCGCCATCTGCCGGGCTATCGATCTCTCCGCGAAGGTGCTGATCCTCGATGAACCCACCGCCAGCCTCGATACCCAGGAAGTGGAGATGCTCTTTACCCTGATGCGCCAGCTGCGCGATCAGGGCGTCAGCCTGATCTTCGTTACGCACTTCCTCGATCAGGTGTATGAGGTAAGCGATCGCATCACGGTGCTGCGCAACGGCAGCTTTGTCGGCTGCCGCGAAACCCGCGAGCTGCCGCAGATCGAGCTGGTCAAAATGATGTTGGGCCGTGAGCTGGAAACCAACGCCCTTCAGCGCGCAGGGCGCACGCTGCTGAGCGAGAAGCCGGTCGCCGCGTTCAGCGATTACGGCAGGAAAGGGGTGATCTCGCCGTTTAACCTGGAAGTCCGCCCGGGCGAAATTGTCGGGCTGGCGGGCCTGCTAGGCTCCGGCCGAACCGAAACCGCCGAGGTGATCTTCGGGATCAAGCCGGCGGACAGCGGCAGCGCGCTGATCAAGGGCAAACCGCAAACCCTGCGATCGCCGCATCAGGCGTCGTGTCTGGGTGTCGGCTTCTGCCCGGAAGACCGGAAAACGGACGGCATTATTGCCGCCGCCTCGGTGCGGGAAAATATCATTCTGGCGCTGCAGGCACAGCGCGGCTGGTTAAGGCCTATCCCACGAAAAGAGCAAAACGCCATCGCCGAGCGCTTTATCCGCCAGCTCGGCATCCGCACGCCGAGCGCGGAACAGCCTATTGAGTTTCTTTCCGGCGGCAACCAGCAGAAGGTTCTCCTCTCGCGCTGGCTGCTGACCAAACCCCAGTTCCTTATCCTCGACGAACCGACCCGCGGCATTGACGTGGGCGCGCACGCTGAAATTATCCGGCTTATCGAAACCCTGTGCGCGGACGGTCTGGCGTTGCTGGTCATCTCGTCCGAGCTGGAAGAGCTGGTGGGCTATGCCGATCGCGTCATCATCATGCGCGATCGCAAACAGGTGGCAGAGATCCCGCTGGATAAGCTGTCCGTTCCGGCAATCATGAATGCCATCGCGGCATAAGGAGTGAATCGTGATGCCCCGTTCGCTTTCGCAAACCGGTGAGTCAAAGCGCCGCTTTAGCTGGCCGACCGGCACGCCGCAAATCGCGGCGCTGCTGGTGGTACTGCTGGTGGATAGCCTGGTCGCGCCGCATTTCTTCCAGATTATCGTGCAGGATGGCCGCCTGTTTGGCAGCCCAATTGATATTTTAAACCGCGCCGCGCCCGTGGCGCTGCTGGCCATCGGGATGACGCTGGTCATCGCCACCGGTGGGATTGACCTCTCCGTCGGCGCGGTGATGGCTATCGCCGGGGCCACGGCCGCCTCCATGACCGTGGCCGGACACAGCCTGCCGGTGGTCCTGCTGGCGGCCTTAGGCACCGGCGTGCTGGCTGGATTATGGAACGGCATTCTGGTGGCGGTGCTGAAAATTCAGCCCTTTGTCGCCACCCTTATTTTAATGGTGGCCGGGCGCGGCGTGGCGCAGCTGATTACCTCCGGACAGATTGTCACCTTTAACTCCCCGAGCCTGGCGTGGCTCGGTAGCGGCAACCTTCTGTTCTTCCCGACGCCGGTGATTATTGCCCTGGCCACGCTCGTCGTCTTTTGGCTCTTCACCCGCAAAACGGCGCTGGGCATGTTCATTGAGGCCGTCGGGATCAACATTCGCGCCGCGCGCAACGCCGGGGTCAACACCCGGCTGATGGTGATGCTGACCTACGTGCTGAGCGGCGTCTGCGCCGCCATTGCCGGGATCATCGTCGCGGCGGATATTCGCGGGGCCGATGCCAACAACGCGGGACTCTGGCTGGAGCTGGACGCGATCCTCGCGGTGGTGATCGGCGGCGGATCGCTGATGGGCGGGCGCTTTAACCTGCTGCTCTCGGTGATCGGCGCGCTGATCATTCAGGGCATGAACACCGGGATCCTGCTTTCGGGATTCCAGCCGGAGCTTAACCAGGTGGTGAAGGCGGTGGTCGTGCTTTGCGTGCTGATCGTCCAGTCGCCGCGCTTTGTCAGCATCATTAAGGGGATCCGTGGCCATGATAAAACGTAATTTACCGTTGATGATCACGCTGGGCGTGTTTGTGTTGGGGTATCTCTACTGCCTGACCCAATTTCCCGGTTTTGCCTCCACGCGTGTGATCTGCAATATCCTGACCGATAACGCCTTTTTAGGCATCATCGCCGTCGGGATGACCTTTGTGATCCTCTCCGGCGGGATCGATCTCTCCGTCGGGTCGGTGATCGCGTTTACAGGCGTGTTCCTCGCGAAGGCGATCGGCTTCTGGGGGATCTCTCCGCTGGTGGCGTTTCCGCTGGTGCTGGCGATGGGCTGTGCGTTTGGCGCCTTTATGGGGCTGCTGATCGACGCGCTGAAAATTCCGGCGTTTATCATTACCCTCGCGGGGATGTTCTTCCTGCGCGGGGTGAGCTATCTGGTGTCGGAAGAGTCGATTCCGATTAACCATCCGGTGTACGACACGCTCTCCAGCCTGGCGTGGAAAATTCCCGGCGGCGGCCGCCTGAGCGCGATGGGGCTGCTGATGTTGGGCGTGGTAGTGATTGGCATCTTCCTCGCCCATCGTACCCGGTTTGGCAATCAGGTTTACGCGATCGGCGGTAACGCCACGTCGGCAAACCTGATGGGGATCTCAACCCGCAGCACCACTATCCGCATCTATATGCTCTCGACCGGGCTGGCGACGCTGGCGGGTATCGTCTTCTCGGTGTATACCCAGGCGGGCTATGCCCTTGCTGGTGTGGGCGTTGAGCTGGATGCGATTGCTTCTGTGGTTATCGGCGGCACTCTGCTCAGCGGCGGGGTGGGCACGGTGCTGGGGACGCTGTTCGGCGTGGCTATCCAGGGGCTGATACAAACTTATATCAACTTTGACGGCACGCTCAGCTCCTGGTGGACGAAGATCGCCATTGGCATTCTGCTGTTTATTTTTATTGCCCTGCAGCGGGGTCTGACGGTGCTGTGGGAGAACCGTCAAAGCTCGCCTGTTACCCGCGTAAACACATCGGTAACAGAGCGATAACACGCTGAATTTGCTTAAAGTCTAAACATTTTCCGGTAGCGGCCGATACTCTTTTTTTATGCCCAGAAATATCTCGCTACCGGAAATAATATCATGCTTAAAACGCTATCGATTCGTACCGGCTTGCTCTCTTTACTGGCCGTTATGACCCTTCTGCTGCTGATTGTCAGCGGCATTGGCATTTATGCCCTCACTCAGAGTTCTTCTTCACTGCAGCGTATTAATCACCTTCAGGGTGAGCAGATGGTGCAGCTTAATTCAGGCTATACGCTGATCCTGCGCGCGCGCAATGAGGCGGGCCAGGCCGTCCGCATGATGGAAATCGGCATGCTGGACGATGCGGCCAAAGCGGTAAAAAACATCAATCAGGAAGTTGCCCTGGCCCAGAAAACGCTGAAAGGCGTGATCGACGGCGGCGTGGCTGACGAGCAGGGGCAACAGCTGCTCGATAAAGTAGCTGCCAGCCTGGCGACGTATAGCCAGCAGGGGATCAACCCGATGCTGAAAACCCTGAATGACCAGAGCGCGGACGGGTATTACGATCTGCTGGAGAAGACGCTGATACCGGTGGCGAAGCAGTTTGATAACGATATGCAGGCGTTTCAGAAATGGAGCGAAGCGCGTGGGCAGGCGGAAGTGAGTGCCGTGCAGTCGAGTAAAACCCGTGTACTGATCCTGATTATCGTCGCCGCGCTGCTGACGGCGGGCATTATCGTGCTCGCCTGGCTGGTGCTGCGCCATATGCTGCTCAAGCCGCTCTCGGCCTCCATTGCTCAGCTGGAGAATGTGGCTGCGGGGGATTTAACCCACACGCTGAATGCCCCTGCGAGCCAGGAGTTTAACCGCCTCAACGCGGTGATAGAGGAGATGCGCCAGTCGCTGATGAACTCGGTTCTGCGGGTACGCGATGCCAGCGCGCAAATTGACACCGGTAGCCGCGAGCTGACGCTGGGAAACCGCGATCTTGCCGAGCGTACGGAATCCACCGCCACGTCGCTTGAGCAGACTGCAGCCAGCATGGAACAGATCACCGCGACGGTGAAGCTCAACGCCGATAACGCCGAGCAGGCGCACCAGTTGGCGAAGTCGGTGTCCGACACGGCCGATCACGGCAGCGAGATGGTCTGCTACGTGATTGAAAAAATGCGCGATATCTCCGGCAGCTCGGCACGCATCGCCGACATCCTGAGCGTGATCGACGGTATCGCCTTCCAGACCAATATTCTGGCGCTTAACGCCTCCGTGGAAGCGGCGCGCGCGGGCGAGCAGGGACGCGGGTTTGCCGTCGTCGCGGGCGAAGTGCGAAACCTCGCCAGCCGCAGCGCCGACGCGGCGAAAGAGATCCGAACGCTTATCAGTGATTCGCAGACCCACGTTACCGAGGGCAGCGAGCTGGCCCAGCAGGCTGGCGAAACGATGGACGAGATCGCAACAGAAGTGCTGCGCATGACCAGGCTGATGCGCGAGATCGCGACCGCGTCTCAGGAGCAGAGCCGCGGCATTGAGCAGGTGAATATTGCGGTGAACCAGATGGACGAAACCGCGCAGCAGAATGCGGCGCTGGTGCAGCAATCCTCCGCCGCGACCCGCTCTCTTGAGGAGCAGTCGCGTCAGCTGATGGAAGCCATGTCATCATTCAAAGTGACGACTCAGACCGCTGCATAATATTACCCAGCCCCGGTACGTTCTGTGCCGGGGTTTTATTTTTTTCAGAATTAACTGCCGCAATATTATCGTGAATTTCACCCATTAATATTTCCAGCGAACGGGTTAAGGCTAACGCTTTTTCAGTCGGTTCAAGATATAAACCTTTACGGAAAAATAACGGCTCATCAAAGAGTTGATTAAAGCGCTTTAATGCCAGACTTACCGCGGGGCGGGACATCTCCAGACGCAAAGAGGCCTTTGCCATGCTGCCGCAGCGGACAATTTCAATAAATACAGGGATAAGATTTAAATCAATGCCGGTATTAGCACGGGAATAATTTTTCATTGCGATTCTGCTCCACGAAATATCTGTCAAACTGTTATGGAAATAATGCAGGAGCAGTGGTGAATATTAAAGCATGTTTTTTATAAACACTTATACGGTAAAATATATAAATGACCAGGGGAGCCAGAACGGCTCCCCTGAAGAGAGGTATTACGCGTCCGGGTACTCACGGATAAAACGTTCAACGTCTTCAACCATGTGGTTGTTGCCGACGAAGAATGAACGGCGCTGGTGAAGGCTTTCCGGCACGATATCCAGAATACGCTCTTTACCGTCGCTCGCCTTGCCGCCCGCCTGTTCGGCGAGGAACGCCATCGGGTTGCACTCGTACAGCAGACGCAGCTTCCCGTCCGGGTGGCTGGCGGTGCTTGGGTAGAGGTAGATACCGCCTTTCAGCAGGTTACGGTGGAAATCCGCGACCAGAGAGCCAATATAGCGGGACGTGTACGGGCGCTGGGTCGCTTTATCTTCTTCCTGGCAGAATTTAATGTACTTCTTCACGCCGTTCGGGAATCGGATGTAGTTGCCTTCGTTGATGGAGTAGGTGTTGCCCTTCTGCGGGAAGCGCATGCGTTCCTGGCTCAGACAGAAAACGCCCAGTGACGGATCGTACGTAAAGGCGTGAACCCCGCACCCGGTGGTATACACCAGCATGGTGGAGGAGCCGTAAACGACGTAACCGGCAGCAACCTGATTAATGCCCGGCTGCAGGAAATCTTCTTCGGTCACCGGCGTGCCAACAGGCGTGACGCGGCGGTAGATGGAGAAAATGGTACCGACAGAAACGTTAACGTCGATGTTTGAGGAGCCGTCGAGCGGATCCATCAGAACAACGTATTTAGCGTGTTCACACCCTTCGAAAACAACAATTTCATCTTCTTCTTCAGAGGCGATACCCGCAACGATGTCGCGCGCGCGCAGTGCAGCTTTCAATTTTTCATTTGCGAACAGATCGAGCTTCTGTTGAACCTCGCCCTGAACGTTCTCGGCACCGCTGGCACCCAGGATATCGACCAGACCGGCCTTGTTGATATCACGGTGGATGATCTTAGCGCCCAGCTTTATTGCCGACAGCAAAGCAGTGAGTTCACCGGTAGCATGAGAGAACTCGTGCTGCTTTTCGACAATAAATTCACCTAACGTTTTCATAACACTTTCCCTGCATCTTTGTGAGTAGAGCGATTGTATGTTCACTAAAACGACTAAAGCCCAACAATCTTAACAAACATTCAAATATTAGCGCAGAGGTGAATCGCGCCAGCAACATACGGATTTACCTGAAATGCGTTTCACAGCCGCTAACATGTGAGTAAAATGTGCGCCACATTGAAGAAGGATAGTGACGTATGCGCATTCATATATTGGGGATTTGTGGCACTTTCATGGGCGGACTGGCAATGCTGGCGCGCTCGCTGGGCCATGAAGTGACAGGTTCGGACGCCAATGTGTATCCGCCAATGAGCACACTTCTGGAGAAACAGGGCATCTCTTTAATTCAGGGCTACGATGCCAGCCAGCTGGATCCCGAGCCGGACCTGGTGATCATTGGCAACGCCATGACCCGCGGCAATCCGTGCGTCGAGGCGGTACTGGAACGCAATATTCCGTTCATGTCCGGCCCGCAGTGGCTGCATGACTTCGTCCTGCGCGACCGCTGGGTGGTTGCCGTTGCCGGTACCCACGGCAAAACCACGACCGCGGGCATGGCAACCTGGATCCTCGAAGCCTGCGGCTACAAGCCGGGCTTCGTGATTGGCGGCGTACCGGGTAATTTCGACGTTTCTGCACGTCTGGGCGATAGCCCGTTCTTTGTGATCGAAGCCGACGAATACGACTGCGCGTTCTTCGACAAGCGTTCTAAGTTCGTGCATTACTGCCCGCGCACGCTGATCCTCAACAACCTTGAGTTCGATCACGCGGATATCTTTGACGATCTGAAAGCGATTCAGAAACAGTTCCACCACCTGGTGCGCATTGTTCCGGGTCAGGGGCGCATCATCCTGCCGGAGAACGACATCAACCTGAAGCAGACCCTGGCGATGGGCTGCTGGAGCGAGCAGGAGCTGGTGGGCGAGCAGGGCCACTGGCAGGCGAAGAAACTCAATGCCGATGCCTCCGAGTGGGAAGTGCTGCTCGACGGTGAAAAAGTGGGTGAGGTGAAGTGGGGCCTGGTGGGCGAGCACAACATGCACAACGGCCTGATGGCCATTGCTGCGGCGCGTCACGTGGGCGTTCTGCCTGCGGATGCAGCCAATGCGCTGGGCTCGTTCATTAACGCCCGTCGCCGTCTGGAACTGCGCGGCGAAGCGAATGGCGTTACCGTATATGACGATTTCGCGCACCACCCAACGGCTATTCTGGCCACGCTTGCCGCTCTGCGTGGCAAGGTCGGCGGCACTGCCCGCATTCTGGCGGTGCTGGAACCGCGCTCGAACACCATGAAGATGGGCATCTGCAAAGATGACCTCGCGCCGTCGTTAGGACGCGCCGATGAAGTCTTCCTGCTGCAGCCGCAGCATATACCGTGGCAGGTGGCCGAAGTGGTCGACGCCTGCATTCAGCCTGCGCACTGGAGCGCGGATGTGGATGTACTTGCGGATATGGTTGTGAAAGCCGCCCAGCCCGGTGACCACATTCTGGTGATGAGCAACGGCGGTTTTGGTGGGATCCATCAGAAGCTGCTGGACGGTCTGGCGAAGAAAGCGGAAGCGGCAGCCGCAGAGTAAAAAAAAGCCCGGTGGCGCTAGCGCTTACCGGGCCTGGATTTTGCACAACCTTGTAGGCCGGATAAGGCGTTTACGCCGCCATCCGACGCAAAACCGCACGGATTACTCTTCGTTCTCAGACAGCTCGCGCAGATACTGGAAAATCAGGCGCGCAGACTTCGGCGGCTTATTCCCTTCTTTCTCTTTCTTCGCATTGCGGATCAAGGAACGCAGCTGCTGGCGGTCGGCATCCGGCCACAGGTTCAGCACTTCCGGTACGGCGTCATCACCCTGTTCAATCAGGCGATCGCGGATCTGCTCAAGCTTGTGGAAAAACGCAACCTGCTGGTTGTGGCGGTTTTTCAGCTTGTCCAGCGCCTGGCGGATCGGATCGACGTCGCGCTGACGCAGCATTTTCCCGATAAGCTGAAGCTGGCGACGACGGCCTTCTTTCTTGATTTTCTGTGCCAGTTCAATGGCATCACGCAGATCCTGGTCGAGCGGGATCTTGTCCAGCGCGTTTTTACCCAGTTCTACCATTTCTGCGCCAAGCTGTTTTAACTCTTCGGCGTCACGTTTAATTTCACTTTTACTGACCCAGATGATCTCATCATCTTCGTCTTCGATGTCATCACCGGGAACGTCGTCGAGCCAGTCTTCGGGCTGCTTAGTCATGTCAGGCTCCTTAAAAAAAGAGGCTAATGTTACCAGTTAAGACGCGCACTGAAAAACGGTTCTCTGTTAGACTTCAGATAACTCTCTCTTACAGTATGGCATTTGCGATGAAAGTAACCTCACAAGTTGAAGCGCAGCGTAAGATCCTTGAAGAAGCCGTCTCCACCGCGCTGATGCTTGCTTCAGAAAAATCAGATGGCGCCGAAGTGGCGGTCAGCAAAACCACCGGCATCAGCGTGAGTACCCGCTATGGTGAAGTGGAGAACGTCGAATTCAACAGCGATGGCGCGCTTGGGATCACGGTGTATCACCAGAATCGCAAAGGCAGCGCGTCATCCACCGATCTCAGCCCGGATGCCATTGCCCGTACGGTGCAGGCGGCGCTGGATATCGCCCGCTATACCTCCCCGGATCCTTACGCAGGCGTGGCGGATAAAGACCTGCTGGCGTTTGATGCGCCGGATCTCGATCTTTTCCACCCGGCGGAAGTGACCCCGGACGAAGCGATCGAACTGGCCGCGCGCGCCGAGCAGGCTTCCCTGCAGGCTGATAAACGCATCACCAATACCGAAGGCGGCAGCTTCAACAGCCACTACGGCATCAAAGTCTTCGGCAACAGCCACGGCATGCTGCAGGGCTACTGCTCCACCCGTCATTCGCTCTCCAGCTGCGTCATCGCCGAAGAGAACGGTGACATGGAGCGCGACTACGCCTACACCATTGGCCGCGCGCTGGGGGACTTGCAGTCTCCTGAGTGGGTGGGTAAAGAGTGTGCCGAACGCACGCTGTCTCGCCTGTCGCCGCGTAAACTCTCCACCATGAAGGCCCCGGTTATTTTTGCCAACGAAGTGGCAACCGGTCTGTTTGGTCATCTGGTGGGCGCGATCGCGGGCGGCTCGGTGTACCGTAAATCGACCTTCCTGCTCGACTCGCTGGGCAAGCAAATCCTGCCTGAATGGCTGACCATCGAAGAGCATCCGCACCTGCTGAAAGGGCTGGCCTCCACGCCGTTCGACAGCGAAGGCGTGCGCACCGAACGTCGCGATATTATCAAAGACGGTATTCTGACCCAATGGCTGCTGACCAACTACTCCGCGCGCAAGCTGGGGCTGAAAAGCACCGGACACGCTGGCGGCATCCACAACTGGCGTATTGCCGGGCAAGGCCTTAACTTTGAGCAGATGCTGAAAGAGATGGGTACCGGCCTGGTCGTAACCGAACTGATGGGTCAGGGCGTAAGCGGCATCACCGGCGACTACTCGCGTGGCGCGGCGGGCTTCTGGGTAGAAAACGGCGAAATCCAGTATCCGGTAAGCGAGATCACGATTGCCGGCAACCTGAAGGACATGTGGCGCAACATCGTTACGGTCGGTAACGATATTGAAACACGTAGCAATATACAGTGTGGTTCTGTACTTCTGCCGGAAATGAAAATCGCCGGCCAGTAATACCCGTAAAGGCGTTTTAATAATAAAAAAGGAAGTGAGCAATGCGTAAACATCTGTTAGCGATCGTCGCGGCTTCAACGCTGGTTCTTGGATCTTCTGCGTTTGCTGCCGATCTTGAAGACGACATGGGCATCCTCGGTCAAAACCTGAAGGTGGTGCAGAAAACAGACAATGCGGCTGAAATGAAAGACGCGCTGACCAAAATGCGTGAAGCGGCGCTGGACGCGCAAAAAGCGACGCCTCCGAAGCTGGAAAGCAAAGCGGCAGACAGCGCAGAGATGAAAGACTATCGCCACGGCTTTGACGTGCTGGTCGGCCAGATCGACGGCGCGCTGAAGCTGGCTAACGAAGGCAAAGTGAAGGAAGCCCAGGCGGCGGCCGAGCAGTTTGCGACCACGCGTAATACGTATCACCAGAAATACCGTTAACCGATCGCGCATCTGACAAACAACCAGCGGGGGCCAGTGGCTCCCGTTTTTTTTACGCGGTAATAAGTAAACCCTATCGCCATCACATTTTTGCGTCACCACGCCTGAACGTTTCGTTTCCCCGGCGCGCGTTTCGCCGCTGGAATACGTGATATTCATCACGCAAATACCGTGATTAATTCAGATTCACCGCATTTATGTGGCACAGATCACTGCTGCGGCTCGCCTTTCCACTTCGAAGTGGAAAACAACTCGCTACAAACAATTCCCCCCCAACGTTAGTTTTATCCCAGAGCCATTAACGGGGTAAGACCAGTGATTAACGGAGCGGTAATGAACGACGTTGGGGAACAGGCGGAGCAAACAGAACAGCTCGCGAACACCATGCTGCAGCAGGTTTATGCCCTGCTGGCCCGGAACAACATCATCCCCAATGCGGTACAGGAGCAGATGCTCACCTCCCACGTGCGCGCAATGGCGCACCGGTCCGTGACCGGCGAGCCGCTGCCGGAGGTTGAAGCAGAGCTGTTTGACGAAATTTCACCGGATTCAATGCGGCTCGCCCGTGAAGTGGTCGCGCAGTTTGGCAATCTTCCTGATGAAGAAGCCTGGCTGCTCTCCGTTCACTTTGAAGTCGCGAAAGACAACCTTTAAGGAGCAACACATGGAACAGATTACAGTCGTGATTGGCGATCGCCTGGGTAAAGGTCAGAAAGTGGCTGCCGGTGTGGAAAAAGCAGGTGGACGCGCGGTGGTTGTGCCGGGCATGGCGGCGGACATGAAGCTCGGCGACATGATGAAAGCGGAAAACGCCACCTTCGGCATCTCCTTCTGCGGCAGCGGCGGCGCGGGTGCCATCACGGCCCAAACCAAATATGGCTACAAAGCCAAATACGGCATGCGTTCCGTGGAAGAGGGCGTGACCGCCATCAACGAAGGCTGCAACGTGCTGGGCTTTGGCTTTATGGATAAAGAAGAGCTGGGCGAGCGTCTGGTACAGGCGTGGCAGAAGAAATACGGCGCATAAGCATGAAAGAACAGTTCACAACCACGGTGAGAGTGAAGGGGAAAGGCGACGCCAAAGCGCGCGCCTTTGCCGACGCGCTCAACCACGTTCAGGCCGCGGTGATGAAAGCCTCACCGCATATCTTACTGCGTATTGAGCCACAGGATGTGCAGGTCGTTCAGGCGCAAGAAGCGGTGCGTAAAGAAGCGTTTCTGTTCTTCTTTCTGCGCCGGGAAAGACGCACCTACAGCGTGGAGCTGGATGTGACCGTCAACGTGACCGCTATCAATCTTGACCAGGTGGATTTCGTCACGCAACGCTGATTATTCATAAAAGGGCAGACTGATGTTCTTAATTATATTAATAAAATCGCTCATCATTGGCGGCCTGGTTGGCGTCGGTGTCGGAGCCGGGGCTGCACGCATGTTTCATGCGCCTACCACTCAGGGTATGGGCGCGTTTCGTACGTTGGGGGAACTGAACTCCTGTGAAGGGGATCCGGCGTCCCACTTCTCCTTTGGGTTAGGTTTCTTCTTTAACGCCTGGGCCTCTTCCGTGGCCGCAGGTGCCTTCACACAGGACGTTGACCACCGCATCATCCCGAACTGGGGTGCCGCTGCACTGATGATCAAAAACCGTAACGTCGGCGAAACGCTGCACGACCCGCGCAAAATGGCGATTGCCTGCGGCGTGATCGGCATGATCGTCGTGACCTTCCTGAACCTGACCGCATCTTCAGTTCCGGCAGCGCTCCAGGTCACCGCCGTCAAGGTGCTGGTACCTGCGGCAAACCTGCTGGTGAACACCGTCATGCCGGTGATCTTCTGGCTGGCGGCTATCGACGCGGGTAAAAAATCGGGCTTCTGGGCCACCATCTTTGGCGGCGCGGCGCAGCTGATCATGGGCAACGCCGTACCGGGCCTGGTGCTGGGGATCCTGATCGGTAAAGGCGTGGAAGAGAGCGGCTGGAACCACGTCACCAAAGTGATGATGGCGGCGATCGTCCTGCTCTTCGTGCTGAGCGGCTTCTTCCGCGGCTTCGACATGAAGATGATCGAATCCTTCCATCTGACCGTGCCGAACTGGCTCGACATGATCCACAACTCGCTCAGCGGTAAATAACAGGAGCCTCTACATGGAACAGAATAAAGGTTTTTGGTATGCCGACTGGTCGTTCCCGATCTTCGTTGGCCTGCTCTCCTCCGGCGTCTTCGCCGGGACGCACATGTACTACCTCTACGGCATCGGCGCGTTTAACGAAGTGGCCTTCGTGGCGATGCTGAAAGCGGGAATGGATACCGGCGTCTACGGCGCGGTGGCGGCGTTCGGCGCAAGCTTCCTGTTCGCCCGCATTATCGAAGGGTCGCTGGTGGGTATTCTCGATATCGGCGGTGCCATCCAGACCGGCGTGGGCCTCGGCGTTCCGGCGCTGCTGCTGGGCGCGGGCATCATGTTCCCGGTGACCAACTTCATTGCCGCGCTGATTACCGGCCTGGTGATTGGTCTGGCGATTGGCTACGTCATCATCCTGGCGCGTAAGTTCACCATCAATCAGAGCAACTCCACCTACGGTGCAGACGTAATGATGGGCGCGGGTAACGCCTCCGGCCGCTTCCTCGGGCCGTTGATTATCCTCAGCGCCATGACCGCCTCCATTCCTATCGGCGTCGGTTCCCTGCTGGGTGCGCTGGTGTTCTACATCTGGCAGAAGCCGATCACCGGTGGCGCCATTCTCGGCGCAATGCTGTTGGGCTGGCTGTTCCCGGTCGCCCTTTAATACCCGCGGGCGCTCAGGCGCCCGCCTTATCAGGAGATCCTCATGTTTGATTTACTCCTGCGCCGTGCGCGCCTTGCCGACGATACCCTGACCGATATCGCCATTCAGGACGGGAAGATCGCGGCGCTGGGCGAGATTGACGCCCCCACGCTTAAAACGGTTGAGCTGAACGGCGACGTGTTCGTCAGCGCAGGCTGGATTGACTCCCACGTTCACTGCTACCCGAACTCCCCGATTTACCACGACGAGCCGGACAGCGTGGGCATTGCCACCGGCGTGACCTCCGTTGTGGACGCGGGCAGTACCGGTGCCGACGACGTAGATGACTTCTATGAGATTACCCGCAAAGCTTCAACCGAGGTGTTTGCCCTGCTGAATATTTCCCGCGTGGGGCTGATTGCGCAGAACGAGCTGGCCAATATGGCCAACATCGACGCCGACGCGGTCAGACAGGCGGTGAAGCGTCACCCTGATTTTATCGTTGGCCTGAAGGCGCGCATGAGCAGCAGCGTGGTCGGTGAAAACGGCATTACGCCGCTGGAGCGCGCCAAGGCCATTCAGAAAGAGAACGGCGACCTGCCGCTGATGGTGCACATTGGCAACAACCCGCCGAACCTCGACGAAATTGCCGAGCTGCTGAGCTCGGGCGACATTATCACCCACTGCTACAACGGCAAACCCAACCGCATTCTGACGCCCTCCGGCGAGCTGCGCGCCTCCATCACCTCCGCCCTGAAGCGCGGCGTGCGTCTGGACGTGGGGCACGGCACGGCGAGCTTCAGCTTTGAGGTGGCGAAACGCGCCATCGCGATGGGCATTCTGCCGCACACCATCAGCTCGGATATCTACTGCCGCAACCGCATCAACGGCCCGGTCGGCTCGCTGGCAAGCGTGATGTCGAAGTTTCTCGCCATCGGCATGTCGCTGCCGCAGGTGATTGACTGCGTGACCGCGAACGCCGCCGACGGCCTGCGCCTGGCGCGCAAGGGCCGCATTCAGCCGGGTCTCGACGCCGACCTGACGCTGTTCACGCTCAAACGCCAGCCGACGGTGCTGACGGATGCTGAAAACGACAGCCTGCAGGCTGAACACATTCTGGTGCCGCTTGCCGCGATCCGCGCGGGCAAGGGCTACATGACCGAACAAGGGAGCACGGAACATGCCTTCGATTTATGAGAAGTACAACTTAAAGCAGGTTATCAACACCTCTGGCCGCATGACGGCGCTGGGCGTCTCCACCCCGCGCCCGGAAGTGGTGCAGGCGGCAATGGACGGCATGAATGAGTACTTCGAGATGAAGGATCTGGTTAATAAAACCGGTGAATACATCGCGAAGCTGCTGGATGTTGAAGGGGCGACGGTTGTCTCCTGCGCGTCGGCGGGCATTGCCCAGTCGGTGGCGGCGGTGCTGGTGAAAGACAGCGACTGGCTGCTGGAAAACCTGCACGTCACTCCAATCGAGAATAACGAGATCGTCCTGCCGAAAGGCCACAACGTGAACTTTGGCGCGCCGGTGGGCACCATGGTGGCGCTGGGCGGCGGTAAGCTGGTGGAAGCGGGCTACGCCAACGAATGCTCCGCCGATCAGCTGGCGTCGGCGATCGGCCCGCGCACCGCGGCGATCCTCTACATTAAATCTCACCACTGCGTACAGAAAAGCATGCTCAGCGTCGAGCAGGCGGCGGTGGTCGCGCGCAAGCACGATCTCCCGCTGATCGTCGATGCGGCGGCAGAAGAAGATCTGCACACGTACTACCGCTCCGGTGCCGATCTGGTGATCTACAGCGGCGCGAAGGCGATTGAAGGGCCAACCAGCGGGCTGGTGATCGGTAAAACCCAGTACGTCGAGTGGGTGAAGCGCCAGACGGCGGGCATTGGCCGCGCAATGAAGGTGGGTAAAGAGGGCATTCTTGGCCTGACCTGCGCCATCGAACATTACCTTACCGCGACCAAGGAGAGCGGTGCCGAGATGGTGGCGAAGATGACGCCGTTTATCGACGCGCTCAACACCCTGAACGGCGTGACCGCGCGCGTGGTCTGGGACAGCGCCGGTCGCGATATCGCGCGCACCGAGATTAAGTTTGACGAAGCGGCAACGGGCGTCGGCACGGGCGATCTGGTGGCGAAACTCAAACAGGGTGAATACGCCATTTACTTCCGTGGCTACAAGGCCAACGAAGGGATTATCGAGGCGGACGTGCGCAGCGTGAATGCTGACCAGCTGAACATTGTGTACCGCCGCATTAGCGAAGTATTAGGACAGGAGAAAAAAGCATGAAACTGACCCCCAACTTTTACCGTGACCGCGTCTGCCTGAACGTGCTGGCAGGATCGAAAGCCAACGCCAGCGCCATTTACGAGGCGGCGGAAGGTCACGTGCTGGTGGGCGTGCTCTCCAAAAATTACCCGGACGTGGCGAGCGCCGTTGCCGATATGCGTGAATATGCCGCGCTGATTGATAACGCGCTCTCCGTAGGCCTCGGCGCGGGGGATCCGAACCAGTCGGCGATGGTGAGCGAAATTTCCCGCCAGGTGCAGCCGCAGCACGTCAACCAGGTCTTTACCGGCGTGGCCACCAGCCGCGCGCTGCTGGGGCAGAATGAAACGGTGGTCAACGGTCTGGTCTCTCCGACCGGCACCGTCGGGATGGTCAAAATCTCCACCGGCCCGCTGAGCAGCGCCGCGCCTGACGGCATCGTACCGGTTGAAACTGCGATTGCCCTGCTGAAAGATTTCGGCGGCAGCTCCATCAAATACTTCCCGATGGGCGGCCTGAAGTGCCGTGACGAGTACAAAGCGGTGGCGGAAGCCTGCGCCCGTCACGACTTCTGGCTGGAGCCAACCGGAGGTATCGATCTGGAAAACTATGAGGAGATCCTGCAGATCGCCCTCGACGCGGGCGTGAGCAAAATCATCCCGCATATCTACAGCTCGATTATCGACAAAGCCAGCGGCGATACGCGTCCGGAAGATGTGCGTACGCTGCTTGCGATGACGAAGAAGCTGGTTAAGTAGAATAAAACCTTACCGCACACACCTGAAGGAGCCACCATGCACACCCGTACCCTGCTTGTTGCTTCACTCTCAATGTTCGCCACCACCGCCATCGCCCAGACGCAATACGCCTGGGTGGGCACCTACAACCCCAACGGCGAAGGGCTGTACCGCTTTACCGTTGACCCGCAAAGCGGCGCGCTGGCGAATAAAACGCTGGTGAGCAAGCTGCCGAACGCTGCGCAACTGGCCGTCTCGCGCGACGGCAAAACGCTCTATCTGGCAAGCGAAGTGGAGCGGGGCGTGGTGCAGGCGCTGCGCGTGGGCGATAACGGCGCGCTGAGCGAGCTGAATCAGGTGGCCTCCAGCGGTGCGGGGCCGGTTTACCTGTCGCTGACGCCGAACGGTCGCCATCTTCTGGTGGCGAACTACGTCAGCGGATCTATCGCAGTGCTGCCCGTTAAAGCAGACGGCAGCCTGGGTGAGGCTACGGACACACGTCAGGATCAGGGCGAACCGGGCGCGGCGAAGCCGGAAGCGGCAGCGGAGGGCAGCTTTGCCATCAGCGATCATAACGGCCCCCATGCGCACATGATCGCCGCCGATCCGAGCGGGAAGTACGTATTTTCGACCGATCTTGGGTTGGATCGCCTCTACCAGTACCGTTTTGACGATCGAACAGGGAAGCTGATGCCGAACGATCCGCCGTTTATCAGCGCCTCCTCAAAAGGCGCCGGGCCGCGCCACTTTGTCTTTACGCCAAAAGGCGATGCCCTGTGGCTGATTAACGAAGAGGCGTCTACGCTCACCCATTATACCGTGAGCGCCAATGGCACCTTAAAAGAGGGCAAAACGCTTTCAGCCCTGCCGGAAGGTTACAAAGGCACCAGCTTTGCTGCCGGGCTGGCATTAAGCGCCGACGGTAAACAGCTGTATGTGGCTAACCGTTTGCATAACAGCATCGGGCACTTTACCGTAACAGCGGAGGGCACGCTGACGCATCAGGACGACGTGTGGACGCGCGGCGACTACCCGCGCACCCTGACGCTTGATAAGCAGGGGCGCTGGCTGTACGTCATGAACCAGCGCAGCGACAACATTACCCGTTTCCGCGTTGCGCAGGACGGCAAATTGAGCTTCGAGCCAGACTACACCCCGGTCGGCAGCCCATCCCAGATGGTCATTTCACCTTAAGCCGTAAGAGGACAAACCCGTGCGATTTCCGAACCAACGTTTAGCGCAACTTTTTGATCTGTTGCAAAACGAGACGCTGCCGCAGGACGAGCTGGCGCAGCGGCTGTCGGTCTCCACGCGAACCGTCCGTGCCGATATCACCGCCCTGAACGCGCTGCTGGCAGGCCACGGCGCGCAGTTTATATTGAGCCGGGGCAACGGCTACCAGCTCAAAATTGAGGATGCCGAGCGCTACCAGCAGCTGCAGGCCTCCCACCCTCGCGCGCTGCGTATTCCGCGGACCGGGCCGGAGCGCGTGCACTATCTGGTGGTGCGTTTTCTCACCTCGGCATTTTCTCTTAAGCTCGAGGATCTGGCGGACGAGTGGTTCGTCAGCCGCGCCACGCTGCAAAGCGACATGGCGGAAGTCCGCGAGTGGTTCCATCGCTATAACCTGACGCTGGAAACGCGTCCGCGCCACGGCATGAAGCTGTTTGGCAGCGAGATGTCCACCCGCGCCTGCCTGACCGATCTGCTCTGGGAGCTGGCGCAGCAGGACAGCCTCAACCCGCTGGTGACCGACGTGGCGCTGAATGCAGGCGTGGCGGAGCAGATGGTGCCCGTGCTGCACGAGGCGCTGACGCGTCATCACATCCGTCTGACCGATGAAGGCGAGCTGTTCCTGCGCCTGTACTGCGCGGTGTCGGTGCGGCGCATCAGCGAGGGCTATCCGCTGCCGGAATTCCACGCCGAAGACGTGGAAGAGAACGTGCGCGAGGCGGCGAAGGATATCGCCGTTACTATCCAGCAGCTGGCGGGCAAAGCGCTTTCACCTTCGGAGGAGAGCTGGCTGTGCGTGCACATTGCGGCGCGGCAGATCCAGGAGATTGCCCCGAGCGCTATTAACGCCGATGACGACGAAGCGCTGGTCAACTACATCCTGCGCTACATCAACACCCACTATAACTACAACCTGCTCAGCGACGCGCAGCTGCACGCGGACCTGCTCACGCACATCAAAACCATGATCACCCGCGTGCGGTATCAAATCATGATCCCCAATCCGCTGCTGGATAACATCAAGCAGCACTACCCGATGGCGTGGGATATGACCCTCGCGGCGGTATCGAGCTGGGGCAAATACACGCCGTATGTGATCAGCGAAAACGAGATTGGCTTCCTGGTGCTGCATATTGGCGTCGGGCTGGAGCGCCACTACAACATTGGCTACCAGCGCCAGCCGCGCGTGCTGCTGGTGTGCGACGCCGGTAATGCTATGGTCCGCATGATTGAAGCGGTGCTACAGCGTAAATACCCGCAGATTGAGGTCACGCGCACGCTCACCCTGCGCGAGTACGAGCTGGCGGAAACGATTAGTGAAGATTTTGTGATTGCCACCGCCCGCGTCAGCGAAAAGTCGAAACCGGTGGTGACGATCGCCCCGTTCCCGACCGACTATCAGTTAGAGCAGATCGGCAAGCTGGTGCTGGTGGACCGCACCCGCCCGTGGATGCTGGATAAATACTTCGACGCGGCTCATTTCCGCATTATCGACAAGCCTGTTGACCAGCAAACGCTGTTCCGTGAACTGTGCGCGCAGCTTGAAGGCGAGGGGTTTGTCGGCGCGGAGTTCCTGGATTCCGTCGTCGAGCGTGAAGCCATCGTCAGCACCATGCTCGGCGACGGCATCGCGCTCCCGCACTCCCTCGGCCTGCTGGCGCAGAAAACGGTAGTCTATACCGTGCTCGCCCCGCACGGCGTCCAGTGGGGCGACGAAACCGCGCACGTCATCTTCCTGCTCGCCATCAGCAAAAGCGAATACGAAGAGGCGATGGCGATTTACGATATCTTCGTCACCTTCCTGCGTGAACGGGCGATGTCGCGGCTCTGTAGCTGCGGAGATTTTGCCGAGTTTAAGGCGGTGGCGATGGAGAGTTTGAGTCGGTTTTGAGGTAAAGGCGGACGGATAACATCCGCCTTTGTTCAACGCAGATGATGCACAACCTGGTTGCTGCTGCCGCGCCAAATCAGCGCCGGGTCTTTTAAATCCTGTACGAACTTGCCGTCGACCAGGACGTTAATCAGATCCACCACTTCCATTTGCTGCACGTTCAGCTCTTCCAGCCTGTAGCCTGTCCAGACCCAGATATCTTTTCCCGTACACTCTGCCCGAATGCGCTTCACCAGCTTCAGGATATCCGGCACGTTTTGCGGGTGCAGGGGGTCGCCACCGGAAAGTGAGATCCCCTGACGGTGAATGCGCGTGTCGTTCAGGTCGTTGACGATCTTGTCTTCCATCTCAGCGGTAAACGGCATGCCGGAGTTCAGACGCCAGGTGCTTTTGTTGTAGCAGCCGGGGCATTCGTGGACGCAGCCTGAGACGAACAGGGTGCAGCGGGTGCCGGGGCCGTTGACGATGTCGACGGGGTAGTATTGATGATAATTCATAGCGGATAACCAAGCCGGGTGGCGCTGCGCTTACCCGGCCTACAGTGTGAATGCGGATTGTAGGCCCGGTAAGCGTAGCGCCACCGGGCATGAATGTGGCAGAGGGTTACCCGATCTGCCCATTCCCCAAGTGCTTAACGCGGCGCTTCACCTCTTCCTGCTTGCCGGCGTTAAACGGACGCGCGTCCGGGCTGCCGAGATAGCCGCACACGCGACGGGTCACGGAGACGCGGGCCGCGTCGTGGTTGCCGCATTTCGGGCAGGTGAAGCCTTTGCTCGTACACTCGAACTCACCGGTAAAGCCGCACTCGTAGCACTCGTCGATTGGCGTGTTGGTCCCGTAATACGGCACGTGCTGATAGCTGTAATCCCACACGTCTTCCAGCGCCTTCAGGTTGTGCTGAATGTTCGGGTACTCGCCGTAGCAGATGAAGCCGCCGCTGGCGATCGGCGGATACGCCGCTTCGAAGTCGATCTTGTCGTACGGGTTCACCTTTTTCTCCACGTCGAGGTGGAAGCTGTTGGTGTAATACCCTTTGTCGGTCACGCCTTCCACAATCCCGAACTCGGCGGTGTCAAGACGGCAGAAGCGGTCGCACAGGTTCTCGCTCGGCGTGCTGTAGAGGCTAAACCCGTAGCCGGTTTCCTCTTTCCACTGGTCAACCGCATCGCGCAGGCGCTGAACGATGGCGATGCCTTTTTCGCGCAGGGCCTCGCTGTCGTACATATGCGTATCGCCCGCCAGGGCGTTGATGGTCTCGTGAATACCGATATAGCCCAGCGAAATGGACGCGCGACCGTTTTTGAAGATCTCCGACACGTCATCGTCCGCTTTCAGACGCACGCCGCAGGCCCCTTCCATATAGAGGATCGGCGCCACGCGGGCTTTGACCCCTTCAAGGCGCGCAATACGGGTCATCAGCGCTTTGCGCGCCAGCTGCAGACGCTCGTCCAGCAGCGTCCAGAATTCAGCTTCATTACCTTTCGCCTCCAGCGCGATGCGCGGCAGGTTCAGGCTGATGACGCCCAGGTTGTTACGTCCGTCGTGGATCTGCTCGCCGTTTTCATCTTCGTACACGCCGAGGAAGCTGCGGCAGCCCATAGGCGTTTTAAACGAACCGGTCACTTTGACGACCTGATCGTAGTTCAGGATGTCCGGGTACATACGCTTGCTCGCGCACTCCAGCGCCAGCTGTTTGATGTCGTAGTTCGGATCGCCAAACTTGTGGTTCAGGCCGTCGCGGATGGCGAACACCAGTTTCGGGAACACCGCCGTTTTGCGGTTCTTGCCGAGGCCGGAAATACGGTTGCGCAGGATGGACTGCTGGATCAGGCGTGATTCCCAGCTGGTGCCCAGACCAAAACCGAAGGTCACAAACGGCGTCTGGCCGTTGGCGGTGTGCAGCGTGTTCACCTCATACTCCAGCGACTGGAAGGCGTCGTAGCACTCTTTCTCGGTGCGGGAGTGCGCGTAGCCGTCAGCGTCCGGGATCTGCCACTCTTCGGCCGTTTTACGATGCTTGTTGAAGCTTGCCGTCACGAACGGAGCCAGCACTTCATCAATACGGTTAATCGTGGTGCCGCCATAAATGTGGCTGGCAACCTGAGCGATAATCTGCGCGGTGACGGCGGTGGCGGTGGAGATCGACTTAGGCGGTTCAATCTCGGCGTTACCCATTTTAAAACCGTGGGTCAGCATGCCTTTCAGGTCGATCAGCATGCAGTTGAACATCGGGAAGAACGGCGAATAGTCGAGGTCGTGGTAGTGGATCTCACCGCGCTCGTGCGCCGAGACCACGTCGCGCGGCAGCAGATGCTGACGGGCATAGTGTTTGGCGACGATACCGGCCAGCAGGTCGCGCTGGGTCGGGATCACTTTACTGTCTTTGTTGGCGTTTTCATTGAGCAGGGCGGAGTTGGTCTGCTCCACCAGGCCACGGATCTCCTGGTTCAGACGACCGCGCTTCTCACGCTGCACATCACGATCGTGACGGTACTCAATGTAGGCGCGTGCCAGCTGCTTGTAAGGCCCCGCCATCAGTTGGTTCTCAACCGCGGTCTGGATCTCGTTGATGTCGACCTGGCTGCGTTCAGTCATCTGGCTGCTAACGACTTCTGCGACGGTGGCGCAGTAATCTGCGTCATCGACTCCCGCTGCTTTAGCTGCACGCAGAATGGCTTCCTGGATGCGCTCTGATTTAAACGGCACTTTACAGCCATCACGTTTCATCACATGCGGTGTCATGATCACTCCATTTTTTGAAAACAGGTTATCCACAGAGGTGGAGAAGTATTCACCGGGCGCAGTCCCCGCCGGGTCAAAGACTTCCCGCGTTCCCAGCTCGTGTTATCCACAATTCCGGCCAGCGTAAGCGCCGTCTTGTTGTTGGAATAGTAGACGATAAATACAAGATGTTGGGTCGATGTGCATTTTAAGTGCTATATATAGTGATTTGCATCAAACATGTTTGCGATTTATTTGATGCAGAACAAAGTAAAAAGACGAGAGTACAAACGACGGGCGCTTCAGCGATTGTAAAGGCATGCGAGAAAAATCTGATTAATTATTCAACAAAAACAAGCGCTCAGCACAGCCTGGCCTGAGCGCTGCTCGTTTAACTCACGCTGCAGACCCAGCTCAATCCCGCCTGCAAAAAGGCTGCGGTAGCGATACATCCCAGCACCACCGGGATGAGAAGGGAGCGTTCAGGGGGATCGTCCTGTTTTTGAGGTTCTTCAGCACTTAGGGCGGACATCGCCTCTTCCCTGGTGCGCGCTGCCAGCAGCCGCTCACGCACCCGATCTTCCGTCAATAAACTGGTCAGTGTCGTTAGCAACTGCATATGGGTACTGCCTGCTTCCGCTGGCGGAATGGCGAGCAGGAAAACCATTCTGACCTCTTCATCACCGTCCAGCCCCGGCCAGCGTATCGGGTCGTCAAAGAGCGCCAGACAAAACGCCGCCTGATGCACCGCCTCGGTTTTACCGTGCGGGACGGCGAGCGCTTCACCCAGCGCGGTTGGGCCTTCACTTTCGCGTTGTAACACGCTCTGAATAAACGTTTCTTCATCGCTGATGATTTTTCGCCTTGCGAGCGGTTCGGCGAGCCAGCGTATCAGCGCTTCAGGCGAACGGTGCGGCGGGTTGATAAAAACCAGAGCGGGGTGCGTCAATGCAAGCAAGTTCATATTAAGCCTCCATTAAAAAATCGCAGGTCGCGAAAGGGAGAATCGCCGTTACTGGCTGCACCGGCTCTTCCAGATAGTTGATCTGACGGAGACCTGCCAGACTTTTCGGGACGGGAGCCGGCTGCGTGCCGGCGTTAAACACCCGCACGACGTTGCCAGTCAGCTGCTGCGCATGGGGCAGAGCGGAAAGGATGAGCGGCTCCGGCAAGGTCAACAGTGAGAATTCTGGCGATAGCCTGCGTTCAGGCAGACGCAACGAAAAGCGCTCAAGACGGTGATCGAGCGTGTGCAGCGTCTGACGTTGATAGGTGAAGGGCTGTCCGGCCGCCTGATTTTCCAGCTGGCGAAGCGTGAGATGCCCGGCGTTGTCGGCCAGCGCGACGGTGAATGAAAAGCACAGCGGTTTCAGCAACTGGGCATCAGGGGTCTCAACCACCGTGTTATTGATGCCGGACGCCCGACCTGGTCGCCAGTCGAGATCGTTGCGTCCGAGCACGCCCGTCGCTTTAAACAACGTCAGAGCAATAGCGGCCGGTTCGCTGCCGATGATCTGAAATTCCTTCATACCGCGGCTATTCACCACCAGCGCTTTGCCCGCTTCCGCGACAGCAATAATTCCCTCACTGGTTTCGATATCCACGGGCATCTCGCGATAGCGCTCCTGCCAGTTTTCACCGTCATATCCCGTTTCGCGTTGGATTATTGCGAAGGGCTGTGAGGCGATAGCGTGACGGGTATGAATATCGCTGCCGATCAGTAAACGTAGCCGGTGATCGCAGTGGCTGTTTTCAAGCGTACTCTCGACATACAGGTTCGGATCGTCGTGGCGTAATTCGCACACCAGACGAATGGATAAAGGCGTTAGGGCAGCATTCTGACGGCTCGCAAGATCCTGCGGAAGAAGCATCGTGGCTTCGACGATCAGCTTTTCGACAAGCGGCGTTTTCAGGCAGTCGATGAGCGTGAAAAGCGAGCAGCGCGTTGGCGCGTCGCCTGCAAGCGGTGAGAAATCGTAGCTGTCGCCCGCGTCCGCGCTGTCTTCAAGGGTAAAGAAAGAGGGGATACGTCTGCCGCTGCGTTTGTCATGCAGGGTCAGCGTTCCGGCGTCCAGCGTCAGTTGATAGTGCGTATTCTCTATCTCACAGCCCTTAATCTGTTCAGGCTGCCGGAACGGAGCAGGGTTCTCTTCAACACTGACGGTAAGATAGCCGACCGACGGCAAAACCGGGGGTTGCAGAGCAACCTGCCAGCGGAAATAAGGGGGAAGGGGCGTTTCACACTCGCCTTCGGCGGTAAGGGAGATCGCCGTTCCGCCGGGCAGAATATCTCTTTTCAGGACGTCGAAGGGGATGGGCTGCCCCTGATACGTCAGAGCGATATTTTCGGCGCGGCTATAGAGAGTGGTTTTCACCACGCGCTGCGTTGGGGTGGCCAGCGGGTTGAAAATCAGCAGATCGCCTTCCTGAACGCAGGCGTCGGCCAGGGTTTTCACCACCAGATTCCACAGGCTGTGGCACAGCTGTTCGGTTTGCTCCAGCCGATGCAGGATGTCGCGGTTGGTAGCGTCACTGTTGCAGCCGCCGATGGAGTCGTGGGCGTGGCTTCGCAACAGCTTCTTCCAGAGGGTATCAACCACAGAGAGGTTGACCGGGATGCCCTGATGACGCGCCATTGCGATTGTCGGCTCCAGCTGCCGCAGGATGAACTGCTCAACTTCATCATTTTTCTTTTTGATGTCGTAGCGCACAGAGCCGATCGTTTTATGAATGCGGGTGTAGCGCGGTGATTTCAGCTCCCCTTCCCAGAGTTCAAACTGTTCACGCTGCGCGCGCAGAATGTCGACATAGCGCTCCAGCGAACTGATGAGGTAACGATCCTGATCCGGGGACTGTGCGCTGGCGACCTGCAGGATTTTCGGTAGCGCCGGGTCGATGCTGACCTGATCGCCGCCGCAGGGCAGGAGCAGGTCGTTGATACCTGACCGTGAACGCAGAAGATTGACCATCGGGTAGATTTTGCCCTGCAGATGGCTCGCTTCCGTATCCATGTTTTTGGCCGCACCATAACCAAACGCCATCGCGCAGGCGATAACGGTCGCCCCTGACGGCGCGCGCCAGAGGAACTGGCTGCTGTTGGCGTGCCTGTCGTGATCGATGCCGCGCCAGAAGACGATATTGTCGATGTTGCAGCCCTGCAAAATCGTGGGCATCTGCGCATTGTGGCCGAAGGTATCCGGAAGATACCCGACCTGCATGGCATGCCCCAGCGTCCGGGCAGCGAAGATGCCGTATTTGAGGTTGCGGATAATCGATTCGCCATGCACGTTGTAGGTGTCCGTCTGGGTATACCATGGCCCCACAAAGACCCTTTTCTCTCTGACCAGCGTTTCCAGCCTGGCGCGATAATCGGGATTGATGGCGAGAAAGTCATCCACCACCGCCATCTGCCCGTCAAGGTGATAGCAACGATAAGCCGGGTCCTGCTCCAGCGTGTTGATGACGTCCGCAAAGTTATATGACGCCAGCACCATGCTATCCTGACGGGTGAAGTACCACTCCTGATCCCAGTGCGTATGGGCAATGACGTGGATCTGATTCATGACGCTCCCCTTACCCGGCGTTCTTTGGGCTGACATAGAGCACGCCCAGGGCGCAAATCAGTGCGCCAATAAAGACGCTGGCCAGGTAGCCCGCCACATTGGTTGCCAGCGGCCAGCCCCAGATGGCGGGCAGAGGCAGCGTCTGCTTCACGCCGAGTGCAATGGCGACCAGCGCGCCGGCGACGGCACCGGTCATGAACACCGGGATCAGTCGTGGGTTTTTCAGGATGAACGGGATCGCGCCTTCCGAGATCCCGATAACGCCCAGCAATAACGAAGTGCTGCCAACGGTTTTCTCTTCCTGGCTGAAGACATCCGGCAGCCCAAAGCGACCATTGAGGAATGCGGCAAAGCCAACGCCAATGGAGGGGATTACGATGGAGAGTTCACGGGCGGTTAAATCAAACGTTGCGCTCATGCCATTCAGGCCAAGCGCGACCGAGCCCGCAGCCTTGTTGACCGGACCACCCAGGTCGAACGCGGTGCCCGCGGCGATCATTGCGGAATAGAACCCGCGTCCGGTGTCACCTGCCGAGGTAAAAAAGACCACCATCAGTTGGTTAAGCGAGCCAAAAATGGGGTTAATCAGGTATTCCATGACCATCACCAGCGTAATGCCGGTGATCAGCGGGACGACCAGCATGGTTTTAATGGTGGTAAGCTGCTGACGGACGTGAATCGAATCATTGAGCCAGCGCACCAGATAACCCACAAAAAAGCCAATGCCAATGGCGCCGAAAAAGCCGGATGGCATAAAGCCTTCGATATCAAAGAAGCGCTTATAGACTTCGTCTGACATGATGCCGCCAATAAGCCCGGGGATCAGCGCCGGTTTACCGGCAATGGAAAACGCCAGATACATGGCGAAAACCGGGTACATGAACTTAATGGTCATAAAGCCCACTTTATCCAGTACGCTGAATGGCGAATGTTCAATGTTGATAAACTGCCCGGTAATTTTGGCGGTTGCCATCATCAGCCCGCCCATGACCACCACCGGTAGCATGTAGCTGATGGCCGCCATGATATGGCCGATAAAGACCTGGTAAGCCGAACGCTGGCTCTCGTCTTCGTCTGCTACGCAGGTGGAAATGACGTTTTTTTCCATTGCCAGCGCCTGACGCAGATAGCGATCGGTATGCTTGATAAGCTCTTGCGTGCGGGTCTGCAGGTGGGGAATGTTTTCAAAACGCTCGGCATCCTGAATGGGAACGTCGGTTGCCAGAATAATGGCCGTGGCGGAGGCGATATCCTGTTTTGTTAAGCGGTTTTTAACGCCGTCGCTGCCCTGCGTTTCGACCTTTACGTCGATATTGTGCTCTTTAGCCCATGCAATAATTTTATTCGCCGCCATAAAGGTATGCGCGATGCCTGTCGGGCAGGCCGTTACCGCGACAACTTTTTGTTTCGTCATTGTCATAATTCCCTGAATGTGAAAACAGGGAAAGTATAAAGAGAACCTAAAACAGTTTTTAATGTTTGCTAATACTAATTACGTATCGTGATACGCGTAAATGCAATGTGTGAAGCGCCTTCCAGAGACTATTTTTATGCTGTGTTAATATGATGTCGGGATTAAACAGGGCGTAATTTATGAATTCATTCCAGGGAAGTGAACGTTTGATATTTGAATACATTCAGCATCATGCGTGTAATATTTCTAATATATCGGCAAAAGAGATTGCCCGGGATACCTTTACAACGACAACATCCGTTAATCGTGTATGTAAAAAAATGGGCTATAAAAGCTATACTGAGCTTCGGTATCGTTTTTTGCGCGATCATTCTACACCAGCACCCGTAGAGCCTGACGTGGGGCTGCAGGCGGATGATATTGTGACAGAGGTGTCGAGGTTGCTTACGCATTCCAGTCATGTCTATCTGTACGCGCGCGGTGCATCGCTCACCAGCCTCAACTACCTGTCGCGCTTTTTATCGCTGGCGAGCCTGCCGCACCTTATTTTGAATGACATGCACCAGCTGACACGGGTATCGAAGGGGACGCTGGTGTTGATCAGTAAATCCGGGGAGACGCAGTCGCTGATCGAGATGGCGCGTAACGCGCTGCGCAAAGGGTTAAAGATTATTGCGATTACCCGCGAGGGGTCGACACTGGCGGCAATTTCAACGCTATGCTGGCCGTTATTGATCGACATTAACGCGGTATCGCTGTATCAGCGGGAAGGGCAGCTTGAACTGTTAATCGCCGTGGACCGTATCGGCTGCAGGCTACTGCAGCACGATACGGTTTAGTCAGGCCGTCAGAGCTGCTTCACTATCCCCAGACGTACGGCATAATCATTTTCATGATTGCCATCAGCCGTGATGTACGTTTTATCCAGCGAAACCAGTTCGACGTAAGGCGTCCAGCCATCGTCGAGCTTGTAGTTGAATGCGACGGTATGTTCCCAGTAGGTATCATCCCCGGTTCCCTGATCGACATTATCCTGCCAGCGAAAGCGTGGATTGTAGGACATACCGAATTTGCCAATGTTATAGGCGAACCAAATATCAAACTGGTGCGACTGGCGGCGGGTATAGCCGCTGCCGTCTAGCTCTTTGTCGCTGTGCGCATCATTGACGGTGTTATAACGATAGCGAGCAGATAGGTTGAGACCGTTATCGAACGCTTTCCAGCCCTGAATGAAGGGGCGATAATGTGTATTGCTGGCGGTGAATACGGTCACCATACCTGGCGCAACAGCGAAGCCATTGCCCAGATCGAAGCGCCAGCGCGTTTCGATCTCCTGTGCCGCCTCCGTTAACCCCTTGTCGTCTGGATTATATCGGTCGGTATCACCAAAAAAGGTATCGTTGTGGTTTTGTGCGGCTTCAACGGAGAAGTAAAAACCGTTATTCGCCTGATGCATGACCTTAATACGTGAATCATTTACGTCTGAGCGCGTATTATGGCCAAAGCGAAGGTCGACGGACGTATTCCCGCACCATCCCTGCGTGCTTAATAATAATGCGCTAATACACGTTGCTTTAATAATTGTCTTTTTCATAATGTCCTGCCGAGGTTATTTAATTGGCAGGCTATTTTTATTTTGGGTGCGCCATGTTGTAAAAGTTATCGTCGTACATTTAGCGTATCGCTAAACATAAAAAAAGAGATACAGCATGCTGTATCTCCTGAAGTTTATTCCTGTACCCACCAGATGGCTTCAAACGGACGCAATATCAGCGTATTGGGACGGGAGGGAACGTCCTCATAGTTACTGAGTGCGGTCCGCCATGCTCCCGGTACCGGGTCCGGCTGCCAGTGCTGACGCTCGCGGCTCAGGTTTGCCGCCACCATCAGCGTCTGCCCCTGCCACTGACGGCGGTAACACCAAAGAGAAGGATGTTCCGGCAGGAGATCCTCATAATCCCCCCACGTCAGTATCGGCAGGGTTTTACGCAGGCTAATCAGCGACTGGTAGGTGTAGAACACCGAATTCGGGTCGTCGAGCGCCGCGCGGGCGTTCACGGTTTCGTAGTTATCGCAGACGCCAATCCACGGCTCGCCCTCGGTAAAGCCCGCATTGTGCGATGCGTCCCACTGCATTGGGGTTCGTCCGTTATCACGGGACTTACTCGCCAGAATCGCCAGTAATTCATCCGGCTCACGGCCATTGGCCCGCAGTTCGGCGAACATGTTCAGGCTCTCCACGTCGCGGTAATCGGTGATGCGGCTGAAGTGCGGGTTGGTCATCCCCAGCTCTTCACCCTGATAGATATACGGCGTACCCTGCATGCCGTGCAGCACCATGCCGAGCATCTTCGCGGCAGCCACGCGGTGTTCCCCTTCGTCACCAAAGCGTGACACGATGCGCGGCTGGTCGTGGTTACACCAGAATAGCGCGTTCCAGG
Organism: Enterobacter sp. ECC-019; assembly: GCF_043974075.1. Classification (NCBI taxonomy): domain Bacteria; kingdom Pseudomonadati; phylum Pseudomonadota; class Gammaproteobacteria; order Enterobacterales; family Enterobacteriaceae; genus Enterobacter; species Enterobacter sp. ECC-019. The sequence goes on from NZ_CP143759.1 coordinate 1,168,087, forward strand.
CTTTGTTGTGCATCCCCTGCTGCCAGTGGGTAAACAGGGTTTTCAGCGCCACGAAGTCCGGCTTCGCCTTCGTCCACTTTTCGCCGCCGGGGTAGTCCACCTTCAGATGATGGAAGTTAAAGGTCATCGACAGCTCGCTGCCGTCGAGCGACGCGTACTGCTGGCAGTTCTCCAGCGAGGTCGAGGACATCTCGCCTACCGTCATCAGGTTGCGCGGGGTAAAGACGTCGCGGCTCATCTCCTGCAGATATTCGTGAACGCGCGGCCCGTCGGTATAGAAGCGGCGGCCGTCTCCGATGTGGTCGTCCGGGAAATCCTGGTCTTTTGAAATCAGGTTAATCACGTCCAGACGCAGGCCATCCACGCCGCGATCGGCCCAGAACTCGCACACCTTTTTCAGCTCGGCACGCACCGCCGGGTTCTCCCAGTTGAGATCCGCCTGCTCCGGCGCAAACAGGTGCAGATAGTACTGCTCGCTCTCGGCGTGCCAGCGCCAGGCGTTGCCGCCAAACTTGGAGCGCCAGTTGTTGGGCAGCTGCTCCGGGTTGCCGTCGCGCCAGATGTAGAACTGGCGGTACGGGCTCGCTTTGTTCAGCGACTCGCGGAACCAGGCGTGCTGCGTGGAGGTGTGGTTAAACACCATATCCAGCACGATGCGAATGCCGCGCGTGTGCGCCCGGGCAACCAGCTCGTCGAAATCATCCAGCGTGCCGTAAGCCGGGTCGATGGCGGTGTAATTCGCCACGTCGTAGCCGTTATCCACCTGCGGGGAGATATAAAACGGCGTCAGCCAGATGGCGTCGATGCCGAGGGTTTTCAGGTAGTCCAGACGCTGCGTCACGCCGCGTAAATCGCCGGTGCCGCTGCCGGTGGTGTCCTGGAAACTCTTTGGGTAAATCTGATAGATGACGCCGTTCTGCCACCAGTGAGGAAGGGTATTCATAGTGCGTTCCTGCAAATGCGAAGGGGCGCAACTGCGCCCCGAAAGAGAGAATTAAACAATCTGCAGCGAGCCCTGACGGAACTTGCGCTGATAAACCACGGTGGTGAGCGCCATTGGGACGATAATCGCGATGGCCATCGCCAGAGCAAACACCTGCCAGTAAGCGGGCTGGATGGAGAGGATGCCCGGCAGGCCGCCGACGCCAATCCCGTTCGCCATCACGCCGTTCAGACCGCACACCAGGCCTGCCAGACCGGAACCGATCATCGCGCAGAGCATCGGGAAGCGGTATTTCAGGTTGATACCGTACATCGCCGGTTCGGTGACGCCGAGGTAGGCAGAGATGGCAGCCGGAACGGAGATCTCACGTTCGTTGTGTTTACGGCTGACGATGATGATGCCGGTCACCGCAGAGGCCTGCGCAATGTTAGACAGGGCGATAATCGGCCAGACCGGCGTGCCGCCGAGGCTCTGGATCATCTGCATATCAATCGCCAGCGTGGTCTGGTGCACGCCGGTGATCACCAGCGGGGCGTACAGGAAGCCAAACAGCGCGGCGCCAATCGGCGCAAAGCTGCCGGTCATCAGGTGACGCACTGCGAAGGCTACGCCGTCGCCGATCATGCGGCCAAACGGACCGATAAAAGCGTGTGCCAGGAACACGGCAATAATCAGCGAGCAGACCGGCACCACCACCAGATAGAGGTAATCCGGCACGATGCGCTTCAGGCGCGTTTCAATAAAGCCGAGCGCCAGACCGGCCAGCAATGCCGGAATAACCTGCGCCTGATAGCCCACTTTGGCGATGGTAAACAGGCCGAAGTTCCACACTTCCGGCACCTGCTGACCAAGTAAGTAAGCGTTCATTAACTGTGGAGAGACCAGCGTGACGCCCAGCACGATACCGAGAATCGGCGTGCCACCCATTTTGCGCACCGCGGACCAGCAAATCCCGACCGGCAGATAGAAGAAGATGGCTTCGCCAATCAGCCACAAGAAGTCGTAGATGCTTTGCAGCGCCGGGTACATCTGCGCCAGCGTTTTGCCGTCGCTCATCGGCACATCGCCGATGACGTTACGGAAGCCTAAGATTAAGCCCCCGCTGATCAGCGCCGGCAGCAGCGGGAAGAAGATCTCCGCGAAGTGGGAAATCAGCTGCTCGTGCCACTTCATATTCTGGCGCGCGGCCTTCTTCGCCTGCTCTTTATCAGCAGAAGAATGCCCGGTTGTCGCCAGCAGAGCCTGATAGTAATCGCCCACTTCGGTACCAATAACGACCTGGAACTGACCGGCGTTGGTGAAGCAGCCTTTGACCATGGAAAGTTCTTCAATGGCCTTCGGGTTGGCTTTGGCCGGATCGTTCAGCACGAAGCGCAGGCGGGTAATGCAATGACTGACGGTGGCGATGTTTTCGCGGCCGCCGACCAGGACGATCAGCCGATCGATATCTGCTTGTTTGACTTTACTCATCATGAAACCTCATGACAGATGGTGAGGAGGGTGTAATGACCTGAGCGCAAGCCTACTCCTTCAGCGTGACGGCGAAAATGGGAACGTTCCCGAAATCGGGCGAAGATCACAATAAACCGTTGAGCGGGGGTTAAGAAAGGTGGGCAGGAATAACGATCTGACGCGGCTCAGCGCGCCCGTTGATCTGCTCGATCAGTTGCGCGGCGGCCTGTCTGCCGGACTCGGCGTAGCCCGGATCGACGGTGATGATTTCCGGGTGCAGGAACTTCATCAGCGGCGTGCTGCCGACGCTCGCCACCTGCAGGTTATCGATGCGTTGCTCCTGCAGATATTTGCTGGCACCCAGCGCAAGGGTATCGGTGGCGCACACCAGCGCGGTAGTCTGCGGCGTCAGGACGCTGGCGACCTGCTCGTAGCCCTGCTTCATGCCCAGCCCCGGCAGGGAGGCCACGGCGGAGAGGTTGTGGTTTTTGCAAAAGGTCAGGTAGGCCTCGTGACGACGCTTGCCGGTGGTGACGTCCGCGTGCGGTACCCCGAGGAAGCTAATGTGGCGATGGCCTTCGTCAAACAGGCGCTGCATCAGGGTGATAATCGCGCCCTCGTCGTCATAGCAGACGGAGGCAAAGCCGTGGGCATCGCGTGCCAGCAGCACCAGCGAAGGCTGCCAGGGTTTCAGCATCTCTTCTTTGATGCCGGTAAAACCAAACAGCACCACGCCGTCAATGTTGCGCCGCTGGAGCATACCCAGATGCTCTTCAACCAGTTGCACAGAGAACTGACTCTCCATCATGATCGGATCATACCCCTGCTCATAAAAGGCGGGCAGCATAGTCTGCACGGCGAGGTTTTCAGACAGAGAGTCCAGACGCGAGACAATGATGGCGACGACTTTGTCACTCTGCCCGCGCATGGCGCGCGCGGAGCGGGAAGGGGAAAAGCCGTGCTGATTCATGACCGCCTCAACGCGCTCGCGGGTGCGTTCGCTGACGCCGCTTTCGTTGTTCAGCACGCGTGAGACGGTTGATTTCCCCACGCCGCTTAAACGCGCGATGTCTTTAATCGTAAGGCGGTTCTGCATGCTGTATTCCCTGTAACAACGACAAAATGGTCAATTGAGCCTAATGCTATAGCGCGATTTCGCTATGGGCAAAGTCTGGTTTACGTTCGGTTTATTTGCAGGGGGGTATAATACCGCCCGAATCGTCACAAAGGGTACGCTTAAATCCTTATACTGCGCAGCGACACCCTGTTTTTTACTTACCGGAGGCTTCATGGATCCCGATCCCACACCTCTCCTGAACGGGAGAATGCGTTCTTACCGGTAAGCCAGCCTGTTGCTGACTCACCGGTGATGTGAGGCAGCAACGCCATAAACGTTCCTGCTTGAAAAATTAAGTGCCTCTCAGGTACGGCCTTGCCACGCCTGAAGGAAATGCTGCGTCCGCATTCGCGGATGTGGAGGAATGACTATGTTTAAAAATATCACCCGGCAGCTGCAGGCCCTGCTGAGCCGCCACCTGCCACACCGTCTTGTTCAGCGCGACCCGCTGCCAAACGCCAAAAACATGGCGGGGGCGGCGATCCCCGCATCCCTGACCGAACGCTGCCTGAACGTGGCGGCGATGGATGAAAACGAAGTCTGGCGCGCGTTCGGCGGACACCCGGAAGGGCTAAACGCGGCCGAAGTGGAAAAAATCCGCGCCGTGCACGGCGATAACCAGATCCCGGCGCAAAAGCCGTCTCCGTGGTGGGTGCATCTGTGGCTCTGCTACCGCAACCCGTTCAACCTGCTGCTGACGGTGCTGGGCATCATCTCCTACGCCACTGAAGATCTGTTTGCCGCAGGCGTCATTGCCCTGATGGTCGGTATCTCCACGCTGCTGAACTTCATTCAGGAAGCCCGCTCCACCAGGGCGGCAGATGCCCTGAAGGCGATGGTCAGTAACACCGCGACCGTGTCGCGCGTGATCAACGATCTCGGCGAAAACGCCTGGGTTGAGCTGCCTATCGACCAGCTGGTGCCGGGCGATCTGGTGAAGCTGGCGGCGGGGGACATGATCCCGGCGGATTTGCGCATTATCCAGGCGCGCGATCTGTTCGTCGCGCAGGCCTCCCTGACCGGGGAATCCCTGCCCGTTGAAAAGGTGGCGCGCAGCCGTGACCCGCAGCAGATGAACCCGCTCGAGTGCGATACCCTGTGCTTTATGGGGACCACGGTCGTCAGCGGCACGGCGCAGGCGATCGTCACCGCCACCGGGGGCAACACCTGGTTTGGTCAGCTTGCCGGGCGCGTCAGCGAGCAGGAGAGCGAGCCGAACGCCTTCCAGAAAGGGATTGGCCGCGTCAGCATGCTGCTGATCCGTTTTATGATGGTGATGACGCCGATCGTGCTGCTGATCAACGGCTACACCAAAGGCGACTGGTGGGAAGCGGCGCTGTTCGCGCTCTCCGTAGCCGTTGGCCTGACGCCGGAAATGCTGCCGATGATCGTCACCTCCACGCTGGCGCGCGGGGCGGTGAAGCTCTCTAAGCAGAAAGTGATCGTTAAACACCTCGACGCCATCCAGAACTTTGGCGCGATGGACATCCTCTGCACCGATAAAACCGGCACCCTGACGCAGGACAAAATCGTGCTGGAGAACCACACCGATATCTCCGGCAAAACCAGCGAGCGCGTGCTGCACAGCGCGTGGCTGAACAGCCATTACCAGACCGGGCTGAAAAACCTGCTCGACGTGGCGGTGCTGGAAGGGGTGGACGAGGAATCCGCCCGCACGCTCTCCGGCCGCTGGCAGAAGGTAGATGAGATCCCGTTCGACTTTGAGCGCCGCCGTATGTCGGTGGTGGTGAGCGAGCAGACGGATGTGCATCAGCTGATCTGCAAAGGCGCGCTGCAGGAGATCCTCAACGTGTCGACGCAGGTGCGCTATAACGGCGACATCGTGCCGCTGGACGACACCATGCTGCGCCGCATCAAGCGCGTCACCGACAACCTGAACCGTCAGGGGCTGCGCGTGGTGGCGGTTGCGAGCAAGTTCCTGCCCGCGCGCGAGGGTGACTATCAGCGTATCGACGAATCCGATCTGATCCTCGAGGGTTACATCGCCTTCCTCGATCCGCCGAAAGAGACTACCGCCCCGGCGCTGAAAGCGCTGAAGGCGAGCGGCATTACCGTCAAAATTCTCACCGGTGACAGCGAGCTGGTGGCGGCTAAAGTGTGCCATGAAGTGGGGCTGGACGCGGGCGACGTGGTAGTGGGGAGCGATATTGAACATCTCTCCGACGACGAGCTGGCGCAGCTTGCCCAGCGCACCACGCTGTTTGCCCGGTTGACCCCGATGCACAAAGAGCGCATCGTCACCCTGCTTAAGCGCGAAGGGCACGTGGTGGGCTTTATGGGCGACGGCATCAACGACGCGCCCGCGCTGCGTGCGGCGGATATTGGTATCTCCGTGGACGGCGCGGTGGATATCGCCCGTGAAGCAGCGGATATCATCCTGCTGGAAAAAAGCCTGATGGTGCTGGAGGAGGGCGTGATCGAAGGTCGCCGTACCTTTGCCAACATGCTCAAGTACATCAAAATGACCGCCAGCTCCAACTTCGGTAACGTCTTCAGCGTGCTGGTGGCGAGCGCGTTCCTGCCATTCCTGCCGATGCTGCCGCTGCATCTGCTGATCCAGAACCTGATGTACGACGTGTCTCAGGTGGCGATCCCATTTGATAACGTCGACGACGAGCAGATCCAGAAGCCACAGCACTGGAACCCGGCGGATCTGGGGCGCTTTATGCTGTTCTTTGGGCCTATCAGCTCCATCTTTGACATCCTGACTTTCTGCCTGATGTGGTTTGTGTTCCACGCCAACACCCCGGAACATCAGACGCTGTTCCAGTCCGGCTGGTTCGTGGTAGGTCTGCTGTCGCAGACGCTGATTGTGCATATGATCCGCACCCGCCGCATTCCGTTCATCCAGAGCCGTGCCGCATGGCCGCTGATTGTGATGACGGGCATTGTGATGGCGCTCGGCATCGCGCTGCCGTTCTCGCCGCTGGCGAGCTATCTGCAGCTGCAGGCGCTGCCGCTGAGCTACTTCCCGTGGCTGGTGGCGATCCTCGCGGGCTACATGGTGCTGACGCAGATGGTGAAAGGATTCTATGCGCGTCGGTATGGGTGGCAGTAAGTTATGTTTGCCGGGTGGCGGCTTCGCCTTACCCGGCCTTGTATTATCCTTCCGTGCAGAAAGAACCGGCCAGTTCTTTCTGCCATGCAGTCCACATGCCGTACCCGGCCTTAGGCCACGAGCCTGTGTTGTAGATCCCTGCAGTGGACTGCACCTTCTCCACAAGTGACAAACCGGACAGTATCATGGACCGGTTTTCCCGGTAATCCGCATTCACAAGGTTGGTTTCACTATGGAACAGGAACTTCACTTTATTGGTATCGATGTCTCCAAAGCTAAGCTGGATGTCGATGTGTTGCGACCTGATGGCCGTCACCGCAGCAAAAAATTTACTAACACACCTAAAGGTCACGAGGAGCTGCTCAGCTGGCTCCGCAGCCATAATGTGGCTCAGGCACATATCTGCATGGAAGCGACCAGCACCTATATGGAAGACGCAGCAGCATCCCTCAGCGATGCCGGTTTCACCGTATCCATCATCAACCCGGCTCTTGGTAAAGCCTTTGCGCAGAGTGAAGGCCTGCGCAGTAAAACCGATGCCGTTGATGCCCGTATGCTGGCAGAGTTCTGCCGGCAGAAGCGTCCGGTAGCCTGGGAGGCACCTCATCCGCTGGAGCGCGCGTTGCGGGCGCTGGTGCTGCGTCACCAGTCCCTGACAGACATGCACACGCAGGAGCTGAACCGTCGTGAGACGGCGCGGGAGGTGCAGATGCCGAGCATCGATGCGCACCTTCTGTGGCTGGAAGCGGAGCTGAAGCGGCTGGAGAAACAGATAAAGGACCTGACGGATGATGACCCGGACCTGAAGCACCGGCGAAAACTGCTGGACAGCATACCGGGTATCGGTGAAAAGACATCCGCGGTGCTGCTGGCGTATGTGGGGCTGAAGGACAGGTTCGGTCAGGCGCGGCAGTTCGCGGCTTTCGCAGGACTGACACCGCGGCAGCATGAATCAGGAAGCAGCGTACACAGGGCAAGCAGGATGAGTAAGGCTGGCCATGTCTCGCTTCGCAGGGCGCTGTATATGCCCGCGATGGTGGCGCTGTACAAAACGGAGTGGGGAAAAGCGTTCAGGACGCGTCTGGAAAAGAACGGCAAGGGAGCGAAGCTGATAATCGGAGCGATGATGCGTAAGCTGGCGCAGGTGGCGTATGGCGTCCTGAAATCAGGACGCCCGTTCGATGCCACATTGCATCAGGAAAATGCTTGCGTGGCATAACAGTATCTACTCACGAAACCTCCCAAATTCAACAACCTGTGATCTCCGTCGGCGCATTCGCTTGACGACAAATTGAGCGCATGTTAACAGAATGTTTTGCCTTTATTTGGCCCGTCAGATAAGGAACATTCATGTTACGGTACAGTCTCTTAACCGCCGGGCTGATGCTCGGCGCCTCAGCCTTTGCCGCCCCGGCAGGCGATCTCTCCTTAATGCCCTGGCCTGCCAGGGTTGAACGCCCGACGATTCAGGGCGCGCTGGTGCTTAACGATAAAATCTCTGTCAGCGTCAGCGGCGACGATCTCGGCGATGCCGTCAACCGCCTGCGCCAGCGCATTGCCCTGCAAACCGGCTGGACGCTGCAGCCTCAGGCTGAAAAGCCAGACAAACCGACCATCCGCATCGCGGTTGCCAAAAAGGTCAAGCCGCAGCCGCAGCCGGACAGCGATGAAAGCTATAAGCTCACGGTGGACGCCAACGGCGTCGATATCTCCGCCAACACCCGTTTCGGCGCGCTGCGCGCTATGGAAACGTTGCTCCAGCTGATGCAGAACGGAGCGGAAAACACCTCGCTGCCGTGGGTCACTATTGAAGATTCGCCGCGCTTCCCGTGGCGCGGGCTGCTGCTCGACTCGGCGCGCCACTTTATCCCGCTGCCGGATATCAAGCGCCAGATCGACGGCATGGCCGCGGCGAAGCTCAACGTCCTGCACTGGCACCTGACCGACGATCAGGGCTGGCGCTTCAGCTCGAAGCGCTACCCTAAGCTGACCCAGCTTGCCAGCGACGGGCTGTTCTACACGCCTGAACAGATGCGCGAGGTGGTGCGTTACGCCACCGAGCATGGTATCCGCGTGGTGCCGGAAATCGACATGCCGGGCCACGCCTCGGCGATTGCCGTGGCCTATCCGGAGCTGATGAGCGCCCCGGGGCCGTACGCAATGGAGCGCCACTGGGGCGTGCTGAAGCCGGTGCTCGATCCGACAAAAGAGGCAACCTACGCCTTCGCCGACGCGATGGTCAGCGAACTGGCGGCGATCTTCCCCGATCCGTATCTGCATATCGGCGGCGACGAGGTGGATGACAGCCAGTGGAAAGCGAACGCCGCGATCCAGAATTTCATGCGCGATAACAGGCTGGCGGACAGCCACGCTCTGCAGGCGTATTTCAACCGCAAGCTGGAGACGATCCTCGAGAAACACCACCGGCAGATGGTCGGCTGGGACGAGATCTATCATCCTGACCTGCCGAAAAGCATTCTGATCCAGTCCTGGCAGGGGCAGGATGCGCTGGGGCAGGTGGCGCAGAACGGCTACAAAGGGATTCTCTCGACGGGCTTCTATCTCGACCAGCCCCAGTCCACCGCCTATCACTATCGCAACGAAATTGTCCCGCAGGGGCTGAACGGCGTGGATGTGATTGCAGACACCGACAGCGTCCAGAGCTGGGCCTTCACCATGCCACGCCTGAAGGGCAAGCCGGTTGAGGGGAGCTTCACCCTGGTGAAAGGGGATGCCGGCTGGCGCGGATTTATTGATTTTGCCGGGAAATCTCGCCGCGCGGTGCAGGATATTGAATGGCGTGACGACAATCAGGTCACGTTTACTGTCGACACCTGGATGGGCGAAACGCGCCCGGTGGTCTCCGTCGATAACGACAAGCTCACCGGCTATTTCCTGGTGGGGAACACCCGCTACCCAATCAGCGGCACGCGTCTGGAGGACGTGCCGAAAGGCATTCTGCCGGTCGTGCCGGACGTGGCGAACCAGGCCAATCTGCTCGGCGGTGAAGCCGCGCTGTGGGCGGAGAACGTGGTGGTGCCAGTGCTGGATATCCGCCTGTGGCCGCGCGCCTTTGCGGTGGCGGAGCGGCTGTGGTCGGCGAAGGACGTCAACGACGTCGACAACATGTACACCCGCCTGCAGGCGATGGACAGCTGGTCGACGGTGTCGGTGGGGCTGCAGCAGCATACCCAGCAGCAGGTGCAGTTCACACGCCTTGCTAACAATGCCGACACGCTGCCGCTGCAGATCCTCGCGCAGGCGGTCGAGCCCGCGCAGTATTACACCCGTCAGCATCTGAAGTTCCAGGCGGGAAATTATCATCAGTTCGAACCGCTCAACCGCTTCGCGGATGCGCTGAACGCCGAAAGCGCTACCGTGCGCCAGATGCACAAATGGGCGGACCGTCTGGTGAGCGATGCGGAAGACACGGAAAGCGCCGACGCGCTGCGCCATGTCTTTAACCGCTGGCAGAGCAACACCAGCGACGCGCTGGCGCTAAGCGAAAACAGCTATCAGCTGAAGGCGATGAAGCCGGTGATTCAGGAAGTGGATAAGCTGGCCTCGATTGGCCTGAGGCTGACGGATCTTGTGGCGCGCCAGGGCACGCTGGATGATAAAGAGATCGCGTCGATTCAGAGCGAACTGGATAACGCGGCGAAGGTTCAGGACGAAGTGGTGATTGCGGCGGTGTATCCGCTGGAGACGCTGCTTAGGGCGACGCGGAATCAGTAGCGGGTCATAAAAAAGGCAGCCCGGGCTGCCTTATCTTCAACAAAGCGAATTAACGACGTACGGCAATCGCTTCGATTTCAATTTTCACGTCTTTTGGCAGACGGGCCACTTCCACGCAGGAGCGCGCCGGGAAGGTGGCGTTGTGCTCGGTGAAGAACGCTTCGTAGGTGGCGTTAACGGTCGCGAAGTCGTTCAGATCTTTCACGAAAACGGTGGTTTTCACGATATCGCCTACTTTCAGGCCCGCAGATTCAACGATAGCCTGCACGTTTTCCAGCGACTGACGCGCCTGTGCCGCTACGTCGGCTGGCACTTCACCGGTTTTTGGGTTCACCGGGATCTGGCCCGAAGTGATGATCATGCTGCCCAGATCAACGCCCTGAACGTATGGGCCGATAGCCGCTGGTGCATTTTCCGTCGCGAGTACTTTGGTCATGATTTCTCCAGAATAACAGCTGATTTAAGAGTCCCGGCCATTATAGGGAGGCCGGGATCCTTTACCAACCTCAATTAGTTGGCCAGCACCACATAATGAGAAAACTCTTTTTCGCAGTATTTGCATTTGAGCGCGATATCATCGGCGCGTTTTTTCACTGCAAAGCTGGAGGAAACCGGCTCAGCGTGGCTGATGCAGTTGCTGTTCGGGCAGACCAGCACGCTTTCGATGCGATCCGGCAGGCTCGGGCGGGATTTACCGACCACTTCATACTCGTCGATACGGTTAACGGTGGCGTCGGGCGCGTAAAGCGACAGCTGGTTAACCTGCTCGTCGGTCAGGAAGGTATTCTCGATTTTGATCAGGTCCTTGCGGCCCATTTCACCTGACGGCAGGTTCAGACCGATGGTGATGCGCTGGTCGGTTTCGGTCAGTTTGAACAGCGTCAGCAGCTTAAAGCCCACCTGCGCAGGGATGTGGTCAATCACGGTGCCACGCTTGATGGCTTCAACCTGGAGTTTGTTATCGTGTGTCATGGTCGTTTCCCCTTACAGTGCCAATTCGCGATTCAGAACCAGTGCCAGTAACGCCTGGCGGGCGAAGATGCCGTTTCCGGCCTGCTGGAAGTACCAGGCGTGCGGCGTTTTATCCACGTCTGTGGTGATCTCATCGATGCGCGGCAGCGGATGCAGCACCTTCATGTTGTCGCGCGCGCCCTCGAGGTCGCTGGCGCGCAGCACGAACTGCGCCTTCACGTTGGCGTATTCGGACGGGTCCAGACGCTCTTTCTGCACGCGGGTCATGTAGAGAATATCCACGTGGCTCATCACCTCTTCGATGCTGGCATGCAGGCTCCACTGAATGCCTTTTTCGTCCAGCATGTCGAGAATGTACTGCGGCATCGCCAGCGCGTCAGGCGCGATGAAGAAGAAGCGGTTGCCGTTAAATTTCGCCAGCGCCTGGGTCAGGGAGTGGACGGTGCGGCCGTATTTCAGATCGCCGACCATGGCGATATTCAGATTCTCGAGCTTGCCCTGCGTCTCCTGAATGGTGAACAGATCCAGCAGGGTCTGCGTCGGGTGCTGGTTGGCACCGTCACCGGCGTTCAGTACCGGAATACCGCCAGAAAACTCGGTCGCCAGACGCGCCGCGCCCTCCTGCGGATGACGCATCACAATCGCGTCGACATAGGTGCTAATCACTGAAATGGTATCCGCCAGGGTCTCGCCTTTTTTACCCAGCGACGTGTTGCTGCTGTCCGAGAAGCCCACCACGCTCGCGCCCAGGCGGTGCATGGAGGTTTCAAAGGAGAGGCGGGTGCGGGTCGAGGCTTCGAAGAAGCAGCTCGCAATCACCTTGTGCTTCAGCAGCTCCGGTTGCGGATTGGCCTTCAGTTTTGCCGCGGTTTCCAGAACCAGTTCCAGCTCTTCGCGGCTGAGGTCGTTTATGGAAATGATGTGTTTTTGATAAAGCGGATTCATGTTTATCTCCTGACGCCGGGCAAAAAAAAGCCCCTCAAATGAGGGGCTCTGGGAATAGGGTTAGCAACGGGAAGAAAAACGGCAGGCCAGCGTCTGATTTCAGACGCGGTAAGACGTTATGTCGTACACGCTTGACCATGCTTCCTCCCGGCAAATTGTCGGGCATTATACGCAGCTCGCTTTTCGGATCAAGCGATTTAATGCACGCTTTACTCAATGCAAACGGTTCTTTATGAATATTAATGCGTTCTGAGTAAATAATTAATTTGCTTATGCACCAGTGCGGTGCGCTTCACGACCCGGGGCGCGACCCAGACGATACTGCTGCCAGCCACCACGCCTAAAATTTCCGGTAACTGGTGATAATCCAGAATACGCGCCACCGCGCGGCCATATCCGGCAACGGTATGAACAAGGATAAACTCGCTATTGTGCTCGACGCTGACCACCATTTCGGACACGGTACGCGCGGCGTCGGGGGCAGGGCGCAGCTGGGGATTCAGCGAATAAATCTTTAGCCCTTTGGCATTTCGAATTTTTATGACACCGAGCAATTTAAGCAGACGTGAAACGGTGGACTGGCTGATGGTCTCAAAACCACGCTCCTGCAAATCCCGGCGGATCTCCTCCTGAGAAAGATAACTCTTTTCTGCGATCAGGCGCTGACAGACCGTCAGCTGAAGCTGTTCTTTTGGAGAGTAATCACCATATTCCGTCATAACTATTTCCCATGTAAGTGGCTGAAACAAAACGCCCGGTGGCGCTACGCTTACCGGGCCTACAACTTCAAAACATCACAACATCGCCCCCAGGCTTAACGCCGCCATAATCACCACCGTCAAGATCCCCAGCAGCGGCGCCACCCATTTCAGATAACGCACGTAGGGCACGCGGGCGATAGCCAGCCCGCCCATCACGACGGCAGAGGTGGGAGTGACCAGGTTAACGATGCCGGACGCCGACTGATAAGCCGTGACCACCAGGTCGCGGTTGACGTTAGCGAAATCGGCAAGCGGTGCCATGATCGGCATCGTCAGAACGGCAAGGCCGGACGAAGAAGGCACAAGAAACGACAGCACCACTTCGAGCCAGTACATCACGTTGATGAACGCCACCGTCGACAACCCGGTAACCATTCCCTCGGCACTGTGCAAAATGGTGTGGGTAATCATGCCCTTATCCATGATGACTACGATACCGCGCGCGATGCCGATAATCAGCGCGACGCCCAGCAAATCTCGCGCGCCGTTGATAAACGTCGACGTCAGCTCCTCTTCGCTCATGCGGGCAATCAGGCCGACGATAATCGCGCTGGCGAGAAACACCGCCGAGATCTCCGCCATCCACCAGCCCAGCACCGCCACGCCGTAGATCATCACCGCGAAGGCGAGGGCAAAAATCACCAGGATGATTTTGCGCACCGGGGTGAACTCCAGCGACTGTTCGCCCTTGTCGCCGAGGAAATGGGCGCGGTTCTCTTCCTGCTTATCTGCGACGATCGACAGCGACGGATCCTGGCGGACCTTGCGGGCGTAGCGCATCACCCACGCCACGCAGATGATCCAGCCGATGACCAGCAGCGCCACGCGCAGGGCGATACCGTTGGTGAAGGGGATCCCGGCGGCGTTGGCGGCGATCACCGTGGCGAACGGGTTGATGGTGGAGCCGAGGGTGCCGATCCCCGCCCCGAGCAGCACGGTGGAGGCGGCGACAACCGGATCGAACCGGGCGGCCAGCATCACCGGTACCAGCAGGGTATAGAACGGCAGCGACTCTTCGGCCATGCCGTAAATCGTGCCGCCTGCGGCGAACAGCGCCATCAGGATCGGGATCATCCACTCCTCGCGTCCGCGCAGCCGGGTGGTGACGCGCTCGATCCCGGCGTCAATCGCCCCGGTTTTGGTGACGATCCCGAGAAATCCCCCGATGATCAGGATAAACAGTGCCACGTCGATCGCCCCGGCCTGGCCGGAAACCGGATCGTACAGCCCGGCGATTGGCGCCATCAGGACGGAAACCAGTCCCTGCGGATGTGCCGCGACGTGCGCGTAGGTTCCTGCAACCGGCACTTCTTTGCCGAGCGCCTCGTTCATTGCCATATGGTACTGCCCGGCCGGTACAACCCACGTCAGCACGGCTACAACGGCAATCAGAAAAAAGAGAATGGTGTAAGCGGAGGGAAACTTAAACTTGCCCATGATGTTCTCCTGAAACCCGGCGCACCCCACGGCGCGCCGGGCGGTGATTAGTCGCCGAGTGTCGCCACCATGACCGCTTTGATGGTGTGCATGCGGTTCTCTGCTTCGTCGAAGACGATGGAGTTCGGTGATTCGAAGACCTCTTCCGTCACCTCCAGCCCCTTCAGGCCGTACGCCATCTCGATTTCACGGCCCACCCTGGTGTGCTCGTTGTGGAACGCCGGCAGGCAGTGCATAAACTTGACGTTCGGGTTGCCGGTGGCCTTCATCACGTCCGCGTTGATTTGATACGGCTTCATCAGGCTGACGCGCTCGGCCCAGGCCTCCTTCGGCTCACCCATAGAGACCCACACGTCGGTGTAGAGGAAATCGGTCCCCCGTACGCCTTCTTCCACGTCGTCGGTGAGGGTGATGCGCGCGCCCGTCTCTTTGGCGATGGCGCGGCACTGCTCAACCAGCCCGGCTTCTGGCCAGAAGGATTTCGGCGCGACGAGGCGGATATCCATCCCCATCCTGGACGCGCCGACCATCAGCGAGTTGCCCATGTTGTTGCGCGCGTCGCCCAGATAGGCAAAGCTCAGCTCCGGCAGGGTTTTACCCGGCGCGTGCTCGAGCATGGTCATCAGGTCGGCGAGGATTTGGGTTGGGTGGAACTCGTCGGTCAGGCCGTTCCACACCGGCACGCCCGCGTATTTGCCCAACTCTTCGACGATGGCCTGGCCGTAGCCGCGGTATTCGATGCCGTCATACATACGGCCTAATACGCGGGCGGTGTCTTTCATCGACTCCTTATGGCCGATCTGCGAGCCACTTGGGCCGAGGTAGGTGACCTGCGCGCCCTGGTCAAACGCGCCCACTTCGAAGGCGCAGCGGGTGCGGGTAGAGGTTTTTTCAAAAATCAGGGCGATGTTTTTCCCGACCAGGGTTTGCTTCTCACGCCCGGCTTTTTTGGCGGCCTTCAGCTCGATGGCGAGGTCGATCAGGTACTGGATCTCCGCCGAGGTGTAGTCCAGCAGTTTCAGGAAGTTGCGGTTTTTCAGGTTGATGGTCATGTGGGAAATCCTTTTTAAATAAGTGTTCAGTTACGAATCAACGTGCCTTTCTCGCCCGCCAGGATCTCCGCGCCGTCGGCCAGCGCGCCGATCCCGGCAATGCCGTTGCAGGCTTCAACAAACTCGCGGCAGGCGGCCACTTTCGGCCCCATCGATCCGGCGTCGAACTGCATGCCTCTGAGCAGCTCCGGCGTTACCTGCGCTAGCGGGCGCTGGGTCGGCTTGCCCCAGTCGAGGTACACTGCGTCGGCATCGGTCAAAATCAGCAGGGCGTCGGCCTCGATCTGCCTCGCCAGCAGGGCGGCGGAGAGGTCTTTGTCGATCACCGCCTCAATCCCGCGATAGCCGTTAGCGTTTTCCACCACCGGCACGCCGCCGCCGCCGTTGCAGATCACCAGATGGTCACGCTGAATCAGCGCCGTGATGGCGTCGCTCTCGACGATGCGCTTCGGCTGCGGCGAAGGCACCACGCGGCGGACGTAGCTCCCGTCGGCCTTGAACACCCAGCCTTTTTCCGCGGCCAGCGCTTTCGCCTGGGCTTCGCTGTAAACCGGGCCGATGTACTTGGTCGGGTTGCTGAAGGCCGGGTCGGCGGCATCCACTTCCACCTGCGTGAGCAGGACGCTCACCTCGCGCTGCGGCAGATTGTTTTTCAGCGCCTGCTGGAGCATGTAGCCGATCATTCCCTGGCTTTCGGCACCGAGAACGTCCAGCGGGTAGGGCGTCACTTTGTCATAGGCGCTGTTCTGCAGCGCCAGCAGCCCGACCTGCGGCCCGTTGCCGTGCACCAGCACCACGCGCCACTGTTCCGTCAGCCCGGCGATGGTGCGGGCGGCCTGCTCGATGTTCTGGCGCTGGATCTCCGCTTCCAGCGGCTCGCCGCGTTTGAGCAGCGCGTTGCCGCCAAGCGCCACAACCAGAGTGGGTTTTCGTTCCATGATGGCTCCTTTAAATTCCGTCGCGTTCCAGCGGGCAGCTCATGCAGCGCGCGCCGCCGCGCCCGCGTCCCAGCTCGTCGCCCGGGATGGGCAGCACGGTGATGCCAGCTTTGTCGTACTTCTCGTTGGTCCAGACGTTGCGCTCGTAGCCAATCACCACGCCCGGGCGGAGGGTCAGCACGTTGTTGGCGTCGTTCCACTGCTCGCGCTCGGCCTCAAAGGCGTCGCCGCCGGTGGTGATCAGGCGCACCTGGTTAATGCCGAGCGCTTTCTCGATGGCGTGCAGCAGGTCGGTTTCCTGGGTGCGCAGCAGGCCGCCGCGTCCGTCCGGGGTAAGCGTCCAGCACTGGGCGTCTTTGCGCACCACTTCCGGGTAGACGGAGAAGGTGTCCACGTCGATGTGGGTCATGACGGTGTCGAGGTGCATGCAGGAGCGGTGTTTTGGCAGTTCGACGGCGATCACGCGCTCGGCCTGACGGTGTTTGAACAGGCTGTTGGCGAGGAACTCCACGCCCTGCGGCGTCGTGCGTTCGGACATGCCGATCAGCACCGCGCCGCGGCCAATCACTAATACGTCGCCGCCTTCTAAGGTGGCATGGTCGTAATTAATATTTTCGTCGCCGAAATACTTAATAAAATCGCCGTCGGCAAACGCCGGGTGCCAGCGATATATTGCCCGCAGGTTATTGGTTTCACGCTGACGAGCCGGTTTGGCCATCGGGTTAATAGAGACGCCGTTATAAATCCAGCACGAGGTATCGCGGGTAAATAAATGGTTCGGCAGCGGCTTCATAATAAAATCATTCGCCGTGTGGGTATCCACTACCATATTTTTAATGGCCGCCGGAATTTCACCGTAGGTTAATCCGCCGCTTAATCTGCGCGCCAGTTCGCGGTGCGGCATATCCGCCAGCCAGCCGCGGACGTCGCCAGCAAAGGTTGGGCCGAGGCGATAGTCAGAGATCTGCGTATCCAGCAGCCAGGCTTTCGCTTCTGCAATATCAAGGGTTTGTGTCAGAAGGTCGGTCAACAGCAGGACTTCCACACCCTGCTCGCGCAGCGTGTTTGCGAAGATGTCATGCTCCTCACCCGCCCGTTCAACCGAGAGCACGTCATCGAAAAGCAGCTCCTGACAATTCGATGGCGTTAAGCGTTTCAGACTTAAATTAGGGCGGTGCAGCATAACGCTACGCAATTGACCAATTTCAGAACCGACGTAATGCTTTTCCATAATTATTCCTTTAACTGTTTTTCAGAATAAAAAGGGCATGCGCCATGTGATGTATTTAATTTCATGGCGGCTAAGCTCAATTGATTTCGTGATTCATACTAGGCAGTTAAATAATTCGTATTGTGATGTTGCTCACGAGAAACGGGATATTGAGAGGTTTGTTTTCATTTGCATGATTCGCATCAGATAATAATTGATTTCATATTATTGAGGGATGAATAGCTAAGCAGGATTCGGTGGCATTATTTGAGGTTGTTATTATTTTGTAGATTTTAATCCTTTGAAATAAATTCTTATATATCTGATTTTAAATGATAAAAATAATGCGTAAGAATGGCTATGCAATTAACGTAATTAACTATTTTTGACTTAAGAAAAATCAATAAATAATTATGGTTTTTTAGAGCAAATTATCAAAACAGTAAAGTGTGAGGCGGCAACGGGTTTTGTTAATTAGACAGCATGATCAAGAGGTTAGAACAGCCGTGCGATATGCGCTGATCGAGGTTATGCATAACCCCTGCATAAATGCCTGGGCAGGATTAACAGCAAATTAACACCTTTCCCGATAAACATGCGCTCGCGCAAACCTCGTCCAAAAAGGGCTGGTATGGCAGCCGGGATTCTCGTATAAAAGATAAAAATGAAACATTGTTTTATATTGAGGGTTAAAACATGATTATCGGCAACATCCACCATCTGCAGTCCTGGCTGCCTGACGAGTTGCGCCAGGCCATTGAGCACGTTAAAGCCCACGTCACCGACGCCACGCCGCTCGGGAAACACGACATCAACGGCAACAGCCTGTTTTATCTGGTCTCGGAAGACATGACCCAACCGTTCGCCGAGCGCCGCGCCGAGTTCCACGCGCGCTATCTGGACATCCAGATTGTGATGAAGGGCCAGGAGGGTATGACTTTCAGCACCCTGCCGCATGGCACGCCGGACACCGACTGGCTGGCGGACAAAGACATGGCGTTCCTGCCGGAAGGCGAGCAGGAGAAAACCGTGGTGCTGAGCGAAGGGGATTTTGTGGTGTTCTGGCCGGGCGAGGTGCATAAGCCGCTGTGCGCGGTTGGGGCACCTGCTAAGGTCAGGAAAGTGGTTGTTAAAATGCTGGTTGAATAACCCTTACCCCTCACCCCGGACTGTACAGGGGAGAGGGTTAGGGTGAGGGGCAATCTGTGATCCAGCTTAAATTTCCCACACTCCTTCCTCCCTTCCCATTTACCTGTGCTTTTTCTGCGTCATAGTATGATCGTTAAATTAATGAACGCTGTTCTATAATGTAGAACAAAATAATTCAGCAAGGAGATATCATGCCGCAGTCCGCGTTGTTCACGGGAATCATTCCCCCTGTCTCCACCATTTTTACCGCCGACGGCCAGCTCGATAAGCCGGGCACCGCCGCGCTGATCGACGATCTGATCGCAGCAGGCGTTGACGGTCTGTTCTTCCTGGGCAGCGGCGGCGAGTTCTCCCAGCTCAGCGCCGAAGAGCGTAAAGCCATTGCCCGCTTTGCTATCGATCACGTCGATCGTCGCGTGCCGGTGCTGATCGGCACCGGCGGCACCAACGCCCGGGAAACCATTGAGCTGAGCCAGCACGCCCAGCAGGCGGGCGCGGACGGCATCGTGGTGATTAACCCCTACTACTGGAAAGTGTCGGAAGCGAACCTGATCCGCTATTTCGAGCAGGTGGCCGACAGCGTCACGCTGCCGGTGATGCTCTATAACTTCCCGGCGCTGACCGGGCAGGATCTGACCCCGGCGCTGGTTAAAACGCTGGCCGACTCGCGCAGCAACATTATCGGCATCAAAGACACCATCGACTCCGTGGCCCATCTGCGCAGCATGATCCACACCGTCAAAGCCGCCCATCCGCACTTCACCGTGCTCTGCGGCTACGACGATCATCTGTTTAATACCCTGCTGCTCGGCGGCGACGGGGCGATCTCGGCGAGCGGCAACTTTGCTCCGCAGGTGTCGGTGAATCTTCTGAAAGCCTGGCGCGACGGGGACGTGGCGAAAGCGGCCGGGTATCATCAGACCCTGCTGCAAATTCCGCAGATGTATCAGCTGGATACACCGTTTGTGAACGTCATTAAAGAGGCGATCGTGCTCTGCGGTCGCCCTGTCTCCACGCACGTGCTGCCGCCCGCCTCTGCGCTGGACGAGCCGCGCAGGGCGCAGCTGAAAACCCTGCTGCAACAGCTCAAGCTCTGCTGAGCCGGACGATAACCATGACCATCGAGAAAATTTTCACCCCGCAGGACGACGCGTTTTATGCGGTGATCACCCACGCGGCGGGGCCGCAGGGCGCGCTGCCGCTGACTCCGCAGATGCTGATGGAATCCCCCAGCGGCAACCTGTTCGGCATGACGCAGAACGCCGGGATGGGCTGGGACGCTAACAAGCTCACCGGCAAAGAGGTGCTGATTATCGGCACCCAGGGCGGGATCCGGGCCGGAGACGGACGCCCGGTTGCGCTGGGCTACCACACCGGGCACTGGGAGATCGGCATGCAGATGCAGGCGGCGGCGAAGGAGATCACCCGCAATGGCGGGATCCCGTTTGCGGCCTTCGTCAGCGATCCGTGCGACGGACGTTCGCAGGGCACGCACGGCATGTTTGATTCCCTGCCGTACCGCAACGACGCGGCGATCGTGTTTCGCCGCCTGATCCGCTCCCTGCCGACGCGCCGGGCGGTGATCGGCGTGGCAACCTGCGATAAAGGGCTGCCCGCTACTATGATTGCCCTGGCCGCAATGCACGACCTGCCGACCATTCTGGTGCCGGGCGGGGCGACGCTGCCGCCAACCGTAGGGGAAGACGCGGGCAAGGTACAGACCATCGGCGCGCGCTTCGCCAACCACGAGCTGTCATTGCAGGAGGCCGCCGAGCTGGGCTGTCGGGCCTGCGCCTCGCCGGGCGGCGGCTGCCAGTTCCTCGGCACGGCGGGCACCTCGCAGGTGGTCGCGGAGGCGCTGGGTCTGGCATTGCCGCATTCCGCGCTGGCGCCGTCCGGGCAGGCGGTGTGGCTGGAGATCGCCCGCCAGTCGGCGCGGGCGGTGAGCGAGCTGGATAACCGCGGCATCACCACTCGCGATATCCTCACCGACAAAGCCATCGAAAACGCCATGGTGATCCACGCGGCGTTCGGCGGCTCCACCAATTTACTGCTGCACATTCCGGCCATCGCCCACGCGGCGGGCTGCACTATTCCGGACGTTGAACACTGGACGCGCGTCAACCGCAGGGTGCCGCGCCTGGTAAGCGTGCTGCCCAACGGCCCGGACTATCACCCGACCGTGCGCGCCTTCCTCGCGGGCGGTGTGCCGGAGGTGATGCTCCACCTGCGCGATCTCGGCCTGCTGCATCTTGATGCGATGACCGTTACTGGCCAGACGGTCGGCGAGAACCTCGACTGGTGGCAGGCGTCCGAGCGCCGGGCGCGCTTCCGCCAGTGCCTGCGCGAGCAGGACGGCGTGGATCCGGATGACGTGATCCTGCCGCCGGAGAAGGCAAAAGCGAAAGGGCTGACCTCGACGGTCTGCTTCCCGACGGGCAACATCGCGCCCGAAGGATCGGTGATCAAGGCCACGGCGATCGACCCGTCGGTGGTGGATGACGATGGTGTGTACCGCCACACCGGCCGGGTGCGGGTGTTTGTCTCGGAAGCGCAGGCGATCAAGGCCATCAAGCGGGAAGAGATTAAGCAGGGCGATATCATGGTGGTGATCGGCGGCGGGCCGTCCGGCACCGGCATGGAAGAGACCTACCAGCTCACCTCCGCGCTAAAGCATATCTCGTGGGGCAAGACGGTGTCGCTCATCACCGATGCGCGCTTCTCGGGCGTGTCGACGGGCGCCTGCTTCGGCCACGTGTCGCCGGAGGCGCTGGCGGGCGGGCCGATTGGCAAGCTGCGCGATAACGACATCATCGAGATTGCCGTCGACCGTCTGACCCTCACGGGCAGCGTGAACTTCATCGGCACGGCGGAAAACCCGCTGACGCCGGAAGAGGGGGCGCGCGAGCTGGCGCGGCGGCAGACGCATCCGGACCTGCACGCCCACGACTTTTTGCCGGACGATACCCGGCTGTGGGCGGCACTGCAGTCGGTGAGCGGCGGCACCTGGAAAGGCTGTATTTATGACACCGATAAAATCATTGAGGTAATTAACGCCGGTAAAAAAGCGCTCGGCATTTAATTATTTCATTAGATAAAGCCGTCTGCGGGAAATATTCCGCGGACGGCTTTGCTGTGCCTGTGATTTATTAATTTAAACAATAGGTTGTGATATATCGTTGGCGTCACAAAAGCAAAATAACGTAATTCGGAAATAAGATATGACCATTGCTGGTTAATTGAACAGCTCATTACACTCCATTAACACGATGTTGTAATTCAGCACACTACATAAGGGTGTAATTCTGATGACGCAATTAACCATGAAAGACAAAATTGGCTACGGGTTGGGTGACACCGCCTGCGGCTTCGTCTGGCAGGCCACGATGTTCCTGCTGGCCTACTTCTACACCGACGTCTTCGGTCTGTCGGCGGGGATTATGGGCACGCTGTTTTTGGTCTCCCGCGTGCTCGACGCCGTGACCGACCCGCTGATGGGGCTGCTGGTGGACCGCACGCGCACGCGGCACGGCCAGTTCCGCCCGTTCCTGCTGTGGGGCGCCATCCCGTTCGGCATCGTCTGCGTGCTGACCTTCTACACGCCGGACTTCTCTGCGCAGGGCAAAATCATCTACGCCTGCGTGACCTACATTCTCCTGACCCTGGTCTATACCTTCGTTAACGTGCCGTACTGCGCCATGCCGGGCGTCATTACCGCCGACCCGAAAGAGCGTCACGCCCTGCAGTCCTGGCGTTTCTTCCTGGCGGCGGCGGGCTCGCTCGCCATCAGCGGCATCGCGCTGCCGCTGGTGAGCATCATCGGCAAAGGGAACGAGCAGGTGGGCTATTTCGGCGCCATGTGCGTGCTGGGCCTGAGCGGCGTGGTGCTGCTCTACGTCTGCTTCTTCACCACCAAAGAGCGCTACACCTTTGAGGTGCAGCCGGGCTCGTCGGTGGCGAAAGATCTCAAGCTGCTGCTGGGCAACGGCCAGTGGCGCATCATGTGCGCGTTCAAGATGATGGCGACCTGCTCTAACGTGGTGCGCGGCGGGGCGACGCTCTACTTCGTGAAATACGTGATGGATCACCCGGAGATGGCGACCCAGTTTTTACTCTACGGCAGCCTTGCCACCATGTTTGGCTCGCTCTGCTCCTCCCGCCTGCTGGGGCGCTTCGACCGCGTAACTGCCTTCAAGTGGATCATCGTCGCCTACTCGCTGATCAGCCTGCTGATTTTCGTCACCCCGGCCGAGCACATCGCCTTGATTTTCGCCCTCAACATTCTGTTCCTGTTCGTCTTTAACACCACCACGCCGCTGCAGTGGCTGATGGCCTCTGACGTGGTGGATTACGAGGAGAGCCGCAGCGGTCGCCGCCTCGACGGGCTGGTGTTCTCCACCTACCTGTTCAGCCTGAAGATTGGCCTGGCGATTGGCGGGGCAGTGGTGGGCTGGATCCTGGCGTACGTGAACTACTCCGCCAGCAGCAGCGTGCAGCCGGTCGAGGTGCTTACCACCATCAAAATTCTGTTCTGCGTGGTGCCGGTGGTGCTCTACGCGGGCATGTTCATCATGCTGTCGTTTTATAAGCTCACCGATGCCCGCGTGGAGGCCATCAGCCAGCAGCTGATCAAACACCGCGCGGCGCAGGGCGAGGCCGTTCCCGACGCTGCGACAGCCGCATCCCATTAACCGGAGGCAATATGGAAATCACTAACCCAATCCTGACCGGCTTCAACCCGGACCCGTCCCTGTGCCGCCAGGGCGAGGACTACTACATCGCCACCTCGACCTTCGAGTGGTTCCCCGGCGTGCGCATCTACCACTCCCGCGACCTGAAAAACTGGTCGCTGGTCAGCACTCCGCTGGACCGCGTGTCGATGCTGGACATGAAGGGCAATCCGGACTCCGGCGGCATCTGGGCGCCGTGCCTGAGCTACGCCGACGGCAAATTCTGGCTGCTCTACACCGACGTGAAGATTGTCGACTCGCCGTGGAAAAACGGCCGCAACTTCCTCGTCACCGCGCCGTCCATCGAGGGGCCGTGGAGCGAGCCGATCCCGATGGGCAATGGCGGGTTTGATCCGTCCCTGTTCCACGACGACGATGGCCGCAAATACTATATCTACCGCCCGTGGGGGCCGCGCCACCACAGCAACCCGCACAACACCATTGTGATGCAGGAGTTTGACCCGCAGACCGGCACGCTCTCGCCCGAGCGCAAAACGCTGTTTACCGGCACGCCGCTCTGCTACACCGAGGGCGCACACCTCTATCGCCACGCGGGATGGTATTACCTGATGGTCGCCGAAGGCGGCACCAGCTACGAGCACGCGGTTGTGGTGCTGCGTTCCAAAAATATCGACGGGCCGTACGAGCTGCACCCGGACGTAACGATGATGACCAGCTGGCACCTGCCGGAGAACCCGCTGCAGAAGAGCGGCCACGGCTCGCTGCTGCAGACGCATACGGGTGAATGGTATATGGCCTACCTCACCAGCCGCCCGCTGCGCCTGCCCGGCGTGCCGCTGCTGGCCTCCGGCGGACGCGGCTACTGCCCGCTGGGGCGCGAGACCGGCATCGCCCGCATTGAATGGCGCGACGGCTGGCCGTACGTGGAAGGCGGCAAGCACGCGCAGCTGACCGTGCCCGGCCCGCAGATGGCGGAGCAGCCCGCTGCCGTTCAGAGCAGCTGGCGGGACGATTTCGACGCCAGTTCGCTCGACCCGGAGCTGCAGACCCTGCGCATTCCGTTCGACGACACCCTCGGCTCGCTCACCGCGCGGCCGGGCTACTTACGGCTCTACGGCAACGACTCGCTCAACACGACCTTTACCCAGTCGACCGTGGCGCGCCGCTGGCAGCACTTCGCTTTTCGTTCAGAAACGCGGATGCAGTTCTCGCCGGTCCACTTCCAGCAGAGCGCGGGGCTGACCTGCTACTACAACAGCAAAAACTGGAGCTACTGCTTTGTGGACTACGAGGAGGGGCAGGGGAGAACCATCAAGGTTATTCAGCTCGACCACAACGTGCCGTCGTGGCCGCTGCACGAGCAGCCCATTCCGGTGCCGGAGAGTGCGGAGAGCGTCTGGCTGCGGGTGGATGTGGATACGCTGGTCTACCGCTACAGCTACTCGTTCGACGGCGAGACGTGGCACACCGTGCCGGTAACGTATGAGGCGTGGAAGCTGTCGGACGACTACATCGGCGGGCGCGGCTTCTTCACCGGCGCGTTTGTGGGGCTGCACTGCGAGGACATCAGCGGCGACGGCTGCCACGCGGACTTCGACTACTTCACCTACGAGCCGGCCTAACGGCTCAGGCCGGGTAGCCCAGCGCGCGTGAAAGCTGGAGCCCGGCCTGCTGAAGCTGCTCGCGGAAATTAGCCAGCTCCGCATCGTCCACGCGGGAGGTCAGTGTCGAGAGGCTCAGGGCGGCGATGACGCGGGACTCGTGGTTCCACACCGGCACCGCCACGCAGCGCACGCCCTGCTCGTTCTCTTCGCTATCCAGGGCGTAACCCTGCTCGCGGGTCTGCGTCAGGGCGGCCATTAGCTCTTCACGAGAGGCGAGGGTGGAAGGGGTATAGGTGGTGTACTGATAGCCCTCCAGCAGGGCGTTCAGCTCGGCCTCGCCCAGCCAGGCAATCAACACCTTGCCGATGGCGGTGGCGTGAACCGGCAGGCGGCGGCCGATGCGCGAATAGGCGATGGCGGCCAGCTTGCCTTCAATCTTCTCGATATAGACCCCTTCACGCCCGTCCAGGATCCCCAGATGGGTGGTCTGCCCGGTTCGCTGGGACAGCTCCGTCAGCCAGCCTTTCGCCTTTTGACGAATATCGATGGAGCCCACGACAAAATGGCCGCGCTCGACCAGCTTCATGCCGAGGCGATACTTACCGTTTTCCGGGTTCTGATCGATATAGCCGTGAAGCTGCAGGGTTTTCAGCAGCGAGTGGAGGGTACTCTTGCTCAGCCCCATCAGTTTGCTGATGTCGGTGATCTTAAGCTCGGTGGCCTGCTCGTTGAACAGGTCGAGGATCTGCAACGCACGTTCAACAGACTGAATAATCGGCATAATGCTGGCATGTCCACGCTGGAATTAAGGCGAAAACGTACCTTTTTCGGGGTGAAAAATCAATGAAATGGAGCTGGCCTGATCCGCCCGGCGGCGCTTCGCTTGCACGGGCCTACGGGTTTTGTAGGCCGGGTAAGCGCAGCGCCACCCGGCAAGAAGAGCGCACCGAATCAATAAAGTGGGGAGAGGCTCACTCCCCAAGCGTCGCCACCATCACCGCCTTAATCGTATGCATCCGGTTTTCCGCCTGGTCGAACACGATGCTCGCCGCCGACTCAAACACCTCGTCCGTCACCTCCATTCCGCCGTGCAGATCGAACTCTTTCGCCATCTGCTTGCCGAGGGTGGTCTGGTCGTCATGGAATGCCGGCAGACAGTGCAGGAACTTCACGTTCGGGTTGCCGGTCAGCGCCATCATCTGCGCGTTCACCTGATACCCACGCAGCAGCGCAATCCGCTCTGCCCACTTCTCTTTGGCCTCGCCCATCGACACCCAGACGTCGGTATAGATAAAGTCCGCGCCCTTCACGCCCGCCGCCACGTCTTCCGTCAGGGTGATCTTCCCGCCGTGCTTCTCCGCCAGCGCGCTGCATTCCGCCACCAGGCTCTCTTCCGGCCAGCAGGCTTTCGGGGCCACCAGGCGCAGATCCAGCCCGGTCAGCGCCGCCGCTTCCAGCATCGAGTTGCCCATGTTGTTGCGCGCGTCGCCCGCGTAGACCAGCGTCATCTCGTTAAACGCCTTGCCCGGCAGGTGCTCCTGCATGGTCAGCAGGTCCGCCAGCAGCTGCGTCGGGTGGAACTCGTTGGTCAGCCCGTTCCACACCGGCACGCCCGCGTACTGCGCCAGCGTTTCGACCACTTCCTGGCCGTGACCGCGATACTGAATGCCGTCGTACATCCGCCCGAGCACGCGCGCGGTGTCCTTAATTGACTCTTTATGCCCAATCTGGCTGCCGCTCGGCCCTAAATAGGTGACGCGCGCGCCCTGGTCAAATGCGGCAACTTCGAAAGAGCAACGTGTACGGGTCGAGTCTTTTTCGAAGATGAGCGCGATGTTTTTACCGGTAAGCTTCTGTACTTCCTTGCCATTTTTTTTATCGGCTTTGAGCTGTGCGGCAAGGGTCAGCAGAGAAGTGAACTGTGCAGGTGTGAAGTCGAGCAATTTCAGAAAGTGTTTCTTGTACAGATCAGACATTTTATCCTCACATGGCGAACGCCACTTATTGAATTAAAATTCACTTTATATGTGTAATTATTCATTTGCAACCCCGTTTCACAATTCTTTCCAACAAAGGTGGAGGCAAACCCGTCCGTGTGTGAAAATAGAAGTATCTGCCGCACTTTAAAGAGGATTGAGCCATGGCAAACCCGGAACACCTGGAAGAGCAACGCGAAGAGACGCGTCTGATTATTGAAGAACTGCTGGAAGACGGTAGCGATCCGGACGCGCTGTACACCATCGAGCACCATTTCTCTGCGGATGATTTCGACGCGCTGGAAAAACTGGCCGTGGAAGCCTTCAAGCTGGGTTACGAAGTAACCGAGCCGGAAGAGCTGGAAGTGGAAGAGGGCGACACCGTCATCTGCTGCGACATCCTGAGCGAAGGCGCGCTGAAGGCGGAGCTGATCGACGCGCAGGTAGAACAGCTGATGAACCTGGCCGAGAAGTTTGAAGTGGAATACGACGGCTGGGGAACCTACTTCGAAGATCCGAACGGTGAAGACGGCGAAGAAGGCGACGACGAAGATTACGTCGACGAAGACGACGACGGCGTGCGTCACTAAGCGTTTCAGGCGGTGGCGCGCGCCACCGCTTTTTCAAGGCAGAACCATGGATTACCCGCAGATACTCGCCCCCGTACTCAACTTCCTCCAGTGCCCGACCCCGCAAGCATGGATTGATAAAGCCCGCGACCCGCTCAACCTGCCGCTGCTGCTCACCGACCACATGGTGTGCGAGCTCAAGGCCGCCCAGACCGCGCTGCTGCTGGTGCGCAAATACGTCGCCGACGAAAGCGGTGCCGACGCGCTGCTCGACTGGCTCAAACCCTACGAACAGTTCACCTTCCGCGACGGCCCGGAGCCGGACTTCATCGCCCTGCATAAGCAGATTGGCAAAAGCGTGATGCCCAAAACCGACGACCCGTGGGGCCAGGCGCTCATCGACAGCATGGTGCTGCTGATTAAAGAGGAGCTGCACCATTTCTGGCAGGTGCGCGAGGCGATGCTGGCCCGCGACATTCCCTACGTCAAAATCACCGCCAGCCGCTACGCCAAAGGGATGCTGAAAGAAGTGCGCACCCACGAACCGCTGACGCTGATCGACAAGCTCATCTGCGGCGCCTACATCGAAGCCCGCTCCTGCGAACGCTTCGCCGCGCTGGCCCCGTTCCTCGATGACGACCTGCAGAAGTTCTATCTCTCACTGCTGCGCTCGGAAGCGCGCCACTATCAGGACTACCTGACGCTGGCCCGGCAGGTGAGCGACGACGATATCTCACCGCGCATAAAGCTTTTTGGCGAAATTGAAGCCACACTTATCTCGACACCGGACAACGAGTTTCGCTTCCACAGCGGCGTGCCGGTGTAAACCGGCACAACTCAAGGATAAGGATGCGAGATGAATAAAACGTGGACCCGTACCGTGATGGTTGTTGTGGTGGCCGCCGCCGTGGCGTTCTGGGTGTTCTTCGACAGGCAGCGCTCTCCGGAACGGCAGATGGATTCCGCTCTTAACGCGATGCCCGCCTGGCAGGTGATTAAGGAGCAGGAGCCCGCGCTGCATCAGCGCATCCTCGACCAGATGGCCGCCCTGCAAAAAGCGGGCGAGCCGGAGCAGCAGATTATCGACACCATCCAGCCGCAGATCCTGCATCTGCAGATGTCGCGTCTGCAGAACGCCCCGGACGCCAACGTGGTGAACTACATGACCATCAACATGGAGCAGACCGCCGCCATCCAGAAGGTGAGCGACGACGCCTGCTTCCGCTTCCTCTACCCGACGGTGAAGGGCGGCGTGAACCCGATGCGCATGCTGGATAAAGACCTGATGGCGCGGCGCATGCAGGCCGACGCCGACATGATGCGCGCGGCCTACGGCAAAAATCGCCACACCGTGACGCAGGCCGAACGTGAGGCGGCTGTCGAAGACGTGCGGCCGATTATGAAGGAACTTGCCGATAAGTACGGCGAGGACATCCAGCTGCTGCAGATGCCGGAGAAGGCGGCGGGCAAAGAGAAGCTCTCCTGCGATATGGTGCAGGAGATGTGGGCGAAGGTGCTGGCGCTGCCGGAGCAGAAGGCGGCGGGGGTGATCCGACTGGCGGTGTCTGAGCTGGAGTGACGAAGGGCGCTGGTTTTTTGGGCACTTAGCGCGGGTTTAGCGCGTCGTCGCTTGCATGGCGGCGCGCGACAGGTATAATCCACAACGTTTCCGCATCCCCTTCAGTGCCGAAGTGGCGAAATCGGTAGACGCAGTTGATTCAAAATCAACCGTAGAAATACGTGCCGGTTCGAGTCCGGCCTTCGGCACCAAGTGATGCAATAATCAGCTACCTAAGGGTGGCTTTTTTTGTGTCTGAAAGCCAGTGCCTGCAAGACTTTCCTCGCTTTTTCACTCAACCTAAATCAACCTGATTCAACCTACATCAATTTGCTGATGTGGGTACATCTGCGGTTATATCCCGGTTCGATAATGTTTGTACCCACACAGAATCCTTGAAAGGAGATTCATCATGGCTCTGAGTGATGTGAAGGTTCGTACGGCTAAGCCTGAAGCAAAAGTCTATAAACTGACTGACGGTGAAGGCGTGGTTTTGCTGGTTCACCCTAACCACGAGATCTGCTTGTACCCATTAAAGCAGTCGAGTCATCTGGGCGTCTTGAAGTCGCTGCCCGTTTACACAGCGTACTACCACGATTATGCGCTTTGCCGTTCAGAGCGGCTAAATCGATTACAACCCCGCGCAAGAGATTGCTGGCGCGGTTGCTACGGCTAAAAGACAGCACCGTGCAGCTCTTGAACTGAACCACATACCTGAATTACAGCATCACATAGATCACTATTCTGGCAGACCCTTAACTCGATTGGCTGTTGAACTCATTTTGTTGGTCTTCATTCGTTCAAATGAACTGCGTTTTGCTCGCTGGTAAGAAGTGGATTTTGATACTGCCTTGTGGACGATTACTAGTGAGCGTGAACCGCTGGAAGGCGTTAATCATTCTCAGCGTGGTTCAAAGATGCGAACACCTCATCTTGTTCCTTTGTCGCGCCAAGCCTTAGCTATTCTGGGAAAGCTCAAAAGCATGAATGGGAACCGGGAGTTGATTTTCGTAGGTGATCTCGATCCGCATAAACCCATGAGTGAAAACACGGTGAATAAGGTTCTGAGAGTGATGGGTTATGACACGAAAACGGAAGTATGTGGGTATGGTTTCAGGACTATGGCGTGTAGCTCGTTGATCGAGTCGGAATTATGGTCGAGGGACGAGGTAGAGCGGCAGAAAAGTCATCGGGAACGTAACTCTGTACGTGCGGCTTAGATTCATAAGGCGGAGCATCTGGGGGAGAAGAGGCTAATGTTGCAGTGGTGGGCTGATTATCTTGATGCGAATCGGGAGAAGGGAATGAGTCCGTTTGATTTTGGGAAATTAGAGTCTACGCGGTAGTAACGGCTGTCTTAAGGATAAATTTCCGCTGACGATTAAGTACTCTGAACGAAGCCTGCCGCCTTGCGGTGGCATGCATAGGGCTTAAGTTTTCTATTTTTTGATACAACGTAGGTAATGCATTGGAACTACTTGATAAAATTTTCTTCGGTTAGAATGAGTGCATCATCCTCTACGGGTACTGTATTTTTTAGGAATAACAATGGCTGTTAATCAGGCGAAAATTTTTGAACATCTCGAACAACTGGTTGAAAACCCCGAGCAAGACGAATTTATCTACGGCTTTTTAACTGCTTTTGAGTTCCCTAAATCTACCCTGAGTCAGATTCGGCAAGGTGGGGCGCGTAATGTTGCGAAAGAGCCAGGACACGTTTCATTAAAAAATAAACTCTACTACCAGCCAGTAGCGGATAATGATGATCTTGAATCTGCTTTTGACCAACGTATTGCCGATGCGGCGGTTGCAAAAAATAAGATCCGCTTTGTTCTAATGACAAATTTTGTTCGCTTTTTAGCCTGGGACACACTGACACAGGAACGTCTCGATATTGAGTTTGAAGAGTTACCACGTAACTATGGTTTTTTCTTACCGCTGGTAGGGTTGGAGAAGGCTATTCTCAATAGTGAAAACCCGGCCGATGTGAAAGCCGCTGAGAAGATGGGGAAGCTGTTTGATCTTATCAAGGAGCGTAATGATTTAAGTAAAGCAGAAGATATTCACGCGCTAAATGTTTTCCTCACTCGTTTGCTGTTTTGCTTTTTTGCCGAAGACACAGGCATCTTTGAAAAAAGTCAGTTTACTTCCGCAGTTAAGAGCTACACCGTCGAAGATGGCAGTGATTTAGATCAGTTTCTGACAGATCTGTTTGCCGTGATGAACAGCAAACCGAATAGCAAATTACGCCAGTCACTTCCGATTCATTTAGCCGCATTCCCTTATGTTAATGGTGGTTTATTCGCCAGTGATGAGCTTGTTCCAGAGTTGGGGTTGAAGGGCAGACGTATCTTACTTGAATGCAGTGCAATGGACTGGAGTGAGATTAACCCTGACATTTTCGGCAGCATGTTCCAAGCTGTGATTGATGTAGAGCAGCGTAGCCGCTTAGGACAGCATTACACTTCATACAGCAATATCATGAAGGTTATACAACCATTATTTCTGGAGCCATTGCGTTCAGAGCTTGAAAAACAACGCACAAACACGAATGGTCTCAAACGGTTGCTTCTCCGTCTGGGGAAAATGAAAGTTTTTGATCCTGCGTGTGGTTCAGGTAACTTCTTGATTGTCGCCTATAAAGAACTACGTCTTTTGGAAATGGATGTGATTCAGGCTCTTTTGCAATGCGACCCACAATCCATTTTTATGAGCGGTATCCATCTCGACCAATTTTACGGCATTGAGATCGATGATTTTGCTTGTGAAATAGCCCGCCTTTCCTTATGGCTTGCAGAGCATCAGTTAAATAAACAGTGGGAAGAACATATTGGTTCAGCGCCACCAGCGTTGCCGTTGCGATCATCCGGTAAAATTTGGAGCGGTAATAGCCTGCAAAAAGACTGGCAGGAAGTATGTCCAAAAGGGGTTGATGATGAAGTTTATGTGATAGGCAACCCCCCTTTTTTAGGGACGCTAGGTCGGTCTGATCAACAGCGTGCTGATATGCAGGCTGTATTTAGCGGTTTTAAGTCATTAGGTGGTCTGGATTTTGTTGCCTGTTGGTTTTGGAAGGGCGCGCAATATATCCAGAATAGCCGTGCTGAGCTGGCACTTGTAGCTACAAATTCGTTATGTCAGGGAGAGCAAGTAGCAACACTATGGCCTTCTGTATTCAAGCTGGGTCTGTGCATTCATTTTGCTTACCCAACCTTTGCATGGGCAAATAATGCTCGTGATAAAGCAGCGGTGCATGTGGTTATTGTTGGTCTATCAGGACGAAGCAAAACGCGTCAACTCTACCAGCAGGTAGACGGGCATTGGCACAGTAAGCTTGTGAACAACATTAGCCCTTATCTGATTGAAGGCAGCAACATAGCCGTGTCGGCGAAAACAAAACCGATGGTAAAGAATGTCCCCCAGCTATTGTTTGGAAATAAACCTACCGATGGTGGTCATTTGCTAATGGATCGTCGTGAACGTGATATTTTGCTAAAACTGGAGCCTCAAGCTGCCCCTTGGATTAAAAGAGTTATGGGAGCGGATGAATTTCTCAATGGTAAAGAGCGCTGGTGTTTATGGTTGGCAGATATTACCGATAAAGAGCTTCAGTCGATGCCGCTCGTCTTAAACCGAGTACAAAAAGTAGCAGAAGCACGGCGTAAAAGCCCAGACAAAGGCGCTCAGAAAATGGCTGAGCGCCCTCATCAATTTAGAGATTTAAATAACCCAAATGATTATATTCTGATACCTAGTGTTTCATCAGAGCGGCGAACCTATGTCCCTATTGGCTTTTATGATGCCAGTGTAATTTCAACTAATCTGAATTACATTCTCCCAAATGGCACTTTGTACGAGTTTGCTATCCTGACCTCACTAATGCACAACGACTGGATGCGACTGGTAGCAGGTCGTCTTGAAAGTCGCTACCGCTATTCAGCAACAGTGGTTTATAACTCTTTCCCTTGGCCTAGCGTGACTGATGAACAGCGTAATTCGCTTATTGCATTGGCAAAAACAGTATTATTGACGAGGGAAAATTACCCAGAAAATACTCTAGCTGAGTTGTATGATCCGTTAAAGATGCCCGCAGACCTTTTGGAAATCCATCAGACTTTGGATAAGGCTGTAGATCGTCTCTACCGTGACAAACCATTCAGGGACTCCACTGAGCGTTTGAGCTGCCTATTAGAACGCTACGAAGCGCTGATTAAAGCATAAGGTTTCGCTCTGCCAGCCAGAGCCTACAGAGGATTGCATTGTGGAAAATATTTTAAAGGTTACGTACGGGCAGACTGGGCAAAGTGCGCGTCTTAATGATTTTGGTATGCGGGAAATGCAGGCTCGAGCCTTTGAACAGAGGAACAATCCTTATCTGCTTATCAAAGCCCCACCAGCCTCGGGTAAATCAAGAGCATTGATGTTTCTTGCTCTGGATAAGCTTGTTAATCAGGGGGTACGCAAAGCTATTGTCGCGGTCCCTGAAATGTCTATCGGAGGTTCGTTTAAAGATACTGCACTTACGAAGCACGGTTTCTTTGCTGACTGGAAAGTAAAACCTGAAAATAATCTGTGCATTGGCGGTGGAGAGGCTGGGAAGGTTGAAACCTTTAAACGATTTATGGCTAGTCCTGACGACATTCTGGTTTGTACTCATGCTACTCTGCGTTTTGCTTTCGATAAGCTAAATGTTGAATCGTTTAATGATTGCTTGGTCGCAATTGATGAGTTCCATCATGTTTCTGCGGATGAAAACAACCGTTTGGGTAATCTGATTGATGCCCTGATGATAGGTTCTAATGCGCATATTGTTGCAATGACGGGTTCTTACTTCCGGGGGGATACAGTACCCATTTTGCAACCCGAAGATGAAGCCCAGTTCACGAAAGTGACCTATACCTACTACGAACAGCTCAATGGATACCAATATTTAAAATCTTTAGGCATTGGCTACCATTTTTATCAGGGCTCATATATCAAGGCACTACCTTCAGTGCTGGATGCTAGCAAAAAAACCATCATCCATATTCCCAATGTTAATTCCGGCGAATCAACAAAAGATAAACATGCCGAGGTTGATGCCATCCTGGATGCGCTGGGTGAGGTGCAACAGCAAGAGCCAGATACCGGCATCTATCGAGTGAAACGCAAAAGCGATGGCAAATTGTTGCGTGTAGCGAATCTGGTTGATGATAACCCGGCAGAAAGACCGAAAGTACAGGCGTATCTGCGTAATATCCACTCTGCCGACGATATTGATATTATTATTGCGTTAGGTATGGCGAAAGAGGGGTTTGACTGGCCATTCTGTGAACATGTGCTGACCATTGGTTATCGTAGTTCGATGACGGAGATTGTGCAAATAATTGGGCGTGCAACACGAGATTGTGAAGGCAAAACTCACGCACAGTTTACTAACCTTATTGCTCAGCCTGATGCTCAAGATGATGACGTTAAAGTATCAGTAAATAACATGCTTAAAGCCATCACCACTTCGTTGTTGATGGAGCAGATTATGGCTCCAAATATTCAATTCAAACCACGGTCTCAATGGACTGGCGAGCCGTTACCTGCCAATACTGTTCTGGTTGATGATCATGCATTACCGGTATCAGACAAGGTTCTAACAATCCTTAACGGCGGTAAAAACGAGATCCTGGCGGCACTAATGGCGAATGAGCAGGTGGTTAAAGAGGCTATTACCGAGTCAACACCGCCTGAGGTAATTACTCAGGTAGTGTTACCATCGGTGATACAAACGCTTCACCCTGACCTGACTGAATACGAACTAGAACAGGTTCGCAGCGGTATTTTGCAGAGTCTTTTTGTAGGCCAATGTGGTGGGTTAGTTGATGAAGCCGATTTGCCGTCGGATGCCATCATTGATAACGGCCAAGGTCAGCGTTCCGGCAATTCGAATGATTCATTAAACGTAAACAATCAGTTTATAAAAATGGGTGATAAATTCATCAATATTGAAAACTTGAATATTGACTTAATTGATGCGGTAAATCCTTTCCACGGTGCTTATGAGATTCTATCAAAATCAGTTACCGCGACGATGCTAAAAACTATTCAGGAAGCAGTCAGAGCGAATCAGGCGCAGGTATCTGAGGAAGAAGCTGTGATGCTCTGGCCAAGAATTAAAACGTTTGCCAGTGAGCATAAAAGGGAGCCATCGCTGAATGCCAGTGACGCAATAGAGGTTCGTTATGCAGAAGCGTTAGCTTACATCCGAAAAATGAAACAACAGCGTATTGTGCGACAGGAACCGTAACTTATGCTCAGACTTTCACCTCTTCAAGTTCGTCAAAAAGTGACAATTGATGACATTTTTTCTGAACCAGACGATCTTGGTTTACTCGAAGTCGAACCACTAAAAATATATTCCTCTACGGGTAATCTGACTGTAAGCAGATTAGAAGAGATTAATGCATTTTATGTGGTTCATGGGCGTCCGCCTCTACCCGATTCGGAAGAATTTAAGGAAACGTTGCTAGCACAGCGTTTGAGGGCTCTCAAGGATAACAAGCAATATCGCGAGATGTTGCAGCCATTTGATATTCATGGCTTACTAGCAGGTGAAAATAACGAGAATACCCTTGAATCATCTGTATCATTTTCAGTTCCTCCCGCCGAGGTTGATAAGTCAGAGTTGGTCACCTCTCTGGACGATATCTTTGCTGATGACGATGATGGATTGCTCTCATTTGCTGAGCCCGATATTTTCACGTTAAAACATGTTCCGATTGAAAAGAAAACACAGCCTGACGAAATTGCCAAACGACAGCCGTGCCCTGATTTTTATCGATTTTCCCCACTGTTTGAGACAGTCCAAAATGGTCTGAAAACGGGGGCGTTTTCATTTGTTCGCTTCCGCCATGAGTTAAAAATTCATGAAGGTGATTTTTTTATTCTCAATGGAGTTATGGGCTATGTAGATAAAGTTGGTGAGCGATTGGAGGAATATGGACCTTGGAATGCCCGTTTGCATTTGGTGTTTGAAAACGGAACTGAGATGAATATGCTTTTCCTCTCGCTTACGCATGGTCTGGTACGAGATACAGAAGGTCGCAAAGTTGTTTTGAATGGACAGTCAATACGTCCTGATGAAGCTCCGGTTCCGACAGGATATGTCTATGTCCTCGCCACGCATAGCGACCAGCCAGCTCTTCAACGTTTTAAACCTGATTTGTATAAAATTGGCTTTACTGAAGGAACTATCGAAGAGCGCATCAAACACGCTGAAAAAGATAAAACATTTCTCGAAGCACCCGTTCGTATAGTCATGACTACGCAATGCTTCAATATCAACACTCACAAATTTGAAACGCTTATTCACGGTTTTTTAGGTAAGCAACGGCTCAATATCACATTACGGGGTTTTGATGGACAAACTTATCATCCCCGCGAATGGTTTCATGCGCCTTTAGCGACTGTGCTCTCTGTGATCAAGTACATTCTTGACGGTACAATTTCGCAATATCGTATGGACAATACGACAGGGAAAATTGTGGCGAAGAGAGATACTGGTCATTCATGAAGCGAGTGGAAATCATTTGGCTATGATTTGAGCATTCTGATTCTGTATAAGTTTTCTCCACATAACAAGTGTTGCTCTAGGAGATTTAAGCTGACACTACCCTAGGAATTGTAGCGTCAGCCTTCATCGACAATCTCAGCGCAGCATCTGTTATTTAAGATTTGCGAGTGAATAAATCAATAACATTTGATTTTTCATCTTCTCTTACTGCAGGTTTCAGACTATTCTTGAGTTTAATTTTTGAATTAATATCAAGTAATGGTTTGTCTGCTAAATATCCGCGCGGAAGAGAAAGAATATCTTCGGCATCAATACGTGACATGCTTAAAGTTTCAAGTAAGGTTGATTTAGAGAATGTGTTTGTTTCAAATAACAAATTGACACATCGAGGCAGTAATCTCACTGACTCTGGTTTGCGAAGATCATCAAGTGGTTCACCTTTTCTCCAGCCTCGAGCAGAAACGCTTTTATATAGGCGCTGATATTCTAGCGGAGAGATGAGTTCCAAGGATTTAGCTCTATGAATCATGGATTGAGCAGACATTCCCCAACGAGTTTTCAATGAAATAAAGTTCTCAAGCGTTGGGAACGGAGGCAATTCTATCGAAAATGCTTCCTCTGGTAACATCAAGCATGCTGCAAATTTATGAGCTTGTTCCTCAATTGGTTTAAAGTTGACAGAATCAAGCCTTTCGACATATCTGTGCAACACAACGTGTCCAAGCTCATGTGCAGCGTCAAAACGACTTCTGTAATAATTATCTTTGTCACTGGCAAGAATAATGTAAGGACGACTCTCTGACTCATTCCATTGAGAATATCCATCCATCATTGCGCTTCCCTGTTCAAAACGAGAACATACAACTCCGGCATTTTCAATAATCAAAAGCAAATCGGTAATAGGGGCTATACCCAATCCCCACTGCTGACGGCATTTTGCAGCCATCAATTCGATCATTTCATCATCAATTGCACGATAATCTGTAACCTCTAAATGAGGAACATCTACTTCAGGATAATCAAGGTATTCCTGTAAAGTTGCAGAAACCTCCTGCAACCACCCCATGTAACACTCAGAAGCATTGCACAGGTCTTTCGCTGTGTTTGCCATAGTTCTAAAGAAAACTGGATTGTTCTCTTTTTTCACCGTTGGTTTGATAAACCATGTGACAGGGCAGTTCAGAACCTGTCCCAAGATCGCAATGACTTCTGCATCGGGAGAATGGCTGCCATTCTCCCATTTTGTAATCGTAGAGGGGGAACGGTCAACCAAACGACCCAAATTAATTTTAGATAACCCTCGCGCTTCACGAAGCTGAGTTAACCTTTCCGGCTGAAATCCCGTTATTCCCACTCTCATAATTTCACCACGTTAGCCTTCCTGTTCTTTCAGGCGTTTCTTTAGCTGTGGAATAACCTTATCTGGTATGACCACAGCTTGTTCAGTATGGTAAAGCTCAAGCAGCTCGCTTACTGAACGGTTAAAGTGATACCCCTTCATATTTGTAAAGGGTACGACAATCCTTAGGTCCAGCATGTTATCTTGCGAATGACCGTGAGGTGGGTTGATATTTAAGACCAACATTCCTAGAGTGCCAACTCCACCTTCAGATTGATCACGTTCGCTAAATAAATCTGGCGTATATCCTTCAAAACTCTCGTTTAATTCTGCTAATAAAGAACGATGTTTTGCACCCCTAATGCACTTTTCATCATAGTTCAGCCCGATTCGACTAATCTTCACTCCTGCAGAGTTTACTATGATGTAACTCTCACCTTTAGGTGTCGTGTCCACGTCACAACAAGCAATACCCGAGTTTTCTGCAGCTCTTCTAAAAGCCGCATTCAATACATAATGTCGTGCTTGAGGGCGAAAGCGTGATTGTTCTGGCTCACCTAGTTTTGCAATGCTTCCCATTGTAAGTGCATTTGCAGCCACGTATGCGGTATGGAGTTCTTCTTGGATGTTAAGCCAGAATTCTCGCTGAAAAGCATTTACGATCAGTCCGCTAATGTCCTTTTGTACGTCATCTTTACTCATTTAGATACCCTGATTGCGTTAAGCAGATTTAATCATAGTTTTTTTTCGTTTTGACAGCAAGAAGAGATCATCTCTATGAGGCGTCTGAACTATTCGTAGTAAGAATGAGCTTTAGAAACTTGGGCACAGGACGTTGCTTTCGCTTTAGCTACGTGGTTTTGGGCATGTTGCGTTAGGCTTCATCTGTAGGGTTGCTGCTGCAATATGAACGAAACAGGCGTACGATTATGCTTATATTCAAACCATTCGTTATGACGTCACGCCGACCAACTTGCCAGGATTTTCATGAGAAAGATTAAAAGACTCAACGCCGACATCCCTGACGATTTAAAACCGGCTCGTATTGTTCAAGAAGAAAGCGAGTTGAGAAAATATTTTCTCCAGTCCTCTAAATTGCGTAGTCACAGCCGTCCCCCCATTAATAAAGAAATTTTTTATTCTGAAAGCGTTTGGTCTGCATTGCAGAAAACCTTCCATAGCCGCTGTGCTTGGTGTGAAACCCATGTTGCGTCACATGATGGGGAAATTGTCCATTTTCGCCCCCTCAGTAACGCAAAAGGGCTAAAGGAAGAGGAAAGTCTGGATTCTTACGGTTGGTTTGCATATGTGTGGGACAATCTTTTTTTGTCGTGCTCAGGGTGTAATCGTGTGCGTCGTAATTACTTCCCTGTTGGGTCCGCACGAGCCCCAGTTCTTTCGACGTGGAGAGGTGCTAACATTCTAGAAACGGTATTGTTGATTAACCCCTGTCTGGATGACCCCATTCGGCACCTGTCGCTCAGCCGTGATGGGACACTGGTGGCCTTAACAGATAAGGGGCAGCACACCCTCATGCTTTTTGATCTCAACCGAAATGACCTGATTTTTGCTCGAAAAAAACAAATCAATCATGTCCATTTATTCTTCTCCGGAAGGGAAGGTTCTGTCGATGAATTCCACAAATTTTATTTAAGTGATGATTGCCTTCAGGGTGTAGTAAATTTGATTATAGCTATGTTAATGAAGGAACATGTTGGGGGGAGACAATGCCGTTCCACAAACAAAATCGAATCCTTTTTAAACGACAGCGTGAACCTTGGGTACTTTGCATTTGATAACAATGCGGATACCCCAAGAGAGATATTTGAGGAAATTGAGCTGTTGAGTTACAGGGACGTTGAATATGACAAATTTGCCAGCATCTTAGATTATGAAAGTCAGGCCTCTCGTCATTTGAAAAAAATCGATATTCATCATTTTAAAGGCCTTTGTCACTTCACCCTGAATCTGAAACACAGTGAGTCGAAATCTCTTGCCCCCAGTATGATGCTACTAGGAGAAAATGCGACAGGCAAAAGTTCAATTCTTCAATCTATTGCACTAGCAATGATGACCGCAGCTCAGCGTAAAAAACTGAACCTGCTCTATGACGACTTTATTGCCAGGGACAATGGTGAGTGGACTGTTGATCATATTCAACCTGCTGAGGTTAGTCTTACATTTAATGATGGTACGAGCAGCATGTTTCGTATCGATGAAAATTTCAATGCCATCGGGGAAGGTGTTAGCAACATTGTTTTTCTGGCATATGGGGCAAGACGCTTTGTAAAACCACTTAAGCAAGGAGGCTTAAGGAATAGTATTATCAGCAATACCTTATTCAATCCAGTTGCTCTATTGTCAAATCCAACCGGATGGTTACAAGAATGTGATGAT
Source organism: Enterobacter sp. ECC-019 (assembly GCF_043974075.1). Classification (NCBI taxonomy): domain Bacteria; kingdom Pseudomonadati; phylum Pseudomonadota; class Gammaproteobacteria; order Enterobacterales; family Enterobacteriaceae; genus Enterobacter; species Enterobacter sp. ECC-019. The sequence continues at coordinate 1,208,554 of NZ_CP143759.1, forward strand.
GAAGTGTTTCTGTCAGTTGCTAGGGCAATGAAGGAGATCCTTGCTCTAAAACAGGATGATATCATTTTCCGCAATGACCAAAGACATATCATGGTCCGTGCGCACAAGCGTAACACACCGCTTGAAAATATGAGTGATGGCTACAAGGCTTTGTTTTATGTGGCTATCGACATTATGCGTCATATGCTTAAGCGCTGGGATAATCTAGAATATGCTTCCGGAATTGTCATAATTGATGAAATTGAAACACATCTTCATCCTCGGTGGAAAATGCAGGTGGTGAGCGCTTTCCGGCGAGCAATGCCAGGAGTCCAGTTCATATTTACGACCCACGACCCTCTATGTTTGCGAGGAATGTTTGATGGTGAAGTGCATGTGTTAAAACGTGATGAAATGCACTCAATCACCGAGGAAGACGATCTGCCTAGGTTTCAAGGATTGAGAACGGAACAACTTCTAACATCTGAGTATTTTGGTCTTCTTACACCTAATGATCCGGATCTTGAACGGAGGCTAGAAGATATTGCCGGACAAGAGGGGGACCGTCAGGCGGAATATATTCGTCAGGTAGAACAGGAACTCAGTGAAATGACTGTGCTTGGCACGACTCTGAGCCAGCGTGTAGTCCATGAGGCATTGGCTCGATATTTGATTTCCGTAAGGCGAAAGCAGCCTGAAGTCAAAGATATTAAAGAGGATGCCATCAGAGCTATCCTTAACGTCTTGGTTCAAAAAGGTTATTGATCATGATTAAAATTGATCGTTCAGCCGAGCCGGTACCGACCTCACTAACCGTGAAGGGTAATGTTGTTGATAATGAACGTAGTGCCGCGGAAAGCTATTACACAGCTGTACCAGCTCCTAGTAAAACTTATAAATTTAAGCGATATAAAGAAGATGATATCGTAGAAGCTTTAGAACGCCTTTTTCATGGAAAATGTGCCTATTGTGAGAGTAAATACATTGGCACCCAGAAAATGGATGTTGAGCATTACCGCCCCAAAGGAAAAGTCAATGAAAGTCAGACACACCCAGGTTACTGGTGGCTAGCTCTTGATTGGGATAATTTATTGCCCTCGTGCACAGATTGCAATCGCCGTCGTGGACAGAAGATCGCAGTATTAGAGGCAGATGGCACTATTGTTTTTACCGATACGATGGAAAATGCTGGTAAGGAATGTGCCTTTCCTGTTTCCGGCCCCTACCGGGCGTGGAATAGCCAAGATAACATCGGCCTTGAAGTTCCTTTATTGATCAACCCCTGCGAACATGATCCTGATGACCATCTTAGTTGGCATATCAGTAATACGAAGGCGCCGATCCTCTTGGCAAAATTATTGGGGGCACAGCCGGATCAGAAGGGTGTAAGTAGCATTGAAATCATGGGGTTAAATAGACTTGGACTGGTGAATGAGCGGGCTGCAGTGTTACAACAGATTGAAGTTCAAGTCAAAAATATTTACCAGCTGATAGACATTACAGCGATTATGCCAGCCTGTGAAGCGAGGGAGCGCTGCCTAATAAAGATTGGGCAGGATATCGATGAGTTGCATGCCTGCTATAAACCTAACCGGCAGTATGCCTCGATGGTGAAATCCTACATCGAACCACATATGAAAACACTAAAGCGATATCTTATTGGGTTGTTGCCATGATTTAAGGGATGTAGTAGTTGCCGCTGTAATGACTGGTCATACACTTAGCCTTATTCTCTCAGAAAAGCAGCGTCACAATCTGCATGTAAGTTGGCAGAATGTATACTGCCAATTGCTTTTTCTGAAGGAAATATTTTCTGTATTTTCATAAAGTTGTGATGCCATCCTTTAGCTGCATACCGTTACAAACGGTACAGTAAGCCAAGGTAAGAATTGACGCGAGCGAAGTTTGTTTTAATGCTTCCTACAGCGCTGTGGATTTTATAGTAAAACTCTTCATCGAATTGTGCCGAGGAGAATCAGCTCAGGAATAATGATACGGAGGTATCAGTTAAACATTTGCGATTTAAAGAGCTTTCAGTGGCGAAAAAGATACCTGATCTGCATTCTTATTCTAACTACGTAGTGTCAGGTTAACTAACTTTTGAATTAACCACATGACGAGATTACAAATGGTGCATTCGAGGTGAAAAATCCTTTATAAGCGTCATATAAGCCATTCGCACGAGCATAGGCTTCAGCTTCTCGTAACTTAGCATTTGCCATATTGTATCTTTTCCATTTTTCTTCTCCATCATCACATTTTGGAGAATGACCCAAATCAACGCCAAAGCTTGAAAACTCAGACATCATTACCTGAAGTTTTTCACTGGCAAGACGTTTTTGATTGGCGTCAGTCAATTCCTTTTCTTTTGTTGCGAGCGCTGTATATTCACTATTTATAATTTTTCTAGCGTTTTCTAATTCAGCAAGCTTGCTTTCATATTCTTTTTTTATTTGCTCGAGGTAAATCTCTTTTTTATAGTTCTCTCCTTGTTTTTTTATTATTTCATTTTCTTTTACTGAGGTTTTTTCATAAAAGGCATTTACCTCTTTATAATGTGCATCTTTTAACGTCTGAAGTGATTTGTACTCACTGATGAAAAAGAGAACGATGGGTGTGCATATAACAATGACGATAAGCGACTGTATAGAGTATTTTTTTACTATTTCAAGTGCACTATCAACTGTCATGATTTTTACCCCCTATTTGATTTGACCTTATTCTAATTAGCTAAAGGTGATTTTGCAATATGGCAACTTACTACGTCATGATTGATATAATCATATCAACACCTTCTTTCTCAATACTATTAAATTTATGTATGAACACCAACGAATAATGTTTTTATAGATCTTTTTTACCATTCCTACCGGACAGAAAAGTTGTATTTTTGTTGTTACTCAACAGAATATAGTGTTCTTCATCAATCCCGCTTGCGGCCTTATGCTTCATAACTCTTTAACAGTTGTCTGGACTGTCAAAAAAATCGTCTATAACATAGCCAGTTAGACTACATATGGAGATGTAAGCATGAGCACCAGAAGAGAGATAAAGGATGGGGCACTCTTTGACGTTCTCGACAGAGGGATCGTCTACACCGAGGCGTTGGGCTGGCTTGATATGGGGCATGCCCGTGGCAATGATGTGGCGACGCTCAAACGTCAATTCGTCGAGGGAGAGCGTAGCGGTAAGCCATCTTATTCCGTCATGTATCGGCAAGATATGGGCGTCTTAAAATTCAAATCGCGGCTCGGCGTCGGGAAGTTCTCTCACTGGGAAATTAAGCGTGGCCGGAGCACCGAAGACATTAACAGAATTATGCTGGCGATGATGATGAACACCGCATCCAGATTCGAAGGTCTGCAAAGCCTGCGTTCATTCTCCTGGTATACGGACAGCGGCTTTAGCGGTGAGGATTTGGTGTCTGACCTGTTCGGGTTCTATCGCGCAATTATTCCTGGCCGGTACGGCTATCGTCTCAAGCCCGTTAGTTATGAATCAGCCGTTCGCCGCTGGGATTACTACGGCGCTATCGGTTCCCATAAAAACCGTGGCTTCCGTCCGATTCTCTTTCCTGATCCACAGGACCAATGTGTGCGGCATCTGCCGTATATGGTCAATCTTCCGCATTTTATGACATGGCTTCGGCCGTGGGACGATTTCGCATCCGGAGTGGTTAAGGTCATTACAAATGATGGGACATCGCTCTCATTCATGGGAGCTAAGCTATGACTGTCTTTTTAAAAATCCTGAAGTGGTGTGCACTTTCTTTTGTCACCGTCTTTATCCTCGGATGGCTGTTTGTCTGGCTCGTGGCATCGGGCTCTGATGAAACGACGGTTTACACCCAAAATGACTTTTTCCACTACCACACGCTGACTGACAAGGATATTGAAAACGCCCCGCGTATCACGGACGACTACTATTTCGAGGCGCATCCCGGCGATGGTTATGCCCCTTCAAATAGCATCTTTTTTAAAGGGGCTACCGGGGCTGCGCCGTTGCGTGCGTATCTCGAAACGCTGGGATATACAAAGGAAAAGCGTCGCCTGGGGGATAAGGAAATCTGGTCAAAACCCGATCAGGTAAAAGGTGACATCTTCTATCTGTACTTTAACGCCGCTACGGGTAAAGTAGAGCTGACCAAAGTGATGAATTACTGAGTTAACTTGCTCTGTGCCGATTCATTTTTTTGTGCTTTGGTCATCAAGGTCTTCAATTCCTGAATAGTAAGTGAGGGTTTTTGCCTGTGGATCATTGCATGGCAATTGGGACAGACAGGGCGAAGATCATTTACAGGATCGAGTTTGTAGCGCTCTCCAATCTCAGAGAGAGGGGTGATATGGTGGACGTGAATATAGTCCTTGCCGGTTTCACCATACGTTTTCTCAAAGTCCATATTGCACACGCTACAATGGCAGCCGTAATGGTCTATACATTTGTCTCTTGCTGTTTTGCTACGTTCGTATTTGTTAACTTTGATCTGTTTTACGGCCCCTTCATAAAAGGTTTCGGGCACATCATCTGGATAATCGATATCTAACTTGGAAGAAAGCGATTCTGCTTTTTTGATGCCCTCATGAGTGAGTTTCCAGATGCCAAGGCCTGATTCTTTGGCATTATGAAGATACTTGTAATCAACAAGCTTTTTTCGCGCCCATTGGACCATGTTGTTCCATTGCGGACGGTTGCTATCATCAGGAAGTAAGATGCTCATTTCTTCATCGGTAAGGCCGAACTCCCTCCCCAATGGTTCATAACATGAGGAAGAACTAACTTCTCCCCCTCGGTTATAAATATTCAAAAGTAAGGGGATTTCAATTTCTTTATAACTTGGAAATGCCATGTTTATCACCATCAAAATGAACAAGTTACTTTCTGAAAATTTCGCGTATATGCCACTCTATATAACTATCCTGCGGATAATTTTCTTTCTGTAGTGGGAGGTGAATTTGAGCTCCTGCGAAGTCCCAAAAGAATCTGGAGACAACGTTATTACCATTTACAGCGGAAGATATTTGAACGCGCATGTTTTCATCCACTCCAAGAGAGCCTTTATCAAAGGCTTTATGATGGATTGAGCAGAGAGCTAAGCCATTCGCGATCTCACATGGCCCTCCAAATTGCTTCCATTTGATATGAGCGGCTTCAAGTGCGACAGAGGTATTATCATGTCGCATATTGAAACCGCAAACGGCGCACTGATAGTTATAGGCTCGCAGTACCTGCTGTCGAAATAAGGGATCGCGCTGTTTGCGAATTTGCAGGAGATCGAATCCCAACTCGTCGGCGAGTTCTTCCTGGATGCTTTCGGTAAAGTGTGCTTCGAGGATTTGCTGAGCTATAGAGTTAATCAGATTCTTGCTGTTTATCAAACGAGTGTAATGCGGCTCGTCAAAACCGCCTGCAACTTGATTTTCAACCAGCTCTCCCGCAGGAGGTTGTTTGCTGGTACCTGATGTGGAACAGCGCTCCGCATTTTGTAGTTCCCAAAAGCCATCACCTTGTAAACGCCAGAACGGCATATCAGGACGGTACTGTGCACGCTGTGGTCCAAAACGTTCCAGCAGGCTGTGCAACTGATCGCGCACTTTCGTACCGTAATCAAACAGTCGCGCATGTCCCTGCTGATAGTTCGCCAGCACGTACAGAAGCAATAAAGGTTTATGCGGCGCACGCTGTTCGCCTTTGCGCCAGATGGTGATGTCGGCAATCGCCTGTTCGAGAGTTTTGCTGGAAGCCATCGCGTTACGGAAGAAGGTAAATAATTGCGATGATGCTCGCAAAACCCGGACCAATCAACCCGCAATCAACAAAAACATGGCCTTACCGCACACAACCCTATTTCCTGAATCCCCCTCGCAAATTCCAAATTTCCCCCACACCAAACCGCTGTATTTATATTCAGCCCTGTATAATGAGCATCAGAAATTACGCCGAACGGCAAAGGAAGTAGCAAAGAATATTTAACGAGGAATTCGCGATATGAAGGTGCTGCAACACCCCCATACCGCTAACCACAACCAACTAGAATGGAGTTGAAAATGGCTGCGACGAATTTTAAGCCAGAGTTTACTGTTTGCAAAACAGAATCAGACGCTTTCAGCGGCATGATTGAAAACCGCGAGCTGGTACGCAAAAACAGCGCCCGCCGTTTACACGGCAACCAGACCAACGCGGCCCCCGTCCATCCCCGCGCGGAAACGCCGCAGGACAGTGCCGCATGCTGCGAACTGTATGCGCGCATCGATATGAAATATCTTCTGCTGGGTGGCGACTGGTTAACCCGTGCAGGTTTTATCAACGGTATGCCGGTGAAAATCCGCGCCATGAAAGACTGCATTGTGATTACGCCACAGCATACAAGAGAATTATGGGGATGCCTGGAGGGTATGAGCGTGGTGAATATTAATAAGCAGAAAGTTGCCCAGTGGTTAAAAACGTTTCCGGGCGCGTTAAATGACACCGGCGATATTCCGGTGATTAAGCGCAACGCCTGATAAATATCCCGGCCCTGCGCCGGGATTATTATTTATATCGTTCTCAAAACACCGGCACCCCCAGCCCAACCTTCACCTCCCTCAACGTCTCCTGCGTCACCCCCTGCGCCCGTTCGGTCCCGCGCTTCAGCATCGACATCAGCTCGCCCTTATCCTGCATATACATCGCCCTGCGCTCCCGCATCGGCGCAATCAACTCCTGCAAACACGCCTTCAGTTCGTTCTTACATACCCTGTCACCCAGCCCGCCCGCCTGATACTGCGCCTTCATCGCCGCCACTTTCTCTTTGTCCGGATGAAACGCGTCGAGGTACGTAAACACCACGTTCCCCTCAATCTGTCCCGGGTCGCTCACCTTCAGGTGGTTCGGATCGGTGTACATGGCGCTCACCGCACGATGAATCGTCTCTTCTCTGGCCGACAGGTGCAGCGTGTTGCCCAGCGATTTCGACATCTTGGCGCTGCCGTCGATGCCGGGCAGACGGCTGGTGTCGCTCAGCATCGCCTTGCAGTGGCGCAGCACCGGGGCGGGCAGCAGGCTGTTCATCTTGTGCACAATCTCGTTGGTCTGCTCAATCATCGGCAACTGGTCGTCTCCGACGGGCACGCACTCGGCCTTAAACGCGGTGATGTCCGCCGCCTGGCTGATGGGATAGGCCATAAACCCGACCGGCAGCGAGCGGGCAAAGCCCTTCTGCGCAATCTCGTTTTTCACCGTCGGGTTACGCTCCACGCGGGCGACGGTGACGATGTTCATATACAGCATCGTCAGCTCGGAGAGGGCGGGCAGGGCGGACTGCAGGCAGATCGTGGTCAGGTTCGGGTCGATGCCGGCGGCGAGGTAGTCGGCCAGCACTTCAGGGATGTTGTCGCGGATCTTCTGCGGGTTGCTGCCGTTGTCGGTCAGCCCCTGCAGGTCGGCAATCAGTACAAACTGGTTGTGCGTCTGCTGGAGCGCCACGCGCTGGCGCAGCGATCCGACGAAGTGGCCAAGGTGCAGCGGGCCGGTTGGGCGGTCGCCGGTGAGAATGGTTGGTGCGTTCATAAAGACTCCTTAACGTTGTAATGCCGAAAGGGGTCTTAGATGTGAGAAAGCCGCCTTTCGGCGGCTATCTGAAAATGGGGAAAACAACTCCGTGCCGCCTTTAAGAAGGCAGCCACCAGCGGTTTACGGTGAGCACGGCGTGGTTTATGTTCATCTCTTTACCGTACCACGTCCGGCGCGAAAAACAAAAGGGCACGTCATGCTGCAATCACTCAACCACCTGACCCTCGCGGTCAGCGACCTGCAAAAAAGCGTCACCTTCTGGCACGAGCTGCTGGGGCTTGCGCTGCACGCCCGCTGGAATACCGGGGCCTATCTCACCTGCGGCGATCTGTGGGTCTGCCTGTCGTACGACGAGGCGCGCCAGTACGTGCCGCCGCAGGAGAGCGACTACACCCACTACGCGTTTACCGTGGCGGAAGAGGATTTTGAACCCTTCTCGCAAAGGCTGGAGCAGGCGGGCGTCACCGTCTGGAAGCAGAACAAAAGCGAGGGGGCGTCGTTCTATTTTCTCGACCCGGACGGGCACAAGCTGGAGCTGCACGTGGGCAGCCTCGCCGCGCGGCTGGCGGCGTGTCGCGAGAAGCCCTATGCGGGCATGGTGATTACCTCAGACGAGGCTTGAGGCGCGTACCTTCAGCCTGCCCGCCAGCATCACGTGCGTGGCGGCATCTTCCTGATTGCACAGGTACTCCACCGCAAGCCGTCCCAGCTCGCTGTAGGGCAGCTGGATACTGGTCAGCGGCGGAGTAAGCTGCTCGGAGATCTTCTGGTCGTCGTAGCCCGCCAGCAGCATGTCCTGCGGGATGCGCACGCCGTTCACCGCCAGCGCCTGATAGCAGCCAATCGCCAGCCAGTCGCTGGCGCAGAAGATGGCGTCCGGGCGCTCGGCCAGTTCCAGCAGGGACGTAGTGGCGGTAAAGGACTCGCTGAACTGCCAGTTGGTCTGGCGCACCAGGCCGTCGTCGCACGCGAGTCCGGCCTGTTGTAATGCCGCCTGGTAGCCTGCCAGTCGCTGGCGCGAGGCCTCCATCCAGCTCTCGCCGGTGATGTGGGCGATGCGCGTGGCCCCGCAGGCGATGAGGTGTTTAGTCACCTGGAAGGCGTTGGCGTAGTCGTCCGGGATAAACGACGGCAGCAGCGGCGAGCCGGGGTCGCGCTGGTTGAGCAGCACCAGCGGGATGCGGGTGCAGTCCTGGAAGGCCGTCATGTCCACCAGCGTGGTGACCGGAGAGGCGAGGATAATCCCGATGCAGTTGCGTTTCTCCAGCTGGCGGATGATGTTCAGCGCCAGCTCGATGTCGTCGCCGTAGTCGTAGACGGTGAGCAACGTTTCGTTGCGCCACGCGGCTTCCCGCGCCTGGCTGATGGCGTCGATAAACGGGTCGAAGCTCTGCATGGAGCTCACCAGCAGGGCGATCTCTTCCTGGTTGCGCGGGGCGTGAACGGCGGGGAGGCGGTCGTAGCCGAGCTCGGTAGCGACGCCAATGACCCGCTGGCGGGTGTCGTCACTGAGCTTGATGTTGCGGGACTGGTTAAGCACCAGCGATACCGTCGCCTGCGACACGCCCGCCGCCCGCGCAATATCGTTCATCGTCACTTTCGTTTTTCGCTTCATCCGTCCCCTCCCTTTCGCGACTTCGCATCATACCCTAACCGCGCGCTTTAGCGCCGTCGATCACGTTTCTCATTCATCGAAGCGTGAACTTTGTGAGGGGCATCGCTTTTCTAAACGCCGTGATTTGCGCATTTATTCCGCAACTAATATTTATTAGCTAAATATTATCAGTAAGAGGACGCGTAATGAAAGAACAGTGGAGCAGGGAGCAGGCACAGGCGTGGTATGAGCAAAAAGGCTGGCTGTGCGGGTTTAACTATCTGCCGTCGACGGCGGTGAACTGGACCGATATCTGGCAGGAAGAGACCTTCGATGCCGCCACCATCGAGCGCGAGCTGGGCTGGGCGGCGGAGGCGGGCTATAACACCCTGCGCATCAACCTGCCGTTTATCGTCTGGGAGCACGACCGCGACGGGCTGATGGCGCGCATCGACCGCTTTTTGACGATTGCCGACGGTCACGGCTTCAGCACCATGCTGACCCTGATGGACGACTGCGGCTTCTCCGGCGACGAGCCGTACCTTGGCCCGCAAAAGCCACCCGTGCCAGGCAAGCACAACAGTCAGGCGGCGGCGAGCCCGGGGCGCGACAAAGTGTGCGATCCCGACTGCTGGCAACAGATTGAGTGCTATATCCGCGACGTTGTTCACCAGTTCCGCGACGATAAGCGCGTACTGCTGTGGGATCTCTATAACGAGCCGGGCAACCGCGGCATTTTCGCGACCGGCACGCAGGAGGTGCAGTACGACGCGAAGCTGGAAACCTGCGCGCACGAGTTGATGAAGCTCGCGTTCCAGTGGGTGCGTGAAGAAGACCCGACCCAGCCGCTCACCGTCTGCGCGTGGCGCCTGCCGCCGGAAGAGGAGGGCGAAACGTTCTTCCTGCATCCGCTGGACCAGACCGCGCTGGCGCTCTCGGACGTGGTGAGCTTCCACGCCTACACCCATACGGGGCGCATGACGGCGATTATCCAGCAGCTGCAACAGCTCGGCCGCCCGCTGTTCTGCACCGAATGGCTGGCGCGCCACGTGGGCAGCACCATCGAAGAGCAGCTCCCGCTGATGTACGCGGCGAAGGTCGCGCCGTACCAGTGGGGGCTGGTGCGCGGCAAAACCCAGACGTGGCTGCCGTGGCCGGTGGTGATGAAGGAGTCCACGGACTACTGCCGCCTCTGGTTCCACGACGTGTTCGAGGAGAACGGCATTCCGTTCTCGCGCCGTGAAATCGCCCTGATGCAGCAGCTGCGCAAGATCGCCCCGAAGGCACAAGGCTAATAATATCGACCCGGCGGCCGACCGCCGGGCAACCAGGCAGGCATATATCAATGGCAACGACAATGAAAATACCGTCTCGCGAGCTGTGGTCTTATTTTGGTTATGGATTAGGTCAGTGTTTTAGCTTTGGTTTAGTGGGTTCGTTTATTAACTATTTTTACACCGACGTGCTGGGGATTTCGGCGCTGGCGGCGAGCACCATCTTCCTGCTTGCCCGCGCGTGGGACGCGGTTCACGATCCGCTGTTTGCCAGCATTATGGACACCATTAACAGCCGGTTCGGCCGTTGTTTATCGTCCTGCTGTCGTGCTTCTTCTGCGTGTTTCACAACGTGGCGGGTGGGCTGTATATCTACTTCTTTATCAACAACCTGGGCGACGGTAGCCTGCAAATGGCGATTGGCGTGATGGGAATTGTGGCGGTGGGCGGCGGGTTAATCGGCGTGTTCCTGACGATGATCGGCTACGTGCCGCAGGCGCAAATTCAGAGCGAAGGCGTGCTGTCGGGGCTGTTCTTCGGGATTTGCCTGCTGCCGGCTGAGCGGAACGCGTCTGCGAAAGCGCCGGGTGGCGGCTGCGCCTTACCCGGCCTACAGGACCAGCCCTTGTAGGCCTGATAAGCGAAGCGGCATCAGGCTTCGCTTAATGACTTACAGCGACTTCACAAACGCCAGCAGATCTTCGTTGAGCTGGTCCTGGTGGGTCAGCGCGAAGCCGTGCGGCGCGTTGTCGTACACCTTCAGCGTGGCGTTTTTGATCATCTCCGCCGCCAGCTTGCCGGTGCTTTCAAACGGCACGATCTGGTCGTTGCTGCCGTGGATCACCAGCGTCGGTACGTCGATTTTCGCCATATCCGGGCGGAAGTCGGTTTCGCCGAACGCGGTCACGCAGTCGATGGTGCCCTTCAAAGACGCCAGCAGGGCGATGTTCAGCGTCTGGGTCAGGGCACCGGCAGAGACGGTCTGCCCGGCGTTGATGCCGTAGAACGGAGTGGCGAAGTCGCTGATGAACTGGGCGCGATCTTTACGCAGCCCGTCGCGAATGCCGTCGAACACGCTCTGATCCACACCCTGCGGGAAGGAGTCGGATTTACCGAAGATCGGCGTCACCGCGCCCAGCAGCGCCAGACCGGCCACGCGCGCGCTGCCGTAGTTGTTGATGTAGCGGGTTACGTCGCCGCCGCCCATGGAGAAGCCCACCAGCGTCACGTCGCGCAGATCCAGGGTGGTGATCAGGTCGTTAATGTCGGACGCAAAGGTGTCGTAGTCGTAGCCGTTCCACGGCTGATCCGAGCGGCCAAACCCGCGACGGTCAAAGGCGATGGCGCGGAAGCCGCGTTCGGCCAGATAGTTCAGCTGGCTGTCCCACATGTCGCCGTCCAGCGGCCAGCCGTGGCTGAAGAGAACCGGTTTGCCCGCGCCGCAATCTTTGTAGTAAATCTGCGTGCCGTCTTTTGCCTTAAACGTTGCCATAGTGTGTTCCTGTGCAGGTGATGGTTATGGTTATACCGGCGCGACCAGGTAGCGAATAGCCGGTGATGTTGTGCCCTGATGAAAAGCCAGAACGCGGCTCTGCAGCAGGAGGTCATTCATGGTGTGGCGCTCCTGCTGGCGCAGATGCTCAATCCAGGAGCCCATCAGGAAGGTCTCGATAAACAGGCCGGGACGCTCGATATCTTCGTATACCGCCCAGCTCATCGCCCCGGCGCGGCGGCGCACCCGACGCAGCTCGTGGACCGCCTCCAGGAAGGCCCTGGTGTTCTGCGGGTCGATGATGTACTCGTGCGACACCAGCACCGGGCCGCGCTCGTTCGGCAGGTCAATCTCCACGCCGTCCAGCGGCTGGCCGCTGAGGTCGAGGTTCAGGTCCGGATCTTTGCCCAGCTTCCAGCGGAACACCGTCGCGCTCGCCAGCACCATCCCCAGCGTGGCGACAACCAGCGAGGTCGGGGTGCCAAAGCGGGAAGCGATCTGCCCCCAGATGGCGCTGCCCGCGGTCATCGAGCCGAAGAACACCGTCAGGTAGACCGCCAGCGCGCGGGCCTTCACCCAGCGGGCGGCGCTGCGCTGCGCGCCGAGGTTCAGCGTTGAAAGCACCGCAATCCACGCGAAGCCGGTGAAGAACTCAAACAGGTTAAGCAGCCAGACGTGGCGCACAAACGCCAGCGCCAGCATGGTGAGGGCAAAGGTCAGGCTGGCGGCCACCATCAGGCGGTCGGCGTTCAGCCGCTGGCGCAGGCGCGGCAGCAGGATGGCCCCGGCAATCGCCCCCAGGCCAATGCACGCCAGCATCACGCCGTAGCCCGCCGGGCCCAGGCCCAGCTCGCGGCGCGCCACCAGCGGCAGAAGCGCCCAGCCCGCGCTGCCGAAAACGAAGAAGGCCACGGTGCGTACCAGCACGTTGCGCAGCACCGGCGCGGCGTGCACGTAGCGAATCCCGGATCGCACCGCCGAGAAGAAGTGCTCCGGCGGCAGACGTTGAATGGACGGCGCCGGACGCCAGCGCCACAGCACCCACGCCACGCCCACAACGGACAGTGCGTTCAGGGCAAACACCATCCACGGCCCGGCGAGCGACAGCAGAAAACCGCCCAGCGCGGGGCCAATCGCCCGGCTGATGTTCACCCCGAGCGAGTTCAGCGCCACGGCGGCACCCAGCTCCGGCTTGCTCACCAGATCGGGCACCACGGCCTGGAACGGCGGCGAGCTCATCGCCGCGCCCACGCTCAGCAGAAACGTCGCCACCAGCAGAACGGTGGGGGTGACGTGTCCGGTGAAGGAGAGCACCGTCAGCCCGGCGGCGGCGATGAACACCCACAGCTGGGAGAAGAGCAGGTATTTACGTCGGTCGACGATGTCCGCCATCACCCCGGACGGCAGGGCGAAGAGGAACATCGGCAGGCTGCTGGCCGCCTGCACCAGCGCGATGTCCAGCGGGTCGGCGCTCAGAGTCAGCATGCTCCAGTTTATGCCGACGTCGCTCATCCATGAGCCGACGTTAGAGACCACCGTGGCGATCCACAGCATGCGGAACACCGGCTGGCTCAGCGGCTGCCAGGGCGAAACCGTCGATGTGGGCGTCGTCTCGACGTGTGCGTCGCGAACGTCGTTAACCTGGGTCATGCGAACCTCTCCGTAGCCTTACGCTGCAGCCGCCACTGGCCCGGCCCGGTGAGGGCGAGGGTGGTGAAGATAATCAGCAGCAGCCAGCCAAACTGCCCTTCGGCAATCGACCAGTTCGGGTGGACCGCCAGCATCGCCACCAGCAGCACGGCGATAATCGGCAGGCACGCCAGGCGGGTGTACACGCCCGCAATGATAAACAGCGGGCAAACCACCTCGGCGACAATCGCCGTGATCAGGCTGGCGTAAGGCCCGAAGCCGAACGGATCTTCAATGCGCGTCAGCTCTTCGCTGAAGTGCAGCACCTTCGGCAGGCCGTGCACGTACAGCAGCAGCAGGCTGCCGGTCAGGCGCAGGAATAACAGCCCCAGGTCGATCCGGGGCGGAGTAAAGGTGTTTTTCATCAGAATGCAAAGCAGCTGCAGCCCAGCGCCCCCCAGAAAGCGTTATCGTCGGACACCGGCATCTCTGACGTGCGGGCGAAATCATGCTGGTGGCTGTGCACCCCGCACGGGCCGCTGCAGTGATGGATAGGGTTCATGCCGACGCGTGCGGCCTGCGGCGGCGCGCTGCGGTAGTGGCCCGGCACCTTCACCACCGGTGACCACTCGGGCAGAACCGGAATGGCAGGCGGCGCGAGCGGGCCAAAGCTGCCTGCGGCGTAAACGATATCGCCGTTGACCACCGTCAGGACGGACTCGATGCCCTTGATCTCCTCTTCCGGCACGCGGAAGTAGTCTTTGCTGAGCACCGCCAGGTCGGCAAGCTGGCCGACCTTGATCTGCCCCTTCTGGTTCTGCTCGCTGGAGAACCACGCGCTGCCCTGGGTCCAGAGCATCAGGGCGGTATCGCGGTCCAGACGGGCGCTGTGATCGTACATCTGCATCCCGCCGACGGTGCGGCCGGAGACCAGCCAGTAGAGCGCGGTCCACGGGTTGTAGCTCGCCACGCGGGTGGCGTCCGTCCCTAAGCCCACCGGCACGCCGGTCTCGAGCATTTTCGCCACCGGCGGCGTGTGGCGGGTGGCTTCGATGCCGTAGCGCTCGGCAAAGTATTCCCCCTGGAAGGCCATGCGGTGCTGGACGGCAATGCCGCCGCCCAGCGCTTTGATGCGGTCGATGTTGGCCTGGGTAACGGTTTCCGCATGGTCGAAGAACCAGTGCAGGCCGTTGAACGGTATGTCGCGGTTCACCTTCTCGAAAACGTCCAGCATGCGGCTGATGGATTCGTTGTAGGTGGCGTGCAGGCGGAACGGCCAGCGGTGCTCCACCAGATGGCGCACCACGCGCTCCAGCTCGTCCTCCATGCCCGGCGCGAGCTCCGGGCGCGGTTCGAGGAAATCTTCAAAATCGGCGGCGGAGAAGACCAGCATCTCGCCCGCGCCGTTGTGGCGGAAGAAGTCGCTGCCCTGGCCGGGCGTGAGCATGTCGGTCCATTTTTCAAAGTCTTCCAGCTCGTGGCCCGGACGCTGGGTAAACAGGTTGTAGGCGATGCGGATGGTCATCTGCTTTTTCTCGTGCAGCTCGGCAATCACCTCGTAATCTTCCGGGTAGTTCTGGAAGCCGCCGCCCGCGTCGATGGCGCTGGTCAGCCCCAGGCGGTTCAGCTCGCGCATGAACTGGCGAGTGGAGTTGACCTGCTGCTCCAGCGGCAGCTTCGGCCCTTTGGCCAGCGTGGCGTAGAGGATCATGGCGTTCGGACGGGCAATCAGCATCCCGGTCGGGTTGCCGTTGGCGTCGCGCTGGATCTCCCCGCCAGGCGGGTTTGGCGTGTCTTTGGTGTAGCCGACCACCTTCAGCGCGGCGCGGTTGAGCAGGGCGCGGTCGTACAGGTGCAGGATGAAGACCGGGGTGTCCGGCGCGGCGTCGTTGATCTCGTCGAGGGTCGGCATGCGGCGCTCGGCAAACTGGAACTCGGTCCAGCCGCCCACCACGCGCACCCACTGGGGCGACGGCGTGCGCAGGGCCTGCTCTTTCAGCATCCGCAGGGCGTCGGCCAGGGACGGTACGCCTTCCCAGCGCAGCTCGAGGTTGTAGTTCAGCCCGCCGCGGATCAGGTGCAGATGCGAGTCGTTCAGGCCGGGGATGGCGGTATGGCCTTTCAAATCCACCACCTTGGTGCCGTCGCAGTGGTGTTGCATCACCTCGGCGACGGTACCCACTTCCAGAAATTTTCCGTCGCGCACGGCAACGGCTTCCGCGACGGGGTTCTCGCGATCGACGGTGTGAAACTGGCCGTTAACCAGAATGAGATCGGCTTTACCGAGGGTAACCATAAACTGCTCCTGACTGAGAGGGGAATGGTCAGGATTATGGGAACCGGTTTCGGCAAAGATCCAGTTATACAATAGGATAGGTATACCAAAGTATAACTATACCTAAGGTTAACTATACGAAGAGATAATTACGCGCAGAGACGGAAAACCGCAGGATGAAGGTGATTTTATCGTCGCGGCGCTCGCGGCGATTTCACCCTTAACCACTGGAAAATGCTATGACCTCTTCAAAGCTCGAAGTGTTAACCCCTGCGAACTGTCAGATCATCTTTATCGATCACCAGCCTCAGATGGCGTTTGGCGTGCAGTCGATTGACCGCCAGGTGCTGAAAAACAACACCGTGGCGCTGGCGAAAGCGGCCAAAGTGTTCAACATCCCGACCATCATCACCACCGTTGAGACCGAAAGCTTCTCCGGTAACACCTATCCGGAGCTGCTGGACGTGTTCCCGGGCCAGGACATTCTGGAACGTACCTCCATGAACTCCTGGGACGACCAGAAGGTGCGCGACGCGCTGAAGGCCAACGGCAAGAAGAAGGTGGTGGTTGCCGGCCTGTGGACCGAAGTGTGCAACAACAGCTTCGCCCTGTGCGCGATGCTGGAAGGCGACTATGAAATTTATATGGTGGCGGACGCGTCCGGCGGCACCTCCAAAGAAGCCCACGACTACGCGATGCAGCGCATGATCCAGGCGGGCGTGATCCCGGTGACCTGGCAGCAGGTGATGCTGGAGTGGCAGCGCGACTGGGCGCGTAAAGAGACCTACACCGCGGTGATGGATATCGTGCGCGAGCACTCCGGCGCGTACGGCATGGGCGTGGATTACGCCTACACCATGGTGCACAAAGCGCCGTCTCGCCAGAAGAGCGAGCACCGCACCTTAGCGCCGGTTCCGGCTCGCTAAGTTCCGCTGGCGGGCTGGTCCCTCATCCGGCTCGCCGCTGCCTCTTTCTCTGGAGTTCACAATGAGTACTGGGCTGATATCCCTTGCGGCAGGCGTCTTGATTGGCCTGATGTATGCCGTGCTGAAGGTGCGCTCCCCCGCGCCGCCCGCGCTGGCGCTGATTGGCCTGCTGGGGATGCTGGCGGGCGAACAGGCGACGCGCCATCTGTTATCCCGCGACGCTGCGCCCCCTCCTCAGGCGACTGTTCCGCAGGCCAAATCGCAGACGGGAGCGTCGTCATGAAAGCATGGATAATTTCGCTGGTGTGCGGCGTGGTTGCTGGGGTAATTTACGCTCTGCTCGACGTCCATTCCCCGGCGCCGCCGGTTGTCGCTCTGCTTGGCTTGTTTGGCATGCTGGTGGGCGAACAGCTCATCCCGGTGGGACGGCGTTTACTGAGTCGCGAACCGCTTACCCTCGCCTGGTTTCGTCACGAATGCGTACCGAAAATCAGCGGCACGGCGCCACCTGCGCCCGCGAAGGACGATCGCGACGTTTAATGATTTACCAGAGGAAAGACAGCATGACGCTGCCGTGGCGCATTGCCATCATTGATGACGAACGTTCCGTCCGCAGCGGGCTGAGTAATCTCCTGGAGTCGGAAGGCTATGCCGCCGATACGTTTGATTCGGCAGAGGTGTTTCTGAGCCATCCGCTCGCCCTGTCCGGCGCGGCGCTGGTGATCGCCGATATCAAGCTGCGGGGCATGAGCGGCCTGGAGCTGTTTGAGAAGCTCCGGCTGCTGGCCGTACCGCCGCCGCCCGTGATCTTTATCTCCGGTCATGCTGATGAAAATATGCAGCGGTACGCTCTTAATCTGGGCGCCGCTGCATTTTTGCGTAAGCCCATTAACATCGATATTCTGCTGGATCATATTCAGCGGGAGCTGGCCCGCCGACAATAAGGATCGCGGATGAACGAACACGAGCAGCCTGCATTCTGGCCCGCCCAGGGGAATCTTCACCAGGGGCGGGTTTTTGTCCTTAAAGAGGATGTGATTTTTACCGTGCTGGCGCAGGAGGGCGGTATCGCCTGGATGCACGCGCGACATCCCCACTCCGGCGGCTCGTTCATTATCGCCACCGCGGTGAGCGATGAAGAGGAAGAGCGGGCGACCCGGCTGCTGAAAAACGAGTTTGCGCTGCGCGACGCGCTGCAGGACAGCTGGGCCATCCGCGCCGTTGCCTCCACCCAGTACCGGGGGCGCTTCGCGCTGGTGTACGCCCCGTTTGCGTTTGAGCTGCTGGCGCGGCGCGCGGGCAGGGCGATCTCGGGCATCACGCGCTTTATCGAGATGGCGATCCAGATCTGCGTTCCCCTGCGCCAGATGCATCTGCAAAATCTGATCCACGGCGATATCAAGCCCGGCAGCATTTTTGTTCATCACGATGCCACCTGCCGTCTGGGCAGCTTTGGCCTTTCCAGCAGTCTCTCCGATGCCATCACCCAGACCCGGCTTGCCGTTTCAGGGGGGACGCCCGCGTATATGTCGCCGGAGCACACCACCCGCACCCAGCGACCCGTTGACGGCCGCAGCGATCTCTACAGCCTCGGTATGGTGCTGTATGAGCTCCTGACCGGACGCCTGCCGTTTGAGCTGGGGGAGGACGAACAGACCAACTGGGCGCACTATCATATTGCCTCGGCGCCGCTGGCCCCGGACGCGATCCGCCCGGACGTGCCGGGAATGCTGTCGACCATCATCCTCAAGCTGCTGGAAAAGCACCCCGATAACCGCTATCAGACGGTCGACGGGCTGATTGCCGACCTCCGCCGCTGCCAGGCGACGCTGACCTGCGAGGGCGAGATCGTCGCCTTTACCCCCGGCCAGCAGGACCGCACCCCGGCGATCCATCTGGCGGACTCCCTGTTCGCGACGCATCCGCAGGCGAACGACATCATTGCCGCGTTTGAGCGGGTGGGGCAGAGCCTGGCGCCGGAGCTGGTGACGATCGGCGGGCCGTCGGGGATCGGCAAATCTTCGATCATCGCGACGGCGCTCAAAACGCTGCAGCAGCGTACGGTGCTGCTGGCGGTGGGCAAAGTCGACCAGTTTTCACCGTCGCTGCCCTACGGCGTATTAAGCTCCGCGTTCCGTACCCTGACGCTGCACCTGCTGGGGCTGCCCGCAGAGGACGTGGCGAAGTGGAAAATCCGCCTGTCTCGCGCCCTGGAGGGGCATGAGGCGCTGGCCGTCAGCCTGGTGCCCGAGCTGGGCCTGCTGCTTGAGAGCAAGCCGCGCTTCTCGGCGGATACGTTTTCCATAGATGCCCGGGCGCGCTTCAGCCATATGGTGCTGGCGCTGGTAAAAACCTTTGCCTCGCAGGGCTGCCCGCTGGTGCTGGTGCTCGACGACCTCCAGTGGAGCGACGCCGCCAGCCTGCACACGCTCAAATATCTGCTGATGAACTGCGGCGCTGTTCCGCTGCTGGTGGTCGCGGCCCACCGGGATATCAGTTCCGTGTCCGACGCCGTCCTGCAGGCGCTGCTGGCAGGCCTGCCGGAGGCGGCGCAAAACGCGAGCGAGATTGTCCCGCAGGCGCTTTCCGTGAAAGCGGTGGCGCGCTGGCTGGCGACGGTATTTCGCACCCGCAGCGCGGCGACGACCGACCTCGCCACGCTGATCCACGAGAAGACGGGCGGCAACCCGCTCTTTGTGCACGAGTTTTTCCGCCGCATCGTTGATGACGGCCTGGTGGTGCACAACAAATATCAGGACAAGTGGCACTACGATCTGCAGGCGATCCGCGCCAGGCACTACACCGAAAACGTCGTCACCCTGGTGCTGGAGCAGCTTGAAGAGCTGCCCGACGAGACGCGCCGCCTGCTGGGCAGCATCGCCTGCCTCGGCGGCACGGGCGAGATGGAGATGATCTGCCGCGTGGTTGGCATGTCGATGGCGGAAATGCGCTATGCGCTGCACCCGGCGGTGATGGCCCAGCTCATCGTGCTGACGGAAAAAAAGTACGCCTTCACCCATGACCGGGTGCAGGAGGCGGCCTTTGCGCTGCTGGAACGGCATGAGAAAAGCCATATTCACCTGACGACCGCCAGCCTGCTGGCTGACGCCGCGCGTCAGGCGGCGGGGAACGAGCTGCTGTTCCGCGCCGTTCACCACGTCACGGCCGCGCTGGACAGCATCCAGCCCGCGCCGCAGCGCCAGATGTTCCGCGAGCTGAGCCTGCTGGCCGCGCGACGCGCGACGCGTTCGGGAGATTACCTTTCGGCGCTCGGCTATATTCAGACCGCCAGAGCGCTGGGCAATGCCGGGACGGTGTCGGACTTTATGCTCGACATCGAAGAGGCGGGCTGCGAGTTTGCGCTGGGCCATCTGGAGCGTACCCGCGAGCTGTGCGACGCCATTCTCGGCTGCCCCGGCGGGCTGACCGAAAAGGCGCTGGCGGCCAACCTGCTGGTGGAGGTATACATTCGCCAGTCGGACAGCCGTCTGGCGCTGGAGGCGGCGCTCTGCTGGCTGGGGATTTTCGGGATCCAGATTAGCCGCTATCCGGAAGATGCCGACTGCGACGAGGCCTGGGCGCTCTTTTGCAACCGCACGGCCGACGCGCCGCAACACCTGTTTGCCCAGCTGTCGCGGATGGACAACCCGGAAACCGAAGCGGTGATGAACCTGCTCTACAGCGCCAGCATTTGCGCCAGCTTCATCTGCCCGCGCCTGCACTTTTTGCTGCTCTGCCGCATGATGCACCTGACCCTCGATCACGGCATTACCGGCGCGTCCACCACGGCGATGGCCTGGTTTGGCGTGCTGATTGGCCACCGCTACGCCGAGTACCGCCTCGGGTTCCAGTACGGCACCCTGGCCCGCGAGCTGGTCAATCGCCACGGCTACGACGCCTTCGAAGCCAAAACCCTGCTGCCGCTCGACCAGCTCAGCGTCTGGACCCAGCCTTTATCGTTTACCATCGAGTGCGCGAAGGCTTGCTTCACCTCGGCGGTGACCCACGGGGATATGACCATGGCCTGCTTTGCGGCCTGCCACCAGGTGATTAACTTCCTCTCGCGGGGCGATCATCTGGACGGGGTGCTGACCAGCATCGATCGCGGCCTGGCGTTCGTGCGTAAAACCCACTTCCAGGACGTGGAAACCATTCTGATGGTCCAGCGCGGCTACGTTGAGTTTCTGCGCACGCCGGTCATCGGCACCTGGACCGCGTCGCAGGTGCTGCCGGAGGCGCTGCTTCCCGCGTCGCCGGAGCAGGCGCCGGAGAAGAATTCCACCATGCTGTTCTGGTACTGGCTCTATCGCGGCATGGCGCACTTTACCTGTGGCGAATATGCCGAGGCGCAGGCGGATCTCGAGATGGCGGGCTGGTACGCGTGGTCTGCGCCGGGGCACATCCATCTGCTGGATTACCATCTCTACAGCGCTCTGGCGCTGTCACGTCAGCTGACGCCGGAGACCTTCTCGGCGAATCACCGCCGCAGCATTCACGCCCACTACGACAAAATCGCCCTCTGGGCGCGCGTTAATCCCGGCACGTTTGCGGATAAAGAGGCGCTGATCTACGCCGAAATCGTGCGTCTGGACGGGATGAACAGCATTGCGCTCGAGCAGTATGAGAAGGCGGTCCGGCTCTCCCGCGAGGGCGGGTTTAACCCGATCAACGCCCTGTCCCACGAGCTGGCGGGCCGCTTCGCGCTGTCCTGCGGCTACCCGACAGCCTCGGACGCGCACTTCCGCGGCTCGATTGCCGCCTGGGGCCGCGCGGGCGCGCAGGCGAAGGTGCGCCAGCTGGAGCAGGATTTCCCGCACCTGCTGGCCTCCGGACAGGCCAGCGCCTACGACACGGTGGCGTTCGCCCAGAACGAGACCATCCGCGATCTCCAGAGCGTGATCAAAGCCTCCCGCGCGCTGTCGGAAGAGATTAACCTGGAGCGCTTAATCGAAAACCTGATGACCATTCTGCTCGAACGCGCCGGGGCGCAGCGCGGCCTGCTGCTGCGCGTGAGCGATAGCCTGATTCCGGAGATCGAGGCCAGCGCCTGGACCAGCACGGAAGGCGTGCGGGTGCGGATCCTGAAAGACGTGCCGACGGCGACTGACCTGCCGCTGTCGGTGCTGGCGGCGGTGATCCGCACCGGGCAGGAGATCCGCACCGGCAGGCCGGAGGAGTTCCATCCCTTCAGTCAGGATCCCTATCTGGTGACCTCCGGGGCGGCGGTCATGTGCGTCCCGATGTTCAAACAGGCGCGGCTGGTGGGCGTGCTATACCTGGAAAACCGCCTGATGCCGGAGGTTTTCACCGCCGAGCACTCGCGCGTGGTGAGCCTGCTGGGCGCGCAGGCCGCGGTATCCCTGGAGACGGCGCGGCTGTACGCCGAGCTGCTGGCGGAGAACATCCAGCGCCGACGGGTGGAGAAAGAGCTGCGATCCAGCCAGACCTCGCTGATGCTGGGCGAGCAGATCAGCCACACCGGCAGCTGGCGCTGGGAGCTGGAGCAGGATCTGATGTTTGTCTCGGAAGAGTACGCCCGCATTCTCGGCCTGCCCGAGCAGCAAAAGATGATCTCCATGGCGGAGTTTTTGACTTTCGTTCATGAAGACGATTACGCCCGCATCAGCGCCATCGTCACCCGGAGCGTGCGCGACGGACTCTCCATGCGCGCGGAGTTTCGCGTTAAGCGTACCGACGGCTCAACGCGCTATCTCCTCGGGATTGGCGATCCGGTGGGCGTGGGCAGCGAGGTGAACGAGTATTACGGCATCATCACCGATATCACCAGCCAGCGCGCCGCGGAGGATGCCATGCGGGTCGCGCAGGCGGATCTGGCGCGGGTGTCCCGGGCCACCACCGTCGGGCAGCTGACCTCCTCCATCGCCCACGAGATCAACCAGCCGCTGATGTCGATCGTCTCGAACGCCGGGGCGAGCCTGCGCTGGCTCAACCGCGAGCCCGCCCGGCTGGATAAGGTCCGCGAAGGGCTGGAAGAGATCGCCGCGGAAGGCGCGCGGGCGGGGGAGATCATACGCAGCATCCAGTCCCTGACGCGCAAGCAGGATCCCACTTTCTCGCGCATCGACATGCACTACCTGATCCACCATATCATCACGCTTTCGCGCAGCGAGCTGGAGCAGAGACACATTAGCGTTGATTATCTGTTAAAGGCGCAGGACAGCTTTATCACCGGCGATAGCGTGCAGATCCAGCAGGTGCTGCTCAATCTGGTGATGAATGCGGTAGAGGCGATGGCCGAGGTGAAGGATCGCGCCAGCACCATTACCCTCAGCACCGCCAACGCGGACGGGAAAGTGATCGTCGAGATCGCCGATACCGGGAGCGGCATTGAGCCCGAGCGGCTGGAGCAGATTTTTGACTCGTTCTACTCCACCAAGGCGCAGGGGATGGGGATGGGGCTGACCATCAGCGCCAGCATCATCGAGCGCCACTGCGGGAAGCTGAGCGCGCGCCGCCGGGAGCCGTACGGCACGGTGTTTGCGTTTGCGCTGCCGCAGGCGGCGCAGGAAGGGTAAAGGTTACTCCGCAGGCTGGCTTTTGGTCAGGCGCTCAACGGCCCTGACCAGCTCCGCCACGGAGCGCACCTGCATTTTCTCCATCACGCGGCGACGGTGCACCTTAACCGTGATCTCGCTGACGCCCAGCTCGGCGGCAATCTGCTTGTTCAGCATGCCGCTTATCGCCAGCGTCAGCACCTCGTGTTCACGCGGGGTGAGGGACAGATGGCGCTGCTTCAGGGCGTAGTGCTCTTTATTGCGCGCGGCGTTGTGTTCCGCCAGCTGAAGCGCGGACTCGATGGCGTCGATAAGCGCAGTGGATTCGACGGGCTTGGTGAGAAATTCGTACGCGCCGCCCTTAATGGCGCGCACCGACATCGGGATGGTGCCGTGGCCGGTAAGAAAAATAATTGGGATCTCGCGCCCGCTGTCCTTTAGGGCGTCAGCCACCTCAAAGCCCGAGATGGCGGGCATTTGCATATCGAGAACCACGCACGACGGCAGATCCTCAAACCGGTGTTGAAGAAACGCTTCTGCCGATGAAAAGCCGACGGCGTTCAGGTCCGCCGAGTCCAGCAGCCCGATCACGGACTGTCTGACTGCGTCATCGTCATCAACCACATACACAATGTGTTCCATTCACCGCCCCGGTGCTGATTTACATGTCGAGGATGCAAACAATCCCGACGGTTACGTAAGAGACTGTTTATGCTGACTTTCATCTTAACACATTAACTATCATTATCATTTCACAATATGATAACCGTATGAAGATGAAGTATAGCGATACGTGACCGGGGTGGTTAAGCAACGAAACGCTGATTTTATGCACCCACAAGCTCGATGCGGTTGCCGTCCGGATCCGCAATTACCGCTTCATAGAAGCCGTCCCCGGTCATGCGCGGGGCGCTGAGCAGCGTGCCGTTTGCCTGCGCCCGCCCGGCCATGCTGTCGACCTGCGCTTTGCTGCCGACGTTGATGGCGATATGCGCCCAGCCGATAAACTCCGGGTGGGCAGGGGCGTCGGGCAGATCCGGCAGCGTCATCAGCTCGATGGTCGGTCCGTTATCCAGCGTAATAAAGTGTGATTCAAAACCGGGACGATTTTTACTGACGTAACGTTCGTTACTGCGGCCATTAAAAACCGTTTCCCAGAACTGAACCTGGGCGTTCAGGCTGCGGGTCCAGAGCGCGACATGGGCAATATTCATATGCTCCCTCGTTATTTGTCTGTGAGGACTTTGATCGGTAAAACAGGCTACACTCTGGTTTTGAGCGCTACAAGCTGAGGAAATAACAATGCACTACACACTGAAAGAAAGCGACAAGGAAAAGGCGGAAGGGTCAAACGGCGCGGGCGCTCTGCAGCAAAAACTGCTGGAGTCCCGTTCGATTGTGATCTCCGGTGAGATCAACCAGGAGCTGGCGCAGAAAGTCATCACCCAGATGATCCTGCTGCAAAGCGTCAGCAACGATCCGATCAAGCTGTACATCAACAGCCAGGGCGGCCACGTGGAAGCGGGCGATACCATCCACGACTTTATCAAATTCATTCGCCCGGAAGTTCACGTCATCGGCACCGGCTGGGTGGCGAGCGCCGGGATCACCATCTTCCTGGCGGCGAAGAAAGAGCACCGCTACTCGCTGCCAAATACCCGCTTTATGATCCATCAGCCGCTGGGCGGCGTGCGCGGTCAGGCAACGGATATTGAGATCGAAGCGCGCGAGATCATCCGCATGCTGGATCGCGTGAACAAGCTGATCGCTGACGCCACCGGCCAGCCGCTGGAAAAAGTGAAAAAAGACACCGATCGCAACTTCTGGATGTCTCCGGCAGAAGCGCTGGACTACGGCATCGTGGGTAAACTGATTACCCATTATGACGAGCTGAAGCTGGATTAAGTTTTTATCGCCGTGTACGTGTCGGGTGGCGGCTACGCCTTACCCGACCTACACGCCCTCGTTTGACCCATGACAAGTTCCCCCTCCGCTTTCTTACCTATAATCGCGCCTGTTTCCCCTCTCACTGGTGCTACCCATGGCGTATCAACTGAACCTGAACTGGCCGGAATTTCTTGAGAAATACTGGCAAAAAAAACCCGTAGTGCTGAAAAATGCCTTCCCGAATTTTGTCGACCCGATTACCCCGGACGAGCTGGCTGGGCTGGCGATGGAGCCGGAAGTCGATAGCCGCCTGGTGAGCCATTTCAACGGCAAATGGCAGGCCAGCAATGGTCCGTTTGAGCACTTTGACGATCTGGGCGAAACCGGCTGGTCGCTGCTGGCGCAGGCGGTAAACCATTGGCATATGCCCGCGGCGGAGCTGGTGCGTCCGTTCCGCGTCCTGCCGGACTGGCGTCTGGATGACCTGATGATCTCCTTCTCCGTGCCGGGCGGCGGCGTGGGTCCGCATATCGATCAGTACGATGTGTTTATCATTCAGGGGATGGGCAGCCGCCGCTGGCGCGTGGGTGACAAGCTGCCGATGCGTCAGTTCTGCCCGCATCCGGCGCTGCTGCATGTCGATCCGTTTGAGCCGATCATCGACGAAGATCTGGCCCCGGGCGATATCCTCTACATCCCGCCTGGATTCCCGCACGACGGCTTTACCCATGAGACGGCGCTCAACTACTCCGTTGGCTTCCGCGGGCCGAACGGTCGCGATCTGATCAGCAGCTTCGCCGATTACGCGCTGGAAAACGATCTGGGCGGCGAGCACTACAGCGATCCGGATCTGACCTGTCGCGAACACCCGGGCCGGGTGGAGCAGTACGAGCTCGATCGCATTCGTCAGATGATGATCGAGATGATCGGCAAGCCTGAAGATTTCACAAAATGGTTCGGCAGCTTTGTCTCGACGCCGCGCCACGAGCTGGATATCGCCACCGCAGAGCCGCCGTATTCTCCTGACGAGGTGCTGGACGCGCTGCAGGGCGGCGAAACGCTGTCTCGCCTGAGCGGCCTGCGCGTGTTGAACGTCAACGGCAGCTTCTTCATCAACAGCGAACAGCTGGAAACGGTAGACGCGAAGGCGGCGGATGCGCTGTGCCGCTACACCGAGCTGGGCCAGGCGGAGCTCGGCGATGCGCTGAATAACCCGGCGTTTGTTGAAGAGCTCACCGGGCTGATTAACCAGGGGTACTGGTACTTCGACGAGTAGTGCGGCCTGTTGCCCGGTGGCGCTGCGCTTACCGGGCCTACAACGGCAAAAACTACTCCTCCATTGCAATCACAATCGCTTCGCCCATCTTCTTCAACGCCTCGCGATTCTTCTCCGTCGGCGGCAGCGCCACGTTGATCCTCAGACAGTTGCGGTACTTCCCGGAGGCGGAAAACAGCGACCCGGCCGCAGCCTGGATCTTCAGCCGACACAGCTGCTTGCTCACGCACACCATGTCGACCTTCTCCGGCAGCTCAATCCACAGCAGGAAGCTTCCCTGCGGGCGCGTGACGCAAATCTCTGCCGGAAAATACTGCCGCACCCAGCAGGTGTAGGTTTCCATATTCTGCTGATAAATCTGACGCATACGGCGCACGTGGCGATGGTAATGGCCGTCGCGAATAAACGCCGCCACCGCCATCTGCGTGCCCGGCACGTTAAACCCGCCCGCGGCGTATTTCATGTGCATCACCCGGTCGTAATAGCGCCCCGGCACAATCCAGCCGACGCGCAGGCCCGGCGCCACGGTTTTGGTAAACGAACTGCAGAGGATTACGCGGCCGTCGATATCCATCGAGTGAATGGTGCGCGGGCGCGGGTACTCCGCCGCCAGCTCGCCGTAAATGTCATCCTCCACGATCACGATATCGTGCCGCTGGGCGAGGGCTAACACCTGCTTTTTCCGCGCTTCCGGCATGATAAACCCGAGCGGGTTATTGCAGTTGGGCACCAGGATCACTGCCTTGATCGGCCACTGCTCCAGCGCCAGCTCTAACGCCTCGATGCTGATCCCGGTCTTGGGATCGGTAGGAATTTCAATCGCCTTGATGTCAAACCCGCGCAGCATCTGCATGGTGCCGTGAAACGACGGCGACTCCACCGCCACGATATCCCCCGGCTTGCACACCGAGAGCAGGGCGATCGACAGCGCGCCGTGGCAGCCGTTGGTGATGACAATCTCGTTCGCTGCCACGGTCGAGCCGCCGTCCAGCATCAGGCGGGCGATCTGCTCGCGCAGCTCCAGGCGCCCGTCGAGCACGTCATAGCTCAGCATTTCACCCGGATTATGCTGCGCGATGCGGCTCATCTCCCGCCACAGGGGCTTCAGGCTCGGCTGGTTAATATCCGGCGAGCCGCCGCCAAACGAAATCATCTCTTTGTCGGCACGGGCGTCCAGCAGCATCATCACCTCATCCCACTGGGTGACGTCCACGGGACGCTGCACCGGGCGCGTCATGGCCGGAACCGGCGGCTGGGCTTTGCGCTGCGAAACAAAATAGCCGGAGCGCGGCTGGGGGGTGATCAGCTGGAGGTTTTCGAGGATCTGATAGGCCTGCTGTATGGTGCTGATACTCACGCCGTGCTCCTGGCTCAGCGTGCGTACCGACGGCAGACGTTCGCCGCTGCGATACAGCCCCTGTTCAATGCGTTCTGCCAGAAGGTTGGCGAGATGTTGATAGCGCGTCATGCTGTATCCTTTGTTTTCACCATACAGATTGTAAAACCAGTACAGATTGCCGTAAAAATTGCCATGCAGATACTGTTTTAGCGGATCTGTATGTTAAACAAAAGGTGTTTTTGAGTCTGTATTGCACAGGTCGATTTCCAGGATGATAACCCCACTGGTACAGTGAGGAGAGCATCATGGAATTCTATGAGAATCGTTCAAAACGTCCGTTTATCGTGTTTATCTGGATCGGCAAAACGATCTGCAACTGGTATCGCATCAATCGTACTCGCCGCATATTGAGCCAGATGAGCGACGAGCAGCTTAAGGACGTTGGGTTGTCGCGGTATGACGTGTGAGGCATTTATCGCCCGGTGGCGCTTCGCTTACCGGGCCTACGGGATCGAGTAGGCCGGGTAAGGCGAAGCCGCCACCCGGCGATGTTCAGCTCAACAGCCCAAACGTCTGCCGCTTCGGCCTTTCCAGCAAATCCAGCGCCTCCTGATACGACCGCACGTTGTTATAGCCCATCACCAGCCCGTAGCGTTTGCCCGAACCGCGATACCACTCCGAAAGCGCATTCACCTGCAGCTGCTGTTCCTGCCAGCAGCGCGCCACTTCCCGATCACCGCTTCCTCTGGTCAGAAACGCCACGATATGCATCCCGCCGTCGTTTTGCTCGGTGAAAAACAGATCGCCATACACCTCGCGCAGGGCGGCAATCATCCAGTCGCGTCGGGTCTGATACAGCGTGCGCATCTTTTTCAGGTGACGGAAAAAATGCCCTTCGTTGAGAAACGCGGTGAGGATCTTTTGCGTCAGCACCGGCTGGCCGCTGGTGGTAATGTCCGCGCAGTCGGTAAAAGCCCCGACGGTGCTGGCAGGCATCACCACGTAGCCCATGCGCAGCGACGGCATGATGGTTTTACTGAAGGTCCCCATAAAAATCACCCGGTCGTGCGGGTCGAGGCTTTTCAGCGACGGCAGCACTTTGCGGGTGTAGTGAAACTCCCCGTCGTAATCGTCTTCGATAATCCACGCCGCGTTCTGGCTTGCCCAGTCGAGCAGCTGCTGCTTGCGCGGCAGGGAGAGCGTGACCGCCAGCGGGCTCTGGTGCGACGGGGTGACGATGGCAAAACGGGCGTCGCGATGGTGACGGAGCAGGTATTCCGTGTCGATACCGCAGCGATCGACCGGCACCGTGTGCAGGCGCGGCACGATCCGCTTGAGCAGCTGCTGGCCCATAAAATAGCCCGGATCTTCAAACACCACCTTGTCGCTGCGGCTGGCAAGGGTGTCGAGGATCAGCCGCAGGCTGCCGCTGTAGCCGCTGGTGATCAGCACCTGTTCGGCGCTGCAGGACAGCCCGCGTGAAATATTAAGATAGCTGGCGATGGCCTGGCGCAGCGGATACCAGCCCAGCACCGGTGGGTTGAGCATCTCCTCCTGGCGCATGGCGCGCGTCGCCTGGCCCGCCAGCAGCAGCCATTTTTTATACGGAAAGCTGTCGAGGGCAGGGATGCCGGGGCGGAGAAACCCCGCCCGCTCGCGCTGGCTGATGAGCGATGCCGGAAGCGTGCCGGTGGGCTGTTCCGCAGGGGCATTGTTATCCGGCAACAGTAAATCCGGGTTCACCCGCGTGCCGCGCGCGCCCTGGCTCACCAGATACCCTTCACCCGTCAGAATGGCGTACGCCGTTTCGACGGTTTTACGCGCCACCTTCAGTTCTTCCGCCAGCACGCGGATGGCGGGCACCTTATCGCCCGGCTTCAGCACGCCGCGCGTGATGTTGTCGCGATAGCGGGAATAAATTTCGTGATAGCCCGGCTTCATGTCCTACCTCATTTCACGCTTTTTGTATCTTTTTACTATGTCATGAACGGCGTAGATTTGCCTCATCGCATGACACATGCCGCACAAGAAGAGGAAAGACCATGAGCACTCGCGTCAACCACCATAAAGTTACTCCAGCCCTCGCCAACGCCCTGTCCGCCCTGAGCATGGAAGTGGCAAAAACCTCCATCGACCCGGCGCTGAAGCACCTGATCGACATTCGCGTGTCGCAGCTGAACGGCTGTACCTTCTGCCTGGATATGCACTCGAAAGAGGCCAAAATCGCCGGCGAGCGCGAGCTGCGCCTGTACCATCTGGCGGCCTGGCGCGAGTCCCCGCTGTTCAGCGCCCGTGAGAAAGCCGCGCTGGCCTTCACCGAAGCGCTGACCCAGATTGGCGTTCACGGCGTGAGCGACGCGCTGTACCGCAGCGTGGCGGAGCACTTCTCGGACGTCGAGATTTCAGAGCTGAACTTCGCCATCGTGGCAATCAACGCCTGGAACCGTCTGGGGATCACCTCCCGCATGGCGCCGGGCTCGCTGGACGCGGCTTACGGACTGAATAAGGCTAACCTGGAATAATCCCGCGCTCGCGGATCATCGCCACCAGCGCCCGCAACCCTGGCGGGACGTGGCGATGGCCGGGGTAATACAGGCGCAACCCGGCAAAGGGCTGCGCCCAGTCGTTTAACACGCTCACCAGTTCCCCACGCTTAAGCTCTTCCCGGATATACAGTTCCGGCAAAAATCCCACCCCTAATCCCGCTTTCACGGCGCGGATCGAGGCAAAAAGATCGGACGTCGCAAAGCGCGGCGGCACGGCAAGGGCGTACGTTTCACCCCGGCGCGCCAGCTCCCAGCGGTAGATCCCGCCGTGGGCCATACGCATGCCGATCCCCTGATGTGAAAGCAGATCGTCCGGCGTCTGCGGAATGCCGTGACGTGCAAAATAGTCCGGCGTGGCGGTGACCAGCTGGCGGATCTCCCCGGTCAGCGGCACGGCAATCATGTCCTGCGGTACGGACTCCTCAAGGCGGATCCCCGCGTCATAGCCTTCCGCGACGATGTCGATCATTCGCGCTTCGCTGACGGTTTCTACGCGCATCTTCGGGTAGCGGATCATAAAGTCGATCAGCAGCTGGTCCAGAAACAGGGTGCCGATATGGTTCGGCACGTTCAGACGCAGCGTGCCGGCGGGTTCCCCGGTGTCGCTGTGGATCTCCTCGCTGGCGAGGCGGATCTCCTGCAGGGCCGGGCCGATACGCGCCACGTAGCGCTGTCCGGCGTCGGTGAGCGCCACGCTGCGGGTGGTGCGGTTAAAGAGGCGGGAATCAAGGCGGCTCTCCAGCCCGGCGATGGCGTTGCTTACCGCCGTGGCGGACATACCCAGCTCCTGCGCCGCGGCGCGAAAGCTGCCGCGCCGCACGACCGCCATCACTACTTCAAGCTCTGTCAGACCTGAACGATGCATAGATTATCCTGAAAATCGAAACAACCCTTGCAGCATAGCGTGGATTATCGCAACGGAGAAGCCGTGCCAGACTGTGCTCACACAGCCTGAGGAGGTTTATATGCACACCATCGAACAGATCTGTATTAACGGCGAATTTGTTACCCCGAACGGCACTGAGTGGTTTGATTTGTACAACCCGGCGACGGCGCAGGTCATCGGCCAGGTTCGTCTGGCGGATGAGGTTGACGCAGAGCGCGCCATTGCGGCGGCAAAAGCGGCGTTTCCGGCGTGGTCACAGACAACAAAGCAGGAACGCATCGCGGCGCTAAAACGTATGCACGCCGCCGTGGCCGCTCGCCACGACGATCTGCTGGAAGCGGTCATTGAAGAGTACGGCGCGCCCGCCTCGCGCTCGGCGTGGATGGCCAGCTATCCGGCGGAGGTGATTGCTCAGGCCATTGAGGCGCTGGAGGCGTTTGCATTCATCACCCCCGCAGGCGCAGCCACAGTGCAGATGACGCCGCTTGGGGTGGCCGGGCTTATCACGCCGTGGAACAGCGACGCGGGGTTTATCTGCGGCAAGCTGGCGGCCGCGCTGGCGGCGGGCTGTACGGCAGTCATCAAGCCGAGCGAAATGAGCGCCCTGCAAACCCGGATTGTCACCGAAGCGCTGCGCGATGCCGCGCTGCCGCCGGGCGTGTTTAACATCGTCACCGGGCGCGGCGAGACGGTAGGTGAAACCATTAGCCGCCATCCGGACGTGGCAAAAATCTCGTTTACCGGCTCCACGAATACCGGCAAGGCGATCCTGCGCAACGCGGCGGAGAGCTTTAAGCGCGTAACGCTGGAGTTAGGCGGTAAATCGCCGACGATCCTGCTGGATGATGTGGAGCTGGCGCAGGCGATCCCGCTGGTGATTCAGGCCGGGTTTATGAACAGCGGGCAGGCGTGCGTGGCCGGAACGCGCATTCTGATACCTCATTCGCGCAAGGCGGAGATCGAAACCGCGCTGGCGCAGGCCGTGGCGGCGGTGAAATCCGGCGACCCGCGCGATAGCGTGACGGACGTCGGCCCGATGGTCAGCGAAAAACAGTGGCAGCGGGTGCAGGGCTATATCCGTAAAGGCATCGAAGAGGGGGCGCGTCTGCTGGCGGGTGGTGAAGGGAGACCGGACGGGACGCGAGATGGCTGGTTTGTGCGCCCGACGCTGTTTGCCGACGTGAACAACCAGATGACGGTTGCCCGTGACGAGATTTTTGGCCCGGTGCTGTGCGTGATCCCCTATCGTGACGAGGCGGAGGCTGTCGCCATTGCCAATGACACAGAATACGGACTGAGCGCGATGGTGCTGGGCGGCGATGCGGACCGTGCGCGACGCGTGGCGCAGCAGATTGTTTCCGGTCGCGTGCTGGTGAACACGCTTGCCCATGAACCGAAAGCGCCGTTCGGCGGGTTTAAGCACTCCGGCGTGGGGCGCGAGATGGGCGAGTGGGGGATTCGGGCATTTATGGAGCCGAGGTCGATTCTGAGCTAAA
Organism: Enterobacter sp. ECC-019; assembly: GCF_043974075.1. Lineage (NCBI taxonomy): Bacteria > Pseudomonadati > Pseudomonadota > Gammaproteobacteria > Enterobacterales > Enterobacteriaceae > Enterobacter > Enterobacter sp. ECC-019. The sequence goes on from NZ_CP143759.1 coordinate 1,241,216, forward strand.
ACCCGCCCGGTGGCGCTGCGCTTACCGGGCCTACGTGTAAATCGCCTCCCGTAACGCCTTTCGCAATTCCTGCGCTTTTACCTCTCGTTTCTTGATACTTATCCTGATAACTATTATCTTGACCGCGTGTGACGAGAGGTTTTCCCCATGAGTGAAGAAGAACTGTTCAGCCGCAGGCCGATGGGTATGCGGATGGCGATGATCGTGCGCCAGTGGCGTGCCGTCATCGACGACGCCATTCTCGATACCGGGTTAACCCAGTCGAGTTGGACGGTGATGATGCAGCTACATCAGCTCGGGGATAACGTCTCCATGAGTGAGCTGGCGGAGGTGCAGGGCATTGAACTGCCGCCGCTGATGCGCACCCTGACACAGCTGGAAAAGCAGGGTTACCTGCTGCGCGCCGTATCGCCTTATGACAAGCGCATCCGGCTTCTGACGCTGACACCCGAGGGAAAAGCCGTATTAAAACGGCTCACTCAGGTGATTGAGACCTATCAGGCGCGCGTATCGCAAAACATCGCGCCGGAACATATCGACATTTTCAGCGCCACGTTGAATCAAATCGCCTGCAATTTGCGGACAATCCGCGAAGAAGATAACAAGACCGAAAAATAATGACTCCTGAACAAAAGTTTGCCCGCTGGGTAAGGGTGAGTATTGCCTCTTTCCTGCTGATGTTTATCTACTTTATCGTCGCGGATATCTGGATCCCGCTGACGCCGGACTCCACCGTGATGCGCGTGGTGACGCCGGTTTCTCCGCGCGTCTCCGGCTATGTGGCGGCGGTACATGTCCACAACAACAGCCAGGTGAAGAAAGGCGATCTGCTGTTTGAGCTCGACGACACGCCGTTTCGCAATAAAGTGGAAGCGGCGCAAATCGCGCTTGAGCAGGCCCGCCTGTCCAACGAACAGCTGGACGCGCAGATCGCCGCCGCGCAGGCCAGCCTGAAAACCGCCGTGCTGACCGCGCGTAACGACAAAGTGACCTTCGACCGCTACCAAAAGCTAAGCACGCTGCAGAACGTCTCGCAGGCGGATCTGGATAAGGTCCGTACCACCTGGCAGAGCAGCGAGCAGTCCGTCAGTTCCATTCAGGCCAACATCCATAACCTGCGCATTCAGCGCGGCGAGCGGGACGAGCACCGCAACGTGACGCTGCAAAAATACCGCAACGCGCTGGACGACGCGGAGCTGAATCTCGGCTGGACGAAGGTCTACGCTCAGGCGGACGGCACGGTCAGTAACCTGCAGTTAAGCCCGGGCTTTTACGCCTCCTCGGGCTCAGCCGCGCTGGCGCTGGTGAACAACCAGACCGATATCGTGGCCGATTTTCGTGAAAAAAGCCTGCGGCATACCCATCAGGGCACCGACGCCGCCGTGGTGTTCGACGCCTTCCCGGGGCACGTTTTCCGCGCCCACGTGACCAGCAGCGACGCGGGGATACTGGCAGGTCAGGAGGCCGTGAACGGTCAGCTGTCCGAACCGGAAACCTCCAACCGCTGGGTGCGCGATGCCCAACGCATGCGTATTCACGTCGCGCTGGACGAGGCGCTGCCGAAGCATCTGCCGACCGGCGCACGCGCGACCGTACAGCTCTATAACAGCGAGGGGCCGTTTGCGCGCTTCTTCTCCGGGATGCAGATCCACCTGGTGAGCCTGCTTCACTATGTCTATTAGCACCCTGGCGCGGGTCTTTACCCCGCACGGCAACATCGTCTACACGGCGAACGACTTTCGCCAGACCCTGCGCATCGTCTTTGCCGGGATGATTGCGCTGAGCATCTCCAGCTTTTACAACACCAGCTACGGCGTGTTTTTCGTGGTCTACCCGATCATGCTCCTGTCGCTGGTGCCGGTCTTTAACCGCCACGTGGCGAAGCAGTTTATCTTCAGCGCCGCGCTAAACTGCGTCGAAATGATCTTCATCATCGGCTATCTGTCGCAATGGCCGGTCATCATGACGCTGGTGGTGTTTGCCCTGTACGTGATGCGTTTTCGCTTTATGAGCAAGGGGCCGCTGTTCCTGTTTGGCTCAATGGGCGTGGTGTGCCAGAGCGTGATGCTCAACTTTATGAGCTACCCCACTACCAACTGGCACACGCTGCTGTTTTCCAACATCGAAGCGAGCGTGATGGCGGTGTGTCTGAGCGCGCTGATGAACTACCTCCTGCCGGACGTGGAGCCCCGCAAGCCGCCGCCGCTGATTGAGAAAGACGATGCGCGCGTGCGCCATGAATCGCTGCTCTCCGGCACCGTCGCGACGCTGATATTCGTGGTGTTCCAGATTAGCGACTTAAGCGATTCGCTTTCGGCGCTGATGGCGGGGATTTTGATTTTGTTTCCGATGCACTACCGCGGTTCGGTGATGAGCTCTATCTGGCGCGTGGTCGGGGTAGTGCTGGGCTGCCTCTATATTCTGGTGGTGCAGCTGATCCTCTACGATCACAGCAGCCATATGCTGTTGATGATGCCGCTGATCGGACTCGGGCTGGCGTTTGGCGCGCGCCTGCACGTGATGGAAAAAGTCGGTGCAGGCGTGGGGTTCTCCAGCATCACGACCATCGGCATTATGTTCGGGCAGAACATGCATCCGGACACTGACCTGGTGTTCAGCGATCTCTATCGCATCACTTCCGTCACCTTTTCGCTGGTCGCAACGCTGACGATGGTCTTCCTGGTGCACCTGATCCTCAACCGCTTTGAGGCGACGCGCTACGTCATTCAGGGCTGATAGCGTATGCCGCCGCTGAAGCTCCAGTCCTCAGCGGCAGTAAACTGGATAACGACCATCACATCCGCGCCGTCGATACCCATATTCTGATTCAGTTCCATAGCCAGCTGGCGGTAGAGCGCCGCTTTCTGTTCTTCGCGCCTCGGCTTACCGGCCACGATATTGAACAATATCGCCCCCTCCGTTCTGCCCGGGCTGAGATAGTACCGATCAATGTATCGATCCCCTGCAGCGAAGCATTCAAAAAAATGAAACCGGTCCTGCGCGGGAACGGCGAAGGTTTCCGTCAGCGCCTGGTGCAGAATGTCCGAGATCTGTTTTTTCTGCATCTCGCTATAGCGGTCACCCGTCATAATGCGAACAAACGGCATTATCGTTTCTCCTCTGCCAGGCAGGTCAGGGCGCTGACGGCTGCCGGCCAGCCTGCGTAAAACGCCAGATGGGTAAACGCTTCGGCAATCTCATCGTCCGTCACGCCGTTTTGTCGGGCAAAGTCGATATGCCAGGGAAGCTGCGCGGTGCGCCCCAGGGCGGCCAGTGCGGCAAGCGTGATCAGGCTGCGATCCCGCGGGGCCAGCTGCGGACGCTGCCAGATATCGCCAAAAAGCACCTGCTGGCTGAGTTCCGCCAGTTTAGGGGAAACCTGCGCAAGCGTGTCGCGATTCAGTGGTGTGCTCATTTTTTCCTCCTGTTGTCTGGCAATGACTCTCGCAGGCTGCCACCATAAATAAAATCACAATGTTTCGGACTCAACGTCCCGAAAATGAGGATGATATGGATAAACGATTTTCAGCATTAGACCTGGACGCGCTGCGTAGCTTTGTGGAGGGTATTCAATCCTCCAGCTTTGCCGTGGCGGCGGACAGGCTGTGTCGGTCCACCTCTGCGGTCAGCGCCCAGCTAAAAAAGCTGGAGCAGCAGTGCGGCGTGGCGCTCACCGTGAAGCAGGGGCGAACGCTGGCATTGACCCCGGAGGGTGAAATTCTGCTGAGCTACGCCCGACGCATGCTGGCGCTGAACGACGAGGCGCTCCGTGCAATCAGAGGGGAGATGCTGCAGGGAGAAGTGCGTCTGGGTATGCAGGAGGACTTCGGGGAGTCTGTGATGCCGCAGGTTCTCGGCGATTTTCACAGACAACACCCTGAGCTTCGCATGATCGCACGCGTCGATCGCAACCCTCCGCTGCTGCGGGGCGTGGCGGCAAACGAACTCGATCTGGTGCTGGTCTGGCAGGAAGGACGAGAAGGCGACTATGTGCGCAGCGAACCGCTGGCATGGATTTGCCGGTACCGTGAGGACATAGAAGCACTTTTGCAACGAGGGGAGCCGCTGCCTCTGGTGATGTTTGACGCGCCCTGCCTCCTGCGCAGCAGGGCCATCGCGGCGCTGGATGCCGCAGGTATACCCTGGCGTATCGCTTTTACCAGCCATAGCCTGAGCGGGCTGTGGGCGGGCGTCAGCGCAGGATTGGGTATTACGCTTCGCACGCGTATTGGCCTGCCAGAGACCTTACAGATCGACAACCGCCTGCTGCCCTACGCAGGGGAACTGGGGATTGCGTTGCATCAGGGGGACGATACCGCCGATACAGCCATTTCCAGCATGAAGGCGCTGATCCTCAAGACGCTTAATGGATAAGCGTCGGAATTTGCGAGAGTAAAAACAGGAGCAGGCCAATCGTCCCGCCGACCAGCGTGCCGTTGACGCGGATGAACTGTAGATCTTTACCGATGTTCAGCTCAATCTGGCGGGACATGTCTTTGGCGTCCCAGCTTTTGACCGTGTCGCTGATGTGGCGGGTCAGAAACGCCGCGAAATCCGGTGCGAGGCGGTGTGCGGCCTGCTCCAGATGCTCGTTCAGCGACGCCCGCAGGCTGGCGTCATTAGACAGCGTTTCGCCAAACCACAGCCCGGCGTTGGCGATGCGCTGCTTCACGCGCGAATCTTCACTTTGCATATCCGCTTTCAGCCACTGGCGCAGGTCAGCCCACATCTCTCCCAGATAGCGGTTAAACGCCTCATCGTTTTTCAGGTAGTGCTTGATGTTGTCGGCTTTTGCCGCCATTTCCGGATCGTTTTTCAGGTTGTCGATAAGCTTCAGCGTGGCGCGGTCGAACGCCTGGCGGATCTGATGCGTGCGGTCGTGGCTGATATCGTCCAGCAGCGTATTCACCGCGTTCGACACCATCTCCGCGCTTTGATCGCCCAGCCACTCGGTGGGCAGCACCATCGCCTTGCGCGGGTGTTCGGTCTTCAGCCAGTGGACAATCTGAACGGCAATAAAGTCCCGCGTGCTCTCCCGCTGAATCAGGGTAATCAGACGGTTGATGATGGCGTCCAGCAGCACCTGGTGGCGGTTATTTTTGGTCATGCTCTCCAGCATCACGGCGCTGGTTTCGGTGAAATCGACCTTGTCGATGGCCTTATGCACCGCCCGTTTAAGCAGGCGCTGAATGCGCCCATCGTCGGTGAGTTCGAGAAAACCGCTCATCACCTGCATCAAATGCAGCCCGACGCGCTGGGCATTATCCGGCTTGCTGAACCAGGCGCCAATCATCTGTGCGGGCTCATAGCGGCGAATCAACGCCACCAGCGACTGGGTATCAAGAAACTTCTCCTGCACAAACTGGCCGAGATTGTCGCCGATTCGGTCTTTATTGCGCGGGATAATCGCCGTATGGCGTGAGATAAACGGAATGGGCACCCGGCGAAACAGCGCAACCACGGCAAACCAGTCTGCCAGCGCGCCGACCATCGCCGCCTCGGCAATGGCCTTCACGCCGCGCACCCAGAAGGTCTGCGGCAGGAACAGGGTGGTGATAAACGCTGCGGCAGCAATCAGCAGCAGCGACAGCGCGAGAAGCTTGGCGCGTTTGAGTTCGGTATGTTTTTCCATGGGTTAAGGATAGAGGCAAGTGAACCAAAAGTGCAAAACTGGTGTAAGGGGAGAGACGCATTCTCTGCCTGACACACGGCTTTTATATAAAAATTATATAAATCAAAATTATCTATTATTAATTTTTCTATATTTTTTGTGCTTATTTATTTTCGGACGTAATGTTTTGTGACCGTCGTAGTCATTTTAACGCTCCTGTTAGCCATAAGATAAAGGACTATTTATGAAAGGAGACGGTATCGATGACATGGGAGTATAAAGTTTCGACGGGGGTATTGAACCATAATGGTGTGTTTGTCGCTAACTGCTACAGCGGTGCGGGTGAATCGAAAGATAAGCCAGAGTGTGAAAGTCAACGAAACAGAGGCCCCATTCCCAGAGGTGTTTATTTTATTGCCGGATGGAATAATCATAAAAGTGCAGAGGCCATTATTCTTGAGCCGATAGCGGGGACCAATACCTTTGGTCGAGATCATTTTCAAATCCATGGCGATAAGAAAGGTCAACCACCGGGGTCAGCATCTGCAGGCTGTATCATTATGAACGGTCAGGATAAACGACATATGATTTATGATTCGGGTGATACAATACTGGTGGTGAGGTGATGAAATATCTCATTGTATTTTTCTTCTTGTTTTCCCCCATGTATTTATTTGCCAAAGGCCATCGACCTGAACAGATTTTGCAGATGATAAATGACAAAGGTGCCAGGTCTGTGGTAACGGAACTGGATTCAAATGATAGCGGTGAGTCGGAATGGTGGAATCTTGTTATCCCTGAGATAAGTAGAGGTTCACGTGCATGGTTAGCCGTAGCGAGTACACTTGAACCTGGTGTGGATGCCAGTACGGCTGAAGATCTAAAGGCGGCGCTTTCTAAAGCTATCCCACATAATCCAGCAGGCGTTTTGGCAATCCTAAAAGACGATAAACCGTTACTCACTGTTGAACAAATCTGCGCTTTCGCTAATTTTCCGGAGACGGAAGCAGAGAGCAATAAGCTTTATGTCGATTCAATCAGGGAGATGTTTAAGATTAAAAGCACAGAGGGTAAAAGATGTCTTGCCGTTATGATCGAAACCGTTGAGCACTCTGTTCCATTCGATAAGGATATTTAAATGGCTATTCCAGGATATATGTCATTAACTGACGATGCGGGTAATGTCATAAAAGGCAGTGTGAGTGTCAAAGACCGTGAAAACCAGATTGAGGTTTTAGGGCTCTATCATAACGTAAGCTATAATTCTGACCTGCATAATGGCAGAGCATTGAGCAAACGCCAGCATCGTCCCTTTCTTATTGAGAAAGAAATAGATGCCTCCAGTGTTTTTCTCTATAAAGCACTCAGCACGGGCGGTACGTTCAGGAAAGCGACTATCGACCTGTATAGAATCAATGATGCCGGTCAGGAAGAAATCTATTTCACGATAACACTGGAAGCGGTGAAGGTCGTCACGGTGTTTTCATTAATGCATGACGTGAAAGAGACTTGCCATGAAAAACAGGGTCATCTTGAGCTCGTTTTGCTTCGTTATGAAAAGATTACCTGGCATTACCGTGACGGTAACGTTATTCACTCGGATGACTGGGATTATCGGTTAGGGGCCTGATTAACTGGCAACGGGAGATTCATTATTTCCCGTTGCCAGAGTGCAATATCTACTGTATTTCAATCTTTTAACCGTGTAATTTGTTTTTTGTTAAATATAATAAAGTTTAAATTCTTATAAATTTTCCCTTCACCCCAGAGGTTTGTCGTTGGGCGTACTTTACCGACAACAATAATCTCGTCTTTTGGTTCGAGGTTTTCAAAAAAGGTAGCATCGTTACAAGTTAAACCAGGTGCGAAAAACTCTTTGCTTTTATCCTCATGCTCCAGTGTGCATACCTCTCCTTTGAGGGCGAAGAAATTATTCCTTTCATTATTAATGTGTTCTCGCGCTTTTTTAACCGTTATAAGAATTGCGACAGGATGAGTGATTTTTGCGGCCTTTTTAAAAAGAATGGGATAACGGTCTTCATCATAGAAAAAGTCATTCCAGCTGATTTTTTTGCCGTTATAATCTATCTTAACCAAGTCAGATAGTGTTTTCTTATCGCTGCTTTCCTCTATTTTTGCTCTGATTTTAGCAATGCCTGCAGCCGTGTTAAAGTAATCAGCGAGACGCTTTTCTGTTTTCTTATATCTAATTCGCTTGCGTGCTTTCTCTTCCGGATCGGCTTCTTCCTCTGGTGTAAAACTGGCTTTTCTTAGATCGGCACTGGCTTCAATAAGGACGTTCATTCGGAATATAAACGCTGAATCCTGCGCTTCGAGGAGAAGTTTTCCGTCTTCAACATTTTGTGAATGAGCGACAAGAGAAGTGATTGCTGATTTGACGCTGTTTTTACAATTGAAACTATGTTCCTCATTCTTCTGTAAACGTAAAAATGCTGAAATATTTTTGCCGTTACGCTTGTGCGGCTTAACCCAACTGATTTTAGCGGAGCAGAACTCACATATCAGTCCCTCTCTATCACTCTCTTTAATATCTTTTACAGGAATGCGGGAGTGTATATTGCGCTCATCACGCGCGTAAAACATTTTTAATCCTTCGGCCATAATATGCTCCTTATAATTCTTGTTGCACTGGAAGAACAGACTTTGCCAAAATCATTTGACATATTACATTTTTATCGATCCCATATTTTCTTTAAAATTCTCTGCCTGCATCAGTACGCCCAGATAGACCTCGTCGTTTGCTACAGGAGGGAACTTATGTTTATGCAGTAAAAGAATTAACTCAACTTTAAGTTTGGCTTTGATGTCATCGCGTTTACTCCAGTCTGGGTACTTCGACGTGTTATCAACCACTGCTTTCATCTCTTTTGCCAGCGCCAGCATCCTGTCGTCTTCATAAGTAAACTGATACTTGTCTCGCATATGTGCCAGGATGTCATAAAACGCTTTCTCTTCGATATCAATTCCCAAATCTGCATAAGTACCCATTTCGGTTTTAATATCATAGATAATGTCGGTCATTTCCTGACTGAAGTGATCAAACTCTTCACCGTTCAGCACGTCGTCTTCACGGCGCTCGTTATATTTATCCATAATGGACTGGAACCGACGGGTGAAGTTGATCCCCTGAAGCTGGTTAATTTTTTTAAAATCGCTGATGGCTTTCTCCAGCAGTTTCTGCAGAAGCTGAATCTTTGTTGCGGGCAGCTTGATCTTATTAATACGTGCAAGATAATCCTCGTCGAAAATATCGATCGATTCTGCTTTCTTATCGCCCAGGAAAAACAGCTCTTCCACGCCATCTGCCTTTAATGCGTCAGAAATCATCTCTCGCACGCGGGCGTTCATCTGGGTAACGTCAGGTGCATCACCCTTGGTCAGCTTAAAGACGATGGAGCGTACTGCAAGATAGAAATGGATACGATCTCGCTCTGTCTGCGATAACGCCTCGCTACCGCAGCAGACATCGTAGGCCGCCTTCAGGCGCTTCACCAGCCCCATAAAGCGACGTTCAATTTTCTGGGTCCGCATGACAAATTCTGCCGCCTGATTCAGACACGCAAGCTGAGCCTGAGGCTCTCCTGTGAAGTAAGCGCGGCTGTCGAAATCGTGGAACACCTGCGACAGAAGGTCGAGATGATTCTTTACCTCAATGACCGACTGCTGGATGTCCTCAAAGTTGGTGGCGTCTATGCGCGAATACATCGCCAGTGCCTGATTCATCTGGCGCTTGATGCCGATATAGTCCACCACCAGACCTTTGCTTTTTCCTTCCAGCTTGCGGTTAACGCGGGATATGGTCTGGATCAGGTTATGTTTTTGCAGCGGCTTATCGATATAGATTGTGTCCAGTTCCGGGACGTCGAAACCGGTGAGCCACATATCGACCACAATAGCGATTTTGAAATTCGACTTTGCATTTTTGAACTGTTTATCCAGCTCTTTACGATACTCTTTACTGCCCAACAGGTCGTACAGTTTGGCGTCATCGTCTTTACCTCGCGTCATCACCATCTTGACCATTTCGGACGGTGGCAGCTCTTTCTGCTCCTGTTCGGTAAGTTCGACCCCTTCGGGAGCCTGTTTAACCTCAAACCACGCCGGACGAGAACCTTTCAACTGACGGTATAAATCCCAGGCAATTTCCCGGCTGGCGCAGACAAACATTGCCTTACCTTTTACCGTTGAGCCTTCAGCGACGCGTTTTTCATAGTGTTTAGCAAAATCTTCCGCCAGCGACTTCAGGCGATCCTCATCTCCGAGGATCGCGTTCATGGTGGCGCTGGCTTTTTTACTTTCGTCGATTTGCCACTCATTGGTGCCCGCGTTAGCGCAATCTTCGTAGTACTTCTCAACCTCTTCCAGCTTGCTGGCATCCAGGATCACTTTTGCAGCACGACCTTCATAGACTATACGTACCGTGATTTCATCCTGAACGGATTCTGTCATGGTGTAGCTGTCCACTACCGCGCCGAAGACATCCAGCGTGGCGTCTACAGGCGTTCCGGTGAAACCGACATAGGTGGCCGCTGGCAGCGAGTCGTGCAGATATTTGGCGAAGCCCCAGGTCTTGCGTACCTTGCCGCTCTCTTTATCGACGATCACTTTCTGATCCAGATTGACCTGGCTGCGGTGCGCTTCGTCAGAGATACAGATGACATTGCTTCGCTTGGAGAGCAATTCGGTGTCTTCAGTAAATTTATGGATGGTGGTCAGGAAGACGCCGCCGCTGTTACGACCGGCCAGCTTTTCCCGCAGATCGTCGCGGCTGGTGACGGGTTCCACGGTATCGTCACCGATATAATTTTTGGCATTACACATCTGCGTGGAGAGCTGATCGTCCAGATCGGTACGGTCAGTGATCAGAACGATGGTCGGGCTGGCAAACTCGACGCTTTTCATCAGCAGGCGGGTTAAGAACTGCATGGTGTAACTCTTACCGCAGCCCGTGGCGCCAAAGTAGGTGCCGCCTTTACCGTTGCCGTAAGGTTTACGCGCTCGCTCGATGCTGTAGTAGAGCCTGCGCGCGGCATAGTACTGCGGATAGCGGCAGCAGATTTTCACTTCGTGTTTGGCTTTATCCGGGAAGCAGATAAAGTTTTTAATCACATCCAGCAGGCGTACCGGGTGAAAAAGCCCCTGAATCATTGAGTGCAGGGAAGGGATGCCGTCCTGCTCGCGATTTTCATTACCGGTGACTTTACGCCAGGAGTAGAAATACTCATACGGCGCGAACAGGTTGCCCATGCGGTTATTCACGCCATCGCTGATGATGCACAGCGCGTTATAGACAAACAGCTGCGGAATATCGCGACGATAGCGGGTGCAGAGCTGTTTATACGCATCACCAATATTGGCTTCCTGCTCGCGAACCGCGCTTTTAAATTCAAACACCACCAACGGCAGCCCGTTGATATACAGGATGCCATCCGGAATACGTGGCTGGTTTTCTTTACCGGTGATGGTCAGCTGATTAACGATCTTTATGCGGTTCAGCGGCTGGATAAGATAGCTAGCTGGCGTTTCAGCGGCCTGTTGCATCGGTACGTCTTCACTATCGAATAACTCACGCAGCGCGGCGGGCAGGTGCCGGGTATCGAGCAGTTCGATATAGAGATCTTTCTGCTGACGGTCGTCGCGTTTAAACAGGAAGCCATTTGCCAGCCAGGTGCAAAAGGTCTTATTACTTTCGTAAAGATCGGAAGCGGGCAGGATAGTGAACTGTTTGATTAGCCGCTGGATTTCGTCTTCCGTTATACCGTCGGCCTGATAGCGGGATGCGAGATAGTGGCGAAGATCGTCTTCAATAATCACCTGATCGAGGCTGGAACGCGGCACATTATCGCCTGTCAGGTGCTGGTAACCCTGCTCCTGTAACAGTTCAATTATTGCCTGTTCTAACTTCGCTTCACTGAATGAGAGATGCATATCCCGCTCCGGCCCTGGCTGGTTTTCTGGTAAGGGTTCCTGTAATAAGAGAAAACCTTACCAGAAAACCCCTGATTTTTCAGGGGCAAAATGCGTTATGCGGGTTCGGTTTGATCTACTAAATCTGGCAGATCCTCCAGGGACAGCTCGCCGGAGATGAGTTTGGGGAGCAGGGTGTCGCGGAGGTTTGTTAAGGTATTATTTTCAGACGAATTAGAAAACCATTTCATAAACAATGGAGCTACATTATCTTCAAATATAGTAATTATCGCATTTGAAGGACGTATAAATTTTGTTGAGGATATAATTAATTTATTAAGATTCTGTTGCGCTGAACCTGTAGCTTTTGAAGCCAATTCATCAGTTTTATTGCTGACAAAATTATAGACATAGAATGGGTATTTTTCTGAATACAATCCGCAGCATGCTTGATTAGCTGTCATTTTATCGCCAATAATACACACTTCTCCCGCAGTTGCACCGTACATTGCAACGACGGTTGTATACCTTTTCCATAATTTCGCTGAGCTATGCAGTAACCCAGTTTGTGTAATTTTTTCTTTTGTGTCTAAGACTATTTTACCTTTAACTTCGCCTGATGAAAGCCATTTTATTGTACCGTCATTCCAGAATGATGTTTCCTTTCTTGAAGGTGTTCCTCCACTCTGAATAAAATCACAGAATGAATCAAAACTTTCACTTTCCCAACCTTTCGGTATCCAGCCCGATTCTGATTCTACAAATTCCGCCGGGAACAGTGCACGAATATTCGCTGGAAGTGTTTTGAAATCTGCACTGTTACGTATTTTTTGACGGAGTTCGGCGCGAGATTGCAGCGCCTCCGGGATTGAGTTTCCCGCATCCAGCGCATTATCAATCACCGGATCGAAATCCACAAACCAGGATTTGAACAGGGTTTGGGACATTTGTTCTAGGGTTTGATTGATTAATAAATTAGTATTTTGCTTGTTAAGCAAATTAAACGCTATTTCAACAATAGAGTCCTGTATTTCTCGTTCAGGTAACTCTAGTTCAAAAAGACCTAAAACTTTAGCATTAGCTCCTGCCTGAGCTGAGCCAGATTTCACTGACTCGACAAAACTCCACCATTCTGGTGTCCTCATTTGTAACCATACAAATGAGGGGTTTGCCTTAGTGCTATCGACTCGAAAACGAATAAGATATGATGCAAAGACGGCTTTAACATCAGAGTCGAAAATATAATTCTCCCCAGTACTGTTACCCGTTCTTGCTATAACAATATCACCTTTTTCGAGTAGGTATTTATGAGCATCATTTTTGCTTATTTCGCAAAATGGTACATGATCCCAGCTAACTGTACCGCCTTGTATATCGGTAATCCGGAGAAATTTAGGGCCGATTTCTTTCGAGGTTGCACTGGCTGTATAACCGTAAGATATATCAGTGCATATTTCAGACAGTTTGATATTATTCCCCATAACCCAGCGCCTCTAGGTTCTGACGAATCGCCTTATCCAGTTCTTCCGCCTGCTTCATCTGCGCAAACAGCGTCTGCGACAATTCACGCATTTTGGTTTCAAACGCCACGCCGTCATCTTCCTGCTCCGCGGCACCGACGTAGCGGCCCGGCGTAAGCACATAGTCATTAGCCTTGATCTCTTCAATGGTGGCAATCTTGCAGAACCCGGCCTGGTCTTCGTACTGCGCCAGCCTGCTGTCGCCGCGCTTAACGCGTTCAGCCAGCTCTTCCGGCGTGCTGCGCCACGCATGGTAAGTATCTGCGATGGTGGCGATATCATCCGCCGTCAGTTCTTTGGTGGTGCGGTTCATCATGGTGCCGAGGTTACGCGCATCAATAAACAGCGTTTCACCCTGACGGTTGCGGTAGCCTTTGGCGGGGTCGGCAGACTTCGATTTGGTCATAAACCACAGGCAGACCGGGATCTGGGTGGTGTAGAACAGCTGGCCGGGCAGGGCTATCATGCAGTCGATCAGATCGTTTTCGATCATCTGCGCGCGGATCTCGCCTTCGCCGCTGGTGTTGGAGCTCATGGAGCCGTTTGCCAGCACAAAACCGGCGGTACCGTTGGCCGATAGCTTGGAGAGCATGTGCAAAATCCAGCCGTAGTTGGCGTTACCGGTTGGCGGCGTGCGGTAGCCTGCGAAGCGCGGATCGTTGGTCAGCTCGGCATCGTTACGCCAGTCTTTGAGGTTAAACGGCGGGTTGGCCAGAATGTAGTCGGCTTTTAAATCCGGGTGCTGGTCGTTGAAAAAGGTGTCCGCAGGACGTTCGCCAAGATTGGCTGACAGGCCGCGAATCGCAAGGTTCATCTTCGCCAGCTTATAGGTGGTGGCCGTCAGCTCCTGACCGTACAGGGCGATATCGCGGCTTTTCCCCTGGTGGCTTTCGACAAACTTCACCGACTGCACAAACATCCCCGCCGAGCCGCAGCATGGGTCATAAATTTTGCCCTGGAACGGTTCGAGCATTTCGGTCAGCAGCGTCACCACGCATTTTGGCGTATAGAACTCGCCGCCGCCTTTGCCTTCGGTGGCGGCAAACTTGCCGAGGAAGTATTCGTACACGCGGCCGACCAGGTCTTCTTTCGACAGCGCTTCAACGTCGGTTTCATGCGCCAGCGTTTCGATGTTGTCGATAGTGTCGATCAGCGATGCCAGCTTCTTAGTTTCCAGATCCTGACGGCTGAAGTAGTTATCCGGCAGCGCGCCTTTCAGCGTCGGGTTGCGCTTCTCAATAGTAGAAAGGGCGTCATCAATCAAAACGGCGAGGTTATCCTGCTTGGCATTCTGTTTGATGAACGACCATCGCGCCTTTTCCGGCAGGTAGAAGATATTGTCCTGCTGATAAAAGACTTCCATTTCCAGGAAGTCTCCCTGGCCTTCGTCCTTCATTTTTTGACGACGGGCCTCGAACTTATCGCTGATAAATTTCAGGAACACGAGGCTTAGTACCACGTGCTTGTACTCTGAAGATTCAACGCTACCGCGAAGCTGGTTCGCGGTATCCCATAATGTGTCTTCAAAGCCTTTCTTTGCTTTGGATTTTTTTGTTGGTGCTTTGGCCATGATGAACTCAATCAGGAAAAATTTGGCGTCTATTGTAGCGATTAAGACGTTAAATTTCGCCTTTTAATCCCTCTTCCAGTTCATCAAAAAGCTGCAGATCCACGTCCAGCAGCTCGACCGCATTGCTGCGACGAATGCCGACATTATTCTCAATTAGCAGTTCTAGCAGTCGGTCACCATCTATCAAGGTAATAGGAGCCGCACCGGGATGCAGAGCCGCTTTTTCACAGTTTCCGGCAAAACGCCCCGTGGTGATGAGCGTGCCCCGAATCGCGCTGTGGTAAGGCAACGCACCGCGTAACTGGTCGATAACAGGACGGGTAATATTGCTCTGCATACGCTTAACCTGCACCACTTCCGTGATGGTGGTAATGCCCACTTGTACTCTACCGACTACGTCGACGCCTTTATCGCCCGACGCTTTGGTCACTTCCACCTGTTCATAACCCATTGCCTCCAGAAGTTGACCAATCAAATGCTCAAACTTGTAGGGATTCATGGTGCTGATTTGTTCGCGAAGCTGCTCTTTTTGCTGCTGGTTGTAGCGCTTAACCGCGTCCAGAAGTTCTTTTCGTGGATCGGCTTTGCGGGCCGGTAAGGCATTCGCCAGCCATGCCCGGCCTTTATCGGTGATGTAGTAGCTCATCCCTTCCCGGGCGATCATATCGCGATCGATCAGGTTATAGAGGCGCGAGTAGAGGGTGCTTTTAATGGAACTGGAAGAAGCGAACTTTGAATGCTGGTGTAAAAAAGCCTGCCATTCAGGGAGTAAGTCAGCACGACGGGACATTTCACGTCCCGCCAGCAGTTCAAGAAGTTGCAGTAACCCTTCTTTATCGTCCAGCGCGCGGAGCGTGGCGTCATCACGATTGAGAAATTGTTGCCCGCGCTCGGTGGGTACCCAGATATCTTTCGGCGTCGTTTCCATCAGTTCGAAAACTGAAGAGTTAAGGAATAAATAGCTACCGTAACTATGACGGGGATTGAGGATGTGATTATCCTGGTTCCAGATTTTCAGTGCGATCTCTGCGTCTTCGCCTTTCAGGCGTTCGTTGATCCACATATCAGGTTCGGACCAGTCAACCGGGTTTTGCGGCGTGCCGGTTTGTTCCTGAATCGCATTGATCATGTTACGTACAGAATGCACTGAATAGCCGGAGACGGCTTTCATCATTGCCTGAACCTGCGCATAGGTTGGAAAAAGTGGCGTGATGACTTTGTAATTTTTCACGTTATTCCCTTAACGATTGCTGTGGCTTTAGCTTGCCACGTCAGGGAGTAAATACTACTAGCTAAGTCACTTATTTTGTAAGGCAATGAAGGTGTTGCTTTTTATATGGCAAAGCTCTATTTCATAGCACCCGCCACAATACCCACCCCCCAAACCCCATCAACACCACCCCCGCCATGCGCTCAATCCACCACAGCGAACGGCTGATCTTCTGTTGCACCGCTCGTAACCCCATCAGCGATACCAGCGCCAGATCCCACATCAGCACCACCATCATCATCCAGACGCCACAGGTCGCCTGTTGAAGCAGCGTCACGTCCGGCCCCAGCAATGCTGTCATCAGCGCCAGATAGAACAGCGCGTTCTTCGGGTTTAACAGCGCCGAACCGAGCCCCAGCAGGATCTGCTTGCGCAGCGAAGGGAAGCGCTGGTGGGTTTCATTCAGCGCCAGTGCCTGAGGTCGGCTGCGCACCAGATGCGAGCCGATCCACAGCAGGTACAGGGCACCGCAAAGCTCGATAAGCGTAAACAGCCACGTAAACTGGCGCAGCGCGCTCCAGCTGATAATGACCAGAACAATATAGAGCGCGTTACCCGCGGCAATGCCGAGGCACAGCCCGGCGCTGCCGCGCAGCCGATAGCGCGCGGCGTAGCCCACCAGCAGGAAGAAATCCGGGCCCGGACTTAGCAGGGCAACAAAATGCGCCAGCGCCAGGGCGAGAAAAGCGGAAGGGAAGAACAGTTCCATAGCGACCTCGGTTAACAATCCGAGGTCAGAGTACGGCGCTGCAGATCCTATTTATTGTCTGATATTGATCGGCCCGTGGCGTACTGGCGCGGCGTGGCGGCGGTATAGCTGACGAAGGTCTTATGAAAATGGCTCTGGTCGGCAAAGCCGCTCTGGTAGCCGACGTCGGCAATATCATCCCCGGCACGCAGCCGCTCCTTGGCGTACTCCACGCGGGAGATGTTGAGGAAGCTGCCCGGCGTCAGGCCGGTGTCCTGCTTGAAGGTGCGAATCAGCGTCTCCTTGCGCAGCGAGAAGCGTTGGGCAAGCTCGTCGAGGGAAGGCGGGCTGGTGAGATCGGAAAGAAATGCCTCCTGAACCTGCTGGCTGGTTGAGCGAAGCGCGTCTGCGTTATCCGCACAGCGGGGAAGGGCAGAAAGCAGCGTGCCCACAGACGCCGGAGACATTGTCTCGACAACGTCCAGGTAGTGGGCAAACAGGTCAGGGCTACGAATCACCTGTAGTGCCAGAGGCAGCTCGGTTTCGATATAGAGCATATGGTAGCTGCGCGGTTGCCCGCCGACGGGGTTACAGCTGTGCGGCGCACATGCCGGGATCACGATGAGGTCCCCGGGGTTAAGGATGTACTCTCTGTCATGACACACGCAGCAGGTCTGGCCCTCCACAATCGCGCCGATGGAAAGTTGAGGGTGGCTATGGCGTTTGTACGCCTGCGTGCTCTGCCAGGTGCTGCGCAGCTCAAGGCCTGAGGCGCGGTGAAAAGTCTGGCGGACGTGTCGGGTATCGGTCATGGGCGCTCCTTCTGGATGTTTTTTATACCACGTCATCGAACCCTCTGGCAGCGCTTCATTAAGAACCTTCCGGATATACCCAACTTTACGTCCACGGCCAGTCATGTTGACTACCCTTAATACCCTAAGCGGTAAAACAAGGAGATTCGACATGGCTTATCAGACAGTAAATCCTGCTACTAACCAGCTCATCAAAGAATACCCCTCACATACCGACGCGGATATCGAAGCGGCGCTCAAGGCGGCCGATGCGCTTTATCATTCGGACTGGGCGAAAGGCGACATCAGCCAGCGTCTGCCGGTGCTGCATAAGCTCGCCGACCTGATCGACGAGCGCGTGGAGGATCTGGCGAAAATCGCCAGCCAGGAGATGGGGAAGCTCATTGAGCAGAGCCGCGGCGAGGTAAAGCTGTGTGCGCAGATCGCCCGCTATTACGCCGACAACGCGAAGCAGTTCCTGGCCCCGCTGAAGTACGACTCTGAACTCGGGGAAGCGTGGGTGGAGCATCACCCCATCGGCGTCCTGATGGCCGTTGAGCCGTGGAACTTCCCGTACTACCAGCTGATGCGCGTCCTGGCACCAAACCTGGCGGCGGGTAACCCCGTTCTGGCCAAGCATGCCAGCATCGTGCCGCACTGCGCCGAGACCTTTGCCCATCTGGTGCGCGAGGCGGGTGCGCCGGAAGGGGCGTGGACCAACCTGTTTATCTCGTCCGAGCAGGTAGCAAATATTATCGCTGACGATCGCGTGCAGGGCGCCGCATTAACCGGCTCCGAAAAGGCGGGCAGCGTGGTGGCCGCGCAGGCGGCGAAGCACATCAAGAAATCTACGCTGGAGCTGGGCGGTAACGACGTATTCGTGGTGCTGGACGATGCAGACCTTGAGAAGGCCGTGAAAATTGGCGTGAATGCGCGGCTCAACAACGCCGGGCAGGTCTGCACCGCGGCGAAGCGCTTTATTCTGCACGAGAAGATTGCTGATAAGTTCCTGAGCAAATTCACCGAGGCGTTTAAGCAGGTGAAGATTGGCGATCCGCTGGACGAAAGCACCACGCTGGGGCCGCTGTCGTCTAAAGATGCGCTCGAAACGCTGACCAAACAGGTTAACGAGGCGGTGAAAAACGGTGCTACGCTGCACTATGGCGGTAAACCGGTACAGCGCGACGGAAGCTTCTTTGAACCGACGATCCTGACGAATATCTCCCGCGACAACCCGGCGTACTTCGAGGAGTTCTTCGGCCCGGTGGCGCAGATTTACGTGGTGAAAAACGACGACGAGGCGGTCGCGCTGGCGAACGACTCTCACTACGGCCTGGGCGGGGCGGTATTTAGCCAGGATATTGAGCGCGCGAAGAAAATGGCGTCACGGATTGAGACCGGGATGGTGTATATCAACTGGCTCACCGATACCGCGGCAGAACTGCCGTTTGGTGGCGTGAAGCGCTCCGGCTACGGACGCGAGCTGTCGGATCTGGGGATCAAAGAGTTTGTGAACCAGAAGCTGGTGGTGGTGCGTAAGTAAGAGATAATAAAAAACCTGCCAACCGGCAGGTTTTCCATGAATAGTGTCATCGCCTTTCTTGCCGGGTGGCGCTGCGCTTACCCGGCCTACAATGTGCAACAGCATCAATAGACTGCACAGTTTTTGTAGGCCCGTGCAAGCGTAGCGCCGCCGGGCGCAATACAGGCTTAGAAGCTCACGCCGCCGCCCACGTATGCGCCGTCGATCAGCGTGTGGTTTGGACGACCATCTTTGCCGTCAACGCTCACGTGGCGGTAACCCACTTTCAGCGTAACCGGTTTGATTGGGGTCCAGCTTACGCCGCCGTTCGCTTCCACGTAGTTTTTGACGCTGTTGTTCAGCCCGTCTGGCGCCACATAGCCTTCACCAAATACATGAATGCTGTCGGTCAGGGCAACATTCATGCCGCCACCGATTGGGAACGCTACGCCGTTATCGCCTTTTTTCGGGCCGATGTAGATGGCTTTTGCGCCCGCATTCAGCATCACCGGGCCAACTTCCAGGTTGTAACCGGCACCCACGCCACCGGTTTGGGTGCCGTCATCGGTATTTTTGAGCCAGTTACCTTCGGTATACAGGCCGGATGAGGATTTACCCATTTCCACATTCAGGTTGGTGAAGTTTTTACCCTGCTCAATGCTGCCGCCCATCGCCAGTGCGGAGCCAGAGGCAGCGGTCAGAGCGGAAAGGATGAGAACGTTAAGCTTTTTCATGAGTAGTTCCTCGTCATTAAATTAATCTGAGGGCACCTTAACAAGTGATGTTTATGACTGCAAATGTGATATGTATCGTGGTTTTATGCTGATTTTGTTGGCTATTTAATATTTATCTGTTGCTGAATTGTTTGTTTGGCGAACCGTCAATGGCAATTAAATTTGCGTTTAGGAAAAGTTTAAATAGTTTGCTAAACGACGTTTGAACGAGCGGGAAAAAACCATTTGAGATGAATTAATTGAATTTCTAATAATTTCCAAAAATGTTTCAGTTGTCATAGATAAAGACGTAAGTTTACATTTCTGAAGAGGGATATACGTGCCACTGCGTTGGTCAGCGTCCCTTCTGTGTCATTTTTCTGACACGTTTATTCTTTACGTTGTTGGCTTCACTAACTGGATGCTAACAATATGAAAAGAAAAATTATTCCTGTGCTAATCGGTTGTGCGCTCTCTTTCTCTGGCCTGGCGGCGCAGCCCACTGCTGAGCGCTATGTCGTCAGCTTCCCTGACGGCTCGCATGTGAAATACAGCGGCGCGTTTGCCAGCGCGTTTCCGAACGGGCTCCCGGTGGGGATTGGCTCTGGCCTGCTGTTTACGGGCAAGCAAGGCGATGCCCTGACGTTTGCGACCGTGACCGATCGCGGTCCCAACGCCGATGCGCCAAAAATGGGTAAAAACGAAGCCAAAATATTTGTCACGCCAGATTTCGCGCCACTGCTGATGACCATCCGCGTCCAGAACGGCAAAGCAGAGGCAACGGATGCCCGCCCGCTGCATGACGATAAAGGCGAGATTAACGGTCTGCCGCTGCAAAGCGGCGTGATTGGCTCCACCAATGAAGTGGCCTTCAGCGATACCTTAAAGACGCTGAAGGGTGACAACCGCGGGCTGGACACGGAAGGCATCACGCCGGACGGCAAAGGAGGCTACTGGCTGTGCGACGAGTACGGCCCGTTCCTGATTAACGTCGACAGCAAAGGGAAGATCCTGGCGATTCACGGGCCGCAGGCCGCGGAAGGCGAAAAATCCATCGCGGGCGGTCTGCCAAACATCATTAAATGGCGCCAGCCTAACCGGGGCTTTGAAGGCCTGACCCGAATGCCGGACGGACGGATTATCGCCGCCGTGCAAAGCACGCTGGACATCGATGGCAAGAGCAAAAAGCAGGCGCTGTTCACCCGTCTGGTGAGCTTCGACCCGGCGACCGGGAAAACCGCGATGTACGGTTACCCCATCGACAGCGCGGCCTACGGTAAAAACAGCGACGCCAAAATCGGCGACATCGTGGCGCTTGATAATCAGCACATCCTGCTGATTGAGCAGGGAAGCGATAAAAACGACGGGATGCGTAACCTGATTTACAAGGTGGATCTCAGCAAAGCGAGCGATCTTTCTGCCTTTGACAAGCCGGGCGAGTACCCGGAATTTGATGATGAGAAAACCCTGGCGCAGCGCGGGATTACGCTTGCAGCAAAAACGCAGGTGGTCGATCTCCGCGCGCTCGGCTGGCAGCAGGAGAAGGCCGAAGGGCTGGCGCTTATCGACAGCAAAACGCTTGCGGTGGCGAACGATAACGACTTTGGCGTGAAGGTGGCGATGCAAAACCCGGTCGAGGGCAAAAAGCTCAAGGATTATCGGGTGAATGCGGAAGGCAAGCTGACGCTGGATGATAAACCGGTTGAAACCACGCTCAGCGTGAAGCCGCTGAAGAAGCCGGAGTCCGACAGCGAGCTGTGGATTGTGACGCTGCCGGAGGCGGTAAAATAAGTTTACCCCTCACCCGCAGGGGAGAGGGGATTGTTCCGGGCGGTTATTTCTTCAGATCCGCAAACGCCGCCCGAATTTCCTCTTCCGGCAGCTGTATGCCTATAAACACCATCACGCTGCGCGGTACTTCATCGCCCCACGGTCTGTCCCAGTCGGCGCTGTACAGGCGCTGTACGCCCTGGAACAGCAGGCGGTTCGGCTCGCCGTCAATCCACAGCATCCCTTTATAGCGCAGCAGCTTGTCGGCAAACGACAGCAGCAGGTTTTCCATCACGCGCGAAACCTCGCTGATATCCACCGGGTAGTCCAGCTCCACCACAATCGACGCCACGTCGTTTTGCTTTTCTCCCATAAAGTGGAAGCGCGGTTTTGCGGTGACGTTCTCCTCCAGCATAAAGCCGTTGGTGTTGAACAGCTGAGACAAGTCGATATCGCCATGCGTCACCGTGTAAATCGGCGCGCGGGAGTTAATGCGCGTCAGGCGCTCTCGAAGCTTAACGCTTTCGCCCGCCACGTCGGTTTTGGTCAGCAGGATGCGGTCGGCGTAGCCCACCTGAGACTGGGCGATGGTGAACTGGTTCATCTGCTCGTCGGCGTGAACCGCATCCACCAGGGCAATCACGCCGTCCAGCAGATAGCGCTGGCAGAGGATCTCGTGAGAGAAAAAGGTCTGAATAATCGGGCCGGGGTCGGCCATGCCGGTGCACTCGATCACCAGACGGTCAAAGTCGATTTCACCGCGATCGCAGCTGTCGAGCAGGTCCAGCAGGGCGTCTTCTAATTCGTTAGAGCGGGTGCAGCAGATGCAGCCGTTGGTGAGGGTTTTGATCTGGGTGGCGCGATCGCCAATCAGCTGATCGTCTACCGAGACCTCACCGAATTCGTTTTCGATGACGGCGATTTTGAAGCCGTGCTGTTCATTCAGGATGTGGCGCAGCAGGGTGGTTTTACCGGCGCCGAGAAAACCGGTCAGCAGGGTAACGGCAATCGGGGTCATGGTCTCTCCTTTAGCAGCAGCGGACGCCGCCTTCTCCACTTCCGCCGTAGCGCGCTTCCTGGCGCTCGCGGAAGAATTCGGTGTAGGTCATGTACGGCTTATCCGGATGGTTGGTCTTCATATGCTCAACGTAGTTGTCATAGTCCGGAATGCCAATCAGCATTTTCGCCGCCTGACCGAGGTATTTTTTTGCTTCGCCTAAGTTACCAAACATAACGTGTCCTGATAAGAAAAAGCCCGGTGGCGCTACGCTTACCGGGCCTACAGTACCGTTGTAGGGCGGGTCAGCGTAGCGCCACCCGCCATTTTTTTAATGGTGTGATGAGGTCTTCACGCCGCCTTCCGGCACCGGCACGTACGGGGTTTCTTTATCCGTACGGCCGTCGGCGTTGCGCACGTTCAGCCAGGTTTTGATGCCGTAGAAGATGATGCTGTACACCACCACCAGGAACAGAATGCTCAGACCCGCGTTGGTGTAGTTGTTCACCACGATATGGTTCATGTTGGCAATCTGCTGCGCGGTCAGATCCGCGCCGCCTGCGGCAATCTTCTCTTTGTACTGGTTAGCCATGAAGAAGAAGCCTTCCAACTGAGGGTTGGCGCTGAACAACTTCAGGCCAAGCGCCCAGGTGGTGCAGAGCAGCAGCCACAGCGCAGGAACAACCGTTACCCAGATGTATTTGGTGCGTTTCATCTTCACGAGGACCACGGTACCGAGCACCAGAGCAACGGCTGCGAGCATCTGGTTAGAGATACCGAACAGCGGCCACAGGCTCTTCACGCCGCCGAGCGGGTCGACAACGCCCTGATACAGCAGGTAGCCCCACAGGCCGACGCAGCCCGCAGTACCCAGAATACCCGCCACCAGAGAGTCGGTTTTCTTCAGGAATGGCACGAAGTTACCGAGCAGGTCCTGCAGCATGAAGCGGCCCGCACGGGTACCGGCGTCCAGCGCGGTCAGGATGAACAGCGCTTCGAACAGAATACCGAAGTGGTACCAGAAGCCCATGTCCGCCCACGGCAGCACTTTGTGGAACACGTGTGCGATACCGACGGCAAGCGTAGGTGCACCACCTGCGCGGTTCAGCACGGACGGTTCGCCGATGTCTTTCGCCGTCTGCATGATCTGCTCAGGCGAAATCACGAAGCCCCAGGAGCTGACGGTCGCCGCCGCATGTGCGCTCGCGTCTTTCAGCTGCGCCATAATCAGCGCCGCGTTATCACCGCCCATTTCGTGCAGGTTTGGCATGGTGATGCCGAGGCCCGCAGGCGGGGTGTTCATCGCGAAGTACAGACCCGGTTCGATGATGGAGGCTGCAACCAGCGCCATGATCGCCACGAAGGACTCCATCAGCATCGCGCCGTAGCCGATCAGACGCGCGTCTTTCTCGTTCGCCAGCAGCTTAGGCGTGGTACCGGACGCAATCAGGGCGTGGAAGCCAGAGACCGCACCGCAGGCGATGGTGATGAACAGGAACGGGAACAGGGCGCCTTTCCAAAGCGGGCCGGTACCGTCGATGTACTGCGTTACCGCAGGCATTTTCAGGTCCGGGTTAATCACCAGGATGCCGATCGCCAGACCGACGATAACGCCGATTTTCAGGAAGGTCGCCAGGTAGTCGCGCGGGGCCAGAATCAGCCAGACCGGCAGCAGCGCGGAGATAAACGCATAGCCAATCAGCGCGAAGGTAATGGTGGTGTCCTTGAAGGTCAGCGCCGGGCCCCAGTATGGGTCGTGCGCAATCACGCCGCCGAAGTAGATGGAGGCCACCAGCAGCACGATACCAATCACCGACACCTCACCTACGCGTCCCGGACGCAGGAAGCGCATGTAGATCCCCATGAACAGCGCAATCGGCACGGTTGAGCAAACGGTGAAGACACCCCACGGGCTTTCGGCCAGGGCTTTCACCACGATCAGGGCCAGCACCGCAAGGATGATGATCATAATCAGGAAGCAGCCGAACAGAGCGATAGTCCCCGGCACGCGGCCCATCTCTTCCTTGACCATCTCACCCAGAGAGGCGCCGTTACGGCGAGAAGAGATAAACAGCACCATAAAGTCCTGCACCGCACCCGCCAGCACTACGCCCGCGAGCAACCACAGGGTACCCGGCAGGTAGCCCATCTGCGCGGCCAGCACCGGGCCCACCAGCGGGCCTGCACCGGCGATAGCGGCAAAGTGGTGACCAAACAGCACGTAGCGGTTGGTTGGCACGTAGTTCAGGCCGTCATTGTTAATGACCGCCGGGGTGGCGCGCGTCGGGTCGAGCTTCATGACCTTCTGCGCGATGTACAAGCTGTAGTAGCGATAAGCAACAAGATAGACGGAAACGGACGCGACCACGATCCACAGGGCGCTTACGTGTTCGCCCCGGCGTAATGCGACAACCGCCAGACAAAAAGCGCCGAGGATCCCGAGTAGGGCCCATGGCACGTGCTTCAGTAGTTTTTTAGTATCCATAGTAAGACCTGGTTTTTTATGTAAAGAAAAAAGGGTCAGGGTTCGTTGTGAGGAGGTATTGATTAATGCTGGAGCGATCGTGCCAGATCCTCGCGCGTGTAAAGGACGGTAAATGAATGAGTGGTTGAAAGTGCCGGGTGAGCGGTCAAAGGGGGCGACGAGCGGTTCCGGCTCGCCGCCAGGGGACGAAATTATGTGATTGAGATCACTTGATTATTCGGGTTGCGTTCCACCGCCAGATAGTTCTCCAGCGTTCCGATCAGTTTTTCCTTCAGCCAGCTCGGCTCCAGAATCTGAATATGGGGCAGCCAGTAGAACAGCAGCGGCAGGATCTGGTTCTCGTGCGCCGCCTGGCAGCGCAGCGTGACGCCGCCCTGTTGCTCCTCCAGCAGCTCTTGTTCCGGCAGAAGATCGCGGCGCAGGAAGTAATGCGAAATATTATCTTTGATGAATATTTTCACCGCGAAAGTATTTTCAGATACCCAGGGGTCGAGGCTTTTTTCCAGCAGCTCAAGGACATTTTCTTCCGGAGTGAAGGTCGTTTTCTGAATATCAAACCAGCTAATCTGGCTCAATGAGAAGGATTTCAGGTGGCTATTTTCGGTGGCTTGTAAATACCATATATTTTTTTTGTTAATGAGTTTATAGGGATTAATCAGACGGGTTTTCCCCTTATAAACAATCTGACAAACATTATGGTTTTTAATCGATCTCTCGATTTTCGTTAAATGACGGCGAATATCACGCTGTACCGTGTGTTCGGCTTCATTCGCAAGAATAAGAATATGGTTTTCGTCAACGCGCGTTTCAAGATTTCGCCAGAATTCCTTATTTCTTTCAGGGAAAAAGCTGTCAGCATTCAGGAAGTTAGCAAGGGTGTGATGTAAGCCTTGTCCGCCGGGCGATTGTGCAGAATGGATCAGTCGATATAGCCCGTTACCGGTATGTTCAACAATGGGGGAGAGGGCATTTAAATCCCGGTAGACGGTACGCTCGGTAATTTTAAATTTTTCCATTAGCGCACTGCGGTTTACCACACCGTTTAAATGTAGCTCAAGGAGAATATCGACCAGACGTTCAGCCGAGCGGCTCCGCGTCGTTTTAGCCATAAGGTCATCCTGTATATTTAGGTATGCGCTGAATGATGCGGATGCACTGACAGGCGGTGTCAGTATTCAGTCACAGAAAATTTCTCTTATGGTTATATAACGGCGTGATTTAGCGGAAACCTTAGGAGTTTTTGTAGAAAGCGGCGCTGGCCGAAGAAAAAGGCCAGCGCGAGGGGGATCACACGGCGGCTTCCGCCTCCAGCATGACCGGGTGGAAACGGCGCTTGAAGTAGATCAGGCCGTGTCCCGCGTCACTCAGGATGATATTTTTAATTTCAACAAGGTAGACAAGATGCGTGCCGATGGTTTGCACCTGGCTAATCTCGCCTTCAAGGCTGGCCAGCGCGCCCTTGAGCACCGGCTGCGCCAGCGGGCCTTTCTGCCAGCAGGAGAGGGTAAAGCGCTCCTCCATGGTCATACCGGTCATCCCGGCGAAATGGCGAGCCATGATCTCCTGCTCGTGGTTCAGCACGTTAACGCACAGCCTGCCGTTGCCCTGAAATACCGGGTTCATGGCGCTGTTGGCGTTGATGCACACCATGACCGACGGTGGGGTGTCGGTGACCGAACAGACGGCGGTGGCGGTAATGCCGCAGCGGCCCGCCTCGCCCTCGGTGGTGACCACATTGACCGCCGCCGACAGGCTGCTCATTGCGTCGCGAAAACGCAGGCGTTGTTCATCTAAATGCATTGCAACCTCCCGCTGCGCTATTTCAGCAGCTTGTCGAGCATGTTGATATCGCTGTTGTTGTGCAGGTGCGGCACCGTCCAGCCGTGCTGGTCGTATTCGGACATGCAGCGGTCGACCATCGCCATCATCTTGTCCATGTTGCCGGAGCTCTGCGCCTGGCGCAGACACTGCAGGCGGATCTCATCCTGGCTGCCGGAGTAGTTGATTTCGTACAGCTCGTGACGACCGCCAAACTCGCTGCCGATGGCATCCCACATCAGTTTCAAAATCTTGATGCGTTCGACGTGATCCATGCCGTTGGAGCCGCGCACGTATTTCGCCAGATACTGGTCGATCTGCGGGTTATTCAGATCCCGGGCGCTGGACGGGAGGTAGATCAGACCGGACGTCACGTTACGCTCGATGATGTTCTTGATCTTCGCGTAGGCCATCGGTGCCATCACGCGGTAGGTTTGCAGCGCGGCGTGATCCGGCAGATACGCGCCGTTGACCCACGGGGTGGCTTCGGAGCACATGGAGTCGCTCAGCGCCCAGAACATGTTGCGCCAGGCCACCACTTCGCCGAGATCCGCCTGCACGCCGCGGAACTCCAGGGTACCGGTGCACTCCAGGGATTTCTTCAGCAGGGCGGTGATGAAGTCGAGCTTCACCGCCAGACGCACGCAGGCCTGCAGCGGGTACATCCGCGCAAAGCCGCCTTCCATCGTCCAGCGACGGCAGCGGTCGAAATCGCGGTAGATCAGCACGTTTTCCCACGGGATCAGCACGTGATCCATCACCAGGATCGCGTCGTTCTCGTCGAAGCGGCTGGAGAGCGGGTAGTCATACGGGGAGCCGGTTGCGCCTGCCACCATCTCGTAAGAGGCGCGGGAGATCAGCTTCACGCCCTCGGCGTCCATCGGCGCGACGAACATCAGCGCGAAGTCCGGGTTTTCGCCCATCACCTGCGCGGAGCCGAAGCCGATCATGTTGTAGTGGGTCAGCGCCGAGTTGGTTGCCACCACTTTCGCGCCGCTGACGATGATCCCCGCGTCGGTCTCTTTCTCCAGCTTGATGTAGACGTCTTTCACCTCGTCAGCCGGCTTGTGGCGGTCGATCGGCGGGTTAACGATGGCGTGGTTGAAGTACAGGCCGGTTTCCTGAATGCGCGTGTACCAGTTGCGGGCGTTCTGCTCGAACTGGCCGTAGAAGGCCGGGTTGGCGCCGAGCGCGCAGCCGAACGCGGCCTTGTAGTCCGGCGTGCGGCCCATCCAGCCGTAGCTCAGGCGTGACCACTCGGCGATAGCGTCGCGCTGCTGGCGCAGGTCGTCGGCGCTTTTCGCCACGCGGAAGAACTTATGGGTATAGCCGCCGCTGCCGGTGTCGGTGCCCCAGCAGAGGGTATCCTGCATGTCTGGCTTGTGCAGCGCGTCGTACATCTGTGCGATGGAGGCCGCCGCATTGCGAAACGCCGGGTGGGTGGTGACGTCTTTGACGCGCTCGCCGTAGATATAAATCTCACGGCCGTCCTGCAGGCTTTTTAAATACTCTTCGCCGGTTAACGGACGTTTGGCATCAGCGCGGAAATCTTCAGGCTTCATAGGGACCTCGTATCGGAATAGTGTTGTTAAATTTATGTTTTGTTTTTGTTGTTTAATTGAAGCTTGAGAGGGGCGAGACGTGAAGGGACGATTGGGACAACGGCGGGTACTTTTCGGGCGGGATTGGAATTTGTGATCTGTGCGGCTTTTCGGCGGGTGGCGCTGCGCTTACCCGCCCTACGGACCGTAGCCCCGGTAAGCGTAGCGCCACCGGGGAATTACGACACCGGTACTTTCTGCGCCCGATACGCGCTCGGCGAGCATCCCACTAAACGGTTAAAAAACCGGGCAAAATAGGCCGGATCCTTAAACCCCAGCTGCCAGGCAATCTCGCTGACCGCGCTGTCGGAGAAGAGCAGCAGCCGTCTGGCTTCCCGCAGCTGCCGGTCGAAGATCAGCCGCTTCGGCGGGCGGTTGGCGAAGCGGCGACAAATATCGGTCAGGCGGGATTCGGTCAGGTGCAGCTCGCTGGCGTATCCCGGCACCGTCCAGTGCTGGTGGTAGTGGGCATCTATCAGCTGGGTAAAGCGCTGGAACAGCTTCAGCTCGCCGCGCATACCGCCTGAAGCGTGGTCGTCGAGCTTTGCGTTGCGCAGCAGCAGGGTAAACACCGCCTGCGCCAGCAGGACCAGCGTGTGCTCGCGCCCGGGCAGCTGTTCCGTGGATTCCCGGGCAATCAGCTGCCAGTAGTGCTTCAGCGCCGCCAGCTCGTCCGGCCTGTCTGCCAGCGAGAGGCAGATCCCCGGCAGGCCAAACGCTTCCCGCGTGCCGGGGTAGAGCACCTCCAGCAGCGGCCAGATCAGATCTTCACGCACCGTCAGCACGTGCCCGTCGCTGTCGGATTCGGTGATAAACGCGTGCGGCACCGACGGCGGCGTGAGGACGAACAGCGGGGCCTGCACCGAGTAGCGGTGATCGTCGAGCTGGAGCTCAATCTGCCCGGTATCGAGAAAGTGCATCTGAAAATACTGGTCGTGACGATGTGCCTGCATGTCGCGGCCAAAAAAGGCCGCCATGCGGGCGAACGACTGGTAGTGCACATCGTCGGTGCCCAGACTTTCGTCGTACTCCTTGCTGATATCAATGTTGGCGATAGGGCTCTGGCACATGATCGTTCCTCTGTTGATCCCGCTGCGTCATTGGAATGCGCGTCAGCACCAGCGCGCCGACCACCAGCAGCCCGGCCACGAACCACAGTCCGGAGCTGAAGCTGCCGGTCGCGTCGCGCAGGATCCCAATCAGCAATGGGCTGACGGCGGAGCCGACGTTGCCGATAGCGTTGATCACCGCCAGCGCCACCGCGCGGGACTGCAGGCTAATCACCCGATCCGGCGTGGTCCAGAATATCGCCATGGCGGTAAACGATCCGGTTGAGGCCATAATGATGCCAAGCAGCTGGATCAGGCTGTGATCGGTGGCCGAGGCCAGCATCCATCCCGCCGCGGCGAACAGGTACGGCAGGATGGTGTGCTTTTTTCGCTCTTTCAGCCTGTCGGAGCGGCGGCTCCACCAGATCATCCCGAGGATGGTACAAAACTGCGGGATCGCCGCCAGCAGGCCGATGACGATATTGCTGCTCCCCGTGTTAAAGCTTTGCAGGATCTGCGGCGTCCAGATGTTGATGGCGCTGAGCGTGTTGGTCAGGCAGAAGTAGGCCAGCGTGTAGAGCAGCACCGCCGGGGTCAGCACTTCACGCAGCGTCGAGCGCGGCGTGACGGATTGGGCAATGGCGACCTCCTGCTCGCGGGCGATCATCGTTTTCAGCGCCTGCTTTTCGTCGTCGTCCAGCCAGGTGGCCTTATCCGGCGTGTCGTTGAGATAAAACCAGGTCACCACACCGAGCACCACCGACGGCAGCCCCTCCAGCAGGAACAGCCACTGCCAGCCCTTCAGGTTCCACAGCCCGTCCATCGCCAGAATGTATCCGGAGAGGATCGAGCCGAGCATCATGGTCACCGGCATGGCGATCATAAACAGCGCATTGGCGCGGGCGCGGTGATAGGCCGGGAACCACCAGGTGAGATAGACCAGGATCCCCGGCAGGAAGCCGGCTTCGGCAATGCCCACCAGCATGCGTAAAACATAGAGCGTGTGCGGGCTGGTGGCGAACATGGTGCAGGTGGAGGCGATGCCCCATACCACCATAATCCCGGCGATCCAGCGTCGCGCGCCGATCTTCGCCAGCATGATGTTGCTCGGGATCCCGCACAGCACGTAGGTGACGTAAAACAGCGTCGCGGCGAGGCCAAACATGGTCGACGTAAGGCCCAGATCTTTGCCCATCGTCAGCCCGGCAAAGCCGATGTTGATGCGATCGAGAAACGAAAAGACAAACAGGATAAAGAGAAAGACGATCAGGCGTCGGAACAGCTTGTTAATGGCGCGATGTTCAACAGCTTTATTATCATGGGTTTGCAGGGTAGAGGTCGTCATGGTGCGCTCCAGATCTTACGTTTAGTAGACGGATTTATTGTTATTAACTGACGTAACCGGTTGTTCGATAAAACGAGCCGCCAGCGCTTCCGCGCCGCGGGCGAGCAGGGTGGTGTCGACGCCGACGGCGACAAACAGCGCGCCGAGTTCAAGGTAGCGTTTCGCCAACTGCTCGTTCGCCATCAGAATGCCGGGCGCTTTACCGGCGCTAAGGATCTGCGCGATCGCCTGCTCGATGGCGGCCTGCACTTCCGGGTGCTGCGGGTTGCCGGCAAAGCCCATGTCGGCGCTCAGATCCGCCGGGCCGATAAACACGCCGTCGACGCCTTCCACGTCGAGTATCTGCGGCAGGTTTTTTAGCGCCTCGCGGGTTTCAATCTGCACCAGCACGCACATGGCGTCGTTGGCCTGCTGCAGGTAGTCCGGAATCCGGTTCCAGCGCGACGCTCTTGCCAGGGCGCTGCCGACGCCGCGAATGCCCGCGGGCGGGTAGCGGGTGGAACGTACCGCCAGCCGCGCTTCATCGGCGTTTTGCACCATCGGTACCAGCAGGGTTTGTGCCCCTACGTCCAGCAGCTGTTTGATCTGCACCGGGTCGTTCCACGACGGGCGCACCACCGGCTGGCTTGGATAGGGTGCGATGGCCTGCAGTTGGGTTAACACGGTCTGCACGCTGTTCGGCGCGTGCTCGCCGTCGATCAGCAGCCAGTCGAATCCCGCGCCTGCTAACAGTTCAGCGCTGTAGCTGCTGGTCAGCCCCAGCCATAAGCCAATTTGCGGGCGGCCCGTTTTCAGCGCCGCTTTAAATGCGTTTTGCATCACTATCTCCTAGACAAAACGGCAGCTGATAGAGCCCATGCTGCCGTAGTCGACGTGGAAGGTGTCGCCTCTGCTGGCAGGCACCGGGCGGGTAAAGGAGCCGCCGAGGATGATTTGCCCCGGCTCAAGCTGTACGTCGTACGGCGCCAGCTTGTTCGCCAGCCACGCCACGCCGTTCGCCGGGTGGTTAAGCACGCCTGCGGCCACGCCGGTCTCTTCGATCACGCCGTTGCGGTAGAGCAGGGCGGAGATCCAGCGCAGATCCAGCGCGTCGGGTTTAATCGGACGACCGCCGAGGATCACCCCCGCGTTGGCGGCGTTATCGGAGATGGTGTCGAACACCTTACGCGGGCGCTGGGTTTCCGGATCAACGTTGTGGCAGCGGGCGTCGATCAGCTCCAGCGCGGGGATGACGTAATCCGTGGCGTTGTAGACGTCGAAGATCGTGCAGTTCGGGCCGCGCAGCGGTTTTGCCAGCACGAAGGCCAGCTCCACTTCGATGCGCGGGACGATAAAGCGATCGACGGGGATGTCGCTGCCGTCGTGGAAGAACATGTCGTCCAGCAGCGCGCCGTAGTCCGGCTCGCTGATCTGCGAGCTGGCCTGCATCGCTTTCGAGGTGAGGCCGATCTTGTGGCCTTTCAGCACGCGGCCTTCGGCGATTTTCAGGCTGACCCATTCGCGCTGGACGGCGTAGGCGTCTTCAATCGTGATCTCCGGGTACTCAAGGGAGATCGCACGGATCTGCTCCCGGGATTGTTCCGCCTGATGCAGGCGGTGGGCGATCAGGGTATGGGTATGTTTATCGAGCATGGCGATATCCTGTTTTTGCCGGGTGGTGCTGCGCTTACCCGGCCTACGGTTTGGTGCTGCTGTTGCCGGGTGGCGCTTCGCTTACCCGGCCTACGTTCGGGGTCGTTGTAGGCCCGGTAAGCGAAGCGCCACCGGGCGAGCAGACGGCTACGTAAACAACGCGTGCACGTTGTTTTGTTTGTAATTGAGCGTCGGGTGCAGCTCGTCCAGCTCAAACGACAGCGCCAGATAGCGGCTCGCCATTAGCTCCGCGAAGTGCGTTTTGATCAGCGCAAACAGCATTTCACCGACCTCTTCCCGGCTCTCCAGGCTGCGCCCGGAACCAATCTTCAGCGTCATATGCACAAAGGCGTAATCGTGCCTGCCGTCGGCCATCTGCCAGGTGTCCAGCCAGTGGGCACGGCTGCGGATACCGCCGATGGGGAAGATGCCCGTGGCGGCGAGCGCCTCGTTCACTTTGGCGAACAGCCCCGGCAGGTCGGCCTGCTCGCGGATGTTGTCGGTACATTCAGTAATAAAGTGCGGCATGGTGACTCCTTATGCGGGCAGCGGGAAAACGGCGTTAACCTGGCCGGTGCCGGAGCTGGCGAACAGCTCGGTGAGAAACTCCACCTTGCCGTCGTATTTGTCCCAGCCGAGCATCCCCAGCAGCATCACCGTGTCGTGCATGTTGCCCTCGCCGTAACAGTAGTCGGCGTACTCCGGAAGCATGCTGCAGAATTCTTTGAACTGGCCTTCGCGCCACAGCTTCACCACGCGCTCGTCCATTTGACGGTCAAACTCACGGGTGTAGCTGTTCATCCCTTCCTCCGCGCGCTGGTCGTCGATAAAGCGGTGCGACAGCGAGCCGCTGGCGAGCACCGCCACGGTACCGTCGTATTTCTCAATCGCGCTGACGATGGCCTCGCCCAGCCTGCGGCTGTCGGCGAAGTCGTGAACCGTGCAGAACGCCGAGATGGAGATCACTTTGAAGTGCTTATCCGCGTTCATGTAGCGCATCGGCACCAGCGTGCCGTACTCCAGCTTGAGGCTCGGGATGTTGTGCGCTTTGGCGCGTATGCCGAGCTTCACCGCTTCGTCGGCAATCAGCTGGCCGAGCGCCGGGTTGCCGTCGTAGTCGTAGGTCATGTCGCGGATAAAGTGCGGCAGCTCGTTGCTGGTGTAGACGCCCGCAAAATGGTCCGCACAGTTGATGTGGTACGCGCTGTTCACCAGCCAGTGGGTGTCGAACACGATGATGGTGTCCACGCCCAGCTCGCGACAGCGCTTGCTGATCTCTTTATGCCCGTCGATGGCCGACTGGCGGCAGCCGTGGTTTTTCCCCGGCAGCTCGGAGAGGTACATCGACGGTACGTGGGTGATTTTTGCCGCTAATGCTAATTTACCCATGGTCAGATCCCCCACTTTGGAATCGGATGGTCGCCCATGGAGATGCAGACGTTCTTCATCTCCGCGAACACCTCGAAGCTGTACTCACCGCCCTCGCGGCCGGTGCCGGAGGCCTTCACGCCGCCAAACGGCTGGCGCAGGTCGCGCACGTTCTGGGTGTTGACGAACACCATGCCCGCCTCGATGCTGCGCGCCAGGCGCAGCACTTTACTGACGTCCTGGGTCCAGATGTACGACGCCAGGCCGTACTCCACGTCGTTCGCCAGGCGCAGGCCTTCCGCTTCGTCCTTAAACGGCAGCAGGCAGGCCACCGGCCCGAAGATTTCTTCCTGCGCCACGCGCATGCGGTTATCGACGTCCGCCAGCACGGTTGGGCGCAGGAAGTTGCCGGCCTTGAGGTGCGCAGGCAGATCGGTCGGTTTGTCCGGGCCACCCGCCAGCAGGGTTGCGCCTTCCTCGATGCCGAGACGGATGTAGCCGGAAACCTTCTCCCAGTGCTGCTTGCTGATGAGCGCGCCAATCTGGGTATTCGGATCGGTCGGGTCGCCCACGCGCAGGCGGTTGGCGCGCTCGGCAAAGCGCTTCACGAATTCCGGGTAGATGCTCTGCTGGATAAAGATGCGCGAGCCCGCGGTGCAGCGCTCGCCGTTGATAGAGAAGATGGTAAACAGGGCGGCGTCGAGCGCGCGCTCGATGTCGGCATCTTCAAAAATCAGCACCGGGGATTTGCCGCCCAGCTCCATGGAGTATTTCTTCAGCCCGGCATTTTTCATGATGTTGCGCCCGGTGGCGGTGCCGCCGGTGAAGGAGACGGCGCGCACGTCGTGATGGCGCACCAGCGCGTCGCCTGCCGTCGCGCCGTAGCCCTGCACCACGTTAAGCACGCCCGCCGGAATGCCCGCCTCCAGCGCCAGCTCGCCCAGACGGTCGGCGGTCAGCGGGGAGAGTTCAGACATTTTTAGCACCGCGGTGTTTCCGAGTGCCAGGCAGGGTGCGACCTTCCAGGTGGCGGTCATAAACGGCACGTTCCACGGCGACACCAGCGCGCAGACGCCCACCGGCTGCACCAGGGTGTAATTGAGCATCTTGTCGTCGACCGGGTAGGTTTTGCCGTTCATCTGCTGGCACACCTCGGCGAAGAACTCGAAGTTGTGCGAGGCGCGCGGAATGAGCACGTTTTTGGTCTGGTGGATCGGCAGGCCGGTGTCGGCGGTTTCCATGGCGGCGATCTCGGGCACGTTCTGGTCGATTAGATCCCCCAGACGGCGCATCAGGCGCGCGCGCTCCTTCATCGGCAGGTTAGCCCACTTCGGGAACGCCTCTTTGGCGGCGGCGACGGCCTGGTGAATTTCAGCTTCACCGCCGGAGGCGACTTCCGCTAATACCTCGCCGGAGGCCGGGTTGGTGGTGTGGAAGTATTCGCTTCCGGCGACGTTTTTACCGTTGA
The DNA here is from genome assembly GCF_043974075.1 of Enterobacter sp. ECC-019. Taxonomy (NCBI): domain Bacteria; kingdom Pseudomonadati; phylum Pseudomonadota; class Gammaproteobacteria; order Enterobacterales; family Enterobacteriaceae; genus Enterobacter; species Enterobacter sp. ECC-019. The sequence continues at coordinate 1,276,362 of NZ_CP143759.1, forward strand.
TCCAGTGGTTAATCTTTTTCATTTTGCAGTCTCCTCGCTGACAATTCGGTTCACCAGGCGTCCCACGCCCTCCACTTCCACCACCACCTCATCGCCCGGCACCACGTCGGACAGCCCTTTCGGCGTGCCGGTGGCAATCATGTCGCCCGGCTGCAGGGTCATAAATTCGCTCAGGTACGCAATCAGGAACGGAATGCTGAAGATCAGATCCGCCGTGGTGCCTTCCTGGCGCAGCTCGCCGTTGACGAAGGTGCGTAGGGCGAGGTTGTGCGGGTCGGGAATCGCCGCTTTCGGCACGATGTGGGGGGAAATGGGCGTCAGCCCGTCGCGGCTTTTTACCCGCAGGTTCGGGCGGTAGTAGTTTTCCAGGTAATCGCGGATGGCATAGTCGTTGCAGACCGTATAGCCCGCCACGTAGTCCATCGCCTCGGCTTCGCTGACCTTACGCGCGGTCTTACCGATGACCACAACCAGCTCCGCTTCGTAGTGCATGTATTCGATATTGTTCGGGCGCACCGACGTCTGGTTGTCGCCGTTGAAGGTGTTTGGCGCTTTGATAAATACCAGCGGCTCGGTGGGCGGCTTGAAGTCCAGCTCGCTGGCGTGATCGGCATAGTTCAGCCCGAGGGCAAACAGCGTGGCGTGCGGCGGCGTGCTGTGCGCAATAGTGACGTCGCGCTCATCCACCACCGGGTTTTCCAGCGGCGGAAAACCTTCTGCCAGAATACGCACGCGATCGCCCGGGCGGATCTCCACGCGGCTTTGCGGCGTGCCGAGCAGGATCGCATCGCCGGGATTGAGGGTGGCGAACTCGCTCAGGGCGCTCAGCAGTTCGGCAGCGCTGCGCTGAAGATCGGCGGTGTTCCAGTGGTCCGCTTCGCGGCCGTTGATCTCGGTGATGATGGTCAGGTTGTCCACGTTATCAACGGCGACCAGCTCGCCCAGCGGGCAAAATCCGTCCCGGCATTTGGCCTTGATGGCCGGGCGGTAGAAGCTCTCTTCCGGCAGGCTCACCTCGTTGGCCAGCGCGTATCCCGCGATGTACGCCGCGGCGTCCTCCACGCGCACCCTGCTGGCGGTTTTGCCCACCACCAGCGCCACCGTCGCGCCGCTCAGCACCGTTTCCCCCTGCGGGAAGGGGATCGGCTCGCCAGCGCGAATCACCGTGTTATGCGGCTTGATAAACCACACGGCTGTTTTCGGCGGCGTGTTGTAGGGGGCTTTTTCAAACGCCTCACGCCAGGCTTCACGCTGGCTTCGATGGTTGAGGGCGACGGCAAAAACGGTACCTTTCATTCACATACTCCTCACCCCGGCGGTCCGGGTTATGATTTCATTAATATGTTAATGATCTGGTTTTATGCTTTTGCTGTTTATTTCGCAATCAGAAGTGAAAAATTTGTGATATGAATAACAATAAATTTACATATTGGTTTTTATTTATATGTAAATCAGGTGGTTAATAAAAATGAATGGTTTCTGTTAGACTTTTTGACGGAAAACGTGTTGTTTATAAAAACATCTTTTAGTGATTGTTTACTTGTTAATGACTAGCGGGGAGAGGCTATGCATGATTCATTAACCATCGCGCTGCTACAGGCTCGGGAAGCGGCGATGTCGTACTTCCGCCCGATTGTGAAGCGCCATAATCTGACCGAGCAGCAGTGGCGCATTGTGCGCGTGCTGGCTGAGCATCCGTCGATGGATTTTCACGATCTGGCGTTTCGCACCTGCATCCTGCGCCCGAGCCTGACCGGCATCCTGACGCGCATGGAGCGTGACGGCCTGGTGTTGCGCTTAAAGCCGGTGAACGACCAGCGCAAGCTGTACGTGTCGCTGACCAAAGAGGGGAATGCGTTGTATGAACACGCCCAGGCGCAGGTCGAAGAGGCGTATCAGCAAATTGAGGCGGAATACACGCCGGAGAAGATGAAACAGCTGACGGCGCTGCTGGAAGAGTTTATTGAACTCGGAAACCGGCATAACGCAGCGCGGGAAGAAGAGTAAAAACCACAAATTCCAGGATGATTTTCGTAAAGTTTTCCCTTTCCAGGCCGAAAATTCTGTATCTGTCTGAGGAAAGAGAAAACATGTTAAACCGTATCAAGATTGTCACCAGCTTAATGCTGGTTTTAGCGATATTTGGCCTTTTACAACTCACGTCCGGTGGTCTTTTCTTTAATGCCCTTAAGAATGACAAAGAGAATTTCACCGTCCTGCAAACCATTCGCCAGCAACAATCCACGCTGAACGCCAGCTGGGTCGCGTTGCTGCAAACCCGTAATACCCTGAACCGCGCGGGTATCCGCTACATGATGGATCAGAGCAATATCGGCAGCGGCGCGACCGTTAACGATTTGATGCAAATCGCGTCTACGTCTCTGAAACAGGCGGAAAAAAACTGGGCTGCCTACGAAGCCCTGCCGCGCGACCCGCGTCAGAACGACGCTGAAGCGATGGAGATCAAGCGTAACTATGATATTTACCACGGTGCGCTGGCGGAGCTGATCCAGCTGCTGGGTGCGGGCAAAATCAACGCCTTCTTCGACCAGCCGACCCAGAGCTATCAGGATGGTTTTGAGAAGCAGTATGTGAGCTACCTGCAGCAGAACGACAAGCTGTACCAGATGGCGGTCGAAGACAGCAACAGCTCCTTCAGCCAGGCTATCTGGGTGCTGATCAGCGTCCTGATTGCCGTGCTGGTGGTGATCGTGGCCGTCTGGCTCAACATCAAGCAGACGCTGATCTCTCCGCTGAATCGTCTGATTGACAACATTCGCCATATCGCCAGCGGCGACCTGGTGAAGCGCATTGAGGTTCAGGGCACCAACGAGATGGGTGAACTGGCCGACTCGCTGCGTCATATGCAGGGTGAGCTGGTGCGTACCGTTGGTGATGTGCGTAACGGCGCGAACGCTATCTACAGCGGCGCGAGCGAAATTGCGATGGGCAATAACGACCTCTCTTCCCGTACTGAGCAGCAGGCCGCTTCCCTGGAAGAGACCGCGGCCAGCATGGAGCAGTTGACGGCGACCGTTAAGCAGAACGCCGAAAACGCCCGTCAGGCGAGCCATCTTGCCCTGAGCGCCTCTGAAACCGCGCAGAAAGGCGGTAAAGTGGTGGATAACGTGGTGCAGACCATGCGCGATATCGCGGGCAGTTCGCAGAAAATTGCCGACATTATTAGCGTGATCGACGGGATTGCTTTCCAGACCAACATTCTGGCACTGAACGCGGCGGTAGAAGCGGCGCGTGCGGGCGAGCAGGGTCGTGGCTTTGCGGTGGTGGCAGGTGAAGTGCGTAACCTGGCCCAGCGCAGCGCCCAGGCGGCTCGTGAAATCAAGAGCCTGATTGAAGACTCCGTGGGTCGCGTGGAAGTGGGTTCAACGCTGGTCGAAAGCGCCGGTGAAACCATGGGTGAGATCGTGAACGCGGTGACCCGCGTAACGGACATCATGGGTGAAATCGCCTCTGCGTCTGACGAGCAGAGCCGCGGTATCGACCAGGTCGGCCTGGCGGTCGCTGAGATGGATCGCGTGACCCAGCAGAACGCCTCGCTGGTTGAGGAATCTGCCGCAGCGGCCGCCGCACTGGAAGAGCAGGCGAGCCGTCTGACTCAGGCCGTGGCGGTGTTCCGCATTCAGCAGGAGCAGATGAAAGCGCGCGAATTCGCTGCGGCTAAAGCGGTTTCCACGCCGGTGATGGCGCGTAAAACCGCGACTGCCGATTCAGGCGATAACTGGGAAACGTTCTAACTCTGTGCGTTGTGCCGGGTGGCGGCTGCGCCTTACCCGGCCTACGGTTCGTGGTTTTTGCCGGGTGGCGGCTGCACCTTACCCGGCCTACGGTTCAGGGTTTTGTAGGCCCGGTAAGCGCAGCGCCACCGGGCGATATCACAGAGGCAGGCACATGGCGCAGCGCGTTTCATACGCGAAACCGTGCGCTGTCTCTTCTTCCCTTTTCTGACGCAGTTCAGGCGTCAGCGTCGTCATTTTTTCAAACCCCAATCGTGCATAGAACGGCGCGTTCCACGGTACGTTCCGGAACGTTGTCAACGTCAGCGACGCCAGCCCCAGCCTGCGGGCATGGTCAGCCGCACGGGCGATGAGCTGCCGGCCAATCCCTTTTCCCTGCCAGTCCAGATCAACCGAAAGCTCCACGATAAACAGCGACGAAGAGTGCGCTTCGGCGAGGATAAACCCCACGGGCCGGTCGTTCACCAGCACCAGCCAGCTTAGCCCACGTTCGGCATACTCAAGGTGCTGCTCAGCGGAAATGACCTCACCGTCGGCAAGCCAGGCGAGCGCCAGGTCTTCACGAAAGCGCTCGCCCGCCGCGCGTTCAATGGCGGGCAGGGCGGTAACGTCGCCGGGACGCGTGGGTCGAACGGTGATGTTAAGGTCGACCATTAGCCTGCGCGACTCACAATTTTAATTTCGACCATACCAATCCCGAGCTCGCGCGGTGAATGGCCGAGAATATTCCCTTCATTGGTGGACTGCGGATCCGGTGGCACGATTACCAGGGTATTGCTGCGCGATGGGTTCTCAAAATGCAGCGTGTGCGTGCTCACGTCGGTCCCGAGCGTCAGCGTCTGCTCCCTGTCGCCCACGCGCACCGGTACGGGCTTGTTAGCGTTAGGGCCATACGCTCTGGCGGTGATCACCACGTCGAACTGTTCCGGTAGCGGATGGGTGTACTCAATTTTCACCTCGTTGCCCAGTTGCGCGTTTGACCAGCGTCCCCAGGACTCCGGACGCGAGATGCCGCTAAACTGCTTCACTTCCTCGGGCGCGCCGGCCACGTTAAAGATAAAGCTGTCCGCTTTGTAGCGAATATCGTTATCGCTGACTTTCAGCATGTCGATGTTGTGCTGATAGCGCGTCGTATCAATCACCGTATCTTTAAACGCGGTTTTGCCTTTCCATTGGGCTTTATCCACGTGCTGCACGGTTTGCTCCCCGCCGAGCTGACCCTGAGAGACGCACCAGTCGGTAGAGAGCGCCAGCGGCTGCGACCAGAGCTGGCCCATCTTGTAACATCTGTCGACCCAGACGAAATTATCGCGTGGCGCAAAATCGGCCAGCTGATAGCGCAGCGGCGCGGAATATTCGCTTTCTGGCAGCGGCTCAACGCGTCCCTCCGACACGCGCACCAGCAGCGGCAGTCGGAAGTTGCTGCCCGAGAAGGCAATCGTGTTTTTATCCCGATCGACGGTGAAGTCCTTCATCTCTTTCGGGAAGTTCCACAGGCGGATGATGTCTGGCTTCCAGGCGAGGATTTTTTCCTTCATGTTGAGGAACACTTCCGACAGGGATTGCCCCGACAGCGTGCTGCGGCCAAGGCCAATAAAGTTGTCGCCGCCCAGAATGTCCAGCACGGTTGCGCCGTTATCCATGGAGTTGCGTTTGGTGGCGATGACCTCCTGCTGCGGCTGGTCGCCGCGCAGGACGAAGAACAGATTGCTGCGATCCTGCTTGTTGAGCTGATCCCAGGCGCTGTTTTTCATCGCCAGATGGTCAGACGAAACGACGATGACGGTGTTTTTAAACCAGGGCGAGGCTTTGATTTTCTCGACCAGCGCGGCAATGTGCTCCTGGCTGCAGGTAACGGCGCTGAAAGACTTGTTGTTTTTGCCGTCAACGTCATAGCTTTTGCGTTTACAGCTGCGCGAGACGAACCCGTCCGGATGGTGGGTGTCCACCGTCAGCGCAAAGAGGGAAAAGCGCTTGCCCGCGCGGGAAAGCTCCTCGAATTTCTTCCAGGTTTCGTCGAGTACCGTATCGTCATAGAAACCCCAGTCGTTACGGTAGTTCGGATCGGCAACCGTCGTTTTTAACTCTTCTGAGCCATACAGGTGGTCAAAACCGTGGGATTTCAGGAACACGTCTTTTCCGGCAAAGCGCAGGTTAGCCCCCTGCATAAAATAGTTTTCGTAGCCGGAGTTTTTCAGGATATCGCCGAGGCAAATATTCTGTGGGAAGAACGTCGACATCGAGGCTGAGGCGTTACCCTCAAAAGGCGCGAACAGCGGGATACCGCACTGGGAGGCAACCATCCCGGCAATCGTATAATCCGTGCCAGGCAGCTGCATGGTATGGCTGAAATCAAGACCTTCATTTTTCAGCGCTCCCAGGTCTGGCGTCAGGTCCGGAAACGCATCGCTATCAAAGTACGTGCGTTCCAGGCTTTCGCCGTAGATGTAGACCAGATTGAGCTTCGGGTTGGCGATTGTTTTCGACGGTTCATTATAGTAAGCCACGAAATCAGGATCGCCGTCGCGCGACTGGGATTTCACCAGCTCGGTGATCTGATGGAACGCCGGACTGGCGTCGACGGAGGCCAGCGCCAGGAATAATGCCAGCAGGCTGTAGCCATGATGGTGTGGAAGATGGCGGCGACGGCGCAGCACCCAGGCCAGCGCGCCAAAAATCGTCACCAGCGCGACAATAATGCCGAGCCCCGGAAGAATGTACTTGCCCACACCCGCGCCCGTCAGGCTGTTCGTCAGCGTGTAGAGCACCGCATCGTTAATACCGTCACCGGTAAAGTAATCGCTGGCGTATAAGGTAATGTTTAAAATAATAAAAATGCCGAGCACCACCAGCGTGGCGATAAACCACCAGGTGTGACGGCCGGCTTTCCAGGCGTAAACGCCGACAGAAGCCAGAAAAAGGATAAGAGACATGAATTCAGACAACAGCATATCCTCATGACGCCAGATGGTTCGCTGGCTAACTGTTTATTTTTTGGGTCATACAATGTAATTGCGATGTCGTTAAGCTGCAATTTTAGTGTCACGAAAGTGTGCTGTTGTTAGGATTTGGTTTAGAAAATCGTTTTTATGAAGAGGGTCGCATCCTGACAAACGGACGCTGAGACGGTGGCAGGTGAGGAAAACGCTCATTTAGCGCCGCGCTGCAAGACTATCGCATTAAACGCGGCGTGTTGTGGCAGAAAATGGGAAGGATCAGGAGAGGAAATTAACGCCTTGTTTCAGCACCAGATCGCAGGCTTTGGTTTTCACCTGTTTAGCAAGAGAAGAGTTGCCGAGGGTGCTCAGGTTAAGCTGCTGGCCGTTTTGCGCGTTAAGCAGGCCCTGAATGCCGTCCATATAGTTGGTGTCCGCTTTCTGCTCCTGGGTATCCAGACCCAGTTTACCCAGCACCTGATTTTTCACGTTTTGCGCGTCGGTCACGGAGGCCAGCTTTTGCTTCGCGCAATATTCCAGAATCCCCGCCGCATTGTTCATCGTTCCCGCGCTGAGGCTCTGGGAGCTGTTGCCCAGCAGGCTGGTGAGGGAAGAGGCGGAGAGTCCGCCCTGAGAGCTGCTGCTCTCTTTGCTCAGCTCATTTGCTGCGCTTGACAGGGACTCCTGCCAGGACGCCGCTTGCGCCGCGCCGGTCACCAGCAGCGCGCCTAAAAAGGTGCTGATTAGAATCTGTTTTTTCATCATGGCTCTCTCAAAAAGGTCCGTTTTGGGCCGAGGGGGTTCCAGTATATACCTATGCCCTGGCGGCGATTCCTGGAACTGTCTTAATACTCTTTGCCGGTGACGCGGCTGCGGTAACTTTCCCAGTCGAAGATGACATAGAGGCTATTACCCAGCTTCATGCGGTCCATGACGCGTTCCCCCAGCAGGCGGGTCATCTCGTCAATATTGTGGTTCGTCAGCATGCCGGTGGGGCGCTTGGACGAGGAGCGGCGATCGACAATCTGGTTGATGATTACTTTTTCATAGCGGGATTCTGTCTGAACGCCAATCTCGTCGATGACCAGCAAATCGACATTGCTCAGATCGTTAAGCAGCTGTTCTTCGCTGGTTTCGCGGTTGCTGAAAGTGTCTTTCATCGCGGACATGATATCGGCCACGGTGATGATAAGAACCGATTTACCCCGCAGAAGCAGCTCGTTGCAGATAGCGGCTGCAAGGTGGTTTTTTCCGGTGCCCGGCTTGCCGCTAAAGATGAAGCTGGCGATATTGCCGTCGAATTCATCCACGTACTGACGGGCGGCGGCAAGGGCGTTCATCTGTCCGTTGGTTTCGACTTTATAGTTATCGAACGAGCAGTTCTGGTGCAGGGGACGGATACCGGAGCGGTTAAAGGTGCGCTGCATTTTCATCGCCCGGTTTTCCCTGGCGAGCGCGGCGGCGCGGATCTCACCTTGCTCTTTTTGCCACGCCAGCAGCTCTTCACCCGTGGTGAAAGCGGGCTTCACGTTGGCAGGCATCATTTTTTGCAGACGTTTCATCAGGTCGCCGACGTTCTTCATTTCGCACCTCGGAATCCGCTGGGGATCTGTTTATCCGGTTCTGAAAACGCGTTGATATCGCGTTTGGGCTGGCCGTTGTTGCCGGCGCGGGTAATTTGAAGATGACGCGCAAGCTTTTGCTGCCACTGAATGTGGGTGAAGACTTTACCTTCCGCCTGCCACCAGGCGGTAAACGCGGCGAGCTCTTCGGCGGTGGCCGGTTGGGTTAACGCGATGCCCCACAGCGCCGCCTGCCGCTGAAAATCCGCATCCGGCTGCCAGCCCGCGTACAGGGCAAATTTTCCCATCGGAACGGTCACGGGGACGTTGACCGGTTCATCAAAGAACTGGTTATCCAGCGTGACATCGCTCGCCGGGCGTAACAATTGCGCTTCGATCTCCAGAAGCTGTGCCAGACGTTCCGGCGTGATTGCGTAAAACGCCGGCGCGTTGTCGGCGAAAACCGCAATCGTGCCGCCTTCGGCGTGGGTCAACACACCGCGTGGGTCGCGCATAAAGGCATCAATGCCAGCAATGCTGGTGGTCAGAATTCTGGAGGACATAACGCTTACTCTACTGATTACTACGGGCGTGATATGGGCTTATGGTAGCACAGAGAGAGGAAAGGGAAGGAGGGGATTTCCCCGGTGGAGCTGCGCTTACCGGGGCTACGGTCGTAGGCCTGATAAGCGCAATGCCATCAGGCATTTATCACGCGATGATATTCAGGGTCACGTCGATGTTGCCGCGGGTCGCATTAGAGTACGGGCAAACAATGTGCGCCGCGTCGACCAGCTTTTTGGCTTCCGCGGGATCCATACCCTCAACGTGGATGTTCAGTTTCGCTTCGATACCAAAACCGGTTGGCAGCGGGCCAATACCCACTTCACCTTCAATAAAGGCCTCTTTTGGCAGGGTAAATTTGTCGCGCGCGGCCACAAATTTCATCGCGCCCAGGAAGCAGGCAGAGTAGCCGGCAGCAAACAGCTGCTCAGGGTTCGTCACTTCTCCCCCCATGCCGCCCATCTCTTTTGGCACGCCCAGTTTTACGTCCAGTACGCCATCGGAAGAGGTGGCACGACCGTCACGGCCACCGGTTGCTTTGGCTTTGGCGGTATAAACGACTTTTTCTAAAGACATGGCAGGTTCCTCATCTTGCTTAAGTGTGTGCTATTAAATAGCGTGCGATGTATATGGGTAATAATCACGCGTAAAGTATAGCCTTACGCGCGGTGTAGCTGCTGTCGCAAAAGTTCGAGCTGCTGTTTGAGCGCCAGCAGGGTGTCGGTATCACACTGCGCTGCGCAACCCACCGCATGGGGGATACCCAATGCCTGCTGCTGCAGTTCACGTCCCGCTTCACTCAGGGTGACGGCGACCTGACGTTCGTCTTTGCGGGAACGGTGACGGTTGATTAACCCGGCACTTTCCAGCCGCTTCAACAGCGGCGTCAGGGTTGCAGAGTCCAGGAACAGTCGTTCGCCGATGTCCGACACCGTCATGTCATCCTGCTCCCACAGTACCAGCATCACCAGGTATTGCGGGTAAGTCAGGTTCAGCGGTGCCAGCAGTTGCCGGTACAGCTTATTAAGCGCCAGATTTGCCGAATAGAGGGCAAAGCAGAGCTGGTTATCCAGCTTAAGCGCAGCGGTTGCATCGTTCGTTTTCGCGTTCATGAAATGAATATAGATAGTGTGCGATTTAATTGCAAGCAATTTTATGGGCAGATGTAGCGGAGCGCTACCTGAACGGCCATTTTACGGTAGTGCTGGCGCTGGGCCTGTTCGTCCGCACCGTCTTCAAACAGGAGCGTGAAGGTGTAGCTGTTGGCAACGTAGTGAAAGCTGAAGCTGCTTATCAGGCGGTGAAGATCGCGGGCGTCGACCGTCTGGCTGAAGAGCTGTTTTTCTTTACCCCGGCGCAGGATCTCCTCCAGCAGGTCGAGCGCGCTGCGGTTGACCTGGCGAAGATAGCTCGACTGCTGCATAAAGCGGCCACGCTGCATGTTTTCCATGCAGATAATCCGGATGTAGTCTGGATGGTCGGCATGATAGTCAAAGGTGGCTTCAACCAGGTCGACCAACGCTTCGACGGGGGGCATTCCCGTCAGGCTTAGCGCTTTCTCACTGGCACGAATCTGGGTGTAAACATATTCCAGTACCAGGAGGTAGAGATTCTCTTTATTTTTAAAATGGTAAACCACCATGCGTTTGGTGGTACCCGCTTTCTCCGCGATCTGCTCCATGCGGGCACCGTTCAATCCATACTCGGCAAAAAGCGCGATGGCGCTCTGAAAAATTTTCTCTTTCAGGCTGGATTCTTCACTGTGCTCTGGGTGTTCGCTGCCAGGGTTAGCCACATCCTTTCCTTATTTTCACCAAACGGACCAGAAGGATTATCTCCATGGCAGCGAAATAACACAAATATCAAACGCGTGGGCGTTTGCGGTACAGCCACAGTCCGGGGATCGACAGACCGATAGAGAGCGCGCCGACGATGGACGACGCCTTAAGAAAGTTGCTCAGGAGGAGGATCATCTGGGGCTCGGTGTAGCCAAAATGGCTGATTTTTACTGCGGAAATCATCGCCGTATACGCGGATATACCCGGGAACATCGGGATCACGGCGGCGACGGTGAACACTTTGGGATGCGCCAGATACCAGCGCGACCACTGAATGCCGATGCTGCCGACCAGCATAGAGGCCATGAATGTTGACCATTCGATGTTAAAACCCGCGGTCATCATCACCATTCGCGAGCCATGGCCAATCGCACCCAGCAGCGCACACCACGGCAGCGCGCGTCGCGGAACGTTAAATACCATCGCAAAACCGACGGCAGGAATGGCGGCCAGAAGCATGTCCTGGGCCAGCGCCAGCAGAAAATCTATCACGCCCATCCGCGTAACCCCCAGAGCGTCATAGCCATAACCACACCGATGCAGGTCGCCAGCGTCAGCAGGCTGGCGATAGCCCAGCGTGCCAGGCCGGTATTGATGTGCCCTTTAAACATGTCGGCGACGGCATTGATCAACGGAAAGCCCGGGACCAGCAGAAGCACGCTGGCTGCCATGGCAATCGTCGGGGTGTTAGCAAACTGCGGCAGGCGCAGAAGCAGGCCGGAAACCGTAGTGGCGACAAACGCGGTAATGCAAAAGTTAATTTGCGGATGCAGCTGCCGGTGCGTCAGCAGCTGGCGAACATACATGGCGATACTGCTGGCAAAAAAGGTAACGATCGCGCCGTCCCAGCCGCCTTTGTTGAGCTTACAAAAGCAGGCGCACGACAGCCCCACCATCAACACGACAAGCCAGCGCGGATAACGTAATGGCTTAATTTGATTGAATCGCTTTTCAATTTCATGGAGATCGAGAAGCTTGTGTTCAGCAAGGATGACGATGTGCTGCACTTCGGTCACGACGTGCATGTTAATGCCGCGGTCATGGTTTTTGCGGGTGGAGGTCAGGCACTGACCGTCTTTGATCGTGGTCAGCACAATGGCGTTGGATGAGATAGCGCTTTCAACGCTATCCATACCCAGCGCCACTCCCAGCCGGGTGGAGAGTTCCTCAACCAGCGCGCTTTCCGCGCCGTGCTGGAGCAAAAAAAGACCGCACTGAATACATAGCCGCGTGATAGCACGCTGCGTTGACCTATCTACCTGCATGTATTGTCCTGAAGAAGATGGAAAGTTGCCGGTTGGCCCATAGTGATTACTTTTAGCACAAAGTGCAGTGCCCCTTGCTGTGGGCCAGATCAAGGTTTATGCAAACAGTTTCAGCCCGTATCGCGAAAGGAGGCCGGATGAATTTATTAATGTAGTGAATTATTGATGTGGAAATATAGAATATTTGTATTTAGTTATTCTAATTTTATATTGTCGTTATTTTAATGGCTCCGCGATTAAATTTATTTGCGCTTTATGAGATATTACCTCTGTTTTAGGCATTTCTTAAACTAAGAACTTATCTCATCTTCTGCTTGTATTAATCAGTTTTACACTCAGGGACGAAAATACTTATACCTTGATGCGTTTTAACGTTACTCATCAAATGAAGAATGGACACGGAGGGTCTATGTTGTCATTGCATGGTAAGCATGGCGTTATCATTAGCCGGATACCCGTCATGCAAAGCGGGTTAGGGGGCGTGATGGCGCGCCATTTCCCGGATTTTGAATTGACCTATTGTCGCTCACTGCAGGAGTTAACGCTGCTCCAGCTACGTCGGGCTGATGTCATCATTGCCGATATTTCAGGTGAATACAGGAATCCTCGGGGCACCCTCGAAGAGTATTACGGTTTATTGAATCAATACCGGGACATTCACTGGATTTTTTTAGTCTCGCGGCCGCTTTACCCTATTGCGGTTGAGTTGCTTATGCGCCCGGAAAGTACGTTGCTTTCTGACATAGAGCCCATTGAAGGCGTGGTTAACGCTATTCGGGCAGGTAGCGAGCGGGCAGAGCGAATAAGCCAGACGTTGTTAACCCCGGAACCTCAAAATACGGAGGATGAAGACGAACATGTTATCGAGCTGACGCACTCCGAACGCAAGGTGCTGCGTCTGTTAGGTAAAGGATGGGGGATTAACCAAATTGCCACATTGCTCAAGAAGAGTAATAAAACCATCAGTGCGCAGAAAAACAGTGCGATGCGACGGCTGTCATTACGCAGTAATGCCGATATGTACGCCTGGATCAACAGTACACAGGGAATGAGAGAGCTGAATTTGATGTCAGCCTATGGAGAGTTCGAGGAATGGAAAAAACCAATTCAACAAGACATATCGCCCTCGTCGAAAATTGCGCGATGAGTGCTGTTGGGTTACAGCATCTTTTTGCTATGCCTGGCCTGAGCCATTATCAGCTGCATCTGTTCAGTGAATTTGACAGCTTTAAGAAAGCACTTCAGCACGACAATTTTTTCTCACTGATCTATTCACTTTCCGATGCGCGAGAAGAACGTCGTAACTGCCTGGCACACCTGCGGGATTTCGCGTTTACGCATGGTCATATCCAGCGCATTATCCTGGTCGCTGATGAGACGGAAGCTCGGTTAATTAGCCATCTTTCACCGTCACGCCTTCACGGTGTGGTCAGTAAGTCGCTGACGCTTGAGTATCTGCAGCAGGAACTCGTGGTGTTGTTGAGTGAAACATTACGCATCAATGACAATATGATGAATCACTGGTACCGGAGTCAAAACAGAATGTTAAGCCCAACGGAACGGGCAATACTGCGCTATATGTCCTGCGGCTATTCCATTCCTCAAATCGCGGCACAGCTTGAACGCAATATTAAGACCATTCGGGCGCATAAGTTTAATGCGATGTTGAAGCTGGGGGTGAATTCTGATGTAGGATTGCTCGACGCGGCGGATATTATTACTCACCTTCCGGCAAGAGAACCGCAAAGTTCGGCACTCAGCAAACCGAACTTTTTATAACCTGCCTGTTGCGCGCCAGACAGGCTCTGGCGCATCAATCAGATACAAACATCAACCCACTTTGCGGAAGTCAGCTCTGCCATTCTGTCAGGTGAAATACGCACGGCGCTATGAATTGCGCCTGCGGCGGGCAGCACTTCGGCGTACTGCTTTAATGAGATATCGCAGTAAACCGCGAGCGGGTTTTCCAGCCCGAACGGGCACACGCCGCCAACGGGATGACCGGTGATGGTCACCACTTCATCACTACTGAGCATGCGCGCTTTCGCACCAAACGTGTCTTTCAGCTTTTTATTATCCAGGCGGGCATCGCCTTTCGCCACCACCAGAATCACCTCATTTTTCACCTTTAATGACAAGGTCTTGGCGATTTGTCCCGGTTCAACACGATGGGCGGCAGCAGCCAACGCAACGGTAGCGGTACTCTGGCTAAGTTCAATTACATCTATATCCGGCGCGTTGTCGGCAAAAAACTGCTGTACAGACTGCAAACTCATTGTTTCCTCCTGACAAATATCCTGCGTAATCTGTCATAAGAATTTATGCTCTGTAAATATCTCTTCAGTAACAAATATTCCGAACGGCTGATTTCTGGATCCTCTTCACAATCACAGAAACCGGTTACAGTAACCGGTTGCAGAGCGTGTTGCGTCGATTAATACTGAGTACGTAACGTCCCCTGTATCCAATAATAAGAGCAAATTATGAAACCATTTCGTCTGAGCAGTACCACTGGTACACAAGCCAGCAAGGTTGTGAAGCTGATTTATGGAACAACGTACGGCGCGAAAGTGCCTGTATCAAACGTCTGACAGGAGATCTGCCATGTCTGCCAACCATGCTGCGTTTAACCTGATATTCCGTTTCGTTGAAAATTACGTGAGCCCGATTGCCGGGCGGATTTCTTCCCAGCGTCATGTCATGGCTATTCGTGATGGGTTCATCTCCGCGATGCCATTTATGATTGTGGGTTCGTTTTTATTAGTGTTCGCTTACCCACCTTTTTCGCCTGATACCACCTGGGGTTTCGCCCGCGCCTGGCTGGATATGGCGAAACAGTTTGAAGGCCAGATCCTGACACCGTTTGATATGACGATGGGCATTATGTCCATTTATATCTGTGCGGCCATTGCCTATAACCTTGGCAAACACTATGTCAAATCGCACCAGTTAGACCCGTTTATGTGCGCCATGCTGTCGCTGATGGCATTTCTGCTGGTCGCGGCACCGAAAACCAAAGGCACGCTTCCTGTCGACAGCCTGGGTGGGACGGGGATTTTTACCGCGATTCTGGTGGCGATCTACTGCGTTGAGATGATGCGTTTCCTCAAGGCGCATAACATCGGTATTCGCCTGCCAGATCAGGTTCCTCCGATGATCAAAAACTCTTTTGATCTGCTGATCCCGGTGCTGGTGGTGGTGTTAACGCTCTATCCTCTGAGCCTGCTCATTCAGTCTCAGTTTGGCATGCTGATCCCGCAGGCCATTATGTCGGTCTTTAAACCGCTGGTTTCCGCAGCGGATTCCCTGCCTGCGATCCTGCTGGCCGTGCTGATTGGCCATCTGCTGTGGTTTGCCGGGATCCACGGAGCCGCCATCGTCTCCGGGATGCTGCAGATGTTCTGGCTGACTAACCTGGGCGCTAACCAGACCGCGCTGGCCGCCAGCCAGCCTCTGCCGCATATTTTTATGGAGGCGTTCTGGACGTTCTTTATTGTGATTGGCGGGTCTGGCGCCACGATGGGGCTGGTGATTTGCTATCTGCGTAGCCGTTCAGCGCATTTACGCTCTATCGGGCGTTTGAGCGTGGTACCCAGCTTCTTTAATATCAACGAACCCGTTATTTTCGGTACGCCGATTGTGATGAACCCGGTGTTCTTTATTCCGTTCCTGCTGGCACCGATGGTAAATGCCGTGCTGGCCTGGGCGGCGATGACGTTTGACCTGATTGGCCGCGTCATCTCAGTGGTCCCCTGGACGGCACCGGCGCCGATAGGCGCAGCGTGGGCTCTGGGCTGGGATTTCCGCGCGGCCATTCTGGTTGTGGTTCTGGCCTGCGTATCGGCAATCATCTATTACCCGTTCTTCAAAGTGTACGAGAAGCAGCTGCTGGAGCAGGAAGCGGAAGAAGCGCAGCGTAACGCGGAAGAGGATAATCAGCAGATAGCTTAAAAGCACTGTGCCGGGTGGCGGCTGCGCCTTGCCCGGCCTACGAGTTGAGATGTTTGTAGGCCCGGTAAGCGAAGCGCCACCGGGCAATTCACTGCACTACTTCAGCGTGCAATCCCCGCACTGCTTAACGTCCGGCAGGCGGTACCGCTGGCAGCAGGTGCGGCGAACCAGAAGCCCATCACGGAGCACGACGGTACGGAATAACGGGTTGTCACGGCCATCGGAAAGCTGTTTTGCAAAGAAACAGGACTGACGCAGGGCGTCAACATTCTCATCACCAAGCAGGGGCTTCATTTCCGTTAAATACCAGTGGATTAAATAGCCCGTATTGCTCCAGATAAGCTTCCCATTAATCTCTCCCGTCGCTTCAAGCGCTTCCACCACCGGGATCAGGGCCTGCGTGATAAGCTGCTCCATACGTTCCTGAGCCGTCAGGCGTTCCGCGCTCTGGTCTTCGTGAAGATCGATCCAGAAGCAGGCTGCACGCCCGGTTTCGTGAAACTCCACATGGAAATTATCCGGCGAGAGTTCCAGCATGCTCTTCTGGGTTAACAGCGCCAGCATGAGGGGAGGCACCATCAGCCCGATATACCACTGCGCCCAGAGAGAGAGCAGCGGTTTATTTTCCCGCGAAAGGGTGGGCTGATTGCGATAGATATGGTCGGAATAGGTGGCCAGCAGCGATTGCAGTTTTGCCGGTTGGCGCCACTCTGAGAGCGTCATGGCATGGTGCGGGTGCGCTTCATCAAGCCGGATAAAGTCCAGCAGGTGGGCGCGCGTCTTTGCAATCTTATCCCGTATGGCATCCGCAAGCGAAGCATTCCCGCTGGTGAGGGGCGCTCGCCAGAGGAGGGGTTCGACGATGTGTGCGGTATGCGTGGCCATAGTATAGATAAAAATCTAAATGATAATGATTGCCAATCCTAACTATTGCTCATACCAATGGCAAGACTTTTGTCCTGATGACATCGCCGCGATGTTTACGCCGTCTGTAGCTCTTCACTCAACAGAATGTTATTGCGCCCCATATGCTTAGCCTCGTAGAGGGCTTTGTCCGCTTTTTCCAGCGCGCCTTCCACGTCTTCATCCTCGAAAATGGCAATACCAATGCTGATGGTGACGTTTGTTGCGACACTCTCGTTAAACAGATGCGGGATTTTCAAATCGTAGACTTTCTGACGGATCCGCTCGGCCGTCTGGCGAGCATGCTCGAGTGAAATATTGGTCAGCAGCACCATAAACTCTTCCCCGCCAAAGCGCGCCACAATATCGCGAGAACGCACGGCGTCGCGGATTGCCGCAGAGACGCGCTTCAGCGCCTGGTCGCCCATCATATGGCCATAATGGTCGTTATAGGCTTTGAAGTGGTCGATATCCATCAGCAGGACAAAGTGCTCGCCATTTTCTACGGTCGGCAGGTTCTCCAGACGGCTTTGCAGACCGCGACGATTATAGAGCCCGGTAAGCGGGTCCATCATGCTGAGATCGGTAAGGGTTTCTCGCTCTTCCAACAGGCGAGAGAGCAATTCCTGAGCGAAACGATCGTTACGTCTTTGCAAAATGTTATGAATAGCAATTGCCACCACAGGAAGTGCGAAAGAATAGGTCATTCGCAGCCATATATCGTGATCGCTTAACCACAGGCAGACAATAAAGGTGGGCAAAGAGTGCAGCGTAAATGCTTTGATATTACTGGCGAATGCCAGCGTTCCGATAAAAAGCACCGTCAACAGGGCAATTAACAAATACGTCGCATGGTCGTGGGAAATTAAGGCGAATTTCGACTCAATTTGCCAGGCCCATAAAATACCGAAGATCCCTGAAACGACAGGAATATTTATCTTCCGCGCGCGCTTTCTCCAGTGCCAGACGAAGAGCCCTGTGCTGATGGAGAAAATAGCAATAAGAGGGGCAGATACCAGGCGTACAGAATTGAGCGGGTTTGTTACCGAGAACACTGCCGAGGTTGCGTTCAGAAATAAAAACAAACGTAACGACAATTGATATTTTCTGTGAACCAAAGACCGCCAGGATTGTGATGTCATAGTCGTGCGTTTTTATTAAAATTTAATTAAAACAAATAAGTAGGTGTTGTTTCGCAATAAAATATGCAAAAAACTGAAAGAATAATTATCAGAAAATCTTTAGATGTTGTTAACAGGTGTGCAATTTATCACCTTAGGCAATTCCTGTCATTACGGGAAAGGTAAAGGTCGATGGATTTTGATTCATTCAGCTGACAAATGATAATCTCTGTCATATGATATTGGTTATCATTATCGTTGTGAGAGGGCAGATCATGTTGAACAGGGCGCTGGGAAGTGGTTGGGGGGTATTGCTACCGGGAGCTATTCTCGGCGGTTTGATGTTTGCCGATCTCTCCCTTGATACCTGGAAAGCGATCATTGTGTCAGGCCTGTTAGTCACGTCAGGCATGATCTGGCATAAGCAATTACGCCACTTTGTTTTACTGCCATCCTGCGTAGCACTGGTCAGTGGAATTCTGGTGATACTGATGAGTTTGAAATAACAGGGAAAACAAGAGGCACTTCAGAAGGGATGTAAGATAATTGGTGCGAGGGGGGGGACTCGAACCCCCACATCCTAAGGACACTAACACCTGAAGCTAGCGCGTCTACCAATTCCGCCACCTTCGCACAGTCATCTTACTATTGTTGATATCGCCTCGTTGGTGCGAGGGGGGGGACTCGAACCCCCACATCCGTAAGGACACTAACACCTGAAGCTAGCGCGTCTACCAATTCCGCCACCTTCGCCCAGTGCGAGCAATATCATTGTGATTTATGGTGCGAGGGGGGGGACTCGAACCCCCACATCCAAAGGACACTAACACCTGAAGCTAGCGCGTCTACCAATTCCGCCACCTTCGCATACCATCGATACTGTAAAAGTATCGTAACCACGGAGGCGCATTCTAGATGTTTTCAGCTTTACGTCAACTGAAAAGTGCTCACCTTTTATTGATTGCTGCAAAAATGGCCGGAACGGAGACGCCTGCCTGCCGGATGGTGATTGTGCTTATCCGGCCTGCAGGAGTGGAGATTACTTTTTGGCCTGACGCGTCATCACGGTACGGTAGACCTTAAAGCGGCCAGTCTGGGCGATCACTTCGTGGAAGCCGAAGGTTTCGTCCAGCACCTTCGGGTACGCCAGGAAGGCGTTCGCAACGATACGCAGCTCGCCGCCGCTGTTAAGGTGACGGGTTGCGCCACGGATCAGCGCTTGTGCCGCTTCAAGGCTGGTTTCCATACCGTCGTGGAACGGCGGGTTGGAGATAATCATGTCGAAACGACCGGTGACGTCAGAGAAGACGTTGCTGGCAATCACCTCGCCTTCAATGCCGTTTGCGGCAAGCGTTGCGCGGCTGGCTTCTACCGCCGGGGCGCTCACGTCACACAGGGTTAAACGGACTTTTGGTGAATGGCTGGCGAGGACGGTAGAGAGCACGCCCGCGCCGCAGCCCACGTCCAGCACTTTGCCTTTGGTGTGCGGCGTCAGGGTGGAGAGCAGCAGCTTGCTGCCCGTATCCAGCGCGTCACGGCTGAACACGCCCGGCAGGGTTTTGATGGTCAGGCCGTCAAGCTGGTATTCGTCCCAGTAAGCCTGTGGATCAAACGTTGTCTGCTTTTCCAGACGGCCATGGTACAGACCACAGCGGCGGGCGCTGTCGACTTTATTCAGCGGCGCGTAGCTTTCCAGCATCTGTTCAGCACTGCGCACGCCGCTGCGGTTCTCACCCACCACGAAAATATCGCAGCCGACCGGCAGCAGGGAGAGCAGGTTCATCAGCTGGAACTGGGCTTCCGGTTTGTTCTTCGGCCAGTAGTAAATCAGCGTATCGCAGTCGGCGATATCGCTCTGCTCCGCCACCAGGCTAAAGCGCGCGCGCTCGCCCATCTGGCGGCTCAGCACCTGCCAGTGGTGGTAGTATTGGGTGTGGGCACGGCTTTCAGCACAGTCGAAACGCGCAGGCAGGTCATCCTGCATATCTCCGGCAAACAGAATACGGCTTTCTTCGAAATCATCACTGTGACGCAGCAAGACTTCACTTGCCGGGGTAAATGCAGACATGAATTGTTCCTCAATAAACTCAGGCGGGGATTATAGTAGGTAGATGGCGCACTTTCGACACATTTGCTATATTTGCGCGCCTGAGAGACAGGAGTTTTCCCTATGACATCCCGACGAGACTGGCAGTTGCAGCAGCTGGGCATTACCCAGTGGGCTTTGCGTCGCCCGACGGCGTTGCAGGGCGAAATCGCCATTTCCATCCCTGCGCACGTACGCCTGGTGATGGTGGCGGAAGAACTGCCTGCCCTGAATGAACCCCTGATCGATGATGTCCTTCGCAGCCTGAAGATGACGGCCGACCAGGTTTTACAGCTGACGCCAGAGCGTGTCGCGATGCTTCCTCCTGATAGCCGCTGTAACAGCTGGCGTATCGGAGAGACAAACGAGATCCCCCTGCAGGGGAGCCAGATCTGCACGCCAGCGCTGGACGAACTGAAAGCCAACCCAAAAGCGCGCAGCGCGCTATGGCAACAAATCTGCGAATATGAACACGATTTCTTCCCTCACGACGCCTGACCTGACCACCGCGTTCGCGATTGAAACACGCGCCCACGCGTTTCCGTGGAGCGAAAAAACCTTCGCCAGCAATCAGGGCGAACGGTATCTGAACTACCGCCTGGACGTCGACGGTACCATGGCCGCCTTCGCGATTACGCAGGTTGTTCTTGATGAAGCGACGCTGTTTAATATCGCGGTTGATCCCGCGTTCCAGCGCCGTGGGCTGGGAAGAGAACTGCTTGAGCACCTCATCCGTGAGCTCGAAACCCGTGACGTTTTCACCCTGTGGCTGGAGGTGCGCGCGTCGAATGTCGCCGCCATCGCGCTCTATGAAAGCTTAGGCTTTAACGAGGCGACAATCCGCCGTAACTACTACCCCACCGCAGAGGGACGTGAAGACGCCATCATAATGGCTCTGCCGATTGGATAATAAAAAATAAGGTTGTAACGATGAAATGGGACTGGATTTTCTTTGATGCCGACGAAACGCTGTTTACGTTCGATTCGTTCGGCGGCCTGCAGCGGATGTTTCTCGACTATAGCGTGACCTTCACCGCTGAAGATTTTCAGGACTATCAGGCGGTAAACAAGCCGCTGTGGGTGGATTACCAGAACGGTGCCATCACCGCGTTACAGCTTCAGCACCAGCGCTTTGACGTCTGGGCGGAACGCTTAAAGGTCAGCCCGGGGACGCTGAACGAGGCGTTCCTGAACGCGATGGCCGATATCTGTGCGCCACTGCCGGGCGCGGTTTCCCTGCTGAATGCGTTGAAAGGCAAGGTGAAACTGGGGATCATCACCAACGGTTTTACCGCCCTGCAGCAGATCCGCCTCGAGCGCACCGGCCTGCGCGATCATTTCGACGCGCTGGTGATCTCCGAAGAGGTGGGTGTACCTAAACCGGATCCGCGCATTTTCGATTATGCGCTGTCGCAGGCCAGTAATCCTGACCGCGATCGCGTACTGATGGTGGGTGATACGGCAGAGTCAGATATTCTGGGCGGCATGAATGCCGGTCTGTCGACCGTCTGGCTCAATGCGCATGGCCGCGTGAAGCCTGAAGGCATCGAGCCGACCTGGACCGTGACGTCGTTGAACGAACTGGAGCAACTCCTGTGTAAACAATGATTGCCTGCCCCCCATTGATGGGTAAAATAGCCGCAATTTTGTATTCCATGATGCGTGGCGTGCTGCCGCGCTTATAAAAGAAGATTTAATTATGACGTTGTCTCCTTATCTGCAAGAGGTGGCCAAGCGCCGCACTTTTGCCATTATCTCGCACCCGGATGCCGGTAAAACGACCATCACTGAGAAGGTGTTGCTGTTCGGACAGGCGATCCAGACTGCGGGTACCGTTAAAGGCCGTGGCTCCAGCCAGCATGCAAAATCCGACTGGATGGAGATGGAAAAGCAGCGTGGTATTTCGATTACCACCTCCGTGATGCAGTTCCCGTATCACGACTGCCTGGTGAACCTGCTGGACACCCCGGGCCACGAAGACTTCTCCGAAGATACCTACCGTACCCTGACGGCGGTGGACTGCTGTCTGATGGTGATCGACGCCGCGAAAGGTGTAGAAGACAGGACCCGTAAGCTGATGGAAGTTACCCGTCTGCGCGATACGCCGATCCTCACCTTTATGAACAAACTCGACCGTGACATCCGCGATCCGATGGAAGTGATGGACGAAGTGGAAAGCGAGCTGAAGATCGCCTGTGCGCCCATCACCTGGCCAATTGGCTGCGGTAAGCTGTTCAAAGGGGTGTATCACCTCTATAAAGACGAAACCTACCTGTATCAGACCGGTAAAGGCCACACCATTCAGGAAGTCCGCGTGGTGAAAGGTCTGGATAACCCTGAGCTGGACGTTGCAGTCGGCGAAGAGCTGGCCGCGCAGCTGCGCGACGAGCTGGAGCTGGTGAAGGGTGCGTCTCACGAGTTCGACAAAGAGCTGTTCCTGAGCGGTGAAATCACCCCGGTCTTCTTCGGTACCGCGCTGGGTAACTTCGGCGTTGACCACATGCTGGACGGTCTGGTGGAGTGGGCGCCGCGCCCGATGCCGCGTAAAACCGACACCCGTGAAGTGGAAGCAAAAGAAGAGAAATTCACCGGATTCGTCTTCAAAATTCAGGCCAACATGGACCCGAAACACCGCGACCGCGTGGCCTTTATGCGCGTGGTGTCCGGTAAGTATGAAAAGGGCATGAAGCTGCGCCAGGTGCGTACCGGGAAAGACGTGGTGATCTCCGACGCGTTGACCTTTATGGCGGGCGACCGTTCGCACGTTGAAGAGGCGTATCCGGGCGACATCATCGGTCTGCACAACCACGGCACTATTCAGATCGGCGATACCTTCACCCAGGGCGAAATGATGAAGTTCACCGGTATTCCGAACTTCGCACCGGAGCTGTTCCGTCGTATCCGTCTGCGCGATCCGCTGAAGCAGAAACAGCTGCTGAAAGGCCTGGTTCAGCTCTCCGAAGAGGGCGCCGTGCAGGTGTTCCGCCCAATCGCGAACAACGATCTGATCGTTGGCGCGGTCGGCGTGCTGCAGTTCGACGTGGTTGTTGCACGTCTGAAGAGCGAGTACAACGTGGAAGCGATTTACGAGTCTGTGAACGTCGCGACCGCGCGCTGGGTTGAGTGTTCTGACGTGAAGAAATTCGAAGAATTTAAGCGTAAGAACGAAATTCAGCTGGCGCTGGATGGCGGGGATAACCTGACCTATATCGCGCCAACCATGGTGAACCTGAACCTGACGCAGGAACGTTATCCTGACGTTCAGTTCCGTAAAACCCGCGAGCACTAATCCCCTCTCAGAGCACGGCTGCCGCCGTGCTCTTCTTTAATTCCTGTCTTATTAATCCCTTGCGGAATGTTCTTAATTCAACGCAATTTCACGCTATTCGCGCGTTTTTTACCCAATTCTGAAAGCGGCTCTGTGAGAGTGATCTATATTTAACTCAGTGTTTAACACCGGGCGTGGATAAATTAACTGTTCAATGCATGACTTTAGGTTGTCCATTTTGCCCGCGTGTTTATTCGCAATATATAAAACTACTAAGGAAGTATGTAGCCCGAATAACGGGTCAACACAGGAATAGATCGATGAATATGACAAGACTGAAGATTTCGAAAACTCTGCTGGCTGTAACCCTGGGTAGCGTTCTGGCGAGCGGTTCCGCCCTGGCGGAAAGCAGCACCATGGATAAAGCACAGTCCACGGCCGATACCGCAGGGCAAAAAATCGATAGCTCTATGAATAAAGTCGGCAACTTCATGGATGACAGCTCAATCACAGCAAAAGTGAAAGCCGCACTGGTGGATGATGAAGCCATCAAAAGTACCGATATTTCCGTTAAGACCGACAAGAAAGTGGTCACGCTGAGCGGCTTTGTTGAAAGCCAGGCTCAGGCCGAACAGGCGGTGAAAGTGGCGAAAGGCGTCGAAGGTGTTGCCTCCGTCAGCGATAAGCTGCACGTACGTGACAGCAAAAACGCGTCGGTAAAAGGTTATGCCGGTGATGCCGCTACGACCAGTGAAATCAAAGCTAAACTTTTAGCAGATGACATCGTGCCATCCCGTAAGGTGAAAGTAGAAACCACCGATGGTGTGGTTCAGCTTTCCGGTACGGTAGATTCGCAGGCGCAAAGTGAACGTGCCGAGTCCATCGCGAAAGCGATTGACGGTGTGAAAAGCGTTAAAAACGATCTGAAAACGAAGTAAATCTTGACCATTCGCCCGTCTGGCTAACACCAGCGGGCGAAATAAGAACGACTCTGGAAAAACGCCGGTGAGTGACCTGAGCGCTCACGTTTAGCGGCCGACATTAACTATGGTAAAGGAGAAGCTTATGTTTCGTTGGGGCATTATATTTCTGGTTATCGCGTTAATTGCCGCCGCATTGGGCTTTGGTGGACTGGCAGGTACAGCGGCATGGGCAGCTAAAATTGTCTTCGTTGTGGGTATTATTCTGTTCCTGGTCAGCCTGTTTACGGGTCGTAGACGTCCGTAGCAAACGCAATATTCCTTCAACAAAAAAAAGCCAGTCACTGTGACTGGCTTTTTCTTATTTGCGGAACAGGTCGGGTGCGTTACTGTGGTGTTATAAAATAATCAAAACAGGAAAGCAGAGGTGGGGCAACGAATTCCCGTTACGCTCGGCAATATTGCGCCGCTGACGTTAAAACCTTTTCGCGCAGGTCAACTCGCGCTGGTCTGCGAAGGTGGAGGACAGCGCGGCATTTTCACCGCCGGCGTGCTGGATGAATTTATGCGCGCGCAGTTCAACCCTTTCGATCTCTACTTCGGTACTTCTGCCGGCGCGCAGAACCTCTCTGCCTATGTTTGCAACCAGCCCGGCTACGCGCGAAAGGTCATTATGCGCTACACCACGGCGAAAGAATTTTTTAACCCGGTGCGCTTTGTGCGCGGGGGTAACCTGATCGATCTCGACTGGCTGCTGGAGTCGACCTCCAGCCAGATGCCGCTGGCCATGGATACTGCCGCCCGTCTGTTTGATAGCGGCAAAGAATTCTGGATGTGCGCCAGCCGGGGCGATGATTATTCGCCGGGCTATTTTTCTCCTCAGAAGGAGAACTGGCTGGACATCATCCGCGCCTCCAGCGCGATCCCCGGCTTTTATCGTACCGGCGCCCTGCTGGACGGCATTAGCTATCTGGACGGTGGGATCAGTGACGCGGTGCCGGTGCAGGAAGCCGCCCGGCGCGGGGCGAAAACCATTGTGGTGATCCGAACCGTACCGTCGCAAATGTATTACACGCCGCAGTGGTTTAAACGGATGGAGCGCTGGTTGGGCGACAGCAGCCTGCAGCCGCTGGTGAACATCGCGAAGCAGCATGAAACCACCTACGGCGCGATGCAGCGCTTCATTGAAAAACCGCCGGGTAAGCTGCGTATTTTTGAAATCTATCCGCCTAAGCCGCTGCTGAGCATGGCCCTGGGCAGCCGCGTCCCTGCGCTGCGCATGGATTACAAAACGGGGCGGCTGTGCGGGCGCTATTTCCTGGCGACGGTGGGTAAAATGCTGGCGGAGCAACCGCCGCTTCATCGCCATAAACGCATTATTATGCCGCCTGCGATTGTCGCCAACGACGCCCTGACGATGCCGCTGGTGGATATTCCGCAGGCGAATGACGCTTTACTGGATAACGAGGATCTGGCGTGACGCACCGCTTTGTCGATACCCACTGCCACTTTGATTTCCCGCCGTTTACGGGGGATGAAGCGCAAAGCATTGCGAAAGCTGCCGAAGCAGGTGTTCAGGCCATCATTGTGCCGTCAGTGGAAGCGGCCTATTTTTCCCGCGTGCTGGATCTTTCTATGCGGCACCCCGCGCTCTATGCCGCGCTCGGTCTGCATCCGATTGTGATTGAGCGGCATCTTGAGGAGCACATTGAGAGGCTTGATGAGGTCCTGCAGACCGCAGGAGACAAACTTGTCGCCATCGGTGAGATCGGCCTCGATCTTTATCGCGAGGATCCGCAGTTTGAGCGCCAGCAGACGATCCTCGACGCGCAGCTCAGGTTGGCGAAGCGCCACGATCTGCCGGTGATCCTCCACTCAAGACGTACGCACGATAAGCTGGCGATGCACCTGAAACGCATCGATCTGCCGCGCAGGGGCGTCGTACACGGTTTCTCCGGCAGCCTGCAGCAGGCGCAGCGTTTTATTGAGCTGGGCTATAAAATCGGCGTCGGCGGCACCATCACCTATCCGCGCGCCAGTAAAACCCGTGACGTGATGGCACAGCTGCCGCTGTCGACGCTTCTGCTGGAAACCGACGCGCCGGATATGCCGCTGAATGGTTTTCAGGGCCAGCCGAATCGCCCGGAACAGGCGGCGCGCGTGTTTACCACCCTGTGTGAACTGCGAAAGGAGCCTGAAGAGGTGATTGCCGACGCGCTGCTTGAGAATACCCGTTCGGTATTTGGCATCACGCTATAGATAAAGCGCCGGACGGATCACCGTTATCTTCTGCTTTTCCAGCGCCAGTGCCAGCGGTTCAATGTCCTCGGGCGTGGCGCTGCGCCATGAGGCCGCTTCACCGTAAACGCCATGCGCATGAAATGCGTTGATGCGCACCGGCACATTTCCAAGCCCGTGGATAAAGGTCGTTAGCGGTTTGAGATGTTCCAGGTAATCACACTGCTCCGGAATAACCAGCAGGCGGAGTTCCGTCAAACGGTGACGATCTGCCAGCCAGCGGATGCTCTGTTTAATCAGCGGGTTTTCGCGCCCGGTCAGGAAGCGGTGATGCTCGTTCCCCCACGCCTTCAGATCCAGCATCGCGCCATCCAGTACCGGCAGCAGCTTTTGCCAGCCGGTTTCGCTTAACAGACCGTTGCTGTCGACCAGACAGGTCAGGTGACGCAGGGCAGGATCGGCTTTGATCGCTGAGAATAGCGTCACTAAAAACGGCAATTGCGTTGTGGCTTCGCCGCCGCTCACGGTGATCCCTTCGATAAAGGGGGTGGATTTGCGGACCTGGGTGAGGATCTCATCCACGCTGAAGCGGTGTGCCATAGGCGTTGCCTGCTGCTGGCACTGGTGCAGACAGGTGTCGCACTGCTGGCAGTCACTCTCCTGCCACCAGACGCGTCCGGCCTGAATGGTCAGCGCGTCGTGCGGACAGTGGGGCACACAGTCCCCGCAGTCGTTGCAGCGGCCGATCGTCCACGGGTTATGGCAGGTTTTACAGCGCAGGTTACAGCCCTGCAGGAACAGGGCCAGGCGGCTGCCCGGTCCGTCCACGCAGGAAAAAGGAATGACCTGACTAACTAAAGCGCATCTGCTGTTCATGGCTAATCACGCGCGGCTGACGTTCCAGAATACGGGTATTGCGTGCGGCCTCTTCTCCCAGCCACGTGGTATTGGTGCGCGATCCGGCTTCCCGATATTTCTCCAGATCCGATAATCGAACCATATAACCGGTCACGCGGACCAGATCGTTACCCGCCACGTTGGCGGTAAATTCCCGCATTCCCGCCCTGAAGGCGCCCAGGCAAAGCTGAACCACCGCCTGCGGGTTGCGTTTTACCGTCTCCTCCAGGGTGAGAATATCGCTGATTCCGGAGTGATAGTGTTTGTGGTGTGGTGCAACGGCCAGCAGATGGCTGATGGGATCCGGCTCGTCGCCGTAGGGCAGTCGCGCGCCCGGCGTGGTGCCGGAGTCGGAGCTGATCCCCGACTGCGCGTGGAGCATCGCGCGGTGCTTCCAGCCGTGTTTCACCGGCGTGTTTTCCACAAACGCCGCAAGCTGTTCGCTGATGCGATACCCCAGCGCGTTGGCCTGTTCGTCCTTTCCGTAGCGTCCCGCTATTCCTGCTTTCTCACAGAGCGCGTTTACCGCTTCCGCCAGACCGTACATGCCAAACATGGGCACAAACCGATCGGCATCAATCAGCCCCTCTTTGACCAGGAAGCTATTCTCAAAGAAGCCAGACTGCCCGTACAGAAAATCGCAGCGCGCATCGATGATGGCCATTTGCTGCTGGCAGTAGTGCGGGAGCGTGCGGGTGAAGAAGTCTTCAATGGATGTGCTGCGTTCAGCAATGGCTTTGAGGTTAAGGCGCACCAGGGTGCTGCCACCGCCTGCAAGCGGCAGGGAGTTGTAACAACTCACCACGCCGTAACGGCCTTTTGTGAAAATTTTATCATTCATCGGGCCATTAGAAATATGCGGTTTGCTGCATTCACATATGTTTTTTGCCACCTCAAGCAGCAAGTCGTCCGGGGTGATATCGGGATCGTAGATAAAGGTCAGGTTCGGCGCGACCTGCTTCAGCTCTGCATCGGCACGAAGAATGGCGCGTGTGATGGGGCCGTCAGCAGGCCCGATGTTTGCGTGCATAAACGCATCCGGCAGCGTACGGTCGAGATAGCGCCAGAAACGTTTTATTCGGCTATCGATCTCTTCTTGTGTTAGAATTCTAACATATGGAGTTAATATCGCATCAAGCTGACCGAGATAGACCGGCATCGATGTGACGGACGGAACATGATGGTAGAGAATGGTTAACAGCGAGAGGGCATCGTCGAGATCTTTCGCCCCTTCCAGCTCCAGCCATTCTGAACCGTTAGCCAGAAATTTTGCGTAATCCGGCAGAACGTAACGGGGTTTGTAAGGCGCGTGGCCTTCGAACATGTCGCAGATAAACCCTTCGTCCAGTGCGGCTCTCGCGGCCTCAGGAAGCGCCGGATAAGGCAGGTTGTTTTCCGCTTCCAGCGCCAGAAAATGACGTTTTTGTTCCGGGGTTAACACCGGGCTTGTCACAATGTGCTGGCAACGTTGTTGCAGGGCGTCGGGGCTGGAGTGGGGCATATTCGCTTCCTTGAGTGTTCTGCGGATGATGAACGAATTGTAGGAAGCCAGCCTGTCGGGGCTTTTGATCCGACAGGGTGTATCGCTGCTTTAGTCGACAATTTAGGCGCTAAAGTTTGAAGAAGATCTCATTACAGTAATGCAAATTTGTACGCAGTTTTCATTAACTGTGATGAATGTCGAAGTGTGGATGCGGGTGAATGTTAGAATACTCACAGACCCGCAAGGTAAAATTTATACGGCACTGCCGTTGGAGAATGTTATGACCGATTTAACTGCAAGCAGCCTGCGCGCGTTGAAACTGATGGACCTGACCACCCTGAACGATGACGACACCAATGAAAAAGTCATCGCCCTGTGCCATCAGGCGAAAACGCCGGTGGGTAACACCGCAGCCATCTGTATCTACCCGCGCTTTATCCCGATTGCCCGTAAGACTCTGAAAGAGCAGGGCACGCCGGACGTGCGCATTGCAACCGTAACTAACTTCCCGCATGGCAACGATGATATCGAGATTGCGCTGGCAGAAACCCGCGCGGCGATTGCCTACGGCGCAGACGAAGTTGACGTGGTGTTCCCGTACCGCGCGCTGATCGCCGGCAACGAGCAGGTCGGTTTTGACCTGGTGAAAGCCTGTAAAGACGCGTGTGCGGCGGCAAACGTGCTGCTTAAAGTAATCATCGAAACCGGCGAGCTGAAAGAAGAGGCGCTGATTCGTAAGGCGTCTGAAATCTCCATCAAAGCCGGTGCGGATTTCATTAAAACCTCTACCGGTAAAGTGCCGGTGAATGCGACCCCAGAAAGCGCGCGCATCATGATGGAAGTGATCCGCGACATGGGCGTATCCAAAACCGTTGGTTTCAAACCTGCGGGCGGCGTGCGTACTGCCGAAGACGCGCAGCAGTTCCTGGCGATTGCCGACGAGCTGTTTGGCGCCGACTGGGCTGATTCCCGTCACTACCGCTTCGGCGCGTCCAGCCTGCTGGCCAGCCTGCTGAAAGCGCTGGGTCACGGCGACGGCAAGAGCGCAAGCAGCTACTGATTGCCAGACAATGCCGGATGACGCTTTGCTAATCCGGCCTACAGGATCGTAGGGCGGGTAAGCGTAGCGCCACCCGCCACAACTCCCCCGATTCCGCATGGAGGTTACCGTGTTTCTCGCACAAGAAATTATTCGTAAAAAACGTGATGGTCATGCATTAAGCGACGAAGAGATCCGCTTCTTTATCAACGGCATTCGTGATAACACCGTCTCCGAAGGGCAGATTGCAGCTCTGGCGATGACCATTTTCTTCCACGATATGTCGATGCCTGAGCGCGTGTCGCTGACCATGGCGATGCGAGATTCAGGAACCGTTCTGGACTGGAAAAGCCTCAACCTTAACGGCCCGATTGTGGATAAACACTCCACCGGCGGCGTGGGCGACGTAACGTCTCTGATGCTCGGCCCCATGGTGGCAGCCTGTGGCGGTTACATCCCGATGATCTCCGGACGTGGCCTGGGCCACACCGGCGGTACGCTCGACAAACTGGAAGCCATTCCGGGCTTCGATATCTTCCCGGATGACAACCGCTTCCGCGACATTATTAAAGACGTTGGTGTGGCGATTATCGGCCAGACCAGCTCTCTTGCTCCGGCAGACAAGCGTTTCTACGCGACCCGCGATATCACCGCAACCGTTGACTCCATCCCGCTGATCACCGCCTCTATCCTGGCGAAGAAACTGGCAGAAGGGCTGGACGCGCTGGTGATGGACGTGAAGGTAGGCAGCGGCGCGTTTATGCCGACCTATGAACTTTCAGCTGCGCTTGCCGAAGCGATCGTTGGCGTCTCCAACGGCGCGGGCGTGCGCACCACCGCACTGCTCACCGATATGAACCAGGTGCTGGCCTCCAGCGCCGGTAACGCCGTCGAAGTGCGTGAAGCCGTCCAGTTCCTCACCGGCGAATACCGTAACCCGCGTCTGTTCGACGTCACCATGGCGCTGTGCGTTGAGATGTTAATCTCCGGCAAGCTGGCCAAAGACGATGCGGAAGCGCGCGCGAAACTGCAGGCGGTGCTGGACAACGGCAAAGCTGCGGAGATCTTTGGCCGCATGGTTGCGGCGCAGAAAGGCCCGACCGATTTCGTTGAAAACTACGCGAAATACCTGCCAACCGCGACGCTCAGCAAAGCGGTGTATGCCGATAGCGAAGGGTTTGTTTCTGCGATGGACACCCGTGCCCTCGGCATGGCGGTGGTCTCGATGGGGGGCGGCCGCCGTCAGGCGTCAGACACCATTGATTACAGCGTCGGCTTTACCGATATGGCCCGCCTGGGCGACAGCGTTGACGGTCAACGTCCGCTGGCGGTGATCCACGCCAAAGACGAAGCCAGCTGGCAGGAAGCGGCTAAAGCGGTGAAAGCGGCCATTACGCTTGACGATAAAGCGCCGGAAACCACACCGACTGTCTATCGCCGTATCACCGAATAGCGGTATACTGATCTGATCGATAATTTTTGAAGCACTACGTACGGAGAACAATTATGAAACGTGCATTTATTATGGTGCTGGACTCATTCGGCATCGGCGCAACCGAAGATGCAGAACGTTTTGGTGACGTGGGTTCCGATACCATGGGTCACATCGCGGAAGCCTGTGCGAAAGGCGAAGCGGACAACGGTCGTAAAGGCCCTCTGACTCTACCCAACCTGACCCGCCTTGGTCTGGTGAAAGCGCATGAAGGCTCTACCGGTAAAATCGCAGCCGGTATGGACGGCAACGCGGAAGTCGTGGGCGCCTACGGCTGGGCTCACGAGCTCTCCTCCGGTAAAGACACCCCGTCTGGCCACTGGGAAATCGCCGGTGTGCCGGTGCTGTTCGACTGGGGCTACTTCTCCGATCACCAGAACAGCTTCCCGCAGGAGCTGCTGGATAAGCTGGTTAAGCGCGCCAACCTGCCGGGCTACCTCGGCAACTGCCACTCTTCCGGTACCGTGATTCTGGATGAACTCGGCGAAGAGCACATGAAAACCGGCAAGCCGATTTTCTACACCTCTGCTGACTCCGTGTTCCAGATTGCCTGCCACGAAGAGACCTACGGCCTGGATAAACTCTACGAGCTGTGCGAAATCGCCCGTGAAGAGCTGACCGAAGGCGGCTACAACATTGGCCGCGTGATCGCGCGTCCGTTTGTGGGCGACAAAGCGGGTAACTTCCAGCGTACCGGTAACCGTCATGACCTGGCCGTTGAGCCACCGGCGCCAACCGTGCTGCAAAAGCTGGTTGAAGAGAAAGACGGCCACGTGGTTTCCGTGGGTAAAATCGCGGATATCTACGCCAACTGCGGCATCACCAAAAAAGTGAAAGCCACCGGTCTGGATGCGCTGTTCGATGCCACCATCAAAGAGATGAAAGAAGCGGGCGACAAGACTATCGTCTTCACCAACTTCGTGGACTTCGACTCCTCCTGGGGCCACCGTCGCGACGTTGCAGGCTATGCGGCCGGTCTGGAATTGTTCGACCGTCGTCTCCCGGAGCTGATGGAGCTGGTGGGTGAAGATGACATTCTGATCCTGACCGCGGACCACGGATGTGACCCAACCTGGACCGGTACCGACCACACCCGTGAGCACATTCCGGTGCTGGTGTACGGCCCGAAAGTGAAGCCGGGCTCGCTCGGTCACCGTGAA
The DNA here is from genome assembly GCF_043974075.1 of Enterobacter sp. ECC-019. Lineage (NCBI taxonomy): Bacteria > Pseudomonadati > Pseudomonadota > Gammaproteobacteria > Enterobacterales > Enterobacteriaceae > Enterobacter > Enterobacter sp. ECC-019. The sequence continues at coordinate 1,308,840 of NZ_CP143759.1, forward strand.
ACCTTCGCGGACATCGGCCAGACTATCGCGAAATACTTTGGTACGTCTGACATGGAATATGGCAAGGCCATGTTCTGAGGTCATTGCCGGGTGGCGGCTGCGCCTTACCCGGCCTACAAAACCGTAGGCCCGGTAAGCGAAGCGCCACCGGGCAAAAAAAACTCAAATGAAAAGGAACTGAAGATGGCAACTCCTCACATTAATGCAGAAATGGGTGATTTCGCTGACGTCGTATTGATGCCGGGCGACCCGCTGCGCGCGAAGCACATTGCTGAAACCTTCCTGGAAGACGTGCGTGAAGTGAACAACGTTCGCGGCATGCTGGGCTTCACCGGTACCTATAAAGGCCGCAAAATCTCCGTTATGGGCCACGGCATGGGTATCCCATCCTGCTCTATCTACACCAAAGAGCTGATCACCGACTTCGGCGTGAAGAAAATCATCCGCGTTGGCTCCTGCGGCGCGGTGCGCATGGATGTTAAGCTGCGCGACATCGTTATCGGTATGGGTGCCTGCACCGATTCCAAAGTTAACCGTATGCGCTTCAAAGACCATGACTTCGCGGCGATTGCTGACTTCGGCATGGTGCGTGACGCGGTTGACGCGGCAAAAGCGCTGGGCGTTGAAGCGCGCGTGGGCAACATCTTCTCTGCTGACCTGTTCTATGCACCGGACGGCGGCGAGATGTTCGACGTGATGGAAAAATACGGCATTCTGGGCGTGGAAATGGAAGCGGCGGGTATCTACGGCGTAGCGGCTGAGTTTGGTGCGAAAGCGCTGACCATCTGCACCGTGTCTGACCACATCCGTACCCACGAGCAGACCACCGCTGCCGAGCGTCAGACTACCTTCAACGACATGATCAAAATCGCGCTGGAATCTGTTCTTCTGGGCGATAAAGAGTAAGCGCTGTTGTGCCGGGTGGCGGCTTCGCCTGACCCGGCCTACGGTTTTGTAGGCCCGCTAAGCGCATCGCCAGCGGGCTTTTTTACTAGCGCACGGCCTGTGCAATCCATGCTGACAAATCCCTTAACTCTTTTTCCTGCTCCGGGAAATCCCCAATCAACGCGTCGCATTCCTGCTGCAGCATATCCGCACGGTACAAACAGCCCTGCAAACGTGCCGCCAGCGCCTCTAACGGTGCCGGGTTCAGGCTATCGGTAAACACCTGCGTGCGGGTAATATGGCCTTTCTCGACGTCAAAATGCAGTTCCACGCCGCCCCAGGTAAAACGCTCATCCAGCAGATGGGAAAACGCAGGAGCCTGACCGAAGTTCCACTCCCAGCAGCTCTGGCGGGCGAAGGTTTCGGCGAAGTTTGGCAGGTCCGGGGTTTTGTCAGGGGAAATCACTTCTGCCTCCACGCGCTCGCCGTAATGTTCAAAGAACGCGTCACGGATCGCATCGCAAATCTGCTCGTGAGTAATGCCCGGCAGCAGTTCCACCAGATTTGCCACGCGTCCGCGCACGGAGGTAATCCCTTTAGCCTGGAGCTTTTTCTTGTCCGGATTCAGGTAGTTAGCCAGACGGCTCAGGTCAGCGTTCAGCAGAAGGGTGCCGTGGTGGAACCCGCGATCCATCGTTTCGCGGTAGGCGGAGCCGGAGACCTTCCGGTCGCCCTCGGGGGTTTTCACCACCAGATCGTTACGCCCGGAGGCTTCCGCCGTCACGCCGAGTGAATTGAGCGCGTTGAGAACGATTGACGTTGAGATGGTCTTGTCATATTCCGGTTTACCCGCCATAAAGGTAAAGCAGGTATTGCCCAGATCGTGAAAAACCGCGCCGCCGCCGCTGCTGCGGCGCGCGAGACGGACGTTATCCTCTTCCATACGCCGCGTATTACACTCTTTCCACGGGTTTTGCGCGCGGCCGATGACCACCGTATCGGCGTTACGCCAGAGAAACAGTACGCGCTGGGTTGCGGGCATCTGGCGGAAGATGCACTCTTCTACCGCGAGATTAAACCAGGGATCGTAAGAGTCAGAGATAAGCAGGCGCAACGTCGTCATGGCAAAGTTCCTTTTCCGAATCGTTCGCCTACTTTATCACTATTCTTTCTTCTCGCTCTCTTCGTCTTCGGGAACCGACCGGCTGGCGGTCAGCAGGAACGGGGATTGCTGCCAGCGCGAGCGCTTGCCCCGAAGCAGGGTACGTGCCAGCACAACGCCGATGGCGAGTGAAAGCAGCAGCATCAGGCGCAGAATATTGGTGGTATTATCGACCTGTTTGGCTTCAGTGGGCAGGGTGTGGGTATCGAGGGTCAGGCGCAGATAGCCTAGTGGGCCATTTTTCCCCTGAATAGGTTCGACGAGCTGCTGGTTAAAATAGCCCCCGGCTTTTTTACCGTCCAGCGCCAGCCTGTCGCGCACGTCGACGTGCTCGCCCGCGCGGGCAATCAGGTTGCCCTGCTCATCATAGACGCCGGCATCAAGAATGCGGCTGTTCTCCGTGAGCAGGCGTAAAACCTGGCCTATCCGCTTATCGTCCGGCGTTTCGGTACGCATGGACGGCGCGACGTTGAGCGTCACCTGGCGTGCCAGCGTGCGGGCCAGCTCTTCAAACTGCGGGTTACGTTGCCGTTGATGGTTCTGGCTAAACCACGATGCCCCTTGCATCAGCACAACTAATAGTGCGAGACAGGAAAGGACAATCACGGCGCGATGAAGCCGGAATTTCAGTTTTGCGCGAGCCATATTCCACCTGCTGAAAATTTACGGCTTAATGTTGCCAGAAGTGATGGTTACAGGGTAGCCTCATGCGTTATTTTCCCTCTGCAACCTTCCGGCGCGAACGAAATTACAGGAGCTTTAATGCCGAACATTACCTGGTGTGACCTGCCAACGGATGTCTCTTTATGGCCAGGATTGCCGCTCTCTTTAAGTGGCGATGAGGTGATGCCTCTGGATTACCACGCCGGTCGTAGCGGCTGGCTCCTCTACGGACGCGGTCTGGATAAGCAACGCCTGACCCAGTATCAAAGCAAGCTGGGTGCGGCGATGGTCATCGTCGCCGCCTGGTGCGTGGAAGACTATCAGGTTATTCGCCTGGCGGGTTCCCTGACGCAGCGCGCAACGCGTCTGGCGCATGACGCCGGGCTGGACGTCGCGCCGCTGGGTAAAATTCCGCACCTGAAAACCCCTGGCCTGCTGGTTATGGATATGGACTCTACGGCGATCCAGATCGAATGTATCGACGAGATTGCAAAACTGGCGGGCAGCGGCGAGCTGGTGGCGGAAGTGACCGAGCGTGCGATGCGCGGCGAGCTGGACTTCACCGCCAGCCTGAGACAGCGCGTGGCGACCCTGAAAGGGGCCGATGCCAACATTCTGCGCCAGGTGCGCGACGAGCTGCCGCTGATGCCAGGGCTAACGCAGCTGGTGCTGAAGCTGCAGTCCCTCGGCTGGAAAGTGGCGATTGCCTCCGGTGGCTTCACCTTCTTCGCGGATTATCTGCGGGAAAAACTGCATTTGACCACCGTGGTGGCCAATGAGCTGGAGATCATGGATGGCAAGCTGACCGGCCAGGTGATCGGCGATATTGTAGATGCCCAGTACAAAGCCAACACGCTGACGCGTCTGGCGGAAAAGTATGAAATTCCGGCCGTCCAGACCGTCGCCATCGGGGACGGCGCGAACGACCTGCCGATGATCAAAGTGGCTGGCCTTGGCATTGCCTACCACGCCAAGCCAAAAGTGAATGAAAAGACGGAAGTCACTATCCGTCACGCTGACCTGATGGGGGTGTTCTGCATTCTCTCCGGCAGCCTTAATCAGAAATAACGGTCTGCTTTGTAGGCCGGGTAAGCGTAAGCGCCACCCGGCACGCAGGCTGCACAGAAATAACGAGGTAAACCGTGGCGAAAGCTCCAAAACGCGCATTTGTCTGTAATGAATGTGGTGCGGATTATCCGCGCTGGCAGGGGCAATGCAGCGCCTGCCATGCCTGGAACACCATCACCGAAGTGCGTGGTGTGGCGGCTTCGCCGAGCGTAGCCCGCAACGAACGTCTGAGCGGCTATGCCGGTAATGCGGGCGTGGCAAAAGTGCAAAAACTCTCGGATATCAGTCTGGAGGAACTGCCGCGCTTTTCCACCGGATTCAAAGAGTTTGACCGTGTGCTCGGCGGCGGCGTGGTGCCGGGCAGCGCAATTCTGATCGGCGGTAACCCGGGCGCGGGTAAATCGACCCTGCTGCTGCAAACGCTCTGCAAGCTCGCCGAACAGATGAAAACCCTGTACGTCACGGGCGAAGAATCACTGCAGCAGGTGGCGATGCGCGCGCACCGTCTGGGCCTGCCGACCGGCAACCTGAACATGCTCTCCGAAACCAGCATCGAGCAGATCTGCATGATCGCCGAAGAAGAGCAGCCGAAGCTGATGGTGATCGACTCCATCCAGGTGATGCACATGGCGGACATTCAGTCCTCGCCGGGCAGCGTCGCGCAGGTGCGTGAAACCGCGGCTTACCTGACGCGCTTTGCCAAAACGCGCGGCGTGGCGATTGTAATGGTCGGCCACGTGACCAAAGACGGCTCGCTGGCGGGGCCGAAAGTGCTTGAGCACTGTATCGACTGCTCCGTGATGCTAGACGGCGACGCGGATTCCCGCTTCCGTACCCTGCGCAGCCATAAAAACCGCTTTGGGGCGGTGAACGAACTGGGCGTGTTTGCCATGACCGAACAGGGGCTGCGCGAAGTCAGCAACCCGTCGGCCATCTTCCTGAGCCGTGGCGATGAGATCACCTCCGGCAGTTCGGTGATGGTGCTGTGGGAAGGGACGCGCCCGCTGCTTGTCGAAATTCAGGCGCTGGTGGACGTGTCGATGATGGGCAACCCGCGGCGCGTGGCGGTCGGTCTGGAACAAAACCGTCTGGCGATCCTGCTGGCGGTACTGCACCGTCACGGCGGGCTGCAGATGGCGGATCAGGACGTTTTCGTGAACGTGGTCGGCGGCGTTAAAGTTACTGAGACCAGCGCAGACCTGGCGCTGCTGCTGGCAATGGTCTCCAGCCTGCGCGACAGACCGCTGCCGCAGGATCTGGTCGTCTTCGGCGAAGTGGGTCTCGCCGGGGAAATCCGTCCGGTGCCCAGCGGTCAGGAGCGTATCTCCGAGGCGGCAAAACACGGCTTCCGCCGGGCGATCGTGCCCGCCGCCAACGTGCCGAAAAAAATCCCGGAAGGGATGCAGGTATTTGGCGTGAAGAAACTCGCAGATGCGTTAAATGTCTTTGACGACTTATAATTACGTAAATTTGATTTTGCAGGAGGCACCGTAATTTATGTCATCATTTGACTACATCAAGACCGCAATCCGCCAGAAGGGCTGCACGCTGCAGCAGGTGGCGGACGCCAGCGGCATGACCAAAGGCTACCTGAGCCAGCTGCTGAACGCCAAAATCAAAAGCCCCAGCGCGCAGAAGCTTGAAGCGCTGCACCGCTTTCTGGGGCTGGAATTCCCGCGTATGCAAAAGAACATCGGCGTGGTGTTCGGCAAGTTTTACCCGCTGCATACCGGGCATATCTATCTGATCCAGCGCGCCTGTAGCCAGGTGGACGAGCTGCACATCATCATGGGCTACGACGAAACCCGCGACCGCCAGCTGTTCGAAGACAGCGCCATGTCGCAGCAGCCGACCGTGCCGGACCGCCTGCGCTGGCTGCTCCAGACCTTTAAGTATCAGAAAAATATTCGTATTCATGCCTTTAACGAAGAGGGCATGGAGCCGTATCCGCACGGCTGGGACGTGTGGAGCAACGGCATAAAAGCGTTTATGGAAGAGAAGGGCATTGCGCCGAACTGGATCTACACCTCTGAAGAGTCCGACGCGCCGCAGTTCCGCGAGCATCTGGGCATCGAGACGGTGCTGATCGATCCGAAACGCACCTTTATGAACATCAGCGGGGCGCAGATCCGCGAAAACCCGTTCCGCTACTGGGATTACATTCCGACCGAAGTGAAGCCGTTCTTTGTGCGTACCGTCGCGATCCTGGGCGGCGAGTCGAGCGGCAAATCAACGCTGGTCAACAAGCTGGCGAACATCTTCAACACCACCAGCGCGTGGGAGTATGGCCGCGATTATGTCTTCTCGCACCTCGGCGGTGACGAGATGGCACTGCAGTATTCCGACTATGACAAAATTGCGCTCGGACACGCCCAGTACATTGATTTTGCCGTGAAATACGCCAATAAGGTGGCGTTTATCGATACCGATTTCGTCACCACTCAGGCGTTCTGTAAAAAATACGAAGGGCGCGAGCACCCGTTCGTGCAGGCGCTGATTGACGAATACCGCTTTGACCTGGTGATACTGCTGGAGAACAACACCCCGTGGGTCGCCGACGGCATGCGCAGCCTCGGCAGCTCGGTGGACAGGCGAGAGTTTCAGACCATGCTGGTGGATATGCTCAATGAGAACAACGTTGAGTTTGTGCATGTGGAAGAGTCGGACTACGACTCCCGTTTCCTGCGCTGCGTTGAGCTGGTGAAGGAGATGATGGGGGAGCAGGGGTAGTTTTACCCCTCACCCTGCCCTCTGGGAGAGGGCAGGGTGAGGGGAACCAACCACTCAGAACTCAACCACCACTTTCCCCCGCATATGCCCCTCCAGCACTTTACGGTGCGCCTCGGTAATGCTTTCCACGCTCAGCCCGTGCAGCGTTTCACTCAGCGAACTTTCCACCACGCCGTTATCCACCAGCCTGGCCACCTCATTGAGGATCTCACCCTGACGCGCCATATCCGCCGTCTGGTACATGCTGCGGGTGTACATAAACTCCCAGTGCAGGGCGGCGGATTTGGACTTGAGCTTGTCCTGGTTCAGCGGACGTTCATTCTCAACGATGGAGCAGATATGCCCCTGCGGCGCAATCAGTTCGCTGACCGCATCCCAGTGCCCGTCGGTGTCGTTGAGGATGAAGATGTAATCCACAAAGGTGAGCCCGTGTTTCGCCAGCTCGCCTTTCAGGTCGCGGTAGTTGACGACAATGTCAGCCCCGCGATCGCGGCACCACCGGGCTGAATCTTCTCGGGAAGCGGTTGCGACGATCTTCACCGTGCTGTTGTGTTTCGCAAACGGGATCGCCAGCGATCCCACGCCGCCCGCGCCACCGATGATCAGCAGCGTTTTATCCGCCCCGGCATCCTGAATGTTCAGCCGTTCAAACAGGCCTTCCCACGCGGTGAGCGCGGTTAAGGGCAGTGCAGCGGCAGCCGCCCAGCCGAGGCTGGCAGGCTTGCGCCCGACAATCCGCGCATCGATCAGCTGATGCGTGGTGTTGCTGCCCGGGCGGGTGATGTCGCCCGCGTACCACACTTCATCCCCCGGTTTGAATCCGGTGACGCCAGCCCCAACGGCTCTGACGATCCCGCTGGCATCCCAGCCGAGCACTCGCGGATCTTTCAGCCCGCTTTTGGCAATGCTCGCGTGGACTTTGGTATCGACCGGGTTAATGGAGACGGCCTTCACCTCCACCAGCAGATCGTGCTCGCCGGGCTGCTGCATCGGCGGGGTGATTTCAATGAAGGTGGCCGGATTTTCTGGGTTAACGGCGATGGCTTTCACTGACATGGTGTGCTCCTCAATGGCATGCGTTTTGTTGAGGCTAGTCTATTAAGTGGCCAGCTGCATGATAAGATGGACAATCAAGAACTCAGCGTTCGTACAGGATGAACAATCATGTTTAAACAGCTGCAGGATATGGCGCTGTTCGCGCTGGTGGCGGAGATGGGCAGCTTTACCGCGGCGGCGCAGAAGGCCGAACTGCCGAAATCCAGCGTTAGCCAGCGAATTAGCCAGCTGGAGCAGCAGGTGGGGATCCGCCTGCTAAACCGCACCACGCGCAGGATCAGCCTGACGTTTGCGGGCGAGCACTATCTGGTGCACTGTCGCGAAATACTGGCGGCCAGCGAGCGGGCCGAGTACGCCATTCAGCGGCTGCGCGAAAACCCGAGCGGGCGGCTGCGGATCACCTGTCCGGCGGGGATAGGGGCGACGCTGCTGGCGCATATGAATGCCGAGTTCCAGCTTCGCTATCCTGACGTTTCGCTGGATGTGTCGATCTCTGATGACGTGGTGGATCTGGTTGAGGCCGGGTTTGACGTGGCGCTGCGTACCGGCAAGCCGCAGGACTCCTCCCTGATTGGCCGGATGATCGGACACTGCCCGCGCTACATGCTGGCCTCGCCGGACTATCTGGCGCGTCGGGAGCCGTTAATTCATCCCCGTCAGCTGGTGGAACACCGCTGCATTACGCACCGGGCATGGTCGGAGTGGCTTCTGCGAAGCGAGAGCGAGGATTACCGCTACCTGCCGGATAACGCGCACATGACCGATAATCTGGTGTACGCCCGCGAATGTGCGATTGCCGGTGCGGGGATCACGCTCTTACCCGCATTTATGCTGGAAGATAAGATCGATAATGGCGCGCTGGTTCAGGTGCTGCCGGAGTGGAATGTGGAAGGTAACGATCTGTGGCTGGCGTATCCAAGCCGCAAGCTGAATTCACCTGCGCTGATGAGCTATATCGAGTTTGCAATGCAGTTTGATGAGGTGAAGCGGTATTACGTGGGCAAATAAAAAAGCCGGGTGGCGCTCACGCTTACCCGGCCTTGTATTATCCTTCCGTGCAGAAAGAACCGGCCAGTTCTTTCTGCCATGCAGTCCACATGCCGTACCCGGCCTTAGGCCACGAGCCTGTGTTGTAGATCCCTGCAGTGGACTGCACCTTCTCCACAAGTGACAAACCGGACAGTATCATGGACCGGTTTTCCCGGTAATCCGCATTCACAAGGTTGGTTTCACTATGGAACAGGAACTTCACTTTATTGGTATCGATGTCTCCAAAGCTAAGCTGGATGTCGATGTGTTGCGACCTGATGGCCGTCACCGCAGCAAAAAATTTACTAACACACCTAAAGGTCACGAGGAGCTGCTCAGCTGGCTCCGCAGCCATAATGTGGCTCAGGCACATATCTGCATGGAAGCGACCAGCACCTATATGGAAGACGCAGCAGCATCCCTCAGCGATGCCGGTTTCACCGTATCCATCATCAACCCGGCTCTTGGTAAAGCCTTTGCGCAGAGTGAAGGCCTGCGCAGTAAAACCGATGCCGTTGATGCCCGTATGCTGGCAGAGTTCTGCCGGCAGAAGCGTCCGGTAGCCTGGGAGGCACCTCATCCGCTGGAGCGCGCGTTGCGGGCGCTGGTGCTGCGTCACCAGTCCCTGACAGACATGCACACGCAGGAGCTGAACCGTCGTGAGACGGCGCGGGAGGTGCAGATGCCGAGCATCGATGCGCACCTTCTGTGGCTGGAAGCGGAGCTGAAGCGGCTGGAGAAACAGATAAAGGACCTGACGGATGATGACCCGGACCTGAAGCACCGGCGAAAACTGCTGGACAGCATACCGGGTATCGGTGAAAAGACATCCGCGGTGCTGCTGGCGTATGTGGGGCTGAAGGACAGGTTCGGTCAGGCGCGGCAGTTCGCGGCTTTCGCAGGACTGACACCGCGGCAGCATGAATCAGGAAGCAGCGTACACAGGGCAAGCAGGATGAGTAAGGCTGGCCATGTCTCGCTTCGCAGGGCGCTGTATATGCCCGCGATGGTGGCGCTGTACAAAACGGAGTGGGGAAAAGCGTTCAGGACGCGTCTGGAAAAGAACGGCAAGGGAGCGAAGCTGATAATCGGAGCGATGATGCGTAAGCTGGCGCAGGTGGCGTATGGCGTCCTGAAATCAGGACGCCCGTTCGATGCCACATTGCATCAGGAAAATGCTTGCGTGGCATAACAGTATCTACAAACTGCGCAGTACCGTAGGCCGGGTAAGGCGAAGCCGCCACCCGGCACTCAGGCACTTATTTCGAAATACGCTTGTACTTAATACGCTTCGGCTCCAGCGCGTCGGCGCCCAGCGTGCGTTTCTTGTACTCTTCGTATTCGGTGAAGTTACCTTCGAAGAACTCCACTTTACCTTCGTCCTGATAGTCCAGGATGTGGGTCGCGATACGGTCCAGGAACCAGCGGTCGTGCGAGATAACCATCGCGCAGCCCGGGAACTCCAGCAGGGCATTTTCCAGCGCGCGCAGGGTTTCAATGTCCAGGTCGTTTGTTGGTTCATCGAGCAGCAGAACGTTACCGCCAACCTGCAGCAGCTTCGCCAGGTGCAGACGACCGCGCTCGCCGCCGGACAGCTCGCCCACGCGTTTGCCCTGGTCGGTGCCTTTGAAGTTGAAGCGGCCAACATAGGCGCGGCTTGGCATCTCGGTGTTGCCGATACGCATGATATCCAGACCGCCGGAGACTTCTTCCCACACGGTTTTGCTGTTATCCATCGCGTCACGGAACTGGTCAACGGAGGCCAGCTTCACGGTTTCACCCAGGGTGATAGAGCCGCTGTCAGGCTGTTCCTGACCGGACATCATGCGGAACAGGGTCGATTTACCCGCGCCGTTCGGACCGATGATGCCAACGATAGCGCCTTTCGGTACGGAGAAGGTCAGGTCGTCGATCAGCAGGCGGTCGCCGTAGGACTTGCGCAGGTTGCTGACTTCAACCACTTTATCCCCCAGACGTGCTCCAGGTGGAATAAACAGTTCGTTGGTTTCGTTACGTTTCTGGTATTCGGTGTTGTTCAGCTCTTCGAAGCGTGCCAGACGGGCTTTGCCCTTAGACTGACGGCCTTTCGCGCCCTGACGCACCCACTCCAGCTCTTTCTCAATAGACTTACGACGCGCCGCTTCCTGAGAAGCTTCCTGTGCCAGACGCTGATCTTTCTGCTCCAGCCAGGAGGAGTAGTTGCCTTCCCACGGAATACCTTCGCCGCGGTCCAGCTCCAGGATCCAGCCAGCGACGTTGTCGAGGAAGTAACGGTCGTGGGTGATCGCCACAACGGTGCCTTCGAAGTCGTGCAGGAAGCGCTCCAGCCACGCCACGGATTCCGCATCCAGGTGGTTGGTTGGTTCGTCGAGCAGCAGCATGTCTGGTTTTTCCAGCAGCAGGCGGCACAGCGCCACGCGGCGACGTTCACCCCCGGAGAGCTTCTCAACTTTCGCATCCCAGTCCGGCAGACGCAGGGCATCAGCCGCACGCTCCAGCTGCACGTTCAGGTTGTGACCGTCGTGCGCCTGGATGATCTCTTCATACTTGCCCTGCTGCGCGGCCAGCTTGTCGAAGTCCGCATCCGGCTCGGCGTATTTGGCATACACTTCATCCAGACCTTTCAGGGCGTTAACCACTTCGGAAACCGCTTCTTCAACGGATTCGCGAACGGTGTGTTCCGGGTTCAACTGAGGTTCCTGCGGCAGGTAACCAATCTTGATGCCAGGCTGCGGACGGGCTTCACCTTCGATGTCTGTATCAATCCCGGCCATGATGCGCAGCAGGGTGGACTTACCGGCACCGTTGAGACCCAGAACACCGATTTTTGCGCCCGGGAAGAAGCTCAGCGAGATATTTTTAAGAATATGACGTTTCGGCGGGACAACTTTGCCGACACGATGCATGGTATAAACGAATTGAGCCACGTTGGACTTCGCCTCTTTTATCGTAATGAGAAGGAATTTCAGCCTCGAAGTGTAGCCTTTTTCACGGCCTAATCCCAGCCAGGAACGTCGTGAGTGTTAAAACGCGCAAGAAAGGTAAAAAAGTGTCCATGACGTGGCGCGTTGAAGGATGCCTGGTTAGCATAAGTTAATTAGACTTTGACGTGGCAAGACGCTGCAATTGACGAAAAAACAATGAGGAAGAGCTTGTGGAAAAAGCCAAACGGGTGGTCTGGCGTCTGCTGGCTGCCAGCGTATGCGTAATGGCGGTAAGCCAGGCGGTGCATGCCGATTCACTGGATGAACAACGTAACCGCTACGCCCAGATTAAACAGGCGTGGGACAACAAGCAGATGGATACCGTGCAGGCGCTGATGCCGACGCTAAAGGATTATCCGCTGTATCCGTATCTGGAGTATCGCCAGATTACGGACGATCTGATGAACCAGCCTACCGTCACCGTGAATAACTTCATTCAGGCGAACCCGACCCTGCCGCCAGCCCGAAATCTCCAGTCTCGCTTTGTGAATGAGCTGGCGCGTCGCGAAGACTGGCGCGGACTGCTGGCGTTTAGCCCTGAAAAGCCGAACGCCACCGAAGCCCAGTGTAACTATTACTACGCGAAATGGGCGACCGGCCAGCAGGAAGAAGCCTGGGCTGGGGCGAAAGAGCTCTGGCTGACCGGGAAAAGCCAGCCGAACGCCTGTGATTCCCTGTTCGGCGCATGGCGCGCTTCCGGCAAGCAGGATCCGCTGTCCTACCTTGAGCGTATCCGTCTGGCGATGAAAGCCGGGAACACGCGTCTGGTGACCACGCTGGCGGGGCAGATGCCGTCCGATTACCAGACGATCTCTACCGCGGTTATCTCGCTGGCGAACGATCCGAACAGCGTGCTGACCTTTGCCCGCAGTACGGGCGCGACCGATTTTACCCGCCAGATGGCGGCGGTGGCCTTTGCCAGCGTGGCGCGTGATGATGTGGAAAACGCGCGACTGATGATCCCGCAGCTGGTGCAGGCGCAGCAGCTCAATGAGGAGCAAACCCAGGAGCTGCGCGATATCGTGGCGTGGCGACTGATGGGCACCGATGTGACCGATGAACAGGCGCGCTGGCGTGACGATGCCATTATGCGTTCGAACTCCACGTCGCTGGTGGAGCGCCGAGTGCGCATGGCGCTGGGCACGGGCGATCGCCGTGGGCTGAATACCTGGCTCGCGCGGTTGCCAATGGAGGCCAAAGAGAAAGACGAATGGCGCTACTGGCAGGCCGACCTGCTGATGGAGCGCGGTCGAGATGATGAAGCCAAAGAGATCCTCCATACGTTGATGCAGCAGCGCGGGTTTTACCCGATGGCCGCCGCGCAGCGTCTCGGCGAGGAGTACACCTTCCGCATTGATAAAGCGCCCGCTAACGCGAACCCGACGCTGACGCAGGGGCCAGAAATGGCGCGCGTGCGCGAGCTGATGTACTGGAATATGGACAACACCGCGCGCAGCGAGTGGGCGAATCTGGTCACCAGCCGCACCACCGACGAGAAAGCCCAGCTTGCCCGCTATGCGTTTGATAATCACTGGTGGGATCTCAGCGTGCAGGCGACGATCGCCGGCAAGCTCTGGGATCATCTCGAAGAGCGTTTCCCGCTGGCTTACAAAGATCTTTTCGATCGCTATACCAGCGGTAAAGATATCCCGCAAAGCTACGCAATGGCGATTGCCCGTCAGGAGAGCGCATGGAACCCGAAAGTCCGTTCCCCGGTGGGCGCCAGCGGCCTGATGCAGATTATGCCTGGCACGGCGACGCACACGGTGAAGATGTTTAATATTCCGGGGTACAGCAGCCCGTCACAGCTCCTGGATCCGGATACCAACATCAACATCGGTACCAGCTATCTCCAGTACGTGTATCAGCAGTTCGGCAATAACCGCATCTTCTCTTCGGCGGCGTATAACGCGGGGCCTGGACGCGTGCGCACCTGGCTCGGCAACAGCGCCGGACGCATCGACGCGGTAGCGTTTGTCGAGAGCATCCCGTTCTCGGAAACGCGCGGCTACGTGAAGAACGTGCTGGCCTATGATGCCTACTATCGCTACTTCATGGGGCAGAAAGATACCCTTATGAGCGATGCCGAGTGGCAGAGACGTTACTGATCGGCGTGGGTTGTGTTATGCTGTACTCGCTAATGAGTACAAGAGGCAGCATAACATGACCCAGCATTCCCCGTATTCCTCGGCAATGGCCGAACAACGTCATCAGGAGTGGCTTCGTTTTGTGGAGCTGCTTCGCCAGTCTTACGAGCAGGATTTGCACTTACCCCTCATGCAGCTGATGCTCACGCCGGACGAGCGTGAGGCGCTGGGCACGCGCGTGCGGATCATTGAAGAGCTGCTGCGCGGCGAGATGAGCCAGCGCGAGCTGAAAAATGAGCTCGGCGCGGGTATCGCAACGATCACCCGCGGCTCGAACAGCTTGAAGTCGGCACCGGTTGAGCTGCGCCAGTGGCTGGAAGCGGTATTGCTGAAAAACGCCGGATGACGGCTACGCCTTATCCGGCCTGGAAACTTACCGATAAATCGCGTTATGGAACGGGCTTAACGCCAAAATCACCGCCTGGTGGTAAACGCCTGAACGCGTCAGCGCGCCTGCGGTAAAGACGCCAATCGCCCCTTCTTTACGACCAATCTCATCAATGCCGGTGTACTGCGACATCACCGGCCCGAGCGCTTCACCCGCACGGACTTTTTCCAGAATGATCTCCGGCAATGGCAGGGTGGCCGAGCGCGCTTCACCGCGCTGCTCGCGGCTTTCGATCACCACCCAGCTAAAGGTGGCGCCTTCGTCGATACCTGCTTCAATCGCTACCCAAAAGTCAGCATTCGGTGCCGCGGCCTTAGCGTTTGCCACGCGATTTCGTGCGCCAGCGCGCGTTTCCTCGCTGCCAAACGGCTGTTCAGGTACGCCGCTCTCGACGCCGATGGCCTCAATATGGCAGGATCCTGCGCCGAAGATCTCGTCAAATGCCCTTAGAATTGCCTGAATTTTGGCAGGATTAGTGGTAGCAGAGACAACATGGTGCATAATTAAGCTCGATTCAAAAAAAACTCATCGCAGTATAACGGAAAAAAAGCATGTTACAGGTATACCTTGTTCGCCACGGTGAAACGCAGTGGAACGCCGAGCGACGTATTCAAGGCCAGTCAGACAGTCCTCTCACTGAGAAGGGTGTGCAGCAAGCGTGGCAGGTGGCGGAACGCGCCAGAACGCTGGGCATTACCCACGTGATTACCAGCGATTTAGGTCGCACACAGCAGACGGCGCGCATCATCGCAGATGCCTGCGGCTGCGATGTGATGCTTGAACCGCGCCTGCGCGAGCTGGATATGGGCGTGCTGGAAAAACGCCATATCGATACGCTGACGGAAACGGAGGAGGGCTGGCGCCGCACGCTGGTGAACGGTACCGAAGATGGCCGTATTCCTGAAGGCGAATCCATGCAGGAGCTGAGCGTACGCATGCATGCCGCACTGGCGGAATGCCTGAAGCTTCCGGCGGGAAGCCGTCCGCTGCTGGTGAGTCACGGGATTGCGTTGGGTTGCCTTGTGAGCACCATTCTGGGGTTACCGGCTTACGCCGAGCGCCGTTTGCGTCTGCGCAACTGCTCCATTTCCCGAATTGATTATCAGGAAAGCGCGTGGCTGGCGTCGGGCTGGGTAGTGGAGATGGCAGGGGACATTTCGCATCTTGATGCCCCTGCGCTTGACGAACTGCAGCGTTAACGACGTATCGGAATCAAGAATTCCATACGCAGATTGATTGGGCCTTCTTCCGGTTTGGCATCCTGCGCCGGGTAGTAGCGCTCAATGTCCTGACCTTTACGGCGATTCAGATTCAGCATCGGCATGCAGGTTCCGTAAACGGTCAGGATAAACTCCTGAACCCCCGTTCCCAGCCCTTCATAGGCGAACATCACGTATTCGCCGCCTTCCAGCACGACCGGTTTCGAACCCTGAATATACCCATTGGCCATCTCTGGCGTCAGCGCGGTGGTGTAGAACACCTCCTGCTCGTCGTCTTTTTCCTGGCTTGGGTGCGTTTCGTTGAGGCCATACAGGATTGGCGGGATCGCCGGTGCGTGGCTCAGGAAGTCGCGCCAGAACTGGACGCGCATCTGATGACGGAACTCAGAAATCTGCTCCAGGGAGCACGAGTAACTCTGCGTTGTACCGATCAGATGGGTTTCCGGCAACGTGACAATTTCGTACTTCGGCATCGCGAACTCGCCCAGACGCAGTGGCGGACGCATACCAAACGAGCTCCAGTCAGGCGAGCGACGATAAAGCGCTGGCGTCAACGAGAACTGTTTTTTAAAGGCGCGGGTGAAAGTCTGCTGCGAATCGAAACGATATTGCAGGGCAATATCCAGAATCGGCCGCGCGGTCAGGCGCAGTGCCACCGCAGATTTTGATAAACGACGTGCGCGAATATAGGCCCCGATAGCATGACCGGTGACATCCTTGAACATCCTTTGCAGATGCCACTTGGAATAGCCTGCTTTAGCCGCCACATTATCCAGTGACAAAGGCTGGTCGAGATGACCTTCCAGCCAGGTGAGCAGGTCGCGAATAATTCCAGCCTGATCCATATACTATCCTCATCCTTAAAACAGCAGGTGCCTGATAACAGGTTAGCGGATAATAGCATTTTTTGATGTTTTAGCATTCAGTGTTTTTTTTGCGCATTCATGCTTTTTAGAGCACATTACAGGCAGATATATTCTAATCCTGTGATCTTGCTACATTTTTGTCTAAAGTGTTGAATAATCGCTCAGTGTAATTTTAAAGAATGGTAACAATATGAAATACAAGACTTTGATCTTCACCGCGTTGATGCTGATGGTCGGGCGCGTGGCGCAGGCAGAACAGATTGGTTCCGTCGATACCGTGTTCAAAATGTTTGGCCCGGACCACAAAATCGTGGTGGAGGCGTTTGACGATCCGGACGTGAAAAACGTCACCTGCTATGTCAGCCGCGCGAAAACGGGCGGTATCAAAGGCGGGCTGGGACTGGCGGAAGATACCTCCGATGCGGCGATTTCCTGTCAGCAGGTGGGGCCGGTTGAGTTGAGCGATAAAATTAAAAACGGCAAAGCGCAGGGCGACGTGGTATTCCAGAAACGGACCTCGCTGGTGTTCAAAAAACTGCAGGTGGTGCGTTTCTATGATGCCAAACGCAACACACTGGCTTACCTTGCTTATTCTGACAAAGTGGTGGAAGGCTCGCCGAAAAACGCCATCAGCGCGGTGCCGATTATGCCGTGGCATTAATTCAGGGATGAACCATGCAACAACCTGTGGTCTGGCTGGTTGAAGACGAAACCAGTATCGCCGATACGCTGATCTACATGCTTCAGCAGGAAGGATTCGCGGTAAAGGCGTTTGAACGCGGTTTACCCGTGCTGGAGGCGGCGCGGCGGCAGGTTCCGGCGCTCGCCATTCTGGATGTCGGGCTGCCGGACATCAGTGGATTTGAGCTTTGCCGCCAGTTGCTGGCGCAGTATCCCTCACTGCCCGTGCTGTTTCTGACGGCGCGCAGTGATGAGGTAGACAAGCTGCTTGGCCTGGAAATGGGCGCTGATGACTACGTTGCTAAACCTTTCTCCCCTCGTGAGGTCTGCGCCCGGGTAAGGACGATTTTACGGCGCATGCAAAAATCCGCCGCACCATCAGAAACGTTGCGTATCGGGCAGTTTGAACTGAACGAGCCTGCCGCGCGAATCAGCTGGTGCGGGGAAGCACTGCCCCTGACCCGCTACGAATTCTTGCTGCTCAAAACCTTGTTGCAGGCCCCCGGGCGGGTCTTTTCTCGTCAGCAGCTCATGGACAAGGTGTGGGGTGAAGACGGCGACAGCTTCGATCGTACCGTGGACACCCACATCAAAACCCTGCGCGCCAAGCTGCGGGCGGTGAACGAGGAACTCTCACCCATCAGCACCCATCGCGGCATGGGCTACAGTCTGGGCCTTTACTGATGCGCATTGGGATGCGGCTATTGCTGGGGTATTTCCTGATCGTGGCCATCGCCGCGTGGTTTGTGCTGTCGATCTTTGTTCAGGAAGTAAAGCCCGGCGTGCGCAGGGCAACCGAGGGCACGTTGATCGACACCGCGACCCTGCTGGCGGAAATTGGACGTGATGATTTGCTTTCGGGTCATGCGCAGCAGGGCAAACTGGCGCAGGCCTTTTCTCAGCTTCATCAGCGCCCTTTCCGCGCCAATATCGGCGGGATTCATAAAGTGCGTAATGAGTACCACGTCTACATGACCGATGCGCAGGGCCGCGTCGTGTTTGATTCCGCCGGTCTGGCCGTGGGGCTGGATTACTCGCGCTGGAACGATGTCTGGCTGACACTTCGCGGTGAATACGGCGCGCGCAGTACTCAGAGCCATCCCGACGATCCGGAGAGCACGGTGATGTATGTTGCCGCGCCGGTTGTGGAGCAGGGCAAGATTATCGGCGTGCTGTCGGTCGGGAAACCTAACAGCGCGATGGCACCGGTTATCCATCGCAGCGAGCGAAGGATCCTGTGGGCAGGCGGGGCGCTGCTCGGCATTGCCCTGCTGATTGGCCTCGTTGTGGCGTGGTGGATCAATCGATCTATCGGTACGTTATCGCGCTATGCCGACTCGGTGACTACGGATACGCCTCTCCCGCTGCCTAATCCAGGCAGTAGCGAACTGAACAAGCTGGCCCAGGCGCTGGAGAATATGCGCATTCGCCTGGAAGGGAAAAACTACATTGAACACTATGTCCATGCGCTCACCCACGAGCTGAAAAGCCCTATCGCCGCCATACGCGGCGCGGCGGAAATTCTCGCCGAGCAGCCGCCGCCGCAGGTGGCCGCGCGGTTTATCGATAATATTCTGGTGCAAAACGCGCGCATGCAGTCGCTGGTAGAAAAACTGCTCACCCAGGCGCGGCTTGAAAATCGGGTCGAGATTACGCCTCAGACCGTCCGCGTCGACCTGCTGTTTACGCGTCTTGCCGACGCCCGCTCGGCGCTGCTGGCGGCAAAAGAGATTGGGCTGACCCTCCAGCCCGCTTCGCTTTATGTTGAAGGCGATCCCGACCTGCTCGAACAGGCACTCGGTAACTTGCTGGATAACGCTATCGATTTTACGCCGCAGGGCGGCGCCATTGAACTGGCGGCCCGGGAAGAGCAGGGGCAGATACAGCTTCTTGTCACCGACAGCGGAAGCGGGATCCCGGATTACGCGCTGGAGCGTATTTTTGAACGCTTCTATTCCCTGCCGCGCGAGAACGGGTTGAAGAGCAGCGGACTCGGGCTGGCGTTTGTCCTGGAGGTGGCGCGTCTGCATCAGGGAGAGATTACATTGCGTAATCGTGATGAAGGCGGCGTGATGGCCACGCTGACACTTCACCGTCCCTTCACATAACTTCAAACTGACCCCACACAGCCTGGTTACGCTCTCCTCATCACAAAGGAGACGTAATGATGAAATCCCCCCTGTTCTGGAAAGTAAGCACCCTGCTGGGGTGCATCCTGCTGCTGTTAGTCCCGCTTTTTATGGTCAGTAACCTGATATCAGAGCGGGAGAGCTACCGCAACGATGTCGAAAATACGCTTCGTCAGAGCACCAGCGGACCGCAAAAGCTGGTCGGTCCGATGATTGCGATTCCGATGACGGAGATCTTTTACAAGATAGAGGACGAGAAGAAGGTCGAATACAAGAAAAGCTATATGCATTTCATTCTGCCGGAATCTCTGGTTGTGGAAGGAAACCAGCGCGTGGAGTCCCGTAATATTGGCATCTACGACGGGCAGATCTGGAACACTGACCTGAAGATAAAAGCGCAGTTTAATACCGAAGAGCTGAAGCAGTTGAAAGGGGAAACGATCGCGACAGGGCAGCCGTTTATCGTGACGGGCGTTGGCGACGCGCGGGGCATTGGCACGGTCAGTATCTCTAAAATCAATGGTGAGACGCTAAGCGTAGAACCCGGTTCAGGCGTCTACGGGGCGCTAGCGGGGATCCACATCCCGCTGACCGACAAAGCGCTGGAAGCCAAAACGTTTGCGCTTGAGATGTCCCTCAACCTGGCGGGAACCGGCAGTTTTGCGGTGGTACCGGTAGGGCGTAATAGCGAAATGACGCTCAACAGCAACTGGCCGCATCCGGGCTTTATGGGCGATTATCTCCCTGTTAAGCATCAGATTGGCGAGTCTGGTTTCCAGGCGAACTGGCAGAGCAGCTGGTTTGCAAATAACCTTGAGAGCTGGTTCTACGACAAGGAGTCGCCGGAATGGGAGGCGCTTCCGGCCTTTAGCGTCACGGTAGCCACGCCCGCCGATCAGTATCAGCTGACTGACCGTGCGATCAAGTACGCCATTTTGCTGATTGCACTGACGTTTATGGCCTTCTTTGTCTTCGAAACCTTAACCGGATTACGCCTTCACCCGATGCAGTATCTGCTGGTGGGGCTGTCGCTGGTCCTGTTCTATCTGGTGCTGCTGGCGCTGTCTGAACACGTCGGGTTTACGCCAGCCTGGGTTGTTGCAAGCCTGGTTGGCGCAGCGATGAACGGAATGTACCTGCAGGCCGTGCTGAAAAGCTGGAAGCGCAGCGGGCTGTTTGTGCTGGCGCTGCTCGGGCTGGATGTGGTGATGTGGTTCCTGCTGCGCTCGGAGGACAGCGCGCTGCTGTTGGGGTCAGCGGTTCTCGCGCTGGCGCTGTTCGCCGTGATGTACCTGACCCGGCATTTCGACTGGTACTCGCTCTCTCAGCCGAAGCGACCTGAGCCACCCGCAGCACCGGATGACGATACGATGCGGATCTGGAAATAAAAAAAACGGCGCAAATGCGCCGTTTTTTAATGCGTTAACTGCGGGATTACTCCTGCAGATCGCCGCAGAAACGGTACCCTTCGCCGTGGATCGTGGCGATGATTTCCGGCGTATCTGGCGTAGATTCGAAATGCTTACGAATACGACGGATGGTTACGTCTACGGTACGGTCGTGCGGTTTCAGCTCACGGCCGGTCATTTTCTTCAGCAGCTCTGCACGGGACTGAATTTTGCCCGGGTTTTCGCAGAAGTGCAGCATCGCGCGGAATTCACTGCGCGGCAGTTTATACTGCTCACCGTTCGGGCTAATCAGCGAACGGCTATTGATATCAAGTTCCCAGCCGTTGAATTTGTAGCTGTCTACGCTACGACGCTCTTCGCTGACCGTACCCAGGTTCATGGTGCGGGACAGCAGGTTGCGTGCACGAATGGTTAACTCGCGTGGATTAAACGGTTTGGTGATGTAGTCATCCGCACCGATTTCCAGGCCAAGAATTTTATCAACTTCGTTATCACGGCCCGTCAGGAACATTAACGCGACGTTCGCCTGCTCGCGCAGTTCGCGCGCCAGAAGAAGACCGTTTTTGCCCGGCAGGTTAATATCCATGATCACCAGGTTGATATCATTTTCAGAAAGGATCTGATGCATCTCTGCGCCATCGGTCGCTTCAAAGACATCGTAGCCTTCTGCTTCGAAAATGCTCTTTAACGTGTTGCGTGTTACCAACTCGTCTTCAACGATAAGAATGTGCGGGGTCTGCATGTTTGCTACCTAAATTGCCAACTAAATCGAAACAGGAAGTACAAAAGTCCCTGACCTGCCTGATGCATGTCGCAAATTAACATGATCGGCTTAACGTGACTAAAGTACGTAATTGCGTTCTTGATGCACTTTCCATCAACGTCAACAACATCATTAGCTTGGTCTTGGGTACTTTCCCTTTGGACCCGACAGTGTCAAAAACGGCTGTCATCCTAACCATTTTAACAGCAACATAACAGGCTAAGTGACACCAGACACCCAATAAAACTACGCTTCGTTGACATATATCAAGTTCAATTGTAGCACGTTAACAGTTTGATGAAATCATCGTAGCCGAATGCTAGCCTTTGTCACAATTTTTCAATAAACCAACTAGTTGCGGACATTGATTTATAAACGAAGCGAATCCAATCAGAATAGGGTATTCATGTCGCCATTATCATTATAAAACATAGGGATAATGGTGTTCTGTTAACATTCTAACTGATTGTTCAGACAAGGAATAGTTTAGCGTTTTTAATTTGTTATGAAACGCTATTTCGGTGATTTGTGTTGCAATTTTGTAAATTCGCGCTGCGTAATATGTTGAAGCGCATCACATTTTTACCCGCTAACTGATTAAAAAGAGAGCATAAATGCATCTGTCGATTGTACTGGTTGCCCCAGCCAGAGCAGAAAATATAGGCGCTGCCGCGCGTGCCATGAAGACCATGGGTTTTACCGATTTACGTATTGTGGACAGCACGGCCCACCTGGAGCCTGCGGCACGTTGGGTGGCACATGGTTCAGGTGATATTCTCGATAATATAACCACTTACGCGACGCTTGCTGATGCGCTGCACGACATTTCATTTACCGTTGCGACCACCGCGCGCAGCCGGGCAAAGTTCCATTACTATGCCACGCCAGCGGAGCTGGTGCCGATGCTGAGCGAGAAAAGCCAGTGGCTGGATAAAGCGGCGCTGGTGTTTGGGCGCGAGGATTCCGGATTAACCAACGAAGAGCTGGAGCTGGCGGACGTTCTTACCGGTGCGCCGATGGTAGCCGATTATCCCTCCCTGAATTTAGGCCAGGCGGTTATGGTCTATTGCTATCAATTAGCCTCCCTAATACAAATCCCCCAGCCTCCGGCAGAAGGGGCAAATGAAAATCAGCTGGCTGCGCTGCGGGCACGCGTCGAGCAGCTGTTATCTCAACTGGGGGTGGCCGACGATCAAAAAATGGCTGACTGGCTGCAGCAGCGGTTGGGGCGTCTTGAGCAGCGGGACACCGCAATGCTGCACCGTTTGCTGCACGATATTGAAAAAAAACTGGCCGAGTAAAACACTGCCATAAGTTTTTACTATGGCGAATAAGTCTGTCCAGAAGGGTTGCTATTGGGCGAATCGGATGAAAATAAATCTGCAAGCAGCGGGACGTGAGAGTCTCCCGAATTGTGATCAAATTAAAAATTCGTTGACTTAAGGTGCCCGATCCTTTAACCCTAAAAGAATACAGCACAGACAGATAATAATGACAGAGTACACAACATCCATGAAACGCATCAGCATCACCACCATTACTACAACCATCATCATTACCACAGGTAACGATGCGGGCTGACGCGTACAGGAAAAACAAAAAAAAGCCCGCACCTAGACAGTGCGGGCTTTTTTTTCGGCTAAAGGAAACGAGGTAGAACCATGCGAGTGTTGAAGTTCGGCGGTACATCAGTGGCAAATGCGGAACGTTTTCTGCGTGTTGCCGATATCCTGGAAAGCAACGCCAGGCAGGGGCAGGTTGCGACCGTGCTCTCTGCCCCGGCAAAAATCACGAACCATCTGGTGGCGATGATTGAAAAAACCATCGGTGGCCAGGATGCACTCCCGAACATCAGCGACGCAGAGCGTATCTTCGCTGACTTACTGCAAGGTCTGGCAGAGGCGCTTCCTGGCTTCCCGCACGCTCAGCTGAAGTCCTTTGTTGAGCAGGAATTCGCGCAAATCAAACACGTCCTGCACGGCATCAGCCTCCTCGGCCAGTGCCCGGACAGCATCAACGCGGCGCTGATCTGCCGGGGCGAAAAACTCTCAATCGCCATCATGGCGGGCGTGCTGGAAGCGCGCGGCCATAGCGTGACCGTAATTGACCCGGTTGAAAAACTGCTGGCGGTGGGCCACTACCTCGAATCCACCGTTGATATTGCCGAATCAACCCGCCGTATCGCCGCAAGCAAAATCCCGTCTGACCATATGATCCTGATGGCAGGCTTCACCGCCGGTAACGAGAAAGGAGAGCTGGTGGTGCTGGGCCGTAACGGCTCCGACTACTCCGCCGCCGTGCTGGCCGCCTGTTTACGCGCGGACTGTTGTGAGATCTGGACTGACGTCGACGGCGTTTATACCTGCGACCCGCGCCAGGTACCCGATGCCAGACTGCTGAAGTCGATGTCGTACCAGGAAGCGATGGAGCTTTCCTACTTCGGCGCCAAAGTGCTTCACCCGCGTACCATCTCCCCGATTGCCCAGTTCCAGATCCCTTGCCTGATTAAAAATACCGGTAACCCGCAGGCGCCGGGTACGCTGATTGGCGCGAGTACCGATGAGGACGGTCTGCCGGTGAAAGGCATCTCCAACCTGAACAATATGGCGATGTTCAGCGTCTCCGGTCCGGGGATGAAGGGGATGGTCGGCATGGCGGCGCGCGTGTTTGCGGCCATGTCCCGCAACGGTATTTCGGTGGTGCTGATCACCCAGTCCTCTTCTGAATACAGCATCAGCTTCTGCGTGCCGCAGGCCGACTGCCTGCGCGCCCGCCGCGCGCTGGAGGAAGAGTTCTATCTGGAGCTGAAAGAAGAGCTGCTGGAGCCGCTCTCCATTCAGGAGCGTCTGGCGATCATCTCTGTGGTTGGCGACGGCATGCGCACGCTGCGCGGTATCTCCGCCAAATTCTTTGCCGCGCTGGCGCGCGCCAATATCAATATCGTGGCGATTGCTCAGGGCTCGTCAGAGCGTTCAATTTCTGTTGTCGTGGACAACGATGACGCGACCACCGGCGTACGCGTGGTTCACCAGATGCTGTTCAACACCGATCAGGTCATCGAGTTGTTCCTGATTGGCGTGGGCGGCGTGGGCGGCGCGCTGCTGGAGCAGGTGAAGCGTCAGCAGGAATGGCTGAAGAAGAAACATATCGATCTGCGCGTCTGCGGGATTGCCAACTCCAGAGCGCTACTCACCAACGTTCACGGTCTGAACCTGGAGAACTGGCAGGCCGAGATGAACGAGGCGAAAGAGCCGTTCAACCTGGGCCGCCTGATCCGTCTGGTGAAAGAGTACCACCTGCTTAACCCGGTGATCGTCGACTGTACCTCGAACCAGGCGGTGGCCGATCAGTACGCCGACTTCCTGCGCGAAGGTTTCCACGTGGTGACGCCGAACAAAAAGGCCAACACCTCGTCGATGGATTACTATCACCAGCTGCGTCTGGCGGCGAGCAAGTCGCGCCGCAAGTTCCTGTACGACACCAACGTGGGCGCGGGGCTGCCGGTTATCGAGAACCTGCAAAACCTGCTGAACGCGGGCGATGAACTGCAGCGTTTCTCCGGCATTCTCTCCGGCTCGCTGTCGTTTATCTTCGGCAAGCTGGATGAAGGGATGAGCCTGTCCGAAGCCACCCGCGCTGCGCGCGAGCTGGGCTATACCGAGCCGGATCCGCGTGATGACCTTTCCGGTATGGATGTGGCGCGTAAGCTGCTGATCCTCGCGCGTGAAACGGGCCGCGAGCTTGAGCTTTCCGATATCGTGATTGAGCCGGTACTGCCGGCAGAATTTGACAGCAGCGGTGATGTCGCTGCCTTTATGGCCAGTTTGCCGCAGCTTGACGACGCTTTTGCCGCGCGCGTTGCGAAAGCCCGTGATGCAGGCAAGGTATTGCGCTATGTTGGCAACATTGAAGAAGATGGCGTGTGCCGGGTGAAGATTGCCGAAGTGGATGGCAACGACCCGCTGTACAAAGTCAAAAACGGCGAAAACGCCCTCGCGTTTTACAGCCATTATTATCAGCCATTGCCGCTGGTGCTTCGCGGCTATGGCGCAGGGAACGATGTTACGGCGGCGGGTGTGTTTGCCGATCTGCTGCGTACCCTGTCATGGAAGTTAGGAGTTTAACATGGTCAAAGTCTATGCCCCGGCTTCCAGCGCGAATATGAGCGTCGGATTTGACGTGCTGGGTGCGGCGGTGACGCCGGTGGATGGTTCGCTGCTCGGCGATACGGTCACGGTGGAAGCGGCAGACAGCTTCAGCCTGAATAACGTGGGCCGCTTCGCCAGCAAACTGCCGTCTGAGCCGCGCGAAAATATCGTCTATCAGTGCTGGGAACGCTTCTGTCAGGAGATCGGTAAAAACGTGCCGGTCGCCATGACGCTGGAAAAAAGCATGCCGATTGGCTCGGGTCTGGGTTCCAGCGCCTGCTCGGTGGTCGCCGCGCTGGTGGCGATGAACGAGCACTGCGGCAAGCCGCTGAACAACAACCGCCTGCTGGGGTTAATGGGCGAGCTGGAAGGGCGCATCTCCGGCAGCATTCACTATGACAACGTGGCGCCGTGCTTCCTCGGCGGCATGCAGCTGATGATCGAAGAAAATGGCATCATCAGCCAGCAGGTGCCAGGGTTTGATGAGTGGCTGTGGGTGCTGGCCTATCCGGGCATTAAGGTCTCTACCGCGGAAGCGCGTGCGATCCTGCCCGCGCAGTATCGTCGTCAGGACTGTATCGCCCACGGACGTCATCTGGCGGGCTTTATCCACGCCTGCTACACCCGTCAGCCGCAGCTGGCGGCGAAGCTGATGAAGGACGTCATTGCCGAGCCGTACCGCACGAAGCTGCTGCCCGGCTTTAACGAGGCGCGACAGGCATCGATGGATATCGGCGCGCAGGCGTGCGGCATTTCCGGCTCCGGCCCGACACTGTTCGCCCTTTGCGACAAGCCTGACACCGCGCAGCGCGTGGCGGACTGGCTCTCTAAACACTACCTGCAAAATCAGGAAGGCTTTGTTCATATTTGCCGTCTGGACACGGCTGGCGCACGAGTACTGGGATAATCAATGAAACTCTATAACCTTAAAGATCATAACGAGCAGGTCAGCTTCGCGCAGGCGGTCACTCAGGGGCTGGGCAAAAACCAGGGGCTGTTCTTCCCGCATGACCTGCCGGAATTCCAGCTGACCGACATCGACGAGCTGCTGAAGCAGGACTTTGTCACCCGCAGCACCAAAATTCTCTCGGCGTTTATTGGCGACGAAATCCCGCAGGAGCTGCTGGAAGAGCGCGTGCGAGCGGCGTTCGCTTTCCCGGCGCCGGTGAAGCAGGTTGAGCCTGACGTTGGCTGCCTGGAGCTGTTCCACGGCCCAACCCTGGCGTTTAAAGACTTCGGCGGCCGCTTTATGGCGCAGATGCTGACCCACATCAGCGGCGACAAACCGGTGACCATCCTGACCGCGACATCCGGCGATACCGGTGCGGCGGTGGCTCACGCGTTCTACGGACTGAAAAACGTCCGCGTAGTGATCCTCTACCCGAAAGGCAAAATCAGCCCGCTGCAGGAAAAACTGTTCTGTACGCTCGGCGGCAACATTGAAACCGTGGCGATCGACGGCGATTTCGATGCCTGCCAGGCGCTGGTCAAGCAGGCCTTCGACGATGAAGAGCTGAAGGTGGCCCTGGGTCTGAACTCCGCCAACTCCATCAACATCAGCCGTCTGCTGGCGCAGATCTGCTACTACTTCGAAGCGGTGGCGCAGCTGCCGCAGGAAGCGCGCAACCAGCTGGTGATCTCCGTGCCGAGCGGTAACTTCGGTGACCTGACGGCGGGCCTGCTGGCGAAATCCCTGGGTCTGCCGGTGAAACGCTTTATCGCCGCCACCAACGCCAACGACACCGTGCCGCGCTTCCTGAAAGACGGGAAGTGGGCGCCGAACGCCACGCAGGCAACGCTCTCTAATGCAATGGATGTATCCCAGCCGAACAACTGGCCGCGCGTGGAAGAGCTGTTCCGTCGTAAGATCTGGCGTCTGAGTGACCTGGGCTACGCTGCGGTGACGGATGAAACCACCAAAGCGACCATGCGCGAGCTGAAGGCGGTGGGGTATACCTCTGAACCGCACGCGGCGATTGCCTACCGCGCGCTGCGCGACCAGCTTAACCTGGGTGAATATGGCCTGTTCCTGGGCACCGCGCATCCGGCGAAGTTCAAAGAGAGCGTGGAAGCGATCCTGGGCGAAACGCTGCCGCTGCCGAAAGAGCTGGCCGAGCGTGCCGACCTGCCGCTGCTGTCTCATGAACTGCCGGCAGATTTTGCCGCGCTGCGTAAGCTGATGATGGCTCGAGCGTGATTTTTGTCGGGTGGCGGCTACGCCTTACCCGACCTACGACGATCCCAATTGTACGCCGGGTAAGCGCAGCGCCACCCGGCAATAACGGTACCAATTGTAGGCCGGGTAAGCGCAGCGCCAACCGGCAATAACGGCACCAATGTGTAGGCCGGGTAAGCACAGCGCCACCCGGCTTTTTTTGTGAAGAAATTAAGGAGG
Organism: Enterobacter sp. ECC-019; assembly: GCF_043974075.1. Classification (NCBI taxonomy): domain Bacteria; kingdom Pseudomonadati; phylum Pseudomonadota; class Gammaproteobacteria; order Enterobacterales; family Enterobacteriaceae; genus Enterobacter; species Enterobacter sp. ECC-019. The sequence continues at coordinate 1,336,563 of NZ_CP143759.1, forward strand.
AATAAAGCAGGAAAAAAGCAGAAATTCCCAATAAATGCGGTCACTTAGCGTTTAGGATTGCAGAGAATAACATCCCCCGTTCCCCTCGCGTACTCTCCTTACATCGGCCCACGTTGGGCAAGAAGAATAAGGAGTCACCTGTGTCTACACTGAAACCTGCACTCATCGCGCTTTCACTGATGCTGGTCGCCCCCATGGCGGTTCAGGCATCTGAAATTACCCTCGTACCTGCGGTAAAACTGCAGATTGGCGACCAGGATAACAACGGGCATTACTGGGACGGCGGCCGCTGGCGCGACCACGACTGGTGGAAAGCGCACTATGACTGGCGTGATAACCACTGGCGTCCACATGATGAGCATCGTAAACATGACAATCGCCATGATGACCATCACCACGATGACCACCGCGACGATCGCGGCCCGGACTGGAAACACCATTAATGCAAAACCCCGCCATCTGGCGGGGTTTGTTTTTACTGCTCGTGGCGCTTAAACACCAGCTCGCCTCTCCCCGACGACGCCTCGTCAAAGAAATAGCCTTCGCTGTTAAAGGCGGTCAGCTGCTCCGGCTTCGTCAGGCGGTTCTGGATGATGTAGCGGCTCATCAGACCGCGCGCTTTCTTGGCGTAGAAGCTGATCACCTTGAACTTGCCGTTCTTCTCGTCGAGGAACACCGGTTTGATAATCTCTGCATCCAGCTTTTTCGGTTTCACCGACTTGTAGTATTCGTCGGATGCCAGGTTAATCACCACGTTATCGCCCTGAGCGCGCAGCGCCGCGTTCAGCTTGTCGGTAATGATATCGCCCCAGAAATGGTACAGGTCTTTGCCTTTGGCATTTTCCAGGCGAATCCCCATCTCCAGACGATACGGCTGCATCAGGTCCAGCGGGCGCAGTACGCCGTACAGGCCTGACAGCATGCGCAGATGCTGCTGAGCAAAATCGAAATCGGCTTCGCTAAAATCTTCCGCCTGCAGGCCGGTATAGACATCGCCTTTAAAGGCCAGAATCGCCTGGCGAGCGTTCGCCGGGGTGAAATCCGGGTGCCACTCGTGAAAGCGGGTCGCGTTAAGATCGGCCAGCTTGTCGCTGATGCTCATCAGCGAGGCGATTTGCGGCGCAGAGAGCTTACGCGCTTCGCGGATCAGCTGTTGCGAGTAGTCCAGCAGTTCAGGCTGGGTATAGCGCTCGGTGGCGAGCGGGCTCTGGTAGTCGAGCGTTTTTGCAGGTGAAATCAGAATCAGCATATCCAGTCCTTGCAGGAAATTTAGAGCGACTTTAACAAAAAATCGCCCTGAATTGATCGATAGCTGTTATTGCCGCGGCAAATCATCCCACGTGCCGGGGGCAAGCTGCGCCTTAATGTCGGGATAGCGGGCGGGATCAAATACCGGTGGAACGCCGAGTTTGCGCTGACGCAGATAGTCTCTGGCAATCAGGGTCACAACCGGCGAGAGCAGCAGGATCGCCGTGAGGTTAGTGATCGCCATCAGCGCCATAATAATATCGGCCAGCTGCCAGACCAGCGGCATACTGAGCAGGGAGCCTGCTATTACCATCAGTATGACCCCCAGGCGCAGGGTTCCGATTGCTGCACGGGAGTCGAGCTTCAGGAAAATAAGGTTATTTTCTGCGTAGAGGTAATTCACCACAATCGAGCTGAAGGCAAATAAGATCAGGATTAGCGAGACAAACCCTGCGCCCCAGCCGCCGGTCAGGTTCACCAGCGCCTGCTGGAGAAGCTGTATCCCGGCGGTTCCTGAGGAATGCGGTACGGGGCCTGCCAGCAGCAAAATCATGGCGCTGGCGGAACAGATGATAATGGTATCGGTAAAGACGCCAATCATCTGCACAATGCCCTGTGCGGCCGGGTGCGGCGGCCAGGAAGAGGCGGCGGCTGCCGCGTTGGGGGTTGATCCCATACCGGCTTCGTTGGAGAACATTCCCCGCTGAAAACCCGCCATCAGCGCCTGGCTGAAGGTGTAGCCCAGCGCCCCGGAGGCCACCTCGCGCCAGCCAAAGGCGCTTTTGAAGATGGTCGCAATCACGCCCGGAACCAGGTCGATATGCAGTGCGGCGACGAACAGACTCGCCACAACCCAGAGCAGCGCCATAATGGGAACCAGCCACTGCATCAGGCGGGCGATGCCCTTAAGACCGGCAGAAATGGTGAGCAGAACGACGAGGGCTAAAGCGATACCGGCGACCCACTCCGGGCAGGAGAAGGCGTAGCTCAGGGCATTGGCGACAGAATTTGCCTGGACGGTATTAAAAATAAGACCGTACGCGAGCAGTAAAAAAAGCGAGAACAGGACGCCCATCCAGCGCATCCCCAGGCCACGCGCCATGTACCAGGCAGGACCACCGCGAAACTGGCCGTTTTTATCTTTCTCTTTATAAAGCTGGGCGAGCGAACTTTCGGCAAAGGAGGTGGCCATTCCGAGTAGCGCCGTCACCCACATCCAGAAGACCGCGCCTGGCCCGCCCGCGCTGATGGCCAGCGCAACGCCCGCCAGATTACCGCTGCCGAGCCGTGCCGCCAGGCTGGTACAGAGTGCCTGGAACGACGTTAATCCGCCCGGCTGGGGCGTAACGCTGTTTTTCAGACTTCTGCCAAACTTGCGAATATAACGAAACTGGATGAACCCACTGCGTAGCGTAAACCAAATACCTGCTCCCAGAAGCAGGTAAATCATTATCGAACCCCAGAGGACTTCGTTAATAAAGAAAAAGAAATCAGGCATTAACGTCCCTCTTGTTGATGCCAATGTGAATATGTAAGCGCTACCACTGATTGGGCATGCTGTTGCTTAGCAGCCTGTTAATCTTCCCAGTTTACCATACTCTGCCTAAGCGCACTGTCTGCGGTTGCGCTACCCCTCCGTCGTGTTATCATCAGGGCAGACCGGTTACATCCCCCTAACAAGTAAACCTGTCATTTTTCCGCTGCAGGCATGCTGTCGGTAGCGTGAATTATCCAGGGCACGTTAAAAGAGAAACACTATCATGACGGATAAATTGACCTCCCTTCGTCAGTTCACCACTGTCGTAGCTGACACCGGAGATATCGCGGCAATGAAGCTGTACCAGCCGCAGGATGCCACAACTAACCCTTCTCTGATCCTTAACGCCGCACAGATCCCTGAGTATCGCAAACTGATTGACGACGCAGTGACCTGGGCGAAAGCACAGAGCAACGACCGCGCGCAGCAGGTTGTGGATGCCACCGACAAGCTGGCAGTGAACATCGGTCTGGAAATCCTGAAACTGGTTCCTGGCCGTATCTCTACCGAAGTGGATGCGCGTCTCTCCTACGACACCGAAGCGTCTATCGCCAAAGCGAAACGTCTGATCAAAATGTACAACGACGCTGGCATCAGCAACGACCGTATCCTGATCAAACTGGCTTCTACCTGGCAGGGTATCCGCGCGGCAGAGCAGCTGGAAAAAGACGGTATCAACTGTAACCTGACCCTGCTGTTCTCCTTCGCGCAGGCGCGTGCATGTGCAGAAGCGGGCGTATACCTGATTTCTCCGTTCGTGGGCCGTATTCTGGACTGGTACAAAGCCAACACCGATAAGAAAGAGTACGCACCGGCTGAAGATCCAGGCGTGGTTTCTGTTACTGAAATCTACGAATACTACAAACAGCACGGCTATGAGACCGTGGTTATGGGCGCAAGCTTCCGTAACGTCGGTGAAATCATCGAGCTGGCTGGCTGTGACCGCCTGACCATCGCGCCTGCACTGCTGAAAGAGCTGGCTGAAAGCGAAGGTACTCTGGAGCGTAAACTGTCCTACACCGGTGAAGTGAAAGCACGCCCAGAGCGCATCACTGAATCCGAGTTCCTGTGGCAGCACAACCAGGATCCAATGGCTGTAGACAAACTGGCGGACGGTATCCGTAAGTTTGCTGTTGACCAGGGCAAACTGGAAAAAATGATCGGCGACCTGCTGTAATCATTCTGCGTGACCGGGCTCCCGGTCACGCGTCTTACCCCCGCCTCTGTCTGAATTTCCTCTCTGCGTGTATCATTCCCTTTAATCAGTACTTTTTGAATGGAATGGATATGAATACCTTACGCATCGGCTTAGTGTCGATTTCTGACCGCGCTTCCAGCGGTATTTACCAGGATAAAGGCATCCCCGCTCTGGAAGAGTGGCTGGGTAGCGCGCTGACCACCCCGTTCGAGATCCAGACCCGCCTGATCCCGGACGAGCAGCCGATCATCGAGCAGACCCTTTGCGAGCTGGTGGATGAGATGAGCTGTCACCTCGTTCTGACAACGGGCGGAACCGGCCCCGCGCGCCGCGACGTGACGCCGGACGCGACGCTGGCTATCGCTGATCGTGAAATGCCGGGCTTCGGTGAACAGATGCGCCAGATCAGTCTACACTTTGTTCCGACGGCCATTCTTTCCCGCCAGGTGGGGGTGATCCGCAAGCAGGCGTTGATCCTGAACCTGCCGGGCCAGCCGAAGTCGATTAAAGAGACGCTGGAAGGGCTGAAAGCAGAAGATGGCAGCGTCCTCGTTCACGGCATCTTTGCAAGTGTACCGTATTGTATACAGCTGCTTGACGGTCCCTATGTGGAAACCGATGAGAAAGTGGTAGCAGCTTTTCGCCCGAAAAACGCGCGCCGCGAAACAATCTCCTGAAATTAATCAATATGTGGCATTAGCTGAAGCGGCGATAGCGTGGTAAAGCTTTTACGGTATAGTAATTTTTTCTTTACGACTACTGTAAAAATAAATCCACAACAAAAGCTAAATGGTTCGCTATGTCACATAACACCCGACCTCTGAATCGACAGGACTATAAAACCCTCACGCTCGCGGCCTTAGGCGGTGCGCTGGAGTTTTACGATTTCATCATCTTCGTCTTCTTCGCCGCCGTGGTGGGGGAGCTCTTCTTCCCGGCGGATATCCCCGAGTGGTTGCGTCAGGTACAAACCTTCGGCATTTTTGCCGCAGGGTATCTGGCGCGTCCGCTTGGTGGCATTGTCATGGCGCACTTTGGCGATCTGGTCGGGCGCAAGAAGATGTTTACCCTTAGCATCCTGCTGATGGCTGTGCCGACGCTGGCCATTGGCCTGCTGCCCACCTATGCCTCGATGGGCATCCTTGCTCCGTTGCTGCTGTTGCTGATGCGCGTCCTTCAGGGTGCGGCGATTGGCGGTGAAGTGCCGGGCGCGTGGGTGTTTGTCGCGGAGCATGTTCCGGCGCGCCGCATAGGTATCGCTTGCGGAACCTTAACTGCGGGGCTGACCGTCGGAATCCTGCTTGGCTCGGTGGTCGCAACGATTATTAACACCAGCATGACGCAGCAGGCCGTACACGACTGGGGCTGGCGTATTCCGTTCCTGCTGGGCGGGGCGTTTGGTCTGGTGGCGATGTACCTGCGCCGCTGGCTGCAGGAGACGCCGATTTTCCTCGAGATGCAGCAGCGCAAATCGCTGGCGCAGGAGCTGCCGGTGAAGGCGGTCGTGGTACGCCATAAAAAAGCGGTGGTGGTGTCGATGCTGCTCACCTGGCTGCTTTCGGCGGGCATTGTGGTGGTGATATTGATGTCTCCGGTGTGGCTGCAAAAGCAGTATGGTTTCGCCCCTGCCGTGACGCTTCAGGCGAACAGTATCGCGACAATCATGCTCTGCTTTGGCTGTCTGGCCGCCGGGCTGGCGGCAGATCGTTTCGGTGCCAGCGTTACCTTTATCGTCGGCAGTCTGTTACTGGCCGCATCAAGCTGGGGGTTTTACCATCTGGCGGGTAGCCATCCTGAACAACTGTTCCTGCTGTACGGCGTGGTAGGGCTGTGTGTAGGCGTTGTCGGGGCGGTACCGTACGTAATGGTCCGCGCGTTTCCGCCGGAGGTACGCTTCACCGGGATCTCATTTTCCTACAACGTGTCGTATGCCATTTTTGGCGGGCTAACGCCGATTGCGGTTACCGTGCTGATGGGCGTGTCGCCGATGGCGCCAGCCTGGTATGTACTCGCGCTCTCGCTGATGGGGCTGGTATTAGGATTTTGGCTTCGTCAGGTGGGGGGATGTCATGCCCGCGAGGCGGGCACGACAGAGGGATCAGTGTTTTTCACCAATCGGTAGAACGGTGCGGTCAAACTGCTCGTTCAGCACTTCACCCATTGCGAGGTAGATAGCGCTTGCGCCGCAAACCAGACCAATCCAGCCTGCAACATGAACGATGCCTTCGTTATCCTCCAGGTGACCAATCGCCAGCAGGGCGAACAGCACGGTCAGGCTCAGGAAGACGAACTGCAGCATGCGGTTACCTTTCAGGGTACCGAAGAACATGAACAGGGTGAAGACGCCCCACAGGCCCAGGTAAACGCCCAGGAAATGGGCGTTTGCCGCGTCTGCCATACCCATTTTAGGCAGCAGCAGAATGGCAACCAGGGTCAGCCAGAAAGAACCGTAAGAGGTGAAGGCGGTTAAGCCGAAGGTATTGCCTTTCTTATATTCCAGCAGGCCCGCGAAGATTTGCGCGATACCGCCGTAAAAAATGCCCATCGCCAGGATGATGCCATCCATCGGGAACATCCCGATATTGTGCAGGTTCAGCAGGATAGTGGTCATGCCAAAACCCATCAGGCCCAGCGGAGCCGGATTAGCCAACTTAGTGTTGCCCATAAGTCCTCAAAAAAATCATCATTAATATGGTGAAATGGTTAAACCCGCGTCAGTTCTCCCTGACTGGGCGCGGCATCATAATGGGCGCAATCGATGGCGTCTATGATCTCATCAGGGTGAAATTAAAAATTTTTTTATGCTTGCCCCTTGATGGATGCCGTCGCGACCCCATCTTGTAGTCAACCGCAGTGTGTGGACCTGAAAAAAATCAAATCTGGGCAGTTGAAAAAGCACGTTCTGCCCTTATTACAGGTACACAACCACATGTTGACTGAATTTTTAGTGGAGACGTTTAGATGGGTAAAATTATTGGTATCGACCTGGGTACTACCAACTCTTGTGTAGCGATTATGGATGGCACTACTGCACGCGTGCTGGAGAACGCCGAGGGCGATCGCACCACGCCTTCTATCATTGCTTATACCCAGGATGGTGAAACTCTGGTTGGTCAGCCGGCTAAACGTCAGGCAGTGACAAACCCGCAAAACACTCTGTTTGCGATTAAACGCCTGATTGGTCGCCGCTTCCAGGACGAAGAAGTTCAGCGTGACGTTTCCATCATGCCTTACAAAATCATCGCGGCAGATAACGGCGATGCATGGCTTGATGTGAAAGGCGCTAAAACTGCACCACCGCAGATTTCTGCTGAAGTGCTGAAGAAAATGAAGAAAACCGCTGAAGATTACCTGGGTGAGCCGGTAACTGAAGCTGTTATCACCGTACCTGCCTACTTCAACGATGCTCAGCGTCAGGCAACCAAAGATGCTGGCCGTATCGCAGGTCTGGAAGTAAAACGTATCATCAACGAACCAACCGCTGCTGCACTGGCTTACGGTCTGGATAAAGAAGTTGGCAACCGTACTATCGCGGTTTACGACCTGGGTGGTGGTACCTTCGATATCTCTATTATCGAAATCGACGAAGTTGATGGCGAAAAAACCTTCGAAGTTCTGGCAACCAACGGTGATACCCACCTGGGTGGTGAAGACTTCGATACTCGTCTGATCAACTACCTCGTTGACGAGTTCAAGAAAGATCAGGGCATTGACCTGCGTAACGACCCGCTGGCCATGCAGCGCCTGAAAGAAGCCGCTGAGAAAGCGAAGATCGAGCTGTCTTCCGCTCAGCAGACCGACGTGAACCTGCCGTACATCACTGCAGACGCGACCGGTCCTAAACACATGAACATCAAAGTGACCCGTGCGAAACTGGAAAGCCTGGTAGAAGACCTGGTGAACCGTTCAATCGAGCCGCTGAAAGTTGCTCTGCAGGACGCTGGCCTGTCCGTATCCGATATCCAGGACGTTATCCTGGTCGGTGGTCAGACCCGTATGCCAATGGTTCAGAAGAAAGTGGCTGAGTTCTTTGGTAAAGAGCCACGTAAAGACGTTAACCCGGACGAAGCGGTCGCAATCGGTGCTGCGGTTCAGGGTGGCGTACTGACCGGTGAAGTGAAAGACGTACTGCTGCTGGACGTTACCCCTCTGTCTCTGGGTATCGAAACCATGGGCGGTGTGATGACTGCGCTCATCAACAAAAACACCACCATCCCAACGAAACACAGCCAGGTGTTCTCTACCGCTGAAGACAACCAGTCTGCGGTAACCATCCATGTGATTCAGGGTGAGCGTAAGCGTGCGGCGGATAACAAATCTCTGGGTCAGTTCAACCTGGACGGTATCAACCCGGCACCGCGCGGCATGCCGCAGATCGAAGTGACCTTCGACATCGATGCTGACGGTATCCTGCACGTGTCTGCGAAAGACAAAAACAGCGGTAAAGAGCAGAAGATCACCATCAAGGCATCTTCTGGCCTGAACGAAGCGGAAATCGAAAAAATGGTTCGCGATGCCGAAGCTAACGCGGAATCCGACCGTAAGTTCGAAGAGCTGGTTCAGACCCGCAACCAGGGTGACCATCTGCTGCACAGCACCCGTAAGCAGGTTGAAGAAGCAGGCGATAAACTGCCAGCGGAAGACAAAACTGCTATCGAAGCTGCACTGAGTGCGCTGGAATCCTCGCTGAAAGGTGAAGACAAAGCGGACATCGAAGCGAAGATGCAGGAGCTGGCGCAGGCTTCTCAGAAGCTGATGGAAATCGCTCAGCAGCAGCACGCTCAACAGCAGGCGGGCGCTGACGCTTCGGCGAACAACGCGAAAGACGACGACGTTGTCGACGCTGAGTTCGAAGAAGTTAAAGATAAAAAATAATCGCCCTGATGCAGGGTAATTAATCGGCACGGGCGTAGGAGAACTCTCCACGCCCGTGCTCGCATGTTAAGGGGCTTAAAAAAACCAATGGCAAAGCAAGACTATTACGAGATTTTAGGCGTTCCGAAAACTGCGGAAGAGCGTGAAATCAAAAAGGCGTATAAGCGCCTGGCCATGAAATTCCACCCGGACCGTAACCAGGGTGACAAAGAGGCTGAAGCCAAATTTAAAGAGATCAAAGAAGCCTACGAAGTCCTGACCGATGCACAAAAACGTGCGGCCTATGACCAGTACGGTCACGCAGCCTTTGAACAGGGCGGCATGGGCGGCGGTGGATTCGGTGGCGGCGGCTTTGGCGGCGGCGCTGACTTCAGCGATATCTTTGGCGATGTATTTGGCGACATCTTCGGCGGCGGTCGTGGTCGTCAGCGCGCGGCGCGCGGCGCGGACCTGCGCTACAACATGGAGCTGACGCTGGAAGAGGCCGTTCGCGGTGTCACCAAAGAGATCCGTATCCCGACGCTGGAAGAGTGTGACGTTTGCCACGGCAGCGGCGCGAAAGCGGGTACGCAGCCTCAGACCTGTCCAACCTGTCACGGCTCTGGTCAGGTACAGATGCGTCAGGGCTTCTTCGCGGTACAGCAGGCCTGTCCGCACTGTCACGGTCGCGGTACGCTGATTAAAGATCCGTGCACCAAATGCCACGGCCACGGTCGCGTTGAGAAAACCAAGACCCTGTCCGTTAAAATCCCGGCAGGCGTTGATACGGGCGACCGCATCCGTCTGGCAGGTGAGGGCGAAGCAGGCGAGCACGGCGCACCGGCAGGCGATCTGTACGTTCAGGTGCAGGTGAAACAGCACGCTATCTTCGAGCGTGAAGGTAATAATCTGTACTGCGAAGTGCCGATCAACTTCGCGATGGCGGCACTGGGCGGTGAAATCGAAGTACCGACGCTGGATGGTCGCGTGAACCTGAAAGTGCCAGGCGAAACCCAGACCGGTAAGCTGTTCCGCATGCGCGGGAAAGGCGTTAAATCCGTTCGCGGTGGTGCGCAGGGCGACCTGCTGTGCCGCGTCGTCGTGGAAACGCCGGTTGGCCTGAACGACAAGCAGAAACAGCTGCTGAAAGAGTTGCAGGAGAGCTTTGGCGGCCCGACGGGTGAGAAAAACAGCCCGCGCTCCAAAAGCTTTTTCGATGGCGTCAAAAAATTCTTCGATGATTTGACCCGTTAATCTGTTCGCAGGTTTCATCCGCAAAGGCCCGGAAGCGATTCCGGGCCTTTTCTGTTTATGGGTATTGCTCGGTAAAACTGAATCTATACTCAATATTAATCTGTTTTTGCCGAGCTATCTGGCTTGGTATTATGGTTTTATCGAGGTATTGTTGTAAAAGAGAGAATAAAAGTGAAATTACTACACCGTTTTTTTAGCAGTGAAGCGTCCGGCGGCGTGATCCTGATTATTGCGGCTGCGACCGCGATGGTGCTGGCTAACCTTGGCATCACGCAGGAACTCTACCATGCATTTCTGGAAACGCCCGTTGAGCTGAAGGTCGGTGCGCTCGAAATTAACAAGAACATGCTGCTGTGGATCAACGATGCGTTAATGGCGGTGTTCTTCCTGCTCGTCGGGCTTGAGGTTAAGCGTGAGCTGGTACTGGGCTCGCTTGCCAGCCGCCAGCGCGCGGCGTTCCCTGTGATTGCCGCGCTCGGTGGGATGGTGGTGCCGGCGCTGCTCTTCCTGGCGTTCACCTGGCAGGATCCGATTGCACGTCACGGATGGGCGATCCCGGCTGCGACGGATATCGCCTTTGCGCTCGGTGTACTGGCATTGCTGGGAAGCCGCGTGCCGGTGGCCCTGAAAATCTTCCTGATGGCGCTGGCGATCATCGATGACCTGGGCGCCATTGTGATTATCGCGCTGTTCTACACCAGCGAACTGTCGATCCTGTCCCTGAGCGTGGCCGCTGGGGCGATTGCAGTGCTGGCGCTGCTGAATATCTTCAATGTTCGCCGCATCGGTATCTACATCCTGGTGGGGATGGTGCTGTGGACGGCGGTGCTGAAATCGGGCGTGCACGCCACGCTGGCGGGCGTGATTGTGGGCTTCTTCGTGCCGCTTAAGCCGCAGGATGGCAAATCTCCGGCAAAGCAGCTGGAGCATGTGCTGCACCCGTGGGTTGCCTTTATGATCCTGCCGCTGTTTGCGTTTGCCAACGCGGGCGTGTCCCTCGGCGGCGTGACGCTGGACGGGCTGACGTCCGTGCTGCCGCTGGGCATCATTGCCGGGCTGTTTATCGGTAAGCCGCTGGGCATTAGCCTCTTCTGCTGGCTGGCGACGAAGCTGAAGCTGGCGTCTTTGCCGCACGGCACCACGTTTAAGCAGATTATGGCCGTCGGCGTGCTGTGTGGCATCGGGTTTACGATGTCGATCTTTATCTCGACGCTGGCGTTTGGTGCGCATGCGCCTGAGCTTATCGTCTGGGCTAAACTCGGCATTCTCATCGGGTCATTACTGGCCGCGGTAATCGGTTATACCTTGTTGAAGGTGAAATTGTCCGGACAGGCCGTCCAGGCATAACGGAACACCGGGAGGAGGCGATCCTTCTCCCGATACACACTCAGGGAGAGAAGACGCGATGTCTCATTTAAATTACAACCATCTGTACTACTTCTGGCACGTCTATAAACAGGGCTCGGTGGTGGGGGCGGCAGAAGCGCTCTACCTGACGCCGCAAACCATCACCGGGCAAATCAAGGCCCTGGAAGAGCGCCTGCAGGGCAAGCTGTTCAAGCGCAAAGGGCGCGGTATTGAGCCAAGCGAGCTGGGCGAGCTGGTTTTCCGCTACGCGGACAAAATGTTCACCCTGAGCCAGGAGATGCTGGATATCGTCAACTACCGCAAAGAGTCGAACCTGCTCTTTGACGTGGGGGTGGCGGATGCGCTGTCCAAGCGGCTGGTGAGCGGCGTGCTGGATGCGGCGGTGGTAGAAAATGAGCAAATCCATCTGCGCTGCTTTGAATCCACCCACGAGATGCTGCTGGAACAGCTGAGCCAGCACAAGCTGGACATGATTATCTCGGACTGCCCGATCGACTCCACCCAGCAGGAAGGGCTGTTCTCAGTAAAAATTGGCGAATGCGGCGTCAGCTTCTGGTGCCTTAACCCGCCGCCGGAAAAACCGTTCCCCGCGTGCCTTGAAGAGCGCCGCCTGCTGGTGCCGGGAAGGCGTTCCATGCTCGGACGCAAGCTGCTGAACTGGTTTAACTCGCAGGGGCTAAAGGTAGAAATCCTCGGTGAGTTCGACGATGCGGCGCTGATGAAAGCCTTTGGCGAAGCGCATAACGCGATCTTCGTTGCGCCGACGCTGTACGCGCACGATCTCTATTCGGACGATAAGATTACGGAAATAGGCAGAGTGGATAACGTGATGGAGGAGTATCACGCCATATTTGCCGAACGGATGATTCAGCACCCGGCGGTACAGCGAATCTGTAACCGTGACTATTCGGCGCTGTTTACGCCACCGGCAATCTGAAGGCATAAAAAAACCCGCGTTAAGCGGGTTCTTTAAACAAGCAACAACAAGTAGCGATTAAGCCAGTTTGTTGATCTGCGCGGTCAGGTTTGCTTTATGACGCGCTGCTTTGTTTTTGTGGATCAGACCTTTAGCAGCCTGACGATCCACGATTGGTTGCATTTCGTTAAATGCGTTCTGCGCTGCAGCTTTGTCGCCTGCTTCGATTGCTGCGTATACTTTCTTGATGAAAGTACGCATCATAGAGCGACGGCTTGCGTTGTGCTTACGAGCCTTTTCAGACTGAACGGCACGTTTCTTAGCTGATTTGATATTAGCCAAGTCCAACTCCCAAATATGTTCTATGTGGACAATTCAAAGGCCGAGGAATATGCCCTCTTTGCCTTCTTTTGTCAATGGATTTGTGCAAATAAGCGCCGTTAATTAGCGACGCTACGTTACGTAGTGATGGCGCAGGATTCTACCAGCTTGTCTTCCCTGAATACAGCCTTTCGGCATAAAAATCGCAGTTCACGAGCAGATTTTTTCGCTGCGAAAGGTCAGCCTGATGAAATCATTACGGCTTTCTGTTTTGCGCGAACAATCGCCGGTTAACCTTAACCGCTGTACAAGGTATACTTTGGCGATTTTCACTGTTTTGAGCCAGACATGAAGCTGATACGCGGCATACATAATCTCAGTAGCGCGCCACACGGGTGCGTGCTGACCATTGGTAATTTCGACGGCGTGCATCGTGGTCATCAGGCGCTGTTGCAGGGATTGCGTAAAGAAGGGGAGGCCCGTGGCCTGCCCGTTGTAGTGATGATTTTCGAACCGCAGCCGCTGGAGCTGTTCGCGGGCGATAAATCTCCCGCCCGCCTCACTCGCCTGCGCGAGAAGCTGCGCTATCTGGCGGAGTCCGGCGTGGACTATGTATTGTGTGTACGTTTCGATCGTCGCTTTGCCGCGCTGACAGCACAAAATTTCGTCAGCGACCTGCTGGTGAAGCGTCTTGGCGTGCAGTTTCTCGCTGTGGGCGATGATTTCCGCTTTGGCGCTGGTCGTCAGGGCGATTTCTTGCTATTACAGAAGGCTGGTCTGGAGTATGGATTTGACGTCACCAGCGCGATGACCTTCTGCGAAGGCGGCGTGCGCGTCAGCAGCACGGCGGTTCGTCGGGCACTGGCCGATGACGAACTGGATACGGCGGAAACCCTGCTGGGGCATCCGTTCACCATCTCTGGCCGCGTGGTCCATGGCGATGCGCTGGGCCGCACGATAGGCTTCCCGACGGCGAATATACCGCTGCGTCGTCAGGTTTCCCCGGTTAAAGGGGTGTATGCGGTGGAAGTGGCAGGACTGGGCGATAAGCCCTTTTACGGCGTCGCCAACATTGGCACGCGTCCGACCGTCGCCGGTGTGCGTCAACAGCTAGAAGTGCACCTGCTGGACGTTGTAATGGACCTGTATGGTCGCCATATAGATGTGATACTGCGTAAAAAAATACGCAACGAGCAGCGATTTGGTTCGCTGGATGAACTAAAAGCGCAAATTGCGCGAGATGAATTGACGGCCCGCGAGTTTTTTGGGCTTTGAACCCGGCTTAACTGCCTACGTGATAAATACGGAACCGAGAATCTGATGAGTGACTATAAATCAACCCTGAATTTGCCGGAAACAGGGTTCCCGATGCGCGGCGATCTCGCCAAGCGCGAACCGGGAATGCTGGCGCGTTGGACCGATGATGACCTGTACGGCATCATTCGTGCAGCCAAAAAAGGCAAAAAATCCTTCATTCTGCATGATGGCCCTCCATATGCGAATGGCAGCATTCATATTGGTCACTCGGTTAACAAGATTCTGAAAGACATTATCGTGAAGTCCAAAGGCCTCACGGGATATGACTCGCCTTACGTTCCTGGCTGGGACTGCCACGGTCTGCCAATCGAGCTGAAAGTGGAGCAGGAGTTTGGCAAACCGGGTGAGAAGTTCACCGCCGCCGAGTTCCGTGCGAAGTGCCGCGAATACGCCGCTACGCAGGTTGACGGTCAGCGCGCTGACTTCATCCGTCTGGGCGTGCTGGGCGACTGGTCGCACCCGTACCTGACCATGGACTTCAAAACTGAAGCCAACATCATCCGTGCGCTGGGTAAAATCATCGGTAACGGCCACCTGCACAAAGGCGCTAAGCCGGTGCACTGGTGTGTGGACTGCCGCTCTGCGCTGGCAGAAGCGGAAGTGGAGTATTACGACAAAACCTCTCCATCTATTGACGTGGCGTTCCATGCCGTCGATCAGGATGCGATGAAAGCCAAATTTGGCGTGTCGTCCGTTAACGGCCCAATCTCTTTGGTTATCTGGACCACCACCCCGTGGACCCTGCCAGCCAACCGCGCGATCTCCCTGTCCGGTGAGTTCGAATACGCGCTGGTTCAGGTTGAAGGTCAGGCGGTTATCCTGGCGAAAGATCTGGTTGAAAGCGTGCTGAAGCGCGCGCATATCACCGACTACACCGTGCTGGGCACCGTGAAAGGTGATGCGCTGGAGCTGATGCGCTTCAAACACCCGTTCCTGGACTTCGACGTTCCGGCGATCCTCGGCGACCACGTGACGCTGGAAGCGGGTACCGGTGCGGTACATACCGCCGGTGGCCACGGTCCTGACGACTACAACATCAGCCTGAAGTACGGTCTGGAAATCGCTAACCCGGTGGGACCGGACGGATCTTACCTGCCTGGCACCTATCCGGCGCTGGACGGTATCAACGTCTTCAAAGCGAACGACATCATCGTCGACATGCTGCGCACCAGCGGCGCGCTGCTGCACGTTGAAAAAATGCAGCACAGCTATCCGTGCTGCTGGCGTCACAAGACCCCGATCATCTTCCGTGCGACCCCGCAGTGGTTCATCAGCATGGATCAGAAAGGCCTGCGCGAGCAGTCTCTGAAAGAGATCAAAGGCGTGCAGTGGATCCCGGACTGGGGCCAGGCGCGTATCGAATCCATGGTGGCTAACCGTCCTGACTGGTGTATCTCCCGTCAGCGTACCTGGGGCGTGCCGATGTCTCTGTTCGTACATAAAGAGACGCAGGAGCTGCACCCGAACACCCTGGAACTGATGGAAGAAGTGGCGAAGCGCGTCGAAGTTGACGGCATTCAGGCGTGGTGGGATCTCGACTCCCGCGACATCCTGGGCGCTGACGCAGACAACTACGAGAAAGTGCCGGATACCCTGGACGTGTGGTTCGACTCCGGGTCTACCCATTCCTCCGTGGTTGACGTGCGTCCGGAGTTTGCCGGTCACGCTGCCGATATGTATCTGGAAGGGTCTGACCAACACCGCGGCTGGTTCATGTCATCGCTGATGATCTCCACCGCCATGAAGGGTAAAGCACCATACCGTCAGGTACTGACTCACGGCTTCACCGTGGATGGTCAGGGCCGTAAGATGTCTAAATCTATCGGTAACACCGTTTCTCCGCAGGATGTGATGAACAAGCTGGGCGCAGACATTCTGCGTCTGTGGGTGGCCTCTACTGATTACACCGGCGAAATGGCGGTGTCCGACGAGATCCTGAAGCGTGCCGCCGACAGCTATCGTCGTATCCGTAACACCGCGCGCTTCCTGCTGGCGAACCTGAACGGGTTCGATCCGGCAAAAGACATGGTGAAACCGGAAGAGATGGTCGTTCTGGACCGCTGGGCGGTAGGCTGCGCGAAAGCGGCGCAGGACGATATCCTGAAAGCCTATGAGTCTTACGACTTCCACGAAGTGGTGCAGCGCCTGATGCGCTTCTGCTCCATCGAGATGGGCTCGTTCTACCTCGACATCATCAAAGACCGCCAGTACACCGCGAAAGCGGACAGCGTGGCGCGTCGTAGCTGCCAGACCGCGCTGTTCCACATCGCAGAAGCGCTGGTACGCTGGATGGCGCCGATCATGTCCTTCACCGCGGATGAAATCTGGGGCTACCTGCCGGGTGACCGTGAGAAGTATGTCTTCACGGGCGAGTGGTACGAAGGCCTGTTCGATCTCTCCAGCACCGAAGCAATGAACGATGCCTTCTGGGACGAACTGCTGAAAGTGCGTGGCGAAGTGAATAAGGTTATCGAGCAGGCGCGTGCAGACAAGAAAGTCGGCGGCTCTCTGGAAGCGGCAGTGACGCTGTACGCCGAACCTGAGCTGGCGGCCAAACTGACCGCGCTGGGCGATGAATTACGATTTGTCCTGTTGACCTCCGGTGCGAAAGTTGCGGATTATGCCGATGCTTCTGCTGATGCTCAGCAGAGCGAACTGCTCAAAGGACTGAAAGTCGCGCTGAGCAAAGCCGACGGTGAGAAATGCCCGCGCTGCTGGCATTACACCACCGATGTTGGCCTGGTGGCGGAACACGCAGACATCTGCGGACGCTGTGTAAGCAACGTCGCCGGTGACGGCGAAAAACGTAAGTTTGCCTGATGAGTAAAACTCTCTGTTCCACAGGACTGCGCTGGCTGTGGCTGGTTGTGGTGGTGCTGATTATCGATCTGGGCAGCAAGTTCCTGATCCTCCAGAATTTCGCTCTGGGGGATACGGTCCCGCTGTTCCCGTCGCTTAACCTGCACTACGCACGTAACTACGGCGCAGCGTTTAGTTTCCTTGCCGACAGCGGTGGCTGGCAGCGCTGGTTCTTTGCGGGTATCGCTCTCGGTATCTGCGTGATCCTGGCGGTGCTGATGTACCGCTCGAAGGCCACGCAAAAGCTGAATAACATTGCCTACGCGCTGATCATTGGCGGCGCGCTGGGCAACCTGTTTGACCGCCTGTGGCACGGTTTTGTGGTCGATATGATCGACTTCTACGTCGGCGACTGGCACTTCGCGACCTTTAACCTCGCCGATACGGCAATTTGTATCGGTGCGGCGTTAATCGTGCTGGAAGGCTTCTTGCCTAAACCGGCCGCGAAAGAGCAGGCTTAATTGTCAATGCCGGGTGGCGCTGCGCTTACCCGGCCTACAGAATTTGTGGCCTCCCGTAGGCCCGGTAAGCGCAGCGCCACCGGGCAACAGGTGACCCAAAACAAGCGAGCAATTTGCATGTCTAAATCCGTACAGAGCAACAGCGCGGTTCTCGTTCACTTCACGCTGAAGCTGGATGACGGCTCCACGGCCGAGTCCACCCGCAACAACGGCAAACCGGCCCTGTTTCGTCTTGGCGATACCTCCCTGTCTGAAGGTCTTGAGCAGCAGCTTCTGGGCCTGAAAGAGGGTGAGAAAAAAGCCTTTTCGCTGGAGCCGGATGCCGCGTTTGGAGTACCGAGTCCGGACCTGATCCAGTATTTCTCGCGCCGTGAGTTCATGGACGCGGGTGAACCGGAAATCGGGGCGATTATGCTCTTTACCGCTATGGACGGCAGCGAAATGCCTGGCGTGATCCGCGAAATCAACGGCGACTCTATTACTGTTGATTTCAACCATCCGCTTGCCGGGCGTACCGTTCATTTTGATGTTGAAGTGCTGGAAATCGATCCTGCACTGGAGGCCTGAAATGCAGATCCTGTTGGCTAACCCGCGCGGCTTTTGCGCCGGTGTAGACCGCGCTATCAGCATTGTTGAAAACGCGCTGGAGATTTACGGCGCGCCGATTTATGTGCGTCACGAAGTGGTGCATAACCGCTACGTGGTGGACAGCCTGCGCGAGCGCGGCGCCATCTTTATCGAGCAGATCAGCGAAGTGCCGGACGGTGCGATCCTGATCTTCTCCGCGCACGGCGTTTCTCAGGCGGTGCGTAACGAGGCGAAAAGCCGCGACCTGACCGTATTCGATGCCACCTGTCCGCTGGTGACAAAAGTGCATATGGAAGTGGCGCGCGCCAGCCGTCGTGGTGAAGAGTCGATTCTGATTGGCCATGCCGGTCATCCGGAAGTCGAAGGCACCATGGGCCAGTACAGTAACCCTGAAGGGGGGATGTATCTGGTCGAGTCGCCGGAAGATGTCCTGACGCTGAACGTGAAAAATGAAGCCCGTCTGTCGTTTATGACCCAGACAACCCTCTCCGTAGACGATACCTCGGACGTAATTGACGCTCTGCGTCAGCGCTTCCCGAAAATCGTCGGTCCGCGTAAGGATGATATCTGCTACGCGACCACTAACCGTCAGGAAGCGGTGCGTGCCCTGGCTGAACAGGCGGATGTGGTGCTGGTGGTCGGCTCCAAAAACTCTTCTAACTCCAACCGTCTGGCCGAACTGGCGCAGCGGATGGGGAAAATGGCTTTCCTGATTGATGACGCGTCGGATATTCAGGAAGCGTGGGTTAAGCATGCGGCCTGTGTCGGCGTGACGGCCGGGGCTTCCGCGCCGGATATTCTTGTGCAGAACGTCATTGCCCGCCTGCAGGAGCTGGGCGGCGGTGAAGCGGTTCCGCTGGAAGGACGCGAAGAGAACATCGTCTTCGAAGTGCCGAAAGAGCTGCGTATCGACGCCCGCGAAGTGGAATAATGACCTTTCTGATTTGAAAAATGCCGGTGGCGAAAGCTTCCGGCATTTTTGTTTCTGGTTAACTGTGATTCACCATCAACATTGAGTCCTCTGTTCGCAAGTTAATCGTTTAATCTGCCAGAATGATGTTGCTGTTCTCCTCGGGCCGGAGACTGAAATGAATCCAGATATCTTTCTGCCACCTCAGGTGGCGTGGGCTACCGGCGCGCTAGCCGGCGGACCTCTTATCCGCAAAACAACCCGCCTTGCCGAACTACCCGACGTCTTCACGGACGGCGAGGCGTGGAAGCGCGGTAATCCTCAACAAGGCGTGTATGACGTAGACGTCCTGGGCTCCCCGGTGGGCGAGGGGGCGCTCTTCGTCGGCGTGACCCACCTGTACGCGGGAAACGTGGGCGATGAGTTCTTTATGACGCGCGGCCATTTCCACGCGCGCCGTGAACAGGGGGAAGTCTATTTTGGCCTGCGCGGCGTGGGCTTGCTGCTGCTGCAAACGGAGGCGGGCGATGCGCGTCTTGAGCAGGTGACGGCAGGCTCCGTGCATATTATTCCGCCTTTTACGGCGCATCGTTTGATTAACACCGGCACCGAGACGCTATCTGCGCTTGCTGTCTGGCCAAGCGTCGCGGGTCACGACTACGCGGCGCTGGCAGAGGGCTTCTCCCTGCGGGTCTTTGCCTCCGGGCAGGGTTTTGAGGTGCGCCATGGTTAATTACGGCCTGGACATGACCATTACCCATCAGCCGCTCGGTTTTAGCTATGGAGATGACGTAACGGGACCGATGCCGGAGATCCGGACCCTCGATCAGATCCGTCCGTCGCTGCGCAACCCGGATTGCGAAGGGCCAGAGCAGGTGTACGCCATCGCCATGGACGTGGCGCGCCTGTCGGACAGGCAAGAGCTTGAAAAACGGATGCTGCTCTTTGGCGTAGTCACCTACGCTGCCGGTACGCTCGGCGATGAGCCGGTCCGTAGCCAGGGGCACATTCACCGCATCAGCCAGCACAGCGGATGGTCGCCGCCCGAGCTGTATGAAATCTGGCAGGGTAAAGCGATTATCTACATGCAGGAGTATGTTGACGACGATCCGGGACGTTGTTTTGCCGTGCTCGCGGGGCCGGGTGAAAAAGTGCTGGTCCCTCCGGGATGGGGGCATGCGACGATTTCGGCCTCGCCCAATGAGCCGCTGACGTTTGGTGCGTGGTGCGATCGGGAATATGGATTTGAGTATGAGGCCGTTCGTGCGCGAAAAGGTCTGGCCTGGTATCCCTTAGTTCAGGGAGATCATATTGTCTGGCAGCACAACAGTCATTACAGGCCAGGGCGATTGCAGATGATTACGCCGCGGAGCTATCTGGAATTTGGTATTACGGATGCGCCTGTTTATCAGCAGTTTATCGATGATCCGGCGCGGTTCCAGTTTATCTCGCGCCCGGATAAAACGGCGGAGCTGTGGGATAACTTCCACCCATAATGAAACCGGGGCATTGCCCCGGTTTTCTTATCCTGCAAACAAACCGGACGCCACGCCAAGCGCTGCGAGTATAAGCAGCAACACCATGGCTTTTACCGGCGACACGCCACGTTTTGCCATCAGATACCAGGTCCCCAGCACTACAGCCAGCGGAAGCAGCTGCGGGAAAATACCGTCCAGCATCTGCTGAACGTGAATGTTAACGCCATCCCGGGTGATGAACTCCAGCCCGGTGCCCAGCTTCACGTAGCTGGCCGCTACGCCGCCCATGACGAATACTCCCAACAGGGAGAGGGCTTCACGCAGCCGTGTGGACTTGCTGCTGACCAGCATTTCCACGGAGCCTGAGCCCATCTGGTAGCCCTTAAGAAACAGGAACCAGGAGCCCGGGATAATAATGGCCAGCCAGGCAACGGTATAAAACAGCGGACCGAGGATATTCCCGCCTGCCGCCAGCGCCATCCCGATGCTGAGGAGGATCGGAATTAGCATTCCGGGGATCATCGAATCACCGATCCCGGCGATCGGACCCATCAGACCCACCTTCAGAGTGTTTATGGTTTCACCATCAATCGGCTCGCCGTTGGCCTTCTTCTCTTCCAGCCCCAGCGCCATACCGTTAACAATCGCGCCAATCTGTGGCTCCGTATTGTAGAACGACGCGTGACGTCGCAGCATCTCGGTGCGTTGAGCCGCATCCGGATAAAGCTTTTTTGCCACTGGCAGCATACTCAAGCAAAAGCCGAAGGATTCCAGACGTTCAAAGCTCATTGAAGAGAGGTTGTGCATCATCCACGTCCGCCAGCAGCGGCGCAGATCGTTGCGGGTGAGTTTACGTTCTTCCATCAGAATTCATCCTCATCGTCAGGTGCAGGTGCTGAAGTCACGGCCTGCGGTGCTTCGGGTTTATAGTTGTAATGAATCAGTGCCAGCAGGGCGCCGACGATCACCAGCGCAACCATATTGAGTTTCAGGAAAACGATGCAGACAAAGCCCACAAGAAAGTAGATGAGCATGGTATAGCTTTTGATGATCTGCTTAAGCAGGATGGCAATACCAACGGCAGGCAAAATGCCGCCCAGCACGTTCATGGTGGAGAGTACGATGTGCGGCAGGCTGTCCATAAAACCGCTAATGTACTGCGCGCCAAAAAAGACAGCGATAAAGGTGGGCACAAAGCGCAGTACAAAATTCATCGCCTGCGGCCAGATGGCGCTGTTGAGATAGAGGCCGCGTTCGTCGCCGTTTTCCAGCGCCACATCCGCCCGATGGTTCCAGAAGGAGTTCAGCACCATCATCGCATTGAAGAGAATGGTTCCGGCGATACCGATAGTGGCCGCCAGCGCGACGGCGACCTCAGGTCCTTTGCCGGAAAGTATCCCCAGCGCAATGGCCGGATAAGCCACAAAGTTTAAATCTGCTGGCATCGAGCCGCCGGGGGTCACCATCGCGATATACACCGCCTGTACCGCCACGCCAATCAGAATCCCGGTTTTGATATCGCCCAGGATCAGGCCAACCAGCATCCCGGAAATGAGTGGTCGGGAGATCAGATACCACCCGCCGGTCAGCCCTAAAAGCCATGGACTGCTGAGTGCGCCCAGATAACACAGCAGGCCAATTAAAGACGCTTCGATAATCATGGTCTGTTCCTTATTTCAGCTTTTGTCTGGCATCCTGCCAGCTATAAAAACTGGCATCGGGAACCAGGCGGAATTCAATCGCGTGTCCCTGGACGGTCAGCCACTCGAATGCTGCAGCTTCATCCTGGGTTACCGATTGATTCGGGCCAATGGTGATCGTGTTAGCGCGAGCGCTCATCGGCCCCACATTGATTTTCCCGTTGCTGTTTTTCAGGCTAATACCTGCCTGCTCAATGTGCTGCAGCGTGAGCGGTGATTTGCCAATCACAAAATAGCGCTTGTCGCTGGCAATCACTTTTGGCAACTTTTCGATCGCGGTTGCCGTATCGAACAGCCACACTTTGGTGTCTGAGACGGCCCCTTTCATGACCGATGACAGCAACGGGTCGGCCGCCACAGTATCGTCAATGGCAACAATACCGTCGCAGGGCAGCTCCCTGGCCCAGCGTGTGATGAGCTGCCCATGGATCACGCGGTCGTCAATGCGAACAAAAGAAATACTCATATGCGGCTCCTTAAAAATCGTCTGTCTGTGCAGAATCTACCGGTTTCGCCTGCACCAGCGTCGGCAGAGTGAGTTCGATAATGTGCGCGGCAGCATGATGAACATCGCGTGCCGTCATCACCTCGTCGGTTTGCAGCAGCATCGGGAAGTTGACCCCCGCCACCACGGTGACCGGCGGCTGCGTGCGCGGATTAAACGCAGCCTCACAGGCCACGTTCCACGGCGTGCCGCTTTGCATATCACACAGCACCAGCACGCCGTCGGCGTTAACGCCTGCCGCTTCCAGCGTGGCGCTGAAGTCGCGCCGGAAGCCCTCAATTCCCGCCTGTTCGGTCAGACACACGGCGTGCACGCCGGGAAGGTCGCCGTATACCATCCGACCGCTCTCAAGTAATGCGGCGGCAAGGGGACCGTGAGTCGCAACAATAAAATGAATCATCGTTAGCTCCTTACCCAGGCTTTGATGGTCGCCATCGCTTGTCCGGAAGCGCTGGCTGACGGCGAAATGCGATATTCATCTACGCTTGCCGGAATGATGAAGGTTTCGGCGTAATGGACGGTAAACGGCTCAAATGCACCGGTAGGGCTGTCGACAATCGCTTCGTCACCCTCTACCAGATTCAGCACATTCACACCGCCACCGGTATGATGCACAACGGGTTTGCTAAACCAGTGGCGGCGGGTTTCGATAAATTCACGCTCGTGCAGGCCGGTGCGTTCTTCGCGCCAGTCGTTTCCTTCCGCTATAGGTTCGAACTGATTTACCAGATGCTGGTGTACCCACTGTGTGTCGCGCTGCCAGTCGATCACCTTTTCACCGTGTTCCAGGTGTACCGGGCGCGGCAGGCCATCCAGGCCCAGGCGGCCCCAGTCCCACAATTTGAAGGTGAAGATGTATGGCGTGGCGCTGATCTCCAGTACCATGGTCCCTGCACCGGAGCAGTGAACCGTACCTGCTGGGAGCAGGAAATGGTCGTGCTTTTTCGCCGGGATCTGATTTACGAAGCGAGCGTCATCAAACGATTTTTCACCTCGCCCCGCACGCCTGAGATCGTCCATCATGGCCTCGGGGTCAGTGCCGGTTTTGGTGCCCAGATAGACCACGGCACCCGGCTCGGCTTCCAGGATGTAATAGCTCTCATCCTGGGCTGAGGGTTCCCCAAAAAAATGAAAAGCACGATGAAGTGTGATCTACTGGTTGCGCTAACAAATCAGAAGAGACCTCATCGTGCCTTTACAGACAGTCTGCCAGAAATTTTTCTCCGCGTCTTTACCTGACATTCACAGCTTCCGGGTCAATGTCCTTGTTTCCATGGCCGTCGCCCTCACGCACGGTGCCAGTCTGACCCTGACCAGCCTGGGACGTACCCTTCCCGGCAGGGCGCACGTTAAAAATAAAATCAAACGTGTTGACCGTGCCCTGGGCAATACCGCCCTTCACCGTGATATTCCCCGTATTCAGCACCTGCTCACACATACCATCACCTCCCTGATGCCCTTCTGTGTTATCGCTGTCGACTGGACCGGCTGGCATGACAGGAACTGGCATCTTCTGCGGGCAAGCCTGGTCTGTAATGGCCGCTCACTTCCGCTTATGAGTGAAGTTGTCCCCGCAGAGCTGGCGCAGAACAGCGGTGTACAGTGCCGCTTCCTTGACCGCCTGCATGACGCCATCCCGAAAGACAAAGCCGTTACCATCATTACGGATGCAGGCTTCCGGACAGACTGGTTCCGGCATGTCAGCCAGCTGGGCTGGCGCTTCACCGGCAGGGTCAGGGGCTGTATCAGCTTCCGGCTGGACGGAGATAAAAAGTGGATGAAAATCAGCGAGCTTGAGGCTACCGGACAACCGGTCTGCGTGGGTTACGGTGTCCTGTCCCGTAAACCACGAGCGCCCTGTTACGGCCGGTTCTATCTGCATAAGCGCCCTGACGCAGGGCGTCAGGGAAAAGGGGGAATGCCAAAAACACAGCGGGAACACCGCAGTAGCGCCCGTGAGCCCTGGCTGCTGTTCAGTAATGCAGAGGGGCTGGAGCCGCACCAGATAATGGCGCTGTACAGCCGCAGAATGCAGATAGAACAGAACTTCCGGGACGACAAAAGTCCCCGCTTCGGGTTCGGTCTGAGGCTGAGCCGGAGTCAGGGAAAAGGGCGGCTGGAAGTGCTGAATCTGGTCGCAGCGATGGCAAGTCTGGTGCTGTGGCTGGCAGGTTACAGGGCAGAAAGGCAGTGCTTACACAGGCATTATCAGGCAAGCAGTATCAGACACAGGCGGGTCCTGTCTTACCTGAGTCTGGCAGAAGAAGTCATCCGGCATGAGCCTGGAAAAGTGAGGCGGCTGAATATAGGTAACGAGATAAAAAAGCTGGGAAAAGAGTACAGTAATATGGTCATGGTGGTATGACCATATTACTGGGGATCCCTCAGCATCCTGGGTGTAGTGCATACCAAACTGCTGCTGGATGTATTCCGTAATCGGGTGGACCTGAAAGCTCAGGTTCTGGCCGCCAATGGTGTCGAGGAAGTCAAAACGGATCGGGAACTCTGCGCCGAAACGCGCATGAACTTTCTCGCCCAGCAGAGCACGAGGTTCAAGCAAAACTAGATCCTGAGAGGGGATCTCGATCCGCACTGCACCAAAACGCAGTAACAGGCTGTTCTCCTCGGGCACGCAGTCAAAACACCATGCGTAATTGGGTGCAGAAGGATCGAGATCGAATTGCTGTTTCATCCACTGGCCGCCCCAGATGCCAGGATCGAAAAAGGGTACAACGCGGAAAGGCTGCGTTGTCGTCTGTGCCAGTCCGGCCCGCAGGGCCTCGCCGCTCACCATCGCGGGCTGGTTTGTCCGGGTGGTATCCAGTAAAAAATCGGCGCGCCTGAGCAGCGGCGTTTTGTGGCGATCGAAGACACGCCATTCGATAAAAAAGGCGCGTTTGTAGCGACGGAGAATATCTTCCTGCTGATTCTCTGCGCCCCAGTTCCCCATCTCGCCGCTGCGCATGCGCTGCTGGATCTCCCAGCGGGGCAGATCGGCATACACCAGCACATCACCCTGATGGATAAGCGCCGCACCGGGGCCGTAAATCACAATCAGCCCTTCGGAACACTGGTTCACCGTATTCTGCAATGTATCCAGACGCGCGGGATCGAAAAACTCACCAAGCTGGTGGCAGGAAAGCACGCCAAAAACGCGATCGTCTGTGAGGTTGCGCGCCAGCATCTCATCGATGGCGCGCTTATCCTGTCGCGCCTGCTCGGCATTGATCGTTAGCGTTGGGCGCAACCGCGGCAGCACGTTATCTTCAAGTTCGCTCAGGCGCACGCCGGGATAGCAATCAATCACCAGTACGGTACGGCTGTGCTGTTGGGTTTTTGCATAAAGGGTGCGGATAATGTCCTCCCAACCTTGCCATGCACTATCGTCATAACCCTGAACCACCACCGTGGGGAATTTATCGTAAGTTGTCATCATATCCTCCGTAATCGTTATTTAAGGTTATTCGATTAACCGTATTTGAGAAGAGTGGTTAACGCGATTAACCCGCCATAAATAAGAATGAAATCCGGATCGGCTGCGGTAATGTGAAGAGTCTCACAGGGAAAAATGCAAAAAATAGGTTATTCGATTAACCTGTGGTGATATTTAAGGAGACAACATGACGGGAATTACACTGGCCGATGTCGCCAAACACGCCGGCGTGTCAACGGCGACAGTCTCAATGGTGCTTTGCAACAAAGGCCGAATTTCGCAAAGTACGCGCGAACGCGTACTTAAGGCGCTGGATGAATCGGGCTATGTCTATAACCAGACGGCGGCCAATTTGCGTAATCGCAGCAGTAATCAGGTTGGGCTACTTTTACATGATATCACCAACCCTTTTTACGGGGAGATGACGGCAGGGCTGAGCCATGAAATGGAGCGTCATGAGCTGCTGCTTTTTCTGGCAAATAGTGAAGAATCCTCAGAGCGACAGCAAAAATTTGTTGATTCATTGATGCGCAATAATGTCGGCGGTATGGTGCTGTGCGCGGCTCGCGAAACACCGCAGGCCTTTTTTGATGGGCTGAAACGACGCAATATTCCGGCTATCATGGTTGTGCGTCCACTGAACGATCCGGATTTTGATTTTGTCGGAACGGACAACTTCTTAGGCACTCAGTTGGCAACCGAGCATCTGCTGAGAATGGGGCATCGGCACATTGCGTTCATCGGCGGGAGCCAGAACTCGGGCTCGCGGGCGCAGCGTATCGGCGGCTTTACCAGCAAGCTGCTGGAATACGGTGTGACGCCTAATCCTGCCTGGATCAGAACCTCGCAGGCCAGCCAAAGCGACGGTGCTCGCGTGGCTGAGGCGTTACTCCTTGAGTATCCAGACATCAGCGCTGCGATTTGCTATCAGGATATTGTGGCGCTGGGGGTGATGCAAAGCTTGCGCAAACTGAACCGTGAGCCGGGGCGTGATTTTGCGCTGGTCGGTTTTGACGACATTACTGAAGCGGCTCTGGTCCAGCCTGCGTTAACTACCGTATCGGTGGCGGCAAAAGAAATTGGCCGAAAGGCCGGAGAGTTACTGTACAGCCGCATACAGGGCAATAATGAACCCCCAAAACGTATCATCCTGCCGCCTGCGCTGGTGGTGCGGGAATCATGCGGTTTTCGCTGACGATCATGTCTTTAACTGATATCTCTCCCTGTTTATCATTAAATTCTAATTATCGGCGTTTTCAGTGGCAGCCTCTGCAAAGGCTGGTTAATCTGAAAACGGTTTACATCATTTTAACGTAAGAGAATAACTATGCATGATGCACAGATCCGTGTCGCCATTGCGGGCGCGGGTGGACGTATGGGCCGTCAGCTTATTCAGGCGGCACTTCAGATGGATGGCGTCGCGCTTGGCGCGGCCCTGGAGCGTGAAGGTTCTTCACTTCTGGGGACCGATGCCGGTGAGCTGGCGGGCGCAGGCCACACGGGCGTTACCGTGCAAAGCAGCCTGGAGGCGGTAAAAGAGGACTTCGATGTATTCATCGATTTTACTCGCCCGGAAGGGACGCTCACGCATCTGGCGTTTTGTCGCCAGCACGGCAAGGGGATGGTGATCGGCACCACCGGTTTTGACGATGCGGGTAAGCAGGCTATTCAGGATGCATCAAAAGAGATTGCGATTGTCTTCGCCGCAAACTTCAGCGTGGGCGTTAACGTCATGCTGAAGCTGCTGGAGAAGGCCGCGAAGGTGATGGGCAACTATACCGATATCGAGATCGTAGAAGCTCACCACCGTTATAAAGTTGATGCGCCATCAGGTACGGCGCTGGCGATGGGCGAAGCGATTGCTCATGCACTCGATAAAGATTTAAAAGACTGCGCGGTCTACACCCGCGAAGGTTATACCGGCGAACGCGTGCCGGGCACCATTGGTTTTGCAACCGTGCGAGCGGGTGACATCGTCGGCGAACACACGGCGATGTTCGCCGATATTGGTGAACGCGTCGAAATTACGCATAAAGCCTCCAGTCGAATGACGTTCGCCAACGGTGCGGTACGTTCCGCTTTGTGGTTGAAAAACAAGAAAGATGGCCTTTTTGATATGCGAGACGTGCTCGATCTCAACAATTTGTAAGTATTATTACCCATCGTGATGTGGTTATTGCAGTCGTAATTGTTTGATTGCATAGGGCAATATTTTATTGCCCTTTTATTTTGTCTGTTTCATGTTATATTTTTCTTTAAATCCATAAATATCTATCTATTTTTGCATTTTAACGTTACTGAAATGTAAATTTTGACCATTTGGTCCACTTTATTAAGCTCCATCGCGTTATTTTTTATTAAACCAGGCGCGCAAGCGTTTTCTACAGTGATTTTCCTGATCTTTTTGTCGCTTAAGCTGCATTCCTCTCACCAGGCCTGCAAAAGACTAAACAAAATATCCGTTTTAAGTTGACTTTTACCCACCAAATCCCCAGAATGCCGCCGTTTGCCAAAAATCCGCTGGCAACACATTTGCATTGATTCATGACGTCGTTATGAATTAATATGCAAATAAAGTGAGTGAATATTCTTCGGAGGGTGTTTTGATTAAGTCAGCGCTATTGGTTCTGGAAGACGGAACCCAGTTTATCGGTCGGGCCATAGGGGCAACGGGTTCGGCGGTTGGGGAAGTCGTTTTCAATACTTCAATGACCGGTTATCAAGAAATCCTCACTGATCCTTCCTATTCTCGCCAAATCGTTACTCTTACTTATCCTCATATCGGCAATGTCGGCACCAATGCGGCTGACGAAGAATCTTCTCAGGTACATGCGCAAGGCCTGGTCATCCGCGACCTGCCGCTGATTGCCAGCAACTTCCGCAATACCGAAGACCTCTCTTCTTACCTGAAGCGCCATAACATCGTGGCGATTGCCGATATCGATACCCGTAAGTTAACGCGTCTGCTGCGCGAGAAGGGTGCACAGAACGGCTGCATCATCGCGGGTGATAACCTCGATGCGACGCTGGCGCTGGAAAAAGCGAAAGCCTTCCCGGGCCTGAACGGCATGGACCTGGCGAAAGAAGTGACTACCGCTGAAGCCTACAGCTGGACTCAGGGTAGCTGGACGCTGGAAGGCGACCTGCCGGAAGCGAAAAAAGAGAGCGAGCTGCCGTTCCACGTGGTGGCCTACGATTTCGGCGCCAAGCGCAACATCCTGCGCATGCTGGTTGACCGCGGCTGCCGCCTGACGGTGGTGCCGGCACAAACGTCTGCCGAAGACGTGCTGAAGATGAATCCGGACGGTATTTTCCTGTCCAACGGTCCTGGCGACCCGGCGCCGTGCGATTACGCCATCGCCGCCATCAAGTCCTTCCTGGAAACCGACATCCCGGTATTCGGCATCTGTCTCGGCCATCAGCTGCTGGCGCTAGCGAGCGGTGCGAACACCGTTAAGATGAAGTTCGGCCACCACGGTGGTAACCACCCGGTGAAAGACATCGATAACAACACGGTGATGATCACCGCGCAGAACCACGGCTTTGCCGTCGATGAAGTCTCGATGCCGGCTAACCTGCGCGTGACCCATAAGTCACTGTTCGATGGCACCCTGCAGGGGATTCATCGCACCGATAAGCCAGCATTCAGCTTCCAGGGTCACCCGGAAGCCAGCCCGGGCCCACACGACGCCGCGCCGCTGTTCGATCACTTCATCGAACTTATCGAGCAATACCGCAAGATCGCTAAATAATCAGGAGCCGAGAAGACAATGCCAAAACGTACAGACATAAAAAGCATCCTGATCCTTGGCGCTGGCCCGATCGTCATCGGCCAGGCCTGCGAATTCGACTACTCCGGTGCGCAGGCGTGTAAAGCTCTGCGTGAAGAGGGTTACCGCGTTATCCTGGTGAACTCTAACCCGGCAACCATCATGACCGACCCGGAAATGGCTGATGCAACCTACATCGAGCCGATTCACTGGGAAGTGGTGCGTAAAATCATCGAGAAAGAGCGTCCGGATGCGGTGCTGCCAACCATGGGTGGCCAGACGGCGCTGAACTGTGCGCTGGAGCTGGAGCGTCAGGGCGTGCTGGCCGAGTTCGGCGTGACCATGATTGGTGCAACCGCCGACGCGATTGATAAAGCAGAAGACCGTCGCCGCTTCGACGTGGCGATGAAGAAAATCGGCCTCGACACCGCGCGTTCCGGTATCGCACACAATATGGAAGAAGCGCTGGCCGTCGCGGCTGACGTGGGCTATCCGTGCATCATCCGCCCATCGTTCACCATGGGCGGCACCGGCGGCGGTATCGCCTACAACCGCGAAGAGTTCGAAGAGATTTGCGAACGCGGTCTGGATCTCTCCCCAACCAAAGAGCTGCTGATTGATGAATCGCTGATTGGCTGGAAAGAGTACGAGATGGAAGTGGTGCGTGATAAAAACGACAACTGCATCATCGTCTGCTCCATCGAAAACTTCGATGCGATGGGTATCCACACCGGTGACTCCATCACCGTTGCGCCGGCTCAGACCCTGACCGACAAAGAGTATCAAATCATGCGTAACGCCTCGATGGCGGTACTGCGTGAAATCGGCGTGGAAACCGGCGGTTCTAACGTGCAGTTCTCGGTTAACCCGAAAACCGGCCGTCTGATTGTTATCGAAATGAACCCGCGCGTGTCCCGTTCTTCCGCGCTGGCCTCTAAAGCGACCGGCTTCCCGATTGCGAAAGTGGCGGCGAAGCTGGCGGTGGGTTACACCCTCGACGAACTGATGAACGACATCACCGGTGGCCGCACGCCTGCGTCCTTCGAGCCGTCCATCGACTACGTTGTCACCAAAATTCCACGCTTCAACTTCGAGAAATTCGCAGGCGCGAACGACCGTCTGACCACCCAGATGAAATCTGTCGGTGAAGTGATGGCGATTGGCCGCACGCAGCAGGAATCCCTGCAGAAAGCGCTGCGCGGCCTCGAAGTGGGCGCGACCGGCTTCGACCCGAAAGTGAGCCTGGACGACCCGGAAGCGCTGACGAAAATCCGCCGCGAGCTGAAAGACGCGGGCGCAGAGCGTATCTGGTACATCGCCGATGCCTTCCGTGCGGGCCTGTCCGTCGACGGCGTGTTCAACCTGACCAACATCGACCGCTGGTTCCTGGTGCAGATTGAAGAGCTGGTGCGTCTGGAAGAGCAGGTAGCGGAGCTGGGCATCACCGGCCTGGACGCTGACTTCCTGCGCGTGCTGAAGCGTAAAGGCTTCGCCGATGCGCGTCTGGCTAAGCTGGCGGGCGTGCGTGAAGCGGAAATCCGCAAGCTGCGCGACCAGTACGACCTGCACCCGGTCTACAAGCGCGTGGACACCTGCGCGGCTGAATTCTCGACCGACACCGCGTACATGTACTCCACCTATGAAGACGAGTGCGAAGCGAACCCGTCCGTCGACCGCGACAAGATTATGGTGCTGGGTGGCGGTCCAAACCGTATCGGCCAGGGCATCGAGTTCGACTACTGCTGCGTACACGCCTCCCTGGCGCTGCGTGAAGACGGTTACGAGACCATCATGGTCAACTGTAACCCGGAAACCGTATCGACCGACTACGACACCTCTGACCGCCTCTACTTCGAGCCGGTAACGCTGGAAGACGTGCTGGAAATCGTGCGTATCGAGAAGCCAAAAGGCGTTATCGTGCAGTACGGCGGCCAGACCCCGCTGAAGCTGGCGCGCGCGCTGGAAGCAGCTGGCGTGCCGGTTATCGGCACCAGCCCGGACGCGATTGACCGTGCGGAAGACCGCGAGCGTTTCCAGCAGGCGGTTGACCGTCTGAAGCTGAAACAGCCGGCGAACGCCACCGTCACCGCCATCGAAATGGCCGTTGAGAAGGCGAAAGAGATTGGCTACCCGCTGGTGGTGCGTCCTTCGTACGTGCTGGGTGGCCGCGCGATGGAAATCGTCTATGACGAAGCCGACCTGCGCCGCTACTTCCAGACCGCGGTAAGCGTGTCCAACGATGCGCCAGTGCTGCTCGACCGCTTCCTTGACGATGCGGTAGAGGTGGACGTTGACGCCATCTGCGACGGCGAAATGGTGCTGATTGGCGGCATCATGGAGCACATCGAGCAGGCAGGCGTACACTCCGGCGACTCAGCCTGTTCTCTGCCAGCGTACACCCTGAGCCAGGAGATCCAGGACGTGATGCGCCAGCAGGTGCAGAAGCTGGCCTTCGAGCTGCAGGTTCGCGGTCTGATGAACGTCCAGTTCGCGGTGAAAGACAACGAAGTCTACCTGATTGAAGTGAACCCGCGTGCGGCGCGTACCGTACCGTTCGTCTCCAAAGCCACCGGCGTACCGCTGGCGAAAGTGGCGGCGCGCGTGATGGCGGGCCAGACGCTGGCGCAGCAGGGCGTGACCAAAGAGATCATTCCACCGTACTACTCGGTGAAAGAAGTGGTGCTGCCGTTCAACAAATTCCCGGGCGTTGACCCGCTGTTAGGGCCAGAAATGCGCTCTACCGGGGAAGTGATGGGCGTGGGCCGCACCTTCGCAGAAGCGTTTGCGAAGGCGCAGCTGGGCAGTAGCTCTACCATGAGAAAATCAGGCCGTGCGCTGCTCTCCGTTCGTGAAGGCGACAAAGAGCGCGTGGTTGACCTGGCCGCCAAGCTGCTGAAACAGGGATTCGAGCTGGATGCAACCCACGGTACGGCGATTGTGCTGGGCGAAGCCGGC
Organism: Enterobacter sp. ECC-019; assembly: GCF_043974075.1. Taxonomy (NCBI): domain Bacteria; kingdom Pseudomonadati; phylum Pseudomonadota; class Gammaproteobacteria; order Enterobacterales; family Enterobacteriaceae; genus Enterobacter; species Enterobacter sp. ECC-019. The sequence continues at coordinate 1,369,235 of NZ_CP143759.1, forward strand.
ATCAACCCGCGTCTGGTGAACAAGGTGCACGAAGGTCGTCCGCACATTCAGGATCGTATCAAGAATGGCGAATACACCTACATCATCAACACCACCGCAGGCCGCCAGGCGATTGAAGACTCCAAGCTGATTCGCCGCAGCGCGCTGCAGTACAAAGTGCACTACGACACCACCCTGAACGGCGGTTTCGCGACGGCCATGGCGCTGAACGCGGATGCCACCGAGAAGGTGATTTCAGTGCAGGAAATGCACGCGCAGATTAGCAAGTAAGTAAAAATGCCCGGCACCGTTCGGTTGCCGGGCATTCTCCCCATCTTCAGAACCTTCTGGTTTTTCATCCGCTTTCAGTCAGTTAGCCTAAAATGGTTAGGTCGATAACGAAATTCAACTGAGAGCAGGGGAAAACACCATGCAAAATAAATTACTGATCGCTTCCGTTCTGGCTGCCACGACAATGTTTACCGTTGCGGGCTGTTCGTCTAATCAGGCCGTAAAAACCACCGATGGCAAAACCATTGTCACCGACGGCAAACCGCAGGTGGATGACGATACCGGTCTGGTGTCGTACAAAAACGCCGAAACCGGTCAAACCGAGCAGATCAACCGTGACCAGGTCAAATCCATGGGCGAGCTGGATAACTAATTCAGAATTCTGACGTAAGCCCGTCAATAATATTCACTATTAGCCTGTTGAATTACTGACTACACTCTTTTGTTAAAAGAGAGCAGTAACCACAGGCTAATCAATGATTCTGATAATTTATGCCCATCCTTATCCGCAGCACTCGCATGCGAATAAGCGGATGCTTGAGCAGGTAAGGACGCTTGATAACGTAGAGATACGTTCCCTCTATCAACTCTATCCCGATTTTAATATCAATATCGCCGCCGAACAGGAGGCGCTTTCTCGTGCCGATCTGATTATCTGGCAGCATCCCATGCAGTGGTACAGCACGCCCCCGCTCCTGAAGCTGTGGATTGATAAAGTCTTCTCTCACGGTTGGGCGTATGGTCACAACGGCAATGCTCTAAAGGGTAAAAGCCTGATGTGGGCGGTCACCACCGGCGGAGGGGAAAGCCACTTTGATATTGGTTCCTTCCCGGGTTTTGACGTCCTGGCGCAGCCGCTGCAGGCAACCGCGCTCTATTGTGGTCTGAACTGGCTCCCACCTTTTGCTATGCACTGTACGTTTGTCTGCGACGATGAAACGCTACAGGCGCAAGCTCGCCATTATAAACAACGCTTACTCGAGTGGCAGGAGACGCACCATGGATAGCCATACGCTAATACAGGCGCTGATTTACCTCGGCGCGGCGGCGCTGATTGTACCCGTGGCGGTACGCCTGGGACTGGGCTCTGTTCTCGGTTATCTGATTGCTGGCTGCGTCATCGGGCCGTGGGGCTTTCGTTTAGTCACCGATGCCGAAGCGATACTGCATTTCGCTGAAATTGGCGTGGTGCTGATGCTGTTTGTGATTGGCCTGGAGCTCGACCCGCAGCGCTTGTGGAAGCTTCGCGCCTCGGTATTTGGCGGTGGGGCCCTGCAGATGGTTGCCTGCGGCCTGCTGCTGGGCGGGTTCTGCATCCTGCTGGGTATGGACTGGAAAGTGGCAGAGCTCATCGGCATGACGCTGGCGCTCTCCTCAACGGCCATTGCCATGCAGGCGATGAACGAGCGAAATCTGACGGTATCCCAGATGGGACGCAGCGCGTTCTCGGTGCTGCTGTTCCAGGACATTGCCGCTATCCCGCTGGTGGCGATGATCCCGCTGCTGGCGGCCAGCGGCTCCTCTACCACGCTGGGCGCTTTCGCGCTGTCGGCGCTGAAGGTGGCGGGCGCGCTGGCGCTGGTGGTGCTGCTTGGTCGCTACGTCACCCGCCCGTTGCTGCGGTTTGTTGCCCGCTCTGGCCTGCGCGAAGTGTTCAGCGCCGTGGCGCTGTTCCTGGTATTTGGCTTCGGTCTGCTGCTGGAAGAGGCCGGGCTGTCGATGGCGATGGGGGCGTTCCTCGCAGGCGTTCTGCTGGCGAGCTCTGAATACCGTCACGCGCTGGAAAGCGATATCGAGCCGTTCAAAGGGTTGCTGCTGGGGTTGTTTTTCATCGGCGTCGGGATGTCCGTCGACTTCGGCACGCTGGTGACGCACCCGCTGCGGATCGTCATCCTGCTCGTCGGCTTCCTGGTCATTAAAATGGCAATGCTGTGGCTGATTGCGCGTCCATTGAACGTGCCGGGCAGGCAGCGCCGCTGGTTTGCCGTGCTGCTGGGGCAGGGGAGTGAATTTGCGTTCGTGGTCTTTGGCGCCGCGCAGATGGCAAACGTGCTCGATCCCGAGTGGGCGAAAGCGCTGACGCTGGCGGTAGCACTGTCGATGGCGGCGACGCCTGTGCTGCTGGTGGTGCTGACGCGCCTGGAAAAATCGGACAGCGGGCAGGAGCGCGAAGCCGATGAGATTGACGAGGAGCAGCCGCGCGTCATCATCGCCGGATTTGGCCGCTATGGGCAGATCGTGGGGCGTTTACTGTTGTCGAGCGGGGTGAAAATGGTCATCCTCGATCACGACCCCGACCATGTTGATACCCTGCGTAAATTTGATATGAAAGTCTTTTACGGAGATGCGACTCGCGTCGATCTGCTGGAATCCGCCGGGGCGGCAAAAGCCGAGGTATTGATTAACGCCATTGACGATCCGGAAACCAGCATGCAGATGGTGGAGCTGGTAAAAGAACATTTCCCGGCGCTGACCATTATTTCCCGCGCGCGCGATGTGGATCACTACATCCGGCTGCGGCAGGCGGGCGTCGACGCGCCGGAGCGTGAAACGTTTGAAGGTGCGCTGAAGTCTGGCCGCGTGGCGCTGGAAAACCTCGGGCTCGGCGCGTATGAAGCGCGCGAACGGGCGGACCTGTTCCGTCGCTTTAATACCGAGATGATTGAAGAGATGGCGGCGATGGCCGGGAGTACGGCCACCGAGCGCGCGGCGGTGTTTAAACGCACCAGCGCGATGCTGACGGAAATCATTAACGAGGACCGTAACCACCTGTCGCTTACCCAGCGCCATGGCTGGCAGGGCACGGAAGAGGGCAAGCATACCGGCGATCCGGCTGACGAGCCCGAGAGTAAACCTTCCGCGTGAAGTGGAGTTGCCAGCAATATTAAAAAATTTCTTTATCTTTACCCTGCCGCCAGTCGACGAAAGATTAAGCTTTCCGTATAGTGGCGGCAATTTTTTGCATCCGGGAAATTTTCAATGATCAGTCTGATTGCAGCGCTGGCGGTGGACCGCGTTATCGGTATGGAAAATGCCATGCCGTGGAACCTGCCTGCCGATCTCGCATGGTTTAAACGTACTACGTTAAACAAGCCGGTAGTGATGGGCCGCCTGACCTGGGAGTCGATTGGTCGTCCATTGCCGGGCCGTAAGAATATCGTTATCAGCAGCCAGCCGGGCACTGACGATCGCGTCGAATGGGTAAAATCAGTAGACGAGGCGATTGCTGCATGCGGCAATGCCGAAGAGATCATGGTGATTGGCGGTGGGCGCGTGTACGAGCAGTTCCTGCCAAAAGCGCAGAAGCTGTATCTGACCCACATTGATGCAGAAGTGGAAGGGGATACCCATTTCCCGGACTACGATCCGGACGAGTGGGAATCTGTATTCAGCGAATTCCACGACGCGGATGCACAGAACTCCCACAGCTACTGCTTCGAGATTCTGGAACGTCGTTAAGTGATTTCCCCTCTCCCGGCCGGGAGAGGGGATAACGTATCAGGAGGCAACGGCCTCACTTTCTCCTAAGTCCAGCTGTCGGTTGGACGGCTGCACAAAGTAAGCTTTATCTTCCCAGCGTAAGCAGGTTAACTCTCCGCCCCAGCAGCATCCGGTATCCAGACCGTAAATCCCTTCCGGTGTCCCTTTTCCTTCCAGTGCAGCCCAGTGACCAAAGACCACGCTGTACTCGCTGGTCACCGGTCCCGGAATGGCAAACCACGGTTTCAGCGGGGCGGGCGCGCTTTCCGGCGTCTCTTTGGAATACATATCCAGCTGTCCGTTCGGGAAGCAGAAGCGCATGCGGGTGAACGCGTTGGTGATAAAGCGCAGGCGTGCCAGACCGCTAAGTTCCTCGCTCCAGTGGTTCGGCATATCGCCATACATGGCATCGAGGAAGAAAGGATACGAGTCGCTCGCCAGCACCGCCTCAACATCGCGCGCGCAGGTTTTCGCCGTCTCAAGATCCCATTGTGGCGTGATCCCGGCATGCGCCATGACCAGCTTTTTCTCTTCGTCGATCTGCAGCAGGGGCTGACGGCGCAGCCAGTTAATCAGATCGTCCGCGTCCGGCGCATCCAGCAGTGGGGTAAGGCGATCTTTAGGTTTGTTGCGGCTGATCCCGGCGAAAACCGCCAGCAGATGCAGATCGTGATTACCCAGCACCATGCGCACGCTGTCGCCAAGCGATTTGACGAAACGTAATACTTCAAGGGAGCCGGGGCCACGTGCGACTAAATCGCCCGTCAGCCAGAGCGTGTCCTGTCCTGGCGTAAAGTCGACCTGTTTTAATAATGCGATCAGTTCATCGTAGCAACCGTGAACGTCGCCAATCAGATATGTAGACATTAGATTAATGAATGAGTGTTGTAACGGCGAGACGGAACACAGGAATGGCAACGCGGAATCCATTGCCATCGACGTCGACCATTTCATAATGGCCTTGCATGGTACCCATCGGCGTTTCAATCACCGCGCCGCTGGTGTACTGGTACTCTTCGCCAGGGGCGATGTGGGGCTGTTCACCGACCACACCTTCGCCCTGAACTTCGATTTCGCGGCCATTGCCGTTAGTGATAAGCCAGTAGCGCCCGCGCAGCTGCACGGGCATCCGCCCCAGATTGCGAATGGTCACGGTGTAAGCGAAAACAAAACGTTCTTCGTCCGGGGAGGACTGTGATTCAACATAGACGCTTTGTACATGGACACATACGCGGGGCGAATCAATCATGGCTTAACTCTCCTTCGGCGGCGCATTATCGCTGATGTAATTAGCCAGCTTACAGTACTGCTCTACGGAAATATTCTCCGCACGCATTGCCGGGTCGATCCCCAGCTCGGCTAACACCTCAACGGTAAACGAATTGCTCAGGCTGTTACGGATCGTTTTACGGCGCTGGTTAAAGGCTTCTGTGGTAATGCGGCTCAGTACGCGCAGATCTTTAACCGGATACGGTTTCGTTTTGTGCGGCACAAGGCGCACAACCGCTGAATCCACTTTCGGTGGTGGTGTGAACGCTGACGGCGGTACTTCGAGTACCGGGATCACGTTGCAGTAATATTGTGCCATCACGCTTAAACGACCATACGCTTTACTGTTCGGGCCTGCAACCAGACGGTTAACAACCTCTTTTTGCAACATGAAGTGCATGTCGGCAATGGCATCAGTATAGCTAAAGAGGTGGAACATGAGCGGTGTGGAGATGTTGTACGGCAGGTTGCCGAAGACGCGCAGCGGCTGGCCCAGTTTTTCCGACAGCTCGCCAAAGTTCATGGTCATGGCGTCCTGCTGATAGATGGTCAGCTTCGGCCCGAGGAACGGGTGCGTTTGCAGGCGTGCGGCCAGATCGCGGTCCAGTTCGATGACGGTCAGCTCGTCGAGGCGTTCGCCTACCGGCTCGGTCAGCGCGGCAAGGCCCGGGCCGATTTCGACCATCGCCTGACCTTTTTGCGGATTAATAGCCGAGACAATGCTTTCGATCACGAACTGATCGTTAAGGAAGTTTTGCCCGAAACGTTTACGGGCTAAGTGGCCCTGATGGACTCGATTAGTCATTGAGTATTAACAATCATTTTGATGGCGAGATTAAGCGCCGTAATAAAACTGCCGACATCCGCTTTCCCCTGGCCTGCCAGATCCAGCGCAGTACCGTGGTCAACGGACGTTCGAATAAAGGGTAAACCGAGGGTGATATTCACCCCGCGGCCAAAGCCCTGGTATTTTAGCACGGGCAGGCCCTGATCGTGGTACATCGCGAGCACGGCGTCGGCATTATCCAGGTATTTCGGCTGGAAAAGGGTATCTGCAGGCAGCGGCCCGCTGAGGTTCATCCCCTTCGCCCGCATTTCGTTGAGCACCGGAATAATGGTGTCGATCTCTTCGGTTCCCATGTGCCCGCCTTCTCCGGCGTGCGGATTCAGGCCGCAGACCAGCACGTGCGGCTGCGGGATCCCAAATTTTGTCTGCAGATCGTGGTGCAAAATCCCGATGATCTCGCGCAGGAGTTCAGGGGTAATCGCATCAGGAATGGCTTTGATCGGCAGATGGGTTGTCACCAGCGCAACGCGCATCTCCTCCGTCGCCAGCATCATCACCACTTTCGGGCTATGCGAGCGCTCTTCGAAGAACTCCGTATGCCCGGTAAACGGTATGCCCGCTTCGTTGATGACGCCTTTGTGGACGGGGCCGGTGATCAGAGCGGCAAATTCGCCCTTCAGGCAACCGTCGCAGGCGCGCGCAAGGGTTTCAACGACATAATGGCCGTTTTCCGTGCTGAGCTGGCCCGGGATGACCGGCGTACGAAGGGGAACTGAAAGAAGAGTGAGCGTACCGGCTTGCTGTGGTGCAGGCTGTTGGCCTTCAACGTAAGGGATGAGCGTTAAAGGCAGACCGAGCAGCGTTGCCCGGTCTTGTAACAGTGTTGCATCGGCGCAGACAACCAGTTCTACCGGCCAGCTGCGCTGGGCAAGCTGGACAACGAGGTCAGGCCCAATCCCGGCGGGTTCGCCGGGCGTGATAACAACACGATGCTGTTTCATTAGTTGCTCAGAACTTTCACGTAAGCACTGGCGCGTTGTTCCTGCATCCAGGTTGCTGCTTCTTCAGAGAACTTACGGTTAAACAGCATACGGTAGGCTCTGTCTTTCTGTGCCGCATCCGTTTTATCAACGTTACGGGTGTCCATCAGCTCGATCAGATGCCAGCCAAACGAAGAGTGAACCGGCGTGCTGATCTGGCCTTTGTTCAGCTTCATCAACGCGTCGCGGAAGGCAGGATCGTAAATATCCGCAGCCGCCCAGCCCAGATCGCCGCCCTGGTTAGCAGAGCCTGGATCCTGAGAGAACTCTTTTGCGGCCTTCGCAAACGAGGTTTTGCCGCTCTTAATGTCTGCTGCGATCTGTTCCAGCTTCGCACGCGCCTGATCGTCAGTCATGATCGGTGACGGTTTCAGAAGAATGTGGCGAGCGTGAACTTCGGTAACGGAGATATTTTGGCTCTGGCCGCGCAGATCGTTCACCTTCAGAATGTGGAAGCCCACGCCTGAACGGATAGGACCGACGATATCCCCTTTCTTCGCCGTGCTCAGCGCCTGGGCAAAGATGGATGGCAGCTCCTGAATACGTCCCCAGCCCATCTGGCCGCCTTTCAGCGCCTGTTGGTCAGCGGAGTAGGTGATTGCCAGCTTGCCAAAGTCGCCGCCGTTACGCGCCTGTTCAACAATAGAACGCGCCTGGCTTTCTGCTTCCGCAGCCTGATCGGACGTTGGGTTCTCTGGCAGTGGGATCAGAATGTGGCTCAGGTTCAGCTCTGTGCTCGCATCGTTCTGGTTACCCACCTGTTTTGCCAGCGCGTCCACTTCCTGAGGCAGGATCGTGACGCGGCGACGTACTTCGTTGTTACGCACTTCCGAAATCAGCATCTCTTTACGGATCTGGTTACGGTAGGTGGCGTAGCTGATGCCGTCATAGGCCAGACGGCTGCGCATCTGGTCTAAAGACATATTGTTCTGCTTCGCGATGTTAGCGATCGCCTGATCGAGCTGCTCGTCAGTGACCTTCACACCCATTTTCTGCCCCATCTGCAGAACGATCTGATCCATGATCAGACGCTCCAGGATCTGGTGGCGCAGCGTGGCGTCATCGGGAAGCTGTTGACCAGCTTCGCCCGAATTGAGCTTCACCGATTTCATCAGACCATCAACGTCACTTTCAAGCACGACGCCGTTGTTAACCACAGCCGCGACTTTATCAACAACCTGGGGGGCCGCGAAGCTGGTATTCGCAACCATAGCGACACCGAGCAGCAGCGTTTTCCAGTTCTTCATACTTTTTCCATTTCAATTAACCGCAAAGCGGATTACGTTGCAAATCAAGCACATTACAAGGCGCTACTGTACGGCAGAATATTCGAGCGCAGCATTTTCTGTGTACCCAGACCGTAGTTGGAACTCAGGCCGCGTAACTCGAAGTTAAAGCCAATCACGTTATCGTATTTGCTCTGATTGTTTTCCCAGCCGTTAAGCTTACGTTCGTAACCGACACGCAGCGCGTAACAGCAGGAGTTATATTGCAGACCGACCATCTGGTCAGCAGCTTTATTGGCGTTGGTGTCGAAGTAGTACGCGCCTACGATTGACCAGCGGTCGGCGATTGGCCAACTCGCTGCCGCACCGACCTGAGAAATACCATCCGCATATTGTGGCAATTTCCAGTAGTTGATGCTGTTCTGGTCATTGCTTTTCGGTAGCGTTGCCTGAATGTATTCTGGGCTAGCGTAACGATAACTAACCTGAATCATACGATCTTCATCACGACGATACTCTATGGCAGCACTGCTGTTAGCAACATTGTCGAGACGAGTGTCATATTGTACACCGCCACGCAGGCCCCAACGGTCAGTCATACGCCAGTAGGTATCTCCCGCCCAAACTATCGATCCTGTTTTGTTGTCTTTCTCCCACTGAATGTTGTCATCGCCCGTGCGAGACTCGGTGAAATAGTAGATTTGACCAACAGAAACGTTAAAACGTTCAACGGCAGCATCATCATAAACACGTGTTGTGACGCCGGTCGTTAACTGGTTAGCGGACGCGATGCGGTCAAGGCCGCCGTAAGTACGGTCACGGAACAGACCACTATAGTCAGATTGCAATAAAGCAGAATCGTAGTTCTGAATTTTGCTCTGATCGCGATACGGCACATACAGATACTGCATACGCGGTTCAAGCGTTTGGGTATAACCATCCGCCAACAGGGCCATATCACGCTCGAAGATCAGCTTGCCGTCCATTTTGAACTGCGGCAGCGTTCGATTGACCGACTCTTCCAGATGAGCATTGTTGGTTGCATTGTAATTATCAACATTTTTTTGCTGATAGTGAGTCGCCATCAACTTGGCTTCGGTATTCAGGCTTGCCCAGTCGTTAGACCACGGTAGATTGATCGTCGGCTCAAGGTGAACACGCGTTGCTTCAGGCATGTCCGAATCCGTGTTAACGAAATGCACTGCCTGAGCGTAGACATGGGTATCGAATGGACCCACATCATTCTGATACCAGTTAACATCCAGCTGTGGCTCTGCACCATATGTAGGCGTGGACTGGTCAGAGAAGACCTGGAATTGCTTGGTCGAGACGGTTGCATCAAAGTTCTGCACCGCATAGCCTACGCTGAATTTCTGCGTGGCATAGCCATCGGTACTTGAGCCGTACTTGGACGAGAAGTCATTAAAATAAGACGAATCGCTCACTTTGGTGTAGTCAACGTTAAAGCGCCACACCTGATCCATCACCCCGGCATGCTGCCAGTAGAATAACCAACGGTGTTTATCGCCTTCGGTCGGATGCTCGTCCTGGAAAACTTTATCCGACGGCAGATAATCCAACTCCATCAGACCCGCACCGGCGTGGGTCAGATAGCGGAACTCGTTCTCCCACATGATGTTACCGCGCTTGTGGATATAGTGCGGCGTAATCGTCGCATCCATGTTTGGCGCGATGTTCCAGTAATACGGCAGGTAGAACTCAAAGTAGTTCGACGTGCTGTATTTGGCATTCGGGATCAGGAAACCGGAGCGACGTTTGTCACCCACGGGAAGCTGCAGATAAGGGCTGTAGAATATCGGCACCGGACCCAGCTTGAAGCGGGCGTTCCAGATCTCTGCGACCTGTTCTTCGCGGTCATGGATAACCTCGCTCCCGACCACGCTCCAGGTATTTGAACCCGGCAGACATGACGTGAACGTACCATTTTCCAGGATCGTATAGCGGTTTTCACCGCGCTGTTTCATCAGGTCTGCGTCACCGCGCCCCTGGCGACCCACCATCTGGTAATCACCTTTCCAGACGTTAGTATCTTTGGTATTCAGGTTTGACCAGGCTTTCGGACCTTTCAGGATGACCTGATTGTCGTCATAGTGCACATTACCCAGCGCATCCACCGTTCGTACCGGCTCGGCCGCACCTTCCGGCTGCTTCTGGTGCAATTGCACTTCATCTGCCTGCAGGCGGCTATTACCCTGGTTAATATCAACATTGCCCGTGAACGTGGCATTGTCAGGGTAAGTCCCTTTCGAACTGTCGGCAGTAATGGTTACCGGCAAGCTATTTGTATCGCCACTCACCAGTGGGCGATTATAACTTGGGACGCCAAGCATACACTGCGAGGCGAGATCGGCCGCCAGCCCCTGTTGACTGTACAGGGCGGTGCCAATCATTGTGGCCAGGAGGGTGGGGATACGTTTTTTCATACGTTGTATTTTATTGTTCCGTCATCAGTGGCTACGGCTTACAAACGCTCAGAGACTATCTTACTCATCTGCGCAGTACCAGCGTTAATCCTGCCCGTTTGCGTGCCAGAGTGTTAGGCTCGCTATCGAATGACGAGTATGATAAAGCAAATTATAGGCGATGTCCTTCAATTGACCGTGACTTGAACACAGTGATGATGACGTTGCGTCGGCCAGGAATATGACTATCCGGGGAGTATATGCAGTATTGGGGTAAAATAATCGGCGTTGCGTTCGCCATCATCATGGGGGCCGGGTTCTGGGGGATTGTGCTTGGGCTTATTATCGGCCACATGTTTGATAAGGCGCGCAGCCGCAAAATGGCCTGGTTTGCCAATCAGCGCGAGCGTCAGTCACTCTTTTTCTCCACCACCTTTGAGGTGATGGGGCATTTAACCAAATCCAAAGGGCGTGTCACAGAAGCCGATATTCAGATTGCCAGCGTCTTTATGGATCGCATGAACCTGCACGGCGACTCCCGTCTGGAAGCGCAAAATGCGTTTCGCATCGGTAAATCGGATAATTATCCGCTTCGCGAAAAAATGCGTCAGTTCCGCAGCATCTGTTTTGGACGTTTTGATTTAATTCGGATGTTTCTGGAAATTCAAATCCAGGCGGCCTTCGCCGACGGTTCGCTTCACCCTAATGAACGAGATGTGCTGTACGTCATTGCGGAAGAGCTAGGCATCTCCCGCATGCAGTTCGACCAGTTCCTGCGCATGATGCAGGGCGGGGCGCAGTTTGGCGGTGGCTATCACCAGCAGTCGTCCGGTGGAGCCTGGCAGCAGGCGCAGCGTGGTCCGACGCTGGAAGATGCTTGCAACGTGCTTGGCGTAAAGCCCTCTGACGATCAGACCACGATTAAACGTGCCTATCGTAAGCTTATGAGCGAGCATCATCCGGACAAACTGGTCGCGAAAGGCCTGCCGCCAGAAATGATGGAGATGGCGAAGCAAAAAGCGCAGGAAATCCAGAAGGCGTACGAGCTCATTAAAGAGAAGAAAGGTTTCAAATAAGAAAAAGCCCGACGATGTCGGGCTTTTTTTTAGAAGTCCACCGGGGCTTTAAACGTCATCGCGTTACCGAAGGTCGGATGGGTGATGGTGAGCGTCTGCGCGTGCAGCTGCAGACGTGGCGCTAAGGCCAGCGCTTCAGGCGGCGCGTAAAAGCGGTCGCCCAGAATCGGATGACCCAGGGCGAGCATATGCACGCGCAGCTGGTGTGAACGTCCGGTAATCGGCTTCAGCAGGACGCGCGCGGTATTATCCGGCGCGTACTCCAGCACTTCATACTCGGTCTGCGCGGCCTTGCCGGTTTCATAACACACCTTCTGCTTTGGCCGATTCGGCCAGTCGCAGATCAGCGGTAAATCCACCAGCCCTTCTGCCTGCGCGGGGTGGCCCCAGACGCGGGCGACATACTGCTTTTTCGGCTCGCGCTCGCGGAACTGGCGCTTTAACTCGCGTTCCGCGGCTTTATTCAGCGCCACCACAATCACGCCGCTGGTGGCCATATCCAGGCGATGGACGGACTCCGCCTGCGGATAATCGCGCTGAATGCGCGTCATCACGCTGTCTTTGTGCTCGTCCAGACGCCCCGGCACGGACAACAGGCCGCTGGGCTTGTTGACCACCATAATGTGTTCATCCTGATACAGAATGACCAGCCAGGGATCCTGCGGCGGATTGTAAGGCTCCATCACCATCTTGCGCTCCGTTTACTGATGCGTCACAACGATAAGACGCAGGGCATCCAGACGCCAGCTCGCCTGATTAAGGCTTTCCAGCACCTGCTGACGGTTGCTTTCAATCGCCGCCAGCTCGTCGTCACGGATGTTCGGGTTGACGGCTTTTAACGCTTCCAGACGGGACAGCTCCGCGGACAGTTTCTCGTCGGCTTCACTGCGCGCAGCGTCAATCAGCGATCTGGCCGCTTTTTCAATCTGCGTTTCGCCCAGTTGCAGAATAGCGTGCACGTCCTGCTGGACCGCGTTCACCAGCTTGCTGCCGGTATGGCGGTTCACCGCGCTCAGCTGTCGGTTGAAACTCTCGAATTCCACCTGTCCCGCCAGGTTCGTGCCGTTTTTGTCCAGCAGCAGGCGGACCGGCGTTGGCGGCAGGAAGCGGGTGAGCTGCAGCTGTTTCGGCGCCTGCGCTTCCACAACGTAGATCAGCTCCACCAGCAGGGTGCCCACCGGCAGCGCCTTGTTTTTCAACAGGGAGATGGTGCTGCTGCCGGTATCGCCGGACAGGATCAGATCCAGCCCGTTGCGGATCAGCGGGTGTTCCCAGGTGATAAACTGGGCGTCTTCGCGGGACAGCGCCACATCACGCTCAAAGGTGATGGTACAGCCATCTTCCGGCAGGCCCGGGAAATCCGGAACCAGCATGTGATCGGACGGGGTCAGGACAATCAGGTTCTCGCCACGATCGTCCTGGTTGATGCCGACGATGTCGAACAGGTTCATGGAGAAGCTGATCAGACTGGTGTCATCATCTTGTTCTTCAATGCTTTCGGCAAGCGCCTGCGCTTTTTCACCGCCGTTGGAGTGGATCTCCAGCAGGCGGTCGCGGCCCTGCTCCAGCTGCGCTTTAAGCGCGTCGTGTTTCTCACGGCAGGACTTGATCAGCTCATCAAACCCTTCCGCGTTTTCCGGCGCGGCCAGGTAGCCGATCAGATCGCCATGCACCTGATCGTAAATGGTGCGGCCCGTCGGGCAGGTGTGTTCAAACGCGTCCAGACCTTCGTGGAACCAGCGCACCAGCACGGACTGCGCGGTTTTTTCCAGATACGGCACGTGGATCTGAATATCATGCGCCTGACCGATACGATCCAGACGGCCGATACGCTGCTCCAGCAGATCCGGGTTAAACGGCAGGTCGAACATCACCATGTTGCTGGCGAACTGGAAGTTACGGCCTTCAGAGCCGATTTCCGAGCACAGCAGAACCTGCGCGCCGCTGTCCTCTTCTCCGAACCACGCCGCGGCGCGGTCGCGCTCGACGATGGACATGCCTTCGTGGAACACGGCGGCACGAATACCTTCGCGCTCGCGCAGGACCTGCTCCAGCTGCAGCGCGGTGGCCGCTTTGGCGCAGATCACCAGCACTTTCTGGGAGCGGTGCGCGGTAAGGTAGCCCATCAGCCACTCCACGCGCGGATCGAAGTTCCACCAGGTGCCGGTATCGCCTTCAAATTCCTGGTAGATTTGTTCCGGATAAAGCATGTCGCGGGCGCGCTCTTCCTGAGTTTTGCGCGCACCCATAATGCCGGAGACTTTAATCGCCGTCTGATACTGCGTCGGCAGCGGGAGCTTGATGGTGTGCAGCTCGCGTTTCGGGAAGCCTTTGACGCCGTTACGGGTGTTACGGAACAGCACGCGGCTGGTGCCGTGGCGGTCCATCAGCATGTCTATCAGCTCTTTACGCGCGGATTCCGCGTTGTCGCTCTCGCTGTTCGCAGCCTGCAAAAGCGGCTCGATGTCCTGCTCGCCAATCAGATCGCTCAGGGTGTTGAGTTCGTCATTTGAAAGACGCTTGCCCGCCAGCAGCATAGCGACGGCATCCGCGACCGGACGGTAGTTATTCTGTTCTTCCACGAACTGCGCAAAGTCGTGGAAACGGTTTGGATCGAGCAGGCGCAAACGGGCGAAGTGGCTTTCCAGACCCAGTTGCTCCGGCGTTGCGGTCAGCAGCAGAACGCCAGGCACGCGCTCGGCAAGCTGCTCGATAGCCATATATTCGCGACTTGGCGCATCTTCGCTCCAGACCAGATGGTGCGCTTCGTCAACGACCATAATGTCCCACTCGGCATCGCACAGGTGCTCAAGACGCTGCTTGCTGCGGCGCACGAAGTCCAGGGAGCAAATGACCAGCTGTTCGGTTTCAAACGGGTTGTCGGTATCGTGCTGCGCTTCGGCATAGCGTTCGTCATCGAACAGAGAGAAACGCAGGTTAAAGCGGCGCAGCATCTCAACCAGCCACTGGTGCTGCAGGGTTTCTGGCACCACAATCAGCACGCGTTCGGCAGCCCCGGAAAGCAGCTGTTGATGCAGGATCATGCCCGCTTCGATGGTTTTACCCAGACCCACTTCATCTGCCAGCAGCACGCGCGGCGCATGGCGACGACCCACGTCATGGGCGATGTTCAGCTGGTGGGGGATCAGGCTGGTGCGCTGGCCGCGCAGGCCGCTCCACGGCATGCGGTACTGTTCACTCTGGAACTTACGCGCGCGATAGCGCAGGGAGAAGCGATCCATACGGTCAATTTGCCCGGCAAACAGGCGGTCCTGCGGCTTACTGAACACCAGCTTGCTGTCGAGGAGCACTTCGCGCAGGATGACATTGGCCTCGTCGGTGTCCAGGCGAGTCCCGATGTAGGCGAGCAGTCCATTCTCTTCTTTTACGTCTTCAATCTTGAGCTGCCAGCCGTCATGGCTGGTCACGGTGTCGCCCGGATTGAACATCACGCGGGTAACAGGGGAGTCATTGCGAGCGTACAGACGGTTTTCACCGGTGGCAGGGAAGAGGAGGGTAACCATACGCGTATCGATTGCTACGACGGTTCCTAATCCAAGTTCGCTTTCTGTATCGCTGATCCAGCGTTGACCAAGTGTAAAAGGCATAGTTGTTCGGCTCTAATCTTTAATTGCAGGCAATAGTTCGACCCCCGTCAAAAAAGACGGTCATCGAAAAATGGGTCCGGGAATGGAAAGGGCGCTATGGTACTGGATGGCAGCCATTTCGTCACGCGTCAAAATAGGCCAAGTTGCCCTGTCACTAGTGTAGCAAAATCATCGTCGATGAAGGGCAAAATTCCGTCGGCGACCGGCTGAAGCTGACGCGTCAGATAGTGTTCGTAATCCAGCGGAGAATGCTGATAATCCACGGGTTCCGGGCCGCTAATGGTCCAGACGTATTTGATGGTTCCCCGGTTTTGGTACTGCGGCGCGCGGCCACGGCGGACGTTTTCTTCATCCGCCAGGCGCGCGGCGCGTACGTGCGGAGGAACGTTACGCTGGTACTCCGCCAGCGGGCGGCGCAGGCGCTTGCGGTACACCAGCTGGGCGTCAAGTTCGCCCGCCATCAGGCTGGCGATGGTTTCGCGGATGTAGTCTTGATACGGCTCATTGCGGAACACCCGCAGGTAGAGGGTTTGCTGGAACTGCTGCGCCAGCGGCGTCCAGTCGGTGCGCACCGTTTCCAGCCCTTTAAACACCATCCGCTGCGCGTCGCCTTCCTGAATCAGCCCGGCATAGCGCTTCTTGCTGCCCTGATCGGTACCGCGAATGGTAGGCATTAAAAAGCGGGCGAAATGGGTCTCAAATTCCAGCTCCAGCGCGCTGGTTAACCGCTCTTTCTGCAAATGTTCCTGCCACCAGTCGTTCACGAAGGCGACCAGCGCTTTGCCGATTTGCGCGGCGTCCTCTTCTGAATGCGTGCCCTTAAGCCAGACAAAGGTGGAGTCCGTGTCGCCGTAGATGACGTCATAGCCCCGGGATTCAATCAGCGCTTTAGTCTGGCGCATGATCTCGTGCCCGCGCATGGTAATCGAGGAGGCCAGACGCGGGTCAAAGAAGCGGCAGGCGCTGGTGCCCAGCACGCCGTAAAAGGCGTTCATGATGATTTTCAGCGCCTGAGAAAGGGGTTTGTTACCGTGGCGCTTGGCCTCGTCACGGCCGTGCCAGATGTTTCCCACGATTTCAGGCAGACAGTGTTTTTCCCGCGAGAAACGTGCGCCGAGGAAGCCTTCGGTGCTGTGCTCATCATCCGGCTGGGCCATGCCCTCAACCAGCCCGACGGGATCGATCAGGAAGGTGCGGATGATCGACGGGTACAGGCTTTTGTAATCCAGGACCAGAACGGAGTCATACAATCCTGGTCGGGAGTCCATGACGTATCCGCCGGGGCTTGCCTGCGGCGGCACGTCTCCGAGGTTGGGGGCGACGTATCCCGCCCGGTGCATCCGCGGAAAATAGAGGTGGCTAAAGGCGGCAACCGAGCCGCCGTGCCTGTCTACCGCAAGGCCGTTCACCGTCGCGCGCTCCAGCAGGAACGGCATAATCTCGGTTTTGTGGAATATCTGCGTGACCAGCTCACAGTCTTTCAGGTTATAGGTGGCGAGCGCCGGTTTGTCTTCGTTAAAGCGCCGGTCGATCTCGTCCATTCTGTCCCAGGGGTTGTCGATGGATTTGCCTTCGCCAAGCAGCTCCTGCGCGACGGCTTCGAGTGAGAATGAAGAGAAGTTCCAGAAGGCGGATTTTAGCGCCTCGATGCCGTCGATAATCAGGCGACCGTTAGCCTGCGCAAAGAAAACGCCGTTCTTAAAACCGTGTTCGCGCCATTCCAGCTCGCTGTTTCCGCGCCCCAGCATCAGCGGGATGCGGTAGCGCTCGGCGTGTTTTTGCAGCACGCGCAGGTCGAACTGCACCACGTTCCAGCCGATCAGAACATCGGGATCGTAGTCGGCAAACCACTGGTTAAGCTTCTCCAGCAGCTGCGGGCGGCTGTTGACGTACTCAAGCCGGAAATCCAGCGCGGACGCATCGCCATTCGGCGGTCCGAGCATATAGACAACCCGATCGCCGCAGCCTTCCAGGCCAATGCAGTACAGTTCGCCGTGACGGGTGGTTTCGATATCCAGGGAGACCCACTTCAGCGGTGAGCGATAGTGTGGGTTAGGCTTCAGGCGCGCGTTAACGAGGCTGCCGCTATGCGCGGTGCCGTCGACCCAGACGGGGGCGGTAATGAACCGCTCCATCAGAAAGCGTTCCGGTGGGCGGATATCGGCTTCGTAGAGCGTCACGCCTGCTTCGCGGAGCAGTTTTTCATAGCGCATCAGCTGGCGATGGGCGCGACAGTAGAGGCCGTAAACCGGCTGGCGGTGGAAATCTTTCAGTTCAAGTGGAGTAATACGCCAGCCGTTTTCGCCGCGCAGCAGCTGCTTCACCTTCTCGACATGGGCTTCAGGAATAAAGGCCACGGATTCCTGCGGGGGCAGCGTAACGTGTAGCGGGCCATTATCGGTTGCCAGCCAGAACGCAACCTCGGTGCCCTGAGGGGTATCCCGCCAGTGTCGGGTCAGTAAAAAGCCTTCTTGCGCCTGCGCCACGCCGTTATCCCATAAAATAAAACCAGGCTTGATTATAGCCTGGTTGAATATTTTATGCTGGGTATATATACAGCTTACTGCCCGTAATACGCCTTCGCGCCGTGCTTGCGCAGGTAATGCTTATCCAGCAGGGTTTGCTGCATATCCGGCAGCTGTGGTGCCAGCTGGCGACAGAAGATCCCCATATAGGCGACCTCTTCCAGCACGATGGCGTTATGCACCGCGTCTTCCGCGTTTTTCCCCCAGGCGAACGGGCCGTGGGAGTGCACCAGCACGCCGGGCATCTGCGCCGCGTCGATCCCCTGTTTTTCGAAGGTTTCGACAATCACGTTGCCGGTTTCCCACTCGTACTCACCGTTAATCTCCGCATCGGTCATCAGACGCGTGCAGGGAATGGTGCCGTAAAAGTAGTCCGCGTGGGTGGTGCCGGTCGCCGGGATGGACTGGCCCGCCTGCGCCCAGATGGTCGCATGGCGCGAATGGGTATGCACAATGCCGCCGATGGTCGGGAATGATCGGTAGAGCAGGCGGTGAGTCGGCGTATCGGAAGACGGTTTTTTGTTGCCTTCCACTACTTCGCCAGTCTCGAGACTGACCACCACCATATCATCTGCGGTCATCACCGTGTAATCCACGCCGGAAGGCTTAATCACGAACACGCCTTTTTCCCGGTCAACGGCGCTGACGTTGCCCCAGGTCAGGGTCACCAGATTATGTTTCGGCAGCGCCAGGTTGGCTTCGAGCACCTGACGTTTGAGATCGTCTAACATAGTTGTCTCCTGCCGGATGGCGCTTCGCTTATCCGGCCTACGGAACCGTAGGCCCGGTAAACGCAGTGCCACCGGGCATTCAGGGCTTAGCGTTTTGAACCGTAATAGACTTCGTTCCAGCGCAGCGCGTCTTTGAAGGCGGGCAGGCGGGTGTCGTTATCAATGACGGTCAGCTCGATGTCGTGCAGCTCGGCGAACTGGCGCATGTCGTTCAGATCCAGCGCGTGGCTGAACACCGTGTGGTGCGCGCCGCCGGCCAGGATCCAGGCCTCTGAGGCGGTTGGCAGGTCAGGCTGTGCTTTCCACAGGGCGTTGGCAACCGGCAGTTTCGGCAGGGAGTGCGGCGTTTCAACCGCATCGACACAGTTCACCAGCAGGCGGAAACGATCGCCCAGGTCGATCAGGCTGGCGTTGATGGCCGGGCCCGTACGGGTGTTGAAGATCAGACGCGCCGGATCGGCTTTACCGCCGATGCCGAGATACTGCACGTCGAGAATCGGTTTCTCTTCGACGGCGATAGAAGGGCACACTTCCAGCATGTGGGAGCCGAGCACCAGGTCGTTGCCGTTCTCGAAGTGGTAGGTATAGTCCTCCATAAAGGAGGTGCCGCCCTGCAGACCGGTCGACATCACCTTCATGATGCGAAGCAGAGCGGCAGTTTTCCAGTCGCCCTCGCCCGCAAAGCCATAGCCCTGCTGCATCAGACGTTGTACCGCCAGGCCCGGCAGCTGTTTCAGGCCGTGGAGGTCTTCAAAGGTGGTGGTAAAGGCGTGGAAGCCGCCCTGTTCCAGGAAGCGCTTCATGCCCAGCTCGATGCGCGCCGCGTCCAGCACGTTCTGGCGCTTGTCGCCGTTGATTTGTGCCGCAGGCGTCAGGTGGTAGCTGCTTTCGTACTCGTCCACCAGCGCGCTCACGTCGCCGTCGCTGATTTCATTCACCACCTGCACCAGATCGCCTACGGCCCAGGTGTTGACGGAGAAGCCGAACTTGATCTGCGCGGCCACTTTATCGCCGTCGGTGACCGCCACTTCACGCATGTTGTCACCGAAACGCACCACTTTCAGGTGGCGGGTATCCTGCTTAGAGACCGCCTGACGCATCCAGGAGCCGATACGTTGTTGCGCCTTGCCGTCCTGCCAGTGGCCGGTGACCACCGCGTGCTGCTGACGCATACGCGCGCCGATGAAGCCGAACTCGCGGCCG
Organism: Enterobacter sp. ECC-019; assembly: GCF_043974075.1. NCBI lineage: Bacteria > Pseudomonadati > Pseudomonadota > Gammaproteobacteria > Enterobacterales > Enterobacteriaceae > Enterobacter > Enterobacter sp. ECC-019. The sequence goes on from NZ_CP143759.1 coordinate 1,388,873, forward strand.
CCGTGCGCGGTCTGGTTCAGGTTCATAAAGTCCATGTCGATGCTGTCCCACGGCAGGGAGGCGTTGAACTGGGTATGGAACTGCAGCAGAGGTTTGTTGAGGATAGACAGACCGTTGATCCACATTTTGGCCGGCGAGAAGGTGTGCAGCCACACCACCAGACCGGCGCATTTGTCGTCGTAGTTGGCGTCGCGGCAGATGTGGGTGATTTCGTCCGGCGTTGTGCCCAGCGGTTTCAGCACCAGTTTGCACGGCAGTTTAGCTTCCGCGTTCAGCGCGTTAACGACGTGCTCCGCGTGTTTCGTCACCTGCTGCAGCGCTTCCGGTCCGTACAAATGCTGGCTGCCAATCACAAACCACACTTCATAGTTATTAAAAATGGTCATCATCGTGTCCTTAATGGGTCAGGGTTGCCGTAGTGTCCGCGGTGCTTTTGGCCGGGGCGGCGACAGGGAGATAGTGAAGTTCGGCGCTTTTTGCCCATTGCTGGTAGCGCTGATAAAGCTGTTCAAAGCGTTGTGCCTGCTGGGCGCGCGGCTGGAGCGTGTTTTCGACGGCGCTCGCCATATGCTGCTGCGCGGTCGGAATGTCGGCGTGAACGCCTGCGGCCACGGCGGCGAAAATCGCTGCGCCCAGCGCGCAGCACTGATCGGAGGCCACAATCTGCAGCGGACGGTTCAGCACATCGCAGCAGGCCTGCATAATCACCGGGTTTTTACGGGCGATGCCGCCCAGCGCCATCACGTTGTTCACGTCGATGCCCTGCTCGGTGAAGCACTCCATAATGGCGCGGGCACCGAAGGCCGTTGCGGCAATCAGACCGCCGAACAGCGCAGGCGCGTCGGTCGCCAGGTTGAGATCCGCGATCACCCCTTTCAGACGCTGGTTGGCAAACGGCGTGCGGCGGCCGTTAAACCAGTCCAGCACCACCGGCAGGTGTTCGAGAGACGGATTTTTTGCCCAGGCTTCGGTGAGCTGCGGCAGAAGCAGCTTTTTGCTCTCGGCGATCTGGGCTTTCAGTTCAGGATGTGCTGCCGCCAGCCGATCCAGCGGCCAGCCCAGGACGCGACCAAACCAGGCGTAGATATCGCCAAACGCGGACTGACCAGCTTCCAGACCGATGAAGTCCGGCACCACGCTGCCGTCAACCTGGCCGCAGATGCCCTTCACCGCGCGGTCGCCGACGGTGGCTTTATCCGCCGTCAGAATGTCGCAGGTGGAGGTGCCGATAACTTTCACCAGCGTATTAGGCTGTGCACCTGCGCCCACGGCGCCCATATGGCAGTCAAAGGCACCGCCGGAGATCGCCACGTTCTGCGGCAGGCCGAGTCGTTTCGCCCACTCTTCGCAGAGCGTGCCGACCGGAATATCGGCGGTAAAGGTGTCGGTAAACAGCGGATATGTCAGGTTCTTGTTGATAATCGGGTCGAGCTCATCGAAGAACGCGGCTGGAGGCAGGCCGCCCCAGCTTTCATGCCATAACGATTTATGCCCGGCGCTGCAGCGGCCGCGGCGGATATCCTGTGGACGCGTGGTGCCGGAGAGCAGGGCAGGCACCCAGTCGCACAGCTCAATCCACGATGCGGCTGCCTGCGCAACGGAGGCGTCGGCGCGGGTAACGTGGAGGATCTTGGCCCAGAACCATTCACTGGAATAAATCCCGCCGATGTAGCGCGAGTAGTCGGTTTTGCCTGGCTGATGGCACAGGCGCGTGATGGCTTCAGCCTCTTCCACGGCGGTGTGGTCTTTCCACAGCACGAACATGGCGTTCGGGTTGTCGGCGAACTCCGGGCGCAGCGCCAGCACGCGGCCTTCGGCATCCACCGGGGCAGGCGTTGAGCCGGTGCTGTCGACGCCAATGCCGACAATCTCAGCCCGCTGGGCGTCAGTCAGTTCAGCCAGGACGGTTTTGATCGCCGCTTCCATCGATTCGATATAGTCACGCGGGTGGTGGCGGAACAGGTTGTTCGGCGCATCACAGTAGCGCCCCTCTTGCCAGCGCGGGTACCACTCAACGCTGGTTGCTATCTCCTGGCCGGACGTACAGTCCACTGCCAGCGCGCGAACTGAATCGCTGCCAAAATCGAGGCCAATCGCAATTGCCATGGTGTTGCTCCATCGAAAAAACAGGTATGGAAGAACATTAGAGACTGGGGACAAAAGTCGTCAGGCAGGATCCGCTAATCTTATGGACTAAATTGCTGTTACAACGGAAAGTGTGACGCCGTGCAAATATTCAATGTGGACATTTCTGCCGCACTTATAGACACTTTTGTTACTGGTTATCTGCCTGCTCTGGCGGAGAAATCAGGGGGAAAGGCTGAAACATGGCGGACGTAAAAGCGGCGTGATGCTTTTTGGATCTTTTCGCGGGCCATTTTTAAGCTGCTTTTAGTGATATGGACAATTGGTTTCCTTCAGGACCCTTGGGAGAACTGAATCTATGGCCGAAACGCAAAACGATCCCCTGCTGCCGGGATACTCGTTTAACGCGCACCTTGTGGCGGGACTGACCCCTATCGAGGCTGAGGGATATCTCGACTTTTACGTCGACCGACCGCTCGGGATGAAAGGGTATATCCTCAACCTGACCGTGCGAGGGGAAGGGATCATCAAGAACGGCGACCAGCAGTTTGTCTGCCGCCCCGGCGATATCCTGCTGTTCCCGCCGGGGGAGATCCATCACTATGGCCGTCATCCGGATGCCAAAGAGTGGTATCACCAGTGGGTCTACTTCCGTCCGCGCGCCTACTGGCAGGAGTGGCTTTCCTGGCCGGCTATTTTTGCGCACACCGGTTTTTATCGCCCGGATGAGGTTCATCTGGCACAGTTTCGCGAGCTTTTTGCGCAGATTATTGAAGCCGGGCAGGCGGGCGGGCGTTACGCCGAACTGCTGGCGATTAACCTGCTCGAACAGCTTCTGCTGCGACGGATGGAGGCGATTAACGAGTCGCTTAACCCGCCGCTGGATAACCGCGTGCGTGACGCCTGCCAGTACATCAGCGACCACCTGGCCGATAGCCAGTTTGATATCGCCAGCGTTGCCCAGCACGTCTGCCTGTCGCCGTCGCGGCTGTCGCATCTGTTTCGCCAGCAGCTGGGCGTCAGCGTATTGAGCTGGCGCGAGGATCAGCGCATCAGCCAGGCGAAGCTGCTGCTCAGCACCACCCGGATGCCGATCGCTACCGTGGGGCGCAACGTAGGCTTTGAGGATCAGCTCTATTTCTCCCGGGTATTTAAAAAATGTACCGGCGCCAGCCCGAGTGAATTCCGCGCGGGATGTGAATAAACGGTAAAAAAAGATAAACAAACAGGTGAATGCAGAAAGCAACCTGTAAACTATTCAGACAATTGTTGCCTTGACGCGGTGCGGGGCGCTAAGCAGAATCGCTGATTCGTTTTCTGACCGGAATAGTTATGCAGGCATTGCTGGAACACTTTATTACCCAGTCCGTTATGTACTCGCTCATCGCCGTGGCGCTGGTGGCGTTTCTGGAATCGCTGGCGCTGGTTGGGCTGATCCTGCCCGGCACCGTGATGATGGCAGGGCTTGGGGCGCTGATTGGCAGCGGCGAGGTTAATTTCTGGCAGGCGTGGCTGGCCGGGATTATCGGCTGCCTGCTGGGCGACTGGATCTCCTTCTGGCTGGGCTGGCGCTTTAAGAAGCCGCTGCACCGCTGGTCGTTCATGAAAAAGAACAAAGCCTTGCTGGATAAAACCGAGCATGCGCTGCATCAGCACAGCATGTTTACCATCCTCGTTGGCCGCTTTGTCGGGCCAACGCGTCCACTGGTGCCGATGGTGGCGGGAATGCTGGACCTGCCCGTCGCGAAATTCGTGGTGCCGAACATCATCGGCTGCGTCTTCTGGCCGCCGTTCTACTTCCTGCCGGGGATACTCGCGGGTGCTGCAATTGATATTCCTGACGGTATGCAAAGCGGCGAGTTCAAGTGGCTGCTGCTGGGCACGGCTGTGTTGCTGTGGCTGGCGGCATGGCTCTGCTGGCGGCTGTGGCGCAGCGGGAAAGCGAATATCGATCGCCTGACGCGCTACCTCCCGCGTACTCGCCTGCTCTGGCTAGCCCCGCTGACGCTGGGTGTGGCCGTGGTAGCCCTGGTCGCGCTGATTCGTCACCCGCTGATGCCGGTGTACGGCGAGATTTTATTAAAAGTGGTCAGCCGTTAAGGTTTTTTCCCTCTCCCTGTGGGCTGAGGGTTCCCCAAAAAAATGAAAAGCACGATGAAGTGTGATCTACTGGTTGCGCTAACAAATCAGAAGAGACCTCATCGTGCCTTTACAGACAGTCTGCCAGAAATTTTTCTCCGCGTCTTTACCTGACATTCACAGCTTCCGGGTCAATGTCCTTGTTTCCATGGCCGTCGCCCTCACGCACGGTGCCAGTCTGACCCTGACCAGCCTGGGACGTACCCTTCCCGGCAGGGCGCACGTTAAAAATAAAATCAAACGTGTTGACCGTGCCCTGGGCAATACCGCCCTTCACCGTGATATTCCCCGTATTCAGCACCTGCTCACACATACCATCACCTCCCTGATGCCCTTCTGTGTTATCGCTGTCGACTGGACCGGCTGGCATGACAGGAACTGGCATCTTCTGCGGGCAAGCCTGGTCTGTAATGGCCGCTCACTTCCGCTTATGAGTGAAGTTGTCCCCGCAGAGCTGGCGCAGAACAGCGGTGTACAGTGCCGCTTCCTTGACCGCCTGCATGACGCCATCCCGAAAGACAAAGCCGTTACCATCATTACGGATGCAGGCTTCCGGACAGACTGGTTCCGGCATGTCAGCCAGCTGGGCTGGCGCTTCACCGGCAGGGTCAGGGGCTGTATCAGCTTCCGGCTGGACGGAGATAAAAAGTGGATGAAAATCAGCGAGCTTGAGGCTACCGGACAACCGGTCTGCGTGGGTTACGGTGTCCTGTCCCGTAAACCACGAGCGCCCTGTTACGGCCGGTTCTATCTGCATAAGCGCCCTGACGCAGGGCGTCAGGGAAAAGGGGGAATGCCAAAAACACAGCGGGAACACCGCAGTAGCGCCCGTGAGCCCTGGCTGCTGTTCAGTAATGCAGAGGGGCTGGAGCCGCACCAGATAATGGCGCTGTACAGCCGCAGAATGCAGATAGAACAGAACTTCCGGGACGACAAAAGTCCCCGCTTCGGGTTCGGTCTGAGGCTGAGCCGGAGTCAGGGAAAAGGGCGGCTGGAAGTGCTGAATCTGGTCGCAGCGATGGCAAGTCTGGTGCTGTGGCTGGCAGGTTACAGGGCAGAAAGGCAGTGCTTACACAGGCATTATCAGGCAAGCAGTATCAGACACAGGCGGGTCCTGTCTTACCTGAGTCTGGCAGAAGAAGTCATCCGGCATGAGCCTGGAAAAGTGAGGCGGCTGAATATAGGTAACGAGATAAAAAAGCTGGGAAAAGAGTACAGTAATATGGTCATGGTGGTATGACCATATTACTGGGGATCCCTCAGCCCTGTGGGAGAGGGCATCAGACTGCACGAATGCCCAACAGTGAAGACGCCTCCGCTTTACCACTCAGCAGTTCTTCTGTTTTTCCATCCCACAAAATACGCCCTTCGGCAATCACCACCGATCGCGGCGCAATCCGTGCGGCATCTTCGATACTGTGCGACACCATCAGCATCGTCAGCTGCTGGCGCTGACAGACGTCCTGCACCAGCGCCAGCATCTCCTGGCGCAGAGCGGGATCGAGCGCAGAGAACGGCTCATCCAGCAGCAGGATCGGCTGCTCGCGCACCAGACAACGCGCCAGCGCTACGCGCTGGCGCTGGCCGCCGGAAAGCTCGCCCGGCAGCCTGTCGATGAACTCGGCGATCCCCATCTGTACGGCGATAATCTCCAGCTTCTGGCGCTGGGCATCGTTCAGCCTGAGTCCCGGATGCATTCCCAGCGCGATGTTTTGCCGCACCGTCAGGTGGGTAAACAGGTTGTTTTCCTGAAACAGCATTGAGACCGGACGTTTTGCGGGCGGCGTGTGGGTATGATCGTGATTTTCAATGACGATCGCGCCGCTTGCAGGCTGCAGAAAACCCGCAATCAAGTTAAGCAGCGTGCTTTTTCCCGCGCCGCTTGGGCCAAGTACGGCGATCATCTCCCCCTGACGCACGGAGAGCGTGAAGCGCATCGGCAGATGCTGGTAAAGCCAGGTTACATCAGTCAGTTTTAACATCACGCCCCGGAAGTTTTTCGATAGCGGTAAATAAGGCAAAGCACAGCAGCAGCAGTAACAGCGCGGTGACCGCGCCGTCCTGACTGCGATAAGAGCCGATTTGCTGATAGAGCCAGTATGGCAGCGTGCGGAAATCGTCATTGCCGAAAAGCGCGACAACCCCAAAATCCCCAATCGACAGCACGCAGGCAAACGCCAGCGCCTGCGCCAGCGGACGTTTTAGCGCGCGCAGTTCGACCACCTTCAGCCGCTGCCAGCCCTGCATGCCCAGCGAATGGCACAGTAAACCGTAGCGGCTGTTGACGTCGCGCATCGGGTTTTCCAGTACTTTGAGCGCGTAGGGAATGGCCATCAGGGCGTTGGTGAAAATCACAATGCCATCGGCCCTTTCCGGCAGGCCGATGGTGCTGTTGAACAGTAAAAAGAAGCCCGTCGCCAGCACGATGCCCGGCATAGCCAGAATCAGCATGCCCGTCAGCTCCAGCGCCTGTCCGGCCTTTTGGGCCTGCAGGGCATAGAGTTCACGGCTGCTCCACAGCAGCATCATGGTCAGCATGACGCACAGTAACCCAGCCGCCAGGGCGATACGCAGCGAGGTCCAGGTGGCCTGCCAGAGGACGGGCTGTTGCAGGACGGATATGAGATTGAGGTTCAGTCCGTCAACGATAACAGCCATCAGCGGCGGCAGCAGAAGCAGGAGCGCCAGCGCAATCAGGATAAAATCGGTGACGCGGCTGTGCAGGCTGTCCTGCGGATCGCGCCAGCCGGTTATTTGATTGCTACCCGCGGGAATGGCTTTACTCAGTCGCTGGCTCAGCAGCACCAGCGCAAGGCAGCACGCCATCTGCACCATCGCCAGCAGCGCGGCGCGACCGGGATCGTAGTCGTAACTCAGCGCCTGGTAAATCGCCAGCTCAATGGTGGTGGCCTGCGGCCCGCCGCCGAGCGACAGCACGGTGGCAAAGCTGGCAAAGCAGAGCATGAAGATTAACGCCGCGACGGGCGGGATCTGGCGGCGCAGCCACGGCCATTCGACAAAGCGGAAGAACGACACGCCGCGCATGCCGAGCTGGGCGGCAACCTGACGCTGTTCGCCGGGAATGTTTTCCAGAGCCTGCAAGAAGAGGCGCGTTGCCATCGGCATATTGAAAAAGACGTGCGCCAGCAGAATGCCCTGCAGGCCGTAAGGCGAGAATGACCATTCCAGACCAAGCTGGGCGAACAGCGAAGCCAGCCAGCCCTGGCGTCCGTAAACGCTCAAAATGCCGAATACCGCCACCAGCACGGGCAGGATCAGCGTCATGGCGCACAGGCGCAGCAGTGCCAGCCTACCGGGGAAACGCCGCCGATACAGGGCGCGCGCCAGAAAAATGGCCGGGATCGCCGACAGCAGGGCAGAAAGCGAAGCCTGCCAGAAGGAGAACCGGATAACGTGCCAGAGGTAGCTGTCGTGCCAGAGGGCGAGCAGGTCACTCTCTGGCGCGTTGAGCCACAGTGCAAGAAAAGCCCCCAGGCTGACCACTACCATCACTACGGCGGCGAACAGCCCGGGAAGTAGCCAGCCGGGAATCAACGGCTGACGGCGCGTTGCCATTCACTTACCCATGCTGCACGCTGCGCGGCGACCTGCTGCGGCGTAAACTCCAGCGAGGCTGTTGGTTTGGTCAACTGCTCGAAACCTGCGGGCAGGGTAACGTTAGTGACCGGATACATCCAGTTGCCTGCGGGAATCGCATTCTGGAACGCCGTTGAAACCATGAACTTCAGGAACTTCTCGGCCAGCTCCGGCTGTTTGCTGGCGGCGGTACGCGCGGCGACTTCCACCTGCAGATAGTGCCCTTCAGCAAAATTCGCCGCAGCGTAGTTGTCTTTCTTCTCGGCGATAATGTGGTAGGCCGGAGAAGTGGTGTAGCTCAGCACCAGGTCGCTTTCGCCTTTCAGGAACAGGCCATAGGCTTCGCTCCAGCCCTTGGTCACGGTGACGGTTTTGGCGGCCAGTTTGTGCCACGCTTCCGGCGCTTTATCCCCGTAGACCTTTTGCATCCACAGCAGCAGGCCCAGGCCCGGCGTACTGGTACGCGGATCTTCATAAATCACGCGCCATTTCTGGTCACTTTCGACCAGCTCTTTCAGGCTCTTCGGCGGGTTTTTCAGCTTATTTTTGTCGTAAACAAAAGCAAAGTAGCCATAGTCGAACGGCACAAAGGTGTCGTTTTTCCAGCCGCCCGGCACGTTAACGGCATCTGCCGCGACGCCGCTTTTGGCAAACAGTTTGGTTTGCGAGGCGGCTTCCAGCAGGTTGTTATCCAGACCGAGCACCACGTCGGCCTTGCTGTTTTTCCCTTCCATGCGCAGACGGTTGAGCAGAGAAACGCCATCTTCCAGCGCCACGAACTTCAGCTCGCAGTTACAGTCAGCTTCGAAAGCTTTTTTGACTACCGGGCCAGGGCCCCAGTCGGCAGAGAAGGAGTCATAGGTGTAGACCGTCAGGACGGGCTTCGCAAAAACAGGCAGCGCAAACAGCGCCAGCAGGGGGAGAACTTTTTTTAACACTTTGCACCTCAAAGTTGAGTGGCAAAGGATTTTGAGCGACAGCCTCAAATCCCTTCGCCGGCGTTATCCGGATCAGGTTCGACGGGTATTATCTCAGCGCACATCTGTGATGCAGCACCCCGTTGAGAACGGCGCTATTGTAATGATTTGGTGAATATTACGAAAGCGTTATGGCTCCGGCGGCGCAAACCAGGCGGATTTAAAATCAAACCAGCCCAGGGTATTCATTCGCAGGCCGCGCATGCTGCGCTGGCCCTGAATCATCAGCCAGTGGTGGATCAACGGGACGATCGCCTGCTCGGCCAGCAGCTGCTGGCACCACGCAGCAAGATTCATTTCGCCCGCACGCCACTGGGCGGCATCCTGCTGCCAGTCCCGGTCGATGCAGTGCTGGATCAGCGGGACTTCATACAGGTGCGAGAAGAGCGAGAAATCGAGCGGCAGGGTGAAGTTGGCGCTGTTGAGCCAGATATCACTGGCGATCTCCCCCTGATGCCATTCGTCATAGTCCACTTCCCTGACGTCTAACGTGACCCCCTCGGCTGCCAGCAGTCGGGTCATGATTCTGGCGATAAAACGATGCTCCACGTGCTCGCGGTAGTAGGTCAGGGTGATGGACTCCAGCCCGGCGGGTTTGTCGCAGTGCACCGGGCGGGCGTGGTGCCAGCGCGGAAGCAGGCCGTACGCCGGGAACCAGTATGTCTGGTACTGCTCTTCCGCATGGTAGATCAGATTGGAAGGGGACAAAACGTGGCTGACCCACTTGCGGACGGCCTGGTTTGCCCCACGGTGGGTGCGGCGGTCAAAGAGGAGATAGTAGCATCCCTCCTCCAGGCGACTCTCCACGGCTTTTTCTCCCGTGGTGGGGCCTTCCAGCGTCAGCCCGCAGCTCAGGTCTTCATTGAGATCCGGCAATACCCATACGTTGACTTCGTCGATCAGCGCCCGATAGCCAAAGTAGTCATCGAACGCGCGGATTTTCAGCTGGTTGCTGTTATTGCGGGACACGGAGTAGGGCCCGGTGCCAATCGGCAGGCTGGCAAAGTTGTTCAACGATTCCCACTCGCCGGGCAAAATCATCGACGGCACATAGCCCAGCAGCCAGGGCAGCCACTTATCCTGCTGCGACAGCTCGATATCCAGCGTCCAGGCCGTGGGGGAGTGGACGCGGGAGATATGGGAGTAGAGCGGGAGCTTGCGGACGCGTTCCAGAGAGGCGATGACGTCGTGCATTTCCAGCTCGCGGCCGTGGTGAAAGTGAATGCCGGGGCGTAAGAAGAAGCGCCAGTGAAGCGGGGAAACCTGCTGCCAGTGGTGCGCGATATCTGCTTCCAGTTCCCCGTTTTCCTCATTTATGCGCGTCAGGCCGCTGAAGATTTGCCGGGCCATGTGGGTTTCAGAACGGCGTAACGCCGTGCCGGGCAACAAATTTTTCATTGGGCGATAGTAGAGCACCCGCAGGATGTGTCGACCCTGACGAAAACTGCGTCCGAGATGGGAAACCAACATCTGGCGCACGGCGGCTTTGTCGCCTACCAGTTGTACCAGCTGATCGATGCGGTCCTGCTCCAGCAGGTCTTCCGCGCGCTGCTGCTGCAACGCCAGCCCGGTATAGAGAAAGGTCAGGCGCGAACGTTTGCCGCGTCCCGCCTCCGCCTCCCAGCTTAACCAACCCTGCTGCTGCATGGTGTTGAGCAGCGTGCGCATATGGCGGCGGGAACAGCTAAGCAGGTCAGCCAGCTCGTTGAGCGTGGTCTCCTGCGATTGCCCCTCGCAGCACTGCCAGAGGCGGATAAACTGTTGTTGCAGACGACCGGAAGGCATAAAAGGGGAACTCCTGACAAAAAACCAGCAATTTATTTATCCCTATATTAGGCCAATAATTCTCCTCGATGAAGCGAGGAGGTAAATTATGAAGAGGTCTACCGCACGTCAGTTTTATCAGCAGTACTTTTCAGCGACAAAAGGATCGTCCTGGCTGGCCCGCCGGTGTGCCGAGCAACGGCTGAAAACGTTAGAAGAATTGATGCAGTGGGACGTTACAACACCGACCTCTTCCCGCTAACTCGCCTCGATCATGTGTGACTGAGTATTGGTGCTTATCACCCGCCAGCAAAATGTTTTTGCTGGCTTTTTTCGTTTATTCTTTCACCCGGTTTCGATTCGCTTTCACAAGGACTTGCGCATGCTCTGGTTGATGACGATGGGGCGACGCCTTAACGGCGTGTATGCCGCTTTTATGCTGGTGGCCTTTATGATGGGCGTGGCGGGGGCGCTGCAGGCGCCGACGCTGAGCCTGTTTCTCAGCCGCGAGGTGGGGGCACAGCCGTTTTGGGTCGGCCTGTTTTATACCGTCAACGCCATTGCCGGGATCCTGGTCAGCCTCGCGCTGGCGAAACGATCGGACAGACAGGGCGATCGCCGCAGGCTGATCCTCTTTTGCTGCGCCATGGCCGTGGGCAACGCGCTGCTCTTTGCCTTCAACCGCCACTACCTGACGCTGATTACCTGCGGCGTACTGCTGGCGTCGCTGGCGAACACCGCCATGCCGCAGCTGTTCGCGCTGGCCCGTGAATATGCGGATAACTCGGCGCGGGAAGTGGTGATGTTCAGCTCGGTGATGCGTGCCCAGCTCTCGCTGGCGTGGGTCATTGGCCCGCCGCTGGCCTTCATGCTGGCGTTGAACTACGGCTTTACCGCCATGTTCTCCATCGCCGCCGGGATTTTTGTCATCAGCCTGGTATTGATTGCCTTTGCGCTGCCGTCCGTGGCGCGCGTCGAACAGGCGACGGATAAACCTGTCACCCAGGTGAGCGGCTGGCAGGACAAAAACGTCCGCATGCTGTTTATTGCCTCCACGCTGATGTGGACCTGCAACACCATGTATATCATCGATATGCCGCTGTGGATCAGCAGCGATCTGGGTTTACCGGACAAGCTTGCGGGGATCTTAATGGGGACCGCTGCCGGGCTGGAAATTCCGGCGATGATTCTGGCGGGTTACTACGTTAAGCGCTTTGGAAAGCGTCGGATGATGATCGTCGCCGTGGCGTCCGGGGTGCTGTTCTACGCGGGGCTGATCCTTTTCCATTCGCGTGAAGCGTTGCTGGCGCTGCAGCTGTTTAACGCCGTGTTTATCGGGATTGTTGCCGGGATCGGCATGCTCTGGTTTCAGGATCTCATGCCCGGTCGTGCAGGCTCGGCGACCACGCTTTTTACCAACAGTATTTCAACCGGGGTGATTCTGGCAGGCGTGATTCAGGGGGCGCTGGCGCAAAGTTACGGGCATGGCTCAGTTTACTGGATGATTGCCGCGATTTCGGTGGTTACGCTTGGGCTGACTTGCCGGGTTAAGGATGTTTGATTCTGGAAGGCGGCTTCACGAAATGAAACGACTTTCTGACAGGTACCTGGAAGGAGAATAGAGTGCGTGGCGGGTGCTTGAGGCTGTTTGCCTCAGGCTTTCGCAAGAGGCAAACAGTGGAGAGTCCCACATCAAAAAAACTGATGGGGAGACCAACTTCACAACCAACATTGCGAGGTTAGTCTCTTCATTGCCGAAAAGCAATAAGGAGGCTGGAATGCCAAAACGTAGTCAAATCAATGGCCCGCGCCCTGCGGGCCATTGCCTTTAGCCCATAAACGCAGGCTGTTTTTTCTCGTACGCTGAGATGGCGTCTTCGTGCTGAAGCGTCAGGCCAATACTGTCCAGACCGTTCAGCATGCAGTGACGACGAAACGCATCAATGCTGAAGCTGTAGGTCTTATCTCCGGCCTTCACCACTTCCGCTTCCAGATCCACTTCAAACGAAATACCCGGATTCGCCTGCACCAGGGCGAACAGCTCATCAACCTGTTCGTCGCTCAGCGTGACGGGCAGAAGCTGGTTATTGAAGCTATTGCCGTAAAAGATATCGGCGAAGCTCGGTGCGATAACCACTTTAAAACCGTAGTCCGTGAGCGCCCACGGCGCATGTTCACGGGATGAACCGCAGCCAAAGTTTTCCCGCGCCAGCAAAATGGAGGCGCCTTTGTATTCCGGGAAGTTCAGAACGAATTCCGGATTAGGCACTTCGCCCTTATCGTCCAGGAAACGCCAGTCGTTAAACAGATGCGCGCCAAAACCGGTGCGCGTCACCTTCTGCAGAAACTGTTTCGGAATAATTGCGTCAGTATCGACGTTAGCGGCGTCCAGCGGGACAACACGGCCCGTTTGTTGGGTAAATTTCTCTGCCATGATTGTCTCCTTATTTCAGGCTGCGAATATCGGCGAAATGGCCGGTGACTGCCGCAGCGGCGGCCATAGCCGGGCTGACCAGATGGGTGCGCCCGCCGCGGCCCTGACGGCCTTCAAAGTTACGATTGCTGGTAGAGGCGCAGCGCTCACCCGGATTCAGGCGATCGTTGTTCATGGCCAGACACATGGAGCAGCCTGGCAGGCGCCACTCGAAGCCTGCTTCGATAAAGATCTTATCCAGCCCTTCGGCTTCCGCCTGGGCCTTCACCGGACCGGAGCCAGGAACCACCAGCGCCTGCACGCCTGGCGCCACTTTGCGGCCTTTGGCAATTTCGGCGGCGGCACGTAAATCTTCGATACGGGAGTTGGTGCAGGAACCGATAAAGACCTTATCAATGGCGACATCGGTCAACGGCACGCCGGGTTTCAGCCCCATATAGGCCAGCGCTTTTTCCGCACTGGCGCGCTCGACCGGATCGGCGAAAGAGGCCGGATCGGGGATGGCGTCATTGACGGAAATCACCTGACCCGGGTTGGTGCCCCAGGTCACCTGAGGCGCAATCTCTTCAGCCTGCAGCGTGACAACCGTATCAAACGTTGCCCCATCGTCGGTTTTCAGGGTTTTCCAGTACGCGACCGCGTCGTCAAAATTCTGACCTTTCGGCGCGTGCAGACGACCCTTCACATAGTTAAAGGTGGTGTCATCCGGGGCGACCAGACCGGCTTTTGCGCCCATCTCAATGGCCATATTGCACAGGGTCATGCGCCCCTCCATGCTCAGCGCCTGGATGGCTTCACCGCAGAATTCAACAACATGACCGGTGCCGCCTGCGCTGCCGGTTTTACCGATGATGGCCAGCACGATGTCTTTTGCGGTGATACCCGGTGCGGCTTTACCCTTCACTTCAATCTTCATGGTTTTGGCGCGGCCCTGTTTCAGGGTCTGCGTTGCCAGCACATGTTCCACTTCGGAAGTGCCAATCCCGAATGCCAGAGCGCCAAACGCGCCGTGGGTCGCGGTATGGGAGTCACCGCAGACGATGGTCATACCCGGCAGGGTAATCCCTTGCTCAGGCCCCATCACGTGGACGATGCCCTGATACGGATGGTTCAGGTCGTACAGCTCAACGCCAAATTCATTGCAGTTCTTAATCAGCTCCTGCATCTGGATACGCGCCATCTCACCCGAGGCGTTAATGTCTTTGGTCTGGGTGGAAACGTTGTGATCCATCGTCGCGAAGGTCTTACCCGGCTGACGTACCGGGCGCTTGTGCGCGCGCAGGCCGTCAAATGCCTGGGGAGAGGTCACTTCGTGTACCAGATGACGGTCAATGTACAGCAGCGGGGTTTCGTTTGGCGCCTCGTAAACAACGTGCGCATCAAACAACTTTTCATATAACGTCTTAGCCATGATTACACCCCTTCAGCGACATAGCGGGCAATAATGTCGCCCATTTCATCGGTACTGACTGCCGCCGTGCCGCGTGCTAAATCGCCGGTACGGACGCCTTCTTCTAACGCCCGGTTAATGGCGTTTTCAATTGCGGTTGCCGCATCGCCTGCATCCAGGCTGTAGCGCAACAGCAGGGCCAGGGAGAGGATCTGCGCAATCGGGTTGGCAATGTTCTTGCCTGCTATATCCGGTGCGGAGCCGCCCGCAGGCTCGTACAGGCCAAAGCCCTCTTCATTAAGGCTTGCGGAGGGCAGCATCCCCATGGAGCCGGTGATCATCGCGCACTCGTCAGAGAGGATATCGCCGAACAGGTTGGAGCACAGCAGCACGTCAAACTGGGACGGATCCTTAATCAGCTGCATGGTCGCGTTGTCGATGTACATGTGCGACAACGCGACGTCCGGGTACTGCTTAGCAACTTCACTGACGATCTCGCGCCACAAAATGGAAGACTGCAGTACGTTCGCTTTATCAATGGAGGTCACTTTATGGCGGCGTTTACGCGCCGACTCGAACGCGATGTGGGCGATGCGTTCGATTTCGAAACGGTGATATACCTCGGTGTCGAACGCTTTCTCATGTTGTCCGCTGCCTTCGCGCCCTTTTGGCTGACCGAAATAGATCCCGCCGGTCAGTTCACGCACGCACAGAATGTCGAAACCGTTGGCGGCGATATCCGCGCGCAGCGGGCAGAACTCTTCCAGACCCTGATACAGCTTCGCCGGACGCAGGTTGCTGAACAGCTTGAAATGTTTACGCAGCGGCAGCAACGCGCCGCGTTCTGGCTGCTCTGCTGGCGGCAGGTGTTCCCATTTCGGGCCACCGACGGAACCAAACAGAACGGCATCGGCATTTTCGCAACCTTCCACGGTCGCTTTCGGCAGTGGCGTACCGTGGTTATCAATCGCAATACCGCCCACGTCGTAGTGGCTGGTGGTGATTTTCATCGCAAAACGCGAACGAACGGCTTCCAGTACTTTCAGCGCCTGTGCCATCACTTCCGGACCAATACCGTCGCCCGGTAACACAGCAATATGGTAATTCTTCGACATTACACGGTTTCCTTGTTGTTCTCTTTATTCTGAGCTTTGCGTTGCAACTCTTTTTCGACTTCGGCGGCGCGCCAGATGTTGTTCAGAACATGCACCATCGCTTTCGCGGAGGATTCAACGATATCGGTCGCCAGGCCCACGCCATGGAAGCGGCGGCCGTTGTGGGTAACAACAATGTCGACTTGACCGAGTGCATCTTTGCCGTGGCCTTTGGCCGTCAGGTCATACTTCACCAGCTCAACGTCGTACTCGGTGACGCGGTTAATCGCCTGGTAGATGGCATCGACAGGGCCGTTACCGTTCGCGGCCTCTGCTTTAATTTCATCACCGCAGGCCAGTTTGACCGAGGCGGTGGCGATGTCGCTGGAGCCGGACTGCACGTTGAAGTAATCCAGACGGAAATGCTCTGGCTCTTCCTGCTGCTTGTTAATAAAGGCCAGCGCTTCCAGGTCGTAGTCGAACACCTGACCTTTTTTGTCGGCCAGTTTCAGGAACGCGTCGTACAGCTGATCCATGTTGTAATCGCTGTCCTGATAACCCATCTCTTCCATACGGTGCTTAACCGCCGCGCGGCCGGAACGGGAGGTCAGGTTCAACTGCACCTGATTCAGGCCGATGGATTCCGGGGTCATGATTTCGTAGTTTTCACGGTTCTTCAGGACGCCATCCTGGTGAATACCGGAGGAGTGTGCGAAGGCGCCGGTGCCGACAATCGCTTTGTTAGCCGGAATGGGCATGTTGCAAATCTGGCTGACGGTCTGGCTGGTGCGCCAGATTTCGTTGTGATTGATGCGGGTGTGCACGTCCATGATGTCTTTGCGCACTTTGATCGCCATGATCACTTCTTCCAGCGAACAGTTGCCCGCGCGCTCGCCGATACCGTTCATCGCGCCTTCTACCTGGCGCGCCCCGGCGTGGACGGCGGCGATGGCATTGCCCACGGCCAGACCCAAATCATCGTGAGTGTGGACGGAGATAATTGCCTTATCAATATTCGGTACGCGGTCATACAGGCCAGTGATGATGTTGGAGAACTCAAACGGCATGGTGTAGCCGACGGTGTCCGGGATATTGATGGTTTTCGCGCCCGCGTTGATGGCGGCTTCTACGACGCGCGCCAGGTCTTCGATTGGCGTACGGCCCGCATCTTCACAGGAGAACTCAACGTCATCGGTATAGTTGCGTGCACGCTTAACCATGTAGACTGCGCGCTCAATCACCTCATCCAGCGTGCTGCGCAGCTTGGTTGCGATGTGCATAGGCGAGGTCGCAATAAAGGTGTGGATACGGAACGCTTCGGCGACTTTCAATGACTCGGCGGCAACGTCGATGTCTTTCTCTACGCAGCGCGCCAGGGCACACACGCGGCTGTTTTTAATGGTGCGAGCGATAGTCTGGACGGATTCGAAATCGCCCGGAGACGAGACCGGGAAACCGACTTCCATCACGTCGACACCCATACGTTCGAGAGCCAGCGCGATCTGCAGTTTCTCTTTTACACTCAGGCTTGCCTGTAATGCCTGTTCACCGTCACGTAAAGTAGTATCGAAAATAATGACTTGCTGGCTCATGGGTTAGGTCCTTGTCAGTCTTAGGGCGCCTTGCTACGAGCATAAAAAAACCCGCGCAGTGGCGCGGGTTTTTAGTCTTACTGGTGACGATTCAACGCTGAATTTCGCCCGCCAGTCTACCGCGCACAGTGAATGCGTTTAGTAGTAGTAGACCGGTGAAACGAATGGTGCGAATCATGAATCGTGCTCCGTTAAATTCAATATGCTTTTAGTGGTACTGGATACGGCCGTTCATGTCAACCCCTGACGATGAAAACGGGCCCGACGGACGGAATCTATAGGGTATCCACTTTAGCTAATTGTGCTGGTTTTCGCTTTCGCGACCCGACTAATTGTCTAATTTTGGACTGAAGAAAAGAGTTGCAGAAACAAATAAATTTAATTGTTTAAAAATGAGTGGAATGTCTTGAAGAGGATGTTTTGTGCTTAAAGGGTTTTGATATCATTAAGTTATAAATGCAGTGAATCTATTTCAGAACGCTGAAAAGTGAACAGAGATAACAGGTTGTTAACTAACTGTAGGGCGTTAGCAATAACAGTTTAATAATACTTAAGTCATCATTAACCTGATGGCAATTGTATATTTGTTTGGTTTATGGTTTCATTTAAATCCTAAAGTCAAACATATCATTTGCGCTCATTAATTTTCGTTTATATAGAGTCTTTATATATTCCGAATTTTAAGTGATTCGCTTTCGCTGATCGTATTTGCATGGTAAATCATATTTTCCGAGATTATTACCGTACGATGGCAAAGGGAGTGTAGCGTGACAGTGGAGTCAGAAGTGCCAGAAAATAATATTAAACAGCCTCAAGCTGCTGATGGGATTAAACCGCAGTTACGCACGGTGGATCTTAATCTTCTGACGGTGTTTGATGCTGTCATGCAGGAACAGAATATCACCCGCGCGGCCCAAACGTTGGGGATGTCGCAACCTGCCGTGAGTAATGCCGTTGCCAGACTTAAGGTCATGTTTAACGACGAATTATTTGTTCGCTACGGGAGAGGTATCCAGCCTACGGCGCGTGCATTCCAGCTGTTTGGCTCCATCCGCCAGGCGTTGCAGTTGGTACAAAACGAACTGCCGGGGTCGGGCTTTGAACCCTTAAGCAGTGAGCGCGTATTCCATCTTTGCGTCTGTAGCCCATTAGATAATTATTTAACGTCGATTATTTATAATAAAATTGAAGAGATCGCACCAAATATCAATCTTGTTTTTAAATCATCCCTGAATCAAAACACGGAACATCAGTTGCGCTATCAGGAGATTGAATTTGTTCTGGGATATGAAGAGTTTCGTCGTCCAGAATTTTCCTGCGTGCCGCTGTTTAAAGATGAAATGGTTCTGGTTGCCAGTAAAAAGCATCCGCGCCTGAATTCTCCGCTGCGAGAAAACGATGTTTACAACGAGCAGCATGCTGTTGTTGCACTGGACAGATATGCCTCCTTTAGCCTGCCGTGGTATGACACCGCGGATAAGCAGGCGAGTGTGGCTTATCAGGGCATGGCCATGGTCAGCGTATTAAACGTGGTCTCCCAGACGCAGCTTGTGGCGATTGCGCCGCGCTGGCTTGCAGAAGAGTTTTCTGACCCTTTAAATCTGCAAATATTGCCTCTGCCGCTCAAGCTAAATAGCCGTACCTGTTATCTTTCCTGGCATGAAGCGGCGGGCCGGGATAAAGGACATCAGTGGATGGAAGAGTTGCTGGTTAACATCTGCCGCCGGTAAACGCATCAGGATAAATTGCATCGGTTTATGTGATTTATCCTGAGTTTTTTTAGATAATTGCTATTTTGTTCTGTGGTGAATTTTTTCGGGCTGCTCTCCGGCACGCAAAAATAGATGATTTCCTGCATTGTCGCGCTTTTCAGCGATGATTTATCACCTCATCCTCTATTCCCAGAGGAATTAACCATATCTTCTGTTAACGGCTGCGTTTTCTGCTTTACGCGTCGTTTATCTCCCCGGGTTTGCTAATTGCCTGCCTCATAACGAGCGGTTAAGGTAAAGAACACTCTGCAAAATATAAGATTGGTTTACCCCAATCGTAAGACGGTGCGGAAATGAATTCGGCACTCCGTCTATAACAAAATGCCTGGAGGCAAAGCATGGAGATGTTGTCTGGCGCGGAAATGGTCGTTCGGTCGCTGATCGATCAGGGCGTAAAGCAAGTGTTCGGCTACCCTGGCGGTGCGGTCCTCGATATTTATGATGCGCTGCATACGGTAGGGGGCATTGACCATGTTCTGGTACGTCACGAGCAGGCGGCAGTGCACATGGCTGACGGCCTGGCGCGTGCGACGGGTGAAGTGGGCGTGGTGTTAGTCACGTCCGGCCCCGGCGCGACAAACGCCATTACCGGCATTGCGACAGCGTATATGGACTCTATCCCGCTGGTGATCCTCTCCGGGCAGGTGGCAACCTCACTGATTGGCTACGATGCGTTTCAGGAGTGCGACATGGTCGGGATTTCGCGTCCCGTTGTGAAGCACAGCTTCCTGGTCAAGCAAACAGAAGACATTCCCGGCGTACTGAAAAAAGCCTTCTGGCTGGCGGCAAGTGGGCGTCCCGGACCGGTGGTGGTCGATCTGCCTAAAGATATCCTGAACCCGGCAAACAAGCTGCCTTATGTCTGGCCGGAATCGGTCAGCATGCGCTCTTATAACCCAACAACGCAGGGGCATAAAGGCCAGATCAAGCGAGCGTTGCAAACGCTGCTGGCTGCCAAAAAACCGGTGGTCTATGTCGGTGGTGGGGCGATCAACTCTGCCTGTGAAGTCCAGCTTCGTGAACTGATTGAAAAGCTTAACCTTCCCGTTGCGTCGTCACTGATGGGGCTGGGGGCGTTTCCTGCCAGCCATCGTCAGGCGCTGGGGATGCTGGGTATGCACGGTACCTATGAAGCCAACATGACGATGCATCATTCCGATGTCATCTTTGCCGTCGGCGTGCGCTTTGACGATCGCACCACCAATAACCTGGCGAAGTATTGCCCGAACGCCACCGTGCTGCACATTGATATCGATCCGACGTCAATTTCAAAAACGGTATCGGCTGATGTGCCGATCGTCGGTGATGCCCGTCAGGTTCTGGAGCAAATGCTGGACCTGCTGGCCCAGGAGAGTGCAACCCAGCCGCTGGATGAGATTCGCGACTGGTGGCAGCAGATTGAACAGTGGCGCGCGCGTCAGTGCCTGAAATATGACACGCAAAGTGAAAACATTAAGCCGCAGGCGGTCATCGAAGCGGTGTGGCGACTGACGAAAGGTGAGGCGTACGTGACCTCAGACGTGGGGCAGCACCAGATGTTTGCCGCCCTGTATTACCCGTTTGATAAACCGCGACACTGGATCAACTCCGGTGGTTTAGGAACCATGGGCTTTGGTCTGCCTGCCGCGCTGGGCGTGAAGCTGGCGTTGCCGAATGAAACCGTCGTCTGCGTGACCGGAGATGGCAGCATTCAGATGAACATTCAGGAACTGTCTACCGCGCTGCAGTATGAACTGCCGGTACTGGTGCTGAACCTGAATAACGGGTATCTCGGTATGGTGAAGCAGTGGCAGGATATGATCTACTCTGGCCGTCATTCTCAGTCCTACATGAAATCGCTGCCGGACTTTGTTCGTCTTGCTGAAGCTTACGGCCATGTAGGCATGCGGGTGACCGATCCGGCTGAGCTGGAAACGAAGCTCGCACAAGCGCTTGAGCACGTTAAAAACAACCGCCTCGTCTTTATGGATGTGATTGTTGATGGAACCGAGCACGTTTATCCGATGCATATTCGTGGTGGTGGTATGGATGAAATGTGGTTAAGCAAAACGGAGAGAACCTGATATGCGCCGGATATTATCTGTTTTACTGGAAAACGAGTCTGGCGCACTGTCGCGCGTCATTGGCCTTTTTGCGCAGCGCGGCTATAACATTGAAAGTCTGACCGTTGCCCCGACGGAAGACCCCACGCTGTCGCGCATGACGATCCAAACCGTCGGCGATGCCAAAGTGCTTGAGCAGATTGAGAAACAGCTGCATAAGCTGGTCGACGTACTGCGCGTGAGTGAGCTGGGGCAGGGAGCCTACGTTGAACGTGAGGTTATGCTGGTGAAAATCCAGGCCAGTGGCTACGGGCGTGATGAAGTTAAACGTAATGCGGATATTTTCCGCGGACAGATTATCGACGTAACGCCTTCTCTTTATACGGTTCAGCTGGCCGGGACGAGCGACAAGCTGGATGCTTTCCTGGCGTCCGTGCGGGACGTCGCAAAAATTGTCGAGGTGGCGAGATCGGGTGTAGTAGGTCTGTCACGCGGCGAGAAAATCATGCGTTAGTTGTCAAAAAGGTTCGCCTCTTTCTGCCCGGTCGCCAAAGCCGGGCTTTTTTTTGTGTAATCAGCCGACAACGCAGATAAAAGCGGTTGCCGCGAAGGCTTTTCTGCGTTTAGATGTTAAAAGATTTAACCATAACCTTGACAGGGCCATGGACTCTTTTCTTTTTTTAAGGGGCAATTGTGAAACTGGATGAAATCGCCCGGCTAGCCGGCGTGTCACGAACAACGGCCAGCTATGTGATTAACGGTAAAGCAAAGCAGTACCGTGTCAGCGACAAGACCGTTGAAAAAGTTATGGCGGTGGTTCGTGAGCATAACTACCATCCGAATGCTGTCGCAGCCGGTCTGCGTGCCGGGCGTACCCGCTCTATTGGTCTGGTGATCCCTGACCTGGAAAACACCAGCTATACCCGTATAGCCAACTATCTTGAGCGTCAGGCGCGCCAGCGCGGCTATCAATTGCTGATTGCCTGCTCGGAAGACCAGCCCGACAACGAGATGCGCTGCATTGAGCATCTTCTCCAGCGCCAGGTGGATGCCATCATCGTGTCGACCTCCTTGCCGCCAGAACATCCGTTCTACCAGCGCTGGGCGAACGACCCGTTCCCAATCGTTGCGCTGGATCGCGCGCTCGATCGCGAGCATTTCACCAGCGTCGTGGGTGCGGATCAGGATGATGCAGAAATGCTGGCCGCAGAGCTGCGGACATTCCCGGCGGAAACGGTGCTGTATCTTGGCGCATTGCCCGAGCTTTCCGTGAGCTTCCTGCGCGAGCAGGGATTTAGAACCGCCTGGAAAGACGATCCGCGCGAGGTTCACTACCTCTATGCCAACAGCTACGAACGCGAAGCCGCCGCGCAGCTGTTCGAGAAATGGCTGGAAACGCATCCGATGCCTCAGGCGCTGTTCACCACGTCCTTCGCGCTCTTGCAGGGCGTCATGGATGTGACCCTACGCCGTGAAGGTAAACTGCCCTCCGACCTGGCGATTGCCACGTTCGGGGATAACGAGCTGCTCGACTTCCTCCAGTGCCCGGTGCTGGCGGTAGCACAGCGTCACCGTGATGTGGCTGAACGCGTGCTTGAGATTGTGCTGGCAAGCCTGGATGAGCCGCGCAAGCCGAAGCCGGGCCTCACGCGTATCAAACGTAATCTCTACCATCGCGGAATTTTAAGCCGCCAAAAATGATATGACTGGGGCGGCGAAATCTGCCCCATTTTGTTGCAATAATTCGTGCAGATAATTCCCGGAGAGAAATTAGGATAATTCTTGAGGGATCATAATCACCTATTTTTTTTAATTCATTCTGGCTTTTAAATTGTCCTTTAAAGAACGTCCGGGCGATTTTAAACAGCATTCTTTGTATTATTTTGTTACAAACCCTCTTCGGTCGATGAATATTCAGACGTTTTTCCTCCTCCTTTGCCAGCTTACGTGGCAACCGCTGCGCTTACCGGGTGCCTGGGTGAATCTGGCGCTGTTATCCCCTGAGAATCTGTCATAAAATGCTGCCCGCGTCGCAAACTGACACTTTATATTTATCTGCGATGATATTGAGTGAGCTTTAACGCTAGTGTGCATATTCGGTTTTTTTCTTACAAATATTCATAACGTTAATTTTGCCTCGCCAGTTGTGCAGTTATTAACCAGGACTGTTTATCTCTGTAAATAGAGGGCTTTCGAGTCCTCACAGGGATAGTCCTGGCTTGACAAGCTTTTCCCTCGCTCCGTAAACTCCTTTAAGTGGGAATTTGTGGGTTAAAGTGGTGAGGAGGGGGGAGACTGGCATGTTCCGTGGAGCAACGTTAGTCAATCTCGACAGCAAAGGGCGTTTATCGGTACCAACCCGATACCGCGACCAGCTGATTGAGAACGCTGCGGGTCAAATGGTTTGCACCATTGACATTAACTCCCCCTGCCTGCTGCTTTACCCCTTGCCTGAATGGGAAATTATTGAGCAAAAGCTGTCGCGACTGTCGAGCATGAACCCGCAGGAACGCCGCGTACAGCGGCTGTTATTGGGACATGCCAGTGAATGTCAGATGGATAACGCAGGGCGATTACTGATTGCCCCTGTGTTGCGGCAACATGCCGGTCTGACCAAAGAAGTGATGCTGGTCGGGCAGTTCAACAAGTTTGAACTGTGGGATGAAACGACCTGGTATCAACAGGTCAAGGAAGATATCGACGCTGAGCAGTCTGATTCCGCGACATTATCGGAACGGCTGCAGGACTTGTCTCTATAAATATGATGGAAAATTATAAACATAAAACGGTGTTACTGGACGAGGCCGTTAACGGCCTGAATATTCGTCCGGATGGCATCTACATTGATGGCACGTTTGGTCGCGGTGGTCACTCGCGTTTGATTCTCTCCCAGCTTGGAGAGGAAGGACGCCTGCTGGCAATCGATCGCGATCCGCAGGCTATTGCCGTTGCACAGACCATCAATGACCCACGCTTTTCCATCGTGCATGGACCTTTTTCTGCGCTCGCGGATTATGTCGCTGAGCGCGGCCTGACGGGCAAGATCGACGGGATTCTTCTCGATCTTGGCGTCTCTTCACCCCAACTTGATGATGCTGAACGTGGTTTCTCCTTTATGCGTGATGGTCCGTTGGACATGCGGATGGACCCGACGCGCGGTCAGTCTGCCGCTGAGTGGTTACAGACCGCTGACGAAGCCGATATTGCATGGGTCATCAAAACGTTCGGCGAAGAGCGCTTTGGCAAACGTATTGCGCGCGCCATCGTTGAGCGCAATCGCATTGAGCCAATGACCCGCACCAAAGAGTTGGCCGAAGTGATCGCGGCGGCGACACCGGTGAAGGATAAGCACAAACATCCCGCGACCCGTACCTTCCAGGCGGTTCGCATCTGGGTAAACAGTGAACTGGAGGAAATAGAGCTGGCGCTAAAAAGCTCGCTCGACGTGCTGGCCCCGGGTGGGCGGTTATCCATCATCAGCTTCCATTCGCTGGAAGACCGTATTGTGAAACGCTTTATGCGTGAACAAAGCCGCGGTCCACAGGTGCCAGCGGGGTTGCCGATGACGGAAGAACAACTCAGGAAGCTGGGTGGCCGTCAGTTGCGAGCATTAGGCAAGTTGATGCCGGGCGAAGAAGAAGTGGCAGAGAATCCACGCGCCCGTAGTTCAGTGCTGCGTGTTGCAGAGAGGACGAACGCATGATCGGCAGAGTGACAGAGACCCTAAGCAAAGTTAAGGATTCGTTAGGAAGCAACGAGCGCCATGCCTTGCCTGGCGTGATCGGCGACGATCTTTTGCGGTTTGGGAAACTGCCACTCTGTCTGTTCATTTGCATCATTGTCACGGCAGTTACGGTGGTGACCACCGCCCACCATACACGTTTATTGACTGCGCAACGCGAGCAGATGGTACTGGAACGCGATGCGCTGGATATTGAATGGCGAAATTTGATCCTTGAAGAAAACGCGCTCGGCGATCACAGCCGGGTTGAACGGATCGCAACGGAAAAGCTGCAGCTGCAGCATGTTGATCCTTCGCAGGAAAATATCGTAGTACAAAAATAAGGGAAAACGCGACGCATGAAAGCAGCGGCAAAAACGCTAAAACCAAAACGTCAGGAAGAACAGGCCAACTTTATCAGTTGGCGTTTTGCGTTGCTTTGCGGCTGCATTTTACTGGCGCTGGGTTTCCTGCTGGGACGCGTGGCCTGGCTGCAAATCGTCGCCCCAGACATGCTGGTACGTCAGGGCGATATGCGCTCTCTGCGCGTCCAGGAAGTGTCGACATCCCGCGGGATGATCACCGACCGCTCGGGTCGTCCGCTGGCGGTGAGCGTGCCGGTGAAGGCTATCTGGGCCGATCCGAAAGAGCTGCACGACGCTGGCGGTATCACGCTTGATAACCGCTGGAAGGCCCTTGCGGACGCGCTGAAGATGCCGCTGGACCAGTTAGCTTCACGCGTGAATACCAACCCGAGAGGGCGTTTTATCTATCTGGCGCGTCAGGTGAACCCTGACATGGCGGACTACATCAAGAAGTTGAAGCTGCCGGGGATCCACCTGCGTGAAGAATCCCGTCGTTACTATCCATCCGGCGAAGTAACCGCTCACCTCATTGGCTTTACTAACGTTGATAGCCAGGGGATTGAAGGCGTTGAAAAAAGCTTTGATAAATGGCTGACCGGCCAGCCCGGCGAGCGCATTGTGCGTAAAGACCGCTATGGTCGCGTTATTGAGGATATTTCCTCAACGGACAGCCAGGCCGCACACAACCTTGCGCTGAGTATCGATGAGCGGTTACAGGCGCTGGTTTACCGCGAGCTGAACAACGCCGTGGCCTTTAACAAAGCGGAATCGGGCAGCGCCGTGTTAGTTGATGTCAACACGGGTGAAGTGCTGGCGATGGCCAATAGCCCGTCCTACAACCCTAACAATCTTACCGGTACGCAGAAGGATATTATGCGTAACCGTACCATCACCGACGTGTTCGAACCAGGTTCGACCGTTAAGCCGATGGTGGTCATGACGGCACTTCAGCGCGGTATTGTTAATGAAAACACCGTACTGAATACCATTCCTTACCGAATTAACGGTCACGAAATCAAAGACGTGGCGCGCTACAGCGAATTGACCCTGACCGGGGTGTTACAGAAGTCGAGTAACGTCGGTGTTTCAAAGCTGGCGTTAGCGATGCCGTCCTCAGCGTTAGTAGAGACTTACTCACGTTTTGGGCTTGGAAAGGCGACCAATTTGGGGTTGGTCGGAGAACGCAGTGGCTTATATCCTCAAAAACAACGGTGGTCTGACATAGAGAGGGCCACCTTCTCTTTCGGCTACGGGCTAATGGTGACACCGTTACAGTTAGCGCGAGTCTACGCAACGATCGGCAGCTATGGCGTTTATCGTCCTCTGTCGATTACCAAAGTTGATCCACCGGTTCCCGGTGAGCGTATCTTCCCGGAATCGACCGTCCGTACTGTTGTTCATATGATGGAAAGCGTGGCGCTGCCCGGCGGCGGCGGCGTGAAGGCGGCAATCAAAGGTTATCGCATCGCCATCAAGACCGGTACGGCGAAAAAAGTAGGGCCGGACGGCCGCTATATCAACAAATACATTGCCTACACCGCAGGCGTTGCGCCTGCAAGCAATCCGCGTTTTGCGCTGGTGGTCGTGATAAACGATCCACAGGCGGGTAAATACTACGGCGGCGCCGTCTCCGCGCCTGTGTTCGGGGCTATCATGGGCGGCGTGTTACGCACCATGAACATTGAACCAGATGCGCTGGCGACGGGCGAAAAAAGTGAATTTGTAATTAATCAAGGCGAGGGTACAGGTGGCAGATCGTAATTTGCGCGACCTTCTCGCTCCGTGGGTGCCAAATGCACCGGAGCGAGCACTGCGAGAGATGGTACTGGACAGCCGCGTGGCTGCTTCTGGCGATCTTTTTGTGGCGGTGGTCGGTCATCAGGCGGACGGGCGTCGTTATATCCCGCAGGCGATTGCGCAAGGTGTGGCTGCCATTATTGCTGAGGCGAAAGATGAGGCAACCGACGGTGAGATCCGTGAAATGCACGGTGTGCCGGTTATCTATCTCAGCCAGTTGAACGAGCGTCTTTCCGCGCTGGCGGGACGTTTTTATCACGAACCTTCCGACCAGCTGCGCCTGGTTGGCGTGACGGGTACCAACGGTAAAACCACCACCACGCAGCTGATGGCGCAGTGGGCCCAGTTGCTGGGTGAAACCGGTGCGGTGATGGGGACCGTGGGTAACGGCCTGCTGGGCAAAGTGAGCCCGACGGAAAACACCACCGGCTCGGCGGTAGACGTACAGCACGTGCTTGCCGGTCTGGCAGGGCAGGGGGCAACCTTTGCTGCAATGGAAGTCTCTTCGCACGGTCTGGTACAGCACCGCGTCGCGGCGCTGAAATTTGCCGCTTCAGTGTTTACCAATCTGAGCCGCGATCATCTTGATTATCATGGTGATATGGAGCATTACGAAGCCGCGAAATGGCTGCTGTTCTCTACTCACCATTACGGACAAGCCATCATCAACGCCGATGACGAAGTGGGCCGCCGCTGGCTGGCGAAGCTGCCGGATGCGGTTGCGGTGTCGATGGAAGACCATATCAATCCGAACTGCCACGGCCGCTGGCTGAAGGCGGTTGCGGTGAATTACCACGACAGCGGGGCGACAATCCGCTTTGCCTCTTCCTGGGGTGAAGGCGAAATTGAAAGCCGCCTGATGGGCGCCTTTAACGTCAGCAACCTGCTGTTGGCGCTGGCGACGCTGCTGGCGCTGGGTTATCCGATGGCTGAACTGCTGAAAACCTCAGCGCGGCTGCAGCCGGTTTGCGGCCGTATGGAAGTGTTCAGCGCGCCGGGCAAACCGACCGTTGTGGTTGATTATGCCCACACGCCGGATGCGCTGGAAAAAGCGCTGGAGGCGGCGCGCCTGCACTGCACTGGGAAGCTCTGGTGCGTGTTTGGCTGCGGCGGCGATCGCGACAAAGGCAAACGCCCGCTGATGGGGGCTATTGCCGAGCAGTTCGCAGATATTCCTGTAGTCACCGATGACAACCCGCGTACGGAAGAGCCGCGCGCCATCATCAATGACATTCTGGTGGGCATGCTGGACGCGGGGCGCGCTCGCGTGGTGGAAGGCCGTGCGGAAGCCGTGACGAACACCATCATGCAGGCGCGGGAGAATGATGTTGTCCTGCTGGCGGGTAAAGGCCATGAAGATTATCAGATCGTTGGCAATCGCCGTCTGGACTACTCGGACCGCGTCACGGCAGCTCGTCTGCTGGGAGTCGTGGCATGATTAGCATCACCTTAAGCCAGGCCGCTGCCATCCTGCAGGGCGACCTGCACGGACAAGACCTGACGATTGATGCCGTAACGACGGACACCCGCAAAATCACCGCAGGCTGTCTGTTTGTGGCGCTGAAAGGCGAGCGTTTTGACGCGCATGATTTTGCTGAACAGGCCAAAGAGAACGGCGCCGGTGCGCTACTGGTCAACCGCAGGCTCGATATCGATCTGCCACAAATTGTGGTGAAAGATACGCGTCTCGCGTTCGGTGAGCTGGCCGCCTGGGTTCGTCAGCAGGTCCCTACGCGCGTTGTCGCCTTGACGGGATCATCAGGCAAAACGTCGGTGAAAGAAATGACGGCGGCGATCCTCAGCCAGTGCGGGAATACGCTTTATACCGCGGGCAACCTCAATAATGACATCGGCGTGCCGATGACATTACTCCGCCTCACCAAAGAACATGAATTTGCGGTGATCGAGTTAGGGGCAAACCACCAGGGCGAAATCGCCTGGACCGTGAGCCTGACTCGCCCGGAAGCTGCGCTGGTAAATAACCTCGCGGCTGCGCATCTGGAAGGCTTTGGCTCGCTGGAAGGCGTAGCGAAAGCCAAAGGTGAGATTTACACCGGTCTGCCGGATGACGGTATCGCCATCCTGAACGCCGACAACAACGACTGGCTGAACTGGCAGAGCATTATTGGTTCGCGTAAAACCTGGCGCTTCTCGCCGAATGCGGCAAACAGTGATTTTACCGCGACCAATATCCATGTGACGTCGCACGGCACGGAGTTCACCCTCACCACCCCAACGGGTGGCGTCGATGTGCTGCTGCCACTGCCGGGTCGTCATAACATCGCCAATGCGCTTGCGGCGGCGGCGCTGTCGACGGCGGTGGGCGCGTCGCATGAAGCGATTAAAACCGGGCTGGCGAACCTGAAAGCCGTGCCGGGACGCCTGTTCCCGATTCAGCTTTCGGAAAACAAGCTGCTGCTGGATGACTCCTACAACGCTAACGTTGGCTCGATGACGGCGGCGGTGCAGGTGTTATCTGAAATGCCGGGCTACCGCATCATGGTGGTTGGCGATATGGCAGAGCTGGGCGACGAAAGCGAAGCCTGTCATACCCAGGTCGGTGAAGCGGCGAAAGCGGCGGGGCTGGACTGCGTGCTGAGCGCGGGAAAACTGAGCCAGGCGATTAGCCATGCCAGCGGCGTTGGCGAGCATTTTGCTGATAAAACCGCGTTGATAGCGCGCCTTAAGGCGCTGATGACAGAAAAACAAATTGTGACTGTGTTAGTGAAAGGTTCACGTAGTGCCGCCATGGAAGAGGTTGTGCACGCATTACAGGAGAACGGGACATGTTAGTTTGGCTGGCCGAACATTTGGTCAAATATTATTCAGGCTTTAACGTCTTTTCCTATCTGACGTTTCGCGCCATCGTCAGCCTGCTGACTGCGCTGTTCATCTCGTTGTGGATGGGCCCGCGCATGATTGCCCGTCTGCAAAAACTCTCTTTCGGCCAGGTTGTACGTAACGACGGTCCGGAATCGCACTTCAGCAAGCGCGGCACGCCGACCATGGGCGGGATCATGATCCTGACCGCCATCGTCGTTTCCGTGCTGTTGTGGGCGTATCCCTCCAACCCGTACGTCTGGTGCGTTCTGACGGTACTGGTGGGTTACGGGATCATCGGTTTTGTGGATGATTACCGAAAAGTCGTTCGCAAAGATACTAAGGGCCTGATCGCGCGTTGGAAATATTTCTGGATGTCAGTGATCGCGCTGGGGGTGGCCTTTGCGCTGTATCTGGCCGGGAAAGATACGCCAGCCACCGAGCTGGTCGTGCCGTTCTTTAAGGACGTGATGCCACAGCTGGGGCTGTTCTACATTCTGCTGGCCTACTTTGTGATTGTCGGTACCGGCAACGCCGTTAACCTGACCGATGGTCTGGATGGCCTGGCCATTATGCCAACCGTCTTTGTGGCCGCTGGTTTTGCGCTGGTGGCGTGGGCGACCGGTAACATGAACTTTGCGAACTATCTGCACATTCCTTATCTGCGCCACGCGGGTGAGTTGGTGATCGTCTGTACGGCGATCGTCGGCGCGGGGCTGGGCTTCCTGTGGTTCAACACCTATCCGGCGCAGGTCTTTATGGGTGACGTCGGTTCTCTGGCTTTGGGCGGTGCGCTCGGCATTATCGCCGTACTGCTGCGTCAGGAGTTCCTGCTGGTGATCATGGGCGGCGTGTTTGTGGTTGAAACCCTGTCGGTGATTTTGCAGGTCGGTTCCTTCAAGCTGCGCGGTCAGCGCATCTTCCGTATGGCGCCGATTCACCACCACTATGAACTGAAAGGCTGGCCGGAGCCGCGCGTGATTGTGCGCTTCTGGATTATTTCGCTGATGCTGGTGCTGATTGGCCTGGCAACGCTGAAGGTACGTTAATCATGGCAGATTACCAGGGCAAAAAAGTCGTTATCATCGGGTTGGGCCTCACGGGGCTCTCCTGCGTGGACTTTTTCCTCGCGCGCGGCGTGACGCCACGCGTGATGGATACGCGTGTCTCTCCGCCGGGTCTGGACAAACTGCCGGAACAGGTTGAACGCCACCTTGGTGGTCTGAATGATGACTGGCTGCTGGCAGCCGATCTGATTGTCGCCAGCCCAGGTATGGCGCTGGCGCACCCTTCGCTGAGCGCTGCCGCGGATGCGGGCGTTGAGATTGTCGGCGATATCGAGCTGTTCTGCCGCGAAGCGCAGGCGCCCGTTATCGCCATTACCGGTTCTAACGGTAAAAGCACCGTCACTACCCTGGTGGGTGAAATGGCGAAAGCGGCGGGCATGAACGTCGGCGTTGGCGGTAACATTGGTTTACCCGCTCTGATGCTGCTGGACAAAGGCTGTGAGCTGTATGTTCTCGAGCTTTCCAGCTTCCAGCTGGAAACGACCTCCAGCCTGCACGCTGCGGCTGCGACGATCCTCAACGTGACTGAAGATCATATGGACAGGTATCCATTTGGCCTGCAGCAGTATCGTGCCGCCAAGCTGCGCGTTTATGAAAATGCCAAAATCTGCGTTGTTAACGCCGATGACGCACTGACCATGCCGGTGCGTGGTGCGGACGATCGCTGTATCAGCTTCGGTATCACGATGGGGGATTACCACCTGAACCGCCAGCTGGGCGAAACCTGGCTGCGCGTGAAGGGTGAAAAAGTGCTGAACGTGAAAGAGATGAAGCTCACTGGTCAGCACAACTATACCAACGCCCTGGCGGCGCTGGCGCTGGCGGATGCAGTAGGGCTGCCGCGCTCCTCCAGCCTGAAAGCGTTAACCACGTTTTCTGGCCTGGCACACCGTTTCCAGCTGGCGCTGGAGCACAACGGCGTACGCTGGATCAACGACTCCAAAGCCACCAACGTGGGAAGCACGGAGGCCGCGCTGAACGGCCTGCACGTTGAAGGCACTCTGCATTTGCTGCTGGGCGGCGACGGTAAATCAGCTGATTTCTCCTCTCTGAAGCCGTATCTGTCCGGTGATAACGTCCGTCTGTACTGCTTCGGCCGTGACGGCAGCGAGCTGGCTGAACTGCGCCCTGACGTTGCCGAGCAAACCGAAACCATGGAACAGGCGATGCGGCTGATTGCTCCTCGCGTGAAGTCAGGCGACATGGTGTTGCTCTCTCCGGCCTGTGCCAGTCTCGATCAATTCAAGAATTTCGAACAGCGTGGTGATGTCTTTACCCGTCTGGCGAAGGAGTTAGGCTAATGCGTTTATCTCTCCCTCGCCTGAAAATGCCGCGCATGCCAGGATTTGGGATCCTGGCATGGGTATTTGCGGCGCTCAAAGGCTGGGTGATGGGCTCTCGTCAAAAAGATAACGACAGCCTGGTCATGTACGATCGCACGCTGTTCTGGCTCACGATGGGGCTGGCGGCGGTCGGCTTTATTATGGTGACGTCAGCCTCAATGCCTGTTGGGCAGCGTCTGGCGAACGATCCTTTCCTGTTTGCCAAGCGTGATGGTCTTTACATCATCCTGGCGTTCTGCCTGGCGCTGGTGACCTTGCGTCTGCCAATGGAGTTCTGGCAGCGGCACAGTACGGCGATGCTGATCGCCTCGATTATTATGCTGCTGATCGTACTGGTGGTGGGGAGTTCGGTTAACGGGGCATCACGCTGGATCGCCTTTGGCCCGCTGCGTATTCAGCCTGCGGAATTTACCAAGCTCTCCCTGTTCTGCTACCTGGCTAACTACCTGGTGCGTAAGGTAGATGAAGTGCGTAACAACCTGCGCGGCTTCTTAAAACCGATGGGCGTAATTCTGGTGCTGGCGGTATTACTGCTGGCGCAGCCTGACCTCGGTACTGTTGTCGTGCTGTTCGTTACCACCCTGGCGATGCTGTTCCTGGCGGGCGCGAAGCTGTGGCAGTTCATCGCTATCATCGGAATGGGGATTTCGGCGGTTGTGCTGCTGATCCTCGCCGAGCCTTACCGTATTCGCCGTGTGACCTCGTTCTGGAACCCGTGGGAAGATCCATTCGGCAGCGGTTATCAGCTGACGCAGTCGCTGATGGCCTTTGGTCGCGGCGAAGTCTGGGGACAGGGTCTGGGTAACTCGGTACAGAAACTGGAGTATTTACCGGAAGCGCACACTGACTTCATCTTCTCCATTATTGCGGAAGAACTGGGTTATATCGGTGTGGTATTAGCGCTATTAATGGTATTCTTCGTCGCTTTCCGCGCCATGTCCATCGGCCGGAAAGCGCTGGAGATCGATCACCGCTTCTCAGGATTCTTAGCCTGTTCAATTGGTATCTGGTTTAGCTTCCAGGCATTGGTTAACGTCGGGGCCGCAGCGGGTATGCTGCCGACCAAAGGTCTGACGTTGCCGTTGATCAGTTATGGTGGTTCCAGTCTGTTGATTATGTCGACGGCCATCATGTTTTTGTTGCGCATAGATTATGAAACGCGTCTGGAAAAAGCCCAGGCGTTTACACGAGGTTCACGATGAATCAACCGAAGCGGTTAATGGTGATGGCAGGCGGTACCGGTGGACACGTGTTCCCGGGACTGGCGGTTGCGCACCATTTAATGGATCAGGGCTGGCAGGTACGCTGGCTGGGAACCGCAGACCGCATGGAAGCCGATCTGGTACCGAAGCACGGTATCGAGATCGACTTTATTCGTATTTCCGGCCTTCGGGGCAAAGGCCTCAAGGCAATGCTGCTGGCACCGGTGCGTATTTTTAACGCCTGGCGTCAGGCGCGCACCATCATGAAGCGCTTTAAGCCAGATGTGGTGCTGGGCATGGGCGGCTATGTCTCGGGTCCTGGCGGGCTGGCGGCGTGGTCGTTAGGTATTCCCGTCGTGCTGCATGAGCAGAACGGTATTGCCGGTCTGACCAACAAATGGCTGGCGAAAATCGCCACCAAAGTTATGCAGGCGTTTCCTGGCGCGTTCCCAAAAGCGGACGTGGTGGGTAACCCGGTGCGTGTGGATGTGCTGGCGTTACCGCTGCCGGATGCTCGCCTGACGGGCCGTGAAGGGCCGGTTCGTGTACTGGTCGTTGGCGGCTCTCAGGGCGCGCGTATCTTAAACCAGACAATGCCGCAGGTAGCCGCAAAGCTGGGGGATACCGTGACGATATGGCACCAGAGCGGAAAAGGCGCTCAGCAGACCGTTGAGCAGGCTTACGCAGACGAAGGTCAGCCGCAGCATAAAGTCACAGAGTTTATCGACGACATGGCGGCAGCGTATGCCTGGGCCGATGTCGTGGTCTGTCGTTCAGGCGCGCTGACGGTGAGCGAGATTGCCGCCGCTGGTCTGCCTGCCCTGTTTGTGCCGTTCCAGCACAAAGACAGACAGCAGTACTGGAATGCGCTGCCGCTTGAGAAAGCTGGCGCGGCGAAAATTTTTGAGCAGCCACAATTTACCGCCGATGCGGTCGCCACCACCCTGGCGGGCTGGAACAGAGACGTATTACTGGAGATGGCAGAACGCGCGCGCGCGACCGCTATTCCTGATGCGACGGAACGGGTGGCAAAAGAAGTGAGCCTGGCAGCCCAGGCTTAACCCTCGCAGCGCGTGAAGCGCGGCACGAATTTTTAAGTAGTCGATGGCGTTTAGAGAATGAATACACAACAACTGGCAAAACTGCGTTCAATCGTGCCCGAGATGCGTCGCGTCCGGCACATTCACTTTGTTGGCATCGGTGGTGCTGGCATGGGCGGTATTGCCGAAGTGTTAGCTAACGAAGGCTATCAGATCAGCGGGTCTGACCTGGCGCCAAACCCTGTTACGCAGCAGCTGGCGTCGCTTGGGGCGACTATCTATTTCAACCATCGTCCGGAAAACGTGCGCGATGCGAGCGTGGTGGTGGTCTCGAGCGCCATCTCCTCTGACAACCCGGAAATCGTCGCCGCGCACGAAGCGCGCATTCCGGTGATCCGCCGTGCAGAAATGCTGGCGGAACTGATGCGTTTCCGTCACGGCATCGCTATTGCCGGGACCCACGGTAAAACCACGACCACGGCGATGGTCTCCAGTATTTATGCGGAAGCGGGCCTCGACCCGACGTTCGTCAACGGCGGTCTGGTCAAAGCCGCAGGGGTACATGCGCGTCTGGGCCACAGCCGTTATCTGATTGCCGAAGCGGATGAGAGCGACGCGTCGTTCCTGCACCTGCAGCCGATGGTGGCGATTGTCACGAACATCGAAGCTGACCATATGGATACCTACCAGGGTGACTTCGAGAACTTAAAGCAGACCTTCATCAACTTCCTGCACAACCTGCCGTTCTATGGACGCGCGGTGATGTGCGTAGACGATCCGGTGATCCGCGAGCTGCTGCCGCGTGTGGGTCGTCAAATCACCACTTACGGCTTCAGCGAAGACGCTGACGTCCGTGTGGAAGAGTACAAACAGATTGGTGCGCAGGGGCATTTCACTCTGGCGCGTCAGGACAAAGAACTGCTGCACGTCACGCTGAATGCGCCAGGGCGCCATAACGCCCTCAATGCCGCAGCGGCAGTGGCCGTCGCGACAGAAGAAGGCATTGATGATGATGCAATTCTGCGCGCGCTGGAAAGCTTCCAGGGCACCGGTCGTCGTTTCGACTTCCTCGGTGAATTCCCGCTGGACGCCGTAAACGGTAAAACCGGCACAGCGATGCTGGTGGACGACTACGGTCACCATCCGACCGAAGTGGACGCCACCATTAAAGCCGCACGTGCAGGCTGGCCTGACAAAAATCTGGTGATGGTCTTCCAGCCGCACCGCTTCACGCGTACGCGCGATCTGTACGACGATTTCGCCAGCGTCCTGTCACAGGTAGATACCCTGTTAATGCTGGATGTTTATTCAGCGGGCGAAACTCCGATTCCAGGCGCAGACAGTCGTTCTTTATGTCGCACCATCCGTGGACGCGGTAAAGTGGACCCTATTCTGGTTTCTGACCCTGCTCAGGTGGCGGAAATTCTGGCTCCGGTCCTGACAGGTAACGATTTGATTCTGATTCAGGGCGCGGGAAATATTGGCAAAATCGCCCGTACCTTAGCTGAAATCAAACTGAAGCCGCAAACCCAGGAGGATGAGCATCATGGCTGATAAGATTGCTGTCCTGTCTGGCGGCACCTCCGCCGAGCGCGAGGTTTCCCTGAATTCCGGCGCGGCTGTGCTGGCTGGCCTGCGTGAAGGTGGCGTCAATGCGCACCTGGTCGACCCAAAAGAGGTCGACCTGACACAATTAAAAGCCATGGGCTTCGATAAAGTCTTTATCGCTTTGCATGGTCGTGGCGGTGAAGACGGCACCCTGCAGGGGCTTCTGGATTTGATCGGCATGCCGTACACCGGCAGCGGCGTGATGGCCTCCGCAATCTCTATGGATAAATTGCGCAGCAAGCTTCTGTGGCAGGGCGCGGGGTTACCCGTTGCGCCATGGGTGGCACTGACGCGTCGCGAATTTGAATTGGGCCTGCCGGATAGCGTTAATGCACGCATTGCTGAACTGGTCTTACCGGTTATTGTAAAGCCCAGCCGGGAAGGCTCCAGCGTGGGAATGTCCAAAGTCGATAAAGCTGAAGATCTTTCGTCCGCTTTAGCACTGGCATTTCAACATGATGAAGAAGTTCTGATTGAAAAATGGCTCAGCGGGCCGGAATTTACCGTCGCGATGCTTGGCGAAGAAATTTTACCGTCAATCCGTATCCAACCGGCCGGAACCTTCTATGATTATGAGGCGAAGTATCTCTCTGATGAGACGCAATATTTCTGCCCTTGTGGCCTTGAAGCTGAGCGTGAAGCAGATTTACAGTCCCTGGTGCTTAAAGCCTGGCATGTTCTGGGTTGCCGTGGCTGGGGACGCATCGACGTGATGCAGGACAGTGATGGACAATTTTATCTGCTGGAAGCCAATACCTCTCCGGGAATGACCAGCCACAGCCTTGTGCCGATGGCTGCGCGTCAGGCGGGGATGAGTTTCTCGCAGTTAGTCGTACGCATTCTGGACCAGGCGGGCTGATATGTCTCAGGCTGCATTGAACACGCGCAACCGCGATGACGAGGACGAATACACCTCTTCACGCCGCAGTAATGGAACGCGTCTTGCAGGCATCATTTTCCTGCTCGGGGTGCTGTGCACCGTGTTTATCAGCGGCTGGATGGTCCTGGGCTGGATGGAAGATGCGCAGCGGTTGCCGCTTTCTAAGCTGGTGGTCACCGGTGAGCGCCACTACACGCGTAACGACGATATTCGTCAGTCCATACTGGCGCTGGGCTCGCCTGGTACCTTTATGACGCAGGACGTCAATATTATCCAGAGCCAGATAGAACGTCTGCCATGGATAAAACAGGCGAGCGTAAGAAAGCAATGGCCTGATGAATTGAAGATTCATCTGGTTGAATATGTGCCCATTGCGCGTTGGAATGATCAGCACATGGTTGACGTAGACGGAAATTCCTTCAGCGTCCCGGCCGATCGTGTCAACAAGCAAAATTTACCGATGTTGTATGGCCCTGAAGGCAGCGAAAACGAAGTGTTACAGGGTTTTCGCGAAATGGGGCAGGTGCTGGCGAAGGACAGGTTTACGTTAAAAGATGCTGCCATGACGGCGCGCCGTTCCTGGCAACTGACGTTAACGAACGGCATTAAGCTCAACCTGGGACGCGGAGACACAATGAAGCGTCTGGCGCGTTTTGTCGAACTTTACCCGGTTTTACAGCAGCAGGCACAGACTGACGGCAAACGGATAAGCTACGTTGATTTGCGCTATGACTCAGGCGCAGCAGTCGGTTGGGTACCGGCTCCGGTCGAGGAACCTAATCAGCAACAGAATCAGGCACAGGTACAGGCAGAACAACAATGATCAAGGCGACGGACAGAAAACTGGTAGTTGGACTGGAGATTGGCACCGCGAAGGTTGCCGCTTTAGTAGGGGAAGTTCTGCCCGACGGTATGGTCAATATCATTGGCGTAGGCAGTTGCCCGTCCCGTGGTATGGATAAAGGTGGGGTAAACGATCTTGAATCGGTGGTGAAATGCGTTCAGCGCGCCATCGATCAGGCTGAATTGATGGCAGATTGCCAGATTTCTTCTGTCTATCTGGCCCTTTCTGGTAAGCACATTAGCTGCCAGAACGAAATCGGTATGGTGCCGATTTCCGAAGAAGAAGTGACGCAGGAAGACGTTGAAAACGTCGTGCACACGGCAAAATCCGTGCGTGTCCGTGATGAACACCGCGTGCTGCATGTCATTCCGCAGGAATATGCGATTGACTACCAGGAAGGGATCAAGAACCCGGTCGGTCTTTCTGGCGTACGTATGCAGGCAAAAGTGCACCTGATCACATGTCACAACGATATGGCGAAGAACATTGTAAAAGCCGTTGAACGTTGTGGCCTGAAAGTTGACCAACTTATTTTCGCGGGTCTGGCGGCAAGTTATTCCGTGCTGACCGAAGATGAACGTGAACTGGGTGTCTGTGTGGTCGATATTGGTGGTGGTACAATGGATATCGCCGTGTATACCGGCGGTGCGTTACGCCACACCAAAGTGATCCCTTATGCCGGGAACGTTGTGACCAGCGATATTGCTTACGCTTTTGGTACGCCGCCGAGCGATGCAGAAGCGATTAAAGTGCGCCACGGCTGTGCGCTGGGGTCTATCGTTGGCAAAGATGAGAGCGTTGAAGTGCCGAGCGTCGGTGGTCGTCCACCGCGTAGCCTGCAGCGCCAGACGTTGGCAGAGGTGATTGAGCCGCGTTATACCGAGCTGCTCAACCTGGTCAACGAAGAGATTTTACAGTTACAGGAACAACTTCGTCAGCAGGGCGTTAAACATCATCTTGCGGCGGGGATTGTATTAACCGGCGGTGCAGCGCAAATTGAAGGTCTTGCGGCCTGTGCTCAGCGCGTGTTCCATACGCAGGTGCGTATTGGTGCGCCGCTGAATATCACCGGTTTAACGGATTATGCTCAGGAGCCGTATTATTCAACGGCTGTGGGCCTGCTCCACTACGGGAAGGAATCTCATCTCAGTGGTGAAGCAGAAGTGGAAAAACGCGTCTCAGTGGGGTCGTGGGTCAAACGACTGAACAACTGGTTGCGAAAAGAGTTTTAATTTTTTTAAGAGACCGGAGAGAATTAGCGGTCTCGGGCGACAGGCACAACGGAGAGAGAAATTATGTTTGAACCTATGGAACTGACCAACGACGCGGTGATTAAAGTCATCGGCGTCGGTGGTGGCGGCGGTAACGCCGTAGAGCATATGGTGCGTGAACGCATTGAAGGTGTTGAATTCTTCGCAGTTAACACCGATGCACAGGCACTGCGTAAAACGGCTGTAGGCCAGACTATCCAGATCGGCGGTGGTATCACCAAAGGGCTGGGAGCAGGGGCTAACCCGGAAGTGGGTCGCAATGCGGCTGAAGAAGATCGTGAAGCGCTGCGCGCTGCACTGGAAGGTGCGGACATGGTCTTCATCGCAGCAGGTATGGGTGGCGGTACCGGTACCGGCGCAGCACCTGTTGTGGCTGAAGTGGCAAAAGATTTAGGTATCCTGACCGTTGCTGTCGTGACCAAGCCTTTCAACTTTGAAGGCAAGAAGCGTATGGCGTTCGCGGAGCAGGGTATCACCGAGCTGTCCAAGCATGTGGACTCGCTGATCACCATTCCGAACGACAAACTGTTGAAAGTTCTGGGTCGCGGTATCTCCCTGCTGGACGCATTCGGTGCAGCAAACGACGTGCTGAAAGGCGCGGTTCAGGGTATCGCTGAACTGATTACCCGTCCTGGCCTGATGAACGTCGACTTTGCAGACGTTCGCACCGTGATGTCCGAAATGGGCTACGCGATGATGGGCTCTGGCGTGGCGAGTGGTGAAGACCGTGCAGAAGAAGCGGCTGAAATGGCTATCTCTTCTCCACTGCTGGAAGATATCGATCTGTCTGGTGCGCGCGGCGTGCTGGTCAACATTACCGCTGGCTTTGACCTGCGTCTGGATGAGTTCGAAACCGTGGGTAACACCATCCGTGCGTTCGCCTCTGACAACGCTACCGTGGTAATCGGTACTTCCCTTGACCCTGAAATGAACGACGAGCTGCGTGTGACGGTAGTTGCGACCGGTATCGGTATGGACAAACGTCCTGAGATCACCTTAGTGACCAACAAGCAGACTCAGCAACCGGTAATGGATCGTTACCAGCAGCACGGTATGTCTCCTCTGACTCAGGAGCAGAAACCGGCCGCAAAAGTGGTGAACGACCCAACGCCGCAAACGGCGAAAGAGCCAGATTATCTGGATATCCCGGCGTTCCTGCGTAAGCAAGCTGACTAAGAATTGGCTGGAATTAGGGGATTTGCGCTCTTTGTGCTAAACTGGCCCACCGTTAGTGATATACACTCTCGGTTGGATAGTTAATTTGGCGAGATTATACGATGATCAAACAAAGGACACTTAAACGTATCGTTCAGGCGACTGGTGTCGGTTTACATACCGGCAAGAAAGTCACGCTGACGTTACGCCCTGCGCCGGCCAATACCGGGGTCATCTATCGTCGCACCGACTTGAATCCACCGGTAGATTTTCCGGCCGATGCCAAATCTGTGCGTGATACTATGCTCTGTACTTGTCTGGTGAACGAGCATGACGTGCGGATTTCTACCGTAGAGCACCTGAACGCCGCCCTGGCGGGTCTGGGTATCGACAACATTATTGTTGAAGTCGATGCGCCAGAAATCCCGATTATGGATGGCAGTGCTGCACCGTTCGTCTATCTGTTGCTGGATGCCGGCATCGAAGAACTGAACTGCGCGAAGAAATTTGTACGCATCAAAGAGACCGTTCGCGTCGAAGATGGCGACAAGTGGGCTGAATTCAAACCGTACAATGGTTTCTCGTTGGACTTTACCATCGACTTTAACCATCCGGCGATTGATTCCAGCACCCAACGCTATGCGATGAACTTCTCTGCCGATGCGTTTATGCGCCAGATCAGCCGAGCCCGTACATTTGGCTTCATGCGTGATATCGAATATCTGCAGTCCCGCGGCCTGTGCCTGGGCGGCAGCTTCGATTGTGCCATCGTTGTTGACGATTATCGCGTACTGAACGAAGACGGCCTGCGTTTCGAAGATGAATTCGTTCGTCACAAAATGCTGGATGCTATCGGCGACCTGTTCATGTGTGGTCACAACATCATTGGTGCATTTACCGCGTTCAAATCCGGTCATGCGCTGAACAACAAACTGTTGCAGGCCGTCCTGGCAAAACAGGAAGCCTGGGAATATGTGACCTTCGAAGACGAAGCTGAACTGCCGCTGGCTTTCAAAGCACCAAGCATGGTTCTGGCGTAACGGTTCACGCCGTTTCGTAAAAAAAATCGACTGGTTAACCTGGTACTCTCTCCGACCAGGAAGACCAGTCGTTTTTATTTTTACCCTTCTTCGTTTGCCCCAGCGTTATCTCTCGTTTGTCTTACGCAGAAAATGTGTGCGTTAGCTGCATTCTTGACCGTTTTTCCCCGCGGCGGCACCTCATTCCTGCTGATGTATATTGGCATTAGTGGTACTATCTGGGCGCTAAAAAGAATAACTGAACTCAGCCTCTGCAAGGCTGGCTTATTGGGTGGAGCAGGTGAGCGGAATACTGACGCGCTGGCGACAATTTGGCAGACGTTACTTCTGGCCGCATCTCTTATTAGGGATGGTCGCGGCGAGTTTCGGCTTGCCTGCGCTTTGCAACAGTGCCGAAGCGGCGACGCCCGCAAAAACCTCTACCACCAAACACGATCTCAACACGCGGGTTAACTTTACTAACCTCGCGTGGCTTGAAGCCAACCGCCGCCCAAACTTCTCGGTTGATTACTGGCACCAGCACGCTATCCGCACGGTTATCCGCCATCTGTCCTTCGCGATGGCACCGCAGGCCATGCCTGTTGCGGAAGAGACGCTGCCGGTGCAGGCACAGCATCTTGCCCTGCTGGACACGCTCAACGCGCTGCTCACGCAGGACAGCCAGCCGCCGGTCATGGTTCGCCAGACGACGCAACGTGCGTTGGTTTCACCGGTTTCATTCTCTGTTTCAACCTGGATTAGCCAGGCCCACGGCATTCGCGCCGGGCCGCAACGCCTCAGCTAAATTAACTTTTTCAATACCTTAATTTATCTGCCCACACTGGGGCGTTTGAGAATTTATTATGCTAATCAAATTGTTAACTAAAGTTTTTGGTAGTCGTAACGATCGTACCCTGCGCCGTATGCGTAAAGCTGTTACCGTCATCAACGGTATGGAACCGGCGATGGAGAAGCTCTCTGATGATGAGCTGAAAGCGAAAACGGCGGAATTCCGCGCGCGTCTGGAAAAAGGCGAAACCTTAGAAAGCCTGATCCCGGAAGCGTTTGCTGTCGTGCGTGAAGCAAGTAAGCGCGTATTCGGCATGCGTCACTTCGACGTTCAGCTGCTGGGGGGTATGGTGCTTAACGAGCGCTGCATCGCGGAAATGCGTACCGGTGAAGGTAAAACCCTGACCGCAACGCTGCCGGCTTACCTGAACGCGCTGACCGGTAAAGGCGTTCACGTGGTTACCGTCAACGACTATCTGGCGCAGCGTGACGCCGAAAACAACCGTCCATTGTTCGAATTCCTCGGTATGACCGTCGGCATCAACATGTCCGGCCTGCCTGCGCCAGCCAAGCGCGAAGCGTATAACGCGGACATCACCTACGGCACCAACAACGAATACGGTTTCGACTACCTGCGTGACAACATGGCGTTCAGCCCGGAAGAGCGCGTACAGCGTAAACTGCACTATGCGCTGGTGGATGAGGTGGACTCCATCCTGATCGATGAAGCGCGTACCCCGCTGATCATCTCCGGCCCGGCTGAAGACAGCTCCGAGATGTACCGTAAAGTCGACAAAATCATTCCACACCTGCTGCGTCAGGAGAAAGAGGACTCGGATACCTTCCAGGGTGAAGGCCACTTCTCCGTTGATGAAAAAGCGCGCCAGGTGAACCTGACCGAACGCGGTCTGGTGAAAATTGAAGAGCTGCTGGTGGCTGAAGGCATTATGGAAGAGGGCGAGTCCCTGTACTCCCCGAGCAATATCATGC
Organism: Enterobacter sp. ECC-019; assembly: GCF_043974075.1. NCBI lineage: Bacteria > Pseudomonadati > Pseudomonadota > Gammaproteobacteria > Enterobacterales > Enterobacteriaceae > Enterobacter > Enterobacter sp. ECC-019. Next base: position 1,431,670 of record NZ_CP143759.1, read on the forward strand.
TGATGCACCACGTAACCGCTGCGCTGCGCGCCCACGCGCTGTTTACCCGCGACGTCGATTACATCGTAAAAGACGGCGAAGTGATCATCGTCGATGAACATACCGGCCGTACCATGCAGGGACGTCGCTGGTCTGACGGTCTGCACCAGGCTGTGGAAGCCAAAGAAGGTGTGGATATTCAGAATGAAAACCAGACGCTGGCGTCTATCACCTTCCAGAACTACTTCCGTCTGTACGAGAAGCTGGCGGGGATGACCGGTACTGCTGATACCGAAGCGTTTGAATTCAGCTCTATCTACAAGCTGGATACCGTGGTTGTTCCAACCAACCGTCCGATGATCCGTAAGGATATGCCGGACCTGGTGTACATGACCGAAGCGGAAAAAATTCAGGCGATCATCGAAGATATTCGCGACCGTACTGCCAATGGCCAGCCGGTTCTGGTGGGGACCATCTCCATCGAGAAATCCGAAGTGGTTTCACACGAGCTGACTAAAGCGGGTATCAAACACAACGTTCTTAACGCCAAATTCCACGCCAAAGAAGCAGACATTGTTGCGCAGGCGGGTTATCCGGCTGCCGTGACCATCGCCACCAACATGGCGGGTCGTGGTACCGATATTATGCTGGGCGGTAGCTGGCAGGCTGAAGTGGCGGAGCTGGAAAACCCAACGCCAGAGCAGATTGCCCAGATCAAAGCCGACTGGCAGGTTCGTCATGACGCCGTTCTGGCTTCCGGCGGTCTGCACATTATCGGTACAGAGCGTCATGAATCCCGTCGTATCGATAACCAGCTGCGTGGCCGTGCGGGTCGTCAGGGGGATGCCGGTTCATCCCGCTTCTACCTGTCTATGGAAGATGCGCTGATGCGTATTTTTGCCTCCGACCGCGTATCCGGCATGATGCGTAAACTGGGTATGAAGCCTGGCGAAGCCATTGAGCATCCATGGGTCACCAAAGCGATTGCTAACGCGCAGCGTAAAGTGGAAAGCCGTAACTTCGATATTCGTAAGCAGCTGCTGGAATATGATGATGTGGCTAACGATCAGCGTCGTGCGATCTACACCCAGCGTAACGAACTGCTGGACGTGTCCGACGTGAGCGAAACCATCAACAGCATTCGTGAAGATGTGTTCAAAGCCACCATCGACGCGCATATTCCACCTCAGTCTCTGGAAGAGATGTGGGATATCGAAGGCCTGCAGGAACGTCTGAAAAATGACTTTGACCTCGATCTGCCAATCAAAGAGTGGCTGGATAAAGAGCCTGAACTGCACGAAGAGACCCTGCGTGAACGTATCTTTGAAACCGCGCTGGACGTCTACAAGCGTAAGGAAGAGGTTGTTGGCGCTGAAATGATGCGCCACTTCGAAAAAGGCGTGATGCTGCAGACTCTGGACTCCCTGTGGAAAGAGCACCTGGCGGCGATGGACTACCTGCGTCAGGGTATCCACCTGCGTGGCTATGCGCAGAAAGATCCGAAGCAGGAATACAAGCGTGAATCCTTCTCCATGTTTGCGTCTATGCTGGAGTCACTGAAGTACGAAGTGATCAGCACTCTGAGCAAGGTTCAGGTGCGTATGCCTGAAGAAGTGGAAGCGATGGAGCAGCAGCGTCGTGAAGAAGCCGAGCGTCTGGCACAAATGCAACAGCTGAGTCATCAGACCGACGACAGCGAAGCCGCAGCGGCGATCGCCGCGCAGACCGGCGATCGTAAAGTGGGTCGTAACGATCCGTGCCCGTGTGGTTCCGGTAAAAAGTACAAGGCGTGCCACGGCCGTCTGAGCTAAGTACATAAAAAAACAAAAAGGCGCAGATTTCTGCGCCTTTTTTATGGAAGTGACAATATGAAAATACTGCAAATTGCCGTCGGGATTATTCGCAACCCGCAAAACCAAATCTTCATCACCCAGCGCGCTGCCGACGCTCATATGGCGAACAAGTGGGAGTTTCCGGGCGGTAAAATCGAGTCAGGTGAAACGCCGGAAGAGGCGCTGGTTCGGGAGCTTCAGGAAGAGGTGGGGATCACCCCGCTTGGCGCAACGCTGTTTGATAAGCTTGAGTACCAGTTTCCGGACAGGCACATCACGCTGTGGTTCTGGCTGGTGGAAAACTGGGAAGGTGAACCCTGGGGAAAAGAGGGACAGCCGGGTAACTGGGTAGAGCTTCAGGCAAGTGATGCTGAAAAATTCCCGCCAGCGAATGAGCCCGTGATCCTGCGGTTAGTCGCACAACCGTAAGCCTGCTGAGCGAAGCGCCAGCAGGCTTTACAGATTACTGCTGGGTTTCACTCCAGTCATCGCTGTCCGAGAGATCGCCTTCGCTTGGAATGCGTTTCTCTTCCGCCGCCCATTCGCCCAGGTCAATGAGCTGACAGCGCTTGCAGCAGAATGGGCGGAACGGACTCACTTCGCCCCAGACAACGGTTTTGCCACAGGTTGGGCAGCTTACGGTGGTGACATCAGACATCGGCACTCCTTAACAACAGGCCAGTTCAAAATCGAGACGTTCCGGCACGGTGCCATTTTCACTGTCCAGCGGCATAAAGCGAATCGCAAAGCGGCTCTTATGCCCGGAAATCTGTGGGTAAAGCTGTTCGCCAAGAGACAGATTGAGACGCAGAAGATCGGCATCATCACCGTTATCCTGGAAGAAACCATTCAGGCTGGTTTGCTTGCGGAACGGCGCAGAGTTACGGATCAGATCGAGGATCAGCGACAGCGTCTGGTGCATTGGCTCCAGGCTTGCCAGCCAGCTGTTCACCTGCGCGTCACGCTGCGCCTGTGGCATATGTAGCCACATGTGCAGCGTCGGCAGGTCGAAGCTACAGCAGCCGCCAGGGATGCTCAGACGCTGGCGCACCAGGCCAATCAGGCGGTCTTCACGCAAAAACTGCCCGACGCGCGGCGCGGCCATCAGGATGGCGCTACTGCTTTTCAACTGCTGGCGGAGCGCGTCGATACGGCTCTGGTCTACGCCGGGGACTTCTGTCCATGCCTGCAATTTACGCTGCTGGCGCTCCAGCTCTTTGAGTAATTCTGTGCGGACATCGCCGCGTTCAATCACATCCAGCAGATCGCCTACGTTGCGGAAGAAGTGCAGCGCCGTGGCATGATCGTTAACGGGCAGATGTTGTGAAAGTTGTTGAATAAGAAATTCGATGCGCAGCCAGGTGCGCATTTTTTCGTTGAGCGGATGCTCAAAAAGGATGTGTGTCGACATTATGGTTTTTCCTGTGCAACGGCCTGCGCGGCGAACGTCAGATACTGCGCGTGCAGACGGGCAACATCCGATGCAATGGCATCTGGTGCGCCGTTATTATCAATAACATCATCCGCCACGGCAAGGCGCTGAGCGCGCGTAGCCTGAGCGGCAAGAATTTGTTCAGCATGCTCCCGCGAGACGCGATCGCGCGTCATAGTTCGCTGAATTTGCGTTTCGGGAGAGACATCAATCACCAGCACCCGATCCGCTTTCATATGCAGCTGATTTTCAACCAGTAGCGGAACCACCCACAAGACATAGGGCGAGCGGGCTGCGGCTATCTGACGCTGAGTTTCCTGGTGGATGATGGGGTGGAGCAGGGCATTAAGCCAGACTTTTTCCGCAGAATCGGAAAAAATGCATTCACGAAGCTGACGGCGATTCAGTGTGCCATCGGCATTGATGATGGCCTGACCAAAATGTTCTGCGATGGCCTTTAGCGCGGGTGTATTGGGCTCTACCACCTGGCGGGCAATGATATCGGCATCAATAATCGTGATACCCAAACGAGAGAACGCGTCCGCAACGGTACTTTTGCCACTACCGATGCCGCCGGTTAATGCGACGATATACCCCATTAAATCAAATCCTGGGAATTATTCATTATTAAAATCAGTTGATTAAAACTCTTACGTGCGCCAGCAACTGTTTAGCCCCGTTTACCGGCTTTTTACCAGGTAAATTTATAGGATTGTAGCGTAAAAAAAGAGAATTTCGCAGTCTTGCGGAGCAGGTATTAGTGCGTATGATAACGTCACTGGAGTTGTGCTTTTAACATATTTGCCTCTAACCCCAGGAATCTGCACATGCGTATCGAAGAAGATCTGAAGTTAGGTTTCAAAGACGTTCTTATCCGCCCTAAACGCTCTACACTGAAAAGTCGCTCAGACGTTGAACTCGAACGTCAATTCACCTTTAAGCATTCCGGTCAGACCTGGTCTGGCGTGCCGATCATCGCTGCCAACATGGATACTGTGGGAACCTTTGAGATGGCAACCGCCCTGGCACAGTTCGACATTCTCACCGCCGTTCACAAACATTACAGCCCTGAAGAGTGGAATGCGTTTGTTGCGTCCGCGTCTGCTGACGTGGTGAAGCATGTGATGGTCTCCACCGGTACCTCCGATGCGGATTTCGAGAAGACCAAACAGATCCTGAACGCTAACCCGGCGCTCAACTTCGTCTGTATTGACGTGGCGAACGGTTACTCCGAGCACTTTGTGCAGTTCGTCAGCAAGGCGCGCGAGGCCTGGCCGACGAAAACCATCATCGCGGGCAACGTGGTGACCGGTGAAATGTGTGAAGAGCTGATCCTTTCCGGCGCAGATATCGTGAAAGTGGGTATTGGCCCTGGCTCCGTGTGCACGACACGCGTCAAAACCGGCGTCGGTTATCCGCAGCTCTCCGCAGTCATTGAATGTGCCGATGCGGCGCACGGTCTCGGCGGCCAGATCATCAGCGATGGCGGTTGTACCACGCCGGGCGATGTTGCGAAAGCCTTCGGCGGCGGCGCGGACTTCGTGATGCTCGGCGGTATGCTGGCAGGCCACGAAGAGAGTGGTGGTACCGTTGTTGAAGAGAACGGCGAGAAATTTATGCTGTTCTACGGCATGAGCTCTGAATCCGCGATGACCCGTCACGTCGGTGGCGTGGCAAAATACCGTGCGGCAGAAGGTAAAACCGTTAAGCTGCCTCTGCGCGGCCCGGTTGAATTCACCGCGCGCGATATCCTCGGCGGCCTGCGCTCGGCCTGCACCTACGTTGGGGCATCCCGCCTGAAAGAGCTGACGAAACGTACAACGTTTATTCGCGTTCAGGAACAGGAAAACCGCGTATTCAATAGCCTGTAATGGCTTCGGCTGGCGCATGCCCATGCGCCAGCACTGTTCTGCACTAGCCCGCACTCATCGCATCCCCCAGATGGAAAATCGGCAAGTACATTGCCACCACCAGCGTGCCGATGATGACCCCTGTCACAATCAGAAGCACCGGCTCGAGAAGTGCCGCCAGATTATCTGCCCGTTGAAAGGTCTGTTCCGTGTGGTGTCGGGCGAGGTTTGCCAGCATGATGTCCAGCGCACCTGACATTTCGCCGGTTCGTAAAAGCTGAATACACAGCGGGGTAAAGATGGCCGCTTTCTGAAAGGATGACCAGACGGGGAGACCTTTTTCAATGTCCTCCCGAACGCTGCGCAGTATTCCCCGCCAGTAACGACTTTCAACGGTCTCCTCCGCACTTTCAAGGCCCTGTAAAAAGGGGATGCCGGCCCGCTGCGTGAGTGACAGCACGGTAAAGATGTGCCCCAGTTTTTGACCTTTTGCCAGTGCGCCCAACACGGGCGCGTGCATCAGCATTCGCTGCCAGCGAGGGTTCTGCCGCAGAGCCCAGGCGGTGGCAAAGAGCGCTAATAACGCGGCGAACAACACAAGGGCATATGACTGCATAAATGCGGCCATCCCCATGACCATTTGCGTCAGCAGCGGAAGCGGCGTGTTAAACGTTTTGTAGATCGCGGCAAACTCGGGCAAGACCAGGGTGACCATCGCCAGCACCACGAGCACGGCCAGCGTCAGGACGATCGCCGGGTAGCGCAGCGCCTTTCTCACTTTCGCACTGAGCTGCTGCTGCGCTTTTTGCTGCTGCGCGAGCTGACGACAGCACTCCTCCAGCTTTCCTGTGAGCTCACCGGTTTTCACCATCGAGACATGCAGTGGGCTAAAAACGGCTGGCCACTCTTTTAGCGACTCAGAAAAGGGGGCCCCCTCACTGAGCTCATCGGCAATGCTTTGCAGCAGCGCCTGCCACGGTTTTAACGGATGTTGTTCTGCCAGCATCTGCAGGCTGTGGGACAATGTCAGCCCGGCCTGCAGAAGCGTTGCGAGCTGGCGAAACATCTCGTAGCAGTGATGTGGCCGCCAGCGGTGTCGCTGAGCGCATCGGGTCAGCGTCAGAGGATGGAGATCGCTACGCATCAGCCTGGTGAAGGCGGCAGTGCGGTCTGTGGCCCAGAGTGTCCCGCTTCGGGGTTCTCCTTCCTGGGTGAGCGCTCGCCAGCGCCAGAGCTGATTAGCAGCCATCGGGCATGCCCAGGACGCGCACCAGCTCTTCGAGCGTGGTCAGGCCTTGTTCGATGGCCATGCAACCGTGCTCGAAAAGAGAAATCATTCCCGCCTGCCGGGCGCTCGCCTCTATCACTTCTGTTCCCGTCCCGCTGGCAATGGCCTGCCGCAGGGCATTGTCGATCGCGAGTACTTCAAAAATGGCTACGCGGCCATAAAAACCGTGATAGCAACGATCGCAGCCGATGGGTTGCCAGCGTGGAAGCGGTCTGGACCATACGGCGCGCGGTAGTTCAGCATGTTCGCTGGCTTCCCGACGACAATGTGGGCACAGACGCCGGACCAGCCTCTGGGCAATCACCATCGACAGCGCGGAAGATATCATCCAGCGCGCGACGCCCATCTGCTCCAGGCGAACCAGGGTTTCCGTCGTCGAGTTGGTGTGCAGCGTTGACAGCACCAGATGCCCGGTCTGGGCGGCATTAATAGCAATGTCTGCCGTTTCGCCGTCACGGATTTCGCCGACCATAATGATGTCTGGATCCTGACGCAGTAGCGCCCGCAGCACGCTCTGGAATGTTAAGCCCGCCCGGGGATTAATCTGCGTCTGGTTTAATCCCGCAAGGGGGATCTCAATGGGATCCTCCACGCTACAGATGTTGACGTCAGGGGTGTTACGCGCCTGCAGCGCGCTATACAGCGTCACGGTTTTGCCGCTGCCGGTAGGGCCGGTGACCAGAATTAGCCCCTGCGGCTGGTGGAGGACCTCAGTAAAACAGGCCAGCTGTTCAGCACTCATGCCAAGCGCGTTTGGCTCAAGGGCCCGCTGAACCTGATGCAGCAGACGCAGCACAATTTTCTCGCCACCGCTGCAGGGAAGCGTCGCGATTCGAAACGAGACCGGCGCGTTTGCCAGCTCAATCGTAAACTGGCCGTCCTGAGGCAAACGACGTTCTGCAATATCCAGGTTACCCAGCACTTTTAAACGTGCGCTGAACAGGCTTGCCAGCGAGGCGGAAAGCGGAGGCTGGGGGCAAAGAACCCCGTCGATGCGTAAACGGATTTGGCATGCGTGCTCCATCGGTTCGATATGAATGTCGGAGGCGCGCTGGTCGATTGCCTGCTGCAGCGTGTGGTTGAGAATATCCACCGTCGACTGTGTTTGCGAAACAACGGGCAGATGCGATTGTGACGTTAGCTGCCGATGTTTTTCCATGCGCTCAGCGCTCCAGCACTCAATATCAATCCGTTTCTGAGTTGCGAAACGCAGCGCCTCCATGAGTTCGGCCGCGGGGTTGCCCACGACGGCAATGCTGACCATGTCGCTATCGCTGGTAAGCAGCAGTGCGTGATGGCGAAGACAAAGCGCCACGAGTTGATCGGTATTCATTATCCGCTCCTCAGTTATTGTCGAAGCGGAAAACGTCTTCGCAGGCCTGTTTCAGGGCGCTGTCAGCACTGATGTTGCAGTCGCGCGTCCAGCCCGTCATACCGTTGCCGTCGCTCCACCGTGGCGTCATGGTTACCGTCAGCCCGTTAAGACTCTCCTGTCCTGTTAAGGTCACGATCCCTTTCGCCGCGCTCATTCCTGAAACGTAGCGTGTCGTGGTGGGGGAAGGGATACCGTTACTGCCGGCATCGCAGCTCTCCACGCCTCCATGATCCAGCGCGCAAAGCTCAATGGCCGTGCGGTAGGGAACGAAGGTTTGCAGCATATCGGTCAGCGCCGCCTTACGCAGGTAGTTCTGATAGGCGGGAACGCCGATGGCGCTCAGAATCGCAATGATGCCAATGACCACCATCAGCTCAATAAGTGTGAAGCCTTGTTGTCTGTCCATATCTGCTCCTTATGCAAAGTGGCGCTACTTTGTCAGCGGGAAAGGGCAGAAACGAGGGGCAAGAAAGGAAACGGGAAGGGGTCTTCAGAGAATTTATTCAGTGTTGCAGGGAAGAACAGTGGTTCTGCGAGCGGGGCTGAAATTCCCCTCTCCGGGTGGAGAGGGGAGAATGCGTTATTTGAAGCGCATTGAGAGGTCGAGAGCGCGAACGTGTTTGGTCAGCGCGCCGACGGAGATGTAATCCACGCCGGTTTCGGCGAATTCACGGATCGTTTCGAAAGTGACGTTCCCGGACACTTCAAGCTGGGCCCGGCCATTTGTCAGTTTTACCGCCTCGCGCATCTGCTCTGTTTCGAAGTTATCGAGCATGATGATATCGGCCCCGGCCTTAATCGCCTGCTCCAGCTCTTCCAGGCTTTCGACTTCCACCTCAACAGGCACATCCGGGTGCAGCCAGAAGGCTTTCTCAACCGCCTGACGCACGGAGCCAGAGGCAATAATGTGGTTCTCTTTAATCAGGAAGGCGTCGGATAAGCCCAGCCGATGGTTTGCGCCGCCGCCGCAGAGTACGGCATACTTCAGCGCGGTGCGCAGGCCCGGCAGCGTTTTGCGGGTATCCAGCAGCTGGGTTCGGGTACCGGCCAGCAGGTCAACGTAGCGACGCACTTCACTGGCCACGCCTGAGAGCGTTTGTACAAAATTGAGCGCGGTACGTTCGCCGGTCAGCAAGACGCGGGAAGGACCATCCAGTTCGAACAGCGGCTGGTTGGCCGTGACTGCATCGCCGTCTTCAACGTGCCAGGTCACCTGCACATCATCGCCTGCCAGCTGAGTAAAGACCTCTTCAACCCAACGCTTGCCGCAAAAGACGCCATCTTCACGGGTGATAATGACCGCGTGGGAGCGTGTCTCTTTTGGCAATAATTGTGCGGTAATATCCTTATCAGCGTTAACGTCACCGCCCAGATCTTCTTTCAAAGCATGGGAGACGCTTGCCGGAATATCCATATTAATACGTTCCAGAAGCGCTTCACGTCGGTGGTCGGGGTTGTAGCGGCGAGGCGGCATGATAAAACTCCAAATTGGTAACGAATCATAATATTGAAACATGCTACTCTGAACCGAGTCATTGCACCATACAGAAGGAGTTCCAGCATGTTGTTAGAAAACGGATGGCTGGTGGATGCGCGACACATGCCCTCGCCGCACCACGATTGCCGCCCGGAGGATGAAAAGCCCACACTGCTGGTGGTTCATAATATTAGTCTCCCTCCGGGTGAATTTGGCGGCCCGTGGATCGATGCGTTATTCACGGGAACGATTGATCCCGATGCTCATCCCTTTTTTGCTGAAATTGCACATCTGCGCGTATCGGCTCACTGCCTGATTCGTCGCGATGGTGAAGTGGTTCAGTATGTTCCCTTTGATAAGCGCGCCTGGCATGCCGGCGTGTCGATGTATCACGGGCGCGAACGGTGCAACGATTTTTCTATCGGGATTGAACTGGAAGGCACGGATACGACGCCCTACACCGATTCACAGTATCAACAGCTAGCGGCTGTAACCCGCACGCTTATTGGACTCTACCCGGCTATCGCCGACAATATCACGGGACACAGTGATATAGCCCCGGAGAGAAAAACCGATCCCGGTCCGGCCTTTGACTGGCCCCGGTTTCGCGCCATGCTCGCCGCGTCGTCAGAATAAGGAGATACCATGACGTTGTTTACCATGCTGCTGGTTATCATCGCTGAACGCCTGTTCAAGCTCGGTGAGCACTGGCATCTGGATCACCGGCTGGAGGTGTTATTCCGCCGGATTAAGCACTTTTCTATGCTGCGCACGCTGCTGATGATGGCAGGGGTGATGGTCATTACGTTCCTGCTCCTGCGCTCGCTGTACGGACTCTTTTTCAACGTGCCGCTGCTGGTGGTGTGGATCCTGCTCGGGGTGCTGTGCATTGGTGCGGGCAAGGTGCGTTTGCACTATCACGCCTACCTGAAAGCCGCCTCCCGTGACGATGCCCATGCGCGCGGTGCCATGGCGAGCGAACTGACCATGATCCACGGCGTGCCGCCGGACTGTGACGAGCGCGAATTTCTGCGCGAGCTGCAAAACGCGCTGCTGTGGATTAATTTCCGCTACTATCTTGCGCCGCTGTTCTGGTTCGTGGTGGGCGGCCCGTGGGGGCCGGTACTGCTGATGGGGTATGCGTTCCTGCGCGCCTGGCAGACCTGGCTTGCTCGTTACCTGACGCCGCATGAACGCCTGCAGTCAGGCATTGATGCCATCCTGCACGTGCTCGACTGGCTTCCGGTGCGTCTGGTGGGCGTGGTGTACGCGTTAATTGGTCACGGTGAAAAAGCGCTGCCCGCTTGGTTCGCGTCTCTTGCCGATCGCCATACGTCGCAGTATCAGGTGCTAACGCGTCTGGCGCAGTTCTCGCTGGCGCGTGAACCGCATACCGACAAAATTGTAACACCGAAAGCCGCTGTCTCGATGGCGAAGAAAACGTCGTTTGTGGTGGTGGTGATCGTGGCACTGCTGACTATTTACGGCACGCTGGTTTAGGCCAGCGCGCCGCAAAGACTAAAGCGTATCCGCAGGCGGGATGCCAAAATCAGGCATCCCGTTTTCATTCCAGCGGACGCGCTTCAGGCGGGTATGGCGGTTCGGATCGTACAGCGGGTCGCCCTCAATTTCGGTGTAATTACGCGCGTGATACACCAGCACATCTTCCCCTTCTGGCGTTTGCGTAAAGCTGTTGTGTCCCGGGCCGAACTGGCGGTTCTCATAGCTGGTAACGAACACCGGACGCGGGGATTTGTGCCAGTTTGCCGGGTTTTGCGGATCGGCATTCAGGTCTATCCACAGTAGCCCCATGCAGTAGTTCTCATCGGTGGCGCTGGCGGAATAGCTGATAAACAGCTTATCGCCGTGAACCAACACCGCCGGGCCTTCGTTGACCCAGAACCCACGACACTCCCAGTCATACTCCGGCTTGCTGAGCATCACCGGCTCGCCTTTCAGCGTCCAGGGATTCTCCATTTCGCACAGATAAAGATTGGAGTTGCCGGTGATATCCGGTGCTTTTTGCGCCCACAGATACCAGCGTTTCCCCTGATGAACAAAGGTGGTGGCGTCCAGGGCGAAGGTGTCGGAAGGCGTTTTGATCTGCCCTTTTCCCACCCAGGCGCCAGTGAGCGGATCGCCGTCCGCGCATTCAATGGCGAACATACGGTGCTGGAACATCCCGAGCGCGTCGAGCGCCTGGGTGTGCGTCGCGGCAAAATAGATGTACCACTTGCCGTCGATGTGGTGCAGTTCCGGCGCCCAGATTAGCTGACTCATCGGGCCGCTCTCGGGTTTACGCCAGACAACGATCTCTTCAGCGTCGCGTAGCCCTTCCAGCGTGTCGGCGCGGCGGATCGCTAGCCTGTCGTACTGCGGCACAGAGGCGATAAAATAATATTGCCCTTCATGACGCAGAATGTACGGGTCGGCGCGTTGTTCTATAAACGGGTTAGGCCAGTTATGCATACGGCTTTCCTTATTTAGTCTCAGCGGCTTTAAGTTCCTGATAGTCGTTCAGCTCGCGATAGTTGCTGCGGCGCTTTTCCAGATCGGACTGGATCTGCTTCATGGTTTCGCGGTCCACTTTCAGCAGACGTACCACGCCAGCGGTAATTAAGTATCCAATGCCGGGAATGACGGTAAAGAGCAGCACGATCCCGTTAATGGCGTCCGCGCTTTGCGCTTTGGCGCCCGCGTCATAACCGTACCAGGAGAGCAGGAAGCCGACCATCGCCCCGGCAATCGCCAGCCCCAGCTTGAGGAAGAAGATGTTGCCGGAGAAGCTGATCCCGGTAATGCGCTTCCCGGTCTTCCACTCGCCGTAGTCGTCCACGTCGGCCATGAGCGACCAGTGCAGCGGAGACGGGATTTGGTGCAGGATGTTCAGCAGGAAGTAGAGCACCACGATGGTGACGGTGGCTTTCGGGTCGAAGAAATAGAAGGCGGTTGAGAAAATCGCCAGCACGATATTGGTCCAGAAGAAGACCTTCAGCTTACACCAGCGATCGGTCAGCACTTTTGCCAGCACGCTGCCGAGCATCATGCCGACCACGCCCAGGCTGATAAACAGCGTGGCGAAGTGGGTGCTCTGGCCCATCACCCAGGTGACGTAATACATGGTGGCCGCCATGCGGATAAAGCCCGGGCAGACGTTGCACAGGGTCAGGAGCAGAATGCGTACCCACTGGTCGTTCTTCCACACGTCTTTCAGATCGTTTTTCAACTCGTCGTTGGTCTGTACCGCCGGGCGCACGCGCTCGCGCACGGTGGCGAAGCAGAACAGGAACATGCAGGTTCCAATCAGCGCCAGCACGGTCATCGCCATCTGATAGCCTTTGGCTTTGTTATCCCCGCCAAACCAGTCGGCCATCGGCAGCAGCGTTAATGAGAGCAGCAGCGTGGCGATACCGACCAGCACGAAGCGATACGACTGGCAGGCCACACGTTCTTTTGGATCGTTGGTGATCACCCCTCCTAACGAGCAGTAAGGGATGTTGATTGCCGTATAGGTCAAAGAGAGCAGGAAGTAGGTGACAAACGCATAGATAACTTTGCTGTTATAGCTCCATTCCGGCGTGGTGAACATCAGGATGCTGAATAGCGCGTAGGGGAAGGCGATCCACAGCAGCCATGGACGAAAACGGCCATATTTACTGCGGGTACGGTCAGCAATCGCGCCCATGATCGGATCCGTTACGGCGTCAATCACGCGAACGGACAGCAGCAGCACGCCGACCAGCGCAGGCGCAAGGCCAAAAATATCCGTATAAAAATAGTTAACAAACAGCATGATGGCGCCGAAGATGATGTTGCATCCCGCGTCGCCCATCCCATAGCCGATCTTTTCTTTTACTGACAGTGTGTTGTTATCCATCGACAGCTCTCCGGTTTACGGTATGGAGAGAATTATTCGCTGGCAAAGGAATATATGCGTTGCAGTATCAGGGCGGTGATATGGATAAATACGCTATGGGCGTGAAAGTGTGAGGGAGGTAACAGCGCGCGGCACCCGCAAAAGCAGGCGCCGCGGAGAGAGGCTTAGTGGGCCTTCATGGCATTACGGCTTTTCTGGCTGAACAGATAGCCCACGCCAAGGATCGCAATCCAGACCGGGATCAGGTAGACGGAAATCGCCATGCCCGGCGTGATCAGCATGATCACCAGCACGGCCGCCATGAATACCAGGCACACCCAGTTGCCCAGCGGGTAAAGCAGGGCAGGGAAGCGGGTGGTGACGCCCTGCTGCTGCTTGGCGCGGCGGAACTTCATGTGCGCCAGGCTGATCATCGCCCAGTTGATGACCAGGGCAGAGACCACCAGCGCCATCAGCAGGCCAAACGCCGATTCTGGTGCCAGGTAGTTAATGAGCACGCACAGCGCGGTCACGACCGCCGAAACAAGAATCGTGTTTACCGGCACGCCGCGCTTATCGACGTTGAGCAGCGCTTTTGGCGCGTTACCCTGCTGGGCCAGGCCGAACAGCATGCGGCTGTTGCAGTATACGCAGCTGTTGTAAACGGAGAGCGCTGCGGTCAGAACAACCACGTTGAGTGCGTTTGCTACAAAGGTATCGCCCAGCTCGTGGAAGATCAGCACAAACGGGCTGGTGTCAGCGGTCACGCGCGTCCACGGCAGCAGGGAGAGCAGCACGGCCAGCGAGCCCACATAGAAGATCAGAATGCGGTAGATAACCTGGTTAGTCGCTTTTGGAATGCTCTGCTCCGGGTTGTCGGCTTCCGCGGCGGTGATGCCCACCAACTCGAGGCCGCCGAAGGAGAACATGATAATGGCCATCATCATCACCAGGCCGGTCATGCCGTGAGGCAGGAAGCCACCCTGTTCCCAGAGGTTGCGCACGGTGGCCTGCGGGCCGCCGTTGCCGCTGAACAGCAGCCAGCCGCCAAAGATAATCATCGCCACCACCGCAATGACCTTGATGATGGCAAACCAGAACTCCATTTCACCGAACACTTTTACGTTGGTCAGGTTAATGGCGTTGATAATCACGAAGAAAGCCGCTGCAGAGGCCCAGGTTGGGATCTCGGGATACCAGAATTGAATGTATTTCCCGACGGCGGTAAGCTCAGCCATGGCAACCAGAACGTACAGCACCCAGTAGTTCCAGCCCGAGGCGAAACCGGCAAAGCTGCCCCAGTATTTATAGGCAAAGTGGCTGAAGGAGCCTGCGACTGGCTCTTCAACGACCATTTCACCCAGCTGGCGCATAATCAGAAAGGCAATAAAACCGGCTATCGCGTAACCCAAAATAATGCCGGGACCGGCTGACTGGATAACGGATGCGCTGCCCAGAAACAGGCCGGTACCGATCGCACCGCCCAGTGCGATGAGCTGTATATGGCGGTTTTTAAGCCCGCGCTTTAGCTGATCGCCGTGCTGTTGAGCTTCCATTTGAAACCTCGTGTGTGGTTGTTATGTTCACGCTGTGCGTGTGTAATTATGAAAATCCATATTCTGTATTTATTTCTTTACGGTTAACGAGACCGAAAAAATCGGAGATGACTTCCGTAAGCGCAAGAATAGTGGTAAGTGCCTGCGAATGCACCTGCTTTATAAAGGGGTGATGACGACTTGAATAAAAAGAAAGCATTTGTAAATCGTCCCGCTTATTCTTCCTAACCCAACCTATAGAATAGAAATGCTCCGTAAGTGGGCGAATTTTCATTATTTGCCCTGTTGAATCGCTTCAGATTGCAAAAACCCTCGTTTCATTATGGTTAAAACTCCCTCTTAAGGAGTAATCAACTCATTTGTGCAAAGTTACATTTCTGAAACGTTATTTCTGTAAGGTTGTTAAAATGTGCAGGGTTTACTGATTTCAATCAAAACCAATATGGACAGAAGGTGAATACTTTGTTACTTTAGCGATACGAAATAGAAATTGGTAAGACCAATTGACTCCGGGCAAAAAGGCGTAAGACAGGGAATATGGCCTACAGCAAAATTCGCCAACCAAAACTATCTGATGTGATTGAGCAGCAGCTGGAGTTTTTAATCCTCGAAGGGACTCTGCGCCCGGGTGAGAAACTTCCGCCAGAACGCGAGCTGGCAAAACAGTTCGACGTTTCACGTCCCTCTCTGCGTGAGGCGATTCAACGTCTCGAAGCAAAGGGCTTGCTGCTTCGTCGCCAGGGCGGCGGAACCTTTGTGCAAAACAGCCTGTGGCAGAGCTTCAGCGATCCGCTGGTAGAACTTCTCTCTGACCACCCAGAATCCCAGTTTGACCTGCTTGAGACCCGTCACGCGCTTGAAGGTATTGCGGCCTATTACGCCGCCCTTCGCAGCACTGATGAAGATCGCGTGCGTATCCGCGAACTGCATCAGGCCATTGAACGGGCACAGCAGTCCGGCGATTTAGACGCCGAGTCCAGCGCCGTCGTCCAGTATCAAATCGCCGTCACCGAAGCGGCCCACAACGTGGTGCTCCTCCATCTGCTACGCTGCATGGAGCCCATGCTGGCCCAGAACGTTCGTCAGAATTTTGAATTGTTGTATGCCCGTCGGGACATGCTCCCACTGGTAAGCAACCATCGCACCCGAGTATTCGAGGCGATAATGGCCGGGGAACCGGAGCAGGCGCGCGAAGCGTCGCACCGCCATCTGGCTTTCATTGAGGAAATCTTGCTGGACCGCAGCCGTGAACAATCGCGTCGCGAACGTTCATTACGCCGCATACAGCAACGAAAGGATTAAGCGCCAGGTACTTTTAGAGCGCGGCAACTAAACGCAGAACCTGTCTTATTGTGTTTTCTGGCGAAAATACAATGGGACAGGTTCCAGACAAATCAACGTATTAGATAGATAAGGAATACCCCCATGTCAGAACGTCTCCAAAATGACGTGGATCCGATCGAAACTCGCGACTGGCTACAGGCGATCGAATCGGTCATCCGTGAAGAAGGTGTTGAGCGCGCTCAGTATCTGATTGATCAGCTGCTTTCTGAAGCCCGCAAAGGCGGTGTGAAGGTTGCTTCAGGTGCAGGGGCTAGCAACTACGTAAACACGATTGCCGTCGAAGACGAACCGGAATACCCGGGCAATCTGGATCTGGAACGTCGTATCCGTTCTGCAATCCGCTGGAACGCCATCATGACCGTTCTGCGCGCATCCAAGAAAGACCTGGAACTGGGTGGCCACATGGCGTCCTTCCAGTCTTCTGCGACCGTTTACGAAGTGTGCTTCAACCACTTCTTCCGTGCAGCGAACGAGAAAGATGGCGGCGATCTGGTGTACTTCCAGGGCCACATCTCTCCGGGCATCTATGCACGTGCATTCCTGGAAGGTCGTCTGACTGAAGAGCAGATGAACAACTTCCGTCAGGAAGTTCACGGTAAAGGTCTGTCTTCTTACCCGCACCCTAAACTGATGCCTGAATTCTGGCAGTTCCCGACCGTATCTATGGGTCTGGGCCCAATCGGTGCGATCTACCAGGCTAAATTCCTGAAATACCTGGAACACCGTGGTCTGAAAGACACCTCCGAGCAGACCGTTTACGCCTTCCTGGGCGACGGCGAAATGGATGAGCCAGAATCCAAAGGTGCGATCACCATCGCAACTCGTGAGAAGCTGGACAACCTGTGCTTCATCATCAACTGTAACCTGCAGCGTCTGGATGGTCCGGTAACCGGTAACGGCAAGATCATCAACGAACTGGAAGGCATCTTCGCAGGTGCTGGCTGGAACGTGATCAAAGTCATGTGGGGCGGTCGTTGGGATGAGCTGCTGCGTAAAGATACCAGCGGTAAACTGATCCAACTGATGAACGAAACCGTTGACGGTGACTACCAGACCTTCAAATCCAAAGACGGTGCCTACGTTCGCGAACACTTCTTCGGCAAATACCCTGAAACCGCAGCGCTGGTTGCAGACTGGACTGATGAGCAGATCTGGGCCTTGAACCGCGGTGGTCACGATCCGAAGAAAGTCTACGCTGCACTGAAAAAAGCGCGCGAAACCAAAGGTAAAGCGACTGTGATCCTGGCCCATACCATCAAAGGTTACGGCATGGGTGATACCGCAGAAGGTAAAAACATCGCTCACCAGGTTAAGAAAATGAACATGGACGGCGTGCGTTATATCCGCGACCGTTTCAACGTTCCAGTGACCGATGAGCAGGTAGAAAACCTGTCTTACATCACCTTCCCGGAAGGTTCTGAAGAGCACAAGTACCTGCACGAACGTCGTCAGGCGCTGAAAGGCTACCTGCCAGCTCGTCAGCCAAACTTCACCGAGAAGCTGGAACTGCCAGCGCTGGAAGACTTCTCTCAGCTGCTGGAAGAACAGAATAAAGAGATCTCTACCACTATCGCTTTCGTTCGTGCCCTGAACGTGATGCTGAAGAACAAGTCGATCAAAGATCGTCTGGTTCCAATCATTGCCGACGAAGCGCGTACTTTCGGTATGGAAGGTCTGTTCCGTCAGATCGGTATCTACAGCCCGAACGGCCAGCAGTACACCCCGCAGGACCGTGAGCAGGTTGCATACTACAAAGAAGACGAGAAAGGTCAGATCCTGCAGGAAGGTATCAACGAGCTGGGCGCAGGCGCATCCTGGCTGGCTGCTGCGACCTCTTACAGCACCAACAACCTGCCGATGATCCCGTTCTACATTTACTACTCCATGTTCGGGTTCCAGCGTATCGGTGACCTGTGCTGGCAGGCTGGCGACCAGCAGGCTCGCGGCTTCCTGGTAGGCGGTACGTCCGGTCGTACGACCCTGAACGGTGAAGGTCTGCAGCACGAAGATGGCCACAGCCACATTCAGTCTCTGACTATCCCTAACTGTATCTCTTACGACCCGTCTTACGCGTACGAAGTGGCAGTCATCATGCATGACGGTCTGCAGCGCATGTACGGTGAAGCGCAAGAGAACATTTACTACTACATCACCACCCTGAACGAAAACTACCACATGCCGGCAATGCCAGCAGGTGCCGAGGAAGGTATCCGTAAAGGTATCTACAAACTCGAAACCCTCGAAGGTAGCAAAGGTAAAGTTCAGCTGCTGGGCTCCGGTTCTATCCTGCGTCACGTACGTGAAGCAGCACAGATCCTGGCGAAAGACTACGGTGTGGGTTCCGACGTGTACTCTGTGACCTCCTTCACTGAGCTGGCGCGTGATGGCCAGGATTGTGAGCGCTGGAACATGCTGCACCCAATGGAAACCCCACGCGTTCCGTACATCGCTCAGGTGATGAACGATGCACCAGCGGTGGCGTCTACTGACTATATGAAACTGTTCGCAGAGCAGGTTCGTACTTACGTTCCAGCTGATGATTATCGCGTTCTGGGTACTGACGGCTTCGGTCGTTCTGACAGCCGCGAAAACCTGCGTCACCACTTCGAAGTTGATGCTTCTTACGTGGTTGTAGCAGCACTGGGCGAACTGGCTAAACGTGGCGAAATCGATAAGAAAGTGGTTGCGGACGCAATCACCAAATTCAACATCGATGCAGAAAAAGTTAACCCGCGTCTGGCGTAAGAGGTAAAAGAATAATGGCTATCGAAATCAATGTACCGGACATCGGGGCTGATGAAGTTGAAATCACCGAGATCCTGGTCAAAGTTGGCGACAAAGTTGAAGCTGAACAGTCGCTGATCACCGTAGAAGGCGACAAAGCCTCTATGGAAGTCCCGTCTCCTCAGGCTGGCATCGTAAAAGAGATCAAAGTCTCTGTTGGCGATAAAACCGAGACTGGCAAACTGATCATGATTTTCGATTCCGCCGACGGTGCAGCCGCTGCTGCACCTGCGCAGGAAGAGAAGAAAGCCGCTCCGGCCGCCGCTGCTCCAGCAGCTGCCGCGAGCGCGAAAGAAGTGAACGTGCCTGACATCGGCGGTGACGAAGTTGAAGTCACTGAAATCCTGGTGAAAGTGGGCGACACCGTTGCGGCTGAGCAGTCACTGATCACCGTAGAAGGCGACAAAGCCTCTATGGAAGTGCCAGCTCCGTTTGCCGGTACCGTTAAAGAGATCAAGATCAACACCGGTGACAAAGTGTCTACCGGGTCGCTGATCATGGTCTTCGAAGTGGCGGGTGCTGCACCTGCTGTAGCGCCTGCGCAGGCCGCTGCTCCGGCTGCTGCACCAGCAGCTGCTGGCGGCGCGAAAGACGTCAACGTACCGGACATCGGCGGTGACGAAGTTGAAGTCACCGAAGTGATGGTGAAAGTGGGCGATAAAGTTGCCGCTGAACAGTCACTGATCACCGTTGAAGGCGACAAGGCTTCTATGGAAGTCCCTGCGCCGTTCGCGGGTACCGTTAAAGAGATCAAAATCAGCACCGGTGACAAAGTCTCTACCGGCTCTCTGATCATGGTCTTCGAAGTGGAAGGCGCTGCGCCTGCCGCAGCTCCGGCTGCCGCGGCTGCTCCAGCACCTGCTGCTGCACCGGCTCAGGCTGCTAAACCAGCCGCTGCCCCTGCTGCTAAAGCAGAAAAATCTGAGTTCGCTGAAAACGACGCTTACGTCCACGCGACCCCGCTGATTCGTCGCCTGGCGCGCGAATTCGGTGTGAACCTGGCGAAAGTGAAAGGAACCGGCCGTAAGGGTCGTATCCTGCGCGAAGACGTTCAGACCTACGTGAAAGACGCGGTGAAACGCGCCGAAGCTGCACCAGCTGCAGCCGCCGGTGGCGGTATCCCGGGCATGCTGCCATGGCCGAAAGTGGACTTCAGCAAGTTCGGCGAAATCGAAGAAGTGGAACTGGGCCGTATCCAGAAAATCTCTGGTGCGAACCTGAGCCGTAACTGGGTGATGATCCCGCACGTTACGCACTTCGATAAGACCGATATCACCGATCTGGAAGCGTTCCGTAAACAGCAGAACGCCGAAGCTGAGAAGCGTAAACTGGACGTGAAATTCACCCCAGTGGTCTTCATCATGAAAGCCGTTGCCGCTGCCCTTGAGCAGATGCCGCGCTTCAACAGCTCTCTGTCCGAAGACGGTCAGAAGCTGACGCTGAAGAAATACATCAACATCGGTGTTGCGGTTGATACGCCAAATGGTCTGGTTGTTCCGGTCTTCAAAGACGTGAACAAGAAGAGCATCACTGAGCTGTCCCGTGAACTGACCGTGATCTCCAAAAAAGCGCGTGATGGTAAGCTGACTGCCGGCGAAATGCAGGGCGGCTGCTTCACTATCTCCAGCATCGGCGGCCTGGGTACCACCCACTTCGCGCCGATCGTGAACGCGCCGGAAGTGGCTATCCTCGGTGTGTCCAAGTCCGCGATGGAGCCGGTATGGAATGGCAAAGAGTTCGTACCGCGTCTGATGATGCCAATCTCTCTGTCCTTCGACCACCGCGTGATCGACGGTGCTGATGGTGCGCGCTTCATCACCATCATCAACAACACCCTGAGCGACATTCGCCGCCTGGTGATGTAATCGAAAAGCCGGCCAGTCGGCCGGCTTTTTTCTGATAATCTCATGGTGTTTGTGAGGTTATTGGCGAAAGCGACAATTCGTGAGCCGTTTGTTGTTTCAAAATTGTTAACAATTTTGTAAACTGCGGGCGGATAGAACGACCCGGTGGACGACGGGTATAAATTAAGAGGTCATGATGAGCACAGAAATCAAAACTCAGGTCGTAGTACTTGGGGCAGGCCCGGCAGGTTACTCCGCAGCATTCCGCGCCGCGGATTTAGGTCTGGAAACCGTCATCGTAGAACGTTACAGCACCCTCGGCGGTGTTTGTCTGAACGTCGGCTGTATCCCTTCTAAAGCGCTGCTGCACGTAGCGAAAGTTATCGAAGAAGCCAAAGCGCTGGCTGAACACGGTATCGTCTTCGGCGAGCCGAAAACCGATATCGACAAAATTCGTACCTGGAAAGAGAAAGTTATCACTCAGCTGACCGGCGGTCTGGCGGGTATGGCCAAAGGCCGTAAAGTGAAAGTGGTAAACGGTCTGGGTAAATTCACCGGTGCGAACACCCTGGAAGTTGAAGGCGAAAACGGCAAAACCGTGATCAACTTCGACAATGCGATCATCGCGGCAGGCTCTCGCCCAATCGAACTGCCATTCATTCCGCATGAAGATCCACGCGTGTGGGATTCCACTGATGCTCTGGAGCTGAAATCCGTTCCTAAGCGTCTGCTGGTCATGGGCGGCGGTATCATCGGTCTGGAAATGGGTACCGTGTACCATGCGCTGGGTTCAGAGATTGACGTGGTTGAAATGTTCGACCAGGTTATCCCGGCTGCCGACAAAGACATCGTTAAAGTCTTCACCAAACGCATCAGCAAGAAATTCAACCTGATGCTGGAAACCAAAGTGACTGCCGTTGAAGCGAAAGAAGACGGTATTTACGTTTCCATGGAAGGCAAAAAAGCCCCATCCGAACCACAGCGTTACGACGCCGTGCTGGTGGCTATCGGCCGTGTACCGAACGGTAAAAACCTCGACGCGGGCAAAGCTGGCGTAGAAGTGGACGACCGTGGCTTTATCCGCGTTGACAAACAGCTGCGCACTAACGTGCCGCACATCTTTGCTATCGGCGATATCGTCGGTCAGCCAATGCTGGCGCACAAAGGTGTTCACGAAGGTCACGTTGCCGCTGAAGTTATCGCCGGCATGAAGCACTACTTCGATCCGAAAGTCATTCCATCTATCGCGTACACCGAGCCAGAAGTGGCATGGGTGGGTCTGACTGAGAAAGAAGCGAAAGAGAAAGGCATCAGCTACGAAACCGCCACCTTCCCGTGGGCTGCTTCTGGCCGTGCTATCGCGTCCGACTGCGCAGACGGTATGACCAAACTGATCTTCGACAAAGAGACCCACCGCGTGATCGGTGGTGCGATTGTCGGTACCAACGGCGGCGAGCTGCTGGGTGAAATCGGTCTGGCTATCGAAATGGGCTGTGACGCTGAAGACATCGCGCTGACCATCCACGCTCACCCGACTCTGCACGAGTCCGTGGGTCTGGCGGCAGAAGTGTTTGAAGGCAGCATCACCGACCTGCCAAACGCGAAAGCGAAGAAGAAATAAGTTTCTTCAGATGAAAAAAAGCGGCCAATGGCCGCTTTTTTTATGCGCTGCGTTTAGGGCGCCACCGGTTGCCAGGTTTTATCAGGGCTATAGGCGGCTAGCGCCCGGGCTTTCTGCTCTGAATCGCTGCCGAGATCGGACTGGTACACCTTGTCGTCCTGGTTAATCACAAAGCTCATTACGCCCGTCTGACCATAGCTGACCGGCCAGGCAACCATCGCGAAACCGTTATTATCCGGCAGGATGCGGAAACGATAGCCGTGATAACCGGTACCCGGCTCTTTTGGGCTAAATGCCGGTCCGAGCGGACTGGGCGCTTCGCCGGGAGAGGCGGGCCAGTACAAACCGTCTTTTTTGCCTTTCGAGCTGACAATCTTCTGCGCGTATTTCTGGTTCATCGCAAAATAGCTTTGCTGTGCATCAACATAAGCATGTAAGGCTTCAATGGCGGCGAGCTCGTTACGCCCGATTTCACGGGTCAGGATCTCATCAGCCCCTTCTTTGATATCGAACTGCCAGCCGGCAGAGGTTTTGACCACTGGGATGGGAAGCTGCCAGCCGCTGTCTCCGACAACCAGATGCGCCGTATTCCCTTCGACAACCGTGTTGTGACGGACGTTCCAGTCGCGAAGGAAGCGATCTACAGCATCCGGATCAACGCCTTCAGGGGGCAGAAAATCGCGCCAGTTCTCTCCGAGCAGGTTGGTCATCGCGCTCTCATTATGCTCACTGATGGCTTTGGTTAGCGCATCGGTTGCCTGAGCGGGGGTGCTAAAGGACTGCTGCGCCATCACCGAGGCCGAAAGCATGAACAACACCATTCCACTGAGTAGTTTACTTTTCATGTCGGTTCCCTTAGCGATGTCGAATTTCACGGCGTTCAGCACGTCCAACAGACGCCTGACGCGGCTGCTGCTGGCGAGTAGCGAGCTGTCTGCTTTGCGCGCCGCGCTGCTGCTGCGCCTGCCAGTTCGCGGAGCGGCTGTCGTTACCGCTCAGCGCATTGGCCCGCGGCTGGCTGTTTCGCTGCTGGAGAGGGCGTTGCTGCGGGAGCTGCGAAGCCCGTTTCTCTTGTCTCTGCGCGGTGCTCCGCTTCGCCGTCTGCGGTTTGGTGTCGTAGCCACGGTAGTTATTGCGCTGTGAAATCTGCTTCAGTTGTTCACTTGAGGCCTGACGCTGCACATCTTTCGTTCCGGTGCGCGCCGTTTGGGGGAAGGTTTTGCCCGTGGATTTCTCCATTTGGCTCAGAGCGGCCTGACGCTGGCTATCGCGGTTAACCGGTTTTTGCTGCGCTGAGCTGAGCCCTGTCACCGCGTTGGTAGAGTGGAAGCGAGTGTTGAGCTGGTTAGTCGGATAGGGCACACCTTCCCGATAGGCCGGGTTGTGCTGCCAGGTGCGGTTGGCATCCGTCAGACGCTGTCCACTGATTTTATTGAAGTTCTCAACGTTGATATTGATGTTGTTATCACCGTTGCGGTTATAGCCGCCGTGATTATCCCAGTCGTCATGGTGATGATCCCAGTCATCGTCATCATCCCAGTCGATGTTGCTGAAGATGGCATAGGTTGTGGCGACGCCCAGGCTGAAGCCTAAACCGTTTACGAAGCTGTTGCCAAACTGCTCCCCGGGTGTAGGCGGGAGATAGGTGGGCGGATAGGCGGTGTTTGGCCAGGTCCCGTAAACCGTATTGGGGTTATAGGTGGGGACGTAAACAACCTGCGGATCGGCAGATTCAATTTTGATTACCGTTGGGGCGGGCGTGGACGTCGTGGTTGTCATTGTCTCAGTGGTGCTGGTTTTCGCTGGCGCCGGTTTTGTCACGGTGGTGACCGTCTGCTGAGGCGTGGATTGTAAAGCGCCGGTCTTTTGTGCCAGCGCGCGCAGGCGTTGCACGGAGTCCATCACGTCCTTCGGCTGCGCGAGAAACGCATCACCCAGATTTTGTACCCACGGCGGGTTTTCACCCATCAGGGACATAAGCTGAGGAAACGCGACCAGCGATTTTACGCTGGGATCCCAGGGCTGGCTGGCAACGGCCTGAATCGCGGCGTCCCCTTCCATTTTAGGGTTGTCTTTGGACCACTGCGCGGCCTGGATCACGTTGGCCGGATAGGTCGACGCCATTAAAATTTGCGACAGCAGGGCATCCGGGTAGAGCGCGATGGGAGCAACCCATTGATCGATTTGCGCGGCAGTGTAGGTTGGCGCGACAACAGGAGCTGGCTGGGCTGCGGCAGGCGTCGCCGGTGCGGCCGGTTGTTGTGCGACGGGGGCCGGCGCAGCGGGTTCCGTTACACGACTTTTGACAAACATGACGCCTGAGGCGGCAAACAGCCCGGCACTGCACAGAAGGACGAGCAGATGTGGCTTAAAGGGCAACTTCATAAAATGACTCCAACGAGACAAGCGCTGTGCCGTGAGGCGTTACGGTTGGCGTGAGTATTATTCACCCGTCTTTTACTGTTTTGACTTTTATTGGGAAGCGTCCGGTACGTCCGGATAAAGATTGTGAGTATTTATTACACAATTATATCTGATGGAAAAAAACTGATGCGTCACGGTGCATAAGAAACCGTATAACGATGCCCAAAATCGTCGCTACACCATGCTTAACGATTCAGCAAATTTTTTAATGTTGCTTTTTTGTAAACGGATTAACACTGTGCAGAAATCCTGCTATGCTGCCCGACGCGGTATCGGGCATTTACCCTACAAACTGCTGTCTCACAGGAGCGTGAAGAGAACGCCCGCCGCATATGACAATGAGAGCGAGGAGAACCGTCGTGCTAGAAGAATACCGTAAGCACGTAGCAGAACGTGCCGCCGAGGGAATTGTACCCAAACCTTTAGATGCAACCCAAATGGCCGCGCTCGTCGAGCTGCTGAAGAACCCGCCCAAGGGCGAAGAAGAATTCCTGTTAGATCTGCTGATCAACCGCGTACCGCCTGGCGTAGATGAAGCTGCCTACGTAAAAGCCGGATTCCTTGCTGCTATCGCCAAAGGCGAAGCCACCTCCCCACTGGTTACTCCTGAAAAAGCCATTGAACTGCTCGGCACCATGCAGGGTGGTTACAACATTCATCCGCTGATTGACGCGCTGGATAACGACAAGCTGGCACCGATTGCCGCTAAAGCGCTCTCTTCCACGCTGCTGATGTTCGATAACTTCTACGACGTAGAAGAAAAAGCCAAAGCGGGCAACGTCTATGCGAAGCAGGTGATGCAGTCCTGGGCTGATGCCGAATGGTTCCTGAACCGTCCTGCTCTGGCTGAAAAAATCACCGTGACCGTCTTTAAAGTGACCGGTGAAACCAACACCGATGACCTCTCTCCGGCACCGGACGCGTGGTCTCGCCCGGATATCCCTCTGCACGCCCTGGCAATGCTGAAAAACGCCCGTGAAGGTATTGAGCCGGATCAGCCAGGCGCTGTAGGCCCGATCAAACAGATCGAAGCCCTGCAGAAAAAAGGTTTCCCGCTGGCCTACGTGGGTGATGTTGTAGGTACCGGTTCTTCCCGTAAGTCCGCCACCAACTCCGTGCTGTGGTTCATGGGGGACGACATCCCGCATGTGCCGAACAAACGCGGCGGCGGTCTGGTCCTGGGCGGCAAAATTGCACCAATCTTCTTCAACACTATGGAAGATGCGGGCGCACTGCCAATCGAAGTTGACGTGAATAACCTGAACATGGGCGACGTGATTGACGTCTATCCGTTCAAAGGCGAGGTGCGCAACCACGAGACCAACGAACTGCTGGCAAGCTTCGAGCTGAAAACTGACGTGCTGATCGACGAAGTGCGCGCTGGTGGTCGTATCCCGCTGATCATCGGTCGTGGCCTGACCACCAAAGCGCGTGAAGCGCTCGGTCTGCCGCACTCTGACGTGTTCCGTCAGGCGAAAGATGTGGCTGAAAGCAGCCGCGGTTACTCTCTGGCGCAGAAAATGGTCGGCCGCGCATGTGGCGTCGCCGGCGTTCGTCCGGGCGCGTACTGCGAACCGAAAATGACCTCAGTGGGCTCTCAGGACACCACCGGCCCAATGACCCGTGACGAACTGAAAGACCTGGCGTGCCTGGGCTTCTCTTCTGACCTGGTAATGCAGTCCTTCTGCCACACGGCGGCCTATCCGAAGCCGGTTGACGTGACCACGCACCACACGCTGCCAGACTTCATCATGAACCGCGGCGGCGTTTCTCTGCGTCCGGGTGACGGCGTCATCCACTCCTGGCTGAACCGCATGCTGCTGCCGGATACCGTGGGTACCGGCGGTGACTCCCATACCCGTTTCCCAATCGGTATCTCTTTCCCTGCGGGCTCCGGTCTGGTGGCGTTTGCTGCTGCGACCGGCGTGATGCCGCTGGATATGCCGGAATCGGTGCTGGTGCGCTTCAAAGGTAAAATGCAGCCGGGTATCACCCTGCGCGACCTGGTTCACGCGATCCCGCTGTATGCGATTAAACAGGGCCTGCTGACCGTTGAGAAGAAAGGGAAGAAAAACATCTTCTCTGGCCGCATCCTGGAAATTGAAGGTCTGCCGGATCTGAAAGTGGAGCAGGCGTTCGAACTGACCGATGCCTCCGCCGAGCGTTCTGCGGCGGGCTGTACCATCAAGTTGAACAAAGAGCCGATTATTGAGTATCTGAACTCTAACATCGTGCTGCTGAAGTGGATGATTGCAGAAGGCTACGGCGACCGTCGTACGCTGGAGCGTCGTATCCAGGGCATGGAAAAATGGCTGGCCGACCCGCAGCTGCTGGAAGCCGATGCTGACGCAGACTACGCGGCGGTGATCGATATCGATCTGGCGGATATCAAAGAGCCAATCCTGTGTGCACCGAACGATCCGGACGACGCGCGTCCGCTGTCTGAGGTTCAGGGCGAGAAGATCGACGAAGTGTTTATCGGTTCCTGCATGACTAACATCGGTCACTTCCGTGCAGCCGGTAAGCTTCTGGATACCCACAAAGGCCAGCTGCCAACCCGTCTGTGGGTGGCGCCGCCAACCCGTATGGACGCGGCTCAGCTGACCGAAGAGGGCTACTACAGCGTGTTTGGTAAGAGCGGTGCGCGTATCGAAATCCCTGGATGTTCCCTGTGTATGGGCAACCAGGCGCGCGTAGCCGACGGTGCGACGGTGGTTTCCACCTCTACCCGTAACTTCCCGAACCGTTTAGGTACCGGTGCGAACGTCTTCCTGGCCTCTGCGGAACTGGCGGCGGTTGCGGCGCTGATTGGCAAACTGCCAACGCCGGAAGAGTACCAGACCTTTGTGGCTCAGGTGGATAAGACCGCGGTGGATACCTATCGCTATCTGAACTTCGACCAGCTCTCTCAGTACACCGAGAAGGCCGACGGGGTTATCTTCCAGACGGCGGTATAAACAGCAAAACCGTCTCTACGAGACGGTTTTTAGTGTTTGCACCCTCTCCCGTGGGAGAGGGACGGGGTGAGGGCATCAGGCCGCAGGGTCTTGCTCTCACCTTTTTATTTTCATTCCTCCCACCTCTCACGCTTTTTTTCTTCCTCGCTGCTGCGATAATTACCCTAATGGCTTTGCAGAGGAAAATACTATGGATTACGAATTTCTGCGCGACATCACCGGAGTGGTGAAAGTGCGTATGTCGATGGGCCACGAAGCCGTTGGACACTGGTTTAACGAAGAGGTGAAGGAAAATCTCGCGCTTCTTGATGAGGTTGAACAGGCGGCAAATACGGTGAAAGGCAGCGAGCGCTCCTGGCAGCGCGCCGGGCATGAATACACGCTGTGGATGGACGGTGAAGAGGTGATGGTGCGTGCCAACCAGCTCGAGTTTTCAGGCGATGAGATGGAGGAGGGGATGAGCTACTACGACGAAGAGAGCCTGTCGATGTGCGGCGTGGAAGACTTCCTTCAGGTAGTGAACGCATACCGCGACTTCATGAAACAGAAATAACAAACCGGAGCATCCCTGCTCCGGTTTACTTTTACACGGCCGGAATATTGCGGCCGTAGTAGATCTCGCGCATCTCTTTCCAGAGCAGGTCAGTAATCGCCTTACGCTCTTCTTCGCTCAAATCTTCCGGCTTCGTGTGGAACATATAGTGCTTAAGGTCGAATTCCTTCAGTAACATTTTGGTATGGAAGATGTTTTCCTGGTACACGTTCACGTCCATCATGTCGTACAGCGATTTCATGTCGTCGGACATAAAGTTCTGGATGGAGTTGATCTCGTGGTCGATAAAGTGCTTCATACCGTTGATATCACGGGTAAAACCACGCACGCGATAATCAATGGTGACGATGTCCGATTCCAGCTGGTGAATTAAATAGTTCAGCGCGTTCAGCGGGGAAATCACGCCGCAGGTCGACACTTCGATATCGGCGCGGAACGTACACAGCCCACCTTCCGGGTGACTCTCCGGGTAGGTATGTACGCAGATATGGCTTTTATCAAGGTGGGCTACAACCACTTCCGGCAGCGGGCCCGGATGTTCCGTTTTGTCGATAAGCTTAGGATCGACCGGCTCTTCGCTGACCAGTATGGTCACGCTGGCGCCCTGAGGTTCATAATCCTGTCGGGCGATATTCAGGATGTTTGCGCCGATAATGGAACAGGTTTCTGACAGGATCTCGGTCAGACGGTTGGCGTTGTAGAGTTCGTCGATATAGGCGATGTAACCATCGCGTTCTTCCGCTGTTTTGGCATAGCAGATATCGTAAATACAAAAACTCAGGCTTTTCGTCAGGTTGTTAAAGCCATGCAGTTTAAGCTTTTTCAATTAGCTCACCCCCTTAGTGGATAATGCGTCTTGCAGGTACTGCGGCAGAGCAAACGCTGCGGTGTGAATTGCCGGATTGTAGTATCGGCACTGAAGACCGGCCTGATGGAAGCGGGCCTGAATAATTTCGGTGGAGAGATGGCGTAATACGTCGTTATCCGTCGCCCAGGCAAAGGTCATGATCCCGCCGTAGTACGTCGGAATGGCCGCCTGATAGAAGCTGACATCATCGAAATAGGTGCTTAGCTTACGATGGCTGTCGAGCGCTTCATCCTGCTGCAGGAAGCAGACGCCATTTTGTGCGACGAAGATCCCGCCCGGGTTCAGGCAGCGCTTGCAGCCTTCGTAGAAAGAGGAGGTAAACAGCGACGCGCCAGGGCCGATAGGGTCGGTGCAGTCGGAGATAATAACGTCAAAGGTCTGCGAGGTCTGGTTAACAAAGTTAACGCCGTCGTCAATCACCAGGCTAAAGCGCGGATCGTCATAGCTACCGGCATTGTGGTTGGGCAGGTACTGGCGGCAGAAAGAGACGACGCCCGCATCGATTTCCACCATGGTGATGGTTTCAATGGCACGGTGGCGGGAAACTTCACGCAGCATTGCGCCGTCGCCACCGCCGATAATCAGGACATGCTTCGCGTGACCGTGCGCCAGCAGCGGGACGTGGGTCATCATCTCATGATAGATAAACTCATCTCGCTCGGTCGTTTGCACGACGCCGTCCAGCGCCATGACGCGGCCAAAGGCGGCATTCTCGAAGATGATCAGATCCTGGTGATCGGTTTTCTCATGATAGAGCACGTTATCAACGGCAAAGTACTGACCAAACTGGTCATGCAGTGTTTCATGCCACAACGTGTGGTCGGCCATAGCGAACTCCTCCTGTGTAAACATCCATTACGCTCATAAAAAATGAGCGAAACATGATAGCTAACTCTAACCGTGGTTGCACGGCCAGAGGTTCAACAGGGGGCGTCGGGAAGGTTATTTCACGTAGGCGAGCAGGCTGAGTGAATCACGAGCCAGCGCTTTGCATTTTTTGGCAGTGGGAATACCAATACCGCTTAGGTCACGGTAGCTGTCTTCGCCGAGCGCCTTCATGTCGAAGCTGTCGTAGTTGCTGAGATCCCACTGGTTTTGCTGGGCAAAAAAGACCAGCGCGCGGCGAATTTGCCCGTTGGGTAAATTCTGGTAGCCACAATCATTTTTCAGGAATACAAAAACCGCCGTTAAATCGGCCATATCTTCCGCTTCATTTTCACTTAGCGCATAGCTGTTCGCACACATTGCCATCAGGCTTCCGAACAAAATTGTCCTGAAAAACGTCTTCATTGCTTCTACCACTTCTTCACGGAAAATTAACGTTAGCATACTTGATGCCGGTGCGACGATCTTTATTATTGCCGCTTGACTTGACCTTCCGGTAAGGGGAGGGTTTATGCTCAAAAGATCGCCTGCTGGAAATAAGGAAATGAACATGCAACGTCGTGATTTTTTAAAATATTCCGCTGTGCTGGGGGCTGCCAGCGCATTACCACTCTGGAGTCGCGCGGTTTTCGCGGCTGACAGGCCTGCCTTACCCATCCCAGACTTAGTGACCGCTGACGCGCGAAGCCGTATCCAGCTTGTGGTTCAGGCCGGTAAAACGACGTTCGGCGAGCATAACGCCACGACGTGGGGCTATAACGGCAATTTGCTCGGTCCGGCGCTTCAGCTACGTAAAGGGAAAGCGGTGACGGTGGATATCCACAACACGCTCGCCGAAGAGACGACGCTGCACTGGCACGGGCTGGAAGTGCCGGGCGAGGTGGACGGCGGGCCGCAGGGCGTCATCAAAGCAGGCGGCACGCGCAGCATCACCTTTACGCCCGAGCAGCGCGCGGCGACCTGCTGGTTCCATCCGCATCAGCATGGCAAAACGGGCCATCAGGTGGCGATGGGGCTGGCGGGGCTGGTGCTGATTGAAGACGACGAAAGCCGCCTGCTGCGCCTGCCGAAACAGTGGGGCATCGACGATGTGCCGGTGATTGTGCAGGACAAGAAATTCAACGCTGACGGGCAAATTGACTATCAACTGGACGTGATGAGTGCTGCGGTAGGCTGGTTTGGCGACACGCTGCTGACCAACGGCGCCATTTATCCCCAGCATGCCGCGCCGAAAGGCTGGCTGCGCCTGCGCCTGCTCAACGGCTGTAACGCTCGCTCGCTCAATTTCGCCACCAGCGATAAACGCCCGCTGTACGTGGTGGCGAGCGACGGCGGCCTGCTGCCGGAACCGGTGAAAGTGAGCGAGCTGCCGATGCTGATGGGCGAGCGTTTTGAGGTGCTGGTGGATATCAGCGACGGCAAGCCGTTTGACCTCGTAACCCTGCCGGTTAGCCAGATGGGGATGGCGGTCGCGCCATTTGATAAGCCGCATCCGGTGCTGCGTATTCAGCCATTACTGGTGTCCGCTTCCGGCACGCTGCCTGATACGTTAACCGCGCTGTCAGCACTCCCGTCGCTTGGCGGGCTTACGCAGCGCAAGCTGCAGCTCTCCATGAACCCGATGCTCGATATGATGGGCATGCAGGCGCTGATGGCGAAATATGGCGATAAGGCGATGGCGGGGATGCACCACGGGCAGATGATGGGCCATATGAATATGGACCACGGCAAAATGGGCGGCATGGGGAACATGAATCACGGCGACCATGGCTTTGATTTCCACAACGCCAATATGATCAACGGCAAAGCGTTCGACATGAACACGCCGATGTTTGCTGCGACAAAGGGTCAGTTTGAGCGCTGGGTAATTTCAGGCGAAGGGGACATGATGCTGCACCCGTTCCATATTCACGGCACCCAGTTCCGCATTCTCTCAGAAAACGGCAAAGCGCCGGATGTGCATCGCGCAGGCTGGAAAGATACGGTGAGAGTGGAAGGCAGCGTCAGCGAGGTGATGGTGAAGTTTGACCACGATGCGCCGAAGGAGTTTGCCTATATGGCGCACTGCCACCTGCTGGAGCATGAGGATACGGGGATGATGCTCGGCTTTACCGTATAAAAAAAGCCGGGTGGCGACTTCGCCTTACCCGGCCTACATAGGGCACCCGTAGGCCCGGTAAGCGTAGCGCCACCGGGCTTTTCAGTTACTTGTTTTCGTCAGGCAGCGCATACGCGACAATATAGTCGCCCATCTTCGTGCCAAACGAACCGTGACCCCCGGCAGAGATGACAACGTACTGCTTGCCATTCACTTCATAGGTCATCGGCGTGGCCTGTCCACCGGCTGGCAGACGGCCTTGCCACAGTTTTTCACCGTTGGTCATGTTGTACGCGCGCAGGTAGTTATCTGCGGTTGCCGCGATGAACAGCACGTTACCGGCTGTGGAAATTGGGCCACCCAGCATCGGCATACCCATATTGAACGGCACCGGAACCGGCATCGGGAACGGCATGCTGTCCTGTGGCGTACCAATACGTTTTTTCCACACGATCTGGTTGGTTTTCAGATCCAGACCGGAGATATAACCCCAGGCAGGCTGTTTACACGGCAGACCAAACGGAGACAGGAACGGGTTCAGCGTTACGCCAAACGGTACGCCATACTGTGGCTGAATGCCGGCTTCGGTACCGCTGCCTTTCGCGTCTTTCGGCTGCTCCATTGGGTTGCCCGGACCGCGTGGGATCAGGCGGGAAACGAACGGCAGCGCCATTGGGTTGGCAATCGCCACCTGACGGTTCGGGTCAACGGAGATACCGCCCCACTCGAACATCCCCAGGTTACCCGGGAAGACCAGCGTGCCCTTCTCAGACGGCGGCGTGAAGATGCCCTCATAGCGCAGCTGGTGGAACATCACGCGGCACACAAGCTGGTCAAACATGGTGGCACCCCACATGTCTGCCCCGCTAAGGTCTTTCTTCGGACGGAAGCTCAGGTCAGAGAACGGCTGGGTTTTGCTGACGTAATCGCCTTTCGCTGCGCCCTGCGGAACCGGTTTTTCCGGGGCAGGCACAACCAGCTTACCGTTACTGCGATCCAGGACGAAGATGTTGCCGGTTTTTGCCGGAGCGTAAATCACCGGAACGGTTTTGCCTTCAACGGTAATGTCCGCCAGCGTCGGCTGGGACGGCATATCCATATCCCACAGATCGTGGTGAACGGTCTGGTAGCTCCACGCCAGCTTGCCGGTGGTCGCGTTCAGCGCCACGATAGCGCTCGCATAACGCTCCTGCTCCGGCGTGCGGTTACCGCCCCAGATATCTGGCGTGGTTACACCCATTGGCAGGTAGACCAGGTCCAGCTTCGCGTCATACGCCGCTGGTGCCCAGGAGTTTGGCGAGTTAAAGGTAAAGGTGTGCTCGTCCGACGGGATCGCGTTTGGATCTTTCGCGCCCGGGTCGAAGGCCCACAGCAGTTTACCGGTGTTCACGTCGAAACCACGGATGACGCCGGAGGTTTCACGCGTGGAGAAGTTGTCCGTTACCGAACCGGCAATCACGATGGTCTTATCGGTAATGATTGGCGGTGAGGTGGGCTCATACAGACCCGGCGTGGTGTCCGGCATGTTGGTCTGCAGGTTCAGGATACCTTTGTTGGCAAAGGTTTCGCACAGCTTGCCCGTTTCGGCATTGATGGCGAACAGACGGCCATCGTTCACCGGCAGCATAATGCGGCGAGGACAGTCGGCAATGACTTCCGGGCTCGCATTCTCGGCGCGCGCTTCGTGGTAAGAGACGCCACGGCAGGTAACGTGCTGGAAGGACGGGTTGGAGTTCAGCTGTGGATCGAAGTGCCATTTCTCTTTACCGGTGGCCGCGTCGAGCGCGAACAGACGCTGGTGCGCTGTACACAGGTAGAGCATGTTGCCAACCTTAATTGGCGTCACTTCGTTGGTCAGCTCGCCCGGATCGTTCGGCATCTTCACATCGCCGGTACGGAATACCCAGGCTTCTTTCAGGTTCTTAACGTTATCCGCGTTGATCTGCTTCAGCGGAGAGTAGCGTTGACCTTCCTGGTTACGACCATACGCAGGCCAGTCGCCGTCCGCCACCTGAGAGATAGCCGCAGCAGGCGTGGATTCCGCGTTCAGCGTACCGTTGATCTCCTGTGGGTCGTTAAAACCTGCCCAGGTCAGGATGCCGCCGGTAATCAGCAGGGCAACAACCAGGCCCGCAACCGCACCGCTGGAAGGCACAATCAGGCGACGCCACACGAACGGCAGGATCAGCCAGATGCCAAAGAAGACCAGGATGTCGCTGCGCGGCGTCAGTGCCCAGAAGTCGAACCCGACTTCCCAGACGCCCCAGATCATGGTGGCAAGAAGGAGGGCGGCATACAGCCACAGTGCAGATTGTTTTCTACGCAACAGCAGGACGGTTACGGCAACCATAACCAGACCCGCAATCGGGTAGTACCAGGAGCCGCCTAAAGCGACCAGCCAGACGCCACCGATTAACAGATACAGCGCGCAGAAGGCTGCGAATGCGGCTGTTAATGTCACCAGTAGACGCGGCTGTTTAGAGTTTGTTTCAGCCATAGAAAGTGTACTCGTCAGTTTTTGTTAATAATTTGCTAGCAACTAATTATAGGTATTAACAAGTGTGATCGGAATCACAATATTTGCTTTTTATAACTCATACGCCAGGGTTATCCATTTGCTGATATAATGGCTGGCTTGCGTATCAGTGCTGGATATTAACTCATCCGTATTGAGAGATTTTCATTAAAATCATTTGGTTAGTAATATGAAACATACTGTTGAAGTGATGATCCCGGAAGCCGAGATCAAAGCGCGTATCGCCGAACTGGGTCGTCAAATCACCGAACATTACAAGGACAGCGGCAGCGAAATGGTGCTGGTCGGTCTGTTGCGCGGCTCTTTCATGTTCATGGCAGACCTGTGCCGTGAAGTGCATGTGCCCCATGAGGTCGATTTTATGACCGCCTCCAGCTACGGCAGCGGCATGTCCACCACCCGTGATGTGAAAATCCTGAAAGATCTGGATGAAGATATTCGTGGCAAAGATGTGTTGATCGTTGAAGACATTATTGACTCCGGCAACACGCTGTCAAAAGTGCGCGAGATCCTGAGCCTGCGTGAGCCAAAATCTCTGGCGATTTGTACACTGCTGGATAAACCTGACCGTCGTGAAGTGCAGGTGCCGGTAGAGTTCGTGGGCTTCTCGATTCCGGACGAATTCGTCGTCGGTTACGGCATTGACTACGCGCAGCGTTATCGTCATCTGCCGTATGTCGGGAAAGTGGTATTGCTGGACGAGTAGTTGCGGTTTGTTGCCCGGTGGCGCTACGCTTACCGGGCCTACGAATGGGCACATGTAGGCCGGGTAAGGCGCAGCCGCCACCCGGCTTTTTAACATGCACTTATTTATGGTTCACATGCTTAAGCTTGAGGTTGGCAATGCCCGAACGGTAACGCTGCTCCAGCGTTTCGCGGTT
Source organism: Enterobacter sp. ECC-019 (assembly GCF_043974075.1). Taxonomy (NCBI): domain Bacteria; kingdom Pseudomonadati; phylum Pseudomonadota; class Gammaproteobacteria; order Enterobacterales; family Enterobacteriaceae; genus Enterobacter; species Enterobacter sp. ECC-019. The sequence goes on from NZ_CP143759.1 coordinate 1,467,110, forward strand.
GGTGGCGGTCACTTCCAGATTGCGCAGCAGACCATCGTGAATACCGTACGCCCAGCCGTGGACAGAAACCTTCTGCCCGCGTTTCCACGCTGATTGCATGATTGTTGAGTGGCCCAGGTTATACACCTGCTCCATCACGTTCAGCTCGCAAAGGGTATCAAGTCGACGCTCCTGCGGCATTTCACCCAGCAGTGAGCTATGTTTGAACCATATATCGCGGATGTGCAGTAGCCAGTTATCGATGAGCCCCAGTTCCGTGTTTTCAACCGCCGCCTGCACGCCGCCGCAGCCATAATGGCCGCAAATGATGATGTGCTCGACTTGCAGAACGTCCACGGCATACTGAACAACAGAAAGACAGTTGAGATCGGTGTGAATCACGAGATTGGCGACATTGCGGTGAACAAACAGTTCGCCGGGTTCAAGGCCGGTCAGCCGCTCCGCCGGTACGCGGCTGTCGGAACATCCAATCCAGAGAAAGCGTGGGTTCTGAGCCTGCGCGAGTTTTCCAAAAAATCCGGGGTCTTCCTCCACCAGCATTTTTGACCATAGTGCATTGTTGCTGATGAGTGTATCTATGTTGTTCATGGAGGTTAGCGACCTGTAACCGAGTTATTGCGTTGCGCTACTATAGGGTAACCCGACTTTTTATGAAACCACACAACGTGTGTAAGAACTGAAGGTAAGTTAATTTCATGGCAATTGCACTGGAGCTTGAGCAGCTTAAAAAAACCTATTCGGGTGGCGTTCAGGCGCTACGCGGAATAGATCTGAAAGTAGAGGCCGGCGATTTTTACGCGCTTCTGGGGCCGAACGGGGCGGGGAAATCGACCACCATTGGGATTATCAGCTCGCTGGTCAATAAAACGTCCGGCCGGGTGAGCGTCTTTGGGTACGACCTGCAAAAAGATGTGGTGAACGCCAAGCGCCAGCTGGGGCTGGTACCGCAGGAGTTCAATTTTAACCCGTTCGAGACGGTGCAGCAGATTGTTGTTAACCAGGCGGGGTATTACGGCGTTGAGCGCAAAGAGGCCCTGGAGCGTAGCGAAAAATACCTCAAGCAGCTCGACCTGTGGGAAAAGCGTAACGAACGTGCGCGCATGTTGTCCGGTGGGATGAAGCGCCGCCTGATGATTGCCCGTGCGCTGATGCACGAGCCAAAACTGCTGATCCTCGATGAACCGACGGCGGGCGTGGATATCGAACTTCGCCGTTCCATGTGGGGCTTCCTGAAAGATCTCAACGATAAAGGCACCACTATTATTCTGACCACCCACTACCTGGAAGAGGCTGAAATGCTGTGCCGCAACATCGGCATCATTCAGCACGGTGAGTTGGTGGAGAACACCTCGATGAAGAATCTGCTCTCCAAGCTGAAATCCGAAACCTTCATTCTCGATCTGGCGGCTAAAAGCGCGCTGCCAAAACTTGAAGGTTACAACTATCGTCTGGTGGATACCTCGACGCTGGAAGTGGAAGTGCTGCGCGAGCAGGGGATTAACAGCGTGTTCTCGCAGCTGAGCGCGCAGGGGATTCAGGTTTTAAGTATGCGTAACAAAGCGAACCGACTGGAAGAGCTGTTTGTCTCTCTGGTACATGACAAACAAGGAGACAAGGCATGACGCATCTTTACTGGGTCGCGCTGAAAAGTATATGGGCGAAAGAGATTAACCGCTTTATGCGTATCTGGGTGCAAACCCTGGTGCCGCCGGTCATCACGATGACGCTCTACTTCATCATCTTCGGTAACCTGATTGGTTCCCGGATTGGTGAGATGCACGGTTTTACCTATATGCAGTTTATCGTGCCGGGCCTGATTATGATGGCGGTGATCACCAACGCTTATGCCAACGTGGCGTCGTCATTCTTCAGCGCCAAGTTTCAGCGCAATATTGAAGAGCTGCTGGTGGCCCCGGTGCCGACGCACGTCATTATCGCGGGCTATGTCGGCGGCGGCGTGGCGCGCGGGCTGTGCGTGGGGATCCTGGTCACGGCGATTTCGTTGTTCTTCGTGCCGTTCCAGGTCCACTCGTGGCTCTTTGTCGCGCTGACGCTGCTCCTGACGGCGATCCTGTTCTCACTGGCCGGTCTGCTGAATGCCGTGTTCGCCAAAACGTTTGACGATATCAGCCTGATCCCGACCTTCGTGCTGACGCCGCTGACCTATCTCGGCGGGGTGTTCTACTCCCTGACGCTGCTGCCACCGTTCTGGCAGGCGCTGTCGCACCTGAACCCGATTGTCTACATGATCAGCGGCTTCCGCTTTGGTTTCCTCGGCATCACTGACGTGCCGCTGTTTACCACGGTGGCGGTGCTTGTGGTATTCATCATCGCCTTCTACCTGCTGTGCTGGTATCTGATCCAGCGCGGACGCGGTCTGCGCAGCTAATCTTCTGCCCGGCGACGTTCTGTTTGCCGGGCACTTTCTTTGACAGTTATCACCGAAAGCTAACCTTCACTCCGCTAAACTACTTGCCTGCTAAGGAGAGAGTTATGCTGGGATGGGTTATCACCTGCCACGATGAACAGGCGCAGGAAATGCTGGATAAGCTTGAAGCCAAATTTGGCCCGCTGGCGCAGTGCCGGGCGGTAAACTACTGGCGCGGGCTGAGCACCAACATGCTCAGCCGCATGATGTGCGATGCCCTGCATGAAACGGACACCGGTGATGGCGTGATTTTTTTGACCGATAAATCGGGCGCGGCGCCTTACCGCACAGCCGCGTTGCTGAGCCATAAGCATGCGTGCTGTGAAGTCATCTCGGGGATCAACTTCGCCCTGCTGGCGTTAATGTATCCACAGCGTGAATTATTAAGCAGCGCTGAGTTTCGCCATGCCATCGTGGCGCAGGGCGTTCCGGGCGTCAGCAGCTTGTGGCATCAGCAGCAAAAAAATCCACCCTTCGTCCTGCTCCATGACCTGTATAAGAATTAAACGTTGGTATTGATGTCTCATTTGTTACAATAGCGGCAGTTTCCCGCACCGATTAAGACACCATGCTACCGCGTATTCTTTTCTTGCTATTGACGCTCATTTCCGGCGTCAGCTCAGCCAGTTTACTCAGCCAGCAAACGCTGCCTGCCCAGTATATGCAAACCACCGAAGACGCGGCGATCTGGGCGCAGGTGGGGAACAGCGTCATCAACGTGGGTAACGTGCGCGCCGGACAGATCCTGGCCGTTGTGCCCGCGGCGGCGGACTACTACGAATTTCGCTTCGGTTTTGGTACGGGGTTTATCGACAAGGGGCACCTTGAGCCGGTTCAGGGGAAACAGCGCGTTGAGGACAGCCTCGGGGATCTCAATAAACCCCTGAGCAACCAGAACCTGATTACCTGGAAAGATACGCCGGTGTATAACGCGCCTTCCGGCGGTAGCGCACCGTTCGGTACATTAAGCGCCAATCTGCGCTATCCGATACTGAACAAACTGAAAGACCGTCTGAATCAGACCTGGTTCCAGATCCGCATCGGCAACCGACTGGCGTGGATCAGCAGCCTGGATGCGCAGGAAGATAACGGACTTCCGATTCTGACCTACCATCATATTCTGCGTGATGAAGAAAACACCCGTTTTCGACATACGTCTACGACCACCAGCGTACGCGCGTTCAACAACCAGATGGCCTGGTTACGCGATCAGGGCTATACCACCCTGACGATGTATCAGCTGGAAGGGTACGTGCGTAACAAAATGAACCTGCCAGCAAAATCGGTGGTGATTACCTTTGACGACGGCCTGAAATCGGTCAGCCGCTATGCCTATCCGGTGCTGAAAGAGTACGGCTTCAAGGCCACCGCGTTTATTATCTCTTCCCGCATCAAAGGCCATGCGCAGAAGTGGGACCCTAAATCACTGCAGTTTATGAGCGTGCAGGAGATTAAGGGCATTCAGGATGTGTTCGACATTCAGTCTCACACCCATTTTCTGCATCGCGTTGATGGATACAAACACCCGATCTTACTGAGCCGCAGCTATCACGTAATTTTGTTTGATTTTGAACGCTCGCGTCGCGCGCTGGCGCAGTTTAATCCACGCGTGCTTTATCTTTCCTATCCGTTTGGCGGCTACGACAATAAAGCGATAAAGGCGGCGAATGACGCCGGTTTCCATCTTGCGGTGACAACGGTGAAAGGGAAGGTGAAGCCTGGGGATAATCCGTTCTTACTGAAGCGGTTGTACATATTAAGAACGGATTCGCTGGAGACCATGTCGCGGCTGATTAGCAATCAGCCGCAGGGGTAGTGCTTATGCAACCTGAACCGGGATCGCCTTCGCCGTGCGTTTCATGTCGTTGTCGCCTTCGAAGTAGGCCACTTTCGGCTGCCAGCGACGCGCTTCTTCGTCAGACATCATCACGAAGCTGGCGATAATCACAATATCACCCACGTCCGCGCAGTGCGCTGCCGCGCCGTTAACGGAGATGATTTTAGACCCGCGCTCGGCGGCAATGGCGTAGGTTGAGAAACGTTTGCCGTTGTTGACGTTCCAGATATCAATCGCTTCGTTTTCAAGGATCCCCACAGCATCAAGGAAATCCTGGTCAATGGCGCAGGAGCCTTCATAGTGCAGGTCGGCCTGGGTGACTTTCACACGGTGAAGCTTACCTTGCAGCATTTTGCGAATCATTACGTTTACCTTTCATTATCAAGGGCCAGAACTACGCCAGCTCAACCACTTTATTATCAATCAGACGAGCCTGGCCAAGCCATGCCGCTACCAGGATCACCGCACGTTTGCTGGTTTCAGTAAATTCCAGCAGCGTATCAGCATCACGAATTTGTACGTCGTCAGCGCGAAGACCTTTATCGTTCAGCGCCTGTTCGGCGAGGGCGACGATCTCTTCCACGGTCAACTCTTTTGCCAGAACCTGCTCCGCCATGGTGTTCATGACCTTGCTTAAGCCCGGCGCGATTTTACGCTGTTCGGCGGTCAGATAGCCATTTCGCGAGCTGAGCGCCAGACCGTCTTTGGCGCGTACAATCGGCACGCCGACAATCTCAATATCGTAACCCATATCCGCGACCATTTTGCGGATCAGCGCCAGCTGCTGGAAATCTTTCTCACCGAAGCAGGCAACGTCCGGCTGCACCAGGTTAAAGAGCTTGCTGACGATGGTCGACACGCCGCGGAAATGACCCGGGCGGCTTGCGCCTTCCAGCATGGTGGAAATGCCCGGTACGTCAACGTAAGTGGCCTCTTCCGTACCCTGCGGATACACGTCCGACGGTGCCGGAGAGAAGACAATATCCGCATGGCGTTTTTTCAGCTTCTCGCAATCTTCCTGCAGGGTGCGCGGATAGCGTGCCAGATCGTCGGCGCGGTCAAACTGCATTGGGTTAACGAAGATACTGACCACCACGATATCTGCACGGGCTCTTGCTTCATCGACCAGCTTCATATGGCCGTCATGCAGGTTGCCCATGGTCGGGACCAGTGCGATACGTTTACCTTCCTGACGCGCGCGACGGATATGCTGGCGCAGCAGCGGCAGGGTTTCAATGATTAGCACAACGAGACTCCTTAATGGAAACTGTGTTCTTCACCCGGGTAAACACCGGATTCAACGTCGGCAATATACTGCCTGACCGCGGCGCGCATGTCGCCCGCTTCGGTGAGGAAATTTTTGGCAAACTTCGGAATATGCCCGCCGGTAATGCCGAAGGCGTCGTGCATCACCAGAATCTGACCGTCGGTCACGTTGCCCGCGCCAATACCGATCACCGGAATCGACAAGGCTTCAGTAATACGCTTCGCCAGCTCAACCGGCACGCACTCCAGCACCAGCAGCTGCGCGCCTGCGGCTTCCAGCGCCAGGGCATCATCAAACAGCGTCTGGGCGGCGTCACCGCGGCCCTGCACCTTATAGCCACCGAAGATGTTGACGGACTGCGGCGTCAGGCCCAAATGGCCGCACACCGGCACGGCGCGTTCGGTGAGCATCTTCACCGTCTCCACCAGCCACGCGCCGCCTTCAATTTTGACCATATTGGCCCCGGCGCGCATCACCGCTGCCGCGTTTTCGAATGCCTGCTCCGGCGTGGCGTAGGCCATAAACGGCAGATCGGAGAGCAGCAGGCAGGCTGGGGCACCGCGGCGCACGGCGCGGGTATGGTAAGCGATATCCTCAACCGTGACCGGCAGGGTGGAATCATGTCCTTGTACCGTCATCCCTAACGAATCTCCGACCAGCATGACGTTGATACCCTCTTCGGCAAAGAGTTTGGCGAAGCTGTAGTCATACGCGGTGATGGTGGCGAAGCGTTTTTTGTCCTGTTTGCATTTCTGCAGTAAGGAGATGGTGGTTGGTTTCATACTGTTTCCTGATAGCCCAAAAGCGAATCTTTGCGCATTCTAACAGTAACATTCGAGGGAACAATGATTTTAGGTAACCGATTAGCCACAATTACTTTGAGGCTAATCGGCAGGGGACCGGATCACCAGTGGGCGGGTCTTTCCGCGTTGAGGCCGTCCAGAATGGACTTAAGTGGGGTGCCGTCCGGGAAGATGAGAGCGGGGGCGACTTCAAAGAGCGGCCAGAGCATAAACCCGCGATTTTTCATGTCGTAATGCGGAACGGTGAGACGTTCAGTGTTAATGGTCTCGTGACCAAACAGCATAATGTCGAGGTCCAGCGTGCGCGGTCCCCAGCGTTCTTCTTTGCGTACGCGGCCCTGCTGTAGTTCGATGCGCTGAGTATTGTCCAGCAGCGTTTCGGCATTAAGGGCTGTTTCCAGCATTACAGCGGCGTTGAGATAATCAGGCTGATCCTGCGGACCCAGCGGCGGAGTGCGGTAATACGAGGAGACCGCTACGATCCGACTCTGTGGGATCTCGCCCAGCGCCTGTACGGCAGCGTTAACCTGCTCCAGCGGAGAGGCTAAATTACTGCCGATGGCGATGTACGCGAGGGTCATGCTGTCCCTTCACGACGCGGCGCGCGTTTGCGCGGACGACGATGGCGGCGACGCGGTTCCGGCTCTTCATCCAGCCCGGTGAGCATATCTTTCTGCTCCGGCGGGGCGGAAACCTGGAATTCGGCCCACCACTGGGACAGGCGTTGCAGCTCCTGATTGCGTTCAATTTCAGCACGCAGCGACAGCAGATCGAAGGCGGCGCGGAATTTTGGATGCTCCATCAGCTTCCAGGCGCGTTTGCCCTGACGACGAGACATACGCAACTGAAGCTGCCAGATATCGCGCACCAGCGTGGTAATACGTTTCGGAATAGCGAGCGTACGGCAGCCTTCGTCCAGCACGTCGTTTGCGGCCAGCGCGAAGGCATCATAGTAGGCGAGCCCGCTCTCCTGAGTGATGCGCTGGGCCGTTTCCAGCAGCGGATACCAGAACATCGCCGCAAACAGGAACGCCGGATTGACGCGCATGTCGTTGCGAATACGGGTATCGGTATTTTTCAGCACCTGCGCAATCATCCGCTCCATTGGGCTATCACCGCTTTCAGTGAAGTAGCGGGTAATGGTCGGGAACAGCGGCTGGAACAGGTTGTATTCGCGCAGCAGGTTATAGGTTTCAAAGCCGTGGCCGGCCTGCAGCAGCTTCAGCGCCTCTTCAAACAGACGAGCAGGCGGCACGTCGTTAATCAGCGTTGCCAGACGCGGAATCGGCTCTGCCGTTTCCGGGCTGATGCGCATATCCAGCTTGGCGGCAAAACGCACGGCGCGCAGCATACGCACGGGATCTTCACGATAGCGCGTTTCCGGCGTGCCGATCAGACGGATCAGACCTTCTTTCAGGTCCTGCATGCCGCCGACGTAATCGCGCACGGTGAAATCCGCCACGCTGTAATAAAGGCTGTTGATGGTGAAATCGCGGCGCTGGGCATCTTCTTCGATGGAACCGAAGATGTTATCACGCAGCAGCATGCCGTTCTGGCCCTGCTGTGACGTCGTGCGATCCGATACGCCCGCTTCGTGGTGGCCGCGGAAGGTCGCCACTTCGATAATTTCCGGCCCAAACATCACGTGAGCCAGACGGAAACGGCGGCCAACGAGACGACAGTTACGGAATAATTTGCGTACCTGCTCAGGCGTGGCGCTGGTCGTCACGTCGAAATCTTTCGGTTTTTTGCCCAGCAGTAAATCACGCACTCCACCGCCCACGAGGTAGGCCTCGTAGCCCGCTTTATTCAGACGATAGAGCACCTTGAGGGCATTTTCACTGATATCTTTGCGGGAAATCGTGTGCTGCTCACGCGGAATAACCGACATGTGTGGCTGTGCAATAGCGTCGTTCGCCATGCTCTCTTCGCGGCTTAGCACTTTACGGCAAAAATTAGCGACTCGGGTAAAAATGGTACACCTCGTAGTGTGTTTTGTTATGAAAAAAGCGGCTAATCATAGCTCAGCGCAACGCATTTGAGAATGCTGGATTTTTGGCACTGCCGCGAGCGTCCAGTTGGCAATGGCCATATTCAGCAGTTCGTCAATACGCAGATCCTGCCATTCGTTGGTTATATTCTGGTTGAGAAATCGCAGCGCGTCGATCAAAACAGGACGCGGATCGCCGTCTGGCAGGGCCGGGGCGTGGTTCTGCTTTGACAATTTAAAGCCCTGCGCATTGACCGCCAGCGGCAGATGAATGTAGTCCGGTGCCGCCCAGCCAAACTGGTGATAGAGCGATATTTGTCGCACGGTCGGTTCGACCAGGTCTGCTCCGCGCACAATTTCCGTCACGCCCTGAAAATGATCGTCCACCACCACCGCCAGGTTATAGGCAAACAGACCATCGCGACGGTGAATAATAAAATCCTCACGCGCCAGACGTTCATCGGCATGAATTTCACCGGAGAGTAAATCGGTAAAGCGCGTCACCGGGGAGCACTGCTTGATGCGCACGGCTGCATTTTCCGGAGGATGGTTGAGCGTACGGCAGTGGCCGTCATAAACGCCGCCTGCACTCTGGATGCGCGCGCGGGTACAGGTGCAGTTATAGGAAAGTCCCTGAGCGCGAAGCCAGGCCAGACGTTCCCGATAAGCCTCGTGACGTTTTGACTGCCAGAGCACCTCGTCATCCCAGTGAAGACCGTAATGTTCCAGCTGACGCAGAATCGTCTCTGCAGCACCGGGAACCTCACGCGGAGGGTCAATATCTTCAATGCGAACGAGCCATTTTCCCTGGCGGGCGCGAGCCTGCAGGTAGCTGCCGAGCGCGGCAATTAATGAGCCGAAGTGTAATTCACCGGAAGGAGATGGCGCGAAGCGCCCAATATAGTGTGATTCAGACATATCAACAGTAACAAGGCGGGAGAGACTCCCGCCTTTGAAGTGTGTAAACAGCGCTGGTGTTAACCGGCCATCTGTTTTTCGCGGATTTCGGCCAGCGTTTTACAGTCGATGCAGAGATCGGCGGTTGGACGCGCTTCCAGGCGACGAATGCCAATTTCAACACCGCAGGATTCGCAGTAGCCAAAATCTTCGTCTTCGACTTTTTTCAGCGTTTTCTCGATCTTTTTGATCAGTTTGCGTTCGCGGTCACGGTTACGCAGTTCGAGGCTGAACTCTTCTTCCTGAGCGGCACGGTCTACCGGGTCCGGGAAGTTAGCAGCTTCATCCTGCATATGAGTAACGGTGCGATCGACTTCATCCCTGAGTTGATTACGCCATGCTTCAAGAATACGCTTGAAGTGCGACAGCTGGGCTTCGTTCATATACTCTTCGCCCGGCTTCTCTTGATACGGCTCCACCCCAGCGATGGCGAGAATACTCAGGGACGATGTTTTACGGTTTTGCCCTTCTTGCATGTTGCTTCTCCTTAACACGCACTATCGATCCCCGTGTTGGGGGAAAAATCAGGTCGCTATAAATAGCAGATGCTTTTCCGGATGGCAATTATCTAAACGTAACACTTGACAAGCCTGTGAGGAAAAGCGTATTTGCGCACGCGGCCAGAACACTTAATCGTCAATCGTCTAATCCCTTATAAGACAATGGGAAGAGAGGATATCAGAGTCATATTATCGGCAGAAAGTTCCGCTTTATAAGCGAAAACCTCTACCCCCTGCTTTTGTGCCTCATTCAACAATTGCGCGTATTTAGGATCAATATGGCGGGCAGGGGAGAAACGTTCAATGGCTGAATGCAACACCGCAAACAGCAATACGGCGCGTTTGCCCGCCGCCGCAACACTCATTAGCTCTCGCAGATGCTTCTGGCCACGTAGCGTTACCGCATCCGGGAAGTAGCCATTTTCCTGTTCCGCTAACGTCACTGATTTCACTTCAATATAGCACTCCGGCCTGTCTTCCGCCTGTAACATGAAGTCAATTCTGCTGCCTTCATCGCCATATTTCACTTCACTTTTATGCGTGCCATATCCTACCAGTTCAGGAATTGTGCCATGGGTCAGCGCTTCCTTAACCAGTTGATTGGCACGTAGGGTATTCACACAAATAAATGCCCCGTCTTGCGTCTCGGTCATTTCCCACGTATGGGCATATTTGCGTTTAGTATTTTCAGAAGTGGAATACCAGACCCTGTCACCCGGTGTCGCACAGCCCGTCATGGCGCCGGTATTGGGGCAGTGCAGGGTGAGCTGTACCCCTTCGGGGGTGATCACGTCGGCGAGGAAGCGTTTGTAGCGTTGGATAAGCGTAGCGTGCTGCAGAGGAGGACTAAACTTCATCAGAATTCCTTTCGGTGTTGCCCAGCGTCCAGCGCTGTAGCGGCGTATAGCGGGTGCGTCCCTGTGCAAAGACGGATTCGTAAAGCGCGAATCCGTTGACCGGAAAGGCCCAGTGAAAACCCGGCGGCGGGATGGCAACGGCCTGACCGGCATCGCGCAGCAGCGTGATGTGTGGATGAAACGGCTGCGGGCTCTGATAACACCCGCTGCGCGCGGCCTGCGCGCGCAGCATATTCGCCAGCTGCAATAATCCGCGCGGTGGCTGGCGCGTGCCGAGCCAGACCACGCGCGAACGCAGCCACTGACCCGCGTCGTCGAGGTGCAGCGTAAATTCAGGCTGGGCAATACGCCCGGCCATTGCGGCTAACGCTCGTTGCTTTTCGGCACTCACGTCGCCCAAAAAGGCCAGCGTCATGTGCAGGTTAGCGGCCGCGACAGGGCGGCCTGCCTCCGGCGGGAAGCGATCGGCGCGCCAGCGAACAATTTGACGCTGTATCGTGGTGGGCAATTCAATGGCAAAAAACAGCCGTTTCGACTCAGACATACGGAGGACTCGGTAATGATATGCGCCGATGCTACAATGTACGCCGACTAATGTTAACCCTCTGGAGCTGTTAGTGTCCTCATTGCCGGTCGCCGTCATTCTTCCTGAGCTTCTCGCTGCCTTACACCATGCCCCGCAGGTTTTGCTGAATGCCCCTACAGGCGCGGGCAAGTCTACCTGGCTGCCGCTGCAGATTCTGAAAGACGGAAACATCAGCGGGAAAATTATTCTGCTGGAGCCGCGCAGGCTGGCCGCGCGCAACGTGGCGCAGCGTCTGGCGGAACTGCTGAATGAAAAACCGGGCGAAACGGTAGGTTACAGGATGCGTGCCGAGACCTGCGTTGGCCCGACCACGCGTCTTGAAGTGGTCACTGAGGGTATTCTCACCCGCATGCTGCAAAACGATCCGGAGCTGAACGGCGTCGGGTTGGTGATCCTGGATGAGTTCCACGAGCGCAGCCTGCAGGCGGATCTGGCTCTCGCCCTGTTGCTGGATGTGCAGCAGGGGCTGCGCGACGATCTCCGGCTGCTTATTATGTCGGCCACGCTGGATAACGAGCGGCTACGACAGGCATTACCCGATGCGCCGGTCATCAGCTCAGAGGGGCGGGCATTTCCGGTTGATCGCCGCTATCAGCCGCTTCCTTCCCATCAGCGTTTTGACGAGGCCGTCGCCATTGCCACCGCTGAGCTGCTGCGTCAGGAACCCGGTTCCCTGCTGCTGTTTTTGCCGGGCGTCGGTGAAATCCAGCGCGTGCAGGAGCAGCTTTCTACCCGTGTAGCCGGCGATGTGTTGCTTTGTCCGCTCTACGGCGCGTTGTCGCTGCAGGATCAGCGTAAAGCTATCCTTCCGGCCCCGGTTGGGCAACGCAAGGTGGTGCTGGCAACCAACATTGCTGAAACCAGTTTGACCATTGAAGGCATTCGTCTGGTGGTGGATAGCGCGCAGGAGAGAGTGGCAAGCTTTGACCCGCGTAGCGGGCTGACTAAACTCCTGACGCAGCGCATTAGTCAGGCGTCGATGGTGCAGCGCGCGGGCCGTGCGGGGCGTCTTGAACCGGGTATCTGCCTGCATTTGACCAGCGCGGAACAGGCTGAACGCGCTGCACAGCAAAGCACCCCGGAAATTTTACAAAGTGATTTGTCTGGCCTGGTGATGGATCTGCTCCAGTGGGGCTGCCCGAACCCTGAACAGCTCACCTGGCTTAATCCTCCGCCTGTTGTGAACCTCACCGCTGCGCGCACCCTGCTGACCCAGCTCGGCGCGCTGGAAGGCGAGCGTCTGACGGCGCGCGGCCAGAAAATGGCGGCGCTGGGCAACGATCCGCGGCTGGCCGCGATGCTGGTGGCCGCGCAAGGGGATGATGAAATTGCCACGGCGGCAAAACTGGCGGCTATTCTTGAGGAGCCGCCTCGCGGTGGCAGCAGCGATCTGGGGCAGGCATTTTCGCGCAATCAGGGGAACTGGCAGCAGCGGGCGCAGCAGTTGTGCAAACGCCTGAATAGCCGGGGAGGATCGCCTGACAGCGATAAGATTGCCTTCCTGCTGGCACAGGCCTTCCCGGACAGGATCGCGCGTCGGCGCGGGCTGGACGGTCGCTACCAGCTGGCAAACGGCATGGGGGCGATGCTGGACAGCGATGATGCGCTGACGCGTCACGAATGGCTGATCGCCCCGCTGTTGCTGCAGGGCAGCCATTCTCCGGATGCGCGTATCCTGCAGGCGATTGCCGTAGAGATTGACGCCCTGACGCGTGCCTGTCCGCAGCTGCTTCAGCAATCTGATACCGTGGAATGGGATGACGCCCAGGGCACGCTGAAGGCCTTTCGTCGCAGCCAGATTGGTAAGTTGACGTTAGGAACGAAGCCGCTGGCGAAGCCGTCGGAAGACGAGCTTCATCAGGCGATGCTGAACGGCATTCGGGAAAAAGGGCTGAGCGCCCTGAACTGGACGCCGGAAGCGGAGCAGTACCGCATTCGTCTGCACTGTGCCGCGAAGTGGCTACCGGAATATAGTTGGCCTGCGATGGATGACGAGACGCTGCTCGCTACGCTTGAGCGCTGGCTACTGCCGCAAATGAGCGGCGTACACTCTCTGCGAGCCCTTAAGGCGCTTGATGTTAAGACCGCGTTACAGAATTTACTGGACTGGTCATTACGTCAACGTCTGGATAGTGAACTGCCAGGGCATTACACTGTGCCGACCGGAAGCCGGATTGCCATCCGTTATCATGAGGATAATCCGCCGGCGCTGGCGGTTCGGATACAGGAGATGTTTGGTGAAGCCACCACGCCGTCCATTGCGGAAGGGCGTATGCCGTTAGTGCTTGAGCTGCTGTCGCCTGCGCATCGTCCATTACAAATCACCCGAGATCTGGGGGCGTTCTGGGCGGGAAGCTACCGTGAAGTGCAGAAAGAGATGAAGGGGCGATATCCCAAACATGTCTGGCCGGACGATCCGGCGAATACGGCGCCGACGCGGCGAACGAAGAAATATTCGTAAGTTAGATGAAAGGGGGGAGTGCGGCCTGATGCCCTCACCCCAGCCCTCTCCCACGGGGAGAGGGAGAAAACAAATTTTGAGAGATTTCTTCTTTCACAGGCCTGTGAAAGAAAAGAAAATCTGGCCTTTGCGCCTGAAAGTTGCGGAGAAAAAGCATGGCGGGGAATGACCGCGAGCCAATAGGACGTAAGGGAAAACCCACGCGTCCGGCGAAAGAAAAGGTAAGCCGTCGTCGCCTCAGAGATGAGGACTATGACGATGACTATGAAGACGATTATGAGGATGAAGAACCGATGCCGCGTAATGGAAAAGGCAAAGGGCGTAAGCCTCGGGGCAAGCGCGGCTGGTTCTGGCTGCTGCTGAAGCTGTTTATTGTTTTTGTTGTGCTGATGGCGATTTACGGCGTGTATCTGGATCAGAAGATCCGCAGCCGTATCGACGGTAAAGTCTGGCAGCTACCTGCGGCAGTATATGGCCGTATGGTGAACCTTGAGCCAGATATGTCCATCACGAAGAACGAGATGGTGAAACTGCTGGAAGCCACCCAGTATCGTCAGGTGTCAAAAATGACGCGGCCTGGCGAATTTACCGTGCAGTCCAACAGCATTGAGATGATCCGTCGTCCGTTTGATTTCCCGGACAGCAAAGAGGGGCAGGTGCGCGCGCGTCTGACCTTTGACGGCGATCGTCTCGACACCATCGAGAACATGGATAACAACCGTCAGTTCGGTTTCTTCCGCCTCGATCCGCGTCTGATCACCATGCTTTCGTCGGCAAACGGCGAGCAACGCCTGTTCGTGGCGCGTAACGGCTTCCCGGATCTGCTGGTCGATACTCTGCTGGCAACCGAAGACCGTCACTTCTACGAGCACGATGGCATCAGCCTCTACTCGATTGGTCGTGCGGTGCTGGCTAACCTGACTGCCGGTCGAACCGTGCAGGGGGCGAGTACGCTGACTCAGCAGCTGGTGAAGAACCTGTTCCTCTCCAGCGAACGCTCTTACTGGCGTAAAGCGAACGAAGCCTACATGGCCGTGCTGATGGATGCGCGCTACAGCAAGGATCGTATCCTTGAGCTGTATATGAACGAGGTCTACCTCGGTCAGAGCGGGGATAACGAAATCCGCGGCTTCCCGCTGGCGAGTCTGTACTACTTTGGTCGTCCGGTGGAAGAGCTGAGTCTGGACCAGCAGGCGCTGCTGGTGGGTATGGTGAAAGGGGCATCCATTTATAACCCGTGGCGTAACCCGAAACTGGCCCTGGAACGTCGTAACCTGGTGCTGCGTCTGCTGCAACAACAGCAGGTGATTGACCAGGAGCTGTACGACATGCTGAGCGCGCGTCCTCTCGGCGTGCAGCCGCGCGGCGGCGTGATTTCGCCTCAGCCTGCGTTTATGCAGCTGGTGCGTCAGGAGCTGCAAAGCAAGCTTGGCGATAAGGTCAAAGATCTCTCCGGCGTGAAGATCTTCACCACCTTTGACTCCGTGGCGCAGGATGCAGCAGAAAAAGCGGCGGTGGAAGGCATTCCGGCGCTGAAGAAACAGCGTAAGCTCTCCGATCTTGAAACCGCGATGGTGGTGGTTGACCGTAATTCCGGCGAAGTTCGTGCAATGGTGGGTGGTGCCGAGCCACAGTATGCGGGCTACAACCGCGCCATGCAGGCGCGTCGCTCAATCGGCTCGCTGGCAAAACCGGCAACTTACCTCACTGCCCTGAGTCAGCCAAATCAGTATCGCCTGAATACCTGGATTGCGGATGCGCCTATCTCCCTGCGCCAGCCTAACGGTCAGGTCTGGTCACCGCAGAACGATGATAAACAGTTCAGCGGTCAGGTGATGCTGGTGGATGCGTTAACGCGCTCCATGAACGTACCGACGGTGAACCTGGGCATGTCGCTGGGACTGCCAGCGATTGTCGATACCTGGCAAAAACTGGGCGTGTCGAAAGATCAGCTGCATCCGGTGCCGGCGATGATCCTCGGCGCGCTTAACCTGACGCCGATCGAAGTCGCCCAGGCATTCCAGACCATTGCCAGCGGGGGCAACCGCGCACCGCTGTCAGCTCTGCGTTCGGTGATTGCCGAAGATGGCTCCGTGCTGTATCAGAGCTTCCCGCAGGCGGAGCGTGCCGTTCCTGCTCAGGCCGCCTATATGACGCTGTGGACGATGCAGCAGGTTGTGCAGCGCGGTACCGGGCGTCAGCTGGGTGCGAAGTATCCGGGTCTGCATCTGGCGGGTAAAACCGGGACCACCAACAACAACGTCGATACCTGGTTTGCAGGTATTGATGGTCGTGAAGTGGTGATCACCTGGGTAGGCCGCGACAACAACCAGCCGACCAAACTGTACGGGGCGAGCGGGGCGATGTCGATTTACCAGCGCTATCTGGCCAATCAGTCCCCGGTTCCGCTGAATCTGGTTGCGCCGGAAGACATTGTCGATATGGGCGTGGACAGTTCCGGTAACTTCGTCTGCGGCGGCGGAATGCGTACCCTGCCAGTCTGGACGGCCAATCCGGACTCGCTGTGCCAGCAAAGCCAGCCTGAACAGCCGACGGGCAATCCGTTCGATCAGTCTTCTCAGCCGCAGCAGCAACAGCAGCAACAGCCGCAGCAGCAGAATGAGAAGAAAGACAGCGACGGTGTCGCGGGCTGGATTAAGGACATGTTTGGCGGTAACTAACCTTTTAAAGCCCTCTTCCCCGGAAGGGGGCTTTTTACCCGTAAAACTCATTTCGTTAACCCTCGCTTTAACTCTGATTAACCCTTCGTTTTCTCTTGTCTATTTCTTAAACCCTTAATTCTCATAGGGGTGCTTACTGCTTGCTATGCAACCAGCGTTTCGCATATTATTCTGGCGCTCATAATAATAATTCTCGTTTACGTTATCATTCACTTTCACATCAGAGATTCAACATGGCGCTTTCCAATACTGCTCAGCCAATTAACACGTCGCTGCGTAAAATCGCGGTCGTCGTAGCCACGGCGGTTGCCGGCATGTCGGCTTATGCACATGCTGCCGAAGCCCCGAAAAAAGAAGAAACCATTACGGTAACCGCAGCCCCTGCGGCACAGGAAAGTGCCTGGGGGCCTGCTGCGACCATCGCCGCAAGACAATCCGCGACCGGGACCAAAACGGATACCCCGATTCAAAAGGTTCCTCAGTCTATTTCTGTGGTCACGGCCGAAGAGATGGCGCTGCATCAGCCGCGCTCGGTAAAAGAAGCCCTGAGCTACACGCCGGGCGTTGCGGTAGGCACGCGCGGCGCGTCTAACACCTATGACTATTTGATTATTCGCGGCTTTGCGGCCGATGGTCAGACGCAGAATAACTACCTCGACGGCATGAAAATGCAGGGGAACTTCTATAACGACGCGGTGATTGATCCTTATATGCTGGAGCGCGCCGAGATCATGCGCGGTCCGGTTTCCGTTCTGTACGGCAAAAGCAGCCCTGGCGGCTTGCTGAACATGGTCAGCAAGCGCCCAACCACCGAGCCGCTGAAAGAGATCCAGTTCAAAGTCGGCACGGATAGCCTGTTCCAGACCGGGTTCGACTTTAGCGATGCAATTGACGATGACGGCGTTTACTCTTACCGCTTAACGGGCGTTGCGCGTTCGAATAATTCCCAGCAGGAAGGTAAGGGCGAGCAGCGTTACGCCATCGCGCCATCTTTCTCCTGGCGTCCGGATGATAAAACCACCTTCACGTTCCTCTCCTACTTCCAGAACGAGCCGGAAACGGGCTATTACGGCTGGCTGCCAAAAGAGGGGACGGTTGATCCGCTGCCGAACGGCGATCGTCTGCCGACGAACTTCAACGAAGGTGCGAAGAACAATACCTATTCCCGTAACCAGAAAATGGTGGGATACAGCTTCGACCACGAGTTTAACGATACCTTTACCGTGCGTCAGAATCTGCGCTATGCGCAGAATAAGACCTCGCAAAACAGCGTTTACGGCTACGGTATGTGTTCCGATCCGCTCTATTCGAGCAATCCGGCATCCAGCCCTTGCGCGAGCGTTCCTCAGTCGCAGTGGGGCCATACGCTGACTCGCCAGTATGTGATCGATAACGAGAAGCTGGAAAACTTCACTGTTGATACGCAGTTGCAGAGCAAGTTCGCGACGGGTTCACTCGATCATACTCTGCTGACGGGTGTGGATTTCATGCGCATGCGTAATGACATCGACTCATGGTTCGGCTATGCCGGTTCCGTTGCGCCATCTGATATCTATAACCTCGATCGTAGCGATTTCGATTTCGGCTCACATCCTGGCCCGTCAGGTGCCTATCAGGTGTTGAACAAGCAAAAGCAGACCGGCGTTTACGCTCAGGATCAGATCGAGTGGGACAAAGTGCTGGTCACGCTGGGTGGCCGATACGACTGGGCCAATCAGGAATCCTACAACCGCGTGTCAAATACCACCTCGGAGCGTAATGACACGCAGTTCACCTGGCGCGGTGGCGTTAACTACCTGTTCGATAACGGCGTCACCCCGTACTTTAGCTATAGCGAGTCGTTTGAGCCGGCTTCTCAGACCGGAGCGAACGGCAACGTCTTTGCACCGTCTAAAGGCAAGCAGTACGAAGCGGGCGTGAAATACGTGCCGAGCGATCGTCCGATCGTTGTTACAGGCGCGGTATACCAGCTAACCAAAACCAACAACCTGATGGCGGATCCGGCGGGCTCGTTCTTCTCCGTTGAAGGCGGTGAAATCCGCGCGCGTGGCGTAGAACTGGAAGCGAAAGCGGCCCTGTCTGCGAGCGTGAACGTCGTCGGTTCCTACACCTACACTGATGCGGAATACACCACCGATACGAACTACAAAGGCAACACGCCTGCGCAGGTGCCTAAACACATGGCATCCGTATGGGGTGATTACACGATGTTTGATGGCCCACTGTCTGGCCTGACGCTGGGTACCGGCGTACGTTACACGGGCTCAAGCTATGGCGATCCGGCGAACTCCTTCAAGGTGGGCAGCTACACCGTTGTCGATGCGCTGGTCAGATACGATCTGGCACGCGTTGGCATGGCGGGCTCAAACGTGGCGCTGCACGTGAACAACCTGTTCGATCGTGAGTACGTTGCCAGCTGCTTCAATACCTACGGCTGCTTCTGGGGTGCTGAACGTCAGGTTGTTGCCACCGCGACCTTCCGCTTCTAATCTCTCTTCGGGCACGGTTCGCCGTGCCCTTTTTATTTAAGTTGGCTGATATGCAGGATATTCAAACGCAACCCGACACCACCTTTACGCTCAACCATCTCTCCTTTCGCGTACCCGGGCGCACGCTGCTGCATCCGCTCTCTCTGACGTTCCCTGCCGGTAAAGTGACGGGCCTGATTGGTCACAACGGCTCCGGTAAATCCACGCTGCTCAAGATGCTGGGGCGCCATCAGCCGCCTTCAGAAGGCGATATTCTGCTGGATGACCAACCGCTGGAGAGCTGGAGCAGTAAAGCCTTTGCCCGGAAAGTGGCCTATCTGCCGCAGCAGCTGCCACAGGCGGAAGGAATGACGGTGCGTGAGCTGGTGGCGATTGGGCGTTATCCGTGGCACGGGGCGCTTGGGCGCTTCGGCGTCGCCGACAGAGAGAAGGTGGAAGAAGCGATTGCGCTGGTCGGGCTAAAACCGCTGGCGCACCGTCTGGTGGATAGCCTGTCCGGCGGCGAACGTCAGCGCGCGTGGATTGCGATGCTGGTGGCGCAGGACAGCCGCTGTCTGCTGCTGGATGAACCGACCTCTGCGCTGGATATCGCGCATCAGGTCGACGTCCTGGCGCTGGTGCATCGCTTGAGCCAGCAGCGTGGTCTGACGGTCATTGCGGTCCTGCACGATATCAACATGGCCGCGCGTTATTGTGACTACCTCGTCGCGCTGCGCGGGGGCGAGATGATTGCCCAGGGCACACCGGCAGAGCTGATGCGCAGCGAGACGCTGGAACATATTTACGGTATTCCGATGGGTATTCTGCCTCACCCTGCCGGGGCTGCACCGGTGAGCTTTGTCTACTGATGCTGGATAACGCACGCATTAGCCGCCGTCGCCTGCTGACGGCGATGGCGCTCTCACCGCTGCTGTTAAAAATGAATACGGCGCGTGCGGCTGCCGTCGATCCGCACCGTATTGTGGCCCTGGAGTGGCTGCCGGTCGAGCTGATGATGGCGCTTGGCGTCACGCCCTATGGCGTGGCGGACATTCCTAACTATAACCTCTGGGTGAACGAGCCGAAGCTGCCGGACTCGGTGATCGACATCGGCCTGCGTACGGAGCCAAACCTTGAACTGCTCACCCAGATGAAACCCTCGTTCATGTTCTGGTCAGCGGGCTACGGTCCGTCAGAGGAGATCATGGCGCGCATTGCGCCAGGACGTGGATTCGCCTTCAGCGACGGTAAAAAACCGCTGGCCATGGCGAAAAACTCGATTAACGAGATGGCGCGTTTCCTCAACCGCGAGGTCGAGGCCAAAAAGCATCTCGATGAATTTGATGCCCTGATCGACTCCCTGAAGCCGCGCTTTGCCAACCGGGGCGATCGTCCGCTGCTGATGGTGACGCTGCTGGATGCCCGCCATATGCTGGTCTTCGGTAAAAACTGCCTGTTCCAGGAGGTGCTCGATAGCTTCGGCATTCGCAATGCCTGGGAAGGGGAGATGACGTTCTGGGGCAGTACCGCGGTGGGTATCGATCGTCTGGCGGCGTTTCGCGATGTCGATGTGCTGTGTTTCGACCACGGCAACGAACGCGCCATGCAAACCCTGATGGCGACTCCGCTCTGGCAGGCGATGCCGTTTGTGCGTGAGCAGCGCTTCCAGCGCGCCCCGGCGGTCTGGTTCTACGGCGCGACGCTGTCGGCCATGCATTTTGCCCGCGTGCTGGATAACGCCCTGGGAGGTAAAGCATGAGTACGCGTATTGCCCGCTTCCCGGCGCTGCTGCTATCCCTGCTTTTTCTGGTTGCGCTGGTATTAACCGGGTTCAACCTCTCGACGGCGTTACCCCGCGCGCAGTGGGGGGCCGCTCTGGCCTCGCCGGATATCGACAATATTCAGCAGATGCTGTTCCACTACAGCCTGCTGCCGCGTCTGGCGATCTCCCTTTTAGTCGGCGCCGGTTTAGGGCTGGTGGGTGTGCTGTTCCAGCAGGTTTTGCGTAATCCGCTGGCAGAGCCAACCACGCTCGGCGTCGCGACCGGCGCACAGCTTGGGATCACCGTCACCACGCTGTGGGCGCTGCCGGGAGCGTTAACCTCGCAGTTTGCGGCACTTGCGGGGGCGTGCGTGGTGGGCGCGCTGGTCTTTGGCGTGGCCTGGGGCAAGCGCCTTTCTCCGGTAACGCTTATTCTGGCCGGGCTGGTGGTGAGCCTCTACTGTGGCGCGATTAACCAGCTGCTGGTGCTGTTCCACCACGATCAGCTGCAAAGCATGTTCCTGTGGAGTACCGGCACGCTCACCCAGACCGACTGGAGCATTGTGCAGCGCCTGTGGCCGCAGCTGGCTGGCGGTGTTGTGCTGACGCTGCTGCTCCTGCGTCCTCTGACGCTCATGGGGCTGGATGATGGCGTGGCGCGTAACCTGGGGCTGGCGCTGTCGCTGGCTCGCCTGGCGGCGCTGACGCTGGCGATTGTATTAAGTGCCCTGCTGGTGAACGCGGTTGGCATCATCGGGTTTATCGGCCTGTTTGCGCCCCTGCTGGCGAAAATGCTCGGAGCGCGTCGTTTACTGACGCGTCTGATGCTGGCGCCGCTGATTGGGGCGCTGATCCTCTGGCTTTCCGATCAGCTTATTCTCTGGCTGGCGCAGGTCTGGAGGGAAGTATCCACCGGCTCTGTGACCGCGCTTATCGGGGCACCGCTGCTGCTGTGGCTGCTCCCGCGCCTGCGCAGCATGAGCGCACCGGCGATGGACGCGGGCGATAAAGTCTACGCTGAACGTCGGTCGGTGCTGTGGTTTAGCCTTGCCGGTCTGGCGGTGCTGATTATCGCCTCGTTCGCGGCACTCTCATTCGGACGCGATGCCTCGGGCTGGCACTGGGCAACGGGTGATTTACTCAATGAACTGCTGCAGTGGCGCTGGCCACGTATCTTCGCTGCGCTGATCGCAGGGGTAATGCTGGCGGTGGCGGGGTGCATAATTCAGCGTCTGACCGGCAACCCGATGGCGAGCCCTGAAGTGCTTGGGATCAGCTCTGGCGCCGCCTTTGGCGTGGTGCTGATGCTGTTCTTTGTGCCAGGCAATGCGTTTGGCTGGCTGATGCCTGCCGGCAGTATCGGCGCGGCAGTCACGCTGATGATTATCCTTATAGCCGCCGGTCGCGGCGGGTTTTCGCCGCATCGCATGCTGCTGGCCGGGATGGCGCTCAGCACCGCATTTACGATGCTGCTGATGATGCTGCAGGCCAGCGGCGATCCGCGTATGGCGAAGATCCTGACCTGGATTTCTGGCTCGACGTACAACGCCACCGGCAGCCAGGTAGTCTGGTCCGGACTGGTGATGCTCGTGCTGCTGGCGTTTGTGCCGCTGTGCCGCCGCTGGATGACTATTCTGCCGCTCGGTGGCGAAACCGCGCGTGCGGTAGGAATGGCGCTGACGCCAGCGCGCGTGGCCTTGCTGCTGCTGGCGGCGTGCCTGACGGCTGTGGCAACCCTGACGATTGGACCGCTGAGTTTTGTCGGATTAATGGCCCCGCACATTGCCAGAATGATGGGATTTCGCCGGACGATGCCGCATATTGTGATGTCGGCTCTGACGGGCGGGGTGATGCTGGTGTTCGCGGACTGGTGCGGAAGAATGGTGCTGTTCCCTTATCAGATCCCGGCGGGGCTGCTGTCGACCTTTATCGGTGCGCCGTATTTTATTTATCTGTTGAGAAAGCAGAGCCGGTAGTCAGGTGCGGCCTGATGCCCTCTCCCATGGGGGAGAGGGAGAACATCGTAGGCCGGGTAAGCGTTAGCGCCACCCGGCAATACCCTTAGAGCTTCGCAAAGACCTTACGCGCCGCGTCGATGGTATTATTGATATCTTCTTCGCTGTGCGCCACGGACATAAAGCCCGCTTCGAACGCGGACGGCGCCAGGTACACGCCTTCTTCCAGCATCAGGTGGAAGAAGCGCTTGAAGCGTTCAACGTCGCACTTCACCACGTCCTGATAGCTGGTCACGGTTTTCGCATCGGTGAAGAAAATCCCGAACATGCCGCCCACGTGGTTAACCACCAGAGGGATACCGGTCTCTTCCGCGGCTTCCAGCAGACCGTTTGCCAGCTGCGTGGTCAGGTCGGTCAGGGTTTCGTGAATGCCGGGCTGAGCCACTTCGGTCAGGCAGGCAAAGCCCGCAGCCATGGCAATAGGGTTACCGGAGAGCGTGCCCGCCTGGTAAACCGGACCGGTTGGTGCCAGGGCTTCCATCACGTCCTTACGCCCACCGAATGCACCGACCGGCATGCCGCCGCCGATGATTTTACCGAGGCAGGTCAGGTCCGGCTCAACGCCGTAGTAAGACTGGGCACCCGCCAGCGCTACGCGGAAGCCGGTCATGACTTCATCAATGATCAGCAGCGCGCCGAACTCGTCGCACAGGGCGCGCAGGCCCGGCAGGAATTCAGGCTGCGGTGGGATGCAGTTCATGTTGCCCGCAACCGGCTCAACGATGATGCAGGCGATCTCCTGCGGATACTGCTCGAACGCCGCGCGAACGGTAGCCAGGTCGTTGTAGGTGCAGGTCAGGGTGTGCTTCGCGAAATCTGCCGGTACGCCAGGTGAGTTTGGCTGGCCGAGCGTCAGCGCGCCGGAACCGGCTTTTACCAGCAGACAGTCGGCGTGGCCGTGGTAACAGCCTTCGAATTTGATGATTTTATCGCGACCCGTAAAACCGCGCGCCAGGCGGATGGCGCTCATGGTGGCTTCGGTACCGGAGTTCACCATACGCACCATGTCCATGGTGGGCACCAGTTCGGTCACCAGCTCCGCCATTTTCACTTCCATTTCGGTTGGCGCGCCGAAGCTCAGGCCGCGCTGGGCGGCTTCGATTACCGCGTTACGAATCGCCGGGTGGTTGTGGCCCAGCACCATCGGACCCCAGGAACCTACATAATCGATATAGGCTTTGCCATCGACATCATACAGATACGCGCCGTCAGCACGTTCGATAAACAGCGGCGTACCGCCCACGCCGGTGAAGGCGCGCACAGGTGAGTTCACGCCACCCGGAATAAGCTCGCGGGCTGCACTGTAGAGGTTTTCAGACTTGCTCATGGCGTCGTTCCTGGTTCGTATAAAATGATTAAGCCCACTATTCTAAGTGATTCGGGGAAGGTTATGAAATTTTTGCCCCATTAATGCATAAACAATTGTTAAGTAATTTTCAGGAGACGGTAGGGCAGTCTCTGGTAAAATCCTCGCGGCTTTTTGTATGACGAATAAGAACAGGACATGAAATCAGATTCTCCGTCTTTTGAAGAACAACAGTTTACGCGCGCCCAGCACCGAATCAGTATTCGGCGGCTGCTCAATCGCGATAAAACGCCGCTGGCGATCCTGCTGGCCGCTGCCGTGGTGGGGACTCTCGCGGGGCTGATTGGCGTGGCGTTTGAAAAAGCGGTTAATGCCGTACTCAACTGGCGCGTGGGCACCGTGGCCGGTTTCGCCGATAGCGAATGGCTGGTCTGGGTTTGGGCATTCGGGCTGTCTGCGCTGTTTGCCATGGTGGGATATTTTCTGGTGCGTAAATTCGCGCCGGAGGCGGGCGGGTCGGGCATCCCGGAAATTGAAGGTGCGCTGGAGGAGCTGCGTCCGGTGCGCTGGTGGCGGGTGATTCCGGTTAAATTCATCGGCGGCATGGGGACCCTGGGCGCGGGCATGGTGCTTGGCCGGGAAGGGCCCACGGTACAGCTGGGGGGAAACGTCGGCCGCATGGTGGGCGATCTGTTTCGGATGCGAAGCGCCGAAGCGCGCCATACGCTGCTGGCAACCGGCGCGGCGGCGGGGCTTTCCGCCGCGTTTAACGCGCCGCTGGCGGGCATTTTGTTCATTATCGAAGAGATGCGCGCGCAGTTTCGCTACAACCTGATCTCGATTAAAGCGGTGTTTACCGGCGTCATTATGTCGAGCATCGTCTTTCGCATCTTTAATGGCGAGGGCGCGGTTATTGAGGTGGGTAAACTGACCAACGCGCCGGTCAACACCCTGTGGCTTTATCTGATCCTCGGCATGATTTTTGGCGTGGTGGGACCGCTGTTTAACGCCTTTATCCTGCGCGCTCAGGATATGTTCCAGCGCATTCACGGCGGCAACACCACGAAATGGGTGCTGATGGGCGGCCTGCTGGGCGGGATGTGTGGCGTACTCGGGTTTATTGAGCCGAATGCCGCAGGCGGCGGGTTCGGGCTGATTCCCATTGCGGCGGCGGGGAATTTCAGCGTGGGTCTGCTGCTGTTTATGTTTATTTCAAGAGTCATCACGACGGTGCTGTGCTTCTCCTCCGGCGCGCCCGGCGGGATTTTCGCCCCGATGCTGGCGCTGGGTACGCTGCTCGGCACCGCGTTTGGTATGGCGGCGGAAGCGGGGTTTCCCGCCTATCATCTTGACGCCGGGACCTTTGCCATCGCCGGAATGGGGGCGCTGCTGGCCGCGTCCCTGCGTGCGCCGTTGACCGGGATCGTGCTGGTGCTGGAGATGACGGACAATTACCAGCTCATTTTGCCAATGATCATTACCTGTCTCGGCGCGACACTATTAGCCCAGTTCCTGGGTGGAAAACCGCTATACTCCACCATCCTGGCGCGTACCCTGGCAAAACAAGAGGCTGAACGGGCCGCAGCGCAGAATACTTGAATGAATTACCAGGGTATTAGATAATGACACAAAGAATTGGGTGAATTTTACCCAATCGCAGTAGCAGTATTCATGGGAGCATATGATGAGTGATGATGTAGCGTTGCCGCTGGAATTTACCGAAGCAGCAGCCAACAAAGTGAAAACCCTGATTGCAGACGAAGACAATCCGGATCTGAAACTGCGCGTCTATATTACCGGTGGCGGCTGCAGCGGCTTCCAGTATGGTTTTACCTTTGACGATCAGGTTAACGATGGCGATATGACTATCGAGAAACAGGGCGTCGCGCTGGTGGTTGACCCGATGAGCCTGCAGTATCTGGTGGGCGGTTCGGTGGATTACACCGAAGGTCTGGAAGGCTCGCGCTTTGTGGTGACCAACCCGAACGCAACAAGCACCTGCGGGTGTGGTTCTTCGTTCAGTATTTAAGAGGGTGCGGGCTGATGCCCTCACCTGGGCAAAACGCTAAAAACGGTAACCTGGTGGTTACCGTTTTGCGTTTACCTGCCATTCTCATCCAGCGCAAACGTCGGCAGCTTCAGGTGCCAGCGTATCGCCGCTAAACGTATCACCAGCGTCACCACCATCCCCAGCATCGCGGCATTTTCCAGCGGGAGGGCAAAGGTGTAGTACGCGGTAGCGTGAACAATCCCGCCCACAATGCAGGCCGTTGCGTAAATTTCAGTACGCAGGATCATCGGCACTTCACGCGCCAGAATGTCGCGAATGATCCCACCGCCCACACCGGTTAATACGCCCATACAGATTGCAACCATCGGACCGGTACCCGCATTAAACGCCTTATTGACGCCAATACCGACAAACACGGCCAGACCGACGGCATCCAGCACCGGTAATATCCATTTGGGTAATCTGCGGGGCTGGCGAACCAGTACAATGGTTAACAGGCAGGTGACCATCGCCACCACCAGATCGGTAGGATCTTTCACCCAAAACACCGGGCCATTCGCCAGCGCCATATCGCGGATAGTCCCGCCGCCGACGGCGGTCACGACGCCCAGCACCAGCACGCCAAACGGATCCATGCGTAGTTTTCCGGCGAGCAGGACGCCGGAGATAGCAAAAACGGCTGTGCCAAGAATATCCAGCCAGTAAACGAGCATCGTTAAATCCTCGAAAAGGGTCTTATGTTAGTGACTCTCTGCCAGCGCGGCACAGAGCTGTTTTGCGGCGAGGATAATACGCGGGCTGGCGCGTTCAAACCAGTCGCTGTTGAGCGGGATCACCGGAATTTTTAACTGCTTTTGCCAGAATTGTTCAATTTTAGGAATCTCGCTCGCATTTCCGACTACGACGATAGCCTGCGGCTGACGCGCCAGGACCTGTTCACGGCTAACCTGAGGCCACGGCACCCGGCTGGCAGCAAAGATATTTTCACCGCCACAGACTTCCAGCACCTGGTTCTGAATCGACCCTTTTCCGGTGGTGAACAACGGCTGGTTACCAAACTGCAGGAAGATGCGCTTTTTAACAGGGGTATCGTATCGGGATTTCAGCGCGGCATAGTCGCTCAGCATCTGTTTTGCCGCAGCCTCGGCTTTTTTGGGCGTAGGGCTATAGGGTGCCAGGGCGCGTAGCGCCTGAGCGACCTGCTCAATGCTGACGGCATCTATCCACATCACCTTTATGCCAAGCGAGGTGAGCTGGTTGACCTGCCGCTCGGCGTTACCGCCACGCCAGGCCAGCACGAGATCCGGTTTAAGCGCCACGATGCGCTCAAGGTTCATCCCCTGCCAGGTTGCCACTTGTTCAATATCCGCGGCTTGCGGTGGATAATCTGAATAGCTACTCACGCCAACGGGCGTGATCCCGGCGGCAAATGCCAGTTCCGTATTCGCGGGAGAGAGCGTAATCACACGCGGTACAGCATAGAGCCACAGCGGTGCGAGAAGAAGCAGGGCGGCCAGCGCCCTGACGGTATGTTTAGCCACGTGCCAGATTCTGCACCAGGCGTTCCACCATCACGGTGGACTGTTTTGCCGCAACGGTCAGGAACTCGTCGAAGCTGATGTGGGACTGCTGGTCTGCCACGTCAGAGATGGCGCGAACCACCACGAACGGTACGCTGAAGTTATGGCAAACATGAGCGATCGCGGTCGCTTCCATCTCAACGGCAACCGCCTGAGGGAAGTTATGACGGATTTTCGCCAGCCCAACGGAGCCGTTGATGAAGGCATCACCGCTGACAATCAGACCGCGTACCGCGTTGAGGTTGAGTTCTGCGATGCAGGTCTCTGCCGCCGCAATCAGCTTGTCGTCCGCTTTAAAACCCGCAGGGCAGCCCGGAAGCTGACCGTACTCGTAACCGAACGCGGTGACGTCGGCATCGTGGTAACGCGCTTCGTCGGAGACAACGATATCACCCACTTTCAGCGTCGGCGCCAGGCCGCCCGCAGAGCCGGTATTCACGATCACGTCCGGCTTGCAGCGCTCAAGCAGCAGGGTTGCACCCAGCGCAGCAGCCACTTTACCGATGCCTGATTTCAGCAGAGCCACGTCAACACCGTTCAGCTGGCCGGTGTAGATCTCACAACCTCCCAGAGAGAGCGTCTGACGGTTCTCAATTTTGTCACGCAGCAGCGTAACTTCTTCTTCCATTGCACCAATAATGCCGATTTTCATAGATTTACTCGCGATGTGCCTTGTTAAGATGCATAGTCTATCATGCGGTTAAGGGGAAACGCATTCTCAGGCGGGGGAGCACATGTCACCAATCGATTTTCGCACCAAAATTAACTGGCACCGACGTTTCCGTTCGCCCCAGGGCGACAAGAGCGAACATGAGATCCTGCGTATCTTCGAAAGCGATCGCGGGAGGATCATTAACTCACCCGCCATCCGGCGTCTGCAGCAAAAGACGCAGGTGTTCCCGCTGGAGCGTAACGCCGCGGTGCGCACCCGTTTAACCCACTCCATGGAAGTGCAGCAGGTCGGGCGCTATATTGCCAAAGAGATTTTGAGCCGTCTCAAAGAGCAGCGTTTACTGGAAACCTATGGTCTGGATGAGCTGACTGGGCCGTTTGAAAGCATCGTGGAGATGGCCTGCCTGATGCATGATATCGGCAACCCGCCTTTCGGACACTTTGGCGAGGCGGCGATCAACGACTGGTTTAAGCAGCGGCTTTATCCTTCGGATGCGGTAAGCCAGCCCCTCAGCGATGACCGCTGCATCGTACGCGATTTACGCCTGCGTGAAGGTGAAGAGGGGCTGAACGATCTGCGTCGCAAAGTGCGCCAGGATTTGTGTCACTTCGAGGGCAACGCGCAGGGGATCCGGCTGGTCCATTCCCTGATGCGCATGAACCTCACCTGGGCACAGGTCGGCTGTATTCTGAAATACACCCGCCCCGCATGGTGGATGGGGGAGACGCCCGCGTCCCACAGTTATTTAATGAAAAAGCCGGGCTATTACCTTTCCGAAGAGGCCTATATTGAACGGCTACGTAAAGAACTTTCATTGACGCCAAACGGCCGCTTTCCATTGACCTGGATTATGGAAGCCGCCGATGATATTTCTTATTGTGTGGCCGATCTGGAAGATGCCGTTGAGAAAAGAATTTTCAGCGTCGAGGAGCTTTATCAGCATCTTTATGCCGCCTGGGGCACCCATGAAAAAGGCTCGCTGTTTGCGCAGGTTGTCGAAAATGCCTGGGAAAAATCGCGCTCAAATACATTAAGCCGCAGTACGGAAGACCAGTTTTTTATGTATTTGCGGGTCAATACATTAAATAAACTGGTGCCGTATGCGGCGTCGCGCTTTATTGATAATTTACCGCTCATCTTCAGCGGAGAATTCAACCACGCGTTGCTGGAAGATGACAGCAGTTTCAGTCAACTCCTTGAGCTTTATAAACAGGTGGCGATGCGGCATGTATTCAGCCATCCGGATGTCGAGCAGTTAGAGCTGCAGGGATACCGGGTGATCAGTGGGTTACTGGAAATTTATTCCCCTTTGCTCCAGCTGTCGGTCGATGAATTCAGCGAACTGGTGGAACACGAGCGCGTGCGAAGAATACCTATCGAATCGCGACTTTATCAGAAACTCTCTACCCGGCATCGTCTGGCGTATGTCGAAGCGATTGGCAAGCTGGATCGCCATTCTCCCCAATGGCCGGTGATGGAATATTATTATCGCTGTCGTCTTATCCAGGACTATATCAGCGGCATGACGGATTTGTATGCCTGGGATGAATACCGCAAGCTCATGGCGGTGGAATAACCCCGGAGTTTTGTAAAGACGGCCAATAAATTTTTACCTTTTCCATAAACTTATCGCCGGAACTAAGCGGTATAAAATGAATCTGAGTTACACAGCAATTTTGCGTTACCTGTAAATCGAGATTGAGAAACATGAAAAAAACCACATTAGCAATGAGTGCACTGGCTCTGAGTTTAGGTTTAGCGCTGTCTCCTCTGACTGCTACTGCAGCCGAGACCGCGTCGTCGGCAGCAACCGCGCAGCAGATGCCAAGCCTGGCACCGATGCTCGAAAAAGTGATGCCATCGGTGGTGAGTATTAACGTTGAGGGCAGCACGACCGTCAATACGCCGCGTATGCCGCGTAACTTCCAGCAGTTCTTCGGCGACAACTCGCCGTTCTGCCAGGACGGTTCGCCATTCCAGAGTTCACCGTTCTGTCAGGGCGGCGGTGCCGGGGATGACAGCCAGGGCGGCGGCCAGCAACAGAAATTCATGGCGCTTGGCTCGGGTGTAATTATTGATGCGGCGAAAGGTTATGTCGTCACCAACAACCACGTTGTCGATAACGCTAACAGCATTAAGGTTCAGCTGAGCGATGGCCGCAAGTTCGACGCCAAAGTAGTGGGTAAAGACCCGCGCTCCGACATCGCGCTGATCCAGATCCAGGATCCGAAAAACCTGACGGCGATTAAAATTGCCGACTCCGACGCGCTGCGCGTGGGCGACTACACCGTGGCGATCGGTAACCCGTTCGGTCTGGGTGAAACCGTGACATCCGGTATCGTCTCTGCGCTGGGTCGTAGCGGCCTGAACGCGGAAAACTACGAAAACTTCATCCAGACGGATGCGGCGATCAACCGCGGTAACTCCGGCGGTGCGCTGGTGAACCTGAACGGTGAGCTGATCGGTATCAACACCGCGATCCTGGCACCGGACGGCGGCAACATTGGGATCGGCTTTGCTATCCCAAGTAACATGGTGAAAAACCTGACCGCGCAGATGGTGCAGTATGGCCAGGTGAAACGCGGCGAGCTGGGTATTCTCGGGACTGAGCTGAACTCCGAGCTGGCTAAGGCGATGAAAGTTGATGCCCAGCGCGGGGCATTCGTCAGCCAGGTGATGCCGAATTCCTCCGCGGCGAAAGCGGGCATTAAAGCGGGGGATGTGATCACCTCCCTGAACGGTAAACCGATCAGCAGCTTTGCCGCCCTGCGTGCCGAAGTGGGCTCTATGCCGATTGGCAGCAAAGTGACCCTCGGCCTGCTGCGCGACGGTAAGCCGGTTAACGTGAGCCTGGAGCTGCAGCAGAGCAGCCAGAATCAGGTGGATTCCAGCACTATCTTCAGCGGTATTGAAGGTGCCGAGATGAGCAATAAAGGCGCAGACAAAGGCGTGGTGGTGAACAATGTGAAAGCGAATTCACCGGCAGCCCGTATCGGCCTGAAAAAAGGCGATGTGATTATGGGCGCTAACCAGCAGCCGGTTAAGAACATCGCTGAACTGCGCAAAATCCTCGACAGCAAGCCTTCCGTGCTGGCGCTGAATATCCAGCGTGGTGATACCTCGCTTTATCTGCTGATGCAGTAATCCTCTAAAGCCCCTGTTCGCAGGGGCTTTCTCTTTTCTGTGATTCTTGCCACAACTCCATACTTCTCCCTCTCTCTTTGTGCATTCGCACAATGCAGCTGTCGCTGAACTTCCCTATGCTTGAGCTCTGCTCACGGGAGGGTTCTATGGCTGGCTGGCATCTTGATACCAAAATGGCGCAGGATATCGTGGCGCGCACCATGCGCATCATTGATACCAATATCAACGTGATGGATGCCCGCGGGCGCATTATTGGCAGCGGCGATCGCGAGCGTATTGGGGAATTGCACGAAGGTGCGCTGCTGGTGCTTTCCCAGGGGCGGGTTGTGGATATCGACGATGCGGTAGTGAAACACCTGCACGGCGTCCGTCAGGGCATCAATTTACCGCTGCGCCTTGAAGGCGAGATTGTGGGGGTAATCGGCCTGACCGGCGAGCCGGAGTCGCTGCGTAAATACGGTGAACTGGTCTGTATGACGGCGGAGATGATGCTGGAGCAGTCGCGCCTGATGCACCTGCTTGCCCAGGACAGCCGCCTGCGTGAAGAGCTGGTGATGAATCTTATTCAGGCGGAAGAGCATACGCCTGCGCTCAGTGAATGGGCGCAGCGTCTGGGGATCGATCTAAACCAGCCGCGCGTGGTGGCGGTCATTGAGGTCGATAGCGGCCAGCTTGGCGTAGACAGCGCGATGACCGAGCTGCAGCAGCTGCAAAACGCGCTGGCGACGCCGGAGCGCGATAACCTGGTGGCGATCGTTTCTCTGACGGAAATGGTGGTGCTCAAACCGGCGCTTAATGCATTCGGCCGCTGGGATGCCGAAGATCACCGTCGTCGCGTTGAGCTGCTGATCTCCCGGATGGAGGAGAATGGTCAGCTGCGTTTTCGCGTTGCGCTGGGCAACTACTTTACCGGGCCGGGCAGTATCGCCCGCTCCTGGCGTACCGCGCGCACCACCATGATGGTAGGCAAGCAGCGGATGCCGGAGAGCCGCAGCTATTTCTATCAGGATCTGATACTGCCGGTGCTGCTCGACAGCCTGCGCGGCGGCTGGCAGGCCAATGAGCTGGCGCGGCCATTAGCGCGTCTGAAAGCCATGGATAACAACGGCCTGCTGCGCCGGACGCTACAGGCGTGGTTCCGCCATAACGTGCAGCCGCTGGCGACCTCAAAGGCGCTGTTTATTCACCGCAATACCCTGGAGTATCGGTTAAACCGGATTTCGGAGCTGACGGGGCTGGACCTGGGGAATTTTGACGACAGGCTGCTGCTGTATGTGGCGCTGCAGCTGGATGAACAGAGATGATGGTTTTTGCCGGGTGGCGGCTTCGCCTTACCCGGCCTACATGCGTTCGTAGGCCCGGCAAGCGAAGCGCCACCGGGCTATAAAACGGCTCATTTATTGCGTGTTAATTTCTCAAGATCCGCTTCAATCTCGCTGATCTTATTCGTTACAACGCTTTCAAGGTGGCGCAGATCGTCAAGGATCTTACGCTTGAGATCGACTTCGGTGCGGTCGCGCTGGCAGATCTGATCGAGTTCATCGATCACATAGCGCAGGTTAGGGCTGATTTCCTGTACTTCTTTGTATCCCTGTCCTACACCGTCAGCGACAACGGTCTTACGCTGGCGTGGATATTTGAACTTCACGCTTTTGGCGAAAAACTCTCCTTTGTCCTTGTGAAAATAGATTTTCAGAATATCGTTATTGGCTTCCTGACGGAGGCTGTAACGATCAATTTCATCAGGATTGGTAATGCCCAGACTTTTCAGATTATCGTACATAGCGGTACCCTTGATCTCAACATAACCTTTGAATAATTAACGAAAAAATCTATTTTCGCCACCCTCAGATATAAAAAAAGCGGGGTTGCCCCCGCTTTTTGTTATACCCGATTAATCGATGGTGCGCAGCAACTCGTTGATACCCACTTTACCGCGCGTTTTCGCATCCACTTTCTTCACGATAACCGCACAGTACAGGCTGTATTTGCCATCTTTAGACGGCAGGTTGCCGGAAACCACCACGGAGCCCGCCGGAACGCGACCGTAATGCACTTCACCGGTTTCACGGTCGTAAATGCGGGTGCTCTGACCGATGTAAACGCCCATGGAGATCACGGAGCCTTCTTCAACGATCACGCCTTCAACCACTTCAGAGCGCGCGCCGATGAAGCAGTTGTCTTCGATGATGGTCGGGTTGGCCTGCAGTGGCTCCAGAACACCACCGATACCCACGCCGCCGGACAGGTGAACGTTTTTACCGATCTGCGCGCAGGAACCGACAGTCGCCCAGGTGTCTACCATGGTGCCTTCGTCAACATAGGCACCGATGTTCACGTAGGATGGCATCAGCACGGTGTTGCGTGCGATGAATGCGCCCTGACGCACTGCCGCAGGCGGTACCACGCGGAAGCCTTCTTTCTGGAAACGCTCTTCATCGTAGTCAGCGAATTTCATAGGGACTTTATCGAAGTAGCGGCTTTCAGCTCCGTCGATAACCTGGTTATCGTTGATACGGAAAGAGAGCAGCACGGCTTTCTTCAGCCATTGATGAGTGACCCACTGACCGTCGATTTTTTCTGCCACGCGCAGCGCGCCGGAATCCAGAAGGGAAATCACCTGGTTTACCGCTTCACGGGTCACGGTATCCACATTTGCCGGGGTAATCTCGGCGCGACGCTCAAAAGCGGACTCAATAACGTTCTGTAACTGCTGCATTGTTTACTCTTTCCATTTCACTAAAAAACATATCACCCTTTATCGTTTGGATTGAGGGCTGCTGTCAACCGTTGTTGCACTTCAAGTTGCAGGTCATTATTAAGGGCACGCCGGTCCGCTGTCGCGATTATAAATAAATCTTCTACTCGCTCGCCAATCGTTGTAATTCGAGCCCCATGGAGCGAAATTCCCAGATCGGCAAAAACCTGGCCGACGCGGGCGAGCAGCCCCGGCTGGTCGAGCGCGATCAGCTCCAGGAACGATTTACGGTCGGTGTGGGTCGGCAGGAAATTGACCTCGGTATCGACGGTAAAGTGGCGCAATTTCGCCGGCTGGCGGCGCGGCTGCGGGGGCTGCCAGCTGCGCTGGGTAATCGCCTGTTCCAGACCAAAACGTATTCCTTCATGCCTGTCCGACGAGAGCGGGCTGCCGTCCGGCTCAAGCACGATAAAGGTGTCCATCGCCATGCCGTCGCGGGTAGTGAAAATCTGTGCGTCATGAACGCTCAGGTTACGCCTGTCCAGTTCGGCACAGACCGCAGCAAACAGATAAGGTCTGTCCGGGCTCCAGATGAAAATCTCCGTCCCGCCACGGGTGGCCTGCGGGCTCAGCAGGATCATCGGCTGCGTCAGATCGTGCTTCAGCAGGTGCCGCGCGTGCCACGCAAGCTGGTTTGGGCTGTGGCGGACAAAATAGTTGGCACGGCAGCGGGCCCAAATCTGATGCAGCGCCTCTTCATCAATGTTGTCCATCCGCAGCAGCGCCAGCGCCTGCAGCTGGTGATGACGCACGCGCTCGCGCATGTCCGGGGTGTTTTGCATCCCGCGACGCAGCTGTTTTTCGGTGGCGAAGTACAGCTCGCGCAGCAGGCTCTGCTTCCAGCTGTTCCACAGGGTCTCGTTGGTGGCGCAGATATCGGCCACCGTCAGGCAGACCAGATAACGCAGACGGTTTTCCGTCTGAACCACTTCCGCGAACTGCTTGATCACCTCAGGATCCTGAATGTCACGACGCTGTGCGGTGACCGACATCAGCAGGTGATGGCGTACCAGCCAGGCCACCAGCTGCGTTTCACGCGAGTTCAGACCGTGCAGTTCGGCAAATTTCAGCACGTCCTGCGCACCCAGCACCGAATGGTCACCGCCGCGACCTTTGGCGATATCGTGGAACAGGGCGGCAATCAGGATCAGTTCCGGATGGGTCAGGCGCGGCCACAGCTCCACGCACAGCGGGTGGCGGGAGCGCGTCTCTTCTTTCGCAAAGCTTTCCAGCTTGAGCATCACGCGGATCGTGTGTTCATCCACCGTATAGGCGTGGAACAGATCGAACTGCATTTGCCCGACAATGTGCGACCACTGCGGCATATAGGCCCACAGCACGCTGTGGCGGTGCATCGGCAGCAGCCCGCGGCTGACGGCGCCCGGATGGCGGAGCATGCTCAGGAACAGCGAGCGCGCTTCCGGGATATAGCACAGCGGCTGCGTCAGATGACGGCGCGCATGGCGCAGATGGCGCAGGGTGGTGGAGTAAATCCCGGTGATGGTGCTGTTGCGCACCATGGTATAGAACATCCGCAGAATCGCTTCCGGCTCGCGGATAAACAGCGTTTCGTCGCGCAGATCGATAAGCGTGCCGCGCAGCTGGAATTCGTCATCAATCGGGCGCGGTTTCTCGTCCGCCGTCAGGGCCAGAATGGCCTCATCGAAAAGCTGCAACAGCATCTGGTTCAGCTCGGTCACCCGGCGGGTGACGCGGAAGAAATCCTTCATCATGTGCTCAACCGGCTCGTTGCCTTCGCCCTGATAATTCAGGCGCTGCGCCACGCTGAGCTGGCGGTCAAACAGCAGACGGTTATCGTAGCGGGTGACTTCCAGATGCAGGGCAAATCGGATGCGCCACAGCAGGTGCAGGCACTCGTTTAGCTCGTTGCGCTCGGCCTCGGTTAAAAAGCCGAAGCCGACCATCTCGTCCATCGAGGTGGCGCCAAAATGGCGGCGGGCGACCCACTGCAATGTGTGGATGTCGCGCAGGCCGCCGGGGCTGCTTTTAATATCGGGCTCAAGATTATAGCTGGTGCCATGGTAGCGCTGGTGGCGCTGATTTTGCTCCTCGACCTTCGCGGCGAAGAACTTTTCTGACGGCCAGAAGCCGTCGCTGAAGATGTGCTTTTGCAGCTCCAGAAACAGCGCAACGTCGCCAATCAGCAGGCGGGTTTCAATCAGGTTGGTGGCGACGGTCAGGTCCGATAACCCTTCCAGCAGACACTCTTCCAGGGTGCGCACGCTGTGGCCGACTTCCAGCTTCACGTCCCAGAGCAGCGTCAGCAGTTCGCCAATTTTTTGCGCCTGTTCGTCCGGCAGCTTTTTGCGGCTTAAGATCAGAAGATCGATATCGGAAAGCGGATGAAGCTCACCGCGGCCATAGCCCCCGACGGCAACCAGCGCAACATCACTGATTTGTCCAAACCCGTAATCGATCCACAGACGCTGCAGCAGCTGGTCGATAAATTCGGTGCGCGCTTCAATGAGCTGCTCGGCCGACACGCCCGCGTCGAACGCGCTGCCCAGCCAGCGATGGAAAACATCCATATGGGCTTTAATATGCGCGCAGGTCAGCTCGTGCGACGGCCAGACGCCCGGGTTATCGGGCTGGTCGGGTAGGGTGGGAAGTGCTGTGTTAGCATACTGTTCGGGTAAAAGATTACTCATCGTGCGCCACCCATAAGAAAAAGCTATAGCCATTAAAAAAGCCGGCATTTGCCGGCTTTTTTATCATTCATCGTGCGTCAGTATCGCCGGGATGGTGTCATCCTTGCGCAACGTCATAATTTCGCAGCCGTTGTCTGTTACCACAATAGTATGCTCGTACTGCGCAGACAAGCTTCTGTCTTTGGTTTTCACCGTCCAGCCGTCTTTCATGGTACGGATGCGGTAATCACCCGCGTTGACCATCGGCTCAATGGTAAAGGTCATGCCTTTTTGCAGCACCACGCCGCCGTCATCCGCATCATAGTGCAGGACCTGCGGTTCTTCATGGAAGACGCGACCAATGCCGTGACCGCAGTACTCGCGCACCACGGAGAAACCTTCTGCTTCAACAAACTTCTGGATTGCCGCACCGATGGTACGCAGGCGAATACCCGGTTTAACCATTTTCAGCGCCAGGTAGAGGCTCTCTTGCGTCACTTTGCACAGACGCTCGCCAAGAATAGTCGGCTTGCCAACGATGAACATTTTTGAGGTGTCACCGTGGTACTCGTCTTTAATGACGGTCACATCGATGTTGACGATGTCGCCATCTTTCAGCAGTTTTTCATCGTCCGGGATGCCGTGGCAAACCACTTCATTAATAGAGATGCAGACGGATTTCGGGAAACCGTGGTAGCCAAGGCAGGCGGAAACCGCGTGCTGCTCGTTCACGATATAGTCGTTACAGATACGGTCCAGTTCACCGGTGCTGACGCCCGGCTTCACGAACGGTTCGATCATTTCCAGCACTTCCGCGGCCAGACGACCGGCGACGCGCATCTTTTCAATTTCTTCAGGTGTCTTAATAGAGATAGCCATGTAATCTGTCCATCGGTGTCGATTTTTTCGACAATACTAGTCTAAGTGTCGTCAATGGTATCAGTCAGGCACACCCCGTGCCAAATTGAGAATCATTAACAGCACACTCCGCCAACAACTGTTGGTTTCTGGTCGTGTTTTGTGGTATAAAGCGCGCCGGACTTCCGATCCATCTCAGATACACAGGCTGGACGGAAGCGACAAATCTCACTTTGTGTAACAACACACACGTATCGGCACATATTCCGGGGTGCCCTTCGGGGTCGGTAATATGGGATACGTGGAGGCATAACCCCAACTTTCAATATAGAGGTTTTAAACATGGCAACTGTTTCCATGCGCGACATGCTCAAGGCTGGTGTTCACTTTGGTCACCAGACCCGTTACTGGAACCCGAAAATGAAGCCTTTCATCTTCGGCGCACGTAACAAAGTTCACATCATCAACCTTGAGAAAACTGTACCAATGTTCAACGAAGCCCTGGCTGAGCTGAACAAGATCTCTTCCCGTAAAGGTAAGATTCTGTTCGTTGGTACTAAGCGCGCTGCAAGCGAAGCTGTGAAAGATGCTGCTAACAGCTGCGACCAGTTCTTCGTGAACCATCGCTGGTTGGGCGGCATGCTGACCAACTGGAAAACTGTTCGTCAGTCCATCAAACGCCTGAAAGATCTGGAAACCCAGTCTCAGGACGGTACTTTCGACAAGCTGACTAAGAAAGAAGCGCTGATGCGCACTCGTGAACTGGACAAGCTGGAAAACAGCCTGGGCGGTATCAAAGATATGGGCGGCCTGCCAGACGCGCTGTTCGTAATCGATGCAGACCACGAGCACATCGCAATCAAAGAAGCTAACAACCTGGGTATCCCGGTATTCGCTATCGTTGATACCAACTCCGATCCGGACGGTGTTGACTTCGTTATCCCGGGTAACGACGACGCAATCCGTGCTGTTAGCCTGTACCTGAGCGCTGTAGCTGCTACCGTTCGTGAAGGCCGTTCCCAGGATCTGGCTTCTCAGGCGGAAGAAAGCTTCGTAGAAGCTGAATAATAAGGTCTTACCCCTTATTAGTACCGTGTATGAATAGGGGCCCATTACCGGCCCCTTTTTTCAATTTACACTGTTTGGCCCCCGGCCGGGCAGTTCACATCTCCCGAGGATTTAAGAATGGCTGAAATTACCGCATCCCTGGTAAAAGAGCTGCGCGAGCGTACTGGCGCAGGCATGATGGATTGCAAAAAAGCGCTGACTGAAGCGAATGGCGACATCGAGCTGGCAATCGAAAACATGCGTAAATCCGGTGCGATCAAAGCAGCTAAAAAAGCAGGCAACGTTGCTGCTGACGGCGTGATCATCACTAAGATCGACGGCAACTACGGCATCATTCTGGAAGTTAACTGCCAGACTGACTTCGTTGCTAAAGATGGCGGTTTCCAGGCATTTGCGAACAAAGTTCTGGACGCAGCTGTTGCGGGTAAAATCACTGACGTTGAAGTTCTGAAAGCACAGTTCGAAGAAGAACGTGTTGCGCTGGTTGCTAAAATCGGTGAGAACATCAACATCCGTCGCGTATCTTCTCTGGAAGGCGACGTTCTGGGCTCTTACCAGCACGGTGCACGTATTGGTGTTCTGGTTGCGGCTAAAGGCGCTGACGAAGAGCTGGTTAAACAGCTGGCTATGCACATCGCTGCAAGCAAACCAGAATTCGTTAAGCCAGAAGACGTGTCTGCTGAAGTGGTAGAAAAAGAGTACCAGGTTCAGCTGGACATCGCGATGCAGTCTGGTAAGCCAAAAGAAATCGCAGAGAAAATGGTTGAAGGCCGCATGAAGAAATTCACCGGCGAAGTTTCTCTGACTGGCCAGCCATTCGTAATGGACCCAAGCAAGTCTGTTGCTCAGCTGCTGAAAGAGCACAACGCTGACGTAACTGGCTTCATCCGCTTCGAAGTGGGCGAAGGCATCGAGAAAGTTGAGACTGACTTCGCAGCAGAAGTTGCTGCAATGTCCAAGCAGTCTTAATGATTGAAAAGGAGCCGCCTGAGGGCGGCTTCTTTTTGTCACCCGTCACAGGAAATCAGACAGGCTCCAGTATCGCTGTGCTGATTTGCGGCATATCATGTCGCCAGAATTAACCCCCATCTTAATCGTTGACAGTCTCAGGAAAGAAACATGGCTACCAATGCAAAACCCGTGTACAAACGCATTCTGCTTAAGCTGAGTGGCGAAGCACTGCAGGGAACTGAAGGCTTCGGTATTGACGCAAGCATCCTTGATCGCATGGCACAGGAAATCAAAGAACTGGTCGAACTGGGTATCCAGGTTGGCGTGGTCATTGGCGGTGGCAACCTTTTCCGTGGTGCTGGTCTGGCGAAAGCGGGGATGAACCGCGTTGTGGGCGACCACATGGGTATGCTGGCAACCGTCATGAATGGCCTGGCAATGCGTGATGCGCTGCATCGCGCCTATGTGAATGCCCGCCTGATGTCCGCGATTCCGCTGAATGGCGTTTGCGATAATTACAGCTGGGCAGAAGCCATCAGCCTGCTGCGCAATAACCGCGTGGTGATCCTCTCCGCCGGTACGGGTAACCCGTTCTTTACAACCGATTCCGCTGCCTGCCTGCGCGGTATCGAGATCGAAGCCGATGTGGTACTGAAAGCGACCAAAGTAGACGGCGTGTTTACTGCCGACCCGGCAAAAGATCCTTCTGCCACCATGTACGATCAGCTGAGCTACAGCGAAGTACTGGATAAAGAGCTGAAAGTGATGGATCTTGCCGCCTTCACGCTGGCTCGCGACCATAAACTGCCGATCCGTGTCTTCAACATGAACAAGCCTGGCGCACTGCGTCGCGTGGTCATGGGTGAAAAAGAAGGCACTTTGATCACGGAATAATTTCCGTTGACGATAAATACAGGTAAGATTCCGCTTTATTTTGTAGTGGTATCTTACCCGGGCGCGCCTTTGGCGTTGTCATGAATTAAACGCGACTATACTTAGCACACCTGTAGCGCTGTGCTGGCGGATAGTCTGCCTGAGACAAGTTTTCAAGGATTCGTAACGTGATTAACGACATCAGAAAAGATGCTGAAGTACGCATGGAAAAATGCGTAGAAGCGTTCAAAACCCAAATCAGCAAGATCCGTACCGGCCGTGCTTCTCCAAGCCTGCTGGATGGCATCATCGTAGAATACTACGGTACGCCAACCCCTCTGCGCCAGCTGGCGAGCGTAACGGTAGAAGATACCCGTAC
This sequence comes from Enterobacter sp. ECC-019, assembly GCF_043974075.1. NCBI lineage: Bacteria > Pseudomonadati > Pseudomonadota > Gammaproteobacteria > Enterobacterales > Enterobacteriaceae > Enterobacter > Enterobacter sp. ECC-019. Next base: position 1,507,971 of record NZ_CP143759.1, read on the forward strand.
GCTGAAAATCAACGTGTTCGATCGTTCTATGAGCCCGGCCGTTGAGAAAGCGATCATGGCCTCTGACCTCGGACTGAACCCAAGCTCTGCGGGCGCTGACATCCGCGTTCCGCTGCCTCCGCTGACGGAAGAGCGTCGTAAAGATCTGATCAAAGTGGTTCGTGGCGAAGCTGAGCAGGGTCGTGTATCCGTGCGTAACGTCCGTCGCGACGCGAACGATAAAGTGAAAGCGCTGCTGAAAGAAAAAGAGATCAGTGAAGATGACGATCGTCGTTCTCAGGACGACATTCAGAAAATGACCGACGCTGCCATCAAGAAAATTGATGCGGCGCTGGCAGATAAAGAAGCGGAACTGATGCAGTTCTGATTTCTGTCGTACACTGATAAACGCCGTTCAGAGGGACTTCGGGTCTTGCTGGCGGCGTTTTGCTTTTATCTGGTCTAACTTTTTTCGGGCATCTCATGAAGCATTTAACACTCCTCGGCTCAACCGGCTCTATCGGTTGCAGCACTCTCGACGTTGTTCGCCATAATCCTGAACTTTACACCGTGACAGCGCTGGTGGCCGGTAAGAATGTGCAGCGAATGGTCGAGCAGTGCCTGGAGTTTTCGCCTCGCTATGCGGTGATGGATGACGAAGAGAGCGCGCGTCTGCTGAAAGCACAGCTGCGTGAAAAGGGCAGCCGAACCGAGGTGCTGAGTGGCCAACAGGCGGCCTGCCAGATGGCGGCGCTGGATGAGGTGGATCAGGTGATGGCGGCCATCGTCGGGGCGGCTGGATTATTGCCCACGCTTGCCGCGATTGATGCTGGTAAGGATGTTCTACTGGCCAACAAAGAGTCGCTGGTCACCTGCGGACGTCTGTTTATGGATGCGGTGAAGCAGCGCGGCGCGCGTCTTTTGCCGGTCGACAGCGAGCACAACGCGATTTTTCAGAGTTTACCGCAACCTTTTCAACAAAACCTGGGGTACGCTGACCTGGAGCAGAATGGCGTGGTGTCTATTCTGCTTACCGGGTCTGGTGGCCCGTTCCGTGAAACGCCACTGTCTGAACTGCGCGCTATGACGCCAGATCAGGCGTGCCGTCATCCGAACTGGTCGATGGGGCGTAAAATCTCCGTTGATTCTGCCACCATGATGAACAAAGGTCTGGAATACATTGAAGCGCGCTGGCTGTTTAATGCGTCAGCGAAACAGATGGAAGTACTGATTCACCCGCAATCGGTGATTCACTCGATGGTGCGTTACCAGGATGGCAGCGTGCTGGCACAACTGGGCGAGCCGGACATGCGTACGCCGATTGCCCATTCCATGGCGTGGCCAAATCGAGTGAAATCCGGCGTGAAGCCGCTTGATTTCTGCAAGCTAAGTTCCCTGACGTTCAGTGAACCAGACTACGACCGCTATCCATGTCTGAAACTTGCGATGAATGCCTTTGACCAGGGGCAGGCGGCGACGACGGCACTTAATGCAGCCAATGAAATTACCGTTGAGGCATTTCTGAATCAGCAAATTCGTTTTACCGATATCGCGTCGTTAAATTTATCGGTACTGGACATGATGGATTTGCGCGAACCACAAAGCGTGGAAGAGGTGCTGGCGGTGGATGCAGCTGCGCGTAATATTGCGCACCAACAGGTGACACGTCTCGCAAGCTGGTGATAAAGCAAGCACTAGTCGTCGTGCTATTTGTTAGCGTTGGGCTTCAGTGATATAGTCTGCGCCACCTGATCGCAGGTATTTGACTTAATGTGGTCAGGTGAGCCGTGGTTTGACACGGCTTTTTTATGTATAGGCTTCAGTATTCCTGAGTACCGTTAAATCCTTTTCAGGGACAAAAAACGCGTTATGTTGTCTGCGAATCAACCAATAAGCGAAAATTTGCCAGCTCATGGCTGCCGTCATGTAGCAATCATTATGGATGGCAATGGCCGCTGGGCGAAAAGACAAGGGAAGATACGAGCCTTTGGGCATAAAGCGGGGGCGAAATCCGTTCGCCGCGCCGTTTCTTTTGCCGCCAACAACGGCATTGATGCATTAACGCTCTATGCTTTTAGCAGTGAAAACTGGAATCGACCTTTGCAGGAAGTGACTGCGTTGATGGAATTGTTTGTGTGGGCGCTAGACAGCGAAGTAAAAAGCCTGCACCGCCACAACGTCCGCCTGCGTATCATTGGCGATACCAGTCGTTTTAACTCACGTTTGCAGGAACAGATTCGCAAAGCAGAAGCGCTGACGGAAAATAATACCGGTCTGACGCTGAATATTGCGGCGAATTATGGCGGACGCTGGGATATTATCCAGGGCGTTCGGCATCTGGCCGAACAGGTTCAGGAAGGGCTGTTGAGACCCGACCAAATTGATGAAGAGGCGCTGAGCAAGCAAATCTGCATGAATGAACAGGCACCTGTGGATTTGGTAATTAGGACAGGGGGGGAACATCGCATAAGTAACTTTTTGATATGGCAAATTGCCTATGCCGAACTTTACTTTACGGATGTTCTTTGGCCCGATTTTGATGAACAAGACTTTGAAGGTGCGCTGCATGCCTTTGCCAATCGAGAGCGTCGTTTCGGCGGCACCGAGCCTGGTGGCGACAAAGCCTGATGGGGGTAGCTTTTGCTGAAGTATCGCCTGATTTCCGCTTTTGTATTAATACCCATTGTCATTGCGGCGCTGTTTTTACTGCCCCCAGTGGGATTCGCTATTGTCACGCTGGTGGTGTGCATGCTCGCCGCGTGGGAATGGGGACAGTTTAGCGGCTTTACCTCGCGCACTCAGCGAGTATGGCTTGCGGTACTTTGTGGCTTTATCCTGGCCATAATGCTGTTTACGTTGCCTGAATATCACCATGATATTCATCAGCCCCTGGTTGCCGGTTCCTTGTGGATATCGTTGGCCTGGTGGGTTGCCGCGCTGTTGCTGGTTCTTTTTTATCCGGGCTCTGCGGCATTGTGGCGTAATTCAAAAGTGCTGCGACTGATTTTTGGTTTGCTCACAATCATTCCTTTTTTCTGGGGTATGGTTGCGCTGCGAGCATGGCACTACGACGAAAACCACTACAGCGGTGCGATCTGGCTGCTTTATGTGATGATTCTGGTCTGGGGGGCTGACTCCGGGGCCTATATGTTTGGTAAACTGTTTGGCAAACATAAGCTGGCACCGAAGGTTTCTCCGGGCAAAACCTGGCAAGGATTCATCGGCGGCCTGTTTACGGCAGCGATCATCTCCTGGGGCTACGGCGTCTGGGCGAATCTTGAAGTGGCACCGTCAATACTGCTGGTGTGCTCGATTTTTGCTGCGCTTGCCTCTGTGCTCGGTGATTTAACCGAAAGTATGTTTAAGCGTGAAGCAGGGATTAAGGACAGCGGACACCTGATTCCAGGGCATGGCGGTATACTGGATCGCATTGATAGCCTGACAGCGGCTGTTCCAGTGTTTGCGTGTTTGCTTTTACTGGTATTCGGGACGATTTAACGGAAGGTTTTATGCTGAGCATTCTCTGGAATCTGGCGGCGTTCATTGTTGCACTGGGTGTACTGATTACCGTGCATGAATTTGGCCATTTCTGGGTTGCTCGCCGCTGTGGCGTGCGCGTAGAGCGGTTTTCCATCGGTTTTGGTAAATCACTCTGGACGCGCACCGACCGTCACGGCACGGAATTTGTCATCGCCCTTATCCCGTTGGGCGGCTACGTCAAAATGCTCGACGAACGCGTCGAGCCTGTCGCTCCTGAGCTGCGACACAGCGCATTCAACAATAAAACCGTTGGACAACGCGCTGCCATTATTGCTGCCGGACCGGTAGCCAACTTCATCTTTGCGATTTTCGCTTACTGGCTGGTGTTTATCATCGGCGTCCCTGGCGTGCGTCCGGTGGTGGGTGAAATTGCCCCCAACTCCATCGCGGCGAGTGCGCAAATTACATCCGGGATGGAACTTAAAGCGATTGATGGCATCGAAACCCCTGATTGGGATGCCGTGCGACTGCAGCTGGTAGCCAAAATCGGCGATCCGCAGACCACCATCAGCGTATCGCCGTTTGGTTCAGATACGCGTCAGGACAAAGTACTCGATTTACGTCACTGGCGTTTCGAGCCAGACAAAGAAGATCCCGTCGCTGCTTTGGGGATTCGTCCACGCGGCGCGCAGATCGAGCCGGTATTGGCCGAAGTACAGGCAAATTCGGCGGCGAGCAAAGCAGGTTTGCAAGCGGGCGACAGGATCGTTAAAGTCGATGGTCAACCATTAACAGAGTGGATGACCTTTGTTACTCTGGTGCGCGATAATCCGGGAACGTCTCTCGCGCTGGAAGTTGAAAGGCAAGGCAGTCCGCTTTCGCTAACGCTGATCCCGGATACGAAGTCGGTCGGCAAAAAGGCAGAAGGGTTCGCAGGCGTTGTGCCAAAAGTGATCCCGCTGCCAGATGAGTACAAGACAATACGCCAGTATGGGCCGTTCAGCGCCATCCTTGAAGCCACGGATAAAACATGGCAACTGATGAAGCTGACGGTCAACATGTTGGGGAAATTGATAACCGGTGATGTGAAACTGAACAACCTCAGTGGGCCAATTTCGATTGCTCAGGGGGCTGGGATGTCAGCGGAATTCGGGGTGATTTACTATCTCATGTTCCTCGCGCTCATTAGCGTGAACCTTGGGATAATCAACCTGTTCCCGCTTCCCGTTTTAGACGGGGGTCATCTGCTGTTTTTGGCGATTGAAAAGCTAAAAGGCGGACCGGTATCCGAGCGAGTTCAAGACTTTAGTTATCGCATTGGCTCGATTTTGCTGGTGCTGTTAATGGGGCTTGCACTTTTCAATGATTTCTCTCGGTTGTAAGAGAGTGTTAGGAAGAACGCATAATAACGATGGCGATGAAAAAGTTGCTCATAGCGTCGCTGCTGTTTAGCAGCGCCACCGTATACGGTGCTGACGGGTTCGTAGTGAAAGACATTCATTTCGAAGGCCTCCAGCGTGTCGCCGTTGGTGCGGCCCTCCTCAGTATGCCTGTACGCCCCGGCGATACGGTTAATGATGATGATATCAGTAACACCATCCGTGCTCTGTTTGCCACCGGCAACTTTGAGGACGTTCGCGTCCTGCGCGATGGTGATACGCTGCTGGTACAGGTAAAAGAACGTCCAACGATTGCCAGTATCACTTTCTCCGGTAACAAGTCGGTGAAAGATGACATGCTCAAGCAGAACCTTGAAGCATCCGGTGTTCGTGTGGGTGAATCCCTGGACCGCACAACCCTTTCAGACATTGAAAAAGGTCTGGAAGACTTCTACTACAGCGTCGGTAAATATAGTGCCAGCGTGAAAGCGGTTGTTACTCCGCTGCCGCGCAACCGTGTTGACCTGAAGCTGGTCTTCCAGGAAGGTGTTTCTGCGAAGATCCAGCAGATCAACATTGTCGGCAACCACGCGTTCAGCACCGACGAACTGATCTCCACCTTCCAGCTCCGCGATGAAGTGCCATGGTGGAACGTGGTAGGCGATCGCAAATATCAGAAACAGAAACTGGCGGGCGACCTTGAAACCCTGCGCAGCTACTATCTCGATCGTGGCTACGCGCGTTTCAACATCGACTCGACTCAGGTAAGCCTGACGCCGGACAAGAAAGGGATCTACATTACGGTCAACATCACTGAAGGCGAGCAGTACAAGCTTTCGGGTGTTGAGGTGAGTGGTAACCTGGCGGGGCATTCTGCTGAAATCGAATCGCTGACCAAAATTCAGCCAGGCGACCTGTATAGCGGTTCCAAGGTAACCAAAATGGAAGACAGCATTAAGAAGCTGCTCGGCCGCTATGGTTATGCCTATCCGCGCGTACAGACTCAGCCGGAAATCAACGATGCGGATAAAACCGTTAAGCTGCACGTGAATGTTGATGCGGGCAACCGTTTCTACGTGCGTAAGATCCGCTTCGTCGGTAACGACACCTCCAAAGATTCCGTTCTGCGCCGCGAAATGCGTCAGATGGAAGGCGCATGGTTGGGTAGCGATCTCGTTGATCAGGGTAAAGAGCGTCTGAACCGTCTGGGCTATTTTGAAACGGTGGATACCGATACCCAGCGCGTACCGGGCAGCCCGGATCAGGTTGATGTCGTTTATAAAGTGAAAGAGCGCAACACCGGTAGCTTCAACTTCGGTGTGGGCTACGGTACTGAAAGCGGCGTTAGCTTCCAGGTCGGCGTGCAGCAGGATAACTGGCTGGGTACAGGTTACTCTGTCGGTATTAACGGCACCAAAAACGACTACCAGACCTACTCTGAGTTCTCTGTGACTAACCCATACTTCACCGTAGACGGTGTAAGCCTGGGCGGTCGTATCTTCTATAACGACTTTAAAGCAGATGACGCGGACCTGTCTTCTTATACCAACAAGAGTTACGGTGTAGACGGTACGCTTGGCTTCCCGGTTAACGAATACAATACCCTGCGTGCGGGCTTAGGTTACGTGCATAACGACCTGTCCAACATGCAACCGCAGGTGGCGATGTGGCGTTATCTGGACTCTATCGGTCAGTCGGCGAGTACATCCAGTGATAACAACGGTTTCGCTGCGGATGACTTCACCTTCAACTACGGCTGGACCTATAACCGTCTCGACCGTGGCTACTTCCCAACGGAAGGTTCTCGCGTCAACCTGAACGGTAAAGTGACCGTGCCGGGTTCCGATAACGAGTTCTATAAGGTCACGCTGGATACCGCGTCCTACTTCCCGATCGATGACGATCATAAGTGGGTGGTTCTGGGTCGTACACGTTGGGGCTATGGTGATGGTTTAGGCGGCAAAGAGATGCCGTTCTATGAAAACTTCTATGCCGGTGGTTCCAGTACCGTTCGTGGCTTCCAGTCCAATAACATTGGTCCGAAAGCGGTCTACTACGGCGGGAATGACAAAGATAACTGCGATAAGTCTTCCTCATCTGAAGTCTGTAGCTCTGATGATGCAGTCGGTGGTAACGCTATGGCCGTTGCCAGCCTGGAGTTCATCACGCCAACACCGTTTATCAGTGATAAATACGCAAACTCCGTGCGTACATCCTTCTTCTGGGATGCAGGTACGGTATGGGATACTAACTGGGAGAACACTGCCCAGATGCGTGCAGCTGGCGTTCCAGACTACAGCGATCCGAGCAATATTCGCATGTCTGCCGGTATCGCATTACAATGGATGTCACCGCTGGGGCCGTTGGTCTTCTCTTACGCCCAGCCGTTTAAGAAATATGATGGAGACAAAGCGGAGCAATTCCAGTTTAACATTGGTAAAACCTGGTAATAATCCGCTGCAAAGGAATGCGTTGGCAGTGTAGCGCTGACAACTGGCGATCGGTAACACGGTCGCCTTGCCACGCAAAGAACGGTACCTTCTGGTGCCAATGGGATGGTAAGGAGTTAATTGTGAAAAAGTGGTTATTAGCTGCAGGTCTCGGTTTAGCGATGGCAACTTCTGCTCAGGCAGCAGACAAAATTGCAATCGTCAACATGGGTAATTTGTTCCAGCAGGTTGCACAGAAAACAGGTGTTTCTGCGACTCTGGAAAACGAATTCAAAGGCCGTGCAAGCGAACTGCAGGGTATGGAAAACGATCTTCAGTCCAAAATGCAGCGTCTGCAGCGTGATGGTTCTACCATGAAAGCAAGCGACCGTAGCAAGCTGGAAAAAGACGTAATGGCTCAGCGCCAGACGTTCTCCCAGAAAGCGCAGGCTTTCGAGCAGGATCGTCAGCGTCGTTCTAACGAAGAACGCGGCAAGCTGGTAACTCGCATTCAGACTGCTGTTAAAGCAGTGGCTGCCGATCAGAGTATCGATCTGGTTGTAGATGCGAATGCCGTTGCTTTTAACAGCAAAGATGTTAAAGACATCACTGCTGATGTTCTGAAACAGGTTAAATAAGTAATGCCTTCAATTCGACTGGCTGATTTAGCTCAGCAGTTGGATGCAGAATTACACGGTGATGGCGATATCGTCATCACCGCTGTTGCGTCCATGCAATCTGCTAAAGCTGGCACGATTACCTTCATGGTAAGCCCTAAGTACCGTGAGCAACTGGCTCAATGCCAGGCGTCAGCTGTTGTACTGACGCAGGACGATCTTCCATTTGCCACTGTAAGCGCGCTGGTAGTGAAAAACCCCTACCTGACGTATGCACGCATGGCTCAAATTCTCGATACCACGCCGCAGCCGGCCCAGAACATTGCTGCCAGCGCAGCGATTGATGCGACGGCCAGGCTGGGTAACAACGTCGCCGTTGGCGCGAATGCGGTTATCGAATCCGGCGTTGTGCTGGGCGATAACGTCGTCATTGGCCCAGGTTGCTTCGTTGGTAAAAATACGAAAATCGGCGCCGGGACCCGTTTATGGGCCAATGTGTCCGTTTATCATGATGTTGAAATTGGCGAAAATTGCCTCGTCCAGTCCAGCACCGTGATTGGTTCTGATGGCTTTGGTTACGCTAACGATCGTGGTAACTGGGTTAAGATCCCGCAGCTTGGTCGCGTTATTATTGGCGATCGCGTAGAGATCGGCGCCTGTACCACCATTGACCGTGGCGCGCTTGACGACACGATCATTGGTAATGGTGTTATCATCGATAACCAGTGCCAGATTGCGCATAACGTTGTGATTGGCGACAATACCGCGGTTGCGGGTGGCGTCATCATGGCTGGCAGTCTGAAAATTGGCCGTTATTGCATGATTGGCGGCGCGAGCGTGATTAATGGCCATATGGAAATATGCGACAAGGTCACTGTGACGGGAATGGGCATGGTAATGCGTCCTATCACTGAACCTGGCGTCTATTCCTCAGGCATTCCGCTACAACCCAACAAGGTATGGCGTAAAACAGCAGCTCTGGTGATGAACATTGATGATATGAGCAAGCGCCTCAAGTCTCTTGAGCGTAAGATCGATCAACAAGATTAAGCGTCATCCGTTTAACGCTATTTTTCCCGGCCTGTCGGCTTTCTAATAAACCGGCAGGCCGTGTTATTATTGTTATCAGTACATTTTGACAGGAAGAGTATTTTGACTACTGACACTCATACTCTGCATATTGAAGAGATTTTAGAACTTCTGCCGCACCGCTACCCGTTTCTGCTGGTAGACCGTGTGCTGGATTTTGAAGAAGGTCGTTTTCTGCGCGCAGTGAAAAATGTTTCCGTGAACGAGCCGTTCTTCCAGGGGCACTTCCCTGGTAAGCCTATCTTCCCGGGTGTGTTGATTCTGGAAGCGATGGCTCAGGCTACCGGTATTCTGGCGTTTAAAAGCGTTGGCAAACTGGAGCCAGGTGAGCTGTATTACTTCGCAGGTATTGATGAAGCGCGCTTTAAGCGTCCTGTCGTGCCTGGTGATCAGATGATCATGGAAGTCACTTTTGAAAAAACGCGTCGTGGCCTGACTCGCTTCAAAGGCGTAGCGCTGGTTGACGGCAAAGTTGTTTGCGAAGCGACGATGATGTGTGCTCGTAGCCGGGAGTCCTGATACGTGATTGATAAATCCGCCTTTATTCATCCTACCGCTATTGTGGAAACCGGTGCCATCATTGGTGCTAACGTCCACATTGGCCCGTTTTGTATTGTTGGACCCCATGTCGAAATTGGTGAGGGTACAGTACTGAAATCTCACGTTGTCGTGAATGGTCACACGACCATTGGCTGCAATAACGAGATCTATCAGTTCGCCTCCATCGGCGAAGTTAACCAGGATCTGAAATATGCTGGTGAGTCGACCCGTCTGGAAATTGGCGATCGTAACCGTATTCGCGAAAGCGTCACCATTCATCGTGGAACAGTACAAGGTGGTGGGTTGACGAAGGTGGGCAGCGATAACCTGTTTATGGTTAATGCGCATATCGCGCACGACTGTACCGTGGGTGACCGCTGTATTCTTGCCAACAACGCAACGCTGGCAGGACACGTATCGGTTGATGACTTCGCAATTATTGGCGGCATGACCGCAGTCCATCAGTTCTGCATCATTGGTGCGCACGTGATGGTTGGCGGATGCTCCGGTGTGGCGCAGGACGTTCCACCGTATGTGATTGCGCAGGGCAACCATGCCACGCCGTTTGGCGTGAACATCGAAGGCCTCAAGCGTCGTGGTTTTAGTCGCGAAGCGATTACTGCCATCCGCAACGCGTACAAACTGCTGTACCGTAGCGGTAAAACGCTGGAAGAGGCGAAGCCGGAAATTGCCGAGCTGGCGAATAAGCACCCGGAAGTGAACGCGTTCATGGAGTTCTTTGACCGTTCAACAAGGGGTCTGATTCGTTAATGGTCGACAGTCGTCCGCTTACGATAGCCCTGGTCGCCGGAGAAACCTCCGGCGATATTCTTGGTGCCGGTCTCATCCGCGCGCTTAAGGCGCGTGTACCCAATGCTCGCTTTGTCGGCGTTGCTGGCCCGCTGATGCAGGCCGAAGGCTGTGAAGCCTGGTACGAAATGGAAGAGCTCGCCGTAATGGGCATCGTTGAGGTGCTGGGACGGCTACGCCGTTTGCTGCACATTCGTGCCGATCTCACCCGCCGCTTTACCGAACTCAAACCGGATGTGTTTGTCGGTATCGATGCACCTGATTTCAACATTACCCTCGAAGGGAATCTGAAAAAGCAGGGCATAAAAACCATTCACTACGTCAGTCCGTCCGTCTGGGCGTGGCGACAGAAACGCGTTTTCAAAATCGGACGGTCCACCAATCTGGTGCTGGCTTTCCTGCCTTTCGAAAAAGCGTTTTACGACAGATTTAATGTTCCGTGCCGTTTTATCGGTCATACCATGGCGGATGCGATGCCATTGGATCCGGATAAAAACGCGGCGCGCGACGCGCTGGGCATCCCGCATGATGTCCACTGTCTGGCACTGCTGCCAGGCAGCCGTGGTGCAGAAGTGGAGATGCTGAGCGCCGATTTCCTCAAAACAGCGCAAATTCTTCGCCAGACCTATCCCGACCTTGAAGTGGTTGTTCCGCTGGTAAATGCCAAACGCCGCGAGCAGTTTGAGCGCATCAAAGCGGAAGTTGCCCCGGATCTTCACGTCCGTCTTCTGGACGGCAAAGGGCGGGAAGCGATGTATGCGAGCGATGCCGCGCTGCTGGCCTCCGGCACGGCGGCGCTGGAATGTATGCTGGCGAAATGCCCGATGGTGGTCGGTTATCGCATGAAGCCTTTCACCTTCTGGCTGGCAAAACGTCTGGTGAAAACGGATTATGTCTCGCTGCCAAACCTGCTTGCCGGGCGCGAGCTGGTGAAAGAGCTGTTGCAGGACGAGTGCCAGCCGCAGGCGCTTGCCGATGCACTGCTGCCGCTGCTCGCCGACGGCAAGACCAGCCACCAGATGCACGATACCTTCCGCGAACTGCATCAACTGATCCGCTGTAATGCTGATGAGCAAGCGGCGGATGCGGTGCTGGAGCTAGCAAAATGATGGAATTTGTTTATCCTCACACTCGTCTTGTGGCGGGCGTGGACGAAGTGGGCCGTGGCCCGTTAGTCGGGGCCGTGGTGACCGCCGCGGTGATCCTCGATCCGGCTCGCCCGATTATCGGGCTGAACGACTCAAAAAAATTGTCTGAAAAGCGCCGGCTGGCGCTGTTTGGTGAGATTCAGGAGAAGGCGCTGGCCTGGAGCCTGGGGCGCGCTGAACCGCATGAAATAGACGAGCTGAATATTTTGCATGCCACGATGCTGGCGATGCAGCGTGCGGTAGCGGGTCTGAAAATTTCCCCGGAATATGTTCTGATTGACGGCAACCGCTGTCCTGCATTGCCCATGCCTTCAATGGCGGTCGTCAAAGGCGATAGCCGGGTCGCAGAAATTAGCGCAGCTTCTATTATTGCCAAAGTGACGCGCGACGCTGAAATGGCCGCGCTGGACCTCACTTACCCTCAGTATGGTTTCGCCCAGCATAAGGGGTATCCCACACCTTTCCATCTGGAAAGGCTGGCTGAACATGGCGCAACCGAACACCACCGTCGCAGTTTTGGCCCGGTGAAACGCGCGCTGGGACGGGTGTCCTGAATCAATACGCAAGCAATTAAGTAACGCGGAATCTGAAGATGGCTGAACCACGTTTCGTACACCTGCGGGTGCATAGCGACTACTCCATGATCGATGGGCTGGCGAAGACCGGGCCGCTGGTAAAAAAGGCGGCCTCCCTTGGCATGCCCGCGCTGGCGATCACCGATTTTACCAACCTGTGTGGCCTGGTGAAGTTTTACGGAACGGCGCACGGCGCGGGGATGAAGCCTATCGTCGGCGCAGATTTTCATGTGCAGAGCGATCTCATCGGCGATGAAATGACGCAAATCTCCGTGCTGGCGATGAACAACACGGGCTATCAAAACCTCACTCTGCTTATCTCTAAAGCCTATCAGCGCGGATACGGTGCGCTGGGCCCGTGGATCGACAGGGACTGGCTGGCTGAGCTCAACGAAGGGCTGCTGCTGATCTCTGGCGGCCGTATGGGTGATGTCGGCAAATGTCTGCTGCGCGGCAATAGCGCACTGGTGGATCAATGCGTCTCGTTCTATGAAGAGTATTTCCCGGATCGTTATTATCTGGAGCTGATCCGCACCGGTCGCCAGGACGAAGAGAGCTATCTGCATGCGGCGGTCGCACTTGCGGAAGAACGCGGGCTACCCGTCGTCGCGACAAACGATGTACGGTTCCTAGAGCCGGGGGACTTTGACGCTCACGAAATTCGCGTGGCGATCCACGATGGCTTCACGCTCGACGATCCCAAACGGCCGCGTAATTACTCCGCTCAACAGTACATGCGCAGCGAGGAGGAGATGTGTGAACTCTTCTCCGATATTCCTGAAGCGCTTGAAAACAGCGTAGAGATCGCCAAGCGCTGTAACGTTACCGTCCGCCTCGGCGAATACTTCCTGCCGCAGTTCCCGACGGGTGACATGACCACGGAAGATTTCCTGGTCGTGAAATCAAAAGAAGGTCTTGAAGAGCGTCTGGAATTCCTGTTCCCGGATGAGGCCGTTCGCAAAGAGAAGCGGCCGCCGTACGATGAACGTCTGGATATTGAACTCCAGGTGATCAACCAGATGGGCTTCCCCGGCTACTTCCTGATCGTTATGGAGTTTATCCAGTGGTCGAAAGATAACGGCGTGCCGGTCGGACCGGGGCGTGGCTCCGGAGCAGGATCGCTTGTGGCCTATGCGCTTAAAATTACCGACCTCGATCCGCTGGAATTCGACCTGCTGTTCGAACGTTTCCTTAACCCGGAACGTGTTTCCATGCCCGACTTTGACGTCGACTTCTGCATGGAGAAACGCGACCAGGTGATCGAGCACGTCGCCGATATGTACGGCCGTGATGCGGTATCGCAGATTATTACGTTCGGTACGATGGCGGCAAAAGCGGTTATCCGCGACGTCGGCCGCGTGCTGGGCCACCCGTACGGGTTTGTCGATCGTATTTCTAAGCTGGTGCCGCCCGATCCGGGCATGACGCTGGCAAAAGCGTTTGAAGCCGAGCCGCAGCTGCCGGAAATCTACGAAGCCGACGAAGAAGTTAAAGCGCTGATCGACATGGCGCGCAAGCTGGAAGGCGTCACGCGTAACGCCGGTAAGCATGCAGGGGGCGTGGTTATCGCCCCGACGAAAATCACCGACTTCGCGCCGCTCTACTGCGATGAAGCGGGTGAGCATCCGGTTACTCAGTTTGATAAGAACGACGTGGAATACGCCGGGCTGGTGAAGTTTGACTTCCTCGGCCTGCGTACGCTGACGATCATCGACTGGGCGCTGAAGATGATCAACCCGCGCCGGGAGAAGCAGGGCCTTGAGCCAATAGACATTGCCGCCATCCCGCTGGATGACAAGAAAAGTTTCGACATGCTGCAGCGCTCGGAGACCACCGCAGTCTTCCAGCTTGAATCCCGCGGCATGAAAGATCTGATTAAACGTCTGCAGCCCGACTGCTTCGAAGATATGATCGCACTGGTTGCCCTGTTCCGTCCGGGCCCGCTGCAGTCAGGGATGGTAGATAACTTTATCGACCGTAAGCACGGGCGCGAAGAGATTTCTTACCCGGACGTTCAGTGGCAGCATGAAAGCCTGAAGCCGGTACTGGAGCCAACCTACGGCATTATCCTGTATCAGGAACAGGTCATGCAGATTGCCCAGGTGCTTTCCGGCTATACCCTCGGCGGCGCGGATATGCTGCGTCGTGCGATGGGTAAGAAAAAGCCGGAAGAGATGGCCAAGCAGCGAGGCACTTTCGAAGAAGGCGCGAGAAAGAACGGCGTTGACGGTGAGCTGGCGATTAAAATCTTTGACCTGGTGGAGAAATTCGCCGGGTACGGATTTAACAAATCCCACTCTGCCGCCTATGCTTTGGTGTCGTATCAAACGCTGTGGCTGAAAGCGCACTATCCTGCTGAATTTATGGCGGCGGTAATGACGGCCGATATGGACAACACCGAGAAGGTGGTGGGCCTGGTGGACGAGTGCTGGCGCATGGGGCTTAAGATCCTGCCGCCGGATATTAACTCAGGGCTCTACCATTTCCACGTTAACGACGATGGAGAGATCGTTTACGGGATCGGTGCGATCAAGGGCGTGGGTGAAGGTCCGATCGAGGCGATCATCGAAGCGCGTAACAACGGCGGGTATTTCCGCGAGCTGTTCGATCTCTGCGCCCGTACCGACACCAAAAAACTGAACCGCCGCGTGCTCGAAAAACTGATCATGTCCGGCGCGTTTGACAGGCTGGGCCCGCACCGCGCCGCGCTGATGAATTCCCTCGGCGACGCGCTGAAAGCAGCGGATCAGCATGCAAAAGCGGAAGCCATTGGTCAGGCAGATATGTTCGGGGTGCTGGCGGAAGAGCCAGAGCAGATCGAGCAATCTTATTCCAACTGCCAGCCGTGGCCAGAACAGGTGGTACTGGATGGGGAGCGTGAGACGTTAGGCTTGTACCTGACGGGGCACCCGATCAACCAGTACATTAAAGAAATTGAGCGCTATGTCGGCGGCCACAGGCTTAAAGACATGCATCCGACAGAACGTGGTAAAATCACCACGGCTGCGGGGCTCGTGATTGCCGCAAGGGTTATGGTCACCAAGCGCGGCAATCGTATCGGCATCTGTACGTTGGATGACCGTTCCGGGCGTCTGGAGGTGATGTTGTTCACCGACGCGCTGGATAAATACCAGCAATTGCTGGAAAAAGACCGCATACTTATCGTCAGCGGACAGGTCAGCTTTGATGACTTCAGCGGGGGGCTTAAAATGACCGCCCGC
Organism: Enterobacter sp. ECC-019; assembly: GCF_043974075.1. Taxonomy (NCBI): domain Bacteria; kingdom Pseudomonadati; phylum Pseudomonadota; class Gammaproteobacteria; order Enterobacterales; family Enterobacteriaceae; genus Enterobacter; species Enterobacter sp. ECC-019. The sequence goes on from NZ_CP143759.1 coordinate 1,523,238, forward strand.
GAAGTGATGGACATTGACGAAGCCCGGGAAAAATATGCTCGCGGGCTTGCTATCTCGCTGACGGACAGGCAAATTGATGACCAGCTTTTAAACCGACTCCGTCAGTCTCTGGAACCCCACCGCTCGGGGACCATTCCAGTACATCTCTACTATCAGAGGGCGGATGCACGTGCGCGGTTGCGCTTTGGTGCAACGTGGCGTGTCTCTCCGAGCGATCGTTTACTGAACGATCTCCGTGGCCTCATTGGTTCGGAGCAGGTGGAACTGGAGTTTGACTAATACAGGAATACTATGAGTCTGAATTTCCTTGATTTCGAACAGCCGATTGCTGAGCTGGAAGCGAAAATCGATTCTCTGACAGCGGTAAGCCGTCAGGATGAAAAACTGGATATTAACATCGACGAAGAAGTGCATCGTCTGCGCGAGAAAAGCGTAGAGCTGACGCGCAAAATCTTTGCCGATCTCGGCGCATGGCAGGTGGCCCAGCTGGCTCGCCATCCACAGCGTCCGTACACCCTGGATTATGTCCGCCTGGCGTTTGACGAATTTGACGAACTGGCAGGCGATCGCGCATACGCTGACGATAAAGCTATCGTTGGCGGTATCGCGCGTCTGGACGGACGCCCGGTGATGATCATTGGTCATCAGAAAGGTCGTGAAACCAAAGAGAAAATCCGTCGTAACTTCGGTATGCCAGCACCGGAAGGCTACCGTAAAGCCCTGCGTCTGATGGAGATGGCTGAGCGTTTCAACATGCCAATCATCACCTTCATCGACACCCCGGGTGCATACCCTGGCGTGGGCGCGGAAGAGCGCGGTCAGTCTGAAGCCATCGCGCGCAACCTGCGCGAGATGTCTCGTCTGAAGGTGCCGGTCATCTGTACCGTTATCGGCGAGGGTGGTTCCGGCGGTGCGCTGGCGATTGGCGTGGGCGATAAAGTGAATATGCTGCAGTACAGCACCTATTCCGTTATCTCCCCGGAAGGCTGTGCGTCCATTCTGTGGAAAAGCGCCGACAAAGCGCCGCTGGCTGCAGAAGCAATGGGCATCATTGCGCCGCGCCTGAAAGAGCTTAAGCTGATCGATTCCATCATCCCGGAACCGCTGGGTGGTGCGCATCGTAAGCCGGAAGTGATGGCGGCTTCCCTGAAAGCGCAGCTGCTGGCTGACCTGGCGGATCTGGACGTGCTGAGCAAAGACGATCTGCTCAACCGCCGCTACCAGCGTCTGATGACCTACGGTTACGCGTAAGCTTCACAATTATCTGAAAAGCCGCACACTGTTGCGGCTTTTTTTATACCTGCGGTTTAGCCGGACTATGCTTAGCTAATGTTTTTTAAGGAGGAAGCCCATGAATATCATTGCCATTATGGGGCCGCACGGCGTCTTTTATAAAGATGAGCCGATTAAGGAGCTGGAGCAATCCCTGCAGTCGCGCGGGTATCAGCTAATCTGGCCACACAACAGCGCCGACCTGCTGAAGTTCATCGAGCATAACCCACGTATCTGCGGCGTGATCTTCGACTGGGACGAATATGATCTCGAACTGTGCAGCGATATCAACAAGCTGAACGAATACCTCCCGCTGTACGCGTTTATTAATACCCATTCCACCATGGACGTCAGCGCCAATGATATGCGTATGGCGCTGTGGTTTTTTGAGTATTCCCTCGGCGTGGCGGAAGATATTGCGACCCGCATTCAGCAATATACCGGTGAGTACCTCGATAACATTACGCCGCCGTTTACCCGCGCGCTCTTCACCTACGTGAAGGAAGGCAAATACACCTTCTGTACGCCGGGTCATATGGCGGGAACGGCTTATCAAAAAAGCCCGGTGGGCTGCCTGTTCTATGATTTCTTTGGTGGCAACACCCTGAAAGCGGACGTGTCAATTTCAGTCACCGAATTAGGCTCTCTGCTGGATCACACCGGCCCGCATCTGGAAGCCGAAGAGTATATCGCCCGCACCTTTGGCGCAGAGCAGAGCTATATGGTGACCAACGGCACCTCGACCTCGAACAAAATCGTCGGGATGTACGCTGCGCCCGCTGGCAGCACCATGCTGATTGACCGTAACTGCCATAAATCACTGGCACACCTGCTGATGATGAGCGACGTCGTACCGATCTGGCTGTCACCCACGCGTAACGCGCTCGGTATTCTTGGCGGCATTCCGCGCCGGGAGTTCACTCATGACACCATTGAAAGTAAGGTCGCGGCAACTCCTGGCGCAAGCTGGCCTGTTCATGCGGTGATCACCAACTCGACCTATGACGGTCTGCTGTACAACACGAACTGGATCAAAAAGACGCTCGACGTGCCTTCGATCCACTTCGATTCCGCATGGGTGCCATACACCAATTTCCACCCGATTTACGCCGGTAAAAGCGGCATGAGCGGTGAACGCGTGCCGGGTAAAGTGTTCTTCGAAACGCAGTCGACGCATAAAATGCTGGCGGCGTTTTCCCAGGCTTCGCTTATTCACATCAAAGGCGAGTATGACGAAGACACGTTCAACGAAGCCTTTATGATGCATACCACCACATCGCCGAGCTATCCGCTGGTGGCCTCCATTGAAACGGCCGCGGCGATGCTGCGCGGCAATCCGGGCAAACGCCTGATCAACCGTTCGGTGGAGCGCGCGCTGCATTTCCGCAAAGAGGTTCAGCGGCTGAAAGATGAAGCCGACGGCTGGTTCTTTGATATCTGGCAGCCGGAAGAGATTGATGAAGCCGAATGCTGGCCCGTCTCGCCCGGCGAAGACTGGCATGGCTTCCGGGATGCCGATGCCGACCATATGTTCCTCGACCCGGTCAAAGTGACGATCCTGACGCCGGGCATGGATGAGCAGGGCAGGATGGGCGATGAAGGTATTCCGGCCGCGCTGGTGGCGAAATTCCTTGATGAGCGTGGCGTGGTGGTGGAGAAAACCGGTCCCTATAACCTGCTGTTCCTGTTCAGCATTGGCATTGATAAAACCCGGGCAATGGGGTTGTTGCGCGGGCTGATGGAGTTTAAGCGCGCCTACGATCTCAACCTGCGGGTGAAGAATATGCTCCCGGATCTCTACGCGGAGGATCCTGACTTCTATCGTAATATGCGCATTCAGGATCTGGCTCAGGGGATCCACAGGCTGATCCGTCAGCACGATCTGCCGCGTCTGATGCTTCAGGCGTTCGATGTATTACCGGAGATGAAGTTTACCCCGCACAAGGCGTGGCAGCGCCAGGTGAAAGGGGAGATCGAAACCGTCGAGCTGGAAAACCTGGTCGGACGCGTATCGGCCAACATGATCCTGCCTTATCCGCCGGGCGTACCGCTCCTGATGCCGGGAGAGATGATCACCGAAGAGAGTCGGGCCGTGCTCGATTTCCTGCTGATGCTCTGCTCTGTCGGGCGCCACTATCCCGGTTTTGAGACCGATATCCACGGCGCGAAGCGCGACGAGAACGGCGTTTACTGGGTGCGAGTCCTAAAATAAGGGTGACCGCTTGCCAGGCGCGTGTTTTCGGTTGTAACGTTCAGGCATCATAAAAAGGAGAAGCTATGCTGGGTTTAAAAGCTGTTCATCATATTGCGATCATTGCGACCGATTACGCGAAAAGTAAGGCCTTCTACTGCGATATCCTGGGCTTTACGCTCATGAGCGAGGCCTACCGCGAGGAGCGTGACTCCTGGAAGGGCGATCTGGCGTTAAACGGGCAATATGTGATTGAGCTGTTCTCTTTTCCTTTTCCGCCTGCGCGTCCGTCCCGCCCGGAAGCCTGTGGCCTGCGTCATCTTGCCTTCAGCGTCGATGACCTGGATAGCGCCGTCAAACACCTGGAAGCGCACGGCGTGGCGTGCGAAGCGATTCGCGTCGATCCCTTCACCGACAAGCGCTTTACCTTTTTCAACGACCCGGACGGCCTGCCGCTGGAGCTTTATCAGCAGTAATCACCGCCATGTGTGATAATGCCCGCTCAGTTCGGGCATTTTTTATGTGTAATCTCCTATGACTTTACCCGCTATCGCACAAGCCGTTTCACCGTACCGCCAGCTGCTGGTGGGGTTTAGCGGTGGCCTGGATTCCACCGTGTTGCTGCATCGCCTTAAGCGCTGGCGCGATCGGGAACCTGACGTCCAGCTTCGGGCGATGCATATTCACCACGGATTAAGTCCTCACGCGGAGGAGTGGGTGGCGCACTGCGAAGCCTTGTGTGCGGCCTGGGCGATCCCGCTCATCGTTGAGCGCGTCACGCTTGCGGAGGAAGGGCTGGGCATCGAGGCGCAGGCGCGTAAAGCCCGCTATGCCGCATTTGCCGGGGCATTACGTCCTGGAGAAGCGCTGGTCACGGCCCAGCATCTGGACGATCAGTGTGAAACCTTTCTGCTGGCGCTTAAGCGGGGCAGCGGGCCGGCGGGGCTTTCTGCCATGCCGGCGCGTTCTGAATTTGCCGGCACTACGCTACTGCGTCCGCTGCTTGGCGAGACGCGTGCCTCACTGGAAACCTGGGCGCGAGAATATCAGCTGAACTGGATCGAAGATGAGAGTAACCAGGATGACGGCTATGACCGTAACTTCCTGCGTCTGCGCGTCCTCCCACTTTTAGGCGAGCGCTGGCCGCATTTCGCCGACGCGACGGCAAGAAGCGCCATGCTGTGCGCCGAACAGGAGTCGTTGCTGGATGAGCTGCTGAGCGACGAGCTGGCTGGACTCATTTCTGCCGACGGGGCGCTGGCGATCGCACCGATGAAAGCGATGAGCCCGGTACGTCGCGCCGCACTCTTACGACGCTGGTTGGCCTTTCATCGCGCCGCGATGCCATCGCGGACAATGCTGAGCCGTATCTGGGACGAAGTCGCCCTGGCGCGGGATGATGCTTCCCCGTGCGTCCACCTGAACGGTTTTGAGGTGAGACGCTATAAAGGCGAACTCTGGTGGATAAAATCCCCCCCCTCACTGACCGATGTAGTGCTCGACTGGCTTTCTCCTGACGCACCACTGATATTGCCCAGTGAGGCAGGACGCGTCTCTTTTCTGCCGTCTGGTCATGTGCGGCTGCCGAAGCCCGGTGAACCAGTCACCGTGCGCTTTAAGGCTGGCGGCATGCTGCATATCGTCGGGCGCAACGGGGGACGGAAGCTGAAGAAAATATGGCAGGAGTGTAACGTGCCGCCGTGGCTGCGCGATACCACGCCGCTACTGTTCTACGGTGAAACGCTTATCGCTGCGGCAGGGGTTTTCATCACGGAAGAGGGATGGTCAGAAGAGGGTGTCCGTTTTGAGTGGCAGAAAGCGTAACGGGCAGCCAGGCTGCCCGTTAGTGTCATCAGGATTCGCTCACCACGACGGTGCCGATTTGCGGGTGACTGAAGCTGGCTATTTTGTCCAGACGCAGCTCACGCGTCGCACCGGCGTCTTCCACTATCAGATATTCCACATTCTTTCGTGAAAGCAGATCGCTGGCTTTCGCCTTCAACACTTCGCCATCTTTTAGCTCCAGCGTCAGTAATAAATGATGCTGGCAGGCGAGTTCGAGGTTGTCATAGTCATCACAATTGATGGGTTGATAAGTATCATTCATCGACATAATCGCTCACCAGTAAATTCGCCGCAGCATACGCTGCTTTTTCCCTGACCGACTCTGAAAGGCTCTCATCAGAGGCCACTTCATTAAGCACCTTCAATACACAGCCCAGCGCGTCCGGGACATACCCCAGATCTCCGCTGGCAATTTCGGCATACCGTTTGCGAATTAACTCACAATAATTATTCACATCCCCTCCCGCCAGCGCACTGACTTACTGTGAGATATCATTAAGCCTACGAAGATAAACTCGGTTTAGCAAGGTGACTATACCATACTCATTTAAGCAATATCAGAGCCTTGATAGCGGTGTATTTAACACCCAATAACAGCCTTTTGCCGCGGTTTTCGCTACAATGTGCGCCTGATTCGAATGGAGTTCTCTCATGGCGCTGAAAGCGACAATTTATAAAGCAGTGGTCAATGTGGCCGATCTGGATCGCAACCAGTTCCTGGACGCGTCGCTTACTCTGGCACGCCACCCCTCCGAAACCCAGGAGCGCATGATGCTGCGCCTGCTGGCGTGGATTAAGTATGCCGACGAGCGTCTGCAGTTTACCCGTGGGTTAAGCGCAGAAGACGAGCCTGAAGCCTGGCTGCGCAACGATCATCTGGGTATCGATTTGTGGATCGAACTCGGACTACCGGACGAGCGCAGAATTAAGAAGGCCTGCACCCAGTCCGCTAAAGTGGCCTTATTCGCATATAATCAGCGCGCCGCGGAGATTTGGTGGCAGCAAAACAAGAGCAAGTGCGGACAGTTTAAAAATCTTACGGTCTGGTATCTGGATGATGAGCAGCTGGCGCAGTTGAGCGAGTTTGCCAGCAGGACCATGGTTTTGCAGGCGACGATTCAGGATGGCGCCATCTGGCTCTCTGATTCTCAGAATAATCTGGAAATTCATTTGACGGCGTGGCAACCCGCGTCATGATCGTCTTGTCCCGAAACGTCAGCATTCCTGACAACGAGCTGGAGATCACCGCCATCCGTGCTCAGGGGGCAGGTGGGCAGCACGTCAACAAGGCGTCGACGGCTATCCATTTGCGTTTTGACATTCGGGCCTCAAGCCTGCCAGAGTATTATAAAGAAAGCCTGCTTGCCGCCAGCCATCACCTGATCACCATCGATGGCGTGATTGTGATCAAAGCCCAGGAGTACCGTAGCCAGGAGCTCAACCGGGAAGCGGCGATAGCCAGGCTGGTGGCGGTCATTAAAGAGTTAACGGCAGTACAAAAAAGCCGCCGGGCAACGCGGCCAACCCGCGCATCGAAAGAGCGTCGGTTGTCCTCGAAGGCCCAAAAATCCACAGTGAAAGCACTACGCGGTAAAGTTCGTCGCCCGACAGAGTGACGAAAGGGAACACACTTTTCATAAGGAATTCATTGTGAAAAAAGTATTATGGTCAGCGCTGGCAGCGAGTACGCTGTTTGCGCTTTTCGGGTGTAACAACCGCTCCGAAACGCAGGTTTTACAACCCACGCAAACGGAAGAATTAAAACCGATGCAGCAAAGCTGGCGCGGCGTATTGCCTTGCGCAGACTGCGAAGGTATTGAAACGTCTCTGTTCCTGCAAAAAGATGGCACCTGGGTGATGAATCAGCGCTATCAGGGCGCTAAAGAGCCTTCTTCGTTTGCGACTTATGGAACATGGGCGCGTACCGCGGAGAAGCTGGTCCTGACGGATACCTCCGGTGAGAAAACCTGGTTCCGCCCTAAAGGTGACAGCATGGAGATGCTCGACCGCGAAGGTAACCCTATTCAATCCCAGTTAAACTACACGCTGGCCCCGGTGAAAGCGGCCCTGCCTGCAACGCCGATGGCAATGCGGGGGATGTACTTCTATATGGCGGATGCGGCGATCTTTACCGACTGCGCAACCGGCAGGAAGGTCAGCGTGGCAAACAATGCGCAGCTTGAACGTGATTACGCTGTGGCACGCGGCAATGACAGCAAGCCGGTATTGCTGACGGTTGACGGTCACTTTACGCTGGAGCCAAACCCGGATAGCGGAGAGATGGTGAAAACGCTGGTGGCAGATAAAGACGCGAAGTTTGTCGCGGGTAAAGACTGTAACAGCAAATAAGCTGACGTTGAGCCATTAAAAAACCCCGCCTGAGCGGGGTTTTTTGTTTAGCCTTTGATGGCTTTCACCAGGTAATCAAGAATGTCGCCGGTCTTGATCATCTGTTTTTCACCGCTGCGACGGTATTTGTATTCAATCTCATCGCTGTCGAGGTTGCGGTCGCCGATGACGACGGTGTGCGGGATACCGATCAGTTCCATATCGGCAAACATCACGCCCGGACGCTCTTTACGGTCATCCATCAGCACTTCGATGCCCTGAGCGCGCAGCTCGGCATACAGCTTCTCGGCCAGCTCCTGCACGCGGTAAGACTTGTGCATGTTCATTGGCAGAATAGCCACCTGGAACGGCGCGATATTGTCCGGCCAGACGATGCCGCGCTCGTCGTAGTTCTGCTCAATTGCAGCAGCCACCACGCGCGTCACCCCGATACCGTAGCAACCCATGGTCAGGATCTGGTTACGGCCGTCTTCACCCTGAACTGCGGCATTCAGCGCGCGAGAGTATTTATCACCCAGTTGGAAGATGTGACCGACTTCGATGCCGCGCTTAATCATCAGGGTACCCTGACCGTCCGGGCTTGGATCGCCTGCCACCACGTTACGGATGTCAGCCACTTCCGGCGTCGCCACGTCGCGATCCCAGTTGATGCCGAAGTAATGTTTACCGTCGATGTTAGCACCTGCGGAGAAGTCGCTCATTGCAGCAACTGTGCGGTCAATAACAACAGGCACCGGCAGATTTACTGGACCCAGTGAACCTGGACCCGCATTCACCACGGCGCGGATTTCCGCTTCCGTTGCGAACGTCAGCGGGCTGGCTACCTGCGGCAGCTTCTCGGCTTTCACTTCGTTCAGTTCGTGGTCGCCACGCACCAGAAGGGCAACCAGCGGGTAAGCGCTACCTTCGGCGGATTTCACCAGCAGCGTTTTCACGGTTTTTTCGACTGGCAGATTGAACTGATCAACCAGCTCGGCGATGGTTTTCGCGTTTGGCGTATCAACCAGCGTCATCTCTTGCGTTGCCGCGCCGCGTGGTTCTTTTGGTGCCAGCGCTTCTGCAAATTCGATGTTCGCCGCGTAGTCTGAAGAGTCAGAGAAGATCACATCGTCTTCACCGCTCTGCGCCAGTACCTGGAACTCATGGGAGGCGCTACCGCCGATGGAGCCGGTATCAGCCTGCACAGCACGGAAATCCAGACCCATGCGGGAGAAGATTTTGCTATATGCCGCGTACATTGCGTCGTAAGTCTCTTGCAGTGATTCCTGAGAGGTATGGAAAGAGTAGGCATCTTTCATCAGGAATTCGCGAGAGCGCATGACGCCGAAACGTGGGCGAACTTCGTCACGGAACTTGGTCTGGATCTGGAAGAAGTTCAGCGGCAGCTGTTTGTAAGAGCTCAGCTCATTACGAATCAGGTCGGTAATAACTTCTTCATGCGTTGGGCCGAGAACGAACGGACGCTCGCCGCGATCGACGAAGCGCAGCAGTTCAGGACCATATTGTTCCCAACGGCCGCTCTCCTGCCACAGGTCAGCGGGCTGAACCACCGGCATGGACACCTCGATAGCACCGGCGTTGTTCATCTCTTCACGCACGATGTTTTCGACTTTTTTCAGGACGCGCACGCCGGTCGGCAGCCAGGTATATAACCCGGAGGCCAGCTTGCGGATCATCCCGGCGCGCAGCATCAGCTGATGGCTGATCACTTCGGCGTCGGCAGGCGTCTCCTTCAGAGTGGAGAGCAGATATTGGCTAGTACGCATGTTGTTACGGTTCCATTTCGACGATTGGAACAGGCTGAAACACCAGCCTGACACAAAAAAAGTGGTTTAGTTTACCAGTGTGGCAAAGATGCCAAAAGAGAGGAGAACAAAATTACCTGGGTTCAAGGGCAAACACTTCAAAACCTGCCCCGGTGACGCGCCAGCGAACGTTAAAATCCAGCAGCCAGACGGCGTACGTTTTTCCTGCTTCCTCTTCTTTACGGTAGGCCGGACGAGGGTCCTGGGCCAGAACTTCAGTGATGAAATCCCGTAAGCGAGGATAGCGTTTCTCCAGTTGACCGAGCTGCGCGGTTATCTCAGGCGTAAAATAAACAGGCATATCCGCCTGCGGCGCATCCTGAGCATAGCTTGCACGCGCGTCCGGGAGGGCTTCGGCAAAGGGCAAATAGGGTTTGATGTCGATTACCGGCGTGCCGTCTACCAAATCCAGGCTACCTAACTCCAGTATCACCCGATCTTTCTGGCAGCGTATGCCTTTCAGTTCAACCAGCGACATTCCAACCGGGTTTGGGCGGAAGGTCGAGCGAGTCGCAAACACGCCCATTCTCGCATTTCCGCCAAGACGAGGAGGGCGCACGGTCGGACGCCAGCTGCCTTCCATAGTCTGGTGAAACACGAACAGCACCCACAAATGGCTGAAAGCCTCGAGCCCGCGTACCGCATCGGCCTGATTGTAAGGCGCAATCAGGTGAAGCTCACCGCTTCCGCTGGTCACAAGACCGGGCTGGCGGGGGACGGCGAACTTCTCTTTATAAGGAGAGTGGATAACGCCTATCTGCTCGAACTGAAATGCACTCATTTCGCCGTGATGTTCAGCGCAGAACCGATGCAAACCGCCTGACGGTAGCAGCCTGGCGTGCCGCTGGTGACTTCACAGCTGTGCAGCAGGACCGCGTTGGCTTTCATTTTTGCGGCATTAATCTGCATACGTTTACGCGCTGTCGGAATATTCGGTGGTGAGTCCTGATTGGTCGCCTGACAGGATTCACCGCTTACTTCGCCCAGTTCACGGAACGGTTTACCGACGAGTTCGTCTGCTTTCGTGATAATGCGAACCGGCGCAGGGCGAACCACTTTCGGTTTCGCAGGCTCGGTTTTTGGCGGGGTTGCCGTGCTTTGAACAGGTTCAACGGGAGATCTGCTTAGCATAGAACAGCCGCTCAGCATGAGTGCTAAAAGACAGATCGGTAAAGCACGCATAATATTTCCTCAATGGATAATCAAAACGTCAGATATTGAATCAGTAGACTGCACAAATGACAAGACGGGCATAAGCCCGTCCTGATGATATTACACTGTGGTGAGATTACCAGCCTTTAACAGCGCCGCCGTTAAACACTTTGTTGGCTTCCTGGTAAACTTCATCAGACTGATAAGCCTGAACGAATTTCTTCACGTTTTCCGCGTCTTTGTTGTCTTCGCGAGTCACGATCAGGTTAACGTACGGGGAGTCTTTATCTTCAACGAAGATACCGTCTTTGGCTGGCGTCAGGCCAATCTGGCTGGCGTAAGTGGTGTTGATCACGGCCAGAGCAATCTGTGCATCGTCCAGAGAACGTGGCAGCTGCGGTGCTTCCAGTTCAACAATTTTCAGATTTTTCGGGTTTTCGGTAACATCCAGAACGGTTGGCAGCAGGCCAACACCGTCTTTCAGTTTGATCAGGCCCACTTTCTGCAGCAGCAGCAGGGAACGACCAAGGTTGGTTGGGTCGTTAGGCACGGCAACCTGAGAGCCCGGCTGCAGTTCGTCCAGCGATTTAATTTTCTTGGAGTAACCGGCAATTGGATAAACGAAGGTGTTACCGATACCCACCAGTTTATAGCCACGATCTTTGATCTGCTGATCCAGATATGGCTTATGCTGGAAGGCGTTAGCGTCGATATCGCCTTTGCTCAGCGCTTCGTTCGGCAGAACGTAATCGTTGAAGGTCACCAGCTCAACGTCCAGGCCATACTTCTCTTTTGCCACTTTCTGAGCAACTTCAGCAACCTGTTGTTCTGCACCCACGATAACGCCCACTTTAATGTGGTTTGGATCTTTTTCGTCCTGACCGCAACCCACCAGTGCCAGAGAGCCGATCAGCGCGCCTACTGCTGCAAAGGTCTTTAATTTAAACGCCATGTTTTATCCTTAACTCGTAGAGTTTGTGTTGTGTGTAACGTTATTTGTGAGTAACGGTCCGGACGATGCGATCGCCAGAGAACTGGATTAAATAAACCAGAACAACCAGCAATACCAGAACGGTATTCATCACGGTAGCGTTATATCCAATATAGCCGTACTGGTAACCAATCTGACCTAAACCGCCAGCACCCACTGCACCGCCCATCGCGGAATACCCGACCAGCGTGATGAGCGTAATGGTTGCCGCGTTCACCAGGCCCGGCAGTGCTTCCGGGAGCAGGACTTTGCGCACGATCTGCATCGGCGTTGCGCCCATTGCGCGGGAAGCTTCAATCAGACCTGTCGGGATTTCCAGCAGGGCGTTTTCCACCATACGGGCGATAAACGGCGCTGCGCCTACGGTCAGCGGAACGATGGCCGCCTGCAGACCGATAGACGTTCCGACGATCACGCGGGTAAACGGAATCATCCACACCAGCAGAATAATGAAGGGGATAGAACGGAAGATGTTCACCAGCGCAGAGAGCGTACGGTACAGTTTCGCGTTCTCAATGATTTGGCCGGGACGCGTCACGTACAGCAGTACGCCGACCGGCAGGCCAATCACAAAACCAAAGAAGCCAGAGACAAAGGTCATTGCCAGCGTTTCCCAAACGCCGCGAACCAGCAGCCACATCATCGGCTCAGACATAACCCAGTACCTCTACTTTTACGTGATGTTCTTGCAGCCAGGCAATCGCGGCCTGGGTTTCTTCTTGTGTGCCGTGCATTTCTGTCAGCATGATGCCGAACTTCACGCCACCGGCGTAATCCATCTGCGCGCTGATAATGTTGTTGTTCACGTTAAAGCGACGCGCGGTTTCGGAAAGCAGGGGAGCGTCAACGGACTGACCGGTGAACTCCATGCGCAGCATCGGGACGCTGTCTGCCGTCGGTTCGGTTTTCAGGCGTTCCAGATAATCTTCTGGGATATCCAGATGCAGCGTGGACTGGATGAACTGCTGCGCCAGCGGCGTCTTCGGATGCGAGAACACTTCACTTACCGTGTCCTGCTCGATCAGCTCACCGTTGCTGATGACCGCCACGCAGTCGCAGATGCGTTTCACCACGTCCATCTCGTGCGTAATAAGGAGGATCGTCAGGCCCAGGCGACGGTTAATGTCTTTCAGCAGTTCCAGAATCGAACGCGTGGTTGCCGGATCCAGTGCGCTGGTGGCTTCATCACACAGCAGTACCTTAGGATTGCTTGCCAGCGCGCGGGCAATGGCCACACGCTGTTTTTGCCCACCGGACAGGTTTGCCGGGTAGCTATCATGTTTGTCGCCCAGACCCACGAGGTCGAGCAGCTCGGTGACGCGACGCTTCACTTCTTCTTTTGGCGTGTTATCCAGCTCAAGCGGTAAGGCAACGTTGCCGAACACGGTGCGGGAGGCCAGCAGGTTAAAGTGCTGGAAGATCATGCCAATCTGACGACGCGCTTTGGTGAGTTCTTTCTCTGAGAGGGCGGTAAGTTCCTGGCCGCCAACTTCTACGCTGCCCTGGGTTGGGCGCTCAAGCAGGTTAACACAACGAATCAGCGTGCTTTTACCTGCACCCGATGCGCCAATGACGCCATAAATTTGACCAGCAGGAACATGCAGGCTGACGTTGTTCAGCGCCTGAATGGTTCGGTTCCCCTGCTGGAACACTTTGGTGATATTGGAAAGTTTAATCATTAGATTATTTTTATCGTATGTAAGTTAGCCGTGGCATTTTCTTCTGCCAGATACGGGTGATGACCGTAAACAAAACGGATGTTAAGGCATCCAGACGTCTAAATCAATCCAACTCTGTACGATGAGCACTTTATTGCGCTGTGATTCATGAGATACTAGTCGAACAAGCCTTTTTCAGGAGCAAACCGGTGGCAAAATCAGTACCCGCAATTTTTCTCGATCGTGACGGCACTATTAATGTGGATCACGGTTATGTCCATGAGATTGATGAGTTCGAGTTTATCGAGGGCGTAATAGATGCCATGCGCCAGTTGAAAGAGATGGGCTATGCGCTGGTGGTGGTGACGAACCAGTCCGGTATTGCACGCGGTAAATTCACCGAAGCGCAGTTCGAAACGCTGACAGAATGGATGGACTGGTCGCTGGCCGACCGCGGCGTGGATCTCGACGGTATCTACTATTGTCCGCACCACCCGCAGGGAACGGTAGAAGCGTATCGCCAGACCTGTGACTGCCGTAAGCCGCATCCGGGGATGTTCATCTCTGCGCAGGAGTTCCTGCACATTGATATGTCTGCTTCTTATATGGTGGGCGATAAACTGGAAGATATGCAGGCAGCCGCCGCAGCGGGTGTAGGGGCCAAAATATTAGTTCGCACCGGTAAGCCAGTGACGCCAGAAGCAGAAAATGCAGCGGATTGGGTGATTAATAGTCTGGCCGATCTGCCAAAAGAGATTAAAAAGCACCAAAAATAGCCTTTTTGGCGAAAAGATGAGCGGTTGAAATAAAAATGCATTTTTCCGCTTGTCATTCCTCGGCGGCCCCCTATAATGCGCCTCCATCGACACGGCGGATGTGAATCACTTCACACACAACCCGGTCGGTTGAAGAGAAAAAATCCTGAAATAACGGGTTGACTCTGAAAGAGGAAAGCGTAATATACGCCACCTCGCAACGGTGAGCGAAAGCCGCGTTGCAACTGCTCTTTAACAATTTATCAGACAATCTGTGTGGGCACTCAAAGTGACATGGATTCTTAATGTCTCCGGACAATAAATGAATACCAAGTCTCTGAGTGAACATACGTAATTCATTACGAAGTTTAATTCACGAGCATCAAACTTAAATTGAAGAGTTTGATCATGGCTCAGATTGAACGCTGGCGGCAGGCCTAACACATGCAAGTCGGGCGGTAGCACAGGAGAGCTTGCTCTCTGGGTGACGAGCGGCGGACGGGTGAGTAATGTCTGGGAAACTGCCTGATGGAGGGGGATAACTACTGGAAACGGTAGCTAATACCGCATAACGTCGCAAGACCAAAGAGGGGGACCTTCGGGCCTCTTGCCATCAGATGTGCCCAGATGGGATTAGCTAGTAGGTGGGGTAACGGCTCACCTAGGCGACGATCCCTAGCTGGTCTGAGAGGATGACCAGCCACACTGGAACTGAGACACGGTCCAGACTCCTACGGGAGGCAGCAGTGGGGAATATTGCACAATGGGCGCAAGCCTGATGCAGCCATGCCGCGTGTATGAAGAAGGCCTTCGGGTTGTAAAGTACTTTCAGCGGGGAGGAAGGCGATAAGGTTAATAACCTTGTCGATTGACGTTACCCGCAGAAGAAGCACCGGCTAACTCCGTGCCAGCAGCCGCGGTAATACGGAGGGTGCAAGCGTTAATCGGAATTACTGGGCGTAAAGCGCACGCAGGCGGTCTGTCAAGTCGGATGTGAAATCCCCGGGCTCAACCTGGGAACTGCATTCGAAACTGGCAGGCTAGAGTCTTGTAGAGGGGGGTAGAATTCCAGGTGTAGCGGTGAAATGCGTAGAGATCTGGAGGAATACCGGTGGCGAAGGCGGCCCCCTGGACAAAGACTGACGCTCAGGTGCGAAAGCGTGGGGAGCAAACAGGATTAGATACCCTGGTAGTCCACGCCGTAAACGATGTCGACTTGGAGGTTGTGCCCTTGAGGCGTGGCTTCCGGAGCTAACGCGTTAAGTCGACCGCCTGGGGAGTACGGCCGCAAGGTTAAAACTCAAATGAATTGACGGGGGCCCGCACAAGCGGTGGAGCATGTGGTTTAATTCGATGCAACGCGAAGAACCTTACCTACTCTTGACATCCAGAGAACTTAGCAGAGATGCTTTGGTGCCTTCGGGAACTCTGAGACAGGTGCTGCATGGCTGTCGTCAGCTCGTGTTGTGAAATGTTGGGTTAAGTCCCGCAACGAGCGCAACCCTTATCCTTTGTTGCCAGCGGTTAGGCCGGGAACTCAAAGGAGACTGCCAGTGATAAACTGGAGGAAGGTGGGGATGACGTCAAGTCATCATGGCCCTTACGAGTAGGGCTACACACGTGCTACAATGGCGCATACAAAGAGAAGCGACCTCGCGAGAGCAAGCGGACCTCATAAAGTGCGTCGTAGTCCGGATTGGAGTCTGCAACTCGACTCCATGAAGTCGGAATCGCTAGTAATCGTAGATCAGAATGCTACGGTGAATACGTTCCCGGGCCTTGTACACACCGCCCGTCACACCATGGGAGTGGGTTGCAAAAGAAGTAGGTAGCTTAACCTTCGGGAGGGCGCTTACCACTTTGTGATTCATGACTGGGGTGAAGTCGTAACAAGGTAACCGTAGGGGAACCTGCGGTTGGATCACCTCCTTACCTTAAAGAACCTGCCTTTGTAGTGCTCACACAGATTGTCTGATGAAAAACAGCAGTAAAAACCTCTACAGGCTTGTAGCTCAGGTGGTTAGAGCGCACCCCTGATAAGGGTGAGGTCGGTGGTTCAAGTCCACTCAGGCCTACCAAATTTGCGAAGCAAATTTGAAGAGGTTAGCAAAACGATGGGGCTATAGCTCAGCTGGGAGAGCGCCTGCTTTGCACGCAGGAGGTCTGCGGTTCGATCCCGCATAGCTCCACCATCTTTTACTGCGAACACAAGAAAACTTCAGAGTGAACCTGAAAAGGTGCACTGCGAAGTTTTGCTCTTTAAAAATCTGGATCAAGCTGAAAATTGAAACGACACATCTTTAAGGTGTGTTCGAGTCTCTCAAATTTTCGCAAGTCGGTGATGAATCGAAAGAAACATCTTCGGGTTGTGAGGTTAAGCGACTAAGCGTACACGGTGGATGCCCTGGCAGTCAGAGGCGATGAAGGACGTGCTAATCTGCGAAAAGCGCCGGCGAGGTGATATGAACCTTTGACCCGGCGATGTCCGAATGGGGAAACCCAGTGTGTTCCGACACACTATCGTTAACTGAATACATAGGTTAACGAGGCGAACCGGGGGAACTGAAACATCTAAGTACCCCGAGGAAAAGAAATCAACCGAGATTCCCCCAGTAGCGGCGAGCGAACGGGGAGCAGCCCAGAGTCTGAATCAGCTTGTGTGTTAGTGGAACGGTCTGGAAAGTCCGGCGATACAGGGTGACAGCCCCGTACACGAAAGCACACAGGTTGTGAACTCGAAGAGTAGGGCGGGACACGTGGTATCCTGTCTGAATATGGGGGGACCATCCTCCAAGGCTAAATACTCCTGACTGACCGATAGTGAACCAGTACCGTGAGGGAAAGGCGAAAAGAACCCCGGCGAGGGGAGTGAAAAAGAACCTGAAACCGTGTACGTACAAGCAGTGGGAGCACCTTCGTGGTGTGACTGCGTACCTTTTGTATAATGGGTCAGCGACTTATATTCTGTAGCAAGGTTAACCGTATAGGGGAGCCGAAGGGAAACCGAGTCTTAACTGGGCGTTAAGTTGCAGGGTATAGACCCGAAACCCGGTGATCTAGCCATGGGCAGGTTGAAGGTTGGGTAACACTAACTGGAGGACCGAACCGACTAATGTTGAAAAATTAGCGGATGACTTGTGGCTGGGGGTGAAAGGCCAATCAAACCGGGAGATAGCTGGTTCTCCCCGAAAGCTATTTAGGTAGCGCCTCGTGAACTCATCTTCGGGGGTAGAGCACTGTTTCGGCTAGGGGGCCATCCCGGCTTACCAACCCGATGCAAACTACGAATACCGAAGAATGTTATCACGGGAGACACACGGCGGGTGCTAACGTCCGTCGTGAAGAGGGAAACAACCCAGACCGCCAGCTAAGGTCCCAAAGTCATGGTTAAGTGGGAAACGATGTGGGAAGGCACAGACAGCCAGGATGTTGGCTTAGAAGCAGCCATCATTTAAAGAAAGCGTAATAGCTCACTGGTCGAGTCGGCCTGCGCGGAAGATGTAACGGGGCTAAACCATGCACCGAAGCTGCGGCAGCGACGCGTATGCGTTGTTGGGTAGGGGAGCGTTCTGTAAGCCGTTGAAGGTGTCCTGTGAGGGGTGCTGGAGGTATCAGAAGTGCGAATGCTGACATAAGTAACGATAATGCGGGTGAAAAGCCCGCACGCCGGAAGACCAAGGGTTCCTGTCCAACGTTAATCGGGGCAGGGTGAGTCGACCCCTAAGGCGAGGCCGAAAGGCGTAGTCGATGGGAAACAGGTTAATATTCCTGTACTTGGTGTTACTGCGAAGGGGGGACGGAGAAGGCTATGTTAGCCGGGCGACGGTTGTCCCGGTTTAAGCATGTAGGCGGAGGTTCCAGGTAAATCCGGTACCTTATTAACGCTGAGGTGTGATGACGAGGCACTACGGTGCTGAAGTAACAAATGCCCTGCTTCCAGGAAAAGCCTCTAAGCATCAGGTAACATCAAATCGTACCCCAAACCGACACAGGTGGTCAGGTAGAGAATACCAAGGCGCTTGAGAGAACTCGGGTGAAGGAACTAGGCAAAATGGTGCCGTAACTTCGGGAGAAGGCACGCTGATATGTAGGTGAAGCCCCTGCGGGTGGAGCTGAAATCAGTCGAAGATACCAGCTGGCTGCAACTGTTTATTAAAAACACAGCACTGTGCAAACACGAAAGTGGACGTATACGGTGTGACGCCTGCCCGGTGCCGGAAGGTTAATTGATGGGGTTAGCGGCAACGCGAAGCTCTTGATCGAAGCCCCGGTAAACGGCGGCCGTAACTATAACGGTCCTAAGGTAGCGAAATTCCTTGTCGGGTAAGTTCCGACCTGCACGAATGGCGTAATGATGGCCAGGCTGTCTCCACCCGAGACTCAGTGAAATTGAACTCGCTGTGAAGATGCAGTGTACCCGCGGCAAGACGGAAAGACCCCGTGAACCTTTACTATAGCTTGACACTGAACACTGGTCCTTGATGTGTAGGATAGGTGGGAGGCTTTGAAGCGTGGACGCCAGTCTGCGTGGAGCCGCCCTTGAAATACCACCCTTTAATGGCTGGTGTTCTAACGTAGACCCGTAATCCGGGTTGCGGACAGTGTCTGGTGGGTAGTTTGACTGGGGCGGTCTCCTCCCAAAGAGTAACGGAGGAGCACGAAGGTTAGCTAATCCTGGTCGGACATCAGGAGGTTAGTGCAATGGCATAAGCTAGCTTGACTGCGAGAGTGACGGCTCGAGCAGGTGCGAAAGCAGGTCATAGTGATCCGGTGGTTCTGAATGGAAGGGCCATCGCTCAACGGATAAAAGGTACTCCGGGGATAACAGGCTGATACCGCCCAAGAGTTCATATCGACGGCGGTGTTTGGCACCTCGATGTCGGCTCATCACATCCTGGGGCTGAAGTAGGTCCCAAGGGTATGGCTGTTCGCCATTTAAAGTGGTACGCGAGCTGGGTTTAGAACGTCGTGAGACAGTTCGGTCCCTATCTGCCGTGGGCGCTGGAGAATTGAGGGGGGCTGCTCCTAGTACGAGAGGACCGGAGTGGACGCATCACTGGTGTTCGGGTTGTCATGCCAATGGCATTGCCCGGTAGCTAAATGCGGAAAAGATAAGTGCTGAAAGCATCTAAGCACGAAACTTGCCCCGAGATGAGTTCTCCCTGACTCCCTGAGAGTCCTGAAGGAACGTTGAAGACTACGACGTTGATAGGTCGGGTGTGTAAGCGCAGCGATGCGTTGAGCTAACCGATACTAATGAACCGTGAGGCTTAACCTTACAACGCCGAAGCTGTTTCGGCGGACGAGAGACAGAAGATTTTCAGCTTTGATACAGATTAACAGAATTTGCCTGGCGGCTTTAGCGCGGTGGTCCCACCTGACCCCATGCCGAACTCAGAAGTGAAACGCCGTAGCGCCGATGGTAGTGTGGGGTCTCCCCATGTGAGAGTAGGGAACTGCCAGGCATCAAATTAAGTAGTAAGCCGGTGCATAAATCCGGTGGTTACAAGCAGTCTTCGGTGGAGCGGTAGTTCAGTCGGTTAGAATACCTGCCTGTCACGCAGGGGGTCGCGGGTTCGAGTCCCGTCCGTTCCGCCACTTATTAAAAGCCCTGAGCTAACGCTCAGGGCTTTTTTCTTATCTGACGTTTAATTATTGCGAAATTAGCAAAAATCCTCTGCGTTTTGCGATCTTTTTCTCTATAACAAGGCCAGCGATAATCTTCCTCAGTTTACGAACATAACGATTGAGGAATATTATGATTCTCCCTGCATTTGGTCTGGGCACTTTCCGCCTGAAAGACGACGTTGTTATCGCATCAGTTAAAACCGCACTCGAACTGGGCTATCGTGCAGTTGATACGGCACAGATCTATGAAAACGAAGCTGCCGTTGGACAAGCTCTCGAAGAGAGTGGTGTGCCGCGTAACGAACTGTTTATCACCACGAAAATCTGGATTGAGAATCTCAGCAAAGATAAGCTGATCCCTAGCCTGAAAGAGAGCCTAAAAAAACTGCGTACTGACTACGTAGATCTGACGTTGATCCACTGGCCATCACCGAATGATGCCGTCTCAGTAGAAGAATTCATGCAGGCGCTGCTGGAAGCGAAAAAGCAGGGCTTAACCCGTAAAATTGGGATCTCCAACTTCACCATTCCGCTGATGGAGAAAGCCATTGCCGCTGTTGGCGCAGATAATATTGCGACCAACCAGATTGAGCTGTCTCCATACCTGCAAAACCGCAAAGTCGTGGACTGGGCAAAACAGCACGGGATCCACATCACCTCATACATGACGCTGGCCTACGGTAAGGCACTGAAAGATGAGGTGATTACTCGTATCGCAGAGAAACATAACGCCACTGCTGCACAGGTGATTCTGGCATGGGCAATGGGTGAAGGTTATGCCGTGATCCCATCATCAACTAAGCGTGAAAACCTGGCCAGCAACCTGTTGGCAACGGATCTTCATCTGGATGCTGACGATAAAAAAGCGATCGCAGCACTGGAGTGCAACGATCGCCTGGTAAGCCCGGAAGGTTTAGCCCCTGACTGGGATTAAGTTTGACCCACCCTCTGTAACCTGAACCCTCACACAGCTCCTCCGGGAGCTGTTTTTATATGTTCACTCAGGAAATCAATAAAGGCACGAATGCGCGTACTCACCGCTCTGTCACTGTAATACACTGCGCTAAAAGGCATCTCTACCGGCAGACGCTTATCGGCCATTAACTCCACGAGCTCACCGCGCGCAATTTCTTTATCAATCATGTAATCCGACAAACAGGCGATGCCATTCCCGGTAAGGCACAGCTGCTTCAGCGTTTCCCCGCTGTTTGAAGATAATCCGCAGGTAATTTCATAAAGTTGACCATCATGACAGGCGACAGGCCAGGTGTTTAGCGACACCGGCTCCGTAAAGCCCAGGCACAGATGCTGCTTCAATTCTTCAACCGTCTCCGGTTTACCATGTTCGGCAATATACTCTGGTGATGCGATAATTTTGCGATAGCTGGCAAACAGAGGTCGGGCACGCAAGCTTGAATCTGTCAGGGTTCCCGCCCGGATGGCCACATCCACTTTACGCTCGATGAGGTTGATAAACGTCTCTGAGGAGACCAGCGAGAGCGTCATCTCCGGATAGCGCTCGCGGAAAGGTTTGATCAGCGGCATCAGAAAGTGAAGCACCACCGGCGTGGCCGCATCAATGCGCAGCAATCCACGCGGAGTGCTGCGGGTCTCCATAATCTCCGTCTCCGCTGCGGCCATCTCCTGCAGTACCGACTGCACGCGGCGAAAGTAACGCTCTCCTTCTTCCGTCAGGCTCAGCTGCCGCGTCGTTCGGTTGAGCAGACTCACTCCAAGCTTCATCTCCAGTTTTTTTACCGAACGGCTGATGGCCGAATTAGCCTGACCCAGCTGTTCGGCCGCGCGGCTAAAGCTGCCGCTTTCAACGACGGCGACGAAGATTGTCAGCTCTTCTGATGTTGCTTTCATTGTTGCACCACCTGCAAAATTCTATTGATATTTTGACCATTTTTGTTATTTAAGCACTGGCGCATACTGCCTGTCATCTTAATCCTGATGATACGGAGTATTTTATGCCACTGGCGCTACTTGCCCTGACGATCAGTGCCTTTGCAATTGGCACGACCGAATTTGTTATCGTGGGTCTGGTTCCCACTATTGCTAACCAGCTTGCGATCTCGTTACCCTCTGCCGGGCTGTTGGTGTCTATCTACGCCCTCGGCGTCGCTGTCGGTGCGCCAGTGTTGACGGCCCTGACCGGGCGTTTTCCGCGTAAGCAGCTGTTAGTCGCGCTGATGGTACTGTTCACCGCCGGCAACATTCTGGCCTGGCAGGCACCGGACTACACCACGCTGGTGATTGCCCGTCTGTTGACCGGCCTTGCACACGGTGTGTTCTTCTCGATTGGCTCCACTATTGCCACCAGCCTGGTACCCAAAGAGAAAGCGGCTTCAGCCATTGCGATCATGTTTGGTGGGCTGACCGTCGCACTCGTTACGGGCGTACCGCTGGGAACGTTTATCGGACAACACTTCGGCTGGCGTGAAACGTTCCTGGCTGTCTCCTTGCTGGGGGTCATCGCTCTGGTGACCAGCCTGCTGCTGGTACCGTCAAATATTCCAGGCCGGGCGAGCGCCAGCCTGCGCGATCAGCTGAAGGTGCTCACGCATCCGCGTTTGCTGATCATCTACGCGGTTACGGCACTGGGCTATGGCGGCGTATTCACCGCCTTTACCTTCCTGGCGCCGATGATGCAGGACCTGGCGGGCTTTTCCCCCAATGCCGTGAGCTGGATTTTGCTGGGATACGGTATTTCCGTTGCCATTGGCAATATCTGGGGCGGCAAGCTTGCAGATAAGCATGGTGCGGTACCGGCGCTGAAATTCATCTTCGCCGCCCTGGTTGTTCTGCTGATGATTTTCCAGTTCACGGCTTCGGTACACTACGCCGCGCTGGTCACGGTGCTGGTCATGGGGATTTTTGCCTTTGGTAATGTGCCCGGGCTTCAGGTTTACGTTGTCCAGAAAGCCGAGCTCTATACGCCAAATGCGGTGGATGTGGCATCGGGTCTGAACATTGCCGCATTTAATATTGGCATCGCACTGGGCTCCATCATTGGCGGACAAACCGTAGCGCATGTTGGGTTAACCCAGACCCCGTGGATTGGTGCGGTGATTGTCCTGGTGGCCTTCCTGCTGATTGGCCTGAGTGGGCGCCTTGATAAACCTGCTCGCGTCGCGCTGGGTTAACATCAGTAAGTGCTTGCTTACAAAACTGGAAAGCGGATTCTCAGAAATTGCGTTGAAAGTATGACCTAAAGTCCCTATAACATTAGAACCAGTCCGTTTTCCGGGCTGGTTCATGTTACAGAGGCTGTTTCCAAAAGTGCGAAAAAATACCTATGCCATGCGTTATGTTGCCGGAATGCCCGCGGAGAGGATCTTGCCTCCGGGATCATTTGCGAGCATAAGCCAGGCATTGCCCGCCGGCACACCGTTAAGCAGCGATGAGAAAATCCGTGTACTGGTGTGGAATATTTTTAAGCAGCAGCGTGCCGAATGGTTATCAGTACTCAAGAATTTTGGAAAAGATGCCCACCTGGTTCTGCTCCAGGAGGCGCAAACCACCCCAGAGCTGGTACGGTTTGCCACCACGAACTATCTTGCCGCCGATCAGGTGCCTGCATTTGTCCTGCCACAGCATCCCTCAGGTGTGATGACACTTTCAGCAGCACATCCGGTCTATTGCTGTCCTCTGCGCGAACGTGAACCTATCCTGCGTCTGGCGAAATCGGCGCTGGTGACGGTCTATCCGCTGCCGGATACCCGAATGCTGATGGTCGTGAACATCCATGCGGTCAATTTCAGCCTGGGCGTGGATGTCTACAGTAAGCAGTTACTTCCGATTGGCGATCAGATTGCCCATCACAGCGGCCCCATCATTATGGCAGGCGATTTCAATGCCTGGAGCCGACCGCGCATGAATGCGCTGTATCGCTTTGCGCGTGAAATGTCGCTGCGTGAAGTTCGTTTTAGCGATGACCAGCGCAAAAAAGCCTTTGGTCGTCCTCTTGATTTTGTCTTCTATCGTGGTTTGAGCGTGCACGACGCCTCTGTTCTGGTGACGCGCGCCTCCGATCACAACCCTCTACTAGTTGAATTCAGTCCCGGCAAACCTGATAAATAATGGTGTGTCAGGTCTGCCGTGGGGCAGGCCTGCGCGGGTGCTGCCCTTTTATTTTTAACCAACAAAGGACAGTACGATGACAACAACACACTCCCATCATGACAACGTAGAAAAACAGTTTGGTTCTCAGGCAAGTGCCTATCTGAGTAGCGCCGTGCATGCTTCTGGCCGCGATCTGGTGCGTCTCGGTGAGCGTCTGGCGGCGTTCCCGCAGGCCCGCGTGCTGGATTTAGGCTGCGGGGCAGGGCATGCCAGCTTTACGGCTGCGCAGCAGGTCGCGCACGTTACCGCGTATGACTTATCCAGCCAAATGCTGGACGTCGTTGCTGAGGCGGCGAAAGCGAAGGGGCTGGACAACATTGATACGCGCCAGGGCTATGCTGAATCCTTACCTTTTGATGATGCGTCGTTTGAAGTGGTTATCAGCCGTTACTCTGCGCACCACTGGCATGATGTCGGCCAGGCATTACGCGAAGTTAAACGTGTTCTGAAGCCGGGTGGCATCTTCATTATTATGGATGTGATGTCCCCTGGACATCCGGTGCGCAATATCTGGCTGCAGACGGTCGAAGCGCTGCGCGATACCTCGCACGTGCAAAACTACGCCAGCGGAGAGTGGTTGTCATTTATCACTGAAGCGGGGCTGATCGCGCGCGCGTTGATTACAGACCGCTTACCGCTGGAGTTCAGCTCGTGGATCGCGCGTATGCGCACCCCGGAAGCATTAAGCCAGGCGATCAGGCTGTATCAGGAGAGTGCGTCCGCGGAGGTAAAAGCATACTTTGAACTGCAGGAGGATGGCTCATTTACCAGCGATACCATCATGGCTGAAGCGCAAAAAGCGGGATAAACAAAAAAGGCACCGAGGGGAATCGGTGCCTTTTTATCTTTCGATCGTGCTATCAGGAGTCTGGCGTAGCGCTGTTCTTCACAAACAGCGTCAGCTGGTCGCCAGGTTTCAGATTGTCAGTATCATTGTTCCAGCGCATCACATCCTTGATGTTTACGCCGTGTCGTTTTGCGATACTGGACAGTGAATCGCCCTTGCGCACGCGATAGGTAATGCTATCGCTGTTGCTGGCGAGACGCTGTGCGCTGCTACCTGCACCTACCGTCAGAGTCTGACCCACTTTCAAGCCGGAACTGCGCAGGTTATTCCACTGCTGCAGATCTTTCGCATTCACGCCAAGACGTGAAGCAATGCCCGAAAGCGTATCACCTGAACGAACCTTATAGCTGCGGCTGTTAACTGATGAGGCATCGGCGATCAGCGTTGACTGAACGGCGGCGATTTCACCAGAAGCTAAAGACTCACGTAACTGTTCAGCATGTTTCTGCGGAACCATTACATACTGCGGGCCACTTGCCCCCAGGGTTGAGCCTTTAACGCCTGCATTAAAGGTTTTCAATTTACTTACCGACATACCCGTCATATCAGCAACCTGTTGGATATCAACCGGATTGCTGAGGCGAACACGCGCCAGTGCACGACTTTCGTCTGGTGTTGGCAGTTGTACACCGTAACGCTTGCTGTTCTTGAGAATATCGCTCAATGCCAGCATTTTCGGTACGTAAATCTTTGTTTCCTGTGGCAGTGAGAGCGACCAAAAATCGGTGGATTTACCCCGTGCTTTATTCGCTTTCATTGCCTTCAGTACACGACCTTCGCCGCTATTGTACGCTGCGACCGTTAACAGCCAGTCACCGTCAAACATCTTGTTCAGACGTTGCATCATGTCGAGAGCGGCTGTCGTTGAAGCGACAACATCGCGACGCGCATCATAGTTGCGGGTCTGTTTCAGACCATAGTTTCGCCCGGTGCTCGGAATGATCTGCCAAATACCTGCGGCATTGGCGCCAGACGTCGCGTGTGGGTCAAAAGCGCTCTCCACTATGGGTAGGAGTACCAGCTCCATAGGCATGTTACGTTTCTTAACTTGCCCGGCTATCCAGTACATATACGGCTCTGCCCGTAACGTTACATCGTGGAGATAGCTCTTATTACTTAAATACTTCTGTTTCTGTTCGCGAATCCGGGTATTTTCCGGAATTCCCATCTTTAGCTCGTCGCCAATAGAGGTCCACAAGTCTTGATCCTGCGCGAAAGATGTTCCATCGTCCATCCAGCGCGCCGAACTTGCAAACTTCCCTGCTTCCCCTTGACCAGCTGCAGAAAGGCTCTGTGCGTGCTGTTGTACGTTGCTGCCGTTCTGCGACTGGCAACCTACAAGCAGGACAGAGGCGAGTAATATCGCTTTTGCCTTCATGTGTGTGTCAATAGTTGCTTAAAAGACGAGCGATGATAACGGCGAAATTTTGAAAAGGCAACCCGCAATTATCTGAAGTTATCTTTCTTTGACCTTAACCATGCAAATCGCTGTTCTGGTTGTTGCAAATTTGTTTCTTGGTTAATTTTGTTAATTAAATCAACGTCATCTGTTCGTAAAAATAAATTAATTTGGCGCTCATTTTTCAGAATTACGGGTAGTGTTTTTTGGTTTTTTGCACGTAACTCCTTCACTTTGTGATAATAATCCTGAATAGCCCTATCCTCGG
This sequence comes from Enterobacter sp. ECC-019, assembly GCF_043974075.1. Lineage (NCBI taxonomy): Bacteria > Pseudomonadati > Pseudomonadota > Gammaproteobacteria > Enterobacterales > Enterobacteriaceae > Enterobacter > Enterobacter sp. ECC-019. The sequence continues at coordinate 1,549,526 of NZ_CP143759.1, forward strand.
GTAAGAGGCTCACGGAAAACTTCATATTTCCTAATGTATACTCATGGGCGCAACAAATGATTGTTTCGTCGGGTAGTGCGTTAATCTTCTGTAAAGACTGGTACATTTGAGCAGGCGTACCTTCAAACAGTCTTCCGCAGCCTCCGGAGAACAGCGTATCGCCGCAAAAAAGATAAGGCTTACTGTAGAAACACAGATGTCCCAAAGTGTGACCTGGTGTAGCAAATACGGAAAACTCCCACTCGCGTATGAGGATAGTTTCGCCTTCTTCGACTACTTGCGTAATGCCCTTATCTTGTGCCTCTGCCGGTCCGTAAACCACCAGATGCGGAAAATGAGTGCGCAGTTCAGGCACGCCGCCAGTATGATCGTGATGGTGATGCGTCAACAGAATGGCTTCTGGCTGCCAGCCGTTCTCTTTTATGGCGCGCAGAACAGGGCCCGATTCTCCGGGATCGACAATGACGCATCGACGATCGTCGTCAACCAAAACCCAGATGTAATTGTCCTCAAAGGCTGGAATACTGATAAGATTCATACATTACCTCTTATAGCGTGGCGGGTGTTTTGATGAAACCGGCAAGGATACCTCAGACTGTCGCAGCACCGGAACGTTGGGCGGAATTGCCCTGGGGTGAATACTATCGCGAAGCGTTAGAACAACAGCTGAAGCCCTGGCTCGCGAAAATGTATGGCTTTCACCTGCTTAAGATTGGCAATCTCAGCGCGGAAATCAATACCGAAAGCTGCGCTATCTCGCATCAGGTCAACGTCTCTCTCGGCGGATCGCCGGTTCAGGTAAAAGCAGACCCGTTGCATCTGCCGTTTGCGGAAAAATCCGTCGATGCGTGTTTGCTCGCCCACACGCTGCCCTGGTGCAGCGATCCGCATCGTCTGCTTCGCGAAGCCGATCGCGTGCTGATTGATGACGGCTGGCTGGTACTTAGCGGATTCAATCCGCTAAGCCTGATGGGCCTGCGTAAGCTGGTACCGGTGCTACGCCGGACTCCACCTTACAACAGCCGGATGTTCACCATGATGCGCCAGCTCGACTGGCTTTCGCTGCTGAACTTTGAAGTGCTCTGCTACGGAGGTTTTCAGGTGCTGCCCTGGGCGCGGCAGGGGGGCGTGGTACTGAGCACCCATCTCCCCGCGTTGGGCTGTTTGCAGTTTATCGTCGCGCGTAAGCGAACTATTCCCCTTACGCTTAACCCCATGAAGCAGAGCAAGTCGAAAACGCCCATCCGCCAGACCGTCGGCGCCACGCGGCAGTACAAAAAAACCGATTAGGCGTCGGGCTGATAGCCCGCATCTTCATGAGCGGGATTGGATGCCGCAGCGCGCGCCAGTTCGTCGCAGCGTTCGTTTTCCGGGTGGCCTGCGTGGCCTTTAACCCACTCCCACTTAATCTGGTGCTGGCCCAGCGCAGCATCAAGACGTTTCCAGAGATCGACATTCTTGACCGGCTTCTTATCGGCAGTTTTCCAGCCGCGTTTTTTCCAGTTATGGATCCACTGGGTGATCCCCTGACGCACGTACTGGCTGTCGGTGCTTAGCACCACGTCACAATGTTCTTTTAACGCCTCCAGCGCCACGATGGCCGCCATCAACTCCATCCGGTTGTTGGTGGTCAGAAAATAGCCTTCGCTAAAAGTTTTTTCGTGCTGGCGATAGCGCATAATCGCGCCGTAGCCGCCGGGTCCTGGGTTACCGAGACAAGATCCATCGGTGAAAATTTCTACCTGTTTACGCATCTCTGGTAGACTTCCTGTATTCGAAACGTTCAGTTAAACGATAAGTCTGACATAAATGACCGCTATGAGCACTGCAATTACTCGCCAGATTGTCCTCGATACCGAAACCACCGGTATGAACCAGATCGGCGCACACTACGAAGGGCATAAGATCATCGAGATCGGCGCCGTTGAAGTGGTGAACCGTCGTCTTACGGGGAACAACTTCCACGTCTACCTCAAACCCGATCGGCTGGTGGATCCGGAAGCGTTCGGCGTTCACGGTATTGCCGATGAGTTCTTGCTGGATAAGCCGACTTTTGCTGATGTGGCTGACGAGTTCCTGGAATATATCAAGGGTGCCGAACTTGTCATCCATAACGCATCGTTCGATATCGGCTTTATGGATTATGAATTCAGCAAGCTTAATCGTGATATCCCGAAGACGAACACCTTCTGTAAGGTGACGGACAGCCTGGCGCTGGCAAGGAAGATGTTTCCCGGCAAGCGTAACAGCCTTGATGCGCTCTGCTCGCGCTACGAGATAGACAACACCAAGCGAACGCTCCACGGGGCGTTGCTCGATGCCCAGATCCTGGCGGATGTCTATCTGACAATGACCGGCGGGCAGACGTCAATGAAGTTCAGTATGGAAAATGAATCCCAGCAGACGCAAGGCGAAGCGGGCATTCAGCGTGTTGTCCGTCAGGCAAGCCGGTTGCGGGTTGTTTTAGCCAGCGATGAAGAGCTCCTTAACCACGAATCCCGGCTTGATCTGGTCCAGAAGAAGGGCGGCAGCTGTATGTGGCGCGCCTGAAAAAACGCCTGAATGCCTGTAAAATCATCGTTTGGGCGATTTTTGCAGCAAACGATTCAAAACGTGAGAAAAAGCGTTGACGAGATCGGAGGCGCACCGTAATATGCGCCTCGTTCCCCAAACGGGAACAGTGGAGCGGTAGTTCAGTCGGTTAGAATACCTGCCTGTCACGCAGGGGGTCGCGGGTTCGAGTCCCGTCCGTTCCGCCACTATTCAGAAGGCCTGAATCAGAAATGATTCAGGCCTTCGTCGTTTCAGTATTCTCCAATCTCATCCCTTCACTTATCATTAACAAAAAATTAATGTATACGGTGCAATTTATTAACAATTGCACAGATGTAGTGCGTTTATTGCACTAATGTTGTGCATTTAATCACCATCACTCTCTTCAGACCTCGGTCAGAATGTGTCTTTCTGTAAAAATAATTCACGCAGAATCATTTGGTTATCTCTCGCTTTTCAAAAAAACACCGAACCAATTGCGTATTGGTTTGGTTATTGCTTAATCATTAGCACGATAAGCTTCATTCCATATCAATAACTTATCGTTAATAAAAATAAAGCAATGATGAAAGCGAGCGAACCAATATGGAAAAACCGTCACGGTTTCTGGCAAATTCCAGCACCGCGCTTGAGCAGCTGCGCGGGCTTATCAACCAGCATGAGTCAACACCAGGCATACCGCTGCCCACGGAACGTGAGCTGTCGGACACTCTCGGCGTAGGACGACGTGAAGTGCGTCGTGCGCTGGACGTGCTGGAAGAAGAGGGGCGCATCTGGCGTAAGCAGGGCAAAGGGACCTTTATTGGCCCGGCGGCACCTGTTGAACCGCTGGCCCTTCAGGGATTGGTTCAGCAGACCAACCTGCTGGAAGTGATGGAAGCTCGCCTACAACTCGAACCCGGCTTAGCCCGGCTTGCGGCACTGCGTGCCACCAGGGAAAACCTCGCGCTCATGCAGCGCATGCTGGAACGCATCGATAAGGTCAGCCCGGATGACCGCGATCTCAACGAACTCTGGGATAGCGCCTTTCACCGGGCGATTGCCGAGGCGGCGGGCAACCGTCTGATGCTCGGCCTGTTTGATGCTATTGATGCCGTGCGGCGTGAACCGGGCTGGCAGCATCTGCGCGAGCTGGCGCGCACCCCCGAACGCGTCGACAGCTATAACGACCACCACCATAAGATCATGTCGGCGATTATCCATCGCCAGCCTAATGAAGCCGCGGCCGCCATGCGCGAACACCTGCTCAGCCTGCAAACCGCCCTGATTCAGGCGATCCACCTCGAGGACGACTTCACGCCATGACGACAATACCCTTTAAGGACGCCACGCCCGTATTGCGAGTGCAAAACCTCAACGTTACGTTTGCTGGCTCGCCGGTTAGCGTGCTGGATGGTATTTCTCTGACCGTCAGGGCGGGCGAAACGCTGGCGCTGGTGGGGGAGTCCGGCTGCGGGAAAAGTATCACCTCACTGGCGCTGATGGGGTTACTGCCCGCCAGCGCGCAGATTGTCAGCGGTGAGATGCAGTTTCGCCGCCACGATCTGCGAAAGCTCTCTCCGCGCGAGTATGCCGATCTGCGCGGCAGCGAGCTGGCGATGATTTTCCAGGAGCCGATGACCTCGCTCAATCCGGCGTTCACGCTGGGGGACCAGCTCAGCGAAGCGGTGATGCGACACCAGAGCGTCTCGCGCGCAGAGGCGATGAAGGTTGCGCTGCAGATCCTCGGGAAGGTACAGATCCCGGCGGCAGAGATGCGCCTGAAAGCGTATCCCCACCAGCTTTCCGGCGGCATGCGCCAGCGCGTGATGATTGCGATGGCGCTGATTAACCATCCCAAACTGCTGATTGCTGATGAACCCACCACCGCGCTCGACGTCACCATCCAGGCGCAAATCCTCGCCTTGCTCAACGCCTTAAAAGAGGAAACCGGCACGGCGGTGCTGATGATCACTCACGATTTAGGCGTCGTGGCAGAAGTTGCCCAGCAGGTGGCGGTGATGTATGCCGGGCAGGTGGTGGAGCAGGGGAGCGTGGAGGCGATATTCGCCGATCCGCAGCATCCGTACACCATCGGCCTGATGGGCTCGATTCCTTCTCTTGGCGCACGCAAGGGCCAGCTCTCCACCATTCCCGGCGCGGTCCCGCTCCCGGAATCCATGCCGAAAGGCTGCCGTTTTGCCACCCGCTGTCCGTTTGCGCAGTCGCGCTGCCATGATGAAAAACCCTCGCTCACCACACTCGGCGCGGGCCATCAGGTTGCCTGCTTTCGCGTACCTCTCGAACAGCACATTGCCCTGGGAGAAATCGCATGACCACGCCCATTCTTGAAGCCCGTGACCTCAGCAAGCTTTTCCCCGGCCCCAAAAAACTCTTTACTCCGGCACGGTTTGTCATGGCGGTCGATCGCGTTTCGCTTGCCGTGATGCCGGGCGAAACGCTGGCGATCGTCGGCGAGTCCGGCTCCGGGAAATCCACCCTAGGCCGTCTGCTGCTGCGCCTGCTGGCCGCCAGCGAAGGGCGCGTGTTTTATCAGGGAGAGGAGATCACCGACGCCTCCGGTGCCCGCCTGAACCAGCTCCGGCGCGAGCTGCAGATTATTTTTCAGGATCCCTTCGCCTCGCTCAACCCGCGCATGACGGTGGAGCAGATCGTCGGGGAGCCGCTGTGGCTGCATCAGAATATGAAAAAAGCGGATCGCCAGTACCGCGTTGCCGAGCTGCTTAAAACCGTTGGTCTGCCTGCCGCCTGGGCCGGGCGCTATCCGCACGAGTTTTCCGGCGGACAGCGCCAGCGTATCGGCATTGCGCGCGCGCTGGCCTCGGGACCGAAGCTGCTGCTGGGGGATGAGCCGGTCTCCGCGCTGGACGTTTCCGTTCAGGCGCAGGTGGTCAACCTGCTGGAAAGCCTGAAGCACCAGCTGGGGCTGACGATGGTGATTGTCGCCCACGGTCTGGCGGTGATCCGCCATATGAGCGATCGCGTGGCGGTCATGTATCTCGGGCAAATCGTCGAGCTTGCCACTGTGGATGAGATCTTTGACGCGCCGCTGCACCCCTATACCCAGGCGCTGATCGCTTCGGCACCGCAGATGCAGCCGGGCGTTGAGCGCGACGCGCCGCTGCTGCAGGGGGATCTGCCCAACCCGGCCAGCCCGCCGTCCGGCTGCCGTTTCCACACCCGCTGCCCGTACGTTACCGATGAATGCCGCCAGGTCGAGCCGATCAATCAGGTGCTCGACGGCGGGCGTCAGGTTGCCTGTCATCGCTGGCAGGAGATCAACCGCGATCGCAGCGTTATCCAGATCGCACCGCCATCCGCCGCTTTTCTGCGCCGCCGCGCGCTGTTTGAACACGCGGCCACTCACTCGTCCCTTCCTTCAAGGAACTCATGATAATGACAATGCGTAATTCTCTTTTGACCGTACTGGGAAGTGTTATGTTGCTTGGCGCGGCGCTGCCCGCCCATTCTGAAAGCGTGCTGCGAATCGGTCTGGGCGCTGACCCGGACATGCTCGACCCGCATCTGGCGCGCACCTACTATGGTCGCTTCGTGTTTGCCTCCCTGTGCGACAGGCTGGTGGACGTGGATGAAAATCTGAAGGTCGTCCCTGGTCTTGCCAAAGACTGGGCATGGAGTGAGGACGGTAAAACCCTGACGCTCAATCTGCGCGAAGGCGTCACCTTCCACGACGGTGAGAAATTCGATGCAGCCGCGGCAAAATACAACCTCGACCGCGCCCTTACCCTGAAAGGCTCCCTGCGTAAGAGCGAGATCTCCTCCGTTGAATCGGTCGAGGTCACCGGCCCGATGCAGATTGCCCTGCACCTGAAAACGCCGGATGCGGCGCTGCTGATGCAGCTTACCGACCGCGCGGGCGCGATGATGGCCCCCGAGGCGGCGAAAAAGCCTGACTTTGCCGCCCATCCTGTCTGCTCCGGTCCGTATAAATTCGACAGCCGCGTGTCCCAGGACCGTATTGTTCTGACCCGCTTCGACAACTACTGGAACAAAGACGCCTACCACTTCGACAAAATTATCTATCTGCCGATCCCGGATGCCTCCGTGCGCCTCGCGAACCTGCGTGCGGGCGATCTCGACCTGACCGAAGGCATCGCCGCCAGCGACGTGAAAACGGTCGAGGCTGACAGCAAGCTGGCGCTGGCGAAGGTAACGGGCCTGGGCTATCAGGGCATCACCTTCAACATCAACAACGGCAAGGTGCCGGCGAACGATCCGTTCAAGGACGCCCGCGTGCGTGAGGCGTTTTCTCAGGCCATCGACCGCGATGCGTTAAACCAGGTGGTCTTTGAGGGGCTCTACACCCCGGCCAACCAGGCGTTTTCACCGGTCAGTCCGTATCACGTGAACCTGCCGGTCCCTCCGCGTGACGTCGACAAAGCAAAAGCGCTGCTGAAAGCGGCAGGCGTCACCGCGCCGCTGACCGTCAACCTGCTGGTGCCAAACAACCCAACCTCGCAGCAGGTGGGGCAGGTATTGCAGGCGATGGTCGCTGAGGCGGGCTTCACGCTGAACCTGCAGATGACCGAATTTGCCACGCTGCTCGATCGCCAGCAGAGCGGTGATTATCAGCTGAGTTTCTCCGGCTGGTCGGGTCGCCCTGATCCGGACGGTAGCATCTACGGCTTTATCCACAGCAAAGGCACCCTGAACGACGGTCGCTACAGCAACGCGCAGGTTGATGAGTGGCTGACCCAGGCGCGTCAGAGCACCGACCAGGCCGCCCGCCAGCCGCTGTACGACAAGGTGGTGAAGCAGTTGCAAACCGACATGCCGATTGCCTACCTCTACTTCGAGCCGCGCATTTTTGGCCTGAACAAGAAAGTGCAGGGCTTTAAGCCGTACCCGGACGGCATCGTGCGTCTGGCCGGCCTGACGCTGGCGAAATAAACGTCCTGAGGAGAACCCATGCTGGAACTGATTTGCAAACGTCTGCTGCTGGCCATCCCGACGCTGCTGCTGGTGAGCATGATGGTCTTCGGGCTGCAAAAGCTGCTGCCCGGCGACCCGCTGATCGCCATGGCCGGGGAGGAACGCGATCCGGCGGTCATCGCCCAGCTGCGCGCGGAGCTGAACCTTGATGCGCCGATCCCCGTGCAGTATTTCCACTGGCTGACGCGCGCGCTGCAGGGCGATCTGGGCGTCTCCTTACGCACGCACGAACCGGTGACGCAGCTTATCGCCAGCAAGCTGCCGGTCACGCTGGAGCTTTCGCTGCTGGCGATGATTATTGCGCTGGTGTTTGGCATCAGCATGGGGATCCTTGCGGCGGTGAACAAAAACAGCTGGGTCGATCACGGGGCGAACTTTGTGGCGATCTCGGGGATCTCGATCCCGCACTTCTGGCTGGGGATCCTGCTGATTCTGGTCTTCTCGGTGAACCTGCAGTGGCTGCCCGCCTCGGGCTACGTGCCGTTCAGTGAAGATCCGATCCAGAACCTGCGCACGCTGCTGCTGCCCGCGTCCGTGCTCGGAACGGGACTCGCGGCGACGCTGATGCGCCATACCCGCGCCTCGATGATTGCGGTCCTGAAGGCGGATTACATCCGTACCGCGCGGGCTAAGGGGCTGCTGCCGAAAGCGGTGATCCTGAAGCACGCGTTTCGCAACGCGCTGGTGCCGGTCATCACCCTCACCACGCTGCTGTTCGGCGAGCTGCTGGGCGGCGCGGTGCTGACCGAGCAGGTCTTCACTATTCCGGGCTTCGGCAAGATGATCGTCGACTCGGTATTTAACCGTGACTACGCGGTGGTGCAGGGCGTGGTGCTGATCGTGGCGATCGGCTTCCTGATGCTCAACCTGCTGGCCGACGTGCTCTACGTCCTTATCAACCCGAAAATGCGAGGTTAACCATGGCGGAACTGACGACGCAAACCGTTGCCCCCGCGCTGCCGCGCGCGCAGAACCGGGTGCTGAAGAAATTCCTCGGCAATAAAAGCGCGGTCATTGGCGCGGTGGTGGTGGGCTTCTTTGTGCTGGTGGCGCTGCTGGCACCGTGGATTGCTCCGTTCGATCCGGTTAAAGCCAACTTCCTGGCGGTGCGCAAAGCGCCGTCGGCGATGTACTGGTTCGGCACCGACGAGCTGGGGCGCGACATATTATCCCGCATTATCTGGGGGGCGCGCACCTCGCTGATGGCGGGCTGTATGTCGGTGGTGATTGCGGTGGTTATCGGCGTACCGCTGGGGCTGGTGGCGGGCTACTTCCAGAAGATGTGGGATGGGGTGATCTCGCGCTTTATCGAGGCGCTGCTGGCCTGTCCGTTCCTGATCATGGCGATCGCGCTGGGGGCATTTTTGGGCCCGAGCCTGACCAACGCGATGATCGCTATCGGTCTTTCGGCGATGCCGATCTTCGCCCGCCTGACGCGCGGACAGGTGATCGCCATTCGCAACGAAGAGTACATCGACGGCGCGCGGGCGATTGGCCTGCCGGATCGCTGGATCATCATTAAATACGTCCTGCCAAACGTAATGTCGCCGATCCTGGTGCAGGCCACGCTGGCGATTGCCTCGGCGATTATCGCCGAAGCCAGCCTGTCGTTTTTGGGGCTGGGACAGCAGCCGCCAAATCCGTCCTGGGGCTCTATGCTCAACACCGCCAAAGGTTTTCTTGAGCAAGCCCCGTGGATGTCCGTTTTCCCCGGCGTGGCGATTTTCCTCGCCGTGCAGGGCTTTAATTTACTCGGCGACGGGCTGCGCGATGCGCTCGATCCGCGCCACGACTAAGGAGTCATGATGACCAAAGCGCTTGATTTTACGTCCGGCTACGATTCACGACGCCCGCCGATGCTGGGCCGTAACGCGGTTGCCACGTCGCAGCCGCTGGCGGCGCAGGCGGGAATGAAGATGCTGCAGCTGGGCGGGAATGCCGTCGATGCGGCGATTGCCACCGCGATGGCGCTGACGGTGGTCGAGCCGACCGGCAACGGGATTGGCAGCGACGCCTTTGCCATCGTCTGGGACGGTGAAAAGCTGCACGGCCTCAACGCGTCGGGCCGCTCGCCTGCCAGCTGGCATGCGGATCTGTTTGCCGGAAAAACCGCAGTGCCGGAAATTGGCTGGGATGCGGTGACCGTGCCGGGTGCGGTCTCCGGCTGGGTCGCCCTGGCGGAACGCTTCGGCACGCTGCCGCTGACTACCCTGGCGCAGCCTGCCATTGACTACGCGCGTAACGGTTTCCCCGTCTCCCCGCTGATTGGCCATCTCTGGCAGCGCGGCTACAGTAAGCTGAAAGATCAGCCGGGCTTTAGCGCCTGCTTCGCGCCGGAAGGCCGCGCCCCGCGCGTGGGGGAAATCTTCCGTAACCCGGCGCAGGCAAACTCGCTGGAGCTGATTGCTAAAACTAACGGCGACGCCTTTTACCGCGGCGAGCTGGCGCAGAAAATCGCTGCTTTTGCCAAAGAACACGGCGCGCACCTGACGGCTGAGGACCTGGCAAACCACCGCGTGGACTGGGTAGAGCTGCTGTCGCGCGACTTCGCGGGCGGTTCGGTGCAGGAGCTGCCGCCAAACGGCCAGGGGATCGCCACGCTGATTGCGCTCGGCATTCTGGAGCAGTGCGGCATTGAGAAGCATCATCCGGATTCCGTGCAGTCTCTGCATCTCTCCATCGAAGCGATGAAGCTGGCGCTGGCGGATCTCGACCGCTACGTGGCGGATGAAGAACACATGGCGTTCGCGGCGAAAGAGCTGCTGAGCGACCCTTATCTGAAGTCGCGCGCGGCGCTTATCGATCACGATAAGGCCTCTGATTTTGTCTACGGTTCCCCGACGCAGAGTGGCACGGTCTACATCGGCACTGCCGACGCCAGCGGGATGATGGTCTCGTTTATTCAGTCCAACTATATGGGCTTCGGTTCAGGCATCGTGGTGCCGGATACGGGGATCAGCCTGCAAAACCGGGGCTGCGGGTTTGTGCTGGATCCCAATCACCCGAACGCGCTGGCGGGCAGCAAGCGCCCGTTCCATACCATCATTCCGGGCTTTGCGATGGACGGCAACGGCCAGCCGCTGATGTCCTTTGGCGTGATGGGCGGCCCGATGCAGGCGCAGGGGCACATGCAGATGGCGCTGCGCATTATGCTGCACGGACAAAACCCGCAGGCGGCGATTGACGCCCCGCGCTGGCGCGTGGTGCAGGGCAGGGAGGTGATCGTCGAATCGACATTCGATCGCAATACTATCGCCGCGCTGCGCGAGCGCGGGCATCAGATCGTGGTGGAAGATCCGCTTCAGGATTACAACTTCGGCGGGGCACAGATAATTTACCGTCTGCCTGAAGGGCACTACGTCGCCGCGACGGAAAGCCGAAAAGACGGGCAGGCGCTGGTGAGTTAATCAACGCCCGGTGGCGCTGCGCTGTGCTTTTGTAGGCCGGGTAAGGCGTAGCCGCCACCCGGCTTTTACTCAGCCGATGCTAAACGGATCCGCATCCTGCCACGCCGGAAACTTCTCGCGGTACTCCTGCAGCGCCGTCAGCGACAGCTCCGCATCAATGCGCGTCGCCTGATGCGGCTCGGCGGTGGCAATAATTTCGCCCTGTGGATTCACCACCCGGCTGTCGCCGCGGTAGTGATGCCCGTTGCCGTCCGTTCCCACGCGGTTACAGCCCACCACGTACGCCTGGTTTTCAATCGCGCGCGCCACCAGCAGCGACTGCCAGTGCAGGGAGCGCGGCGCAGGCCAGTTGGCAACATAAAGCGCCAGGTCGTAATCGTTGCGGTTGCGCGACCACACCGGGAAGCGCAGGTCGTAGCAGACCAGCGGCAGAATACGCCAGCCGCGCCACTCGAACACCACGCGCTCGTGACCCGCTTCATAGTGATGATGCTCATCCGCCATGCGGAACAGGTGGCGCTTATCGTAGAAGTGCACTTTCCCTTCCGGCTCCACCAGCAGGAAGCGGTTCACCGGCCCGCGCTCCGTTTGCAGGGCGGCACTACCCGCGATCAGCGCGTTGGTCTGCTGCGCTTTGGCATGCATCCACGTCACCACCTCTTCCTGCGGCATTGACTGTTGTGCCGCTTCCATGGCGAAGCCGGTCGTGAACATCTCCGGCAGGACAATCACATCACGCCCGGTAATCTCTTCCAGTTGACGATCAAAGTGGCGCAGGTTGGCGGGGCCATCCATCCACACTAAAGGTTGCTGCAAAATCGAAATCTTCAAACCAGGCACGATACAGACTCCTCAAAAGACCGCTTTTTGACACTGTAGCACGTCATTACGAGAAAATGTGGCAATAAAAAACCCCGCTCAGGGCGGGGTTTGTCAGAGCGAAACGCGTTACGCCGCTTCAGGTTTGCGGTGCTTCTCCGGCAGCTTTACCGGCTGCGTCGCCAGCTCGTCCGGTTCGAAATCATCCACGTTAATACTGCGCAGACGGCTCTCTTCGGCTTTCACCAGAAGCGCGGCTTCATCTTTATTGATAATGCCACCGGCCAGCGCCTGTTTTGCCAATTCGTCCAGACGGGTAAATGGCAGGTTTTTGCCCAGCTGTTTACAGATCTTCTGGTGAATCGGATCGGCAGCCATCACGTCCAGCAGCGCCTCTTCCAGCAGACCCACCGGGTTATGCGGCGTCGGCGTCAGATACTGACCACGGCCGATACGGGAGCGGGTTGCGCTCGGTACCTGCAGGATCTTCGCCACCTTGTGGTCCAGCTTGTCGGACGGCGCCAGATGGTGACGACCGGTCGGGAAGATCACCGCGCGCAGGGCGCCCGCCACGAAGCGGTTCGGGAAGTTCGCCAGCAGGTCGTCAATCGCCTGTTCAGCCTGATACATCGCATCCTGAACGCCCCAGTGCACCAGCGGCAGATCCGCTTCCTGACGGCCTTCGTCGTCGTAGCGCTTCAGGACCGCAGAGGCCAGGAAGATCTGGCTCAGCACATCACCCAGACGGGCGGAGATACGCTCGCGACGCTTCAGGCTGCCGCCCAGCACCGCCATGGATACGTCAGACAGCAGAGCCAGGTTGGCGCTCAGACGGTTCAGATGCTGGTAATAACGTTTGGTCGCATCGCCGGTCGGCGTCGCGCTGGTAAGACCGCGCGTCAGGCCCAGCCAGAAGCTGCGCACCTTGTTGCTGCCCACGTGACCGATATGTTTGAACAGCAGCTTATCGAAGGCATCCACGTCGTTGTTCTGCGCGGCGGCCATCTCTTCCAGCACGTATGGATGGCAGCGAATCGCCCCCTGACCGAAGATCATCATGCTGCGGGTCAGGATGTTTGCCCCTTCCACGGTGATGGCAATCGGTGCGCCCTGATAGCCGCGCGCCAGGAAGTTGCCTTCGCCGAGCATAATGCCTTTACCGCCTGCGATATCCATCGCGTCAATGATCGACTGCTGCGCGCGGTGGGTACAGTGGTACTTCACAATCGCGGACAGCACGGCCGGTTTTTCGCCCAGCATAATGCCGTAGGTAATCAGAGAAGCAGCGGCATCCATCACGTAGGCATTGCCCGCGATACGCGCCAGCGGCTCTTCGATACCTTCCATCTTGCCGATGGAGATTTTGAACTGACGGCGGATGTGAGCGTACGCACCAATCCCCATCGCGACCGACTTCAGACCGCCGGTTGAGTTCGACGGCAGGGTAATGCCGCGGCCCACAGACAGGCATTCCACCAGCATACGCCAGCCCTGGCCGGCCATTTTCGGACCGCCGATGATGTAGTCAATCGGCACGAAGATGTCCTGACCGCGGGTCGGACCGTTCTGGAACGGCACGTTCAGCGGGAAGTGACGACGACCAATTTCAACGCCCGGGGTAGAGGTTGGGATCAGCGCACAGGTAATGCCCAGATCTTCATCGCCGCCCAGCAGTTTTTCCGGGTCAGAGAGCTTAAAGGCCAGACCCAGCACGGTGGCGATTGGCGCCAGGGTGATATAACGCTTGTTCCAGGTCAGGCGCATGCCCAGCACCTGTTCGCCCTGCCATTCACCCATGCAGACCACGCCGGTATCCGGGATCGCACCCGCATCGGAGCCTGCTTCCGGGCTGGTCAGCGCGAAGCATGGGATTTCCTGACCGCGTGCCAGACGCGGCAGGTAGTGATCTTTCTGCTCTTCCGTACCGTAATGCTGCAGCAGTTCGCCCGGGCCTAAGGAGTTAGGCACGCCAACGGTAATCGCCAGGATTCCGGAAACGCCTGCCAGCTTTTGCAGCACGCGAGCCTGAGCGTAAGCGGAGAACTCCAGACCGCCGTACTCTTTCTTGATGATCATCGCGAAGAAGCGATGTTCTTTCAGATACGCCCACAGCTCTGGCGGCAGGTCGGCCATTTCATGAGTGATGGCAAAGTCGTTGGCCATACGGCACGCTTCTTCTACCGGGCCGTCAATAAAGGCCTGTTCTTCAGCGGTCAGGCGCGGCTGCGGATAGTTATGCAGCTTTTTCCAGTCAGGGTTGCCCTGGAACAGGTCACCTTCCCACCAGGTGGTGCCCGCATCAATCGCTTCTTTCTCGGTACGCGACATTGGCGGCATCACTTTGCGGAAGCCTTTGAACACCGGCGCAGAGATCATTGATTTACGCATCGGGGCAAAGTTAAACGGCAGAAGAATGATGGCAAGAGGGACTAAAAGCCAGATATTCCAGAGGCCTGCGACGCCAAGCGCAGCCGTCCAGGCCAGAAGAATCAGGCTGCTCAGGAATAAACTAACGCGGTGATAGAACAACACACCGAGTAGAACAACGGTTGCGAGAATGCTCAAAATCATCATAAAGAAAAGCTCCCTTGCTTGTAGGAGGTCTGACCACTTGTGATGATATGGTTGTAGTTGATGTAAATTCCTTTAGCAATGTGTTTACAAAATAATTACAACCTGGTTCACATTGTTCGTGTTTTAGCCGGCACAAAAAATCAAAACGCCGGACGATTCGCATGGCTTTAGCTTCTCGCTTTTCCCGCTATCCGGTACACTCCACTGTGTTATTTCATCAATACTGAAGGATTATCCTCATGTACCAGGATCTTATTCGTAACGAACTGAACGAAGCGGCGGAAACGCTGGCGAACTTTCTGAAAGATGATGCCAATATTCACGCTATTCAGCGCGCAGCGGTCCTGCTGGCCGACAGCTTCAAAGCCGGTGGCAAAGTGCTCTCCTGCGGCAACGGCGGTTCCCACTGTGACGCGATGCACTTCGCAGAAGAGCTGACCGGACGCTATCGTGAAAACCGCCCGGGCTACCCGGCGATTGCGATTTCCGATGTGAGCCACATCTCCTGCGTAGGCAACGACTTCGGTTACGACCACATCTTCTCCCGCTACGTTGAAGCGGTAGGCCGTGAAGGCGACGTGCTGCTGGGGATTTCTACCTCCGGCAACTCTGGCAATGTGATCAAAGCGATCGCCGCCGCGCGTGAAAAAGGGATGAAAGTCATCACCCTGACCGGTAAAGATGGCGGTAAGATGGACGGTACAGCGGATGTCGAAATTCGCGTTCCGCACTTCGGTTATGCTGACCGTATTCAGGAAATTCACATCAAAGTGATCCATATCCTGATCCAGCTGATCGAAAAAGAGATGGTTAAGTAAGACTTCGCTGGGGGGCACCGGTGCCCCCCGCTGTTGTGGAGGTGTTGTATGTGCGAACTGCTCGGGATGAGCGCCAATGTGCCAACCGATATCTGCTTTAGTTTCACCGGGCTGGTTCAGCGCGGTGGAGGAACCGGGCCGCATAAAGACGGCTGGGGCATCACCTTCTACGAAGGCAAAGGGTGTCGCACGTTCAAAGATCCACAGCCCAGCTTTAACTCACCGATTGCCAAACTGGTGCAGGACTACCCCATCAAGTCCCGCTCGGTGATCGCCCACATCCGTCAGGCTAACCGTGGCGAAGTGGCGCTGGAAAATACCCATCCGTTTACCCGCGAGCTGTGGGGCCGTAACTGGACCTACGCGCACAACGGGCAGCTTACGGGCTATAAGTCACTGGAGACGGGCAATTTCCGCCCGGTCGGCGAAACGGACAGCGAAAAAGCCTTCTGCTGGCTGCTGCACAAGCTGACAGAGCGCTATCCCCGCACGCCCGGCAACATGGCCGCCGTATTCAAATACATCGCGACGCTGGCATCTGAACTGCGTGAAAAAGGCGTGTTCAACATGCTGCTCTCTGACGGCCGCTATGTGATGGCGTTCTGCTCGACGAATCTGTTCTGGATCACCCGCCGTGCGCCGTTTGGCGTTGCGACGCTGCTCGATCAGGATGTGGAGATAGACTTTCAGAAGGAGACCACACCGAACGATGTGGTCACTGTTATCGCAACGCAGCCGCTGACGGGCAACGAAACCTGGCAAAAGATTATGCCAGGCGAGTGGGTGCTATTTTGCCTCGGGGACCGAGTAATTTGACGCCAGCTGTGGATGGACGACTTCGTGGCTCAGCGGTTTGCTGACCACGTAACGGCCATCTACGATTGAGACCACAGGTGGCTTGTGGGTCTGCTCAAAGTAGTCGTAACCCGGCTTCAGCTGTTTCCAGAAATCCGCGTAGTATGAGTACTTGTGACGCGCCATGTTGGCGTCCGTCATGCGGAACGGATAGATGCTGACCTGTACGTTAGGCTGCCCAAAGACCAGCGCGCCCGTCACGAACTGGAAAATCTCATCAATGCCGGAGTCGGTCATCGCATAACAGCCGATAGACACGCAGGCACCGTGGATCATCAGATATTTACCTTCATAACCGTGTGCACGATCATAGGCATTCGGGAAGCCGATGTTAATGGCTTTATAGAAGCGGCTGTCAGGCTTGAGCTGGCTGCGCTGAACGTTGTAGAACCCTTCCGGACTTTTGAAATCGCCCTGGCGTTGTTTTGGCCCCAGCCCGCCGGAGTAGTTACAAATTTTGTAACTATCAAGCAGCTGATATGTCTCGCCCATTTTCACAAACAGATCGAGAGTGAGTTCTTCCTTGAAGATTTGAATATAAACCGGCGATCCCATTAACTGCTGTTTATATTCCTTGCTGACCGGCGTCGTTGAGCTATTACTGCTGAGCAGTCCGGCAAACGACATGCACGGAATCAGAAGCATCGCAATGAACAATGCGATTTTACGCATACTACTAGTTCCTTGATAAAACCATGACCAACTTGCCAGGACGGCAAAAGAGACCCGAAATCAGATTATTCTGTTAGGAGCGCTCACATTAGCACCGCTATAGATTTTCGCAAGAGCCGGGCGGTGAGTTTACAAATTAGTTTTACTTTATAAACCATCAAAATTGCGATGGCTCCAGGAACTTTGCGCATTAGCTCGCAATTTGGCGCGCGCGACGGCGGATTCCCTGCCCGCGAGAAGGGGAAAATGCTACACTTCGCGCCCACTGGATTGTTGTTCATGGAAACCTGCTAACCACATGTTTAAAATCAAAAAAGGACTTAATCTGCCGATTGCAGGCGTGCCAGCGCAGCACGTTTCGACAGGCGCAAGCGTCCGTCATGTCGCTATTTTGGGCGACGACTACCTGGGAATGCGTCCTTCAATGCTGGTACAGGAAGGCGATCGCGTTATCAAAGGACAGGCGCTCTTCGAGGACAAAAAAAATCCCGGCGTGATGTTCACGGCACCCGCGAGCGGCACCGTTGTGGCGATCAACCGCGGCGAACGGCGCGTTCTACAGTCGGTGGTTATCCGCATTGAAGGCGATGAACAGCGTGAGTTTGCCCATTACGACGCCGCAGAGCTCGCATCGCTGAACCGCGACGCCGTTCAGACTCAGCTTCTGGCGTCCGGTTTATGGACCGCGCTTCGTACCCGTCCCTTCAGCAAATCCCCTGTGCCGGGCACGGAACCGGCCGCGATTTTCGTCACGGCAATGGACACCAACCCGCTTAGCGTGGACCCGCAGCCGGTTATCCTGGCACAGCGCAAAGCCTTCGATGCCGGTCTGACCGTTTTAACCCGCCTCACGTCCGGGAAAGTCCACGTTTGCCAGGCAGGCGGCGGCAAGCTCGGCGGGCATCCGCAGGGGCAGGTCACGTTTAATGAGTTTGCTGGCCCGCATCCGGCAGGTCTGGTCGGAACGCACATCCACTTTCTTGAGCCGGTAAGCCTGACGAAGCGGGTCTGGCACCTTAATTATCAGGACGTCATCGCCATCGGTAAGCTTTTTATTACGGGTGAACTGAGCGCTGAACGGATCGTTGCCGTCGGTGGGCCGCAGGCTGCAAACCCGCGCCTGGTGAAGACGCTGCTGGGCGCAGACATCAACGAACTGCTGGTGGGGGAAACGAAAGAGGGGGAAAACCGCCTGATTTCCGGTTCGGTCCTCAGCGGACGCCATGCTGTCAATGCGCACGCGTATCTTGGGCGTTTCCATTTGCAGGTGAGCATTGTGCAGGAAGGGCGTGAGAAAGAGCTGTTTGGCTGGGTTCTGCCCGGCGCGGAAAAATACTCCGTCACCCGCACCACGCTGGGCCATTTCCTGCGTAATAAGCTGTTTAGCTTCTCAACCAGCACGCACGGCGGCGAGCGCGCCATGGTCCCGATTGGTAACTACGAGCGCGTTATGCCGCTGGATATTCTGCCCACCGTGCTGTTGCGCGATCTCCTTGCCGGTGATACCGACAGCGCGCAGGCGCTGGGCTGTCTGGAGCTTGACGAAGAAGATCTGGCGCTCTGTACCTATGTTTGTCCAGGCAAATACGAATATGGACCGGTATTGCGCGAGGTGTTAACCCGCATTGAGCAGGAAGGATAACCGATGGGCTTAAAACACCTCTTTGAAAAAATTGAGCCGCACTTTACCGAAGGGAAGCTCAAAAAGTACTACCCGCTGTATGAAGCAACGGCGACCATTTTCTACACGCCGGGGCTGGTGACGAAGGGGGCGGCGCACGTTCGTGACGCCATCGACCTTAAGCGGATGATGATCCTGGTGTGGTTTGCGGTCTTCCCGGCGATGTTCTGGGGAATGTACAACGTCGGCCTGCAGACCATCCCGGCGCTGCACCATATGTACGATGCACAGCAGCTGGCGCAGGTAATCCAGTCCGACTGGCACTACCGTCTGGCCCAGTCGCTAGGGGTAAGCTTTGCCGCAGACGCGGGCTGGCTGAGCATGATGACGCTGGGCGCGGTTTTCTTCCTGCCGATTTACATCACGGTCTTTATCGTGGGCGGCTTCTGGGAAGTGCTGTTTGCCATCATCCGTAAACATGAGATCAACGAAGGCTTCTTCGTGACCTCTATTCTGTTTGCCCTGATTGTTCCCCCGACGCTGCCGCTCTGGCAGGCGGCGCTGGGCATCAGCTTCGGCGTGGTGGTTGCCAAAGAGATCTTCGGCGGCACCGGGCGGAACTTTCTCAACCCGGCGCTGGCGGGACGTGCGTTCCTCTTCTTTGCCTATCCGGCGCAAATCTCGGGCGATCTCGTGTGGACGGCGGCAGACGGTTTCTCCGGCGCGACGCCGCTTTCACAGTGGGCGGCACACGGCGGCGAAACGCTGGTTAACAACGCGACGGGTCTGCCTGTGACCTGGCTTGATGCCTTTATTGGCAACATTCCTGGCTCCATCGGGGAAGTCTCTACGCTGATGATTTTGCTTGGCGGGGCGATCATCCTTTTCGGTCGCGTGGCCTCCTGGCGGATTGTAGCGGGCGTGATGATCGGCATGGTGCTGACCGCCACCCTGTTCAACGTTATCGGTTCGACCACCAACCCGATGTTCTCCATGCCGTGGTACTGGCATCTGGTGCTGGGTGGCTTCGCTTTCGGCATGATGTTCATGGCGACGGACCCCGTCTCGGCCTCGTTTACTGACAAAGGTAAATGGAGCTATGGCGTGCTCATTGGCGCGATGTGCGTCCTGATCCGCGTGGTCAACCCGGCCTATCCGGAAGGGATGATGTTGGCCATTCTGTTTGCCAACCTGTTTGCGCCGCTGTTCGATTACCTGGTGGTGCGGGCCAACATTAAGCGGAGGAAGGCGCGTGGCTGAGGTTAAAAATAACGACAGCATCGGCAAAACGCTGCTGGTGGTGCTGGTGCTCTGTCTGGTCTGTTCCATCGTCGTGGCCGGTTCTGCCGTGGGGTTAAAACCGCTGCAGCAGGAGCAACGCGCGCTGGATAAACAGCGCAATATCCTGGCCGTGGCCGGGCTGATGCAGAAAGGAATGAGCGCAGACGACGTTTCGGCCGTCTTTGCTGAACGTATTTCGGCGCGTCTGGTGGATTTAAAAACGGGTGAACTGCTGGATAAAGACCCGGCAACATTCAACCAGGCGCTGGCGCTGAAAGATCCGCAGATGAGCCTGACGCTCGAGGCATCGCAAGATCCCGCCGGCATTAAGCGCCGCAGCAATCTCGCCGAAATTTACCTGGTGCGCGACGAGCAAAAACGCGTGCAGGAAATGGTGCTGCCGATTTACGGCAACGGCCTGTGGTCAATGATGTACGCCTTTGTGGCACTGGATACGGATGGTCGCACGGTCAAAGGCATTACGTATTACGACCAGGGGGAAACGCCGGGGCTGGGTGGTGAAGTTGAGAACCCTAACTGGCGGGCACAGTTTGTCGGCAAGAAAGTGCTCGACGATAGCGGCCTGCCTGCGCTGAAGGTGATGAAAGGGGCGGCACGTCCCGGTGACGACTACGCTGTTGACGGGCTTTCCGGCGCCACGCTCACCTCAAAAGGCGTGCAGCACAGTTTTGATTTCTGGATGGGCGAGCTGGGCTTTGGTCCCTTCCTGAAAAACGTACGTGAAGGAGCGCTGAACAATGGCTGATACCGGTGAACTGAAAGAAGTAAAAAAGGTGCTCATTGGCCCACTGCTCGCCAATAACCCGATCACGCTGCAGGTGCTGGGCGTCTGTTCAGCTCTGGCGGTAACGACCAAGCTGGAAACGGCGGTGGTAATGACGCTGGCGGTAACGTTGGTCACGGCGTTCTCCAGCATGTTTATCTCGATGATCCGCCACCACATCCCCAACAGCGTGAGGATCATCGTGCAGATGGCGATCATCGCCTCGCTGGTGATCGTGGTCGATCAGCTGCTGCGCGCCTTCGCCTATGAAACCTCCAAACAGCTCTCGGTGTTTGTCGGGCTGATCATTACCAACTGTATCGTCATGGGGCGTGCGGAAGCCTACGCCATGAAAATGCCGCCGCTGGCGAGCTTTATGGACGGTATCGGCAACGGCCTGGGCTACGGCGCGATCCTGCTGACCGTGGGGTTCCTGCGAGAGCTGATTGGCAGCGGCAAGCTGTTTGGCATCACGGTGCTGGACACGGTGCAAAACGGCGGCTGGTATCTGCCAAACGGCCTGTTCCTGCTGGCTCCTAGCGCATTTTTCATTATCGGTTTGTTGATCTGGCTGATTCGTACGTTGAGACCAGAACAGCAGGAAAAGGAGTAACCGACGATGGCTCATTACCTGAGTTTGTTTGTGCGCGCGGTGTTTGTTGAAAACATGGCGCTCGCATTTTTCCTCGGCATGTGTACGTTCCTTGCCGTGTCTAAAAAGGTCTCCACGGCATTTGGCCTGGGCGTGGCGGTCACCGTTGTGTTGGGGCTTTCGGTTCCGATTAACAATCTGGTGTACAACTTTGTGCTGCGGGACGGCGCGCTGGTGGAAGGGGTTGATCTCAGCTTCCTGAACTTCATCACCTTTATCGGGGTGATCGCCGCGCTGGTGCAAATACTCGAGATGATCCTCGATAAGTACTTCCCGTCGCTGTACAACGCGCTGGGGATCTTCCTGCCGCTGATCGCGGTCAACTGCGCCATCTTTGGCGGCGTCTCGTTTATGGTTCAGCGTGATTACAACTTCAGTGAATCCGTGGTGTACGGTTTTGGTTCCGGCATCGGCTGGATGCTGGCGATTGTCACCATGGCGGGGATCCGCGAGAAAATGAAATATGCCAACGTGCCTGCGGGTCTGCGTGGCTTAGGGATCACCTTTATCACCACCGGGCTGATGGCGCTGGGCTTTATGTCCTTCTCCGGTGTGCAGCTATAAGGGCTAACAGATGGAAATTATCCTTGGCGTGGTGATGTTCACGCTGATTGTACTGGTGCTGTCAGGGCTGATTCTGGCGGCGCGCGCGAAGCTGGTGAATTCCGGCGACGTGGTGATTGATATTAACGACGACCCGCAGAATCAGATCCGCACGCCGGCGGGGGACAAGCTGCTCAACACGCTCTCCGGTAACGGCATTTTTGTCTCGTCGGCCTGCGGCGGCGGCGGCTCCTGCGGGCAGTGCCGCGTGACGGTAAAAGAGGGCGGTGGCGATATCCTCCCCACCGAGCTGACGCACATCACGAAACGCGAGGCAAAAGAGGGCTGCCGTCTGGCCTGTCAGGTTGCCGTGCGCCAGAACATGAAGATTGAGCTGCCGGAAGAGATCTTCGGCGTTAAAAAATGGGAGTGCGAGGTTATCTCTAATGATAACAAAGCCACCTTTATTAAAGAGCTCAAGCTGCGTGTCCCTGAAGGGGAAGATGTTCCGTTCCGCGCCGGGGGATACATTCAGATTGAGTGTCCTGAGCATACCGTGGCCTATGCGGACTTTGACGTGCCGGATGAATACCGCGCCGACTGGGATAAATTCAATCTCTTCCGATTTGTCTCTGATGTAAAAGAGCCGACGCTGCGCGCCTACTCGATGGCCAACTACCCGGAAGAGAAGGGTATTATCATGCTCAACGTGCGTATCGCCACGCCGCCACCGAATGTGCCGGACGCGCCGCCGGGCGTGATGTCGTCATACATCTGGTCTCTGAAGCCGGGAGATAAGGTGACCATCTCCGGTCCGTTTGGGGAGTTCTTCGCGAAAGATACCGATGCGGAGATGGTCTTTATCGGCGGCGGTGCCGGTATGGCCCCGATGCGCTCGCACATCTTTGACCAGCTGAAGCGGTTAGGGAGCCAGCGTAAGATCAGCTTCTGGTACGGGGCGCGCTCGCTGCGTGAGATGTTCTATGATGATGAGTTTGAACAGCTGGCGCGTGAAAACCCGAATTTTACCTTCCACGTTGCGCTTTCCGATCCGCAGCCGGAAGATAACTGGACGGGTTACACGGGGTTCATCCACAACGTGCTGTATGAAAACTACCTCAAGCAGCACCTGGCACCCGAGGACTGCGAGTTCTATATGTGTGGTCCGCCGATGATGAACGCCGCTGTGATTAAGATGCTGAAAGATCTCGGCGTTGAAGATGAGAACATCATGCTCGATGATTTTGGAGGCTGATGATGCTGACGTTTCTGGCAACCTTTGTGGTGTTTGTGCTTGTCATCTTCGGCATGTCGTTAGGCTGGATCGTTAAGCGGAAAAGCATTCAGGGCAGCTGCGGCGGTATTTCCTCCATTGGGATGGAAAAGGTCTGCGACTGCCCGGAGCCGTGCGATGCGCGGAAAAAAAGAATGGCCCGCGAGCAGCAGCGCATTATTTAGTCATGTAGGTCGGGTAAGGCGAAGCCGCCACCCGACAATTCCCACGCACACTTCTCAATTCTCATTTATTTACTGTATACTTATCCAGTTATGAGTGAGGGCTTACTATGCGCAAAATAATCCATGTCGATATGGACTGCTTTTTTGCCGCAGTGGAGATGCGTGACAACCCGGCGCTGCGGGATATTCCCATCGCCATTGGCGGCAGCCGCGTTCAGCGTGGTGTCATCAGCACCGCCAACTATCCTGCGCGCAAATTTGGCGTGCGCAGTGCCATGCCGACGGCGATGGCCTTAAAGCTTTGCCCTCATCTCACACTTCTGCCCGGTCGGTTTGAAGCCTATAAAGAGGCTTCCCTTCATATTCGGGAAATCTTCTCCCGCTATACCTCTCTGATAGAGCCGCTGTCGCTTGACGAAGCCTATCTGGATGTGACCGACAGCGTGCACTGCCATGGCTCCGCCACGCTGATGGCTCAGGAGATCCGTCAGACGATTTTCAACGAGCTGAATCTGACAGCGTCTGCGGGCGTCGCGCCCGTTAAATTCCTCGCCAAAATTGCCTCTGATTTAAATAAGCCCAACGGCCAGTACGTCATCACGCCGGAAGAGGTACCTGCATTTTTGAAAACGCTACCGCTCGGTAAAATCCCCGGAGTAGGAAAAGTTTCTGCCGCAAAGCTGGAAAGCATGGGGTTACGCACCTGCGAAGACGTGCAGCGAAGCGATCTCGCTATGCTGCTCAAGCGCTTCGGGAAGTTTGGCCGTGTGCTGTGGGAACGCAGCCAGGGGATTGACGATCGCGATGTGAACAGCGAACGGCTACGGAAATCCGTCGGCGTTGAGCGCACCCTCATTGAAGATATTCATGACTGGTCCGAATGCGAAATCATTATCACGGAACAGCTTTACCCTGAGCTGGAACGACGCTTAAGCAAGGTGAAGCCGGACCTGCTCATTGCCCGTCAGGGTATCAAATTAAAATTCAACGACTTCCAGCAGACCACGCAGGAACACGTCTGGCCGCGTCTGAATAAAGACGATCTTATCGCGACGGCGAAAAAGGCATGGGAAGAGCGCCGGGGCGGGCGAGGAGTAAGGCTGGTGGGATTGCACGTCACGCTGCTGGATCCGCAGCTGGAACGACAGCTGGTATTAGGGCTGTAGGTTGTATCCATCGTAGGCCCGGTAAGCGAAGCGCCACCGGGCATCAGACGGTGAATTACTTAGCAGGGATCGCTTTCAGCAGTTCAGTCAGCAGCGTCCAGTAGTGACCGACGCTTTCGATATGAACCTGCTCATCCGGCGAGTGCGGGCCGGTAATGGTTGGCCCGATGGACACCATATCCATATCCGGATACGGTTTCTTGAACAGACCACATTCCAGACCGGCGTGGATCACCTGAATGTTCGGGGTGCTGTTGAACAGACGCTGATAGGTTTCACGCACCAGCGCCATCACCGGAGAACTCGCATCCGGCTGCCAGCCCGGGTAGCTGCCTTTTGCAGACGTTTTCGCGCCCGCCAGCGTGCCCAGAGATTCCAGCATGCTCACCACGTACTCTTTACCGCTGTCGATCAGCGAGCGGATCAGGCAGATGATTTCCGCGCTGTCGTCGCTCATGGTCACCACGCCCACGTTCAGTGAGGTTTCCACCACCCCTTTCGCCACGTCAGAATTGCGGATCACGCCGTTCGGCGTCGCGTTCAGCAGTTGAACGAAGGTGTCACGAGACTGCGCGGTCAGTGCGGCTTTATCCGTAGATACGGATTCCAGAACCACGGTCAGATTTTTCTCTTTTGCCGAGAGTTCGTTTTTCAGGATATCCAGGTATACGCTGGAGAGTTTTTTCAGCTCGTCCGCTTTTGCCGCCGGTACTGCTACGGTGGTGAACGCTTCACGCGGGATCGCGTTGCGCAGGGTACCGCCGTTGAAGTCTACCAGACGCAGATCCAGCTCGGTCGCATGGCCTGCCAGGAAGCGCGCCAGCAGCTTGTTGGCGTTACCCAGACCCAGGTGAATATCACCGCCGGAGTGGCCGCCTTTCAGCCCTTTCAGCGTCAGCTTGAAGGTCTGGAAGCCTGCAGGAATCGCTTCGCGCGACAGCGGCAGGGTAGAGATGAAATCAATCCCGCCCGCGCAACCCATGTAGATCTCGCCTTCTTCTTCAGAGTCGGTGTTGATCAGGATGTCCGCCTGCAGCCAGTTAGCCTGCAGACCGAACGCACCGTCCATGCCCGCTTCTTCGGTCATGGTCAGCAGCACTTCCAGTGGACCGTGCTCAACGCTGTCGTCGGCCAGCACCGCCAGCGCAGAGGCCATACCGATGCCGTTATCCGCGCCCAGCGTGGTGCCGCGTGCTTTCACCCAGTCGCCATCGATATACGGTTGAATCGGGTCTTTGGTGAAGTCGTGAACGGTGTCGTTATTCTTCTGTGGCACCATGTCCAGGTGCGCCTGCAGCACAACCGGTTTGCGGTTTTCCATGCCTGCGGTGGCGGGTTTGCGGATCAGAATGTTGCCAACCTGGTCACGTTCAGCATGCAGACCTTTTTCCTTCGCCCAGCCCATAATATGTTCGGCAAGCTGTTCTTCATGGTAGGAAGGGTGTGGAATGGAGCAGATTTTTGCAAAAATATCCCACAGCGGCTGCGGAGATAATTGAGACAGTTCAGACACGATAAGTCTCCTTGTCGAGGCGCTGCAAACAGGGTTGCAGGCCACAGGGTTAGCAGGTTAATAGTTACCACAAGTCAGGCTTGCGAGATGAAACTGAGAATACCACTTTCTCTGCTGGCTGGTAGCATAAAGCATGTAAAAACACAGGCAGAGGGCGCTAAACACTGGTTTTTAGTGCGTCAGATCTCTATAATCTCGCGCAACCTATTTCCCCCTCGAACACTTTTTAAGCCGTATAAAAACAGGCTGGGACACTTCACATGAGCGAAAAATACGTCGTCACCTGGGACATGTTGCAGATTCACGCACGCAAACTGGCTGCGCGTCTGATGCCTTCCGAACAGTGGAAAGGCATTATTGCCGTCAGCCGTGGCGGTCTGGTACCGGGGGCGCTGCTGGCACGTGAGCTGGGTATTCGTCATGTCGATACCGTTTGCATCTCCAGCTATGACCATGACAACCAGCGTGAGCTGACCGTGCTGAAACGTGCGGAAGGCGACGGTGAAGGTTTCATCGTTATTGATGATCTGGTGGATACCGGCGGTACTGCAGTCGCTATCCGCGAAATGTATCCGAAAGCACATTTCGTCACTATTTTCGCGAAGCCTGCTGGCCGCCCACTGGTTGACGATTACGTGATTGATATCCCGCAGGATACCTGGATTGAACAGCCATGGGATATGGGCGTGGTCTTCGTACCGCCTATTTCTGGCCGTTAAAACCAGTACGTAACTTTACACGCCCGGCTATGTCGGGCGTTGTTCTTTTTGGCCTGCCACGCGTTACAATAGTCTTCATATGACGTATTCATGGAGGCAACGCAATGACGCAGGCGAATCTCACCGAGACTCTCTTCAAACCCCGTTTCAAACACCCTGAAACATCGACGCTGGTGCGTCGCTTTAATCCGGGTACCCAGCCTGCCGTCCAGTCCGCGTTAGACGGTAAAAATGTGCCTCACTGGTATCGCATGATTAACCGCCTGATGTGGATCTGGCGCGGTATTGACCCCCGTGAAATCCTTGATGTGCAGGCACGTATCGTGATGAGCGAATCTGAACGGACCGACAGCGAACTTTACGATACGGTGGTGGGCTACCGTGGCGGCAACTGGATCTATGAGTGGTCGAAACAGGCGATGCTCTGGCAGCAAAAAGCCAGCCAGGAAGAGGATGCCACGCGCAGCGGCAAGCACTGGCTGCATGCGGCCAATCTCTACGCCATTGCCGCGTATCCCCATCTGAAAGGTGATGAGCTGGCTGAGCAGGCCCAGGCGCTGGCGAACCGTGCTTATGAAGAGGCGGCGCAGCGTTTGCCGGGCCAAATGCGCGAGCTTGAGTTCAGCATTCCAGGTGGCGCACCCGTCACCGGGTTCCTGCATATGCCGGAAGGCGATGGCCCGTTCCCGACCGTACTGATGTGCGGTGGGCTGGATTCCCTGCAAATCGATTATTACAGCCTCTTTGAGCGCTACTTCGCACCAAAAGGGATCGCGATGCTGACGCTTGATATGCCCTCAATCGGTTTCTCATCCAAATGGAAACTGACGCAGGATTCCAGCCTGCTGCACCAGCATGCGCTAAAAGCGCTGGAGAACATTCCCTGGGTTGACCATACCCGCGTGGCGGCATTCGGCTTCCGTTTTGGCGCGAACGTCGCGGTGCGTCTGGCTTACCTTGAATCTTCTCGTCTGAAAGCCGTCGCCTGCCTTGGCCCGGTCGTTCACGCTCTGCTCAGCGATCCTGCACGCCAGGGGAGCGTACCTGAAATGTACCTTGATGTGCTGGCTAGCCGTCTTGGCATGCATGATGCATCAGACGAAGCGCTGCGCATTGAACTCAATCGCTACTCGTTAAAAACGCAAGGATTGCTGGGACGTCGCTGCCCAACGCCGATGCTGTCGGGGTTCTGGAAAAACGATCCGTTCAGTCCGGAAGAAGAGTCACGCTTAATCACGTCGTCATCTGCGGATGGCAAATTGCTTGAAGTGCCGTTCAGCCCGGTCTATCAGAATTTCGACAAAGCGCTGAAAGAGATTACGCGCTGGATCGCTCAGAGATTGTGTTAAGAGATTGCTAAATTTCGCTGGTTTGGTAAAACAGTGGCTTCACAAAAGGAGATCGCAATGACGTTACCGAGTGGACACCCGAAAAGTAGACTGATTAAGAAGTTTATGGCTCTCGGCCCGTATATTCGAGAAGAGCAGTGTGAAGAGAATCGCTTTTTTTTCGACTGCCTGGCTGTATGCGTCAACGTGAAGCCTGCACCCGAAAAACGTGAATTCTGGGGCTGGTGGATGGAAATGGAAGCAGAGGAAAAACGTTTTACGTATAGCTACCAGTTTGGCCTGTTTAATAAAGATGGCAACTGGCAGGCCACCTCTATTAAAGATCAGGAAGTGATTGACCGCCTGGAATATACGCTAAAAGAGTTTCACGATAAGGCTCGCGCGCTGCTGGCTAGCCTGGATCTCAAGTTCGAACCCGCGGATGACTTTTCCAGCGAAGCGGTGAAGCTGACTGCCTGATGGTGTCACAGCGCCGGGTGGCGGCTTCGCCTTACCCGGCCTACAAAAACGAACGATCATGTAGGCCCGGTAAGCGTAGCGCCACCGGGCAATAAAAAACCGGCATCAAGCCGGTTTTTTTTATTTCGCATCATCAGAACTGGTAGGTCATACCCACGGCAACGATGTCATCGCTGCTCACGCCCAGTTTATTTTTGTCGTCAATCTGGTTGATTTTATAATCAACAAAGGTGGACATATTTTTGTTGAAGTAATAGGTCGCGCCAACGTCAATATATTTCACCAGATCTTCGTCACCAATACCTTCGATATCTTTGCCTTTAGACTGGACATAACCCAGGGACGGACGCAGACCAAAATCGAACTGATATTGTGCAACAACTTCAAAGTTCTGTGCTTTATTTGCAAACCCGCCGGAAATTGGCGTCATATTGCGGGTTTCAGAATACATTGCAGCCAGATAAATATCGTTTGCATCATATTTCAGACCGGTTGCCCAGGCTTCTGCTTTCTGACCCTGGCCACGCGCCAGCAGGTTCTGAGCGTTGGTGCGGTCAGAGTTGGTGTAGGCACCGCTAACGGCGAAATCGCTGCCGCCGAAGTCATAGGTCAGAGAGGTACCAAAACCGTCACCGTTCTGTTTCTTGGCGTCACGGTTTTCGTTTTTCCCCTGGTACTGCAGCGTCATGTCCAGACCGTCAACCGCGCCGAAGAAGTCGGTGTTGCGGTAGGTCGCAAGGCCAGTAGCACGCTTGGTCATGAAGTTATCGGTCTGCGCGGAAGAGTCGCCGCCGAACTCAGGGAACATATCGGTCCATGCTTCGACGTCATACAGGGCACCCAGGTTACGACCGTAATCCAGTGAACCAAAGTTTTTCAGTTTCAGACCAGCGAACGCCAGACGCGTCTTCTGAGAGGAGTCGCTCTCAGCTTTGTTACCTGCAAATTCAGATTCCCAACGGCCATAGCCCGTCAGTTGATCGTTAATCTGTGTTTCGCCTTTAAAACCGAAACGAACGTAAGTCTGATCGCCATCTTTGGTGGCATCATCACTGATGTAGTGCATGGCTTTCACTTTGCCGTACACGTCCAGTTTATTACCATCTTTATTATAAACTTCAGCTGCGTGAACGGATGCAGAAGCCACTACGCCCATAACCATTAATGCCAGAGTGCTCTTTTTCATTTTCGATCCTGTCTTATAAACGCGCTAAAAAAATTCGCTGGACGATAAGCTCATGCTTAAGTCCCGTGAAAAAACAGGAAGGGTTTTATCGTTCTGGAATGAAACTTTTATGACAAACTAAGAATAATTTTAAAAAATTGTGATTTATTATTTCGGTAATAAAAGTGTCAAACTTTCCCGCTAGGCTTCCTGATCCCGCGCAACAAAGTGTTTCACGATGTGCTAAGGCAGTTGGCAACGGGGCTGACTCCTGTTAAAACGTTCGTTCGACATTACTTTCCCTTATCGTTGAACGGCAGAGAATCATGAGTGACAGCCAGACGCTGGTGGTAAAACTCGGTACCAGTGTTTTAACAGGCGGATCGCGCCGCCTAAATCGCGCCCACATTGTTGAGCTTGTACGTCAGTGCGCTCAGCTACATGCCGCAGGGCATCGTATTGTGATTGTGACCTCCGGGGCGATTGCCGCCGGGCGTGAACACCTGGGTTACCCCGAACTCCCCGCGACGATCGCTTCCAAGCAGCTGCTGGCCGCCGTGGGGCAAAGCCGACTCATTCAACTCTGGGAACAGCTGTTCTCCATCTATGGTATCCACGTCGGGCAGATGCTGCTGACGCGTGCGGATATGGAAGACAGAGAGCGCTTCCTTAACGCCCGCGATACCCTGCGCGCGCTGCTGGACAACAATATTGTTCCGGTCATTAACGAGAACGATGCCGTTGCTACCGCTGAAATCAAAGTGGGTGATAACGATAACCTCTCGGCGCTGGCCGCGATTCTGGCCGGTGCCGATAAATTACTGCTTCTGACCGATCAGCAGGGGCTGTTCACCGCCGATCCGCGCTCCAACCCGGATGCCGAGCTGATTACCGACGTGCACGGTATCGACGATGCGCTGCGCGCCATCGCCGGTGACAGCGTTTCAGGCCTCGGAACGGGCGGTATGGGAACCAAGCTGCAGGCCGCTGACGTCGCATGCCGCGCCGGTATCGACACCATCATTGCGGCGGGCAGCCGCCCTGGCGTGATTGGTGACGTGATGGAAGGCATCTCCGTCGGTACCCGCTTCCACGCCCAGGAATCTCCGCTGGAAAACCGCAAGCGCTGGATATTTGGCGCGCCGCCTGCTGGCGAACTCGTCGTCGATGAAGGGGCAACCGCCGCGATTCTGGAAAGAGGAAGTTCATTACTTCCTAAAGGAATTAAAAGCGTGACAGGCAACTTCTCCCGTGGTGAAGTGATCCGTATCCGTAACCTCGAAGGCCGCGACATCGCCCACGGCGTAAGCCGGTATAACAGCGATGCCCTGCGCCGCATCGCGGGTCACCACTCACAGCAGATCGACGCCATTCTGGGCTATGAATATGGCCCGGTTGCCGTACATCGCGATGACATGATTATTCGTTAAGGAGCCAGAACATGCTGGAACAAATGGGCGCAGCCGCGAAGGCCGCCTCTTACAAACTGGCGCTCCTTTCCAGCCGCGAGAAAAACCGCGTGCTGGAAAAAATCGCTGATTATCTGGAATCACAGTCCCAGGAGATTTTGCTCGCTAACGAGCAGGATTTATTGGAAGCGCGTCGTAACGGTTTGAGCGAAGCGATGCTCGACCGTCTGGCGCTGAATCCGGCACGCCTGAAAGGCATCGCCGACGATGTGCGTCAGGTCTGCAATCTGGCTGACCCGGTAGGGCAGGTCATCGACGGCGGGCTGCTCGACAGCGGTTTACGCCTGGAGCGCCGCCGCGTGCCGCTCGGCGTTATCGGCGTTATTTATGAAGCTCGTCCAAACGTGACGGTGGATGTCGCCTCCCTGTGCCTGAAAACCGGCAATGCCGCTATTCTGCGCGGTGGGAAAGAGACCTGGCGCACTAACGCCGCGACGGTGAAAGTTATACAGCAGGCGCTGGAAGAATGTGGTTTACCGGCGGGTGCCGTACAGGCGATCGAGAGCCCAGACCGCGCGCTGGTCAACGAAATGCTGCGCCTGGACAAATACATCGACATGCTGATCCCACGCGGCGGCGCGGGCCTGCACAAGCTGTGCCGCGAGCAGTCGACGATTCCGGTGATCACCGGCGGTATCGGCGTGTGCCATATCGTGGTCGACGACAGCGCTGAGATTGAACCGGCGCTGAAGATTATCGTTAACGCGAAAACCCAGCGTCCAAGCACCTGTAACACTGTAGAAACGCTGCTGGTGCATCAGGATATTGCGAACACCTTCCTGCCAGCCCTGAGCAAACAGATGGCGGAGAGCGGCGTGACGCTGCATGCTGACACCAGTGCGCTCGCACTGCTTCAGGATGGCCCGGCTAACGTTGTTCCCGTCAAAGCGGAGCAGTACGACGATGAGTTCCTGTCCCTGGATCTGAACGTGAAAATTGTTGCCGATCTTGACGACGCCATTGCGCACATCCGTGAACACGGGACGCAGCATTCTGACGCGATCCTGACGCGCACCCTGCGCAATGCCGATCGCTTCGTGAACGAAGTGGATTCCTCTGCGGTGTATGTGAATGCCTCCACCCGCTTCACCGACGGCGGCCAGTTCGGCCTCGGCGCTGAGGTGGCGGTCAGCACGCAGAAACTGCACGCGCGCGGTCCGATGGGTCTGGAAGCGCTGACCACGTACAAGTGGATCGGCTTCGGTGACGATACGATTCGTGCGTAAATAATCACGGGTGATGCAAAAATAGCCGTTTGATTCAAAAGGGCATTGACGCATCACCCGGATAGATCTAACCTTTTGCCCCGTGGTTACACTCGTAACCGGCCTCTCAGGGCCGATATAGCTCAGTTGGTAGAGCAGCGCATTCGTAATGCGAAGGTCGTAGGTTCGACTCCTATTATCGGCACCATTTCAAACTCTTCCCAAGTCTACCGAAATCAACTAAAAGCCCGTATAATGCGGTTTCTGGCCCGTATCTTATCTCCTGTTATCAACTGGGCTCAACCGAAATCAAGTCGCAGTTGGGGGCATAAGTGGGGGCATTCTTTGTTCGGTCCAGGGAGATGCCCCCAATGAAGCTTAATGCACGACAGGTAGATGCTGCTAAACCCAGAGAGAAAGCCTATAAGCTAGCAGATGGTGCAGGCTTGTATCTCGAAGTTGTTCCTTCTGGTTCTCGATACTGGCGGATGAAATATCGCTTCAATGGAAAAGAGAAGCGTATGGCTTTTGGTGTCTATCCGGCAGTGTCCCTTGCACAAGCGAGGGCACTACGTGATGAAGCCAAGAAAAAGCTGGCCGAAGGTATCGACCCATCGTTTGCCAAGAAAGAAGAAAAGTTGGTTCGCGATGTGCAGCTCAATAATACGTTTCAGGCTGTGGCACTTGAATGGCACGGAACGAAGGTGAGCCGGTGGTCAGAAGGCTATGCCTCCGACATTATCGAAGCCTTCAATAAAGATATTTTCCCTTATATTGGCCAACTGCCGGTGAATGACATCAAGCCTTTGGTTCTGCTGAATGTGCTACGTCGAATGGAAAGCCGTGGCGCGACAGAGAAGGCCAAGAAGGTTCGCCAGCGCTGCAGCGAAGTTTTTCGTTACGCCATCGTGACCGGTCGTGCGGAATACAATCCTGCGGCAGATCTAACCAGCGCGATGTCAGGGCATGAATCAAAGCATTATCCCTTCCTGACTGTTGAGGAGTTACCAGACTTCTTTAAAGCTCTCGCTGGCTACACAGGAAGCCCGTTAGTTGTTCTCGCCGCTCGTCTGCTGATCCTTACGGGAGTTCGTACTGGCGAGCTCCGAGGTGCTTTCTGGAGTGAATTTGATCTTGAGAAAGCGGTGTGGGAAATCCCTGCAGAGCGTATGAAGATGAAACGGCCTCACCTTGTCCCCCTCTCTACCCAAGCGCTGGAAATCGTACAGCAGCTCAAAGTAATGTCCGGGCAATATCCGTTGGTGTTCCCAGGGCGCAATGATCCACGTAAAACGATGAGTGAAGCGAGTATTAATCAGGTATTCAAACGGATTGGGTATACGGGGAAGGTAACGGGGCATGGTTTCCGTCACACGATGAGTACGATTTTGCACGAGGAAGGGTTCAATACGGCATGGATTGAAACCCAGCTTGCGCATGTCGATAAGAATGCGATTCGCGGGACGTACAATCATGCGTTGTATCTGGAAGGTAGGAGGGAGATGATGCAGTGGTATGCTGATAATACTGACAGAATTGGAAACCATGATCTCATTGGACTGACAAATTCTCGTCTGGTGAAAGGAAAGTAACTGTTAATGTACGAAATATGCTGTCACCGTAGTGATTAAGCCGAGAAATCGCTAGTAGGGATGGGCATTGTTAACCTTAAGCATGGCTGATACCATAGCAGTACTCTTTAGCTTAGGCTCAATTCATCGGGCTAGTCGGGCGTTTAGCCAGACTCAAACTTATTGAACGTCATTTTGGTTGCGAAAGTCTCGCAACCAGAGCTCGTTCCTCACTCAGGTTGCGAGACTTTCGCTTCCTTCAGTAAAGAGTACTCACATGCCCCGTTCAGGGGCATGTATATAGGCGTAGGGCAATGAAAAAAATAACAAATTTTTTTGTAACGTCGCCATTCGTTGAGGCTTGGCTCCAAACCACTGTGCCATCCGTTGGTGAATTAAGCACGGAACAAAGAGTTGCACGCATCGGACATAACCTTGCTTTAATCACGCGATCTGGTCCAAAAATGTACAAAGTCTACAGTATTCCGAAGCGAAATGGTGGGAAGCGAGTAATAGCCCACCCCGCCGCGATGCTGAAAGCCTTCCAAAGAGACCTGAATCTACATCTTGTTAGCTTGTTACCCGTGCATAATGCAGCGACTGCTTATAGGGTATCTTCGAGTGTAAAAACGAATGCAAAGGCCCACGCCAGCAATCCATATTTATTAAAAATGGATTTGTATAATTTTTTCAATAGTATAGATGTTGATATTTTTGTTGCAGAGTTACGGAGGCATCGAATCACACTGGCAGTAAAAGATCTGTTATTTATTCAGCAGTGTACATTCTGGAGTCCTAGTAAAACCAGCACTGGTCGTCTTATTCTTAGCGTAGGGGCTCCCACTTCGCCCTTAATTTCCAACTTTGTCATGTATGAATTTGATAATATTATACATAAAATCTGTGAATCATTAGCCGTTACCTATACGCGTTATGCTGATGACCTATTTTTCTCGACAAATGTACAGGATGTTTTGTTCAAAATACCAGATCTTGTGACTTATGTTTTGACAAATACCTATAATGGTAAATTTTCAACAAACCAGACAAAAACTCGATTTTCATCTAAGGCACATAATAGGCATGTTACCGGCGTGACAATCACTAATGAAGGAAGATTGTCTTTAGGTCGACAGCGTAAGCGAATGATTTCTGCTTTAATTCATCAGCATTGCTTAAAGAAACTAAATATTGTTGAAACAAAGAAATTACAGGGATTGCTTTCTTGGGCATCAAATATTGAACCTACGTTTGTCATCAGTATGCGGAAAAAGTATTCTGATAAAGTTATCCAATCTATTATATCAGGAAATTGGAACGATGACTGAGAACAAAAAAAATAAGATTACACGAACTGCATCAGAAAAATTGGCTGGATCTGAAAGAGGAAATTTAGGCGATCAATATGAAGTTGCTGAATGGTATGGCAGCGGGCGTTATTCTGTAGAACAGAATGAAAATAAAAAGAAACAACTGTTAGCTAATATAGTTAATCAGTTGGGTAACAGAAGACCATACTTCAGTAATTTTGAAGTTATTAACTTTAGAGGTATCCGTAAACTTCGCAGTCGTATAAAACTTGACCCTAATCTGAATGTTTTCGTTGGTGTAAACGGAAGTGGGAAAACGACCATCTTAGATGGCATGGTGAAAATGGCATCTTGGATCGTCAATGGCATCCGAACAGGTGGTGCCGGTAAGCACATAGAAATTAGTGAGATTAACAATCACCCTACTTCAAGAACATGTGAAATAAGTTCGACACTTTATCTCGATGATAATACAGATTTCTGCATCAAGCTTAATAAAAGCAAAAACAGTGTTGAAAATCAACGCAGTGAACTAGCGGCGTTTCGCAACCTTGCGCTAATGTATCAGTACGTAGATAGCGTGGCAACAGAAACTACCTGCTTACCTTTATTTGCTTATTATTCGGTTTCACGCTCTCAAGAAATAAAAAATGAGCAGTATGATAGTAGTGAACTAACTACATTTACTAAATTAGATGCTTATAATAAATGCTTTGATGAGTATCGAAGCTTTAAAGATTTTATCGATTGGCTAGTTATCCATGATGCCAGTACTGGTTCGAAAAAAAATGATGATTTAATTCTTCTTAATGAACACAAAGCTGTATATGATAATACACTTAAAATTTATGAGTTACTCCCTGAATCATTAAAAAATGAGTCTGAATTGAGTAACAAGCTAAAAAAAGAGCTCGACACGCAGGCTAGAGAAATTCAACGTCTTAATTCTAAAGTTATTAATTCTGATCCTGAATCCGTTCGTATAGTAAAACATGCAATTAGTTGTTTCTTGGATATAGATAACATTAGATTAGATGTAAGTTCTGAGTCTGTGCGATTGATGCTGGATAAAAATGGTATTTCTATTTCAGCCTCTGCTTTATCTCAAGGGGAAAAAGCACTTTTCTCTCTGGTGAGTGACATTAGTCGTAGACTTGTATTACTCAACCCACAGAAAGGAGTTGATGCGCTAAAAGGATATGGGGTTGTATTTGTGGATGAAATAGAATTACATCTTCACCCTAAATGGCAGCAGCAGGTTGTTTTTAAACTACGTGATGTATTTCCCGGATTACAATTAATTTTGACTACTCATAGTCCACAAGTTGTAACCACTGTACCTCCTGAATGTATCAAAATTCTCAAGACGGATGCTTCTGGAATATTAAGCGTCACTGAACCTGAGTTCTCTCTCGGAGCTGAAGCGAAACAGGTGCTTGAAGAAATATTTGCGGTAAACTCACGGCCAGATGAAGCTACTCAAGTTAAGAATTTGGAACGCTATAAGGAATTAGTCCAAGAAGATAAATGGGATACTGAAGAAGCAATAACACTGTGGGGAGACGTAGAAAAATGGGGACGTAATTGGGATCCCATTATTAGACAATTGCAGATGGATGTTCGTTTGCGTAAATATAGAAGAGATAATAATAAATGAAAATAATCCTTAAGGGTAATGAACCAGATGAGCTACTAGAGTATAAAAGTATTTATCCTGATGATGATTGGAAAAATGGTTTCACACGCAATGCTGGCGCAGAAGCTAATCGAAAGGTAAAACATGCTCTAATTACTGATCAAGGGGGGATCTGTGTCTATTGCGAAATTGATTTAAAAGATGCTGGTGGGCGTGCTCTTAACGATTTTAGGGTTGAACATTTTTATCCGGAGAACCCAGAACCAGGTGAAAAGCGAAATGACAATATTAATTACGCACTTTTCTGGCCAAATCTCTTAGGTTGCTGTACCGGTGGTAATGCTCGATATGTGGTAGATGCGCATAGGCGCTACACTAACCCTGTTTTTTGTTGCGATGTGGATAAATCTAATCATGACTGGACTCAGCTTATTTTAAATCCTATTGATGATATTCCAGCCTTCCCTGCATTATTTTCTTTTGATTTCGCAAATGGGAATATTATGGTGTCCGAGCTATGTCCTGCTGAATTAAGATCTAAAGCTGAACAGTCTATTGATTTATTGAAATTGAATACACCAAAACTCCAAGAGTTCAGGGTTGAAGTTATATCAATATTAACTGAACAGCTATTCCCTGATGGTGATACTGCGATTAATGATGTGGAAATTCAACAACGGATGCAAACATTGGCTCATGCTTATCTTATCCGCGACACTAACAATATGTTGCAACCTTTCTTTACTACTGTTCGTGCATTTCTTGGTACGGCAGCAGAAACTGTTTTGATGCAATATAACTTTAAGGGCTAATACACTTAATACAAACAGTCTCCGAGATTAGATAAGGCTATTATTGTTCTATCCCTGAATATTATCAGTGCTCGATATAGGATAAGCTTGGGAAAATCACTTCCATACCTTGAATAATTAAGAAAGTTGAATCAACGATATGAGTATGATCGTATTAACTGAATGACGATGGTTATACCTAATTATTCGGTAATGGGAGTCAAGAATAACTCCCATATGGTAAATAACTTAATATATGTCACATACAAGTCGAAATTCGTATTATAATAAATGAGAAATATGCTGTATTTCCCATTCATTTAACTCATTTTTTATTTTATCTAGTTCCAGATTTTGCAATTTTCGCTCTGTATGAAATTTTCTAATCTTAATGGCTGTTTCCCTAGGAACACCTCTATCACTTAGATATCGAGATATCTCGCTGTACAGACCTAATTCTATTTGTGAGATGATGCTGCTGCTATCACATATGTCAGCAACAGGTTTCAGTAACATAGGTAATCCGAAGCTTACATGTTTCGTTAATTTATCAATTTCTTTATCTAGACTTTCATGCAATTCATTGTTGTAAGTTGGGAATCTGTTCTCCAATATTTCACTCAATGAATTCTCTCGTACCCATCCCTCAGCACTTTTTGCTATTCCGAATAAAAATTTATCATCATGAATTTTGCCAATATATCTTTCGAAGTAATAATTGAAACGGTCTCTCATTATTTTTAGCCATGACAAGAAAATATTACACAGATCGACCTTGAATATAGCAGATGGAATATAAACATTAGTTTTTTTAATGAATGAATATAATTCATTTAAATCAAATGGATCCCAGTATCTATTTTGCAAAATAATTTCTCGAGGTACAGAAATATTCCCAAGACCTGAGGTGATGTTTTTAACATATGAATCGTCTAAAAATATACCGACGTTATTTAATCTTGATAAGGCATCAGACCCATGCCTGAAACACATTTGGCGGATATATGTAATAATGCTCTTAGAATTATTTGTAGATACTAAAGAGGAATTGTCTAATTTCTCATTAATGTAATCAATATCTCTCAAGTACAAATCATGATAGCCTGTCTTGATTTCTTTATATTCATTTGAGAATAATGTCTCATTTTCTTCTCTATGCGATTCAAATGAGTTTTCATCTAAGACAATTGTTCTGCCGACAAAATCTGTAAGTAACCGGCCAGCTCTTCCTCTTAGGTTTGCAAATTCATAGGGGGATAATTTCGCTGAAGTTTCTCCTTTTCGCACAAATAAATTAGGGTTTCTTATGATTATATTATTCGCTGGTAGATTTACACCTTGCATCAATGTTGTAGTGCAAAAGAGATTTTTTATGTAGCACTTTGACACAGCATGTTCAATACTTTTACGGACGTGCATTGGAATTCTACTAGTGTGGTAGGCTATACCATAGCTAACAAATTCTGCAAGTTCATAGTGCTTATGAACGGAATTTTTAAGATATGATGAAAGACTTTCTAACTTAGTAGTGGAAATTAGAGGGGAAACTTCGCAGTATTCTTTTGCCGATTTTCGAGCTTGCCTTGTTGTTGGTGAGAAAATTATATTGCTATCATCATTTAGTTTTTTTAGTATACCGTGTAAATAAGAATTAAATGCTGAATTGTATTGCGATGCTCCCATGCCTTTTATTAAGTTTATATTAATTATTGGAAGCGAAATAGGCCGTAATGAAAATGGTGAGTACTGATTGATGTAATATATATCGCTTTCTTGTGATACAGAGTATGTGATACTTAATACTGGGGGCACATCAGTTTTTTTCTCTTCAGATATTTCACCAAAGATATCAAAGCTCAAACCACCAATGTTTTTCAAGCGTGGGCCACTGAGAATTATCTTTTCAACTTGTATATCAGTTCTTACATCCATTAAGACATCATAGAGGATTTTCGCTCTGTCATTATTATCGTTGTCTGCACGTTCTATATTCTGAATTTCATCAACTATTAACAAGTCTAAGCTGTCAATATTTTCTTGTGAAAAAACAGATATTGCCCTTTCCTGCGTTAACACATAGACAAAGTTTTCCCTTCCTTCCTCAAATGAATTTAGTATATCAATTTTTTTAATTTTATGGATTTTGAAGAGATTGGACAGATCTGTAGTAACTTGGCTTATTAAACTTAAAGTAGGTACAACATAAACAATTTTTGTTGCACCTTTCCCTAATAATTGAATTGTCTTTAAGTACAACAAAAATGATTTTCCCGCCGATGTTGGAGCGGAAATGCCAATTATTTTGTTATTGTCTATCGCGTCCCAAAGATCATGCTGGAATTCTGTTAGGATATAATCATTGTTATTAATTGTTATTTTGTTTTTTAATTCGTCTGCAACAATTTTTAATTTATCAAAGTAACTTCCATAATAGGAGTAAATACCATGATTTTTTAATGACTCATCCATCATTTTATTGCTGGGTGAAAACCCAATGTAAGATAGTGTTGGGGAAATGATCTGTCTTAAAGTATCTTTATCCTCCTCATGGCAATGCGTCCAAATTAAAGAGACAGTTATCATTGCTAGCTGTCTATTATCATCGTCGATAGCACTGTTTGCAATTTTGTTCAAAAATCTCAGTGCACTTAGTAATAACTCTCTATCTAATTTCTTCCTCTCGCCGTCTATTAAATTTAGACGGATTGCGAAATCTCTTAACTCGAAAGATAATAAATTCATAATTACAGACTTATCATTCATAACTTATCCTTCGAAATTGCTTAATAAATTAGATAACGACCATGATGGGAAAACGATGTAATGTATTCTGCTAATGTATGCAATGTTAAAGTTAGAATATAGATTTTTATTTACGTTATTCCATCTCTCCGTTACACATTCCTCAATTTTTTTTCTTATCTCTGGTGCGCTAGGTGCCGTTGTGTTTTTATTTTCTTCATAGACAATCAGACAAACAAGTTCGAAAACGGGGTCTTTTAATTTTCCTTTTAATAAATTGTCTGCAATAGATTGTAACTCTGGCTCTATAAAATCATCATATCTATAAAGCAATAATTCATTTTCTATGTTCTGAATTGAATTCAATATGCTGTTTACAGATGAAGTAAGCGCCTCGTTAAATTTATACTTTGATTCATAACATTTTGATTCCCCCAAAAAAAATATTTGATTATTGCCATTGTTAAGATAGTGTATAGCATCAGCGCCGTGCCGTTCTAATCCTGGATTTGTCGTTATTGGCATTTTTCTCAATAGCGGAGCTGCTTTAAAAAAGTGTTGTATAAAATTAAATAATAAGAGTTCACCATACTGTCCTTGTGGGCAGCCTTTTCTAAATTTCAGTGTCATTACTTCATGAAGATAGCTTATTGCATTTTGGACGTCTTGGTTCCTCGATTCCAACTCTTTGTTTAGAATTGTACTGTACCTTTTTTTTGAATATACCCAGCTTGATGCCGTACTTTTTAATTCTCGAATAAATGAATCTCTTCGCTCACTCAAATCCAAATAATTGATGGCTACGCCACGATGCGATTTTGCCGCCGGATTTTGAATTGTTTGTTGAAACCAATGCAAATGGTTCATGAGATCATCTGTATTGGATAAATTTACAGTGGTGGTCATATCATAGTCCCTTACGGAGATAATTCCTTGAAATTAATACCTTATAAAGAGCATGTAAATAGCTGTGGCGCATTTTTATTCAGTAACTCGTTACAAAAAAAGATACCAATCTCTCGTGTTGTTCATAATTTATGAGGCACTTACTCTAAGATTTAGATTTTGTTCACATTCGATTTCCCATATGTGATATTATATATTTGGTAATGTTGATTATAGATAACTGATTGAAAAGGAATAAAAAATGACGTTGTTCTCCTTACAACTCTTCAAAAACCTCTCCGATGAAACCCGTCTAGGGATCGTACTGCTGCTCAGAGAGATGGGAGAGCTGTGCGTGTGCGACCTTTGCACTGCGCTAGAACAGTCACAGCCCAAGATCTCCCGCCATTTGGCAATGCTTCGGGAAAGTGGCCTATTGCTGGATCGCAAGCAGGGGAAATGGGTTCATTACCGCTTATCTCCGCATATTCCTTCCTGGGCTGCTCAGGTGATTGAGCAGGCCTGGTTAAGCCAACAGGACGACGTACAGGCCATCGCCCGTAAGCTGGCATCAGCCAACTGCTCTGGCAGCGGTAAGGCTGTTTGTATCTAAAAAATTTGCCTGTACATATATGTTTTTACGAATGTGAGGTGTTAAAGATGAAAACGTTAACGGTGTTTGATCCGGCGATGTGCTGCAGTACCGGCGTTTGTGGTTCAGATGTCGATCAGGTTCTGGTCGATTTTTCTGCTGATGCGCAATGGCTGAAAGGGCGTGGGGTCCAGATCGAACGTTTTAACCTGGCGCAACAGCCGATGAGCTTCGTTGAGAACGAAAAAGCGAAAGCTTTCCTTGAAGCTTCTGGAGCTGAAGGGCTTCCGCTGCTGTTACTGGATGGTGAAACGGTGATGGCCGGGCGATACCCAAAACGCGCTGAACTGGCTCGCTGGTTTGGTATACCGCTGGAAAAGGTGGGTTTAGCTTCCACCAGTTGCTGTGGTGGTAAAACTTCCTGTTGTTGAGTATGTCAGGAGGACATATGAAATTCTTACAGAATATCCCGTCTTACCTGTTTTTCACCGGTAAGGGAGGTGTAGGCAAAACTTCGATTTCCTGCGCAACGGCTATACGTCTGGCTGAACTGGGAAAGCGTGTTCTGCTTGTCAGTACCGACCCGGCTTCTAACGTCGGTCAGGTATTCGATCAGACTATCGGTAACACTATTCAGCCCGTGACTGCTGTGCCTGGTCTTTCGGCTCTGGAGATTGACCCGCAGGAAGCCGCCCAGCAATACCGCGACAGAATCGTTGACCCAATTAAAGGTCTTCTACCTGATGATGTCGTCACCAGTATCAGCGAGCAGCTGTCGGGGGCATGTACGACAGAGATTGCGGCATTCGACGAATTCACGGGCTTACTGACCGACGCTTCTCTGCTAACCCGCTTCGATCACATCATTTTTGATACTGCCCCAACGGGCCACACTATTCGCCTTCTTCAGCTTCCCGGAGCCTGGAGCAGCTTCATCGAAAGTAACCCAGATGGTGCTTCCTGTCTTGGGCCGATGGCGGGGCTGGAAAAGCAGCGTGAGCAGTATGCTCATGCGGTAGAGGCGTTATCCGATCCTGAAAGTACCCGCCTGGTTCTGGTTGCACGACTGCAAAAATCTACGCTGCAGGAAGTCGCCCGCACCCATGAAGAACTCGCCGCAATTGGCCTGAAAAACCAGTACCTGGTTATTAATGGTGTGCTGCCTAAAGCCGAAGCTGAACGTGACGCCCTGGCCGCTACAATATGGCAACGGGAACAAGAGGCGCTGGCAAATCTTCCTGCTGGGTTATCTGGCTTGCCGACAGATACACTATTCCTTCAACCGCTGAACATGGTTGGTGTGTCCGCATTGAAAGGCCTGCTCAACGAACACGCTGAGATAACATCGCTTCCTGAACAAAGCATACCGAACAAGCCAGAGAATATGTCGTTGTCTGTCCTGGTTGATGATATCGCCCGCAGTGAACACGGTTTGATTATGCTGATGGGTAAAGGTGGTGTGGGTAAAACCACAATGGCTGCGGCTATCGCCGTTAGTCTGGCGGATAAGGGTTTTGATGTGCATCTCACCACCTCCGATCCTGCTGCACATCTCAGTACAACGCTCAATGGCAGCCTCAAAAATCTGCAGGTCAGCCGAATCAACCCTCACGATGAAACTGAACGCTATCGTCAGCATGTTCTTGAGACGAAAGGCAGGGATCTGGATGAGGCAGGGAAACGGCTGCTCGAAGAGGATTTACGTTCTCCTTGCACAGAAGAGATTGCGGTGTTCCAGGCGTTCTCACGTGTAATCCGTGAAGCAGGCAAACGGTTTGTGATCATGGATACGGCACCTACCGGGCATACGCTATTACTGCTTGATGCTACCGGGGCTTATCACCGTGAGATTGCCCGGAAGATGGGGGATAAAGATCATTTTACCACTCCGATGATGCAGCTTCAGGACCCGGAAAGTACCAAAGTCTTGCTGGTCACTCTGCCTGAAACCACACCTGTACTGGAAGCGGCAAACCTGCAGTACGATCTTGAACGTGCGGGGATTCATCCCTGGGGCTGGATTATCAATAACAGCCTTTCGATTGCACAGACGCATTCACCACTACTTTGCCAGCGCGCCCGACAAGAGCTTCCTCAAATCGAGGCTGTGAAGAACCAGCATGCAAGCCGCATTGCGTTAGTACCGGTAATGGCTGCTGAACCCACTGGCATCGAGAAACTCAGAGAGCTGGCCGTTTAATTTTTTTGTATATACAGGGCGGCAGAGCCGTCCTGTCTGGAGGATTTATGTTACTGGCAGGCGCTATTTTTGTCCTGACCATCGTTTTGGTTATCTGGCAACCGAAGGGATTAGGGATCGGCTGGAGTGCGACACTGGGCGCAGTACTGGCGTTGATCTCTGGCGTAGTCCATTTTGGTGATATCCCTGTAGTGTGGAATATTGTCTGGAATGCGACGGCGACCTTTATTGCCGTGATTATTATCAGCCTTCTGCTCGATGAATCGGGTTTTTTCGAATGGGCGGCGCTGCACGTTTCACGTTGGGGTAACGGTCGCGGGCGTTTGCTGTTTACCTATATCGTCTTGCTTGGTGCAGCGGTGGCGGCACTGTTTGCCAACGATGGTGCGGCATTGATTCTGACTCCAATTGTCATCGCTATGCTGCTTGCATTAGGTTTCAGTAAAGGTACTACGCTGGCATTTGTCATGGCCGCCGGGTTTATTGCCGATACGGCCAGTCTGCCGCTTATCGTGTCCAACCTGGTTAACATTGTTTCTGCAGACTTCTTTGGGCTGGGTTTCACTGAGTATGCGTCGGTAATGGTGCCGGTGGATATCGCAGCCATTATCGCCACGCTGGTGATGCTGCATCTGTTCTTCCGCAAAGATATTCCGCCGACTTACGACCTGGCTCTCCTGAAAGCACCGGCAAAAGCGATTAAAGATCTGGCAACCTTCAGAACCGGCTGGATAG
Organism: Enterobacter sp. ECC-019; assembly: GCF_043974075.1. NCBI lineage: Bacteria > Pseudomonadati > Pseudomonadota > Gammaproteobacteria > Enterobacterales > Enterobacteriaceae > Enterobacter > Enterobacter sp. ECC-019. The sequence continues at coordinate 1,594,023 of NZ_CP143759.1, forward strand.
TGTTGATCCTTCTTCTGGTTGGCTTTTTCGTTCTTGAGCCGTTGGGTATCCCGGTCAGCGCGATTGCTGCTGTAGGGGCTGTCATTCTGTTTGCGGTGGCGAAGCGAGGCCATGCCATTAACACTGGCAAAGTGCTTCGCGGTGCGCCATGGCAGATCGTCATATTCTCTCTGGGAATGTATCTGGTGGTCTATGGTCTGCGTAATGCCGGACTAACAGAATACCTCTCCGGTGTGTTGAACGTGCTGGCAGATAAAGGACTTTGGGCCGCGACGTTTGGTACCGGCTTCCTGACGGCTTTCCTGTCTTCCATCATGAACAATATGCCTACCGTGTTGGTTGGTGCTCTCTCTATTGATGGCAGCACCGCAACAGGCGTTATCAAAGAGGCGATGATTTATGCCAACGTGATTGGCTGCGATCTGGGACCGAAAATTACACCTATTGGTAGCCTGGCAACGCTGCTCTGGCTGCATGTCCTTTCACAGAAGAACATGACCATCACCTGGGGATACTATTTCCGTACCGGGATCGTCATGACTCTGCCTGTGCTGTTTGTAACGCTGGCCGCGCTGGCGCTACGTCTCTCTTTCACTTTGTAATGAGATACTGATATGAGCAACATCACCATTTATCACAACCCAGCCTGCGGCACGTCGCGTAATACGCTGGAGATGATCCGCAACAGCGGTATCGAGCCGACCGTTATTCTTTACCTTGAGACTCCACCTTCACGCGATGAGCTGGTCAAACTTATTGCGGATATGGGCATTTCCGTCCGTGCTTTGCTGCGTAAGAACGTCGAGCCGTATGAGGAACTGGGTCTTGCAGAAGATAAATTTACTGACGACCAGCTCATCGACTTTATGCTGCAGCATCCAATTCTGATCAACCGTCCGATCGTAGTGACGCCACTGGGAACTAAACTTTGCCGTCCTTCGGAGATTGTTCTGGATATCCTTCCAGATGCTCAGAAAGCGGCTTTCACCAAGGAAGATGGTGAAAAAGTCGTTGATGATGCAGGTAAAAGACTGAAATAAAGATGAAGGGGGCATTTGCCCCCTTCATTATTACTTCGCCATTTCTTCCAGCAGGTCAATACCAACCGGCTCTTCGCTCTGTAGCGCTGTTAATGCAATACGCTTTGCATACTGCTCTTCCACATCAGAGATGAGAGGCAGCTCGCGGTTCGCCCTGGTCTTCAGGAAAGGTGAAGACGGTTGAGCAGCTGCCAGGCTGTTATTAACAACCCATGCCCACGGCTCGATGCCAGCTCGACGCAGATCCTGCTGCAGGTTAGCGGCTTCCAGTACAGGTGTCGTTTCGGCAAGCGTCACGATCATCACCTTCGTCTTTTCCGGGTCCTGCAATTGCATCATTGGCGTCATCACATGGTCTTGTGTTTGCCCCATCTGGCGCACCATTTCCCGGTGATAGGCTCCAGTCGCATCCAGTAGCAGAAGTGTGTGACCCGTTGGCGCGGTGTCCATAATGACAAAATGATCGTCTGCCTCTTTGATTACCCGCGAGAATGCCTGGAAGACGGCGATCTCTTCAGTACATGGCGAGCGGAGATCTTCTTCCAGCACCGCCAGTCCCTCAGCGTCTAATCCTTTGCCCTGATTCTCCAGTACAAAACGGCGATAACGCTCTGTCTCCACCTTCGGGTCGATGCGGCTGACCTGCAGATTTGGCAGCGAGCCATCCAGCGTGTAAGACAGATGTGCCGCCGGATCGGATGTAGTCAGGTGAACTTTGTGACCGCGCTTAGCCAAGGATACCGCCACCGATGCCGCAACGGTCGTTTTACCCACACCGCCTTTACCCATCGTCATGACCAGCCCTTTGCCTGTCTGGCTGAGTTCATCTACCAGAGAGGCAAGTTTCGGTAAATCCAAAGTATTCAGCGTGGTAGCAGGGAGCGGCAGCGAGGCTTTGTTCTCCGTAAATAACTGACGCAGGGCTTCCAGACCGACCAGATTAAATGGCTTCAGATACAGCTGCGAGCGGGGAAGGTTCGCCAGGTTCTCTGGCATTGCCTGTAATGCTTTTTCTTCCCGAGCCAGAATACTTTGCGCCAGTGGATCATTTTCACCCGCAAACGGCGGCAGCACGCCATTAATGGCAAGGTGTTGATGCTGCAAACCGATAGCAGAAAGCTCATCGTGCGTATGAGAGACTTCTTTCAGTGTTGAAGCTTGGGCTCGGGCAACCAGAACCAAGCGCGTGAGAGCTGCATCAGACAGCGCCTTAACCGCGTCTGAGTACTGGTGCTGTTGTTTCTCCAGCCCCACCAGCGGCCCGAGGTTAGCGGCGGCATCAGGGTTCGCTTCGAGATAACCGCTCCAGGCCCCCGGCAACTCAAGCATACGGATGGTATGACCGGTTGGCGCAGTATCAAATACGATATGGTCATACTTTTCCCGCAACTCATGGTTGGTAAGAAGACCAGTAAACTCATCAAATGCCGCGATTTCCGTAGTGCATGAACCGGAGAGCTGTTCTTCAATGCTGCTGACCACATCAGCTGGCATCAGCCCGCGAACCGGGTCGAGTACTCGGTCACGATATGCCTGTGCTGCAGCCATCGGATCAACTTCCATCGCGGCAAGATTTTCTACGGTACTGATATCTGTGATTCGGTGGCCGATAGTCTGGCTAAAGACCTGGCCGACATTGGAAGCCGGATCGGTACTCACCAGAAGCGTTCTCTTACCCTGATCGGCCAGCCATACCGCAGTAGCACAGGCCAGGGATGTTTTACCCACACCACCTTTGCCAGTGAAGAAGATGAACGGGGGAATGTCTTTTAAAAATGGCATATTCATCAGTGATTGCTCCTCTGTAATTAAGGCATACGTGGAATGCTGCAGCAGCGCGGTTGCGTGCTGTCTTCACTCCAGTCCTGACTAAGCGGAATACCTGCCCAACGGGCGATATCTTCACGAGTCGGGAGTTTGCCTGCCATCACGAGTTTGCCGTCGAGCAAGGTGACAGGGAGAGACTCCATCCCTGATGTGTTCAGAAACTCTTTAATGACCGGCGAATTCAGGAACTGCTGCGGGTTCTTCGCAAGGCTGTAGCGCTGTATATCAACGCCATTCTTTTTCGCCCATTCGGCGCTCGCGTTCCATTTGACGGCTTCGTCACTGACTACAACGCTGCTGGTTGCACAGCAGCCTGCTGCTTCAAAGATCTCAATTTTTGACATGGACTGTTTACCTCAGTGTTTAGTCATTTGGCTTTACACTGAGGTAAACGAAGGTGGTGGGGAAAAGATGCGCGATTAATTCATTTTTTTGTGGCAGCAGACGGAAGACGTGTCATCCGCCTCAATCTGACAAAGTTCTGTCATCGTCTCTTTCAGGTGTTTTCTGGCCCGAAGTAGTCGGGATTTAAACGCCGTAAGCGTGATTCCCAGTTCATCGGCCAGGGACTGCTGGGGACGTCGGTTAAGGTCGGATTCTTCAATCAACCACCGCTCATCTTCAGGTAATGCCTGCAATGTTTCAGGCAGGCAAATATCCAGCGTTGAGATTGCATCAGGGGATGCATCAGTTAATGGGGCATCATCTTCCAGCTCAACGAATTCCCTGGTGGTGCGGTACTCATCAATCAGCAGATTCCTCGCCGCCCGATACAGCCAAGCTCGCGGATTCTCCATTTCGCAGAAACTGTCTGAATGAGCGCGGGCACGCAGGAATAGCTCTTGCAGAAGGTCTGCTGCTTTTTCGCTATCACCTGTCTTCGATGTCAGAAAGCGAGATAGTTCGGCTTCATGTAGCCGCCAGAACACGCTCATGCAGTTGTTGAATGCCGTTACATCACTCATACCAGCCCTCAAATTTTGCTCTGATTAACCCGCCGTGAAAGTTCTTCTGCAGACTCTTTTCGTTCGCTGTAGCGATCAACGAGATAGGCTGAGTTACCTCGGGTCAGCAGAGTAAATTTCACCAGTTCTTCCATCACATCCACGATCCGGTCGTAATAAGACGACGGTTTCATTCGTCCATCTTCATCAAACTCCTGCCAGGCTTTTGCCACAGAGGACTGATTCGGGATGGTGATCATCCGCATCCAGCGGCCAAGAATGCGCATCTGGTTTACGGCATTGAAAGACTGAGAGCCACCGCAGACCTGCATGACGGCCAGCGTCTTACCCTGAGAAGGGCGAACAGCGCCTTCTGATAATGGTATCCAGTCAATCTGGGCCTTCATGATACCGGTCATCGCACCATGACGTTCAGGGGAACACCACACCATCCCTTCGGACCAACGAACCAGCTCGCGCAGCTCCATGACTTTAGGATGCGAGTCAGGCGCATCATCAGGAAGAGGCAAGCCAGAAGGATTGAAGATCCGCACCTCTGCGCCCATGGCAGTCAGCAACCTTGCAGCTTCCTCAGTTGCCAGTCGGCTGTAGGAACGTTCGCGCACAGATCCGTATAGCATCAGGATTCGAGGAGGATGGGGAACGGCAGGAACGCCGAATCTTGCCTCTGTGATTGAGGTGTCAAACAAACCCGAATCAACATTCTTCAGAGCGCCTGTCATTTTACTTCTCCGTCTTCTGGGGCTGGGTGAGGCAGTTGTCAATCCCTGAGCAGCATTCTTCTGTAAGGAAGGTAATGAGAGCCTCAAGGTTCTCATATCGAGCATGGCAATAGAGCGTTCTACCCTGGCGCTCCTGGCGTACCAGAGATACTGATATCAGCGATGAGAGATGATGGCTCAACGTAGACGCAGGGATTTCGAGCCGCTTCTGCAGTTCGCCAACCGGTAACCCCTCATGCCCGGCTTTAACCAGCTCTCTGTAAACGCTAAGGCGCGTGGGATGACCCAGCTCTTTCAGGGTATCTGCTGCTTTTGAAAGCTCCATTTGCATCTCATTTCTATATTTCCGGAATGGTGGAAATAATAACTTATTTTCCCTGGGAACCATAGTCAACATGCCTGAGAGTCGAACTGAAGAAACGACTTATCTGCAACGGAGGTTCCAGTGGTTACTATTTTTAGCCAGAGTTGAAGGGCTGTTCCACTGCTGGTAGGACATCACACATAGCATGATTCTGCACTCAGCTTGAGGCTAAAACGCCCTGTCTGGCAGCTAAGGCAGTAACGTTCCCCATGATAATCGGAATCACATAGTGAACAATGCCAGCTGTCTCTGAACACTATAGGGGTGACGTTAGGCAAAAATCTTCGCAAACGATGTACCAATCTAGTCTCATACTTGTCAGGCTTTGCGTAAGGGCAGTGTTGGTGTCCATTTACCGTCATGTTGTGGCTGATATGTTCAAACCATGGTCGCTCTGTGTCATACGCAGGATGATACAGAAGTGGGCTATTGCAGAGATGGCAAGTATAGCGGTCGTATGGTGCAGTCTGCGCCGTTCTGGCACCTGTCAGACGACCATTACCGTCGAGAGCGAGAAAGGATTTGGCGAACATATTCTAGGCTCCAGCCAGCCAACACGCAGGCATAAGCCGTCCCTGAAGGGCAGACAGAAGCCATGCGGTTGGAAGGTTTAAAGGTGTTGCGAGGGATTATAGTGGTGTGGTTGTCACACAATGAGATGCTGGCGTAAATAAATCGTCACCAGCAAAACGGATGCAGGGAATATCAGCCCTGGCTGCAGCCGAATGAGCGTTCGGTACTGCTGTATCGCTTGGTGCGATGTTTTGCCATGTAGCTCAGACGAAACGTCAGCGCATCCAGTTTCTTTCTGAAATCGGGCTTATTGAGATCGAGGTAAGCCAGAGGATTATCAGCAAAGTGCACCAGCGTCAGATATTCAGACCAGCCGCGCTTATCCATTGCACTCAACCACGCCTTCTGGATCATTGAAGCCAGACCAATGCCTGTTTCGTCATAGCTTCCCAGATCGTTGAATGTGTTGGTGTTGACGAAGAGAGCCAAGTGGTAATGCTTCTTGCCGCCCAGTTCCGGTTGCTCCAGTACCCATACATAGCGAACTGAACTACGATGGCAACGTTTACCTTCTCGGGCTTTTTGGTGTCGGTAAGCGGCTATCTGAGCTTTCAATGAGTCGATAAAACGGGACATTAGCCCAGGGCTCAAGTCAGGATTGCAGAGGATGCTGTCACATACATCCCCGTCTTCCGGTAAGTGCAAATCCGCCCTGACTACCGTAGTCTGCGAATGCTCCTGCAGGGCGTTACAGAGTACTTGTGCAATACGCGGCAGATAAGCCACGTTGAAAGGATGGTGCTTCGGATCAAGCACCATTGGGTGGATGTCATTGAATAAAAACATAATGGTTTCCTTCGTCTGCCGGGAACAGCACGTACAGTGCTCCTGAAACAAAGACAGGCATGGTGATTGGGATATTCAGGAGTAACGCTGACAGGTGATACTGATCACAGGCGTTGATTGTTGGTCAGGATACGACTGAGAAAGCCATAGGTTCTTGCTGATTAAGTATGGCTAACTGGTTGTATGATATGGGTATTGATGGATCGTTAGGTACTGACTAAATAGGTATATATTACCTATCCGACACAATTGCAGATGCAAGAGACCTTATGGCACAAGGCGTAATTGCTTGTTTTATAGGTAATATTCACTCCGAAGTTAGCTGTCCCATAAAACAGGCATTTTTCATGGTGTAGCAATGTCTCCCGTCAGCGTCTCAAATGGTTATATCAGTGGTTCTGCAGTCGTCCGCCATGCAAAGCATACGTACTCGTCCATCAGGCTTGTCAGGGCTGGGTTTTCTGCCTGCCGATCGTTGATCCAGAAGTCCATCTCTTTGCTCTTTTTGAACCTGAGATTTTCGCTCCAGTCATCAAGACTATTTCCCAACATCAAATCGTACCAGCACAGCCAGACCAGTTTCAGGCGCAACTCGCTACCACTGAATTGCCGGAACAAACTGATGAGTTTATTTGCCAGAGAACGTTGCTTTAAACGCACGCACTCAGACAGCAAAATCCCCTCCAGCATTGGATGGTGAGCCAGCAGATGCTCTTGGGTAAATAAACTGACGCTTAAATCATCACTGACAGCCAACGAGGCTGCTGTTCTTCCATAAATAATCCTATGCAGGCACTGAGGGACAATGGCAATAACATCTTCCTCTCCCGAAAATTTAAGACTTCCAACTGTCAGGCTATGATGGTGATAGATGTTCTGGTGGCACATACCTGACCTGACAGTCAGCTTCGTAAAATCCGTCAACCATGTCTGGTAATATTTATAGAGTTCTTCGTAACGCGGTTTGTAGTCTTTCATGGGGCTTATTCCTCAAAGCTTAAATTTCAGAAGGCAGAAAACCTCCGGGCGAACCGGGTGGTTATTTTCTTCTTAGAGGTTTGGTTCAGGGGGAGGCTATTTACGGGACTGATTTATACGATCCTGAAGCCAAGTCTCAACTTCGCTTTTTAACCATCGCGAGCTTCTCCCCAGTTTGATAGGTTTGGGAAAGGCTCCGTCCTTAATGAGCTTATAAATCCACTTATCTGTCATTTGAAACAGCGTGGTTATAAATGCCATGTCAACGAACTGGTCTTCGGTAAGTGAGGGACGAGTAATCATGATGGATATCTCCGGTTATGAAAGGTAAGCCGGATTAGTGAAGTTTGATAACGACGACTGCTCCGGGACATATCCATGTGGAGATACGTAAAAAAAGCGAGTTATGTTTACCTCTGTTCCTGCCTTGGTATCAATGCTGGAGTTTTTCAAAGATAGAAGATAATGAAGTGTTATTTCTGGGGCTGTAATTTTCACTCCAGATGAAATTAACCGCTACGTATAGTGAAAATGGTTAAAAATATAAATGAAGTAATGCAAGCTGATTGTTGGCTGATAAAGGCTGCAATAATTTCTGTATAACTTTGAAGAGAGAATGGCAATCATCATCCTCATTTGCATGTGTAAGCCACATCACATTACTGTCGTTTTTTCCTAGATCTTACACATGAAAGTTATTGATATTCGGTGTGGAGTTATGCTAAAAGTCATTAATTCACTGTAAATCACTTAGTGATATCAAGGAAGGTGCCGGTATGGTTAAGATAGTGGGAAATGACAGTAGTAAGATAAGGAATCTTGAAAACAAACTTATTGCGATTGGTTATCATTTTCAATCAAATGGGATGGATAAAGATTACCGAGCCTATCAGGTGAGGGTTTTCAATTATCTTATTTCGCTGAATAAATCAGAGCCGGAAATTAATGCTTTCTTTGCTAAAGTAGATAACAGTTATACAAGCGGCTTTCCATCCGAAAATGAACTGGATTGGTATCGTAATGATCCACGAGCAAGCTTGTGGTTGGCCTGTGTATTATATGAAAAATTTGAATCAGAAACTCCTGAATACAATAGCAGTTTTTTATCCCCTGCGTCATTACAACCCAGTCATGATGTAAGAATTGATGCAATACGTCGCTGCATGGATGAATGGCCTATATTTTATATAACACAGTCCGACTTTATGAAGGATCAAAGTATTGAGTGGGCTGGGTTACTTGATCAGCATGATTTATTCAGAAGTGTTAGATCCAGTAAAGTTGATGTCTGTTCCTGGTTAAGGGATTACTTAAAGGGGAATACATCAATAGGTCTGAAACGTATTTGTGGTAATTCTCCCGAGGAAATAATGTCGTGGTGCTATGCTAGTTACTTTATGTGGAGAAAAAGCAACCTGCATTCTCCGGATTCTGTCGAACTGTTCATTAGAAAGTTTAAGAGCGCCTGGTCTACACAGAAGAACAGGAATAAAAATAGAGAAGAGAAAAAACTTGTGACAATGAGTGTAAATATCTCTCAGCAAGTTCATGATATGCTGAGAGATATGTCTATGAAAGATACGATGTCAAATAACGCAATTATAGAGAGTGCCATTCTTAGGCTATATAAAAGTAAAAATTCTAAAGAACACTCCAAATAATTTCAGACAGATATTATCTCAGTGAATCACCCGCATCCTTTACCGGATTGCGGGGCTTGTTATTTTTCACGCTGAGATCTTCGTATGCAAAAGTTGAACGGCCTTAAGGCCTTTGAGCAACCTCTGGCTTCACTGCCACACCCGTTTCGCAACCTTATCCTTGCACGTCTTTGCAGTCTCACTCAGTACGAGCCGGTAATCGGCATCATGGGTAAAACCGGAGCGGGTAAGTCGTCGCTCTGTAATGCACTGTTCCAGGGAGAGGTAACACCTGTGAGTAATGTTGAAGCTTGCACTCGCGACGTGCTGGGCTTCCGGCTCAGTAGTGGCTCTCACAGCCTTTTATTGGTCGACTTACCCGGAGTGGGGGAAAGTAAGGAACGTGACGAAGAGTACACCACGTTATACCGCCGGATCTTGCCCGAACTGGATTTGGTGTTATGGGTAATCAAAGCCGATGACCGGGCACTGTCATTAGATGAACACTTCTATCGCAAGGTGATGCTGGCGTATCAGCATCGAGTGCTGTTCGTGGTTAATCAGGCTGACAAGGCTGAACCGTGCCATCAGTGGAATGCCACCAGCAATACACCATCTCATAGCCAACAATCGACAATTGAGGCCAAGCGGAGCGCGGTGCAGCAGCTCTTCATGCCGCACCATCCAGTCTGTGTTGTATCGGCCCGAACGGGTTGGGGGCTGGATGCGATGGTAGAGACGATGATGCGCAGCCTGCCTGACCGGGCCACCAGCCCACTGACAACACAACTGCACGGAAGGCTCTGCACCGAGCCGGTAAAAAAGCAGGCACGCGAGCGCTTTGGTCATGCCGTGGATGAAATGATTGGCACTGTGGAGTCATCATCTTTTCTACCAGAGCCTGTAAGGGCTGTGATTCGAACCGTGCGGGAAGCCGTGGTGACAGTTGCCCGTGCCGTCTGGGACTGGATTTTCTTCTGACAAACCGCGTATTGCGGACACTTCTTGTCCTTTCTGTGCTTAATTAATGAGCGATCAATGCACCTTCAACGCGTAAAGGCGCATTACAGCTGTAATCCTCGCACTGAAAAAATACGCCTTCCCATGTCCATACCCTGTCCGACCCCTTCGTTACACTAATCACTTAATTTTCAGCCTGTTAACGGGATGGAGAAAATCTAATGTCCCAGACTGAGCGTCGCCATGAGCGGCTGGCGGTTCGGCTGTCCCTCATTATCAGCCGCCTTGTTGCTGGCGAAACACTGGATATGGGCCTTCTTGCCGCAGAGTTTGGTGTATCGCTCCGTACCCTCCGCCGGGATTTTCGTGAGCGACTGATGTACCTGGACCTGGAATATCGCGACGGCACCTGTCGTCTGCTTTCAGGTAGCCATCAGCGCGAACTGGCGGTGCTGACTTTTGCTCGTCAGTCAGGTGTGGAGGCCTTGTTTCCTGACATGGATAACCACATGGTCAGCTCACTGCTGAGTGGGCCCGGTGAGTCTCCGTGCCTCATATGGGCAGAATCTGAGTCATTGTCGCCGCCCAGGCCAGGCATATTTACACGCCTTGTCAGGGCTATATCAGAGCATCGTCGCGTGACGCTGCTGGCTGAAGGTTGTCGTTGCTCAGGGCTTGCACCATACCGCCTCGTACTCTGCGGCGGGCATTGGTATCTGACTGGAGAGCATCATCATCGCGTGGCAGTGTTTCCGCTGAACGATATCCATGCGGTTACCTTGCACCCGGAACTGTTCGTGCCCGACCTTCAGATTCGCAACGTTCTCGCCGAACCGGAATTTCTCAGAGCCCTTCCCCATTTTCACGTTTTTCACTCACTGCTCGCCAGAACAGGCGACGGTCTTTTACCTCATAAGGAATCATGATGAAGAAATTACTGACTACAACGGCGCTGGCCGTCAGTCTCTGCACTGGCGCTGTCTTTCCGGCGTCTGCCGAAACTGTCGTGGGTACCGTCAAATTCTGGCAGTACATGCAGGCGGATGGCTGGAAATCGGCCGATGGCATGGATAACGACACGCTAAACAATACGCTCTATCAGGCCAGTGTCATTGGCAATTATCCCTGGACCAGGCAATTCCTGCTGCGTCAGCGTGGTGGTGGTGCTTATTTTCTCGCCGACAAGAAAACGCATATCGTGCGCAAGCTGAATCTGAAACCTGCCAGTGGTTATTACTCCGACCTGACATCGGTCTATCAGGGCGAAGACCAGGGGAAAGGGTGTTACTTCACTATCATCGACACCCAGTATCAACTGGAGGTGGCTGATGAACCTCACAGCAACCAGGTACTTGCTGCATTCCCGGAAAACTGTGTCAACAAACAGCAGCAGGCTGCCCTGGCGGCGAAGCGTTCTGCCTCAGAGCAGAAACTGCAGCAGTGGGTAGCCCAACAGAGTCTGGCAGAGTTGTGCCGACGCACCGGTAATTGCTAAAGCAAAGGAACGGACGATTAATAAGGAATCTGCACCATGAAGAAATTGTATCGACCTGTTCTCACCGCTTTGTTGGTTATCGGCGCCATGGGGGTTTCTGGCTGCGACCGCAAGGAAGATGCGGGTGTGAAAACGATAGCCAGTTTTAAGGACCTGACTCCGCCACCGTTCAGCAAGGTTGTCTCGCATAAATCCGATATTGCCCAGGAATGGGTAAAGAAGGATGCTTTCGGCACAACGCAATATACGGTGATGAAAACCAACCTGTCGCCGGAAGGCTGTGAGTCAGGCAATTATTACTACATTGCGGATATGCAGCAGAAAACGGTGCAGCCACTGATGGCTGCCCTGTGTCTTGCGGACAATATCACCCTGAGCTTCCGGATTGAAACCGACAGCTACACGGGTGAAAAATCGGTGGTGTATTCGCACGATGGCAAAGAAATGGGGAAACTCTATCTGCCGGAGAATCAGGAGAAAAATCCATGAAGAAGCTGAAAGGCGTTATCTCAGTTTTCGCTCTGAGCCTTTGTCTGCTTTCACCGGCTCAAGCCGAAGAACAGCGTTACATCAGTATCCGCAACACAGACATGGTCTGGGTGCCGGGCAATGTCTGCGTCTGGCAGTTTCGTCTGGATAACGGCGGAAGTGGTGAAGGATTCGGGCCTTTGACACTTTCCCTGCGTCTGAAAGATAAAGGGGGGAACACGCTGGCCATGGGGAATATGGCAGTGGCTGCATTTGGCGACAGCGATGCCACTCGCTCTCAGGAAACCTCGCTGGAGAACGAATGCGTGGAAAACGTTAGCTCCGTCGAAATCATGAAGGCAACAGAAGAGCGTAATGGTTACCAGATTGACCTGCCACTTTCCGTTTTCGACCCGCAGTACTACCGACCTGTACAAGTCACGGTTGTCGGTGGTAAGGCATCTTAGCCGATTCGCCATCTGTTTGATTCAGCCCCTGTCGCTAATGCCACAGGGGCTTTTTATTTTAGGGAGCCTGTATGACTGAACTCACTGAATTGCCTGATGGACCGTTTACTCGCCAGCAGGCAGAGGCGGTTGCGTCTCAATATTCCAACGTTGCTATAGAGGACGACTTGGGGACACATTTCCGTCTGGTTATCCGTCATGAGCGTTGCATGGTCTGGCGAGCCTGGAACTTTGAGCCGGATGCCGGTTACTGGCTGAACCGGTATATCACTCGTTATGGCATCCGCAAATTTCCTGCATAACCACCACCAGCACATCACCGATATAAACAAAGTCAGGCCACACCTCCTTCGGGAAGTGTGGCCTTTTGTCTTTTTACCCACTGCATAAGGAGTTACCCATGCGATTAGCCAGCCGCTTTGGCCGTATAAACCAGATACGCCGTGACCGGCCTCTGACCCACGAAGAGCTGATGAGTCATGTTCCCAGCGTGTTCGGGAGTGACAAACATGAATCTCGTTCAGACCGTTATACCTACATCCCGACCATCACCATCCTCGAAAGCCTGCAGCGTGAAGGCTTTGAGCCGTTCTTTGCCTGCCAGACGAAGGTCCGTGACCTGAGCAAGCGGGAGCACACCAAACACATGCTTCGCCTGCGTCGTGCCAGTCAACTGACCGGGCATCAGGTACCGGAAATCATTTTGCTCAACAGTCATGACGGCACCTCGAGCTATCAGATGCTTCCGGGACTGTTTCGTGGCGTCTGTACCAACGGTCTGGTCTGCGGACAGTCATTTGGCGAAGTGCGGGTACCACATAAAGGGAATGTTGTTGAGAAGGTGATTGAAGGGGCTTACGAAGTGCTCGGTGTGTTTGACCGGGTGGAGGAGAAGCGCGATGCAATGCACTCACTGGCACTGCCAGAACCAGCCCGTAACGCCCTGGCGAATGCCGCGCTGAAGTATCGCTTTGGTGAAGACCACCAGCCGGTCACGGTATCGCAGTTGCTGACCCCACGTCGCCGGGAGGACTACAGCGATGACCTGTGGACCGTATACCAGCGCGTGCAGGAAAATCTGATGAAAGGGGGATTATCGGGGCGTACCGCTCAGGGGAAAAGCAGCCGCACCCGTGCTGTTACTGGCATTGACGGCGATGTGAAACTCAACCGCGCCCTGTGGGTTATGGCAGAAAACATGCTCGCGTTTTTCGGGCGTTAAACAACCGTTCCGGCATAAGGAGATAGTTTAATGGATACACACAACCCTGAGTTCGCTGAGCAGGCAGCAATTACTGCCTCGGTGGTCCCTGACGAGCTACGCATCGGCTTCTGGCCGCAGCACTTTGGCTCCATCCCACAATGGATAACCCTTGAGCCCCAAATCTTCGGTTGGATGGATCGCCTGTGCGCTGATTACAGCGGCGGCGTCTGGAGCTTTTACACACTCAACAATAGCGGCGCATTTATGGCTCCGGAGCCTGACGGTGAGAAATGGACGTTGTTCAACCCGATGAATGGCAACGGCGCGGAACTTACTGGAGAAGCGGCAGGGATAGTCGCCTGCCTGATGGCATACAGCCACCACGCTTGCCGCACCGAGTGTGACGCGATGACTGAGCACTATTATCGCTTACGCGACTACGCGCTGAACCATCCGGAATGCAGCGCCATTATGCATCTCATCGACTGAGGGATACCGAACATGAATACCGCATTATCCCCGCTGTCATCTCAGCCTGAACTCTTTCCGTTGGCGGTTATGGCTCAACATGATTGCCTGCTCCCCGCAACATCCGGATTAACCCCCTATGCCCAACGGACCATCCGCCTCGCTATCAACTTGCTGGATAAATATCTGCGTCAGCCCGGTATAGCCTTTACCTCGAGCACTGCAGCCCGTGACTGGCTCCGGTTACAACTGGCCAGACAGGAGCGGGAGGTGTTTATGGTGCTCTATCTCGATAATCAGCATCGTTTACTGGAGAGCGAAACGCTGTTTGCAGGTTCAGTTAACCATGTCCAGGTCCATCTTCGAGAGGTAGTGAAGTCAGCGCTTCGCTTCAATGCTGCAGCTGTCGTACTGGCGCATAACCATCCATCCGGCGATCCGGAGCCCAGCAAAGCCGATCGCCATATGACTGACAAACTGAAGGAGGTGCTGGGCCTGGTTGATGTGAAAACGCTCGATCATCTGGTTGTCGGTCAGGATGGCATTGTGTCGTTTGCGGAGCGAGGCTGGATATGAAAATCATCAGCAAACGCCAGGCAATGACCCTGTACCGGCAACATCCTGGCTCCCGACTGTTTCGCTTCAGTACGGGCAAATATAAATGGTCAGGTAGTATCTGCCATTATGCTGGCCGCGAGGTGGAGGACATACGCGGCGTTCTGGCCGTGTTTGCTGAACGTCGTCAGGACCGCAATGGTCCCTATGTCATTCTTCGAAGCGTCACTCTCAATTAATCCTTCCCTTTAACCAGGAACAATAATGAGCATTCACTCAGACTCCGGTACCAAGCCGGAGAATCCCGCCAGCCAGGCGTGGGGACTTAAACGCGCTATTACACCCTGTTTTGGAGCTCGTCTGGTACAGGAGGGCCGCCGGGTGCATTTTCTCGCTGACCGCGCCGGGTTTAATGGTGCTTTCAGCGACGAGGATGCGTTGAGCCTCGACCAGGCATTTCCATTAATACTCAAACAACTGGAACTAATGCTCATCAGTGGCGAGCTCAATCCCCGCTATCAACACAGCGTCATGCTTTACCACAACGGACTCACCTGTGAAGCCGATACGCTTGGTAGTTGTGGCTACGTATACATCGCCGTTTATCCTACTCAACGTTAATTATTTTCACGAGAGAAAAAATGAAATTTCTACCTGCAACAAATATGCGGGCGGCGAAGCCATGCCTGACGCCCGTGACTATCTGGCAAATGTTACTTACTCGTCTGCTTGAACAGCACTATGGTCTGATGCTAAGCGACACACCTTTTAGTGATGAAACCGTTATAAAGGAGCATATCGATGCCGGTATCACTCTGGCTAATGCCGTTAACTTTCTGGTAGAGAAATATGAGTTAGTTCGTATCGATCGCAATGGATTTACCTCTCAGGTACAAGCACCATATTTGACTGCGACAGACATTCTTCAAGCCAGGAAAGCGTGCGGGCTGATGAGCCGGTGTTCTTACAGGGAGGTAAGTAATATTGTTCTTAGCCGATCACGGCTGTGAGGGGATGGAGATCTGCGAAGATTTCCACGATACGTGAAGAATTTGATGAGATTAACGACTCGATGAAAGTCTCATCGAGTCGCATGAAAAACAAGGCGGGGGCACAAAAGGGGGCATTTATAAAGATGAAACAAGAAAATAGTTATATTTATCAAGGGGTATATGTGGTGTGTTGTGTTCCTATTATCGCACCATTTCAGCCTACCTAAACGTCCGTAATCATCCAGTAGAATCCGCAACGGAATGTATATATGTTTCTGTTCGTGAATGGATTCTTGTAAACATGCCTTCAAACAATATGCCGATGCACTGCACCTCCTCATGCGAGCGAATATATCGCCCGGCAGCCTGATTTATTTCCCTCTTTTTCACGTCGATATTCTCACGCAGCGTTTGCAGGCTCCGGCCGCTACATGCAAGTTGTTCGCGGTATGCTTGTTCGGCCTGCGTGGTCCGTGGTTCAACAACCGACAGATCTTCGCCATCAATTGCGTTCGGATGGGGCGCTAATGTGGGCGGTCTGTCATCTTCCGCAAGCAGTGTGCTTTCTTCTCAGCGTGCAGAACCCGTTGCTTACAGCCACACAACCGGCCTTGACCTGCTATATTAGTGTCTTTGCCAGGTGTCCGGAATGAGCAATAATGTGGTACATAACGGCAGCGTAAAAGGGGCACCATGCTTCATCACAGCCAGGCAATGTCACTGGATGACATCTACCTTGAGGACATTCCTCACATTATTCACCCGGATACAGCGGCAGGAGACCTCGCAGATACTGCACGGCCAAACCGCATCATTCAGGAGTGGAATTTACCGCAGGGCTACACCCGGTTTGTCAGCCGTTATCAAGCGTACCACTGGCAACATCCGTGGATGGCATACCGTGACACGCTGGACGACATCAAATCCGGGAAGCTCGTCCTGCTGAGAAAAGACATCACCGGCCATGCCATTTCGGGCGTGCTGACAACATCCGGTGACCTTCGCAATGACCTGCCTCTGTTCCTTCAAACCCGACTCCGATACATTCTGTCC
Organism: Enterobacter sp. ECC-019; assembly: GCF_043974075.1. Classification (NCBI taxonomy): domain Bacteria; kingdom Pseudomonadati; phylum Pseudomonadota; class Gammaproteobacteria; order Enterobacterales; family Enterobacteriaceae; genus Enterobacter; species Enterobacter sp. ECC-019. The sequence continues at coordinate 1,610,580 of NZ_CP143759.1, forward strand.
CTGCAGTTGAAACGACCGGGATATCAGGTCCGCCATGTGGCACCGGCCCAACACGCCCAGGCCGCAAAAACCATCAACAGCAAAACTGCAGGTAGGCTGCTGGCCGCGGGCGGGATCTATAACGGCAATATCGAGGGATTCCATCAGACCGCGCAGCAGCTCGGCGGTGATGCACCGGCGGGTTACGATCAGGTTATGGACAATAAAGGGCTGATTATCGCTGGTACTTCTGTTGCTGCGGGTCTTGGTCTGGGGAGACTGGGGGCGGCGAGCGAGCTTAGCAATCTCCATGTTCTGGGAAAAGTCGAGGGTGAATACTCAATGATAAAACCCGGACCATTACCTAAAGAGCTGGCTGAAACCTTCTCCAGTGGTACTTATAAAGAGATCACGCTATCAACAGATACGAGTTTCTACAGAGGTGGCCTTGAGGGCCGACCATTAGGTCAGTTTTTTGGATATGAACAACCTCAGGGAGTGCTCCAGACCAGGATAGATAAGGCTCTGCTACCTAAATGGCCTAATGGAGGAGAATCGCCTCTTAATAGCTATCATAAGATCCAAATACCCGCCGGAACGAAAGTATATGTTGGAGAAGTAGGTTATCAAACAGACATTTATTCCGGTGGCTCTGAGCAAGTTGTAATACCTACCCCGTGGAAAATACCTGGCGTTAAGATACTTGAAAGTGGTGGTTTGAAATGAAAAATGAAATAAAGAAAACGGTAACTGATATCATCAAAATTCTCTCCTCAAATGATGAGGATTCATGGGCAAAAACATTCGAAAAACTAGCCATCGAGCTCGATGTTGATTGTGAGTCATCCATTTACTCCTTGAAAAAACTCTACGGCGGGATGGGATCATTTAACGATATTGTTCTCCATAAAAATGGAATACCTCTAATTCGGGAAAATGACGAGTTAGACGATTTGAGACATAAACTCTACAAGCAGCTTGACCATGCAATCGTCTTGTTAAAAGCCGGTGATTTACCATAGCGTTAGTTTTCGGTGCCGTCAGTAAATTACCGGGGATGCCTCCGGTCTGAAAGGGGAAACGCAGAACCTGACAACCGACTCATGCGGGTTCGTCTCAGAGGAATCGATGCCCCGGAAAAGAACCAGCCGTTTGGGCTGCGTTCCTGGCAGAGGCTCTCATCAATAGTGGCGCAGCGTACCTTTTGGGGGTTATGTCGCCACGTTGCCATTAGAAGCGCATTCAGGACAATATCTTTTGTCATCATGGATTGCATTGACCAGCCGATACTTTGCGTGAGAACAGGTCAACAACTATGGTCAGATACAGCCAGCCTTCGTGGGTTCGGATGTAAGTTTTGTCCGTTACCCAACGTTCATCCGGTGCTTCGGGGTTGAATTGCGGCTGGAGTCTGTTGGGGGGCACGATACTGTCTTCACCTTTACGCGTTCGTGAGCTTCGATATTCGACTTGAGTCTTTATCCCGGCACGCTTCATCAGACGCCCGACTCGGTTAATCCTGCATTGTTACCCGCTATCTCGCAGGTCGAGATAGATCTTGCGATAATCATAAACGCAACCAGACTCCAGCCAGAACTGTTTGATTTGTCCCGTTCGTGAGTAACCCGCTTATGCTCCTTCTGGAGTTGGCGTATCTCGGCATGAGTATCTGACTGCTCTTTGTTGTTGGAAGAGTTCGGCCCGTATTTCTTTATCTATGCATACAGACTGTGGGTAGTGATATCGAGAAGTGTAGCAACACTGGAAACATAAAGGCGACGATCAACAACCAGTTTGACTGCTTGAATTTTAAACTCTTTAGGGTGACGCTTACTGCTCATGTGCGCCTATCTTTAAGCCATTTTAAATGGCTCTGAGATGTCTGTTAAACCCGTGGCGATTCATGATGGGCATTTCTCAATAGGTTTTCTTGTCGTGCCATAGTATATTGGTCCTGATATTTATTAGGAGGATTCGGTGAATGGAAATAAAAGATACTCTCGCATTTGTTGGGCTCATTATTACAACTATAACAGCAGCTGTTGGTGTGTATAAATTATTTAAAGATGTGAGTTGGTTTTTACCAAAAGCAACAAGATTTTCACACATCACTGAAAATTATTCTGAATATATTGACCCACTAGAAATGGATTTTATGAAATCAGAAATTAAAAGGGATGTTAAGAAAAGTATTCTGGGGGTAACAAACCAGGGAGTCAGACGTTTGGTTCTTTATGTTAGGACATATTCCGAACTGAATATGCCATCATGGCGATGGGGGCATTTAGCGCCGCACATACAATATAAATATGACAGGTTCTTTATACGTTACAAAGGAAAATATAAACGTTATCGCTTTTACACTAAGATTGCAGCCATTTTTTATATTTTATTTGGCTTTGTGTTTCCGTTATCATTATTGAATAAGGGGGCGGGTTATATGATGCTTGGGGTTGTTCTGATGTTATCTTGTTTATTTATGGCTTTGATGTTCTGGATACTTTTGCCGGGGCGGAAGGAAATAAATAGATATAATGTTGAATTATTAAAGATTGATACAAGTAAGTATCAGGCCAATTGATATTGCCGACCCGATACTTAATCTTTTAAAATTAGCGTGTCGGTGTCGAGACCTTTCCTGATATCATCGAAGGTGTCGGGTGCAGTAATATCTCCAACTCCGAATGTCTCGACGTCACGCAGCAATCGGCATATAGATGGCTACCAGCGTGAATAAACGGGACGTGATCACACTCGACAACGGTCTGGTGCTGAATAAAATTGGTCCAGGGGAGACGGCCGAGTACTCAAATACCTACAAAGTATTGGATTATACCGACTTGGTTCGCCCCCTGTTATTGCATCATTTTTTATAACGTTCCTCAAATTTCCATTTCAATGAGACATCTGGTGAATTAACCATTAACTTCCCCAGATTGGTTTGGTAACCCATCACACATCTCCTGCAACTCATTAAACATCCTTGCCACATGGAAACCATCGCACACCGAGTGATGGACCTGCACCGCCATAGGTAACAACACTTTTCCATCCTGCTCGTAGTATTTTCCAAACGTGAACATAGGAGAAAAGAAGTTCTTCATGTGCGCAATGTTCATCGTAAAGTTCGTAAACGTTACCCAGGGAATAGACGATACGAAAAAGATATTTTCCCGTGACTCTTCCTTTGGCCAGTAAGAAAGGTTATTGCCATAGCGGGCAACATCTTCTGCATACGTATTCTGGAAGTGCTGAATATTGCCGTCGTAGTGGCTCCACAATGACGAAAAAGTCTCTGTTTCAGGATGAAAAATGGTATAGCTTGGATGGATTTCATTCCATATGACAAGCTCATTGTCCTTCATGGCCATACGGAATTCCGGATGCCGGTTCATGATTTTTGAGAGGAGGAAAATAATCGTAGGGTAAAACTTCCAGCCGACCTCTTTGATATGTTTTCGCAGCGCGGTAATGTCGATCAGAACCGTTTGGTTAATTGTACACTCAGCAAATGACTGGAATACCTCAAAATGCTCTTTCCTTGGCCAACGAGATAAATCAACAGGCGTAGAGTCCGGGGCTATTTTTTTCATTGTTTAACCTTTGATTATCAATCGACTAAAGGGTTTTGGGCCATGAAAAGCCACGCAACCATTTCAACCGTATCTAATCTTCCTGTCAATCTCAGCCTGTGGTTTTCCGAACAGGTATCCCTGCACGAGATCGCAGCCAAGCGCCTGAAGACGTTCAAGCTGCGCTTCGGTTTCAACACCTTCCGCAATGACCCGCATATTGAGGCTCTTCGCCATACCGGTAATCAATTTAACGATATTAAGGGCGTCATCCTGCGTGGATATCGGGTTAACAAAGGATTTGTCGATTTTAATTTTATCAAAATTCAGTTCACTCAGTCGTGAGAGCGACGAATAACCCGTTCCGAAATCATCGATAGAAATTTTTACACCCAGCGTTCTGAGCTTTTTGAGAATAGTGAGGGGCGTATTGCTGTCACTGAAGAGCGAAGACTCCGTAACTTCTAACTCAAGTCGGCTGGCCGGAAGTCCTGTCTCCTTCAGGATGGACTGTACCATCGTCGTAAACGATTTCGTGCCCAGCTGAACGGGTGAGACGTTCACAGAGATCCTTGCCGGAACGGCCCAGGAAACCGCTTCCCGGCAGGCAAGCTCAAGCACATTTTTGCCGATCTGATTGATCATCCCCGTTTTTTCAGCGACAGAAATAAAGTAATCAGGTGACAGTATCCCCTTCACCGGGTGTATCCAGCGAATAAGCGCTTCATAGCCGTAAATTTCATTGCTGAATGAATCGACAATAGGCTGGTAATAAACAACGAATTCATGGTTATCGATCGCCAGTGCCATATCATGTTCAAGGGTTCTGCTTTCCTGCAACTTTTGCAGCATCCATTGACGGAAGACCTTTATCTGCTGTGAACCCTCTTTTTTGGCTTCGTAGAGCGCCAGATCGGCAAATTTATAAAGATAATCAGAGCGCCGCTCATTATCAGATAAAACGATACCCACACAGGTGGCGATTTTTATCAGCTGGTTATTAATCGTATAGGGCTGGCTGATATGTTCGCTGATTTCTTTGGCGCGCGAAACGGCTGCTGTTTCGGTGAGGCCACTGGACAGAAGGGCGAACTCGTCTCCGCCCAAACGGTAAAATGTATCCGTGGCGCTGCTCATTGAGGTGAGCCGTCTGGATACCTGATTCAACAGTAAATCGCCGGTATCATGGCCATAGGTATCGTTGACCTCTTTGAACCGGTCTAAATCAAATAACATCACCGTGACGGGGATGTGGTTTTTATCTGCCTGAAGATTAATTTTGTTGAGATCGTCCCAGAAGAAAAGGCGGTTTTTCATGCCGGTGAGGGAATCATGATAAACATCATATTCCAGCTTCGAGTTCTGAATTTGCAGCGTTTCTTTTGATTTCTGAAGTTCGTCAGCAAGGCTTTTAACCTGCATGTGCGCTTTGAGAATGTTTTTATTCTGGTAGATCATTAAGAAACCAAGAATAAAGCTTAATATCACCAGGAGTAATGAAAGTGCGGAGTAAATATAGTAAAGGATCTGTATTTTATGGTTGGATTCATTAACCGTATTAATATCTTTCGTTAATGCCGTTGCAGAGAGCTGGCTCAGCGGTGCATCGAGAACATGCATATTTGTCAGATACGACTGCAACTCTGGGTGGCTCATTTTTTCAAGATGGCTATCCAGATAGGTCAGTATTTGCTCTAAGCGCAAAGCGAGCTCCTGATGCGCTTTATCGCTGTTAATATAGCGACCTAAATCTCCCCCCTTCATTAAATCGCCCTGGCTGAGCATAATTTCGAGACGCATGCGGACCTGGTCTATCGTAACGTCATCGGTATCGGTTGCGTATAGACCAAGCCATGATTCAAAACGGTAATACTCTGATACCAGTTGTGCCACGGACCAGGACTCAGTGTATTGAGTCAGTTTTTGCAATTCCTGCTGTCGATCGTAAACAAGAAATGCAATATATCCTGTCGTGATAAAAAGAGAAAAAATGATACCAACCAGTATCCTGTTCATTATGTTCTCCTGAACTGCTACTCAATCTTCATTTTGCTAACCTGCCATGCTGATCGCGAGTAATAAATCTGATTATTCAACTCAGGAAGACTGTCATAGGGGTATACAATGAATGATGGACCTTTATCGCGGATGCGCATATATTCGCCATTGACCTTTAAGGCAAGTATGGCGTTGTATTTTTTGAAATCACTGAGAGGGATCACGGTAGAGTAATCATTGAGCGCAATGACATTAACGTTAGTACCCTTCGCACCTACATAATCCATGAGTTTGTTCATGGGAACACCCTCAAACTTAGTACGTCCATTATACCAGGGGGATGTAGTCTCGAAACTCACCATGCCCAGTTTTTCAAGGCTGGCGAGATCAAACACTGCTTTTCCATTTTCATTCGTATTTTCTATATTACCGTAAATCGTTAAAATGGGTTTACCAACTGGTTTTGGCAGATCGCCAGCCCAGGTTACACTTTGTACCAGACAGCATAACAGCAGTAGGGTTAATCGCATTTTGGCCTCCACTTTTTAACAGAAGTATAAGAATTATAATTTAGATATCACACTAGTTTATATATTTTGTTGAGTAGCAAGGCCTTTTATAGATTTTATTGCCATAAACTCAATAAAATCAGTTGGTTAGGTTGTGGTGATGCCAGGGGGTTTGGCAGTCGAAGGACGCTCAAATTTTTGAGAAAAGCTAAAGCTGCTTGCATAAGCTCTCTTGTGTTTAAAAAACGATCGCTTTTATTGATTGTTATTATCTCATACCACTGATTTTACCGATGATGAAAACGACGAGCATGCAAACGCTCAGTGTCAGCCCTTAGCGGGTTTAGCCCTGGCGGAAGTGACGCTTCCGGTACTGTCTGGCTGTGCAAAATTCGCTCATCTTTAACAAGGAGGCATAGGCTACGCTGTGTCTGAATGGACGAATACTATCCTGCCGTTTTGCCCAGGCCATCAAACGCGCTAAAAAGGTGACCGCCTACGGGCTGAGTTTTTTCTTATGCGATGGCAGAAAATGTAAATAATGAAGAGAAGGGGGGGGAGATATTATCGATGAGATCGTCAGTTTACGGTTTCAATCTATGTCTGAATAATTGACTGGTTTTTTGACGCATCTTCCATTGGGAAACTTTTACTTTTTTATTTCCTTCGGTCCGATATTTCCCGGTAATTGTTAAAGGGTATGCGTTAACGTGTTCTGGTTGTCCTGTTCGCTGTTGGCAAATATAAAGAAGCTGCTGTCATTCACTCTATTATTAGGGGGGTATTCCAAATTGTCATGGGATGACTTTGCCAGCGGCCTTCTTGTAAATAAACTTTCGCCAGGAGTGTGGCATAAGTATAGGTCTCTATATTCGAAGCCGGAAACTTGAAAAAGCCGCGCATATGCTCAGACATACGCAGCTCTCGGTTTCAGATATATTCACGATGTTAGGCTACGAGGAGCCGTCAACGTTCAGCAGAGCGTTCTCGAATCAATATGGACTCTCCCCAACCAAATACCGTGAGCAGGCTAAAAAAAGTCACTACATGAATGGGTTGTCGATGTTGATTACTGAGGTAACGCGCGACTAATCCTTTGAAGCTCTGAGAGGCAAGCGCCATAAATCATAGCGTTCCTCTCCGGATTTAACGGCTCCCGCGAAGTGGTCATTGAGGCTACTCGAGGTAAATATCAGATCCCCATTCGGACGGATTGCCGGCGTGTCTGGCCAGTGGACGTCTTCGCTTGCCGCAATCAGTGACATGGAAAGGGTCTTAGGATCGTATCTGACGATACCATTGCGTGTGACATCGGTAATGTAGAGGTTACCTTTTTCATCTGTCACAATACCGTCGGTATTGCCTCCCACTGTACCCAGATCGCGGATCTGTTCGGCGATTTGCGCATCGGTTGAAGCTGGCTGCCTCAATATCGCGGTTGGTACCGCATACGCGCGGGTGCCGGTTGTCACCGTCCAGTACAGCGTGCCCGCATCGGGAGAAAGTGCAATGCCATTGATTCCAATCAGTAATGGTTTACCCGGCCATACTTCAGCCCCGTGTGAGATGACGTTGACGCCTGGCTCAATTTGCAGTGCAGGGTGACGATCGAGCACGCGCCGGGCCTTGCCGGTGGCGAAGTCCACGACAATAACCCCTACACGGTTTTCCGGTGCACTCCGCGAGCCGCTGTCGGAGATATAGGCGACACGGCGGTTCTCATCGACAACCACATCGTTAAGGAAACTGGCCTTGCGGTCCGCTACGCTATCCAGGGCGATACGTTTAATGGTTCGGCCAGAGTTAAGATCCAGCACGACCAGTTTTTGCGATCCCACGGGAGATTCCGTTTCCCCTGCAACAAACCCCATATCCAGCGCCCATAGCCAGCCGTTTTTACGATCAACATAAAAGCCGAGTACGTTGCGCAGGTTCTGTTCGGGAGCGGAATTCACCGCATTCCCCTCGCGGGACGGAAATGCCGTCAGGCGGGCAGGGCCGGATTGCACCGTCGTATCCAGAATGCTCAGTGTCGCGGGAGCCGCAGCTGAAACCAGCCGGGGCGTGCTGACAAAGGCCCGGCCCTTTGCATCAAAGTGGATACCCGCAATAGGGGCATTGACCGAACCGGAAAACGTCGCAGGTATCTGTCCGTCTCGAGGGGTATCCCAGCTCACACCGGCGTAGCTTCGCCAGCGCTCCAGAGGCGCGTGGTTCGCCGCGTTGACAACACTCGGGAAAGAGAACAGCGCCGCCATAGCGATGGCGGGCAAAGTAAGGGGGTGGTTGAACATTGACAGGCTCCAGTAGCACGTTCAGATGATGAATGCAGGTCACTTTACTCATCGCCCAACGGGAGATAAATTAGCCAAATTGAAAAAGATTTGTTCCAGAGAGAGCAAAATGAGCCGGAAATTCGATTACCTCGGAGACGTGGAAGTCTTCATTGCTGTTGTTGAACACGGCTCTTTTACTGCCGCAGCTGTTGCCCTTTCAACCACTCCTTCTGTATTGAGCCGCGCGGTCACCCGCCTGGAAGCGCGTCTTGGAAGGCAGCTGTTACAGCGCACGACCCGCCGGGTGGGGCCGACTGAAGCCGGGCGCGTCTATCTTGAGCAGGCGCGCTCAGCGTTTTCTCTGCTTGATGACGCCGAACGCGATGGACGGGGTCAGGAGGGCGATCTGACCGGCCGCGTGCGACTGAGTGTCCCGACCACCTATGGCCACTACCGCCTGCCGTCGCTGCTGGCACGCTTTAGCCAACAATATCCGCGCGTTCAGGTTGAATTGAACATTACTAATCGCAACGTTGACCTGATCGCAGAAGGGTTCGATCTGGCGATCCGTCTGGGACAGTTGCCTGACAGTGGGCTTGTGGCGCGTAAGCTGGAAGATGCGGTATTGCTTCTGGTCGCCTCCCCGGACTACCTGCATCGTAGAGGGAAACCTCAGACGCTAGAGGAGTTGCAGCGCCATCAGTGCCTGCCATTTATCATGCCGCGCACCGGGCGTATCGCCCCTTGGGTATTTCGTGATGAAGGGCGCGATATTGACTGGTTGCCGGGTTCAACCATCGAAATATCAGACGATGTACTCGGCGTGGTTTCGCTCGCGGAGCAGGGGATGGGGATCTGCCAAAGCTATGAATTTATCGTCCGCGACAGAATAGAGCGCGGCCAGTTAGTTGAGGTGCTGCCCCACCTCCGGGGACGAACGAGACCTTTTTCCGTACTGTTTGCACCGCACCGACGTCAGTCGGCAGCTACCCGGGCGATGATTGACCTTCTGACCCTGCAAGAATGACAAGGACGTGTCCACCATGAAAAAAGAGCGTTATTCCTTTTGGGGCCTACTCATCGCGGGCGGGATAGTACTGATATCGGGTTTTGTGGTCTGGTCAGTCAACGTTTACCGCGTGACATTTCTTACTATCCGCGGGGAGCAGTTTCTTGCCTGTGGAACGTTGCTGCTGGCCCTGGTGCTGATGGTTAATTTCATCAAAAAGGGGGGACTGAAAGGAAAGCGCCTTGCTGACGCGGTAAAAATCTACTTCGGCTTCTTCATTTGCAGCCTGCCGGTTGCCACGTTTTTGGTCTTTACAACGGCCTGGCTACTGGATGGGGACTATTCGGCCTGGAGCAAACCTTACAGGTATGAATCCAGTACCCGCCACAGTTGCTCGGGTGCGGAAGTCTACGAGCCGGAATTAAAAAAAGAGATCCGCGTCTGTAACCCGCAGGGTAATTTTTATGCTGATACCACCCTGTACGTGGAAAAGCGGAGTAACGCACTGGGGATCGTGGTGCTTTGGGCTATCACGCGCTCCTGAACCAAGGGAGGGCATTGGCGCGATAATCCGCTAACCCGCCTCCAGCATCCCAAAACTCACAATCCGCGCGCGGCCCAGCTCTTTCGCCCGGTACAAGGCCACATCCGCGGCGCGCAGCAGGTTGTCAGTCTGGGCATGTTGCGGGTAGCTGGCAATGCCAATCGACACGTCCACCGGCCCAATCTCAGTCAGCCCGTAGCGAAGCGACAGCTCATGCACGCCGTTGTAAATCTTCTGCGCGCAGGCGTATGCGCCTGCTTCATCGGCACCGGAAAGCAGCACCAGAAACTCCTCGCCCCCGTAGCGGAATGCCAGTCCGTTGTCATGGGCGGCCCGCTGAACAATTGACGCCACGCTTTTAATCACCAGATCGCCCGCTTCATGACCAAAGCGGTCGTTAATGCTCTTGAAGTGGTCAATATCGATCATCATGCAGCTTAACGGCACGCCGGTGCGCATCGCCTGTGCCGTTTGGGTTTGCAGAGTATCTTCCAGATGATGACGATTACGCAGGCCGGTGAGCGGGTCGAACAAGGCTTTTTCCAGCAACGCGTCGCGCAGGCGTTGGTTAGCCAGCGCCAGCCCGAGCGCTTCGGCCATCAGTTCCAGATACGCACGGGAAGGGGCGTTGTCCGCCGTGATGTTCTGGAAAGAGAGCAGGCCAATGGCCTCGCCCTGGGCGATAAGCGGCACGCACAGGGAACTTTCCGCCTGGGAGGCCGGAAGATGGTAGCAGGCGATATCCGGCTCACCGTTTACCGGCGGGTGGCTCTGCCCGCGACGCACGGCCCAGCACTCGTCCGGGTGGAACGTCGTCTCTTTACCGATGGGTGAAAGCCACTGCGCGACGCTGCGCATCTGCCACGGATCGCGGTCAAGAATGTAGAGCCGGCCCGCGATCCCCGGCGCGATATTGGGGGCAAACAGTTCCGCCACGTTAATCACATCGTTAAAGTTCTCACACCCCTGCAGCCGCTGTGTCATGCGCGCCAGCAGCTCGCGGATGGCCCAGTCGGCATCTCGCTCTCTTTCCAGACGCTGTCGCGCAAGGCCGTTTTCACGGAAGATGCGGATGGCCTGCGCCATATCGCCAATCTCATCAATCTGGTTGAAATTGGGCGTTTCAACCGCGTAATCCTGGGACGCCAGGCGGTGTACCACGTCGCTCAGGCGCACCACGGGGCGCAGCACGCGGCGCTTTAATATAAAACCGAGAACAAACAGGAACAGCAGGGCGGTTAGACCGACCATCAGCTCAGAGGCCGTACGCAGCGCTTTCGATTTTTTTGTCGCCTCCTGAACGGAGGCGATGACGCGCTTGTCGAGTATCTGGCGGAAATGATCGATCTGGTTCTGCGCGCGCTCCAGCTCTTGCTCATAGGGCGCACCGTAGAGCAGGGCGACGGCTTCTGCGTCGTCTCCTCGCTCAAGGCTGGAGAGTGCAGTTTGCTGTTCGTCCTGCAGTTCATCGACGATCTTTATCCCTTCATGCAGCAGGGACAGTTCTTCATCCGATGCGCCGTTATCCTGCAACTTTTCCAGTCGAAGCTCGATGCTCTTCAGGCTGTTTTCTGCCTGGTTATATTCCTTGAGAACCTGAGGCTCTTTTTTTATGACGTACAGCCGTGCTAAATCGGACTGCGCCCAGATATCGGTTTCGATATCTTCCGTGAGCTGATCAAATTTCTGCCGTTGTTCAACGGCCTGGCGCTCGAGGGTATCAGCTTTGGACGCCATCAGCATGATGATGCCGGAGGCGATGGTCAGGCAGACCGTGGCACCATAGGCCCAGTTTGTTATCGTCGCGATTCGCACCTGATGATCCTTTTACAACATGAGTAGGATGGCGTTCTTTCAAATTATAGAAAACGTTTGATTTAAGGCGAAAAAAAAGGCGGCACAGCGCCGCCTGGTGTGGTCTATATCGTCACATCCTCACAATTCTGGAGGATTTTTTCCTTCTTCGATGAAGTCGGGGTCCAGCTCTTCGGCGTTACCTTCGTGATCGCGCCCTGAAAAGAGGTTCCAGCAGGCGATAAACAGCGCGGCAATGAGCGGCCCAATCACAAAGCCGTTAATGCCGTACAGCTCCATGCCGCCGAGGGTGGAGATCAGAATCAGGTAGTCCGGCATTTTGGTGTCTTTCCCCACCAGCAGCGGGCGCAGAATATTGTCCACCAGCCCGACGATAATCACGAAGAAGCCGACAATAAACAGCCCTTGCCACAGCTGGTGGGTGGCGAACAGGAAGATGGCGGCGGGCACCCAGACAATCGCCGAGCCGATGGCGGGCACCAGCGAGAGGAAGGCCATCAGCGCGCCCCAGAGCACGCTGCCGTCAATACCCGCAATCGCAAACGCAATCCCGCCGAGTATGCCCTGAACCACCGCCACCGCCGCCGTACCTTTTACCGTGGCACGCGATACGCCGACGAATTTGGCGAACAGGTGCTGCTTGGCGAAATCAGACAGCGGCAGGGAGTCGAGGATTTGGCGCACCAGATACGGGCCGTCTTTCAGCAGGAAGAACAGCAGATAAAGCATGATGCCGAAGCTAATCGCAAAGCCGAACGTTCCCTTGCCAATCAGAAACGCGCTGCCGGCGAGATACTGTCCGCCCTGCAGGGCGACATCAGAGAGTTTTTTCTGGATCTGCGCCGCGTTGGTCAGGTTGTGATCCGCCAGGAAGCCGCTGGCCCAGTCAGGCAGATGGTTGAAGATGCTCGCCACCACTTCCGGAAACTGGGTGTTATTCTCCTGGAGCTTCGTATAAACCACGTTCAGCTCAATGGCGAGCGAGGAGAGGATCACCATCAACGGGATAAAGACGATCAGGCAGATAATGCCAATGGTCAACAGCGAGGCAAGCCCGTTGCGATCCCCCAGCGCGGCGCGCAGCCTGTTTTTTACCGGGTTAAAGATGACGGTCAGAATAGCGGCCCACAGTATCGCGGAGAAGTAGGGCGACAGCACGTCGAAGAAGGCCCAGGTCACAAGGGCAAGAATAAAGATAAAGAAACCTTTGGTCAGTCCGTTAAAGCGCATCAGTCAGTCCTGTTACTAAGAAACTGTGTCGACTATAGAACTGATTGTGAGAATTACCAACCCTTAGGCCGGGTGGTGGCTGCGCCTTACCCGGACTAAGGACGGTGTTGCGGTATGAATCTGCTCTTCACAGATACCACTTTCGACTGACCGAAGATCGCCTCTTCTCGCACCATGCTGTAAGTATCTGCCTGCGGAGGTGCTTATGGCCTGGCGTCCGATTCTCTATGTGATCCTCACCACCCATCCCAGACTCAGCGCGCGGCGTGCCCGTTTGCGTCTGGTCATCTAGCTTTTTATTAACAATCGCGGTATAACACACCTTCTTTGGATGTTTAGATGTCCATACGTATAGAAGGTAATATGCAAACACAACAAGAAAATGGGCAGCTTAAGCGCACCATGAAAACACGCCACCTGATTATGCTCTCACTGGGGGGCGTGATTGGGACAGGGTTATTCTTCAATACCGGATACATCATTTCCACGACCGGGGCAGCGGGCACGCTGCTGGCGTACCTGATAGGTGCGCTGGTGGTCTGGCTGGTGATGCAGTGTCTGGGCGAGCTTTCCGTGGCGATGCCAGAAACCGGCGCGTTCCACGTCTATGCCGCGCGCTACCTTGGCCCGGCGACGGGCTACACCGTGGCGTGGCTCTACTGGCTCACCTGGACGGTGGCGCTTGGTTCAAGCTTCACCGCCGCAGGGTTCTGTATGCAGTACTGGTTCCCGCAGGTGCCTGTCTGGGCCTGGTGCGTGGTCTTCTGCGTGGTGATTTTTGGCCTGAACGTCATCTCGACGCGCTTCTTTGCTGAAGGCGAATTCTGGTTCTCCCTGGTGAAAGTCATCACCATCATCGCCTTTATTATCCTTGGCGGGGCGGCGGTCTTTGGCTTTATCCCGATGCAGGACGGTTCACCCGCGCCGGGGTTAAGCAACATCACCGCCGAAGGCTGGTTCCCGCATGGCGGCCTGCCGATCCTGATGACCATGGTGGCGGTGAACTTTGCCTTCTCCGGCACTGAGCTTATCGGCATCGCGGCGGGGGAAACGGAAAACCCGCACAAGGTGATTCCGGTTGCTATCCGTACTACCATTGCGCGCCTGATTATCTTCTTTATCGGTACCGTATTTGTGCTGGCGGCGCTGATCCCGATGCAGCAGGCGGGCGTGGAAAAGAGCCCGTTCGTGCTGGTGTTTGAAAAGGTCGGTATTCCTTACGCGGCTGATATCGTTAACTTCGTGATCCTGACGGCGATCCTCTCGGCGGCGAACTCAGGTTTGTATGCCTCCGGGCGCATGCTGTGGTCGCTGTCGAATGAGAAAACGCTGCCGCGCTGCTTTGCCCGCGTGAACAAAAACGGCGTGCCGCTGGCGGCGCTCTCGGTTTCTATGCTCGGCGGCGTGCTGGCGCTGTTCTCAAGCGTCGTGGCGCCGGATACGGTGTTTGTCGCGCTCTCGGCGATTTCAGGCTTTGCGGTGGTGGCGGTCTGGATCAGCATCTGCGCGTCGCACTTCGTTTTCCGTCGTCGCCATTTGCAGTCCGGGCAGCCGCTCTCTGCGCTGCAGTATCGTGCGCCGTGGTATCCGCTGGTACCGGTGCTCGGTTTTATCCTCTGCGTGGTAGCCTGTGTCGGCCTGTGGTTTGATCCGAGCCAGCGCATTGCCCTTTATTGCGGGCTTCCGTTTGTCGCCCTGTGTTATGGTGCGTACTACCTGACCCGAAATATGACATCGCAGGAGCCTGAACATGTCGCAGAATAACCCGCTTACCGCCATCCTGGAAAAACAGCCGTTTGTGGTGCTGGATGGCGCGATGGCGACGGAGCTGGAAGCGCGCGGCTGTAACCTGGCAGACAGCCTCTGGTCTGCCAAAGTACTGATGGAAAACCCGGAACTTATTCGCGAAGTGCATCTTGATTACTACCGCGCAGGTGCGCAGGTGGCGATCACCGCCAGCTATCAGGCCACCCCCGCGGGGTTTGCGGCGCGCGGCCTGGACGAAGCGCAGTCCCGCGCGCTGATCGGCAAAAGCGTGGAGCTGGCGCGTAAGGCGCGCGAAGCGTATCTGGCTGAAAACCCGCATGCGGGCACGCTGCTGGTGGCGGGCTCCGTTGGGCCGTACGGCGCGTATCTGGCGGATGGCTCAGAGTATCGCGGCGACTATGTGCGCAGTGCGGAAGAATTCACCACCTTCCACCGCCCGCGCTTGGAAGCGCTGCTGGATGCGGGCGCTGACCTGCTGGCCTGCGAAACGCTGCCCTCGTTTGTAGAGATTAAGGCGCTGGCGGCGCTGCTGTCTGAATATCCCCGTGCCCGGGCGTGGTTCTCATTCACCCTACGCGACAGCGAGCACCTGAGCGACGGTACGCCGCTGCGTGACGTGGTCAGCGTGCTGGCAAACTCTCCGCACATTGTCGCGCTGGGCATTAACTGTATCGCTCTGGAAAACACCACGGCGGCGCTGAAGCATCTGCAAAGCCTGACGTCGCTGCCGCTGGTGGTCTATCCGAACTCGGGCGAGCATTATGATGCGGTAACCAAAACCTGGCACCACCACGGTGAAGCGTGCGAGACGCTGGCGGGGTATCTGCCGCAGTGGCTGGCTGCCGGGGCTAAGCTGATTGGCGGATGCTGTCGGACCACGCCGAAAGACATTGCTGAGCTGAACGCGCAGCGCTGAGTGCTTTGCCGGGTGGCGGCTACGCCTTACCCGGCCTACAAATTGCACTCACCGTAGGCCGGGTAAGCGCAGCGCCACCCGGCGAAACAACCGCACAAAATTCACTATCCTTTCCCGCTTTTTATCTAAAAACGAATCGTTATGAGCGATTCATTTTTATTCCTTTATCAAAATTCCCGCGCCGGAAATACTGCCCTCATAACAACAAGGGGAGCAGGCACTATGGCAATTTCATCGCGAATCACACTTCTCGGCGCACTGGCGCTGTGGGCATTTCAGGCGCAGGCGGTGGACGTCACCGTCGCGTATCAAACCTCTGCGGAACCGGCGAAAGTCGCGCAGGCGGACAACACCTTTGCCAAAGAGAGCGGCGCAAAAGTCGACTGGCGCAAGTTCGACAGCGGGGCGTCCGTCGTGCGTGCGTTAGCCTCCGGCGACGTGCAGATCGGCAATATCGGCTCCAGCCCGCTGGCGGTTGCGGCCAGCCAGCAGGTTCCGATCGAGGTTTTCCTGCTCGCCTCGCAGCTCGGTAACTCCGAAGCGCTGGTGGTGAAGAAGAACATCACCAAACCGGAAGACCTGATCGGCAAACGCATCGCCGTGCCGTTCATCTCCACTACCCACTACAGCCTGCTGGCGGCGCTCAAGCACTGGGGCATCAAGCCGGGTCAGGTACAAATTATCAACCTGCAGCCGCCGGCGATTATCGCGGCCTGGCAGCGCGGGGATATTGACGGGGCCTATGTGTGGGCACCGGCAGTGAACGAACTGGAAAAAGACGGCACCGTGCTGACCGACTCTGAAAAAGTGGGCCAGTGGGGCGCGCCAACCCTCGACGTGTGGGTAGTGCGCAAAGACTTCGCCGAGAAACATCCTGAGGTGGTGAAAGCCTTCGCCAAAAGCGCGATTGACGCCCAGCAGCCGTACATCAGCAATCCGGATGAATGGCTGAAGCAGCCCGCCAACCTGGAAAAACTCTCCCGCCTGAGCGGCGTGCCGGAAGCAGACGTGCCGGGGCTGGTGAAAGGCAATACCTATCTGACGCCCGCGCAGCAGGTGCAGCAACTGACCGGGCCGGTGAACAAAGCGATTGTGGATACCGCCACCTTCCTGAAAGAGCAGGGCAAAGTGCCTGCGGTGGCAGCGGATTACAGCCAGTACGTGACCGATCGTTTTGTGAAATAAGGAGTCCGCCATGCTGAATATTACGAACCTGTACGCCGATTACGGTGGTAAGCCCGCGCTGGAGGACATCAACCTGACGCTGGACAGCGGTGAACTGCTGGTAGTGCTGGGCCCGTCCGGGTGCGGAAAAACCACGCTGCTGAATCTGATCGCCGGGTTTGTCCCTTATCAGCATGGCACCATTCAACTGGAAGGCAAAAAGGTGGAAGGCCCGGGTGCCGAGCGCGGCGTGGTCTTCCAGAACGAAGGATTGCTTCCCTGGCGCAACGTGCAGGAAAACGTGGCGTTTGGGCTACAGCTTGCGGGCATCAACCGCGAACAGCGGCTGGAAACGGCACGAACGATGCTGAAAAAAGTGGGGCTGGAAGGGGCGGAAAAACGCTTTATCTGGCAGCTTTCCGGCGGCCAGCGACAGCGCGTGGGGATTGCCCGCGCGCTGGCCGCGAATCCGCAGCTGTTGCTGCTTGACGAGCCGTTCGGGGCGCTCGACGCCTTCACCCGCGAGCAGATGCAAACTCTGCTGCTGCGCCTGTGGCATGAGACGGGCAAGCAGGTGCTGCTAATTACCCACGATATCGAAGAGGCGGTGTTTATGGCGACGGAGCTGGTGCTGCTCTCGCCCGGGCCGGGCCGCGTGCTGGAGCGTTTGCCGCTGGATTTCGCCCGCCGCTACGTCGCGGGAGAACCCGTGCGCAGCATCAAATCCGATCCGCTGTTTATCGAACAGCGTGAATACGTCTTAAGCCGCGTGTTTGAACAACGGGAGGCTTTCTCATGAGCATCGTCTTCAGTGAAAAAACGCGCCGCACGCGTCTGTCGCTGCGCTGGCCTTTCTCGCGCCAAATCACGTTGAGCGTCGGTACGCTGCTGGTGCTGCTGGCGGTGTGGTGGGCGGTTGCTGCCCAGCAGTGGGTCAGCCCGCTGTTTCTGCCGCCGCCGGGACAGGTGCTGGCCAAACTCATTACCATCGCCGGGCCGCAGGGCTTTATGGATGCCACGCTCTGGCAGCACTTAGGCGCAAGTCTGGCGCGTATTCTGGTGGCGCTGCTGGCGGCGGTGATTATCGGTATTCCGGTTGGGATCGCGATGGGCTTAAGCCCGACGGTGCGCGGCATCCTCGACCCGCTGATTGAGCTTTACCGTCCGGTGCCGCCGCTGGCCTATCTGCCGCTGATGGTGATCTGGTTCGGCATCGGTGAAACGTCAAAAATCCTGCTGATTTATTTGGCGATTTTCGCCCCGGTTGCCATGTCGGCGCTGGCGGGCGTGAAGAGCGCCCAGCAGGTGCGGATCCGCGCGGCGCAGTCGCTGGGAGCCAGCCGTACGCAGGTTCTGCTGTTCGTGATTTTACCGGGCGCGCTGCCGGAGATTTTAACCGGGCTGCGCATCGGCCTCGGTGTAGGCTGGTCCACGCTGGTGGCGGCAGAGCTGATTGCAGCCACGCGCGGCCTTGGGTTTATGGTGCAGTCGGCGGGAGAGTTCCTGGCGACTGACGTGGTGCTGGCAGGGATCGCGGTGATCGCCGCGATCGCCTTTGGATTAGAACTGGGGCTGCGCGCGTTACAGCGCCGCCTGACGCCCTGGCATGGAGAAATACAATGAGTGAACGTCTGACCATTACCCCGCTGGGGCCGTACATTGGCGCGCAGGTGTCGGGCCTGGATGTGACCCGTCCGCTGAGCGATAACCAGTTTGAGCAGCTGTACCACGCGGTGCTGCGCCATCAGGTGGTGTTCCTGCGCGAACAGGCGATTACCCCGCAGCAGCAGCGCGCGCTGGCCCTGCGTTTTGGCGACCTGCACATTCACCCGGTCTATCCGCATGCGGAGGGCGTGGAGGAGATTATCGTCCTCGACACCCACAACGATAACCCGCCGGATAACGACAACTGGCATACCGATGTGACCTTTATCGAGACGCCGCCCGCCGGGGCGATTCTGGCGGCGAAGCTGCTGCCGGAAACCGGCGGCGATACGCTGTGGACCAGTGGGATTGCGGCGTATGAGGCGCTCTCCGCGCCGTTCCGGACGCTGCTAAGCGGGTTGCGGGCGGAGCACGACTTCAAAAAATCGTTCCAGGAGTACAAGTACCGTAAAACGGAAGAGGAACATCAGCGTTGGCAGGAGGCGGTAGCGAAGCATCCTCCGCTGCTGCACCCGGTGGTGCGTACCCATCCGGTCACGGGCAAGCAGGCGCTGTTTGTGAACGAAGGGTTCACAACGCGCATCGTGGACGTATCCGAGAAAGAGAGTGAGGCGCTGCTGGGGTTCCTCTTCGCGCATATCACCAAGCCGGAGTTTCAGGTGCGCTGGCGCTGGCAGGAGAACGACCTGGCGATCTGGGATAACCGGGTAACGCAGCACTATGCCAATGCGGACTATCTTCCGCAGCGCAGGATTATGCAGCGGGCGACGATTTTGGGGGATAAGCCGTTTTACCGTGCGCCTTGATTGCCGGGTGGCGGCGTTGCCTTACCCGGCCTACGTTCCATTGTAGGCCCGGTAAGCGTAGCGCCACCGGGCAACGGGGTTAAAGGTGCGCCTCAATATACCGCTGATAGCGGTTCGCCTTCAGGTAACACAAATCCACCAGCACCAGCCCGTCGACGCAGTCGTTAAATGCCGGGTCGCTGCCAAAATCAATAAACTGTACGCCGCCGGGTTCACACAGCTCGGAATACTGCTTGTAGAGCGGCGGAATGCCGCAGCCAAGATTGCCGAGCAGGGATTTCAGCTTCGTCAGATCGTCCACGTAATCCACGCCGCCAAACTGCGCGAGCACGTCCGGCAGCGATGCGGGATACGGCTGACGTGACGCGGCCAGCGGATGCGTCGCCGGGAACCACAGACGGTAAAATGCCACCAGCAGATCCCGCGCGGCAGGCGGTAAGCCGCCGGAAATCGAGACCGGGCCAAACAGGTAACGATAGTGCGGATAACGGGCCAGGTAAGCTCCAATGCCGGACCATAAATAATCCAGGCCGCGGCGTCCCCAGTAGCGCGGCTGAATAAAGCTGCGCCCCAGCTCAATGCCGTGTTCCAGCACGTCCTGCATTTTGTCGTCGTAGTGGAACAGGCTATAGCTGTACAACCCCTCCAGACCGCGACGTTCAACCTGGCTGGCGGTCGGCATAAAGCGGTACGCGCCGACGATCTCCAGATCCTCATCATCCCACAGGATCAGGTGCAGATAATCATCATCGTAGCAGTCGGTGTCCCGACGCTTGCCGCTTCCTTCCTCCACCGCGCGAAAGGCAATCTCGCGCAGGCGGCCCAGCTCGCGCAGCAGCGGGGCGTCTTCCTGACCGTTGCGCTGCCAAAGATAGATGGTTTTACCGTCGCTGGTATTGCCCAGACATTCGGCCTGCGCCAGCGCGCGTTTCAGGGTGGCGCGGTCTTCCGGGCGGGCAATGGCGCACTGGGTTTTAAAGACGCCAGGCACTCCCTTGCCAAGACGCATCACGTGCTGACGACACTGCTCGGCCATCTCACGCGACGAAAGGGTGGCGCTATGCCAGTGATGCCACGCAATCTGCTGGCCGATTTTAATCGGCAGCTGACTATGGCGGCGGCGGAACATTTGCTGCATCAACAGCAGCATCGACAGAGTCGGAGATACTAGCGTGCTGGCATAAAAGAGCAGGCTGTTATGCGCCTGAATATGCACCGGCAGCAGCGGGGCGCGCAGCTTGCTGGCGAGTTTGATAAAGCCAGAGTGCCACTTTTTGTCGCGAATGCCTTTGCGCGTGGGGCGGGAAACTTCTCCGGCCGGGAAGAAGATCAGCACGCCCGCGTTTTGCAGATGCTGTTCCATCTGCACCAGCGACGATTTCGCCGTCCTGCCGCCCATATTGTCCACCGGAATAAACAGCGAACTGAGGGGCTCAAGGTGCGTCAGCATCCGGTTGGTGACGACTTTCACATCGCGTCGCACGCGGGAGACGGCGTACATCAGCGCCAGCCCGTCCAGCGTGCCCGTCGGGTGGTTAGCAATAATGACCAGCGGGCCATGTTCGGGGATTTGTTCGAGATCGCGGGCGGAAACGGTGCAGAGAATATCAAGGTGTTCCAGAACTTGCTCCACCATATCCAGTCCTTTCAGGTGGCGGTGGGCTGCGGCAAATTGCTGAAATTCGTCTTCGTAAAACAGTCTTTTTAAGAGACTTTTTTGCCAGGGTGCAGGCCTCGCCTGAGGCCAAAGATCGTCGAGAACGCTATCGAGGCTAAACATGATTACTCCTCCTGCCGTCTTGCGAAGACAGTAGAAGGCGCAGATGTCGGTTGTATTGCAGTTTGGTGAAGATTAGCGCAGAGAGCAGGCCGGGTGAGGCGACGCCGCCACCCGGCGCAAAAGCGGATTAACGCAGAATTTTCTTCTCGGCCAGATCCAGCGCGAAGTAGCTGAAGATCAGGTCCGCGCCCGCGCGTTTGATCGCGCCAAGGCTTTCGAGGACCACTTTCTCTTCGTCAATCGCACCCGCCAGCGCGGCGAATTTGATCATCGCGTACTCGCCGCTGACCTGGTAAGCGCCCAGCGGCAGCTCGGTGCGCTCGCGGATGTCGCGCAGGATATCAAGATACGCGCCAGCCGGTTTCACCATCAGGCAGTCTGCGCCCTGGGCTTCATCAAGCAGGGATTCACGAATCGCTTCCCGACGGTTAAGCGGGTTCATCTGATAGGTTTTACGATCGCCTTTCAGCGCCGTGCCCGCCGCTTCACGGAACGGGCCATAGAAGGAGGAGGCGAATTTGGTGGAGTAAGACATGATGGCGGTGTCGGTAAAGCCCGCCGCGTCCAGCGCCTGACGAATCGCCTGAACCTGTCCGTCCATCGCCGCAGAGGGAGCGATGAAGTCCGCACCGGCAGCGGCAGCGACTACAGCCTGCTTGCCAAGGTTCAGCAGGGTGGCATCGTTATCCACGCCGTGATCGCACAGCACGCCGCAGTGGCCGTGGGAGGTGTATTCGCAGAAGCAGGTGTCTGACATCACCACCATTTCCGGCACGGTCTCTTTGCAGATGCGGGACATGCGGGCGACGAGACCATCTTCTTTCCACGCATCGCTGCCGGTGGCGTCGGTATGGTGTGAGATGCCGAAGGTCATCACCGATCGGATCCCCGCGTTGGCGATGCGTTCAATCTCACGCGCCAGATATTTCTCCGGAATGCGCATGACGCCCGGCATAGCTTCGATGGCTTTGTAGTCATCGATCTCTTCTTCGACAAAAATCGGCAACACCAGATCGTTTAAGGTCAGGGTTGTCTCTTCAAACATAGCGCGCAGTGCAGGTGACTTACGCAGACGGCGTGGGCGTGCAATTAAATCGGTCATGGTATGCCTGATGTTTGTGGAACAAAGAGGCCTAGTGTACCTCAAAGTGAAGACGGGTGTTTTACTAAAGTGGGCATTTTGCTTTTGCGAAATGCGGCAGATTAGTTTGACAGTCATCAATAATATATATAATGCTGGTCAGTATACCTCTGAAAGAAGAATGAAATATTCGCGTTATTTCTATATGAAAATGAATGTATAATTAAAAACTATTTATTATTTCTTATGGTGTTTACCCGATTGATTTGGACGCGTATTAACGCTTTGTTTTTATAATATTTATTATATGACACCTTATGCTTTTGTGGTCTGGATGTGCTTTTGTCTGAATACGGACTTAATGGAAACATTCATTGAACCTTTTCGAAATGAAACTGCATAATTCCCTCCGCAATTAAATATTGCAAATTCATTGATGGACAAACTTGCTTACGTCCCTGAGGAGGGATGACCCAATGCAAACATGGAAAAAGAAACTGGTTGTATCTCAACTTGCATTAGCCTGCACCCTGGCTATCGCTTCTCAGGCCAATGCGAAGGATATTTCCGGTACGACATATAATACCTTCGGATATGATAATACTGCCTCCACACCATGGTATTATGGTTATGCTGACTGGGATTACTCAGATACCACCCATGATGGTGATATTTATCCCGTGATTAATAAAACCATCGTGAATGGTGTTATTTCAACATACTATCTGGATGATGGCGTAAATGGCCGAGCGAATGCGTTGAGCATTTCCAACAGTACCATTAATGGTATGATCACTTCTGAATGTATGACCACCTCGTGTGCTGATGGTATAGATACCGATGGCACGACCCATTCTCAGTACGATCGTTTTAGTCTGACCGTGGATAACTCTACGATCAACGATACCTATGAGCATTACGCATATGACGTCGTAAATGGTCAGAGCACAGAGACGCACTATCTGGACACTTATGCTCTGGGTAATGCGATTACCCTGGATGTTGAATCGGATATCGTTATCCAGAATAATTCCCACGTTGCGGGTATTACTCTGACTCAGGGGTATCAGGAACTGGATAATACCCCGTACGACGGTGTTGAAGGCGTAGCCAACAGCAGCAAAGTCTTTACCGACACGCTACTGGTGAAAGATTCTGTACTGACTTCCGGTGCGTACAGCGATTTAGGTACTAGCGGATTCTACGGTCAGACCGCGAAGCCGAGCGATTATGGTGAAACCAACGCGACAGTGGCGGATGATGCGGCGCTGATTGTGGCAGCTAGCGCGTCGGATAACGCGATGCAGACTTCCGCCACGTTCGATCACTCCACCGTTACGGGCGACATTCTTTTCTCCAGTACCTTCGACAACAACTTCTACCCGAATGGCGATCCGGCAACCGATACGACTGAAGATGGAATCTATAACCCAACCACCAATGGCTGGGACGGCACCGATAAGCTGGACGTCACTCTGACCAATGGCAGTAAATGGGTTGGTGCAGCACAGTCGAGCGTCGAGGCTATCGGCACGGCGCAGATGTATGGCCAGGGCTACAGCAACGTAGACTGGGACACTCTGTCCCCTAACAGCATTTGGCCGGATTCCACCTATGACAGCAACGACCACGTTGCAGGTGGCGCAGTATATCAGAGCGGTCTGTTTAACATCGCGCTGGATAACGGCTCTGAGTGGGATACCCGCAAGCTTTCTAACATCGACACGCTGACGGTAAATAACCAGTCTCAGGTCAATGTTGAAAACTCTGGCCTGCTGGCTGATACCATCACCCTGACCAATGGCTCATCATTGAATATTGGTGACAGCGGTGCTGTCGCGACGGACAGTCTGTATCTGGACAGCTATAGCCGTGCAGCTCTAACGGAAGAGACGGCAGCACTGTATGCCAACACCATCACCGTGGATAACGGTGCGGAGCTAGCGCTGGGTCTGGGCCAGATCGATACGCACGATATGGTGCTGACTGACGGCGGCGTACTGAACGTTGCCAGCCGCGATTATGTCCTTAACAGCGATCTGAGCAATGCTCGCTATATCACCAACGATCCATATCAGGCGGACTACGACTATGGCGTTGTCGCACTGAATTCTGACGGCCATCTGGCGGTGAACGGTGACGTTGCCGGTAATTACAAAGTTCGCATCGATGATGCGACTGGTGCAGGCTCCGTTGCTGATTATAAAAACAAAGAAATTATCCATGTTTATGATAACAACACGGATACCGCAGCCAGCTTTACTGCTGCAAACAAAGCCGATTTAGGTGCTTACACCTACCAGGCGCAGCAGCAGGGGGACTCCGTTGTCCTGCAGCAGGCTGAGCTGACCGATTACGCCAATATGGCGCTGAGCATCCCATCTGCCAACACCAACATCTGGAATCTGCAGCAGGATTCCGTAGGTACGCGTCTGACCAACAGCCGTCACGGCCTGGCGGATAACGGCGGAGCGTGGGTAAGCTACTTCGGTGGCAACTTCGACGGCGACAATGGCGTTATTAGCTACGATCAGGATGTGAGCGGTATTATGGTTGGTCTGGATACGCAGATTGACGGTAATAATGCGAAGTGGATCGTCGGTGGTGCGGCAGGTTTCGCGAAGGGTGATATCAGCGATCGTACCGGTCAGGTCGATCAGGACAGCCAGACGGCGATGATCTACGCGTCGGCGAAGTTCATGAACGATCTGTTCCTCGACAGCTCCCTGAGCTATACCCGCTTCAACAGCGATCTCTCTGCTAACATGAGCAACGGTCAGTATGTTGACGGCAACACCTCCAATGACGCTGTTGGTTTTGGGCTGAAACTGGGCTATGACTGGAAACCAAACCTGTCCGGCTATGTCACGCCATACGCAGCCGTGTCTGGCCTGTTCCAGTCTGGTGATGATTATCGTCTCAGCAATGACATGCGCATGGATGGGCAATCTTACGATAGCCTGCGTTATGAACTCGGTGTTGATACAGGTTACACCTTCAACTACGGCGGCGATCAGGCTCTGACGCCTTACTTCAAACTGGCCTACGTTTATGACGATGCCGATAACAATGCCGACGTTAACGGTGACAGCATTGATAACGGCGTGAAAGGCTCCGCTGTGCGGGTAGGGCTGGGCACCCAGTTCAGCTTCACGAAGAACTTCAGTGCGTATACTGATGCCACTTATCTGGGCGGCGGTGACGTTGACCAGAACTGGGGCGCAAATCTGGGTGTGAAATATACCTGGTAATGAATAAAGCAGGGGGAGTCATATCCCCCGCTTTTTATATACAGCAATAAAAATAATATTGAACCGACAAATACGGATGCCTTGAGGTCTGCATGAGGGTTAATGCGAAACCGCTTTCTGAATTAAGCCGGCTCGAACAGTGTTTGAAATCAGCCAGTACCCCTTTTAAATCTGCTCCACAACAGTTAATTACATCAGGTGAGTGTCATGCTCCCCGCACGACCGTATTACAAACCGGTATAATCGAAATCTATCGTTGTTCAGATGAACTGCTTGTGGGCATCGCAACAGCGCCTTTTATTTTGGGGCTGTCCACCGTGATGATTAATCATAGTCAGGAATATAGAGTGGTAGCCAAAACATCCTGCACGGGCTTTTATTTGCCCACTGAAACCACCTGTCAACTTATACAACAGAACGCGCTATGGAAAGAGGCCTTCGGTTGGTTATCCTGGATAAACTACATTCTTGAGAAACGCGATATGCAGCTGGTGGGAAATAATTCCTATCATCAGATCCGCGCCATGCTGCTGAATATGGCGGAGTGGGATGAAACGCTGCGCTCAAAAATTGGTGTGATGAATCATATTCAACAAAGTACGCGTATTTCACGTTCAGTGGTTGCTGAGGTTCTCGCTGCCCTGCGGCAAGGTAACTACATCAATATGAGCCGGGGCAAGCTGGTCAGCATCAACCGCTTGCCCACAGAATATTAAGATCAGTTAGACGCGGTGAGCACCTGGGCTTTATTGGCGCTCAGCTCTGCCACCAGGTTATTAATCCCGTCACTCATATTGACGAAACGCGTATGCGGGGAGCGGGTGACCACCACAAATGCACCCACGTTTGACTGCGGGATCATGGCCATATAGGTGATGAATCCACCGCCACCGCCGGTTTTCTGAATAATGCCCGGACGGCCATTTTTTGGCGCCATATAGACCCACCCCATGCCGAGCGCATCGGCTTTACCCGGCACGTCCATCCCGATGACGCGGTGCAGCTGAGTACGCTGATAAATCAGGGTCTGCATGCGATCGGCCTGGCTGGTGCGAGCGTAGAAATCTGAGGAAAGGAACTGCTGCATCCAGCGCATCATATCGCCAGGCGTGGAATAGACTCCGCCGCTGCCCACAGCCGCGAGCGTGTTATTACAGGGGCTCGCGCCTTTCTCCGCCACCATCAGGCGACGGCACTGCTCCGGGGACGGGGTAAAGGTGGTGTCTTTCATACCCAGTGGACGGGTTATCTGCTCTTCAAATAGCTGCGTGTAGGGTTTACCCGCCGCCGTTGAGAGGGCATCTGCCAGCAGGTCAAACGCCAGGTTTGAATAAGAGGCCTGCGAGCCCGGTTCCGCCTTCAGCGTGGCGGTACTCAGGTAGCTCCAGCGCTGGTCGCGCGTTGGCCAGACAAAGACGTCACGATGCGCCGCACCGCCTGGCTGCTCACGCGGCAGGGCGCTGGTGTGGGTGGCAAGGTTCACAAGCCGGATCGGCGTCCCCTGCCAGGTTGGAACCCGGGCGCCTGGAGGCGCGTATTTGCTGAGCGGATCGTCAAGCTTCACCACGCCCTGGTCGAGCAGTTTCACCAGCATTTCGCTGGTCATCAGCTTGGTTAAGGACGCGATGCGGATAACGGAATCCAGCTGCGGGTGAACGTTATTTCCTGGGCGCGTTTCGCCAAAGCTGCGGAACACACGCTGGTTGCCGTCGATGACGACCATCGCCATCCCGGTCGCGCCGCTGCCGTAATAGATAAGGTTCGCGTAGCGATCGGCAATATCTGAAGCTAAAACGGGTGCCGTCAGCGGTTGGGCTGCCTGGGCGGTAGAAAAGCTCACCGCACACAGCGCGGCAAAAGAGAGCAGACAACGTTTCAACGAAAGCATCCATGAAGTGAATGAGGAAAGTAATGGGTATTTATACTACTAATCGGAACCGCGCAATGCCCCGAATTGCATAACGATAGCGAGAAAAACGTAACCATGGGTAAATATGAACAATTTACTTACGAGCCATCTCCCATTTTGTGACATCGGGCTTATGATAGACGCCAGTGTCACTCAATCTTACGGAGAACGGTATGTCTGAGAAGCGTGTGGTTATGGTTGTCGATATGCAGAACGGGGTATTTGAAACCCCTCGTCATCAGCGCGAAAAGTGTGTCTCTCTGATCAACCAGCTTACGCAGGCAGCCGACAAGGTGATTTTTATTCAGCATACCGAGGCCGGGGGCCTGGAAGAGGGAAGTGAAGGGTTTGCGCTGCTGCCTGAACTCCATCAGCCTGCTGACGCGCTTTACGTGACCAAAACCGCCTGCGATGCCTTCTATAACACCGCGCTTGAGGCGCTGCTGCGTGAGCAGGGCATTCGCGAGTTTGTCATCTGCGGCTGCGCCACCGATTACTGCGTCGATACGACGGTTAAGAACGGCGTCAGCCGGGGTTATCACATCACCGTGGCGGAAGATGCCCATACTACCGCCAATCGCCCGGCGGCAGATGCGCAGATCGTGATTAACCACCACAACGATGTGTGGCGTAACTTCATCGCGCCGGCGAATCCTCTCGCAGTGAAACGCACCGAAACAATTCTCGAAAACTGGAAAGCGAACTAATAATTAACCCTCGGGTCTGACCTTTTTGCCCGGGCCGGGAGGCTGGCTCGGGCAGGTTTTTCGTGTGGTAACGTGTTGTGCACAGCAACAGCCATAACAACAAGAAGGAAGCATTATGTTTAAGTCTTTTTTCCCAAAGCCGGGGCCTTTTTTCCTGTCGGCATTTATTTGGGCACTCATCGCTGTCATTTTCTGGCAGGCGGGCGGCGGCGCATGGCTGACGCGCATCACGGGAGCAACGGGCGAGGTGCCGATTAGCGCGGCGCGCTTCTGGTCGCTCAGCTACCTGCTGTTTTACGCCTACTATACGGTGTGCGTTGGGCTGTTTGCGCTGTTCTGGTTTATGTATTCTCCGCACCGGTGGCAGTACTGGTCGATCCTCGGCACATCGCTGATTATCTTTGTCACCTGGTTCCTCGTGGAGGTGGGTGTGGCGGTCAACGCCTGGTATGCGCCGTTCTACGATTTGATCCAGACCGCGCTGAGCTCGCCGCATAAAGTGACTATCAACCAGTTCTACCATGAGGTTGGCGTCTTCCTCGGTATCGCCCTTATTTCGGTATTCGTTGGCGTGATGAACAATTTCTTCGTCAGCCACTACGTTTTCCGCTGGCGTACCGCAATGAACGAACATTATATGGCGCACTGGCAGCACCTGCGCCATATCGAAGGCGCCGCGCAGCGTGTGCAGGAAGACACCATGCGTTTTGCCTCCACCCTTGAAGACATGGGCGTAAGCTTTATCAACGCCATCATGACGCTGATTGCCTTCCTGCCCGTGCTGGTAACGCTCTCGGTGCACGTGCCGGATCTGCCGATTGTTGGCCATCTTCCGTATGGTCTGGTGATTGCCGCGATCGTCTGGTCGCTGATGGGTACGGGCCTGCTGGCGGTGGTGGGGATCAAACTGCCGGGCCTGGAGTTTAAAAATCAACGCGTGGAAGCCGCTTACCGTAAAGAGCTGGTTTACGGTGAAGATGATGCCAACCGCGCATCACCGCCGACCGTCCGCGAGCTGTTTGGCGCCGTGCGTCGTAACTACTTCCGACTCTACTTCCACTATATGTATTTCAACATTGCCCGTATTTTGTATCTGCAGGTGGACAATGTTTTCGGTTTGTTCCTGCTGTTCCCGTCGATTGTTGCGGGTACGATTACGCTCGGTCTGATGACGCAGATCACCAACGTTTTCGGTCAGGTTCGTGGGTCGTTCCAGTACCTGATCAGCTCCTGGACCACCCTGGTAGAACTGATGTCTATCTATAAACGTTTACGCAGTTTTGAACGTGAGCTGGACGATCGTGACCTGCAGGAAGTCACCAACACATTTAGCTAATACAGGAAGTTGCTATGTCTTTTGCCGTACCGCGCGCGTTACCGTTGTCCTTGCTGGCCGCTCTTGTGCTGGCAGGCTGTGCCGAAAAAGGGGCTGCTCCGCTCAAAAAGGGGGAGAAGCCCGTCGATGTGGCGAGCGTTGTGCGGCAGAAAATGCCCGCCAGCGTGAAGGATCGCAATGCGTGGGCAGATGCGCTGGCAAAAACCTTTGAAAGCCAAAAGATCGCGCCGACCGAGGAGAATATCTGCTCGGTGCTCGCGGTGGCGCAGCAGGAGTCAATGTACCAGTCAGACCCGGTGGTGCCGGGTCTGAACAAAATTGCCTGGAAAGAGATCGACCGCCGCGCGGAATCCATGCATATCCCGGTATTCCTCGTGCATACCGCGCTGAAAATCACCTCACCGAACGGCAAAAGCTACAGCGAACGGCTGGATGCGGTGAAAACCGAAAAACAGCTGAGCGCCATCTTTGATGATTTCATCAGTATGGTCCCGATGGGGCAGAAGCTGTTTGGTTCACTGAACCCGGTACACACCGGTGGCCCGATGCAGGTGAGCATCGCGTTCGCGGAGAAGCATACCGACGGCTACCCGTGGAAAATCGACGGTACGGTGCGTCAGGAGGTCTTCTCCCTGCGCGGTGGGCTGTGGTTCGGCACGTATCATCTGCTGAACTATCCGGCGAACTATGATGAGCCGCTGTACCGCTTTGCCGACTTTAACGCGGGCTGGTATGCGAGCCGTAATGCGGCATTCCAGAGTGCGGTCAGTCGCGCAAGCGGCGTCAAGCTGGCGCTGGACGGCGATCTCATCGCTTACGGCAGCAGCGAGGCGGGAAGCACCGAGCTGGCAGTACGGAAACTGTCGACCACGCTTGGCTTGAGCAACAGCGACATTCGCCGTCAGCTTGAGAAAGGCGACAGCCTGGCATTTGAGAAAACGGATCTGTACAAGAAGGTGTTTGCGCTTGCAGAGCAGAAAAGCGGGAAAACGTTACCGAGGGCTATCCTGCCGGGGATCCAGCTGGAAAGCCCGAAGATCACGCGTAACCTGACCACCGCATGGTTCGCAAAACGCGTGGACGATCGCCGGGCTCGCTGTATGGGGCTTTAACGGCGACGGCGAAAGCGCAACACTAACGCCACAACCCCCAGAATCATACATCCCGCGAGGAAGGGAATCAGGCCAAACAGGGTGCTGACACCAAAGCCAATCTCAACTCGCGGGCGTCCGTTATCCTGTACCTGCATCAGGTGTTCATAAACGCCTGGCGCATGGACCAGCATATTGAGCAGTTGGGAACCGGCCCAGAAGCAGAACAGGACAAACAGGGCATAAGCAATATTACCCGCCGTGGAGGTTTTTGGTTTGCCGCCAAAAATCGGTTTCGACAATGTAAAGTCAGCCATATTGACCTCCCGTGGTATCACTCTGTTTTAATACGCGTCTTACGGGGTGAGTTTGACAGGTCATCGCATTTGTCAATATCAGAATCGTGGTAATTTCCGCGCCGGAATCCTCCTGGATTGTCGATTTCTGCAGCACATCACAATTTCATCACTTAAGTGAAATTGCGTCGCGTTTCAGAATTTCCGTATCTGCCACAGACCTGGCCGAAAAACTGTGAGAGGATATCTTTTTTTTCCTGCCGGAGTTGTTATGAAGCTCACGTCCAAACTACGCCGTGACTGGCACTACTATGCCTTTGCAATCGGGCTGATCTTTATTCTTAACGGTGTCGTGGGCCTGCTGGGGTTTGAAGCAAAAGGATGGCAAACCTATGCCGTCGGGCTGGTGACCTGGGTGATAAGTTTCTGGCTGGCGGGGTTGATTATCCGCCGTCGCCCTGAAGAGACGACAGCGGATGAGGCGAAGCGCGCCGATTAACCGTTTACGGAACTTTTAAGCGCGCTGTCGGCGGCGTGGCGCTCCAGCGCCAGTTCGATCAGGCGGGTGATCAATTCCGGGTAGCTCAGGCCGCTGGCCTGCCACAGTTTCGGATACATGCTGATGTTAGTGAACCCCGGCAGCGTGTTGATTTCATTGATCACCACCTCGTTTTCCGGCGTCAGGAACACATCCACGCGCGCCATGCCGCAGCAGCCGAGCGTCTGATAAGCGCGAATGGCGATCGCCCGGATCTTATCGTTAATCGCCGGATCGATATCCGCAGGAACGACAACCTGCGCGCCTTTGTCATCAATGTATTTGGTGTCGTAAGAGTAGAAGTCGCTGTTTAAGACCACTTCGCCGCAGGTGCTCGCCTGTGGGAAATCGTTGCCCAGCACGGCGCACTCAATTTCACGGCCTTTAATACCCTGCTCAACCACCACTTTATGGTCGAACTCAAACGCCAGACGGACGGCCTGCGTGAACTCTGCTTCGCTGGTGACCTTGCTGACGCCCACGGAGGAGCCCTGGTTTGCCGGCTTCACAAACAGCGGCAGACCCAGCTCTCCGCTAATTTGCGCAAAGCTATGCTTGTCGCGGTTGGCGCGGGTGAGGGTTACGAATGGCGCAATGTTCAGCCCGGCATCGCGCAGCAGGCGTTTGGTGACGTCTTTGTCCATGCACGCGGCAGAGCCGAGGACGTCCGAGCCGACGAACGGCAGGTTGGCCATGCGCAGCATTCCCTGCAGGGAACCATCTTCCCCCAGAGTGCCGTGAACGATGGGGAAGACAACGTCGATCTGGGCGAGTGCCTGCGCGTTGCCGGCGTCGATGAGCTGCCCCTTCACGACGCCGGGTACGGTGGCGACGCTCACTTCTGAAGGATTAAGGGCGATGTGTGCCGGATCGTGAGCATTCAGCAGATACTGGCTGGCATCGTTAACGTGCCACTGGCCCTGTTTATCAATGCCCAGCAGCACCACGTCGAAGCGGCTTTTATCGATCGCATCAACGATATTTTTGGCCGATTGCAATGACACTTCGTGCTCAGCTGATTTTCCCCCAAAGACAATACCTACGCGCTGCTTAGCCATCTCACTCTCTTCCAGTCTGACGAAAAGCCAATAACATACCACGATGCCCGGCGGGTTTCGCGGCCTTCTGCCATAATGTTTTGGGGAATGTTGAGGGGGGAGAGTGAAAGGAAAAACGCTGCTGACCGTTTTCATCATTGTGGCCGTTGCAACGGTGGGTTATCGCTGGTTGCCGCCTTACTACAACCCTTTTATGCCGCTGACGCTTGACGACCCGCCGGGCCGAATCACCCAGTATAAACTTCGGCGCTTAACCCCCGAGGCGTGCGCGAGCCTGCTTTCACTGGCTAACCAAAGAGATCTCATCCGCACCCAGCCGGTGGCAGACAGCGGCGGCGCGTGTCCGCTTAACAACGTGGTGCGCGTGCGCGACTTCGGCCCGGTCGGCCTGAACAGCAGTTTTCTTGCCAGCTGTCCGCTGGCGCTCAGCTCTGCGCTGTTTGTCAGCCAGCAGGCCCGGCCGCTGACAAAACGCTATACGGGCAGCGACCTGGCGCGCATCGATCATCTCGGCAGCTTTGCCTGCCGCAATATTTACCACCGCCCTGACGCGCGACGCAGTGAACATGCCACGGCTGAGGCGCTGGATATCGCCGCTTTTCGTCTGGCGAACGGGGAACGCGTCACGGTGCTGAACGGCTGGAAGATGGCAACAACGCAGACATGGCTGAAGGCAATGCTGGCGGCAAGCTGCGGCTACTACGGAAACGGCCTGGGGCCGGAGTATAACGCGGCGCATGCCAACCATTTTCATCTGGGAATGCGCGGTTTCGGACTCTGTCGGTGAAGCATAATATTCCGCCAGAAAATGGATGAATTGTGACTTATTTCACAAATATGATGACTGGGAAGATAAAACACCAAAGTCAGTCAGGCCGCATCTCTGGTGCGACGTCAAAACGCGTAACTTGCTAATCTGTAGGCGAATTTGCCTAAAAATGAAGACTATTTCTTTATGGAATCCTGGAAAGTTAATCTCATCTCGGTCTGGTTCGGCTGCTTCTTCACCGGGCTGGCCATCAGCCAGATCCTGCCGTTCCTGCCGCTGTACGTCTCGCAGTTGGGGGTGAACTCGCATGAAGCGCTCTCCATGTGGTCCGGCCTGACGTTCAGCGTCACGTTTCTGGTCTCCGCCATTGTGTCACCGATGTGGGGCAGCCTGGCGGATCGGAAAGGCCGAAAACTGATGCTGCTGCGCGCCTCGCTCGGGATGGCAATTGCCATTCTGCTGCAGGCCTTCGCCACCAACGTCTGGCAGCTGTTTTTCCTGCGCGCGGTGATGGGGCTGACGTCCGGGTACATTCCAAATGCCATGGCGCTGGTCGCCTCCCAGGTGCCGCGTGAGCGTAGTGGCTGGGCGCTGAGTACGCTCTCCACGGCTCAGATCAGCGGCGTCATCGGCGGTCCGCTGCTGGGTGGCTTTCTGGCGGACCACGTCGGGCTGCGCGCGGTATTTATCATTACCGCGATCCTGCTGGTGGTCAGTTTTCTGGTCACGCTCTTTCTTATCAAAGAGGGGGGCCGCCCGGTTATCAGTAAATCTGAACGCCTGAGCGGCAAGGCCGTCTTCGCCTCGCTGCCCTATCCGGGACTGATGATCAGCCTGTTTGTGACTACTATGGTTATCCAGCTCTGTAACGGTTCGGTCGGTCCGATTCTGGCGCTGTTTATCAAGTCGATGGAGCCGGATAGCACAAATATCGCTTTTCTGAGCGGCATGATTGCCGCTGTGCCGGGCGTATCCGCCCTGATTTCCGCGCCGCGTCTGGGAAAACTGGGTGACAGGATCGGCACGGCGCGCATCCTGATGGCGACGCTGATCTTTGCGGTCGTGCTCTTCTTCGCGATGTCGTTTGTTACCTCTCCGCTTCAGCTTGGCGTATTGCGATTTCTGCTCGGGTTTGCTGATGGCGCAATGTTGCCTGCGGTACAGACCCTGCTGGTTAAATATTCCAGCGACCAGGTGACGGGGCGTATCTTTGGCTATAACCAGTCATTTATGTATCTGGGGAATGTTGCCGGTCCGCTTATTGGCGCATCCGTTTCCGCGATGGCCGGTTTTCGTTGGGTATTTGCGGCCACGGCGATTGTCGTTTTAATCAATATTATCCAGCTGGCTATTGCGCTGCGTCGCCGCAGACAAATGGCGGAAGCGAAATCGTCGAGATAATCGTTTCGCTGATGTATTAAATATTCTTATAGTAGCCGCATTTTTATATAACGAAATGCGGCGTTTTTTTATAGAAAAACGTTTCGCTCACCGCGACGGCCTTTTATTTTCATTCCTGCATCACTTTTGCATACCCTAATAAACTTCTTCTCTTTGCATTATGGATTCAGAATGCTAACTTCAGACAAAACTGAAAAAGGAACTGGCACGATGAAAAATCTCATTGCTGAATTGCTGGTCAAGCTGGCACAAAAGGAAGAAGAGTCAAAAGAGCTGGTTGCTCAGGTCGAAGCGCTGGAAATTGTGGTCACCGCGCTGCTGCGACAAATGGCGAAAACCGATCAACAGGCGTTGATTGAGAGCGTGGAAGGCGCGCTGGACAGCGTCAGGCCTGAATCGCAGGTTCCGGTTGAGGATGCCGAGATGCTCCACCAGTACGTAAAGAAGCTGTTAAGGCATCCGCGCAGCTAAACCGTCACAGGACGTAACGACGTGTCATAGAATTGTCATGCAGTATGCCTATAGTCGCTCTGTTTTTATTTTTATGTATTTGTACATGGAGAAAATAAATTGAAACAGAGCGCACTTTTCATCGCATTACTTCCCCTGTTAATTACCCCTGCCATTTATGCCGATACTGCCCAAACCAGCGTGCTGGATAATCGTGCGGCAAAAGGGGATATCACCCAGCCTGGCGGCGCACGCCGTTTATCAGAAGATCAAACTGCCGCTATTCGCGCTTCGCTGAATGATAAGCCGGCGAAAAATATTATTCTGCTTATTGGCGATGGAATGGGCGATTCCGAAATCACGGCGGCGCGAAATTACGCCGAGGGTGCGGGCGGATTTTTTAAAGGCATCGACGCATTACCGCTGACCGGACAATATACCCATTACGCGCTGGATAAAAAAACCGGTAAACCGGATTACGTAACGGACTCCGCGGCCTCTGCCACGGCGTGGTCCACCGGCGTGAAAACCTATAATGGCGCGCTGGGGGTGGATATTCACGAAAAAGATCATCAAACCCTTCTCGAGATGGCAAAAGCGGCGGGTCTGGCGACCGGCAACGTCTCCACCGCTGAACTTCAGGATGCGACGCCCGCGGCGCTGGTGGCGCACGTGACCTCGCGTAAATGCTACGGCCCGTCAGTGACCAGCGAAAAATGCCCAACGAACGCGCTGGAAAAAGGCGGCAAAGGCTCGATTACGGAACAGCTGCTGAATGCGCGTCCTGACGTGACCCTGGGCGGCGGCGCGAAAACCTTCGCGGAAACCGCGACGGCCGGCGAGTGGCAGGGCAAAACGCTGCGCGAGCAGGCGCAGGCTCGCGGCTATCAGCTGGTGAGTGACGCCAGTTCGCTGGCAGCAATTACCGACGCGAACCAGGACAAACCGCTGCTGGGGTTATTCTCTGACGGCAACATGCCCGTGCGCTGGGAAGGCCCAAAAGCCTCATATCACGGCAATATCGATAAGCCTGCCGTGACCTGTACGCCAAACCCAAAACGTACGGACAGCATACCGACCCTGGCGGCGATGACCGATAAAGCCATCTCTCTGCTGAGCAAGAGCGAAAAAGGGTTCTTCCTGCAGATAGAAGGCGCATCGATCGATAAACAGGATCATGCCGCGAATCCGTGCGGCCAGATTGGCGAAACCGTCGATCTGGACGAAGCGGTGCAGAAGGCGCTTGAGTTCGCAAAAAAAGACGGCAACACCCTGGTGGTTGTCACCGCGGATCATGCGCACGCCAGCCAGATCATTCCGCCAGATACCAAAGCCCCGGGCCTGACGCAGGCGCTGAACACCAAAGATGGTGCCGTTATGGTGCTGAGCTACGGCAACTCTGAGGAAGAGTCCATGGAGCACACGGGCACCCAGCTGCGCATTGCAGCCTATGGCCCGCACGCGGCAAACGTGGTAGGCCTGACCGATCAAACGGATCTGTTCTACACCATGAAGGCGGCGCTGGGTCTTAAATGATAAAATCCCGGCGGAAATCACATCTGTCGGCTGGTTTTTTTCCTGTCTCGAACCAGACTTACAGGGAATGTTCACAAAAGGATGGTGCAATGAAAACAACATTACTGGTTACTCTGCTCTCTGGCCTGTTCCTGGTCGCTTCGGCGAACGCGGAAGAGAAAACGTTGACGCCTCAACAACAGCGTATGACCACCTGTAATCAGCAGGCCACGTCTCAGAGTCTGAAGGGAGATGCTCGCAAGACCTACATGAGTGACTGCCTCAAAAATGGCGCCTCGAAACCCGCTGAAAAAAGCCTGACCCCGCAGCAACAAAAAATGCGCGAGTGTAATGCGAAAGCAACCGAGCAGTCCCTGAAAGGGGACGATCGCAGCAAGTTCATGAGTGCCTGCCTGAAGAAAAAAGTGTAGTTCTAACGGGTGAGCGGCTTCGGCGGCTCACCCGAAATTTCATACTTTCCCCGCAGACCCCCTCTCTATAATTTGGGAAATTGTTTCAGAATATTCCCAAAAATGATGAATGATGAAACGTATTACAACAAAAAGCGCATTCGGGAAGAGTGGAATTTAACCCTTTCTCAGGATGACCCTCACCGTGCCGGCATTCAGTTTGCCCGCCGAGTTAGGCTGGCGCGCGCCGTCGGGCTGGCGGCGATGTTTTTCCCGGTTGCGGGGATGCTGGTCACCCATTTTTTACCCGGAGGCTGGTGG
Organism: Enterobacter sp. ECC-019; assembly: GCF_043974075.1. NCBI lineage: Bacteria > Pseudomonadati > Pseudomonadota > Gammaproteobacteria > Enterobacterales > Enterobacteriaceae > Enterobacter > Enterobacter sp. ECC-019. Next base: position 1,647,743 of record NZ_CP143759.1, read on the forward strand.
CTTTTACTGGTGGGGTGGTCGTTCGTCTGGCCCCATTTCGCCTGGCAGCTATCCTGCCGTGCCGCTTCACCTCATCAGCAGGAAATTTTCAATCTTAAAATCGATGCCATTATTGCCGGGCTCTGGATCGGCGTGATGGGGATGAATGCGTTACCCACGGCAGCGCTGGTGATGATGGTGGGGATGAATATGATGGGTTCCGGGGGCTGTCGTCTGTTTATCCCCGGGATCGCATTGACGCTGCTCTCCGCGCTGGTGACCCTGCCACTCGTCGGGAAGGTGGCCGTCTTCAACCCCGACCCCGTAGAGTGGAGCCTAACGCTGCCCGTACTCATGCTTTATCCCATGCTGTTTGCCTGGCTCAGCCACCGCACCGCCGTCAGGCTTGCGGAGCATAAGCGGCGGCTGGAAATGATGAGCACCCGCGACGGCATGACCGGGGTCTTTAACCGCCGACACTGGGAAATGCTGCTGCGAAATGAATTTGAGCATTGTCGGCGCGACCATAGCACCGCCACGATATTGCTGATTGATATCGACCACTTTAAAAACATCAACGACACCTGGGGGCACGACGTGGGCGACGAGGCGATCATCGCTATTACGCGTCAACTCCAGCGGTCAGTACGGTCAGGCGATGCGATCGGCCGGTTTGGTGGGGATGAGTTTGCGGTGATCATGTCGCAGACAGCGGCGGAAAGCGCCATCGCCGTGATGTCACGGTTGCATGAGCGGCTGGAAAACCTGACGTTACCGTGCGCGCCAAAAGAAGCGCTGCGCATCAGCGTCGGTGTTGCCCCCTGGGGACCGCAGTTTGGACACTATCGGGAATGGCTGAAGGCGGCTGACGTGGCGCTGTACAAGGCGAAAAATGCCGGGCGCGGCCGCACCGAAGTGGCGGCCTGACGCCCGACGGAGAGGATCAGGATTTACTCAGCTTCTCTGATTTTTCCATGCATTTTGCCATCGCTTCAATGACCGCCGAGCGGAACCCGCGCTCTTCCAGCACCCGCACCGCTTCGATGGTGGTACCGCCCGGGGAGCAGACCATATCTTTCAGTTCACCCGGGTGTTTGCCGGTTTCCAGCACCATTTTGGCGGAGCCCATGACGGCCTGCGCGGCGAATTTATACGCCTGCGCGCGCGGCATTCCGCCAAGCACGGCGGCGTCGGCCATCGCTTCTAAAAACATGAAAACATAGGCAGGGGCTGAACCACTCACGCCAACCACCGGATGGATCATCGATTCGGCAATTACTTCAGCTTCACCGAAGCAGCGGAAAATGTTCAGCACATCGGCCACTTCTTCTGTGGTCACCAGCGCGTTAGGCGTGACGGAGGTCATGCCGGCGTTGACCAGCGACGGTGTGTTCGGCATCGCGCGGACGATTTTACGATCGTGACCCAGCGCACGCGCCAGCTGATCTAGCGTGACGCCCGCGGCAATCGACACGACCAGCGTCTCTTTATTCAGGCTGGAGGTGATATCGCTCAGCACTTTGATCATGATGTTTGGCTTGACGGCGCCAAAGACGATATCGGCGACCTGGGCCACTTCCTGCGCGCTTTCGGCAGCGTTGATCCCGTATTGATCGCGCAACGCGGTGACCTTGTCCGGTGACGGGGTATAGACCCAAATCTGACCCGGCAGCACCTGCCCGCTGGCGATCAGACCGCCCAGGATGGCTTTGCCCATGTTACCGCAGCCGATAAACCCGATTTTCTTGTCCATCACGATTCTCCGTCATTATGCGTTGTTTTCTCTGATTGATAGCTTAACAACGAAATGCAGGCGACAATAGTCGACAGAGTCATTATGGGGAGACAATATGGCGATTTGGGTTGATGCGGACGCGTGTCCGAATGTGATTAAAGAAATTTTATTTCGCGCCGCCGAGCGCGTTCAGATGCCGCTGACGCTGGTGGCGAACCAGAATATTCGCGTACCACCTTCGCGGTTCATCCGCTCTTTGCGCGTGCCTGCCGGGTTCGACGTGGCGGATAACGAAATTGTTCGTCTGTGCAGCGCGGAAGATCTGGTGATCACGGCGGATATTCCGCTGGCCGCTGAAGTGCTGGAGAAAGGGGCGGCGGCGCTCAATCCGCGCGGGGAGCGTTACTCGCCTTCGACCATTCGGGAAAAGCTCACCATGCGCGATTTTATGGATACGATGCGGGCCAGCGGCGTGCAGACCGGTGGACCGGACAGCCTGTCCCAGCGCGACCGTCAGCAGTTCGCTGCCGAGCTGGATAAATGGCTGCTGGAAGTGAAGCGCCGCACAGCGTAATGATAATTATTGTCAATTTGTGGTACAGTGTGGCCTCCACAGGGTTGTCATCCCGTACCGCTTTGCAGTAAAGTAATCGCAACATCTTCTGCAATTATTTCTTTACACTCTTCAGCCATTCGGCATCAAGGGGAACACCTGGCATGACCCAACCCATCTTTTTAGTCGGCCCGCGCGGCTGTGGGAAAACCACCGTTGGCCTGGAGCTGGCACGCGTGTGTCATCGCCAGTTTGTTGATACCGACCACTGGCTGCAAATCGAGGCCGGAAAAACCATCGCTGAGATCGTTGAGCAAGAGGGATGGGAGAGCTTTCGCGCACGCGAAACCGCCGCGCTGAAAGCGGTCACTACCCCGTCTGCCGTGATCGCGACCGGTGGTGGCATTGTTCTGGCGGAGTGTAATCGCCGCTTTATGCGCGAAAAGGGAATTGTGATTTATCTCAGCGCGCCGGTGTCGGCTCTGGTAGGGCGTCTGGAAGCGTTTCCGGAAGAGGGGCAACGCCCCGCGCTGACCTCCAGGCCGCTCAACGAAGAGGTGAGTGAAGTGCTGGCCGAACGCGATGCGTTATACCGCGAAGCGGCTCACCACGTGGTGGATGCGTCAGCGTCTCCCGAAGACGTTGTGATTCAGATTATTACCGCCCTGCGTTTGGCTTGTGCCAGCTAACCGGCGTCTATACTTATAGCTCAGACATAAAAAAAGGATGAGCTATGCCAACCAGACCTCCCTATCCGCGTGAAGCGCGCATTGTTACCGTTGAAAAAGGCCATACGGGTCATACCGTGACCTGGTATCAACTGCGTGCCGATCATCCCAAACCGGACTCGCTGATCAGTGAACATGAGACTGAACAGGAAGCGCTGGACGCGAAACGGCGCTACGAAGATCCCGATAAAACCTGAATGTTTTCCTAAACGCTCCAATATCGTGCCTGAATCACACTTTTTACTCATCGGGAAAGTTAAGCAGGAGTTAATATTTAGTTATTACAAGTAACTCCGGTATCGGCAGGCGATCTTTACATTTCGATGTTGGGATCACCTGCTACGCTTGGTCCTGTTTTGTTTAAAAAACGAACTGTACAGCGTAGTGAGCCTGTACCTGTATACACGATGTTGGAGTAATGGAAGGCGATAAAAATGAAGGCAACGTTGGCGATCCTCACCATTGGTGTGGTCCCTGTAAGCGAAGTGTTACCGCTCTTAACCGAGCATGTATCTGAACAACAGATAACGCATCTCAGTCTGCTGGGGAAGATAAGTCGGGAAGAGGTCATGGAAGACTACGCTGTCGAGGCGGGGGAGGATCCCCTGGCGACGTTATTAAGTGACGGTAAACTGGCGCACGTTTCACGCCAGAAAATCGAGCGCTCGCTGCAGAGCGTGATAGAAGTGCTCGATAATCAAGGTTACGACGTTATTTTGCTGATGAGTACCGCACCCATTAAGGGGCTTACGGCGCGTAATGCTATTTTGCTGGAGCCGATGCGGATCATTCCACCGCTGGTGGCCTCTATCGTTGACGGTCATCAGGTGGGGGTGATTGTTCCCATTGAGGAACTCATGGATAACCAGGAGGCAAAATGGCACGTGCTGGAAAAAGTGCCCTTGTATGCGCTGGCAAATCCGTTTTGGGACAGTGAGGCCAAGCTCATTGCTGCCGGGAAGGAACTGCTTGAGAGAGGGGCAGATGTGTTGATCCTGGACTGCCTGGGTTTCCATCAGCATCATCGTGACTTGCTGCAAAAAGCGCTGGATGTGCCCGTGCTGTTATCCAACGTTCTGATGGCGCGTCTGGCGTCGGAACTCCTCATGTAATGATTTTGCGTGACAGGTGATGAGCATGGCCCCTATAGTGAATTTTTATCTATAAATATAAGGGCCAGTTCATGCTTCAAAGTAACGAATACTTTTCCGGTAAAGTGAAATCCATTGGTTTTACCAGCAGCAGCACTGGCCGCGCCAGTGTCGGCGTGATGGCTGAAGGGGAATACACCTTTGGCACGGCGGAAGCTGAAGAAATGACGGTCGTCAGCGGCGCGCTGAACGTCTTACTGCCGGGTGAAACGGAATGGAAAGTTTACGCTGCCGGACAAGCTTTCAACGTCCCTGGCCACAGCGAATTTCATTTGCAGGTGGCTGAACCTACCTCTTATCTGTGCCGCTACCTGAAATAAAAAAATAAGCCGGGTGGCGCTAACGCTTACCCGGCCTACGTTTTGTCTGTTATCTCTGCGCTTCGCCGCCGAGACCTTCCACCAGATTCTGAATCAACGCGGCCAGCTCGCCGGTCATCAGGATGAAGTCCGCGTCAAAGCGCTGGGCGTAATCTTCCCTGTCGATATCTTCGTTCTGATCGCGCAGCTCGTCGCAGAACTTCAGACGCTTCACGGAGCCGTCGTCGCACATCACGAACTGAATACGCTGCTGCCAGTCGAGCGCCAGTTTAGTGACCACTTTACCCGCTTCGATGTGTACGGCGATCTCGTCGCTCACCAGATCCTGCTTCTTCGCGCGGATCACGCCGCCATCTTCCAGTAGGGCTTTCAGCTCGGCTTCATCAAGGATCTGGAAACCCTGTGCCGCAGCACCGCTGCGGACCCATTCGGTCAGCGTCAGCTCGATCGGCGTTTCAAGCGCCAGCGGAACGACCGGTAAAGATCCGATGCTTTTGCGCAGCAGGGCCAGCGTATCTTCTGCTTTCTTGGCGCTGGCGCAGTCCACCATGATCAGCCCGTTGACGGTGTCGATCCACATCATGGTCTGGCTGAAGCGGCTGAAGGCGCGCGGCAGCAGGGAGTGCAGCACTTCGTCTTTCAGCGAATCTTTCTCGGTCTTTTTCAGCTTGCGGCCCTGTTCGGCTTCCAGCTTGAAAATTTTCGCTTCGAGCGCCTGCTTAACCACGGGTGTCGGCAGGATTTTCTCTTCTTTACGGGCGCAGACGATGATTTGACCCGTGCTGCTGGCGTGGGTCAGTGCATCGCTTTGTGAACCCATTGGCGGAACCCAACCGGTTTTCGCCATATCCTGGCTACCGCAAGGGGAAAAGGTATAAGCGGCTAACTGTTTTTCCATCTCTTCTGCACGCAGCGAAACGTCGCGGCTGAGACGGTAAACCATCAAATTTTTGAACCACAGCATGATAATTTCCACGGCCTTGTCGTTAAATCAGCGGGCATGATAACGAATTGTCGCATCGCTTGCATTGCTAATCGGGAAGCGTGCTTCTACTCTGTTGATAATCAAAATAATGAGGAGAGTCTTGTGCGTATTGGGATCGATTTGGGCGGCACCAAAACAGAAGTTATCGCACTGAGCGAGCAGGGGGAGCAGCTGTTTCGCCATCGTCTGCCGACGCCGCGCGATGATTATCACCAGACTATCGAGACGATTGCCAGACTGGTTGAGATGGCAGAGCAGGCGACAGGGCAAACCGGCAGCGTCGGGATGGGGATCCCGGGGTCGATCTCGCCCTATACCGGCGTGGTTAAAAATGCTAACTCCACCTGGCTCAACGGTCAGCCGTTTGATAAGGATTTAAGCCAACGTCTGAACCGGGAAGTGCGTCTGGCCAACGACGCCAACTGCCTGGCGGTCTCTGAGTCCATCGACGGCGCGGCGGCCGGTGCCCAGACCGTGTTTGCCGTGATCATCGGTACCGGCTGCGGCGCGGGCGTGGCGTTCGGCGGGCGCGCCCATATCGGCGGCAACGGTACGGCAGGCGAGTGGGGACATAACCCGCTGCCGTGGATGGATGAAGATGAGCTTAAATACCGCGCCGAAGTGCCGTGCTACTGCGGAAAGCAAGGCTGTATTGAGACGTTTATCTCCGGCACCGGTTTTGCGACCGACTACCACCGTCTGAGCGGCCAGCCGCTCAAGGGCAACGAAATCATGCGTCTGGTCGAAGAACAGGATCCGGTCGCCGAGCTGGCGCTTAGCCGCTACGAAATGCGGCTGGCGAAATCCCTGGCGCACGTGGTGAATATTCTCGATCCGGACGTGATTGTGCTCGGCGGCGGCATGAGCAACGTCGACCGGCTGTACGCCACGGTACCGAACCTGGTGAAACGGTGGGTCTTCGGCGGCGAGTGCGAAACCCCGATCCGCAAAGCGCTGCACGGTGACTCCAGCGGCGTGCGCGGCGCGGCGTGGTTATGGCCAGTAAATTCGTAGGCCCGGTAAGCGAAGGGTATGAACCGGAAACATGGGTAACACTTTAGACCGGATACATGGGTAACAGTTATAACTGGCATAGAAGAGGAGACTCGCTATGCCCTGGACTGAGACCCGACCTATGCAACGCCTTGATTTTATCCGTGCCTGCCATGCAGGTACGGACTCCTTCTCCGCTCTTTGCCGTCTTTTTGGCATCAGCCGTAAAACCGGCTATAAATGGCTTCAGCGTTTTGATCCCTCTGACCTGTCATCTCTCTCTGACCGGTCGCGCGCGCCACACTCCCACTCCCGGACGGTTCCTGATGATATCGCCGGACAGCTTACGGCCCTGAGGCAAAAATACCCTGACTGGGGTCCCAAAAAACTGCGGATGTGGCTGCTCAATCATCACGTCGATTTTACCGTCCCTGCTGCCAGCACTATCGGCGATATCCTCAAGCGTGAAGGCCTGGTTCCGGATAAAAAGCGAAAACGCAGAACCCCGGGCAATCGCCAGCCCCTGACCATCATCAGTGAGAACAATCAGGTCTGGAGCGCTGATTTTAAAGGCAAGTTCAGGCTGCTGAGCCGGGAATACTGCCATCCCTTCACCCTGACCGACAATCACAGCCGGTATCTTCTGAGCTGCCGGGGAACGGACCGGGAGAGCGAGCCCTTCGTCAGGCAGTGCCTGACGGATGCGTTCCTGGAGTACGGTCTGCCGGAAGTCCTGAGAACGGATAATGGTCAGCCGTTCGCGGGAACAGGTATTGCCGGGTTAAGTCGCCTTGCAGTCTGGCTGATAAAGCTGGGCATCAGACCGGAACGTATCAGAAAGGGGCATCCGGAAGAAAACGGCCGTCATGAGCGAATGCACCGCTCGCTGAAAAGTGCAGTGAAACAGGGCAACACCTTCATGACGATGGAAGAACAACAGCGGTGGTTCAGTGACTACCGGGAAGAATTTAACCACGAAAGACCGCATGAAGCCCTGGCGGGTGCAACGCCCGGAACGGTGTGGAAGCCCTCAGGCCGTCACTGGGATGGCAGGGTTCCTGAATATGCTTATCCGGAAGGCGGTACGGTCTACAGGGTGAAATCGAGGGGGACACTCTACATGGGGAAAAAGGGGACGGTGTTCCTGAGTGAAGCGCTGACTGATGAGTACATCATGCTGGAAGAACAAGATGATGGCCTTGAGGCCATCATCTTTAACGGAATAACGCTTGCGTACTATGACCGAAGAACCCAGAGTGTGCTCCGGATAGACTAAAAGTGTTACCTATGTTCCCGGTCTGATCTGTCACCTATGTATCCGGTCATACAGCAGCGCCACCGGGCGAATTCAGGCAGCCGCAAAAAAAAGCCGGGTGGCGGCTACGCCTTACCCGGCCTTGTATTATCCTTCCGTGCAGAAAGAACCGGCCAGTACTTTCTGCCATGCAGTCCACATGCCGTACCCGGCCTTAGGCCACGCGCCTGTGTTGTAGATCCCTGCAGTGGACTGCACCTTCTCCACAAGTGACAAACCGGACAGTATCATGGACCGGTTTTCCCGGTAATCCGCATTCACAAGGTTGGTTTCACTATGGAACAGGAACTTCACTTTATTGGTATCGACATCTCCAAAGCTAAGCTGGATGTCGATGTGTTGCGACCTGATGGCCGTCACCGCAGCAAAAAATTTACTAACACACCTAAAGGTCACGAGGAGCTGCTCAGCTGGCTCCGCAGCCATAATGTGGCTCAGGCACATATCTGCATGGAAGCGACCAGCACCTATATGGAAGACGCAGCAGCATCCCTCAGCGATGCCGGTTTCACCGTATCCATCATCAACCCGGCTCTTGGTAAAGCCTTTGCGCAGAGTGAAGGCCTGCGCAGTAAAACCGATGCCGTTGATGCCCGTATGCTGGCAGAGTTCTGCCGGCAGAAGCGTCCGGTAGCCTGGGAGGCACCTCATCCGCTGGAGCGCGCGTTGCGGGCGCTGGTGCTGCGTCACCAGTCCCTGACAGACATGCACACGCAGGAGCTGAACCGTCGTGAGACGGCGCGGGAGGTGCAGATGCCGAGTATTGATGCGCACCTTCTGTGGCTGGAAGCGGAGCTGAAGCGGCTGGAGAAACAGATAAAGGACCTGACGGATGATGACCCGGACCTGAAGCACCGGCGAAAACTGCTGGACAGCATACCGGGTATCGGTGAAAAGACATCCGCGGTGCTGCTGGCGTATGTGGGGCTGAAGGACAGGTTCGGTCAGGCGCGGCAGTTCGCGGCTTTCGCAGGACTGACACCGCGGCAGCATGAATCCGGAAGCAGCGTACACAGGGCAGGCAGGATGAGTAAGGCAGGCCATGTCTCGCTTCGCAGGGCGCTGTATATGCCCGCGATGGTGGCGCTGTACAAAACGGAGTGGGGAAAAGCGTTCAGGGCGCGTCTGGAAAAGAACGGCAAGGGAGCGAAGCTGATAATCGGAGCGATGATGCGCAAGCTGGCGCAGGTGGCGTATGGCGTCCTGAAATCAGGACGCCCGTTCGATGCCACATTACATCAGGAAAATGCTTGCGTGGCATAACAGTATCTACAGATAGAGTGGACCTTTACTGCACCGCAAATTCTCTGTCCAGCCTGCTATACCCCAGCCCGTTGATCTTCTTCACCTTGATCTGCACCGGAATGCGCTCTTTCATCGCCTCAACGTGGCTGATCACGCCGATGGTTTTTCCGGTAGCGTTCAGCGCGTCGAGCGCATCCAGTGCGGTATCCAGCGTTTCGCTGTCGAGCGTGCCGAACCCTTCATCCAGGAACAGGGAATCGATCCGCGTCTTATGACTCACCAGATCGGAAAGGGCCAGCGCCAGCGCCAGACTGACGAGGAAGCTCTCGCCGCCCGAGAGCGTACGGGTATCGCGCACCGCATCCGCCTGCCAGGTATCGACCACTTCCAGCTCCAGCGCGTCGCTGGCCTTACGCTGCAGCAGATAACGCCCGTGCAGACGGTTAAGCTGCTGGTTTGCGAGCCAGACAAGATTGTCCAGCGTCAGCCCCTGAGCGAACTTACGGAACTTGTCGCCGGTACTGGAGCCGATAAGCGCGTTCAGATACCCCCAGTCGTCTGCCTGACGTGCGGCCTCTTCAATTTGTTGCATCAGCGCCAACTGGTGCTGTCGGTTATCGCTGTCCTGCTTGAGCTGCTGGCGGATCTCGCCCTGATGCGTCGTGTTCTCGCGAAGCCGTTGCGCCAGCTGCTGTAGCTGGCTTTGCAGCGCAGGAGCATCGGCGTCAATCCCTTCCGGCCGCAGCGCCAGATGAGCTTGCAGCTGCTGATTAGCCTGGCCGGAAAGGGCTGCGGCCTGCTGTATCTGGTTTTCCAGCGACTGTTTCAGCTGTTCGAGGTGGCGAATAGCGTCGTCATCCAGCAGCGCGGCAAGGAACGCATCCCGATCGGCAAAGCAGCTCGCTGAGAGCGCTGCGATGAACTGCGTCTGCGACTGATGCAGGCGCTCTTGCTCCAGCTTTTCCTGCTGCTGCTGCGCGGTGAGCTGGCTCTGTAGCGACACGCATTCGTCGTGGACGTCGCGCCAGCCGTCCGGAATGGCCGGTTCGGCCTCTTCGCCGTTCGTTTCCGGAAGTGTGTCGAGCAACGGCTTGAGAGCGTTTATGCGTTCCAGAAGCACGCCGTGCTGCGTTTGTTTCTCCTGCCACTGCGCAAATTCCGCTTCGCGGGCGTGCAGCCAGGCGGCTTCATTGCCGTCGTCAGGTACGTTAAGCGATAGCGAGAGCAGGGTGTGTTCCAGCGCCTGGCGCGTGGTCGTCAGCTGCTGCTGATACTGTCGCTCCTGCACTTCCTGCTCGTTCAACTGGTTTTGCAGGGTCAGACGCTGGCTGAGCTGATAGAGCTGGCGCTCGTACTGTTCCTGCTCGTTCATCCATGGCGCGATATCTTCCTGAATATTCAACGCGATGTTCAGAGAAGCGCAGACTTCCAGCCACTCTTTAGTGAGTGCTTGCTCTTCCTGAGAGAGAGTCTGCGCTTCGTCTGTCTCACGCTGGATCTGCTGAGTCAGAGCATTAACCTGTCCCAGCACCAGCAGGCCTTCCTCTTTAAGCGCGGCGACCTCTTTTTCCAGGGCATCACGGCGGCGCTGGTTATCCGTCAGCTCAAGAGACTGGTATTGCTCAACGGCGGGGTGCTTGCTGGAACCGCACAGCGGACAGGGTTTACCTGCCTCAAGCCGGGAACGATAGCTTTCCAGGTCTTTAATCGTCGCTTCACGTTCGCACAGGGCCTTCAGGTCCAGATAGTGCTGGTGTTTCTCTTTGTACTGCTGGCGACGCAGCGTCAGCGTTTCATTGAGTTTATTTTGATCGGCCTGGGCCTTCTGCACGCTTTCACCGCTCTGGCGCAGGCGCTTTTGCAGCGGCTGATAGCGGGCATGCAGCGACGTTAGCCGCTGGCGCAGCGTGCGTGACCGGGACTGCTGCTCCATGGCCGCGCTGACCTCATCCGCCGTCAGGGTCAGCACATTTTCCGGCATCTCAGCCAGCCTGTTGCGTAATTCACTCATCTTCGCAGCAAGCGAGGCTAACTGCGTTTTATCGCGGTTAAGCTGCGAGAACTGGGCACGCCAGCCGGCAATCTCCTGCCCCAGCAGGCGATAGCGCTCGTGCTCCGCCAGCCACTGCGCCAGCGCCGTCAGTTCGGTCTGAAGCTGCTCATGACTCCGCTGGGCGGTATGACGGATCCGTGCGCGCAGTGCGGTTTTGGCTTGTAAGCGTGCATTTACTTCGATAATTCGCTGCTGGGTTTGTGACAGACGCGCGGTTTGCTCCTGCTGGTGCTCCCAAAGCGGTCGAAGCTGGGCGGCGGGCAGAGCGAGCTGGAGCTTTGCCAGCTCTGGCGCAGCGTTCGTCAGCGCCTGTTGCGCCTGCTGCTGCATCGCGGTGACGCGCTGTTGCTCAAGCACAAGCTCATCATGGCGCGTAAGCCACTGAAAATCTTTCTGCTGGCTTTGCTGCTGAACCAGCAGGGTTTTCTCTTCGTCAGTAAGTGCCTGCAAACTTTGCTGTAACTGCTGCTGTTGCTCTTCGCTCAACAGCACGACGCCTGCCGCCTGCGCCTCGCACTTTTCAAGCACGCTGCGGGCGGCTTTGTGTTTTTCAAACACCATGGCGGAAATCTGGCCATAGATCTCTGTGCCGGTCAGCTCCTCCAGCAGCTCGGCACGATCGCTCGGTTTGGCATTAAGAAAGGCGGCAAACTGCCCCTGTGAGAGCAGCATTGAGCGGGTAAAGCGGCCATAGTCCAGCCCGGTGAGCGCAGCGGTTTGCTCCAGTTTATCCGTCACCTTGTCGGCCAGGATTTTGCCATCTTCGCAGCGCGCCAGCTCCACGCGCGGCGCCTGCAGGTTTCCGTCCGGCTGATTGCGCGCCCGGTTCTGGCTCCAGAAGGCGCGATAGGCGGTGCCTTTTACCTCGAACTCCACTTCCGCCAGGCACTCGGCGGTGTCGCGCGTCATCAGGTCGTTTTGTGCCTGAGAGACCTTCTGCAGTCGTGGTGTTTCGTGATAAAGCGCCAGACAGATGGCGTCGAGCAGGGTGGTTTTACCTGCCCCGGTCGCGCCGGTGATGGCAAACAGACCGTTGCTGGCAAACGGCTCCGCGGTAAAGTCAATTTTCCACTCACCCTTGAGCGAGTTAAGGTTTTTCAGGCGCAGGCTCAAAATTTTCATGCGTTTTCTTCCTCATCATTGAGCGCATGCAGGGTATGGCTGAACAGTTCGCTGAGTCTTGCGCGCTTCGCGTCGTCAATTTCCTCCTGCGAGAGCCTGCGTTCAAACACCTCTTCAACCCGAAGCTCACTGAGCGTTTCACGTTGAGCGCTTAACAGAATTTTCTCGCGCTGCTCGCGGCTGCGGCGTACCAGTAAGACTTCGACGGGCAAATCTTCCGTCAGCGCCTGAATTTTACGCTGCATATCGTGCAGGTAGTCATCGGTGGTGATTTCGATATCCAGCCAGACGGGCGGGTTAAGCGCTGCGCCGCGCCACTGCTCAAGCTGGGTGGTAATGGCGTCAAGATCGCCCTTTAGCACCGCAAGCGGCTGGGTGACGGGCACCTCCAGCGTCTCGACGGCGCGGAGTTTGCCCTCGGTGAAGCTCACCAGATGGACGGATTTGGCTTTACCCGTCTCGTCAAAGCTGAGCGAAATTGGCGAGCCGCAGTAGCGGATATGCTCGCTGCCGCCGACGATCTGCGCCCGGTGAATGTGTCCGAGCGCAATGTAGTCGGCTGGCGGGAAGTTTTGCGCCGGAAAGGCGTCCAGCGTACCGATATAGATGTCACGTACGGCGTCACTTTTACTGGCCCCGACGGTGGTGAGATGCCCGGTGGCAATCACCGGAATCGGCTGGTCGCCGCGCAGGGCGCAGGCATCGGCGTGCTGCTGGTGGTAATAGTCGGTGATGGCCTGTAACAGATGCTGTTGCTTTTCGCCGCCGGAAAGTCCCGCCTGGCTTTGCACAATATCGCGCGGACGCAAAAACGGAATGGGACACAGCACCGCCCCCGGCGTACCGTCGCGTTTTTTCAGGATCTGCGGGGCGTGCCCCGCGCTGGCCACCACGGTGGTATTGAGAAATGCCAGGATGTCGCGGGATTCATTGAGCGTCGCGACCGAATCATGGTTGCCGGCGACAATCACCAGATGACAGCCGGTTTGCTGCAGATTCACCACGAAGCGGTTATACAGCTCACGCGCATAGCTGGGGGGCGAGCCGGTATCAAAGATGTCACCCGCCACAATAATCGCGTCCACCTCGTGCGTCCGGGCCGTTTCCAGCAGCCAGCTCAGGAAGGCTTCGTGTTCAGCCGCACGGCTTTTGCTGTAAAAATTTTGACCCAGATGCCAGTCTGAGGTGTGAAGTATGCGCATAGCTGATCCGTGGCAAAAAAGAGAAAGCAGGATTATAAACCTTCAGAGACGGGAAAATAACCGCTGTAATAAAACAACGGTTTGCCCGTTATCGTGGTACTGTTTTTCATAAATCTGTCATAAATCTGACGCATAATGGCGCCGAATTACAAACTTGTAACTTAAATAAGATAAGACAGGGCAAAGTATGGCGAGACGTATTCTGGTCGTAGAAGATGAAGCTCCAATTCGTGAAATGGTGTGCTTCGTGCTCGAGCAAAACGGCTTCCAGCCGGTTGAAGCGGAAGATTATGATAGCGCAGTGAACCAGCTGAATGAACCCTGGCCCGATCTGATTCTGTTGGACTGGATGTTGCCCGGCGGCTCCGGACTGCAGTTTATCAAACACCTGAAGCGTGAGGCGCTGACCCGCGACATCCCGGTTGTGATGCTCACGGCGCGCGGAGAGGAAGAGGATCGCGTGCGCGGTCTGGAGACCGGCGCGGATGATTACATTACCAAACCTTTTTCACCGAAAGAGCTGGTGGCCCGCATTAAAGCCGTGATGCGCCGTATTTCGCCGATGGCAGTGGAAGAGGTGATTGAGATGCAGGGGCTGAGCCTTGACCCCACCTCACACCGCGTGATGACCGGTGAAAATCCCCTCGACATGGGGCCTACCGAATTTAAACTCCTGCACTTCTTTATGACCCACCCGGAACGCGTGTACAGCCGCGAGCAGTTGCTGAATAACGTCTGGGGAACTAACGTGTATGTCGAAGACCGGACGGTTGACGTACATATTCGCCGCCTGCGAAAAGCGCTGGAACTGAGCGGCCACGATCGCATGGTGCAGACGGTCCGCGGCACGGGTTATCGTTTTTCTACCCGTTTCTGAACAATGACAGGAGTGTGACGCGTGCTGGAACGTCTGTCATGGAAAAGGCTCGTCTTTGAACTGATCTTATGCTGTATTCCGGCCTTCCTTCTTGGGGCCTTTCTTGGACACCTGCCGTGGTTTCTGCTGGCGTCGGTCACCGGGCTGCTGATCTGGCATTTCTGGAACCTCCTGCGCCTCTCCTGGTGGCTGTGGGTTGACCGAAGTATGACGCCGCCGCCGGGAAGCGGCAGCTGGGAGCCGCTGCTGTACGGTCTGCATCAGATGCAGATGCGTAATAAAAAGCGTCGCCGCGAGCTGGGAAGCCTGATTAAGCGTTTTCGTAGCGGTGCAGAGTCGCTGCCGGATGCCGTTATTCTGACGACCGAAGAAGGGACGATCTTCTGGTGTAACGGTCTTGCGCAACAGCTGCTGGGCCTGCGCTGGCCCGACGACAATGGTCAGAATATCCTCAACCTTCTGCGCTATCCCGAGTTCACGTTGTATCTGAAAACGCGTGATTTTACCCGCCCGCATAATCTGAAGCTCAATAATGGTCGCCATCTGGAAATCCGCGTGATGCCCTACAGCGATAAGCAGTGGCTGATGGTGGCGCGCGATGTCACCCAGATGCACCAGCTGGAAGGGGCGCGTCGCAACTTCTTCGCCAACGTCAGTCACGAACTGCGTACCCCGTTGACCGTGCTTCAGGGCTACCTGGAGATGATGCAGGAGCAAACGCTTGAAGGCGCGCCGCGTGAAAAAGCGCTGCACACCATGCGCGAGCAAACGCACCGGATGGAAGGGCTGGTGAAGCAACTGCTGACGCTCTCGAAGATTGAAGCGGCGCCAACGCTCGCGCTAAATGACACCATTGATGTCCCGATGATGCTGCGGGTCGTTGAGCGTGAAGCGCAGACGTTAAGCCACAAAAAGCATCACCTGACCTTTGAGGTCGACAATACGCTGAAGGTGCTGGGCAGCGAAGATGAACTGCGTAGCGCCATTTCTAACCTGGTGTATAACGCGGTGAATCATACGCCGGAGGGGACGAATATCGTGGTGCGCTGGCACCACGCCCCAACGGGGGCTGAGTTTAGCGTGGAAGACAACGGGCCGGGGATCGCGCCTGAGCATATTCCGCGTCTGACCGAGCGTTTTTACCGTGTGGATAAAGCGCGATCCCGGCAGACAGGCGGAAGCGGCCTGGGGCTGGCGATTGTTAAACACGCGGTAAATCATCATGAAAGCCGTCTCGATATCCAGAGTACGCTGGGTAAAGGAACTCGCTTCAGCTTCGTGATCCCGGAACGATTAATTGCCAAAAAGATCGCCTGACGGCAGGTGTGTCATTTTACCTTTCCACGGGTCAGCGTCTGCTGGCCCGTTTGCTTTGCAGTCAAGCGAAACGCGGATGAATTATATACGGCTGACTGTTTTTTGTTCGCATGATTAGCCATGGGTTTTTCTTATAAATAGCGTATTATTCTAACGTGTATTTTCATGCTGGCATATTGTTCTGGTTTTGCGATCCCACCTTGCCTTTAAACGTTATAAGCGTTTAAATTGCGCCCCAGATACTGTCAGACCGACTGTATTTGCGTGGTAAATCGAAAAACTATTCTTCTCCACGCCAGGACGGGAGCATTTCCCGCTGAAATTGAGCAAATTTTCGGCTGTATCGTCCCGTCAGGGAAATACGAAAATCTCAATGTTTTCAACACCACATCCACAGGCAGTAAGGTTTTATGACCCATCACTTAAAATCGCGTGACATCATCGCGCTGGGCTTTATGACATTTGCGCTGTTCGTTGGCGCAGGCAACATCATTTTCCCTCCAATGGTTGGCCTACAGGCGGGTGAACACGTCTGGACCGCCGCGTTTGGTTTCCTGATTACTGCCGTGGGTCTGCCGGTTCTGACCGTCGTTGCGCTGGCGAAAGTCGGCGGCGGGGTGGATAGCCTCAGCACCCCGATTGGCAAAGTGGCGGGCGTTCTGCTGGCAACCGTCTGCTATCTCGCCGTTGGCCCGCTGTTTGCGACCCCGCGTACGGCAACCGTGTCTTTCGAAGTGGGTATTGCTCCCCTGACCGGTGACGGTGCGATGCCACTGTTTATCTACAGCCTGATCTACTTCGCGATCGTGATTCTGGTTTCCCTCTATCCGGGCAAACTGCTGGATACCGTGGGTAACTTCCTGGCTCCGCTGAAAATTGTGGCGCTGATTGTTCTGGCAGTGGCGGCCATCGTCTGGCCCGCTGGCCCGATTAGCGACGCGATGGACGCCTATAAAAATGCTGCGTTCTCTAACGGCTTTGTGAACGGCTACCTGACGATGGATACGCTGGGCGCGATGGTGTTTGGTATCGTTATCGTTAACGCCGCACGTTCCCGCGGTGTGACCGAAGCGCGTCTGCTGACCCGCTATACCATCTGGGCTGGCCTGATGGCCGGTGTGGGGCTGACGCTGCTGTATCTGGCGCTGTTCCGTCTGGGTTCCGACAGCGCCATGCTGGTCGATCAGAACGCCAACGGTGCGGCTATCCTGCACGCCTACGTTCAGCACACCTTTGGTGGTGCGGGCAGTATGCTGCTGGCGGCGCTTATCTTCCTGGCCTGTCTGGTCACCGCGGTTGGCCTGACCTGCGCCTGCGCAGAGTTTTTTGCACAGTATCTGCCGCTCTCTTACCGCACCCTGGTGTTTATCCTCGGCATCTTCTCTATGGCGGTGTCCAACCTCGGTCTGAGCCACCTGATTCAGGTCTCGATTCCGGTGCTGACGGCGATTTATCCGCCGTGTATCGTGCTGGTGGTGCTGAGCTTTACTCGCCCGTGGTGGAACAACTCTTCACGAATTATTGCGCCAGCCATGTTTATCAGCCTGATTTTTGGTATCCTTGACGGGATTAAAGCATCAGCTTTCGCGCACATACTGCCGGCATGGACACAGCGTCTGCCGCTGTCCGAGCAGGGGCTGGCCTGGCTGATGCCTACCGTTGTTGCACTGGTTCTGGCTATTATCTGGGACCGTGCTGCAGGGCGTCAGGTCGCATCGAACGCTCATTAATCAACGGCAACAAACTGTTTAACCACGGGGCTTAAGGCCCCGTGGTTTTTTGTTTTTTTCGTGTTGAATGGCAAGATTTAAATGGAAAGCACTAACAAACTTAAACGTGGATTGAGCACGCGCCACATCCGCTTTATGGCGCTGGGCTCTGCTATCGGCACCGGTCTTTTTTATGGCTCGGCAGATGCCATCAAAATGGCCGGTCCCAGCGTGCTGCTGGCGTACATCATCGGCGGCGTGGCGGCGTATATCATCATGCGCGCCCTCGGCGAAATGTCGGTTCACAACCCGTCCGCCAGCTCATTCTCCCGCTACGCGCAGGAAAACCTCGGCCCGCTGGCCGGGTTTATCACCGGCTGGACCTACTGCTTTGAAATCCTGATTGTGGCGATTGCCGACGTGACGGCATTTGGCATCTATATGGGCGTCTGGTTCCCGGCGGTGCCGCACTGGATTTGGGTGCTGAGCGTGGTGCTGATCATCTGCGCCGTCAACCTGATGAGCGTGAAGGTGTTCGGCGAGCTGGAGTTCTGGTTCTCCTTCTTCAAGGTCGCCACCATTATCATCATGATCGTGGCCGGTTTCGGCATCATCATCTGGGGAATCGGCAACGGCGGGCAGCCGACCGGCATCCATAACCTCTGGAGCAACGGTGGCTTCTTCAGCAACGGCTGGCTCGGAATGGTCATGTCGTTGCAGATGGTGATGTTCGCCTACGGCGGTATCGAGATTATCGGTATCACCGCCGGGGAAGCGAAAGACCCGGAGAAATCCATTCCGCGCGCCATCAACTCAGTGCCGATGCGTATTTTGGTGTTCTATGTGGGCACCCTGTTTGTGATCATGTCCATTTACCCGTGGAATCAGGTGGGTACCAACGGTAGCCCGTTTGTTCTGACCTTCCAGCACATGGGCATCGCCTTTGCCGCCAGCATTCTCAACTTTGTGGTGCTGACCGCGTCGCTTTCCGCGATCAACAGCGACGTCTTTGGTGTGGGCCGTATGCTGCACGGCATGGCGGAGCAGGGCAGCGCGCCGAAGGTGTTCGCCAAAACCTCACGCCGCGGCACGCCGTGGGTGACCGTCGTGGTGATGACCGTAGCGCTGCTGTTCTCGGTTTATCTGAACTACATCATGCCGGAAAACGTCTTCCTGGTGATTGCATCGCTGGCGACCTTCGCGACGGTGTGGGTGTGGATCATGATCCTGCTGTCGCAGATTGCGTTCCGCCGCCGTCTGTCGCCGGATGAGGCGAAAGCGCTGAAGTTCAAAGTACCGGGCGGCGTTGCGACGACCGTCGTCGGGCTGATCTTCCTGGTGTTTATCATTGGCCTGATTGGCTACCATCCGGATACCCGCATTTCCCTGTACGTGGGCTGCGCGTGGATTGTCCTGCTGCTGGTAGGTTGGATATTCAAATGCCGCCGCGACCGTCAACTGGCGGAAGCCCAGTAAGGTAAAAATGCCGGGTGGCGCTGCGCTTACCCGGCCTACACTCCCTTTTGCCCCCGTAAAAAAACTCCTCCCCCGTCCTCCTCCCCCAATAAATCACGTCATGGTGAGCTATCCTTAACCACCCTGTGGCAAGGTGTCGTCAATTTCATCTAAGGGGATTCGTGATGTTAAACGCCTGGCACCTTCCGGTTGCCCCATTTGTTAAGCAAAACAAAGACAACCTTGTGATTACGCTCTGGCTGGCGGGGGAAAATCAGCCTGAACGTGTGACGCTCCGCGCCGAAATAGATAACGAAGAGACCGGGCTGAAAATGCATAAACTGCGCAGCCAGCCGCAGCCGGGGATCACGGCGTGGCGGGCGAATATCGACCTGAAGACTGGGCAGCCGCGCCGCCGTTACAGCTTCAAACTGCTGTGGAATAACCGCCAGCTGTGGTTTACCCCGCAGGGGGTTAGCCGTTTCCCGCCTGCACGGCTGGAGCAGTTTGCGGTCGACTACCCGGATAACGGCCCGCAGTGGGTTAACGATCAGGTCTTTTACCAGATTTTCCCGGACCGCTTTGCGCGCAGCGAAAAGCGCACCGCGCAGCAGGATAAGGTTTATTATCACCACGCGGCGGGCCACGACATCATTATGAAAGCGTGGGATGACCCGGTGACGGCGCAGGCTGGCGGCTCGACCTTTTACGGCGGCGATCTCGACGGCATCAGCGAAAAGCTGCCGTACCTGAAAAAGCTCGGCGTGACGGCGCTCTATCTCAACCCCGTATTTAAAGCCCCAAGCGTGCACAAATACGATACGCAGGATTATCGCCACGTTGACGAACAGTTTGGCGGTGACGAGGCGCTGCTGCGCCTGCGTAAGAATACCCAAAACGAAGGCATGCGTCTGATTCTGGACGGCGTGTTCAACCACAGCGGAGATTCGCACGCCTGGTTTGACCGACATAATCAGTCGATGGGCGGGGCATGTCATAACCCGGATTCGCCGCAGCGCGACTGGTATAGCTTTAACGAGGAGGGCCGCGCGCTGGACTGGCTGGGCTATGCCAGCCTGCCGAAGCTGGATTTCCAGTCGCCAACGCTCGTGAATGAAATCTACGGCGGCGAAGACAGCATCGTCCGACACTGGCTGAAGGCGCCGTGGAACATGGACGGCTGGCGTCTGGACGTAGTGCATATGCTCGGTGAAGCGGGCGGGGCGCGGAATAACCTTCAGCACGTCGCCGGGATCGCGCGCTCGGCAAAAGCGGCCCAGCCGGAGGCGTTCGTCTTTGGCGAGCATTTTGGCGACGCGCGCCAGTGGCTGCAGAACGATGCGGAAGATGCGGCGATGAACTATCGCGGCTTTACCTTCCCGCTGTGGGGATTCCTCGCTAACACCGATATCTCCTACGATCCGAATCATATCGACGCTGAAACCTGCATGGTGTGGATGGAGAACTATCGCGCCGGTCTGTCTCATCAGCAGCAGCTGCGGATGTTCAACCAGCTCGATAGCCACGATACCGCCCGCTTTAAATCTCTGCTCGGCAAGGATGTGGCGCGTCTGCCGCTGGCGGTGACCTGGCTCTTCACCTGGCCTGGCGTGCCGTGCATCTATTATGGAGACGAAGTGGGGCTGGACGGCAACAACGATCCGTTCTGCCGCAAAACTTTCCCGTGGGAGCCAGCGAAACAGGACAAGGTGCTGTTTAGTCTGTATCAGCGGCTGGCGAAGCTGCGTAAGCAGAGTCTCGCCCTGCGCTACGGCGGCTGTCAGGTGGTGTACGCCCACGATAACGTGGTGGTGTTTGCTCGCGTCTATAACCAGCAGCGCGTGCTGGTGGCGATTAACCGGGGCGAAGCCTGCGAAGTGGTACTGGATGATTCACCGCTGCTGAAGGTGGCTACGTGGAAGAATAAAGAGGGCAAGGCGACGATACAGGACGGCGTGCTGGCGTTGCCTGCGGTATCCGCGACGATCTGGTCCGGCAGCTAAGACCTGTAAATGTTTCCACCTTTTAAGATGGCGCAAATGCAACGATTTGTGTCAATCTTAACGGATCGTTTACGGTGAAGGTGGAAACATGGACGAGCTTTACATCCTTGGCTGTTTGTTCCTGGTTTTTGCGCTGGTGGTTGCACCCGTGCTTGCGGTGATAGGCTTTAATCGAAGTACGGCGGCGCGACAGGAGATCGCCCGGCTACGCCAGCGCATTGAGGCGCTTGAGCAGCGCGGCGTGCCTGAAAGCGTGCCGGAGCCGGTGCAGGCCGCTGCGCCGGTGGCTGTGACCGCGCGGGTGGTTGAGGACGCTCCCGCGCCTGTCGACCCCTGGCGGCCCGATACTCCCGCTGCCGTGGCAGAATCCGCTCCGGCCCCGGCGCCTGCGGCAAAACAGCCTTCTGCCTTTGGCGGCATACTGACGTCGCTGGCGCGCTGGTTTATGCAGGGTAATCCGCTGGCGAAGCTTGGGATCCTGCTGCTCTTCCTCGGTCTTTCATTCCTGCTGCGATATACCGTTGAACATTCCCTGTTCCCGCTTGAGCTGCGCCTCGTGGCAACGGCGCTGTTTGCCATCGTTCTGCTGGCGATTGGGTGGCGGCTGCGGCACAGGCAGCGTGTTTATGCCTTGATCCTCCAGGGCGGGGCGACCGGTGTGCTCTACCTGACGGTGTTTGGCGCCTTCCGGCTCTGGCAAATGCTGCCGATGACGCTGGCCTTTGCGCTGCTGGTGGTGATATGCGCGGCAAGCGTCGGGCTGGCGGTCCTGCAGAAGGCGCTGAGCCTTGCCATGCTGGCGAGCCTCGGCGGGTATCTTGCGCCGCTGCTCTTGTCTACCGGGGGCGGCAACTTTGTGGCGCTGTTCTCTTTCTATCTCCTGCTTTCCATCGGCATTCTCGCTATCAGCATCTGGCAGCACTGGCGCGAGCTGAACCTGCTCGGTCTGCTGTTTACGTTCGGCGTGGGCGGCCTGTGGGGGCTGAACGACTACCAGCCTGAAGACTATTGGGTCTGCCAGCTGTTCCTGATCGCCAATACGCTGATATTTGGCGTCCTGAGCGTGGCGCTGTCGCTGCGGGCGCAGGAGAAAGGGAAGCAGATTATTGACGGCGTGCTGCTGTTTGCCCCGCCGCTGATCGGTTTCGGGATGCAGTACGGCATGACCCGGCACTGGGAATATGGCCCGGCCCTGAGCGCGCTGGGCTACGGCGCATTTTATCTTACCCTCGCGTTCCTTGCGCTGCGGCGCTATCCCTCCCTCGGACGACCGCTGGTCCTGGCAGCGCTGGCCATCGGCGGCGGGTTCGCGACGCTCGCGATTCCGCTGGCGCTGTCGGCGCGCTGGACGGCGATGGCCTGGGCGCTGGAAGGGCTGGGTATCCTCTGGCTGGGCGTGCAGCAGAACCAGCGTCGCATGAGCTATAGCGGGACGGCGCTGCTGGTGCTGGCGCTCGGCAGCGCGCTGTGGGCACAAACGAACGGCGTTACATCGCTGAGCCTGCTGCTGATCTTCACCATCCTCAGCCTTTGCTGGCTGGCTGCGGCCTGGCTGTGGCGAACTCTCTTTGTGCCGGTCAGTTGGGCGCTGCTGGCCGGTGGTCTGCTGTTCTGGCTCGTGGCGCTATTGGGCGCATCGCGGCTGGTGCTGACACAGGAATTGCCGATTCTGGCGGGCGTGCTGGCGCTGACGGCGGCGTCGGTCTGGGGCTGGCGGCAGGTGGCTGCGCGTCTGTCGTGGCGGGCTCTGGATGCCAGCAAATGGCTGCTGTGGCCGGTTATGCTCCTGATGGTAGGTTATCAGCTCTGGCACCAGCAGATCGTTGCCGCCGGCTGGTCAAATCTTGCCTGGTGCGTTGCGCTTCCTGGCGCGCTGATGCTGTTGCGGCGCGACGGTGAAAGACTCCTGCCACGCATCGCAATGGGGCTGCATTTGTCGCTGCTCTGGATGATTTTACTGGCGCTGGCCGCCGAGCTTTACTGGTTTGCCCGGTCTCTGCCGTGGGGCATGGCGGCCTGGGGTAGCGGACTGGCGATGGCCGCAGGCGGCGGGGTGATTATGGCGCTCTCTGCAGCCGTACGGCGTCGCGCGTGGCCGTTCCGGGAGTGGCCTGCGCTTTACGCCTGCCTGGCACCTATTCCCGTGGTTGTGGCGCTGCTGGTATTGCTGGTGGTGACCAATTTCCAGGACGGCGTGGTCTATCGTCAGACCTGGCTGCCGCTGGTAAACCCGCTTGAGGAAGGCGCGGCGTTTGCGCTGCTGGGGCTGGTCGTCTTTTATCGGGCTGTGGATCGCTACTACCCGGCGTGGCTCTCGCAGGCCCGACCGTGGCCTGCCGTCGCGATTATGGCGTTTGGCTTCTGGTGGCTGAACGGTGCGCTGATGCGCGCCCTGGCCTGGTACGGCGACGTGGCCTGGAATATGGCATCGCTGTGGGATTCGCGGCTTATCCAGACCAGTTTTGCCCTGTTCTGGATGCTGAGCGCGCTGGTGGTCATGATCCATGCCACCCGTCGGGCTTCCCGGCAGGAGTGGCTCTGCGGTGCCGCGCTGCTGGGTGTGGTGATGGTTAAACTGATGCTGGTGGACAGCGCGGGCGGAGGCGGTTTGTCGCGCGCGGTGGCGTTTATCGGCGTGGCGATACTGGTTCTGATCGTGGGGTATTTCTCACCGCTACCGCCCAAAACAGGAGATGAAAAATGAAATGGATGAAAGCGGTAGCATGTACCGCGCTGCTGGCGCTTTCCGGCCCGGCGTTTTGCGACGAGGGACAAACGGAATCGCCCCGGGACTATGCTTTTGGTCTTTCACTCGATACGTCTGTTCCTTCCCAGTGGTATCGGGTGATGCTGCCGCTTGCCGTCTATGAGCAAAGCACATCGCCGGATCTGCATGATGTCCGCGTCTTTAACCAGTCGGGCGAGCCGGTTCCCTTCAGCCTGGTCAGCGCGACGCGTCCGCAGACGCCAGCGCAATCCACTGCGCTGCGCCTCTTCCCGCTGGACGCCTCACCGCTTGCTCCTGCGTCAGACGCCGGTGATAGCGATAAGATCCTGCTCCGTTCCCGTAACGGCGTTGAGATTGTGCTGGAGGGGCAAAAAGCCGCCGCAGCCGGGCAACATTATCTGCTGACCTTGCCGGAGCAGACTACGGGGGAGATGGCCATATCCCAGCTACAGCTGCTCTGGAATTCCCCTCAGAAACCGTGGCAGGGAACGGCGTCGGTCTATTACAGCGAGGATCTTAAGCGCTGGTATACCCTGCGCGAGGATATGCCCTTGCTGGACGTCGTCAGCGGCCAGGATCGTCTTAAGCTCGATCGGATCGATACCGATACGGTTTTATCTCCCGATGCGAATCGCTATCTCATGGTGGTGCTGAACGCGCAGAGCCAGGGGATAACCTTGACCGGCGTAAACGCAATCAGCGCACCTGCTCAGGCGGCCCCGGAAGCGGTCGATCTTGAGGGGGAAGGGGAGCAGCTATCGACAAGCGAAGCGCAGTGGCACTGGGCGCGCCCGCAGCCGCTGAGTGCTGTCAGCATCTCATTGAATGGCGACGGCGTCCTTCCCGTGGAGATAGCGTGGCGGAGCACGGAAAAAGACGCATGGCACCCCCTGAAGAAAGAAGTCCTTTACCGTCTTGAGGGAAAAACGTCGCCACCGGTTTCGCTTAACGGGGGCCTGGTACAGGCAGTGAAAATCACGACGCTGAATGCGCGTCTGCCAGAATACCTGCCGAGCGTGACGGGACATCGCGACCGCTACGATCTGGTGTTCAACGCGCAGGGGAAAGCGCCGTACGTGCTCGCCTGGGGTAACGGTGCCGCAAAGCCTGCCAGCGTGGAGCCCGGCATGCTGATCCCAGCCGACCTGCGCAAGACCTATGATATGGCAAACCTCCCGCAGGCCGACATGCTGGAAGATGTCGCATTAGGCGGCGAGGGGCGTCTGACCGCCACCTCTGCGGCCGAGCGGGAGAGCAGGATGAACACGCTGCTGGTATGGGGCGTGCTGATTGCAGGGGTGATTCTGCTGGCGGGCATGGCCTGGCGCATCTGGCGAGAGACGCAGCGTAAGGCATAAAAAAAGGCCCGCTTGTGCGGGCCTTTTTCGTAAACCGTGCCGATTACAGGCTGGATACGTTCTCAGACAGGTATTTAGCCACGCCGTCTGGAGACGCGTTCATGCCTTCTTTGCCTTTTTCCCACTGAGCCGGGCATACTTCGCCGTGCTCTTCGTGGAACTGCAGCGCGTCAACCATGCGCAGCATTTCGTCGATGTTACGACCCAGCGGCAGATCGTTCACAACCTGGTGACGAACGATGCCGTTTGCGTCGATCAGGAAGGAACCACGCAGCGCAACGCCAGCGTCCGGATGTTCGATACCGTAAGCCTGCTGGATTTCGCGTTTGATGTCCGCAACCATTGCGTATTTCACCGCACCGATGCCGCCTTTGTCGACAGGGGTGTTACGCCATGCGTTGTGTACAAATTCAGAGTCGAAGGAGACGCCAACAACTTCCACGCCACGCTTCTGGAATTCTTCATAACGTTTGTCGAATGCGATCAGCTCAGACGGGCAAACGAAAGTGAAGTCCATTGGCCAGAAGAACAGAACGGTCGCTTTACCGTTGGTGTGCTGTTTGAAGTTGAAGTTTTCAACGATTTCACCGTTGCCCAGAACTGCTGCAGCTGTAAAATCCGGAGCCGGACGAGTTACCAGAACCATATGATTCTCCTGTAGATACTAAGGTTATTTGGAACGCAACGCGAGCCAGTATAGAGAGTGTTCATGGATAAGACAAAGAGGTGGTGACAATCGTTCCGCCAGCTTTTACCTATCAATGTGAATTCTGTTACAGCTGTTTGTTTTTCGCCTGTGCCATCATGCGCGGATAAAACTGCCAGAAACGCGTTTCCAGCGCATCGTAATGCTCATCCAGGTCATACCAGGAGTCGCGCAGCGCATCCAGTCGCGGGCGACGGCTCGCCATCCCGTTCAGCACATTCTGGATGAAATCCATCTCGCGATAGCGCTCCAGCCAGCGTTCCGACCACAGATAGTTATTCAGATTCACAAAACGCGGCGGCGAGTCGGGCAGAATGATTGACACCTGCTGGTGGGCATAGCGCACAAACGCCGGCAAGGGCATCTCCGGCGACAGCTGTTCCCAGTGGCGCGACAGAAAGTGGTCCCACATTACGTCGAGCGTGATCGGCGCAACGCGGCGCGTTTCAGGGCGAAACCACGCTTTGGCTTCCGTCACTTCCGGCAGCTTATCTGTCAGCACGTCGATGCGGCGGTGCATAAAAATCCCGTCGACAACCTCAGGGGAATAGTCCTCAGCGGGGTTACCGCGTACGAAATCGGCCAGCAAATTGCCGGACAGGGAGCTGTCAGCGAGGTGAGCGAGATGCAGGTGAGCGAGAAAATTCATGCGTTTTATTTGTCCGGGGGCGGCTAGTTGTTGCAGCAAAAGGGTGTGAGCACTAGACTATGCCGCCTGTTTTTAAGTCACGAGTATACGTCATGCGCGTCGCCGATTTCTCCTTTGAACTACCTGAATCCCTGATTGCTCATTATCCCATGCCTGAGCGCAGCAGCTGTCGCTTACTGTCACTGGATGGGCCAACGGGCGAGCTGACGCACGGTACTTTCACCGATTTGCTCGACAAGCTCAACCCTGGCGATCTGCTGGTCTTTAACAATACCCGCGTGATCCCGGCGCGCCTGTTTGGCCGTAAAGCCAGCGGCGGCAAGATTGAAGTGCTGGTCGAACGTATGCTCGATGATAAACGTATTCTGGCACATATTCGCGCATCTAAGGCACCGAAGCCGGGCGCTGAACTGCTGCTGGGCGATGATGAGAGCATCAAAGCGACCATGACCGCGCGCCACGACGCGCTGTTTGAGGTGGCGTTCGACGACGATCGCACGGTGCTCGATATTCTGAACGCCATCGGCCACATGCCGCTGCCGCCGTATATTGAGCGTCCGGACGAAGAGGCCGACCGCGAGCTGTATCAGACCGTCTACAGCCAGAAGCCGGGTGCGGTCGCTGCGCCGACCGCGGGCCTGCATTTTGATGAGCCGCTGCTGGAAAAACTGCGTGCGAAGGGCGTGGAGATGGCGTTCGTGACGCTGCACGTCGGCGCGGGGACCTTCCAGCCGGTGCGCGTGGACAGTATTGAAGATCACATCATGCACTCTGAGTATGCCGAAGTACCGCAAGAGGTTGTAGATGCGGTACTGGCGGCAAAAGGCCGCGGTAGCCGCGTGATTGCTGTGGGCACAACTTCCGTGCGTTCGCTTGAGAGCGCCGCGCAGGCCGCGAAGAGCGATCTTATCGAGCCGTTCTTTGGCGATACGCAGATCTTTATCTACCCGGGCTATCAGTACAAAGTGATTGATGCGCTGGTGACCAACTTCCATCTGCCTGAATCGACGCTGATTATGCTGGTTTCCGCGTTTGCCGGTTATCAGCATACGATGAACGCCTACAAGTCTGCGGTAGAACAAAAATATCGCTTTTTTAGCTACGGGGACGCGATGTTTATCACGTACAATCCGCTGGCTTTGAATGAGCGTGTCGGGGAATAAGTCCGCGGCACCGTTTTACAACGTTGGACTGTTTTTCTGACGTCGGAGAAAAAATGAAATTTGAACTCGATACCACCGATGGCCGCGCGCGTCGCGGTCGCCTGGTGTTTGATCGCGGCGTGGTGGAAACCCCCGCGTTTATGCCTGTGGGCACGTACGGCACCGTAAAAGGGATGACGCCGGAAGAAGTCGAAGCCACTGGCGCGCAGATTATCCTCGGCAACACCTTCCACCTGTGGCTGCGTCCGGGTCAGGAGATCATGAAGCTCCACGGTGACCTGCACGATTTCATGCAGTG
Organism: Enterobacter sp. ECC-019; assembly: GCF_043974075.1. Lineage (NCBI taxonomy): Bacteria > Pseudomonadati > Pseudomonadota > Gammaproteobacteria > Enterobacterales > Enterobacteriaceae > Enterobacter > Enterobacter sp. ECC-019. The sequence goes on from NZ_CP143759.1 coordinate 1,675,387, forward strand.
GAAAGGCCCAATCCTGACCGACTCCGGCGGCTTCCAGGTCTTCAGCCTGGGCGATATCCGCAAGATCACCGAGCAGGGCGTTCACTTCCGTAACCCGATCAACGGCGATCCGATTTTCCTCGATCCAGAAAAATCGATGGAGATTCAGTACGATCTCGGCTCCGACATCGTGATGATCTTCGACGAATGTACGCCGTATCCGGCCGACTGGGACTACGCCAAGCGCTCCATGGAAATGTCCCTGCGCTGGGCGAAGCGTAGCCGTGACCGTTTTGACTCCCTGCAGAACAAAAATGCGCTGTTCGGCATTATCCAGGGCAGCGTTTACGAAGATTTACGCGATATCTCTGTTAAAGGTCTGGTAGAGATAGGTTTTGATGGCTACGCTGTCGGCGGTTTGGCTGTGGGTGAGCCGAAGGAAGACATGCACCGCATTCTGGAGCATGTCTGCCCGCAAATCCCGGCGGATAAACCACGATACCTGATGGGCGTGGGTAAACCAGAAGATCTGGTTGAAGGCGTACGCCGCGGCATTGATATGTTCGACTGCGTCATGCCAACCCGCAACGCGCGTAACGGCCATTTGTTCGTTACCGATGGCGTGGTGAAAATCCGTAACGCGAAGCATAAGAGTGACACCAGCCCGCTCGATTCCGAGTGCGATTGCTATACCTGTCGCAATTATTCTCGCGCGTATCTGCATCATCTCGATCGTTGCAACGAGATTTTGGGCGCGCGTCTCAATACCATTCATAATCTTCGTTATTATCAGCGCTTAATGGCTGGTTTACGTAAGGCTATCGAAGAGGGTAAATTAGAGAGCTTCGTGACCGATTTCTACCAACGTCAGGGCCGGGATGTCCCACCTTTGAACGTTGATTAATTTTAATAATGAGGGAATTTGAATGAGCTTTTTTATTTCTGATGCGGTAGCAGCAACTGGCGCGCCTTCTCAGGGCAGCCCGATGTCTCTGATTCTGATGCTGGTTGTGTTCGGTCTGATCTTCTACTTCATGATCCTGCGTCCACAGCAGAAGCGCACCAAAGAGCACAAAAACCTGATGAACTCTATCGCGAAAGGCGATGAAGTGCTGACCAACGGTGGCCTGGTGGGTCGCGTGACCAAAGTAGCGGAAAGCGGCTACATTGCTATCGCCCTGAATGACACCACTGAAGTGGTTATCAAACGTGACTTCGTAGCTGCCGTTCTGCCGAAAGGCACCATGAAGGCGCTGTAATCCCAACTTTTCCCAAAGGGAACTGCCGTGTTAAACCGTTATCCTTTGTGGAAGTACATCATGCTGGTCGTCGTGATTATCGTCGGCCTGCTGTACGCGCTTCCCAACCTGTATGGTGAGGATCCGGCCGTTCAAATCACTGGCGCGCGCGGTGTCGCCGCCAGTGAGCAAACGCTGATCCAGGTCCAGAAAACGTTACAAGAAGAAAAAATTACCGCTAAGTCTGTGGCACTGGAAGAGGGCGCTATTCTTGCTCGCTTCGACACCACCGACACGCAGCTCCGCGCTCGTGAAGCGCTGATGGGCGTGCTGGGTGATAAATACGTCGTGGCGCTTAACCTTGCTCCTGCAACTCCGCGTTGGCTGGCTGCTCTGAATGCAGAGCCAATGAAACTGGGTCTTGACCTGCGTGGCGGCGTTCACTTCCTGATGGAAGTGGATATGGATACCGCGCTCGGCAAGCTGCAGGAACAGAATATCGACAGCCTGCGCAGCGATCTGCGTGAGAAAGGCATCGCCTATACCACCGTGCGTAAAGAAGATAACTACGGCTTGAGCATCACGTTCCGCGACAGCGCGGCACGCGACCAGGCTGTAACTTACCTGTCTCAGCGTCACCGCGATCTGGTGATTACCTCTCAGGGCAGCAACCAGCTGCGTGCGGTAATGACGGATGCACGTCTGAGCGAAGCGCGTGAATACGCCGTTCAGCAGAACATCAACATTCTGCGTAACCGTGTAAACCAGCTGGGCGTGGCTGAGCCGCTGGTACAGCGTCAGGGTGCTGACCGTATTGTGGTAGAACTGCCGGGTATCCAGGATACCGCACGTGCGAAAGAGATTCTGGGTGCAACCGCGACTCTGGAATTCCGTCTGGTTAACTCTAATGTCGATCAGTCCGCTGCTGCCGCAGGCCGTATTCCGGGTGACTCCGAAGTGAAACAGACCCGCGAAGGTCAGCCGGTTGTGCTGTACAAACGCGTGATCCTGACCGGTGACCATATCACCGACTCCACTTCCAGCCAGGACGAATACAACCAGCCGCAGGTTAACATCTCGCTCGACAGCGCGGGTGGTAACATCATGTCCAACTTCACCAAGGATAACATCGGCAAACCGATGGCGACCCTGTTCGTGGAGTACAAAGACAGCGGTAAGAAAGATGCAAACGGTCGTGCGGTACTGGTGAAAGAGGAAGAGGTGATTAACATCGCCAATATCCAGTCTCGTCTGGGTAACAGCTTCCGTATTACCGGTATTAACAACCCGAACGAAGCGCGCCAGCTCTCTCTGCTGCTGCGTGCCGGTGCGCTGATTGCGCCAATTCAGATTGTTGAAGAACGTACCATTGGTCCTACTCTGGGTATGCAAAACATCCAGCAAGGTCTGGAAGCGTGTCTGGCCGGTCTGGTTGTCTCCATACTCTTCATGATCTTCTTCTATAAGAAGTTTGGTCTGATTGCGACGTCTGCGCTGCTGGCTAACCTGGTGCTGATCATCGGCATCATGTCCCTGCTGCCGGGGGCGACGCTGACCATGCCGGGGATTGCGGGTATCGTTCTGACCCTTGCGGTGGCGGTCGACGCCAACGTACTGATAAACGAACGTATCAAAGAAGAGTTGAGCAACGGTCGCTCTGTGCAACAGGCGATTGAAGAAGGCTACAAAGGGGCGTTCAGCTCCATCTTCGATGCGAACGTAACAACACTGATTAAGGTTCTTATCCTGTATGCAGTGGGTACTGGCGCGATCAAAGGCTTTGCGATTACAACCGGTATCGGTGTTGCAACGTCGATGTTTACCGCTATTGTCGGCACCCGTGCCATCGTGAACCTGCTGTACGGCGGCAAGCGCGTCAAAAAGCTGTCTATCTGAGGAGTGCGTTGTGGCACAGGAATATACTGTTGAACAATTAAACCATGGCCGTAAAGTCTGGGACTTTATGCGCTGGGACTACTGGGCCTTCGGCATTTCAGGTTTTCTGCTGATTCTGTCCATCGTCATTATGGGCGTGAAAGGCTTTAACTGGGGTCTCGATTTTACCGGTGGTACGGTAATTGAAATCTCCCTGGAAAAACCGATCGATATGGACCAGATGCGCGAATCGCTGCAGAAAGCGGGCTTTGAAGAGCCGCTGCTGCAAAACTTCGGCAGCAGTCGCGATATCATGGTGCGTATGCCGCCGGTACACGATGCCAACGGCAGCCAGGAGCTGGGTAGCAAGGTTCTGAACGTCATTAATGAATCGACCAGCCAGAATGCGGCGGTGAAGCGTATTGAGTTCGTCGGCCCGAGTGTGGGCGCGGATCTGGCGCAAACCGGTGCGATGGCGCTGATGGTGGCGCTGATCTCCATCCTGATCTACGTTGGCTTCCGCTTCGAGTGGCGACTGGCGGCAGGTGTGGTTATCGCTCTTGCGCACGACGTGGTGATCACCATGGGCGTATTGTCGCTGTTCCACATTGAGATTGACCTGACGATTGTGGCATCCCTGATGTCCGTTATCGGTTACTCACTGAACGACAGTATCGTGGTATCTGACCGTATTCGTGAAAACTTCCGTAAGATCCGTCGCGGTACGCCGTACGAAATCTTTAACGTGTCGTTGACCCAGACGCTGCACCGTACCTTGATCACATCCGGAACGACCTTAATGGTTATCCTTATGCTCTATCTCTTCGGTGGCCCGGTACTGGAAGGCTTCTCGCTGACCATGCTGATTGGTGTCACCATCGGTACGGCGTCTTCTATCTACGTCGCGTCCGCACTGGCACTGAAACTCGGTATGAAGCGCGAGCACTTGCTCCAGCAGAAAGTCGAGAAAGAAGGGGCGGATCAGCCGTCCATTTTGCCGTAAGACGACGTTTAGCGCGTTATCGAAATCCCGGTCGGTTGACCGGGATTTTTTTTATCTGATCCTGACAAACACTCCTGACAGTATGCTGTCAGGAGCCCTGTCGTAGACTCCTTCTGAACCCAAACAACAGTCAGGAGGATGTATGAAAAGCGTAATTAACTGGTTTGAAATTCCGGTCGCGGATATGGATCGCGCTATCAAATTTTATGAGCCAGTGATGCAGCTCGCGCTGCGTCGCGAGAAAATGGACTGCGCGGAGCTGGCCGTTTTCCCGCATGAGGATCCGGGTACCGGCGGGGCGCTGGCAAAATTTGACGGCGTTACACCGTCTTTGCAGGGCGCTATTATTTACCTGCATACTGACAATCTGGCGGCCACGCTCGATCGCATCGCCTCTGCGGGCGGCGAGTGCGTGTTTGGCCCGCTGGAACTGCCGCATGGCATTGGCACTATCGCATTGTTTACCGACAGCGAGGGTAACCGCGTCGGCCTCCATCAACCTGCCTGAGAGCGGAATAAGAGATGACCCGACGCGCTGACCGTTTGTTTCAGATTGTGCAGATCCTGCGGGGCAGGCGTCTGACAACGGCAGCGCTTCTGGCGGACCGGCTTGGCGTGTCCGAGCGCACGGTCTACCGCGATATCCGCGACCTGTCGCTTTCCGGTGTGCCGGTGGAAGGTGAGGCAGGGAGCGGATATCGGCTGATGTCGGGTTTTGACCTGCCGCCACTGATGCTGACAAATAAGGAGTCAGAGGCACTGATCGTCGCGATTCGCCTGCTCAAAACCTGGGGAGGGGAATCGCTGTCGCGCGAGCTGGAGTCGGCTCAGGAGAAGGTGCTGGCTATCCTGCCAGAGGAGAGTCGTCGGAAGGCGGAGCAGACGCGGATCTACGCCCCGGATTTTTGCATGCAAAGCCACTCCCGCAGCGATTTTGACATGATTCATCAGGCAATTTCCGCCCAGCGCGTGCTGGCGCTGCATTACCGTGATGAAGCCGGGCAGCTCTCAAAGCGCGAGGTTCAGCCGCTGGGGCTGTTCTTCTGGGGGGAGCGCTGGCTGCTGGCGGCGTGGTGCGAACGGCGCGATGACTATCGCTGTTTCCGGCTTGACCGATGCCTCAATATTGTGCTGACGGAGAGGCGGTTTAGCGAGAGTGCGGACAGGTCTCTGGCAGATTTTTTGCGGAAGGTTAAGCAGTAAAAAGCCGGGTGGCGGCTACGCCTTACCCGGCCTACATTCGGATCGTAGGCCCGGTAAGCGTAGCGCCACCGGGCGAAACCCGCGCTGATTAGAAGTTATAACCTACAACCAAGTAGCCACCCCAACCTGTTGATTTAGAAGTGAAGTCACCCTCACCCCAGTTCACGGTATCTCCACCTTTCCACTGGCCGCCATTATGGAAATAACGCGCGACTACGGAATAGTGCCAGTGATCGTAGTTCAGAGCCAGAACGTGGCTGGACGCGATAGAGTTGCTGGTACGGTTCTTGTCATCACCCAGATCTGAGCCCCAGTCAAAGTTGGTGAAGCCGATGTAGGTCAGTTGGCCACCCCAAACCTGAGTGATTGGCACAAAGTATTTCACTTTGAAACGGTAGCCATCCCACTCGTTTTCGTTAGAAGCGCCATAGTTCTGCCACTGATATTTAGCATACACGTTCAGAGACAGGCCCATTGGCAGACCTGTATCGATGTCTGTACCCAGACCCATGTACCAGGTGCTCTGACGGCTGCCTTTGTTATCACCCATATCGTAGATATAGTTGTTCGCGAAGTACCACTCTTTGAATGGACCAAAGCTCAGGTCAGTGCCCGTCAGTTTATCGATAGAGAAACGCGGTTCGATTTCCATGAACAGCGGGGAACCGTCGGACCAGATACCTTTATCGTTACCGTTACCCCAGTCAAAGGTCTTAGGAATATCGATGTAGCCGTAGAAATCAAACCAGTCTTTTTTAGCAAACGCTTCGTATTCCAGATAAACGTCGTTGTTCAGCTTCGGAGAAAAGCGGGTGTGGTAGCTGCCGACGACGTTAACGCTCTGGTGCCACCAGTCGGAGAGGTATTGTGGTTTATCGTTTTCCGCTGCGTTAACAGTGAAAGAGGAAGAAAGTGCCAGTACAGCACCGGCTGCGAGTAATGTTTTTTTCATAATCATGCCACTGATTGAAATTCCCTTCCGGGAGTGAAAAATGCGCGAATTGCGTTTCAAAATATTTCGTGTTTCTGCGGTGCCTATTATAGGAATCCCTGCTCACAAAAATATGTGTTGTTTCACATATCTCTCATGCACGTAATCGATTGCGTTCACGTTTGCGTACTTTAAACGGCCGGGATTGTAGCGGCAATCATTTATGTTGCCAATCCATACGAAATGTAAATGTTAGCGGAGTGACATTGCACTCCGCTAAAAGAGGGGTTACTGCGCGGCGGGCTGGATATCGTGAATGCGGATAAAACCTAACTGCTCCGGAGTCAGTCCGTTAAGCTGCAGCGGAATGTCAACATCGCCTGGAGCCAGCACGCTGGCCGGTGCGGTGAAAAGCTGACTGTTAACATTCACCTCCTGGTAGCTCTCAGTGGTGCCCTGGATTTGCCCCCATTCGACGGTGCCGCTGAAGGCTGGCAGCGGATCGTTGGACTCGCCCTGGATGCGTAATGTTGCGCGAGTACCATTTGCATTCGCCGCCACGTTCACCAGCGACATTTTCAGCGTGCCAATTTGACTATTGAGCCGCGCAGGCGTATTCGCGCCCGGCAGGAGATAAACCCCGCTGCTGGATTTGGCATTCAGCGCGTTTTGTTGGGTGATCTTCACCGTTTCTTTGTTCAGCTTGTCCATCGCCGTATTGAGCGTATTCACGCTCTGTTTCATCTGACGGACTTCGGTTTGCTGTGCGCAGGCACTGAGAGTGAAGAGGCTCCCCACCAGTAAAATTCTCAGGTAACGTCTTGTCATTGCGTTTATTTCCTTGGAATAACGGATCCCCATAATGGTAGCCAGCAACGTGCCGCCTGACATAGATCCTTTGTCTCAAAAAGCTCTTCCTTTGTTGTCAGGCCAGATCAGGGTAAAATGAAAATCAGTTAACCGGATAACAGGGATACCGTATGCATTGCCCATTCTGCTCCGCTGTGGATACCAAAGTCATCGACTCTCGTCTCGTGGGCGAAGGGTCATCCGTACGCCGTCGTCGGCAGTGTCTGGTGTGCAACGAGCGTTTCACGACCTTTGAGGTTGCAGAGCTGGTAATGCCGCGCGTGGTAAAAAGTAACGACGTGCGCGAGCCGTTTAACGAAGAAAAACTGCGCAGCGGGATGCTGAAGGCCCTCGAAAAACGTCCCGTCAGCGCGGACGACGTTGAGATGGCGTTAAACCACATAAAATCTTACCTTCGTGGTTTGGGTGAGCGTGAAGTGCCAAGCAAAATGATCGGCAACCAGGTGATGGAGCAGCTGAAAAAGCTCGATAAGGTCGCCTATATCCGCTTCGCCTCTGTTTACCGCAGCTTCGAAGATATCAAAGAGTTTGGCGAAGAGATCGCCCGCTTACAGGATTAAGCTCATGCAGGATGAGATTTACATGGCGAGAGCCATGAAGCTGGCGCAGCGCGGTCGTTTTACCACCCATCCTAACCCGAACGTCGGGTGCGTTATCGTTAAAGATGGCAAGATCGTGGGGGAGGGGTTTCACTATCGAGCTGGCGAGCCGCATGCCGAGGTTCATGCGCTGCGCATGGCCGGTGAGAAAGCGCGCGGTGCCACAGCCTACGTCACGCTGGAGCCCTGCAGCCATCACGGGCGTACGCCGCCGTGCTGCGAAGCGCTGATCGCGGCGGGTGTTTCACGCGTGGTTGCATCGATGCAGGACCCGAATCCGCAGGTAGCCGGACGCGGTCTGTATCGTCTGCAGCAGGAAGGCATTGACGTCAGCCATGGCCTGATGATGCAGGACGCGGAAGCGCTCAACAAAGGCTTTCTGAAGCGCATGCGCACGGGGTTCCCGTATATTCAGCTCAAGCTGGGCGCCTCGCTGGACGGTCGTACGGCGATGGCAAACGGTGAAAGCCAGTGGGTAACCTCGCCACAGGCAAGGCGCGATGTGCAACGTCTGCGCGCGCAAAGCCATGCTATTCTCACCAGCAGTGAAACCGTTCTGGCTGACGATCCGGCTATGACCGTGCGCTGGGACGAACTGAATGCCGATACCCAGGCGCTTTACCCGCAGGAGAACCTGCGTCAGCCGCTGCGTATTGTCATTGATAGCCAGAATCGGGTGACGCCGGAGCACCGCATTGTCCAGCAGCCGGGTGAAACCTGGATTGCCCGCACCAAAGACGATACGCGCGAATGGCCGGAAGGCGTGCGCAGCATTATGGTGCCGGAGCATAACGGTCATCTGGATCTGGTGGTGCTGATGATGTTGCTCGGCAAGCAGCAGGTGAACAGCATCTGGGTCGAAGCGGGGCCAACGCTCGCCGGTGCGCTCTTACAGGCCGGGCTGGTGGATGAACTGATTGTTTACGTTGCGCCTAAACTGTTAGGTCACGACGCGCGCGGCCTGTTTGTGCTGCCCGGCCTTGAAAAACTGGCCGACGCACCGCAACTCAAATTTAGCGAGATTCGTCCGGTAGGTCCGGATGTCTGCCTCCACTTAACGACAGCGTAATTGCTCCCGAAATAGGGAAGCAGCGCGCAAAGTATTATGATAAAATCCGCCCCCCTGCGGGGCCAAATGAACCCGTAAAGGAAGAGTATGAACATTATTGAAGCTGCTGTAGCTACCCCGGACGCTCGCGTCGCCATCACCATTGCGCGTTTCAACAACTTCATCAACGACAGCCTGCTGGAAGGTGCGATTGACGCCCTGAAACGCATCGGCCAGGTTAAAGATGACAACATTACCGTTGTTTGGGTTCCAGGCGCTTACGAACTGCCACTGGCGGCGGGCGCGCTGGCGAAAACCGGTAAATACGACGCGGTGATTGCGCTGGGTACCGTTATTCGTGGTGGCACTGCGCACTTCGAATACGTTGCGGGCGGTGCAAGCAACGGTCTGGCACACGTTGCGCAGGATGCTGAAATTCCTGTCGCGTTCGGCGTGCTGACCACCGAAAGTATTGAACAAGCCATCGAACGTGCTGGCACTAAAGCCGGTAACAAAGGTGCAGAAGCTGCACTGACCGCGCTTGAAATGATCAATGTATTGAAAGCCATCAAGGCCTGATTTTTTTGTAAGGGGAATTCCGTGAAACCTGCTGCTCGTCGCCGCGCCCGTGAATGTGCCGTCCAGGCACTTTACTCCTGGCAGTTGTCCCAGAACGACATCGCTGATGTTGAATACCAGTTCCTGTCAGAACAGGACGTGAAAGACGTTGACGTTCTGTACTTCCGTGAACTGCTGTCGGGAGTGGCGACTAATAGCGCGTATCTCGATGGTCTGATGAAGCCTTACCTGTCCCGCCTGCTCGAAGAGCTGGGTCAGGTAGAAAAAGCAGTGTTGCGTATCGCGCTGTTTGAGCTGTCTAAACGTGATGATGTGCCGTACAAAGTGGCCATCAACGAAGCGATCGAACTGGCGAAAACCTTCGGCGCTGAAGACAGCCACAAGTTCGTAAACGGCGTACTTGATAAAGCAGCACCTGCGATCCGTCCCCACAAAAAGTGATCCGCAAACCGGAGTCCTGCGTTGCCTGACGGGCAGTGCGGCTCCGGTTTTTCTTTTATTTGCTGAGGCATAACGTATGGCATGCGGCGAATTCTCCCTGATTGCCCGTTATTTCGACCGTGTCAGAACCTCTCGTCTTGATGTTGAAACCGGCATTGGCGATGACTGTGCACTTCTCAATATTCCCGAAAAACAGACGCTGGCAATCAGCACCGACACCCTGGTGTGCGGACGTCATTTCTTGCCGGATATCGATCCTGCGGATCTGGCGTATAAAGCGCTGGCGGTTAACGTCAGCGATCTGGCGGCGATGGGCGCCGATCCCGCGTGGCTGACGCTGGCCCTGACCCTGCCAGAGGTGAATGAAGCCTGGCTGGAAGCCTTCAGCGATGCGCTGTTTGAGCAGCTCAACTACTACGATATGCAGCTGATTGGCGGTGATACCACCGCCGGGCCGCTGTCGATGACGCTGGCGATCCACGGCTATGTGCCGCTCGGCCGCGCGCTGAAGCGCTCGGGTGCAAAACCAGGCGACTGGATCTACGTGACCGGTACGCCGGGAGACAGCGCGGCAGGGCTGGCGATCCTTCAGAGCCGTTTAACGGTTGAAGAGGCTGACGATGCGGCGTATCTGGTGAAACGCCATCTGCGGCCAACGCCGCGTATTCTGCACGGCCAGGCGCTGCGCGAGCGGGCAAGCTCGGCTATCGATCTCTCTGACGGGCTGATCTCCGATCTCGGGCATATCCTGAAGGCCAGCGGCGTGGGTGCGCGCGTTGACCTGGATCTCTTCCCGCTGTCTGAGCAACTGCTTCGCCATGTGGAGCCTGAGCAGGCGCTGCGCTGGGCGCTGTCCGGGGGTGAAGACTACGAGCTGTGCTTCACGGTGCCTGAGCTCAACCGTGGAACGCTGGACGTGGCGTTAGCGCATCTCGGCGCGAAATTTACCTGCATCGGTCAGATCATGCCGGAGAGTGAAGGGCTGAAGTTTGTGAAAGACGGTGCGCCCGTTACGCTGGACTGGAAAGGGTACGATCACTTCGCGTAAGTTTGTGCGCTCTGTATTGCCGGGTGGCGGCTCTGCCTTACCCGGCCTACAAAAGATGGGCTTATTTAAATCCTACCACCGGATGCTGCTGATACGGCGTCTCCAGCTCGGCAATCTGCTCCGGCGTTAGCGTGATATCCACCGCATTCAGCAACTCATCCAGCTGTTCTTCCCGCGACGTTCCAATAATCGGCGACGCGACCCCGCGCTTGCCCAGCAGCCAGGCCAGCGCTACCTGGGCGCGGGTTGCCCCGGTATCGTCGGCAATTCCGGCTAAGCGTTCGGCAATTAGCGCATCGCTGGCTTCTGTACCGCCATAGAGATTTTTCCCCACTTCATCCGATACCAGGCGAGCCGTGGTTTCACCCCACGGGCGGGTCAGGCGGCCGCGCGCCAGCGGGCTCCACGGAATCACCGCCACGCCCTCCTGATGGCACAGCGGCAGCATCTCGCGCTCTTCTTCACGATAGATCAGATTGTAGTGATCCTGCATGGTGACAAAGCGCGCCCAGCCATGCTGCGCCTGGAGATCCAGCGCCTGGGCAAACTGCGACGCGTGCATAGACGATGCGCCGATGTAGCGTGCTTTACCGGCTTTGACCACGTCGTTCAGCGCTTCAAGCGTCTCCTCGACTGGCGTGTTGTAATCCCAGCGGTGAATTTGCAGCAGGTCGACGTAATCCATGTTCAGGCGTCTGAGGCTGTCATCAATGGAGCGCAGGATCTGCGCGCGAGAAAGGCCCTCAGCCAGGTCGCCCACCGGATAGTAGACCTTGGTGGCGACGACGATGTCATCACGACGGGCAAAATCGCGCAGGGCGCGACCGACAATCTCCTCGCTGCTGCCGTCGGAGTAGCTGTTGGCGGTGTCAAAGAAGTTAATGCCGCCCTCGATGGCGCGTTTGATAATCGGACGGCTGCTCTCTTCCGGCAGCGTCCAGGCGTGATTACCCCGATCGGGTTCGCCAAAGGTCATGCAGCCCAGACAAAGTCGGGAAACCTTAAGGCCCGTTTTTCCTAATGTTGTGTATTGCACGGTTCCGCTCCTGCTGTTTAAACACCAGGTTTAAGCATAGCAGGAGCGGAAAAGGGGGGAAGGGGTCAGTCCAGCCAGGCGCGGATTTTGGCTTCGATCCCGGCGGCGTCCAGGCCAATAGCCGCACGGGCTTCATCCTGGGTACCCTGAGGAATGAAATGATCCGGCAGGCCGAGGTTCAGCACCGGCACGGCTTTACGATTTGCCATCAGCACCTCGTTCACGCCGCTGCCCGCGCCGCCCATGATGGCGTTTTCTTCCAGCGTGACCAGCACGTCATGCGTCTCAGCCATACTCAGGATCAGAGAGTCGTCGAGCGGCTTCACAAAACGCATGTCCACCAGGGTCGCATTCAGCGCTTCAGCCGCTTTCGCCGCCTCTGGCATCAGCGTGCCGAAGTTCAGGATCGCCACTTTTTCACCGCGACGCTTCACCTGACCTTTACCGATCGGCAGTTTTTCCAGCGGCTGGAGCTCAACGCCTACCGCATTGCCGCGCGGGTAGCGAACGGCGCTTGGACCATCCTGATAGTGGTAGCCGGTAAACAACATCTGACGACATTCGTTCTCGTCGCTTGGCGTCATGACAACCATATCCGGAATACAGCGCAGGAACGACAGGTCAAACGCGCCCTGGTGCGTCTGGCCGTCGGCACCGACGATGCCCGCACGATCGATAGCAAACAGTACTGGCAGCTTCTGAATCGCCACGTCGTGGATCACCTGATCGTAGGCGCGTTGCAGGAAGGTGGAGTAGATAGCGACAACCGGCTTGTAGCCGCCAATCGCCAGGCCCGCTGCAAACGTCACCGCATGCTGCTCGGCAATGGCCACGTCAAAATACTGGTCAGGGTATTTTCTGGAGAACTCCACCATGCCGGAGCCTTCACGCATGGCCGGGGTGATCGCCATCAGCTTGTTGTCTTTCGCTGCGGTTTCGCACAGCCAGTCGCCGAAGATTTTTGAATAGCTCGGCATGCCGCCGCTGCTTTTTGGCAGACAGCCGCTCGACGGGTCAAATTTCGGTACCGCGTGGAAGGTGATCGGATCTTTTTCCGCCGGTTCGTAGCCACGCCCTTTTTTGGTCATGATGTGCAGGAACTGCGGGCCTTTCAGGTCGCGCATGTTCTTGAGCGTGGTCACCAGACCCAGCACGTCATGGCCGTCAACCGGTCCAATATAGTTAAAGCCCAGCTCTTCAAACAGGGTGCCCGGCACGACCATGCCTTTAATGTGTTCTTCGGTGCGCTTGAGCAGCTCTTTAATTGGCGGTACGCCGGAGAAGACTTTCTTGCCGCCTTCACGCAGCGAGGAGTAAAGCTTGCCGGAGAGCAGCTGGGCCAGATGGTTGTTCAGCGCGCCGACGTTCTCGGAGATCGACATTTCGTTATCGTTAAGGATAACCAGCATGTCCGGCTTGATATCGCCCGCATGGTTCATGGCTTCGAAGGCCATCCCGGCGGTGATGGCACCGTCGCCAATCACGCAGACGGTGCGGCGCTGCTTGTTCTCTTTTTCTGCGGCAACGGCAATACCGATGCCCGCGGAAATGGACGTTGAGGAGTGGCCGACGCTCAGTACGTCATACTCGCTCTCACCGCGCCACGGGAACGGGTGCAGGCCGCCTTTCTGACGAATGGTGCCAATTTTATCGCGACGTCCGGTCAGAATTTTGTGCGGATAAGCCTGGTGGCCCACGTCCCAGATGAGCTGATCGAACGGCGTGTTATAGACGTAATGCAGCGCCACGGTCAGCTCAACCGTGCCAAGCCCGGAGGCGAAATGGCCGCTGGAGCGGCTAACGCTGTCGAGCAGGTAGCGACGCAGCTCGTCGCACAGCTTCGGCAGGCTCTCTTTCGGCAACAGACGTAACTCCTGGGTGGAGTCAACTAACGCCAGTGTCGGGTATTTGGCAATATCAAAACTCATCAAAGGCTCATCGAGATATATAGTTTATTTATCACGCTGGATTATATAGTCCGCTAGCGCTTCCAGTGCCGAGGTATCCAGCGATTGCGCGGCCAGTTCATTTAGCGACTGGCGGGCATCGTCAATCAGATCCCGGGCTTTACGTTGGGCTTGCTCGAGGCCCAGCAGGGCGGGGTAGGTACTTTTGCCAAGCTGCTGGTCCGCACCCTGACGTTTTCCCAATGTTGCAGTATCGCCCACCACATCCAGAATGTCATCCTGAACCTGGAATGCCAGACCGATACTTTCTGCGTATCTGTCCAGAATCGGCAGGGCTTTGCGCCCTTGTTCACCCGCGCTCAGCGCGCCCAGGCGAACGGCGGAACGAATCAAGGCCCCTGTTTTATGGCGATGAATACGCTCCAGCTGTTCCAGATTAACCTGACGTCCTTCCGCTTCAAGATCCAGCGCCTGTCCGCCGCACATGCCGGCCACGCCGCTGGCCATTGCCAGCTCGGAGATCATCGCCAGGCGGTCGCGGTCAGCCACTTCCGCCATCGGCGCATCGCTCAGAATCGAGAACGCCAGCGTTTGCAGGGCATCCCCCGCCAGAATGGCATTCGCCTCGCCAAACTTGATATGGCAGGTGGGTTGACCCCGACGCAAATCGTCGTCGTCCATGGCAGGGAGATCGTCGTGGATCAGCGAGTAGGCATGGATGCACTCCACGGCGGCTGCCGGGGCGTCCAGCGTGTTATCGCTGATACCAAACATATTGCCTGTGGCGTACACCAGGAACGGGCGCAGGCGCTTTCCACCCAAGAGTGCGCCATAGTGCATGGCTTCAACCAGTGGAGTGTTCTGAAAAGGCTGTGGCGCAATAAAACGGCGCAGGGCGTCGTTGGCGCGTACGACACGCGCCTGAAGCTCATTGGCAAAATCCATTTACTCGGCGTCCGGTGTGAAAGGCGTAGTTTTCGCGTCTTCGCTGTCGGAAAGCAGGATTTGCACGCGCTGCTCGGCCTGCTGCAGTTTGACCTGCCCCTGGCGCGCCAGCTGTACGCCACGCTCGAATTCGTTGAGCGCCTCTTCCAGCGGGAGATCGCCGCTCTCAAGACGGGTAACGATTTGCTCCAGTTCACTCAGCGCAGTTTCGAAACTGGCCGGTGCATCGTTCTTCTTCGGCATAGTGAATTGACTCTTATATTCTCAGCCCCGACATGGTAACGGACTCAGGGCAATTATCAAATAACGCGCAATGTGCACAGGAGCGGCGCGATGGTGGTATACTTGCGCGCCTGGATGCAGCCACGGGTGTGGGCTGCTGTACTCTTTTCCATTACAAGCCTTAATACGCTTGCCTAAGAAACATTGCCGCCATGAAGTTTATCATTAAATTGTTCCCTGAAATCACCATCAAAAGCCAATCTGTGCGTTTGCGCTTTATTAAAATTCTCACCGGGAACATTCGTAACGTATTAAAGCACTACGACGAAACCCTCGCCGTGGTGCGCCACTGGGACCACGTTGAAGTGCGCGCCAAAGACGAAAACAAACGTCTTGATATTCGCGACGCGCTGACCCGTATTCCGGGGATCCACCATATCCTGGAAGTGGAAGATGTTCCGTTCAGCGATATGCACGACATCTTCGAGAAAGCGCTGGTCCAGTACCGCGACCAGATCGAAGGCAAAACCTTCTGCGTGCGCGTGAAGCGTCGCGGCAAGCATGAGTTCAGCTCCATTGAAGTGGAGCGTTACGTCGGCGGCGGTCTGAATCAGCACGTTGAAACGGCGCGCGTACGTCTGACCAACCCGGACGTGACCGTGAACCTGGAGATCGAGAACGATCGCCTGCTGCTGGTGAAAGGGCGCTATGAAGGTATCGGCGGCTTCCCGATTGGCACCCAGGAAGACGTATTGTCCCTGATCTCCGGCGGCTTCGACTCCGGCGTCTCCAGCTATATGCTGATGCGTCGCGGCTGCCGTGTGCACTACTGCTTCTTCAACCTGGGCGGCGCGGCGCACGAAATCGGCGTTCGTCAGGTCGCGCATTACCTGTGGAACCGCTTCGGCAGTTCCCACCGCGTGCGTTTCGTGGCGATCAACTTCGAACCCGTGGTTGGCGAAATCCTCGAAAAAGTGGATGACGGCCAGATGGGCGTGGTGCTGAAGCGCATGATGGTGCGCGCGGCGTCCAAAGTGGCTGAACGCTACGGCGTGCAGGCGCTGGTCACCGGCGAAGCGCTGGGCCAGGTCTCCAGCCAGACGCTGACCAACCTGCGTCTGATCGACAACGTGTCTGATACGCTGATCCTGCGTCCGCTGATCTCCCACGACAAAGAGCACATCATCGATCTGGCGCGTGAAATCGGCACCGAAGATTTTGCCCGCACCATGCCGGAATACTGCGGCGTGATCTCAAAAAGCCCAACGGTGAAAGCGGTGAAGGCGAAGATCGAAGCGGAAGAAGAGAACTTCGATTTTGCCATTCTGGACAAAGTGGTGGAGGAAGCCTCCAACATTGATATCCGCGAAATTGCCCAGCAGACCGAGCAGGAAGTCGTTGAAGTTGAAACCGTCAGCGGTTTTGGCGCTAACGATGCGATTCTGGATATCCGCTCCATTGACGAGCAGGATGATAAGCCGCTGAAGGTTGAAGGCGTCGACGTGGTTTCCCTGCCGTTCTATAAGCTGAGCACGAAATTTGGCGATCTCGACCAGAGCAAAACGTACCTGCTGTGGTGTGAGCGCGGGGTGATGAGCCGCCTGCAGGCGCTGTACCTGCGCGAGCAGGGCTTTGCGAATGTGAAAGTGTATCGCCCGTAGTTCATTGCCCGGTGGCGCTTCGCTTACCGGGCCTACGGTACCGTGCATTTGTAGGCCGGGTAAGGCGTAGCCGCCACCCGGCTTTTTTTATGCACTACTCTTCATAGTAATTATAAATCCCCGCCGGCATCACCAGCGATGACGCCACTTCATACGCTTTCTCGCGTCCGACCAGCAGGTCAATAATCTTTAAGCCAAAATCAATTGCGGTGCCGGGCCCCTGGCTGGTTAGCAGGTTGACGCGCGGGTCCCAGACGACGCGTTTATCCACCCAATGCTCTTCCGGGATTGTATCCTTAAGCCCCGGGAAACCGGTCATGTTGCCGATGGGGAAGATATCGTGCGGAATCAGAACCGTTCCGGCGGCGGCACAGATTGCCGCGACGATGCGGCCGGATACATGAAACTGACGCACGGTCTCGACCAGCAGCGGGCTGTCGCGAAAACATTCCGCGCCTTTTAAGCCGCCGGGCAGCACGATGATGTCGTAATCTCCATCAGCCACCTGAACAAGGGGGGCATCCGCGAGGATTTTCACCCCGCGTGAACAGGTGATTTCCAGATTGCCATCGCTGGCGACGCTGGCGGTGGTGACCTTAATGCCGCCGCGCACCATCAAATCAATGGTGGTGACCGCTTCCATCTCTTCGCTACCAGGGGCGAGACAGATCAGGGCTGACGCGCTCATATTCACTCTCCTTACGTTTAACCAGGTCATACAGACGGGCGTTTTCCGGTACGGCGATGCCGTGCGCGCGGGCGCGTTTAAGCAGATAGCCAGTGATGTAGTCGATCTCCGTGTGGCGTAATGCCCGAACATCCTGCAACATCGAGGAGATGTTTTCTGCTGTACTCTCAATGACCTGCTCGACATAGCAGCGCAAATCGTCTGCCGAGGTATGCAGGCCTTCCCGCTCAACGACTGCCGCGACTTCCGCACACAACATCGCAACGTCCTGCGGATGATTTTTCAGCTCCCCGTTCGGGCAGTCCCACAGCGCCGTCAGCGGATTGATCACGCAATTTACCGCAAGCTTACGCCACAGCTGAGGGCGGATGTTGTTGTGCCAGGCCACGTCCGGCAGCACCTTTTGCAGCACATCAGCCAGGTAACTGTAGTCGCCATCCTGCGTTCTGGCCGGGCCGATATGCGTTACGCCGCTGGCGACATGCACGATGATGTTGCCGTCACGACGTGCAGCGTGCGTGGTGGTCGCCATCAGCAGGGGCTGCGGGACGCTTTTCAGCTCATCAAGGGTCCCCATGCCGTTATGCAGCAGCAGTATGGGCGAAGTGTGGGGGAGCTGCGCGGCCAGTGTCTTTACCGCGTCTGAGACCTGCCACGCTTTGAGCGTCACCAGTAAAAGGTCGCTTTGCGCCAGGAAATCAGGATCGTTCGCGGTGAGGGATTCGTTAAAGATGCTTCCGTCTTCACCAATCAGGTTTACACTGCAATAGGGCTGGGGCACGCGCAGCCAGCCCTGAACCTCATGTCCGTGCTTGCACAGCGCGGTCAGCCACAGCTGACCTAGCGCTCCGCATCCGAGCACCGTAATTTTCATTGTTCCTCCTCACCTGCAACTGCGCCAGGTGTTACGGCCTAAGTATAGCGCCGTCGACTATGCTTTTGAGTTATGCCTTGTTGCGGGTATTATGCAACGCAACAAAAATGAAGGGAGAAGAAAAGATGCCATCTTTCGATATTGTTTCCGAAGTTGATATCCAGGAAGTTCGCAACGGCGTGGACAACGCAAGCCGTGAAGTTGAGTCACGTTTCGATTTTCGTGGCGTTGAGGCAACGTTTGAGCTGAACGATGCCAATAAAACCATTAAGGTGCTGAGCGAGTCAGATTTCCAGGTGAATCAGCTGCTCGATATCTTGCGCGCCAAGCTGTTAAAGCGCGGCATCGAAGGGACGTCTCTGGATGTGCCGGAAGAGTTTGTCCACAGCGGCAAAACCTGGTTCGTTGAAGCCAAGCTGAAGCAGGGCATCGAGAGTGCGGTGCAGAAGAAGATCGTTAAGCTCATTAAAGACAGCAAGCTGAAGGTGCAGGCGCAGATCCAGGGCGAAGAGATTCGCGTGACGGGTAAATCCCGTGACGACCTGCAGGGCGTGATGGCGCTGATCCGCGGCGGCGATCTGGGACAACCGTTCCAGTTTAAAAACTTCCGCGATTAATATAAAAAGCCCGGTTTAACCGGGCTTTTTTTCACGCTTTGAGCGCCTGCTCGACTTCGAAGCGGTTGGTCATTTTACTGTCTATTTTGACGTAAGCGCTGCGCTCTTCCGCGACAATGAGCACGTCCGTCACGCCCTCTTTGGCTTCCAGACGCTGTTTCAGCGCATCGCTAATCTCCACATCATCCGGAATTTCTACGCGCAGGCTGCTCACGTAGCGCGGCTCTTTCATGGTGCTGGCGATCAGCAGCCAGACTGTCGCCAATAGCGCGCCGGCGAGAAACACGGTTTGTGAATCAAACAGGCCGTCCACCCAGCCGCCGAGCGAGCCGCCGATCGCCACGCCGAGAAACTGGCTGGTGGAGTAGATGCCCATCGCCGTACCTTTATACCCGGCGGGGGACTCTTTGCTGATCAGCGACGGGAGCAGTGCTTCCATCAGGTTAAAGGCCAGGAAGAACAGCTGTACGCCGGCAATCAGTTCCCAGAAGTGCGGGCCGGCACCCCAGAGCACAATTTCGGCAATCAGCAGTACCGCCACGCAGCCCACGAAGACGCGCTTCATTTTGCGCTTCACTTCGGCGTAGATGATGAACGGCACGACGGAGACAAACGAAATCAGCATCGTGACCAGATAGATTTTCCAGTGCTCAGCCGCCGGGAAACCCGCTGCGGCAAGCTGGCCGGGCAGGGCGACAAAGGTCGACATCAGCAGGATGTGCAGACACATAATGCCAAAATTCAGCTTCAGCAGGCGCGGCTCGACAATCACTTTGCTGAAGCAGCCTTTTACCATCCCCGATTCACGGTTCAGAACGTGGTTCTTACTGTCTGGCACGACCCACAGGGTTAGGGCAATACCGATAGTCGCCAGCACGGCAATCATCCAGAACAGGGCGTGCAGACCCAATGTGTGGGTAATGATGGGGCCCAGCACCATCGCAATCGCAAAGGTCACGCCAAAGCTCACGCCGATGAACGCCATCGCTTTGGTGCGGTTCTGCTCGCGGGTTAAGTCTGACAGCAGCGCCATCACCGCGGCGGCAATCGCGCCGGAACCCTGCAGGGCGCGGCCGAGAATAATCCCCCAGATGGAGTGGGAGAGGGCGGCAATAACGCTTCCGAGCACAAAGACCAGCAGTCCGCCGACGATCAGCGGCTTTCGACCCACCCGGTCAGAGAGCAGGCCAAACGGGATCTGGAACACCGCCTGCGCCAGACCGTAGATGCCGATCGCGAGCCCAATCAGCGCCTCGCTGGCTCCCTGCAGCGCCATACCGTACGTGGTCAGAACAGGCAGGACCATAAACATGCCAAGCATCCGTAGCGAGAAGACAGTCCCTAAGCCCCAGGTCGCGCGTAGCTCGCCTGGCGTCATTTTATAATCGTTCATTACCACCTCAGTTCAAAAGCAGGCCATAGTGTAGTGCGGGGAAGGGGCGGGGTAAATAAAGGGTTATTTAACAAATATTACATGCGTTATTAATAAATTCGGTGAATAAAAAAGGGTGCCGAAGCACCCCTTTATTCACCTGTTGTGGCTTACCAGACGTAAGTCAGCAGGTTGTGTGAATCTGGCACCATGAAGTCCACGGACATCATCACGGACAGCGAGGTGATGGCCACAATCGAGAACACAAACAGTTTGCGCGCCCAGACTTTGTCATCTTCCACTTTGTAACCGCGCAGCGCCATACCGAGCCACCAGACGCTCACCGCAGCCGCTACCGCCAGATATTTGTATCCGGCGTAACCACCCAGAGAAAGCATCAGCGTTGCCACGGCAAAGGCGATGATGTACAGCGTGATGTGGTTCTTTGCAACGGAAATGCCTTTCACGACCGGCAGAACCGGGATGTTCGCTGCCTGATAATCCTTAAAGCGGAAAATCGCGATGGCATAGGAGTGCGGCATCTGCCACAGGCTAAAGATAGCCAGCAGGATCAGCGCACCGCTGTCGAACTCGTTCGTGACCGCGCAGTAGCCAATCACCGGCGGCGCAGCGCCGGAGAGAGAACCAATCAGCGTGCCGTAGACGGAGTGGCGTTTCATATACAGGCTATAGACGCCCACATACACTACGAACCCCATCACCCCCAGCCAGCAGGCCAGCGGGTTAGCACCAAACCACAGCAGCATAAAGCCAGCAATACCCAGCAAGGTGGCGTACACCAGCGAGACGGAAGGGGCGATCAGGCCTTTCACCAGCACCCGATTTTTGGTCCTTTCCATCTTCTTGTCGATATCCATGTCGATGTAGTTGTTAAATACACAACCGGACGCAACAACCAGTGACACACCGACCAGCGTGTAGATAAAGAGGGTGTAATCAATGCTGCCCTTAGAGGCCAACAGGAACCCTCCGATCACGGAGATCAGGTTGCCAAAGATGATGCCTGGTTTCGTTACTTGCAGGTATTGCTTAAACATACTCGCCGCTCTTAGTGAACCATCATGTTGTAGTTGAGGTTCCACATAATCCAGATGGAACCGACTACCAGGATAGCGATGATAATCACGGTAAAGATAAAGGCGGTCATATTCCAGCCTTCATCGGACTTGGTGTTCATGTGCAGGAAGCAAACCAGATGCACCAGAATCTGAATCACCGCAGTTACCAGGATTGCACCCAGAATAACCGGCTTAGACGCAGAACCGCTCATCACCATCCAGAACGGGATCACCGTCAGGATGATCGACAGGATGAAACCTGTCATGTAGGTTTTTACGCTACCGTGGGAAGCGCCATGATCGTTTGAATGACTCATTACATCGCCCCCATCAGATATACAACAGAGAACACACAGATCCACACCACGTCCAGGAAGTGCCAGAACAGGCTCAGGCACATGATACGGGTACGGTTAGTGCTGGTCAGGCCGCGACGGGATACCTGGAACATCAGTACCGCCATCCAGATCAGACCAGAGGTAACGTGCAGACCGTGGGTACCCACCAGCGCGAAGAACGCTGACAGGAAGCCACTGCGATCCGGACCGAAACCTTCCAGAATCAGGTGATGGAATTCATAGATTTCCATCCCGATAAATCCAGCACCAAACAGCCAGGTCAACGCCAGCCAGGAAACAACCTGGCTCTTGTTGTTTTTGTACATGGCGATAGCCGCCATGCCGTAGGTGATGGAGCTGAATAACAGCAGTGCGGTTTCAACCAGAACGAACGGCAGTTCAAAGATGTCCTTGCCAGCCGGGCCGCCCGCCGTGCCGTTCACCAGAACGGCATAGGTCGCGAACAGACAGCAGAACAGAATGCAGTCGCTCATCAGGTAGATCCAGAAACCGAAGACTTTGGTCGGTCCTGTATCGTGGTGCGCATGCTCATGCGCGTGGGCAGTTGAGTGCGCCAGAGTATCAGTTGCCATTTTTCAGCCCCGCTTTAGAAATCTCGTCGAAATGCTGATTTTCCAGCTTCTCAACTTCACGGACTGGTACGTAGTAGTCCACGTCCTCGTCAAAGCTCTTCACAATCCAGCTGATTACGATGCCGGCGAAGCCAACAATCGCCATCCACCAGATGTGCCAGATCATTGCGAAACCAAATACCGTTGCGAAAGCGGCAATCACAATGCCCGCACCGCTGTTTTTCGGCATGTGGATCTCTTCGTAATGAGCTGGTTGCTTGTACGCTTCACCTTTTTCTTTCATTTCCCAGAATGCGTCGCGTTCATGAACCTGCGGCACGATGGCAAAGTTATAGAAAGGAGGTGGAGAAGAGGTTGCCCACTCCAGCGTACGGCCACCCCATGGATCACCGGTCAGGTCACGGTTCTGGTCGCGGTCGCGAATAGACACGTAGAACTGAATCAGCTGAGACGCGATACCACAGGCAATCAGCACGGCGCCGCCCGCTGCAACCATCAGCATTGGGTGGAACTGCGGATCGATCTGCTGGCTCAGACGACGGGTCATACCCATGAAGCCCAGCACGTACAGCGGCATAAATGCGACGAAGAAGCCGATGATCCAGAACCAGAACGCGCGTTTACCCCATTTTTCGTTCAGCGTGAAGCCGAACGCTTTTGGCCACCAGTAGGTTACGCCAGCGAAGCAGCCGAAGACCACGCCACCGATGATAACGTTATGGAAGTGCGCAATCAGGAACAGACTGTTGTGCAGAACGAAGTCAGCACCTGGTACCGCCAGCAGTACGCCGGTCATCCCACCTACGGAGAAGGTTACGATGAAGCCGATGGTCCACAGCATCGCTGAGTGGAACACGATACGGCCCTGGTACATGGTGAACAGCCAGTTGAAGATCTTCACCCCGGTAGGGATGGCGATAATCATAGTGGTGATACCGAAGAAGGCGTTTACGTTCGCGCCCGCACCCATGGTGAAGAAGTGGTGCAGCCAAACGATGAACGACAGAACGGTAATACACACGGTTGCCCACACCAGAGAGGTGTAACCAAACAGACGTTTACGCGAGAAGGTTGCCGCGATTTCGGAGAACACACCGAACACAGGCAGAACCAGAATGTACACTTCCGGGTGACCCCAGGCCCAAATCAGGTTGATGTACATCATCATGTTGCCACCCATATCATTCGTGAAGAAATGGGTGCCCAGGTAGCGGTCCAGGGTCAGCAGCGCGACGGTGACGGTCAGAATTGGGAAGGAGGCAATAATCAGGATGTTGGCGCACAGAGATGCCCAGGTAAATACCGGCATCTTGAACATGGTCATGCCAGGGGCACGCATCTTGATAATGGTCACGAAGAAGTTGATACCGGTCAGGGTAGTACCGACACCGGAGAGCTGAAGCGCCCAAATCCAGTAGTCGACGCCAACGCCCGGACTGTACTCAATTCCTGACAGCGGCGGGTAAGCCAGCCAGCCGGTCTGCGCGAATTCGCCCACACCCAGTGACAGGTTAACCAGGATAACGCCGACAACCGTGAACCAGAAGCTCAGGTTGTTCAGGAACGGGAACGCCACGTCGCGCGCGCCGATTTGCAGCGGAACGACAACGTTCATCAGACCGATAACCAGCGGCATCGCCACGAAGAAGATCATGATAACGCCGTGGGCGGTAAAGATCTGATCGTAGTGGTGCGGCGGCAGGAAGCCGGCTTCACCCGCAGAAGCGAGTGCCTGCTGGCTACGCATCATGATCGCATCCGCAAAGCCACGAATTAACATGACGATACCGACGATGCAGTACATGATACCGAGTTTTTTGTGGTCAACCGAAGTCAGCCACTCGTTCCACAGGTAGCTCCACTTACCGAAGTAAGTGATCAGGGCCAGTAAGGCCGCGCCACCAATGATAATTGCAGCCACCGTAATCACGATAATCGGTTCGTGATACGGCACTGCATCCAGTGTCAATTTTCCGAACATTTTCTTCCTCGGCCCCTTAGTGAGCGGTTTCCGCGTGGCTCATGTCCATGCCTTCCATACCTTCATGCGCGCTGTGCTCGCCTTCAGGCTGGGTCATGTCCATGCTCTTACCGTGATCCATAAATTTGCCAATAACCTCTTTGAACAAATCGGGTTTCACGTTAGAGAAGTACTCCACCTTGTTGTATTCGCTAGGTGCAGCCACTTTATCGAACGCCGCCATGTCAGACATGGTGTTTGGAGACTGCTTCGCTTTTTCAACCCACTGGTCGAAAGCGGCACGGTCCGGCGTCGCAATAGCTTTGAACTTCATACCTGAGAAGCCCGGGCCGCTATAGCTGGCGGAGATACCATCATAGGTGCCTGCTTCATTCGCGATAAGATGCAGGTTAGTCTGCATTCCGGCCATCGCGTAAATCTGGCTACCCAGACGTGGGATGAAGAAGGAGTTCATTACGGAGTTGGAGGTCACTTTGAACTGAACCGGAGTGTTCGCCGGGAAGGCGATTTCATTCACGGTAGCAATACCCTGCTCTGGATAGATGAAGAACCATTTCCAGTCCATGGAGACCACTTCAATGGTAATAGGTTTCTCATCGTGAACCAGCGGTTTGCTTGGCTCAAGTGCGTGAGTGGTTTTCCAGGTCAGTACGGCAAGGAACAGGATGATCAGAATAGGTACCGTCCAGACCACAGCTTCCACTTTATTGGAGTGTGACCAGTTAGGGCTATACTTCGCATCTTTATTGCTCGCACGATACTTCCAGGCGAAACCAACAGCCATCAAAATGGCAGGAATAACCACAATCATCATCAGGCCAAATGCCGTCAAAATCAGTGAACGTTGTTCCAGTCCAATCTGTCCTTTGGGGTCTAGTAGTGCAGAATCGCAGCCACTGAGTAATACAGTGCCCGCGAATAATGACAACCATCCCAAACTTTTATTGTATTTCCCGAGTCTCATTTAACGACCTCAATTCCACGGAGTCTGGTGGCGTTTAAAGTGTGCGGGCATTTTACGGGAAGGTTACATTACTGTAAACATCATTAGGCCTGTGTCAGGAAGGTGTTACCGGGTTCTGCCGCACGTGTCACAAGTGTTGCAAATTATGTCGGTTTTTATGACTGAAGCCGCATGGCGTGGGCTTTATAACGAAAGGACCCCCAAGCATACCCTAAAAGGGACAATTGGTATAACCATTGTTGAAAATAAACAAAAAATTAACAATTAATTATCAATAAAAAGACATCTAAAAAACGAAAAATCAAACTTTCTCATGCTGAATCGTTTAATGAAAAATAGCGTTTTGGAATGGGAGCCAATAATTTCCAAATCCTATCCCGCACAAAACAACAAATATTTTTTTTAGCGGTTGGTGGCTATTTCGCCGTTATAATTTCGCTTAGTGATTACAACGGGAAATAACCTTTCGCATTTTTCTTCAGGTCACTTGCGTTTTACGCAACGCCATGAAATCGAGCAGACCCCCGGTCAGGATCCCGGCGATAGCCAGCAGGGCGCCTGCGTCCAGCAGAAGGGCTTCGAAGGGGAGTGCCAGTGACGTGCTGGCATTAATAATGAGCACCACCAGCCAGAGTGCGAGAGCAGCGCAGCCCACCATTAACAGACGTAACGCAAAACGGTAGGCGCGGTGATATTCGGTGCGCGGCATAAAGTGTTCTGTTCGCTGGGTATATTCCAGCGTCTGACGGCAGACCAGCAGCAATAAAATTCCCGGCACGGCAGCCACGACCGAGAAGAGATAAAATGTTGGCCAGCCGTGGGCTTCCACGAACCAGCCGGCAATCGGGCCAACGTACACCCGGCCAACGGCGGAGAGCGCCGAGAGCAGCGCGAACTGGGTGGCGGAAAACGACTTGTTGCACAGGGTCATCAGCAGGGCGACAAACGCCGCGGTGCCCATACCGCCGCAGAGGTTTTCGAAGAACACCGCTGCGGCCATGCTGATTGTATGTTTGTCGGTAATCGACAGCAGCCAGTAGCCTGCGTTAGAGGCGCCCTGAAGGATGCCGAAAATCAGCAGCGCGCGAAACAGCGTCAGGCGCTGCATCAGCACGCCGCCATAAAGTGCGCCGACGATGGTCGCAAACAGCCCCAGCGTTTTATTCACCACGCCGACTTCGCCGGCGTCAAAACCGACGCCCCGGATCAGGAAGGTGGTGGTCAGACTCATGGCAAAGGCATCGCCCAGCTTATAAAGGACGATAAGTAACAGGATCAGCCAGGCGTTGTTGCGGCCAAAGAAGTCACGAAGCGGTTCGGCGACGGCCTGCTCCAGCGAGCGGGGAACCGGGATGACGTCACTCGGTTCGGGCGCGAACAGCGTCGCGATAATGCAGGGGATCAGCAGGGCGGCCATCAGCCAGTACATGCCCTGCCAGCCGAGGTAACGGTCGGCGAGCCACAGCGCCAGCCCGCCGGAAACCAGCATCCCGAGGCGATAGCCCAGCACGCTGATTGCCGCACCGGCGCCGCGCTCTTCCGCAGGTAACACGTCCGTCTTCCAGGCGTCGAACACGATATCCTGAGAGGCGGAACAGAAGGCAATCACTACCGCAAGTGCCGCCATCCAGCGAAGCTGCGTGGTAGGTTCAAGAAAACCCATCGCCGCAATGGCCAGCAGCAGCAGGATCTGCGTCATCACTAACCAGCCGCGTCGACGCCCGAGAAAAGGCGGCGTATAGCGATCCATGACCGGAGACCACAGGAACTTAAAGACATAGGCCTGGCCCACAAGCGAGAAGAAACCAATCGTTTTAAGATCGATGTTCTCAACCGTCATCCATGCCTGAAGCGTGCCGGAAGTGAGTGCGAGGGGTAAACCCGAGGCGAAGCCGAGGATCAGCAGGATAGCTGATTTCGGTTGCTGAAAAATGCGTAAGTAATGGCTGGACATGTTCTTATAAAACTG
This sequence comes from Enterobacter sp. ECC-019, assembly GCF_043974075.1. Classification (NCBI taxonomy): domain Bacteria; kingdom Pseudomonadati; phylum Pseudomonadota; class Gammaproteobacteria; order Enterobacterales; family Enterobacteriaceae; genus Enterobacter; species Enterobacter sp. ECC-019. Next base: position 1,702,447 of record NZ_CP143759.1, read on the forward strand.
ACCCGGTGATACACCGGGTCAGCGAGCGGGATTAACGCGCGTTCTGCTTGATGAAATCGTGAATGCTGGTGTCCTGCGCCATATCGGCGATGGTGTCGGTCAGCACGCTATTGACGGCGTTAGCAATGTTCTGGTTGGAGGCCTGGAACGCACCTTCAACAGAGTAGCTGGCGCGGTAGTTTTTGGTCATCTTGTTGCCATTCTTCGCGGTGGCAATGATGGCGATATCCGCTTTGGTCGCGATGTTGTAGCGCACGTTGCCCTGAGACACGTCAGCGTACAGGTTGTTCACGATGATCTGCAGATCGACCGCGCCGCTTGGGCCAATCATGTAGCCGCGAGCGGTCATTTGTTTCTCCAGCACTTCCTGGAGCAGGAAGCGCAGGTCGCGGGACGCGGTAAGGGTAACCTGCTGGTTATCGCGGGTCACTTTTGCCAGCGCCTGATCCTGACGCTGATCGGCACCGTTAATGCTCACGGTGACGCCCATCAGGCTTGGGTCCTGCTGAGGCAGGGTGATTTTTGGTGAGACATCAATAGTGGTAGGCGGAGTAGCACAGCCTGCCAGCATAAAAAGGGCTACCAACGGAAAGAAGAGTTTTTTTAACATTTTCGGGTTCTCAACGAATCGTAAGCATATAAAGAGAAAAATTGTCGCCATCATAACATTGCCAACGGCGAGGGGAAGTGGTCAACGCATGTAAATTCATCGCCTTGTCCGAAAACTGACCAGTTCACCGTTTTTCCCATTCCGTGTATGACAAAACGTATGAGTCTCACAGTGAACTTCATTCGTTTGAATGAGAAAATCAGACGAAAGCTAAATATTTGTTGTCAAGGTGTAATGGAAACGGTAAAAGCGGCTAACATTTAAAGGGATGGGTGACATCCTGGCGTTGTCGGAGGAGTAATTTCATGATGATACGTGAGCATATAGAAGATAAATTAAGGGCAGCGTTCAACCCTGTGTTCCTCGAAGTCGTCGACGAAAGCTATCGTCATAACGTGCCGGCAGGTTCTGAAAGCCACTTTAAAGTGGTTCTGGTCAGCGATCGCTTCACGGGAGAACGTTTCCTGAATCGACACCGCTTGATCTACAGCACCTTGACGGAAGAGCTCTCCACGACCGTGCATGCGCTGGCACTGCATACCTACACCATTAAGGAATGGGAAGGCTTGCAGGATACGGTTTTCGCATCACCGCCCTGTCGCGGTGCAGGCACTATCGCCTGATAAATCGGATTTGCAACGGCTGGAGCTTTTCCAGTATGTTGCTTACAGATTTCCTCAAAACGGCCTCCGGGCCGTTTTGTTTTGTCTGAGTTTTGAGCGGATGGTGCGATTTTAAGGCTAAAAATAGCCTTAAAGTGTGAAAAAAGCCGCAGCAACATGCCCCAACCGTTCTCGACTCACCTAAGTGATGCCGCTATAATGCCGCGTCTTATTGAATGTCTTCGGGATGATTCTGGCGACAGGGAATGTGAATCTGCACTAAGAGAGCATCCCGGTATAACAGACAGATTCAGAGTTGACCGAGCACTGTGATTTTTTTGAGGTAACAAGATGCAAGTTTCAGTTGAAACCACTCAAGGCCTTGGCCGCCGTGTAACGATTACTATCGCTGCTGACAGCATCGAAACTGCTGTGAAAAGCGAGCTGGTCAACGTAGCAAAAAAAGTACGTATTGACGGCTTCCGCAAGGGCAAAGTACCAATGAATGTTGTTGCTCAGCGTTATGGCGCTTCCGTGCGTCAGGATGTGCTGGGTGAACTGATGAGCCGTAACTTTATTGATGCGATCATCAAAGAAAAAATCAATCCGGCCGGCGCGCCGAACTACGTTCCAGGCGAATACAAACTGGGCGAAGACTTCACCTACTCCGTAGAGTTCGAAGTGTACCCGGAAGTTGAGCTGAAAGGTCTGGAATCTATCGAAGTTGAAAAACCAGTTGTTTCCGTGACTGACGAAGACGTTGACGGCATGCTGGATACCCTGCGCAAGCAGCAGGCGAACTGGAAAGAGAAAGAAGGCGCTGTTGACGCTGAAGACCGTGTCACCATCGACTTCACCGGTTCTGTAGACGGCGAAGAGTTCGAAGGCGGCAAAGCGTCTGACTTCGTACTGGCTATGGGCCAGGGTCGTATGATCCCAGGCTTCGAAGACGGTATCAAAGGCCACAAGGCTGGCGAAGAGTTCACCATCGACGTGACCTTCCCGGAAGAGTACCACGCTGAAAACCTGAAAGGGAAAGCAGCGAAGTTCGCTATCAACCTGAAGAAAGTTGAAGAGCGCGAACTGCCAGAACTGACTGAAGAATTCATCAAGCGTTTCGGCGTGGAAGATGGTTCCGTAGCGGGTCTGCGTACCGAAGTGCGTAAGAACATGGAACGCGAACTGAACGGCGCGGTGCGTAACCGTGTGAAATCTCAGGCGATCGAAGGTCTGGTGAAAGCCAACGAAATCGACGTTCCAGCTGCCCTGATCGACAGCGAAATCGACGTTCTGCGCCGTCAGGCTGCACAGCGTTTCGGTGGCAACCAGCAGCAAGCGATGGAACTGCCACGCGAGCTGTTCGAAGAGCAAGCGAAACGCCGCGTTGTTGTTGGCCTGCTGCTGGGCGAAGTGATTCGTACCCACGAGCTGAAAGCTGACGAAGAGCGTGTGAAAGGCCTGATCGAAGAGATGGCTTCTGCATACGAAGATCCATCAGAAGTTGTTGAGTTCTACGGTAAGAACAAAGAGCTGATGGACAACATGCGCAACGTTGCCCTGGAAGAGCAGGCTGTTGAAGCGGTACTGGCGAAAGCGAAAGTGACCGAAAAAGCGACCTCTTTCAACGAACTGATGAACCAGCAGGCGTAATTTCGCCCCAAAGGTTTAAAGTTTGAACAGAAAACCCGTTGCCTTGCGGCAGCGGGTTTTTTTTATCACAGCGATAGCCCAGGAAGAGTGCTAAAACGCCCTTTCGGTGTTAGCGTAACAACAAAAGGTTGTTATGCTTGAAATAGGGCACTGTAAACCCCATAAGTACGTAATCACGATGAATGAGACTGGCTGATAATCCGTCCGTAAGGTTACAATCAGTACAGCAGGTGTTTTCAATTTTGATCCAGGAGACGGAAATGTCATACAGTGGCGAACGAGATAACTTTGCACCCCATATGGCTCTGGTGCCAATGGTTATTGAACAGACCTCACGTGGTGAGCGTTCTTTTGATATCTATTCCCGTCTGCTCAAGGAACGCGTTATCTTTCTGACCGGCCAGGTGGAAGACCACATGGCTAACCTGATCGTGGCGCAGATGCTGTTTCTGGAAGCGGAAAACCCGGAAAAAGACATTTACCTGTACATCAACTCCCCGGGTGGCGTGATTACAGCAGGAATGTCTATTTATGACACCATGCAATTCATCAAGCCTGATGTAAGCACTATCTGTATGGGTCAGGCTGCATCGATGGGCGCGTTCCTGTTAACAGCAGGGGCGAAAGGTAAGCGTTTCTGCTTGCCAAATTCCCGCGTGATGATTCACCAGCCGCTGGGCGGTTACCAGGGGCAGGCGACGGATATCGAAATCCACGCCCGCGAAATTCTGAAAGTAAAAGCGCGCATGAATGAACTTATGGCGCAGCATACGGGTCAACCACTCGAGCAGATCGAGCGCGATACCGAGCGCGATCGCTTCCTCTCTGCTCCAGAGGCAGTTGAGTACGGCTTAGTCGACTCCGTGTTGACCCATCGTAATTGATGCCCGCGACGCGAGTGTGCCGCTATACTAAGGTAGGGCGGCACGCTGCTTATTGCAGCTTGCGTCTTAGAATGGCATTTGCGTCGTCATGTGCGGCACAAAGAACTTAAAAAGAGGTTTGGACTCATGACAGATAAACGCAAAGATGGTTCGGGCAAACTGCTGTACTGCTCTTTTTGCGGCAAAAGCCAGCATGAAGTGCGTAAACTGATTGCCGGGCCGTCCGTGTATATCTGCGACGAATGTGTCGATTTATGTAACGACATCATTCGCGAAGAGATTAAAGAAGTCGCACCGCACCGTGAGCGCAGCGCGCTGCCAACGCCGCATGAAATTCGTCATCACCTTGACGACTACGTCATCGGACAGGAACAGGCCAAGAAAGTGCTGGCGGTAGCGGTCTATAACCACTACAAACGTCTGCGTAACGGCGACACCAGCAATGGCGTAGAACTGGGTAAAAGTAACATTCTGCTGATCGGCCCAACCGGTTCCGGTAAAACGCTGCTGGCTGAAACCCTGGCGCGCCTGCTTGACGTTCCGTTCACAATGGCGGATGCCACCACCCTGACCGAGGCCGGTTATGTGGGTGAGGACGTCGAAAACATCATCCAGAAACTGCTGCAGAAGTGCGATTACGACGTGCAGAAAGCCCAGCGCGGGATTGTTTACATCGATGAGATCGACAAGATCTCCCGTAAATCAGACAACCCGTCTATCACCCGTGACGTATCGGGTGAAGGCGTACAGCAGGCACTGCTGAAGCTGATCGAAGGTACGGTTGCCGCCGTTCCGCCACAGGGTGGCCGTAAACATCCGCAGCAGGAGTTCCTCCAGGTTGATACCTCCAAGATCCTGTTCATCTGTGGTGGTGCGTTTGCTGGTCTGGATAAAGTCATTTCCCACCGTGTTGAAACCGGCTCCGGCATTGGTTTTGGCGCAACGGTGAAATCGACGTCCGAAAAACCAAACGAAGGCGAACTGCTGTCTCAGGTTGAACCGGAAGATCTGATCAAATTCGGTCTGATCCCTGAATTCATTGGCCGTCTGCCAGTTGTGGCAACGCTGAATGAGCTGAGCGAAGACGCGCTGATCCAGATCCTGAAAGAGCCGAAAAATGCGCTAACCAAGCAGTATCAGGCGCTGTTCAATCTGGAAGGCGTTGATCTGGAATTCCGCGACGAAGCGCTGAATGCCATTGCCAAGAAAGCGATGATCCGTAAAACCGGTGCCCGTGGTCTTCGTTCAATTGTCGAAGCGGCACTGCTCGACACCATGTACGATCTGCCGTCGATGGAAGACGTTGAGAAAGTTGTAATTGACGAGTCCGTGATTAGCGGTCAAACCAAGCCGCTGCTGATTTACGGCAAACCGGAAGCACAGCAGGCATCTGGCGAATAATTCACCAAATCATACAAGCAGTTAATCAAAAAGGGGGGATTTTATCTCCCCTTTACTTTTTCCGTATTCATAGCGTTGAATGTGTGGCAAACATCCCCATATACTGGATACATGTTAATGGTTATGTGAAGCACAGTGACATGACCAGCTTACCTGGCGGACACTAACTAAGAGAGAGCTCTATGAATCCTGAGCGTTCTGAACGCATTGAAATCCCCGTATTGCCGTTGCGCGATGTGGTGGTTTATCCGCACATGGTCATACCCTTATTTGTAGGGCGGGAAAAATCTATCCGTTGCCTCGAAGCCGCCATGGATCATGATAAAAAAATCATGCTGGTGGCGCAGAAAGAAGCATCAACGGATGAGCCGGGTGTAAACGATCTTTTCACCGTCGGGACCGTGGCCTCTATTTTGCAGATGCTGAAGCTGCCTGACGGCACCGTGAAGGTGCTGGTAGAAGGCCTGCAGCGTGCGCGTATTACCACTTTGTCAGACGACGGCGAGCACTTCTCTGCGAAGGCAGAGTACCTTGATTCGCCTGAGCTTGATGAGCGCGAGCAGGAAGTGCTGGTGCGCACCGCGATTAGCCAGTTTGAAGGCTATATCAAGCTGAACAAGAAAATCCCACCAGAAGTGCTGACGTCGCTGAACAGCATCGACGATCCTGCGCGTCTGGCGGACACCATCGCTGCCCATATGCCGCTGAAGCTGGCTGACAAACAGTCCGTGCTGGAAATGTCAGACGTTAACGAACGTCTGGAATATCTGATGGCGATGATGGAGTCTGAAATCGATCTGCTGCAGGTTGAGAAGCGTATTCGCAACCGCGTGAAAAAGCAGATGGAGAAATCTCAGCGCGAGTACTATCTGAATGAGCAAATGAAGGCCATTCAGAAAGAACTGGGCGAGATGGACGATGCGCCGGACGAAAACGAAGCGCTGAAGCGTAAGATCGACGCGGCGAAGATGCCGAAAGAGGCGAAAGAGAAAGCCGAAGCAGAACTGCAGAAGCTGAAAATGATGTCTCCAATGTCGGCTGAAGCAACCGTTGTACGCGGCTACATTGAGTGGATGGTGCAGGTTCCGTGGAACGCCCGCAGCAAGGTCAAAAAAGACCTGCGTCAGGCGCAGGAAATCCTGGATACCGACCACTACGGCCTGGAACGCGTGAAAGACCGCATTCTTGAGTACCTCGCGGTACAAAGCCGTGTAAACAAAATCAAAGGCCCAATTCTGTGCCTGGTAGGACCGCCGGGGGTGGGTAAAACCTCTCTGGGTCAGTCCATCGCCAAAGCGACCGGACGTAAGTATATCCGTATGGCGCTGGGTGGCGTACGCGATGAAGCGGAAATCCGCGGTCACCGCCGTACCTACATCGGATCTATGCCTGGTAAACTGATCCAGAAGATGGCGAAAGTGGGCGTTAAAAACCCGCTGTTCCTGCTCGATGAGATCGACAAGATGTCGTCGGACATGCGTGGCGACCCTGCGTCTGCACTGCTGGAAGTGCTTGATCCAGAACAGAACGTGGCGTTCAGCGATCACTATCTGGAAGTGGACTACGACCTGAGCGATGTGATGTTCGTGGCGACCTCCAACTCCATGAACATTCCGGCCCCGCTGCTGGACCGTATGGAAGTGATCCGTCTCTCCGGTTATACCGAAGATGAGAAGCTGAATATCGCTAAGCAGCACCTGCTGCCGAAACAGATTGAGCGTAACGCGCTGAAAGCCAACGAGCTGACCGTCGAGGACAGCGCGATTATCGGCATCATTCGCTACTACACCCGTGAAGCGGGCGTGCGTAGCCTTGAGCGTGAAATCTCTAAACTGTGTCGTAAAGCGGTGAAACAGCTGCTGCTGGATAAGAGCCTGAAACACATTGTGATTAACGGCGACAATCTGCATGCGTACCTGGGCGTTCAGCGCTTTGACTACGGTCGCGCGGATAACGAAAACCGCGTTGGTCAGGTGACCGGCCTGGCATGGACGGAAGTGGGCGGCGATCTGCTGACCATCGAAACCGCCTGTGTGCCGGGCAAAGGGAAGCTGACCTACACCGGCTCGCTGGGTGAAGTGATGCAGGAATCCATCCAGGCGGCGCTGACCGTGGTGCGCGCGCGCGCGGAGAAACTGGGTATCAACCCTGATTTCTACGAAAAACGCGACATCCACGTGCACGTTCCGGAAGGGGCGACGCCGAAAGATGGTCCAAGCGCGGGTATTGCCATGTGTACCGCGCTGGTTTCCTGCCTGACAGGGAACCCGGTGCGTGCCGATGTGGCAATGACCGGTGAAATTACGCTGCGTGGTCAGGTTCTGCCGATTGGTGGTTTAAAAGAAAAACTGCTGGCGGCACACCGCGGTGGGATCAAAACCGTATTGATCCCTTACGAAAATAAACGCGATCTGGAAGAGATTCCGGACAACGTGATTGCCGATCTGCAGATCCATCCTGTGAAGCGAATTGAGGAAGTTCTCAGTCTCGCATTGCAGAATGAACCGTCCGGAATGCAGGTTGTAACCGCAAAATAGTGACCTCGCGCAAAGAGCGTCAATAAAAATAAGGCTGGTAAGTCATTTCGCACTTGCCAGCCTTTTTTTGTATAGCTAATTTAGATTGCTGATTAGGTCAGCCATCAACAACGGGTGTTGTAAGGTCATGGCAGGCCTGATATAACTGCTGCGCGGTCGCGTTGTGAAGGATTCAGGCGCGATATAAATTATAAAGAGAGGAAGAGAACAGTGAATAAATCTCAACTGATTGACAAAATTGCTGCTGGTGCTGATATTTCTAAAGCTGCAGCTGGACGTGCGTTAGATGCATTAATTGCTTCTGTTACTGAATCTCTGCAGGCTGGGGACGACGTTGCACTGGTAGGCTTCGGTACTTTTGCTGTTAAAGAGCGTGCTGCCCGTACTGGCCGCAACCCTCAGACCGGTAAAGAGATCACCATTGCTGCTGCTAAAGTGCCGGGTTTCCGTGCAGGTAAAGCGCTGAAAGACGCAGTAAACTGATTGCTTTCCCGTTTCAGGGAAGCCGGAAAGTACAAGGGCGCATCATTTGATGTGCCTTTTTTGTTTGTCCAGACCTGATTTGTGCGAGTTTATGCGAGTTGTGGGCTGACAATCGCCCCGTTTTCTTGTCACAATACGCCTTCACGCGCGACGGGCAGGATTTTCCGTCAGCGTCAGGTAACCAGTCACCTACAGCGGAGTGTTGTTACACCATGATGGACAGCTTACGCACGGCTGCTAACAGTCTCGTGCTCAAGATTATTTTCGGTATCATTATCGTGTCGTTCATATTGACCGGCGTGAGCAGTTACCTTATTGGCGGTGGCGCAAACTATGCCGCAAAAGTGAATGGCCAGGAAATCAGCCGTGGTCAGTTCGAGAATGCTTTTGCCGGTGAACGTAACCGTATGCAGCAACAGCTGGGCGACCAATTCTCTGAACTGGCAGCGAACGAAGGGTACATGAAGACCCTGCGCCAACAGACACTGAACCGTCTTATTGACGAAGCGCTGCTGGACCAGTACGCCAAAAAACTGGGCCTTGGCATCAGTGATGAGCAGGTGAAAAAAGCCATCTTCTCCACCCAGGCCTTCCAGTCTAACGGTAAATTCGACAACGCGCGTTACAACAGTATCGTCAACCAGATGGGGATGACGGCCGATCAGTACGCTCAGGCGCTGCGTAACCAGCTGACCACTCAGCAGCTCATCAATGCCGTTGTGGGCACCGATTTCATGCTCAAAGGTGAAACGGACGAACTGGCCGCGCTGGTGGCGCAGCAGCGCGTTGTACGCGAAGCGACCATTGATGTGAACGCCCTGGCGGCGAAACAGCAGGTGAGCGACGCTGACGTTAACGCTTACTACGAGCAGAACAAGAATTCCTTTGTTTCTCCAGAGCAGTTCCGCGTGAGCTACATCAAGCTGGATGCAGCCGCGCTGCAGGAAACCGCGTCTGATGCAGAAATCCAGTCTTACTACGACCAGCATCAGGATCAGTTTACTCAGCCGCAGCGTAACCGCTACAGCGTGATTCAGACGAAGACCGAGGCTGATGCTAAAGCGGCGCTGGATGAGCTGAACAAAGGCGCTGATTTCGCGACTGTTGCGAAAGCGAAATCCACCGACATTATCTCTGCGAAAAACGGCGGTGATATGGGCTGGCTGGAAGACGCGACCACGCCGGACGAGCTGAAAAATGCCGGTCTGAAAGAGAAAGGTCAGCTTTCAGGCGTCATTAAGTCTTCCGTCGGTTTCCTGGTCGTGCGTCTGGACGACATCACCGCGGCGAAAACCAAGCCGCTGGCTGACGTTCGCGAAGATATCGCGGCGAAAGTGAAACAGGAAAAAGCGCTGGATGCCTACTATGCGCTGCAGCAGAAGGTGAGCGATGCTGCCAGCAACGATAACGAATCTCTGGCAGGTGCAGAGCAGGCGGCGGGTGTGAAGGCGGTTGAGACGGGCTGGTTTGGTCGTGACAACCTGCCGGAAGAGCTGAACTTCAAGCCGGTTTCCGATGCCATCTTCAATGGTGGTCTGGTGGGCGAGAACGGCACGCCGGGCAGTAACTCTGACATCATTACCGTCGACGGCGATCGTGCGTTTGTGTTGCGCGTCAGCGAGCACAAGCCAGAAGCGGTCAAACCGCTGGCGGACGTGAAGGATCAGGTCGTTGCCCAGGTTAAGCACAACAAAGCGGAACAGCAGGCGAAGCTGGATGCTGAGAAGATTCTGTCCGATCTGAAAGCGGGTAAAGAAGACGCGCTGAAAGCGGCTGGCCTGAGCTTCGGTGAAGCGAAAACGCTGAGTCGTACCGGCCAGGACCCAATCAGCCAGGCCGCGTTTGGTCTGACTCTGCCTGCGAAGGACAAGCCAAGCTTCGGTACCACCACCGATACGCAGGGCAACGTCGTTCTGCTGGCGCTGGATGAAGTGAAAGCCGGCACCCTGCCAGAAGCGCAGAAGAAAGCAATGGTTCAGGGGATTACCCAGAACAATGCTCAGATTGCCTTCGAAGCCATGATGAGCAACCTGCGTAAAGAAGCCAAAATCAAGCTGGGTGATGTGATGACTCAGCAGCAGTAATTACGTGTCTGCTCGCAGATTTTCGTAACGCTCTGCAAAAACTAAAGGCCGCTTTCGCGGCCTTTTCCATTTCTGCAATCTGCTGTTTGTGCCGGGTTTATCTGGCGGCTATCGTGACGTGGCTGTCAACAAACAAGGAGATAACAGCATGAAATGTGGAATCAAAGCACTGTTAATTACGCTGGCCATTGCCACCACCGGGATGAGCGCGGGCGCGCTGGCGGCGACGCCTGCCGCCAAAGCGCAGGCTACGCAGAGCAAGTCCGATGCGGCAGCGCCGGTGCAAGGGCAAACCAAAGCGACTGACGCCGGTAAAAATGCGGATGATGACGGTACGCGGGTCAGCATCAATTCGGCCTCTGCGGAAGATCTGGCTCGCGCGATGAATGGTGTCGGCCTGAAAAAAGCGCAGGCCATCGTCAGCTACCGCGAAGAGTATGGTCCTTTCAAGACGGTCGACGATCTCAAACAGGTGCCGGGCATGGGCAGCGCGCTGGTTGAGCGCAACCTCTCACACCTGACGTTGTAATTACGCAATTTCTTGCACTGCGGCAAAATTTTGCCAGGATAAAGAGGTCATACCAGTTATGATCTCTCATCCTACAATAACAGTAAAGGCTATAGCGCTATGCAGACAAAAATCAAAGTACGCGGTTTTCATCTCGACGTTTACCAGCATGTGAACAACGCTCGCTATCTTGAGTTTCTTGAAGAAGCGCGCTGGGACGGGCTGGAAAACAGCGAAAGCTTTCAGTGGCTGACCGCGCACAACATCGCGTTCGTAGTCGTCAATATCAACACCAACTACCGCCGTCCGGCCGTGCTGGGCGATGTGCTCACGGTGACCAGCCAGGTACAACAGATCAATGGCAAAAGCGGGGTGTTAAGCCAGATGGTGACGCTCGATCCAGAAGGGCAGGTGGTGGCTGATGCGCTGATCACCTTTGTCTGTATCGATCTGAAAACGCAGAAAGCTCTGCCGCTGGAAGGGGAGCTGCGCGAAAAGCTGGAGTTGATGATCGCTTAGAAAGTTTGTCTTTTATAAAAGACAAAAGGATTTTTCAGGGATAGAATTATGGACAGGGACTACGTTGTTGAACGTTACCGGACCCGTGACGGAAAAGTACCGTTTGAGGAGTGGGTTGCCAGAATGAATCGAAAGGATCCGGATATGGTTTTCCGGATCCTTATGCGGATTAACCGTGCGATAAAACGTAATTTTCAGTAGAGAATCGGCAGGTTTTATTGTTACTGATCGGTGGTGACAAAAAGAGCCAAAAAGCAGATATCAAACTGGCAATAGATTACTGGAAAGATCATCAAACAAAAGGACATTCCAATGAGCGCCGCTGAACGAGAATATTCGAGCTCCGTTAGCCACCATGATGCTGTTGTGAAAATGCTGCGAGAGAATCCTTCCTACGCTCAGCGTTATCTGCAAACAGCACTGGAAGAGATCTATGAAGACCAGGGGATCCCTGCCTATCTCATTGCACTCCGTCAGGTCATCGAAGCGCGAGGCGGTATCGGAGAAATTTCTACCAAAGCAGGTCTGTCCCGTCAGCAGCTATACCGAACCTTATCAGACAACGGCAACCCAACGCTGACAACGCTGATGAAAGTCACCCGTGCTGCCGGTGTGAAACTGTTCGACAGCACGGTCAAATAACTCTATTTAAGCCCGGTCTTTTTCTGCATTGCGGCCATCACGCCGACTTTATCGGCAAGATAGTGGTTCAGCCCGTTAGCGCGAAGATTACAGGCCGCGCACTGGCCGCAACCGTCGCCTTTGATACCGTTATAGCAGGTGAGCGTTTCGCTGCGAACCAGGTCCAGCTTGCCCCAGTAGTCCGCCAGCGCCCAGGTTTCGGCTTTATCCAGCCACATGAGCGGGGTTTCAAAGCGCGTCTCTTTCGCCATCCCCAGATTGACGGCGTGGTTTAAGGCTTTCACGAACTCATCGCGACAATCCGGGTAGCCGGAAAAGTCGGTCTCGCACACGCCGGTGATCACCGCTTCGGCCTTTACCTGATAGGCGTAGATCGCCGTCAGGGTCAGGAAGAGGATATTACGGCCCGGCACGAAGGTATTCGGAATGCCGCTGGCATCAGGTTCGTAGTCCGGGACGGGGATACTGTCCCGGGTGAGGCTGCTCACGGCCAGTTCATTTAACAGCGTAACGTCCAGCACCTTATGCGCGCGTGCGCCCAGTTTCAGGGCAAGTTCACGCGCAACGTCGATTTCAGCGCGGTGACGCTGACCATAATCGAAAGTGACACAGTGAACTTCATCGTACTGATGAAGGGCCTGGACCAGGCAGGTAGTAGAGTCTTGTCCTCCGCTGAACACGACGACGGCACGTTTCATAAATCATCTCGACTGTTACGGTAAAGCGTTATGTTACCGTCTGACCACGACGGCGACCAGCTTCTTCACGATTTAGGGGCGGGCAGCCAGGCTTCGGTAAAATCAAACCAGCCGCGGGTGTTGAGACGTATGCCGTTGACCCCCGGCGGGGCGCTGACCTGGTATTGATAATTGAACAGGGGAGTTATCACCGCCTTTTCCATGAGCCGGGAGAAAATGGCCCTGAGCCCGGCACGTCTGGCCTGTTCGTCTGCCTGGGTCTGTACCGCATCCAGGGTGGCCTGCAGATGAGCATATTGCGGTGCGCTAAGCACGTGTGGCCAGAGGGCATCACAGCGCAGCCACTGTTCAAGCGTATATTCCGGCGCTTCGCCAATCAGCCTGTCGCCCATCATGATGTCCGCGTCCGCCAGTTGATGGCACCCGTCCCAGGTTTTCGCATCGTAAAAGATCGCCGTAAGCTCGCAGTCGTGTTTTGCAAGGTACTGTTTTAGCTGGCGCGCCATCGTGTGTAACTCAACCGGTAAATGATAAATCAGGGTTAATTTCTTCGGCAGAGGGACATGTGTTAAATCCGGCCACTGAGGGATCGCCCATCCGGGGAGTAACTCCTCTGTCGGGGTAATCAGCCCTTCATTGAGCGGAAGCGTATGCAGAAGCGTCGAGAGATGAATGATGTTGATGAGTCGTCGAGCCTGCATTTCGCTCAGGTGCGGGCTTTGCTTCAGGGTGAGATAACAAAAGCCCAGACTGGTGCTGTTCGTCACCAGGCGCAGGCTCTCCAGTTCATCCGGCTCGCCAATGGCGATCTGCACCGGATGGCGACAGCTGGTCCCTAACCCATAGTCAAACAGCGACGGTGTGATCCAGTACTCGATAGCCTTAAGCAGCGGATGGCTGAGATGGTACTGTTCGTGGCTTTCCAGACGAACCAGATCCGGTTCATACACGCTGACTCTGAAGGGGCCGCTGCCCGTCATGGGCTGTTCGGGATGTGCGAGCCGACTACAGTAGGTGGCCAGGCGGTGAGCCAGCCAGTAATCCGGCTGGTGCAGCATAAAGGTGAGACACTGAGGATGGGTAACGTCAACGCGTAAGACGCTCTGGAACAGTTTACGCAGGGCAGGCAAGGCAAAAAGCGCATCCAGGCTTTGCTGAAGCTGTCCGGTTTCGATTTTATCGCCGTTATGCCAGTGCAGAGTGGAACGAATGTAGAAATGCCAGCGCAAACCGTCCTCCGACACCTCCCAGTGATGAGCAAGATCGCCCGTGGGTTCACTGCTGTTGCCGTGAAAACGCGTTAAACCTGAGAATACCTGTCCCGCCAGATGCTGCTCCGCCCGGCCAGGTAAAAACCCCGGCTGAAGCGGATCCAGCGAACGGTAATAGGGGATGCGCAGCGTCGGCGTGTCGTTTTGCCACTGCCCGCCCAAAAACGGATGCAGCAACGATCGTAATTCTGCGGGGGCAAGCTGGGCCAGTTCCAGCGCGTTATGCTGCTGCCCGCTCTTCAGCGCCTCCTCCATCATCGCATTGCGCAGTGACTCCGGCGCGACATGGAACGTCAGCTCACCCCGCTTACCGCGCCCAGACTGCGCTCGCCAGCGCAGCCAGCCCGCCTCCTGGGCCTGACGCAGCAGGGTTCGGACATGCCGCTCGCTGCAAAAACAGCGGGCGGCGAGTTCGCTGATGGTGACCTGTTGCATTGCCCCCTGGGAAGGCTGCCACAGGCGGTGATACCGGTTGAGTCGATTGAGCTGGCGCATAAGAAACCCGGAACAATAATTATCATCTATTCACTATTACTTCCGTATATCTCACACGATACTGATGCACAAGTTAACCGCATCACATTTCGGGAGTAATCATGGCTCGGCTCGCTGCATTTGATATGGACGGTACGCTGTTAATGCCGGATCACCGTTTAGGAGAAAAAACCCTGAACACGCTGAAGCGCCTGCACGAGCGTAATGTCACCCTGACGTTTGCCACCGGGCGTCATGTGCTGGAGATGCGCCATTTGCTGGGGGCGTTTTCCCTCGACGCTTTTCTGATCACCGGCAACGGGACGCGAATTCACTCCGTAGAAGGCGATGTGCTGCACCGACAGGATCTTAACCCGGAAGTGGCGGACATCGTGCTGCACAGCTCCTGGGACACGCAGGCCAGTATCCACGTCTTTAACGATCGGGGCTGGTTTACCGGAAGCGAAATCCCGGAATTATTGCACGCGCATGTATACAGCGGATTCAAATACCAGCTTATCGATCTGCGTCGGATCCCCGCCCATGCGGTCACTAAGATCTGCTTCTGCGGCGATCATGACGATCTGTGCCGCTTAAGGATTCAACTGAATGAGGCGCTGGGCGACCGGGCGCACCTGACCTTCTCGGCGGTGGATTGTCTGGAAGTGCTGCCGGTGGGCTGTAACAAAGGTTCCGCTCTGGCGGTACTGAGTGACCATCTGGGCTTAACGCTGCAGGAGTGTATGGCGTTTGGTGACGCCATGAACGACCGCGAAATGCTGGGTAGCGTAGGTCGCGGTCTGATCATGGGGAATGCGATGGCGCAACTGAAAGCAGAACTTCCCCATCTGCCGGTTATTGGCCACTGCCGCAATGAAGCAGTGTCCCATTTTTTGACGCATTGGCTGGACAACAACAACCTCCCGTATTCCCCCGAATAGTGAGACCCATCCAGCAAGCCAGACTTCGGTCTGGCTTTTTTTTATTTCACAAGCTGTGCAATCTGCGCTTTCCACGGGGTGATATCGCCGATGTTGGCCTGTACCCACTCCGCATTGTAGTAGGTCTCGAGATAGCGCTCGCCGCTGTCGCACAGCAGAGTGACGATGGAGCCGGTGCGGCCCTCTTCGCGCATACGTGCGGCAAGCTGCAGTGCGCCCCACATATTGGTGCCCGTCGATGCGCCCACTTTGCGCCCAAGCTGCGTTTCCAGCCAGTGCGCCGTTGCCACGCTTGCGGCATCCGGCACGCGCATCATCTCATCCACAACGTCGGGGATGAAAGAGGGCTCCACGCGCGGGCGGCCAATCCCTTCAATTTTACTGCCCACCGGGCTGCGCAGACCGGCATCGCGGTTTTGCCAGTAGTCGAGGAACACGGAGTTCTGCGGGTCAACCACCATCAGTTGGGTATCGTAGCCCTGACAGCGGATGTAGCGTCCGATCGTGGCTGAGGTGCCGCCGGTACCGGCGCTCATGACAATGTACGACGGAACCGGATGCGGTTCGTGGGTCATCTGGCGGAAAATACTGTCGGCAATGTTGTTATTGCCGCGCCAGTCCGTTGCGCGCTCGGCGAAGGTGAACTGGTCCATATAGTGGCCGTTCAGCTCACGGGCCAGCATTTCGGAGGCGGCGTAGATTTCGCAGGCGCTTTCCACAAAGTGGCAGCGACCGCCGTAAAATTCGATCTGCTCGATTTTGCGTTTTGCGGTGCAGGACGGCATCACCGCGATAAACGGCAGGCCCAGCAGGCGGGCAAAATAGGCTTCGGACACCGCCGTTGAACCGGATGAGGATTCAATGATGGTGGTGCCTTCTTTGATCCAGCCGTTACACAAACCGTATAAAAACAGTGAGCGCGCCAGGCGATGCTTCAGGCTACCGGTAGGATGGGTGCTTTCGTCTTTCAGATAGAGCTGAATGCCGTCAAATCCCGGCAGGGAAAGGCGAATCAGGTGCGTATCCGCCGAGCGCTGATAGTCGGCATTGATTTCGCTGATCGCATGTTTAACCCAGGTGCTATTCATCGTCGTTATCCGTTTGTCATTTTGTGCCTAGCATAGCGAAAAGCACAGAAAAAATTGTTGCTATCTGGCCTTTAAAATAGAATGAAGGGAGAAAATTTTTCTCTGTGAGGTGGGTATGCTAGATAAAATTGACCGCAAGCTCCTTTCATTGCTGCAAAATGACTGTACCCTCTCTTTGCAGGCGCTGGCAGATGCCGTTAATCTGACCACCACCCCGTGCTGGAAGCGCCTTAAGAAGCTGGAAGATGACGGCATTCTTCTGGGACGCGTCGCGCTGTTAGATCCCGAAAAGCTGGGTCTTGGGCTGACGGCATTTGTGCTGATAAAAACCCAGCATCACAGCAGCGAGTGGTATTGCCGCTTCGTTACTCAGGTGTCGGAGATGCCCGAGGTGCTCGGTTTCTGGCGTATGGCCGGAGAGTACGATTACCTGATGCGCGTCCAGGTGGCCGACATGAAGCGCTATGATGATTTCTACAAGCGGCTGGTGAACAGCGTACCGGGTTTGTCGGACGTCACCTCAAGCTTCGCCATGGAACAGATTAAATACACCACAGCATTACCTATTGAATAACTTCGTAAAATACCTTCAGGAACAAACCGCGTGCGATTATTTGCCCAACTAAGCTGGTACTTTCGTCGGGAGTGGCAACGCTACCTCGGCGCAGTATGCCTGCTTATTATCATTGCCATCCTGCAGCTGATCCCGCCGAAAGTGGTGGGGTATGTCGTGGATGGCGTCACCGAACAGCATTACACCACCGCACGGGTGTTGATGTGGGTCGGCACGCTGGTGCTGACGGCCGTCATTGTTTATCTGCTGCGCTACGTCTGGCGCGTGCTGCTGTTTGGTGCGTCCTATCAGCTGGCCGTTGAGCTGCGTGAAGATTTTTACCGCCAGCTGAGCCGACAGCATCCCGAATTTTATCTGCGCCATCGCACCGGGGATCTCATCGCCCGCGCGACTAACGACGTCGATCGCGTGGTTTTTGCCGCCGGGGAAGGGGTGCTGACGCTGGTGGACTCGCTGGTGATGGGCTGTGCGGTGCTGATCGTGATGTCCACGCAGATCAGCTGGCAGTTGACCCTGCTTGCCCTGCTGCCGATGCCGATCATGGCGCTGGCGATTAATCGCTACGGTGAACAGCTGCACGAGCGCTTTAAGCTGGCGCAGGCGGCGTTTTCTTCTCTGAACGATCGCACCCAGGAGAGCATGACCAGCATCCGCATGATCAAAGCGTTTGGCCTGGAAGACCGTCAGTCTGCACTGTTTGCAGCCGATGCGGCGGACACGGGAGCGAAGAACATGCGCGTCGCGCGTATCGACGCCCGGTTTGACCCGACGATTTATATCGCGATTGGCATGGCAAACCTGCTGGCGATTGGCGGCGGAAGCTGGATGGTGGTGCAGGGCTCGTTGACCCTGGGGCAATTGACCAGCTTTGCGATGTATCTGGGGCTCATGATCTGGCCGATGCTGGCGTTGGCCTGGATGTTTAACATCGTGGAGCGCGGCAGCGCCGCCTATAGCCGCATTCGCGCCATGCTGGCCGAAGCGCCGGTGGTCATCGACGGTAGCGAAGCGGTGCCGGAAGGGCGCGGCGTCATGACCGTCGACGTCCGCAAGTTTGTCTACCCGCATACGGAGCATCCGGTGCTGGAAAACGTCAGCTTTACCCTGCAGCCAGGGCAGATGCTGGGCATCTGCGGCCCGACGGGATCCGGCAAAAGTACCGTACTCTCTCTGCTTCAGCGCCACTTTGACGTCACCGAAGGCGATATCCGCTTCCACGATATTCCCCTGACCAGGCTGCAACTGGATGAGTGGCGTGGTCGCCTGGCGGTCGTCAGCCAGACGCCGTTTTTATTTTCGGACACCGTGGCCAACAACATTGCCCTGGGACGCCCTGCGGCAACGCAGGAAGAAATTGAGCATGTGGCGCGTTTGGCCAGCGTTCATGATGACATTTTGCGTCTGCCGCAGGGCTACGAAACGGAAGTCGGGGAGCGCGGCGTCATGCTGTCCGGCGGGCAAAAGCAGCGTATCTCTATTGCCCGCGCCCTGCTGCTGAATGCTGAAATCCTGATCCTGGATGATGCGCTTTCCGCCGTGGACGGCCGTACCGAGCATCAAATTTTGCATAACCTTCGCCAGTGGGGCGACGGACGCACGGTGATTATCAGCGCCCACCGTTTGTCGGCGCTCACTGAGGCCAGCGAAATTCTGGTATTGCAGCACGGACACATTGCCCAGCGCGGACAGCATGAAACGCTTGCCGAGCAGCCGGGCTGGTATCGCGATATGTACCGCTATCAACAGCTTGAGGCGGCGCTGGACGATGCGCCGGAGCAGAATGAGGAGGCCGCCAATGCGTAAGCTCGGAACGATGTGGCCGACGCTCAAACGTCTGCTGGCCTACGGCTCGCCGTGGCGTAAACCGCTCTCCGTGGCCGTGCTTTTACTCTGGATTGCGGCGATTGCTGAGGTGAGCGGTCCGTTGCTCATCAGCTATTTTATCGACAACATGGTCGCCAAAAGCTATCTGCCGCTGGGGCTGGTGGCGGGCTTAGGCGTGGCCTACGTTGGCTTACAGCTGACGGCAGCAGGGTTGCACTATGCTCAGTCGTTGCTGTTCAACCGTGCAGCTGTGGGCGTTGTTCAGCAGCTGCGTACGGATGTGATGGACGCGGCGCTTCGCCAGCCGCTCAGTGAGTTTGATATCCAGCCTGTCGGGCAGGTGATTTCGCGCGTGACCAACGATACCGAGGTAATCCGCGATCTGTACGTTACCGTGGTGGCGACCGTGTTGCGCAGCGCAGCGCTGATTGGCGCAATGCTGGTGGCAATGTTCAGCCTCGACTGGCGTATGGCGCTGGTGGCAATCACTATCTTCCCGGCGGTGTTGATTGTCATGGTTATCTACCAACATTACAGCACGCCGATTGTGCGTCGGGTGCGCGCCTACCTGGCCGACATCAATGATGGCTTCAACGAAGTGATCAACGGCATGAGCGTCATCCAGCAGTTCCGCCAGCAGGCACGTTTTGGCGAGCGCATGGGCGAAGCCAGCCGTTCGCACTATATGGCGCGTATGCAGACGCTGCGCCTCGACGGTTTTCTGCTGCGTCCGCTGCTGAGCCTTTTCTCTGCGCTGGTGCTTTGCGGGCTGCTGATGCTCTTTGGCCTGAGTTCAAACGGTACGATTGAAGTGGGCGTGCTGTACGCTTTTATTAGCTATCTGGGACGTCTTAACGAGCCGCTGATCGAGCTCACCACCCAGCAATCTATGCTGCAACAGGCGGTAGTCGCCGGTGAGCGCGTGTTTGAGCTGATGGACAGGCCGCGCCAGGCCTACGGTAATGATGAGCGGCCTCTGCAAAGCGGGACTATCGCCTTTGATAACGTCTCGTTTGCCTATCGCGAAGACCGGCTGGTGTTGCAGGACATCACGCTCGACGTTCCATCACGCGGTTTCGTGGCGCTGGTGGGGCATACCGGCAGCGGTAAGAGCACGCTTGCCAGCCTGTTGATGGGCTATTACCCGGTCACGCAAGGTGAAATCCGCCTCGACGGACGCCCGCTTGCGTCTCTCAGCCATACAGTGTTACGCAAAGGCGTTGCGATGGTGCAGCAGGATCCGGTCGTGCTGGCCGATACCTTCTACGCCAACGTGACCCTTGGCCGAGACTACACCCAGGAGCAGGTCTGGGACGTGCTGGAAAAAGTGCAGCTGGCAGAGCTGGCTCGCGGGTTTAGCGATGGGATCAATACCAAACTGGGCGAGCAGGGGAACAATCTCTCCGTCGGGCAAAAGCAGCTCCTGGCGCTGGCGCGGGTGCTGATTGAAACGCCGCAGATACTGATTCTGGATGAAGCGACCGCCAGTATTGACTCCGGCACCGAGCAAGCCATCCAGCAGGCGCTGGAGGCGGTACGCGACCATACGACGCTGGTGGTGATTGCCCACCGTCTTTCCACCATCGTCGATGCCGATACCATTCTGGTGCTACATCGCGGACAGGCCGTTGAACGCGGTACGCACCGTGAACTGCTGGAAGCAAAAGGGCGCTACTGGCAGATGTACCAGCTGCAGCTGGCGGGTGAAGAGCTGGCGGCCAGCGTGCGTGATGAAGAGTCGCTTAGCGCCTGATGCACTAAAATGAGGCGACGCGCTAACAGTCATTCCTGTTGGTGCAAAACTGAAACGCACCCTGCACCGGCATGGTGCGTTTTTTTTCGCAGGTGCGTTTATAAGGAGCGCGTAACGCTCATCGCACCGCTCTTCCCCCCGGTTTTCATTTCTGGCACACCCCTTGCAATACCTTCTGCGTAAGCTACGGCCATTACCGAATTCTGACTGGAGGGGATCTATGAAGCTGGTTACGGTTGTAATCAAACCATTCAAACTCGAAGACGTGCGTGAAGCGTTGTCTTCAATGGGTATTCAGGGACTGACTGTCACCGAAGTGAAAGGCTTTGGTCGTCAGAAGGGTCATGCCGAGCTTTATCGCGGGGCGGAATACAGCGTTAACTTCCTGCCAAAAGTAAAAATTGATGTCGCGATTGCTGACGATCAGCTTGATGAAGTCATTGATGTCATTAGCAAAGCGGCCTATACCGGCAAAATTGGCGACGGCAAAATTTTCGTTGCCGAACTGCAGCGCGTCATTCGCATTCGTACCGGCGAATCTGACGAAGCGGCTCTGTAAGTAACTCCTGGCACACAGTGATAGGGATCGAGAAAATGAAGATAGCAACACTCAAAACGGGTCTGGGTTCGCTGGCACTGCTGCCGGGCCTGGCGCTGGCTGCTACCCCTGCGGTGGTCGACAAAGCCGATAACGCCTTTATGATGATCAGCACCGCGCTGGTGCTGTTCATGTCAATTCCGGGCATTGCGCTGTTCTACGGCGGCCTGATCCGTGGCAAAAACGTTCTCTCCATGCTGACGCAGGTTGCCGTGACGTTCGCACTGGTCTGCGTGCTGTGGGTGGTTTACGGTTACTCGCTGGCATTCGGCACGGGCAACGCGTTCTTTGGTAACTTCGACTGGGTGATGCTGAAAAATATTGAGCTGACCGCGCTAATGGGCAGTTTCTATCAGTATATCCATGTTGCGTTCCAGGGCTCCTTCGCCTGTATTACCGTCGGGCTGATTGTGGGTGCGCTCGCCGAGCGTATTCGTTTCTCTGCCGTACTGATCTTCGTGGTGGTCTGGCTGACGCTCTCCTATGTGCCGATTGCGCACATGGTCTGGGGGGGCGGTCTGCTGGCAACGCACGGTGCGCTGGACTTCGCGGGCGGTACCGTTGTACACATCAACGCTGCGGTAGCGGGTCTGGTGGGTGCCTACCTGATTGGCAAACGCGTGGGCTTCGGTAAAGAAGCGTTTAAACCGCACAACCTGCCGATGGTGTTTACCGGTACGGCTATCCTCTACTTTGGCTGGTTTGGCTTCAACGCCGGCTCAGCGAGTGCAGCAAACGAAATCGCCGCGCTGGCCTTCGTGAACACGGTTGTGGCCACGGCGGGTGCAATCCTCTCCTGGGTGTTTGGCGAGTGGGCGGTACGCGGTAAACCTTCTCTGCTGGGTGCCTGTTCGGGTGCCATTGCCGGCCTGGTTGGCATCACCCCGGCGTGTGGTTATGTCGGCGTAGGCGGTGCGCTGCTGGTCGGCCTGGTGTCCGGTCTGGCGGGTCTGTGGGGCGTTACCGCACTGAAACGTGTGCTGCGCGTTGACGACCCATGCGATGTGTTTGGTGTCCACGGCGTGTGCGGCATCGTCGGCTGTATCATGACCGGTATCTTCGCCGCGAAATCGCTTGGTGGTGTGGGCTACGCTGAAGGCGTCACCATGGTTCATCAGCTGCTGGTGCAGCTGGAAAGTATTGCTCTCACCGTTGTGTGGTCTGCCGTTGTCGCTTTCATTGGCTACAAACTGGCGGACATGACAGTCGGTCTGCGTGTCCCTGAAGAGCAGGAACGCGAAGGTCTGGACGTCAACAGCCACGGCGAGAATGCGTATAACGCATGATCTGAGTGTTTTGCCGGGTGGCGGCTTCGCCTTACCCGGCCTATAAAAGCACAAAACGTAGGCCCGGTAAGCGTAGCGCCACCGGGCTTTTTACATCAACCTCGGTTACGCATCACCCCTTCCTGCACAGTAGAAGCCACCAGCACGCCGTCCTGGGTATAAAACTCCCCGCGCACAAACCCGCGAGCGCTCGACGCTGACGTACTCTCCACACTGTAGAGCAGCCACTCATTCATGTTGAAGGGACGATGGAACCACATGGAGTGATCGATCGTCGCGACCTGCATCCCTTTTTCAAGGAACCCAACGCCGTGCGGCTGCAGCGCCACCGGCAGGAAGTTGAAATCTGACGCATAACCCAGCAGATACTGATGAACGCGGAAGTCCTCAGAGACGGTGCCGTTAGCCCGGATCCAGACCTGACGCTTCGGCTCGGCGGGGTGGCCTTTCATCGGGTTATGGAACTCAACCGGGCGGATCTCCAGCGGTTTATCGCAGAGAAACTTCTCTTTGACCTGCGGCGGAAGCAGATGCGCCAGGGCACGGGCGATATCGGTCTCTGATTTGAGATCGTCTGGCGCGGGTGCTGGCGGCATCACTTTTTGATGCTCATAGCCGGGTTCCGGTGCCTGGAAAGAGGCGGTCATGTAAAAGATCGGCTTGCCGTTCTGAATGGCCGCTACGCGGCGAGCGCTGAAGCTGTTGCCGTCTCTCAGGACCTCAACGTCATACACGATCGGTTTCGCGCTATCGCCAGGGCGTAAGAAATAGCTGTGGAACGAATGCACCAGACGGTCTGCCGGGACAGTCTCCTTTGCAGCGTACAGCGCTTGTCCAACGACTTGCCCCCCGAAGACCTGGCGTAAGCCGAGATCTTCGCTCTGTCCGCGAAAGAGTCCTTCCTCAATTTTTTCCAGATTCAGTAATGTCAGCAGATTGTTCAGTGCCTGACTCATAGTTGTCCTCAATAAACGCCGTAGCGAAAGATAGGCAGAGTATAACGCAGAAATGAAAGTGGTCCGATGGGTAGAATAATCTGAATATCGGGATGATTTCAGGCATTAATCAGTGAGTTGTGCCACACTTAAATACGTTATGTGATTGAAACGACATCGGATGGGATCGATCCCGCTGGTGCATTGATAAGGAGACTTCAATGAAACTCGTGCCCATGCTAAGTGGTGTAGCTATTGCGGTGGCGTTGTCCGCCTGTGCCGGTAAGAGCGCCCAGGTGCCAGTGCCAGCAGCAGACCCGAACGGGATTAATACCCTTTCCCAGCAATCCATTCAGCAGCCTAACGTTTCCGGTACCATCTGGATTAAACAGAAAGTTGCGCTGCCGCCGGATGCGGTATTAACGGTAACGCTTTCTGATGCTTCTCTGGCCGACGCGCCGTCGAAAGTC
The DNA here is from genome assembly GCF_043974075.1 of Enterobacter sp. ECC-019. NCBI lineage: Bacteria > Pseudomonadati > Pseudomonadota > Gammaproteobacteria > Enterobacterales > Enterobacteriaceae > Enterobacter > Enterobacter sp. ECC-019. The sequence continues at coordinate 1,726,279 of NZ_CP143759.1, forward strand.
GTGGCTCAGCGCGCCGTTCGTACTGAAGGCAAGCAGGCGCCGTTTAGCTTCGTGTTGCCGTATAACCCGTCGGACGTGCAGCCTAACGCCCGTATCCTGCTGAGCGCTGCGGTAACCATCAACGGTAAGCTGGTCTTTATCACCGATACGGTCCAGGAAGCGATTAACAACGGCGGGACCAAAGTCGACCTGAACCTGGTGCCGGTGCAGCAGACCGAAGTACCGGTCGCACCGCAGACCAATCAGCCGTCCCTGCCAACCCCACCGACTCAGATGTAATGCCTGCATTGCCCCTCTCCTCCGGGGGAGGGGTCAATATACCCAGCGAAATTTCTGCAAATCGATCTGACCCGACCCTGACACCTGCACCCCTTCTGAAAGTAACGCCTGACGCTGACGCTGGAGATCCGGCCCGGTGAGCGAAATGGCGCCATGACGATTCACCACCCGATGCCAGGGCAACGTACTTCCTTCCGGCAGCCGTTTCAGGACGCCGCCAACCTGTCGCGCCGCGCGCGGTGAACCGGCCAGGCGTGCGACATCACCATAGGTGGTGACGTAGCCTTCCGGGATTGAGGCCACGATTTGCCATACGCGCTGTGGAAAGGAGTCGTGTTCGTCCATACCGTCACCTGTGGGGAGTTTCTGGGAAGCTATGGTAAACGAAGATCTTCATGATTGCTGCGTCTGTTTGCGCAAGAAACCAGCATCCGGTTCCTGGTCGCTTGCAATTGGGCTTGAGCACAGGGATAATGCGCCAGCGCGTTGGTTATCAACGCTCTCAATGGGGGCTCTGTTGGTTCTCCCGCAACGCTACTCTGTTCACCAGGTCAGGTCCGGAAGGAAGCAGCCAGGGCAGACGACGTGTGTGCCGGGATGTAGCTGGCAGGGCCCCCACCCATTTATGCCCTCATAAGATCTTCCTGCTTCACCTCTCCACTTAAATCCCTATCCCACAATTATATTGTGCCTATATCGTGTAATATATATTTCATTGTACTGAAATATTATTGTCATAAACCTGTAATAATAGACTGTCATTTTATAATTGGACGGTTGTTTTCTTCCATAACTCAAAAAAATATATATCTGGATAACATTGTTAACTTCGTGTATTAAATAAAGTACTTGTTCCGAAGGGAAGTGACAAACATGGCTACAGCGGTATTAAACGTTAAGATTGATGACGCGCTAAAAGAAAGGCTTCGCCACTATGCGGAAGTCAATAACGAGAATTTAAGCGTGACGACAGAGAAACTGCTGCTGCTGGCGTTCGAAGCAGTAGAAGAGGCGGGAGTATCGGAAGAGGATATTGATAATCAGCATACGGAAGAAGAGAGTGTTTCTCCTTTTACTCCTAAAGAAATCAAAGCTCTACGCAAACTTCTGAAGAAGAGAAAATGAAACAACAACTGTCAACCGCCAGTGACTACAAAGAGGCCTGCGATCTGTTGCGTTCAGGCTACGTGAAGCATGTACGTCTTGGCTGGAATGTTGGAAGTGATGAGTTCTTTCGTATTGCGTCTGACTGGTGTGATACCGGCGCAAAAATAAAGAAAGACGGTGAAAGCTTCGTTATTTCACTGAAAGGTTTTCCTATTCCTGCTCAGCATTAACTCCTGACCGGTGAAAACTGCTGACTGTATCCGTGACAGTCAGCAGTTTTTATTTTTTATGATCTGCTTCAAAAATTTTATTATTAGATCACGCTGCGTTTTAACGCTGGCACGTTTTTATTCAGGGCGAGCCATAGCGGTTTGATCCTCAGCAACGCCTGCTCAAGTTCTGTCGATTCGAGCGAGAAGGGCATCCGCAAATAGCGGTCAAACGCGCCGGATAAACCAAACCGTGTACCGGTCCCCAGATTGATCCCCAGAATCTCAGCCCGCGCGGCAAGCTGTGTCGCCAGCATGCCCGGGAGCTCTATCCAGTAAGAGAGCCCGCCTTCCGCTTCATGGAATTTCCAGTCCGGAAAATGTTCGCGCAACAGTTCACCGCATCGATCGCGTCGTTCCGCCAGCATCTTCCGGCGCGCGGGCAGAAACGTCTCGCTGTTATTAATGAGCCACTGCATCGCCAGCTGTTCCAGCAGCGGCGAGCCTAAATCCAGGGTATCCCGCGTCTGGGCAAGCGTGGCGATAGTGCGCGAGGAGGCGCGGATCCAGCCGAGACGCAGCCCTCCCCAGAAGCTTTTTCCGGCAGAGCCTAAGGTGATGACGGTGGCCTGCGGGTTAAAGGCGGCCAGCGGTGGCGGGGGAGGCGCATCAAACCAGAGATCCACCATCGTTTCATCCACCACCAACGCCGTGCGGGTTTGGGCAGCGATATCCGTAATGGCCCGACGGGTGGCGATATCCATACAGCGCCCGGTGGGGTTATGAAAATCAGGCATCAGATAGGCCAGGCGCGGTGCCGTCTGGGCAAGCGTTGCCGCGAAGCCATCCGTATCCCAGCCGGTTTCCGGCAGCGACACCCCCACGGGCCGACACTGCGCGCCCTGAATGGCGGCAATCGCCAGCGGATAGGTGGGATGATCGACCACGACGCGATCCCCCGGCCCGGTCATCATCCGCAGAACCAGCGCAAAGCCGCTGACGGCGCCATTGACCACCATGACTTCGTCTGCGCGGGTGGGAAGACCCCGCGCGGTATAGCGCGCAGCGATGGCCTCCCGCAGCGTCGGCAGCCCTAGCTGATCGTAGCCCGTCAGCGAGAGATGCTGCGTAATAGCCGTGAGCGCATGGGAATAAGCCTGATGGATCTCCGGCCCGGCATTGAGGGCGGCCGTAGAGAGATCCAGTGCGGCACTTGCCGCTGAAAGGGTGGGAACGGCGCGCGTATCCGGGAGGAGCACGCGTGACCCGCTGCCGTGGCGGCTTTCAAGGTAACCCTCCTCGCGCAGGTGGGCGAGGGCGCTGCTGATGGTGGTCCGGCTCACGTCCAGCGCAGAGGCCAGCTCGCGCTCGCCCGGTAGACGCGTATTCAGTGCAAGACGTCCATCAAGGATTAACAGACGCAGCGCGTCGGCCAGCTGTCGCCAGATCGGGGTGCGGGATGAGGCTTGCTGCCAGTGGCCTAAAAGGCGTACCAGAGACTGGCTTCCGAAGCGACGTGATGACATATGCAGTCCACTATTTGAAAACTGGACATTAATCATAGTGCCATTTTAGGTCAGGATGAAAGTCTGGTTCACTGGAGAAGATAAAAATGGTACGTCGTCTGCTACAACTCTATGTCGGTTTAGGACTGTATGGTCTTTCCACCGCAATGTTTATTCGTTCCGATTTGGGTGTCGACCCCTGGGATGTTTTTCACCTTGGGGTGGGGATGCAACTGGGGATGACTATCGGGACAGTAATCATTTTAGTCGGTGCTGCGGTGCTGCTGCTGTGGATCCCACTGCGTCAGATGCCGGGCCTTGGCACGATCAGCAACGTGATTTGTATCGGTCTGGCGGCGGACGCCAGCATGGCGCTTATCCCGGAACTGGATTCGTTACCCGTTCGAATCGCTTTCCTGGTGTCGGGCATCGTAATGAACGCGATTGCGACCAGCATGTACATCGGCGCCGGCTTCGGGCCTGGCCCGCGCGACGGCCTGATGACCGGCATTCATGCCCGTCTGGGGTGGTCCATTCGCAGCGTGCGCACCTCAATTGAAGTCTCCGTCCTGCTGATTGGGTGCGTGCTTGGCGGCACGTTTGGGGTGGGAACCGTACTGTATGCCCTGACCATTGGCCCGCTTATTCAGCTCTGTCTGCCCTGGTTCCGCCAGAAGCCGCGCATTGAGGAAATACCCCAGCCGGAGCGGGTTGTTTAATTTTGCGAAGCGCTCACATGTTTTAAGGGCGTCGCTGTGCCAGAATAGGGGCACGATAAACGCGATGCCAGAATGCATGAAAGCTATCACTCTCTATGATGTCGCCCTCCTTGCGGGGGTTTCTTATCAGACCGTTTCCCGCGTCATTAACAACGCGGAACATGTGTCTGCCCGCACGCGAGAAAAGGTGCAGCAGGCGATGGCGGAGCTACACTACGTTCCAAACCTTCGGGCACAGCAGCTGGCGGGTAAACGCACCCGTACGCTGGGTCTCATCACTACCGACCTGGCCCTGCACGCGCCTTCACAAATTGTGTCGGCGGTAAAATCGCGCGCGGCGGAACAGGGGGCGAGCGTCCTTATCTCCATGGTGGAGCAACCCCGGCAGTGTCAGGCCGCGCTTCAGGCGCTGCTGGCACAGCGGGTGGAGGCGATGCTGGTGAATGTACCGCTTGACGATCCGCACGCCGAAGAGCTCAGGGCGCTGGCGTCGCCTGTTCCGGTGCTGTTCCTCGATGTATCCCTCTCAGCACGGGTACACAGCCTCGTGTTTGACGCAGAGCAGGGGGCGCATCTGGGCGTTGAGCATCTGCTGTCGCTGGGGCATCAGCACATTGCTCTGCTGAGCGGGCCGGAAAGTTCGGTCTCTGCACGGGCGCGCCTGGCGGGATGGAAAGCCGCTCTGGCATTCGCGGGGCTTGAAGCCGCTGCGGTGGCCTGCGGTGACTGGAGCGCGGCCAGCGGATATGAGAAGGGACATCTGCTGTTGTCTGCGGCGACATTACCGGACGCGATTCTGGTGGCGAACGATCAAATGGCGCTCGGGGTGATGCGCGCCTGCGCGGAAAAAGGGGTAGCGGTTCCGGGCCAGATATCGGTGGTTGGGTTCGACGATACGGCTGACAGCGCCTGGTTTTCTCCGCCGCTGACGACCATTCGCCAGGCGTTTCGCGAGGCGGGCGAACGCAGCGTGGAGTGGCTGCTTGACCCCTCCGGGGACGAGGCGTGCTGGCAGGTTCAGCTGCCGGTGACGCTGGTTACCCGTCATTCCAGCGCCCGCCGCGCGCCGCAGCAGGCCGAACGCGAGGATCTGGCGCAGCAGCTCAGAAGCCTGGCACTCCTGGCCGAGCAGCTTGCCCGCAAATAAGACTTTTGTGATCTGACTCGCTACCCTGCGATCGCGTGCTTTACCGTCGCAGGGTGCCAGGGCATGTTAACCAAAATTGTGAGCGCTTCGCAAAGAGGTTAACATGTCTACCACTCCCTCGCTGACCCTCAGCGCCCTCCTGGCCCGTCGGGACTGGGAAAACCCCGTAGTTACCCAGTGGAACCGCCTGGCCGCACACGCGCCGTTGCACAGCTGGCGCAATGAGCCTTCGGCCAGAGATGACGCCGGATCCGTCAGCAGGCACGTTCTCAACGGACTATGGCGGTTTAGCTACTTTACCGCGCCGGAGCAGGTTCCTCAGGCATGGGTAACAGAAGATTGCGCGGATGCCGTTGCGATGCCCGTGCCGTCTAACTGGCAGATGCAGGGGTTCGACACGCCCATCTATACCAATGTCACCTATCCCATCCCCGTTAACCCACCTTTTGTGCCGCAGGAAAACCCGACCGGTTGTTACTCGCTCACATTTGAGGTGGATGACGCCTGGCTTCAGAGCGGGCAGACGCGCATCATCTTTGACGGCGTGAACTCGGCGTTTCATCTGTGGTGCAACGGTCAGTGGATGGGCTATTCCCAGGACAGCCGGTTGCCCGCCGAATTTGACCTCTCGGCGGCACTACGCCCCGGACAGAACCGCCTGGCGGTCATGGTATTGCGCTGGTGCGACGGCAGCTATCTGGAAGATCAGGACATGTGGCGCATGAGCGGCATCTTCCGCGATGTGACCTTGCTGCATAAACCCGAGACGCAGATTGCCGATTATCACGTCGTGACGGATCTGAATGCGGAGCTGGACCGCGCGGTGCTGAAGGTTGATGTCACGCTGGCAGGCGCTGGTTTTGCGGGCGGCGAGGTGGTCTTTACCCTGTGGCGCAAGGGGGAAAAATGCGCCAGCGTTTCCCGACAGCCGAGGTCTGCCATTGTTGACGAACGCGGCAGGTGGGCCGAGCGGCTGACGGCAACGATCCTCGTCGACCAGCCCGCGCTCTGGAGCGCTGAAACGCCAGAACTGTATCGCCTGACGATGGCACTTCTTAACCCGCAGGGCGAGATTCTGGAGATTGAGGCGTGCGACGTGGGCTTCCGCCGCGTTGATATCAGTAATGGCCTGCTGAAGCTCAACGGTAAACCGCTGCTGATCCGCGGGGTTAACCGGCACGAGCATCACCCGGAAAACGGCCAGGTGATGGACGAAGCGACGATGCGTCGCGATATCGAAATCATGAAGCAGCACAATTTCAACGCCGTGCGCTGCTCGCACTACCCGAACCATCCGCTGTGGTACCGACTTTGCGATCGCTACGGGCTGTACGTCGTTGACGAAGCCAATATCGAAACACACGGCATGGTGCCGATGAGCCGCCTCGCTGACGATCCGCGCTGGCTGCCCGCCATGAGCGAGCGTGTGACCCGCATGGTGCAGCGCGATCGTAATCATCCCTCGGTTATTATCTGGTCGCTGGGCAATGAGTCGGGCCACGGCGCGAATCACGATGCGCTGTACCGCTGGCTGAAAACCACCGATCCTACGCGTCCGGTGCAGTATGAAGGCGGCGGCGCGAACACGGCGGCGACCGATATTGTTTGTCCGATGTACGCCCGGGTCGATTGGGATCAACCGTTCCCGGCAGTGCCTAAATGGTCAATCAAGAAATGGATCGGCATGCCGGACGAAACGCGTCCGCTGATCCTCTGTGAATACGCCCACGCGATGGGAAATAGCTTCGGTGGGTTTGCAAAATACTGGCAGGCGTTTCGCAGCCATCCTCGCCTGCAGGGTGGGTTTGTCTGGGACTGGGTCGATCAGGCCCTGACGAAACGGGACGAAGATGGCAATACGTTCTGGGCGTACGGCGGAGACTTTGGCGATAAGCCGAACGACCGGCAGTTCTGTCTTAACGGGCTGGTGTTCCCCGATCGCACGCCGCACCCGGCGCTGTACGAGGCGCAGCGCGCTCAGCAGTTCTTTACCTTTACCCGGGTCAGCACCTCTCCGCTGGTGATTGAGGTGCAAAGCGGCTACCTGTTCCGCCACACCGATAACGAAGTGCTGAACTGGACGGTTGCCTGCGACGGGGACGTGTTCGCTGCGGGCGAGGTGACGCTGGCGATGGCGCCTGAAGGCACTCAGCGTCTGGAGATTGCCCTGCCGGAGCTGAACGCCGGGCCGGGTGAGGTCTGGCTAAACGTTGAAGTGCGCCAGCCGCGGGCAACGCCGTGGTCACCGGCAGACCACCGCTGCGCGTGGGAGCAGTGGCCGCTTCCGGCTCCGCTCTTTATTGCGTCACCAGTGTCTGCGGGCGAACCTCCGGTTTTGATGCAAAACGAGCGCATGCTGGAGGTCACGCATCGTCAACAGCGCTGGCAGTTCGACTGCACCTCAGGCAACCTGACGCAATGGTGGCACGAGGGCGTTGAAACGCTGCTCGCCCCGGTGACGGATAGTCTGAGCCGTGCACCGCTGGACAATGACATTGGCGTGAGTGAAGCGACGCACATCGATCCGAACGCGTGGGTTGAACGCTGGAAAGCGGCGGGCATGTACGATTTCACCTCGCGCGTTCTGCACTGTGAGGCAGAGCAGCACGCGGGCGACGTCGTGGTCACCACCCTGCACGTCGGGGAGTATCACGGCAAAGCGCTGTTCCTGAGCCGTAAAACCTGGCGGGTGGACGATCAGGGGAGGCTACACGGGGATATTCAGGTCGATATTGCGTCCGATATTCCGGAGCCTGCGCGCATTGGACTGAGCATTCATCTCGCCGAAACGCCGGAAAACGTTCACTGGCTGGGGCTGGGGCCGCATGAAAACTACCCGGACAGAAAGCTGGCGGCAGAGCAGGGGCGCTGGACGTTACCTCTCGGAGCCATGCACACGCCGTATATATTCCCGACGGAAAATGGTTTGCGCTGCGATACCCGCAAACTGGTGCTGGGAACGCATCAACTGAACGGCCATTTCCACTTCTCGGTGAGCCGCTATAGCCAGCAGCAGCTACGAGAGACAACCCATCATCACCTGCTGCGGGAAGAGCCGGGATGCTGGCTCAACCTCGATGCATTCCATATGGGCGTGGGCGGCGACGACTCCTGGAGCCCCAGCGTCTCGCCGGAATTCATTCTGCAGACACGTCAGCTTCGCTATACCTTCAGCTGGCAGCAGAACCCTTAACTGCCCCGGAGATGCGGCCACCGGGCGTGGCCGCACGCTTATCCCAGAATGCCGTTCAGACCATGCAGGCTCATATAAATTCCTACTACGGTAATCAGCGTTGCGGAGATCCACGGCGCTTTACGGGAAAATTCGCTAAACCCGGGCCAGCGTTTTGCCGCATGTTTGAGGCTTAAGGCGGCAATCGCGCCGGAAGCGACCAGCGTTAACGCCAGACCAATACTGAAGCTGAATACCAGCGTCGCACCGAGGGCAAAATGCTTTAGCTGCAGGCAGATTAGCAGAACGGTGATGGACGCCGGGCAGGGGATAAGCCCGCCGGTTAGGCCAAACATCACGATCTGTCCGGTGGTGACATTTTGACCGCTGAAGCGGCGGTTGATGTCCTGCGCGTGCGCGCGCTGGTGGGCGTCCTGCCACTCTTCTTCAATCAGCGTGTGCTCGTGGTGGTGATGATCATGATGGTGGTCATGGTCATGGTGGTGATCATGGTCATGATGATGATCGTGCGGCTGGCTCTCTTTCCAGGTTCGCCACGCCATCCACAGGGCGATCGCAACGATCAACACCCCGGAGATCAGCTGGAACCAGGGTTCGGACGTATGCGCATCCCAGCCCCGACCAAACCACAGTCCCGCCATCGCAACGAGCCAGACCACCGCCGTATGGGAGAGCGTGGCCGCCAGGCCGAGCAGTACCGCCTGTTTCAGCGTGCCGCGGATGGCCACAATAAAGGCGGCCATCATTGTTTTTGAGTGGCCCGGCTCCAGGCCATGTAGCGCACCGAGCAGGATAGCGCTGGGAACAAACAGCCAGGCATTGCCCTGCTGAAGGAGTGAAGCAAAATCGGTCATGGGAAAATCCGGAGTGGAAAGCGTGCGGAAATACTACTCCCCCCCAGTAGTTAAATACTACCCCCCAGTAGAAAAATACTCAGGGGGAGTAGAGCGTGATATGCTTTAAAAGCTAAAAACAAGGGATACAGAGATGTCACATACCGTTCGCGACAAAAAAATGTTACTGACTCGCCTGAAGAAAATTCAGGGGCAGAGTAATGCCCTGGAAAAAATGCTTAACAGCGATCACGAATGCGCTGAGGTGTTACAGCAGTTGGCGGCGATCCGCGGGGCGGTCAATGGCATGATGATGCAGGTGATCGAAGGGCATTTAACCGATCATGTAGTGAAAGAGCCTGAAGAAGCGCAGCGTGAAGCCGATCTTGGCGTGGTATTGCGGGTGATGAAATCCTATCTCAAGTAGCGTGCGTGCCGAGGTTATTTTCTGCCCAGAGAATAAATTCCGTTTTTGGCAGCGCTTTGCTGTAGTACCACCCCTGCCCGTACTGCACGCCGTGTTGGTGCAGCCAGGCGAGCTGCCCTGCGGTTTCGACACCCTCCGCCACCATCGCCAGCTTCAGCGACTTCGCTATTTCAATGATGTGTGGCGTCACGTTTTTATATTCCAGTGCATCCACGAACGACTTATCGATTTTTAGCGTGTCGACGTCCAGATCCTGCAGATAGCTCAGGCTGGAATAGCCCGTGCCAAAATCATCAATATAGACAGGGTGGCCCGAACGGCGGAATGCCGCGATAGCCGGTGCGCTTATTTTGGGATCGGCAAAGCCGCGCTCGGTGAGTTCAAGGGCGATTTGTCGGGGATGGATTTGCCACTTATTCAGTAGCTGACTCAGCAGAGGCGGCAGGATGCCGGAGGTTAAATCGGCAGGCGCGAGGTTGATGGAGATATGCTGATCCGGGTAGCGTTGCAGCCAGTGGCCCATATCTTCAAACACCTTTTCGATGACGAGCTGCGTGAGCTGCGAAATGAGCCCCGTTTGCTCGGCAAGGGGAACAAAGATTTCAGGCGACAGACTGCTTCCGTCTGGCTGGGGCCAGCGCGTCAGCGCTTCAGCGCCTACGATTTTACCGCTGCATAGCGCCACGATAGGCTGATAGTGAACCACAAAATCGCGGCTGTTAATGGCGTCAAGCAGGCGATTGCGCGGCGACTGGATACGGCGCAGTATCCGCAGGACAAAGAGCGCGGCGAGCAGGCTTATCAACATGCCGAACGGTAACCAAAAAAGCAGCTGCCGGTGCCAGGTTTCAGCCAGCGGTTTAAGCGTTGCCCATGCGATGACGGTAAAACCCAGCTCAGGTACTGGCTTCATGACGTACATTGAACCGTTGTACTGCACGCTGCCGGCACGCCGCTCCTGAATCATGTCGCGGATGTGAGAATCGAGCTTATTGCTGCTGGCGAATATGCGGTGCGTTGTGCTTCCTACCAGGGCGGCATCAATCGCTATCTCACCGAAAGGGATCACGTCCACCAGCGAGGCAGGATCGACCATCACAAGGTAGTGGCCTTTTCCCAGCACCGCCATGTAGCGGTTAAACCCAAGATCGTTCTGCGTGGTCAGCCAGGCGCTGTAACCATCTTCGGTAATGCGCATCGGAGGAGGGAAAGGGGCCGCATGACTGGTTTGCTCCAGGGAGGAGCAGAGCGGTCGAAGGTTGTCGATATAAATGACTTCCTGGACGTATCGCCACGAGAAAGCAACTCGTCGCATCTCCCTTAATTGCAAAGGGCTACACGGCACACCCTCAAAGGCCTGCAGGTGATCGAGCGCTTCTTTAGCCTGATCGACAACCCGGTCGGTTCGTACCAGCACGCGTGAGGCATAGTTTTCCAGGGCATCGACAAATTTATCTTCCGCCTGGCGATGGGCCAGCCAGATGCTCAGGCAAATGGGGACCAGCACAGAAAAGATAAGTACGCCAGTCACCAGACTGACCAGATGTCGGGTTTTCATTCTGTCGTGTCCTTCCTCGTATACCCGTTCCTGGGCGCTGAGTTCCCTGCCTGAAGAGAAAGATTTTACCGCGAAATGATATAGTTATAGCACGTGGGTGGCGTGGTTTTCATTTTATCTAAGGTAAACCAGAAAATAACGTCAGAAGAGAGGGGTTGTTTTTTCAACCTGGTCTGGATATTATTTTGTTATGTTATAACAAAACACAAAGGATTTACGATGAAACCCGATATCCATCCGGCCTATCGCACCGTGGTATTCCACGACACCAGCGCGAATGAATACTTCAAGGTTGGCTCAACCATTAAGACCGACCGCGAAATTGAACTCGACGGTGAAACATATCCGTACATCACCATCGAGGTTTCTTCAAAATCGCACCCGTTTTATACCGGTAAGCAGAAAACGTTCTCTACGGACGGCAGCGCAGCGCGCTTCCGCAAGCGTTTTGGCGGCTTTCTCAATGCGAAGCGGGGCTAACCATGCAGGTACTTAACTCATTACGCAGTGCAAAGCAGCGTCACCCGGATTGCCAGATAGTCAAACGCAAGGGACGCTTATACGTGATTTGCAAAACCAATCCGCGCTTTAAGGCGGTTCAGGGACGTAAAAAAAGACGCTAGACGCGCGTTTCTCGCCAGCTTTCCAGGGATCTTTTCTGTTTGCCATCGGCAGTAAAATTGTCGGTGGCAAGCCAGCTTTCAAAGGCGACCGCCAGCGCCGGCCACTCTTTGTCGAGTATCGAAAACCAGTCGGTATCCCGGTTGTGGCCTTTTATGACCAGCGCCTGGCGAAAGCGCCCCTCAAACTGGAAACCCAGACGCAGTGCCGCCTTACGGGAAGGTTCGTTCAGGCTATTGCACTTCCATTCATAACGCCGATAGCCCAGGGTATCGAACACGTACCGCATCAGCAGATACTGCGCTTCTGTCGACATGGGCGTACGGCTTAAAAGAGGTGAGAAGTGAACGTGCCCCACTTCCACGACCCCGTTTTTAGGATCGATCCGCATCAGGGACAGCGTCCCGACGGGGGACTGGGTCCGGTTATCCATCACGGTAAAGTGGATGGGATCGGCTAACTCACTTACGCTCGCTACCCATTCGGCAAACTCCTCTGCGGTGGCATCGGGTTCACGCAGGAGCCACGTCCAGCTGCGGGTATCTTCGGCCAGGGAATACGCAGAGAACAGCGCGTGGGCATGCTCCACGCGCAGCGGCTCAAGCCGACAATAGTGACCCTGAAGGACTACCCGGGACGGGGGCTGACGAGGTTGCCAGTCGGTAAGCGCTTCGCCCACTGGCTGTCCGAACTGATTGAATGTCTTCATCTTAATTTCCGTGACGTTGAAAAGAGCTTCAGACTAGTGAATTGCTGGTTCCTTAAAAAGAACCACTGCGCTATGTTTTGATGGTGCCACGAGGAGGTGAGATGAATATACCGGGTGATGAATTTTATACCTTGCTCCATGCAGCCCTGAAAACACGCGGGGAAGAGACGCTCCAGCGCGCGCTCTATCTTGCTTTGCGGGAGGCCATACTGTGCGGAAGGCTACGATCCGGCAGTCAGCTTTCCGGTTCGCGAACGCTGGCTCAGCAGCTCTCCCTTTCCCGGAATACCGTCAATGCGGCGCTGGACCAGCTCACCCTCGAAGGGTATTTACAGCGTAATCGCCAGGGAACGCGGGTGGCACAGTTAGCTCACCGTTCCGTCACCCGGACAATGTCGGACCCTGCCATCACGCTCGCCAAACGGGTCGGGCTTCTGCCTGCGCCAGTGCCCCGGGACACGCCGGTTCTGGCGTTTACCCCAGGCACGCCGGCCATCAACTATTTTCCTCTGCCGCTGTGGCGGCGATTGTACGACCGCGTGATGCGGGAGGAGGGAAATGCTCTGCTAGGGTATGGCGACCCGGCCGGCGAGCCGTCGCTGCGGGCCGCGATTGCCCGACATCTCGCCCTGTCCCGCGGTATTGACTGTGACGCCAGCCAGATTGTGATCACGGAAGGCGCGCTTGAAGGCGTCAATCTCTGCACGATGCTGTTAAGCGAGCCTGGCGATGTCGCCTGGGTGGAAAACCCCGGCTATAGCGGGGCAAAGAGCGCGTTTGTTAAAACCGGCCTGGCAATGACGGGAATACCGGTTGATGACGAGGGTATGTGCTGGGAAGGTCTGGATGCGCCTGCGCCCTCGCTGATTTTTACCTCACCTTCGCACCAGTTCCCTTACGGGAGCGTGCTCAGCGCGCGGCGGCGGCTGGCGCTGCTGGAACTGGCCCGGAAGCACAACGCGTGGATCATTGAAGATGATTACGACAGCGAGTTCCGTTATGCCGGTGAACCCGTACCGGCGATGCTGGGAATGGTCAACAATGCGCCGGTTGTGTATCTGGGAACGTTCAGTAAAACGCTGTTTCCGTCGCTCAGAATGGGGTTCATGGTGTTACCACCAGCGCTGGCGAAAGCGGCTCGCCCGGCCATCGGCTCGCTGTTGCGCGGTGGGCATCGTGCGGAGCAGCGTACCCTGGCACTTTTTATTGAAGAAGGTCATTATGCCCGTCATCTTGCCGCCATGCGTCGGCTCTACCGTAAACGCTACCGCCAACTGCGGGAGGTGCTGAGCGCAGAGCTTCATTCTCCGCACCGTATTCTGGCAGGCGAAGGGGGAATGCATCTGACGCTGGCGATAGACGGTATTGACGACCAGAGGCTGGTGGAACAGGCGAGGGCGTTTCAACTGGCACCCGCTGCACTGAGCGGGTACTACCTGGAGGCGAAGCAGGGGCAAACCGGTCTGGTTTTAGGTTACGGCAATACCTCTGCTTCTCAGTTTACGCCGGGGATCCGACGTCTGCAGGCGTTAATTACGCAGCAGCAGGGCGGGAAAGGGTAAAGACATCATAGAAAGAGAGCTGGCCTTTGGTGGAGACCATTTTTTGCAGCTTCTCTTTTTGCCCGGCTTCAACCGCCGGAGAGTGCATGATGTTTTCGATCAGCTCTTCTGGCACATAACGCGTGTTGTACCATTCGCCGTTGTAGCAGACCCGGAAATCGAGCACGTCGATATCTTCGTAACGGTAGCGCGGATTCACGTCGAAAAAGAAAAAGGCGTTAAAGACGACAAACAGTACAACCAGCAGCCAGACAGAGTCCACCAGCGTTTCGGATGTCAGCATCACAATAAGCGTCGCCAGCCAGGCGGCATACATGGCGACAAACAGTCCAGGATGTTTGCGAATAAAGCTAATGCTAAAGCGCGGGCGATTGTCGCGCTTTTCGCGGAGGTTAAGATCGTCGATGGTGGCGGTAAGCAGGCGCTGTATCTCGGTCATTATTTGCCTTCATGAGAGTTGACAATACAGGGTGTCTGCCAATTTTAGGGGAGCCATCAGGCTTAAAAAAGTAACAGTCTGGCGCTAAAAGACCATAACAGTTGGCTCCCCGCAACCTCACAGCGTTTTAATGATTTTTGCCGGATTGCCGCCAACCACAACATTAGCCGGGATGTCTTTCGTCACGACGGCGCCGGAGGCCACCACCACATTATCACCAATGGTGACGCCAGGGTTAATGACCGCCCGGCCACCAATCCAGACGTTATTGCCAATCCTGACGGGTTTTCCAAACTCCACGCCGCTATTCCGTTCCTCCGCGTCCAGCGGGTGGGTGGCCGTATAAATATGAACACCCGGCGCGAGCATGCAGTTATCGCCAATATGAACAGGGCAGACATCAAGCATTACGCAGTCGAAGTTAGCGTAAAAGTTTTTGCCCAAATAAATGTTATATCCATAGTCGCAGCGGAAGCTCGGTTCTATATAAGCGCCTTCGCTTTGTCCCAGTAGTTCCGCCAGAATGTCCTGGCGTTCTGTTTTTTCATCAGGCGCAGTGTGGTTATAGCGGTAAACCAGATGGCGGGCGCGCAGTCGGTCGGCCCGTAACGTCTCATCGCCGGGGCGGTAATGTTCACCGGCAATCATTTTCTGTTTTTCTAAGCTCATTGGAAACCTCGCTGGATGTGATTACCGCAGGGTAATCGGAACAGGCCAGGAGGGGAACGTTCCCGAAAAGCCGATGTGACTGGCGTCACAACATTGCTGCTGCTGAACGCGTTTTACACGGAGACCTGGCTTACGCACAGGGAGCATAACGGGATAGGTAAATACTGAGAACGAGGCGTAGAACTCTACAGACACCCTTCAAAGATTAACGGACAAATTTCCACACAGAAGTAGGGATTTTGTCATACAGCTTATTCATTGTCAGTTCAGCAAGACGATGGTCAGCGGCTGAATAAAATACCGCCAGTTCATTATCCGAAAGCTCGTATTTATTCTTTTCAATGACGCGCTCCAGCGTGTCAATTGACTGACAACGTCGTAAGCGCATCAAATAATCGATCTTTGTGAGTGGTTTATCAGACATAAATTCACCTTAGTAATTGTAATAATTTTAACAGGAAAGACTAACCGGGTTAGCTCTGCTCACGTTGACGAAACAGCGGAATAGCCGGTTTCCCGATTTACGCCATTTTTGCAAATCCTGGGCGTTAATGCCGTAACTGCTGAACAACATAAAGGTGTCGTCCAGGTATTCATCAATTTGCTCAATGAGCTTATTATCTTCATTGTACTTAATTTTATAATTAAGTGCGAAGGTTGCGATATGCTCTATCAGCTCATTCAACTGTAAATTGATAGCAGACGTTGGATCGTTTACCCAGCCATGGTTGCTTTCATCAAGGTTGGCAAGGCAGTCATGGTACAAGGATTCGCAGAGAAATTTCAACTGCGCGATATCATGCCTTTTTGGCGAGTACTCGTCCATAGCGCATCCCCTTCTGAGTGATTTCTTACTCACCGAACATCATTGTCGGGATGGATACAACTGACTTAGCTACATGAGTGCTGTGTTCCTGATAACCTAACTATAAGCCACTCCTTCCTGGATTTCATCGCGCTATTACGAAAAATTACAATTAAAACCGCAGACTGCGAGCACCTACGCAAATGGTCATCCTGGACTCAACTTTTTTATCCAAATTAAGGAGGGTGCTTTATCGCTTCCTTACGTTTCATTGGCTTAGCAGAAATGATGAGAAAAGTTCAGATTCAGACTTATCTTTGTAAGAACTTCTTATTAGGAATGTTCCTAATAACTTAAGCGGGGAAATGAAATTAAAAAAATCCTGAATTCACCGATTAAGTTATCAGTTAATTATGATATGTCTATTTAAGATGGCAGAAAATAAATAGAACTACAATAAGCGTAATTTATGATTTTTTCTGAAAATGAAAAAGGCCGCTAATGCGGCCTTTTTATCATGTGAAACCGGTATCAGTGAGGTTCTACCGAATGACTGTGTTCAACATCTTCATTCTTTCGGCTAAAGCGGCGGCGAACCACCACGAAGAACACCGGTACGAAGAAGATAGCCAGTACGGTCGCGGTAACCATACCGCCCATCACACCTGTACCTACTGCGTTCTGCGCGCCGGAGCCCGCACCGGAGCTGATAACCAGCGGCAGTACGCCGAGGATAAACGCCAGCGACGTCATCAGGATTGGGCGCAGACGCATACGAACCGCCTCAAGCGTCGCCTCAATAAGACCTTTGCCTTCTTTCTCCATCAGATCTTTGGCGAATTCAACGATAAGTATCGCGTTCTTCGCCGACAAGCCAATGGTTGTCAGCAGGCCTACCTGGAAGTAAACGTCGTTGGTCAGTCCACGGAACGTTGCCGCAAGCAGCGCACCGATAACCCCGAGTGGAACCACCAGCATAACGGAGAACGGAATCGACCAGCTCTCGTACAGTGCCGCCAGACACAGGAAGACCACAATCAGTGAAATGGCGTACAGAGCAGGGGCCTGGTTACCGGACAGACGTTCCTGATAGGACATACCGGTCCAGTCATAGCCGATACCCGCAGGCAGTTTGCTCGCCAGCTCTTCCATCAGGTTCATGGCTTCACCGGTGCTTCGGCCCGGCGCTGCCTGACCCAGGATCTCCATAGACGGCAGACCGTTATAGCGTTCCAGACGCGGTGAACCGTATTCCCAGCGTGACGTTGAGAACGCCGAGAACGGAACCATCTGACCATTGCTGCCGCGTACGAACCAGTTGTTGATATCGTTCGGCAACATACGGTATTGCGCCTCTGACATCACGTACACTTTCTTCACGCGACCGCGGTCGATGAAGTCGTTAACGTAGCTACCGCCCCAGGCTGCGCCCAGCGTGGTGTTGATGTCACTGATGGATACGCCCAGCGCCTGGGCTTTCTCCTGATCGATATCGATCTTGTACTGCGGCGTATCTTCCAGGCCGTTTGGACGCACGCCGACCAGCAGGTCAGGGTGTTTAGCGACTTCACCAAACAGCTGGTTACGCGCCTGCGTCAGTTTTTCGTGGCCCAGACCACCCTGGTCAATCAGCTGGAAGTCGAAGCCGGTCGCGGTACCCAGTTCAACAATCGCTGGCAGGTTAAAGGCGAAGACCATCGCATCTTTAATCTGCGAGAAGGTGCCCATTGCACGGCCGGTAATGGCTTCAACCTTGTTCTTTTCGCCCGGACGTTCAGACCAGTCTTTCAGAGAAACGAAGGCAATACCGGTGTTCTGACCACGACCCGCAAAGCCAAAGCCGTTAACCGCAAACACGGATTCAACGTTGTCTTTCTCTTTGGTGAGATAGTAGTCCGTCACTTCATCCAGCACTTTCTGGGTACGCTCTTGCGAGGCTCCCGCCGGAAGCTGTGCCATCGTCAGGAACACGCCCTGGTCTTCATCTGGCAGGAACGAGCTTGGCAGACGAACGAACAGGAAAGCCATGCCCACCACGATGATGATATAGAGCAGCAGGTAACGACCGGTGCTGCGCAGGATGTTACCCACGCTGTCGGTGTAGTGGTGCGTGCTCTTATCGAACATGCGGTTAAACCAGCCGAAGAACCCTTTATGCTCGCCGTGACCGCCTTTCTGAATGGGCTTCAGCATGGTGGCACACAGGGCAGGGGTCAGGATCAACGCCACCAGCACCGACAGCGCCATCGCGGAAACGATGGTAATAGAGAACTGACGGTAAATCGCACCGGTAGAGCCCCCGAAGAAGGCCATCGGGATAAATACCGCAGACAGCACCATCGCGATACCGACCAGCGCGCCCTGGATTTGCCCCATTGATTTACGGGTCGCTTCCTTCGGCGGCAGCCCTTCTTCCGCCATCACGCGCTCGACGTTCTCTACCACCACGATGGCGTCATCCACCAGCAGGCCGATGGCGAGCACCATCCCGAACATCGTCAGGGTGTTTATCGAGTAGCCAAATATCGACAGGATCGCAAAGGTCCCGAGCAGAACAACCGGCACGGCAATCGTTGGGATAAGCGTCGCGCGGAAGTTTTGCAGGAACAGGTACATCACCAGGAATACCAGGATGATCGCCTCAACCAGCGTCTTAACCACTTCGTGAATCGAGATTTTGACGAACGGCGTGGTGTCGTACGGGTAAACGATTTTCAGACCTGACGGGAAGAACGGTTCCATTTTCTTCAGCTCTGCGCGGATCGCCGTGGCGGTGTCCAGGGCGTTAGCGCCTGTCGCCAGTTTGATACCCAGACCGGAAGCTGGTTTACCGTTGAACTTCGCGATGATGTCGTAGTTCTCACCGCCCAGCTCAACTTTTGCCACGTCGCGCAGGCGAACCTGCGAACCGTCCTGATTCACTTTCAGCAGAATTTTGCTGAACTCATCGGCAGAGGTCAGACGGGTCTGCGCGATGATCGAGGCGTTAAGCTGCTGGCCTTTCACTGGCGGTGTACCGCCTAACTGACCGGCCGCTACCTGGGCGTTCTGCGCTTTAATCGCGCTGATCACGTCAACCGGCGTCAGCTGGAAGTTGTTCAGCTTGTTCGGATCCATCCAGATACGCATCGCGTACTGGGAACCGAACAGCTGCACGTCACCCACACCGGAAGTACGGCTGATAGCGTCCTTCATGTTGGCGCCCACGTAGTCGGAAATATCCTCCTGCGTCATGGTGCCGTTGGTGTTGATAACGCCGACAACCATCAGGAAGCTACTGGACGATTTCTCGACGCTCACACCCTGCTGTTGTACTTCCTGCGGCAGCAAAGGCATTGCCAGCTGCAGTTTGTTCTGCACCTGAACCTGCGCAATGTCAGCATCCGTACCTGACTGGAAGGTCAGGGTGATCTGCACTGTACCGGTGGAGTCACTGTTTGAGGACATGTACATCAGGTTATCGATACCGTTCATGTTCTGTTCGATAACCTGGGTCACGGTGTCCTGCACCGTTTTCGCATCAGCCCCCGGGTAGGTTGCGGAAATTGTTACCGCCGGTGGCGCAATCGTTGGATATTGCGCGACAGGCAGCTTCAGGATCGCAAGTCCCCCGGCCAGCATGATGATAATGGCGATCACCCACGCAAATATGGGGCGATCGATAAAGAAATTAGGCATGTCTTAACGGCTCCTGTTTAAGTTAAGACTTGGTTTGTTCTGACTGGCCAGCGGCCGAAGCTTGTTGTTTATCGTCAGATTTCACTTCCTGTGCTTTAACCTGCGCGCCAGGACGAACTTTTTGCAAACCAGTAACAATCACGCGATCGCCATCTTTCAGACCTTCCGTCACCAGCCATTTATCGCCAATCGCCTGGGTGGCGGTGATATTGCGCGTTTCGACTTTGTCATCAGCCCCAACAACCAGCGCGCTCGCATCGCCGCGTGGCGTACGGGTCACACCCTGCTGTGGAACCAGAAGTGCGGTTGGATTCGTTCCTTCTTCCAGACGCGCGCGAACGAACATACCTGGCAGCAGATTTTTGTCAGGGTTCGGGAAAATCGCACGTAAGGTGATGGAACCGGTGGTCTGGTCGACCGTCACGTCAGAGAATTCCAGCGTACCTTCCTGCGGGAACTTGATACCGTCGTTGGTAATCAGCTCCACTTTGGCTTTGCCGTTTTCCTGTTTCAGGGTGCCGTTAGCCAGCTCCTGTTTCAGGCGCAGGAAATCGTTGCTGGACTGTGTCACGTCAACGTAGATCGGATCGAGCTGCTGCACGGTCGCCAGCGCCGTGGTCTGACCGTTCTGCACCAGCGCCCCTTCCGTGACGGAAGACTTACCAATACGACCACTGATAGGGGAGGTCACTTTGGTATAGGCCAGGTTAATACGCGCGGTTTCGACAGCCGCTTTGGCTGCCACCACGGCCGCGTTAGCCTGCTGTGCATCTGCCAGGGCGGTATCGTAATCCTGTTGGCTGATGTACTTAGTGCCGAGCAGTTTTTGGTAGCGGTTCAGCGTCAGCTGGGCGATTTTGGCTGCGGCTTGCGCTTTTGCCAGGTCGCCTTTCGCGCTTTCATACGATGCCTGATAGGTTGCTGGATCAATCTGATACAGAGACTCACCGGCTTTCACATCACCACCTTCGGTGAAGTTACGCTTCAGGATAATGCCGCTAACCTGAGGACGCACTTCCGCAATGCGGTAAGCATTTGTACGGCCTGGTAATTCGGTGGTGATTTGTAGAGGTTCAGATTTGAGCGTCACGACGCCGACTTCTGGCGCCTGCTGAGCTCCTTGTTGAGCTGGTTTGTCGTCACATCCTGTAAGCGCTAAGCTGCCTGAGAGCATCAGAACGACCGCCAGAGGCGTTAACCCTCTGTTTTTGTTCATATGTAAACCTCGAGTGTCCGATTTCAAATTGATCAAGGGTCCTGAGTCTAAAACCCGTTGCTGCGTTTATATTATCGTCATGCTATGGTACATACATTCACAAATGTATGTAAATCTGACTCCTGTAAATTCACCCACCTATGGCACGAAAAACTAAACAACAAGCGCTGGAAACCCGACAACACATACTGGATGTGGCAATACGTTTGTTCTCCCAGCAGGGTGTTTCATCCACCTCGCTGGCACAAATTGCTCAGGCTGCCGGTGTGACGCGAGGAGCGATTTACTGGCATTTTAAAGACAAGTCAGATCTGTTCGGTGAAATCTGGGAGCTTTCAGAGTCCAGCATTAGCGATCTCGAGAGTGAGTATCGGGCAAAATTCCCCGACGATCCACTCTCAGTATTGAGAGAAATATTAGTATATATCCTTGAAGCAACGGTAGTTGAAGAACGTCGCAGATTAATGATGGAAATAATTTATCATAAATGCGAGTTTGTCGGCGAAATGGCGGTGGTGCAGCAGGCGCAACGCAGCCTCAGCCTCGAGAGCTATGACCGTATTGAGCAGAACCTGAACCTGTGCATGCAGGCAAAGCTGTTACCGGCCAACCTCTTGACCCGCCGGGCGGCTATCCTGATGCGCGGCTACATCTCCGGTCTGATGGAAAACTGGCTTTTTGCGCCGCAATCCTTTGACCTCAAAGAGGAAGCCCGCAGCTACGTGGCGATTTTACTGGAAATGCTACAGCTCTGCCCCACGCTGCGCGGCGACGCGCCTTCGCTAATGGCCTGATCCCTTTCCAGGATTTATCTCAGAGGATAACGTTCGCGCTATTCTGCTTCCGGCGAGCGTGATATTCTTCACGTCGGACTATTTTCGGTCATCTTCTGACATCATTCACAACTATGCTGCCCATCAATCGCTCGCAACATCCTGTATTTGCATTGCTCTTTGCGATGCTGTTTTTCTTCGCCACGGCGCCGCTGACCTGGGCCCGCGCCGATAACAGCAATGACATTCCCTCGCGCGGCGATGTTCAGTCGCAGCTCGACACGCTGAACAAACAAAAAGAGCTCTCTCCTCAGGATAAGCTCATCCAGCAGGATCTAACGGAAACGCTGGAAACGCTGGATAAAATTGAACGCATCAAAGCTGAAACCGCCCAGCTTCGTCAGAAGGTGGCGCAGGCCCCTGAAAACATGCGTAAGGCCACTGAAGCGCTGAATGCCCTCAGCGATGTGGATAACGACGACGAGACGCGTAAGACGCTCTCGACGCTCTCTTTGCGTCAGCTGGAGTCGCGCGTCGCGCAACTGCTCGACGACCTGCAAACCGCGCAGTCCGATCTCGCGACCTATAACAGCCAGCTTGTCTCCCTGCAGACCCAGCCGGAACGCGTGCAAAACTTGATGTACTCCGCGTCTCAGCAGCTGCAGCAGATCCGCAACCGCCTGAACGGCACAACGGTGGGAGAGGGTACGCTGCGTCCGACGCAGCAAACCCTGCTGCTGGTTCAGCAGACCTTGCTCAATGCACAGATTGAACAGCAGCGTAAAAGCCTGGAAGGGAATACGGTGCTGCAGGACACGCTTCAGAAACAGCGTGATTATGTCACCGCGAACATTAATCGCCTGGAACACCAGCTTCAGCTGTTGCAGGAGGCGGTAAACAGCAAGCGCCTGACCCTGACGGAAAAAACCGCCCAGGAGGCCGTATCGCCTGACGAAACCGCCCGCATTCAGGCGAATCCGCTGGTGAAACAGGAGCTCGAGGCCAACCACCAGCTTAGCCAGCGCCTGATACTGGCGACGGAAAACGGTAACTCGCTGGTTCAGCAAAATATCAAAGTGAAGAACTGGCTGGATCGCGCGCTGCAGGCTGAGCGCAACATCAAAGAGCAGATCGCGGTCCTGAAGGGTAGCCTCCTGCTGTCGCGTATTCTCTATCAGCAGCAGCAGACGCTCCCGTCCGCCGATGAGCTGGAGGACATGACCAACCGCATTGCGGATTTACGTCTGGAACAGTTTGATGTTAACCAGCAGCGCGATGCTCTTTTCCAGAGCGATACCTTTGTCGCCAAAATTGAAGAGGGGCATTCCAGCGACGTTAACCCGGAAGTGCACGACGCGCTGCTCCAGGTCGTCGATATGCGTCGTGAGCTGCTGGACCAGCTCAACAAACAGCTGGGTAACCAGCTGATGATGGCCATTAACCTGCAAATCAACCAGCAGCAACTGGTGAGCGTTTCGAAAAGTCTGCAGGAGATCCTGACCCAGCAGATTTTCTGGGTGAACAGCAACAAGCCGATGGACTGGGACTGGATTAAATCCTTCCCGGAGACGCTGAAAACGCAGATTAAGAGCATGAAGATCACCGTAAACTGGGAGAAAGCCTGGCCTGCGGTAATGATTGCTTTTCTGGCCGGTTTACCGCTGCTGCTGATTGCCGGTCTTATTCGCTGGCGTCTGGGCTGGCTGAAAAAATACCAGGCGAAGCTGGCGTCCGAAGTGGGGCAGCTGCGCAACGATAGCCAGCTCCATACGCCAAAAGCGATTCTGATCGATCTCATTCGCGCCCTGCCGGTGTGCCTGATTATTCTGGCCGTGGGCCTGATTCTGCTCACCATGCAGCTCAACGTCAGCGATCTGCTGTGGGCGTTCAGTAAAAAACTGGCGCTGTTCTGGCTGGTGTTTGGCGTGTGCTGGAAGGTGCTGGAAAAAGACGGCGTGGCGGTGCGTCATTTCAACATGCCTGCGCAGCTGACCAGCCACTGGCGTCGTCAGATTGTGCGCATCAGCCTGGCGCTCCTGCCTCTGCACTTCTGGTCAGTTGTCTCTGAGCTTTCCCCGCTGCATCTGATGGATGACGTGCTGGGCCAGCTAGTCATCCTGCTGAACCTGCTGCTGATTGCGATCCTGATGTGGCCGATGTGCCGCGACAGCTGGCGTGATAAAGAGTCCCACAATATTCGTCTGGCCACCGTGACGGTGCTGGCGATTATTCCGCTGGCGCTGATGGTGCTGACGGCAACGGGCTACTTCTATACCACGCTGCGCCTGTCCGGGCGCTGGATTGAAACGGTCTATCTGGTGATCGTCTGGAACCTGCTCTATCAGACCGTGCTGCGCGGCCTGAGCGTGGCGGCCCGCCGCATCGCCTATCGTCGTGCTATCGCACGTCGTCAGCATCAGGTGAAAGAGGGGGCCGAAGGCGCGGAGCCGCAGGAAGAGCCGACCATCGCCCTGGAGCAGGTTAACCAGCAGACGCTGCGTATTACCATGCTGGTGATGATCGCCCTGTTTGCGGTGATGTTCTGGGCTATCTGGTCCGATCTTATTACCGTTTTCGCCTATCTCGACAGCATTACCCTCTGGCAATACAACGGTACCGAAGCGGGCGCTGCGGTCATGAAAAGCGTGACCATGGGCAGCCTGCTGTTTGCGCTGGTGTCGTCGGTGGTGGCCTGGGCGTTGATTCGCAACCTGCCAGGCCTGCTGGAAGTGCTGCTTCTGTCACGCCTGAATCTCCGCCAGGGGGCATCCTACGCCATTACCACGATCCTCAACTACGTCATCATTATTGTCGGGGCGATGACGGTCTTTGGCTCGCTTGGCGTCTCGTGGGATAAACTGCAGTGGCTGGCGGCAGCCCTCTCGGTCGGTCTTGGTTTTGGCCTGCAGGAGATCTTCGGTAACTTTGTGTCCGGCCTGATCATCCTGTTCGAACGTCCGGTACGCATCGGCGATACCGTCACTATCGGCACCTTCTCCGGTACGGTCAGCAAGATCCGCATTCGTGCCACCACCATCACCGACTTCGATCGCAAAGAGGTGATCATCCCGAACAAAGCGTTCGTGACCGAGCGTCTGATCAACTGGTCGCTCTCGGATACGGTAACGCGCGTGGTGATCCGCCTGGGCGTAGCCTATGGATCGGATCTGGAGAAGGTGAAAGAGGTGCTGCTCAAGGCGGCGTCAGAACATCCGAAAGTGATGCACGATCCGGCTCCGGCGGTCTTCTTCACCACCTTTGGGCCGAGTACGCTGGATCACGAGCTGCGTTTATACGTGCGCGAGCTGCGCGACCGCAGCTACACGGTGGATGAACTTAACCGCTCTATCGATCGTCTGTGTCGTGAAAACGATATTAATATCGCCTTCAACCAGCTTGAGGTTCACCTGCGTAACGAGAAAGGTGATGAGCATACGGAAGTGAAGCGCGAGATTAAGGGTGACGATCCGACTCCGGCTTAATCTATTATTTTCCCTCTCCTTGTGGGAGAGGGTTAGGGTGAGGGCAACAGGCCTTCACCTTTGCCTCGAAATCTCGCCGTACAATCTCCAGTGCCTTAAGCACCGTTTCGGCGGGGATCTCATGATTCTCCAGCAGCATAATCAAATCGACGGCCAGCTTGACCTCATCGGGTGCATTTTCCAGCGACATGGGTGTGGCTCCTGTTAACGGGTCAAACGTTCAATGACGCGCTCAATCTCATCCCGCGCCTGACGGCAGCGGACGATGCGACCTTCCAGCGCGCTGATCTCGCGCATCAATAGCTGCTGCTCTTCCAGCGTTTCGCTGTTGTTCAGCCGCACTTCGCGTTCTCGCTTCATCTCAAACAGCCGGCGCTCAAACTCCTGGTTCTCCAGCCGCTTGCGCTGCCATTTACCGAGCCCTGGCGAGGCGCTGTCCCAGGCTCGCAGCGGCCAGGCGGCGATTTCGCGATGCAGAGCGGTGATCTGCTCAGTGAGATGCTCCGCCAGCCACGCCACCTGTTCCTGCTGTTCACTCTCAACCGCATGGCGAAGCTCGTCGAGGTTCGTCTGTGCTTCCGCCAGGTAATCCTGAATAACGGTGCTGCGGGTACGAAAAAGCTGACGGTCAAAGCGCGGCTTCAGCGTAGCGTGCCCCATTAGCGGTGTAGCTTGCTCCCGCAGAGCAATCAGCTGATTTTGCAGCCTCTCAAGAAGCAGTGCTGTTTTCAAGGCGCTCTCCAGTGGTAAAGTAGCCGTTCAGTTTGATAACGATTCGCATTATGAAGCGTACTATTTTAATCATCATTGGCTGGCTCGCGGTAGTGCTTGGCACGCTGGGTGTGTTTTTACCCTTACTGCCGACTACACCGTTTATCCTGCTGGCGGCCTGGTGCTTCGCCCGCTCGTCGCCGCGTTTTCACCACTGGCTGCTCTACCGCTCATGGTTTGGCGGCTATCTGCGGCACTGGCAAAAACACCGGGCCATGCCGCCCGGCGCGAAGCCGCGCGCGATCGCAGTGATCCTCATCACCTTCGCTATTTCATTATGGCTGGTGAAAATGATGTGGGTACGCATTCTGCTACTGGCGATCCTGACCTGCCTGCTTTTCTTTATGTGGCGGATCCCCGTGGTTGATGAAAAGCAACAAAAGCACTGAAGCCTCATCAAGGCTGTTGCAATTATCACGCGCAGCCAGTAAATTCGACCGTTTTCGAGCACAGGTGCGCTTGGTCAAAGGTTAAACAATTGTTGCCTTGGCCGACTCGTTGCGCGCTGTGAGTAACACTGTTTTATTTAGGCAAAACCGATGACCGCAACTGCACAGCAGCTTGAATATCTGAAAAACAGCATCAAAAGCATCCAGGACTATCCAAAGCCTGGCATTCTTTTCCGTGATGTCACCAGCTTGCTGGAAGACCCGAAAGCGTACGCGCTCAGCATTGAACTGCTGGTCGAGCGTTATAAAAACGCCGGGATCACCAAAGTAGTAGGTACCGAAGCCCGTGGCTTCCTGTTTGGCGCACCGGTTGCGCTGGCAATGGGCGTGGGTTTTGTGCCGGTGCGTAAGCCGCGCAAGCTGCCGCGTGAAACCATCGCAGAGAGCTACGAACTGGAGTACGGCACCGATCAGCTGGAGATCCACGTTGATGCGATCAAGCCTGGCGACAAAGTGCTGGTGGTCGACGATCTGCTGGCAACCGGCGGTACCATTGAAGCGACCGTCAAGCTGATCCGTCGTCTGGGTGGTGAAGTGACCGACGCGGCATTCATCATCAACCTGTTCGATCTCGGCGGTGAACAGCGCCTGGAAAAACAGGGTATTACCAGCTACAGCCTGGTGCCTTTCCCGGGTCATTAATCCCGGTTTTCACAACCTCGCTCAATGGGTGAGGTTGTGATAGCATTCCCCTCCATAAATTCACCTTCCAGCGTTGCAGAGCCTGCCCATGAGTTATCAGGTGTTAGCCCGTAAATGGCGACCACAAACCTTTGCTGACGTTGTCGGTCAGGAACATGTGCTGACGGCCCTGGCGAACGGCTTGTCGCTAGGTCGCATCCATCACGCCTATCTTTTCTCCGGCACCCGCGGCGTCGGTAAGACCTCTATTGCCCGTTTGCTGGCAAAAGGTCTCAACTGCGAAACCGGGATCACCGCCACGCCGTGCGGCGTATGTGATAACTGTCGGGAGATCGAGCAGGGGCGTTTTGTCGATCTGATCGAGATCGACGCCGCCTCGCGCACCAAAGTGGAAGATACCCGCGATCTGCTCGATAACGTGCAGTACGCCCCGGCGCGCGGCCGCTTCAAGGTCTACCTGATCGATGAAGTGCACATGCTGTCGCGCCACAGCTTCAACGCCTTGCTGAAAACGCTGGAAGAGCCGCCCGCGCACGTGAAGTTCCTGCTGGCGACCACCGATCCGCAAAAGCTGCCGGTCACGATCCTGTCGCGCTGCCTGCAGTTCCACCTGAAGGCGCTGGACGTTGAGCAGATCCGCGCGCAGCTTGAGCATATTCTTGATGAAGAGAAAATTGTCCACGAACCGCGCGCCCTGCAGCTGCTGGCCCGCGCGGCAGACGGCAGCCTGCGTGATGCGCTCAGTCTGACCGATCAGGCGATTGCCAGCGGTGACGGCAAACTCTCCACCGAAGCGGTCAGCACCATGCTCGGCACGCTGGATGACGATCAGGCGCTGTCGCTTATCGAAGCGATGATTGCCGCCAACGGTGAACGCGTGATGTCGCAGGTGAATGCCGCCGCTGCCCGGGGTATTGAGTGGGAAGGGCTGCTGGTTGAGATGCTCAGCCTGCTGCACCGCGTGGCGATGCTGCAGCTTTCTCCGTCCGCCATCGGCGCGGATATGGCCGCCATTGAACAGCGGATGCGTGAGCTTGCCCGCACCGTGCCACCTGCCGACGTGCAGCTGTATTACCAGACGCTGCTTATTGGCCGCAAAGAGTTACCGTTCGCGCCGGACCCCAGGATGGGCGTTGAAATGACGCTGCTGCGCGCGCTGGCGTTCCACCCGCGCATGCCATTGCCGGAGCCGGAAGTGCCTCGGCAGTCCTTTGCGCCGGTCGCCCCTACGGCGGTGATGTCGCCGCAGCAGGTGCCACCGCAGCCGACACCGCCGCCGCAGCAGAACGTGCCGCTGTCGGATGCCACCAGTTCGGTGCTTGCCGCACGCAGCCAGCTGCAGCGTGCGCAGGGAGTAACCAAACCAAAAAAGAGTGAACCGGCAGCGCCAGGAAGAGCGCGGCCGGTGAATAACGCCGCGCTTGAACGTCTGGCCTCGGTAACGGAGCGCGTACAGTCGCGTCCGGCACCGTCCGCGCTCGAGCAGAAAGCCCCGGTGAAAGAAGAGGCTTACCGCTGGAAGGCAACCACCATCACCGAAGAGGTGAAGGAAGAGGTCGCCACGCCGAAAGCGCTGAAAAAGGCGCTGGAGCATGAGAAAACGCCGGAGCTTTCCGCGAAACTTGCCGAAGAGTCCATTGCGCGCGACGCCTGGGCCGCCGAGGTCAGCAAACTCCAGTTGCCGAAGCTGGTCGAGCAGGTCGCGCTGAATGCCTGGAAAGAGCAGGATGGCAATCAGGTGCGTTTACACCTGCGTCCGGGTCAGCGGCACCTCAATTCCCCTGGCGCGCAAAAGGCGCTGGCTGAGGCGCTCACCGCATTGCAGGGCGCGCCGGTTGAATTGACTATCATTGAAGATGATAATCCGGCAGTGAAAACGCCGCTCGAGTGGCGCCAGGCCATTTATGAAGAAAAGCTCGCGCAAGCGCGCGAGGCGATTATTGCGGATAACAACATTCAGACCCTGCGCCGGTTCTTCGACGCCGATCTGGATGAAGAGAGTATTCGCCCCATTTGATCGTGAGTCTGACTTACGGTTGTAATCCTTAAACGTGAAAAAGAGAGAAGCCTATGTTTGGTGGAAAAGGCGGTCTGGGTGGCCTGATGAAGCAGGCTCAGCAGATGCAGGAAAAAATGCAGAAGATGCAGGAAGAGATTGCTCAGCTGGAAGTCACGGGTGAGTCCGGTGCCGGTCTGGTCAAAGTGACCATCAACGGTGCGCACAACTGCCGTCGCGTGGAAATCGACCCGAGCCTGCTCGAAGACGACAAAGAGATGCTGGAAGATCTGGTTGCAGCCGCGTTTAACGATGCCGCTCGCCGTATCGACGAAACTCAGAAAGAGAAAATGGCCTCTGTTTCCAGCGGTATGCAGCTGCCGCCTGGCTTCAAGATGCCATTCTGATGCAAACCAGTCCGCTGCTCACGCAGTTAATGGAAGCACTGCGCTGCCTGCCGGGCGTTGGCCCGAAGTCGGCGCAGCGCATGGCGTTTACGCTATTGCAGCGCGACCGCAGCGGCGGGATGCGCCTGGCGCAGGCTTTAACCCGCGCCATGTCAGAAATTGGTCACTGTGCGGATTGCCGCACCTTTACCGAGCAGGACGTGTGTAACATTTGTACGAACCCGCGTCGTCAGGAAAACGGTCAGATTTGCGTGGTGGAGAGTCCTGCGGACATCTACGCCATCGAACAAACCGGGCAGTTTTCCGGCCGCTACTTCGTGCTGATGGGGCATCTCTCCCCGCTGGACGGCATTGGCCCGGATGATATCGGTCTTGACCGCCTTGAACAGCGTCTTGAGTCCGAAACCATCAAAGAGGTGATCCTCGCCACCAACCCGACGGTGGAAGGGGAGGCAACCGCCAACTATATCGCTGAACTGTGCTCGCAGTACGGCGTTGACGCCAGCCGCATCGCCCACGGCGTGCCGGTGGGCGGCGAGCTGGAAATGGTGGACGGCACCACGCTGTCACACTCTCTGGCCGGACGTCACAAGATTATTTTCTGACCAAACGGAGGCTGCGCGCGCGGCCTCCGCTTGAAAATTTCCCCCCTTATCCCCATCTCTCACTCAACGTTTTACAACCCCATTAAATGGCATTGTTGAGGTCGACTTAGATGAAAGGACAAGAAACCCGTGGTTTCCAGTCAGAAGTAAAACAGCTTCTGCACCTGATGATCCATTCCCTGTATTCCAACAAAGAAATTTTCCTGCGTGAGCTGATTTCCAACGCCTCGGACGCGGCGGACAAGCTGCGCTTCCGCGCGCTGTCCAACCCGGACCTGTACGAAGGCGACGGCGAGCTGCGCGTGCGCGTCTCGTTCAATAAAGAGAACCGCACTCTGACCATCGCCGATAACGGCATCGGGATGAACCGCGACGAGGTGATCGACCACCTCGGCACCATCGCCAAATCCGGCACCAAAGCGTTCCTCGAGTCCATGGGCTCTGACCAGGCGAAAGACAGCCAGCTCATCGGCCAGTTCGGCGTCGGTTTCTACTCGGCGTTTATCGTGGCCGACAAAGTTACCGTGCGCACCCGCGCGGCGGGCGACAGCGCCGAGAACGGCGTGCTGTGGGAATCCAAAGGCGAAGGCGAATACACCGTTGGTGACATCACCAAGGCGGATCGCGGGACCGAAATCACCCTGCACCTGCGCGAAGGCGAAGACGATTTCCTGAATGACTGGCGCGTGCGCTCCATCATCAGCAAGTATTCCGATCACATCGCCCTGCCGGTAGAGATTGAAAAACAGGAAGAGAAAGACGGCGAAACCGTGGTTTCCTGGGAGAAGATCAACAAGGCGCAGGCGCTGTGGACGCGCAACAAGTCTGAAATTAAAGACGACGAATACAACGAGTTCTACAAGCATATCGCCCACGACTTTACCGACCCGCTGACCTGGAGCCACAACCGTGTGGAAGGTAAGCAGGAGTACACCAGCCTGCTGTACATCCCGGCGCAGGCACCGTGGGACATGTGGAACCGCGATCACAAGCACGGCCTGAAGCTGTACGTGCAGCGCGTGTTCATCATGGACGACGCCGAGCAGTTCATGCCGAACTACCTGCGCTTTGTGCGCGGTCTGATAGATTCCAACGATCTGCCGCTCAACGTCTCGCGTGAAATTCTGCAGGACAGCACCGTCACCCGTAACCTGCGCAACGCCCTGACCAAACGTGCGCTGCAGATGCTGGAAAAACTGGCGAAAGACGATGCGGAAAAATATCAGACCTTCTGGAAACAGTTCGGCCTGGTGCTGAAAGAAGGCCCGGCAGAAGACACCGCGAACGTTGAAACGATCGCCAAACTGCTGCGCTTCGCCTCTACGCATACCGACTCCTCCGCGCAGACTGTGTCGCTGGAAGAGTACGTCTCCCGCATGAAAGAAGGGCAGGAGAAGATCTACTACATCACTGCCGACAGCTACGCGGCGGCAAAGAGCAGCCCGCACCTGGAGCTGCTGCGTAAGAAAGGCATCGAAGTGCTGCTGCTTTCTGACCGCATCGACGAGTGGATGATGAACTACCTGACCGAGTTCGACGGTAAATCCTTCCAGTCTGTGGCCAAAGCCGACGAGTCCATCGACAAGCTGGCGGATGAAGTGGACGAAAGCGCGAAAGAAGCCGAGAAGGCGCTGGAGCCGTTCGTTGAGCGCGTGAAAACCCTGCTGGGCGAGCGCGTGAAAGAGGTGCGCTTCACGCACCGTCTGACCGACACCCCGGCGATTGTCACCACCGATGCCGACGAAATGGGCACTCAGATGGCGAAACTGTTCGCGGCGGCGGGCCAGGCGATGCCGGAAGTGAAATATATCTTTGAGCTTAATCCGGATCATCCGCTGGTGAAACGCGCGGCGGATACCCAGGACGACGCCCGCTTTGCCGAGTGGGTTGAACTGCTGCTGGATCAGTGCCTGCTGGCCGAGCGCGGTACGCTGGAAGATCCTAACCTGTTCATTAAACGTGTGAATGCGCTGCTGCTGGCGTAATTGACCACGTCTCCCTGGTCTTCTCCCTCTCCCGTGGGAGAGGGCCGGGGTGAGGGCACCAGACCGCACCCTCCCAAATAATCTCCCCCCGTTAACCGTTTCAGCCTTCCCGCCTTCCTTGAGCGATGCCCGTTCTGGTGGTATTGTTTAGCGCTTTTGAAAAATTGAAACGACTTTTGAGGGGATTTTCGCAATGCGTATTATTCTGCTTGGCGCTCCGGGCGCGGGTAAAGGAACTCAGGCTCAGTTCATCATGGAGAAATACGGTATTCCGCAAATCTCCACCGGTGACATGCTGCGCGCCGCTGTTAAATCTGGCTCCGAGCTGGGTAAACAAGCGAAAGACATCATGGACGCAGGCAAGCTGGTGACCGACGAGCTGGTTATCGCGCTGGTCAAAGAGCGCATTGCTCAGGAAGACTGCCGTAACGGTTTCCTGCTGGACGGCTTCCCACGCACCATTCCTCAGGCTGACGCCATGAAAGAAGCGGGCATCAACGTGGACTACGTTCTGGAGTTCGATGTGCCGGACGAGCTGATCGTTGACCGTATCGTTGGTCGTCGCGTACACGCTGCTTCTGGCCGCGTTTACCACATCAAATTCAACCCACCTAAGGTTGAAGGTAAAGACGACGTGACCGGCGAAGAGCTGACCACCCGTAAAGACGATCAGGAAGAGACCGTGCGTAAACGCCTGGTGGAATACCATCAGATGACCGCGCCGCTGATCGGCTACTACACCAAAGAAGCCCAGGCGGGTAACACCAAATACGCCAAAGTTGACGGCACCAAAGCCGTGGCTGACGTCCGTGCAGAGCTGGAAAAAATCCTCGGCTAATCGCGCGCCTCTCACCCGGGCTCCCGGGTGAGAAATATTCTCATCTTACCTATTACAGCAATGGGTTTCGTTTAAACGCATTTCCGCTACAATTGACAACCTATCAAATGGTTAAGAGGCGTGAATGAGTCAGGCGAAAACCGGCATCCTGCTTGCCAATCTGGGCACTCCAGAAGCACCTACATCAGACGCGGTAAAACGCTATCTGCGACAATTTTTAAGTGACACGCGCGTCGTGGATTTCCCGAAACTGCTGTGGTGGCCGCTGCTGCGTGGCGTCATTCTGCCGATTCGTTCTCCGC
The DNA here is from genome assembly GCF_043974075.1 of Enterobacter sp. ECC-019. Classification (NCBI taxonomy): domain Bacteria; kingdom Pseudomonadati; phylum Pseudomonadota; class Gammaproteobacteria; order Enterobacterales; family Enterobacteriaceae; genus Enterobacter; species Enterobacter sp. ECC-019. Next base: position 1,759,205 of record NZ_CP143759.1, read on the forward strand.
GCGTCGCCAAACTCTATCAGTCTGTCTGGATGGAAGAGGGCTCGCCGCTGATGGTTTACAGCCGTCGCCAGGAAAAAGCGCTGGCCGCCCGCCTGCCGGATATGCCCGTCGCGCTCGGCATGAGCTACGGAAAACCCTCCCTGAAAAGCGCGGTGGAATCACTGCTGGCGCAGGGCGTGGACCATATCGTCGTGCTGGCGCTCTACCCGCAATACTCCTGCTCGACGGTGGCCGCCGTCTGGGACGAGCTGGCCCGCATCCTGGCGACCCGCCGCCGCATTCCGGGCGTGACCTTTATTCGCGACTACGCGGATAACGATCTCTACATCCAGGCGCTTGCCAACAGCGCGCGCGCATCGTTTGAAAAGCACGGCGAGCCGGATCTGCTGCTGCTCTCCTATCACGGGATCCCGCAGCGTTTCGCCAATGAAGGGGATGATTATCCGCAGCGCTGCCGCGATACCACGCGCGAGCTGGTCTCCGCCCTTGGCCTGCCGCCGGAGAAGGTGATGATGACCTTCCAGTCGCGCTTCGGTCGCGAGCAGTGGCTGACGCCGTACACCGATGAAACCCTCAAAATGCTGGGCGAGAAGGGCGTGAAGCACATTCAGGTGATGTCGCCGGGCTTCTCGGCCGACTGTCTGGAAACGCTGGAGGAGATCGCGGTACAAAACCGGGAATTTTTCCTGGAAGCTGGCGGCGAAAAGTACGAGTACATTCCGGCGCTTAACGACTCCCCTGAGCATATCGACATGATGGTCTCGCTGGTGACGAAAAGCCGCTGATCGCGCTTGAGGCCGGGTTTGTGCTACCATTCCCGGCTTCGATTCCTTGCACAGTTCAGACCATGAAATTTCCCGGTAAACGTAAATCAAAACACTACTTCCCCGTTAACGCTCGCGATCCGCTCCTGCAGCAAATCCAGCCTGAAAATGAAACCTGTGCCGCATGGGTGGTAGGTATCGATCAGACGCTGGTGGATATCGAAGCCAAAGTGGATGATGCGTTTGTTGCGCGTTACGGTCTGAGCGCCGGGCATTCGCTGGTGATTGAAGACGACGTTGCCGAAGCGTTGTACCAGGAGCTGGTGCGCGAAAACCTGATTACCCATCAGTTCGCCGGTGGCACCATCGGCAATACCATGCATAACTACTCCGTGCTGGCAGACGACCGCTCGGTGCTGCTCGGCGTGATGTGCAGCAATATCGAAATCGGTGGCTATGCCTACCGCTATCTCTGCAACACCTCCAGCCGTACCGATCTGAACTACCTTCAGGGTGTTGACGGGCCGATTGGCCGCTGCTTTACCCTCATTGGTGAGTCCGGCGAGCGTACTTTTGCCATCAGCCCTGGCCACATGAACAAGCTGCGCGCCGAGAGTATTCCTGAAGAGGTGATCGCGGGCGCCTCGGCGCTGGTGCTGACGTCGTATCTGGTGCGCTGTAAGCCGGGCGAGCCGATGCCGGAAGCGACCATGAAGGCGATTGAGTACGCGAAGAAATACAACGTGCCGGTCGTTCTGACGCTGGGCACGAAATTCGTTATCGCCGATAACCCGGAGTGGTGGCAGGCCTTCCTGAAAGAGCACGTCTCGATTCTGGCGATGAACGAAGAAGAGGCCGAAGCGCTGACCGGCGAAAGCGATCCGCTGCTGGCGTCTGACAAAGCGCTGGACTGGGTGGATCTGGTGCTCTGCACCGCTGGCCCGGTTGGGCTGTATATGGCAGGCTTCACGGAAGAAGAGAGCAAACGCAAAACTCAGCACCCGCTGCTGCCCGGTGCGATTGCCGAATTCAACCAGTACGAGTTCAGCCGGGGCATGCGCCATCAGGATTGCATCAACCCGCTGCGGATCTACTCTCACATCGCGCCATACATGGGCGGACCGGAGAAGATCATGAACACCAACGGTGCGGGCGACGGCGCGCTGGCCGCGCTGCTGCACGACATCACCGCTAACGCCTACCACAAAACCAACGTGCCGAACTCCAGCAAGCATAAGTTCAGCTGGCTGACCTATTCGTCGCTGGCGCAGGTGTGCAAATACGCGAACCGCGTGAGTTATCAGGTGCTGAACCAGCACTCACCGCGCTTAACGCGTGGTCTGCCGGAGCGGGAAGACAGTCTCGAAGAGGCTTATTGGGATCGTTGATTGCTAAAAGAAAACCCCGGTGGCGCTACGCTTACCGGGGCTACTTGTAGGCCTGCTAAGCGTAGCGCCAGCAGGCTTTTTTTAACCCGTCACCGCCTCTTCAACCGGCGGTTTCTCCAGCAGCATCAGCATCGTATTCGCAATCTCACGCTCGCCCATCACCACCTTATTCGCACCGCGCTCGGTAATGTACTCCACCTCGTCGTCATAATGCGCCCGGGCGATAATCTCAATCGTTGGGCACTTCTCGCGTGCGGAAGCCACAATCTCACCCGCTTCATAGCCGTTCGGTATGGTCAGCAGCAGCCAGCGCGCGCAGTCCAGATGCGCCAGATTCATGATCTCTTCGTTTGCCGCATTGCCCAGCACCGCACGAATACCACGCTCGCGTAGCTCGTCGACGCGGGTGCGTGAGGTCTCAATCACCACCAGCGGAATGCCCTGCGCCATCAGCTTCTCACCGAGCAGGCTGCCCACGCGGCCAAAGCCGACCAGCAGGGCATGATTGCAAATATCCACCGGGATCTGCTTCTCTTCTTCGATGGCCTCTTCGAGCGTCTGTTCTTCCAGCGTTTCGGTTTTATCGAGGTATTTTTCCAGCAGGGCAAACAGTACCGGGTTCAGCATAATCGACAGAATCGCCCCCGCCAGTACCAGGTTTTGCCCCGCCTGCGGCAGCAGGTTAAGTGCCATGCCCAGACCAGCCAGAATAAAGGCGAACTCACCGATCTGCGCCAGGCTGGCGGCGATGGTCAGCGCCGTCCGCGGCGAGTGGCCAAACATCCGCACCAGGAAGAAGGCGGCGAGCGACTTACCAAAGATGATGATCGCCAGCGTGCCCAGCACGGCCAGCGGCTGGTGAATCAGAACCATCGGATCAAACAGCATCCCGACGGAGACGAAGAACAGCACGGCGAAGGCGTCGCGCAGCGGCAGAGTATCGTGCGCCGCGCGGTGGCTCAGCTCGGACTCGTTCAGCACCATCCCGGCGAAGAACGCGCCCAGGGCAAAGGAGACATCAAACAGCTCAACCGCACCAAACGCGATTCCCAGCGCCAGCGCCAGCACGGAGAGGGTAAACAGCTCGCGCGAGCCGGTTGCCGCGCTGCGGGACATGATCCACGGTACCAGACGGCGGCCCACCAGCATCATGATGGCGATAAACGCCACAACCTTACCGATGGTGATGCCCATATCCAGCGCCAGCGAGGCAAAGCCGACGTTGTCTTTTTCCATCATCCCGGCGACGGCAGGCAGCAGCACCAGCGTCAGCACCATCACCAGATCTTCCACAATCAGCCAGCCAATCGCGATTTGCCCGCGCTGGCTGTCTATCAGCTGTCTCTCTTCAAGCGCGCGCAGTAGCACCACGGTACTGGCGGTTGAGAGACACAGCCCAAAAACGATACCGGTCATTAACGACCAGCCCAGTACCGCCGAAAGCGCCATCCCCAGCAGCGTCGCCACCCCTATCTGGGCGATCGCTCCCGGTATGGCAATCGACTTTACCGCCATCAAATCCTTCAGGGAGAAGTGCAGGCCGACGCCAAACATCAGCAGAATCACGCCCAATTCCGCCAGCTCAGGGGCCAGTTTGGTATCCGCCACGAAGCCTGGCGTAAACGGTCCCGCCAGTACACCCGCTAACAGATAGCCGACAAGAGGAGAAATACGCAGTTTATTGGCAATCATGCCGAGGATAAAAGCGAGCACAAGTCCACCAACAATGGTGGTGATAAGCGGTGTGGCGTGGTGCATTCCGTCTCCTTTCGTTGTGGGTGTTCCTTTTTGGCGTAAACCAAAAAACCGAGTAATAGTTTATGACAATTTTTACCCTTATGTTTATGAATAATTGTTGAAGTTTGAATAAAACAGCAATATGCACGTAAAAAAGCGCATTTTGATAAATTCAGCGAGGGGATGAAGAAGAAACCCTTATGGCATCAGGGTATTAGATAGCCAAAGTAAAACTTTGGCTACCCGTAATTCAGGCTTTATGACGGTTATCAGGCAGGAATATGGTTAACATCCCAAGAAGCGGCAGGAAAGCGCAGATTTTATAAACCAGGAAGATGCTGGTGTGATCCGCAACCATCCCTAACACCGCTGCGCCAAGCCCTCCCATGCCGAAGGCGAAACCGAAAAAGAGTCCGGAAACCATACCGATACGGCCAGGCAGCAGCTCCTGGGCATAAACCAGAATGGCGGAAAAGGCGGAAGCGAGGATAAAACCAATAATCACGGTTAAAATCCCCGTCCATTCAAGGCTCGCGTACGGCAAAATAAGGGTAAACGGCGCTACGCCGAGGATAGAGCCCCAAATAACGTATTTACGCCCAATCTTATCCCCCACAGGCCCACCAATGACCGTACCGGCCGCAACGGCGAACAGGAAGGCAAACAGGTGGATCTGCGCATTCTGTACCGATAATCCGAATTTTTGCATCAGATAAAAGGTGTAATAGCTGCTGATACTCGCCATATAGAAGTATTTCGAGAAAATCAGTACCAGCAGTACAGAAACGGCCAGGATAACCTTATTGCGCGGCAGGGGATTGATAACCTTCGCTTTAGGTTTCCCTTTATTCACGCGATGCTGAGCGGCATACCAGCGGCTGATCTGCGCCAGCACGATAATCGCCAGCAGCGCGGCCAGCACAAACCATGCCACGTTGCCTTTACCATAAGGGGCAATAATCACCGCGGCCAGCAGCGGGCCGAGAGAGCTACCAAAGTTGCCGCCTACCTGGAAGAGCGACTGCGCCAGCCCGTGACGCCCCCCTGAAGCCATACGCGCCACGCGCGAGGACTCCGGATGGAAGACGGACGATCCGGTGCCCACCAGCGCGGCGGCAACCAACACCGCTTCAAAACTTCCCGCCATGGCCAGCAGCACCAGCCCGCTTAAGGTAAAGCACATGCCAATCGGCAGCGACCACGGCATCGGGTATTTATCCGTCCAGTAGCCCACCACCGGCTGCAGCAGTGAGGAAGCCAGCTGGAAGGTCAGGGTGATCATCCCGATCTGGACGAAGGTGAGTGAGAACTCGGACTGCAGCAGCGGATAAATGGCCAGAATCAACGACTGGATCATGTCGTTGAGCAGGTGCGAGAGACTGATTGCGCCTAAGACTTTAAAGGATGTGCGCGACGCCGGTGCGCCCGGAACGGGCTGGGTTGATTCACTGATTGCCATAGAGAGAAGTACCACGTCTTTAGTTATTAGAGATGCAGGGTGTAATTATTATCCGACTAACATACCCGCCCGGGACATTTGAAGAAAGTCGCAATTCTGAAAACTTATTTGTCTATTCTTGTTAGTCACTGTAATTTTTGCCTTTGTCTATTGGTCAGGGAGAGAGAAGATGAAGTTAATGAAGCGGGGCGTCGCGCTGGCGCTCATCGCCGCATGGGGCCTGGTAAGCCTGCCCGCGCAGGCGTATGAAAAAGACAAAACCTATAAAATCACCATTCTGCATACCAACGATCACCACGGTCATTTCTGGCGCAGTGAATACGGCGAATATGGCCTGTCGGCACAAAAAACGCTGGTGGACGGCATTCGTAAAGAGGTAGCGGCCCAGGGGGGCAGCGTGCTGCTGCTGTCGGGGGGCGATATCAATACCGGCGTGCCGGAATCCGATTTACAGGACGCGGAACCTGATTTTCGCGGCATGAACCTGATTGGCTACGACGCGATGGCCGTGGGTAACCATGAGTTTGATAATCCCCTGACCGTGCTGCGCCAGCAGGAAAAATGGGCCAAATTCCCCTTCCTCTCCGCCAATATTTACCAGAAAAGCACCGGCGAACGCCTGTTTAAGCCGTGGGCGCTGTTTAAGCGTCAGGATCTGAAGATCGCGGTCATCGGCTTAACCACTGACGATACGGCGAAAATTGGTAACCCCGAGTTCTTTACCGATATCGAATTCCGCAAACCGGCAGACGAAGCGAAGCTGGTGATTCAGGAGCTGCAGCAAAACGAAAAGCCGGACGTGATTATCGCCACCACGCATATGGGGCACTACGACAACGGTGAGCACGGCTCCAATGCCCCCGGCGACGTGGAGATGGCGCGCAGCCTGCCTGCGGGCTCGCTGGCGATGATTGTGGGTGGTCACTCACAAGACCCAGTGTGTATGGCTTCCGAAAACAAAAAACAGGTGGACTACGTGCCGGGCACGCCGTGCGCGCCAGACCGTCAGAACGGTATCTGGATAGTGCAGGCGCACGAGTGGGGTAAATATGTGGGCCGGGCGGATTTCGAGTTCCGTAACGGCGAGATGAAGCTGGTTCATTATCAGCTTATCCCCATCAACCTGAAGAAGAAAGTTACCTACCCGGACGGGAAAAGTGAGCGCGTACTTTACACGCCAGAGATCGCTGAAAACCAGCAGATGCTCTCTCTGCTGACGCCGTTCCAGAACAAAGGCAAGGCGCAGCTGGACGTGAAAATCGGCACGCTGAACGGTCGTCTTGAGGGGGATCGCAGTAAAGTTCGCTTCGTGCAGACCAACATGGGCCACCTGGTGCTGGCGGCGCAAATGGCGCGCACCGGCGCTGATTTTGGCGTAATGAGCGGCGGCGGTATTCGTGATTCCATCGAAGGTGGAAATATTACCTATAAAGACGTCCTCAAGGTGCAGCCGTTCGGCAACCTGGTGGTCTATGCGGATATGAGCGGGAAAGAGGTGATTGAGTACCTGACCGCCGTGGCGCAGATGAAGCCGGATTCCGGGGCCTATCCGCAGTTTGCTAACGTTAGCTTCGTCGCGAAAGACGGCAAGCTTAACGACCTGAAGATCAAGGGCGAACCGGTTGACCCGGCGAAGACGTACCGTCTGGCGACCTTAAGTTTCAACGCCACCGGTGGTGACGGTTATCCGCATATTGATAATAAACCGGGATACGTGAATACCGGCTTTATCGATGCGGAAGTGCTGAAGCAGTTTATCGAGCAAAATTCGCCGATTGACGTGAATGCGTATGAGCCGAAAGGTGAGGTGAGCTGGCAGTAGTGCGGGGGTTTTGCCGGGTGGCGGCTTCGCCTTACCCAGCCTACATTTGAAACGTAGGCCCGGTAAGCGTAGGGTATGAACCGGAAACATGGGTAACACTTTAGACCGGATACATGGGTAACAGTTATAACTGGCATAGAAGAGGAGACTCGCTATGCCCTGGACTGAGACCCGACCTATGCAACGCCTTGATTTTATCCGTGCCTGCCATGCAGGTACGGACTCCTTCTCCGCTCTTTGCCGTCTTTTTGGCATCAGCCGTAAAACCGGCTATAAATGGCTTCAGCGTTTTGATCCCTCTGACCTGTCATCTCTCTCTGACCGGTCGCGCGCGCCACACTCCCACTCCCGGACGGTTCCTGATGATATCGCCGGACAGCTTACGGCCCTGAGGCAAAAATACCCTGACTGGGGTCCCAAAAAACTGCGGATGTGGCTGCTCAATCATCACGTCGATTTTACCGTCCCTGCTGCCAGCACTATCGGCGATATCCTCAAGCGTGAAGGCCTGGTTCCGGATAAAAAGCGAAAACGCAGAACCCCGGGCAATCGCCAGCCCCTGACCATCATCAGTGAGAACAATCAGGTCTGGAGCGCTGATTTTAAAGGCAAGTTCAGGCTGCTGAGCCGGGAATACTGCCATCCCTTCACCCTGACCGACAATCACAGCCGGTATCTTCTGAGCTGCCGGGGAACGGACCGGGAGAGCGAGCCCTTCGTCAGGCAGTGCCTGACGGATGCGTTCCTGGAGTACGGTCTGCCGGAAGTCCTGAGAACGGATAATGGTCAGCCGTTCGCGGGAACAGGTATTGCCGGGTTAAGTCGCCTTGCAGTCTGGCTGATAAAGCTGGGCATCAGACCGGAACGTATCAGAAAGGGGCATCCGGAAGAAAACGGCCGTCATGAGCGAATGCACCGCTCGCTGAAAAGTGCAGTGAAACAGGGCAACACCTTCATGACGATGGAAGAACAACAGCGGTGGTTCAGTGACTACCGGGAAGAATTTAACCACGAAAGACCGCATGAAGCCCTGGCGGGTGCAACGCCCGGAACGGTGTGGAAGCCCTCAGGCCGTCACTGGGATGGCAGGGTTCCTGAATATGCTTATCCGGAAGGCGGTACGGTCTACAGGGTGAAATCGAGGGGGACACTCTACATGGGGAAAAAGGGGACGGTGTTCCTGAGTGAAGCGCTGACTGATGAGTACATCATGCTGGAAGAACAAGATGATGGCCTTGAGGCCATCATCTTTAACGGAATAACGCTTGCGTACTATGACCGAAGAACCCAGAGTGTGCTCCGGATAGACTAAAAGTGTTACCTATGTTCCCGGTCTGATCTGTCACCTATGTATCCGGTCATACAGTAGCGCCACCGGGCAATTTTCTCAATCCCGGCGCGCAATATCTGCAAACTTCGCGTCCAGCATTTTCGCCAGATCGCCCGCCGCCAGTTCGATATCCAGCCCGCGTTTGCCGCCGGATATAAAGATAGTTTCAAACTCCTGGGAAGGCGCATCGATCAGCGTCGGCAGGCGTTTTTTCTGCCCGAGCGGACTGATCCCGCCCACCAGGTAGCCCGTGGTGCGTTGCGCCACCATCGGATCCGCCATATCCACCTTCTTCGCCCCCAGGGCTTTGGCGACTTTCTTAAGATCCAGCTGTCCCGCCACCGGAGTGACCGCGACGGCGAGGTGTTTCATATCGCCATTCACCGCAACCAGCAGCGTCTTATAAACCTGGTCCGCGTTCAGCCCCAGCTTGCGCACCACTTCATCACCAAAGTTAGTCTCATTCGGATCGTGATCGTAAGTGTGGATCCGGAAAGAAATGTTGTTTTTTTCGAGTAATTTAACGGCGGGAGTCATAGCTATCCTTCTTACGACAGACAAATCATGCCAACAGCATACGCCTGACGTTTGTCTAAAAAATAGCACCATCTTGCGCAATAGTATTGGCAGTGATGGTCACTTTGAGCGACAATCGGCTCAACCGAAGGTCTCCTTCGGCATAATAAAAACGATGAAATTCCTCTTTGACGGGCCAATAGAAATATTGGCCATTTTTTTATTTCAGCAACGACGGCAAATTCCCTTCTCCGTACAAATGTAACGCCCCAACCGCCACCACGTAATGCCCGGCAGGTAACGCATGCAGCGTCTGCCGCCAGGCTTTGTTGCGCGCGTTCATCAGCACATCATACAGCGATTCGCTGAACGTCGACGGTAACGCCAGCTTACCGTCCTCGGGCGGTGCATCCAGCCACCAGCCAATCATGGTCTGCAGCAGGCGCGCGTTGGTGTGCCAGTGGGTCAACGTATCATCCAGCAGCATCAGACCGTCGTCGGGAAGCTGACGCAGAAGCGCAATCTGGCTGTCCGTCCCTTCCAGCTCGATGATGGGCAGGCTGCGCGCCCTTGCCGCGTTCAGCAACTGGTAATCAATGCCGTAGTCACCGCGCAGGCCAAGACGCTGAGCCTGCGTGGCCTGCAGCACCATCGCAATTTGCCAGAGCGGCAGGGGGTCAATCATGGAGAGTGACACGCCGGTTTCATCCGCGACGCGCGTCAGTTCCGCAAGCTGGGCATCATCCAGACGTTCCGCCAGGGTGAGATCGCTCTCGAGCCCGGCAAACGGTGACTCCTGACCCGAAATGTCCGCCTCTACGACCAGCGCATCGGCGTGTTTCAGCCGTTTTATCAGGCCGGGTGGCAGGGGAGACATATCCTGCGTACCCATATGGATGCTGCCGACCAGGTGCAGGTGTTGCCCGCCGGGGAGCGAGATATCCAGACCGGGCCAGGCGTAACGGCGAGGAAAGAGGGCGCGAAACGATGCTTTTATACGATGAAACAGACCCATACGCGCTCCATGAACGGAAAAGTTCATGCTAGCGCGTACGGGTACAAGGTTCAATCTTTCGGTTTAAAGCGCAACAGCCGGTTGGCGTTGCTCACCACGGTAATGGAGGAGAGCGCCATCGCCGCACCCGCGACCACCGGGTTAAGCAGCGTGCCGGTCAGCGGCCACAAAATACCGGCCGCGATCGGGATACCGAGTGAGTTATAGATAAATGCCCCCAGCAGGTTCTGCTTCATGTTGCGCAGCGTGGCTTTTGAAATGGCCAGCGCGTCGGCAACCCCCATCAGGCTATGGCGCATCAGGGTAATAGCAGCGGTTTCAATGGCAACATCGCTCCCGCCGCCCATGGCAATCCCCACGTCCGCCTGGGCCAGCGCCGGGGCATCGTTGATGCCGTCGCCGACCATCGCCACCTGGCGACCCTGAATTTGCAGTTTCTTGATGGCGTCCGCTTTACCGTCCGGCAGTACGCCTGCAATCACCTCATCAATTCCGGCTTCTTTCGCGATGGCGTTGGCGGTGGTCGGGTTATCCCCGGTCAGCATCACCAGACGGTAGCCGGCGCGGTGCAGGCGCTGCAGGGCATCCACGCTGTCCTGACGAAGCGGATCGCGCACGGCCAGCAGCGCGGCGGCTTTGCCATCCACCGCCAGCAGAACCGGCGTGGCACCCTGAGACGCCTGCGCTTTCAGCTCGCTTTCCAGCGCGGTGGTATCAATGCCGTTTTCATTGAGCAGCGCCTGATTCCCCAGCAGCAGCGTGTGGCCGTCGGCTTCGCCGCTCACCCCGAGCCCGCGCAGGGTGCGGAAGTTACTGACCTGCGGCAGGGTAGCGTCATTGGCTTTATCGAGAATGGCGCGGGCCAGCGGGTGGCTGGAGCCTTGCTCCAGCGCGGCGGCGAGACGCAGCGCGTCCTCTTGCGCAATGCCTGCGGTAGTGACGGCCACCACCTGAGGTTTGCCTTCGGTCAGCGTGCCGGTTTTATCAAACACCAGCGTGTCGAGGGTGCTGGCTCGCTGCAGCGCGTCCGCATCCCGCACCAGTACGCCAAATTCGGCCGCGCGGCCTACGCCGGAGATAATCGACATCGGCGTCGCCAGGCCAAGGGCGCAAGGACAGGCGATGATCAGCACCGTGGTAGCGATCACCAGGGTGTAAACAATCTGCGGTGCGGGGCCAAAGAAATACCAGATCGCCGCGCTCAGCAGGGCAATACCGACCACCACCGGCACAAAAATGGCCGAGATTCTGTCGGCAAGCTGGCCAATTTCCGGCTTGCTGCTCTGGGCCTGGCGCACCATGCGGATGATACGCGACAGCGTCGTGTGGCTGCCGACGGCGCTGGCGGTAAACAGCACGCTGCCGTCCTGCACCACCGTCCCGGCATGAACGGCGTCGCCGTCTGATTTCTGCTGAGGGATAGGCTCGCCGGTCAGCATCGCTTCATCCAGCCAGGCTTCGCCCTGGGTTATCTTACCGTCAACGGGAACGCGATCGCCCGTCGTCAGGCGCAGCGTCATGCCGGGCCGAACTTCCGCCAGCGGGACGCTTTTCTCCCCCTCGTCCGTAACCACGCGTGCCGTCGGCGGGGTTAAATCGAGCAATCGTTCCAGCGCTTTCGAGGAGCGCTGACGGGCGCGGGCTTCCAGCATATGGCCTAAGTTAATCAGGCCGATAATCATCGCACTCGCTTCATAGTAGAGATGGCGCGCCTCCATCGGGAACCACTGGGGCCAGACGTTCACGCTCATCGAATAGAGCCACGCCGCGCCGGTACCGAGCGCCACCAGCGTATCCATCGTCGCGGTGCGATTTTTCAGGCTCTTCCAGGCGCTGGTGTAAAAATGCCCGCCTGCAAATACCATCACCGCAAGGGTAATCAGACCAATCACCAGCCACAGCGTGCGGTTGTCAGCGGTGACCATCATGTTGTCACCCATCATGCCCCACACCATCACCGGAATACCCACCAGCAGGGCGACAATCGCCTGCCAGCGGAAGCGTTTCATGGTGGCGATAGCCGTTTCCTGCTGGCGCTCGCGGCGCTCGGCATCATCTTCGATGGCCTCCGCCCCGTAGCCCGCTTTCTCAACGGCCTGCACTAAATCTGCGGCGGAGGCACTGCCCATCACTAGCGCAGTACGCTCCGCAAGATTGACCCGTGCCTGCGCGACGCCCGGTACGGCCTGCAAGGCGTTTTGTACCCGGGAGACGCAGCTGGCGCAGCTCATGCCGTTGATCAGCAGCTGTAGGCTGTCATCAATATCATCAGTTGCCGGAAGCTCAGGAGTGGCCGCTGTCAGCGCTTCCGACGGGGATGATGACTCTGCCAGCGGTTTAGCCTTTGGGTGGCTTAACTCCGCCCCGTAGCCGGCCTGCTTGATGGTATCGATCAGCGCATCCGCGCTGGCGCTGCCGGTCACGGCGGCATGATCGATACTCACATCAGCGCTTTCAACGTCAGGGCGCTGTTCCAGGCTTTCTTTAACGCGTTTGACACAGTGGCCGCAGGAGAGGCCGTCCAGCGTCAGGTCGATAGTGTGAGACATAACAAAACTCCCGTATAATGAACTGGTCAGTAGTTGACCGGAGTAACGCTTTTCGCTAACTGTTATGAAGGTTAAACCTTCCATCAAGGGGAAGGTCAAGGGGGAAATGTGAATATCAGTGACGTGGCAAAAAAAACCGGCTTAACCAGCAAGGCAATCCGCTTTTATGAAGAGAAGGGGCTAGTGACGCCACCGCTGCGCAGCGAAAACGGCTACCGCAGCTATACGAAACTGCATATTGATGAACTGACGCTACTGCGCCAGGCAAGGCAGGTCGGTTTTAATCTGGAAGAGTGCGGCGAGCTGGTTAACCTGTTTAACGATCCGAAGCGTCACAGCGCCGACGTGAAAAAACGCACGCTGGAAAAAGTGGCCGAGATCGAACGCCACATCATCGAGCTGCAGGCGATGCGGGAACAGCTGCTGCAGCTTGCGGAATCCTGTCCGGGGGATGACAGCGCCGACTGCCCGATTATCGACAATCTTGCCGGCTGCTGTCATCGTAAGGCTTCTGCCTAACAGGCTTTCACCCGCAGGGTAATGCCTTCCACCGCAATGACCTCAACCCGCGTGCCGGCGCTGAGGTCGTCGTCGGCGACCACCGGCCACGAGCTGTCGCCCACGCGCATATGCCCGCGTCCGTTCACCAGCGCGGTGTCGAGCGTAAAACGCTTACCGACAATCTGCTGTCCGCGCTGGTTGAGATGCGCGTCCAGCGGCTTCTGCTCGTTAACCCGCCGGTTTAGCCAGCGCCACCACAGCCACGCGGCCACCAGCGTGAGCACGGCAAACAGTGCGCCCTGCCACGCCCAGTCCAGCGGAAGGATCCAGACCAGAAGGCCAGTAATGACAGCGGCAACACCGCTCCAGAGCAGGTAGCCGTTGCCGCCCAGCATCTCCGCCGCCAGCAATAAGCCACCGAGGCTTAGCCAGAAGGCATGAGGATGTGCAACGATCAGCTCAATCATTTTTTACGCTCGTTTCCGCTGTCTTTAATCAGTTCGGCAATACCGGCGATAGAGCCCATCAGGCTGCTGGCCTCCAGCGGCATCATCACCACTTTGCTGTTGTTCGCGGAGCCGATCTGTTTTAGCGCGTCGGTATATTTTTGCGCGATAAAGTAGTTCACGGCCTGGATATCACCGGCGGCAATCGCCTCGGAGACCATCTGCGTCGCACGGGCTTCCGCTTCTGCCGAACGTTCACGCGCTTCCGCCTGTAAAAATGCGGACTGACGATCGCCTTCCGCTTTCAGGATCTGCGACTGTTTTTCCCCTTCCGCTTTGAGGATCTCCGCCTGACGCACCCCTTCGGCTTCCAGAATGTAGGCGCGCTTGGTTCGCTCGGCTTTCATCTGGGCGTTCATGGAGGCAATCAGCTCCGCCGGTGGACGCACGTCGCGGATCTCGATACGGGTGACCTTGATCCCCCACGGGTTCGTTGCCTCGTCGACAATGTGCAGCAGACGGGTATTGATGCTGTCGCGCTGGGAAAGCATTTCGTCCAGCTCCATCGAGCCGAGCACGGTACGGATGTTGGTCATCGTCAGGTTGACAATCGCCAGCTCCAGGTTGCTGACCTCATAGGCCGCTTTCGGCGCATCAATCACCTGAATAAAGCAGACGGCGTCGATGGTGACGTTGGCGTTATCTTTGGAGATGATCTCCTGAGAAGGAATGTCTAGCACCTGTTCCATCATGTTGATCTTGCGACCAATTCTGTCCATGAACGGAACAATCAGGCTTAAGCCCGGCTGGAGAGTGTTGGTGTATCGACCGAAACGCTCAACGGTCCACTGATAACCCTGAGGGACAATTTTGACGCCTGCGCCCACAATAACCAGCGCAACGAAAATAAGGACAGGAACAACGATAAGCATAAAAACCTCCTGTTTTGCATGCTGTGACGAGAGATGTGTGTGTTTATTGCTCGTAAGTATAGGTAAAGTCAGAGATGAATCCATCACCCGCTTCGGCAATGGCTTTGGATAATCCCTGGTAGTACTTCTCCAGCCCCAGCGCTTCGATACGCTGGATCTGTTCGCGGACAGGGGCGCAGAACAGAACCGCATTCCCTGCTTCTACGCGTTTGTTATTCGGTGGAAGGTCGCCCGCGATGGCTTTGAACCACGTTCTGATACCCTGCTTTAAATTATGCGGTGCTTTTGTCAGGTTATCCATGCCCGTCAGGACCTGCAGAGTCGGAAACTCATCGGCCAGCACGGCAGTTTTCATGCGTGCAAAGAACTGGCTGAACAATTCAAACGATCCCAGATCGGTCACGCGCGGTTTGGTGGTTTTACCGTTCTTATTGCCGATTTTACCTGCCTTCGACGCTGCGGCCGAAACCGCATTCACCTTTTCCAGCTCCAGCCCGAATAACAAATTACAGTGCGCGCGGCGCTCTTTCAGCGGGTAGGACATCAGCACGTCAATGAACCGGGTGGCTTTCACATCCGCAAGATTGTGGTTGATAAGCCACTGGGTACGGGAAAATTCAGCCGGAGAGACGAACCAGTCGGGTACCTCACTGAAACGTTTTGATTTTCCTTTACCGTCAAATTCCAGGAAGTGTGTCCCGTTGTCGAAGGCGAAATAGCAATTTTTGAAACTGCCGATCGTGGTGTTCACGATGAGCGCCTTCTTAACAAAATCCACCACCTCTGCACCAATGACAAAACGCGTGAGTTCCGACGATTTGATGACTTCCATTAATGTTTCGACATCAGGAACACCAGGCTTCAGGGAAGGAAACTCATAAAAGATATGTGCCATGCTGCTTACTTCCTGTAGTGATGGTAGTGACAAATAACAAACAAAAAGTTTAACACTTGCTTTAGCGTGAGGCTATTCGCTCTGTGCAGGCGAAAGGATTATGCTACAGACGTTTCTTACAATAAGCGGTTAACGGAAGCGTAATGAACGATAAAAAAAAGCTATTACATCTCAGGGATATCGGATTTCGTGTCGGGGAAAACATTATCCTGCAGCACGTCGGGTTTAGCCTGTCACCGGGCGAGTTTAAATTAATCACGGGACCTTCGGGCTGCGGTAAAAGCACGCTGCTGAAGATTGTGGCCTCACTCCTCAGCCCGACGGAGGGAACCATTCAGTTTGAAGGACAGGATATCGCAGCACTGTCCCCGGAAAGCTACCGCCAGCAGGTCTCCTATTGCGTGCAAACCCCCGCGCTTTTTGGCAATACGGTTTATGACAACCTGATTTTCCCGTGGCAAATCCGCAATAAAACGCCGGAGCCGGAAAAATTTATCAGTGATCTGGCCCGCTTTGGCCTGGCGCAGGAGACGTTAACCAAATCCATCAATGCGCTGTCGGGAGGAGAAAAGCAGCGCGTCTCGCTGATCCGTAATCTTCAATTTTTACCGAAGGTGCTTTTGCTGGACGAAATTACCAGCGCGCTTGATGACGCCAACAAACGCAACGTCAACGAGATTATTCATCGCTACGCCCGGGAGCAGAATATTGCCGTGCTGTGGGTGACGCACGACGCTAACGAAATTACCCATGCGGATGACGTGATTACGCTTCAGCCGCACGGCGGGAAAATGCAGGAGGCTAACCGTGGGTGAACATAATATTACTAATGAATCCCTGGCGTTTTCGATGGTGCTGGTATTGATTGCGATTGTGGTCAGCTACCGGGAAAAGCTTGGGCTGGAAAAAGATATTGTGTGGAGTATCTGCCGCGCGGTGATTCAGCTCATCATCGTCGGCTATGTGCTGAAGTATATATTCAACGTTAACCACGCGGTGCTGACGCTGCTGATGGTGCTCTTTATCTGTTTCAACGCGGCGTGGAATGCGAAAAAGCGCAGTAAATACATTGATAAGGCGTTTATCTCGTCGTTTATCGCCATTACCACCGGGACGGCGCTCACGCTGGCGGTGCTGGTGCTCTCCGGCTCGATTGCGTTTACGCCGATGCAGGTTATCCCCATCTCGGGGATGATTGCGGGGAACGCCATGGTGGCCGTTGGGCTGTGTTATAACAATCTCGGCCAGCGTTTCAGCAGTGAACAGCAGCAGCTACAGGAGAAATTAAGCCTGGGGGCGACGCCTAAAGTGGCCTCGGCGCGGCTGATTCGTGAGAGCATTCGCTCATCGCTGATCCCGACGGTAGATTCAGCCAAAACGGTGGGACTGGTGAGCCTACCGGGCATGATGTCGGGGCTGATTTTTGCCGGTATCGATCCGGTAAAAGCGATTAAGTATCAGATCATGGTGACGTTTATGCTGCTTTCTACGGCAAGCCTGTCCACCATCATTGCCTGTTACCTGACCTATCGGAAGTTCTACAACGCGCGCCACCAGCTGGTGGTGACGCAGTTGAAAAAGACGGGATAACATCGGCTTTTGTAGGCCCGGTAAGGCGAAGCCGCCACCGGGCAAAGTGCATCAATATAACAACGCGTACAGCTGACGACGATACTTCGACGCCAGCGCGTCTCCGGTGCCCAGCGCAGCCAGAATCTCCTGGAACATCTTGCGCGCCTGACCGTCTGCGGCGGCGAGGTCTTTTTGCAGATGGCTGAACAGCAGTTCCAGCGCCTCTTCGTTACGGCCCACCTGGTGTAGCTGCAGCGCCAGCTGGCTTGCCAGCGCGGCGTCGGCCGGGTTGTCGGCGACCTGCTGCTGCAACTGCTGAATTTCCGGGGTATCCGCCGCCTGTTTCAGTAGCTCAATTTGTGCGACCAGCCCCTGATAGCGGGTGTCCTGATCCTGCAGCGGAACCGTTTTGAGTACGGCTTCCGCGTCTTCTGAACGGTGCAGGGCGATCTGCGTTTCCGCCAGCAGCAGGCCAATCTGGCTGTTCTGATTCGACAGCTGCCATGCGTCTTTGAGCAGCGGCAGCGCCTCGTCGTATTTGCCTTCCTGCATCAGCGCCATACCTTCCTGCGCTTTCAGCTCTTCTTCGCGCGGCAGCACCTTATCCAGCAGGGCGCGGATAGCTTCTTCCGGCTGCGGCCCCTGGAAGCCATCAACAGGCTGGCCGTTCTGGAACAGATAGACGGTAGGAATGGCGCGCAGACCAAACTGGGACGCCACCATCGGCTCGGCGTCACAGTCCAGCTTAGCGAGAATGAACTGACCGTTGTACTGGGCGGCAAGGCTCTCCAGCACCGGCGTCAGCTGCAGGCAGTGTTGGCTGCGTTCAGACCAGAAGTAGAACAGGACCGGTTTGGTCATCGACTGTTCAAGGGTCTGTTGCAGGTTAGCTTCTGTAATATTGACGATATTCTGTACGGACATGCGGCTTTCTCTTTTGTCGGTTTGTTCTTTACATGGGGATGCGCGTCGTCGCTTCAACTCAGCCGTGTAAAATTTTGTCCATCATCCGGCCCGGCAGCAGGCGTTTTAACCAGCCTACGGCGTGGGTGACCAGCGTCACCGGATAGCGCATTTTGGGGTGTTCGCTTTCAAAAGCATGGCGCACTTTGGCCACCACCGCCTCTGGCCCGAGGGTAAAACGTGCGGCAATACCGGGGTTCTCGACCGGTTTATCCGCCTGGGTCTGGTTCACGTTTTCGGTAAAGCGGGTGCGGATCGGGCCGGGTTCAATCAGGCTGACCTTAATGCCGCTGTGGCGCAGCTCCATGCGCAGGGCGTCGGACCAGGCCTCCAGCGCATATTTGCTGGCGGCGTAGGCGCCGCGGCCCGGGGTGGAAATCAGCCCCATCACTGACGATGTCATCACGATGCGCCCTTCACCGTGGGGCAGCATCGCGGGGAGCAGACGCATGGTGAGCTGATGCACGCCGAAGAAATTGGTCGAAAACTGTTTCTCCAGCGTTTCTCGGGAGAGCGTATCCAGCGGGCCATACACGCCGTAGCCGGCATTGTTAAAGAGCCCGTACAGACGATTGTCGGTCAGCGCGATCACTTCATCGGCGGCGCGTTCAACGCTCTCCGGCGAGTCCATATCCAGCAGCACGCCGGTAAAGCCCAGTCCGTTCATGCGTTCGACATCGTCGGGTTTGCGACAGGCCGCCAGGACCCGAAACCCCTGGCGCTTCAGTTCAAGCGCGCTTTCCAGGCCGATTCCACTGGAACATCCTGTAATTAAGACCGATTTTTGCATAACTTTACCTGTCAGGATCTCCGCTTAATCAGGAGTCATGTTTAACTAAAGGAGCCAGCCGCGTTGCCATCCAGTCGGCAATAAACGGCTGAGCATCGCGATTGGGGTGGATCCCGTCGTCTTGCATCCACTGGGGTTTGAGATAGACCTCTTCCATGAAAAATGGCAGCAGCGGAATATCAAACTCTTTGGCAAGCTTAGGGTAGATCGCGCTAAAGGCTTCATTATACCGACGACCGTAGTTGGCGGGCAGGCGAATTTGCATCAGCAGCGGTTGAGCGTTTGCCGCCTTAATGTCCTGCAAAATGGTGCGCAGCGTCTGCTCGGTTTGCTGAGGCTGGAAACCGCGCAATCCATCATTACCGCCAAGCTCCACCAGCACCCAGCGCGGCTGGTGCTGTTTGAGCAGCGCAGGCAGGCGCGACATGCCCTGCTGCGAGGTATCACCGCTGATGCTGGCGTTGATTACCGACGTCTTGCTCTGCCATTTGTCATTAAGCAGGGCGGGCCAGGCCGCGCTGGCCGCCATGCGATAGCCTGCGCTCAGGCTGTCGCCGAGAACCAGTAACGTGTCCGCTGCCGCCGCGCGGAAGGTCATCAGAATCAAAAACAGGAAGGGCAAATGCCAGCGGAAAACAGTGTTGAAGTTCATCATCTTAAGAAGTCCGTCGGTCAGGGGGAACACGAGCTTTCCATCCTTACTGGAGTTGAACTCGTTGTCAAACGCGCTGAAACCATCGCGCTGATTGGCGAATCCGGTTCTGGTAAGTCCACGCTGCTGGCGATTTTAGCCGGTCTGGACGACGGCAGCAGCGGCGAGGTCCACCTTGTCGGGCAGCCGCTGCATCAGCTTGATGAAGAGGCGCGGGCCGCGCTGCGCGCGCGTCACGTTGGTTTTGTTTTTCAATCTTTTATGCTGATCCCGACCCTGAACGCGCTGGAAAACGTCGAACTCCCGGCGCTTCTGCGCGGTGAAAATAGCCGTGAAAGCCGCACGCATGCGAAGGCGCTGCTGGAACAGCTCGGTCTGGGGAAACGTCTCGACCATCTTCCCGCGCAGCTTTCCGGCGGGGAGCAGCAGCGCGTGGCGCTGGCGCGGGCGTTTAACG
The DNA here is from genome assembly GCF_043974075.1 of Enterobacter sp. ECC-019. Taxonomy (NCBI): domain Bacteria; kingdom Pseudomonadati; phylum Pseudomonadota; class Gammaproteobacteria; order Enterobacterales; family Enterobacteriaceae; genus Enterobacter; species Enterobacter sp. ECC-019. Next base: position 1,778,993 of record NZ_CP143759.1, read on the forward strand.
GCCGCCCGGAAGTGCTGTTTGCCGATGAGCCCACCGGTAACCTTGACCGTAAAACCGGAGACCGAATTGCGGACCTGCTGTTTTCGCTCAACCGCGAGCACGGCACCACCCTGATCCTCGTGACCCACGATCCTCAGCTCGCCGCCCGCTGCGACCGTCGCCTGCGGCTGGTCAACGGTATTCTTCAGGAGGAGGCATGATTACCCGCTGGTTTTGGCGCGAGTGGCGTTCCCCCTCGCTGCTGATCGTCTGGCTGGCGCTCAGCCTGGCGGTGGCCTGCGTGCTGGCGCTCGGCAGCGTCAGCGACCGCATGGAAAAAGGGCTCAGCCAGCAGAGCCGGGAGTTTATGGCGGGGGACAGGACGCTGCAAAGCTCCCGCCCGGTACCGTCGGGTTGGATTGAAAAAGCGCGCAAAGAAGGGCTGAAGCTGGGGGAGCAGATAACCTTCCAGACCATGACCTTTGCGGGCGACACGCCGCAGCTTGCCAGCGTGAAGGCCGTGGATGACATCTACCCGATGTACGGTGACTTACAAACCAGCCCGCCCGGGTTAAAGCCGACGCCTGGTACGGTGCTGCTGGCATCTCGTCTGATGGCGCTTCTGAACCTAAAGCCCGGCGACAGTATCGACGTCGGCGACGCCACCCTCAAAATTGCCGGGGAAGTGGTGCAGGAGCCCGACGGCGGTTTTAACCCCTTCCAGCTTGCGCCGCGCCTGCTGATGAACACCGCGGATGTTGCGGCAACCCATGCCGTTCAGCCGGGAAGCCGCGTCACCTGGCGCTATAAGTTTGGCGGCACGCCTGCCCAGCTTGACGCGTATGAAAAGTGGCTTCTGCCGCAGTTAAAACCGGAACACCGCTGGTATGGTCTGGAGCAGGACGAAGGGGCGCTGGGTAAATCTCTGGAGCGTTCTCAGCAGTTCCTGCTGCTGTCGGCATTGTTGACCCTGCTGCTGGCGGTGGCGGCGGTTGCCGTGGCGATGGGGCACTACTGCCGCAGCCGCTACGACCTGGTGGCGATCCTCAAAACCCTCGGCGCAGGCCGGGCGCAGCTGCGCAAGCTGATCGTCGGCCAGTGGCTGATGGTGCTGGTCCTCTCCGCGCTGACCGGCGGAATAATGGGGCTGCTGTTTGAAAAACTGCTGATGGTGATGCTGAAACCGGTGCTCCCGGCCGCATTGCCGCCGGCCAGCCTCTGGCCCTGGCTATGGGCAATCGGCGCGATGACGGTGATTTCGCTGCTGGTAGGGCTACGCCCGTACCGACTGCTGCTCGCGACGCAGCCGCTGCGCGTGCTCCGTAACGATGTGGTGGCGAACGTCTGGTCGCTGAAGTTCTACCTTCCGGTGATTATTGCGGTGGCGGTGGGGCTGCTGGCCTGGCTGATGGGGGGCAGCACGCTGTTGTGGGCGGTACTGGCCGGGGCGGTTGTGCTGGCGCTGCTGTGCGGCGTGCTGGGCTGGATACTGCTTAACGTCCTGAAACGACTGACGGTAAAATCCCTGCCCATGCGCCTGGCGGTCAACCGCCTGCTGCATCAGCCGTGGTCAACGCTCAGCCAGCTGTCGGCCTTTTCGCTGTCGTTTATGCTGCTGGCGCTGCTTTTAGTGCTGCGCGGCGATCTGCTCGAACGCTGGCAGCAGCAGCTTCCGCCGGAAAGCCCGAACTATTTCCTGATCAATATCGCGCCTGAGCAGGTGACGCCGCTGAAGGGCTTCCTGTCGGAGCATCACATTATCCCTGAGTCGTTCTATCCCATCGTTCGCGCGCGTCTGACGCAGATCAACGGTCAGCCAACGGAGGGGAACAAGGACGAGTCGCTGAACCGCGAGCTGAACCTGACCTGGCAGGAGAAACGCCCTGACCACAACCCGATAACCGACGGCACCTGGCCGCCAAAAGCGGGGGAAGTGTCGATGGAGGAGGGGCTGGCGACGCGCCTGAACGTGAAGCTTGGGGACAGCGTGACCTTTACCGGCGATACCCAGGATTTCAGCGCCAAAGTCACCAGCCTGCGTAAAGTGGACTGGGAAAGCCTGCGGCCAAACTTCTTCTTTATCTTCCCGCCGGACGCGCTGGACGGGCAGCCGCAGAGCTGGCTGACCAGCTTCCGCTGGGAAAACGGCAACGGCATGCTGACCCAGCTAAACCGGGAGTTTCCAACGGTTAGCCTGCTGGATATTGGCGCGATCCTGAAGCAGGTCAGTCAGGTGCTGGAGCAGGTGAGCCGCGCGCTGGAGGTGATGGTGGTGCTGGTGACGATCTGCGGCGTGCTGTTGCTGCTGGCCCAGGTGCAGGTGGGCATGCGCCAGCGCCATCAGGAGCTGGTGGTCTACCGCACGCTGGGGGCTGGAAAGCGGCTGCTGCGGATGACGCTCTGGAGCGAGTTTGCGCTGCTGGGGCTGGTGGCGGGTCTGGTGGCGGCCATTGGTGCAGAGACGGCGCTGGCGGTGCTGCAGACAAAGGTCTTCGACTTCCCCTGGGAGCCTGACTGGCGCCTCTGGTTGATCCTGCCTCTCTGTGGCGCGGTGCTGCTTTCTCTCTGCGGAGGCTGGCTCGGCACGCGGCTGTTAAAGGGCAAAGCCCTGTTCCGTCAGTTTGCGAGTTGATTTAGAACAGTGATAGTTGCGCACCGGGTTTTAATGCCGGTGTGCAGTATTTAAATAGCACAAAGTGATAATACCCACTCATTTAGTAGCACAAAACATTAAAAACCCGACCACACAGCCCGATTATTTCCAGTTAATATTCACCCGCTAAATATTTAGCAGCGTGTCTATTAAGGAAAGATAATGACTATAAAAAAATCAGCGCTGGCGGCAACGATCGGCGCGGCAGTGGCATTGACTACCTTCGCTTCTCAGGCGGAAATCACCGTTCTTAAGCAGGATCCTCAGGCGGGTAACCCGCTGAGCCGCCTGAACTTCACCGTTGGCGGCAGTATCCGTCCTCAGTTCCAGAACATGACCGGCGACGACGGTAAAAACAGCTACAAGCGTAACGGCTTTGACGGCGGCACCCGTTTCCGTTTCGCGGCTGATTACTACCTGTTTGATGACATCAGCTGGATTAGCTACTACGAGCTGGGTGTCAATATTCCCGCGCAGTTTAACTGGGATCACCACTACGCCGACGGCGCACACGACACCACGCGTCGTATGCTCTACACCGGTCTGAAGAGCGATACCTGGGGTACGCTGACCTTCGGTCAACAGAACAGCGTTTACTATGATGTGGTGGGCGCGAAAACCGATATCTGGGACTACGACATGATCGGCCAGGCTCCGGGTAACGGTATCAACGGCGATTACGACGGTTCTTACCGTTCACGCCAGATGCTGAAATATAAGAAAACCGTGGGCGATGCCGACATCTACGCATCTTACCTGTTTGAAGACAGCGAATACCTGCCGGGCAACGGCCTGCGCTACAAGCGTAAAGGCGGCGGCTCGCTGGGTCTGGATTATCACCTGACCACCGATCTGACCTGGGGCGCCGCGTGGAACTACACCCGTGCGGACATGCGTAACCCGGACAACGGCGACAGCAAAACCTACGACCAGAACATCCTCGGTACCGCGCTGAGCTGGACCCCGGACAACTGGACCTTCTCCGCAGGCGGCGGCTGGTACCAGAACTTCCTGACCACCAAAAAAGTGTCTGTTAACGACTACTTCGCCGGTGATGCATGGGGTATTGAATACTTTGCGGGCTACAAGTTCCCAATCGGCCAGTACGCGGTTAAATCCATCCAGCCTTACTTCATGGGCGACCGTATTGAGTACGTGAACGGCCGCAACTACCAGCGCATCGACAACGGCGTGGGTATTAGCTTCCAGCTGGATTACGGTTTCCGCGTGGATTACGAACACGTGTTCACTTCCAGCACCGACAACCTGGGCGACATGAACCTGGTGCGTCTGCGTTACGACTTCTAAGCCGTCTGTTCCCCGGTGGCGCTGCGCTTACCGGGGCTACAAAAGCATATGTAGGCCGGGTAAGGCGTAGCCGCCACCCGGCTTTCTTTTAGCGATTAAGCCAGTCAGCGACCTCGCCATACGTCCCGCGATAGATAATCTTCTCCGCCTTTTTCTCCAACTGATAGCCGTACATCGGGTCGTAATAGTCCTTCAGCAGCGGCGCAAGCCAGTTGAAGTGCGCGTCAGTGCTGCCAGAGCGTTGCTGTTCCAACAGCGCGGAATCTAACAGCGCGGTGAATTCTGCATACCGCTGCAGCCCCAGACGGCGGCGAATGGCGAACAGGCCGTGGTGCAGATACTCGCTGTACTCCTTCCAGCCCGCTTCTTCACCGTAGGCAGCAGAAAAATCTGCCCACATATGGTCGAAATACTCTTCGCGCAGGCGCTCCAGGCGGACGTCAAACGGGTCTTCGACAACAACGATCGGGGCTTCAACCATGCGGTCGCGCAGGCACTCCGGCAGGTGGTTGGAGCCAATCATCCGGCCTTCATCTTCCAGCACCCAGCGCGCGGCGTCTTTTTTCAACAGTTTAACCGCAAGGTGGTTTTCAAAGCTGGCCTGGGAAAGCTGCGGCGTGAGCGTGCGGCCAAACGACGAACCGCGGTGGTGCGCCAGCCCTTCGAGATCGATGCCCTGCGCGTGCTGCTTCACCAGCAGCGTTTTACCGTTTCCGGTACAGCCGCCGATAAGCACCATCGGCTTTTGTGACTGCTCAATCGTCACCTGAATCGCCGTCTGACGCAGGGCCTTATAGCCGCCGCGGATCAGCGGGTAGTCGATGCCCGCCTCTTTCAGCCAGGCCTGAGAGATATGCGAGCGCTGGCCGCCGCGCGCGCAGCAGAGAAAGCCCTCAGGATGGGCAAGGCTGGCCTGGCGCCAGGCGTTGATGCGTGCCTCACGCGTCTCGCCGCTCACCAGACTATGGCCGAGCGCCAGCGCGGCCTCGGGGCCCTGGCGCTTATAGCAGGTGCCGACGGCAGCGCGCTCGTCATCATTCATTAAAGGCAGGTTGAACGCCGCAGGCATCGCGCCCTGGGCAAATTCGATCGGCGCGCGAACGTCGATTAAAGGGGTATCAGACGCGAGGATCGCGCGATAGTCCGTTCCATCGTTCATGGTTATTCCAGAAGAAAACTCAGCAGCAATGGGCGGGGATTGTACGCCGGGGAAGGGGAAGGTCAACTCCCCGGCGCAGATGTCTTACTTGAGCTTTGATTGTGCCCAGACAATACCACTCGCATATTCCGGCGGCAGGAGAGGGATCATTGCTTCCAGGGTCGCGCTCAGGCGATCGGTATCACTGTCGTTCAGGTTCAGGTGACCGACCTTACGACCCGCGCGAACCTCTTTGTCATACCAGTGCAGATGCACCAGCGGCAGCTTCAGCCAGTCGTAGTTCAGATCGGTGCCGATCAGGTTGATCATCACCGACGGGCTGTCCACCACCGGCTGCGGCAGCGGCAGGTCGGTGATCGCGCGCAGGTGCAGCTCGAACTGGCTGATGGACGCGCCGTTTTGCGTCCAGTGGCCGCTGTTGTGCACGCGCGGCGCAAGTTCGTTGATCAGCAGGCCGGACGGGGTGATAAAGCACTCCATCGCCATGACGCCCACATAGCCCAGTTCGTGCATGATGGCAGAGAGCATCTCTTCCGCCTGCGCCTGCTGGTCAGCATTGGCGTGCGGGAAGGCGACGCTGGTGCGCAAAATGCCGTCCTGATGCAGGTTATGCGTCAGCGGATAAAAGACGGTATGCCCGTCGTGCCCGCGCGCGCCAACCAGCGATACTTCACCGCTAAAGTTGATGCCCTGCTCAACGATGCACTCGCCGTAGCAGTCGTCCGGCAGTTCGGTGGTATCGTTCGCGCGCAGACGCCACTGGCCGCGGCCGTCGTAACCGCCCACGCGGCGCTTCACGATTGCCAGCTCGCCCAGCATCGCGAAAACATCATTCCATTCGCTTTTATCGGACAGGAGCTGCCACGGCGCGGTCGGCAGACCGAGCTTGTCGAACAGCTGCTTTTGCGTCAGACGGTCGGCGATGATTGGGAAGACGTCGCGGTTAACGAAGGCGTTATGACGCGCCAGCTCGCGGGTCAGCGCGGTTTCCGGCCAGCGTTCGATCTCGGCGGTAATCACGCTCTGGTGGAACGGTACGGCTTCAGGTTCAGCATCCAGCCCGACGGGCCAGACGGCAATACCCAGCGGCTCACCGGCCTGACGCAGCATGCGGCCTAACTGACCGTTACCGAGGACGCAAACCTGCTTCATGCCGCACCCCGCGGGTCCGGATTGTCCAGCACTTCGTCGGTCTGGGCTTTACGCCACTCCGCCAGACGTTGATGCAATGCTTTATCGTGCGTCGCAAGAATTTGCGCCGCGAGCAGGGCTGCGTTCGCTGCGCCCGCTTTACCAATCGCCAGCGTGCCGACAGGAATACCGCGCGGCATCTGGACGATGGAGTAGAGGCTATCCACACCGCTTAACGCGGCGCTTTGTACCGGGACGCCCAGAACCGGCACCAGGGTTTTGGCGGCAATCATGCCCGGCAGATGTGCTGCGCCGCCCGCACCGGCAATGATCACCTCATAACCGTTCTCTTCGGCGCTTTCGGCGAAGCTGAACAGTTTGTCCGGTGTACGGTGCGCGGAGACCACTTCAACGTGGTGCGGAACATTCAGGATTTCAAAGATTTCGGCGGCGAACTGCATGGTAGCCCAGTCGCTTTTGGACCCCATCACGATGGCGACACGCGCCGGATTATTGCGGGAAGACATGTGTCTTAAAACTCCTGTGGTGCGAAACACACTGCTTTCGAGGGCACAGAGAATAGCATGTTATAAGGGCAAGGAAAACGGTTGCGTGGCTGAGAAATAAGCGAAACGATGAGAAAACGTTAAAACGGAAAAGCGATCAGTTCGACACCTTCCGGGGTGACTTTGACCATCGAACCCTCAGTGTGCCAGGCCCCCAATACCACACGATGGGCGGGCTCGCCGTTGGCCAGCAGAGAATGTACATCAGGACGATGCGTATGACCGTGGATCAACCACTGAACGCCATGCTTCTCCATCACGCTCACCACGGCCTGCGGGTTCACGTCCATGATGGTCATGGATTTGCTGCTGTTGGCGGCTTTACTGCCCGCGCGCATTCTGGCGGCGATACGGTTGCGGATAAACAGCGGGAGCGCAAGGAACACCTTTTGGATCCACGGAGTGTGGACTTTGGCGCGAAACGCCAGGTAGCCGATATCGTCGGTGCAGAGCGTGTCGCCGTGCATGATCAGGACTTTGCGGCCATAGAGGTCGAGCACCTGCTCTTCCGGCAGCAGCGTCATGCCGCTTTCGCGGGCGTAGCGCTTGCCGATCAGGAAATCACGGTTGCCGTGAATGAAGTAGCAGGGGACGCCGGAATCTACCAGCGCGTGAATGGCGGCGGCCATTTCACGGTGCAGCGGGTTAGGATCATCGTCGCCAATCCAGGCTTCAAAGAGGTCGCCCAGGATGTACAGCGCATCGGCGCTTTTCGCTTCACCGCGTAAAAAACGCAGAAAACCGGCGGTTATCGCCGGTTCTTCTGTTTGCAGATGCAGATCCGCAATAAAGAGTGTCGCCACGAATTACTCGCTGACGGTCACGCTGGTAATCACAACGTCTTCTTTAGGAACGTCCTGGTGCATACCGCTGCGGCCAGTAGAGACGGCTTTGATCTTGTCAACCACGTCCATACCTTCAACCACTTCTGCGAATACGCAGTAGCCCCAACCCTGCAGGCTTTCGCCGGAGAAGTTCAGGAAGTCGTTGTCAGCCACGTTAATGAAGAACTGCGCGGTTGCAGAGTGTGGTGCCTGAGTACGGGCCATCGCCAGCGTGCCGCGGGTGTTTTTCAGGCCGTTGTTTGCTTCGTTTTTGATCGCTTCTTTGGTGGCTTTCTGGTTCATGCCGGGTTCAAAACCGCCGCCCTGGATCATAAAACCGTTGATCACGCGGTGGAAAATGGTGTTGTTGTAGAAACCTTCGCGGCAGTAGTCCAGGAAGTTTTTAACTGTTTCAGGCGCTTTGTCATCAAAGGTTTTGATTACGATATCGCCATGATTAGTGTGGAAAGTAACCATTTTTGCATCCTGTTCCGTTATTGTGGTACGTCGACCCGCGTTCGGGTCATCTATAGGGGCTTGTTATAGCATAACCACAGGATGCGATCACCTTGCATTGTGTGCTGCTTCGGGTTTGAATTACGGGTAGAATAGCTGGCTTTCAACCACACACGTGTTTACATGGAATCTTCGATGTTAAAAATCTTTAATACAATGACGCGCCAAAAAGAGGAATTTAAACCTATCCATGCCGGGGAAGTCGGCATGTACGTGTGTGGTATTACGGTTTACGATCTCTGTCACATTGGCCATGGCCGTACCTTTGTCGCCTTTGACGTGGTGTCACGCTACCTGCGTTTTCTGGGCTATAACCTGAAATACGTGTGTAATATCACCGATATCGACGACAAAATCATCAAGCGCGCTAATGAAAACGGCGAAAGCTTCGTTGCGCTGGTGGACCGTATGATCGTCGAAATGCACAAAGATTTCGACGCCCTGAATATTCTGCGTCCGGACAGCGAGCCGCGCGCGACCCATCATATTCACGAAATCATCGAGATCACCGAAAAGCTGATCGCACGCGGTCACGCTTACGTTGCGGACAACGGCGACGTGATGTTCTCCGTGCCGACGGACCCAACCTACGGTGTGCTTTCCCGACAGGATCTGGATCAGCTCCAGGCCGGCGCGCGCGTTGACGTGGTTGACGTGAAGCGTAACCCGATGGACTTCGTGCTGTGGAAAATGTCCAAAGAGGGCGAACCAAGCTGGCCATCCCCGTGGGGTGAAGGCCGCCCGGGCTGGCACATTGAGTGTTCCGCGATGAACTGCAAGCAACTGGGCAAGCACTTCGACATTCACGGCGGCGGTTCGGACCTGATGTTCCCGCACCACGAAAACGAAATCGCGCAGTCCACCTGCGCTCACGGCGGCGAGTACGTGAACTACTGGATGCACTCCGGGATGGTAATGGTTGACCGCGAGAAGATGTCTAAATCGCTGGGTAACTTCTTCACCGTGCGCGACGTGCTGAAGTATTACGACGCGGAAACCGTGCGCTACTTCCTGATGTCCGGCCACTATCGCAGCCAGCTGAACTACAGCGAAGAGAACCTGAAACAGGCGCGCTCGGCGCTTGAGCGTCTGTACACCGCGCTGCGTGGTACCGACAGGTCTGTTCCTGCGGCAGGCGGCGAAGCGTTCGAAGCACGCTTTGTTGAGGTGATGAACGACGACTTCAACACCCCGGAAGCCTACTCCGTGCTGTTCGACATGGCGCGCGAAGTGAACCGCCTGAAGTCAGAAGATATGGCCGCGGCGAATGCGCTGGCGTCCCATCTGCGTAAGCTTTCTTCCGTGATCGGCCTGCTGGAGCAGGATCCGGACGTGTTCCTGCAGAGTGGTGCGCAGGCGGACGACGGTGAAGTGGCGGAAATTGAAGCGTTGATCAAAGCGCGTCTGGAAGCGCGACAGGCAAAAGACTGGGCGGCGGCAGATGCGGCGCGCAACCGTCTGACCGAGATGGGTATCATTCTGGAAGATGGCCCACAGGGCACCACCTGGCGTCGTAAATAGGTCTGTAACGCCCGGTGGCGCTTACGCTTACCGGGCCTACAAAATCACGACAGTAGGCCGGATAAGGCGTAGCCGCCACCCGGCTTTTCTTTTACCTCCGCCTCCACCACAGCAACCCCATCAGCACTACTCCCGGCAGCCACACCCACAGCAGTTCTGAAACGATCACCTGATGCCCGTACGGCGTGGTGTAGCGCGACAGCGCAAACGGCGCGACCTTTATGACCTGCCACGGCGCAAAGAAGCGTTCATCTGACCATGGCCACAGCCAACCGACGCCTTTCCCGCCCGTGGTAATCGAATCCAGCAGACTGTGCGACAGCAATGACACCGTCAAAAACAGCCAGCACCGCGTCAGGCTGGCCCGGAACCATCGTCGGCCAATCAGCACGCAAAGTATCGGCACCACAAAGGCGAACAGCAGGGAGTGGGTAAAGCCGCGATGGCCGAATACATTGCCGTACGCGACGCCGAACTTGAACGCCAGCACGTCGGCATCCGGCAGCATGGCGAGGACAATTCCGGCGAACAGCAGGCGGGGAGGAATCACTTTGGTTCCCAGGCCTAAGCCCAGACAAAGCGGAACAGCAGCGTGCGTAATAACGGTAGGCATTGCAATTATCCATGGCAAATCATGGAAATATAGCAGCGAATTCGCTTTTACAAACCTGTGATAAATTCTGATTTTACGCCGATTCGCGCGCGATAAGCTGCCCGGAAAGCGTAATGCGCTGGGTTTGCAGCGTCGGCTCCTTCAGCGTGCGAATAATCAGCCCGGCCGCCTGACGCCCCGTCTCTTCGCTGGCGGACGACACGTAGGTAAACGATGGCGAGGTGAGATTAACGTGGAGCATATCTTCGAAACCGACCAGCGCGACCTGCTGTGTCAGAAACACATCTTTGCCCACCGTTCGTCCTACCTGGTGAATACCGGAGATGGAGCCAATCATGGCATCCGGCGAGTGGCAGAGCAGGGCGGTGATGGTGTTGTTTTTTTCCAGCAGCTGGCGGGTGGCGAAACCCGCGGCCAGGGTGTCATCGCTGCAGGCCGGAGAGTATTCATCGCGCCAGACCAGCCCGTTCTGCGTCATCGCGCTGCGAAAACCGAGCAGGCGCTGCTCGCGGATAAGGCAGCCTTCACGTCCGCCAATGTAGGCGATATTGCGATGGCCGCGCTCGATAAGATAACGCACCGCCAGGTTTGCCGCCTGGCGGTTGTCGCGCATCACCAGATTGCATTTTTCATCCAGCAGCGACTGAGAGACTACTACCAGCGGCAGCGGGCAGCGCCGAATCTGTTCCGGGAGGGTGGATGTGCGGGTATCCGAGGCCAGATAGATCACCCCGGCGACGCCCTGCTGCTTAAACGACAGCAGGCAGCGCTCAAGATGGTCAGCGTCGTTCTGCGGCTGGCCGAGAAAAACCATATACCCCTGTTTTTCAAGATCCTGGACGATACTCGCCATCACCTTGATGGAGAAGCTGTCGCTAAAGTCACGGAGGATCAGGCCAATCAGATTGGACGTATTGGCGCGGAGGTTGGCAGCGGCGACGTTATGAACATAGCCTAGCGTATTGATGGCAGCGTTGACCTTCTCGATCGTTGCCTCTGAGATTTTCCCTTTCTGGCGCAAAACCAGCGATACGGTTGAGACCGACACGCCCGCGTGCTTTGCGACATCAATAATGCTGACTTTCTTCAAAACCGCTCCCTGAAATTTGCCGATTATCAGCCAGATAAAACACGTCTCCCAGCGTACAGGAGACGTGTCGCTCAGGCATCTTATTATTTGCCGATCATGGTGGACATGGTCTGGGCGATAAACTGTGCTCTGGCACCGAAAATCACCTGAATACCGTTGTCGCCAACGAAGACCACGCCGCGCGCGCCGAGTCCGTTCAGGCCGTCTTTATCAACCACCTCGCTTTTTGCCACTTCCAGACGCAGACGGGTGATACAGGAACCGACGGAGTGGATGTTATGCGCCCCACCCAGCAGGGAAATGATTTCGGTCGCGAGTTCTGAATCAGACTTATCATCCGCGTTGGCGGTCACTTCAGTGCGGCCCGGCGTTTTCACGTCGAAACGACGGATCACAAAGCGGAACGTGAAGTAATAAATCAGGCCCATTGGAATGCCGATGATAATGGCGTTCAGGAAGTTGGTCTTGTAACCGTTAAAGGACGGCAGGATCCCGAATGAGAGATAGTCGATAAAGCCAGCGGAGAACGACTTGGCGATATGCGCATGCAGCAGATACATGGTCATGTAGGCCAGACCCGCCATGATGGCGTTAAAGACGTACAGGATCGGCGCCACGAAAATAAAGGTAAACTCAACCGGTTCGGTGATCCCCGTCAGGAAGCAGGTCAGCGCCGCAGAGAACAGAATACCGGCGGCGATTTTCTTATTCTTCGTATGGGCTTCGTGATACATCGCCAGGCACGCTGCGGGCAGCGCGAACAGCATCAGCGGGAATTCACCCTGCATGAACTTACCGGCGTTCTGGTAGGTGTCGCTGCTGAAGGATTTCACCCCTTCTTCCAGCATCTTGAACCAGATGGTCTGGTCGCCGTGGATCACCTGGCCTGCCTGGGTGGTGTAATCCCCGAACGAATACCAGAAAGACGGATACCAGATGTGGTGCAGGCCGAGTGGGATCAGCGCGCGTTCCACCAGACCGAAGATAAAGGTCGACGCCGCCTGATTATCGCCGTTCACCACTACGGAGAGCGCGTCGATACCGGCCTGAATATGCTGCCAGACGTACGGCAGCAGCAGCCCCATCAGGAACGAGAGGAACGCCGTTGCAATGGCCACGAAGCGCTTACCGGAGAAGAAGCCCAGGAACTCAGGCAACTGCATAGTGTGGAAGCGGTTATAGCACCAGGCCGCGAGAATACCGCAGATCAGGCCGCCGAAGACGCCCATCTGCAGCGTCGGGATGCCGACTACCATGGCGTATTTCCCGCCCTGGGAGGCCATTTCCGGCGTGATGCTCAGCACGGTGCTGATGGTGATATTGGTGACAAACACCGAAACGGCCGCGGACAGCGCCGCAATACCGGATTCTGACGCCAGACCCACGGCGGAGCCAATGGCAAACAGCATCGGCAGGTTATCAAAAATAACCCCGCCCGCGTTCATCATCAGCGGTAGATGGAACTTATCGCCGAAGGCCAGCAGCAGGCCCGCAGCGGGAAGCAGTGAAATTGGCAGCATTAAGGCGCGACCAATCATCGATAACTTAGACAGCGATTTAACAAACCCTGATATCAGACTCATGCTGATTTCCCCCGAGTAGCGCTTTTTTGGCGCTGTTATTGTAAGTAGAACGTTTTAGTAGAACGTTCTACTTATCGTGGGCAAAGAGTGAAAAACGCGCAACTGAATTTTCACGTTTCAACAGATGAAATAGTGATTATTTGAAGTTGATCGATAAATAACCGCGATGGGTGTGAGGGGATTGTGAGAGAAATTGCCGGGTGGCGGCTTCGCCTTACCCGGCCTACAAACGGAGGCAGTACGTAGGCCCGGTAAGCGCAGCGCCACCGGGCATCAAACGGCTCAGGCCGTAACGGTTACGCTCTGTCCTTCAAAGCTCACGGTCTGGCCCGCGACAATCTTGCAGCGCTTGCGCGTTTCTACCACGCCGTCGACTTTTACCAGCCCGTCGGCGATAACAATTTTCGCCTGCGCGCCGCTTTCGCTCCAGCCTTCCAGCTTCAGCAGATCGCACAGCTCAACGTGCGGGTGTTTACCTAATGAAAACGTCGCCATCTTACGCGTCCTCTACGTCGTGATATTCTTCGCACGCCTGCAGCGTATTCTGAATCAGCGTTGCCACGGTCATCGGGCCTACGCCGCCCGGTACTGGGGTAATGTAAGAGGCGCGCGCGGCGGCATCTTCGTACACCACGTCGCCGACCACTTTGCCGCTTTCCAGACGGTTGATGCCCACGTCCACAACGATCGCACCCTCTTTAATCCACTCGCCCGGAATAAAGCCCGGCTTGCCGACCGCGACGATCAGCAGATCGGCGTTCTCGACGTGGTGACGCAGGTTCTTGGTGAAGCGGTGGGTCACGGTGGTGGTGCAGCCGGCCAGCAGCAGCTCCATGCTCATCGGGCGGCCCACGATGTTGGACGCACCGATAACCACGGCGTTCAGGCCGTAGGTGTCGATGTTATAACGCTCCAGCAGCGTCACAATCCCGCGCGGCGTGCACGGGCGCAGACGCGGCGCGCGCTGGCACAGACGGCCAACGTTGTACGGATGGAAACCGTCCACGTCCTTATCCGGTGCGATACGCTCCAGCACCTTCACGTTGTCGATACCCGCAGGCAGCGGCAACTGAACCAGAATACCGTCGATCTCTTTATCGGCATTCAGGGTGTCAATAAGTTCCAGCAGTTCTGCTTCGCTGGTGGTTTCCGGCAAATCGTAAGAGCGGGAGACGAAACCCACCTCTTCACACGCTTTGCGCTTGCTGCCGACATAAATCTGCGATGCCGGGTTGCTGCCAACCAGCACAACGGCCAGCCCAGGGGCGCGAAATCCTGCCGCTTTACGCGCCTTCACTTTTTCCGCGACCTCAGAGCGCACCTGCTGCGCAATCGTTTTACCGTCAATAATCTTTGCTGCCATCAGAGAGAAGATTCCGTCTGTAACGTTTGATAGGGGGGATGGCGTGTATTTTGTCAGAAGCGAGCGTCGCTGTCAGTCACCCTTTACGCGTTTTTATCAGTGAGACGCAAAAACCCTTCTTAGCGGATGGTCAATTTCTTAGGCGGGATTAGGATGTGACCTGGCGAAATGGCAGCGTTTTGACATATTTAAAAATCGCTTCCTGAGCTACTTTGTCTCCTCCGAAATAAGCTTTCAATTACTCAATTGAACGTATTTCTTATTCCCGATTATTCGCGGGAAGGGTTATTTACATTTTAAAGGAATAGACATGAAACTCAGCAACATTGCTTCTACTGTTATTGCAACTTTGGCCCTGGTTGCGGGTGCCGCAAATGCAGCAGATCCTGCTGCGCCGGTTTCCGTAAATGGCGGTACCGTACATTTTAAAGGTGAGCTGGTTAATGCGGCTTGTTCTGTAAATACTGATTCTTCCGAGCAGACCGTTAATCTGGGTCAGTATCGTACCGCGAAATTCACCAAAGTGGGCGACACTACCTCTAATATTCCATTCAACATTGAACTGAACGATTGCGATCCGCTGGTTGCCAAAACTGCAGCTGTTGCGTTCACCGGTCAGATCGACCCAACCGACAAAACCCTGCTGGCCGTGACCTCCGGTAACAACGACAACACCGCGAAAGGCGTGGGTATCGAGATCCTCGACAGCAAATCCAGCGTTCTGACCCCAGACGGCGCGACCTTCTCTGCTGCGCAGAACCTGATCGAAGGGACCAACACCCTGAAGTTCACCGCGCGTTACAAATCAACGGCTGCCACCACTGAGCCTGGCCAGGCGAACGCTGACGCCACCTTCGTAATGAAATACGAGTAATTCCTCCGCACAGGGATGTTCAGGCCTCACGGACGAGGCCCGTCATACGCTACTGCCAGGAACGAAGGATGACAAGGACTGGAACACTACTGCTGTTAACGCTTGCGATGGCTTGCCCGGCATCGGCGCATACCGTGGTGATCGAAGGTGGCAAGGTTCATCTCCGGGGTGAACTGGTGAACGGTGGCTGCGCCGTGGCGCCTGACAGCCAGAATATGCGCATCGACATGGGGCAGTACCGAACCAATTCATTTTCCGGTGTGGGCAGTTTTTCCACGGTGAATGTGCCTTTCACCGTGCGCCTGCTGGACTGCAGCGTTGATGTTTCGCGCACCGTGGGGATCCAGTTTCAGGGTGTCACACCCGCAGAGGATCCGCAGGTCTTTCTGGCGACATCGCGGCCGGGGGAAACCCCTGTCAGCAGCGGCGTTGGGCTGGCGCTCTTTGACGAACAGCAGCGTCAGATTATCCCAAATGCCACAGCCGTTAGCTGGCTGCCGATCGATACCCGCGAGCTCGCGTTCCATTTTAGCGCCCGCTATCGGGCTATTTCCGAACACCTCGAGCCAGGCAAAATTCAGTCGGATGTCTGGTTTACGTTGATTTATCCATAACACCTGCGAACACATTATTAAAGGTACGGTTGTGATGAATACCCTAATTAAACCAGGACTTTTTTTATCGTTTATTTTGATGATGGTTTCTGCCTGCGCAAATGCTTCCGGCGGTATTGCGCTGGGGGCCACGCGCGTTATTTATCCGGCAGAGGCGAAACAAACGTCGCTGGCGATCACCAACAGCAACAAACAGGAACGCTATTTAATTAACGCGTGGATCGAAAATGCGAGCGGGCAAAAAGAAAAAACTTTTGCCGTCACCCCGCCCCTGTTTGTCAGCGAGCCGAACAGTGAAAACACGCTGCGTATTATTTACGCCGGACCGGCACTGCCTGCCGATCGCGAATCGCTCTTTTACATGAACGTGAAGGCGATCCCGTCAGTGAACAAAGCGAAAACGGAAAACAATAACGTGCTGCAGCTGGCGATCCTCTCACGCATCAAGCTGTTTGTGCGCCCGAACAACCTGGCGATGCAGCCGGAAGAAGCGCTTTCCCAGCTGCGGTTTGAGCGCGCGGGCAACCATCTCAAAGTCAGCAACGCTTCCCCGTATTACATCACCCTCGTCAATCTGAAGCTCGGCGGGCAGCAGCTGGATAACCTGATGGTTGCGCCGAAAAGCTCGGCTCAGCAGGTGCTGCCAGCCGGTGCCAGCGGTACGCTTTCCTGGCAGAGCGTGAATGACTATGGTGCCATCACCCCGGCGCGTAGCGTCAACCTGTGAGCAGAGTCAGGGCGATGAAAAACCACCAGAGACGTTACTGCCCGGTTGCACTGGCGCTGATGGCTGCGCTCTGGCCGCAGGCTGGCTGGAGCGAAAGTTATTTCAACCCGGCTTTCTTGTCCGACGACACCGCCAGCGTGGCGGATTTGTCGCGTTTTGAACAAGGACATCAGCAGGCACCCGGCGTTTATCGCGTGGATATCTGGCGTAACGATGAGTTTATCGGTACCCAGGACGTGCGTTTTGAGCAGGCCGAAAACACGCCGCCGGTGGCGGGCGGTTTGTCGGCCTGCATTACGCGCGCGATGCTCGATCGCTTTGGCGTCAACGTCGCGGCGTTCCCCGAGCTGGCTAAGGTACAGGGCGAGACCTGCGTTCCGTTGACCACGGGTATACCCGGCAGCGAAACGGTATTCAACTTTGCCTCACAGCGTCTGGACGTCAGCCTGCCGCAGGTGGCGTTGCAAAACAGCGCCCGGGGCTATATTCCACCCGAACAGTGGGATGAAGGCATCCCCGCCGCGCTGGTGAACTACAGCTTCTCCGGTAACCGGGGAAGCGAAGACGACAGCTATTACCTCAACCTGCAAAGCGGGTTGAACTATGGTGCCTGGCGTTTACGTAACAACGGCGCATGGCGGTACACGCAGAATAACGGGCAGCGGCACAGCGAGTGGCAGAATATTGGCACCTGGGCGCAGCGCACCGTCATCCCGCTTAAAAGCGAACTGGTGCTGGGCGACAGCAATACCGGGAATGACGTCTTCGACAGCATGGGTTTTCGCGGCGGGCGGCTCTTCTCGTCTGACAGCATGTACCCGGACAGCCTGCAGGGCTACGCACCGACCGTGCGCGGGATTGCCCGGACCCCCGCCAAAGTGGTGGTGCGTCAGAATGGCTACGTTATCTATCAAAGCTATGTCCAGCCGGGCGCATTTGCGATTACCGATCTTAACCCGACCTCCTCAAGCGGTGACCTGGAAGTCACGGTCGAAGAGAAAGACGGCACCCAGCAGCGCTATACCGTGCCTTACTCCACCGTACCGCTCCTGCAGCGTGAAGGGCGCTGGAAGTACGACCTCGTTGCGGGGGATTACCGCAGCGGTAACAGCGATCAGGATACGCCATTCTTCACCCAGGGCACCCTGATTACCGGTCTTGCCAGCGGTTACACGCTCTACGGCGGGACGCAACTGGCGTCACGCTATACCGCGGTGGCCGTCGGGGCCGGGAAAAACCTGGGTGACTGGGGCGCGGTCTCGCTCGATATCACTCACGCCCGCAGCCAGCTCGCGGACGACAGCAAGCATGAAGGTCAGTCTCTGCGCTTCCTCTACGCGAAATCCCTTAACGGCTTCGGCACCAACTTCCAGCTGCTGGGCTATCGCTACTCCACAAAAGGATTTTACACCCTCGACGATGTCGCCTGGCGCTCAATGGAGGGCTATCAGTATGCCGATAGCCAGAACGATAACGATGTGCCGGACGTGCAGAGCTATCACAACCTGACGTGGAATAAAAAAGGCCGCTTCCAGCTCAACGTTTCTCAGTCGCTGGGGGACTACGGCTCGGTCTATATCTCCGGTAGCGAGCAGACCTACTGGGGAACAGACGAGACGAACCTCTGGTACCAGCTGGGCTATGCGGGGGGCGTGAAGGGGATCAACTACTCCGTCTCGTGGTCGTGGAACAAATCTGTAGGGATAGACGGCACCGATCGGATCGCGTCGTTTAACGTCTCCGTGCCGTTCAGCCTCTTTACCCGTCAGGGCTATCGCCGGGACAGCGCGATTGACCGCGCCTACGCTACGGCATCCGCCAGTCGAAACAGCGATGGCGACACAAGCTGGCAAACCGGCGTCAGCGGAACGCTGCTGGAGGACCGCAACCTGAACTACAGCGTGACTCAGGGACACGCCAGCACCAACGGCTCAAGCGGAAGCGCCAGCGCCAACTGGCAGGCGACCTACGGCACGCTGGGCGTGGGCTACAACTACTCCCGCGACCAGCACGATCTCAACTGGCAGCTCTCCGGCGGGGTAGTCGGCCACGCCGACGGCGTGACCTTCAGCCAGCCGCTGGGCGACACCAACGTGCTGATCAAAGCGCCTGGGGCATCAGGCGTCAGTATTGAAAACCAGACCGGTGTGAAAACCGACTGGCGAGGCTACGCGGTGATGCCGTATGCCACCGTCTACCGCTACAACCGCGTGGCGCTGGATACCAACACCATGAGCAACAACACCGATATCGAAAACAACGTGAGCAGCGTGGTACCGACCAAAGGCGCGCTGGTGCGCGCCAGCTTTGATACCCGCATTGGCGTGCGCGCCCTGCTGACGGTGATGCGCGGCAACCAGCCCGTGCCGTTCGGCGCGGTGGTCCGTGAAACCCGAAGCGGCGTGACCAGCATGGTGGGGGATGACGGACAAATTTACCTGAGTGGGCTGCCGCTGGAAGGCGAACTGCTGATCCAGTGGGGCGACGGGGCGCAGTCCCAGTGTCGCGCACCTTACAGCTTGTCTGAACAGAGCCTGCAACAGGCAATCACACTTAAGGGGATTAGCTGTGATTAAAACCCAAATCTTTGCCCTGCCGCTGCTGGCGTTACTGCCCGCAACAAACGCATTAGCGACCGTGTGCGTCAATGAAAAAGGCGTGCCGACGGAAGTGCATTACGATCTGACGGATAAATTCAATAGCTCAAATAACCAGATTGGGCAGATCGTGACGCTCAGCGAGAAGTCACAGTGGGTAGGGGTGAATGCTGTCTGCCCGAAGGGGACGATCGGGAATACCACCAAGCGCAGCTATATGACGGATTACCCGATCACCGGGACCAGCGATGGCTACCAGTATCTGAAGCTTAACGACTATCTGGACGGGGCCATGAAAATCACGGACAGCTATGCGGGCGTGTTTTACCCGCCAAAAAGCTATATCCAGATGGGGAGCCATCCTAACGTCTCCAAAAACAAACCGTTTGGCGTTCAGGACTCCAGTCTGGTCTTCCGTCTTAAGGTGACCCGGCGTTTTATCAACATGGTGGTGATCCCGCGTGCCACCATGTTCCGCGTCTACGTCACCACAACTTCATCCGATCCGTTAACCACGCCGGTCTATACCATCAGCTACAGCGGAACCATTCAGGTGCCGCAAAGCTGCGCCATTAACGCCGGTAACGTGGTGGAGTTTGATTTCGGTGACATTGGCGCCTCCTTGTTCAGCAAAGCGGGCGTGGGTAACAAGCCGGAGGGGGTATCATCGCAAAGTAAAACCATCGCGATCAAATGCACCAACGTGGAGGCGAACGCCATGCTGACGATGCGTGTCGAGGCGGAAAAAGTCTCTGATAATGTGCTGGTGTCAGATAACCCGGATGTGGGGTTCATCATTGCCAACGAAAGCGGGGCGCCGCTTACGCCTAACAACCTGACGAGCAAAATTCCGTTCCGCCTCGACGACAGCGCGCAGGCGCAGGTGGGGATCCGGGTCTGGCCGGTGAGCGTGACGGGCAATAAGCCAGCGGAAGGGCGCTTCACCTCGCGCGGGTATTTGCGCGTGGATTACGACTAAGGAGCCGATATGCGAAACGGGATCCGTTTTATCACCGTGGCGCTCTTGGCGCTTTGCACACAGACTCAGGCAGATACCGCGTTGGGCGAGATCAACATTCGGCTCTACGGCAATATTGTCGATTTCACCTGCGTGGCCGAGGGCAGCGACAGCGACAAGACCGTCACGCTGGGCACCTGGCCCACGAAACAGCTCAGCACCACCGGGAGCCGCACGCAGCCCATGCCGTTTTCGCTGAAGCTGACCGGCTGTCCGCCGGGCGCGGCGTCCATTACGTTTTCGGGGAAAGCCGACGGGAGCAATAACGGCTTGCTGGCGCTGAATGACGCCAGTACAGCAAGTCATGTCGCCGTTGAGATCAGGGATGCGGATAAAACGCGTCTGGCTCTCCAGCAGGCCAGCCAGCCGGTCTCGGTTGATGCGCAGGGGAATGCGATTCTGTCGTTTTATGCCAATTATATTGCCACTGCCGATAACCCTCAGCCCGGACGTGCCGATGCGGATGCCACCTTCATGATTAACTATAATTAGCACTGACCGCACTCCCTGCAGCTCAGATAAGCTGCAGGGAGTGAATTCAGGTTATAGCAGTTCGTGGGCTTTGGCGTAATCAATTAATTCCACGATGCTTTGCACGCCCAGCTTGGAATAAATATTGGATTTATGCGCGCTAATGGTTTTGTTGCTTAATAGTAGCTGTTCAGCAATTTCCTTGTTGGATAATCCATTCGCCAGATACCGTAATACCGTAACCTCGCGATTCGATAATGGCATATCCACTGCCATCCCTTTTCCTGAACCCAAATGGTTTATAAAGTTCAGCGTTTCCGATGGGAAAAAAGAATAGCCCATCAGGATCATTTCTACGGCGTTGTAGATCTCCCCTAAATCTTTTCGTTTACTGACGAAGCCATTTGCCCCGGCGCGAATAGCGCGGCCTGCGTAAAATAACTCTGATTTAGACGAGAGGAACAGAACCTTAATGTTTTTGTTTAAGTTTCTGATTCTCTTAAGTAAAGCGAAAGCATCCGTGCCCGTGAGTTCTATGTCAAGGATCACCAGATCGATAGGGTGATTGCGGATACAGTCAAGGACTTCATGGCTATCGCCAGACTTGAGCTTGACTGTGATATTCTTATTTTTCTGTAGCAGGACTTCTATCGACATTCTGACGATAGGATGTTCGTCCATAATGATAACGGATGCCGGTTTCATTTTTAATGCCTCAGATTGTTAAAAGCGTTATGCAGAGTTTTGTAAAACTCTCGAAATGCCGGAAGGATATAATGTGCAGATCCCTATACCGTAGTATTTCCCTGGAAAGAGCGAAAGCATCCTTGTTTACGTAATGAAAAGAACTATGCCTCAGCGCGGTCATCTCATTTGGCTGGTGTTGGCAAAAAGGTTTTTCTTATTCAAATTTGGTACGCATCTTATTATACAGGGTAAGTTTTTTCCGAAAACCCTGTAAATTAATATCCGCGTATGGGTTTGTATTATCTTCTGGATCTGAATCGCTATTTTTTTAAAATTAGCGGAAATATCCTATTATCTCATTTACCGCATATTTTCATCTTTATGTAATAACAAAAAATAACAGATATCTCTGTATGTTGATCAGTTGTTAACAAAAAGAGACATCATTTCAGGGGGCGAACCCGCGACGGTGAAGTTAAAAATTGCCCTCGCAGCCCGTCAGACCTTCATCTGAAAGTAATGGTGTTAAACCGGATAACGGCATCTTGTGTACAGGAGAACATGCTATCCGCTTCGGTTTTTACTCCTGGGAGGGGTCGCTAAGCTGCTTGTTTTTACATCATTATCATCTTGTTAACGCCATCTGCATTCACTTAACGGATGGAGGAAAGTGCTGCCGTTCATTCAATTTGTGGCATTTCACAAGGTTTACGCCCATAAATTAGGAATAGTTATAAATTCGATTTTATTGTTAAAAATTAACATTTATGTAACGCATTTGGTAAGTAAATTCCTAAACCGCTTTAGGAAATAAGGGGTTAGGACGTGAGTGAAAACGTGCAGTCTGAGAGGTTATTAAGAAGATGCAGCAATTCCTGGCGATGGCTTAGCCCCAGCTTCAGCAGGATGCAGCTGAGACGATAGATAATGCGGCTATAGGGGCGATTCTGCATCAGGGCAATCTGACGCAGCGTCTTGCCGTGTGAGAGCTCCTGCAGGATGGGCCATTCATTGCGCGAGAACCAGTCTTTATCGGAACCCTGCGGGGGGCGGGTATCCAGCAGGCTGTGCTGGAGCGCGGCGGCGTTCAGCTGACGTTCGAGCACATGAAAGGGACCTGCCGCTTTGCAGAAGAGGCGGGTGTCGTAATTATCGGCCCGGACTAATAGCCAGGGTGTCAGGAACGGGGGAAACAGGCTATGCCGTCTCAACTGATCCAGTCTCTCCAGCAGCCCCGTGGACCGGCTTTCTATATCCACGACCAGACGGGCTGAGGGCCACTGTGTCTGAGCGATAAGGGCGTCGTCCAGTGTGACGTAGTCGCAGCAGCTGCTCAGGGGAAACTGCCCGTTGAGAAAACCGGTGCGCAGGTAGTGATCCTCCGTCACCAGAAGGATAAACGGGGCATCTGTTTTGCGGGGCTGGCTGATGGACTGGCTCAAAAATTCGAGCCGGTCGAAAAAGGGGGGAGCAAAAGGTGAGCGCGTAAATCCCAGTGCATCACTTCCTGTACGCCGCCGCCGGTAACGGCGCACTGTCATTCGCATGGTCTCCCTCCTGGAAATGGCTTTTTAATCCTCCGGCCATGTCCAGGACGGCCAGTAATATCCCTGGCCGAGGCCTGCGCCTGCCTGCAGTGCCCAGGTACGATCGCGTTCAGTCTCAATACCTTCGATAAGCACTTTCCCGGCCAGCTGAAAGCAAAGGGAAACCAGTTGCTTCAGCGCAGGGGTGTCGCGTAAACGCCAGAATGCTTCCTTATCTATTTTGACGCCGCTTAACGGGAGTCGACAGGATAAAAACGACTGCACCAGGACGTCATCCACGTCATCCAGCCAGATAGCGTTTCCTTGTCTGCTAAGTTGCTGCAGATTCTGAACCACATGCTGCTTTTGCGCGACGGGCAGCGCCAAAAATGACGCGAGATCGACAATCTCAATATTGAGCGGCACGCCAGCCAACCGGATAAGTCGCTGAAAAGACGCAGGCTCTGTCAGGACGGTTATCGGCAGATTAATAAAAAGGTTATGACCGTGCGGCGTATTTTTTAACGCGGCAAGCTGGGCTTCAAGTAGCGCTATCGACCAGTCTGCGGACCGATCGCAAAAAAAGTCCTCGCTGTGCCGCGTGTCGGACAGAACGCTAAGTACCTCCACGCCAACCTGGCGCATGGAAGAAAGGGCGACGATGGGCTCAAGCTTAATGCCGACGATGTCCTGAGAAATGTACTGTAACCGGGGGGGCGTATCGATCGGGTTTTGCGCTGTCACTCCATTGTCCTGTTGTCTGTCAGCCTCCAGGCGGCCGGGATACCTGGCTCTAGTGTGACGAGCTGACGTTCAGGAAAACAGCAGGCGTTACTTAAATGCAACTAAGCCTTTTCGCAGCGCTAAATTTTACGGGGAAACAGGGGGAGATGTTGAGAAAATAGCCGTATTTACAATCGGCTAGCGGTAATTGCCGTGGAAAACGGAAAAGGCATTGACTCACCTGTCATTGACCGTATAATTCTTCGCGTTTCACCACCGCGAAGTTCACGCTTCTCAGTGCGCCCTTAGCTCAGTTGGATAGAGCAACGGCCTTCTAAGCCGTAGGTCGTAGGTTCGAATCCTACAGGGCGTGCCATTTCATCTCAACGCACGTCTCTGTTCATCGACATAACCCATGCTATGAAGGTTCTCAGCGGTGCTGGCAGATGTTTTCGGCTCGGGTAGTAAACACAAAAATTATCAGCAGGATAGGTATAGTCAGGTAGCAAACGGACAAGTTTGTTTTCGCTAATTTTATCCTCAACCAGATTCTCATAAACAAACGCAATCCCTAACCCATATTCAGCAGCCTGAATCATTGCCGCGTCTGAATCTACAACCAGATCGCCATGAACAGATACTTCCATTGTTTCCCCTTGTGGATCCATAAACTCCCAGCGATACAGCTGTCCATCAGGAAAACAGCGATTTATACACCTGAATTTTACCAGATCTTTTGGTGAGTCAGGCTTGCCGGATTTCTCCAGAAAATCAGGGCTGGCGACAGGAATAAGAGACATTTTGCCTCCAAATGGAATGGCAATCATATCTTTAGGAACATCTTGTGTATAACGTATTCCAGCGTCGAAACCTGAATCGATAATGTTTATTTTTCTGTCAGTGGTGAATAACGCCAGGTTAATATTCGGGAAATCATTTTTGAACTTAACGAAGTGGCTTTGAAAAAAGAGATCAACCACGATCCGGGGTAAGTTGACTCTGATGACGCCTTCTGGTTTTTCTTTGTAGTCATTAAGATTATCAATGACACGCTTGTAGTCATTCAGGACGGGCATCATGTCGTCAAGAAACGCTTTACCGACGGCAGTCAAAGACAAGCTTCGCGTGGAACGATTTAAAAGTCTAACCCCAAGCTTTTCTTCAAGATTATTTATGGTAACCGTTAACGTCGGCGCTGAAACATTTAATTCTTTTGCGGCTTTACGAAAACTCCCATGTTTTACAATAAGAAGTAATATTTCTATATGTTGCAACTCTGGTGCATTTTTCATTGTTAATTCTCATAAAATACTGCATTAAAAATATACTAATTGTTATGCGTTAAGAATGGAAGTATATATTTCCTGAGATTTGTCAAAAGAGGAAATATAAGATGAAAACACGTTATCTGGGAAAAAATAAATTCCAGGTGTCAGCACTGGGGCTGGGCTGCATGGGGATGAGTTTTGCCTATGGTGGCGCCGAAGAATCGGAGGCGATCAAGACCATTCACGCTGCGGTGGATTTGGGCGTCACCTTCCTTGACTCCGCGGAAGTCTATGGCCCCTATGATAATGAAGTCCTGGTCGGAAAAGCGATTAAAGGCATTCGCGATAAGGTACAGATTGCGACTAAATTTGGTTTTCGCATCCTTCCTTCCGGGCAGGGGCTTGAGCGTATGGCAGGTGTTGACAGCCGCCCTGAACATATTCGTGAAGCGGTAGAAGGTTCACTTAAACGTCTCAATATAGATACTATCGATCTGCTTTATCAGCACCGCGTCGACCCGTCTGTGCCTGTTGAAGACGTTGTGGGAACAATGGCTGATTTAATCAAGGAAGGGAAAATTCGCCATATCGGGCTTTCAGAGGTGTCAGCCGACACGTTACGCCGGGCCTGCAAAATTTATCCGATTACCGCCGTTCAAACTGAATATTCGCTCTGGACTCGCGAGCCGGAGGAGAGCATTCTCAACGCTTGCCGCGAGTTAGGCGTTGGGTTTGTGCCCTATAGTCCGTTGGGTCGCGGCTATTTAACCGGGAAAATTACAGACAGCTCCAGCTTCGGTGAGGATGATTTTCGGCGAAACCTGCCTCGCTTCCAGAAAGCAGCGATGCAGAAAAACCAACAGTTGCTCATTCAACTCCAGGATGTCGCGGATAAATACCATTGTTCCCTCGCACAACTAGCTCTCGCGTGGGTGATGAGTAAAGGAGATGACATTGTTCCCATTCCGGGTGCTCGAAAAATAGCGCATTTACGGGATAATGCGGGGGCGGTCAGCCTGAACCTTTCCGATTCAGATATTAAGTTCGTTGACCATCTCTTTACGCCTGACAATATCCAGGGGCAAAGATATAACCAGAGTGATTTTAATTTAATCGATAAATAACATCCTGCATTAAATTCTCCCGCTTCTCTGGCGGGAGAGTTGTTAACCTGGGCATTAATGTCGCAATAATAAATAGAAGGCTAAGGAATTTTTCTTCCGTCCAGTCTTAAGGTTTTCTTAATTTTGAATTGAACTGCCTTTCCCATATGGATTTTTATCATTCCAAATCCCGTGATAATGAAATTTTACACTTTTACGCGTAAACTGGATTGATACTAATTATCATTAGCGTTGTTGTATGCTTTAATCCTGTCCCACAAAGCTATGAGTCGTTAATCCCGTTGGCCTATAAAGGATATGTTCATGAATTCTCGCCTGCTGTCCTGCTTCTCGCTTGCCTTGTTGTCTTCATCCCTTTTCCTTTCCACACAATCAGTTGCTGCTGATAACAACGAAGGTATCGTTGTTTATAACGCGCAGCACGAAAACCTGGTGAAGTCGTGGGTTGACGGTTTTACTAAAGAAACCGGTATTAAAGTCACTCTGCGTAATGGTGATGACAGCGAGCTGGGTAACCAGCTGGTTCAGGAAGGTAGCGCGTCACCGGCCGACGTGTTCCTGACGGAAAACTCGCCGTCCATGGTGCTGGTGGATAATGCCAACCTGTTTGCGCCGCTGGATGCAGACACCCTGAAGCAGGTACCGGCAGAATATCGTCCGGCGCATGGTCGCTGGATCGGCATAGCCGCCCGCAGCACGGTGTTTGTGTATAACCCGGAGAAGCTGAACGAACAGCAGCTGCCTAACTCACTGATGGATCTGGCAAAACCAGAGTGGAAAGGCCGCTGGGCGGCATCACCGTCAGGCGCGGATTTCCAGGCCATCGTGAGCGCGATGCTGGCTCTGAAAGGCGAGAAGGCCACTCTGGAATGGCTCAAGGCGATGAAAGCCAACTTCGTTGCCTATAAAGGCAACAGCACCGTGATGAAAGCGGTCAATGCCGGTCAGATTGATGGCGGCGTGATTTATCACTACTACCGTTTTGTCGATCAGTCCAAAACCGGTGAAAACAGCAAAAACACCCAGCTCTATTACTTCAAACACCAGGATCCGGGCGCGTTCGTAAGCCTCTCCGGCGGTGGCGTGCTGGCGTCCAGCAAACACAAAGCGCAGGCGCAGGCCTTCATCAAATACATTACCGGTAAAGAAGGTCAGGAAAGTCTGCGTACCAACAATGCCTTTGAGTATGCGGTGGGCGTGAACGCGGCCTCCAACCCGAAACTGGTCCCGCTGAAAGATCTTGATGCGCCGAAAGTTGAACCTTCAACGCTCAACAGTAAAAAAGTTATCGAGCTGATGACGCAAGCCGGTCTGCTGTGATCCTGAGAGTGAAGTGAACGCCTTATGTCTGGTCTGAGTCTCGACATCGGAAAAAACAGAGTGCAGGAGCCTGCCCGCAGGCGTCCTGCACTGCCGATGGTTGCGTTAGCTGTGTTGTTTTCATTAATGGCGCTTCTGCCTTTGGGTTTTATCATTGCCATTGGCATTGAGACCGGCTGGGAAACCATTAAGGTGCTGGTGTTTCGCCCGCGTGTTGCTGAGCTACTCAGCAACACGCTGTGGCTGACGGCTTTAGCGGTTCCGCTGTGTATCGTGACGGGTGTGGCAATCGCCTGGCTCACAGAGCGCACGCAGCTTGCCGGGCGAGGGATCTGGTCTGCACTGGCGGTCGCCCCGCTGGCGATCCCCGCGTTTGTGCAAAGCTACGCCTGGGTGAGCGCTGTCCCGTCCATGCATGGGCTCTCCGCGGGCGTGTTCCTCTCCGTTCTAGCCTACTATCCGTTTATCTATATGCCGGTTGCGGCGGTGCTGCGTCGTCTTGACCCGACGCTTGAAGATGTCGCCGCTTCGCTCGGTACGCCGCCGTGGCGGGTCTTTTTCCGCGTGGTACTACCCCAGCTCAAGCTGGCTATCTGTGGCGGCGCGCTGCTGGTAGCGCTGCACCTGCTGGCGGAATATGGCCTGTACGTGATGATCCGCTTTGATACCTTCACCACGGCAATTTATGACCAGTTCCAGTCTACCTTCAGCGGCCCGGCGGCGAACATGCTGGCGGGCGTGCTGGCCTTGTGTTGTCTGGCTATCCTGATGCTGGAAGGCGTAACGCGCGGCAAAGCACGCTACGCGCGCATTGGCGCCGGGGCCGCGCGTGAACAGAAACGCTGGCCGCTGAAGCCCGCGGCTGCTGCGCTGGGCCAGCTGTTTTTCATCGTGCTGATCGTGCTGGCGCTGGGCGTGCCGCTAATTGTCCTGTGTCGCTGGATTTGGCTCGGCGGCGTGCAAAACTGGATGAGTCCCGATCTCTGGCACTCCCTGCGCCAGACGCTGATGCTCGGCGTGGGCGGTGCGCTCCTGACAACGGCGTGCGTGATCCCCATCGCGTGGCTCGGTATCCGCTATCCACGCCGTATCTTCCGGATGCTGGAAGGGTGCATCTATATCACCAGTTCACTGCCGGGCATTGTCACGGCCCTGGCGCTGGTCACCGTCACCATTCATTACGCCCGTCCTGTTTACCAGACGGAAATCACCCTGTTCCTGGCCTACCTGCTGATGTTTATGCCCCGTGCGCTCATCAACCTGCGAGCGGGGATTGCGCAGGCGCCGGTCGAGCTGGAAAACGTGGCGCGCAGCCTGGGCAGCACGCCCGCGAAGGCACTCTGGAGCGTCACGATGCGGCTGGCCGCGCCGGGTGCGGCAGCGGGGGCCGCGCTGGTTTTCCTCGGCGTCAGCAACGAATTGACCGCCACGCTGTTGCTCTCTCCACTGGGCACGCGCACGCTTTCCACCGGATTCTGGGCGCTGACCAGTGAAATTGACTATGTGGCCGCCGCGCCTTACGCGATGCTGATGATCCTGATTTCACTCCCGCTGACCGCCATTCTCTATATGCAGTCGAAAAAAATTGCAGGGCTATGACATGCTTGAATTAACCGCCATTTCTAAATCGTTTTCTGATGTGCAGGTGCTCGACAGCTTAAACCTGAGCGTTGCGCCGGGGAGCAGGACGGCGATTGTCGGGCCGTCCGGGTCGGGGAAAACCACGCTGCTGCGTATTCTTGCCGGGTTCGAAACGCCTGACACCGGGCGCATTGTCATGCAGGGAAGAGCGCTGTTTGATGAAAACAGTTTTGTTCCCGCCCACCTGCGCCGGATCGGTTTCGTGCCTCAGGAGGGCGCGCTGTTCCCGCACCTCAACGTGGCAGACAATATTGCCTGGGGGCTGGACGGCACCCGCCACGAGAAGCGCCAGCGCGTTGAGGCGCTGATGGAGATGGTTTCTCTGGACAGGCAGCTCGCAACGCACTGGCCCCACGAGATTTCCGGCGGACAGCAGCAGCGCGTGGCGCTTGCCCGTGCGCTGGCCCAGCGTCCCTCACTGATGCTGCTGGATGAACCGTTCTCGGCGCTGGATACCGGCCTGCGCGCCATGACGCGTAAGGCAACGGCCGATCTGCTGGCCGAAGCGGGTGTGGCCTCGATTCTGGTTACCCACGATCAAAACGAAGCGTTGTCCTTTGCCACGCAGGTCGCCGTGATGCGCTCCGGACGCTTCACACAGGTCGGTACGCCTTATGATGTCTACACCCGGCCCGTTGACGAAGAGACGGCGCTGTTTCTTGGCGATGCCGTGATCTTGCCTGCTCAGCTCGCTGCCGGGTATGCGGTGTGCGCGCTGGGTGAAGTGCCGACGGACAACGCGCATGCGACAGGAGAGGGCAGAGTAATGATGCGCCCTGAACAATTACGCGTGACGGCATGTGCAGCGCATGAAAGCCCGATCTCAATTCTTGATGTGGACTTCACCGGCCAGCTGTCGACGCTCACCCTGGGATTAGCCGGGCAGCAGCAGCCCGTGATTCTGAAGACCGTAAGCCAGCCAGGATGGAACCCGGGCGCGGCGGTGCGCATTGATGTTGCAGGTATCGCGCGCGTTTTGTGATAGTCACCGCCCCGCAACGGGGTGGTTGTTCCCCCCTTTTTTCCCGTCACGCCCCCTTATGTACGCGGTTACACTTGCTAACACATAGATAATGCGTATAGTTCTCATTTGCATTGCACCCAATACATTCTAAGGCCCGACAACGGGTCATTTTTGCGCGCACTTTAAAATGAGTTAACTATGAACAACACCATCATGCACAAAACGCTGCTGGCGCTCGCCGTTGGCGCGGCGACACATTCCGCTCACGCGGCGGAGGAAAAAAAAGAGGACACCATTGTTGTGCAGTCAGCGCCTGCCAGCAACTTTAAGCCCGGTGGCGACCAGCTGGTACCGGCCTTTCTTGACGGACAGGTGGCGAATGGCGGGCGCATGGGGATGCTGGGCCAGCAGAACGCTATGGACGTGCCGTTCAACATCATCAGCTACACCTCGAAGCTGGTGGAAGATCAGCAGGCGAAAACCATTGCCGATGTCGTCGCGAACGACGCGGGCGTGCAGTTCGTTCAGGGGTACGGCAACAGCGCGGAGACCTACCGCATCCGTGGCCTGAAGTTTGACGGCGACGATATGACCTTTGGCGGGCTGTCCGGCGTGCTGCCGCGCCAGGTGGTGGATACCCAGATGGTCGACCGCATTGAGATCTTCAAAGGGGCCAACTCGCTGATGAACGGTGCGGCAAGCTCCGGCGTGGGCGGGATGATCAACCTTGAGCCAAAACACGCGGGCGAACTCCCGCAGGCGAAAGTCGGGGTCGACTACACCTCGGATTCCCAGATTGGCACCACGCTGGACGCGGGACGTCGCTACGGCGACAGCGACCAGTTTGGCGCGCGGGTGAACCTGGTTCACCGCGAAGGGGAAACCGGCATTGCGAATGACCGCCGCCGCACCACGCTGCTCTCAACCGGTCTCGATTACACAGGCGACCGCTTCCGCACCTCGCTGGATCTCGGCTATCAGAAGAAAACCTTCCACGGCAGCCCGACTAGCGTCAATATTTCCGCGGTGGATTTCGTGCCCGAGCCGCCGAAAAACGATCGCAACTTCTCGCAGAAGTGGGCCTACAGCAACATCGAAAACGAATTTGGGATGTGGCGCAGCGAGTACGACATCGCCGACGGCTGGACCGCCTATACCGGTCTGGGCGCGCAGCACGCGCACGAGGAAGGCGTCTACAGCGCGCCGAAGCTGGTGGATAAAAGCGGCAAGGCAACGGTCAGCCGTCTGGATACCAACCGCATCAGCGATTCCGTCAGCGGCATGGCGGGCGTTCGCGGTAACTTCACTACGGGCTTCGTCTCGCACAAGGTCAACGTTGGCTATTCGGCGATGACCAAAAGCGAAAAAATTGCGTGGAAAATGTCGGCGGCGAAGGATAACCCGACCACCAACATCTATCACAATACCGGCGTCGATATGCCGGACAGTACCAACTTCAACGGCTCTGGCGGGAAGTACAGCGATCCGCTGACCAGCGGGCGCACCCGTACGCAGGGCTGGCTGTTGAGCGATACGCTGGGCGTGCTGGACGACAAGCTGCTGTTCACCGCGGGCGCGCGCCACCAGAAGGTGGTCATTCGCGGGTATAATAAAGTCACCGGTGTGGAAAACGCGGCGGACGGTTTCGACGGCAGCCGCTGGATGCCCACCTACGGCGTGGTCTACAAGCCGTGGGAGGCGATCTCCCTCTATGCTAACCACACCGAAGCGCTGCAGCCGGGCAAAACCGCGCCTAACACCGCCACCAACTACGGCCAGAGCACCGGTATCGTTCACTCTAAGCAGAACGAAGTGGGCGTGAAGGCGGACTTTGGCCGCGTGGGCGGATCGCTTGCGCTGTTCGAAATCAAAATGCCGTCGGCGATCCTCGACGACAGCGGTCACTACGGCCTTGACGCTGAACAGCGTAACCGTGGCGTGGAGCTGAACGTCTTCGGTGAGCCGATGCTGGGGATGCGTCTGAACGCCAGCGCCACCTGGCTGCAGGCCGAGCTGACCAAAACCAAAAATGGTGTGAATCAGGGCAACGATGCGATCGGTATTCCGAACTTTTACGCCGTGCTGGGCGCAGAGTACGACATCAAGCCGATTGACGGCCTGACCGCCACCGCTCGCGTGAACCACTCCGGCGCGCAGTACGCTGACCTGGCAAACACCAAAAAGCTGGACAGCTACACCACGCTGGATCTGGGGATGCGCTATCGCTTCGCGGTGAACCACAATGAAAACCAGATGACGGTTCGCGCGGGCATCGACAACGTGACCAATGAAAACTACTGGGCCAGCGTGGACGATTCCGGTACCTATATTACGCAGGGCGAACCGCGCACCTTTAAGGTCTCTGTTGGCTACGCGTTTTAAGCGTCCCATCTCGTTATCCGGGGCAGGGATGCCCCAATCCCTTGCTACCTCCAGCATGAAGTGTTAAAACGTGCCCCTTCTAAAAAAGAGACAGGGGTAGGACGTGAAAGACGCGTCATCCGCTTCAGGCCATGGTAGCGCTGAAGCCTCGTCGGATCAGAATCCAACGCTGCAACGTGGTTTGCAAAATCGACATATTCAGTTAATTGCCCTTGGCGGCGCGATCGGTACCGGGCTGTTTCTCGGCATCGGCCCCGCTATTCAGATGGCTGGCCCGGCGGTTCTGCTGGGTTACGGTATCGCCGGGATTATTGCCTTCCTGATCATGCGCCAGCTTGGCGAGATGGTCGTTGAAGAGCCGGTTTCAGGCTCCTTCGCGCACTTTGCTTATAAATACTGGGGCCCGTTTGCAGGCTTCCTGTCCGGCTGGAACTACTGGGTCATGTTCGTGCTGGTGGGGATGGCGGAGCTGACCGCCGCAGGCATTTACATGCAGTACTGGCTGCCGGATGTCCCGACGTGGATCTGGGCGGCGGCCTTCTTCATCATTATTAACGCCATTAACCTCGTCAACGTGCGCCTGTATGGCGAAACCGAGTTCTGGTTTGCGCTGATCAAGGTGCTGGCGATTATCGGGATGATCGGCTTTGGCCTGTGGCTGCTGTTCTCCGGCCACGGCGGCGAGCGGGCCACTTTCGACAACCTGTGGCAGCACGGCGGCTTCCTGGCGACCGGCTGGAAAGGGCTGATTCTCTCCCTGGCAGTGATCATGTTCTCCTTCGGTGGATTAGAGCTGATAGGTATTACCGCCGCGGAAGCGCGCGACCCGCATAAAAGCATTCCAAAAGCGGTCAACCAGGTGGTGTACCGGATTCTGCTGTTCTACATCGGCTCGCTGGTGGTGCTGCTGGCGCTCTATCCGTGGGTGGAAGTGAAGTCCGACAGCAGTCCGTTCGTAATGATTTTCCACGATATGAACAGCAACCTGGTGGCCTCGGCGCTGAACTTCGTCATTCTGGTGGCGTCTCTTTCGGTCTATAACAGCGGCGTTTACTCCAACAGCCGCATGCTGTTTGGCCTCTCCGTACAGGGCAACGCGCCGAAGTTCCTCACCCGCGTCAGCCGTCGCGGCGTGCCGGTGAATTCGCTATTCCTTTCTGGTGCTATCACCTCGCTGGTGGTGCTGATCAACTATCTGCTACCGAAAGAGGCCTTTGGCCTGCTGATGGCGCTGGTTGTCGCCACGCTGCTGCTGAACTGGATCATGATCTGCCTGGCGCACCTGCGCTTTCGCGCCGCGATGCGCCGCAAAGGACGCGAGACGCAGTTCAAAGCGCTGCTTTATCCTGCGGGGAACTACATCTGTATCGCGTTCCTGGGGCTGATTCTGGTGCTGATGTGCACCATGGATGAGATGCGCCTTTCGGCGATGCTGCTGCCGGTGTGGGTGGTGTTCCTGTTTATTGCCTTTAAGCTCTCGCGCAAAAAGTAGCGCGGTTTTCTCCCTCTCCTTGTGGGCTGAGGGATCCCCAGTAATATGGTCATACCACCATGACCATATTACTGTACTCTTTTCCCAGCTTTTTTATCTCGTTACCTATATTCAGCCGCCTCACTTTTCCAGGCTCATGCCGGATGACTTCTTCTGCCAGACTCAGGTAAGACAGGACCCGCCTGTGTCTGATACTGCTTGCCTGATAATGCCTGTGTAAGCACTGCCTTTCTGCCCTGTAACCTGCCAGCCACAGCACCAGACTTGCCATCGCTGCGACCAGATTCAGCACTTCCAGCCGCCCTTTTCCCTGACTCCGGCTCAGCCTCAGACCGAACCCGAAGCGGGGACTTTTGTCGTCCCGGAAGTTCTGTTCTATCTGCATTCTGCGGCTGTACAGCGCCATTATCTGGTGCGGCTCCAGCCCCTCTGCATTACTGAACAGCAGCCAGGGCTCACGGGCGCTACTGCGGTGTTCCCGCTGTGTTTTTGGCATTCCCCCTTTTCCCTGACGCCCTGCGTCAGGGCGCTTATGCAGATAGAACCGGCCGTAACAGGGCGCTCGTGGTTTACGGGACAGGACACCGTAACCCACGCAGACCGGTTGTCCGGTAGCCTCAAGCTCGCTGATTTTCATCCACTTTTTATCTCCGTCCAGCCGGAAGCTGATACAGCCCCTGACCCTGCCGGTGAAGCGCCAGCCCAGCTGGCTGACATGCCGGAACCAGTCTGTCCGGAAGCCTGCATCCGTAATGATGGTAACGGCTTTGTCTTTCGGGATGGCGTCATGCAGGCGGTCAAGGAAGCGGCACTGTACACCGCTGTTCTGCGCCAGCTCTGCGGGGACAACTTCACTCATAAGCGGAAGTGAGCGGCCATTACAGACCAGGCTTGCCCGCAGAAGATGCCAGTTCCTGTCATGCCAGCCGGTCCAGTCGACAGCGATAACACAGAAGGGCATCAGGGAGGTGATGGTATGTGTGAGCAGGTGCTGAATACGGGGAATATCACGGTGAAGGGCGGTATTGCCCAGGGCACGGTCAACACGTTTGATTTTATTTTTAACGTGCGCCCTGCCGGGAAGGGTACGTCCCAGGCTGGTCAGGGTCAGACTGGCACCGTGCGTGAGGGCGACGGCCATGGAAACAAGGACATTGACCCGGAAGCTGTGAATGTCAGGTAAAGACGCGGAGAAAAATTTCTGGCAGACTGTCTGTAAAGGCACGATGAGGTCTCTTCTGATTTGTTAGCGCAACCAGTAGATCACACTTCATCGTGCTTTTCATTTTTTTGGGGAACCCTCAGCCCGGTGGGAGAGGGTCGGGGTGAGGGCACCAGACCGCACCACACCAGACCGCACCTGCCTTCACGCCCGGTGGCGCTTCGCTTACCGGGCCTACAAACGAATTAATTGGCGATAACGCCCGCCAGGGAGCGAATATCATTCCCTGTCGGCGACTGGTGAATACGCAGCCCAAATTCATCCACCACCGCGAAAATATGGTCGAAGATGTCAGCCTGAATCTCCTCATATTCTGCCCAGACCACCGTGTTGGTGAAGGCATATATTTCAATCGGCAAACCATTCGCATCAGGCGCGAGCTGGCGCACCATCAGCGTCATATCTTTGCGAATACGGGGATGGTTGCGCAGATATTCATTCAGGTAGGCGCGGAAGGTGCCGATATTGGTCATCTTACGCAGGTTTAATACCGAGGCCCCTTCACCGTTCTTCTGATTCCACAGGTTAATTTCCTCATGTCGCGCGGCCAGATAAGGCTTCAGCAGCTTCGCCTGAATCAGCTTCTGCTGCTCCTGCTCGTCGAGGAAATGAATGCTGGTGGTATCGATATTCAGGCTGCGCTTAATGCGTCGACCGCCGGACGCCGACATACCGCTCCAGTTGATAAAGGCGTCGGAGACCAGCGCCCACGTCGGAATGGTGGTGATGGTGTTATCAAAATTGCGCACTTTTACGGTGGTCAGGCCGATGTCCGTCACCGTGCCGTTGGCACCGTATTTCGGCATTTCCAGCCAGTCGCCGAGCTTCAGCATATCGTTGGCGGAAAGCTGAATTCCCGCCACCAGTCCGAGTATCGGGTCTTTAAACACCAGCATCAGAACGGCGGCCATGGCGCCCAGACCGCTTATCAGAATCGCCGGGGACTGGCCGATCAGCAGGGAGATAATCAAAATCCCCACCAGGATGGCGCTCACCAGCTTGATGCCCTGGAAGATCCCTTTCAGCGGCAGCTGCGATGCGGTGGCCATTTTCTGCGACAGATTGAAAATCACGTCCAGCAGCGAGAAGAAGGAAAGCAGGGCATACACCATCACCCACAGCTTTGCGCAGGTGGTGAGCATTTCCGCTGCTTCGCTGCCCTTTTGCAGCCACAGTACCGCCTGGACGTTGACGATTATCCCCTGAAGGGTGAAGGCCAGACGGTGAAATAATTTATTCTGGGTAATGATCTGCAACCACAAATGGCTGCTGGCCTGCGCGCGTTTTTCGAACGCGCGAAGCACCACTTTGTGCAGAATAAAATGAACGATGATGGCGGTAAGAAAAATAATACCAAAGATAATCACTAAAGAGGTGGTGTGATTAATTTCAATGCCTAACTCTTCAACCTGAGCAATTAATTCCTGCATAACGTCTCCTGTATTGATGCAGCCCCATAATGGCGGCTGCGGATCTATTATGCAAATTCACGGGCTTATTTGGTGGCCTGGCAGACCTTTACCACCGGCAGGCACAGGCGATGGCGGATGCGCAGCGTCGCCAGGGCCAGCGCCACCATCATCGCCGTTTCCACCATCAGGAAGACGTTCACCGCCTGGGTGTAATCCCCGCGATGATTCTGCAGCGCGTGGAGCAAAATTGCGCCAAAAATAGCCGGGCCAAGCCCCAGCGCCGCCTGCTGCAGCGTGCTGAGAATGGCGCTCGCGGCTCCCGCGTCGTCAGGCTGAATATCGCGCATCCCGATGCGGTAGAAGCTGTTCACGATCAGCGCCTGCCCGTAGCCGACCAGCCCGGTCGCGGGTGCCAGCGTCAGCGCAGTATTCTCCATTCCCCAGACGCGGAACGTGGCGATCAGCGCCAGCAGGCCGGCAATCTGGATCGCCAGACCGGTCAGCAGAATGGTACTGGTGCTGTAGCGAGCAATCAGACGCGGCGCGAACCATGCTGAGATAAAATAAGTTACCCCAAGGGCGATGAAACTGTTCCCTGACTGCCACGGTGCCATCCCCAGACCGGTTTGCATGGTGAGCGCCATACAGAACATAAACCCGGACCAGACGCTGAAAAAGAGCATCGCAATCAGAATGCCAAAGCGAACGCTGCGAAGCTGCAGCAGGCGCGGCGGGATCAGCGGGTGGGCATTCTCACGCTCCTTTTTGCGCGCGTTCAGCGCCATCAGCCAGGCCAGCGGGATAATGGCGAGCAGCATCACCTTTAGCGGCCACGACCAGTGCCACTGGGGGCCGAGCGCCATCGGGAACAGCAGGCAGCAAAGCACGATCGCCAGCAGCACGGTACCCGGCCAGTCGATGCGTGACGGCATCTCGCGACGGGTTTCGGGTACGAAATGGCGACTCAACGCCAGCACCACCAGACAGATCGGCACGTTGATAAAGAAAGCGTTACGCCAGCCCAGCCCGGCGATATCCGCCGATACCAGCCAGCCGCCGCCCATTTGCCCGACGATAAACGCAATCCCACCGATGCCGCCAAACAGGCTGATGGCTTTGGCGTGGGCGGTACCTTTCAGCGTCACGTGCAGCGTGGCAAGAATTTGCGGCATGATCAGTGCGGCTCCCGCACCCTGAACGATGCGCGCGGCCAGCAGCTGTTCAATGTTCCCCGCCATCCCGCACAGCAGCGAGGCCAGTCCAAAGCTCGCGACGCCCCACATAAACAGACGCCGACGGCCAAAGTTATCCCCCAGCTTGCTGCCGAGCGCCAGGCAGACGGCGAAGGCCACGCCGTAGAGGGCGACAATCAGCTCCAGCTCGGTGGCGGTGGCGTGCAGCGAGTGGGTGATGGCATCCAGCGCCACGTTGGTGATTGAGGTATCAATCATCGGCAGCATCTGGCCGGTTAAGAGCAATATCAGGCCTGCGCGGCCCGGTGAAACAACTGACGTATTCATGGGATCTCCATTGCGTCATTCATCAGATGGTCGTAGCATCAACCATCTGATAAACGGGTACCAGTTCTTGCTTATACTGGTACTGGCACTACCATGCAGGGGGATTTATGGCGCTGATGTCTGAACCCGTCGTCTCACTTCAGGATGACACCCGAAAACAGCTGGGGGCATTTTTACGCGCACGCCGTGAAAGCCTCGATCCGCAGCGTCTCGGCCTGCCGCGCAGCGGCCGTCGCCGCACGCCGGGTCTGCGCCGGGAAGAGGTGGCGATGCTCGCTGACGTGGGCGTGACATGGTACACCTGGCTTGAGCAGGGCAGGGACGTGAATCCGTCGAGCGCGGTGATGGCGGCCGTGGCGAAAGCCTTGCAGTGTACGCCGACCGAAGCCCGGCACCTTTTTGTGTTAGCCGGGTTGCCGCCGGGCGAAGCGCCGCAGGCAGTCTGCTGCGAGGGGATCAGCGAAGGCACGCGCCGCCTGCTTGATACCCTGCTGCCAAAACCTGCCAGCATTCAGAAACCCAATTTCGATATCGTGGCGTGGAACGACAGTTTTGGTCATCTGATGGGCGTCGATTTTAATGAAATCCCGCCGGAAGATCGCAACTGTATTTACCTGTTCCTCACCCACCCGGCGTGGCGCGCGCGGCTCGGCAGACGTGACGATGTGCTGCCGATATTTGTTTCCTATTTCCGCGCGGCGATGGCCGAACACCGGGGCGACCCGCTGTGGGAAGCGAAGCTGGCGCGCTTCTTTGCGGTGTCCGAAGAGTTCAAAACCCTGTGGCACCAGCGCAACGATGTGCGCGGCGTGGAGAACCAGCTCAAGCTGTTTACCCATCCCGAGCTGGGGGAGTTTACGCTGCAGCAGATGTACTGGTACTCCGCGCCGCGAAACGGGTCGCGGCTGCTGGTGTATCTGCCGGTGGATGAGGCGGGGGAGCGGGCGATGGAATGGCTGGCGGAGCAGGGGAAATAAGTTTTTTGCGAGACGCTTTCAGGGAATCAACGCGGATCCGGTTCTGCCTGTTTAAAGCGGATAAGGTAAGACACGAAAGGCTAAATTAGCCTTTAATGCAAATTGCCTTATATGCTAATATCATCAGGGATGAGAAACCGTGTTCAGACTTATTGTTCATGAGGCGGTCAGGGAAGAGATTCTCTCACTGCCTTCTGGGGTACAGGCGAAGCTGATTCGCCAGCTTGATAAATTACGCACTAACCCGACAGCACTACGAGAACCCAACAGCAAACCCTTACCCTATGGTTTGTTTGAAATCAGAACCGTCGGGCTGATTAACACTCGTGGGATCTACGTGTATCAGCGGGAAAAGACAATTTTTCTGCTGCGGGTGTTTATCAAGAAAACGCAAAAAACGCCCACAGCTGAACTCCGTCTGGCATTGAAACGACAACAGGAGATGTTGGATGAGCAAGAAGATTATTGACTGGGATGAACTCAGATCTGAACTGTTAAGCAATTCAGAGGTACAGGCTTCTTTTGATGCAGAAGAGCGCAAGGAACGCCTGCGGGAGATGCTAGCGCAGTGGCGCGACCATGCTGGTCTGACGCGCGCGCAGGTGGCGGAGCGAATGGGCGTCAGCGCACCCACCGTATCAAGAATGGAAGCCAATATTACCCGTGCGAGCCTTGATACGTTAACGCGTTATGCGCTGGTGTGCGGGGTTAAACACCCGCAGATTACGCTTTATTGAAAACAGGCACGCCGGAACCCAGCGTGCCACTAAGGATCAGCACTCGGTCACAATCGTGCTCAGCGGCAGGCGTGACTTCGGCAGCGTGGCGTTGAAATCTTCTACGCTGTGGTGCCCAACCGGTACCACCACCAGGCTGGTAAAGCCTTTCTCTTTCAGGCCAAACTCTTCGTTGAGAATAGCGGCGTCGAAACCTTCAATCGGTACCGCGTCCAGACCCATTGCGCCCACGCCCAGCAGGAAGTTACCGACGTTCAGGTAAACCTGCTTCGCCATCCACTGGTCGTCATCTTTCAGATCCACACGGTGCATGTCGGCGAA
Organism: Enterobacter sp. ECC-019; assembly: GCF_043974075.1. Taxonomy (NCBI): domain Bacteria; kingdom Pseudomonadati; phylum Pseudomonadota; class Gammaproteobacteria; order Enterobacterales; family Enterobacteriaceae; genus Enterobacter; species Enterobacter sp. ECC-019. Next base: position 1,818,916 of record NZ_CP143759.1, read on the forward strand.
ATAGGTACGGCCCTTATGGTTCGCCGCTTTGGCTTCTGGCGTGTTGAAACGGCCATCGGCCTCTTCCTGATCCACGACGCGCTCCAGCCAGGCATCGTCCAACGCGGTTTTCGCGCAGAACACCACCACGTGAGAAGCATCCAGCATTTTGCGTTCGTTGAACACATAGGTGCCCGCGGCGGATTTCGCCACGCGCGCTTTTCCTTCCTCGGTGCTGGCCACAATGAAGTGCCACGGCTGGGAGTTGGTGCTGGACGGGCTGAACTGCAGCAGGGTTTTGATTTTTTCCGCTTCTTCCGCGGTCAGTTTTTTGCTTGCGTCGAACGCCTTGGTAGAGTGGCGTTTCAGGGCGACAGAAATGATATCCATAACAACTCCTGGTGATGAAATTCGCCCGCTCGCGGGCGCGAAAGGAAAGCAGATTACCGCGCGAAGCGGCAAAAGATAAGTGCAATTCGAGCGCTTAATCTGTTCGTCTCAGACGAACAATCAGACCGGCCGGATCCACTTCTGGTCTTTTTTCGGCAGCTTATCCACCACCAGATTCCAGGAATCATTGATGAGATCGGTAACCAGCTCCGGCGTCACGTCGTCAGTGCCGTAAAGGGAAATCCAGTGCTTTTTACTCAGATGGTAGCCCGGCTCTATCCCGCGATAGATCTGCTGATTTAACAGTGATTTTTCCGGGTCTGACTTCAGGCTGACGTGCGGCCGCCCGTGCGCGACCGCGACGATCATGAAAATCTTTCCGCCCACTTTAAACACATCAAACTCCGGCCCAAACGGCCAGCAGTGATCGGTGAAGGGCAACTCAAGGGCCACGCGCATTGCGTGTTCCTGCAAGGATTTACTGTCCATCGCTATCCTCCTGAGCCAGCCCGCGCCACATGGCCTCAAAACCCAGCGCTTTAAAATCGACGGCGCGTGACGGATCGCGGGTGGCAAACTCCATGGTGGTTTCCGCCAGCGATAAGAAAAGCGCATCGCCAAACGTTTTAAATTCATCCGACATAAACACCGGGCGCACCGAGCGGCGGCACAGCTCATGGAGTTCCGGGAACATCTCTTTCACCGCCTGTTCCGTTTCGGCGCTCAGCTTTTCACTGACGCCAATCTGGCGGATAGCCGCATGAGAAACGGGGTTACGAATACCCCAGTCCACGTAGCTGTTCCAGATATTGCGGGTATGTTCTTTAGGAAGCGTGATGGTGCGATCGAGGTTTGCCAGCATAGCCTGGCAGAGATCCTGCTTCAGGTGCAGATAGAGGGCATTTAGCAGATCGTCTTTAGTCGGAAAGTAGCGAAACAGGGTACCTTCGGCGACGCCCGCCTTACGGGCAATGAGCGCCGTTGAGGCGGCGATACCTGACTGTGCAAATGCCGCCGTTGCGGCTTCCAGTAAGGCCTGTTTTTTATCTTCACTCTTCGGACGTGCCACTAAATTTTTCCCCCTGTCAATTGTAAAAAACCTGATTGAAACACGTGCTTTGACACGCTGCAACGCGGAATGTCAAAGATCGAAAACGTCTTGACGACTTTATCATCATATCTATAATGAGTGCTTACTCACTCATAATCAAGTTTACCCCGCGCAAACTATCGGATAGGGCGCGTTTTCGGGTCAGGATATGAAAAAACCTCTCTTCATCTGCGTGGTGTTAATCATGATCATAGCTTCAGCTGCGAGTTTACCGTTTGTTCTGAATGCCGGATTCGGCCAGCCACCGCAGGGTGAGCAGCTCACTGAAGTGGAGGCCTCCCCTCAGTATCGCGAGGGAAAATTCCACAATACGCTGCCGACGCCGGGTTATAACGGCGACAAAAATATGCTGGTCGCGACGTGGGATTTTCTGACCCAAAAAACCGAAAACGCGCGCCCGGCCCAGCCGCTGCCGCTGGTGAAAACCGATCTTACGAGCCTGCCGCTGGAGCAGGACACCCTGGTGTGGCTGGGTCACTCCTCGTGGTACCTGCAGCTCGCGGGTAAACGCATCCTGATTGACCCGGTGCTTGGCAACTATGCCGCGCCGTTCTCGTTCCTCAATAAAGCCTTTGCCGGCGATTATCCGTGGCGCGCGGAAAGCATGCCGGAAATCGACCTGCTGATTATCTCGCACGATCACTACGATCATCTGGATTACGCCACCATCAGGGCGCTACTGCCGAAGGTGAAGCGCGTGGTGACGCCGCTGGGCGTGGGATCCCACCTGCGCTACTGGGGAATGAAGCCTGAGATTATTGACGAGCGTGACTGGAACCAGTCGGTGCGCATCAGCGATGAACTGGCGGTGCATGTTCTGCCAGCGCGTCACTTCTCCGGGCGCGGCATCAAGCGCGATCGGACCCTGTGGGGCAGTTTTATGTTCGTCACGCCAGAGCAGAAGGTTTATTACAGCGGGGATTCCGGCTACGGCCCGCACTTTAAGACCATCGGCGAACAGTTTGGTGAGGTGGATTTGGCCATCATGGAAAATGGCCAGTACGACCAGGACTGGAAGTACATCCACATGCTGCCGGATGAAACGGCGCAGGCCTCGGCGGATCTGAACGCGAAAGCCGTGGTGCCGGGGCACAACGGACGATTCGTGCTGGCGAAACACGCCTGGAACGATCCGCTGATCCAACTGGCGCGCGCCAGCAAGGATAAAAATTATCGGCTGCTGACGCCGGAACTGGGTGAGCCCGTGCGGGTGAGTGATACCACTCAGGCATTTCGCGAGTGGTGGGAATAATGTTTAAGCGAGAAGCAGAGGGGGACAGCTGTATGACCATTTCCGCTCAAGTCATCGACACTATCGTCGAATGGATCGACGACAATCTGCACCAGCCATTACGTATAGAAGAGATTGCCCGCCATGCGGGTTACTCGAAGTGGCATCTGCAGCGGTTGTTTATGCAGTACAAAGGGGAGAGCCTGGGGCGTTATATCCGTGAACGCAAGCTGCTGCTGGCGGCGCGCGATCTGCGTGAATCCGACGCTCGGGTGTACGATATCTGTCTGCGTTATGGGTTTGACTCGCAGCAGACGTTTACCCGCATCTTCACCCGTACGTTCAACCAGCCGCCGGGGGCGTATCGTAAAGAGAACCATAGCCAGACACATTAACATGTCGCGTGTAGGCCGGGTAAGGCGTAGCCGCCACCCGGCTTTTTTATTGGCACAATGTCCGTAAGTTGCCCGGTGGCGCTGCGCTTACCGGGCCTACAGGTAACTTACCACCGGTAATTCACCGTTGCCGTCACCGTACGGCCAATCCCGTAGAAGCACGCCGTATCGCTTGCGCACGACGCCACATACTTGGTGTCCGCCACGTTATTGACGTTGAACTGCACGCTCGCCCCTTTCAGGCTGCGGTTCATCTCGCCCAGATCGTAGCTCAGCATCGCGTCATACAGATCCACCGACGGCACCTTGAAGGTGTTCTTCGCATCGCCGTAGCTGGTGCCGATGTAGCGCATCCCCACGCCAGCGGTCAGACTCTTCAGCGCGCCGCCCGGAACGGTATAGCTGGCAAACGCCGATGCCATATGCGCCGGAATGCGCGCAGGCGTTTTGCCTTCTGTTCCCGCCACCGTCGTACTTTTGGTTTTTGCATCAGTGTAGGTATACGAACCGATCAGGTTGATGTTGTCCATCAGCGTGGAATGGATTTCCGCCTCAACGCCTTTCGAACGCACCTTGCCCGCGTTCTCGAACCAGCCTTCGGCGCTGTTATAGGTCGCCACGTTGTCCTGGGTTAAATCGTACAGCGCGAGGGTCATCAGCGTGCTGTCGACCGGCTGATACTTCAGGCCAATCTCGGTCTGCTCCCCGGTGGTTGGCTTGAAAGGCGCAACGCCCGGCGCGCGGTTGGTTTGCAGGTTCGGTTCAAACGAGGTGCTGTAGCTGACGTACGGCGACAGGCCAGAATCGAACGCGTACAGCAGTCCGGTTCGCCAGGTGAACTTGCTGTCGTTCTGCTGGGTCACGCTGCCGTCGGTGAAGTCGTTTGTTCGCACTTCGCTCCAGTCGTAGCGCCCGGAGACCAGCCATTCCCAGCTGTTCCAGCTCATTTGATCCTGCAAATACAGGCCCATCTGGTCGAGATTTTGCTGCTCGTCGCTGGCGGTTTTGAAGGTGCTCTCATCCACGTTCACGCCGTACACCGGGTTCGTCCAGTCGAGGTCATACTGTGAACCGCTCCCGCGTGCCAGCAGCTGTTTATCTTTGCTGGTCTTGTAGTCGAACCCGCCGAGCAGGGTGTGGCTGACGCTGCCGGTCTCCAGCAGATACTCAAGCTGGTTATCCAGGCCAAATTCGTTGGTGGTGCGCTCTTCATGCTGCGCGCGTCGCGTTAATACCGTGCTGTTGGCCGCGCTGCTGGCGTAGACGAGGTAACGGTAATTCTGTTTGATGGCGGCGTAACGCGCGTTCTGGCGGAAGGTGAGGTCGTCGGCGAACTGATGTTCCAGCTCGTAGCCGATCGTCGTCTGCTCGCGCCAGGACTGATTGTAATTCGGATCGCTGACGTTAAAGTCGCGCGGGATGTATTTCCCGTCGACGCTTTTGACCGTGCCGTAGGCGGGCAGGAAGTTGCGGTAGCCCGCATCCGGATCCTTCTGGTAGCTGGTCAACAGCGTAAAGCGGGTCTGGTCGTTCGGGTACCAGGTGATGGCAGGCGCGATCGCCATCCGCGTCTCTTTATAATCATCCACCTGATTATGCTGGGTACGGGCGATACCGTTGACGCGATACAGCACGCGGCCGTCGTCGCTCAGCTTGCCGCCGAAATCAAACGCGCCTTCTGCCAGATCGTTATTGCCGGTGCGGAACTGCACGTTATGGATGGATTCCGCGGTCGGCCGTTTGCTGGTCATGCTGATTAACCCGCCCGGATTGACCTGACCAAACAGAACCGACGCCGGGCCACGCACCAGCTCCACGCGCTCCAGTAACCACGGGTCAATCGTACCCGTCTGGGACGAGGCCGTAGCGCCGAAGCTCAGGCCGTCGAGGAATTTCGGCACATAGCTAAAGCCGCGCACGAACACCTCGTCGTTACGGTTCGACGAGCCGCGGTACTCGGTAAACACGCCCGCCGAGTAGCGCAGCGCCTGCGACACGGACGTCACGTCCTGCATCTGCATTTGATCGCGGGTGATCACCGATACCGACTGCGGCGTTTTCACGATCTCCGCGCGGGTCTTGGTCGCGGAGAGCGTTTGGGTTGCCACAATCCCTTTTACCGGGGCGGTAGGTTCTTCACTCACGCCCTGCGTCACCATTATGGTTTCTTCTCTCGTTTCAGCCTGAGCCGCCACGCTGGTCGTCGCCAGACTCAGCAGCCACAGTTGCATTATCTTATTATTCTTAAACATTTTTTCCACTCGTCCTTGGTTGCTATCGCCATAAATACACCGTTAAAACGCGTTAGATGATATTGCAAATTATTACCATTTGCATTAGCGTTGATAACAAATTTCGTCAGGGAACAAGCGGTAATGAAGAGGGTATGGAGCGGATTATTACTCGGGATAGGTGTGCTGCCTGCGGTGGCGGCAACCTGCGAACACTCTTCCCGGCAGGGAGACGTCCAGGGGAAGTTTGATGCCAGCGGTGAAGTCTGTTTTATGCTGCCAGAGCTTGCTGAAAATTATGTCTCCGCCAGGCTGCATGGCGTGACGGATGCCCGCCTGCTGGACGGGCAAAACCGCCGCATTCGTACGCTGATTGAAAATGGGCCCGCCGATGGCGAACACACGCTGCTTTTTGCCCTGCCGGAAAAGCAGAGCGCCTCGCTGGTCCTGCACGGCGAAGCGGGTAAACCCTGGCGTTTTCAGTGGCGGATGAAAGAGACATCTGCGCTACCGCGCGTACAGATGCTGGCACCTGAAAGCCCGACGCTTCAGGCGCTGGCAAAAGAGATTGCTGCCGGAGGGCGTACCGACGCGTTCTGGCAGACGCAGATTCGGCAGGGAACGCCGATGGTGGAGCCGGTAGACGCAGAACATAAGCGCGTCACCTTCCTGTGGCGCGGCGCGCGGGATAACGTCTTTATTCTCGGCTCACCGGCGGGGGATCACGACCCGCTGTTCCGCCTGGGCAACAGCGACGTCTGGTTCCGCAGCTATGTGGTGCCCGCCGACACGGTGATGCAGTACAAGCTCGCGCCCGATGTGCCGATCGTCGAGGGTTCCTCACGCGATCAACGTCGCGCGATCCTGGTGAGCGCCCAGGTCGATCCGCTCAACCCGAATACCTTTGGTGAACAAAAGACGGATCGCTGGAACCGCTATTCGCTGCTCGATCTCAGCCCGGCACGCTATTGCTCCGTGCAGGCCACGGCCCAGCCGCTGGTCCACGAGTCATTAAGCCGCCAGAGCATCACGAGCAATATCCTCGGTAATTCCCGCCAGGTGATGATCTATAAACCGCGCGGCGCACAGCCTGCACGCTGGACGCTCATCCTCTTCGACGGGCAGATTTATCAGGACGAGTACCATTTCGCTAACGTGCTGGACGGTCTGATCGCCCGCCATCATCTTCCGCCGATTAACGTGGTGTTTATCGACAGCCTCGATCACGCCCGACGCGGCAACGAGCTGCCGCCGAACCCGGATTTCGCCGACTTTATGGCGCATGAACTGCTGCCGTGGCTGCGCGGGCAGGGCATTGCGATGCAGCGGCAGAAAACGGTGCTGGCGGGGTCGAGCTACGGGGGAATCGCGTCGTCATGGGTCGCGCTGCGCTATCCGCGCCTGTTTGGTAACGTGCTGAGTCTTTCAGGTTCGTACTGGTGGGCACCGAAAGGCGAAGCGCCCGGCTGGCTGACGCGGCAATATCAGCAGTCGCCGCCGTATCCGGTGCGCTTCTGGCTGCAGGCCGGAAAGTTTGAAACCACGGGGCCGGGCGGGGGAATTTATCGCACTACGCAGGATTTCGAACGCGCGTTGAGGGAGAAAGGGTATCGCGTCAGCTTCCATCCCTCATCCAGCGGCCACGATTACGCGGCCTGGTGTGAAGCGCTGATCCACGGCATGCGTGACTTCACCGGCTTACGACGCCAGTGAAAACCAGCGGCGCCAGACGAAACGCAGGATAAAGAATTCGATGGCGCCGAGTGCCAAAAACCACAGGCAGAACAGAATGGTGTAGAGCTGGTTCAGATCGACCATATGGAAGGTCGTCATCAGCTTCTGCGCCAGCACCAGACCCAGCGACGGCGCGGGTAACAGCAGGCAAGAGATCAGGGCCAGCAATAAAATGCCCCCCGCCGTAAGCAGCGATTCTAACGGGTGTTTCATCGTAATGTTAATCGTCAGTTAAAAATGTCATTGTCCGGCATTCTGTAACGTAAAGCAATATCAGCCCCGCTGGCCTTTTTGAATAAAACAAAGACATTATTAATGCGAATAAATAACACTATACGACCCGGTGTTCATATTAATATCGCGTTATGTAAATAAATGTCCGTATCAGGAAAATAATTTTACAAATGTATAGGTGCTATAACCAATTAACGTGGCAATAACAATGGCTGCGACAATGTATAACGCCAGGCGTCGTCCGCGATAAATACCAAACATGGTTCCCCCTCGTTTAATGTTGGTTTAGAAATATTTTGTAAAAATCAGGTCATCGAAATAGTTTTAATCAGTTTTGAATAACCGAGAAGTCATTATATTGCGGTAGATCAATTTTACCCGCAAGACTTAAAAATGAATTTATTTAAGCCAGAAAGGAATTCAGGCTTCTGTTCACCGGATATTGAAGGAAAAATACGATGACCGAAAAAAAAATGTCCCCAAACGTGCCGCCTTCCGGCGGGCTGGCATACCAGCAGACCGCAGAGCAGGTGCTTACGCACCAGCAGAGCCAGACCAGCGGTCTGGATCGTGCAGAGGCGCAGGCGCGTCTGCAAAAATCAGGTCCGAACGCGCTGCCGGAGAAAAAAGGTAAACCCGCCTGGCTGCGTTTTTTGGCTCATTTTAATGATGTGCTGATTTATGTCCTGCTGGCCGCCGCCGTATTAACGGCAGTAATGAGCCACTGGGTGGATACGCTGGTTATTCTGGGCGTCGCGGTAATCAATGCCTTAATTGGCCATATTCAGGAAAGCAACGCGGAAAAATCCCTGAAGAGTATTCGCAATATGCTCTCCAGCGAGGCGCGCGTTATTCGTAACGGTAACCACGAAACGATACCCACAACTGAAATAGTCCCGGGCGATATTATTGTATTACGCGCGGGGGATCGTATTCCGGCGGATATGCGTTTAATCGAAGCGCATAATTTACGCGTGGAAGAAGCGATTCTGACCGGTGAATCCACCGTGGTGGATAAGCACATTAATCCGCTGAGCGGTGAACTGCCGCTGGGCGACCGCACCAATATGGTCTTCTCCGGGACGACCGTCAGCGCGGGCGGTGGCGTCGGCGTGGTCACCGCGACCGGTAAGGATACGGAGCTTGGCCACATTAACCAGATGATGGCGGGCATCGAAAAGCACCGCACGCCGCTGCTGGTGCAGATGGACAAGCTGGGTAAAGCGATCTTCGCCATTATCCTGGCAATGATGGCCGCGCTGTTTGTCTTCAGCCTGGTGTTCCGCGAAATCCCGATGGGCGAGCTGCTGCTCTCCCTGATTAGCCTTGCGGTGGCCTCCGTGCCGGAAGGCCTGCCGGCGATTATCTCCATCATCCTCTCTCTGGGCGTGCAGGCGATGGCGCGCAAGCGGGCAATTATCCGCAAGCTGCCGACGGTCGAAACCCTGGGCGCGATGACCGTGGTGTGCTCGGATAAAACCGGCACCCTGACCATGAACGAGATGACGGTGAAAGCCATCATCACCGCCGACGCCTGCTACCGCGTGGACGGCAACAGCTACGAGCCGGTGGGCAACATCTACCTGGAAGGAAGCGACGAGCCGGTCCATATCCAGCCGGGCACCGTGCTGGAGCAGTACCTGCGCACCATCGACCTGTGCAACGACAGCCAGATGATTCAGGATGAGCGCGGCCTGTGGGGCATTACTGGTGGGCCGACCGAGGGCGCGCTGAAGGTGCTGGCGGCGAAGGCCAGCCTTGAGCCGGTCATGACCACGCTGGTTAACAAGATCCCGTTCGACTCGCAGTACAAGTACATGAGCACCCACTACCAGATTGGCGGTGAGGAGCAGATCCTGATCACCGGTGCGCCGGACGTGATTTTCGCCCTGTGCGCCGAGCAGCAGACCCGTAACGGTGCGGAAGCCTTCAACCGCGCGTACTGGGAAACCGAAATGGAGCGCTATGCGCGTCAGGGGCTGCGCATGGTTGCCGCGGCGTTTAAGCCAGCGAGCGGCGAGCAGGAGCTGACGCACGACGACCTGAGCCACGGCCTGATCTTCCTCGGCATCGCCGGGATGATGGATCCGCCGCGTCCGGAAGCGATTGATGCGATTAACGCCTGCCAGCAGGCGGGGATCCGCGTGAAGATGATCACCGGGGATCACCCGCAGACGGCGATGAGCATCGGCCAGATGCTGGGGATCACCAACAGCGAGCAGGCGGTCACCGGCTACGAGCTGGAGAAGATGGACGACGCTACGCTGGCGGAAGCCGCGGTGAAGTATGACATCTTCGCCCGCACCAGCCCGGAGCATAAGCTGCGCCTGGTGAAAGCGCTGCAGGATAAAGGTGAAATCGTCGGCATGACCGGTGACGGCGTGAACGATGCCCCGGCGCTGCGTCAGGCTGACGTGGGCATCGCGATGGGCATCAAGGGCACGGAAGTAACCAAAGAGGCGGCGGACATGGTCCTGACGGACGATAACTTCGCCACCATCGCCAGCGCGGTGAAAGAGGGGCGTCGCGTTTACGACAACCTGAAGAAGACCATTCTGTTCATCATGCCGACCAACCTCGCGCAGGGGCTGCTGATTGTGATCGCGCTGCTGGCGGGCAACATCATTCCGCTGACGCCGGTGCTGATTCTGTGGATGAACATGGCCACCTCCGCCACGCTCTCCTTCGGCCTGGCCTTTGAGGCCGCCGAGCGCAACATCATGCGCCGTCCGCCACGTCAGACCGGGCAGCACGTGATGGACGCCTACGCCGTATGGCGCGTGGCCTTCGTCGGCACCATGATTGCCATCGCCGCCTTTGCGCTGGAAGCCTGGCTGGCCCCGCGCGGCCACAGCGCGGAGTTCATCCGCACCGTGCTGCTGCAGATGCTGGTCTGCGCCCAGTGGGTGTACATGATTAACTGCCGCAACACCGAAGGGTTCTCCCTGAACCGTGGCCTGCTGGCGAACAAAGGGATCTGGCTGGTGACGGGCGTGCTGTTCCTGCTCCAGGCGGCGATTATCTACCTGCCGTTTATGCAGATGCTGTTCGGCACCGAAGCCCTGCCGCTGCGCTACTGGTTTGTGACCCTGGCCGTTGCAGGCGTGATGTTCTTCGTCGTCGAAATCGAGAAGCGACTGACCCGCAGGTTCCGTAAGGCTGCATAACCTTTTGCCCTCACCCTAACCCTCTCCTATGGGGAGAGGGGACTCTGACCTCCCTCGCCCCTTTGGGGTGTACGGGCCGGGGTGAGGGGAACACATCTGAGGTACACCCATGAAACTCCCACTCCTGTTCGCGCTCCTCGCCTGCACCCTGCAACCCGTATTCGCTGCCGCTATCCCCGTTCGCGTCGCCGCCGTGGAGCAAACCGCCCATGCCGCCGAGCGCCAGATCCCGGGCCGCATCGAAGCCATCCACACCGTTGAGCTGCGCGCCCGTACGGAAGGCGTGATTACCAAAATTCACTTCCGCGACGGGCAGTACGTGAAAAAAGGCGACGTCCTGTTCGAGCTGGACGACGCCGAGCCGCGCGCCGCCCTGCGCCTGGCGCAGGCCGAGGTGAGAAGCGCCGAAGCCACGCTGCGTCAGGCGCAGCAGCAGCTTTCCCGCTTTGAAAGCCTGGGCAGCAGTAACGCCATCAGCCGTCACGACGTGGATAACGCCCGCATGCAACGGGACGTCGCCAGCGCCGCGCTGGAGCAGGCCAAAGCCCGGCTCGACACTCGCAGCGTCACCCTGAACTACACCCGCATCGCCTCGCCGATTGACGGTCGCGTGGGGCACAGCCAGTTCCACGTCGGCAGCCTGGTCAACCCTGCCAGCGGCGTGCTGGTGGAGGTCGTGCAGCTCGACCCCATCCGCATCGCCTTTGCGCTGGAAGAGGGGGCGTTTGCGACCAAAGCCGGACAGCATGCGGATATCAGCGCCATGAAGCAGGCCTGGCAGGCGTTAATTGACAGCAACGGCCAGCGCGTCAGCGGTGAGCTGACCTCCGTGGACAACCGCATCGATCCGCGCACCGCCAGCGTGATGCTGCGCGCCGAGTTCGCCAACCCGCGCCATCAGCTCCTGCCCGGCGGCAACGTGAACGTGATCCTGCGCCCGGCCAGCGAGCAGCCGGTCCTGACCCTGCCCGCCGCCGCGGTCCAGCAGAACGGCGACGGGTTCTTTGCCTGGGTGGTTAACGCCGACGGCAAAGCCGAAATGCGCCCGCTGAAAATTGCCGGGCAGATTGGCCAGCAGTTCCAGATTACCTCCGGCGTGAAGCCCGGTGAGCGAGCGATTACTGACGGCGCGCAGCGCGTGCAGCCCGGTGCCGCCGTCCAGATACTGAATTAAGGAGCCATCATGCTGACGTTTTTCATCAAACGCCCGCGCTTCGCGATGGTGATTGCGCTGGTCATTACCCTGCTGGGGGCCATCGCGCTGAGGATTATCCCGGTGGAGCAGTACCCGCAGATCACGCCGCCGGTGGTGAATGTGTCGGCCAGCTGGCCGGGCGCCAGCTCGGCCGACGTGGCGGAGGCCATCGCCACGCCGCTGGAGACCCAGCTGAACGGCGTGGATCACATGCTCTATATGGAGTCGACCAGTTCGGACGAAGGCACGTACAGCCTGAACATTACCTTTGCGGCGGGCACCGATCCGGACCTCGCCGCCATCGACGTGCAAAACCGCGTGGCGCAGGCCGTGGCGCAGCTCCCGACCGAGGCGCAGCAAAATGGCGTGCAGGTACGCAAGCGGGCCACCAACCTGATGATGGGGGTAAGTCTTTACTCACCGAATAACACCCACACGCCGCTGTTCGTCAGCAACTACGCCAGCACCCAGGTGCGCGAGGCGCTGTCTCGCTTGCCGGGCGTCGGACAGGTGCAGATGTTCGGTGCGCGCGACTACAGCATGCGCATCTGGTTGCGTCCGGACCGCATGAACGCCCTGAACGTCACCACCGACGACGTGGCGCAGGCGCTGCGCGAGCAGAATGTGCAGGGGGCGGCAGGCCAGGTCGGCACGCCGCCGGTGTTTAACGGCCAGCAGCAGACGCTGACCATCAACGGGCTGGGGCGCTTAAGCCAGGCCGACGACTTTGCCAACATCATTATTCGCGCCGGGGAGATGGGCCAACTGGTGCGCCTGAAGGACATCGCCACCATTGAACTCGGCTCGCGCAGCTACAGCTCGGGCGCGCAGCTGAACGGGCACGACTCCGCCTACCTCGGCATCTACCCGACGCCGTCCGCCAACGCCCTGCGCGTGGCCGACGCGGTGCGCGCGGAGCTGGAGCGCCTCTCGACGCGCTTCCCGGACGACCTGGTCTACGAGGTGAAATTCGACACTACCTCTTTTGTTGCCTCCACCATTAAGGAGATCGGCGTCTCGCTGGCGCTGACGATGCTGGCGGTTGTGGTGGTCGTTTCCCTGTTCCTGCAGAGCTGGCGCGCGACGCTGATTGTGGCGCTCGCCATTCCGGTGTCGCTGGTGGGCACCTTCGCGGTGCTCTACACGCTCGGCTACTCCGCCAACACCCTCAGCCTGTTCGCCATCATTCTGGCGCTGACCATGGTGGTGGATGACGCCATCGTGGTGGTGGAGAGCGTCGAAACGCTGATGGCGGAAGGGCAGAGCCGCACGGCGGCGACCGCGCTGGCGCTGCGCCAGATTGCCGGGCCGGTCATCGCAACGACGCTGGTGCTGCTGGCGGTGTTTGTGCCGGTGGCGCTCCTGCCGGGGATTGTCGGCGAGCTGTACCGCCAGTTCGCGGTGACGCTCTCCACCGCCGTCACGCTCTCAAGCCTCGTGGCGCTGACCCTGACGCCCGCCCTGTGCGCGATGCTGCTGCGTCCGCGCCCGGAGAAACCTGCGGCAGTCTATCGCGCCTTTAACCGCGGGCTGGACGCCACGCGCGGTTTCTACACCCGCATCGTGCATGTCTTAAACCAGCGTCCGTGGCTGGCGCTGCTGGCTACCGCGGGCGCGGCGGCCGTGGTGGCGTTCAGCTTTATGTCGATGCCAAAAGGCTTCCTGCCGCAGGAGGACCAGGGCTACTTCTTCGCCAGCGTCCAGCTGCCGGAAGCGGCCTCGCTGGAGCGCACCGAGGCGGTGATGACCACGGCGCGTGAACTCATCGCCAAAAACCCGGCGGTGGAGGACGTGATTCAGGTCTCCGGGTTTAACATTCTCAACGGCACCAGCGCCTCCAACGGCGGGTTTATCTCCATCATGCTCAAAGACTGGAGCGAGCGTCCGCCGATGGACGAGGTGATGGGCACCCTGCAGCGCCAGCTGCTGGCCCTGCCGGAGGCGACCATCATGACCTTCGCGCCGCCGACGCTGCCGGGGCTGGGCAACGCCTCCGGCTTCGACCTGCGCATCCAGGCGCAGGCGGGGCAGAGCCCGGCGGAGCTGGAGCGCGTCACGCGTGAGGTGCTGGCGAAAGCTAACCAGCATCCGCAGTTGAGCCGCGTGTTCACCACCTGGAGCAGCAACGTGCCGCAGCTGACGCTGACCGTTGACCGCGAGCGCGCCGCGCACCTCGACGTGCCGGTGTCGCGCATCTTCAGCAGCCTGCAAACCGCCTTTGGCGGCACGCGCGCCGGGGATTTCAGCGTCAACAACCGCGTCTACCACGTGGTGATGCAAAACGAGATGCAGTGGCGCGAGCGCGCCGGGCAAATCAGCGAGCTGTTCGTGCGCAGCAACAGCGGCGAGCGGGTGCGCCTGAGCAATCTGGTCACCATTACGCCGACCGTCGGCGCGCCGTTCCTGCAGCAGTACAACCAGTTCCCGTCCGTGTCGGTGAGCGGCTCGGCGGCGGCTGGGGTGAGCAGCAGCACCGCGATGGCGGCGATGGGCGAACTTCTGGCGGAGAATTTGCCAGCGGGATACGACTACGCCTGGAGCGGCATGTCTTATCAGGAGCAGCAGACCGGCAATCAGGCGATATGGATCGTGCTGGCGGCGGTGGTGATGGCGTGGCTGTTCCTCGTTGCCCAGTACGAGAGCTGGACGCTCCCGGCGAGCGTGATGCTCTCGGTGCTGTTCGCCATCGGCGGGGCGCTGGTCTGGCTGTGGTTGGCGGGCTACGCCAACGACGTGTACGTGCAGATAGGTCTGGTGCTGCTGATCGCGCTAGCGGCTAAAAACGCCATTCTTATCGTGGAGTTCGCCCGCGCGCGGCGCATGGACGGGATGGCGATTGTTGATGCCGCACGTGAAGGGGCCTCGCGCCGCTTCCGCGCGGTGATGATGACCGCCGTGTCGTTCATTATCGGCGTCCTGCCCATGATGCTGGCGACCGGGGCAGGTGCCCAAAGCCGCCGCATCATCGGCACCACGGTGTTCAGCGGCATGCTGGTGGCGACCGTGGTGGGGATCCTGTTCATCCCCGCGCTGTTCGTGCTATTCCAGCGCCTGCGCGAGTGGGGCCACGGCCTTACGGACTCGTCGCCCACAGCTCGCAGTGCTTCTGCACCAGAGAAATCAGCGAGCCGCCGTCGGCGATAAACTCCCGCATGCGCTGCGCCTCGCTCTTGCCCTGTTTTAACAGCAGGGCGATTTCATTGATTGCGCTCGTCGCGCCGAGCTTCTCAGCCGACGGCGCAACCTGCTCCAGCAGCCACGAAATGTCTTCCGCCACGGTTTTGTGCTCGCCGGTGTGCACGTCCGTCAGGATCCCCTCCAGCCCGTAGCGACAGGCCTGAAAACGGTTAAAGCGGTACAGCAGAAAATCTTTTTCCTGATGCTTATAGGGCCGCGCGGTCAGCAGCCAGTGGGACGTCGCCTGAATAAGCCCGGCGATGTTAATGGCGTGGCCGAGCGTCAGCGGCGTATCCATCACCCGCACCTCGACGGTGCCGAAGTGCGGGCTGGGGCGGATGTCCCAGTGCAGATCCTTAATGCTGTCGATCATGCTGGTCGAACTCAGGCGGCGGAACAGCCCCTCGAACTCCTGCCAGCTGTTGACCCACGGCATCTGGCCGTTATCCGGGAACCCCGAAAAAATGTTCAGTCGCGACGAGGCGAATTTCGTGTCCGTGCCCTGCATATACGGCGAGGCGGCCGCCAGGGCGATAAAGTGCGGCACGAAGCGCGACAGGCCGTGCAGCAGGTAAATCGCGTCGTCCCCGGTTCGACACCCCACATGCACGTGCTGGCCGAACACCGTTGCCTGCAAAATCAGATAGCCAAAGCGCTCCAGCGTGACGTTATAGCGCTCGTCGTCGCACACCTCCTGCCGCTGCCACTTCTGGAACGGATGCGTCCCGCCGCCGCAGATCTGGATATGCTGCTCCGCCGCCGCGCGCAGGATGCTCTGCTGCATCACCGAGAACTGCGCCGCCGCCTGGTCGATGTTCTGGCACACGCCGGTGGCGATTTCGAGCATGCTTTCAGTGATGTCGTGTTTGACCTCGCCGCCTTTGATGTCGTCTTTGACGGCGGCGATAAGCGCGGAGGAGTCCTGGCTCAGATCGTAGCCCGGCGGGTTAACCACCTGCAGTTCGAGTTCGATGCCGAGGGTGAAAGGTTCAGAGGACTTAAAATCGGGTAAAGGCATGGCGCACTCCGTTGACTGTTGTGTGTTGAGTATAGACAACGACGTGGCGCTCACTTTTCAGGGTGGTATAACTGTTAGCAGGCTTAGCGAAAAGGGGAGTTAACCATGTCTGACAATCCAGTGATTGCGCTGATTGGGCCTGGCGCAATTGGGACCACTATCGCCGCGGTGCTGCATGACGCGGGCCGTACGCCGCTATTGTGCGGACGCACCGCGCATCCGGCATTACGCCTGCGCCACGACGAGGGTGAAACCGTGGTGCCCGGTCCGGTATTAACCGATCCGGCCGTTATCACGCGCCCTGTCGATTTGGTGTTTGTGGCGGTAAAAACGACGCAAAATGCCGACAGCGCCGGGTGGCTGCGCGCGCTGTGCGATGAAAACACCGTGGTCTGCGCCTTGCAAAACGGCGTGGAGCAAAAAGCCCAGCTTGAGGCGTGGGTTAACGGCACAACGGTGCTGCCGTCGGTAGTCTGGTTCCCCGCGCAGCGCGAACCGGATGCTTCCGTGTGGCTGCGCGCCAAACCGCGCCTGACGCTGCCGGACGTGCCGCAGGCGCAGCGGGTAGTGGAGGCGCTTCGCGGTACGAGCTGTCAAGTTGAGCTCTCAACAGATTTCGCCACCGTCGCCTGGCGCAAGCTGCTGCAAAATGCGGTGGCCGGGCTGATGGTGCTGGCCAACCGCCGCGCCGGGATGTTCAGGCGTGAGGATGTCAGCGAACTTGCGCTGGCCTACCTGCGCGAGGGACTTGACGTCGCCCGCGCCGAAGGGGCGAAGCTGGACGATGCTGTGGCCCAGGAGATTCTGGCGAACTTCCAGCGCGCGCCTGAGGACCTGGGCACCTCGATCCTTGCCGACCGTCAGGCCGATCGTCCGATGGAGTGGGATATCCGCAACGGCGTGATCCAGCGCTACGGCCGCAAACACGGTATTGCGGTGCCCATCAGCGACGTGGTGGTGCCGCTGCTGGCGGCGGGGAGCGAGGGGCCGGGCTAACGGCCGTTGTTTTTCCGTTCGGCAAAGTAGTGGGCGGGCGTGCTGCCCATCGCTTTTCGGAACATGGTGATAAACGCATTCACGGATTCGTACCCGAGCGTTGTCGCCACGTTCTGGACGGGTACGCCGCTTGCCAGCTCCCGCAGGGCAATAATCAAATGCAGCTGCTGGCGCCATCGCCCGAAGCTCAGCCCGGTCTCGCGCTGCATCAGGCGGGCAAACGAGCGCTCGCTGAGGGCAAGCCGTTTCGCCCACTCCTTCAGGGTGCTTCTGTCCTCAGGTCGGCTGACCAGCGCGTCGGCCATGGCGCGAATTTTCGGGTCGGATGAGACCGGCAGGCTCAGCTTCTGCTGCGGCATGCTGGCAAGCTCATCAAGCGTGACCCTGATTAGCCTGGCGACGTGGCCATCGGGCGGATACTCCACGCCCTCGCGGGTTAGGCGATCGACCAGCTCCTTAATCAGCGGCGAGATCGCGAGCGTGCAACACTTTTCCGGCAGCGCCGCCGCGCCGGGCTCAATAAACAGATAATTGAGATGCGCGTTCCAGGTCGCTTTGGCGCTGTGCGGGATCCCGCCGGGGATCCAGACGGCGCAGTCCGGCGGCACGATCCAGATGTCATTCTCCGCGTAACAGCTGACCGCACCGTATCGGGCAATAATCAGCTGCCCCTTGCGGTGGGTATGTACCGGCACTTCCGCGGCGTAATCCACGAAGTCCAGATGACGCGCCACCGCCGGGCTGGCGGTAGAGTCAGGGTCATACAGCGTAGTAGCAGATTGAGGCTTCACGATTCTGGCAACATTTAGGTATTTTTTGACAGAATAGAGTATTTAAGCGGGTCTGCAAGCCGGTAATAATCCCGGCATGAAAAACATCTTCTCTCATCACGTGCATCTCCCCGCCGCGCTGCGAAACGATGCGGGGGCGCTGATCTATTCCGCGAAGAGTTTTGCCGCGGCGATGCTGGCTTATTACCTCGCGCTGTCGATCGGCCTTGAGCGTCCCTCGTGGGCCATTATTACGGTTTACATCGTGTCGCAGACGTCGGTCGGGGCATCGCTGAGCCGAAGCCTCTACCGGCTGGCCGGTACCGCGGTAGGTGCCAGCGCGACCGTTCTGATTGTGCCCACCTTCGCGAATACGCCAGTCCTGTGCAGCGCGGTACTGACGGGCTGGATCGCATTCTGCCTGTGGCTCTCCCTGCTGGAACGCACGCCCCGGGCATACGCCTTTGTGCTGGCAGGCTACACCGCGAGCCTGATTGGTTTTCCGGCGGTGTCCGATCCCGGCGGCATCTTTAACGTCGCCGTTGTCCGCGTGCAGGAGATCGCGATTGGGATTTTCTGCGCGGCGCTGATTCACCGCTATGTGCTGCCCGCGCGCGTATCAGGGCTGTTCAACGCTAAGTTATCCCAGACGCTACAGGTCGCGCGCGGGCGGGTGGCGGATACCTTAGCCGGTAAACCCGACGCGGCTTCCGGCCCCCTGCATCTGGCCCTGGCGCTGCAGTTCCTGCAGGGCATCAGCCACCATATTCCGTACGATTTTGCCCTTTCTGCCCCGGTGCGGCAGGCCAGAAAAGCGATCCACGATCGGCTGGCGCGGCTGGTTATCGTCAACTGTGAACTGCACGATCGCCTGCCAGCGATCGGAACCCTGCCCGCCGACGCGCAGACATTGCTGGAGGACGTTCAGGCCTGGCTTGCCGCTGAAGGCGCGGGTGCCAGCAGCACGGCAGAAGCGCTGCGGCTCCGCTGCGCGCTTCTCATCGATCGGTATGCCGCGCAGGCGCAGACGTTTGACGACGCGCTGCAGGTCAGTTTTATTCGCTCCCTCTCGGAGGCTATCGCGCTTCTGCAGCAGTGCGAACGTCTTTCCGGGGCTATCCTCCACGCCAAACCCGTCTTTGGGGAGATGCAAACCCGCGCGGCGAAAGGCTACGTTTTCCACCGCGATCCTCTTACCGCGGCCCGCACGGCGCTGGGGGCTTTCGCCATCATCCTGAGCGGATGCCTGGTCTGGATCTTCTCAGCGTGGCCGGATGGCGGTACGGCGGTGTCTATCCTGGGGGTCTGCTGCACGCTGTTTGGCAGTTTCGACATCCCGGCACCGCACATCGTGAAATACATTATTGGCTCGTTCTGGGGCGTGGTCATTAGCCTGTTCTACAGCTTTGCGCTGTTGCCGCTGGTGAGCGATTTCCCGGTGCTGGTGGCGGTGCTTGCCCCGGCATATCTGCTGGCCGGGTCGCTTCAGGCGCGTCCGCCCACCACGTTTATGGCGATGGGGATTACCCTGACGCTGCCCATTCTGTGCGAGCTGGGGGCGCGCTACAGCGGAGACTTCGCCGTTGCGGCCAACACCGCCATCGCGCTCTTTGCCGCCACCGGCTATGCCGTCGTCAGCATGAGCCTGCTGCAAACCGTGCAGGCGGATGGCGCCATCAACCGTCTGCTGAACCTCTGCCAGCGCGACATTCGCCGCAGCCTGAAGGGCACGCTGCGGGTCGACGAAACGCACTGGATCAACCTGATGATGGACCGAACCGCGCTGTTGCTGCCGCGCCTGCAGCGCAGCGAGCGCGCGCCGGAGCAGGCGCTCGATCGGCTGCTACACGCGCTGCGCCTGGGGCTTTCGGTCATGCATTTACGCCGCAGTGACGCACCGCCCGGCAGTGAGGTTGACGCGCTTTTTCATCGGATAAACGCCGCAGACCGCCACGCCTTACGCGAACGCATCGTCACCCTTATCGAACGCCATCTGCCTGCGGCAGATGAACATACGCGCCAGTTTGTCTTCAGGCTGGTGGATCTGCACTGTGCATTACGGGAGCCAGACCATGGTTAACGATCTCAATATCGGCGGGGTTTTTATTCCGGGGCTGCTGACGGTCGCCCTCGCGGTGCTGGTCTGCACGCTAAGCCTCGTCGCGCTTTTCTCTCTCAGCAGGCTCTACCGGCGATTGCCGTTTCGCCCGCTGATGGATGTTTCAACCTGGATTGTCACCTTTTTCCTGCTAATGCAGGGCCTGACCGCGTTGGGGTTATTGTCATGAAATCACTGCTCTCTTTACTGGCTCGCTATGCGCTGACGCTGAGCGTCGTCGCGGCGGCCACGCTTCTGGCGTTTATGATGTGGAAACACTACGCACAAACGCCGTGGACCCGCGACGGCCGCGTGCGGGCGGACGTGGTGCAGATAGCGCCGGATGTCTCCGGGCCGGTCATCAGCGTGGCCGTGCGGGACAATCAGTGGGTGAACCGGGGCGATGTGCTCTACACCATCGATCCGCGCTGGCTTAAGCTGGCGGTGGTCAGCGCGCAGGCGGACGTCGAGTCGAAACGCCATGAGATGCTGATGCGCCAGGACGCGGCCCACCGCCGCACGCTGATTAAAAACGCCATTTCGAGCGAGGATTTGCAGCAAACCGGCAGCGCGGCGAACGTCGCGGCGGCCAACTATCACGGCGCGCTGGCCGCGCTGGATCTGGCAGAGCTGAATCTGGCGCACGCCACCGTGCGTGCGCCGGTTTCGGGGTACGTTACGCACCTACGGCTTCGCCCCGGAGACTACGCGACGGCGGGGGAGACAAAGGTCGCCATCGTCGATGCCCGCAGCTTCTGGGTAGTGGGGTACTTTGAGGAGACCAAGCTGCGCCATATTCGCGTCGGGGATGCCGCGCAGGTTGTGCTGATGGGGTATGAGCCGGTCATCACGGGTCACGTGGAGAGCATCGGGCATGGGATTGGGGACAGCAACGATGAAACGGGCGGGCTTGGCCTGCCCAACGTCGAGCCCACCTTTAGCTGGGTCCGGCTGGCACAGCGCGTGCCGGTGCGCATTCATATCGACAGGTTACCGGAGGGGGTTGAGCTGGTGGCGGGGCTGTCGGCGAGCGTGGCGGTGGGGGGATAGATGTGAGTATGAATGTCTGTTTTGTGCCAAAAGCGGACGGTGACACCGTCCGCTCGGTTTTGATGACATGAGGTGGATCAATAGAACTCTGACTGATTAATCATCAAAATGGTGAAGCCACTCGTACTTTTTATCGAATAAACGTTCTTTTTACACGAACTGATATAATGAAATAGGGAATCCAAATTAACGCTGTTATCACATTTCTAAAGATAGGTACAAGTTCATTATATCCAATCTCAGCGCCAGGAATTAACGCGTAAAGCAGGTAGGTATTTAATGACATCGACGTTACGACTGATATCAGAAACAAAATATAAAGCTTTGGTAGCGATTTTTTCTTTCTTATGAAAAATGAAAGAACTGTGACTGTAAATAAAAATTCGCCAATGTAAATGGCGAGGGAAAGCATGAAGAATATTTTTGCATGTGTATTCAGATGCGAATAATTTTCTATCGTAAATTTAAATGCATCAGTCATTGCAAATAGATAGGAAGCAGCGGTGACCACTAAACCTATAAGAGGTAAGAAGAGAAATCCTCCAATTTTCCTGAAGTTTTTATCTTCACAGCTATCGCAAAATTCTCTGTCCTGAGGTATTTCTACCCCGCATTTTATACATCCCCATTCCATAGATGGACCTTTGTCATATTTTATAATTAACAATAGATTAAACTAAGTATGTTGCAAACGCAACTGGCCGGTAAATAAGTATGCTATACAGGTAATTTTTCGCTTAAATTTGTGTTAAGGGTGACTATTCGCAATAAAGGTATTCATTTTTAAAGGCGGTTTCCAGGGGGCGCTCTTTGCTAATAGCTGTTTCTCAGACATTCCATTCCGACAGAAACCTTCCGGAAACGGATATTTAAAGTCAAGTGCTAACGCTGAACGCCATAACGTTCTCTTTTGCATTTCACCCCAGCCCTTCAATATTTGCCCTAACTGCTTTCAGAGTCCTTTTGCGGATCCAGCCGCTGCCCGCCCGTATTATCAGCCAGTAAGCTAACATTTTTAGCCGAGTGCGACTGTCCGGACAATAGATGAATGTTTCCGTAGAGAGTTCATGCTTGCCGGGTGCCAGCTCCGTTACCTTGTAGCGCAGCAACAGTTTCGCGCTGCCCGGCGCGGCTGGGGTCTGAAAAGCGCTGGCATCCGGAACGTTTTCCAGACCGAAATCGGTACGCCAGAATTGCCCCCTTAAGCCATAGCAAAGCTCAGATGCAGAGTTTTTCAGAAGGGTAAAACTGTGCAGGCCAAAGTTGTCGATCGAGCCAGGCTGCTGATTGCGTAGTAATTTTTGCGGTAATTGACGCAAAGACATTAACCGCCGAATCACGGCATCTTGCCGGACGTCAAAGTTAGCAATCAACGGCAGAATATTTTCAGGGTAGGTAGTGTGAATGACCGTTAGGTGTTTTTCATGAAACTGGAACTGGGGGAGAAAAGCGGGAGCATCCTGCCACTGAGCAAGCGCTTTGCGGGTAACGAATCCAGGGTTCAGCATCTCTCTTCCTTGTCATCCCTTACGTCCAGCCAGAATAACAGATGGTATGTCGCAGGCAATTACCAGGAAAAGATAGGGGAAGAGGGCAGTGAATGTAACAAGTCGGTTGGGTTAACGACGTTCGCTTCTTTGCGAATGGAGAAGCTCAGTGATTTCTTTGCGCTTTCTTGTTGCCCATTCAGGCTTGATAGAGAGCATTAAACTATATTGCCTTCTGAAATAAACCTCTCTGAATTCTCGTTCAGATGAATGGTTTGCTGCATAAGTTGAGGCCAGCCCCGCTACGGCACTCTCCGCAAACCAATAAAGAATTTCATCGTCACTGAGCGTTACTTTTCGCTGTATCTCAAGGCCTCTTTCACTGACGATAAAATGATATTCTTTTCCATGAATTTCAAGATAGGGCGTTGCAACCCCATCAGGTTGGTCAGGGATAAAGAAGTAATGATTTGGCCTTGTGCCTCCCCCTAATTGCTCACCTATTTTTAGAAGCTCGTTTCGCAGTTCTTCAATTGTTTTCATAAGCATCTCTTTGTTCTTGTATGTAAACGACTCATTATCACGGATTGGGTGCACAGAGCCTGCTATCAATCAATTCCCCACAAACGCACTCACCGGTAAACCAAAACGCTTCGCCAGCGCACGCATATGATCCAGGGTCAACGTACGCTGTCCGTTGAGGATCCGACTCACCAGAGACTTTTTACCAATCTCGCTCTCGAAGTCGCTCTGAGTGAGTTGGTACTGGTCCATCAGCGTTCGCAATAACGCAACGCCTGACGGAATGCTGGCAACACGCGCGTTAAATTCTGCAAACTCCTGAGACTCGTTTTCGTATTTATCGATTTTCGCGGTGAGCATCTCTACCAGCGGACTATCGGGGTCATGCTCAATCAGATACTCCACCAACCCCAGAGCATCCTCGTAATCTTGTCGCGACGGGCTTGAGCCGAGGAAAGGGAGCGCGTTGGTCAGATCGTTTGCCGCTTTGATAGCTGCTGCATAGTTCATTCTTTCGTTCTCCGGTAGAGGTCCGTGAGCTTGTCATAATCTGCGTGAGTGCTGATGTGTTTGATGAAGATCTTTCCACGCTCAAAATCAGCAAAAAACATCACTCTTAAATGCCCGCCACCCACATCAATGACCCACCATTTTTCCCGGTATTTCATCCTGTCCAGGCTGGGGAAGCGCTTTCTCATATCGTCCGGTGACGGGTAGTGTTCCTTCTTTAGCACCCGGTAAAGATCGTCCAGAGCGAGTGCTTGATTAGGAAATTGTCTGGTGGCCGTGTCGAAAGGCGCTCTTGGGACTACGTGCATCCTTGCCCCTTGTTTCCAGAATGGAAACATTATAGATAGTGGGTGGTGAGTTGACAATGTGGAAACTGTAATGAGCAGCAGTTTCCATATGCTCGTGATTACGGCGCTCATGTATTGAGTGCGGACACTTTAAGAGGTGGTGATGAGAGATTAAAGTGGATGGTATGGCTCGGTTTTGGGTATTTGTTTGATTTGCGTAGCGTATTCAGGAATTGTTTGCTGAGAAGGAGTGTAGTGGATGATAGTTTTGCTAACTAGATTATATGCAAGCGTGTGAAAGATACGTCCACTTTGTGCCAGAAGCAGACGTTGAAAATGAAAAGGGAAACGCCTTTTGCTACTCCCTTATTTATGAAGTTTGGCTGCTGCTTTCAACGTAGCCTGTAGCCTCTTTTCAATAAATGGCGCAACTTGTTGCTGGGCTTTTTTTAGCTGTTCTTCAGATGCGGAGCGGGGCGAGCCACAGTTAAAGGGAGGGGCTGGGTCATATTCCATATGCAACTGAATATTTTGTGCAATATCAGATCCGAATATTTCTGATACGACATTAAGGGCAAAATCGATACCTGAAGTCACACCTGCGCCCGTGATACGGTTGCGGTCACGTACTACGCGCTCATTTACCGGCTCTGCGCCCAACAACTCCAGCTGCCCCAGTGAAGCCCAGTGCGTCGTCGCTTTATATCCATCCAGAAGCCCTGCGGCGCCCAGCACAAGCGCTCCGGTGCAAACTGAGGTTATTAGCTTTGCTTGTTTACTTTGAGCCCGGATAAATGAAAGGACTTCTTCATCCTCCATCAGGTTTATCTGGCCAGGCCCTCCGGGGACACAAATTACATCCAGTGCGGGACATGCATTGAATGTGGTGGTTGGTTGAATCGCCATACCACGATCTGAAACCACAAGGTCCAGGTTTTTCCAGATGAGATGAACCTTTGTATCTGGAGCCCGTGTAAAGACTTCATACGGACCGGTCAAATCAAGCTGAGTAAGAGCAGGGAACAGGAGCAGACCGATTGATATATCTGTGGAATGACTCATAAATGTCCTTTCTCTAAAAATGAAAAATGATTGTTTCAATAGGTTTGTCAATGCACTGAAGCATGTCTCGACAGGACGAATGCCTGTCTGTTTTGACGAGGGGATCGTAATGTACTCATCAAATGATCTTAGCTACCTGTCGCCAGTTGGTCAGGCGAACTTCTTTATGTCTTCTCAAGGATACATTTCTGAGTATTAGTTGGAAATCAGTGACTGAATATTTTGCTCTGGTGGAAGTCCCCCACCGACCTTTTCAGAGGGGGAGCTGAACTATTATTACCAACGTTTCAGCAGCAGGCTGGCGTTGACACCGCCAAAACCAAAACCGTTCGAAAGCGCATAACGCATCTTCTGTGGGCGGGCCACCAGCGCCACCAGGTTCAGACCTTCCGCTTTTTCATCGGGGTGATGCAGGTTCAGCGTCGGCGGCACCATCTGGTCGCGCAACGCCTGAATGGTGAAAATAGCCTCAATCCCGCCAGCTGCGCCTAATAGATGGCCGGTTGCTGATTTCGTCGAGGTAATGGCGACGGGATGCGCGCCAAACAGTTTTTTAATCGCCGCAAGTTCACCTTTGTCTCCAACCTGAGTCGAGGTGGCGTGAGCGTTGATATGATCAATCTCTTCTGCTGAGATCCCCGCCTGACGAATGGCCATTTCCATGGCTCGACGTGCACCATCACCATCTTCCGGGCCAGCGGTCAAGTGATAAGCATCAGCGCTGGTGCCGTAGCCGACAAGCTCGGCCAGCGGCGTGGCGCCTCTCGCTAGCGCGTGCTCCAGCGACTCAATCACGATAAGCCCGGCACCTTCTCCCATTACAAAACCATCGCGGTCGCGGTCAAAGGGGCGGGAAGCTGCTTCCGGCTGGTCGTTGGAGGAGCTGGAAAGCGCCTTTGCTGCAGCAAACCCGGCAAGACTAACACGGTGAATTGCCGCTTCTGCACCACCGCAGAGGGCGATATCTGCCTCGCCGCTGTGGATCATCCGTGCAGCATCGCCAATGGCCTGCGCGCCTGCCGCGCAGGCGGTTACCGGCGCGCCTATGGGGCCACGGAAACCGTGGGCGATAGACACATGCCCGGCGGCCAGGTTGGCAAGAAAAGAGGGGATGGTGAATGGAGACAGGCGACGCGGCCCGCGCTCATCAGTCGTATGTACCGCATTGGCGATCTCGCCGAACCCGCCGATCCCGGTGGCAATGACCGTTGCGGTGCGTTCTTGTTCTGCCGCTGATTCAGGCGACCACCTGGCTTGCGTCAGAGCCTCATGCGCGGCAACCAGCGCAAACTCGATAAAGCGATCCATCTTTTTGCGCTCTTTGGCCGGGATGATCGCTAGTGGATCGAAGCCGTGCAACGCATCGCGTTCGATGGACGGAACCAGTCCAGCCACTTTGCAGGGAATATCCGCGACCAACTGCTCGCTAAGCTTTGTAATACCTGACTTCCCTGCCAGCAGAGATTGCCAGACATGCTGTACGCCGCACCCCAGAGGGCTGACAATCCCCATCCCGGTTATGACAATGCGTTTAACTGAAACGCCCATAATCAACTCTCCTGTAATATTAGTGTTCCGGCGGTATTTCCATCAATAGAACCAGCAGAGCGGCAATCAAAAAACGATCATAATGAAGGCTCTTTTTTTACTGGCCGGATTCATCGCTGGCATCTCTATAAGACTCGGGTTGGAATTTTTGCCCACTATAACCTTCGCGTTTGCGCTGCAAATATTCGTGACGGTATTTCATCATCGGCGAGGCTGCGGGTCCCGGCACCATGGTGTATTTATCCGGGATAATCTCTTCACCGGTCGCTTTATCGACCAGGATCGGCTCCACGTGCCGCTGGGTTTCACTTTCCACCAATTGCATCTGACGGCCTTCGGGTGCGAAGTTGCGGTTACCCCATTCCGCCAGCGCCAGCAGCACCATGCGAAAATCGCGGCCGCTTTGCGTGAGGAGGTATTCGTAACGAGGCGGTGTGCTGCTGTAGCAAATCTTCTCCAGTAGTCCATCGTCTACCAATGCCTTCAGGCGGCGCGAAAGAATATTGGGCGCGACGTTACTGCTTTTCTGGAACTCGTCAAAGCGGGTAAAGCCCGCAAAGGCGTCGCGCAGGATCATTATGCTCCAACTATCACCGATGCGGCCAAGACTACGGGCGATGGGGCAGGGAGCGTGAAAAAGCGGTTCATTTTTCATGGGCAGACCTGAATGAATTGGTGGCTTTCAGAAGCAAAGTGACATAGTAACTATCAAAATGCAAGTTACTTAAAAAATGATCTCTTAGCAGGTTCATGGCGCAGTAGTTAAAGTAGACCGCGATATACCAATACAGAGTGGCAATTCGGCTTAGCGGAAAGCGGCGGAGTACCGGACAAGTGGACTGAGAAGTACCGGATGAATACTGGTTAAGTCGAGTTGCTGCATTCCAAATACAAATGCTGCATCGCGGCAGATAGGCGCAAGACTGAATAAACCGGTGGTGGGAGCTGCAACGGCAGTCCTGTGCCAGAAGCATCGATACAATGAATAGCGGGATGCAGCACAGTCACTATCGCTGTTAATAAAAACATGTTTTAAAAAACAGTATTGACCGCAAATCTCAAATAAGTAAATTAGTACTTAGCAGCACAATGAAAGTGGTTAGTCAGTTAGTGAATAGAAAGAAGTTCTGGGTTAAGCCATTTTGCTTTACAGGCCAGGAAGTTTGTTGTTTGGGATGTAGTTAGCTTTCATGCCTCGTAGTGATTGTGCTGATTCGCAAAATGGTAGTGTTAGCGCGACGATGTAAGGCCTTGTTTTTTTTAGTTTATGCTGGCGGTTTCGTTTTTTGATGGCAACCGTATCAGTAAAGGGCAACGCATCAAAGTGTATATGTCGCGATGGGGGATGTGCTTGTTTAAGTTGCCACGCTTAGCTTTTGAAAGCGTAGGCGGTGTATAACGAGATAAATAGAGGGAGGCTTTTTAGTATTAATGCCCAATATTATCTGTAGTGAACGGGTACATTTGAAAGCAGTTTAAATAGCAGTATCACTTTATTAAGTCCATTAATGTTAAATCTGAAGTCTGTAGTACCTTAAAAGCCCTGGCTGCAATGGTCGGGGCTTTTAAT
The DNA here is from genome assembly GCF_043974075.1 of Enterobacter sp. ECC-019. Classification (NCBI taxonomy): domain Bacteria; kingdom Pseudomonadati; phylum Pseudomonadota; class Gammaproteobacteria; order Enterobacterales; family Enterobacteriaceae; genus Enterobacter; species Enterobacter sp. ECC-019. The sequence continues at coordinate 1,846,678 of NZ_CP143759.1, forward strand.
ATTACTGCCCTTTTGAATTGTAAGTTTTCCTACCAGATTGCTGACAAAAATAATCTTGCTTATCAACTCATATGAGTCCACGATGCGTCATCGGTTTGGCATACAGACCTTATGAAAGCAGTTTTAGTAAAGCAGTCCTCATTTCAAGCGTTATCCTTAGATACTCTTCTGCATGAGCCTCCTCCTAAGTGCCCAATAAGTCCTCATCTGCAAGCAGGCCATGTTCGCCACAACGTGTGGCTCAAGAAAATTAAAGGAAGTATCTATGTCAAATAAAATGACTGGTTTAGTAAAATGGTTTAATTCTGAAAAAGGTTTCGGCTTCATTACGCCAACTGACGGCAGCAAAGATGTTTTTGTTCATTTCTCTGCCATTCAGAGCAACGCTTACAAAACGCTCGACGAAGGTCAGAAGGTTGAGTTCTCGATTGAGAATGGTGCCAAAGGCCCGGCTGCAGGAAATGTTGTCACGCTTTAATTGCCGATAATGACACAGACGCTTACGACAGCGATGACGGCACTGGCCTGAGCAGATAAGTGAATGTGATAAAAAACCCGCCCTGAGCGGGTTTTTGTGTTTCATGGATGACATGCAACAAGGATGTCTGCTCTTCGCTCTTAACGGACATTCAACAAACAACGTTGTACTTTGCGTAAGGCCGAAATCCTGATTTTTATCCAACAGAACCCCGGCCTCCCATCACCCGCCTCAGTGCGCCTGGATATAAGGCTCCTTCACAAACTCCGCCAGCAGCCAGACCATATCATGCAGCAGCCCGGTGAGTTCTTTCGCCACGCTTGCAGGCAGTGTCCCGCCAATCACCGCCAGTGTTAACGCCACAGTATAGTCCACTTGCAACGTCGTCTCCTGCCAGCAGTCCGGTACACAGGAGGTAATCTTTTCCCCCGCAATCAACTGTTCAACCAGATACGGCGGGAGTTCGGCATCACAGCACTCCCGCAGTCGCTTAAGCGCAGCCAGCAATCGCTTACAGAGTGTAGCAAACGTCACTGCGTCGTCAGTTTCCACCAGCACGCTGACATACGCAGTACAGGCATCGGCCAGTTCGAAGAGATCCGCAGAATCGGAAATTGAAGTGTTGATGAGGTGATGAACTGCGCTTTCCTCAGAGAGCGCGTAAGAAAATCCAGGAGTAGTCGCCATTTAGCATCCTCTTTGTCTAAAAAAACGTCATGTTATGCTAACGGGTTCCTATGCCCGGTTACGGATGTGCCGCAACGCAGGCACTTTACGACCGCAAAGAAGGGATGAAAAGGGATCCCCCTGAATTACATAAGGTTGTTTGCAGATTTGCGAGGCGGCTTCCAGAAGGGCATTGCCGGGTGGCGGCTACGCCTTACCCGGCCTACAAAACTGCCAACCAACCTACCCGCGACACGAACCGTAGGCCCGCGCAAGCGCAGCGCCGCCGGGCACAGTTTGCACCGCCGTAACTCCTTACGCAGACCTTTTCATTTTCAATCCTTCTAATAACGCCTGCGTCGCGTGGGAGGATTTGCCCGCCTGCGAACAAACCATCCCAAACTCCCGATATAGGGAAGGCGTAACGGGCACGACGCACAAGCCGCGTAATTCATCCGGCAGGGCGGATTCAGGTATCAGCGCAACGCCCATACCTTCGCGTACCAGCAGGCAGGCGCTGATCCAGTCGCGGACGGACACCCGTACGTCAGACAGCTGCAAGCCTGCCTGTTCCATCAGGCTTTTTCCGTTAACGGCACAACCGCCGGTTGCGAGCACGAAGGGCTGGTCTGCCAGTTCCTCAAGGGTGATGCCGCGCGTACGTGCATAACGAGCCTGACGGTGGCTGGCCGGCAACACCGAGACCCATGCATCCTGCCCTAAGATCGCTTCAGCACGCCCAGGAACAGGGTTCAGGACCACGCCCAGATCAACCGTATCTGCTGCAATCCATTCCTCGACTTCCTGGTCCGTCCCTTCCAGTACCACCACCTCGATTTCAGGATGCAGGCGCTTAAAGTCGCGCAGCAGCCCAGGCAAAAATGCGGATGTCACCGAAGGAAAACTGGCAAGACGAATGCGTCCGCCACTTAACCCCCGGCTCTCATCCGCCAGTACACGGATGGCGTCCAGTCGCGCCAGCATGCTCCTTGCCTCTTTGACCACCTGCTCGCCCAGGGCTGTTACACCAATGTGGCGTCGCTCACGCGTGAATACCGCAAATCCTAGTGCGGCCTCTAACTGCGCGATCGCCTGGCTGGCGCCCGACTGCGTCATGCCGACCTCTTCAGCAGCACGCGAAATATTACTCGCGTCCGCCACGGCAACCACCAGGCGCCAGTGCAAAAGATTCATCATGGGTATCAGTAGCTCAGCTAATAGTTAATTTATGAATCATTAATTTTACAGTGAGAGCGGCTTTAAGCACAGTGTAGGCAAACCGAATCTTTATCACTTAGCCGCTTTAACGGAGAGATTATGAAACTCTATTACGCCCCGGACACCTGTTCACTCTCACCCCATATCGTGCTTCGCGAACTGGCGATTGAGTTTGAACTGGTTAAAGTGGACAACAGGAGCAAGCTTACCGCTGATGGGCGCGACTTCCTGACCATCAACCCTAAAGGGTATGTCGCTGCGCTTGAACTGGATGACGGAAATATCCTGACCGAGGGGCCAGCGATTTTGCAGTACCTGGCAGATCTCAAGCCGGAGAGGGAGCTGGCACCGCGTGCAGACAGCTGGGAGCGAGTGCGGCTTCAGGAATGGCTAAACTTTATCACCAGCGAAATACACTCGGGATCGGCACCTCTTTTCAACCGCGCGCTGCCCGAAGAGGTCAAAACTATTTTTCGCGAGAAGCTGTTCAGGCGGTTCGATTTTCTTGAGAAAAGGCTCTCCACAAGCGCTTATCTGATGGGAGCGTCTTTCAGCGTGGCGGATGCCTATCTTTTCACCGTGCTGGGGTGGTGCTCGTTCTTCTCAATTGAACTCAACGACTGGCCCGCGCTACTGGCGTACAGGGCAAAAATCAATGCCCGTCCCGCTGTTCAGGCCGCATTGCATGCGGAGGCGAAAGTCTAGTTCTGCGTATTCCGGCGCAACAATTAATGCCTGAAGCAGGAGGCAGGTGAGGATGTGGAATCAGGATGCGTAAGCATACTGTCACTCTGCATCTGATTGCCTGGCGCTTTTCACTGCATCCTGCTTCCCCGGATTGCACTGCTGTTTTGTTCCGGGAAGATAAAATTTTCCCGACGGGTCCGGATCTGTTCCGCCCGGACAACCCGCGCGGCCCGGCGTTGAGGCGGTGCCATCCGAACCGTTTCCGCCATCTCCACCATTACCGCCGTCCCCACCATTACCGCCATCCGCAGCATTTGCAGCAAATGCACATACTAAGAGCAAATAGGCAATAAAACGCTTAGTCATCAAAACCTCCCTCCTGTGAGCACAGCCAGAGTAACAGATGGTTTGCGGCAGACAATTACCAGGAAAACGTAGTACCGAAGCGCGCATCAATAAAACCTTTACGACTTTAAGAGCCCGTTCTCAGACATGAAATCAATAAAGCAGCGAATTCTCGGAGAAAGGTGGCGTCGGGTTGCCCACAGCGCAGAAAACTGCCCTTGTCGGACACACGCACCCGGTAAAACATCTCTCAGATCTCCCTTTTCCAGTGCTTCACGGACGACAAAATCAGGGACATAACTGATACCCATACCCGCAGAGCTCATGCGGATCACGGCTTCAATATTGTTGGCGGTTAAGACAGAAACTGGTGTGAAGTTACTTACCCCATCCGCACCTTGTAGCTCCCAGGGCTGTAGTAACCCTGTCGAGGGAAAGCGGTAGAGAATGCACTTATGGTTGTTTAAATCCTCCGGGGACGCCGGTGAACCATACTCCAGCAGATAAGCAGGGCTGGCGCAGAGAACAAAACGGAAGCTGCCGAGCGTCTTCGAGGTGAGCCTGGAGTCCGCAATTTCACCGCTGCGTATCGCCACATCGAACCCTTCATCAATGATGTTTACCAGCCGGTCACTGAAGTCCAGCTCCAGCTCAATATCCGGGTAGCGGAGGGTGAAGGAAGGAAGAAGAGGAAGCAGTAATCGATAGCCTGTTACCGGAAGAGAAACCCTGAGTTTACCAGAGGGCAGGGCAATATGGCGGGTCAGCTCTGCCTCTGCATCCTGCAATTGTTCAAGGATCTGCTGGCAGCGAACCAGTAATACCGCCCCCTCTGCCGTCAGGCTTACGCTCCGGGTGCTGCGATTGAAAAGCCTTACGCCCAGTTTTTGTTCAAGCCTGGCAACATTTTTGCCAACCGCTGACGCTGAAATGCCAAGCAGTCTTGCTGCCTGAACAAAGCTCAGCGTTTCCGCGGTCCTGACAAACGAGGTGAGTGACGTCAAACTATCCATTGATTATGAACTTTATCTCTATTCAGTTGGTATTTTCAGTCTATTTATCTTAGTAATTGTCCGCAATAACATGGCTCACGTATTTCACGCGAACCAGGGTAATCAGATGCGCTCTTTCATAACGTCATTTCTTCGGCCTGCCGGAAGCCCGGCCGCCGCCTCAATCTTCGTGGCGGCCATACTGCTGCCGGTCAGTTTTACCGGTGGCGTGGTGACCACCCCGGCAATCAGCCATGCACTGGGCGGTTCCGCTGCGGCACTCTCATGGCTGACGAATGGATTCATGCTGACGTTCGGTAGTTTTCTCCTGTCAGCAGGCGTAATGGCCGATGCAGCAGGCAGAAAACGGGTATTCATCCTCGGGTTAGTCATCTTTGGCCTTAGCAGTTCGCTCATATTCTTAGCCAATAATCTCTCCTTAATCGGCGTGCTCAGGTCAGTACAGGGTATCGCAGCAGCGATGACTTTAGCGGGCGGGAGTGCTGTACTGGCTCAACTCTATGAGGGCGTTGCCCGAACCCGGGCATTCAGCATCCTGGGGACGATGTTTGGCGCAGGATTAGCCTTCGGCCCTCTGGTGATTGGTTTTATCACTGATGTTCTGGGCTGGCGGTGGGTATATGCCTTGATGGCGCTGATCTCCGGAACGGTCATGCTGGCGGGCACGTTGTTTATTCCCGTGTCGGAAAAAAACGTGCACAGATTGGTGGATTACGCAGGCTTAGCACTGTTTACCGCTGCGCTGGTTCTGTTTACTGCGGGGATAATGCTGGTGCCTGTCTGGGGATTCTTATCCCTTCCCAACTTTGCTCTGTTTGCTACCGCTTTACTGCTTTTTATCGCGTTTGTGGCGCGCTGCCTGAACGTCGAAAATCCTGTATTCGACTTATCTCTTGTACGCGCGCCGCGCTTTGCCGGCGTCCTGTTACTGCCGGTAGCAACCTGCTATTGCTATGTTGTGCTGTTGATTATCCTCCCGCTGCATTTCATGGGGGGTGACGGCCTGAGCGAGACACAGAGTGCGTTTTATCTCATGGCGCTGACGACGCCGATGCTGATCGTTCCCTCGCTCGCCGCCTTACTGACCCGGTGGTTTAATCCTGGGGCTGTTTCTGCCGCCGGACTGATGTTATCTGCAGCCGGATTGCTCATCCTCGGGCAGGCTTTACAGAGCACCAGTAGCAGCCTTTTAGTGTTTTCATTGGTTTTAACCGGCGCAGGTGCCGCACTTCCCTGGGGGCTGATGGATGGCCTGGCCATTTCCTCCGTGCCTGTCGAAAAATCCGGTATGGCAGCAGGCCTGTTTAATACTGTTCGCGTTGCGGGGGAGGGCATTGCGCTTGCTATGGTGTCAGCATTTTTAGTGGAAATGAACGCGCTCAATCTCAGAAAAAACCTCTCCGGTTATGCGTCAGAAAGTATTGATAGCGCCGCTTCATGGCTGGGAAGTGGCAATATTGAACGGGCCGCTGCTCTCTTGCCGGGTCTTTCTCATCCATTACTCAGGGAAAGTTATGACTCGGCCTATGTCTGGTTATTTCGTCTCCTCGCCGTCATCACCGTGCTTTGCGCATTCCTGGTCTGGCGAATGTTAGGGCGGAGGAGTCCCGTTTATCCGTCCTTACCTTCAGCGGTATCCCGGGCCCGCCCCCCGCGTAGCCAATGACGACTTTCCAAACCGCACCCTAAGCGTTTATGGTGTTGTTTCACCCTCACAGGGCATCAGGTGTCATCTATGTCGAATGCAAAAGCCAACAAAGACTGGGTCAGACTGGCGCAGCAACCCGGGAAAATAGAGCGTATTGAGGCGTATTTCAGCGGGCATGGCTATGAGCCGCATCGTCACGACACTTACGCCATAGGCCGGACCTTATCCGGGGTGCAGAGTTTTCACTATCGGGGGAGTAAACAACATAGCTTGCCGGGCGGGACAATGGTCCTGCACCCTGACGAAATCCATGACGGAGAGGCGGGAACGAACGACGGATTCCAGTATCGGATGCTGTATATCGATCCGGCGTTAATTCAAAAAATTCTGGGCGGAAAGCCTTTGCCGTTTATTCCTGGCGGAATTACATCCGATCCCCGGCTTTTTGCAGCGACCGAACCGCTGTTAAAAGCGCCAGAAGAATCGTTCGATACGCTGGAAGAAGACGATGCGCTCTACGATCTCGCCCACACGCTGGCCGTCGTGGGAGGGCAACGTTTTCACCGGAATCGGGTGGATTATCAATCCGCGGAACGCGCGCGCGAATATATACATGCTGAATTCATTCAGAACATTACGCTGGATATTTTATCTGCCGTAAGTGGCAGAGATCGCTGGAGCCTGAGTCGGGATTTTCGTGCGCTTTATGGAACGAGTCCTTATCGCTATGTGACCATGCGCCGACTTGAATACTGTCGACGCCTGATTCAGGCGGGCCTGTCGCTTGCTGAGGCTGCCGCTGCAGCGGGGTTTTCAGATCAAAGCCACATGACCCGTCAGTTCATCAAAACGCTGGGGATGTCGCCGGGGCGCTGGCAAAAATTCATTAAAGGTCATCCTGCCTGATTTGCACGATCGTTCAAGACCGACACGCCGACCTTATTCTATCCTGGACGCTTCTCAACCATAGGAAGTGTCGCAATGTATAGTCCTGTTAATTTAGACAATAAATTCTCTCTCTTCGACGCGCACTGGCAGCCGAAAGTCATCGCCCAGATGAACGACTATCAGTTTAAAATCGTCAAAATATCGGGTGATTTTATATGGCACGCGCACCCTGAAACCGATGAAGCATTCATCGTGGTCGAGGGCGTGTTACGTATTGATTTTCGTGATGGGCATGTGCTCGTCAATCCAGGGGAAATGTACGTTGTGCCAAAAGGCGTTGAGCATAAAACGTCTGCTGAAACGACGGTAAAAATGATGATGATAGAACCTTGTGGGGTCCTGAATACCGGACACGAAGGCGGAGAGCGCACCGCAGAGAACGACGTCTGGATTTGACGACGGAGGCTATGTTGCCGGGTGGCGGCTGCGCCTTACCCGGCCTACAAAACCCCTATAGGCCGCTACCCTCGCTCATCATCGTCAAAAATCGCTTCACCGTTCGCGAACGTTCAAAACGCCGCCAGCACAGCGCGATATCGGTATAGAGCTCCGGTGAGCTTAGCGCATGATAGGTCACATTCGGCGGGGAAATGGCCGCCATCGATTTCGGTACCAGCGCGAAGCCACCGCCCGCGGAAACCATGCTCAGGGACGACGAAAGCTGTGACGACTGCAGCGCGCGCTGCACGTTAATTCCGGCCTGCTCGCAGCAGCCGTGAACCCGATCGTACAGCCCCGGCGCGACCTCCTGCGGGAACAACACCACTGGCGTATCCCGAAGCTGCTCTAACGCCAGCGAATCGCACGCCGCCAGCGGATGATCGCGATGCAGCGCCACCACCATCGGCTCCCGGTCGAGGACTTTTAACTCGAACGCTTTGCTGCTCTCGCACGGCAGGCGCACGAAGGCAATATCCAGTTCACCCTCCGCCAGCATCGTCGTCAGCGAGGACATATTGGCTTCCACCTGGTGAACCTGCACCGCCATGTTCTGCACCTGAAACTGGCGAATCAGCGCGAAAATTTTGGGATGAAAAGCGTCGGAGCTGGTGATGCCAATTGACAGGTTGCCGTTCAGCCCGCGCGCGATGCCGCGGGCCTTTTCCAGCGCGGCATCGCTCAACGCCAGAATCTTGCAGGCATCCTCATAGAACGCTTCTCCCGCCTCGGTCAGCTCTACGCCCCGCGTCAGGCGCCTGAACAGCGGCGTACCCACTTCCTCTTCGAGCCGTTTGATCTGCTGACTCAGAGGAGGCTGTGAAATACCCAGCGCTTCGGCCGCCCTGGTGAAGTGTCGCTCGCGTGCAACCGCGACAAAATACCGCAGATAACGAAGTTCCATATCTAAAACGTCTCAAACCAGCATGGTTTCTATATTGGAACTCTATGCTGAATCGGGTCAACATTTATTTAACCTTTCTAAATAAAGTTGAAGAGGACGAGCACGATGATGCATTCATCTGCCTGCGACTGTGAGGCCAGTTTGTGCGAGACCCTGCGTGGGTTCTCCGCCCAGCATCCTGACAGCGTGATCTATCAGACATCGCTAATGAGCGCCCTGCTAAGCGGCGTGTACGAAGGAGAGACCACCATCGCCGATCTGTTGGCACACGGTGATTTTGGTCTGGGCACCTTCAACGAGCTGGACGGCGAAATGATCGCCTTCAGCAGCCAGGTGTACCAGCTGCGCGCCGACGGCAGCGCCCGGGCCGCGAAGCCAGAGCAGAAAACGCCGTTCGCGGTGATGACCTGGTTCCAGCCGCAGTATCGTATCACCTTCGATGCGCCGGTCAGCCGCCAGCAGATCCACGACGCGATCGACCGTCAGATCCCCTCCGACAACCTGTTCTGCGCGCTGCGCATTGACGGCAACTTCCGTCACGCCCACACCCGCACCGTACCGCGCCAGAAGCCGCCGTACCGCGCGATGACCGACGTGCTGGACGACCAGCCGGTGTTCCGCTTCAACCAGCGCGAGGGTGTGCTGGTCGGGTTCCGCACGCCGCAGCATATGCAGGGCATTAACGTGGCGGGCTATCACGAACACTTCATCACCGACGACCGTCAGGGCGGGGGCCATCTGCTCGACTACCAGCTGGAGAGCGGTGTGCTCACCTTCGGTGAAATTCACAAGCTAATGATTGACCTGCCCGCGGACAGCGCGTTTTTACAGGCCAACCTTCACCCCAGCAATCTTGATGCAGCGATCCGTTCCGTCGAAAACTAACAGGAGAACTACCGTGAACAGTGAGAAACAGTCACGTCAGTGGGCGCACGGCGCCGATATGGTTGTCGGCCAGCTGGAAGCGCAGGGCGTGAAGCAGGTGTTCGGGATCCCGGGTGCGAAAATCGACAAGGTCTTTGACTCCCTGCTGGACTCTTCCATTGAGATCATTCCGGTGCGCCATGAGGCCAACGCGGCGTTTATGGCGGCGGCCGTAGGGCGGCTGACCGGCAAGGCCGGGGTAGCGCTGGTCACCTCCGGGCCGGGCTGTTCGAATCTGATCACCGGCATCGCCACCGCCAACAGCGAAGGCGACCCGGTCGTGGCGCTGGGCGGGGCGGTGAAGCGCGCGGATAAAGCCAAGCTGGTGCACCAGAGCATGGACACCGTTGCCATGTTCAGCCCGGTTACCAAATACGCCGTGGAGGTGAGTTCACCGGACGCGATTGCCGAGGTGGTATCGAACGCGTTTCGCGCGGCCGAGCACGGCAGGCCGGGGGGCGCGTTTGTCAGCCTGCCGCAGGATATTGTCGACCAGCCCGCGACGGGCGCGATTTTACCCTCCAGCGGTCCGGCGCTGATGGGCCCGGCACCGGAGTCAGCGATTAACGACGTGGCGAAGCTTATCGAAAACGCCAAAAATCCGGTCATCTTACTCGGCCTGATGGCCAGCCAGCCCGCGAACAGCGCCGCGCTGCGCAAGCTGCTGGAGAAAAGCCGCATTCCGGTTACCAGCACCTATCAGGCCGCCGGTGCGGTAAACCAGGAGCACTTCACCCGCTTTGCCGGACGCGTGGGGCTGTTCAATAACCAGGCGGGCGACAGGCTGCTGCATCTGGCGGATCTGATTATCTGCGTTGGCTACAGCCCGGTGGAGTACGAGCCGTCCATGTGGAACAGCGGCGACGCGACGCTGGTGCACATTGATGTGCTGCCGGCTTATGAAGAACGTAACTACGTGCCGGATCTGGAGCTGGTGGGGGACATCGCCGAAACGCTGAACCTGCTTGCCAGCCGCATCGACCATAAGCTCGAGCTGAGCCAGCGGGCCTCCGAAATTCTGGTCGATCGCCAGCATCAGCGCGATCTGCTCGATCGCCGCGGCGCCTCGCTCAACCAGTTTGCCCTGCACCCGCTGCGTATCGTGCGGGCCATGCAGGACATCGTGAATAACGACGTCACGCTCACCGTGGACATGGGCAGCTTCCACATCTGGATCGCCCGCTACCTCTACAGTTTCCGGGCGCGTCAGGTGATGATCTCCAACGGTCAGCAGACCATGGGCGTTGCCCTGCCGTGGGCGATTGGCGCATGGCTGGTCAACCCGGGCCGCAAGGTGGTGTCGGTCTCCGGTGACGGCGGCTTCCTGCAGTCGAGTATGGAACTGGAAACCGCGGTGCGCCTCAACGCCAACGTGCTGCACATCATCTGGGTGGATAACGCCTACAACATGGTTGCCATTCAGGAAGAGAAAAAATACCAGCGGCTTTCCGGCGTGGAGTTCGGCCCGGTCGATTTCAAAGTGTATGCCGACGCCTTCGGTGCGAAAGGCTTTGCCGTGGAGAGCGCCGAGGCGCTGGAACCCACGCTGCGCGCGGCGATGGATGTGGATGGCCCGGCCGTGGTGGCCATTCCCGTCGACTACAGCGATAACCCGCTGCTGATGGGCCAGCTCCATCTCAGCCAGATTTTGTGACTCACGATAAGGACAGAGAAATGCAAAAAGTTGCTCTCGTAACAGGTTCAGGCCAGGGGATTGGTAAAGCGATCGCGCTTCGCCTGGTGAAAGATGGTTTTGCCGTCGCCATCGCCGACTATAACGTTGAAACGGCAAGAGCCGTCGCCGATGAAATCATCCGTAACGGCGGCAACGCCGTCGCCGTGAAGGTCGATGTCTCTGACCGCGAACAGGTATTTGCGGCGGTGGAGAAAGCGCGCACCGCGCTGGGCGGTTTCAACGTGATCGTGAATAACGCCGGGATCGCGCCGTCCACCCCCATCGAATCCATCACGCCGGACATTGTCGACAAGGTCTACAACATCAACGTGAAAGGGGTGATCTGGGGGATCCAGGCCGCGATTGCCGCCTTCCGCAAAGAGGGGCACGGCGGCAAGATCATCAACGCCTGCTCCCAGGCGGGCCATACCGGCAACCCTGAACTGGCGGTCTACAGTTCCAGCAAGTTCGCGGTGCGCGGCTTAACCCAGACCGCGGCACGGGATCTCGCGCCACTGGGGATCACCGTTAACGCCTACTGCCCGGGCATCGTCAATACGCCGATGTGGGCGGAAATCGACCGTCAGGTCTCCGAGGCGGCGGGTAAACCGCTCGGCTACGGGACTGAAACCTTTGCCAAACGCATTACGCTTGGCCGTTTGTCCGAGCCGGAAGATGTGGCCGCCTGCGTCTCATACCTGGCAGGCCCGGATTCCGACTACATGACCGGCCAGTCGCTCTTAATTGATGGTGGAATGGTGTTTAATTAAATTCTAATAAGCTCTGACATGAGTTTTCCCCTGCACCCGTGCAGGGGCTTTTTTTTGTCTCCTCCGTCATTGTGCATTACACTGCGCGCTGCAAAACTTTAGTCATTACGATCTGACAGGCGGTAACAGCGATGAACGGTACAATCACAACGTGGTTTAAAGATAAAGGCTTTGGATTTATCAAAGATGAAAACGGCGACAACCGCTATTTTCATGTGATTAAGGTCGCGAACCCCGATCTGATTAAGAAAGATGCCGCGGTGACCTTTGAGCCAACCACCAACAACAAAGGCCTTTCCGCCTACGCGGTGAAGGTGATCCCGGAAAGCAAACATCTCTTTATTGCGGGCGAGCGCGTGAAGCTCTCCTCTATCAAATCCTTCGTGGTGTTTAACGAAGAAGAACCGGTTGATACCAAAATCGACAAAGAGAACGCGGTGCTGTCGGTGGGGCTGCTGATGAACAGCATCAAGCCGAAATCCGAGAAAAAGCCGGGCGAAATGCGCACGGTGAAGAAGCTGGCGATCACCACCTTCCAGAATACGACGCTGATCTTCACCGAAGATGAGATCGACATCGATGCCACGGTGAAGCTGCTGAAGTGATTGTTTGCCGGGTGGCGGCTGCGCCTTACCCGGCCTACGAAAAACCATCAACGCGGCACGAAACGTAGGCCCGGTAAGCGCAGCGCCACCGGGCACAGCCGCACGCACTTAGCCCATCCTGTGCTCACCCCTGAGCATCGCCTCCCGGTCAAACACCTGCTGGATCTCCCCGTGCGCCATAAACGCCGCCCGGTCAGACATGTGCGCAACCACATCCGCGTCGTGACTCACCAGCAGATAGGTCATGCCGTGCTCGGCTTTCAGACGGTTAAGCAGGTTCAGGATTTCCGCCTGCACCGACATATCCAGCGCCGAGGTGGGCTCGTCCAGCAGCAGAAGCTGCGGGCGCAGCAGCAGCGCGCGGGCAATGGCCACGCGCTGACGCTGGCCGCCGGAAAGCTGGTGCGGATAACGCTTGCCCGCGTCGGCGGAAAGCCCCACCTGCTGCAGCGCATCCGCCACCTTTTCAGCAACCTGCGTTTCGCCGTGGATGTTTAACGGCTCCGACAGGGTGCGTGCAACTGTGTGGTTTGGGTGCAGCGACGCCCACGGATCCTGAAACACCATCTGCACATTGCGGCGAAGCTCGCCTTCAAAACGCCATCCTGGCCGTAGCGCGTCTCCCAGGAGCGAAATGCGGCCGTTCCACTCGCGCTGCAGCCCCGCCAGCACGCGCAGAATAGTCGATTTCCCGCAGCCGGATTCACCTATCAGGCTGAAGGTTTCGCCTTTCTCGATGGCAAAGCTGGCGGCGGACACCGCCGTTTTCTCACCGAAGCTCACCTGGAGATCCTTAACGTCAACGAGCGTCATTATCGGTCTCCTTCCACGGCTGCGAACGGTCCAGCGTCGGCAGCATCTGGCCGAAGGTGTTGGCGTTCGGACGGCAGGTCCACAGGGTGCGCGTGTACGGATGCGTCGCCTGCGGCAGCCGGTTCGCCGCCATCTCATCGACCTTTTCGCCCTGATACATCACCAGCACGCGGTCGCAGTGTTCCGCCACCAGCGGCAGGTCGTGGCTGATTAACAGCATCGCCATCTGGCGTTCTTCGCACTGCTGCACCAGCAGTTCGAGGATCTGGTTGCGCAGGCGGGCGTCCAGCGCGGAGGTGGGTTCGTCGGCAATCAGCACCTGCGGGTTGTTGATCAGCGCCATCGCAATCATCACCCGCTGGCCCATGCCCCCGGAGAGCTCGCCGGGGTAGCGCTGGAGGACATGTTCGTTGAGTCCGACGGCGCGGATGATGTCGTGAATGCGCACCCGGCGTTCAGTGCGGGGCAGGCGCTGATGCAGGGTCAGCGCCTCATCAAGCTGAGCGGCGACATTTTTCGCCGGATTCAGCGCGTAGCGCGGGTCCTGCAGGACCATCGCAATCCCGTTGCCGCGCAGCGCCTGCCAGCGGCGTGTGCTCAGGGTCAGCAGGTCGTTGCCGAGCACGTTAAGCCGGTTCGCGCTCACGATGCCGGGCTTACGCACCAGCCCCATCAGGGCACGGGCGGACATCGACTTGCCCGAGCCGGATTCCCCCACCAGCGCCAGCCGCTCGTTGCCAAGCGTGAAGCTCAGGTTGTTGACCACGCGCGCGGCGGGGTAGTCGATATTCAGCGCATCGACGATAACGCGGTGTTCAGTCATGCTGTGGCTCCAGTACGTCGCGCAGGCCGTCGCCCAGCAGGTTAAAGGCCAGGCTGGCAAACAGAATAGCCCCGCCCGGAATGGCAGCAATCCACCACTGGTCGAAAATCACCTGCATGCCGTCGGCAATCATCGCGCCCCATTCGGCCATTGGCGGGCGTGCGCCAAGGCCGAGAAAGCCAAGACCGGCGGCGGCCAGAATAATGCCTGCCAGATCCAGCGCCAGCCGCACAATCGCGGACGGCAGGCACAGGGGCAGAATATGGCCGACCAGCAGGCGCGGGCCGCGAATGCCCATCATCTCGGCGGCGGCCAGGTAGTCGCTGTGGCGCAGGCGCTGAATTTCACTCCGCGCCTGACGCGCGTAGGCCGGCCAGGTGGTTAAGGCCAGCGCCAGCGCGCCGTTGACCAGCCCCGGGCCAAGCATTGCCACAAACGCGAAGGCGAGGATCAGGCGCGGCATCGACATCACCACGTCGGTAAAGCGCATCAGGATGCGCTCCATCCAGCCGCCGTAGTAGCCGGACAAAATCCCCACCAGCAGCCCGGCGGGCAGGGTGATAACGGTGACCAGCGCCACCAGCCCGAGCGCCGGTCGCGTGCCGTAAATCAGGCGCGAAAGCAGGTCGCGCCCGTAGCTGTCGGTGCCCAGCCAGTGCTGGCCGTTCGGTGCCTGCAGGCGCGCGGCCGCGTCCTGCCAGTTCGGGTCAAGCGGCGCGAGCCACGGCGCGAACAGGGCGATAAGCACCAGCAGTACGATGGCAACCAGCCCGCAAAACGCGGCAGGGGAGCGGCGCAGGCGGCGTAAGAAAAGATAAAACGGCATTAGCGCACCCTGGGATCGGTTGCCCGCACGAGCAGGTCGGTAAGGTTATTGATCAGCACAAAGCAGACGCCAATCAGCAGCGTGCCGCCCATGATGGCGGTGGTGTCTCCAGCGAACAGGGCGGTGGTGAGATAGCGCCCGATGCCCGGCCACGAGAAGACGGTTTCGGTCAGTACCGCACCTTCCAGCATGCTGGTGTAGGCCAGCGCAATCACCGTCAGCAGGGTGCCGTGAATGTTCGGCAGCACGTGGTGCAGCAGGATGGTCATCTCCCCGGCACCCTTGGCGCGGGCGAGCAGGATGTACTCTTTGTTCATCTCGCTCAGGCAGGCCGAGCGCGTGAGGCGGGTGATGCTCGCCAGCGTGTAATAGGCCAGCAGCAGCACCGGTAGCACCAGGTGGCTGAGGGCGTTGCGGAACGCCTCGCGGTCGCCGGAAAGCCAGGTATCTATAAGCGCAAAGCCGGTGCGCGGCTCGACGGTAAACTGCCAGATGTCGTCCAGCCTGCCGGGGCCCGCGCTCCACTGCAGCTTCGCGTAGAACAGGGCCAGCATCAGCAGGCCGAGCCAGAAGATCGGCACCGAGTTGCCGAGCAGGGTAAGCGTTCTGATGGCGAGATCGAGAGGCGAACCGGCGTAGCGGGCGCACAGCACCCCGGCAATCACGCCGAGTACGGCACCGATGATTAACGCCAAAGTCGCCAGCTCCAGCGTGGCGGGGAAGGCGTGCAGCAGATCCTGCAGCACCGGCTGCCCGGTGGCGCTGGCGGTGCCTAAATCACCGTGGGCGAGGTTTTGCAGGTAGTGCCAGAACTGCACGGGCAGGGGGCGATCCAGCCCAAGCTGGTGGCGAACCTGATCGTACGTGGACTGGCTGGCGTGATCGCCGACGATCTGCAGCACGCGATCGACAGGTGAAAACGCCGAGAGCGCAAACGTGACGAGCAGCAGCCCGAAGAGCGTGAGCAGCAGGGTCAGCAGACCCTGAAGCACGCGGGTGGAAAGATGTGGCATGGGAAATCTCTTCATGCCGGGTGGCGGCTTCGCCTTACCCGGCCTTGTATTATCCTTCCGTGCAGAAAGAACCGGCCTGTTCTTTCTGCCATGCAGTCCACATGCCGTACCCGGCCTTAGGCCACGAGCCTGTGTTGTAGATCCCTGCAGTGGACTGCACCTTCTCCACAAGTGACAAACCGGACAGTATCATGGACCGGTTTTCCCGGTAATCCGCATTCACAAGGTTGGTTTCACTATGGAACAGGAACTTCACTTTATTGGTATCGATGTCTCCAAAGCTAAGCTGGATGTCGATGTGTTGCGACCTGATGGCCGTCACCGCAGCAAAAAGTTTACTAACACACCTAAAGGTCACGATGAGCTGCTCAACTGGCTCCGCAGCCATAATGTGGCGCCAGCACATGTCTGCATGGAAGCGACCAGCACCTATATGGAAGACGCAGCAGCATCCCTCAGCGATGCCGGTTTCACCGTATCCATCATCAACCCGGCTCTTGGTAAAGCCTTTGCGCAGAGCGAAGGCCTGCGCAGTAAAACCGATGCCGTTGATGCCCGTATGCTGGCAGAGTTCTGCCGGCAGAAGCGTCCGGTAGCCTGGGAGGCACCTCATCCGCTGGAGCGCGCGTTGCGGGCGCTGGTGCTGCGTCACCAGTCCCTGACAGACATGCACACGCAGGAGCTGAACCGTCGTGAGACGGCGCGGGAGGTGCAGATGCCGAGTATTGATGCGCACCTTCTGTGGCTGGAAGCGGAGCTGAAGCGGCTGGAGAAACAGATAAAGGACCTGACGGATGACGACCCGGACCTGAAGCACCGGCGAAAACTGCTGGACAGCATACCGGGTATCGGTGAAAAGACATCCGCGGTGCTGCTGGCGTATGTGGGGCTGAAGGACAGGTTCGGTCAGGCGCGGCAGTTCGCGGCTTTCGCAGGACTGACACCGCGGCAGCATGAATCCGGCAGCAGCGTACACAGGGCAAGCAGGATGAGTAAGGCTGGCCATGTCTCGCTTCGCAGGGCGCTGTATATGCCCGCGATGGTGGCGCTGTACAAAACGGAGTGGGGAAAAGCGTTCAGGACGCGTCTGGAAAAGAACGGCAAGGGAGCGAAGCTGATAATCGGAGCGATGATGCGCAAGCTGGCGCAGGTGGCGTATGGCGTCCTGAAATCAGGACGCCCGTTCGATGCCACATTACATCAGGAAAATGCTTGCGTGGCATAACAGTATCTACAAAAACCGAGAACGTAGGCCGGGTAAGCGCAGCGCCACCCGGCAACAAGGGCTACTTCGTGACGCGATCGTACCAGACCATATCCGCGTTCAGCCCCTGCTGATACCCCTTCACGTTATCGCGTACCACGATCTGGGTTTTACCCTGATCGACGAACACGTACGGCGAATTCTGCTGAAGCTGTTCCTGCATCTTCTTGTAAAGATCCAGACGCTTCGTCGGATCCGGCTCGGCTACTGCTGCCAGCGTGGCTTTGTTCAGCTCTGGAATTTTCCAGCCGTTCAGCCCGGCCACGGTGCTGGACTTACCGTCGTTCCACGCAAAGGCGCTGGCGTTAGAGTGCGCGTCAAAATAGTCCGGGATCCACAAACGAATCGCCGCCTGATGCTGCTTCGCGCGCACGCGGGCATAGACCTGGCTCCCGGCGGCAGGCAGCAGATCGACCTTCACGCCGCCCTGAGCAAAGCTCGCCTGCATCGACTGGGCGATGGTGATATACGGCGGCTTGTTCTCCACGTCCAGCGTGAAGTGCGCGTCTTTAATGCCCGCTTTGGCGAGAATGGCTTTCGCTTTTGCCGGGTCAAACGTAAATGGATTGTCTTCCAGCGCGCCCGGCAGGCCGACCGGCAGGAAGCTCTGATGAACAAAGTACTGGTCTTTCAGTAGGTTTTTGGTGATGCCTTCATAATCGACCAGCCAGCGCGAGGCTTCCCAGAACGCCGGGTTGTTCAGCAGCGGGTTGGCGCTGTTGCCGGTGTTAAACACCAGGTAATTTTGCTCGGCGGACGGAATGCTCAGCACCTTCACGCCCGGCTTGCCGTCCAGGGCGCTAATCTGGTCTGCACCCAGATCGCGCGCCACGTCCGCATCACCCTGCTGGATCAGCAGGCGGCGTGAAGCCGGGTCGGGGACGTTTTTAATGATGATGCTTTTGAGCTTCGGCGCGCCACCGGGCGCTGACTCGTTGGCTTCCAGCACGATGGCCTGATGCGGCTGGTAGACGCGCATTTTGAACGCGCCGCTGCCCGCCGAGTGCATTTTCAGCCAGGCGTTGCCGAAGTCATTATCCTTCACGTTCGCCGCGACCTGCTTTTCATCGACGATGGAGGCAATCGGCGTGGAGAGAATATTCAGCGCCACCGACGGGCTAACGTCCGCCGTCCAGTGAAGCGTGAGGGTATGATCGTCCACCTTTTTCAGCTGGCTGGCGATGTTGCTCGCGTCCCAGCCCAGCACGTTCAGGATGAATGCCGGGGATTTGTTCAGCGTTACGGCGCGGGTGTACGAGAAAATCACGTCTTCCGGGCGCAGCGGGTTGCCGGAGGCGAATTTGGCATCGGGCTTTAGTTTAATCGTCAGCGTTTTTGCTGCCGCGTCCGCTTCCCAGCTTTCTGCCAGAATCGGGGTGATTTTTTCAGGGTTATCGCGGTCCGGCTGTACCAGGCGCTGATACAGGCTCGGCACGGTCTGGATGCTGGAAAGCTCGTTGGCTTCAGCCGGGTCGAGGCTTACGATGTCATCAAGCCCCTGGGCAACAACCAGCGTGTTGGGCGGAGTAGCGGCGTGGGCAGCGCTTGAGAGCGCAGCCAGCACCAGTAACGGCAACAGTTTTTTCGTCATAGCGATCCCTGAGAAGAATATATTGTGATTGTTTTATGCTCCGCTACGTTAGGTCGACTCTTAAATTCCGCAAAGTCGAAATTTAGCTTTGCTTATATCTTCCGGGAATATCGCATGCGCTCGGGCTATTAGAATACGCTGCTTTTCGCCCGCTTTTTAACCTGCTATAACAAACTCCTTACCTTTCAGGGAGTCACCGCCGTGCCCGAAATCAATCAACATGGTCAAACCGTTAACGATATCGTTCCCGACTGGAAAGGCGCGCGTGTCTTAACCCGCACGCCGCTGTTCGGCCAGTATTGCCGCCTGGAACCGCTGGACGCCGATCGTCACGCGGCCGATCTCTATGAGGCCTACGCGCTGGGCGACGACAGCGACTGGACGTGGCTTGCCAGCACGCAGCCAGCGAGCGTGGAAGCCACCGCGCACTGGATCATGGCTAAGGTTATGGACGATGAGCTGGTGCCGTTTGCCGTCATTGATTTACGCACCGAACGAGCGGTGGGGCTGGTGAGCTATATGGCTAACGAGCGGCTGCTGGGGTCGGTGGAAATTGGTCACGTGACCTGGTCGCGCAGGATGAAAGGGACCCGAATGGGCACCGAAACGGTGTGGCTGCTGCTGAAAAATGCGTTTGAGCACGGCTACCGGCGCCTCGAGTGGAAGTGCGATTCCATGAACGTGGCGTCGCGCAGGGCGGCGGAGCGGCTGGGGTTTGTCTGGGAAGGACGCCTGCGCCAGAAGCTGGTGCGCAAGGGGCGCAACCGCGACAGCGATATGCTTTCTATTATTGACGGCGAATGGCCGCAAAGAGACGCCGAACTGCGCGCCTGGCTGGCGGCGGAGAATTTTGACGGGGAAGGGCGGCAGATTAAAAGGCTTGAGGCATTTCGGTTATAAGAGCGTTTATGTAGGGTACAGCGACATTCTGTGATTAATCTGCCGAAATCACGATTTCAATTAAGTTGGTTTTGCCGGATTGCAGCCCGTGAGCCACCGCCGTGGCGATGTCCGCCGCCTGGGTAACCCGGCAGCAGCGGATGCCCATGGCGCTGCCCAGCGACTGAAAATCGATGTGCGGGTTAACCAAATCCATTCCGATAAAGCGTCCCAGCTGCGTTGAACTATAGGCGGGCTGGCTCTTCATAAAGTTTTTCAGGACGTTGTACTCCAGGTTATTCATAACGATAAAGGTCACGGGGAGATTTTCGTGCGCCGCCGTCCAGAGCGCCTGCGGGGAATACAGTGAAGCGCCGTCGCCCATCAGGCACACTACCGGCTCGCGGCCCAGCCCCAGCGAGTGTCCCACCGCCGCAGGCATCCCCCAGCCCAGACCGCCGCCGCGCATAAAGTAGTAGCGCGGATGCTGCTGGTCGGAAATAAACCGGCGAACGTGTCTGGCCGTTGCAATCGCCTCGTCGACAATCGTGGTGCCCGGCGGAATGGACTTTATCACCTCGTAGGCCGCGACCATCGGCGAAATCGCCGGGCGTAGCCGCTCGGCAGCCAGACGCTCTTCCTGCTGTTTCCACTCTTTTTCACGTTCAGCGCGTGCCGTTTTGAGCAGCCGCTGATGCGTCAATTTGCTTGCCACCCGGCGTTGCTCAAGCTTCGGTAACAATTCCTTCAGGGAGAGTTTGATATCCCCCATTACCGAGAGGCGGGTGGCGTAGGTGCGACCCAGCTCGTTCATGTCTGCAGAAAGCTGGTAAACCGCGCACGTCCCCGGGATAGCGTCCCCTTCGCTGTACAGAATGGTGATCAGGCTTCTGCCGCCGATGATAAACACCGCGTCGTAGGCATTGATGACGCTGGCGATTTCACTGGCGGTGGTGGGCATATTGCCGCGCCAGAGCGCGTGCTGCGTGGGAAAGGGGAGGTTCAACGGCCAGGAGGAGCCGTAAACGTGGGCACCGAGCGCTTCTGCAAGCTGGACAATCTCCTGCGTCGAGCCGCTGGAGTGAACTTCATCGCCCGCCACAATCATAACCCTGCCGGGGGGAACCGCGCTGAGCGCCTGCGCGAGCTCGTCCAGCGAGCCCGCGACGTTGTGATAGTCCACTCTGGACGCCGTCTGTATCCCGGCGTCACTCAGCTCTTCCATGACGTTCATCGGCAGAGAGAGCAGGACCGGGCCACCCGGAGGGTAGCTGGCCGCGTGAAACGCGCGTCGCACCAGCACCGGGAGCTGGTCGGCGCTGGTAACCTCCTGCGCCCACTTCATGACCGGAGAACCAATGGAGACAATGTCATCATACAGAAGCGGGTCGCGGACGTAGTGCCGCGTGTCCTGCTGTCCGACGGTGACCACCAGCGGGGTTTTCATGATCCGTGAATTAATCAGATTCCCCATGCCGTGCCCCAGACCGCTGGCGGTATGCAAATTGATAAAGCCGGTTTTGCCGGAGGCTTTTGCGTAGCCGTCGGCAATGGCGACCACGCTGCTCTCCTGGAGCGCCAGAACATAGTGAATATTTTCATGACGAAGCAGAGCATCGATGAGCGGAAGTTCGGTGGTGCCGGGATTGCCAAAAATATATTCCACGCCTTCACTCTCCAGCACCTCCAGGAGAATATCGGCGCCGGAGCGCATATTTAAATCTGATAAGGACGTTAATGATTTAATCATAATGACACCTCATTCAGTATTATTTAAGGCATGCTAAAATTCTTCCTGCGTCGGACGTACAACAATTTCATTAATATCAACGTCGCCTGGCTGTTCGATGGCAAATAAAACGGAGCGGGCAATCGCATCAGCCGAAATAGCCTGCTTATAAAACTCATGGAGAAATTTTTTACTCTCTTCGTCTGAGCTGCCGAACTGCAGCTCGCTTTCGACCGCGCCGGGAGAGATAAGTGTGGTGCGTATCGTTTTACCTGCTTCCAGGCGCAGACCCTCGCTTAGCGCGCGAACGGCGAATTTTGTCGCGCTGTACACCACGCCGCCGGGGGCAAGGACCTTGATGCCCGCCACCGAGGCAACGTTAATAAAGTGTCCACTTCCCTGGCGCTGGAACACCGGTAATGCGGCCGCGACGCCGTACAGTACCCCTTTCAGATTGGTATCAATCATCTTGTCCCATTCGTCGGTTTTCAGCTCGCTGAGGGGGGCGATAGCCATAAAGCCAGCGTTGTTGATCAGCACGTCCACGCGCTGGTATGCGGCGATGGCGGCCTCAATGGCGCGCTGGACCTCCTCCTGAAGGGTCACATCGGCCTTGACGGCGATGGCCTTGCCGCCTTGCTGGATTATCCTGTCCACGAGGGCATTAATTTTGTCCTGACGGCGCGCCACCAGGACCAGCGAATACGCGTTATTCGCTAAATGGAGGGCAATGGCCTCACCAATCCCGCTGCTGGCTCCGGTGATAACGACAACTTTGTTTGCACTATTATTCATGATCTTATCTCACTGTTGTGTGATTCAAAAAATAAAAGGCAGGAAAGAATGTAAGAATAATGACAAATTCTTTCATTCTGATTTTGAATATATTGTATATGTCGGGCTGGATAATCTTAGATTAAAACTTAATGGAGTTCAGGAGAGAGTGTCAACACTGTTTTAAATAATTAAATTCATTGCAGGGTTAATATTTAATTCTTATAGATAACAGAAAATATTATCTAAATGACGTGGGGTGTTGAAAACCCTCTCCTTTTACGGAGAGGGTTTGGCAATTATGCTTTCTGCATTACCTGGCGAACCGGTGCGCCGTTCGCCACATAATACGCCGCCGTGCTCTTCGCCAGCGGCTCGCGACCGCGAATGGCGTCGGCAACCTTCTCGCCAATCATAATGGTGGTGGCGTTCAGGTTGCCGGTGATGATCTGCGGCATAATCGACGCATCCACCACGCGTAACCCTTCCAGCCCGTGAACGCGGCCTTCGCCGTCGACTACCGCCATCTCGTCGTAACCCATCTTGCAGGTGCCGCACGGATGGAAGGCAGTTTCGGCGTGGTTGCGCACGAACTCGTCCAGCTGTTCGTCGGTCTGGCACTCAATGCCCGGGCTGATTTCACGCCCACGATACTTGTCCAGCGCGGGCTGGTGCATGATCTCGCGAGTGATGCGAATCGCGTCGCGGAACTCCTGCCAGTCCTGCTCGTGGGACATATAGTTGAACAGGATCGCCGGATGCTGGTGCGGATCGCGGGACTTGATGCGCACGTGGCCGCGGCTCGGGGAGCGCATGGAGCCGACGTGGCACTGGAAGCCGTGCTCTTTTACCGCGTTCGAACCGTTGTAGTTAATCGCCACCGGCAGGAAGTGGTACTGAATGTTCGGCCATTCAAACTCCTCGCGGCTGCGGATAAACCCGCCCGCCTCGAAGTGGTTGCTCGCCCCCACGCCGGTGCCGCCAAACAGCCACTCGGCGCCAATCTTCGGCTGGTTCCACCACTGCAGGGCAGGGTAGAGGGAAACCGGCTCTTTGCATTCGTACTGGAGATACATCTCCAGGTGATCCTGTAGGTTTTCGCCCACGCCGGGCAGGTCATGCACCAGCGGAATATCGAACTGCTTCAGCAGCTCCGCGTTGCCCACGCCGGAGCGCTGGAGGATCTGCGGGGAGGCAATCGCGCCTGCGCACAGCAGCACCTCTTTCTTCGCCGTTGCTTTGGACGGAATGGTGCTTTCGCCTTCCAGCCACTCGACGCCCACCGCGCGCTTGCCTTCGAAGAGGATGCGGTCGGTCATGGCGTGGGTACGGATGGTCAGGTTCGGGCGCTTTTTGGCCTGGTCCAGATAGCCGCGCGCGGTGCTGGCGCGTCGGCCCTGCGGCGTGACCGTGCGGTCCATTGGGCCGAAGCCCTCCTGCTGATAGCCGTTAAGATCGTCGGTGCGCGGATAGCCCGCCTGCACGCCCGCTTCGACCATCGCCTCAAACAGCGGGTTCACGCCCGGTTTCGAGGTGGTGACGCTCACCGGACCGTCGCCGCCGTGATAGTCGTTCGGCCCCACGTCGCGCGTCTCTGCCTTGCGGTAGTAGGGCAGGCAGTTGAGGTAGCTCCAGTGCTCCAGACCCGTTTCTTTCGCCCAGTTGTCCAGATCCATCGCGTTACCGCGGATGTAGCACATGCCGTTGATCAGCGACGAGCCGCCCAGCCCTTTGCCGCGTCCGCACTCCATGCGGCGGTTGTTCATGTAAGGCTCTGGCTCGGTTTCATACGCCCAGTTGTAGCGCTTGCCCTGCAGCGGAAACGCCAGCGCGGCGGGCATCTGGGTGCGGAAGTCAAAGCGGTAATCCGGCCCGCCCGCCTCAAGCAGCAGGACGGTGGTGTTCGGATCTTCAGTCAGTCGCGTTGCCAGCACGTTGCCGGCAGAGCCGGCCCCGATAATGATGTAGTCAAATTGCAAATAAACCTCCCGGTTAAAATATGGACTGGAATTTACCCATCTCAACCTGGATGGACTTCACCTGGGTGTAACTCTGGAGCGTCATCACCCCGTTCTCGCGGCCAATGCCGGAGTGTTTGTAGCCGCCGACCGGCATCTCTGCGGCGGATTCACCCCAGGTGTTGATCCAGCAGATGCCCGCTTCAAGCTGTTGAATGGCGCCGTGCGCGCGGTTCAGGTCGGCAGTCACGATGCCCGCCGCCAGACCGTAGTCGGTGTCGTTGGCGCGGCGAATGGCTTCTTCATCGGATTCATAGGTGAGGATGGACATCACCGGGCCGAAGATCTCTTCGCGCACGATGGTCATCTCGTCGGTGCAGTCGGTGAACACGGTCGGGGCGACCCACGCGCCGTTGTCAAAGCCGTCACCCTTCAGCGCATCGCCGCCGCACAGCACGCGCGCGCCTTCCTCTTTGCCTTTGGCGATGTAGCGCAGCACGCTGTCGCGGTGCGGGAAGCTGACCATCGGGCCAAAGTTGGTGCGTTCATCGAACAGATCGCCCGCGCGGATGCGGCCCACGCGCTCGACGATTTTCTGCTCAAACGCGGCCTTAAACTTCGCAGGCACGAACACGCGGGTGCCGTTGGTGCACACCTGACCGGAGCTGAAGAAGTTCGCCATCATCGCGATGTCCGCCGCGAGATCGAGATCCGCGTCGTCGAAAATAATCAGCGGGGATTTGCCGCCCAGCTCCATCGTCACCTCTTTCAGGGACGAGGCCGCCGAGTTGGCCATCACCTTTTTGCCGCTGGCGACGCCGCCGGTGAAGGAAACTTTCGCGATGCCCGGATGCTCGGTCAGGTACTGGCCGGTCTCCGCGCCCACGCCCGGCAGGACGTTAAACACGCCGTCCGGAACGCCCGCTTCGGTGTAGATCTCGGCAAGCTTCAGGGCGGTGAGCGGGGTCACTTCGCTCGGCTTGAAGATCATCGCGTTGCCCGCCGCCAGCGCCGGGGCGGATTTCCACAGGGCGATCTGGATCGGGTAGTTCCACGCGCCGATGCCCGCCACCACGCCCAGCGGCTCGCGGCGGGTGTAGACGAATGAGGTGTCGCGCAGCGGGATCTGGCTGCCTTCCAGCGCCGGGATCAGCCCCGCGTAGTACTCCAGCACGTCCGCGCCGGTGACGATGTCGACGGTTGAGGTCTCAGAAAACGCTTTACCGGTGTCGAGGGTTTCCAGCTTCGCCAGCTCGTCGTTGCGCTCGCGCAGGATATCGACGGCGCGACGCAGGATGCGCGAGCGCTCCATGGTGGTCATCGCTGCCCAGATTTTTTGCCCGCGTTTTGCGCTTTCCACGGCGCGATCGACGTCTTCTCTCCCGGCGGCCTGTACGCTCGCCAGAACTTCACCGTTGGCCGGGTTGATGGTCTCGAAGGTGCGACCGCTGGTGGCGGATGTATAACCACCATTGATATAAAGCTGCTGTTCTGCCATTCGGGACATAAATTCTCCTCGGTTATTCGGTCGGTAAATGCTGGCTGATAAAGTGGCTGGTAAGCGATTGCGCCAGGGTCTTATCCAGCGGCTTGCCGCTCAGCGCGGCGCGTAGCCACAGCCCGTCAATCAGCGCCGCCAGCCCGTAGCCCGCCTCCTGCGCCAGCTCGCGCGGCAGCTCGCGGCGGAACTCGTACACCAGGTTCGACAGCAGGCGGCGGCTGCTCACCTGCTGCAGGCGGTAGAGCATCGGCTGGTGCATGCTGCTCGCCCAGAAGGCCAGCCAGGCCTTCATGGCCGCTCCGCTGGTCTGGGTTTCATCAAAATTGCCGCCGACAATTGCCTGCAGGCGCTGCTCCGCGCTGCCGTTAGGCAGGGCGCGTAAGCGGCTTAATACCGCGTCGCGCAGCTGGCCGGTGATGTCGCGCATGGTCGCTTCCAGCAGACCGTTTTTGTCTTTGAAGTAGTGACTGATGATCCCCGTGGAAACGCCCGCCCGACGGGCGATCTGCGCGATCGTTGCGTCGTGCATTCCCACTTCATTTATTGCTTCCAGCGTGGCGTCGATAAGCTGCCTGCGCCGGATCGGCTGCATCCCCACTTTGGGCATTTTTGCCACTCCATTCATCAGCGTTGGTTAACCATTAAAGCGGTTTTTGATTGGACGTTCAATATAAAATGTGTCTTAATTGTTGCGGATTTGGATTTTAATAGTTACAAAAACAGTGGGGATACTGGATGACAGACCTTTCACAGGACAGAGAAAAAGACAAAATCAACCCGGTCGTTTTTTATACTTCCGCCGGGCTGATTTTGTTGTTTTCCCTGACGACCATCTTCTTTCGTGATTTTTCTGCCGAGTGGATTGGGCGCACCCTCAACTGGGTGTCGAAGACCTTCGGCTGGTATTATTTGCTGGCGGCAACGCTCTATATTGTTTTTGTTGTCTGCATTGCCTGCTCGCGCTTCGGTTCGGTGAAGCTCGGGCCGGAGCAGTCCAAGCCCGAATTCAGCCTGCTGAGCTGGGCCGCGATGCTGTTTGCCGCGGGCATCGGCATCGACCTGATGTTCTTCTCCGTGGCGGAACCGGTCACGCAGTATATGCAGCCGCCGGAAGGGGCAGGGCAGACGATGGAGGCCGCGCGTCAGGCGATGGTCTGGACGCTGTTCCACTACGGCCTGACGGGCTGGTCGATGTACGCCCTGATGGGCATGGCGCTCGGATACTTTAGCTATCGTTATAATTTACCCCTCACCATCCGCTCCGCGCTGTACCCGATTTTCGGTAAAAAGATCAACGGCCCGATTGGCCACAGCGTCGATATCGCGGCGGTGATCGGCACCATCTTCGGTATTGCGACGACGCTCGGGATAGGCGTGGTGCAGCTCAACTACGGGCTGAGCGTGCTGTTTGATATCCCGGATTCGATGGCGGCCAAAGCGGCGCTGATTGCGCTCTCCGTCATTATCGCCACCATCTCGGTGACGTCGGGCGTTGATAAGGGCATCCGCGTGCTCTCCGAGCTGAACGTGGCGCTGGCGCTGGGCCTGATCCTGTTCGTGCTGTTTATGGGCGATACCTCGTTCCTGCTCAATGCCTTAGTGCTCAACGTAGGCGACTACGTAAATCGCTTTATGGGCATGACGCTGAACAGCTTCGCCTTCGATCGCCCGGTCGAGTGGATGAACAACTGGACGCTGTTCTTCTGGGCGTGGTGGGTGGCGTGGTCGCCGTTCGTTGGCCTGTTCCTGGCGCGTATTTCGCGTGGCCGCACCATCCGCCAGTTTGTGATGGGCACGCTGATTATCCCGTTCACCTTTACCCTGCTGTGGCTGTCGGTGTTCGGCAACAGCGCGCTGCACGAGATCATCCACGGCAATGCAACCTTCGCGCAAGAAGCGATGGCGCACCCGGAGCGCGGCTTCTACAGCCTGCTGGCGCAGTACCCGGCGTTTACCTTTAGCGCCTCGGTAGCGACCATCACCGGCCTGCTTTTTTACGTCACCTCGGCGGATTCCGGCGCGCTGGTGCTGGGCAACTTCACCTCGAAGCTCAAAGACATCAACAGCGACGCGCCGAACTGGCTGCGTATCTTCTGGTCCGTCGCCATTGGCCTGCTGACGCTCGGCATGCTGATGACCAACGGCATTTCGGCGCTGCAGAACACCACGGTGATCATGGGATTGCCGTTCAGCTTCGTGATCTTCTTTGTGATGGCCGGGCTGTATAAATCGCTCAAGGTGGAAGACTACCGCCGCGTCAGCGCCAGCCGCGACACCGCGCCGCGTCCGATGGGCACGCAGGACAGGCTGAGCTGGAAGAAACGTCTCTCGCGGCTGATGAACTACCCGGGCACGCGCTACACCAAACAGATGATGGAGACGGTCTGCTTCCCGGCGATGGAAGAGGTCGCGCAGGAGCTGAAGCTGCGCGGCGCGTACGTGGAGCTGAAAAACCTGCCGCCGGAGGAGGGCGAGACCCTGGGGCACCTGGACCTGCTGGTGCACATGGGCGACGAGCAGAACTTTGTTTATCAGATCTGGCCGCAGCAGTATTCGGTACCCGGGTTTACCTACCGGGCGCGCAGCGGGAAGTCGACCTACTACCGGCTTGAGACCTTCCTGCTTGAAGGGAGCCAGGGGAATGATTTGA
The DNA here is from genome assembly GCF_043974075.1 of Enterobacter sp. ECC-019. Taxonomy (NCBI): domain Bacteria; kingdom Pseudomonadati; phylum Pseudomonadota; class Gammaproteobacteria; order Enterobacterales; family Enterobacteriaceae; genus Enterobacter; species Enterobacter sp. ECC-019. The sequence goes on from NZ_CP143759.1 coordinate 1,874,818, forward strand.
TGGACTACAGCAAGGAGCAGGTGATTACGGACATTCTGGACCAGTATGAACGGCACCTGAACTTTATCCATCTGCACAGGGAAGCGCCGGGGAATAGCGTGATGTTCCCGGATGTTTGAGATTTGAGCTGAATAACCTATAAAGGCATCACCGTCGCCCTCAAGCCGGGTGGCGGAGATGCCTTACCCGGCCTACACAACCGCTTTACCGTAGGCCTGATAAGCGCAGCGCCATCAGGCTTTTAGCAGCGTCCACACGTTCCCATCATTATTCTGCCAGACGAGGGTGAAGCGGTTACCCTCAGGATATTCTCCAGCCGGGCGCGAAAGCGCCAGCGTGATGGTTTTTTCCGTTACCTCTGTGACTCTCGCACACTCAAAACCCATGTAAATCTTCACCCGCGGGTAGAGCGCCTTAAACAAACTCTCTTTGGCGCTAAAAGCGAGCGTCAACGCCAGCGCAAAAGGGTAGCCCGAGCGCTTCAGGCAGATCGCTTCCTGTGCATCAACGATGCCGTCCTGGATTTCGCGGGCTTCAGGGTCTGGAAGAATGGCTTCGCAATCAATACCCACCAGCGCATCTGGATGACGGACGGCAAGCGCCATCGCCTGCGTGCCGCAGTGGGTGATGCTGCCCGAAACCCCTTCCGGCCAGAGCGGTTCGCCGCTGGGGCCGATGCCGGGAACGGTGCGATCGGGTAAGGCATGCGCGGCGGCGATGCGTCCGGCAAGATGTTCGGCTTTGCGTTTACGTCCGGCGTCAGCCAGCTGCGCGTGGTGGGGAAGCCAGAAGAGATCGGCGTCGGTGAAGGTCGTGGGATCAAAGGTGACGCGATGGACGGTGTGGCCGGCGAGAATGAACGTGCTGTGGGTGGTGTGCATGTTTTTCCTCTTTAATTGTACGGCCTGATGCCCTCACCCCGGCCCTCTCCCACAGGGAGAGGGGGGAGTTCCTGCCTGTATCAGAAACGCGTATTCACGCTCATGTACCAGGTGCGACCCGGTTCATTATACGTATACGCACCCGCACCGTACATATACGCACCGGTGGTGGCATTTCCGGTTGTCTGGGCATTACCCGCGCGCCACTGGCGCTTGTCGAAGACATTGTCCACGCCGCCGGTCAGGCTGACGTTTTTGGTCATGTCCCACGTCGCGCTCAGGCCAACGATGCTGTACGGGCTGACTTCGTCTTTCTCAGACCCGGTCACAGGCTGGCCTTTGTAGTTGTACTTCTTCGGCTGCTGCTTGCCGTACCAGGTAAAGGTCGACTGGAGCGATACGTCCTGATGTACCTGCCAGCTCAGGGTTGAGTTCAGCGTGTACTCCGGAATGATCGACAGACGGTCGCCGGTCTCCTTGTTCTTGCTCTGCAGCATCCAGGTGATGTTGTTGGTCCAGTTGATCGTGTCGCTGACCGGCACGTTCAGGGAGCCTTCCAGCCCTTCGACGACCGCTTTCGGCACGTTTTCCCACTGGTAGATATCCGTCTGCACTTTACCGGAAGAGGTGTGACCAATCGGCGCGTAGCCCGCTTCAATTTTGTCGCGATAGTCGTTGCGGAACCAGGTCACGCCCGCCAGCCAGCCGTCGCGTTTCCACTCCAGACCAATCTCTTTGTTGATGCTGGTTTCCGCTTTCAGGTCGTCGTTGCCCATCATGTAGCAGCCCACGCCGTCACCGCTGGCGTAGCAGCCCTGGCCTTTGCTGTACAGCAGGTAGTTCGGGTTGGTCTGGTACAGGCTTGGCGCTTTGTAGGCGCGCGCGATCCCCATCTTCAGCGTAAAGTCATCGCCCAGACCCTGCGACAGGTTGAGCGACGGGCTCCAGTTGTTGCCGACGATGGTGTGATGGTCGAAGCGCAGCGCCGGGGTCAGCATGGTGCTGTCGGTCAGCTCCATGTTGTTTTCAGCGAACAGGGAGAAGATCTCCGCTGAGGTGTACGGGCTACGATCGTTACTCATGCCCGGAATGGTGCCGCCCTGCTGGGTTTGCGTAAAGGAGGTCGAGTCCTTCATGCGCTGCTGGTTCCACTCGGTGCCCAGCGTCAGGTTCTGGTTGACGATGAAATCAATCGGCAGGTTGATTTCGCTGTGCAGCATCACGTCGGCCAGGTCGGTGTCGGTGAATTTATTGCTGTTGAACAATCCTTCCAGACCGCCCGCCAGCCCTTCGCCCAGACGCGAGTTGCGGGTGTGTTCGTACTGCGCCCAGTTGCTGGTGGTAATGCCGTTATCCCAGCCGCCGTTCCAGGTCACCGCAAAGTTCTGACGATAAATACGGTTAGTTTCTTTGCCGTAGTTTTTCTTCACCAGTCCGCTGGAGCTGTTGTCGTTGTTGGTGTTCTGGGTATCGCCCGCGTAGAGGTTGTTCTGGCGGCTGTAGCCGGCTTCAAACTCCAGGGACTGCATTGGCGCAAAGTCCCAGCGCACCACGCCGTTGATGTCTTTGTTTTCCACACCCTCACGGCCCGCCGGCAGCGTGTCGGCGTAGGCGCCGGTACGGTCAGACTGATGGCCCTGGTTAATGTCCCATGCGTCGGCCTGGGTTTTGTCCAGGTTGCCGAACATGCGGAAGCTGAAGTCGCCGCCCAGCGGCCCGCTCAGGCTGAAGTTGGTGCGTTTGGTGGAGCCTTCGTCCTTGTGTTCTGGCGCGTTCAGGTAGGTGTTCCAGGAACCGTGCCACTGGTCGTCGAATTTTTTGGTGATGATGTTCACCACGCCCCCTGCCGCACCGTTGCCGTAGCGCGCGGCCGCCGGGCCGCGGATCACTTCGATGCGTTCGATCATCTCCGGCGGCACCCAGCCGGTATCACCGCGGGTGTCGCGCTCGCCGCGCCAGCCCAGACGGATGGAGTTACGGCTGGTTACCGGCTTGCCGTCGATCAGGATCAGCGTGTTTTCCGGCCCCATGCCGCGGATATCAATCTGACGGTTATTCCCGCGCTGGCCGCTGGTGGAGTTTCCGGTCAGGTTAACGCCCGGCATGGTGCGGATGATTTCAGCCACGTCCCGTGCGGGCGGGTTTTTGCGGATCTCATCGGCGGTGATGGTTGACACGCCCGGCGCCTGTAAATTCTGTTCGGCGGCGGTGATCACCATCGTATCTTCGTGCTGCGCAGAGGCGGTCTTGTCGTCTGCCATAGCGGGCAGCGCGACACCATAAATCCCTAAATTGACCAGCAAGGCCAGAGAGTGAATCTTCTTATTCATTGTACGTCCCGCTTTTATGGTTATTTAATGAGCGCGCTTCCCACAGCGCGGGCATTACGCTATTGCAAATGCAAATAGTTATCAATAATATTATCAATAAAATTTGTCCTGAAACAAAAAAGTCTGTTAAACATGAGGTTATAAGGGTGACGGCGTTAACAACGGGAAGTGAAGCCTGGTGGCAGTCGAAAAACGGGCCAGAATGGGAACGTCTGAAGGCGAGCTATCGCGTCACCTTCTGGTGGCGTGACCCGGCAGGAACGCAGAAAACGTCAGCAGTTAAACGCGTCTGGCTCTACGTTACCGGCGTGACCGATCACCATCAAAATGCCCGCCCGCAGTCCCTTGAGCGCATCCCGGACACCGACGTCTGGCAGTGGCAGGGCGAGTTCAGCCCCGAGTGGCGCGGGAGCTACTGTTTTATCCCTTCTGTGAATGAAAATGATTTTGCCAGCGCAGTGTTTGAAGGCGCGCAGCCGGACCGCATGGCGCTACGCGAGGGCTGGCGCAAGCTGCTGCCGCACGCGGTCTCCGACCCGCTGAATCCGCTGAGCTGGCGCGGAGGGCGCGGTCACGCCGTCTCGGCGCTGGAGATGCCGGACGCGCCCGTTCAGCCCGGCTGGGAGCGTCCCGATACGCCGTATCAGCCGCCTGTCTGCATTGAGTGGAACAGCGCGCGTCTGAACAACCGCCGCCGCGTGTGGATTTTTACCACCGGCGATGACGACCCCGAGCGCCCGCTGGCGGTGCTGCTCGACGGGCAGTTCTGGGCCGAAAGCATGCCGGTCTGGCCCGCGCTGGCCTCGCTTACCGCCGAGCGCAAACTGCCGCCTGCGGTCTACGTATTAATTGATGCGATCGACACAGAACACCGCAGCCGGGAACTGCCCTGTAATCCCGATTTCTGGCTGGCGGTGCAGGAAGAACTTCTCCCGCTCGTAAAAAATCTCGCGCCATTTAGCGACCGCGCCGACCGTACCGTAGTGGCGGGCCAGAGCTTTGGCGGACTCTCTTCGCTTTATGCTGGCCTCAACTGGCCGCAGCGTTTTGGCTGCGTGCTGAGCCAGTCCGGCTCGTACTGGTGGCCGCACCGCGGCGGGCAGCAGGACGGGTGCCTCATCGAACAGCTCAGAGCGGGTGAGCTAGCCGCGAGCGGGCTACGTATCGTTCTTGAGGCCGGGCGCAACGAGCCGCTGATTTTCAATGCCAATCAGGCGATTTACGCCGAACTACGCGCGCAGCAGCAGGTTTCCTGGCGTCAGGTTGACGGTGGACACGATGCGCTTTGCTGGCGCGGTGGGCTGACGCAGGGGCTGATGACCCTCTGGCAGCCGCTCATTCAATAACGGAGTCTGTATGGAATTCAGCAATCCTTTCGATAATCCGCAGGGACAGTTCGCCATTTTGCAAAACGACCAGGGGCAGTACAGCCTGTGGCCGCAGCAGTGCGAACTGCCGGCGGGGTGGCGCGTGGTGTGCGAAGCGCAGTCTCAGGAGGCGTGCCAGCAGTGGCTGGCCGGGCACTGGCACACGCTTGAACCGTCCCATTTTGCGGAGGGGAGCGCATGAACCGTCTTCCTCTCGTCGCCGCCCAGCCGGGTATCTGGATGGCGGAACAGCTGTCCTCCCTGCCAAACGCCTGGAGCGTGGCGCACTACACCGAACTGAAAGGCGATATCGACGCGCCATTGCTGGCAAAAGCCATCGCTGAAGGCATGATGCAGGCCGATACCCTGCGGATGCGTTTTGCCGAGGATAACGGCGAGGTGTGGCAGTGGGTGGATGACACCTTCGTTCTGGCGGAGCCGTCCATCGTTCGCGCTACCTCTCACGACGACGCCGTGGCGCTGATGGAGGCCGATCTTAACCAGAACCTGCGCGTCGACAGCGGGCAGCCGCTGGCGTTTCACCAGCTGATTCAGGTGGGGGAAAACCACTGGTACTGGTATCAGCGCTATCACCATCTGGTGGTGGATGGCTTTAGCTTCCCGGCCATTACCCGCCAGATCGCCGTGATTTATACCGCCTGGAAAAAGGGTGAACCGACGCCTGCATCCCCGTTTACGCCGTTTGCCGAAGTAGTGGATGAGTATCAGCGCTATCGCGACAGCGAGGCATACGCGCGCGACGGTGCCTTCTGGGCAGAGCAGCGCAAGCAGCTTCCTTCTCCGGTCTCGCTCTCTTCCGCGCCGCTGCCGGGACGCGCCGCCACTACCGACATTCTGCGCCTGAAAATTGCAATGGACGGCCGGGCCTTTAGCCAGCTTGCACAGGCGGCAGGGCAGGCGCAGCGCACCGATCTGGCGCTTGCGCTGGTGGCGCTGTGGCTGGGCCGCCTCACCGGACGGCTGGACTACGCCGCCGGGTTTATCTTTATGCGCCGCATGGGCTCCGCCGCGCTCACCGCGACCGGGCCGGTGCTCAACGTCCTGCCGCTGGCGGTGAATATCAACCCGCAGGAGAGCCTGCCGGAGCTGGCGCTGCGCCTGGCGAACCAGCTGAAAAAAATGCGCCGTCACCAGCGCTACGACGCCGAGCAAATCGTGCGCGACGGCGGGCGTGCCGCAGGCGACGAAGCGCTGTTTGGCCCGGTGCTGAACGTCAAGGTGTTCGACTATCAGCTCGATATCGACGGCGTGGAGGCCATCACCCACACGCTGGCAACCGGCCCGGTGAACGATCTGGAGCTGGCGCTGTTCCCGGACGAGCAGGGTGGCTTGAGCATTGAGATCCTCGCCAATAAACAGCGTTACGATGAAGCGACGCTTTCCCGTCACGTCGCGCGTCTGAACGCGATGCTGCTGCAGTTTGCGGCCAACCCTGACCTGCGCTGCGGCGAAGTGGAAACCGTTTCGGAGCAGGAATACGCTCAGTTGGCCCGCATCAATGATACCGGGCTGGCGCTGCCGTCCACCACGCTGGCGGATCTGGTGGCGGAGCAGGCGAGCAAAACGCCGGACGCCCCCGCGCTGGCGGATGCGCATATTGAACTTAGCTATCGTCAGATGCGCGAGCAGGTGGTCGCGCTGGCAAACCTGCTGCGCGCGCGCGGCGTGAAGCCGGGCGACAGCGTGGCGGTGGCACTCCCGCGCTCGGTGTTCCTGACGCTGGCGCTGCACGGCATCGTTGAGGCCGGCGCCGCGTGGCTGCCGCTCGACACCGGCTACCCGGACGACCGTCTGCGGATGATGCTGGAAGATGCCAAACCTTCGTTGCTCATTACCACCGACGAACAGCGTTCGCGCTTTAGCGATCTGCCGATTAGTTCGTTTAGTTACAACACACTGTTACCGGCTGCGGATGCGGAACCGCTGCGGCTGGCGAAGCCGGAGCAGACCGCGTACATCATCTTTACCTCCGGTTCGACGGGTCGGCCGAAAGGGGTCATGGTCGGCCATACCGCCATCGTTAACCGCCTGAAGTGGATGCAGGACCATTACCCGCTGGACGCGACGGACGTGGTGGCGCAGAAAACGCCGTGCAGCTTTGACGTGTCGGTGTGGGAGTTCTGGTGGCCGTTTATCGCCGGGGCGAAGCTGGTGATGGCGGAGCCGGACGCGCACCGCGATCCGCAGGCGATGCAGAGCTTCTTCGCGCAGTACGGCGTGACCACCACCCACTTCGTGCCGTCGATGCTGGCCGCCTTTGTCGCCTCGCTGACGCCGGAAAACGCGGCGTGCTGCAAAACCCTAAAGCAGGTGTTCTGCAGCGGCGAAGCGCTGCCTACCGGGCTGTGCCGCGAGTGGGAAGAGCTGACTCATGCGCCGCTGCACAACCTCTATGGTCCAACCGAAGCGGCGGTGGACGTGAGCTGGTATCCGGCGTTTGGCCCCGAGCTGGCGGCGGTGGAGGGCAACAGCGTGCCGATCGGCTTCCCGGTGTGGAACACGGGGCTGCGCATTCTGGACGCGATGATGCGCCCGGTGCCGTTCGGCGTGGCCGGCGATCTTTATCTCACCGGCATTCAGCTGGCGCAGGGGTATCTGGGCCGTCCGGACCTCACCGCCAGCCGCTTTATTGCCGACCCGTTTGCCCCCGGCGAGCGCATGTACCGCACCGGTGACGTTGCCCGCTGGCTGGACCACGGCGCGGTGGAATATCTCGGCCGCAGCGACGATCAGCTGAAAATTCGCGGCCAGCGCATCGAGCTGGGCGAAATCGACCGGGCGATGCTGTCGCTGCCGGACGTGGCCCAGGCCGTGGCGCACGCCTGCGTGTTCAACCAGGCGGCGGCCACCGGCGGCGATGCCCGCCAGCTGGTGGGCTACGTGGTTTCCGAATCCGGCTTACCGCTGGATCGCGACACGCTGCTGGAAGCACTTAAAGCTCAGCTGCCGCCGCACATGGTGCCGGTGGTGCTGCTGCAAATCAGCGCGCTGCCGCTCAGCGCGAACGGCAAGCTCGACCGCAAGGCGCTGCCGCTGCCGGAGCTGACGAGTAAAACCTCCGGCCGCGCGCCGGAGACGGAAACCGAAGCCGTCGTCGCGCAGGCGTTTGCGGCGCTGCTGGGCTGCGAGGTCAACGACGTTGAGGCCGACTTCTTTGCCCTCGGCGGCCACTCGCTGCTGGCGATGCGCCTGGCGGCACAGCTTAGCCGCGCGTTCGAGCGTAAGGTGACGCCGGGGCAGATTATGGTCGCCTCGACGGTGAGTAAGCTCAGCGCGCTGCTGGACTCGCAGATGAGCGACGAGCAGGCGCAGCGTCTGGGGTATGAAACACTTCTTCCGCTGAGGGAAGGCGACGGCCCGACGCTGTTCTGCTTCCATCCGGCGTCCGGCTTTGCCTGGCAGTTTAGCGTGCTGGCGCGCTACCTCAGCCCGCGCTGGTCGATTACCGGCATTCAGTCGCCGCGCCCGGACGGGCCGATGCAGCAGCGTGCGGATCTGGATGGAGTCATTGAGCACCACCTGGCTACGCTGCGTCAGCAGCAGCCGCAGGGGCCGTATTATCTGTTCGGCTATTCCCTCGGCGGTACGCTGGCGCAGGGCATTGCGGCGCGTCTGCGCGCGCAGGGTGAAGAGGTCGCGTTCCTCGGCCTGCTGGATACCTGGCCGCCCGAAACCCAGAACTGGGCGGAGAAAGAGGCCAACGGTCTCGACCCGGAGGTGCTGGTGGAAATCGAGCGCGAGCGTCAGGCGTTTATCGCTGCCCAGCAGGGGCAGGGCTCCAGCGAGCTGTTTAACGCTATCGAAGGCAACTACGCCGACGCGGTACGGCTGCTCACCACGGCGCACAGCGCGCGGTTTGACGGCAAAGCGACGCTGTTTGTCGCCGAGCGCACCCGAACGATGGATCCGCTGGTCGCCTGGGCGCCGTGGGTGGCGGAGCTTGAGGTGTACAGCCAGGACTGCGCCCACGTGGATATCATTTCACCGCAGGCGTTTGAGAAGATAGGGCCGGTGTTGAGAGAGTTATTGGGATAACGTCAAAAGCGCCGGATGGCGGGCGCAGAATAGAATGTAGGCCGGGTAAGGCGTAGCCGCCACCCGGCAATTACCGCCGACCCAACGGCACCACCAGCGGCGTGCCCGCCACCGGATCGTTAATAATCATGCAGCGCATGCCGTAGATCCGCTCGATAAGCTCCGGCGTCACAATCTCTTTCGGCGCACCCTGCGCCACAATCTCACCGTCTCGCAAGGCAATCAGATGCGTGGCGTAGCGGCACGCCTGGTTTAAATCGTGCAGCACCGCCGCCAGGGTATACCCCTGCGTGCGGTTCAGCTCCCTCAGCAGCTCCAGCAGATCAATCTGATGGCTGATGTCGAGCCAGGTCGTCGGCTCGTCCAGCAGCATGATGGCGGTCTCCTGCGCCAGCACCATCGCGATCCACGCGCGCTGGCGCTGCCCGCCGGAGAGGGTGTCCACGCTCTGCTGGGCCAGATCGGTAATCCCCGTTGCTACCATCGCGCGGCTGACCGCCTCGTCATCTTCCTTGCGCCAGCGGGTAAACAGCGGCTGGTGCGGGTAGCGTCCGCGCGAGACCAGCTCCTGCACCGTGATGTCCCCCGGCGTGGTGGCGTTCTGCGCCAGCAGCCCGATGCGCCTCGCCACCTCTTTGCTGGCGAAGCGCTGGATCTGCTCGCCGTCGAGGAAAACGCTGCCCTCAACCGGCGTCATCAGGCGGCTCAGCGTGCGCAGAAGGGTCGACTTACCGCAGCCGTTCGGCCCGATGATTGCCGTAAAGTGGCCGTCGGGTATAGCAACGGTTAAATCACGGGCAATGATTTTTTTGCCGTAGCCGAGGGTAAGGTTTTCGCCGCGCAAGCGGGTGGTTGAATCTGTCATTTCCTGCGTGACTCCTGAACGAGCAAGACGATGAGGTAAATCCCGCCGAGGCTGACGGTCACCACGCCCACCGGCAGTTGATAAGGCATAAACAGCCGCTGGGCGCAAAGATCGGCGGCCAGCAGCAGCAGCGCGCCGCACAGCGCCGCCTGGGTTAAGCCCCAGCGCGCCGTCCCGCTAAGACGACGGGCGATGTGCGGTGCCACGAGGGCGATAAACGAGATCGGCCCGGCGATGGCGGTGGAGGCGGCAGTCAGCAGTACGGCGACCAGCATCAGCATCAGGCGCGAGCGTTCGACGCCCACGCCCAGCGCGCAGGCGCTGTCGTCGCCCATCTCCAGCAGACGCATACGCCGCACCAGCAGCCGCGCGCCAATAAACATCAGCAAAATCAGCGGCGCGGCGGGCCAGGTTTTGCCCCACGTCAGGCCGTTGAGGGAACCGGCGTACCACAGCCCGGCAGAGAGCGCGGTTTCCAGCGAGGCCTGCAGTAAAAGCCAGGTGTTAAAGGCCATCAGCATGGCGCGGATGCCGATCCCGATGATGATCAGGCGGAAGGTGTCGATGCCGTTGCGCCAGGCCAGCGCCCAGATCAGTAAGGACGTCAGAATGCCGCCCGCCATTGCCGTAAAGGTAATGGCCGTCAGGTGCTGACCAAACAGCACCATCGCCACCAGCACGCCGCTCCAGGCCCCGGTGTTGAGGCCCATCACGTCCGGGCTGCCGAGCGGGTTGCGCATCAGCGACTGGAATATCGCACCGCTCACGCCGAGCGCCGCGCCGACCAGAATCGCCATCGCCACGCGCGGCAGTCGCCACTCCGTCACCACCATGGTGATATTGCGCGGCGCGCTGCCGAGCAGGGCGTTAAACACCTGCGCAAAATCGAGCGTCACCGCGCCGCTGCGCAGGCTCCAGACTGCCAGCAGCAGAATGGCGATAAGCAGCAGCGAGACGCTGGTGAGTAAACGACGGGACGGGGCCATCATGCGCCACCTCCGCGTTTACGGCGAACCAGGAAGATCAGCACCGGCGCGCCGATAAAGGCGCTGACCACCGAGACGCGCAGCTCGCCGGGAACCAGCAGGCGGCCCAGAACGTCGGCAAACAGCAGCAGGGCAGGGGTGGCCAGCAGCGTCACCGGCAGCGACCAGCGGTGATCCGCCCCCACCAGCCAGCGCGCCATGTGCGGCATCATCAGGCCAATAAAGGCGATCGGGCCGACCACCGCGGTCGCGCTGCCGCACAGTACGGTGATGGCGAGCAGACCAATCAGCTGCGTGCGCGCTACCCGATTGCCGAGGGCAGTCGCGGTGTCGCTGCCGAGGCTCAGGCTGTTGAGCGATCGGCTTAAAAACAGCGCCACGGCGGCAGCCATGATGACTGGGATCGCCACCACTTTTAGGGTTTCAAGGGTGCGGATATCCAGCGAACCGGCCTGCCAGAAGCGCAGCTGGTCGTAGACGTCCGGGTTGAGCAGGGCGATGCCGTTGGACAAGCCCTCCAGCACCGCCGCGAGCGCCACTCCCGCCAGCGTTAAACGTACCGGACTCAGCTGCCCGCCGCCCTGGCTGCCGGTAAAGGCCACCACCAGCGAGGCGGCCAGCGCGCCGCAAAAGGCCATGACCAGCTGCTCGGACGGAGAGGTCAATCCGAACAGCGCCGCGCCGAGCACGATGGCAAAGCTGGCGCCGGAGTTAACGCCGAGAATACCGGGGTCCGCCAGCGGGTTACGGGTAAGGGTTTGCATCAGGGCACCGGCAAGGCCGAGCGCGCCACCTGCCAGCAATCCGGCAAGCGTGCGGGGCAGTCGGGCGTCGAGCACGATAATGCAGTCAGCGCTCTGGCAGGTGCCGGAGAGCGCATCAACGATAACGGACGCGGGCAGCGGCTTCGCGCCGACCAGCAGGCTGAGTGCAACCGCAAGGCTCAGGAGCAGCAGTAAAACGGGCACGGCAACGGCGCGCACCGCAGAAGAGGAAAACGACATAGCAACATCCATGATTTGATAATGATAGTGATTATCGTTATCTATCTTATTTGGCTATGTTAGCATGTGCGCCCATGGAAAGGGTAGAAATAGACTCAAGGCTTTGTCATGAATCAAAAATCCTGGCTGCTCAATCTCAGCCTGCTGAAAACGCACCCGGCGTATCGCGCCGTTTTTATCGCTCGCTTTATCTCCATTTTGTCCCTCGGGCTGCTCGGCGTGGCCGTGCCGGTACAGATCCAGATCATGACGCACTCCAGCTGGCTGGTGGGGTTATCCGTCACCTTAACCGGCGGGGCGATGTTTATCGGCCTGATGGTCGGCGGCGTGCTGGCGGACCGCTACGAGCGTAAAAAGCTGATCCTGCTGGCGCGCGGCACCTGCGGCGTGGGGTTTATCGGGCTGTGTCTGAACGCGATGCTGCCGGAGCCGTCGCTGATTGCGATTTATGCCCTGGGGCTGTGGGACGGTTTCTTCGCCTCGCTGGGCGTGACGGCGCTGCTGGCGGCAACGCCCGCGCTGGTCGGGCGCGAGAACCTGATGCAGGCGGGGGCGATCACCATGCTCACCGTGCGCCTCGGCTCGGTGATTTCGCCGATGGTGGGCGGCCTGCTGCTGGCGACCGGCAACGTGGCGTGGAACTACGGACTGGCGGCGGCGGGAACCTTCATTACCACGCTGACCCTGCTGCGCCTGCCGCTGCTGCCGCCTCCGCCGCAGCCGCGCGAACATCCGCTGAAATCGTTGATGGCGGCCATTCGTTTTCTGTTCAGCAACCCGCTGATTGGCGGCATTGCACTGCTCGGCGGCCTGCTGACCATGGCGAGCGCCGTGCGCGTGCTGTACCCGGCATTAGCGGGAGAGTGGCAGATGAGCGCCTCGGAGATTGGCATTCTCTACGCCGCCATTCCGCTCGGCGCGGCGTGCGGGGCGCTGACCAGCGGCAACCTGGCGCAGAGCGCGCGTCCGGGGCTGATTATGCTGCTTGCCACGCTGGCCTCGTTTGTCGCCATTGGGTTCTTCAGCCTGATGCCGATGTGGGCGCTCGGGGTGCTGTGCCTGGTGATTTTCGGCTGGCTGAGCGCGATCAGCTCGCTTTTGCAGTACACGCTGATCCAGACCCAGACCCCGGAAGGGATGCTCGGGCGCATCAACGGCCTGTGGACCGCGCAGAACGTCACGGGGGATGCGATTGGCGCGGCGATCCTCGGCGGGCTGGGGGCGATAATGACCCCGGTGGCCTCGGCGAGCAGCAGCGGGTTTGCGTTAGCGATGGTGGGCGTGATTTTGTTGGCGGTATTGGCAGAATTGCGCCGATTCAGGCAGGAGAGCGTCTTGACCTTGTAGGTCGGGTAAGGCGTAGCCGCCACCCGACAAAACGCCCGGTGGCGCTGCGCTTACCGGGCCTACGGGGAACGTGCCACTTATTTAAAAATTGAATTTAAACGCTGCAACACCAACATCGCGCTGTAATAATCCAGACGGAACGTCTCCGTTCCCAGCGCCCAGACGCGCTTGTTCTTCACTGAAGGCAGATGCGCCAGCAGCGGGTTGGCGTAAATCGCATCCACGTCTTTCTGGTCGCCGGCAAACACAAACAGCCCTTCGCCGTTCAGCCCCGTCGCCAGGCTTTCCCCACCCAACTGAATAATGTCGTGGCGTTTGCCCTGGCTTTTGGAGGTCTGCAGCCCGGCGGGCAGCTCCGCCAGCGTAAAGCCCAGCTGGTGCAGCAGCTTGCCCTGCGCGGATTCCGCAGTCCACAGGTTGGCGCTGTGCGCGGCGGCGGTGTAGACGATGGCGTTCACCGGCTGCGGCGGCAACTTCATCTGCTCTTTCACCTGCGCGAGCTGTTTATCAAAGGCGGCAATGCGCTCTGCGGCCTGTTTTTCCTGACCGGTGATGGTACCCAGCTGGGTCAGCAGCGCCTGCCAGCTCTTATCGTCGTAGTTGATGATAAGCGTTGGCGCGATGGCGGAGAGCTGATCGTACAGCGCCAGCGCGGAATCCCCGCCGGTGGCGCTGATCAAAATCAGGTCCGGCATCTGGGCGGCAACCGCTTCGGCGCTCGGCTCGCCGATGTACAGCCGCGCGACCTTGCGCTGTTTAGCGATATCCCCCCACTGGCGCAGAAAACCCTGCTTATCCGCCACGCGGTTGTTCGGCGTGGTGGCGCCGCTGGCGACGACCGGGGCGTCAATCGCCAGCAGGGAGCCGGTTAAGGTCACGCTGGTGGAGACAATGCGCGTCGGCTTGCTCTCAAGCGTGTGAGCGCCGCGGCTGTCGGTCACCTGACGCGGCCACTCGGCGGCAGCGGCTGAGGCAAGTCCTAAAACAAAAAGTCCAGGTAAAAGCAGGGTATTACGGAATAGGGCAGGGAATTTCACAGCGCGACATCCTGTTTTCGTTGAAGATAATGCTTCTCATTTTCATGGCTACCGCGAAGGGATGCAAGCTTTTGTCGCACAAGTTATTTGCCCGACGGTTGACAGCGAAGCGATGTGGGATTAGGTTAGCCGACGAAAATATAAATGATAATCATTATTGCTTCTTTTATCATTTTGAGGAGGATGATATGGATACGTCCCTGGCTGAGGAAGTTCAGCACACCGCAACCACGCTGCAATCAGACAGCTTTTTCTTTATGTCGCCTTACCGCAGCTTTACCACGTCCGGCTGCTTTGCCCGCTTCAATGAACCCGCCGTCGGCGGCGACGATCCGGCGGGGCACTTCCAGCAGAAATTAGCTCAGGCCTTCCGGAATGCTAAAGCCAGCGGTATTGCTCACCCGGTGATGGTAGGGGCTATCCCGTTCGATACCCGCAAGCCGTCGTCGCTCTTTATTCCCGAACGCTGGCAGACGTTTTCTCGCCCGGCGCGTCAGCAGTCTTCACGCTATTTCTCCCGTGCGCAGTCACTGAATATCGAAAAACGTACCGAGATCCCCCCGCAGCCCGTGTTCGAAGAGATGGTCGCCCGCGCCGCGTCGCTGACCGCCACGCCGCAGGTGAACAAGGTCGTGCTGTCGCGCCTGATTGACATTGCGACCGACAAAAACATGGATAGCGGTGCGCTGATGGAGCGCCTGATCGCTCAGAACCCGGCGAGCTTTAACTTCCACGTGCCGCTGGAAGACGGCGGCGTGCTGCTGGGCGCAAGCCCGGAGCTGCTGCTGCGCAAAGAGGGCGCGCACTTTAGCTCGCTGCCGCTGGCAGGCTCGGCGCGTCGTCAGCCGGACGACGTATTAGATCGCGAAGCGGGCAATAAGCTGCTGGCCTCCGAAAAGGACCGTCACGAGCACGACCTGGTGACCCAGGCGATGAAAACGATTCTGGAACCGCGCAGTCATCACCTCAGCATGCCGTCTTCTCCGCAGCTGATCACCACCCCGACGCTGTGGCATCTGGCGACGCCGGTAGAAGGCGAGGCGCGTGAAAACGAAAACGCCCTGACGCTGGCCTGCCTGCTGCACCCGACGCCGGCACTGAGCGGTTTCCCGCATCAGGCGGCAAAAGATCTGATTGCCGAGCTGGAGCCGTTCGACCGCGAGCTGTTCGGCGGCATCGTCGGTTGGTGCGACAGCGAAGGCAACGGCGAGTGGGTGGTGACCATCCGCTGTGCGCGTCTGCATAAAAATACCGTTCGCCTGTTTGCCGGTGCGGGCATTGTGCCCGCCTCCTCGCCGGTGGGCGAGTGGCGCGAAACGGGCGTGAAGCTCTCCACCATGCTCAACGTGTTTGGTTTGCACTAAGGAAGACTCATGACCATCCCTTTTACCCGCTGGCCTGAGGCGTTTGCCCGCCGCTACCGTGAAAAAGGCTACTGGCAGGATCTGCCGCTGACCCACATCCTGACGGATCGCGCGGACAGCGATGCCGTGGCGATAATCGACGGCGAGCGGCACATCACCTACCGCGCGTTTAATCAGGCGGTGAACAACCTCGCGTCCGCCCTTCAGGCGCAGGGGCTGCGCCGCGGCGAGACCGCGCTGGTGCAGCTCGGCAACGTGGCCGAGTTCTACATCACCTTCTTCGCGCTGCTGCAAATCGGCGTCGCGCCGGTCAACGCGCTCTTTAGCCATCAGCGCAGCGAGCTGAACGCTTACGCGGAGCAGATCAAACCCGCCGTGCTGATTGCCGATCGCGACCACGCGCTGTTTGCGGGCGATGACTTTCTCAACGCCTTTGTGGATGCGCACCGCTCGGCACGCGTCGTACTCCTGCGCGGCGATAAGGCTGACCACGCCCTGGAAGCTGCGATTGCGCGTCCGGCGGACAACTTCATCCCGAACCCGACGCCCGCCGACGAGGTGGCCTTCTTCCAGCTTTCCGGCGGCAGCACCGGCACGCCGAAGCTGATCCCGCGCACGCATAATGATTACGACTACAGCATTCGCCGCAGCAACGAAATTTGCGGCATTACCGCTGAAACGCGTTACCTGAACGCGCTGCCCGCGGCGCATAACTACGCCATGAGCTCGCCGGGATCGTTAGGCGTTTTCACCGCGGGCGGCTGCGTGGTGCTGGCGAACGATCCGAGCGCCACGCTCTGCTTCCCGCTGATTGAACGGCATCAGATCAACGTTACCTCGCTGGTCCCCCCGGCGGTCAGCCTGTGGCTGCAGGCGATTGCCGACGGCGCGGGGAGCGCGCAGCTCACTTCCCTCAAGCTGCTACAGGTGGGGGGCGCACGCCTCTCCGCCACGCTCGCGGCGCGCATTCCGGTGGAAATCGGCTGCCAGCTTCAGCAGGTGTTCGGCATGGCGGAAGGGCTGGTGAACTACACCGCGCTCGACGACGCGCCGGAGCGCATCATCAACACCCAGGGCCGCCCGATGTGCCCGGACGACGAGGTGTGGGTGGCGGACGAGCACGGCAACCCGCTGCCGCGCGGAGAGGTCGGGCGTCTGATGACGCGCGGACCCTATACCTTCCGCGGCTATTTCAACAGCCCGGAACACAACGCCAGCGCCTTTGACGCCGACGGCTTTTACTGCTCTGGCGACCTAATTGCCATTGACGAGCAGGGCTACATCACCGTGCAGGGGCGCGAGAAGGATCAGATCAACCGCGGCGGCGAGAAGATCGCCGCCGAGGAGATCGAGAACCTGCTGCTGCGCCACGAGGCGGTGATCCACGCCGCGCTGGTGAGCATGGAGGACAGCCTGCTGGGCGAAAAAAGCTGCGCGTATCTGGTGGTGAAACAGCCCCTGCGTGCGGTCGAGGTGCGTCGCTTCCTGCGCGAGCAGGGCGTTGCCGAATTCAAGCTGCCGGACCGCGTGGAGAGCGTGGATGCGCTCCCGCTGACGCCGGTCGGCAAAGTCGATAAGAAACAGTTGCGCCTGTGGCTTGCTGAACGCGCCCGGGGCTGAGGAACAGAGTATGACCATTCCAAAATTAACCGCTTACGCGCTGCCGACCGCCGCAGAGCTGCCGACTAATAAAGTGAACTGGGCATTTGAGCCTGAACGTGCCGCGCTGTTGATCCACGATATGCAGGAATACTTCCTGAACTTCTGGGGCGAAAATAGCGCGATGATGCAGCAGGTGGTGGCGAACATCGCCAGACTGCGCGCGTACTGCAAAGAACATAACATTCCGGTTTACTACACCGCCCAGCCGAAAGAACAGAGCGACGAAGACCGCGCCCTGCTCAACGACATGTGGGGGCCGGGCCTGACCCGATCGCCGGAGCAGCAGCGTATCGTCGCTCAGCTGACGCCGGACGAAGCGGACACCGTGCTGGTGAAGTGGCGCTACAGCGCGTTTCACCGCTCGCCGCTGGAGCAGATGCTGAAAGAGACGGGTCGCAACCAGCTGCTGATTACCGGCGTGTATGCCCACATCGGCTGCATGACCACCGCCACCGATGCCTTTATGCGCGACATTAAACCGTTCTTTATTGCCGACGCGCTGGCGGATTTCACCCGCGACGAGCACCTGATGTCCCTTAACTACGTGGCCGGGCGCTCTGGCCGCGTGGTGATGACCGACGAGCTGCTGCCGTCCGTTCCTGCCTCAAAGGTGGCGCTGCGCGAGCTGATCCTGCCGCTGCTGGACGAGTCCGACGAGCCGATGGATGGCGAAAACCTGATCGACTACGGTCTGGACTCGGTGCGCATGATGGCCCTGGCCGCCCGCTGGCGAAAAGTGCATGGCGATATCGACTTCGTGATGCTGGCAAAAAATCCAACAATCGACGCCTGGTGGGCGCTGCTCTCCCGCGAGGTGAAGTAATGGGATTTGATTTCACCGGTAAAACCGTCTGGGTGACGGGGGCGGGTAAAGGCATTGGCTATGCGACGGCGCTGGCGTTCGCTGAGGCGGGCGCGCAGGTGACCGGCTTCGATCTGGCGTTTCCGCTGGGTGATTATCCGTTTACCACTGAAACGCTGGACGTGGCGGATGATGCGCAGGTCAGCGAGGTGTGTGGCCGTTTGCTTAATAGCCTTGAGCGTCTGGACGTGCTGGTCAACGCGGCGGGTATTCTGCGCATGGGGGCGACGGACCAGCTCTCGCTGGAGGACTGGCAGCAGACCTTCGCGGTCAACGTCGGCGGCGCGTTCAACCTGTTCCAGCAGACGATGGGCCAGTTCCGTCGTCAGCAGGGCGGCGCGATTGTGACGGTAGCGTCAGATGCGGCACACACGCCGCGCATCGGCATGAGCGCCTACGGCGCGTCGAAAGCGGCGCTGAAAAGCCTGGCATTGACCGTCGGGCTGGAGCTGGCAGGCAGCGGCGTGCGCTGTAATCTGGTGTCACCCGGCTCAACGGATACCGACATGCAGCGCACCCTGTGGAAAAGCGACGATGCGGAGCAGCAGCGTATTCGCGGCTTTGGCGAGCAGTTTAAGCTCGGCATTCCGCTCGGCAAAATCGCCCGCCCGCAGGAGATTGCCAGTACGGTGCTGTTCCTCGCCTCCGATGCCGCCAGCCATATCACCCTGCAGGATATCGTGGTGGACGGCGGCTCCACGCTGGGGGCGTAGATGATCTGGAAACGTCATGTACCGCTCGAGGAGCTGAACGCGACCAGCCTGAACACCCTGGTGGCGCATCTCGGCATCGTCTATACCCGCATCGGGGACGACACGCTGGAAGCGGAGATGCCGGTGGATGCGCGTACCCACCAGCCGTTTGGCCTGCTGCACGGTGGGGCCTCCGCGGCGCTGGCGGAAACGCTGGGCTCAATGGCCGGTTTTCTGATGACCCGCGACGGGCAGAGCGTGGTGGGCACGGAGCTGAACGCCACGCACCACCGCGCGGTCTCTCACGGAAAGGTGCGCGGGGTGTGCCAGCCGCTGCATCTGGGGCGGTCCAGCCAGAGCTGGGAGATTGTGGTATTCGACGAGCAGGGGCGGCGGTGCTGCACCTGCCGGTTGAGTACGATGGTGTTGGGCTAAGTGATTCTGCTGAAAGTGATCGGCTTAACAATGTGGTGTAAATCTCTGGTTTGACCACGCATTATTGCGTTTCATAGTTGTTAAATTTTCGTCGTTGTTCTAGAAACAAAATGTAACATCTCACTGTTTCACAACAACGGATAACCACGATGAACAACTCAGGGAAATACCTTACATGGGCAGGGCTCTCCGTTGTGGGAGCCTTTGCCCTGGGCTATATCGCCCTCAACCGGGGGGAACAGATCAATGCGCTGTGGATTGTTGTCGCCTCCGTCTGCATTTATCTGATCGCATACCGTTTTTATGGCCGCTATATCGCGAAGAACGTCTTAGGGGTTGATGCCACGCGCATGACGCCTGCCGTCCGCCATAACGACGGGCTGGACTATGTGCCGACCGACAAAAAAGTGCTGTTCGGTCACCATTTTGCGGCGATTGCCGGGGCGGGCCCGCTGGTGGGGCCGGTGCTGGCGGCGCAGATGGGCTATCTGCCGGGGATGATCTGGATCCTCGCGGGCGTGGTGCTGGCGGGCGCGGTGCAGGACTTTATGGTGCTGTTCGTCTCTACCCGCCGCGACGGGCGTTCGCTGGGTGAGCTGGTCAAAGAGGAGATGGGGGCAACCGCCGGGGTGATTGCGCTGGTGGCGACCTTTATGATCATGGTGATCATCCTTGCGGTGCTGGCGATGATCGTGGTGAAAGCGCTGACCCATAGTCCGTGGGGAACCTATACCGTTGCCTTCACCATTCCGCTGGCGCTGTTTATGGGGGTCTACATTCGCTATCTGCGCCCGGGGCGCATTGGTGAAGTGTCGGTGATTGGTCTGGTATTCCTGGTGTTCGCCATTATCTCCGGCGGCTGGGTGGCGGAAAGCCCGACCTGGGCGCCGCTCTTCGACTTTACCGGCGTTCAGTTGACCTGGATGCTGGTGGGCTACGGCTTTGTGGCGGCGGTGCTGCCGGTGTGGCTGCTGCTGGCCCCGCGCGACTACCTCTCCACCTTCCTGAAAATCGGTACCATCATCGGGCTGGCGATCGGCATTCTGATTATGCGCCCGACCCTGACCATGCCTGCGTTAACCAAGTTCATCGACGGCACCGGCCCGGTCTGGACCGGTAACCTGTTCCCGTTCCTGTTTATCACCATCGCCTGCGGCGCGGTGTCTGGCTTCCACGCGCTGATTGCCTCTGGCACTACGCCGAAGATGCTGGCGAATGAAAATCAGGCCTGCCTGATTGGCTACGGCGGCATGCTGATGGAGTCTTTTGTCGCCATCATGGCGCTGGTCTCGGCCTGTATCATCGACCCGGGCGTGTACTTCGCGATGAACAGCCCGATGGCGGTGCTGGCGCCTGCCGGAACCGTTGACGTGGTGGCATCTGCTGCACAGGTGGTGAGCGGCTGGGGCTTTGCGATTACCCCTGATACGTTGACGAGCATCGCCAGTGAAGTGGGCGAGCAGTCGATTATCTCCCGTGCGGGCGGGGCGCCGACGCTGGCAGTGGGGATGGCCTACATTCTTCACGGCGCGCTGGGCGGGCTGATGGACGTGTCGTTCTGGTATCACTTCGCCATCCTGTTCGAGGCGCTGTTTATCCTGACGGCGGTGGATGCGGGAACCCGTGCGGCGCGCTTTATGCTCCAGGATTTGCTTGGCGTGATCTCCCCGAACCTGAAGCGTACCGATTCGCTCCCGGCGAACCTGCTGGCAACGGCGCTGTGCGTGCTGGCGTGGGGCTACTTCCTGCATCAGGGCGTGGTCGATCCGCTGGGCGGGATTAACACCCTGTGGCCGCTGTTCGGTATCGCCAACCAGATGCTGGCGGGCATGGCGCTGATGCTCTGCGCGGTGGTGCTGTTCAAGATGAAGCGCCAGCGTTACGCCTGGGTGGCATTAGTGCCAACCGCCTGGCTGCTGATTTGTACCCTGACGGCGGGCTGGCAGAAAGCCTTCAGCCCGGACAACAAGGTGGGCTTCCTGGCAATCGCCAACAAGTTCCAGGCCATGATCGACAGCGGCAAGATCCCGGCGCAGTACACCGAGTCCCAGCTGTCGCAGCTGGTGTTTAACAACCGTCTGGATGCCGGGCTGACTATCTTCTTTATGGTGGTGGTCGTGGTGCTGGCGTTGTATTCTCTCAAGACCGCGCTGGCGGCGTTGAAAAACGATAAGCCAACGGCGAAAGAGACGCCGTACGAGCCGATGCCTGAAAACCTGGAAGAAATTGTCACCCAGGCCAAAGGGGCGCATTAACCTGTGTGCCGGGTGGCGCTAGCGCTTACCCGGCCTACATTTCCTGTGAGACCAGAATTATGTTCGACACCCTTTCCAAAGCAGGTAAGTACCTGGGCCAGGCCGCCAAAATGATGATTGGCGTGCCGGACTACGACAACTACGTCGAGCATATGCGCGTCAACCATCCGGACCAGACGCCCATGACCTACGAAGAATTTTTCCGCGACCGTCAGGACGCCCGCTACGGCGGCAAGGGCGGGGCGAAGTGCTGTTAACCCTCTTTCGGTAAATAGAGGCTGATCTGTTCCTGCTTGCAGCCATAAATTGCCGCCAGCTTTTCACGGGTGCGTTTTTGCGGACGGGAGTCCAGGGCCTCAAGCTGTGACACGGCGGACTGGGTTATGCCGAGTTTTTCCGCCACCTCCTGCTGGGACATGCCGCGCAGGATACGCCACGCGGCCTGCAGGCTGACGTTCTGCCAGGTCATGATGCTGCATACTTCTCCCGGCAATTCAACGTCATCCAGGCTATCGTGTTCAACTTCAATATCCTCCAGATCGTCGTCGGTTTCGTCGTCAATTTCTGCCATCTGTAAGAGCATACGAAAATATTCGTGATAGGGAATAACGACATACTGCGTTTTCCCGTTATCGTCCTTGATTAGCTGTACAGCCATAGTTGGCACTCTCCTCATGCAGGTAAGTCGTTGAAGTTCTGCGCTTGACGGCGAAAACATAACAATGGTCATCGGGATCGTCCCGAAGCGTATAGATGATGCGGTAATCGCCAATGCGTAGCCGGAAATGATCTTCTGTCGCCGATATTTTTTTGATATCGGGCCGGGGAGCCGAGCGGTCATCCAGCTCAGCAAGCTTTACCTCAATACGACGCTGATACCGCTCGTCAATCTTTGAAAACGCCTTCTTTGCACCATTCGACCAGACAATCTTCATCCGTACCTCCACTGTACGCCCACACAAAATATAAGGAAATAATAAGACTATTAGATAAATTCCGAATTTCTTATGGGGTAATGTAGAGCGGAGAAAAAACGGGAGAAAGCGACAAAACGTGAACCGTCGAGGGCGCTCGATAAGGCCTCTGTCGGGCGACAGAGGCTTGCAGGAAATATGCGATCAGGCGTTCAAACCGCCGTCCACGTCCAGACCGGTTCCGGAGATTTGCCCGGCAAGCGGGCTGGCAAGAAACGTGACCGCCGCCGCGACGTCTTCCGGCTGGCCGTAATGGCCCAGGGCAATAAGCTGACGCTGAGAGTCAGCCTGTTCGCCGTCTTCCGGGTTCATATCGCTGTTGGTCGGTCCGGGATGGACCAGGTTAACGGTAATGCCGCGCGGCCCTAAATCACGGGCCAGCCCTCGGGTGAGGGAGTTAAGGGCCGATTTGGTCATCGAGTAAACCGCGATCCCCGGCTGCGCCACGCGGTTTGCCAGACAGCTGCCGATGTTGATGATGCGCCCGCCGTCGGACATATGCACCAGCGCTTCCTGAATGGCGATCACCACGCCGCGGATGTTGACGTTGATAAGGGCGTCAATGTCCGCCAGCGTCATGGACTCCAGCGGGCCGCCGCGCGCGATCCCGGCGTTGTTGACCAGAATGTCCAGCCCGCCAAGGGAACGCGCCGCATGGGTGACGGCATCCTGAATCGCCTGCGCGCTGGCGCTGTCCGCCTGCACGGCTTCGCTGTGTCGTCCCAGCGCCTTAATCTCATCGGCGACCGCCTGGGCTTTATCGGCCGATTTTTCATATGTAATAATCACATCCGCACCGGCGCGCGCCAGCGAGAGTGCAATTGCCCGACCCAACCCGCGGCTGGCGCCGGTAACCAGCGCCTTTTTACCTGTTAAATCGATCTGCATGATGACCTCGTTACGAGAGTGGTAAGAATCATCATTAGGTATAGCCTGTCGACGCGATTAACGGCTGAAGGATTCCACTTTCTCAAACGCGGCGCGCAGAACGTCAGGCGTTAGCGCAACCGGCAGATAGTGAATCGACTCCACCGGGCGCAGGGTGTGGGCAATGACCTTATCCAGCGCTTCCCGGTTATTGATATCGACGTCCAGCTCGCGAAGCGTGGTCGGCAGGTTAAAACGCTGGTACGCCGTCACCAGCTGCGCCAGCACGTCGTCCTGGCCGAGCAGGGCGCTCTGCACCAGAATGCCGTAGGCTACCTTGGTGCCGTGCAGGTATTTTTCCGTCTGCGGCAGCACGGTTAAGCCGTTGTGTACCGCATGCGCCGCCGCAACGCGCGTATAGCGTTCACCCAGGCCGCCGACCATCCCGCCACCGGCGATAATCGCATCTACCACGTCCCGGAACGCCTGCGTCTGGTCACCGCGCTGCTGGTCGGCAAGCGCCTCTTCGCTGCGTTCCAGCAGCACGTCGCGGATCGCCAGCGCGCCGTTGATGCCCAGCCGCACGGTCAGCGGCAGGTTCTCCGGCTCAGGTGCCAACACCACGGCTTCGTACCACTTCGCCAGCGTATCGCCGATGCCCGCCAGCAGATATTCCGCCGGGGCGTTAAGGACGATCTGCGGCTCCACCAGCACCAGGAAGTTAGCGTCGTCGAAGATCTCAAAATGTAGCGCCTGACCGGCATCGTTGTACCAGACGGAGAGCGGGGTCCACGCCGCGCAGGTGGCGGCAATGGTGGGGATACCCACGAACGGCACCCCTAAACGACGCGCCACGGCTTTCACCGTATCCATCACCGCACCGCCGCCGACGCCAATCACCACGCTGGCATCGCTGCCGGATTCATTTACCAGATGGCTGACGTCGCGCTCGCTGCAGTGGCCCTTAAACAGCAGGTGCTTCGCCCCCGGCGCGTTAAAGCTCTCCGGCAGGAAAGGGCGCGCGCCTTCGATAGCACGCTCGCCGTAGATCCACACCGCGCGGGAAAGCTGTTCCGGGGTAAAGAAATTATCCAGCTGCGCAAGGCTTCCGGGGTGAGAGAAGTAGTTCGCCGGGCCAGGCACGACGCGGATATCGGTGTTGCTCATGGTGTTGTCCTTTTTTAGCAAGCGCTAACCCGATGTTATGTCTGGACATCCGGATGGCTAATAATATTTCGCTTTAAGTTATGCCTTTTCCGTCGTTGTCAGTCAACCGGAGCTGTGAAAAATTCGATAAATCAGAAGAGTAATGAAGGATTTACGCGGATGGTTTCCAGTCGCCTTGAGATGCGCGGTATCAGCCTGGCCTTTTCCGGCTTTCAGGCGCTGTCGCGCGTGAATTTCACCTTAACCGGCGGATCCGTGCATGCGCTGACCGGTGCCAACGGCGCGGGGAAATCGACCCTGATGGCGGTGCTGTGCGGCACGCACGACCACTATGAGGGCGAGATCAGCATTAACAACCAGCCGGTGACGATCCGCGAACCGCTTGACGCCAAACGGCTGGGGATCCACCTCGTACAGCAGGAGGTGGACGTGGCGCTGATCCCGGGGTTAAGCATTGCCGAAAACATCATGCTCGACCAGCTGGCGCAGCCGGGGCATCGCTTCAACTGGCGCGCGACCCGCCAGCAGGCGAGACAGGCGCTGGCGCAGCTTGACGTTACGCTGGACGTTCGCCGTTCCATCGACAGCTGTTCGCTGGCCGAAAAGCAGCAGATTTTGCTGGCACGCGCCTTGTCCCACCACTGCCGTTTTTTGATTCTTGATGAACCCACCGCGCCGCTGGATGCGCACGAGAGCGAGCGTCTTTTTGCGGTGGTGAGACGTTTAAAGCAGCAGGGCATCGGCGTGGTGTTTATCTCCCACCGTATTCACGAGCTGAAGGCCATTTGCGACACCTTAACGGTGCTGCGCGACGGCAAGCTGATCGAGTCCGGCCCGATGGCCGATCTTAGCGGCGAAGCGATCGTCGAGAAGATGCTCGGACACGTGCTGAGCGATATCTATCCGCCCGCGCGGCCGCCGCACGGCGACGAAACGCTGCTGCGTGTTGAGGGGCTTCACGACGACGCGCTGCTGAAAGATATCTCCCTGCACCTGCGCAAAGGCGAAATCCTCGGAATTGCCGGGCTGGCGGGCGCTGGGAAAACCGAACTCTGCAAGGCGCTGTTTGGCGCCACCAAAAGCCGCGTGGCGCGCGGTGAGCTGAATCATCAATCCTGGCAGCCGCGCGACCCGGCCGACTCCGTGCTGCGCGGTCTGGCGCTGGTGCCGGAGGAGCGGCGGAAAGAGGGCATTTTTATCGACGAGCCGGTGAGCATGAACCTTGCCGTGTGCGCCGATAACAGCTTTTCGCGCTGGAGCCTGTTTGGCCATCGTCAGGCGTGGCGCTGGGCGGAAGAGGTGATTGCCCGCGTCGGCGTGCGCGCCCGTGGGCCGGGGCAGGTGCTGCGCCGCTTATCTGGCGGCAACCAGCAGAAGGTCGCCATCGGTAAATGGCTGCGCAATGACGCCCGCGTGCTGATATTCGACGAGCCGACCAAAGGCGTGGACGTGAAGGCCAAAACCGACCTGTTTCAGCTGATCGACGGCCTGGCGCGCGAGGGCAAAGGGGTTATTTACGCCTCGGGCGAGTTTGCCGAGCTGGTCGGGCTGTGCGACCGCATCTGCGTGCTGTGGGACGGGCGCATCGTGGCGGAAATCGCCGGGGCCGAGGCCCGAGAAGAGACACTACTTTATTATTCAACCGGAGGAACGGCGTCGTGAGCAAGGCCCTTTCAGTGAACGCGGCGGCGTCTGGCCGTCAGCAGATTTTCGATTTTCTCTACAAGTGGGGCATGCTGTTGACCGTCGTCGCGCTGGTGGCCGTCTTTGGCCTGGCGTCGGACAGCTTCCTCGATCCGAACAACATCATCAATATTCTGCGCTCGATTGCCATCGTGACGGTGATTGCCATTGGCGTGTCGATTTCATTGACCATCGGCGGGTTCGATCTCTCTGTCGGGTCCACCGCCTCGCTGGCGAACGCGCTGGTGATTTCCCTTTTCGTCTGGCACGGCTTTGGTACCACCGAGTCGATTCTGATCACCCTTGCACTCTGCACGCTGGTGGGGCTGTTTAACGCCTTTCTGATCGTCATCCTGCGTATTCCGGACATGCTCGCGACCCTTGCCAGCCTGTTTGTGATCCAGGGCGTGGCGATGACCTACAGCTACGGCGGGTCGATTACCGAGAACATGGTGCTGCCGAGCGGCGACATGGCGGAAGGGACCATTCCGGCGGCGTTCAGCCTGCTGGGGCAGGTGCCGACCATTGTGATCGTCATGCTGGTGGTGACCGTGCTGGCGCAGCTGGGGTTGTCTTTGACCACTCACGGACGCCGGATGTACGCCATCGGCGGCAACCCCGAAGCCGCGCGTCTCTCCGGCATTCGCACCACGCGCTACAAGGTGGCGGCCTACGTAATCGCCTCGCTGCTGGCGGGCCTGGGCGGGATTTTGCTGGCGTCGCGCATCGGTTCGTCGCAGGTGAATGCGGGCGGCGGATACCTGATGGACGCGGTGGCGGCGGCCTGGATTGGCTTCTCGCTGGCCGGGTCCGGCAAGCCAAACGCGCTGGGGACGCTGGTCGGGGCGGTTATTCTTGGCGTGCTGTCGAACGGGCTGGTGATGCTCTCGGTGCCGTATTACGCCATGGACATTATAAAAGGGCTGGTGCTCGCGGTGGCACTGGCGATTACTTACATACAAAAACGCTGACAACACAACGGGATAAAAAATGAAAAAGATTGCACTCTCTTTGGTGGCACTTGGGTTGCTCACGGCGCTGCCAGGCTTCGCGGCTACGCCCGCGCCGCTTCCGGCTGCCATTGCGAACCATGACGGCCCGATCCGCATCGCGGTGATCCGTAACCTTGGCTCAGACGACAACACCACGCAATTTATTGCTGGCGCAATTCAGGAAGGTAAAAAGCTCGGCTTTAAGGTCAGCACGTTTTTAAGCAACGGGGATGACGCCAAATTCCAGGACTTCGTGAACCAGGCGATCAGCCAGAAATATGACGGGATTATTCTCTCTCAGGGGCGCGATCCGTACTCCACCGCGCTGGTGAAGAAGGCGGTGGATGCCGGGATTAAAGTCGCCGTCTTTGATACTGCCGTTAACGGCGAGATCCCGGGCGTGACCGTCACCCAGCAGGACGATGCCTCCCTGACCAACCTCTCCTTCGGCCAGCTGGCGAAAGATTTCAACGGCAAGGCCAATATCGTCAAGCTGTGGGTGGCGGGCTTCCCGCCGATGGAGCGTCGTCAGGCGGCCTATAAAGTGCTGCAAAAGCAGTATCCGGACATCAAAGAGCTGGAGTCCATCGGCGCAGTCTCCTCTGACGTGCAGGGTGATACCGCCAACAAGGTGGGTGCGATCCTCGCGAAATACCCGAAAGGCAAAATCGACGCCATCTGGGGCACCTGGGACGCCTTCAGCCAGGGCGCGTATAAGGCGCTGAAGGAGAACGGCCGCACCGAAATCAAGCTCTACAGCATCGACATTTCCAACCAGGATCTGCAGCTGATGCGCGAGTCCGGCAGCCCGTGGAAGGTGAGTGTGGCGGTGGATCCGAAGCTGATTGGCGCGACCAACGTGCGTCTGGTGGCGAACAAGATTGCCGGGGAAGCGACGCCTGCGACCTACGATTTCAAAGCGGCAGCTATTCCACAGGCGCTGCTGACCGCTCAGCCGGGCCCGGTGAACGTGGCGTCTCTGGGGAAAATCATTCCGGGCTGGGGCCAGACGGAAGATTTTATCGCCCCGTGGTTTGCGACGCTGGAAGCCAGGTCAAAATAATGCCCGGTGGCGCTTCGCTTACCGGGCCTACGGTGTTGTAGGCCGGATAAGGCGCAGCCGCCATCCGGCGAAAGGATTCCAATATGTCTGCATTACCTCAACCTGAATACAGCCGCAATATGCGGCTGATTGGCCACAGCGACCAGGGCGGCCGTCCGGACGGCGTGCAGCTGATGGTGCACCGCGGTTACGCCTATATCGGCCACATGGTGTCGCAGGGCTTTTCGATTGTCGACGTGCGTGACCCGAAGAACCCGAAAGCGGCAGGCTACGTGCCCGCGCCGCCCGGCACCTGGAACGTGCATCTGCAGGCGCATGACGACCTGCTGCTGGTGATTAACGCCCGGGATCTGTTTGCCGATGCCCGCTTTGCCGACGAGAAGGTCTACTACACCCGCCAGGTGGGGGAGACCGTCAGCGACGTGCAGGACAAAGGCTGGAGCGCCGGGCTGCGCGTCTTTGATATCTCCACGCCGGACAGGCCACGCGAAATCGGCTTTCTGTCGCTGAGCGGCATCGGCATTCACCGCATCTGGTACGTCGGCGGCCGCTGGGCCTACGTTTCAGCGCTGATCGACGGCTTTACCGACTACATCTTCCTGACCATCGATCTGGCAGACCCGCGTAAGCCCGAAGTGGCGGGGCGCTGGTGGCTGCCGGGGATGAACCAGGCCGAAGGGGAGAAGCCGGAGTGGCCGGAAGGGAAGCGCTACGCGTTGCACCACGCGATTATCGCGGGGGATACCGCGTACGGCAGCTGGCGCGACGGCGGCCTGACGCTGCTGGACGTGAAGGACCGCACCCGGCCGAAGCTCATTAGCCACCGCAGCTGGAGCCCGCCGTTTGGGGGTGGCACGCACACCGCGCTGCCGCTGCCGGACCGCGATTTGCTGGTGGTGCTGGACGAAGCGGTGCTGGATAACCAGGAGGACGGCGAAAAGCTCATCTGGCTGTTTGATATCCGCGAGCCGTCGAACCCGGTGAGCATCTCGACCTTCCCGCAGCCGGATGAAACCGACTACGTGGCGAAAGGGGCGCATTTCGGCCCGCACAACCTGCACGAGAACCGGCCGGGGAGCTTCGTCAGCTCGACGCTGATTTTTGCGACCTGGCAGAACGCGGGCGTACGCGCGTATGACATTTCCAATCCGTATCGACCGGTTGAAACCGGCGCGCTGGTGCCAGCGGCACCTGAGCGGATGATGGACACACGGCCGAATCGTCCACAGGTGATCCAGTCGTGCGACGTGTTTGTGGATGCGCAGGGGATTATCTACAGCACGGATTATAACGGCGGGTTGTCGGTGATTGAGTATTTGGGGTAAGTTTTGCCCGGTGGCGCTTTGCTTACCGGGCCTACACGCGGATCGTAGGCCGGGTAAGGCGAAGCCGCCTCCCGGCAAAAGCACTCAGCTGTACTGACGAACCCTTGCCACCAGCTCTTCCGCGCTGTCGATACGGTCGGCAATGACAATCAGCGCTTTACCGAGCGTTATCGCGTGGCGCAGGCATTCGTGGCGCATCGCCTCGTCCTGAATGGTGTCAATATCCGCCACGTGGGAAAGCCCGACGCTGCGGCGAATGAGCTCGGTGCCGCAGAACCCGATGGCGTCATGCCAGACCTTTTTCAGGAACGCGGAGGCATAGCCCGGTGCGCTGAGCGCGGCGTCGCGGGCTTTCTCGTTTGCCAGCGCCTGGAAGCGTTCCGCGAAGGTGTTCCACAGCTCCTGAATATCGGTCAGGCGCTGCTCGCGCGCGGCGGCGGCATCGCGAATGCCCAGGTGTCCCGGCAGGCCGCAGAAGTTCAGCAGCAGGTTGCCGATGGCGGTGCCGACGTCAAAGCCAATCGGCCCGAAATAGCCGAACTCGGCGTCGATGGCCTTCAGGCTGCCGTCGGCCACAAAAATCGACCCGCTGTGAATATCGCCGTGCAAAAGGGCTTCAGCCTGAGAAAAGAAACGGTGCTTCAGCGAGGCTACGGCAATTTTTAGCTGGGCGTCGTCGCGCAGGGCCGCTACGTCATTTTCCAGCTCGGCCGGGTAGCTGTTGCGCTCGTGGATCTGATACGGATCGTTGAAGAACAGATCTTCGGTGATCTCGCACATCTCCGGGTTGATGAATTTCGCCACCTGCGCTTTTTTCTCGTGCGGGTGCAGGTAGAAATCGCTGGTGTGGAACAGCGCGTGCGCGAGGTATTCGCCCAGCTGCTGCGCCGCCTGCGGGTAGTAAATGTTGTTGATCAGCTCGCCGCGCCAGATGCGATGGCTGGAGAGATCTTCCATCACCATCACCGCTAGCTCCGGGTCGAAGTGGTGGATTTTTACGGTGTGCTGCGGGCTGTGCTGGTAGTGCTCGACCAGCGTTTGCGCCTCAAGACGGGCGCGGTCCAGCGTCAGCGGCCAGGACTCCCCGACGCAGCGCACGTAGGGCAGCGCCTGCTTGACGATGATGCGGCTCACGCCCGCGCTGTCGAAAATTTTAAATACCAGATTGAGGTTGCCGTCGCCTACCTCATGCGCCTCCACCAGCGATGATGGGTCATCAAGGCCACCGAACTGCCTGGCATATTCCACGGCGTCCTGAGCGGTAAAGGTACGGTATTGCGACATGGCCTGTTCCTCACGGGTTTGCTAATAAAGACATGTAGACGTCTATACATCTGGATTTCATCCTGACACAATGTGCTACAACAACGCAACAGGGAATTAACGACATGCAGACATTACAGACGACCAGCCTGCGGGTGGCGAATAATCAGCTCTTTATTCTCGACCAGCAGGCGCTTCCGCAGGAGAAACGCTGGCTGGATGCCTCGACCGTAGAGGCGCTGGTTGGACACATTCATGCCCTGCGGGTGCGCGGCGCGCCGCTGATTGGTCTCTCTGCAAGCCTGCTGCTGGCGCTGCTGGCAGAAAACGGCAAAAGCCGCGACGAGCTGGCGGCGGCGCTGGAAACCCTGCGCGCATCCCGCCCGACGGCGGTGAACCTGATGAACAACCTTGACCGCATGAAGCTGGCGCTGTGGCAGGAAGAGTATGTTCCGGCGCTGGTGGCGGAGGCGCTGCGTCTGATTGACGAAGACAAACGACTCTGTGACGCCATTGCGAAATCCGGCAGCGCGCTGGTGAAGCCCGGCAGCCGTCTGCTGACCCACTGCAACACCGGCGGGCTGGCAACGGCGGGCGTTGGCACCGCATTGGGGGTGATTGCCCGCGCGCATCGGGACGGTAATGTCAGCAACGTCTGGGTGGATGAAACTCGTCCGCTGCTGCAGGGCGGTAGATTGACCGCGTGGGAGCTTGGCGAATTGGGCGTGCCGTACCAGCTGATTACTGATTCCATGGCCGCCAGCCTGATGGCGAAAGGGGAAGTGGACGCCGTGTGGGTGGGCGCAGACCGTATTGCCGCTAACGGCGACGTGGCGAACAAGATCGGCACCTATTCTCTGGCGGTGCTGGCGAAATTCCACGGCATTCCGTTCTACGTTGCCGCGCCGCAAACGACCCTCGATCCGGACTGCCCGAACGGTGACGCTATCCCCATTGAACAACGCGCCGCCAGCGAGGTGACGGGCGTTGCCGGACGCTTTGGCGCGGTGCAGTGGGCGCCGGAAAACGCGCAGGTCTATAACCCGGCGTTTGACGTTACGCCTGCCTCGCTGATTAGCGGCTGGGTGCTGGATACGGGCGTGGTCACGCCGGAAGCGGTGGCAAGCGGCAAATTCGCCTGAGTCCGGCTATCCTTTAAGGGGTTCCCTTAAGAGGACAACATCGTGACGCTCGATCCTGAAACAGACTTAAAACTGGAGCGCGTGGTGGACGCACCGCGCGACCTGCTGTGGCTCTGCTGGACCACGCCAGAGCACATCAAAAACTTCTTCATTCCTGCTCCCCATAAAGTGACCGAATGCGACCTCGACCTGCGCGTGGGCGGGCGGTTCAACACCGTGTTTGATGTGGACGGGCAGCGGATGGATAACCGGGGCGTATTTCTTGAAATCGATCCCGGAAAAAAGCTGGTCTTTACCGACGGTTACGGGGAAGACTGGAAGCCTGCTGAGAAACCGTTTATGACGGCGATCCTGCTGCTTGAGGATGTGGGCGAGGGCAAAACCCGCTACACGGCGATAGCGCGCCATCCGACGAAGGAAATCCGCGAGCAGCATGAGCAGATGGGCTTCCACGAAGGGTGGGGGGTTGTGGTGGATCAGCTGGTGGCGTATGTGAAGGGGTTGAAGGTGTAACGTGCGCGGATGCCCTCACTCCGGCCCTCTCCCACCGGGAGAGGGAGAAAAGTTTATGCCAGCCTTGGATACGCATCCGCGATCGCATCACCCGTAAACTGCGCCACCCAGCCTTCCGGGTTATCGAAAATACGAATCGCCGTAAAGTTCGGCTCTGAGCCCATATCAAACCAGTGCGGCGTGCCCGCAGGCACGGAAATCAGGTCGTTTTTCTCACACAGCACCTGATACACCTCATCGCCAATGTGCAGGCAGAACAGCCCAGTGCCTTCCACGAAGAAGCGCACTTCGTCTTCGCCGTGGGTGTGCTCGTTCAGGAACTTCGCGCGCAGCGCCTCTTTCTGCGGGTTGTCGGCGCGCAGGCTGATCACATCCCAGCTCTGATAGCCTTTCTCCGCCACCAGTTTGTCGATCGCATGCTGATACGCCTCGATCACGGCTTCAGGCGCGGGATCGTGGCCTAAATCACGGTCAGCCGCCCAACGTTCGAAGCGCACCCCTTTAGCGTTGAGCTGTTGGGCGATCTCGGCGGCGTCGGTGCTGTGCCACTGGTGTTGACTGGCGTCTTTATCGGAATAAATGGTCAATGCGCTCATGAAGGGATCTGCTCCGGATTAATCTCGTCAAACTGGTGGACCTGATGGTGATGGCTTGCGCCGTCATCATCGCCGCGAATCAGCTGCAGGGTGCGAAAACCTGCCTGTTCAGCCGCGTCCAGCTCCTGATGAACATCGGACAGGAACAGGATCTGCGATGGGGCGATGCCCGTTTGTGCCGCAATGTTTTGATAAGACTGCACCTCGCGCTTGGCGCCGATGTGGGTATCAAAATAGCCGCTGAACAGATGAGTAATATCACCTTCGTCGCTGTAGCCAAATAACAGTTTCTGCGCGGCGACGGAGCCAGAGGAATAAACATAGAGATCAATCCCTTGCGCTTTCCACTTTTCCAGCGCAGGCAGTACGTCCGGGTAGAGGTGGCCGGTAAAGTCGCCGTTCACGTAGCCGTCATGCCAGATGATCCCCTGCAGGGCTTTGAGCGCCGTGGATTTGCGATCTTCATCCATAAAGGCAAACAGGGCGTCGATAAGTTCGCTGACGCTGGCGTGCGGGTGACCGATTTCATCACGCAGGTTGTCCAGAATGGATTTGATCGGCTCGGCGTACTGCTGCGCGGTCACGAAGGCCGCCAGCCGCTCACGCGCGTAGGGGAACAAAACATTATGGACAAAACGGATATCGCTGGTGGTTCCTTCAATATCCGTCACAATTGCGCGAATCATACTCTCTCCAGTTGTCGTAAACGCATTTCGCATTCAAATAAGAATTCTAATCCTTCCAGATGACGGCGGGCCTCGGCCACATCGCGTCCCCAGCAGGTTAAG
The DNA here is from genome assembly GCF_043974075.1 of Enterobacter sp. ECC-019. Taxonomy (NCBI): domain Bacteria; kingdom Pseudomonadati; phylum Pseudomonadota; class Gammaproteobacteria; order Enterobacterales; family Enterobacteriaceae; genus Enterobacter; species Enterobacter sp. ECC-019. Next base: position 1,908,334 of record NZ_CP143759.1, read on the forward strand.
CCATGACCGCGAAGAAGAAAACCATAATTAAGCGGGCGTTCCTGCGTGTAATGGGCGATACGCGAGGCGAGGGCGTCGATGTCCTGGTCGTTATCAAAGACCGGGATAGCCACCGTATCCAGATGCGTGGTCTGCCCGGAGAGGGATTTTTGCATTTCAAAGCCGCTGATGTTGAGCTCGGCTTCTTTCACCAGACGCGACAGCACCGTGGCGTTGACGGTATGTACGTGCAGGACGGCATTGGCTTCCGGGAACAGACGATAGATGAGGGTGTGTAGCCCTGTTTCGGCTGATGGCTTACGACCAGACGGCGCGCGGTTGGTGGCGATTTCAACCTGTAGAAAATCCTTCGTCGTCAGGCTGCCTTTGTCTTTGCCGGATTCGCTGAGCCAGCAGAGGCGTTCGTCCTGGCGCACCGACATGTTGCCGCCGGTGGCGGGGGCCCAGCCTTTGGCGCCAATCCAGCGGCAGGCGTCGACCAGATGTGTGAGTTGCAGGTTGTCTGTCATTTCCTTTTACCCTCGCAGCCAGGAATATTCATATGGTTTAGACGTCTAAGCGTCTTGATTGCCAAAGACTAACATCGTGTTATAGTGGCAGCAACATAAGTATTACAAGCAGGCACGACACAATGAGCAATAACGCATTGATTCCGCAGAGTAAGCTTCCCAATCTCGGGACCACCATCTTTACGCAGATGAGCGCCCTGGCGCAGCAGCACAACGCCATTAATCTTTCGCAGGGGTTCCCGGATTTCGACGGCCCGACCTATCTGCAGGAGCGTCTGGCGTACCACGTGGCGCAGGGGGCAAACCAGTATGCGCCAATGACGGGCGTGCAGGCGCTGCGGGATGCCATTGCGGATAAAACGGCGGAGCTGTATGGCTTTAAGCCCGATGCGAACAGCGACATCACGGTGACGGCAGGGGCGACCGAAGCGCTGTTTGCGGCCATCACCGCGCTGGTGCGTGCGGGCGATGAAGTCATCTGCTTTGACCCGAGCTACGACAGCTATGCGCCTGCGGTTGAACTCTCCGGCGGCCTGGTGAAGCGCGTGGCGCTGCAGCCGCCGCATTTTCGTCCTGACTGGCAGGCATTTGCTGCGCTGCTGAGCGACAAAACCCGGCTGGTGATCCTGAATACGCCGCACAATCCGTCGGCGACGGTATGGCAGAAAGCCGATTTCGCCGCGCTGTGGCAGGCGATTGCGGAACGCGAAATTTACGTGCTGAGCGATGAAGTCTACGAGCACATCTGCTTTGCAGAAGAAGGGCACGCCAGCGTGTTGGCCCATCAGCAGCTTCGCGAGCGTGCTATCGCCGTCTCGTCATTCGGTAAGACTTACCATATGACCGGCTGGAAAGTGGGCTACTGCGTCGCCCCGACCGCCATTAGCACCGAGCTTCGCAAGGTGCACCAGTACCTGACCTTTGCCGTGAACACACCCGCCCAGCTGGCGCTGGCGGATATGCTGCGCGCGGAACCCGAGCACTATCGCGAGCTGCCGCGTTTCTACCGCGAACGACGGGACCTGTTTGTGTCTGCGCTGAGTAAAAGCCGTCTGGAGATCTTGCCTTCGGAAGGGACCTACTTCCTGCTGGCAGACTACAGCGCCATTTCCGATCTCGACGACGTCAGCTTTTGCCAGTGGTTGACAAAAGAGGTGGGCGTAGCCGCCATTCCGCTGTCAGTGTTTTGCGCCGATCCCTTCCCGCATAAGCTGATCCGACTGTGCTTTGCGAAACAGGAATCGACGCTGCTGGCGGCGGCAGAACGTCTGAACACGCTCTGATTATTTCACCGTCCAGGCTTCTGAGTAACGGCGGTCTGCAAATAGTTCCAGCAGGCCGTTGATTTGCTTAAGGCGCAAGACTTCATCGCTGTCCATTCCCAGCTCCTTGCTTATTCTCTCGTCATTCCAGCCAAGCTGCACAAGCTCGCGAACGATCTCCGACATGGCGTTAATCTGGTGTCGACCCCGCGCCCGGTTGTGACGAATAGTGGCAGCCATACGGTCATGTTTATCCTGTCGGTTCTGGCGCAGGCAGGTGACGGGGAGGTATCCCTTAAGCTGATGCTTCAACGCCGCCCGATTTTTGCCGATTTCATGGCGATGAAAACCATCCACAATTTCATAGTGTTGCGGTTCAGTTTCTGTCACAACGATAGGTTGGGTGAATCCATCGAGTTCCAGCGACTTACTGAGCAGACGTTTTTCTGGTGGGGCAACGTTATTGGGGTTGTAGTCGTTAGCGGTAATAGCGTCCTGTCTGATCCAGAGGACGCAGTCTATCGGTTGCTCACGAAAAGGACTGTTTTTATGGAGCGCTTCCCGAAAAGCATTTATGGCGTTAATGCGATCCTCTTCGGAAAGTGACTGAAGGTACGTTTCCATCTCGGTAATTAGTCTTTGTCGCATAAAATGCCCCACTCCTTGCGTTTCGCCTTCACTCTTTCGCTGTAGCGCTGATAATGTTTGGGTTTATTTGGGCTGAACGATAGCGCTCTGCACCAGTAGTCGTTGTTAAGGAGAACCTTGCAAATACGGCGCCAGGAGGGAATGTCTTTGGCACCGATATCACCGTCCTGCGTATCGGGAATATCCTCTATGCCTCTCTTCTGATACCAGTGCAGATAAATGGCGATTTTATTGCGGTAATGCTCAGCGGTATTTTGCGGCATGCTGTCGAGAAGCAGCATGGCATATTCTCGCCAGCAGAGGTGTTCGGGTTTCAGGATTTTCCGGTGGCCGTAAAAATGGTTATCGTGTCCGGCGTAAATCCCCCCGCTGCGCACGCCGCTCACACGCTCGCACATGGCCGCCCAGCGATCGGGCTCAACAACGTGGTAGAGCCATAATCCCTGACGTTGCTCCGGGCCGAAGGGCTCACAAATACGCATATAGCGGGGCGGCACGCCGGCCTGGAACATCAGATCATAGAGCGGGTTATAGCAACATCCCGATCTGGCGAACCAGGTCCAGATATCGGCTGTTTTCCAGTCGTAGAGAGGATAGATATACCAGGTATGCCCGCCCGGGGCGACGGTTGTCCAGGGTTTATCATCGGCAAACCGCTGCTTACGCGCTGACGCGATAGCCAGAAAACGGTTGTAAGACTCATCGGCGCGGATACCAATCATCACGGCAGCCGGGCGATTGTGAGAAAACCAGTCGGAGAAACTGCGCACAAAGGTCTCGAAGGTCATACCCGTCTGGTAAAACGGAAAAAAACTGGGATCGGTGATGGCATCGGCGGGAGGTTGCCGCACCCACGTGGTATTGGGTTCCCAGCACTGCCATTCCGGCTGGAATTGCGACAGGGAATTTTGCGTAGTAAGGGGAAGCGCGACCCACCAGAAATGATCGATGACATCGTTGTATAAGACGCGCATATGTTCGACATGGTTTATGGTGTAAGTAAACTGTGCTTCCCAGTCAATAAAGAGAACATCTATTTTGCGTTTCATCTTGCGGGCGCGTAATGCCGTCAAATGTAACATGACGGTGGAATCTTTCCCGCCTGAAAAAGAGACACAGACCCTGGATAAATTTTCCAGAGTCCATTCTATTCGTTCTTGCGTGGCATGAAGTACATTTTGAGCCAATGGGTATTTGTAAATTGACATCTCAATCTCCTGCTGAGTAATAATTAACAGGTTGCGGCATAAATTAGGGGGCATACCCTCAGTGTGTCAATGATTATAGATAAAAATGTATAATGTAATTGTTTGATAACATTAATTCAGTGAATGTATTAAAGAATATCCTACTGCGCGATAATAATCGGACATTATTATCGCGGTAAGGTGACTTCTTCAATAAAACTGGAGAATGCAGAGCTATTCAGTGCCGAACGGTTATACATCATATGAATTGGAATTGTCGGCAAGGTGAATGTGGTCTCGATCTTGCGCAGGTTTAATGCCGGACCGTACTGTTCAAAGGCTGGCATGGGGACTAATCCAATAATATCAGAATAGCTAATTATCGACAGTAAGGAGATAAATGAGTCGCTGCGGAAAAGGATATTTCGTTCGGGAAGCAGTTGCTCCGTATTCTCCTGATAATTCTTCACGCTCAGTTCATTACTCAGGTAGGCCGTGAATTTTTCCTGAAGAATTTCGTCACGCGTCGCATGCAAACCCAGGCGGGGATGATCCTGGCGGCACACCAGCGTAAAAGGCATATCATAAAACAGGCTGCAGGCCGTCGAGCGGCTATTGAGCGGCGCGAAAGAAAAGACAAGATCTGCTTTTCGGTACGCCAGAAGGTCTTCTGCTGAGTCGGGAGCGAGAAAAACATCATGCAGCTCAATTTGATAGTTATGCTTCTCCATTAAGATTTTCATCGGGTCAAGCATGATTTTAGGCGTCATAAACTGCGGGCAGTAAATGACAAAATTTTTCTTCAGCCCGCTGCTGTGCATAATGTTAATGGTTTGCTCAAGCTGGTTGAGATTCTGTTCCAGGTGCTGATGTAGGTTGACGCCTACAGTGGTTGGAGTGATCCCTTTACCAGAACGGATAAACAGGGGGTCGTTGAGCTGATTGCGCAAGCGTTGCAGTGACTGGCTGACGGCAGAGGGCGTGATATACAGCGTCTCTGCTGCTTTACTGATACTCAGATGTTGATAAATGCATTCAAAAATGACTAACAGGTTGAGGTCGAATTTCTTAAGGTCGTAGAGATTTGCCATGTTACGTCCTGAGGATGCTGTGTTTGCTGTGGTTATCACATCACTGATAACTATAGTTTGAAGTTAACCATTTACAATCCTTTCGGTTAACTCTCTTAATTTTAAATTAAATTCATCTAAATATATCACGCTATCAGATTATTGAAATAGCGCTTCAAAGATGATTAAAATATTTTTATCTTAGAAGTGAGAGGGAGCACGTAGAATGACAATTGTCATTTATATATTGCGATAGTTTTATAATAAAAATAAATTTATAACGCTCCGGAATGATGTTCGACACAACCTATCACAGCCATAGGCAGGAATACCTCTCTTATGGATTGCTCAATCCCTGCGCGGGTGGTGTAATCAAAAGGCTGTTACCGCCTTGATATAAAGGGTTGTAGAGCGCAACGCAACGCCAGTTACGGCTGGCACTGAATGTACCTGCGGGGAATTCAGGTATCAGGGCCGCCCGTTGAGGCGGCCTTTTTACTTTCAGGCTTTCCTGTAAAAGGTTCATCTTGTTGTCTTGTCGACGTTGTAAGGTTTGGCTGATTGATTTGATAAAGCATACGCATTAGCCCCGATGAATAAAGTTGGTTACCTTACATCTCAACGAAAACACGGAGGAAGTACAGATGTCTTTGATTAATACCAAAATTAAACCTTTCAAAAACCAGGCGTTCAAAAACGGTGAGTTCATCGAAGTTACCGAGAAAGATACCGAAGGCCGCTGGAGCGTCTTCTTCTTCTATCCGGCTGACTTTACCTTCGTTTGCCCGACTGAACTGGGTGACGTGGCAGATCATTACGACGAGCTGCAGAAGCTGGGCGTAGACGTTTACTCTGTCTCTACCGATACCCACTTCACCCACAAAGCATGGCACAGCAGCTCTGAAACCATCGCAAAAATCAAATACGCGATGATCGGCGACCCGACTGGCGCCCTGACCCGTAACTTCGACAACATGCGTGAAGATGAAGGCCTGGCTGACCGCGCCACCTTCGTTGTTGACCCGCAGGGCATTATCCAGGCTATCGAAGTTACCGCTGAAGGTATCGGCCGTGATGCTTCTGACCTGCTGCGTAAAGTGAAAGCCGCTCAGTACGTGGCTTCTCACCCAGGCGAAGTGTGCCCGGCGAAATGGAAAGAAGGCGAAGCGACGCTGGCTCCATCCCTGGACCTGGTCGGTAAGATCTAAGTCTGTAAAGCCTGGCGGCGCTGCGCTTGCACAGGCCTACAGTATCGTAGATACTGTTATGCCACGCAAGCATTTTCCTGATGCAATGTGGCATCGAACGGGCGTCCTGATTTCAGGACGCCATACGCCACCTGCGCCAGCTTACGCATCATCGCTCCGATTATCAGCTTCGCTCCCTTGCCGTTCTTTTCCAGACGCGTCCTGAACGCTTTTCCCCACTCCGTTTTGTACAGCGCCACCATCGCGGGCATATACAGCGCCCTGCGAAGCGAGACATGGCCAGCCTTACTCATCCTGCTTGCCCTGTGTACGCTGCTTCCTGATTCATGCTGCCGCGGTGTCAGTCCTGCGAAAGCCGCGAACTGCCGCGCCTGACCGAACCTGTCCTTCAGCCCCACATACGCCAGCAGCACCGCGGATGTCTTTTCACCGATACCCGGTATGCTGTCCAGCAGTTTTCGCCGGTGCTTCAGGTCCGGGTCATCATCCGTCAGGTCCTTTATCTGTTTCTCCAGCCGCTTCAGCTCCGCTTCCAGCCACAGAAGGTGCGCATCGATGCTCGGCATCTGCACCTCCCGCGCCGTCTCACGACGGTTCAGCTCCTGCGTGTGCATGTCTGTCAGGGACTGGTGACGCAGCACCAGCGCCCGCAACGCGCGCTCCAGCGGATGAGGTGCCTCCCAGGCTACCGGACGCTTCTGCCGGCAGAACTCTGCCAGCATACGGGCATCAACGGCATCGGTTTTACTGCGCAGGCCTTCACTCTGCGCAAAGGCTTTACCAAGAGCCGGGTTGATGATGGATACGGTGAAACCGGCATCGCTGAGGGATGCTGCTGCGTCTTCCATATAGGTGCTGGTCGCTTCCATGCAGATATGTGCCTGAGCCACATTATGGCTGCGGAGCCAGCTGAGCAGCTCCTCGTGACCTTTAGGTGTGTTAGTAAATTTTTTGCTGCGGTGACGGCCATCAGGTCGCAACACATCGACATCCAGCTTAGCTTTGGAGACATCGATACCAATAAAGTGAAGTTCCTGTTCCATAGTGAAACCAACCTTGTGAATGCGGATTACCGGGAAAACCGGTCCATGATACTGTCCGGTTTGTCACTTGTGGAGAAGGTGCAGTCCACTGCAGGGATCTACAACACAGGCTCGTGGCCTAAGGCCGGGTACGGCATGTGGACTGCATGGCAGAAAGAACTGGCCGGTTCTTTCTGCACGGAAGGATAATACAAGGCCGGGTAAACGAAGTGCCACCCGGTAATCAATGGGCGCACCCGCGCCCATTTCATTCCAGCACCATGATGCAAGTTGCATTCAGGCCGCCCGATTAAGGCAGCTTGCATGATGACGTCTTAAGAGAGGGAAGAACAATGCTCGACACAAATATGAAGACCCAGCTCAAGGCCTACCTTGAGAAACTGACCAAACCCGTTGAGCTGATTGCTACGCTTGACGACAGCGCCAAATCGGCAGAGATCAAGGAACTGCTGGCGGAGATCGCCGAACTGTCGCCGAAGGTGACCTTCAAAGAAGACAACGCGCTGCCGGTCCGTAAGCCCTCTTTCCTGATTACTAACCCAGGCTCCGACCAGGGACCACGCTTTGCCGGTTCTCCTCTGGGTCACGAATTTACCTCACTGGTGCTGGCGCTGCTGTGGACCGGTGGTCATCCGTCAAAAGAGGCGCAGGCGCTGCTGGAGCAGATCCGCGATATCGACGGTGATTTCGAGTTTGAAACCTATTACTCGCTCTCCTGCCACAACTGCCCGGACGTGGTGCAGGCGCTGAACCTGATGTCAGTCCTGAACCCGCGCATTAAGCACACGGCGATTGACGGTGGTACCTTCCAGAATGAAATCACCGATCGCAACGTGATGGGCGTTCCGGCGGTCTACATGAACGGCAAAGAGTTCGGCCAGGGCCGCATGACGCTGACCGAAATCGTTGCCAAAGTGGATACCGGCGCAGAAAAACGTGCGGCGGAAGAGCTGAACAAACGCGATGCCTACGACGTGCTGATCGTCGGTTCCGGCCCTGCGGGTGCGGCGGCGGCGGTGTACTCCGCGCGTAAAGGTATTCGTACCGGCCTGATGGGCGAACGCTTCGGCGGCCAGGTGCTGGATACCGTGGACATCGAAAACTACATCTCCGTACCGAAGACCGAAGGCCAGAAGCTGGCGGGGGCGCTGAAGGCGCACGTCAGCGACTACGACGTGGACGTGATCGACAGCCAGAGCGCCAGCAAGCTGGTTCCGGCAGCGGTCGAGGGTGGTTTACACCAGATTGAAACTGCGTCCGGCGCGGTGCTGAAAGCGCGCAGCATTATCATTGCCACTGGCGCGAAATGGCGCAACATGAACGTCCCGGGCGAAGATCAGTACCGTACCAAAGGCGTGACCTACTGTCCGCACTGCGACGGCCCGCTGTTTAAAGGTAAACGTGTGGCGGTGATCGGCGGCGGTAACTCCGGCGTGGAAGCGGCTATCGACCTGGCGGGGATTGTTGAACACGTTACGCTTCTGGAGTTCGCTCCAGAGATGAAGGCCGATCAGGTTCTGCAGGATAAAGTTCGCAGCCTGAAAAACGTCGACATCGTACTGAATGCGCAAACCACGGAAGTGAAGGGCGACGGCAGCAAAGTGACCGGCCTGGAATACCGCGACCGCGTGAGCGGCGACGTTCACAGCATTCAGCTGTCAGGGATCTTCGTGCAGATTGGTCTGCTGCCAAACACCACCTGGCTGGAAGGTGCGATTGAGCGCAACCGCATGGGCGAAATCATCATCGATGCGAAATGTGAAACCAGCGTGAAAGGCGTGTTTGCGGCGGGCGACTGTACTACCGTACCGTACAAACAGATCATCATCGCCACGGGCGAAGGGGCGAAGGCGTCGCTGAGTTCGTTTGACTATCTGATCCGCACCAAAACCGCATAATAGAAGAAAGTAAGGTTACACCTGCAATAGCGAGAGGCCACCGAAAGGTGGCCTCTTTTTTTATCTTACGACCATCACCGGTATGTGGGTGTGGCGGATCACGCTGGAGGCGTTAGAGCCCAGCAGGTGCGTGGTAATGGAAGGGTTGCGCGAACCGATGACCACCACATCTGCTTTCAGCTCGTTCGCCAGTTCGTTTACCGCATCGCGTACGCTGCCGAATCTGACGTGCGTTTTGATCCGTGAAGGGTCGATGCTGAAGTGGCTGACCATGGTCTGCAGACGGGTTTCCGCTTCATGCTGCAAATGCTCCTCGAAGCGACGCACATCGGCGGCAAAGCGGTGAAGGCTCAGGCTGGCGGAGCCCGGCAGTACGTGCAACAGATGGATGACACCGTTCTGCTGCGCCAGGAACTCCGCATGGCGAACGGCCTTGTCGCTCAGCTCCATCTCAAAAACATCAACCGGCATAATGATTCTCTGATACATACCCGTTTCTCCTTGTTTATAAACGCTGAACTTATTCAACCACAAAATATTAATGGTTTCTGTAAGCACCCCGTCAGTTTTCTTCTCTCGCCAGGATAAATTGCCGCTGAGTAGACCATTAAGGGGCTGGTGGAGGTTTTCCGGGTGGGTTTGTATAAGAAGGCTCGCTTACCTGTGGCGTTCAAGGTAGAGCACGGCCGTGACGATAATCGCCACAAAAATCAGAAAAATAAGTGTGATAACCAGTATCTCACTCATGACCGTCCCCGCGGCACCAAAACAGATTAAGCGTGGATTAAGGCCGCTTAGCGCGATATAGGAAAATGGGGTGAATTTGCGGAAAGAGGATGCGGCTGCATCCTCTGTGCAACGCGGAAGCGCTTGTTCAGAAGAGGTTAACGCAGGTAATCGCCCGCGGCTTCCGGCTGGTAAAGCAACGCCAGCACTTCCAGGTGGGCAGAGGCGCCGCCTGGCAATTCCCAGTGGATGGTATCGCCCGTGCGAAGTCCCAGCAGTGCGGCACCCACAGGTGCAAGAACAGAAAGCTGTGCGCTGCTGTCGGTCATCTGAGCCGGGTAAACCAGTGTGCGGGTCAGCTCTTCACCGGTGGTCAGATTGCGGAATTTTACCTGGCTGTTCATGGTGACCACGTCATGCGGCATCGACTCAGGCGTGCACATCTGTGCCCGGTCGAGCTCCTCATTCAGGGCGTCGGCCACGGGAAGTGAGGCAAACTCTGCTTTTTCCAGCAGCCTGTCGATACGTTCTGCGTCGAGCTCATTGATGATAATTGTAGGTCTGGACATTTTTACTCCATGTCGTTAATGCTGCGTGTAACGCAGAAACCGATCCAAAAGAAAACCCTCGCCGTCTGGCAGCGAGGGTTTAACTCTCCCGATGATACTGGCTGAGCGCACAAGTTTGAAGTGATGAAGGTCACATTCATGGTCCATATGAATTTTCGCTGAAATTTATTCAGTCTTCATTCCGGGAGGAATACGTTACGCTGAGATCCTGAACCAGGGCGTCTGCCCACCAACGAGAGATAACTATGTACTTTTACCAACCGTCTCAGGGTCACGGCCTGCCGCACGATCCGCTGAACGCCATTATTGGTCCACGTCCGATCGGCTGGATCTCCTCATGCGATAGGGCCGGTCAGTTGAACCTCGCACCGTATAGCTTCTTTAACTGCTTTAACTATCGTCCGCCAATCATCGGCTTTTCCAGCAACGGCTGGAAGGACAGTGTGCGGAATATTACCGAAACGGGTGAGTTTGTCTGGAACCTGGCGACGCGCGGTCTCGCGCAAGCGATGAACCAAACCTCAGCAATGCTTCCCCACGATCGGGATGAATTTAGCTTCGCCGGGCTAACGCCTGCGGCCAGCCAGTTGGTTAACGCCCCCCGCGTCGCAGAAAGCCCGGTGAATTTTGAGTGCCGCCTGTCGCAGTGCATTCAGCTTACCGGTGCCGACGGCACGCCGGTCGATACCTGGCTGGTATTGGGGGAGGTGGTCGGTATTCATATTGCCGAAACGCTGCTGGAAGAGGGGATATACCAGACGGCAAAAGCGCAGCCCATCCTGCGTGCGGGTGGGCCGACGGCGTACTATGGCATCAGTGACGAAAACCGGTTTGATATGGTGCGCCCGGGCGCGGATCAGTAACCAGCTTTATCAATCACGAACTGTTTTCCGCAGTTACCCGGGTGTGGCTGCGGTGCAAATGATGCCGCAGAAAGCGGGTTGTTAATGGCGTCTGCCTTCAGTGAAATCTGCATCTCGGTGAGATACGCCGGGTTACCGTTGCAGGTCAGCTTGAACGCTTTAATGTTCTCCTTGCCCCAGCTTTTGGCAACGGCACTGTCAAAGTCACTGCGATTGACGGGTTTCCCGTAGTTCTCGGCGAGGAATTTACCGACTGCGCTGCTTTTAACTTCCTGATTCATCCGCACCATCGTGCCGAAATAGGCATCCGGATCGAAACCAAAACAGACACCATGTTTGGCATATTCGTAGCGTTCTAGGCAGGAATTCCCGCCCGCACCCGGCATCACGTCGTTGAGCTTTGCGGCAGCGGAAAGCGACAGCCCGGTTTCGGCGGCATTACATTTTCGGCTGGCCTTCACTTCCGGCATGTTCGGAATGGGGCGCGTGGCGCAGCCAAAACGCATCCATCGACGTTCATCCACGCCTCGTGAGGCAATAGATTTCGGCAGGCCAGGCCATAGCCCGTGAACGGTCAGAAAATCGGCTTTATTCTCGCGCTCTTTTTGCAGGCGACACTCGTCAGGTTCATTACGGTTGCGCTCGACCATGCTCTGGCAAAAGCCGGTTTGCCAGGACAGCGCCAGCACATAGCGATCGAAGTCGCCATACTGTGTTGCCTTCAGCGGTTCCGCCTGTGCGGAGAAGAGACAGAGTGCAAGCGCCATTGCGCCAGACGGGATGACGATATCCTTCCTGAACATATGATTTCCTGATCGAATGAGCACAATTAATTTCTGGAAGTTATTAAAGCACAAAAAGCGCCCGCAGGCGCTTTTTGGATATCCCTAATTTAGCTTAGGCCGCGCCGGGTACCAGCACTTCCGTGGCGATAATCACGATAATCAGGCCAACCATAACGGGCACCGATGTGCGTTTGACGACTTCGAATGGCGAGATTTTCGCCATCCCGGCAACGGCAACGACCACGCCCGACACCGGCGAAATGGTACGGCCCAGGTTTGACGCCTGCAGCATGGGAATGGAGAGATAGGCCGGGTTAATACCGGATGAGTGGGCCAGTTTTGGGATCATCTCAACGAAAGCATAGAAAGGCGCATTACCGGAACCGGTGGTCATGGCCGCCAGCATGGTGAGCACCACCAGAACCAGCATCAGGATAATACTGGCCGAGCCGAACGAGGTGGCGATAGAAATCAGGCTCTGGATAAAGCCGATCGTGCTCAGACCCTGGGCAAAAACGCCTGCCGCAACCAGCAGCATCACTACGCCAGCGAAGGCATCCGCCATACCGCGATACGCCACTTCCAGACCTGAGAAGACTTTTTGCGTGTTAAAACCGCGCACAAACTCCAGCACGGCGGCCAGCAGCATACAGATGACCAGAATGGTGATGATGTGCAGCTGTGGACCCCATTTGCCGTCAAAAATCAGCACACCGATGATCGGGGTGAACGGCAGAATGGCATAGAACGCGGGAGCGGTAGTGGTGATTTCACTCACGTCCATCATTTCATGGCTGATATTTTCTTTCTTATCGAGATAGCGCTGCCAGAAGAAATGCGCGATACCCATGCCCACGATGGCAACAATCGAGATCGGTAACGTGGTTTTAAAGGCGAAGTCGATGAGTGACATCTCAGCCGCCTTTGCCGCCAGCACAACATCGCCGGAGGTCGGGGAGAGAATAATGGCCGCCGGAGACGCGCAAATTGCCGCGGCCGCGCCACGGCTGATACCGACGTTCACCATGACCGGGAACAGCGTCGCCATGAGCAGTACGCCAAGTCCGGTAGCCGACGAAACGGCAAGCGACATCAGGCAGGCGAGGAAATAGGCCGCGACCATCAGGAGATACGGCGAGTTGATGTACTGCAGGGGTTTGGAGGCAAGCTTAACGACCATGTCGTTGGCGCCGATGTGGGTCATGTAGGCCGCAAAACCACACAGCATCATGATCATCATGCCCAGATCGCCGCCGCGGCTCATGAGCAATATTTTAATGTATTCAACAATATCTGTAGCGGTGTAACCGGTGCTGGTCGCGCTGGCAGGTAACACCTGGTGCCCCATTATTGCGCTGATAATCAGCAGTGTTAAACCGCCAACAAATAATACGCCCGTGGCCGAGTAGCCTTTTATGATGTAGCGAGCGACGCCGACAATGACGACGACCCCAATAAGGAGCTCGAATAACGTAAGCATGATTTCCCCTGTATCTCTGCTGCAATGGAGCACAAAAAATCAATAAAAAAAGAAGGATGAAAATGTGCCGAATAATTGGCCTGTTCTTGCTGATTAAAATCAATAAACAGACGACTAGAGAACCGAACCACCGTGTTTTGCCATGGTCCATACATTTATGTCATGAGGCCCTTGACCATCAGAAATAGCGCAATATGTCCTATTAATGATAACAAATTGTTAATATTTTGTGTGGTTTTTCATGTCGCTGATTAACAAGGCTTAATGTGGAAAACCGCACTCTTTGTGGGCTTATTTGTGCGTATCTCTCGCTTTCTTTAAGAATATTCCCGGAAAGAGGCCGAATAATTAGGAATAACGCCGATGCCGTTAAGCCTTGATTCAACTATTTTATGGTAAACTTTGCCTCGAATACTAAGAATGGTAATTGCATTGTGAGCGCACGTAATACATTTTTCTCTATTTTGTTGTTTATTTTTGGGCAGTTAACGTTTTCTTCTGTTGCACAGGCAGAAGGCAACGAGGCGGATAAAGGCTGGTTTTCAACCTTTACGGATAATGTTTCCCAGACATGGACGGCACCTGAACATTATGATCTCTATGTTCCGGCAATAACGTGGCATGCGCGTTTTGCTTATGACAAAGAGAAAACCGATAAATACAACGAGCGTCCGTGGGGCGCGGGTTTTGGCCAGTCTCGCTGGGATGAAAACGGAAACTGGAATGGCATCTATCTGATGGCCTTCAAAGACTCGTTTAATAAATGGGAGCCGATTGGGGGTTATGGTTGGGAGAAAACCTGGCGTCCGCTAGCGGACGAGAACTTCCACATCGGTTTGGGCTATACCGCCGGGGTCACTGCACGTGACAACTGGAAATACATCCCGATACCGGTGCTGTTGCCTTTGGCTTCTATTGGCTATGGCCCTGCAACGTTCCAGATGACCTACATCCCGGGGACTTACAACAACGGAAACGTTTACTTCGCCTGGATGCGTTTTCAGTTTTAACTGACAAAACGTTACATGGCGGTGAAAAAACGTGCAGGTGTTGATTCATAAGCGATAAAAATCTGTCAGTGAAAATTAACGCGACTTTAGTCACTTTTTATCAAAGAACCGCTGGACAAAAGGTCCCACAATTGATGTACTGGTAACCGACACAGCATTTGTGTCGTTTTTTAATGTAAAGGTAATTTTGATGTCTAAGATTAAAGGTAACGTTAAGTGGTTTAATGAGTCCAAAGGATTCGGTTTCATTACTCCTGAAGATGGCAGCAAAGATGTGTTCGTACACTTCTCTGCAATCCAGACTAATGGTTTCAAAACTCTGGCTGAAGGTCAGCGTGTAGAGTTCGAAATCACTAACGGTGCCAAAGGCCCTTCTGCTGCTAACGTAATCGCTCTGTAATTCAGACGCGTCAGCAAGAATTTCAAAACCCGCTCACTGAGCGGGTTTTTTTTCGTTTTGAATCAGCCAAGCAAATACATTTTCAGGAAGCTGGCAACGATCAGCACGCTCAACAACACCATTCCTGCGCTCATCAGACTCTGTTTCATTCTGTCACCCTCGTTCAGTACTGCATCCAGAGTGACAGAGAAAAATTAAGCCAACATTAACGGTTCGGCTGTTAATGCGCGCTTGCGGAAGAAAATAGCCAAAATGCGATCCCCGTCATCGCAAAGGAGCCGAACATATTGATCGCCATATTCATCAGTGCCCAGCCGATACGGCCTTCCTGAAAGAGAAAAACCGTTTCCGCAGAGAAGGTTGAGAAGGTTGTCAAACCGCCGCAGAATCCGGTGGTAATCAATACCTTCCACATGGGGTCGATGTGCGTCATTCGGTTAAACCAGGCCAGCCCCATGCCGATGATAAAGGCACCAATCAGGTTAGCGGCAAGCGTCCCCATGGGAATCGCCTGATGCAGGGGGTTAAACCGCATACTCAGAAACCATCGCGCAACGCTACCCGTTCCCCCACCAATAAAAACGGCTAAAAGTAGTTGTAACACGCTAAATACCTGCTATTTGATGTGTAAGAGAAGCGAGTTTAACGCCGTTTATGATGAGGGGACAAATATGTATGTTGCGGTAGGGCAATTTGTGGTCACGCCTGACTGGCATAAAAATGCGCTCACGTGTGTCAACCTGATGATACAGGCCCGGCAGAACGGTGCGTCGCTGCTGGTTCTCCCTGAAGCGCTGCTGGCCAGGGATGATAATGACCCGGATTTATCCGTGAAGTCGGCGCAGCCGCTGGACGGCGAATTTTTACAGCAACTGCTCGCCCAGAGCGCGGGTAATACCATGACGACGATTTTAACGATCCATGTTCCCTCAACGCCGGGTCGAGCAGTCAATACGCTTGTGGCTATCCGTAGCGGGGTCATTGTCGCACGCTACGCCAAGCTTCATCTCTATGATGCGTTCAGCATTCAGGAGTCGCGTCGTGTTGACCCCGGAGACAGTATCCCCCCGCTGCTGGAGATTGAGGGATTTAAGATCGGGTTAATGACGTGCTATGACCTGCGTTTTCCCGAGCTGGCGCTGCATCTGGCGCTGCAGGGGGCGGACGTACTGGTACTGCCTGCCGCGTGGGTCAGAGGGCCGTTAAAAGAGCACCACTGGGCAACGCTGCTTGCGGCGCGCGCGCTGGATACAACCTGCTATGTTGTTGCCGCAGGGGAATGTGGCACGAAAAACATCGGGCAAAGCAGGGTGGTTGATCCGCTGGGGGTGACGATCGCCGCCGCCGCTGAAGCCCCGCATTTGCTGGTGGCGGAGATAAACTTAGAAAGAATTGCGCTTGCGCGCCAGCAATTACCTGTTCTTCGCAATCGTCGGTTTGCGCCACCGCAATTATTGTGATGTTTTTTTCAACAACGCTTGATTCACCTTGTTACAGATTGCTATTGTGTGCACGCGCTAAATGACCGTTAATACAGTCAGGTTTTGGCGCTGAATGCAGCCTGTTTTAAGTAAAGAAGGTATCTATGGGTGAGATTAGTATTACCAAACTGCTGGTGGTTGCCGCACTGGTCGTCCTGCTGTTTGGTACCAAGAAGTTACGCACGCTGGGTGGTGACCTGGGGGCTGCCATCAAAGGCTTTAAGAAAGCGATGAACGACGATGATGCAGCGGCGAAGAAAAGCGCCGAGGATGACGTCCCGGCAGACAAGCTTTCTCACAAAGAGTGACAGCAACGCCTGAGGGCTTGCGAAAAAAAACCGGCTCATGAGGCCGGTTTTTTTGTATTACTGTAAAAGAATATTACAGCATTATTTAACTTCTTCGCCTTTTGCCTGCATATCGGCATGGTATGAGGAACGAACGAATGGGCCGCAGGCAGCGTGGGTGAAGCCCATCGCCATCGCTTCGGCTTTCATTTCATCGAACTCGTCCGGGCTCACGTAGCGCTGCACCGGCAGGTGGTGACGGCTTGGCTGCAGATACTGTCCCAGGGTCAACATGGTTACACCGTGTCGGCGAAGATCGCGCATCACCTCAATGATTTCGTCATTGGTTTCACCCAGACCCACCATCAGACCCGACTTGGTCGGAATATGCGGATGCGCTTCTTTGAAACGCTCCAGCAGTTTCAGAGACCAGTTATAGTCAGCTCCCGGGCGGACCTGACGGTAGAGACGCGGCACGTTCTCCAGGTTGTGGTTAAACACATCTGGCGGCGTTGCGGTGAGGATATCCAGCGCGCGGTCCATACGGCCACGGAAGTCAGGCACCAGCGTCTCGATTTTGATACTAGGGCTTTTCTCGCGAATGGCCGTAATACAGTCGGCGAAGTGCTGAGCACCGCCGTCACGCAGATCGTCACGGTCAACGGAGGTGATCACCACATAACGCAGCGCCATGTCGGCGATGGTCTGCGCCAGTTTCTGGGGTTCGTTAGCATCAGGTGCGACTGGACGGCCATGAGCAACATCGCAGAACGGGCAGCGGCGGGTGCAGATAGCACCCAGAATCATAAACGTCGCGGTACCGTGATTGAAACATTCAGCAAGGTTCGGACAAGAAGCTTCTTCACACACGGAGTGAAGGCCATTCTTGCGCATCGCCGCTTTGATCCCCTGGATACGCGAAGAGTCGGCCGGAAGTTTGATTTTCATCCATTCCGGTTTTCTTAACAGCGCCTCGCGCTCTGTAGCCACGTTTTTAACCGGGATAAGGGCCATTTTATCGGCATCGCGGTATTTAACACCGCGTTCCATCACAATGGGTTTACTCATAGCGTGCGTGTTCCAGTTGCGAATATCGAAGGAAAGCGTTTCAATTCAAGGGAATGTTGTATTTATCAACTATTTTTGAACGAACGACAGGCAGTATATCATTGAAACGGTCGTTAAAGCAGCCTGCCAGATCGCCAATTTGTAAAATAGTTGTTGTTTTGTGCCTTTTGCCCTGCGGGTTGCAGGGACTTGTGCTGGCTAAACCTGTCAGAAGGCCTGACGGATGATGCGGATGACGTTTTCCAGGACCGGATCGCGCAAACTCAGCTTGTTGTAATGCAGTGAAATCTCGATAGATTCCGCATTAAGCTGACTGAGCGGAATGCTCTCCAGCGGCCAGCATTTTCGTAGCAGGCTATACAGGCGTGATGGCATAACGCACAGCATGTCGCTGCTGCCAATCAGAGATGCGGTGGTGAACATATTGTAACTGCTGAAGCTGATCTGACGTTCCGGGAAAATTTCATCAATACGCTGACGAAGCGCATGGTTAGACTGCCCTTCGGTCATGAAAGAAGAGTGGTCGTAGTTGCGCAGGTTTTCGATGGTCAGCGGTTCGCTGAGAACCGGATGCTGCTGCCGGCAAACCAGCACCAGATTATCTGCATAAAGCACATTTTGCCCCAGCGCTCTGGCACTGAAGCTGCCGCTTTCAATAATCAGGTCCGTCTGGAACTGCGCAAGCTGAATGTCAGGTTCATTGAGCGGCACATTGCGAAGCAGGAGCTGCGGAGCATGCTCTTTCACGGCCTGGAAGATCGCCGGCATCACCAGCACGCCCACAGAAGGGGAGCAGCCGATGGTGATGGTTCTTTGCTTATCATAGCTCCCGGTTAAATCCAGTGCGCCCAGAATCGACTCCAGCCCCTGGCTGATGTACTCGTGGAGATGCGTGGCGTAAGCCGTCGGCGTTACCCCCTGGCCCTTGCGGATAAATAACGGGTCAGGAAATATAGCGCGTAGCTTTTGGATTGACTGGCTTATTGCTGATGGCGTGAGATTAAGAATTTTCGCAGCGTTAACGATACCCTTGTGGACATATACTGCCTCAAAAATAGTCAGTAAATTGAGATCAATATTACGTAAAGTCCGAAAAATTTGCGGCTTGTCTTCGCCACCAGGTTCATTCAGTCGTTTGGCTGGTAAATTATTATACTCCACGCTTTCACTCCGTATACATTCACAATATGAATGATAGTTGAATTTATTTATTATGCTTGTAGAGATTCGTAAAGTGTTGGTTTTGTTTCACTTGTTTATCAAAAGCAAACAGTTGTGTGATAATTGCTCACGTTACTTATGCCGTGTTTGCCGTGCTTGCTGGAGGCTAAATAATATGTAGCGGTAATATTCGGGCGCTTCGAAAATATAGAATCTATGGATTATTGTAAAGTGCAAAAGCGGTAAATAAACAGCGGCCCGTCAAATTATCGAGCCCTGTTGTACGATATATTAAGCAGGGATATATTCGTGCGGTGGATTGTTAAGTAGTGCTAACACGTTCTTCAAAAGCACGGGACGAATATTTTCTGGCGTAGCGGTTTCGACCCACTGGCACATTTGCGTCATTTCCATGCCGGCGTAGCCGCAGGGGTTTATGCGCTGGAATGGCGCGAGGTCCATATTAATATTCAAGGCCAGGCCATGGAATGAGCAGCCTTTACGAATACGCAGCCCCAGAGAGCAGATCTTCATTTCCCCAACGTAGACACCCGGCGCATCGGCGCGTGGATGCGCGTCAATACCATATTCCGCTAGCGTGTTGACGACAGTTTGTTCCAGCAGGGTCACTAGTTCACGCACGCCCAGCTTTCTGCGTTTCAGATTTAGCAGGACGTACATCACCTGCTGCCCTGGCCCATGGTAAGTGACCTGACCGCCGCGATCGCTCTGGATAACCGGGATATCTCCCGTCATTAATAGATGCTCTGCTTTACCCGCCTGACCCTGCGTAAATACCGGCAGGTGTTCGACCAGCCAGATTTCATCTGGGGTGCTGTCATCGCGTGAATCGGTGAAGTCATGCATGGCCTGGGAGACAGGCTCATAAGGTTGCAGCCCGAGGTGACGGACCAGAATTTTATCCTGATACAAAACTGCGTCTCCGAAGACGAGGGACAAAAGGTGTGGGGGAGTATATCACAGCGGGGAGAGGGGTTACCCGGCAAACCGGGTAACCGCAAAGGGACTACAGCACCATACGAACGATTTCGATATTGCCGAGCTCTTCGTACAGCGTTTCCACCTGCTCAATGTGTGTCGCAGTGATGGTAATAGAAACCGAGTGGTAGTTGCCCTTGCTGCTTGGTTTTACTGACGGAGAGTAGTCACCCGGCGCATGGCGCTGTACCACTTCAACCACCTGATCAACCAGCTCAGGTTTCGCCAGACCCATTACTTTGTAGGTAAATGAGGTAGGGAATTCAAGCAGTTCGTTAAGTTTGGTTTTCATGTCAGCTCCGGCGTAACGTCAAAAAATAATAACTCCCACGTCAGGTGGGAGTTATCAGGATACTTAGTATATGGGGATCAAAATCACACTTTCAAGTGTTCAATTTTTAACCAAACCAGTGGTGGAACATCAATTTAATGTAATCAATGATTTTGCCGAAGAAATTGCCTTCAGGAATTTCTTGCAGAACAACCAGCGGACGCTGATCGATCGTTTTTCCATCCAGCTGGAAGTTGATGGTGCCCACAACCTGGTTTTTCTGCAGTGGGGCATGCAGCTCGGTGCTGTTCAGCACGTAGCTGGCTTTCAGATCCTTCATGCGACCGCGCGGAATGGTCAGGTAGAGGTCTTTATCAACGCCGAGAGAAGCACGGTCGTTGTCGCCGAACCAGACGGGTTCAGAAGCAAACTCTTTGCCTGCTTTCAGTGGATTCACGGTTTCGAAGAAACGGAAGCCCCAGGTCAGCAGTTTCTTACTTTCGGTTTCACGACCTTTAAAGGTGCGGCCTCCCATCACGGCAGAGATCAGACGCATCTGACCTTCAGTGGCAGAGGCCACCAGGTTGTAGCCCGCTTTGTCGGTGTGACCAGTTTTAATGCCGTCAACATTCAGGCTGTTATCCCACAGCAGGCCGTTACGGTTGGTCTGACGAATACCGTTGAAGGTGAACTCTTTCTCTTTATAGATAGAGTATTCATTAGGGACATCGCGGATCAGCGCTTGACCAATCAGGGCCATATCACGTGCGGAGCTGTACTGACCGTCTGCGTCCAGGCCGTGTACGGTCTGGAAATGGCTGTTTTTCAGACCCAGCGCGGTTACGTAGCTGTTCATCAGGCCCACGAAGGCATCCTGGCTACCGGCGGCGAAATCGGCCATCGCCACGCAGGCATCGTTACCCGACTGCAGGTTGATACCACGAATCAGCTGGGAAACAGGAACCTGCATACCCGGCTTCAGGAACATCAGAGATGAACCTTTGAAGACAGGGTTCCCGGTTGCCCACGCATCGTTACCGATGGTGACCAGATCCGATTCTTTGAATTTACCTGCCTTCATCGCCTGACCGATAACGTAGCTGGTCATCATTTTGGTCAGGCTGGCCGGGTCACGGCGGGCATCGGCATTCTGTTCTGCCAGCACTTTGCCAGAGTTGTAATCGATCAGGATGTAGGATTCCGCGTCGATTTGCGGAACGCCAGGGATCATGGTCTTGATATTCAGGTCATCGGCGTGAGCTGCAGAGAGCGCAGCAGCGCAAAGGGCCGTGGTCAGCGCCATGCGCTGCACAAAACGAGCAGAAAAAGTGGTCTTCATGGTCAGAACTACGACATCCGTGATGGAATTAAAAAAAGTGCCTTACTATAGCAAATGCTATTCAGGCAGGCATCCGACTTTAAGCATGAGTTTGTGAATGTATTTTACACTAACTGACAATTCAGATGCCGCCGGTTCATTATTTCGCAACAGCGATAAATGACTGAAGTTGAGCTTCATTTTGCAGCCGCTGCTGAAGGGATGCTGCCTGCGATTTGCTGGCAAACGGCCCCATCTGAATGCGCCAGACCGCGCCGTTCTGCTCAACGCGTCCTGGTACGCCAAACTGCTGGCTCAGACGCTGTTGATACTGTTTGGCCCGGGCCTGATCGCTCACTGCGCCTACCTGAACCACATAGCTACCGCTGGCCGCTGCCGGAGTCGCCGCCGCCGCACTTTGCGTGGCCGCTGGCGCCGTTACGGGAGCTGGCTGGGCGGCTGGCGCAGCTACGGGAGCAGGCGCTGGAGTGGGCTCACTGCCTTCCAGCACGCCCGAGGCTAAGGTCGTCGGTGCGCCAAGAAAGCCGCTACTCTTTACCGGCGCGCCGGTAGCATCCTCGC
This sequence comes from Enterobacter sp. ECC-019, assembly GCF_043974075.1. NCBI lineage: Bacteria > Pseudomonadati > Pseudomonadota > Gammaproteobacteria > Enterobacterales > Enterobacteriaceae > Enterobacter > Enterobacter sp. ECC-019. The sequence continues at coordinate 1,930,159 of NZ_CP143759.1, forward strand.
TTTGCAGCGTATCATTGCTGATCGGGCGTATTTCTCCCCCCGGCTGAGCAGGCTCTGCCGGAGACGAGACGCTTCCCATTCCGCCGTCAAGATTTGGGCGGTCAGGAAGGGCATAGGTCTGTTTTGCCACCGTCGTACACGCGGTACCCGGCCCGGAGAGCGAACCATCCTGCGCGACGATAATCGGGTCAATACGGACTTTGGTGTTGTTGGAGGTGTTCAGACGATCGGCTGACGCGCGCGACAGAGAAATCACCCGGTCATTCCCGTAGGGACCGCGGTCGTTGATACGCACGACGATCATGCGGCCGTTAGCCAGGTTGGTGATACGGGCGTAGCTCGGGATCGGCAGCGTTGGGTGTGCCGCCGTCAGTTGCATTGGGTCGAACGCTTCCCCGGAAGCCGTCAGGTTACTGCCCGGCTCGGCATCATAAATAGCGGCAAAGCCCGCCTGACTGAAACGGGAAGGATCCTGAACAATTTTATAGCTTTTGCCGTCGCGCTCGTAATCCTGATTGGCACTGGCATTCAGCGGTTCATAAACGGGATCGGCACCGCTGATTTCAACGATTGGGCCATTACACACCGCAGGCTGCGGCGGCGCGACGGTTGCCTGTTGCTGACCATCATCACTTGTGCAGGCCGCAAGTAAACTTGCCGCAATGCAGATCCCCAGCCACTGCTTACGCATTCCGATCCCCTTATTTTTATACGCTTTTTGACAACATTTTTCTGTGGGTATGGATCGACATCACGATACCAAACCCGGCCATCAACACGATCAGTGCCGAGCCTCCGTAACTCACCAGCGGCAGCGGTACGCCTACCACCGGCAGAATACCACTCACCATACCAATATTTACGAAGACATAAACGAATAAAATCAGCATCAACCCGCCAGCCATGACGCGACCAAAGGTGGTTTGGGCACGCGCTGCAATCCACAATCCCCGCATGATCAGCAGAACGTACAGCGCCAGGAGTATCAGGATACCGACCAGCCCAAGCTCTTCCGCCAGTACGGCAAAGATAAAATCGGTATGGCGTTCCGGTAAGAATTCCAGCTGCGACTGCGTGCCGTGCAGCCAGCCTTTACCGCGCAGCCCGCCGGAGCCAATCGCAATCTTGGACTGAATAATATGATAGCCCGCGCCCAGCGGATCGGTTTCCGGATCGAGCAGCATCATGACGCGCTGGCGCTGGTAATCATGCATCAGGAAGAACCAGAGGATAGGAATGAACGCCGCAATCAGCACCACCGCGATACCAATCAGACGCCAGCTCAGCCCCGACAGGAAAAGGACAAACAGGCCGGAGAGGGCGATCAGGATTGAGGTTCCGAGGTCAGGCTGCGCCGCAACCAGCAGCGTCGGCAGGAAAATCAGCACCAGCGCGATGGCGGTATTTTTCAGCGACGGCGGACAGACGTCGCGGTTGATAAAGCGTGCCACCATCAATGGAACGGCGATTTTGGCGATTTCCGAAGGCTGGAAGCGGACAACGCCCAGATCCAGCCAGCGCTGCGCCCCTTTTGAAATGGCGCCAAACGCATCTACCGCAACCAGCAAAATAATACAGAATATATAGAGGTAGGGCGCCCAGCCTTCGTAGACGCGCGGCGGGATTTGCGCCATCACCACCATAATGATCAGACCCATGGCGATCTGGCCGATTTTGCGCTCCATCATGCCGATGTCCTGGCCGCTGGCGCTCCAGATAACCAGGGCGCTGTAAACCAGCAGAGCCAGCAGGATCAGCAGCATAGCTGGGTCGATGTGGATTTTGTCCCACAGCGATTTTTTATTTGGATTATCCGTCATGATTATTGGTCCTCCACCGCAGCGGCGGCCGGGTTTTCAGCCGGCAGTTCGGTGTTGTTATCACCCAGCATAATGTGATCAAGGATCTGGCGCATGATGGTCCCTACTGCTGGCCCGGCACCGCCGTTCTCCAGAATCATCGCCACCGCGACCTGCGGGTTATCATAAGGGGCAAACGCCGTCATCAGCTTATGGTCACGCAGACGTTCAGCAATGCGGTGCGCGTTATAGGTTTCGTTGGCTTTCAGACCAAACACCTGTGCAGTACCGGACTTTGCGGCCACTTTGTACGGCGTACCGGTGAAGTACTTATGTGCGGTACCGTTCGGGCGGTTTGCCACGCCGTACATACCGTCTTTCGCAATTTCCCAGAAGCCGGAATGAATGTCGCCCACCGGGGCCTCGTGCGGCTGGTTCCACGGTACTTTTTTGCCGTCTTCAACCGTGCTCTGCAGCAGATGAGGCACTTTAACCACGCCGTCATTGATGAGGATCATCATGGCTTTGTTCATCTGAATCGGCGTCGCCGTCCAGTAGCCCTGGCCGATACCCACCGGAATGGTGTCACCCTGATACCACGGTTTTTTAAAGCGCTTAAGCTTCCATTCACGCGTTGGCATGTTGCCAGAACGTTCTTCTGAAAGGTCAACGCCGGTGTAATGCCCGTAGCCGAATTTACTCATCCACTCTGACAGGCGGTCGATACCCATGTCATACGCCACCTGATAGAAGAAGGTATCCGCAGATTCTTCCAGCGATTTGGTGACGTTCAGATGACCGTGGCCCCATTTTTTCCAGTCACGATAGCGCTTATCTGAACCCGGCAGCTGCCACCAGCCCGGGTCAAACAGGCTGGTATTACGGTTGATGACGCCGGCACTCAGCGCAGAGACCGCCACGTACGGTTTAACCGTTGATGCCGGCGGATAAACCCCTTGCGTCGCGCGGTTCACCAGCGGCGTGTTCGGATCGTTCAGCAGTCCGGAATAGTCTTTACTGGAAATGCCGTCAACGAAGAGGTTAGGGTCATAGCTAGGCATGGAGACCATTGCCAGGATGCCGCCGGTACGAGGATCGGTGACCACAACGGCTGCACGGCTGCCCGCCAGCAGGGTTTCGATATACTGCTGAAGTTTAAGATCGAGCGTCAGATAGACGTCATGCCCCGCCTGAGGCGGCACTTCTTTCAACTGGCGAATCACGCGGCCGCGGTTGTTAACTTCAACCTCTTCATAGCCGGTTTGCCCGTGCAAAACGTCTTCGTAGTAACGTTCGATCCCCAGCTTACCGATATCGTGCGTTGCAGCGTAGTTAGCCAGCTTGCCGTCTTTATCAAGGCGGTCGACGTCTTTGTCGTTAATCTTGGAGACATAGCCAATCACATGCGTCAGCGCGGAGCCGTAGGGATAGTAGCGACGCTTATACCCCTTCACTTCCACGCCGGGGAAGCGGTACTGATTCACTGCAAAGCGGGCGACCTGAACTTCCGTCAGATTGGTTTTAACCGGAATGGAGGTGAAACGATGAGAGCGGGAGCGCTCTTTTTTGAACGCCGCGATATCGTCATCGTTAAGGTCGACAACGCTTTTCAGCGCTTCCAGCGTATCCTGAACATTATCGACTTTTTCCGGCATCATCTCGATTTGATAGATGGTGCGGTTTAACGCCAGCGGGGTGCCGTTACGATCGTAAATAATGCCGCGACTGGGGGCGATAGGCACCAGCTTAATACGGTTTTCGTTTGAACGCGTCTGGTAGTCGGTAAAGCGGACAATTTGCAGATTATAAAGGTTGGCGATCAGCACGCCGGTAAGCAGCAAAATCCCGGTAAAGGCGACCAGCGCCCGGCGCACAAACAGCGCGGACTCAGCCGTATAGTCGCGAAAAGAATTCTGTAGTTTCATCCGCTGCTTAATCTACCCTGGTCAGTCATTACTCGCGGTGATAGGGGTGGTTGGTAGTAATGCTCCACGCGCGATACAGGCTTTCTGCCACCAGTACCCGGACGAGCGGGTGGGGAAGCGTCAGCGCGGAGAGGGACCAACTTTGTTCAGCCGCTGCTTTGCAGGCGGGGGATAACCCTTCTGGTCCGCCAATCAACAGACTGACATCACGGCCATCCTGCTTCCAGCGCTCCAGTTCGAGCGCCAGCTGCGGCGTATCCCAGGGTTTTCCTGGAATATCGAGGGTGACGATGCGGTTTTTGCCTGCGGCAGCCAGCATCAGTTCGCCCTCTTTATCGAGAATACGTTTGATATCCGCGTTCTTGCCGCGCTTCCCGGCGGGAATTTCCACCAGTTCGAACGGCATGTCTTTTGGAAAGCGACGCAGATATTCAGTAAAACCGGTTTGTACCCAGTCCGGCATTTTGGTGCCGACAGCGACCAGCTGCAACTTCACGCATTAACCCCAGAGTTTTTCCAGCTCATACAGGCGACGGCTCTCGTCCTGCATGACGTGGACAATCACATCGCCGAGGTCGACCACCACCCAGTCAGCCGTCGCTTCACCTTCAATGCCCAGCGGTAATAGCCCTGCTGCACGCGATTCCTGAACCACGTGATCGGCAATCGAAACAACATGACGCGTCGATGTACCGGTGCAGATGATCATGCAGTCGGTAATACTGGATTTACCCTTAACGTCGATAGCGATGATGTCCTGACCTTTCAGATCATCAATTTTGTCAATAACAAAATCCTGGAGTGCTTTACCCTGCAAGTTTTCCCCCTGGGGTGAATGAGATTGTAAAACGTTGAATTCGTAGCCAGACAGTATACCTGAACTCACGCCTGTGTCGGGACAAATGTCTCCGGCCGGGCTTTTGAAGGCGGGTATCATCCCACCCTCCGCCTGAGATTGCATCGCCATTTTTGTAAAACAATTTCTGTAAAGCAATGTTCGGCGGGAATGTCTGGCAGCGGAGAATAACAGTATGGCTTACCCTGTCAAGGCAGGATAAACAATAAGCCGCTTTTTATGCCCTCCGGCTATTCATCTGCGCTTTTCTGATACAAACCGTGCGTATAGATATAGGCCAGCACCGGGGTCGGCAGCAGATCGTCACACGCTAAACCCTGCTGTAAACGCTCACGAATGAGGGTCGCAGAAATATCGAACCACGGCGTTTCCGCCAGATAGATCTTCCCGGCAGGCTGATTGTGAAGATCTTCAACATTATCGGTGAGATGATCTTCCAGCCACTGCTGGTACTGCTCTTCACGCATAGTCAGCGGATAGCCAGGACGGCGGCAGACGAGCAGATGGCTGCTCTCCAGAATGGTTTCATATTGATGCCATGTGGGGAGATTCAGCAGGGAATCCTGGCCGATGATAAACGCCAGCGGCTGGTCTGGCCCCTGTTCGGCGCGCCACTCCTGAAGCGTCTGGGATGTCCAGGAGGGCGTGTCGCGACGCAGTTCACGCTCATCAAGTCGGAAGAGCGGTTTATCTGCGATGGCAAGGGCAAGCATCTCTTTTCGCTGCTCGCTGGTCGCCTCGGGCTGTGGACGATGGGGCGGGACATTGTTGGGCATGATGGTGACGCACTGAAGGCCGATCAGATTCGCCAGAATTTCAACCGGCTTCAGGTGCCCGTAATGTACCGGGTCGAAGGTGCCGCCATACAAGGCCTGTAAAGAATGCATACTATCCATCAATAAAAACGTCTGCCAGCGGCTTGTGGCAGAGGAGCAGAGAAAGGCTTTCCAGCTCCGTCCAGACCGACTGGCCGTAATCTTGTTTTAAGGTGAGCTCTGCGCGCATCAGAAGCTGTACAGCCTGACGAAGCTGTTCATGACTCAGGCGGTTGACGGCCTCCGTGGTCAAAGCCCGGCGATTTTGCCACACGCGGTGTTTATCAAACAGCGAACGCAGCGGCGTATGGGCAGACTGACGCTTGAGCGTAATCAGCAGCAGCAATTCGCGCTGCAGCGTACGCAGCAGAATAACGGGTTCGCTCCCTTCGAGACGCAGCTGCTGCAGAATATGCAGGGCGCGCTTGCTCTTCGCCGACAGCAGCGCGTCCACCCAGTGGAACGGCGTGAAGTGCGCCGCGTCGTTAACAGCCTGCTCGACGCGCGGCAAGGTCAGCTTGCCATCCGGCCAGAGCAGGGAGAGTCTGTCCAGCGCCTGCGCCAGGGCCAGCAGGTTTCCTTCATAGCAGTAGCAGAGCAGTTGATTCGCCGCATCATCCAGCTGAAGGTTGTTCTGCTTCGCTCTCGCGGCCACCCATTTGGGCAGATGCGCCTGCTCAGGCGTCTGACAGGTGACCTGCACCGCGTGGGCTGCGAGCTGGGTAAACCACGCCGCGTTTTCCTGGGCTTTGGTGAGCTTGTTGCCACGCACAATAAAAAGCAGATCGCTGTGTAACAGGCTGACCAGCGTGGCGAGTTGCTCATTCATGGCCGCGTTAGGACCGTTCTCCGGCAGCAGGATCTGAATGGTCTGGCGCGATGCAAAAAGGCTCATCGCCTGACAAAGCGAGAAGAGAGCGTTCCAGTCGGTATTGTTGTCCAACTGGACGGTGTGGTGTTCATCAAAGCCCTGAGTGGCTGCCGCGTGTCGTACGGCATCCAGGCTTTCCTGAAGTAATAGCGGATCGTTTCCAAGAAGCAGATATGCCGCGCGCAGCCCTTCATTGAGCTGCGCGCGGAGTTGTTCAGGATACAGCCTGATCATCATTTACCCAGAGAGGTAGCTGCAGGAAGCGTGCCGGCAACCGGTTTTTCAACAATGTCAGATCCTTGTTTAGTCGACGCTGCAATACCTGGCAGTTTACGGATCAGCTGTTCCGCCGCCTTGTCGTACATTTCGTTGATGATAATCTGCTGTTCGGCATCTTTTGCCAGCGCCGTCTGCGGGTTATCAAAGAACGAACGATACACTTTAGCGCTGATCGGGTAGATATCTTTACCCGGGATCAGGACTGCCGCGTTAACCGTCAGCACCATCTGATACTCTGCGGTACGGCCATCCTGGAAGATAGAGGCTGTATCTCTCGACAGACCACTTCCTATAACACGCAGAGACGGTACATCCTGGCGCAGCGTTTGTTTTTCTACAAGTTCAACGCCGTTCAGACGCAGCTGATTACGAATTGCCCGGCTGAGTGGGCCATTCGGATCTGATGAGTCGAAAATCATCGTTTTCATCTCGGCAGGCACTGCCGTGGTATTGCGCAGGTGCCAGCCACAGCCAGCGGTGACAAGCACCGCCAGTGATAAGAGTATTGTTGCCAGTTGTCGCACGTTTCCTCCCGCGCTTAGCCAACGACCAGATTGAGCAGTTTACCCGGTACGTAGATCACTTTACGTACAGTAACGCCCTCAAGATATTTTGCGACCAGAGGTTCCTGGCCCGCGCGCTCGCGAACCTGTTCTTCGGTTGCATCGACCGCCACGGTAATTTTACCGCGGACTTTGCCGTTTACCTGGACCACAACCAGCGTCGTGTTTTCCACCATCGCTGATTCGTCAGCCTGCGGCCACGGCGCGTTGTCGATATCGCCTTCGCCTTTCAGCTCCTGCCACAGGGTAAAGCTAACGTGCGGAGTGAACGGGTTCAGCATGCGAACGACGGCCAGCAGCGCTTCACGCATGAGGGCACGATCCTGCTCGCCGTCCTGCGGAGCTTTCGCCAGCTTGTTCATCAGTTCCATAATAGCCGCAATTGCGGTATTGAAGGTCTGACGACGACCAATATCATCGGTCACTTTCGCAATCGTTTTATGAACATCACGACGCAGCGCCTGCTGATCTTCAGTCAGTGCAGCAGCGTTCAGCGCCGGGGCATCGCCCAATGCGGTGTGTTCGTAAACCAGTTTCCAGACGCGTTTCAGGAAGCGGTTTGCGCCTTCCACGCCGGACTCCTGCCATTCCAGGGTCATGTCGGCCGGAGAGGCAAACATCATGAACAGACGCACGGTGTCCGCACCGTAACGCTCAACCATCACCTGCGGATCGATACCGTTGTTTTTCGACTTGGACATCTTGCTCATGCCGGTGTAGACCAGTTCATGACCTGCGGCGTCTTTCGCCTTAACGATACGGCCCTTCTCGTCGCGCTCAACGATCGCATCAACCGGAGAAACCCAGTTACGCTCGCCGTTGGCACCGACGTAATAGAACGCATCTGCCAGCACCATGCCCTGACACAGCAGTTGTTTTGCTGGTTCGTCAGAGTTCACCATACCCGCATCGCGCATCAGTTTGTGGAAGAAGCGGAAGTAGAGCAGGTGCATGATGGCGTGTTCTATACCACCGATGTAGATGTCTACCGGCAGCCAGTAGTTTGCCGCATCGGAATCAAGCATACCGTCCTGATACTGCGGGCAGGTGTAGCGCGCGTAGTACCAGGAGGATTCCATAAAGGTATCGAAGGTGTCGGTTTCACGCAGCGCAGGCTGACCGTTGACGGTGGTTTTTGCCCACTCAGGATCGGCTTTGATCGGGCTGGTAATCCCGTCCATGACCACGTCTTCCGGCAGGATCACCGGGAGCTGATCTTCTGGCGTTGGCATCACGGTGCCATCTTCCAGCGTCACCATCGGGATTGGCGCACCCCAGTAACGCTGACGGGACACGCCCCAGTCGCGCAGACGGAAGTTCACTTTACGCTCGCCTACGCCCAGAGAGGCCAGCTTATCGGCGATGGCGTTGAAGCCCTCTTCGAAGCTCAGACCGCTAAATTCACCGGAGTTGAACAGGGTGCCTTTTTCAGTCAGCGCGTGTTCGGACAGGTCTGGTTCAGAACCATCGGCGGCCAGAATGACGGCTTTAATCGGCAGGCTGTATTTGGTGGCAAACTCGTAGTCGCGCTGATCGTGGCCCGGTACGGCCATTACTGCGCCTGTACCGTACTCCATCAGAACGAAGTTGGCCGCCCACACTGGAATGGCTTCGCCAGTCAGTGGATGTTTGGCATAGAAGCCCGTTGCAACGCCTTTTTTCTCCATCGTCGCCATGTCGGCTTCGGCCACTTTGGTGTTGCGGCATTCATCGATGAAGCTAGCCAGTTCCGGATTGTTCTCTGCCGCTTTCTGCGCCAGCGGGTGACCAGCGGCCACAGCCAGGTAGGTCGCGCCCATGAAGGTGTCCGGACGGGTGGTATAGACAGTCAGGGTCTGGTCGTAGTTCTCGACGTTGAAGGTAATTTCTACGCCTTCAGAACGGCCGATCCAGTTGCGCTGCATGGTCTTAACGGTATCTGGCCAGTGGTCCAGGTTATCCAGATCGTTCAGCAGCTCATCAGCGTAAGCGGTGATTTTGATAAACCACTGTGGGATCTCTTTACGCTCAACTTTGGTGTCGCAGCGCCAGCAGCAGCCGTCGATAACCTGTTCGTTCGCGAGAACGGTCTGATCATTCGGACACCAGTTAACGGCAGAGGTCTTCTTATACACCAGGCCTTTTTTGTACAGCTCGGTGAAGAACTTCTGCTCCCAGCGATAGTATTCCGGGGTACAGGTTGCCAGCTCGCGGCTCCAGTCATAGCCAAAGCCCAGCATTTTGAGCTGGTTTTTCATGTACGCGATGTTGTCGTACGTCCACGGCGCCGGTGCGGTGTTGTTTTTGACCGCCGCGCCTTCCGCAGGCAGACCGAACGCATCCCAGCCGATAGGCTGCAGAACGTTTTTACCCAGCATGCGCTGGTAGCGTGCAATCACATCGCCGATGGTGTAGTTACGCACATGGCCCATGTGTAGTCGACCAGAAGGATAGGGAAGCATCGACAGGCAGTAATACTTCTCTTTGCTCTCGTCTTCGGTTACTTCAAAGGTGCGCTTCTCGTCCCAGTGTTGCTGGACTTTTGATTCTATCTCTTCCGGGCGGTATTGCTCTTGCATGGCAGCCAGTGGTCCTGTTTTCAATACAGCTACAAATGTAGCCAATGGATGTGGTAATTCAGATCCGCATAGCATAGCCCAAACGCCCGCGTCAAAACAGCCTTTCGCACAAATGCGCTTTGCAGGAATTTACTGGGTCTGTGCTTCACCTGACAAAGCGGCGATGAAATAAGGTCTATTATTAGAAATAGTTACTTACCCGGGAGGCAAAATGATGAACAAGGTTGCTCAATTTTACCGCGAACTGGTGGCGACACTGACGGAACGGCTGCGTAACGGCGAGCGAGATATCGACGTGCTGGTGGAGCAAGCGCGTGCCCGCGTGACGCAAACGGGTGAGTTAACGCGAACCGAAGTGGAAGAGGTGACGCGCGCCGTGCGTCGCGATCTGGAAGAGTTCGCGCGCAGCTACCAGGAGAGCCAGGAGGAGGTCACGGACAGCGTTTTTATGCGGGTGATTAAAGAGAGCTTATGGCAAGAGCTGGCCGATATCACGGATAAAACGCAGCTGGAGTGGCGCGAGGTCTTTCAGGATTTGAACCATCACGGTGTGTATCACAGTGGTGAGGTGGTTGGGTTGGGAAATCTGGTCTGCGAGAATTGCCACCATCATATTGCGGTGTATACGCCGGATGTCCTGCCGCAGTGTCCGAAATGCGGCCACGATCAGTTCCAGCGTCGACCGTTTGAGCCCTAGGTAAAAGCAAAACTGTTTGCACCCTCTCCCGGTGGGAGAGGGCCGGGGCGAGGGCATCAGGCCGCAGAATAGTAAGCCAGCCTTTCCGCCAGCAAATCCACAAACGCCTCCCGGTCGATGTCCACCATCACCGTGGTATTCGGTTTATTTCCCGTCAGCGAGTAATAATCCACCACCGTCATTCCCTGGGTGTATTTTCCCTGCGTCTCGACGCCAACCCATCTGTCCACCGTGGTAAACATCTCAGGCTTCAGTAGCAAGGCAATAGTGCACGGGTCGTGCAGGGGCGCGCCGTGGAAGCCCCACTTCTCGGCTTTGTGATATTCCATAAAGAAGTCGAGCAGTTCGGCCACGGTTGTCGCAACCGGGTTGCCCACCGAGCGGAAACGCTCAATATCGTCCGCCATAATCTGCGCGCGGTGGGTAACGTCCAGTCCCGCCATCACAATCGGTAAGCCGGACTGGAAGACAATCTCAGCGGCTTCCGGGTCGACAAAGATGTTGAACTCCGCCGCTGGCGTCCAGTTACCGAGCCCCATGGCGCCACCCATAATCACAATACGGGCAATTTTATTATGCAGCTCAGGATGGCTGTTCAGCAGCAGCGCAACGTTAGTTTGCGGTCCGGTAGCCACCAGCGTTACCGGCTCTGCACTTTCGCGCAGCACTTTTGCCATCAGCTCGACAGCGGTACAGTTTTGCGGCGCGAAGCCCGGCTCCGGCAGTGCCGGACCGTCCAGCCCGCTTTCGCCATGAACGTTGTCGGCAATAATCAGCTCGCGCATCAGCGGCTTCACGGCCCCGCCGGCGACAGGAATATCGGTGCGTTTGAGCAGCGTGAGCATGCGCAGCACGTTGCGCAGGGTTTTTTCAGGCGTTTGGTTTCCGGCGGACGAGGTGACGGCTTTCACGTCGAGTTCAGGGGAGGCAAGTGCAAGGACGAGTGCGATCGCGTCATCATGACCCGGATCGCAATCGAGAATAATAGGCTGTGCCATAGCGTTCTCCATACGTAGCGTTATTTTGTGACAAGGTTAACGCTGCAATGTGACGCCGACGAGAGGAAGTGAGTGAAAGCGTGAAGCAGTGCGCAATCCGCAGATTGCGCACCGAGAAGATTAGTGCAGGATTTTCGCGAGGAAATCTTTTGCACGTTCTGATTTCGGGTTAGCGAAGAACTCTTCTTTCGGTGAGTCTTCGACAATTTTCCCTTCGTCCATAAAGATCACGCGGTTGGCCACTTTACGGGCAAAGCCCATTTCGTGGGTCACCACCATCATGGTCATCCCTTCGTGCGCCAGCTCGACCATCACGTCCAGCACTTCATTGATCATCTCAGGATCGAGCGCCGACGTTGGCTCATCAAACAGCATTGCCACCGGATCCATGCACAGCGCGCGGGCGATCGCCACACGCTGCTGTTGGCCGCCAGAAAGCTGTGCCGGGAACTTATCGGCATGTGCCGAGAGTCCAACGCGTTCCAGGAGCTTTAGACCCTTCTCGCGCGATGCTTTTTTATCACGCTTAAGCACTTTTACCTGCGCAAGCGTCAGGTTCTCAATAATGGAGAGGTGAGGGAACAGCTCAAAATGCTGGAACACCATGCCAACGTGAGAGCGAAGCTGGGCGAGGTTGGTTTTCTTGTCGTTGACTTTGGTACCGTTGACGACAATCTCACCCTGCTGCACCGGCTCCAGTCCGTTGACGGTTTTGATCAGCGTTGATTTACCGGAGCCGGACGGCCCACACACCACCACCACGTCGCCTTTTTTGACTTCAGTGGAGCAGTCGGTCAGCACCTGAAAGTGCCCATACCATTTAGAAACATTTTTCAGGGAAATCATTATACCGTCCTTTTCTTCAGCCAACTGACCAACAGCGACGCGCTTAAACTAATCACAAAATAGACCGCACCCGCAAAGAGCACCATCTCGACCTGTGTACCATCACGTTCACCGATGGTTGACGCGGTACGGAAGAAGTCTGCCAGACTCAGCACATAGACCAGTGAGGTATCCTGGAACAGCACGATACCCTGAGTCAGCAGGAGCGGAACCATGGCGCGAAACGCCTGCGGCAGAATAATGAGCTGCATGGACTGCCAGTGCGTCATTCCCAACGCCAGCGCGGCGCTGGATTGCCCGCGGGAGATACTCTGAATGCCCGCGCGGATAATCTCTGAGTAGTAAGCGGCCTCAAACATAGAGAACGCCACCATGGCGGAGATCAGACGGATATCGGTTTTCGGCGATAGCCCCAGCACGTTCTGCAGGAAGCCGGGTACAATCAGGTAAAACCACAGCAGCACCATCACCAGCGGGATGGAGCGGAACACGTTAACGTAGGCGGTCGCAAACCAGGCGAACGGTTTAAAGCTCGACAGGCGCATGACGGCCAGCAGGGTACCCCAGACGATACCAATGATGATGGCGATAACGGTGATTTTTAAGGTAATCACCAGGCCATCAAGCAGGTACGGCATGGATGGAACGATAGAACTCCAGTCAAATTCGTACATTATTTGCCCCCCAGATTACCCGGCAGGCGGATTTTGCGTTCAACCAGGTTCATCACCAGCATGATGAAAGCGTTAATCAGAACATATGCGAGCGTGATCGCGGTGAAGGATTCCCACGCGTGGGCGGAGTAATCCAACAGCTTGCCCGCCTGTGCAGCCATGTCGACCAGGCCGATAGTCGAGGCGATGGCCGAGTTTTTCACCAGGTTCATCATCTCAGAGGTCATCGGTGGAACGATAACGCGGTAGGCGTTTGGCAGCAGCACATAGCGGTAGGTTTGCGGCAGGGTCAACCCCATCGCCAGACCCGCATTTTTTTGTCCACGGGGTAATGACTGAATGGCGGCACGCACCTGCTCGCAAACGCGCGCAGCGGTAAACAGCCCCAGACACATCATGGAGGAGACAAAGAACTGTACGTTCGGATCCAGTTCCGACTTGAACCACATGCCAATATTTTCCGGCAGCAGTTCCGGGATGACCAGATACCAGGTAAAGAATTGCACGATCAGCGGAACGTTACGGAACAGTTCCACATACAGGGTGCCAAGTGTTGAAAGAAAACGGTTTGGGACGGTGCGCAGAATACCGAACAAAGAACCGACAAGAAACGCGATGATCCACGCCGTTATCGATAATGCCACGGTGACCTGAAAGCCGCTCCACAGCCAGCCAAGATAGGTTGTGTTGCCGAACGGGGCTTGTTGCAGGAATATGCCCCAGTTCCAGTCTATTGACATAATAAACTCCAGAAAAAAAAGGGTAGCAGCGCTACCCTCGAAGATTGGTGAGAAGCTCATTTTTCGCGCTGAGTGGGGAACGACCACTCAACGTATAGTCTGTCCATGCTTCCCGACAATCGAGAGGGCAGGAGATCCCGCCCCTGTTGTTCTAATTAGTTAAGAGCCTTGTCATTTGGAGATTTGAACAGCGCTTTCATGTCTTCAGACAGTTCAAAATTCATGTTCAGGTTTTTTGGTGGAATCGGGTTCTTGAACCACTTATCGAACCATTTTTCGGCTTCGCCGGAGGTCTGCACCTGAGCGATGGTGTCATCGATCAGCTTTTTGAACTGCGGATCGTCTTTACGCAGCATACAGCCGTAGGCTTCTTTCGACTGTGCGGTACCGACGATATCCCAGTTGTCTGGTTTTTTCGCTTTCGCACGTTCGCCCGCCAGCAGTGCGTCATCCATCATAAACGCGACGGCACGACCGCTTTCCAGGGTACGGAAGGAGTCGCCATGGTCTTTCGCGCTGATAATGCGCATATCCATTTTCTTCTCGTCGTTCAGCTTGTGCAGCAGCACTTCTGACGTGGTACCGGAGGTGACAACAACCGCTTTGCCTTTCAGGTCAGCGAAGTCTTTGATCTCTCCGCCTTTCTTCGTCAGCAGACGGGTGCCCACGACAAAGATGGTGTCAGAGAAGGCCGCCTGTTTCTGACGCTCGAGGTTGTTGGTGGTGGAGCCACACTCGAAGTCAAAGGTGCCGTTTTGCAGCAGTGGAATACGGTTCTGTGAAGTGATTGGGATCAGCTTCACCTGCAGGTCAGGTTTGTTCAGCTTTTTCTTCACAGCTTCAACGATGGCGTTGGAGTAATCCTGTGAATAGCCCACGACTTTTTGCGTGTTGTCGTAGTAAGAGAACGGGACAGAAGATTCACGGTGGCCGACCACGATGACGCCGTTTTTGGCAATCTTGTCGAGAGTGCTGCCTGCTGCCGGCGCATCTTCAGCGTGAACCACGCCTGCAGACATTCCCATAACCAGCATTGCTGTGGCCAGTTTACGTAATTGCATACCCAACTCCTTTTTTATCAGCGCCAGAGACGCTTTGATACCCATTGTGATGTTGTTATATCTCGCGCAATGCGAGTGCAGTGTTATGCAAGCTTGTTAACATTTAGTCTGGCTTAATGTAAAGATTTTGCTGCGTTATTGTTTATTTTTGCGAAGCGCGCCGCACCATTCAGAGGCAAATATCTCTCGTTGCACCGTTTCGGTGCTACCGATGATCTACGCTGGTGCGACAAAGTTGCACGTTAAGCCAAACTGCGTTTACCTGAATAAACAAAGCAATAGGCGTGCCAGAATGGGCATTTGGAGGGAATTGTCGGGTGGCGGCTACGCCTTACCCGACCTTGTATTATCCTTCCGTGCAGAAAGAACCGGCCAGTTCTTTCTGCCATGCAGTCCACATGCCGTACCCGGCCTTAGGCCACGAGCCTGTGTTGTAGATCCCTGCAGTGGACTGCACCTTCTCCACAAGTGACAAACCGGACAGTATCATGGACCGGTTTTCCCGGTAATCCGCATTCACAAGGTTGGTTTCACTATGGAACAGGAACTTCACTTTATTGGTATCGATGTCTCCAAAGCTAAGCTGGATGTCGATGTGTTGCGACCTGATGGCCGTCACCGCAGCAAAAAATTTACTAACACACCTAAAGGTCACGAGGAGCTGCTCAGCTGGCTCCGCAGCCATAATGTGGCTCAGGCACATATCTGCATGGAAGCGACCAGCACCTATATGGAAGACGCAGCAGCATCCCTCAGCGATGCCGGTTTCACCGTATCCATCATCAACCCGGCTCTTGGTAAAGCCTTTGCGCAGAGTGAAGGCCTGCGCAGTAAAACCGATGCCGTTGATGCCCGTATGCTGGCAGAGTTCTGCCGGCAGAAGCGTCCGGTAGCCTGGGAGGCACCTCATCCGCTGGAGCGCGCGTTGCGGGCGCTGGTGCTGCGTCACCAGTCCCTGACAGACATGCACACGCAGGAGCTGAACCGTCGTGAGACGGCGCGGGAGGTGCAGATGCCGAGCATCGATGCGCACCTTCTGTGGCTGGAAGCGGAGCTGAAGCGGCTGGAGAAACAGATAAAGGACCTGACGGATGATGACCCGGACCTGAAGCACCGGCGAAAACTGCTGGACAGCATACCGGGTATCGGTGAAAAGACATCCGCGGTGCTGCTGGCGTATGTGGGGCTGAAGGACAGGTTCGGTCAGGCGCGGCAGTTCGCGGCTTTCGCAGGACTGACACCGCGGCAGCATGAATCAGGAAGCAGCGTACACAGGGCAAGCAGGATGAGTAAGGCTGGCCATGTCTCGCTTCGCAGGGCGCTGTATATGCCCGCGATGGTGGCGCTGTACAAAACGGAGTGGGGAAAAGCGTTCAGGACGCGTCTGGAAAAGAACGGCAAGGGAGCGAAGCTGATAATCGGAGCGATGATGCGTAAGCTGGCGCAGGTGGCGTATGGCGTCCTGAAATCAGGACGCCCGTTCGATGCCACATTGCATCAGGAAAATGCTTGCGTGGCATAACAGTATCTACGGGAACGGAAATGTAGAATGTAGGCCGGGTAAGGCGTAGCCGCCACCCGGCAGGAAGAGGTGAGATTATCGACGGCGCTGACGCAGGCTTATCAGAACCGCGCCAAAGCCGAACAGCACGGTCAGTATCCACAGCGGCCAGTTGCCGGTACGAGCGTATGGCGTCAGCCCCGTGGTTGGCGTGACTTTAGCGGTCAGTACCTCACGGGTAAACTGCGGGATCATCGCCTGAATTTCACCCTGTGGACCAATCACAGCGGTGATGCCGTTGTTGGTGCTGCGCAGCAGGGGACGCGCCAGCTCCAGGGAGCGCATACGTGCCATCTGGAAGTGCTGCCACGGGCCGATTGACTTACCAAACCAGGCGTCGTTGGAGATGGTCAGCAGATAGTCAGTATCCGGGCGGAAGTTATCGCGCACCTGCTCGCCGAGAATGATTTCGTAGCAGATGGCTGCCGTCAGGGCAAAGCCGTGCGCGTGCAACTGAGGCTGTACGTACGGGCCGCGGCTGAAAGAGGACATCGGCAGGTCAAAGAACGGGGCCAGCGGGCGCAGAATCGACTCCAGCGGGACAAATTCACCAAACGGCACCAGGTGGTTCTTGTTGTACCGGTCAGTGGAGTGGTAGCTGTACTCGCTGTCTTTCCCGAGCGTAATGATGCTGTTGTAGGTGTCGTAGCGGTTCTGCTGATTCAGACGCGCATCGACAATCCCTGTGATCAGCGTGCTGCCGCGCGCCAGCAGCAGGTCGTTCATCATGTTGAGGAACGGCTGCTGGTTAATTTCCAGATCGGGGATTGCAGACTCCGGCCAGATAATCAGCTGGGATTTACCCATCACCTCTTCGGTGGCATTGGCGTAGATCTTCAGCGTATTCAGCAGCTCTTTCTCATCCCACTTCATGGACTGCGGGATATTCCCCTGCACCATGGAAACCTGCATGGCGCGATCGGGCTCAGGCGTGAACCACTGGATATAGCGCAGCGGGAAGGGCAGGGCGAACAGCACCAGCGCCACGGCCAGCGGTTTCCAGCAGCGCTGGACCAGCGCCAGGACCAGCAGGCCGCTCACCACCATCAGCAGGAAGTTGATGGCTTCAACACCCATTACCGGCGCCAGGCCTTTCAGGGGGCCGTCAATCTGGCTGTAGCCGAACTGCAGCCACGGGAAGCCCGTCAGCACCCAGCCGCGCAGGAACTCGGTGACCTGCCAGACCACCGGCGCGGCAATAGCGACGCGCAGCCAGGTGGTTTTTGGCCACAGGCGAGAAAGGATGCCGGCGAACAGACCGGTATAGAGCGAGAGATACGCGGCGAGCAATACCACCAGGAAGACGTTTACCGGGCCAGGCATACCGCCAAACTGGGCGATGCTGACATAGACCCAGTTGATGCCTGAGCCAAACAGCCCCAGTCCCCAGAAGTAACCGATGGCAGCGGCCTGTACCGGACGACGATTCAGGGTCAGGCCCTGAAGCCCCATCAGGGAGAGTATGGCCGCAGGCCAGATATCGTAAGGAGAGAAAGCCAGCGTACCGCTGGCTCCAAGTAACAGCGCCAGCAGCAAACGGACGCGCTGGCGTTCAAGCAGTGGGGCAAATGCCATTTACATTAATCTTCCAGTTTTGGCACCGGTGAGTCGTCCGGCGTTCTGACGTGAACCTGTATAATACGTCGGCTGTCGGCCATTGCCACTTTGAACTGGTAACCGTCGATGTCAACGGTCTCACCGCGCGCCGGGAGGTGGCCAAAGGCCTGCATCACCAGCCCGCCAATGGTATCGACCTCTTCATCGCTGAAGTGGGTACCGAAGGCGTCGTTAAAGTCCTCAATCGAGGCCAACGCACGCACGGTCCAGGTGTGGCGGCTAAGCTGACGGAAGTCGATATCTTCTTCTTCGTCGTACTCGTCTTCGATTTCACCCACGATCAGCTCAAGAATATCCTCGATCGTGACCAGACCGGAAACGCCACCAAATTCATCAATAACAATCGCCATGTGGTAACGCTGAGAGCGAAACTCTTTCAGCATCCGATCCACACGTTTACTTTCCGGCACAACCACCGCCTGGCGTAACACTTTTTCCATGCTGAAGGCTTCGGCATCGCTGCGCATAAACGGCAGCAGATCTTTGGCCATCAAAATCCCTTCGATGTGATCTTTGTCTTCGCTAATGACCGGGAAACGCGAGTGGGCGGATTCGATGATCACATCGAGGCACTCGTCCAGCGTCTGGTTACGTTTCAGGGTGATCATCTGCGAGCGGGGGATCATGATATCGCGAACGCGCTGGTCGGCGATGTCCATAACCCCTTCGAGCATTTCTCGCGTATCTTCATCGATAAGGTCGTTCTGCCCGGAATCACGAATCAGCTCCAGCAGTTCATCACGGTTTTTGGGTTCGCCGTGGAAAAGCTGGCTCAGAATGAGGGAGAAAAATCCCTTTTTACTGGTTGTCGTGTCGCTACTGTGTGAATTGTCGTCGCTCATGGCGTTTGTTAAGGGTTCTCTTGTTAGTTCAACGTTTACCGCCACGCGATGTCCTTTCGTGGCGGCATGTGAGTCAGTCAGGTGACGGACTATTCTTTCTCGGCAATGTACGGATCCTCATAGCCCAGAGCAAGCATTATCTCTGTCTCGAGGGACTCCATCTCTTCCGCTTCGTCATCTTCTATATGATCGTAGCCGAGCAGGTGCAGGCTGCCGTGTACCACCATATGCGCCCAGTGGGCCTCAAGCGGCTTTTGCTGCTCTTTGGCTTCCTGCTCAACCACCTGACGGCAGATGATCAGATCGCCCAGCAGCGGCATCTCAATGCCCGGCGGTGCTTCGAACGGGAAAGAGAGCACGTTGGTCGGCTTATCTTTCCCGCGATAGGTCAGGTTAAGCTCATGGCTTTCTGCTTCATCCACCAGTCGAATCGTAACTTCTGATTCTTCCTGAAACTGAGGAATAACGGCATCCAGCCATTTCTGAAACTGTGCCTCATCTGGCATGCCGGAATTGTCTTCACAGGCCAGCTGTAAATCGAGGATCACCTGACTCATTTCTGTTCTTGCTCCTGCGCTTCGCGCTTACGTTCTGCGGCCAGTTCGGCCTTACGCTTCTGATCCGCCTCTTCCCAGGCTTCATAGGCGTTAACGATACGCGCAACCACCGGGTGGCGTACCACGTCTTCACTGTGGAAGAAGTTAAAGCTGATTTCGTCGACCTCGGCCAGCACCTCAATGGCGTGGCGCAGGCCGGATTTGGTGCTGCGCGGCAGGTCGATCTGGGTGACGTCACCGGTAATGACCGCTTTCGAGTTAAAGCCGATACGCGTCAGGAACATCTTCATCTGTTCGATGGTGGTGTTCTGGCTCTCATCAAGAATAATGAACGCATCGTTCAGCGTACGACCGCGCATGTAGGCGAGCGGGGCAACTTCGATAACGTTACGCTCAATGAGCTTCTCGACCTTCTCAAAGCCCAGCATTTCGAACAGCGCATCGTATAAAGGACGCAGATACGGGTCGACCTTCTGGCTCAGATCGCCCGGCAGGAAGCCCAGCTTTTCGCCCGCTTCAACGGCCGGGCGGGTCAGCAGAATACGACGGATATCCTGGCGTTCCAGCGCATCTACCGCAGCGGCAACGGCGAGATAGGTTTTACCCGTACCCGCAGGGCCCACCCCGAAGGTGATGTCGTGGTCGAGGATATTGGCGATGTACTGCGCCTGGTTTGGCGTACGCGGCTTAATAACGCCACGTTTGGTCTTGATGTTAATGGCCTTGCCGTAGTCCGGCACGCTTTCCGCGCTCTGCTCAAGCACGCGCGCCTCTTTAATGGCGAGGTGAATTTGTTCCGGTTCGATATCCTGCGTTTCGCCGCGCATTGGGGCGGTATCAACATACAGGCTACGCAGAATATCCGCAGCGGCGTTGACGCAGATAGGGCGTCCGGTAAGTTTGAAATGATTATCGCGACGATTGATTTCGATACCCAGACGTCGCTCCAGTTGTTTGATGTTGTCATCAAACGGCCCGCACAGGCTCAGCAGGCGAGCGTTGTCTGCTGGCTCAAGGCTAATTTCACGCGTATCTATATTCAAACTGTTCCTCTTTAATTGGTTAACTGACCCATTGCGATAGAGCGTAATAAAACGGTCATTACCGAAATTATTCACGCCACAGAATAAAGGCGCAAGCGTTGCGGAAGATATTGGGGACGATGAGAGGAAATACAAGGCCTGCCGGAAAGGCAGGCCAGGAGGATTAAGGCTGGTAAATCCCCACGCCAGAATCGTTTTCTTTGCGGGTACGAGAGATCACGGACTCCGGTGACTCGGCAATACGCAGGCCCATCTCGTCCTCGGTGCGTACCAGCTTCGCGCGCAGCGAGTTGGTCAGCACGTCGACAATCTCGACGTCAACAAATTTACCGATCATGTCCGGGGTGCCTTCAAAGTTCACCACGCGGTTGTTTTCGGTACGGCCGGAGAGTTCCATAATGCTCTTGCGCGAAGTGCCTTCCACAAGAATGCGTTGCACGGTGCCAAGCATGCGGCGGCTCCAGGCGTTGGCCTGCTGAAGGATACGCTCCTGCAGAATGTACAGACGCTGCTTCTTCTCCTCTTCCGGCACATCGTCAACCATATCGGCCGCAGGTGTTCCAGGACGCGCAGAGAAGATGAAGCTGTAGCTGACGTCAAAGTTCACTTCGCCGATGAGCTTCATGGTGCGCTCGAAGTCATCAGCGGTTTCGCCAGGGAAGCCGACGATAAAATCGGAGCTGATCTGGATATCCGGACGCGCTTCACGCAGCTTACGAATGGTGGATTTGTACTCCAGCACCGTATGCGGGCGGCCCATCAGGTTCAGCACGCGGTCAGAGCCGCACTGAATCGGCAGGTGCAGGAAGCTCACCAGCTCTGGCGTATCGCGATACACGTCAATGATGTCGTCGGTAAACTCCATCGGATGGCTGGTGGTAAAGCGAATGCGGTCGATACCGTCAATCGCGGCCACCAGACGCAGCAGCTCGGCAAAGCTGCCGGTGGTGCCGTCGTAGTTTTCCCCGCGCCAGGCGTTAACGTTCTGGCCCAGCAGGTTCACTTCGCGAACGCCCTGGGCGGCAAGCTGTGCGATTTCAAACAGAATATCGTCTGCCGGACGGCTGACTTCTTCACCGCGGGTGTAAGGCACCACGCAGTAAGTGCAGTATTTGTTGCAGCCTTCCATGATGGAGACGAAGGCGGTTGGGCCATCGGCGCGCGGCTCCGGCAGACGGTCAAACTTTTCGATCTCCGGGAAGCTGACGTCAACAACCGGGCTGCGGTTGCCGCGAACCTGATTGATCATCTCTGGCAGGCGGTGCAGGGTCTGAGGACCAAAGACAATATCCACATACGGGGCTCTCTGGCGGATCAGCTTGCCTTCCTGCGACGCAACGCAGCCACCCACACCGATGATCAGGTCCGGATTTTTTCGCTTGAGAAGCTTCCAGCGGCCTAACACGTGAAAGACTTTTTCCTGCGCTTTTTCACGAATCGAACAGGTGTTCAGCAGCAGCACGTCCGCTTCTTTCACATTTTCTGTCAGCTGGTATCTGTGGGTTGAATCCAGCAGATCGGCCATCTTGGATGAATCGTATTCGTTCATCTGACAGCCCCAGGTTTTTATATGGAGTTTTTTAGTCATCGACTTGCTCAGCTCAGGATTGCAAGCCGCGTATTGTAATGCTTTGGTGGGGTTGTGACCAGTATGAAGGTTATGTGTCTCAGGACCGCAAAAATCCGGTAAACTTAAGGGATTCTCCAATAAGGAAAAATGACCATGACACTCCTACACACCGAAGTTGCCGTTGTCGGCGGCGGTATGGTCGGCGGCGCGCTGGCGCTGGGGCTGGCGCAGCAGGGATTTGAGGTAACGGTAATTGAACAGGCTGCCCCTCCGGCCTTCGATCCGGCCAGCAAACCGGATGTGCGCATTTCCGCGATCAGCGCGGCGTCCGTCGATCTGCTGCGCGGGCTGGGCGTCTGGGAGGCGGTGCTGGCGATGCGCGCCCATCCTTACAGCCGTCTTGAAACCTGGGAGTGGGAAAATGCCCACGTTGCGTTTGATGCCGCTGAGCTGAAGCTGCCGCGCCTCGGTTATATGGTGGAAAACAACGTGCTCCAGCTGGCGCTCTGGCAGGCGCTGGAGACGCATCCAAAGGTGACGCTGCGTGTTCCGGCGTCGCTTAAGGCACTGCATCCTTACGAGAGCGGCTATTTACTGACGCTCGACAGCGGCGATGAACTGGCCGTGAAGCTGGTTGTTGGGGCGGACGGCGCTAACTCGCAGGTCAGACAGATGGCGGGTATCGGGGTTCATGCCTGGCAGTATGAGCAATCCTGCATGCTGATTACCGTTGAGTGTGAGAATGCGCCGGGAGAAAGCACCTGGCAGCACTTTACGCCGAATGGCCCGCATGCCTTTTTACCACTCTTCGATAACTGGGCGTCGCTGGTGTGGTATGACAAACCGGCGCGCATTCGCCAGCTGCAGGGGCTCTCAATGGAACAATTGCAGCGGGAAATCCGCCTGCATTTCCCGAGCCGTCTGGGCAACGTTACACCGGTCGCTGCCGGGGCGTTTCCCCTCACGCGACGTCACGCTTTGCAGTATGCCCGTGAAGGGCTGGCGCTGGTGGGCGATGCGGCACACACCATTCATCCGCTGGCCGGGCAGGGTGTCAACCTGGGGTATCGTGATGTCGATGCGTTACTGGATGTGCTGGGCAGCGCCCGCGGGCACGCGGAAAACTGGGCCAGCCATCAGGTCCTGAAGCGTTACCAGACGCGGCGCATGGCGGACAATTTCATTATGCAGTCGGGGATGGATCTGTTCTATGCCGGGTTCAGCAATGACCTGGCCCCGGTGCGCATTCTGCGTAATATTGGATTGATGGCAGCGGAGCGTGCCGGTGGTCTGAAGCGCCAGGCGCTTAAATACGCCTTAGGACTCTAATCATTATTCCCTCTCCATGTGGGAGAGGGCATCAGGCCACACAATTCTGAGCAACAAAAACAAAAAAAGCCCGCAGAGCGGGCTTTTTTGTTACTTAAGTGGCTGGGGTGCAGGGATTCGAACCCCGGAATGCTGGTATCAGAAACCAGAGCCTTACCGCTTGGCGACACCCCAATTGCGTTAAACAAACTGCTTAACGACTTTTTAAATTGGCTGGGGTACGAGGATTCGAACCTCGGAATGCTGGTATCAGAAACCAGAGCCTTACCGCTTGGCGATACCCCAACAATTTTTTCTAGTCTATCGAATAATTCGACAGATTACTAATTTGGTGGCTACGACGGGATTCGAACCTGTGACCCCATCATTATGAGTGATGTGCTCTAACCAACTGAGCTACGTAGCCAGTACTGCAATCTTCGATGGCTGGGGTACCTGGATTCGAACCAGGGAATGCCGGTATCAAAAACCGGTGCCTTACCGCTTGGCGATACCCCAATACCGCGGAGAACCGCAAAATCGAAGAAATATGGCTGGGGTACCTGGATTCGAACCAGGGAATGCCGGTATCAAAAACCGGTGCCTTACCGCTTGGCGATACCCCATCCGTGCAACGCTTACCTGGGAATGGTGCGGGAGGCGAGACTTGAACTCGCACACCTTGCGGCGCCAGAACCTAAATCTGGTGCGTCTACCAATTTCGCCACTCCCGCAAAAAAGATGGTGGCTACGACGGGATTCGAACCTGTGACCCCATCATTATGAGTGATGTGCTCTAACCAACTGAGCTACGTAGCCATCTTTTTTCGCGTTACCTTATCGGCGTTGCGGGGCGCATTATGCGTATAGACCCTTGCAGCGTCAACACCTTTTTCAACGAAAATAGCCGGAATGTGACTGTTTGGTTAGGTTGCGAACAGCGTGACCGAATATTCGGCAATTATTGGTTATTAATCAGATTTAGACGGTGAAATGTGAGGCAAAAAAATCAGGCCCCAGAGGGGCCCGATTGCGATCTGAGTGATTATTTGTAGGCTGACTGGTGAACGCCTACCGCGCGTCCTGATGGATCGTTCATGGATTTGAAAGATTCATCCCATTCAATCGCTTTGGCAGAAGAGCAGGCGACGGATGGGCCACCCGGTACGCACTCCGCAGCACTCGGTACCGGGAACAGCTCTTCAAAAATTTCACGGTACAGATAGGCCTCTTTCGAGCCCGGCGTGTTGTACGGGAAGCGGAAGCTTGCGGTTTCCAGCTGTTGGTCAGAAACCTGTTTCGCCGCGACCTCTTTCAGGGTGTCGATCCAGCTATAACCTACGCCATCAGAGAACTGCTCTTTCTGACGCCATGCCACGCTCGCCGGCAGGTAGGATTCAAAACATTCGCGCAGGATATGTTTTTCCATTTTGCCATTGCCGCACATCTTGTCCTGCGGGTTGATACGCATCGCGACGTCGAGGAATTTCTTATCCAGGAACGGCACGCGCGCCTCCACGCCCCAGGCGGACATCGCTTTGTTGGCACGCGCACAGTCAAACATATGCAGCGCCTGCAGCTTACGCACGGTCTCTTCGTGCAGCTCTTTGGCGTTAGGCGCTTTGTGGAAGTACAGATAGCCGCCAAACACTTCGTCAGAACCTTCACCGGAGAGCACCATCTTGATGCCCATCGCTTTGATCTTCCGCGACATCAGGTACATCGGGGTTGAAGCCCGGATGGTGGTCACGTCATAGGTTTCAATGTGATAGATCACATCGCGGATCGCATCCAGACCTTCCTGCACGGTGAAATGAATCTCATGGTGCACGGTGCCGAGGTGGTTCGCCACTTCCTGCGCGGCTTTCAGATCCGGTGCGCCTTCCAGGCCAACGGCAAAAGAGTGCAGCTGTGGCCACCAGGCTTCTGAGCGCTCCTGATCTTCCACGCGACGGGCCGCGAATTTCTTGGTGATCGCGGAGATCACGGAGGAGTCCAGACCGCCGGAGAGCAGCACGCCGTACGGTACGTCGGACATCAGGTGGCTTTTCACGGAATCTTCCAGCGCCTGACGCAGCTCGGCTTTGTCCGTGACGTTGTCTTTTACCGCGTCGAAATCGAACCAGTCACGCTGATAATACTGACGGATCTCGCCGTCTTTGCTCCACAGGTAGCTGCCCGCCGGGAACTCTTTAATGGTGCGGCAGACCGGTACCAGGGCTTTCATTTCAGAGGCAACATAGAAGTTGCCGTGTTCATCGTGGCCCATGTACAGCGGGATAATGCCGATATGGTCACGGCCAATCAGGTAAGCGTCTTTTTCGCTGTCGTACAGGGCGAAGGCGAACATGCCCTGCAGGTCGTCCAGGAACTCGGGCCCTTTCTCCTGATACAGCGCCAGGATCACTTCACAGTCAGAACCGGTCTGGAACGCGTAGCGGTCGCCGTATTCGGCGCGCAGCGCCTGGTGGTTGTAGATCTCACCGTTGACAGCCAGCGCGTGCGTTTTTTTCTCGTTATACAGCGGCTGTGCGCCGGCGTTGACGTCAACAATAGACAGACGTTCGTGAGCCAGAATTGCTTTATCACTGGCGTAAACGCCTGACCAGTCCGGTCCGCGATGGCGCATCAGGCGGGACAGTTCGAGTGCCTTTTTACGCAGTTCGCCCGCGTCAGTTTTAATATTCAGTACGCCAAAAATTGAACACATAACCTTCTCCGTTAACCCTGTTGCTTTGTAATGTTGCTTGCTTATGAAAATGCCGCAAAGGGGCAGGGCGCGCAAGCGTTTTACGGATGAAAACGGAAATAGTGCAATGGTGGTTGTGGATCGGTGAAAAATACGTATGTCAGGAGTGGTTTTATTGATGATTGTGCAATGAAAGTGATTTTTCGTTAGATACAGTTGTGTTTTACAGGCGAGAAAATAAAAAACCACGCCCTGAGGCGTGGTTCGGTATCAGATAATGTCAATTTCATCGACGGAGGGGTAAATCCAGCTTGGCCGGAACGGCATCGAATCAATGTCATCAAGTTGAGAGACGCCAGAGAGGACCAGTATCGTCTCCAGACCCGCCTGGAAACCGGCCAGAATATCGGTGCGCAGGTTGTCGCCGACAATAACGGTTTCTTCAGAGTGGGCCTGCATTTTGTTCAGCGCGGCACGAATGATCCACGGGCTAGGTTTCCCGACCACAAACGGCTTACGGCCAGAGATTTTCTCGATACCGGCGCAGAGCGCGCCGCAGGCTGGATAAAAACCACGGCCGTGCGTATCCGGGTTGGTGGCGATAAAGCGCGCGCCGCTGGCGACAAAGTATGCAGCTTTATGCATCATCTCCCAGTTAAAGGATCGCGTTTCGCCGACAATCACAAAGTCAGGGTTTACATCGGTGATGGTAAAGCCTGCTTTATACAGCTCATGGATCAGCGCACCTTCACCTACCACATAGGCTTTTTTCCCTTCCTGACGCTTCAGAAAATCCGCCGTGGCCATCGCCGAGGTATAAAACACGCTGTCCGGGACGTCGACACCCGCCGTGGCAAAGCGGTTTGCCAGATCCTGACCGGTCTGAGAAGGGTAGTTCGTGAGCAGAACCAGAGGCATTCCTTTGTCGATGATGCGGTGAAGAAACTCCGCAGCACCCGGCACGGCAACGTTGTCGTGCATCAGCACGCCGTCGATATCACAAATTACATTCTTAATGGTCATGGACAGTCCGACATCAAAAAAAGAAGGCGTTACTATAAGGTCCGATCAACTTTCCAGCAAATGCTGCAGCAGAATTCCGTTGAGCATGGCGCGTTTGACCAGCGCGAACGCGCCAATCGCCGAGCGATGGTCAAGCTTTGAACGAACCACCGGGAGATTCTGGCGGAATGCTTTCAGCGCCTGGGTGTTAATACAGCCTTCAATGGCGGGGAGCAGCACCTTTTCCGCTTCCACAATTTCACCGGCGATCACCACTTTTTGTGGGTTAAACAGGTTAATGGCGATGGCGATGGTTTTCCCCAGGTGGCGTCCTACCTGCTCGATCACTTCGCAGGCCAGCGCGTCGCCTTTATTAGCGGCTTTGCAGATGGTGCCTATCTTGCAATCGTCCAGCGTGACGCGGCTTTGGTAACCCTGTTCAAGGAGATGGCGAACGCGTTGCTCGATGGCCGTGTTGGCGGCAATGGTTTCAAGACAGCCGAAGTTGCCGCAGTGGCAGCGCTCCCCGAGGGGCTCAACCTGAATGTGGCCAATCTCACCGACGTTACCGTTGCGACCAATAAAAATACGGCCGTTAGAGATAATGCCCGCGCCCGTTCCGCGGTGAACGCGCACCAGAATAGAATCTTCACAGTCCTGGCTCGCACCAAAGTAGTGCTCTGCCAGCGCCAGCGAGCGAATATCGTGGCCCACAAAGCAGGTCACTTTAAAACGCTTTTCCAGCGCATCGACCAGCCCCCAGTTTTCAACCTGAATGTGCGGCATATAGCGGATCACGCCGCTTTCCGGGTCGACCAGACCGGGCAGAATCACGGAGATGGCGATGAGTTCGCGGATCTTGCGCTGACAGCTTTCAATAAACTGCGCGATGGTATTCAGCAGCGCATGCTCCAGCGTCTCCTGGGTGCGCTCCGGAAGAGGGTAGTGTTCTTCCGCAATGGCTTTACTGCTCAGATCGTACAGCGTGAGCGTGGTGTCATGGCGGCCCAGACGGACGCCAATTGCCTGAAAGTTTCGGGTTTCGGTGATAATGGAGATTGCGCGGCGGCCCCCGGTGGAGGCCTGCTGATCGACTTCTTTGATCAGACCGCGCTCAATGAGCTGGCGGGTAATTTTTGTCACGCTGGCAGGTGCAAGCTGGCTTTGTTCGGCTATCTGAATTCGCGATATGGGGCCGTGTTGGTCAATCAGGCGGTACACCGCCGCACTGTTAAGTTGTTTAACGAGATCGACATTACCGATTTGAGCTTGTCCGCCAGGTGTCATACTTTTACTTACTCAGTGACGACCTCGTTACCATTAACGATGGTCTTAATAATTTTATAATCGTGTGTGAATGCCGTCAGGTTTGCAACCATACCTGGTGCAATTCCGCCGAGCTGTTTATCCACGCCCATTGCGCGAGCCGGATAAAGGGTTGCCATACGGAGGACCTCATCAAGCGCAATCCCGCAATGTTCAACCAGGTTACGCACCCCTTCAATCATGGTCAAAGAGGAACCGCTCAGCGTACCGTTTTCATCCACACACAGTCCATTGCGGTAGTATATTGTTTTACCGGCAAAAATGAACTGCTCAATATTTGCACCTGCCGGTGCGGTGGCATCCGTCACCAGACAAAGCTTGTCACCTTTCAGCCGCTTAGCATTGCGAATGTTGGTGTAATCGACATGTAAGCCGTCAGCAATAATGCCACAGTAGACGTCTGGTTCATCCAGAATTGCCCCGACCAGACCCGGTTCACGGCCTGTGATATACGGCATGGCGTTGTAAAGGTGCGTTGCGAAGGTAATGCCCGCACGGAAACCGGCTTTCGCTTCTTTCAGCGTCGCGTTTGAGTGGCCTGCTGAAACGATAATCCCGGCGCCGGCCAGTTTGCTGATGACCTCCGTACCCGTCATCTCAGGCGCCAGCGTCACTTTGGTGATCACATCGGCGTTCGCACACATGTAGTCAACCAGCTCCGCATCAGGTTTACGCACGTAATCCGGGTTATGCGTTCCTTTCTTGACCATATTCAGCCATGGCCCTTCAAGATGCAGACCCAGCGCCTGATTAGGGTGTTTGGCCAGGTAATCGCGCATCACGCGGATACCCTGTTTCATGAGGTCATCACTGCTGGTGATGAGCGTTGGCAGATAGCTGGTGCAGCCCGATTTCTCGTTGGCTTTCTGCATGATCTCCAGTGTTTCTACCGTTACCGCATCGGCGGTATCATTGAATTGCACACCGCCGCAGCCGTTGAGCTGTACGTCGATGAAACCGGGGGAGATTACTGCTCCATTGAGTGAGCGCTGTTCAATCTCCGGCGGCAGTTCTGCCAGCGGACAAACACGTTCAATCAGGCCATTCGCGATAACAATCGCGTGGTCATCCAGAATTTCATGGCCGGTATAAATCCGACCGTGGGTTAAAGCGTACATAACGACCCCCGGTTAAAAAAAGCGGCCGCCTCTTGATGAAGAGGCGGTTATTCAATTACAGACCTTTGATGTTCTCAGCTTCTAACTCGTTGAAGTATTTCAGCGTTTTTACTTTCAGCTCCATCGTGGACGGCTCGTCACAGACGATGACCGACTTAGGATGCAGCTGCAGACAGCTGATGGTCCACATATGGTTCACGTTGCCTTCAACGGCAGCCTGCAGCGCCTGCGCTTTCACGCCGCCCAGGACCAGAATCATCACTTCTTCGGCATCCAGCAGGGTGCCTACGCCAACGGTCAGGGCGTATTTTGGAACCTGGTTAACATCGCCGTCAAAGAAGCGGGAGTTTGCCACGCGTGTGTCATGGGTCAGCGTTTTAATACGGGTACGGGAAGCCAGAGATGACGCCGGTTCGTTAAACGCGATATGACCATCATTACCTACACCGCCCATGAACAGGTGGATCTTACCGTAAGAACGGATTTTTTCTTCATACTGACGGCATTCTGCGTCAATATCCGGCGCGTTTCCATTCAGCAGGTTAATATTTTCAGATGGAATATCAACGTGATCAAAGAAATTGCGGTGCATAAAACTATGGTAGCTTTCCGGGTGGTCTTTTGGTAAGCCAACGTATTCATCCATATTGAAGGTTACAACATGTTTGAAGCTAACCTGGCCTGCTTTATGCATCTCAACCAGCGCCTTGTAGGCGGTCAGCGGCGTGCCGCCTGTCGGAAGACCAAGGACGAAAGGACGATCGGCGGTCGGTTTGAACGCGTTAATACGGTTTACGATATGGCGAGCGGCCCATTTACCGACTTGTTCAGCAGTTGCCAGGGGAATCAGTCTCATTGTTCACCTCAAAGTTTAAGTAGAAGAGTGGGCGGATGGCTTCGGAACCTGATACTTAAGCGTAACCTGGAAACTTTCAGGCCGGATCAATCCGTCTTGATTTTTTGAATGATAAAATAAGTTTTCGCTGTTAGCCAGTGTAAGGGAGGGGTGATAACGATATTTGGTGACAAAAATCACAAAAAATACGCATTTAATTTGCGATACGAATTAATTTTTCACACACTCAGACTGCCAGTGAATTATCAACGGTATGTATCGTTCGTGACACAATAAAAACATAGTTTATGCGCGAGCCTGAAAAAAGGGTCTCGTAGGGGGAATAGGATGAATATTTTAGGTTTTTTCCAGCGCCTCGGTAGGGCTTTGCAGCTCCCTATCGCCGTGCTACCGGTTGCAGCGCTGCTGCTGCGATTCGGGCAACCCGATCTTCTTAACGTACCGTTTATTGCCCAGGCTGGCGGTGCTATTTTTGACAACCTGGCGCTGATTTTCGCCATCGGTGTGGCCTCAAGCTGGTCAAAAGACAGCGCGGGTGCTGCAGCGCTGGCAGGGGCAGTCGGTTATTTCATCCTGACGAAAGCGATGGTAACGATTAACCCAGAAATCAACATGGGTGTGCTGGCAGGTATCATTACCGGTCTGGTCGGTGGTGCAGTGTACAACCGCTGGGCAAACATTAAGCTGCCAGACTTCCTGAGTTTCTTTGGCGGCAAACGTTTCGTGCCGATCGCGACGGGCTTCTTCTGTCTGGTTCTGGCCGCCATCTTTGGCTACGTTTGGCCACCGGTGCAGCATGCGATCCATGCGGGTGGTGAGTGGATCGTTTCAGCGGGTGCAGTTGGCTCAGGTATCTTTGGTTTTATCAACCGTCTGCTGATCCCAACCGGTCTGCATCAGGTGCTGAACACTATCGCATGGTTCCAGATTGGCGAGTTCACCAATGCCGCAGGCACCATATTCCACGGCGATATTAACCGCTTCTATGCAGGTGACGGCACCGCAGGCATGTTCATGTCTGGCTTCTTCCCAATCATGATGTTTGGTCTGCCTGGCGCTGCGCTGGCAATGTACCTGGCTGCGCCAAAAGCGCGTCGTCCAATGGTTGGCGGTATGCTGCTGTCCGTTGCGATTACCGCGTTCCTGACCGGTGTTACCGAGCCGCTGGAATTCCTGTTCATGTTCCTGGCTCCGGTGCTGTATCTCATGCATGCGGTGCTTACCGGTATCAGCCTGTTTGTGGCAACCCTGCTGGGTATCCATGCTGGCTTCTCCTTCTCTGCAGGCGCGATCGACTACGTGTTGATGTACAACCTGCCGGCGGCAAGCAAGAACGTCTGGATGCTGGTGGTAATGGGTCTGGTCTTCTTCGTCATCTACTTCGTGCTGTTCACTGCGGTTATTCGTATGTTTAACCTCAAAACGCCGGGCCGCGAAGATACCAGCGACGAAATGGTAACCAGCGAAGCCAACAGCAATACCGAGGAGGGGCTGACCCAACTGGCGACCAGCTATATCGCTGCCGTCGGAGGGACTGACAACCTGAAAGCCATTGATGCCTGTATCACCCGTCTGCGTCTAACGGTGGGTGACTCTGCGCGCGTAAGCGATGCAATGTGTAAACGCCTTGGCGCATCGGGCGTGGTTAAACTGAACAAACAAACTATCCAGGTTATCGTGGGCGCCAAAGCGGAATCCATCGGTGACGAAATGAAGAAAGTGGTTGCCCGTGGCCCGGTAGCGGCGGCATCAGCCGACAGCGCGCCTGCGTCGACGACTGCCCCGGTAGCGAAGCCGCAGGCCGTGCCTAACGCCGTGACGGTGGCCGCGCTGGTCTCTCCGGTAACGGGTGACGTGGTTGACCTTGAGCAAGTACCTGACGAAGCCTTCGCCAGCAAAGCGGTTGGTGACGGTGTGGCGGTGAAACCAACGGAAAAAACCGTTGTGTCCCCTGCTGCCGGTACTATCGTGAAAATCTTCAACACTAACCACGCGTTCTGCCTCGAAACCGAAAATGGCGCGGAGATCGTTGTCCATATGGGTATCGATACCGTTGCGCTAAACGGTCAGGGCTTTACTCGCCTGGTGGAAGAGGGCGCTGAAGTGGTGGCCGGGCAGCCGATTCTGGAAATGGATCTGGACTTCCTGAACGCCAACGCGCGCTCCATGATAAGCCCGGTCGTTTGCAGCAATATCGATGACTTCAGTGGCCTGGTCATTCAGGCGAAAGGTCAGGTTGTTGCGGGTCAAACACCGCTGTATGAGATTAAAGGCAAGTAATCGCTCCTGAGTAGAGTCATGCCTTAAGCGGCGGGGGATATCCTCCGCCGCTTTTTTTTGCAGCAAATGCCTCCATTATTTTCATCAGATACGTATTTTCCGTAACTAAGGGTTGTCACTACGTCCGGCTTATAAGATCATACGCCGTTATACGTTGTTTACGCTTTGAGGAATCCACGATGAGTGAGGCAGAAGCCCGCCCGAGTAACTTTATTCGTCAGATCATCGATGAAGATCTGGCCAGTGGTAAGCACACCACAATTCATACCCGCTTCCCGCCGGAGCCGAACGGCTACCTGCATATCGGGCATGCGAAGTCCATTTGCCTGAACTTTGGTATTGCGCAAGACTACCAGGGACAGTGCAACCTGCGTTTCGATGACACCAACCCAGTAAAAGAAGACATCGAATACGTTGAGTCCATCAAGAATGACGTGCAATGGCTGGGCTTCAACTGGTCTGGCGATATCTGCTACTCCTCTGACTATTTCGATCAGCTGTACGCCTACGCGGTTGAACTGATCAACAAAGGTCTGGCGTATGTTGACGAACTGTCTGCTGATGAAATTCGTGAATATCGCGGTACGCTGACAGCGCCGGGCAAAAACAGCCCGTTCCGCGATCGCAGCGTGGAAGAGAACCTGGCGCTGTTTGAAAAAATGCGTGCAGGTGGCTTCGAAGAAGGCAAGGCGTGTCTGCGTGCCAAAATCGACATGGCGTCTCCGTTCATCGTGATGCGCGATCCGGTGCTGTACCGCATCAAGTTCGCAGAACACCACCAGACTGGTAACAAGTGGTGCATCTACCCGATGTACGACTTCACCCACTGCATCAGCGATGCGCTGGAAGGCATTACGCACTCCCTGTGTACGCTGGAGTTCCAGGACAACCGTCGTCTGTACGACTGGGTGCTGGATAACATCACCATTCCTGTGCATCCGCGCCAGTACGAGTTCTCTCGTCTGAATCTGGAATACACCGTGATGTCCAAGCGAAAGCTGAACCTGCTGGTGACCGACAAGCACGTTGAAGGTTGGGATGACCCGCGTATGCCGACCATCTCCGGTCTGCGCCGTCGTGGTTATACCTCCGCGTCTATCCGCGAGTTCTGTAAACGTATTGGTGTCACCAAGCAGGACAACACCATTGAGATCGCTTCTCTGGAGTCCTGCATTCGTGAAGACCTGAACGAAAACGCCCCGCGCGCGATGGCGGTGATCGACCCGGTTAAGCTGGTTATCGAAAACTATCCGCAGGGCGAGAGCGAACTGGTTGCAATGCCTAACCATCCGAGCAAGCCGGAGATGGGAACTCGCGACGTGCCGTTCAGCGGCGAAATCTGGATCGACCGTGCTGACTTCCGCGAAGAAGCCAACAAGCAGTACAAGCGTCTGGTGCTGGGTAAAGAAGTGCGTCTGCGTAATGCCTACGTGATCAAAGCCGAGCGCGTAGAGAAAGATGCAGAAGGGAATATCACCACCATCTTCTGTTCTTATGATGCAGAAACCCTGAGCAAAGATCCTGCTGATGGCCGCAAGGTGAAAGGCGTTATTCACTGGGTGAGCGCTTCCCACGCGCTGCCGGTAGAAATTCGTCTGTACGATCGTCTGTTCAGCGTGCCTAACCCAGGTGCCGCGGAAGATTTCCTGGCGACCATCAACCCGGAATCTCTGGTGATCAAGCAGGGCTATGCGGAACCATCTCTGAAAGCCGCTGAAGCGGGCAAAGCGTTCCAGTTTGAACGTGAAGGTTACTTCTGCCTGGACAGCCGTTACAGCACGGCGGAAAAACCGGTATTTAACCGTACCGTAGGTTTGCGTGATACCTGGACGAAGATCGGCGAATAATATTGCTGCTCTGGTCAATGAGAGACAAACGCCGCATTATGCGGCGTTTTTTTATTTAACGATCAGGGTATTAAGCCAGGGCCTCAAGGTGTGTCATGAAAATATCAGGTCAATGAGGTGCTACTTATTTTTTAAAAAAAAGTTTGTGTCATTATGAAAATCAAAAAGGTTATAAAAAAGGAAAGAGAACCCACGTCTAGCCACTGAAATACCTGATAATTTCCCGTCACAGCTCATCTCCCTGTAAATGTTACAAATCACTACCAATTATGTGCACTTCGTCATAATCCTGACTTTTGTCCGCTAAAAAGCATTGATAATTCGCGTCGCGAAAAATAACCTAAAGACGGTAGTTAATTCGAGGGTATTTAAAACTACCCCTGACCATTTGGTCTTTTTTATTTACGCCGTTTCAGGCGTTTTAATTCGTCAAAGAGGAATAATCTATGCGTACGTTCAGTGGCAAACGTAGTGCGCTGGCGCTGGCTATCGCCGGTGTGACAGCAATGTCGGGCCTGGTGGTGACACCAGAGGCGAAGGCGGCGGGCTTTATCGACGATTCGACCCTCACGGGCGGTATTTATTACTGGCAGCGTGAACGTGACCGTAAAGACGTCACTGAAGACAAATATAAAACCAACCTTTCACACTCCACCTGGAATGCCAACCTGGACTTCCAGTCAGGCTATGCCGCGGATATGTTCGGTCTGGATATTGCTGCGTTCACCGCGATCGAAATGGCGGAAAACGGCGACAGCGCCCACCCGAACGAAATTGCCTTCTCCTCCAGCAACAAAGCGTATAAAGAAGACTGGTCCGGGGATAAGAGCGGCATCAGCCTTTATAAGGCCGCAGCGAAATTTAAATACGGCCCGGTCTGGGCGCGCGGTGGTTATATTCAGCCAACTGGCCAGACCCTGTTAGCACCGCACTGGAGCTTTATGCCGGGCACCTATCAGGGGGCGGAAGCCGGGGCTAACTTTGATTACGGTGATGCGGGTGCGTTGAGCTTCTCCTATATGTGGACCAACGAATATAAAGCACCGTGGCACATCGAGATGGACAAGTTCTACCAGAACGATAAAAAAACCAAAGTCGATTACCTGCACTCGCTGGGTGCGAAATACGACTTCAAAAACGATCTGGTGCTCGAAGCTGCATTTGGTCAGGCTGAAGGGTATATCGATCAGTATTTTGCGAAAGCGAGCTACAAATTCGATATCGTTGGGGGGCCGTTAAGCACCAGCTACCAGTTCTACGGCACGCGTGATAAAGCAAGCAATGGCACCGTTAACGATATTTATGATGGTACTGCATGGCTGCAGGCGCTGACCTTTGGTTACAAAGTGGGTCAGGTTGATTTACGCCTGGAAGGGACATGGGTAAAAGCGGAAGGGCAGCAGGGGTATTTCCTGCAGCGTATGACCCCGACCTACGCCTCCTCCAACGGTCGTCTTGATATCTGGTGGGATAACCGTTCCGACTT
The DNA here is from genome assembly GCF_043974075.1 of Enterobacter sp. ECC-019. Taxonomy (NCBI): domain Bacteria; kingdom Pseudomonadati; phylum Pseudomonadota; class Gammaproteobacteria; order Enterobacterales; family Enterobacteriaceae; genus Enterobacter; species Enterobacter sp. ECC-019. Next base: position 1,965,943 of record NZ_CP143759.1, read on the forward strand.
CAACGCCGACGGCGAGAAAGCGGTCTTCTTCGGCGCAATGTATGACCTGAAAAACTGGAACCTGCCTGGCTGGGCGGTGGGCGCTTCTTACGCTTACGCCTGGGACGCAAAACCTGCCGATATGGCAACACCAGACGCATACTACGATCCAAACTATCGCCTGAAAGAGTCTTCCTACAGCCTGGATGCTATCTATACCCTGCAGGATGGTCGCGCGAAAGGCACGATGTTCAAACTGCACTTCACCCAGTATGACAACCACTCCGATATCCCGAGCTATGCGGGCGGCTACGGCAACATCTTCCAGGATGAACGTGACGTCAAATTCATGGTTATCGCCCCATTCACCATCTTCTGATGAATCGTCCGGCGGGTAAGCGCCCGCCGGACCGGAGACTGCACATGATGAAAAAAATCGTAATTATCGCGCTGCTGGCGTCGGGGCTGGTGGCGTGTGCTCAGACTCAGGCACCTAAAGAAGACTCCCGGTTGAAGGAGGCGTATAGCGCCTGCATTAATACTGCGGAAGGATCGCCGGAGAAGATTGAAGCCTGTCAGAGCGTGTTGAATGTGCTGAAAAAAGAGAAAGCGCATGAACAGTTCGCAACGCAGGAGAACGTCCGCGTGATGGATTACCAGGCCTGCATTCAGGCGCGTAAAACCGGTAACGATCAGGAAGTGGCGAAGCGTTGCGACCAGATCTGGAAAGAGATCCGCAATAACAATAAATAAGTGTTTTACGCCCGGTGGCGCAGCGCCACCGGGCTTTTTATAGGCAAAAAAAAGCCAACCTTGCGGCTGGCTCAGAGTATGAATACTCGCTTATTTCGCGTCGTGCGCGTGGTCATCTTCGCGGCAGTCGCCTTCAGCGCAGTGACCGTAAAGGTACAGGCTGTGGTTCGTCAGGCGGATGCCATGACGCGCCGCGATTTCACGCTGGCGTGATTCAATAGAATCATCGCTGAATTCAATGACCTTGCCGCAATCAAGGCAGATCAGGTGATCGTGGTGCTGCTGCTGGGTCAGTTCGAAAACAGATTTACCGCCTTCGAAATTATGACGGGTAACAATGCCCGCGTCATCAAACTGGTTCAGCACGCGATAGACGGTAGCCAGCCCAATCTCTTCACCCATGTCGATAAGACGTTTGTAGAGGTCTTCCGCACTGACATGGTGATTGTCTGGACCCTGAAGCACTTCCAGGATTTTTAACCGAGGAAGCGTAACTTTCAGGCCAGCCTTCTTTAATGCGGTATTGTTGTCAGTCATGCGGAATCTGTCCTGTTGCTAAACGATTCACTTCTGTAGGAAGTGACAGAAAATGCACCTGGGATAATGCGTCTCATTATAGAACTGCCATGGCTAAATGAAAACTGCAAGTCTCAGGCAAAATATGCTTATAAAAATGGGGTATCACCAACAAACTTGCTCAATGGAAAACCACATTTTATCAGGGAGACATTGTACAGGTCTGGGCGAAAAAGTTAAAAGATTGTAGCGATTAATTTAATCGGTTTGACCTGGAGCACGGGCGCAGTCGCCGCTGCGCCGCGATAAAATCAGGCGTTAAGAATATCGTCCAGGTGCAGTTCTTCGCGAATCTGCTTCACCCATTTCTCAACGCGCTCTGCCGTCAGCTCTGGCTGACGGTCTTCGTCAATGGCCAGACCCACGAAGTGATCGTCATCGGCCAGGCCTTTAGACGCTTCAAAGTGGTAACCGGCAGTCGGCCAGTGGCCTACGATAACCGCGCCATTCGGCTCAATGATATCGCGGATGGTACCCAGCGCGTCACAGAAGTATTCGGCGTAGTCTTCCTGATCGCCACAGCCAAACAGGGCCACCAGCTTACCGTTGAAGTCCACTTCTTCCAGCGTCGGGAAGAAATCATCCCAGTCGCACTGGGCTTCACCGTAGTACCAGGTTGGGATACCCAGCAGCAGAATGTCATAGCCTTCCAGATCTTCTTTGCTGCTCTTGGCGATGTCATGCACATCAGCAACGTCTTTACCGAGCTGTTTTTGAATGTTTTTTGCGATATTTTCGGTATTGCCGGTATCACTGCCAAAGAAAATGCCGATGATTGCCATGAGTAAAATAACCTCTTGAAACTTAATAGTATGGTGGCGCAATTTGGCCACGGATAAGGGCAATAATAGCAGAACTGGCAACCCTGCGGAAACAGCTATCGCGCAGGACTGCACTCTGTGCTACATGAAAAGGGCGATAAAGGGGATTTTCAGACTTATGCCTGGCTGCGTAAGGTCTCAAGCTGGGCGATCAACATCTCTTCAATGAGCTCGCTGCGGCTGATATTTCGCGCGTCAGCCAGTTCGTTCAGCGCATCGACGGCGTCGGCGTTAAGCTTCAGTTCGACACGCTTAAGCCCACGATTTTTATCGCGTTTAAGCTGGTTGCGTTTATTGATACGCAGCTGTTCATCGCGCGAAAGCGGATTCGTCTTGGGTCGTCCCGGGCGACGCTCATTCGCGAACAGATCTAGTGTCGTACGGTCCGTTTGTTCTTTGGCCATGATTCTGAGACTTCGGGGGAAACACGCCGCCCTGCTAATGCCCGGGCGATAAGCGCGCCATCATACATCACCAAAAACGGCACGCCAACGACTGGAAGCCCGCAGCCTTCCAGTCGCTTTCTTTTTAATCAATTTGCAGTATCAGCGAGATAGCGTCGAATGGCGCGCAGCACAGCATCCGGTTTTTCCGCATGCACCCAGTGCCCGGCACCGGCAATCACGTGGGTGCGAGCCTGCGGGAATTGGGCCAGCAGCGTGTCGCGGAACGCGTCGGTAACGTAAGGCGAGTTTCCGCCGCGAATAAAAAGGTTAGGGTGTGGCCAGGCCGGGACGGTTTCCCAGCCCACGATGTTGTTGTACTGGTCCCAGAGCACCGGCACGTTAAAACGCCATTGCCCGTCAACAAACGACTTCAGCAGGAACTGCACGACGCCTTCTTCATCAAGATGTTCACGCATGACGGCAGCCGCCTGTTGGCGTGTCGCAACACCTGCTTCTGTGACCGCATTAATGGCGGCAAAAATCTCGTCATGACGGCGGACGTCGTAATCCACGGGCGCGACGTCAATCACCACCAGGCCGCTAATACGCTCCGGGGCCAGCGCCGTCAGGGCCATCACTGCTTTGCCACCCATTGAATGCCCGATCAGCGTTACCTTTTGCAGGCTATGTGCATCCAGCGTATCCAGCAGATCCTGCGCCATCGCCGCGTAGGTCATCTCGTCGGAACGCCCGGAAAGACCGTGATTGCGCATATCGACCTGTAAAATATCGTGGTCGGTAACCAGATCGCGCGCCAGCACGCCCAGGTTATCCAGGCTGCCAAAAAGCCCGTGAACCAGTACGATGGGAGAATTATTGTTCGGCGATTGTGCAGTTTGCGCTCGGGTATTCAATTTCATGGCAAAGTTCTTTTTTTACGTATGTCAGGTTAGGGTATCATGTTGACCATTCTGCCGCCCGGCTGCAAGGTTCCAGTTTAATCTGACTTTTGCTGCCAACCTGGTTTGACGCTATCCGCTGTTGGGATTTGACCTTATAATCCCAATGACTTGTATTCAGATAAGATATCGCACTGGATTAAGATGAAAACAATCGAAGTTGATGACGAACTCTATCACTATATTGCCAGCCAGACGCGGCATATCGGGGAGAGCGCGTCCGACATTTTACGGCGTATGCTTAAAATTTCCGCCGCTTCACAGCCTGCTACCCCAGTCACTAAAGATGTCGTGTCTCAGCCGAGCGTTGTTGCGCAAGCAAAACCTGCCGTGACACCGGCAAAAGATAAAGTGCGCGCGATGCGCGAGCTGCTGCTCTCCGATGAATATGCGGAGCAGAAAAAGGCGGTTAACCGCTTTATGCTGGTGCTGTCTACACTTTATTCACTGGATAACAAAGCGTTTGCTGAAGCGACCGAGTCGCTTCACGGCCGTACTCGCGTCTATTTCGCGGGCGACGAGCAGACGCTGCTGCAAAATGGCAATCAAACCAAACCCAAACATGTTCCTGGCACCCCGTACTGGGTGATCACCAATACCAATACGGGCCGCAAGTGCAGCATGATTGAACACATCATGCAGTCCATGCAGTTCCCGGCGGAATTGATTGAAAAGGTTTGCGGTACAATTTAACCCTTGCATCAGAAGGACCCGGTAATGGCAAATCACAGCCGTGCAGGCCAACCTGCACAACAAAGCGATTTGATTAACGTCGCTCAGCTGACCGCGCAGTATTACGTGCTGAAACCGGTCGTGGGCAACGCAGAACACGCAGTGAAGTTTGGTACATCTGGTCACCGCGGCAGCGCGGCGCGCCACAGCTTTAATGAACCGCACATTCTGGCCATTGCTCAGGCCATTGCGGAAGAGCGCGCTAAAAACGGCGTTACCGGTCCGTGCTACGTGGGGAAAGATACCCATGCCCTGTCTGAACCGGCGTTCATCTCTGTTGTGGAAGTGCTGGCAGCAAACGGCGTCGATGTGATTGTTCAGGAGAACAACGGCTTCACCCCAACGCCTGCGGTCTCTAACGCCATCCTGGTGCACAACAAAAAAGGTGGCGCGCTGGCTGACGGTATCGTTATCACGCCATCCCACAACCCGCCGGAAGACGGTGGTATCAAATACAACCCGCCTAACGGTGGCCCGGCAGACACCAACGTCACCAAAGTGGTGGAAGATCGTGCGAACGCCTTGCTGGCTGACGGTCTGAAAGGTGTGAAGCGCATTTCTCTGGATGCTGCTATGGCATCCGGTCACGTGAAAGAGCAGGATCTTGTTCAGCCGTTCGTGGAAGGGCTGGCCGATATCGTCGATATGGCGGCCATTCAGAAAGCCGGCCTGAAGCTGGGCGTGGATCCACTGGGCGGTTCCGGTATCGAATACTGGAAACGTATCGCCGAGCATTACAAGCTTGATCTGACCATCGTGAACGATCACGTCGATCAGACCTTCCGCTTTATGCACCTGGACAAAGACGGTGCGATCCGCATGGACTGCTCTTCCGAGTGTGCGATGGCGGGCCTGCTGGCGCTGCGTGATAAATTCGATCTGGCGTTTGCTAACGACCCGGATTATGACCGTCACGGTATCGTCACCCCTGCAGGGCTGATGAACCCGAACCACTATCTGGCCGTTGCGATTAACTACCTGTTCCAGCACCGCCCGCAGTGGGGCAAAGAGGTGGCTGTCGGTAAAACGCTGGTTTCCTCCGCGATGATTGATCGCGTGGTCGAGGCGCTGGGCCGCAAGCTGGTGGAAGTGCCGGTGGGCTTCAAATGGTTCGTAGATGGTCTGCACGACGGCAGCTTCGGTTTTGGTGGTGAAGAGAGCGCGGGGGCATCCTTCCTGCGTTTCGACGGCACGCCATGGTCAACCGATAAAGACGGCATCATCATGTGCCTGCTGGCGGCGGAAATCACCGCGGTCACCGGTAAGAACCCGCAGGAACATTACAATGACCTGGCGGCACGCTTTGGTGCACCAAGCTATAACCGTATTCAGGCTAGCGCAACGTCAGCTCAGAAAGCAGCCCTGTCCAAACTCTCTCCGGAGATGGTCAGCGCAAGCACCCTGGCGGGCGATCCGATCACTGCCCGTCTGACGGCAGCACCGGGCAACGGCGCATCCATTGGTGGTCTGAAAGTGATGACCGAGAACGGCTGGTTCGCCGCGCGTCCGTCCGGTACGGAAGATGCGTACAAAATCTATTGCGAAAGCTTCCTCGGCGCTGAGCACCGTCAGCAGATTGAGAAAGAAGCGGTAGAGATTGTCAGTGAAGTGCTGAAAAACGCATAAGTGCGGTTTGTGTGCCGGGCGGCACTGCGTTTGCCCGGCCTATAACAACGATCGTAGCCCGGTAAACGCTAGCGCCACCGGGCTTTTTTTTTAACTATGCTTGTTCTTCAATTCAAACCGTGGTGACACCAGACCGTACAGCGTCCAGCCCATAAAGGTCACCATCGCGCCATACAGCATCGCTTCCTGGCCGGATGAGTAGAGCGCATAGAAGCTGTAGATTGCCCCAATCAGCGCCACAATATTGGCCGCACGCGCTTTGCGCGGATCCACTTTCGCCACCTTCTGAATGATCACCAGCGCTGCCATCGACAGAATATACGGAATGATATTTGTCACTACCGCCAGGTTGACCAGCACGTTGAACTGGCTGTTCAGCGACGGGCTAATGGTCATCAGCGACAATCCGCTCTGGAAGATGACAATCGCCAGCATACCCTGCACCGGCGCATCGGCTTTGCTCACGCGGGAGAAGATTTTTGGGAAGTAACCTTCATCAGCCGAGGATTTAAACACCTGTGCGATGGTAAACTGCCAGCCGAGCAGCGAGCCGCAGCAGGACATGACCATCAGACCCATGATCACTTTCCCGACTTCCGGGGTGAACATCTGCGCGAAGGCCAGCCCGAACGGCGCCGTAGACTTAGCCAGATCCATATTCGGTACGATGCCCGCAATCACGTTAGTCGAGACGATATAGATCACCGCCGCGCCCAGCGTGCCGCCGAGGACCGCAATCGGCACATTCTTTTCCGGATTCTCTACCACTTCCGCGTTCGCGCAGGCGGATTCCAGACCCAGGAAGGCCCACAGCGTCATGGCGATGGATGATCCAACAGCGGTAAAGAACGGCACATGGTGCGGGTTCCAGGAATTCGCGTACAGCGTCGGGCTGAACCAGAACCAGCCGATGATGCACAGGCCGACAACCGGAATAATCACGCCCCAGACGGTGATGCTGGAGAGCTGTCCGGTGATACGCGCGCCGCCAAAGTTAGCCACGGTGCAGATCCACAGAACCCCGATGGTCGCCAGCCCAATTTGTACCGGACTGAGCGTCGCGCCAAACAGCTCCGTACCGTAACCCACCGCGGAGATGGCAATCGCCACGTTGGCGATCAGCAGCGACACGCCGTAGGTATAGTTGGCCATAAAGTTGCCCGACTTGCCAAAAGCGTATTCGGCATAACCCCCCATGCCGCCTGACTTACGGCTGAACATCCCGCACTTGGCGAACGCCCACGCCAGCGCCATTGAACCGACTGCCGTTACCAGCCAGGAGATGATAGAGATGGTACCCACTTCTGCCAGTTTGGTGGGCAGCATGATAATCCCGGAGCCCATCATGTTTACCATGGTGAGGATGGTCAACTGCACCACGCCCATCTTATTGGACTTACTCATAATTTCTCTCCTTTCAGCAGCGCGGGCTGAGCGGCGGGTTGTTTGATGACATTGCAGCGAACCTGTTTGCGACCCTCACACTCTTCGACGTACACACCCTGCAGCTCCGGCGCGAAGCCCGGCAGAAGGTTGATGCCTTCTTCCAGCGCGGCAAAGTAGCGCAGCACGGATCCGCCCCAGACTTCCCCCGGGACAACACACAGCACCCCTGGCGGATAAGGAAGGGCGCCTTCGGCGGCGATACGGCCTTCCGCGTCGCGCAGGGAGACCAGCTCAACTTCACCGCGCAGATAGGCGTAGTTCGCGTCCTGCGGGTTCATCATCACGCGTGGGAAGTGTGACTTGCGGAACATCTCTTTCTGCAGCTGTTTCACGTTGTGGCGGGCGTACAGGTCATGCATTTCCTGGCAGATCTGGCGCAGGGTGTAATCCGCGTAACGTTCCGGATGTTGTTTGTAGAGAGAAGGCAGGACCTCTTTCAGTGGAACATCGCTCTCGAGCAGTTTTTCGAAGCGCACCAGCTGCGCCACCAGCTGTTGCAGTTTGCCCATATCTTCCGCAGGCGTGAGCAGGAACAGGATCGAGTTGAGGTCGCATTTTTCCGGTACGATGCCGTTTTCACGCAGGAAGTTGGCGAGGATAGTGGCGGGCACGCCGAAGTTCTCATACTCCCCGGTGCGGGCGTTAATACCCGGCGTGGTCAGCAGGAGCTTGCACGGGTCGATAAAATACTGATGCTCAGCGTAGCCTTCAAAAGCGTGCCAGTTTTCACCCGGCACGAAGTGGAAGAAGCGCAGATCGGTCGCAATTTCCGCCGTGTCCCAGCTTTGCCACGGGCGGCCATCCACCGTTTCCGGCACGAAGGGGCGCAGATACTGGCAGTTCTCCAGGATCAGCTTGCGCGCTTCGATACCGTTCACCACGCAGTCCATCCACATGTTGCGGCCGCTCTGGCCCTCATGCATACGGGCGTTAATATCCAGCGCAGCGAACAGCGGATAAAACGGGCTGGTGGAGGCGTGCATCATAAAGGCATTGTTCAGCCGCTTGTGCGGGACATAGCGCTGTTGCCCTTTGATATGGCTGTCTTTCTTGTGGATTTGCGAGGTCTGCGAGAAGCCGGCCTGCTGTTTATGCACGGACTGGGTGACCAGGATCCCCGGATCGTTTTCGTTCAGCTCCAGCAGCAGCGGAGAGCAGTCGGCCATCATCGGGATAAACTGCTCGTAACCCACCCATGCTGAGTCAAACAGGATGTAATCACACAGGTGCCCAATCTTATCCACCACCTGACGGGCGTTATAGATGGTGCCATCGTAGGTACCGAGCTGGATCACCGCTAGACGGAACGGACGCGCATCGCGTGCACGACCAGGCGCCACCTCTGCCACCAGCTCGCGCAGATAACGTTCTTCGAAGCAGTGCGCGTCAATGCCGCCAATGAAGCCGTACGGGTTGCGCGCGGTTTCGAGATAGACCGGCGTTGCGCCCGCCTGGAGGAGGGCACCGTGATGGTTAGATTTGTGGTTGTTACGATCGAACAGCACCAGGTCGCCCGGTGTAAGCAGGGCGTTAAGCACCACTTTGTTGGATGACGAGGTGCCATTCAGTACGAAGTAGGTCTTATCGGCATTAAAGACCTTTGCCGCATGCTGCTGGGCGATGCACGGCGCGCCTTCGTGGATCAGCAGATCGCCCATTGCCACGTCGGCGTTGCACAGATCGGAGCGGAAAAGCGTCTCACCAAAGAAATCGACAAATTGATTGCCGGCAGGATGGCGGCGGAAGAACTGGCCACCCTGATGCCCCGGGCAGTCAAACGCGCTGTTGCCCTGCTTCACATAGTCGACAAGCGCGCGGAAAAACGGTGGGCGCAGCTGGGTTTCATACTTCAGGGCTGCCGCTTCCAGCTGGCGTCCGTAAAAGTCGTTGCTGGTGTCTGAATACTCAAATACGCCATGAATGCGGGATAAATAGTCTGCCGGGATGAACTCTTCTTTGTGCGTCGCGACAAAAACAGGAATGCCAAAACCAGTGGCTTCAATTTCGTCCAGGATGCCGCTGGCAATATCCGTGACCGCCAGAACAATGGCGGCAACATCAATATAATCAGAAACGCGGACATCCACCAGTTCACGCTGGGTAGTAAAGCAGTCCGGACATGCACGGCTGGCTGCGATTTTTAAACTTTTCATTCTTCTCTCTTTATTTTAGGTAATAAGTGTCCCTCGATTTCTTGCAAGAAAGAAATCGATAATTTTCCGGAAAAAAAAGCAAAGGGTGGCCGCTGATTAAAATCAGTGAATTGCTTTTTTGATGATTGAAATTCAGTCCGACCGGAGCGGATGAGTCTGAATCAAGATGAATGGGCGCACGAGATTACAGGCAATAACCTGTAAAATAAGGTGTTTAAGGATAACCTGTAAGCGAGTGCGCCAGAAGTCGAAGGACTACCGGGCATTAAAGAGATGAAAGTCAAAGCAGTTTCGGTGGGCAAACATCATGATATGTGTTGTCCGCCTTATATGGGGCATTAAGCGATTGTTGTTTTCCATGTTTCATTTTCCTTTCAGTAATTGAAAGCATGGTCATTTTATCCAGGAAAAAGCGATTAACTGTGAAGGAGATCACCGTTAACCGATCAAATCAGAAATAAATATTCGTTTTTGATGAATATCTCAGATCAAAATTCTGATTTGTTGGTGATGCGTTAATGGGTTGTGCTATCAATGTTTTAAATGAGCGAAAATAACCCGTGAAATTAACGTATAGGTTATTTTGGAAATATTTTCTGAGGGGGTTTATTTTTATTTAAAAATAAAATGAATAGTTATTCAAAGCATAAACCGATAACCGATGCCGGTTTCAGTTAATAAATGGCGAGGGCGAGCGGGGTCGACTTCGAGTTTCTGACGAAGATGTCCCATATATATGCGTAAATAATGACTATGTTCCACAGCGTTGGGTCCCCACACCTGACTTAACAGCTGGCGTTGGGTGAGTACCTTGCCGTGGTTGTTGAGCAGTACGGCGAGCAGGCGAAATTCTATTGGCGTGAGGTGAATTTCCTCATCGCCGCGCACAATACGGCGCGCGGCCAGGTCAACCCGGATATCTCCAAACGTGTAGGTTGGGTCAGCAGGCGTGGTGGCGCTGTGGCGACGCAGCGCCACGCGAAGGCGAGCCTGTAGCTCGCCGATACCAAAAGGTTTAATCAGATAGTCATCCGCACCGGCATCCAGCGCCGCGATTTTATCTGTCTCTTCCGTACGAGCGGAGAGCACGAGGATCGGCATCTGGCTCCACTGACGCACTTCACGGATAAAGTCGATGCCGTCACCGTCCGGTAGACCAAGATCGAGGATTACCAGGTCCGGCTTGCGGGTGGCGGCTTCAATTAACCCCCGCTGAAGCGTACCCGCATCATGAACGCGCAGACCGTCTCCTTCCAGCGCAGCGCGCAGAAAACGGCTAATGGCGATCTCATCTTCAACAATCAGGACGTTGATCACAAATCCTCTGGTAATTCATTAAGTTCTGGCGGGGTTTCCAGAGGAAGTGTAACACAAAACCGCGCGCCGCCTTCCGGGCGATTCTCTGCGGAGATGGACCCGCCGTGAACGTCAATGATCGCCTGGCAAATGGCCAGCCCCAGCCCGACGCCCGGAATGGCCGACTCCTTATTGCCGCGCGCGAATTTTTCGAAAATAGCCAACTCCTGCCCGACAGGAATGCCCGGTCCGGTATCCCAGACGTCAAGGCGAAGCGTGCCATCGTCCACCGTCGCATCCACCCCAATTTGAGCACTGGCGCCCGCATATTTGCCGGCATTTTCCAGTAGGTTAATCAGCACCCGCTCAAACAGCGGACCATCGACATGAATTAACGTCAGGGGCTCGGGCATGTTCAGCGCGATATGTCGCCCACCCAGACCGGGTTCGAGCATTTTCAGGGCGCTGCCCACCACCTCTTCAAGCGTGAGCCACTCTTTTTTGAGGTTAAAACCGCCTGACTGGATACGCGCCATATCGAGCAGGTTATTCACCAGGCGCGTGGTATTCAGCACATGCTGGCGGATCTCGCTGGCCTGAAGGGCGTGTTTAGAGCCTTCCGCCGCCAGGTCCAGCGTCAGGATTTCTGACTGACCAAACAGGACGGTGAGCGGGGTCCGCAGATCGTGAGAGAGCGCCGCCAGCAGCGAGTTACGAATGCTTTCACGCTCGCTCGCCAGCCGGGCCTGCTCTTCACTGGCGGTGAGGGCCAGCCGCTCCAGCGCGCTGGCAACCAGCAGCGTAAAGGTCTCCAGCAGCCGCTGCTGTTCGGGGATCATCAGCTGGCGCAGGTTGGAGGGCTCAACAATCACCAGCCCCTGATTTTTATCGGCACTGCGCAGCGGCAGAATTTGATAGGGCACGCCGGGCAGGGTGTCGGTCCCTGCGCCCGCAGGCAGCCCTTTATCAAAGCTCCAGCGCGCGATAGCTTCGTCCCAGGGCGTCATGCCTGAGGCCGATGTCAGCGGGCGCAGCTTGCCGTGTTCGTCCGGGAGTAAAATCAGGTTGCTGGCATGAAACGTCGAGCGAATAAACTGCTCGCTGGTCTGCACAATATCCAGCGGCGTGCGGCCCACCGCCAGCGATTTCGACATCTCATAGAGATGGCGCGTGCGCTGTTCGCGATAGCGGGCGATACGCGCCTGATAGCGCACGCCCGCCGTCAGGTTACCAATAACCAGCCCGACGGTGAGCATCACGCCAAAGGTGAGAATGTACTGCACGTCGGACACGGCAAGCGTTCCGCGCGGGGCAATAAAGAACAGATCGAAGCTGATGACGTTGATGACCGTCGCCAGCACGGACGGCCAGCGTCCGTAGAAGAGCGCCACCACCACCACGCCGAGCAGGTAGATCATCACCAGGTTGGCGGCATCAAACGCAATCAGCCACTGGCTGGCAATGATGGTAATCAGGGCGCAGAGCACGACGGCGACAAGACAGCCGCGAAGCTGAATGCGCCATTTATCGCTGAAGGTGCGGCTGTCCGGTGCGCGATTGGGTAAGGGCGTGGGTTTGTCGTCCAGCGCCACGATCACCAGATCCAGATCCGGTGCGCGGCGGGCCAGTTTGTCAGCAAACGATTCGCGGCTAAACCAGCGGCGATGCTGGCGACGGCCAATCACGATTTTCCCCAGATTGTGCTCACGGGCGTAGCGCAGAATGGCTTTATCTTCCTGAGGATCGGAAAGGGTGGCGGTTTCGGCACCCAGCTCCTGCGCCAGGCGAAGCGAACTCAGGATAGCGCGACGCTGGTTTTCGGGCAGAGCATGCAGCTGCGGCGTTTCGACATATACCGCATGCCAGACGCTGCCAAATTTGGCCGCCAGGCGAGCGGCGGTGCGGACAAGCTTTTCATTGCCGCTGCCGTGGCCCACGCACAGCAGGATGGCATCCCGAGTATGCCAGACGCGTTCCTGACCCTGCAGGTCACGCCAGGCGCGCATCTGATCGTCGACGCGATCGGCAGTACGACGCAGGGCCAGCTCGCGCAGGGCAATCAGGTTACCTTTTCGGAAGAAATGTTCGATAGCGCGTTCGGCCTGGCCGGCGATGTAGACTTTGCCTTCATGCAGGCGCTGGCGTAAATCATCGGGTGGCAGGTCGACCAGCACCACCTCGTCCGCGGAATCAAAGAAGGGATCGGGCACCGTCTCGCGCACCTGAATGCCGGTGACGCCGCTCACCACGTCGTTCAGGCTTTCAAGATGCTGAACGTTAACCGTCGTGAAAACATCGATGCCGGCTTCAAGCAGCTCTTCAACATCCTGCCAGCGTTTTGGATGGCGTGAGCCAGGCGCATTGCTGTGCGCCAGTTCGTCCATCAGGATAAGGGCGGGACGGCGGGCGAGGGCGGCATCAAGATCGAATTCGGTAACTAACCGACCGCGGTGGCTGATGCGGCGGGGCGGCTGGGTAGCCAGCCCCTTCAGCAGCGATGCCGTCTCTTTACGCCCGTGGGTTTCAACCACGCCAATCAAAATATCGAGCCCCTGCGCCCGAAGCCGCTGGGCTTCCGTCAGCATGGCGAAGGTTTTCCCGACGCCTGCGCAGGCGCCGAAGAAAATTTTCAGTTTGCCGCGATGGGCTTCAGCCGTCTGTTCAAGCAGCCTGTCCGGATCCGGGCGCATGGGCTCGTCGGTCATTTAGTTTTTCCTTAGCGCGTCCAGCGCCAGATTCAGCTCAACAATATTCACCACGGGCGTGCCGATGAAGCTGACCAGCGGTTTTTGCGTGTGCTCTGCAACCAGCTGGCTAACCTGTTCGACAGTCAGCTGACGGGCCGCGGCGACGCGCGGGATTTGCCATGCCGCTGCTGCTGGCGTCATGCTGTAGTCCAGCCCGCTGGCCGAGGCGGTGACCAGTTCCACGGGAACGTCACGGCTGGCCTGCGGATTGGCGGCGCGAAGGGCTGCCACACGTTCGGCGACGGCTTTGTCCAGCTCAGGGTTGCTGCCTGCCAGGTTGCTGCCGCCGGATGCCATCGGATTATACGGGCTTTCGGCAGTGGCGGAAGGGCGTCCCTGGAAGTAACGGGCATCCGTAAAATTCTGGCCAATCAGACGCGAACCGCGGTTTTCACCGTTTTGAATAATCAGCGAGCCGTTGGCCCGATCCTTAAACCACCACTGGCCCAGCGCGGTGGTCACCAGCGGGTACAGCCCGCCGGTAATAAGAGACAGCAGAATAAACAGAAGTATAGCGGGGCGTAACATCGTCATTTGAATCACCTTTTAAACCAGGCCGAACAGCGTCAATAGCAAGTCGATAACCTTGATACCGATGAAGGGCACCACCAGCCCGCCCAGGCCGTAAATCCACAGGTTGCGGCGCAGCATGGCGGCGGCCGTGAGCGGCTTATAGCTCACGCCTTTCAGCGCCAGCGGGATCAGGAAGACAATAATCAGGGCGTTAAAGATCACTGCGCTCAGAATGGCCGAGGACGGGGAGTGCAGGTGCATCACGTTCAGGGCGTTTAATTGCGGATAGGTCGCAGCAAACGCGGCCGGAATGATGGCGAAATATTTCGCCACGTCGTTGGCGATACTGAACGTGGTCAGCGACCCGCGCGTCATCAGCATCTGCTTACCAATGTGTACCACTTCAATCAGCTTGGTCGGGTTAGAGTCGAGGTCGACCATGTTGCCCGCCTCTTTTGCTGCCTGGGTACCGGAGTTCATTGCCACTGCCACGTCAGCCTGCGCCAGAGCAGGGGCGTCGTTGGTACCGTCACCGGTCATCGCCACCAGGCGGCCTTCCGCCTGATACTGACGAATCAGCGCCAGTTTCGCTTCCGGTGTGGCTTCAGAAAGAAAATCATCCACCCCCGCTTCGGCGGCAATCGCCGCGGCGGTAAGACGGTTATCCCCGGTGATCATCACCGTTTTGATCCCCATTTTACGCAGCTGGGCAAAGCGCTCCTTGATGCCGCCCTTAACGATATCCTTCAGAGCAATTACCCCAAGCACGCGCGCGCCCTCGGCCACGACTAGCGGCGTTGCCCCCTGTCGGGCCACGCTCTCTACCAGGCTGTCCACTTCCGGTGGGAAGTGGCCGTTGTTAGCCTCAATGTGGCGACGGATGGCGTCAACAGAGCCTTTACGGATCATGCGATCCTGAATGTTAATGCCGCTCATGCGGGTTTGCGCCGTGAAGGGCACGAAAGTGGCGTGCAGGCTCTGAACGTCGCGCTGGCGCAGGTTAAAGCGCTGCTTGGCGAGGATAACGATACTGCGGCCTTCCGGGGTTTCATCGGCAAGCGAAGAGAGCTGCGCGGCATCTGCCAGCGTTTTTTCATCCACGCCCGGGGCGGGTAAGAAATCTGACGCCTGGCGATTACCGAGGGTAATAGTCCCGGTTTTATCCAGCAGTAAGACATCCACGTCACCGGCGGCTTCAACCGCACGTCCGCTGGTGGCGATGACGTTGGCACCGAGCATACGGCTCATGCCGGCCACGCCGATGGCTGACAGCAGGCCACCAATGGTGGTTGGGATCAGGCAGACCAGCAGCGCTACCAGCACCGTGATGGTGACCGCGGTGCCGCCGTAGGCGGAGAACGGCCACAGCGTCGCGGTTGCCAGCAGGAAGACGATGGTCAGGGCCACCAGCAGGATGGTCAGAGCAATTTCGTTCGGCGTTTTACGACGCTGTGCGCCTTCCACCATGGCGATCATCCGGTCGAGGAAGGTTTCCCCCGGGTTAACGCTACACTGGATCACCAGCCAGTCGGAGAGAATGCGCGTCCCGCCGGTCACGGAGGCGAAATCGCCGCCGGACTCACGGATAACCGGCGCGGATTCCCCGGTAATGGCGCTTTCATCCACCGAGGCCCCCCCTTCGATGACTTCTCCGTCGCAAGGGATAATGTCACCGGCCTCGACCAGCACCACATCGCCTTTGCGTAGTCCATCCGCCGGAACGTGGTCCATCTGCGCACCGTATTTCGGTTCACGTAGCTTGCGCGCGAAGGCGGTTTTTTTCACCCCTTTCAGGCTGTTGGCCTGGGCTTTACTCCGGCCTTCCGCCAGCGCTTCCGCAAAGTTGGCGAACAGCACGGTAAACCACAGCCACAGGCTGATGGCGCCGGTAAACATCGCATTTCCCGGCATATGGCCCGTTCCCATGGCAATCGCCAGGGTGGTGGTCAAAACGCTTCCCGCCCAGACAATAAACATCACCGGGTTGTGCCACTGCACGCGCGGGCTCAGCTTTTTCACCGCATCCATGAGCGCCTGGCGAACTAAAGACGGTTCGAACAGGGCCAGTTGTTTACGACTCATGACAATTTCTCCGCAAAATCAGCGTAAAGAGAGGTATTCCGCGACCGGGCCTAACGCGAGGGCGGGGATAAAGGTCAGGGCGCCAACCAGTAACACGGTGCCCGTCAGCAGGCCGATAAACAGCGCGCCGTGGGTCGGTAATGTCCCGGTGGTGGTCGGTTGAATTTTTTTATTCACCAGCGATCCGGCAATAGCCATAACCGGCACAATGATCCCGAAGCGACCCACAAACATGCAGAACGCCAGCAGGCAGTTCCAGAACGGTGAGTTGGCGCTTAAGCCTGCAAAGGCGCTGCCGTTGTTGTTGGCGGCAGAGGAGACGGCATACAG
The DNA here is from genome assembly GCF_043974075.1 of Enterobacter sp. ECC-019. Taxonomy (NCBI): domain Bacteria; kingdom Pseudomonadati; phylum Pseudomonadota; class Gammaproteobacteria; order Enterobacterales; family Enterobacteriaceae; genus Enterobacter; species Enterobacter sp. ECC-019. Next base: position 1,982,342 of record NZ_CP143759.1, read on the forward strand.
CACTTCACTAAAGCCGTGAATGCCGGGGTTAAAGATGCCGCTGCGTCCGGTCTCGGTCATCAGGGCCAGAGCGGTGCCGAGCAGCACAAGCGCCGGGGTGACCAGAATCGCCAGCGCGGTTAATTTCATCTCGCGAACGTCGATTTTTTTACCGAGGTATTCCGGGGTGCGGCCAATCATCAAACCGGCAATAAACACCGCCAGCAGTACGAACAGCAGCATGCCGTACAGACCCGAGCCCACGCCGCCAAACACCACTTCGCCAATCTGCATCAGCCACATCGGGATCATGCCACCCAGCGCCGTAAAGGAATCGTGCATGGCGTTGACCGCCCCGCACGAGGCCGCCGTGGTGACCACCGCATACAGGCTGCTGGCGAGAATGCCAAAGCGGCTCTCTTTACCTTCCATGTTGATTGCGCTATCGGCACCCAGCGAGAGGAAGTGCGGATTACCCTGCCACTCGGCCCACATCACCAGCGCAGCGCAGACCACAAAGATAAGCGACATCGTCCAGAGCAGGGTACGGCCCTGACGGCGATCGTTGACCACGTCGCCAAAGGCAAAGCAGAGCGCGGCGGGGATCAGGAAAATCGCCAGCATCTGCACAAAATTAGTTAACGCGGTAGGATTTTCAAACGGATGCGACGAGTTGGCGTTGAAGAAACCACCCCCGTTTGTCCCGAGCATTTTGATGGCTTCCTGTGACGCCACTGGCCCCATCGGCAGGAGCTGTTTTGCACCTTCCAGCGAGGTATAAGGCGCGTAAGACATCAGGTTTTGCAGGGTGCCCTGCTGAATAAAGAACAGCGCGATCAGCAGCGCAATCGGCAGCAGGATCCATAGCGTAATGCGCGTCAGATCCACCCACGCGTTACCCAGCGTGCTCACTTTCTGGCGCGCAAACGCACGCGTCAGCGCGAAGATCACCGCAATACCGCTCGCGGCAGAGAGGAAGTTCTGCACGGTTAACCCGACCATCTGGCTGAAGTAGCTGAGCGTGGTTTCGCCGGAATAGGACTGCCAGTTCGTGTTGGTGACAAAACTGACTGCCGTGTTCAGCGCAAGATGCCAGGACAGGCCCGGTAACTGTTGCGGATTCAGCGGCAGACTGCCCTGCAGCATCAGCATGGCAAAAAGCGCAACGAGCCCAACGATGTTCAGCAACAAAATGGCGATAAGATACTGACGCCAGTTCATCTCCCGATCGTCTATTCCCAGTACGCGCCAGATCCCTTTTTCAACGCTTCCCGTGCCGGGCAGGGGGACGTTGTTGATCAATCGTGCCAGTCCCGATCCCAGTGGCCTTGCCAGAACGAACAGTACCACTAAGAAGCTGGCAATAAGCAGAAACGCCTGAGCAGCCATCAGAAGGCCTCCGCATTAATCAGGGCATAGACCAGATAACCCAATAACAGGAACACCAGCACGATGCCGGCAATAAGACCTGCACTCACAATTCACCTCCGGGTGACTTTCGTTGTTGTGCTAACGGTAGGATTTCCGGCGCAAAGATTTCGCAAAAATGGGGAGGGCGGGTGTAAAAAAAGTATAAAAATGGCAAAGTCCACAATTTAACTATTGATAAGTAAATTGTTAACTTTTTTGTAACTTAGTTACGGCGTGAATGTAAATATTCACTAAATGGATAAAAATAAGTGGTCGGATGAGTAGTAAAATTACAAATAAAGCGATATTATTTTAGCCAGGTCACAGATTTTGAATTTTCCGGATGACGTTTCCGGCCAACTATAGGGGAGAAAATATGGATCTTTATAAAGAGTATCCGGCTCATATCGTGTTCATGCGTCGCACTTTCGCCGTAGTGGCTGGTGTGCTGGCTCTGCCGGTGATGCTGTTCTGGAAAGATCGTGCACGTTTTTACAGCTATCTGCACCGCGTCTGGGCGAAAACCAGCGAGAAGCCGGTGTGGATGGATCAGGCAGAGAAAGCGACCTGCGATTTTTACTGATACTAAGATTACACACAGCAATAAAAAAACCGCCAACAGCAATGTGGCGGTTTTTTTGTCCCTCGGGATTCGCGGTCCGTTGGGTGGTCTTCAAGCCCTCGTCAGAGGCTTACAAGAATATCTCGGGTCCTTAAGTAATCAAACGGCAAATCCCTAAATAGATTCTTAAAAATCATTTTAGTGGATTACCTTTTACGCGAGGGCCAACTACTATGCAGCGTCCCTTTCCGCCATCTCGCACATGGGCACCGGTCCCGGGAAAGGCGTCACCACAACCGTAAATCAGGCTCTCGTCAGGGCTTGTGTCCACCGACTTATCACCGGTGGTGAACGGTGGAGCGGTTAGCTGCAGGGACCGCATAATGAAACGCTATTTTTGCATCGCGTTCATTGTCGCCAGCGTACTCGTTGTAAAGAGCGATGAACCGAATGTGTTTGTCGCTTTAACCACGATAGCGCAGGACAAGTAGCGTTAAGGCCGCCTCGGGCGGCCTTTTTTATTTCATCCCGTCTACACTTCATGGCAAAGTAGTTCAATGCATGCTTTTTCCTTTTACGGCATGCCCTTATGGACATAATGGACAATAGCCTGGAGTTTTATGCCCACCCATCTGGTTTGGTTTCGCGCGGATCTGCGCGTACATGACAACATCGCACTCGCGGCGGCCTGTCGCGCCAAAGACGCTAACGTACTGGCTCTGTTTATCGCCACGCCCGAGCAGTGGCGGCAGCACAATATGGCCCCCCGCCAGGCGGCCTTGCTGCGTGCGTATCTGACCGACCTGCAGCACTCGCTCGCCGGAAAAGGCATACCGCTTCTCTATAAAGAGGTGGGTGATTTTGCCGCGCAGCTTCAGACGGTGCAGGAGATCTGTAAGCAGCACAACGTCACGCATCTTTTTTACAACTATCAGTACGAATTCAACGAGCAGCAGCGCGACCGTCAGCTGGAGAAGATGCTGGAAGAGGTGGTCTGCGAAGGGTTTGATGACAGCGTGATGCTGGCACCGGGCAGCGTGATGACCGGCAACCACGAGATGTATAAAGTTTTTACGCCGTTCAAAAATGCCTTTATCAAACGTCTGAAAGAGGCGCTGCCGGAGTGCGTTGCCGCGCCTGCCGTGAGAGGCGAAGCCATAAAGAATCTGCCTGAACTGACGTTTGATTACCCTCAGCAGCCGTTTGATGAAACGCTGTTCCCCGCCGACGAGAAAGCGGCTATCGCCCAACTGCGCCAGTTCTGCAAACAGGACGCGGCCTGTTACGACGCGCGTCGGGATTTTCCCGCCATCGAGGGCACCAGCCGCCTGTCGGCCTGTCTGGCGCAGGGCGCGATCTCTCCTCGCCAGTGTTTACATCGCCTGCTGGCGGAGCAGCCGCAGGCGCTGGAGGGGGGCGCAGGGTCCGTCTGGCTGAATGAACTGATCTGGCGCGAGTTCTACCGCCATCTGATGACGTATCACCCTGATTTATGTAAACATCGTCCCTTCATCAACTGGACGGAAAAAGTGGCGTGGCAATCGAACGATCGGCTGCTGAAAGCCTGGCAAACAGGGCAGACGGGTTACCCGATAGTCGATGCCGCCATGCGTCAGCTTAACGAGACGGGGTGGATGCACAACCGCCTGCGGATGATTACCGCCAGCTTTCTGGTGAAGGATCTGCTTATCGACTGGCGTATCGGAGAGCGCTATTTTATCTCTCAGCTGATCGATGGCGATCTGGCGGCGAATAACGGCGGCTGGCAGTGGGCGGCTTCTACCGGCACCGATGCCGCGCCCTATTTCCGGATTTTTAATCCGACCACTCAGGGACAAAAATTTGATGCGGACGGCGAGTTTATTCGCCGCTGGGTGCCTGAGCTTAACGGTATACCTGCTAAAGCGATCCACGAACCGTGGGCATGGGCGGATAAACAGCGTGTAAAGCTGGATTACCCTCGTCCGGTTGTCGACCATAAACAGGCGCGCGTCGCCACGCTGGCGGCGTACGAAGCTGCCCGCAAAGCATAAGAGAGTGATGATGAAAAACAGCGAACTGGAAAGCCTGATTAACGAAAAACTGAACAGCACGTCCTTCAGCGATTACGGCCCGAACGGGCTCCAGGTTGAGGGTCGCGAGACGGTGCAAAAAATTATCACCGGCGTGACGGCAAGCCAGGCGCTGCTGGACGAGGCCGTTCGTCAGAACGCTGATGCGGTGATTGTCCATCACGGTTACTTCTGGAAAAACGAATCGCCGATTATTCGCGGGATGAAGCGCAACCGCCTGAAAACGCTGCTGGCAAATGACATCAACCTGTACGGTTACCATCTGCCGCTGGATGCGCACCCGGAGCTCGGCAACAACGTCCAGCTGGCGCAGCTACTGGGGATTACCGTGATGGGCGAAATTGAGCCGCTGGTGCCGTGGGGCGAACTGGCGATGCCGGTTCCGGGGCTGGAGCTGGCATCGTGGATTGAAGCGCGCCTGGGGCGTCGTCCGCTGTGGAGCGGCGATACCGGTCCGGATACGGTGAAGCGTGTTGCCTGGTGTACCGGGGGCGGTCAGGGCTTTATCGACAGCGCCGCGCGTTTCGGCGTCGATGCTTTTATCACCGGCGAGGTTTCCGAGCAGACCATTCATTCGGCGCGTGAACAGGGACTGCATTTTTACGCGGCAGGCCATCATGCCACCGAGCGCGGCGGCATTCGCGCCCTCAGCGAGTGGCTGACGGAAAATACCGATCTGGATGTGACCTTTATTGATATCCCTAACCCGGCCTGATGAGAGGTGCCTGAGTGCAGCGAGCGCGTTGTTATCTTCTGGGAGAAACGGCAGTGGTACTGGAGCTCGAGCCACCGGTGACCCTTGCCACGCAAAAGCGTATCTGGCGGCTAACACAGCGTCTGGTCGATCTACCGGAGGTGGTTGAAGCCATTCCGGGGATGAATAACATCACCGTGGTGCTGCGTAGCCCGCATACCCTGGCGCTGGACGCCATCGAACGTTTGCAGCGCTGGTGGGAAGAGAGTGAGGCCCTGGAGCCGGAATCGCGTGCCATTGAGATCCCGGTCGTTTATGGCGGTACGGGTGGGCCGGATCTCGGCGTGGTGGCAGACCACTGTGGATTAACAGAGAAGCAGGTTGTTGAGCTGCACAGCTCGGTTGACTACGTGGTCTGGTTCCTGGGGTTTCAGCCCGGATTCCCGTATCTGGGGGGATTGTCTCCTCAGCTGCATACGCCACGCCGTGCCGAACCGCGCCTGAGCGTACCGGCGGGGACGGTGGCTATCGGCGGCGAGCAGACCGGCGTTTATCCGCTGACATCGCCTGGCGGCTGGCAGCTTATTGGGCATACGGCTACCGCGTTATTTGACCCGGGGCTGGAGACGCCAATACTCCTGCGTCCCGGCGATACCCTACGCTTTATCCCGCAGAAGGAGGGGGTATGTTAACGCTTATTCGCGCCGGGCTTTATACCTCCGTACAGGATGTCGGCCGCTTTGGTATGCGCCAGTCTGGCGTGAGCTATTGTGGCGCACTGGACAGGCCTGCGCTGGAGATTGCTAACGTGCTGGTGGGCAACCCCGGCAATACGGCCGCACTCGAAATTACACTCGGCCAGTGCGTCATTGAGTTTAGTCAGGAGACCTGGTTTGCCTTAACCGGCGCAGGGTGTGACGCGACGCTGGACGGCAAAGCGGTGTGGACCGGCTGGCGGCTGCGGGCCAAAGCCGGACAGCGTCTGACCTTAAAGCGTCCTTTGCACGGTGTACGTAGCTATCTCGCGGTGGCGGGCGGCATCGACGTGCCGGAAGTGCTGGGCTCATCCAGTACCGATCAGAAAGCCGGGATCGGCGGTCACGAAGGACGCCTGCTGCGCGACGGCGATCGGCTGGCACTCAAGCCCTCCGCGCGCCATTTCTCCACCACGCAGGGCATAAAACAGCTGCTGTGGGGAAACCAGATCCGTGCCTTACCGGGGCCGGAATATCATGAGTTTGACGAGGCGTCTAAAGAGTCCTTCTGGCGCTCGCCGTGGAAGCTCAGCCCGCAGAGTAACCGCATGGGCTACCGCCTGCAGGGGCAGCCGCTGACCCGCACGACGGACCGGGAACTGCTCTCCCATGGGTTATTGCCGGGGGTCATTCAGGTGCCGGGCAACGGTCAGCCCATCGTGTTAATGAACGATGCGCAGACAACGGGCGGTTATCCACGAATTGCCTGCATCATTGAAGCCGATCGCTACCATCTGGCGCAAATTCCCCTCGGTCAGCCGATTCACTTCGTGCAGTGTTCGCTGGAGGAGGCGCTTAAGGCGCGGCAGGATCAGCAGCGTTATCTCGAACAGCTGGCGTGGAGGCTTGATGGTAAAGATTGATTTGAATGCCGATCTGGGGGAGGGCAGCAGTGCCGATTTGGCGCTGATGACGCTGGTCACCTCGGTCAATATCGCCTGTGGCTTTCACGCGGGCGATGCGCAAACCATGCTGGAGAGCGTGCGTAATGCCATTAAAAATGGCGTCGCGATAGGCGCTCATCCGAGCTTCCCCGACCGGGAAAACTTTGGCCGCACGGCGATGGATCTGCCGCCGGAGACGGTCTACGCTCAGGTGCTCTACCAGATCGGCGCGCTGGAGGCGATGGTGCGCGCCGAGAACGGTGTGCTGCGCCACGTAAAGCCGCACGGCATGCTCTATAACCAGGCGGCGAAAGATCCGGCGCTGGCGGAGGCAATTGCCCGCGCGGTGCGGGACTGTAATCCGCAGCTGATTCTGGTAGGCCTTGCGGGCAGCGAGCTGATTCGCGCCGGAGAACGGCTGGGGTTGACTACCCGTCAGGAAGTGTTTGCCGATCGGGGATACCTGCCGGACGGCAGCCTGGTTCCACGTACGCAGGCCGGGGCGCTGATTACCGACGAAGCTAAAGCGCTGGCGCAGACGCTGGAGATGGTGCGCGCCGGGCGGGTGATTGCCGTGGACGGAACACCGGCAAACGTGCAGGCCGATACGGTGTGTTTACACGGCGACGGTGAGCATGCGCTCCAGTTCGCGCGCCGCTTGCGGGCGGCGTTCTCTGAAGAGGGCATTCTGGTCAGCGCAGAATAATCATGAAAGGACAATAACATGCCTGAAGGTCCGGAGATCCGCCGCGCGGCGGATAGCCTGGAGGCGGCGATAAAGGGCAAACCGTTGACGGATGTCTGGTTTGCTTTTCCTCAGCTAAAACCGTTTGAATCAAAGCTGTTGGGGCAGTCGGTGACCCATATTGAAACGCGCGGCAAGGCCTTGCTTACGCACTTTTCCCATAACCTGACGTTATATAGCCATAACCAGCTTTACGGCGTCTGGCGAGTGGTGGAAGCGGACGAGCAGCCGCAAACCACCCGCGTGCTGCGCGTCAGGCTGCAAACGGCGGATAAGGCGATCCTGCTCTACAGCGCGTCGGATATCGAAATGTTAACGCCGGAGCAGCTGCTGACGCATCCGTTTCTGCAGCGGGTCGGACCGGACGTGCTGGACATGCGCCTGACGGCGAGCGACGTGAAGGCCCGGCTGTTATCACCTAAATTCCGTAACCGACAGTTTTCCGGTCTGTTCCTCGACCAGGCCTTTCTGGCCGGGCTGGGTAACTACCTGCGGGTAGAGATCCTCTGGGAAGTCGGGCTGGCGGCGCAGCATAAAGCGTCTCAGCTGAATGATGAACAGCTGGAGGCGCTATCCCACGCGTTGCTGGATATTCCGCGGCTGTCGTACAACACGCGCGGCGTGGTGGATGAGAACAAGCATCACGGGGCGCTGTTCCGGTTCAAGGTGTTTCATCGGGCGGGGAAAAAGTGCGAGCGGTGCGGCGGGATTATCGACAGGATTATGCTCTCTTCAAGACCTTTTTACTGGTGCCCGCACTGTCAGAAATAAAAAAGCCGGGTGGCGGCTACGCCTTACCCGGCCTACATTTCGCACTTGTAGGCCCGGCAAGCGAAGCGCCGCCGGGCGTGTTTATTAGCGCTTAATATCAGACTTAAAATCACGCTGCTCGTAGCCGGTATACAGCTGACGAGGACGGGCGATTTTCATGCCTTCGCTGTGCATCTCGTTCCAGTGCGCAATCCAGCCTACGGTACGGGCCATGGCGAAGATGACGGTGAACATGGAAGACGGAATGCCCATCGCTTTCAGAATAATGCCAGAGTAGAAATCGACGTTCGGGTAGAGTTTCTTCTCGATGAAGTACGGGTCGTTCAGCGCGATGTGTTCAAGCTCCATCGCCACTTCCAGCAGGTCATCTTTGGTACCCAGCTCTTTCAGCACTTCGTGGCAGGTCTCACGCATGACGGTGGCGCGCGGGTCGTAGTTTTTGTAAACACGGTGACCGAAGCCCATCAGGCGGAAGGAGTCATTCTTGTCTTTCGCACGACGCACGAACTCAGGAATGTGCTCAACGGTGCTGATCTCTTCCAGCATCTTCAGTGCCGCTTCGTTCGCGCCGCCGTGCGCCGGTCCCCACAGGGAGGCGATACCCGCAGCGATACAGGCGAATGGGTTCGCGCCTGAAGAGCCCGCGGTACGGACGGTAGAGGTAGAGGCGTTCTGTTCGTGGTCAGCGTGCAGGATCAGAATACGGTCCATCGCACGTTCCAGTACCGGGTTCACTTCGTACTCTTCGCACGGCGTGGAGAACATCATGCGCAGGAAGTTACCCGCGTAGGAGAGGTCGTTGCGCGGATACACAAACGGCTGGCCGATGGAATATTTGTAGCACATCGCCGCCATGGTAGGCATTTTGGACAGCAGGCGGAACGCCGCGATATCACGGTGACGCGGGTTATTCACGTCAAGGGAGTCGTGGTAGAACGCCGCCAGCGCACCGGTAATCCCGCACATCACCGCCATTGGGTGAGAGTCACGGCGGAACGCATGGAACAGACGGGTAATCTGCTCATGGATCATGGTGTGACGGGTTACGGTGGTTTTGAATTCATCGTACTGTGCCTGCGTCGGTTTTTCGCCGTTCAGCAGGATGTAGCACACTTCCAGATAGTTGGATTCGGTGGCTAACTGATCGATGGGGAAGCCGCGATGGAGCAGGATACCTTCGTCACCGTCAATGTAGGTGATTTTGGATTCGCAAGATGCGGTAGAGGTAAATCCAGGGTCAAAGGTGAACACACCTTTAGAACCCAGTGTACGGATATCAATAACATCCTGACCGAGCGTGCCTTTTAGCACATCCAGTTCAATAGCAGTGTCACCATTTAGGGTGAGCGTTGCCTTTGTATCAGCCATTTACGGTCTCCTTAGCGCCTTATGCTTAAGACTGCGCTTCACCGGATTTGCTTTCAGCTGTAGATCACCGTTACCAGATTGTTATTTGGCTTACCGCTCAGCTCACGAGGACAAACCAGGGTACAGAGCTATGGCGCCTTGCAGGTAAACGAATGAAATATCAGTGAAACAACAGCAAATCAGCGTTTTTGCAGTCCGAATTATTCAAACCTGTATATCACTAATAACTGTCCTGATAACTTCGGTCAATACCATCACACTGTTACATAACTATTTGTCAGGTGAAAGTGAGACCTCATAACTTTTGCGCATTATATGCCTTTTCTGATGACGTTTGTAACAATATTGTTTAACATTTGTCAAATCAGATGATTAAAAATTAAAAAGATGTTGTTATCGTGACCCTGATCACTGTTCCAGAGAAAACCCGACAAACTGTATGTAGGTTAATTGTAATGATTTTGTGAACGGCCTATACTGCCGCCAGGTCTCCGGAACACCCTGCAATCCCGAGCCACCCAGCGTTGTAACGTGTCGTTTTAGCATCTGGAAGCAATGTTTTGCATGACGCGCAGTTATAGAAAAGGAACGCTGCTTGACCCGCATCGCAGTCCGGAGGAAGGAAACAATAAGAACAGCATGTGGGCGTTATTCATGATAAGAAATGTGAAAAAACAAAGACCTGTCAATCTGGATCTCAAAACGATCCGGTTCCCTGTAACAGCAATAGCGTCCATTCTGCACCGTGTGTCCGGTGTGATTACGTTTGTGGCGGTCGGTATTCTGCTGTGGTTGCTGGGGACCAGCCTCTCTTCTCCTGAAGGATTCCTCCAGGCCTCTGCCATCATGAACAGCTTCTTCGTGAAATTCATCATGTGGGGCATTCTGACCGCGCTGGCGTACCACGTCGTCGTGGGTGTTCGCCATATGCTGATGGACTTTGGCTACCTGGAAGAGACTTTCGAAGCCGGGAAACGCTCCGCTAACATTTCATTTGTGATTACAGTCGTGCTTTCACTTCTCGCAGGAGTTCTCGTATGGTAAGCAACGCCTCCGCATTAGGACGCAACGGCGTACATGACTTCATCCTGGTCCGTGCTACCGCCATCGTTCTCACGCTTTATATCATCTATATGATCGGTTTCTTCGCGACCAGCGGCACGCTGACGTGGGAAATCTGGAGTGGGTTCTTCGGCTCCGCCTTCACCAAAGTGTTCACCCTGCTGGCTCTGTTCTCCATCCTTATTCATGCCTGGATTGGCATGTGGCAGGTGTTGACCGATTACGTTAAACCGCTGGCGATTCGCCTCCCGCTGCAGCTGGCCATTGTCGTTGCACTGGTGGTTTACGTTATTTATGGATTCGTTGTGGTGTGGGGTGTGTAATGAAACTGCCAGTCAGAGAATTTGATGCTGTTGTGATTGGTGCCGGTGGCGCAGGTATGCGTGCCGCACTGCAAATTTCCCAGAGCGGCCAGACCTGTGCGCTGCTCTCTAAAGTTTTCCCGACCCGTTCCCACACCGTGTCTGCGCAGGGCGGTATCACCGTTGCGCTGGGTAACTCCCATGAAGACAACTGGGAATGGCACATGTATGACACGGTAAAAGGTTCCGACTACATCGGCGACCAGGATGCCATCGAATATATGTGTAAAACCGGCCCGGAAGCGATTCTGGAGCTGGACCATATGGGTCTGCCGTTCTCCCGTCTGGAAAATGGCACTATCTATCAGCGTCCGTTTGGCGGCCAGTCGAAAAACTTCGGCGGCGAGCAGGCGGCACGTACCGCGGCGGCGGCTGACCGTACCGGTCACGCGCTGTTGCACACCCTTTATCAGCAGAACCTGAAAAACCATACCACCATCTTCTCCGAGTGGTACGCGCTGGATCTGGTGAAAAATGCCGATGGCGCAGTCGTTGGCTGTACCGCGCTGTGCATCGAAACCGGTGAAGTGGTTTACTTCAAAGCCCGCGCTACCGTGCTGGCGACCGGCGGCGCAGGCCGTATCTATCAGTCCACCACTAACGCCCATATCAACACCGGTGACGGCGTCGGTATGGCTATCCGCGCGGGCGTGCCGGTGCAGGATATGGAGATGTGGCAGTTCCACCCGACCGGTATCGCCGGCGCGGGCGTTCTGGTGACGGAAGGCTGCCGTGGTGAAGGTGGTTACCTGCTGAACAAACACGGCGAGCGCTTCATGGAGCGTTATGCCCCGAATGCGAAAGACCTGGCGGGTCGTGACGTGGTGGCGCGTTCCATCATGATCGAAATCCGTGAAGGCCGCGGCTGTGACGGCCCATGGGGTCCACACGCGAAGCTGAAGCTCGACCATCTGGGTAAAGAAGTTCTGGAATCCCGTCTGCCGGGCATCCTGGAACTGTCCCGCACCTTTGCACACGTCGACCCGGTGAAAGAGCCGATTCCGGTTATCCCAACCTGCCACTACATGATGGGCGGTATTCCGACCAAAGTGACCGGTCAGGCGCTGACCGTGAACGAGCAGGGCGAAGACGTGGTCATCCCGGGCCTGTTCGCGGTAGGCGAAATTGCCTGCGTATCCGTACACGGCGCAAACCGTCTGGGCGGCAACTCTCTGCTGGACCTGGTGGTGTTTGGTCGCGCAGTGGGTCTGCATCTGCAGGAGTCCATTGCCGAGCAGGGCGCGCTGCGTGATGCAACCGATGACGAAATTGATGCCTCTCTTGAGCGCCTCAACCGCTGGAACGGTAACCGTAACGGCGAAGATCCGGTGGAAATCCGTAAAGCGCTGCAGGAGTGCATGCAGCACAACTTCTCGGTATTCCGTGAAGGCGACGCGATGGCCAAAGGTCTTGAGCAGCTGAAAGCGATCCGCGAGCGTCTGAAAAATGCCCGTCTGGACGACACCTCCAGCGAGTTCAACACCCAGCGCGTTGAGTGCCTGGAGCTGGATAACCTGATGGAAACCGCGTTCGCGACGGCGATGTCGGCAAACTTCCGTACCGAAAGCCGTGGCGCGCATAGCCGCTTCGACTTCCCGGATCGTGATGACGAAAACTGGCTGTGCCATTCCCTGTATCTGCCAGAATCGGAATCCATGACGCGTCGTAGCGTCAATATGGAACCGAAACTGCGTCCGGCGTTCCCGCCGAAGATTCGTACTTACTAATGCGGAGACAGGATAATGAAACTCGAATTCTCAGTTTATCGTTATAACCCGGATGTTGATGACGCTCCGCGTATGCAGGACTACACCCTGGAAGCGGAAGAAGGTCGCGACATGATGCTGCTGGATGCGTTAATCCAGCTGAAAGAAAAAGATCCAACGCTGTCGTTCCGCCGCTCCTGCCGTGAAGGGGTTTGTGGCTCTGACGGGGTGAACATGAACGGCAAAAATGGCCTGGCCTGCATCACGCCAATTTCAGCGTTGCAGCGTCCTGGTCAGAAAATTGTTATCCGTCCTCTGCCAGGCCTGCCGGTCGTACGTGATTTGGTGGTAGACATGGGGCAATTCTATGCACAATATGAGAAGATTAAGCCTTACTTATTGAATAATGGGCAAAATCCACCCGCTCGCGAGCACTTACAGTCTCCTGAGCAGCGTGAAAAACTCGATGGGTTGTACGAGTGTATTCTCTGCGCATGCTGTTCAACGTCCTGCCCGTCGTTCTGGTGGAACCCGGACAAGTTTATCGGCCCGGCCGGTCTGCTGGCTGCCTATCGCTTCCTGATCGATAGCCGCGACACCGAAACCGACAGCCGTCTGGAAGGACTGAGTGACGCTTTCAGCGTATTCCGCTGCCATAGCATCATGAACTGCGTCAGTGTGTGTCCGAAGGGGCTGAACCCGACGCGCGCCATCGGCCATATTAAGTCGATGCTGCTGCAGCGCAGTGCGTAAGTAAAAACGCCGGATGGCGCTGCGCTTATCCGGCCTACGTAACAGTAGGCCCGGTAAGCGTAGCGCCACCGGGCAAATTGCAGAAACCTTTAAAAACTGCCCTGAAGTCTAGACAGTTTCTAAAGGTTCCTTCGCGGGCCAAATGAAAAGAGCTCGCAGGTGAACCCCGGCACGTACACGTGGTGTGCGTGGTAGTTTCTACGGCGAAAGTAAGCATAAAAATGCTTAAGGGATCACGATGCAGAACGGCGCAATGAAAGCCTGGCTGGACTCTTCTTTCCTTTCTGGTGCAAACCAGAGCTGGATTGAACAGCTCTATGAAGACTTCTTAACCGATCCTGACTCAGTGGACGCAAACTGGCGTTCCATGTTCCAGCAGTTGCCTGGCACAGGGGTCAAACCGGATCAATTCCATTCCAAAACACGTGATTATTTCCGTCGTCTGGCGAAGGATGCCTCACGTTACTCTTCTGCGATTTCCGACCCTGACACCAATGCGAAGCAGGTTAAAGTCCTGCAGCTCATCAACGCTTATCGCTTCCGCGGTCACCAGCATGCGAATCTCGATCCGCTGGGACTGTGGCAGCAAGACCGTGTGGCCGATCTCGATCCGGCATATCACGATCTGACCGAGGCCGATTTCCAGGAAAGCTTTAACGTAGGTTCCTTTGCCATCGGCAAAGACACGATGAAGCTGGGCGATCTGATTGACGCGCTCAAGCAAACCTACTGCGGCTCCATCGGCGCGGAATACATGCACATTACCTCTACCGAAGAGAAACGCTGGATCCAGCAGCGTATCGAATCCGTAGCGGGCCACGCGACCTTCTCGGCTGACGAGAAAAAACGCTTCCTGAACGAACTGACCGCAGCGGAAGGGCTTGAGCGCTATCTGGGCGCGAAATTCCCGGGCGCAAAACGCTTCTCGCTGGAAGGCGGTGACGCGCTGGTGCCGATGCTGAAAGAGCTGATTCGTCACGCAGGCAAGAGCGGCACCCGTGAAGTGGTGCTGGGTATGGCGCACCGCGGTCGTCTGAACGTGCTGGTCAACGTGCTGGGTAAAAAACCGCAGGACCTGTTCGACGAATTCGCGGGCAAACATAAAGAACACCTCGGCACCGGCGACGTGAAGTACCACATGGGCTTCTCGTCGGATATCGAAACCGAAGGCGGTCTGGTTCACCTGGCGCTGGCGTTTAACCCATCACACCTGGAAATCGTTAGCCCGGTGGTTATCGGTTCCGTGCGTGCGCGTCTGGATCGTCTGGACGAACCAAGCAGCAACAAAGTTCTGCCAATCACCATCCACGGTGATGCGGCGGTAACAGGGCAGGGCGTAGTTCAGGAAACCCTGAACATGTCGAAAGCGCGTGGTTATGAAGTGGGCGGTACCGTTCGCATCGTGATCAACAACCAGGTGGGCTTTACCACCTCTAACCCGCTGGATGCGCGTTCTACCCCGTACTGCACCGACATCGGTAAGATGGTGCAGGCGCCAATCTTCCACGTTAATGCGGATGACCCGGAGGCGGTTGCTTTCGTTACCCGTCTGGCGCTGGACTTCCGTAATACCTTTAAACGCGATGTGTTCATTGACCTCTTCTGCTACCGCCGTCACGGCCATAACGAAGCGGATGAGCCAAGTGCAACCCAGCCGCTGATGTACCAGAAAATCAAAAAACACCCAACCCCGCGCAAAATCTATGCTGACAAGCTGGAGAGCGACAAAGTGACGACGCTGGAAGATGCGACCGAAATGGTCAACCTCTACCGCGACGCGCTGGATGCGGGTGAATGCGTGGTGAAAGAACTGCGTCCGATGAACATGCACTCCTTTACCTGGTCGCCGTACCTCAACCACGAGTGGGATGAGAGCTACCCGAACAAGGTTGAGATGAAGCGCCTGCAGGAGCTGGCTAAACGTATCAGCACCGTACCGGACGCTATCGAGATGCAGTCTCGCGTGCAGAAAATCTACGCTGACCGTCAGTCCATGGCGGCAGGTGAGAAGCTGTTTGACTGGGGCGGTGCGGAAACGCTGGCCTACGCAACGCTGGTTGACGAAGGGATTCCTGTTCGTCTGTCCGGTGAAGATGCGGGCCGTGGTACCTTCTTCCACCGTCACGCGGTGGTTCACAACCAGTCCAACGGTTCAACCTACACCCCGCTGCAGCACGTGCACAACGGTCAGGGCCAGTTCAAGGTCTGGGACTCCGTGCTGTCTGAAGAAGCGGTGCTGGCTTTCGAATACGGTTACGCCACCGCTGAACCACGCACCCTGACCATCTGGGAAGCACAGTTCGGTGACTTCGCCAACGGTGCGCAGGTAGTTATCGACCAGTTCATCTCCTCCGGCGAGCAGAAATGGGGCCGTATGTGTGGCCTGGTGATGCTTCTGCCGCACGGTTATGAAGGCCAGGGTCCGGAGCACTCCTCCGCGCGTCTGGAGCGTTATCTGCAGCTCTGCGCCGAGCAGAACATGCAGGTCTGCGTACCGTCCACCCCGGCTCAGGTGTACCACATGCTGCGTCGTCAGGCGCTGCGCGGTATGCGTCGTCCTCTGGTGGTGATGTCGCCGAAATCCCTGCTGCGTCATCCGCTGGCGGTGTCCAGCCTGGAAGAACTGGCGAACGGTACCTTCCAGCCGGCCATCGGCGAAATTGACGAGCTGGATCCGCAGGCCGTGAAGCGTGTGGTGATGTGTTCTGGTAAGGTTTATTACGACCTGCTGGAACAGCGCCGTAAGAACGATCAGAAAGATGTCGCCATCGTGCGTATCGAACAGCTTTATCCGTTCCCGCATCAGGCGATGCAGGACGTGCTGAAACAATATGCTCACGTACATGATTTTGTCTGGTGCCAGGAAGAGCCGCTCAACCAGGGCGCATGGTACTGCAGCCAGCATCATTTCCGTGAAGTGATTCCATTTGGGTCAGCCCTGCGCTATGCAGGTCGCCCGGCCTCCGCCTCTCCGGCGGTAGGGTATATGTCCGTTCACCAGAAGCAGCAACAAGATCTGGTCAATGACGCGCTGAACGTCGATTAATTAAAGGATACAAAATGAGTAGCGTAGATATTCTTGTTCCCGACCTGCCTGAATCTGTAGCAGATGCGACCGTCGCTACCTGGCACAAAAAACCAGGCGATGCCGTTAAGCGCGATGAAGTGCTGGTAGAAATCGAAACTGACAAAGTGGTACTGGAAGTACCGGCTTCGGCGGATGGCGTTCTGGACGCGGTGCTGGAAGATGAAGGTACCACCGTCACCTCTCGTCAGATCCTGGGTCGCCTGCGTGAAGGCAACAGCGCGGGCAAAGAGTCCAGCGCGAAATCTGAAGAGAAAGCCTCTACGCCGGCTCAGCGCCAGCAGGCTTCTCTGGAAGAGCAGTCTAACGATGCCCTCAGCCCGGCGATCCGTCGCCTGCTGGCTGAACACAGCCTTGACCCGGCAGCCATCAAAGGTACCGGTGTGGGCGGTCGTCTGACCCGCGAAGACATCGACAAGCACCTGGCGAAAGCGCCTGCTCAGGCAGAAGCGAAAGCCCCTGCGGCGGCACCGGCAGCACAGCCTGCTCTGGGCGCCCGCAGCGAAAAACGCGTGCCAATGACTCGCCTGCGTAAGCGCGTGGCCGAGCGTCTGCTGGAGGCGAAAAACTCCACCGCGATGCTGACCACCTTCAACGAAGTGAACATGAAGCCAATCATGGACCTGCGTAAGCAGTACGGTGACGCGTTTGAAAAACGTCACGGTATCCGTCTGGGCTTTATGTCCTTCTACGTGAAAGCGGTAGTTGAAGCGCTGAAACGCTACCCGGAAGTGAACGCGTCCATTGATGGCGATGACGTGGTTTACCACAACTATTTCGACGTCAGCATGGCGGTTTCTACCCCACGCGGCCTGGTAACGCCGGTTCTGCGTGATGTGGATACCCTGGGTATGGCTGACATCGAGAAAAACATTAAAGAGCTGGCTGTTAAAGGCCGCGACGGCAAGCTGACCGTAGACGATCTGACCGGCGGTAACTTCACCATTACCAACGGCGGCGTATTCGGCTCGCTGATGTCTACCCCGATCATTAACCCGCCGCAGAGCGCGATCCTGGGTATGCATGCCATTAAAGATCGCCCGATGGCGGTAGACGGTAAAGTTGAGATCCTGCCAATGATGTACCTGGCGCTCTCTTACGACCACCGCCTGATCGACGGCCGCGAGTCCGTGGGCTTCCTGGTAGCGATTAAAGAGCTGCTGGAAGATCCAACGCGTCTGCTGCTGGACGTCTAGTTTTTGCAGTCTTGCCCGGCGGCGCGTTGCTTGCCGGGCCTACAAAAGCAATACCTAACGATTACCTGAAGGATGGATAGAACACATGAACTTACATGAATATCAGGCCAAACAGCTGTTTGCCCGGTATGGCTTACCGGCTCCGGTGGGTTATGCCTG
The DNA here is from genome assembly GCF_043974075.1 of Enterobacter sp. ECC-019. NCBI lineage: Bacteria > Pseudomonadati > Pseudomonadota > Gammaproteobacteria > Enterobacterales > Enterobacteriaceae > Enterobacter > Enterobacter sp. ECC-019. The sequence goes on from NZ_CP143759.1 coordinate 1,999,905, forward strand.
TACTACCCCGCGTGAAGCAGAAGAAGCTGCATCTAAAATCGGTGCCGGCCCTTGGGTAGTTAAATGTCAGGTTCACGCTGGTGGCCGTGGTAAAGCGGGCGGTGTGAAGGTCGTTAAGAGCAAAGAAGAGATTCGTGCGTTTGCTGAACATTGGCTCGGCAAGCGTCTGGTAACGTACCAGACAGATGCAAACGGCCAGCCGGTTAACCAGATCCTGGTGGAAGCGGCAACCGACATCGCGAAAGAACTGTACCTGGGCGCGGTTGTTGACCGTAGCTCCCGTCGCGTGGTGTTCATGGCGTCTACCGAAGGCGGCGTGGAAATCGAAAAAGTAGCGGAAGAGACCCCGCACCTGATCCACAAAGTGGCTATCGATCCGCTGGCAGGCCCAATGCCTTACCAGGGTCGCGAGCTGGCGTTCAAACTGGGTCTGGAAGGCAAGCTGGTTCAGCAGTTCACCAAGATCTTCATGGGTCTGGCGAACATCTTCCTGGAGCGCGACCTGGCGTTGATCGAGATTAACCCGCTGGTGATCACCACCCAGGGCGACCTGATCTGCCTCGACGGCAAGCTGGGCGCTGACGGCAACGCACTGTTCCGCCAGTCCGATCTGCGCGAAATGCGCGACCAGTCTCAGGAAGACCCGCGTGAAGCGCAGGCTGCACAGTGGGAACTGAACTACGTTGCGCTCGATGGCAACATCGGCTGCATGGTTAACGGCGCGGGCCTGGCAATGGGCACCATGGACATCGTTAAGCTGCACGGCGGTGAGCCAGCGAACTTCCTCGACGTAGGCGGTGGCGCAACTAAAGAGCGCGTCACTGAAGCGTTCAAAATCATCCTCTCTGACGACAATGTGAAAGCTGTTCTGGTGAACATCTTCGGCGGTATCGTACGTTGCGACCTGATCGCTGACGGCATCATTGGTGCGGTAGAAGAAGTGGGCGTTAACGTTCCGGTTGTCGTACGTCTGGAAGGTAACAACGCTGAACTCGGCGCGAAAAAACTGGCTGACAGCGGCCTGAATATTATTGCAGCGAAAAGTCTGACGGATGCAGCTCAGCAGGTTGTTGCCGCAGTGGAGGGGAAATAATGTCAGTTTTAATTAATAAAGATACCAAGGTTATCTGCCAGGGCTTCACCGGTAGCCAGGGGACTTTCCACTCCGAACAGGCGATTGCCTACGGCACGCAGATGGTTGGCGGCGTAACGCCAGGTAAAGGCGGCACCACGCACCTGGGCCTGCCGGTGTTCAACACCGTGCGTGAAGCCGTAGAAGCGACGGGCGCAACCGCGACCGTGATCTACGTTCCGGCTCCATTCTGCAAAGATTCCATTCTGGAAGCGATCGACGCAGGTATCAAACTGATCATCACCATCACTGAAGGCATCCCGACGCTGGATATGCTGACCGTGAAGGTGAAGCTGGATGAAGCAGGCGTGCGCATGATCGGCCCGAACTGCCCAGGCGTTATCACCCCGGGCGAATGCAAAATCGGCATCATGCCGGGCCACATTCACAAGCCGGGTAAAGTGGGCATCGTGTCCCGTTCCGGTACCCTGACCTATGAAGCCGTTAAGCAGACCACCGACTACGGCTTCGGCCAGTCCACCTGTGTGGGCATCGGCGGTGACCCGATCCCGGGCTCTAACTTCATCGACATCCTGAAGCTGTTCCAGGAAGATCCACAGACCGAAGCGATCGTGATGATCGGTGAGATCGGTGGTAGCGCGGAAGAAGAAGCAGCTGCTTACATCAAAGAACATGTGACCAAGCCGGTTGTGGGCTACATCGCGGGTGTGACCGCGCCGAAAGGCAAGCGTATGGGTCACGCAGGCGCGATCATCGCCGGTGGTAAAGGTACGGCTGATGAGAAATTCGCAGCGCTGGAAGCCGCAGGCGTGAAGACCGTTCGCAGCCTGGCGGATATCGGCGAAGCACTGAAATCCATCATTAAGTAAGTCCTCTCTGCTCCCCGGAAGGGGGCGTTGAAGTATAAAAATGTCCGTTTCGACATGGTTGGCCGCTGTAAAGCGGCCTTTTTTATTGCCTGCGTTTGGCGACGAGAGTGAACTTGTAATCGTCGGTATTGAACACGTTGCGGCTGTATTCAAATACCCGTCCGTCTTTCAGAAACCCGCGGGAGACTTTTTCCAGGATCGGTTTTGTCGGAGCGAGCCCCAAAGCGGCGATCGCCTCTTCTGACGGCATGATCGGCACCAGCTCCTGCTCGCTGCGATCGATAACCAGCTTTTTGATCTGCTCAACGTAGTGGTATTTCGAATTCTCCATCACTTCCCAGGTAAGATCGGGGAACATTGCCAGCGGCATCCACGTTTCTTCGAGATTCACCGGTTTTTGTTTGATAAAGCGGACTCGTTTGACGTGCCAGACTTTATCATCCGGGTTGATCGCCAGCCTTGCTGCGAGTCTCTCATTGGCTTTCACCACTTCGAAGACGCTGACGTCGCTGTGCGTGTCGACGTTTCGGTCCGCCAGCTTTTCGTAAAACCCAGTGAGCTGGTAAATGTCGTAGTTAACGCGTTCTTCTTTTACGTAGGTGCCGCTGCCCTGAATGCTCTCGACGATCTGCTCTTCCGTAAGCAGCTTCAGCGCCTGTCTCACCGTTACACGGCTAACGTTGAACGCCTCCTGAAGGCTGGATTCCGTCGGTAGCGCATCGCCGGGTTTTAACTCACCCGCATTGATTTTCTCGCGAAGGGCATCGGCTATCTGCCGGTACATCGGTTTGTTACCCATAGAATCTGCCTTTCTAATACCTTTTCACGGAATTATGCCTTCAGCGTAAAATTTGTAAATAATACAATTTAAATACAAATTAGCGCCGTTAGTGAAAATGATCACATAAATGTATTGTGTGGCCTGCCACAATTGCCGCCAGACAATAACAACTTACGTGTGAGGATCTTATGAACCTGACGACTCTGACCCACCCCAGCGCTGTCTGCGTGCAGGCGCACTATGCCAGCCGTGATGAGGCAATTCGCCAGCTTACGATGCGACTGGTGGTGCTGGGCAAAATTACCGATGGCGATGCATTTCTGGCGGAGGTCTATCGTCGCGAATCGCAGGGGCCAACCGCACTGGGAGAAGGGCTGGCTGTCCCGCATGGTAAATCGAGCGTGGTGAACGAAGCGGCTTTTGCTGTTGCTACGCTGAGCGAACCGCTGGAGTGGGAGGGGGTGGACGGCCCTGAAAACGTTGAGCTGATCGTCCTGCTAGCCATCCCGCCTGCTGAAGCGGGATCCACGCATATCCAGGTGCTGACGGCGCTGACGTCTCGCCTGGCAGATGATGCACTCCGGGAGCGCGTTATGGCTGCAGCGACGGCAGAAGATCTGCTTGATGCGCTGAACGGTGTCTCGCAGGAAGACGAGGTTGCCACACTGGTGAACGCACCAACCGTCATCTGCGTCACCGCCTGTCCGGCCGGGATCGCCCATACCTATATGGCAGCTGAGTACCTGGAAAAAGCGGGACGTAAGCTGGGCGTCAACGTGGTGGTCGAAAAGCAGGGAGCGAACGGCATTGAGGGGCGCATCACCGCGCAGCAGTTGCAGGAGGCCAAAGCGTGCATCTTTGCGGCGGAAGTGGCGATCAAAGAGAGCGAGCGTTTTCAGGGGATCCCCGCCATCTTCGTACCCGTCGCGGAACCCCTGCGCCATGCTGAAGCGCTCATCGAGCGCGCTCTGGCGCTACAGCCTTCTACCGATGCGAATCATGCGCATGGCGATACGGAAATGAAAAAGAGCGTTAAAACTGAGCTTAAGCAGGCGCTCCTTAGCGGTATCTCCTTTGCGGTGCCACTGATCGTCGCCGGCGGGACGGTGCTTGCCGTGTCGGTACTGCTGGCGCAAATCCTCGGCCTGCAGCATCTGTTCGACCAGGAAAACTCATGGCTGTGGATGTACCGCAAGCTTGGCGGCGGCATGCTCGGCATTTTGATGGTCCCTGTTCTGGCGGCCTATACCGCTTACTCGCTGGCGGATAAACCTGCGCTGACCCCGGGCTTTGCGGCCGGTCTGGCGGCCAATATGATCGGCTCAGGTTTTCTGGGCGCTATCGTCGGCGGGCTGATCGCGGGTTACCTGATGCGCTGGGTGAAAAATCACATTCGCCTGAGTAGCCGCTTCAACGGCTTTTTAACCTTTTATCTCTATCCGGTTATTGGCGTACTGGGGGCGGGCAGCCTGATGCTGTTCGTGATCGGTGAGCCGGTGGCCTGGCTTAATACTACGCTCACCGCCTGGCTTAATGGTCTGTCCGGCGCGAACGCGCTGCTCCTGGGGGCGATCCTCGGGTTTATGTGTTCATTCGATTTGGGTGGCCCGGTCAACAAAGCCTCTTACGCGTTCTGTCTGGGTGCGATGGCTAACGGGGTATACGGTCCCTATGCGATCTTTGCCTCCGTCAAAATGGTGTCGGCCTTTACCGTCACGGCGTCAACGTTGCTGGCACCGAAACTGTTTAAACCGTTTGAAATTGAAACCGGTAAATCCACCTGGCTGCTCGGCCTCGCGGGCATTACCGAAGGGGCGATTCCGATGGCGATTGAGGATCCGCTTCGCGTCATTGGTTCATTTGTGCTCGGCTCCATGGTAACAGGCGCAATTGTCGGCGCGATGGGGATCGGGTTGTCCACGCCGGGGGCCGGTATTTTCTCTCTCTTTTTACTTCACGATGCCGGGTTGAGCGGTGTGGTTGCGGCGGCGGGCTGGTTTGGCGCGGCGCTGGTGGGTACCGCTATCTCCACCTTTATTCTGCTGCTCTGGCGACGCCAGGCGGTGAAAAAGGGCAGTTACGTCACTGAAGACGCCATACCGTAACAACGCACAAACAGGAAACGAAGATGAAAGCTGTATCTCGCGTTCATATCACGCCGCATATGCACTGGGACCGTGAGTGGTACTTCACCACCGAAGAGTCGCGTATTCTTCTGGTCAATAATATGGAAGAGATCCTGACCCGTCTGGAGCAGGATGACGAGTATAAATATTATGTCCTCGATGGACAGACGGCGGTGCTGGAGGATTATTTCGCCGTCGTGCCTGAAAACCGCTCTCGGGTGAAAGCGCTTGTAGAGCGCGGAAAGCTGATTATCGGCCCCTGGTATACCCAGACCGATACCACGATTGTCAGCGGCGAGTCGATTGTCCGCAACCTGATGTACGGCATGCGCGACTGCATGGCGTTCGGCGAGCCGATGAAGATCGGCTATCTGCCGGATTCGTTTGGTATGTCCGGCCAGCTACCGCATATCTATAACGGGTTTGGCATTACCCGCACGATGTTCTGGCGCGGCTGTTCTGAACGACACGGGACCGACAAAACCGAGTTTCTCTGGCAGAGCCAGGACGGCAGTGAAGTGGCGGCGCAGGTGCTGCCGCTGGGCTACGCGATTGGTAAGTACTTACCGGAGGACGAAGCAGGGCTGCGAAAACGGCTCGACAGCTATTTCGAGGTCCTGGAAAACGCCTCCGTCACCAAAGAGATTTTGCTGCCCAACGGCCACGACCAGATGCCGCTGCAGCAGAACATTTTCGCGGTGATGGATAAGCTTCGTGAAATCTATCCCCAGCGTCAATTCGTGATGAGTCGGTTCGAAGAGGTGTTTGATTATATCGACGCGCACCGCGATGAGCTGGCGACGCTAAAAGGGGAGTTTATCGACGGGAAATACATGCGCGTCCACCGGACCATCGGCTCCACGCGCATGGATATCAAAATCGCCCATGCGCGTATTGAGAATAAAATTGTCAATATCCTCGAGCCGCTGGCGGCGCTTGCCTGGACGCTGGGCTTCGACTACCACCACGGCCTGCTGGAGAAGATGTGGAAAGAGATCCTCAAAAACCACGCTCACGACAGCATCGGCTGCTGCTGTAGCGATAAGGTGCACCGCGAGATTGTCTCCCGCTTTGAGCTGGCTGAGGACATGGCGGACAACCTGGTGCGTTTCTATATGCGCAAGATTGCCGACAACATGCCGCAAAGCGACGCCGATAAGCTGGTGATGTTCAACCTGATGCCCTGGCCGCGTGAAGAGGTAATGAACACCACGATTCGGCTGCGGGCCAGCCAGTTCCGACTGCGCGATGAAAAAGGCAATGAGATCCCGTATTTCATCCGCAGCGCGCGCGAGCTCGACCCGGGTATCATTGACCGGCAGATTGTTCACTACGGCAATTACGAGCCGTTTATGGAGTTTGATATTCAACTCAGCCAGATACTGCCGTCGATGGGCTACCGTACGCTGTATATCGAACCGAACGTGGCCGGGAAGGCGCTCCCGGCGGTGAAAAATACCGAATCCTTACTTGAAAATGCCTTCTGGCAGATTGATTTAAACGATGACGGCACGCTGCGCCTGCGCGACAAAGAAACCGGGCTTATTTATGACCGCGTACTGGAAATCGAAGAGAGTTCGGACGATGGCGATGAGTACGACTATTCACCTTCCCGGGAAGAGTGGAGACTCACTTCAGCGCAGGGCGAACATGAGGTTGAGGTCACGCAAGAAGGCTGGCAGAGCAGGGCGGCGATACGCCATCGGATCGCCGTTCCGGCAAATCTGGCCGAACGCGCGGCGCGCCAGCGAAACGGCTCCCTCAACGTGGAGTTTGACGTCACGCTTAACCATAACAGCAGGCGTATTGATGTGGCCGTGCGTCTGGATAACCAGGCTAACGACCACCGCGTTCGCGTGTTGATCCCTACGCCGTTTATGACAGAGGAAGTGTTAGCGGATACGCAGTTTGGCTCGCTCACCCGCCCGGTGCAGGACGCGGCGATGGCGACCTGGCAGGAGGAGGGCTGGAAAGAAGCGCCGGTTCCCGTCTGGAATTTACTCAACTATGCCGTCCTGCAGGAAAAGCGCAACGGGCTGGCGCTCTTCACCGAGGGACTGCGTGAGTTTGAAGTGGTGGGCGATGACAAAAAAGCATTTGCCTTAACCTTGCTGCGCGGCGTGGGGCTGCTCGGGAAAGAAGATTTGCTGTTGCGTCCAGGCAGACCTTCTGGGATCAAAATGCCTGTTCCTGACTCTCAGGTGCGCGGGCCGTTAACCTGTCGCTTTAGCCTCTTCAGCTTCAGCGGTACGCCAGAAAACGCGGGCGTCGCACAGCAGGCTAAATCGTGGTTAACGCCGGTGCAGTGCTATAACAAAATTCCCTGGGATGCGATGAAACTGAATCGCGCGTCGTTTATCACGCCGGAAAGTTACAGTCTGTTAGCACTTTCGCCAACGGGATGCGTGCTCAGTACGCTCAAAAAGGCTGAAGATCGTGATGAGCTCATTCTCCGCCTGTTCAACCCTTCGGCGTCCAGCGCATGTGACACAACGCTATCGATGAATCCGACGGTGAAACGGTGGTGCGAAACGGACATGAACGAACGGATAATGGCTCGGTGTGAAGAAGAGGGCATTGTCGGGGCATTCAGACCGGGGCAGTCGCGAACCTTTAGCATTCTTATCGCCTGAGCACCGTGATACGAAAAAAGGCTGCAGAGAGCAGCCTTTTTTCATTAAATAGTCACACAGCGGTGTTAACTTATGAGGCATTAAAAGTAAATTAAATGTAATTTCGAAGGGTTGCATAAATGCAATGGAAAAATAACCTGGACCGACTACGCTTTATTGTTTGTCCTTCACTAAAATGTTGCTCTCTTTAGCGTTAATTAAAATCACTTCTGTTTATATTCTTCCCCGTCTTCGATAACCAATCTCATCTTTGCATGCACATATCATTAACATGGTTTTTACTATTCTCACTATGATTAAACATGGTTAACATCAATGATTGTTTTTGATTTAAATCAAAGTTTAATCCTTGGAAAAAGACGCTGAAAAGCGCTAAATTGTCCCCGATCAAAATGGCCGAAAAGTGGTAATTTTGCTATAAATTGATCACCGTCGAAAAACGTAAATGTGATTCAATAAAAACCTGTTTATTGTAAGGGTTTTGCAGCGTATTATATTTGCGGGATCAATTTGAGTTTTTTATTAACGTATTTGTAACCTCACGTCATCGTTTTTATCCTTCTTCAGGGTAATAACGACGACAAGGATGCGAATAATTTGTATTGGGGCATGCGTGTGGATCTCTCTCTGACGGGGTTCACTCTCGGAGTCTTCATGCGATGAGCAAGGAGTCATGATGTTAGATATAGTCGAACTGTCGCGCTTACAGTTTGCCTTGACCGCGATGTACCACTTCCTGTTTGTGCCACTGACGCTCGGTATGGCGTTCCTGCTGGCCATTATGGAAACGGTATACGTTCTCTCCGGCAAACAGATTTATAAAGATATGACCAAGTTCTGGGGCAAGTTGTTTGGTATCAACTTTGCACTGGGCGTGGCAACCGGTTTGACCATGGAGTTCCAGTTCGGGACTAACTGGTCTTACTATTCCCACTATGTAGGGGATATCTTCGGTGCGCCGCTGGCCATTGAAGGTCTGATGGCATTCTTCCTCGAATCCACCTTTGTAGGTCTGTTCTTCTTCGGTTGGGACCGTCTGGGTAAAGTCCAGCATATGGCGGTGACCTGGCTGGTGGCATTAGGTTCGAACCTGTCCGCGCTGTGGATCCTGGTGGCGAACGGCTGGATGCAGAACCCTATCGCGTCTGATTTCAACTTCGAAACCATGCGTATGGAGATGGTCAGCTTTGCCGAGCTGGTCCTGAACCCGGTTGCGCAGGTTAAATTCGTTCACACCGTTGCTTCTGGCTATGTGTGCGGCGCGATGTTTATCCTGGGTATCAGTTCTTACTACATGCTGCGCGGTCGTGACTTCGCGTTTGCTAAGCGCTCCTTTGCTATCGCTGCAAGCTTCGGTATGGCTGCAATCCTCTCTGTTATCGTTCTGGGTGATGAATCCGGTTACGAAATGGGTGACGTGCAGAAAACCAAACTGGCCGCAATTGAAGCCGAATGGGAAACCCAACCGGCGCCTGCTGCCTTTACGCTGTTCGGTGTTCCCGATCAGGACGCGCAGGAAAACCGCTTCGCTATTCAGATCCCTTACGCGCTGGGTATCATCGCCACCCGTTCTGTTGATAAGCAGGTGACCGGTCTGAAAGAGCTGATGGTTCAGCACGAAGAGCGTATCCGTAACGGTATGAAAGCCTACTCGCTGCTGGAACAGCTGCGTGCCGGTTCTACCGATCAGGCCGTTCGCGACCAGTTCAACAACGTGAAGAAAGATCTGGGTTACGGTCTGCTCCTGAAACGCTATACCCCGAACGTTTCTGATGCGACAGAAGCGCAGATCCAGATGGCCACCAAAGACTCGATTCCACGCGTTGCGCCACTGTACTTCGCATTCCGTATCATGGTGGGCTGCGGCATCATCATGCTGCTGATCATTGCGGCGTCCTTCTGGTCCGTGATTCGCAACCGCATCGGTGAGAAAAAATGGCTGCTGCGCACCGCGCTGTACGGTATTCCACTGCCGTGGATCGCTATCGAATCCGGCTGGTTTGTTGCGGAGTATGGCCGCCAGCCATGGGCGATTGGTGAGGTACTGCCAACGGCGGTAGCGAACTCCTCCCTGACAGCGGGCGATCTGATCTTCTCCATGCTGCTGATTTGTGGTCTGTACACCCTGTTCCTGGTGGCTGAACTGTTCCTGATGTTCAAGTTCGCGCGCCTTGGCCCAAGCAGCCTGAAAACCGGTCGCTATCACTACGAGCAGTCCACCGCGACTACTCAGCCGGCACGCTAAGACAGGAGTCATCAAATGATCGATTATGAAGTATTGCGTTTTATCTGGTGGCTGTTGATCGGCGTTCTGCTGATCGGTTTCGCCGTCACGGATGGTTTCGACATGGGGGTGGGGATGCTCACCCGTTTCCTCGGTCGTAATGACACCGAGCGTCGAATCATGATCAACTCCATCGCCCCTCACTGGGACGGTAACCAGGTGTGGCTGATCACCGCAGGTGGCGCACTGTTCGCTGCCTGGCCGATGGTCTACGCGGCTGCGTTCTCCGGTTTCTACGTGGCGATGATTCTGGTGCTGGCCTCTTTATTCTTCCGTCCGGTCGGTTTCGACTACCGTTCCAAGATTGAAGACACCCGCTGGCGCAACATGTGGGACTGGGGCATCTTCATCGGTAGCTTCGTTCCACCGCTGGTGATCGGCGTGGCGTTCGGTAACCTGCTGCAGGGCGTACCGTTCCACCTGGACGAATATATGCGTCTTTACTACACCGGTAACTTCTTCCAGCTGCTGAATCCGTTTGGTCTGCTGGCAGGCGTGGTGAGCGTGGCGATGATCATCACTCAGGGCGCAACCTATCTGCAGATGCGTACGGTTGGTGAACTGCACCTGCGTTCTCGCGCGACGGCTCAGGTTGCGGCACTGGTCACGCTGGTCTGCTTCGCACTGGCCGGTGTGTGGGTGGTGTACGGCATTGATGGCTACGTGGTGACGTCTGCAATCAACCATACTGCGCCGTCTAATCCGCTGACCAAAGAAGTGGCGCGTCAGGCAGGTGCATGGCTGGTTAACTTTAACAATACTCCTGCGCTGTGGGCTATCCCGGCTCTGGGCGTATTGCTGCCGCTGCTGACCGTGCTGACGTCTCGTCTGGAGAAAGGCGCTCTGGCGTTCGTGTTCTCATCACTGACCCTGGCGTGCATCATCCTGACATCGGGTATTGCGATGTTCCCATTCGTCATGCCATCCAGCACCATGCTGAATGCTAGCCTGACCATGTGGGATGCAACGTCCAGCCATATGACGCTGAACCTGATGACGTATGTTGCTTGCGTGTTCGTTCCGATTGTTCTGGCCTACACCATCTGGTGTTACTGGAAAATGTTCGGTCGCATCACGAAAGAACATATCGAAAGCAACACCCACTCTATGTACTAAGTAAGGAGCTGAATATGTGGTATTTCGCATGGATTTTAGGGACGCTTCTTGCCTGTGCATTTGGTGTCATCACTGCCCTGGCGCTTGAGCACGTCGAAGCGACCAAAGCGGGTGAAGAAAAACACTGATGAATATTATCGCGAAACTTTACGCGGTAATGGATAAGCGCCCGTTACGGGCGCTTTCTTTAGTGATGGCATTACTGCTGGCAGGTTGTATCTTCTGGGACCCTTCGCGCTTTGCAGCGAAAACCAGCGAGCTTGAAATCTGGCACGGCTTCCTCATTATGTGGGCGGTGTGTGCAGGTGTGATCCACGGCGTGGGCTTTCGTCCGAAAGCCGTTCACTGGCAGGGAATTTTTTTCCCGCTGATTGCCGATCTGGTGCTTCTCGCCGGTTTGATTTTCTTCTTCTTCTGAATAAGAAATGTCCGTTAACGTTATGGGCTTACCCTGGCCCATAAAAATTTACTCTCCGTTTACTTTCTCCCATTCCCAACCCTCTTTCCCGCGCGTATAGTAGCGAAGTTTAAAAGCATTAACTTTTGTTGCATTACCGGGATGTAAAGTGAATACAACGCTGTTTCGATGGCCGGTTCGTGTCTATTACGAAGATACCGATGCCGGTGGTGTGGTTTACCACGCCAGCTACGTTGCTTTTTATGAACGGGCACGCACAGAGATGCTGCGCCATCATCACTTTAGTCAACAGGTACTGTTGGCTGAGCGAGTTGCCTTCGTGGTTCGCAAGATGACGCTTGAGTATTTTGCGCCTGCCAGACTCGACGATATGCTCGAAGTCCAAACTGAAATTACATCAATGCGCGGGACCTCACTGGTTTTCACGCAGCGGATAGTCAACGCAGAGAATACCGTACTGAACTCAGCTGAAGTACTGATTGTTTGTGTTGATCCAACCATAATGAAGCCTCGTGCGCTTCCTAAGTCTATTGTCGCGGAGTTTAAGCAGTGACTGACATGAATATCCTTGATTTGTTCCTGAAGGCAAGCCTTCTGGTTAAACTTATCATGTTGATTTTGATTGGTTTTTCAATCGCATCCTGGGCCATCATCATCCAGAGAACGCGTATTCTCAATGCCGCTGGCCGTGAAGCCGAAGCGTTTGAAGATAAGTTCTGGTCGGGTATTGAGCTTTCTCGTCTGTATCAGGAAAGCCAGGGACGCCGTGAAAACCTTACAGGCTCCGAGCAAATTTTTTATAGCGGTTTCAAAGAGTTTGCCCGTCTGCATCGTGCAAACAATCATGCGCCGGAAGCGGTGGTGGAAGGTGCCTCGCGTGCGATGCGCATCTCTATGAACCGCGAGCTGGAAAATCTCGAAACGCACATTCCATTCCTCGGCACTGTCGGTTCCATCAGCCCGTATATCGGCCTGTTTGGTACCGTGTGGGGGATCATGCACGCCTTTATCGCGCTGGGCGCGGTGAAGCAGGCGACGTTGCAGATGGTTGCACCGGGTATCGCTGAAGCACTGATTGCGACCGCTATCGGTCTGTTTGCGGCAATTCCGGCGGTTATGGCTTACAACCGTCTGAACCAGCGCGTGAACAAACTGGAACTGAACTACGACAACTTTATGGAAGAGTTCACTGCGATTCTGCACCGTCAGGCGTTTACCAGCACCGAGAGCAACAAGGGGTAAACCATGGCCAGATCGCGTGGACGAGGTCGTCGCGAGCTCAAGTCCGAAATCAATATCGTTCCACTGCTGGACGTCCTGTTGGTACTGCTGCTGATCTTCATGGCGACAGCGCCAATCATTACCCAGAGCGTGGAAGTGGATCTGCCGGATGCGACAGAATCACAGGCGGTGAGCACCAATGACGATCCTCCGGTTATCATTGAGGTTTCCGGCGTAGGGCAATACAGCGTCGTGGTCGAGAAAGATCGTATGGATCAGCTGCCGCCTGAGCAGGTGATTGCTGAAGCGCAGCGTCGCCTGGAGTCAAATCCGAAAACGGTCTTCTTAATCGGTGGCGCGAAAGACGTACCCTACGATGAAATTATTAAAGCGCTGAACTTGCTACATAGTGCGGGTGTTAAGTCAGTTGGCTTAATGACCCAACCTATTTGATCATCCGCGTAGTTTTTGGGAACCGATAGTGTCAAAGGCAACCGAACAGAACGACAAGCTTAAGCGAGCGATAATCGTCTCCGCAGTGCTGCACGTTATTCTCTTTGCAGCGCTGATCTGGAGTTCGTTCGACGAGCATATTGATGCATCAGCCGGCGGCGGTGGAGGGTCTTCCATTGACGCCGTGATGGTGGATCCTGGTGCGGTAGTACAGAACTATAATCGCGAACAGCAGCAGAAGGCGAGTGCCAAACGGGCTGAAGAGCAGCGTGAAAAACAGTCGCAACAGCAGGCGGAAGAACTGCGTGAAAAGCAGGCCGCAGAGCAGGAGCGTCTGAAGCAGCTTGAGAAAGAACGTTTGCAGGCGCAGGAAGCCGCGAAAGAGCAGGCGGAACAGCAGAAACAAGCCGAAGAGGCCGCGAAGAAAGCCCAGGAACAGCAAAAGCAGGCGGAAGAGGCGGCAGCAAAAGCCGCAGCAGACGCGAAAGCGCAGGCTGATGCCCAGGCAAAATTAGCGGCAGAAGCGGCGAAGAAAGCCGCTGCTGATGCTCAGAAGAAAGCTGAAGCAGAAGCTGCGAAGAAAGCCGCGGCTGATGCCCAGAAGAAAGCTGAAGCGGAAGCCGCGAAGAAAGCCGCTGCCGATGCTCAGAAGAAAGCCGAAGCGGAAGCTGCGAAAAAAGCCGCTGCTGATGCTCAGAAGAAAGCGGAAGCCGAAGCCGCGAAGAAAGCCGCTCAGGACGCAGAGAAGAAAGCTGCTGCCGAGGCTGCTAAGAAAGCGGCTGCAGCTGAGAAAGCGGCAGCAGAAAAAGCAGCAGCCGCAGAAAAAGCCGCTGCTGATAAAAAAGCTGCAGCTGAGAAGGCCGCTGCCGATAAGAAAGCAGCAGCTGAAAAAGCCGCTGCGAAGAAGGCTGCCGCCGCTGAAAAAGCCGCCGCCGCCGCAGGCGTTGACGATCTGCTGGGCGATTTGAGCTCCGGTAAGAATGCACCGAAAGCGGGCGGTGGGGCGAAAGGAAACAACGCAGCGCCGACCGGAAGTGGTAACACTAAGAGTAACGGTGCAAGCGGGGCTGAAATCAACGGTTATGCCGCGCAGATTAAATCCGCTATTGAAAGCCGATTCTATGATGCGTCTTCCTATACCGGTAAAACGTGTACGTTGCGTATAAAACTGGCACCGGACGGCATGCTGCTGGATATTAAGTCTGAAGGTGGCGACCCGGCTTTATGTACTGCGGCCCTGGCAGCAGCGCGTCAGGCGAAGATGCCTAAACCGCCGTCTCAGGCCGTTTACGAAGTCTTTAAAAATGCGCCGCTGGACTTCAAACCTTAAGTTACATTTTCCCCGTGCAAACGGGGAAAAATAGACCAGGTTTAGTCACAGGGTTCTGGTAGTTTTGTCTATTTGAGTTTGTTAACATTCTGCTAAATTATCGTGGGTAAGGTTACCCGGATAAGGGAGATATGATGAAGCAGGCATTACGTGTAGCATTTGGTTTTTTAATGCTGTGGGCAGCAGTACTGCACGCAGAAGTACGTATCGAGATCACCCAGGGGGTGGACTCGGCACGCCCAATCGGCGTTGTTCCGTTCCAGTGGGCCGGTCCTGGCGCTGCACCTGAAGATGCCGGTGGCATCGTGGCGGCTGACCTGCGTAACAGCGGGAAATTCAACCCGTTAGATCGTTCTCGTCTGCCTCAGCAGCCGGGTAGTGCGCAGGAAGTACAGCCTGCAGCGTGGTCTGCACTGGGTATTGATGCCGTGGTTGTGGGTCAGGTTACGCCTAACCCGGACGGCTCTTACAACGTGGCCTGGCAGCTGGTGGATACCGGCGGTGCACCGGGTACCGTTCTGGCACAGAACTCTTACAAGGTCACTAAGCAGTACCTGCGCTATGCGGCACACGCTGCCAGCGATGCGGTATTTGAAAAACTGACCGGTATTAAAGGGGCGTTCCGTACCCGTATTGCTTATGTGGTGCAGACCAACGGTGGTCAGTTCCCGTATGAGCTGCGCGTATCTGACTACGACGGCTACAACCAGTTCCTGGTGAAACGTTCTTCACAGCCGCTGATGTCTCCAGCCTGGTCTCCGGACGGTTCTAAACTGGCCTATGTTACCTTCGAAAGCGGCCGTTCAGCGCTGGTTATCCAGACGCTGGCAAACGGTGCTGTTCGTCAGGTTGCATCTTTCCCACGTCACAACGGTGCGCCTTCGTTCTCTCCGGACGGGTCTAAACTGGCCTTTGCGCTGTCAAAAACCGGTAGCCTGAACCTGTACGTGATGGACATTGGCTCTGGCCAGATCCGTCAGGTGACCGACGGTCGTAGCAACAACACCGAACCTTCATGGTTCCCGGACAGTCAAAACCTGGCATTTACCTCTGACCAGGCTGGCCGTCCACAAATCTATAAAGTCAACGTCAACGGCGGTGCTCCGCAGCGTATTACCTGGGAAGGTTCGCAGAACCAGAACTCAGACGTGAGCAGCGACGGTAAATTTATGGTAATGGTGAGCTCCAACGGTGGGCAGCAACACATTGCCAAACAGGATCTGGTAGCGGGTGGCGTTCAAGTTCTGTCGTCAACGTTCCTGGATGAAACGCCAAGTCTGGCACCTAACGGCACGATGGTAATCTACAGCTCTTCTCAGGGGATGGGATCTGTGCTGAATCTGGTTTCTACAGATGGGCGTTTCAAAGCGCGTATTCCGGCAACTGATGGACAGGTAAAATCACCTGCCTGGTCGCCGTATCTGTAAATAATAATTAATTGATTACTAAAGGAATCATAGAAATGCAACTGAACAAAGTGCTGAAGGGGCTGATGATCGCTCTGCCTGTAATGGCAATCGCAGCGTGTTCTTCTAACAAGAACGCCAGCAATGACCAGAGCGGCGAAGGCATGATGGGTGCCGGCACCGGTATGGACGCGAACGGCAATGGCAACATGTCTTCTGAAGAGCAAGCGCGTCTTCAGATGCAGCAGCTGCAGCAGAACAACATCGTTTACTTCGATCTGGATAAATACGACATCCGTTCTGACTTCGCTGCGATGCTGGATGCGCACGCTAACTTCCTGCGTAGCAACCCATCTTACAAAGTCACCGTAGAAGGTCACGCGGACGAACGTGGTACTCCAGAGTACAACATCTCCCTGGGTGAACGTCGTGCTAACGCTGTTAAAATGTACCTGCAGGGTAAAGGCGTTTCTGCTGACCAGATCTCCATCGTTTCTTACGGTAAAGAAAAACCTGCAGTACTGGGTCACGACGAAGCGGCTTACTCCAAAAACCGTCGTGCCGTACTGGTTTACTAAGAGAATTGCATGAGCAGTAACTTCAGACATCATCTGTTGAGTCTGTCGTTACTGGTTGGAATAGCGGCCCCCTGGGCCGCTTTTGCTCAGGCACCAATCAGTAGTGTCGGCTCAGGCTCGGTAGAAGACCGGGTCACTCAACTCGAGCGTATTTCTAACGCTCACAGCCAGCTTTTAACCCAACTCCAGCAACAACTTTCCGATAACCAAAACGATATTGACTCTCTTCGCGGCCAGATTCAGGAAAGCCAGTATCAGTTGAACCAGGTTGTGGAACGTCAGAAGCAGATTTTGCTGCAGATGGATAGTCTGAGCAGCGGTGGTGGTGCAGCACAAGCGCAGCCAGCCGCGGGCGATCAGAGCGGTGCGGCGACATCTGCGCCGGCAGCGGATGCATCTGCTTCAACAGGTGCGCCTGTACAGAGCGGTGACGCGAATACGGACTACAACGCGGCCATCGCCCTGGTGCAGGATCAATCTCGTCAGGATGAGGCGCTTGCTGCGTTTCAGAGCTTTGTTAAGAAATACCCTGATTCCACTTATCAGCCAAATGCGAATTACTGGCTCGGTCAGCTGAATTACAACAAGGGTAAAAAGGACGATGCGGCGTTTTATTTTGCCTCCGTGGTAAAAAATTACCCGAAATCGCCAAAAGCGCCTGATGCGATGTATAAAGTGGGCGTCATCATGCAGGACAAAGGCGACACTGCGAAAGCCAAAGCGGTTTATCAGCAGGTGGTCTCTAAATTCCCGGGTACCGAAGGTGCTAAGCAGGCGCAAAAACGTCTGAATTCGATGGGATGATTACCGCATGACCAGAAATCGCGTTATTTCTGGTCGTGCAGCATGATTCGTAAGCAGTTAAGTGATCTTCATCGAAATTTTTGTTGCGCTGAATTCTTAAATCAGTAATATATGCCGCCGTTGCCACGGGATATCAAACAACGTGAAAACAGCGTAAAAGTGGGTCGTTAGCTCAGTTGGTAGAGCAGTTGACTTTTAATCAATTGGTCGCAGGTTCGAATCCTGCACGACCCACCACTTAACGCATATCGGCAGTACAGAGTGGGTGATTAGCTCAGTTGGTAGAGCATCTCCTTTACACGGAGGGGGTCGGCGGTTCGAGCCCGTCATCACCCACCACTCGGGTCGTTAGCTCAGTTGGTAGAGCAGTTGACTTTTAATCAATTGGTCGCAGGTTCGAATCCTGCACGACCCACCACTCTCCGGTGGTACCGAGTAAAAATCTTCGAAGTCAGCACCCGAATGGGTCGTTAGCTCAGTTGGTAGAGCAGTTGACTTTTAATCAATTGGTCGCAGGTTCGAATCCTGCACGACCCACCACTTCGAAGAAAAAAATCCCGCAAGGGGTCGTTAGCTCAGTTGGTAGAGCAGTTGACTTTTAATCAATTGGTCGCAGGTTCGAATCCTGCACGACCCACCAGTGTAGAAAGGCGCCCTAAAGGCGCCTTTTTGCTATCTGCAGTTTTTGTAGGTCGGGTAAGGCGAAGCCGCCACCCGACAAATGCTTTCCGCACCTATTTCCGGTGACTTTTCCGCTCATATTCGCTATCTTGTTTAGTATACAAAACACAATTGCCACGCGTTTTGCTATGTCATGCAAAAGAAAGGCAATATTGTTAAGCCAGTAAAACGAGAAGCCATAATGAGTGTGATGTTTGATCCTGAAGCTGCAATCTATCCGTTTCCGCCTAAGCCTGTCCCGCTGAGCCAGGACGAAAAGCAATTCTATCGCGAGAAGATCAAACGTCTTCTCAAAGAACGCGATGCGGTGATGGTGGCCCATTACTACACCGACCCGGAAATTCAGCAGTTGGCGGAAGAGACCGGGGGTTGTATTTCTGATTCACTGGAGATGGCTCGCTTCGGTGCAAGACATCCCGCTTCCACGCTACTGGTTGCTGGCGTGCGTTTTATGGGCGAAACGGCAAAGATCCTGAGCCCTGAAAAAACCATTCTGATGCCGACGCTTAATGCGGAATGTTCGCTGGATCTGGGTTGCCCGATTGACGAATTCACGGCCTTCTGTGATGCCCACCCTGACCGGACCGTGGTGGTTTACGCCAATACCTCTGCGGCGGTAAAAGCGCGGGCAGACTGGGTAGTCACGTCGAGCATCGCCGTTGAGCTGATTGAACATCTGGACAGCCTGGGTGAGAAGATTATCTGGGCGCCTGACCGCCATCTTGGAAATTATGTCCAGAAGCAGACGGGGGCTGACGTTCTCTGCTGGCAGGGCGCCTGCATTGTGCACGACGAATTCAAAACCCAGGCGCTGGCGCGCATGAAGGCACTTTATCCTGGCGCCGCGATCCTTGTGCATCCTGAATCACCGCAGGCGATAGTCGACATGGCGGATGCCGTGGGCTCAACCAGCCAGCTTATCAACGCGGCCAGGACGTTGCCTCACAAGCAGCTCATCGTGGCAACCGATCGCGGTATCTTCTATAAGATGCAGCAGGCCGTGCCGGAGAAAGAGCTCCTTGAAGCGCCAACGGCGGGTGAGGGCGCAACGTGTCGCAGCTGCGCGCATTGCCCGTGGATGGCGATGAACGGCCTGAAGGCCATTGCCGAAGGGCTCGAAACAGGCGGTGCAGCACATGAAATCCATGTGGATGCTGCTTTGCGTGAAGGTGCGTTAATTCCGCTTAACCGCATGCTGGATTTTGCAGCTACACTACGTACGTAATTCAACACGCCCCGGGGAAAAGATGGATTTTTTTAGCACACAGAACATTCTGGTTCATATACCGATTGGTGCAGGTGGCTATGACCTGTCATGGATTGAGGCCGTTGGCACGCTGGCGGGGTTACTCTGTATCTGGCTCGCAAGCCTGGAGAAGATCAGCAACTATGCGTTCGGGCTGATTAACGTTACGCTGTTTGCGATTATCTTCTTCCAGATCCAGCTGTACGCCAGCCTGCTTTTACAGCTGTTCTTCTTCGCCGCCAATATCTACGGCTGGTACGCGTGGTCGCGTCAGAACAGTCAGCAGGAGGCAGAGCTGCAGATCCGCTGGCTGCCCTTGCCTAAAGCCATCGCCTGGTTTGTCGCCTGCGTGGTTGCCATTGGCTTAATGACCGTCTATATCAACCCGGTATTTGCGTTCCTGACCCGCGTTGCCGTTTCGGTCATGTCCGGTTTCGGCCTGAACGTGACGATGCCTGTCCTCCAGCCGGATGCTTTCCCGTTCTGGGATTCCTGCATGATGGTGCTGTCGATTGCGGCGATGATCCTGATGACCCGTAAATACGTTGAGAACTGGCTGCTGTGGGTCATCATCAACGTGATTAGCGTGGCGATCTTCGCCCTGCAGGGCGTCTATGCGATGTCGCTGGAATATCTGCTGCTGACCTTTATCGCGCTGAACGGCAGCCGGATGTGGATTAACAGCGCGCGTGAGCGAGGCTCTCACGCGCTTTCCAGCTAGTGGTGGTGATGATCTGAATGTCCGGACTGCGCCTCGTTAAGGTGGCAGTCCGGCCCGTTACAGGGCTGATACTCCATCTGGATGGTGGCGTGGCCAATTTCGTAGTGATGTTCAAGAAAATGCTGGATGCGCTCAAGCAGCGCATCGTGGTCGTGAGGCGGGATCACCTGGACGTGCAGCGTCATGACCGGCTTCTCCCCTACCAGCCAGACGTGCACGTGATGAACGTTGCGTACTTCGGGGACTGAACGGCGCAGGTTGCGCTTCAGCTCGTCAATATCCATCGATGCCGGTGCCCCTTCAAGCAGTTCATTCACGCTCTCCTTCAGCAGCCGCCAGGCGCTGCGCAAGACCAGACACGACACCAGTACGGACAGAATCGGATCGACAGGCGTCCAGCCGGTGTAGAGGATCACCAGCGCGGCGACAATCGCCCCGACTGAGCCGAGCAAATCACCCAGAACATGGAGAGCCGCCGCGCGCACGTTGAGGTTCTTTTCCCCGCTGCCGCGGTGCAAAATCCAGAAGGCCAGGATATTTGCCAGCAGCCCCGCCACGGCAATCACCATCATTGTCGCCCCGGCGATAGGCTGCGGGTGTCTGAAACGCTGTACGGCCTCCCAGACGATAAGAACGGTAATGACCACCAGCGCAATGGCGTTAACAAACGCGGCCAGGGTTGTCAGCCTCAGCCAGCCGAAGGTATGGCGCGCATTCGGAGGACGACGCGAAAACTGTACCGCCAGCAGGGCGAAGAGCAGCGCTGCGGCATCGGTCAGCATGTGTCCGGCATCAGCCAGAAGCGCCAGCGAGCCGGAAAGCAGGCCGCCAACGACCTCGATAACCATAAACGTTGCCGTGACGCCAAAGGCCAGCATCAGTCGTTTAGCGTTGTCGTTGCCGGGAGAGTGCGAGTGGGAATGGGAGTGCGCCATGTCTGCTTTCCTGATGTGTTATTGTTTTTAGTGTAGCGTTTTTAATAGGTTACTCCAAAAAAAAGGAGAGCCAGAGCTCTCCTTTTTATTCCCGTTCACAACCCATTACTGGGTTGTGCCGTCGGTTTTAGTATTCGCGTCGTTTCCGACTTTGTCATTAGGATCGGGGCATTTGCCGTCCTTACACATCGAGTTCTTATGAACCTCATCCGAACTCATATTGTCATGATTCATGGTGCCGGAACCGCTGCCGTTAGGATGCAGCATCGTGCCACCGGTGTTGGTGTTGCCGGTATTGATCTGGCTGTTGTCTACATTATTCGGGGCAATATTCTGTTTCGCATCAGGGGCGGGCTGGCCTGCTGCCGCAGCCGCATTCGCATCCCCGTTGCTGTCTGATGTGCCCGTTTCCGCAGCCAGGACGCTGCCGCTGGCCAGAGTGAGTGTGGCGGTCAGGAAGAGGGTTGCCAGTTTTGTCATTTTCATCATGGTGCTCCTGTTCTTGTCGTTACGCTGGATAACATTCTCCAACAGTGCATCTTTTTCAGAGGCGAAAGATTCCGCCTTACGGACTTTCGTCAGTAGGGAATCGCGTTTAAGCGTGTAAAATTGGTTGTTACAGTTAAAAAGCTTAGGTTAGATCTCATTTTTCGCTATTTTGTGGCGATTTTTAGGCGAATTCCAGGAATTATCTGCGTGAAGTGTAAAACCGTGTTTACACTTCCTGGTCGACAAGATAGATTGAAAGGATTGCTTTCATTACTAAAGATATGGCAGAGCTGGAAAGAAAATGAATTATCAGAACGACGATTTACGCATTAAAGAGATCAATGAGTTATTACCTCCTGTAGCGCTCCTTGAGAAATTCCCCGCCACTGAAAATGCCGCAAACACGGTTTCTCATGCTCGTAAAGCGATCCATAAGATCCTGAAAGGTAATGACGATCGTCTTCTGGTGGTGATTGGCCCGTGTTCCATTCACGATCCTGCAGCCGCGAAAGAGTACGCAGCCCGTCTACTCACTCTGCGTGAAGAGCTGAAGGAAGAGCTGGAAATCGTCATGCGCGTCTATTTTGAAAAACCGCGCACCACCGTGGGCTGGAAAGGGCTGATTAACGATCCGCATATGGATAACAGTTTCCAGATCAACGACGGTCTGCGCATTGCGCGCAAGCTGCTGCTGGAGATCAACGACAGCGGCCTGCCAGCGGCCGGTGAATTCCTCGACATGATTACGCCACAATACCTGGCAGACCTGATGAGCTGGGGCGCAATTGGTGCCCGTACAACTGAATCTCAGGTGCACCGCGAGCTGGCGTCCGGTCTCTCTTGCCCGGTGGGGTTCAAAAACGGCACTGACGGCACCATTAAGGTGGCTATCGACGCCATCAACGCAGCGGGCGCGCCGCACTGCTTCCTGTCGGTGACCAAATGGGGCCATTCCGCCATCGTTAACACCAGCGGCAACGGCGACTGCCATATCATTCTGCGCGGCGGCAAAGAGCCAAACTACAGTGCGAAACACGTGGCAGAGGTAAAAGTCGGGCTGGAAAAAGCCGGGCTGCCACCGCAGGTGATGATCGATTTCAGCCATGCCAACTCCAGCAAGCAGTTTAAAAAGCAGATGGAAGTGGGTGCCGACGTCTGTCAGCAGATTGCCGGCGGTGAGAAGGCGGTGATTGGGGTGATGATCGAAAGCCATCTGGTTGAAGGGAACCAGAACCTGGAAGGCAGTGAACCGCTGGTGTATGGCAAAAGCGTGACCGATGCCTGCATTGGCTGGGACGATACCGATACCATCCTGCGTCAGCTGGCGAATGCGGTAAAAGCGCGTCGCGGTTAATTCGAATGCACAAATAAAAAAGCGCGGAAGGCTCCGCGCTTTTTTTATGTCTGGCGAAAATTACTTCGCTTTACCCTGGTTCGCAACAGCCGCTGCTTTCGCTGCGATCTCTTCTGCGTTACCCAGATAGTAGTGTTTGATTGGCTTGAAGTTTTCGTCGAACTCATACACCAGCGGTACGCCAGTTGGGATGTTCAGTTCGAGAATTTCGTCTTCACCCATGTTGTCCAGGTATTTCACCAGCGCGCGCAGGGAGTTACCGTGAGCAGCGATGATCACGCGCTCACCGCTTTTCAGGCGTGGCAGAATGGTTTCGTTCCAGTAAGGCACAACGCGGTCGATGGTCAGCGCCAGGCTCTCGGTGGTTGGCAGCTCAGCGTCGGTCAGCTTCGCGTAACGCGGGTCGTGGCCCGGGTAGCGCTCGTCATCTTTGGTCAGCTCTGGTGGGGTGATTGCGAAGCCGCGACGCCACTGTTTAACCTGCTCGTCGCCATATTTCTCAGCGGTTTCCGCTTTGTTCAGGCCCTGCAGCGCACCGTAGTGACGTTCGTTCAGTTTCCAGGACTTCTCAACCGGCAGCCAGGCCTGATCCAGTTCGTCCAGCACATTCCACAGGGTGTGGATGGCACGTTTCAGCACAGAGGTGTAAGCAAAATCAAAGCTGAAGCCTTCTTCCTTCAGCAGTTTACCTGCTGCTTTTGCTTCGCTTACGCCTTTCTCAGACAGATCAACGTCGTACCAACCGGTAAAGCGGTTTTCGTTGTTCCACTGGCTTTCGCCGTGACGCACCAGGACCAGCTTAGTAATAGCCATCTCTTACTCCTCAAGCATTTTTAGAATGATAACAATTCTCATTATATTGCCGTGGCGGTGCCACCAGCAACGCTTAACCCTAACCATAGCGAAAATAGTCTCTGAGTGTAAGATGCTTGTGAATCCAGGGTTATGATTTTGTCTGCGATCGGCGCTATTTTCAGCAAGACGCGCAGAAAAAAGCCCTCGTTGTGAGGGCTGGCGTTTTTTGCCGGATGGCGCTTCGCTTATCCGGCCTACCCGTAGGCCCGTGCAAGCGTAGCGCCGCCGGGCATTAAGCGCGCGGAATGAAATGATACTCGGTAACGCTCACGTACTCTTCACCCGGGCGCAGCACGCAGTCCGGCTGTGGCCATTCCGGATGGTTCGGGCTGTCCGGCAGGAACTCGCTCTCCAGCGCCAGGCCTTGCCAGTCGCTGTACTCATCGTGTTCGCGCGCCGTCGTGCCGCCGAGGTAGTTGCCTGAGTAAAACTGCAGAGCAGGGGCGGTGGTATAAACCGTCATCTGCAGCTTCTCATCCGCAGACCAGACCTGCGCGGCAGGTTGTTTCACATCGCCTTTGGCCTGCAGCAGGAAAGCGTGATCGTAGCCTTTTACCTTACGCTGATCGTCATCGCTCAGGAAATCCTGGGCGATGGATTTCGCGCTGCGGAAGTCAAAGCTGGTGCCGCTCACGTCTTTGAGGCCCTGATGCGGAATGCCCATCTCATCAACCGGCAGATACGCATCCGCCAGGATCTGCAGCTTGTGGTTGCGAACGTCGCACTGGTTACCGTCCAGGTTGAAATACGCGTGATTGGTCAGGTTGACCGGACACGGCTTATCGGCCGTCGCACGGTATTCGATGGCGATACGGTTGTCGTCGGTCAGCGTAAAGCGCGCGGACGCGGTAAGGTTCCCCGGGAAGCCCTGATCGCCGTCAGGCGAATCCAGCGAGAACAGCACTTCGCCGTCGTTTTGACGAACAATCTTCCAGCGGCGTTTATCAAACCCGTCCGGTCCGCCGTGCAGCTGGTTCTCACCCTGGCTTGGAAGCAGGGCGTACTGCACGCCGTCGAGCTCAAAACGGCTCTTCGCGATGCGGTTAGCATAGCGCCCAACGGACGCGCCCAGATAGGCGGACTGATTGATGTACTGCTCAGGCGAGGCGCAGCCGAGCAGGGTCTCTCGCACGCTGCCGTCCGGCATCGGTACGCGGGCAGAAAGCAGGGTTGCCCCCCAGTCCATCACCGTAACGACCATCCCCGCGCTGTTGCGCAGGGTTAACAGGCGATACGGCAGACCATCCGGTGCAAGGGTAGGTGTTTCGTTTAGCACTGTCCGGCTCCTTGTGATGCTTTGCAAACATAGAAGGTTTCTTTGATACCCGTTTTCGCTTCGTACTGCTTCGCCACGGCCTCCTGTACGGCAGGGACCAGTTCTTCAGGCACCAGCGCAACGATACAGCCGCCAAAGCCGCCGCCCGTCATGCGCACGCCGCCTTTGTCGCCGATGGTGGCTTTGACGATGTCCACCAGGGTGTCGATCTGCGGAACGGTGATTTCAAAATCATCGCGCATGGAGGCGTGAGATTCCGCCATCAGCTCACCCATACGTTTCAGATCGCCTTTCGCCAGTGCGGACGCGGCTTCAACGGTACGGGCATTTTCCGTCAGCACGTGACGAACGCGTTTGGCGACGACCGGATCCAGCTCGTGCGCCACTTTGTTAAATTCATTGAGCGTTACGTCGCGCAGGGCAGGCTGCTGGAAGAAGCGGGCGCCGGTTTCGCACTGTTGGCGGCGGGTGTTGTATTCGCTGCCCACCAGCGTGCGCTTAAAGTTGCTGTTGATAATCACCACGGCCGCGCCTTTCGGCAGGGGAACGGCTTTGGTACCGAGCGAGCGGCAATCAATTAACAGGGCATGCTCTTTTTTGCCCAGTGCGGAGATCAGCTGGTCCATAATGCCGCAGTTACAGCCCACGAACTGGTTTTCTGCTTCCTGACCGTTCAGGGCGATTTGCGCGCCGTCCAGCGGTAGATGATAAAGCTGCTGAAACACGGTTCCCACGGCGACTTCCAGAGACGCAGAGGAGCTTAAGCCCGCACCCTGCGGCACGTTGCCGCTGATGACTAAATCGGCACCGCCAACGTTCTTGTTACGCTTCTGCAGATGCTTCACCACGCCGCGCACGTAGTTAGACCACTGCTGGCTGTCGTGCGTCACAATCGGGGCATCGAGGGAAAACTCGTCCGCCTCATTATCGTAATCCGCCGCAATCACGCGGACCTTACGGTCGTCGCGCTTTGCACAGCTGATGACGGTCTGGTAATCGATGGCGCACGGCAGCACGAAACCGTCGTTATAGTCGGTGTGTTCACCGATCAGGTTAACGCGGCCAGGCGCCTGGATAACGTGGGTGGCAGGGTAGCCAAATTTCTCAGCAAACAGGGATTGTGTTTTATCTTTCAGACTCATTTTTTAGACTCCTGATTCGCGATAGTGGACGTCGCTAACGGCACGCAGACGTTCTGCCGCCTGCTCCGCCGTCAGGTCACGCTGGGTTTCCGCCAGCATTTCATAGCCCACCATGAATTTACGCACCGTCGCAGAGCGCAGCAGCGGCGGATAGAAATGGGCGTGCAGCTGCCAGTGTTGATTCTCTTCGCCGTTAAACGGGGCGCCGTGCCAGCCCATGGAGTACGGGAAGGAGCACTGGAACAGGTTGTCGTAACGGCTGGTCAGCTTTTTCAGCGCCAGGGCGAGGTCGTCGCGCTGCGCGTCGCTGAGATCGGTGATGCGCTGCACGTGCGCTTTCGGCAGCAGCAGCGTTTCAAACGGCCAGGCGGCCCAGTAAGGGACGACGGCCAGCCAGTGTTCAGTTTCCACCACGGTGCGGCTGCCGTCGGCCAGCTCGCGCTGCGTGTAATCCACCAGCATCGGCGAACCGTTTTCCGCGTAATACGCTTTCTGCAGACGGTCTTCACGCTCGGCTTCGTTAGGCAGGAAGCTGTTCGCCCAGACCTGGCCGTGCGGGTGCGGGTTAGAGCAGCCCATCGCCGCGCCTTTGTTTTCGAACACCTGCACCCACGGATAGCTCTGCCCCAGCTCTGCGGTTTGCGCCTGCCAGGTGCTGATGACCTCTTTCAGCGCGTCCACGCTCAGCTCCGGCAGCGTTTTGCTGTGATCGGGCGAGAAGCAGATCACGCGGCTGGTTCCGCGCGCGCTTTCACAGCGCATCAGCGGATCGTGGCTTTCCGGCGCGTCCGGGGTGTCGGTCATCAGAGCGGCAAAATCGTTGGTGAAGACGAAGGTGCCTTTGTAGTCCGGGTTTTTATCCCCGGTGACGCGCGTGTTGCCCGGACAGAGGAAGCAGTCCGGGTCGTGCTGTGGCAGCGTCTGTTTTGCAGGCGTCTCCTGCGCCCCCTGCCAGGGGCGCTTGGCGCGATGCGGAGAAACTAAAATCCATTGCCCGCTTAACGGGTTAAAACGACGATGCGGATGATCGACGGGATTAAATTGCGTCATGACGGATCCTTAGTCCGGATAGCCTTGCGGGTGGCGTGACTGCCAGTGCCAGGTATCCTGTGCCATTTCATCAAGCGTGCGCGTCACACGCCAGTTAAGCTCTTTGTCGGCTTTGGTGGCATCGGCCCAGTAAGCAGGCAGGTCACCATCACGACGCGGGGCGAAGTGGTAGCTCACCGGCTTACCGCAGGCTTTGCTGAAGGCGTTAACCACGTCCAGCACGCTGCTGCCGACTCCGGCGCCGAGGTTGTAAATATGCACGCCCGACTTGTTGGCCAGCTGCTGCATCGCGGCAACGTGGCCGTCGGCCAGATCCATGACGTGGATGTAGTCGCGCACGCCGGTGCCGTCTTCGGTAGGGTAGTCATTGCCAAAAATTGCCAGCGAGTCGCGGCGACCCACGGCAACCTGGGCGATATACGGCATCAGGTTGTTCGGGATGCCCTGCGGATCTTCACCCATATCGCCGGACGGATGCGCGCCGACCGGGTTGAAGTAGCGCAGCAGCGCGATGCTCCACTCCGGCTGCGCTTTTTGCAGGTCGGTCAGGATCTGCTCCACCATCAGCTTGCTTTTGCCGTACGGGCTTTGCGGTGTACCGGTCGGGAAGCTTTCAATGTAAGGGATTTTGGGCTGATCGCCGTAGACGGTGGCGGAGGAGCTAAAGATGAAGTTTTTGACGTTGGCCGCACGCATGGCGGAGATGAGACGCAGAGTACCGTTGACGTTGTTGTCGTAATACTCGAGCGGTTTCGCAACGGATTCACCGACCGCTTTCAGACCCGCAAAGTGGATCACCGCTTCGATGGCGTGGTCGTGAAGGATCTCGGTCATCAGCGCTTCGTTGCGGATGTCGCCTTCCACGAAAGTGGGTTGTTTACCGCCAAGACGTTCAATCACAGGCAGCACGCTGCGCTTACTGTTGCACAGGTTGTCGAGAATGATGACGTCGTGACCGTTTTGCAGCAGTTGCACGCAGGTATGACTACCTATGTAACCGCTACCACCTGTTACCAGAACTCGCATATTTCGCTCCATTGGGCTTATGGTATGTAATAACCATAGCATAACAGAGACGCGAAAAGTGTGACATGGGATAAAATAGTGGAATCGTTTACACTGTTTTTAAAATCCGATTTTCAGCCGCTTTAGGGCATTGTAGATCAAAGGGATAGCGATGGCTTAGTGCAGGTTATCTGAAAAACGGAGGGCAGTACCCTCCGGGGGTTAATCGATTTTGCTTTGCAGATAACGATAGTGCTCACCGTCCGGAACAAACTCCAGGCGATGCGTGATGCAGGAGGGGGCATCTTCGGCATGGTGTGAAACGAACAGCAGCTGCGTTTCACCTTCGCTAATCAGCACGTCCACAAAGCGGCGGATAAGCTGTCGATTCAGCGGATCGAGTCCCTGCAGCGGTTCGTCGAGGATCAGAAGCGTAGGGTGTTTCACCAGCGCGCGAACGATCAGGGCCAGACGCTGCTGCCCCCACGACAGGCTATGAAACGGCGCGTCAGCGATCCGGGTGTCTATGCCCAGGATATCCAGCCACTGCTGGGCCAGCTTGTGCTGTTTGTCCGACACCGCCTGATAAATCCCGATGGAATCAAAATAGCCGGAAAGGATCACGTTGCGTACCGTGGTACTGACCCGGTAATCCAGATGCAGGCTGCTGCTGACGTAGCCGATATGTTTTTTAATATCCCAGATGGTTTCGCCGCTGCCGCGACGCCGACCGAACAGCGTAAGATCGTTGCTATAGCCCTGCGGATGATCGCCGGTTATCAGGCTCAGCAGCGTGGATTTTCCCGCGCCGTTAGGGCCGACAATCTGCCAGTGCTCGCCAGGATTGACCGTCCAGCTTAGACGGTTAAGGATCGGGCGATCGTCATAAGAGACCATCCCATCCCGCAGCACGATGCGCGGCTGGTGGGGATCAAGCGCGTGGCGGGCCGCAGGGGCGTCAGGTTCCGGAAGGGTAATACCGTCGAGTTGTTCACTGTGTGCGAGCTGGGCAATGAGCGCCTGCTTAAGCAGCGCTGTCTTTTCACCGGTCTCGGTCAGGTTACAGTCAGCGAGTACGCCTGCGTGCTGGATAAAATCCGGAATTTCATCGAAGCGGTTAAGCACCAGCACCAGGGTATATCCCTGCTGATTAAGCGACTCCAGCAGGGCCGCCAGCTGCGCACGGGACTGCACGTCAAGGCCGTCAAACGGTTCGTCGAGGATCAGCAGCTCAGGCTCGCTCATCAGCGCCTGGCAGAGCAGCGTTTTCCGCGTCTCGCCGGTAGAAAGGTATTTAAAGCGCCGGTTCAGCAGGGCGGTGATGCCGAACCGTTCTGCCAGGCGCTGACAGCGGGCGGGATCTTTCACCTCATCCTGAATAATTTCCGCCGTCGTACGGCCGGTATCTTCTTCGCCAGGGCTGAGTAAATCGGTGTTGTTGCGCTGCCACTCGTCGCTCACCAGCTTTTGCAGTTGTTCAAATGACAGGCGCGTCAGGCGCGTAAAATCGCCCTGGCATTCGCCCTTGAGGAGGGGAAGCTCGCCGGCCAGCGCGCGGGCCAGCGCGGATTTACCGCTGCCGTTAGTGCCGACAAACGCCCAGCTTTCACCCGCGCGTATCGTCAAATCAGCAATCGTCAGCGTTCGGGTATCGCTAAGACGAAACGTGCCTTGCGAAATATGCAATGATGACATGATTTATCCCTGTTTTTGCAGCAATAGATATCAGGGATACGCACTGTCGGCGCGATTGTCAATGCGCTCAGCACAATGTGGCGATAATCACCCGGTCTGCGTTGAACCAGGCGGTGACGACAGTACCTTCTTCTAAACTGTCCGCTTCGCTAAGCGGTATCGTCGCGCAAAGCTGTTGCCCGTCTGCCAGGGTCATCAGCACTTCGCAGTGCGCCTGGCCGCGTTCGATATGGCTAATTGCGCCCTGGAGCTGGTTATCGGCTGCCTTTGCGGTGTCGGGATCGCGCGTGATATTGACCCACGGTGCTTTCAGCAGCACCAGCACCTCTTTACCTTCATCCAGCTCAAGGCGCTCTGCGCTCTGTGCCGTTATTGCGGCTTTCAGACGGGTGGTGCCATCGGCAAGCAGGATCTCAATATGCTGCTGTACCTGGAGATTGTCGCGCGCCGTCACCGTTCCAAACCACTGGTTGCGGGCGCTGGTTTGTAACGAGAAGCGGGAAATGGCGGCCAGCAAACTGTCCAGTGGAACGTTATCGTCGTCGCTCAAAACGTCAAACGCTTTTTGCTGGATCTGGGCTAGCAGATCGTAAAGCTGAATCAGTCGCTGGCCGTAGCGCGTGACGACCGCACCTCCACCCCCTTTTCCGCCAGTGGCTCTGTCCACCAGCGGATGCTCGCTCAGGGTGTTCATGTCATTGATGGCGTCCCAGGCACTTTTGTAGCTGATGCCCGCGTTTTTCGCCCCCTGGCTAATCGAGCCCGTTTGTTCTATTTGTTTAAGCAGGGCGATACGTCGCGGATCGGCGAAAAGCTTTTGCTGAAGTCGTAGAGTGAGAAGAATTTCGGCCTGCATAACAGTGTCCTGGCAAAAAGAGTATTGTGACCCAAATGGTGCAGGGCGCAAAGGGTACCGCACAAAAGGGGATGTTTTTCTCACTTGAAAGGGTAGAATAAGCTGTTCACAATATCTGGAGAAAACCATGTTAGAGTTGTTGAAAAGTCTGGTATTCGCCGTGATCATGGTACCAGTAGTGATGGCCATCATCCTCGGTGCCATCTACGGCCTGGGTGAAGTGTTCAACGTCTTTTCGAACATTGGTCACAGAGACCAGGCTAAAAAGCAGCATTGATTCCCCACAAAACGCCCGGCTAGCCCGGGCGTTTTGCTCTCAAGATTTTCCCGTTTTCGCCGATAATATTTAACGCATCACACCGATTTACCCCTTCAGCGGTAAGATTAAACGCTGGGATCTCCCTGACGTTACCGTTATATTAATATGTATATAACGCTACTCACAGGAGTTACAGATGGCACGTTCATGGGTACGCCTTTTCGCAGGGGCAATGCTGACGCTTTCACTTACCGGACACGCGCTGGCGGACGAGGGTAAAATCACGGTCTTTGCGGCGGCGTCGCTGACCAACGCGCTGCAGGACATCGCGGCGGCGTATAAAAAAGAGAAAAATGTCGAGGTGGTCTCCTCTTTTGCCTCTTCCTCGACGCTGGCGCGTCAGATAGAAGCGGGCGCACCGGCGGATCTGTTTATCTCGGCTGACCAGAAGTGGATGGACTACGCGGCGGAGAAGAAATCGATTGATGCGACAACCCGCGAAACGCTGCTGGGGAATAGCCTGGTTGTCGTGGCGCCCAAAGCCAGCGCGCAGGCGGACATCACCATCAGTAAAGAGACTAACTGGACGAGCCTGCTGAACGGCGGCCGTCTGGCGGTGGGCGATCCGGAGCACGTTCCGGCCGGTATTTATGCCAAAGAAGCGCTGCAAAAGCTGGGCGCATGGGAGACATTGTCACCGAAGCTGGCCCCGGCGGAAGATGTACGCGGCGCGCTGGCGCTGGTTGAGCGCAACGAAGCCCCGCTGGGCATTGTGTATGGCTCGGATGCCGTTGCCAGTAAAGGGGTAAAAGTGGTCGCAACGTTCCCGGAAGATTCCCACAAGAAAGTGGAATATCCTGTTGCGATTGTTGATGGACATAAAAATGCGACCGTGACGGCCTTCCGCGATTACCTGAAGGGCCCGGAGGCGTCCACAATCTTTAAACGTTATGGATTTACGACTCACTGATGATATTGACCGATCCTGAATGGCAGGCTGTTCTGCTGAGCCTTAAAGTCTCTTCCCTGGCGGTTGCGCTGAGTTTGCCCTTTGGGATCTTCTTTGCCTGGCTACTGGTTCGCTGCCAGTTTCCCGGCAAAACGCTGCTCGACAGCGTGCTTCATCTTCCGCTCGTTTTGCCGCCAGTAGTGGTCGGTTATCTGCTGCTGATTTCGATGGGGCGACGCGGTTTTATCGGCGAGAAGCTTTACGACTGGTTTGGGCTGACGTTTGCGTTTAGCTGGCGCGGTGCGGTACTGGCGGCGGCGGTGATGTCATTCCCGCTGATGGTGAGGGCGATACGTCTCGCACTGGAAGGCGTGGACATGAAGCTCGAACAGGCGGCCCGCACGCTGGGCGCAGGGCGCTGGCGCGTCTTTTTCACCATCACGCTACCCCTGACGTTACCCGGCATTATTGTCGGTACGGTGCTGGCCTTTGCCCGCTCGCTGGGCGAGTTTGGCGCGACGATCACGTTTGTGTCGAACATCCCCGGCGAGACGCGAACCATCCCGTCGGCAATGTACACCCTGATTCAAACGCCGGGCGGTGAAGGCGCGGCGGCGCGGCTGTGTATTATTTCAATTGTGCTGGCGCTGGCATCGCTAATGGTGTCTGAATGGCTGGCGCGGATCAGCCGCGAGCGGATGGGGAAATAAGCATGCTGGAACTCCATTTTACCCAGACGCTGGGAAATCATACCCTGACGCTTAACGAAACGCTGCCGGCAAGCGGAATCACCGCCATCTTTGGCGTGTCGGGAGCGGGAAAAACATCGCTGATTAATGCCATCAGCGGCCTGACCCGCCCGCAGTCTGGCCGTATTGTCCTGAATGACCGCGTCCTGAATGACGTAGAGAATAAGGTTTACCTCTCGCCGGATAAACGCCGCATCGGCTATGTTTTCCAGGACGCACGCCTGTTCCCGCACTACAGCGTGCGCGGCAACCTGCGTTACGGCATGGCGAAAAGCATGGCCGGGCAGTTTGATAAGCTGGTGACGCTGTTAGGCATTGAACCTCTGCTCGACAGGCTACCCTCCTCGCTCTCCGGTGGAGAAAAACAGCGTGTGGCCATTGGCCGCGCGTTGCTGACCGCACCCGAACTGCTGCTGCTCGACGAACCGCTGGCCTCGCTCGATATTCCGCGTAAACGCGAACTTCTGCCTTATCTACAGCGCCTGACGCGCGAAATTAATATTCCGATGCTCTACGTCAGCCATTCGCTGGATGAGATCCTCCATCTGGCCGACAAGGTGCTGGTGCTGGAAGAGGGCAGCGTTAAGGCGTTTGGCAACCTGGAAGAGGTGTGGGGCAGCAGCGCCATGCACCCGTGGTTACCCAGGGAGCAGCAGAGCAGCATCCTGAAAGTGAGCGTTCTGGAACACCATCCACACTACGCGATGACCGCCCTGGCGCTGGGTGACCAGCATCTTTGGGTCAATAAGATCGACAAACCGTTACAGTCCGCGCTGAGAATTCGCATCCAGGCGTCGGACGTCTCGCTGGTGCTGCAGCCGCCGCTGCAAACCAGTATTCGAAATATTCTGCGCGCCAAAGTCGCGGAATGTTTTGATGATAACGGGCAGGTGGAAGTGAAGCTTGAAGTGGGCAGCAGGACGCTCTGGGCGCGCATCAGCCCGTGGGCCAGGGATGAGTTAGGGATCAAACCCGGCCTGTGGCTTTACGCGCAAATTAAGAGCGTCTCGATTACCGCCTGATTACAGCAGGTGGGTATAAATGTACTGCGCGATGCTGTCGGTAGTGTTGTCGCCAATCACCACGTTGGCGCGGGCTTTGACCGCGTCGTCGGCATTGCCCATCGCCACGCCGGTACCGGCGGCTTCCAGCATGCTGATGTCGTTGTAGTTATCACCAAAGGCGATCACATCCTGCATCGACCAGCCCTGAGATTCCACAAACTGCGTCAGACGCTTGCCTTTGCTGTTGCCTTTACGGGCAATATCCACCTGGTCATGCCAGGACCATTCGCACTCCAGCCCCAGCGTCTGCTCCACGTGTTTTGCGAAAGTGTTCAGTTTGGTGGTGTCTTCATCCGTCAGGGCGAATTTCCAGATAGCCTCAACGTCCTGGGCGGCCTGACGCAGGGAGGAAACCTGGGTAAAGACCGGACGCTGCGCTTCCGGCAGAGACAACGCCCAGTTGCTGGTGCGCACCACATGGCCAGTAGGGCGCTCGTACACCATCGCGTTATCCACGTACATCAGGCCGTGAACGGCATGCTCATCCAGCAGATCAATCAGCTGCAGCGCCTGGGGAACCGGCAGCGGGTCGGAGGCTAAAACCTTTTTTGCCTGATAATCATACAAATAAGTGCCATTACAACAAATTGCAGGTGTATCTAACGCCAGTGCCTGATAAAAAGGGTGAATGGCAACGTGATGTCGACCCGTTACGATAAGGAGTTGATATCCCACTTCCTGCGCGCGTTTAAGCGCCTCAAGGGAGGAGGGGAGAAGGGTTTTTTGCGGCGTCAGTAAGGTACCGTCTAAATCCAGAGCAATCACACGCGAGGTCATCTGTTTTCCCGGGTTAATATTGAATTTACGTTTTGATGGGATGGTACACCGAGAGGCGAACGCTTCAAAATTCCTGTCGACAATTCAGCATTCACCGTCAAAAGTTAACTACTTTCATGCGCAGTGAGGAGTGAATATTCATGAAACAAACCGTTTATACCGCCAGTCCTGAAAGCCAGCAGATCCACGTCTGGCGTTTAAATACCGAAGGGACACTCACGCTGGTTCAGGTTGTTGACGTGCCAGGCCAGGTGCAGCCGATGGTCATCAGCCCGGATAAACGTTTCTTGTACGTGGGTGTGCGCCCGGAGTTCCGCGTGCTGGCCTATCGCATTTCTCCGGACGATGGCGCGCTGACGTACACTGCCGAAGCCCCGTTGCCGGGCAGCCCAACCCATATCTCTACCGATCGTAAAGGCAACTTTGTCTTCAGCGGCTCTTATAACGCGGGCTGCGTCAGCGTAACGCGTCTGGAAAATGGCATTCCGGTCGAAACCGTGGATGTGGTGGAAGGGCTTGAAGGTTGCCACTCGGCGAATATCACGCCTGATAACCGCACGCTGTGGGTGCCTGCGCTGAAGCAGGATCGTATCTGCCTGTTCACCCTGAGCGACGATGGTCACCTGGTGGCGCAGCATCCTGCCGAAGTGACTACCGTTGAAGGCGCGGGTCCGCGTCATATGGTCTTCCATCCGAACCAGCAGTACGCCTACGTGGTCAATGAACTGAACAGCTCTGTGGACGTCTGGGAGCTGAAAGATCCTAACGGCCAGATTGAGTGCGTGCAGACGCTGGATATGATGCCGTCTGACTTCTCCGACACCCGCTGGGCGGCGGATATCCACATTACGCCAAATGGCCGCCATCTGTACGCCTGTGACCGTACCTCCAGCCTGATTACCGTGTTTAGCGTCTCCGAGGATGGCAGCGTGCTGGCCATTGAAGGGTTCCAGCCAACGGAAACCCAGCCGCGCGGCTTTAATATCGATCACAGCGGTAAATACCTGATTGCGGCGGGGCAGAAATCCCACCACATCGCGCTGTATGAAATTAAAGGTGAGCAGGGGCTGCTGGAAGAGAAAGGACGTTACGCCGTCGGCCAGGGGCCAATGTGGGTCGTGGTAAACGCTCACTAAGCGGCTAAAAACAAAAAACCTCGCGAATGCGAGGTTTTTTTATGCCCGGTGGTAGCCGGGTGTGCACATCAAAACGTAACCAACACGTCCATCATAATATTGGCTTAAGGTGATGTAAATTCATCGTCAACGAAGAAAAGAGATTATGAGACGATGGTAGATATCAATATTTAATATAATCAGTGAGTTATTTATGTTCTCTTTATAAATTCCTAAACTCCCTTTAACTGTTTTTATGTACAGTAATGGTCTGATATTATTCTGTCCGTTGGTTTGATGTGTTGCAGTTCCGCAATTCAGGATCCTTTTTAAGTCCTGGCTGTCGGGTGGTGCCGACGGTGCCTAAACTGCGGAGCACATCAAAACATAACCAACACACCTCTGGTGACAGGCAGCGGAAAGGTAAATCAGAGGAGAAGTGCTCTATACCAAAGGAGTGGCGTATGAGCGGTGTGGAATGGGCAATTCTGTTCCTGCAACTCATGGTTGCGATTATGCAACTATTGGATGCGTATCTTAAGTTTGGTGCCTGACGTATCCAGTCGCAGTAAAAAGGGGGATTAACATCCCCCTTTTACTCTCATCTTACTGCTTCGGCTCAGCAACCACTTTGCTACCCAGACCGCGGTTATTGTATTCCCACATGCGGTTGAAGTTAGCGTCGTTCAGGTTGCGCTGCACGTTTCCTTTATCATCCACCGCACCGGTATTGCCGGAGAACGGACGTTTGGAGATCGCGGCATCAGCCCACGGCTTCGCCATGTTGAAGCCTTCGTTGATCACGCTGTCGCGGATCACGACCTGGCCGTTAGTGGCAGAGTCGACGTCCAGGGAGCGTCCCAGCTGCGCCACGCCGTCACCGGCAGCGTTAAAGCGGCTGTTCACGGCCAGGAAGCCGTAGAAGAGGTTAGACTGGGTTGCCGGAGCAAACACGTAGCCTTCCTGCTGAGTACGTGAATTCACCACGCGGAAATCGGTGTTATCAAACACCACCGCACCGCGCCCGGACACCAGATCCACGTCACCTTCAACGTAGCTATTGGTCACCAGGGTACGGGTCAGGCGGTTATTCTGCAGGGTGTTCTGCACGCCGCTGTTGGTCACGAAGAAGGTGTTCTGTCGGCCCAGAATGTTGACGTTGTTAATCTGCACCTGGTCGCCATCGCTACGCAGCGCAACGGCCTGGTGGTTACCGGCATCAACGCTGTCGCCCAGGGTATTCTGAATGGTCAGGTTCTGCAGCTGCAGACCGTTATTCTGAGACCAGAACACCGCTGAGCACATCACGCCAATGGTGGCGGAACGCTTGCTCTGGCAGTTATCAAACATGTACCACGCCGGTTTACCCGGCATATATTTACCGGCCGGGTTCACCAGGTGACGCCAGGTGTTGCTGTCGATTTCGGAATCAATCGCCAGGCCAATTTTTACGTCGATCGCTTTTTCGCCCAGACCGTAAAGCGTAACGCTGCCTGGAGCCGCCGGAACATATACGGTGCCTTCATATTCACCCGGCAGGATCGCGATATACTGTCGAGACGCGCTGTGTTTAGTGATGGCAGCATCAACCGCAGCCTGAATAGAGGTGTGCGTTACGCCCTGCGCACCTGCCGGGCCAACCACGAAGTCAGGCTGTTTAGGCAGGTTAATAGACGACGGGGTCCACGGCGCAGCGTTAGGATCCATCGCTGAGAAGTAGTGCGCACGGTCGAAGTTCTTCGCTTCATCAGCGGACAAAATCGGGCGGGAGGCGGTACCGGGCGCAGCCTGCTCAGAAGGTCGCTGATCCGGTGGAGTTGAACTGCATGCGGATAAGGTCACGCCAAAGGCGAGTGCTAACGCCAGACGGGAAATCCTGGAAATGTTCAAGGTGAAGCTCCTGGGTATGCAAGTCTTTACGGGATAGACGAAATAGCCTGCTTTTTTATACTAAGTTGAGCGAAACGGGAAGATAAAAAGGGTAAAAGTTGCATTTTTAGCCCCGGAGCGGCAGGTAAGTGATCACAAATAAATAACATTTTCCGCAAAGTCGGTTGACAGCAGACAACAGATGAAAATAAATGTCTATACAATCTAAGACAAGTGGAACGCCCCATGCAGCAGATTCATCCCGACGATGTAATATGGCGAAATGCGCGACTGGCTACGATGG
Source organism: Enterobacter sp. ECC-019 (assembly GCF_043974075.1). Lineage (NCBI taxonomy): Bacteria > Pseudomonadati > Pseudomonadota > Gammaproteobacteria > Enterobacterales > Enterobacteriaceae > Enterobacter > Enterobacter sp. ECC-019. The sequence continues at coordinate 2,037,408 of NZ_CP143759.1, forward strand.
TGCCGGACGTATCTGCGCCTTATGGACTGAAAGAGCAACATGCCCTGGTCGTGCGCGGCCACACTATTCTGGCCGTGATCCCTGAATCTGATATTCCTGCCGGACACCCTCGCTGTGTCGATCTTCAGGGGCGTCTGGTCACGCCTGGCCTGATTGACTGCCATACCCACCTGGTATTTGGCGGCGATCGCGCGGCGGAGTGGGAGCAGCGTCTGAACGGCGTCTCATATCAAACCATCAGCGCCCAGGGGGGTGGGATTAACGCTACCGTGACGGCGACGCGCAGCAGCTCACCCGAAACCCTGCTTCAACTGGCGCAGCAGCGGCTTCAGCGACTGATGAATGAAGGCGTCACCACGGTTGAAATCAAGTCGGGATACGGTCTAAACCCCGAGGCCGAAGAGAAGATGCTGCAGGTTGCGCGCCAGCTGAGCCTTAATAATCCGATCGATATCAGCCCAACGCTGCTGGCCGCACATGCAGTTCCTGCGGAATACCGGCAGGATCCCGATGCGTATCTCACGCTGGTCTGCGAGCAGATATTGCCCACGCTGTGGCAGAAAGAGTTATATGAAGCAGTAGACGTGTTTTGTGAAAACGTCGGCTTCACCCCGTCGCAAACCGAGCGCCTCTTTAAGGCTGCCACCGCGCTCGGTATTCCGGTGAAAGGGCATGTCGAGCAGCTGTCTAATCAGGGCGGCGCGGCGCTGGTCAGCCAGTATAAGGGGCTTTCCGCCGATCATATTGAGTATCTCGACGACGCAGGCGTTCAGGCGATGGCGGAAAGCGGCACGGTTGCCGTCCTGTTGCCGGGTGCGTTCTATTTTCTTCAGGAGCGCCAGCGACCGCCGGTGGAACGGCTCAGAAAACAGGGTGTCCCGATGGCCGTCGCGACCGACTATAACCCCGGCACCAGCCCGTTTGCCAGCCTGCACCTGGCGATGAACATGGCCTGCGTCCAGTTTGGTCTGACCCCTGAAGAAGCCTGGGCTGGCGTCACGCGGCATGCCGCGCAGGCGCTGGGCCGTGGCGCAACCCACGGGCAGCTCAGGGCAGGGTTTGTCGCTGATTTCATCGTCTGGGATGCTCGCCATCCGGTAGAGATGGTCTACGAGCCGGGACGCAATCCGCTGTATCAACGTATTTTCCGTGGGGAGGCAGTATGAGGTTATGGCGGCCGGTAGCCGAAACGGTCTGGCAGGGGCGCGACGACAGCGCCGAGGCCAGCAATGCAACGCGCATTTTCCAGACGATAAAGCAGCAGGGACAGTTCACGCCGCTTGCATCCGGCATCGCGCTGATCGGCTTTGAATGTGATGAAGGGGTAAAACGCAATCAGGGCAGGCCCGGCGCCATGCAGGCACCGGATATGCTGCGAAAAGCGCTGGCGAATATGGCAAGTCATCAGGGGCATGAACGGCTGGCGGATATGGGCTCGGTGTACGTTGAAGGCCACGAGCTGGAAGCGGCGCAGCAGGCTTTAAGCGATGCCGTCACGATCTGCCAGCGGTCCGGGATGCGCACGCTGGTCTTTGGCGGCGGGCACGAAACCGCCTGGGCGCACGGTCGGGGCGTTCTGGATGCGTTCCCGAACGAGCGCGTGGCGGTGATCAACCTTGATGCCCATCTTGACCTGCGCAAGGCCGACCATGCCACATCCGGCACCCCGTTTCGCCAGCTGGCGCATTACTGCGATGAGCGCGGGCGGGAATTTCAGTACGCCTGCTTTGGCGTGAGCCGGGCGGCGAACACGCTGGCGCTGTGGGATGAGGCCGAACGCCTGGACGTCACGCTGGTGGAAGATCTCCATTTCAGGCGCGATGCGCTATCCGCGCTGGAAAAGGTGCTGACGCAGGCCGATCGTATCTATCTGACGATCGATCTGGACGTCCTGCCCGCCAGCGAAATGCCTGCCGTGTCCGCCCCGGCTGCGTTAGGCATACCGGCGCTGGATCTTCTGCCGGTTATCGAACAAATCTGCCGCAGCGGTAAGCTACAGGCCGCCGATCTGGTAGAGTTTAACCCGCAGTACGATCGGGACGGACAGGGCGCAAAGCTTGCCGCCCGTCTGGCCTGGCAAATTGCTCACTGGTGGGCATAACACTATTCAAGGAGTCACGATGTTTTCACGCTCACCTCTGCCGCCGTCGAGCCCTCCTGCGCCTTTCTACGAAAAGGTGAAGCAGGCGATCAGCGAAAAAATCGCTACCGGCGTCTGGCGCCCGCACGATCGTATCCCCTCGGAGGCCGAGCTGGTGGCGCAGTTTGGTTTTAGCCGGATGACCGTCAACCGGGCGCTGCGCGAACTGACCGACGAAGGGCTTCTGGTGCGCCTGCAGGGCGTGGGGACGTTTGTGGCGGAACCGAAAGGGCAATCCGCCCTGTTTGAAATCCGCAGCATTGCCGATGAGATAACCTCGCGAAATCATCAGCACCGCTGTGAGGTGCTGGTGCTCGAAGAGACCCAGGCCAGCGCCGAGCAGGCCGTAGAGCTGAATGTCAAAGAAGGCAGCCGTATCTTCCATTCCGTGATGGTGCATTTTGAGAACGACATTCCGGTGCAGATTGAAGATCGCTGCGTTAACGCTGAGCGGATACCGGACTACCTGAATCAGGATTACACCCAGACCACGCCGCACGCCTATCTCTCGCTCGTCGCACCGCTGACGGAAGGGGAGCACATTGTGGAAGCCGTGCGCGCCACGCCGCAGGAGTGTGAGCGGCTGCGTATTAAAGAGCACGATCCGTGCCTGCTGATCCGCCGTCGGACCTGGTCCTCGTCGCACATCGTGTCGCATGCCCGGCTGCTTTTCCCGGGTAACCGCTACCGGCTGCAGGGCCACTTTATGTCATAAGTTTTAAAAGCGTGATAGCTAACGCAATATAACAAAATTGTATCTTTTTTGTTAAATCTGACCTTGTGTGTGCTTGTCTATACAAGTATATCTAAATGCATCACTGTCCCGTATGAGGAGCACACAATGTCGTCAGGTAAATACCGCCAGCAGGATGTCCGCGCCGCGCGCGGCACCACACTCACCGCCAAAAGCTGGCTCACCGAAGCCCCGCTGCGCATGTTGATGAACAACCTCGATCCTGAGGTAGCGGAGAACCCCCACGAGCTGGTGGTCTACGGCGGCATAGGCCGCGCCGCGCGCAACTGGGAATGCTATGACGCAATTGTAAAATCCCTGACCGAACTCGAACACGACGAAACCCTGCTGGTGCAGTCCGGCAAGCCGGTGGGCGTGTTCAAAACGCACAAAAACGCACCGCGCGTGCTGATCGCCAACTCTAACCTCGTGCCGCACTGGGCCACGTGGGAACACTTCAACGAACTGGACGCGAAAGGGCTGGCGATGTATGGCCAGATGACCGCGGGGAGCTGGATCTACATCGGCAGCCAGGGGATCGTGCAGGGCACCTACGAGACTTTCGTGGAAGCCGGTCGCCAGCACTATAACGGCTCGCTGAAAGGCCGCTGGGTATTGACCGCGGGTCTCGGCGGCATGGGCGGCGCGCAGCCGCTGGCCGCCACGCTTGCCGGCGCGTGCTCGCTCAACATTGAGTGCCAGCAGAGCCGCATTGATTTCCGTCTGCGCACCCGCTACGTCGATGAACAGGCAACCGATCTGGACGATGCGCTGGCGCGTATCAAAAAATACACCTCCGAAGGCAAAGCGGTGTCGATTGCCCTGTGCGGCAACGCGGCGGACATTCTCCCGCAGCTCGTCGCCCGCGGCGTGCGTCCGGATCTGGTCACCGACCAGACCAGCGCCCATGACCCGCTGCACGGTTACCTGCCAAAAGGCTGGACGTGGGAAGAATACCAGCAAAAAGCGGAAACCGACCCGGAAGGCACGGTGCTTGCCGCAAAACGCTCTATGGCAGAACACGTCTCCGCCATGCTGGCCTTTAGCCAGATGGGCATTCCGACCTTTGACTACGGCAACAACATCCGCCAGATGGCGAAAGAGATGGGCGTAAGTAACGCGTTCGACTTCCCGGGATTCGTTCCTGCCTATATCCGCCCGCTGTTCTGCCGCGGTATCGGCCCGTTCCGCTGGGTTGCCCTGTCCGGTGACCCGGAGGACATCTACAAAACCGATGCCAAAGTGAAAGAGATCGTCGCCGATGACGAACACCTGCACCGCTGGCTGGACATGGCCCGCGAGCGCATTAACTTCCAGGGCCTGCCGGCGCGTATCTGCTGGGTAGGGCTGGAGTGGCGGCAAAAACTGGGCCTCGCCTTCAACGAAATGGTGCGCAGCGGTGAAGTCTCCGCGCCGATCGTCATTGGCCGCGACCACCTTGACTCCGGCTCCGTCGCCAGCCCGAACCGCGAAACGGAAGCCATGCGCGACGGCTCGGATGCGGTCTCCGACTGGCCGCTGCTGAACGCTCTGCTGAATACCGCCAGCGGCGCGACCTGGGTGTCGCTGCACCACGGCGGCGGCGTGGGGATGGGCTTCTCCCAGCATTCCGGGATGGTCATCGTCTGCGACGGAACCGATGAAGCCGCCGCGCGTATCGCTCGCGTGCTGCACAACGACCCGGCCACCGGCGTGATGCGTCACGCGGATGCGGGTTACGAAATTGCCATTGACTGTGCCAAAGAGCAGGGCCTTAACCTGCCGATGATCCCTGCCACACAAGGAAAGCATTAATGAACGCATTAATGAACGCATTAACACTGACTCCCGGCTCGCTGACGCTCAAACAGCTGCGTAACGTCTGGCGTAAACCGGTCACCCTTTCGCTGGATGCAAGTGCCCATGCCGCCATTAACGACAGCGTCGCCTGCGTCGAAGCCATCGTTGCCGAAGGGCGCACCGCCTACGGGATTAACACCGGCTTTGGGCTGCTGGCGCAGACCCGCATCGCGACACACGATCTGGAAAACTTACAGCGTTCGCTGGTGCTGTCGCATGCCGCGGGCGTGGGTCAGCCGCTGGACGATGAGATTGTCCGTCTGATGATGGTCCTCAAAATCAACAGCCTGGCGCGCGGCTTTTCCGGTATTCGCCTGAGCGTGATTCAGGCGCTGATGGCGCTGGTGAATGCAGAAGTCTATCCGTGGATCCCGGCAAAAGGCTCCGTTGGTGCTTCCGGCGATCTTGCGCCGCTGGCGCACATGTCGCTGCTGCTGCTGGGCGAAGGCAAAGCGCGCTGGCAGGGCGAGTGGCTTCCTGCGAAAGAGGCGCTGAAAAAAGCCGGGTTAAATCCGATCACGCTGGCGGCGAAAGAGGGGCTGGCGCTGCTGAACGGCACACAGGCATCGACCGCTTTCGCGCTGCGCGGCCTGTTTGAAGCGGAAGATCTGTTTGCCTCGGCGGTAGTGTGCGGTGCGCTGACCACCGAAGCCGTGCTGGGCTCGCGTCGCCCGTTCGATGCCCGCATCCACGAGGTGCGCGGTCAGCGCGGGCAGATTGATGCCGCCGCGATGTACCGTCACGTGCTTACCGACACCAGCGAAATTGCCGATTCACACCATAACTGCGAAAAGGTGCAGGATCCGTATTCCCTGCGCTGCCAGCCGCAGGTGATGGGCGCGTGCCTGACGCAGCTGCGCCAGGCGGCAGAGGTCCTGTTGGTGGAGGCCAACGCGGTGTCCGATAACCCGCTGGTGTTCGCCCAGGAAAACGAGGTGGTTTCCGGCGGCAACTTCCACGCCGAGCCGGTGGCGATGGCGGCGGATAACATCGCCCTGGCGATTGCCGAAGTCGGCGCGCTGTCCGAGCGCCGTATTGCGCTGATGATGGATAAACATATGTCCCAGCTGCCGCCGTTCCTGGTGCGTAACGGCGGAGTCAACTCGGGCTTTATGATTGCCCAGGTGACCGCAGCGGCGCTGGCGAGCGAGAACAAAGCCCTGTCGCACCCGCACAGCGTGGACAGCCTGCCAACGTCAGCGAACCAGGAAGATCACGTTTCGATGGCACCGGCTGCCGGGCGTCGTCTCTGGGAAATGGCCTCCAACACCCGCGGCGTGCTGGCGGTGGAATGGCTGGCGGCAAGTCAGGGTGTCGATCTGCGAGAAGGGCTAAAATCCAGCCCGCTGCTGGAGCAGGCGCGTCATGCGCTGCGCGAGCATGTATCGCACTACGATGACGACCGCTTCTTTGCGCCGGATATTGATAAGGCGATGCAGCTTCTGGAAGAAGGGCGGCTGGTGGGGCTGTTGCCGCCGGTGCTGTGATTTTTTGCCCGGTGGCGCTGCGCTTACCGGGCCTACGCGTGCGAAATGTAGGCCGGGTAAGGCATAGCCGCCACCCGGTTTTTTTTATGAATACATCGCCGTAATCGACGCGCTGCCCAGCGAATGGAAGTGCACGTTAAACCCGACCATCGCGCCGCTCGCCCCTTCATCGACCTCAATCTTCTCCACATCCAGCGCGTGCACCGTGAAGATATAGCGGTGGGTTTCCCCTTTTGGCGGCGCCGCGCCGCCGTAGCCCGCTTTACCAAAATCGGTGCGCGTCTGAATGGCGCCTTCAGGCAGGGCAACCAGGTCTGAACCGGAGCCCTGCGGCAGGACGCGCGTGTCGGCTGGCAGGTTCGCCACAATCCAGTGCCACCAGCCGGAGCCGGTAGGCGCATCCGGGTCGTAGCAGGTCACGACAAAGCTTTTGGTTCCGGCCGGAACCTCGTCCCACGCCAGGTGCGGGGAGATGTTGTCTCCCTGATACCCCATGCCGTTGAATACGTGGCGTTCCGGCAGCTTTTCACCGTCGCGCAGATCTTTACTGATGATTTTCATACGGTTTACCCTCGTTGATCGCTCGTTCAGCAAGTGTAATGCATAGGGTTACATCGTGAAATGCGCGGGAATGTTAACGGCTGTTACGACCGCGTCGGTTAATTTACGCAGCTGCGCCGGCGTAATGCTGTACGGCGGCATCAGGTAGATAAGCTTGCCGAAAGGCCGCACCCAGACGCCCTGCTCAACGAAGAAGCGCTGCAGCGCCGCCATATTCACCGGATGGGTGGTTTCAAGCACCCCGATGGCGCCCAGCACGCGAACGTCCGCCACAAAATTCGCACCTGAGGCGGCGCTCAGCGCCTCTTTCAGCTGCGCCTCAATCGCCGCCACCTGCGTCTGCCACTCGCCGCTCTCCAGAATGGCCAGGCTTTCGCTTGCGACGGCGCAGGCCAGCGGATTACCCATAAACGTCGGGCCGTGCATAAAGCAGCCCGCCTCGCCGTCGCTGATGGTGTCGGCAACCTGACGGGTCGTGAGCGTGGCGGAGAGCGTCATGGTGCCGCCGGTCAGCGCCTTGCCCAGACACAGAATATCCGGGGCGATACCCGCATGTTCGCAGGCAAACAGCTTGCCGGTGCGGCCAAAGCCGGTAGCGATCTCATCGGCAATCAGCAGAATGCCTTCGCGGTCGCACATCCTGCGAATACGCCTCAGCCATTCCGGGTGGTACATCCGCATTCCGCCTGCGCCCTGCACAATCGGCTCCAGGATCACGGCGGCGATTTCATGGCGATGCACCGCCATCAGCCGCGCGAAGCCGACCATGTCCATCTCGTTCCACTCGCCGTCGAAGCGGCTCTGCGGGGCCGGGGCAAACAGGTTTTCCGGCAGATAGCCCTTCCACAGGCTGTGCATGGAGTTGTCCGGATCGCACACCGACATCGCCCCGAAGGTATCCCCGTGATAGCCGTTACGGAAGGTGAGGAAGCGCTGGCGCGTTTCGCCCTTCGCATGCCAGTACTGCAGCGCCATTTTCATCGCCACTTCCACCGCCACGGAACCGGAATCGGCCAGGAACACGCACTCCAGTGAGTCAGGCGTCATCGCCACCAGGCGACGGCATAAATCCACCGCGGGCTGATGGGTGATCCCGCCAAACATCACGTGCGACATCTGGTCAATCTGCGCCTTCATCGCCGCATTCAGGCGCGGGTGGTTGTAACCGTGAATGGCCGCCCACCAGGAGGACATCCCGTCAACGAGCCGCTCGCCGCTGGCGAGGTGCAGCTCGCAGCCGTGGGCCGAGGCCACCGGATAGACGGGAAGGGGGCGGGTGGTGGAGGTGTAAGGGTGCCAGATATGCTGCTTGTCGAAGGCGAGATCGTCCTGGGTCATAATCGACTTGTAAACCATTTTGAAAAGTTTTAGGTTTACGAGTATAAACCGAACCGAAAATTAACAAAACCCTTTGGAGAAGCCCAATGGCTCACCACGCACGCTGGACGATGTCGCAAGTTACTGAATTATTCAACAAACCTTTCCTTGAGCTGATGTTCGAAGCCCAACAGGTGCATCGTCAGCACTTCGATCCTCGCCATGTTCAGGTCAGCACGCTGCTGTCGATCAAAACCGGTGCCTGTCCTGAAGACTGCAAATATTGCCCGCAGAGCGCGCGCTACAAAACCGGCCTGGAGTCCGAACGGCTGATGGAAGTTGAGCAGGTGCTCGACTCGGCGCGCAAGGCGAAAAACGCCGGCTCGACCCGCTTCTGCATGGGCGCAGCGTGGAAGAACCCGCACGATCGCGACATGCCGTATCTGGAGCAGATGGTGAAGGGCGTGAAGGAGATGGGCCTCGAAGCCTGTATGACGCTCGGCACGCTGAACGACGAGCAGGCGCAACGCCTCTCCGCGGCGGGGCTGGACTACTACAACCATAACCTCGACACCTCGCCGGAGTTTTACGGCAACGTCATCACCACGCGTACCTATCAGGAGCGTCTGGATACCCTGGATAAAGTGCGCGATGCCGGGATCAAGGTCTGCTCCGGCGGTATCGTGGGCTTAGGTGAGACGGTGAAAGACCGCGCGGGCCTGCTGCTGCAGCTGGCTAACCTGCCGACCCCGCCGGAAAGCGTGCCGATCAACATGCTGGTGAAGGTCAAGGGCACGCCGATGGCGGACAACGACGACGTGGATGCGTTTGATTTTATCCGCACCATCGCGGTGGCGCGCATCATGATGCCGACCTCTTTCGTGCGCCTCTCCGCCGGTCGCGAGCAGATGAACGAGCAAACTCAGGCGATGTGCTTTATGGCCGGAGCCAACTCCATCTTCTACGGCTGCAAGCTGCTGACCACGCCGAACCCGGAAGAGGATAAAGACGTTCAGCTGTTCCGCAAGCTGGGGCTTAACCCGCATCAGACCGAGGTGCTGACGGGCGATAACGAGCAACAGCAGCAGCTGGAGCAGCAGATTTTCAACGCCGACACCGACCAGTTCTACAACGCGGCAGCCGTATGACCTGGCAGGCACGAGTGAATACCGCACTGGACGAACGCCGGGCGGCAGAGGCGTTTCGCGTTCGCAGGGTGGTGGAAAACGGCGCGGGTCGTTTTCTTACCCGCGAGGGGCGGCAGTTTTGTAATTTCTCCAGCAACGATTATCTCGGGCTGAGCCAGCATCCGGCCATCATCCGCGCCTGGCAGCAGGGGGCAGAGCGGTTTGGCGTAGGCAGCGGCGGCTCGGGACACGTCAGCGGATACACCACGGCGCATCAGGCGCTGGAAGAGGCGCTTGCCGACTGGCTGGGCTACCCGCGTGCGCTGCTGTTTATCTCCGGCTTTGCCGCCAATCAGGCGGTTATTACCGCCCTGATGGAAAAAGAGGACCGCATTGTCGCTGACCGCCTGAGCCACGCTTCGCTGCTGGAGGCGGCAAGTTTAAGCCCGGCGCAGCTGCGCCGCTTCGCCCATAACGATGCGGGGCAGCTCGCTGCGCTGCTGGATAAACCCTGCGACGGACAGCAGCTGGCGGTCACCGAAGGGGTGTTCAGCATGGACGGCGACAGCGCGCCGCTTGCCGCGTTGCACGGGGCCGCAAAGCGGCAAAACGCCTGGCTGCTGGTGGACGATGCCCACGGGATTGGCGTAATGGGCAACGAAGGTCGCGGCAGTGCGCATCAGCAAAACGTGAAGCCGGAGCTGCTGATTGTCACCTTCGGCAAAGGCTTTGGCGTCAGCGGCGCCGCCGTGCTGTGCAGCGAGTCCGTCGCCGACTATCTGCTGCAGTTTGCCCGACACCTGATCTACAGCACCAGCATGCCCCCGGCGCAGGCCGTGGCGCTGTCTGCGTCGCTGGCGGTGATCCGCAGCGCAGATGGGGATGAACGTCGTCAGCGGCTGGCGGAGCATATCTCTCGCTTCCGCCAGGGGCTAGCTGCGCTGCCCTTCCACAGCCCCGATTCGCAGAGCGCCATCCAGCCGGTGATTGTCGGCGAAAACGGCCGCGCGCTGGCGCAGGCACAGGCGCTGCGCGAGCGGGGCATGTGGGTGACCGCCATCCGCCCGCCAACGGTCCCGCCGGGTACCGCACGGCTGCGCTTAACCCTGACGGCGGCGCATGAAGCACGGGATATCCAGACGCTGCTGGAGGCGCTCCATGATGCCGGTGAATAAGCAGGCCGTTGCGGCGGCATTTGGCCGGGCCGCGCAGAGCTATTCGAAGCACGATGAACTGCAGCGTCAGAGCGCGCAGGGGCTTCTGGCCGCGCTTGGCGACAACCGCTTTCCGCAGGTGCTGGACGCGGGCTGTGGTCCCGGCAGCAACAGCCGCTACTGGCGCGGGACGGGAAGCCAGGTCACGGCTATCGACCTCTCAGAGCAGATGCTCGACGAGGCGCGTCAGCGGCAGGCAGCGGATCGCTATCTGCTGGCCGATATCGAGGCGATCCCGCTGGCGGATGCGCAGTTCGATCTGGTCTGGAGTCATCTGGCGGTACAGTGGTGCAGCAGCCTGCCGCAGGCCCTGCGCGAGCTTTATCGCGTGGCGCGACCGGGCGGGCAGGTGGCCTTTACCACCCTGCTGGAAAGTTCGCTGCCGGAGCTGAATCAGGCGTGGAAAGCGGTGGATGAGCAGCCGCACGCTAACCGCTTTTTATCGCATGACCAGGTGTCGCAGGCGCTGGCAGGCTGGCGCTATCGCAGCGTGGTGCAGACCATCACCCTCAATTTTAGCGATGCGCTCAGCGCCATGCGCTCGCTGAAGGGCATTGGGGCCACGCACCTGCATGCCGGGCGGGAGAGAAAACCGCTGACCCGGGGACAGCTGCAGCGTCTGGAACTGGCCTGGCCGCAGCAGCGGGGACATTTCCCGCTCTCTTATCAACTTTTTCATGGGATTATCGAACGTGACTGAACGTTATTTTGTTACCGGCACGGACACGGAAGTGGGCAAAACGGTTGCCAGCGCGGCGCTGCTGCAGGCGGCACGGAAGCTTGGAAAACACACCGCCGGATATAAGCCCGTTGCTTCCGGCAGCGAGATGACGGCGGAAGGGTTACGCAACACCGACGCGCTGGCGCTCCAGCGTAACAGCACGCTTGAACTCGCCTATTCAGCGGTCAATCCGTACACCTTTGCCGAACCAACCTCGCCGCACATTATCAGCGCTGACGAAGGTCGTCCGATCGATTTCGCGGTGCTGTCTGCCGGGTTACGGACGCTGGAAGGCCAGGCCGACTGGGTGCTGGTGGAAGGTGCAGGGGGCTGGTTTACGCCGCTTTCGGACACGCAGACGTTTGCTGACTGGGTGCAGGCCGAGCAGCTTCCGGTCATTCTGGTCGTCGGTGTCAAACTGGGCTGCATCAATCACGCCATGTTGACCGCACAGGCCGTACAGCAGGCCGGGCTGACGCTGGCGGGCTGGATAGCCAACGACGTGGTTGCGCCGGGTAAACGACACCAGGAGTATCTGGCGACGCTCAGGCGCGTCCTTCCCGACCCGTGCCTCGGAGAAATTCCCTGGCTTGCTGACGGCGCGGAAAATGCCGAAACCGGGCGTTATCTCGATCTCAGCGTCTTGCTTCCCGCGACATCCAGTGCGCGATAAGCTCGTCATCCAGTTCGTTAACGTGGCCCTGCGCCACGTTACGCCCGCGATAGAGCATACAGAAACGGTCCGCAACCCGGCGGATGAACGACAGCTGCTGCTCCGCTAACAGCACCGTCATACCTAACTCCCGGTTTAAGCGCACCAGCAGCTGCCCCAGCTTCTGGGCGAAGCTGTGTCCTGCGCCGTGCAGGGGCTCATCGAGGATCAGCAGGTGAGGACGGTTCACCAGCGCATTAGCCAGCGCCAGCTGGTACTGGTCGTCCGGAGAGAGCGTGTTGGCGCGGGTCTGCCGCAATGCGTAGAGCGCCGGAAACAAATCGTAAACGTCACTTTTCGCTTCCGGGTTGGGTTTCCCCATCGCCCGCATGGCGATATGCAGATTCTCCTCAATTGTTAACTGGGAGAAGATCCGCCTGTCCTGCGGGACATAGCCTATCCCCGGTCCTGACCGCTGTTCTGGCGGCAGGTTAAGCAAATCACGCGGCGGCGCGCCCGCTTCATGCCAGATGATGCTCCCGCTTTCGACGGGCACTCTCCCGGCGATGCAATTCATGAGGGTGGTTTTCCCCATTCCCGGCAGGCCAACAACGCCTGTACACATCCCTTGCGGAAAATCCAAATTCACGTTCCATAGCGTATGTTGGCTTCCGTAAAACTGATTCACAGCACGCAGACTCAACATCTTTCTCTCCTTAAAAATGTGTGTGGGTGAGGCTCGAGTTTGAGACTGCAAAACCCCTGCCAGAAACCGAAAAGTGTTTAAAAAAACGGCTTTTTTAGGAATAAGTCACCGGAGAGGGGCTGAGAAAAAAGGGGATTGCACATCGACGGTGCTGGCGGTGTTGAGTTGTGGTGCAGTGCCCGAAATGATGAAAATGTGAGCAAGATCTCATCAGTTGGTTATGAATGACACAACTGTTAATCATCAAAAAATAGCTATAAAAATTTTTTACTGCCGTCTCGTGGGAAAATCCGGGAATTTGCCGAGCGCCACGCTGTATGGGCTGGAAGCAGTTATCCACTATTCCTGTGGATAACCATGTGCATTAGAGTTAGAAAACACGCGATAAGCGAGAGAAGACGCGGCTTACGCCCAAATTGACGCGAAACGCGGCTTTAGAAAATATCGTTTATTATTTAACTGCTTAGATAAAAGCAATTCCCGTCATGAAAGTGTCACCCGTTGCCACAAAACTATCATTACCTGGCTTGACAAATGTTAAAAAAGAAAAAGTTCTGGGGATAACCTGACCTGACTGGTGTTTTATATTGTCACAGCCTAAATTTTGGCCGATATCGCACCAATCCTTAAGGCGCTATGCTAAATATCCTGACATGCCACTGGTTTTTCATCCAGTGTTTTTTACTGGCATTCCTGGCAACAACGAGTAAAATTACTCACCTGCCGCTTATAACGTCATCAGGTTGTCGCCCATGAGTAAACCGTTCAAATTGAATTCTGCTTTCCGTCCATCTGGCGATCAGCCTGAGGCGATCCGTCGTCTGGAAGAGGGGCTGGAAGATGGGCTGGCGCACCAGACGCTGCTGGGGGTAACCGGCTCGGGTAAAACCTTCACCATCGCCAACGTGATTGCGGATCTCCAGCGCCCAACGATGGTGCTGGCACCCAATAAAACCCTGGCCGCGCAGCTTTACGGCGAGATGAAAGAGTTCTTCCCGGAAAATGCGGTGGAGTATTTCGTCTCCTACTACGATTACTACCAGCCTGAAGCCTATGTGCCGAGCTCTGACACCTTCATCGAGAAGGACGCCTCGGTGAACGAACACATCGAGCAGATGCGACTGTCGGCCACGAAGGCACTTCTGGAGCGTCGCGACGTGGTCGTTGTCGCATCGGTTTCCGCGATCTACGGTCTGGGCGATCCGGATCTCTATCTCAAGATGATGCTGCACCTGACGCAGGGGATGATCATCGACCAGCGCGCCATCGTTCGTCGTCTGGCGGAGCTGCAGTATGCCCGTAACGATCAGGCGTTCCAGCGCGGGACGTTCCGCGTACGCGGTGAGGTGATCGACATCTTCCCGGCGGAATCAGACGATATGGCGCTGCGCGTCGAGCTGTTTGACGAAGAGGTTGAACGCCTGTCGCTCTTCGACCCGTTGACCGGACACGTTGAGTCTGTGATCCAGCGCTTCACCATCTACCCGAAAACGCACTACGTGACGCCGCGCGAGCGTATCGTGCAGGCGATGGAAGAGATCAAAGTGGAGCTGGCCGAGCGCCGTAAGGTGCTGCTGGCGAACAATAAGCTGCTGGAAGAGCAGCGCCTGAGCCAGCGTACCCAGTTCGACCTTGAGATGATGAACGAGCTGGGCTACTGCTCCGGCATTGAAAACTACTCGCGCTTCCTCTCCGGGCGCGGGCCGGGCGAGCCGCCGCCGACGCTGTTTGACTACCTTCCGGCAGACGGTTTGCTGGTGATCGACGAATCCCACGTCACGATCCCGCAGATCGGCGGGATGTACCGCGGCGACCGGGCGCGTAAAGAGACGCTGGTGGAGTACGGCTTCCGCCTCCCGTCGGCGCTGGATAACCGCCCGATGAAATTTGAAGAGTTTGAGGCGCTCGCGCCGCAAACCATTTACGTCTCGGCCACGCCAGGCAACTACGAGCTGGAGAAATCCGGTGAAGACGTTGTCGATCAGGTTGTGCGTCCAACGGGTCTGCTCGACCCGATTATCGAGGTGCGTCCGGTGGCCACGCAGGTGGACGATCTGCTCTCGGAGATCCGCGCCCGTTCCGCCATCAATGAGCGCGTGCTGGTGACCACGCTCACCAAGCGCATGGCGGAAGACCTCACCGAGTATCTCGAAGAGCACGGCGAGAAGGTGCGTTATCTGCACTCGGATATCGATACCGTGGAGCGCATGGAGATTATCCGCGATCTGCGTCTGGGCGAGTTTGACGTGCTGGTGGGGATCAACCTGCTGCGAGAAGGTCTGGATATGCCGGAAGTCTCGCTGGTGGCGATTCTGGATGCGGACAAAGAGGGCTTCCTGCGTTCCGAGCGTTCGCTGATCCAGACCATTGGCCGTGCGGCGCGTAACGTCAACGGTAAAGCGATTCTGTACGGTGACAAAATCACCCCGTCGATGGCGAAAGCGATTGGCGAAACGGAGCGCCGCCGCGAGAAGCAGCAGCGCTACAACGAAGAGCACGGCATTACGCCGCAGGGGCTGAACAAGAAGGTGGTGGATATTCTGGCGCTGGGTCAGAACATTGCCAAAACCAAAGCGAAAGGCCGCGGGAAGGCTCGTTCAGTGGTGGAAGAAGATACCGTCGTGCTGACGCCGAAAGCGCTGCAGCAGAAAATCCACGAGCTGGAAGGGCAGATGATGCAGCACGCGCAGAATCTGGAGTTCGAAGAGGCGGCGCAGATCCGCGACCAGCTTCATCAGCTGCGGGATCTTTTCATCGCGGCATCGTAGTTTCTTGCCCGGTGGCGCTGCGCTTACCGGGCCTACGGGGTTGCGTCTTTTGTAGCCCCGGTAAGCGCAGCGCCACCGGGGGGTTTTTGCTAACCCAGCGCCTGAATCGCCTTCTCCAGCGCCTCGCGCAGCAGGTGACGGTCGTGGCGATACTTGATATCGCTGGCCTCCAGCGGCTCCTGCACCACCAGACGATCGCCAATCCCTGACACATCCACTTTCGGGCCCACGACTACGCCGTCAATGATCTTCTTGCCGACGTAATGCTCCATTAATTCAAGCTTGTCCGCCAGCGACAGGCTCGCCGCCGCCGGACTCAGTTCACGACCCAGGTTACCGATGTAAACCATCGGGGCAGGGGTGCGGCGCAGCGCCTGCGCCAGCTCTTTCACCAGCAGAATGGGCATCAGGCTGGTGTAAAAACTGCCTGGACCGATCAGGATAAGATCCGCTTCCCCGATAGCCTCCACCGCTTCGCGCGTGGCGGGTACGCTCGGATAGGTCATTAGCTCCGTCGGCGGCAGGAGGAGTTGGTCAATATTCACCTCGCCGTAAACTTCATGCCCTTCAGCGTCGATAGCCATCAAATCGACCGGTTGTTCAGACATGGGGATCAGGAATGCATCCACTTTTAGCAGATTACGGATCAGGTTGATGGCTTCGAGAGGCCGCACGCTCAGGTGATCAAGCGCCTTTAACATCAGATTTCCGAGGTTATGCCCGGAAAGTTCGCCATTACCGCCAAAACGGTACTCAAACATCGCCGACGCGACGCTTGGCTCGGTAATTAACTGGTTCAGACAGTTGCGCATATCTCCCCAGGCAATCCCGCCTTCGGCACGCCGGATCCGCCCCGTTGAGCCACCGTTATCGGTGGTGGTCACTATCCCTGTCAGCCTTGAGCCAAGTGACGACAATGAGGACATGACGCGGCCCAGGCCGTGGCCTCCGCCAAGAGCGACCACTCGGTCAAGATCCGCAAAAGTGCGATTGCGCATAGGTATTCCTTATCACGTTCGATCGCGTAACAGTAACCTAACTACCCCTAAAAGACGATGCCTCACCCGATGCAAAATGACGTATATCAATGTGAAAATGTGGTTTTTAGGTATTCTGTAGCGAAAATGCAGGATTGAATCGCTATATAGCTAATTATATAGCGAAAAGCGATAATGGCGTCGTCAGAATTTCCGCGCTACTATCGCCCTAACCACGTTTTCAAAATTGAAAACATACACTCTAGCCCTTGTGCCTGTGTCGAAAGATATGGCGCTCTGGCCGTGGCGAATTTGCCACCAGGGTACAGAAAGAAATGACTGTGCCTCCCGATCTGGAAAGGTGTACATGGCTTCACAACTTACTGATGCTTTCGCGCGTAAGTTTTATTACTTACGTCTGTCGATTACCGATGTGTGCAACTTCCGTTGCACCTACTGCCTGCCCGACGGCTACAAACCGGGCAGCGTTACCAATAACGGCTTTCTCTCCGTGGATGAAGTGCGCCGCGTCACGCGCGCCTTCTCTGAGCTCGGCACCGAAAAAGTGCGTCTGACCGGCGGTGAACCCTCTCTGCGCCGTGATTTTCCCGACATCATCGCCGCCGTGCGTGAAAACGAACGTATCCGCCAGATTGCCGTGACCACCAACGGTTACCGCATGGCGCGTGACGTGGCGAACTGGCGCGATGCGGGACTGACGGCGATCAACGTCAGCGTCGATAGCCTCGATGCCCGTCAGTTCCACGCCATTACCGGCCAGGATAAATTTCAGCAGGTTATGGACGGCATCGACGCGGCATTTGCGGCCGGGTTCGAGAAGGTCAAAGTCAACACGGTTCTGATGCGTGATGTGAACCATCATCAGCTCGATACCTTCCTGGCGTGGATCAAATCCCGCCCTATACAGCTGCGTTTTATCGAGCTGATGGAAACCGGCGAGGGCAGCGAGCTGTTCCGTCGCCATCACATCTCCGGCATGGTGCTGCGCGACGCGCTGCTGAGACGCGGCTGGATCCACCAGATCCGCCAGCGCAGCGATGGCCCGGCGCAGGTCTTCTGCCACCCGGATTACGAAGGTGAGATAGGGCTTATCATGCCCTATGAGAAAGACTTCTGCGCCAGCTGCAACCGCCTGCGCGTCTCCTCCGTTGGCAAGCTCCATCTTTGCCTGTTCGGCGACGGCGGCGTGGACCTACGCGATCTGCTGGAAGACGATGCGCAGCAGGACGCGCTTGAAGCACGTATTTCTGAAGCGCTGACGCATAAAAAACAGACCCACTTCCTGCATCAGGGCAATACCGGTATTACTCAGAACCTGTCCTACATCGGCGGGTAATCAGGCTTAAGAAGGAATCAGAAGATGAGTCAGGTAAACGCAGAATTTATCCCGACACGCATTGCTATCCTTACCGTTTCCGACCGCCGCGGCGAAGAGGATGATACCTCCGGCCACTGGCTGCGCGAGGCGGCCCATGACGCGGGGCATCACATCGTCGATAAAGCGATCGTGAAGGAGAACCGCTACGCCATTCGCGCTCAGGTTTCTCAGTGGATTGCCAGCGATGAGGTGCAGGTGGTGCTGATCACCGGCGGCACCGGCTTTACCGCAGGCGATCAGGCCCCCGAAGCGCTTATCCCGCTGTTTGACCGCGAGGTGGAAGGCTTCGGCGAGGTGTTCCGCATGCTCTCCTTTGAAGAGATTGGTACCTCCACGCTCCAGTCGCGCGCGGTGGCCGGGGTGGCTAACAAAACCCTGATTTTCGCCATGCCGGGTTCGACCAAAGCCTGCCGCACCGCGTGGGAAAACATCATTGCCCCGCAGCTGGATGCCCGTACCCGTCCGTGTAATTTTCATCCCCATTTAAAGAAATAAGCTATGTCACAACTGACCCACATTAACGCCGCCGGCGAAGCGCATATGGTGGATGTTTCCGCCAAAGCCGAAACGGTGCGCGAGGCGCGCGCGGAAGCGTTCGTCACTATGCTGCCGGAAACGCTGGCGATGATTATCGACGGCAGCCACCATAAGGGCGACGTCTTTGCCACCGCGCGCATCGCGGGTATTCAGGCCGCCAAGCGCACCTGGGATCTCATTCCGCTGTGCCACCCGCTGATGCTGAGCAAGGTGGAAGTGAACCTGCAGGCGCAGCCGGAGCAGAGCCGCGTGCGCATTGAGTCACTTTGCCGCTTAACCGGCAAAACCGGCGTGGAGATGGAAGCACTCACGGCGGCTTCCGTTGCCGCGCTAACCATCTACGACATGTGCAAAGCGGTGCAGAAAGATATGGTCATTGGCCCGGTTCGCCTGCTGGCAAAAAGCGGCGGCAAATCCGGTGATTTTAAGGTGGACAGCCATGATTAAGGTGCTCTTTTTTGCCCAGGTGCGCGAGCTGGTGAATACCGACAGCCTGACGCTGGATGCGTCCTTTGAAAACGTCGCTGCCCTGCGTGCGCATCTGGCGGCACAAAGCGACCGCTGGGCGCTGGCGCTGGACGAAGGCAAGCTGCTGGCCGCCGTTAACCAGACGCTGGTGGAGTTCACTCACCCGCTGGCTGAAGGGGATGAAGTGGCCTTCTTCCCGCCGGTGACGGGGGGCTAAGATGGCTGAAACCCGAATTCTGGTGAGCCCCGAGCGTTTTAACGTGGGGACCGAATACAGCTGGCTGGCGGAACGAGATGAAGACGGCGCGGTCGTCACCTTCACCGGCAAGGTGCGCAACCACAACCTCGGCGACAGCGTGAAGGCACTGACGCTGGAGCACTATCCGGGGATGACCGAGAAATCGCTGGCGGAGATTGTCGACGAGGCGCGGGGCCGCTGGCCGCTTGGCCGCATCACGGTGATTCACCGCATCGGCGAGATGTGGCCCGGCGAGGAGATTGTCTTCGTCGGGGTGACCAGCGCACACCGCGGCAGCGCGTTTGCGGCAGGGGAGTTCATTATGGATTACCTCAAAACCAAAGCGCCGTTCTGGAAGCGCGAAGCCACGCCGGAAGGTGACCGCTGGGTTGAATCTCGCGACAGCGATAAACAAGCCGCCAGCCGTTGGTAGTCGGTTTACGTGGATGTGTTAATCTTAACGTGTGTGTCTACTTAAACTTAATCAGGAGTGAATCATGGACCGATTTCCGCGTTCCGATTCAATAGTACAGCAGACCCGTAGCGGCCTGCAGACGTATATGGCTCAGGTGTACGGCTGGATGACGGTTGGCCTGCTGCTTACCGCGTTTATCGCGTGGTATGCGGCGAACACGCCTGAACTGATGATGTTTATCTTCTCCAGCAAAATCACCTTCTTTGGGCTGATTATCGCGCAGCTGGCGCTGGTGTTTGTGCTTTCGGGTCTGGTGCAAAAGCTGAGTGCCGGAATGGCGACCACGCTGTTTATGCTCTATTCGGCGCTGACCGGGCTGACGCTTTCCAGTATTTTCATCGTCTACACCTACTCCTCCATAGCCAGCACCTTTGTGGTGACCGGCGGGATGTTCGGCGTGATGAGTCTCTACGGTTACACCACGAAGCGCGATCTGAGCGGTTTAGGCAGCATGCTGTTTATGGGGCTGATTGGGATTGTGCTGGCGTCGCTGGTGAACCTGTGGCTGAAGAGCGACGCGCTGATGTGGGCCGTGACCTACATCGGGGTGGTGATCTTCGTTGGATTGACGGCGTATGACACCCAGAAGCTGAAAAACATCGGCGAGCAGATTGACGTACGCGATAGTTCAAACCTGCGCAAATACGCGATCCTGGGCGCGCTGACGCTGTATCTGGACTTCATCAACCTGTTCCTGATGCTGCTGCGTATTTTCGGCAACCGTCGCTAGGGTTGTTTTGCCGGGTGGCGGCTTCGCCTTACCCGGCCTACGAAACGCGAACCGTAGGTCGGGTAAGGCGAAGCCGCCACCCGACTTATTCACTTCGCTAACATCCTCTCATTCTTTGCCCGTAATTTCTTCGCCCGACTCTCCAGCACCAGATAACAGACCGTTGCCAGCGCCAGCGGCAGGAAGTAATACAGCATGCGGTATGCCAGCAGGGCCGCGATAATCGTGCCCTGAGAGACATGCTCCCCGGCCAGCAGGGCGATAAATACCGCTTCCAGCACGCCGATCCCCGCCGGAATATGCACAATCACGCCCGCAATACTGCTCACCAGCAGCACGCCCAGCACGAAGAAGTAGTTCACGTCCTCGCCAATCAGCAGCCAGATAATGGCCCCCATCGCCATCCAGTTGGCGCTGGAGACGGTCATCTGAAGCACCGCAAACTTCCATGAGGGCAGCACCAGCTTTTGCCCTTTAATGGTCATATGACGGCGTCTGGCAAACGCGCAGGCCCAAAGATAAACGGCGATGATCAGTAGCAGTACGATGCCCAGAATGCGCAGCGTGGCCTCATCGATATACCAGTGCGCGGGCAGCTGCACCACGCCGATGGTGAAGATCACCCCGCCGAGCAGAATATAACCCAGCCAGTTGGTGGTGATGCTCAATGAGAAAATGCGCGTGATGGTCCCGCCCGGCAGGCCGAGCCGCGAATAAAGGCGATAGCGCATGCCAATGCCGCCGACCCAGGTGCTCAGCGTCAGGTTAAAGGCGTAGCAGATAAACGACACCAGCATCACCTGACGTTTGGCCAGCTTGTGGCCGCAGTAAGCTCGGCCCAGCAGGTCATAGCAGCCGTACATCAGATAGCTCACAATAACCAGCCCTACAGCGCCCAGCAGCACCATCCGGTTATAGTTGCGGATGACTTTCCACACCTCTTCCCAGTCAACTTTCTGCGCGTAGACCACCAGCAGAACCGCGACCGCAATAAAAAACAGCCAGGTCAGGATCTTTTTTGCCAGCCGCCAGCGCGGATGCGATTTCGACATCAGGGTTTGCCTCCATCTTCCGCTTCAATACGGTCCTGGGTTTCCATTTCCGGTTGTACCGGTGGGTCGACCTGCGCAAGCTTAGGCGTATGCGCTGGCAGCCAGCCGACCATGGCCGGGAAATGGCGCAGAAAGTGGAACACCACCACGCTGATGCCCAGGTTCCACCAGGTACGTTTGGGGACCATGGATTCGTCCACGCGCACGCTGTCGTTAACGATCAACGCCTGCAGGTTATCCCGCAGGGTCTGGTTAAACTGGCGATCGTGAATGATCAGGTTGGCTTCAAGGTTGAGCGATAAGCTCAGCGGATCGAGGTTACTGGAGCCCACGGTTGCCCAGTGATCGTCCATCAGCGCCACTTTGCCGTGCAGCGGTCGGCGGCGATATTCGTAGATCTGTACGCCGCCCTTCACCAGATAGTTATACAGCAGCCGCGCGCCGACTTTGACTATCGGCATATCCGGCTCGCCCTGCACAATCAGCTTCACGCGTACCCCGCGCCGGGCCGCATTGCGCATGGCGTGCAGCAGACGATAGCCCGGGAAAAAGTAGGCGTTAGCAATAATCACTTCGCGCTTCGCGTTGGCGAGCATCTTGAGATAATGACGTTCAATGTCGTCTCGGTGCTCGCCGTTATCCCGCCAGACGAAAAGGGCCTGCGCTTCGCCGGGCTTCCGGTTCTCTTCCGGGCGATGGCGGCGTCTCCACCAGCGGCGAACGGCCTCTTTACCCGGCAGGTTCTCCAGCTCAAACAGTAAGATGTCCTGCACCACCGGGCCTTCTATGCGAATGGCGTAGTCCTGCTTTGCCTCCGGGCCGTAGTCGGACATATGCTCAGCGGAGTAGTTAATGCCGCCGACAAACGCCACCGTCTCGTCCACCACCACAATTTTGCGGTGCATCCGGCGGAAAAGATTGGTACGCATGCCGAACAGGCGAGGGCCGGGATCGTAGTAGCGGAACACCACGCCCGCGGAGGTCAACTCATTGACAAACGCATCGCTGAGATCCGGCGAACCATAGCCATCAAGAAGCACTTCAATTGTGACGCCGCGCTGGGCGGCGCGCAGCAGCACGCTGTGCAACTGCTTGCCGACGTTATCTTCGAACCAGATAAAGGTCTCGAGGATCACCTTCTGCTGAGCGTTATCAATCGCCTTAAACACGGCCGGGTAATACTCGTCCCCGTTGACCAGCAGCGTGATTCGGTTGCCTTCCTGCCAGGAACATTTCATAGGTGGATCTCCGCGCTGAGCGGCGCGTGGTCGGAAAGATGTCGCCAGTTAAGGAGCGCCAGAGCGGTCGGGCTGCTGGCGTGAGCATTTTTCACGTAGATGCGGTCAAGCCGAAGCAGCGGGAAACGGACAGGGAAGGTGCGCGCAGGCCTGCCGTTGGCGCGAGTAAAAATCTCCTCCAGTCCGGCATCCACCTTCAACGGATGGTTTGCCCGCTGTCGCCAGTCGTTGAAATCGCCTGCCACGACCACCGGTTCACCTTCGGGAAGGGCGTTGGCCCATTCGGCCAGCATTTTCAGCTGCGCCTGACGATGGGCTTCGCGAAGACCCAGATGAACACAGCCGACATGCACAGGTCGCTCGAGGTCGGGCGGGGTAATACGGCAGTAAAGCAGGCCGCGTTTTTCGCTTTCCCCGACGGAAACGTCGCGGTTTTCGTAATGTTCAATGGGGTAACGGGACAGCACCGCGTTGCCATGATGTCCTTCCGGGTAGACCGCGTTGCGGCCGTAGGCGTAATCACTCCACATGGTGTCGGCCAGAAATTCATAGTGCGGCGTGTCGGGCCAGTTCTCAAAGTGGAGCGGATGCACTTCGTGTGCGCCCATCACCTCCTGCAGGCAGACAATATCCGCGCTGACGGTGCGAACCGCGTCGCGCAGCTCCGGTAAAATGAAGCGGCGATTAAATGCTGTGAAGCCCTTATGAATGTTTATCGTCAGCACCTTAAGCGAGAAATGCTGCATTTTTTGAGTCATAAGCTCCTTCCTGAGTGACTATCCCAATGAAAATAAAGTGTAGTCGGCGTCACAAAAAGATGCGGCGTTACGGAATTTTCCGTAAAGTGCGGTAGTCTGATTAAGCAGAGAAAAATCCTTCAGGAGAGAAGCCATGAAGTGGCAACAACGTGTTCGTGTCGCAACTGGCCTGAGTTGCTGGCAGATAATGTTGCATTTACTGGTCGTGGCCGTACTGGTGATGGGCTGGATGAGCGGCACGCTGGTGCGTGTTGGCCTGGGGCTATGCGTCCTTTATGGCGTCACCGTGCTGTCGATGCTGTTCTTACAGCGCCACCATGACGCGCGCTGGCGCGGGGTGGGTGATGTGCTCGAAGAGCTCACCACCACCTGGTATTTTGGTGCAGCGATGATTGTCCTGTGGCTGCTGTCACGCGTGCTGCAAAACAACCTGCTGCTGGCCCTGGCGGGTATGGCTATCCTCGCAGGGCCTGCGGTCGTCTCGTTGCTGACCAAAGAGAAAAAGCTACGCAATGTTGCGTCTAAACATCGCGTACGCCACTGAACCCGTCGTGGCCGCGATGACCAGTAGCGGCCACAAACTTCCCCAGACAATATCCAGACTCGCATCCTTCAGATAGATTTGCTTGGTGATGTCCGTAAAGTGCCGAATCGGATTTACCCACGTCAGATCCTGTAGCCACATCGGCATATTCTCGACGGGGGAAACATAACCCGAGAGCAAAATCGCGGGCATCATAAAGACGAATACCCCGATAAACGCCTGCTGCTGCGTCGAGCAGAGCGCCGAAATCAGCAGTCCAAATCCCACCAGCGACAGCCCGTAAATCACTATCGTGAAGTAAAACAGCGCCAGCGAACCGGCGAACGGGATCTGATAGGCCCAAATTCCTACGCCCAACACGATGGTGGCCTGGAAGGTGGCGACAATCAGCGCCGGCACCGCTTTGCCGACGAAAATCTGCCAGGTGGCGAGCGGTGAGACCAGCAGCTGATCCAGCGTGCCTTGTTCGCGCTCGCGGGCGACGGAAAGAGAAGTCACGATCATCACCCCGATGGTGGTGATCATGGCGATCAGCGACGGTACCACAAACCATTTGTAGTCCAGATTCGGGTTGTACCAGTTACGCACCACCAGTTCGCTGTTGTTGGGCTTCGGTTTGCCGACCATCAGCTCCTGCTGGTAATCCTTCACCACCTGCTGCAGATAGTTGGCCGCTATCTGGGCGCTGTTGGAGTTACGTCCGTCGAGGATCAGCTGCATTGGTGCGGTCTGGAAGGTGTCCAGGTTACGGGAGAAATCCGCCGGGAACCGCACCAGCAGCAGCGCTTTTTGCGTGTCGATAGTGGGCTGGATCTCCTGCGGGCTTTTCAGCAGCAGGATGTGGGTAAAGGCTTTCGCACGGGCAAAACGCTGCGTCAGCTCGACGGCGTGTTTGCCGTTGTCTTCATTGTAAATGGCGATGGTGGCGTTGGTCACTTCAAGGGTGGCGGCAAACGGAAACAGTAAAACCTGGATCAGCACCGGCAAGACCAGAATGGCGCGGGTTTGCGGCTCGCGCAGCAGGGATTGCAGCTCTTTGCGGATCAGTGTCCATAAACGGTGAAACATGTGCGCTCCTTAATCTAACCGGCGTTTGGTTTTCATCCACGTCAACCCGATAAACATCACCGCTGACGCCATTAAAAACAGGGTGTTGATAATCAGCACCACCGGAATATTCCCCGCCAGAAACAGGCTTTGCAGCGTGCTCACGAAGTAGCGTGCCGGGATAATGTAGGTCACGGCGCGGATCACCGCAGGCATGCTGTCTATCTGGAAGATAAACCCGGACAGCATAATCGACGGCAGAAAAGCGGCGTTCAGCGCCACCTGCGCGGCGTTAAACTGGTTGCGGGTGATGGTGGAGATGAGCAGCCCCATGCCCAGCGTGCTGAGTAAAAACAGGCTGGTGATAAAGAACAGCACGACCAGTGAGCCGCGATACGGCACGCCGAGGATAAAGACTGACACCAGCATACAGAGCAGCATCGCCAGCATGCCGAGGAAGTAGTAGGGGATGAGCTTGCACAGCAGCAGCTCGACGCGCGTCACTTCGGTTGAAAGCAAGGCCTCCATGGTGCCGCGCTCCCACTCGCGGGCTATCACCAGTGAGGTCAGAATCGCGCCAATCACCGTCATGATGATGGTCACCGCGCCCGGGATAATAAAGTGCTGGCTGATGGCTGCCGGGTTAAACCAGTAGCGCGTCTGCACGTCGATCAGAGGTTCAAACGTCTCGCCCCGGTCTTCCGCGCGCTGCATCTGCCAGAGCTGCCAGATCCCCTCCGCGTAGCCCTGCACAAAGTTCGCGGTGTTCGGCTCGCTGCCGTCGGTGATCACCTGGATCGGGGCATCGGTATTCGCACGCGCCATATTGGCGGCGAAATCCACCGGAATGACGATCAGACCGCGAATTTTCCCGGCCTGCATTTTCTGGATCAACTCCTGCCGGCTGTCGCTGATGGTGGCGTCAATGTAGGGCGAACCGGTCATGGCGTGAGTGAAGTCCAGCGCCTCTTCGCTCTGCTGCTCCAGCAGAATACCGACCCGCAGCTTGCTGGAGTCCAGATTAATGCCGTAGCCAAAGATAAACAGCAGCAGAAGGGGGATCACCACCGCAATCAGCCAGCTGCTGGGGTCACGCACGATCTGCCGCGTCTCTTTAATGCATAACGCGCGCACCCTGCGCCAGGAAAGGACTTTACTGCGCATGGGCATTCTCCTTATCCCAGTCGTGGATGAGGGTGATAAACGCCTGTTCCATGGTCGGGTCCGGGACCTCATCGTCGGCGGCCTGGTTTTTCAGGTCGTCCGGGGTACCGTGGGCAATCAGCTTGCCGCGATACACCAACCCGATGCGGTCGCAGTACTCCGCCTCGTCCATGAAGTGGGTGGTCACCATCACGGTCACCCCTTTTTCCACCATGCTATTGATATGCAGCCAGAACTCTCGGCGGGTGAGGGGATCAACGCCCGAGGTCGGTTCATCCAGAAACAGAATATCCGGCTCGTGCATCAGCGAGCAGGCCAGCGCCAGCCGCTGCTTAAAGCCGAGCGGCAGCTCGTCGGTGGCGTGGGAGGCAATGTTGGTTAAGCCGAAGGCGTCGCTCATGCGGAGGATTTTCTCGTTCTGCGCGCGCCCGCGCAGGCCATACACGCCGGAGAAAAAGCGCAGATTCTGCTCGACCGTCAGGTTGCCATACAGCGAAAACTTCTGAGCCATATAGCCCAGATGCTGGCGCGCCTTGCCGGAGCTGACCTTCAGGTCCATATCCAGCACCAGCGCCTTGCCGGACGTTGGTACCAGCAGACCGCACATCATCTTAAAGGTGGTTGATTTTCCCGCGCCGTTCGGCCCGAGCAGGCCAAAAATTTCGCCGCGTTTAACCTCGAAATTGACGTTGTCGGTGGCGGCGAAATCCCCGAACTTTTTGGTGAGCGATTTCGCTTCGATCACCGTTTCGCCCGGCGTGCCTTCCACCGTATGCAGAATGGCGGCAAGCGGTGACTCTGAGGTGCCCGCGCCGCCCAGCAGGTCGATAAACGCGTCCTCAAAGCGCGGTGCGGTCTCTTCTATCTCGATCTCAGGCATGCCGGGCGCCTGGCGTATATCGTCGACGGTGGCCTCTTTTTTGAGGATCAGTCGTACAGAGCGGCCCTGGATCATCCCGTCGCTGACCTGCGGCAGCCTGAGCACCCGCTGCAGCAGCCTGCGGTTGGACTCTTGCGGGCTGTGCAGCAGGAAGCTGCGTCCGGCCATGCTCTGCGTTAGCGTCGTCGGCTCGCCCTGATAAAGCAGTTCGCCTTCGTTCATCAGCAGCACGTCCCGGCACTGTTCCGCTTCGTCGAGGTAGGAGGTGCTCCAGAGGATCAGCATCCCGTCGCCCGCCAGCTCGTGCACCATCTGCCACAATTCACGGCGCGAAATCGGATCAACGCCGACGCCGGGTTCATCCAGCAGTAGTACTTTCGGCTCGCCGACCAGCGTACAGGCCAGACCCAGCTTCTGCTTCATCCCACCGGAGAGCTTGCCCGCCAGCCGGGAGGTGAACGGGCCGAGGGAGGTAAACTCCAGCAGACGCGCGAAGGTTTTCTGTCGCGTTTCGCCGGTGACGCTGCGCAGGTCGGCGTACAGGTTGAGGTTTTCCATCACCGTCAGGTCTTCGTACAGGCCAAACTTCTGCGGCATATAGCCGAGCATGGCGTGGAGCGCACCGTCGTCTTTTATGGGGTCAAGACCGAGCACGCTGGCCGAGCCTTCATCCGGTTTGAGCAACCCCGCCAGCATCCGCATCAGCGTGGTTTTCCCCGCGCCGTCCGGGCCGACCAGCCCGGTCACATAGCCTTTCTGGATGGTGCAGTTCAGCGGCGCGACGGCCGGTTTGTCCATTCCCGCGAAGCGTTTGACCAGATTGTTGAGCTGGATAACCGCGTCATTCATGTCGTTCCCCGTTGTTCACTTTTACGGTGACAGGCATGCCCTGACGCAGCGCGTCGTCCGCATCGGTCACGATGATGCGCAGGCGATATACGAGGTCGGTACGCAGGTCCGGTGTTTCAACGGTTTTCGGCGTGAATTCGGCGGTAGGGGAGACAAAGCCCACTTTGCCGTGATACGGCTTGTCCGGGCGGCCGTCGGTATAGAGCAGCAGCTCGCGGCCCGGCTGCATCTGCCCGAGATTCGGCTCGTCAATGTAGGCGCGCACCCACACCGGCCGGGTCAGGGAGAGCGTCAAGACGGTGCTGCCCGCGCTGAGCATGCTGCCCGGCTCCACGGCGCGGGTCATCAGCGTGCCGTCAGACGGCGCGATTAAGGTAGTGTCGTGCAGATCCAGCTCTGCCTGAGCCAGCTGCGCCTGCGCCTGCTCAAGGCTGGCTTTCGCCTGGGCGATATCCTGCGGGCGGTTACCGGTGTGGTACTGGCTTAATTTATCCTGCGCAGACTTCAGCGTGGCCTGCGCCTGGTCGCGGGACGAGCGCGCATTTTCCAGATCGTTGGCGGAAATGGTGCGGCTTTTCCACAGCCCCTGCTGACGGGCGTAGAAGTTCTGCGCGTAGTCATAGGCGGCTTTCGCCTGCTTAACGGCGGCGGCGGCCTGAGCGATCTCTTCATCACGATAGCCTGCCAGCATCAGGTCATACTGCGCCTGGGCGACGGACACGCCTGCTTTGGCCTGCAGCAGCGCATTCTCATAGGGCGCTTTATCCAGCATCCCCAGCGTCTGCCCGGTTTTAATGGCATCGCCTTCGTCAACGCTCAGCGAGGCGAGACGACCGCCCACGCGGAAGCTCATGTTCACCGTGCGAATATCCACGTTACCGTACAGCGTCAGGCCTTTATCCTGATGGCTCTGATACCACAGCCATCCACCGACTCCGGCGGCAAGCAAAACAACAACCACCAGAACGATGGCGACAGGTTTTTTCATGACTTCAGGCTCCTTTGCGTTAAGCCTTGCAGGATCAGATCGAGATGACAGGCGATGACCTGGCTAATCTGCGCGGCTTTATCCTCATCAAATTGTGTCCAGCCGGTGCGTAACAGGATGGTTTCCCTGCCCAGACGGAAGGCAAGAATTTCACCCAGCAGGGCGTGGGTATGCAAAACTGTCTCGGTATCACTGGCATCCCGCCCGGTATAGGCGGCGATCAGCCGGGTCAGGTGGGTATGCATCGGGTCAATCACCCGATCGTGTACCCGCTGGTAGGCGGCAGTGGGGGAGAGCTGCTCGCGGGAGATAAACTTGCTCAGGTTAAGCGTATCGTCGTGCGTCAGCAGGCGGATCATATCGTGGCAGGCATTGAGAATAAGCTGGCGAACGGCGGTGCGATCGGGCGACGGCTGGCCGAGCAGCGCGGTGGCTTCCTCAACGTGCGGGTGAAACTGCGTGCCGATAAAATCGGCGATCCACTCGGCGCAGGCGAGGTATAAATCCTCTTTTGAGCCAAAATAGTAGGTAATAGCCGCAATGTTCTGCCCGGCCAGCGCGGCAATATCGCGCGTGGTTGCATGCAGCCCGTACTCACCAAACTGCGCCAGCGCGGCGGCGATAAGCTGATTTTTGGCCTGTTCACCTTTGGTTGTTGTGGGTGTCGTATTCATGGCGGCATTAAGAGTTAATCAATCGATTGATTAAGATTATGCCTGATTCTCGCTAACGTCGAGGGAATGCTGAGGGATATTTTATGCGCCACGTCACAAAAGCTGCTACACTCCGCTCCTTCGCGACATTGTGGTTTTTGTCCTCCCCTATTCGTTATATCTCCCTGAAAACTACACCTGTGATGGTCGGGGCGGTTCGGAGTTTTTATGTCTTTTGATTCCCTTGGCCTGAACCCGGAAATTCTGCGCGCGATCGCAGAACAGGGCTACGTTGAGCCAACCCCAATCCAGCAGCAGGCTATTCCTGCCGTCCTGCAGGGCCGTGACCTGATGGCCAGCGCCCAGACCGGTACCGGTAAAACCGCGGGCTTTACGCTGCCGCTGTTAGAGCTGCTGGTAAAAAACCAGCAGCACGCCAAAGGCCGTCGTCCGGTTCGTGCCCTGATCCTGACCCCAACCCGCGAGCTGGCGGCGCAGATTGGTGAGAACGTGCGTGACTATAGCCGCTATCTCAACATTCGCTCGCTGGTGGTTTTCGGTGGCGTCAGCATCAACCCGCAGATGATGAAGCTGCGCAGCGGCGTTGACGTTTTGGTTGCTACCCCAGGTCGCCTGCTGGATCTGGAGCATCAGAACGCGGTTAAGCTGGACCAGGTTGAAATTCTGGTGCTGGACGAAGCCGACCGCATGCTCGACATGGGCTTTATTCACGATATTCGCCGCGTGCTGGCGAAGCTGCCTGCACGTCGTCAGAACCTGCTTTTCTCCGCGACCTTCTCCGACGAGATCAAGGCGCTGGCGGAAAAGCTGCTGCATAACCCGCTGGAAGTGGAAGTGGCGCGTCGCAACACCGCCTCCGAGCAGGTGACCCAGCACGTTCACTTTGTTGATAAAAAGCGCAAGCGGGAACTGCTCTCCCAGATGATCGGTCAGGGTAACTGGCAGCAGGTACTGGTCTTTACCCGCACCAAGCACGGCGCCAACCACCTGGCGGAACAGCTGAATAAAGACGGCATCCGCAGCGCGGCGATCCACGGCAATAAGAGCCAGGGCGCGCGTACCCGTGCGTTGGCGGATTTCAAATCCGGCGACATCCGCGTGCTGGTGGCGACCGACATCGCCGCCCGTGGCCTCGACATTGAAGAGCTGCCGCACGTGGTGAACTACGAGCTGCCAAACGTGCCGGAAGATTACGTTCACCGTATCGGTCGTACCGGCCGCGCGGCGGCAACCGGTGAAGCGCTTTCTCTGGTCTGCGTGGACGAGCACAAGCTGCTGCGTGACATCGAGCGTCTGCTGAAGAAAGAGATCCCGCGCATCGAAACCCCGGGTTACGAAGTGGATCCGTCGATCAAAGCCGAGCCGATTCAGAACGGTCGTCAGGGCGGCGGTGGACGCGGTCAGGGCGGCGGCGGTCGCGGTCAGCAGCCGCGTCGTGCCGAAGGCGGCGCGCCGAAATCATCCGGCAAACCGCCGCGTCGCACCAACGACAGCAAACCGGCGGGTGAAAGCCCATGGCGCAGCGGCGAAGGGAAACCGGCAGGGGAAGGTCAGCGTCGACGCCGCCCGCGTAAACCTGCTAACCCGCAGTAATCTGGAAGCCCGGTCGTAAAGCCGGGCTTTTCTTTTTGCGGCAGCGAAGAGAAAGTGCCACAATAGTGGCTGTTTATACAGTATTTCAGGTTTTCCAATGGCTTTAACCGCTGCGCTCAAAGCGCAAATTGGCGCATGGTACAAGGCGCTACAGCAGCAGATCCCCGACTTTATCCCCCGAGCGCCGCAGCGGCAGATGATTGCCGACGTGGCAAAAACGCTCGCCGGGGACGACGGGCGACATCTGGCGATTGAAGCGCCGACCGGCGTCGGGAAAACCTTGTCGTATCTCATTCCCGGCATCGCGATTGCGCGGGAAGAGGACAAAACGCTGGTGGTCAGCACCGCCAACGTGGCGCTGCAGGATCAGATCTTCAGCAAAGATTTACCGCTGCTGCGCAAAATCATCCCCGACCTGCGGTTTACGGCAGCCTTTGGGCGCGGGCGTTACGTGTGTCCGCGTAACCTGGCAGCGCTTGCCAGCAGCGAGCCGAATCAGCAGGACCTGCTCGCGTTTCTGGATGACGAGCTGACGCCAAACAATAAGGCCGAGCAGGAGCAGTGTGCAAAACTTAAAGCCGAGCTCGACGGCTATAAGTGGGACGGCCTGCGGGATCACACCAGCCAGGCCATCAGCGACTACCTGTGGCGCAGGCTCAGCACCGACAAAGCCAGCTGCCTGAACCGCAACTGTCACTACTACCGCGAGTGCCCGTTCTTTGTCGCCCGGCGCGAAATTCAGGAGGCGGAAGTGGTTGTGGCTAACCACGCGCTGGTGATGGCCGCGCTCGAGAGCGAAGCGGTGCTGCCGGAGCCTAAAAACCTGCTGCTGGTGCTTGATGAGGGCCATCATCTGCCGGACGTGGCGCGGGATGCGCTGGAGATGAGCGCCGAAATTACCGCCCCGTGGTTCCGCCTGCAGCTGGATCTCTTCTGCAAGCTGGTGGCGACCTGCATGGAGCAGTTCCGCCCGAAAACCACGCCGCCGCTGGCGGTGCCCGAGCGGCTGAGCGACCACTGCGAAGAGGTCTACGGCCTGATCTCATCGCTCAACACTATTTTGAATCTTTATCTTCCGGCAACCCAGGAAGCTGAACACCGCTTTGCGATGGGAGAGCTACCGGAAGAGGTGATGGAGATCTGCCAGCAGCTGGCGAAGCATCTGGAAAAGCTGCGCGGGCTGGCGGAAATGTTCTTAAACGATCTGAGCGAGAAAACCGGCTCGCATGATGTGGTGCGTCTGCACCGCATTCTGCTGCAGATGAACCGCGCGCTGGGGATGTTCGAAGCGCAGAGCAAGCTCTGGCGGCTGGCCTCGATGGCGCAGGCGTCCGGCGCGCCGGTCACCAAATGGGCCACCCGCGACGTGCGCGACGGGCAGGTTCACCTCTTTTTCCACTGCGTGGGCATCCGCGTGGCCGATCAGCTGGAAAAGCTGATCTGGCGCAGCGTGCCGCACGTGGTGGTCACCTCTGCCACGCTGCGCTCCCTGAACAGTTTCGCAAGGCTGCAGGAGATGAGCGGGCTAAAAGAGAAAGCGGGCGACCGTTTTGTGGCGCTGGACTCGCCGTTTAACCACTGCGAGCAGGGCAAGCTGGTTATTCCGCGCATGAATTTCGAGCCGCTTATCGACAACGAAGAGCAGCACATTGCGGAGATGGCGGCCTATTTCCGCGAACAGGTCGAGAGTAAAAAGTACCCCGGTATGCTGGTGCTGTTTGCCAGCGGGCGCGCCATGCAGCGCTTCCTGGAGCACGTCACCGATTTGCGTCTGCTTCTGCTGGTACAGGGCGATCAGCCTCGCTACCGGCTGGTGGAAACCCACCGCAAGCGCATTGATAGCGGCGAGCGCAGCGTGCTGGTGGGGCTGCAGTCGTTTGCCGAAGGTCTGGATCTGAAAGGGGACTATCTGACGCAGGTGCACATCCATAAAATTGCCTTTCCGCCCATCGACAGCCCGGTAGTGATCACCGAAGGGGAGTGGCTGAAAAGCCTCAACCGCTATCCGTTTGAGGTGCAGAGTTTACCTGCGGCGTCGTTTAACCTGATTCAGCAGGTCGGGCGTCTGATTCGTAGCCACAGCTGCTGGGGTGAGGTAGTGATTTATGACAAACGTCTGCTCACCAAAAATTATGGCCAACGGCTGCTCAACGCGCTGCCGATCTTCCCGATCGAACAACCTGAAGTGCCGGAGGTAAAAAAACGCCCGGCTACGCTTGCCACCGGGCGTAAAAAAAGCATTCGTGCTAAGGGGCGCGGTCCTACTGGTAAGTGAAGGTCACCTGCACCACGCTGTTGAATGTGCCTGCGGTGACCGGCATTGAGGTGGCGTAATAGCGTGCCGACATAGGGAAGTCGACGGTATGATCGCTTTGATTGACCAGGGCACTGAAGCTTGCCTGTGGGGCAATCGTAATGCGATCCAGGCGGTCTGCCAGCTCCAGCGCCAGCCCGCCAGCGCTGCCCGTACTGGCAAATTTTGTCGGGTGCGCGCTGTCTGCCTGACCGTTAAAGGTCGCGGTGGCGAGCGTGGTAGTGGACGGGCATTTGGACAGCGTCAGATCGAAATTCTTCCACTCCCCGGTATCCCCCACATCCTTAAAATCACTTGAGGCGGCTTGCCCCAGGTCAACCAACAGATCCTGGCTGGCGCTGTCAACGGAGCAGGTATTGGCGATGATATTGCCTCTCATCTGGATCTCGATCTCATCAGCATGCGTCTGCACGATAAAGCCTGCCAGTAGGAGTAAGGTGATTTTTTTCATTTATATCCCAACGTAATCGTGGCAATGCTGTTTGCCGTGCCGGGAGTGACGCTGGCTGCCGTTTGCTGGTAGGCGACTTCAAACGGGATCGCCAGAGGAACGTTCGCTTGCGCAACTGCCGCCGTATTCTTGTAAGTATCAAAGTTGGCAATTTCCCCGTCGAACATCATGCGCACTCCCACGCCGGTTGCCACGCCACTCTCCTGAGTCAGTTTTACGACGCCAGGGAAATCCGTTTCATAGCCGTTTGCACTGGTGATCATCACTTGAGGCTGCACGGTGTCATTGCAGTTAACGGTAACGTCGAACGTCTGAGGCGACGTCAGGGTTCCTGTCCCGGTGAAGTCGCTGACAGGGAAATTGCCCAGCGTCACGGTGAGGCTTTTTGGAGAAACGGAGCAGGTGACTTCGTTAAACGTGATATTTCCTGAATAGGAAATGGTGTTCGGACTGCCTATTCCTTCGTGATTGTAAACGCCAAGCCCGAACTCCGTCTGAGCCTGAGAAAGTGAGCCAGAGGACACCGTAGAGCTGGTTTTCACCAGCGCCAGAGTCACGTCAAAGTTGAACGAGAGCTGCCCGTCTGACGAAAGATACCCCACTGGCGTATTCCGGGAATCACAGTGGACGCCACCGGCCCCCTGGATGCGTTGCCCCTGATCGTTCATCAGGGCGATACCAATCCCGGCGACACCAGATTCGTATACGCCCGGCAGGCCCGATATTTCTGAACCGGAACCATAATAGCAGGCCACTATTTCCATCCCCGGGCTGTAGGTACTGGAGCAATTTCCGGCAATGTGTACCGTCTGCTCTGAACCCGGAATGGTCGCGCCAACGGCCAGCGAGGTGGGAACAGAGATGGAGGCCACATCAATCATCTTTGGCATATCCGGTGACGTGCATGACGCTTTCGCGTGCGGCATGAATAATGCGGATATTCCCAGCACTAACAATAAAAAACTCTGTTTAACGATTTGCATCATCTTTCGTCTCAGCCAGTACATTACTGACATGTTGCGGCAGTGGTAATAATGCCGGATTTATCTGTCTCTTCAGCCAGCGCGTACTGCACGATGCATTGTTCACTGGCATTTTCACCCCACGCTACGGAGAGTTTTCCGCGTGCGGGAAGGCCGGAGAGGTACGTTTGGCCATCTGAGCCAACGATAAATTCGCTGTCCTTATCCTCAGTGGTCACCGTTGCGCCGAAGGGCAGCGGTTTACCGTTGTGCATGAGCGTCATCAGCACGCGATTGCCCACACGGGTAGTAAAGCTGGCGCGAACTACGGCGCCTCGTGTAGGGGTCACTACCTGCGCCGCGTGCGTCACGTCGGCATCATCCGGCAGCGTTTCGGTGTCCAGCGCAATGGTGTTATGGCGATACGCGGTAACAAACGGTACGACGGTGTAGCCGCGGAAATCGGTCTCAACGCCCGTCTGGTTGGTGATATGCGTCCCGTGCGTTCCCGGCGCCTTCACCAGCGCGATGGTCTCACCGAGCGGCTGGCTCAGGGTGATGCCGTTCGCATGGGCAACCACGCCGCCCTGCAAACCGACGTTGACGGTCTGTTGATATTTATCCTGACTGACACCTGCGCTCACTTCGCCATAGGTCGCTTTGTAATCGGCGTTCATGCTGGTCGAGTTACCGCTGCCGGTACTGCTCAGCCCCTGCTGGATATTCCAGTTCAGGTTGTCTTCCTTCAACGCCGTGCCGTTCAGGCCGATATTTTGTGTGGTACCGTCTTTGGTATTGTTCAGGTTGTAGGTGGCCCAGGTGTTATGCATCCAGTGGTCCAGCGGAACGGAGACACTCAGCGAGAACTGGTTATCGTTCGTCACTTCGTCGCCGTTCTCATCGCTGTCCTGGGTGTTCTTGTTCATGCTGTAGCTCAGGCTGTAGCTCACCCCGTGCCAGCTGTTGTTGTAGCTGACGCTCATGGAGGTCATGTCCTGGTTCTGGCTCCAGTAAGTCTCTTTCACCATGCTCAGGGTGACGGACCCCCAGCCTTCAGGCAGCGTCTGGTCGATGGTGGCCTCGGTTCGGGCGCGGCGCTGCTGGGGGGCAGACCAGTCGTCAGAGCGGGTATATGACTCCATGGTGTCTTCCAGGGTGTAAAACCCTTTACTGTTGTAGCGATAGCCCGCGAGCGAGAAGTTGGTGCCTGAACCGGCAAAATCTTTGCTGTAGCGCACGCGCCAGGACTGACCCTTGCTGGCCTGCTGATTTTTCAGCAGGGCTTTCGCGCGGGTGACGTCGATGGAGAATGCCCCTAAATCGCCCATGTTTTTCCCAGCGCCGAGCGCCTGGGACTGATAGTGGCTGCTCTGCTGTATGCCGCCGTAAGCGGTAAAACCAAAGGGCAGGCCGTAAATCGCGCTGCCCTGGGCAAACGGCGTCTTCTCGACGTCTTTGTCGTAAGAACGGTACCGCCCGGCGGTCACGCTGTAGCGCAGGTTTTTTTCGCGCTGCAGTACCGGTACGGAGGCATACGGCACCACGAAATGGCTTTCACTGCCGTCGGTCTCTTTTACGGTGACCTGCAGATCGCCGCTGCTGCCGGTAGGGTAGAGATCGTTTATTTCAAACGCGCCGGGGGCGACTGTATTCTGATAAATGACGTAGCCGTTCTGGCGAACCATCACCAGCGCATTGCTGTGTGCGGTGCCGCGGATGATCGGCGCATAGCCTTTCTCGCTGTCCGGCAGCATGTCGCTGTCGGATTTCAGCTCCACGCCGGTGTAGGGCACGCTGTCAAAAACATCAGAAGGCGAAGAGCTTTGCCCAACGGTGAGGTCGCTCTTCATCGCCACGATATCGCGCTGGGCATAGGTATAAACGGAGGAGAATTTTTGCTGCTCTTCCTTGCCCTGGGTGCTGCGATTCCACGTGGAGTAGTTGCGTACGCGCCAGGCACCGACGTTAAAACCGGGACGCAGGTTAACGTACTGGCTGCTGTTATTCTCCTCGCCCGGCTGACGCGCATGGCTCTGGCTGGCGGTCGCGCTGTAGTTAAGAATGCCTGCGGTGATCCCCTCGTCGAATTCTTTCGGGTCGATATAGCCGCGTGGAACCTGGCCCAGGGCAAGTTGAGGAATACTGAGCAGCAGCTGCTGGTTGCGAACGTGAAACCACGCGGAGGCTGCCGGGATGGCGGTTAAATCAGCGCACTGACCTTTTGCCATCAGCGCCGGATATTTTCGGGTTTTGATACCCAGGCTTTTTAAATCGCTCAGGCTAAAGCAGGGCTGAAGTGAACTGTTGCCGTGTGAATCTTTTTGCAATGTGAACGTGACGTCGCGGGTATCAATTTTATTATTGTTGATAAAGATGGCGACCTGATATTTACCCGGTGCCTGCCCTGGCCCTTTTTCGTAAACCGACAGGTCGGTCTTACCCTGCTGCGGATTATCAATATCCAGCAGCGCCGGGTTAAAATAATCATCAGCCATAACCTGCTGCGCAAAGATCGCCAGTGCCAGGCCACAGAGAATGACCAGCAGGGATGAAATTCGGCAGGTGAGCGGCTTTTTATGGCTGTACATGATTATCGTAATTGTCTGGGTGTGATATTAGTGGACTGATTTCGACCAGGTCTGGCTGATGCTGCCGTAATCCGTAATAATGGAATACGCGACGGTTGAACCGCTGACGTTGCCAGGTAAGGCAAAATGCGTTTCCGTTTTCGGAATTGCCCACGTGGCTTTATCCAGTTTGTGGCCGTTCAGCGTCACCTTCTGGAAATTCATATAGAAAGGCGTCGGGTTATTAACGACCAGATCGTTACCCTCGCGATGCCACTCAAGTTTATTGGCGACATCTTCCGGTTTGCCTTTAACCGCCGATGGGCGGTACAACAATTTAATGCGCGTATTAATGGCAATTTGCAGGGTATTCATCCCGTCAACGTGCCTAGACGAAGGGATGGCTTTAATATTCAGCCAGTACAAGGATTCACGATCTTCCGGTAAATTACCGCCGGTGCGCACCACGCGCAGAACGTTATCCTCTTTCGCATCAAGGCGAAAAAGCGGGGGGGTGATCAGGAAAGGGGCTTTGGCCAGGTTTTTACCGCCAGAGTCGACCCAGGACTGTACCAGATAATCCGTTGCATCCGGGTTTGAAAGACCAAGAGACGATTCCTTTTTATCTCCCTGGTAGACCAGACGTGTGCCATTAATAATGACACCTGCATGTGCACTGGCGGCCGCCAGTAAAAGCGTGCTCAGTAAATAACCGTGGCGCATAAATATTTCTCAATAATAGAAGAGATATTAACGCGTATAAACGCGTTAATATCTCAGGATTGATAATATCAGTTATAGATAACGGTGAAGGTCGAAACGGAGTTAGCCGGACCAGCGGTAATTGCGGCCCCGGTTTGAATATAACGTGCACCGAATATCAGGTCGTTAACCGCCGTACCGGAGGCCAACGGATATTGCTGAGAAGGGGTGTAAAGACTCACCGGTTGCTCAGACGCGTCAACCAACTGGATGGCGACACCCGTTGCCGCATCCACATCCGGCGTTAATGCCAGCGTAGCGTTGTTATTCGCATCCGGCGTTCCACCGAAGTTAATCGCGGCGGAGGTAACGGTTTCCGGACAGTCTTTTAACTGAATATCGAACTTCGTTAACGTGCTGGTAGAGCCTGCACCGGTAAATACCGTTTTAGAGACTTTGCCTAACTGAACGTTTAACGGGTTGCTTAACCCATTAACCACCTGACACGCTGAATCAATAATTTCCCCAGTGAAGTTGATCTGACCTTCACCGTTTGTTGCCGCAATTGCGGATGCAGAACATCCCACCGCTGCGGCGATGAATAAACCTAAAGCAACCTTGTTCATAGTAAATCCTGGTATGTGACTGGTGCGAACGTTGCCTGGACGTTTTCACCGTTGACCCTTAATGACTTTCCGCTGGTTATTTAATCAAAAAATGTATGACCAAGAATCTTCTATAGAAATCACAAATAATTGAAAAATTGCTTGTGTTTATTTTTTTTCATTAAAACAGCGCGTTGGGTTAGGGGATAAAACACTAACGGCCAGGCAATCATCAGGGCTATATTGTTAACAAGATGATGATGTCAGGAGAGAAGTCGTGGATTACCGCAAAATTATCAAAGAGGTAGGGCGCGGGAAAAATCATGCCCGCGATCTGGACCATGAAACTGCGCGTGCACTTTATACCAGGATGCTTGAGGGTGACGTACCCGATCTGGAAATGGGGGGCATTCTGATCGCGCTGCGTATCAAAGGGGAAGGTGAGGCGGAGATGCGCGGGTTCTATGAAGCCATGCAGGCGCAAACGTTGCGCTTAATGCCGCCCGTGGCAAAGCCCATGCCGATCGTGATCCCAAGCTATAACGGCGCGCGCAAGCAGGCAAACTTAACCCCGTTGCTCGCTATCTTATTACACAAGTTGGGGTTCCCGGTGGTGGTGCACGGCGTAAGCGAAGATCCCACCCGCGTGCTGACGGAAACCATTTTCGGGATGCTGGGCATTGAGCCAACGCGTCATGCCGGTCAGGCGCAGGCGAAGCTGGATGGCCATCAACCTGTGTATATCCCGGTCGGCACACTCTGCCCGCCGCTGGAAAAGCAGCTCGATATGCGCTGGCGCATGGGCGTGCGTAACAGCGCGCACACCCTGGCGAAACTGGCCACGCCGTTTGGCGAAGATGCCGCCCTGCGTCTTTCCAGCGTTTCGCATCCGGAATACGTGGCGCGAGTGGGGCAGTTCTTTGAGGCTATTGGCGGAAGGGCGTTGCTGATGCACGGCACGGAAGGTGAGGTTTATGCGAACCCCCAGCGCTGCCCGCAGGTGATGCTGATCGATTCTGCAGGTACGCGCGCCATTCTGGAACGCGGGGAAGAGAATACCGGTGTGATATTGCCTGAGGCAAAAGACCCCCATACTACAGCCCACTGGATTGAGCAGTGCCTTGCCGGAAATGTACCTGTTCCACATTCGATCAAGTTGCAGATGGCCTGCTGTTTGCTGGCAACCGGAGAAGTGGAATCCCTCCAGGCCGGGCTTGAACGTGTGGCGCAGGCATTTTAGGCAAAAAAAAGCCCGTCCAGTGGCGGACGGGCAAGCAAGGGTAACAACAACAGGGTCAATGAGGGTGGAGCAGCTCACCAGAGGGTATGGCGAGGGTACAACATTTATTCAGTCGATTATTTGTAGATAACCGCAGTACCGCTCAGCTTGTTATTGCCGTTAGCGGAGGTAATGGTGTATCCGCTAGCACCGGCAGAAGCGGCTTTCTCAGCCAGTTTGGCTTCCAGGCCGTCAAGGGTGGTTGCGCCATCAGCACTGACCACACCGACTTTGTTCATGTTCTGTGCCTGAGTCGAAGAGACAGGCTCCACAGCGAAAGCGCCGAAGGACAGAGCGGACAGGGCAACAGCAGCTACAGCATATTTGATGGTTTTCATAATTAATCTCTCGCAGGTGTTTCTGTTAAGGGGACGATGTTCCGTCGATGTGATAAGTATCACGGTTTTTCGCGAGTGATAAAATCGAAGAGAATTGACGTGGTTTCTCAAAAAAATTGAATGACAAATAACTTATTGAATATTAATAAATTCACAACACCGCTTTACACTTCTTGCGGATGCGCTTTACAGAAGCGATATGAAGGGCACGTTTTGCTACGCGTCTGGCTAAAAATCGTGAGCGTAAAGGAAGGCGCGTGCCCGGTTAGTTTTGGTAAAGCAAAGTCAACGTAACT
This sequence comes from Enterobacter sp. ECC-019, assembly GCF_043974075.1. Taxonomy (NCBI): domain Bacteria; kingdom Pseudomonadati; phylum Pseudomonadota; class Gammaproteobacteria; order Enterobacterales; family Enterobacteriaceae; genus Enterobacter; species Enterobacter sp. ECC-019. The sequence continues at coordinate 2,077,798 of NZ_CP143759.1, forward strand.
GGCTGTCTTTCGAACCTCTGCGATTATATCCCGAGTGTGAAGCATTTTTTGAATCTTTATGCTGTTGGCACGTAATGCAAAGCCGCACTCCGGGAATGGCTTTTCGGCGCGCCTCCGGAATGGGGTCTCCACATTCTTCGCATTCAGTTAAGCTTTCGCCGTGCGGAATTTCACCGCGGGCACGCGCAACCGCATCTTCAATAGTACTGTTGATCTGTTCGTTAACAGCGTCGTCATTTGCCCAGCCGGAAGCCATAGCATCCTCCTGAAATCGGTTTAGGCCATACGTTTACTATGGGGTTAAAAAATGAACAATCAAGGCGAAGGGAGAAGAGAACTGCACCCGTTGGGCAGATGCAGTCTTGCAGAAGAGACAGTTATTTATAGATGGTCGCAGTGCCGTACATATGGTTATCTCCGCCAGCGGAGTTCACCACGAATCCTTTTGCACCTTCCTGACGGGCTTTTTCGGCGAGCTTAGCCTGTAGATCGTCAAGGTTACTGGCACGGCTTACCGAAACGGTGCCAGCAGGACGTAGCTGGCTCGTATCGGTATTCTGGGTCAGTGACTGAACGGCCATGGCAGAGAAGGACGCGGTCGCCAGGGCGGCTGCGATAACAGCAAGGGTCAGGTACTTTTTCATAATCACATCCTCATGAGGAAACATCAGGTGATTCCCTTTAAGTTTAGAAGCCTGACGAGTGTGACTTAGCGCAAATATTTGATGATGATCTGCTTATTTTTTGAACGATGTAAATTGACAATTCGCTGACGGATCATAGACATAAAGGTATTTGATTTATGGCGAATTTTTGAGCGTCGCAGAGAAAGATTTACCGTGGGGCCTGCAAAGGGTATCTTACGCCGCTGTTTAAAGGAGAATGCCATGACTGCCCAAAAGCCGGGATTGCACCCGCGAAATCGCCACCGCAGCCGCTACGACATGAACGCGTTGTGCCTGAGCTGCCCGCCGCTGCAGGAGTATCTTGTTCAGACCCCAGCGGGTGAACCCTCGGTCAACTTTGCTGACCCGCAGGCGGTTAAAATGCTGAACAAAGCCCTGCTGGCGCATTTTTACGGTGTGGCTCACTGGGATATTCCGGAAGGCTTTCTCTGTCCACCTGTGCCGGGTCGCGCTGATTACGTTCATCACCTTGCCGACCTTCTTGCCGAAGGCAATGAGGGTGTCGTTCCGCAGCAGGCCACCATTCTGGATATTGGCACCGGGGCGAACCTGATTTACCCGCTGATCGGCGCGCATGAATATCAGTGGCGCTTTACCGGTAGCGAAATCGGTGACGAGGCCTTTGCGAGTGCCCAGGCGATTATCAGCGCTAACCCGGGATTAAGCCGCGCCATTCGCCTGCGTCGTCAGAAAGACGCGGCGTCGATCTTCAACGGCATTATTCACAAAAACGAAAGCTATGACGCCACGATGTGCAATCCGCCGTTCCATGATTCGGCGGCATCAGCCCGTGCGGGCAGCGAGCGCAAGCGCCGTAACCTGGGCCAGGCTGAAGACGCCGCGCTGAACTTCGGTGGTCAGCAGCAGGAGCTCTGGTGTGAAGGGGGCGAAGTGGCGTTTATCCTGCGCATGATTGCGGAAAGCAAACAGTTTGGCCGTCAGGTGAAGTGGTTCACGACGCTGGTTTCCCGGGGGGATAACCTGCCACCGCTCTATCGCGCGCTGACCGAAGCGGGCGCCGTAAAAGTGGTGAAAAAAGAGATGGCGCAGGGCCAGAAACAGAGCCGCTTTATCGCATGGTCGTTTATGGACAACAACAAGCGTCGCAAATAGCACTCCGTCGTAGGCCGGGTAAGGCGAAGCCGCCACCCGGCTCGGTTACAGCGTCGGCTCCTGCGGAGGGAGCGGCGATGCGGGCGGCGGCAATACCTGATAGGTCTGCACGGGCATCCGCACGTTCGCCAGATCAAAGTGTTTCTTCACCATGCTGTCGAGCGCAAAGCGCACCGTCCACTGCTTCAGCGGCTGGGTGGTGAACGACACGCGCAGGGTAAATGCCGTGTTCGTCAGCCCGACGATGCCGGCAAATGACGGCTCTCCGATCACCAGCCCGCGAATATCCTCCATCTCCATCAGTTCTTCTACCGCAGCGCGCAGCGCCTGCTTTGCTTTGTCCGCATCCTCGTGGCGATCCACATCGTAGTTCGCCACAACGGAACCAATGCCGCGCACAAAGTTGGCGAAGGTGGTGATCGAAGACCAGGGAATGATGTGGTACGCCCCGGTGTCCTGACGCACGCCAACCGAACGGATGGACATCCTCTCCACGGTGCCGGTTAACGGCCCGATAGTCACCAGATCCCCCGTGTTCATCCCGTTCTCAAACTGAATAAAGATGCCGGTAATAATATCCTTCACCAGCGTTTGCGAACCAAAGGAGATGGCCAGCCCCAGGGCACCGGCACCCGCCAGCAGCGGGGCGATATTCACGCCGATTTCCGACAGCACGATCATGATGGTGATGGTGCTGATAATCACCGCCAGCGCGTTGCGGAACAGGGTTAACAGCGTTCTTGCCCGCGCGCTGGGCAGGGGCCTGCCGTGAATATCCGAGACCAGACGGTTCTCAATAAGGCTCGCCAGCAGCGTCCAGCCGACGGCGGAGAAGAACAGGATCAGCGCGATGCGAATCAGGATATCAACCGTTTTTTCACCCGCACCGTTGTGCAGCCAGTTCCAGAAATCAAAAAGGCTCCACGCATTCAGGAGCAGCATAATCGCCACGCAGACGGTGAGAATGCGCGCCACTTTGAGCGATACCGACATCCAGCCGTTTACCCGCTTTTGCAGTTCCGGGTAACTACGCTGGACCTGCGGCGACAGGGTGATGGTTTTCGAGATCCAGCGCGACAGCAGCCCCGACACGAATGCCGCGATGCCGATAATGGCCAGGCTTTTGAACGTCGCCCCCATCATAAATTTCAGGCTATTGCCCGGATCAAACAGCGAGAAGAAGCACAGTACGATGAAGTAAGCGCTTGCCAGCCAGTGCCACACCAGGGCGAACGCGCGAATAAAGAGGCTAAAGAACGAGAGGGAGCGATCGGCCAGATTCAGCAGGCTTTGGGTAATTGTTTTTTTATTGTGGAAGATAAGGTACAGCGACCAGACGGTAATGCAGATCATGATCAGCACGTTTGCCAGCGCCCCGAACTGGACGTTCACCTGGTTGGAGATGATCGGCACGGCAACCAGCAGGCCGTAGCCAATCAATCCGCTGAGCACGCTCAGACGCAGCGCCCAATACTTCGCGCTCGCATCCCGAATAGAGAAAGGACGCAGCTCCGGGACGTGCGGACAAAAGAGTAGCCGCAGCAGCGCCTTGAAGAACTCAATCAGGGCAAAGGCATTCAGGAAAAGCGACTGCTGGAAGGCGATGGTTTTGTTGCCTGCATTCAGCCTGTCGGCCAGCATCTGGCCTAAAAACAGCGTCAACGCCAGCAGCAGTAAATCGATGATAAACGCTGAGGCGATCATCAACGGCAGGTGCAGCCAGCTGCTTTTCTGCTGATTCTTCCTGCGTCCCCATTGCCCCATTTTGCGGTACAGCGGCCACGCGCACAGGCGCACCAGCCAGTAAAAAAGAAATACCGCACCCGCCAGCATCAGGAACTGCGTGGCGGCGGCGGTAAACGTTTGCGGGTTAAATGCCTTATGCGGCGAGCCGATCAGGTTGCGGTAAAGCTGAGCGAAGCGCGAGGAGAGCGCTTCCCCGTAGTGGCGGCTCACGTCGGTGACGTTTTCCAGCACCGTTTTTTGCTCCTCCACCTGCAAAGGGGTGAGGGTTGGCACCGACTCCTGAGGCGGCGTGGCGGCGGCTTTGCGCAGCTGACCTATGAGTTCCTGTCGGGACGTGTCGTTTTCAAGGACGTCGGCCAGCGCACTATAGGCCGCTTTTTTTTGTTTAACATCCGGCTCCGGCGGCGGCGTACTTTGCTGGCTGGCGGTTGTTCCGGTGGTCACACCGGGGATCGCGACGGCGAACGATGGCGCACTAAACAGGCTAATCAACAGCAACAGGATCCACGGCACGGCGTCCTCCGGTGAAAATGTCGAACAAAATGATAAGTATAGAAGTCGAGGCGAGGAGGAGGATTTTTGGGAACAATCTGGCGTAAAAAAGCCGGGCATGCCCGGCTTATGTGAGAAGCTAACGATCAGGAGACGTGCTGCAGGAACTCCTGCAAACGCTGGCTCGGCGGGTTCGCAATCAGCTCCTGCGGGTTACCGTCTTCCGCGATACGGCCTTTATCAATAAAGATCAGGCGGGACGCCACTTTCTCAGCAAAGCCGATTTCGTGGGTCACGATCACCATCGTCATCCCTTCTTCTGCCAGATCCTGCATGACTTTCAGCACCTCGTGACGCAGCTCCGGGTCGAGTGCGGACGTAGGTTCATCAAACAGCATCATTTTCGGTTTGACCGCCAGGGCGCGGGCAATCGCCACACGCTGCTGTTGACCACCGGACAGCTCGGAAGGGTAGTGGTGCGCACGTTCTGCCAGACCAACTTTTGCCAGCAGATCTTTTGCCAGGGCTTCCGCCGCCGCTTTGCTGGCTCCGCGCACGCGCAGTGGGCCAAACATCACGTTTTCCAGCGCCGTCAGGTGCGGGAACAGGTAGAACTGCTGGAACACCATGCCCGCTTCCTGGCGAATCAGACGGTCATCCACTTTCGGGTCGTTCACCTTCAGGCCGTCGACGATCAGATCGCCGCTGGTGATCTCTTCCAGCTTGTTGATGCAGCGCAGCAGGGTGGATTTACCGGAGCCGGATGGCCCAATAATCACCACCACTTCACCCTGTTTAATGTTCAGATCGATATTGTGTAGCACCTGGGTTGGGCCAAAGTGCTTGGAAACGTTTTTAAATTCAATCACAGGATTTTCATCCTTCTTTCAAGACGACGCAGAACGAAGCTCAGAACCAGAGTAATGATCAGGTAGACAACGGCTACCGCACTCCAGATTTCCAGCGCGCGGAAGTTGCCAGCAATGATCTCCTGACCCTGACGGGTCAACTCGGCCACGCCGATAACGATGAACAGCGACGTATCTTTGATGCTGATGATCCACTGGTTACCGAGCGGTGGCAGCATGCGGCGCAGCGCCAGCGGCAGAATAACGTGGCGGATCGTTTCGCGACGAGAAAGACCTAACGCCAGACCGGCTTCACTGAAACCTTTATGAATCGACAGCACCGCACCGCGGGTGATTTCCGCAATATAGGCGCCTGAGTTGATCATAATGGTGACGACGGCTGCGCTGAACGGATCGATGCGCAGGTCGGTGAACGCCATTGGCAGGGCGAAGTAGATGAACATGACCTGCACGACAATAGGCGTGCCGCGGATCACTTCGATGAAAACCAGTGCGATGTGGTTTGCGATCCAGCCGCCGTAGGTGCGAGCGAAACCGGCGACAAGACCGATAATCAACCCACCAACCAGACCCAGGACCGAAATCCACAGGGTCATTTTTGCGCCTTCAAGCAAGATAGGAATGGCAGGCCAGATGGCGCTCCAGTCAAACTGCATGATAATTTCCTGTTACTGTTACCGTGTTTCAAAAATAGCAGGGGCGAAAGGTCGCCCCCGAGTGAACGTCATTTTTACGTCTTATTATTTAGGCTCGGTACCGAACCATTTTTTGTAGATTTCGTTATAGGTGCCGTTCTCTTTCAGCGTTTTCAGCGCGCCGTTAACTTTCGTGCGCAGGTCGTCGCTGCCTTTCGGGAAGGCGATACCGTACTGCTGTGCTTCCAGAGACTCACCCACGGCTTTGAACTTGCCGTTACCGGCTGTTTTGATGAAGTACAGGATGTTAGGCGTATCGTGCAGAACAGCGTCAGCACGGTTGGTGCCAAGTTCCATATACGCGTTGTCGATGTTCGGGAACTGACGCAGGTCTTTGGTTTTGATATTTGCTTTCGCGTAATCAACAGAACCGGTGCCGCTCTTCACTGCCACCACTTTGCCGTCGAGATCTTTCACGCTTTTTACGTCGTTATTATCGGCTTTGACCATGACCAGCAGGCCGCTTTTGTAGTAGCCGTCAGAGAAGTCGATCGCTTTTTTACGTTCATCGGTAATGGTGATGCCGGCCAGCGCCAGATCAACGTTCTTGGTTTGCAGTGCCGGGATGATGCCGCTGAAATCCATAGGCTTCAGGGTGTAATCCAGTTTGAGTTCTTTTGCGACAGCGGCCCACAGATCCACATCAAAACCAACGTATTTATCACCCTGTTTGAATTCAAACGGAACGAACGCCGTGTCGGTCGCCACAACCAGTTTGTCGGCAGCCTGAGAGGACACTGCAAAAGCCAGGGTAAGTGCAGCCAGTGAAACTTTTAATACAGACTTCATAGCATTTCCTTTTATATCCACGGGGCGATCCCCTGCGAGAACAGGTGGCACAATGAAAAAATCGTGCCAACTTTACAAGCTATTGTTTTGCAAAGGGGATGATGTCATGCATTGCACAATAAATGGGGCAATGAGCTTTTATTGCACCAAAGTGAAGCACTGTTTTGGTGCGCTTCGTTTGGCTCAACTGACGGGGAGATATTTAGCGTAAATTCTGACGAAAAAACAATCTTCCGTTAACGGTTGTGTGAAGTGATTATTACATTTCGTTCACTTTTGCAGGTGTGCAGACAAAAACTGTGCACCATAGATGTGCAAAACCCTCACCGGAGGGCGAGGGTTTGATAGAAAAAACGTATAAATTATTCGATGTTAGATTCGATAAACCACAGGAACTGATCCAGGTCGCGGGACGCGGCGGTGAAAATGTCTGCGGTATCTTCGTCTTTGGCTTCGCCAATCGCTTTGCGCACGTCATTTGCCACAATCGCGTAGCGGTCCGCCAGCTCTTTCAGGTGATCCTGAACGGTATGGATATCCAGCGGATAACTCTTCAGTGGCGTTTTGCTGTTGATCACCTGCGTAGTACCCAGCGCCACGCCGCCTAGCTGAACGGCACGTTCAGCCATCGTATCGAGGTGGGTAACCAGTGCTGTGCGGAAGCCATCCAGCATTTCATGAACGGCAATAAAGTTTGCACCGCGCATATTCCAGTGGGCCTGTTTGGTGATTAGCGAAAGATCGATGAACTGGATCACCTGGCGATTCAGCAGCTCAATGGTCGCTTTTTTGTCGCTATCCGATACATCGTTACGGGTATAAAGCAGATTAGACGCTTTCGTTTTCACCAGTTTAGCGGTACTCATAATCTCATATCCTCTTGATGTTTATGTCCCAGGTAATTACGGAACTAAGTATAGCACCGGATTTTTTGTCTGCGGTTTGGCTGTGCCTATCGGTTTAATAGTGAGAAAGCGGTTGAGAATTTAATTTATTGAAATTAATGGATAATTTTTAAGTTGATACAGATCAATCTTAATTGCCGGATAGGGATGTAAATGCAGAGAGATATTTCGAAAATAGCGTAAGGTGTGTAAGAAATTATAACATTTTCCTTTCTGGCCTTTATTCTGCATGGTGTGGAAGCCATGCAGAATATATGGCCTTAGCTGATATCAATCTTCTCAACTTTAGGTTCAGGGCACATGGTGAGCGTCGAGCCCATTGATGCCGCGATAATCGAGCAGAGCGCCAGCGTCTGGGTCAATGTGAGGGTTTCGCCGAGAAACACCATCCCGGAAATGGCGGCTAGCGCAGGCTCCATGCTCATCAGGGTGCCAAATATGCGTGTCGGCAGACGCGTAAGGGCAATCATCTCCAGAGAATAGGGGAGTGCGGTAGAGAGAATCGCGACCGCCAGCCCGATGGGCATGACGGACCATTGCCAGATAGTTTCGGTGGCCTGCGCCATGCCGATAGGCACAAAGACGATGGCTGCGATCAGTGACCCCAATGCGACGGTCGCCGGACCGTGCTCTTCTCCTGCACGCTGGCCCGTGAGTATATAGACGGCCCAGCAGGCGCCTGCACCCAGCGCCAGGGCGGCGCCCGTCAGATCAATCTCAGCGACACTCTGGCCCAGGGGAAGCAGGAACCATAATCCCAGAACGGCTAACACGACCCAGATAAAATCGACCGCACGTCGCGAGGAGAAAAGCGCCACCGCCAGCGGGCCGGTAAACTCCAGCGCGACGGCGATCCCCAGCGGTATCGTCTGAATAGAGAGGTAGAACAGATAGTTCATTGCCCCCAGGGAGAGCCCATAAAACAGCAGAGGTAAACGCTGCTCCTTTTTGAAGCGCAGACGCCAGGGTTTGAAAATGACCACCAGTATCGCCGTGCCCAGCACGATACGCAGGGCGGTGACCCCAGGCGCGCCAACCAGCGGGAAAAGCGATTTTGCAAGAGAAGCACCGCTTTGAATGGACAGCATGGCAATGAGTATGACTGCGACCGGCAACCAGACCGACGACGTGCGGGATAACCCAGGCATCCTTTCTCCTGTCAGCTTATGTCAAATGAGGTAAAGGTTGCAGTGTAAAGGAAATAAGCGGCAACGGTTGAGGCGCTGTTGAAAAAAAACCTCGTCAAATCCGTAAAATGGTTAAGCGCTGGTGGATTTATCGCCTGATAGATTAGGAATAATCTGGATGAATGTAACGGCGCGAGCGCGCACTATGCGCATTTAGTAGTGAAAATTGCATGTGATTTGAAAGAGATAGCTGACGCTGGAAACGTTCTGTTACAGGAAAGATTTCATTAGACATCACGAATCACAAAGAGTTTCGCAAATTTTTTTGATATATTTAAAACTTACGGACTTACTTGGATCACATTTGAGGTGGTTATGAAAAAAATTGCATGTCTTTCAGCACTGGCCGCTGTACTGGCTGTTTCCGCAGGTACCGCTGTAGCTGCTACTTCTACTGTTACTGGTGGTTACGCTCAGAGCGACTATCAGGGCGTGATGAACAAAGCTAACGGTTTCAACCTGAAGTATCGCTACGAGCAGGATAACAACCCACTGGGCGTGATCGGTTCTTTCACCTACACCGAGAAAGATCGTTCTGAAAACGGCGCATACAACAAAGGCCAGTACTACGGTATCACCGCTGGTCCAGCTTACCGTCTGAATGACTGGGCGAGCATCTACGGTGTTGTAGGTGTTGGCTACGGTAAATTCCAGCAGACTGAAAACCAGAGCGAAAGCCGCACTGCAAGCAACAGCGACTACGGTTTCTCCTATGGCGCAGGCCTGCAGTTCAACCCAATCCAGGACGTTGCTCTGGACTTCTCCTATGAGCAGAGCCGTATCCGCAACGTTGACGTTGGCACCTGGATCGCGGGCGTAGGTTACCGCTTCTAATCACTCCGGTGAGCTAATAAAAAATCCGCCCAATGTGGCGGATTTTTTTTGTCTTTTTCCCTCTCCCGCAGGGCTGAGGGCCATCAGACCGCTACTTACTCTTAATATCAAAAATATCCGTACCCAGATGGTTATATTCAACTTTCTGTAACTTGAAGTTGGTAACGTACACTGGGGGAGCTTTCTTGTTTGAGACAAACGGGTAAGCAGTTTTTATCTGCTCGGCTTTTATCCCCGTCCACTGCGCGAAGAACTGCAGGAAATCATTTGCCGAACGACGCGCTTTTATAACGCGATGCGTTTTATCATCACTCGACAGCACCATGAACGGCACCTGGAAGTTCTGCTGGAACTTGTCATCGTGCGCCAGGTACTGCACCTCTTTACCACGCTCTTTAAACGCCAGCCCGTGATCCGAGAAATAGACCATGGAAAAGCTGTCGCCCGTATTGCGTAGCTGATCGTACAGTTTGCTCAGCAGGTCGTCAGTTTGCGTCATGGTGTAGAGATAGCAAGACGTCTCTTTGGACTGCACAAACTCCGCGTACTTCCCGCCGGTCCGATCGCAGGCCTGCGGGTGCGACCCCATCAGGTGCAGTACGATCAGCTGAGGCTGGGTGCGCGGCGTGGCGAAGACCTGTGCCGTCATTTTCAACAGCGCTTCGTCTTTGGTGTTTTTGTCGGCTTCAAAGTCGCCGTTCTTCAGGAACTGCACTTCGTCGGCACGTTTGGCGATACTGGCGATGGCCGTATCGTATTCGCCAATTTGCCCCTGATTGGAGAACCACCAGGTCTGATAACCCGCGCGGTTTGCCAGGGTGACAAAATTATCCTGATACTGAGGTTTGCCGTCGACGACCCGGTTAAGCGTCAGGCCGAGCGATTTCTGCGTCGAGCCGCTGGCCGCGACATAATCGGTAAACAGTGTGCCTTTGACCGAACTGGCAAACGGTGTGTTATCCCAGTGTCCGCCGAAGGCTCCCATTGCATCGCGACGTGCACTTTCGCCAATCACCACCACATAGGTGTGATATTTCGGCTTAACGGCCAGCACGTTCCAGGTGTCTTTCATATTGGAAAGCTCAGCCATGCGGGCCTGTTCGTCGAGAACCTCTTTATTATTCACAACGACGTCTTTCACGAAGCGGAAAACCGGATAGCCGATATTGATGAGCCTTAGCTTGCCGTCCCAGGGAATATTCTGGATAGGGGCGACAAAGGCCACGGCAATGCTGAACACCAGACAGAGTATTTCGATCTTACCCCAGGATTTTTTTTCGCCCGACTGACGGCGGATGGCGATAACGCCCAACGCGAAGATAAAGATCCCGACCACGTAGCTGTACCACGGGAAGATTGTCAGGATCTCTGTCGACTCTTCCATGTTGGTAGAGTGCAGCGCCAGCAGGGTATTAAAGTTTGGCGCGCCGTAAGCCTGACCAAACGGGAAATAGAGTGCAGCAACCAGCGAACAGATCCCGATTAACGCTTTTTGCACGCGCGGTGCGGCTCGCCACAGCACATGCAGAACGCAGGTGAACGCCACCGCATAGAGCAGACTAAAGGGGTAACCCAGCGCAAAGTTAATCAGTAATGACTGCAAAAAGTAAAAACCCGTCCACGGGCTTAAGGCCCGACTGCGGGTCACAACGGTATCTATCAGGGTTACATTCATAGGTCACTATCATGGATGAAAACGCCATGTGCTCACCCTGGCGTCAAGGGTCATAACCTGCCTGACAGTGCGTGGAGAGGGAATGAGGGTCCGCTTCAGCGAGCCGCAAATTGTGCAGGGCTGCAAGAAGATAGTGCGAGCGCTAAATAATATCAACAGTTGCTACGCAGATGTTTTGCGAAGGGGATTGCAAATCCGTAAAAAAGATCGGGAATAAGGCGGCTGGAAGCCAGTTTACCGCGAGATTGTGACGGGAAAATGAAGCGGCGTACCGCAACGCCGCTTAGTGGGAAGGTTTGTCGTCCTGGTGCGGTTTGTTGTTAAACATATCGCACAGCATGTTCAACAGCATTAAGCGCACTTTAAAGGGAGAGTGGGTAAACACGGTCATGCACCTCTTGAATTCGTTCATAAGACCTCCTGAGTTTTGATCCCTTCGATCCGTGAAGGGTGACTGCATTACATACAGATATAGCACAGGCTATATTGTATAGCTATGGCTATTTCGTTAATTTTTTGTGCTTGCGGAGCTATGGTTTACAATGTGCGCTCTCGAAACCGGGCGCTGGAAGCGTCACCCCACTGAGGAAGTACAATGAACCGTCGCGCAGGTCATCCGACAATGAGGAAAACGACGCAACTGGTGAATGTTGAAGAACATGTCGAAGGTTTTCGCCAGGTCCGTGAAGCGCACCGGCGTGAACTCATTGATGATTATGTTGAACTCATTTCCGATCTGATCCGTGAGGTCGGTGAAGCGCGCCAGGTCGATATGGCCGCCAGGCTGGGGGTTTCACAGCCAACAGTCGCTAAAATGTTAAAACGCCTGGCCTCCGTGGGCTTAATTGAAATGATCCCCTGGCGCGGTGTTTTTCTGACGCCGGAAGGGGAGAAACTCGCGCAGGAGAGCCGCGAGCGCCATCAGCTTGTCGAGAATTTTTTACTGGTGCTGGGCGTCAGCCCGGAGATCGCCCGCCGGGATGCGGAAGGAATGGAACACCACGTGAGTGAAGAGACGCTGGTGAAGTTTCGTGAATTTACCCTTAAATATGGTCCCTCCGCTGAATGAAAATCCCTGGACTGCAGGCCCTGGCACGCGATCGTTTTTTCCATCTCTTATTACTCATTGGCGCAGCGTTAAGCCTCTTTGTGCCGTTTGCCCCACACGCCTGGCCCGCCGCGATTGACTGGCGCACCATTATTACCCTGAGCGGCTTGATGATGCTCACCAAAGGGGTTGAGCTGAGCGGCTATTTTGACGTCCTGGGACGTAAAATGGTGCGTCGCTTTGCCACCGAACGCAGGCTGTCCCTGTTTATGGTGTTCTCCGCCGCGGTGCTGTCGACGTTTCTGACCAACGATGTGGCGCTGTTTATCATCGTGCCCCTCACGCTTACCCTGCGTAAGCTGTGCGAGATCCCGGTAAGCCGCTTGATCATCTTTGAAGCGCTGGCCGTCAATGCAGGCTCACTTCTGACGCCAATCGGCAACCCGCAAAATATCCTTCTCTGGGGACGGTCCGGTCTGTCGTTCGCCGCTTTTACCTGGCAGATGGCCCCTCTGGCGCTGGTGATGATGCTGTCGCTGATGGCGGTGTGCTGGTTTGCGTTTCCGGATAAAAAGCTGCAGTACCACAGCGGCACAACGGGCCCGCAGTGGCAGCCGCGTCTGGTGTGGAGCTGTCTCGGGTTATACATCGTCTTTCTGTTCGCGCTGGAACTGAAGTATGAGCTGGCGGGCGTCCTGCTCGTTGCCGCGGGCTTTGTCGTCCTGGCGCGTCGCGTGCTGGTGAGCGTGGACTGGACGCTGCTGCTGGTCTTTATGGCGATGTTTATTGATGTGCATCTCCTTATCCAGCTTCCGGTGCTGCAAAACGTACTGCACAGCGTCAGCACGCTGTCTCAGCCGGGACTGTGGCTGACGGCGATTGGCCTGTCGCAGTTTATCAGCAACGTGCCGTCCACCATTCTGCTGCTCAACTATGTTCCGCCCGATACGCTCCTGGCCTGGGCGGTGAACATCGGCGGGTTTGGGCTGCTGCCCGGTTCGCTGGCAAACCTGATTGCTCTGCGTATGGCCAACGACCGTCGTATCTGGTGGCGTTTCCACGTCTGGTCGATTCCGATGCTGGTTTGGGCCGCGGCGATCGGTTTCGGAATATTCCTTCTCATATAGTGCGCAATTTGTCAGTTTTTCCTGGCAAACGTATAGCAACGTCCTAGCTTTAGTGAACGGCATAGTGTGATGCCGCTCACTGACAGGACCGTTGCTGACCTATGGCTGAAGATCAAAACCCGCCTGCTGACGAGCAGGACAAAAACAATAATGAGCGTAAGCGCCCGGGCAAGAAACCGTTAATTATCCTCGGTATTGTCGTGGTGGTAATGGTCGTCGTGGCGCTGGTCTGGTGGTTTTTAACCCGTAACGAAGAGACGACCGACGACGCCTTTACCGACGGCGACGTGGTGACGATTGCCCCCAAGACGGCAGGCTACGTCACCGAGCTGCGCGTGCGCGATAATCAGCGCGTGAAGAAAGGGGATCTGCTGGTGGTTATCGATCCTCGCGATACCACCGCACAGCGCGATCAGGCTCAGGCGCAGCTTGGGCTGGCGCTTGCTCAGCTGCATCAGGCGCAGGCACAGCTGGCGCTCTCGAAGGTGCAATATCCCGCCCAGCGTGACGAAGCCAAAGCGCAGGTGCTGAAAGCGCAGGCCGATCTGGCAAACGCCCAGGCGGAGTACCGCCGTCAGCGCGGCGTCGACCCGCGCGCAACCACCCAGCAAAGCATTGATTCCGCGAACGCACAGCTGCGTAGCGCACAGGCAGGGCTGGCGAGCGCCCAGGCGCAGCTGGAAGTGGCGGAGCAGGTTCAACTGCAAATCCGCCAGCAGGAAACCAACGTCGAAGCGCGCGAGCGTCAGGTCGATCAGGCTAAAGCGCAGCTGGAAACCGCCAACCTTAACCTCTCTTACACCGAAGTCCGCGCCCCGTTCGACGGTGTTGTCACCAAACGCAACGTGCAGCCCGGCACGCTGGTGCAGGCGGGAACGGCGCTGTTCTCGCTGGTTTCCCCGAACGTATGGGTAGTCGCGAACTTTAAAGAGTCGCAGCTTGAGCGCATGAAGCCGGGCGATAAGGTCACCGTGTCCGTCGACGCCTGGCCGGATATGGAGCTTGAGGGCCACGTAGACAGTATTCAGCAGGGCAGCGGCTCACGCTTCTCCGCCTTCCCGGCAGAAAATGCCACCGGTAACTTCGTCAAAATTGTGCAGCGCGTGCCGGTCAAAATCGTGATTGATAAAGGCCTCGATCCGAACAAACCGCTGCCGCTGGGGCTCTCGGTTGCACCGAAGGTGACGGTGGAATGACGGATCACAGCCACGACAGCTGGAAACCCGCCAGTAATCCGTGGGCGGTGGCGATTGTCGTCACCCTGGCGGTGTTTATGGAAATTCTGGACACCACTATCGTCAACGTGGCGCTGCCGCACGTTGCAGGCTCGCTCTCGTCCAGCTATGACGAATCCACCTGGGTATTAACCAGCTATCTGGTCGCGAACGGCATCGTGCTGCCCATCTCGGCGTTTCTGAGCCGGGTGTTCGGGCGCAAGCAGTTCTTCCTGATCTGCATCGTGATGTTTACCGTCTGCTCGTTCCTGTGCGGGATCGCCACTGAGCTGTGGCAGATCATCCTGTTCCGCGTAATGCAGGGCTTTTTTGGCGGCGGGCTGCAGCCCACGCAGCAGTCTGTGCTGCTCGACTACTTCAAACCCGAAGACAGGGGCAAAGCGTTTGGTCTGTCCTCCATTGCGATTATCGTTGCGCCGGTCCTCGGCCCGACGCTGGGCGGCTGGATCACCGACAACTACTCGTGGCGCTGGGTGTTCTTTATCAACATTCCGGTGGGGATTGTGACGGTGCTGGCGATCTACCAGCTGCTGGAAGATCCGCCGTGGGAGAGCAAATCGAAAGAGAAGCTGAGTATCGACTGGACGGGGATCGGCCTGATCGCGCTGGGGCTGGGCTGTCTGCAGGTGATGCTCGACCGGGGAGAAGACGAAGACTGGTTTAACTCGAACTTTACCCGCACTTTCGCGGTATTAACGCTGATCGGCATCATTGGTGCGATTTACTGGCTGATGTATGCCAAAAAACCGGTGGTGGATCTGCACTGCATGAAGGACCGCAACTTTGCCATTTCCAGCCTGCTGATGGCGGGGATGGCGATGATTTTGTACGGCAGTTCGGTGGTGATCCCGCAGCTGGCGCAGCAGGACCTGGGCTATACCGCCACCTGGTCCGGGCTGGTGCTGTCGCCTGGGGCGGTGCTGATTGTATTAACTATCCCGCTGGTGCTGAAGCTGATGCCGGTGGTGCAGACGCGCTGGATTATTGCCTTTGGCTTTACCTGTCTGGCGGTGTCGTTCTTCTGGTCGCGCACGCTGACGCCGGATATCGACTTCGAAACGCTGGTCCTGTTCCGCAGCGCCCAGTCGATAGGTCTCGGGTTCCTGTTTGTGCCGCTGACCACCATTGCCTTCATCTCGATACCGAGGCGGCTCAACGCCGATGCGGCGGCGCTGTTCACCATGTTCCGTAACGTCGCGGGTTCGATTGGCATATCGCTCTCGACGGCGGCCATCACCGAGCGCTCGCAGGCGCACAGTGCCCATCTGGCGTACCACGCCTCGCCGTTTAACGAGCAGTTCCAGCTGGCGATTCGTGAAAGCGCCCAGGCGATCCAGAACTTCACCACCCAGGTGGGCGATCCCACCGGCATCGCCACCGGGCGCATGTACCAGACCATGATTGAGCAGTCGCGCATCCTGGCCTACATCGACGTCTTCACCATCCTGAGCGCGGTGGCCTTGTTACTGATTCCGTTTTGTTTGTTGCTCTCGCCGGTTAAGAGCGAGGGGAGTGCAGGAGCACATTGATGATACACAGACGTTTACACCCTCTGATAATAATGATGCTGCTGGCGGGCTGCGCCGTCGGGCCGGACTACCAGCAGCCCGCACCGCCCGCCGTTACGCACTGGAACGACAAGGGCGACAGCGCGGTGAAGTCGCAAACCACCTCCGCCGCGACCAACCCGCGCTGGTGGAGAACCTTCGGCTCGCCGCAGCTCGACAGCCTGGTTGAGCGCGCCATCGCCGGAAACCTGACGCTGCAGCAGACGGTGCTGCGTATCGCCGGGGCGCGTGAACAGATTAACCAGGCGGGCGGGGCGTTTTATCCGTCGGTGAACGGCAATCTGCAGGCGACGCGCCAGCAGCTTGGGCTGGAAGGGGAGCTGAAATCCCACGGCGTGTACGACCAGGTGGACAGCATCGATCCCAACCTGAAAGGCGCGCTGGGGCCGCTGACGCAGCCGGTTAACCTCTACCAGGGGAGCTTCGACGCCCAGTGGGAAATCGACCTGTGGGGTAAGGTGAGCCGTCAGGTGGAGGCCGCTGAAGCACAGCAGAAAGCGGCCATCGAGCAGCGTAACGACGCGCTGGTGTCGCTGGAAGCCGAAGTGGCGCGCGCGTGGCTACAGCTGCGTGGGGCGCAGAGCATTATCGCCACGCTGAATACCCAGATTAAAAGCGCGCAGCAGACGCTGGATCTGACCGAAAGCCGCCAGCGGGGCGGGCTGTCGCCGCAGATGGACGTGGAAAACGCCCGGGCGCAGTTAGGCAACCTTGAAGCACAGCTTCCGCAATATCAGGCGCAGGAGCGACAGGCGATGAACGGCCTGGCGATCCTGCTCGGCAAGCCGCCGGGGGCGCTGGATGGCGAACTTCAGTCTGCTCAGCCGATGCCCGCGTTGCCGGATATTGTGCAAACGGGCATTCCGTCCACGCTGGCGCGCCGCCGTCCGGACGTGCGCGAAGCGGAGGCGAACCTCCACGCCGCGACGGCGCAAATCGGCGTCTCGGTGGCGGAGCTGTTCCCGAGCTTTACGCTCTCCGGGCAGTTTGGCCTGCGCAACAGCGAAACTAACTGGCTGACCGACTGGAGCAGCCACTTCTACAGTTTCGGCCCGCAGGTCTCTATTCCCATCTTCCAGGGCGGTCGACTGGTCTCCAGCGTGAAGGTGGCGCGCGCGCAGCAGGGGGCGGCGGTGCTGGACTATCGCCAGACGGTGCTGACCGCGCTCGGCGATGTTGAAAACGCGCTGGTGAGTTATCGCACCGACCAGCAGCGTGAAGCGGGTCTCGCAAAAACGATCGACGCCCTGCAAAACGCCTTTGACCTGGCAAGCGACAGCTACCGGCAGGGGATCGCCAGCTTTATCGACGTGCTGGACGCCCAGCGACAGCTGGCGCAGGCCCAGCAGCAGCGCGCGCAGGCGCAGGTGCAGAGCGCGCTCGATCTGGTGGCGCTCTACAAGGCCCTCGGCGGCGGCTGGGAGCCGTATCAGCAGGTGCAATTACCGGACTACAGCGTCTTTGGCGACGCCCCGCGCGGATAAATTCAGAGGATTGGGCAAGAAACGGACAGGAACGCCACATTCGCGATGGCTGAGGGGCGGGTATAACTATCGGGTACCCAATCGACATGCGAGGAATAACATATGCGTTATCAAAAACTGGGCAACACCGGTCTGTTCGTTTCTGAACTGTGCCTCGGCACCATGACCTTCGGCGGTGAGGGCGGCATGTGGGGCAAGATTGGCCAGCTCCAGCAAAGTGAAGCCGAGCAGCTGGTGGGCCGCGCGCTGGATGCCGGGATCAACTTTATCGACACCGCGGACGTTTACTCGGAAGGGCGCTCGGAGGAGATCACCGGTCAGGCGCTGAAAAACCTGAAAATCCCGCGCGAGAACGTGGTGGTCGCCACGAAAGTGTTCGGCGAAACGGGAACGGCAGGGGTGAACTCGCGCGGCAGCTCGCGCTATCACATCGTCAGCAGCGTGAAGGAGAGCCTGCGCCGCCTGCAGCTCGATCATATCGATCTCTACCAGCTTCACGGCTTTGACCCTGCAACGCCGATTGAAGAGACGCTCTACGCGCTGGATAACCTGGTGCAGCACGGCCACGTGCGCTACATCGGCGTCTCGAACTGGGCGGCGTGGCAGATTGCCAAAGCGCTCGGTATTTCTGAACGTCTTGGGCTGGCGCGTTTCGCGTCGTTGCAGGCGTATTACACCATTGCCGGGCGCGATCTGGAGCGCGAGCTGGTGCCGATGATGCAGAGCGAAGGCGTCGGGCTGATGGTCTGGAGCCCGCTGGCGGGCGGCCTGCTGAGCGGAAAATATGGCCGCGACGGGCAGAGTGAAGCCGGTGGTCGCCGCCTGGAGTTCGACTTCCCGCCGGTGAATAAAGATCGCGCCTTCGACTGCGTGGACGTAATGCGCACTATCGCCGAAAGCAAGGGCGTCTCCGTCGCGCAAATCGCGCTGGCCTGGCTGCTGCACCAGAAAGCGGTGACCAGCGTGATTATTGGTGCCAAACGCGTCGATCAGCTGGACGACAATATCGCCGCGACCGGGATCCGCTTAAGCGAAGATGAGCTTAAGCAGCTCGATGCGGTGAGCGCGCTGCCGCGCGAGTATCCCGGCTGGATGCTGGAGCGGCAGGGAGAGTATCGCCGTAATCAGCTCGTACAGTAATACCCCTTCTTCCCCGGTGGCGCTTCGCTTACCGGGGCTACTTTCCCTGGTCATTATTTCAATCCATCTCACAAAAAACGATCCTCCTCTTTGATCGTCCTTTCATCTTCGCCTATATGACTAGTCATGAAATTTTAAATGACTAGTCATATAGGGGGAAACATGAACAATCAGCTGCCGGCCAACTTTTTATGGGGCAACTCCGTGTCCAGCATGCAGACAGAAGGGGCCTGGAATGAGGGCGGGAAGGGGATGTCGGTGTACGACATTCGTGAAGCCGGGGAAAACATCTCCGACTGGAAAGTCGCCACCGACTCCTACCACCGCTACCGGGATGATTTCGACCTGATGCAGGATTTGGGCATGAACTGCTACCGCTTCCAGATTTCATGGAGCCGCGTCTGCCCGCAGGGTGACGGCGATTTTAACAACGAGGGCATCGCCTTTTACGACCGTTTTATCGACGATCTGAGCGCCCGCGGCATCGAGCCGATGGTTTGTCTTTACCATTTCGATATGCCGCTGGCGCTGGCGCAGGAGTACAACGGCTTCAACGACCGCCGCGTGATGGACGCCTTTATCCGCTACGGCAAAAAGATGATCGACTGCTATGGCGACCGCGTGAAGTACTGGCTGACCTTCAACGAGCAGAACATCTTCCATATGCCGGAAGCGTTTCGTATCTCGGGCTATATGAAAGGCGAGAAAACCCTTCGTGAGCTGTACGAGCTGCAGCACCATACGATGGTGGCGCACATGGCGCTGACCGAGTATCTGCACCAGACCAAACCGGGCCAGCTGATGGGCGGCATGCTGGCGCACCAGCTGATCTACCCGGCTACCTGCAAACCGCGCGATATCTTCTGCGCCCAGCAGTATGACGAATTCCTCAACCAGAACCTGCTACGCGTCTTCGCCGGGCAGGGCTACAGCCCGGCGGTAATGGCGGTGGTGGAGCAGAAGGGCTTTGGTGATATCTATCGCGCAGAGGATTTAGCGCTGCTGGCGCGCACCAGAAACGACTATATGGCCTTCAGCTACTACGCCAGCAAAACGCTGGACAGCGATGCGATCCCGGCAGGCACGCCGGTGAACTATTACCTGCTGCACGGCGAGAAAAACAACCCGTACCTGAAGGCCACCGAGTGGAACTGGCAGATCGATCCGCTGGGCTTTCGCACCATCATCACCCGCTACGCCAACGACTGGCGCCTGCCGGTATTCCCGATCGAGAACGGCATTGGGGTGATTGAGTCATGGGACGGCGTGAACCCGATTGATGACACCTACCGTATCGACTACCACCGGGCGCATATCGAGGCCATGAAGGAGGCGATGTTCGAGGATGGGGCGGAGGTGATCGGCTACCTCGGCTGGGGGTTGATCGACATTCTCAGCTCTCAGGGCGACATGCGTAAGCGCTACGGCGTGGTCTATGTCAACCGTGAAAATCACGACCTGAAAGACCTGAAGCGCGTGCCGAAGAAGAGCTATGCGTGGTTAAAGCAGGTTATCCATACCAACGGGCGCGAGATGTAAGCCGTACGCTGCCGGGCCGTTTTTGTGACTGATTGATGGGAACTATCCGCTATGTCTGAAACAAAAATAACACCGCACATGCAGTCTTTTGTCGATAAATTTGTCGAGTTTTCGGCGCGCCTGGCAAACCAGGTGCACCTGCGCTCCCTGCGCGACGCCTTCGCCACGGTGATGCCCATTTTCATCCTCGCCGGTCTGGCGGTGCTGGTGAACAACGTGGTGTTTCCGTGGATTTTTCACGGCGACACGCTCGCACACTTCAAAGTGTGGGGCGAGGCGATTATCAACGGCACGCTGAACATCGCCGCGCTGCTGCTGGCGCCGATGATTGCCTGGTCGCTGGCGCGCAACAAAGATTTTGACAATCCGGTCTCGGCAGTGGTTATCGCCGTCAGCAGCTTCATCATCATGATGCCGATGCGCCTGCAGCTTACGCCCGTCGGCAGCGATACCGCGGTGAACGTCACCCAGGTGCTGACGTTCGCCAATATTGGCTCAACCGGGATTTTCGCCGGGGTGCTGATCGGGCTGCTTTCAACGGAACTGTTTATCGCTATTTCGCGCCTGAAGGCGCTGCACATTTCCCTCGGGGAAAACGTACCTCCGGCGGTGAGCAAATCCTTTACCGCGCTGATTCCGACCATCCTCACGCTCTCTCTGTTCGCGGTGCTGGCGGCAGTGCTGGCAAACGTGCTGCACACGGACCTGATCCATCTTATTACCACCTTTATCCAGCAGCCGCTGCGGCTGATCAACACCAGCCTACCGGGGACGATTTTCATCTACAGTTTCGGTAACTTCTTGTTCACGCTGGGTATTCATCAGTCGGTGGTGAACAGCGTGGTGCTGGAGCCGTTCCTGCTGATTAACACCAACGAGAACATGCTGGCCTTCGCCAACGGTCAGCCGATCCCGCATATCATCAATAACATCTTCGTGCCGACGTTTGGCATGGTGGGCGGCACGGGCAGCACGATCTCGCTGCTGATCGCCATCTTTATCTTCTCCCGTCAAAAATCGGCGAAGCAGGTGGCGCGTCTGTCGCTGGCGCCCGGTTTGTTCAACATCAACGAGCCGGTGATCTTCGGCCTGCCGATCGTGTTTAACCTGCCGCTGATGATCCCGTTTGTGCTGCTGCCCGCCATCGGCATTTACTTCGCCTGGCTCTGTACCACGCTGGGGCTAATGTCGCGCTGCGTGGTAATGATCCCGTGGACCACGCCGCCAATTCTCAGCGCCTGGCTTGCCACGGCGGGGGACTGGCGGGCGGTGGTGGTGCAGTTGGCAATCATCGTATTTGGTGTATTCTTCTACCTGCCTTTCCTCAAGATTGCCGAGAGAGTGGCGTTGAAAAACAGCGGGATAGAAAACTAACTGAAAGGAAGAACGATGGCGGCGAAGTACATCACCATAGCGCGGGAAATTAAGAAACGCATTATCAGCCAGCAGTACGCCGCCAACGAACCCCTGCCGGACCAGTTTGCGCTGGCGGCGGAATTCAGCTCCAGCCGGATGACCATTCAGCAAGCGATGCGCCAGCTGATCGTCGAAGGTCTGGTCTATACCCGTCAGGGGCAGGGTACGTTCATCCGCAAAAACTTTCTTCAGCTCTCGCAGTGGGATCTCTCCGGCAGTGACTACTTTGGTGCGACCAAAACCTGGGAACATCTGGGCACGGTGACTAGCCGGGTGGTGCATTTCGAGCTGCGCTTCCCGAACGAAAAAGAGCAGGCGTCGCTGATGATTAACGCCGATGCGCCGATCTATGACTTCATTCGACTCCGTTTGCTGAACGGCGAACCGATGTCGCTGGATGCCACGGTGATGCCGATGAATCTGGTGCCGGGCCTGACGAAAAACCATCTTGAAGGTTCAGTGTTCCAGTACGTGCAGGAAACGCTGGGGCTGAAAATTATGGGGTCGTATCGGGTGGTGCGGGCGCTTAAGCCCAACGCGCTGGACAGGGAGCATCTGGTCTGCGAGCAGACCGATCCCGTACTGGAAGTAGAGCAGGTGATTTATCTGGAGGACGGCACGCCGCTGGAGTATGCCCACTGCCACTATCGTTACGACCACGGCGGGATCGTGATCGTGAATAACGGGTAAAAAAAAGCGGGCAACGAGGCCCGCTTTTTTAATGCTTCTTTATCAGTTCAAACGCACCGGCATACCGGAGCGGTTCTGCACGGCCTGGTCAACAATCGCCGTTTCTACGTCTGGCTGAGAAGTCACCGCCTGCACCGCGCTGTTCAGCGTAACAGGGACGATTTCGTTATTGTTGATCTGGTCTTCGCTGGTGGACAGCGGGTTGTGCACTTCGATGTAGCGGCTGCCGTCTGGCTCAGAGGTCGCTTTCACCGGTTCGTTGATGAACTGCACGCGGGTACCGACCGGCACGTTTTCGAACAAGAACTTAATGTCGTCGTTACGCAGGCGCACGCAACCGTGGCTTACGCGCAGGCCGATACCGAAGTTGGCGTTGGTACCGTGGATAGCGTACAGACGACCAATATACAGCGCGTACAGACCCATTGGGTTATCCGGGCCTGCCGGCACAACGGCTGGCAGCGGTTCGCCCGCAGCAATGTATTCCGCGTGCATTTTGGCAGTCGGCGTCCAGGTTGGGCCCGCTTTCTTACGCTCAACTTTGGTGGTCCAGTTCATTGGGGTGTCTTTACCCAGCTGGCCGATACCGATTGGCAGCACGATAACGGTGTTGGTGCCTTTCGGGTAGTAATACAGACGCATTTCGGCGCTGTTAATCACGATACCTTCATGAACGGTATCCGGCAGGATCAGCTGCTGAGGAATATTCAGCACCGTACCCGCTTTCGGCAGATACGGGTCAACGCCCGGGTTCGCCTCCAGCATGTTAGACAGGCCCAGCTGGTACTGCGCAGCAAAATACTCCAGCGGCTGAGAGTTACCTTCTGGTACCGTCACAACCTGGTTCTGGCCCACCAGACGGCTACCGTCTGTTGGCAGGGGATACGTCACCGCAGAAGCGGTCTTGCAAAAACCTACTACGGCTAACGCTGCCGCAAAAAGCGTTGTCAATTTCATGTTCATGTTGTGCGAGGTATCTAAGCCATTCAGGCGATGAGTTGATAAGTCTGAATCTGTGATGGGAGCGCATTATATGTGCATTCCCGCTAACAGGGAATTCAGATGTGTACGAAATCACATTTTTTTCGATTTTGTTAAAGTTTAGTGGATTGCCGCAACACGGGATCTCAATTCGGAATTGTGGCATAATGCCGTGTTTATCACACTTTTCGCAGGAATCTCCCCGTGTTAGTTACCAGCAACGTCACTATGCAGTTTGGCAGTAAGCCGCTGTTCGAAAACATTTCCGTCAAATTTGGCGGCGGCAACCGTTACGGCCTGATTGGTGCCAACGGTAGCGGAAAATCCACCTTTATGAAGATCCTCGGCGGTGACCTGGAGCCGACGCTCGGCAACGTATCGCTCGACCCTAACGAGCGTATCGGTAAGCTGCGTCAGGATCAGTTCGCCTTCGAAGAGTTCACCGTGTTGGACACCGTGATCATGGGGCATGGGGAACTGTGGGAAGTGAAGCAGGAGCGCGATCGCATCTACGCGCTGGCCGAAATGAGCGAAGAAGACGGCTATAAAGTGGCCGAGCTGGAAACGCAGTACGGCGAGATGGACGGTTACTCTGCGGAAGCGCGCGCGGGCGAGCTGCTGCTGGGCGTAGGCATTCCGGTTGAACAGCATTACGGTCCGATGAGCGAAGTTGCGCCAGGCTGGAAGCTGCGCGTGCTGCTGGCACAGGCGCTGTTCTCTAACCCGGACATCCTGCTGCTCGACGAACCGACGAACAACCTGGACATCGACACCATCCGCTGGCTGGAGCAGACGCTGAACGACCGCGACAGCACCATGATCATCATCTCGCACGACCGTCACTTCCTGAACATGGTCTGTACGCACATGGCGGATCTGGACTACGGCGAGCTGCGCGTTTATCCGGGTAACTACGACGAATACATGACGGCGGCCACCCAGGCGCGTGAACGTCTGCTGGCGGATAACGCCAAGAAGAAAGCGCAGATTGCTGACCTGCAGTCCTTCGTCAGCCGCTTTAGCGCTAACGCCTCTAAGTCGCGTCAGGCGACCTCGCGTGCGCGTCAGATCGACAAAATCAAGCTGGACGAAGTCAAAGCCTCCAGCCGTCAGAACCCGTTCATCCGCTTCGAGCAGGACAAGAAGCTGTTCCGTAACGCGCTGGAAGTGGAAGCCCTGGCAAAAGGCTTTGAGAACGGCCCGCTGTTTAAAAAATTCAACCTGCTGCTGGAAGTGGGCGAGAAGATTGCCATCCTCGGTGCCAACGGCGTAGGTAAATCCACCATGCTGAAAACCCTGGTCGGCGAACTGCAGCCGGACAACGGCACCGTGAAGTGGTCTGAAAACGCGCAGATTGGCTACTACGCGCAGGACCATGAATACGAGTTCGAAAACGATCTGACCGTCTTCGACTGGATGAGCCAGTGGAAGCAGGAAGGCGACGACGAGCAGGCGGTGCGCAGCATCCTGGGTCGTCTGCTGTTCAGCCAGGACGACATCAAGAAGCCGGCTAAAGTGCTCTCCGGTGGCGAGAAGGGCCGCATGCTGTTTGGCAAGCTGATGATGGAAAAACCGAATATCCTGGTGATGGACGAACCGACTAACCACCTGGACATGGAATCTATCGAATCCCTGAACATGGCGCTGGAGATGTATCAGGGCACCCTGATCTTCGTCTCTCACGACCGCGAGTTCGTCAGCTCGCTGGCGACCCGCGTGATCGAAATTACGCCAGAGCGCGTGGTGGACTTCACCGGTAACTACGAAGATTACCTGCGCAGTAAAGGTATCGACGGCTAAAAACCTTGCCCGGTGGCGCTAGCGCTTACCGGGCCTACGGGTCAGTTTGTAGGCCGGGTAAGGCGAAGCCGCCACCCGGCAATGCTCAAAGCACCCACTCGCCCCCTTCAACCCCGTTCACCAGCAGCGTACGTTTTTCCCCTACAGGCAGCGACACCTTCAGCGCTTTCCACGCCGGACGGTAATCCCCGCGCGCGTTGACCTTCAGATTGATGGTTGCGCCGTCGCACACCATTTCCCAGTCCACCCACAGCGCATTGCCGTTCTGATAGCCCCAGCTTTCTCCGTCATCTTCAAACAGCATGCCAGAGGTCGTCCCGACGCCTTTCACCGGGAACAGCTTCAGCTCACGGGTGTTGTCTTTTTCAGCGGACACGTGGGTAATGCGCTCGCTTAGCGGCAGACCGGCACCGGCGCGCACTAGCAGCGGCAGTTTTTCCAGCGGCGCGTCGAGAACAATCGACTGGCCGCCCGCATACCACGCGTGGGTGTAAAAATCGTACCAGCCGGTTTCGTTATCCGGCAGCCAGACGCGGCGCTCGCGCTGCCCGGCTTCGACGACGCTGGCGACCAGCAGGTCGCGGCCCAGCAGGAAGTCATCGCACTCTTCAAACGTCTGCGCATCGTGCTCGTGGTCAAGGAAGGTCGGGCGCAGCATCGGCTCGTCGTCGGCGTGCGCCTGCCAGAGCAGGGTGTAGAGGTACGGCAGCAGGTGGTAGCGCAACTCCACCGCGCCGCGAATGGCTGGCGTGACGCCCGGGTACATCCACGGTTCGTTCACGGTGCGGTCATCATTCCACGAATGAATGGTAAAGCGCGGATGCATCACGCCGTTCTGCACCCAGCGCACGAACAGCTCGGCGTCCGGCTTATCCCCGGAGAAACCGCCGACGTCGTGACCGACGTTGAACAGGCCGGACAGGCTCATGCCCAACCCCATGCGGATGTTATAGCGCAGGGTGTCCCAGTTGGTGCGGTTGTCGCCGCTCCAGGTCTGGACGTAGCGCTGCATCCCGGCGCAGCCGGAGCGGGAGATGAGATACGGACGTTTTTCCGGCGCGAAACGCTGCTGCGCTTCCAGCGAGGCGCGCATCATCAGCAGCGGCATCACCGGGCGAATGTGCTTGATGGCGATCTCCTTGCCGAAGCCAAAGCAGCGCGCTTCCCCGTCCCACACTTCATATTCGTTGTTGTCGTTCCATGTGGAGTCGATACCCATCTCCAGCAGCTGCGTGGTGACGCCGTTCTGCCACCACTGCACCGTCTGCGGGTTGGTAAAGTCGAGGTGCGAACCTTCGTCATCCCAGAAGCTGGAACGTTCCGGTGCATCGGTTTCTGAATCGCGAATGAACAGGCCGCTCTCCGCCACTTCGTTATAGCGGGGATGATCCTGCAGCAGGCACGGCTTGATGTTGGCCGCAAGCTTGAGCCCCGCGTCGTGGAACGCCTGGCTCATCACCTTCGGCTGCGGCACCTTGTCATAGTTCCAGTTAAAGACGTAGCGCTTGCCGTTGATGGAGGTATAGCCGGAGGAGAGCTGGAACGAGTCGCACGGAATGGCGTGCTCTTCGCACAGGCGGATGAAATTCATCAGCTGGTTTTGCGCGTCCGGCGCATCGGTGTAGTGCATGGTCGAGCCGCTGTAGCCCAGGCTCCACTTCGGTCCGAACAGCGTTTTCCCGGTCAGGCGCACGAAGGCTTTGGTGACGTCCAGCACGCGTTTGCCGGTAAAGATGTAGTAATCGATGTCGCCCGCTTCCGCCTGCCAGCGGCGGTAGGCAGTGTGGTAGTTGTCGATCTCGTTGCCCAGATCCAGCCAGCAGCTGCTCAGGTTGTCGTAGAACAGGCCGTAGCTGACGTCATCGCGGCGGGCGATAGTGAACGGGATGTGCTTGTAGAGCGGGTCGGTGCTGGCCGCGTTGTACCCCATCGCGTCGAGGTTGCGCATCTCGTAGCGCTTACCGTTGCGCTGCAGATCGCCCGCTTTCTCGCCCAGACCATAGAAACGCTCGTCCTTACGACGGCTCAGATAGTGCGCCACGCCGTCGCCGTGGGCGTTCAGCAGGTAGGCGCTGGTCGGACGGTCATTGACCAGCGGCTGCCACTCGCCCGCCTCATTGCGGTAGTGCCACTCCAGCCACAGCGGCTGGTGGACCGTCACGCGCAGCTGTTCGGTGGCCACGGTTAGCGTCTCGCCCTGCTGCGTCAGGGTCCAGGCCGGGCAGGAGAAACCGCTTATGTCTTCACGACGGCGGCCTTCCCAGGGCACGTCTGTTTCCGGCGCGATGCTCCAGGTGCGGTCCAGCGCCAGCTCGCCTTTGCGCTTAATCAGCACGCGGAACAGGTTCTCTTCCAGCACATACAGGCACAGGCGGTGCTGGTTATCGACCAGCAGTTCCAGATGGTTTGCCGACTGCTTATCTACGATCCAGTTTTTCAGGGTTTTCATATGCAATACATCCACTATCAGGCGCGCTTGGCGCGACGTTCAGCAATAAATGCTACCAGGAAGACAGCGCCAATCAGGTCAAAGAAGCCCATGGCAATAAAGAGCGGGTTAAAGCCGATTTTGTCGGCGGTCACACCGATTAACAGCGAGAACAGGAAGCTGGCGATCCACGCCGCCGAGCCGCGCATGCCGTTGACGGTCGCCATCTGGCCTTTGTCGAACGACTCCACGACCAGGGCGCTCAGCATGCAGGAGATGATCTGATGCCCGAAGCCGCCGATGGAGATCAGCACGATGGTGATATACGGGTCGCGGGTGATGGCCACGATGCCGAGCGAGATCATCAGAAACGCGCCCGTCACGGAACTCGCAACGACCGAGTTAACGCGGGAGCAGCCGAACAGACGGGTGTACAGACGCGTCAGGTAGCCACTCGCCACGCTGCCGAGGTCGGCGGCGAGGAACGGCAGCCAGGCAAACATCGCAATCTGCTTCAGATCCATGCCGTGCTCTTTGGCGAGGTACAGCGGTACCCAGAAGCTCAGCACCGCCCAGGCCGGTTCCGCCATAAAGGCCGGGATGGCGATACCGTAGAAGCGTTTGTTTTTCGAAACGGTTTTCAGCGCGGTCAGGAAGGGCAGTCTCACCGCAGGCGGTTCGTTATCCTGCTTGATAAACGCCAGCTCGTCCTTGCTCAGGTTCGGGTGCTGCTCCGGGTTGTGGTAGAACGCCCACCACAGGATCACCCACAGCAGCGCCAGCACGCCGGTAAACATAAACGCGCCCTGCCAGCCGAACGAGGCGTGAGCAAAGTAGATGATAGGCGGGGCCAGCATCGCGCCGATGGAGAAGCCCACGCCCGCCCAGCCTGCGGCAACGGGGCGCTCTGATTTCGGGAACCATTCGCCGATGGTTTTGGCGTTCGCCGGGGTGGCGGCGGCCTCAGAAGCACCCATAAAGAAGCGCAGAATCGCCAGGTGCAGCCAGCTTCCGGCGCCCGCGTGGAAAATACACATCAGCGCCCAGATCCCGGCGCAGACCATAAAGCCAATCTTCAGGCCGATAACGTCAATCAGCCAGCCGCACAGGGGCTGGAAAATGGTGTAGGCGATCTGAAACGCGCCGACGATCCAGGAGTATTGCTCGGTGGTGATCCCGAGGCTCTCTTTCAGCTCGGGGGCAAGAATGCCTAACGAATTTCGGGTGATGTAGTTAACGGTGACGCCAAGTAAGAACAGCACCAGCACGTACCAGCGCAGGTTCTTGATGACGCGACGGGTTTTGCTTGTCGCAACGGTGTTATTGATGTCCTGACTCATTTTACTCTCCACAAGACGGACGGTAAGGGGACGGAGGTTCAGGTGTCACACGGATTGTTATGGCTTTGATTTCTATCCGTTTAAATTGCTTAAGTTGGTATACAACTAGTATGGAAGTTGTGTGACAAGTTCACCTTAAGGGAGAAAATGAGTGGGCAATAGTGGATTTTGTGCAAAATTTCTCATAACTGACGAAAAGCCTCTGGCATGATGGCATTTATGTCAGTTATTGCCTGACCAATACGCTATGAAAAATTTTTCATTTCGCAAATGGAGCCAGATCACAAAATGGACAAAAGGCTAAAAATCACTGAAATCGCCGCCCGTACGCAGCTCTCGATCAGCACCGTGTCGCGGGTGCTGGCGGGGAAAGCGAATACCAGTGAAAAAGCGCGCGCAAAGGTGCTGGCGTGCGCGCGGGAGTTGGGGGTGATGGAGGGCATGGCGGCGGGGCGCTTGCTGCTCAATAGCCTGGTGGTTTTTGCCCCCCAGCGCGCCTTCGACGAGCGGTCCGACATCTTTTACTACCGTGTGATTCAGAGCGTGAGTAAAGGCCTGGCGTCCCACGATGTGCGACTTCGCTACTGTGCGCTGGAAGAGAACGACAGCGACGCCCAGCTGTTTCTGGCGCGCATGAACGAAGCGGACACCCAGGCTGCGATTCTTCTTGGCATCGACGATCCGCACATTCACGATCTGGCAGTGGACGTGGGTAAACCCTGCATGCTGATTAACTGCCGGGACCGCCACATGCGTCTGCCTGCCGTCGCGCCGGATCATCGCGCCATTGGCGAGCGGGCGGCGGAGTACCTGTTCGAGATGGGACACCGCGAGGTGATGAACGTGCTGTGCCTGCGTCGCTACACCATGGAGCTGCGCCTGTCGGGGATCCGCGATGCGTGGCAGTCTCATAACCTGACGTTCAACGATAAACGCGATCTGCTGGTGGTGCCCAGCTTCAGCGCGCGTGAAACGGAACAGATGGTCAGCGAGTGGCTTAACCAGCAGAAGGGAAAAGACCTGCCGACGGCGTTTCTGGTTGGCGGCGACTTTATGGCGGCGGGCACTATTAGCGCATTACAAAACCACGGTCTGCGCGTGCCGCAGGACGTGTCGGTGATGAGCATTGACGGCTTTAACCTGGCGGCGATTCAGGATGTTCCCTTAACGGCGGTGCACGTTCCGCGCGATGAGCTGGGAACAGAAGCGGTATATATGCTCCAGCAGCGGCTGATGCGCCCGGACGCGCCGGTGGGCACGCTGTTGCTTAATGGAACCCTGACCGTACGGGGATCCGTACGGCGGATACGTCAGGGGAAACGACGCACCGCCGTGGAGCGGGAAGGGCTGTACGACAGTTAGACCATGCCCAGCGCGCGCTTGCCGTGGATGTTGAGATCGTTCACGGTAAAGCGGTTCTGCCAGCTCTTTTCATAATCCTCGCGCGGGAAGTCTCCCGGCGACGCGCCGGTTTCCAGTGCTTCCTTGACCTTTTTCGCATAGGCGAGGTTTTTCTCGCACATCGGCGCGGCAGGAATGTACATCACGTTGCCCCAGCCCTGCTGATTTTCCACCGGCGCGACGGAGTGGATCACATCGCAGTGCCACCACACGGAATCGCCCGCCTCGAGTGCCGGAATGCTGCTTAATGCCTCGATGAGCAGCGGGTGCCACTTCTCGGAAACCGGCAGCACGCGCCCCGGCGCTACGCCGCAGAGCTCATCCTCCGGCACGTCGTCCAGCAGCGGGCGCAGCAGGATATAGGCCATCGCTTCCGGGATCGGCACCACGTGCAGCAGCCCCTGACCGGGGATCATGTCCGACAGCGCCGTCCAGCCCTGGAAGGTGCGGAACACCGAGCATTTGGTGGTGTTATCGACGGTGTACTCTTCCACTTCGGTACGGTGCGCGGCGTTCCACGGATCGTACTTATCGACGTTGCCGTCAAACACGCGGGCGAAAACTTGTTGATAAGCCGGAAGCAGCCAGCGCTCCAGCGCGCCGGAGTCGGTATGCGCGCCCAGCCCTTTCGAGGTAGTTCCAGGCGGACGGCGGCGGATACGGTCCGGGTAAATCACGCTCACGTCCGGGTTGAACCACTGCTTGCCGTTGCTCTCGAATGTCCATAAACGGTTCAGGAACGACTGCACCTGCGCCATCTCTTCGCTCTGGCGCGCCTGCATCTGCGCCTGCGACCAGTAAATCGGGTAAATCTCCGGACGAGAGGCCGTTAGGGTGCCGAAGAAGTTATCACCTGGCCCTTTGTACACTTCGTCAAATTTGTTCAGATCGAGGTAGTCGAGCATCGACTGATCCCACGCCAGCGCCTGCTCGCGCGGGAAATGACCTTTAATCACCGCGCAGCCGCGGCGTTTAACGGCTTCGCGCTGTGCGTCGGTAATGGTGCCGTTTTTCACGTCCGCAAACGGGATCTCCGGCCAGACGGATTCGCCTTTATTTTTAAGGGCGTTGATCTCCGCCACGCGGGTGGCGATTTTATCGCTGAGCTTATTGAACACCGCCTGCACGTCGCCGATCTGCGCGCGTAACTCACGTTTTAACTGACGGATTGCCGCTTTGTGATCCGCCGGCAAGGTTTCACTGGTAAAGGTCATAACTGCCTCGCATCTTTCATTCGAAAGTAAAAGTGTCTACAAGTGATACTTTAAGTTAAAAATAAGTTAATGCAAGTTTAAAAACTTGACGCAAGCCACAGGATGGAAAAAGAGTGAGGCTGCCGGAGCAAGGCTCCGGCGAGGAGAGGATCAGGCGTCGAACGGAGAGTGGTTGTCGAGTACGGCCTGAATGACGTTCAGCGCGCCCTGATGGTTGTTGTCGTCGGTGCTGTAGCGGCTGATTTCTTTGATGCTCTGCGCCGCGTTACCCATCGCAAAGGAATATTTCACCAGCTTCAGCATCTCGGCATCGTTGCCGCTGTCGCCAATGGCCACGCACGCCTGCGGGGAGATTTTCCAGCGTTTCAGCAGACGGCTGATGCCGTTGGCCTTGTGCAGGCCGGGGATAATCAAATCGACAAAACCAAAGCCGCTGGTGACCGGCTTCATGATGCCGTCCAGGGAGACGTGCAGTTTATCAACCAGTGTCGGGATATCACTGTCCGGCAGGTTCAGGGAGAACTTAAACAGCACGTCGTCAATGTCGCGGTAATCGCTGATGCGCTTTAAGCGGTGATAGTGCTTTGACATCAGCGCGACGAATTCTTCAGGGGCCTGGTCGCTGACGTAGGCGCTCTCCAGCCCGCAGGCCACAAAGTTTAGCCCTTTGTCTTTCAGCAGTTCGCCAATCACGATCTGCGATTCATGACGCGTCAACTCGCCGTGGAAAATCTGTTCGCCGCGATCGAACACCAGCGCGCCATTTTCCGCCACGAAGGAGATTCGCTCTTTCAGCTCCGGAAAGAAGGAGATGAGCTGGTAATACTGGTTGCCGCTGGCGACAACGAATTCAATGTCGCGGGCTTTAAGCTGATCAAACTGTGCCTGGAAGCGGTCACGATCGTACTGCTTGGCATCATCAAGGAAAGTTCCGTCCATATCGGTGACGATAACTTTAACGGTCATACTGTGCTCCTGGGTCACTGCGTTTTGAAACATTCTAATAACAAGGTGACGGGGAGCACAAATTTAATTTCGAATGAAAGTCAGAAAGCCGGGTGGCGGCTTCGCCTTACCCGGCCTACGGGGGGACAATGTAGGCCCGGTAAGCCTGGCGCCACCGGGCGTTTTTTTACAGCGTATGCTCAGTACGGGCGATAATATCGTCCTGCGCATCCGGCGACAGGGCGGTGAAGAACGCCGAGTAGCCCGCCACGCGCACCACCAGGTCACGATACTGGTCAGGATGTTTCTTCGCTTCCAGCAGCGTTTCGCGCGAGACGATGTTGTACTGAATATGCCAGCCTTTATGCACCTCGAAGAAGGTGCGCAGCAGCACCATCAGCTTCTGGCGATCGCTGTCGTTTTCCAGCGTTGACGGGTTCAGCTTCTGGTTCAGCAGCACGCCGCCGAGAATCGCCTCGGTAGGCAGTTTACCCACCGAGCCAATCACCGCCGTCGGGCCGAGGTGGTCCGTACCGGAAGCCGGGCTTGCCCCTTCCGCCAGCGGGGTGTGCGCCTTACGTCCGTCCGGGGTGGCCATTGTCGCCGCGCCAAACGGGACGTTCGCGGAAATGGAAGAGGTGCCCGCGTAGTAGTTACCGCCAATCGGGCCGCGGCCGTGGCGCGGGTTGTGGTACTGCTTCAGCTCTTCGATGTAGGTCTGATAGGCGCGCGTCAGCAGCATGTCCACGCTGTCGTCGTCGTTACCGTACTTCGGCGCACCGTTGATCAGACGCTGACGCAGCTGTTCGTGAGTCAGTCCGTCGAAGTCATCCGCCAGCGCCGCCGCCAGCTGCTGCTGACCGATAGTGCCCTGTTCGAACACCAGCTTCTTCACCGCCGCCAGGCTGTTGCCGAGGTTGGCGATGCCCACCTGCAGGCCGGAGACCCAGTCATACTTCGCGCCGCCCTGCTTGATGCTTTTCGCGCGCTCGATGCAGTCGTCCACCAGCGCCGAGCAGAGAATATCGTGGACGTTCTCTTCCAGCATGGTGTCCACCACGTACTCAATCTCGATGGATTTGCGGGTGTAGTAGCGGATCTGGCTATCCCAGGCCGCCATCACCTCCTCGAAGTTGTCGAAGTTACCGGCAGAGAGCGCTTTTTCCTGCGGCAGGAACACTTTGCCGCTGGTGGCGTCGCGCCCGCCTTCCAGCGCCGCCAGCATCACGCGGGCGAAGTTGATAAAGCTCATGCCGGTGCAGCGGTAGCCCCACTTGCCGCCGACTGCGGTTTCGATGCAGCCAATCGCCGCGTAGTCATAGGCATCGTCCTTCTCGACGCCGAGCTTGATGAATTCCGGGATCACGATTTCATCGTTGTTAAACGCCGGCATGCCGAAGCCGCAGCGGATCACCTGCACGCAGGCGTCGAGGAAGTCGTTGCTCATGCCCGCGTGGTAACGCACGCTCAGGTTCGGCTGGGTGGAGCGCAGGCGACCGCACGATTCCAGAATCGCGTAGGAGAGCGGGTTCACCGCGTCCATCGGCTCACCGTTGACCAGCTTCTGGCCGCCGATGGTGACGTTCTGGTACAGCGGGCTACCGGCGGAAGCTTTCGAGTGCGAGCCGGAGCGGATCTTGTTTACTTCCAGCAGCTTCAGCCAGCAGCTGTGCAGCAGCTCGATGGCGTGTTCGCGGTCGAGGCTCTGGTTCAGCTCCACGTCGCGGCGGTAGTACGGATAGAGATACTGGTCCATACGCGCGAAGGAGACGGAGTGGCCGTTGGACTCAATCTGCAGGATCAGCTGAATGAAGTAGCACAGCTGCAGCGCCTGCCAGAAGGTTTTTGGCGGCTCGTGAGCAATCACGTCGCAGTTTTCCGCCATCGCCAGCAGCTCGTCGCGGCGGCTTTCGCGGGTCTCGATAGACGCCATTTCACGCGCCAGGTCGGCAAAGCGTTTGATGTGCAGGCTCACCGCTTCCAGCACGATATCAATCGCCTTCAGGAACTGGTCGCCGTGCAGGTCTTCCAGCACCGTCAGGTTGATGCGCGAGCGGCGCTCGGCCACTTTGGCGCGCAGGCCGTCGAGGCCTTTTTCCAGCACCAGCGGGAAGTTCACCGCCAGGTGCGCGTCGCCGGAGGTCATGTTGCCTTCGGCTTTGATAATGCCGGTTTCCAGCAGGCCTTTTTGCTCGTCGGTGAACATGCCGTAGCAGCGATCCTGCACCGTCTGTCCGCGCCACCACGGGCAGATCTCATGCAGCACGCGCTTGTTCTCTTCGCTCACCGCAAAGCCCGCGCCCGGGCGATCCGCCAGATCGTCGATCTCTTTCTCAATCCAGGAGACGGTGTATTCCGGGAAAATCGGCGCGGCGCGCACTTCGCTTGCCTGGTTACCGATAATCAGCTCGTCGTGTTTGATCCAGATGGTGCGTTCAGCCAGGTGATGCGCCAGCGCCAGGGCGCGGCGTACCGGGATCGGCTTGTCCATGTGCTGCTGGTACATTTCGGTGTAATGCTGCGCGCGCTCGGTACAGACGGGCGGCTTGACGATATGCACCAGGGCCGTTTTGTGCGCTTTAATTCGCTCGCTGAGGGTATTGAGATTCAGGGTTGTCATAGGTTTATCCTCGTAAGGTCGCGGTTAACCCTTTCTGGCAGGCGTACTGCTGCGCGAAGTCCAGCAGGGCAGGGTTATCCAGCGGTTTGTCAGGGGCAGAGTAGGGTTGGCCGAGCAGGGTGTATTTGTTCATGCCCAGCGTGTGATACGGCAGAAAATGAATATCCTCGACGCCAAGCTCGTCGGCGGCGAAATTGGTTATGGCGGTGATGGAGGCCTCATCGGCGTTGAAGCCCTGGATCAGCGGCACGCGAATGGTGATTTTTTTCCCGGCAGCGGCAAGGCGTTTCAGATTATCCAGCACGCGTTTGGCTGAGCCGTACGTCCACTGTTTGAAGACCTCGCCATCGACGTGCTTCAGGTCGGCAAGGAACAGATCGACGTAGGGCAATGACGGCTCAATGTAGTGCCACGGTACGTGAAGGCAGGTTTCCACGGCGGTGTGGATCCCCTGTTCGTGGCTGGCTTTAAACAGGGCGTGCGCCAGCTCAGGGTTCATAAACGGCTCGCCGCCGGAGAGGGTGATCCCCCCGCCGCTGCGGTCGTAGAAGGGTTTATCACGCAGTACGGTCGCCATGATCTCCTCGACCTGCTGCTCTTCACCGCAGACGGTCAGCGCCTGCGTCGGGCAGCAGTCGGTAAGGACAGCGAGCGTGGCTTCATCAAGCTTCTCACGATGGATGACCAGCCCGTTCAGCGCGCGTTCGATGCAGCCCGGTGCCGCCTGCTGGCACAGGTCGCAGCCGTCCAGGCACAGACGCGCATCAAACAGCACGTCCCGGCTGCGGGAGCGGCTTTCCGGGTTCTGGCACCAGCGACAGCCCAGCGAGCAGCCTTTCAGGAACACCACGGTTCGAATACCGGGGCCGTCGTGGGTAGAGTAACGCTGAATATTGAAGATCATGTTTTTGCCTCTCGTATTGCATATGAAGATTAAATGACTTTCGAATGAAAGTTATCTTGATGCAGGTCAACTACTGAGCAGGTTTTGTCGTGATAGGGTAAGTGCAGGCTAATTTTGAGGGTGACATCATGGAACTTTATCTCGACACATCTGACGTTGCGGCAGTCAAAAAGCTGGCGCGTATCTTCCCGCTGGCGGGCGTGACCACCAACCCAAGCATCGTTGCTGCCGGTAAAACGTCGCTCGACGAACTGCTGCCCGCGCTGCATGACGCAATGGGCGGCAAAGGCCGTCTGTTCGCCCAGGTGATGGCGACCACCGCCGAAGGGATGGTGGAGGACGCACGTAAGCTGCGCGCCATCATTAACGACCTGGTAGTGAAAGTGCCGGTGACCGCAGAAGGGCTGGCGGCAATCAAGATGCTGAAAGCGGAAGGGATCCCGACGCTGGGCACGGCGGTGTATGGGGCCGCGCAGGGAATGCTCTCCGCGCTGGCGGGGGCGGAGTATGTCGCGCCTTACGTTAACCGCGTGGACGCGCAGGGCGGGGACGGGATCCAGACCGTAGTAGAATTACAGCAGCTGCTGACGCTGCACGCCCCGCAGTCAAAAGTGCTGGCAGCGAGTTTTAAAACCCCGCGTCAGGCGCTGGACTGCCTGCTGGCAGGCTGTGAGTCCATCACGCTGCCGCTGGACGTGGCGCAGCAGTTTATTACATCACCCGCCGTGGATGCGGCGATTGTGAAGTTTGAGCAGGACTGGCAGGGGGCGTTTGGACGGACGTCGATCTGATGCGGTTGCCGGGTGGCGCTGGCGCTTACCCGGCCTACGTTCGCATCGCTGTTGCCGGGTGGCGCTTATGCTTACCCGGCCTACGTCCGAGCCGTTGTAGATACTGTTATGCCACGCAAGCATTTTCCTGATGTAATGTGGCATCGAACGGGCGTCCTGATTTCAGGACGCCATACGCCACCTGCGCCAGCTTGCGCATCATCGCTCCGATTATCAGCTTCGCTCCCTTGCCGTTCTTTTCCAGACGCGTCCTGAACGCTTTTCCCCACTCCGTTTTGTACAGCGCCACCATCGCGGGCATATACAGCGCCCTGCGAAGCGAGACATGGCCAGCCTTACTCATCCTGCTTGCCCTGTGTACGCTGCTGCCGGATTCATGCTGCCGCGGTGTCAGTCCTGCGAAAGCCGCGAACTGCCGCGCCTGACCGAACCTGTCCTTCAGCCCCACATACGCCAGCAGCACCGCGGATGTCTTTTCACCGATACCCGGTATGCTGTCCAGCAGTTTTCGCCGGTGCTTCAGGTCCGGGTCATCATCCGTCAGGTCCTTTATCTGTTTCTCCAGCCGCTTCAGCTCCGCTTCCAGCCACAGAAGGTGCGCATCAATACTCGGCATCTGCACCTCCCGCGCCGTCTCACGACGGTTCAGCTCCTGCGTGTGCATGTCTGTCAGGGACTGGTGACGCAGCACCAGCGCCCGCAACGCGCGCTCCAGCGGATGAGGTGCCTCCCAGGCTACCGGACGCTTCTGCCGGCAGAACTCTGCCAGCATACGGGCATCAACGGCATCGGTTTTACTGCGCAGGCCTTCACTCTGCGCAAAGGCTTTACCAAGAGCCGGGTTGATGATGGATACGGTGAAACCGGCATCGCTGAGGGATGCTGCTGCGTCTTCCATATAGGTGCTGGTCGCTTCCATGCAGATATGTGCCTGAGCCACATTATGGCTGCGGAGCCAGCTGAGCAGCTCCTCGTGACCTTTAGGTGTGTTAGTAAATTTTTTGCTGCGGTGACGGCCATCAGGTCGCAACACATCGACATCCAGCTTAGCTTTGGAGACATCGATACCAATAAAGTGAAGTTCCTGTTCCATAGTGAAACCAACCTTGTGAATGCGGATTACCGGGAAAACCGGTCCATGATACTGTCCG
This sequence comes from Enterobacter sp. ECC-019, assembly GCF_043974075.1. NCBI lineage: Bacteria > Pseudomonadati > Pseudomonadota > Gammaproteobacteria > Enterobacterales > Enterobacteriaceae > Enterobacter > Enterobacter sp. ECC-019. The sequence goes on from NZ_CP143759.1 coordinate 2,115,611, forward strand.
GTTTGTCACTTGTGGAGAAGGTGCAGTCCACTGCAGGGATCTACAACACAGGCTCGTGGCCTAAGGCCGGGTACGGCATGTGGACTGCATGGCAGAAAGAACAGGCCGGTTCTTTCTGCACGGAAGGATAATACAAGGTCGGGTAAGGCGGAGCCGCCACCCGACTTTTTATTTGCTACACACCTCACACCCCGGGTTACGCATCAGCTTCATCTCGCGGAACTGGCAGGTCATCGCGTCATACATCACTATTTTACCCGCGGCAGGCGTGCCGTAGTGCGCCAGGACTTTGATCGCTTCCATCGCCTGCAGTGAGCCAATCACGCCGACCAGCGGTGCCATCACGCCCGCCTCAACGCAGGTCAGCGCGTTCTCGCCGAACAGGCGGCTCAGGCAGCGGTAGCAGGGTTCGCCTTCCGCGTACGTGAAGACGCTGATTTGCCCCTCCATGCGGATCGCTGCGCCGGAGACCAGCGGGATTTTGTGGGCAAAACAGCCTGCGTTCAGCTGGTTACGGACGGCGACGTTATCGGTGCAGTCCAGCACCAGTTCATGCTGCGCAATCTGCGCCGACAGCGCGTCGTCATCCAGCATCGCGTCAATCAGGGTGAATTCACAATTAGGGTTGATGCGCGCCAGCGCCGTGCGGGCAGAGTCCACTTTCGGCTGTCCAACCGTCGCGTCGCTGTGCAGCGTCTGGCGCTGCAGGTTGGACACCGATACGGTATCGAAATCCAGCAGCGTCATCCTGCCCACGCCCGCCGCCGCAAGATACTGCGCGGCGGCGCAGCCCAGACCGCCCAGACCGACAACCAGCACGCTTGCTTCCTTAAGCGCTTCCTGGCCCTCGAAGTCAAACCCGCGCAGCACAATCTGGCGGTTGTAGCGCATCATCTCCGGGTCGCTCAGCTCCACCGTCATGTCAGCCTCCGAACAGGTGGTTAAAACGCTCGATCTCAACCCATTCGCCCACTTCAACATTGCCGCGCTCGCGCTCCAGCACGATAAAGCAGTTGCCCTGGCTGAAGGAGCTAAAAATGTGTGATCCCTGGTGCCCGGTGGTGCTCACCTCGAGCTCACCGTCCGCGTTGCGCGCCAGAATGCCGCGCTGGAAATCGAGACGGCCCGGGGATTTTTTCAGGCGCGTGGCGGCACGCACGCGCTGGCGTTCAGGCCGCGGGCTGGCGCTGTTGCCGGAAAGCTTCGCCAGCAGCGGGATCGCCAGCTGGTAGAAGGTGAGTGCCGCCGAGACCGGATTACCCGGCAGGCCACAGAACCAGCTGTGTTGCAGCTTGCCAAACGCGAACGGTTTGCCCGGCTTGATCGCCAGCTTCCAGAAGGCGATTTCGCCCAGCTCTTCAAGGATGGTTTTGGTGTAATCCGCTTCGCCCACGGAGACGCCGCCGGAGCTGATGACCACGTCGGCAGCGTTATCCGCCTCGATAAACGCGGCGCGCAGTTTTTCCGGATCGTCAGGAATAATGCCGAGGTTAATCACGTCGCAGCCCAGCTGCTCCAGCATCAGGTGTACCGCCAGACGGTTGGTATCGTAAATCTGGCCGTCCCGCAGCGGCTGGCCCGGAAGCTGCAGCTCGTCGCCGGTGGAGAAAACGGCAACGCGCACTTTACGGAACACGTCGATTTCCGCAACGCCAAGCGAGGCCAGCACCGGCAGCTCACCTGCCGTCAGCTTCTGTCCGGCGGCAAAGACCGTTGCGCCAAGCGTGATATCTTCGCCCGTGCGGCGGATGTTCTGGCCCGCTTTAACGTTCGCGGTAAAACGCACGCCGTCATCGGTCTGCTCGGTCTCTTCCTGCATCACCACGGCGTCGCAACCGGCCGGAACCGGCGCGCCGGTCATGATGCGCACGCAGGTGCCCGCAGGCCATTCACCGCTAAACGGCTGACCCGCAAAGGCTTTACCTGCCACCGGCAGGGCATTACCCGTCTGGAGATCCGCCAGGCGTACCGCATAACCGTCCATCGCGGAATTATCAAACCCCGGCACGTTAAGCGGAGAGACGATATCGCGCGCGGCAATACGGCCAAAACAGTGCACGAGAGGCAGCGTCTCAACGTCATGCAGCGGGGAAACTCGGTCAAGCATCTGCGTGAGTGCCGTCTCAAGCGGCATCAGTCCGGCGGTAAAATCCATGGTGGGCTCCTGCACAGTAACAACGAAAGCGCTCATTATGGCAGAAAAGTGCGGCTAACTGTATGACCCGATGGGTGTACGCTTTACATCACAGTTACGTCTTTCTATATTCAAAAATCATCTGAAGTTTCATCGACGATAATGATATTTATAGAAAAAGCCGCAAATCAGGCTAACGGGTGATGCGAATGGTTAATGCGGTAATCGCAATTCATGGTGGCGCCGGGGCAATCACCCGAGCACAGCTCAGCCCCGAGCAGGAAAAGCGCTATATCGACGCGCTGTACGCCATTGTGGAAACGGGCCAGAGAATGCTGGAAGCGGGTGAAAGCGCGCTGGATGTGGTCACCGAGGCGGTGCGCCTGCTGGAAGAGTGTCCGTTATTTAATGCGGGGATCGGTTCGGTCTTTACCCGGGATGAAACGCACGAGCTGGATGCCTGCGTAATGGACGGCGTCACCCTGAAAGCGGGCGCCGTGGCGGGCGTGAGTCATCTGCGCAATCCGGTGCTGGCCGCGCGTCTGGTGATGGAGGAGAGCCCGCACGTTCTGCTGACGGGGGCCGGGGCAGAGGCGTTTGCCTTCGAGCACGGGATGGAACCGGTATCGCCGGATCTGTTTTCCACCGAGGAGCGCTTCCAGCAGCTGCTGGAAGCCCGTTCGGCGGGGATGACGCAGCTTGACCACAGTGCGCCGCTGGATGAAACCACCAAAATGGGCACGGTCGGCGCGGTGGCGCTGGATAAGGCCGGAAACCTCGCGGCGGCGACGTCAACGGGCGGGATGACCAACAAGCTGCCCGGGCGCGTCGGCGATAGCCCGCTGCCGGGCGCTGGCTGCTATGCCAATAACGCGACGGCAGCGGTGTCGTGTACCGGAACCGGGGAAGTGTTTATCCGCGCCCTCGCGGCCTACGACATCACCGCGCTGATGGATTACGGCGGTTTAAGCCTCAGTGAAGCCTGCGAGCGCGTGGTGATGGAGAAACTGCCTGCCCTGGGCGGCGTCGGCGGACTCATTGCGGTGGATCGTGAGGGCAACGTGGCTTTGCCGTTCAACAGCGAAGGCATGTATCGCGCCTGGGGTTATGCCGGTGATGAACCGAGCACGGGTATCTATCGTGAATAAGGGGGCAGCGCGTGCCGCACAGTGAAGAACTGGACAACCGCGAAGTGCTGGCTGTCCACCAGCTCAATATTGCGTTTCAGGAAGAGCGGCAGTTCATCCCCGCAGTACAGAATTTATCGTTCACGCTGAGGCGCGGCGAGACGCTGGCGATTGTTGGTGAGTCCGGCTCCGGTAAATCGGTCACCGCGCTGGCGTTGATGCGCCTGCTGGAACAGACGGGCGGGCAAATCAGCAGCGAGAAAATGCTCCTGCGCCGCCGTAACCGTCAGGTTATTGATTTAAATGAGCTAAGCGGTTCGCAGATGCAGGGCGTACGCGGGGCGGATATTGCGATGATCTTCCAGGAGCCGATGACCTCCCTGAACCCGGTTTTTCCGGTCGGGGAACAAATCGCCGAGTCCATCCGCCTGCATCAGGGGCTGAGCGGTGATGAAGCGCTCAACGAGGCCCGACGGATGCTGGAGCTGGTGCGCATTCCGGAGGCGCAGGCCATTCTGGGGCGCTATCCGCATCAGCTTTCCGGCGGCATGCGCCAGCGGGTGATGATTGCCATGGCGCTCTCCTGTCGTCCGGCGGTGCTGATTGCCGATGAACCGACGACGGCGCTGGACGTGACGATTCAGGCGCAGATCCTGCAGCTCATCAAAGTGCTGCAGCAGGAGATGGAGATGGGGGTGATTTTCATCACCCACGATATGGGCGTGGTCGCCGATATCGCCGATCGGGTGCTGGTGATGCACAAGGGCAGCGCGGTGGAAACCGGCCTGGTCGAGCAGATTTTTCACGCGCCCGTGCATCCTTACACCAAAGCGCTGCTGGCGGCGGTTCCGCGCCTGGGGGCGATGAACGGCAGCGATTTGCCGCGCCGCTTCCCCCTGATCTCTCTCGGGGCGTCTGGGCAGCAGGAGGATAAACGCGAGCAGAACACCGTGGTGCCGGGTAAGCCCATTCTGGAAGTGCGCGATCTGGTCACCCGTTTTCCGCTGCGCAGCGGCGTGTTGAACCGCGTAAAGCGCGAAGTGCACGCGGTGGAAAATGTCAGTTTCGATCTCTGGCCGGGCGAAACGCTGGCGCTGGTGGGGGAGTCCGGCTGCGGTAAATCCACCACCGGGCGCGCGTTGCTCCGTCTGGTGGAATCACAGGAAGGCAGCATTACCTTTAACGGTGAGCGCATTGATACCCTGTCGGACAGCAAGCTGCAGGCGGTGCGGCGAGATATTCAGTTTATTTTCCAGGATCCGTATGCCTCCCTCGATCCGCGCCACACGGTGGGGTATTCGATCATGGAGCCGCTGCGGGTACATAACCTGCTCGACGGTGAAGCGGCACAGCGACGCGTGGCCTGGCTGCTGGAGCGCGTCGGCCTGAAGCCGGAGCACGCCTGGCGTTATCCGCACGAGTTTTCCGGCGGACAGCGGCAGCGTATCTGCATCGCCCGTGCGCTGGCGTTAAACCCGAAAGTGGTGATTGCCGATGAGTCCGTCTCGGCGCTGGATGTCTCTATCCGGGCGCAAATCATCAACTTATTGCTGGATTTACAGCGGGATATGGGGATTGCTTTCCTGTTTATCTCGCACGATATGGCCGTGGTCGAGCGCATCAGCCATCGCGTGGCGGTGATGTTTATGGGGCAGATCGTGGAGATTGGGCCGCGAAGGGCAGTTTTTGAAAACCCGCAGCACCCGTACACCCGCAAGCTTATCGCGGCCGTTCCGGTTGCCGATCCGGCGCATCGTCACGGCCAGCGCGTGCTGCTGCAGGATGAAATGCCGAGCAATATTCGTAAACGCGGCGAGGCCGTGGAGCGCGTGACGCTGCGCGAGGTCGGGCCGGGCCATTTCGTCGCTCCCCCGCGTCAGGACAATGCGTTTTCGCGGTTATAACTTACAACAGGCAGGAGAACACAATGGTTACTTTTGTAGCGCGTAGATGGTTGTTAGCCGCGAGCGTGACGGCAGCCCTGGCCGCTGCCCCCGCGTTCGCTGCCAAAGATGTGGTGGTTGCCGTCGGCTCCAATTTCACCACGCTCGATCCGTATGACGCCAACGACACGCTCTCTCAGGCGGTGGCGAAATCGTTCTATCAGGGCCTTTTCGGCCTGGATAAAGAGATGAAGCTCAAAAACGTGCTGGCGGAGGGGTACACCGTGTCCGACGACGGGCTGGTGTATACCATTAAGCTCAGAACCGGCGTGAAGTTCCAGGATGGGACAGATTTCAATGCGGAGGCGGTGAAGGTTAACCTCGATCGCGCCAGCAATCCGGAAAATAGCCTCAAGCGCTATAACCTGTATAAAAATATCGCCAGCACCGAAGTGGTCGACCCGGCGACGGTAAAAATCACTCTTAAAGAGCCGTTCTCCGCGTTTATCAATATTCTGGCGCATCCGGCAACGGCGATGATTTCCCCTGCCGCGCTGAAAAAATACGGTAAAGAGATCGGTTTCCACCCGGTGGGCACCGGCCCGTATGAACTGGTGACCTGGAACCAGACCGATTTTGTGAAGGTGAAGAAATTCACCGGATACTGGCAGCAGGGGCTGCCGAAGCTGGACACCATCACCTGGCGCCCGGTGGTGGACAATAACTCCCGCGCGGCGATGCTGCAAACCGGTGAGGCGCAGTTTGCCTTCCCGATCCCCTATGAGCAGGCCGCCATTTTGCAGAAAAACAGCAAGCTGGAGCTGGTCGCCAGCCCGTCGATCATGCAGCGCTACATCAGCATGAACGTCACGCAAAAGCCGTTCGATAACCCGAAGGTGCGTGAGGCCATCAACTACGCCATTAACCGTCAGGCGCTGGTGAAGGTCGCCTTTGCCGGCTATGCCACTCCGGCGACCGGCGTTCTGCCGCCGGCTATCGCCTATGCGCAAAGCTATCAGCCATGGCCCTACGATCCGGCCAAAGCGCGCGAGCTGCTGAAAGAGGCGGGCTTCCCGAACGGTTTCAGCACCACGCTGTGGTCCTCGCATAATCACAGTACCGCCCAGAAGGTGCTGCAGTTTACCCAGCAGCAGCTGGCGCAGGTCGGCATTAAAGCGCAGGTGACCGCGATGGATGCCGGACAGCGTGCGGCAGAAGTGGAGGGGAAAGGGCAGAAAGAGAGCGGGGTTCGGATGTTCTATACCGGCTGGACGGCCTCGACGGGTGAAGCCGACTGGGCGCTGTCGCCGCTGTTCGCCTCTCAGAACTGGCCGCCAACCCTGTTCAACACCGCGTTTTACAGCAATCCGCAGGTGGACAAAGACCTGGCCGATGCCCTGAAAACCACCAAACCGGAAGAGAAAGCGCACCTCTACAAAGACGCGCAGGATATTATCTGGAAAGAGTCACCGTGGGTGCCGCTGGTGGTGGAGAAACTGGTGTCAGCCCATAACAAAGCGTTGACCGGGTTCTACATCATGCCGGACACGGGCTTTAGCTTTGACGATGCGGATTTAAAATAAACCTCATGCTGAATTATGTTTGTAAACGCCTGCTGGGGCTTATCCCGACGCTGCTGATTGTGGCGGTCCTGGTGTTTCTGTTTGTCCATATGCTGCCGGGCGATCCGGCGCGTCTGGTTGCCGGGCCTGAAGCGGATGCCACCGTCATTGACCTGGTGCGTAAGCAGCTTGGCCTCGACCAGCCGCTGTATATGCAGTTCATCCATTACATTTGCAACGTTCTGCAGGGCGATTTTGGTATCTCGATGGTGTCGCGCCGTCCGGTGTCGGAGGAAATTGCCAGCCGCTTTATGCCGACGTTCTGGTTAACGATTGCCAGCATGAGCTGGGCGGTGGTGTTTGGGCTTGGCGCCGGGATTGTCGCGGCCGTCTGGCGCAACCGCTGGCCGGACAAACTCGGCATGGCGCTGGCGGTGACCGGCATCTCCTTCCCGGCGTTCGCGCTGGGGATGCTGCTGATGCAGATCTTCTCCGTCGAACTGGGCTGGCTGCCGACCGTCGGGGCCGATACCTGGAAGCATTACATCCTGCCTTCCATGACGCTGGGCGCTGCCGTGTCTGCGGTAATGGCCCGCTTTACCCGCGCCTCGTTCGTTGACGTGCTGAGCGAAGATTATATTCGCACCGCCCGGGCGAAAGGGGTCAGCGAGAAGTGGGTCATTCTCAAGCACGGGTTTCGCAATGCGATGATCCCGGTGGTGACGATGATGGGGCTGCAGTTTGGCTTCCTGCTCGGCGGCTCGATCGTCGTGGAAAAGGTCTTCAACTGGCCGGGGCTGGGACGCCTGCTGGTCGATTCCGTCGAGATGCGCGACTACCCGGTGATTCAGGCGGAAGTCCTGCTTTTCTCGCTGGAGTTTATTCTTATCAACTTAGTGGTGGACGTGCTCTACGCCGCCATTAACCCGGCCATCAGGTACAAGTAAGATGCGATTGTTGAACTGGCGACGTCAGGCCGTTTTAAACGCCATGCCGGGGCTAAAACCGGACCACGTCCGCACCCCGTGGTCTGAATTCTGGCGGCGTTTTCGCCGTCAGCCGGTCGCGATGACCGCGGGGCTGTTTGTGCTGCTGCTGATTGCGGTGGCGATCGTTGCGCCGTGGGTAGCGCCGTTTGATGCGGAAAACTATTTTGACTACGACCGTCTGAACGACGGACCGTCGATGCTGCACTGGTTCGGCGTGGACTCCCTCGGGCGCGATATCTTTAGCCGCGTGCTGGTGGGGGCGCAGATCTCGCTTGCCGCCGGGGTGGTCGCGGTGCTTATCGGCGCGGCCATCGGTACCGTGCTGGGTCTCGTTGCCGGATATTATGAAGGCTGGTGGGACCGCATTATCATGCGCATCTGCGACGTGCTGTTTGCTTTTCCGGGCATTCTGCTGGCGATAGCGGTGGTGGCGATAATGGGCAGCGGCATGGCAAACGTCATCATTGCGGTGGCGGTCTTTTCGATTCCGGCGTTCGCTCGCCTGGTGCGCGGCAACACGCTGGTGCTGAAACAGCAGACCTTCATCGAATCCGCCCGCAGCATGGGGGCCAGCGACGCCACGATCCTGTTCAGCCATATTCTGCCGGGTACGGTGTCGTCCATCGTGGTCTATTTCACCATGCGTATCGGCGTATCGATTATCTCGGCGGCCAGCCTGTCGTTTCTGGGGTTAGGGGCGCAGCCTCCCACGCCGGAGTGGGGCGCGATGCTGAACGAGGCGAGGGCAGATATGGTGATTGCACCGCACGTGGCGATCTTCCCGAGTCTGGCGATTTTTCTGACCGTGCTGGCGTTTAATTTGCTGGGAGATGGGCTGCGCGACGCGCTGGATCCGAGGATTAAAGGGTAGTGCAGTGAAATGTGCCGGGTGGCGGCTACGCCTTACCCGGCCTTGTATTATCCTTCCGTGCAGAAAGAACCGGCCTGTTCTTTCTGCCATGCAGTCCACATGCCGTACCCGGCCTTAGGCCACGAGCCTGTGTTGTAGATCCCTGCAGTGGACTGCACCTTCTCCACAAGTGACAAACCGGACAGTATCATGGACCGGTTTTCCCGGTAATCCGCATTCACAAGGTTGGTTTCACTATGGAACAGGAACTTCACTTTATTGGTATCGATGTCTCCAAAGCTAAGCTGGATGTCGATGTGTTGCGACCTGATGGCCGTCACCGCAGCAAAAAGTTTACTAACACACCTAAAGGTCACGATGAGCTGCTCAACTGGCTCCGCAGCCATAATGTGGCGCCAGCACATGTCTGCATGGAAGCGACCAGCACCTATATGGAAGACGCAGCAGCATCCCTCAGCGATGCCGGTTTCACCGTATCCATCATCAACCCGGCTCTTGGTAAAGCCTTTGCGCAGAGCGAAGGCCTGCGCAGTAAAACCGATGCCGTTGATGCCCGTATGCTGGCAGAGTTCTGCCGGCAGAAGCGTCCGGTAGCCTGGGAGGCACCTCATCCGCTGGAGCGCGCGTTGCGGGCGCTGGTGCTGCGTCACCAGTCCCTGACAGACATGCACACGCAGGAGCTGAACCGTCGTGAGACGGCGCGGGAGGTGCAGATGCCGAGTATTGATGCGCACCTTCTGTGGCTGGAAGCGGAGCTGAAGCGGCTGGAGAAACAGATAAAGGACCTGACGGATGATGACCCGGACCTGAAGCACCGGCGAAAACTGCTGGACAGCATACCGGGTATCGGTGAAAAGACATCCGCGGTGCTGCTGGCGTATGTGGGGCTGAAGGACAGGTTCGGTCAGGCGCGGCAGTTCGCGGCTTTCGCAGGACTGACACCGCGGCAGCATGAATCCGGCAGCAGCGTACACAGGGCAAGCAGGATGAGTAAGGCTGGCCATGTCTCGCTTCGCAGGGCGCTGTATATGCCCGCGATGGTGGCGCTGTACAAAACGGAGTGGGGAAAAGCGTTCAGGACGCGTCTGGAAAAGAACGGCAAGGGAGCGAAGCTGATAATCGGAGCGATGATGCGCAAGCTGGCGCAGGTGGCGTATGGCGTCCTGAAATCAGGACGCCCGTTCGATGCCACATTACATCAGGAAAATGCTTGCGTGGCATAACAGTATCTACAAAAGCGGAGTGGGGAGATTAAACCCGGCTACCCCACAGGTCATACTCGTCCGCGTTTTCAACCTTCACGCGAATAATATCACCTGGCTTAACGCTGGTTTCGCCGTTCAGGTACACCGCGCCGTCGATCTCAGGGGCATCCGCCATGCTGCGGCCAATCGCGCCTTCTTCGTCCACTTCGTCAACGATCACCATGATCTCGCGGCCCACTTTTTCCTGCAAACGCTCGGCAGAGATTTGCTGCTGCAGCTGCATGAAGCGGTTCCAGCGCTCTTCTTTCACCTCTTCCGGCACCTGGTCCGCCAGCTCGTTGGCGGTTGCGCCTTCAACCGGGCTGTACTTGAAGCAGCCTACGCGGTCCAGACGCGCTTCTTTGAGGAAGTCGAGCAGCATCTGGAAGTCTTCTTCGGTTTCACCCGGGAAGCCGACGATGAAGGTGGAGCGCAGGGTCAGATCCGGGCAGATCTCGCGCCACTGCTTGATGCGCGCCAGCTGACGGTCAACGGAGCCAGGACGCTTCATCAGCTTCAGGATACGCGGGCTGGCGTGCTGCAGCGGGATATCCAGGTACGGCAGAATTTTGCCTTCCGCCATCAGCGGGATCACGTCGTCAACGTGCGGGTACGGGTAGACGTAGTGCAGACGCGTCCAGATACCGAGCCTGGACAGCTGCTCGCACAGGCCGACCATGCTGGTTTTCACCGGTTCGCCGTTGTGGAAACCGGAGCGGTGTTTGACGTCCACGCCGTAGGCCGAGGTGTCCTGGGAGATGACCAGCAGCTCCTTCACGCCCGCGTCGGCCAGACGTTTAGCTTCCGCCAGCACTTCGCCAATGGGACGGCTCACCAGATCGCCACGCATGGACGGGATGATGCAGAAGGTGCAGCGATGGTTGCAGCCTTCGGAAATTTTTAAGTAAGCGTAGTGGCGCGGCGTCAGCTTCACGCCCTGCTCCGGCACCAGACTCAGGAACGGGTTGTGCTTTGGTTTTGGCACGTAGTGATGAACATGTTCCAGCACCTGCTCATAGCTGTGCGGACCGGTGATCTCCAGCACCTTCGGGTGCACTTCGCGGATCTGGTCTTCTTTCGCGCCCAGACAGCCGGTAACAATCACTTTGCCGTTTTCCGTCAGGGCTTCACCGATGGCTTCCAGTGACTCCTGAACCGCGCTGTCGATAAACCCGCAGGTGTTAACGATCACCATATCGGCGTTGTCGTAGCTTGGCACCACGTCATAGCCCTCGGTGCGCAGTTCGGTCAGGATGCGTTCTGAATCCACCAGGTTTTTCGGGCAGCCCAGGGAGACGAAGCCGATTTTCGGCTGGTGCGTAACATTGCTCATAGGTTAAAAATTCATCAATTATGGAGTTGTCAGGGCGGGATTTTACAGCGTATCGCGGGGGATTTATACACTCTTTGCAAGGCGGATGCGCCGGGCAGACGTTGTAACATTGTAAATAATGTTAATCAGTTAATAAAAATTGATCCCAGGCATTAAACTGTACAAAAAATGTACTTATCCTGATTATGCACAATGGCTGACAGAGGAGGAAAGAGCATGACCGTTGACAGACTAAAACGCGATCTGCTTAACAAGCTGATCAACGCCCGAATCGACCTGGCCGCGTACCTGCAGTTGAGGAAGGCAAAAGGGTATATGTCAGTCAGCGAAAGCGAACATCTGCGTGATAACCTGTTTGAACTTTGCAATTTCATGCGTGAAAAAGCACCGACCCTGAAGGCGAAATACGGCGAAAGTGAGCTAATCGCCCTGCGCCGCGCCGCTGAGGTGCTTTCCATCGCTGGGGTATGTTTGATGAATGGACGCCACGACTGCCCGAATTTTATCGCTGTGAACGCGGAGAAGCTTGAAAACTGCCTGACGACGCTCTCTCTATGCATCATGTGCCTGAACGAGCACGAGAAGCTTGAACAGCACTGAACCCAGGGGGAGGCAACTCCCCCTTCTGATTAAGCTTTTGTAAAAGTGGTAACGCGCCCGGATGCAGTGGCTAACCTTTATGCCATATGCCGATAAAGGAGCGCGTTATGCCTCGATCCTCGCTAATTTCCCTGCCTGCGTTGTTCATTCCGTTTTCGCTTCTTGCTGCGCCAGAGGCGGTCAAGGTTGAGGTGCTGCAAAATAAACTCGATCACCCCTGGTCCCTGGCGTTTCTGCCGGACAATAAAGGCCTGCTGGTGACTCTGAAGGACGGTCAGCTCAAACGCTGGCAGGCCGGAAAAGGGCTGTCCGATCCGATTGTCGGCGTGCCGAAGGTCTGGGCAAACGGTCAGGGAGGATTGCTGGACGTGGTCCTCGCCCCGGATTTTGAAAAATCGCGCCGCATCTGGCTGAGCTTCGCCGAAGCAGGGAGTGACGGCAAAGCCGGAACGGCGGTGGGCTATGGCCGATTGAGCGACGATCTGACGCGCATTGAAGCCTTCCAGGTGGTGTTCCGCCAGATGCCGAAACTCTCCACCGGAAACCATTTTGGTGGGCGACTGGTGTTCGACGGCAAAGGCGCGCTCTTTATCGGACTCGGCGAGAACAACCAGCGTCCGACGGCGCAGGATCTGGATAAATTGCAGGGTAAAGTGGTGCGCCTCACCGAAGACGGAAAAGTGCCGCCGGATAACCCCTTTGTGAATATCCCCGGCGCGCGACCCGAAATCTGGTCCTACGGCATTCGCAATCCGCAGGGGATGGCGATGAACCCCTGGAGCGACACGCTGTGGCTGAACGAGCACGGCCCGCGCGGCGGGGATGAGATCAACATCCCGGAGAAAGGAAAGAACTACGGCTGGCCGCTGGCGACGCACGGCATTAACTACAGCGGTCTGAAAATTCCGGAAGCCAAAGGCGAGCACGTTGAGGGAACCGAAAAACCGCTGTTCGTCTGGAAAGTATCACCTGCCGTGAGCGGCATGGCGTTCTACAACAGCGACGCTTTCCCGCAGTGGAAAAACAAGCTGTTTATTGGGGCGCTGAAGGAAAAGGACGTTATTATGCTGAGCGTGGAGGGCAATAAGGTGACGGAAGACGGGCGAATCCTGGGCGATCGGAATCAACGTATTCGCGATGTGCGGGTGGGGCCGGACGGCTATTTATATGTGCTGACCGACGAGACGGACGGGCAGCTGTTAAAAGTCAGCCCGTCCGGTGCGTAATCAGGTGACCGGGATCATCACCACGTTGCGGTATGCCGGGCGATCGCTCAGCTGTTTTAGCCAGCGCTCAAGGTGAGGGCGCGGCGTCCACTTCAGACCCATATTGGTCAGGTTCCAGACGAACGGCGCCACGGCGATATCGCCTGTGCCGAAGGCCTCACCGGAGAACCAGGCGTGCTTCGCCAGCTCGTCATCCATCATCGCAAACAGGTTTTCGCACGCGTCCTGAGCGGCATGAATGGCCGGATAGTCGCGCTCGGCTTCCGGCGTACGGATAAGCCCCATCAGGATCACGCGGTGGGTTGGCGATAGCGTCTGGTTCGCCCAGTCCATCCACTTTTCGCCCTGAGCGCGACGGGCCGGGCTTTCAACCCACAGGCGGCCCTGACCGTACTGGGCGGCGAGGTAACGGACAATGGTGTTGGACTCCCAAAGCGTCGCGTCGGTTTCATCATCGCGCAGCAGCGGCACCAGGCCGTTCGGGTTCATGGCCAGATAGTCGGCCTCTTTGTTTACGCCGAACGACATGCCAGCCATGATTTGATTGAACGGTAAATCCAGCTCCTCGAGCGTCCAGAGCACTTTCTTAACGTTGGTCGAGTTGTTCCTGCCCCAAAGCGTAATCATATTTACTCCTGATGAGATGTGAATCCGGGTCAGCATTCGCCATGGTGAGATAAACCTAACAATTACGCAACAGAAGACAAAAAAATCGTCTGAATCAAAGCGTATCTGAATGTTATTGCATAAACTTTAATAACTTTACCCTCGTTGGGTTTCTTTAACCGTTTTAGTGCGCTATTACTCATCGCTTCTTGCGACACGGTGATGTGACGTAATTTTTGAATGGACACTCGGGTGGCATTTATGACGCGTAAAATGACTTCTCTGCGCAGCCTGGCGACAGGCTCTGCGCTCCTTTTCCTGTTTGCACCAACTCTCTACGCAGCTGAACAGGCTGCGCCCGAAGCGCCGCCTGTGGATGCGCGCGCCTGGATCCTGATGGATTATTCCAGCGGTAAAGTGCTGGCGGAAGGGAATGCGGATGAGAAACTCGATCCGGCAAGCCTGACCAAAATCATGACCAGCTATGTGGTAGGCCAGGCGTTGAAAGCGGGCAAGATCAAGCTGGACGATATGGTCACCATCGGGAAGGATGCCTGGGCCACCGGCAACCCGGCGCTGCGCGGGTCTTCCGTGATGTTCCTGAAGCCAGGAGATCAGGTCTCCGTTTCCGATCTGAACAAAGGGGTAATTATTCAGTCGGGAAATGATGCATGTATCGCGCTGGCCGATTACGTTGCCGGCAGCCAGGATTCTTTCATTGGTTTGATGAATGGCTATGCGCAGAAGTTGGGCTTAACCAACACCACGTTCAAAACGGTTCACGGTCTGGATTCGCCTGGACAGTTCAGTACCGCGCGCGACATGGCGCTGCTGGGGAAAGCGCTGATCCACGACGTGCCGGATGAATACGCCATCCATAAAGAGAAAGAGTTTACCTTCAATAAAATCCGCCAGCCGAACCGCAACCGCCTGCTGTGGAGCAGCAACGTCAATGTGGACGGAATGAAAACCGGCACCACGGCGGGCGCAGGCTATAACCTGGTGGCCTCTGCGACCCAGGGCGACATGCGCCTGATTTCGGTGGTGCTGGGCACCAAAACCGACCGTATTCGCTTTAATGAGTCAGAAAAACTGCTAACCTGGGGTTTCCGCTTCTATGAAACCGTTACGCCGATTAAACCGGATGCCACGTTCATCAGCCAGCGCGTCTGGTTTGGTGACAAGAGCGAAGTGAATCTGGGCGCAGGTGAAGGCGGCTCGGTAACCATTCCGCGCGGTCAGCTGAAAAACCTGAAGGCCAGCTATACCCTGACCGACCCGCAGCTCACCGCGCCGCTGAAAAAAGGTCAGGTGGTCGGGACGATCGATTTCCAGCTAAACGGTAAATCAATTGAACAGCGTCCGCTGATTGTGATGGAAGCGGTGGAAGAGGGTGGCTTCTTCAGCCGGATGTGGGATTTCGTGATGATGAAATTCCACGGGTGGTTTGGCAGCTGGTTCAGCTAAGTTTTTTGCCGGGTGGCGCTGCGCTTACCCGGCCTACGTTTGAGCCGCTGTAGGCCGGGTAAGGCGAAGCCGCCACCCGGCATAACCTCAATACATCAACTTCACCTGTTGCGCCTTCGCATGGGCCACGATCTCGTCGTCCGGGCGGCAGTCGCTGACGATGGCATCGAACTGCGCCAGCTCGCCCATTCTTGCCGAACGCACCTTACCAAACTTGCTGTGATCGACCACCAGCACATGATACTGCGCCGCGCTTAACGCCCAGTGTTTCACCGGCAGCTCTTCCAGGTTAAAGCAGGTCGCGCCCTGACGCACGTTGACGCCTGCGGCGGAATAAAACGCGATATCCGGGCATAAATTGCTGAGCGTGTCCTGCAGGTTAAGCGGCTTAAAGATGGCGTTACTGGCGTGAAACTCGCCGCCGCAGAGGATCACCCGGCACTCGGGTTTCTCCTGAAGCGCCAGAAAGGTGTTCAGGGAGTAGCACACGGCGGTGAAAGGAATGCTGCTGTCGATGGCTTCAATAATCCACGGCGTGGTCGTTCCGCAGTCAAAAAACAGCGTCTGGTGTGGCTGTACCAGTGAGGCCGCAAGCCGGGCGGCTTTGCGTTTCTCTTCCACCAGGCGCGTCTTCTGGTCGCTGATCAGATAATGGCTGGCGCTACGCGGCTCAAGCACAATATACCCGCCCAGCAGCACGACGGGGGCGCTTTCGCTGTTCAGATCCCGACGAATGGTCATCTCTGAGACGCCGAGGAGGTTGGCGGCTTCCTTAAGATGCAGCTTATCGCTGCGCTTCAGCGCCTGTAGCAGCTGAGCAATGCGGTCATCGCGACGTGTTTCCATAATTCCTCGGGATAAAAAAAGTGAACCCCCGCAGGGCGGGGGTTCAAGTGTAACCTGTCAGGTTGGGGTTAGTCACGTATCCAGCCTTTGCGGATCGGGATAGCGAAAATGGCGCGATAGAGTGAAGACAGCGTGCGGTAGAGCGCTTCACCGAAGAGGCTCCACAGGATAGCCGCGCTCACGCAGCCAATCAGCCCCACCAGGAAACCGCCCACCATATCCAGCGGCCAGTGAACGCCCAGGTAAACGCGAGACCAGGCGATTGCCAGGGCCGCCACCATCAGGACCGCACCAGACCACAGGCGATGCCAGAACAGGAAAGCCAGGGCGAAGGTGAAGATCACCGTACCGTGATCGCTCGGGAACGAGTCATCCGGCGCGTGGTGCAGGAAGGTATAGCCGACATGATCGACAAAAGGACGATCGTGCGGGAAGGCGTGACCCAGAATGTAGCTCAGCAGTACGCTTACCCCGAGTGCCATCGCCACTTTAATCACCAGCTGGCGCTGCGCCTTCACCTGGCTGCGGGGGCCCCACAGCCAGAGAATCGCAGCCAGTGCAGGCACGATACTGATCAGATCTTTTGCCAGAAAGGTGGCAAAATCGATCGACCACTCAGGCGAGGCTGGCGTGGCGTTGATCAGATAAAACAGCTGATAATTCAGATTCTCTAACATAGCGTTATCACTCTTTAGCAAACCGGGTGGAAACAAGTCCGTAGACCACCACCTGGGAAAACCAGACCCACCACCCGGCCCACAGGTTGTGAGAGAAAAAATGTGCCCCGCGCATGACCTGGCCGTAACCCATCGCCAGACCTAACACCACGCCCAGCACAACGAAGCACCAGGCGATACGCGGACGCTCGCGCCAGAAGGCAAAAAACAGCCCCATCACCATAAAGCCGCTGGAGGCATGACCGCCGGGGAAACAGCGCCCAGGGCCGCTGTCTGCAGGGGGGGAACTGAACAGGGGATAAGACATAGCTTTCCCGCCATATTCCACCAGATCCCACGGGCAGCTGTGATGGCTCACGCTTTTCAATATGCCCACCACCAGCGCGCCAACGCCCATCAGCAGCGCCGCGGTGACCAGCCTTGCGTTACGCTTGTAAGCGCCGTAAAACAGCGCCACGGCACCTAAGGCGATGGCAATGTACTTCGCCAGACGGTGGTTCAGCAGATCCAGCAGATGATCTTTCTGCAGCGGAAAGCTCTGCGTTGCCGCGTCATACCAAAAACCGGTGATCCATCTGTCGAGCGCTTCATTGCGCGATAGCCACGTGAAAAGCACGGCAAGGGCGATCAGTACGAAAAGCTGATAACCATAAAAGCGGCCCGGCAAGCGGTAAAGTCGTTTTGTCTTATTTGTCTGTAAGTTAGACAATTCTGAACGGCTGGAAGTGAGTGCCATAATTTGGGGTCGTTGACGAGTAATCGGGCTATCATAAATCTGTCAAATTAAGGAAACCTTAAACGAAGACGATATGTGCTTTATTTCTGTTTATCCTCGATAAATCACTATCTCAGGCTGCGGCATTTCATTAAACTCGTCGCGATTTTGTCATTAAAAAGAGATTGCATGTTAAACCGTTCTTCTTCTGGTTCACGTCTGGGTCGTCAGGCGTTGCTTTTCCCTCTGTGTCTGGTGCTCTACGAATTCTCTACCTATATCGGCAACGATATGATCCAGCCCGGTATGCTGACCGTTGTGGCGCAGTACAACGCGGGAATCGAGTGGGTACCGACCTCCATGACCGCCTATCTGGCCGGCGGCATGTTTTTGCAGTGGCTGTTAGGCCCGCTGTCGGATCGTATTGGCCGCCGTCCGGTGATGCTGACGGGCGTGGTGTGGTTCATCGTCACCTGTCTCGCCACGCTGCTGGCGCAAAACATTGAACAATTTACCCTGCTGCGCTTCCTGCAGGGGGTGAGCCTGTGCTTTATCGGCGCCGTGGGGTATGCCGCCATTCAGGAGTCGTTTGAAGAGGCGGTGTGTATCAAAATTACCGCGCTGATGGCGAACGTCGCGCTGATCGCCCCCTTACTCGGGCCGCTGGTGGGGGCCGCGTGGGTGCACGTTGCGCCGTGGGAAGGGATGTTTGTGCTCTTTGCGCTTCTCGCCGCCTTCGCGTTCTTTGGCCTGCACCGTGCGATGCCGGAAACGGCCACCCGCATCGGCGAGAAACTCTCGCTGAAAGAGCTGGGTCGGGATTACAAAGAGGTGCTGAAGAATGGCCGCTTTGTGGCGGGTGCGCTGGCGACCGGGTTCGTTAGCCTGCCGCTGCTGGCGTGGATCGCGCAGTCGCCGGTCATTATCATCAGCGGTGAAAAGCTCAGCAGCTACGAGTATGGCCTGCTGCAGGTGCCGATCTTTGGCGCGCTGATTATCGGGAACCTGGTTCTGGCACGTTTGACGTCACGCCGCACCGTGCGTTCACTGATTATCATGGGCGGCTGGCCGATTGCGGCAGGGCTGATTCTGGCGGCGGTGGCGACCGTCGCGTCATCCCACGCCTACCTGTGGATGACGGCGGGGCTGAGCCTCTATGCCTTCGGAATTGGCGTGGCTAACGCCGGGCTGGTGCGCCTGACGCTGTTTGCCAGCGAGATGAGTAAAGGCACGGTCTCAGCGGCGATGGGGATGCTGCAGATGCTGATTTTTACCGTCGGTATCGAAGTGAGCAAGCATGCCTACGCGATGGGCGGCAACGGGCTGTTCAGCCTGTTTAACCTCGCCAACGGCGTGCTGTGGGTTGGATTGATGGTGGTGTTCCTGAAAGACAAACGCGTCGGAAACGCCCTGCAACCATAATCTTTTTTCCCTCTCCCCTTTGGGGAGAGGGCCAGGGTGAGGGGCGAGGGCACCAGACCGCCCGCGGTCAATTAAACGGCGCCTCCCCGTTCAACACCTTCTCAATCACGTCTAAAACGCCTTCATCGTTATTGTGCGGCGCTTCAAAACGCGCCGCCGCTTTAATATGCGGTCTGGCATTCGCCATCGCAAAGCTGAACCCGGACTGACGCAGCATCTCCACGTCGTTGCCGCTGTCGCCGAAGGCCACCACTTCGCTGTCGTCAATGCCCCAGCGCTTTTGCAGGATCCGCAGACCGTTGGCTTTATGCACGCCGGGGATGATCAGGTCGATACTGCCGTGACCGGTCGTGACGGGCACCATGATGTCGCTCAGCTTTTCATGCAGCAGCGCCTGAATCCGCGGAATTTCATCGTCAGAAACGTTGAGCCCGAACTTGAAGAAAATATCGTTCAGGTTGTCGAAGTCGCTGACCATTTCGAGGCGGTGGTAGTACTTCGCCGCGATATCCTTAAAGCCTTCGTCATAGCATTTCAGCGTGTACGCGCTGCTTTTTCCGCAGGCGATGATCTCAATACCCGGCACGTCGCTTAACAAGTTCGCGACGGTGTCGAAATGGGCTTTCGACAGTTCACCGTTAAAGACGTCCTCACCTTCGCTCACGACCCAGCCGCCATTTTCGGCGACGAACGCTATTTCATGCGCAATCTCCGGGAAAAAGGAGATGAGCTGGTAGTACTGGTTGCCGCTGGCAACCACGAAGCGAATGCCTTGCGCCTTCATGCGGGCGTACTGCGCCAGAAAGCGCGGGCGATTGTAGGTCTTGGCATCGCTCAGAAAAGTGCCATCCATGTCGACGGCGATCAGTTTAACGCTCATATCCCTTCTCCAGTGTCGTTTGATTCGTTTCCGGCTTTGCCACCGCGCGCGCCACCAGCGCCGCGATGATGACCAACCCTAACACCACCAGCATGGCGCTGCGCAGCCCGTAGTGCTCGCCGAGGAAGCCGAGCAGCGGCGGCCCGACCAGGAAGGCTAGATAGCCCGTGGTTGCCACCACGCTGACGCGCGTCGGGGCATCCGGGCCGGTATCGCTGGCGGCTGAAATGGTCAGCGGGAAGCCGAGCGACGCGCCCAGTCCCCAGAGGATCACCGAGACCCCGGCAATCCAGTCCACGTCGACAAAGATGATCATCGCAATACCCAGGCCGCCCAGCAGGGCGCTGGCGCGCACCACCGCCACGCGGCTGTAGCGGTCGATAAACCAGCCGCCGGTGAAGCGACCCACGGTCATCCCAAGCGTAAACCCGGCGTAAATCAGCGAGCCGGAGGTCGGGCTAAAGCCGTGACCGTCCACCATCAGCAGCGGCAGCCAGTCGTTGGCGGAACCTTCAGCGAACGCCATCGCCAACACCACCACGCCGATCAGCATCAGCTGGAAGTCGCGGTAGAAGGGCCGCCCTTTTTCGGTTGAGTGCTGCTCGTCAGCGGAGTTCTTACCGGTGCCGTCCGGGATCGCCCGGATGCCGGTCAGAACAGGAATGATGCACACCAGCGCCGCCAGCAGGATATGCAGATTCGCGCTCACACCGGTGGCCGTCAGCGCCATCCCCACGCCCGCACCGGCCAGCGTGCCGAGGCTGTAAAAACCGTGCATCATCGGCAGCACGGTTTTGTTCATCTCACGTTCGACCGCCGCCCCTTCAACGTTGATGGCAACTTCAGCCGAACCGAAGCTGCCGCCAAATACCGTCAGGCCCAGGGCGAACAGCAGCGGCGAGGCAAACCACAGCGCCACGCTCAGTATCCCCATCCCGAACACGGCAACACACATGGTGGTGCGGATCACCGCCCGCGTACCGAAGCGTTTTACCAGCCACGCGGAGCAAAGAATGCCGCTCATGGAGCCTATCGACAGGCCGAACAGCACGATGCCCATCTCAGCGGTAGAAACAGACAAAATATCGCGAATGGCGGGGGTGCGCGTGGCCCAGGAGGCCATCAGCAGACCGGGAATAAAGAAGAACATAAACAGCGCCCACATGCGTCGCTGCAGGGCTTTACGGGGAGAGGTCAGCGTCATTGGGGTAGCACCAGAAGTACAACAATAGCGACAACACTAGCAAGTTTGTGTACATTTGTACACAAACCACGTGAGGAATTTATGAGCAGACCACCGAACGATCCGCATCGCCGGGAGAAGATCCTGCAGGCAACGCTCGATACCATCGCCGAGCACGGTATTCACGCCGTCACGCACCGTAAAATCGCCACCTGTGCGGGCGTGCCGCTGGGGTCGATGACCTACTATTTCGACGGCATGGAGCCGCTGCTGGAGGAGGCCTTCACGTGGTTTACCCGGCAGATGTCGCAGCAGTACCGGGAATTCTTTGCGGGCGTCACCGGGCCGGAAATGGCGTGCGAATCCATCACCACGCTGATCCACAGCTCCCAGGTGACCACGCCGCACAACATGGCGCTGATGTATCAGCTCTACGCCTTTATGCACCGCAGCGCGGCGCTCAAAACGGTGATGCAGGACTGGATGAAGATGAGCCAGACCACGCTGGAGCAGTGGTTCGACCCGGTCACCACCCGCGCGCTGGACGCGTTTATCGAAGGGATGACGCTGCACTATGTCACCGACCGGGCGCCGTTAACCCGCGAAGAGATCCGGGCGATGGTGGGCAGGATTGCGGGCGAGGGCGGCTGCTAGGTTGCGCCCGCGGTCATATTGACGGTAGTTCCCGTGATGGCGCCTGCCGCATCTGAGGCCAGAAACGTAATCGTGTCTGCCACCTGCGCCAGCGTCGGCAGGCGATGCGTCAGGGTACTGTGCGCGGCACCGCCGAGAAACTGCTCGACCGTGATGCCCATCGCCTGCGCCTTGGCGGCGAAAATGGTCCCCACATACGAACCCGCCTGCACCGCGTCGGCTATCGCGTGTGAACGCACGCAGAGTACCCGAACATTTTGTGCCCCCAGCTCAGCCGCGAGCGCCCGGGTCAAGGCTTCCGTTCCCGCGCAGCCAACGATATGCCCGAGGTGGCCCGCCATCGCCATATTTGCGGCGGGGGCGACGACGGTAATTATGGTCCCGCCATGCTCGCCGCCCATGCGGGGCGACGCGGCTTTTGCAATGTTAAAGTACGCGGCCAGGAAAGGGTCGAAGCCCTGACGGAATTCGCCGAGCGTTAATGCCGCAAGGCGTTTACCCTGATCGTGCATAAAGCCCGTGGCGTTGACGACAATATCTATGCGGGCAAGGTCCGGGAGCTGCGAGGAGTCATCGAGCGCATCAAACATGAACGTGCTGGCAGACCCTCCGGAGGCGCGAATACGGCTGGCGACCTGCTCCAGCCTGGCGTGGTCGCGTGCGGCGAGGTACACATCCGCCCCTTCACGCGCCAGAGCGTATGCCGCTGAACTCCCGATGGCACCGCTGCCGCCGAAGATGACGGCGGTTTTGTTTTTCAAGCCCATACCTGCATACCCTCACCAGGATTAACCCTCAGAAGTATGTGCCGGGTTTCGACTGTTGCAACTCGGCCGGTGGGCGCGGTATGCGGTTGACAGGCCTTACTGCGCCATTATCAATGGGTTACTTTGGCGAGTTTTTTTTCCCGCTGGCGTCCACGACGGCTTCGCCATCCTCTTTCGTAAACGCCCCTTTTTGCGCATCAGGCAGGATGTCGAGGACGACTTCAGACGGGCGGCACAGGCGGGTGCCCAGCGGCGTTACCACGATCGGACGGTTAATCAGGATCGGGTGTTGCAGCATAAAATCGATAAGCTGGTCGTCGGTGAACGTATCTTCCGCCAGGCCGAGCTGTTCATAGGGCTCCACGTTTTTACGCAGCAGGTCCCGCACTGAAATGCCCATATCGGCAATCAGGATGGTCAGCTTATCGCGCGACGGTGGGGTTTCCAGATAGAGGATAATCTCTGGCTCCGTGCCGCTGTTGCGGATCATCTCCAGCGTGTTGCGCGAGGTGCCGCAGGCGGGGTTGTGGTAGATAGTGATGTGGCTCATATCAGTGGCTCATTACAGTGTCAGGGACAGACGAAGTATTAATGCTGCATATCGTTGTGTAATGGCTAGTTTATCAAATTCAGGCAACAAAAAACCCATCAACCTTGAACCAAAACGGCGGGGTTGATGGGCTCCACAAATTGGGGACATCAAAGAAAAGCAGTGGCACTAGTTATGACTGCCCCCTGATAAAAAAGTTCTGCGCGTAACGAAAATATTTTCCACCACGCGCAAACTTAGGACTTATCCGAGTCCCGGCCAGATGATGATGATCAGCGTACCCGCCAGCGTGAGCAGTACGTTAGCGATAGCGTACGTGCCTGCATACCCCAGCGCCGGGATGTTGCTGCGCGCGGTATCGCTGATGATTTCCATCGCAGGCGCACAGGTACGCGCGCCCATCATTGCCCCGAAGAGCAGGGCGCGGTTCATGCGCAGCACGTAGGCGCCGAACAGGAAGCAGATCACCACCGGCACCAGGCTGACGATAAGTCCGGACACCAGCATCTGCCAGCCGACGGCGCCCAGGCTGTGGCCGATACCGCTGCCCGCGCTCAATCCGACGCCCGCCATAAAGACCATCAGACCGAACTCTTTCACCATGTTCAGCGCGCCCTGCGGAATGTAGCCGAAGGTCGGGTGGTTGGCTCGCAGGAAGCCCAGCATGATCCCGGCAAACAGCAGCCCGGCGGCGTTACCGATGCCGAAGCTAAAGTTGCTGAACTGGAAGGTGATCATCCCGATCATCAGGCCGACGATAAAGAAGGCACAGAAGGCCAGCAGGTCGGTGACCTGGCTGTGAATGGAGATAAAGCCGATGCGGTCGGCAACGGTTTTCACGCGTCGCGCGTCGCCGCTGACCTGCAGAACGTCGCCTTTGTTGAGTACGACGTTATCGTCGATTGGCATCTCAATCTGGCTGCGGATCACGCGGTTGAGGAAGCAGCCGTGGTCGGTCAGCTTCAGCTGCGCCAGACGGCGGCCCACGGCGTTATGGTTTTTCACCACGATCTCTTCGGTGACGATACGCATGTCGAGCAGGTCGCGGTCGAACACCTCTTTGCCGTTACGGAAGCTCGGGTCGAGACGGGCGTGGGCATCCGGGTAACCCACCAGCGCGATGTCGTCGCCCATCTGCAGCACCGCGTCGCCGTCCGGGTTCGCCAGAATGCCGTTGCGGCGGATACGTTCGATATAGCAGCCCGTCTGGCGGTAAATCCCCAGCTCGCGCAGGTTTTTGCCGTCTGCCCATGCCACCAGCTCTGGCCCGACGCGATAGGCGCGGATCACCGGGAGATAGACTTTACGTTTGGAATCGGTATCGAGACCGCGCTCGCGGGCAATTTGCTGGGCGCTGGTTTGCAGATCCTGGTGCTGCAGTTTTGGCAGGTAGCGTGCGCCAACGATCAGGCTCACCAGACCAATCAGATAGGTCAGGGCGTAGCCCAGGCTCAGGTGGTCGAGGGCGGTAGAGAGCTGCGCGCCGGCCATGCCGGAATGGCGTAGGGTATCACCGGCACCCACGAGCACGGGGGTGGAGGTCATGGAGCCTGCCAGCATACCGGCCGTTAACCCGATATCCCAGCCAAACAGTTTACCCAACCCTAAGGCGATCAGCAGCGCGCTGCCGACCATCACCAGCGCCAGCATCAGATAATTTTTGCCGTCGCGGAAGAAAATTGAAAAAAAGTTCGGTCCCGCTTCCACGCCAACACAAAAAATAAACAGCATAAAACCTAAGTTGAGCGCGTCCGTGTTAATGCTGAAGTGCTGCTGGCCTAATAATAAGGAGACGACTAAAACGCCAATGGAATTACCAAGTTGAACTGAACCCAGGCGCAATTTACCCAGGCAAAGGCCCAGCGCCAGTACCACAAATAATAACAGGATGTAATTCCCATTTAACAAGTCTGCGACGTTTATATTCACGGAGGCTAACTTCTTGTTTACCAGTAAGTTGTTGAATGAAAGGGCTTTTTGGGCTACTGTTTTCTGGGTCAGGGAAAGGCGTTAACGCTCCCTGTTTCCTGCTTTATTCCCTAAAACATTAGCTGGCGTGTAGTTTAATCGCATTAGCTACTGACAGCTACTGATTATCGCATCACCCTGTGCGTACTTTGGCAAGGATTGCCGCACTGCTTTATCTGACTGGGCGTCTACCCGACGAAGGTGTATTTGATAGAGATAAGTCAGGAGGATAGTTTGAACATTAAACGAAACTGGGCGGGGGTGATCAGCTGCTTTTTGCTGTTCACTGTCGTGTGCATGTCGCTCGCTTTTAATGTGAAAGGGGCATTCAGGGCGTCGGGCCATCCGGAGCTGGGGTTGCTCTTTTTTACGCTGCCGGGTGCCGCAGCCAGTTTTCTCTCCCGTAAAGGGGAGGTGGCGAAACCGCTGCTGGGCGCCATGCTGGCCGCACCGCTGTGTCTGCTGCTGATGCGCTTGCTGTATGTGTCGACGAGAAGCTTCTGGCAGGAGCTGGCGTGGTTGCTGAGCGGCGTCTTCTGGTGCGCCCTTGGCGCGCTGTGCTATTTGTTTGTGTGCAGTCTGATTAAACATCGGCGGCACCACAATTAAAAACGCCCTCAGTGTGAGGGCGTCTTAGCATTACTGAGCGGCAAACAGGCCCAGATGCTCTTTGGCGTAAGCTTCAAAGTCAGTGCAGCCGCCGATGTGTTTCTGATCGAGGAAGATCTGCGGTACGGTTTCAACCGGCTTGCCGACGGTTTTTTCGAGATCCGCTTTGGTGATGCCTTCCGCGTGGATATCCACGTAGCGGAAGTTGAAGTCATCGCGCTCTTCGGTCAGTTTCTCAGCCAGCTCTTTCGCGCGCACACAGTAAGGGCACCCTGGACGACCAAAAATTACTGCAAACATTTCTCTCTCCTCAAAAAACAAGCCTGACGGCGAATAGGACATATAGTGCCCGATAACCTGCCGCCATTAAAGAAGGTTTCGCCTGTCGCTTTGATACAGTCAGGCTATGTTTCGCCAATTACACCGCGCAAATCATTGCCTATACTGGCTGGCATAAGGTTTAAGCAAGACAAAGAGAGACAAGATGACACCAACGATTGACCTGCTCCGTTCCCACCGTTCCATTCGCCACTTCACCGATGAGCCGATTACCGAGGCGCAGCGTGCCGCGATTATCGACAGCGCCAGGGCGACCTCCAGCTCCAGCTTTCTGCAGTGCAGTTCCATTATCCGCATCACCGACCCGGACATGCGCGAGCAACTGGTCACGCTGACCGGCGGGCAGAAGCATGTGGCTCAGGCGGCAGAGTTCTGGGTGTTCTGCGCCGACTTTAACCGCCACCTGCAGATCTGCCCTGAGGCCGAGCTGGGGCTGGCCGAACAGCTGCTGCTGGGCGTGGTGGATACCGCGCTGATGGCGCAAAACGCCTTCACGGCGGCGGAGTCGCTGGGGTTAGGCGGCGTCTACATCGGCGGCCTGCGTAACAACATCGAAAGCGTGACCGAGCTGCTGAAGCTGCCAAAACACGTGCTGCCGCTGTTCGGCCTGTGCCTCGGCTGGCCTGCGGATAACCCGGACCTGAAGCCGCGCATTCCTGCGGCGATGCTGGTGCACGAAAACCACTACCAGCCGGTCGATCAGGACGTCCTGAATCAATATGATGAAGAGCTGGCGAACTACTACATGACGCGCGGCAGCAATAACCGCCGTGATACCTGGACTGACCATATTCGTCGCACCATCATTAAAGAAAATCGCCCGTTTATTCTTGATTACCTCCACAAACAGGGATGGGCGACGCGATAGTCCATTCCTCCTGCGCTTGCCTGCGTATATGATACGCAGGCTTTTTCCATGTCTTCAGAGAGGTGCAGGGTGAAAATTGCCATATTGTCCCGGGATGGAACGCTCTATTCATGTAAACGCCTGCGAGACGCGGCGGCGAAACGCGGGCATCAGGTTGAGATCCTCGACCCGATGTCCTGCTATATGAACATCGACCCGGCCGCCTCGTCGATTCACTACAAAGGCCGCAAGCTGCCGCACTTTGATGCGGTGATCCCGCGCATCGGCTCCCAGATCACCTATTACGGCACCGCCGCGCTGCGCCAGTTCGAGATGCTGGGCAGCTATCCGCTCAATGAATCCGTCGCCATATCCCGCGCCCGCGACAAGCTGCGCTCGCTGCAGCTGCTCGCCCGTCAGGGGATCGATCTCCCCGTCACGGGTATTGCCCATTCACCTGACGACACCAGCGATCTTATCGACATGGTGGGCGGCGCGCCGTTGGTGATCAAGCTGGTGGAAGGCACGCAGGGCATTGGCGTGGTGCTGGCGGAGACGCGTCAGGCGGCGGAGAGCGTGATTGACGCCTTTCGGGGACTGAATGCCCACATTCTGGTGCAGGAGTATATCGAAGAGGCTAAAGGATGCGACATTCGCTGCTTCGTGGTCGGCAATGAAGTGGTGGCGGCCATTGAGCGCCAGGCGAAAGAGGGCGACTTCCGCTCTAACCTTCACCGGGGCGGCATTGCGAGAATCGCTGATATCAGCGACCGGGAGCGGGAAATTGCCGTCAAAGCGGCGCAAACCCTGGGGCTGGACGTAGCGGGCGTAGATCTTCTGCGGGCGACGCGCGGGCCGCTGGTCATGGAGGTGAATGCCTCGCCGGGGCTGGAAGGCGTGGAAAAAACCACAGGCGTCGATATTGCGGGTAAAATGATCTCATGGATCGAGCGTCATGCGACCCCAGGCTACTGTCTGAAAACGGGCGGTTAAATGGTATTGAACGCACTTTTTGCGTACCCTATGCACAGATTATATTGAAGAGGCTGCACAGCGATGGATTTACAGGTCGTTCCTACACTGGATACATTACGTCAATGGCTTGATGATGCCGGAATTACGTTCTTCGAATGTGATTCCTGCCAGGCGCTGCATCTGCCTCATATGCAGAATTTCGACGGCATTTTCGATGCCAAAATCGATCTCATTAACGACGTGATCCTTTTCTCCGCGCTGGCCGAAGTGAAGCCGTCTGCGCTGCTGGCGCTGGCCTCCGACCTGTCAGCGATCAACGCCAGTTCTTTGACGGTGAAAGCATTTCTCGACATACAGGATGATAATCTGCCAAAACTGGTTGTTTGCCAGTCTTTATTCTCCGGTGCCGGGCTGTCGTTCAAGCAGTTCTCCTGGTTTATGCGCTTGAGTGAAGAGCAAATTTCCATGGTCATGATGGAAGCCAATGCACACCATCTGCTGTATAACACGGAAGATGATGCAGAGAATAATGATGCATCTCCCAATTTTCTTCACTAAGCCTGTCTGACTTTTGCGCAGTCGCTGCCATAGCGGCTGCAGAAGGCCATTTTTTCTGCTGCTTTTAACCTTTCTTTAAAGAATTTTTCACCTCCCTGAAGGCCGTTTCGGCTTATCACGTAGACATAACCTGCATAAAAAATTGATAAAAGGCGTTTTTTCGTCTGGGCTATAGCCGGAGACACGGGCTACAGTTATTCTTGCGGTGCTTAAAAAAGCGAGCGGAAACTGCCGGGTAAAGAGGTTTCTTTTTATTTTGGGCAGAGCGACAAACTATGCATGATTTTTGCATATATCCAGATTGCACAGTTTTAGTTCGTTTGTTAACGAGCTTTCAGAAGGAATAACACTATGATCGCCTTGAATAAAAAATGGTTATCGGGTCTGGTTGCGGGTGCTCTGATGGCCGTCTCTGCCGGCACGCTCGCTGCGGAACAAAAAACGCTGCACGTTTACAACTGGTCTGACTATATCGCGCCGGACACGGTGGCAAATTTTGAGAAAGAGACCGGCATTAAAGTGGTCTACGACGTTTTCGATTCCAACGAAGTGCTGGAAGGAAAACTGATGGCGGGCAGCACCGGGTTTGATCTCGTGGTGCCTTCCGCAAGCTTCCTGGAGCGTCAGCTGACGGCAGGCGTCTTCCAGCCTCTGGATAAGAGCAAGTTACCGAACTGGAAAAACCTCGATCCCGAAGTGCTGAAGCTGGTGGCTAAGCATGACCCGGACAACAAATACGCCATGCCTTACCTGTGGGCGACTACCGGTATCGGCTACAACGTTGATAAAGTCAAAGCGGTGCTGGGCCCGGACGTCAAGCTGGACAGCTGGGACGTGGTGCTGAAGCCGGAAAACCTTGAGAAGCTGAAAAGCTGCGGCGTCTCCTTCCTCGATGCGCCGGAAGAGATTTTCGCCACCGTGCTGAACTACCTGGGCAAAGACCCGAACAGCAGTAAAGCCGATGATTACACCGGCCCGGCGACCGATCTGCTGCTGAAGTTGCGTCCTAACATTCGTTACTTCCACTCGTCTCAGTACATCAACGACCTGGCGAACGGCGACATCTGCGTCGCGATCGGCTGGGCAGGGGACGTGTGGCAGGCGGCTAACCGCGCGAAAGAGGCGAAAAACGGCGTGAACGTCTCTTACTTCATTCCGAAAGAGGGGGCGCTGGCGTTCTTCGACGTCTTCGCGATGCCGGCTGACGCAAAAAACAAAGACGAAGCTTATCAGTTCCTCAACTACCTGATGCGTCCTGAGGTGATCGCCCACATCAGCGACCACGTTTACTACGCGAATGGTAACAAGGCCTCCGTGCCGCTGGTAAGCGAAGAAATCCGTAACAACCCGGCTATCTATCCGCCAGCGGATGTGTTCGCCAAGCTCTTCACCCTGAAAGTTCAGGATCCAAAAATTGACCGCGTGCGTACCCGCGCGTGGACCAAGGTGAAAAGCGGTAAATAAGTTACCGTGAGTCGTAGGCCGGGCAAGCGTTAGCGCACCCGGCAACAGGCGCACCGCTCTGGTGCGCCTGCACCATGATTTGATCTCTACCGGAGAACACCCCGTGAATGACGCGATCCCCCGCCCGCAGGCGAAAGTCCGTAAAGCGCTGACCCCGCTTCTTGAAATTCGTAACCTCACCAAATCTTTCGACGGTCAACATGCCGTGGACGACGTCAGCCTGACTATCTATAAAGGCGAAATTTTTGCCCTTCTGGGAGCTTCTGGCTGCGGTAAATCGACGCTGCTGCGCATGCTGGCCGGTTTTGAACAGCCTACTGCCGGGCAAATCATGCTCGATGGCGTGGATCTCTCCAGCGTGCCACCGTATCAGCGCCCGATTAACATGATGTTCCAGTCCTACGCGCTGTTTCCGCACATGACGGTGGAGCAGAACATCGCCTTTGGCCTGAAGCAGGACAAGCTGCCGAAGGCCGAAATTACCGCGCGCGTGGCTGAGATGCTCAGTCTGGTACACATGCAGGAGTTCGCGAAGCGTAAACCGCATCAGCTTTCTGGTGGCCAGCGGCAGCGCGTGGCGCTGGCAAGAAGCCTGGCGAAACGCCCGAAACTGCTGCTGCTCGATGAGCCGATGGGTGCCCTGGATAAAAAACTGCGTGACCGTATGCAGCTCGAAGTGGTGGATATCCTCGAGCGCGTGGGGGTGACCTGCGTGATGGTCACCCACGACCAGGAAGAAGCGATGACCATGGCCGGTCGTATTGCGATCATGAACCGCGGCAAGTTCGTGCAGATTGGCGAGCCGGAAGAGATTTATGAGCACCCGACCACCCGCTACAGTGCGGAGTTCATTGGCTCGGTTAACGTTTTCGAAGGGCTGCTGAAAGATCGTCAGGAGGATGGGCTGGTCATTGAATCGCCGGGGCTGCAGCATCCGCTTAAGGTCGATCCTGATAACTCGGTGGTGGATAACGTGCCGGTCTACGTCGCGCTGCGTCCGGAGAAGATCATGCTCTGTGAGGATCCGCCTGCCGATGGCTATAACTTTGCCGTGGGCGAAGTGGTGCACATTGCCTATCTGGGCGATCTGTCCATCTATCACGTGCGCCTGAAAAGCGGGCAGATGCTCAGCGCGCAGCTACAGAACGAACATCGCTATCGCAAGGGGCAGCCGACCTGGGGTGACGAAGTGCGCCTGTGCTGGGATGCTGACAGCTGCGTCGTGCTGACGGTATAAGGAGCGATCATGAGCACACTTGAACCTCCAGCCCGCGCAGAAAAGCCGGGCGCCTTTGCCGGTTTTCTGACGCGCATGCAGATGAAACACGGCCGCAAGCTGGTGATCGCCATGCCGTACGTGTGGCTGATCCTGCTGTTTCTGCTGCCGTTCCTGATTGTTTTCAAGATAAGCCTGGCGGAAATGGCGCGGGCGATCCCGCCCTATACCAACCTGCTGGACTGGGCCGACGGGCAGCTGACGCTGACGCTTAATCTCGGCAACTTCCTGCAGCTCACCGACGATCCGCTCTATTTCGAAGCGTATCTGCAGTCGCTGCAGGTGGCGGCAATTTCGACGCTCTGCTGCCTGGTGATGGGCTACCCGCTGGCGTGGGCGGTGGCTCACAGCAAGCCATCGACGCGTAACATCCTGCTGCTGCTGGTGATCTTGCCGTCGTGGACCTCGTTCCTGATCCGCGTTTACGCCTGGATGGGGATCCTGAAAAACAACGGCGTGCTGAATAACTTTCTCATGTGGCTCGGGGTTATCGATCAGCCGCTGACGATCCTGCACACCAACCTCGCGGTCTATATCGGCATTGTGTACGCCTATCTGCCGTTTATGGTGCTGCCGATCTACACGGCCCTGACGCGCATTGATTACTCGCTGGTGGAAGCGTCGCTTGATCTCGGCGCCCGCCCGTTAAAAACCTTCTTCAGCGTCATTGTCCCGCTGACCAAAGGCGGCATTATCGCCGGGTCAATGCTGGTCTTTATCCCGGCGGTCGGGGAGTTTGTGATCCCGGAACTGCTCGGCGGGCCGGACAGCATCATGATTGGCCGCGTGCTGTGGCAGGAGTTCTTCAATAACCGCGACTGGCCGGTGGCCTCGGCGGTGGCGATTGTGATGCTGCTGCTGCTGATCGTGCCGATTATGTGGTTCCACAAGCATCAGCAGAAACAGATGGGAGATCACGGATGAACAACTTACCGGTAGTGCGCTCCCCGTGGCGGATAGCGATCCTCGTTGTCGGCTTTACCTTCCTGTATGCGCCGATGCTGATGCTGGTGATCTACTCCTTCAACAGCTCTAAACTGGTGACGGTCTGGGCGGGCTGGTCCACGCGCTGGTACAGCGAGCTGTTCCACGATGATGCGATGATGAGCGCGGTGGGACTGAGCCTGACCATTGCCGCCCTGGCGGCGACAATGGCATCCGTGCTGGGCACGATCGCCGCGCTGGTGATGGTGCGCTTCGGGCGTTTTCGCGGCTCGAACGGGTTCGCCTTTATGATCACCGCGCCGCTGGTCATGCCGGACGTGATCACCGGTCTCGCGCTGCTGCTGCTGTTCGTGGCCCTGGCGCACGCCATCGGCTGGCCAGCGGATCGCGGCATGCTCACCATCTGGCTGGCGCACGTCACCTTCTGTACGGCGTACGTGGCGGTGGTGATCTCCTCGCGCCTGCGCGAGCTGGATCGCTCCATTGAGGAGGCGGCGATGGATCTTGGCGCGACGCCGCTGAAGGTCTTTTTCATCATCACCCTGCCGATGATTATGCCGGCGGTGATCTCCGGCTGGCTGCTGGCGTTTACGCTGTCGCTGGACGATCTGGTTATCGCCAGCTTTGTCTCCGGACCGGGCGCGACGACGCTGCCGATGCTGGTCTTCTCCAGCGTGCGCATGGGGGTCAACCCGGAGATTAACGCCCTGGCCTCTATCATCCTCGGCGTGGTCGGAATTGTCGGATTTATCGCCTGGTATTTGATGGCGCGCGCGGAAAAACAGCGCGTGCGCGATATCCAGCGTGCAAGACGCGGCTGAAGGATTTAAAATTTCCAGTGATGTGCCGCGCATGACGCGGCACTGTTTTTCAGGGAAGTAAAACATTGGGATTATTAAAAAAATCACGTACTACGCACGCGCGACCTAACGTACCTGCACTGGTTCAGGTGGCGGCGCTCGCCATTATTATGATCCGCTGCCTGGACGTGCTGATGATTCTGAACACCCTGGGCGTGCGCGGCATCGGTGAATTCATTCACCGCAGCGTGCAGACGTGGAATCTGACGCTGGTCTTTTTGAGCAGCCTGGTGCTGGTGTTTATCGAGATCTACTGCGCGTTTTCGCTGGTCAAAGGGCGCAACTGGGCGCGCTGGGTCTATCTGCTGACGCAAATTACCGCCGCCAGCTATCTGTGGGCCGCCTCGCTGGGATACGGCTACCCGGAGCTGTTCAGCATTGCCGGTGAATCCAAACGCGAGATCCTGCGCGCGCTGTTTATGCAAAAACTCCCGGACATGCTGGTTCTGTTCCTGCTTTTTATCCCCGCCTCCAGTCGACGGTTCTTCCGCCTGCAATAATGTGTATAATCGCAGCCCTCGTGATTCTTAAGGTTTTCATATGCAGTGCGCACTCTATGACGCCGGACGCTGCCGCTCCTGTCAGTGGATAGAACAGCCGGTCTCTCAACAACTCACCGCCAAAATGGCCGACCTGCAACAGCTGCTGGCAGCGCACGCGGTGGGCGAGTGGTGCGCACCCGTCAGCGGCCCGGAGCAGGGCTTTCGCAACAAAGCCAAAATGGTGGTCAGCGGCAGCGTTGAAAAACCGCTGCTGGGGATGCTGCACCGCGACGGCACGCCGGAAGACTTAACCGACTGCCCGCTGTATCCCGCCTCCTTTGAGCCCGTCTTTGCCGCGCTCAAACCGTTTATTGCGCGTGCAGGGTTAACGCCTTACAACGTCGCCCGCAGGCGCGGCGAGCTGAAATACCTTTTGCTGACCGAAAGCCAGAAAGACGGCGGCATGATGCTGCGCTTCGTGCTGCGTTCGGAAGCCAAGCTGGAGCAGCTGCGCGCGGCGCTGCCGTGGCTGCAGGAACAGCTGCCGCAACTTAAGGTGATTACGGCGAATATTCAGCCGGTGCATATGGCAATCATGGAAGGGGAGAAAGAGGTTTTCTTCACCGAACAGCATGCGCTGGCCGAAAGCTTCAACGGCGTGCCGCTGTGGATCCGCCCGCACAGCTTCTTCCAGACCAACCCGACCGTGGCAAGCAGCCTGTACGCCACCGCCCGCGACTGGGTTCGTGCATTAAACATCCAGCATATGTGGGATCTCTTCTGCGGCGTGGGCGGCTTTGGCCTGCACTGCGCCACGCCAGAAATGCAGCTCACCGGAATTGAGATCTCTGCCGAAGCGATTGCCTGCGCGAAACAGTCCGCCGCCGAGCTGGGGTTAACGAATCTGCACTTCCAGGCGCTGGACTCCACGCAGTTTGCGACCGGCCAGGGCAACGTGCCGGAGCTGGTGCTGGTGAACCCGCCGCGCCGCGGCATCGGGAACGCGCTGTGCGACTACCTGAGCCAGATGGCACCGGAGTACATCGTCTATTCCAGCTGTAACGCACAGACCATGGCGAAAGATATCGCTCATCTTCCGGGCTACCGCATTGAACGCGTGCAGCTTTTCGATATGTTCCCACATACCGCGCATTATGAAGTGTTGACGTTGTTAACCCGTAGGCCGGGTAAGGCGTAGCCGCCACCCGGCATGAACCCCGCACAATGTTCAACAAAATGTGAACTCTTCCCCCGCTCGAAATCAGGTAAGCTTACGTCATAAGAAATGATTGAAGGCTTACCCATGAAGCAGATCCTGCTGGTGGAAGACGACCACGATATCGCGGCGCTTCTGCGACTCAATTTAGAAGACGAAGGCTACGCCATCACCCACGAGCCCGACGGGGGCAATGCCTTACTGCGCCTTGAAAAACAGCCGTGGGATGCGGTGATCCTCGACCTGATGCTGCCCAACGTTGACGGTCTGGAGATTTGCCGCCGCATCCGTCAGATGACGCGCTACCTGCCGGTGATCATCATCAGCGCCCGCAGCAGCGAAATCGACCGCATTACCGGGCTGGAAACCGGCGCCGATGATTATCTGGCTAAGCCGTTTTCGGTGCAGGAATTAATTGCGCGCATCAAAGCGCTGTTCCGCCGCCAGCAGGCGATGGGGCAGGCGCAAACCGACGGTCAAATTCAGGCCCACGGTCTGACCATCGATCCGCTGGCGCGCAGCGTGCTGCTTCACGGTCAGGTGGTGGATCTCACCCCGCGCGAATTCGAGCTGCTCTACTTCTTTGCTCGTCATCCTGGCGAGGTCTTTTCGCGTCTGGCGCTGCTGGAGCAGGTCTGGGGCTATCAGCACGAAGGCTATGAGCACACCGTTAACACCCATATCAACCGTCTGCGCATCAAGATTGAGAAGGACGCAGCCGAGCCGGAGATGATTCGCACCGTCTGGGGCAAGGGCTATAAATTTGCGGAGCCAAATCATGATGCGCCGCTTTAGCCTGAGCCAGCGCCTGACGCTGCTGTTCATTCTGCTGATGATGCTCTGCGCCACCGTTGCCTGTGCGGTACAGCTCTACAGCAGTACGCAGTACGGTAACGCGATGGTGCAGCGGCTGTCGGGCGGGCTGGCGCAGCAGATAGTCCAGCGTGAACCGATTCTGGACGCGCAGGGCAGGGTCGACCGAGCGGCACTCAAGCCGCTGTTTGACCGGCTGATGACCTTTAATCCGAGCGTTGAGCTGTACGTCGTCTCCCCGGACGGCGATATCCTGGCCGATGCCGCACCGCCGGGGCATATTCAGCGGCAAAAAATCGACCTGGCGCCGGTTCAGACTTTCCTGAGCGGTACCGCCATACCGATCCTGGGCGACGACCCGCGCAGTCAAAATAAAAAGGTCTTTAGCGCCACGCCGCTGCGGCAGGACGGCGAGCTAAAAGGCTATCTGTACATTATTTTGCAGGGTGAGGAGTCCAACGCGCTGGCGGAGATGGCCTGGCATAAGGCGCTGTGGAGCACGGTGCTGTGGTCATTGCTGTGGGTTGCGCTGTTTGGCCTGCTGGCAGGTTTACTGGTCTGGTACTGGGTCACGCGCCCGGTAAGACAGCTGACGGTCGACGTTGCCGGGCTGGAGCAGGACAGCATAAGCGCTATCAGGCAGCTGGCGGCTCAGCCGTCGGACGCGGCGGCAAAGGATGAAGTGGCGATCCTGCGCAACAGCTTTATCGAGCTGGCGCGCAAAATCACCCGCCAGTGGGACCAGCTGGCCGACAGCGATCGCCAGCGCCGGGAGTTTATCGCCAACATTTCCCACGATCTCCGTACGCCGTTGACCTCGCTGCTGGGCTATCTGGAAACCCTTTCGCTAAAATCCGCCACGCTGACGCCGCAGGAGCACCAGCAGTATCTCGCCACCGCGCTGCGTCAGGGGCAAAAAGTCCGTCATCTTTCGCAGCAGCTGTTTGAGCTGGCGCGCCTTGAACACGGCGGCATTAAGCCGCAGCGCGAGCGTTTCGCGATGGGGGAACTGATTTCCGACGTGGCGCAGAAGTTTGAGCTCACCGCCCGCACACGCGAGGTGAATCTGCATATTGACGTGCCGGGACCGCTGCCGCTGATTAACGCCGATGTGTCGATGATCGAACGCGTGGTGACCAACCTGCTCGATAACGCGATGCGCCATACGCCCTCTGGCGGGGAAATTCGTCTGGCGGTCTGGCAGGAGAATGAACGGCTCCAGGTCGAAGTGGCAGACAGCGGAACGGGCGTCGATGCCGCGCTGCGCGACGATCTGTTCCAGCGGCCGTCGGCGTTGAATACCCAGGCATCGCGGGAGAATCGTGGCGGGTTAGGGCTGCTGATTGTGAAGCGAATGCTGGAGCTGCACGGGGGCGGGATCAGGCTGATGGAGTCGGTGAGTGGGGCACGGTTCAGGTTCTTTGTGCCGCTTTAAGAAATTGCCGGGTGGCGGCTTCGCCTTACCCGACCTATAGACTACCACCCCCGTAGGCCAGGTCACCCGGCAAAAAGGGTTACTGCGGGAACCACTGCTCGCTGATTTTCTGGTACGTACCGTCCGCTTTAATCGCCTTCAGCGCGCCGTTCAGTTTTTCCAGCAGGGCTTTGTTATCCGGACGTACCGCGATGCCGAGGCCCGTACCGAAGTACTGTGGATCGGTCACTTTTTCCGTTGCGGTGCCCAGCTGAGGGTTGGTTTTCAGCCATTCGTTCACCACGGCGGTATCGCCGAACACGCCGTCGATGCGGCCATTTTTCAGGTCGATAATCGCGTTCTGATAGCTGTCATAGGCTACGGTTTTCACTTCAGGATGCTTGTCCTGGAGGTACTTCTGGTGCGTGGTGCCGTTTTCCATCCCGATGCGTTTGCCTTTCAGCTGATCGAAAGAGGTATAAGCACCTTTCTTCGCGATCACGACCGCCGAGTTGGCGTAGTACGGGTCGGTAAACGCAACCTGCTTGCTGCGCTCAGGCGTGATGTCCATCCCGGAGATCACCGCATCGTATTTTTTAAATTTCAGCGACGGGATCAGGCTGTCGAAGGCATGGTTGGTAAAGGTGCAGTCGGCCTGCATTTGTTTGCACAGCGCTTTCGCCAGATCGATATCGAAACCGACGATCTGGTTGCTGGCATCCAGCGATTCAAACGGCGGATAGGTGGCGGAAACGCCAAAATTGATTTTATCAGCTGCGGATGCGCCAGCGGCGAAGGTGGCGAGTAATGCGGCCAGAACTAACTTTTTCATTGTAATGCTCCCGTCTGTCTTATTTATGCGCCGTGTCTGCGGCATGGATGTACAATGCCATTTAATGAATTTATATGCAATAAAAATGATTAAATATTATTTGATGGCAAAAAAAAAGCGGATAACCCATCAGGTTACCCGCTCCATAAATACCGTTTTATGCACTCGCGTAGTTAATTTCTGCGCTCAAACGCTAACGCTCTACGCTCGATCAGGCGCATCATCAGCGTCAACAGACCGTTAACCACCAGGTAAACCACACCCGCCGCCCCGAACACCATCACGTCATAGGTGCGTCCATACAGCAGCTGTCCGTGACCCATCACTTCCATCAGGGTGATGGTGTAGGCCAGAGAGGTACTCTTGAACACCAGCACCACTTCGTTAGAGTAGGAGGAGAGTGCGCGCTTAAAGGCGTACGGCAGCAGGATCGCCAGCGTATCTTTCTTGCTCATGCCCAGCGCCCCGCAGGACTGCCATTGACCTTCAGGAATGGCGCGGATCGCCCCGTAGAACAGCTGGGTGGTATAGGCCGCACTGTTGAGCGAAAGGGCAATCAGGGCACACAGCCACGGTTCAGAAAGCAGATGCCAGATAACCGGATACTCCTGCAGCGACGGGAACTGGCCCGGGCCGTAGTAAATCAGGAAGATCTGCACCAGCAGCGGCGTACCGGTAAACAGGGTGATGTAACCTCGCACAATCCACACCAGCACCGGCGTTTTTAACGTCAGGATGATGGTGAAGATAAGGGCCAGGATCAGCGCCACGATAATGGACGCCACGGTCAGCGTCAGGCTGGTGTGCAGCCCTTTCATCAACTCGGGGAAATATTCAAGCATCAGCCTGGTCTCCGTTCAAAGCGCGTCGCACGCAGGTCAATACGCTTGAGGATGTACTGACTGAGCAACGTGATCACCAGGTAGATAGCCGCCGCCACAATGTACCAGGTAAAGGGCTCCTGGGTACGGGTGGCGATGCTTTTGGTTTGCAGCATCAGATCGTTAACGCTGATCAGGCTCACCAGCGCGGTATCTTTCAGCAGCACCAGCCACTGGTTGCCGAGGCCCGGCAGGGCATGGCGCCACATCTGCGGCATGACCAGACGGAAGAAGATGGCTGACTTCGACAGGCCTAACGCCTGACCCGACTCCCACTGACCCTGCGGCACGGCCTTCAGCGCACCGCGCAGGGTTTGCGACGCGTACGCGGAGTAGAGCAGGGAGAGGGCAATCACGCCACACAGGAACGGACTGACGTCGAAGTTTTCAATCTGCATCTGCACCGGGATCTGCGCAAAACCAAGATTGAGGGTGAAGCCGTCTGACAGCGTGAGCAGCAGCTGCGAAGAGCCGAAATAGATAAACAGGACCACCAGAATTTCCGGTAGCCCACGCAGCACGGTGACCAGCGCGGAACCTGTCCAGGCGACGGGGAACCATTTCGCGGATTCCCACACCGCAAAGAACATCGCCAGCACGAGGCCGATAATCAGTGCGCAAACGGCAAGGCCGACGGTCATCCCGGCGGCGCTTGCTAAAGGAAAAATTTCATTCATCAGGAATTACTTCTGGAACCATTTTTTGTAGATGGTTTCGTAGGTGCCGTCTTTCTTCACTTTTTCCAGCGCAGCGTTGAATTTCTGCTGCAGCTCAGTGTTGCCCTGACGAACGGCAATCCCCAGACCGGTACCGAAGTAATCCTTATCGGTCACTTTGTCGCCCACTGGCGCCAGCTTGTCGTTCGCTTTCAGCCACTCGGTCACGACCGCGGTATCACCAAATACGCCGTCGATACGGCCATTTTGCAGATCCAGCTTCGCGTTCTGGTAGCTGTCATACGGAACGGTGGTGATTTCCGGATGTTTATCCATGATGAATTTCTGGTGCGTGGTGCCGTTCTGCACGCCAACTTTTTTGCCTTTCAGCTGATCGACAGAGGTGAATTTACCTTTCTGACCAATGAACAGGGCGGAGTTGTCGTAGTAAGGGGTGGTGAAGAGCACCTGCTTTTCACGCTCCGGGGTGATATCCATACCGGCCATCACGGCGTCGATGCGGCGGAACTTCAGGCTTGGGATCAGGCTGTCGAACGCCTGGTTGCTGAAGGTACAGGTCGCATCGATCTCTTTACACAGGGCGTTAGCCAGGTCCACGTCGAAGCCAACAATTTTGTTGTTCGCATCAATGGACTCAAACGGAGGGTAAGAGGCTTCCGTGGCGAAACGAATGGTCTGGGCTGCGGTAGCGGAAAGGGTAACGCCAGCAAGCAGCACGGCAAGTAATACTTTTTTCATTATATTTCCCCTGACACAATCAATGAGATAAATAGTTTTTGAAGGCATCGGTTTGCGGGTTCGCGAAGCAGCTCGCATCACCTTGCTCAACGATATAACCGTTTTCCATGTAGACCACACGGCTGGCGGTTTTACGCGCCACTTCCACTTCGTGGGTGACGATAACCTGCGTAATATTGGTTTCCGCCAGCTCGCGAATAATACTGACGATCTGGGCAGTGATTTCCGGGTCCAGCGCCGCGGTGGGTTCATCAAACAGCAGTACTGCGGGCTCCATCATCAGCGCGCGGGCAATGGCCACGCGCTGCTGCTGACCACCGGAAAGGTGCAGCGGATAGCGGTCGCTGTAAGGCTTAAGACGCAGACGATCCAGCAGCTTTTCGGCACGGGCGATCGCCTGATCTTTGCTTAACCCCAGCACGCGGCACGGCGCTTCAATCAGGTTTTGCAGGACGG
Source organism: Enterobacter sp. ECC-019 (assembly GCF_043974075.1). Taxonomy (NCBI): domain Bacteria; kingdom Pseudomonadati; phylum Pseudomonadota; class Gammaproteobacteria; order Enterobacterales; family Enterobacteriaceae; genus Enterobacter; species Enterobacter sp. ECC-019. The sequence continues at coordinate 2,155,697 of NZ_CP143759.1, forward strand.
TCAGATGCGGCCAGAGATTGTATTGCTGGAAGACCATACCGACGTTTTGACGCAGTTCGCGAATCGCTTTATCGGACGGCGTTTTCGCGAAATCAAAATGGTTACCGGCAATCGCCAGCGTACCTGAACGGGGCATTTCAAGCAGATTAAGGACGCGCAGAAGGGAGCTTTTGCCTGCACCGCTTGGGCCAAGCAAAACCAGCGTTTCGCCTTCCGGGCAGTTCAGCGTGATGTCAAACAGCGCCTGGTGTGCGCCGTAGAAGCAGTTAATGCCGTTTAGTTTAATACTCATCGGGGCAGTCTTTACTCATCCAGGCAATCTATAGCAATTGAGGCCGCAGATAGTACCGTTGACAGAATAGTTATGCAATATTTATGCGTTAAAAGTTAAATATAACCCGTATTTCCTCTTAAACATAGCACAAAATAGCGAACGGTAAGGTCGGCGAGTATAAATGTCGGCATTCCGCATGAAATGCCGCACATTTTACGGGGGTTACCAGGTTGTATCGGCGGGTTTAGCGATTCTCAATCGACTGGCGAAGCGTGCCTGCCGGGGCATGAACGCTGCCGCCAACGTAGCGCACGTCGTCTACCGCCCAGCACTGACCTTCACGGATCATCAGCACTTCATCCTGCCAGGTTTGGGTTCCCTGCGTCAGCTTCACGCGCAGCGGAATATTACGGGCATCGGTATTCGGGATGGTTGACGCGCTGGCCACTTCGGCACTGTCTGGCAGCGTGGCGCGGCTGGAGAACGGGTCGGATTTCAGCAGCGCGTTATGCTGCGGATCGCGGGTGGCGTCGTTAAGCAGTTTTGCCAGACCGTCGCTAAGATACGGGCGCAGGCCGGTGAGATCGTTGCTGCGGTGCTGAATGCGATAATCAAAGAACTGCTGCGCCACGGTGTCCGGGCCGCCCTCGATGCAGGGGCCGCTGCGGGTACCGATATCCTTAAAGGCTGGCGTGACCGTGGTGGTACAGGCGCTGAGCACCAGCGCGCAGGGCACGAAAAGTGTTAAAGCAGAATAGCGCATGTTGATTTCCTTATTTATTAACTATCCTTTCAATCATAGCGTAACGAACCGATAATGCCGTGCCTAAGGCATTGAACGCTAAAGAAGGAGAGAAACCATGCAGTTTTCAACAACGCCAACCCTGGAAGGGCAGACAATAACCGAGTATTGCGGTGTGGTTACCGGCGAAGCGATTCTCGGCGCCAATATTTTCCGCGACTTTTTTGCCGGTATCCGCGATATCGTTGGCGGCCGATCGGGCGCATACGAAAAAGAGCTGCGGAAAGCGCGCGAAATCGCCTTTAAAGAGCTTGGCGAGCAGGCGGAAGCCCTCGGCGCTGATGCGGTTGTGGGGATTGATATCGACTACGAAACGGTCGGGAAAGATGCCAGCATGCTGATGGTGAGCGTAAGCGGTACGGCGGTGAAAACCCTCCGATGACGCGTTCGTTTGCCACAATCTTGCTGGCGCTGCTGCTGGCAGGGTGTGCCACCGAAAAAGGGATCATCGACAAAGGTGCCTACGAACTGGACACGCGTCATCAGGCGCAGGCGGCTTACCCGCGCATCAAGGTGCTGGTTATCCACTACACCGCGGATGATTTTGACAGCTCGCTGGCCACGCTGACGGATAAGAACGTCAGCTCTCACTATTTGATTCCGGCTAAACCCCCGGCACCGGACGGTAAACCGCGCATCTGGCAGCTGGTACCCGAAAGCGAGCTGGCCTGGCATGCGGGCATCAGCTTCTGGCGCGGTACCAACCGCATCAACGATACGTCTGTCGGCATTGAGCTGGAGAACCGCGGCTGGCAAAAAACGTCGGGCGTAAAGCGCTTTACCCCGTTTGAGCCTGCGCAAATTGCGGCGCTGGTGCCGCTCGCCAAAGACATTATTACCCGCTACAACATCAAACCTGAAAACGTGGTGGCCCATTCGGACATCGCCCCGCAGCGCAAAGACGACCCTGGTCCGCTGTTCCCGTGGCACCAGCTTGCTCTGCAGGGCATTGGCGCGTGGCCCGATCCGGCGCGCGTCGCGTTCTATATAAACGGTCGTCCGCGCTATCAGCAGGTGGATATCGGAGCATTACTCGATCTCCTCGCGCGGTATGGCTATGAGGTGCCGGTTGACAGCACGCCGGCGCAGCAAAAGCGCATCATCACGGCGTTCCAGATGCATTTCCGGCCTGACCTGTGGAACGGCGTCGCCGACGTCGAAACGATGGCCATTGCCGAAGCCCTTCTGGAGAAATACGGGCAGGGGTGATCCTTCGGACGCCCCCGAATGCCTTAGCTCATCCTGACTCTCTTCAGATTAATCTCAAGTACAAACTCAATTCATTTTTAGTTAATTGACTTAAAATTATCCGGATTTAAGATAGACACATAGCTTGCTAAGTAATGCGGCAAATAAATATATCGCACTGATTCTTTATTTTCTCCTTGAGAACTTCATCAGGAAAATATTCCAGGTTTAAGGTTTTATTTTGCCTTGCGCCTGCATTTTTAAATTTCACATCTTAAATCGGGTATAACAATGTTAAGCATCTATGCAAAAAAATTACGTCCACAACATGAAATGGAAGCCATTATTTCTGCAACGTCAGGGTTTGAAGAGAAAACCTTAAAGAAATGGCAGAAAATATCCACCTCTGATTCAAAATATATTCATATTATCGTCAGCGGTGAAGTTGAATTCCGACGCGAATCCGACGAACTATGTATGTTCACGGTGACGGGCCAGTGCATTTTTGGTCTCTCGTCTATGTACTATAACGCAACTCATATGTACGGCCTCGTTCGCGCCACCACCGTGGTACGCTCGATCAAGAAAGAGGTCTTCGCGCAGCTGATGACGGACAACAATTTATGGCCTGAACTGACCAAAGTGCTCTCCTGGTACATCTGCATGCTGAGCAAACGTGACGATGTACTGGTTGCCCGTAGCGCTTACGCCGTTGTGCGTGAATTCTTGTACGAGATTAATGAACTGATTGTTCATCATCAGCGTGATATTAATATTTACGATTATATTCAGGAATACACCAACCTGGCGCGCAGTACCATTATTAAAATCCTCTCCGATCTGAAAAAAGGTCAATATATTGTTGTGGAAAAAGGACGACTCCTTAACCTGACAACGTTGCCTGAAAAATATTAATTACTCCAGCTGGTCGCCTTTCTGACTCAAAGGCGATCGGTTATCCGCCTTATGTAGCACCCTCGACTGTGAATTATCCTGCGTTTCGTCCACCGGCGGTGCGGGAATTTTGCCTTGCGAATAATCTTGCTCCTGTTCTTTTAACGCCTGCTTAAACAACTCGGTTAACGAGGTATCCTCACTGCCTGCGCTGGCGGGAGCGACATCATGCGCTTCGGTGCCGGGTAACGTATCCCGCGACGTATCGTGCGATTCGGCGCCGTCGGGAGCCTGCTGCCAGTCGGCATCGTCGCTGTTAATCGGCAGATCCTGCATGGCAGGGACGTCGGCCTGCACCAGTGCCGGTTTTGGATGCGGATGCGGGAACGGCTTGCTTACATACACATAATGCATATCGGAAAGCTGCGTTTCGGGTTTCGCGACGCTCGCTTTTTTTACCAGTTCCGGCGCAGGATGGCGTAGGCTCCAGTAAGTATGCGCATACACGCCCGCCATCAGCATGGCGCAAAGGCCCAAGGTCCATAAAAAGGCGTTGCCGAAGATTTTTTTCAGGCTGGGGAGGCGGTACGAAAACCAGACCGCTTCCCCGGTAGTGTAACTGCGCTGGGCAGCAAGACAGATGGTAGACATCAGGAATGCTTCTCCTGCTTTTTAGCGTCCGGTGTGGAACGCGAGGCCTGTATTACTACGCTCGGCGTGGAATGGGTTTCACGCATTAACTGCATCAGCGTATCTTCCCCTGGAATGCCATCCACATGCAGATGCATTTGTTGCTGGAACTCACGGGTGCGTTTCATCATCTCCGTTGTCCAGGTCCGGGCATGGGTTTCCGGCTGGTTAAGGGCCACGCTCAGCTGCTGGTCAAGCCACCCCATGTCTTTCGCATCGCTGGCGGCGCTGATGGCGTCTTTGCCTTCCGGCGTCAGGCGGTGCAACTGGGTATAGTTCCCGGTGGCATGCTGGTTAAACCAGCGGCGGCTTACCTGCCAGGTACGGTTGTTCATCAGCAGGTCGAGCGAGTTATCCCCGATGCGGGCGACCACGGCATAGTTGAGGTGGTTACCGGTTTTCAGTTCGCTAACCCACGGATAGCCTTCCTGCGCCAGCGCGTCCGGTGAGGCGTTCCCCTGCTTACACATCAGGCTCACCTTCGCGGCGTTTTGACACAGGGCATCGTCCGCTGAGGCGTCATACCCCCACATCAGATAGAGCTGATGCATCGCATCCGGCTGATTCACCACCTCGTTGTCGATAACAGGCACCACCGGCGCCTGAACGTGTGGCGTCTGCTGTTTCCAGCTCACAGGTACCGGGAGCGGAACCGGAAGTTTTGCACCTATCGAAGAGGTGAAATACCAGCCGCAGGCGGCAAACAGCACGGACGCGAATAAACCGACGGTAGTCAGGCGCTTGCCGTGTTTTTTCTCGGGCAGCGTCTCGCCCGCCGCCAGGCGTAAATGACGCGGGCTGACCTGTCTTGCACGTTCGGTCCAGGCCGCCAGCAACGACAGGTGCGCCAGCTCGTTCAGCTTGCTGATATTCCCTTTGGTCAGGGCATGCATCTTGCGCACGCGCGCCGGCGTTAACGGCGAAGTCTCGCACCCGTGCTCTTCACACTGCGCCTGAACATAGCTCAGGAATTCGCGGCAGGTCAGGGGACGCAAGACATGATGTGTGTGCGTGTATTCGCGCAGCTCAGGCTGCTGCATCAGGACGGCTTCCTGATCTGCCGTGCCCATCAACACCACGGATAACCGGAAATCCAGCTCGTGAGCGCGGGTGAGCAGCATCGCCAGCACTTCCCGGCAGTTGTCTTTCATCGCTTCGGTATGGGTGATCGCCAGCACTTTGGCTTTCCCTTCCTGCCACTGACGCAACACGGCATCCACCGCCTGAAGCCGGTTCTTGCTCTCTTTCGTTCCCGGGTTGAGTTTGTACAGCAGGCTACTGGCACTCAGTTTTGGAAACGCGTTGATGGCAAGCGCGCCAGGACTCGCGGACTTCAGGGCATCGCTGAACTGGCCCAGCAGCGGGGCATCGTCAGCAAAGAGCCCAGTAATCCCCGCCCGTTGGGTTTTCTCTTTCAGCAGGTTGAACACGTCCTGATGATAAGGCACCAGAAAATCCCCGGATACACGGGTTATTTTCCGAAAGGGCGGATTTTTAAAATTAAAGTGGCTCTGATACATAACGACTTACCGTCTCTGATTAGGAATAGCAACAGGACGAGAAAGTAAAGCAACGCTATAGGGTGGTCAATTTGCGCACAGGGTAAAAATATCCTGCCGGGGAGGCCTAACATCTGGATTTTATACGGTCAATATTTTTCGGTATGAAAGTTAGCGGCAAAGTCAGTGGTCGTTTTTACAGCGGGAAATTACTCTTTGCTCACATATTGGCGCAGCACGATGCTGCTTATTTTCGCTTTGTTAAAGGCCAGATGAAAAATGAGGTTCTCATTTCTGTCACGGTGGATAACACCTTGCATTATGTTTGCGCTGTTAATTTTTTGCGGCCAGCAAGGATATCTGACGTTTAAAGATTATAAAAAAGTTACGAATAAGTTGGCTAATTCTGATGCGCAGCCGCTGAAAAATCGTCGTGACGAAAAGATATTCACCCTTTTCACGGCGGCGGTACGTCAGGACAACACGGCAACGGCGGTAAACGCCCCGCTGGCAGCGGAGATCGAAGGTATCGTGCGCAGCGATGAGGCCTGGCTTTCCTTCGCCGTTATCAAAACGCCGGGTGGTCAGAAGAGCTACCGTGAGGGCGAGTCGCTAACCGGTTTCAACGATGCCATTATTCAGGAAATAAACAAAGGCAATGTGGTGGTTAATTACGAAGGTGCTACGCAGGTACTGGCGTTAAATAAACCTGATTATTTTAAGGGCGGCGTTGACAGCGGTCCGGTGACCAAATCGATGAAAGATGCAGGCGCGGAAAGCGTGCATCTGAATGATTATCTGGTGTTAAAGCCGTTAATCGAAAAGGGCCAGCTGGAAGGCTACAACATTAATCCAAGGAATGCCTCCTCCTTCTACAGCCATTCAGGGCTGAAAAAGGGTGACGTGGCAGTAGAAGTCAACTCTGTCGATATGACCGACGAAGCAAAGGCAAAAAATATTATTGCCAACTGGTCGAAAATGAAAGAAGCGGAGGTCGTCGTCAGACGTCACGCTCACCTTGAAAATATTCGGATTAATGTTCTAAACAATTAACAAGTGTACAGACATGAAGAAATTTCCCTGGGCGTGCGTGGCGCTGACCGCATTGTCGTTATATTCAAGTTCGCTGCTTGCAGCCAACTTTAGCGCGAGCTTTAAAAATACCGATATCCGCGAGTTTATCGATACGGTAGGCCGCAATCTGAATAAAACCATTCTCGTCGACCCGTCCGTTCAGGGCTCGGTGTCGGTGCGAACTTACAACGTGCTGACGGAAGATGAGTATTACCAGTTCTTCCTGAGCGTGCTGGACCTGTACGGTCTGTCGGTGATCCCGATGGATAACGGCATGGTGAAAGTGGTGCGCTCCAGCGTCGCCCGCACTGCCGGCGCGCCGCTGGCAGACAGCAAAAACCCGGGCAAAGGTGATGAGATCATCACCCGCGTGGTGCGCATGGAAAATGTGCCGGTACGCGAACTCGCTCCGCTGCTGCGTCAGCTCAACGATGCCACCGGCATCGGCAATGTGGTGCACTTCGAGCCCTCCAACGTGCTGCTGTTGACCGGTAAAGCCTCGGTGGTGAACCGCCTGGTGGATCTGGTGCAGCGCGTCGATAAAGACGGTACTCAGCGCCGCGAGATTGTGCCGCTGCGCTTTGCCTCTGCTAAAGAGCTCTCGGACATGTTGAACAACCTCAACAACGAAGAGCAGAAGGGGCAGAACGCGCCGCAGCTGGCGACCAAAGTGGTGGCGGATGACGAAACCAACAGCCTGGTGATCAGCGGCTCGGAAGATGCGCGCATGCGTACCCGCTCCCTGATCCATCAGCTGGATCGCGAGCAGAACAACGAGGGGAATACCCGCGTCTTCTACCTCAAATATGCCAGCGCCACGAAGGTGGTGCCGGTTCTCACCGGGATCGGCGAACAGCTGAAAGACAAAGCCGGCACGCCGAAGGCGAAAACCGCCACTGCGTCCAGCGATCTGAACATCAGCGCCGACGAGTCAACCAACTCGCTGGTGATCACCGCCCAGCCTAACGTGATGAACTCTCTGGAGAAGGTGATCGACAAGCTCGACATCCGCCGTCCGCAGGTGCTGGTGGAAGCGATCATTGCTGAAGTGCAGGACGGTAACGGCCTGGATCTCGGCGTGCAGTGGACCAGCAAGCACGGTGGTGTGCAGTTCGGCTCTACCGGCCTGCCAATCAGCCAGATTAAGAACGGCACCATGAAGGGGGCGAGCTTCACTGGCCTGGCGACCGGCTTCTTTAACGGCGATTTCGGTGCCCTGATGACCGCGCTCTCGACCGACGGCAAAAACGACATTCTCTCCACGCCAAGCGTAGTCACGCTGGATAACAAAGAGGCATCGTTCAAAGTGGGTCAGGACGTGCCGGTGCTCTCCGGCTCCCAGACCACCAGCGGCGACAACGTCTTCAACTCCGTTGAGCGTAAGACGGTTGGTACCAAGCTGAAAATTGTGCCGCAAATCAACGACGGCGACATGATCCACCTGAAGATTGAGCAGGAAGTCTCCAGCGTCGACAACAGCGCGACGGAAGACGCCAGCCTCGGCCCAACCTTTAACACGCGCACCATCAACAACGAAGTGATGGTGCACAGCGGGCAGACGGTGGTGCTCGGCGGCCTGATGGAAAACGTTACCAAGCAGTCGGTCTCCAAAGTGCCGCTGCTGGGCGATATCCCGCTGGTTGGTCAGCTGTTCCGCTACACCTCGCAGGATACGTCGAAACGCAACCTGATGGTGTTTATCCATACTACCGTCCTGCGCGACGACGACAACTACAGCGCGGCGTCGAAAGAGAAATATGACCAGATCCGCGCCCGCCAGCAGCAGCGCGTGGAGGAGAAAAAGCTCGGGATTATTGAGCCAGCGGATAACGCGGTACTGCCCGCGTTTCCCGTTGACGCCAGCGCCGCGCCGGTAAAAACCAGCGCCAGCGCACCGCGCAATCCGTTTAAACACTAAGGCGGAGAGGGCACCGTGGACGAACTGACTAAAACCCTGTGTAGCAGCAGCTACGCAAAAGATAACGGCGTTCTGTTTTACAACAACGACGTCTATATCCGTGAAGACACCCCGGCGTTTGCACTGCTGGAGGTGCGCCGGGTGCTGGGACGCGCATTCGTCCCGGTCACCCTTACGCCTGAAGCCTTTGACGAGCTGCTGGCCAAAATCTGGCAGCAGAGCAGCGGCGTATCGCAGCAGCTGGTGGACGATATGGACGCCGATATCGACCTGATGGCGTTAACCGAGGAGATCCCGGACAACGAGGATCTGCTCGATAACGACGAAAACTCCCCGGTTATCCGCCTGATCAACGCCATTCTCGGCGAGGCGGTAAAAGACGGCGCGTCGGATATTCATATCGAAACCTTCGAGCGCACGCTGAGCATCCGCTTTCGCGTTGACGGCGTGCTGCGCCCGGTGCTGCAGCCGGCGCGTAAGCTCGCGCCGCTGCTGGTGTCGCGCATCAAGGTCATGTCAAAACTCGACATCGCCGAGAAGCGCCTGCCGCAGGATGGTCGTATCTCTCTGCGCATTGGCCGCAAGGCGATCGACGTGCGCGTGTCGACCATTCCATCCCAGTACGGCGAGCGCGTAGTCATGCGCCTGCTCGACAAAAGCAACCTGAAGCCCGACATCAACAAGCTGGGCCTGATTGATGAAGAGCTGGAGAAGCTGAAAGGGCTGATTGACCACCCGCACGGCATTATCCTGGTCACCGGGCCCACGGGCTCCGGTAAAAGTACCACCCTGTACGCCATTCTTTCGGCGCTGAACGGCCACGAGCGCAACATCCTGACCGTTGAAGACCCGATTGAATACGAGCTGGAAGGGGTGGGGCAGACGCAGGTTAACCCGCGCGTGGACATGACCTTTGCCCGCGGGCTGCGCGCCATTCTGCGTCAGGATCCGGACGTGGTGATGATCGGGGAAATTCGCGACGGCGAAACCGCGCAAATCGCGGTGCAGGCGTCGCTCACCGGTCACCTGGTCATGTCTACGCTGCACACCAACAGCGCCGCAGGGGCGATTACCCGTCTGCGCGATATGGGGCTGGAGTCCTTTTTAATCGGTTCATCGTTGCTCGGTGTCATTGCCCAGCGTCTGGTGCGGCGGCTGTGTACCCACTGCCGGACCACCAGTCCGCTGGACGCCAATGAAAAAGCGCTGTTCAGCTTTATGGACGCGCCGCCCAAAGCGATTTACCGCGCGGTGGGCGGCGAGCACTGCCGCCAGAGCGGCTATCAGGGTCGTGCAGGTATTCATGAGTTCCTCGTCGTGGACAGCACCATGCGCCGCGCCATTCATGAAGATAAGGACGAAATGTTCATCGAAACGCAGCTCTTTAAGCAGGCCTACAGCCTGCGCGAAAACGGGCTGCTGAAGGTGATTAGCGGCGTAACCTCTCTGGAAGAGGTGATGCGCGTCACCGCCGAGCGCGGGGGGGATGCGTAATGGCCTTCTACGTCTGGACGGCGACGGATGCGGCGGGCAAAACCCAGCGCGGCACCCTGCAGGCCGAGGGGCAAAAGCAGGTTCGCCAGATGCTTCGCGAGCAAAAGCTGATGCCCGTCAGCATCACCGAAACCTGCGAGGCGGCGGCGTCCGGTAAAGCAAAAACCGGGGCAAAGCTCTCCACGCCGGTGCTGTCGATGTTTACCCGTCAGCTCTCCACGCTGGTCAACGCCGCGCTGCCGCTGGAGAGCGCGCTGAAGGCGATCTCGAAGCAGACGGAAGACAAAAAGCTGGCGACAATGGTGGTGGAAATTCGTGAAAAGGTGGTGGAAGGGCATACGCTCTTCGACGCCTTTAGCCAGTTCCCGCGGACCTTCGACAAGCTCTACTGCACGCTGGTGATGGCCGGTGAAAAGACTGGCCACCTGGGCGACGTGCTGGAGAAGCTGGCGGAGTACAACGAGCAGCGCCAGAAGATGAAAAGCAAGCTGACGCAGGCGATGGTCTACCCGATTACCCTGACGGTGGTGGCCATCGCGGTGATCAGCATTCTGCTGGTGGCGGTGGTGCCGCAGGTGATCGAGCAGTTCACCCACATGAAGCAACAGTTGCCGCTCACTACCCGCACGCTGATTGCGGTGAGCGATTTCCTGCAGGCGTACGGCATCTATATTGTCGGGCTTCTGGGCGGTGGGGTTGTCGGTTTTAAAACCTGGCTCAGAAATGCCAAAAACCGTTTTCGCTGGAACCGCTGGCTGGTGAACGGCGCGCCGATTAAAAAGCTGGTGTGCGCCATCAACAGCGCCCGCTATATCCGCACCCTGAGCATTCTGCAGGCCAGCAGCGTGCCGCTGCTGGAGGGGATGTATATCGCCATGGACGGTATCGAAAACCTCTACGCCCGGCAGGTGCTGGAGCAGGCCGCGGATACCGTGCGCCAGGGGGCATCGCTTTACGCGGCGCTGGAGCAGGCGAAGCTATTCCCGCCGACCATGCTGTACATGATTGCCTCCGGCGAAGAGAGCGGGGAATTGGGTAATTTAATGGACCGCGCGGCGGAAAACCAGGAATCGGCATTACAACATCGCATTACGTTAACGCTGTCGGTATTTGAACCGGCGCTGGTGGTATCCATGGCGACGATTGTTTTATTCATCGTGCTGTCAATATTACAGCCGCTTCTGCAACTTAATAATATGGTAGGTTAAATCATGGCTATAAAAAGAAAACACCTGGCTCGCCAGGCGGGCTTCACGTTGCTCGAATTAATGGTGGTGATCGTTATTCTCGGCGTTTTAGCGAGTATGGTGGTGCCAAACTTAATGGGTAATAAAGAAAAAGCGGATATGCAAAAAGCGACCAGCGATATTGTCGCGCTCGAAGGGTCGCTGGATATGTACAAGCTGGATAACCACCGTTACCCAACCACCGAACAAGGCATGCAGGCGCTGGTGACCAAGCCTGAAATCGCGCCCATCCCGAACGGTTACCGCGCCGACGGCTATATTCGCCGCCTGCCGCAGGATCCGTGGGGCGGGGATTATATCCTGGTGAGCCCGGGCGAACACGGTGCGGTTGACGTCTTCTCTGCCGGTCCGGACGGTGAAGCCAATACCGCTGACGATATTACGAACTGGTCTCTGGATAAGAAAGAGAAATAATGAAAAATCAACGCGGCTTTACGTTGCTGGAAATTATTCTGGCGCTGGTGATATTTGCCAGCTGCGCCATGATGGTGGTGTCAACAATACCCTCGCGCAGCGGTGCGGATATATTTGGCCAGCAATTAAAAGCCCTCGTTGATTATGGTTCTGACCGCGCGGTGATGGACGGAAATATTGTGGGGCTGGTGCTGACCACGGATAACTATCAGCTGGTGACGCTTGAAGATAAAAACGGCGAGCGCCGCTGGGTGCCGTTATCCGCGGGGCGTATTACCACCAAAGGCGATTTCCCTGAGGAGATGCACATTTCGCTCTCACCGCAGCGTCTGGCCGCCACGGTAACGTCCGACCCGCAGGTGCTCTTTTTGCCTGACGGCGAAATCAGCCGCTTCACGCTGGCGCTGCAAAGCTACGACAAACAGCACCATTTCCGCGTGGTGTCGCAAGGCGCGGCCCCGGTATCGGTAGAAAACGATGGCTAACGGCAAGAAAAAGCAAACGGGGATGACCCTGCTGGAGGTGATGGTCGCGCTGGCGATCTTCTCCACCGCCGCGCTGGCGCTGATGAACTCCGTCTCCCTGAACGTGCGTTTCACCCACGGACTGGCCGACACGCTGCAGGCGAGCTGGGTGGCGGAAAATCAGCTGGCAGAAGCGCAGCTCGCGAAAACCGACTTCCCGGATGCTGAGCAGCAGGGAACGGAAATTATGGGCGGACGCAGCTGGAACTGGCGCAAGCAGCGGGTCAAAACTGCCGACAGCGGCTGGGCTAACGCCATCCGCGTGTATGCGGAAGGCGATGACAGCCAGCCGGTCATCGCGCTGCAGATCGCTCCGCCGGGAGAGAGCAAGTGAAGAACACCCGACGCCAGCGCGGTTTTACCCTGCTGGAGATCATGATTGCGCTGACCATCTTTGCGGTGATCAGCACCCTGGCCTGGCAAATTCTGGACGGCGCGATGCGCACCAGTTCGGCCACCGATGCCAGCGCGGCGAAGCTCAATCAGCTCCAGCGGGCCTGGAACCTGATGGAGCGCGATTTCTACCAGCTGCAGGCGCGCGCGCCGCGCAACGAGCCGGATCTGTTCCGCCAGGTGGGCGATGCGCTTGAGCTGACTACGCTGAACGGCGTGAGCGGAACGGTCCAGCTGGAGCGCGTGCGCTGGCGGCTGGACGCGGGGCGATTGTATCGCGACGTCTGGCCGGTGATTGACGGCCCGGCGGACGCCAAACCCGACGAGGTGCCGATTGTCAGCGAGGTAAAATCACTCCAGTGGCGTTTTTACCGTCAGGGCTGGCAGAAAAGCTGGAGCGACCCGGCGCACCTGCCGGACGGCGTAGAGCTGACGCTGACCATGGAAAACGGTGATACCTGGCGCTGGGTGTTTACGACCCCGGGCGATCTGCCTGAGGCCGCTGCGCCAGCGCCAGCGCCTGCGCCGCAGCCTGCACCGGAAGTGAAGCCATGAGCCGATTACAGAAACAGAAAGGCGTTGCCCTGCTGGTGGTGCTGATCCTGCTGGTGATGATGTCGGCGCTGGCCGCCAAAATCAGCCAGCAGTTCTGCCGCAACCTGCAAAAAACGCATTACCAGGTAAGCCAGCAGCAGCTGCGCTGGGCGATGCAGGCCCAGGAAAAGGTGGTGAAAGACCGGCTGCAGGCCGACGCCAGCGGGGAAAGCAAAGCGCTCACCCTCGACGGCGACTGGCATCAGCCGCTGGAAACCCGGGGCGAAGACTACACGGTGGTCAGCCAGGTGGAGGACGCGCAGGACTGCTTTAACGTCAACAACCTGCTGGCGGTCGAAAAAATGGCCCAGGGGCAAAGCGCTCCGACGGTGCCGGAAAAGCCGCACAGAGAGCAGATTGTTGAACGGCTTCTGACGGAGAGCGGCCTGAGCCAGACCAACGCGGAAGAGGTGTATCTGCAACTGGTGGACTATCTCGATGGCGACACGACGACGGCCAAAGAGGGCGCCGAGACCGATGCCTGGGCAGGCGTGGTACCCGCCCGCCCGCCGGCGAACCAGATGATGCGCACCATTGCCGAGATCACGCTGCTGCCTGCGTTCCCGGCTGCCGCTTATCCGAAGGTGAGCAAGCTGCTGTGCGCGCTGCCGGACTCCGCCAGTAAGGTGGATGTGAACACCCTGAAACCAGAGCAGGCCGCCTTACTGGCCGCCCTGTTCCCCGGAAAACTCAATGAAGATGATGCCGTTCGCCTGATTGAATCGCGTCCTGAAACCGGCTGGGAAAATATGGAAACCTTCAGCAAAGCGCTGGAGCAGGCCTTCCCGCAGTTAAAAGACGACCTCCCGCAGGTGGCCGACTATCTCTCCATTAATAGCCGGTATTTCCGCGTGAACTATACCGGCAATACCGATGAATTAACGCTTCGCGTGGTGAGTCAGCTTCAGGTGAATAACGAAGCCGGTGAGATCGTGACGTGGCAACGTCGTTACCGAATGATTGAATAAGAAAAGTAGAACGCTATGAAACAGGTCCTTTTTGTTCGTCCCGACAGCCGCGAGAGCGGGAAAATAATGTGGTGTGTCTCCGGCAGCGAGCAGGTTGAGGTGCTGGAGAGCCTGGACGCGCTGGCGGACCATCCTCTGGCCGCCCGTGTTTGTCTGCTGCTGCCCGCCAGCAGCATGATCTTCCGCCACTTTACGCTGCCGAAGAAAATTGCCTCGCAGGCGACGGCATTCTCGTGGATGGCGGAAGAGACGCTGATTGGTGACGTGGATAACCTTCACTGGACGGTGCTCAACAAAAAGGGCGCCGAGGTTGACGCGGTGGCCATCGACGCCGATTGCCTGCGCGGGTGGTTAAGCTACTGTCAGGAGGCCGGTTTGAAGGTGATTCAGGCGCTGCCGGATGCCTGGCTGCTGCCCGTGACGGCGGGCGGAAGCACGCTTGTCGCTCTGGACGACGGCTACTGGCTGCGTTTATCGCCGCATGTCGCCAGCGAAATGGAGGCGAGCCTGCTGCCGCTGCTGATGCAGAAAGCCGGAGAGGGGGACGTGTGCTGCTACGGCGACGCGCCTGCTGGCGTCGACGTTGACGTCGGGCACCCCTGGCAGCATCCGCTGGTCCTGATCCAGCCGCAGTGGCACGCCTGCCGCGTCACGCTCCTGCACGGTGAGTTTAGCCCCAAAGCGGGGAATGGCCGTGCAGCGAAGGGTATGAAAGTGGCGATGGCCACCGCGGGGCTGCTGTCTCTCGGTCTGTTGCTGGGGCCGCGTATCGCCATGGCCTGGATGCTCGTGCAGCAGGAAAATCAGGTACAGCAGGAGATCCTTCAGGTTTATCAGCACCATTTCCCCAGCATGCGCCAGCAGACCAACATCAAATATCACTTTGGGCAAAACATGAAGAAGCAGACCAAAGGGGGCTTTTTGCAGCTTGAAGAGCTGGAGAAAGCCAGACAGGCCGTGCCGGCAATGGAAATCGATCTGCTGGAATACGACGCCCAGCAGAACACGCTGACGCTGAGCGTCAGTTCGCAAAACCAAACCGCGTTGCAGACGTTTGTGAATCAGGCCGGTGAGAGTTTTGATTTCACCCTGCAGCCTGTTTCCACCGCTGCACCTTATACCGCCATGATCGCAGGGAAATATAAATGAAAGAGCGAATCGCGCAGCTTAAGTCTCGTTATCAGAATTACAGCGCCAGGGAAAAAGTCATTATTAAAATATGTGCCGCGGCCCTGGCGGGGGCGGCCATCTATTACGCAGGCGTGATCCCTCTGGATAATATGATTCAAAACAGTAAAGCCACGCTGATCAGACAAAAAGAGACGCTGAACTGGATGCGCAGTGAAATAGATAAAAACCATCTCCAGGTTCAGCTGCTCAAAACGGATAACCCGCGCACGGTGGTAGAGAGCAGCGCGCAGGAAATTAATCTGCGTCTGACGGATGTGCGTCAGGATGGGCAAACATTATCGTTCATCGTAAATCGCGTAAACGTGTATGAACTAAAGAGCTGGCTGCGGGAAATTAACCAGACCTCCGGCGTCAGGCTGCAAAAAATGAATCTCACCCCGGTCGATCATCTCAGCGACGTGAAAGCAGAGGTACAGCTTACCTGGAGCAAAAGCGCATGAATACCTTCGCGCTAATGCGGGAGGTCTATCCGGTGGGGTTCCCGGTGATGAGTGCGATCCTGGGCGGCATTGTGGGGAGCTTTCTGGGCGTCGTCGCCGAGCGCGTACCGGGCATGGTGATGGACGACGAGGGTGGCGGCAATTTGCTGTTCCCGGCCTCGCACTGCCCGGCGTGTCAGCATACGCTTGCCGCCTGGGAGAATATCCCGCTGGTCAGCTGGCTTGTTTTACGCGGACGCTGTAGCCGCTGCGGTACCGCGATTCCATTGCGGATATTTTTAATCGAACTTTTTTCCGCGCTGTTTTTTGGCATCACTGCCTGGTGTATGCCGAATGTCCAGGCCTTGTTCTCCCTGTGGCTGCTGGCGGTATTTTTATTGCCCCTTGCCATGATCGACTGGCGGCAACAGCTGCTGCCGGACTGCCTGACCCAGCCCCTGCTGTGGGCTGGATTACTGCTCCATGCGTTTGACCATACGCTGCCGCTACGTGATGCGCTGTTCGGCGCCGTGGCGGGCTATCTGTCTCTCTGGCTGCTGTACTGGGCGTTTCGACTGACCACCGGGCGGGAAGGGCTGGGATATGGCGATTTTAAGCTGCTGGCGGCTTTAGGCGCATGGTGCGGCTGGCAGGCATTGCCCTCGCTGGAATTAATCGCCGCGTTAAGTGGTATTGTCGGTTATTTCGCGTTAACTCATTTAAATAAAAATAACCTCATTATTTCTTTTGGACCGTATCTCTCATTTGCTGGAATAGTGGTGTTTAGTGCGCAGCAGTTTTTTTTATATTTTAAATGTTCAGGTCAAGTTTTTTTATAGATTTTTTCGACGGTGGAAGAGAAGGACGTCTCTTTGCGCTCTGTGTATTGTAAGGGATATAAGCTATACGGAATTTGGGCTTGTATCTTTTTATGGAGGAATACAGCGCAGCAACACATTTTTTTGTCACGGTTTTCAGGTTGGTTAAATTCGCACCCATGCTCTCACGGAAGACATGGTTATTAACGTTATAAGTAAATTTATCAGGAAATAAAAATGAAATTTATGAAGCCTAAATATCTGGCGCTTTTTGTTGCAGCCGCAACAAGCTCAGTATTTGCAGCGGCACCGGGTACGCCGACTATTAGCAGCGGTAATGACAAATTTGCGCTGGTAGAAGTAGACCAGGCGGCACAGGACTATAACAGCCTTGTCAAAGTTCACCCTGACGGCGTGGACGTGAAGGTTGAGTGGAATGTCTGGAGCGGTGATGCACCAACCTCAGCGAAAGTGCTGCTGGACGGCACCACGGTCTGGTCGGGCGCGGGCAGCGCGGCCGGCTCTGCTACCTTCAAGGTGAAAAAAGGCGGACGCTACCAGGAACAGGTTGAACTCTGTAATGCCAGTGGCTGTAGCAAAAGCCCCAGCAAGCTGATTATCGTTGCGGACACCGACGGAAGCCACCTGCTGCCGCTGAACACCCCGCTGCTGGAAAACAACAAAGCCTTCGCGAAGCACACCGATAAAGTGGTCGGTGCTTATTTCCCTGAGTGGGGCGTGTACGGTCGTAACTTCCCGGTTGATAAAATCCCTGCTGCTAACCTGAACCACATTCTGTACGGCTTCATTCCAATCTGCGGCGGTGACGGCATCAACGACAGCCTGAAATCCATCGAAGGCGGCAATAGCTTTGAAGCCCTGAAGCGCGCCTGTAATGGTCGTCAGGACTACACCGTGGCGATCCACGATCCGTGGGCAGCCCTGCAAAAACCGCAGTCCGGCGTTTCTAACTGGGACGACCCGTACAAAGGCAACTTTGGTCAGTTGATGGCGCTGAAAAAAGCGCATCCAGGTCTGAAAGTTCTGCCGTCTATCGGCGGCTGGACCCTGTCTGACCCGTTCTATCAGATGAACGACCCGGCCATTCGTGCACGCTTTGTCTCCTCCGTGAAAGAGTTCCTCCAGACCTGGAAATTCTTCGACGGTGTGGATATCGACTGGGAATTCCCGGGCGGCGGCGGTGAGAACGCGGCGCTGGGCAACCCGCAGCAGGATAAGGCAACCTACACCGCGCTGATGCACGACCTGCGCGCGATGATGGATGAACTGTCTGCGCAGACGGGCCGTACCTACGAACTGACCACCGCGATTGGTTCCGGTAAAGACAAGATTGAAGATGTGGATTACACCACCGCGCAGCAGTACCTCGATCATATCTTCCTGATGAGCTACGACTTCTACGGCGCGTGGAGCAACACGGTACTGGGTCACCAGGCGGCGCTGCATGCACCTGCATGGCGACCTGATACCGACTACACCACCGAAAACGGCGTGAATGCGCTGCTCCAGCAGGGCGTACAGCCGGGCAAAATTGTGGTGGGTGCGGGCATGTACGGTCGCGGCTGGACCGGCGTACACGGTCAGACGGGCGACAACCCGTTCACCGGTACCGCAACCGGTCCAGTGAAAGGGACCTGGGAATCGGGGGTTGTCGACTATCGCCAGATCGTAAATGAGTACAAAGGCAAGCCGGGTTGGGAGTATGGCTACGATGCGACTGCGGAAGCGCCTTACGTATTTAACAAATCAACGGGCGATCTAATTTCCTATGAAGATGCGCGCTCCGCGGCGGCGAAAGGTAAATACGTTCTGGCCAATAAACTGGGCGGTCTGTTCTCCTGGTCTATTGACTCTGACAACGGCGACATTCTGAACGCCATGAACGAAAGCCTGCTGGGTAGCTCTACGCCAGTTGAACCTGTAGTGACTAACCACGCGCCAATCGCGTCATCGGTAGACCAGACCATCTCCGGTCCGGCCACCGTTACGCTGGATGGCTCTGCCTCTACCGACCCGGATGGCGATGCCATCACCTACAAATGGACCCAGATTTCGGGCCCATCGGTGACCCTTACCAACAGCTCCAAAGCGAAAGCGACCTTCAACGCTGCGGCAGTAACCACCGACCAGACCCTGGCGTTCCGCCTGACGGTGACGGACGCTAAAGGCCTGAGCAACGCGATTGATGTTCAGGTTGTGAACAAAGCACCGAAAGCCAACCAGGCACCGGTTGTGAACCAGATGGAAGCGGTAACGCTACAGGCGGGTGAAACCTACGCCCTGCATGCGCAGGCTGCGGATCCAGACGGCGATGCGCTGACCTACGCCTGGAGCGTTCCAGCGGATATGCACGCGACTGGTACCGACACGGCGAACGTGAACATCACCGCGCCGGAAGTGAGCTCTGCCTCTTCCTACACCCTGAGCGTTGTGGTGAGCGACGGCAAAACCAGCGTGCAGTCTAACGTCCAGGTGACCGTGAACCCGAAACCGGCTGACGTCACGCCGCCTGCTGACGATGTCACCCCACCCACTGACGAAGTAACCCCTCCGTCAGATGACGTCACTCCGCCATCTGACGAAGGAACGGCAACCGGTAGCTGCGACAATCCTGTCGATGCTAACGCCAGCAAATATGCCGCCTGGGATGCCAGCAAAATCTACAACAATGGCGACACCGTAAGTGCCGACCACCTGGTGTGGAGAGCGAAGTACTGGACGCAGGGCAACAAGCCTGGATTCGGTGTGGATGCATGGGAACTGGCGAGCAACGTGAAGATGAACTGGCGCTCTGACCTGGTCTACAACGGCGGTGAAACTACCACTTACCAGGGCAACGTTTACCGTGCCAAATGGTGGACCCGCGGTGATAACCCGGCGAACAGTGACGTATGGGTGAAAGAAGGCGCAGCAACAGACTGCAAATAATCTTACCCGATAAAACGCTCACCGCTCTCTTGAGAGGGTGGTGAGCGATTCAAAATCATTTTACAGGATGTGGGCAAGGAGAAATAACCGAAACTGTCAGCAGGTGAAAATGAAAAAGTTAATATTGTTGCTATTGATAATAAGCCAAAGCGCACTGGCAAACTGTTGGGATAAAGCGGCGCATTATTATCATGTCGATCCCTATTTATTGTATGCCATTGCTAACGTTGAATCCGGGATGAACCCGTATGCGGTTGGGAAAAACCACGACGGCACCCGTGATGTCGGGCTAATGCAAATTAACAGCTCCCATTTTGCGGAGCTTGGGAGCAGGGGGATCGATGAATACCGGCTGATGACCGAGCCCTGTACCTCCATCATGGTCGGCGCTTCCATCCTGTCCGGGATGATTAAGGTCTATGGGTATAACTGGGAGGCAGTTGGCGCGTATAACGCCGGGTTAAAAAAAGAGAATTATCCGCAACGTATGAAATATGCCCATAAAGTCTGGGCAAAATATCAGCAATTGAAATTAGCGGCACGTTATTAAGGTTTTTTATTTTTGAAGAATTCCCGAGGGTGTTCTTCGAAAAGTGAAAACAGCTGTCTGTGGTTTATTTATTAACGGATTAATACATAAGCCGGGATTTTATAATTTAACTTCTATTAACAGGAATACAGAAATGAACAAAAGGACGTTACTGAGTGTACTCGTTGCCGGCGCATGCGTCGCCCCGTTTATGGCGCAGGCTGCCTCGCTGCAAGCGACCCCCAGTGAGCCGTACACCATGAAAGCCAGCGATCTGGCGAAAAAAGAAAAAGAGTTGACCAGCTTCCCGCTGATGGCCTCGGTAAAAGAGACCATCCAGACGCTGGACAATGCTCAGGTAGAAATGATTGAGCCAGGCCGCGCGGCGAACCCTGCAAACGTGAAGCGCGTGGAAGGGATCGTCAAGGCCAGCGACTGGGAATATCTCTTCCCACTGCGCGCGCAGGCGTACACCTACAGCAACTTCCTGAAGGCGGTAGGTAAATTCCCGGCGCTGTGTAAGACCTACAACGACGGTCGCGACAGCGACGTTATCTGCCGTAAAGAACTGGCAACCATGTTTGCCCACTTTGCCCAGGAAACCGGCGGCCACGAAAGCTGGCGTCCGGAGGCCGAGTGGCGTCAGGCGCTGGTTCACGTGCGTGAAATGGGCTGGACCGAAGGCCAGAAGGGCGGCTACAACGGCGAATGTAATCCAGATATCTGGCAGGGGCAGACCTGGCCGTGCGGTAAAGACAAAGATGGCGATTTCGTAAGCTACTTTGGCCGCGGGGCGAAACAGCTGTCTTACAACTACAACTACGGTCCATTCTCTGAGGCGATGTTCGGTACCGTTCGCACCCTGCTCGACAAACCTGAGCTGGTGGCGGATACCTGGCTGAATCTGGCGAGTGCGATTTTCTTCTTCGCCTACCCGCAGCCGCCAAAACCAAGCATGCTGCAGGTGATTGACGGTACATGGCAGCCGAACGATCGCGATAAAGCCAACGGTCTGGTTCCGGGCTTTGGTGTGACCACCCAGATTATCAACGGCGGCGTAGAGTGCGGCGGCCCGACTGAAATTGCGCAGTCTCAGAACCGCATCAAGTACTACAAAGAGTTCGCGAACTACCTGAAAGTGCCTGTTCCGGCAAATGAAGTGCTGGGCTGCGCCAACATGAAACAGTTCGATGAAGGCGGCGCTGGCGCGCTGAAGATCTACTGGGAACAGGACTGGGGATGGAGTGCCGACACGCCAGACGGCAAGACCTACTCTTGCCAGCTGGTGGGCTACCAGACGCCATTCAGCGCGTTCAAAGAGGGGGATTACACCAACTGCGTTAAGAAATTCTATAACGTGAACATCATCAACGACGATGGTTCTGCCACTAAGCCGGACGAAACCCCGGTCACGCCAGCGCCCGTTCCGGATGAAACCCCGGCCGAACCTGTCGCAGTTAACCATGCACCGGTTGCCCATATTGCCGGTCCAATCGGTGCGGTTGACGCCGGTGCACAGGTTTCTCTGAGCGCGGAAGGGTCTACGGATGCGGATGGCAACAAGCTGACCTACACCTGGCGTTCACAGGATGGTCAGACTGTCACCGGTCAGGATAAAGCGGTGGTGACCTTCAAGGCGCCAGAAGCGGCGACGGCTCAGCAGGTTGAAATCAGCCTCACCGTTAGCGATGGCGAACTGAGCAGTACCACGTCTTATCTTCTGAACGTGAAGGCGAAAGCATCAACACCTTCTCAGGACGACGGTGCTTACCCGGCGTGGAGCGCGAACAGCAAGTACAACGCAGGTGATATCGTGAACAACCACGGTAAACTGTTCCAGTGCAAACCGTTCCCGTACAGCGGCTGGTGTAACAACGCCCCGGCATACTATGAACCGGGGGCAGGCCTGGCATGGTCGGACGCCTGGACGGCTCTGTAAAAGCAAACGGCAACCCTCGGGTTGCCGTTTTAGTGTTTGCTCTTTCCCCTCACCCTAACCCTCTCCCCAAAGGAGCGAGGTAACAGTACGGTGCAGTTGTAGGCCCGGTAAGGCGAAGCCGCCACCGGGCAAAAAGGCTAGCGATGAAGCTTCCCGTGATCCCGCAGCCACGCCGCCGTGCGCACAATCCCTTCATCCAGCGTCACAACCGGTTTATACCCCAGCTCGTTCTCCGCCCGCGAAATATCTAGCGTGAAATCAAAGTTAAGCTTCGATACGCCGTAATGCGTCAGCGCAGGCTCTTTAGCCGATTTACTGCCAAAGCGCTCCATGCTGCGGGCAATCATATCCAGCATCGGATAGGGTACAGAACGGATACGGCAGTCGATCTGCAGCTCGTCGATCAGCCGCTGCACAATGCTGCGCAGCGTGCACGGTTCGCCGTTGGTGATGTTGTACGCACGACCAGAAATCAGCTTGTCGCAGTCCGGCTGGCTTGCCAGCCACATGGCGTGAACGGCGTTTTCGTAATAGGTCATATCCACCAGCGCATCACCGCCGCGCGGTAGCAACACGCTGCCATAGTGGTGCATCATCTGCGCCAGACGGGGAATAAAGACTTTGTCGTGCGGCCCAAACAGGCTCTGGGGGCGCAGCACGGTAAAGCGGGTATGCGGGTTCGACTGTGCCAGCAGGTCAACCACCTCTTCGCTGGCCGCCTTGCTGCGGGCAAATTCACAGGCAAAACGAGCCGGGCGGAAATCTTCCTGCACGTCACGATGGTGGTGATAGTCGAAATAGAGTGACGGTGACGAGATATGAATAAAGTTACGCACGCCCCAGGCAACGGCCCATTCGCCCAGACGGCGGGTTGCCCGCACGTTGGCGAGATCGAAGGCTTCCTGGGTACCCCACGGGGAGGTGAAACTGGAACAGTGCCACAGCGTGTCGATACCGGCGAGCATCACTTTCGCCTGAGAGGAGACCAGCTCCGTCAGGTCAGCATGGACGAACTCTGCGCCCATTTTTTGCAGCAGTTTTCCCATCGCTTCGTTGCGACCGGTAGCCCTGACGCTGATGCCCTTGTTGCGCAGAAATTCGACCGCATTTCGGCCTAAGCCGCTGGTCGCCCCGGTAACCAGTACCTTCATAGCTATCCACTGTGTTGAAAAGAATTTCGTGCGCATTCTTTCGTGAATTACGACGCTATGCAATGGGAAAGGTGAAAGAAAAAGAGTTTTATTAACTTATTTTCATCTTTTGTTCTGCCCGTTGCGCAATGCGTTTCGCCATCCCCCGGAAGATAAACAGGTGGGCGGGGATCATCAACAGCCAGTAGAACAGACCCGGCATTCCGTGCGGATGCCACCAGGCGCGGACGTCCAGTTCACGATGATCGCCTTTGTCTTTGAGGGTAAAGCAGAGTCGGCCCAGCCCCGGCGCTTTCATACCGAACAGCATCGCCAGCTGTTTTTCCGGCTCGACGATGATCACCTTCCAGCTGTCGACCGCATCGCCCACCTCAAGATACGGGCGAGCCGGGCGGCCTTTTGCCAGCCTGTGCCCCACCAGCAGATCCATTGCCCCGCGCGTTTGCCAGAGGATGTTGCCGAAGAAATAACCGTCTTTGCCGCCAATCTGGTTCACGACCTCCCACAGATCTGCAAGGCTGGCGGAAGTCTTCACCGTGCAGCCCGCCTGTTTTGGGTAATAGCCGTACTCCGGCCGCCAGCGGGCAAACGCCTGGGCGTCGTAGCCCCAGTCGCTGGAGTTCACCAGCTGCTCTTCCTCTTTCAGCGTATTGCGCACGGCATCATCAAAGCGGATCAGATCCTGGGGAATGAGTGCCCGGAGTTCGCGATCGTCCGCCAGCAAATCGTGCTTCAGCCCCTGGATCAGCGCTTTGGCTGTCGTTGGCGGCACGGAGGTGATCACGTTCAAAAACCACACCGAAATCCAGCGGGTTGGAAAGGGGATGGGGATCAGCCAGCGGCGGCGGCGGCTGACGCGCATGAAATGTTCGAACTGCTCCTGATAGCTCAGGACTTCAGGGCCAGCGGCTTCCAGCACGCGGTGTCGCTCCGCCGGGTGATCCAGCAGGGCCACCAGATAATGCAGTAAATTCTCCAGCGCAATCGGCGTGGTGCGCGAACGGACCCAGCGCGGCGGCGTGAGTACCGGCAGGTTGTAGACCATATCGCGCATCACTTCGAAGGCGGCGGAGCCTGCGCCGACGATAATTCCGGCGCGCAGTTCGGTGACGGGAATGGTGGCGCCGCGCAGGGTGTCAGCCGTCAGCTGGCGGGCGCGCAGGTGATCGGACTGCTCATGCTCGGGCGCCTGGAGCGAGCTTAAAAAAATCACCTGCTTCACCGGCGTTTGCAGCAGGGCATCGCGGACGTTCATCGCCACCTGCCGCTCGTGGGCGATAAAATCCCCGCCTTCACCCATGCTGTGCACCAGATAGTAAAGCGTGTCGACCCCATCCAGCAGCGCGGGAAGCTCCTTCGGCCAGTTGAGGTCAACGCTGTGGCAGGTGACGCCGGGCAAGCTGAGTTTTTGCAGCCGTTCGGTATTGCGTGCCGCTGCCAGCACCTGGTGTCCCTGCTGGCTTAACGCCGCGGTGAGATGCTGACCGATATACCCGCTGGCACCGAGCACCAGAATTCGTTGCGGCACGTGATGCTCCTTAACGCTGTAAAAAAGCCTGCCAGTGTTTCACCACGTCCGCCAGCTGTTCGCGGCTCACGTCGAGATGCATGACCAGGCGCACGACAGGTGAGGCGTTGATCAGTACGCCACGCGCTTTCATAAATTCACCCAGCGAAGCGGCGTGGTCATCGCCCACGCGAACAAACAGCATATTGGTATCATGGCGCATCACGTCGGCGCCAATTTCGCGCAGCTGCGTAGCCATCCACGCGGCGTTGTCGTGATCGTCCTTCAGGCGCGCCACGTTGTTTTTCAGGGCATACAACCCGGCAGCCGCCAGAATACCTGCCTGACGCATGCCGCCGCCGGTCATTTTGCGCCAGCGGTTGGCGCGCTTGATGTAGTCTGCATTACCGACCAGCAGAGAGCCCACCGGCGTGCCCAGACCTTTAGAGAGGCAGATGGTGAACGAGTCGCAATATTGCGCAATTTCTTTCAGTTCGCAGCCGTACGCCACCACGGCGTTGAAGATGCGCGCGCCGTCCACGTGCAGGCCGAGTTTACGCTCGCGGGTAAACTCCCATGCGGCTTTCAGGTATTCGCGCGGCAGCACTTTGCCGTTGTGGGTGTTTTCGAGGCTGAGCAGCCTGGTGCGGGCGAAGTGAATATCGTCGGCTTTGATTTTCGCCGCGACCTTATCGAGCGGCAGGGAGCCGTCCGGCGCGGCGTCAATCGGCTGCGGCTGAATGCTGCCGAGCACTGCGGCACCGCCTGCTTCATACAGATAGTTATGTGCGCCCTGGCCGACGATATACTCTTCCCCGCGCTCGCAGTGGCTGAGCAGCGCGACCAGGTTAGCCTGCGTACCGGTTGGCAGGAACAGGGCGGCCTCCTTGCCGCTCAGTTCAGCCGCGTAGCGTTGCAGTTCGTTGACCGTCGGGTCATCGCCGTAGACGTCGTCCCCGACCGGGGCGGCCATCATCTCTTCGAGCATGGCGCGGCTCGGGCGGGTTACGGTATCACTGCGTAAATCGATCATGGCATGTCCTTATTATTAAAAAGGCGATGCCAGATGTTTTACCTGAGCCAGTTGGTTTTTGCCAGTTCGATCACCTCGTCACCGCGCCCGCTGATGATGGCGCGCAGCATATACAGGCTAAAGCCTTTGGCCTGTTCCAGCTTGATCTGCGGCGGGATCGCCAGCTCCTCTTTGGCGACGACGACATCCACCAGCACCGGACCGTCGATGGAGAAGGCGCGCTGCAGGGCTTCATCCACCTCTGAGGCTTTCTCCACGCGAATACCGGTGATGCCGCAGGCCTCGGCGATGCGCGCGAAGTTGGTATCGTGCAGCTCGGTGCCGTCCGTCAGGTAACCACCGGCCTTCATCTCCATTGCCACGAAGCCCAGCACGCTGTTGTTAAAGACCACGATTTTCAGCGGGAGCTTCATCTGCACCACCGAGAGGAAATCCCCCATCAGCATGCTGAACCCGCCGTCGCCGCACATCGCCACCACCTGACGCTCCGGGGCTGTCGCTTTTGCGCCCAGCGCCTGCGGCATGGCGTTGGCCATCGAGCCGTGGTTGAACGAGCCGAGCAGGCGGCGTTTGCCGTTCATCTTCAGATAGCGGGCCGCCCAGACGGTTGGCGTGCCCACGTCGCAGGTAAAGATGGCATCGTCGTCGGCGAAATGGCTGATCTGCTGCGCCAGATACTGCGGGTGAATGGCTTTGTCGCTCGGTTTGGCGAGGTCGTCCAGCCCCTTGCGGGCATCGCGATAGTCGCTCAACGCCTTATCAAGGAACTTGCGGTCCGTTTTTTCTTCCAGCAGCGGCAGCAGGGCGGCAAGGGTAGATTTGATGTCGCCCACCAGCGCCATATCGACCTTGCTGTGCGCGCCGATGCTGGCCGGGTTGATATCAATCTGAATGATTTTGGCATCCGCCGGATAGAACGGACGATACGGGAACTGGGTGCCGAGCAGGATCAGCGTGTCGGCGTTCATCATGGTGTGGAAACCGCTGGAGAAACCGATCAGCCCGGTCATTCCCACGTCGTAAGGGTTATCGTACTCGACGTGCTCTTTGCCGCGCAGGGCGTGGACAATCGGCGATTTCAGCTTACCGGCAAATTCAAGCAGCTCCTTGTGGGCGCCCGCGCAGCCGCTGCCGCACATCAGGGCGATATTGCTGGAGTATCGCAGCAGCTGCGCCAGTTTTTTCAGCTCTTCTTCGGCAGGCGTAACCACCGGCTGCGGCGCGTGGTACCAGTGCGTGCTGGCCCCTTCAGGCGCAGCTTTGAGGGCCACATCGCCCGGGATAACGACCACAGAAACGCCGCGGTTCAGCACGGCCTTGCGCATGGCGATCGCCAGCACCTGCGGGATCTGCTCCGGGGATGAAACCAGCTCGCAATAGTGGCTGCATTCACGGAACAGCTCCTGCGGATGCGTCTCCTGGAAATAGCCGCTGCCGATTTCGGAAGACGGGATATGGGCGGCAATCGCCAGCACTGGCACGTGGTTACGGTGGCAGTCGAATAGCCCGTTGATAAGATGCAGGTTGCCGGGACCGCACGAGCCCGCACACACGGCCAGCTCCCCCGTGAGCTGTGCTTCAGCGCCTGCGGCGAAGGCGGCAACCTCTTCATGGCGGGTGGGCATCCATTCGATGGTCTTCATCTTGTTGAGGCTGTCGCTAAGTCCGTTCAGGGAATCGCCGGTTACGCCCCAGATACGTTTCACGCCAGCCTGTTCGAGCGTTTTCGCAATATATGCTGCCACGGTTTGTTTCATGGTTGTCCGTCTCCTTTTTGTGATATCGCTTACAAGCTTAGAAGAAAGTCTCCGTATTGCCCGTTATCTCCCCCTAATTAAAAGGTGCTTTTCACGCGCAATTATTCGGCATAATCTGGCAATACCTCGGTGAAAACAGGAATCATTTCAAATGGTTAAATCATTGTTAATTGCTGTTAATGAAAAGCTATCGTGCGACGATCTTGGCAAACTCTTGTTACGACTTGCCGTCGGCGGGCTGATGCTCTTTCACGGTTTGCACAAGCTTTTTGGCGGCGTGGGCTTTATCAGCGGCATGCTGGTGGAAAAAGGGCTGCCGGGATTTATCGCCTACGGCGTGTTGGTTGGCGAAGTGGTGGCGCCGATCCTGATTATTGTCGGGCTCTTTACGCGCCCGGCCGCGCTGGTGCTGGCGTTTACGATGATTGTGGCGTGGCTGATGGTGGGAATGGGAGAAACGCTCGCTCTCGATAAGGTAGGCGCATGGGCGATTGAAAGCCTGGTGTACTTCTTTATCGGCTCGCTGGCTGTCGCGTTTTTAGGGGCAGGGCGGTTTGCGGTAGGGAAAGGTCCGGCGTGGCGGTAGGGTTGTTGTAGGTCGGGTAAACGCAGTGCCACCCGACAAAAAGCCCGGTGGCGCTGACGCTTACCGGGCCTACGAACGTTTATTGTTTATGCGAGGACCAAATCCCCCTGCGGGTGGCATGAGCACGCCAGCACGTAACCCTCGGCAATTTCCGCGTCGGACAGCGTCATGGTGCTGGTGACGGTATACTCCCCGGAAACCACCTTCGTCTTACAGCAGCCGCACACGCCCGCGCGGCAGGCAGCCACTACCGGCACCTTATTGCTTTCCAGCGCCTCCAGCAGCGTGGTCCCTACGCGGCCAAAGAAGGTCTGCGCAGGCTGCAGTTTGGTGAACTTAACGCCGCCGCTTGCCGCTTCCGCCACCGGCGTGAAGAACTGCTCTTTGAAGAAGCGGGTCACGCCAAGCGCTTTCACCTCTTTTTCCACGATATCCATGTACGGTGCCGGGCCGCAGGTCATCACGGTGCGGTTCGCCATATCCGGCACGCTTTGCAGCAGCTCGCGGCTCAGGCGACCGGGCACAAAGCCGTGGGTCGCGTTGTGCTCCGCCACCAGCGTTACCGGATAATTACGCCACTCCCCGGCAAAAATCACATCTTCCGGGGAACGGACGCTGAAGATCACCTGCACGTCAGCCTGCGGGCGGTTCTTCGCCAGCCAGCGGCGCATCGACATAATCGGCGTTACGCCACAGCCCGCCGCCAGCAGCAGGAATTTATCGTCTGCCTTGTCGTCACAGGTGAAATCACCCTGCGCGTCAGACAGCCAGATATAATCCCCGCGCTTCACGTCCCGCGTCAGCCACTGCGAGCCTGCGCCGTCGTCAATGCGGCGGACGGTGAGCGTAATGTACTCGCTCACGCCCGGTGTGGAGGAGATCGTGTAGGCGCGCAGGGTGTCCGCCGAATGGCGGACGCTGACCAGCGCATACTGACCTGCACGGTACGGATAGTAGTCATGGCAAAGCAGTGACAGCGTCCACACATCCGGCGTCTCCTGATGGATGTGATGAACCTGCATCCGCCACGGACATTGTGAGGTTGGCATGGTCATGAATAACTCCTTACGCGCTCAGCAACTGCTTCATATCATCTTCAACGTTGGTCACGGAACGCAGACCGAATTTCTCGTTCAGCACCGCCAGCAGATCCGGCGTCAGGAAGCCGGGCGCGGTCGGGCCGGTCACGATGTTGGTCACGCCTAATGAGAGCAGGGTCAGCAGGATGACAATCGCTTTCTGCTCAAACCATGACAGCACCAGCGACAGCGGCAGGTCGTTCACACCGCAGCCCAGTTTTTCTGCCAGCGTGACAGCCAGAATGATGGCCGAGTAAGCATCGTTACACTGGCCCGCATCGATCAGGCGCGGCAGACCTTCGATGTCGCCGAAGTCCAGCTTGTTGAAACGGTATTTGCCGCACGCCAGGGTCAGGATCAGGCAGTCTTCCGGCACGCTGGTGGCGAAATCGGTAAAGTAGTTACGTTCGCCGCGCGCGCCGTCGCAGCCGCCGACGAGAAAGATGTGGCGAAGCTTTTCACGGCTGACGAGATCGATCAGCGAATCAGCGGCGCCGAGCAGGGTTTCACGACCAAAGCCGACGGTAATGAGGTGCGGGATCTCGCTGTACGGGAAGCCTGCCATCTGCTGCGCCTGGGCGATAACTGGCCCGAAATCGTCACCTTCAAGATGGCTCACGCCCGGCCAGCCGACGATGCTACGGGTCCAGATGCGGTCGTCATACGCGCCCACGGTAGGGTCGATGATGCAGTTAGAGGTCATCACGATAGGGCCAGGGAAGCGGGCGAACTCCACCTGCTGGTTCTGCCAGCCGCTGCCGTAGTTACCGATCAGATGTTTAAATTTACGCAGCTCCGGGTAGCCGTGCGCTGGCAGCATTTCGCCGTGGGTATAAATGTTAACGCCGGTGCCTTCGGTCTGCTTCAGCAGGTTGTAGAGATCTTTCAGGTCGTGACCGGAAATCAGGATGCACTTGCCTTCGGTCGCCTTGACGTTGACCTGCGTCGGCGTCGGGTGGCCGTAGGTGCTGGTTTCACCGGCATCCAGGATGCTCATCACGCGGAAGTTCATCTGGCCGATTTCCATTGAGCACTCAAGCAGGGCATTCATATCGGCAGGCCAGGTGCCCAGCCACGCCATGATTTTGTGGTACTGGGCGTAGATGTCGTTATCGTACTGACCGAGAACGTGCGCGTGTTCCATATAGGCCGCAGCGCCCTTCAGGCCGTACAGGCACAGCAGGCGCAGGCCGAGAATGTTCTCGCCAATCGCCGCTTTGTCTTTATTGGGGGTGAATTCTGCCGCCTGACGCTGCAGGTCGCCGAGATCGTCGCTGACCAGCTGCAGTTCGGACATCGGGTTTTCCACGCGGGCGCTGGCATCGGCCTTCAGACACTGCGCTTTCAGCGCTTCACGCAGGGCAATTGCTTCGCGGGCATAGCCGACAATGCGCGGAGAGTCGAAGTTAACGTTGGTCAGCGTGGAGAAAAATGCGCGAGGGGCGAAGTTGTCTACATAGTGGTCGACAATGCCGTATTCGCGGGCTTTAAAGGCCCATGCGGAAAGGCCTTGCAGGGCGGCAATCAGAAGGTCCTGCAGGTCAGATGTTTCTGCGGTTTTGCCGCACATACCCTGTGCGTAAGAGCAGCCATTGCCTGCCGGGGTACGGATGGTTTGTTCACATTGCACACAAAACATAATCACACCTGTTAAAGTTATATTTAATATACATGTTTAAGATTATGCCTGTGCCAGAACGGTGAAAAGGGCTTTCTGCTACAAAATAAAGGGAGATTGATTTAGCGCAATTTTGGCGGCAGGAAACCTACCGCCAAAGAAGTATCAGGCAGAGAAGAAGGCCATCATGACCGGAACCAGCAGACTTAAAATAAAGCCGTGAACGATAGCCGCGGGTACCATCTCCAGCCCTCCGGAGCGCTGGAGTACCGGCAGGGTAAAGTCCATCGACGTTGCGCCGCACAGGCCCAGCGCAGTAGAACGACTGCGGCGAACCAGACTTGGGATCAGCATGATGGCAATCAGCTCGCGCGCCAGATCGTTAAAGAAGGCGGCGCTGCCGATCACCGGGCCGAATGATTCGGTCAGCAGAATACCGGAGAGGGAGTACCAGCCAAAACCTGACGCCATCGCCAGGCCGGTTTTCAGCGGCAGATCGAGAATAAAGGCATTAATGACGCCCGCCACCATTGAGCTGGCGACAACAATTACGGCAACTATCATCCCCCGACGGTTGAGGACAATTTGTTTCAGGGTCATGCCATTATTTCGCAGCTGGATGCCAATCAGGAACAGCAGGAAGATCAGCGTATATTCACTGGCCTCTGTCGCGTGCTGTAAAAATGCCCAACCTGTCAGCCCAAGAAGAAAACCGAGCACCACGACGCCGCATAATTTTAATGATTCAAGCGCCATTGCAATTCGTGAAGGGAGTTTTTCCTGATGGTGGTGATTTTTCCAGGGAATAGTGCGCTCCAGCCACAGCAGCGCGGCAATATTGCAAAGCAAAATAACCACCACGGTGACCGCAGAATAATGAAGGATGGAAAGCAGATTAGTGGCCAGATTATCCAGGAAGGCCAGGCTTATCCCCATAAAGAAAAGAATGACGTAAACAATCCAGCTGAGAAAACGGTTGATAAGCCGTAATGCGGATTCCTGATGCAGTGGGATAAGGTAGCCCGCAATCAGGGGCAGCAGAATAATGAGGAGTCCTGAAAACATGAACAGCCGGTCCTTTTGAGTATCTGTTGAGCGCCAGAGACACTACCCAATAAAGGCTGTTCAGTAAAGCGGCAAAAGAAAGCCGGGTGGCGCTAACGCCACCCGACATTACAGGCCGCACTTAATTAATCGCGTTTTTCCAGCAGGGTGCGGTACAGCACGCCGCCCAGGATACCGCCGATAATTGGCATCACCCAGAACAGCCACAGTTGCTCAAGCGCCCAGCCGCCCTGGAAGATGGCGACGGCGGTGCTGCGCGCCGGGTTAACGGAGGTGTTGGTAACCGGAATCGAAATCAGGTGGATAAGCGTCAGCGCCAGACCAATGGCAATCGGGGCAAAACCGGCAGGCGCGTGTTTGTCCGTTGCGCCGTGGATCACCAGCAGGAAGCCCGCGGTCAGTACGATTTCAATCACGATGGCAGACAGCATGGAGTAGCCGCCCGGAGAATGCTCGCCGAAGCCGTTAGAGGCAAAGCCGCTAGCCGCCGCGTCGAACCCGGCTTTACCGCTGGCAATGACGTACAGAACGCCCGCCGCAATAATACCGCCAACCACCTGCGCCACAATGTAGCCAATCACGTCTTTAGCCGGGAAACGCCCGCCCGCCCATAAACCTAATGTCACTGCCGGGTTAAAATGACCGCCGGAAATATGACCCACGGCAAACGCCATGGTTAATACGGTTAAACCAAACGCCAGCGCGACGCCGACAAAACCAATGCCTAATTCCGGGAATGCTGCTGCCAGAACGGCGCTACCGCAGCCACCAAATACCAGCCAGAATGTACCAAAGCATTCTGCCGCTAATTTTCTAAACATAACCACCTCAAATAATTATCCGCACGCTTTCCCGCGCGCGGGATATATCGTCATAAAGGGATGACGACTCAAAGAGTCTCTATTCTAAAAAATAACAACACCCCTTCGCCACTTAAATAAATTCTGTTGGTTTGATTTTAGGCAATACGATGTCAATCCTTGTTCAAATCAGCGGTAAATAGAGCATAGACCAATTCTCGCAAGGGTGAATGTTGTGCTGTCGTGACAGAACGCCTCCCGCTATACTGCTGATAACTTGAAGGAAAAAGTGATCATTTGTCGGGGGATTTATGCTTCTCGAACGTGTGGAAATTGTCGGGTTTCGCGGTATTAACCGCCTGTCGCTGCAACTGGAGCAGAACAACGTCCTGATCGGCGAGAACGCGTGGGGTAAGTCCAGCCTGCTGGATGCGCTGACGCTACTGCTTTCGCCCGAAGACGATCTGTATCACTTCGTCCGCGACGATTTCTGGTTTCCGCCCGGTGACGTGACGGGGCGCGAGAAGCACCTGCATATCATCCTGACGTTCCGCGAATCCGAGCCCGGACGTCATCGCGTGCGTCGCTTCCGCCCGCTGTCACCCTGCTGGGTGCCGTGCGATGATGGTTTCCACCGGATTTTCTATCGGCTGGAAGGGGAGATGGCTGAGAACGAGGGGGTACTCACCCTGCGTGATTTTCTCGATGAGAAAGCCAACCCGATCCCGCTGGACAATATCGACGATCTGGCCCGTCACCTGATCCGCCTGACGCCGGTGTTACGCCTGCGCGATGCCCGTTTTATGCGGCGTATTCGTAACGGTACCGTACCGAATATGCCGGAAGTAGAAGTCACCGCCCGCGAGCTGGATTTTCTGGCAAGAGAGCTGGTGTCGCGTCCGCAGAATCTGACCGATGGTCAAATCCGTCAGGGGTTATCCGCAATGGTGCAACTCCTGGAGCACTATTTTTCCGAGCAGGGCACGTCGGAGTCCCGCCATCGTCTGATGCGTCGCCGCTCTCATGATGAGCAGCGAAGCTGGCGTTACCTCGACATCATTAACCGGATGATCGACCGGCCCGGCGGCCGTACCCATAGGGTGATTTTGCTGGGGCTGTTTTCAACGCTTTTGCAGGCTAAAGGCACCGTTCGTCTTGACCGGGACGCCCGGCCGCTGCTGCTGGTGGAAGACCCGGAAACGCGCCTGCATCCCATCATGCTCTCCGTGGCATGGCATCTGCTGAATCTGCTGCCGCTCCAGCGCATTACGACCACCAATTCCGGGGAGTTATTATCGCTGACGCCGGTAGAGCACGTCTGTCGCCTGGTGCGTGAATCCTCCCGCGTCTCCGCTTTCCGGCTTGGGCCGGGCGGTTTGAACGCGGAAGACGGGCGGCGCATCGCGTTTCATATTCGCTTTAACCGCGCGTCGTCGCTCTTTGCCCGCTGCTGGCTGCTGGTGGAGGGGGAAACGGAAACCTGGGTCATCAACGAGCTGGCGCGCCAGTGCGGCCATCATTTTGATGCGGAAGGCATTAAGGTGATTGAATTCGCCCAGTCGGGATTAAAGCCGCTGATAAAATTTGCCCGCCGGATGGGGATCGAGTGGCACGTGCTGGTAGACGGTGATGAGGCGGGCAAAAAATATGCTTCGACCGTGCGGGGCCTGCTGAATAACGAGCGAGAGGAAGAGCGCGACCATTTAACCATGCTCCCGGCGATGGACATGGAACACTTTATGTATCGCCAGGGGTTCGACGACGTTTTCCACCGTATTGCCATGGTGCCGGTCGATGTCCCGATGAACATGCGGCGCGTGATCGCCAAAGCCATTCATCGTTCTTCAAAACCGGATTTAGCGATTGAAGTGGCGACGGAAGCGGGGAGACGGGGCGTGGAGGCGGTACCGACCCTGCTGCGGAAGATGTTCTCCCGCGTGCTGTGGCTGGCGCGCGGGAAAGCGGATTAACGTTGAGTCGCCTGTGTCACCTGCTGGATCAGGCTATCCAGCAGCGCGTAGCGGCGGCGATATTCGGCGCGTTTTTTGCTGGCGATCTCTTCCATCGGTTTACGCGGCATGACGAGCGGCAGCATAAAGTTACCGTTATCCTGCTTTACACCGCCGATGGAGAGCCAGAAGCTGTCGTAATCGGCCAACAGTTTGCCCTCTTTTTTCTTGCGGTAGCGCCAGCTGCGATAAATATGGGTATCGTTACTGACGGCGACAATCTGCTCTACCGGTAACGCGGCGCCGAGCGTCATTGCGGCCTCAACCAGCAGACGTTTCGGGAACAGACCGTGGCAGGCTTTCGTCGCCCCCTGGATCAGCTCATGGGGAACATGCGCTTTTGCGCCCTGCAAACCGCCAATGAACAGCGTCGATTTTCCCTCAAACTGGCATAGCGTAAAGGTCATCTCCGCCAGCGCCGTATTTTGACTGTCACAGAAAACGAGGGTAGCTTCTCCCTCTTTATCCATAAACGCGTCGGCACACAGACGGACGGTAAATTGCTGTTCATCTTTTCCGGTTAAGGTCAGCAGAGTCACGCCCTGCTTTGAAAGGTAACCATGAGCCAGCGTCGCCGGCAGCTGACGACACATCATCTGATAGTGCCAGGACAGCGATTCCAGCGCACGCTGTCGATCCATATTGACCGTTAACCATGGACGATGAAGGCGGCAGGGCAGCCCCGGCTGAACCTGGAGCATTTGCATCAGGTGCGGATGTTTTGCAAGCTCAGACAGCAGACGCGCGGTGCTGAGCGGTGTCGCCAGTGAACGCAGCATGAACTTACGACGGTAGGCGGTTTTTTCCCATGCCAGCCCGGGTGCGATTTCACCGAAAGCCAGGTTTTTGAAGAGCTGCCAGCCGGATTTTGGCTGCGGCAGGTTTGAAAGTGATGTATCGACGATTGAAGACATGGTAGATCCTGATCCTTTTGGAATATCGCTATTTCAGCAGGGGAAATGTCAATATCTCGTAAACAAATTAGGACGATTTCGGAGAACAGGGCTTTCGTTGAAGAGTCGTTTAGTTAGAATCAACACTTATCATTGCCAGAACATTTATTTGGAATATTTATGAACCTCAAGGGAAAACGCAGAACGCTGTTTCTGCTGCTGGCGGTCGTGGTTTTAGCCGGTGGGTACTGGCTATGGCAGGTGCTGAATGCGCCGGTGCCACAGTATCAGACGCTGATTGTTCGCCCTGGCGAACTGCAGCAAAACGTCCTCGCGACGGGCAAGCTTGACGCGCTGCGCAAGGTTGACGTCGGCGCTCAGGTCAGCGGCCAGCTGAAAACGCTGTCGGTTGAGATTGGCGACAAGGTGAAAAAAGGCCAGCTGCTCGGCGTTATCGATCCTGAGCAGGCTGAGAACCAGATCCGCGAGGTTGAAGCCACGCTGATGGAGCTGCGCGCGCAGCGTGCGCAGGCGCTGGCAGAACGTAACCTGGCCCAGGTTACGCTGACCCGTCAGCAGGCGCTGGCCAAAACCCAGGCTATTTCGAAACAAGATCTAGATACTGCCACCACTGAACTGGCGGTGAAACAGGCGCAGATTGGCACGATTGACGCGCAAATCAAACGCAATCAGGCCTCGCTGGATACGGCGAAAACCAACCTCGACTACACCAAAATCGTCGCGCCGATGGCGGGCGAAGTGACCCAGATCACCACGCTGCAGGGCCAGACGGTGATTGCCGCGCAGCAGGCGCCAAATATTCTGACGCTGGCGGACATGAGCACCATGCTGGTCAAAGCCCAGGTCTCAGAGGCGGATGTGATCCATCTTAAGCCGGGGCAGAACGCCTGGTTTACGGTGCTTGGCGACCCGCAGACGCGCTACGAAGGCGTGCTGAAAGACATTCTGCCGACGCCGGAAAAAGTGAACGACGCTATCTTCTACTATGCGCGCTTTGAGGTGCCAAACCCGCAGGGCGTGCTGCGTCTCGATATGACCGCGCAGGTGCATATTCAGCTGACCGGCGTGAAGAACGTGCTGACCATTCCGCTCTCTGCGCTCGGCGAATCCGCCGGGGATAGCCGTTATAAAGTGAAAGTGCTGCGCAACGGCGAAACGCGCGAGCGCGAGGTCGTGATCGGCGCGCGCAACGACACCGACGTGGTGGTGGTGAAAGGGCTGGAAGAGGGCGAGGAGGTTGTTGTCAGCGAAAGCCTGCCCGGAGCCGCCAAATGACGGCGCTGCTTGAGCTGAATAACATTCGTCGCAGCTATCCATCCGGCGACGGCCCGGTGGAGGTGCTGAAGGGCATCTCCCTGCGCGTGGAAGCTGGCGAGATGGTGGCCATTGTCGGCGCATCGGGTTCCGGTAAATCGACGCTGATGAACATTCTCGGCTGCCTGGATAAACCGACCAGCGGTACCTATCGCGTGGCCGGGACGGATGTCTCCACGCTGGACGGCGACGCGCTGGCGAAGCTGCGCCGGGAACACTTCGGCTTTATCTTCCAGCGCTACCATCTGCTTTCTCACCTGAATGCGGCGCAGAACGTGGAAGTGCCCGCGGTGTATGCGGGCGTCGAGCGTAAAAAGCGCCTTGAGCGCGCGCAGATGCTGCTGACGCGTCTGGGGCTGGCAGAGCGGGTGGAGTACCAGCCCTCGCAGCTGTCCGGCGGCCAGCAGCAGCGCGTAAGTATTGCCCGCGCCCTGATGAACGGCGGGCAGGTGATCCTTGCGGATGAACCGACCGGCGCGCTCGACAGCCATTCCGGCGAAGAGGTAATGGCTATCCTGCATCAGCTTCGCGATCAGGGGCACACGGTGATTATCGTTACCCACGATCCGCAGGTGGCGGCGCAGGCGGAACGCATCATTGAGATCCACGACGGCGAGCTGGTTAGCAATCCGCCGCCGCGTGAGTCCAGGGCTGCGGCGCCGAAAGAAGTGCTACCGGCATCAACCGGCTGGGGACAGTTCTCCAGCGGCTTTCGTGAAGCGCTGACCATGGCCTGGCTGGCAATGGCGGCCAATAAAATGCGTACCCTGTTGACGATGCTCGGCATCATTATCGGTATTGCCTCGGTGGTGTCGATCGTGGTGGTGGGCGACGCGGCCAAGCAGCTGGTGCTGGCGGATATCCGCGCCATCGGCACCAATACCATTGACGTTTATCCCGGCAAAGACTTTGGCGACGACGAGCCGCAGTATCAGCAGGCGCTAAAATACGACGACCTGGCGGCGATTCAGAAGCAGCCGTGGGTGAACTCCGCCACGCCTGCGGTTTCGCAGAACCTGCGTCTGCGCGTGGGCAACGTTGACGTGGCCGCCAGCGCTAACGGCGTGAGCGGAGACTATTTCAACGTCTACGGCATGACCTTCAGCGAAGGCGCCACCTTCAATGCCGAGCAGCTGGCGGGCAGGGCGCAGGTGGTGGTGCTGGACGCGAACTCGCGCAGGCAGCTCTTCCCCAATAAAGCCAATGTGGTAGGCGAAGTGATCCTGGTCGGCAACATGCCTGCGACGGTCATCGGCGTGGCGGAAGAGAAGCAGTCGATGTTTGGCAGCAGCAAGATCCTGCGCGTCTGGCTGCCCTACACCACCATCTCAGGGCGGATTATGGGGCAGTCCTGGCTCAACTCCATCACGGTTCGCGTGAAGGAGGGCTACGACAGCGCGCTCGCCGAACAGCAGCTTGAGCGGCTGTTAACCCTGCGCCACGGTAAGAAAGATTTCTTCACCTGGAATATGGACGGCCTCTTGAAAACGGCGGAAAAGACCACACGTACTCTTCAGCTGTTCCTCACGCTGGTGGCGGTGATCTCGCTGGTTGTCGGCGGCATCGGGGTGATGAATATTATGCTGGTGTCGGTAACCGAGCGCACCCGGGAGATCGGTATCCGCATGGCGGTCGGGGCAAGGGCCAGCGACGTGCTGCAGCAGTTTTTGATTGAAGCGGTACTGGTGTGTCTGGTCGGTGGGGCGATGGGCATTGCTCTCTCGATGATGATCGCGTTTGCGCTCCAGCTCTTTTTACCCGGCTGGGAGATTGGCTTCTCGCCGGTTGCCATTATTACCGCATTTTTGTGTTCGACCTTTACCGGCATTTTGTTTGGCTGGTTGCCCGCCCGCAACGCGGCGCGGCTGGATCCGGTGGACGCGCTGGCTCGGGAATAACCCAAAAATAAAAATGCCAGCCGATCGGGCTGGCATTTTGACTGCGGGATGTACACAATAAAACAGAGAGCTATGCAACCGTCTCTGCTTCAAGGGGTACGATTAGGCTTGCATGATTGCCTTTTGGTCCCTGATGTACATCGAACCGGACGGATTGCCCGGCTTTGAGCGTTCTGTAACCATCCATCTGAATGGTGGAATAGTGAGCGAAGATATCCTCGCCGCCGCCTTCGGGGCAGATGAAGCCAAACCCTTTGGCGTTGTTGAACCACTTAACAGTACCCATTTCCATGCTTCGACATCCTTCGTAAATCTTATAAGTTAAGATGGAATGAACCGGTGGTGGAGTGGGGGCTGTTCAAAACCTCGCCATCTCACGCTTGTACAATTTAGAGAAACGAAAGAAGTCGTCAAGCGTTTGGCGCTGGAGATGGGACAATAATCAACCAAAGTTTGAAGCAGTTAACGCTATTGCAATAGTTTGTGACAGACATCGCGGATGACAGTAATAGATGATTGTTATCTAACATCTGAGGTAGATTCAAAGTGGTTATGCATAATGGGTAAGACCAACGATTGGCTGGATTTTGACCAGCTGGCGGAAGATAAAGTGCGCGACGCGCTAAAACCGCCATCTATGTATAAAGTTATGTTAATGAACGATGATTACACGCCGATGGAATTTGTTATTGACGTGCTACAAAAGTTCTTTTCTTATGATGTAGAACGTGCAACGCAACTGATGCTTACCGTTCATTATCGTGGCAAAGCTATCTGCGGCATCTTCACAGCCGAAGTGGCGGAAACCAAAGTGGCGATGGTGAACGACTATGCGAGGGAGAACGAGCATCCGTTGCTGTGTACGCTGGAAAAGGCCTGATAAGGCATAAAATTGGGGGAGGTGCCTATGCTCAATCAAGAACTGGAACTCAGTTTAAACATGGCTTTCGCCAGAGCGCGTGAGCACCGACATGAGTTTATGACCGTCGAGCATTTACTGCTCGCACTGCTTAGCAACCCATCTGCCCGCGAAGCGCTGGAAGCCTGCTCCGTGGATCTGGTGGCGCTACGTCAGGAACTCGAAGCCTTCATCGAACAAACCACACCGGTGCTGCCTGCCAGTGAAGAAGAGCGCGACACGCAGCCGACGCTCAGCTTCCAGCGCGTGCTGCAGCGCGCGGTTTTCCACGTCCAGTCTTCCGGACGTAGCGAAGTGACTGGCGCAAACGTCTTAGTCGCCATCTTCAGTGAGCAGGAGTCACAGGCTGCCTACCTGCTGCGCAAACACGAAGTCAGCCGCCTCGATGTGGTTAACTTTATTTCTCACGGAACGCGCAAAGACGAGCCTAACCAGGCATCGGATTCCAGCAATCAGGTCAATAACAATGAAGAGCAAGCAGGCGGGGAGGATCGTATGGAAAACTTCACCACCAACCTTAACCAGCTTGCTCGCGTTGGCGGTATCGACCCGCTGATTGGTCGCGATAAAGAGCTGGAGCGCGCGATCCAGGTGCTGTGCCGTCGCCGCAAGAATAACCCGCTGCTGGTGGGTGAGTCAGGCGTGGGTAAAACCGCGATTGCCGAAGGTCTTGCCTGGCGTATTGTGCAGGGCGACGTGCCGGAAGTGATTGCCGACTGCACCATCTACTCGCTGGATATCGGCTCGCTGCTGGCGGGCACCAAATACCGCGGTGATTTTGAAAAACGCTTCAAGGCGCTGTTAAAACAGCTGGAGCAGGACACCAACAGCATCCTGTTTATCGATGAGATCCACACCATCATCGGCGCAGGTGCGGCCTCCGGTGGCCAGGTGGATGCCGCGAACCTGATCAAACCGCTGCTCTCCAGCGGCAAGATCCGCGTGATTGGCTCCACGACCTACCAGGAGTTCAGCAACATCTTTGAGAAAGACCGTGCGCTGGCGCGCCGCTTCCAGAAAATCGACGTGACCGAGCCGTCCGTCGAGGAGACGGTGCAGATCATCAACGGCCTGAAGCCGAAGTACGAAGCGCACCACGACGTGCGTTACACCGCGAAAGCGGTCCGTGCGGCGGTGGAGCTGGCGGTGAAATACATCAACGACCGTCATCTGCCGGATAAGGC
This sequence comes from Enterobacter sp. ECC-019, assembly GCF_043974075.1. Classification (NCBI taxonomy): domain Bacteria; kingdom Pseudomonadati; phylum Pseudomonadota; class Gammaproteobacteria; order Enterobacterales; family Enterobacteriaceae; genus Enterobacter; species Enterobacter sp. ECC-019. Next base: position 2,196,349 of record NZ_CP143759.1, read on the forward strand.
GATTGACGTGATTGATGAGGCAGGGGCGCGTGCGCGTCTGATGCCTGCCAGCAAGCGTAAGAAAACCGTTAACGTGGCGGATATTGAGTCCGTGGTAGCCCGCATCGCGCGTATCCCTGAGAAGAGCGTTTCTCAGAGCGACCGCGACACGCTGCGCACCCTCGGCAATCGCCTGAAAATGCTGGTCTTTGGTCAGGATAAAGCCATTGAGGCCTTAACCGAAGCGATCAAGATGGCCCGCGCCGGGCTGGGGCATGACCACAAGCCTGTCGGTTCCTTCCTGTTCGCTGGCCCGACCGGCGTAGGGAAAACCGAGGTGACGGTTCAGCTCTCCAAAGCGCTGGGCATTGAGTTGCTGCGCTTTGATATGTCCGAGTATATGGAGCGTCACACCGTCAGCCGTTTGATTGGTGCGCCTCCGGGCTATGTGGGCTTTGACCAGGGCGGCCTGCTCACCGACGCGGTGATCAAGCATCCGCACGCGGTCCTGCTGCTCGATGAAATCGAGAAAGCGCACCCGGACGTGTTCAACATCCTGCTGCAGGTGATGGACAACGGGACGCTGACCGACAACAACGGGCGCAAGGCGGACTTCCGCAACGTGGTGATGGTGATGACCACCAACGCCGGTGTGCGTGAAACCGAGCGTAAATCCATCGGCCTGATCCACCAGGATAACAGCACCGATGCGATGGAGGAGATCAAGAAGATCTTCACGCCGGAGTTCCGTAACCGTCTGGACAACATTATCTGGTTCGATCACCTTTCTACCGACGTGATCCATCAGGTAGTGGACAAGTTCATCGTCGAGCTGCAGGTTCAGCTGGATCAGAAAGGCGTGTCGCTGGAAGTGAGCCAGGAGGCCCGCAACTGGCTGGCCGAGAAAGGCTACGACCGTGCGATGGGGGCCCGTCCGATGGCGCGCGTGATTCAGGACAACCTGAAGAAACCGCTGGCGAACGAGCTGCTGTTTGGCTCGCTGGTGGACGGCGGCCAGGTGACCGTGGCGCTGGACCAGGCGAAGAACGAACTGACGTACGATTTCCAGAGTGCGGCGAAGCACAAGCCGGAAGCGGCTCACTGAGTTGTAAAGTAAAAAAAACGGCAACTTCGGTTGCCGTTTTTTTTTGTTTTCTCCTTCTCCCTGTGGAGAGGGCCGGGGTGAGGGCAACAGACCGCAGAGGAATTTTGCGAGGCGCTTTCCAGTTTCTTTCGAAGTCAGTTGCTGGATAAATCCACAGTAATAAAATGGCGGCGTACCTGCAAAATCAGGTGCCGGGATTGGCGTCCTGAAAGTGTGCACAAACAATCTTACGTGCATAAAGGATCACATATGACTGATATTAATAATTTCGCCCAACTTTACAGCGAACTCTCCCTCAACCCCGATCTCCCAATCCTGGCTGAGCGCTGCAAACTGCTCACCGAGATTCTGCTGGATTGCAAATCACTCCCGCAAACGCAGCCCGTTTGCCGTTGTCTCGGAGCTTACCTGGAAGAGGTGAAATCCGGCCTCACAGAATCCATGCGTGATTTTCAGATAGTGGAATTTGAGGAAGAAGCGGCACAGCCGCGACAAAAAGAGTGGTTGCTGGAAGATACAGAAACGAAATGCGACTATTGCCGGGCGTTAAACCATGTGCTGCTGGTATCGCATTTTGACCGCGATATGTTGCCACACCTCGCGGGGCTACTCCATGACATTACGCATTCGATGGTCGCAGATGTCGTTGCGCCACAAAGTGCGGAAACGGCAATTCACATTATTTCCTGAGTGCAATCCGAGGCGTCGGGGGAGTTCCTCTGACGCCATAGGTTTATACCCTTTTTTCTGATGTTTACGTAACGTATTGATTTAAATGATTCGAATTTACGTTCCAGAAAAAAGGGTTTTATGCGTAAAAGTTGATTATTTTGTTTGCTAACAATAAGATGGCGTTTTTTTCTTTCAGTTCACTGCCGTACAGGCAGCTTAGAAAGAAAGGCAGCATAACAGAATTCAGAGAAACCCGTTCACTGCCGTACAGGCAGCTTAGAAACCCGGAAAAAGCCCCCACTGACGTCAACCCAGGTTCACTGCCGTACAGGCAGCTTAGAAAAAACCGTCGGCAATCGTAATCGACCCTTAAACGATCGTATTAGAAAATACCCATTTTTTTATGCTGATCTGAATGTCACTTCTTCATTGTGCTGACACCGTATCGGTACTTGGCATTTTTAACCTAGAAATAAAAAATCGTTTCGCTATTCTTATCCCATCAAAAACAAGGGGGATTATATGAAATTTCAATGGGTTGTCATGTCAACTATTCTTTTTTTTCCATTCGTTGGCAATGCGGTTGAAATACCTATTATGGGGGGGCTTAAAGCCGAAAGTCATCAGATTTGTGGGAAAAACATTGATGTTGAAGTTATTATGCTTGAAAACCACTCTACATTGATCGGCCTGGAGAATAAACAAACACATAATCTAGATCTATTTCTCACATCCGAGCAATCTTCCGAGGGAATGAATTATGCGAAATTCATTCCCGCTAGATATGATAACCTGTCAAAGAGTTTTGTTGCCCGCGAAGATAATGAAATTGATATTGTCTGGGGGAGCTCAAAAAATGATAAGGATGAGGTTTCATTTAGCCTTGCCCTTGGTCCTCAGACATATTCGTGTAGCCCGCTCCAGAAGTGGCCCAGTGAAAAAGCCAATGAAATTTATGGTGAGGCCCCCTGACTCTTTTTATGCTTACAGGCGCTTTTTTAAGCGTCTGTATCAATGACCCCTTTCTGAATCGGGCAGGGAAGAGAAGTTGCGTAATTTACTTCCTGACATTAAGATGAGCGACGTTCTTCCTGCTTCACTGCTGTACAGGCAGTTTAGAAAAACTCGACTGCGAATTTTTCCGCAATAAAACGTTAACTGCCGTACAGGCAGCACTTCCCCTCTTTTTAGTAAATATTCGCTATGTCAATTTTATAATTGAAAGTATTCAAATTCTCACTTTTTTTCAAATGTACAAACAAAAATATTCGCGGGCAAATTATATTATTACGCATATATCATTGGTGTAAATAATAAGTGAAGGGATAGAGTTATTTTTTTATCTCAATTACAACTGTAATTAGTATTCATTTGATACCTGTCACATTTTTGTTCATCTTGCCTCCGATAACATGCAATGTATACAACACCTTGAAATAAAAGCCCTTGCCATGTCCGTAAACTGCATCACTCCAACAGACTTAAAAACCATCCTACATTCAAAACGCGCCAATATTTATTATCTGGAGAAATGCCGCATCCAGGTAAATGGTGGACGCGTTGAATATGTCACCCAGGAAGGCAAAGAGTCGTTTTACTGGAATATTCCCATCGCCAATACCACAGCGGTGATGCTGGGAATGGGAACATCCGTTACGCAAATGGCGATGCGGGAATTTGCGCGGGCAGGCGTGATGGTCGGCTTTTGCGGAACGGACGGCACGCCGCTTTATTCTGCGAACGAGGTGGATATCGACGTCTCATGGCTTTGCCCGCAAAGCGAATATCGTCCGACGGCGTATTTACAAAACTGGGTCTCATTCTGGTTTGATGAAGAGAAACGTCTGCAGGCGGCAAAGCAGTTTCAGTTTATTCGTTTGCAGCAAATCGAAAAGCAGTGGGCAGGGCTGCGGATGCAGCGAGAAACGTCTTTTCAGCCCCATCGGGACGCGCTGGAAACTATTCTGGAGCGTGCGAAGCAGGGTATGGAAAAAGCGCAGGATCACACCTCGCTGATGCTCAAGGAAGCACAGCTCACAAAATCGCTCTACAAGCTGACCAGCCAGACGGTGGGTTACGGCACCTTTACCCGCGCCAAACGGGGAGGAGGTGCGGACATGGCGAACCGTTTTCTCGATCAGGGCAACTATCTGGCCTACGGGCTGGCGGCTGTCGCGGCCTGGGTGACGGGCATTCCTCATGGCCTGGCCGTCATGCACGGAAAAACCCGACGCGGCGGGCTGGTTTTTGATATTGCCGATTTAATCAAAGACGCCCTCGTTATGCCGCAGGCCTTTATTGCGGCTATGGAGGGTGAGGATAATCAACAGTTTCGTCAGCGCTGCATCAACGCGTTTCAACAGGCTGATGCGCTGGACGTGATGATTACTACCTTGCAGGAAACATCAGACTCGCTGGCGAGCGTCGCAAAATGAATGTGCTGATTATCTCCCGATGTACCAAACGTGCGCGCGAGCAAAGCTGTCAGATTATCGATCAGTTCGCAGAGCGTACGGGTGACGCGGCGTGGCAGACGACAATTACGATGGAAGGTGCCATCACGCTGCGCAAGCTGCTGCGTAAAACGGCACGTCGTAACACGGCCGTGGCCTGCCACTGGCTGAAAAAAAACGGTCAAACCGAACTGTTGTGGATAGTCGGGAATTTGCGTCGCTTTAACGCGCAGGGGCGCGTGCCAACAAATCGCACGACCCTGCAAATTATCCGTAATGACAGCGAACACCGCTGGCAAAGTGCGGAAAGCATCGCCCTGCTGGCGGCAATTGCCGGGCTGTTTCATGATTTTGGTAAAGCGGGGATGTGCTTCCAGCAGACGCTTAAGGGGGAATGTCATCGCCTTTGCCAGCCGTATCGCCATGAGTGGATCTCGGTTCGTCTGTTCGAGGCGTTTGTAGGGGAACGAACCGATGAGCAGTGGCTGACATCCCTCACTCAGCTAAAAGCCGCTGATGAAAAGGCCATGCTGAAAGCGCTGAAGATGGATACGGACAAGAACTGCAGCCTTTTGGGGAAACTCCCACCTCTGGCTAAAGTGGTGGCATGGCTGATGTTATCGCATCACCGTTTACCGCAGTCGCATTCGACACGTCCTCAGTTGATTTACTGCGAAGGCTGGTTTGAGAAACAGCTGAACGCAGACTGGAACTCGCTTAATCATAAATCCACCGAAAAACATCAGTGGAAAGAGCTAGATTTTAAAAACGTCTGGAAATTCCCCCAGGGTACGCCGCTAAAAAGTAAAACCTGGCGCGAGAAGGCCCGACAGATTGGTAAACGCATCCGGAACCTGCCCGCACTGCTTCAGGCTGGATCGCTGGATAATCTTTTTACCCTCCATCTCGCTCGCCTGTCGCTGATACTGGCCGATCACGTTTACTCCTCTCAACCCGCGTATGCCGGGTGGCAGGATGATGCCGTCCAGTGCTGGGCCAACAGCGACCGCCAGTCCGGGCAGCTCAGGCAAAAGCTGGATGAGCACAATGTCGGCGTCGCGCATCTGGCGCTGTTGATGGGGCGTTCTCTTCCGGCGTTGCGCCGTTCATTACCCGCCATCGCCCGGCATAAAACGTTTCGGGAAAGGGCGAAAGAAGAGCGTTTTTCCTGGCAAAACGACGCGTGGGACGTTGCGTCTTCCCTGCGCGAGAAGAGTGCCGAGCAGGGCTTCTTCGGCATCAATATGGCCTCGACCGGATGCGGTAAAACCTTTGCTAACGCCCGGATTATGTACGCTCTGGCAGATGAGCAGGCAGGGTGTCGTTTCAGCGTGGCGCTGGGGTTACGCACGTTGACACTGCAGACGGGTCAGGCTTTGCAGTCGCGCCTGGGGCTGGATGACGACACGCTGGCCGTCGTGACCGGTGCCGCAGCAGTGAAAGAGTTATATCAGGGGAATGATGCTGAAGATACCAGCAGTGCCAGCGACGAAACGTTCTTCGCCAGCCATCACTACGTACATTACGAAGGGGCGACCAGTAGCGGTATCGCCCAGCAGTGGCTGGCGAAAGAACCGACGCTTAATCGCCTGGTCAGTGCCCCGGTGCTGGTGACAACCATCGATCACCTGATGCCTGCAACAGAAGGCGTGCGCGGCGGCAGGCAGATCCCCGCTATGCTGCGTCTGTTGACCAGCGATCTGGTCTTTGATGAGCCTGATGACTTTGACGTTGATGATTTGCACGCCCTTTGTCGGCAGGTGAACTGGGCCGGAATGCTCGGCTCCCGCGTGCTGCTGTCCTCCGCAACGTTACCTCCCGCGTTAACGGAAGCGCTGTTTGAAGCCTATCGGGAAGGGCGCAGAGCCTGGCAGGCCGCGTGCGGTCAGTCAGACAGACCGATGAGTATCTGCTGCGCCTGGTTTGATGAGTATGGCGCGCAGTCGCAGGAAGTGGCCGACGATGCTCAATTCCGTCAGGCGCATGGCGATTTTGTCAGGCAGCGTATTAAACGTCTGCCAAAGCAGCCCCGGCTTCGTCTGAGTAAACTGGCCACCGTGGAGTCGCACGCTTCCTGTACTGCCGACGTTGTCTCTGCACTGGCGCAGACGTTGCACCAGCAAACAATTGCGTTGCACGGCCATCATCACAGCACGCATAAAAGCGGCAAAACCGTGTCATTTGGTCTGGTGAGGATGGCGAACATCAACCCGCTGGTTGCCGTCGCGCAGGCGCTGATGGCATTACCTTCTCCGGACAATTACCGCATTCATTATTGCGTGTACCACAGCCAGCACCCGCTGGCGGTGCGTGCGGCGATTGAAAAACGGCTCGACGCGGCGTTCACGCGGCACAAACCGGAGTGGGTCTGGCAGTTGCCTGACGTTAAGCAGGCGCTGACGTCACCGGAACAGCATCATCTCTTTGTCGTGTTCGGAACATCCGTTCTCGAAGTCGGTCGCGATTTTGATGCCGACTGGGGGATTATCGAACCGAGCTCAATGCGTTCGCTTATTCAGTTTGCGGGGCGTATTCAGCGCCATCGTCAGATCGTTCCTGAGAGCGAAAACCTGGTGATTCTGGAACGTAACGTTCGCGCGCTTCGCGGAGAAAAGATCGCCTACTGCCGACCCGGTTTTGAAACTGAGCATCACCTTTTGCCTCACCACTATCTCCAGGATCTGCTCAGCGAAGAGTGCTATCGCACGCTGAATGCGATCCCGCGCATCGTTGAAAACCTGCCCGGCAACGCGCTGGCGACGCTGGAGCATACCCGTTTGCGTGCCGCGCTGCTGGATGGCGGTGATAAGTCAGATGTTGTAGCCGCGTCGTGGTGGCGTTTGCCGCTGACGTGGAACGGTGAGTTGCAGCGGCGGACGCCGTTTCGCCGCGCTTCACCGCAGGAAACTTTCTTTTTGAGTATGGAAGAGGAAGGCGATGAACCCGAGTTTTGCCTGATGCAGGAAAACGGGGTGTTAAAACCTGCGGGAGGATTTTGCGAACAGGCGTTATCCATGGCCGACGGCGTAGAGCCGTGGATTGCAATTGATTATGCCGAGGTATTACAGGCGCTGGCCGAGATGAAGCAGATGGAGCTGGACGCGGTGTCGCGTCGGTATGGCGAAATGACGTTAAGAGTCAGCAGGGAGGAAGAAACAGAGCAATGGCTGTATCACCCGATATTGGGTGTGTTCAGGGAATATCTATAAAGAGCCAGGAGCGAGTATGTCAGTTGAAGCCCTAAGCGCTTTCATCGCTGAGTACATTGCCGGACGACGGCAAACAAAGCTGGAAGCATTTGATAAAGAGGCCGCAAAGCGCAGCGATACAGATAGCGCAGCGCTTGCGGCAGAACGCCGGGAACTGGAGCTTCGCTATGAGCCGAAAGCGTGGCTGACGGATGCCGCGAAGCGAGCCGGACAAATTAACCTCGTGACCCATGCGGCGAAATTTACCCACGGGGATTCAAAAAATAGCAGTATCTACAGCGAGGCAGTGGCGCAGGAAGGGTATCTCAGCACCGCTGCGTTGTCAGGTCTGGAACCGGATGCCGTGGGAAACGCCGCTGCGCTGGACGTCGCGAAATTGCTGCAAACACGTGTTAACGGTGGTGATTCTCTACTGGCGAGCCTGAAACGTGGCGATCGCGCTGCGCTGGCCGCTTTTACCGATGACGCCAGTCAACTGAGCGAATGGATTGCTGGATTTTCCCGTGCGTTGACGCCCGGCGAACCCGCTTCGCACAAGCTGGCGAAACAGAATTATTTTACGGTTGATGATGATTACCATCTGTTAAGCCCGCTGTTTGCCACCTCTCTTGTTCACGCCATACATCAGAAAATGATTGCCTTCCGTTTTGGCGATGAGGTTAAAGCCATCTGGAAAGCCAGGCGCGAGAAAACCTGGCATCCCACTCCGCTGACGTTATTTCCGGATTCAGCGGAAATACACTTTGGTGGCACTAAACCGCAAAACATTTCCTATCTCAATAGCGTACGCGGCGGACGGAGCTGGTTACTTTCCAGTCAGCCACCGCAGTGGAAAAGGGCAGAAAAGCCGCCTGCGAGTTTACGTTCTGTTTTCGCCTCGGGTGGGCAATTTGACCGCCGTGCGAAGAGTCACATTCAGCTTCTGGTTTCCTTACTGACGAAAACGGGTGATTACACCAATTTTCGTATTCGTGAAGCCCGCGATGGTTACATCAATATGATTATCGATCTGCTGTTTGATATCGCATCTGAATTTCAACGTGAAACCGCGCAGAACTGGACGCTCAACTGTCCCGATCTGAAACCTCATCAACAGCTCTGGCTCGATCCCTTGCGCACAAAAACAGACGAACCATTCCGTCTTGAACGAGAAAAAGACGACTGGCAGGACGCTGTGGCCGAAGATTTTGCCCTGTGGCTGAATGCCCGTCTGCGCAAGTCGATGCCGGATTTAGGTGCTGTGGAAAAAGGTGAATGGGAAACCCGCGAACGTTTACGGGCCAACCTCCGCGAGATGGAAATAATTATCCAGGAGGCGCTGAAATGAGCTCACTTATCCTGCTTCGCCGTATGAGAGTCGAAAACGCCAACGCGATTGCTGGCTTGACCTGGGGTTTTCCCGCCATCACCCATTTCCTGGGATTTTCCCATGTGCTGTCCCGCAGGTTGACGGAAACGCACGAGCTGCGCATCGATGGCTGTGCTGTCGTCAGCCATGAGCAGCAGAACCATGCGCACACGTCCGGCCGCGATTATCAATTTGCCCTGACCCGCAATCCACTTACTCGGGACGCGAAAACGGCCTCCTTTAACGAAGAGGGGCGCATGCACATGACGGTTTCACTGCTGTTGGAGTGTCACGGGGAAATCTCCAACGGTGAGTATGGGCAGCGTGACCTGGCCGAGTTTTTGTCTCAGGTGTGCCCGACGCTCCGACTGGCCGGGGGAATTATCGTCGATATCCAGGATATTTCGGTCATGGAGATGCCTGCCAGCGCTCAGGAGATGGGCCGATTACAGTGGCAACTGATGCCGGGCTTTGCCCTGCGCGATCGCAGTAGCTGGCTGTGCGAACATCATCAAACGCTTCTTGAAAACGATCCTAACGCTACGCTGCTTGACGCCTGGCTGGATTTTGCTGCTCTAAAAATACAGGCCGAAACGCCGGAAGACGGCAACATACGCGAAGGAGAACCGGCAAACTGGCACGTTGTTCCCAAACCCAACACCGGTTATTTGGTGCCGTTGATGACGGGTTATCAGCGCATCTCTGAACTTTACGCGCCGGGCGTCGTGGCAAACGCGCGCGATGCAGTAACGCCCTTTGCGTTTACCGAAGCGGTGTATGGCGTGGGCGAGTGGTGCGGTCTGCACCGGATTCGGTCACTGGAAGAGATTTTCTGGCGTTATCGGACAACGGAAACGGGCTATTACTGTCAGGGTGCGGGCGCGCCGGTGACAACTGAACATCATAATTAAAAAGGATTTATCTATGGCAAAGGCTCCAACGGCCGTTAAAACGGCTTCCGTACTGGCATTTGAACGTAAGCTGGCAACCTCGGATGCAGTGATGTATTCCGGAAGCTGGGAGGGCAAGCAGTGGCAACCGATCCGTATACAGGAAAAAGCGGTGCGTGGCACTATTTCTAACCGTCTGAAAAATGCGCTCACCAACGATCCGGCGAAACTGGATGCTGAAATCCAGAAAGCCAACCTGCAGCGTGTGGATGTGGCGGCGCTACCTGCCGATGCAGACACCCTGAAAGTGAAATTTACCCTGCGCGTGCAGGGAAACCTGTCGACGCCTTCTGTGTGTAACGATCGTGCCTATCAGGATCAACTTCAGCAGGTTATCGATGGCTATATCAATGAACACGGTTTTGCCGAACTGGCGCGCCGTTACGCAACCAACCTGGCGAACGGTCGTTTTTTATGGCGCAACCGCGTCGGAGCAGAAAAAATTATCGTGAACGTGACGGGCAGTAAGTCGTGGACGTTTGATGCGTACAATTATGCGCTGCGAGATTTTTCTGCCAGCGATGAGAGCCTAAACGCACTGGCGCAGGAAATCGAAAAAGGGCTTAGCGGTGAAGGATTTGTTCTCCTGAACGTCGAAGCGAAGGTGCTGCTCGGTGCCGGGCAGGAGATCTTCCCCTCGCAGGAGTTGGTTCTGGACAGCAACAGCAGCAAGAGCCGCCTGTTGTATCAGGTTGACAGCGTTGCGGGCATGCACTCGCAGAAAATCGGGAATGCCATTCGAACTATCGATACCTGGTATCCTCAGGTAGATGCGCTGGGCGCTATCGCCGTTGAGCCGTACGGCTCAGTCACCAGTCGCGGAGTGGCTTGTCGTCAGCCGAAAGAGAAAATGGACTTCTATACCTTGCTGGATAACTGGGTGACGAAAGGCCAAAAGCCTGACGTTGAACAGCAGCATTACGTGATGGCCGTCCTGATCCGTGGCGGCGTCTTCGGTGAGAAGGGCGAGTAAGGAGTGGTTATGGATCACTATCTTGAGATCCGCGTTCTGCCCGACCCGGAGTTCAGCGAGGAGATGCTGATGGCTGCGCTGGTGGCTAAACTGCATCGTGCGCTGGGCCAGCGGGGGCAGGGGGATATTGGTATCAGCTTCCCTGCACATGGCATTAAGCCAGGTGCGGTGTTACGCCTGCACGGTACTCAAACGGCGTTAAGCGAACTCGAATCACTCATATGGCGAAAAGGGTTGAGCGACTACTGCATGTCCTCAGCCATCCAGCCCGTGCCTGTTGTCAACCAGTGGCGCTGCGTGAGCCGCGTCCAGGTGAAAAGCAGCGCGCAGAGGCTCATGCGACGTTCGGTTAAAAAAGGATGGATAACAGAGGAGGAGGCGAAACAACGTCTTCTGACGATGCAGGAAGCGAGGACGGATTTACCCTGGCTTAACCTGCGCAGCCTCTCTACGGGCCAGTCTTTTAAGCTCTTCATTCGCCATGGTGATTTGCTCTCTGCGCCTGTCTCCGGGATGTTTACGACCTACGGACTCAGCGCGACGGCGACGGTTCCCTGGTTCTGAGACGCATAGCCGCATCCGCGTTCAGGGTGCGGTTTTTTCAGCCAGGCGGGTATCAAAAATAAAGGGCAGTTGCTGAACTGAATTGAGCGCCGTGTGGAATGCCGGATGTAAGGGGTTAAGGATGGCGTTGTTTTCATAAGGAATGATGCAGGAAGGTAAGATAAGCGCGAGGGCACTGTTAGCCTGTAACCATCCGGTACCCAGATCCATCGTTGATACCGGCGCCGGATTTTCCTGCCAGTCCTCGGGGAGCCACGCTTTATCCAGGTAATCAATCTGGTCATCCGGGATATCAATGCTGAAAAGCTGGTACTGATTCAACACGGTATCTTTTCGAACGTGCACCAAAATCTCCAGTGAGGCCAGTGAAATGGAGGTGGATACATAAACAGCTGGATGGCCTTTATGGTTCCAGCGTCCGCCATACTGGTTTGCACCACTTCCACTCCACGCTTCGCTGGCATAGCGTCCCGTTACCAGTCGATAAAAAATCATGCGAATACGCCGTGTTCGAGTCGACCAATCAAGTCGGTGACTTCCAGTGCACCGGTTTCTGTAGCGATCAGGTCGACAGGGGCAACATTTCCAAGCCCGCGCACCGGTGCCTGCAGCCAGTTCCATGCCTCTTCTTTATTGCCAAAATAGTCGACGGCAGCATCCAGTACTCGAACGAAACGGGCCACGCGTTCGCTTTCATCCGGCGTCAGCGTCCGTCCCGCGCTTTTACGGCGGGCTACGTTACGTTCGTTAATTCCGGTGACGCGTAAAATGTCCGCTTTCGACATTGCGGTCCACTCATGAATATTGTCGAGGACGCTGACGGGTAATCCCTGATTAAGAAATTCAATCAGCCGCATACCTCTGTTTGCAGGTAAACCGGCGTACCGCCAAAGCGCGTTATCAGCAGGTTTCTGCGCGGGGATCCATGTTCTCATGTTACCTCCTGAGTAATGTCATTTGTCATGGTTAAGTATAGTCATTTGTCAGAGGGAGTGAAATGGTTGTTTTGTATGCAAGTGGAAAAGAGGGGCATTTGACCCTAATTTTTAGTGAACTTGTAATCTATTGATTTTAAATGGATATTTTGGGTGGGTAAAAAAGAGGGTAAGAGAAGGGTTTTTAGCTTTTTTTGTATGAAAATCATAATGCTATGGGGATATTATTCCAGTGCACTGCCGTACAGGCAGCTTAGAAATTCGCCCTGAATATCTCCACGCACCAGCGCACGTGCACTGCCGTACAGGCAGCTTAGAAAATGAAGGATTACGGCATAACCGCACCGCTTGATGTGCACTGCCGTACAGGCAGCTTAGAAATGCATAGCCATTCGCAGCTGCGGTCCTCGTGAGTGCACTGCCGTACAGGCAGCTTAGAAAAGAGCGTATGCAAGCCCTTCGATCTGCTCATCGTGCACTGCCGTACAGGCAGCTTAGAAAGGATTTACTTCAGCAAAGCGCAACTCGAAAATGTGCACTGCCGTACAGGCAGCTTAGAAAGTTGAAATCAGCACGGAACTTGCCGTTTAGGGGTGCACTGCCGTACAGGCAGCTTAGAAAAGTGGTATGCGGGAAACACCCCTCCGCCTGGGGTGCACTGCCGTACAGGCAGCTTAGAAATGTCGCTGGGCCTGAAAGTCTGGGAAAAAGGCGTGCACTGCCGTACAGGCAGCTTAGAAAGCACCGCAAAAGATATCCTGGTCGCTGTCTACGTGCACTGCCGTACAGGCAGCTTAGAAATGTTGCGGGTTAACTTCCATGCGGCGGGCGAATGTGCACTGCCGTACAGGCAGCTTAGAAAAGAACAGCTGAGGGGAATTTTTCTATCTCAGCGTGCACTGCCGTACAGGCAGCTTAGAAATCTTCCAGGGCGTAAAAGTAACGATGAACGGTGTGCACTGCCGTACAGGCAGCTTAGAAAAACAGGGAAGTCACCTCGACGGCGCATTGATGGTGCACTGCCGTACAGGCAGTTTAGAAATGTCCGATGTGTCCCGATACGGCGACGTTCAGGTGCACTGCCGCACACGCAGCTTAGCAAAATAGAAAATAAGGTCTCACCCCTCTGACTCTCTGTACTGTCGAACAGACAGCTCTAAAGCAGAAACAAAATCCAAATAATTGTTCAAATAATCAACTGCGCCACAAAAAAATAAGGCCGGGAAAATCCCGGCCTTATTTAATATTCATCTGCCATTACAGGCGAAAACAATTAGCGACTACGGAAGACAATGCGGCCTTTGCTCAGGTCGTACGGGGTCAGTTCAACAGTCACTTTGTCGCCCGTCAAAATGCGGATGTAGTTTTTGCGCATTTTACCGGAGATGTGCGCAGTTACCACGTGACCGTTTTCCAGCTCTACGCGAAACATGGTATTAGGCAACGTATCAAGTACGGTACCCTGCATTTCAATATTGTCTTCTTTGGCCATCTAATCCTCTGGGGTATCACTACCAAGTTTTGAACCGGCAAGATAATGCCGAAATTCATCAATTAAGTAAAGAATTGCGCGATTAAAACGCAGCAAAACAGTTTCGGCGCATTGCCCAAGCGTCACGGTACAACCGAACAGGAAGCGCATTCGTAAAGGGGAGACGACAGGATAAACGTCAGGACGTTATCTGAAGCGAGGGTCCCAAACGGCGGCGGGGCAACAGGCAGAAGCTACTCTGCGGCATAATTATAACACCCTCACAAAAAATATGCGGAAAACATTTAGGCATTGGGCATAAAGAGCGTTCTCGGTATCCAGAAGTCGCGCGGGAGCTTCTCCTGACGGCTGGCGTCCAGCTGTTCAATGTACTGGCGTCGCGGGATTTCAACAGCACCCAGGGAGGCCGTATGCTCGTTGAGCACCTGACAATCGAGCAGGCGTCCGCCGCGCTGGGCAAACGCCTCGCAGAAGACCAGCAGCGCGGTTTTCGAGGCGTTAACCGCACGAGAGAACATCGACTCGCCGCAAAACAGCGTCCCCTGCGCCACGCCGTACATGCCGCCGACGAGTGCTCCGCCTTCCCACACCTCGATCGAGTGGGCGTAGCCAAGCTCGTGGAGCTGGTGGTAGGCGGTAATGATATCGCGGGTTATCCATGTCCCTTCATAGCGGTCTTCAGCACAGCCTTCAATGACCTGACCAAAGGCGTGGTTGAGGGTGACGCGGTAGGGTGATTTCGCATGGAAACGCTTCATGCTGCGGCTCACGTGAAACTGCGCTGGCCACAGCACGGCACGCGGATCGGGGGACCACCATAAAATCGGATCGCCGGGGGAAAACCAGGGGAAAATACCGCGCTGGTACGCCATTAGTAGTCGAGCGGGACTGAGGTCACCACCGAGGGCCAGCAGCCCGTTGGGCTCACGCAGCGCCCCTTCCGGAGAAGGGAACGCGATGTTATGACGAGAAAGCTGGACCAGGCGCATGACAGCAAAACTCCAGTACGCGAGTGAGGACGCTACAAATATAGTCTACAGACGCTGTTTAAACTGGTAGTAGCGACCCTGTTTTGCCAACAGTTCTGTGTGATTACCTTGCTCAATAATGTGCCCGTTGTCCATCACAATTATCCGATCAAAGCTCGCCAGTCCGCGCAGGCGGTGCGTGACCATCAGCACGGTTTTGCCGGTCATAACATTCGCCATTAAATCAAGTATTTGGCTCTCGGTCGTGGCGTCCAGCCCTTCGGTGGGCTCGTCGAGCAGCATCAGCGGCGCATCGTGCAGCAGCGCGCGCGCAATGGCCAGACGGCGCAGCTCACCGCCGGAGAGCTGACGACCACCTTCGCCCAGCCAACTGTTCAATCCCTCGTCCTCAAGCAGCTTTTGCAGTCCGACCTGCTCCAGCACGGCGCGAAGCGCATCATCAGAGGCCTCTGGCGCGGCCAGCAGCAGGTTATCGCGCAGCGTGGCGCTAAACAGATGCACGCGCTGTGGAACGACGCTCACGGTCTTGCGCAGGGCCTGTTCGCTGAAATCAGTCAGCAATGTACTATTAAAACGAATATGACCGCGCTGCGGATCCCAGGCGCGGGTCAGCAACTGCAGCAGGGTCGATTTACCGCAGCCGGTACGGCCGAGGATCGCAATCCGCTGACCTGCCTTAACAGAAAGGTTGATACCGTCCAGCGCGTTCTGCGCCTGCTTGTCGTAGGCGAAGGTGACATCTTCAAGCGTTAGCGCAACCTGCTCTGGTACCGCAGTTTGCCCGGCACTGAACGTAACTTCGGGCTCCTGCTCCGCAATCTGGGTGATACGCAGGGCAGAGGCGATGACCTGACCCAGATGCTGGAAGGCGCCCGTCACCGGGGCCAGCGCTTCAAACGCCGCCAGCGCGCAGAAGACGAAAAGGGCAATAAGAGGACCCGGCTGTGAATTTCCCCCGACATCGCCGGAGGCCAGCCACAGCATGGCAATCACCGCCACGCCGCCGATTAACATCATCAGCGCCTGAGAGAAGGCCGTCAGCTCCGACTGGCGGCGCTGGGCTTCATGCCAGTTCAGCTCCGTACTTTCCATCCGGGCACGGTAGCGCTTGCTGGCGCCAAAAATCGTCAGCTCTGCCTGCCCCTGAAGCCAGGAGGTTAGCTGCTGGCGATAATCCCCGCGCAGACGCGTCAGGTTTTCTCCGGTGGATTTCCCGGCGCGATAAAACAGCGGCGGCAGAATGATCAGCGTCAGCAGCATGATCCCGCCTAGCGTCAGCGCAACGGAAACATCCAGAACAGACAGCCCCAGCGTGACCACCACAATCACCACAAACGCGCCCACGATTGGGGAGATCACGCGCAGGTACAGGTGATCCAGCGTGTCGACATCCGCAACGACACGGTTGAGTAGCTCACCCTGACGAAAACGCGCCAGCCCGGCAGGGGAGAGGGGCAGCAGCTTGCTGAAAGTGTAGATGCGCAGGTGCTGCAGCACGCGGAAAGTGGCGTCGTGGCTGACCAGCCGTTCGAAATAGCGTCCGGCAGTACGGGTGATGGCGGTACCGCGAACACCGGCAGCCGGGAGCATATAGTTGAAGCTGTACAGCCCGGCTACGCCCGCGACGGCCGAGGCCGACAGGAACCAGCCGGAAAGCGTGAGCAGGCCGATGCTGGCGAGCAGCGTGACAATCGCCAGCACAATCCCCAGCGTCAGCATCCATTTGTGGCGTTTATAGAGCGCAAGATAAGGCAGCAGTGCACGCATCAGATGTCCTCCTGACGGTTCGCCAGCAGGGCGGCAAACGGTCCCTGCGCGGCAACGAGAGAGGCGTAATCGCCTTGCTCAACAAGACGGCCGTTCTCCATGACCCAGATCTGGTCCCAGTCGGCAATGCCTTCCAGCTGATGGGTGACCATCAGGGTGGTTTGCTGCCGGGAGGCGGCGTTCAGGGCCTCCATTACGCGCTGCTCGCTGTGGGCATCCAGGCTGGCGGCGGGCTCATCCAGCAGCATCAGCTGGCATGGGTTAAGCAGCGCGCGGGCAACCGCCACACGCTGCGCCTGTCCGACCGACAGCCCGGCGGACTGGTCGCCGACCACGGTATCTACACCTTGCGGGAGCAGCGGCAGAAACTCGCTGACCCAGGCGCGGTCGAGAACCGATTGCAGTTCATCTTCACGCGCATCCGGGCGCGCCAGCAGAACGTTTTCACGCAGCGTAGAGGCTGGAAGCTGCGGGTTTTGGCCCACCCAGCTGAGCTGTTTACGCCAGGCGTCAGGATCGAGGTTGCGCAGTTCGGTATTGTTGATCCGCAGTGAACCCGTGTAGGCCATAAAACCGGATAGCGCATTCAGCAGAGAGCTTTTCCCGGAACCGCTGGTGCCGACGAGCACCACGCGTTGTCCGGCAGGCAAGGTAAAGTTCAGCGGACCCGCGAGCACTTTACCTTCGGGTGACAGAATGGAAAAGTCCTGCGCTTCAATGGTCACGGGGTCTTTAGCATTCAGCGTCACGTCACCGCGCTCCGGGTGTGCCAGCGGCGTTTCCAGGAATGTTTTCAGGCTATCGGCTGCGCCAACCGCCTGCGCTTTGGCGTGATAGAAGGTACCCAGATCGCGAAGCGGCTGGAAAAACTCCGGGGCCAGGATCAGCGCCAGGAACCCGGCGGAAAGGGTCACCGCCGTGCCGTAATGGCCGAAATCCAGAGCGCCGAGGTAGGAGAAGCCAAAGTAGACCGCCACGAGGGCAATCGACAGTGAGGTAAAGAATTCCAGTACGCCGGAAGACAAGAAGGCGAGGCGTAACACTTCCATGGTGCGCTGACGGAAGTCCTGCGATGCCTGGCGAATGCTTTCGGTCTCCGCTTCACCGCGGCCAAAAATGCGTAACGTCTCCATGCCGCGCAGACGATCGAGGAAATGGCCGCTCAGGCGACCCAGTGCCAGGAAGTTACGGCGGTTGGCATCCGCTGCCCCCATGCCGACCAGCGCCATAAACAGCGGGATCAGCGGGGCGGTGCCCATCAGAATCAGCGCAGCCATCCAGTTCACCGGGAAGATGGCGATCACGATCAGCAGCGGAACGAAGACGGCAAGGGCCATCTGCGGCAGATAGCGCGCATAGTAGTCGTGCATATCGTCAATCTGCTCAAGGATCAGCGTCGCCCAGCTACCGGCCGGTTTACCCTGGATCCACGCGGGCCCGGCTTCCTGAAGCCTGTCGAGCACCTGACGGCGGATCTCGTAGCGGATGTGCTGTCCGGCGTGAAAACCGACGCGCTCACGCAGCCACACCACCCAGGCGCGCAGAATAAAAATCAGGATCAGGACAATAAAGGGCAGCAGAAGTGCTTCGCGCGGGATGTTCTCCATGATCATGTGATTAAGAATGCGGGCCAGCAGCCATGCCTGGGCAACAATCAACAGACCGCTAACGAACCCCAGGAGACGGGAAATCGTAAGCCAGCGGCGGGAAATAACGCTTTGCTGTTTCAGCCAGCGTGTTAACTCTTGTTGACGGGTTTTTTCCATTGCGTACTTTGCAGGTGACGTTATTAGAAATTGGGCAGCGCAATGTTACAACGGGGAGACAATAAAGGCGACTTATCGCCGCCTTTATTTACGTTTGTTACTGACTTGTAAAGATTATTTACCTTGTTCGGCCAGTCCATCGAGATAGCGTTCAGCGTCCAGCGCGGCCATACAGCCGGTGCCCGCAGAGGTAATCGCCTGACGATAAATGTGATCCATCACGTCGCCAGCCGCGAACACGCCCGGGATGCTGGTCTGGGTCGCGTTACCGTGAATGCCGGACTGCACTTTGATGTAGCCGTTTTCCAGTTCCAGCTGACCGTCGAAGATTGCGGTGTTCGGGCTGTGACCGATCGCCACAAACAGACCTGCCACTTCCAGCGTTTCGACGTTATCGGTGTTCTGGGTATCACGGATACGCAGACCGGCAACGCCCATCTGGTCGCCCGTCACCTCTTCCAGGGTACGGTTGGTGTGCAGCACGATGTTGCCGCTTGCCACTTTATCCATCAGACGTTTGATCAGGATCTTCTCCGCGCGGAAGGTTTCGCGACGGTGGATCAGGTGCACTTCAGAGGCAATGTTCGCCAGGTAGAGCGCTTCTTCCACTGCGGTGTTGCCGCCGCCGATGACCGCGACTTTCTGATTGCGGTAGAAGAAACCGTCGCAGGTTGCACAGGCAGAGACGCCGCGGCCTTTGAACGCTTCTTCGGATGGTAAACCGAGGTAACGGGCAGAGGCGCCGGTGGCGATGATCAGTGCGTCACAGGTGTATTCGCCGCTGTCGCCCGTCAGGCGGAACGGACGGTTCTGCAGATCGACCTTATTGATGTGGTCGAACAGAATTTCGGTTTCGAATTTGGCGGCATGCTCGTGCATACGTTCCATCAGCAGCGGCCCGGTCAGGTCGTTCGGGTCCCCTGGCCAGTTTTCCACTTCGGTGGTGGTGGTCAGCTGACCGCCTTTTTCCATACCGGTAATGAGTACCGGGTGCAGGTTAGCGCGTGCAGCATAGACCGCTGCGGTATATCCCGCAGGTCCAGAACCAAGGATTAGCAGCTTACTGTGTTTGGCCGTGCCCATGAGATCCCCATTGTTGTTGGCAGACATTTGGCTGGATTGTAGGGAATTTGTTGTCGTAAAAAAAGAGCGCAGCAATTTTGATATCAATCTGTGTAATAGCCACGGACGATGAATGGCGCGCTATAACATCACGCTTTCTCCTGAAAACTGCTCGTTTGTAAGGCAATAAAATGAGGATTAATACCCTGCCGTAATGAATATCCGGCATGTTGTACTAAAAAACGATGTTTTGCTTTGACAATCCCCTGCGCTTTTGCGAAAACATTCAAGGAAGAAAAAAAACCGCGTTAACCGTATGCCGCATAGGCATGCACGTAAATGCCATTTTTACCGGGTCAGTGAAATCTACGCATGGCGTGGACAGACGCCATACGTGATGTCGGTGACTGCCTTCGGGCAACGGTCTTCTTACCAACAGAACCCGAATCCGCATCGCGTCTAATACAAAACCAGGCGATGTGATGACTAACGGGTACAGGCTCTGAACAGTGATGTGCACAGGGTCCAGGCAGGAGTAGGGAAGGAATACAGAGAGACAATAATAATGGTAGATAGCAAGAAGCGCCCTGGCAAAGATCTCGACCGTATCGATCGTAACATTCTTAATGAATTGCAAAAGGATGGGCGTATTTCCAACGTCGAGCTTTCAAAACGTGTGGGACTTTCCCCGACGCCGTGCCTTGAGCGTGTGCGCCGACTGGAAAGACAGGGTTTTATTCAGGGCTATACGGCTCTGCTGAACCCGCATTATCTGGATGCCTCACTTCTGGTATTTGTTGAGATTACTCTGAATCGTGGTGCGCCGGATGTGTTTGAGCAATTTAACTCCGCTGTACAAAAACTTGAAGAAATTCAAGAGTGTCATCTGGTGTCCGGTGATTTCGACTACCTGTTGAAAACCCGTGTGCCTGATATGTCCGCCTACCGTAAGCTGCTGGGGGAAACCCTGCTGCGTCTGCCAGGCGTGAACGACACCCGTACATATGTGGTGATGGAAGAGGTCAAACAGAGCAATCGTCTGGTTATTAAGACGCGCTAACACGGAACAGGTGCAAAATCAGCGTAGTTTGATTACACTCCTGTTAATCCATACAGCAACAGTGCCGGGGAGTCCCGGCGCTGTTGTCCGTTTTAGCAAACAGGCAGGATATGCCTGATACCTGGAGAGCCTTTCTTGAGCCAGGAATACACTGAAGACAAAGAAGTCACACTATCGAAGCTAAGCAGCGGACGTCGTCTCCTCGAGGCTTTGCTGATTGTTATTGCCCTTTTTGCCGTCTGGCTGATGGCAGCCTTACTCAGTTTCAACCCCTCAGATCCCAGCTGGTCACAAACGGCATGGCATGAGCCTATCCATAATTTAGGCGGTGTCCCCGGTGCCTGGCTTGCGGACACGCTGTTTTTCATTTTCGGTGTGATGGCCTACACCCTTCCCGTCATTATCATTGGCGGATGCTGGTTTGCGTGGCGTCATCGTCAAAACGATGATTACATCGACTATTTCGCCGTGTCGCTGCGCCTGATTGGCGCACTGGCGCTGATCCTCACCTCGTGTGGGCTGGCAGCGATAAATGCGGATGATATCTGGTATTTCGCCTCGGGCGGGGTGATCGGCAGTTTGTTGAGCTCTGCGCTGCAGCCTATGCTGCACAGCAGCGGCGGCACGCTGGCGCTGCTTTGCATCTGGGCGGCCGGGCTGACGTTGTTTACCGGCTGGTCCTGGGTGAGCATTGCCGAGAAAATCGGCAGTTTTATCCTCACCATTCTGACCTTCGCCAGCAACCGTACCCGTCGTGACGATACGTGGGTTGATGAAGACGAGTACGAAGATGAAGAGGAAGATGAGGCACCTGTGCAGCGTCGCGAGTCTCGTCGTGCGCGTATTCTGCGCGGCGCGCTGGCGCGTCGTCAGCGTGTTGCTGAGAAATTTGCCAACCCGCTGGGCCGTAAAACCGATGCGGCGCTTTTCTCCGGTAAACGCATGGATGAAGACGAGCAGGTGGCGTATCGCGCGGCGGGTGTTGCCGTCGATCCTGACGATGTGCTCTTCTCCGGCAGCCGGGCCACGCCGGGTGACTTCGACGAATACGATCCGCTGTTAAATGGCCACTCGGTTACCGAACCGGTTGCGGCGGCGGCAGCCGCGACGACCGCTGCGCAGGCGTTTGCCGCGCCTGTCGATGCCGTGATGCCATCCGCGCCGGTTTCGCCGCCGGAGTCCGTTATTCAGCAGCCTCAGGTTGACTGGCAGACGGCGCCGGGCGTTCACACGCCTGAGCCCGTTATCGCGCCTGAACCTGAAAGCTACATCCCTGTGCAGCAGGAGCAGTGGCAGCAGCCGTATCAGCCGCCGCAGCCTGCGTATGAACCGCAAGATTACCCGCACTATGAACAGCCTGTGGCCCAACCTTATCAGGAGTATGTGCCTGAACCGGTTGAACCTGTGCAGCCTTATGTTGAGCCGCAGCCTGAACCTGAAATCGTGGAAGAGGTAAAACCCTCTCGTCCACCTATGTACTACTTTGAAGAAGTTGAAGAGCGTCGTGCACGTGAACGCGAGCAGCTGGCGGCCTGGTACCAGCCTGTGCCTGAACCGGTGCAGGAGCCGGTGACGAAAGCGCCTTCTGTTTCCGTTCCACCGATGGACCCGACGCCTGCAGTCGCACCCGTAGCGGAAAGCGTGAAGCAGGCTACCGCGGCCGCTGCCGTGGCTGCACCTGTCTTTAGCCTGGCAACAGGGGGCGCCGCGCCACGTCCTCAGGTGAAGGAGGGGATTGGTCCGCAACTGCCGCGTCCTAACCGCGTTCGCGTTCCAACCCGCCGTGAGCTTGCCTCTTATGGTATCAAGCTGCCTTCCCAGCGTATGGCTGAAGAGAAAGCGCGCGAGCCTGAGTACGAAGATGACGTTGATGAAATACAGCAGGACGAGCTGGCCCGCCAGTTCGCTGCGCAGCAGAATCAACGCTACGGTGAGGAATACCAGCACGATGAACCGGTGCTGGAAGACGAAGAGGACGCGGCTGAAGCAGAACTGGCGCGCCAGTTTGCCGCCACCCAGCAGCAGCGCTATTCCGGTGAACAACCAGCTGGTGCAAATCCGTTCTCGCTGTCTGATTTTGAATTCTCGCCGATGAAGGATCTGGTGGATGATGGCCCGAGCGAGCCTTTATTTACCCCGAGCGTGATGCCGGAAGCAGAGCCTGTGCGCCAGCAGCCAGCACCACAGGCCTACGCGCAGCCGCATCAACCTGTTCAGCAACCGCAGCAGCCACCACAGCCGCCGCAGTTCCAGCAGCCTGCGCCTCAGCCGCAGGAGAGCCTGATTCACCCGCTGCTGATGCGTAACGGTGACAGCCGTCCGCTGCAGCGACCAAGCACGCCGCTGCCGTCTCTGGATCTGTTAACGCCGCCGCCGTCAGAAGTGGAACCGGTCGATACCTTCGCGCTCGAACAAATGGCGCGTCTGGTGGAAGCCCGTCTGGCTGACTTCCGCATCAAGGCGGACGTGGTGAACTACTCGCCGGGTCCTGTTATCACACGATTTGAACTGAATCTGGCGCCTGGCGTTAAAGCCGCGCGAATTTCCAACCTGTCCCGCGACCTGGCGCGTTCTCTGTCGACCGTTGCGGTGCGTGTGGTGGAAGTGATCCCAGGCAAGCCGTACGTTGGGCTTGAGCTGCCGAACAAGAAACGTCAGACCGTCTACCTGCGTGAAGTGCTGGATAACACCAAGTTCCGCGATAACCCATCCCCGCTGACCGTGGTGCTGGGTAAAGATATCGCGGGCGATCCGGTGGTGGCAGATCTCGCGAAAATGCCTCACCTGCTGGTCGCGGGTACTACCGGCTCCGGTAAGTCTGTCGGCGTGAACGCCATGATCCTTAGCATGCTTTATAAAGCGCAGCCGGAAGATGTCCGTTTCATCATGATCGACCCGAAAATGCTCGAACTGTCGGTCTACGAAGGCATCCCGCATCTGCTGACTGAAGTGGTCACCGACATGAAAGACGCCGCCAACGCCCTGCGCTGGAGCGTCAATGAGATGGAACGCCGCTATAAGCTGATGTCTGCGCTGGGCGTGCGTAACCTGGCCGGTTATAACGAAAAAATCGCTCAGGCGGTGCGCATGGGACGTCCGATTCCGGATCCTTACTGGAAGCCGGGTGACAGCATGGATGCCCAGCATCCGGTGCTGGAAAAACTGCCTTATATTGTCGTGCTGGTCGATGAATTCGCTGACCTGATGATGACCGTCGGTAAGAAAGTGGAAGAGCTGATTGCCCGTCTGGCGCAGAAAGCGCGTGCGGCCGGTATTCACCTTGTGCTGGCGACCCAGCGTCCTTCCGTGGACGTTATTACTGGTCTTATCAAAGCGAACATCCCGACGCGTATCGCCTTTACCGTATCAAGTAAAATTGACTCCCGTACCATTCTTGATCAGGGCGGCGCAGAGTCGCTGCTGGGTATGGGTGACATGCTCTATTCCGGCCCGAACTCCACCTCTCCGGTGCGTGTCCACGGTGCGTTCGTCCGCGATGAGGAAGTTCACGCCGTCGTGCAGGACTGGAAAGCGCGCGGTCGTCCACAATATGTTGACGGCATCACCAGCGATACGGAAAGCGAAGGCGGCGGCGGTGGCTTCGACGGCGGCGAAGAGCTGGATCCGTTATTCGATCAGGCGGTTAACTTCGTTACCGAAAAACGCAAAGCGTCCATCTCTGGCGTGCAGCGCCAGTTCCGCATCGGCTATAACCGCGCGGCGCGTATCATCGAGCAGATGGAAGCGCAGGGCATTGTGAGCGAGCAGGGGCATAACGGTAACCGTGAGGTGCTGGCACCGCCGCCGTTTGATTAACCTTCAGCGATTGCAAAGAAGGGTAAATCAGCCAAAATTAAGCATTTTCTTCTGTCGCCTGCCTTCGGGCAGGTCCAGAATAGAAGACGGAAACCCCATACCGGGAAGACGTATTTTAAGGAATAACAATGAAAAAAATCGCCATCGCCTGTGCATTACTCACCAGTTTTGTCGCCAGCAGCGTCTGGGCTGATGCAGCCAGCGACCTTAAAAGCCGACTGGATAAAGTAAGCAGCTTCCACGCCAGCTTCACGCAAAAAGTGACTGACGGCAGCGGCAACGCGGTACAGGAAGGCCAGGGAGATTTGTGGGTGAAACGCCCAAATCTGTTCAACTGGCACATGACCCAGCCGGATGAGAGCATCCTGGTGTCTGACGGCAAAACCTTGTGGTTCTTCAACCCGTTCGTTGAGCAGGCAACGGCGACCTGGCTGAAAGATGCCACCAGCAATACGCCGTTTATGCTGATTGCCCGTAACCAGTCCAGCGACTGGCAGCAGTACAATATTAAGCAGACGGGTGACGAGTTTGTCCTGACGCCGAAAGGCAGCAACGGTAACCTGAAGCAGTTCACCATTAACGTAAGCACCAACGGTACCATTAATCAGTTTGGCGCGGTTGAGCAGGACGATCAGCGCAGTAGCTACCAGCTCAAGTCTCAGCAGAACGGCGCCGTTGATGCATCGAAATTCACCTTTACCCCGCCGCAGGGCGTAACGGTGGACGACCAACGCAATAAGTAAGAGGCATGAGTGGGCAATCTGTCGCTCGATTTTTCAGATAATGCGTTTCAACCTCTGGCCGCTCGTATGCGGCCAGAAAATTTAGCGCAGTACATCGGCCAGCAACACCTGCTGGCTGCCGGTAAGCCATTGCCGCGCGCCATTGAGGCCGGGCATCTTCACTCTATGATCCTCTGGGGACCTCCTGGCACCGGCAAGACCACGCTTGCAGAAGTGATCGCCCGCTATGCTAACGCAGACGTCGAACGCATCTCGGCGGTCACCTCCGGCGTGAAAGAGATCCGTGAGGCGATCGAGCGCGCCCGGCAGAACCGCAATGCCGGGCGGCGCACCATCCTCTTCGTGGATGAAGTCCACCGCTTCAATAAGAGCCAGCAGGATGCCTTCCTGCCGCATATTGAAGACGGCACGATCTTCTTCATCGGCGCGACCACCGAAAACCCGTCGTTTGAACTGAACTCGGCACTGCTGTCCCGCGCGCGCGTTTACCTGCTCAAATCGCTGACCACCGAGGATATCGAAAAGGTTCTCACCCAGGCGATGGACGACAAAGCGCGCGGCTACGGCGGTCAGGATATCGTTCTGCCTGACAACACGCGTCGTGCGATTGCCGAGCTGGTCAACGGCGATGCGCGTCGGGCGCTGAACACGCTGGAAATGATGGCCGATATGGCCGAAGTCGACGATGCCGGGAAGCGGGTGCTGAAGCAGGAGTTGCTCACCGAAATTGCCGGTGAACGCAGCGCGCGTTTCGATAACAAAGGCGACCGTTTTTACGACCTGATCTCGGCGCTGCATAAGTCCGTGCGTGGCAGCGCGCCGGATGCGGCGCTTTACTGGTACGCGCGCATTATCACAGCAGGCGGCGATCCGTTATATGTCGCGCGTCGCTGCCTGGCGATTGCGTCAGAAGATGTCGGCAATGCCGATCCTCGCGCCATGCAGGTCGCGCTTTCGGCCTGGGACTGCTTCACCCGCGTTGGACCCGCGGAAGGCGAACGTGCGATTGCGCAGGCGATTGTTTATCTGGCCTGCGCGCCGAAAAGCAATGCGGTTTATACCGCCTTCAAAGCGGCGATGTCCGACGCGCGCGAACGCCCGGACTACGATGTGCCGGTTCATCTGCGTAACGCGCCGACCAAGCTGATGAAAGAGATGGGTTACGGGCAGGAGTATCGCTACGCTCACGACGAACCCAATGCCTACGCTGCCGGGGAGGAATATTTCCCGCAGGAGATGGCACAAACGCGCTATTATCACCCCACAAACAGAGGTCTTGAAGGCAAGATTGGTGAAAAGCTCACCTGGCTCGCCGGACAGGATCAAAATAGCCCTATAAAACGCTACCGTTAGTTCAATCGTTGCGGTAATGTTGGCAATGTATCCTTGTGGCCGCAGGCTGTGGTCACATTTTCCTATTTTAATTCGATAAGCACAGGATAAGCATGCTCGATCCCAATCTGCTGCGTAATGAGCCAGACGCAGTCGCTGAAAAACTGGCACGCCGGGGCTTTAAGCTGGATGTAGATAAGCTGCGCGCTCTTGAAGAGCGTCGTAAAGTTCTGCAGGTACAAACTGAAAATCTGCAGGCAGAGCGTAACTCTCGATCGAAGTCCATCGGCCAGGTGAAAGCGCGCGGGGAAGATATTGAGCCATTACGCCTGGAAGTGAACAAACTGGGTGAAGAACTGGATCAGGCGAAAGCTGAGCTGGACGTTCTTCAGGCCGAGATTCGTGATATTGCCCTGGCTATCCCGAATATTCCTGACGACAGCGTACCTGTCGGCAAAGATGAAAACGACAACGTTGAAGTGAAACGCTGGGGTACGCCTCGTGAGTTTGACTTCGAAGTACGCGATCACGTAACGCTGGGCGAAATGCACGCGGGCCTGGACTTTGCGGCAGCGGTTAAGCTGACCGGCTCTCGCTTCGTGGTGATGAAAGGCCAGATCGCCCATCTGCACCGCGCGCTGGCGCAGTTCATGCTGGATCTGCACACCGAGCAGCATGGCTACAGCGAAACCTACGTGCCGTATCTGGTCAACCACGATACGCTGTACGGTACGGGCCAGCTGCCGAAATTTGCCGGCGATCTGTTCCATACCCGTCCGCTGGACGAGGAAGCCGACAGCAGCAACTACGCGCTGATCCCAACCGCTGAAGTGCCGCTGACTAACCTCGTGCGTGATGAGATCATCGATGAAGACGACCTGCCAATTAAGCTGACTGCACACTCTCCGTGCTTCCGTTCTGAAGCAGGATCTTATGGTCGCGACACGCGCGGTCTGATCCGTATGCACCAGTTCGACAAAGTTGAGATGGTGCAGATCGTCCGTCCTGAAGAGTCCATGGACGCGCTGGAAGAGATGACCGGCCACGCTGAGAAAGTGCTGGAGCTGCTGGGTCTGCCGTACCGTCGTATGGCCCTGTGTACCGGTGATATGGGCTTTGGCGCCTGCAAGACTTTCGATCTGGAAGTGTGGGTGCCTGCGCAGAACACCTACCGTGAGATCTCCTCCTGCTCCAACGTCTGGGATTTCCAGGCGCGCCGCATGCAGGCTCGCTGCCGCAGCAAATCTGACAAGAAAACCCGTCTGGTGCATACCCTGAACGGTTCTGGTCTGGCTGTGGGTCGTACGCTGGTTGCCGTGCTGGAAAACTACCAGCAGGCAGACGGTCGTATTGAGATCCCTGAAGTGCTGCGTCCATACATGAAAGGCCTGCAGTACATTGGCTGATAATATGTCTTAAAACAAAAAAGCGCCTCAGGGTGCTTTTTTTATGCCTTTGATTTGATACGAAGCAATAACCTCTCCCTCTAAAGTAGTAATACTCCTCCGAATGAAAGTCAGCATAAAAAACTGATAACGAAGAAATTCGTTATATACAAAATTACATAGCGGTATGCGCCGCCTCTCTTTTCTTTGTGAGCAACCAAAGTGAGTCTCTATGAAAATCAACGCGCCTGAAGCATTAATGGCTGCCGAGGTCACTCGCCGTGGGTTGATGAAAACCACGGCAATTGGCGGCCTGGCCGTAGCCAGTAGTGCCTTCACGCTCCCTTTCACCCGACTGGCGTCGGCGGCAGATGCACTGTCCCCGGCCACCACGCCGGAAAAAGTGGTGTGGAGTGCCTGTACCGTAAACTGCGGCAGCCGTTGTCCTCTGCGTATGCATGTGGTGGATGGTGAAATTAAATATGTCGAAACCGACAATACCGGGGAAGATAACTACGAAGGGTTACATCAGGTTCGTGCCTGTCTTCGTGGCCGCTCCATGCGTCGTCGCGTCTATAACCCGGATCGACTGAAATATCCTATGAAGCGCGTCGGTAAGCGTGGGGAAGGAAAGTTCGAGCGCATTAGCTGGGACGAAGCCTACGATATTATCGCCACCAATATGCAGCGCCTTATCAAAGAGTACGGCAACGAATCCATCTATCTGAACTACGGCACCGGGACGCTCGGCGGCACGCTGACCCGCTCCTGGCCGCCGGGAAAAACGCTGGTGGCGCGCCTGATGAACTGCTGCGGCGGTTACCTCAACCACTACGGCGACTACTCTTCCGCGCAAATCGCTGCTGGCCTTAACTATACCTACGGCGGCTGGGCGGACGGCAACAGCCCGTCTGATATCGAAAACAGTAAGCTGGTCGTCCTGTTCGGTAACAACCCGGGCGAAACCCGCATGAGCGGCGGCGGGGTAACCTACTACCTCGAACAGGCCCGCGCCAAATCTAATGCTCGCATGATCATCATCGATCCGCGCTACACCGACACCGGTGCTGGACGTGAAGACGAGTGGATCCCAATCCGTCCGGGTACCGATGGAGCATTGGTTTCAGCGCTGGCATGGGTGATGATCACCGAAAACTTCGTCGATCAGCCTTTCCTGGATAAATACTGCGTCGGCTATGACGAGAAAACCCTGCCAGCCAGCGCGCCTGCTAACGGGCATTACAAAGCCTACATTCTCGGTCAGGGCAGCGATGGCGTGGCGAAAACACCCGAGTGGGCGTCCACCATCACCGGTATTCCGGCGGAGCGTATCGTTCAGCTAGCGCGTGAGATTGGCTCAGCCAAACCGGCCTATATTAGCCAGGGCTGGGGACCGCAGCGTCATGCGAACGGCGAAATTGCGACCCGTGCCATCTCCATGCTCTCCATTCTGACCGGCAACGTGGGTATTCACGGCGGTAACACCGGCGCGCGTGAAGGCTCATATGAAGTGCCGTTTGAACGTATGCCGACGCTGGATAACCCGGTTCAGACCAGCATCTCCATGTTTATGTGGACCGATGCGATTGAACGTGGCCCGGAAATGACCGCTCTGCGCGACGGTGTGCGTGGCAAGGACAAGCTGGACGTGCCGATCAAGATGATCTGGAACTATGCCGGTAACTGTCTCATCAACCAGCACTCTGAAATCAACCGCACCCATGAAATCCTGCAGGATGACAAGAAGTGCGAGATGATTGTGGTGATCGACTGCCACATGACATCGTCGGCGAAATATGCCGATATTTTGCTGCCAGACTGTACCGCGTCAG
Source organism: Enterobacter sp. ECC-019 (assembly GCF_043974075.1). Taxonomy (NCBI): domain Bacteria; kingdom Pseudomonadati; phylum Pseudomonadota; class Gammaproteobacteria; order Enterobacterales; family Enterobacteriaceae; genus Enterobacter; species Enterobacter sp. ECC-019. The sequence continues at coordinate 2,225,781 of NZ_CP143759.1, forward strand.
AGCAGATGGATTTCGCGCTGGACGCCTCCTGCGGCAACATGTCCTACGTGATCTTTACCGATCAGGCCATTAAACCGCGCTTCGAGTGCAAAACCATCTATGAGATGACCTCTGAGCTGGCGAAACGTCTTGGCGTTGAGCAGCAGTTTACCGAGGGGCGTACTCAGGAAGGGTGGATGCGCCATCTGCATGAACTCTCCCGTAAGGCGATCCCTGACCTGCCGGATTTCGATACCTTCCGCAAGCAGGGTATGTACAAACAGCGCGATCCGGAAGGGCACCACGTGGCGTACAAAGCGTTCCGTGAAGACCCGCAGTTGAACCCGCTGACTACCCCGTCGGGCAAAATCGAAATCTACTCCGAAGAGCTGGCAAAAATCGCGTCGACCTGGGAGCTGCCGGAAGGGGACGTTATCGATCCGCTGCCGATCTACACGCCAGGTTTCGAAAACTACAACGATCCGCTGACGGCGAAATTCCCGCTGCAGCTGACCGGTTTCCACTACAAAGCGCGCGTCCACTCCACCTACGGTAACGTCGACGTACTGAAAGCCGCCTGCCGTCAGGAGATGTGGATCAACCCGATGGATGCCAAAGCACGCGGCATCAGCAATGGCGATCGCGTGCGTATCTTCAACGGTCGCGGCGAGGTGCACATTGAAGCCAAAGTGACGCCACGCATGATGCCAGGCGTGGTGGCGCTGGGGGAAGGGGCCTGGTACAGCCCTGATGCCAACCGCATCGACCAGGCGGGCAGTATTAACGTGCTGACCACGCAGCGTCCGTCGCCGCTGGCGAAGGGCAACCCATCCCACACAAACCTTGTCCAGGTTGAAAAGGTTTAAGGAGTAGCCGATGACAACCCAGTATGGATTTTTTATTGATTCCAGCCGTTGCACCGGGTGCAAAACCTGCGAGCTGGCCTGTAAAGATTACAAAGACCTGACTCCTGACGTCAGCTTCCGCCGCATCTACGAATACGCCGGGGGCGACTGGCAGGAAGATAACGGCGTCTGGCATCAGAACGTCTTTGCGTATTACCTGTCGATTGCCTGTAACCACTGTGAAGATCCGGCCTGTACTAAGGTCTGCCCGAGCGGGGCGATGCACAAGCGTGAAGACGGTTTTGTGGTGGTGGATGAAGATGTTTGCATCGGCTGTCGGTACTGCCACATGGCGTGCCCGTACGGCGCGCCGCAGTACAACGCCGCCAAAGGTCATATGACGAAATGCGACGGTTGCCACACCCGCGTGGCGGATGGCAAAAAGCCGATTTGCGTCGAGTCCTGTCCGCTGCGCGCGCTGGACTTCGGCCCGATTGAAGAACTGCGTCAAAAACACGGTCAGCTTGCTGCCGTTGCGCCGCTGCCGTCTGCGCACTTCACGAAGCCGAGTATTGTGATTAAACCTAACGCCAACAGCCGTCCTACAGGTGACACCACCGGCTACCTGGCAAATCCGAAGGAGGTGTGAGATGGGAAGTGGATGGCATGAATGGCCGCTGATGATCTTCACGGTCTTTGGTCAGTGCGTGGCGGGCGGTTTCATTGTACTCGCGCTGGCGCTGTTAAAAGGGAACCTCAATGCCGAACAGCAGCAGCGTCTGGTGTTGAGCATGTTTGGCCTGTGGGTTCTGATGGGAATTGGCTTTATCGCCTCCACGCTGCACCTGGGTTCGCCGATGCGCGCGTTTAACTCTCTGAACCGCGTGGGCGCATCGTCCCTCAGTAACGAGATTGCCAGCGGGGCAATTTTCTTTGCCGTCGGTGGGCTGGGCTGGCTGCTGGCCGCGATAAAGAAATTGCCTGTAGGTCTGCGCAGCCTGTGGCTGATCGTGACGATGGTTCTGGGCGTGGTGTTCGTGTGGATGATGGTGCGCGTCTATAACACCATCGATACCGTTCCAACCTGGTACAGCGTCTGGACGCCAATGAGCTTCTTCCTGACGATGTTTATCGGCGGGCCACTGCTGGGCTACCTGCTGCTGCGCGTGGCGGGCGTAGACGGGTGGGCAATGCGTTTGCTGCCCGCTGTTTCGCTGCTGGCGCTGGTGGTGAGTGCGATGGTCGCCCTGATGCAGGGGGCCGAACTGGCAACCATTCACAGCTCTATCCAGCAGGCTTCTGCCCTGGTGCCGGATTACGGTTCTCTGATGGCCTGGCGCATCGTTCTGCTGGTCGCGGCGTTGGTATTCTGGATCGCGCCTCAGCTCAAAGGTTATCAGCCCGCGCTGCCGCTGCTGTCACTGGCCTTTGTGCTGGTACTGGCAGGCGAACTGATTGGCCGCGGCGTGTTCTACGGGTTGCATATGACCGTTGGTATGGCTATCGCCAGCTAGCGTTGTATTTCGTTATATCAAGCCGGGCCTGAGTGCCCGGCTTTTTCTTTTTTCGATCATGAAATTTTTCGACTGTCGTTTTGTTTTAATTTCGCCCATTAATAAATAAAACAGATACATAATTAATATCTATAGCAGGCGTGGCATTAGCAGGATAAGTTTTTTAAATCGACAGGGAACATATTGTGCGAGGCGGCTAAATCAGTGGATTGACTTTGTTTTTGCCAGTGGCATGATGCGCACGAAATCTGAACTTCCTCACGGTTTTTAATCCATGACCACCTATACCCGGCCAGTGCTTCTGTTGCTCTGTGGCCTGCTTCTGTTGACCCTGGCGATCGCAGTGTTAAATACGCTCGTCCCGCTGTGGCTTGCCCATGAAAACTTACCGACCTGGCAGGTGGGTATGGTCAGCTCGTCCTTTTTTACCGGCAACCTGCTGGGTACGCTGGTGACCGGGAGCCTGATTAAGCGCTTTGGCTTTAATCGCAGCTATTATCTGGCTTCGCTGATTTTCGCCGCCGGGTGTGCCGGGCTGGGCCTGATGGTCGGCTTCTGGAGCTGGATGGCATGGCGCTTTATCGCTGGTGTAGGCTGCGCGATGATTTGGGTGGTGGTTGAAAGTGCGCTGATGTGCAGCGGCACCTCCCGCAACCGTGGACGCCTGCTGGCGGCCTATATGATGGTTTACTATGTGGGTACCGTGCTGGGTCAACTGATGGTCAGCAAGCTGCCAACCGACCTGATGAGCGTTCTGCCGTGGGTAACGGGCATGGTGCTGGCCGCAATCCTGCCGCTGCTCTTCACGCGCATTGTGAACCAGAACAGCGAGCATCAGGAAGCGACCCACGTCTGGCCAATGCTCAGACTCCGTCAGGCGCGTCTGGGCGTTAACGGCTGCATTATCTCGGGGATTGTACTGGGCTCGCTCTATGGCCTGATGCCACTCTATCTGAATCATCAGGGCGTCAGCGATTCCGGAATCGGCTTCTGGATGGCGGTCATGGTGAGTGCGGGGATCGTCGGGCAGTGGCCGATTGGCCGTCTGGCTGACCGCTTCGGCCGTCTGCTGGTGCTGCGCGTTCAGGTCTTCGTGGTCATCATGGGGTGCCTTGCCATGCTCAGCAACGCTGCGATGGCGCCTGCGCTATTTATTCTCGGAGCCGCCGGCTTTACGCTCTATCCGGTCGCGATGGCCTGGGCCTGTGAGAAAGTTGAACATCACCAGCTTGTGGCAATGAACCAGGCGCTGTTACTGAGCTATACCATCGGCAGTTTATTAGGGCCGACGTTTACCGCGATGCTGATGCAGAATTACTCTGATAATTTATTGTTTATCATGATCGCCAGCGTATCGTTTATTTATCTCTTAATGCTGCTGCGCAAAGTGGGCGAACACCCAACGCCTGTGGCTCATGCCTGATTAATTAAAAGCCTGTCGACGACAGGCTTTTTTGTCCCTGTCACAACTAAGAGTTTTACTTATTGTTTGTTTATTGCGTCAGACGATAATTGATGTGAGTCCTACCACTATAAGGCAGCAATCATGTCTATTCGTCGTTTTTCCACTACCGCACTTGCCGTAGTGTTGTCTTTAACGTTTGCAACGGCTCCGGTCATGGCTAATCCTGGAAACGGGAATGGTGGTGGTCACGGAAACGGTGGCGGACAGGGTAATGGCGGCAGTCATGGTAACGGGAATTCTGGTAACCATGGCAATAAACAAAATAACGGTCAGGATAACCCTGGAAAATCGGATAAGAGTTTTAAAAGCAGTAAGGATGTCGGTAACGATGTCGACGCTCGCGTGAGCTTCGATCATGCCCGCCATCTGGCGCTGAATTATGGCTTAACGGGCTATGACTCTCTGCCTCCAGGTATCGCGAAAAACCTGGCGCGCGGTAAGCCGTTGCCTCCGGGCATTGCGAAGAAAACCGTGCCGGCTTCTATGCTGGGTCAGCTTCCTTCCTATCCAGGCTATGAGTGGCGGGTAGTGGGTGACGACCTGGTCTTAATTGCGCTCAGTACAGCCATTGTGACGTCCGTTATTAACGGCGTCTTTAAATAGAATATAAAAAAGCCCGGTTTTCACCGGGCTTTTCTTTAATACATCACCTTGTGGCCGTACTGCTCAAGAATGCCTTTGACGCGTTCCATCGTCTCTTTTTTCGGCGGCTTCACGCCATCGAGTTTGTACTCTTCGCCCATTGCCACCCATTTATGTTTACCCAGCTCGTGATAGGGCAGAAGCTCGATTTTCTCGACGTTGCCCATATCGCGGGTAAATTCCCCGAGGCGATGTGCGGAGTCATCATCATCTGACCAGCCAGGCACAACCACGTAGCGGATCCAGGTTTTGATGCCTTTATCGGCAATGTATTTGGCAAATTCCAGCGTGCGGTGGTTTGAGACGCCAACGAGGTTCTGGTGGATCTCATCGTTCATCTGTTTGAGATCGAGCATGACCAGATCGGTCACTTCGAGCAGTTCATCAATAACCGGATCGTAGCGGCGTACAAAGCCATTGGTGTCGAGACAGGTATGGATGCCTTCCTGGCGGCAGGCACGGAACCAGTCGCGGACAAATTCAGCCTGAAGAATGGCTTCACCACCAGATGCGGTGACGCCGCCGCCGGACGCGTTCATAAAGTGGCGGTAGGTCACCACCTCTTTCATCAATTCTTCAACGGTTACTTCTTTACCGCCGTGCGTATCCCAGGTGTCACGGTTATGGCAGTACAGGCAGCGCATCAGGCAACCCTGGAAAAAGGTGATAAAGCGGATGCCCGGGCCATCGACGGTGCCACAGGATTCAAAGGAGTGAATGCGACCAATAATTGACATTGCGGTGATATCTCCAGCATCGGCCCGTCCGGGGCCTGTGTATGCACAGCTCAAAGCCGGCTGTGTTACGAGCCATCCCATTAGGCTATTTTACTTGCCATTTTGAACCTGGGCAGTGCTCACAATCCTCACGTACTTTGTGTACGCTCCGGTTGCTGCGCGCTGTCCGTGTTCAAACTGGCTACGACAATTACGCCTAATGGGATAGGCTCTTAGTCTGTTTTGGCTGTTATCCATTAAGTATAGATAGCGGACAAAAGAGACTATGGTGGAGAGGGTGCTAAAAAGGCCCCACTGACGTGGAGCCTTTTATTGTACGCTTTTTAACGCGTGATTTCAGTCAATTCCAGTTAGATGGACTGAGTGAAAGTACGGGTGATAACGTCCTGCTGCTGTTCTTTAGTCAGGGAGTTAAAACGTACTGCGTAGCCAGATACGCGGATAGTCAGCTGAGGATATTTCTCAGGATGTTCCATCGCGTCGAGCAGCATTTCACGGTTCATTACGTTCACGTTCAGGTGCTGACCACCTTCGATGGACGCTTCGTGGTGGAAGTAACCATCCATCAGACCCGCGAGGTTAGTTTTACGCACTTCGTCATCTTTACCCAGCGCGTTTGGCACGATAGAGAAGGTATAAGAGATACCATCTTTCGCGTAAGCAAACGGCAGTTTAGCAACGGAGGTCAGAGAGGCAACAGCACCTTTCTGGTCACGACCGTGCATTGGGTTAGCACCTGGGCCGAATGGCGCGCCAGCACGACGACCGTCTGGGGTGTTACCGGTTTTCTTACCATACACAACGTTAGAGGTGATGGTCAGAACAGACTGAGTCGGGATAGCATTACGGTAAGTAGTCAGTTTCTGAATTTTCTTCATGAAACGTTCTACCAGGTCAACCGCCATGTCATCAACGCGAGAGTCGTTGTTACCAAACTGCGGATATTCACCTTCGATTTCGAAGTCTACAGCCAGGCCGTCTTCGTCACGAATTGGTTTAACTTTCGCATATTTGATTGCAGACAGGGAGTCAGCAGCAACGGACAGGCCAGCGATACCACATGCCATGGTGCGAACGACGTCACGGTCGTGCAGCGCCATCAGAGAGGCTTCGTAGCTGTACTTGTCGTGCATGTAGTGGATAACGTTCAGTGCAGTGACGTACTGTTTAGCCAGCCAGTCCATGAAGTGATCCATACGCTCCATCACTTCGTCGAAGTTCAGAACGTCGCCTTTGATCGGCTCAGACTTAGGACCAACCTGCATTTTCAGTTTTTCATCAACGCCGCCGTTGATTGCGTACAGCATGGTTTTCGCCAGGTTTGCACGCGCACCGAAGAACTGCATTTGTTTACCAACAACCATTGGGCTTACGCAGCAAGCGATAGCATAATCGTCGTTGTTGAAGTCCGGACGCATCAGGTCATCGTTCTCGTACTGCAGAGAAGAGGTATCGATAGACACTTTAGCGGCGAATTTCTTGAAGTTCAGAGGCAGTTTTTCAGACCACAGAACGGTGATGTTCGGCTCCGGAGAAGGACCCATGGTGTACAGGGTATTCAGGAAGCGGAAGCTGTTTTTGGTTACCAGAGTACGGCCGTCAACGCCCATACCACCGATGGATTCTGTTGCCCAGATTGGGTCACCAGAGAACAGCTCATCGTATTCAGGGGTACGCAGGAAGCGAACCATACGCAGTTTCATGACCAGGTGGTCAATCATTTCCTGAGCGTCTTGCTCGGTGATTTTGCCTGCTTTGATATCACGTTCAATGTACGCATCCAGGAAGGTGGATACGCGACCGAAGGACATTGCTGCACCGTTCTGAGACTTAACCGCGGCCAGGTAGCCGAAGTAGGTCCACTGGATAGCTTCCTGAGCGTTGGTCGCAGGACCAGAGATATCGCAGCCATATTTAGCCGCCATCTCTTTGATCTGACCCAGTGCGCGGTGCTGTTCAGCGATTTCTTCACGCAGACGGATAGTCGCTTCCAGGTTTACGCCGTTTTCCAGGTCAGACTGCAGGGAAACGAACTGTGCGTATTTGTCTTTCAGCAGGAAGTCGATACCGTACAGCGCAACGCGACGGTAGTCACCAATGATACGGCCACGGCCATACGCATCTGGCAGACCGGTCAGAACGCCAGATTTACGGCAGTTCAGAATGTCTTTGGTGTAAACATCGAATACACCCTGGTTGTGGGTTTTGCGGTATTCGGTGAAGATTTTTTTCAGCATTGGGTCCAGCTCGCGGTTATACGCTTTGCAGGAACCTTCAACCATTTTAATACCACCGAACGGGATGATTGCGCGTTTCAGTGGTGCTTCAGTCTGCAGACCAACGATTTTCTCAAGGGCTTTGTTGATGTAGCCAGCATCGTGAGAAGTGATGGTGGAAGCAACGGAGGTGTCAAAATCAACTGGCGCGTGAGTGCGGTTTTCCAGTTTAACGCCTTCCATTACGCTGTCCCACAGCTTGGTGGTCGCGTCAGTTGCGCCAGCCAGGAAGGATTCGTCACCTTCATACGGGGTATAGTTTTTCTGAATGAAGTCACGTACGTTTACTTCATTCTGCCAGTCACCTTTCGCAAAACCTTCCCAGGCTGTGGCTAACTTTTCATTAAGCTCGGACATGTAACACCTACCTTCTTAAGTGGATTTTTTATTTACTGCCTGAGAAAACCATCAATGATGATCGTCGCCACGCAGGTAAATGACCCAGTATGTCAACCCAACTAACAGACCCCCACCGATAATGTTCCCGATAGTGACAGGGATCAGGTTATCAGTAATGAAATTCATAATAGTCAGGTGAGAAAAACTTTCCGGGGATGAACCAACCGCGGTCCAGAACTCCGGGCTCGCAAAGTCGCGGATGACTATGCCCATTGGGATCATGAACATATTCGCGATACTGTGCTCAAAGCCGCTGGCAACAAACATCGCAACCGGCAGAACCATAATTAAGGCTTTGTCCATCAGGCTACGACCCGAGTAGCTCATCCATACAGCCAGGCAGACCATCAGGTTAGCGAGGATGCCGAGAGCAACGGCTTCGATAAATGTGTGGTGCATTTTGTGGTCGGCGGTTTGCAGGACGTTAAGGCCCCAGCCACCGTTGGCGGTCATGTATTCGCCAGAAAGCCACATCAACAAAACAAAGAGCAGACAGCCAACCAGGTTACCCACGTAGACGTTAAGCCAGTTACGTGCCAGTTGACCCCAGGTAATTCTTCCGCTGGCTTTCGCCACAACAATCAGTACCGTTGAGGTGAAGAGGTCGGCACCGCAGATGACGCAGAGAATCAGACCCAGTGAGAAGCAAATGCCGCCAATCAGTTTGGCCATGCCGAAAGGCATTCCGGCAGTACCGGTGGTGGCGGTGATGTAGAAGACGAAAGCGATAGAGATGAACACACCGGCCGTGATCGCCAGATAGAACGTCTTCATCGGGTGTTTCGTTGCTTTATAGACACCCGCTTCTTCGGCAACTTTCGCCATCGCAGCAGGGAGTAAAAGATCAAAAGGGTTGTCAGCTTTCACACTAACTCTCTCTTTATTAAGTCGGCGACGAGATACTAACAAAGCATTATAGAAGAGAAATTGATATAGATCATATCTCGCCTGGCTTATAGGCCCGCAGTGTGTATGGTTTTACGACAAATGCGGAGTAAGTATTTGATTATCCGTATAAAAATAAATTTTAAAAGTTATGAAAAGAGTTGAATTTTTTCGTTCAGCCACCTCTGAGACAGTTAATTAATATGGAGTATTTACCATAAAAAGTAACAGCAAAGCCCAGGTAAATATTATTATTTTTACCCATATTTAACTTTATTATTACAATCAATAATCATTGCCGAAGAAAATAAAAAACGGGGCAATGAAATTGCCCCGTAATATAGCCCAGACGATTGAATACGCCTACTGCTGGTAATGTTATGTGCGCTTATTTTGACCAGTAAGCGGCTTTTGCTGTCTGCAGCTTTTCATAGGCTTTCAGCAGCGACTGGTGCGCCGGGAAGGCTTTCAGATCGCTATCGACAGCCTGCAGGCCATAGAACGGCGCTTCGCCGCTCAGGGCCGCGCTGGCTGCTTCAACGGCTTCAGCACCGTACATACGCACGAAAGCGTTCAGGTATTGCAGCGGCTCGCGATCGTCTTCCTGTGCCAGCAGCAACAGGGTTTGCAGGCAGCGGTAATAATTAGTGCGTTCGGCAGAGAAGACAGACTGGTTGAATTCCATGGTCCACTCGGTCCAGGCCAGGGCCTGATCCAAATCGCCTCCCGCCAGGGCCAGCATCGCTTTCAGCTCACCGATACGCAGGGTATACCAGCCGTTGTCTTTACCGGTCGCCAGACCCAGCAGTTCGCGTACGCGGGTGAAATCATCGTGGCCTTCTTCGTCCAACTGGGCGATCAGGTTCAGATAATCTTCTTTCTCCCACTCGCTGCCCGGCAGAGCCAGCAGCGTTTCGCGCAGGTGCGCGCCCATGCTGTTATTCGCCAGCCACAGATCTTCAGCCGGGTAGATGTCGGACATGCCCGGAACAATAATGCGGCACGCGTAGACGCCAAGGTGTTCGTAGTCGGCAATATAAACTTCCTGATCTTCCGCGTTGAAGATCGCCATCAGCGTGGCGAACTCTTCTTCCGTGGTACCGGCAAAGCTCCAGTCCACGAACGAATAGTCGGCATCCTGCTTAAACATATCCCAGGAAATTAAACCGCTGGAGTCGATGAAGTGGGTTTCAAGGTTGGTATGCTCGGCTACTTCTTCATCGTCAAACGTTGGCGGGGTGAAGACGTCGAGATCTTTCAGGCTACGGCCCTGCAGCAGCTCGGTCACGGTACGCTCCAGCGCCACGCCGAAGTCAGGGTGCGCGCCGAAGGAGGCGAAGCAGGTGCCGTTGGCCGGGTTAAACAGCACCACGCAGATAACCGGGTACTTGCCACCCAGCGAGCCGTCATAGGCAAAGATTGGGAAACCTTCTGCTTCCAGCTTAGCGATGGATTCCACCACGCCCGGATAGCGCGCCAGCACGTCTGCCGGAATTTCAGGCAGGCTGATGGATTCGGCGATGATGCGGTTTTTGATGTGACGCTCAAAGACTTCAGACAGACCCTGCACGCGCGCTTCATTGCGGGTGTTACCGGCGGACATACCGTTGGACACATACAGGTTGCCAACGATGTTCATCGGAATATAAACGGTCTGTTCGTCAGACTGACGGGTAAACGGCAGGGCGCAGATACCGCGATCTTCGTTACCGGACTGCAGATCGATCAGCATGCTGGCGGTCAGTTCGCTGTCTGGATCGTAGAAGGCACGCAGGCGCGCGTCGAGAATACCTTCCGGCAGTTCGTCATCTTCAGGCAGCGGGAACCATTTTTCATTTGGATAGTGAACGAACGGGCCGTTAGCGATGGTCTCACCCAGCCAGAAGTCAGCGAAGAAATAGTTGGTGGACAGACGCTCAAAATACTCACCCAGCGCAGAGGCCAGTGCCGCTTTTTTTGTCGCGCCTTTACCGTTGGTAAAGCACAGGGCACAGTCTTTATCGCGAATATGCACGGACCAGACATGAGGCACCGGATTGAGCCAGGAGGCTTCTTCGATGTTAAAACCCAGGTCGGTCAGTTTCTGCTGGAAGCGAGCGATGGAATCTTCCAGAGCGGCGTCTTTGCCGGGGATAAACGTTTGAGTCATGGCGTTCACTTTTATCGTACGTAAAGCGCGCAATGATACGGGTTTTGCGTGACGGGTGCTATCTTCGGCGAAAATAAAAGGCTGGGCTATGCTTAGTGGCAGTAACTGACTGTTAAGGCATAGAAAAATGAAAGCATTTGATCTCCAGCGGATGGCGTTTGATAAAGTTCCTCCAGAATTTCTGGGCGAAGTGGCGCTGCGCAGCCTGTATACCTTCGTACTCGTCTTCCTGTTTCTTAAAATCACCGGCCGTCGCGGCGTGCGGCAGATGTCGCTCTTTGAGGTGTTGATCATCCTGACGCTGGGGTCAGCGGCGGGAGACGTCGCCTTTTATGACGATGTGCCGATGGTGCCGGTATTTATCGTTTTTGTCTCACTGGCGCTACTTTACCGTCTTGTCATGTGGCTGATGTCGAAAAGCGAAAAGCTGGAAGACCTGCTTGAAGGGAAGCCGGTCGTTATCGTCGAGGACGGACAGCTGGCCTGGGAAAATGTACAAAGCGCCAATATGACCGAGTTTGAGTTCTTTATGGAGCTACGCCTGAACAGCGTTGAACAGCTCGGGCAGGTGCGTCTGGCGATCATGGAAACCAACGGGCAGATCAGCGTTTATTACTATTCTGACGACGAGGTGAAGCCGGGACTGTGTATCCTGCCGGATATGCTCATTGAGCGTTTCAGAACGGTACCTGAATCAGGTGAGTATGCTTGCGTTAGATGTAGCCATGTTGTCGCGATGCAGCCAGGGGATCGTCAATTATGCCCCCGCTGTGCAAATCCGGAATGGACGAAGGTTAGCCGGGCCAAACGCATCACCTGACAGCCATTTTGTCGGTTTTGTCTTAGCGAGGCGGCAGATTGTTTTGTGTGACGCGGGGCACATTTCATGGGTCATAAGTTTTAGACATTGCGGCGCGTGTCACTGAATGATAAAACCGATATCCACAGTTATAACTTATGGCTTTTAGCGTGGTGAGGGGAAATGGCTCAAGTCTTTAATTTCAGTTCAGGTCCGGCAATGTTACCGGCAGACGTGCTTAAACAGGCTCAACAGGAACTTTGTGACTGGAACGGTCTCGGTACGTCGGTGATGGAAATCAGCCACCGTGGTAAAGAGTTTATTCAGGTGGCGGAAGAGGCAGAAAAGGATTTTCGCGATCTGCTGAATATTCCCTCGAACTACAAAGTATTGTTCTGTCACGGCGGTGGACGCGGTCAGTTTGCGGGCATCCCACTCAATCTGCTGGGTGACAAAACCACCGCTGATTACGTCGATGCGGGCTACTGGGCGGCCAGTGCGGTAAAAGAAGCGCACAAATACTGTACGCCGAATGTTATCGATGCCAAAGTGACCGTTGACGGTCTGCGTGCCGTAACGCCGATGAGTGAGTGGAAACTTTCCCGTGATGCTGCTTATCTGCACTACTGTCCGAACGAAACCATCGACGGCATCGCTATCCACGAAGAGCCAAACTTTGGTGATAACGTGGTGGTTACCGCGGATCTCTCTTCGACCATCCTTTCCACACCGCTGGATGTCAGCCGTTATGGTGTGATTTACGCTGGCGCACAGAAAAATATCGGCCCTGCTGGCCTGACGATTGTTATCGTACGTGAAGACCTGCTGGGTAAAGCGCATAAATCCTGCCCGTCGATTCTCGATTACACCGTGCTGAACGATAACGACTCTATGTTCAACACCCCACCAACCTTTGCCTGGTATCTCTCTGGCCTGGTCTTCAAATGGCTGAAGCAAAACGGCGGCGTGGCGCAGATGGACAAGGTGAATCAGCAGAAAGCTGAACTGCTGTATGGCGTGATCGACAAGAGCGATTTCTACCGCAACGATGTGGCGAACGCTAACCGTTCCCGCATGAACGTGCCGTTCCAGCTGGCGGACAGCAACCTGGACAAAGTGTTCCTGGAAGAGTCCTTCGCGGCAGGTCTGCATGCGCTCAAAGGTCACCGTGTCGTTGGTGGCATGCGTGCCTCTATCTATAACGCGATGCCGCTGGAAGGCGTTAAAGCCCTGACGGATTTCATGATCGACTTCGAACGTCGTCACGGTTAATTTGCTGTTTTTCACCCCCGCAGCGTCCCTGCGGGGTTTTTATTATGTTGAGTTGAGAGTTTAGTTTTCATGGAATCCCTGACGTTACAACCTATCGCGCGGGTAGATGGCACCATTAATCTGCCTGGTTCAAAAAGTGTCTCGAACCGCGCTTTGCTGCTGGCAGCTCTGGCAAACGGCACCACCGTCCTCACTAACCTGCTGGACAGCGATGACGTGCGCCATATGCTCAATGCGCTGAAAGCGTTGGGCGTTCATTACACTCTCTCCGACGATCGTACCCGCTGCGAAGTGACCGGCAACGGCGGCGCGCTGCGTTCGGGCGAAGAGCTTGAGCTGTTTCTGGGCAATGCGGGTACCGCGATGCGCCCGCTGGCGGCGGCCCTGTGCCTGGGGAACAACAACATCGTGCTGACCGGCGAGCCGCGCATGAAAGAGCGTCCGATTGGTCACCTGGTGGATGCCCTGCGTCAGGGCGGCGCGCAGATTGAGTATCTGGAGCAGGAAAACTATCCGCCACTGCGTCTGCGCGGTGGTTTTACCGGCGGTCACGTCGAGGTTGACGGCAGCGTTTCCAGCCAGTTCCTGACGGCACTGCTGATGACCGCGCCGCTGGCACCGCAGGATACGGTTATCACCATTAAAGGTGAGCTGGTCTCCAAACCGTACATTGATATCACGCTGCACCTGATGAAAACCTTCGGCGTTGGGGTGGAAAACCAGTCTTATCAGCGCTTCGTGGTGCGCGGGGCGCAGCAGTACCAGTCTCCGGGCAACTACCTGGTTGAAGGGGATGCGTCATCCGCGTCCTACTTCCTGGCCGCGGGTGCGATTAAAGGCGGCACGGTAAAAGTGACCGGTATTGGCCGTAACAGCGTGCAGGGCGACATCCGTTTTGCGGACGTGCTGGAAAAAATGGGCGCCATTGTCACCTGGGGCGATGACTTCATCTCCTGTACCCACGGCGAGCTGAACGCCATCGACATGGACATGAACCATATCCCGGATGCGGCGATGACCATTGCCACGGCGGCGCTGTTCGCCAAAGGCACCACCACGCTGCGTAACATCTACAACTGGCGCGTAAAAGAGACGGACCGCCTGTTCGCAATGGCGACAGAGCTGCGAAAAGTCGGTGCCGAGGTGGAAGAGGGCGAAGACTATATTCGCGTGACCCCGCCGGCAAAACTGCAGTTTGCGGAAATCGGCACCTACAACGATCACCGTATGGCGATGTGCTTCTCGCTGGTGGCGTTGTCAGACACGCCTGTCACCATTCTTGACCCGAAATGTACCGCGAAAACCTTCCCGGACTACTTCGAACAGCTGGCACGCATTAGCACGCTGGCCTGATAACGTATTGCCGCATCATCCGATGCGGCATTTCCTTACGCTTCATTACGAACACCTCCGCTCATTTCTTCTACACTCTGCTTCAATCATTCCGTAATTTGCACGCAAAGGTAACAGTTGCGCACGTTGGCGCGTATAATGCGCGGCGTTCATGTAAACGGTATGCCTTATTTAAGGAGAAAAAGATGACGGCAGTTGCCCCGGTAATCACCATTGATGGGCCGAGTGGCGCAGGGAAAGGTACTCTGTGCAAAGCGATGGCGGAAGCATTGCAATGGCATCTTTTAGATTCGGGAGCAATCTATCGCGTGCTGGCGCTGGCCGCGCTGCATCATCACGTGGATGTCGCGTCTGAAGAGGCGCTGGTTCCGCTGGCCGCGCATCTGGATGTGCGTTTCGTGTCGACCGATGGCAACCTGGAAGTCATCCTTGAAGGGGAAGACGTGAGCGGCGAAATCCGTACTCAGGAAGTGGCGAATGCGGCCTCCCAGGTCGCCGCCTTCCCGCGCGTTCGTGAGGCGCTGCTGCGTCGTCAGCGCGCGTTCCGTGAAGCCCCGGGTCTGATCGCTGACGGACGCGATATGGGAACCGTGGTCTTCCCTGATGCGCCTGTGAAAATTTTCCTCGACGCCTCTTCGGAAGAACGTGCTCAACGCCGCATGCTTCAGTTGCAGGAAAAGGGGTTTAGTGTTAACTTTGATCGCCTTTTATCCGAGATAAAAGAGCGCGATGACCGCGATCGTAACCGCGCCGTCGCCCCACTTGTTCCTGCAGAAGATGCATTAGTTCTGGATTCAACCAGTTTAACTATTGAGCAAGTGATTGAAAAAGCGCTACAATATGCGCGCCAAAAACTGGCACTCGCGTAATCGCGACCGATTTAGTAGTACCCCCGCTGCAATGGATTGACGGCGGGTATGTGAAACAACCCCATCCGGCACGGAGCCAGGTGGACGTTAATATTAACCTGA
This sequence comes from Enterobacter sp. ECC-019, assembly GCF_043974075.1. Lineage (NCBI taxonomy): Bacteria > Pseudomonadati > Pseudomonadota > Gammaproteobacteria > Enterobacterales > Enterobacteriaceae > Enterobacter > Enterobacter sp. ECC-019. The sequence goes on from NZ_CP143759.1 coordinate 2,241,067, forward strand.
AGATTAAACATGACTGAATCTTTTGCTCAACTGTTTGAAGAATCCTTAAAAACAATCGAAACCCGCCCGGGTTCCATCGTTCGCGGTGTTGTTGTTGCTATCGACAAAGACGTAGTACTGGTTGACGCCGGTCTGAAATCTGAGTCCGCCATTCCGGCAGAGCAGTTCAAAAACGCCCAGGGCGAGCTGGAAATCCAGGTAGGTGACGAAGTTGACGTTGCTCTGGACGCAGTAGAAGACGGCTTCGGTGAAACCCTGCTTTCTCGTGAGAAAGCTAAACGTCACGAAGCATGGATCACGCTGGAAAAAGCTTACGAAGAAGCTGAAACTGTGGTCGGTGTTATCAACGGCAAAGTTAAAGGTGGCTTCACTGTTGAGCTGAATGGTATTCGTGCGTTCCTGCCAGGTTCTCTGGTAGACGTTCGTCCAGTTCGTGACACTCTGCACCTGGAAGGCAAAGAGCTTGAATTCAAAGTAATCAAGCTGGACCAGAAGCGTAACAACGTTGTTGTTTCCCGTCGTGCCGTTATCGAATCCGAAAACAGCGCAGAACGCGATCAGCTGCTGGAAAACCTGCAGGAAGGCATGGAAGTCAAAGGTATCGTTAAGAACCTCACTGACTACGGCGCATTCGTTGACCTGGGCGGCGTTGATGGCCTGCTGCACATCACCGACATGGCGTGGAAACGCGTTAAGCACCCAAGCGAAATCGTGAACGTGGGCGACGAAATCACTGTTAAAGTGCTGAAGTTCGACCGCGAGCGTACTCGTGTATCCCTCGGCCTGAAACAGCTGGGCGAAGATCCATGGGTAGCTATCGCTAAGCGTTATCCAGAAGGTACTAAACTGACTGGTCGCGTAACCAACCTGACTGACTACGGCTGCTTCGTTGAAATCGAAGAAGGCGTTGAAGGTCTGGTGCACGTTTCCGAAATGGACTGGACCAACAAAAACATCCACCCATCCAAAGTTGTTAACGTTGGTGATGTAGTGGAAGTGATGGTTCTGGATATCGACGAAGAACGTCGTCGTATCTCCCTGGGCCTGAAACAGTGCAAAAACAACCCATGGCAGCAGTTCGCGGAAACCCACAACAAGGGCGACCGTGTTGAAGGTAAAATCAAGTCTATCACTGACTTCGGTATCTTCATCGGCCTGGACGGCGGCATCGATGGCCTGGTTCACCTGTCTGACATCTCCTGGAACGTTGCAGGCGAAGAAGCAGTTCGTGAATACAAAAAAGGCGACGAAATCGCTGCAGTTGTTCTGCAGGTTGACGCAGAGCGTGAGCGTATCTCCCTGGGCGTTAAGCAGCTCGCAGAAGATCCGTTCAACAACTGGGTTGCACTGAACAAGAAAGGCGCAATCGTAAACGGTAAAGTGACTGCAGTTGACGCTAAAGGCGCAACCGTAGAACTGGCTGACGGCGTTGAAGGTTACCTGCGCGCTTCAGAAGCTTCACGTGACCGCGTTGAAGATGCCACTCTGGTTCTGAACGTAGGCGACGATGTTGAAGCTAAGTTCACCGGTGTTGACCGTAAGAACCGTGCAATCAGCCTGTCTGTTCGTGCTAAAGACGAAGCTGATGAGAAAGATGCAATCGCAACTGTTAACAAACAGGAAGATGCAAACTTCTCTAACAACGCAATGGCTGAAGCTTTCAAAGCAGCTAAAGGCGAGTAATATCAGGTTCTCAGCATCATTTGCGCTGTAACGCATTTACAGCGCGAAGGATGAGGAGCAAACTTGACAGATTGCAGGATTCGTCCTGTAATCAATAACAAAGGGCGGCTACGGCCGCCCTTGTTTAATGAGCTGTTCAGCTAATTGGTTTGAAAGGAACCGGAGGAATCATGACCAAGTCAGAATTGATTGAAAGACTTGCCAGTCAGCAACCGCATATCCCTGCCAAGGCAGTGGAAGATGCCGTAAAAGAGATGCTGGAGCATATGGCCTCCACTCTTGCCCAGGGCGAGCGCATTGAAATCCGCGGTTTCGGTAGTTTTTCTCTGCACTATCGTGCTCCACGTACCGGGCGTAACCCGAAAACTGGTGATAAAGTTGAGCTGGAAGGTAAGTACGTTCCACACTTTAAGCCGGGTAAAGAACTGCGCGATCGCGCTAATATTTACGGCAACTGAGTTTAACCGGCCGGTTAAACTGGGTTCGAAAGAAAGCACCTGCGGGTGCTTTTTTTGTCTCTGTCGCTTTCATTCTGAAGGTGCCCTGCATTTTTCGTTTCATTTTCTGCAACCCGATAAAAACAGCACAGCGTGTGCCGTAAAACACATGCTTCTCATCTGACAACTCGCTCTGCCTGCTTACATACTGCACCCCTGAAACAGGGAGGTAGCAATGGGAATTCCCGCTCTTAGCGTCTGCGTCATTCTGGCAATAGCTCCGTTACTCTGGTTACCTGAACTGCCATCACGTCATACCGTTTGGCTAATGATTGTTGGCGGGATCGCGATGGCCGCAACGCGCAACGTACGACTGAAGTATGTCGGGATCGCGTTGTTATTCTGCGTATGGGGTATGCTTGCCGCGCAGGAGAGCGTCTGGCCGATGCAGCATTTAACCACGGGTGCTGTGCAGGCTGAGGTAGCGATCACCGCCACAGATGGCGCAACGCTGCATCAGGGAAGCATTCTTAGCGTAGATGGCAAACGCTGGTGGGCCTCCACCGGCGTAACGCTGTATGGCAATTATTTGCCAAAGAAAGCATGTGCCGGTCAGCGCTGGAGCATGACGCTCAGGCTCAGGCCTGCTCACGGCGAATTGAACGACGGCGGATATGATTCTCAGCGCAGCGCTTTTGCCCGACACCAAACGCTGAGCGGGCGCTTCATCCGTGCTGAACTCGTCGATGGGCGCTGCAGCCTGCGAGCGCAATACCTGATGTCATTGCAAAACCGACTTTCTGCTTACCGCTGGGGAGCGGTTATCCTCGGGCTGGGGATGGGGGAACGTCTGGATGTGCCCCGGGAAATAAAAGACCTGATGCGTGAAACCGGGACGCTGCATTTGATGGCGATTTCGGGTCTGCATATCGCGCTGGCGGCATCCCTCGTCTGGTTACTCACACGTGGACTCCAGTTTTTATTACCCAGCCACCGGGTCCACTGGCAAATGCCGCTCCTTGCCGGGTTATGCTTTGCCGCTTTCTACGCCTGGCTTACCGGTCTGCAACCTCCTGCGCTACGAACGGTCATCGCGCTTGCTGTGCTTGCAATGTTGCGGATCGCTGCCCGTCAATGGTCTTCCTGGCAGGTATGGGGATGCTGTATCGCAGCGATCCTGATAAGCGATCCCTTAGCCGTACTTTCGCAGAGTTTGGCTCTATCCGCATTTGCCGTTGCCGCGCTGATTTTCTGGTTTCAGTGGCTGCCTCTTCCTGACTGGCCGCGGGCTCGACGTATTCGGCCGCTACTGAACCTGATCTCTCTGCAGATTGGCATGCTGATGCTGCTCATGCCGTTACAGGTCCTGATTTTCCATGGCTTCAGCATCTCCTCCCTGGTCGCGAATCTTTTTGCCGTTCCCCTGGTGACGTTTGTCTCCGTGCCGCTGATCCTGCTCGGTATGCTGCTTCATCTGTTACCGCTGACGGCGCTGGAAAGCGTCGTCTGGTTCGCAGCCGATAAGTCACTTGCGGGGTTGTTCTGGCTCCTCATGCGCCTGCCTGACGGTTGGCAGACTGTCGATCAACGCTGGCAGTACATGACGTTACTGCCCTGGTTTTCCATCATCGGCTGGCGCTTTCGTGTCTGGAAAACCCTTCCTGCCGTGTGCCTTGCAGGAAGTGTCTTACTCACATTTCCTCTCTGGCGAACGGCAAAAAGCGAGAGCTGGACGCTACATATGCTGGATGTAGGGCAGGGGCTGGCGATGGTCATTGAACGGCAGGGGAAAGCCATTCTCTATGATACCGGGCTCGCCTGGCCGGAAGGGGATAGCGCGCAGCGGTTAATTATCCCGTGGCTTCGCTGGCATCACCTGCGCCCGGAAGGTGTTATTCTCAGTCATGAACACCTCGACCATGCGGGAGGTCTCACATCGTTGCAAAAAGAGTGGCCTGACGTGTGGGTAAGAAGCCCATTGCGCCAGGCGGACCATCGCCCCTGTTTTCGTGGACAGAGGTGGCGATGGCAGGGACTCACCTTCACTGTCCACTGGCCCCCTGAAAATTACCCGGCTCAGGGGAACAACCGTTCCTGCGTGGTAAAGGTGGACGACGGTGAGCAGAGTGTTCTGCTAACAGGGGACATTGAAGCGCAAGCGGAACAGGCTATGCTTAGCCATTACTGGCGCTATCTGAGATCCACGCTCATACAGGTGCCCCATCATGGCAGCAATACTTCGTCTTCATTGCCGCTGGTGCAGCGGGTGGAAGGTCAGATCGCCCTGGATTCAGCGGCCCGCTATAACGCATGGCGATTCCCGTCGGCAAAAGTTGTTCGACGATATCGAAAAGAGGGGTATATCTGGCATGATACCCCTCATTCTGGACAAATATCGGTGACATTCTCGCAACATCACTGGCAAATCCGGCGCTTGCGAGAGCAATTTTTACCCGTTTGGTATCATCAGTGGTTTGGCGCGCCCGTAGATAACGGGTAGAATATGCGGCTATTTCAACGAATGCTGGTTTTTTGAATGCATAACGACAAAGATCTCTCCACGTGGCAAACGTTCCGCCGACTCTGGCCGATGATTGCCCCTTTCAAAGCAGGCTTGATCGTGGCGGGCGTAGCGTTAATCCTCAACGCAGCCAGCGATACTTTTATGCTATCGCTCCTCAAACCGTTACTGGACGACGGTTTTGGTAAAACGGATCGCTCAGTGCTGCTATGGATGCCGCTGGTGGTTATCGGGCTGATGATCTTACGCGGTATCTCCAGCTATATCTCAAGCTACTGTATCTCCTGGGTATCAGGAAAAGTGGTCATGTCTATGCGCCGCCGTCTCTTCGGCCACATGATGGGCATGCCGGTTGCGTTCTTCGACAAGCAGTCTACCGGGACGCTGTTGTCGCGTATTACCTATGATTCAGAGCAGGTTGCCTCTTCCTCTTCCAGCGCACTGATTACCGTTGTGCGCGAAGGCGCATCGATCATCGGCCTGTTTATCATGATGTTCTATTACAGCTGGCAGCTGTCGCTCATCCTGATCGTATTGGCTCCGATTGTCTCCATCGCTATCCGCGTCGTGTCTAAGCGTTTCCGCAATATCAGTAAGAATATGCAGAATACGATGGGGCAGGTCACGACCAGCGCGGAACAGATGCTGAAAGGCCATAAAGAAGTTCTGATTTTCGGTGGGCAGGAGGTTGAAACCAGGCGCTTCGATAAAGTCAGCAACAAAATGCGTCTGCAGGGAATGAAAATGGTTTCAGCCTCTTCAATCTCTGATCCGATAATTCAGCTCATTGCCTCTCTGGCGCTGGCGTTTGTTCTTTATGCGGCAAGCTTCCCGAGTGTGATGGAGACGCTGACGGCGGGCACCATTACCGTGGTCTTCTCCTCAATGATTGCCCTGATGCGTCCGCTAAAATCGCTCACAAACGTGAACGCTCAGTTCCAGCGCGGGATGGCTGCATGCCAGACCCTGTTCAGCATTCTGGATTCCGAGCAGGAAAAGGATGAAGGTAAGCGCGTGGTTGAGCGTGCAAATGGAGACGTTGAATTCCGTAACGTGACCTTTACCTATCCAGGCCGCGAAGTGCCTGCTCTGCGTAATATCAGCCTGACTATTCCGGCGGGTAAAACCGTTGCGCTGGTAGGCCGTTCCGGTTCGGGTAAATCGACCATTGCCAGCCTGATTACGCGTTTCTACGACATCGATGAAGGTGAAATCCTGTTAGATGGTCACGACCTGCGGGAGTATACCCTGCAGTCGCTGCGTAACCAGGTTGCGCTGGTCTCTCAGAACGTGCATCTGTTTAACGATACGGTCGCCAACAACATCGCTTACGCACGCACTGATGTGTACAGCCGCGAGCAGATTGAGAATGCCGCGCGTATGGCCTACGCAATGGACTTTATCAATAAGATGGATAACGGTCTGGATACCATCATTGGTGAAAACGGTGTGCTCCTCTCCGGAGGCCAGCGCCAGCGTATTGCGATTGCGCGTGCGCTGCTGCGTGACAGCCCAATTTTGATTCTGGACGAAGCGACATCCGCGCTGGATACAGAATCTGAACGCGCTATCCAGTCTGCGCTGGACGAACTGCAAAAGAACCGTACCTCACTAGTGATTGCGCACCGTCTGTCGACTATTGAGCAGGCTGATGAAATTGTCGTAGTTGAGGATGGCATCATTGTTGAACGCGGAAGCCATGCTGATTTGCTGGAACACCGTGGCGTTTACGCCCAGTTGCATAAGATGCAGTTCGGTCAACAATGATTGCACGCATCTGGTCCGGTGAATCTCCGCTGTGGCTGCTGCTTTTGCCGCTCTCCTGGTTATACGGCCTGGTGAGCGGCACTATCCGTCTGCTTTACCGGCTGGGGCTGAAGCGTGCCTGGCGCGCGCCGGTTCCGGTTGTGGTTGTCGGTAATCTTACGGCGGGCGGCAACGGGAAAACGCCGGTGGTGATCTGGCTGGTGGAGCAATTGCAAAAACGCGGTATCCGCCCGGGGGTGGTATCGCGCGGATATGGTGGTAAAGCAGCGCGTTATCCGCTGCTGCTGACGGCGGAAACCACGACCGCCGAAGCGGGTGATGAACCGGTATTGATTTTCCAGCGTACGGGCGCACCGGTTGCGGTCTCCCCAGTGCGCAGCGACGCCGTCCAGGTGCTGCTTGCCGAACACGCGGTGCAAATCATTATCACTGACGATGGCCTGCAGCATTACGCCCTGGCGCGTGATAAAGAGATTGTGGTCATCGACGGCGTTCGCCGTTTCGGTAACGGCTGGTGGCTGCCGGCTGGCCCCATGCGCGAACGCGCTTCGCGTCTTAAATCCGTTGATGCGGTGATTGTTAACGGTGGTGAGGCACGCGCGGATGAAATCCCGATGCACCTGCAGCCGGGTCTGGCGATTAACCTGGTGACGGGGGAACGCCGGTCGGTTGCTGAGCTGCCTTCACTGGTGGCGATGGCGGGTATTGGCCATCCGCCGCGCTTCTTCGCGACGCTGGAACAGTGTGGTGCCCGGCTGGAAAAACGCGTTCCGCTGGCCGACCACCAGGCGCTGGTGGAAGGGCAGGTAGACGCCCTGACCGTACCCGGGCAGTCGCTGATCATGACCGAAAAAGATGCGGTGAAATGCCGTGCCTTTGCGAAAGATAACTGGTGGTATCTGCCGGTTGACGCTGAACTCAGCGGCGAGCAGCCGGAACACTTGCTCCAGGAACTGATTGCGTTGGTGCAGTAAAGGCTTACGCGGTTCTGGTGGCGCTTTGACTGACAGGAAAACGCATGTCTTTACCGCAACTCTCGCTTTCAGCCGCACGTCATTTACACCTTGCCGCGCAGGGGCTGCTCAAAAAGCCCCGCCGCCGCGCGCAGCCTGCCGATATTCTCTCTACCGTCCAGCGCATGTCGCTGCTTCAAATTGATACCATTAACATTGTGGCCCGTAGCCCTTACCTGGTCCTGTTTAGCCGCCTGGGAAATTATCCTTCGCAGTGGCTGGATGAGGCGCTCAGCAAGGGGGAGTTAATGGAGTACTGGGCGCACGAAGCCTGCTTCCTGCCCCGCAGCGATTTTGCCCTGGTTCGCCACCGTATGCTTGCCCCGGAAAAGATGGGCTGGAAATACCGACAGGCGTGGATGCTGGAACATGCGGCCGAAATTGAGCAGCTAATCGCGCATATTCAGGATAACGGTCCCGTACGCTCCGCCGATTTTGAACACCCGCGCAAAGGCACCAGCGGCTGGTGGGAGTGGAAGCCGCATAAACGTCATCTCGAAGGGCTGTTTACCTCTGGCAAAGTCATGGTGATTGAGCGGCGTAATTTTCAGCGCGTCTACGACCTGACGCATCGCGTGATGCCGCACTGGGACGACGAGCGTGACCTGCTTACCCAGGAGGCGGCCGAGGCCATCATGCTGGAGAACAGCGCCCGCAGCCTGGGGATTTTCCGCACCCAATGGCTGGCAGATTATTATCGTCTTCGCCAGCCCGCGCTGAAACCGCTGCTGGACATATGGCAACGCGAACAGCGCGTCATCCCCGTCACGGTGGAAACGCTGGGCGAAATGTGGCTGCATGCGGATCTCCTCCCGCTACTGCCTCTGGCCCTGGAGGGGAAACTTCAGGCAACCCACAGTGCGGTGCTGTCGCCTTTCGACCCGGTCGTCTGGGACAGAAAACGCGCCGAGCAGCTGTTCGATTTTAGCTACCGACTGGAATGTTACACCCCGGCTCCAAAGCGCCAGTATGGTTACTTTGTTCTCCCGCTGCTGCATAAGGGGCAACTGGTCGGGCGCATGGACGCCAAAATGCACCGCAAGACCGGCACGCTTGAAATCATTGCGCTTTATCTGGAAGAGGGCGTCAGGGTGACGGCGAGCCTGGAAAAAGGGTTAACGTCCGCCATTAGCGAATTCGCGCGCTGGCAGGGTGCCCGCGACGTGATGCTGGGCCGGGTACCCGACGGGCTGTTTACAACCTGTCGAAGTGGCTGGGAAACAGGCACTCCCTGAAAAGGGAATGTGTTAAGCTTTAGCGATTACCCATACGGAGGAACTATGGATCACCGTTTACTTGAAATTATTGCCTGCCCGGTATGCAACGGCAAACTCTACTACAGCCAGGACAAACAGGAGCTGATCTGCAAGCTGGACAGCCTGGCTTTCCCGCTGCGTGACGGCATTCCGGTACTGCTGGAAAATGAAGCTCGTTCCCTGGTGGCAGAAGAGAGCAAACCATGAGTTTTGTTGTCATTATTCCTGCGCGTTATGCCTCAACGCGTCTGCCGGGTAAACCGCTGGTGGATATCAACGGCAAGCCGATGATTGTGCATGTTCTTGAGCGTGCGCGTGAATCCGGTGCCGATCGTGTGATTGTTGCTACCGATCATCCTGACGTCGCCCGTGCGGTTGAGGCGGCAGGCGGTGAGGTATGCATGACCCGCGCCGATCACCAGTCCGGCACCGAGCGTCTGGCGGAAGTGGTTGAGAAATGTGGTTTTAGTGATGATACGGTCATCGTTAACGTGCAGGGTGACGAGCCAATGATCCCGGCGGTGATTATCCGTCAGGTGGCAGAAAACCTGGCTCAGCGTCAGGTTGGTATGGCGACGCTCGCGGTGCCTATTCACCACGCTGAAGAGGCATTCAATCCGAATGCGGTGAAGGTGGTCATGGATGCCGAAGGCTATGCGCTCTATTTCTCGCGCGCCACGATCCCCTGGGATCGCGATCGCTTTGCGCTCTCTAAAGAGACCATCGGTGATACCTTCCTGCGTCATATTGGGATCTACGGCTATCGGGCCGGTTTTATTCGTCGATATGTTACCTGGGCGCCGAGTCCGCTGGAGCATATCGAAATGCTGGAGCAGCTTCGCGTGCTCTGGTACGGCGAAAAAATTCACGTTGCCGTTGCCAGCGAAGTGCCTGGAACGGGCGTTGATACGCCGGAAGATCTTGAGCGCGTCCGCGCCGAGCTGCGCTAATACCGCCTGCGTCCCTCCTGACGGGGGGATGTCCTCTCCCCGTTAATTCCCCTTTCTTTTTCCTATTTGATCTCTTCCGGGTGACATCTTCCTTCAGGACGCTCATTATAAAAGCAGTAGTCTTAATGGGGGTAATCTCATATGGAACAGCTGCGTGCCGAACTTAGCCATCTGCTGGGTGAGAAATTAAGCCGGGTCGAATGCGTGAGTGAAAAGGCCGATACCGCGCTTTGGTCGTTGTATGACAGTCAGGGCAACCCAATGCCGCTGATGGCCAGAAGTTTCACCTCGCCGGGCGTTGCCAGGCAGCTTGCATGGAAAATGTCGATGCTGGCGCGGGAGGGGACCGTCCGTATGCCGACGGTGTACGGCGTGATGACGCACGAGGAACACCCCGGCCCGGACGTGCTGCTGATTGAGCGCTTGCGCGGCGTGCCCGTTGAAGCGCCTGCGCGCACGCCGGAACGCTGGGAGCAGTTAAAAGACCAGATTGTCGAGGCGCTGCTGGCCTGGCACCGTCAGGATAGCCGCGGGCTTGTCGGTCCGGTCGACAGCACTCAGGAGAACCTGTGGCCGCTGTGGTATCGCCAGCGGGTTGAAGTCCTGTGGGGGACGCTTAACCAGTTCAACAATACCGGTTTAACTATGCAGGATAAGCGCATTCTGTTTCGCACCCGCGAGTGCTTACCAGCGCTGTTCGACGGTTTTAATGACAACTGCGTGCTGATCCACGGTAATTTCACCCTGCGCAGCATGCTCAAAGACTCCCGCAGCGATCAGCTTCTGGCGATGTTGGGGCCGGGGATCATGCTCTGGGCTCCGCGCGAATACGAGCTGTTCAGGCTCAGCGACAGCGGGGCGGCGGAAGGTTTGCTGTGGCACTACCTTCAACGCGCGCCTGTTGCAGAAGCGTTTCTCTGGCGGCGCTGGCTTTACCTGCTCTGGGACGAAGTCGCGCAGTTGGTCAACACCGGACGTTTTAATCGCGCAAACTTCGATCTGGCTACAAAATCACTCCTGCCCTGGCTCGCCTGACGATCCTTTCAGCCACTGCCAGAGGCGTCCGAGCGTCTCATAACCGACGCGATCGCTATGCATCAGCCACGCCGGGGATGGGATAGCCCGTTCCCACGGGTTGAGCGGCGCGTCGATGGCCATCTGGTTTGCCGGTGCGGGAAGCGGGTGCAGGCCTTGCTTCTCAAAGAAAATCATCGCGCGCGGCAGGTGTGAGGCGGAGGTCACCAGTAAGAACGGGACATCGCCAATCGCCTGCTTCACTGCGGCAGCCTCTTCTTCGGTATCTTTTGGAGTGTCGAGAGTGATAATTGAGGAGCGCGGCACGCCGAGTGTTTCCGCGACTCTGGCACCTGCCTCAGCCGTACTCACCGGGTTCGTTTTGGCCGCCGCGCCGGTGAAAATCATTTTTGATCCCGGATTCGCGAGCCACAGGCGAATGCCTTCGTTTAGCCGTGGCAGGCTGTTGTTGATCAGGTTTGAACTGGGGGCCCAGTCAGGATCCCAGGTATATCCGCCGCCCAGCACCACGATGTACGCCACTTTCTGATTTCCCTGCCATGTTGGGTACTTGTTTTCGATGGGGCGTAACAGACCATCCGCGACCGGCTGCAGGCTTAACAGCAGCAGGACAAACCAGCCGAGCGTAATAAGCGTTTTGCCACTCTTCTGAAAGCGACTGAACCACACCAGCGCCAGCCCCAGCGCGATGATGATGAGCAGCAGCGGAAGGGGAAGCATCATCCCTCCAATGTATTTCTTAAGGGTAAAAAGCATCCTTTTTGGTTCCTTTTTTGACCATATAGCAGGTGATTACCCGTGATATTACACCAGAGAGGTTCATTCTCCGCGCGGGTGTGACAAAATAGCGGTTTTGCAGTTAGCGAGTGGAACTCTCCCAATGCGGGATCGCAATTTTGATGACATCGCGGAAAAGTTTTCGCGCAACATTTATGGCACCACGAAAGGGCAGCTCCGTCAGACGATCCTCTGGCAGGATCTGGACACCATTCTGGCTACCTTTGGTGGTCAAACGTTGCGCGTGCTGGACGCCGGTGGCGGTGAAGGGCAGACGGCGATAAAAATGGCCGAGCGCGGTCATCACGTCACGCTTTGCGATCTTTCTGCTGAAATGGTCGCCCGTGCGACGCGTGCTGCTGAAGAGAAAGGTGTGAGCGACAACATGCATTTTATACAATGCGCCGCTCAGGACATCGCGCAGCATTTGGAAACCCAGGTTGATCTGATATTGTTTCATGCGGTGCTGGAGTGGGTTGCCGATCCGCAAAGCGTGTTACAAACCCTGTGGTCGATGTTACGCCCGGGCGGCACGCTGTCGCTGATGTTCTACAATGCTAACGGCTTCCTGATGCACAACATGGTTGCAGGAAACTTCGACTATGTGCAGGTCGGGATGCCCAAAAAGAAAAAGCGCACGCTTTCCCCGGACTATCCGCGCGATCCACAGCAGGTTTATGGCTGGCTGGAAGCGATTGGCTGGCAGATTGTCGGGAAGACGGGCGTCAGGGTGTTTCATGATTATCTGCGTGAAAAACACAAACAGCGTGACTGTTTTGACACCTTAACAGAATTAGAAACGCGGTATTGCCGTCAGGAGCCTTTTATCAGCCTTGGCCGCTATATTCACGTCACCGCGCACAAGCCGCAGATGCAAGGATAACCTATGAGTGAATTTTCCCAGACAGTCCCCGAACTGGTTGCCTGGGCCAGGAAAAACGATTTCTCCATCTCGCTGCCGGTAGACAGACTCTCTTTCCTGCTGGCGGTTGCCACGCTGAACGGCGAACGGCTGGACGGTGAAATGAGCGAGGGTGAACTGGTGGATGCGTTCCGCCATGTCAGTGATGCGTTTGAGCAAACCAGCGAAACCATTAGCGTGCGTGCCAACAACGCGATCAACGATATGGTGCGTCAACGTCTGCTGAACCGCTTTACCAGCGAGCAGGCGGAAGGAAACGCCATCTATCGCCTGACGCCGCTGGGCATCGGCATCACCGATTACTACATCCGCCAGCGTGAATTTTCCACGCTGCGTCTTTCCATGCAGCTCTCGATCGTGGCGGGTGAGCTTAAGCGCGCCGCCGACGCGGCGGATGAAAACGGTGACGAATTCCACTGGCACCGTAACGTCTATGCGCCGCTGAAATATTCGGTGGCCGAGATTTTCGACAGTATCGATCTCACCCAGCGCCTGATGGACGAACAGCAGCAGCAGGTTAAAGACGATATCGCGCAGCTGCTGAATAAAGACTGGCGAGCGGCCATCTCCAGCTGTGAACTTCTGCTGTCAGAAACCTCCGGCACGCTGCGTGAACTCCAGGATACGCTGGAAGCCGCAGGGGACAAGCTGCAGGCTAACCTGCTGCGCATCCAGGATGCGACGCTGGCGCATGACGATCTGCATTTTATCGACCGTCTGGTGTTCGATCTGCAGAGCAAACTCGACCGCATCATCAGCTGGGGCCAGCAGTCGATCGACCTGTGGATCGGCTACGACCGACACGTGCATAAATTTATCCGTACCGCGATTGATATGGATAAAAACCGCGTCTTTGCTCAGCGTCTGCGTCAGTCGGTGCAGACCTATTTTGATGCGCCGTGGGCGCTGACCTACGCCAGTGCCGATCGTCTGCTGGATATGCGTGATGAAGAGATGGCGCTGCGCGATGAAGAGGTGACTGGTGAATTGCCGCCGGATCTGGAATACGAAGAATTCAACGAAATTCGCGAGCAGCTTGCGGCGATGATCGAAGAACAGCTCGCTGTCTACAAAACCAGACAAGTGCCGCTGGATCTTGGGCTCGTGGTGCGCGACTATCTGGCGCAATATCCACGCGCTCGCCACTTCGACATTGCCCGCATTGTGGTAGACCAGGCGGTGCGCCTGGGCGTCGCACAAGCAGATTTCACCGGACTGCCGCCGAAGTGGCAGCCAATTAACGATTACGGAGCCAAGGTACAGGCGCATGTCATTGACAAATATTGAACAAGTGATGCCGGTTAAGCTGGCACAGGCGCTGGCGAATCCGTTATTTCCGGCGCTGGACAGCCAGCTGCGTGCCGGTCGTCACATTGGCTTAGACGAGCTGGATAATCACGCCTTTTTGATGGACTTCCAGGAGTACCTGGAAGAGTTTTACGCACGCTACAACGTGGAGCTTATTCGCGCGCCGGAAGGGTTTTTCTACCTGCGCCCGCGCTCCACGACGCTGATTCCGCGTTCCGTCCTCTCCGAGCTGGATATGATGGTCGGCAAAATTCTTTGCTACCTCTACCTCAGCCCGGAACGTCTGGCGAATGAAGGGATCTTCACCCAGCAGGAACTTTACGACGAGCTGTTGACGCTGGCTGATGAGAGCAAGCTGCTTAAGCTGGTGAACAACCGCTCCACGGGGTCGGATCTTGACCGTCAGAAATTACAGGAAAAGGTTCGCTCTTCCCTGAACCGTCTGCGTCGTCTGGGGATGGTCTGGTTTATGGGCCACGACAGCAGCAAATTCCGCATTACGGAATCTGTCTTCCGCTTCGGCGCCGACGTGCGTGCGGGCGATGACGCGCGTGAAGCGCAGCTTCGCATGATCCGCGACGGTGAAGCGATGCCGGTGGAAAACCATTTGCAGCTCAATGATGAGCATGAAGAGAATCAGCCGGATAGCGGGGAGGAAGAGTAATGATTGAACGCGGTAAATTTCGCTCACTGACGCTGATTAACTGGAACGGCTTCTTTGCCCGAACCTTCGATCTGGATGAGCTGGTGACGACGCTCTCCGGCGGTAACGGTGCGGGTAAATCCACCACCATGGCGGCATTTGTGACGGCGCTGATCCCCGATCTGACGCTGCTCCACTTCCGTAACACCACCGAAGCGGGGGCAACAAGCGGCTCCCGCGATAAAGGTCTGCACGGTAAGCTGAAGGCCGGCGTCTGTTATTCGGTTCTGGACGTCATTAACTCCCGTCATCAGCGTGTGGTGGTGGGCGTGCGCCTGCAGCAGGTCGCCGGTCGCGACCGTAAAGTGGATATCAAACCGTTTGCGATCCAGGGTCTGCCAACGTCCGTGCAGCCGACGTCGCTGCTGACGGAAACCCTGAACGAACGTCAGGCGCGCGTGCTGACGCTGCAGGAGCTGAAGGACAAGCTCGAAGCTATCGAAGGTGTGCAGTTCAAGCAGTTCAACTCCATTACCGACTACCACTCGCTGATGTTCGATCTGGGCGTGGTGGCGCGTCGTCTGCGCACGGCATCAGACCGTAGCAAATACTACCGCCTGATCGAAGCGTCTCTGTACGGCGGTATCTCCAGCGCGATTACCCGCTCCCTGCGCGACTACCTGCTGCCGGAAAACAGCGGCGTGCGTAAGGCCTTCCAGGATATGGAAGCGGCGCTGCGTGAAAACCGCATGACACTGGAAGCGATTCGCGTGACCCAGTCTGACCGCGACCTGTTTAAACACCTGATCAGCGAAGCCACCAACTACGTGGCGGCGGACTACATGCGCCACGCCAACGAGCGCCGGGTGCATCTCGATCAGGCATTAGAATACCGTCGCGAGCTGTTTACCTCCCGTAAACAGCTGGTGGCCGAGCAGTACAAGCACGTCGAAATGGCGCGCGAGCTGGGCGAGCACAACGGTGCAGAAGGCGATCTGGAAGCCGACTATCAGGCCGCCAGCGACCACCTGAACCTGGTGCAGACCGCGCTGCGTCAGCAGGAAAAAATCGAGCGCTATGAAGCGGACCTCGATGAGCTGCAGATTCGTCTCGAGGAGCAGAATGAAGTGGTGGCTGAAGCCGCCGACATGCAGGAAGAGAACGAAGCCCGCGCCGAAGCCGCCGAGCTGGAAGTGGATGAGCTGAAAAGCCAGCTTGCCGATTACCAGCAGGCACTTGACGTGCAGCAGACGCGAGCGATTCAGTACACCCAGGCATTGCAGGCATTACAGCGTGCGAAAGAGCTGTGCCATCTGCCTGACCTGACGCCGGACAGCGCCGACGAGTGGCTGGATACCTTCCAGGCCAAAGAGCAGGAAGCCACCGAGAAACTGCTGTCCCTCGAACAGAAAATGAGCGTCGCGCAAACGGCGCACAGCCAGTTTGAGCAGGCTTATCAGCTGGTGGTCGCAATTAACGGCCCGCTGGCGCGTAACGAAGCCTGGGACGTTGCCCGTGAACTGCTGCGCGACGGTGTGAACCAGCGCCATCTGTCCGGGCAGGTTCAGCCGCTGCGTATGCGTCTGAACGAGCTGGAGCAGCGCCTGCGCGAGCAGCAGGAAGCCGAGCGTCTGCTGGCGGAATTCTGCAAGCGTCAGGGAAAAAATTACGATTTCGACGAGCTTGAGGCCCTGCATCAGGAGCTGGAAGCGCGTATTGCGGCCCTGTCCGATACCGTATCAAACGCCAGCGAACAGCGTATGACGCTGCGTCAGGAACTGGAGCAGATTCAGTCCCGTTCGAAGACGCTCTTGCAGCGAGCGCCGGTCTGGCTGGCGGCTCAAAGCAGCCTGAATCAGCTCAGCGAGCAGTGCGGCGAGCAGTTCGAATCCAGCCAGGAAGTGACCGAATACCTGCAGCAGCTACTGGAGCGCGAGCGTGAAGCCATTGTTGAGCGTGACGAAGTGGGCGCCCGCAAGCGCGACGTCGATGAAGAAATTGAGCGCTTAAGCCAGCCGGGCGGTTCAGAAGATCCGCGCCTGAATGCGCTAGCCGAGCGTTTTGGCGGCGTGCTGCTGTCCGAGATTTATGACGACGTTGGCCTTGACGATGCCCCGTACTTCTCCGCGCTGTACGGTCCATCCCGCAACGCGATTGTGGTCCCGGATCTGTCGCTGATTTCTGAGCAGCTTGCCGGCCTGGAAGATTGCCCGGAAGATCTCTACCTGATCGAAGGGGATCCGCAGTCGTTCGATGACAGCGTATTCAGCGTCGATGAGCTGGAAAAAGCGGTGGTGGTGAAAATCGCCGATCGTCAGTGGCGTTATTCCCGCTTCCCTGAGCTTCCGCTGTTTGGCCGCGCCGCGCGCGAAAGCCGCATCGAGAGCCTGCACGCCGAGCGTGAGACGCTGTCTGAACGTTTTGCGACCCTGTCGTTTGACGTGCAGAAAACCCAGCGTCTGCATCAGTCGTTCAGCCGCTTTATCGGCAGCCATCTTGCCGTGGCGTTTGACGCAGATCCAGAAGCCGAAATCCGCAAGCTCAATACCCGCCGTGGCGAACTGGAACGTGCCATTGCCAGTCATGAAAGTGATAATCAGCAGAGCCGCGTTCAGTTTGAACAGGCGAAAGAGGGCGTCGCTGCCCTTAACCGCATTCTGCCGCGCCTGAATCTGCTGGCGGATGACACGCTGGCTGACCGTGTGGATGAGATCCAGGAGCGTCTGGATGAAGCGCAGGAAGCCGCGCGTTTCGTTCAGCAGCACGGCAATCAACTGGCGAAACTGGAGCCCGTCGTGTCTGTACTGCAGAGCGACCCGGAGCAGTTCGAGCAGTTAAAAGAAGATTATGCCTGGTCGCAGCAGGTGCAGCGCGAAGCGCGTCAGCAGGCGTTTGCCCTGACGGAAGTGGTGCAGCGTCGGGCCCACTTTGGCTACTCCGATTCAGCTGAAATGCTGAGCGGTAACAGCGACCTGAACGAAAAACTGCGTCAGCGCCTTGAACAGGCGGAAGCGGAACGTACTCGCGCCCGCGAAGCGATGCGCAGCCACTCTGCTCAGTTGAACCAGTACAACCAGGTGCTGGCCTCGCTGAAAAGCTCCTTCGATACCAAGAAAGAGCTGTTAAACGATCTGCAGAAAGAGCTTCAGGACATCGGCGTGCGTGCCGACAGCGGGGCAGAAGAGCGCGCGCGTATTCGTCGTGACGAGCTGCATTCTCAGCTCAGCAATAACCGTGCGCGTCGTAATCAGCTGGAAAAAGCGCTGACCTTCTGTGAAGCGGAAATGGATAACCTGACCCGTCGCCTGCGCAAGCTGGAGCGCGACTACTTTGAGATGCGCGAGCAGGTCGTGACCGCCAAGGCGGGCTGGTGCGCAGTGATGCGCATGGTGAAAGACAATAATGTTGAGCGTCGTCTGCACCGTCGTGAACTGGCGTACCTCTCTGCCGATGAGCTGCGTTCCATGTCGGATAAAGCGTTGGGTGCGCTGCGTCTGGCGGTGGCGGATAATGAACACCTGCGCGACGTGCTGCGTATGTCGGAAGATCCAAAACGTCCGGAACGTAAAATTCAGTTCTTCGTGGCGGTTTACCAGCACCTGCGCGAGCGTATTCGTCAGGACATCATCCGTACCGACGATCCGGTCGAAGCCATCGAACAGATGGAAATCGAGCTGGGTCGCCTGACGGAGGAGCTGACCTCCCGCGAGCAGAAGCTGGCGATCAGCTCCCGCAGCGTGGCGAATATTATTCGTAAAACCATTCAGCGTGAGCAAAATCGTATCCGCCAGCTGAACCAGGGTCTGCAGAGCGTGTCGTTTGGCCAGGTGAACAGCGTGCGCCTCAACGTCAACGTGCGTGAAGCCCACGCGACGCTGCTGGAAGTGCTTTCTGAGCAGCACGAGCAGCACCAGGATCTGTTCAACAGCAACCGTCTGACCTTCTCCGAAGCGCTGGCGAAGCTGTATCAGCGTCTGAACCCGCAGATTGATATGGGGCAACGTACGCCGCAAACCATCGGTGAAGAGCTGCTGGACTACCGTAACTACCTGGAAATGGAAGTTGAGGTAAACCGTGGCTCAGACGGCTGGTTGCGTGCGGAATCCGGGGCGCTCTCTACCGGTGAAGCGATCGGTACCGGGATGTCAATTCTGGTGATGGTCGTACAGAGCTGGGAAGATGAAGCGCGCCGCCTGCGCGGCAAAGACATCTCGCCATGCCGACTGCTGTTCCTCGATGAGGCGGCGCGTCTTGATGCCCGCTCAATTGCCACGCTGTTCGAGCTTTGCGAACGTCTCGATATGCAGCTCATTATCGCGGCACCTGAGAACATCAGCCCCGAGAAGGGCACCACCTACAAACTGGTGCGTAAAGTATTCCAGAACAGCGAACACGTTCACGTTGTGGGGCTGCGTGGCTTTGCGCCGCAGCCGCCGGAGTCATTGCCGGAAACCACGGCGGACGCTTCCTGAAGTGTCTTCTGACCCGAAGCGGCGCACTGGCGCCGCTTTTTTTTTAAACTTAACTTGTGCTTAGGGCCGCGTTATCTTTAAACTTCTTTACATAAGGTAAGGCAACAGCTTAGCCGTCTACCTATAATGAAAGAAAGCCCCAACGTGATGGGCATGTCGTGAAAACAGGGGGCAAGGGATGTTGCTTAAGAAAGAATGTGGTCGTCAGCTGTCTGCGCTGAGTTTATGCCTGGCAGTGATGTTTGCTCCGCTGTTAACCGCCCAGGCCGACGAGCCTGAAATTGTGCCGACTGACAGCTCGGCAACGACAGGCGCGCAGCCAACGTCGTTGTCCCAGCCGCTGGACCAGTCTCCGGCGACGGCTATCATGGCCGGTATTAAACCGCTGCCGGAAGGCATCGACGCTGAATCGCTCAGTCAGCAGCTGCAGTCGGAGCTGCCGTCAGGCTACACGCCTGTCTATATCAATCAGCTCACGCTCCTCTATGCTGCCCGCGATATGAAACCGATGTGGGAAAATCGCGATGCCGTGCGCGCCTTCCAGCAGCAACTGGCGGAGGTCGCGATTGCAGGGTTTCAGCCGCAGTTTACAAAGTGGGTTGAGTTGTTAACCGATCCTGCCGTCACCGGGCAGGCACGGGACGTGGTGCTTTCCGATGCCATGATGGGCTACCTGCAGTTCGTGGCGGGTATTCCGGTCAACGGCAACCGTTGGCTGTACAGCGATAAGCCGTACAAGCTGGCGACGCCGGCGCTGTCGGTGATAAACCAATGGCAGTTAGCGCTGGATAACGGCGAACTGCCGCGCTTTATTGCCAGCCTGGCACCGGCGCATCCACAATATGCCACTCTGCACCAGTCGCTCCTCGCGCTGGTAGGGGACACGCGTCCATGGCCGCAAATGCGCGGTACCGCGACGCTGCGTCCGGGACAGTGGAGTAGCGATGTTCCCGCCCTGCGCGAGATCCTGGCGCGTTCCGGTATTCTGGAAGGCGGGCCAAAGATTGCTCTTCCGGGTGATGATCCACAAAGCGTCGCCGTCAGCCCGTCAGCTCCTGTGAAAGAGAAGAAAGCCGTTGTCCTGAGCGACAAACCCGCGGCTTACGATCGCGAGCTGGTTGCGGCCGTTAAGCAATTCCAGGCCGCTCAGGGGCTGGGGGCTGATGGCGTCATTGGCCAGACGACGCGCGACTGGCTGAACGTATCGCCTGCACAGCGGGCAGGGGTGCTGGCGCTCAATATCCAGCGTTTGCGCTTGCTGCCGGGAACGCTCTCTACCGGGATTATGGTAAACATCCCGGCGTATTCCCTGGTCTATTATCAGGATGGTAGCGAAAAACTGGCGTCGCGCGTGATTGTCGGGCGTCCGGATCGTAAAACACCGATGATGAGCAGCGCGCTGAATAACGTGGTGGTTAACCCGCCGTGGAACGTACCGCCGACCCTGGCGCGAAAAGACATTCTGCCGAAGGTCTGGAACGATCCGGGTTATCTGGAACGTCATGGCTATACGGTGATGCGTGGATGGAACAGTAAAGAGGCTATCGATCCTTATATGGTCGACTGGTCGACGATCACTGCGTCGAATCTGCCGTTCCGTTTCCAGCAGGCTCCTGGGGCGCACAATTCTTTAGGGCGCTACAAATTCAATATGCCGAGTTCAGAAGCTATCTACCTGCACGATACGCCGAACCACAACCTGTTCCAGAAAGATACTCGCGCGCTGAGTTCTGGTTGCGTGCGTGTGAATAAAGCCTCGGAGCTGGCAAATATGCTGTTGCAGGATGCGGGCTGGAACGATACGCGTATTTCGGATGCCCTGAAACAGGGGGATACGCGTTACGTTAATATCCGCCACAATATTCCGGTCAATCTTTATTATCTGACGGCGTTTGTAGGCGAAGACGGGCGTACCCAGTATCGTACAGATATTTACAATTATGATCTCACCGCGCGATCTGGCGCACAAATTTTGCCAAAAGCGGAACAATTAATCAGGTAAATGAAGCAGTTCGGGAAAAATGATTGTCGTAAGTTATGGTGAATAAGGGGCTATATCGCTGTAAGCCGCGGATTCACTGGGGTTGGGCGCCTTGACGTGCCTGGTTTTGCCAGTTAAGGTGCCCTTCGTGCGCTAAGCATATTACGATTTCTTTTACCTGTAGACCTGATTATCATGGACAAATTTGACGCTAATCGCCGCAAACTGCTGGCGTTAGGTGGCGTTGCGCTCGGCGCAGCGGCCATCCTGCCGACGCCAGCATTTGCCACCCTCTCGACACCTCGTCCGCGAGTTTTAACGCTCAACAATCTTCATACCGGTGAGTCGCTAAAAGCGGAGTTTTTCGATGGCAGAGGCTATATTCAGGATGAATTAGCAAGACTTAACCATTTTTTCCGTGATTTCCGCGCGAATAAAATAAAAGCCATCGATCCAGGACTGTTTGATCAGATTTTCCGCCTTCAGGGCCTGCTGGGCACCAGCAAGCCGGTGCAGCTCATTTCTGGCTATCGCTCGATTGATACCAATAATGAACTGCGCGCCCACAGTCACGGGGTAGCCAAAAAAAGCTATCACACGAAGGGACAGGCAATGGATTTCCATATTGAAGGCGTTTCGTTAGCCAATATTCGCAAAGCCGCGTTATCTATGCGCGCAGGTGGTGTAGGATATTACCCCAGCAGCAACTTTGTGCATATTGATACCGGTCCGGTTCGGCACTGGTAATAACGAAACACAGGAGCAGTATGAACTATCGTATTATTCCGGTTACCGCGTTCTCCCAGAATTGTTCATTGATCTGGTGCGAACAGACTAAACTGGCCGCGCTTGTCGATCCCGGTGGTGACGCTGAGAAAATCAAGCAGGAAGTCGCAGCAAGCGGCGTCACGCTGATGCAGATTTTGCTCACTCATGGTCATCTTGACCATGTAGGTGCTGCGGCTGAACTGGCTGAACACTATGGTGTGCCGGTGATCGGCCCGGAAAAAGAAGATGAGTTCTGGCTGCAGGGGTTACCCGCCCAAAGCCGCATGTTTGGCCTTGATGAGTGTCAGCCTCTGACGCCCGATCGCTGGCTGAACGAGGGAGAGCGCGTTAACGTAGGGAATGTGACTTTACAGGTGTTGCATTGTCCTGGGCATACACCAGGCCATATCGTCTTCTTTGATGACCAGTCCCGTCTGCTGATTTCCGGCGATGTGATCTTCAAAGGTGGCGTAGGACGCAGCGATTTTCCGCGCGGCGATCACGGGCAACTGATTCAGTCGATTAAACAAAAGTTATTGCCGCTGGGTGATGACGTTACGTTTATCCCTGGACACGGTCCGATGTCGACGCTGGGCTATGAACGGCTCCATAATCCGTTCCTTCAGGATGAAATGCCTGTCTGGTAACCGAATAAAAAAAGCCTGCATAACGCAGGCTTTTTTATGGGCGCATATTACAGTACGGCGACAATCGCTTCGCACAGTGGCGCCATGTTGTCAGGCGTCATGCCTGCAACGTTCACGCGGCCAGAGGCCACGGCGTATACGCCAAACTCTTCACGCAGACGCAGAACCTGCTCTTTGGTCAGGCCGCTGAACGAGAACATGCCGTTCTGTTTGATGATAAAGCTGAAGTCGCGGTCCGCGCCTTTCTCAGCCAGGGTGTTCACAAACAGCAGGCGCATGCGCTGAATGCGCTGGCGCATATCGTTCAGCTCTTGTTCCCAGATAGCGCGCAGCGCATCGTTACTCAGGATAGTCGCAACAACAGACGCACCGTGTGCCGGTGGGTTAGAGTAGTTAGCGCGGATAACCGATTTCATCTGGCTGAACGCACGATCGACGGTCTCTTCGTTAGCCGCAACCAGCGTACAGGCACCTACGCGCTCATTGTACAGACCGAAGTTCTTGGAGTAAGAGCTTGCGACAATCAGCTCCTGGTGCACGGCTGCGAACGCGCGCAGGCCTTCGGCATCTTCTTCCAGACCACGGGCGAAGCCCTGGTAGGCAAAGTCAAACAGCGGCAGCCAGCCTTTTTCTACGGACAGCTTCGCCAGGTGTTCCCACTGCTCAAGCGTCGGATCGATACCGGTTGGGTTGTGGCAGCAGCCGTGGAACAGCACCACGTCACCTGCCTGCGCTTCGCCGAGGCTCGCCAGCAGGCCGTCAAAGTCGAGAGAGTGGTTTGCCGCGTCGTAGTAAGCATATTCACGCACTTCCAGACCCGCAGAGTTAAACACGCTCTTGTGGTTCGGCCAGCTTGGGTTGCTTACCCATACGCGCTTAACAGAGGTATTTTTCGCCAGGAAATCCGCCGCCACGCGCAGCGCACCGGTACCGCCTGGGGTCTGTGCTGTACGGGCACGTTTGCCACTCACAATTGCGCTGCCTTTACCGAACAGCAGCTCCTGGGTGCAGCGACCAAATTCAGGGATACCATCAATACCGAGGTAGTTTTTGGTGGTTTCGTTTTCCAGCTGATACTGCTCAGCTTTCTTAACGCTGGTCAGTACCGGAGTTTTGCCGGTTTCATCTTTATATACACCAATACCCAGGTTGATTTTGCCAGGGCGGTCGTCGGCACGAAACAGATCGGCCAGGCCCAGAATAGGGTCGGCAGGAGCGGCGGTAATGTTCTCAAACATGACGAAGTTCCATTGTGATTACAGAAGTGAAATCCGCTATCAGGTTAACGGTAGATTTACAAAATGCCAACCGTTTGCGACGAAAAGCGTGCGGCTTTTCAAAAGTCGCCATTATTTTCTGTCACGCATAAAAAAACAGGGCCGAAGCCCTGTTCATTAAGCATATAACAAAGTGGTGTGCGGATTAGAACTGGTAGGTTACGCCAACGGTAGCCTGGTTGTCAGAGCCAACCCAGCTGGTGGACGCATCTTTGTCGTCCAGCAGGTTGAAGCGGTAGTCACCGTACACGTTGAAGTTCTTGTTGAAGTAGTAAGTCGCACCAGTGGTGATGTATTTCGCCAGGTCACGGTCGCCGATGCCGTTCAGGTCTTTACCTTTGGACTGAACGTAAGAAACGGAAGGACGCAGGCCGAAGTCGAATTGGTACTGTGCGATAACTTCGAAGTTCTGGGTCTTGTTAGCAATGTTGTAAACATTGCCATCTTCATTCGGAACATAGTTTTCGCCGCTGTTACCCAGGCGGCTCATGTTGCGAGTTTCTGCGTAAACGGTCGCCAGGTAGATGTTATTCGCGTCATATTTCGCGCCAACAGCCCAGGATTCAGCTTTATCGCCTTTACCATCTTTTTTCTGCTCAAGAGTACGGTTAGCGGTGCTGTAGGCACCGATCAGGCCAAAGCCTTCACCGAACTCGTAACCCAGTGACAGGCCAACGCCGTCGCCGTTTGCTTCATTCAGGTTTTTACGATCGTTTTTACCCTGATACTGAACGCCGAAATTCAGGCCATCAACCAAACCAAAGAAGTTGTTGTTACGATAGGTCAGCAGACCAGTAGAACGGCTGGTCATGTAGTTATCAACATAACCGCCACCCCAGGTTTCGCCTGAGAAGGATGGTGCCATATCGGTGTAGGATTCTACGTCGTACACGATGCCGTAGTTACGACCGTAGTCCAGTGAACCCGCGTCAGACATTTTCAGGCCAGCGAAAGCCAGACGAGTTACGTTAGTCTGGTCACCTTCAGCTGCACCGGCGCGTGCACGGTATTCCCACTGGCCGTAACCGGTCAGTTGATCATTGATCTGAGTTTCGCCTTTAAAGCCGATCTGGCCATAAGAGGAGTCAGCGTTTTTGTGTACGCCTGAAGTGGTGAAGCCGTGTTCGCCCACAACTTTACCGTAGAAGTCCAGTTTGTTGCCGTTCTTGTTATAGATTTCTGCAGCGTTAGCTGCACCGGCTACCAGCAGGGCAGGGATTACCACTGCCAGAATATTGCGCTTCATCATTATTTATTACCCTCATTGGTTTTTTTATGACACTCGCCACTGCCGTCAATAAATTCTGTCAATAAATATTTCCGGAACTATTGATGAGAGTTTGGTGTCTTTATGTATCTGACAGGCATCTTTCCATTCGGCGAAGCGTTTCGCTAGCCTGAAAGTGCTACAATTCTCAAGATTAAGTAACCAAAAGAAAATATGTGTAACTAAATATGTATTTTTGGGAACTTTGTGAACCACCTCAAACTTCAGACCAGCCTGGTGAATTAAACGGCAAGATCTATCCTATATATATGAATTGCTTATGATTAATTGAGATAAAGGCGATTCGTATCAACAGACGTTAAACGACTCTGTTTTTCTTATGACCCCAAAAAGCCTTCTGGATGGCTGTAAAAGTGGTTGAAATTTGTGCTATCGCTTGAGGATGTAATAATCGCAATAAGAATGGGGTTTATTTTTTGTGGCTAGATATTTCGCGGAAACAAAACGTAACAGGTAGTGGTTGTGACGGGGTGAAGGTTTAAAGACGCTGACTTTGCACTGACGAAAACTGACAATACAGAATAAAATAATGGCCAGCATAGGCTGGCCATTTTAGTCTTGTACCAATTAGAAGCTGGCGTTACGCGGAGTGCGTGGGAAAGGAATCACGTCACGTACGTTCTGAACACCGGTAACGTAGGCAATCAGACGCTCGAAGCCCAGACCAAAACCGGCGTGCGGTACAGTACCGTAACGACGCAGATCGCGGTACCAGCTGTAGTCAGCTGGGTTGAGCCCCATCTCTTCCATACGCGCGTCCAGCACGTCAAGACGCTCTTCACGCTGAGAGCCGCCGATGATTTCACCAATGCCCGGCGCCAGGACGTCCATCGCTGCCACGGTTTTACCGTCTTCGTTAAGGCGCATATAGAAGGCCTTAATGTCTTTCGGGTAGTTTTTAACGACAACCGGCGCTTTGAAATGCTTCTCAGCCAGGTAGCGTTCGTGTTCAGACGCCAGGTCAACGCCCCAGTAAACCGGGTTCTCGAACGTCTCACCGCATTTCTCGAGGATCGCCACCGCGTCTGTATAGTCCACCTGCGCAAAGTCGGCAGAGACGAAACGCTCCAGACGCGCCACAGCATCGCTGTCTACGCGTTCTGCGAAGAATTTCATGTCGTCAGGACGCTCTTCCAGCACCGCTTTGAACACATACTTCAGCATCGCTTCCGCCAGACCCGCAACATCGTCAAGGTCGGCGAAGGCCACTTCAGGCTCCAGCATCCAGAATTCCGCCAGGTGACGGCTGGTGTTGGAGTTTTCGGCACGGAAGGTTGGGCCAAAGGTGTAGATCTTAGACAGCGCACAGGCGTACGTTTCGCCGTTGAGCTGACCGGATACCGTCAGGAAAGCTTCTTTACCAAAGAAGTCTTTGTCATAGTCCACTTTACCTTCAGGCGTGCGCGGCAGGTTTTCCATGTCCAGCGTCGAGACGCGGAACATCTCACCCGCGCCTTCCGTATCGGACGCGGTGATCAGCGGGGTAGACACCCAGAAGTAACCCTGCTCGTCGAAGAAACGATGCAGCGCCTGCGCCAGCGTATGACGCACGCGCGCCACCGCACCAATCAGGTTGGTACGCGGACGCAGGTGGGCGACTTCACGCAGATATTCGATGCTGTGACGTTTTGCCGCCATCGGATAGGTGTCCGGATCTTCAACCCAGCCGGTGACTTCAATGGCAGAGGCCTGAATTTCGAAGCTCTGGCCCTGGCCCGGTGATGCCACAACCAAGCCGGTAACAATGACGGAGCAACCCGTAGTCAGGCGCAGAACGTCATCATTGTAATTGGGCAGAGAATTATTAATGACGGCCTGTACAGGATCAAAGCAGGAACCGTCATAGACGGCAAGGAAGGAGATGCCAGCTTTAGAATCTCGGCGGGTACGCACCCATCCGCGCACGGTGACCTGTTGGTCAACGGCGACACGGCCCTGGAGTACGTCGGCTACAGGCACAACGCTCATAATATTCTCTCTGTTAATAGTCGGAAAAAATAAACACTTGTCCACCCTTATGGGGGGATATCTATGTTACCTGCCATCTGCTATCAGACAAGTAAATTTCGCAGTCAAAAGAGAAGAATTAGGAAATAAATAAGAAGAGGGGAGCCATGAAGGCTCCCGTAAGCGCTTAACTGGCTTTTTTGATCTGGGGAAGATCGAACGCTTTGCGCAATGCGCGGACAAACGCTTTGTCATGGCAGATGGTTTTACCCGGGCTGTCGGAGAGTTTTGCCACCGGTTTGCCGTTACATTCCACCAGTTTGATGACGATATTCAGAGGTTTTACCTGAGGAATATCGCAGGTCAGACGGGTACCGATCCCGAAACTCAGGTTCACCCGGGTGTTGAAATGGCGATAGAGTTCGACCGCTTTCGCCAGGTCGAGATTATCCGAGAAGACCAACACCTTGCTCATCGGATCAATGCCAAGTTTCTCGTAATGTGCAATGGCTTTCTCGCCCCATTCAACCGGATCCCCGGAGTCGTGGCGTAACCCCTGGTAACGCTCAGCGAACTCGGGACCAAAGTCGCGCAGGAAGGCATCCATCGTAATACAGTCGGTGAGGGCGATCCCGAGTTGATTCGGGTACTCCTCAAGCCATGCAGCCAGTGCCGCGCGCTGGCTGTTAGCCAGGTCGGGGCTTATCTGCTGATGCGCCTGGAACCACTCGTGTGCCTGGGTGCCCATCGGCGTCAGGCTGAGGCGGCGCGCCAGATCGTAGTTACTGGTGCCCACGAACCACGACTCCTGCTGCAGACGTTTAACGATGGCTTCCTGAACCTCACGCGAGAAACGGCGGCGGGTGCCAAAATCCATCAGGCGGAAGCGGGACATGTCCAGCCCCTCGGTCAGCGTGGAGAAGGCTGCGAGTTTATTTTCCAGCGCGGCGACCGCCTGCTCGATGCCCGTTTCCGGCGAACGGTAGCGGTGAGCCAGTTCACTGATCACTGCCAGAAGCGGCACTTCCCACATGATCACTTCCCGCCACGGACCTTCAAGGCGAATATCCAGCTTGCCGTTATCGTTAAGCACGGTGACCTGCTCCGGCTTATAGCGGAAATCGCGCAGCCAGTTCAGGTAGTCGGCTTTGAAGAAAGGCAGGCCAGAAAGCCACTGATATTCCTCGTCCTGCAGCGTCAGATGCTGCATAGCATTGACCTGTTCACGAATGGCGTCTGCGTAGATACCCAGCAAGTCGTCGCCACGACAGCGGAATTCCGCCGCGACATGAACGTCATAGTAATGGTGGAAAACGGCTTGCTGCATATGCAGTTTATACGCGTCGGTATCCAGCAACGTATGCAGAACTGGAGAAGCGAATTGAGTCATAGGTGCGCAGTAGCATCCTCTCACAGGAGCGTTTAGTACAATAAACAACTCCGGAGTATACCTTGTTTAGTGATTTATTGAACCCCGATCACAACATAAGCGCGTTTTATGGTCGAGGGCATTTTGTGCCCCGTGTTATACAAATGTAGCAAAAAAAGGTTTTGTACCTGAAAAGATGAACATTCTGCATAGCGCGTTTTGCGCAACAGGAATATATTGAAACGTTACTCGACAAACGATGCATAAGGTTTTCTATGACACAACAGCCACAAGCCAAATACCGCCACGACTACCGTGCGCCGGATTACCTGATTAGCGAAATCGATCTGACTTTTGACCTGGATGCCACTAAAACCGTTGTCACGGCGGTGAGCCAGGTGACGCGCCACAGCGCAACTGCGGTGCCGCTGCGTCTGGATGGTGAAGACCTGACGCTGGTCTCCCTGCACATTAATGATGAAGCCTGGTCAGACTATAAAGAAGAAAACAACCAGCTGGTCATCGACAACCTGCCGGAACAGTTTACGCTACGCATCGTGAATGAAATCAGCCCTGCCGCCAACACCGCGCTGGAAGGGCTTTACCAGTCAGGCGTGGCGCTGTGTACCCAGTGTGAAGCGGAAGGGTTCCGCCACATTACGTGGTATCTCGACCGCCCGGACGTCCTGGCGCGCTTCACCACCAAAATCATCGCCGATAAAACCCTGTATCCCTTCCTGCTCTCCAACGGTAACCGCGTAGGCGAAGGTGAGCTGGAGAATGGCCGTCACTGGGTGCAGTGGCAGGATCCCTTCCCGAAACCGTGCTACCTGTTTGCGCTGGTGGCGGGGGACTTCGACGTACTGCGCGACACCTTCAAAACGCGCTCAGGCCGCGAAGTGGCGCTGGAGCTGTTTGTTGACCGCGGCAACCTTGACCGTGCGCCGTGGGCTATGACCTCCCTCATCAACTCCATGAAGTGGGACGAAGAGCGCTTCGGCCTCGAATATGACCTCGACATCTATATGATCGTCGCCGTCGATTTCTTCAACATGGGCGCAATGGAGAATAAAGGCCTTAACGTCTTTAACTCCAAATACGTGCTGGCGCGTACCGATACCGCAACGGATAAAGACTACCTCGATATCGAACGCGTCATCGGCCACGAATATTTCCACAACTGGACCGGTAACCGCGTCACCTGCCGCGACTGGTTCCAGCTGAGCCTGAAAGAGGGCCTGACCGTCTTCCGCGATCAGGAGTTCAGCTCCGATCTGGGTTCACGCGCGGTGAACCGCATCAACAACGTGCGCACCATGCGTGGTCTGCAGTTTGCGGAAGATGCCAGTCCAATGGCGCACCCGATCCGCCCGGATAAAGTCATCGAGATGAACAACTTCTACACTCTGACGGTGTACGAGAAGGGCGCTGAAATTATCCGCATGATCCACACCCTGCTGGGAGAGGAGAACTTCCAGAAAGGGATGCAGCTGTACTTCGAGCGTCATGACGGCAGTGCGGCCACCTGCGACGATTTTGTGCAGGCGATGGAAGATGCCTCTAACGTCGATCTCTCTCACTTCCGCCGCTGGTACAGCCAGGCTGGTACGCCAGTTGTCACCGTCAAAGATGATTACAACCCGGAAACCGAGCAGTACACCCTGACCATCAGCCAGCGCACGCCGCCGACGGCGGAGCAGGAAGAGAAATATCCACTGCATATTCCGTTCAGCATTGAGCTATACGATAACGAAGGCAAAGTTATCCCACTGCAGAAGGGCGGCCACCCGGTACACCACGTGCTGAACGTGACCCAGGCCGAGCAGACCTTTATCTTCGATAACGTCTACTTCCAGCCGGTGCCTGCGCTGCTGTGCGAATTCTCCGCGCCGGTGAAGCTCGAATACAAGTGGAGCGATCAGCAACTGACGTTCCTGATGCGTCACGCGCGTAACGACTTCTCCCGCTGGGATGCGGCACAAAGCCTGCTGGCGACCTACATTAAGCTCAACGTAAACCGTCATCAGCAGGGCCAGCCGCTGTCGCTGCCTGTCCATGTGGCTGACGCGTTCCGCGCGATCCTGCTGGATGAGAAGATTGACCCGGCGCTGGCTGCTGAAATTCTGACCCTGCCGTCAGCGACTGAAATCGCCGAGTTGTTTGATATCATCGACCCGATTGCCATCGTGGCAGTGCGTGAAGCGCTGACCCGTACGCTGGCTGCAGAACTGGCCGATGAGTTCCTGGCCATTTATAACGCCAATAAGCTCGACGCTTATCGCGTTGAGCACGCGGACATTGGTAAACGTTCTCTGCGCAATACCTGCCTGCGCTATCTGGCGTTTGGTGAAACCGGGCTGGCGAACACCCTGGTGAGCAAGCAGTATCACGAAGCGGATAACATGACCGACGCGCTGGCCGCGCTGGGTGCAAGCGTTGCCGCCGAACTGCCGTGCCGCGATGCGCTGATGCAGGAGTACGACGACAAGTGGCATCAGGATGGCCTGGTGATGGACAAGTGGTTTATCCTGCAGGCGACCAGCCCGGCGGCCGATGCGCTCAGCAAAGTACGCAGCCTGCTGAAGCATCGCTCCTTTACCCTGAGCAACCCAAACCGCGTGCGTTCACTGATTGGCGCGTTTGCCAGCAGCAACCCGGCGGCGTTCCACGCCGAAGACGGCAGCGGTTATCAGTTCATGGTGGAAATGCTGACCGAGCTGAACAGCCGTAACCCGCAAGTGGCGTCGCGCCTGATTGAGCCGCTGATCCGCCTGAAGCGTTACGACGCGAAGCGTCAGGCGAAGATGCGTGCCGCGCTTGAGCAACTGAAAGGGTTGGAAAACCTGTCTGGTGATTTGTACGAGAAGATTGCTAAAGCCTTAGCGTAATAAAAAATTGCCCGGTGGCGCTTCGCTTACCGGGCCTACATATGGTTTTCTCCCTCTCGCCGTGGGAGAGGGCCGGTGGGAGGGCATCAGGCATTAGCCTTAACTCGTTCTACTTCCGTCCCCCCACGCTTCATCACCCGATCCAACACCTCAGCTTCCAGCTCCGCCAGTCTTGCCGAGCCCAGGCGACGAGGCCGCGGAAGATCCACCGTCAGATCCAGACCTATTTTCCCGTCCTCTATTAACAGCACCCGGTCAGCCATCGCGACGGCCTCGCTCACGTCATGCGTCACCAGCAGTACCGTAAAGCCGTGCGCCTGCCAAAGGGATCCAATCAAATCCTGCATTTCGATCCGCGTCAGGGCGTCGAGCGCGCCGAGCGGTTCATCAAGCAACAGCAGGCCCGGACGGTGAATCAATGCCCGCGCCAGCGCTACGCGCTGCTTCTGCCCACCCGAGAGGGCTGCAGGCCATTCATCCGCACGATTTTCCAGCCCAACGGCGGCCAGCGCCTGGCGGGCTTCATCCCGCCAGTTGCCCTTCAGACCGAGCCCGACATTGTCGATAACCGTTTTCCACGGCAGCAGGCGTGCATCCTGAAACATCATGCGGGTATCGTCCTGAATATTCGAAAGTGGCGTCGTTCCTGCCAGAATGTCACCGCCGTTGGGGGCTTCCAGTCCGGCCAGAAGGCGTAGCAGGGTACTCTTGCCGCCGCCGCTGCGACCAACAACGGCCACAAATTGTCCGGCGGGAATATGCAGATCCAGCCCGTTAAGAATGGTGTTTTCGCCGTAGCGTTTGGTCACGCCGTTCAGCAGTAACGGTGTTCCCTGATTCAGTCGTGCTGTATTCATGCTTTCGCCTCCTGAAGGGTGTAGGCCGGGTTCCAGCGCAGCCAGCTGCGCTCCAGCCACTGGGCGCTGACGTCGGCGAGTTTGCCGAGCAGGGCATACAGAATGATGGCAACCACCACCACGTCCGTTTGCAGGAATTCGCGGGCGTTCATCGCCAGGTAGCCAATGCCTGAGTTGGCCGAGATGGTCTCCGCCACAATCAGCGTCAGCCACATCAGGCCGAGCGCAAAACGCACCCCGACCATAATGGAGGGCAGGGCGCCCGGCAGGATCACGTGTATAAAGAGAGAAAAACCCGATAAGCCGTAGCTGCGCGCCATCTCCACCAGACCACGGTCGATATTGCGGATCCCGTGCCAGGTGTTGATGTAGATCGGGAACAATGTGCCCAGGGCCACGAGGAAGATCTTGGCGCTCTCATCAATCCCAAACCACAGGATAACCAGCGGGATCAGCGCCAGATGTGGCACGTTACGCAGCATCTGAATAGAGGTATCCAGCAGCCGCTCGCCCCAGCGTGAAAGTCCGCTGATCAGGCCCAGAACCAGACCGATGCTGCCGCCGATGGAAAACCCAATCACGGCGCGCCAGGAGCTGATCGCCAGATGCTGCCACAGCTCACCGCTCACGCTCAGCGACCAGAACGCTTCTACAACGCCCTCCGGAGAGGGCAGAATGCGGCTCGACAGCCAGCCGGTGGACGACGCGAGCTGCCAGAGAGCCACAATGCCGACGGGTAAAAACCACGGAGCGGCGCGCAGCAGCCATTTTTGTGAGGTGGCAGACATGGTCACTCCTTAGCTCTGTGCGGCTTTGCGTGGAATAAACTCGTTCGCCACGGCTTCGCCCTGAAGCTGAAGCCGCTGCGGCTGCGGAATTTCCGGAATGGCGACATCCAGATGCGGGAATAACAGCTCGCCCACCTTGTACGCCTCTTCCAGATGCGGATAACCGGAGAGAATAAAGCTGTCGATACCCAGGTCAGCGTATTCATTAATCCGGGCGGCTACGGTCGGGCCGTCGCCGACCAGCGCCGTGCCCGCACCGCCGCGCACCAGACCAACGCCTGCCCACAGGTTCGGGCTAATCTCGAGGTTCTCGCGCTTGCCGTTGTGCAGGGACGCCATCCGGTGCTGTCCGACGGAGTCGGTTTTGGCAAACGCGGTTTGCGCCCTGGCGATGGTTTCATCATCCAGATGGGAAATCAGGCGGTCGGCGGCCTGCCAGGCTTCTTCATTGGTTTCTCGCACAATCACATGCAGGCGAATGCCGAAGCGTACCTTACGGCCATGGGCGGCCGCTTTAGCGCGTACCTGGGCAATTTTTTCTTTCACTAACTCAGGCGGTTCGCCCCAGGTCAGATAGAGATCGACCTGTTCAGCCGCCAGATCCTGGGCCACATCCGACGATCCGCCAAAATAGAGCGGTGGGCACGGCTGCTGCACCGGCGGGAAGTAGAGTTTCGCGTCACGAACGTGAATATGCTTGCCTTCAAAGGTGACGGTTTCACCTTCCAGCAGGCGTCGCCAGACGCGGGTGAACTCTGCGGAGGCTTCATAGCGCTCGGTATGGTCGAGGAACACCCCATCGCCCGCTAGCTCCTGCGGATCGCTGCCCGTCACCAGGTTAAACAGGGCGCGGCCGTTGGACAGTCTGTCCAGCGTTGCCGCCTGACGCGCCGCCACGGTGGGGGAGACAACGCTCGGACGTAACGCAACCAGGAACTTCAGACGCTGGGTGACCGGGATCATTGACGCGGCGACCAGCCAGGCATCTTCACATGAACGTCCGGTTGGGATCAGTACCCCGGTGAAACCGATTCGGTCCGCCGCCTGCGCAATCTGTTGCAGGTATCCGTGGTCAACTGGGCGCGAGCCCTCTTCTGTACCAAGATAGTGTCCATCACCGTGGGTGGGTAAAAACCAGAAAAGATTCAGACTCATGATTTAGCTCCTTCTTTGCCTGCGGGCTGCCAGATGCGTTCGCGAATAGTGACCTGTTTTGGTACCAGGTGGTTTTGATAGAAGAGGTCAGCCGTTTGTTGCTGCAGTGCGGCGACGTGCGCGTCCACAGGCGTAATGGTGGTCGGCGGACGGTGGTTGAGATAGCTCGCAATCACCGGCTCAGGTAAGCCCATGGTTTTCGCCAGCAGGGCAATGCTCTCCTGGCGCTGGGTCTGGGTTAGCGCATCGGCTTGGGTAAAGGTATCCAGTACGCCCTGAATAAATGCGCCGTTCTTTTCCGCATAAGGACGCGCGGCCAGATAGAACGAGCCGGTCTGTTTCAGCGTGGTGCCGTCTTTCAGTACGCGAACGCCGCCCTGCAGTAATGCGGCGGAGTAGTACGGATCCCAGATGGCCCAGGCATCAACGTTCTTCTGCTGGAACGCGGCGCGCGCGTCGGCAGGCGTCAGGTAAACAGGTTGAATGTCAGTGAATTTGAGCCCGGCTTCTTGCAGGGCACGCAGCAGCAGGTTGTGTGAGCTGGAACCTTTCTGGAAAGCAACTTTATGCCCTTTAAGATCGGCGACGCTTTTAATGTCGCTGTTTTCAGGCACCAGAATCACTTCGGCCTTCGGTTTGGGCGGCTCAACGCCAACATAGACGAGGTCCGCTCCCGCCGCCTGGGCGAATATCGGCGGAATGTCACCCGTGCTGCCGAGATCGATACTGCCAACGTTCAGCGCTTCCAGCATCTGCGGGCCAGCCGGGAACTCCACCCAGGAGAATTTGGTGTCCGGGAAGCGTTTTTCCAGAAGCTGGTGGCTTTTCGCCAGCACCATACTGACGCTGCCTTTCTGATAGCCAATGCGTAAACTTTCCGGAGCCTTTTCTGCGGCATGGGCCAGCGAGGTAAGCGCCATCAAACCAGCCAGGCCGATGCGGGTTAATGTTTTAAACATGTGCGACTCCTTGAGGCTGACCAAACGCCGGCGCCTGGATATCCCTGCGGTGCAGAGCATGCCAGAAGGTTTCGAGGGCAGTATCGAGGCGGGTTTGCAGGTTCGGCGTAAAATGAGGTTTATGTTGGTAATCGATAACCTGGGAGTCATCTGCGAAAACGCCGTGGAGGATCTCCTGCGCTTTCAACGCGTTCAGCACCGGCTTCAGGGCATAATCCACGGCCAGTAAATGGGCAACCGTACCGCCCGTTGCCAGCGGCAGCACGACTTTGCCGTCGAGAGCGCGTTCCGGAAGCAGATCGAGCAGGGTTTTCAGCGCCCCGGAAAAAGAGGCTTTATAAATGGGCGTTGCCACAATTAAGCCGTCGGCCCCTTTAAGCTGCTCAATGAGCGTTTTAAGCGCAGGGCTGTCAAAACGTGCATAGAGCAGATCTTCAGGTTCGAAGTTATGCAGGTTCCAGTGGCACACTTCCACATCCAGGGCATTGAGTTTTTCGCGGGCATATTCCAGCAGGGCGCTGGAGCGCGAAGGGAATCGTGGACTTCCGGCCAGGGTAATGACGCGCATACTTCCTCCTTATAACCAATTGTTTGCTTTTATCTAACATTCATAACAATTTTCAGGAGTGTGACACCGCGCGGTTATTCCACTAAATGATTTATCTGCAATTAAAATGCGAAAAAGTGCATAAGAAATAGACAGGGAGGTAAACGATTGCGTTTTACGCTGATTTTTTGCCGCAGGTCAATTCCCTTTCGCGTGTGGATCGCCCATAATCCCCTCCCGGTTTGCACACCGGGAATCCAGGAGAGTTCATGTACTACCCCTTCGTTCGTAAAGCCCTTTTCCAGCTCGACCCTGAGCGCGCTCATGAATTTACAATGCAGCAATTACGTCGTATTACCGGAACGCCGCTGGCCGCTCTGGTGCGTCAGAATGTGCCGGAAAAACCTGTGCAGTGCATGGGTCTGACCTTTAAAAATCCGCTGGGTCTGGCGGCGGGTCTGGACAAAAATGGCGAGTGCATTGATGCCCTGGGCGCGATGGGCTTTGGCTCCATTGAAATCGGTACCGTCACGCCGCGCCCGCAGCCGGGAAATGACAAGCCGCGCCTGTTCCGCCTGGTTGAAGCCGAAGGGCTGATCAACCGCATGGGCTTTAATAACCTCGGTGTTGATCACCTTGTTGAGAACGTAAAAAAAGCCCATTTTGACGGGATATTAGGTATTAATATCGGCAAAAATAAAGACACGCCGGTAGAGCAGGGTAAAGATGACTATCTGATTTGTATGGAAAAAGTCTACGCCTATGCCGGTTATATTGCGGTGAATATTTCTTCACCCAATACCCCGGGGCTACGCTCCTTACAATATGGCGAAGCGCTGGACGATCTTCTGAGTGCCATTAAAAATAAGCAAAATGAACTCCAGACGATCCACCATAAATATGTTCCGGTCGCGGTTAAGATCGCCCCGGATCTTTCTGCCGAAGAATTGATCCAGGTTGCCGACAGTTTAGTTCGTCATAATATTGATGGTGTGATTGCAACCAATACCACACTCGATCGCTCTCTCGTGCAGGGAATGAAAAACTGTGACGAAGCGGGTGGGTTAAGTGGACGTCCGGTACAATTAAAAAGCACCGAAATTATTCGCGCCCTGTCTGCGGAATTAAAAGGACGTCTGCCGATTATTGGCGTCGGTGGCATTGACTCAGTGATTGCTGCGCGCGAGAAGATGGCGGCGGGTGCGTCACTGGTGCAAATCTATTCCGGCTTTATTTTTAAAGGACCACCGCTGATTAAAGAAATCGTTACTCATATCTAATCTTTTCTCATAATCAGACAACCAGGGCTTTATTTCCAGCCCTGGTTGTTTTATATTCCGTCACTGTTGCTTATTTATACATTATAGTCTTTTATTAATGGTGTTATAAACGAAGCGGCGATCAGGACATTTTTAGTACAGGACGTTTGGGGACGGGAGAGACACATGCGAATTAAACCTGACGATAACTGGCGCTGGTATTTTTGCGACGAGCATGATCGAATGATGCTCGATTTAGCTAATGGCATGTTGTTTCGTTCTCGTTTTGCCCGCCGAATGTTAACCCCGGACGCGTTTTCCCCGTCGGGCTTTTGCGTTGACGATGCGGCGCTCTATTTCTCTTTTGAAGAAAAATGCCGCGATCTGGTGCTCTCGAAAGAGCAGCGTGCCGAGCTGGTATTAAATGCGCTGGTGGCTATCCGCTTCCTGAAACCGCAAATGCCAAAAAGCTGGCATTTTCTTGCGCATGGTATGAGCTGGGCCCCGGCAACGGGTGACGCGGCCAGCGTAAATCTGAGCGATACAGCAGAAGAGGTAAGCCTGCTGGTGGTTGAGCCTGGCGAAAATGCTGCGCTCTGCCTGCTGGCGCAGCCCGGCGTAACTATTGCCGGGCGGACGATGCAGCTTGGCGATGCCATTAAAGTGATGAACGACAGGCTGAAGCCTCAGCTGCGCGTAGATTCCTTCAGCCTCGAACAGGCGGTTTAAGCTTCCAGCTGTACGGACGTTTTCGGTATGCAGCTACAGCACAGAATTGTGCCGTCATTTCCAATTGCCGATTTTTTCAGCGCACTGACCTCTCCATCCACCAGCTTGATGCGGCAGCATCCGCAAATGCCTGCGCGACAGGAATAGGGTACGCGAATACCTGCCTGCTCCAGTTGCTCCAGTAATACCTGCTGGTTGTTGCCACGGATGACGTTGCCCTGCCAGTGAATATCTACCGCAGAAGTGACATTTGTCACAACGTCGACCATTTCTTCTTCCTGACCTGAGCCGTACACTCTTGCAGGCCCTCGGGCAAGGATCTCTACCTCATCACCGACGCGGATTGCGCCGCTGGAGCGCGGGATTAGGTTCTGGCCAAAATCCACATCGCCGTTGTCCTGCGCGGTGCGGAACGACTGCAGCGTCTTCAGCGGTTCACCGGAAGGGTGCTTCTGGCCTTTCTCAGGACTCACCGTGGTGAAAATGCAGCGACTGCATGGCTTAACCACGTCAAAGATGACGCTGCCGATGCGGATCACCTTCCAGGTGTCTTCGTCCCAGGCGTCGGCACCCGTCACCACCAGGTTCGGACGGAACTGCTCCATCTGAACGCTGGCCTTGCAGCGGCCTTGTAAATCACGCAGCGAGGCTTCGTTAGTCAACAGGAACGGGAAACCATCGGCGAAGGAGAGGGGGACGGTGTCATGGCGCTTTACGCGACGCGTCGGTTCAGGCCCAACCCAGCGCAACTGAACGTCGCGGGAGAAGAAACCGCTCAGCCAGCGGTTAATTTCATCCGGGGCGATGCGCGCGGTAAAATGATTGCCCCACACTTCCGTTGGCGCATCGACAGGCGCAAAATCAGCAAAGCGAATGACCGCACTGGAGCCGTCCGGCGCGGTCAGGTGCAAACCGTCATGAAGCGGGGAAGGGGTAAAGCGAACCATCTGCGGGAACTGGCGTGCGGTAATGAACGTGCCGTCGGGCTCGGTGACCATAAAAATACGATCGAAGGCGAATCCGCTCATGTCGGCCAGCGCGTGAGAGACGCCGATACCGCGCATGGATTTCACCGGATGAATAAAAAGCCTGGATAACGTCGCCACTGCACACTCCCACAAATGAAAATAAGCCTTCAACTTTATGACATACACGCCATATTAGCTATAATGCGCGACAATTTTCTAAGAGTAAAAGTGACGATATGAATTCTCTGTTTGCCAGTACGGCCCGTGGGCTGGAAGAGCTGTTAAAAACTGAACTGGAAAGCCTGGGCGCACAAGAGTGCCAGGTGGTTCAGGGTGGTGTCCATTTTGAGGGCGACACGCGGCTTATTTACCAGAGCCTGATGTGGAGCCGTCTGGCGTCGCGCATCATGCTGCCGATGAAGGAGTGCAAGGTCTATAGCGACCTGGACCTCTATACCGGCGTACAGATGATCGACTGGACAGAGATCTTCACGCCAAACGCCACCTTTGCGGTGCATTTCAACGGCGTGAACGACGAGATCCGCAACAGCCAGTACGGTGCCCTGCGCGTAAAAGACGCCATAGTGGACTGCTTCACGCGTAAAAATAAGGAACGTCCAAACGTCGATCGCGAAAATCCGGATCTGCGTATTAACGTCTGGCTGAACGGTGACACGGCGAGTATTTCTCTCGATCTGAGTGGCGCAGGTCTGCACCTGCGCGGCTACCGCGATCGTACCGGTATGGCGCCAATTAAAGAAACGCTGGCTGCCGCCATCGTAATGCGCTCCGGCTGGCAGCCGGGCACGCCGCTGCTCGATCCGATGTGTGGTTCCGGTACGTTGCTGATTGAAGCGGCCATGCTGGCAACCGACCGCGCGCCGGGTCTGCATCGCGGTCACTGGGGCTTTAAAGGCTGGGCACAGCACGACGAAGCGATCTGGAAAGAGGTCAAAGACGACGCGCAGACCCGCGCGCGCAAAGGTCTGGCGGAGTACACCTCCCACTTCTACGGTTCGGACAGCGACCCGCGCGTCATTGAACGCGCGCGCAGCAACGCCCGTCGCGCCGGTATCGGCGAGCTGGTCACCTTCGAAGTGAAAGACGTGGCGAATCTGACCAACCCGCTGCCAAAAGGCCCGTACGGTACCGTGATCAGCAACCCGCCATACGGTGAGCGTCTGGACAGCGAACCGGCGCTGATTGCCCTGCACAGCCTGCTGGGCCGCAATATGAAGGACCACTTCGGCGGCTGGAACCTGTCTCTGTTTAGCGCCTCACCGGAGCTGCTGAGCTGCCTGCAGCTGCGTGCCGATCGCCAGTTTAAGGCGAAAAACGGCCCGCTGGACTGCGTGCAGAAGAACTACCATCTGGCGGAGAAAGCGGCGGACAGCAAGCCATCCGGCGTGGCGGAAGATTACGCCAACCGCTTGCGCAAGAACCTGAAGAAATATGAGAAGTGGGCGAAGCAGGAAGGGATTGAATGCTACCGCCTGTACGACGCCGACCTGCCGGAGTACAACGTGGCGGTTGACCGCTACGCGGACTGGGTGGTGATTCAGGAATATGCTCCACCGAAAACCATCGATGCGCAAAAAGCGCGTCAGCGCATGCTGGACGTCATTGCGGCCACCATCGCCGTGCTCGGCATCACGCCGAACAAACTGGTGCTGAAAACCCGCGAGCGCCAGAAAGGGAAAAACCAGTACCAGAAGATGAATGAGAAGGGCGACTTCATCGAAGTGGGCGAATACAACGCCCGCCTGTGGGTAAACCTGACCGACTATCTGGATACCGGCCTGTTCCTTGACCACCGTATCGCCCGTCGCATGCTGGGCCAGATGAGCAAGGGCAAAGATTTCCTCAACCTGTTCTCCTATACCGGCAGCGCGAGCGTGCATGCGGGTCTGGGCGGCGCGCGGAGCACCACCACGGTGGATATGTCCCGTACCTATCTGGAATGGGCGGAGCGCAACCTGCGTCTTAACGGTTTAACCGGACGTCAGCACCGATTGATGCAGGCCGACGTGCTGGGCTGGCTACGTGATACTGACGAGCAGTTCGATCTGATCTTTATCGATCCGCCGACCTTCTCCAACTCCAAGCGTATGGAAGATAGTTTTGACGTACAGCGCGATCACCTGCGCCTGATGACCGACCTGAAGCGCCTGCTGCGCAAGGGCGGCACCATTATGTTCTCGAACAACAAACGCGGCTTCCGTATGGATCATGACGGTTTAGCAGCCCTGGGACTGAAAGCACAAGAAATCAGCCAAAAAACGCTGTCTCAGGACTTTGCCCGTAACCGTCAAATTCATAACTGCTGGTTGATTACCGCGGTCTGAAAGGAAAAATAAATGTCATTAATTAGCATGCACGGCGCGTGGCTCTCTTTTAGCGATGCGCCACTTCTCGATGATACTGAACTGCATATTGAAGACAACGAACGCGTCTGTCTTGTAGGCCGTAACGGCGCGGGTAAATCCACGCTGATGAAAATCCTCAATCGTGAACAGGGCCTGGATGATGGCCGTATCGTTTACGAACAGGATCTGATTGTTTCCCGACTGCAGCAGGACCCACCTCGTAACGTGGCGGGTACCGTTTATGATTTCGTTGCAGAAGGGATTTCTGAGCAGGCTGAATACCTGAAGGGCTATCACGAAATTTCACATCTTGTGATGACCGACCCCAGTGAAAAAAATCTCAATGAGATGGCACGCCTGCAGGAGCTTCTGGATCATCACGGTCTGTGGCAGCTTGAAAGCCGTATTACGGAAGTGCTGGATCAGTTAGGTCTGGATGCGGATATGGAGCTGTCGGCGCTTTCCGGCGGCTGGCTGCGTAAAGCGGCGCTTGGGCGTGCGCTGGTCAGCGGCCCGAAAGTGCTGTTGCTGGATGAACCGACCAACCACCTGGATATCGAAGCGATTGACTGGCTTGAAGGATTCCTGAAGACCTTTAACGGCACCATTATTTTCATTTCACACGACCGTTCGTTTATCCGCAATATGGCAACGCGTATTGTCGATCTCGATCGCGGCAAGCTGGTGACCTATCCTGGCGATTACGATACCTATCTGCTGGAAAAAGAAGAAAACCTGCGCGTGGAAGAGCTGCAAAATGCGGAGTTTGACCGCAAGCTGGCACAGGAAGAGGTCTGGATCCGTCAGGGTATCAAAGCCCGCCGTACCCGTAACGAAGGCCGCGTGCGTGCCCTGAAGGCGATGCGTAACGAGCGCAGCGCTCGCCGAGAAGTTATGGGGAGTGCGAAGATGCAGGTCGAAGAGGCATCCCGCTCCGGTAAGATTGTCTTTGAAATGGAAAATGTCGATTACCAGGTTGATGGAAAAGTTCTGGTGAAAGACTTCTCCGCTCAGGTGCAGCGTGGCGATAAAATTGCTCTCATTGGCCCGAACGGCTGCGGCAAAACCACGTTACTCAAGCTGATGCTCGGTCAGTTGCAGGCTGACAGCGGCCGTGTTCACTGCGGGACTAAGCTGGAAGTCGCCTATTTCGACCAGCACCGTGCAGAGCTGGACCCAGACAGAACGGTGATGGATAACCTTGCTGAAGGTAAGCAAGAGGTGATGGTTAATGGTAAACCACGTCACGTACTGGGCTATCTGCAGGACTTCCTGTTCCATCCGAAACGTGCAATGACCCCGGTGCGTGCGTTATCTGGCGGGGAGCGTAATCGTCTGCTGCTGGCGCGTTTGTTCCTGAAACCAAGTAACCTGTTGATTCTCGATGAACCAACGAACGACCTGGATGTCGAAACGCTGGAATTGCTCGAAGAACTGATTGATGGTTATCAGGGCACCGTGATGCTGGTCAGCCACGATCGTCAGTTCGTTGATAACACCGTGACCGAGTGCTGGATCTTCGAAGGTGAAGGGCGAATTGGACAATACGTAGGCGGTTATCATGATGCAAAAGGGCAGCAATCGCAGTCTTTGGCGCAGAAACAGTCAAAGTCCAAAACAAGTTCTGAACCTGCTGTAACAAAAGCAGAAACTGTCAAGAAAACCTCGGCTAAACTAAGTTATAACCTGCAGCGCGAACTGGAGGGGCTACCCCAGCGTCTGGAAGAACTGGAGGCTGCGCTTGAGGATCTGCAAAAACAGGTTGCTGATGCGTCATTCTTTAGCCAATCGCATGACTATACTCAGAAAGTACTGGCTGAACTGTCCGCGGCTGAAAAAGCCCTGGAAGAAGCATTTGAGCGCTGGGAGTACCTTGAGTCTCTGAAGAACGGCGCATAAACAGGGATAACATATGTGTGACCAGCACCATGCCGACAGGCATATTTTATGCTCGCAATGCGATATGCTCGTGGCGTTGCCAGAGCTTGGTCACGGACATAAAGCCCTGTGTCCACGTTGCGGTGCGACGTTGACAACCGAGTGGGACGCGCCGCGGCAGCGTCCCACTGCTTACGCTCTGGCAGCACTGTTCATGCTGCTGCTCTCCAATCTCTTCCCCTTCATCTATATGAAGGTGGGAGGGATAACCAGCCAGGTGGATTTGCTTGAAATCCCGGGCGTGATGTTCTCGGAAGATTACGCCAGCCTCGGCACCTTTTTTCTCCTGTTTGTCCAGATAGTCCCGGCGTTGTGTCTGGTCGTCATCCTTTTGCTGGTGAACCGCGTCAGAATGCCGGTATCGCTGAAAATCCGGCTTGCGCGTATCCTTTTTCAGCTCAAAAGTTGGGGCATGGCCGAGATCTTTCTGGCGGGCATTCTGGTCAGTTTCGTGAAGCTGATGGCCTATGGTGATGTGGGGATCGGCAGCAGCTTCATTCCGTGGTGCCTGTACTGCGTCCTGCAGCTGCGCGCATTCCAGTGCGTGGACAGGCGCTGGGCGTGGGATGACATCGCCCCGGCACCGACGCTTGCGCAGACGGTGAAGGTCGGCGTGCCCGGTATTCGCCAGGGGCTGCGTTCTTGCCCATGCTGCACCGCCGTACTGCCCGCCGATCTCGACGTTTGTCCGCGCTGCGAAACAAAAGGTCACGTACGCCGTAAAAATAGTCTGCAGTGGACGATGGCGCTGCTGGTCACGTCCATCATGCTGTATCTGCCGGCCAATATTCTGCCGATTATGATCACCGATTTGCTCGGTGACAAAATGCCTTCGACGATCCTGGCCGGGGTGGTACTGCTGTGGGGCGAAGGTTCTTATCCGGTCGCCGGGGTCATTTTTATCGCCAGTATTATGGTGCCAACTTTAAAAATGATCGCCATCGCCTGGCTCTGCTGGGATGCGAAAGGACATGGGAAACGCGACAGCGAACGCATGCACCTGATTTATGAAGTGGTCGAGTTTGTCGGACGCTGGTCAATGATCGACGTGTTTGTCATCGCCGTTCTCTCTGCACTGGTGCGGATGGGCGGTTTGA
The DNA here is from genome assembly GCF_043974075.1 of Enterobacter sp. ECC-019. Taxonomy (NCBI): domain Bacteria; kingdom Pseudomonadati; phylum Pseudomonadota; class Gammaproteobacteria; order Enterobacterales; family Enterobacteriaceae; genus Enterobacter; species Enterobacter sp. ECC-019. The sequence goes on from NZ_CP143759.1 coordinate 2,284,679, forward strand.
TGAGTATTTATCCCGCGATGGGGGCTTTAATGTTTGCACTGGTTGTGATTATGACCATGTTTGCGGCCATGACCTTCGACCCTCGTTTATCGTGGGATCGTGAGCCTGAATCAAGCCATGAGGAAGAGTAAGAGCATGGAAAATAAGAGTGGAGAGGCGAAAGTGCAGAAGGTCAAAAACTGGTCGCCGGTGTGGATTTTTCCCATCGTGACCGCGCTGATCGGTGCATGGATCCTGTTTTATCATTACAGCCATCAGGGACCGGAAGTCACGCTGATAACCACCAATGCCGAGGGGATTGAGGGCGGTAAAACGACCATCAAAAGCCGTAGCGTGGACGTAGGCGTGGTCGAAAGCGCAACCCTGACCGACGATTTAACCCATGTGGAGATTAAGGCGCGCCTTAATGCCGGCATGGAAAAACTGCTGCATGGCGATTCCGTTTTCTGGGTGGTTAAACCGCAGGTGGGGCGCGAAGGGATCAGCGGCTTAGGGACCCTGCTCTCAGGGGCTTACATCGAACTGCAGCCGGGCGCAAAAGGCAACCAGCCGGCGCAGTACCAGCTTCTGGATTCACCGCCGCTTGCACCGCCTGATGCAAAAGGTATCCGCGTGATCCTCGACAGCAAAAAAGCGGGCCAGCTCACGGCGGGCGACCCGGTGCTGTTCCGCGGCTATCGCGTAGGGTCGGTAGAGAAAAGTACGTTCGATCCTCAGAAAAGAGCCATCAGCTATCAGCTCTTCATCAATGCGCCTAACGATCGTCTGGTCACCAGTAACGTCCGTTTCTGGAAAGACAGTGGCATCGCGGTGGATCTGACCTCGGCGGGGATGCGTGTTGAAATGGGCTCGCTGACAACCCTCTTTGGCGGCGGCGTGAGTTTTGACGTACCGGAAGGGCTGGACCTTGGGCAGCCAGTGGCGGAGAACACCGCTTTCCGCCTGTTCGACGATCAAAAAAGCATTCAGGATGCTCTCTACACCGATCACGTTGACTTCCTGATGTTCTTTAAAGACTCCGTTCGTGGTCTGCAACCGGGGGCGCCTGTTGAGTTCCGCGGCATTCGTCTCGGTACGGTTGGGCAAGTTCCGTTCTTTGTGCCTGGCCTGCAGCAGGTGTTGGATGATGATTACCGCATTCCGGTGCTGATTCGTATTGAACCAGAACGCCTGATCAATCAGATTGGCGAGAATCAGGATATTGCCGCCCATATCAGTCAACTGATGGAACGCGGTCTGCGCGGGTCATTGAAGACGGGTAACCTGGTGACCGGTGCGCTGTATGTGGATATGGACTTCTACCCGAAAGCACCGCCGATTACCGGTATTCGTGAATTCGGTGGCTACAAGATCATCCCAACGGTGAGCAGCGGCCTGGCGCAGATCCAGCAGCGTCTGATGGAGACGCTGGATAAGATCAACAATCTGCCACTGAATCCGATGATTGAAGCGGCGACGAACTCTCTGAGCGAAAGCCAGGCAACGATGCGTCGCCTGCAAACCACGCTGGATAACATTAACAAGATCACGGCGAGCCAGAGCATGCAGCAGTTGCCGCAGGACATGCAGAAAACGCTGCGTGAGCTGAACCGCAGTATGCAGGGCTTCCAGCCGGGTTCAGCGGCCTACAACAAGATGGTGGCAGATATGCAGCGTCTTGATCAGGTCTTACGTGAACTACAGCCGGTGCTGAAAACGCTCAACGAGAAGAGCAATGCGCTGGTGTTCGAAGCGAAAGATAAAAAGGATCCTGAGCCGAAGAGGGCAAAAGAATGAAAAAGTGGCTATTGATGGTTGGTGCTCTGCTGTTAACGGCGTGCAGTTCAGGGGTAGATAATAAAAGTTACTATCAGCTGCCTGTGGCTACCCACAGCGGTGGGCAAAGCACGGCTAGCCAGGGAAACCGTCAGCTGTGGGTTGAACAGGTTGCGGTGCCGGATTATCTGGCAGGAAACGGCGTGGTCTATCAGACGAGCGACGTTAAATACGTGATTGCGACGAACAACCTGTGGGCCAGCCCGCTGGATCAGCAGCTGCGCAATACGCTGGTGGCCAATCTGGGCAGCCAGCTTCCGGGTTGGGTTGTCGCGTCGCAGCCGCTGGGTAACGATCAGGATACGCTGAACGTCACGGTAACAGGCTTCCACGGCCGTTATGACGGTGCGGTGGTGATCAGCGGAGAGTGGTTGCTGAATCATCAGGGGCAACTCATCAAGCGTCCTTTTCATCTGGAGCTGAAGCAGCAGAAAGATGGCTATGATGAAATGGTGAAAGTCCTGGCTCAGGGTTGGGCACAGGAGTCGGCCAGCATCGCGAGAGAAATTTCCCGGCTGCCATAAGTAAAATTCATCATCAAAAACCGCAGTTGGCCTGTCGCTGATTGCGGTTTTTTTTTCGTTTTCACTTCAGATTGTTACTTGTGCCACGTCACAATTTTTGTACAAATGAACTTCCAGGTAGCTCACAAATATGACACCCGTATGAATTTTGAACATTGACGCTGCGACTAATTCGGGGTATTCGTTATCTGTGCCTGTGCATTTAGTGCAGACACTGTTTTCTTTCCACCAGACAAAAGAATGAGGGAAACGAGGCATGAAGAGACAGAAACGAGATCGCCTGGAACGGGCTCATCAACGTGGTTATCAGGCCGGCATCGCTGGACGTTCTAAAGAAATGTGTCCTTATCAGACGATAAATCAAAGGTCACAATGGCTTGGAGGCTGGCGAGAAGCCATCGGCGACAGGGCACTCATAGCCTGATAACGTCTCTTTCAAAAAAGAAACCTCCGCAATGCGGAGGTTTCGCCTTTCTGGAGGTGCGAAAAGCACAATCAGAACGCGGAAGTGTCCTGGAACAGGCCAACTTTCAGGTCGCTTGCGCTATAGATCAGACGGCCGTCTACCAGCACTTCGCCATCTGCCAGGCCCATAATCAGGCGGCGGTTAACGATGCGCTTGAAGTGAATACGATAGGTCACTTTCTTCGCAGTAGGCAGAACCTGGCCAGTGAATTTTACTTCGCCCACGCCCAGTGCGCGGCCTTTACCTTCGCCGCCCAGCCAGCCCAGATAGAAGCCGACCAGCTGCCACATGGCATCCAGACCCAGACAGCCAGGCATTACTGGATCGCCAATAAAGTGGCAACCGAAGAACCACAGGTCCGGGTTGATATCGAGTTCTGCTTCTACGTAACCCTTATCGAAGTTGCCGCCGGTTTCGGTCATTTTCACGACACGGTCCATCATCAGCATGTTCGGGGCCGGTAACTGTGGGCCTTTTGCGCCAAACAGTTCGCCGCGACCAGAGGCAAGAAGATCTTCTTTTGTATAGGATTCGCGTTTATCTACCATGTTCTCAGTAAGCCTTATTTTAGTGAAGGACGCAGGATAGCTAACACGTGTACGCTGAACAAGTCCGATCAGTTCGAACTAAACCAGCCCAACCAGCGTAACGGCCATGGATAACGATGACGAGCATCCTGCTGTGTCGCCTGAGCAATGCGCTCCTGGATGGTCTGCATCAGGGTGGTTTGCCCTTCGCCATCCCAAACCAGATTTGTCAGTAAGGGTAGCGCATCCTCAATCCCTTCGATGGCCCAGATAGCGAATTGCTCTTGCTCAACCGCCTCCAGAATGTCCTGACTGAGGCTCAAATGGCGTGCGTTGGGAGCAGGAATAATCACACCCTGTTTGCCGTTTAAACCGCGCTGCTGACAGATAGAGAAGAAGCCTTCAATTTTTTCGTTGAGGCCTCCCACTGGCTGGGCACGACCGAACTGGTCCACCGAACCGGTGATTGCGATGTTTTGACTGATGGGCACTTCCGCCAGGGCGCTGATTAAGGCGCACAGCTCAGCCATAGAGGCGCTATCGCCATCCACTTCGCTGTATGACTGCTCAAACGTCAGCGAGGCGGAGAAGGGGATCTGTTGCTCAAGCTGCAACTCGGACATCAAAAACGCCTGCATGATCATCATGCCTTTCGCGTGAATGTTGCCGCCCAGCTCGGCTTTGCGTTCGATATCGGTGAACTCGCCATCGCCAATGTGCACAACGCAGCTGATACGGGACGGTTCCCCGAATGCGCGCGGATGGCCAGGAAACTCAATCACCGACAGGGCGTTGATCTGCCCGACGCGTTCGCCTTCGGTCTCCACCAGAATTTGTTCCAGCAGAATTTCATCCTGCATACGGTCGGCAAGGTAGCCTTCTCGCCACTCACGCTGAGCCAGCATCTGAGTGAGCTGTTCGCCGGTGAACGTCCCGTCACCGCTGATCACACCCACTTCACGCAGCTGTTTGCCGATCCAGAGTGGGCAAAGCGGCAGCGTTTCCTGGTCACCGGTGTAGCGTACCGCTTCGCGGATTAAGCCCGGCCACGCGTCAGCCGCAGGGGTTGGCAGCGCAAAACGTTCAGCAACAGCCATCACCCACTGGCACCACTGCGCCATATCGTCGGCATCAGCAATCTGGATGTTGTCTTCGTATTCGCTATACACCGCCTGCTCAGCGAGTTCCGGCTCCATTTCCTGGAAGTCCGCCAGCGATTCACGGTCGCCCGTCAGTACGACGGTCAGCGACAGCGGCATAGACGGAACGGAGACAGGCAGGGGACGAGACTCATCGTAGCCGACCCAGTCGAAACGCTGCTGGTGCACGATGGTTTTCAGACGCATCCACAACAGCGGCTGCGAGAGCAGGGTACGCAGTGAGATGATGAGAACACCACCATTTGCGCGATGTACCAGCCCCGGCTGCAGCGAAAGTTCTCCGTTAAACTGGCGCAGACAACCAAAGAGTTGTTCTGCCTCGACCCAGTTAGCGGTAATCACCTCGCCCTTCGCGGCAAAAATGCCATCGGCCTGCGCCCCCGGTTCGAAAGTGACATCATGTCCCGCAATACGGTACTGACCGCCAAAAACTGCGTTCGCGTCCGGCTTCAGCTGGCGCACGGCATCTCCGAGCAGCGTCAGATATTCCGCTTCTTCCGGGGCCTTGAGCAGCATGAAGGGCGCTGTTGCCCATGGGCTTAACACCTGCTCCAGCGCATAATGCAAACGAGGCTGCGTATCGCTAAGGATGAATTCGTGTTCTTTTGCGAGTTCGGGCTGTGCAAACAGTTCCTGATAACTTTCGGTATCCGGAACAAGGTCACGCCATGCAAGTTTCGTAATGGTCAAAGTTGATGTTTTTTAGTCAGATGTAAAAGCGTGGAGTATACCGTAAGCGGGGGGCTGTACCCAAGCAGGATTGGGTATTTCGACAGGGCGATTGGCTGCATTCACTCACAGGATATGATTTCTTTTCAGCAGATTGCTAAAAAACTGATATTCTGAACAGAGTTACGTGGTAACACTGAGATCGCAATGAAATATCAACAACTGGAAAATCTCGAAAGCGGCTGGAAATGGAAGTACCTGGTCAAAAAGCACCGTGAAGGGGAGCTGATCACCTGCTACATCGAAGCCAGCGCTGCGCAAGAAGCCGTGGATATTTTGCTGACCCTCGAAAATGAACCGGTACAGGTTAACAGCTGGATTGAGAAACACATCAATCCCGCGTTGTTAAACCGGATGAAGCAAACTATCCGCGCGCGACGCAAACGGCATTTTAATGCTGAGCATCAGCACACTCGCAAAAAATCAATCGACCTGGAGTTCATTGTCTGGCAACGCCTGGCTGGGCTGGCACAACGGCGGGGCAAAACGCTTTCGGAAACCATTGTGCAGTTGATTGAGGATGCCGAACATAAAGAGAAGTACGCCAACCAGATGTCGACGCTGAAGAACGACCTTCAGGCTCTGTTGGGTAAAAAGTAGATTTTTCTTTTCTGCAGACAATAAAAAACCCCGCATGGCGGGGTTTTTTTATAAGACGATAACTTATGCCGCTGGCTGAGTTACAACGTCTTTGATGCCTTTAACTTCGATCTCTACGCGACGATCTGGAGCCAGGCAGTCGATCAGTGCAGCGCGAGCTTTCACGTTGTCACAGGTGTTGCCAGTAACTGGGTTAGATTCGCCCATACCACGTGGGGAGATCTTGTTAGCTGGGATACCTTTAGAGATCAGGTAATCAACAACAGACTGAGCACGTTTCTCAGACAGTTTCTGGTTGTAAGCGTCAGAACCGATACGGTCGGTGAAGCCCAGAACCACTACGGAACCGTCTTTAGGATCCAGGTTGCTCAGCTGAGAATACAGCTGATCCAGTGCCTGCTGGCCTTCTGGTTTCAGAGTCGCTTTGTTGAAGTTGAACAGAACGTCAGACTTCAGAGTGAAGTGCTTGGTCTGTACTTCTGGAGCTGGAGCCGGCGCTGGAGCAACAACTGGTGCTGCTTCTTCCTGCTGGCCGAAACGGTAGGAAACACCTACGCTCAGCATGCCGTTGTCTGGACGAACACCAACGGTGTTGCCGTCGCCGATGTTGTTAACCCACTGGTATTCCAGACGGGTAGCGATGTCACGGGTCATAGCCCACTCAACGCCACCAGCGAATACTGGGGAAACACCGGTATCATGGTTGTCACCAGCGATGTTGTTGCTGGAGTCTGCGCGCCATACCATGCCGCCCAGACGGGTGTACACGTCCAGATCGTCAGTGATTGGGTAGCCCAGTTTAGCGGTCAGCTGAACGCCCTGTGCTTTGAAAGCGCCGTTGATGGTGTCGCCTTTGTATGGCATACGACCTAACCAGTCGTAACCCATTTCAAAACCAACATACGGGTTAACCTGATAGCCACCGAACGCACCTGCACCAAGCTGGCTCTCGTGAGTTGGGCCATCATTGTTCAGGCTGCTGTTGTACCAGCCGGTGTCGTGGAACTGAGACCAGCCCAGTTTACCACCTGCATACCAGGTATTATCTTTCGGAGCGGCCTGCGCTACGGTAGCGAAGCCAGCCAGTGCCACTGCAATCGCGATAGCTGTCTTTTTCATTTTTTGCGCCTCGTTATCATCCAAAATTCGCCATGAAAGTCTCAGGAGAGAATCACGGTTAAATCCTTCACCGGGGGGCGTGGTCAAATATAAATCTACCGATATCTTCGGCTTAGGCCGAGCACCCCTGGCGATGTAAAGTCTACAACGTAGCTGAAAACTTACAAGTGTGAAGTCCGTCAGGCATATGAAAAAAAAAGTTCCGTATACCGATTATTTAACATTTTTCGAACGAATTTTGTGCAATAAAATTAAGGAGAACCGCACCAGACAAGCCTTGCCGCAATTTTCAGGCCGGGAACTTTAATGGCATCTTGTGGTCAAAAAAAATTCCAGGAAAAATCTTAATTTCACTCAATGATACAAATTCGAGTGAATTTTTAGCCCAGAAAGTTGTCCTCTGCGGTAAGAATCCGATCGAACCGGACGCATAATGAACCCGATCGCATTCCCTTCTTCAGCTGCTTCAGTCAGACGGAAATGTTCCTCTTCCGTCAGTTCTTCCGGTAACCATCCAATCACCACGCTGTAATTTCCGGTGCGTAACGCACGAATCATCGACTCCACGGTATCGCACGGCGAGAGCTGATTAATTTGCATGACCTTGGTGAGCGGAAGGCCTGCGGACTGAACCCACTCACGGCTCAGTTTTTGCTGAGGCGTGAGCCAAAGCTGCCAGCGTGATTGCTGACCAAGCTGTTGCAATAAAGGCAACAGCAGAAGTTGCGTCAACAGAGGCTGGTCTTCACGATAAACCACTTCACTGATTAGCCCCGTGGAAACACGCTCGACGGAATTCTGCGCGACATTGCCTGCGGTAGAAGAGAGAGAGGTTGAGCGATTTGCATAGCCTGAAGTGTGCATATTCATTCCAGCCCTGTAGTTACTGTATGGATATACAGTAACCCCTGTATGCATAAAGATCAACCTCATTTTCGGAAAGCGACTCGCAAAATTCATTCAATCTTGATGCCCCTCGAAAAATCATCTTGCTCATCGGCGATAAGTTGCCTATTTTCCTGCTAACGGATCCGCTAGTAAGAACTTTCGGTGTTACTTTATGATTTTGAAGGGAAATATCATGAAAAAGATATCTTATGAACGGATTTATAAATCCCAGGAATACCTTTCACCGCTTGGCGAGATACATCATCGCGCGCTGTTTGGAGGATACACCCTGGCGGTGGATGATGCGGTTTTTGCCATGGTATCTGATGGCGAGCTTTATCTTCGGGCCTGTGAGGAGAGTGCGAAATACTGTGTAAAGAATGCCTCTTCATTCTTGACGTTGATGAAGCGAGGCCGCCCGGTTCTGCTCAACTATTATCGTGTGGATGACGGATTATGGCAGGACAGGGAGCGATTGCTTCAACTCTCCTCGTTTGCGCTCAGTGCGGCAAGAAAAGAGCGCTATCAGCGCCATCAGCGAAACCGCCTGAAGGACCTGCCAAACCTGACCTTTCAGCTTGAGGTCTTACTCTTTGAAGCAGGCATTACCAATGAGGAAACGCTGCGGGCGCTGGGTGCCAGAGCGAGCTGGCTAAAGATGCGGGCAAAAAACAAAGCACTCAGTATTAAAGTTCTCTTCGCACTGGAAGGGGCTATCGAAGGGCTGCATGAGGCGGCACTCCCGGCAGGCATTCGCCGGGAGCTGACGGAGTGGTTTAATGCACTGCCTGAGCCACAGGAGAATCACTCCTCCAGGTAGCGATTTGCTGTTGCAGCCGGCAAATTTCAGGCAGCAGAGCGATAAGCAGACCTATCTGCTGAAGAACCAGCGGCGCTTTGCTGTCGTTTCCCGGGTCAAGATGCACAATGCGTTGAGACAGTTCATCCAGGGCCTGTTGAACGCGGGGCTCATCGGCCGGCCGGTGATGAAGCGCGTCATCGACATAGCAGACGGCGTCATCGAGCAGGTTGAGAATACCCGGGTTGGCGAGTTTCTCACGGTGGGCTCCCAGCGTCGAAATATAGCTGGTGAACGTATGGTTCAGGCAGAGCAGGCGGAACGCGGTCTCACGGATCTCCGCCGTGGCGCGAGGCTCCGTTGACATGTTAGATACAACGGAGGCCAGCTCTGCATCACTGTTGTGCGCGTCGCGACGTGCTATACGGTAAGCCAGGCGGTTATCGCGCCCCTGGTGGTACTGCTCCAGGATAGCGTCAAGGTATCGACAGTTGGCGTTCATTGCCCTGTCTACCACGCGGGGCAAATTGCGGAAACGCCAGTCCGGCCAGATAAAGCTGACCGCGGCCCAGGCAATCGCGCAGCCAATCAGGGTATCGATCACGCGGGGCAGGGCGACTTCAAACCCTTCACCCAGCAGGTTAAAGCAGAGCAGTACCAGCAGCGTGATGAACATGGTGGCGTGGGCATACTGCACGTTGCGAAACGCGAAGAACAGTACGCCGGTGATCACGATCAGGATCAATTGACCTTCAACGGAGGGCACAAAATAGAGCACCGGAAGGCCGATCGCGACGCCAACCAGCGTGCCGATGATACGCAGCGCAAGACGGTGTCGTGTCGCGTTATAGTTCGGCTGGCAGACGAACAGGCTGGTCAGCAGGATCCAGTAGCCGTGGTGCAGCCCGGTTATCTGAATAAAGGCATAACCCACGCACAGCACCAGTGACATTCTCACCGCGTGGCGAAAAAGAGCCGACTCCGGCGTAAAGTTGCGGCTCAGCCGTAGCCACATATCGCTAACGCTGTGCACGCTGTCATCAGCAAGCTGGTTTTCCACCTCACTGCCCGGCAGCGCCATCGCCTGTTCGGACTCAATTGTCGCCAGCTGAGCATCGATCGCCCGCAGGTTGTTCAGCAGAAAGCCCAGCGCTTTGATGTGCTCCGGTGACGTTCCGCTGGCCTGAACGCGGTCGAGCGCCGCATCAAGATGGCTGAATACGCGTTCAAAGCGGGGGTCATGCTGATAGGGCGTGCGCAGCAGAATAGAGCGCGAGAGCTGCTGGCAGGCCTGGGACTGCATGGACAGCAGGCGCTGGAAGCGGAACATGACATCGCTGTAGCGGAACTTCTCGCGCAGGGCAGCATACTGAACGTGTGAGGAGCTGGCGCGTTCATGAATGTCCTGGGCGGCAAAATAGTAGTGTAAGGTCCTGCGGGTTCCGCGCTGGCCGCGATCGCCGCGCAGACGGGTAAGCAGAGAGGCTTTTGTCTGGTTAAGGGTGGCGACCAACTGGCCATTTGCCAGCGCCAGATCGTAGAGCGGAGCCTGGCTTTCTTCCTCGATATCCGGGTCGAACAGGCGGGATTTCAGTTCCAGATAGTGGGCTAACTGCTCAAAGCTGCGGGCAAGGTTATCCTGCAGAGGGCGAACCGGGAAGATCAGATGACCGGTTAGCGTCAGCAGGTTATACCAGATGGCGCCCAGCAACAGCAGAATCGGCTGCTGGTACCACTGGTCGTACAGGGAAACACCCAGCATGGTGTAGATGGCGATCAGCAATGCACCAAAAGCGATGGTGGCATAGCGCTGCCCAAGGCCGCCCAGCAAAATAAACCCGCTGGTTGAGAGCGTAAGGCCCAGGGCAAACAGCCAGGGCCACGGGAAAAGCAGCTCAACGGACGCTGACGCAATGAAAAAGCAGACAAGCGTTATGACCAGGTTACGTAAACGCCCGGCCAGACGATCGTCCAGGTCCGCCAGCGCCCCGGCCACCACCCCCAGCGTGAGCGGAATGGTGAGTTTGACATCATTCAGCCACCAGGGCAGGGCAACCGTGCCGCAAAGCGCGATAAATATCCTGACGTTGTATAGCCAGGTGCTGTTCCAGGTATAACGGCGAAGCAGTGGGCTTAGCATAAACGCGGCCGGTCCTTATTTACTGAAAACGACGACGAGCGTTTGCTTCACGCGCCGCCTGGGCCACTTCTACCGGAACAACCCTGCGGCCGACGGGCCAAAGGGCGATGGCGGCGATCTTAAAGTTCGCGATCCCCACCGGAATACCAATAATCGTGATGCACTGTGCAATACCGGCAAAAATATGCATGATGCACAGCCACCAGCCGAAGAAAATCAGCCACAGTATGTTCAGCAGGGTTCCGCCCGTATTCATCAGGGCGTTTTTGCTCTCCGGATTCAGCTCGTCAACGTGGATGGCTTCATTCCCGTAGGGGATTAAGGAGAGTTTTGTGATTTCCCAGCAGGAACGGGTCAGGGGAAGCGTGAAAATCAGGACGATGCTCACCAGCGTGGCAAAAAGCCAGGAAAGGGTGGTGGCAAAACCGCCCAGCACAAAATTCAACACATTCAGAACGGTACGCATAAACCTTCACTTCCTTTCGATAAAATTAACGCCCAATGATTGTAACGTTTTTTTAGGCTGGAGCACCTTAAAACTGGCAGTTAAACTGTCAGGTAAATTATCTCTTCGTGGATTTGGCGGAACATGGAACTGAAAGCAACGTCGTTAGGCAAACGCCTGGCGCAACACCCTTACGATAGGGTTGTTCTCCTTAATGCCGGGGTGAAGGTCTCCGGGGAACGCCACGAATACCTTATTCCGTTTAATCAGCTTCTGGCTATCCATTGCAAACGCGGGCTGGTGTGGGGTGAGCTGGAGTTCGTTCTGCCTGACGATAAAGTCGTGCGTCTTCACGGCACCGAGTGGGCGGAAACTCAGCGTTTCCATCATCACCTGAACGCACTCTGGCAGCAGTGGAGCCAGGATATGAGCGTGATTGCTGCCCAGGTGCTCCAGCAGGTGCTGGACGATATCGCGCAAAGCGACGCGCAACACGCGTGGCTGACCCGTCAGCAGACCGCCGGGCTGCAGCAAAAGATCCGACAGGCACTTTCGGCGCTGCCGCTCTCCGTGACGCGTCTCGACGAGTTTGACAACTGTCGCGACGCCTGGCGCCAGTGTCAGGCCTGGCTGAATGATAAGGATAAAAGCCGTCTCGCCCATAACCAGGCCTGGACGGACGCCATGCTCACCCAATACGCCGACTTTTTCAGTACGGTGGAATCTTCACCGCTCAATCCGGCCCAGGCGCGCGCGGTGGTCAACGGCGAGCAGTCGCTGCTGGTGCTGGCGGGGGCCGGTAGCGGTAAAACGTCGGTGCTGGTGGCGCGTGCCGGCTGGCTGCTAACGACCGGGGAAGCGGTCGCCGATCAAATTCTGCTTCTGGCCTTTGGCCGCAAGGCTGCCCAGGAGATGGACGCACGTATCCAGGAACGCCTGCACACCCGGGACATCACGGCCAGAACCTTCCATGCCCTTGCGCTGCATATTATTCAGCAGGGCAGTAAAAAAGTGCCTGCCATCAGTAAGCTGGAAAACGACGCGCAGGCGCGTCAGGCGCTGTTCATCAAAACGTGGCGCCAGCAGTGCAGTGAGAAAAAAGCGCAGGCGAAAGGATGGCGTCAGTGGCTGGAGGAGGAGCTCAACTGGGAGGTGCCAGAGGGCAGCTTCTGGCAGGACGATAAGCTGGCGCGTCGGCTGGGTTCGCGACTTGACCGCTGGGTCAGCCTGATGCGAATGCACGGTGGATCGCAGGCAGAGATGATTGAAAGCGCGCCGGAGGCGATCCGCGATCTGTTTTCGAAGCGGGTCAAGCTGATGGCTCCACTGCTGAAAACCTGGAAAACCGCGCTGAAAGAGGAAAACGCCGTTGATTTCTCCGGTTTGATCCATCAGGCCATCATCATTCTTGAGAAGGGACGTTTTGTCAGCCCGTGGAAACATATTCTGGTGGATGAGTTCCAGGATATCTCGCCGCAGCGTGCTGCACTGCTCTCGGCGCTACGGGCGCAAAATAAACATACGTCGCTGTTTGCGGTAGGGGACGACTGGCAGGCCATCTATCGCTTCAGTGGGGCGCAGCTCTCCCTGACGACCGCGTTCCACCACTATTTTGGCGAAGGCGATCGCAGCGATCTGGACACCACCTACCGCTTCAATTCACGAATTGGCGAGATCGCCAACCGCTTTATCCAGCAGAATCCGCATCAGCTGGCAAAGCCGCTTAATAGCCTGCGCCCAGGGGATAAAAAAGCGGTCACCCTGCTGGCGGATGACCAGCTGGAGCCGCTGCTGGACAAGCTCAGCGGCTATGCAAAGCCCGATGAACGTATTCTGGTGCTGGCGCGCTACCATCACCTTAAACCTGCGGCGCTGGAAAAGGCCGCCACCCGCTGGCCGAAACTGCAGCTTGAATTTATGACCATTCACGCCAGCAAAGGGCAGCAGGCCGATTATGTGATTGTGGTGGGGCTGAAAGAGGGCAGCGACGGTTTCCCGGCCCCGGCCCGCGAGTCGGTAATGGAAGAGGCCTTACTGCCGGTGCCGGAAGATTTCCCGGATGCCGAAGAGCGGCGTTTGCTGTATGTGGCCATCACCCGCGCGCGGCATCGCGTGTGGCTACTGTTCAATAAAGAGGAGCCATCCGCGTTTGTCGATATTTTGAAGAGTATTGATGTGCCGGTGGCGAGGAAGCCGTAGCGATTTCGGGCAAGGTGTTGTAGGCCGGGTAAGGCGTAGCCGCCACCCGGCAAAAAAGCTACTTCAATCTGTCGGAAAGATAACGCTGATAGTCCGGAATAAGGATATCAACCGGCGAGTTAAACTGCGGCGATTCGATGATGAAATCCGCCGTGGACAGGTTCGTCGCCACCGGAATATTCCACACCGTCGCCAGACGCAGCAGCGCTTTAACATCTGGATCGTGCGGAACCGCGTTCAGCGGATCCCAGAAGAAGATCAGCACATCAATTTTCCCTTCGGAAATCTGCGCGCCGACCTGCTGATCGCCGCCCATCGGGCCGCTCAGCATGGCATTCACCTGCAGACCCGTTTCGCGCTGGATCAGGTTACCGGTTGTACCGGTCGCCGACAGGGCGTGCTTCTCCAGCAAAGACTGATGGCGGCGAACCCAGTTAAGCAGCATTTGTTTACAGTGATCGTGCGCCACCAGAGCAATGTGTTTGCGTTCAGGCAGCGTGCGTGTTGTCAGTTCCATAATCATATCCATCAGGTTAACTGACTACACGATGACGGGAACCGTCTGATGCTGCAAGAGAAAGGCGTAAAAAATGTGGCTTAGGATGAAGGTTGTTGTTTTGCCCACTGTAAAAAGCGGGCCCGCGTGTCGGGATCGGCCTGCTGGAACCAGAATTTAAGGCGCTGTTCCGTCAGGGTCTGGGACTGGGGAGGAATGACGTCCAGTTCAGAGACACCGGATAGCAGCGTACTGTCGTCCGCCATCATGGTGGCAAACTGCGGAAGCGAGGCGCGTTTCCCCGCTTTGTTATAGGTCTGGGTCGCCGCCTCGTAATCCGGGCCTTTCGGCGAGGCCGTCAGCGCCAGAATATCCAGCTTCACCGGAATCGGCATCGCATTCCCATCCAGCAGTTCAACGCGCGGTGACGCGTCGAAGGTCGCAGATTCCTTTTCCGTTTCAAGGCGAGGCAGGGTGATGTTCACCTGACTGATTTGTCGGGTATTAAAGCTGACGATCAGCGGCGGGGAGATGTACATCCTTTGCTCATGATTAGCCAGACCGAGCGATTTTTCCACCCGGAATACCAGCTGATGCGGTCCGTTATCCAGCTCAATGCTGTCTGCACCGCGCAGTAACGAGCTGGAGACCTTTTTTCCGTCCAGAACCAGGAGATCGATGTCGGTTGAAAGCCGAAGCGTGGTAGCAAAAACGCAGACCGGCATCACTAATGCAATCAGAGCAGTGGCAATACCGGTTTTCATAGAAGGCTCCCGTCAGAAATCCTGTCGCCGCATTAATGTATCTAGATTTTTCGAGAATCACGTTTACTAACATATAGACATATTTCGCCGTTTTGCCCTCATGCATCTGTATGGGATGGATGGTTGAGATGTGCGGTTTGGCGTACACTTTTAAAAAAGCCAGGAGAAAAGCCATGAAAGAGAACGATATTGCCGAGATTCTGACATCCACGCGCACCATTGCGCTGGTGGGCGCGAGCGACAAACCCGATCGTCCAAGTTATCGGGTGATGAAATACCTTCTCGATCAGGGTTATCACGTTATCCCGGTGTCGCCAAAAGTAGCGGGGAAAACATTACTGGGTCAGCAGGGTTATGCCACGCTCGCTGAGGTGCCGGAAAAAATTGATATGGTCGATGTCTTCCGTAATTCCGAGGCAGCATGGGAAGTCGCGCAGGACGCTATCGCCGTAGGCGCAAAAACGCTGTGGATGCAGCTGGGTGTGATAAACGAACAGGCCGCCGTGCTGGCGCGGGATGCAGGGTTGAATGTCGTCATGGATCGCTGTCCAGCGATCGACATCCCCCGTCTGGGGCTGGCGAAGTAATAAAAAAAAGCCCGTTCATCGGGCTTTTTTTACACGCTTAGTTCCGCAGGCGTGGAGCCTGTAACTGTTTGCGGATAGTCTGAGCAAGTTCATCCATCGTGGGTTGCTCCGGATGCTCTTCCTGCAGCTCGCTACTCAGCTGCGCTTCGGCCAGATAGGTGTGGACGGGTTGTCCATCATCACCTTCCATCACCACATGGTACCAGGGCGCGGCGCGAAGCTCTGCGTTCACCGCCAGCTCGTCTGCTGACGGTTCATCAAGGGAATACTCCGGGTCGATATCCACGACCACACCCAAATACCCTAGCAAAGTGTGGCGGACCTGCTGGCCGATACCGAATTTGCTGGCAATCATAGTCACCTCCCGGGAAATACGACTTACACGTTATGTGCGGGCAATATTTCTCTTTTCAAGTTACATGACGCGACAGGCAAACCCTTTCAGATAGAGCCCTTCCGGGTAGGTAGCAATCACCGGGTGATCGGCGGCCTGACGGAACTGCTCTATAAATTGTACATCACGGCCAGCATCTATTGCGGCATCGGCGATGATTTTCTGAAATAAATCTGTGGTCATCAGGCCGGAACAGGAGAAGGTGAGCAGAACCCCGCCCGGGTTCAGCAGCTGGATAGCCAGCATGTTGATATCTTTATACCCACGGCACGCGCCCATCAGCTGGCTTTTGTTTTCCACAAACTTTGGTGGATCCATCACGATGACGTCGAACTTCTCGCCCTGGTCGCGATATTTACGCAGCAGCTTGAAGACGTCATCGCGTACAAACTCCGCTTTGCTCAAGTCCAGCTTGTTGAGCTCGACGTTCTGTTTTGCCACATCCAGCGCTTCCTGCGAGGTGTCCACGCTCACCACCTGGGCACAGCCGCCCATCAGTGCCGAAACGGCAAAACCGCCGGTATAGGAGAAGCAGTTCAGCACGCGTTTGTCGGCAACGTACTGACGCGTAGCCAGACGGCTGTCGCGCTGGTCGAGGTAGTAACCGGTTTTGTGCCCGCCCTGAATATCCACCAGCAGCTTCATGCCGTGCTCTTCAATCGGCAGCAGGGCCGGTGGCAGTTCGCCCGTTACGGGCCCCTGAGTCAGCTCCATACCTTCTTTTTTGCGCACAGCAACGTCGCTGCGGTCATAGATGGCACACTGCGGGAACAGCGTTTGCAGCGCGCTAATCAGCGCGGCACGCTGGTATTCTGCCCCGGCGCTCAGGAGCTGCAGCACCAGGAAGTTACCGAAGCGGTCAATGGTCACGCCCGGCAGACCGTCGGACTCACCGGCAATCAGGCGGTAGCTGTCCAGCCCGTCGCGTTTTGCCAGCCAGTCGCGCCACTGCTGCGCCTGCTGCAGGCGGCGGACGAAGAAGTCGATGTCGATGGTTTCGTCTTTATCGAACGTCCAGACGCGAGCCCGGATCTGGGACGCTGGCGAGTAGGCGCCTCGCGCTAACCATTTCCCCTGATGGTCAACGATATCAATGGTTTCACCGAGGCTGGCTTTGCCTTCCATGCGGGCAACCGCGCCGGAAAAGACCCAGGGATGACGGCGCAGTAATGATTTCTCGCGCCCTTTGGCTAACACTAAACGTACACTCATAATTTGCTGTTCTGTCGATTTCAGGGAAATGGCG
Organism: Enterobacter sp. ECC-019; assembly: GCF_043974075.1. Classification (NCBI taxonomy): domain Bacteria; kingdom Pseudomonadati; phylum Pseudomonadota; class Gammaproteobacteria; order Enterobacterales; family Enterobacteriaceae; genus Enterobacter; species Enterobacter sp. ECC-019. Next base: position 2,301,577 of record NZ_CP143759.1, read on the forward strand.
CGTAGAGTAGCACATTCAGCAAGGCGCAATCATCTGCGGATGCCGTTGAGCGTTTCGGCACAAAATCAAATCGCTTAGGCACATTATGATATTGCAGCAGGCTTTACAGTGGGGCTTCCGGTACAGCAGAGGGAGCACCCATGAAAAAGCGCAGTGTAATCGCAATAGCCGCTCTGGCGGCGATAAGTTTTCAGGTTTTAGCAGCAACGCCTTTCGGCATCACCAGCCAGGATATTTCCGGCGAACGCCGGTTAGCGCAGCAGCAGGTATTTGAGGGATTTGGCTGCCACGGTGGGAATATCTCTCCCCAGCTGGCATGGAAAAATCCGCCCGCCGGTACAAAAAGTTTTGCCGTTACGGTATATGACCCCGATGCCCCCACCGGCAGCGGCTGGTGGCACTGGACCGTAGCCAATATTCCGGCGACTACAATGACGCTGCCCGCTGATGCCGGTAACCCGAACGGCGAGAAATTACCTGCCGGTGTTGTACAGGGGCGTAATGATTTCGGCTATTCTGGATTCGGCGGCGCATGTCCACCCGCCGGGGACAAGCCGCACCGCTATCAGATTACCGTCTGGGCCCTGGACGTGGATAAACTGCCCGTCGATAAAAATGCCAGCGGCGCGCTGGTCGGTTTTATGATCAATAGTCATGTTCTGGCAAAGGCACAGTTAACAGCAACCTACAGCAGATAAGGATGGCCGGGTGCAGGAGTTCCATTTTCGACATAAACATCTTACAGCGGGTGAAGTGACCGCCAGCAAAATGCATCGCCTGCACCAGGTTAAACTCTTTTTTCCGGCGATTTGTCATATCACTCACGGCAGTAAGGTGATTGTTCAGGATGATAACCGCCTGGAGGCGACACGGGATCAACTCATCATTATCCCTGCCAATACGGTAATGGAGATTATCAATCAACCCGCGAACGGCATGTTTCGATCCGACTTGCTGATGTTGTCTCCGGAGATCGTTGCCGAGTTTAAAGCGCATTACCTGAAATCCTGGCCGCGCACGACGCTGCATTCGCTCTGCGCCCCGCTGAGCGAGGGGCTGGCGTTTATGTGGGACAACCTGCTGCACGCCGTGCGTCAGGATTTACCGGAGGCGCTACAAAAGCATCAGGCCTTCGGTCTTTTGCTGGCCTTGCTGCATGATGGTGTGGCAGGTCCGCTGCTTATTGAGCGAAACAGTAACCTGACCGAGCAGGTGCGGCAGTTCATTATGCTGTCGCCCGCCAGAGTCTGGACCGCGCAGGATGTTGCCAGCCGTCTGGCCTTAAGCGTGCCGACGCTGCGAAGACGCTTGCGTGACGAGTCACAGAGTTTTCGCCAGATTGTGGAGGAGGTGAGGATGGCCGTTGCTTTGTCACAGCTACAGTCAACCCGATTACCGATTGGCGAAATCGCATTACAATGTGGGTATCTTTCCAGCTCTCGTTTCACCGCCCGTTTCCGGCAACACTATGGCTGTTTGCCGAAAACGCTACGTTAAGGAGAAGAAATATGTCAAAAGTCTGCACCATCGCCTGGATTCACGGCGTCGTTCAGGGCGTCGGATTCCGCTACAGTACCCAGCGCGAAGCGATTGAGCTTGGGCTCACGGGATACGCGCGAAATATGGACGACGGCAGCGTGGAGGTGGTCGCCTGCGGCGAGGCGGAGCAGGTCGACAAGCTGGTGGCCTGGCTGAAAGCGGGTGGGCCGCGCAGCGCACGGGTTGATAAGGTCTTAACGGAACCGCATCAACCCGGCCGGGAGTACGTTAATTTCGGTATCCGCTATTAAATACACTTCACCGGCTTCGGCAGACCAGCAACCTTTGTTGCCTGTTTTGCCGGGCCTTTCGGGAACAGACGATACAGATAGCGGCTGTTGCCTTTCTCTTCGCCGAACTTATTGGCCATGGCTTTGACCAGCATGCGGATGGCCGGAGAGGTGTTGAATTCAAGATAGAACTCGCGGACAAAACGCACCACTTCCCAGTGTTCGGGAGAGAGGGTAATCCCTTCTTTCTCAGCAATCACTTCTGCCAGCGCTTCGCTCCACTGGCCACTCTCTTTCAGATAACCGTCGTTATCGGTCTCGATCTCTTTGCCTTCAAAACTCAACATAGTCATTCACGCGTCAGTCAAAAACCGCAGCAGTGTACCAAAAAACAAAGCCCCGCATAAGCGGGGCCAGGTTCACAGCGCTGCGGCTTAATCGCGGCTGGCGAAGCCAAGGATGCTCAACAGGCTGACGAAAATGTTGTACAGCGACACGTACAGGCTCACCGTGGCGCGGATATAGTTCGTCTCACCGCCGCGAATGATGTTGCTGGTTTCAAACAGGATCGCGCCTGAAGAAATCAGAATAAACACGGCGCTGATCGCCAGATGCAGGGCAGGCAGCTGCAGGAAGATGTTTGCCACCATACCCACCAGCACCACCACAACACCCGCCATCAGCATACCGCCGAGGAAGGACATGTCCTTACGGGTGGTCAGCACGTAGGCCGAGCAGCAGAAGAACACCAGCGCGGTACCGCCCAGCGCCATGCCGATAAGATCGCCCATACCGGCAGACAGATACGCGTTCAGCATCGGCCCCAGGATATAGCCCAGGAAGCCGGTGAAGGCAAAAGCAGAAAGAATACCGACCGGTTTGTCAGCGGTTTTGTAGGTCAGGAACATCAGACCATACATACCCACCAGCGTCAGGATCAGCCCCGGAGACGGCAGCATCAGCACGGTGCTGGCGGTGGCAGTGATCGCTGAGAATGCCAGCGTCAGGCTGAGCATGAAATAGGTATTGCGCAGCACCTTGTGGGTACTGAGTAGCGATGTGCGGTCGCGTGAAGAAGTAATTATACGATCCATGAGTCACTCTCTTATGACAGATGTAATTAGCGGAAAGAATAGGAAACGGCACGCCAGTCTCAAAGTGGTTTTACCCATCTTTACTCAGCACGTTAGCGCTGGAGGTGGTTATTTCTTCTGCAGAAGTGCGTTTCACCAGTATGAACAGCGGTTTGCAACAATTTACCAGATCAAGCTCTTATAGGTTACTGAAAAATATTGCTTTATTACCATTCGAACGCTAAGAGTTATTTCCGGATCGTCATAAAACAGACAATAAGGCGAAGGAAATGAAACCACAAACACGCACGAACTTTACGCTCTCTTTGTTAACCGCCGGGATCCTGTGCGCCAGCACGGCAGCCTGGGCGGCTAACGTGCCGGCAGGAACCGCGCTGGCCGATAAACAGGAACTGGTCAGGAATAATGGCAGTGAACCGGCTTCGCTCGACCCGCATAAAGTCGAAAGCGATGTCGAATTCAATATTATCAGTGATTTATTCGAAGGGCTGGTCAGCGTCTCTCCAGCAGGAGAAGTCCAGCCCCGCCTGGCGGAAAAATGGGAGAATAAGGACAACACCGTCTGGACGTTCCATTTGCGTCCGGGCATCACCTGGAGCGACGGCACAGCGATTACCGCAGAGGATGTGGTCTGGAGCTGGCAGCGCCTGATCGACCCGAAAACGGCTTCGCCCTATGCGAGCTATCCGGGCAACATGCATATCGCCAACGCGGCCGATATCGCCCAGGGGAAAAAAGCGCCCGATACGCTGGGTGTAAAAGCGATTAACGACACCACGCTGGAAGTGACGCTCACGCAGCCAAACGCGGCCTTCCTCGCGATGCTGGCGCACCCGTCGCTGGTGCCGGTGGATAAAGTGCTGATTAGCCGTTTCGGAGATAAGTGGACCAAGCCGGAGCATTTCGTCAGCAGCGGGGCGTATAAGCTGTCGCAGTGGGTGGTCAACGAACGCATCGTGGCGGAGCGTAACCCGCGCTACTGGGATAACGCGCACACCGTGATTAACAAGGTCACCTACCTCCCCATCACGTCCGAGGCCTCGGATGTGAACCGCTATAAGGCGGGCGAAATTGACATTGTGTACACGGTGCCGATTAACCAGTTTGCTCAACTCAAGAAAACCCTGGGCAGCCAGCTGGACGTTTCACCTCAGTTGGCGACCTATTACTACGAATTCAATACCACCCGTCCGCCGTTCAACGACGCGCGCGTGCGCAAGGCGCTGAACATGGCGCTGGATAAAGACATCATTGCCGGGAAAGTATTAGGGCAGGGGCAGCGCCCGGCGTGGCTCATCAGCCAGCCGGATATCGGCGGCGTTAAGCTACAGAACCCGGATTACGCCAGCTGGCCGCTGGACAAGCGCATCGCGGAGGCGAAAAAGCTGCTGAACGAGGCCGGGTACAACGCCAGCCATCCTCTGAGCTTCAACCTGCTCTACAACACCTCTGAATCGCACCAGCGCATCGCGATTGCGGCCAGCTCCATGTGGAAGAAAAACCTTGGCGTGGAGGCAAAGCTGCAAAACCAGGAGTGGAAAACCATGCTGGATACCATGCACACCCACAACTTTGACGCGGTGCGCTACGCGTGGATTGCCGATTACGACGATGCGGCGACCTTCCTGAACAACTTCCGCACGGGAGACAGCGAAAACACCAGCCAGTACAGCAATCCGGACTACGATGGGGCGCTGGTGAATGCCGCAAAAGCCAAAACGGCTGAGGAGCGGGGTAAGTACTACCAGCAGGCGGAAGATCTGCTGGGGCGTGATGTACCGGCCATTCCGGTTTATCACTACGTCCGCACGCACCTGGTAAAACCGTGGGTCGGTGGATTTACGCCGGATAAGCTGGGGTACTATTTCACGAAAGACATGTACATCAAAAAACACTAAGCCTGTGCTGATAAAATCGTCGATGTGTCGTCAGTTCAACCGATTAAACACGTTTTGACTATTTTTAAAGCGAACGAGTGCAGCCACTCTTTACAGCACGCGGTGAGGTGTTTATAGTTCGCCTCACTTAGGAAGCGTGGCCGAGCGGTTGAAGGCACCGGTCTTGAAAACCGGCGACCCGAAAGGGTTCTAGAGTTCGAATCTCTACGCTTCCGCCAAACATAAACCCCAGGTTACTCGTTAACCTGGGGTTTTTCTTTTGGATTGACCGATCCGCCTCACACTTTTAAAACCCCGCTATTCCCCTGTAAAAACCAGGCGTTATCATTCAGCCCGTAAATATCTTTTCATCTCTCACCGAGGCTTTGATGCTGGAGAATGTTTTCATCAGATAATCAGTTTTCCGCCCTTTTCAGGACGGACTGGTTATCGCTGCGCTTAAACCTTACGCACGCACCTGTTGGTGTGGGCTCGTTTTTACGCATGATGATTACACAGGTTTTCCAGTATGAATTTATCCCGTCAGGAACAACGTACCTTACATGTTCTCGCCAAAGGTGGATGTATTGCGCACGTCCGCGACAGTTCTGGCCGCGTCACGTCCGTTGAGTGCTACACCCGTGAAGGGCTGGTGCTCAGCGACTGCACGCTCAGCGTCTTTAAAAAACTCCGCACCAAAAAGCTGATCCGCTCCGTGAACGGGCAGCCTTACCGCATCAACACCACCGGGCTGAACAACGTTCGCGCCCAGTTGGATAATCGCTAAGCGGAATAAACAACGCCACCCGCGGGTGGCGTCAGAGTGTGAGTAGCGCCACCCGGCAATAACGGTGACGTTTAAGAGCGGATAAAGGCCAGAATGTCCGCGTTGATGGTGTCCGCATGGGTGGTATGCATCCCGTGCGGGAAGCCCGGATAAATTTTCAGTACGCTGTTCGCCAGCAGCTTGTCCTGCAGCAAGGCAGCGTTTTTAAACGGCACGACCTGATCGTCATCGCCTTGCAACACCAGAACGGGAACCGTGATGGTTTTTAAATCTTCCGTCTGGTCGGTCTCTGAAAACGCCTTAATCCCCTCGTAGTGGGCCTTAGCGCTGCCAATCATTCCCTGACGCCACCAGTTCTGGATCGTGCCCTGTGAAACGTCTGCGCCCTCCCGATTAAAGCCGTAGAAAGGACCGCTGGCGACGTCGAGGTAAAATTGAGCGCGGTTAGCCGCCAGCGCTTTGCGGAAGCCGTCGAAAATCTCAATGGGCGTTCCGCCTGGGTTATTGTCCGTTTTGACCATCAGAGGCGGCACGGCGCTGACGAGCACCGCTTTGGCGACACGCCCCTGCGGTTGTCCATACCGGGCAACATAGCGGGCGACCTGGCCGCCGCCGGTGGAGTGACCGACGTGCACGGCATTGCGCAGATCCAAGCTTTCAACCACGGCTGACGCATCGGACGCATAATGATCCATGTCGTGGCCTTCGCTCACCTGGTCCGAACGCCCATGACCACGGCGATCGATAGCGATAACGCGATAGCCTTCCGCGAGGAAGAAGAGCATCTGGTTATCCCAGTCATCGGCACTCAGCGGCCAGCCATGGTGGAAAACAATGGGTTGAGCCTCTTTTGGGCCCCAGTCTTTGTAGTAAATATTGACGCCGTCTTTCGTTGTTACGAATGCCATACCGCAGACTCCTCTGTTAAAGGCAAAACGATCCCCGGCTGAGCGCACAGCGAATCATTAATACCTTAATTAAGTTGGCTTTTTTCTGTTTCCCGTACCGACAGTACTCCTAAAGTGTAGGAGAAATAGTAAAAGCAGTCGGTTTCATTCCTGTTAAAGGGAGCAAGACCGCGTTCAGGCGGGAGGGGGAACGAATGAAGGCTCAGGGGAGATCCTCCAGAGCCTTCAGGGCAGCATGAATAGCAGGGGGGTTAGCGGTTTTCTTCAATATAGCGGGCAAGATCCGCCGGGGTTTTCAGCACCGTTGCCACGTCAGTTGGCGGGATCATACAGCCGTAAACGTCCTGCACTTCCAGCACCATATCGACCGCCAGGATGGAGTCGAGAATGTCGGATTCAATCAGTTCATCGTGAAAGCCCACCTTACGGGATAACACTTTTTCGAACAGGGCGAGAATTTCTTGTTCCATAATTTTTCCTGGAGTCATTAATTTGTGCGGGCGTAAGCGTCCAGCAGCTTGCGGTCAATTTTGCCGTTAGGATTCAGCGGCAAAGCGTCTTTTACGATAATTTGTGAAGGCACCATATAGTGCGGAACCACCTTCGATAGCGACGTTTTGATGGTATCCGGCGCCATATCCGTCACGCAGAACGCGGCTATGCGCAGCACGCTGCCGCAGGATTTCATCAGCGGCAGAACTACCGCTTCGTTGATGCCGGACATGGCAAGCAGGCGGTTTTCAATCTCATTGATTTCAATACGGTAGCCATTCAGTTTGACCTGGCTGTCGTTGCGGCCCTGGCAATAGATAAGTCCCGCTTTATAGCCCAGATCGCCGGTCCGGTAGCCGCGAAACGCTTCATTTTCCCGACGGAGTAATTTTTCCGCGTTTTCGTGCGGCAGGCCGAGGTAGCCGCGCATGACGTTTTTACCCCAGATAATCAGCTCGCCGTCGGCGGAAATTTCCATTTTGCTCTCAGGCATCATGACCCCGACCGGCAGCACGGCGCTGTCGCTGTTCAGGATCTCATCCGTGATTTCAACCACAGTCGTCGCGATGGTCGCTTCGGTTGGGCCATAGGAGTTAATGATTTTGGCCTGCGGGAAACGGCGGCGGAGCTGTTTAACCAGCGCCTTATTTAACACTTCACCAATGAAGATAAAGACGCTCAGCGCAGGCAAATACTCGCTGTTGAACTGCGGGGAAAGCAGCTGCTGGTATGCAAAAGAGGGGGTGGAAACCCAGGCGGAGACTGCGTTGCTTTTCAGTCGCTCCAGCCAGTTCTCTTTCTGAATATCCTCTTTGGCGTTCAGCACGATGTGTCCGCCCATCGCCAGATTCGCCAGCAAAGGGATCAGGGAGAGGTCAAAACTGAATACCGCGTGGTTCATCAGGACCGGTTTTTCCGGCAGTGAAAAGTCCTGGCTGACCCATTTCATGAAGTGCCATACGCTTTCACGCCCAATCTGCACGCCTTTAGGTTTACCGGTGCTGCCCGAGGTAAACATGATGTAGGCCAGCTCCTGCTCCTCCAGCACCTTGCCCGGTTCACCGGTGGCGATGAACTGCCGGGTCGCGACGTCGTAATAGTAAGGGGCATTGGCCAGATGGCAGATCTCCCGCAGGCGCTCCTGCGGGTAGATGCAGTCCACCGGGATGTACGGAATGTTGTGCAGCAGACAGCTATAAATCGCCACGGCGAACTCGGCCTGCTGGTGTCCGTACAGGACAACCGGCGTACCGGCAACAGGCTGGCAATGCTGATAGCGCTGCGCCCAGTCCGTCACGGCAACGGAAAGCTGCAGCCAGCTTAAGGATTCGTCGCTGCCGCTGATGGCCAGTTGCTGCGGGGAGGCGGGATCGCATAATGCCGCACGTAAGAAATCCTGCAGTTCCTGAAGATCGGAGTGATTTTTCATAGAGGTGACATTCCACTAAAGATGTAAAGGGATCCCGCGGCGCTTCCCAGCGTCAGAATTCGCCCTAAAAACGCAACGGCCGGATATTGCAAACCGCGGTGCAATGCCGGGCTGCGTTTGGCTGACCACAGCAGCATGTTATGGGTGACGGAAATCGCGCCAAACAGCGCGCCGCTGATAACGTAATGGCGTTCCAGGCCATTCCATGCCCCCATGCAGAACAGGGTGCAAAAAATACCGATATTTTGCGCCAGCGTTTTGTTCTGACGGAAAAAATTGAACTTCATCAGGTTCATGTAAACGGGCATAAAGACCACATCGCGCAGCCATTCAGACAAACTGATGTGGAAGCGGCGCCAGAAATCCTGCGGGTTCTTTGCCAGAAGCGGCATGTTGAAGTTTGCCGGAATGTTGAGCCCAAACAGGCGGCCTGCACCGATGGCCATATTGCTGTAGCCCGCAAAATCAAAGTACAGGTAGGTGCTATAGGCAATCGACATCACCACGCCCACGGTCAGCGTAAACGGCTTATGGCTCCAGGGCTGCACGACAAGCGAATCGATCAGCATGGCAAACAGGAACTTCTGGACAATGCCGGTAATGATTTGCTCTAACGCGACTAAAAACTGTTCACGGTTAAGGGCAAATACGGGCTTGCTGACATCGCTCATCCATGTCCGCCAGCGGTACATGGGGCCGGCCAGGATGATAAAGGGCATAAACAGATAACAGAAATAGTGCAGGAAATTCTGACCTTCTTTTTTACTGCGATAGAGCAGCACGTCCACCGCGCGGAACGTCATAAAAGAGAGGCCGATCATGCCCCAATGGTTATTTAAGTGAAGTTTCACCAGCAACAACGGCAATAATGTCAGGACGACCGCCTGCCACGTTTTTAACCATCCCTTCTCTTTTAGCGTGGCGAAAACATAAAAACTGAAAAAGACGGCGGCGGGGACAATATAATCACCCTGAAATATATATCCCCATCCCAGCGCCGTCAGCACCGACAGCGCAGATAACCAGGTCAGGCGATGGCGTAATACGCGATTGACCAGCGTAAACGCCAGGGCGGAGGAAAACAAATAAACAAAAAACATTCCTGAGCTGTACATCATTCGGCCTCAGAACTTTTGATATTCAAAATGCAGCTGCATACTCATGCTGTCATCGACAGAGGTCCATGCGACGATGGTGATCGCCAACAGGAGATAAAGGAAAAAAAGACGGATCGCGATTTTCATCATTTAAAACTCTGTGCAATAAAGCGAATCATAGGAACCCAGGCCAGTTCGGAAGGGTGCAAACGATCCCAGTTCCAGCCATTCTGATAAGGCATGGCGTACATATCTAAATAAGGGATCTGGTTCTTTTCCAGAATGGTCTTAATTTGCTTATCAACCGGGCGGAAGGTATCGGTATTGTAAAGCGCCCAGGGGTTAACCGGGTCGACAATAGCAATCACCTGCACGTGACGTTCTTTCAGCAGCTGGACGGTTTTACTGAACGCGGCGATTTGCGCAGGCACGACCGGCGTGTCATCCCACTGTTGCGGCTTACCGTCCTCTTCGTAAATCGTTTTGTCCATCCACAGCGTGGCCGCGCTCTGCTGGCGTTTTTTGTTTAACTCGCGCGCGTTCGCCAGCTCTTTATCCCAGTCTGGGGTGATGTGGGTGGTTGGCTGCTGCGGCCAGGGCTGTACCGTCTGAGGCGTGACGTTGAGCAGCGCCAGCCAGTCGTTTTTTATCATCGTGCAGACGTTCGCAAACTGGAAGCTCAGCTCGTCCCACATCAGTTCGGGGTGCCAGCCAAAGACGCGCATTTGGCCAAAGGTTAAATGGCTTATGTCTTTACTATCAATATGCTTTAAATAATTAACCAGCAGCGGGCGCGCCTGTGGATCCTTCATCAGCGGATTAAAAATAGAACCGGGGAAATTATCGGCATAGATAGCCGGTGGCAGCCCTTTTGAGTAAAAACTGTCCGGTGCCAGAAGCAAAACCACTTTACTGTTTGCGTTAAGGCTATTTTTAAAACGTGAGAACAGTAAAAATTGCGTTTCGTCATCGACAAACGCATCGCCATACGCCACGACGGGTGTGTGCAATTGCTTATTAAAGTAATTATATACCGCGTAATGTTCATCTTCGGAGGTGGCAACCTCAGACGCGCCAATGAAGAAAATAGCATTTCCTTCTAAGGCATGGGAAATAGTTGTAATTTTTTCCGCTTGTTCTTTCGGCGTGCCTTCCATTGATTTAATCAATGGCTGGAAGGTGAGGGGCGGATCGAAGCTCGTCACCAGCGGGTGAACACACAGGAACAAAATGGCCAGGGTCGCCATCAGGATATGTAAGCAAAGCGTATTTTTGATTTTCATCATCAACCAGTAACACTGCATGGCAGTAATTTCTAAAATCTGTGGGTACTCAGATTTATAACAATTACACAACAAATGACCGTCTATTTTTGTGGCATTCTATACCAGAGCGATTTAAAAGGATGAGCGTTGCTGTGTTACGGTATGTACAAGTGAGCAGAGACCGATGCGCCGTCAGCGCCTGGGTGATTTTTGCGCAGTCAAACGCCGGTGGGTAAAAATAGAAAAATTCCTGCTTTACAAGGCGCTAATAGATGTTTATAGTGCGCCTCACTTTGGAAGCGTGGCCGAGCGGTTGAAGGCACCGGTCTTGAAAACCGGCGACCCGAAAGGGTTCTAGAGTTCGAATCTCTACGCTTCCGCCAAATTCGAAACCCAGGTCGTTATGCGACCTGGGTTTTTTGTTTTGAGCCGGTTTCTGCATGCGTGCTGAAGAGGGGTTGGTATGGCGCTCTGGCATCCGTCACGCTGGTACGCTGGTGATCAAAAGGTACACACCAAAACCCTTCTCTATTTTTTAGTTCAACGTTTTTTTATATTTTTTAACGTCCTGTCCTGCACTATTCCTGTTTTTAATGCCCATACGGTTTTTCGTATAATAAGACGCTGCTTCCATTATGTAAGGCACAAATTGAACAGGTCTTAATAATTTTTCATGTTTCATTTCATTTTCATCAAGTAGTTTGGCCTGACGCGCAAAACTGATTAAATCATGGTGTGGATCACTGCCGACAGAGCATAACTAAAATATAATGGCGGTATCGTTCTGAAGCAGGGTTTATTCGCTTCAAAAAATTACTGTTACCCACCATGAATGGAAGACATGATGAGAGGAAAAATCCCCAAGAGCGAGCTGCTGGTGACGTTCGAAGTTGTGGCGCGTCACGAAAGCTATACCCGCGCCGCAGAAGAGCTGGCGTTAACGCAGAGTGCAGTGTTCAGACAGGTGACGGCCCTGGAGGAGTTTTTACACACCTCATTATTTAATCATGCCAAAAAGCGGATTTTTCTGAATGCAGCGGGAAAACATTATCTGAATATCGTTAAAGAGACGCTTAATAAGCTGGAACGCGATACAAATATGATAATGTCCTGGCAGCCTGCCGTTCAGGTTGTGGAGCTGGCGGTAAATCCCACCTTCAGTACGCATTGGCTGATCCCTAATTTATGGGAGTTTAATAAATTAAATCCTGATATTATCGTTAACATTCACTCGCTGGCCAATATCGGCGATTTTTTAAATCGTGAATACGATGCGGCTATTATGCGCGCCGATTTTTGTCCCCCGTGGTCGGAAGTCGATTATTTATTTGAAGAGGAGATCCTGCCGGTCTGCAGCCGAAGCTTGCTCCCCAGCGCGGAGCAGAAGCTGGGGGTTGAGGAGCTGCTAAGGGAATTTCCACTGTTACACCAAAGCACCCGCATTAATGGCTGGCAGGAGTGGTTTGCGCTGTCCGGTATCACCAGTCCGGACGTGAATCTTGGCCCGCGCTTTGACCTCCTCTCAATGCTGATTGCCGCAGTACGGTCGAATCTTGGCGTCGCGCTGCTTCCCCGCTTCGCCATCCAGCATGACCTGGACTGCGGCGAGATGGTGATCCCCTGTGATGTTCCTATCCGCACCGGCAACCGCTTCATCATGACGTGGCGGGAGGAAAAGGCTCAGTCCCTGCCGTTACAGACCTTCCGCGAGTGGCTATTACAAAAATCAGTGGTATCGCCGGTAGAGTAATAACACCGGATGGCGGCAGTACAGCGCCATCCGGTACCGACACGCTTACCAGTCAATGCCCTCCTGAGCCTGAATACCGCTGTCAAATGCGTGTTTTACCGGACGCATTTCGCTGACCGTGTCGGCAAGCGCCAGTAACTGCGAGTGACAGCCGCGTCCGGTGACGATCACGGTCTGCTGCACCGGACGGTTCTCTACCGCCGCGATCACCTCCTGCGTATCCAGATAGTGATAAGCCAGCATATAGGTGAGCTCATCCAGAACCACCAGGTCGTAACTCGGGTCAGCCAGCATGCGTTTGCTCTCCTGCCACACCGCCGTTGCGGCCTCAATATCCGTCTCCCGGTTTTGTGTCTCCCAGGTAAAGCCGGTGCCCATAATGTGAAACTCGACGCCGAGCGGATGCAGGGTGTTGTATTCGCCATTATCCCACTGGCCTTTAATAAACTGCGCGACGCCAACGGTTTTACCGTGGCCGACGGCACGCGTCGCCGTGCCGAAGGCGGCGGTGGACTTGCCTTTTCCGTTGCCGGTGAAGACGATCAGAATGCCTTTCTTCTCTGTTGCCGCCGCCACGCGGATATCAACTTGCTCTTTGCGCTTTTGCTGTCGTTGGCGGTGTTTGTCTGCGTTAGCTCGCGCTTCCATAGTGGCTCCTTAATGTCCGGCAGGGCAGGATGCGCAGCGATGCTGCTGCTCAAACTGGCTGAAGAAATTATTCCCTTTGTCGTCAACCAGCACAAAGGCGGGCAGATTTTCGACCTCCATCATCCATACCGCCTCCATGCCCAGTTCGGGATACTCAAGGCAGCGCAGGCTTTTCACATACTGCTGCGCCAGCAGCGCCGCCGCACCGCCGATGCTGCCGAGGTTGAAGCCGCCGTGCTTATGGCAGGCATCGGTGACCTGCTGGCTGCGGTTACCTTTGGAAAGCATGATCAGGCTTCCGCCCGCGGCCTGGAAAGCATCGACGTAGCCGTCCATGCGCCCGCCGGTGGTCGGACCGAGGGAGCCGCAGGCCTGATTCTCCGGCGTTTTCGCCGGACCGGCGTAATAGACGATATGGTTTTTCATGTACTCCGGCATCGGTTCGCCGTTATCCAGCCGCGCTTTGATTTTTGCGTGGACAATATCGCGGGCGACAACGATCGGGCCGCTTAACGACAGCCGGGTGCCGATCGGCAGGGCGGACATATCGTGCAGGATCTCGCGCAGCGGGCGGTTCAGGTTGATCTGTACGGCTCGGGCGTCGTTATCATCACGGCTGGCCTCCGGGATATATTTCCCTGGGTTATGCTCCAGCTTCTCCAGCCAGATACCGTGCCTGTTGATTTTCGCTTTGATATTGCGGTCGGCGGAGCAGGAGAGCGCCATGGCGACAGGGCAGGAGCCGCCGTGACGCGGCAGGCGGATGACGCGAATATCGTGCGCGAAGTACTTGCCGCCAAACTGGGCGCCGATGCCGAATTCGCGGCTGGCGTTGAGCAGCGTGGCTTCCAGCGCCGTATCGCGGAACGCCTGGCCCAGTTCGTTCCCGCTGGTGGGCAGGTTGTCATAATATTTTGTTGAAGCCAGCTTCGCCACCTTCAGCGCCTGGTCGGCAGAGAGGCCGCCGACCACAAAGGCAATGTGGTACGGTGGGCAGGCCGCGGTACCGAGCGACTTCATCTTCTCGATCAGGAACGCGGTGAGCTTCTCCGGCTGCAGAATGGATTTCGTTTCCTGGAACAGGGCGGCTTTGTTAGCCGATCCGCCGCCTTTATTGACAAACAGGAAGCGATATTCGCTCCCCGGCGTGGCGCTGATGTCTATTTGCGCCGGCAGGTTGGTTTGGGTGTTGACCTCGGTATACATGTCCAGCGGTGCGTTTTGCGAATAGCGCAGGTTACACTCGCTAAAGGTGGCGTAAATCCCCTTGCTCAGCGCTTCGGCGTCATCCCCGCCGGTCCAGACGTGCTGGCCTTTGCTCGCCACAACGGTGGCCGTGCCGGTATCCTGACAGTTTGGCAGAACGCCTTTTGCCGATACTTCGGCATTACGCAGCAGCTGCAGGGCGACATACCTGTCGTTACTGCTGGCCTGCGGGTCGTGCAGGATGGTGGCTATCTGCGTTAAATGTCCGGCGCGCAGGAAAAATGAGGCTTCATAAAAGGCCTGCTGGGCCAGCAGGGTCAATGCCTCAGGCGCCACCTTAATGACCTCCTCGCCCTCTAGCTCCGTCACTGAAACGTGCTGTGTGCTGAGGAGTTCATATTCCGTCGTATCGTTACTCTGAACAAACAGGTCCTGCCAGACAAATGGTTTAGACATAGTACTTCTCACTTTGTGGTTGTTTTTGCCGGGCGCTGGCGCAGCTGCCGCGCCCGGCTGACAAAATCACAGACTGTTAGGATCAATGGGCTAAAAAGAGACTGGCCTGCGTCGCCCCGGCGACATACGCAATCGTCTGCTGGGCGCGAACGCTATTCCCTGCGGCATCCAGCGGCGGCGAGTAGACCGCGATGGCGTATTGACCGGGCACGATGGCAACCATGCCGCCGCCGACGCCGCTCTTCGCCGGGATCCCAACGGTGTACAGCCATTTGCCGCTGCCGTCGTACAGCCCGGCAATCGCCATTTCTGCCAGAACCTGCGGCACGTAGCGTTCATTCAGCAGCTGCTTACCGTTGAAAGGCGATTTGCCCTTGTTCGCCAGCACCGCGCCCATTTTGGCGAGCTGCTCAACGGTGATGTCTACGGAACACTGGCGGGTGTAGATTTCGACGGCTTCCCGGGTATCGCCATAAAAGCTGTTGTAGGAGGCCATCAGCATCGCCAGCGCCTGGTTATGCTGATTGGTCTCCATTTCTGATTTGAACACCGGCTCGTTGACGGTCAGCGAGGCATCGGCCCACGCGTTCAGGTTATTGAGGATCGTGTTCCAGCGGTCGGTCTTATCTTTCGCCTCAATCAGGCTGACCGTGCTCATCGCCCCCGCGTTCACCAGCGGGTTTTCCGGCGCACCTTTGGTCAGCTCAATGGCTAAGCCGGAGTTGAAGGGCAGACCGGTCGCGCTGGCGCCGAGTTTATCCAGCACCTCCTGCGGACCGCGCTGCTCCATCGCCAGCGCCAGGGTGAAAACTTTGCTCAGCGACTCCATTGGAAACGCTTTTTTCACGTCGCCAGCCTGGTAAATGTTGCCGTCGACCGTGGCGAGGGTGATGGCGAAATTGTCGGGGCTATAGGTCGCCAGGGCAGGGATGTAGTCGGCGACTTTCCCCTCATGATTACCTTTGAATTTTTGGTAAGCCTGCTCAAGCAGCTGCGCGTAGTCCGGCGCGGGTTGCGCCAGCGCGGCGGCGCTAAACAACAGGCTCACGGATAAGAGGCTGACGCCGAAAATGTTTATCTTCATGGGGCTATCCTGTCATCGGAAGACGAAAGGCCAACGACGGTTGGCCTTTGTAATCAATACATGGCGATTTCAGTTTCTGAAGCGGTGCTTTCTTTGGCCGGAACCTTGCCGCGGCAGCCGACGCCAAAGTGCTCGCCTTCCCAGCGACCGACGATAGCGGCACCCATCGCGTTACTCATCACGTTGGTGGCGGAACGGCCCATGTCGAGGAACGGATCGACGCCCATCAGCAGAATCAGGCCCGCTTCCGGAATGTTGAACTGGTTGAGCGTGGCGGCAATAACCACCATCGATGCGCGCGGCACGCCCGCCATTCCTTTAGAGGTCAGCATCAGGATCAGCAGCATGGTGATCTGCTCGCCAATGCTCAGTTCGATGTTGCACGCCTGGGCGATAAACACGGTCGCAAACGAGCAGTAGGCCATTGAGCCGACCAGGTTAAAGGAGTAGCCGATGGGCAGGACAAAGCTGGCAATTCTTGAGGAGACGCCGAATTTTTCCAGTTTGTTCAGCGTGCCCGGGAAAGCCGCTTCTGAACTTGAGGTCGTAAAGGCCAGCAGCGCAGGTTCGAAAATCGCTTTTGTCAGACGACTGATGCACGGACCAACAATCAGCGTGGACAAGCCAATCAGAATCGCCCACAGCAGGCCGAGCGTCATGTAGAACTCGCCCATGAAAATACCGGCGCTGACCATCACGCCCAGACCGCGTTCGGCAATCAGTCCGGAGATCGCGGCAAACACGGTCAGCGGTGCAAACAGCATGACGTAGCCCGTCAGCTTCAGCATCACGTGCACCAGAGAGTCGAGCACCTTAATGATGGGCTCGGCTTTCTCGCCAATGGCCGCCAGGCTGCAGCCGAGGAAAATCGAGAACACCACGATTTGCAGAATCTCGTTGCGGGCCATGGCATCAACGATGCTGGTCGGTACCGCGTGAGAGATAAACACTTTCAGCGTGAACGGCTCGGACTGAACGGCCGCAACGACCCCGGCGTCATGGGGAACAAAGTTAATGCCTGCGCCAGGCTGGAAGATGTTGACGATAACCAGCCCCAGGGCGATGGACAGCAGCGAGGCGCAAATAAAGAGGAAAAAGGTTTTGGAGAATATTCGGCCAAGCGTTTTAGCATCACCCATTTTGGCTATGCCAACCACCAGGGTGGAAATCACCAGCGGGGCGATAATCATTTTCACCATGCGTAAGAATATGGTGGTGAATATAGAAATATCCTGTGCGTACGTTTTTGCTGTATCTGCTGATGCCATATTATTAATGACCACCCCGGCTATCATGCCGAGTATCAAACCTAAGATGATCATTTTCGTTAAGCTTATTTTTTTCATGTTTACTCCATCGGATAAAGGTTGGTTAATGTGTAGGGTCGCGTGCGCCTGAGCCCTTGCGAATCGCTCAGACGCACGTTTGTTGTGACCAACCGCATGAATTATCTGGAATACAGTGATACAGCAAATATCTATATCCCAATGGACGTTGTTGTATTTGTAGTGTTACAGATCGAACTCGATACTTAATAACGGTGCATGCTGCTGGGCACCATAGACATCATTGTCGCCGACGTTGCCGGAGATAATATCGCGAGGCATGACGATTTTGACCGCATTGGCCGGGTCGAACCAGATAATGCGATGTATAAAGTCAGGCTTAACGTTGTATAAACGGGCAATAAGCTGCGGCGTTAATTGCTCCGAGGCTTTTACCCGCTGATAGTCTTCACGCGTTTTAAATAAAATATCCAGAACCAGCTCATACGGTCCGGCGTTTTTAGAACGAATAACCTGCGCCAGTGAGCAAATACCGTGTTTCATAGCTGAACTCCTTCTGGCGTGACCTGCTCGAGGTGGAAAGCAAAACGCAGCGCGTCGCTCGCTTCGATCAGGTGGTAGATTGAGAACTCATACACCGGGCCGCTCTGAATGTCGGAAGGGGAGAACGGGAACGCGAGGTTGCCCGCTGTTGCGATCCGGTTTTCATAGCCGTAGTGCAGCAGGGTAGAGCGCACCAGCGAACAGACGCTGTTGGCGATATCCTGGGTGGGGGCTACGACATCCAGCAAAATACCCAGCTCGTGCCCGGCGGACTGCATCGGCTCATGGTTGCCCATCACGCCATTCTTTCCGTACAGGTGGAACGTCATGCGGATGCTGTCGTCATTCAGCGAGAGGTTGCGCTTCACGCTGACCTGCACTTCTTCGAGGATATTATCGATCCCGGCAATCATGATCGGGTCGCGCGTACCGGCAATGGTCAGGCAGCGGAAGCCGACCCGGCGGGCGCCTTCCAGCTTCAACGCATACGGCGTTTCTTCGTGGCGGGAACCGCTGACGTACACTTCGCCCTCGTTGACCGCTTTGAAGCTGCACCCTTTCAGGTTCAGCACGCCGCCCGGCCCCGGCAGGAAGTACGGGTCGGATTTCTCATAGAGGGTGTGCGCCGCGGCCGACGTTTCGGTGAATTTACGCTTCGGATTAAACGTTTTCAGCGTAAAGCCGTTATCGTCAATGATGCCCATCGCGCAGTCGGAGCCGGACCCCGGCGTAGCGGCAATCGCCGCGCACTCCAGGATCTTACCGCAGTGCAGCGCCAGACCTTCATCGAAGCCCTGCATGATGGGCAGCGCGGCAAAGCAGGCCGGATCGTACGCCCGGCCGCCCAGCACCACCTGCGCCCCGGCCGCCAGCGCCCGCTGGAAAGGTTCGATACCCATCTGCGCCACGATATAGGTGCTCTCTTCGATGGCCTCGTGGGTCAGCCCCGGGACGAAATCCAGGGCGGTGATTTTCCCGTCATCCAGCGCCTGATGCACGGTGGCTTTATCGACATCCGACGGGATCAGCGCCATAGAGAACGAGAGCTTCTCTTCCTGAGCAATCTCAAGGATTATCTGTCGGCACCACTCCAGATGCGGCGCGGCGCCGGACCCACCGGCGGTACCGATCACCACCGGAATGTTGTGCTTAACGCCAGCCACGATCATATAGCGCAGATCGCGTTTTACCCCTGCCCGGTCGGTGAAAGGCTTACCTGCCCCCAGGTAATGGGGGCCAGGGTCGGAAGAGCCCGCGTCAACCGCAATAAGATCCGGCGACGCTTCCATGGCCTTACGAAAGCTCTCTTCCGGGAAGCCATAGCCCAGGATAGCCGTTGGCGATAAGATCTTAAATGTACGTGCCATCTGTTAATCCTTAGCCTGCAACAGTGCGATGGTGCGGTTCATTTCGTTAAACACGATGTTAAGACCTTCATCGAAGCCCATGCCCGGTTTGATCAGCATGCGCATCGGGCGAGCGGCGAGGGCCACGTGCACGCAGGTGCGGGCGCTGATTTCCGTCTCGTTACAGGTACCGCCCTGATAGGCTTCCATGCCGTGTTTGTTGCAATACAGCACCGCATCAACGATGTTGTGAATACCGCCCAGATCCGGGGTTTTTATCTGCACCATGTGGCAGCTGCCCGCATCGGTGAAGTCCACAATGTCCTGATAGGTGTTACACCACTCATCGGCAACGATTTTCACCCCGGAACCCAGACGCATCAGCTCGTGGGTGATGGCGGTCAGCAGGCGGATCTGATCCGGCTTGTTGCCCGCATCCACCGGCCCCTCGATGTACAGCGGCAGGCCCTGGGCCTCTTTTTCGAGGCTGGCGATATAGGCGGCGCAGCGTACCGGATCCATATCGAAAATCAGACCGATGGTGCCGTACACGTCGATGTGCAGCGTCGGGCGATAGCGCGGGCTGGTGCGCAGGCTTAAGATGCGGTCGGATAACCAGCGCACATACTCGCGCAGTTTTTCACCCTTCAGGCCCAGCTTCTCCTCCACGTTGTTGATAAGCGCATGTGGCAGTACGTCAACGCCTTTGAGGATCATCTTGTCGACGGCGATATAGCGGTCGTCGCCGCTCTGACCAAATAACGGAATGGCCTCCGGGACGCACGGCAGCTGCCATTCATCGCACACGACTTCCGTTTTCAGACGGCCGGTCGCCAGTGCCGCCGCGTCGAGCAGCGCCTGCGACAGGCCATAGCGTACGGCGGTATGCAGCAGATGACCGTCTATACGCAGTTCGTCAAAGAAGCGGGCGTTCGTCAGGAACCGGTCAACGTCACGGCCTTCCAGCAGCGGCTTGATGTGATCGTTGAGGAACGGAATGAAGTGCTCAGCCAGGAACAGCGGGTCACGACCGCCTGCCCCTGAATATTGCACCGCTGCACAATCGCCCACCGCCACCGCGCCGTTTTCCAGAATCAGCTGTACGGATACGCATTCACCCGCCTGACGAACGGACGTAAACCCGGGCGTTACCGGATTGCCGGTATAGATAAACCCGTCATGCCCGGCACCGTTTTTGATGGCCTGCTGATCGTCGAAATAGAATGAGGAGTAGCCTGCGGTGAAAAGGGCCTGCTTAATTTTCATTATGGTCTTCCTATTAATTTACTGTGGGATACCGCGTTGATGTCATCAACAACCATCTGGAATGAGGGTTTACGGCCTTCAAAACGCGCGCGCTCGGCGACGTAATCGTGATGCAGGGCGAGGATATCTTTCGGCAGCGGAACCGCACCGGCTTCCAGCACGCGAATGGCACCGGCGTTATCACGAACCGGCAGGATTTTGCCCGCGTTGCAGGAGGCGGGGGCGAACGGTACGTCCAGCACGCCCGCTTCAAACGCCAGCACCGTTCCGCGCGCCACATCGCCGTTGCCCAGCTCGAAGACTTTCTTCAGCACGGCGCGGACTTCGCTCTTAATGAGCTCCACTTCCTGCTCGACGGCGGCGCACGGCGGGAATTTCTGATCGCTGACCATGTTGAGCATCTGACGCGAGGCCTTCAGCCCCTGGGCGTTTGCGGCGGCGGTCGGAATACCGAACGCTTCGTGCGGGCTCTTGGTGATCACTTTGGTCGCCCCGGACATACCGGCAACCGCTGCGCCCCAGGAGATAATGGCAAACGCTTTCGACTCATCTTCCGGGAAGCCGCCCATCCACTGGTGGAAGACGGTACTCAGCTCGTAATCGTCAAAACCGTGGTTATGGAAATATTCGTGGGACAGCTCGCGCAGAGCCTGAATCGCGGCGATATCCTGCGTCAGGCTACCGACCTGGCCGTAGCCAACGGTAATTGACTTCACGCCCTGTTCCAGCGCCAGCAGACCTTCGATAATTGCCACCGAGTGGGACACAAACGGCGGGATCAGGGTGCCGGTCAGCGGGCCAAACGGTTCACGGTTAATGCGAATGCCGTTCTCTTCGTACAGGCCCATCAGGCGGTCGCAGTACTGCCAGTCGCGGATGGATTTTTCCAGAGTGACGCGCTTAGCGTACGGAATGTTGTAGGAGATACCGCCGCCCTCATAGCTGGTAAAGCCGCTGGCCATCGCGATCTCCGCCAGCAGGCGCGCATCCGGCGTGCCGTGACGTACCTGAATCGGTTTCTCCAGCGCTTCAGTCATGCGACGGCAGGCGGCGACGCCGTGGTTGACGACCGGTAAGCCGTTAAGCTTGGAGGTACCCGCTTCGATGGATTTTTGGATCCCTACCGCCGCCTCTTCATAGCGATTCAGACGGGTATAGGCATCGATGGTGCTGGGCAGCAAATCACAATCTTCCTGCAGCGTTTTGAGCAGGGCGATATGTTCATCCATCAGCGCTACGCCTGCGCGCGGCTGGCTCAGGGTTTTACCTTCCTGGTCCGCCTTCAGTAGGGCGTGAGAAAAGCGTTTTTGTTCAGGAATGGTTTGCTGGTACTTCACGCCATCTTCGAAGTTCTCAACGTCCTTGCCGGTGTGCCAGGTTTGCAAGACCTGCTGCCGCTCAGTCATGAATTCGTCATGGGTTAGCTTTTTATTTCGAAGTTCCATTCGTTGCTGCCTTAGGTTTTATAGGGTTAAACAATGAATACTGGTGCGAGCTGCCGCCTGCGGGTCCAGCCTGGCGACGTTCGCCAGCAGAGGAAGCAGACCTTTTGCATCGCGGTAATAGTCAAACTGCCCGGGTAAAAGCACGCGTCTGCTGCTGTCGTCCAGCTCGCGGTACTTCAGCCAGCGGTGAATATCGAACTGGCTGGCGCGGGAGAGCCATCCCCCGGAGCCCACCACCTTGCGCACGGTGGTTAGATCGCGCCCCATCTGCAAATCGACGTTGCCTACGCAGGTGCAGACCTGTTTTTTGGTGCCGGCATGGCGCTCGCTGGCGTACCCCACGCACAGCCCGGCCAGCAGCGTGTCGAAATGCTTTTCTTCTTCGGTAACAGGGAGATAGTCCGGATGCGCGACCAGATGGCGCAGATAGCCATAAAACGCGTCCCTGCGCTGAGGCTGGTGGGCGAACACCGCGTTCACCAGTTCATGCGTACTTTCGCCGACCACCACCGCCGAGACGCGCATGCCAAGGTCGCCCTCTACGGTGCGTTTCACAAACGGCTCGGGCACGCCGTGCAGAACGGTATCCGGAGAGAGCATATTGGCGCTGGCGGAGTAGACGTCGGTGGTGGCACCGCCCATGTCGATCAGCATGAATTCTTTCCACGCGCTGTCGACATCGCTGATCGCCTTCACCAGCTCGTAGACGGTCCACGGCGTGGGCATCGGCTCTTCGCCGGTTTCCCCGACGATAACGTCCAGTCCTTTCCCCTTCACGATGCGGGAGAGAAAGACATCGCAGATGGCCTTGCGGGCGGCATAGGGATTCGGGTGATCGAGGTCAGGCAACACGTTGTCGACCACGATCAAATCTTTGTGACCAAGAATGGCCTGCACGTCGTCCTGAATATCGCGATTGCCCGCGTAGATAATGGCGCAGTCCAGCTTTGACGCAGCCAGCGCGCGGGCATTGGCCAGTCCGTGGCTCTCTTCGCCGCCGTCCGTACCGCCCGTGAACAGCAGAATGTCCGGCGGGGAGTCCTCCAGCGCCTGGATATCGTGACGGTTCAGTTTGTAGGAGTAGTACTGGGCGATTTTGGCGCCCGCAGAATGGGCGGTGACTTTGGCTGATTCCAGGGTTATCGACGGCACCAGACCCATTGCGGCAACGGCGAGCCCGCCTTTTGCCGACGACGAGTATTTCAGCGTAACGTCCCCGCTGTTCAGCAACGGTCGCGCATCGGCAACGTTTAGCACCTGGTTCAGGCTGGCAAAGAAGCCCTCCGCCAGATGGTGGGTCGTCGTCGGGGTCAGAACGTGGTTGACCAACGTTAGCGCATCACCCTCCGGCGTGAAGAGCGCGGCTTTGGTCCACGTCGAGCCAATGTCGACTGAGACGATTTGCATCAGAAGCCCTCTTCAAGACAGAGCTCTTCAACGCGCTGACGCTGCTGTATATCGTTCGCCATCAGCTGACAGACGTCTTCCAGGTCGTGGCTCGGGGCGAACACGCGGTTGAAACCCATCTCTTTGAATTTGGCTTCGACATCGGCGAAATCGTGCTTACCTACGACCAGATTACCGCCAAC
Organism: Enterobacter sp. ECC-019; assembly: GCF_043974075.1. NCBI lineage: Bacteria > Pseudomonadati > Pseudomonadota > Gammaproteobacteria > Enterobacterales > Enterobacteriaceae > Enterobacter > Enterobacter sp. ECC-019. Next base: position 2,324,914 of record NZ_CP143759.1, read on the forward strand.
ATAAAGCAGAATGTCGCCGATACCGCGTTCGATGCAGCGCTCGCGCAGCCCCAGGCAGTCGATGTCGCCATGGCCGTAGATGGATGAAACGACAATAGCATCAGCACCCGTTTCGATGGCCGCATCAATATATTCATCCTGGCTCACCATCACACCAAGATTGATGACGTGAAAATCATGGGAAGTAAAAACGCGGTCCAGAACTTTATTGCCTACCGCATGGCAGTCAGCACCAATGACGCCAATAACAAGTGTTGATTTCTTCATGGGTAATCCTCTGTAGGGCTGATAGTGAAAATAAAATGGGTATTAAAAACGGTTAATGTACATTGGGTCTGTTAATGGTGTTGGAGTGTGTTTTGAAGACGAAAGGGAAGCAATTGATCTATTTTCAAAAAATCCTTCCAAAAATGATGATGGTAATGGCGTGACATTTAAAAGTGTTTTATATCAATTGGTTGGGCGTTATTTATTTTTGGTTTGATATTTATCTGTAAACGTCGCTGACAAAACCATTGTAATATTTGTGATCGCGCGCCTGTTTTATTGTTGAGGGTGATTAATATGTTTTTTTAAGCATGGTGACCAAAGCAATAATGTCGCAATGGCAGAGGAGAAGCGGTATTCACTGTTTTATTGATATTGGTCATAAACGCCATTCGTAAAATTAAGAAAGAGTGATAAATACATCAAATTTTTGACGCGTGTAGGGGATGTATAATTCAGCGCTAATTTTAATTATCCGCTTTCTTGCGTCTTTAAATATTTAATCTGAGGATATAACGATGAGTAAAGGGAAGGTTTGGCTTGTAGGGGCAGGGCCTGGCGATGCGTCCTTAATTACGGTAAAAGGTCTGCACTGTATCCGCCATGCGGAGGTGATTGTTCACGATCGCCTGGTTAACCCTGAACTTCTGGCCCAGGCTCCGGCAGGCTGTCTGATTATTGATGTCGGTAAAACCCCAAGCCATCATCCGGTGCCTCAGGAACAAATCAATGCCCTGCTGGTCAGGCATGCCGGGGAAGGGCGGCAGGTGGTGCGTCTGAAAGGCGGAGACCCCTACGTTTTTGGCCGCGGGGGCGAAGAGGCCGAGCAGCTGGCGAAAGACGGCCTGACGTTCGAAATTGTGCCGGGGATCAGTTCCGCGATTGGCGGACTGGCCTATGCCGGGATCCCGGTCACGCACCGTCATTACGCCTCCAGCTTTCATATTGTGACCGGCCATATGTGCCAGGGAAACGACCCGCAAAACTGGCATGCCCTGGCGCAAATCAACGGAACGCTGATTGTTCTGATGGGAATGACCCGCCTGGCGGAAATCTGCCAGCAGCTTATCGAGGGAGGCATGTCCGCCGGGACGCCGGTGGCGGTGGTGATGTATGCCAGCCAGTCTCGTCAGCAGATTGCCAAAGGCACGCTGACCGATATCCACCTGGAGGTTGAACGTCAAAAACTGCATGCTCCGGCGCTTATCGTCATCGGTGAGGTCGTCAACCTGCAGGAGATACTGGCGTTTACCGCATCACATCTCGCGCTGAATCAGGTTGTGGTCTGATGTTATCCTGACATTTTGAAATGGACGAGTGAAACGAATGAGTGAGCATGGTGGTAACGTTCTGGAAACGGGGCTGCAGTTGGGGATCGATCCCGAGCTGCTGTTGGACTTTAGCGCGAACATCAATCCGTTAGGGCTGCCCGAGCGCGTCAGGTCGCTCATTGTGTCCCATCTGGATATCATCATGCAGTACCCGGACGTTGAATACCGTCATCTTCATCAGGCGCTGGCCAGCGCCAGTCGGTGTGACTATGACCAGACGATTGCCGGGAATGGCGAAACGGAGCTGATATATGGCCTGGTGCGAACGCTTGCCCCTCGCCGGGCGATGCTGCTGGTGCCGGGCTTTGCTGAATATCGCCGGGCTTTACAGCAGCAGGGTTGCGAGATAATCGACTATGCGCTGAGTGAGCAGAACAGGTTTCAGATGGATGCTTCCATACTGGACGCCGTTCGTGCACACAGGCCCGATTGCCTGTTCATCGCGACGCCAAACAACCCTACCGGGCTCATGCCTGATGCCAGTCTTCTCGACCGGCTGGCCTCGCTGTGCGAAGCGCTGCAGATTGCGCTGATTGTGGATGAAGCGTTCATCGATTTTCTGCCGCAGGGCTCCACGCTGGCGCCACGGCTGGCGAAGTCACGCTATCTTTACCTGCTGCGTTCCCTGACCAAGTTTTTTGCTATTCCCGGGCTGCGTCTTGGGTATCTGCTGAGCGGAAATACGCAAACCATTCGCCAGCTGAAACGCACCCGCGAGCCCTGGTCCGTGAATGCCTTCTCGGCGCTTGTGGGGCAACATTTGCTGTTGGATGAAGACTATATTGCGCGCAGCCACGCCTTTATCGCCCGGGAGCGTGATTTCCTGTGGCAGGCGATGACGCGCTTTTCCTCGCTGGCGGTCTGGAAGCCGCAGGCCAACTTTATTTTCTTCCGCTGCCTGCGTCAGGGTTTCGACCTGAAGGCGGCGCTGCTCGGCCATCACATCCTTATCCGCCACTGCGAAAACTATCCCGGGCTCGATCGCGACTACTACCGGATTGCCGTGCGTACCGAAGCGGAGAACCGCCGCTTTATTGACGCGCTGACTCACATTTTACAAGGCTAGGGCGATGGACTATTTCCCGATTTTTTGCAACCTGAAGGGGAAACGCTGCCTGATCGTCGGGGGCGGGCAGGTGGCGACGCATAAGGCAAAGGGGCTGCTGGCCGCCGGAGCGGCGCTGCGCCTGGTTGCGCCCACCCTGACGCCGGAACTCGCCAGCCTGCACGCGAGCGGTGACATCGAGTGGTTCCCGGCGACGTTTTCGCCGCAGTATCTGCAGTCATGCTGGCTGGTCATTGCCGCGACCAGCGATCGGCAGGTGAACCGTCAGGTCGCCGGGGCCGCCAGCGCGGAGCGTGTCTTTTGCAATGTCACCGACGACCCTTCGGCTGCCACCTTTATCTCACCGGCCATTATCGACCATTCGCCGGTCATTATTGCGCTGAGCTGCGGGGGCAACGCACCGGTCTACAGCAAGATCCTCAAAGCGCATGTCGCAGACCATCTTCCTGCGGGCATGCGGGAAAGCGTGCGGCTGGCGGGGGCGCTTCGTGAAAGGATTAATGGCGCATGCGGTGACCGGGAGCGCAAGCGTGCATTTTGGGCCGCGTTCTTCCGGCATGCTCCGCTGCAGCAGGCTTTAGCGCAGGAGCACGAGCAAGAGGTCAAGCAGCAGGTCGAGTGGCTTATTCACAGGCTGCTGTCAGAGTAGCGTCACGCCGCCTTTTACCATCCGCAGCAGGTGTTGTTGAGGCCAGTGGCGGGTGAGCTGTTTTTTCGCCAGCAGCCATTTCACATAATCGACATCGTCTTTATTTCTGTCCAGCATCAGCCCAACCACGCTGCCGCTGTGCGCCACGTTCACCCCGTAAATACCGCACTCCTCCACCAGTGCGAGCAGCGCGTCAAAATCCGGTTTAGGCAACAGCCTCTGGCTGGCGATGGCGCTGAGGGTTGCCGCTTCGCCCAGCCGGTAAGGGTTTTGCGTCAGACAGGACTCCCGGACTTTTTCCCACGCGCGTTTCAGCGCTGGCGCACCGGCCTGTAGCCCCGCCTGACGCGGAATGCGGTGGTAGTCTGCCGTGCGCAGCGTTTGCGGACTTTCGAGAACAAGCAGGTCGAGATCGGGCTGGGCGTCGCAGGCAATCTGCGTGGAAGCGTCGTTATGATCGAAAAGGGTCAACTGGCGAAACACGGTACTGTCAGTGGGTTCGAGCGAAACGCAAAGCGCTGCCAGCGTGCTTTCGTCGAGCTGATGCCCCAGATGACGGGCGGTGGCGACGGCGGTGGCGGCAATATCTGCGGTGCTGCTGGCCATCCCTTTGGCAACCGGGATGGTCGAGTGCACGTCAATGCGGATATCCTGGCTTAGCTGCGCCGGGTAGTGCCAGTGCTGAAGTAACCGCTCGACCATCGCGCGCGACAGCGGGCGTTCATCCGCCACGGGCGAGCCTTGGCTCACCTCAACGGTGCTGTACCATTCGACAGGGCAGGAGACCAGCTTCTCACTGCCCAAGATCCAGCCCTGGATAAGCTCACCGCACGACGCGGGGCATTGCGCAACAGCCACCTTTCCACCTTTCTGCTCAGCAATTTCTGGAGCATAGTGTCATGAGGATATTCCTCTTACCTTGATATATCGCAAATTCCCCCCTGCACAACCTACATATTAGTCTGCGATCCTGCTGAACGCGTAATGCATAAATTAAACCACACGGCCCTGCGTTGAATAGCAATATTATGTGTTTGCCGGATTTTAATATCCTGATGAATTTTGATCACGATAAAATGAAAAAATATCAAGTGGTGCAATAACTTGTCATAGCGCAATAAATATTGAGATTTTAAGCGTAATTATCTTTGCTTTTTATTTTTTGTGATAAAACGTTGAGTTATTGAGAAGGGCGCCAATTATTCTGACGCCACGTTTTACTCAGCATGGTTTTCATTTGCGGTTAAGTATTTGCCTAAGGTGAATTGAAGCGTCGTAAATAGCATTGCTGTTTTGAGAACGTACTCTTTTTCATAATGTAAGCCGACAGGTTTTGCCACATTTGTGGCAGGGAAGGGGGTGACAATCCCCCGCAGCCCCCGCTGCTGTGATGCTGACGACCCCGTAATGACCACTGATCGCGAGATTGGGAAGGACGGGCAAGGAGGACGCTAAGCCAGAAGACCTGCCTGTCGGGAACGTTCAACAACTTCGGTGGGAAGTGGGTTGTACTGATGCATCATACAGTCGAAAGACTGGGATGACGTGTATCTATACCTCCCTACCACCCTGGACAGGATCGGGGTCATGGCGGCAATGCAGTACGCGTTTGTTCTGGCAGGTACCGGAAGCGGTTGTGGTAAAACCACGGTAACGCTGGGCCTGTTGAGTCTGTTAAAACAGCGTGGATTACGCGTCCAGCCGTACAAAGTCGGTCCTGACTATCTTGACACCGGCTGGCATACCAACGTCAGCGGCACCGCCTCCCGCAACCTCGACAGCTTCATGCTTCCTGAACCGATACTCAACGCGCTGTTTTGCGAGCATATGCAGCAGGCGGATATCGCGGTCATTGAAGGCGTGATGGGGCTGTATGACGGCTACGGCACCGATCCGAACTATTGCAGCACCGCCGCGATGGCGAAACAGCTGGGCTGTCCGGTGATTCTGCTGGTGGACGGCAAGGCGGTTTCTACGTCGATTGCCGCTACCGTAATGGGCTTTCAGCGGTTCGATCCCACCCTCAATATTGCCGGGGTGATTGTTAATCGCGTCAACAGCGAATCACATTATCAGCTGCTCAAAACGGCCATTGAGCACTACTGCGCGGTACCCGTCCTGGGCTATGTGCCGCACGTTGAGGGCGTCGGTTTGCCCGAACGCCATCTTGGGTTGGTCACCGCCCGGGAGTCGGTCTCGGACCCGCAGACCTGGCAGAATTTTGCCGCCATTCTCGAACGAACGCTGGATATCGGGCAACTTCTCGCGCTCAGCCAGATGGCGTCGCTGCCGCAGGGCGCCTGGCCCGCGCTTCCTGACGGGGACGCCGGTCGCGGGTTGACGCTCGCGATGGCCGATGACGAGGCCTTCAACTTCTATTACCCGGATAACATCACGCTGCTCGAACGTACCGGGGTCGACATTATCCGCTTTAGCCCGCTGCGCGATAGCCGTTTACCTGACTGCCAGATGGTCTGGCTCGGGGGCGGTTACCCGGAGCTGCATGCGGCACGGCTTGCGGAAAACACCGCGATGCTCGCCAGCCTGCGGGAGGCGCACCGGCGCGGCGTGGCGATCTACGCCGAGTGTGGCGGGCTGATGTACCTCGGCACCACGCTGGAGGATAGCGAGGGGGTCACCCACCGGATGGCCAATATTATCCCCGGCCACAGCAGGATGGGTAAACGGCTGACCCGTTTTGGCTACTGTGAGGCGCAGGCGCGCCAGCCCACGCTGCTGGCCGATAGCGGGGAGGTGCTGCGTGGGCATGAATTTCACTATTCCGACTTCACCCCGCAAACCCCTGCGGTGCTGGCGTGCCGCAAAGTGCGCGATGGCGTGACGATGCAGGAATGGGCGGGTGGCTGGCAGGTTGGCAACACGTTCGCAGGCTACCTGCACCTCCATTTTGCCCAACGCCCCATGATGCTCAGCCGCTGGCTGACGGCGGCGAGGGGAGCGATATGACCTTGATTGCCTGGTGCCTCGCGTGGCTGCTCGATGTCATCATCGGCGACCCGCAACACTGGCCGCATCCGGTGCGCTGGATAGGCAACCTGATCAATACGGTGCAGCGGGGGATCCGCCGCTGCTGCCATACCGACGCGGCGTTGCGCGTGGGCGGCGGCGTCATGTGGCTGGCGGTAGTGGGGCTGACCTGGGGCATGGCCTGGGGCGTGCTGGCGCTCGGACGGTGGGTTCATCCCTGGTTGGGCTGGGCGATTGAGGTGTGGATGATATTTACCGTGCTGGCCGGGCGCAGTCTGGCAAACGCCGCACGGGATGTTGAACGCCCTCTGCGGGCGGGCGACCTTAATGAAAGCCGCGAAAAGCTCTCATGGATAGTGGGGCGTGATACCTCTCAGCTTCAGCCGGAACAGATCAACCGGGCGGTGGTGGAGACCGTCGCGGAGAACACGGTCGACGGCGTTATCGCCCCGCTGTTCTTCCTCCTGCTGGGCGGCGCGCCGCTGGCGATGGCCTATAAGGCGGTGAATACCCTCGATTCAATGGTGGGCTACAAGCATGAAAAATACCGCGCAATCGGCATGGTCAGCGCCCGTATGGATGACGTGGCGAACTATATCCCCGCGCGCCTGAGCTGGCTCTTGCTGAGCGCTGCGGCGTGGCTATGCCGTGACGATTTTCCCCGCGCGCTGCGCGTCGGCTGGCGCGACCGCTACAACCACAGCAGCCCCAACTGCGCGTGGGCAGAAGCGACGGTTGCCGGTGCGCTGGGCATCCGGCTTGGCGGACCCAACACCTATTTTGGCCAGCGCGTGGAAAAGCCGTGGATCGGCGACGCGCTGCGCCCGATTGCGGTAGACGACATTTCCCGAACCATCCGACTGATGTGGGTTTCCTCCACCCTGGCGCTGGCGCTGTTTATCGCAGCACGCTGGCTGATGGCTGGCGTGGCCTGAGGACAAAAGACAATGCAATACATCCAGCAACCCCAGGCGATTGAAGCCAAAAGTTTCGACATCATTGGCGAAATCATTCGCGAAACGCGGCCGAAGTACCGGTTCGCCAGCCCGCTGCATGAGGCGATCGTCAAGCGGGTGATCCATACCACCGCAGATTTCGACTGGCTGGATATTCTCTGGTTTTCAGATGACGCGCTGGAGCAGCTTTGCGCGGCGCTCTGTCGCCCGTCCGTTATCTATACCGATACCACGATGGCGCTCTCCGGGATCAACAAAACGCTGCTGGCCACATTCGGGGGCGAATGCCGCTGCTATATCAGCGACCCGCGGGTGGTGGCCCAGGCAAAAGCACAGGGAATTACCCGCTCGATGGCGGCAGTGGATATCGCGGTGACGGAAGAGAGCGAGAAGATCTTCGTCTTTGGCAATGCGCCCACGGCGCTGTTTCGCCTGCTTGAGCATGATGTTGCCGTCAGCGGCGTGGTGGGGGTACCGGTGGGGTTTGTGGGGGCGGCGGAATCGAAAGAGGCGCTGACGCACAGCCATTTGCCCGCGATTGCGGCACTCGGGCGCAAAGGTGGCAGCAATGTGGCGGCGGCGATTATGAACGCCATGCTCTACTACCTGCAGGGGGCGCGATGAGCGAGTCCACCTTCGATGCCCCGGTATGGCATAACGGGAAGGCATTACGTAAAGGCTACACCACCGGTTCCTGCGCGACCGCGGCAGCGAAAGTCGCCGCGCTGATGGTGCTGCGCCAGCACCTCATTCATCAGGTCTCCATTGTGACGCCCTCCGGCGTCACGCTGTGTCTGAACGTGGAATCGCCGCACATCGAAGGGCAGCAGGCGATGGCGGCCATCCGCAAAGATGGCGGTGATGACGTCGACGCCACCCACGGCATGCTGATTTTCGCCCGCGTGACGCTCAACGACAGCGGCGAGATTACGCTGGCGGGCGGCGAGGGCGTGGGGACCGTGACGCGCAAAGGCATTGGCCTGCCCATCGGCAGCGCGGCGATCAACCGCACCCCGCGTCACACCATTGAGTCCGTCGTGCGCGAGGCGATTGGCCCGACGCGCGGGGCCGACGTTGAAATCTTCGCGCCTGAAGGCGAAGAGCGGGCGCAGAAAACCTACAACTCACGCCTCGGGATCCTGGGCGGTATTTCAATCATCGGCACCACCGGGATTGTCACGCCGATGTCAGAGGAGAGCTGGAAACGCTCGCTTTCTCTGGAACTGGAGATTAAACGCGCGGCCGGGCTGGAGCGGGTCGTGCTGGTGCCGGGCAATCATGGCGAACGCTTTGTGCGCGAGCAGATGGGCATCGATAAAGATGTCGTGGTCACCATGAGCAACTTTGTCGGCTACATGATCGAAGAGGCGGTGCGGCTGGGGTTTCGCCAGATAGTGCTGGTCGGCCATCCCGGCAAGCTCATCAAAATTGCCGCCGGGATATTCCACACCCACAGCCATATCGCCGATGCGCGCATGGAAACGCTGGTGGCGCATCTGGCGCTGCTCGGCGCGCCGCGGGAATTACTCACCGTCGTCAGCGAGTGCGATACCACCGAAGCGGCGATGGAGCACATCGACGCCTGGGGTTTTCAGGCGCTTTACAGCCACCTTGCCGAACGGATCTGCCTGCGCGTAATGCAGATGCTGCGCTTTACCAAAAATCCGCCGACCTGCGACGCCATTCTGTTTTCCTTTGATAACCAGGTGCTGGGCAGCAACCGCCCGGTCGAGGCGATAGCCCGGGAGCTGCAATGTTAACGGTCGTGGGAATGGGGCCTGCGGGATTGCGCCTGATGACGCCCGCTGCGCGTGAAGCCATCGATCGCGCCGATGCGCTGGTCGGCGGAAAACGCCATCTGTTGCAGTTCCCGGCGTTTTGCGGCGAGACGTTTGTCCTGGGCGCCAACATTCCGGCGCTGCTGGCCTGGGTTGAGGCACGTCAGGAGAAAAAGGTGGTGATTGTGGCCTCCGGCGATCCGCTCTTTTACGGCATCGGATCGCGGATGGTGGCGCATTTCGGTATTGCGCGCGTGCGCATTATTCCCGGCATCAGCGCGGTGCAGTACCTGTGCGCGCAGGCGGGTATTGATATGAATGAGATGTGGCTCACCAGCAGCCATGGCCGCAGCGTGAATGTGGACGAGCTGGCGCGGCATCGCAAAGTGGCGATGGTCACCGATAGCCAGTGCGGGCCGAAAGAGATTGCCGCGCAGCTGGTGGCGCGCGGTAAGGGCCATCGCTGGATGGTGATTGGTGAAAACCTGGCGATGGAAAACGAACGGATCCACTGGCTGCCCGTCAGTGAGGTCAGTGCCGACTATGAGATGAATGCGGTGGTGATCCTCGATGAAAGATGAACTGTTTCTGCGCGGCGAAACGGTGCCGATGACCAAAGAGGCGGTACGCGCGCTGGCCCTCACGAAGCTCGAGCTGCACCGCGCCAGCCACCTGATTGACGTCGGCGCGGGGACCGGGAGCGTGTCGATAGAGGCGGCGCTGCTGTTTCCCTCGCTGCGGGTGACGGCCATTGAGCGTAACCCTGCGGCCCTGCGGCTGCTTGCGGAAAATCGCCAGCATTTTGCCTGCCGCAATATCGCGATTTTGCCCGGCGTCGCGCCGTTGCCGGTAGCGGATAAGGCCGATGCGGTATTTATGGGCGGCAGCGGCGGCCATCTGACCTCGCTCATTGACTGGTCCCTGCGCCAGCTACATCCGGGCGGACGTCTGGTGATGACGTTTATCCTGATGGAAAACCTCCATACCGCGCTGGCCCATCTGCAGCAGGTCGGCGTCCAGGACATTGATTGCCTGCAAATGCAGGTCTCCGCGCTGACCCCGCTCGGCAGCGGCCACTATTTCAAACCGAATAATCCCGTTTTTGTTATCGCCTGTCAGAAGGAAGAACACCATGTCTGAGACGTTTGATTCCCGTTGCGTGTGGTTTGTCGGAGCAGGTCCCGGTGACCGTGAGCTCATCACGCTCAAGGGCTACCGGCTGCTGCAGCAGGCGCAGGTGGTTATCTATGCCGGTTCGCTGATCAATACCGAACTGTTGGCGTATTGCCCGCAGGGGGCCGAATGCCACGACAGTGCGGAACTCCATTTAGAACAGATAATTGACCTGATGGCGGCGGGCGTGAAGGCCGGAAAAACGGTGGTACGTTTACAGACCGGGGATGTCTCGCTCTACGGCTCCGTCCGCGAGCAGGGCGAAGAGCTGACCAAACGCGGCATCGCCTGGCAGGTGGTGCCCGGCGTCAGCGCCTTCCTCGGCGCCGCGGCGGAGCTTGGGGTGGAATACACCGTGCCTGAAGTCTCACAGAGCCTGATTATTACCCGCCTTGAAGGCCGCACGCCGGTGCCGGCGCGTGAACAGCTGGAGTCATTTGCCAGTCATCAGACCTCCATGGCGATTTATCTCTCGGTCCAGCGTATTCACCGGGTGGCGGAACGCCTGATTGAGGGCGGTTATCCGGCCACCACGCCCGTTGCCGTCATTTATAAAGCGACCTGGCCGGAAAGCCACACCGTACGCGGCACGCTGGCGGATATCGCCGACAAAGTACGCGAGGCGGGGATCCGCAAAACGGCGCTCATCCTGGTCGGGAAGTTCCTGGGCGAGGAGTATCACTACTCAAAACTCTATGCCGCGGATTTTAGCCATGAATACCGTAAAGCCTGAGTCCATCGCGCTGTTTTGCCTGACGCCGGGCGGCGTCCGGCTGGCGAAGCGCCTGGCGACGATGCTGCCGGTCACCTGCTTTACCAGCGAGCGCCTGCAGGAAGAGGGCTTTGTCTCCTTCGACGGGGGCTTTGCCGCGGCGGTTCGCGAGGCGTTCACGCACTACCCGGCGCTGGTTTTTATCGGTGCAACCGGCATTGCGGTGCGCGTCCTGGCACCGCTCATCCACGACAAACTGAGCGACCCGGCGGTGGTGGTGATCGACGAGCGTGGGCAGCACGTCATCAGCCTGCTTTCCGGCCATGCTGGCGGGGCGAATGCGCTGACCCGCGATCTGGCGGGAATGCTGGGGGCGGATCCGGTGATTACCACCGCCACGGACGTCAACGAGATGGCCGCGCTGGATACCCTTGCCTTCCAGCTGAATGCCCGAATGAGCGATTTCCGAACGACGGTAAAAATCGTCAACCAGATGCTGGTGAGCCACCAGCGGGTAGGGCTGTGGTGGGATGCGGAACTCGACGACGACGTCAGTCGGTGCGATCGGCGCGGGTTTATCACCGTGAGCGACCTGCAGCACCGCCCGGAACTGGATGCGCTGGTGTGTATCACGCTGCGCAACACGCTGCCGGAACTGCCGTTGCCGCACTGGAAGCTGGTCCCTCAGCGGGTCGTGGCGGGCATCGGCTGTCGACGCGACACGCCGTTTCCGCTGCTGGCAACGCTGCTCGCGCGTCAGCTTGAGGCGCAGCAGTTCGATCCGCTGGCGCTGAAAGCGATTGGCAGCGTCTCCCTTAAAAAGGACGAAGCGGGCCTGCTTCAGCTTGCCGCCTGCTGGGGCGTGCCGTTTGAAACCTTTACCGCTGACGCGCTGCGTGAGCACGAACATCGCTTTCCGGCTTCACCGTTTGTACGCCAGACGGTTGGGGTAGGGAGCGTCTCGGGACCGGCAGCGTGGCTGCTGAGCCATGGGCAGCTACGAGGAGAAACCCTGCGCGAACAGGGCGTCACTATCACTTTGGGAGTTTCACACTGATGTTAACCGTAATTGGAATCGGCCCTGGCTCGCAGGCCATGATGACCATGGAAGCCGTGGACGCGCTGCAGGCGGCAGAAATCATCGTTGGCTACAAAACCTACACCCATCTGGTGAAGGCCTTCACCGGTGACAAACAGGTGATCAAAACCGGTATGTGCAAAGAGATTGAACGCTGTCAGGCGGCGATCGAGCTGGCGCAGGCCGGGCATAACGTCGCGCTTATCAGCAGCGGCGACGCCGGTATTTATGGCATGGCGGGGCTGGTGCTGGAGTTGGTCAGCAAACAGAAGCTGGACGTTGAGGTTCGCCTGATCCCCGGGATGACGGCCAGTATCGCCGCCGCGTCTCTGCTTGGCGCGCCGCTGATGCACGATTTTTGCCATATCAGCCTGAGCGATCTGCTGACGCCGTGGCCGGTCATCGAAAAACGTATTGTCGCCGCGGGAGAAGCGGACTTTGTCATCTGTTTCTATAACCCGCGCAGCCGGGGTCGCGAGGGCCACCTGGCGCGGGCGTTTGAGCTGCTGTCCGCCAGCAAAAGCCCGCAAACGCCGGTAGGGGTAGTGAAGTCTGCCGGGCGTAAAAAGCAGGAGAAGTGGCTGACCACGCTGGGCGACATGGACTTTGAGCCGGTCGATATGACAAGCCTGGTGATCGTCGGAAATAAGGCCACCTGGGTGCAGGAGGGGCTGATGATCACGCCCCGGGGCTATGTGCTGTGAACTATGGCGACGTGCTGGTCATGGGCGGCACCAGCGACGCCCGCGCGATCTGCCAGCAGCTGGACGCGGCGGGCGTGGCCTACACCCTGTCGGTGGCGACGCCCACCGGGCAGCGGCTGGCGGGCGACATTAACGGCCGGGTGCGCTGTGGCCGCCTTGAGCCGCAGCAGATGGTTAACTGGCTTGCAAAAAACAGGACCCGCTGGGTGATTGACGCATCGCATCCCTACGCCGAGGTGGTCAGCCGCAACATCCTGACGGCCTGTGAAGCGGTGGGCGTGTTGCTTAGCCGCTATCAGCGCCCCGAACAGCTCAGCGAGCTGACGCATCCGCTGCTCTACAGCGTGCCGGGAATTGACGAGGCCTGCGACGTCGCGCGGCGGCTGGGCGAACGCGTGCTGTTGACCACCGGCAGTAAAGATCTGGCGCGCTGGCGCGCCGGGCTGCCGGAGAAAACGCTGCTGGCCCGGGTGCTGCCGGTGCCCGAGGTCCTTGAGCAATGCGCCGGGCTTGGCTTTGGCGTTACCGAGATCTTCGCGATGTGCGGGCCCTTCAGCGCTGAGTTTAACGCGGCGTTTTACCGCCAGTGCCGGGCTGACGTGATGATCACCAAAGCGTCCGGTGCGGAAGGCGGCTATCGGGAAAAGGTTCAACCCTGTCTGGATGCGGGCATCCCCTGCATCGTGATTACACGCCCGGCGCCGCTGGTGACGGGAGACGAGTTACTGGAAAGTCAGGCCGCATTCGCCGGGCGCTTAGCCCGCTGGCTGGCCGCTGCTTAAGGAGTTAGAGATGAAAAAGGCGCTTCTGGTGGTCAGCTTTGGTACCAGCTACCACGATACCTGCGAGAAAAACATTGTGGCCTGCGAGCGTGCGCTGGCGGAAAGCTGCCCTGACCGCGAGCCGTTTCGGGCATTCACCTCCGGGATGATTATTCGCAAGCTCAAACAGCGTGACGGCATTGAGATCGATACGCCGCTGCAGGCGCTGAAAAAACTTGCGGCTCAGGGATATCAGGACGTGGCGATCCAGTCCCTGCACATCATCAACGGCGATGAGTACGAGAAAATCGTCCGTGAAGTGCAGAGCCTGCGCCCGCTGTTTACTCGCCTGACGCTGGGGGTACCTTTGCTGAGCAGCCACGACGATTACGCACAACTGATGCGCGCGTTGCAACAGCAGATGCCGACGCTTGGAGCCACGGAAAAAGTGGTGTTTATGGGCCACGGCGCCAGCCATCACGCCTTTGCGGCCTATGCCTGCCTCGATCACATGATGATGGCCCAGGGCTTCCCGGCCCGCGTCGGCGCGGTGGAGAGCTATCCGGAAGTCGACATCCTGATTGAGAGCCTTGGTAAACAAGGCGTCACCGCCGTGCATCTGATGCCGCTGATGCTGGTGGCCGGCGATCACGCCATCAACGATATGGCCTCTGACGACGAGGACTCCTGGAAGACGTTGTTTAACGCCGCCGGGATCCCGGCAACGCCGTGGCTGAGCGGGCTGGGTGAAAACCCGGCGGTGCGCGCGATGTTCGTTGCCCATCTCCAGCAGGCGCTGAGCGTGGCGATGGAGGAGGCAGCATGAGCGGCAAACTGTACGCCCTCAGTACCGGGCCGGGCGCGCCGGACCTCATCACCGTGCGCGCCTCACGGATCCTCGGCTCGCTGGATATTCTCTACGCCCCGGCGGGCCGCAAGGGCGGCGATAGCCTGGCGCTTTCTATCGTTCGTGAATATGTCGGCAAGCAGACTGAAATCCGCTGCTGCCACTTTCCCATGAGCGCCGACAGCGCCGAAAAGGAGGCGGTGTGGGATGCGGTGGCCGACGCGTTAGTGACGGAGGTGAACGCCGGAAAACAGGTTGGCTTTATCACCCTGGGCGACGCCATGCTGTTCAGCACCTGGGTGTTCTTACTTCAGCGCATCGGCAGCCCGGACTGGCTGGAAATTGTGCCCGGCGTGACGTCGTTTGCCGCGATTGCCGCGCGGTCCAAAACGCCGCTGGCGATGGAACAGCAGTCGCTGGCGGTGATCGCATGCACCGCGCCGGAAGCGGAGATTGCGCAGGCGCTGCAGCAGCACGACAGCCTGGTGCTGATGAAGGTCTATGGCCGGTTTGCGCGCATCAAAGCGCTGCTGACGCAGGCCGGGCTGCTGAACTGCGCGCTGATGATGTCAGAGGCCACGCTCCACGGCGAGCAGTGCTGGCGGCATCTGGATGAGGTTGCTGACGACCAGCCGTTACCCTATTTCTCGACCATTCTGGTCAACAAACAGTGGGAGTATGCGCAATGAAACTCGAACAACAGCTTAAACAGCTGTCATTAAGTGGCCTGGCGGCGGCGCTATTGCTGATGGTGGTGCCGGAGCAGGCGTTCGCGATGCACATCATGGAAGGGTTTTTACCGCCGATGTGGGCGCTGGCGTGGTGGCTGATCTTCTTACCGTGTCTGTGGTACGGGCTGGTGCGCCTGCGCCGTATCGTGCAGGAGGATAGCCACCAGAAAGTCCTGCTGGCGCTGTGCGGGGCATTTATTTTCGTGCTGTCGGCGCTGAAGATCCCTTCGGTGACCGGCAGTTGCTCGCATCCGACCGGCGTGGGGCTCGCCGTGATTCTGTTCGGGCCGGGCGTCGTCGCCATTCTCGGCGCCATCGTGCTGCTGTTTCAGGCGCTGCTGCTGGCGCACGGCGGGTTAACCACGCTTGGCGCGAACGGCATGTCGATGGCGGTGATTGGGCCGGTTGTCGGGTACATGGTGTGGAAGATGGCCTGCCGTGCCGGGATCCGTCGTGACGTCGGGGTATTTTTGTGCGCGATGCTGGCGGATCTGGTGACCTATTTTGTCACCTCGGTCCAGCTTGGCGCGGCGTTCCCGGACCCGGCGACAGGTGCAACGGGTTCGATTGTGAAATTCATGGGCATTTTCTGCCTGACGCAGATCCCCATCGCCATCGCGGAGGGGCTGTTAACCGTCATGATTTATGACCAGTTGACCAAACGTCAGTTGATTACCGCACAAGGACACTGAGATGAAAAAGACGCTGATGCTGTTGGCGATGGTGCTTGCTCTGATCGTACTGCCATTTTTTATCGATCACGGGGGTGAATTTGGCGGCTCGGATGGCGAAGCCGAAAATCAAATTCAGGTTGTGGCGCCGCATTACACGCCGTGGTTCACGCCGCTCTATGAACCCGCCAGCGGCGAAATTGAAAGCCTGCTGTTTACGCTCCAGGGGTCCATTGGCGCAGCGGTGATTTTCTATATTTTGGGCTACACCAAAGGCAGACAGCGCCGTGATGACCGGGCTTGACAGGCTTAGCTACCAGAGCCGCTGGGCTCACGTGGCGCCGGAACGCAAGTTTCTGCTCTGGCTGGCGCTGATGATGCTGGCGTTTGCGCTGCCGCCGCTGGGGCAGGGGATCGTCCTGGCGTTGACGGCGGGACTGACCTGCTGGCTGCTGCGGATGACCTTCTGGCGCTGGTGCCGCTGGATGGCGCTGCCGTTTGGCTTTCTGCTGGTTGGCGTGCTGACGATCCTCTTTAGCGTCACCCGCGACCCGCACACGCTGGCGGCAGGCGTCCCGGTGGGGCACTACTGGCTGGGGATAACCGCGTCCGGGCTGACCGTTGCCAATGAAACCTTCTGGCGCAGCCTTGCCGCGCTGGCGGCGACCTTCTGGCTGGTGCTGAACCTGCCGTTTCCGCAGCTGATTGTGCTGCTTAAGCGGGCGCGCGTGCCGCGCCTGCTCACCGAGCAGATCCTGCTGACCTGGCGCTTTATTTTTATTCTGTTAGACGAAGCGCTGGCGATTCACCGCGCGCAGACGCTGCGTTTTGGCTATCGTAGCCTGCCAAAAGGCTATCGCTCGCTGGCGATGCTGGTCGGTTTGCTGTTCACCCGGGTGCTGATTCGCTATCAGCAGATGGCGACCACGCTGGATATTAAACTCTACCAGGGTGATTTTCCCCTGTAAGGAATCGCACCATGCTGACCACCGCCGATCTCTGGTTTCGCTATCAGGAGGCGCAGGTACTCAAAGGGCTGACGCTGGATTTTTCGACCCATCCCGTCACCGGGCTGGTCGGGGCTAATGGCTGCGGAAAGTCGACGTTATTTATGAACCTGAGCGGCCTGCTGAAGCCGCAGCAGGGGGCGGTGCTGTGGCAGGGGAAGCCGCTGGACTACAGCAAGCGCGGACTGCTGGCGCTCCGTCAGCAGGTGGCAACGGTGTTTCAGGATCCCGATCAGCAGATCTTTTATACCGATATTGATAGCGACATCGCCTTCAGCCTGCGCAACCTGGGCGTGGCGGAACCGGAGATTGCGCGGCGCGTCGACGATGCGCTGACGCTGGTCGACGCGCAGCGTTTTCGCCAGCAGCCGATCCAGTGCCTGAGCCATGGGCAAAAGAAGCGGGTCGCCATTGCCGGAGCGCTGGTGCTGGGGGCCCGCTATCTTCTGCTGGACGAACCCACGGCCGGGCTCGATCCTTCAGGGCGCACGCAGATGATCGAGATCATCAGGCGCATTGTGGCGCAGGGGAACCACGTGGTGATCTCCAGTCATGATATTGATCTGATTTACGAAGTCAGCGATGCCGTCTACGTGCTGCGCCAGGGAGAAGTGCTGGCGCACGGCGCGCCGGGTGAGGTCTTTGCCCGCGGCGAACTGATTGAACGGGCCGGATTAACGCAGCCCTGGCTCGTCAAACTGCACGCACAGCTTGGCCTGCCGTTATGTAAAACCGAAGATGAATTTTTCAGCCGTATGCGACAAAAAAACGTAATGAAGGAGGCCTCATGACGCAGGCAATTATGTTGCAGGGCACCGCTTCTGATGTGGGAAAGAGCGTCCTGGTGGCGGGGCTGTGCCGGATTTTTTATCAGGATGGCCTGCGTACCGCGCCGTTTAAGTCGCAGAATATGGCGCTCAACTCCGGTATCACGCCGGAGGGAAAAGAGATGGGGCGCGCGCAGATATTTCAGGCTGAGGCGGCGGGGATTACGCCGGACGTACGGATGAATCCGGTGCTGTTAAAACCGACCAGCGACCGTAAAGCGCAGGTGGTGCTGATGGGGCAGGTGGCAACCGATATGGACGCGGTCAGCTACCACGAGTACAAACCGCGCCTGCGGGAGCAGATCCGCGACGTCTATAACAGCCTGGCCGGGGAGTATGACGTGCTGGTGCTGGAAGGGGCGGGCAGCCCGGCGGAGATTAACCTGCGCGATCGCGATATCGTCAACATGGGAATGGCCGAAATGGCGCAGTGTCCGGTGCTCCTCGTGGCGGACATTGACAGAGGCGGTGTATTTGCCGCCATCTACGGCACGCTGGCGCTTTTACACGACCACGAGCGGGCACGGGTGAAAGGGGTCATCATCAATAAATTTCGTGGCGATGTTGCGCTGCTTTACTCGGGTATTGAGCAGATAGAAAACCTGACCGGCGTGCCCGTGCTGGGCGTGATGCCGTGGCTGGATGTGGATCTGGAAGATGAAGACGGCGTGGCGCTGCAAAAGGGAAAATACCTGCGAACCGCAGAGCGCGATATCGACATTGCCGTGGTGCAGGTACCGCATATCTCCAACTTCACCGATTTTAACGCCCTGGCGGCGCAGCCCGATGTTCGCGTGCGCTATGTCCGTTATCCCCAGGAGCTGGCGGGGGCTGACCTCGTGATTCTACCCGGCAGTAAAAATACGCTGGGCGATCTGGCCTGGCTGCGGGAAAGCGGCATGGCGCACGCTGTACTCCAGTCCCACCAGCAGAACGTGCCCGTCATGGGCATTTGCGGGGGCTACCAGATGCTTGGCGACACCATCATTGATGAGGTGGAGTCGGGGCTGGGAACCCTGCCGGGGCTGGGGCTGCTCCATACCGTGACCCGCTTCGCGCAGCGAAAAACCACGACGCAGGTCTCGGCGCAGATGGCACCGGCGCTGCCGTCGTGGCTTAAGTCGGCGGCGGGCATTAAGGTGCAGGGCTATGAGATTCATATGGGAGAGACCCGGCTGACATCCGACGATAGCCCGGCGCTGTTTCTGGAAAAAGAGGGCGAGCGCATAGCGGACGGTGCCATCAGCGCTGACGGGCAGGTGATAGGGACCTATCTCCACGGGCTATTCGATAACGATGCCTTCACGCGCGCGATGGTGGACGGCCTACGCCAGCGCAAAGGGCTGGCGCCCTTAGACGTTGCGGTAGATTACGCGGGCTACAAAGCGCAACAGTTTGATATCCTGGCGAGCGCGATGAGAGAACATATTGATATTAAAAAGATCTATCAAATAATGCGGGAGCATCAGGAGGAGGGCGCATGATTTTAGTCACCGGAGGCGCGCGCAGCGGGAAAAGCGCGCACGTCGAGCAGCTGGCGGCGCAGCAGTGCGAGCGCGTGCTGTATATCGCGACGTCGGTGATTACCGATGAAGAGATGGCGCTGCGCGTTGATAAGCACCGCGCCCAGCGTCCTGCGCACTGGCGAACCTGGGAAGGGCATCGCGATCTGGGCGACGTGATTCGCCATCATGTGCAGCCGGGCGAAGGCGTGGTTCTGGAATGCGTCACCACCCTGCTGTCGAACCTGCTTTATGACGCCAGCGGCGGCGCTTCGCCGGAGACCCTCGATTTTTCCGCGCTTGAGGCGGTGCTGCAACAGCAGGTGGACGACCTGATTGCGGCCTGCCAGCAGTCGGCGGCGCCGGTTTTTATTGTGACCAACGAGCTGGGCATGAGCATCACGCCGGAGAATCGGCTGGCGCGTCATTTTGTTGATATTGCCGGGCGCGCGAACCAAAGGCTGGCGCGGGCGGCGCAGGAAGTGTGGCTGGTGGTCTCGGGAATTGGAGTAAAGATTAAATGCCGTTAAAAATGTTGTGGGCGACGCTGGGATTCATTACCCGCATTCCGGTGCCGCAAAAATGGAGCGACGGCGTTGAATTTTCACAGTATGGCCGTGGCGTCCCCTGGTTCCCCGTGGTGGGCCTGATCGTTGGTGTCCTGGCCGCCTTAGGCTATCTGGCGGTGAGCCAGACCGGCGGGGGGATCTCTATCGGCGCGGTCGCCTGGGTCCTGGCGCTGGTGCTGCTGACCGGCGGGTTTCATCTGGACGGTCTGGCGGACACCTGCGATGGCGTTTTTTCTGCCCGCACCCGCGAACGGATGCTGGAGATTATGCGCGATAGTCGGTTGGGGACCTACGGCGGTCTGGCTATCGTATTCTGCATTCTTATCAAGGTCGCAGCGGTGATCTCCCTGGCTCACCTTCCGGTTAATACCCTGTTTGCGCTGCTGGTGTGCGCGCCGATCGTCGGGCGAACGGGAATGGTGTTGGCCATGTACCGGCAGCACTATGCGCGCGAAGGTGCAGGAATGGCAAACGCGTATCTCGGCCATATCAGCGGCAAAGAGACGGTCATCACCCTCTGCATTGGCCTGGCGCTCATAGGGCTGCTGGCGGGAATGCAGGGGCTGGTCGCCAGCGTCATCACCTGGATTGTCGTCAACGCCGTAAAGACCTTTTTAAGCCGCCGACTGAACGGGCTGACGGGGGATACCCTGGGCGCGATGGAAGAGATTGGCGAAATGGTCTTCCTGCTGTCGCTACTGTGGGTCTGATGTATGCGTATATTTCTGGTCCGACACGGTCAAACAACCGCTAACATCAGCGGCGTATTTTACGGGAGCACCGATCTGTCGCTCTCGCCGCAGGGCATTGCGCAAAGCCAGCGTGTTGCCGGATACCTGTCCGGCGTCGCGTTCGGGCACGCGCGCGTCAGCGCGCTGCAGCGTTCGCAGCAGACGGCGCGGCTTATCGTGCCGACAGCCGATGATGCCCAGGTTGATGCGCGACTTAACGAGCTGGATTTTGGCAAATGGGAGATGCGCCACTTCAGCGACATCGAAAAAGAGAGTCCCGCGTCGTGGCAGCGCTGGATGGATGACTGGCAAAACGCCACGCCCGACGGCGGCGAAGCCTTCCCGCATTTCGCCGCGCGCGTCAGGGCAGCGGCGGATGAGATGAGTCAACTGCAGCGGGGCGAAGACACGCTCATTGTGGCGCATCAGGGCGTGCTGAGCCTGATGCTGGCAACCTGGTTGGGGATGCCCGTGGCGGCGATGTGGCATTTCCCGTTCAGTCACGATGCCTACACGGTCGTTGAAAATCGGGCCGGGTATTGGGTATTACGCGTATTTAATGGCAGAAGCGTTTGGCAAACTGAAGAGTGAGGGTGATGAGGATGGGGACAGTGAAGGCGCTGGCGGCGGCCATCAGACCGCTTGATAAACAGAAGATTCAGGCGGCCTCGCGGCATGTTGATGGCTTAATAAAGCCGACAAACAGCCTCGGTCGGCTGGAGAGTCTGGCAATACAGCTTTCGGGAATGTGGGGCATCGACAGGCTCGATAATCTGCAAAAAGAGATTATCGTCATGTGCGCCGACCACGGCGTGTTTGATGAAGGCGTGGCCGTGACGCCGAAAGTGGTGACCTGGCTTCAGGCCGTCAATATGCAAAAGGGGTTGACCGGGGTGTGTGTGCTGGCCCGCAATAGCCAGACGTCGGTACTGCCCGTTGACATCGGTATTGACGGCGAGCCTATCGACAATATGCTCAGCCTTAAACTCGCGCGAGGCAGCGGTAATATTGCTCAGGGACCGGCGATGAGCCGTCAGGATGCCGAGCACCTGCTGCTGGCGAGTGCCAGCCTCGTTAAAAAACGCGCTCAGGAGGGGATCTCCATCTTTGGCGTTGGTGAACTGGGTATTGCCAATACGACGCCGGCCTCGGCAATCATCAGCGTGCTGACCGACAGCGATCCGCATGATGTGGTGGGGATTGGGGCCAATTTGCCGCAGGACCGGGTGCAGCATAAGGAAACCATTGTCCGGCAGGCGATACGCATTAACCAGCCGGATGCGCGCGATGCGGTGGATGTTCTGGCCAAAGTCGGCGGCTATGACCTGGTGGGCATGACCGGGGTGATATTGGGCGCTGGCGCATGCGGACTGCCCGTTGTGTTAGACGGTTTTCTCTCGTATGCCGCCGCCATCGCCGCCTGTCAGATTGCGCCAGAGGTTAAGAACTACTGTATTCCCTCTCATTTTTCCGCCGAAAAGGGGGCCCGGCGCGCGCTGGAGCACCTTGGTCTGGCACCGTTTATCCATCTTGACATGCGCCTTGGAGAAGGGAGCGGTGCCGCGCTGGCTATGTCTATCGTCAGTGCGGCCTGTGCAATGTACTGCGAGATGGGGCAGCTGGCGCAAAGCGGCATTGAGTTGCCGGTTCCGGCATGACGGAAAGCGTTCAGCTTTGGGCAGTCATCAAAACCCCGTTAACCTGGCATTCTGGTGTTGAGGATACGACGTCGATACTGCAGTGGCGTCTGACGCATCATCTTTTTAAAGCAGGTGATGAAGTAGGTCACCTCGCTAAACCCGACGGCCAGGGCAATGGCGTCAATCGTCTCATCGCTGTACCGTAACCGATCGCAGCTGCTTTTTATCCGCCGGGTCAGCAAATATTCGTGAATGCTGCCCCCGGTCTGCTGGCGGAAGATGCGTGAGGTATAGCTGCGCGAAAGCCCCAGGTCGTGCGCTAGCTGGTCGAGCGAAAACTTGCTGGCATAGTGGGCTTCGATCCAGCTCATAATCCGCGAGGCGACGGTCTGCTGGCGCGGCGGGTAGGGCTGCGGCTGTTCGGGGAGAAATGTCATGAGCTGCATCACCAGAAATGCCACCTCGCAGGCCTCGGTCTGCTCGCTGCCCTCCAGACGCTGAAACTGCTCAAGGATCCTCTCAATAAACGCCGCGTGCTCGCTGAGATCGTAGATTTGCGCGGGCAGATTGCTGGCGGCCAGCGCGGCGAACCGGGCCTGATGGCGCGGGAAGGCGCTGAGCGCATTTTCGACGACCGCTTGCTCAATGTGCATGGTGGTGCGGTGATAGGGGTTCTTATCGCTATGATCGACCTGCACTTTGTGCAAACGGAAGGGCGGGAAGATAAATAATCGCCCCGGACGGGCGGTGTAGTGCTGATTATCCACCACCACGATGCCGTAGCCGCTGGAAATATAAAGTAATTCAACGCATTGATGCCAGTGGTAGTAAATCGCGCTGGTGGCGTACATGCGGTTAAATGAAATGGCCTGCTGATCGAGCGTAATGCGTTCCAGCAGATGCGTTTCACCCATTTTACCTCCAGGACAACAGATTTAAATTTTTAGGCCATCATTTGTAATTTATCCCCCTCGCGATCGACAAAAGCCAGAAAAAATGAAATGGCGGTTTAATTTTGTGAGTCTGCTCACTCAGCGCCGTGAAAAAAAGCAGTTACTCTTCATTCAGACGTCGCACTTGTGGCTTTAAAAAGCCTAATAACAATAACTTATCTCTACCCTCGTGTAATGCGGGAGGACCCTGTGCAACCTGAAAATATTCATCTGGATAATCCACTGACAAGCCGGGAAGAGGTGCTACGGCTGGTCAACGACATGCTGAATGCGGTGGCGCCCTGGTTTAAAAAAGACGCCAGCCGCATTGATTTAGCGAACTTTACCGCTCACTACGGCCAGCAGGTCGCGAGCATGGAAACGTTTTCCCGCCTGCTGTGGGGCGTGACGCCGCTGCTGGCTGGCGGCAGTGAGCCGCAACACTTCTCTTTCTATTTACAGGCGATAAAAAACGGCACCAATCCGCAGCATGCCGATTACTGGGGCAACGTCGGGCCTTACGATCAGCGAATCGTCGAGATGGCGGCCTACGGAGTGCTGCTGGCGCTGGCGGGCGATACCGTACTGGCGCACTTCACCGAGACGGAGAAAGCGAATTTATGGCGCTGGTTAAAGCAGTGCGAGACCCTGGAGATCCCCGATAACAACTGGCACTTCTTTCCGATTCTGGTGCAGGTCGGCTTCCATCATTGCAGCATGCCGACCAACCCGCAGGTACTGGAAAATCATTTTTCTGCCATGGAGCACTACTATCTCGGCGATGGTTGGTACTCCGATGGTCCGGGGCGGCCGCGCGACTATTACATCTCAATGGGCTTTCATTTCTATGGCCTGATTTACGCGAAGCTTATGGTCGAGGTCGATCCAAAGCGTTGTGCAACGCTGCGTCAGCGGGCCGCGCGTTTCTCCTCTGACTTCATCCATTTCTTTGCCGAAGACGGCGCGGCGATCCCGTTTGGCCGTAGCCTGACCTACCGCTTTGCCGAGGCGGCGTTCTGGAGTGCGGCGGCCTTCGCCGGGCTGGAGGTCTTTTCGCCTGGCGTGATTAAGGGCATCGTTCTGCGCCATCTGCGCTGGTGGCTGAAGCAGTCGATGTTTGACCGCGACGGCGTACTCAGCGTCGGCTACAGCTACCCGAATCTGGCGATGGCGGAAGACTACAACGCGCCGGGTTCGCCCTACTGGGGCCTGAAGACCCTGCTGGTGCTGGCATTAGATGAGAGCGATGCCTTCTGGCAGGCGGCTGAGCTGCCGCTGCCGCCGTTGCCCGTCCAACACACGATAGCTCATGCGGATCAGGTGGTGGTGCATCAGGCCGATCACCTGTGGATGCTGACTTCCGGCCAGCTGGAGTTGAACAACTTCGTCAATACCGAAGCGAAATACTGCAAATTTGCCTATTCCACCCGCTTTGGCTTCACCCTCGAACGCGGGCGCTACGGCCTGAACCATGCCGCGCCCGATTCGATGCTGCTGCTGGCCGAAAAGGATAACTACTGGCGTGGCCGCCGCGAATGCCAGCGCGTGGTCACCGCAGACGGCACCATTTACAGCCTCTGGCTGCCGTGGCGCGATGTGGTGATTGAGAGCTGGCTGCTGGCGCAGGGCGACTGGCAGCTGCGCGTCCATCGTATCAATACCCAGCGCGCGCTGGATTACGCGGAGGGCGGCTTTAGCCTGGCAAACCGCCCGCAGCCGCAGGCACACGAGAGTGACCGCGCCTGCTGGTTACGCAATGCCCGGGACGTATCAGCCATTTTCTGTCTACACCCGTACGCCCGCCGCGGCGAGACGGTGTTGACGCCGCCAAACAGTAATCTGCTGTTCGCCGAGCGCGCGGCGGTGCCGCTGCTGCGCGGTGAACTCGACCCCGGCAAGCATCTGTTGATATGCGCGGTGTGGGCGGGAAATGCCGCCGACTTCGATCCGCAACTCTGCCCACAGGCCATCATTAGCGATGACGCGGTACGCTTCGTGACGGCACGACAAGAAACGACGCTCGTTCTGGCCCCGGAGGCATCGCTATGAGCACATCATCGTCCGTACGCGCCGCACAGTACAAAATGAGTACCTTTATTTTTCTTTACTTCTTCACCTGGTCTTCCAGCTTTGGCCTGTACGCCCTATGGCTGAGCCAGAAAGTGGGCCTCGATAGCATCACCATCGGCAGCGTGTTCGCCATCAACGGCGTCTTCGCGGTGGTCCTGAAGCCGGTGTACGGCTACATCATGGACAAAATCGGCATGAGCAAGTGGCTGCTCTATTTTGTCTGCGCCATTTCTGCGCTGATGGCGCCGTTCTTCGCGCTGGTGTATCAGCCGCTGCTGCAAAGCCATGCGATGGTGGGGATTATCATCGGCGCGCTGTATCTGAGCCTGGGCTGGTACGCCGGCGTGGCGGCGTCAGAATCTTACGCCGACCGCTTTAGCCGCCTGTACGGGCTGGAGTTTGGCCGCATCAGAATGTGGGGTTCGCTGGGCTGGGCGATGGCGGCTTCGGTCTCCGGGCTGTTGTTTAACGTCACGCCGCTGGCCAACTTTCTGCTCAGCAGCGGTACCTCGGTACTGATGCTGCTGGTGCTGATCAGCCTCAAAATCGGCGACGAGCAGCTGCGCAACAACAGCGTCATCTCCGCCAATAAGATCGTTTTTGCCGACGTGCTGATGCTGCTGAAAAACCGCAAATTCTGGATGTTCAGCCTCTATGTTGCCGGGGTGGCGTGGATGATGTTTATCGCCGAGCAGCAGTTCCCGCGCTACTTCGTGTCGTTCTTCGCCACCAAAGAGCAGGGGAATGCCTGGTACGGCTACCTGAGCACCGTCCAGTCGGGGATGGAGTTCGTGATGATGATGTTTATCCCGTGGCTGGTGAACCACTACGGCGCGAAGCGCGGCCTGCTGTTCTGCGGCTGCGTGGTAGGAGCACGGCTGATCGCCTCCGGACTGACCAGCGACCCGATTGTTATCTCCATCATCAAACCGTTTTATGGCGTCGAGATCGCGCTGCTGCTGATTTCGGTCTTCAAATACATCGCCGAACATTTCCATCGTCGGGTTAACGCCACGATGTACCTGCTGGGCTATCAGGCGATGATTTACGTTGGCTCGATTGTGGTCGCCCCGCCTGCCGGCTACCTGTACGACAGGATAGGCTTTGAGCATACCTATCTGCTGATGGGCTGCTGCGCCCTGATATTTACGCTGATTTCCGCCTTTACGCTGTCGCGCTGCCAGTCGACGCGCGATGCCTCACGACCCTTTGCTCCGGCTTTAGATACCGCCCCGGTTGAACCGGCCAAACATTAATTCAGGAGTTGTTATGACCAAATCTGTTATCACCGAAGCGCTGCGGCCGATCGAACTGCATCAGGTCGATCGCCTGGCACTGAGCCAGAAGCTGGAAGCGGCGCTGACCCGCGTAACGCGCAAGCTCGACAACAATATTGTCGCCTTCGGGGATAAGTTCCCCGGCGAAGCCTGTGAGAAGGGGGTCTGGCCGCTCACCGATAACGTGGAGTGGACCACCAGCTTTTGGCCAGGCCAGCTGTGGCTGGCGTGGGAGATGACCGGCAAAGCGCATTATCGCGAAGCCGCCGAGCGCTATTTACCGTCATTCGCCCGGCGTATTGAGCAGCGTATCGACACCGCAACGCACGATCTCGGGTTCCTCTATTCGCTCTCCTGCATCAGCGCCTGGCGGCTCACCGGCAACGAGGCCGCTCGCCGGTCGGCGCTGCTGGCAGCCGAGTGCCTGATGGAGCGTTTTAATCCGACGGCCAACATTATTCAGGCGTGGGGTGATTTAAACGACCCGGAGCAGCAGGGGCGAATGATCATCGATTGTAATATGAACCTGCCGCTGCTGTACTGGGCCAGCGAACAGACCGGGGATCCGCGCTATGCGCAAGCGGCGACGGCTCATGCAGGACAGGCCGCGAACTATATCGTGCGTGAGGATGCCTCGACGTACCACACCTGGTATATGGATGTGCAGACGGGTGAGCCGCGCTTTGGCAACACCCATCAGGGCTACAGCGATACCTCGTGCTGGTCGCGCGGCCAGGCGTGGGGCATTTACGGCTTTCTGCTCAGCTATCAGCACACCGGCGATAAGCAGATGGTTGAGCTGTCGCGCAGCCTGGCGCATTACTTCCTCAACCGTCTGCCGGAAGATGATGTTTGCCACTGGGATCTGGCCCTGCTCGGTACCGACGCCGTGCGCGACAGTTCAGCGGCGGCGATTGCCGCCTGCGGCCTGCTGGAGCTGGTTAAGGCGCTGCCGACGCTCGACGCACACCGTGCGTATTATGAAGAAATGGCGCTGCGTATCGCGCTGTCGCTGACCGATAACTACCTTGCTCACGACGACGATCCGACTGAAGGGCTACTGCAGCACTCGGTTTATCATATGGGCAGCGGTAAGGGGGTCGATCAGTGCTGTAGCTGGGGGGACTATTTCTATCTTGAGCTGCTGGCGCGGCTGCGACAGATTTGGCATCTGTACTGGTAACCCTTAAGCGCTTGTGCGTTTGCCCGGCGGCGCTACGCTTGCACGGGCCTACAATAAAACATGCAACCAATTGATATATTTGCACAATGTAGGCCGGGTAAGCGCAGCGCCACCCGGCAAGAAGGGCCGCTAAAATGTTGATGTCGTTTTACAGTCCGATCACCAGCTCCCCGGAATGGCTCCGCGAGCAGCACAGCGCCACCTGCTGGTCCGGCGCGCCTTTTTCCGCCTCCGACTGCACGCTATCCCGGTGATCCACTACGCCGTCAATCACTGGCGTCAGACAGGCGCCGCAGATCCCCATCTCGCAGGACAGCGGCACGTCCACGCCGTTTGCCTGTAACACCTGGGCGATGGTTTTGTCCGCAGGCACCGGCCAGCGCTCCCCGGTGGAAGCGAGTTTGACCGTAAAGATCTCACCCGCGACGCCGCCTGTGGCAGGGGCTGCGGGCTGAAACGCCTCGCTGTGAAGATGGGCGTCCTCCCAGCCCTTCGCCGTGGCGACCTCACGCACTTTTTCCATAAACCCCGCTGGACCGCAGATCCAGGCATGAAGCCCCGCCTCGGCCGCCGGAAGATGCTCTGCCAGCGCTGTGCGCGGGCTGGCGGTATGAATGATGGATCCATCGCACTGCGAGAGTTCGCGCGCAAACGCCGCGCTTTCGCGGTTTCTGACGTAATAGTGCAGCAAAAACGGCGTTCCGGCCGCCTTCAGCTGCAGGGCCATCGCATACAGCGGTGTAATGCCAATGCCCGCCGCCAGCAGCAAAACCCGCTCTGCCTGAGCAAGCGGAAACAGATTGCGCGGGGCAGAGATGGTCAGCGTCTGTCCGGGCCGCAGCGTCTCGTGAACGTAGCGCGACCCGCCGCGCGAGGCGGTTTCCCGGCCCACGCAGATAAGATAGCTCTCGTCCTGACATGACCCGGTCAGGGAATACTGGCGCACCACGCCGCAGGGCAGGTGGACGTCAATATGCGCGCCGGGCTGCCACGGCGGCAGCGCTTCGCCGTCTTCAGCCACCAGCCTGACGGCGAGGCTTTTGTCGCCCTCGCGCCACAGCCCGTCAACAATTACGCTCAGCATATCGGCCTCCGTCATACCAGGAAAAACACGCCAAAGCCCATTTTCTTCAGTCCTCGACGGTAGGCAATTGAGCTTTTATCGGCGGGAATATGGGCTTCCAGCGTCAGATCCAGCGGCAGGCTTTCCGGGCGCTGGGTTTCCACCATCAGGCGATCCTCTTCGAAGATGCGCAGGTTAAAGGAATGCACGTCTTCCACCGGAATATGCAGGTCAAAGTTGCGCGCAATAGGGGCGAACATGCGGGTCACGCGCGATGACACGGGCGACGCGGCGTTCATGATGACCAGTCTCGACTCTCCCGGAAAATGGATCGTCAGGGTGGCGGTAAACGGCAGGTGCATTTCAAAATGGCGCAGCCACTGGAACCCTTCTGGCGCCTGCACGGGTGAACCGGCGGGATAGTTGCTCACGGAGCTCCAGTAATCCGCCACGAAGCCGAACGGCGTCTCCTGCGGCTGATAGGCGGGCACAAGCTGATTATTGGGATCGGCAAAGGTATCGGTGTGGATCCACGCAAAGTGCGCCACGTCCAGAAAACCCTCCACCTGTCGTCCGGCGAAGCCGTTCACCTCAAACGCCGGACAGTTGATCTGCTGAAATCCGTCGTCATCCCAGTGCGGCATGGTGGGCAGCGGCGCGGGGTTTTCCGGATCAAACGCCAGGCAGGTCCAGATCAGGCCGAAGCGCTCCTCCACGGCGTAATTAATCAGGTTCAGCTTCGCCGGAACGGGCTGGTCGGGGCTGGACGGAATACGGTTGCAGCGCCCGTCCTCCCCAAAGCGGAGGCCGTGATAGGGGCAGATAATCCCGTGCTCGTCGTGAAAGCCGAGCGTCAGCGGCACGCCGCGGTGCGGGCAGACGTCACGGGCGACCACGACCTGATCGTGGATCCGGTAAATCACCAGCTGTTCATCCAGCAGGGTCGCCTTGACCGGCGCCGGGCCGACGTCGCAGGCGCGCGCGACCGGGTGCCAGCATTTCGCCAGGCGCAGCCAGTCCTCTGGCTCAAACGTGCAGTGGGCGGGTGGAGTCGGTTCTCTTTTCATCGTTGTCCCTCTTGCGTTCAGCCTAACGGGCCGCCCTGAATGGTGTCGCACAGACCGTTGATGATGCGCTCGCCGGTCTCCTCTTTGAGCTCCTGATACCAGGCCTGCGTCAACGCCATGTCTTTCCCGTGGGTGACGTCGCAGCGTTTACGTGCCTTCAGCACCAGGTCGCGCACCCGGTCGCAGCGCAGCGCTTCGTACTGCCGCAGCGCCAGCGTAATGCTGTGGTTTTCACGCAGGCATTCCCCCAGTACGACGGCGTCTTCCATCGCCGCACAGCCGCCCTGGCCGATATCCGGCGTGGTGCTGTGCGCAGCATCGCCGAGCAGCGCGACGTTGCCGCGCACCAGGCTGTCGAACGGCTCAATGTCGTGGATTTCAATGCGGTTGGTCGTTTCAGGATCCAGCGCCGCGATAAGCTTCTGCACCGGCGGCGCCCAGCCGCGGAAGTAGCCCGTGAGGTCGGCGCGCAGGGTGGTGCGATCCTCCGCCAGGCCCGCGGGCAGCGGCACGTCAAAAAAGAAGTAGAAACGACCGCCAGAGACGGGCATCAGCGACACGCGCTTGCCTTCGCCAACGAAGGTGGTCCACTGGTGCGCCGGGGCAATCTCTTCGTCAATCTTCACCAGCCCGTTCCAGTTCACGTACCCGGCGTAGCGGCGCTCCGGCGTATAGCCCAGCACGTACGGGCGAACCGCCGAATGGCTGCCGTCGGCGGCAATCAGAAAATCGCCGGATGCCGTGGTGCCGTCGGTGAAGGTCACGCTCACGCCCGCGTCGTCTTCGCTTACGCGCTCCACGCGCTTGCCGAACTGCACCCTGTCGCGCCCCCAGAAGTCCAGCATTTCGCGCTGGAGCTCGGTGCGCGAGACGGGGCAGGGACGCCCGCCGGTACGCTCAACCAGCGGGGCCAGGCTAAAGCGGGTCAGGGTCTCGCCGCGCCGGTAATCCTTGTAGGCCATAAAACGCATCGGCCCGCCGTACGTCTCGATGATGTCGCCCATGCCGAGGTGCTGCATGCATTTCACGCCGTTAGGCCAGATAGAGATGGCCGCCCCGACGGGCCTGATCTCCTTTACGGCTTCAAATACGGTACAGTCGATGCCCGCTTTCTTCAGCGCGACGGCAGCGCTCAGGCCGCCAATACCCGCGCCAATGACGATTGCTCTCATGCTTCTCTCCTTTTGCAGGGTGTAAAGGCATTCAGCAATTTGCGTACCAGGCTGCAGAGTGGCGAAAACGGCGTTGTGAGAGGTGAGTGTGCACTGCTAAGGTGCGCAAACGCGGTGAGCGTGCCTTTTTTTGAATCAAAAATTTCCAGTTGAGCTATGCGGAATCGACTGTTTCACGCCCGCGCTCAGAGTGGCGTGGTTTGTGCAACAACCCGGAGGAAGACAATAAAGGAGACGCTATGATCGCACTGCACGAGTTCAATCATCTTCCCCACGAAAAGGCGTTAGCGCTGATTCACCCCTGCGTGGCGCTCCCCGGCTGGGCCGACGCGCTGGCTCTGGGGCGGCCCTACGCCAGCCGGGACGAATTGTTCAGCACGGCAAACGCGCTGACGCAAAACTGGGACGAAGAGGCATTAACGCAGGCATTGAGCGCCCATCCGCGCATCGGGGAAAAGCCCGCGGGCGCACAGGCGGAGGCGGCGCTGTCGCGTCAGGAGCAGGGCGCGGTGAATGACCGCGATACGGCGCTTGTGCAGGCGCTGCGCGAAGGGAATGACCGCTACGAGGCCCGCTTCGGACGCGTCTTTCTGATCCGCGCGAAGGGCCGCAGCGGCGAAGATATTTTACAGGCGCTGCACGCGCGGCTGGCGAACAGCGACGCGCAGGAAGTCCGTGCCGCGCTGGAACAGCTGCGGGAAATTACGCTGCTACGGCTGGAAGGAGTCATTAGCGAATGAGCACACTCAGCACCCATATTCTGGATATCTCGACGGGCAAACCCGCAGCGGGCGTGACGGTTCACCTCGAACGGGAGGGCGAAATCATGGCGACGGGCGTGACCAACGTAAACGGTCGCATCACCGAATTTGTCCCTTTCCTGCCAAAAGGCCGCTATCGGCTGGTGGCGGAGATCGGCGCGTGGTTTAGCGAAACCGGTCGCGACACGCTCTACCCCTGCGCGCAGATTGATTTTGTGACGGGAGAAGCGGCAGGCGAGCACTTCCACCTGCCGTTTGTGATTGCGCCCGGCGGGTGGTCAACCTACCGGGGCAGTTGACCATACCCGCTCGCCGTTGACCCAGGTCTCGCTGATGTTGCGCTCGTCGCCGAGCGTCATCAGCACGAAAAGCTGCTCGTAGATATCCTGACAGCGGCGATTGCGCAGGCGCTGCAGCGGCGTTACGTCAGGGTCGATAACCACGAAATCCGCCTCTTTGCCGGGCGCGAAGTTGCCGATCTTATCGTCCAGCCGGAGCGCGTGCGCGCCGCCCAGCGTGGCGTGGTAGAAGGCCTCGCTGGCGCGCAGGCGGTAGCTCTGAAGCTGGCCGACCTTGTAGGCTTCCCCCAGGGTGCGCAGCATGCTGAAGGTGGTGCCCGCACCGACGTCGGTGCCGATGCCCATCCGCACCCTGTGCTGCCAGCAGGCGGGCAGGCGAAACAGCCCGCTGCCGAGAAACAGGTTTGAGGTGGGGCAAAACGCCACCGCCGAACCGGTGTCGTGCAGGCACTGCCACTCGCTGTGGTGAAGATGAATCGCGTGGGCAAACACGCTGCGCTCGCCGGTCAGGCCGTAGTGGTGATACACGTCCAGATAGCGCTCGTGCTCCGGCCAGAGGTCGCTCACCCAGGCCACTTCGTTGGGGTTTTCGCTCAGGTGGGTCTGCAGCCAGGTATCCGGGAACTCCTCTCTGAGCAGGCTGACCGCGGCAAGCAGCTCGGGGGATGAGGTCGGGGCAAAGCGCGGCGTAATGGCGTAGCCCAGCCGTCCACGGTGATGCCAGCGCTGGATCAGCGCCCGCGTTTGCCGGTAGCTCTGCTTCGCGTCTTCGCTCAGGTAGTCCGGCGTGTGTCTGTCCATCATCACCTTTCCGGCGATAAGGCGCATGTTGAGGCGCAGGGCTTCGGTAAACAGCGCCTCGACCGATTCCGGATGCAGCGTGCAAAAGACCAGCGCGGTGGTGGTGCCGTTGCTCACCAGTTGCTGAATGAAAAATTCGGCGATCTCTTTCGCGTAGGCTTCATCGGCAAACTGGCTCTCCACCGGGAAGGTGTAGGTGGTCAGCCACTCCAGCAGCTGTTCGCCAAAGGCACCGATCATCTCCGTTTGCGGATAATGGACGTGGGTGTCGACAAAACCAGGCAGCAGCAGCCTGCCGCGCAGGTCGGTGTAGCCCTTGTGGGGGTCAAGATACTGCTCGCCCTCCTGCCACGGCATCTGCGCCAGAATTTTCCCGCTCTGTATAAACAGCAGCCCGTCCTCAAGGTAGCGCGCGTGTCGGGCAATCGCGTCTGCGCTGTCGCAGACCTGGGCAATATCAAAAAATGCACCGCGGATCGCTGTCTGGTAATCCATCATGGTTCCTGCCTTAGTGTTTGCGTAGCGGGGTGATACGGCGCAGCAAGAACGGTGCCAGAATGAACGGGCCGCAGACACGCTGCGGCCGGAAGGAGAGGGTTACTCTTTTTGCGTCGCCACGCGGGAGCTGAACGACGTCGCGCCCGCCGTCTCGCGATCTTCCCGCGCCAGCCAGCGGTAGGTCACGCCGCCGAGGAAGACGCCGATGAACCAGCTGAAGTTCGCCACCTCATGCAGGGCCGGGATGAAGCTAATCACCAGGCCCACGGCCACGGACGGGATCAGCGCGCCAATGGCTTTAGGGTTGAAGCCGTTGCGGTACCAGTATTTGCCCTTTGGCGTGTCGTCGAACAGATCGTCAACCGACACCTTGCCGCGCTTAATCAGGTAGAAGTCGGCAATCAGAATGCCGAACAGCGGGCCGATGAAGGCCCCGAGCACGTCCAGGGTGTAGTGGATAAGTTCCGGCGAGTTGAACAGGTTCCACGGGGTGAGCAGGATCGAGCCGACGGCGGCAATCATGCCCCCGGTGCGGAAGCTGATTTTCTGCGGCGAGCAGTTAGAGAAATCAAACGCCGGGGAGACGAAGTTCGCGACGATGTTGATCCCGATGGTGGCGGTGATCATCGTCAGCAGGCCAATCGCCACGGCCAGATCGTTGCCCACGCGGCTGACGGTCTCAATCGGGTCGGTGATCATGCGGCCAAACAGCGACTGGGTGCCGGAGACAATGACCACGGTGACGATGGAGAACAGCAGGAAGTTAAACGGCAGGCCCCAGCGGTTGCCGCGGCGGATCTCGCCCATGCTTTTGCCGTAGCGGGAGAAGTCGCCAAAGTTGAGCAGCGGGCCGGAGAAGTAAGATACCACCAGCGCGGTCGCGGTGATCATCTGCCAGGTCTGCTCGCCCGCGCTCAGGGATTTGCTGGCGAGGGTGAAGGAGATGCCGTCAAAACCGGTCTTGTATACAATCCAGCCTGCGAGGGCCAGCATGACCACGTAGACTGCCGGACCGGCGATATCAATAAAGCGCTTGATGGCGCTCATGCCGTGCCAGAAGACCATCGCCTGCAGTACCCACATGATGGCAAAGCAGATCCAGCCGAGATGCGACAGGCCCAGGAACGCGCCAGTAGTGAGCGAAGAGAGCGACGGCCAGAACTTCAGCGCCACCAGCATCAGGGCGTTGGCGGCCAGATAGGTCTGGATGCCGTACCAAGCGAAGGCAATCAGCCCGCGGATCACCGCCGGAATATTGGCTCCGAAGACGCCAAACGCCTGACGGCTGATCACCGCGTAGGGCACGCCCGCCATCTGGCTCGGTTTGGCCACCAGGTTGGCGCACAGCTGCACGATGCATATTCCCACCAGCAGGCAGAGCAGCACCTGCCAGCTTGCCAGCCCGAGCGTAAAGAAGCTCGCAGCGACAACATAACCCCCCATGCTGTGAACGTCCGACATCCAGAACGAAAAGATGTTGTACCAGCTCCAGTTCTGGTCACGCGTCGGTGCCAGATCCTCATTGCAAAGACGTGGGCTGTAAACCGCACCGGAATCAGCGGCCGTACCCTGCTGCGCGTTTTGACTGTTTGGCATGAAACCTGCTCCTGTGAATGAAAACCCGTTGAGTGGGAGTACAGACGGTGTTGCAGGATCCAGGCCAAAACAATAAATCTTGTATGCAATATTTTATTTTTATGTATACGATTCGATAACGAAGAGTAAAAGATGGAGTGGTGAATGAACAACATAAACGCCCTGCAGACCGCGCCAGACCTGCATGACAAAGACGAATCGATCTTTCAGGCGCTGATGACCGCGATTGTCGAACACCAGCTGCTGCCGGGGAGCAAACTGCCGGAAGAGGCGCTGGCCGAGGTGTTTGGCGTAAGCCGCACGGGCATCCGTAAGGTGCTGCAGCGACTCGCGGCTGTGCAAATGGTCACCTTAACGCCCAAGCGTGGTGCACACGTCGCCAGCCCGACGGTGGAAGAGGCGCAGCATATTTTCCGCACCCGCGCTCTGCTGGAGGTCTCCAACCTGCCGGACGTGCTGGCCCGCTGCCGGCCGCCGCACCTTGCCGCGCTGGAGACCATTATTCGCCAGGAGCAGCAGGCGCACGAGGCGTACGACGGCCCGGCGGCGATCCGCCACTCTGCCAATTTCCACATTCAGCTGCAGGCCATCTCCGGCAACCAGGTGCTGACGGAGATGGTGACCGGCCTGAGCCAGCGCTCGTCGCTGGTGATTGCCACCTGGGGCGCGCCGTGGCGTCAGGGCTGTCGCTGCAACGATCACGAGCAGCTTGTGGATCTGCTGCGCCAGAAGGCGCTTGAGCCGCTCAGCGATGCCTTAATGCACCATTTTGAACATATCGTCGCCAGCCTCTGCTTCGAGCGGGCGGGCGAGTGCCTGCCTGATTTTGCCCGGCTGTTTGCCGGCCACAAGGAGTCGTAATGTCTTCTGTCTGTATACAAGTGATTAACCCCAACACCAGCCTCGCGATGACGGAAACCATCGGCGCGGCGGCCCGGGCGGTGGCGGCACCGGGGACGGAGATCCTCGCGGTCTGCCCCAGCGCGGGCGTGCCGTCGATAGAGGGCCACTTTGATGAAGCCATCGCCGCCGTGGGGGTTCTCGAACAGGTCAAGCTCGGCAGAGAGCAGGGCGTGGACGGTCACGTCATCGCCTGCTTTGGCGATCCGGGCCTGCTGGCGGCGCGCGAGCTGGCGCAGGGGCCGGTGGTCGGCATCGCCGAAGCCGCCATGCATATGGCGACGCTGGTGGCGACGCGCTTTTCGGTGGTGACCACGCTGCCGCGCACGCTGATCATTGCCCGTCATCTGCTGCACCAGTATGGCTTTCACGATCGCTGCGCGGCGCTGCACGCTATCGATCTCCCGGTGCTGGCGCTGGAAGACGGCAGCGGTGTGGCGCAGGAGAAGGTGCGCGCGCGCTGTATACAGGCGCTGAAGGAGGACGGCTGCGGCGCCATCGTGCTGGGCTGCGGCGGCATGGCGACCCTGGCCCAGGAGCTGACCCGCGAGCTGCGCGTGCCGGTCATCGACGGCGTCAGCGCGGCGGTGAAGATGGTGGAATCGCTGGTAGCGCTGGGGCTGTCGACCAGCAAGCACGGGGATCTGGCCTTCCCGGAGAAAAAAGCGTTAAGCGGACAGTTTCAGGCATTGAATCCATTTTGAAGGTGAGGGGAGACGTAATGGCGCTTTTTGAACAGAATTACCCGCGGGATCTGCGCGGCTACGCGGGCAACCCGCCGCACGCGCGCTGGCCGAAACAGGCGCGCGTCGCCGTGCAGTTTGTACTCAATTATGAGGAAGGGGCGGAAAACCATGTTCTGCACGGCGATGCCGGTTCCGAGCAGTTCCTGTCGGACATCATCGGCGCGGCCAGCTACCCGGATAAACACATGTCGATGGACTCCCTCTACGAATACGGCAGCCGCGCCGGGTTCTGGCGGATCCACGGTGAATTTCAAAAGCGCGGCCTGCCGCTGACGGTCTTCGGCGTGGCGATGGCGCTGGCGCGTCACCCGGAGATCGTCGAGGCAATCAGGGCGGCGGATTACGACGTGGTGAGCCACGGCTGGCGCTGGATCCACTATCAGCACATGGATATCCAGCAGGAGCGCGAACACCTGCACAAGGCGGTGCAGGTGCTGACCGACCTGTTCGGCAAGCCGCCGACGGGCTGGTACACCGGGCGCGACAGCCCCAACACCCGCCAGCTGGTGGTGGAGCACGGCGGCTTCGACTACGACAGCGACTACTACGGCGACGACCTGCCCTTCTGGACGGAAGTGGCCTGCGGCGACGGCACCCAAAAACCGCACCTGATTGTGCCCTATACGCTGGATGCGAACGACATGCGCTTCGCGACCGCGCAGGGGTTTAACACCGCCGAGCAGTTTTATACGTATCTTAAGGACAGTTTTGACGTGCTGTACGAAGAGGGGGAAAGCGCGCCGAAGATGATGTCCATCGGCATGCACTGTCGCCTGCTGGGGCGGCCGGGGCGTTTTCGCGCGCTGCAGCGGTTCCTGGATTACGTGCAGCAGCATGAGCGGGTGTGGGTCTGTACCCGCCAGCAGATTGCCGACCACTGGCGGGAGGTGCATCCGTTTCAGAAATAATTGTGCCGTGTTTTGCCGGGTGGCGGCTGCGCCTTACCCGGCCTTGTATTATCCTTCCGTGCAGAAAGAACCGGCCAGTACTTTCTGCCATGCAGTCCACATGCCGTACCCGGCCTTAGGCCACGCGCCTGTGTTGTAGATCCCTGCAGTGGACTGCACCTTCTCCACAAGTGACAAACCGGACAGTATCATGGACCGGTTTTCCCGGTAATCCGCATTCACAAGGTTGGTTTCACTATGGAACAGGAACTTCACTTTATTGGTATCGACATCTCCAAAGCTAAGCTGGATGTCGATGTGTTGCGACCTGATGGCCGTCACCGCAGCAAAAAATTTACTAACACACCTAAAGGTCACGAGGAGCTGCTCAGCTGGCTCCGCAGCCATAATGTGGCTCAGGCACATGTCTGCATGGAAGCGACCAGCACCTATATGGAAGACGCAGCAGCATCCCTCAGCGATGCCGGTTTCACCGTATCCATCATCAACCCGGCTCTTGGTAAAGCCTTTGCGCAGAGCGAAGGCCTGCGCAGTAAAACCGATGCCGTTGATGCCCGTATGCTGGCAGAGTTCTGCCGGCAGAAGCGTCCGGTAGCCTGGGAGGCACCTCATCCGCTGGAGCGCGCGTTGCGGGCGCTGGTGCTGCGTCACCAGTCCCTGACAGACATGCACACGCAGGAGCTGAACCGTCGTGAGACGGCGCGGGAGGTGCAGATGCCGAGTATTGATGCGCACCTTCTGTGGCTGGAAGCGGAGCTGAAGCGGCTGGAGAAACAGATAAAGGACCTGACGGATGATGACCCGGACCTGAAGCACCGGCGAAAACTGCTGGACAGCATACCGGGTATCGGTGAAAAGACATCCGCGGTGCTGCTGGCGTATGTGGGGCTGAAGGACAGGTTCGGTCAGGCGCGGCAGTTCGCGGCTTTCGCAGGACTGACACCGCGGCAGCATGAATCCGGAAGCAGCGTACACAGGGCAGGCAGGATGAGTAAGGCAGGCCATGTCTCGCTTCGCAGGGCGCTGTATATGCCCGCGATGGTGGCGCTGTACAAAACGGAGTGGGGAAAAGCGTTCAGGGCGCGTCTGGAAAAGAACGGCAAGGGAGCGAAGCTGATAATCGGAGCGATGATGCGCAAGCTGGCGCAGGTGGCGTATGGCGTCCTGAAATCAGGACGCCCGTTCGATGCCACATTACATCAGGAAAATGCTTGCGTGGCATAACAGTATCTACAGCACTGAGCCGGAAAAGAGTATGGATTCCCCCGCAACAAGCAGAGGGACTTATGCAACCCTACGCAACTTTTCATTACACCATCAAACTCACCTGCGCCGCTACGATCCGCCACCCGTAGGCAAACCGCACCCACGTCTGCTGCTGGCGGCCAATGCGTTCCGTGCCTTCGCGGGTAAACTCGGTGCTGCACACGGCATAATCCTCCCCGAAGGTGGTGATGACGGTGTGGCGCAACGTCCGCTGTAAACCGGCGGACGGACGCGCCGCGCGAAAGGCGCGGATTTCGTCAATCCCGTACAGATTTTCACCCGCCCCCAGACGCACCGTGTTTTTGTCGTGCCAAAACAGCTCGTCCAGCACCGCAACGTTGTTGCTCACCAGCGCGTCTTCATAGCGGTAAAACGCGGCGGTCACCTCGGCAACTACCCACGGCAGGTTAATGTCATCGTGATTCATCATGCTGCTATCTCCGCCGGACGGGCATCGGTGATTCCGCTCTCTTCCAGCACGCGCGCGACGCGAAGGCAGGCCTGCTCGTTAAACGGCGCGGCAATCAGCTGCAGGCCAATCGGCGCACCCTGGGCGGTGCGCAGCGGAACGGTGGTCACGGGCAGGCCCAAAAATGATATCGGCTGGGTCAGCATCCCCATGCTGGCGCGAATGGGGAGCGGCTGGCCGTTAATCTCCATGGTCTGCTCACCCGCGAGCGTCGCGCTGCGCGGCGTTGCCGGGGCGATCAGCACGTCGGCCTGCGCGAACAGGGTTTTAAACGCCTGCCGGGCGTGCGCGCGAAACCGCTGGGCCTGAATGTACCAGGCGGAGGGGATCATCGCCCCGGCCAGCAGGCGTTCGCGGGAGTGCGGTTCAAAACGCTCGGGCTCGCGGCGAAGCGCGGGCAGGTACTGGTTTCCCCCTTCGGAGGCGCTGATGATAAACGCCGCGGAGCGCGCCAGCTCGGCGTCCGGGAACTGCAGCTCATCCTGCACGTCAAGCGCCTTCGCCACCCGCGCCACGGCGTCTCTGGCATCCGCGTCGCACCAGGTGGTGAAGTAGCCGCCGAGCACCGCGCAGCGCAGGCCGTCAAGCCCGCGATCGAGCAGGGGGCGCGTCTGCTCGCGCGAGCTCTCTGCCTGAAAACCGTCGCTGCTGTCCCGGCCCTGCAGCGCGTCGTACACGGACGCCAGGTCGCACACGCGGCGGGCAAAGGGGCCGATATGATCCAGACTCGCGACAAACGGATGGCTGCCGGATCGCGACAGGCGGCCAAAGGTGGGCTTCAGGCCATAGATGCCGCACAGGGAGGCCGGAACGCGAATCGAGCCGTTGGTGTCGGTGCCGAGCGAAAAGTGCACCAGTCCGGCTGCCACGGCGGCGGCTGAACCGCCGGACGACCCGCCCGCAATGCGCGCCAGATCGTGTGGGTTACGCGTGGTGCCGTAGTGGCTGTTTTCGGTTGTGAAGCCGTAGGCGTAGGCGTCCATATTCACCATTCCGGTCAGCAGCCCGCCCGCGCTGCGCAGCTGGCGCACCGCGAAGCTGTCAGCGGCCGCGGCAGGGCGCTGGCTGAACAGCTCTGCCCCGGCAAGGGTGGTGTGACCGGCAACGTCGAACAGGTTTTTTACCGCGTACGGCACGCCCGCCAGCGGCGGCAGGGGGCGCTTCTCGCGGCGCAGGGTGTCGATGCTCTCGGCCTCGGCGAGCATGCGCGCTTCCGTTACGGCGGTCCAGGCGCCGATCTGCGGGTTCACGCGCGCAATCGCCTCCAGCGTCTGGCGGGCAATCTCGCGAGCGCTCAGCTCGCCTGCGCTCAGCGCATGCTGGATCGCGCTAATACTCATCTCGTGTAGCCTCATGCTTTATACACTCCTGCGATCTCCAGACGGTCTTCGAGCGGCAGCGCCATCAGCGGGGCGGCCAGGGTGGCAATGCGGCTGAACTGCAATTGCAGCTCGGCGCGGCGGGCATCATCCAGCGTCACGCCGAGCACGGACTCCATTTGCGCAAGATACGCCTGCCAGTCGGGTTGTGGTGTCGTCATTGTTTTCTCCTCAGAATCCGGCGGCCGCGCCGTTGCTGCGCGGGTCAAAGGCCCCTTCGAACAGCCCGTTGGGGTGGCGAACAATCGCGCCCGCGTGGCCCATCGCTTCGCTGAAGTCAGGGGATATTTCCACCTCATGTCCCCGCGCGCGGAGCTGCGAGACCGTCTCAGCGGTAAAGCGTCCTTCCAGCTTTAACGTGTCAGAGGTTTGTCCCCAGGTGCGCCCCAGCAGCCAGCGGGGGCGGGAAATGCTTTCCTGTAAAGGCACGCCCTGAATCGCGTAGCGGGTAAAGAGCGCGGCCTGGGTTTGCGGCTGGCCGTCGCCGCCCATGGAGCCGTAGACCATCACGCGCCCGTCCTTAAGACGCGCCGCCGCCGGGTTCAGGGTATGGAAGGGCTGCTTGCCCGGCGCGAGGGCCAGAAGATGATTCGGATCGAGGCTGAACGATGCCCCCCGGTTCTGCCAGACGATGCCGGTGTCGGGCAGCACCACGCCGCTGCCGAACTCGTGATAGATACTCTGGATAAACGACACGGCGAGCCCGCTGTTATCCATTACCCCCATCCACACCGTATCGCCGGGGCCTTTTCCGGTGCCCCACGGGGCGGCGCGGCCGTCGTCAACCCTGTCGGCAAGCGCCTGCAGAGCGGCGGGATCCAGCAGACCCTGAATATCGGTTTTCAGCTCGCGCGGGTCGGTGATGTGGGCATCGCGCAGGCCAAAGGCCAGCTTGGTGGCTTCAACGATGCGGTGAACGGTGTCGGCGTCGTCGGCCTCCGCCATGTTCAGGCGGTCGGTGATGCCGAGTATCGCCAGCGAGACCAGCCCCTGCGTCGGCGGGGCGTGGTTAAAGATCTCCCCCTGCTGATGCTGCAGCCTCAACGGCGCGGTGCGCCGGGCAGCGTGCGCGTGTAAATCGGCCAGCGTCACGGGCAGGCCCAGCGTCTCCATGCCGTGCGCCAGCACGTCCGCCAGCGGGCCGCGGTAAAAGCTGTCCAGACCGTCCTCCACAAGGCGCGTCAGGGTCGTGGCCATGGCGGGCTGGTAAAAACGGCTCCCGACCTCTGGCGGCTTACCGTCCACCAGCCAGGTTTCCGCGAAGCCGGGGATGGATTTCAGCTCGTCGAATTTGCTGGCCGTGGCATGAGCCTGAGAGGCCGTGACCGGCGTGCCGTTCTGCGCGTACTCAATGGCGTCGGCCAGCAGGCGGGCCAGCGGCAGCGCCTTGCCGGTCATCTCGCGCGAGACCTTCAGCGCCTCGTCCCAGCCGCTCACCGTGCCGGCGACGGTCAGCGCCGCGCGGGGGCCGCGATGGGGGATGTGCGCCAGACCGTCGTAGGCGGCGAGCGTTGCGCGAGAACCCGCCGCGCCGCTGGCATCAATGGCGACAGGTTCGCCTTCCGGCGGCACGATAAGCCAGAAGCCATCGCCGCCCAGCCCGTTCATGTGCGGATAAACCACGGCAATGGTGGCCGCCGCGGCGACCATTGCCTCTATGGCGCTGCCGCCTTCGCGCAGCACCGCCAGCGCGCTCTGGCTGGCAAGATGGTGGGGCGCAACGGCCATGCCGTGCGTGGAGACATTACTTTGCATGAAGCGTCCTCGTAACCCTGAAAGTCACAAGGTGCTGCAAAAGCTGTTCCAGTTCTGAAAGAAAAGTTTCAGTAAACTGGCACGTATAATGAAAGGTAGAATGAAAGGCAAAATGTGATGAAACAAAAGTTACAGAGGCGCTATGGAACAACTGGATGAACGTCTGAAAGCACAGTACCCGTCGCTGTCGCCGCAGGAGCAGCGGGTGGCGGACTTTATATTCGACCATTTTGACGACCTGATCAGCTACAACAGCGCCGAGCTGGCGCAGCTGAGCGGGGTGTCGAAAGCCACGGTCAGCCGTCTGTTTAAGCGTCTGGGCTATGAGAAATATAAGGACATGCGCGACGAGCTGCGCACCCTGCGCCAGAGCGGGATGCCGCTCACCGATAACCGCGACGCGGTGCAGGGCAATACGCTGCTGGCGCGCCACTATAAGCAGGAGATGGCTAACCTGACCCAGTGGGTCAATGCCCTCGACGCGCAGCAGTTTGCCGACGCCATGGCCTGCATGGTGAAGGCGCGGCGCATCGTCATTATCGGCATGCGTAACGCCTATCCGGCGGCGCTGCATCTGCGCCAGCAGCTGCTGCAGGCGCGCGGTCAGGTGCTGGTCCTGCCGCAGCCGGGGCAGAGCCTGGGCGAAGAGCTGGTGGATTTAACGCCGGACGATCTGGTGGTCATGATGGCCTTCCGCCGCCGCCCGCGCATTATCCGCCCGCTGATGCAGCAGCTTCAGAGTAACGGTATTCCGGTGCTGCTGATGTGCGAGCCGCAGGCGCACAGCCTGTTTCCGCTGGCGAGCTGGCAGCTCTGCGCCCCGCTGGACAGCGTCTCGGCCTATGACAGCTACTCCTCGGTCAACAGCCTGATCAACCTGCTGGCGAATGCCTTCCTGCATGAAATTCTCGATAAAGGCCGTCCACGCATTCACGACATTGCCTCCCTCTACCAGCAGCTGGACGAACTGGAACAACGATAATGGGGCATCAGGCTGGTGCTTTGCATTGAAATGGTGCAGGCGACGGGGCGGAGAAACGCACATTTTTTCGACCCGCCCGCGTTTTATCAGGCTTCACAAGAATATTCCCCGCTTCGCCTTATCTGGCACATTAGTTGCAAAATCACATTCAAAGAATCTTTTGTTTCATGTTAACGTTACGGGGAAGCACCATGAAAAAAATGTTGATTGCACTGGCCGGGGCCGCATGCCTCTTCACACAGCTGCCGGCAAAGGCTGACCAGCTTCAGGATATCGAGAAGCGCGGCACCATTCGCATTGCCGTTCCGCAGGACTTCCCGCCGTTTGGCTCGGTGGGGACCGATCTGCAGCCGCAGGGCTATGACATCGACATGGCGCGCTATCTGGCCAAACAGATGAAGCTCAAGCTGCAGCTGGTGCCGGTGACCAGCGCCAACCGCGTGCCGTATCTGCAAACCGATAAGGTGGATCTGGTCATTTCAAGCCTCGGTAAAAACCCGGAGCGCGAGAAGGTGATCGACTTCAGCCGCGCCTACGCGCCGTTCTTCCTCGGCGTGTTTGGTCCGAAAGGGGCCGAGCTGAAGGACGCCGCCGCGCTGAGCGGAAAAACCATCGGCGTGACGCGCGGGGCGGTGGAGGACATGGTGCTGACCGGCCTGGCGCCGAAAGACGCGGCCGTGAAGCGCTACGAAGACAACAACACCACGCTCTCCGCTTACCTCTCCGGCCAGGTGCAGTACGTGGCAACCGGCAACCTCGTGGTGGCGGCCATTTCGCGCCAGAACGCGGATAAAGCCCCGGTGCCGAGCTTTATGCTGAAAGATTCGCCGTGCTTTATTGGCCTGAAGAAAAACGAACCGGCCCTGAAGGCAAAAGTGGATGCGCTGATTGAGCAGGGTATCAAGGACGGCACGCTGAACGGCCTGTCTGAGCAATGGCTGAAGGCCCCGCTGCCGGCAAACCTTGGCGCCTGAGCCGATGACGGAGCAACTTCATTTCTCCGCGCTCTGGCCGCACTGGCCGGAGCTGCTGGCGGGGCTGTGGGTCACCGTTCAACTGACGGTGATGGCGACCGTCGGCGGGCTGGCAACAGGGATTTTCGGGGCGGCGATCCGCAGCGGACGCACCACCTGGTTCAGCCGGATCTGGGGCGCGTACGTGGAAATCATCCGCAACACGCCGTTTGTGGTGCAGCTGTTTTTCATCGTCTTCGGCCTGCCGAATCTCGGGC
This sequence comes from Enterobacter sp. ECC-019, assembly GCF_043974075.1. Taxonomy (NCBI): domain Bacteria; kingdom Pseudomonadati; phylum Pseudomonadota; class Gammaproteobacteria; order Enterobacterales; family Enterobacteriaceae; genus Enterobacter; species Enterobacter sp. ECC-019. The sequence continues at coordinate 2,369,257 of NZ_CP143759.1, forward strand.
TGAAGATGACGGCGGGGGAAGCGGCGCTGCTGGCCATGGTGGTGAACCTGGGCGCCTACAGCACCGAGATTATCCGCGCGGGCATTCAGGTCACGCCGAAAGGGCAATGGGAAGCCGGACGAGTGCTTGGGCTGACCCGCCTGCAGACCTTTATTCGCGTGGTGCTGCCGCCCGCGCTGCAGCGCATTTACCCGGCGCTGGTTAGCCAGTGCATTATTGTGATGCTGGGCTCGTCGGTGGTGTCGCAGGTCTCGTATGAAGAGCTGACCTTCGCCGCCAACCTGATCCAGTCCAGAACGTTTCTGAGCTTTGAGGTCTATCTGGTGACAACCGGGATTTACTTAATGCTGTCGATTACCCTGCGCCAGCTGATGATGGCGGCAGGACGCAAATGGCTGGGGGTGCAGGCATGATGACCACCTTTACCGACTGGGACATTATTCGCAACCTGCTGCTGGCCGGACGCTGGACGGTGCTGCTGTCGCTGGTGGCGTTTGTCGGCGGGGCGGCGGTGACGCTGCCGCTCCTGCTGCTGCGCCTGACGGGCGGGCGCGCGGTGAAGCGCATCATCCGCGGCTATATTGAGCTGTTTCAGGGCACGCCGCTGCTGATGCAGCTGTTCCTGGCCTTCTTCGGCGTGGCGCTGTTCGGCATCGACGTCTCGCCGTGGACCGCCGCCTCGCTGGCGTTAACCTTCTACACCAGCGCGTTTCTGCTCGATATCTGGAACGGCAGCATTCGCGCGCTGCCGAAAGGCCAGTGGGAAGCGTCGCGCTGTCTGGGGCTGACCTTCGGCCAGACCCTGTTTCGCGTCGTCGCCCCGCAGGCGCTGCGCATCGGCATCGCCCCGACGGTCGGCTTTGCCGTGCAGGTAATTAAAGGCACCGCCCTGGCGTCGATTATCGGTTTTATCGAGCTGACCAAGGCCGGGACCATGCTGACCAACGTGACGTATCAGCCGTTTAAGGTCTTTGCGCTGGTGGCGCTCGGCTACTTTATTCTGTGTTATCCGCTGTCGCGCTACAGCCGCTATCTGGAGACAAAATTCAATGCCTCTCATCACCATTAATCAGGTGCAGAAGTACTACGGCGATAACCACGTGCTCAAGGGCGTCGATCTGGATATCGACATGGGACAGGTGATCTCCATTATCGGGCGCAGCGGATCGGGCAAAAGCACGCTGCTGCGCTGCATTAACGGGCTGGAAGGGTATCAGGACGGCAGCATCAAGCTGGGCGGCATGACCATTACCGACCGGGATTCTCAGGCGCGTGAAATCAGCCGCTCGGTCGGGATGGTGTTCCAGAGCTTTAACCTGTTCCCGCACATGACTGCGCTGGAGAACGTGATGCTCGCCCCGCGTCGGGTGCTGAAGAAAAGCGCCGCCGAATGCCGGGCGCTGGCGCAGCAGATGCTGGAGAAGGTCGGCTTAGGCGATCGTCTGGATTACTACCCGTCGAGCCTCTCCGGCGGCCAGCAGCAGCGCGTGGCGATTGCCCGGGCGCTGGCCATGTCGCCTAAAGTTTTACTCTGTGACGAGATCACCTCCGCGCTCGACCCTGAGCTGGTGGGCGAAGTGCTCAAGGTGCTGGAGCAACTGGCGGCCGAGGGGATGACGCTGATACTGGTTACCCATGAAATGAATTTTGCCCGCGAAGTGGGCGACCGCGTGGTGTTTATGCACCAGGGGAAAGTCTGGGAGCAGGGCGACAGTAAAACGCTGTTCGCCAACCCGCAGACCACGGAACTGAAGCAGTTCATCTCCTCCGTGCGCGGCCTCAACTGATAAGGACTTAACAATGGATATCGCACGCTTTCCGCAAATCAATCCGCCCCAGCGCCTGCTGATGGGGCCGGGCCCGATCAACGCCGACCCGCGCGTGCTGCGCGCCATGTCGAGCCAACTGATTGGCCAGTACGATCCGGCCATGACCCACTACATGAACGAGGTGATGGCGCTCTATCGCGGGGTATTCCGCACCGAGAACCGCTGGACGATGCTGGTGGACGGCACCTCCCGCGCGGGAATTGAAGCCGTCCTGGTCTCCGCCATTCGTCCGGGAGATAGGGTGCTGGTGCCGGTCTTTGGCCGCTTTGGTCATCTGCTGTGCGAAATTGCCCGCCGCTGCCGCGCGGAGGTGCATACCATTGAGGTGCCGTGGGGCGAGGTGTTCACGCCTGACCAGGTTGAGGATGCGATTAAGCGTATTCGCCCGCGCCTGCTGCTGACCGTGCAGGGCGACACCTCCACCACTATGCTGCAGCCGCTCGCCGAGCTCGGGGCCATCTGCCGCCGCTACGACGTGCTGTTCTACACCGACGCCACCGCGTCGCTCGGCGGTAACGCGCTGGAGACCGACGCCTGGGGGCTGGATGCCGTCTCGGCCGGGATGCAGAAGTGCCTCGGCGGCCCGTCGGGCACGTCGCCGATCACCCTTAGCGCGCGCATGGAGGAGGCGATCCGCCGCCGCAAATGCGTTGAGGAGGGCATTCGCACCGACGCCCACCGCGACGGCGACGAGGAGATGATCTACTCCAACTACTTCGATCTCGGTATGGTGATGGACTACTGGGGGCCGGAGCGCCTGAACCACCACACCGAAGCGACCACCGCCCTGTTTGGTGCCCGCGAATGCGCGCGGCTGATCCTGCAGGAAGGGCTGGATAACGGCATCGCGCGCCATAAGCTGCACGGCGATGCGCTGCTGAAGGGCATTCAGGCGATGGGGCTGGAGACCTTTGGCGATCTGAAGCACAAGATGAACAACGTGCTGGGCGTGGTTATCCCGCAGGGCGTCAACGGCGACCAGGTGCGTAAGCTGATGCTGGAGGATTTCGGGATTGAAATCGGCACCTCGTTTGGCCCGCTGCACGGCAAAGTGTGGCGCATTGGCACCATGGGCTACAACGCGCGCAAAGACTGCGTGATGACCACCCTGAGCGCGCTGGAGTCGGTGCTGAACTACCTGAAATTCACCACCACGCAGGGTGCCGCCATGCAGGCCGCGTGGGAACACTATCGCCGCGAGACGCCGCAATGAGCCCGGCGGCAGAACGGGTGATGGCGCGCGCCGACGCGCTGGCCGCCATCAGCGAAACCCCGGATGCGCTGACGAGAGTGTACCTCTCGGCGCAGCATCTGCAGGCCAACCAACTGGTCGGAGAGTGGATGCGCCAGGCGGGAATGACCGTCTGGCAGGACAGCGTGGGCAACATCTGTGGACGCTATGAGGGCGAGCAGGAAGGGGCGCAGGCGGTGCTGCTCGGCTCGCATCTGGATACCGTACGCAACGCCGGGCGCTACGACGGCATGCTCGGGGTGCTCACCGCCATTGAGGTGGTGGACAGCCTGCACCAGCAGGGGCTGCATCTGGCCCAGGCCATCGAGATTGTCGGGTTTGGCGACGAAGAGGGAACCCGTTTTGGCATCACCCTGCTAGGCAGCCGGGGTATTACGGGCACCTGGCCGCAGGGCTGGCTGGAGACCTGCGATGCCCGCGGCATCAGCGTGGCGCAGGCGATGGTGCAAGCGGGATTAGATCCCGCCCGCGTGGCGCTGGCGGCACGCCATCAGGACGATTTCAGCGCCTGTCTGGAGTTGCACATCGAACAGGGGCCGTGCCTGGAGCAGGAAGGTCTGGCGCTGGGCGTGGTGGAAGCCATTAACGGCGCGCGCCGCCTCAGCTGCCGCTTCACCGGGGAAGCCGGACACGCGGGAACCGTGCCGATGAATCACCGTAAGGATGCCCTGGCCGCCGCCGCCGAATGGATGGTGCTGATCGAAAACACCACCCGACAGCAGGGCGGTAATCGCGTGGCGACGGTTGGGGAACTGCGCTGCCTGCCCGGCGCGGTCAACGTTATTCCGGGCGAGGTTGCGCTCTCGCTGGATATTCGCGGCCCGCAGGATGCCCCGCTTGACGCGCTGCTCGCGGAACTGCTGGCGCAGGCGCAAAACATTGCAGCACGTCGCGGGCTGAGCTTCAGCGCCGAGGAGTTTTACCGTATCGCCGCCACGCCGTGCGATGCGCGTTTACAGGATCTGCTGGGACAGGCCGTTGAATCGGTGCAGGGGCGCTCATTATCGCTGCCGAGCGGTGCCGGGCATGACAGCATCGCGCTGGCAGAACGCTGGCCGGTCGGCATGCTGTTTGTGCGCTGCAAAGGGGGCGTCAGCCACCATCCGGCGGAATCGGTGATGGCTGAGGATGTTGCCCTGGCGATTGAGGCGTTTGGGCGGGCGGTGAGAACGATTGGTGCGATCTGAGTATTGCCCGGCGGCGCTACGCTTGCACGGGCCTACGGGATGGGTAGGCCGGGTAAGCGGCAGCGCCACCCGGCAAGGAATCCCATTACTCCAGCCCCAGGGTGTACTGGGCAATTTTGAAGTAGATAATCAGCCCGGTTCCGTCAATCAGCGTGGCGATAAAGGGGGCGGACACCACGGCAGGGTCGATCCGGCAGCGCTTGAGCACCATCGGGATGACGGACGACACAATCGCGCTCCACAGCGTAATGCACACCAGCGTCAGGCTAACGATAAGCGTGATTTCCAGCCCAATCCCCATCATCCAGGCGCGGATACACCCGGCGATACCGAGCGTGGCGGCAATCATCAGCGAGGTGGTCATCTCTTTACGCAGCACGCGGCCAACGTCGCGCAGACGGACTTCCCCCAGCGCCATGGCGCGCACCAGCGTGGAGGTGATCTGCGTCCCGCTGTTGCCGCCCGTGCCGATCAGCAGCGGAATAAAGAACGCCAGCGCGATGGCGGACTCCAGCGCCTCTTCAAAATGCTGGATCACCGAGCTGGTATAGGCCTCCGCGACAAACAGCAGCAGCAGCCAGACGGAGCGTTTCTTCCACAGGCTATACGGGCTGGTGTCCAGATAGGGCTTCTCCAGCGGCAGCGTCGCCCCCTGAAGCTGGGCGTCTTCGGTGACGTCATCTTCCAGCAGATGGGCGATTTCGCGCTCGGTCAGGCAGCCGACGAGCTTGCCGTGGGTGACCACGGGCACCACGTCCGCGCCGCCGTGCGCCAGCAGCCCGGCAACGTCGGCACGTTCATCCTCCGGTTTGACCTGTAAAAACTGCGAAATCATCAGCGATTTCACCGGCTGTACCGTGTCGGCGGTCTGCAGCAATTTACGCACGGCAATCATACCCGCCAGGCGGCCATTGTCTTCAATAAAAATATGCGACGGAATATCGTCGTCTTTTAATTTTTCGAAGAATTGCTCGCGCGCCAGCGCCACGCATAATGAAATATCGAGGACAATAAAATCGGTATTCATATATTGCGCGATCGCGCTGTCGTTGAATGCCAGGTTATGGTTGTGAATAGCGTAAGACATAGTGAATTCCCTTTGAATAATAACATCTCTCAGGGGCGAGCAAGACAGGGCATGTCGAAGAGGAGATCCCCACGTCCTGGGTTCAGCACTGTACACCGTATCCCGTGAGGGAAGTTATACTGACAAAGCCTTGATTCGACAGTGCCTGTTTTACCCTGTGCCGGTTCTCTCGAACCCACCAGAGCGATAACGTGTATTTGTACAGGAGCCTCGCCATAACGAGATCGTTGTAAAACGAGAGGGATAATACGCTTATTTGATATTGCCGCTCGGGAAATTAAATAATGTTTAAGAACGGTTTAGGAGAATCTTATTAATAAAGCGTTGACGGTTTATTTAAGGTAATTCATTTCTAATGGAGGATTATATAATCAACGGAGGAGAGGAAAATGGCGTGGTTTGATAATCTGCTGAATCATTTTGCGCTGTATCCGGCACATCTTTTCGCGCTGTTATTTATGATGGCGCTGAGTAAATCGACGGTGCTGATCTCCTCCGTGTTGCCGCCCGCCTCGGTGATGCTGCTGGCAGGGATTACCGTCAGCCAGACGAGCATGCCTCCCGCGCTGGCGTGGCTCGCCGTGATGATGGGAGCAGCGGCGGGTTCGGTGCTGAACTACCATATCGGCCAGCTGATGGGGCACTCCCGGCTGGTCACGCGTTTCACCTCAAAGCATGCCGACAAGTTCTTGCGGGTACAGCACCAGCTGCAAAAGAACGGTGTCATCGTGCTGTTTACGTCGCGCTTTCTGGCGGTCCTGCGCTACATCGTGCCGCTGGCGGCGGGGATGCTCAGGCTGAATGCAGTCAAGGTCTACGCCGTCAGCCTGCTTTCCGCCTGTGCGTGGGCGGCGCTGTACGTCGGCGCGGTCACCGGCATCAGCGCCTTTTGATTTACAAACTTCCCATTCCGCCGTCTACCAGCAGCTCCGTTCCTACCGTATAGCTCGACTCGTCGGACGCCAGATAGAGCGCGGCTTTTGCCAGCTCCGTCGTCGAGCCCATTCTGCCGAGCGGGACCAGCTTGATGACCTCTGCCATCATCGCGTTAAGCGCCTCTTCGCTTAAGCCCGTTTTGGTAAAGGCCGGGGTTTCCACCGGACCGGGGCTCAGGCCGTTAACGCGGATCCCGCGCGGCAGCAGCTCCGCCGACAGCGTACGCGCCAGCGACAGCAGGGCGGCCTTGCTCGCGGCATACACGCTGCTGGTGGGCAGGCCGATGCGCGCGCTCACGGAGCCGCAGAGGATCACCGACGACGGGTTATTAAGCAGCGGCAGCAGCGCCTGAATTAAAAAGAACGGTCCTTTCAGGTTGATGCCCATCAGGCGGTCCCAGGCATCCTCCTGCCAGGCTTCCAGCGGCGCGTGCGTCACGTCGCCAGCGTTGAGAAACACCGCGTCCAGGCGCGGCCAGCGGGCGGCGAGGGTGTCCGCCAGCGCTTTTTGCGACGTGGTATCTCCCGCATCGGTCGGGATCACCCAGGCCTTATCGCCCAGAATACGTTCTGCCTCGGCGAGCGTTTCCGGGTTACGTCCGGTCACGGCGACGCGCGCGCCTTCGGTGATAAACGCCTGCGCGGTGGCAAGACCGATGCCGCTGGTGCCGCCGGTAATCAGTGTATATTTATCTGTTAAACGACCCATGTTCTTCTCCTGAAATGTCACTGGAGAAAGCACTATAGAAACGTTAGTATCGAAAGGAAACCAGGTACCAAATGGATACTAAAGAGGCAAGAGGTGTGCTATGGCAGAAATGCTGGAGGAGTGCTGTGAAAAAAAATCTGAGGCGTATACCTGCCCGATGACGCAGTTTGTCAACCTGATATCCGGTAAGTGGGCGATCCCCATTCTCTACCGCCTGATTGTCTTCAACGCGCCCGTACGCTTTGGCGATCTGCTGCGTGCCGCTGCCCCCATCACGCAGAAAGAGCTGACGAAGCAGCTGCGCCTGTTTGAGCAGCGCGGGCTGGTGACGCGGACGGTCTACCCGGAGATCCCGCCGCGCGTGGAGTATCAGATCACCGGGCTGGGGTTAACCCTGCAGGACGCGCTCTCGCCGCTGGCCGCCTGGATGAGCGAGTACGGCGACCAGCTTGAGCGTTAGGCTACTGTTTTACGTAGCGCGGCGCCGGAATGCCGGTGCGCGCGCTGTTGAACAGCTCAAGGCGCGCCGCTTCGTAGCGCTCCCACAGGCCTGCGTCATGCATCGGCGGGATGGTGATCGGTTCGCCCTGATCCAGACCCGCCAGCGACGCATCCACCATATCGTCGGTGGTCATCACCGAGCCTTCCGGCAGATCGTTAACCGTGACGCCCGAATGGCTCCAGATTTCTGTCGCCGTGGCGGCGGGCAGCACGGCCTGAATGCGCACATTGCTCTCGGCAAACTCTTCCTGTAGCCCACGGGTAAAGCTCAGTACCCACGCCTTGGTGGCGCTGTAGAGCGCGCTGCCCGCCCGCACGTGCAGGGCCAGCACGGAGGCGATATTGATCAGCGTGCCGCGGTTTTTCTGCGCCAGGCGGGGCAGGATGGCGTAGGTTAAGCGCATCAGCGCCGTGGTGTTCAGGGTGTTAATGGCCTGATGCTGCGCTACCTCGCCCGCGAGGAACGGTGCCATCTGCGCGGTGCCCGCGTTGTTGATGAGCGTATCTATCGCGGTATTGCTGCGCAGTTCCTCTTCCACGGCACGGATCCCGGCTTCATCGGTCAGATCGGCCACCAGAATATCGACGGCCACGCCATAGCGCGCGCGCAGGTCGGCAGCGAGGGTTTTCAGACGATCCTCGCGGCGGGCAACCAGCACCAGGTTAGCGCCGCGCGCGGCAAGACGGTCGGCATAGACGGCACCAATCCCGGAAGAGGCGCCCGTAATCAGGGCGGTGGTGATTTGCGTAGTCATCGTGTGTTACCTCAAGGCAAAGTGGGTTATTTGGTTTCAAGATGAAACTGAATTAACTCTCTGCTATTTGGTTTTATAATGCAACCATATTGGCGATCATTTTGTGCTTTTGCCGTCGGGAACGATCAGGAGGGGAGTTTAGCCACGATCTCTTCAGGCGTCAGTTCGCGCCCATCGTCGGCGATAAGCGCCAGCTTGCGCAGAGGTTTGCGCTGTTCGGCATCGACCAGCACGGTGCCGCATTCGTTTTCAGCAAACAAAAATTCATTGCCCCACTGGGACAATGCAACCAGCACCGTTTGCAGGGCGCGCCCTTTCTCGGTCAGGACATACTCCTGCCAGGCGCTGCCGTCGGACGCGGGCTGAAGCGTAAGAATGCCTTCGTCGACCAGCAGCTTCAGTCGCGTGGTCAGCATGTTTTTCGCGATACCGAGGCTTTTCTGGAACTCGCCGAAGCGTTTAATCCCGCGCAGCGCGTCGCGAACAATCAGCAGCGACCACCAGTCGCCGATGATATCCAGCGAACGGGCGACGGGGCAGGTGCTCTCTTCGAGGCGGGTACGTTTCACGGTCAATTCTCCGGTAGGGTGTGGTTTTATTATAAAACTAATCTGCACGCGTCGTAAGCACGTTAATCATCAGTTTGAGAAATGCTTCCCGGAAAATTGTCACCAATCTGTCACACTGAACGCGACATTTTAAAACGAGTGAGGAATTAGGGATGAGAAAAGCACTACTCGCGCTGGCAGTCGCCGGTTCCATTTCAGCAACGTTTGGCGTGCAGGCGCAAGAGACGCCGGAAGGGTATCAGCTGGAGCAAGTTTTAATCATGAGCCGCCATAACCTGCGCGCGCCGCTCGCCAATAACGGCAGCGTGCTGGAGCAGTCCACGCCGAAGCAGTGGCCGGAGTGGGAGGTGCCGGGCGGTCAGCTCACCACCAAGGGTGGCGTGCTGGAGGTCTATATGGGCCATTACATGCGCGAGTGGCTGGCGCAGCAGGGGATGGTGAAGACGGGAGAATGTCCAGCGGCGGATAGCGTTTATGCCTATGCCAACAGCCTGCAGCGTACCGTCGCGACCGCACAGTTCTTTATCACCGGCGCGTTCCCGGGCTGCGACGTTCCCGTGCACCATCAGGAAAAAATGGGCACCATGGATCCGACTTTCAATCCGGTGATTACCGATAACTCGCCGGAATTCCGCGAAAAAGCGCTCAAGGCGATGGAGACCGAGCGGCAGAAAATGCAGCTTACAGAAAGCTATAAGCTGCTGGAGCAGATGACGAACTACGCCGATTCCCCGTCGTGCAAAGAGAAAAAGGTCTGTTCGCTGGCGGACGCGAAAGATACCTTCAGCGCCGACTATGAAAAAGAGCCGGGCGTATCCGGGCCGCTGAAGGTGGGTAACTCGCTGGTCGATGCGTTCACGCTGCAGTATTACGAAGGTTTCCCGGCTGACCAGGTGGCCTGGGGTGAAATTAAAACTGACCAGCAGTGGCGCGTACTCTCGAAGCTGAAGAACGGGTATCAGGACTCGCTGTTTACCTCTACCGAGGTGGCGCAAAACGTGGCGAAGCCGCTGGTGAAATATATCGATAAAACCCTGGTCACCGAACAGGCGAAAGCGCCGAAAATCACCCTGCTGGTGGGGCATGACTCGAACATTGCTTCCCTGCTGACTGCCCTGGATTTCAAACCGTATCAGCTGCACGACCAGCAGGAGCGCACCCCGATTGGCGGCAAGATTGTTTTCCAGCGCTGGCATGACAAAAACGCCAATCAGGAGCTGATGAAAATTGAGTATGTCTACCAGAGCTCAGAGCAGCTGCGTAACGCCAGCGTGCTGTCGCTGCAGTCGCCCGCGCAGCGCGTGACGCTGGAGCTGAAAGGCTGCCCGGTGGATGCGAACGGCTTTTGTCCTGTCGATAAATTCAATGCGGTAATGAATAACGCGGCGAAGTAGAAGTAAAGGAGAACCCCCCGCTGCGGCGGGGGGGAACGCTTAGACGTTTTTACGTTCGATGGTTTGCTCGCCCCAGAAGAGCGAGTCTTTATCCGTTTTTTCGAAGGCGCGCACCAGCACCTCATCGTTACCTTCCTCCCAAATCTGCTCGGCCAGCTTTTCATCGTACTTCGCGACTTCAAAGATAGCTTCGGCAATCTCCGGAGAGGTGTTGCGTAAACTTGCCCATTCGCCCACGTGGTGAGCTTTGGATTCTTGAGTTGGCATGCTTGTCCTCCTGTTGGGTGTTAGCCGTTCAGTTTTTTGGCCAGACCCGCGACGTATTCACCCTGATAGCGGGCAATAGACAGTTCTTCATTGCTTGGCTGACGTGAGCCATCCCCACCGGCAATGGTGGTTGCGCCGTACGGCGTACCGCCGCGCACCTGGGAAACGTCAAACAGCTCCTGCGCACCGTAGCCAATCGGCACAATCACCATCCCGTGATGAGCAAGGGTAGTCCAGGTTGAGGTAATCGTCTGCTCCTGACCGCCGCCGGTGCCGGTAGAGCTGAATACGCTGGCGAGTTTGCCGTAGAGCGCCCCGGATGCCCAAAGTCCGCCGGTTTGATCGAGGAAGGTGCGCATCTGGCCCGACATATTGCCGAAGCGGGTCGGGGTGCCGAAGATAATGGCATCATACTCCGCCAGCTCCTGCGGGGTGGCGACCGGGGCGTTTTGCGTTTTCCCCCCGGCTTTCAGGAAGGCTTCCGCCTGCATGGTTTCCGGTACGCGTTTGACCACAACCTCAACGCCATCAACCCTGTTTGCACCTTCTGCTACCGCGTGAGCCATGGTTTCAATGTGTCCATACATGGAATAATAGAGCACCAGAACTTTTGCCATTTTGCATCACTCCTCGTTGGTTTTTCTGACAGCGGATCGCTGCGTTCTTTTAAAGATATGTCATCACAGCCAGACTGCAAAAATGAACGGCATTTCTTTGATTTATAACAATATGATGACAAGGCGGCGTTGTAGCAAAATGATACAACTTTTCGGCGGGGGATTTTTGAAATGATAAGAAAGGTTTATGAATCACCGTCGCGTCATCTCACCCGAAAGGCTGAGTTCATGTTGCAGAATATTACCTGCGGCTTGCCGGATAGCGGCATTCCACTAAGCTTAGTTTCACGCGGCACAGATAAAGGCACTGTCCTTGTGTTGCGAGGTGAAAGAATCTTCTTTTACTGAATGCAATATGATGTTTAATGTTTCACATTCTGGAGGTTAGAGATGGCAAACCATCGTGGTGGTTCAGGTAATTTCGCAGAAGACCGTGAAAGAGCATCAGAAGCAGGCCGTAAAGGTGGCCAGCATAGCGGGGGCAACTTCAAGAATGACCCGCAACGCGCATCTGAAGCTGGCAAGAAAGGGGGCAAAAACAGCCACGGCAGCAGCAGTAAGTAACACGCCGGGTTGACCCCTGCCGCCGGGATCTCCCGGCGGTTTTTTTATTTCTGCAACGTTGAACTGTAACCAAAGGCAACGCACACTAGGGAATTGATCTTAATTGCGAGTGCCGCATGTCTGTCTCACGCTTCAAATTCTCCGTAAAACCGCAGGAAGCCATCCTCATTCTCATCACTATGTTCTGGGGCGGGACGTTTCTGGCCGTCCAGTACGCGGTGACTCTCAGCGATCCGTTCTTTTTTGTTGGCCTGCGCTTTGCGACGGCGGCGCTTGCCGTAGGGCTGATTTCGCTTAAAACGCTGCGGGGGCTGACGCTTACAGAGCTTAAGGCCGGCGTGGCGATTGGGGTGGCGATAGCGATGGGCTACAGCCTGCAGACGTGGGGATTGCAGACTATCTCCAGCAGCAAATCCGCGTTTATCACAGCGATGTATGTGCCCCTGGTGCCGTTACTGCAGTGGCTGTGCCTGGGGCGACTGCCGGGGCTGATGTCCTGTATTGGCATCGTGCTGGCGTTTATCGGCCTGATCTTACTGGCCGGGCCGGAAAATAACCTGCTGGCGCTGGGGCCGGGCGAAATCATCACCCTGATTGGGGCGATTGCCATTGCGGCGGAAATTATTCTGATTAGCGCCTGGGCGGGCAAGGTCGACGTCAAGCGGGTGACGGTTGTACAGCTTGCCACCGCGTCGCTGGTGGCCTTTGCGACGATGGTGCCGGCAGGCGAGTCCGTACCGCCGATGTCCACCGGTCTGGTGGTGGTCGCTCTGGGGCTGGGTATCTTCAGCGCCATTATTCAGGTCACCATGAACTGGGCGCAGCGCAGCGTATCGCCAACCCGCGCGACGGTGATTTATACCGGAGAACCGGTCTGGGCGGGCATTTTCGGGCGACTGGCCGGGGAGCGTCTGCCGCTTCTGGCCCTGGTGGGCGCGGCATTTATTGTCGCCGGGGTTCTGGTGAGCGAGTTAAAGCTCAAACGGAAGAAAAACGCGCTGCCAGAAAATGACAGCGCGGCGTTAAATCAGGAATCCTGATGCACGACGGCGCCCTGCGGCGCGGAGGCCATTCGGCGGCCCAGCAGGGCGTTAAGCAGGATCGCGCCGAAGGTCGCCGTGCCAATCCCGCCAATCGTAAACCCGCCCAGCGTCAGGGCAAAATCGCCCGCGCCCAGCACCAGCGTGACCGCCACCATAATCAGGTTGCCGTTCTGGCTAAGATCGACCCGGTGCTGCACCCAGATGCGCGCGCCAGCCACGGCGATCAGCCCAAACACCACAATCGATGCCCCACCGATGACCGGTGACGGAATGGTGTGGATCAGCGCGCCGAACTTCGGTGAGAAGCCGAGCAGCATCGCCATCACCGCCGCTGCCACAAAGACCAGCGTCGAGTAAACCTTGGTCACCGCCATCACGCCGATGTTTTCAGCATAGGTAGTGACGCCGCTGCCGCCCACGGAACCGGAGAGCATGGTCGCCAGCCCGTCACCGACGAACGCGCGGCCCATGTACGGATCCATGCTGCGCCCGGTCATCCCCGCCACGGCCTTCAGGTGGCCCAGGTTCTCCGCCACCAGGATCACCGCCACCGGTGCGATAAGCATCATCGCCTGGGTGTTAAAGGTGGGCGAGGTCACCTTCGGCAGGCCGAACCAGGCGGCCTGATGCAGCAGGGTAAAATCAACCGGCTTGCCCAGACCGAAAACGTTGGCCAGCAGGGCGTAGACCAGACAGGCGACAATCAGCCCGACCAGGATCAGCAGCCGCTGGATCATGCCGCGCGTGAACACCGCCACCAGGCCGATGCACAGCACGGTGATCACCGCCATCCAGCTTTCAAACGGCGAGGCGGAGACGCTCCTGACCGCAATCGGGGCGAGGTTCAGGCCAATCGCCATCACCACGGCGCCCGTCACGACGGGGGGCATCATTCGCTCTATCCAGCGCGTGCCGATTTTCATCACCACCAGACCAATCAGGGTGTACACCAGACCGCAGGCGATGATGCCGCCGAGGGCCACGCTCAGGTTGGGGTTGATCCCCTGACCGTTAAACCCGGTGGTGGCGATGACGACGCCCACAAAGGCGGCGCTGGAGCCGAGATAGCTGGGCACGCGCCCGCCGGTGACGAAAAAGAACAGCAGCGTGCCGATACCCGACATCAGAATGGAGAGGTTGGGATCGAGTCCCATCAGCATTGGCATCAGTACCGTGGCGCCAAACATGGCGACCGCGTGCTGAACGCCCATCACCATCGTCTGCCCGAGCGGGAGGCGTTCATCCGGCGCGACCACGCCAGCTTCTGTGGAGGTCGATTTCAACTGCCAGTGGGGAAATCCGAACATGGTCTGTCTCCTTAAAGCGGGTTAACAGGCGGGGCGCATAAGCGCGTGGTAGCCGCGGTCAAACCACACCAGCCCTTGCGGCGCGGGGTGGCGGATAATCGAAACAATGTCGCAAAACAGAATGTCGTGGGTGCCGACGCTCACCACCTGGCTGATGCGGCAGTCAAACGAGGCCAGCGCATCCTCCAGGCGCGGGCAGCCCGTGTCGCCCGTCTGCCAGCGGGCGGCGGCAAAGCGTTCCTCCATCGGCGTTTTCCCGCCAAACAGATTGGACAGCGGCTCCTGCCCGGCGCTCAGGGTATTCACGCAAAGGGTGCGGTTTTCGCTAAACGTTGGCCAGACGGACGCGCCGCGGTTCAGGCACACCAGCAGGGTGGGCGGTGAATCCGTGACGCTGCACACCGCGCTGGCGGTGAAGCCTGCCATCCCCGCCGGGCCGTCGGTGGTGATGATGTTGACCGCCGCGCCAACGCAGGCCATGGCGTCGCGAAAGGTTTGTTTATCCGGTGTCGTCATAATCGCTCCTTACGCCAGCCCGCAGGCCTCGTCGAAGTCCAGACGCGGCAGGCGCCCGTAAAGTTTGCGGGGATCGCCGTAGCCAATGTTGATCAGCAGATTGCTTTTAAGCGTGGTGCCGGTGAAAAAGGCCTCGTCGACCTTTTGGCGGTCAAAGCCCGACATCGGGCCGGTGTCCAGCCCCAGGGCGCGACAGGCGAAAATCAGGTAGGCGGCCTGCATTGAGCTGTTGCGAAAGGCGGTCTCTTCCGCATGCGCGGGGCTGGTGGTAAACCAGCTCTTTGCATCGCCGTGCGGGAACAGCTCGGGCAGGCGCTCGTAGAATTCACCGTCCCAGGCGACAATGGCCGTGACCGGGGCGGTGAGCGTTTTCTCGAGGTTGCCGCTGGAGAGCGCCGGGCGCAGCTTCTCTTTTCCCTCTGCGCTTCGCACAAACACAATTCGCGCCGGGGAGCAGTTGGCGGAGGTTGGCCCCCATTTCATCAGGTTGTAGATCTCGCGCAGCGTTTCGTCGCTGACGGGCATATCATGCCAGCCGTTATGGGTGCGTGCGCCGGTGAACAGCGTTTCCAGCGCGGCGGGGGTAATGGCTTCGCTCATTAAAGCTCCTTATAAAGCGGGTTCCGGGCTGTGCAGCAGGCTGGCAAGCCCGTTCAGCAGCAGGGTGTTAAAGGTATCCGGCTCGGTGACGTTGCAGGCATGCCCGCCCTGGCGCATCACCGCGCTGCGGCTATGCGGGATCGCTGCCTGCAACTCGGTCGAGCAGACAGACGGCACCAACATGTCGTCGGCGGAACAGATAATCTGTACCGGGCAGCGAATGCGCGCGGCATGGCGGCTGAAGTCGGCCTTTTTCAGGGCGCTGAGCCTGTGCAGCAGGTTGGTTTTGCCCTGGAAATGGGCCAGCGCCAGCGCCTCTTCTGCCTCCAGGCGGGGAGCGCGGGCGGCCATCCAGTCCGCCGGGTAGAGAAACAGCGGCTGCGCCTCGACCCACGCCTGTGCGCCGCCGTAATGCAGCAGGCGCTCGCGGATCTGAAAGCAGCGGCGGGTGTGGGCGTTGAGGGTCAACCAGCCGTTGACGCACACCAGCGCGGTGAGGGCGTCGGGCCTGTCGAGGGCCAACTGCAGGCCGACCAGCGCCCCCAGCGCGTGACCCACGACGCAGTAGCGGGCAATCCCGGCATCCGCCAGCGCCTGGGCCAGTTCATCCGCCATCTGCGCAAGGCTGTACCCTTCCGGCAGGGTGTCAGGGTTATTGCCCGTTCCCCGCTGGTCATAGCACACCACCTGATACTCAGGCTCCAGCGCGGCCAACTGGGGCAGCCAGTAGCTGCCGCTGCCGCCGAGACCGGAAATAAAGACCACCACGGGCGCGCCCTCATACGGGGGCGGCGAGACGGAGAGTTTCATACCTGCCTCACTTCGCGATGTGCGCAACGGTGGCGATTTCAACCAGCGCCTCTGGCTTCACCAGCCCGCACTGAATGCAGAACCGGGCCGGTTTATCGCCGGGGAAGAATTCGGCGTAAATCTCGTTAATCGCGGCGTAGTTTTTCCAGTCGGTGATAAAGATGCTGTTGAAGGTCACATCCTCCATCGTGCCACCCGCCGTTTCGATCACGGTTTTGATCGTCTCCAGCACGTGGCGGGTTTGCGCCTTTGGGTCGTTGATAAACACCACGTTATTGTCTTTATCAAACGGCAGCGTGCCGGAGACATACACCACGCCGTCGGCGAGGGTGCCGGGAACAAACGGGGCGATGGGCGTGCTGGTGCCCGGCGGAATAATCACGGATTTTGGCATCAGGTGTCTCCTCAGGCGATACGGGCGAGCGGGGGATTCAGGGCGTCGCAGAAATCTGCAACGTTACTGACCCAGCCAAAAAAGGTTTCGATATTGAACAGGGCCGCCTTCTGGGCGAATTCCGGCCCGGCCTGGTGGGTCGCGTCTTCCAGCACCACGCCAAAATACTCGAGGAAAAAACCGTCGCGCAGGGTCGACTCCACGCAGACGTTGGTGGCGATCCCGGTAAACACCAGGTGGCGAATGCCCCGGCTGCGCAGCAGGCTGTCGAGCGGGGTATTGAAAAAGCCGCTGTAGCGCGGTTTGGGCAGGACGATATCGCCCGCCTGCGGTACCAGCTCATCCACCAGCTGATAGTCCCAGCCGCCTTTCGCCAGTAGCTTGCCCTGCAGTTCAGGCCGTTTACGCATGGTTTTCAGGGCGTTCGACTTGTGGAAGTTGGGCGAGCCGGGGCCGCCGGCCTCGACGTACTGGTCATCCCAGCCGTTCTGGAACCAGATGATGAGCATGCCCGCGGCGCGCGCGGCGGCGACGGCGGTTTTGATATTCGCGATCACCGGCCGGGTGGCGGAGACGTCGAACCCCGCCAGATCCAGATAGCCACCCTGGCTGGCGTAGGCGTTTTGCATATCCACCACGATCAGCGCGCTCTGCTCTGGCGCAAAGGTGATGGCTTCCGGGCGTGCGTTAAGAGTGGTCATTACGCCACCTCCTTCGTAACGGCAGGGATGTGGGCGCGGCACTGCATCAGCGGCTGGATGCGCTCGCCGAAGGTTTCCACGCCGGTGAGGAAATCATCGAAGGTCAGCAGAACGCCTTCCGCCCCGGGCACGGCCGCCACTTCGTCGAGCATTCTGGCGACGCTGGCGTACGAGCCGACCAGCGTACCCATATTGATATTGACGGCGGAGGTCGGGTCGGCCATCTGGCGAACGTTGGTGTCTGCGCCGGAGCGGGTATCCTTCTGGCTCTGTTCGGTGAGCCAGCTCAGGGCCTCCTCGTCGGCGCCGTCCTTATAGCGCTCCCATTTCGCGCGCGCCGCGTCGTCGGTTTCGTCGGCAATGACCATAAACAGCACGTAGGAGCCCACGTCGCGTCCGGTTTTGTCGGCGGCCTCTTTCATTCGCGCGGCGGTCGGGGCGAAGGCGGCAGGTGTGTTCACGCCTTTACCGAAGCAGAAGTTGAAGTCGGCGTATTTGGCGGAAAATTCCATCCCCGCGTCGCTTTGTCCGGCGCAAATCACCTTCATCGGCACCGACGGCTGCGGGCTGACGCGGCAGTCGTTCATGGTGAAGAAGTCACCCTTGAAATCGCTTTTTCCGGTACCCCACAGATCGCGCAGTACCTGGACGTATTCAGTCAGGTAGTCGTAGCGACGCGAGAAGTAATCGTCACCCGGCCAGAGCCCCATCTGCTCGTACTCGGGTTTTTGCCAGCCGGTGACCAGGTTAACGCCAAAGCGCCCGCCGGAGATGGAGTCAATGGTGGACGCCATGCGCGCCACGATAGCAGGGGGCAGGGTGAGCGTGGCGGCGGTGGCGTAGATCTGGATACGCGAGGTGACCGCGGCCAGCCCGGCCATCAGGGTGAAGGACTCCAGGTTGTGATCCCAGAATTCGGTTTTGCCGCCAAAGCCGCGCAGCTTGATCATCGAAAGCGCAAAGTCGAAATGGTAGTGCTCCGCTTTCTGCACGATGGCTTTATTCAGCTCAAAGGTCGGCATGTATTGCGGTGCAGTGGTCGAGATAAGCCAGCCGTTGTTGCCGATGGGTACAAATACGCCAATTTTCATCACGAACCTCTCTTCATTACGTCGCAGGTGTAACGGTGTTTTTGCAAAGGCAGTGCCAGTTTTGAAAATAGCAACGTTATTAATGTGTTAACCAGAAGTTGGTGGATTGATACGGTTAAATGTGGACTAAATGGTCAAAAACATTGCACAGAAAACAGGCACTCATGCGCGATCGGAGTGCAGAATGTCGTGGCGAGACGGGGGTTTTGCTATGCTGAGGGCAACGCAGAATAAGGAGAGCGGGAATGGCACAAGGCGCAGTGAAAACACCAGGTAAACGTTCGCAGGCGGTGAGCGCTAAGAAACAGGCGATCCTCAGCGCGGCGCTGGAGACCTTTTCGCAGTTTGGTATTCACGGCACGCGCCTGGAGCAGGTGGCGGAGCAGTCCGGGGTATCCAAAACCAATCTGCTCTATTACTACCCGTCGAAAGAGGCGCTCTATATCGCGGTGATGCAGCAGATCCTCGATATCTGGCTGGCGCCGCTGAAAGCCTTCCGCGCAGAGCTGGCCCCGCTGGTGGCGATCAAAGAGTACATTCGCCTGAAGCTGGAGGTATCGCGCGATTACCCGCAGGCATCAAGGTTGTTTTGTCTTGAGATGCTGCAGGGTGCGCCGCTATTGCAGGCGGAACTCACCGGAGATTTAAAACAGCTGGTTGACGATAAGTCGGCCATTATTGCCGGATGGGTCGCCAGCGGCAAACTGGCCCCGGTCGACCCGCATCATCTGATCTTTATGATTTGGGCCTCCACCCAGCATTACGCTGACTTTGCGGCCCAGGTTGAGGCGGTGACCGGTAAAACGCTCCAGGACGAGGCGTTTTTCCAGACCACGCTGGAAAACGTGCAGCGGATGATTATCGAAGGGATCCGCTTACGCTAGTTCCCCGGCGGGAGAGGGCAGCTTAAGTCGCCCTCTTCACACTGCATCAGCGAGGCCAGAAATGCTTCGCGCTCCACGGTTTTTTCCGCCAGGCACTGGTTAACAATCATTGGCTGGACGCTCCCGCCTTCCGTCCCCGAACCGATAAACGCACAGTCCGCGTCGCGCAGGGTAATCCACGCCTGCTGCGCTTTTTTCAGCAGATCGCGCTGGGGGGCTGCCGCACGCTTGATGGCGGCCTGATAAGTCTGGTTGAGCTTTTTATCGGCAGCCTGGTACTGCTGCGCGCTACAGGTATTCAGTTCAAGCTGGGTGGTCGCTTTGTCGCACTCGTCGGCCAGCGCGCTGGCGCTCATTAGCAGTGCTGCACCTGCGAGAAATACTCTTTTCATCATTCCCTCCGTGTAAAAAAGCCGGATGCGCTGCGCTTATCCGGCCTGGGGTGATTTTGTAGCCCCGGTAAGCGTAGCGCCACCGGGGAGAGTTTACACGATCAGCCGATTGTCATCAGGCTGGCGTTACCGCCTGCTGCCGCCGTGTTGACGCTGAGCGAGTGCTCCACGTACAGACGCTCCAGCAGCAGGTTGGTTTCACCGCGGGCGAAGCCCTGTACCGAAACAATCGCCCCGCTACGGGCCGCCACCTGCTCGCACAGTTCGCGCAGCTGGTCGGAATCACCGTGGTAAATTACGGCATCAAACGGCTGCGTCAGCAGCGCATCGGCTTTCGCGAAGTGAATGCGGGACGAGACCGCTTTCGGCAGCTGTTTGGCGAGATCGCGATGCAGCGCATCTTCCGGCCACAGCACTTCACACCCGGTTGCCATCGCGGCAGCCAGCTGCACCAGCGCGTCCTGCTCGTTATCGGCCACGCACAGCACGCGCTCGCGCGGCATCAGCGTCCAGGTGTTGCGCTCGCCGGTTGGCCCCGGCAGCAGACGCTGCGTGCCCGCCTGCGCCAGCTCGCCATACTGCCGGGCAACGGCACGCAGTTCAGGGCGTTTTTCCGCCCATGAGATGAGGCCTTCCAGCGGCTGCGTCAGCACGGCTTTCAGCTGCGCATCCACCGGATAGTCCGCATCCTGGCGTGCCAGGGTGACGCCCAGGGCGTTCTCCGGACGGTTCGCCAGCAGACGGTACAGGTAAAGCGGACCGCCCGCTTTCGGACCGGTGCCGGAGAGGCCTTCGCCGCCAAACGGCTGTACGCCCACGACCGCGCCGACCATGTTGCGGTTGACGTACAGGTTGCCCACTTTGGCGCTGCCGGTCACCTGCGCGATAGTCTCGTCGATACGGGTATGCACGCCGAGCGTCAGGCCATAGCCGGAGGCGTTGATCTGCTCAACCAGCTCGTTCAGGTTGTTACGGTTGTAGCGCACCACGTGCAGCACCGGGCCGAAGACCTCTTTTTTCAGCTCGTCGAAGCTTGCCAGCTCAATCAGCGTTGGCGGCACAAAGGTGCCGGTCCGCCATTCGCGGGCATCTTCGCTGTTCTCGCGCACCGCCTGGAACACCGGACGGCCTTTCGCGCGCATGGTCTGAATGTGGTTTTCGATGTTGGCTTTGGCTTCCGCGTCGATCACCGGCCCGATGTCGGTGGTGAGACGGCCCGGGTTACCCATGCGGCATTCGGCCATCGCGCCGCGCAGCATCTTCAGCGTGTGGTCCGCCACGTCGTCCTGCAGGCACAGCACGCGCAGGGCGGAGCAGCGCTGACCGGCGCTGTCGAACGCGGAGGCCAGCACGTCGACCACCACCTGCTCGGTGAGCGCGGAGGAGTCAACGATCATGGCGTTCATCCCGCCGGTTTCTGCGATGAGCGGCGTAGGACGACCCTGCGCATCCAGACGGGTGGCAATGTTGCGCTGCAGCAGAGACGCCACTTCGGTTGAACCGGTGAACATCACGCCGCGCACGCGGTTATCGGAAGTCAGTTTGGCGCCGACGGTTTCACCGCGGCCCGGCAGCAGCTGAACCACGCCCGCCGGCACGCCGGCTTCCAGAAGAATGTTGATGCCCTGCGCGGCAATCAGCGGGGTCTGCTCTGCCGGTTTTGCCAGCACGCTGTTGCCTGCGGCCAGGGCGGCGGCAATCTGGCCGGTGAAGATCGCCAGCGGGAAGTTCCACGGGCTGATACAGACGACCGGACCGAGCGGACGGTGGGTTTCGTTATCGAAATCATCACGTACCTGACCGGCGTAGTAGTGCAGGAAGTCGACGGCCTCGCGCACTTCGGCGATGGCGTTGCTGAAGGTTTTGCCCGCTTCGCGCACCAGAATGCCGATGAGCGACTGCATCTGATCTTCCATCAGCACCGCGGCGCGTTCCAGAATCGCGGCGCGCTCCTGCGGCGGCGTGGCGAACCAGATAGGGGCGTTGTTCACCGCGCTGTCCAGCGCCTGATCCACTTCCGCTTCGGTGGCTTCACGCACGTAGCCGACGATATCTTTTGGCTCTGCCGGGTTAATTATCGGCTGCATGTCGCCGTCAGCAGCGGGCTGCTCCAGAATCGGTTTGGCCTGCCACTTCTGCAGCGCGCTGTTGAGCAGGGCAGAGGAGAGTGACGCCAGACGGTGTTCGTTAGCGAGATCCAGACCCGCCGAGTTGACGCGGCCTTTGCCGTACAGCTCGCGCGGCAGGGCAATCTTCGGATGCGGCAGGCCAATCTGGCCTTCCTGCGCCGCCATCTTCTCAACGGCCTGCACCGGGTCGGCCACCAGCTCGTCCAGTGGCAGGGTGGTGTCGGCGATGCGGTTAACGAAGGAGGTGTTCGCGCCGTTTTCCAGCAGGCGACGCACCAGGTACGCCAGCAGGGTTTCGTGAGTACCCACCGGAGCATAGATACGGCACGGGCGGTTCAGCTTGCCGTCCGCCACTTTACCGGTGACCTGCTCGTACAGCGGTTCACCCATGCCGTGCAGGCACTGGAACTCGTACTGGCCCGGGTAGTAGTTCTGCCCGGCCAGGCTGTAGATCGCCGCCAGGGTGTGGGCGTTGTGGGTCGCGAACTGCGGATAGATCAGGTTCGGCACGCCGAGCAGCTTTTTCGCGCAGGCGAGGTAAGAGACGTCGGTGTAAACCTTGCGGGTATAAACCGGATAGCCTTCCAGCCCGTCCATCTGGGCGCGTTTGATTTCGCTGTCCCAGTAGGCACCCTTCACCAGACGGATCATAAGGCGACGACGGCTGCGGCTTGCCAGGTCAATCAGGTAATCAATGACGAACGGGCAGCGCTTCTGGTAGGCCTGGATAACGAAGCCGATGCCGTTCCAGCCTGCCAGCTCCGGCTCGAAGCACAGTTTTTCCAGCAGATCGAGGGAGATCTCCAGACGGTCTGCCTCTTCGGCGTCAATGTTGATGCCGATGTCATACTGGCGAGCCAGCAGGGTCAGGGATTTCAGTCGCGGGTAGAGCTCTTCCATCACCCGGTCGTACTGCGCGCGGCTGTAGCGCGGGTGCAGGGCGGAGAGCTTAATGGAGATGCCCGGGCCTTCATAAATACCGCGACCGTTGGACGCTTTACCGATGGCGTGGATCGCCTGCTGGTAAGAGACCATGTAGGCCTGCGCGTCGGCGGCGGTCAGCGCCGCTTCGCCCAGCATGTCGTACGAGTAGCGGAAACCTTTATCTTCCAGCTTGCGGGCGTTCGCCAGCGCTTCGGCAATGGTTTCCCCGGTGACGAACTGTTCGCCCATCAGGCGCATCGCCATGTCCACGCCCTTGCGGATCAGCGGCTCGCCGCTCTTACCGATGATGCGGTTGAGGGAGCGGGAAAGGTTTGCTTCGTTATGGGTGGAGACCAGTTTGCCGGTAAACAGCAGGCCCCAGGTGGCAGCGTTGACGAACAGCGACGGGCTGCGGCCAATGTGTGAATGCCAGTTGCCGTTGCTGATCTTGTCGCGGATCAGCGCGTCGCGGGTGGCTTTATCCGGAATACGCAGCAGCGCTTCCGCCAGGCACATCAGCGCCACGCCTTCCTGAGACGAGAGGGAAAACTCCTGCAGCAGACCCTGAACCATCCCGGCGCGGCCGGTGGCGGTTTTCTGGTTGCGCAGCTTGTCCGCTAACTGATAGGCCAGGCTGTGCGCCTGTGCGGCAATGGCTTCCGGCAGGCGAGCCTGCTCCAGCAGCATCGGCACGGCGTCGGTTTCGGCACGGCGGTAGGCGCCGGTAATGGCGGCACGGCTGACGGACTGCGGCAGGATCTGCTCGGCAAATTCAAGGAACGGCTGATGGTTCTCGTCGCCCGCGGCTGGCGCTTCCTCGCTTTCGTTCGCTGCGCCGGCCAGCAGGGCAGGCAGCTCTGGCAGGCCCTCGTCGCTCTCGAGTCTTTCGAGATAGTTAAAAATCGCCTGCTTAATTAACCAGTGCGGCGTGCGGTCAATGCGGGTTGCTGCGGTCTTAATCCGTTCGCGGGTGGCGTCATCCAGCTTAACCCCCATGGTGGTCATACCCATGCCAAAGCTCCTGTTGTTCTGTAATAGCGTTCTGTAGATAGCGTGAAATATCCCCCATGTTGCAACTTTGTGCAACCGTGTTAAATGTGACCTGGTTTGCAACCCGGAAAATGAATGGATTGTTAACGAATGGTTAGCTGGAAAAACGCGCTGGCTTTTGGGCGGGAAGCCTGTTTTTATGCGGGAGTTAACACTTTTAAAAGGTGCAACCCGTAAAAGCGTGAGCGAGTGCAACCTATAGGAAACTCGTATCAAACCGGGGATGAAATTGATGTAAATGCAGTGTTAAATCGTTTGTCAGCGGAGGGCGCATACGGCAGGATAGCGCGCCCAACCGAAACACAAGATACATTCACCTCGTTCCGGTGATCATATAACAAGGCAGCCCGGATGGTTGTCGCTCGACATTTTGGAGAATTTGAATGGCTATTAGCACACCGATGCTGGTGACATTTCTCGTTTATATTTTTGGCATGATCCTGATAGGGTTTTTGGCGTGGCGTTCTACAAAGAACTTTGACGACTACATTCTGGGCGGACGCAGTTTAGGCCCAATGGTGACCGCACTCTCTGCGGGCGCCTCCGACATGAGCGGCTGGCTGCTGATGGGGCTGCCGGGCGCGATTTTCATCTCCGGTATCTCGGAAAGCTGGATCGCCATCGGTCTGACCGTCGGCGCGTGGATCAACTGGAAGCTGGTAGCAGGCCGTCTGCGCGTGCATACCGAGGCCAACAATAACGCCCTGACGCTGCCGGACTACTTCACCGGACGCTTTGAGGATAACAGCCGCATCCTGCGCATTATCTCTGCGGTGGTTATTCTGCTGTTCTTCACCATCTACTGTGCCTCCGGCATCGTGGCCGGCGCGCGCCTGTTCGAAAGCACCTTCGGCATGAGCTACGAAACCGCCCTGTGGGCCGGTGCGGCGGCGACCATCCTCTATACCTTCGTGGGCGGTTTCCTGGCCGTAAGCTGGACCGACACCGTGCAGGCGAGCCTGATGATCTTCGCCCTGATCCTGACCCCGGTGATTGTGATTTTCACCGTTGGCGGCTTTGCCGATTCGCTGGAAGTGATCAAGCAGAAGAGCATTGAAAACGTCGACATGCTGAAAGGGCTGAACTTTGTTGCCATCGTGTCGCTGATGGGCTGGGGCCTGGGCTACTTCGGTCAGCCGCATATCCTGGCGCGCTTTATGGCGGCGGATTCTCACCACACCATCGTTCATGCCCGTCGCATCAGCATGACGTGGATGATCCTGTGTCTGGCAGGGGCGTGTGCGGTCGGCTTCTTCGGTATCGCGTATTTCAACAACAACCCGGCACAGGCAGGCGCGGTGAACCAGAACGCCGAGCGCGTGTTCATTGAGCTGGCGCAAATTCTGTTTAACCCTTGGATTGCCGGTATTCTGCTCTCTGCGATCCTGGCGGCGGTGATGTCCACCCTGAGCTGCCAGCTGCTGGTCTGCTCCAGTGCGATCACCGAAGACCTCTACAAAGCCTTCCTGCGTAAAAACGCGAGCCAGAAAGAGCTGGTGTGGGTAGGGCGCTTTATGGTGCTGGTGGTGGCGCTGATTGCCATCGCGCTGGCGGCCAACCCGGAAAACCGCGTGCTGGGCCTTGTGAGCTACGCGTGGGCGGGCTTTGGTGCGGCGTTTGGTCCGGTCGTGCTGTTCTCCGTCATGTGGTCACGTATGACCCGTAACGGCGCGCTGGCGGGAATGATCATCGGTGCGTTGACCGTTATCGTCTGGAAACAGTTCGCGTGGCTGGGCCTGTACGAAATCATTCCGGGCTTCCTCTTCGGCAGCATCGGTATCGTGGTCTTCAGCCTGCTGGGTAAAGCACCGTCTGCCTCTATGCAGAAACGCTTTGCAGAAGCAGACGCGCACTACCACTCCGCGCCGCCGTCTAAGCTGCAGCCGGAATAATTTTCCCAAGTAACACCGTAGGCCGGGTAAGCGCTAGCGCTACCCGGCTTTTTTCTTGCCTAAATCCGTATTTTCCTGTGATATCCATGTGCTTATAACAATGAGGATAGCGAAGCATGACAATCAAAACAGGGTTAATGGCGGCGGCATTATTGATGCTGGCTGGCTGCAACGCGCCATCGCAACACGCAGCGGTAGAGACCTGCAAAGCGGATAACCAGATGCAGCAAACTACGCTCTATTTCGGCTTAAATCGACCTGCCGGGGCGCAGATCACCAGCAACGAGTGGCAGCAGTTTGTTGACCAGGACGTGACGCCGCGCTTTCGCGATGGCTTAACGGTATTTGATGCGCGCGGGCAGTGGCTGGGGAACGACGGGAAAGTGGCGCGTGAGCCGAGCAAGGCATTGATGCTGATCCACGGTAAAGATGCGCAGAGCGAGAAGAACATCGAAGCGTTACGCGGGATTTATAAGTCCCGCTTTGCGCAGGAGTCGGTGATGCGCGTCGACCAGCCGGTGTGCGTGCAGTTCTGAGAAACCGATGCCCGGTGGCGGCTACGCCTTACCGGGCCTACAAAACCCGTAGGCCCGTGCAAGCGAAGCGCCGCCGGGCACAAACGGCACAAAACTTACAACACCAACCCCGCAAAGCTCGCCGACAGCAGGCTCACCAGCGTCGCGCCGTACACCAGACGCAGGCCGAAGCGCGACACCACGTTCCCCTGCTGCTCGTTCAGGCCCTTAATCGCCCCGGCGACAATACCGATGGAAGCGAAGTTCGCGAACGACACCAGGAAGACGGACAAAATGCCCAGCCCGCGAGGGGACATCTGATGGGCGATTTTTTGCAGCTCAATCATCGCCACAAATTCATTCGCCACCAGCTTGGTCGCCATAATACTGCCCGCGTTCAGGGCGTCACTCAGCGGAATACCCACCAGCCATGCCAGAGGATAAAATACATAGCCCAGGATCTGCTGGAAGCTCATGCCAAATACGCTGGAGAAGAGGGCGTTAATAGCGCTAATAAGCGCGATAAAGCCAATCAGCATAGCCAGAATAATCATCGCTACCTTAAAACCGGCCAGAATATACTCGCCCAGCATTTCAAAGAAGCTCTGCGATTCATGCAGTTTTTCAAGCCGGATATCCGGCTCCGCTTCCGGGCGCGCCGGGTTGATGACGGAGAGAATAATAAAGGTGCTGAACATATTCAGAATCAGCGCCGCGACGACAAATTTGGCGTCGAGCATGGTCATATAGGCGCCGACAATCGACAGGGAGACCGTCGACATCGCCGTGGCCGCCATGGTGAAGAGACGACGAGAGGAGAGATCCCCCAGTACGCCCTTGTAGGCAATGAAGTTTTCCGACTGGCCGAGGATCAGGGAACTCACCGCGTTAAAGGATTCCAGCTTGCCCATACCGTTCAGTTTTGACAGCAGCGTACCGATTACCCGAATAAAAATCGGCAGGATCCGCCAGTGCTGAAGAATACCAATCAGCGCGGAAATAAAAATAATCGGGCAAAGCACGCCGAGGAAAATGAACGCCAGCCCTTTTTCCCCCATTCCGCCAAAGACGAAATTGGTACCTTCACCGGCAAATTTAAGCAGTGACTCGAAAAATCCCGAGACGTATTTAATCAGGAATAACCCGCTTTCGGCGTGCAGGAAAAAGAACGCCAGCGCAATTTCAATAACAATCAGCTGTAAAACAAAACGAATGCGAACTTTTCGGCGGTCGAAACTCACCAGCCAGGCGAGCGCAAGAATAATCACCAGCGCCAGCAGGAAATGGACAATTTTAAACATGGTTTATTTTCAGTTGGTTTTTGAGGAGGATATTTAGCCACAGCGATGGTTTACCGTAAATGGGCAATTTTATTATAACTTATAAACTTAACGGTAACGTAGGCAACTATTAACAAGCTTCGCGTTTACAACTCGTCATCAAAACACCGCACATTTCGCTTGTGTTTCTTTTCTGCGTAATGATAATCACTATCACAAGAATTTACCTTTCTTTGCATCAGTTGACCGCGATAAACATTTAAGGTGTCGGCATGTTTGTTCCATTTCTCATTATGTTACGTGAAGGGCTCGAAGCTGCCCTCATCGTGAGCCTCATCGCCAGTTATCTGAAGCGAACCCAGCGCGGACGCTGGATTGGCGTCATGTGGGTTGGGGTATTCCTTGCTGCGGCACTCTGTCTGGGCCTCGGTATCCTCATCAACGAAACCACCGGGGAGTTCCCGCAGAAAGAGCAGGAGCTGTTCGAAGGGATCGTCGCCGTGATTGCGGTGGTGATCCTTACCTGGATGGTGTTCTGGATGCGTAAAGTCTCGCGCAACGTGAAGGTGCAGCTGGAGCAGGCGGTGGATAACGCGCTGCAAAAGGGCAATAACCACGGCTGGGCGCTCATTATGATGGTCTTTTTCGCCGTCGCGCGTGAAGGCCTGGAGTCTGTTTTCTTCCTGCTGGCGGCGTTTCAGCAGGACGTGGGTATCTGGCCACCGCTGGGGGCCGTGCTGGGTCTTGCCACGGCCGTGGTGCTCGGTTTCCTGCTCTACTGGGGCGGTATTCGCCTGAACCTGGGCGCCTTCTTCAAATGGACCAGCCTGTTTATTCTGCTGGTGGCGGCCGGGCTGGCGGCAGGGGCGATACGCGCCTTCCACGAGGCGGGCCTGTGGAACCACTTCCAGGACGTGGCGTTCGACCTCAGCAACGTGCTCTCCACCCATTCTCTGACCGGCACCCTGCTCGAAGGTATCTTCGGCTATCAGGAAACGCCGAGCGTCAGCGAAGTGGCGATGTACTTTATTTATCTTGTTCCGGCGCTGGTGCTGTTCGCTATGCCGCCGCGTACCGGCTCGCAGGCGTCGCGCGTTACGCCATAATTTTTGTTTTAGTTACAACATACTTTTAAAGGGAAGAGTCATGGCAATTCAGTTCCGTCGTAGTGCGTTATGCGCAGGCATTGCCGCGCTGTTCGCTTCTGCATTCTCCGCCTGGGGCGCGGATGTTCCTCAGGTCAAAGTCACCGTCAACGATAAGCAGTGCGAGCCGATGACCCTCACGGTGAACAGCGGCAAAACCCAGTTCATTATCCAGAACCACAGCCAGAAGGCGCTGGAATGGGAGATCCTGAAAGGGGTTCTGGTGGTGGAGGAGCGTGAAAATATCGCCCCTGGCTTCAGCCAGAAGATGACCGCCAACCTGCAGCCGGGTGAGTATGAGATGACCTGCGGCCTGCTGACCAACCCTAAAGGGAAGCTTATCGTCAAAGGTGAAGCGACGGCCGATGCGGCGAAAGGTGCTGCGGTGCTGAGCCTGGGCGACGCGATCACCGCGTATAAAGCCTATGTCACGAAAGAGACGGCGGACCTGGCGACGGCAACCAAAGCCTTTACCGATGCGGTGAAGGCCGGTGATATCGAAAAAGCGAAATCCCTCTATGCGCCAACCCGTCAGCATTACGAGCGCATCGAGCCGATTGCCGAGCTGTTCTCTGACCTGGATGGCAGCATTGATGCCCGCGAAGACGATTACGAGCAGAAAGCCGCCGATCCGAAATTCACCGGTTTCCACCGTCTGGAGAAAGCACTGTTTGGCGACAACTCCACCAAAGGGATGGAGAAATACGCTGAGCAGCTGAACGGCGACGTGCTGGAGCTGCAAAAGCGCATCAGCGAGCTGGCCTTCCCGCCGTCAAAAGTGGTGGGCGGCGCGGCCGGCCTGATTGAAGAAGTGGCCGCGAGCAAAATTAGCGGTGAAGAGGATCGCTACAGCCATACCGATCTGTGGGATTTCCAGGCCAACGTCGACGGCGCGCAGAAAATTGTCGAGCTGCTGCGTCCTCAGCTGCAGAAAGAGAATGGCGAACTGCTGGCCAAAGTGGATGCCAACTTCAAAAAAGTCGACACCATTCTGGCGAAGTACCGCACCAAAGACGGGTTTGAAACCTACGACAAGCTGACCGATGCCGACCGTAACGCGCTGAAAGGCCCGATTACCGCCCTGGCGGAAGATCTCTCTCTGCTGCGTGGCGTACTGGGTCTGGACTAAGCACGATGAACAAGCATGACGAGCACGACGTGGCGGAACCTTCCCGACGTCGTTTGTTAAAAGGGGTTGGGGCGCTGGGCGGCGCGCTTGCGCTGGCCGGTGGCTGTCCGGTAGCGCATGCGGCGAAACCGCAAAGCGCGCCCGGCACGCTGTCACCCAATGCCCGCATGGAGACGCAGCCGTTTTATGGTGAGCATCAGGCGGGCATCCTGACGCCGCAGCAGGCGTCCATGATGCTGGTGGCCTTTGATTCGCTGGCCAGCGATAAAGCCGACCTGGCGCGTCTGTTCCGCCTGCTGACGACGCGCATCGCGTTTCTCACCGCGGGCGGACCGGCGCCCGATACGCCGAACCCGCGTCTGCCGCCAATGGACTCCGGTATTCTGGGGCCGTTTATCGCCCCGGATAACCTGACCATTACCGTTTCGTTGGGTGAATCGCTGTTTGACGCGCGCTATGGCCTGGCAAAACAGAAGCCGAAAGCGCTGCAAAAAATGACGCGTTTCCCGAACGATTCACTGGACGCCGCTCTTTGCCATGGCGACCTGCTTCTGCAAATTTGTGCCAATACCCAGGACACGGTGATCCACGCCCTGCGCGATATTATCAAGCACACGCCGGATCTGCTGAGCGTGCGCTGGAAGCGGGAAGGGTTTATCTCGGACCACGCCGCCCGCAGCAAAGGGAAAGAGACCCCGGTGAACCTGCTGGGCTTTAAGGACGGTACGGCCAACCCGGACAGCCACGATGGTGCGCTCATGAAGGAGGTGGTGTGGGTTACTGCCGATCAGGGTGAACCGGCATGGGCGGTGGGCGGCAGCTATCAGGCGGTGCGGATTATTCAGTTCCACGTGGAGTTCTGGGACCGCACGCCGCTGAAAGAGCAGCAGACGATCTTTGGTCGGGATAAGCAAAGCGGGGCACCGCTCGGCATGAAGAACGAGCATGACGTGCCTGACTACGCCAGCGATCCCAATGGCGATACCATCGCGCTCGACAGCCATATTCGCCTTGCCAATCCGCGCACCAAAGAGACGCAATCGAGCCTGATGATGCGTCGGGGCTACAGCTACTCGCTCGGCGTGACCAACTCCGGTCAGCTCGATATGGGGCTGCTGTTCGTCTGTTATCAGCACGATCTGGAAAAAGGCTTCCTGACCGTGCAGGAGCGGCTCAACGGCGAAGCGCTGGAAGAGTACATTAAGCCCATCGGCGGTGGTTATTTCTTTGCCCTGCCGGGCGTGCGCGATCGGAACGCATACCTCGCTCAAGATCTTATTGAAGCCTGATAATTGTCCCTGCGACAGTTCGCGGGGACATTATTTTTTCATATGACTATCCTCCTGTTATATTTCTGTAATATTTCTATATGAGACTGATTCCACCTGTAGGGACAGTCTTAATAGTTGCATTCAGGTAAAATAAATGTTGCATTTATGATAACTCCTGATGTACTTAAGATTAAGAAAGCGGTAGTTCCCGGCAGTGATGCTGAATCACTATGGAGATCGCGAATGGTTGCGTCCTGTACTGGACAAGGTAAACATAACAACCGCAGCACCCGGCGCGGAGGCTCAGACTCCGGCAGCGATTTCCTCACCACTAAATTCTCCCCCCTTCCTCAAGAATCTGATTCGACCGACGTGCAGAACGGTGCGCGTAGCTGTTCCGTATCGTCATCCGATAAAGCAAGCAATGGCTTACAAGGAAGCCAACCCTCTGATGTTCGTGCGCATAATCGTGCCGAAGCTGGCGCGTGTGATGAATACCAACAACTCAAGGTGCTATCCATGGGAAGACAAAAAGCAGTGATCAAAGCTCGTCGCGAAGCAAAACGTGTGCTGAGACGGGATTCACGTAGCCATAAACAGCGTGAAGAAGAATCGGTCACCTCGCTTGTGCAGATGAGTGGCGTAGAAGCAATTGGCATGGCCCGAGACAGCCGTGATAATTCTCCAATTGTGGCGCGCAATGAGGCTCAGGCGCACTACCTGAATGCTATCGAGAGTAAACAGCTCATCTTTGCAACCGGTGAAGCCGGATGCGGGAAAACCTGGATCAGTGCAGCCAAAGCGGCGGAAGCATTGATCCATAAGGACGTGGAGAGAATTATTGTTACCCGTCCGGTACTGCAGGCTGATGAAGATCTCGGCTTCTTGCCCGGAGATATTTCGGAGAAGTTTGCCCCGTACTTCAGGCCCGTCTATGACGTGCTGGTGAAGCGACTGGGTGCATCCTTCATGCAGTACTGCCTGCGACCAGAGATTGGCAAGGTGGAAATCGCGCCGTTCGCCTATATGCGCGGACGTACATTTGAAAATGCGGTCGTCATTCTTGACGAGGCTCAGAACGTGACCGCTGCGCAAATGAAGATGTTTTTAACGCGCCTCGGGGAGAACGTGACGGTTATCGTTAACGGCGATATTACCCAGTGTGACCTGCCATCCGGCGTGAAATCCGGGCTGAGCGACGCCATGTCACGTTTTGAGGAAGATGAGATGATTGGGGTGGTACGCTTCACCAAAGATGACTGCGTGCGATCGGCACTCTGCCAGCGCACGCTGCAAGCGTATTATTGAGTTTGCTGTTGTGTTCAAGGCCCGGGAAACCGGGCTTTGTTTTTTGTGCGGGCTTTTTGTCGGGTGGCGCTGCGCTTACCCGACCTTGTATTATCCTTCCGTGCAGAAAGAACCGGCCTGTTCTTTCTGCCATGCAGTCCACATGCCGTACCCGGCCTTAGGCCACGAGCCTGTGTTGTAGATCCCTGCAGTGGACTGCACCTTCTCCACAAGTGACAAACCGGACAGTATCATGGACCGGTTTTCCCGGTAATCCGCATTCACAAGGTTGGTTTCACTATGGAACAGGAACTTCACTTTATTGGTATCGATGTCTCCAAAGCTAAGCTGGATGTCGATGTGTTGCGACCTGATGGCCGTCACCGCAGCAAAAAGTTTACTAACACACCTAAAGGTCACGATGAGCTGCTCAACTGGCTCCGCAGCCATAATGTGGCGCCAGCACATGTCTGCATGGAAGCGACCAGCACCTATATGGAAGACGCAGCAGCATCCCTCAGCGATGCCGGTTTCACCGTATCCATCATCAACCCGGCTCTTGGTAAAGCCTTTGCGCAGAGCGAAGGCCTGCGCAGTAAAACCGATGCCGTTGATGCCCGTATGCTGGCAGAGTTCTGCCGGCAGAAGCGTCCGGTAGCCTGGGAGGCACCTCATCCGCTGGAGCGCGCGTTGCGGGCGCTGGTGCTGCGTCACCAGTCCCTGACAGACATGCACACGCAGGAGCTGAACCGTCGTGAGACGGCGCGGGAGGTGCAGATGCCGAGTATTGATGCGCACCTTCTGTGGCTGGAAGCGGAGCTGAAGCGGCTGGAGAAACAGATAAAGGACCTGACGGATGACGACCCGGACCTGAAGCACCGGCGAAAACTGCTGGACAGCATACCGGGTATCGGTGAAAAGACATCCGCGGTGCTGCTGGCGTATGTGGGGCTGAAGGACAGGTTCGGTCAGGCGCGGCAGTTCGCGGCTTTCGCAGGACTGACACCGCGGCAGCATGAATCCGGCAGCAGCGTACACAGGGCAAGCAGGATGAGTAAGGCTGGCCATGTCTCGCTTCGCAGGGCGCTGTATATGCCCGCGATGGTGGCGCTGTACAAAACGGAGTGGGGAAAAGCGTTCAGGACGCGTCTGGAAAAGAACGGCAAGGGAGCGAAGCTGATAATCGGAGCGATGATGCGCAAGCTGGCGCAGGTGGCGTATGGCGTCCTGAAATCAGGACGCCCGTTCGATGCCACATTACATCAGGAAAATGCTTGCGTGGCATAACAGTATCTACAATATCCGTAGGCCTGGTAAGCGCAGCGCCACCAGGCATAAAGAGCGCAGGGAGTCTCAAGGTTCGAATCCCCAGGTGCGATCCAAAAGAAAAAAGCCCGTACTTTCGTACGAGCTCTCATCTCAAATATGGCGGTGAGGGGGGGATTGACTCGCTTCGCTCGCCCTGCGGGCAGCCTGTTCGCTACGCTCTCAGTCTGTCCAACTGGCTGTCGCCAGTTGTCGAACCCCGGTCGGGGATTCTCATCCCCCCGCAGGCGTGCAAAATGCGAAAAAAAAGCCCGCATTTTCATGCGAGCTCTTCTTTAAATATGGCGGTGAGGGGGGGATTCGAACCCCCGATACGTTGCCGTATACACACTTTCCAGGCGTGCTCCTTCAGCCACTCGGACACCTCACCATATTGTTTTGCTGCCTGACCGCTTGGGGGGCAACGGGGCGCTACTATAGGGAGTTGCGCTGACACGGTCAAGCAGATTTTCAGCTTTAGTGCCTGTTCGGTTAAGCAATAATCAGCTCCACGGTTTTTACGCCATGGAGCAGGGGATTAACGCTGTGAATCGAGCACTTCGCTGTTTTTAACCACTTCCTGTGCTTTGCCGTAGCTTTCGATCAACAGCTGGTAAGCCGGGAAGATGTGGGTGTACACCTCAGCCCACTCAGCCGCGTCCTCACGGTTCCAGGTTCGCTGGATCTCAGAGGCCACCGCCGCCGTATCCATCGGAACCACACCGGCCTGCACCACGCGCGCCAGGGTGATCTCTTGCGCCATCTTGCTGTAGGTGCCGGAGGCATCAATCACCGCAAACACTTTATATCCGTCCGCCACCGCGCTAATCGACGGGAAGGCCATGCAAACGCTGGTAATAGTGCCCGCAATAATCAACGTCTTGCGTCCGGTCGCTTTCACCGCGGCCACGAACTCCGGGTTATCCCAGGCGTTAATTTCACCTTTACGGGCAACATATTGGGCATGCGGTGCGTTGGCGTGGATCTCCGGGATAAGCGGTCCGTTCGGTCCCTGCGGGACGGATGCGGTGGTGATCACCGGGATCTTCGCCAGGGTCGCGATTTTTGCCAGTGCAGCCGCACGTGCACGCAGTTCTGGCATTGGCATATCCCCAACGGTCTGGAACAGACCGCTCTGGTGATCGATAAGCAACATCACCGCATCGTTCACATCAATAACCGGACGGGTACCATTAAAATTCGCAGGTGTAGACATGTTCTTCTCCTTTATTACGTTCAGATCTGGCCGAAGCGGCCGGAGTTGAAATCACGAATCGCTTCGTTGATTTCGCTTTTACTGTTCATCACAAACGGGCCATAGCCCACGATGGGTTCATTCAACGGCTCGCCGGCCATCAGCAGGACTTTTGCATCACTGTTCGCCTCCAGGTGCAGTTTGTCGCCTTCCTGACTCAGTACGACAAGCTGGGCTTCACCTGCCTGAGTTGTACCGTTCACCGTGATGTTGCCTTCAAGCACGACCAGCGCGGTGCTCCAGCCCTCGGGCTGATTGAGCGTCAGATGGCTTCCCTGGTTCAGCGCGATGTCCCAGACGTTCAGCGGTGAGAAGGTGTGCGCCGGGCCGGTAACCTCGTCGTAGCGACCGGCAATCACCCGCAGGGTGCCGCTGTTATCCGGTAGCGTCACAACCGGGATGTCGTTTTTGGTGATGCTCTGGTAGCCCGGCGTCGCCATTTTGTCTTTGGCCGGCAGGTTGACCCAGAGCTGCATCATTTTCAGTTCTCCGCCTTTCTGCGAGAACGCGCTGGAGTGGAACTCTTCGTGCAAAATACCTGCACCTGCCGTCATCCACTGCACGTCGCCGGGGCCAATCACGCCGCCTTTACCCGTGGAGTCACGATGCTCCACTTCACCGGAATAGACGATGGTGACCGTTTCAAAACCCCGGTGAGGGTGTTGGCCTACGCCGCGTTTCGCCCCATCTGCCGGAAAGGTGTACGGACCTGCGTAATCCAGCAGCAAAAACGGACTCAGCGGCTCGCCGTGGGTTTGATAAGAAAACATCGAACGAACCGGGAAACCATCGCCAACCCAGTGCTGGCGGGGAGCGGTATAAACGCCTGTTACGTTTTTCATGATTAACTCCTGATGTTCTGTTGATGTAATTAGCTTATATTCAGAGTTAATCTCCCGGTAGATAGTGAAAATAGCATTCACTGTTCCGAAAATAGAACGATGGGGTTTTATGCAGGATCTCAATGACTTTGTCTGGTTTGTGAAGGTGGTCGACTACGGTGGCTTTGCGGCGGCGGGAAGGGCGCTCGACCAACCCAAGTCTAAACTGAGCCGCAGGATCGCGCAGCTGGAAGAGCGGCTTGGCGTACGGTTGATACAGCGCACTACGCGGCAGTTTACGGTGACGGAAGTGGGGCACACTTTCTATCAGCACTGTAAGGCAATGCTGATAGAAGCAGAAGCGGCAGAAGAGGCCGTTGCTGCTCTGCAGGCTGAGCCGCGCGGCGTCGTCAGGATCACCTGTCCCGTCACGTTACTGCACGTCCACGTGGGGCCGATGCTGGCGCGGTTTATGGCGCGCTACCCCGGGATTAATCTCCAGCTTGAGGCCACCAATCGTCGGGTCGATCTTGTTGGCGAAGGCATTGATGTGGCGATCCGCGTGCGTCCGCGTCCGTTTGATGACAGCGATCTGGTCTTAAGGGTGCTGGCTGACAGGGGGCACTGCCTGGTGGCGAGTCCGCAGTTGATTGAACGTATGGGTAAACCGCGAATGCCTTCCGAGCTCAGTGAATGGCCGGGTTTAAGTATGGGGGCCGGTAAACAGGTGCATAAATGGGAGCTCAGTGGTCCAGAGGGGGCGAAAGCGGAGATCCACTACGCACCGCGCTTTATTACCACCGACATGCTGGCACTGCGGGAAGCGGCGATGGCGGGCGTGGGCGTTGTGCAGTTGCCGATATTGATGGTGAAGGATCAGCTTGGGTCAGGGGAACTGGTACGGGTGCTGGACGCGTGGGAACCCCGACGGGAAGTGATTCACGCGGTTTATCCTTCGCGGCGCGGTCTGCTGCCGTCGGTTAGAACGCTGGTGGATTTTCTCACCGAAGAGTATGCGAAGATGGTGGAAGAGTAGGGTAACCACTTTCCAGGCGACCCTGCTGGCATCTTCTGAGCTCAGAAATGGTGGAAAAAACAGCTATTGTGAGCGAAGCTATAATGGATTTATCACAAACGATTCAGACAAAAAGCGGACTCACTTCTTAGCAAGGATGTG
The DNA here is from genome assembly GCF_043974075.1 of Enterobacter sp. ECC-019. Taxonomy (NCBI): domain Bacteria; kingdom Pseudomonadati; phylum Pseudomonadota; class Gammaproteobacteria; order Enterobacterales; family Enterobacteriaceae; genus Enterobacter; species Enterobacter sp. ECC-019. The sequence continues at coordinate 2,405,841 of NZ_CP143759.1, forward strand.
CCATGCTCCAGCAAACAGATGTCGACAATCCTCAGCAGGCGAATAATGTCATTATGCTCCATCGCGAGATGGCGTGGTTATCGCTGGTGATTAATCAGGTTATTTGCAGCTATCTCAAACAGGATGGGCACGAACGCCATTGGTCAGATATTTCGCCACCGGAGTTAATAAAGGGAACGCCGTACGCAGACCTGATAATTGACTGGCAATTATCCATCATTGAACGCCTGGCGCTCGCGCTGGCGATGGCACCTGGCGTTAAACCCGATACCCTCGATATCTTCTTCGGCCTGAACAGCCTTATCGACCGCCCCTTTACGGAATTTGGCGGCGTCAGTGACAAAGCCTTTAGCGGTTTCATTCCGACCGGGCAAACGCTCAACTTTCTTATTAGCGCTAACGATCCGGACTGGCGCATCTATTCACACGTCCTTTTTTCAAACAAACACCGCCTGATGGCCGAGCAGGTCACACAGCTATTACCCGTCGATGACGGTTTACCGAAATGGGCGGGGATATATCGATTAAACGAAGAGTGGTTGCATTATTTTACCACCGGAGAGCGTCTTCGCCCTGAGCTAAGCGCGAGCTTTCCGGCGCATTTGCTGGAATCCCCGCTGGAATGGAAAGATCTGGTACTCGAGCGCGACGTCATGGCGCAAATTGAAGAGCTGCATGCCTGGCTTAAATACGGTCACACATTAATGGATGAGTGGCAGCTGGCGAAAAAGGTGAAGCCAGGCTATCGGGCCGTGTTTTTTGGCCCGCCGGGCACGGGGAAAACGCTGACGGCGGCGCTACTCGGTAAAGCGACAAAGCGGGATGTTTATCGTGTCGATTTATCCATGGTGGTGTCGAAATATATCGGTGAAACGGAAAAAAACTTATCCCGCGTGTTTGAGGCAGCGAGTTACAAAGAGTGGATCCTGTTTTTTGATGAAGGCGATGCGTTATTTGGCAAGCGTTCTGAGGTGAGTTCGTCCAACGACAGACATGCGAATCAGCTGACGGGCTATTTATTGCAAAAAATAGAGGATTTTCCCGGCACCATTATTATTGCCACCAACCTGAAAACCAACATGGACGAAGCCTTTACCCGGCGTTTTCAGAGCATGGTGCAATTTACCATTCCGGGCCCACAGGAACGGTTGCAGTTATGGCAAAACGCCTTTAACGGTACTTGTGAACTTTCCGCGGATGTCAATTTGCCAGAGATTGCCGAGCGCTATGAAGTCGCTGGCGGACAAATTATTAACGTGCTGCGCCAGTGCGCACTGATGGCCATTCAACGCAATCAACGTACCGTGAATCAGGACGATATTATTGCCAGCATTCGCCAGGAATTCCGCAAAGATAATAAACTTTTCTTTGAGTGAAGCCGTGTCACATCGCTGGCGCGCAAGAAGTGAGAAAGTGTTGTTTTCTGACTAAAACTGCAGGATTGAACAAGAGGACTGTTTGTTATGTTTTCAAAACAGAAGGCCCGACATCATTCAGCCCGACAGACGGTTTCCCAGGCGGCAATATCGCAGCGCAAAGAGAATCATGCGGCGGCTTTGGCGGACAATCGCCCTCAAACCGTGCAACGTCAAGCCAATAAAACCGGTCTGCCTGATAACTTAAAAAGCGGGATGGAAAATCTCAGCGGTATAAGTCTGGATCACGTCCGGGTGCACTACAACTCCGCCAAACCCGCCACCGTGCAGGCGCATGCCTATGCACAGGGCAGCGATATCCACCTTGCCTCCGGGCAGGAAAAACATTTACCGCACGAGCTGGGGCACGTGGTTCAGCAGGCGCAAGGGCGGGTTTCTGCGACGACCTCCGTTGCCGGAATGGCGGTCAATGATAACCCTGCTTTAGAACATGAGGCGGATGTGATGGGAACTACGGCTTTGCGTGGGGGGGTAGGTTTGGGCGTGCGGGACGTTGCAGAGAATAATGGAAACTGAATATATCCTATACATCTGATTAGAAGGTTTGAGATATGTTTAAACAAGCAGAGAAATCAGAGCAGAGCTCAGCACCTACTCATTCGAGACAAACTAAAGTTGTTTCTTATCCTGTTGGGCAAAGAAAAAATATTGGTTTTGAAGATAACCGTTCTGAAAGTACTGTTCAAAGGAAGTTGCGGGATGCTGTGAATTATACCTTGCAGGATATCATCCAAAAAAAATCTTATACTGTTATACAAAGAGCTGAACCAGAAGATACAAGTAACATCATCCGACTTTATTTCCCTGATACCTATAATCATTATGGAAAACTACTCATTGAGCAGGTATGTACAGCGCAGAACTTAAGGGTACATGCCCATGGTAGTGGAAGTCCAGGTGACGGTATCAACGCCGCGACGCAAAATGAAATGGATATACTCTTACCTCATCTTCAGGCCGCTAAGCGCGCTCAGGTCAAGGTATCAACGCCAGAGAAGAAGAAAGTAGTTGATAAATCAAAGAAACATAATTCAGTGGAAATGGCAGCGGCGGCTGCAAAAAAATCACAGAAGAAAGAGGCCAGAAGTGCCGAGAAAAAAGCTAAGTATGAAGCCGAGAAAAATAAGCGATGATAAAAGGTATTAATATGTACAAACAAATTGCGAAGAAAAAAGATAATGGGATTATGGCAATTTTTCAAAGGAAGGGGGGCCTTGGCTTAGTAGATAATCGTAAAGAGTCAATTGGGCATCATAGTATGAGCCTTTTTTTTTCTGCTACATATGGTAGTAATATTATCCAATTGGCTAAAATACTCCCCTTGCAAAATAAAGTGACGCCAACGGAAAAAGAAGATATTGAAAATGGAGCGAGGATTAATAAAGCGGAAATTCTGTGGGATTGGGATCCGAATGGAATTATTAATATTGGTGATGACGAGCCTCTTTATATAGTCACTCATGGTAACACCTCTAGCATTGGAGATGCTAATGAAGGTGAGAAATATAACATTGATTACACGCCGCATCATGCGGCAACTCTTCTAAATAGAATGTTGCCTCAAACATATAAGGGAAAAATATGGTTATGGGCATGTCATGGCTCTGAAATTGGCGCGGGGGGGCTATCGGTAGCTGATGCTATCATGACTAATTTGAGTAGAATGAGAAAAAGCATGGAGGGGATGAGAAGTATGGAAATGCTGGCTTTTGCGGGAGCAGTAGATGGGAATATGGACCTAAGGACGACTCGCACGACCATAAACAAGAAAGATATACTGGCGTATAAAAAATTAACTCGCTATCAATATGTTCGTGGGTTGAATAGAAATAGATTAGGAAATAAAAAAATATGGGAGCGGGAAAATTCAAATCTTAATAAGCGCTTGTCTTATTCAAAATTATTATATGAGAAGAAACTAAAAAAGGCTAATTCACCTAAGGATAAATTAAGATTGATACATTTGTATAGAGCTCAATGGATGAAATCTCGCTCAAAAAATCAAAATAAAATGGAGGATTTTTAATGCCAGTAATGGAATGGGGAACAATGTGGGTTATGTAAGCAATAATTTTTGTGCAAACTTCAACAGAAAAAGTATGGGGGTAAACGTTACGCTAATTATCCCCATACTAAGGATCAGTCGCTCCTAAGGCTTATCCCCCTCCTTTCTGACCATCCGCACCGCAAACAGTATCCAGCCAATCGCCACCATAAAGACCAGCAAGATAGGTCCCTGATAATCTTTAAATAACGGGTCGGCGACAAACACCAGCATCAGGCCGCAGATGGAGAGCGACGTAAGGGCCACGAATGGGACGCGGCTCAGATATTTTCTGAGCGGGAATGACCAGATGCAGACAGCCAGGAAAACGAAGATAAAGATAAACGAGACAAATAATCCTGTTCTTATCTCCCAGCGATAAATACAGATCCAGTTTAACAGGCTGGTGGTGCCATTGATCACCCGATTGAGCGGTGGCGGATATTGAGTGGCTTCCGGGAAGAACGTTTTATCAATCAGCTTCTCGTTGGTCTCGCTTAACGGTAGAGGCCAGTAGGCCGCGCCCAAAAAGCTCCAGCTTGAAAGATTTACCAGCTGCGGCAGGGAGGATGCCTCGCGGTTATCCTCCGTAATCAGCACCGGTACCAGCCGTTTATACACCTGCTGCACGGCCAGCTGGTTTTCCTGATTGCTAAGCCACTGCTGTAATTGCTTAATTTGAGCCAGCTCGTCGTCTGCTTTATCATTCACCACCGGTGAACCAGGCTGAGCAATCAGCAGGTTAGTACTCTGTGAAAGCGTATTGAGATTGTTGAAACTGTAAAAATTATCTTTCGAGTTCACCACATCTTTAATGGGAACCACCACATTCAGATAATATTTATCGCTGCTGCTGATGGGATAATCTAAATCACTGGCGACCGCCTGCCGTTTATAGCTCTGGCGCAGCGCAATTTTCAGCTTATCGAGGAATATGAATAGTGCCTGTTGGCTTTCCTGGGTATTCAGGATAGAAAGATCGATATCAAAAGTAATACCGTCAGCCATTGAGGGCACATCTTCAAATCCGAAGCTTATTACTGGTTTTAGACTGTTAATCAGGTAGTTATCCATAGGCGCTGTGACAGCGTCGACCAGATTTTTCACCATGTCGTCGGTAAACAGCGCGGTCAGCTGGTCCCTGGACAGATCCCCTGGCGTGGTGACAACCAGGTCGAGTTTGGTGCGGTAACGGTGAGTCGTCTGAATAAACTGACTAAATTTTTGCCCGGCTAACCAGTTTTGCGGCAGCGCTAACGTATTGCCGCTCCCTTCCGGTTTCATTACCGCGGCAATGTAGCCGACGCGGTCTAAGCGACTAAAATCGATAGTCTGACCTTTAGCGAGGTGCTGCCAGTAAGGGTAGAAACCATAAAAGCTCCCCACATTAAAGACAGACTTAGTGCTGTCCTGGCACCCGCAGTCCGGGGGGGCATCCCACTGCATAGGGACTGCGTGGCGGGGGCTCAGGCCATCTTTTCGGGCCAAGGCAAAGACGCCTTTGTCCTGCATTTCCTCAGGTGGAATACCCGACTCATTCACCGCCATTTTTAATAAATACAGGCTTGGGAAAACTTCATTCTGCAGCGGTGCCAGTGCTTTTAACTGTTTTTTGGACAGAGCAGTAATCCCCATCTGCTTAAGCATGTCGTGCAGGGCTTCAGCGTTTAGCTGCCAGACTATCTGCGGCGCCGTCATCTGCGTGTCGCTTTGCGTACTTGTCTCAATGACCTGCGTTGAGGTATCCGGGATGGCGGCGGTTTTATCATCAGGACTTTGATTAGCAGTACTGGTATCCGTCCCTGCGCTATTCGCGCTTTGGCTGGTGCTCGTACTCGTGCTGGTGCTGGTGCTGGTCGTTGCACTGCTGCTGGAGTGGGAATCCTCAATAGAATAAGAGTCAATCAGGCTATCGATGTTCGGCAGCGGCGCATCCGGATTTTGCAACTGGGTAAATAAATCGCTGAGCTGATTATACAGCTGGCTGCGCTGATCAAACTGCTGCTTTTCTAATTTTGTCAGCGTATCCAGAAGGCTCTGGCGCTGCGTCAGGCTGGCGATATTCTCCTCGGTTAACTGATAGTAATAAGGCGCGGTACTGCTGTCGGGAATTTGTGGCGCTGGCGTGGGGATCGCAGCTCCTCTGTTGCCGTTAGCGGCACCTGATGCGAGTTTTTGCACTATCGCCGGCGAGGTTAAGTGCAGGAGCTCTGCGGGTTTAATCGCTGTACGCCACGTTGGAAATAGCGCATTAAGCTGGGCGGCGCGACTTAGCTCAATCAGTAAAGACTCGATAAAAACCTGGTGCTGGTTGGTGGACGTTTGGGGTGTGGTGAAGGCAAATTCACCGCAAAAATAATCCAGCCAGTAGCGTGTTGCCGGTCCAACGATGCCATCATTCAGCAGGCGGCCGTTTTTCAGCTGAGCCTGAAAATCGCTGTTGTTCTGATAAAGAGAGGCCAGTTGAGTTTGAATCACTCTTCCCAGATAGCGATTATCGCTGGGCGTTAACTGCAGACTGCAGGTTTTAAGCGCCGCCGCCTGTTCCGCTGTGTTGCTCTGGCTGGTGTAACCTGACGTTGGGATACTGCCAATCAGACCACCGCATATGACCCAGCCGATAACATGCAGCGCAGAGCGCAGAGGTGGCTTACGCATCAGTGATAACAAACTGAAACCAGGATTGATCATTGTTTTCGTCCTTAGCGCCATGAAACAAAAAGGGGTTTATCCATCCATGGATATTTAAGGGTCTGAAAACTCCAGGGCAGATGGTCAAGTAACATGTCAAACGAGCCGGGAACAATATTCAGCTGCCAGTGTTTGGGGGTTTCCATGAGCAGACCTTCACGTTGAACAAAGGTGGATTGCAGTGCGCTGATACTGGTGTTTCCCAGCACTTTCCAGTGCGCAATCAACGCCGTAAGTAAGCCATCAATAAGGGTTTCGGCGCCATCCGGTAATAAGGCCTGTTGCGGGATCGGGGTGGTTGCCGCTACCCCACACAACACTTTATTCAGCAGGAGCTGGTACTCCGGGGCGTTGTTGGTACAGTTTGTCATCCACTGCAGGCAAAACAGAGCCTGATGCTGCGCCTGAATATCAACAAAGGCCGATCCGTTGGTCAGCCCTAATCGTTGAAATAACATGGGGATATAGGGCGATGCGATAACCAATCCCGCATTATGAATGGTCACGGGGTCGCTGCTGATGTCAGCGTCATCCTGCGGTTTTTTCCAGAGAATACCGGCGCTTTTTTTTACGTCCTTGTGCTGCATTTCAATGGCCTCAATAAGCTGTTTGATCTCGGGTCGTTGGTCATGTAAACGGTCGGCCCATTTCGGGCCGTCTGGCTGGCGAGCTTCTGCCTGACTGGCAATGTCCGCTAACGTCTTTCGCAGTGATGGCGAGGATACCAGGGGGAGTAGTTGCGTAATCAAACCTGCCACCGACGTGTCCGGCGATGTTTGGCCCTGAGGCATGGAGTCCAGCCAGAGTCGGTTTAACTCTGTAAGCAATTCCCGCATTAGCGCGTTGCCGGTCAGGGTTATGCCTCTGATCCAGTGCAGGTGATAAAGCGTTTGCCAGAACAGCGGTTCACCCTGATGCCAGGAACCAAAGAGCGGGCAAACGGCACGGCGGATTGCCAACAGGTCGATGGCGCTACGGGTTAACGTTGGAAGTAAAATCACCCGATGTATCTCGGGAGACAACGCCTGGCACCAGCGCTGTAGATAGCGTGGATTTACCAGGGCTTGCTGTAACCATTGCAGCGATACATTCTGCCGCGAGTGGCGTAACACTCCGAGCAGCAAGGCTTGCTCAGGCGCGGGGGCCTTACCTTCAAGCCAGCGTTGTACTGTTTCCGACAGTTCTTCTTCCGGGATTATGCTGTACAGCCACCGTTTCCGCTCATCCTGGTGTTGATGTATTGCCTGACTGCTGAGCACTAACTGTCGCAATTGCTGATAGTGTGACCGTGATGCCGATGGGGCATGGCGATTAATTTGACGCAACATGTGCTGTAACCATTGCTCGGCTGTTGAAGGACAATCCCGACCCATCAGCAGCGGATAAAACCAGTGGGGAGCGAGGTGAAAGCGGCGGACGATATCCAGCAATAAAGGCAGCAGCAGGGTGACTCGCTCACTCACAAGTGGCTGCATAATCCGTAGCAGGCGAGCTAACTCAGGGGCATTCCAGGTTTGCAGCTGCGTTGCCATCACAGCTGCGTTGCTCGCGGCATAGTGATGCAGAAGAGCGCTTTGCTGTTGGCCCAGCGTCGAAGTATCGCTGGCGAACTGAAGCGTGGCGAGTAATTCGGGGGCAGTGACGGGAGACCGTTCCTGGTAATCGATAAGATCAAGCAGCTGTTGTCGCCATAAAAAGCCACTTTCGCTGAGATTTAACCACTCCTCAATTAAGACTTCAGTTTTAATCTGGTAGCGTGCTGACAGTTGCTCCGTGATGCTCAGTAAATATTGGTATTGGTTGAATTCACTGCCCCGGCGGCTAATCAGGTAGTGCAACGTCAATTCCCAGAGCGCATTTCTGGTGTTGGTGGTGGTCTGGTTGATGGCCGCGCCCAGAGGCTGCCTTTGGTTAATAAGAGTGCGCACGCTCTCTGCCGCGTGTGGATTGATAATAGCGGTTAATGTAGAGAGCGCTGAGTCATCGAAATGCGTCACCCAGCCTGTTAACACGGAGGCTGAACGTCCGGTATCGCGAATAATCAGCGGCAGCTGTCGGCCATATTCATGCTGCCACTGCTTAATGTGGCTATCCCACTTTTGCTGGTCGGCACTTTTTAGCGTATTGAGGATCTCTTCAATGTCGGTCAACTGGCTGAATGAAAATGCACTTACCAACGATGAAGAGAGTGAAGACTGAAGCAGAGCAGGGCGTGACTCATTGCGCTCGACGAGTTGCTCCTGGCGGGTAAGGTCTTCCAGCAGGCTATTCATCGATATGCCAGACACAGAAAAATCGCCGTGACGGAGGACGCTGTGATGCATTTTTTCCAACAGAACCGAATAAGAGCCGCGGTGCCAGGCAGCCAGCTGCTGGATCACATAGTGGAGATAGTTTTGTGGATGAAATGTCTCCTTGCCTTTTTCCACAATCAGGAATGTGAAGGTCTGTTTCCACAGATAAGCGGCCATCGTGCGTTCCATGTTCGCGGCCAGCAGGCGTATCAGCGGCGTTGCTGCAGGATCCAGCACGTCGATCAGCGCCAGTAAGGTCTTGTCTGAATATGTTTCTGCCCAGTGGCGGCGCACGTAGTCCAGCTGACCGCACCAGCGTAACAGGGCGGCAAAGGGCTGTCGTTCGCGCGGCCAGTACTGGATCAGCTGATTTTCCGTGCCTGAGCAGAGAGCCAGGACCAGCTCATTAATATCACGTCGTTGAGCTTCCCCGACGGGCGTTGCAGAGCCCTCAGGAACGATCGGCTGAGCAGCAACTTTTGACGGCAAAGGATCCGCGGAAGCGATCGCGGGCTGGATGGTATACAGTAAATCCAGCAGTTGTCCTCGCAGCGTGCTGTCGAGATTGCTGCTATTGAGGGCTGAAATCAGTGACGCCAGCAGGATCTCTGCCGTCTGGTTTTGCGCGTGCGCCATCCGGACAATCAGGCCCGTCATGTAACTCTGGCGATTGAAGGTACTCCCCCGGTCAACCAGTAGATACTGGAAGGTAAAAAGCCACAAATGCTGCTGAATCTGCTCTTGTGGCAACAGCGTGGTGGGCCGCGTAATGCGGAGTGCCTGAGAAGGGCGGGTCCTACGTGGGGGAAGGCTTTCCATTTGCCACCAGGCCGGTGCACGCAGGATCGCGGCCAGGAAGGGATAGTCTTGCGGCGTTAACACGCTAAGCAGTAACAGGCGCTCGTCCTCAGTTAAATCCCGCACCAGATATCCGGAGAGTTGGCTGTCACTATGACGCAAAAAGAGCGCTTTAATCAGCTGCGGTGCGAACTGCTTAATGAGCTTTTCCCAGTGCAGGCGAAGCGGGGCTAAATTGTGCTGCGCGAAAAACTGCGTGATACGGGCGAACCAGGCTTCTGTCAGATGGCCTGCTAATTCAGCGGTGTGGCTTTTAGGATGTGCTAAAAGCAGTAACATCATTTGCCACTGCTGTTTTGATGTTAACAACGGAAATAAGCCTGCAATTTGGCTGACAGGGAATTGCTCAACCACCCGACGTAATGTGCGTTCAGGGTGAGCGGTTTGATTGAGCATGCTGGTAAATTGAGCGGCATGTTCAGTCAACATATCAGAGAAACCGAGAGCGTCCAGCGGCTGAAGGCCTGAAACCGACCACGGGAGAATACCGGTGCTGAGAAACTGCCAGAGTATGTTCCAGCGCTGCTGTTTCTGGCTCAATATTGTCATGTCTGGCGACTCAGCATCGCCCGGTCTGGCGGCACCCATATTCTGAAGCGCGTGCGTAGCTGCGCGTAACTCTACGCTGAGCTTCTCTCGCAGAACCTGCCTGAGCTTTTCCGGAGCCTGCGTGTAAAACGTTTTTCCATTGAGGCTACCGAGATCGAGAGTCAGGCTATCAATAACCAGGGTTTGATGCTCCGGGCACACTTCGTCAAATACCGCCTCAACCACCGGCAGAACGTGCTGAATAACCCACGCTGCGGCCTGAGTTTCGAAGATTTCTGCATCCGCAAACCCGGTAAAGTCAAATTCCAGGTGAGCTTGCTTGATGAGGTGCACGTACGTCATCGTCTTTGTGACTCTTCAGTTTCATTCAGATGAGACTGAATCAACTGGTATAACCGCAGAGCAAGATCGTCACATTCCTGCTGGTGCTCTTTATGTTGCAGAGCGCTGGATTTTGCCTGCCGCCACTGGCTATACAGGGATTCAAAGTGGCCAAAAGCGGAAAAATTGAGCCACAGACATTCTGTCAGCAGATGCGCCGGGCTATTTTCAACGATCAGTTGCTCGGCCTGTTCCCGGAATCTGCGGTTATTAAAACGCGCGGTGTAGCCAGGCAATACAACAGTGACACGGTTTGCATAGTCATTTAACTGCTCGTCATTGTTCGTTGGTCGGAGCAAAATGGGTTCAACAACATAAAGCCCTTCACTGTTCTGGTTCAGCTGAATGAGCCAGCGTTGCAATTGATGACAAAGCTGCGTCAGTTTCTGCTGGCTCTTGTGGCTGGCAATACAGAACCAGTGCTGGCTGTTTTCTCTGTTGGCTTTAAAAAACAGCTGATAGTCACCCTGCTTCACACGTTGAAGCACCCGATATCGGCTGCTATCAATACCAAACTGCAACAACACTTCGGGTAACGTCTGCTGATTGAACAGAGGGAGAGATAACAGGTTGTGCCGAATTTTATTTTCGTGCAGATTTTCTGCAGAATGGTTCTCGTCCACGGGTTGCAAACTCGCAACGATATCAGGATCCAGCAGCCATAAAGCTTTTCTGCCCGCATTGCTGAGCACGAAGGTGTGGTCCGACACCAGCTTCAGTGACTGATCGGTGATGGCTCGCAAATAACGCCACGTGGAATCGGTTTTTGGCGCCAGTCCAAGAAGAAGCGCAAGGCGTTGACTGTAACCTCCCCGATGGGCTGGCTGGAGTAAATTATCCCCGATCCCCCGGCAGTTGGTCATCGTAACAATATTCAGAATAAAAAATTGCTTATATTTGAGAAGCTGTTTTTCTAGCCTTTTTGCAGAAAAATAAGGGTTAAACTGGCGGTGCAGTGACTCAGGGAAACGTTCGCTATAAAGGGCAAGTAAATAATTGAAGATGCGGTTTTTCCGCTCCGGGTAATCATCAAACTGACTGCGCAATTGATCCAGTGTGTTGCTCGCATTATCGGGATAGTGCTTACCAATGTTATAAAACTCATCATCCCGTAACAGATGGGCGCGGTAGGTTGTCTCAGGGGTCAGGGATAACGAGTACAGCGTATTCAACCCGGCAATGTCGTCACAGAAATTGGCCATCAGCTGGTCATACAGCAGTAAATAACTGCGTAACTGATGCCGCTGCGCTTGCTGCTGTGCAAGGTACTGGTTCGGCAATCCTGGCGCTAAGTGATAGTTTCGGGGAAAAAGAGTCTGAATCGATTCATAACGGCTAAAGTCAAAATATCGCCCGACTGGGAGTGCAGGGGCGTTAACGGTTTTGAGCTGAGTGGTGCGCCGCTGGTATTGGATCTGCTCTATCTGAATGGTCAGGTCGGCATGGTCGAGGCTGACTGGATGCTGAAACTGGATGATCTCAAGGCCTGAACTGGCTGAAAATTCTGGCAGTGTTAAATATGAGAAAGGCGCTATCTCATTGATAGCTGCAGGCTCGAAATCGTCGGTATTATCAGGGTAGCGGCAAAATTGCAGACGGTCGATTTGTAGGATACCGTCTTCAGCAAGCAGTATTTCCCGGATAACATCAGCAGACGTGTTTTGCGTATTAGTGCCCAGCCAGAGACCGATCCGGTAATAAATGTTGGCTGCAAGCAAGGTGACATCGGTGACATCATCGCTGATGTGAATAGTCGCGGTGAGCGTCAGGGGATGCTGGCCGGTTAATTCAATGGCGGCCAAATCTTCTCCTACCGCCCGGATGCAATGAAACTCATGGCGAATACGGCTAATGGCGGCATGCTGCTGAGTGTAAATCCAGCGATTGCCGGGATCGGTGCGCTGCTGGCTTAGCGCGTAAAAGTGGTTGAGCTGCGCATTGAGGGTGTAAATACCCAGTGCCGGATTGCTTTCACACGAGCATAACCACACTTTATCGAGTTCAGGGAGCCGAGTTAATAACCATGTTTCATACTCTGCGGGCTGCTGAGAAAAAGCCGGAATAATGTCCTGCGCTAATGCCAGCCCGTGAGCCTTGTAATCGATATGACCAGTACTTTCAGTAAGGTAGTCCGCTACCTCAAACTCGCAGCGGTAAATGAGGTCGGTCAGGGTATAACAAACCTGCTCCAGGATTGTCACGCCCGGATCATGGGTGTTGTAGTCAGTCCAGACGCGACCACTCAGTTGCTGGATCAAGGTCAGACCCAACTGGTAAAGATGTTCAAAACTATTCGGGTTATCATTATGCTGCTTTTTCGATATTGTCTTAGACATTATTCATTTACTCCCCAATTACCGCTGGCTGGCATTGCTGCATAAAGGGGTCATTCCATAGTTGCGTAATGTGGTATTGGATCGTGTGTTCTGCTTCAAAGGGGGTATTGGTGCGGATTTGTAAAGCGTAGGGACGCACAGTGCCTTTGTGGTTGTTTTGCCGCCAGCGAAGTTGAATTTTGTCTGCTGAAGAATGGAACCAGGACTGAGTTATTCGGATGGGATTTTTGTCCCTCCAGTGCCACCACTGCCTGTTAGGGGCGCAGGTATTAATAGCAATAGCGTGAACGAGCGCATAACGACCGCTATATCGGATGCCGACTCCTGCAACCACTTCGAACATATGGCAGCCTTCCAGATCCGGGGTGATATCGTGCCACTCACCATCTGCGGGGATCGAGGTTGTGATCAGTACCCCTCCCATTCTTCCCTTCGACGCGATGGTGCCGTTGACATCCAGTGTCTGAGTGGGGGTCGCCGTGTTAACGCCCACATTTCCCGTCGGCGTCATCGAGAGATTTATCGCTTTTATTGCCCCGTCAGTGCCCACGTTGTCTTCGGTGATATCCGCATCCGGATTGGCAAAAACCTGCAAGTTAATACTTTGTGGTGCAAATCCAACATGCCAGAGGGGGGTATCCGGGCTGTTTTGTTGATAGAAGCTCAGTAAATGTTCCTGATCTAACGCTCTGAGCTGAAGACCTGTCTCCGGAGGCTTGATAAAGCCTTCATCATTCTGATTCACGCAGGAGTCAATCAGATCTGAGAAATGTTCTGCAGACGGCATGGTCCCATGACGGAAATAATTTTTGAGCGTGCTGCGATTGCGTTTAGCCATTATTTTTTTCGCCTTCAGAATTCGACGCTGTTGAGGTGCTGACGATAAACTGCTCGCCGATCACTAACTCACCGATACCCACCGTCATGGGCTTGTGAGTGAGATTATCCGGTGAAATTTGAATGTACTGATGTTCTTCGGGGATTAAAAAATACCAGGGATAGGCCGCGCGAATCGGCTGACTGGACGCCGCACTGTCCTGGAGTGTGTACACAGTATTTTCATCAACGCTGATCTTCAGTGCGGATAATGAGCTGACCTTAATGATGTTTTTCTGTCTGAGGATAAAGGCACTGAGCTTTTCTAGCGATAAGCCAAACCCCGGTCCCGTATTGAGGGTATTTGCTTCCCAGGGGCATAATTGCGATTTAATCGCCTTTTCCAGTCTTCGCAGCGCGGGGCCATGGCTTACGCCCTCTTTTAAAGTTACTTTGCAGCGTATCTGTATTTTTTCGTAGCCGGGATTACGAACGTCGATTTGCACATGCGAGCGAGACACAGCCATTAAAAAGCGGCGAATAGCGATCAGACAAGAGGAATCCAGCTGTTTGGGGGTACAAAGGGTATGATCGCAATCGGTGTTCACCGGCGTCACAATGATTAAGACGTTACCGGGTACTTTGCGGTGTGAGTAATATGTTCGTGTCGGGAAACAATATACCGCGCCGACTTCAGGGAAATTCTCCAGAATAAGATGTTCGTAATCCCAGGGGGTTAAGGCCTTGCCTTTATGGCGCAGGCTTTCACTCACTCGCATCTGAAAATGCTGATCGCTTTCGGCTTCTGGGATTTTTATCATTGCGTTTAACTGTGCAATGTTTGCCAGATTGGGTTTTCGCGGTGTGCTTCGCCATGCAGAATAAAGCTGAGGGGTGACCCCATCGCTGGCGAGGGGGATGCCTTTTCCTGTGACTTTTACTACGTGCGTGGCAATATGCAGGCAGTCAGGGTAGTGGTCAATTCCTTTATTGGTACTCACCCGTAACCAAAACAAACCTGACGGCATAACGGTATGTTCTGTGTTGATTTCATCAGGTAAATCCAGAGTGACGATACCGGTCGTCAGAAAGTTGAGCGTCGTATCATGAATAATCTGGTGGGGATTGAGCTCATGCCAGTCATTATCCACCAGGTAATACCAGCGGTATGACGTCGATGGGTAGGGCAGCAGGAGTTTTGAACTGCCGCCAAAAACGAAGAAAATATTTAAATACCCCGATAATTCGCTGGCGGTGATGCCGATAAAGCAGTGGCTGTCTTCCTGATAATCCGGGAAGAAGCGTGGCCGACTTAGCTGGCGAGTTTGCTTCGGTGGATAAATTGCGTTTGTGCCAAAAGGGTGCAGGTGAATAATCTCACTCTGGACGTGATCGTCTATCCGCATTAAATCAATGGTCGACTCCGCCGAATAGTCGATTGAAATGTGGGTCACTAATGGCGTGTAAGGAGGATTAGGCAGCGTTTTTTTATGTTTTTTGCTCACATTATAAGTCAGGGTATCACTCAACAAGGACGCATATTCTTTGTGGCCAAAGGCCTGCTCAGGTGCCGTGAGTTTTAACTTGAAGAGTCCGTTACGTAAGCCAGACTGGTTGCTGTAAGGTGTTTTAGGCCATGGCTGAGTAATAGGCGTGTAGCTGTTTTTGATATTCGGGAATGACAGGTGCCGGTCGTGCTGAAGAAAACCACTGGCCGGTGTAAATAAAGTCAAGTCAGCGGGACCAAACGCAACCCATTGTCCATTATCCAGAACTTCCATGCTCATTCGGAAACTGGCGTTGCTATATTGATAAGAGTATTGAGCATAGTGCTGTTTAAAGCCGTCAGACCCGCGAGGCAGGTTACCCCAGCTAAGATACATTGATAAATACTTAACGGTTTTCCTGGCGATTTCTTCACTGGCAATGACCATATAAGCATCGGGATAAGGCTGAGACCCAAATAAGTAAAAGGGTTGGGATGGGTCCACTTGTCCCTCAGGGTTAAATAACTGCAGTTGAGTCACTCCGCTCACATGAGTCGTCATGGCGAGTTTTGATAATTCGAAATCACGGAAAATGGCGTAGGGGAAACAATGGCTTTGCCGTTTCAACGTGATCTTTAATGATGCACTGTGCGGAAGATGCGCATGAACAGGAATGACCGGCGCGAAGCCAGCATCAATATGGCATTTCATCCTAAAACCCATCTGACATTCATGAGAGGCACAGGGGTAAATTTCCACATTTTCAACTGGCTGCCAGCCGGTTTCGGTTGAGACTTCAACATGGAAAATGCCCTGGAAAAGCTGATAAAAAGCCGCCGTCGAGGAGTGGCTCAGTAATTCTTTGATGGTGGTAAAAGCGCCAGGATCTGTAGCAAGAAGTGGAGTGAGGGTTGTAAGGATCCCCTCAATATCGGCGGCGGTTAACCATGGGACCGTGTAAAGACAGCGTCGGCTTATCTTCTGTCCTAATACCCGAAATAGCAGATCTGTGCGGGATAAACCATATTGTCCCCCCTGATCCGGCGTTGAGCTAATAAACTGCAATATTTGCAGATAAAATAATTTATAAGTCGCCCAGACCCGTTGTGAATGTTTAAAGTGCCGAAGCTGACTGAGCTGTTCAGGTATGATTTGTTTGGCTAAGTGGCTGGCGGTGATCCTGACGGCCCAATCCTCGAACAGGTGGGCATGGGTGGTCAGTAATTGAGAAAATACTCGGATTAATGCGGTTCTGGTTTTCTCATCGTCATCGATAGCCAGTAGCTCCTGCGCCACGATACCGGATTTCACTTCTTTAAGCTGAAAGACGACTTCGATAGTCCGGTTCCCTTGCTGCATCGCAAACAGGGGATCGGTGATAATTATCCCCATCGGTTGGGTGTGCTCTTCCGTTTTATACTTGTTATTAAAGAGAGCAAATTGCTGGTCTTTCGGAAAATCGTTGCCAGTGGCACCCGGCGTCATCAGCAGTTGTTGTCCGCTCACGCCACAAACTAGCCCTGATTCTTTTTCAGGTGAAACAAGCGGATCGCGCTGTAACGTGAGGTTGAAAATATGTGACACCTCGGCATCCGTGACTTCTATCGGATAACGACTGCGGTAAATTATCGAATTAAAGTCAGTATCGTCCCCAGGGCTAAACTCGGCTCCACGTTCAAAATGAATAGTATCGTTCGTTTGATTATTTAATGAGAGCTTCAGGTACACCGAGTTGTCTGATGTCACTTTCTTGTGCTGTTGCAGGACTTGCTGATAGTAAAACTGCAGATGTTTTTCCGTGAACTGATTCAGGCATTGCTGTGCTCGTTCAAACAGTTTCAGGAAGGCAAAATAGAGTGCCTGCTGCGGACTGTTTACCTGGTGCGATAATGCAGCTTGTAATACCTGCTGGCTGTGCTGTTTTATTTGTTCAATGACGTACACTATTTTGGCAAAGCAGTGACGCATTTGTTCAGTAAAGCTGCTGTGTTGCAACACCGTTGACGCAGTATCTACTGTTTGTTGATCAAGATTCCATAAGGGATCCAGCTTCTGCACGCTGTGGCGAAATTGTTCAGGCAGACGGGTAATCATCACTCTGAGCGGCAGCGAAAGATGATGCTGATACTCATGTAGCAGGTAATATTTGAACTGGTATGCGGATTCTGGCGTACCCGGCAGATGCAAATACCACTCCTGTAGCCGCTTCAGTAGAATCAGTAAAAACTCAACGGTTGTCTCTTCACCGTGGGTCAGGGCGTGTTTAAATTGTTCCTGGATCTGTGTTGTATCACTGGTTGAGATGGCCGCACAGACGACAATTTCATTTTGTTTAAATAAGTCTCCCCAGTTTCCCTCAACCTGATCTTGCAGATTTTTGAACGGCAGCCGTTGGGCAAATTGATGTGCCCAGACCACTAACTGCTCAAAGTTAAGCTCATGCGGGCTAAATGCGGATGAATGAATCGCTTCATCCTGTCGCTGCAACCGCGTGGTCATTTTGCTAAATCCCACACATCAAAAAGCGGTAGCAATTGCGGTGATATCAACGTTCCTTCGTTTAAATAAAACGGATAAACCATATTACTGCGGGTATTAATGGTGATCACGTGATAGTCAATTTGAATGAGTAATTGCCCGGAGACAGGGTCGGGTAAAAAATGGATATCTTCGACATTAATGCGTGATTCGAAGAATAAAATGGCATGGCGGATCTCAGACTCTAACTGCGTGAGCACCGTCTGAGTGAGTTCTTCAAACACAAACTGATTAATCCGGCAGCCAAAATCAGGTGCCATAGGCCGTTCGCCAGGCGTTGTGGAGAGCAGGATCGTTAAACTTTGCTCAATGTCCTGGATATCAGAGCTCATGATGACCTGATGATTTGCACCGCTAAAGCGGGGAGGAAATGCCCAGCCGGTGCCTAAGAATGCATTATCGTTAGTCATAGTTGCCTTAGCCGCCAATGATTACAGTGGGGCAGCCTATAGTGATATTTCCCCCGTGGCTGGTGGTATCGCCCATTCGAGCCGCAGGTTTACCGCCAATCATTACCGTCGTCGATCCTTTAACAATGGTTGACGGTGGACCTACACAGACGCAGCTATCACCCACTACTGCCGCGGGTAAACTGCCAATGAGTACGGTGGGCACCCCCGGCCCGATAACCGGGCCTCCGACGTGGGGAATTGGGGGAAGACCCGGCGTGGCCATTGGGCAAATTTGTAAGTCAGTAATTCTTGCTGCGAACGGCATAAATCAGCTCCGCAAATTATTAATTAATCTTAACCAGTGCGCCCTTGACGGTCGTGATCCCCGAGCAAGACAATTCAGAGGTGGCATTTCCTTTTAGCGTTAACCCCGTCCTAGCCTGTGCTAAAACATTCAGGCCTGTAATTTTTGCGTCACCGGTGGCATTAATGCTGGTGTTGCTGGTAGATGACATATTGATGACGTTTTTCGCCGAAATAGTGATGTCTTTATTGCTGGATATCGTAATACCCCCTTCACCCATACTTATCGTATTGCTGTTCTGATCGGTCAGCGTAATTGATTTATCTTTATCGCTCACCACAATGGAGTTACCGTTGGGGGTTTTCAGCGTCATGACGCTCTTTTCATCGTCAAAAATAACCTTCATCTGACTTTTGGTGACCAGGGACTTAATCGAGTTATCAGGCGAAAGCTCTTCCGGCATTTTATTCTTGCTGCTGTACAATGAACCAAGAATAACGGGGGTGCTGGGATCCTGATTGAGACAGCCAACAATAACTTCATCACCCACTTCTGGAATAAAAAAGTTGCCGCAATTTGAAGATGCATAGTAGGTGGACAGACGCGCCCAGATTACGTTTGATTCACTGTTAAGGGTGGGGATTTGTATCTGAATTCGATAATTTGACTCTGGATCGCCATCCAGTTTCGTCACCACGCCGATTTGCAAACCATCGACTGGAGGTAAGTAGCCCGATGCTGGTGGCGCCCCAAGATCGCGATGTTCCGCAGACCACATGGGGGAAAGACCCAGCTCAGCCGTGGTGATCCACTGGCCTTTTTCAATGCTGTGCCGAATTCCGCCAATATAATGTGAGCCACTATAGCGTTCACCTACACCCGCCAGTTCAATCAGACTGTTAATCCTGGCACCGGCATTTCCCTGAAAGGTGACGCTCCCCCGCACTTTGCTTAGCATGGCCTTAACTTGCTGTCCGTTGGCCCAGTGAGTCAGAGAATCAGAACCGATCGTGGCGGCGGTTTGTAGCGTGTAATCGCTAATGCCCAATACTGCGGCTAAATCAGCCGTCGTGAAATTGCCTTGTCCTGAAATGGACTGACTGGAACTGGTGCCTGTCAGCATGGCTTGTGTGGTCGGATCCCAGGATGCTGCCGTGACCGTATTTAACTGGTTTCTGGCATCAACTTTTGCAGAAAATGACATTAAATCCGTGCCATAGGTCACAATGAGAGTTGCCGTGTCGCTGACAGAAGGTTTATCGACAATGATTTTATTGGATTGATTGGTGACCACGAAGCCATTGGCCTCAGCGCGAGCGAGAAGGAAATCCCAGTCAGTACTGTTGAACTGGACGAGTTCAGCGTGAGTCTCACTAATACTTCCGACAGTGCCGGTGAGCCCTGAATAATTGGCGATAAGACCGCCAATGATATTGCTGTCAGATTTAGCGAGGAAGCATTGGCTATGCCTGGCGATAGTCATTGCGATAGCCTGGTCTTTACAAACAATTTTCAGGAAGGTGCTGCTATCAGTCGCTATTTCTATACCATGACTGATAATAATACCTTCGAATATCGTGCTTTCATCAGCTGCATATCCTGCAGAAATGGAAATAGCCGATCCTGGCTTAAAGGTATCTCCATCACTAACGTCAAAGCACTGAGAGGCCATGTTACCATCACTAATAGTGATCTCGGCTGTGGCGATATGATTTATACGGTAATCAACATGAATAGTGATAATGCCAATTGAACTGTCAATTGCTTTTCCATCTATTTTAATGGTGTAGGTTGTTACGCCATTGCTATTGCTTGAGGGAGAGATTGCCATGAGATTCTGATACCTAAATTAACGGTGGAAAGTAAATTTTCGTACCCGGCTTGATTTGTCTTGAACTGCTTAAGTTATTGGCTCGAGCAACGTCAATATAATAACTACTGTCATTGTATATTTTATGACACAGCATCGGGAGCGAGTCACCCGCCTTAAATTCAATAATGTGGGTTAAGTCAGGGGAAGATTGTTTTTTTAACGCACTTTTTTCCTTTTGCGTTAAAAATTTTGTAAAGCTGAGCGCCACCGTAGCGCGTAATGGATTCCCGGAGGAGTCAAAAAGAGAGTAACTCACGCTGAGGGACGTTAAACGTCCGCGGAAACTGACAGATGTCCCCCACGATATTATTACCGGATAGGGCTCATGCTGTTCGCCGTTATAGGCGTAGGTCACTTTTTTTAATGTTGAAAGTTGCTTTTGAACAGTGCTGGTACTGGTGTTACCTGTGACGCCAGTCCCATCAAGCAACAGTTCAAAATCCAGTTTTTCACTGTCATATCCCTTAAAAGATGTACTGGGTGAGATATCCCCTTGTTGCTGCGTGCCTTTATTAGTATAGGAAATTCCAAAGCTATTTTTTATACTATTGGGATTCAATGTTGCTGAGAATGTTTGGGCGACATTTCCATCAGACGTCACAGATTTTATTGTTATTCTTTCCATACGACATTCCCTTTAATTAAATCAACTATCTTTCTCTTGTTTCATTAAATGGGTCAGTGACATAATAAGCTCGACTTATCTCAGGCGGATTTTGCTCATTATCAACATTCCACTCGTCTGAAACGATAGTCTCTTTTTTGCTTTGCTCACCAATCACTTTCGACTTAATAACGAGTTGCTTTATTTCTAATGGCACAGTTATAAGTTCCTCTGTAAACGATTAAAACAGATCTCAATTTCTTCTATCGCCACATCATTTTGCATGGCGTTGAATGATGCCGTCTTCAGCTTTACCGGATATGCATTCGAGGCTGTCCAGCTCTTACAGGTTGTACCATTTTCATTGAGTAAATTAATTGAAACGTTTTTTGTTTGGATCGGTTTTGACAATCCATTGTTTAAAATGCTCAGGCACCATGCAAGCAGTTTAGACGTGTTATCAGTAACGGCTCTTTTTAAAATAAGGTTGCTGGTTTTTATGGTTTTCGGGAGGTGATAAACCAGGTTGTTTCCACCTTCACTGTATTCTTCCGTTTCTATCTGGAATTCCAGACCGGAGACCTCCTGAAAGGCTGTGTCGCCAGCACAGCCGCTGATGGAAACAGTAAAGTAAAAGGCTGGGAGTGGCCACTCACCATCATCCTGACTCGCACCTGAACCAGTAATGATTCCCATAATATTATGTTCTGAGTATCCTTAATAAAATGTTAGGTCTAGAGGGTAAATCAGGGCTGGCCTAATTAATGACAAAATCAAACGGATATTTCCAGTCCTTCATGAGCAAGCTCAATAGATTCTACTGCAACCTCATTACTGTCCGACTTTAGGTCAGTACCGGTCACTTTGGTGGGCCAGGCATTTTTTAATTTCCAGCTCATTACAGGCGCGCCGCTTTCATCTAACAGGTTAATGGTGACAGCGGTTCGGGCAATGGTGTTCATTTTTATCTTTGAATACCATTCGTAGAACTTATTATCACTTTTAAAAATACCTTTCTTGAGCGTGATGTTGCCGCTTTTAATCAGGCCAGGCATTTTTATGGTCGAGAATACAGGACTATTACCCGCCCGGTATTCGATGGGTTGTGCTTCCGAATCAAGTCCTGATACTTCCTGAAAAGCTGAAACCATACCCGCGCCAGCGCCACCATCCCATTTCACTTCGAAATGAAATTTCGGCATTGGCCATACGGTTTCAGATTGAGCTGAGCCATCATCTGCCATGGGGATCTCCTAAAAGCTTTCCACGTCGTTACCGTTAATATTGAATGCTAATCAAAACCAGGAACTGCGTACGTCTCTATGACTCCTGCATTTTTTGCTGGAAGGTGATTTCAATAAATTCCGCCGGGCGGACCATTGCGACCAGCACGGTAATGCGCAAAATACCTTCCAGGATATCGTTAGCAGTCATGGTCTTACCCAGACCAACGCTGACACTGTAAGCTTCGCCTGGCGTTGAGCCAGCCAGGCCACCTCGTTTCCAGATACCATAGAGAAAGTTTCCCAGCATACTTTCCATGGATACCCACGTGTTGGCGACGTTAGGCTCAAAGACGTAAGCTTTTGACGCAAGCCGAATGGACTCTTCCAGCATTATCATCGTGCGTCTGACGTTGATATAACGCCAGTCCAGGCTATTGCCATCAAGTGTTCTTGCCCCCCAAACCAGGGTACCTTCACCAATAAAAGGCCGAATGGCATTGATCGATTTACCCTGCGTGCTGACGTTTAAATCTTCCTGCTCATCATCGCTAATGCTGACGGTAGGAGAGACAACAGCATTAACGCTGACGTTGGCCGGCGCTTTCCATACCCCACGGGAGTTATCAACCATGGTATAAATACCGGCCATTGCAGACGAAGGCGGCAGGATGTTTTGCTGTAATTTAATGTCCGCCATTATGGTTTGATACAGTGGACTCATATTGAAGAGGATTTTGTGCAGTAACACCGCATCCGGCTTTGAGATATCGCCACTGAGCCTGGCAATTTCATCGAGCATCGCTTGCTTACGAGTTGCTCTAAGCTTATTACCCCCAGTGCTGAGTTCTTCTTCTGAAAGGCCATCTAAGTCGCTAAATATAGACGCGACTTCAGCATTCAGCAGTTCTACGAGCTTATCGACATTGCTGACGTTAAGAAAACTGACGTCGCTGTCCAGTACGATAGACGTATTGAGCCACGGATAATAGGCGGATGAAAAATCGAGATAATTTGTGCCCAGCTTGGAGCGGAAGTTTTCAATGCAGTCACCATCAGGATGCTGGCGGTCTTTGTAACCGTTCCAGATATCCAGAATGGCGACACGATTTCTCATTTTGCCACCGCAGTGAGCCAGCATTGCCTGCTCGACGTTTATGCAGTCATCTTCAGAAAGTTGTACGGCTTCAGGAATGAGCAGCATGGTCGGTTCGGCTTCTTTAATAAGAGGTGTAATACCGCTTTTTAATACACCAGCATCAATGTTATCAGCATAGCTCCCCACTGAAACGATATAGCAAGGACCACCACCATTTTGAAAGAAAAATAGCATGCTGTAATAAAGATGATGACGGGTATTTGATTGCGTTATCTGATAGGTCTTTCCTGCATGCTTAAAGGCTTCTCGGGTTTTCGCATCGGGGGGGACGCTGATTTCGGCTATTTCAAATAAATGCTGAGGCTCTCCGCCGAAATATTGCCGGTATTCTGACATTGACGTAATACGCCATCCTTGATTTATTAGCGATTTACCTCCGTTGTCAGCTTTTTCAGTGTATCCAATAAATGCAGGAACTGCAGTAGCAACTTCAACAACAGAGTTTGGAAAAGCATTCTTCTCAACAATATAAACGCCAGGTGTTTTCATTACGCCCATAGTCCGGACCTTCATGTAATTGAATGGCAACCATGCCCAACTGTCAACACACAGGAAAAGACGCTGTTAAGAAAGGCATTCAATAAAAGACTAATCTGATTGACATGATTGGTATAACGTGGCCTTTGTTTTCTGTCAACACATTATTGCAATATTTTTTGCTCCCTTTTCTTTTTTACAAATAGATATTTTTCGCACTGCAGATACCTTACCAATCACTTCGGATTCACGGTGCGGCCGCTTCTTTTCAATGTCGGCATAACGCGCGTTTAAAGGGTAATGGAGTAGTTTACGTGTGCTTAAGTAAACTTTAGTATTGTTTAAATCATAAAAATACAATATATCATGAATCATAATCGAAGCGACATGGGCTGCGCTTGATAACAGTTCACTGGGTGACATCTCATATGGGCAATATGAAAATAGGATAGGTATCCGAGCGTTAGTTAACGTAAATGTGAGAGATTAATTTTGTTTTTTCTTCGGTAAATAACGTTGAGGTTCTCTCAGGAACTGGATAAGGTAGTGTTTTAATAAAGATTTTATTCTCCAGTGATAGCGACACTGAATCGCCATAAGACTTGGTCAATGGAATTTCATTGTTTGAAAGAAAAATCTTGGCAGTTTTGCCTGAGATTATTTCATCTTCCTGTTCAGTGAATGAAAGGGCATCATTTGGTGGGCAGGAAAGATTCATGTCTTTCTTCTTTCCTTGTAAGAAAATGTAGTACTTCCAATAGGTTGATATGGTTTTGAAATGGATGGTTATTGATTTTTTCTCCAGCGTGAAGTGACTGTCAGGAATATGAATGTCAAGAACGCCGATTAAATTTCTTCTACAAATAACGGAGGGGTGGAAAGTATCGCCTTGATCTAAATCATCTATTCCCATCCAGTTGCTGGCCGTGAGGTTCAGATTGATATCATCAACTAATACTGCATTGACGTGTGAGATATCAAACATATTTGGCATTATGGTGATGCTTCTGAGTACAGGGTCGGTGCTGACGAGATAAAATCTGAGATGAAAATCATGAGTTAGCGAAGCAAGGTCGCTAAATAATTCTTTCTCTACTATTAATTGTGCGAATCCGGGGCCGGATCTTAACAACATACCGTATTGTCTCAGTAAATGCTGTGTTGTCTGAGCGGGGCAGACCTCTACAGGGGCTAATTCATCTTTGCGCGCGTTATAGTATTCATGCCTTACATTAATGACCAGGATGGATTGATAGTGTGTCATTTAGTTCTCTCTTTTTGTTAAATCAGTGTCTGAGACATGAATCCTGCCAACCTGTGACAAAATTGCTTCGCTATCAGGAATTAACGCTCTCACTCTATAAATACACGATGGCAGGTAATGAGAACCAAATATTCCCCACATATGGTTTAACTGTTCACCCGGTATAGATTCCAGTTCCATATTAATCTGTTCAATGTCTCTCGGTAGATCTGGGGAGTTTTGGCGGGTAAAATTGTTATGACGATTGAAGAATGCCAGTAAGTGGGAAAGCACCTTTAATCCATCAGTATAGTGACTAGTAGCAAAGTTGGCCGCGATCGTGACAGTCATGGTAATGAAGAGGGGTTTTGAGGAAATAGTCGATCGATTGCTGCTGTGGCTGTTTTCGGGTCTGTAACTTTTGGAAAAGGAGTCTTTTTCGATGTTACTAATAAAGATGAGGATTTTATTCTGTATTTTTAGCGATTTAGAACCATCAAGATCGGCTGGTGGAGAGACAACCACCAGGTCATCAGATAATTCAAAAACATTCTTTATCGATTGGTCCATTCTTCCTTTTAGGTATTCCAGACAGAGATCTAGCATGAGAAATTCCTGATCAGAATTGAAAAGAGTAATGCTAATTGGGATATGACATCTATAACTCATTTTCTGCTGCTTTTACAACATGAAACAACTTCGTGAGGGGGTTCAGTAGGGGATGCAATTGCCGGGTACGGTCTGGGCCTTACCCTGCCAACGATAGTGTATATTGCGGCATCCCCCCCGCAGGCGTGCAACATGCGAAAAAAAAGCCCGCATTTTCATGCGAGCTCTTCTTTAAATATGGCGGTGAGGGGGGATTGACTCGCTTCGCTCGCCCTGCGGGCAGCCTGTTCGCTACGCTCTCAGTCTGTCCAACTGGCTGTCGCCAGTTGTCGAACCCCGGTCGGGGATTCTCATCCCCCCGCAGGCGTGCAAAATGCGAAAAAAAAGCCCGCATTTTCATGCGAGCTCTTCTTTAAATATGGCGGTGAGGGGGGATTGACTCGCTTCGCTCGCCCTGCGGGCAGCCTGTTCGCTACGCTCTCAGTCTGTCCAACTGGCTGTCGCCAGTTGTCGAACCCCGGTCGGGGATTCTCATCCCCCCGCAGGCGTGCAAAATGCGAAAAAAAAGCCCGCATTTTCATGCGAGCTCTTCTTTAAATATGGCGGTGAGGGGGGGATTCGAACCCCCGATACGTTGCCGTATACACACTTTCCAGGCGTGCTCCTTCAGCCACTCGGACACCTCACCATATTGTCATCCCGTTGTTGTCGGGACGGGCGCTAATGTAAGGAAAAGCCGAACTGCCGTCAACTCACTTTTTCAGTAATTTAGCGCGTTTAGACAAACTTCAAGCAACCTGACTCCTAAATGTGCACAAAGCGCCTCTTTTATCAGCAACGCGGTTTCCTGATAAATTTGTTATGCTGGCAATCCACTTGAAAACGAAAACAAAACAGCGCAATAAAAGGCAGGAATGACCATGGATATTCTCTTCTATCACCCTACATTTGATACCGCTTACTGGATTGACGCACTTTCGGCGGCGCTGCCCGGCGCACGCGTTCGCGAGTGGAAGCGTGGCGATAATGAACATGCCGACTATGCGCTGGTCTGGCATCCTCCGGTAGAAATGCTCCAGGGGCGTAAACTGAAGGCGGTTTTCGCCCTGGGCGCGGGCGTGGATTCGATTCTCAGTAAACTGAAGGCACACCCTGAAATGCTGCCGGAAGAGATCCCTCTGTTCCGCCTGGAAGATACCGGGATGGGCCAGCAAATGCAGGAATATGCCGTCAGCCAGGTGCTGCACTGGTTCCGTCGCTTCGACGATTATCAGGCCTTTAAACAGCATGCCCACTGGGAGCCACTGCCGGATTATCGACATGAAGATTTTACCGTCGGGATCCTCGGCGCAGGTGTGCTCGGCTCAAAAGTGGCAGAAGCACTCGCCCCGTGGGGCTTCCCGCTGCGCTGCTGGAGTCGCAGCCGTAAGGACTATCCGGGCGTTGAGAGCTTTGCCGGAACGGATGAGCTTCCTGCATTCCTGAAAGGGACACGCGTGCTTATCAACCTGCTGCCGAATACCGCCGAAACGGTGGGTATCATCAATAGTACTCTCCTGAACCAGTTAGCCGAGCAGAGCTATTTAATGAACCTGGCGCGCGGGGTCCATGTCGTGGAAGGCGATCTGCTGAAGGCGCTGGACAGCGGAAAGCTAAAAGGCGCCATGCTGGATGTCTATAGCCGTGAGCCGCTGCCCGCGGAAAGCCCGCTGTGGAAGCACCCGCGCGTCGCGATGACGCCACATGTGGCTGCCGTGACGCGTCCGGCAGAAGCGGTGGCCTACATATCCCATACCATCAGCGAAATGGAAAAGGGTCATGCGGTCACCGGGCAGGTCGACAGACAGCGCGGCTACTGAGAGAAACCCGGCGTTCGCCGGGTTTTTGCTAATATTCGCCGCTGATAACTGCTATCCTTTGGAAAAACCGCAGAGGAGAGAGAGATGTATCCCGTTGACCTGCATATGCACACCGTCGCCAGCACCCACGCGTATAGTAACCTCCATGATTATATTGCCCAGGCGAAGCTTAAAGGTATTAAGCTGTTCGCGATCACCGATCATGGCCCGGACATGGCGGATGCGCCGCACTACTGGCATTTTGTGAATATGCGGATCTGGCCACGTCTGGTGGACGGCATTGGGATACTGCGGGGCATTGAGGCAAACATCAAAAATATCGACGGTGAGATCGACTGTACCGGCCCGATGTTGACGTCTCTTGACCTTATTCTCGCCGGTTTCCATGAGCCGGTTTTCCCGCCTCAGGATAAAGAGACCAACACCGCGGCGATGATTGCCGCTATTGCCAGCGGCAATGTGCACATTATCAGCCACCCCGGTAACCCGAAGTATCCGATTGATATTCAGGCTGTCGCGCAGGCGGCAGCAAAACACCGCGTGGCGCTGGAGATTAATAACTCCTCCTTTGTTCACTCGCGTAAGGGCAGCGAAGACAACTGTCGTGCCGTGGCGGCCGCCGTGCGTGATGCGGGTGGCATGGTGGCGTTGGGCTCAGACTCTCATACCGCGTTTACGCTCGGTGATTTCAGCGAGTGCCTGAAAGTGCTGAATGATGTTAACTTCCCGGAAGCGCAAATCCTGAACGTGACCCCACGCCGCATGCTCGATTTCCTCGAGTCGCGCGGAATGGAGCCGATTGCCGAATTTGCCGATCTTTAATTGTGTAATGGAATCATAAAAATGAACGAGTTTTCCATCCTCTGCCGCGTGCTGGGTACGCTCTATTATCGTCAGCCGCAAGACCCGCTGCTGGTTCCGCTTTTTACGTTAATCCGTGAAGGCAAGCTGGCGCAGAACTGGCCGCTGGAACAGGATGATTTACTGGAACGTCTGCAAAAAAGCTGCGACATGCAGCAGATTGCGACGGACTACAATGCGCTGTTCGTCGGCGATGAGTGCCGCGTTTCGCCATACCGTTCAGCCTGGCAGGACGGGGCAACGGAAGCGGAAGTCCGTGCTTTCCTCTCCACGCGCGGTATGCCGCTGAGCGATACGCCAGCCGATCATATCGGTACGCTGCTGCTGGCGGCGTCCTGGATCGAAGACAACGCCGGTGATGATGAGAACGAAGCCATCGGAACCCTGTTCGAAACGTACCTGCTGCCGTGGGTCGGGACATTCCTGGGTAAAGTTGAAGCGCATGCCACCTCGCCATTCTGGAGAACGCTGGCGCCGCTGACCCGCGACGCTATCGCGGCAATGTGGGATGAGCTGGAAGAAGAGAACGAAGAGTGATTTAGGTCACATAATTTCTGCAACTCAACATTCCAATTTGCATGTAATGTGCTGCCGATCTCATTTCTATGGTGCGCTTCTGCTAAGATGCGCGCCATGAACATATTACTTTGTATCGCAATTACGACAGGTATTCTCTCCGGGCTCTGGGGATGGGTAGCCGTGTCTCTTGGATTGCTCAGCTGGGCCGGGTTCCTCGGCTGTACCGCCTATTTCGCCTGTCCGCAGGGAGGCGTCAGAGGGCTCTTTATCTCAGGCTGCACGCTGATGAGCGGTGTTATCTGGGCGCTGGTGATCATGAAAGGCAGCGCAATGGCGCCGCATCTGGAAATCCTGGGATACGTCATGACGGGTGTCGTCGCCTTTTTAATGTGCATCCAGGCTAAGCATCTGCTGCTTTCATTTGTGCCGGGAACCTTCATGGGGGCGTGCGCGACCTTTGCAGGGCAGGGGGACTGGAAGCTGGTAGTCCCCTCGCTGGCGCTGGGGCTGCTGTTTGGCTATGCCATGAAAAACAGCGGACTGTGGCTGGCATCGCGGCGGGAAAAAGCGCAAAACATCACGGCAGTGAGCGAATAAAAAAAGGCGAGATAATCATCTCGCCTTTTTTATGCGCTTCCTGTCAGGATTCCGGAGGGACTGACATATCGCGGTATTTCACCAGTATCGGGTTCTGCACGTCTGCTTTGTTTTGCAGATCCCACAGCCCGCGGTCAATACCGTCGTTAATTAAGTAGATCACGCCGGTTTCAATGGCCGACATCAGACACATCATGACCGGCTCGTTAGAGGTGTAGCCGATTTCACCTTCCAGCAAGCGCTGGTAATCGATGAAGCGGAATACCCCAGCCTGAACTTCATAAGACAGGATGGTTTTGCTGGTGTTCACCGAAGAGAGCACTTCGCCTGTACTGACGTTAACCACACGCAGGTTAACGGCGATTTGGTCGAGCTGATACTGGGTATCCGCACCGATACCGAAGTAACGTGCTCCCGCACCACCCGATTTAACGTTACTTTCGTAGCCTATAATCGATCCTTCAATCATCACGTTCGCCGCCGCCAGAGATTGCAGAGGCATGCGGTTATTGTCCGCGACGGTGCCATTTTCCTGGGCGGCACGAATGATTTTGCGTTCATTCAACAGGTTCTGAAGACCCTGGCGTTCCAGCGGAATAAACCAGTGCGAATCCTTGAGCGCGGTAACCAGCATGGCGGTGGCGCTCTGCGGCACGGCCGTGGAGAAGTTACTTGCCGGGTAAGGCTTAAATTGTCCGGTTTCATCCTGAATATTGTATACGGAGACAAATATTTTCCCCGTAGGTGAAGGTAAATGCGTTAAATCACGATAACTTTGGGCCCGAGGCATTAATGTTGGTTTTGCAGCTTCTTTAGGTGGAGCAGTTAAACAACCGCTCAATAAGCACACTGCAACAAATATCAGGAAGCGCTGCATGATCGTTGTCCTTATTTAGCTATTGTTTAAAAGTCAGTTGAATTACTTTGTAGACCGGAAACCTGAATGGTGGAGATTCTTCCGGTTTTACGATCGGTTACGTTCAACTGAAGCTGTCCGTCCGTGTTGGCGATATCAACGATAAAGTCGTTGGTCACCATCCGCCCGGGTTTACCGGTATTAATGTTGGTCAATAACCCACCTAAAATCTGCGACTGGATGGCCTGAGTGAAGTTGTCCAGTGCGGACGGGGTATCAATGCTAAAATCCTTTAAGCTTGGATCTTTATAGGAGTTTTGCGCCTGAGCTTCATTCAGCAGGAACGCGCCATTGTTAGGGTTACCGCCAAAGTTAGGGTTACGGAACTGAAACGTCATGTTTCCGGCCCAACAGATGGGTGTTATCAGCATTATCGAAACAACTGCATATGCAATACGCATGACAGCCTCCGCATATCGGTTCGCTAGAACTCGTCTTTTGCTAAATCGCTGGTGCTTAATAGGGCTTTATCTATTTGCAGGCGATTAATAGCGTCTTCTGATTGTGCCAGTGCTAAGACAACGTTTTTATCGAAGTCTATTTTGGTCGGGAATAAAAACGTTTGATAAATAACGTACTGATTAGCCGTTATTGTTATCCAACTTCCCCATCGTGCACTGGGCCGCTCGTTGATTGTTATATTACCCGTGTAGGTACTGTCCCATTTGTCACTGAAGGCACGGTAAAAACTGTGCCCGACTGACGAGACAGTGTGGTCTGTTAACAATCCGGGAACTTCGACCTCGACGGCCTTCAGATTCCCAGCAGCGAGCAGGAAACTCGCTGCGGCGATCCAACTCAACGTGCGCTTCATGTGATTAACGCCTGAGGTTATCGTTTGCCCACGAAACCGCCTGAGTTCGATTTTTCACAGCTATCTTCTTGAAAAGATTATAAAGGTGCGTCTTTACCGTATTTTCGCTGATAAATAACGAACGGGCGATTTCAATATTTGAAGCACCAATGCGTAACTTATTCAGGATCTCTTTCTCACGGTGCGTGAGCAGTGCTGACTCTGTGCTGTTATAGCGATAATTTCCGGAATGCGTGATGAGATAGCTGGCAAGCTTTTGCGAAAAATAACACTCTCCGCGCAATATACCTTGCAGCCCCTCTACCACCCGGTCTTCTTCTTCCGTGACGTAGAACACGCCATTGATATGCGGCCAGCTTTCAATATCTCTGAACGGATATTCATCAGGCGTATTCAACAATAGCACGCGGATATTATTGTTTTTCCTGCTTAAAATATCCTGCCAGTAATGGATAAGCTTTTTATCAGCTTCCATCATATCGAAAAGAATGATGCTGCCAGGTGCAATATCATCAAAAGAACGTTGAATATTATGCAATTTCCCGTTCAGTGATAAAGATTGCTTTAAATGTTGTAATAACGCTGTCGCTTGCAAAGAAGGTTTTGTGATCAACAGTAATGTATGACCATGTAAACTATGGACTTCATTATACATGATGAAACCCCACTTTTTTTTGGCACCTGGCAGCTGTCCTCCTTTTTAAAAGAGGACACCAGAAGTACTGACAGATGTTGCACTGCTGTGTGTAGAATCAGACCATAACCTCCACAGGGAGGTAAATATAAAACCAATTTCGTACATCTAATTTCAATCTAGCTTTTACGAAGTTTAAAGCAAGTGTTAAACATGTAACAGGATGTAAAAATCAATATTAAATTGTGAAATTAGGTTGTTTTGAATGGCAATAAATGATGAGAAAGTTGTACACATAAATAGAGGTGCACAGATTTTAAAAATCATACAAATATTTTTAATGGCTTGATTTTTAATGTTATTTGTTATTTTTGTAAGGCGATAATTAAGTATGAGTTTCAGCTAACTTCTAAGCCCGCGAATGAGCGACTGTCTGGCTTAAGAAAAGAGGCTCCGTGTCACGCACTGAGAAAAATGTTCTCTTGCCGTTACGTTTAAACAACCCGGGAGGACGCGTGGACAGCCTTCGTCTCGTTGTAAAACCCTTTCGCAAAAAACCTTTAATAAAAAATATAAGCTGGCCTGATTAAAGTGATTTTTGATGTAAATTACGACTTTGTGGTGATTCGATAAATAAAAATAAGCCGCGCGGGTGAGATATTTAAAATGTTTCAGCGGACATACTCTTCACCGTAACGACGCGTTAACACAATACGAGTCGTTTAAACATGGAGTGATTAAATAGCCAGGTCCAGGGTGACAACATGAAAAACGCATCGTTAATTATGATGTTTACATTACTGGGTGCGCCTGGATTTGTAGCCGCAGCGAATTCAGATTTGGCAAACTCTGAATATAACTTTGCGGTTAACGAATTAAGTCTTTCATCACTAAATCAGGCAGCCATTATTGGTCAACAGGGCGTTTTTAATAACGCTGAGGTTCGCCAGGACGGTTCAAGGCTCTTATCCATTGTTTCCCAGGATGGGGCAGGTAACAGAGCGAGAGTTGATCAATCAGGGAGTTACAATTTAGCCTGGATCGATCAGAGCGGTAACGCGAATGATGCAGGTATTACGCAAGATGGATACGGTAATAGCGCGAAAATTATCCAGAAAGGGTCGGGTAATAGAGCAAATATTACGCAGTACGGTACGCAGAAAACCGCAGTTGTAGTGCAGAAACAGTCGCAAATGGCTATTAACGTTATTCAACATTAGCGCTTTTGCGACGACTTTAATCAATCCGATGGGGGTTTACCATGAAATTTATCAAAGTGGCAGCACTTGCAGCAATCGTAGTTTCTGGTAGTGCTATGGCGGGTTCTATTAATCAGGGCGGATGGGGTCATGGGCATGGTCACGGTGGATACAGTGGCCCAAATTCAACCCTGAATATTTATCAGAACGGTGGCGGTAACTCTGCGGTTGCCCTGCAGACAGACGCCAGAAATTCCGTCCTGAATATTAGCCAGACCGGTGGCTTTAACGGTGCTGACGTTGGTCAGGGTTCTGATGACAGTAAAATCAACCTGACCCAGAAAGGTTTTGGCAACAGTGCAACACTTGATCAGTGGAACAGTAAAAAATCCGTTATGAATGTTAGCCAGTCCGGCGGCTTTAACGGTGCACTCGTAGACCAGACTGCGTCCAACTCGACTGTTAACGTTACCCAGATCGGTTTTGGTAACCACGCATCGGCTCATCAGTACTGATACTGAAATCTGTGCTACAAAAAAACAGGGCATCAGCCCTGTTTTTTTTCGGGAGTTCATCATGAATACCTTAATTCTCCTTGCCGCCCTTTCAAGCCAGATAACCTTCAAAACGTCACAGCAGGAAAATATGACCACCATTATTCCGCAGGTCACTCTGGCGCAATCGTGTGATTGTCAGGTTCAGATTGTTTCTCTGCGAGAAGGGCAGGGAGGACAAAGTTCTTCCCGACAGCAAAACACACTTTTTATACCCGCTAATCAGACGATTGATTTAATGCGCCTGAGTTTAAATATTAGCGCGGGAGACACGGTAAAAATCGTTGTCACCGTTTCAGACGGTAAATCGCTACATTTATCACAACAGTGGTCGCCAGCGGAACGTTCACTATAAACATTCATGTAATCAATACGTTGCGAATGTGGCGGGTCTGTACCGTTGAGCTATGCTGATATCAGGGACCAGGTCGTTATGTTCCGTAACGTTAAACTTCGTTTGCCGTAGTAAATGAAGCGCGTTTACCCCTCATGGACGATTTTCATTGAGGAGTACCTATAATGAACAACTATTTTGCTCGACTCGCGGCAGGTCTGGGTCTGGTCGTTTCTGCTTTGAGTATCCCGGCTTATTCGGCCACAATTGTTGACGGTGGTGTCATTCATTTTCGCGGTGCCATTGTCGCAGACCCCTGTGAAGTCACTCCCCAGAAGCAACAGTTTGAAATGTCATGTCCAAATAATAACCGTATGCAAACGCGTATGGTCAGCTATGAAGAGGCGCTTAACGGGAAAGTGAGCGACTCAAGCCTGGTGACGCTCAATATGAAATACCTTAATCCTGAAAAAACGCTCGCGGTTGTCGAAATCCAGTATCGCTAATGCGCGTTCTTCCGCCCTGCGGTGGAAGAGGATTTTTTCTGATAGTTTTTTCTCCCAGTCTCCTCTGCGATACACTTAAGAAAATGGCGGGTTGCAGAGGGGCTTTATGAAACCGCAAATTGACATTATTCATGGCGATATTACGACAATGCACGTCGACGTTATCGTCAATGCGGCCAATCCATCCCTGATGGGGGGAGGGGGCGTGGACGGGGCTATCCACCGGGCTGCCGGACCGCAACTGCTGGAAGCCTGTAAAACCGTGCGGCAGCAGCAGGGCGAGTGTCCTCCCGGTCACGCGGTGATTACGCTTGCGGGTAATCTGCCTGCCAGAGCGGTTATTCATGCCGTAGGACCCGTCTGGCATGGCGGGGACCAGCACGAAGCGAGTATTCTGGAAGAGGCTTACCGAAACTGTCTGCGACTGGCCGCCGACAACGGCTATACAACGATGGCGTTCCCGGCCATCAGCACCGGCGTGTATGGTTATCCTAAGGCCGCCGCCGCAACGATCGCCGTAGAAACCGTTTACCGCTACCTGTCGTTAAAACCGCTGCCGGAGAAGGTGATTTTTGTCTGTTTTGACGAGGACACCCTGCATCTGTACCAGCGGCTTCTGACTCAGCGCAGACAAGAACTGGAAAGCTGAAGCAAACGCGGCGCATCGGGTGCGCCGCGTGGTTTATGAGGCTTTCGCCGGTGGTTTTCCTGAAAAGAGGAAACGCAGGAGCGGGATCCGCAGATGGATTTCGTAGAGGACGATCGCCACCCCCACCACAAACACCAACCCGGTAAAGAAGCCCAGCGTGTTCGAGGCGATGTGCGGTGTGATGTAAGCCCCGAAGAAAAGCGTCAACGGGTGATGCACCAGATAGATAAACAGCGAAGCATTAACGAAGTAGGTCACGCGGCTGGACTTAAAGTTCAGCAAACGGTGGCCCAGCGCGAATACCACGTTCACCATCCACAGGCCCAGCAGCATAGTGATCACGCTTTCCGTTTCATACATCCAGGCGTCGCCGCTACCGTAGCGCTGATTCAGCAGATAGGCCGCGAACGCCAGGGTGGCTCCCAGCGCGCACCACGGTGACGGGGTGACAAACAGCGATTTAAGCTTCGGATGAATAAAGGCCAGCGCGCCGATTAAAAAGAACGGAATGTAGAACAGGGACTGCATTACCACAAAATTAAATAACCCGTCGCTCAAAATCGGCGGGTAGACGATAAGCAGGGTCCTTCGCACGGCGGCATAGGCAATCCCTAACAGCAAGAAGAGCACTGACAGTTTGCCCATCGTAACGTTGGCGAAAAAAGTGTCGGCTGTCGTACTCAGATGGTGGCGCAGGCGGCTGAAAATCAACAGGCTCACCGTTGTGAGCACCACCAGGACCAGCAGGAACCACAGGTGAGACACCAGCTCCCAGACCAGCGTATTGTACTTCTCATACAGCGTCAGATTCGGCCAGTTCTCCGCCTTGCCCTTCACGTACTGCAACATAATGAACTGGGGCAGCGTCAGCAGCGGTATTGCGGTCAGCATGGGGATCCCCACGCGCTCTACGCGCACTTTCCACCAGCGCTTGAGCGGGTATCGCAGAAACAGCATGTAAGAGAAATAGCCGGATATGACGAAAAACACCTGCATACGGAAGGCGTGAATAAAGTCATTAAACAGCGTCAGCCACCAGGAGGGCATCTGGCTATTCACGTGCCAGGTGTGGCTGGAGTAAATCAGTGAAATGTGAAAGGGGATCCCCAATAACATCAGCCATGCCCGGATCGAGTCGAGGAAATATTCACGTTCTGTTGGTGATGTGCTCATATAACGTTGTGCATTCTCAGACTTTTCGTCTTATCCCTAAGACTCATAATGGTTACATTCGAAGGCAACCCTACACCAAGACCGACACCCTGTCTCCAGGATAAGCACGCAAAGTGAATAGCGGGTTCTTTCATTTGCTTAATCCATGAGCCAGCAGCTGAACAAAGCAGTGATAATGTTGTCGGATTGCCTGAGTTTCCATTAAAATGGATCGGATCGATATAAGCACACAAAGGGGGAAGTGCTTACTTATTATGAAACATAAACCACAGATGATGAAAATGCGTTGGTTGGGTGCTGCAGTGGTGTTGTCACTGTATACCTCATCGGCACTGGCCTTTAACATCGACGATGTCGCAAAACAGGCAAAATCGATGGCAGGCAAGAGCTACGAAGCGCCGAAAAGTAACTTGCCCTCCGTTTTCCGCGACATGAAGTATGCGGACTATCAGCAGATCCAGTTCAATCACGACAAAGCGTACTGGAGCAATATTAAAACCCCGTTCAAGCTTGAATTTTATCATCAGGGTATGTACTTCGACACGCCTGTTGCCATCAATGAAGTGACGGCGACAGCGGTTCGTAAGATTAAATACAGCCCGGATTATTTCAATTTTGGCAATGTGCAACACGACAAAGATACGGTGAAAGACCTGGGCTTCGCAGGCTTTAAGGTGCTTTACCCGATCAACAGCAAAGATAAAAACGACGAAATCGTCAGCATGCTGGGTGCCAGCTATTTCCGCGTCATTGGCGCGGGGCAGGTATACGGGCTTTCAGCGCGTGGTCTGGCTATTGATACCGCGCTGCCATCAGGTGAAGAGTTCCCGCGTTTCCGTGAGTTCTGGATTGAGCGTCCAAAACCAACGGATAAACGTCTGACCATTTATGCGCTGCTGGATTCCCCGCGTGCAACCGGTGCCTATCGCTTTGTGATTATGCCGGGTCGTGACACGGTGGTTGACGTGCAGTCCAAGGTTTACCTGCGTGATAAAGTGGGCAAACTGGGCGTTGCACCATTGACCAGCATGTTCCTGTTTGGGCCGAACCAGCCGTCTCCGGCAACCAACTTCCGCCCGGAACTGCATGACTCCAACGGTCTGTCTATTCATGCCGGTAACGGTGAGTGGATCTGGCGTCCGTTGAATAACCCGAAACATCTGGCGGTTAGCAGCTTCGCAATGGAAAACCCGCAAGGTTTCGGCCTGCTGCAGCGTGGTCGTCAGTTCTCTCGCTTTGAAGATTTGGACGATCGCTATGACCAGCGTCCAAGCGCCTGGGTCACGCCAAACGGTGACTGGGGTAAAGGTAAGGTCGAGCTGGTAGAAATTCCAACCAACGACGAAACCAACGATAACATCGTCGCTTACTGGACGCCGGATCAACTACCGGAAGCCGGTAAAGAGATGAACTTCAAGTACACCATTACCTTCAGCCGCGACGAAGATAAGCTGCATGCGCCGGATAACGCGTATGTGATGCAGACTCGCCGCTCAACGGGTGATGTGAAGCAGTCTAATCTTATCCGTCAGCCTGACGGTACCGTGGCGTTCGTCGTGGACTTCACGGGCCAGGATATGAAGAAACTGTCACCGGACACCGCCGTTGCCGCTCAGGCAAGCATCGGTGATAACGGTGAAATCGTTGAGAATACCGTGCGTTACAACCCGGTAACCAAAGGCTGGCGTCTGACCCTGCGCGTGAAAGTGAAAGATCCGAAACAGACCACTGAAATGCGTGCTGCGCTGGTCAGTAACGATCAGCCGCTGAGTGAAACCTGGAGCTATCAGCTACCTGCCAATGAATAATACATCTGAATATATTGATGCCATGCCGCTGACGGATATCGAAAAAGCGGCACTGCCTAAGAGCGACATCCGCGCGGTTCACACCGCGCTGGATGGTGAACATCATCCGTTTTCTCGTGATGATGATACACCGCTCGGGTCAGTCAAGGCGCGTCTGGAGCAGGCCTGGCCGGACTCGCTGGCGGAAGGGCAGTTGATTAAAGACGATGAAGGACGCGATCAGCTTCAGGCGATGCCGAAGGCCACGCGTTCCTCTATGTTCCCCGACCCATGGCGCACCAACCCGGTGGGTCGCTTCTGGGATCGCCTGCGCGGGCGTGATGTCACGCCGCGCTATCTGTCGCGCCTGACGAAAGAAGAGCAGGCGTCCGAACAGAAATGGCGTACTGTGGGGACAATCCGTCGCTATATCCTGCTGCTTCTGACGCTGGCGCAGACCGTCGTCGCGACCTGGTATATGAAAACCATCCTGCCTTACCAGGGCTGGGCGTTTATCAACCCGACGGACATGATGGGCCAGGATCTCTGGGTCTCCTTCATGCAGCTGCTGCCGTATATCCTGCAGAGCGGCATTCTCCTGCTGTTTGCTGTCCTCTTCTGCTGGGTCTCGGCCGGTTTCTGGACCGCGCTGATGGGCTTCCTGCAGTTGCTGATGGGGCGTGACAAATACAGCATTTCGGCGTCAACGGTCGGGGATGAACCCCTCAATCCCGAGCACCGTACTGCGCTGATTATGCCTATCTGTAACGAAGACGTTGACCGCGTATTTGCGGGCCTGCGTGCGACCTGGGAGTCCGTAAAGGCGACTGGCAACGCGGAGCATTTTGACGTTTACATCCTGAGCGACAGCTACAACCCGGATATCTGCGTTGCAGAGCAAAAAGCGTGGATGGAGCTGATTGCAGAAGTGCAGGGCGAAGGTCAGATCTTCTACCGCCGCCGCCGCCGTCGTGTGAAGCGTAAAAGCGGTAACATCGATGACTTCTGCCGTCGCTGGGGTAACCAGTACAGCTATATGGTGGTGCTGGATGCTGACTCCGTCATGAGCGGAGACTGCCTGAGCGGTCTGGTGCGCCTGATGGAAGCCAACCCTAACGCGGGCATTATTCAGTCTTCGCCAAAAGCGTCCGGCATGGACACGCTGTATGCGCGTTGCCAGCAGTTCGCCACCCGTGTTTACGGGCCGCTGTTTACGGCGGGTCTGCACTTCTGGCAGTTGGGTGAGTCGCACTACTGGGGCCACAACGCCATTATCCGCGTGAAACCGTTCATTGAGCACTGTGCGCTGGCGCCGCTGCCGGGCGAGGGTTCGTTTGCCGGTTCTATTCTGTCGCACGACTTCGTAGAAGCGGCGCTGATGCGTCGTGCTGGCTGGGGCGTCTGGATTGCTTACGACCTGCCGGGATCGTACGAAGAGCTGCCGCCGAACCTGCTGGACGAGCTCAAGCGTGACCGCCGCTGGTGTCATGGTAACCTGATGAACTTCCGCCTGTTCCTTGTAAAAGGAATGCACCCGGTTCACCGCGCGGTGTTCCTGACGGGCGTGATGTCTTATCTCTCCGCACCGCTGTGGTTTATGTTCCTCGCACTCTCCACTGCGCTGCAGGTCGTCCATGCTCTGACGGAGCCGCAATACTTCCTGCAACCGCGCCAGCTGTTCCCGGTGTGGCCGCAGTGGCGTCCGGAGCTGGCGATTGCGCTGTTTGCCTCCACCATGGTGCTGCTGTTCCTGCCTAAGCTGCTCAGTATCATCCTGATCTGGTGCAAAGGCTCGAAAGAGTACGGCGGTTTCTTCCGCGTGACCCTTTCACTGCTGCTGGAAGTGCTGTTCTCCGTGCTGCTGGCGCCGGTACGTATGCTGTTCCACACCGTGTTTGTGGTCAGCGCGTTCCTGGGCTGGGAAGTGGTCTGGAACTCGCCGCAGCGTGATGACGACTCCACGCCGTGGAGTGAAGCCTTTATGCGCCACGGTTCTCAGCTGCTGCTGGGTCTGGTCTGGGCGGCCGGGATGGCCTGGCTGGATCTGCGCTTCCTGTTCTGGCTGGCGCCGATTGTCTTCTCGCTGATCCTGTCGCCGTTTGTGTCCGTGATCTCCAGCCGTTCAACGGTGGGGCTGCGTACCAAACGCTGGAAACTGTTCCTGATCCCGGAAGAGTATTCTCCGCCGCAGGTGCTGGTGGATACCGATCGTTATCTGGAACAGAACCGCAGTCGCTCGCTGGATGACGGCTTCATGCACGCCGTGTTTAACCCGTCATTCAACGCCCTGGCAACGGCAATGGCGACGGCGCGTCACCGTGCCAGCCAGGTGCTGGAGATTGCTCGCGATCGTCACGTTGAGCAGGCGCTTAACGAGACCCCGGAAAAACTCAACCGCGACCGTCGACTGGTGCTGTTGAGCGACCCGGTGACAATGGCGCGACTTCATTACCGCGTGTGGTCCGCTCCGGAGAAATACTCTTCGTGGGTGAACTACTATAAG
This sequence comes from Enterobacter sp. ECC-019, assembly GCF_043974075.1. NCBI lineage: Bacteria > Pseudomonadati > Pseudomonadota > Gammaproteobacteria > Enterobacterales > Enterobacteriaceae > Enterobacter > Enterobacter sp. ECC-019. The sequence continues at coordinate 2,446,060 of NZ_CP143759.1, forward strand.
GACATGAAGCTGAATCCGCTTGCACTGAAGGCGAAGTAAGTTGTTAAGCAGGGCGGGTAGGCGAAGCGCCACCCGCCAGATAAAATACCGGCTGTGAGGCCGGTATTTTTTTAGAGGCTAGAGATGAGAATAATCATCGTCGTCATGATGGTATGCCTGCTCAGCGGCTGCGGCAGTATCATCAGTCGCACCATTCCAGGGCAAGGCCACGGTAATCAGTATTACCCGGGCGTGAAATGGGATCTCCGTGATTCCGCATGGCGCTACCTGACCGTGCTCGATCTGCCGTTCTCGCTGATTTTCGACACGCTGTTGCTGCCGATCGATGCCAGCCACGGCCCTTACGAATAGCGTAAATTAACGCTCGTCCCACTCATCGGCAGCGGTTTGACCTTCTTCTGTATCCAGAGGTGGCTCGAGCTGAAACTCGCCCTCATCCCACTCGTGCAGGGTGTTCTCTTCCAGCCATTCCTGCCGAAGTTCGATTTCGTCATAATCGCCATCAAAGACCGCCTGCGCACCTTCACCGTTTAATATCGGCAAACATTCCCCTTCTTCACCTTCGTCGGCAAAGAATTCGGCCTGCCACATAATATCTCCATCCTGCAGAACGTATTTTTGGATATTAAGCTGTTGCACGTCAGCATCTTCTTCTTCAACGCCGGGATTGTCGGCGAGGAACTCTTCACGAGCGGCATCAATAGCTTCTTCCAGCGTGGCGTACATGGTCATTGGTGTCTCCCTGTTTTCCAGAAGGTTTCAGGGAAAGAATAGCTGAATATAAGATTCTGCAAGTATGAATGCGAAAATAAGCTGTCAGGCGTTCGTCTTATTCCGTCACGGGCCGTAACGCGCGGGATAAACTGAACCACGAATAAATGGCATTGAACAACACGACGCCCGCCGTCACGATAAATACGGCGCGAAAACCGAAGCTGGCGGAGATCCCGGCCCCGAGCAGCGGTCCGGTGACGTTACCGATATCCCGGAATGACTGGTTATAGCTGAAAATGCGCCCGGCAATCTGGTTCGTGGAATTGTAGACCAGCAGGGTCTGTACGGCGGGCAGCAACGCGCCGTCGGCGGCACCCAGCAAAAAGCGCAGGACGCCCAGCTGCCATGGCGTTTGCACCATCGACATCGGGATAAGCAGCAGGACGGAAATCACCAGCGCGCAGATCAGGATTTTTTCCGGACCCACCCGGTCCCCCAGTTTTCCCAGCCTCGGGGCGCTCAGCAGCGCCGCCACGCCGGGTACGGAGGCAATCAGCCCGCTGATGAACGCAATATTGCTGACGTTACCCGCCAGGTCGCGAACGTACAGCGTCAGAATAGGGGCAATCGACCCGGTAGCCACCTGGATAATCATTGTCGTCACGAACAGGCTTAGCACCAGTCTGGGATTTTTAAGCGAGGTCAGCACCTCCCTGGCGTGGAGCATCTCTTTTTTGGCGACAGGCGTGAAGTTTTCGCGAATACAGAGCAGGGTGACGATAAAGCACAGGAACAACACGCTGGCGGTGATGAAAAAGACCGGACGCAGGCCGTAGTTATCTGCCAGTAATCCGCCTGCCAGCGGTCCCAGCAGAGCCCCGCTCACGCCGCCGGTAGAGAGTGTTCCTAGCGCCCAGCCGCTCTTATGGCGGGGGATTTGCGTGGCTATCAGGGCGTTCGCGTTGGGAATAAATCCTCCCAGCAAGCCCAGCAGCGCGCGGAGGATCAGAAACTGCCAGACGTTCTGCGCCACGCCCATCAGCGCCATGATAATGGCCATCCCCAGCGCCGAGCGCAGCAGCATGATTTTACGTCCCTTGCGGTCGGCAAGGCCGCCCCAGAAGGGCGAGGCTATCGCGGAAAAGAGAAACGTAATGCTGAATACCAGGCCAGACCACATATTGAGTGCGCTGTGGCCCGTCACACCAAGCTGTTCGACGTAGAGCGGGAGGAAGGGCATGACGAGGCTAAAGGCCGCGCCGGTTAGAAAACAGCCAAGCCACGCAACCGTGAGGTTACGCTTCCAGTTTATGGGGGCATCTGAGGGTGACATAACTATCCGCATAATGAGGTGCAGAGCACCTGAAGCATAAAGTAATAAGCTTGCTAATTATGCGCCTGGGTTATGATTGCCGCAATGAGGAGGAGCTTTTAAAGCTAAAACGGCATGCGGCCCTGAGGACCGCATGAGGATTAATAGCGGGACGGCGTGCCTTGAGGGCGCGTTTTAAAACGGCGGTGCAGCCACATATACTGCTCAGGCGCCAGCATGATGCACTTCTCCACAACGCTGTTCATCCAGCGCGCGGTGGTTTCCGCATCATCAAGCGGCGGCGCAAGTTCCGGCTCCAGCATCATCAGCTCGTAGCCTGAACCATCCGGCTTACGGCGGGGAACAAAAGGCACGATGGCGGCTTTGGACATGCGCGCCAGCATCCAGGTACCGGTCGTTGTGGCGGCCTCTTCAACGGCGAAGAAGGGGACAAATACGCTGGCCTGCGGGCCATAGTCGTGGTCGGGAGCATACCAGACCACTTCACCGGATTTCAGCGCGCGGATCATCCCCTTCAGATCCTTACGGTCGATCATGCTTTTGTTGGATCGCATGCGGCCGTTGGTCTGGATTAAATCGATGACCGGGTTATCGTTAGGACGATAAACGCCAATGCCGGGCGCCTGCATGCCGAACATGCGCGCCCCTATTTCCAGCGTCAGGAAATGGATGCCGATAAGCAGAACGCCCGTCTGATTGGCCTGAAGCGTATGCACCGGCTCCATGCCGGTCCCCGTCACCTCGCTCCAGCGGGCCATGCGTTTGTCCGGCCAGAACCACGCCATACCGGTTTCCATGAGCCCCATCCCGACGGATTCGAAATTCTTCGAGACCATATCGTGACGCTCTGATTCGCTCATCTGCGGAAAACACAGCTCAAGATTGCGGTACGCGATACTGGCGCGACGCTTCATAAACAGTTGCGCGAAACGGCCCAGAAATTTACCCAACCGAAAAATAACAGGGTAGGGAAGCTGTACCAGAAGCCATAAAAAGCCGATGCCTAGCCAGGTCAACCAATAGCGGGGATGCAAAAGGGCGGCAGTAAATTTTGGTAACTGGGTCATGTCTTTCCTGTTTTCAAACGTCCTGTTTTGCTAGTGTCTCATTTTTTGAGACGTAGCCAAAATATCTGCTTTCGAAGCGAGCACGAATACAGCAATTGTTAAGCCTGACTAATCAGGGTGTGTGAAATGTAGCGTAAATTGTATGGATGTAAATTGGTTTTGTTTGCTATATGATGCCGACCGATTTTTCATTCTCTCTAACGATTCCAGGACTGTACACCATGCCAGTGTTACACAACCGCGTGTCGAATGAGATGTTAAAGGCGCGTATGTTGGCTGAAACCGAACCGCGCACCACCATCTCATTCTACAAATATTTCACCATCGACGATCCGCAGGCGACCCGCGATGCGCTTTATCAGGCGTTCACGGCCCTGAACGTCTTTGGCCGCGTCTACCTTGCCCGTGAAGGCATCAACGCGCAAATTAGCGTACCGGAAAGCAAAGTCAGTGCTTTCCGCGACGCTCTTTATCAATTCGATCCTGCCCTCGACGGCTTGCGCCTGAACATTGCCCTGGATGACGACGGGAAATCCTTCTGGGTGCTGCGCATGAAGGTGCGTGAGCGCATCGTGGCGGACGGTATCGACGATCCTGAGTTTAACGCGGCGGATGTCGGTGAATATCTGAAGGCTGCGGAAGTGAATGCGATGCTGGACGATCCGGATGCTGTGTTCATTGATATGCGTAACCACTATGAGTACGAAGTGGGGCATTTCGAGAACGCGATGGAAATCCCGGCCGACACCTTCCGCGAGCAACTGCCCAAAGCGGTTGAGATGATGCAGGAACATAAAGATAAAAAGATCGTTATGTACTGCACCGGCGGTATCCGCTGTGAGAAAGCCAGCGCGTGGATGAAGCACAACGGCTTTAATAAGGTCTGGCATATTGAAGGCGGCATTATCGAGTATGCCCGCCGCGCCCGTGAACAGGGTTTACCGGTGCGCTTTATCGGGAAAAACTTTGTCTTTGACGAGCGTATGGGGGAGCGTATCTCGGAAGACGTGATTGCCCAGTGCCACCAGTGCGGTGCGCCTTGCGATACCCATACCAACTGCAAAAACGACGGGTGTCATCTGCTGTTTATTCAGTGCCCGGCCTGTGCCGAGAAGTTTAACGGCTGCTGTAGCGAGCTGTGCAGCGAAGAGAGCATCCTGCCGGAAGAAGAGCAGCGTCGCCGTCGTGCAGGACGCGAAAACGGCAACAAGATTTTCAATAAATCACGCGGCCGTCTGAATACCAAACTGGGTATCCCTGACCCGGAATGATAATAACGCCCGGCAGGGCCAAAGCCTGCCGGGCGAATCTATTATGATTTCTGCTGTACACCTTCAACGGAAATAATCAGCTCAACGTCCTGAGACGCCGGGCCTAAATCCGTTGTGATATTAAAATCTTTCAGGTGAATTTTACCCGCCGCTTCAAATCCTGCGCGTTTACCGCCCCACGGATCGTCACCCTGACCCAGTAATTTAGCATCCAGCGTGACCGGTTTTGTTACGCCGTTAAGCGTCAGGTTGCCGGTAATATTCAGCTTATCACCGTCTTTTTTCACTTCCGTGGAGGTGAAAGTAGCCTGTGGGTATTTCCCGACATTGAGGAATTCCCCACTGCGCAGATGTTTATCACGTTCAGCATGATTGGTATCCACGCTGTTGGTATTAATGGTCACGTTGACCTTGTCGGCGGCTGGATTTTTCTCGTCAAAGGTGAATGTGCCGTCAAAATCCTTAAAGGTACCGTACAGCCAGCTGTATCCCAGGTGCTGAATACGGAAATTGACGAAAGCGTGCTGGCCCTCTTTATCAATTTTATAATCAGCCGCCACGGCGGAACCGGCGGTGAATAACAGAGAACCCAATGCGATACCCAGCAGGTGTTTTTTCATTTTATGCTCCAGAGTCAACTGACGAGCGGCCAAGCATGCGCTTTAGCGTATCGTCTTTATCAATAAAATGGTGTTTGAGGGCGGCAAGCCCGTGCAGTACAGACAGGATCACGACGCTCCACGCCAGCCAGAGGTGAACAACCCCTGCGGTGTCAGTCTGAGCGCCCGCATCGCTGAGCGTTGCCGGGACGTCAAAAAGGCCAAAGACGCTTATCGGCTTACCGTCCGCCGTCGAGATAAGATAGCCGCTGACAAGAATGGCGAAGAGCAGCGCATAGAGCGCGATATGCGCGACAACAGCACTGACGCGGGTAAATTTGCTGTGGGTGTTCGGCGCGGCGGGCGGCGGGGAAATATGTCGCCAGATTACGCGAAAAACCAGCCCCAGCATCAGGAGGACGCCAATGCTTTTATGTAACTCCGGTGCCTGGTGATACCAGCCATCGTAATAGCTGAGCGTGACCATCCAGAGCCCAAGTCCAAACATACCGTAGACGGCAATAGCAAATATCCAGTGCAAACCTATGGATATTATTCCGTAGCGTCGGGAGGAGTTACGCAATTGCATCAGAATGTCCATTTTCAAATTAACCGAAGGGTAAAAATGAACGGGAAGATGTGATATTGCAACTGAAATAATTGTCTATTGATTTTTATTTTATTTATTTCAGCGCTTTTGAACAGGATTGATGAAGGTAATTCAATGTCTTCGTGCAAGATGAAATTGAGAATTTCAATAAAGCTAAATAAATGTCAATTATTGTCAATCGGGGCTTTCAATAAAATACAATGTAAACAAAATCAATAATGGCCAGCAGCGCCCACAATAAGATATAGAGCATAAAATGCTCGCGAATATTATTCATCAGAAAGCTAACGATCCTGCGCATAACGCCCCGTAATGCAGTGTGAATGAAACGGGCCCCGGGACATCCGGAGCCCGTGCCGATTATCTGTTAAAACGCGAGAGTGAGAAGGGCGTCAGATCAAACTGCGGTTTGATACCCTGGGCAAACTGCGCGGCGATTTCACCCAGCACGGAAGCGAACTTAAAGCCGTGGCCGCTCAGCCCGGTGATTAGCAGGGTGTTGTCATGCCCGGGCAGCGTATCAATGATGAAGTCTTCATCCGGCGTGTTGTCGTAGGTACAGGCCGCGCCATACAGCAAGCCACCGACGCCCGGAAGGATAGTACGCAGAAACGAGAAGGCTTCCGAACCATCCTGTGGAAAGGCACCGAAAGGCTTACGCTCTTCAGGGGAGGAGATAGCCTGGCCACCGTTGTGTTTACCGATTTTCAGCGCGTCTTTCTCGGAAGGGAAACCGTAGAACTGGTCGCCATTCGGCAATTCGCCGGTGAAGGCCGGGAATTTATTCTGCGCGCTGTAGCGTCCATCCGACTGGAACCAGGAGAAGACCTTGCGCACCGGCTGGATCGGCAGTTCCGGCAGCAGGCGAGTGATCCAGGTTCCTGCGCTGACGAGCAGGCGGGACGCTGAATAGTCGCCGTCAATAGTCGTTACCGTGACGCCATTCTCGTCATGGGTGATGGCCTCCACCGGACAGTTAAACAGCTGCGCACAGCCGGCTTTCGCGGCAAGATCGATCCAGGTTTTAATCGCCGTTTCACAATGCAGCACGCCGGAGTGGGCTTCAAAGAGACCAATGTAATCGTCGGGGACGGTAATTTCAGGCCAGCGCGCGGTAACGCCCGCTGCGTCCAGCTTCTCAACATCCAGATTAAAGGCTTTTGCGCTGCGCTCGACGCTGGCGAGAAAATCAGAATGGGCAGGGCCAAGGTTGATAACGCCGGTACGCTCGAAAATACGCTCTTCGGTCTGTTTCGCCAGCTCGTCCCACAGCGTCTGGGCGCGAAGCACCAGCGGTACATAGCGCTCGCCTTCTCCATACGCATGGCGCATGAGGCGGGTATCGCCGTGATGGCTGCCCTCTGCATGGGGAGGAAGATGGGCATCGATCATCAGGACCTTCAGACCTGCCTGTGTTGCGTAATAACCGGCAGCGGAACCCACGGAGCCGCTACCAATAATGATTAAGTCGTATCTCATATGCATCTCGTAAACTGACGTTTTTTTAGCAGAGTAATTAACAACGCGGGGTTAGACAAGGGTGAAATAAATAAGGCACCGCGAGGGTGCCTGTAGAGAGAAAAGTGGGCATAAGCTTAGTGCCGTTTATACTCATTTTCCTGATAGTCGCCAGATTCTATTTTTGCAATACCTGCCTCTAAAATAGAAATAAACTGACGGGCGACGTCTGTTGTTAGCCACAGCGTCTGTCCAACTTCCGCTTCTTCACGGTTGAGTTGATTCGGGGTCTGGTAGTGCAAACGCAGCATCAGCGCATCGTAGCTATCTACGGTACTGATATCCCAGCCAACAAGTGGATGGGTCTGGATCACTTCACTATTCTTTTCCATTATAACCCCCTTAATGCGTGTTAGAAGACAACGGCTTTGAGGTTCAATGCATGTTTTTCTGAAAGCATCTTCAGTATACCAAGTAATAAGGGTTCCGAAGGGAAAAATAAACAGGTGGCAACACATTTTTCTGCTTTTTAGGATTGTTCGAACAATAAAACACCATCTTGTTCACGATTCTTAAAGAAGATGCCGAATTAATTTGAACTTACCGTATTTTTAGACAAAAAAAAGCCGGGGCGACCCGGCAAAAAAACACAATGAGGGAGCAGTGTTAATCTGTGATAAACCAGTCGTCTGCGCTTTCCCACGTTTCCTGCAGGATTTCGCTGATGCGATCTTTATCTTCTTTCGCAGCACCAATGACGGAGAGGTTGTTCGCCGCGGCGTAACGCACCGTTACGGCACCCGCGTTGTCGGGAAAGGTATTGTTAATACGGCGGGATAATTCGCCTGCCAGTGCATCAAGCGCGCCGGCAGGCAGAACGGTTGTTTTGGCTATGGTGACTTCAATACGCATAAATGCCCCCCTGTGTAATATACTGTTTATTTATACAGGTATATTATCGGTTTGACAACAAGGGGCATTGATTTTTTAACGTTTTACCGTCCAGTTGACGGTTTCGCCCGCCAGGAAGGGGATCAGCGTGTCATCCGTCAGCGCAATGGACTCCTCAACGTGGCTCGCTTTCCGCTCCAGTTCGATGAAGGTGTCATTGACCGGCAGGCCGTAGAAGCGCGGGCCGTTAAGGGAGCAGAACGCTTCGAAATGTTCCAGCGCGTTCATCTCTTCAAAGACGGTCGCGTAGCTGGCAAGCGCCGTTGGGGCGTTGAAGCAGCCTGCGCAGCCGCAACTCGCCTCTTTACGGTGGCGGGCGTGAGGCGCGGAATCGGTACCGAGGAACGCGCGGGAGAACCCGCTGGCAACCAGTTCGCGCAGCGCCTGCTGGTGGATGTTGCGCTTGAGAATCGGCAGGCAGTACAGGTGAGGGCGCACCCCGCCCACCAGCATGTGGTTACGGTTAAACATCAGGTGCTGCGGCGTAATGGTGGCGGCGATAAGCTCGTTGCCGTCACGCACATACTCTGCCGCGTCTTTGGTGGTGATATGCTCAAAGACCACTTTAAGCGCGGGCAGGCGCTGGCGCAGAGGCTCCATCACGGTCTCGATAAACCGGGCTTCACGGTCGAAGATGTCAATCTCGGCATGCGTAACTTCACCATGGACCAGCAGCGGCATGCCCAGTTTCTGCATGCGTTCCAGAACCGGCATGATGGCATCAATGCTGGTGACGCCGTGGCTGGAGTTGGTGGTGGCATTCGCCGGGTAGAGTTTCGCGGCCGTAAATACGCCTTCGTTAAACCCACGCTCCACTTCGTTCGGGTCCAGCGAGTCGGTCAGATAGCAGGTCATTAGCGGGGTAAAATTGTGTCCCGCAGGGACGGCATCCAGGATGCGCTGGCGATAGGCCATCGCGGCATCGACGGTGGTGACTGGTGGAACCAGGTTAGGCATGACAATCGCGCGGCCATAAATTTCGCTGGTATAAGGCACGACGGTTTTCAGCATATCGCCATCACGCAGATGGATATGCCAGTCGTCAGGGCGGCGGATTTTAAGAACCTGGGGTTGTGCAGTCATGGAAGCTCCGGCTTGTCAGGAATCAGTCATAAGGATGGCTGTTTTTGCCGGACACAAATCATAAGCGGAAACGTTTTCGTTTGCACACTTTTCCGTAAAAAAAAGGGCGCCGCAGCGCCCTTCAGGTTAATCGGTGAAAGGAATGATAATTTCACCCGGTTTCACCTCTATCCCTTTTGCATATTTTTTCGCCAGAGCTTCGCCCTTGCTTTTGTCTTCGCTTAAGATGTAAGCGGGCTGCTGGTTGAAATAATTACGCAGCGACTGGTTCAGATAAGGCATCAGGGTTTGCAGAACCGGTGCCATCTTGTCCGGCGAAACCTGCGCATCGACGACTTCCATCTCCTGGAGGAAAATCGCCCCTTTCTCTTTGTTGAACACGGGGAGTGCCTTCAGCTTGAGCTTAATGTTGGCTTTCTGATTGCCAAAGAGGGATGACATATCGAGAGCCGCGTCACCGGCCAGGGTGACTTTGTTTGGCTCTTCACGTCCGATCTGGCTGGTCAGATTCGTGAGCACGATATGCGCGTCCGCCAGCCCAGGCACACCAATGTCTTTAGAAAAATTGTTATGTTTTTCCAGCGCCTGATTAATTTCCTGTTCACTGACGGTATATTGCGTGAGCTGGTTACAGCCAACCAGCAGACCGCTGAAAACTAATGCAGCGGCAAAGACAATTTTCTTCATAGTGTTCCTCAACGAAAAATCGGCGCTTCTGTCCTGTTACGTCAGTATGTCAGCGTGAATTGGCAGAAACCAGCAGAAAAAACTGAGAAGTGGGGCGGGAGCGGCTCCCGCCCGAGGGAAAGGCTACGCGCCAGGCTCGAGCATGCCGCTCGCACTGCGTTTCTGGCTGAACTGCCACCACAGGGCCAGGAGCGTCATAAAGCCCACCGCGCCGAGCATCATCCACGGGAGTTCGGGCTGGTTTAACGCTTTGCCGGCATCAAACAACCAACCGCCACCGGCGTAACCTAATGCGCCGCCAAGCGCCAGCCCCAGCCGGCTGAAACCCATATAGCTGCCGCGCGCACGCGCGTCCGCAAGGGAGGCGCTCAGCGTTTCACGGGCAGGCTCGGCGATGATCGACCCTATGTAGAACGTGCAAATCAGGGTAAACAGCTGCTGGAGAGAGTTCACCAGGCCGATCGGCATCATGCTCAGCGTCATCAGGAACAGCCCGGCCATCAGGCGATGCTCCAGACGAAAACGCCGCTCGCTCCAGCGGGCAATCGGATAGAGCAGCGTCAGGGAAAGTGCGGCTTCAATGGCGTACATCCATTTAACGGCAGCAGGCGTGCCTGCAATGTCGTTAACCATAATCGGCAGCATCAGCATGACCTGCACAGCCAGCATGTAGTAGCCCGTCAGGGTCAGCACATAGGTGACAAAACGTTTGTCGCGCAGGACGCGGCCAAGCCCTTCCCGGACCGGCGCTTTGACCGTCGACAGTTTCCAGGCAGGCAGGAACAGGCCATTAAACAGCGCGCACAGAATAAAGAGCACCGCCCCCGCCGCGCAGACCAGTCGGAAGTCATACTGCAGCAGCCAGCTTCCCAGCAGGGCGCCGATAACCGCCCCGGCACTGTCCTGCATCATCAGAATCGAGAAGAAACGGCCGCGGTGCTGAGGGCGAATAAGCTTCACCACCAGCGCGGTGCGTGGCGGATCGAACAGCGTGCCACCGATACCGGAGAGGAAACAGGAGAACCAGAGCAGCCAGGGCTCCCGGGCGACCGCCATCGTGGCGAAGCCCGCCGCGCGCAGCAGCATACCGGTAACGATCATCGGTTTAGCGCCAAAGCGGTCGGCAATGGCCCCGCCAAAGACGCCCAGACCCTGCTGGACAAACTGGCGTAACCCCAGGGCAATGCCAACCATTAATGCCGCCCAGCCCATTTGATCGACAAAGCGGATCGATATCAACGGAAAAACGACAAAAAAGCCGAGCACGACCAGCATGTTATCGACGAGCAGGAAATATTTACCCAGGCTCCTGGCCTGTGAAACGCGGGACATTTTCCCTCCAGGGAAAATAAGAAGGTGAGCACGCTAACATTCTGCGGTGTCGCCGCGTTTTTTCCCACCCCTGGGCGTGACAATATTTTTTTATCAAAAGGGTGCTTTGATAGAGAGTTCTCATCGAAAATAATGAAAAGAGGGCAAAATGGTATGTCACTGTTTTCACAGACGGCGCAGGCGCAGGTATAGTAAAGCTAATGGGTAAGCTGAAGTGACGGGAAGGAGTGGTATCGATGTTTGGCTATCGCAGTAATGTGCCAAAAGTGCGTCTGACAACGGACAGGCTGGTCGTTCGTCTGGTGCATGAGCGTGATGCCTGGCGTCTGGCGGATTATTACGCCGAGAATCGCCAGTTTTTAAAACCCTGGGAACCCGTTCGGGATGAGAGCCATTGTTACCCTTCCGGCTGGCAGGCGCGCCTCAGCATGATTACGGAATTTCACAAGCAGGGCAGCGCGTTCTATTTCGCGCTGCTGGATCCTGAAGAGAAAGAGATTATCGGGATCGCCAATTTTTCAAACGTGGTGCGCGGGTCGTTTCACGCCTGCTACCTTGGCTACTCCATCGGCCAGAAATGGCAGGGGCAGGGGCTGATGTACGAGGCGTTAACGGTGGCGATCCGCTATATGCAGCGCACGCAGCATATCCATCGCATCATGGCGAACTATATGCCGCATAATCAGCGCAGCGGCAATTTGCTGGCGCGTTTAGGGTTCGAGAAAGAGGGTTACGCTAAAGACTATCTGCTGATAGACGGAGAGTGGCGCGACCACGTTCTGACGGCGTTAACCACCCGGGACTGGACCGCAGGTCGTTAAGGAGAAAAGATGAAGTATCAGCTAAACGGTACAGAAGCGCGCGTGATTGGGTGCTTACTCGAAAAACAGGTCACCACGCCGGAGCAGTATCCGCTCTCTGTCAACGCCGTGACCATGGCCTGCAACCAGAAGACCAACCGCGAGCCGGTGATGAACCTCAGCGAGCATGAGGTTCAGGACGTGCTGGATGCGCTGGTAAAACGCCACTATCTGCGCACCGTCAGCGGCTTCGGCAACCGCGTGACCAAATACGAACAGCGCTTTTGTAACTCCGAATTCGGTGACCTGAAGCTGAGCAGCGCGGAAGTGGCGGTCATCACCACGCTGCTGCTGCGCGGGGCGCAGACGCCGGGGGAACTGCGCACGCGCGCTTCCCGGATGCATGAGTTCAGCGATATGCAGGAGGTCGAGCAGACCCTGGAAGGGCTGGCTTCTCGCGAAGACGGCCCGTACGTGGTGCGTCTGGCGCGCGAGCCGGGCAAACGTGAAAGCCGCTATATGCATCTGTTCAGCGGCGACGTCGATGTCGCTACCGTGGAGAGCGATGCGGGCTCCTCAGCTGGCAATGACACTCTTGCCGCGCGAGTAGAGGCGCTGGAAGAAGAGGTCGCCGGGCTGAAACAGCGTCTGGATGCGTTGCTGGCACATTTGGGAGACTGACGGTGAAAAAATTACGCGTAGGCGTGGTGGGGCTGGGCGGTATCGCGCAAAAAGCCTGGCTGCCTGTTTTAGGTGCGGCGACGGACTGGACCCTGCAAGGGGCATGGTCGCCCACCCGAGAAAAGGCAGAACGTATCTGCGAAACCTGGCGCATTCCTTATGCTGCCTCCCTGCAGGATCTGGCCCGCGAGTGTGATGCGGTCTTTGTGCATACCTCAACGGCAACCCACTATCAGGTTGTGAGCGAGCTGCTCAATTTGGGGGTTCACGTCTGCGTGGATAAACCGCTGGCTGAAAATGTTCAGGATGCCGAGCGGCTGATTGAGCTGGCCGCGCGCAAAAAACTGACGCTGATGGTGGGCTTCAACCGTCGTTTCGCGCCGCTTTATCAGCAACTGAAGGCGCAGTCGGGTACGCTCGCCTCGCTGCGAATGGATAAGCACCGTACCGACAGCGTTGGGCCTAACGATCTGCGCTTCACCCTTCTGGATGATTATCTGCACGTTGTGGATACGGCGCTGTGGCTGAGCAACGGCGAAGCGCTGCTGAAAAGCGGTACCCTGTTGACGAATGACCAGGGGCAGATGGTCTACGCGGAACACCACTTCGCCGTTGAGCATCTTCAGATTACCACCAGCATGCACCGTCGGGCAGGAAGCCAGCGTGAATCCGTGCAGGCGGTGACCGACGGCGCGCTGTATGACATTACGGACATGCGCGAGTGGCGGGAAGAGAAGGGCAACGGCGTGGTGACGCTCCCGGCGCCAGGCTGGCAGAGCACCCTGGAGCAGCGCGGTTTCGCAGGATGCGCCCGTCACTTTATCACCTGCGTGCAAAATCAGACGGTTCCTGAAACGTCCGGCGAGCAGGCCATTCTGGCGCAGCGCATTGTGGAAAGACTCTGGCGCGAAGCCATGAGCGAATAACTCGCTGTAACATCTGCGGATAGTAATTCGTTGAAATCCGGTTAGACTAAGCGCCGCTTGTTGGCTTTGCCGGGTGGCGCTTAGGCTCACCCGGCTTACAAATCCGTATGGTTCTGGAAATTCACGTTAATGAACTTATTAAAATCGCTGGCGGCCGTCAGCTCGATGACCATGTTTTCCCGCGTGCTGGGTTTTGCGCGCGACGCCATTGTGGCAAGGGTATTTGGTGCAGGGATGGCCACGGACGCCTTTTTCGTCGCGTTCAAATTGCCGAACCTGCTGCGTCGTATTTTTGCGGAAGGGGCGTTTTCTCAGGCATTCGTGCCTATCCTGGCGGAATATAAAAGCAAGCAGGGTGAAGACGCGACGCGCGTCTTTGTTTCTTATGTCTCCGGGCTGCTGACGCTGGCTTTGGCGGTGGTGACCGTACTCGGGATGCTGGCCGCGCCGTGGGTGATTATGGTGACCGCGCCCGGTTTTGCCGATACGGCTGACAAATTTGCGCTGACCTCGCAGCTGCTGCGCATCACTTTCCCCTATATTCTGCTCATCTCGCTGGCCTCGCTGGTGGGGGCGATCCTGAATACCTGGAACCGCTTCTCTGTTCCGGCGTTTGCGCCAACGTTTCTCAACGTCAGCATGATCGGTTTTGCCTTGTTCGCCGCGCCGCACTTTAACCCGCCGGTGCTGGCGCTGGCCTGGGCGGTCACCGTCGGCGGCGTGCTGCAGCTGGCGTACCAGCTGCCGCATCTGAAAAAAATCGGCATGCTGGTGCTGCCGCGCATCAATCTCAAAGATGCCGGGGCGATGCGCGTGATCAAGCAGATGGGGCCCGCCATTCTTGGCGTCTCCGTCAGCCAGATCTCGCTTATCATCAACACCATCTTTGCCTCTTTCCTCGTGTCCGGCTCGGTATCCTGGATGTACTACGCCGACCGTCTGATGGAGTTCCCGTCCGGAGTGCTGGGCGTGGCGCTGGGGACCATTCTGCTACCGTCGCTGTCGAAAAGTTTTGCCAGCGGTAACCATGATGAATATTGCCGCCTGATGGACTGGGGGTTACGTCTCTGCTTCCTGCTGGCTCTGCCAAGCGCGGTGGCGCTGGGTATTCTGGCTAAACCGCTAACGGTGTCGCTCTTCCAGTACGGGAAATTCACCGCCTTTGATGCCGCCATGACCCAGCGCGCGCTGATTGCCTACTCGGTCGGATTGATGGGGCTGATCGTCGTCAAGGTGCTGGCGCCAGGGTTCTATTCGCGTCAGGACATCAAAACGCCGGTGAAAATTGCCATTGTGACGCTGATTATGACGCAGCTGATGAACCTGGCGTTTATTGGTCCGCTGAAGCATGCCGGCCTGTCATTATCGATTGGTCTGGCGGCCTGTCTGAACGCCGGGCTGCTGTACTGGCAACTGCGCAAGCAGGATATCTTTACGCCGCAGCCGGGCTGGGGGAGTTTCCTGGTGCGTCTGATCGTTGCGGTACTGGTGATGTCTGCCGCGCTGCTCGGCATGATGTACGTGATGCCGGAGTGGTCTCAGGGCACCATGCCTTACCGTCTGATGCGGCTGATGGCCGTAGTAGGCGTCGGGGTGGTGGCTTACTTTGCCACGCTCGCGGTGCTGGGCTTCAAAGTGAAAGAGTTTGCCCGCCGTACGGCATAAACGCCAAAAGGGGAGTTCACCTTATGGTGCTCCCCGCTGCATGATTTATCGCCCAGGCGTCAAATCGAAATCTTTTTAACTCCCGCAATACGCGCAGTCGCCGTCTGACCATCCGCACCGTACAGTCCGGTTTCTTTATGCGGTTTCAAGACCTCAAGCGCCTGCTGATTACGCTCAATCTGACCTTCCAGTAGCCAGCCGTTGTGCTGGTTAAGGTCGCGCAGGTGCTGGGTTTTTTCGGTAATGGTTTGCCAGCGCTCAACAATATCGTCATTGGCGCTGCGCTTAGGATCCTGCTCAGCGCGGCGCTGCTGCTCCAGATAATCCAGCGTTGCCAGAAGCGAACTTTTGTCTTCAGTAATACGCTGCAGCGCGCTGCCGTTGATGTGACCGGAAGAGAGATGCTGCTGCTCAGCGTCCATTACCGTTTTCAGGTCGTTCAGGACAACCGTCATTTGATCCAGTATTTCTGACAGTCGACTCATACGGTTAGTTACTCTGTAAGAAACTCTGTGCTTCCTGAATCAGGGCATCAGCAATCTTGCTGGTATCCATTTTCAGCTCACCGTTACGAATAGCCGTTTTCAGCGCTTCAACACGTTCCATATTGATATCGTTGCTGCCTGGCTGCATCAGTTTTGCCTGCGCGTCGCTCAGGGTTACGCTGGTGCTGTTGGACGTTGACGGTTTTTCCAGACGCGTTTTCTGCGCAGGAGCGTCATTCGTTTCGCGAGGTTGTACAGCGCTTACCGGCTTCAGGGCTGATGTACGATCAATGCTCATAGTGTTGTCCTCATCGAGGGTTCGCGGCGTTTGCGCCTGACATCATCATTAGTGGAATATTTATCGGCACGCGCCGCGAAATCTTTAAAAAGATTATAGGTTAATCAGAATATTCCCATCAGAATCGACGGTTCCGCTCACCACCTGGCCTGAGGACATTCTGACGCGGGCGTTTTGCGCCACCGCGGCATTGTTTAACGCTTTCCCTTCACTGTTGATGCTAAAGCCATCTCCATTGGCCACCACCATCACCTGTTGACCCGCTTTTACCCGCCATAACTGACGCAGCATTGAGAGCTGTATCGGCTGGCCGGGGGCGACGTCGCGCAGGCTGACGGCGTCCTGTGCCTGGTTCATTTCCAGCATGGTGCGTGGAGGCAGCTGATCCAGACGACCGCGCTTCAACGTCACGCTGTTCGTCTGCAGCACGCTGCCGCGCGCAATCGGCACGGCGGCGACAACATAATTGCCCGTCGCCTGAACTGCAACCTGTAAATAGCGTTTTTCGTTGGCGCAGCGTGCCAGTACGTTGACATTTCCCCACAGTCGGGTGGTCCCCGTCACGCTGAATGACGGTTGGTCACAGGTTGGATACAGATTCGGTGGGGTGCGCACGGTAACGGTAACGTCATCGCTAAAACCCGCCAGCTTTTCAGCAAAAAAAGCCGTCAGCCGATCCTGTAAGCCTTCAGCCTGCACCAGAGGGCTAAACAGCAAGAAAGTTGCCATCAGGGCACGTTTTAACGTTTGCATCGCAAGTTCCACCGTTTCCAGAGTTGAATGAATTCTACCTGCAGTGGTTTTGCATCAACGCAATAAATAGCGACGCATTTTGCGCTTATTCCGTCGATAGGGGAGACCGCGTGAGATTTAAGCTGTGAACTGAAATTTTGCCATCAGCGGAGGAGACATGCTCGATAAACTCGACGCCGCGTTACGTTTTCAGCAGGAAGCGCTCAATTTACGCGCCCAGCGGCAGGAAATTTTAGCCGCCAACATCGCTAACGCCGATACCCCAGGGTTTCAGGCGCGTGATATTGATTTTTCCAGTGAACTCAAAAAGGTGATGGAGCGTGGACGTGCCGAAGGAACGGGTGTTGCACTTGCCATGACATCCTCTCGCCATATTCCTGCTCAGGCGATGACCGCGCCAGCGACCGATTTACTTTACCGCATACCCGATCAGCCCTCACTCGACGGTAACACCGTGGATATGGACCGGGAGCGTACGCAGTTTGCCGATAACAGCCTGAAATACCAGACGGGCCTGACCGTACTCGGCGGACAAATCAAAGGCATGATGAACGTCCTGCAGGGGGGGAACTGATAGATGGCCTTGTTGAATATTTTTGATATTGCCGGTTCGGCGTTAACCGCGCAGTCCAAACGCCTGAACGTGGCTGCCAGTAACCTGGCGAACGCCGACAGCGTAACCGGACCAGACGGCCAGCCTTATCGTGCCAAACAGGTTGTCTTTCAGGTCGATGCTGCGCCGGGCGCGGCGACGGGCGGCGTGAAGGTGTCTGATGTGGTAGAGAGCCAGGCGCCGGACAGGCTGGTGTATGAGCCGGGTAACCCGCTCGCGGATGCCAGCGGATACGTGAAAATGCCAAACGTGGATGTGGTGGGTGAGATGGTGAACTCCATGTCGGCTTCCCGTAGCTACCAGGCCAACGTCGAAGTGCTGAATACCGTGAAGAGCATGATGCTCAAAACACTCACTCTCGGCCAGTAAAGGAGACATGCATGTCCATCGCCGTAAATGTGAATGATCCTACGAACTCGGGTGTGAATAACACCAGGAGTACGACGGGTTCTAACTCCCTCACCGGGAGCAATGCCTCCGATCTTCAGGGCAGCTTTCTGACGCTGCTGGTGGCGCAGCTTAAGAACCAGGATCCCACCAACCCAATGCAGAACAACGAACTGACCACGCAGCTTGCGCAGATCAGCACTGTTAGCGGCATTGAGAAACTCAACACCACCCTCGGCTCCGTCTCCGGGCAGATTAACAGTGCCCAGTCTCTGCAGGCGG
Organism: Enterobacter sp. ECC-019; assembly: GCF_043974075.1. Classification (NCBI taxonomy): domain Bacteria; kingdom Pseudomonadati; phylum Pseudomonadota; class Gammaproteobacteria; order Enterobacterales; family Enterobacteriaceae; genus Enterobacter; species Enterobacter sp. ECC-019. The sequence continues at coordinate 2,464,055 of NZ_CP143759.1, forward strand.
CAAGCCTGATTGGCCACGGGGTGATGATCCCGGGAACCACGATTCTGGCGGGCACCAGCACCACCGAAGGCAACACCACTACCACCACCACACCGTTTGGCGTTGAGCTCCAGCAGCCGGCTGACAAGGTGACTGCAACGATCACGGATGCCAATAACGTAGTGGTTCGCACCATTGATATCGGTGAGCTGAAGGCGGGCGTTCACACCTTTACCTGGGATGGCAGCCTGACCGACGGCACTAAAGCACCAAACGGTTCCTACAAAGTCGCGATCAGCGCCAGCAACGGCACGACCCAGCTGGTGGCGCAGCCGCTGCAGTTCGCGCTGGTCCAGGGCGTGATTAAAGGAAGCGACGGCAACAAACTGGATTTGGGAACCTCTGGTTCCACCACACTCGACGAAGTTCGGCAGATTATCTAAGCCTTAACACTTATCAGGAGTAAGTCATGGCCTTTTCTCAAGCGGTCAGCGGCCTGAATGCTGCGGCCACCAACCTGGACGTCATTGGCAACAACATCGCCAACTCCGCGACCTATGGTTTTAAATCCGGTTCTGCTTCATTTGCAGACATGTTTGCCGGTTCCAAAGTCGGCCTGGGCGTGAAAGTTGCGGGCATCACTCAGGACTTTACCGACGGCACCACCACCAACACCGGTCGTGGTCTGGACGTTGCCATCAGCCAGAACGGTTTCTTCCGTATGGTCGATTCCAACGGCTCTGTGTTCTACAGCCGTAACGGTCAGTTCAAACTGGACGAAAACCGTACGCTGGTTAACATGCAGGGCATGCAGCTGACGGGCTACCCGGTAGCGGGTACGCCATCAAAAGTCCAAACCGGTGCCAACCCACAGGCGATCACTATCCCAACAACGCTGATGGCAGCCAAGTCAACCACTACGGCATCCCAGCAGATCAACCTTAACTCTACCGATACCGCGCCAACAGTGGCATTTGATGCGACTAACCCGGATACCTATAACAAAAAAGGGACTGTGACCGTCTTTGACAGCCAGGGTAATGCGCACAACATGAACCTGTTTTACGTCAAAGATGCAGCACCCGCTAACTCCTGGAAAGTGTATTCCCAGGACGGTAGCGTGGCAGGTAGCGCGGCAACGCTGGCAACTACGTTGACCTTTGATAACAACGGTTCGCTGACCGGCGGTGGAAACATTAACTTAACGACCGCGACCATACCTGGTGCAACCCCTGCGACCTTCGCAATGAGTTTTGCTAACTCAATGCAACAGAATACGGGTGCCAACAACATTGTTGCGACCAGCCAGAACGGCTTCAAGCCTGGCGATCTGGTGAGCTATCAGATCAACGATGACGGCACCGTTGTGGGGAACTACTCCAACGAACAGACTCAGGTTCTGGGTCAGATCGTGCTGGCAAACTTCGCGAACAACGAAGGCCTGAAATCGGAAGGCGACAACGTCTGGTCTGCCTCCCAGTCCTCCGGCGTGGCGCTGCTGGGTACCGCAGGCACCGGTAACTTCGGCAAGCTGACCAACGGCGCGCTGGAAGCCTCCAACGTGGATATGAGTAAAGAACTGGTGAACATGATTGTCGCGCAGCGTAACTATCAGTCGAACGCGCAGACCATCAAAACCCAGGATCAGATCCTCAACACGCTGGTTAACCTGCGTTAAGCGGCTAACAGGAAAGCGCAATGGATCACGCAATATATACCGCGATGGGCGCGGCAAGCCAGACGCTCAATCAGCAGGCCGTTACTGCCAGCAACCTGGCAAACGCCTCAACGCCGGGCTTTCGCGCGCAGCTTAATGCGCTGCGCGCGGTGCCGGTTGAAGGGCTCTCCATGCCAACCCGTACGCTGGTGACGGCATCAACCCCTGGCGCAGATATGACGCCAGGGCAGATGGACTACACCTCGCGCCCGCTGGACGTTGCCCTGCAGCAGGACGGCTGGCTGGCGGTGCAAACGGCGGACGGCAGCGAAGGGTATACCCGTAACGGTAATATCCAGGTGAGCGCGACGGGCCAGCTGACGATTCAGGGCCATCCTGTGATGGGGGAAGCGGGTCCGCTGACCGTGCCGGAAGGCTCTGAGCTGACTATTGCCGCGGACGGCACCATTTCGGCGCTGAACCCGGGCGACCCGGCCAACACCGTTGCGCCCGTCGGACGTCTGAAGCTGGTTAAGGCGGAAGGCAAAGACGTGCAGCGTGGCGATGACGGCATGTTCCGTCTGACCCAGGCGGCGCAGGCGACGCGTGGTGCCACGTTACAGGCCGACCCGAGCATCCGCGTGATGTCCGGCGTTCTGGAAGGCAGCAACGTCAAGCCGGTAGCCGCCATGAGCGACATGATTGCCAGCGCCCGTCGTTTTGAAATGCAGATGAAGATCATCAGCAGCGTGGATGAAAACGCGGGCAAAGCTAACCAACTTCTGGCTATGAGTTAACAGGACACCTTATGATCAGTTCTTTATGGATCGCGAAAACTGGCCTGGACGCCCAGCAAACCAATATGGACGTGATTGCCAACAACCTGGCAAACGTGAGCACCAATGGTTTCAAGCGTCAGCGTGCCGTTTTCGAAGATTTGCTTTATCAAACCATCCGCCAGCCGGGCGCGCAGTCTTCTGAGCAGACGACGCTGCCGTCGGGCCTGCAGATCGGTACAGGCGTTCGCCCGGTGGCCACCGAGCGTCTGCACAGCCAGGGCAACCTGTCACAGACCAACAACAGTAAAGACGTGGCGATCAAAGGCCAGGGCTTCTTCCAGGTGCAGCTGCCTGACGGTACCTCTGCTTATACCCGCGACGGTTCGTTCCAGGTCGATCAGAACGGCCAGCTGGTGACGGCGGGCGGTTTCCAGGTTCAGCCTGCGATTACCATCCCGGCGAACGCCCTGAGCATCACCATCGGACGTGACGGTGTGGTCAGCGTGACCCAGCAGGGACAGGCCGCGCCGGTTCAGGTTGGGCAGCTCAACCTGACCACCTTCATGAACGATACCGGTCTGGAAAGCATTGGTGAGAACCTCTACACCGAAACGCAATCCTCCGGTACGCCGAATGAGAGCACCCCGGGCCTGAACGGTGCGGGCCTGCTGTACCAGGGCTATGTTGAAACGTCCAACGTGAACGTGGCGGAAGAGCTGGTGAATATGATCCAGGTTCAGCGCGCGTATGAAATTAACAGTAAAGCAGTGTCGACGACCGACCAGATGCTGCAGAAACTGACGCAACTCTAAGGTGTAGCCCGGTGCGGTAAACGCCGCACCGGCTCCCTGTTTTCGAAGATGAAGGCAATGCAAAAAAACGCGGCGTTTCGTTATCCGATACTGACTGTTCTGGCTGTCACCCTCAGCGGGTGTGCTTTGATCCCGTCTAAACCATTGGTCCAGGGTGCGACGACTGCCCAACCCGTTCCTGGCCCAGCGCCAGTGGTAAACGGCTCCATTTTCCAGACCGCGCAGCCGATTAATTACGGCTATCAACCGCTGTTTGAAGATCGCCGCCCGCGTAACGTCGGCGATACATTGACCATTGTGCTGCAGGAAAACGTCAGCGCGAGCAAGAGCTCGTCGGCGAACGCCAGCCGCGATGGCAAAACCAATTTTGGCTTCGACACCGTTCCACGCTATCTCGAAGGGCTGTTCGGCAACGCGCGTGCTGATGTGAACGCGTCCGGCGGCAACACCTTTAACGGCAAAGGCGGCGCGAACGCCAGCAACACCTTCAGCGGTACGCTGACGGTCACGGTTGACCAGGTACTGGTTAACGGCAACTTACACGTTGTGGGTGAAAAACAGATCGCCATCAACCAGGGCACTGAATTCATTCGCTTCTCGGGCGTGGTTAACCCTCGCACCATCAGCGGCACCAACACCGTTCCGTCCACCCAGGTGGCGGATGCGCGCATTGAATACGTCGGTAACGGCTATATCAATGAAGCGCAAAATATGGGTTGGCTGCAGCGTTTCTTCCTTAATTTATCGCCGATGTAAGCGAGGTGGCCCATGTTTAAATCGATCTTCGCCGTGGCGCTCGCGCTGGTGGCAACCTTTGCCCAGGCTGACCGTATTCGCGATCTCACCAGCGTTCAGGGCGTGCGTGAAAACTCCCTGATTGGCTATGGCCTGGTGGTCGGTCTGGATGGTACCGGTGACCAGACGACCCAGACACCGTTCACCACCCAAAGCCTGAACAACATGCTTTCCCAGCTCGGCATTACCGTGCCGGCGGGAACCAACATGCAGCTGAAAAACGTGGCCGCGGTCATGGTCACCGCGTCCTACCCGGCGTTTGCGCGTCAGGGGCAGACCATTGATGTGGTGGTCTCCTCAATGGGTAACGCCAAAAGCCTGCGCGGCGGTACGCTGCTGATGACCCCGCTGAAAGGCGTTGACAGTCAGGTCTATGCGCTGGCGCAGGGGAACATTCTGGTTGGCGGTGCGGGTGCATCCGCAGGCGGAAGCAGCGTGCAGGTGAACCAGCTGAACGGTGGACGTATCACTAATGGTGCGATCATTGAGCGTGAACTGCCGACCCAGTTTGGCGCGGGCAACACCATCAACCTGCAGCTCAATAATGAAGACTTCACGATGGCGCAGCAAATTGCCGATACCATCAACCGCAGCCGCGGCTACGGTAATGCAACGGCACTCGATGCGCGCACCGTGCAGATCCGTACCTCCACCGGCAGCAGCAACCAGGTGCGCATGCTGGCGGATATCCAGAATATGGAAGTGAACGTTCCGGTTCAGGATGCGAAAGTAATCATCAACTCCCGTACCGGCTCGGTGGTGATGAACCGGGAAGTGTCGCTGGACAGCTGCGCCGTGGCGCAGGGGAACCTCTCCGTGACGGTAAACCGCTCCGCGAACGTGAGCCAGCCGAATACGCCATTTGGTGGCGGCCAGACGGTGGTGACGCCGCAAACGCAGATTGATATGCGTCAGAGTGGCGGGTCACTGCAAAGCGTTCGCTCCAGCGCCAACCTGAACAGCGTGGTGCGTGCCCTGAACGCCCTGGGTGCAACGCCGATGGACCTGATGTCCATCCTGCAATCCATGCAAAGCGCGGGCTGCCTGCGTGCCAAACTGGAAATCATCTAATGCTGACCGATAGCAAACTGTTGACCAGTGCAGCCTGGGATGCCCAGTCGCTCAACGAACTGAAAACCAAAGCAGGAAAAGACCCGGCGGCGAATATCCGCCCGGTCGCCCGCCAGGTGGAAGGGATGTTTGTACAGATGATGCTGAAAAGCATGCGTGAAACCCTGCCGAAAGACGGGATGTTCAGCAGTGATTCAACGCGTCTCTACACCAGCATGTATGACCAGCAGATTGCGCAGCAGATGACCGCCGGTAAAGGCCTCGGGCTGGCTGACATGATTGTGAAACAGACCGAAGCCGCGCAGGGCATTCAGCCTCAGGAGCAGCCGCAGCAGGTGCCGATGAAGTTCGACCTGGAAACGGTGACCAGTTATCAGAACCAGGCTCTGACGCAGCTGGTGCGAAAAGCGATGCCAAAAGCCACGAGCAGCGGCGATGAGCCGCTCTCCGGTGACAGCAAAGACTTCCTGGCGCAGCTTTCTCTGCCTGCGCGTCTTGCCAGCGAACAGAGCGGCGTGCCGCATCACCTGATTCTGGCGCAGGCCGCGCTGGAGTCGGGCTGGGGTCAGCGCCAGATCCGCAAGGAAAACGGCGAGCCGAGCTTCAACATCTTCGGCGTGAAGGCCACCTCCAGCTGGAAGGGGCCGACAACGGAGATCACGACCACCGAATACGAGAACGGTGCGGCGGTGAAGGTCAAAGCAAAATTCCGCGTCTACAGCTCTTATCTGGAAGCATTGTCCGATTATGTCGGCCTGCTGAGCCGAAATCCGCGGTATACCGCCGTTACGCAGGCGGCGACGGCGGAGCAGGGGGCTCAGGCGCTACAAAACGCGGGCTACGCGACTGACCCGAACTATGCACGTAAGCTCACCAGCATGATCCAGCAACTGAAATCCATGGGCGAGAAGGTCAGCAAAGCCTATAGCACAGATATTGAAAATCTGTTCTGAAAGTTCTCAAGTCCCGGTGGAGGTTGCCGATAACCTTCATCAGGACTCGTGTCTGAACGTATAAAAGGAACCCCCATGTCCAGTTTGATTAACAGCGCCATGAGTGGCCTCAGTGCTGCGCAGTCGGCACTCAATACCGTCAGTAATAATATTTCAAGCTATAACGTGGCAGGTTACACCCGCCAGACCACGGTGCTGGGCGCATCTAACAGCACGCTGACCGGCGGTGGCTGGGTGGGTAACGGGGTTTATGTCTCCGGTGTCCAGCGTGAGTATGACGCCTTCATCACCAACCAGCTGCGCGCCGCGCAGACGCAGAGCAGCGGTTTGACGACGCGCTATCAGCAGATGTCAAAAATTGATGATGTGCTCTCCGATACCACCAACTCGCTCTCCACCACCCTGCAGGACTTCTTCAAAAGTCTGCAAACGCTGGTGAGCAACGCGGAAGATCCGGCTGCACGTCAGACGGTGCTGGGTAAAGCGGGTGGTCTGGTCAATCAGTTCAAAACCAACGATCAATATCTTCGTGACCAGGATACGCAGGTCAATACCGCGATTGGGACCAGCGTTTCCCAGATCAACAACTATGCCAAACAGATTGCGAACCTGAACGATCAGATTTCCCGTCTGACCGGCGTCGGTGCGGGCGCATCGCCTAACGATCTGCTTGACCAGCGCGATCAGCTCGTCAACGAGCTGAACAAAATCGTGGGCGTGGAAGTGTCTGTTCAGGATAGCGGTACGTTTAACATCTCTTTCGGTAACGGTTACAGCCTGGTTCAGGGCAGTAAAGCCAACCAGCTGGCTGCCGTGAAGTCGAGTGCCGATCCGGCTCGTACCACCGTAGCCTATGTCGATGACGTGGCGGGTAATGTCGAGATCCCCGAGAAATTTATCACCACCGGTTCTTTGGGCGGTTTACTGACCTTCCGCACGGAAGACCTGGATAAAGCGCGTAACACTCTGAATCAGATGGCGCTGGCCTTTGCCGATGCGATGAACACGCAGCATGAAGCCGGTTTTGATGCAAACGGTGATGCGGGCGGTAAGCTGTTCAACTTTGGTTCTCCGGCGGTCCTGTCCAACAGCAAGAACGGCGGCTCGGCCGTTGTCACGGCCTCCGTGGCGGACAGTAAACAGGTTCAGGCGACAGACTATAAGCTGCAGTTTAACGGCACTGACTGGACAGTTACCCGCACATCAGACAAAACCAGCTTTACGATGAGCCCGGATGCCAGCGGTAATCTGTCGTTTGATGGTCTTAACGTCAACGTCAGCGGCACGGCAAATACCAAAGACAGTTTCACCGTGAAGCCTGTTTCCAACGTCATCATGAACATGGATCTCGCGATCAGCGACGAGTCCAAACTGGCGATGGCATCGGTGCAGAACGGCGGCGAAAGTGACAACCGTAACGGACAGAAACTGCTCGATCTGCAAAACGGCAAAGTGGTGGGGGGGAATAAAACCTTCAACGATGCGTATGCCTCTCTCGTCAGTACCGTCGGTAGCTCAACGGCGTCACTGAAAGTGAGTAGCCAGACGAAAGCCAATGTGGAAACACAGCTAATCAAGCAGCAGCAGACCATCTCTGGGGTAAACCTCGACGAAGAGTATGGCAATTTGCAGCGTTATCAGCAGTATTACCTGGCCAATGCCCAGGTATTACAAACTGCCAGTACGCTCTTCGATGCAATTATCAACATTCGTTAAGGTTGAGGTGAACAATGCGTATTAGCACCCAGATGATGTATGAGCAGAACATGCGTGGGATCACCGATTCCCAGAGCAGATGGTTGAGCTACGGTGAGCAAATGTCCACTGGTAAGCGCGTCAATCGTCCTTCGGACGATCCTATCGCCGCGTCGCAGGCCATCGTTCTGTCACAATCTCAGTCGCAAAACAGCCAGTTTGCACTCGCGCGTACCTTTGCAACGCAGAAGGTCTCGCTGGAAGATAACGTGTTAACTCAGGTGAACACCGCGATCTCAAGCGTGCGCGAGAAGTTAGTTTACGCGTCGAATGGCACATTAAGCGATGACGACCGTCTGTCTCTGGCAACCGATATTCAGGGGATCCGCGATCAGCTGATGAACCTGGCCAATACGACGGATGGTAATGGTCGCTTTATCTTTGCGGGATACAAAACCGAGAGCGCACCGTTTGATGCCGCGACCGGGGATTACAACGGCGGCGCGGAGGCCATCACGCAACAGGTTGATACGGCGCGAAATATGACCATTAGCCATACCGGACAGCAAATTTTCGAAAGCATTACCAGTAATGCGGAACAGCTGCCGGGCGGTGGATATGGCCAGACCAACATGTTCAAAATCCTGGATTCTGCCATTGCGTCGCTGAAGACACCGATTGAGAACGATCCGGCTGCCGCAACGGCGCAAAACCAGGTGATTACCAATGCGCAAATCGGCATTAAAAACTCCCAGAACAACGTCCTGACGGTCGTTGCGGATGTGGGAACCAAGATGAACGAGCTGGAAAAACTCGATACGCTGGGTGATGACCGCGCGCTGGGTCAGACCAAGCAGATGAGTGACCTGGTGGATGTTGACTGGAACGAAGCGATTTCTTCTTACACCATGCAGCAGGCGGCCTTGCAGGCGTCTTATAAAGCGTTTAGCGATATGCAGGGCATGTCTCTGTTCCAGCTGAACAAATAACATCTTGACCTCTTAGAGCATGTCTTGAAACTGGGCATGTTTTACTGCCCAATCCGTCTGGATTGGGCATTTTTTTTTATGCAACTTCCGCCGGTGCGGAGGCGACTCGTGCGCTTTCTATCAGACGGATTGCCAGCGCAATGACCCCACAGACTGTCGCCAGCGCGACCACGCCCGTCCAGCCAGCCAGCGAGTAGATATTGCTGCCTAACGCGGAACCCAGCGCCATCCCGATAAAGACCACCGTAAAGAGCAGGGCATTGAGACGACCCCGCGCCTGCGGTTCAAGACTGTATACCAGGTTCTGGTGAGCGACCAGGCTGGACTGCAGGCCCAGGTCGAACCCGACGGCAGAGACGGCGATCAGCATCAGCTGTCCATGAACGCCCAACGCGGGCATCAGGAACATCAGGGCGAATGAGACGGTTACAAGAACTGCACCAAGCTGCGTGACTTTTCCTGCGCCGAGTTTGTCCGCCAGACCTCCTGCCAGCGGGGCAGCTAACGCGCCGGCGGCACCAGCAATACCAAAGCCCCCCGCGACGGCACTGCCCAGGTGATAGCGTTCCAGCAGCATGACCGCAAGCGTAGACCAGAAGGCGCTAAAGGCAATCGACAGGAAGCCCTGAGCCAGCGCCGCACGGCGCAGCGCCGGATAGCGACGCCACAGATGTTCCATTGAGCGCATCAGCGCGGGGTAGCTCAGCGTGGAGTGAATGGCAAAACGGGGAAGCACAAACCACATCATCACCCCGATGAACGCAATGCTCGCCGCCGCCAGCTGGTACATGACGCGCCAGCCAAACGCTTCGCCCACCACGCCGCTCACGGTTCTTGATAATAAGATACCCATCAGCAGCCCGGTCATTACCGTGCCCACGGTTTTCCCCTGTTTACCTTCCGGCGCAAGGATGGCCGCGGCAGGGACGATATCCTGTGCTATGGTGGCGGCCATGCCGATGAGCAGGCTTGCCAGCAGCAGAGAATGGATCTGCCCGGTCAGGCTACAGCCGAGAAGAAACAGCGCCAGCGCCGCACTCTTTATCAGGATTAACGTCCTGCGGTCGTGGCGATCGCCGAGCGGTAGCAGGAACAGGATCCCCAGGGCATATCCCGCCTGGGTGAGCGTCGGGACCAGGCCCATTCCTTCGATACTCAGGTGAAGGTCTGCGCCCATCAGCGGCAGCAGAGGCTGGGCATAATAGATAGATGCCACGCTGAAACCTGCACCTATCGCCAGCATTAAGATTACCCAGCGGCTCACGGCATGGGCGGCGGTTGTTGTGTTCATAAGATGTTCCTCATTCGTCGTGTGAGGCTATTTTTTATCAGTATGCCTTGCGACGGTAGCGGTCCCGGTGGTAAAACGCTTATACGTTGAACGTATAAGTAAAAATGAGATGAAAAGAGCTGAGCGTATAGACAGGGTGGAGTTAATGCGGACCTTTGTCCGTATAGTGGAGGCGGGTTCCCTCTCTGCGGCGGCTCGGCAGTTGGCCACCACCCAGGCCACGGTGAGCAGACGGTTACAGTCGCTGGAGACCATGCTGGGCGTGCGCCTGATATTGCGCACCACCCATACAACGCGACTGACGGATGACGGCGAACGCTGCTATCAGCACGCCCGTCGGGTGATTGACAGCTGGCTGGCGCTGGAAGATGAGGTGGGGCAGACGGAAGATGAGCCTGTAGGCGTGTTGCGGGTGCGGGCACCCCACGCGTTTGGTCAGGACCAGCTTCTGAAACCCGTAACCGAATTTTTGCAACGCTACCCGCAGCTTTCGATTGAGTGGATGCTCAACGATCGGTCGGCGGACTTCCTCGGCGACAACCTTGACTGTGCTATTCGGGTGGGCGTGGAAGTCGATCCGGCGACCGTATCCGTGCTGCTGGCGGAAGTGCCGCGCTCGGTGGTGGCTTCTCCGGCACTGCTGGCCCGTTTTCCAACGGTTACCACGCCGGAGAATTTGCAGCAGTTTCCCTGGATAGCGATTAGCTCTTTCTACCAGCGCCATGTGGAGCTTTTTCACGATGCATCACCTGCCACCGCGCGAGTGGCGATTACCCCACGCCTCAGCACCGATAGCCTGTATGTCGCACGCAATACGGTGCTCACCGGCCTTGGCGTGGCGGTAGTATCCAGCTGGACGGTACAGGATGATATTCGGGAAGGGCGGCTGGTGCATTTGCTGCCAGACTGGCAGCCAGCGGCGTTACCGGTGCATCTGGTTTATCCCTGGTCCCGTTATTATCCGGCACGCTTGCGGCGTTTTCTGGAGTTGATGCGGCAGGTCATGCCGGAGGTCACCGGGATGAGAAAGCCCGTGCAGCAGCCATAAAAAAAGCCGACCCTAAGGTCGGCTTTTTACTTTCAGCGTTGTTATTCGACAGACTGCGGACGCGTTGCCGGTGCAGTCGCCTGATGCGTTGCACTGTGGCCGCCTGCAGCGCCTTTACCGTCGAAGTTGAACTCCGGACGTACCCAGTCACTGTGACGCGGGGATTCTGGCACGTAATCCGGCGCCGGGGCGCGCGTCATTGGTGCTGTCGCCACGTGGGCAGCGGCTGGCGCAGAAACAACCGGCTCAGGTTTCACCTCAGGCGCTTTCGCTTCTTCGATAACCGGTTCAACCTGAATCTCAACGTCCTGAACGACTTCTTCAGTGGTGGTTTCAACGAGGGTTTCAGCGGTGTCTTCCACTGCGGCTACAGGTTCAGCCTCTTCAGCGACTTCCTCAGCCACCACGGCATCTTCTTCGGCGATAAGCTGCGGTGCGGCATCAACCGGCGCGGCAATCACTTCTGGATGAGTGGTTTCAACTTCCACTGCGTGAGGTGCTTCCGTTTCAACAACCTGAGGTTCAACCACGGTTGCCGCTTCAGTCACGACGTCTTCTACCGCAGCTGCGGGTGCAATCACCTCTTCGGTTACAGGCTGTTCTTCAACAACCTGCTCCGGGCGAGCAACCGGGTAGCGGATCCAGACCTTACCGGAGGCCATTTCTGGTGAAGCACAGGCAATGGTCAGGGGCATTGGCGACTGAGTCGGGTAACGCTCGTCACGATAGCGACGACGGCGCTGACCGCTGACGCGCAGATGACGTGGAGAACGGCGTGAACGGCGCGGCATACCGGCGTTATCACGGTTTTCACCGTTATCATCTTGCTCAACGTTGTTTTCAACGACCGCTGGCAGATCAACTTTCGCCAGCTGCGTACCGGTTGTGCTCTCGCTGTTTTCAACCGCAACAATGGCTGACTCTTCGGTTACTTCAGAGGCGAAGCGAACTTTCTGAGCAAGCTGGCGCTGCTTACGACGCGGCATTACCTGGGTACGTTCTTCCTGCTCGCCGTCCTGCTGTTCAACAGGCTCTTCGCGGTTCAGGTTTTTGACTTCCTGCTGTGCCTGACGCTTCTCGTCGTTACGACGACGGCTGCGTTCACGGCGCGGCTGCTGGTCATCACGCTGTTTGCTCTTCTCAGACTCATCGCCCGCCTGCTGGCGAATTTCACGATCTTCAACATTCGGCTGTTGTTTCTCGCGACGGTTGCGGCGGTTGTCTTCGCGTTGCTCACGGCCTTCGCCATTGTCAGAGCGATTGTCACGACGCTCGCTGCGGTCATTACGATCGCTGCGGTCGTTACGATCGCGGCGGTTGTTTTGACGCTTGCGACGGTCCTGCTGACGCTCCGGTTTGGCCGCTTTAGGCTCTTCTTTCGGCTGCTCTGGCTGAACTTCTTCTTCAGCAAACATCTTCTTCAGCGCGCCAAAGAAGCGGCTCAGCAGACCCGGCTGTGCCGGCTGGGCTTTCGCTGCAGCTGCTTCTGGTTTCTGCGCTTCAGGTTTGGCAGCAGGTTTTTCCAGAGCGGCTTCCGGTGGCGCTTCTGGCATGATGAAGGTCGCTAACGCAGGCTGCTCTGGCAGTTTGCGCTCGGCAGGCTCTTCATCGGATGGCAGGGCCATCTCTTCTTCATGCAGCTTCGGCAGCAGGTAGCTGAGGGTGGTCGTCTCTTCGCCCTTACGCACACGCAGCACGTGATAGTGTGGGGTCTGCATCTGGTCGTTTGGCACGATGATGCAGCGAACGCCGCCCTGACGCGCTTCGATCGCACTTACCGCTGCACGTTTTTCGTTAAGCAGGTAAGAGGCAACGGGCACCGGCACAATGGCGTGAACCTCTTTGGTGTTCTCTTTCAGCGCTTCTTCTTCAATCAGACGCAGGATAGAGAGAGACAGAGATTCGTTATCACGCACGGTACCGGTGCCGGAGCAGCGCGGACAAACGTGATGGCTGGACTCACCGAGAGACGGGCTCAGACGCTGACGGGACATCTCCAGCAGGCCAAAGCGTGAGATATGGCTAATCTGGATACGTGCCCTGTCCTGACGCACCGCTTCGCGCAGACGGTTTTCAACCGCACGCTGGTGGCGAACAGGGGTCATGTCGATGAAGTCGATAACAATCAGACCACCCAGGTCGCGCAGGCGGAGTTGGCGGGCGATTTCATCAGCGGCTTCGAGGTTAGTGTTGTAGGCGGTCTCTTCGATATCGCCACCGCGCGTTGCGCGCGCAGAGTTGATGTCGATAGCGGTCAGCGCTTCAGTGGTATCGATAACGATAGAACCGCCGGAAGGCAGACGCACTTCACGCTGGAAGGCGGATTCAATCTGGGATTCGATCTGATAGTGGCTGAACAGCGGGATTTCACCGGTGTACAGTTTAATTTTGCTGGTGAAATCCGGACGACCCAGCGCGGCGATGTGCTGGCGCGCCAGCTCAAGCACTTTCGGGTTATCGATAAGAATCTCACCGATGTCCTGACGCAGGTAATCACGGAAGGCACGCACGATAACGTTGCTTTCCTGGTGGATCAGGAACGGAGCAGGGCGGCTTTCCGCAGCTTTCTGAATGGCTTCCCAGTGCTTCAGACGGAAGCTCAGGTCCCACTGCAGCGCTTCGGCGGATTTGCCAACGCCTGCGGTACGCACGATAAGCCCCATGCCATCAGGCAGTTCGAGGCTTGCCAGCGCTTCTTTCAGTTCGGTACGGTCATCACCTTCGATACGGCGAGAGATGCCACCCGCACGCGGGTTGTTAGGCATCAGAACCAGATAGCTCCCTGCCAGGCTGATAAAGGTGGTCAGTGCGGCACCTTTGTTGCCACGCTCTTCTTTATCAATCTGAACGATAACTTCCTGACCTTCACGCAGAACATCTTTGATGTTTGGGCGGCCATGGGCGTTGTAGTTTGCGGGGAAATATTCGCGGGCGATTTCTTTCAGAGGGAGGAAACCATGACGCTCAGCACCGTAATCGACAAATGCAGCTTCAAGGCTTGGTTCAATGCGGGTGATTTTACCTTTGTAAATGTTCGCTTTTTTCTGTTCGTGTCCAGGACTTTCGATATCCAGATCGTACAGGCGCTGCCCATCCACAAGGGCGACACGCAACTCTTCTTGCTGAGTTGCGTTGATTAACATTCTTTTCATCGTAACTTACTCGTTATTCTTACATTGACGACAAAGCTGCGGGCAAGGTGACGCTTTCCGGGGTATGAACCGATGGCCTCGTGTCTGTTCACGTCGCCAACCTCACGGTTGTCGCTCGCTTAAGAGGCGCAGAGTGTCGGTTGCCTGTGTTTCATACGGAAACACAGCGCAATTATCAGGGGAATTGCCTGGGTAGAACTCTCCAGAGAACAATCCTTATACCGGGAAGTACTGCAACCCGCAGCCCGCTAACTGCCTGAAAGATCAATACGTCTTACGCCATTGCTGCGTTGATGATCGGTCAGACAAAATTGGTCATTCCGTCAACATCCTTACTTAACCAGGATTTAACACGGAAAACAGCCTCATTATTCCACTGCTCGCCGGGTTATAGCAAGATGACTTTTACCAATTATCACCCGGTTACTCACAGTTTCTTCACTTCAGAATGGCGATTGGTTTAATAACCACCAAATCGGTTGCGCGAAACGGGGAGCTGGCCGGATAAAAGTAAATATAAGCATAGAAAAATGAGTGGCGCTAATGGCTGACGATATTTAGAATCGCCAACCATGAAAACAGAGACTCCAGCCGTAAAAATGGTTGCTATCGCCGAAGATGACGCGGGGCAACGTATCGATAACTTTTTGCGCACCCAGTTGAAAGGTGTGCCAAAGAGCATGATTTACCGCATCCTGCGTAAGGGCGAGGTGCGGGTTAACAAAAAACGCGTGAAGCCCGAGTACAAACTCGAGGCGGGCGATGAAGTGCGTATTCCGCCGGTGCGCGTTGCGGAACGTGAAGAAGAGACCGTTTCACCGAAGCTACAGAAAGTGGCGGCCTTAAGTGATGTGATCCTTTACGAAGATGACCACATTCTGGTGCTCAATAAACCGTCAGGAACGGCTGTCCATGGCGGTAGCGGTCTGAGCTTCGGCGTGATTGAAGGGCTGCGTGCCCTGCGCCCGGAAGCGCGCTTCCTTGAGCTGGTGCACCGTCTTGACCGTGACACCTCTGGCGTACTGCTGGTAGCGAAAAAGCGCTCTGCGCTGCGTTCGCTGCATGAACAGCTGCGAGAAAAAGGGATGCAGAAAGACTACCTGGCGCTGGTTCGCGGTCAGTGGCAGTCTCATGTAAAAGTGGTGCAGGCGCCGCTGCTGAAGAACATTCTGCAAAGCGGCGAACGCATTGTCCGCGTGAGCCAGGAAGGGAAACCGTCTGAGACGCGCTTTAAAGTTGAAGAGCGCTATGAGTTTGCCACGCTGGTGCGCTGCAGTCCTGTGACCGGTCGTACCCACCAGATCCGCGTGCATACGCAGTTTGCAGGGCACCCAATCGCCTTTGATGACCGCTATGGCGACCGCGAGTTTGATAAGCAGCTGGCGGGGACGGGGCTGTCGCGTCTGTTCCTGCATGCGGCAGCGCTGAAGTTTACCCATCCTAATACGGGGGAAGTCATCCGTATTGAAGCGCCGCTAGATGAGCAGTTGAAACGCTGTCTTAAAGTTCTGCGCGGCTGATTATGTGGCGGGTGGCGCTGCACTTACCCGGCCTACGAAACCCGTGGGCCCATGCAAGCGAAGCGCCGCTGGGCAAAAGTCACATGGTCAGCGGATTACACTCTTCTCGTCTTAACATCTGACACAAGGCAATCAGCGGTAACCCCACCAGCGTGTTGGGATCGCGACCGTCCAGCTTGTCGAACAACGCAATCCCTAAGCCTTCACTTTTAAAACTCCCCGCACAGTTCAGCGGTCGCTCACGGCGCACATAATCCATGATCTCTTGCTCGCTGAGATGGCGGAAGTGCACATCGAACGGCTCGCACTCCGTTTGCAGATGACCGGTGGCGGAGTTATAGAGCGCCAGGCCCGTATAAAAGGTCACGATCGTGCCTCGCGCACGCAGAAGCTGCTGGCAGGCGTTCTCCTCCGTATGGGGCTTGCCGGTGATTTCGCCGTCCAGCACGCAAACTTGATCGGAGCCTATAATCAAATGTGAAGGATAGCGTGCGGCCAGCGACTGCGCTTTCTCCTTAGCAAGACGTGTCACCAGATGACGCGGTGACTCGCCCGGCTGTGGCGTCTCATCAACCTCTGGCGCGGCGCATTCAAACGGGATCCCGAGCTTTTCCAGCAGCGTTCGGCGGTAGGGAGAAGTGGAAGCAAGGACGAGATTTGGCATATTTTTATCACCAGATATAGCGTATCGATGCCAGCCATTTTAAACTACAGGCCGCAATGTGTGCGAATAATTGGCAAAAGGCAGCTCTGGTTGCCTTTTTCTTTGACTCTATGACGTTACAAAGTTAATATGCGCGCCCTATGCAAAAGGTAAAATTACCCCTGACTCTTGATCCGGTTCGTACGGCTCAAAAACGCCTCGATTACGAAGGTATCTATACTTCCGATCAGGCTGAGCGTATTGCCGAATCCGTAGTCAGTGTGGACAGTGATGTAGAATGCTCCATGTCGTTCGCTATCGACAACCAGCGTCTCGCCGTTTTAACCGGTGATGCAAAGGTGACGGTAACGCTCGAGTGTCAGCGTTGCGGGAAACCGTTTGTACAGCATGTTCACACAACGTATTGTTTCAGTCCGGTTCGTTCTGACGAACAGGCTGAAGCACTCCCGGAAGCGTATGAGCCGATTGAGGTTAACGAATTCGGTGAAATCGATCTTCTGGCTCTGGTTGAAGATGAAATCATCCTCACCTTGCCAGTGGTTCCGGTGCATGATTCTGAACACTGTGAAGTGTCCGAGGCGGACATGGTCTTTGGGGAACTGCCTGATGAAGCGCAAAAACCAAACCCATTTGCCGTATTAGCCAGCTTAAAGCGTAAGTAATTGAGGAGTAAGGTCCATGGCCGTACAACAGAATAAACCAACCCGTTCCAAACGTGGCATGCGTCGTTCCCATGACGCGCTGACCGCAGTTACCAGCCTGTCTGTAGACAAGACTTCTGGTGAGAAACACCTGCGTCACCACATCACCGCTGACGGTTTCTACCGCGGCCGCAAGGTTATCACTAAGTAATCACGCGCAAGCGTGATTAGGCTTAGTGAGGATTTCCCCGTGCAAACGGGGAATTTACCGAACCAGGCTGCGACGATACCTTGACACGTCTAACCCTGGCGTTAGATGTCATGGGGGGAGATTTTGGCCCTTCCGTGACAGTGCCTGCAGCATTGCAGGCACTGAATTCTAATTCGCAACTCACACTTCTTTTAGTCGGCAATCCCGACGCAATCACGCCATTACTCGCAAAAGCTGACTTTGAACAACGTTCGCGTCTGCAGATTATTCCTGCGCAGTCAGTTATTGCCAGTGATGCCCGACCCTCGCAGGCTATTCGCAATAGTCGTGGCAGCTCTATGCGGATAGCGCTGGAGTTGGTGAAAGAAGGGCGAGCCCAGGCTTGCGTTAGCGCGGGGAATACCGGTGCGCTGATGGGGCTGTCGAAATTACTGCTCAAACCTATTGAAGGTATTGAGCGTCCGGCGCTGGTGACGGTGTTACCGCATCAGCAGAAGGGCAAAACGGTGGTGCTCGATTTGGGCGCTAACGTCGACTGTGATAGTACTATGCTGGCTCAGTTTGCCGTGATGGGATCGGTGCTGGCAGAAGAAGTCGTCGGGATCAACACTCCCCGTGTTGCGTTACTGAACATTGGTGAAGAAGAGACCAAAGGCCTGGACAGCATTCGCGAAGCGGCTGAATTGCTCAAACAGGTTCCCTCCATCAACTATATTGGTTATCTCGAAGCCAATGAGTTGTTGACGGGTAAAACGGATGTTCTGGTGTGCGATGG
The DNA here is from genome assembly GCF_043974075.1 of Enterobacter sp. ECC-019. Taxonomy (NCBI): domain Bacteria; kingdom Pseudomonadati; phylum Pseudomonadota; class Gammaproteobacteria; order Enterobacterales; family Enterobacteriaceae; genus Enterobacter; species Enterobacter sp. ECC-019. The sequence goes on from NZ_CP143759.1 coordinate 2,482,087, forward strand.
CTTCACTGGAAACGTAACGTTGAAGACCATGGAAGGGGTCGTGCGCATGTTTCTTTCTCTGCTGAAATCTCAGGGAGAAGGCAAAAAAAGCGCCTGGTGGCTAATTTTATTGAAGCGTTGGTTACAAAAGAGCCTGACGCGGCGATTCAGTCACCTCAACCCCGACCAGTATAATGGCGCCTGTCTGTTAGGATTGCGCGGCATCGTGATTAAGAGTCATGGCGCCGCCAATCAGCGAGCATTTGCTGTCGCGATTGAACAGGCAGTGCAGGCGGTGCAGCGACAAGTCCCTCAGCGGATTGCCGCTCGCCTGGAATCTGTATTAGCTAAAAGTGACTGAGCGTACATGTATACGAAGATTTTAGGTACCGGCAGCTACCTGCCAAAACAAGTGCGTACCAACGCCGATCTGGAAAAAATGGTAGATACGTCTGACGAGTGGATTGTCACGCGCACAGGTATCCGTGAACGTCGTATTGCCGCGCCAGACGAAACCGTCTCGACCATGGGTTACGAAGCCGCACAGCGTGCTATCGAAATGGCGGGCATTGATAAAGAACAGATTGGTTTGATCGTGGTCGCCACGACGTCTGCCACGCATGCTTTCCCAAGCGCGGCGTGCCAGGTGCAGAATATGCTCGGCATTAAGGGCTGTCCGGCGTTTGACGTCGCTGCCGCGTGCGCAGGCTTCACCTATGCGCTGAGCGTTGCCGATCAGTACGTGAAATCCGGTGCCGTTAAATATGCGCTGGTGATCGGTGCTGACGTGCTGGCGCGCACCTGCGATCCAACCGATCGCGGAACGATCATTATTTTTGGTGATGGCGCGGGCGCGGTGCTGCTGGGGCAGTCCGAAGAGCCGGGTATCATCTCGACGCATCTGCATGCTGATGGCAGCTACGGCGAACTGTTGACTCTGCCTAACGCCGATCGCGTTAATCCGGACAACTCGATTTACCTGACTATGGCAGGGAACGAGGTGTTCAAGGTGGCGGTGACTGAGCTTGCACACATCGTTGATGAAACGCTGGAAGCAAATAACCTTGAGCGCTCCGCGCTCGACTGGCTGGTGCCGCATCAGGCGAACCTGCGTATCATCAGCGCGACCGCGAAAAAGCTCGGCATGTCGATGGATAACGTTGTGGTGACGCTGGATCGTCACGGCAACACCTCTGCGGCGTCGGTACCGTGCGCATTTGATGAAGCGGTACGCGATGGACGAATCAAACGGGGCCAGCTGGTCTTGCTTGAAGCCTTCGGTGGCGGGTTCACCTGGGGTTCCGCGCTGGTTCGTTTCTAGGATAAGGAATAAAAAATGACGCAATTTGCTTTTGTGTTCCCGGGCCAGGGCTCTCAAACGGTTGGGATGTTGTCTGAAATGGCAGCAAACTACCCGGTAATTGAAGAGACTTTCCGTGAAGCTTCTGATGCACTGGGTTATGATTTATGGGCGCTGACCCAGCAGGGTCCGGCCGAAGAACTGAACAAAACCTGGCAGACCCAGCCAGCGCTGCTGACCGCGTCCGTTGCGCTGTGGCGCGTCTGGCAGCAGCAGGGCGGTAAAGCGCCAGCGCTGCTCGCGGGTCATAGCCTGGGTGAATACTCTGCGCTGGTGTGTGCCGGCGTGATCGCGTTTGCTGACGCGGTACGTCTGGTTGAACTGCGCGGTAAGTTCATGCAGGAAGCGGTGCCTGAAGGCACGGGCGGCATGTCTGCCATCATCGGTCTGGATGATGCTGCAATTGCAAAAGCGTGTGAAGAATCTGCTGAAGGCCAGGTTGTCTCTCCGGTCAACTTCAACTCGCCTGGCCAGGTCGTTATCGCCGGTCATAAAGAAGCGGTTGAACGTGCGGGTGCGGCCTGTAAAGCAGCCGGTGCTAAGCGTGCGCTGCCGCTGCCGGTCAGCGTGCCGTCTCACTGTGCGCTGATGAAGCCTGCTGCTGCGAAACTGGCAGTTGAGCTCGAAAAAATTACGTTTAACGCACCGACGATTTCCGTTGTGAACAACGTCGATGTGAAATGCGAAACCACGCCGGAAGCTATCCGTGACGCACTGGTTCGCCAGCTCTACAGCCCGGTACAGTGGACCAAAACCGTTGAGTTTATGGCAGCGGAGGGCGTTGAGCATCTGTATGAAGTCGGCCCAGGTAAAGTCCTCACCGGTCTGACAAAACGTATTGTTGACACCCTGACAGCCACGGCGATTAACGAGCCGGAAGCGATGTCAGCGGCACTCTCGCAATAAAAGAGGAATACCATGAGTTTTGAAGGAAAAATCGCACTGGTTACCGGCGCAAGCCGCGGTATCGGGCGTGCAATTGCTGAAACACTGGTTGCGCGCGGCGCGAAAGTGATTGGTACAGCAACCAGCGAGAATGGCGCTCAGGCCATCAGCGAGTATCTGGGTGCGAACGGTAAAGGTCTGGTACTGAATGTGACCGAACCTGCATCTATCGAATCTGTTCTGGAAAATATTCGCGCAGAGTTTGGCGAAGTGGATATTCTGGTAAACAATGCCGGGATCACTCGCGATAACCTGTTAATGCGAATGAAAGACGACGAGTGGAACGATATCATCGAAACCAACCTGTCATCTGTATTCCGTCTGTCAAAAGCGGTAATGCGCGCTATGATGAAAAAGCGTCATGGTCGTATTATCACTGTCGGTTCTGTGGTTGGTACCATGGGAAATGCTGGTCAGGCTAACTACGCTGCGGCGAAAGCAGGCCTGATTGGTTTCAGTAAGTCGCTGGCGCGTGAAGTTGCGTCCCGCGGTATTACGGTAAACGTTGTTGCTCCGGGCTTTATTGAAACGGACATGACGCGTGCGCTGACTGATGAGCAGCGTGCGGGTACGCTGGCGGCAGTTCCGGCGGGTCGTCTTGGCGACCCTAAAGAAATCGCCAGTGCGGTTGCATTTTTAGCCTCTGACGAAGCGGGTTACATCACTGGTGAGACCCTCCACGTCAACGGCGGGATGTATATGGTTTAATCACGATGAAAAATATTTGCGTTATTAGGGCGAATGGCCTCAAAATAACGTAAAATCGTGGTACGAACTGCCGGGATTTAGTTGCAAATTTTTCAACATTTTATACACTACGAAAACCATCGCGAAAGCGAGTTTTGATAGGAAATTTAAGAGTATGAGCACTATCGAAGAACGCGTTAAGAAAATTATCGGCGAACAGCTGGGCGTTAAGCAGGAAGAAGTTGTGAACTCCGCTTCCTTCGTTGAAGACCTGGGCGCAGATTCTCTTGACACCGTTGAGCTGGTAATGGCTCTGGAAGAAGAGTTTGATACTGAGATTCCGGACGAAGAAGCTGAGAAGATCACCACCGTTCAGGCTGCCATTGATTACATCAACGGTCACCAGGCGTAAGTGAACATCTCCAGGCGGTCATTCGACCGCCTGAGTTTTATCTTTTTTAGTCCCACGAATCTCTTTTTTTATCCCTCCCTGGAGGACAAACGTGTCTAAGCGTCGTGTAGTTGTGACCGGACTTGGCATGTTGTCTCCTGTCGGCAATACCGTAGAGTCCACCTGGAAAGCTCTCCTTGCCGGTCAGAGCGGCATCAGCCTAATCGACCATTTCGATACTAGCGCCTATGCAACGAAATTTGCTGGCTTAGTAAAGGATTTTAACTGTGAAGAGATCATCTCGCGCAAAGAACAGCGCAAGATGGATGCCTTCATTCAATATGGAATTGTCGCTGGCGTTCAGGCCATGCAGGATTCTGGCCTTGAGATTACGGAAGAGAACGCAACCCGTATCGGCGCCGCTATCGGCTCCGGGATTGGCGGTCTTGGCCTGATCGAGGAAAACCATACATCTCTGATGAATGGCGGCCCGCGTAAGATCAGCCCGTTCTTCGTTCCGTCCACGATTGTTAACATGGTGGCGGGTCACCTGACCATCATGTTCGGCCTGCGTGGGCCAAGCATTTCTATTGCGACCGCCTGTACGTCTGGCGTACATAACATCGGCCAGGCCGCGCGCATTATTGCGTACGGCGATGCAGATGCTATGGTTGCGGGCGGCGCTGAAAAAGCCAGTACCCCGCTGGGTGTCGGCGGTTTTGGTGCGGCGCGTGCGCTGTCTACCCGTAATGATAACCCGCAGGCGGCGAGCCGTCCGTGGGATAAAGACCGTGACGGCTTTGTGCTGGGCGACGGGGCGGGCATGATCGTACTGGAAGAGTACGAACACGCGAAAAAACGCGGTGCGAAAATTTATGCTGAAATCGTTGGTTTCGGCATGAGCAGCGATGCTTACCACATGACGTCTCCTCCTGAGAACGGCGCGGGTGCTGCGCTGGCGATGGAAAACGCGATTCGTGATGCGGGAATTACCCCAGCACAAATTGGCTACGTGAACGCGCACGGCACTTCTACGCCTGCAGGCGATAAAGCTGAAGCTCAGGCGGTTAAGTCTATCTTCGGCGAATCTGCCAGCCGCGTAATGGTGAGCTCCACGAAGTCCATGACCGGTCACCTGCTGGGTGCGGCGGGTGCAGTAGAGTCAATCTACTCCATCCTTGCGCTGCGCGATCAGGCTGTACCGCCAACCATCAACCTGGATAACCCGGATGAAGGTTGCGATCTGGACTTCGTTCCTCACGAAGCGCGTCAGGTTAGCGGTATGGAGTACACCCTGTGTAACTCCTTCGGCTTCGGCGGCACCAACGGCTCTCTGATCTTCAAAAAGATCTGATCCAGACGTCCCGATAGCGTTTAAAAAGGTCCGCTTGCCGGGCCTTTTTTATTAAGCCTAATCTTCTTGTCGGCTGCATAACATCCTGCCAGACTAAACGCCCACGCATAAGGAGCCACCATGTTTTTAATCAATGGCCTTGAGCAGGACACGCTGCCTGCCAGCGACAGGGCGATACAGTTCGGTGATGGTTGCTTTACGACGGCGCGCATTCTGGACGGCGATGTCTGCCTGCTGGAGGCGCATATTCGACGCCTGCAGCATGGCTGTGAAACGCTAATGATCCCCTTTACGCACTGGGACACACTGCGCCAGGAAATGTGCCAGCTGGCAACCGGGAAGGACAGCGGCGTACTCAAGGTCATCCTCAGCCGCGGTAGCGGTGGCCGGGGTTACAGCGCCGCATCGTGTCTCAACCCAACGCGTATTCTCTCCGTTTCTGCTTATCCCACGCATTACTCTCGCTGGCGAGAAGACGGCGTCACGCTGACGCTGAGCCCAGTACGACTGGGACGAAACCCGATGCTGGCCGGGCTTAAGCATCTCAATCGCCTGGAGCAGGTGCTCATTCGTACTCATCTTGAACAGACGGACGCCGATGAGGCGCTGGTTCTTGACAGCGAAGGGTTCATTACGGAATGCTGTGCGGCTAATTTACTCTGGCGGCAAGGGGAAGAGGTGTTCACTCCGTCGCTGGAGCACGCTGGCGTAAATGGGCTAATGCGTCAGTTTTGTCTGCAACAGCTGGCACGCTCTGGCTTTCGCGTTGTCGAAGTTAGCGCAGGAGCAGCCGCGCTACAGGCTGCCGATGAAGTCATCATCTGCAATGCGCTGATGCCTGTTGTACCCGTCCGTGCGTATGGCCAACAACGCTGGTCTTCGCGCGAGCTGTTTCAGTTTTTAGCCCCGATATGTGAGCAAACCAGATAGTCATGAAAAAAATGTTGCGCTTTGTCCTTATCCTCATCGTTGCGCTGGGCGTCGCTGGCGGAGCTGGCGTATGGAAAGTTCGCCAGCTGGCGGATAGCAAGATCCTGGTTAAAGACGAAACGATCTTTACCCTGAAAGCGGGAACCGGCCGTCAGGCGCTGGGGGAACAGCTCTATGGCGACAAGATTATCAATCGTCCACGGGTATTTCAGTGGCTATTGCGCGTGGAGCCTGAGCTGTCACATTTCAAAGCCGGTACCTATCGCTTTACGCCGGGAATGACCGTCAGAGAGATGCTGCAGCTGCTGGAAAGCGGAAAAGAAGCCCAGTTCCCCCTGCGGTTTGTGGAAGGGATGCGCCTGAGCGATTACCTCAAACAGCTGCGTGACGCGCCGTATATCAAACATACGTTAAAAGACGATAGCTATCAGACGGTGGCTGACGCGCTGAAGCTTGAACATCCCGAATGGGTGGAAGGCTGGTTCTGGCCAGACACCTGGATGTACACGGCAGGCACGACCGATGTGGCCATCCTGAAGCGGGCGCACAAAAAAATGGTCGCCGCCGTGGATGCCGCCTGGGAAGGCCGAATGGAAGGGCTGCCTTACAGCGATCCGAACCAGTTTGTGACCATGGCCTCGATCGTTGAGAAAGAGACGGCCGTCGCTGCTGAGCGCGAGCGGGTGGCGTCAGTATTTATCAACCGTCTGCGCATCGGCATGCGTCTGCAAACTGACCCTACCGTTATCTATGGCATGGGCGAGAGCTATACCGGCAAGATCTCAAGAAAAGATCTGGAGACGCCAACGGCGTATAATACCTACGTAATTAGCGGTTTACCGCCAGGCCCGATCGCCACGCCGAGCGAAGCGTCGCTCAAAGCCGCCGCGCATCCGGCCAAAACACCGTATCTCTATTTTGTGGCTGATGGAAAAGGGGGGCATACCTTTAACACCAACCTTGCCAGCCACAATCGCTCTGTTCAGGACTATCTGAAGGCACTTAAGGAAAAAAATGCGCAGTAAATACATTGTCATTGAGGGACTCGAGGGGGCGGGTAAAACCACCGCCCGCAACGTGGTGGTGGATACGCTCAAAGCGCTTGGCGTGGCGGACATGGTATTTACCCGCGAGCCGGGCGGCACGCAACTGGCTGAAAAGCTGCGCAGCCTGGTGCTGGATATCAAATCCGTCGGCGACGAAGTTATCACTGACAAAGCCGAAGTGCTGATGTTCTACGCGGCGCGCGTTCAGCTGGTTGAGACGGTTATCAAACCCGCCCTGGCCGAGGGTAAGTGGGTGATCGGCGACCGTCACGATCTGTCGACTCAGGCGTATCAGGGCGGAGGACGCGGTATCGACCAGACAATGCTGGCCACGCTGCGTAATGCCGTATTGGGTGATTTTCGCCCCGACCTGACGCTCTATCTGGATGTGACTCCGGAAGTGGGTCTCAAGCGTGCCCGCGCGCGCGGCGAGCTGGACCGCATTGAACAAGAGTCGTTTGATTTCTTTAACCGCACCCGTGCGCGCTATCTTGAACTGGCCGCACAGGATAGATCAATTTGTACCATCGATGCGACGCAGTCTCTGGACGACGTCACGCGTGACATTCAGCAAACCATTACGCAGTGGGTGCAGGAGCAGCAGGCATGAAATGGTATCCATGGTTGCGCCCACACTTTGAACAGCTGATCGGCAGCTATCAGGCGGGTCGGGGGCATCATGCGTTACTGATTCAGGCATTGCCAGGGATGGGGGATGATGCGTTGATTTATGCCATCACCCGTTTTCTGATGTGTCAGCAGCCGGAAGGGCACAAGAGCTGTGGTAAATGCCGTGGCTGTCAGCTGATGCAGGCGGGCACGCATCCTGACTACTACACCCTTGAGCCTGAGAAGGGCAAAAGCGCGCTCGGTATTGATGCCGTGCGTGAAGTCAGTGAAAAATTGTATGAACACGCGCGACTGGGCGGGGCTAAAGTGGTCTGGCTTAAAGACGCCACGCTGCTCACCGAGGCGGCGGCTAACGCCCTGCTTAAAACCCTGGAAGAGCCGCCGGTAAAAACGTGGTTTTTCCTCTCATGCCGTGACCCGGGGCGATTACTGGCGACGTTGCGCAGCCGTTGTCGTCTTCATCACCTGGCGGTCCCCCAGGAATCGTGGGCGCTGAGCTGGCTGGAGCGAGAGGTGACAACGTCACCTGAGAGCGCGCTGGCCGCCTTGCGCCTGAGCAGCGGTGCGCCTGCTGCGGCGCTGGCATTACTGCAGCCTGACGTCTGGTCTGAACGAGAAACGCTCTGCCGGGCGCTGGATGCCTCACTGAACAGTCACGACTGGCTAAGTTTACTGCCTGCGCTTAACAGCGATCGGGCCGTTGAGCGTCTGCACTGGCTGGCCTCCTTGCTGCTGGATGCACTCAAAATCCAGCAAGGGGCAACGCTTCTGACTAACCCGGATGCATGGCCGCTGATGAATACGCTGGCGAACCGCCTCTCAGGGAAGATTCTTCACGCGATGCTCCATGAAATTTGCCAGAGTCGTGAACAGCTTTTAACCGTGACGGGACTTAATCGCGAGCTTTTACTGACCGACCAGCTACTGCGTATCGAACATTACCTGCAACCCGGCGTCATACCGCCTGTTTCCCATCTCTGAGAGAGACATTATGTTTTTAGTCGACTCACACTGCCATCTTGATGGCCTGGATTATCAATCCCTGCATAAAAACGTGGATGACGTGCTGGCAAAAGCCGCTGCCCGCGATGTGAAATTCTGTCTTGCGGTGGCAACCACGCTGCCGGGCTACCGCTCCATGCGTGAGCTGGTGGGCGTTCGCGATAACGTGGTGTTCTCCTGCGGCGTGCACCCGTTGAATCAGGATGAGGCATACGACGTTGAGGATCTGCGCCGACTGGCAGCAGAAGAGGGCGTGGTGGCGATGGGCGAGACCGGGCTGGACTATTTTTACACGCCGGAAACCAAACTGCGTCAGCAGGAGTCCTTCCGTCACCATATTCGCATTGGCCGCGAGCTGAACAAGCCGGTTATCGTCCACACCCGCGACGCGCGTGCGGATACCCTGGCGATCCTCCGGGAAGAAAACGTGACGGATTGCGGTGGCGTACTACACTGTTTCACAGAAGACAGAGAAACGGCGGGTAAGCTGCTTGATTTAGGGTTTTATATCTCGTTTTCGGGGATCGTGACGTTCCGTAACGCAGAGCAGCTGCGTGATGCTGCACGCTATGTTCCGCTCGATCGTATTCTGGTGGAGACAGATTCTCCGTATCTGGCACCGGTACCGCATCGCGGTAAAGAGAACCAGCCCGCTATGACGAGAGATGTGGCTGAGTACATGGCCGTACTGAAGGGCGTCAGCATCGATGAGCTGGCCCGCGTGACGACGGAAAACTTCTCCACGCTGTTCCATATCGACCCCGCCCGCCTGCAATCTGTCTGATACACCTGTTTTTTTTAGGCTCGTAATTAATAAGTAAAGCGAGTAAAGTTCACCGCCTCATTTGGGGCGGTGAAGGTGTTTTTGGACACATCCGGACATGCTTTTTGTAAATAACTGAAAGTTTTTCGACCGCCTTAAGCTGAAACGTGATAGCCGTCAAACAAACTCAGAGGGAATTATTTTACTCTGTGTAATAAATAAAGGGCGCTTAGATGTCCTGTCCACGGCACGGTACTCCCCCCGGGCCAATGCGTGAAAGCGTAAAAAAAGCACAAATACTCAGGAGCACTCTCAATTATGTTTAAGAATGCATTTGCTAACCTGCAAAAGGTCGGTAAATCGCTGATGCTGCCAGTATCCGTACTGCCTATCGCAGGTATCCTGCTGGGTGTCGGTTCTGCTAACTTCAGCTGGCTGCCAGCCGTAGTGTCCCACGTGATGGCCGAAGCAGGCGGTTCTGTCTTTGCTAACATGCCACTGATCTTCGCGATCGGTGTGGCTCTGGGCTTCACCAATAACGACGGCGTTTCTGCGCTGGCTGCAGTGGTTGCCTACGGCATCATGGTGAAAACCATGGCTGTGGTTGCGCCGCTAGTTCTGCATTTACCGGCAGAAGAGATCGCCGCGAAACACCTGGCGGACACCGGTGTTCTGGGCGGTATCATCTCCGGTGCGATTGCAGCGTATATGTTTAACCGCTTCTATCGCATCAAGCTGCCTGAGTATCTGGGCTTCTTCGCGGGCAAGCGTTTCGTTCCGATCATCTCTGGTCTGGCAGCGATTTTCACTGGCGTGATCCTGTCCTTCATCTGGCCGCCAATCGGCTCCGCTATCCAGACCTTCTCTCAGTGGGCTGCTTACCAGAACCCGGTTGTGGCGTTTGGTATCTACGGCTTCATCGAGCGTTGCCTGGTGCCATTTGGTCTGCACCACATCTGGAACGTTCCATTCCAGATGCAGATTGGTGAATTCACCAACGCAGCAGGTCAGGTATTCCACGGTGATATCCCACGTTACATGGCGGGCGACCCAACTGCAGGTAAACTGTCTGGTGGCTTCCTGTTCAAAATGTACGGTCTGCCGGCTGCTGCGATTGCTATCTGGCACTCTGCTAAGCCAGAGAACCGTGCAAAAGTGGGCGGTATCATGATCTCCGCAGCGTTGACCTCGTTCCTGACCGGTATCACCGAGCCGATCGAGTTCTCCTTCATGTTCGTTGCGCCGATCCTGTACGTTATCCACGCGATTCTGGCGGGTCTGGCGTTCCCAATCTGTATTCTGCTGGGTATGCGTGACGGTACGTCCTTCTCTCACGGCCTGATCGACTTCATCGTTCTGTCCGGTAACAGCAGCAAACTGTGGCTGTTCCCAATCGTGGGTGCGTGCTATGCAGTTGCGTACTACACCATCTTCCGCGTGCTGATTAAAGCACTGGACCTGAAAACCCCAGGCCGTGAAGATGCGACAGAAGACAGCAAAGCAGGCGCTACCAGCGAAATGGCTCCGGCACTGGTCGCCGCGTTCGGTGGTAAAGAGAACATCACTAACCTGGACGCGTGTATCACTCGTCTGCGTGTGAGCGTTGCCGACGTCGCGAAAGTAGACCAGCCGGGTCTGAAAAAACTGGGCGCAGCGGGCGTAGTTGTTGCAGGTTCTGGTGTACAGGCAATCTTCGGTACCAAATCCGATAACCTGAAAACCGAAATGGATGAGTACATCCGCAGCAACTAAGTTGTGACCTGGGGAGACTAAGGCAGCCGAATGGCTGCCTTTTTTATTTGTGTCGTAAAAAACGCCACTGAGACGCGAGAGCGGTCACTCTTCACTCAGCTGATGAACATTCAGGAAAGAAATCGAGGGAGGAGGTTGAAAGGACAGGAGAAACTCGCTCATACTCTTGAATTGTGTCACACACCGATCCCGGGAGTGTGTTTACAGCGGACGCATTGCGCCAGATTAAACAAAAAAGGAAAAGGTCATGGCTGAAGAAACGATTTTCAGTAAAATTATCCGCCGCGAAATTCCGTCGGATATCGTCTATCAGGATGAACTGGTGACGGCTTTCCGGGACATTTCCCCTCAGGCCCCGACGCACATCCTTATCATTCCCAATATTCTGATTCCGACTGTAAACGACGTAAAAACCGAGCATGAAGTGGCGTTAGGTCGTATGCTGACGGTGGCCGCGAAAATCGCTGAACAGGAAGGGATTGCAGAAGACGGTTACCGTCTGATCATGAACTGCAACCGTCATGGTGGCCAGGAAGTTTATCATATTCACATGCATCTGCTGGGTGGACGTCCTCTGGGGCCGATGCTGGCACATAAAGGTCTTTGACATGCTTAAAGGGCGTATTGCAGCGCTGGTAATGACGATGATGATTGTGGGGTGCAGCTCGCGTCCGGCGATCCCCGTGAATGATGAACAGACGCTGGTCATGGAATCCTCCGTGCTTGCCGCAGGCATCACGGCGCAACAGCCCGCGTTGGCCATCAGTGAAATCAACTCATCTGCCTCCTCTACGCTCTTTAATGAAAGACACGAACCAGTGACGGTTCACTACCGTTTTTTCTGGTATGACGTAAGAGGTCTTGAAATGCATCCGCTGGAGGCGCCGCGCAGCGTCACCATTCCGGCCAGGTCGTCGGTAACGCTTTATGGCAGCGCCAACTATCTGGGTGCGCATAAGGTGAGACTTTATCTTTATCTCTGAGGGGTGAACCTTGATTAAAAATTTGAGCCGCTATGCGCTCGTGACAGCTTTCGCTCTGTTCCTGGCAGGGTGTGTGACCCGAACTGAACAGCCTGCGCCTGTGGAAGAGGCTAAACCGGGTACTGAACAGCCGGCTCCGCCAACGCAGCAGCAGCCAACCGTGCCGTCTGTACCGTCTATTCCGGCGCAGCCTGGCCCGATTGAGCATCCGGACCAGACGTCACAGCCCACGCCGCGCGTGCGCCATTACGACTGGAACGGGGCAATGCAGCCGATGGTAGGCAAAATGCTGCAGGCACAGGGCGTGACGGCGGGCAGCGTGTTGCTGGTCGACAGCGTGAACAACCGTACCAACGGTTCGCTGAACGCGGGTGAAGCGACGGAAACCCTGCGCAATGCTCTGGCTAACAACGGCAAGTTTACGCTGGTCTCGGCTCAGCAGCTCGCGGTAGCCAAACAGCAGCTGGGACTGTCTCCGCAGGACAGCCTCGGCACACGCAGCAAGGCGATCGGCATCGCCCGTAACGTTGGCGCACAGTATGTGCTTTACTCTAACGCCACCGGTAACGTGAATACCCCAGCCCTGCAGATGCAGCTGATGCTGGTTCAGACAGGCGAAATTATCTGGTCAGGTAAAGGTGCGGTTACGCAACAATGACAGCACGCGTGAAGAGATTCTGACGCGCTATTTTCCTCAGTACCGCCTAATCGCGCCGCAGGCCCACTCCGGGCTTGGCGGCGCGAGTTGCATTATAGCGCAGGGTGAAAAACGTCTGGTCTTGCGGCAAAATCACGACCCCGATGCGCCTGCCTTCCATTTCCGTCGCCTGTTTCGTGCCCTGAGACGTCTTCCGTCAGATCTCGTGCCTGCTCCTCGTTTTTTCAGACAGGGCTGGATGGCCGTCGAGTATCTGGACGGTGACGTTAAAAGCGCGCTGCCGGACACGCCGGCGCTTGCGGCGATGCTGTATCATCTGCACCGGCAGCCACGTCTGGGATGGCGAATTACGTTATTCCCGCTGCTTGAACATTACTGGCAGCAAGCCCTGCCTGACAGGCGTACCCCAGTATGGCTGGCACATCTCAAGCGGCTGCGTAAAACGGGCGAGCCGCGGCCGATTCGGCTCGCGCCGCTGCACATGGATGTTCATGCCGGGAATATTGTCCATACGCCAGCAGGCATCAGGCTTATCGACTGGGAGTATGCCGGAGATGGCGATGTGGCGCTGGAGCTGGCAGCAGTCTGGACGGAGAGTGACGCCGCGCGGCAAATGCTCATCAGAGGCTACGCCCGGGTGGCACATATTGACCCCGATGCGCTTACGCGTCAGGTCAGGCGCTGGCGACCCTGGGTCGTCATGTTAATGGCTGGCTGGTTTGAAATGCGCTATCGGCAGTCCAGAGATAAACAATTTATTGCGCTGGCAGACGATGCCTGGCGTCAGTTACAAACTAAAGGATAAGAGAGGTGGATGTGGGTCCAGTCATGTTGGATGTAGAAGGGTTTGAGCTGGATGCGGAGGAGCGTGAAATTCTGGCGCATCCGCTGGTGGGTGGCCTGATCCTGTTTACCCGCAACTATCACGATCCGGCGCAGCTGCGTGAGCTGGTTCGTCAGATCCGCGCCGCGTCGCGCAATCATCTGGTGGTGGCCGTCGATCAGGAAGGCGGACGCGTGCAGCGTTTTCGCGAAGGGTTTACCCGCCTGCCCGCCGCCCAGTCTTTTGCCGCGCTGCTCGGCACGGAAGAGGGTGGAAAACTGGCGCAGGAGGCCGGTTGGCTGATGGCCAGCGAAATGATTGCCATGGATATCGACATCAGCTTTGCCCCGGTGCTGGACGTGGGGCATATCAGCGCTGCCATTGGCGAGCGTTCATACCATGACAATCCGCGTATTGCGCTGGCGGTGGCGACCCGGTTTATCGACGGCATGCACGATGCCGGGATGAAAACCACCGGTAAACATTTCCCGGGGCACGGGGCGGTGACGGCGGATTCCCACAAAGAGACCCCGCGCGATCCGCGCCCTGAAGCGGAAATTCGCGCCAAAGATATGTCGGTTTTCCAGTCGCTTATCACTGATAACAAGCTCGATGCCATTATGCCTGCGCATGTGATTTACAGCGACGTTGACCCGCGTCCTGCCAGCGGCTCTCCGCACTGGCTGAAAACCGTTCTGCGTCAGGAGCTCGGTTTCAACGGCGTGATTTTCTCTGACGATTTATCGATGGAAGGGGCCGCGATCATGGGCAGTTACGCTGAACGCGGTCAGGCATCGCTGGACGCAGGTTGCGATATGATCCTGGTCTGCAATAATCGTAAAGGTGCCGTTAGCGTGCTGGATAACCTGTCGCCGATCAATGCAGAGCGTGTTACACAATTGTATCATAAAGGTTCATTTAGCCGTCAGGAGCTGATGGATTCGGCGCGCTGGAAGACGGTCAACGCCCGGCTTGAAGACCTGAATGAGCGCTGGCAGGCACATAAAGCCAGCCTGTAAACCCTCCCGGAAGGCGTAGCGTGGTGAGAAGACGATGATCATCTATTTACACGGTTTTGACTCAAACAGTCCTGGTAATCATGAGAAGGTGCTGCAGCTGCAGTTTATCGATCCGGATGTACGGTTGATCAGCTACAGCACGCGCCATCCGAAGCATGATATGCAGCATCTGCTCAAAGAGGTGGATAAGATGTTGCAGCTCAACGTCGACGATCGCCCGTTGATCTGCGGCGTGGGGCTGGGCGGCTACTGGGCGGAACGCATTGGCTTCCTGTGCGACATTCGCCAGGTGGTGTTCAATCCTAACCTGTTCCCGAACGAGAACATGGAAGGCAAAATTGACCGCCCGGAAGAGTATGTCGATATTGCGACCAAGTGCGTCAGCAATTTTCGTGAGAAAAACCGCGACCGCTGCCTGGTGATCCTTTCACGTAATGATGAAGCGCTCAACAGCCATCGGGCAGCAGAACTGCTGCATCATTACTATGAGATCGTCTGGGACGAAGAGCAGACTCACAAGTTCAAAAACATCTCCCCGCATCTGCAGCGTATCAAAGCGTTTAAAACGCTCGGTTAACCCTTTACCCGCAGGCATCAAAGCCCGGCCGCGAAAGCGTGCCGGGCTTTCTTTTTGACCAGAATTGTCTACTTTTAAGCCATCAAAACTTGATGCATATCAATTTTGGTATGACCAATGCGCCTGACGTGTTATTCTCAATGCACCTGAATGGTTTCAGTGCTGTAACCTGTTGTTAATTAAGGGTTATTTTTATAACTTTTAATTAACAATTGGTTAATAATTTGAGGGGGTCACGTTGACTACGCCATTGAAAAAGATAGTGATTGTAGGCGGTGGTGCTGGCGGGCTGGAGCTGGCTACACAGCTGGGCAAGAAGCTGGGTCGCGGTAAAAAAGCCAAAATTACGCTGGTGGATCGTAACCACAGCCACCTGTGGAAACCGCTGCTGCACGAAGTGGCGACCGGCTCTCTGGATGAGGGCGTGGACGCGCTCAGCTATCTGGCGCACGCGCGCAACCATCATTTCCAGTTCCAGCTGGGCTCGGTGGTGGACATCAACCGTGAAAGCAAAACCATTACCCTGGCAGAGCTGCGCGATGAAAAAGGGGAGCTGCTGGTTCCCGAGCGTAAACTGGCGTACGACACGCTGGTCATGGCGCTGGGCAGTACCTCCAACGATTTCAACACGCCGGGCGTGAAAGAGCACTGTATCTTCCTCGATAACCCGCACCAGGCGCGTCGTTTCCATCAGGAAATGCTGAACCTGTTCCTGAAGTACACCAGCAATATGGGTGCGAACGGTAAGGTGAATATCGCCATTGTTGGCGGTGGTGCGACGGGCGTTGAGCTGTCTGCGGAGCTGCACAATGCGGTGAAACAGCTGCACAGCTACGGTTACAAAGGGTTAACTAACGAAGCGCTGAACGTCACGCTGGTTGAAGCCGGTGAACGTATCCTGCCTGCACTGCCTCCGCGAATTTCCGGTGCGGCGCACAATGAGCTCACCAAACTGGGCGTGCGGGTGCTGACGCAGACCATGGTAACCAGCGCCGACGAAGGCGGCCTGCACACCAAAGACGGCGAGTATATCAAAGCGGATCTGATGGTCTGGGCGGCAGGTATCAAAGCGCCTGACTTTATGAAAGAGATCGGCGGTCTGGAAACGAACCGCATTAACCAGCTGGTAACCGAGCCAACGCTGCAAACCACGCGTGACCCTGAAATCTTTGCTATCGGTGACTGTGCCTCCTGCGCACGTCCTGAAGGTGGATTCGTGCCGCCGCGCGCACAGGCCGCTCACCAGATGGCAAGCCTGGTGCTGCACAACATTCTGGCGCAGTACAAGGGCAAGCCAATGAAAGCCTATGTCTACAAAGACCATGGTTCACTGGTGTCGCTGTCAAACTTCTCTACCGTCGGCAGCCTGATGGGCAACCTGATGCGCGGCTCAATGATGGTTGAAGGGCGCATTGCCCGCTTCGTGTATATCTCCCTGTACCGTATGCACCAGATTGCGCTGCACGGCTACTTCAAAACCGGGCTGATGATGCTGGTGGGCAGAATTAACCGCGTAATCCGTCCACGTCTGAAGCTGCACTAATCTTTCACTCCCTCCGGGCCATCCGGAGGGAGTTTTTAGCATTTCATGCTGTAGATCACAGTTTGACTGCTTAAGAGTTCTCCTAAATACAATATATCTCCTCTCAACGCCCCTTTTTTGATCCTTTATCTGATTGGCGAAGCGTTGCCTCCATTGCAAAATTGTTACCAATAGCAACAAAGGAGGAAGTCCCGTGAATAAATCAATGTTGGCGGGTATAGGGATTGGCGTCGCGGCTGCGTTAGGTGTGGCTGCCGTTGCCAGTCTCAACGTATTAGATCGCGGCCCGCAGTATGCACAGGTGGTTTCTGCTACACCGATTAAAGAAACCGTGAAAACCCCTCGTCAGGAGTGCCGCAACGTCTCCGTGACGCACCGTCGTCCTGTCCAGGATGAAAACCGCATTGCCGGTTCTGTTCTGGGTGCGGTAGCGGGTGGCGTGATTGGTCACCAGTTTGGCGGCGGCCGGGGTAAAGATGTGGCGACCGTGGTCGGCGCGCTGGGTGGCGGCTATGCCGGTAACCAGGTGCAGGGCGCGATGCAGGATAATGATACCTACACCACCACTCAGCAACGCTGCAAAACCGTTTATGACAAGTCGGAAAAAATGCTGGGCTATGACGTGACGTACAAAATTGGCGATCAGCAGGGCAAAATCCGCATGGATAAAGACCCCGGCACGCAAATTCCGCTGGATGGAAATGGCCAGCTGGTTCTGAATAACAAAGTGTAAAAAAGATGTTCTCTGAATTTAGCTCCTCATGCGCTCAGGCTGAGGAGCTTTTTTTTGCGTCAGATTTTAAGTAGCTCAGGCCACAGCCGCAGCGTGGTTTCGCTAATATGCTGCAGTTTTTCCAGCGTGGCCCCTTCACGGGCGCTGATCGACATCCCCTGCAAAATACAGCTCAGGTATTGCGCCAGTAGCTGAGGGTTGCATTGCGCGGGGATTTCACCGCGCTGCTGGCGCTGCGCCAGAAATGCGCTGAGCGTTTCCTCCTGCATCGCGTGCCGCGATTTCACCGTATTGGCAATCTCTTTAGAGGACGCCGCAAGGGTGGCAGAGGTGTTAATCATAAAGCAGCCCGCAGGCGTCTCTTTACTGGTGAAACAGGTCGCGACGGCGGTGAAATAGTCGCGAAGCGCCTGTTCAACGCTTTTCTCTTCACAGAACAGCTGGGCTTCGTGTTTCGCCGCAAAGCGCGAAATGTATCTGTCCAGTACCGCCCTGAACAGCCCCTCTTTATTGGTAAATTCGGCATACAGCGTCGGCGCTTTGGCTCCGGTGGCTTCTACCAGATCGGAAAGCGAGGTTGCTTCATACCCATGTTGCCAGAAGAGAGTCATGGCCTTATCAAGCGCTGCATCCCTGTCAAACACTTTTGGTCGGCCACGGCTTTTCTTCGCACAACTCGTGACATCGGTTGTCATTTGCCGTTGGTCCTCTGTTGGTTTGGTGAATGACCATTATAAAAATAAACGCAACCCACCACCAGTGCAGAATGCTTAAAAATAAATTAATCATATATGTATGAAAAATAACAATTTTAAAATTAAGTTAACGTTCGTTATAAAATTATGTTGACGCGTGACCTGGATCACACTTATGATTTACCTATCGATCGTTAACTAAATGATTAACGACCTCCAAATTCATCTGCTAAAGGTAAAGATCATGAAAAACGTAAAAACCCTCATCGCTGCCGCTGTCCTGAGTTCACTCTCTTTCGCAAGCTTTGCTGCTGTACAAGTACAATCCACCCCTGCTGACCAGCATAAAGTCGGGACAATCTCTGCCTCTGCCGGTACTAACCTGAGTTCCCTGGAAGATCAGCTGGCACAAAAAGCGCAAGAGATGGGTGCAAAATCTTACCGTATCACCTCCGTGACCGGTCCTAACACCCTGCACGGTACGGCTGTCATCTACAAATAAGCCGGGCATAAACCCTCATTTATGCCACTGCAATAAAAAACGCCCTGCACAGCAGGGCGTTTTTTATTTCTGATTTACATCGACTGCTGGACGACGTCGTGATGCCGGGTGATATCGGTCGGCATGCCTGACCGCGCTTCCATCGCACGCTCCATCACCACGCTATTGGTATTCACATTCGTTTTGAAGCTCACCATCGCGGCATTCAGGTTAATGGGCAGCGTCTGCGGATCGTCGCCAATGTTTTTCGATAACGGCTGGTGAATTTCAACCAGCCGCACGCCGCCGGGCTCTTCTGAAACTTTAATTGGCGTATTGATAATATTCACTTTGGTCCCCGGCGTAACGACGTTAAACAGCGTTTTGATATCGTCATCGCGCAGACGAATACAGCCGGAGCTGACGCGCATGCCGATGCCAAAATCCGCATTCGTTCCATGCAGCAGGTAGACCCCACCGTATGCCGCCAGGCGGATCGCGTGATGTCCCATCGGGTTATCCGGGCCTGCCGGCACCACGGCGGGGAGGTCAATGCCCTGTGCTTTATAACGGGCACGAATATTGGCCGTCGGGGTCCAGGTTGGGTTCGCGCGTTTATCCGAGACGGTGGTGACCATCGTCGGCGTTATCGTGTCGCCGCCCAGCTGGCCAATCCCGATAGGGTAGACGGTCACTTCATTTTTACCCGGCGGGTAATAATAGAGACGTAGCTCTGCCAGATTGATTACCATCCCCTCGCGCGGGGCGTCCGGCAGGATAGTTTGTAACGGGATGGTCAGTACGCTGCCCGCGCGCGGGACATACGGATCGACGCCGGGGTTGGCCTGCAGCAGGGCCAGAAAACCGACGTTATATTTTTTGGCAATCGCTTCCAGTGAACCACCATTGTTTTCAACCACATGAAAGCGGTTTTCACCCACCACCTTGCTGCCGGGAGGGGGAAGGGGCCAGGTGTTTGCCCGAGCGGGAAGCGCAACCGCGACGGTGGCTGCCAGCGCAAACAGGGTCATCCAGCGAGTAAAACGCGAAGAGGTCATCATCACCATAATCCATGTAAATGATAAGGTTATTGTTTTATAAGGCGTTAAACATAATTATGGCGAATGGGTGTGTCGGGAAGATCGGGTGAAGTGCAAAGAGTTTGTAAATTGTCCCCCCCGTAGCGCCGGGCTAACAGGGGGAAGGGAGGATTATGCGATCGTGTTCTCTTCCAGTTGACGCATGAAGTTACGCACCCAGTCCATACGAGTTTTGCGCTCCGTTAGCTCCTGGG
This sequence comes from Enterobacter sp. ECC-019, assembly GCF_043974075.1. Classification (NCBI taxonomy): domain Bacteria; kingdom Pseudomonadati; phylum Pseudomonadota; class Gammaproteobacteria; order Enterobacterales; family Enterobacteriaceae; genus Enterobacter; species Enterobacter sp. ECC-019. The sequence goes on from NZ_CP143759.1 coordinate 2,501,732, forward strand.
TAAATTTCAGACGGGTTGGACCATCCAGACGGAAATGCTGCGGCTGTTTTTGCAGCAGGCCAATCAGCCACATCGGGTTGACGTGATTCTTCTCGGCGAATTCAATCACGCCGCCTTTTTCATTGCCTTCGAGCTTACGAATCCCCAGCTTTTGCGCCTGCTGGCGCAGTCTTGCGATGTCCAGCAAATTTCTCGCCGCATCGGGCAGCAGACCAAAGCGATCGATCAGCTCAACCTTGATCTCTTCCAGCTCGTTCTCCTTCTTCGCACTGGCGATGCGCTTGTAGAATGAGAGACGGGTATTCACGTCCGGAATGAAATCGTCCGGCAGCAGGGAAGGCATACGCAGCTCGACCTCGGTCTGCTGGCTGGTGAGATCTTCCAGCGACGGCTCGCGCCCGGCCTTCAGGGCATCGACCGCGTTCTCCAGCAGTTCCATATAGAGCGAGAAGCCGATGGTTTCCATGGAGCCGCTCTGGTCTTCACCCAGCAGCTCGCCGGCACCGCGGATCTCAAGATCGTGCGTGGCCAGCGCAAATCCTGCGCCGAGATCTTCCAGCGAGGCGATGGCTTCCAGACGCTTTTGCGCGTCGGTGGTCATCGCTTTCGGATGCGGCGTCAGCAGCCAGGCGTACGCCTGATGGTGCGAACGCCCGACGCGGCCGCGCAGCTGGTGAAGCTGCGCCAGACCAAAGTGATCCGCGCGTTCAATGATGATGGTGTTCGCCGTTGGAATGTCGATCCCGGTCTCAATGATGGTGGTGCACACCAGCACGTTAAAGCGCTGGTGGTGGAAGTCGTTCATTACCCGTTCCAGCTCGCGCTCGCGCATCTGCCCGTGACCGATAGCAATGCGCGCTTCCGGTACCAGCTCCGCCAGCCTGTCCGCCGCTTTCTGGATATTTTCCACGTCGTTGTAGAGGTAGTAGACCTGTCCCCCACGAAGCACTTCACGCAGAATGGCCTCACGCACCACCAGATTATCGTACTCGCGGACAAAGGTTTTCACCGCCAGACGGCGCGCTGGCGGCGTGGCGATAATCGACAGATCGCGCATGCCGCTCATCGCCATGTTCAGGGTTCGCGGGATTGGCGTTGCGGTCAGGGTCAGGATATCGACGTCGGCGCGCATCGCTTTGATGCGCTCTTTATGACGCACCCCGAAGCGGTGCTCTTCGTCGACGATCAGCAGCCCCAGATCTTTCCACTTCACGTCGCTTTGCAGCAGCTTGTGGGTGCCGATCAGAATATCAATTTTGCCTTCGCTTGCCTGTTCCAGAATCTGCGTCTGTTCTTTAGTACTGCGAAAACGCGAGAGCATCTCGATACGTACCGGCCAGTTGGCGAAACGGTCGCGGAAGTTGTCGAAGTGTTGCTGAGCGAGCAGGGTAGTCGGCACCAGCACCGCAACCTGCTTGTTGTTTTCGACCGCAAGGAAGGCGGCGCGCATCGCCACTTCGGTTTTACCGAAGCCGACGTCGCCGCAGACTAAGCGGTCCATGGCCAGCGGCTGGCACATGTCGCTCAGCACGGCGTTGATGGCCTGAGCCTGATCCGGCGTGGTTTCAAACGGGAAGCTGTCGCAGAACAGCTGGTACTGTTCTTTATCATGCTTGAAGGCGAAGCCCTGTTTGGCCGCGCGCTGGGCGTAGATATCGAGTAGCTCGGCGGCCACGTCGCGCACTTTTTCCGCCGCCTTCTGGCGCGCGCGCGCCCAGGCATCGCCGCCCAGCTTGTGCAGCGGCGCATTGTCTTCGGCACCGCCCGCGTAGCGGCTGATCAGATGGAGGGAGGAAACCGGGACATACAGTTTGGCGTCGTTAGCGTAGGTCAGCATCAGGTATTCACCTTTGATACCGCCCGCTTCCAGCGTGGTCATTCCCTGATAGCGCCCAACGCCATGTTCCAGATGAACAATCGGCTGGCCCGGGTGCAGCTCGGCCAGGTTACGGATCAGCGTGTCCGGGTTGATGGTCCGACGGCTGTCCTGACGGCGACGCGCGACGCGCTCGCCCAGCAGATCGCTTTCACAAATCAGCGCCAGGTTGTTGAGCGTATCAATAAAACCGTGCTCGGCGGCGCCAATCATCAGGTAACGACCGTTTCCGGTCGCTTCGCTAAGACGCAGGATGCGCTTCGGCGCCACCTTAATGCGTCCCAGCAGCTCGCCTAAAGCTTCCCGGCGGCCTTCACTCTCAACGGAGAACACCACCGGGCCGGTAAAGGACTCCAGGAATTTGCGCAGATTATCCAGCGGGGATTTCTGCTGCGCCTGAATGGCCAGGTCCGGCAGCGTCCGGAAGGCGAGGTTGGTGTTGGCGGCCTTATCGGCAAGCGAATCGGTTTTCAGCTGCATGCGCGGCCAGCGCTTCAGCTCGGCGTTGAGCTCGTCGGTACGCAGCCACAGCGCTTCCGGCGGCAGCAGCGGACGCATTGGGTCAACGCCACGGTTTTCAAAACGGGCGCGGGTTTCGCTTTCAAAGCGGCTGGCGCTGGCGTCGAGATCCCCGGTGTTAACAATCAGCGTGTTCGCCGGGAAGTAGCTGAACAGGGCAGGCAGCGGCTCGTTGAAGAACAGGGGCTGCCAGTATTCGATCCCGGCTGGAAGCGTGCCTTTACTGACCTGCTGATAAATATGTTCCGCGTCGCGCTTCACCTCGAACTTATCGCGCCACTGGCTGCGGAACAGTTCGATAGCGGTTTTGTCCGTGGGGAACTCATGCGCGGGGAGTAAATTGATGGACTCTACTTCCTCCAGCGTGCGCTGCGTGTCGGCGTCGAATACGCGCAGGCTGTCGATTTCATCATCGAAAAAGTCCAGACGATATGGCTGGTCGCTGCCCATCGGGTAAAGATCGAGCAGCGCGCCGCGGGTCGCGTATTCCCCGTGCTCCATCACCTGGTCGACGTGGCGATAGCCAGCACCGTCAAGCTGCGCGCGCAGGGCATCACGGGACAGGCGCTGGCCTTTTTTCATCACCAGCGCGTGACCGTGCAGATAGCTGTGCGGACAGACGCGCTGCATAAGGGTATTCACCGGCACAATCAGCACGCCGCGCTGCATGGTAGGGAGTTGATAGAGCGTCGACAGGCGCGAGGAGATAATCTCCTGATGAGGAGAGAAGCTGTCATACGGCAGCGTTTCCCAGTCGGCCAGGCTGAACACCAGGCTATCGGTGAACTGGCGAATTTCATCGTGCAGGCGCAGGGCGTTTTGCATATCCGGGGCAACCAGAATCACCGGGCCTGGATGACGCTCGGCGATTTCCGCCACCAGCGTGGCGCACGCCGCGCCCGTGAGTTCACCCAGCTGGCGCTGGTCGCCCGCTTTGACAGGTAAGGAATAACGATAGTGTTCAGGCATGGCTATGTCAGAGTCTCTTATGGATATACCAACAGTATTGGGGCATATCACTGATACGCAATGTCTTTATTATCCTCGATCGTTTTACATAAGCAAATCGTAACCGCACGGCAGGGCTAAACGCCCCCGAAACGGGGGCGGAGAGGGCATTAACGCGTTGAAGGTGACAGGGTCAGCGTAGACGGAGGAGAGAAGAAAACGTCCCCAAACAGCGCGGTAGAGATCTTACGCACCCCGAGCCCGGCAAGGGTACAGATCAGCAGGCTGGCAAACGGGTAGACCAGCACTAAGGTGAGCTCTGCCCAGACCGGCCACGAGGCGGCATTCATCTCGCCAATCAGGAACAGGCTAAAGGCCTCAATCAGGATACGGTGGGTGGTATAAATCGCAATGGTGTTTGAGCCAATCACGTTCAGCAGATTGTTCGGGTGAACGGCATAGCGCTGCTCAAGGCTGTAGAATAGCTTCATGATCAGCACAATCGACAGCAATGAGAGCAGCAGCGGAACGTTAGCAAACCACAGCACCACGGAGACGGCGGCGAAAGCGCCGGTTGCCAGCCCGATGCGGCGCAGGTTGACGCTTTTCATCCACGCCATCAGCTCTGCGCCATACCACGCCCCAAGGCTGTAGTAGATCATGTTGCGTACCACGCTGTTCATTCCCCACCACGGCAGCGGCAGGAAGTTAATCGCGATACTTGCCAGCGCCAGCAGTGCCAGTACCGGCAGCTTCCAGCGGCTCAGCAGTTTACACAGCGTGAAGTAGACCACCAGAGCATACAGATACCACAGGCTGGTGCTGGCGGTGATCATCCCCAGCACAAAGCCTGAGAACGAGTCGGCGTAGGCCGCGTTCGACGAGGTGGTAAGCTCACGCTCGGGCGCCAGCCAGGCGTTCAGGTGGGTCAACGCCTGCCATTGCAGGATGCCCCACAGCGCCAGAACCCAGACAATGCTCCAGATCCGTTTGTCGAGACTGGTTCGCCAGTCCACCTCGTCAATATAGCGACGGATCAGATAGCCGGAGATAAAGAAGAAGACCGGCATACGAAACGGTGCGAGATAGAGGTTAAAATAAACCCAGCATTTGGCGAGAAGGCCGGAGAGCGGGTGTTGCAGCCCGATCAGATGCGGATAAAACGTGATAACCGAATGATAGATAACCACCAGGCAGATACACAGCCCTTTTATCTGGTTAATCCATAATGCTTTTTGCTTCATTGTTCGCCACTACCTTATTGCCATAAACGAACGAGCAATTGTTGTAAAACGAAACCAGGATGTAATGGGTAACAGTCTGTATCAGGAGGTTTTTCGGAAAAGGTGGAGGTTGCGAGGTGAGTATTCAGACAATAGCACCCTGATTTATCTGAATTTTTCGCAAAAATGATTACCAAAGCTTACTGTTTCAGTCATTTACGCTTAACGGATTCGCTTATATACTCGTGGGTCTGCTATCAGCAAACAGACGGATTTCATGTATCAACCTGTCGCACTCTTCATAGGCTTACGTTACATGCGTGGGCGCGCCGCGGACCGCTTCGGTCGCTTTGTCTCCTGGCTTTCGACTATTGGCATTACGCTTGGCGTGATGGCACTGGTGACGGTGCTTTCCGTCATGAATGGCTTCGAACGCGAGCTGCAAAACAACATCCTGGGGCTGATGCCGCAGGCCGTTCTCTCATCATCCAACGGTTCGGTTAACCCGCAACAGCTGCCGGAAAGCGCGGCGAAGTTACAGGGCGTCACGCGCATAGCGCCGTTGACGACCGGCGACGTGGTGCTGCAAAGCGCCCGCAGCGTGGCGGTCGGCGTGATGCTGGGTATCGACCCGGCGCAAAACGATCCGCTGACGCCGTATCTGGTTAACGTGAAGCAGACCGATCTGGAAGCCGGAAAATACAACGTGATTCTGGGTGAACAGCTTGCCGGCCAGCTTGGCGTCAACCGTGGTGACCAGCTGCGCGTGATGGTGCCTTCTGCCAGCCAGTTTACGCCGATGGGGCGCCTGCCAAGCCAGCGCCTGTTCAACGTGATTGGTACCTTTGCTGCCAACAGCGAAGTCGATGGCTATCAGATGCTGGTTAACATTCAGGACGCATCACGCCTGATGCGCTACCCGGCAGGGAACATCACCGGCTGGCGCCTGTGGCTCGACGCGCCGCTGAAGGTCGATACCCTCAGCCAGCAAAAACTGCCGGACGGCACCAAATGGCAGGACTGGCGCGAGCGCAAAGGCGAATTGTTCCAGGCCGTGCGGATGGAAAAAAACATGATGGGGCTGCTGCTGAGCCTGATCGTGGCTGTGGCCGCATTTAACATCATTACCTCGCTGGGCCTGATGGTGATGGAGAAGCAGGGCGAAGTCGCCATTCTGCAAACCCAGGGGCTTACGCCGCGCCAGATCATGGCGGTGTTTATGGTGCAGGGGGCCAGTGCCGGTATTATCGGCGCGCTGCTCGGCGCCGTGCTGGGGGCACTGCTTGCCAGCCAGCTGAATAACTTAATGCCGATCATCGGCGCGCTGCTTGACGGCGCGGCGCTGCCGGTGGCTATCGAGCCGCTGCAGGTGGTCGGTATTGCGCTGGCCGCGATGGCCATTGCGCTGCTTTCTACGCTTTATCCTTCCTGGCGCGCCGCCGCCACTCAACCCGCTGAGGCTTTACGTTATGAATAAGATCCTGTTGCAATGCGACAACCTGTCCAAACGCTATCAGGAAGGCACTGTGCAAACCGACGTGCTGCACAATGTGAGCTTTAGCGTGGGTGAAGGCGAGATGATGGCGATTGTCGGCAGCTCCGGCTCGGGCAAAAGTACGCTGCTGCATCTGCTGGGCGGGCTGGATACGCCAACCGAAGGCGACGTGATTTTCTCCGGCCAGCCGATGAGCAAAATGTCCTCCGCGGCGAAGGCCGAGCTGCGCAACCGCGAGCTGGGCTTTATCTACCAGTTCCACCACCTGCTGCCGGATTTCACGGCGCTGGAAAACGTGGCGATGCCGCTGCTGATTGGCAAAAAGAAACCGGCAGAAATTAACGCTCGCGCCAGCGACATGCTGAAAGCGGTAGGGCTGGGCCATCGCGGTAACCATCGTCCCTCTGAGCTTTCCGGCGGTGAGCGCCAGCGCGTGGCGATTGCCCGTGCGCTGGTCAACAACCCGCGTCTGGTGCTGGCGGATGAGCCTACCGGTAACCTGGATGCCCGCAATGCGGACAGTATTTTCCAGCTTCTGGGCGAGCTGAACGCCTCGCAGGGCACCGCGTTTTTGGTCGTGACCCACGATCTGCAGCTGGCAAAACGCATGGGGCGTCAGCTTGAGATGCGCGACGGCCATCTGAACGCGGAACTGACCCTGATGGGAGCAGAGTAATGGCGTCACCGTTATCGTTACTCATTGGTTTACGTTTTAGCCGCGGCCGTCGTCGCGGCGGCATGGTATCGCTGATCTCCGTCATCTCGACCATCGGTATTGCGCTGGGTGTGGCGGTGCTGATTGTGGGCTTAAGCGCCATGAACGGCTTTGAGCGCGAGCTGAATAACCGCATTCTGGCGGTGGTGCCGCACGGGGAGATCGAGCCGGTTAACCAGCCGTGGACGAACTGGAGCGATGCGCTCACCAAAGTTGAAAAAGTGCCGGGCATTGCTGCGGCCGCACCCTACATCAACTTTACCGGGCTGGTGGAGAGCGGGGTAAACCTGCGCGCCATTCAGGTGAAAGGGGTCAACCCCGTCCAGGAAGCGCGTCTCAGCGCGCTGCCAAACTACGTGCAGAACGGCGCGTGGGCCAACTTTAAGGCTGGCGAGCAGCAGATCATCATGGGTAAAGGCGTTGCCGATGCCCTGAAGGTGAAGCAGGGCGACTGGGTGTCAATCATGATCCCGAACGCCAGCGCCGACCACAAACTGCAGCAGCCTAAGCGCGTGCGCCTGCACGTCACCGGTATTCTTCAGCTGAGCGGTCAGCTCGATCACAGCTTCGCCATGGTGCCGATGGAAGATGCGCGCCAGTATCTCGATATGGGCGACAGCGTGACGGGTATTGCCATTAAGGTGAACGACGTCTTTAACGCCAACAAGCTGGTCCGCGACGCGGGCAGCGTGACCAATAACTATGTCTATATCAAAAGCTGGATCGGCACTTACGGGTATATGTACCGTGATATCCAGATGATCCGCGCCATCATGTATCTGGCGATGGTGCTGGTGATTGGTGTGGCGTGCTTTAATATCGTCTCGACGCTGGTGATGGCGGTCAAGGACAAGAGCGGCGACATCGCCGTGCTGCGTACGCTGGGGGCGAAAGACGGTCTTATTCGCGCCATCTTCGTCTGGTACGGTTTGCTGGCTGGGCTCTTTGGCAGCCTGTGCGGCGTGGTGATTGGCGTGGTGGTTTCCCTGCAGCTGACCCCCATTATCAACGGGATCGAAAAGCTTATCGGCCACCAGTTCCTGTCGGGTGATATCTATTTTATTGACTTCCTGCCGTCTGAACTGCACTGGCTGGATGTTTTTTATGTGCTGGTTACAGCACTTTTACTGAGTCTGCTGGCAAGCTGGTATCCGGCGCGTCGCGCAAGCCGAATTGATCCGGCGAGGGTATTAAGTGGCCAGTAATTACGTCATGATCTAGCGGCTTTCGGGCCGCCAGGTCAAAAGAGGAATGCGTTTATGTATTATGGATTTGATATTGGCGGCACCAAGATTGCGCTCGGCGTGTTTGATAAAGACCTCAAGCTGCAGTGGGAAACCCGCGTTCCCACGCCGCGCGAAAGCTACGACGAATTTTTAACCGCGATTGCCGCGCTGGTGGCGCAGGCCGATGAACGCTTTGGCGTGAAAGGCAGCGTCGGCATCGGCATTCCCGGGATGCCCGAAACCGACGACGGCACGCTGTATGCCGCCAACGTGCCTGCCGCCAGCGGTAAACCTCTCCGCGCCGATCTCTCTGCCCTCCTTGAACGCGACGTGCGTTTAGACAATGATGCCAACTGCTTTGCGCTCTCCGAAGCCTGGGATGATGAATTCCGCCGCTATCCGCTGGTGATGGGGCTGATCCTCGGTACCGGCGTCGGCGGGGGGATTGTCATCAACGGTAAGCCCATTACCGGGCGCAGCTACATCACCGGAGAGTTTGGCCATATCCGTCTGCCGGTGGACGCGCTGGAGATGGTGGGGCGTGATTTTCCGCTGACCCGCTGCGGCTGCGGCCAGCACGGCTGTATTGAGAACTACCTCTCAGGGCGCGGATTTGCATGGCTTTACGAACACTTCTATCATCAGAAACTTGAGGCCCCTCAAATCATTACCCTGTGGGAGCAAGGGGATGCGCAGGCGCGTGAGCACGTCGAGCGCTATCTGGATCTGCTGGCGGTGTGTCTGGGAAATATTCTCACCATCGTCGACCCGGATCTGCTGGTGATCGGGGGAGGGCTTTCAAACTTTACCGCGATTACGGAACGGTTGTCCGGGCGTTTGCCCCGACATTTATTGCCGGTTGCCCGCGAGCCGCGTATTGAACGCGCGCGACACGGGGACGCAGGAGGCATGCGCGGAGCCGCATTCCTTCATCTCACCGATTAGTTTACGAGGTTTCTATGCTGTCGCGTCGCCAGGGTCGACTCAGCCGTTTTCGCAAAAACAAACGCCGCTTGCGTGAGCGCTTGCGCCAGCGGATCTTTTTCAGAGACAGAATGATGCCAGAAGCGATGGATAAACCCAGAGTGGTGGTGCTGACCGGGGCGGGGATCTCCGCCGAGTCAGGAATTCGAACCTTCCGCGCGGCGGACGGGCTGTGGGAAGAGCACCGCGTGGAGGATGTGGCTACGCCGGAAGGCTTTGCCCGCGACCCTGATCTCGTGCAGGCGTTTTACAACGCCCGCCGTCGTCAGCTTCAGCAGCCTGAAGTCGCGCCGAATGCGGCGCATCTGGCGCTGGCAAAGCTGGAAGAGGAGCTCGGCGATCGTTTTCTGCTGGTCACGCAGAATATCGACAACCTGCACGAGCGGGCCGGCAACAAGAACATCATCCACATGCACGGCGAGCTGCTCAAGGTTCGCTGCGCCTGGAGCGGCCAGGTGCTGGACTGGAAAGAGGACGTGCTGCCAGAGGATAAGTGCCACTGCTGCCAGTTCCCGTCGCGCCTGCGTCCGCACGTGGTCTGGTTCGGCGAAATGCCGCTGGGCATGGATGAGATCTATAGCGCGCTGGCGATGGCCGACGTGTTTATCGCCATCGGCACATCCGGTCATGTTTACCCGGCGGCGGGGTTTGTCCACGAAGCGCGACTGCACGGTGCGCATACGGTTGAACTCAACCTTGAGCCAAGCCAGGTGGGCAGCGAGTTTGAAGAGAAACACTACGGTCTGGCAAGTACGGTCGTCCCGGAGTTTGTCGACAAGCTGCTGAAAGGGCTGTAGCGGTAAGAGAGTAAACGGGCACCCGTCCAGCGGGTGCCTTTTTATTTATGAATGGAAGAATGCCAGCGTCTTCTCCAGCGATTTGGCCTGCTCATCCAGCGAGAGCGCCGCCGCGGAGATCTGCTGAACCAGAGAGGCGTTCTGCTGGGTTGTACTGTCCATCTGGTTAACGGCGGTGCTCACCTGGCTAATCCCCCGATTTTGCTCGTCTAGCGCCTGAACGATATCGTTAATGACCAGATGCACATGCGATACCGCTTCAATCACCTGTTTCATCATCACCCCGGTTTCATTGACCAGCTCAACGCCTTTGCTTACACGGCCTGAGGACTCGGCAATCAGCTGAGAGATCTCTTTTGCCGCGTTGGCGCTTCGCTGGGCAAGATTGCGCACTTCCCCTGCGACTACCGCGAAGCCGCGCCCCTGTTCGCCAGCCCGTGCCGCTTCAACGGCAGCATTCAGCGCCAGGATATTGGTCTGAAAGGCGATGCCATCGACAATGCTGTTAATCTCGCCGATCTTACGCGCGCTCTCGTCAATCTCCCCGATCACCACGACCACGTCGTTTACCAGCGTTTCGCCATGCCCGGCGAGGCTCGCGGCGCGATCGGTCAGCGTGGTCGCCTTGTGCGCGTTGTCGGCGTTATTCTTCACCGTGACCGAAATCTCTTCCATGCTGGCTGCCGTTTCAACAATCGCCGCCGCCTGTTCTTCGGTTCGCGAGGCGAGATCAAGGTTGCCCGCCGAAATTTCGCTGGTGCCGCCGTGCACGGAATGGCTGGCTTCGCTGATATTGTCGACGATGCGCTTGAGCTGCGTCTGCATGGTGTGCAGGGCATAAAAAATGCTGTGGGTATCTCCGGAACGAACCGGGATGGTGTTGTTCAGATCCCCCCGGGCAACGGCCAGGGCGATCCCGGCGGCCTCCGAAGGTTCCCCTCCAACCGGACGGTCAACTTTGCGGGTAAAGATTTGCGCCATCACCAGGCTCACCGCCACGATGCTTAACACCATCAGGACGATGGCTTTCAGTAAAAATGCGCGCGCTTCGGCCATCACTTCGCTGACCGGCGTGATAATGGCGAGTTTCCACGGCGTCTGGCTATTACCGACGGCGATGTCCTGCCAGGTGATGAACACGTCCTCCTTCAGCAGCGGATCGCTTACCCGGGTGACGTCATGACCGGTAATCTGACCGGCGTAAGGCTTGTTTGCCGCGCGCTTGTCAGGGCTGGACACCACGTTATTACCCGCTGAGAGGAGCAGGGCGTAGCCTGTGCCGTTCCACGGCTTGATAGCGCCGATCGTGGATTGCAGCGTGGCAAGGGAGAAGTCCGAGGTGACCGAGCCCAGAAACTGACCGTCACGCATGATGGGGGCGGCAATCGAGGTGAGCATCACGTCCACGCCGTTGTAGGGATAAATATAGGGCTCGATGATCACATCTTTATGTCGTTGTTTCGGCAGCAGATAGTAATCACCGCTGCCGGGCGTTTCGATATCCGTCAGCAGGTGTAATGCCGGTTTGCCGGTGGCGTCCCGGTCAACGTAGCGGGCGTAGCGCCCGGCAGGATCTTCACCGCTCTGACCGGCCCAGGCGGCATCTTTATCGTCGAACGCGTTGGGCTCAAAGGCCATCGACATGGAGAGAAACTGTGGATGAGCCGACAGATAGTGGATGAGCAACTGGTTAAGGCTCTGGCGATCGGATACGCCCGCCTCGCGCAGCGCCAGGGCGCTGTTGCCCAAATCCCGGGCGGCAGTCAGGGCTGAATCCAGCTGTTTGCTGACCTGCAACGATTGCACCTCGGCAATCTGGCGGATATGTTTTTTGGCCAGAACCTCCTGCTGCGCCATCCACTGCCACATCATAAACCCGATCGTTGCCGTAAAGCCCACCGTCACGGTGAGGAAAATGGACAATAGCATCAACGTCTTGACTCTTATTTTTTGTCTTTTGACCATGGCGTCTTTCATTCTCTTCTCCCGTAATATTGTGCATGTCGGGCAGGCACCTATTCCTTATCGGATATTTTTTCCTCTTTCTGTAGATCGCCAGGTATATTTAATTTAAATCCTGAACATATAAATCCCGTTAATTAGTGTGGATGCTATTATTTTGTGCATTCAATCAAAATAGTGCTCGATAATGCTCGTTATCGTCGTGTAGAAAGAGGATGCTAATAAATATAAAGTTGTAGAGGAGGATGGGATATGTACGGATTTATTGCGCGACAACCCATTTTTAACCCTGAAATGAATACGGTGGCCTATGAGCTGCTCTTCAGAGATGGGATGACAAACCGTTTTCCGGATGTGTCGGCGGAATATGCCACATCCAGAATGATATCAGATCAGTTTTTATGCGTGCCGTCCCAGCGCATCGCCGGGCCGCATACGTCGTTTATTAATTTTCCGTCACGAATGGTCATTGACCGCAGTGGAGAAGCGCTGGATAAAGAGAGCGTGGTCATTGAGATCCTTGAAGATGCTGTGCCGGGAGCTGAACTGCTGCAGGCCGTCAGGGAGATGAATGCGCACGGTTATCAGTTTGCGCTTGATGATTTCACCCTTGCACCAGAATGGGATGCTTTTTTACCCTATATTTCAATACTGAAATTTGACGTCAGAAATTATACTTTAGCGCAAATTAAAGCGTATCTGAAAGAGCGTAAACATCTGACCGGGAATATTAAATATCTCGCTGAAAAAATTGAGACTAAAGAGGAATTCAACCAATACAGGGAAGAGGGATTCTCGCTTTTTCAGGGCTATTTTTTCTGCCGTCCGGAGGTCATTAAATATAAACGGCTATCGCAAAATCAGCTGGCGATTTTTCGGCTGCAAATAGAGGTCGGGCGCAATAAACCTGATTTTCGGATCGTCGAGTCGTTGATTAAAACCGATCTCACGCTCTCTTATAAAATCATGCGCTATATGAAGCATACGGCTCTTAAACATGTCGGCGCCTGTAATTTCAGCAAGTTAACCCTGAGCGAAGTGCTCAGATACCTCGGTGAAAACCAGCTGAGACGGTTTGTTGCCGTCGTGGTCCTCGCCAGTGCGGGTAATGATACCGTCAGCGAGCTTTACCCGTTGAGTATGATGCGCGGTAAGTTCTGTGAACTGATTGCTGAGACGATGAAAGAACCTGCGCTGGCTGAAAATGCCTTCATATGCGGCCTGTTTTCATTGCTCGACACCCTCCTTGAACTGCCGATGGCAGAGTTGATGAAGCAAATTGCGGTGCCGCAGAGCGTGAGCAATGCACTGTGCCACCAGGAGGGACGGTTAGCCGATATGGTGAGCCTTTGCCGTTACTATGAGCAGCAGCAGTGGGACGAGGCGACCAGAGTTCGCCAGGCGCTGGGTCTGTCGGATGAAGAGGTGGTTGAGGCGATGAGAAAGGCGACGGTCTGGGCCGGGGAGAATGCGGTCAGTTAATCCTTCCTCACGCCGTACAGGTGGCGTGAGGAAGAACGCGATACCGTTTATCGGCCCGCTTTTAATTTCTGGTAATACTCTTCGTAGAGGCGGCTGGCGTCGCCGACGTCATTCTGCCATTCACCTTTGCTAATGGTCTGCGCGTCCGGATAAAGCGATTTATCGTTAGCCACTTCAGGCTTCAGCAGCTTGCGTGCGGCGAGGTTTGGCGTCGGATAGCCAATCGTCTCGGCAACCTGTTTCGCCACGTCCGGGCGCAGCAGGAAGTTAATCAGCTTATGCGCCCCTTCAACGTTTTTCGCGTTGGCCGGAATCGACAGACTATCCATCCAGAAGATCCCGCCTTCTTTCGGCCAGACCACCTCAAGCGGCGTACCGGCCTGGCGGGCCACGTACGCGGAGCCGTTCCACACCATCCCCAGATTCACTTCGCCTTCCATATACGGGTTTGCCGGGTTATCAGAGTTGAATGCCGCCACGTTAGGCATCAGCTTTTTCAGCTCGTTATACGCCGCTTCAATCTCTTTCGGATCCGTCGTGTTGCCCGAATAGCCCAGCTTGCGCAGCGCCACCTGGAACACTTCACGCGCGTCGTCGGTTAACAGCAGGCTCCCTTTGTATTCCGGCTTCCACAGGTCGGCCCAGCTCGTCACCGTTTTCGGATCGACGGCCTCGCTGTTCACGCCAATCGCGGTCGCACCCCAGATATACGGAACGGAGTAGTCGTTATTCGGGTCGAACGGCTTGTTGAGCATTTCCGGGTCGAGATTGCCGAAGTTGGTCAGCTTCGTTTTATCGATCTTCTGAATCATCCCCTCTTTACGCATTTTGTCGACAAAGTAGGTGGAAGGAACGACCAGATCGTACGCGCCGTCTTTGTAGGTTTTCAGCTTGGCATACATGGTTTCATTCGACTCATAGGTCGAGTAGATCACCTTGATGCCCGTCTCTTTGGTGAACTGTTCCAGCAGCCCTGGCGGTACATATTCGGTCCAATTGTAGAAGTAGAGTGTTTTGCTGTCATCAGCGTGTGCGGCACCCATGCTAAGCACCAGTGCCGCAGCGGCGAGCATTTTTTTCATTTCATTGTCCCCTGAGATTTTGTTTTATCACGAGCAATAACCTGGCTGGCGATCACCAGAACCAGCGACAACACCAGCAGAATGGTCGCCAGCGCGTTCACCTCAGGTGAGACGCCGACTTTCACCATTGAATAGATCTTCAACGGCAGAATTTCATAGCTCGGACCGGTGACGAAAGAGGACACGACTACGTCATCCATCGACAGGGTGAAGCTAAGTAGCCATCCGGCCGCCACGGCAGGCATCGCCAGCGGCAGGATGATTTTACGCAGGATAGTCATCTCGCTGGCGCCCAGATCTTTCGCCGCCTCCAGCATGCGCACGTCGAACCCTTTCAGGCGCGCGAAGACGGTCACCACCACAAACGGCAGGCAGAAGGTGATATGGGAAAACAGCAGCGACCAGAAGCCAAGCTGTACGCCCAGTAGCATAAACAGCACCAGCAGCGAAATGGCCATCACGATGTCCGGCGACATCATCACCACAAACAGCATGCCGCTGACAAACGGTTTGCCGCGAAAGCGATAGCGGTACAGCGCTACGGCGGTGAGCGAGCCAATCAGCGTCGCGAAGGTGGCGGAGAAGATCGCCATCGTCAGCGAGTGCTGAGCGGCCTGCAGCAGGCTGTCATTGTTCATCAGCAGGCCGTACCAGTTGGTCGTAAACCCTTGCCAGTTAATCCCGAATCGCGAGCTGTTAAACGAGTTCACGATCAAAATGATAATCGGGATATAGAGCCAGGCATAAATGGCGGTCATAAAACCGCCGCGAAGCAGTCGACCGATCATTCGAGTTCCACCTTTTTATTCAGCAGGCGCGAGGCGCGCCAGTAGACCAGCAGCATCAGGCCCATGACCACCGTCAGTGTAATGCTGGTGGCCGAGCCGAACGGCCAGTCGCGGATGTTCAGGAACTGGCTCTTGATGACGTTACCGATCAGCAGGTTTTTCGCGCCGCCCATCAGATCCGACACATAGAACAAGCCCATCGCCGGGAGCATCACCAGCAGACAGCCCGCGATAATGCCGGGCATCGTCAGCGGAATAATGATGCGAAGAAAGGTCTGCAGCTTGCTGGCACCCAGATCTTTTGCCGCTTCCAGCAGCGGTTTATCCAGCTTCTCGATGCTGGAGTAGAGCGGCATCACCATAAACGGCAGCAGAATATAGACCAGGCCGACAATCACCGCGCTCGGGGTAAACATAATGCGGATCGGCGTATCAATCACCCCCAGCCACAGCAGAAACTCATTGAGATAGCCCTTTGTGCTGAGGAAGATCTTCAGGCCATAAATACGGATGAGCGAGTTGGTCCAGAAGGGAACAATCAGTAAAAACAGCAGCAGGGGCCGCACTTTTTGCGGCAGGCCCGCGAGGAACCATGCGAAGGGATAACCCAGCACCAGACAGGCAAGGGTGGCAATCAGCGCCATATTGAGCGAGTGCAGCAGCACGTCAAAATAGAGCGGATCGAGCAGGCGCGCGTAGTTGTCCAGCGTAAAGACCAGCGAAACGAAGCTAGCGTCGTCGCGGGTCAGGAAGCTGGTGGCAACGATCATCAGGTTGGGTAAAAAGACAAACAGCACAAGCCAACCGACGATCGTGGCAATCACCACATTCTGGAATTTACTTGTGTTCTTCATCAGCCAGCACAACCTCCCAGCTTTCTACCCAGTTGATAACCATTTTCTGATCGAGGGAGTGGTCGAAGTCAGGGTCGTCTTCGTTAAAGAATTCGCTGACCATCACCATTTTGCCGTTCTCCAGTTCGACGACAGATTCCAGCGTCATCCCTTTGTAGTTGCGCTCGCGAATATAGCCGATTAACCCTTCAGCCTCGGTATTGCCGTGAATTTCATCGACGCGCAGATCTTCCGGGCGCAGCAGAACGTTGAGCTTTTGTCCCTTTTCGACGGGGAAAGTCACCGTGATATTGCACTCGCGTCCTTCGACGCTGGCGCGCACGCGCTGGTCGTCCAGACGCTCAATCACCGTGGCGTCGAAGATATTGATCTCGCCAATGAAGCTGGCGACAAACAGATTCTTCGGCTCTTCGTAGATTTCGCGCGGCGTGCCGTCCTGCTCGATTTTACCGTCACGCATCACCACGATGCGGTCAGACATGGTCAGGGCCTCTTCCTGATCGTGGGTGACGAAGACAAAGGTAATGCCGAGCTTGCGCTGCAGGGCTTTGAGCTCGTTCTGCATCTGCTTGCGCAGCTTGTAATCCAGCGCCGAGAGGGATTCATCCAGCAGGAGCAGACGCGGCTTGTTGACGACGGCGCGGGCGATGGCCACGCGCTGCTGCTGGCCGCCGGAAAGCTGATGGGGTTTACGCTGGGCAAACATCTCAAGCTGCACCATGCGCAGGGCTTCGGTGACGCGCGGTTCGATCTCGCTCGACGGAGTTTTTTGCATTCGCAGGCCAAACGCCACGTTTTCAAACACGGTCATGTGCGGGAACAGGGCATAGCTCTGAAAGACGGTATTGACGTGGCGATCTTCGGCGGGAACCCGGGTGATGTCCTGGTTCTCAAGATGGATATGGCCGTTATCGACGCTTTCCAGCCCAGCGATAAGACGCAGTACGGTTGTTTTGCCGCAGCCGGAGGGGCCAAGCAGCGTCAGAAACTCACCGTCATTGATGGTGAGAGTGAGGTCGGAAATGACGTCTTTGCCATCAAAGCTTTTACGAATTCGTTCCAGTTGCACCAGCGGTGAACGTGAACGGGATTGTGTATTCAATTTTTGCGCTGTCCCATATAGACGCCTCAGGCAGCAGACTGAAGCGGGGTTTGTGTGTAACCACCTTGGTGACTCGTAATGAGGGCGGACATTCTACGGCAATCACCTGCAATCGCCAATCCTTGTCACTGATTCATAAGCTACATTTATTAACGCATAACGATATAAACGGAAAATATTCTCGTTTGCGGGATAAAAGTGACCTGACGCAATATTTGCGTTTTGATGCTTATTGATAATGTTGTCACAAAAAGTGAGGGTGACTGCATGGATAAATTACTTGAGCGTTTTTTACAGTACGTTTCGCTGGATACCCAATCTAAGCCGGGTGTTCGCCAGGTGCCGAGCACCGAAGGCCAGTGGAAGTTATTAAACTTGCTTAAAGAGCAGCTTAACGCCATGGGGCTGGTCAACGTCACGTTAAGCGAGAAAGGCACTGTGATGGGAACGCTGCCGGCGAATGTCCCGGGTGATATTCCGGCGATTGGCTTTATCTCCCATGTCGACACCTCTCCGGATTTTAGCGGTAAACATGTGAACCCGCAGATTGTGGAAAACTACCGCGGCGGCGACATCGCGCTGGGCATTGGCGACGAAGTACTCTCGCCCGTGATGTTCCCGGTGCTGCACCAGCTGCTTGGCCAGACGCTGATCACCACCGACGGCAAAACGCTGCTGGGGGCGGATGACAAGGCGGGTATTGCGGAGATCATGACCGCGCTGGCGGTGCTGAAGGATAAAAACATCCCGCACGGGGATATCCGCGTGGCCTTTACGCCGGACGAAGAGGTCGGCAAGGGGGCGAAGCACTTCGACGTGGAGGCCTTTAACGCGCAGTGGGCCTATACTGTTGACGGCGGGGGCGTCGGTGAACTGGAGTATGAGAACTTCAATGCCGCGTCCGTCACGATCAAAATTGTCGGCAACAACGTTCACCCCGGTTCGGCGAAAGGCGTCATGGTGAACGCGCTGTCGCTGGCGTCACGAATTCATGCGGAAGTCCCGGCGGAAGAGAGTCCTGAACAGACCGAAGGGTATGAAGGATTCTATCACCTGACCAGCATCAAAGGTACCGTGGACAGCGCGCAGATGCACTACATCATCCGCGATTTCGATCGCAAAGCCTTTGAAGCGCGCAAGCGTAAGATGATGGAGATCGCCAGGAAGGTCGGTAAAGGATTACACCCTGACTGCTATATTGAGCTGATCATTGAAGACAGCTATTACAATATGCGCGAGAAGGTGATGGCGCATCCGCACATTCTCGATATCGCCCAGCAGGCGATGCGCGACTGCGATATTGAACCGCAGCTGAAGCCGATTCGCGGCGGCACCGACGGTTCTCAGCTGTCGTTTATGGGGCTGCCGTGCCCGAACCTGTTTACCGGTGGCTACAACTACCATGGTAAGCATGAGTTTGTGACGCTGGAAGGGATGGAAAAAGCGGTGAAGGTGATTGTGCGGATAGCTGAACTGACGGCAAAACGCTGAGAAAACGCCCGGTGGCGCTACGCTTACCGGGCCTACATTCGGATCGTAGGCCGGGTAAGCGTAGCGCCACCCGGCATTAAGGCAAGGAATGCCCATGTCAAACTACCGTCGCCACTACATCCCCGGCGGTACCTGGTTCTTCACCGTCAATCTGCAAAACCGCCAAAGCGATTTGCTTACACGCCATATCGACAGCCTGCGTGCTGCCACCTCTACGGTTAAACGCGCGAAGCCCTTTACCATAAACGCCTGGGTTATCCTTCCCGAACATATGCACTGTATCTGGACCTTACCGGAAGGCGACAGCGACTTTTCGGCCCGCTGGCGGGATATTAAAAAAACGTTTAGCCGCAACATCGACATGCGCCACATATGGCAGCCACGTTTCTGGGAGCACACCGTCCGTAACGAAGAGGACTACCGGCGGCATATGGATTATGTCTACATCAATCCGCTGAAGCATGGCTATGTCAGTAAAGTCAGCGACTGGCCGTTTTCAACGTTTCATCGGGACGTACGTGAAGGGTTGTATCCGGTGGATTGGGCGGGAGAGATCGAGGATTTTGCAGCGGGGGAGCGGAGATAAAAACGCCCGGTGGCGCTACGCTTACCGGGCCTACAGGATCGCACTTTTGTAGGCCGGGTAAGGCGAAGCCGCCACCCGGCAAATATCACGACTCAGTCCTCAAAGAACCAGTACCCGCTGTTGACCAGCGCGGCCAGCATCGCGAGGAAGGACGGGTCTTCCAGCGCATCGCCAAAGGTGTCGGCAGTCAACACCAGATGGCTGGCAATGGCTTCGAGCGCCGGACGGTGCGGAGAGTCCAGCTTTTCGCCGTTGACGAACACTTCCTCACCAATGCGCAGCACGCGCAATCCGCCCAGACGCGTCAGCTTGTCGCCCTGCTGAAGGGCATCATAAATCTCATCAGCCTGATACGGCGGCTCCGGCGGCGCAACGTCCAGCTCGTGACGAGACTGGCTGATAAACTCACCAAACCACTGTTTGAAGTGCTCTGGCTCGTTAATCATATCCAGCATCATGCCGCGCAGCTTATCGAGTTCCTCTGGCAGAATATCCGCCGGATGCTCGCGTGCAGGCACATCAGGATCGCTGTAACGATAGCTGCCCAGCTCGCGTTGCAGAACATAGTCGGCAAATCCGCTGATCATCTCGCGGCCGCTTGGCGCGCGGAACCCCACGGAGTAGTTGAGTGAGTTTTCCAGGGAGTAGCCCTCGTGAGGGAATCCCGGCGGAATGTAGAGAATATCACCCGGCTCCAGCTCTTCGTCGATAATCCCTTCAAACGGGTCAACCTGGAGCAGGTCCGGATGCGGGCAGTGCTGTTTCATTGGCACTTTTTCGCCCACGCGCCAGCGGCGGCGGCCCGTACCCTGAATGATAAACACGTCGTACTGGTCCAGGTGCGGACCCACGCCGCCGCCAGGTACGGAGAAGGAGATCATCAGATCGTCCATGCGCCAGTCGGGCAGGGCGCGGAACGGACGCATTAAGGCGGCAGTTGGCTCGTGCCAGTGGTTGACCGCCTGCACCAGCAGCGACCAGTTGTTTTCACCGAGGTGATCGTAGCTTTCGAAAGGACCGTGGCTAACCTGCCATTTCCCGTCCTGGTGGCTGACCAGACGGCTGTCGACTTCGTTTTCCATGGCCAGACCGGCCAGTTCGTCAGGCGAGATGGGGTCGACAAAATTGCTGAACCCGCGCTTCAGAACCACCGGGCGTTTTTGCCAGTAACGTTCAATAAACTCGGGCCAGTTAAGTGTTAAGTGATAATCCATAATTTTTTTATTCCGCAGGCTCTTACTGACTCGGATTATAACGGAAGCTCAGCCCCCCGGCTGCGAGATCCTCGCATTTTTCACATAACGGGTTAACTATCGTTCGATGTGGGCTGCTGGCGACCAAAAATGACCTCCATTCTGGCGCCGCCCAGCAGGCTTTCGCTGGTTTCGATTTTTCCGTCGTACTGATCGACAATCTCGCGCGCGACGGCTAATCCTACGCCCTGGCCTGGACGTAGCGTATCGGCGCGCTGGCCGCGATCGAACACTACGTCACGCTTATTGCGCGGGATCCCCGGGCCATCATCCTCAACGATAATATGCAGCTCGGTTTCCGTCTGGCGCGCAGACACTTCCACGAACTCCAGGCAGTATTTGCAGGCGTTATCCAGCAGGTTACCCATCACTTCCATGAAGTCATTTTTTTCACCCACAAAGCTTATCTCTGGCGAGATATCGAGGCTGATGTTCACCCCTTTACGCTGATACACCTTGTTGAGGGCGGACGTGAGGTTATCCAGAAGCGGGGCGACCGGGTGCAGCTCGCGGCTCAGCAGGGCGCTGCCGGAACGCATGCTGGCGCGATGCAGGTAATAGCCAATTTGCTGTGAAATACGGCTGATCTGTTCCAGCATCACCGGCTCGGCATCGTCGACGCTCAGCTTCGAACTGCGCATGGAACGCAGGGTACTTTGCATCACGGCCAGCGGGGTTTTCAGGCTGTGGGTAAGGTCGGTAAGGGTGGTACGGTATTTATCGTAGCGTTCGCGTTCGCTTTTCAGCAGGCGATTGAGGTTACGCACCAGGCTGGTGAGCTCACGGGTCGTTTCCGGGTTCAGCTTCTCGCGATGATGTTCTTCCAGCTCGCGTACCTCGCGGGCCAGAGATTCAATTGGCCGCAGGCTCCACCAGGCCGCTACCCAAAGCAGCGGGATCACCAGCAGCAGATTGGCGGCAAGAACATACACGAACCAGCTCCAGACCTTATAAGAGCGTTTTAGCTCAACCGGAATGGTGTCGATCACCACAATGGTTAGCTGCGGCATGTTCATTGTCGCAGGGTAAATATTGATCGCCACGGAGTGCGTCATCTCCGTCTCGGCATCATCAGCGCGAATTTCATTGAGCTTCTGCTGCATAGAGCGATCTTCGCGGATCAGCGTGCTGGTGGTATTGAGATCGGCTTCAATCTCATGAAACCCGTTAGTTTTAAGCCACTCCGGACGAATGCTTTTGACCAGCCAGGGAATGTCGCGCTGCGCCCACAGTAACTTTCCCTTTTCGTTATAAATCAGGGCTAGAGTAGGGCTCTGCTTATTCAGGTTTTCCGGCATTTCGACGGTGATTCGGTTGTTTTCCCACTTCGCCAGGGTATAAAAAAGATTGCTTTCGCCGCGCAACAGCCGAAAGGTGGTTTTATCAAAGCTGACGCTGTAGCCCACCAGGGCGACCATGCCGTAGGAGAGCGACAGCACCAGCACGACGGCGGCTGTTGCCAGCAGGAAACGAACCCGCAGCGAGAGGGGCAGAATGTGGCGTAAAATCCGTTTCATTTAGCGTAATTCGAACAGGTAGCCCTGGCCACGGACGGTGGTAATCACATCCTGCGGATACTGTGCCTGAATTTTCTTACGCAAACGTCCCATCAGCACGTCAATGGTATGGCTCTCGCGCAGTTCAGCATCAGGGTAAAGCTGGAGCATTAAGGAATCTTTGCTCACCACTTTGCCATTGTTACGGATCAGCGTTTCCATGATGGTGTATTCGAAGGCGGTGAGCTTAATCACTTCATCATTGATCGCTAATTCCCGGCGGGAGAGATCGACCTGGAAAGGCGGGATGGAAATAACCTGTGAAGCCAGCCCGCTGTTGCGGCGTAACAGCGCCTGCATGCGCGCCGCCACCTCTTCAATATGAAACGGCTTGGTGACGTAATCATCCGCACCCGCACTGAGCACTTCAACCTTATCCTGCCAGCCTTCACGGGCGGTCAGAACCAGAACCGGCAAGGAGACATCATGGCTGCGCCAGCGACGAATTAACGACAGACCGTCTTCGTCAGGCAACCCTAAATCGACAATGGCGATATCCGGCAGGTGTTCATTGAGATAATAATCGGCTTCTTTTGCATCTTCAGCATCGTCCACCTGATGTCCCATCTCCTGAAGCTGAACCTTCAGGTGATGACGTAGCAATGCGTTATCCTCAACAACCAGTACGCGCATCATCTCTTCTCCCTAAATAATTGGTATGAATAGTTTAACGCTGATTATGGAGTTTGAAACCAGCGTCATGAAATTAAATGACTTTTTTAATACTCCCAATGCCTTGGGGGCGTCCTGGGGGCACGGCTGTCGGCATCTGGCTGTTCAGCATGTTGACCTGGTCCTGGTTCATATCGCCGATCCACTTCGAATAAACCTCATACACCATACGCGCATCCTCATGGCCCATCTGGCTGGCGATAAAGGAAGGGTTAGCACCGGCCATAAGTGTCCAGCATGCGTATGTGTGTCGGGACTGATAAGGATTTCTCTCACGTATTCCCGAAAGTTTAGTGCCCCGTTTCCATCCATACGAAATCGAGTTTTTGGAAAAAAAGCTCTCATTCACTGAAGATTTCTTTTCAGGGGAAAACACAAACCGCAGATTTTGTGGCTCTGTTTTGCCGATTTCCCGGTGATGGAAAATGATCTGCTGCCTTGGGTTATTGCCTGTGATTTCGAACTGCTCCAGCAGCGCATCATGTGCAGGCTTAAGCAGGGTGATCGTTCGTATACCAGCATCTGTTTTAGGCGGCACAAACACCCGCTTGTTCGTCAGGCTTCTTGATACGTGAATCTCACCTTTTCTCAGATCGATATCCTCCCACGCCAGAGCACAAATCTCGCCGGGCCTCATTCCCGTGTGGACGGCTACAATGATGATCAAAGCCAGTTTTCGGGGAAGGGCGGCAGTCAGTGCCTGGTACTCATGAAGTAGAAGCGGATCGGGGTCTGCCTTAGATAGCTTGAGCCGGGATACGCCTTCATAAGGAGCGTGTAATATAAACTGACTTCGATTCGCAAGCTTCAGCATTTCTGATAAAACCGCCATCTGTTTATTGACTGTTGAGGGCGCGCGTCCCTTTCTAACCAGGTTAGGCATTGAAGGGTTTAATACGCTGCCGGTCAGCAGCTCTTTGCGGTAATTCAGGATGTCGGCGTGCTGAATATCAGCCAGGGGAGTATTTTCTCCCACAACACGTTTCAGTGTGTTAACTGCAGATGTGAGTGAATGCAGCGTAGCCCCTGACACCTCCAGTGCCTTTGTATCAATGAAAAAATCGCTCAGTTCTTTAAATGTCGTGATCCGCTTTGTTGATGAGAATTTTTTAAGAGCCTTTGATTCAGGGAATCTCGCCGCGTAGTCGAACTGGCCGAACTGGATCTCACTCACGATGACGGCGCGAAGGTTTCCCGCCTTCTTAATGTTGCTGCTGTTAACCACCCAGCCACGGAGAACTTCGCGGCAGCGAATGCCGCGATAGGTAAACGTGATCCTGATTTTTCCGTTATGAAGTTCAACGCCGGTTGGAAAGTTCATCATGCTTCCTGAATAAATCTATTAATCAGCGGAAAGTTGTACCAGACCAAAGCGCGTTTACTTTCTCCACCGGGTACCGCGGGTACTCGCTTAAAATGAACCCCTTCAATCCAGCATCCGAGGCGATAAGCTTTTATTTGCCTGTCATCCAGCCCCGTTTTTTCAGTTAGCTTTCCCGCCACCATCCACTCTTCATCGAAAATGATTTGCGCCATGCTTAACTCCATGACGCCGCCACGATACCGCAGCGGCAGATAGTATATTGATTGTCAAAAATCACCGACCAAGACCAGGGAGGCACTTAAGATGCCTGGCACCGATCATTGCCGTGGCTACGTAACTACGGGGGCGATTAACAATCTCAACCGTAATTTTTCTACTTTGGAACTTGATGGTGTAAAAAGTCTGCTTGTCGCTGCGCCCATGCTCGCCAAATTTATCAACATGACATTTAAGCGCGGCGGCACATGCTGGCCCGCCGACGCTGTCTTTCGCACTACGATTAATCAGACGCATTGATAAAATTCCTGACCAGCGCTGATTCCATCCTTCTGATGCAGTCACGTATTCTCGTCATCTGGACTTCCGGGAACTGGCTTCGGCCCATTTCATCCAGCACGCTGACAAGATGGTGATCTTGTGCCTTAGCGGCCAGAACGCGAGCGCATGCACGTAGCGATTCACCAATCCGGCGTTTTTCTATGGCTGCAAACGCGCGGCACAGCTCCAGAGTTACCAGCGTGTCCGGGAATTCCGCATACCTGGTATTGGCGATGACTTCCTTTGCTTTACTCACTCTGCAACCTCCTGCTGGCTGACAACGCTGCGGGCAAGTCCGGCGGCCATAGCCGGTAATTCATCATACTGATTGCAATATGCCGGGTTGGAACATAAGCCCTGCAGTGCGGCAATGGTCAGCTGTTGCAGGTAGGTAACGGATGAAAGCGGCGGTTTTTTTTCAGCTGCCGGCTCGGGCTCGGCATCCGGCTTTGCAGTAACAGATGGCGGATCGAGCACGACAGGTTTTGGTGGTTCCGGGCGGCGGTATTCCACGATCGCATCAAGCGCTATTTTCTTGCGTTCACTGTGATCATCAGACCATTGATCAAGGATGCAGGCTGCCACCATTTGAATCTCATCAATTTCAAAATCGGGAGAGAGACAAAATTCAGTATCAGCAATATCTGTGATCATTAAATCTATGAGGTGCGCGACCGGATGCCCTGTACGCAATACATCACTTTCGGATTCCTCAAGAGACAGTTCCCGAGTGCGACCCGACATAAGATCGTTAAGGGCGTAGGCAATTTCTATTTCCCGCCCGCTCATTTCCGGACGATTTTCCGTTTTTTCGACCTCATTTGAGGGGAAATTATTAATAAGTGCATCAACAGAGAAGACTCCGCCGCCCAGGTTCTCCACCCGTGGTTGGTCACTCGCTTGCTCTTCTGGTGCTGAGCTCTGAGCGAATGCCTCATTGAGTTCTTTGTCGAGCTGCGCAGCTTTGGCAGGGCAAACTGCTGGTGGCTGAGTTTCGCCAGGTAGAGGCGGTTTGGTTTCATCATGGGAAGCATTCTCTTTGATGGCTTGTGGCATTGGTGAAGAGGACCGGCCGCAGGCAATATCGACGATCAGCGGGTCAGGGTTCGCATGATCTGATTCGGTCATGACGCGATTGAAGTATTCACGATGCTTAACATGGTCTTTCCAGATTCCTTCCGGGGCGGTTTTAACCACGGCGATATTGATGGCCATGGAAAAATCCAGGCCGCCAGGGGTGGTGATGAAAATTCGGTACCAGGCGTCAAATTCTTCATTGGTACCAGAAAGGCGTATTCTTTCAGCTTCCTGGAATATTTCAGGCTGTGAGTTGTAGATATTGAACTCGCGTTTGCGCGCCAGTATGCCTTTTGCGATCTCATTACCCAGAGATTCTTTGCCGTGCTTATAATGGCGGTCTGTAGGCGTGCCAGTGCATAGGCGTGCGCCTGAGTCAGTGCGAAAAACACTCACTTCTTCATTAGCAGCACTGGTGGCCTGTGGGCGCTTATCTAAAGGAGTATCAATCCATTTAGCGATCTGCTTTTTGATATCCGGCCACTGTGCTGAATCTTTTGTGTTTTCACGTACCCAGGCGATCAACTGCTCCTGCCGTTCCGGCGACAGTGCCAGAGCGCGGGTTTCTTTCGCCAGTGCTTCTGCCAGTCCGCGGGTGAAGCTGGTGGCGTCGTCGTTTATCAGGTCGACAATCTGCCCATATTGCGCCGCTGTGATTTCAGATACCGGTCCGAACAGCGCAAGACAAGCTGCGCGGGATAACTGATCGAGGCGTGCAACTGTTTTCAATTCTTCCTTGGCCTTGTTGTCGTCCCATTCCGTCTTTTCCTCAGGTTCAGGCTGTGGTGCCGCAGCTGGTTCACCTGCATTCACATTCCAGATAGCCACTGTGTCGAAAAAATCAGGTGAGAACACATCAAGCTCAGGGCAGGGTAAATCCTCACGGTGCTCCCAGATTTTCACCTTAAAATAATCATCAATATGTTCAGGGTGTTCATATGCCAGCTTGCCGAAAATAACAGCTTCAGCAATGGCTTTTGTGGCCGAGTTTACTGCTGTAGCAAGCGGTTTTAAGTCCGGGTATTTTTTCAATGCTTTATCTTTTGGGAAATAAGCTCCGCCAAAAACTTTTAACTCAACAGACATAATGATCTCGCTTAATATTTGAAAAATGATGTTGAATGATATGGTTTGCGGATGCCGCGTTTAACCTTTCTTAAAGCGTCACGCTTTTCTCTTTTTTCATTGCATTGCTCACATAAATAAATCATGCGCTTAAAGGGGTATATATCTGATTTCCTTTCGTGCATTTCCGATTTTTTATATTCGTGGCAGCAAACAGCGCAATGACAAATGATGTCATCCATATCAGTTAAGTTGTTGGCGTTTGTGATCGTAATAAGACATGCCACAAGCGTTCTGCGCTTCTGCGAAATTCACAGACAGCAAGCTAATGCGCTTAACAGCGCAAACCGGGCAATGAAACTCACCGAGCACGTAGCCACCGTCAAGCACGACTGTTACAGGGCCTGATGATGGCAAATGGACTACGCCTGAAATGGCACCGTTAATATTAAAGGTAGCAATATCTTTATTTACGATAACGAGATTTAGTTCAACGGTTGTAACGCTTACTTTCATTTTAAACTCCATAGTTCAGGGTGTGAAAATCCCTGCCGTTTAAGGCATAGGTCTTAAATTGGTAAAATTAAATTACTTTTAAACTATTTCGCCATTCCTGATGAGGTTGGCGATGTACAACGAAATTTCTGTATTTCCGTAATACTTTCCAGGCGGCATGGCATCCTGCAACATCACGAAGAAATACTGAAGTGACGAGCTTTCCCTGTGCCCAGGCAATTTGTTGTTCCGGTGTTAATTGTGTCTTATCCATATATGAACACTCCACTATGAAACCAGCTTTAAAAATGGTTGTATATGCATGGACCACGGGAAACGCATATACCACCAAAACTACACGCAGCCTCATGTTGCGATTGCCCACAACTGGAAGCGCATTCCGCCAGTTAACAAACCGATCCCCATCAGTGAAAAGAGGAATGCGCTTACATGTTGTGGACGATTCATCTGCCCTGGTCCGGCGGCGCCACCTCGCCAGGGCAGATGTAAAGGGCAGTTACGCTGCCATGCGGCTTATTGGTCTGTGCAGGTATTTCAAGTCCTGCATCGCGGGGTTTGCTCTCCGCCCCAGGTTCTCCCCGCTATGCTTTAGCGCGCAACCTGAGAAAACCGCCTTCAAGTCTTTCGGCTTTCGCCATATTCAAGAAACTGCCTGGACGAACTCGGAAAAGCTCAGTGCTTCTTCACCTTCCGCCAGACTGTTGAAATACTCTTCGTATGCTTTTTCCATCTCGAACCCCTGTTTGCTGCTTTGCTTGGCTAATCACCCTTATCGCCGGGTAGGCGGAACGTTTACCTGTCGCACCTGTTGTGCTTCGATGAGTAGAGAATACAACATAAAGTAGATGTGTCAACACTAAAAGTAGAAATCAAGGAGGTTATTGCTACTTGTGGTAGTGGGTGATGGCGTAAAAAAACCCGGCATGTGCCGGGTTCTTAAGGAATTATATTATTTTTGGGGGGTGTTTGCGTACTTCAGGAAGAAATCATAAAGCTGTTTATACCGCATTTCGAAAGCCAGTAGCATGTTTTTGGCTTCGACACTAGGGAACTGACGAAACACCCTAACCAATCGCTTTTCGTCTTCGCTTAATTCTCTGAATTCCGCATCACTGTCTGCATTTGGTTCTGATGCATGGAAGCCAGAAAACTCAGTCTCTGGGAGCATACCTGTCGCGCTCTCGCCCTCGCCGTAGTCAAGCCAGGCCGCTTGGACGTTCAGCCAGTCAGCTATCTTTTGCAATTTCTCATCGCGTGGCTTTGCCGTGCCCAGCGTATAACGACGAGCCATTTCGTATGTGACATCGCAAGCCAGGCTTAAATCCTTTACAGAACGGCGCTGTCTGCGCATTTCTTCGGTCAGCCGGTTTGCGAAATCTTGATGTTTATTCGCTTTTTCTACCATAGGTAGAAGAGTAAGGCACGGCGCGTTTATAGTCATTTCTATTTTTCGTAGTTGTATTTTCTACTTTATGTAGTATATTGCAGTCATCGACTCATTCTGGAGAACACGATGACTACTTCATACAAGAACATTACTGAAAAGGCAGTGAGGTCGATTGGCTCTGTTTCGGCCGTCGCCCGGAAATTCAACTTTAAGTCCTCACAGTCAGTTGCCAACTGGATTATCCGAAACCGAGTTCCAAGTGAGCGAGTTATAAAGCTCTGTGAATTTGGCGGCTGGACTGTAACCCCGCACGAGTTACGTCCTGATTTGCATCCAACCCCTACCAGTGGAATTCCTGTTCAGGATATCCCACGCGCGCAGAAGGAGTCTGACTGATGGAAATCAAAAAGCTGGCATGCGAGCTGGAGTCCTGGGCACAGGAAAAGGGCTGGAAGACGGTCACGCAGCTGATAACTCCGCATCATTTCGGTGATTTGCTGCTGACTCTCAATGACGTAACCGACCCTGACGAGTATGCGCGCCGGTTGCACAACAACAAGCAGGTTATTCAGCGCGCCTTCAGAAACGATACGCCAAATTATCTCAAGCAGGCAGAGGCGCTGAGCTATGCGGTGCGCGCCGCGATTGATAACGAGCTGGAGCAGAAGGACTGCATGCTCTACCGGGCCGCCAGGGTTAACAAAGAGTGTATTGAAGCCACCAACGCGGTATTCACCGGCAAACCGAAACCGGTAATCAGGCGAGAAACTCTGGAAGCGATAGACGCGCTGGCGCAGCTGGTGGGCGTAAAGGTTCAAATCATGACCAGCCATCGGGCTGCATAACGTTCTGGAGGCAACTATGCGTACTTCTCAGGAATTAGCGAGCGCACTGGCAGAGCGCATGAAAAACGCGATGAATAACCGACCCGCTCAGGAGCCAGTGGATCGCCGCGGTGAAATCATTCCAGGGAAGCGGTACCGCGACGAACGCGGGCGCATGGTGACAGTTTTACGTGCATCCCAGCTCCGCGTGTCATATCGCCGGGAGGGGCACACAGGCGTCAGTGAAACAGGGCGCCGAGAGTTTGAAATTAAGTTCACTGAGGTGAAGTCGTGAGCGTGAAATTATCTTCCTGGGTGTGGGACGGTTGTGCCGCACAGGGTGTCAAGGGCATAAAACTGCTGGTTATGGCTCGCCTGGCTGATTTTAGCTCGGATGAGGGTGTGTGCTGGCCGTCGGTTGCCACCATCGCCCGCCAGCTTGGGGCCGGGCGCAGCACTGTGATAACAGCGATAACCCAGCTCGAGGCAGACGGATGGTTAACCCGTACTGAACGTCGAAACGGCCAGCGAAGCGGCACAAATTTATACACGCTGAATGCTG
This sequence comes from Enterobacter sp. ECC-019, assembly GCF_043974075.1. Taxonomy (NCBI): domain Bacteria; kingdom Pseudomonadati; phylum Pseudomonadota; class Gammaproteobacteria; order Enterobacterales; family Enterobacteriaceae; genus Enterobacter; species Enterobacter sp. ECC-019. The sequence continues at coordinate 2,531,635 of NZ_CP143759.1, forward strand.
AAAAGTTACGCACGGCGGCAGCATATTTTCAGGGTACAGATTCTGAACGTTCAAAATCTGGACACCCATTAAACAAAGGGTTAGCAAATCCTGATGATTCAGATTCTGAACATTCAGGTTCTGAACGTTCAAATCCCGAATGTTCAGAAAACGCGAATAAACAGGGTTCTCAGGGTTCAGAATCTGGACACGATCCGTCAGTAACTACAGATCCATCATTAAAACAGATCTCTTCGTCCGGAAATTCTGGCGAATCTCCAGACGGCGAAGATTCAACCAAAAAAATATCGGCCACGAAAAAATGGGGCACACCAGAAGATCATCAATGCGCAAGCTGGATATTTTCCAAGATCCGCTCCCTGTACGAAAAAGCCGCCGAAACCGATGGTGAAGTTGCCCTCCCAAGAGAACCAAACTGGAACGCATGGGCAAACGAGATCCGGCTGATGCGCACTGTTGACGGGCGCACACACCGCCAGATTTGCGACATGTTCAAGCGAGTCCAGGGCGACCCGTTCTGGTGCCGAAACGTGCTAAGCCCGGCGAAGTTGCGTGAAAAATGGGATGACCTGGTACTGAAACTGGCACCTGTCGCTCACAGCGGAGTGATGCGCAGTTCTTTTGACGATGAATATTACAAAAACGACATTGAGGCCGCAGCAAAAGCGGGCTTCAGGGTCTGATCTAACTGAATTTTATCAGGAGAATATTTATGGAAACCGTACTTGATGCACTGAAAGCAATGAAAAAAGCGACATATCGCGAGGTTGCTGCCCGTCTGGATATCGAGCCCGTTGAAGCGCTGAACATGCTGCGGGAGCAGAAAGAACAGGGGTTATGTGATTTTTACGATGGCGGCTGGGAGCTGACCGGCGACGATCCCGTGAAACCGGCAGCGGCACCAGCACATAAGGCTCCGCGCCTGAAAGGTGATGAACCAGCACCGGTTGATGCTGTGGCCATCCGCCAGCTGCTTGGCAAGAACGGAGCGATGACCACCGCAGCTCTGGCTGCAGCTGTAGAGCGTAATGCCCGCGGTATGGTCTCTGTAATGCTGTCTTTTGAGCACCAGGGCGTGGTTATCAAAAATGGGAAGGGGAAGGGCGTGACATGGTCTCTGCCTGGAACCGGTGAGGCCGCAGGTGTTACAGCCGAAGCTGCACAGCCAGAAAAAACAACGGCAGAAATTATTGAGACCATCCCGGCATTCGCTTCCCGCCCCGATGATCTGATTATTCCGTCATCCCGTTATATCTCAGGTGAAATCCGCCGGACAAAAGCGAAGCTGGCAAACCTGCAGCGTCTTCAGGGCGCCGTTCGGGAGCTGCGCCGCCATAAGCACCTCCTGGCAGGAATGAGCGATGAGTAGTTTACCTAAGTGTCCGAAATGCGGCATGCCGCCGTCAGTGAGGGTCCGCAGCCGGGGAATGAACTGGGGTTCGGCAGAGGTCCGCTGTTCGAACGGTTGCCCTGGCATCCGCGCGGGATTTTCGTTCCCGCCTAATGGTGAGGCAGCGGCCCGTCAGTTGCTTCAGGAAAAATGGAAAGAGCTGGTGGGAGGGCTTAACGATGCCACGACCAAAAACTCATGAAGAGCGCACTGTGATGATTAACCGGATTATCGAACTGGTGAAAGAGCAGGGCCGCATCACGACAAAGGATGTCGTCGCGATGTTTAACCTTCACCGAACCACAGCGGAGAAATACATCCGGATCGCCGAGCAACGTGGAGAGTTTATCCGCTACGGTCGCTGCGGTATTTTTCGCGACGATCGCGCAATCATCGATTTTGACCTGAAGCGATTTTCGCACAGTAAGGCGGCAGTATGATCACCGAGAAAGACAACGTTTTTTATTGTGACTGCGGGTTTTCTTTCCAGAGAGGTCGCAGCGGCTCGCATGACTGTGCTGATGGTCTGCGCATTAAATTGGCCGAGTCAGAAGCCAGATGCGCGGCGCTGGCTGCGGCGAATGCGGGGCTGAAGGCTGCCATCAAAGAGATCGTCGATAGTGCAGAAGAGGCGGAGTATGACGGTTATTTCTCTTTCGTTGTAAATCCTGACGCCATACATGCTGGAGCGGATTTGATTGAATCTGAAACCCCAGCCACCGACGCAATCCTGGAAGAAGTGCGGGCCAGTGCTGTAGATAGCCTGGTAGACATCAAGACTAAGCAGTTGGCAGATATGCATCCAGATACTCATGCGTTCGGCGCTACCGCTATGTCTATCCGCAGCCAGATTAACGAATTGCAGATGTTCGCAGCAAACCTTCGCAAAGGAGCGCAGTCATGAGCAATGAATACCTGATTTATGAAAACCGTATCGGCAGCAAACTTTACCTGACTGAATTGGAAGATGAAAACAACCCTCTTAGCGGAATTGGATTCCAGAGCAGTAGCGATGGAACAGTGCCGTTAGCAGCAGGAAGCTGCCCAACCAGGGAAGATGCCGTGAAAGTTATTGCCTATCTGCGAGAGGCGATTGGCGATGGTTCTGAGGATTACCAGATTGAAGAGAGGGCCGCCCAATGAGCAACATCGACAAACAGGCTCTGACAGACGAGGCGATCAGCAAGGCTTTTGCTGGTACAAATTTTGGCAGAGATGACTTTAAAAACATTCTGGCCGAAACGGTTATTGATGCCGCTGCGGGTTGGCGTTGCGGCTACACAGCAACAACTATCTGTACTCAGCTTGGGCTTTTGACACCGAAGGGTTGCGCGTCCGCGCTTGGGTTGAGGTTTATCAGTGAGCACGTTCAGCGAGAAACAAAGCGCCTGAAGGATGAGCTGGAAGCCAAAGACAGGAGGCTTGAGGAAGAGATTGGCCGAGCTAACCGCGAGCACCACCGTGGTTTCATGATGGCGTGCGGACATCTTAAAGAGCATTCAAACGTTCATTATGCCGATGCTGCCGAGATGGAGATAGCAGCCCACCGCAAGCGCATCAATGAACTGGAGGCGCGTGAGGTGAAATTGCCTGAGCGTTACGAGGTAGACATGTGTCCTACCCCTTCCCCGGATGGTGAGTGGTATTCGCGCGAAGACGTATTGTCAGCCTTGGTATCCGCTGGCCTGAAGGTCGCCGCAGCCGGTAAAGGAGAGGTATCATGAGCACTATTACCAGAGAGCAATTACGCGAACGTGCGCGCGAAAAGGTTAAGAGTCTGGAGTTTGCAGTAACACAAACAGCTTTCGCTGATTCACGCGCAGAGCTTGAAGAAGAACTGGAGCTGGCGCGTATCGCGCTGGCATCGCTCGAAGCGGGGGCTGTGTGCGTCATCGACCAGTCCAATCTTGATTATCTAAAATCTGGCTCTGATGCCGATGTATGGCCAGCATCCAGAACGGAGATGGGTGATGTGCTTCTGTATCGCACCGCCCCTCCAGCGCCTGCATCTGTTCCTGAATGGACAAACAAGCAGTGTCTGGAGTTCCTGTCGATCGCTTTCCGGCATGCAGAAATTAACGGCGACCTTCAGCTGGACGATATCCGCCTGGGTGTGAAGATGATTAATGGTAGCCGCGCCGCCATGCTTCAGGGTGCAGAAAACTCCGAGTCGCGCTGCACCATCCAGACCGCGCCAATACTGGATTCTTTGCCAAAAAATGCCGAGTCGCGCTGCAGCAACTCTCCGGTGATTCCGGATGGTTGGGTGGCTTGCAGTGAGAGGATGCCGGAAGGAATGACGGATGTGCATATCTCCAATGGTCAAGATGTAGGTCAGGGATGGTGGGATGGAGATACCTGGCAAACACAACACGATTACTATTCTGTTCCTGGAGATGTCACCCATTGGATGCCACTGCCAGCAGCACCGCAGCAGGAGGTGAAGTGATGGATGACTCAGCCGACAATGTAGTGCAGCTTGTGCAGCCAAAGTCAGAAGAAGAAAAGCTTCTTAACGTTGCCATAACCGACAGGAAAAGCGCTGGACAGAAATACTGCAAGCACAATCAGACTCAGATATCTGAAGCTAACCGCACGCTCATTTGCCTTCAGTGTGGTTCTATGCTTGACCCGTTCGAGGTGATTTTGGATAGAGCCAGAAACGGTGAAAATATTGTGTTTGAGATTAAGTCTCTGTATGCGAAACGGGATGAACTGCGCGAGTCTGTAGCCAACCTGGAACGCGAAGAGAAGAATGCTAAGGCACGCTTACGCTCCGTCAAGACTTCTATCCTGTTCGCAGAGAACGACCTGAAAGATACCGAGCAGGGAGTGAAACGGTGATGCCTAACCCATTCGATTTCGTGATGTTCGTGCTGCTGGCCATCAGCGCACTTCAGGGTATGGGGTGGCTGCCATGGTGAGCAAACTCAAACAGCGGCGCATACGCCGCCTTAAAGCGGACGTGGCATGGTGGCGCGAGGAGGCAGAGGATTGCCGCTCACGCCTACTGGAGCTGGCCGGAGAAGTCGACAGTCTCAAGAAACTTGTCATTCGCGTGCCGATGCCGGTGGTGGTTCCGGCTCAATCTGCGGCATTCATCGGAATTGACCTTGCTGGTGGCGCGGACCAAACAGCGGTAATCGAAATAGAAAACGGGGAGGTTCGGAAATGGTCACGGTAACACAGGAATCGCTGGCCGAAAAGATTAAGCGGCTTGAGTCGCGCAGCAGTGCTGAATACGCATTAGGGTTAACCCTGAACGAGGAATATCAACTCGCAGCGTATCGCATGCTTCTCAAGTATCTGGCAGGTCATGCTGACGAGAACAGGGAGAATGGCAATGGCTAAAACCGCAGCAGAACGCAAAGCAGCACAGCGAGCACGCCAGGCGGAAGCAGGAGAGCGCAAGCTGGAGCTGGTGCTCGATGAGCAGGAAATGGAGATGCTGGCGCGGAACTGCGCCGGACGGCGACCCGGTCGAGAGCCATACGAACTTAGCGAGTACATTGCGCTACTGATCCGCCAGGATGATGCCCGGGTTCGAGGGCGAATCAAGGCCATCAGCGTAAACAGGTGCGGCAGGTGCGGTGACAAATTGCCAGTGGCTGACTGCTGCCTTAAGGAGGAGGGATCCTGCTGGGCAAGACTGGGCTGGCACGAAACGAAGCTGGAGGTGTAGCGTGGCAGGCTCAATCACTCTTGAACAAAGCGTCACAATGCCTGATGGGAAAGTATGGAAAATTTTCGACGTAGGGTTTACTGATGCTGATGGTATTAAATTTTCATTCTACATCTACGCATTAAGCCGTGAGCACGCGTCATATGTTGTTGAAGACATTAAGCGGACTGCGCTGCTTGAGCCTGGTGACATAGTTGATATCGGTAGTCTATGACATGTCACGGCCTATTGACTAAATCCTCACATGATTATACTGTTTAAATGTACAGTATTTTTATGTGAGGTTCCATCATGGGCTTTCCATCTCCGGCAGCAGACTACGCAGAGCAGACGCTCACTATCACCAGCCTTTGCGGCTATGACGGCAATTGCCGAACTATCGAAACATCAGCCGGATACGCGTTCATAAACGTTGCCAGAAAGCCGGAAGTGGGTGACACAGTCCTGGTTTCGTTCTGCGGCAGTCTGGACTTTGCAAAAGTCCAGGGAAAGGCTCTGATTACTCAGGATGGAGAGGCTATTGAGGGCGATGCGCTGGATGATGCAACCGTAATGGGAGTGGTAACGCACCTCCTGAATCGTGTGACAGATACTGACAACAGGCCGGTAATATAAGCGCCATGATTCCTGTGCAATAAGAGCCGATCGGTTATACAGATCAATTATTGTTAATTGATCTATCTAACCTATTAGACGTTCGATGGAAGGGCTGCTTAAGTTACGTTCAGCGCGCAGGGAGAAAAAGGGACGGCCCCGATTTATCGGGGGATAGCTGATTTGAATAGGATTTTTCGTTATGAATGAGCAAGAATTAATCGCTGCCGTTCGCCCAGTTGGACGCTATGAAGTGGTGAGCCATGAGGATGGCTCCTTTGTTGTGATTCCAGTGCCTGCTGAAGCAATGCTGATTACCCGGGAAGCACTGAGACAATGCCTTGAGCGCTTCCGCAACCCTGATAACTGATTTATAATAATCAAGCTGGCCTGAACAACCAGCGCCTGTCGCACCATCACCGGAGAAAAGTGATGGCGCAAAGAACTACCCTGATTTACTCACACCGCCCGTTTACGCGCGGTGTTTCTGCTTATGCTGGTGGTCCAGCATGAAAAAAGCAGATAGCCTCCATCTTTCACGCGTGGCCGCACTGGGCTGTATCGCGTGCAGAAACCAGAACCTGGGCGAAACGCCTGCGGAAATCCACCACATCCGAACCGGGCAGGGCACAAGCCAGCGCGCTGACCATCGAAAATCAATTCCTCTGTGCCATATGCATCATCGCAACGGCGGTTACGGTGTGGCGATTCATGCTGGCCGCCGCACCTGGGAAATGAAGCACGGCACAGAAGCTGAGCTGCTGGTGCAGGTGCTCTATCTGCTGGGCGAGGGCGCCCATGCCTAAATACATGATTACCCCTGTCGGAAAACCCCGCATGACCCGCCGAGATAAATGGAAACAGCGACCACCGGTGATGCGGTATCGCATGTTCTGCGATGAAGCCCGCCTTCATGGAATCCAGGTACCGGAGAACGGCGCCCATATCACCTTTGTTTTGCCGATGCCGCAGAGCTGGAGCAAGAAAAAGCGCGCAGCTATGGACGGCCAGCCCCACCAGCAAAAGCCCGATCTGGACAACTTAACAAAATCTCTGTTGGACGCCTTGTTTGAGGATGATTCCCATATTTGGGACGCCCGGACATCAAAACTATGGGGCGAAACCGGAATGATAATTATCGAGGACATGAAATGACGCCACGCCAGAAACGCCAGTATCTTGAAGGGCTGGGAAAAACCGCAATGGCGCCACGCAAGAGCTGGCTCGGGAAAAGCATTCTCCTGACTGATATCCAGTCCGGGTGGATTAAATCGCTGCTAACTGTATGGGGGGAATCTGTACGCGGCGGAACGGCACCGGCCAAACCGTGCGGCCATTCGTGCTGGAGCGTGATCAGCGGAAAAAACTGGTCTGATAAAGCGCTCGAGCGATTTACGGCGGCATTGAACCAGGCGAGAGAAGAGGGATTCCGTGGTGAGCAGGCAATGAGGCGCGCGCGCTCGATACTCTGGCCTGAGCCGCCGTCAAGTGTCATTGACGCTGCGATGAGCAGTGATGACGCAAAATTTATTGAGGATGTGGTGCTGCAGGCATTCGATTTGAAGGATCCCGTTTACATCGTTGGGTGCCAGTATTACACCACGCGCAAAAAGATAGCGGATATCACCAGAGATCTGCAGGGCCTGGCCCCGTGGCTAACCGACTCGGAGGCCAGAAAGCGTGTGCGCTGGTGCCTGGAAATATTCAGGGCGAAGGTATTTCTGTCAGCGAGGAAGAGCCTGAAAGAAAATTCATGATCAAACGTTAATTAGCAAAAAGTGCTATTTATTCGAAATGATATTGAAAACGGGCCAGAAAATCAGATAATCCATTCATGCTTGGCAGAGCTGCGCCACGATGGCAGCGATGTAAAGCGACAATTTGAAAAAACTTTAAACCCCGCCTGCCGGGGTTTTTTGTTATCCGGCGATACGACAGGGGTATTCGCGATGGTGCATTGCACCAGTACCCCTGTCATATCGCCGATCTCACCTGATTTATTCAATCAAAACATCTTCTTTGAGGGCTGCCATCCGGCGGCCTTTTTTATTTCCCCTCAATTTTTCTGAGAGGATTCACAGCAATAAGAGGGGGACCGATGTCCGATCCAATTTCCGGCACAGGCTTAGCCGGTGGTGCTCTGACGGGCGCCAGTATCTATGGCCTGCTTACAGGTACCGATTATGGCGTGGTGTTTGGTGCATTTGCAGGGGCCGTGTTCTATATCGCGACAGCTGCTGATCTGAGTGCGACCCGCCGACTGGCATATTTTGTTGTGTCGTACATTGCCGGGATCTTATGTTCCGGTTTGGTAGGCTCAAAGCTCTCTGCCTGGACTGGATATAGTGATAAACCGCTGGATGCCATCGGTGCCGTAATTATTTCTGCATTAGCCGTCAAAATCCTGACGTTCCTGAATAACCAGGATATCGGCTCGCTGGTGGCGCTGATAACGCGCCGGGGAGGTTCAGGTGGTACTAAATGACCCAACTGCAACATTAAACGCACTGCTCTGTGCTGGGGTGGTGGTTACCCTGATGTTTTATCGTCGAGGTGATTCCCGGCACCGTCCTTGGGTTTCGCGTTTAGCCTGGCTGATTACTGTCACGTACAGCGCTGTGCCCCTGGCCTACCTGTGCGGTATTTATCCTCATTCTTCCTGGGCCTCAATCGGGGCCAATATCATCTTTCTTTCCGTGCTGGTAGCCGTTAAAGGCAACGTTGCGCGCCTGGTTGATCATCTGAGGCACTAATGTTCCAAACACAATTTCAAAAGGCGGCAGGTATCAGCGCCGGGATGGCCATGCGCTGGTTTCACTGCATCGATGCTGCAATGAAGGAATTCGGCATAACCGCGCCGCTCGATCAGGCCATGTTCATCGCACAGATGGGGCACGAGTCCGGCGGGTTCTCCCGGCTGGTGGAAAACCTTAACTATGCGGTGGAAAACCTGGTCCCCACGTTCGGCAGCCACCGCATTACCCACCAGCAGGCCGCCGCACTCGGCAGAACGGCAACGCAACCGGCAAATCAGAAAGCGATAGCTAATCTGGTTTACGGCGGTGAGTGGGGCAAAAAGAACCTAGGCAACCAGGTTGCTGGTGATGGCTGGAAATATCGCGGCCGCGGCCTGAAGCAAATCACCGGGCTTAGCAACTATCGCAACTGTGGGCAGGCGCTCAAACTGGATCTGGTTTCTTATCCCGAACTGCTGGAACGAGACGAATACGCTGCGCGCTCCGCTGCATGGTTCTACGTCTCTCACGGATGCCAGCTCCATTCCGGCGACGTGGAGCGCGTCACGCTGCTTATCAATGGCGGCCGTAACGGTCTGGATAACCGCAGTGCGCTGTTTAACCTGGCAAAGTCAGTTCTGGTGTGAGGTAAATATGGGGTTTGAAACTTTAATTGGTATTGCTGCAGCAGTAATTGCCGCCATCGCTGGCGCTTTCGGCCTGGGCCATCTTCGCGGTACAAGCAAAGCAGAAGCAAAAGCAGATCAGCAGCGCACTGAAGATAACGCAGCGGTAACGGTCGCCGTAGCAGAACGCCGGGTAGAGACAACGAAAGAGGCCAGCAATGTACAGCAGACTGTTAACCATATGCCTGATGACGATGTTGATCGCGAGCTGCGTGAAAACTTCACCCGCCCCGGTGGTGGTTGATACGGGCTGTCTGTGGACTCGGATTATCTACGTGACAAACCATGATATTGACGTCCTGGATAAGCAGACGAAGCGCGACATCCTGGCGCATAACAAAGCGTGGCAGGCGAACTGCCAGAAACCAACTGAGAAAAAACTATGAGCGAAGCTAAACCGCAGGACGGTACCACCGTTAAAGGCTATCGAACCTTAACGCCTGGTGATATTGAGCGCATGAATCGCCTGAAGGGTGTCAGCCGACACTTCTGTAATTTACTTGATACAGAACGTGAGCATGTCAACGATGAGTTATCTGCTACCGGCAACCACTCAGCTGAAGCACACGAAGCTTCCCGCTGTCTCTCCATTGCGCGCACCAAAATGCAAGAAGCCTGCATGTGGGCCTGTCGTGCTGTAGCACGTCCAGATGCCGACTGTTAGCCATTACAAAGCTCACCTGCTGGTGGGCTTGATAATGATCTACAGGAGCATAACGAAATGGCAATCACACTTCAGGATTCAGTAGAGGTTGAAGGGCGGGAATGGAAACTGCAAAAAATTGACTTCACCCTGGATGACAAAACATTCAGCGCTTACTTCTACGCACTCAGTCGTGAGCATGCTTCGTACATGTTTGAAGCTATGAAAGAAAATGGCCGGCTGGGGGATGAGATGATTGCCACGGGGAAGTTTGACACGTAGCGGGCATTACAGCAGGCATTCACTGAGTGCCTGTGATAATGGAAGAATCATTTTTGACATAACCCATTTGGTGGGAGGATAGCATTCCACACAAACAGGAGGTTTTATGTTGAAAGGTATTAGTGCTTTAGATAAATGGCTTGCTCGCTCCACATGGCATACAGGGCATCCTATCGATATGGGAATATTTTATAGTGCTGTAAAAGAAATTATTTTCCAAAACCCAAATGTCCTACTGCACGAATCCGAGGTTGCCGCTTACATCAAAAGCTCACAGTCCGGGAAACTCGAAGCGAGTGAGCTTGAGCGCTTGGCAAAAGAGTATTCGCAAAAAGCAGAGTTAATTTCTGATTATGTAATTCTTGCTAAGTAATCCGTTTAAAAATTAAGTAGCCACTGGTATTCGCCGGTGGCTTTTTTTATGCGCATCGCACGCGCACATCAAAGAAAGTCTTTCAGCTGTGAGCCTGGGCAAACCGTTAACTTTCGGCGGCTTTGCCGTGCGACAGGCTCACGTCTAAAAGGAAAATCAAATGCAGGTCACTATTGATGGTGTCCCGTATGCACCCGCCTGCGCAATTTCATCGCGGATTGGCATTGCAATAACGACACACCAACGCCCCGACGTTCTGAAACGAGCTCTCGAACAGCACATGACGCACCTGCCAGCCGGCGCGCTGGTGGTTGTTATCGATGATGGTTCGAAACCTGCCGCTGTAGTTCCCTACGGTGTGCAGCTGCTTCGCCATGAAACATCACTCGGCATTGTTGCTTCGAAGAACGCCAGTTTAACCGCGCTGATGGTCGCCGGGTGTGAGCATCTTTTCCTTTGGGACGATGACGCCTGGCCCATCGCTGATAACTGGCACCTCCCTTACATCGAATCACCTGAGCCGCACCTGGCTTACCAGTTTCTCGATCTGGCTGGCCGCAATAAGCTGAATGACCTTTCGGTGCTTTACCGTGACGATCAGCATGTGGCGTACACCGGGCAGCGCGGCGTGATGCTTTATTACCACCGCAGCGCCATCGAGAAGGTGGGCGGATTCGATCCGGTTTATGGTCGCGGTATGTACGAGCACAGCGACCTCGCCCTGCGTATTCATAATGCTGGCCTCACGACGTGGGCTTACGCTGATGTCGTAGGTTCAGAAAAGCTGATTCATTCTCTCGATGAGCATGAGGCCGTGGAGCGTTCGGTACCGAAGCCAGACCGTCAGGCGCTGGTGGAACGTAATGTGAAGATCCACAACGCACGACGTGATACTGGCTTTACCGGTTACGTTGAATATCGGCGTCAGCGCGACGTGGTTATCACTACGTTACTGACCAGCCAGCCTGACCCTCAGCGCGGCACGAAAATGACGGCCTCACCTGACATGCTGACCAGGTGGGCGGCCTCGCTTCGGAATTGTGGACGTATTGCGCTGGTGGATGAATTACTGACGGCCCCGGCAGATGTTGAGCTGTATCTCGTACCTGACGTGAAGATGAATGTCTACTTTCGGCGCTGGCTGCATATCTGGCAGCACCTGCGCGATCACCCTGAATACCGGTTCATCTGGTGTACCGATGGTACCGATGTCGAAATGCTCCGCGCACCATGGGATGAAATGGAGCCCGGAAAGGTGTATGTCGGTTCTGAACCGAAGACCTACGCCGACACCTGGGCAAAGCAGAATCATCCTGAGCGTATCTATCAGGAATTCATTGAAGCGCACCGCGGCGATGTGATGCTTAATGCTGGCCTGCTGGGTGGCAACCGCGCTGATGTCATGGCGTTTGCTCACGGCATCATCCGTCTTTACTACCGGATCGAGAGTTATCGTTTCTGGAAGAAAGAACAGGCTGGCGCCGCGGTGGGCGACATGCTGGCATTCGGTATTGTCGCACAGTCATTCGCTGACAGGCTGGTCACCGGCCCTATGGTTCATACCGTTTTCAAAACTGATGGTATCGGTAAGGAGGCCGCGTGGTGGAAACACAAGTGAAGTATGTTGTGGTTGGTCACCATTCCCGCTATGCCTCAGCTGCATTGCTGGCTGGCGAACTTGGCGCACACCTGCTTATCGATGAAGGGAATCACGGGGCTAACTGGAATCATCGACGCGCGCTTGAGTGGGCTGCCTGCCAACCCTGCCGGGTGGTGGTGCTGGAAGACGACGCATTGCCGGTACCCGGATTCACCGAAAAGGTAACCGACTGGTTAGCGCGCTGCCCAGATGACCTTCTGAGCTTTTACCTCGGAACTGGTCGGCCTCCTCAGTACCAGATGCAAATAGCCGAACGGCTAATCATTGCTGATAAAGCTCGATATGAATTCATTTCGTTTCCTCGGCTGATTCATGGTGTTTGCTACAGCGTACCGCCTCACCGTATAAACCGTGTGCTATCTCGATGGGACAGTGATAAGCCTGCCGATTTTGCAGTGGGTGATGCCTGGGGCGGTTCAGTGGTCTATCCGTGTTACTCGCTGGTGGACCACGCTGACGGCGAACCGGTTGAACGCCACCCTGACTCAGCGCCTCGAACAGAACGCCGCAGGGCGTGGAGGTTAGCCTAATGCCTGCGTTATTACCGAGGGCATGCCGCAAGCGTGGTTGTCCTGGCACAACCACAGACCGCTCAGGCTATTGTCCCAAGCACCTTAACGAAGGCTGGCAGCAGCATCAGCGAGGGCAGAGCAGGCATCAGCGAGGTTATGGCAGCAAATGGGACAGGCTGCGCCCAATCGTTCTCGACAGAGACAAACACCTTTGTCAGGAATGCCTGCGAAATGGAAGGTACACGCCCGCTGAGACGGTGGACCACATCACCGCCAAAGCAAATGGGGGGACCGATGACCTGTCCAACCTCGAAAGCCTCTGCAAGCCTTGCCACAGGGCGAAGACAGCGGTCGAAAGACTTAAATGATATCAATTCTCATTTGAATCGGCCGAGGGGGAGGGCGGGTTGAAAGTTCAGGAACGACGCGTCAAAGGACCGCCGCCTAACCTCTTTTCACATCGCCGCAGGTTAGAAAACTTTTTTATGGGGTCCCCCATTCGATGATTAATAGGAGTTTTCGATTATGTCTGGACCACCGAAAACCCCGACCCATCTACGTTTGGTGAGGGGTAACCCATCAAAACGCCCGATTAATGAAAACGAACCTAAGCCAGCTGCAGGGGTACCCCCAACGCCGAAGCATTTCGACAAGCAGGGGAAATACTGGTTCAGGCGTATGGCTGAAGAGCTCGATGCGCTTGGCGTCATGTCGCAGCTGGACGCGAGAGCACTTGAGCTTCTGGTTGAGGTTTACACCGAGTACCGGCATCACTGCGATACGCTGGAGAGAGAAGGCTACACCTACGCCGTTTATAGCGACGAAGAGCCAGACGAAGGTAAAGAGCGAGAGATTCGCATGATCAAGGCTCACCCGGCCGCCATTATGAAAGCTGATGCCTGGAAACGTCTGCGCGCCATGCTCGGTGAGTTCGGCATGACGCCAGCCAGCCGCTCTAAAGTGAATGCAAAAGGTCCTGATGCGGTTGATCCGCTGGCCGAGTTTATGAAAGCGAGGGATTAATGGCTAAGGTTGCAGAAGGCATCCGCTATGCCGAGAGGGTGGTGGCGGGGGAAATTATTGCCTGTGAGTATGTGCGCCTTGCCTGCCAGCGTTTTCTTGACGATCTGGCACACGGCGAAGAGCGCGGTATTTTCTTCAGTGAGCCGCGCGCGCAGCACATTCTGAATTTCTATAATTTTGTGCCTCACGTAAAAGGCGCCCTGGCAGGCCAGCCTATTGAGCTGATGGACTGGCATGTTTTCATCCTGATTAATATTTTTGGTTTTGTTATCCCGCTGGTGAACGAAGAGACGGGGGAAACCGTCCTGCGTAACGACGGCAGCGGTCGGCCGGTGATGGTTCGGCGTTTCCGTACAGCAGATGTTGAGGTGGCCCGTAAAAATGCCAAATCAACACTTTGCTCCGGCGTGGGGCTCTATATGGCTGGCGCTGACGGCGAGGGCGGGGCGGAGGTTTATTCCGCTGCAACCACCCGTGACCAGGCGCGAATTGTTTTTGAAGACGCGAAAAATATGGTCAAGAAGGCGAAAGCCACTCTTGGGCGGATCTTCGAATTCAACAAGCTCGCTATCTACCAGGAGCAAACGGCCTCCAAATTCGAGCCTTTATCTTCAGATGCGAACAACCTCGACGGCCTGAACATCCACTGTGCCATCGTCGACGAGCTGCATGCTCATAAAACCCGTGACGTCTGGGACGTTCTGGAGACGGCCACAGGCGCGCGCCTGCAATCGCTGCTTTTCGGTATCACCACCGCCGGCTTCAACAAAGAAGGTATCTGTTACGAACTACGCGATTACGCAATCAAGGTCCTGCGCGGCCTGGTTAAAGACGATACGTTTTTTGCCATCATCTATACCTTAGATGAAGGTGACGATCCCTTTGATGAAAAAGTCTGGCAGAAGGCGAATCCGGGGCTGGGTATCTGTAAGCGCTGGGATGACCTGCGCCGCCTGGCTAAAAAGGCGAAAGAGCAGGTTTCGGCCAGGATTAACTTTTTCACCAAACACATGAATATCTGGGTTACTGCTGAGTCTGCCTGGATGGACATGATGAAATGGGAAAAATGCGAGTTTATCGCCCCGCAGCACGAACTTAAAACCTATCCCTCCTGGGTGGGCGTTGACCTTTCAAACAAAATTGATATCTGTGCAGCCGCTAAAGTCTGGCGCGCGCCAGGTGGCCACGTTCATGCGGATTTTAAATTCTGGCTGCCGGAAGGACGCCTTGAGAAATGTTCACGCCAGATGGCAGAGCTCTATCGTAAGTGGGCCGAGATGGACAAGCTGATCCTTACCGACGGGGATGTAATCGACCATGCTCAGATTAAGGAAGAGCTGCAGGTGTGGGTTGCTGGCGAGAGTCTGAAAGAAATTGGCTTCGACCCGTGGAGTGCGACGCAGTTCAGCCTTGCGCTGGCAGAAGAAGGGCTGCCGCTGGTGGAAGTGCCGCAGACGGTTCGCAATTTCTCTGAGGCGATGAAAGAGGTCGAAGCACTGGTATACGGCGGCCGCTTCCATCACAGCGATCACCCGGTAATGAACTGGATGATGTCCAACGTAACCGTCAAACCTGACCGGAACGAGAACATTTTCCCGAACAAGTCCACACCAGAGGCCAAGATTGATGGCCCGGCGGCATTGTTCACAGCAATGAGCCGCGTTCTGGTTAACGGTGGCAACGACCAGCAGGATCTCTCCGGATTCTTCAATAATCCCATCATGGTAGGTTTCTGATGAAAAAAAACAAACAGCCAGGCAGGGTGAAAAGCGCTCTGCTTAACTGGCTTGGTGTGCCTATCAGCCTGACTACCGGCACGTTCTGGGAGGAATGGTTTGGCACCAGCAGCAGCGGAAAGGTGGTCACGGCCGATAAAGCCATCCAGCTATCGGCTGTGTGGGCATGCGTAAGGCTGTTAAGCGAGTCTATTTCAACCCTTCCGCTGAAAATATACGTTCGACAGCCTGACGGTTCGCGCAAAGCGGCAACCGATCATCCGGCCTATTCGATACTGTGCCGCCGCCCCAATTCAGAAATGACACCATCACGCTTTATGCTGATGGTGGTTGCCAGTATTTGCCTGCGCGGGAACGCCTTCATTGAGAAGAAATTCATCGCAAACCGCCTGGTTTCGCTGGTGCCTTTACTGCCGCAGAACATGGTGGTTAAACGTCTCACTACCGGGGCGCTGGAATACAAATACACTGAAAACGGAAACGAGCGCGTCATTCCGGTCAAAAACATCATGCACATTCGCGGGTTCGGTCTGGACGGTGTTTGCGGCATGATGCCGATGAAGACTGGCCGGGATGTGATCGGTTCAGCAATGGCCGTTGAAGAGTCCGCGGCGAAGATATTCGAACAGGGCCTGCAGAGTTCAGGATTCCTCTCTTCTGATAAAGCTCTGGATGATACTCAACGTGAAAAACTTCGCGGTTACATGGCGGCGTTTACCGGTTCGAAAAACGCCGGAAAAATCATGGTTCTTGAGGGTGGTTTGACGTACCAGGGCGTGACCATGAACCCGGAAGATGCTCAGATGCTCGAAAGCCGCGCATTTAGCATTGAGGAGATCTGCCGCTGGTTTCGCGTGCCGCCTTTCATGGTTGGTCACACCACGAAACAAAGCAGCTGGGCATCCAGCCTGGAAGGTATGAACCTGCAGTTTCTGACTCATACACTTCGACCGCTGCTGGTGAATATTGAGCAGGAAATTGGCCGGTGTTTACTCGACAGCGATGACGAAGTGTTTGCGGAATTCTCTGTTGAAGGTCTGCTGCGAGCCGATAGTGCCGGTCGCGCGGCATACTATACCAGCGCGCTTCAGAATGGCTGGATGTCCCGTAATGACGTTCGTCGTCTTGAGAACATGCCGCCGATTGAAGGGGGCGACATTTACACTGTGCAGCTCAACCTGACGCAACTGAAAAATCTCGAAAGCAGCAACCCTGCTGTTCAGGCTCTTGCCCTGCGAGAGCTGCATAACCACGTATTCCCCGATATTTCCTTTGAACAATCTCCGCTGAAACAGGCCGCTTAGGAGCACTTTCCTGATGAGCAAAAAACAACTTCCGGTAGCACCGGCGGGTCGCCCCTGCGCGCGCGTTACCTGTGAAACATTACCGTCCGCACTGGACCGCTGGGACGGCGGGATCAAAGCGGCGGCCACCGACGATAACAGCATTTCTGTTTTTGATGTTATCGGGCAGGACTACTGGGGCGAAGGGGTAACAGCTAAACGTATTGCTGGTGCGCTTCGGGCTATGAACGGCGCCGACGTCACGGTGAATATTAACTCACCGGGCGGCGACATGTTCGAAGGTCTGGCTATTTATAACCTGCTCCGCGAATACGAAGGCCGTGTAACGGTGAAGGTGCTGGGCATTGCCGCCAGCGCCGCCTCGATAATTGCGATGGCCGGGGATGATATTCAGATTGGCCGCGGTGCCTTCCTGATGATCCACAACTGCTGGGTATATGCGATGGGAAACCGCCATGATTTTGCAGAACTGGCACAGTCACTGGAACCCTTCGATACCGCTATGGCTGACATCTACGCGGCGCGATCCGGCCTTGATATGGCCGCTGTGCAGAAGCTGATGGACGCGGAAAGCTATATCGGTGGCAGTGATGCAGTAGCGAAGGGACTGGCAGACAGCCTGCTTTCTGCTGATGCGGTCAGCGACGGCGACGAATCGCCTGCAGCCGCGCTTCGCAAACTTGATGCATTGCTGGCCAAGACCAACACACCGCGCTCTGAGCGCAGAAAACTCATTAAAGCCTTATCCGGTGGCATGCCTGGCGCTGTCACCACCAACGACGGTACGCCGGGCGCTGCCGAAGACATCAAACCTGAAACCATCAATTCACTTGAAAGCGCCCTGGCGGCGTTAGTCAAATAAGGACCCTTTATGTCTGAAGTAAACGATATTCTGAAAAAAGTCACGGCCAGCATCGAAGAGGCAACTGGCAAGTTCAACGCGAAAGCAGAAGACGCACTCAAAGAGGCGCAGAAATCCGGCAAGCTGTCAGAAGAAACAAAGGCAGCCGTTGATAAAATGGCTTCTGAGTTCAACGCCCTGCGCGAAGCAGAAAAAACGCTGAAGTCTGCGATGGGGGAACTGGAGCAACATGTTGCTCAGATGCCGCTGGCTAACGCGAAGCATGTTGTGGAATCAATCGGCCAGCAGGTGATCTCTGCTGAAGCGCTGAAAACTTTTGCTGCAGGTGTTGAAGGTGGCAAACGTATCAGCATCCCTGTGAAGGCTGCCCTGACTTCGGTGGATGTGCCTGATGGTGTTGTGGAGCCACAGCGCCTGCCGGGTATTGATACGGCACCGAAACAGCGCCTGTTTATCCGCGATCTGATTGCTCCAGGTCGTACTTCCTCCTCTGCTATCTTCTGGGTGCAGCAGACGGGCTTTACCAATAACGCGAAAGTGGTTCCTGAAAACACGCAGAAACCATACAGCGAAATTGAGTTTACGCCGAAAATCACTGGCGTCAGCACCATTGCCCACCTGTTCAAAGCCTCTAAGCAGATCCTGGATGACTTCGCACAGCTGCAGTCCACCGTTGATGCCGAAATGCGCTACGGGCTGAAGTACGCAGAAGAGCAGGAAATTCTCTTCGGTGATGGTACCGGCGTGCATCTGCATGGCATCGTTCCTCAGGCGTCAGCGTTTGATCCAGCGTTCACTGTTGAACAGCAGAGCGGTATTGACGATCTGCGTCTGGCAATGCTGCAGGTGCAGCTGGCGCGCTTCCCGGCTTCCGGTCATGTCCTTCATTTCATTGACTGGGCGCGGATCGAGCTGACAAAAGACAGCCTGGGCCGCTACATCCTGGCTAACCCTGCGGCGCTGACTGGACCGACTCTGTGGGGCCTGCCGGTTGTTGCCACCGAAGCAGCGGCATTCCAGGGTAAATTCCTGACCGGTGCTTTCAACGCAGGCGCGCAAATCTTCGACCGCGAAGATGCGAACGTGGTGATCTCCACAGAGAACGCCGACGACTTCGAGAAAAACATGCTCACCATCCGTTGCGAGGAACGTCTGGCGCTGGCCGTCAAACGCCCTGAGGCATTTGTATACGGTGCATTCCGCACTGGCGCTGGTAGCTGATGAAATAGCGGCCTTCGGGCCGCTTTTACAGGTGGGAAAATGAAACTGATTGCACTTAAACCGATTTATTTCGGCGGTACCGTCGTTACTGAGGGGCTTCCGCTGGAAACTCTGGAACAGCACGGTCGCGAGCTCATCAAAAAAGGCTATGCGATGCTCGATGAATCAGAAAATCCTGCAGAGCAGGAACAGCAGCAGGAACAGCAGCAGGAACAGCAGCAGGAACAGCCGGAAGTAAAAGCGGACAAGAAGGCGAAAAAATAATGGTCGACCTTGATGTGGTGAAACAGCACTGCCGCATTGATGCCGATTTTTCCGGAGACGATGCCCTGCTGACTTTATACACCGGTGCGGCGGCGCGTTACGTCCAGACATGGACAAGGCGAACGCTCTATGAAAACCAGAGCTCCCCTGGCTACGCAGATGACCCGGACCCGATTCTACTAAATGATGATGTTAAAGCGGCCATGTTATTGCTGATAGGTCACTGGTATGCCAACAGAGAATCAGTTTCCGTCGGTCAGACTGTTGCAGAGGTCCCGCTTGCAGTTGAAGCCTTGCTGCAGCCATACCGAATTTACGGGGTATAGGAGGACTTTATGCAGGCCGGAAGACTGAGAGACAGGGTGGTGGTTCAGAACCTCACAACATCCAGAGATTCTTCTGGCCAGCCTGTTGAAGCATGGCATGACGGCGCAGAAACCTGGGCAGAAGTAAAGGGCATTAGTGGCCGCGAGCTGGTAGCCGCTGGTGCTGAAACCGCAGTCGCCACTATCAGGGTATGGACACGATTTCGTAGCGATATAACTGCTGCGTCCAGACTCAGGGTTATGACTGGCGCGTTCAAGGGGGCCATTTTGAATATCATTGGTCCGCCAATCCCTGACTCTTGCGGTGTTCAGCTCGAAATTCTTTGCAAACAGGGTACCGAAAAATGATTGAGACGAGCCTCGATTTTTCCGGGCTGAATGACATCGCAAAGGATCTGGAGGCGCTTAGCCGCGCTGAAAACAACAAGGTTCTGCGTGATGCCACGCGCGCTGGCGCCGAAGTGCTTAAGGAAGAAGTGATCGCCCGCGCACCGGTGCGTACCGGGAAACTGAAAAAAAACGTGGTGGTGGTGACCCAAAAAAGCCGCCGCCGCGGGGAAATATCTTCCGGTATTCACATCCGTGGCCGCAACATGCGAACCGGTAATAGCGACAACACCATGAAAGCCAGCGACCCGCGTAATGCGTTTTACTGGCGTTTCGTTGAAATGGGTACCGTTAACATGCCGCCGCACCCTTTCATTCGTCCCGCGTTCGATGTACGCCAGGAGCAGGCGACGGAGGTCGCAATCAGGCGCATGAACCAGGCCATTGACGAGGCGTTAAGCAAATGACGGAAGACGATCTTTATCCTCTGCTGGCGCCGCTGGCCGGAGGGCAGGTTTATCCCTACGTTGCGCCTCTCGGCAGTGACGGAAAGCCTTCAGTCTCTCCGCCATGGGTAATTTTCTCGATTATTACCGACGTGGCCGCAGACGTTCTTTGCGGTCAGGCTGAATCTGCCGTTTCTGTGCAGGTTGATGTCTATTCCAGCACCATCGCTGAAGCGCGCACGATCAGGAATATGGCGCTTGATGCTCTGCAGGTGCTGAAGCCGGAAAGCATTGTGAAAACGCCGGGCTATGAGCCTGATCTGCGCTATCACCGGGCAACGCTCGAATTTCAGGTAACCGTTTAACTTTACCCACCATAACAGACCGCTCCGGCGGTCTTTTTTTTAACTGGAGAAACCATGACCAGTAAGTATGAAGTCACAAAGGGGATGACCTTTGCCGTCTCCGACGCACCCGTAACCGCCGAGGATTTTAACGCCTCAGGTTTCCCGGGTGCTGGTGTTACCTGGCTGGAAGCAGCCTGTGCAACAAAGGAGATCACCTTCACCGGCGGGCAGAAAGGGGATATCGACGTAACCACGCTGTGCTCAACTGAACAGGAGCAAACCAACGGCCTCGCAGCGCCTGCTGAAATGAGCATTACCCGTAACTGGGTTGGCGATGAAGCAGCACAGGAGGCACTGCAGACCGCTTACGAAAATGACGAACTGCGCGCGCTGCGCGTGGTATTCCCGTCTGGCAACGGTTTCTACGTGCTGGTTGAGGTGCGCCAGAGCTCATGGTCTGCTGCAACCTCTTCCGTTGTTGGCGCTACCTATTCTCTGCGTGTACGCGGCAAACCTAAACGCATCTACGCGTCTGGTTCCTGAGCGGCTTCGGCCGCTTTTTTTTATCCCTCCGATCATGTAACAAGAGAAAAATGAAATGCTGCAAAAAACATCACAGAATTCATTACGCAACGTGGCGCTTACAGCATCGAAAGCCTATCGCACCAAAGAAGGTATCACGGTCCCTGAATGGGATGGCGCAAAGGTAACGCTGCGTGAACCCTCTGGCGATGCCTGGGTGAAATTCCGGGAGATCGTTAATCCCCAGCTCGCCGAGGGCGAAGAGGCACCGACGCTGACGGAGGCGGAAAAGTTTCTGCGTAACAAAGAGGCTGATGTGGTTCTGTTTATTGACGTTCTGCTGGATGAAAACGGCGAACGAGTATTCAGCGATGAGGATCAGGAGCAGGTATCTAAAATTTATGGTCCTGTGCACTCCCGCCTGCTGGCTCAGGCCCTCAACCTCGGAATGAGCCAGGAAGAAGCGGGAAAGCCGTAAAGCAGCCGCTGACCTTCTTCCTGATGTCGCTGGCGCTCCGGTTGGGGCGTACTCTCCACGAACTGCGTCAGACCATGACCGCCAGCGAGCTCAAAATGTGGATCGAGTTCGACCGCATCAGTCCGATTGGTGACTGGCGCGCCGATGCACAGGCGGCGCAGATCTCCGTTGCAATGCTGAACTCTCAGGGAGGTAAATTTACTATCCCTGACGTGATGCTGAAATGGGGTGAGCAGGAAGAGATAGCAGAAGTCTCAGAGCTCGAAAAATGGATGTCTGGTCTTTGACGCCCGCGGCTGCGGGCTTTTTTATGGGTGAAATATGGCAACGCTGCGCGAGTTAATCATCAAAATTTCTGCGAACTCGTCTTCTTTCCAGTCTGAGATCGCCAGAGCGTCCCGTATGGGGACGGATTACTACCGCACTATGGAACAGGGCGGGAAAAAAGCTGCAGCGGCCACGCGTGAAACTCAGCGGTCTTTGGCTGACCTGAATTCTCAGCTTGCAACCGTGCGATCCTCTGCTGCCGGGCTTGCCGGTGCGTGGGCTGGTGCATTTGCCACGCATCAGCTGATTCAGTTTGCCGACACGTGGAACCAGTTGAATGGGCGTCTTCGCCTTGCGTCCTCTTCCAGTGAGGATTACGTGCAATCCCAGCGCGAGCTGATGGAGATTAGCCAGCGCACCGGAACATCACTCGAGGCAAACAGCAACCTGTACAGCAGAATTGCGCAGTCCCTGCGAGATTCCGGTTACGCTTCTGCTGACGTCGCAAAAGTTACGGAAACCGTAGCAACCTCACTGAAGCTGTCTGGTGCCAGTACCGAAGAGGCGAGTTCTGTTATCACCCAGCTTAGCCAGGCACTTGGCTCAGGCGTTTTGCGAGGTGAAGAATTTAACTCCATCATGGAGAACGGTGGCCGCCTGGCGAAACTGCTGGCTGATGGGCTGGGTACCACTGTTGGTGGCCTGCGAAATATGGCCAACAACGGCGAGCTGACGACCAACAAGATCGTCCCGCTGCTGACCAATGTCGAGATCCTGCGTAAAGAATTCGACACTCTTCCTGCATCCATCAGCGGATCTGCACAGAAAGTGCAAAACGCCTTTCTCGCATGGGTTGGCGGGGCGAATGATGCTGTCGGCGCATCATCCACGCTTTCTGGCGTGCTGGATGGTCTGGCGAATAACATCGATGATGTGGCAAATACAGCCGGTCTTCTGGTTGGTGTTGGCCTCGCTCGTTATTTTGGCAACATGGTCGGCAGCGTTGCTCAGTCAACCCGGGCAGTGCTCGCTAATACGGCCGCCGAGGTCGCGCTGGCGCAGGCTCAGGTTCGCGGCGCTCAGGTTAGCGTTGCTGCTGGTCGCCAGGCTGTTTACCGCGCTCAACAGGCGCGCGCAGCGGCGACGAGTATTGAGGCTCAGATTGTCGCTGAGCGTAATCTTGCTGCAGCTCAGGCATCATTGAATACGGCGCTGGCTGGCAGGACCTCTGCAGCTAACAATCTCACCAATACAGCCTCAGTAATGTCCCGGCTGGGTAGCGGGGTTCTGGGTATTCTCGGTGGCTGGCCTGGAGTGATCATCGGTGCCGGCGCTGCGATGTATGGCCTTTATCAGCATACCCAGCAGGTGCATCGTGAGGCAGTCGGCTTTGCCAACAATCTTGACGAGATCAACACCAAGCTCCAGCAGATGTCGGTGCTTGGCCTGCGTTCGACCGCGGCTGATGCCCGTACATCTTTACAGGCGCAAAAACAGGACCTGGCCGACCTCGACTCTCAGATCGCGAAGGTGAAAGACAGCCTTAAGGCGGTTGACCAAATCCAGCAGGACTACAACCGCCATCCGACGCTGACCCTGATCAACACCTTCATGGACCAGGCCGACATCACGGCCAAAAACATCGAGCTGACCGATAAGCTGAACCAGCTGGAGTACCAGCGCGAACAGGCAGCTTCAAAAGTCGAGCAAACTCAGAAGCTGGTTAACCAGGCCAGTGATCTGGCCACGCAAAAGGCTATCGAACAGGCTGGCGCTGTCTCAATCCTGAAAGGTGCGTATGACCTGCTTAACCGCTCAATGTCTGCGACCGCTGGCGCCAAGCCGCCACAATATGCCGGGCCCGTCGTTTCACTGGCTAACGCAACACCGCAACAGCAAACCGCACTGGAGCGCTCGCGCCGCGATAATGAGCTGGCCAGCTTAAGCGGATTAGAGAAACTCCATCAGCAGCACGTGTATGAAGCAGAAGACCTGAAGCTGACGGGAGCACTTTACACCAAGTACATCTACAACAAGGATCAGGCAGCCAAAAAGGATGCAGCGGCTGCGGAGGCAAAAAAAACCTCTACCGCCGCCTCGAAAGCTCAGAGTAAAGCCGAGCGCGAAGCGGCCAGCACTGCCGAACAGTACTCCCGGAAAATGGCCGATCTGAGCGTGGCTATCGACGTGCAACGCGTCAGGGCCACGGAAGGCGAAAAAGCCTCTGAGCTTTACGCTGCATCGCACCAGGCAGGCACTAAATGGACCGACGAGCAGCGCAGGGCGATCCAGGCATCTTCAGCAGAGCTGGCAAAATGGACGCAAAAAGCCGACGAGAACGTGCGCAAGCAGCGCGAACAAGCTGACGCCCTGAAGGATTTAACTGAAGCGGCCCGAAAGTTCAGGGATGAGGCGACGCTGACAACTGAAACCGCAGGCATGAGTGATCGCCAGCGCAGCCGGTTCGACGAGACCCAACAGATTGACCGTGTTTTCACAAAAGCTGGTGGCGACAAAAGCACCCAGGCTGTGATAGCTCGGAGGGATGCCCTCGATGCCCTGGAAAATAAATACAAGGCTATAGCAGCAGCTGAAGCGGACTGGATGTCCGGAGTATCGCGGGGCTATGCCAGCTGGTTTGATGAAGTCAGTAACGTTTCCGGCACAGTTTCTGACGGGGTGAAAACCACACTCGACAGCGCGTTTGGTAACGTCACCTCAATGCTCGAAGGCAATAAGGTTAGCTGGAAATCGTGGGGTATTTCTGTCCTGCAGATTATCGAAAAAGTGGCTCTGCAGATGGCGGTTGTTAGCGCGATGGGTGGGGCCTCTTCCGGTTCTGGCATCTTTGGCTCACTCATCGGCAGTGTAGGCAGCTTCTTCGGGGGCGGGGCGGGAGCAGCAGCCAGCACCGGTACTGCGGTTTCCAGTTACGGTTCGAGCTTCCAGTTTAACGCCAAAGGCGGCGTTTATGACTCTCCATCTCTGAGCGCTTTCAGTAATGGGATCGTCAGAAACCCCACCATGTTCGCTTTCGCAAAAGGCGGGGCCGGAATCATGGGCGAGGCTGGGCCGGAGGCGATCATGCCGCTTACCCGCGCGCCGGATGGTTCTCTCGGTGTTCGTGCAGTCGGAGCTGGTGGCGGTCAGTCGGTATCTTCGGCGCCACAGGTTTATATCACCATTGATGGTAATGGCAACACATCAACACAGACCTCACCTGGGCTTGAACAATTCGGTGCAGACGTTGGCCGATTTGTTGATCAGCGATACAAGCAGAACGTCATGCGAGATATCAGCCCAGGTGGTGACATCTGGAACGCAATGAAAGGAACCAGATAAAAATGGCTATCGAAACTTTCACCTGGTGCCCGCGGATTAACGCTGAGGCAGATACTAACTTCCGCGTCAGGAAAGCACAGTTTGGCGATGGATATGAGCAGGTGTCAGGGGATGGATTGAACACGAGAACCCAGCAGTGGACGCTCAACTTCACAGGAAACGAAACCTACATTTCTGCCATTAAATCTTTTCTCGACAGGCATGAAGGAATGAAAGCCTTTCAATGGAAGCCACCGCTGGAACCTTTGGGTTTGTATCGTTGCGAAACGTATAAACCCACCGGGCTCGGCGCTGGGAAATTCAACCTTGAAGCAACATTCATACAGGCATTCCGACCATGAGTCTTAACGCTGATTTTCAGAAACTCGAACCTGGTGATGTGGTCAGGCTTTTCGAAGTAGATGGCACGGCATTTGGCACCGGTGAAGTCATGCGCTTTCACAGCTACAGTCTCGCGCATACTGAGGCTGAAATCCTCGCTGCTGGCGGTGATGAAAATAAACTGCCTGCAAAATCTATTTGGTGGCAGGGTAATGAGTATAAACCCTGGCCATGCCAGATAGAGGGGATCGAGGCGTCTACCAGTGGAAGCAGTGCGCAGCCAAAATTATCGGTGGCTAACCTTGACAGCTCTATTACAGCGCTTTGTCTGGCCTATGACGATTTGCTTCAGGCGAAAGTGACTATTCATGACACGCTGGGCAAATATCTTGACGCGAATAACTTTGCCGACGGAAATCCCACAGCAGATCCGACTCAGGAAAAGCTGAAGGTTTTCTACATCGATGCAAAGAGCAGTGAAACCAACGAAGTTGTTGAGTTCACGCTATCCAGCCCGATGGACCTGCAGGGGCAAATGATCCCGACGCGGCAGCTTCATTCTCTGTGCACCTGGTGCATCCGGAACAAGTATCGCACCGGCGACGGCTGCGACTATGCCGGAACCCGATATTTCGACAAAAACAACAATCCGGTAAGCGATCCGTCGCTGGATGAATGCAACGGCACGCTAACGGCTTGCAAACTCCGATTCGGTGAAAATAACGAACTCTCCTTTGGTGGCTTCCCGGGCACGTCTTTGATCAGGAGTTGATATGCGTCAGAAAACCATCGATGCGATTATGGCGCATGCTGCAGCTGAATATCCTCGCGAGTGTTGCGGCGTGGTGGCGCAGAAAAGCCGCGTTGAGCGGTATTTTCCTTGCCGGAATCTTGCCGCGGCGCCGGAGGACAATTTTGTCCTTTGCCCGGAAGATTACGCAGCTGCTGAGGACTGGGGAACGGTGATCGCCATCGTTCACAGTCACCCTGACGCCACAACGCAACCGAGCGAACTGGATAAAGCGCAATGCGACGCAACGCTTTTACCCTGGCACATTGTGAGCTGGCCTGAGGGGGATTTACGCACCATTCAGCCGCGTGGGGAATTGCCGCTGCTGGAGCGTCCGTTTGTGCTTGGCCACTTCGACTGCTGGGGGCTGGTAATGAGCTATTTCCGGCAAACACATGGGATTGAGTTGCACGACTACCGGGTTGATTATCCCTGGTGGGAAAACGACTATCCGGATAACTTCTATCAGGACTGTTGGTATGAGTGCGGATTCCGTGAATTCGACGGGCCACCGAAACCCGGAGATATGGTGATCATGCAGGTCCAGGCTGATAAGTGGAATCACGCGGGAATTCTGCTGGAGGGTAATATGCTGCTGCAACACCTGTACGGGCATCTTAGCCAACGCGTGCCGTATGGTGGCTACTGGCAAGAACGGACAATGAAAATCGTTCGTTATAAAGATTTAAGGGGAGATGGATAATGCAAGAAGTTATGAGTCGTATTGAGCTGGGTGGCGTGCTCGGTAAAACCTTCGGCAAAGTTCACCACCGCCTAATCTCCCGTGTGAGTGAGGCGGGTGTTGCGCTCGCAAAAACCATCCCTGGATTTGAGCAGTTTATGATTTCCAGCCAACGCCGAGGACTCATTTTTTCCGTTTTCGAAGGGAAAAGAAACATTGGCGAGGATGATCTTGGCTTTCCAGTTACCGGTGACGTTATTCGCATTATTCCGGTAATCATTGGCAGTAAAAAAGCGGGAGTACTGCAAACAATTCTTGGCGCAGTGCTGGTCGTTGTCGGGGTCGCTATCGGCTATTTTTCAGCGGGAACATTATCTGCGGCCGGGTATGGTGTCGCACAATTTGGTGCGGCGATGATGGTCGGCGGTGTTGTGCAAATGCTTTCCCCTCAGCCAACCGGATTGGCCAGCAAACAAAGCGCAGATAACCGCGCATCATACGCATTCGGTGGAGTAACAAACACCGCTGCTCAGGGCTACCCGGTACCGCTTCTTTATGGTCGCCGGCGAATCGGCGGAGCGATTATCTCAGCCGGAATTTATGTCGAAGAGCAGCAGTAGATAACTAACCTTTTTTCTGGCCACCTTCGGGTGGCTTTTTTTATGGGCGCAATATGGCTACAGAAAAAGTTTTAAAGGGCCGCAAGGGCGGCAGCTCAAGTTCCCGAACCCCTACCGAACAGCCTGATGATCTGCAATCTGTAGCGAAGGCAAAAATCCTTGTTGCGCTTGGGGAAGGGGAGTTTGCAGGGCAGCTAACCGGAAAAGATATCTACCTGGACGGAACGGCCCTGGAAAATGCTGACGGCTCCCAAAACTTCAGCGGCGTGACGTGGGAGTTTCGCGCGGGAACGCAGGCGCAAAAATATATTCAGGGTATTCCCGGTACCGAAAACGAAATCAGCGTGGGAACTGAGGTATCAAGCGCTACAGCATGGACGCGCACCTTTACCAATACGCAGCTTTCAGCAGTTCGCCTGCGTCTGAAATGGACCTCGCTTTTCAAACAGGAGGACGACGGCGATCTGGTGGGTTACTCGGTCAATTATGCGATTGACCTGCAGACGGACGGCGGCGCGTGGCAGACGGTACTCAATACCAGCGTGACCGGAAAAACGACGTCTGGTTATGAGCGCAGCCATCGTATTGATTTACCGCAGGCTGGCAGCACCTGGACAATCCGCCTGCGTAAGATTACCTCTGACGCCAACAGCGCGAAGATCGGCGACACGATGACGCTGCAGAGCTTCACCGAGGTGATTGACGCCAAACTGCGCTACCCGAACACCGCGCTGCTTTACATCGAATTCGACTCAAGCCAGTTCAACGGCTCTATTCCTCAAATTTCATGCGAACCGCGCGGCCGCGTTATCCGCGTTCCAGATACCTACGACCCTGAAACCCGCACTTATAGCGGTACATGGACCGGTGCGTTTAAGTGGGCATGGACGGATAACCCTGCGTGGATTTTTTACGATCTGGTTGTTTCTGACCGGTTCGGCCTTGGTCACCGTTTGACCGCTGCGAATATTGATAAATGGACGCTTTATCAGGTTGCCCAGTATTGTGATCAGATGGTACCAGATGGCAAAGGGGGCAACGGTACCGAACCACGTTATACCTGCAACGTGTACATTCAGGACCGGAACGACGCCTACACAGTCCTGCGTGATTTTGCTGCTATCTTCCGTGGTATGACCTACTGGGGCGGGGATCAGATTGTTGCCCTGGCTGACATGCCGCGCGATGTTGATTACAGCTACACGCGCGCTAACGTTGTTGGCGGTCGCTTCACCTATTCGAGCAGCACCAAGAAAAGCCGCTACACCACAGCGCTGGTATCATGGTCTGATCCCGGTAATGCTTACGCCGACGCGATGGAGCCGGTATTTGAGCAGGCGCTGGTGGCGCGGTACGGTTTCAATCAACTGGAAATGACAGCCATCGGCTGTACCAGGCAGTCTGAAGCAAACCGAAAGGGGCGCTGGGGGATTCTCACCAACAACAAGGATCGTGTTGTTTCGTTTGATGTCGGGCTGGACGGCAACATTCCTCAGCCGGGCTACATCATCGCGGTGGCAGACGAGCTGCTTTCCGGAAAGGTTATGGGCGGCCGCATCAGCGCCGTTAACGGTCGCGTTATCAAACTTGACCGCGTGGCAGATGCGACAGCAGGTGATCGCCTTATTCTCAACCTACCTTCCGGAGCGTCGCAGAGCAGGACCATTCAGGCCGTGAACGGTGAATCAGTCACAGTCACCACGGCATACAGTGAGACGCCACAGGTTGAAGCTGTTTGGGTGGTTGAATCTGACGAGCTTTACGCTCAGCAGTATCGCGTTGTCAGCGTAAGCGATAATGATAATGGCACCTTCTCGATCACCGCCGCATGGCACGATCCGGATAAATATGCCCGTATCGATACTGGCGCAATTATCGACCAGCGGCCAATAAGTGTAATACCTCCTGGTAATCAGTCCCCGCCAGCTAACATCGTGATCAGCTCGTTTTCTGTTGTTCAGCAGAATATCAGCGTCGAGACCATGCGCGTCAGCTGGGACCAGGCGCAGAATGCTATCGCCTATGAGGGGCAGTGGCGCCGTAACGACGGAAACTGGGTGAACATGCCTCGCAGTTCCACCACGTCATTTGACGTCCCGGGGATTTATGCCGGGCGCTACCTGGTGCGCGTGCGCGCAATTAATGCCGCTGAAATTTCCTCAGGATGGGGATATTCAGAAGAGAAGACACTGACCGGTAAAGTAGGTAATCCGCCTAAGCCAGTAGGATTCATGGCCACGGGCATTAACTGGGGGATTCGTCTTAACTGGGGTTTCCCGGCAAACACCGGCGATACACTAAAAACGGAAATTCAGTACACTGCCAACAGTGACTTTTCTGATCCCCTATTGCTATCTGACGTACCTTATCCTTCCGCTGAATATACCCAGCTCGGGCTTAAAGCAGGGCAGGAATTCTGGTACCGCGCGCAGCTGGTTGACAGAACGGGTAATGAGTCCGGTTATACCGACTGGATCAGAGGGATGTCTAACGATAACGCCGATGATTATCTGGGTGACATCGCTGACGATTTCCTTACCTCTGCAGATGGGGAGCGTCTCACTGGTGACATCGATACCAACATTGAGGGAATTCTTCAGAACGCCCTGGCGAACCACGGAACAGTTGAGCACCAGTGGGCACAGTACGGGGAAGTGCGTGCCGATATCCTGGTTGTCAAAACGACCATTGCTGACGTTAGCCAGGCAATGGCGGAAATGTCCACGCAGGTACAGGCTCAGATAGAGGACGTCACTGCAGCACTGGAGGATAAGCTTACCGCCGTCGTTGATGCTTCCGGCGCTTCGGCGATCTATACCCTCAAAGCAGGCGTGAGGATAAACGGCATCATGTATAACGCCGGGATGTCGATTGCCGTTCTGGCGCAGGCAGGGCAGCCGATTGTTACCCGAGTAGGTTTCAACGCTAACCAGTTCGTACTGATGAGCGGCAGTGGTGATACCCAGTATTCGCCGTTCGCTGTGGTTAATGGACAGGTCTTTATCAGCTCAGCGTTTATTCAGGACGGCACGATCACCAATGCCAAAATCGGCAATTTCATCCAGTCCAACAATTACGTCCCGGGGCAGTCCGGGTGGAAACTGGACAAAGGCGGTACCTGGGAAAACTTCGGCAGCGACGGGGATGGCGCAAGAAAGACCACGAATGTAACGGACAGCATCAGGGATGCGAACGGCGTCCTCCGCGTACAGATTGGCAAACTTACAGGAGTATTTTAATGACGTGGGGCATTCAGACATGGGATGCCAATGGCAATCCAAACAATTACGGTATTAAGCCAGTTTCTGTTGTCGGCCGTATTCAACTTTCTGAGGGGCAAAACTCAGGAAGCTGGTCGTTTACCATTCCGGCAGGAATGAAGGTCGGGTTTGTCGTTTCTCTGGATAAGGGGGCGATCTCGGTAGGGCGTAGTATCGTCGCTAGTGGAAATACGATAACCCTTGGCGCGGCAAGCAGCGCAGGGATTGGAAACTATCCAGCCTCTGAATGTGAGCTAGTAGTTTTTGTGGAGAAAGCATAATGTCAGATTATGGCGCACTGATAGCTCTGGATAATGGAAATCCCTTTATTACGCCACAGTCCACACCATTTTGCCTCTACAGGAAGGTAGTTGTTAACTCAGTAGCAAGCGGGGCATATCATGGAGCATCTGAAACAGTCGCTCTGGATATTTCTTATCCGGCAATGGTTTTTTGCAAAACGAGTGATACCGCTCAGCCCACTGTAGTTACTGCCGCCAGATCAGGGGGAAATATTCTTGTTGGGTCAAGCAATGCGTATGGACAGGCACATACCTTAACGGCTTACATATTTGCCATTTTTCCTCAGACATTGCCAAAATGGGGATTTGCTATCTGGGATGCTTCCGGAAAGCTGGTCCTGACAAACGAGAGTCGGATATTGAGTGATCTCGTGACTGTTGGAACACCAGGAGCTGCAACAGGTGGAATTAATATTGACGTCACTTTGCCTGGGAGTTATGCGGTGGCACCCGCTATTCTTGGTTCCCAGATCATTCAGAACAATAACACTAAACCACCCACTATTGTGAATATCACAGCCTACTCAGGATGTCGGTTTAATGGTTCATCAACCCGGGTTAATGCCGCGCCTTCGACAACGGCTACCGGTTCTGCTGCGGGTGGGACTACGACTGGAATAGCTTTGACGGCAATCAACACGGCTGCATTCGATTAGTTGATCGTTATTCCCGATTGATTAATGAATATAAATATATTTTATTGACTATGACTGGCATCACCATACTGTTATTGTTTATAAACTTATATTCATAAGGATTTTCATAAATGAAAAAGACAATTATTGCAGCAGGGCTTTTGTTACTACTTTCTGGATGTTCTGGGGTACTAGAAAAACAGTCTCCGGTGTGTACTGGTACAGCTTTGATAGGTGGTCAGGAAACAGAAGTTCAGATTTACAGCGTTCGTAAGCAAAACAATCAAACGATGTATCGAGCTGGCTATCCTTTTAATTGGCAGTGGGTCGGGAAAAACAATTTTACATCAACCACGTGTGGAACCTAAATTTGTTATTAAAAATGCTATAAGGTAGCATTATGTCGCTGTTGTGAATCCACCTATGCGGATGGGCGTACAGCTGAGCTATCTCTGATGAGATCGTAAACGAGATCGCGGACTCTTTGGCTGGAGAGTTCACTGGGAGGCACCCAGCACAACAGCAACCAATTACAAACCCTGCTTCGGCAGGGTTTTTTATTGCCCGAAAGGAGCGCATATGTCTGCAGGAACTATCACCCTGACAAACGGGTCCGCTATCATTGGCGGTTCCGGAACCTCATTCGCAACCGAACTCGCCGCAGGTGACTTTATTGTCTCTACTGTGGGCGGCGTTGATTATACGCTGCCAGTAAAATCGGTTGAGAGTAATGTGCAACTTACGCTGGTCAGCAACTTTACTGGGCCAACGCAATCCGGCGCGGCCTGGTCAGCGGTCCCCCGCGTGGCGCTGAACATGGTCACTGCCGCGCTGGTGGCGCAAAGTGCTGAAGCGCTTCGTGGACTGAATTACGACAAACAGAACTGGCAGCAGGTTTACAGCGCCGCCGGAAACATCACAGTGAAGCTGCCTGACGGGACCACCTTCACCGGCCCATCATGGAAATATCTGTCTGACAATATGGCAACCAAGAGCGGCGGGGCCGTACCTGTTAATCAGGGCGGTACCGGTTCGATAACCGCTTCAGGTGCCCGCACAAACCTCGAATTAGGAAACAGCGCCACTAAGAACGTAGGGACAACCGCGGGAACAGTAGCCGCCGGTAATGATACTCGTCTTGATACTCTGGATGGAAAGAGCGGTGGGGCTGTAGTAGGACATACCTACTTTAAAATCATTCAGAATACATTACCAGCGCTGGGTGGGACCGTAGCATCAACAACTCAGACGACAGGTGGTTCAATACCCGCTCAACTGCAAATGTTTTGTCAAATTGCTTCAGGTGGCCAGAGATATGGGTTTTTACGTCTTTATCAGGATTCATCTTATAAAGACTGGTACATGGATTACAGTAGCGGAAATGCTTACGCTCCCGCATCGTGGGTTAATAACTGTGATGGTCGGATTAAAGATAAGATTACCCCGATCGAAGACCCACTTGAGAAAATGAAAAAGATACGTGGGTGTACCTGGGTGCGCAAAGATGACCAGATGAAAGGTTCTTTTGGTATGGGATTTGTGGCTCAGGAAGTGCAGGAGGTATTCCCTGAAGCTGTGTCACATTCCCGGGAAGGTTCTTTGACAGTAGATGGTCAGGTGATAGAGCAACCATTGGCACTATCACCCGGTGATGTGGCTGCCGCTCTGCACCATGAAGCTATTCTGGTGTTAATGGATAAAGTTGAAGAGCTGACAGCGACGGTTGAAAGATTACAGGCGGGTAGTTGAGAACAGCGCAGCCTCAGCAGAACAAAAGAGAGGCTGCTTCGATTTATTCACTAACGAGCCACATATCGGATTCTTCAAACATTTCCTCCAGCATGCGGTTCAGCTTTTCCCGATCGTTTTTGCTGGCATCACTATTCAAGCCGTTCGCCTGCATCGGCTTCACCCTCACTTCCGCATCAGGGAAAATCTAGCACACCCGCTTCGGCGGGTTTTTACCGACAAAAAAACAGGAAAGAACGACAGTGAAGGGACGATAAAAGAGTCGATTTTGGGGGCAAATTTGGGGGCAAAACTGAACTGGGGGCATGATTTGGGGCGATAAAATGACCATTATTGTCCGATAATGTCCGCATTGCAATTTCAGTAAGCGACTGAATGATAAGTAACTTATTGTTTTGGTGCTGGTTGTGATTTTCGCTGTGCAGTCTAACGCTGATTATGTTGTTGTGGGGATAAACATTGAGTAAACCGGGGAAAAGCATCCCCCTTTTCGGGTGAAAAGGGGGGGAAGGGCGTTACTTCAGCTCGTCGACCATGGTGATGGCGCGGCCAATGTAGTTCGCCGGGGTCATCGCCTTCAGGCGCGTTTTCTCTTCTTCCGGCAGCGCCAGACCGTCGATAAACTGCTTCATGCCTTCAGCGTCAACGCGTTTGCCGCGGGTCAGCTCTTTCAGCTTCTCGTACGGTTTTTCGATGCCGTAACGGCGCATCACGGTCTGAATTGGCTCCGCCAGCACTTCCCAGTTGTGATCCAGCTCGTCCAGCAGACGGTCACGGTTCACTTCCAGTTTGCTCACGCCTTTCAGGGTGGACTGATACGCGATCAGCGCGTAGCCAATGCCCACGCCCAGGTTACGCAGTACGGTGGAGTCGGTCAGGTCTCGCTGCCAGCGGGATACCGGCAGTTTGCTCGCCATATGCTGCAGCACGGCGTTCGCCAGGCCCAGGTTGCCTTCGGAGTTTTCGAAGTCGATTGGGTTTACTTTGTGCGGCATGGTGGAAGAGCCGATTTCCCCGGCGATGGTTTTCTGCTTGAAGTGGTTCAGGGCGATGTAGCCCCACACGTCACGATCGAAGTCGATCAGGATGGTGTTGAAGCGGGCGATGCAGTCAAACAGTTCGGCGATATAGTCGTGCGGCTCAATCTGCGTGGTGTACGGGTTCCACTGAATGCCCAGAGAGGTCACGAACTCTTCGCTGAACTGGTGCCAGTCCACTTCCGGGTAAGCGGCGATGTGGGCGTTATAGTTACCGACCGCGCCGTTGATTTTGCCGAGGATCTCAACCTGCTCCAGCTGACGGTACTGGCGCTCCATACGGTACGCGACGTTCGCCATCTCTTTACCCATCGTGGATGGAGTGGCTGGCTGGCCGTGGGTACGGGAGAGCAGCGGAAGGTCGCGGTATTCCACGGACAGCGCTTTTACCGCGTCGATGATTTTACGCCAGTAAGGCAGCACCACCTCTTTGCGCGCGGTGGAGAGCATCAGCGCATGAGAGAGGTTGTTGATGTCTTCAGAGGTACAGGCGAAGTGAATGAACTCAGACACGGCATGCAGCGCAGGGACGCTTTCCACTTTCTCTTTCAGGAAGTACTCAACCGCTTTCACGTCGTGGTTGGTGGTGCGTTCAATGATTTTAATGCGCGCGGCGTCTTGTTCGCTGAACTCGGCAACGATTTTATCAAGGTAATCGTTTGCCTCTTCGTCAAAAGCAGGAACTTCCTTGATTGCTGCCTGGGCGGCCAGCTTTTGCAGCCAGCGTACTTCAACCTGAACACGGAACTTCAGCAAACCATATTCGCTGAAGATCCCGCGCAGCGCGCTGACTTTATCGCCGTAGCGTCCATCGACAGGGGATACGGCGGTCAGTGAGGATAATTCCATAATTCGCAACTCCGGGAGGTTAACAATGAGCAAGAATTTGTTTTGCCTGAGTGGTCAGGCGATTACGAGAAAACATTAACTGCAGGCGGCCACCGCCAACCTGGTGCCACAGCACGGCGGCGCGGATCCCTGCCAGCAGGGACGCGCGCACTTTTGCCTGTACCTGCGGACTTTGCAGCACGGCAGGGGAGCCGGTGACCTGAATACGCGGGCCCAGCGGGCTGATGACGTCAACATAAATGCCGGCCATGGCGCTGAGCAGCGTTTCGGACTGCAGGTCAAAATGGTCGAGCTGACGCTGTAACCCGGCAATACGATCGCCCAGGGTATTGAGCGCGCCTTTCGCCGCACTCAGTTTACGCTCCAGTACCATCAGGCTCAACGTGTAGCGGGTCAGCTCCGCGTTTAATCCCTGACGGCTGCTGGCGTTAAGCACGCCAAGCAGGGTTTCAAGACCGAGACGAAGATTGGTTTCACTGCCACCGAACACGCCCAGGGTCGAGCCGGGGTTGAGATCGATAACGCTGTTCAGTGAAACGTGCAGGGCGTCAGCGTCGCAATGACCCTGATGCGCCAGCTGTTGCACCAGACGGGCTGACTGGCAAATTCCCGCCAGCGCCAGGGTGATGTCATAGTAGTTCTTCGCCACACGGTCTCCTTTATGTGTGCAATCGTATTAAACAGCAGGCAGCGGCAGGCGCTGTTCAATGATCCCGCCGCCCAGGCAAATCTCACCGCTGTAGAATACAGCAGACTGACCCGGGGTGACGGCGGCGACCGGCTCGTCGAAGCGCACGTCAATGCGGTCATCATCGAGCGCTGTTATGGTGCAAGGAATATCGGTCTGACGGTAGCGGGTTTTCACCGTGCAGCGCAGCGTACCTTTCAGCGGCTCACGATCGACCCAGTGCAGCTGCTGCGCAATAAGGCCAACGGACATCAGACGCGGATGATCGTGACCCTGGGCAACAACCAGAATATTGTTTTCGACGTCTTTGTCGACAACATACCACGGATCTTCACTACCTTCTTTGGTCCCGCCGATACCCAGGCCTTTACGCTGACCGAGCGTGTGGTACATCAGCCCCTGATGCTGGCCAATCTCTTCACCGTCGACGGTGACAATTTTACCCGGCTGTGCAGGGAGGTAACGTCCCAGGAAATCGCGGAATTTGCGCTCACCAATGAAGCAGATGCCGGTAGAGTCTTTTTTCTTCGCGGTGATCAGGTCCAGCTCTTCGGCGATTTTACGCACCTGCGGCTTTTCCAGTTCGCCGACCGGGAACAGGCTCTGGGTGATTTGCTCGTGGCTCAGCGTATAGAGGAAGTAGCTTTGATCTTTGTTGCCGTCCAGGCCGCGCAGCAGCTGGCTTTTACCATTCACGTCTGCACGACGCACGTAGTGGCCGGTCGCAATAAAGTCGGCGCCCAGATCTTCCGCGGCGAATTCCAGGAAGGCTTTAAATTTGATCTCTTTGTTGCACAGAATATCCGGGTTCGGCGTGCGGCCCGCTTTGTACTCTTCCAGGAACAGTTCAAAAACGTTGTCCCAGTATTCTGCGGCAAAGTTAACGGTGTGCAGTTCAATGCCGAGCTTATCGCATACGGCCTGCGCGTCGGCGAGATCCGCAGCGGCAGTGCAGTATTCCTCGCCATCATCTTCCTCCCAGTTCTTCATGAACAGGCCCTCCACCTTATAGCCCTGTTGCTGTAACAGGTAGGCGGAAACGGAGGAATCGACACCGCCGGACATGCCGACGATCACTTTTTTCTGGCTGTTATCTGACATGGAATACTCACGACATTGAACTTCAAGGCGGCGTATTCTATCACGCCCCCCCACCATTGACACCCTCTGTAAACGGCCAGTTAAATGCGCCGATAACATCCAGCGGTAAGCGACCCGCAGACTGCCAGCAGCGAATGCTTTCCGCAACCAGCGGAGAGCGCAGGTTTGGTGCGTTCAGGATCTCGTCGGCGGTCACCCACAGGCAGCGATCGATATCGTCATCGTGCGGTTCAGTGGCGCACGTTTCGCTAAGCTCAACGGCAAATAAAAAGCGCAGAAACGGGGTGTGATCCGGCGCGATCCACTGGTGCATACGGATGAAGTGCTGGGGTTCAGCGTGGATGCCGGTCTCTTCCCACAGCTCGCGTTTCGCTGCCTGCAGCAGGGTCTCATTGGCTTCAAGGTGTCCGGCAGGCTGGTTCCACAGCGCTTTGCCGTTAATGCTCTCTTCGACAACAAGGAATTTACCCCGGGCGTGGACCACGCAGGCAACCGTGACATGAGGTTTAAACATAGTGACTCCTTAAGGGGTAACGTCGCGCCATTCGCCGTTTGCCAGCGTTTCCAGGGTGTAGCTGCCCATGGCGTAGCGAATCAGACGCAGGGTAGGGAAGCCGACGTGCGCGGTCATGCGGCGAACCTGGCGGTTGCGGCCTTCATAAAGGGTAACTTTGAGCCAGCTTGTCGGAATGGATTTGCGTTCGCGAATCGGCGGGTTGCGCGGCCACAGCCACTCCGGTTCATTCACGCGTTCAACACCTGCGGGCAGGGTTGGGCCGTCGTTCAACGTCACGCCGCTGCGTAGCGCTGCCAGCGTCGCTTCATCCGGCTCGCCTTCCACCTGTACGAAGTAAATTTTACCGGTGCGTTTCCCGGGCTGCGTGAGCTTCGCCTGTAAAGCACCGTCGTTGGTTAAGACCAGAAGGCCTTCGCTGTCGCGGTCCAGACGCCCGGCTGCGTAGACGCCCTGAACGGGAATATAGTCCTTCAGCGTGCTGCGCCCGGTTTCATCGGTAAACTGCGGCAAAACATCGTAGGGTTTATTGAACAAAATAACCCGCTTCGGCTGGGTTTCCTGCGGTCTTCTGGCGGCTTGTCGCGAGCTGAATCGCTCAACCCGGTGTTTTGTAAAAGAAGTTTTCTTCATGGTATTTTCAGGCGTTATCAATTGCCGCATTATAGCCTAATAACGAAGACCTTTCATGGCGCAGGACAATCAGGTACTATCGAAGGGCTCATTACAATTTATTAACATAAGATCAGTAACAACCAGAAGCGCTCGAAGGAGAGGTTAATGGAAAGCAAAGTAGTTGTTCCGGCGGAAGGTAAAAAGATCACCCTGCAAAACGGCAAGATTAACGTTCCTCACAATCCGATTATTCCGTTCATCGAAGGTGACGGTATCGGTGTAGACGTTACCCCGGCAATGCTAAAAGTGGTTGATGCCGCTGTTGAGAAAGCCTACAAAGGCGAGCGTAAAATTTCCTGGATGGAAATTTACACCGGTGAGAAATCTACTCAAGTTTATGGCCAGGACGTCTGGCTGCCAGCAGAAACGCTGGACCTGATCCGCGACTACCGTGTTGCTATTAAAGGCCCACTGACGACGCCAGTTGGCGGCGGTATCCGTTCCCTGAACGTGGCACTGCGTCAGGAGCTGGACCTGTACGTGTGTCTGCGTCCGGTTCGTTACTATCAGGGCACTCCTAGCCCGGTTAAGCACCCTGAACTGACCGATATGGTTATCTTCCGCGAAAACTCAGAAGACATCTACGCGGGTATCGAATGGAAAGCGGACTCTGCTGACGCAGAAAAAGTAATTAAATTCCTGCGCGAAGAGATGGGCGTGAAGAAAATTCGCTTCCCTGAGCATTGCGGTATCGGCATCAAGCCGTGCTCCGAAGACGGAACCAAACGTCTGGTGCGTGCAGCCATCGAATATGCAATCACCAACGACCGTGACTCTGTGACCCTGGTTCACAAAGGCAATATCATGAAGTTCACCGAAGGCGCGTTCAAAGACTGGGGCTACCAGTTGGCGAAAGAAGAGTTCGGCGGTGAGCTGATCGACGGCGGCCCATGGCAGAAGATCAAGAACCCGAACACCGGCAAAGAGATCATCATTAAAGATGTGATCGCCGATGCGTTCCTGCAGCAGATCCTGCTGCGTCCTGCTGAATACGACGTGATTGCCTGTATGAACCTGAACGGTGACTACATCTCTGACGCCCTGGCAGCACAGGTTGGCGGTATCGGTATCGCCCCTGGCGCGAACATCGGTGACGAGTGCGCCCTGTTCGAAGCGACCCACGGTACTGCACCAAAATACGCAGGTCAGGACAAAGTGAACCCAGGCTCTATCATCCTGTCCGCAGAGATGATGCTGCGTCATATGGAATGGTTCGAAGCCGCAGACCTGATCGTTAAAGGTATGGAAGGCGCGATCAACGCGAAAACCGTAACTTACGATTTCGAACGTCTGATGGAAGGCGCTAAACTGCTGAAATGTTCAGAGTTTGGCGACGCAATTATCGCGAACATGTAATCCAGATTCTGGGTTAAACAAGAGCGGGGGCCTGAGGGTTCCCGTTTTTTTTGCCTCTGCCTGCGGGAGACAACACGATGTTAGCCACAGTCCTTATCACTGTTGTTGCACTCATCCATCTCTACATTCTTGTGCTGGAAATGTTCCTGTGGAATACCAAAACAGGGCATAAGGCCTTTAATCTGCGTCCCGACTTTGCGCGCGACACCCGCGTGCTGGCCGCAAACCAGGGGCTGTATAACGGCTTTCTGGCGGCCGGTCTGCTCTGGAGCCTCTGGCTCGGCGAAAAGGGTATTCCGGTGGCCATCTTCTTCCTGGCCTGCGTATTGATCGCCGGGCTCTTTGGCGCAGCCACCGCCAGCCGAAAAATTTTGTATGTACAGGCCGCGCCCGCGCTCGCAGCGCTGCTTGCGTTACTCATCTGAAGCAATGCTTTGGTTGAGGTAAGGTGTCCGATATACTGATGGCTTTACCTTTACAGGTTAGCGACGAGACAGTTATGAACAACGATATCCCACTGAAATATTATGACATTGCCGATGAGTATGCGACGGAAGCCGCAGAGCCCGTCGCTGAGTCAGAGCGCGACGCGCTGGCGCATTATTTCCAGCTGCTGCTCACCCGTTTATCGAATAATGAGGAGATCAGCGAGGAGGCTCAGCAGGAGATGGCTACTGAGGCCGGGATCCGTGCGGGCCGCATTGATGATATTGCGAATTTCCTCAATCAGTGGGGAAATGAATAGTCTGCTTCAGAAACCGTTATGCTGATGCTTTGCGATACAGCTCAGCATCACGCTATCGGACCACATGCATTTTTTCCGCAGAATATGCGAAGCGGGAGCGTCGATAAACAGCGCGAAAATAACGGTCAGACAAAAGAGTACCACTGGGAATAGTAAGGATAATTTCACGTTTTTAACCAAAATATGAGTGTGCGTCAGGGTAATCTACCGTCTGATTGTGACGACTATATGTTTTTGCGTAAAAAATAGAAATGCCCGACTGGAAAAAAACGGACGCGCAAGGCTTCTGGTTACGGTGCGACCCCGGTGAGTCGTTTCGCCAGCTCGCGGCGGGTGAGTGCTTTTGAAAAATACCATCCCTGAATCAGCGCATCGGGATATCTGCTCGCAATAAAGCGATATTGAATTTCATTTTCCACGCC
This sequence comes from Enterobacter sp. ECC-019, assembly GCF_043974075.1. Classification (NCBI taxonomy): domain Bacteria; kingdom Pseudomonadati; phylum Pseudomonadota; class Gammaproteobacteria; order Enterobacterales; family Enterobacteriaceae; genus Enterobacter; species Enterobacter sp. ECC-019. Next base: position 2,572,403 of record NZ_CP143759.1, read on the forward strand.
CTCGAAAACAAGGGTCTTATTCAATCTCGCGAGGGCATCGCTGAAGATAGCAAAGATGTTTTGCTTATAATGCTCGCTAATGCCGTCCACTAACGACTTATCGATTTTGATCTCATCATATTCAAGCAGCGACAGGCGGGCGAGGTTTGAATTTTGCACGCCAAAATCATCTATTGATATTTTAACGCCGAGCGATTTGAGCTCCTGACAAAACCCCTCGAGGATATCTGCCGTGGAAACGGCTTTCTCAGAAAGTTCGACCTTCATCAGGGAAAGGGGAAGGTGATTGGCTAAACACTCGCGGCGCAAAATGTTGATGAACTGCCCGTCTTCAATTTCCTTCCGCCCAACGTTAATGGAGACGATCAGCTGATGTTTAATCGCCAGTGGGGCAATCTCTGAAAGGGATTTCTCAATAATATTACTGTAATATTTTTTATACAGACCAATCTTTTTAATTAATGGGATAAACAGCTCCGGAGAGATGTCCCCATGCTTTTGATCGCGCCATCGCGACAGAACTTCGACGCCCACGATTTTTTGATCGTGAATGCGGATAATGGGCTGGTAGTTAACGCTGATGGTATTGGTGATGACGGCTTTGATCAGCGTGCGTTCCAGAGAAAAACGGTCTTCATAGATGCGGAAGATAAATAACGTTATCGCGACCCAGATAAAATAGAGAATGACTGTAAGAAATGAAAAGATAAAGGGGGGTAACGAGGCCAGCCCAGCGTCGTGATGCTTCACGATGACGCACAGGTCCCAGAGGACGCTGCACTGCGTAAGGGTCAGGGTAAACAACCTCGAATGCAGCCAGCTCTGCTGTGTTAACTCAGGGACGGTTGAAAAAAAGACTCTGCCGAAGTCTTTGGTCGTGGTACTGAGAGAATAGCTTGCCGTAACCGGAGTGAATTTATCGTAAGCATAGCGGGTGGTGAAGATAATAATATTATTATAAATTGCCGCATTGCCCGAGAAAAAATCTTTTCTGGAAAATTGTGCCAGGAGAAACCCTCTCGGCGTTTTATGCAGTTCTGAAGGAAGGGCAACGGGCGCTGCAAGTTTACCCCAAAAGGCAGTACAGACTATTTTCCCCTTCTCGATAAAACCGATATCGTCAAAATAATAGTTATTCAGCGTTATTTGCCGGTAGCTATCAAGGCTGGTTTTATCACATCCCTGCGTAGTAATGCTTTTAAGGGCCAGCGCCACGCTTTGGGAAAGGTCTTCTGAATAACGTAACAGGGTATGGGATATCTCACGCTGCTTGCTCTGCTGCTGCTGCACGATAACAGAATTGACCGCATAAAGAGACAGAATGACCAGAAGCGTTGAAACGATCGCAACGGCAATGAGCTTTTTCATTTCCCGGTTATCCTGTCCGCTCCCTGATTTCACAAATCTTAACACAGCCAGGGCAAGGTACAAGCCTGATAGTCACGTCAGGTGAGTAAAATCGGGCAGGTGAACTCATACGAAAGCATCAGTTTTTTAAGACAATTCTCAGCTAAGCTATTTTCATTGTTATAAGCAATACCGGGCTAGCACAGGCTCTTCTCCCGGAACATCCATGCTTGCTTTTTCTATTAAGGAAAACCTCGTGCGCAACGTGATGATCCCTATTCTCAGTGCCTTGTTTCTTTTTCTGAGCGGCATTCTGATTATTAACTGGCAGCTATGGCAGATGGCGAAGCTCAATAATAGTCATACCGCCACGGCAAGCACTCATAAAATAGAAAACATTCTGGCTGAAGCCGTCAGTGCGGCCAACACGGCGAAGCGCGTTGCGTCCGAAGGGTGTACCCGTAGCGGACAGCTGGTGCTGGGGACAGAGGCCGCGCTAAAACCGCATCTGCGCGCCATCATGATCCAGCAGCAGGGTAAAATCATCTGTACTTCCCTTCCCGGGAATGGCGTGTTGATTATTCATCCGGAGAGAGTGCCTGTTGAAAAACTGATGCTGTTACCTGGTAATCGGCTGGTAAACGGCATTCCGGTGCTTATTTTCCAGATGCCTGTCGCGGCAGGGCGCGTCATCGTCAGCATCAGTGACGCGCATTTGCGGGACGTCATCGCGAGCGCATCAAACAGCGTAGATCTGGGGCTGGTTGTCGGCGAAAGCATGCTTGGGCGCAACGGTGATGTTACCGGGTGGAAAGCCGCCTCCTGGTCGGGAGCGATTACGGCGTCAACGCAATTCCCCTTTAGCCTGGCCTGGCAACCTCCTGCCTTTTTTAGCCTGACGCGGCTCCTGCAGCAGGGATGGAGCCTGATACTGCTTATTCTTGCACTATCGGTAGCGGTGGGCATTTTGATCCGCCGTTACAAGGGGAAAAGCACCTCATTTGAAGACGATTTGCGTAAGGCCATTTTGCAGGGGGAGATCGAGCCTTATTACCAGCCGATCGTGAACGGCGATACCGGCGGGTTGTATGGGGTTGAAGTTCTGGCAAGATGGAAGCATCCAAAGTCAGGCTTTATCCCTCCGGATGTCTTTATTCCGATTGCCGAACGTAGCGGTTTGATTATTCCGCTAACCAAAGGGTTGATGGCGAAAGTGGTGACACAGCTTAAGCCGCTTTTGCCTAAGCTACCGGACGGGTTTCATATCGGGGTGAACATCAGCGCCAGACACATCAATGCGCCTTCCTTCATCGGTGACTGTCGCGTCTTCGGAAAGGGATTTCAGGGTAAAGAAGTCAAACTGGTTCTCGAGGTGACCGAGCGTGAACCGCTGACTGATAATCCTCACCTGGTGGAAAACCTTAACATGCTGCATAACGCCGGTTTTGTCATTGCCCTGGATGATTTTGGTACAGGTTATTCAGGGCTGTCATGCCTTAATGCGCTTGCCATTGATTATATTAAAATTGATAAAAGCTTTGTGAATCGGGTTTCAGATGAAAAGGACTCTACGATCCTGCTGGACTGCGTCATTGACCTGGCGAAAAAACTCTCATTGCGTATTGTGGCTGAAGGCGTAGAAACGAAAGCGCAGCTGGAGTATCTCAACCGTAATGAGATTACCCTGTTGCAGGGTTATTATTTTGGTAAGCCCGTCTCGTATATCGATTTTATTAAAGTCATTTTATCTAAGCCCCGGGAGACGGTAAGTTTGTAAAACGAAATTAAGACGAGCTTCTGTTGTATGCTTAAGTGCAATTCATTTTCCTCTTATCCTGAGCTTTGTTACAGTGACAAGAGTTGTCAGCCAGGGATGTCAGGCGTGATAAGGTGGAAAAGCTCGTGCATGTGAAAAATACTTTTTACACAACAACCATTACCGTCATCATTGTCTCATTGATCATCTCGCTGTCGCTTGCCGTCCAAATTGCCACGTCCAGGCAGCAGTCAATCCAGCAAATTAATACCAGCGTCGCTAACCTGAGCCATACCCTTGATGTCTATACCGAGGGGATCATGCGCCAGAGTGAAATGTTAATTACTACCGTTTCTGACATAATCGAAATTTATGGCATGACCCCGCAACAGGCGACCCATGTTCAGTGGATGATAAATAATCAGGATAATCTCCTTACCCAGATTAATAATGTGGTTGTTTACGATGCTCAGGGCGATATCTTTACCGCATTACACGAAACTTTTATGGGCCCACGCAAAGGATCGGACAGGTCATTTTTTATGTATCACAAGGAAAATAAAAATCAGCAGATTTTTATTGGTGAGCCCGTAGTCAGCAGAACCAATGGTAAATGGGTCATCACCATTAGCCGGCGCCTTGAAACCCACACCGGGGCATTTAATGGTGTTGTGGTGGTGACGCTGGGTATCGAGAATTTTCTCGCGCTCTACGGGCAGATTAATATTGGTCACTCGGGCGTCATTGGCTTAACAACCGAGTCAGGCGTACTGCTGGTCCGTTATCCTTTTAAAAATACCTATATCGGCACGATTGTTTCTGATTCACCTCTCTTCAGGAAATACCTCAAGGTACAAAATACCGGGATAGCCAGTTCCATTTCGCGGTTTGATAAAATCGAACGCATTTATGCCTATGAGAAAAACCGACGCTACGGGCTGGTCACCACCGTGGCCGTCAGCATCGATGAGGCCCTCGCTCCGTGGCGCAAGCAGGCCATTCAGCTGGCGGTACTCATTTTCGTTTTCACTGCGGTACTCATCGTCGCGTCATACTTCCTGTATTCCGACTTATCAAGAAAAACCAGAGATAACAAGGCGCTGAAGATTATCGCTTCTGAGGATGCGCTGACCGGGCTTTACAACCGTCGTATTTTTGATGAAAAAATCCTCTCGGAAATCGCGCTTTGTGCCGCACATGATGCGCCGATTTCGATACTGATTGTAGACGTGGACTTCTTCAAAAAATACAACGATAACTACGGCCATCCTGAAGGGGACCGGTGTCTGGCGCTGCTGGGAAACAGTCTCAGGAAGAGCCTTACCCGTGATAATCAGATTGTGGCGCGATACGGCGGAGAGGAGTTTGCGCTGATATTGCCTGATACGGACATCCAGGAGGCGCTTCGACTGGCGCAGACGATTATACGCAACGTGTTTTCCCTGCAAATCGCGCATGCTTTTAGCCCCTTCGGACGGGTAACGGTAAGCGTCGGAATTTCTACCGCGCGTGCCGTCGACATCGCGGGCAGCCAGCAAAATATTATTATTGCCGCTGACCAGGCGCTCTACCAGGCAAAACGCGCAGGACGTAACCGTTACGCGTTTGTTGGGGTATGAACAGAAAAAAAAGCCCACTTAAAAGTGGGCAAGAAATACTGGAAGCAATGTGAGCAATGTCGTACTGAATACCTGAGTGTTTCGCTCAACTATTTAGTGTTGAGAAAGATAATCTTTCTCAACAAAAGATGCAACCCCACAGTTTATGTGGCACGTTCTTTTTGTTGATGAATAATTGCGCACTCTCTCATTGTGATGCCTATCACAAATTTCCTTTCTGAAATCCTGTGCTATTCTTTTTTGTGTCGTTGATTTAATGACAAAAACCATACAGAGAGGAAAGTTATGGGAATTTTATCCTGGATTATCTTTGGGCTTATTGCGGGTATTCTGGCGAAGTGGATCATGCCGGGCAAAGATGGCGGTGGGTTTATCGTCACCGTAATACTGGGTATTATCGGCGCGGTAGTGGGTGGCTGGATCAGTACGCTGTTCGGTTTTGGTAAAGTCGATGGCTTTAACTTCGGCAGCTTCGCCGTCGCGGTGATCGGTGCGCTGGTTGTTCTGTTTATCTACAGAAAAATCAAAAGCTAAGGCTTAAAAGCGTGAAAAAAGGCTGCCAGATGGCGGCCTTTTTTACGTGGCGGGTTTACCACCAGCCAAGCTGCGTGCCGGCAAACGCCGCGATGGCAACGATCAGCATAATGAGGGTCGTTTTTCTCATTTATGCCCCTGGAGCCGCGTAACCACCGACAAAAAACCATGCTAAAAAAACCACCGCCGTTATAAAAATAACGACCGGGAAGAGGATCCCTATTCTCATACCATCACCTGTTTCGGTTTCTATCATGCCGTAGAGTGTACGGGGTTAATCCATGGTGAGAAAGCGTGTTTTGCTTTTTCCTTTCTTATCCTGATACATCGCGACATCCGCGGCGCGTAATGCGCTGTCCGGATCGGTTACCCGAGGGTCCACTTCGATAACGCCGAGGCTGGCGCCGGGGTAAATGAGGTTGATGCTACCCAGCCCGTATTCACCGGTAATACAGGCGCTGAGACGCGTTTTAAGCAGGGTGACTTCGCTGTGGGATGTGCTCAACGACGCCACCAGAAACTCATCGCCGCCCAGCCGACCAATGATATCGTCCTGCTGTTTTTCTTCAGTCAGACGCTTACCCACGTCAATCAGGAACTGGTCGCCAGCCTCGTGGCCGTAGCGATCGTTAATCAGCTTGAAATCATCCAGATCGATGAATGCGATGACGGCGTTACGTTTAAGATGGCGCGCCAGCGAAAACAGGGTGGTCAGGTCTTCAAAAATGGCGCGACGGTTGGGTAAACCGGTAAGGGCATCCGTGTAGGAGTGCGCGATGAGGGCGGCATTAGCTTCGCGAAGCTGGGTCACCAGCGACTCTTTCTGAATGGACTGGGCAATCAGCCCGGCGAACAACTTCAGAACCTGTTCACCGCGCTCGCTAAGCGGCTTTCTGGCCGTGCTGGTGGCGCAGAGCGTTCCGTAGAGTGAACCATCCGCAAGATGGACAGGAATACTCATGTAGGTCGTAATGCCAAGCGCTTTCGCCGCCTCGCACTCCGGCCAGCGTTCGGGGACGTCGTTGCTGAATACGGTGTCGCTGTCCAGCGCGCGCTTACACAGGGTTTCATCCCACGGGACGCTCAGTCCCTCCGGGATTGTCATCTGCTTGCTATTGCGGGCGTAGAGGATATGCTGCAGTCGAGCTTCGATATCCACCTTGGTGAGGTAAGTCGACTCCATGTCCGTCACGATCTCCAGCATCTCAAGCAGCTGACGAACGAGACCTTCAAGGGATTGTTCAGTGGCGAGGGTTTCTGAAACACGGGCAAGGATAATATCCGACATGACGTAGAATGACTCCCAGGCAGATGACGTCTGCATCTGCATGTTATGCTGAGTTTTTAGACTTCAGGCATAGTAAAACATGAATATAGAAAATTTAATATATGCAGGGCGAGGGCAGCGGCAGAGTAAAAAAGGCCCCGTTGTTGAGACCGGGGCAAAGACATCTTGATTACGGAATGATGTTCTCTGGTCATATCAAGAACACGCCCCACTATAGTGTTGAAAAGTGCAGTTAAAATGGAGAAATCATGGAGAAAGCGGCGGTGACCCGTTACCCTTAGACTGTAATGATGTCACGAGGATCATTGAGATGAGATTTCTGCTTCTGGCGCTGGCGCTTCCCCTGGTGGCCTGCACCGCTAAAACGACCCCACCCGATGCACCGAAACCCCCGCACGCTATCGGTATGGCGAACCCGGCCTCCGTATACTGTCTGGAGAAAGGCGGGGAACAGATCCCGGTTCAAAGCCCGCAGGGCATACGCACAGAGTGCAAACTACCGGGTGGCGAAGTGATTGATGAATGGACGCTCTACCGTCGCGATCATCCGCAACCCACCAGGTGACAGACGTATATTGCCTGCGATACACTTCTCTTTAGGATTATTCTTAGCCAGTTCCTGGCTACCGTTATCGTGAGAGAAGTATGTTCCAGCTTAAACCGGGCAGCATGGCGATGATCGTGGGTGCCCGCACGGCGTCAGGCCGTCGCAATATTGGTAAATCTGTTGAGCTGTTTGGCCTGTGCCAGCCTGGCCTGCGTTTCGTGAACCCGGTCAACGGCGTGATGACGCAACTCCCCGCAACTGCGGATCGCGCGCTTTGGCTGGTGACAGGTGATGTTTACGCCTTTGATAATCAGCACGGCTTTGCGTTTGTCCGCGCCGAACACCTGATGCCGCTCACCCCCGATGAAGCACCGCAAATGCTTGACGAGTTGGCGATCGGCTGATCAGAGGTGGCGCAGCCAGTCGGCTAATACCAGGGCGTGATTTTGCTTCGTGTCTTTGGCAGCAAAGAGCAGGGTGACGGTCTGCCTGTTCGCCAGCGTCGCCAGACGCATTCCCTCGTCAGCGTGCTGCGCCAGCTCTTCCCGATAGGCCTTACTGAAGGCGGCGAAATCAATGGTTTCGCTATGAAAGGCCTTGCGTAATTCATTCGAGGGCGTGAGCGCTTTACACCATTCATCATACGCGAGGTCCGTTTTTTTGACCCCGCGCGGCCACAGCTTGTCCACCAGCACCCGATAGCCGTCGTCCGGACCTGCCTGTTCGTACACGCGTTTGCATTGAATCATGATTCCACCCTCCCAATTTAAGGTATTGTGATAATTGCAGAAGATCGGTAGTCTGAGGTTCCTTATGTTATCTGATAATACTCTGGCATAAGGAACCTTTCATGGAACACCTCCCGGTTAAAACGACGCTGCGCATTGCGCTGGTTGGCGATTACAATCCCAATGTTATTGCACATCAGGCGATCCCGCTGGCCATTGACGACGCCGCCGCAGTCCTTGACCTCACCGCCGATTACGACTGGCTTGCTACCACGGAGCTGACAAGCCCTGAAGATCTGGTGGGCTACGATGCCATCTGGCTGGTTCCCGCCAGCCCCTATAAAAATACCGAGGCCGCTTTTATCGCCGCGCGCTACGCCCGTGAAAACAGCATTCCGTTCCTTGGCACCTGCGGTGGATTCCAGCATGCGCTGATTGAATATGCCCGCAATGTATTGGGCTGGGCTGATGCGGCACACGCTGAGACGGATACCGAAGGCACCATGGTGATTGCACCGCTGGCCTGCTCGTTGGTGGAAAAAACCGATGCCATTGAGCTGCGCAAAAATACGCTGATCGCGAAGGCGTACGGCAAGCCGGAAATTGAAGAGGGGTATCACTGTAACTATGGCGTGTCGCCGGCGTTTGCCCTGGCGCTGGAAAGCGGTGATATGCATGTTACGGGCTGGGACGAACAGGGTGAAATTCGCGCCGCAGAGCTGGTTACGCACCCGTTCTTCGTGATCACCTTATTCCAGCATGAGCGTGGTGCGCTGGAAGGACGCCCGGTGGTGCTGGTGCAGGCGATGCTGCGCGCGGCGCGCGGGTAAGAAAAGGCAGACCCGATGGTCTGCCACACTGTTTAACGGGGCGCGATCTCCCGGTCTCGCCCGGCCAGAACGCCGCAAATAGCCATTATCACGGCGGCCAGGGCGCAGCCCAGGAGCGGGATCCGCCAGTCACCCGCGCTATCGTGAATTTTACCCATCAGCGGAGGGCCACAGGCGGCGAGCAGATAGCCAATCGACTGCGCCATGCCGGAGAGCGCCGCAGCCTGGTGCGCGGAGCTGGCGCGCAGCCCGATGAACGTCAGGCCGAGGATCATCGTTGCCCCTGTGCCAAAGCCAAACACCAGCGTCCACATCACCGCCATGTCAGGCATAAACCACAGCCCCGCCGCGCTTACCGCGCACAGCAGCGCCACTGCGCCTGCAATGACCCGCTGATCTTTCAGACGGTGGAGGACCAGAGGCACGGCAAGGCCAGGCACGGCCGTAGCCAGCTGTAAAAGACCATGCACCGAGCCGGCCTGCGCTTCGCTGTAGCCGTGGCTAAGCAATATCGCTGGCAGCCAGCCGATGATGACGTAGTAAATCAGCGAGTTAATCCCCAAAAAGAGCGTCACCTGCCAGGCGAGGGCCGAGCGCCAGATGGCGCGATTATGCAGCGCGCCAGCGCCCGTTACCGTTGCAACGTGTTTCTGACGCCACTGGGGCAGCCAGAGTAGCAGTGCGACCAGCGGAAACGCCATCAGCATCAGCAGCGCGCCATGCCAGCCCGCGCTACCCTGCGCCAGGGGCACAATCATCGCTGAGCCAAACGCCGCCGAGACGCCCATCGTCAGGGAATAGGCTCCGGTGAGTTTCGCCACCTGTCCCGGAAAGTCACGTTTGATTAATCCGGGTAACAGCACGTTCCCGAGCGCAATCCCGCAGCCAATGACTGCGGTTCCGGTGAAAAGCAGCGTGGCGGAAGGCAGCGAGCGAACCGCAATTCCGGCGCAAATCAGCAGCAGGGCGATAAACAGGCTGCGCTCCATGCCGATACGTCGGGCAACGCCTGCGGCGAGCGGCGAGACGAGGGCGAAAGCCAGCAGGGGCAGGGTGGTCAGCAGACCGGTTTGCGCCGTGCTTAAGCCATAATCAAGACGAATAGTGTCGAGCAGCGGGGCTGCGCCGGTAAAGGTGACGCGAAGCGTAGTGGCAATCATCAGGATGCCTGCAATCAACAGCGCGCCGTGTTTTCCTGAGGTGCGAATAGCAGTAGTCATTATGTTCTCATACGTTCAAGCGAGCGCACACAATACCGATTTTCTCCGCGGTTGAAATCAGGCTAAAATGACAGTTTATCGCTAAAATCGGACAAACTGATGATTGGTCTGGGACTGGACGGCTATGATCCCGATAGCCAGCACGATGCGGCCGTCGCATTTCGCATCCGCGTGGTGGCGGAAGAACAATATATTCCCCGACATCATCACCGTAAGGGGCAGCTGATCCTGGCCCTCGGCGGCGCGATCACCTGCGAAGTGGAAAATGCCATGCTGATGGTTCCGCCCCAGTACGCCGTCTGGATCCCCGGCCAAATGCCGCACAGCAACAGGGCCACGCCGGGCGCGCAGCTCTGCTTTCTGTTCATTGAACCGGGGGCGGCAAGCTTGCCCGAACGCTGCTGCACCCTGAAAATCTCTCCTCTGGTGCGGGAGCTGATTTTATCCCTGGCGGAAAAATCGCGTGAACAACTGCCTCTTGCGGCCACATCGCGCCTGGTGGACGTCCTGTTTGACGAGCTGCCGCTCCAGCGTCAGGAGCATCTGCAGCTGCCCGTGTCGCCCCATCCTAAAATTCGGCTGATGAGCGAGAAAATGGCGGAAGAGCCTGCCGCCTGGCAGACGCTGGCGCAGTGGGCGAGCCACTTCGCCATGAGCGAACGCAGCCTGGCGCGGCTGGTGGTGAAAGAGACCGGCTTAAGCTTTCGCCGCTGGCGTCACCAGCTGCAGCTGATCGTGGCGTTACAGCATTTGATTAGTGGGAAATCGGTACAGCAGGTGGCACAGTCACTGGGTTATGACTCTACCACCGCGTTTATCACCATGTTCAGGAAGGGTCTGGGCCAGACGCCAGCGCGCTATATGGCCAGCCTGACTACGACTTCCCGATAAACAGAGAGACAAGGCCTGCCGCAATCAGCGGCCCCACCGGAACGCCGCGGAAGATCGCCACGCCCAGAACGGTGCCCACCAGCAGACCCGCCACTATCGAGGGCTGGCTGCTCATCAGCGTAACGCCGCGTCCGCCCAGCCACGAAACAAAAATCCCCACCGCGATCGCTACCAGCGATTTCCAGTTTACAAACGAGTGCAGCAGGGTTGAGGCGGGAAGCGTACCGCTGGCGATGGGCGCCATTACCCCGATGGTTAAAATGATGATCCCGATGGTGAGCCCTTGTTTTTCAATCCACGGGAAAAAGCTATTTAACGGGGTCACGCGAACAATAATCAGCACCAGAATCGAGATGGCCACGGTGGTGTTATGGCTGACAAAGCCGAGCGCGGCGAGTGCCAGGAGAATGAGCAGAGTAGGGTCAAACATAGGGAATCCTTGCCAAAATAATTAACCTGCTTACAGTACGCGCAAACGCGACGCAGGACAGTTTTAAAAAGATTTTATTGTTGTCATAACCTTGTCATTTACGCGGATTAAAACGGAGGCAGATATCGCAAAAGGGGTCGCCATCATGAACGATCACATGTTTGTTGAAACGCTGATTATCTCCTCATCGTTTTTCGCTATTGCCGTTATTCTCGTCGCCTCCGTACTGTTCCTGGAAAGAAAAGGCTGACAGGGTCGCCAGCCATAGCGGTTACGCTTTATGGAAGTTCACAAGCTCAGGACGGGCGATGCGCAGGTAATCCTGGGTATCCATAATCACGGATTTCTCCAGCAGGCCGGCGTTAAACGCGATTTCGTCAAAACGCTCGAACAGCAGCGGGTCGGCAACCAGTGCCAAATCAGGATGGAAGCTAAAGGGCGGGATAGCGCCGAAAACGCAGGCGGTCAGGGTATCGACCTCGGCCGGGCTGGCGAGGGAGGCCTTCAGCCCGCCAAAATGGCTGGCAAGCTGGCTCAGGTCAGCCTGCAGATCGGCGGCGAGGATCGCCAGAACGTGTTTTTTTACACCGTTTCCCTTCACCTTGCAGACCAGGGCCTTAGCGCCTTGCCGCAGATCGGTCCCGCGAATTTCACTTACCGCTTCACATTTCCCGACCGCCTCGTGCTCCATGACGCGAAACCGCGCGCCCTGCTCGGTGAGTAAGGTAATCAGTTGCTGGTGGGTTCCTGCCCCAATAACGTCGTCAGTCATAACGATTTCCCGGTGATAATCCAGTATGCAGCGTTCTACATTAGCACGGGATGAACGGGGTCGAAAGAAAACAGCCAGCGGGTTCGCTGGCTGTTGGATTATGCGTTGCTGGTAGAAGATTGCTTGTGGAATAGCTCCCTGAACACCGGATAAATATCATCCTGGTCACGGATATGCTGCATGGCAAAATTATCGAACATCGATTGCAGATGTTCATACTCCCGCCACAGGGTCTGGTGCGCGCGACGGGTGATTTCGATATAGCTGTAGTAACGCACCACCGGCAGAATTTTCTTCGCCAGAATCTCGTGACACAGCGGTGAGTCGTCGGCCCAGTTATCACCGTCCGACGCCTGCGCGGCATAAATATTCCACTGCGACGGGTCGTAACGCTCTTTCACCACTTCATCCATCAGCTTCAGGGCGCTTGATACGATGGTCCCGCCGGTCTCCTGCGAGTAGAAGAACTCATGCTCATCCACCTCTTTTGCCTGAGTATGGTGGCGGATATAGACCACCTCCACGTTCTTATAGGTTCTGCTCAGGAACAGGTAGAGCAGAATATAAAAACGCTTCGCCATATCCTTGGTGGCCTGGTCCATTGAGCCGGACACGTCCATCAGACAGAACATCACTGCCTGGCTGGAGGGTTCAGGACGTTTTTCGTAGTTCTTGTAGCGCAGGTCAAAGGTGTCGATAAACGGTACCCGTTCGATCTTCGCCCTCAGCTCTGCAATCTCTTTACGCAGGCGCTCCTCTTCCAGAAGTTGCGCCGGTTCCGTGTTTTCCACGACCTTCAGGCTGCTCTCCAGCTCGCGCAGTTCGCGACGTTTGCCCGCCGTCATCGCCGTGCGTCGGGCCAGTGAATTCTGCAACGAACGCACGACGCTGATATTGGCGGGCACGCCGTTGGCGGTATAGCCCGCGCGATGGGTCTTATATTCATTAAGCTGACGATGCTGATTCTTTTTCAGATTCGGCAGCGCCAGGTCTTCAAACAGCAGGTCGAGATATTCATCTTTCGAAATCTGGAAGACAAATTCGTCCTGACCTTCACCGTCCTGGCTGGCCTGTCCCTGACCGCTTCCTGAACCACCGCCGCCGCCCTGAGGACGCTCAATTCTGTCGTTCTGAACGAAGTGGTCATTACCTGGGTGTACGCGATGGCGCAGGCCGCCTCGCCCCTGATGAAACATCGGTTCGCTGATGTCATCGGTGGGGATGGAGACAGATTCGCCGCTGTCGACGTCGGTCACCGAGCGTTTGTTGATGGCCTCGGAGATAGACTGTTTAATTTGCGCTTTATAACGACGCAAGAAGCGCTGGCGGTTCACCGTGCTCTTGTTTTTGCCGTTAAGACGCCGGTCAATAAACCAGGTCATATACCCCCCGTACTGCATTTGCCAACTTGCATTTTGTAGGCCCGGCAGGCGCTAACCGCCGCCGGGCACTTGTTTTAAGACGATTTACGCACGCGCAGATACCATTCGCAGAGCAGGCGGACCTGCTTGCGGGTGTAGCCTTTTTCCATCATACGGTCGACAAAATCGTCGTGCTTTTTCTGCTCATCGGTTGAGGTTTTGGCGTTAAACGAGATAACCGGCAGCAGCTCTTCGGTATTGGAGAACATTTTCTTCTCAATGACCGTGCGCAGCTTCTCGTAGCTGGTCCAGTTCGGATTGCGCCCGTTGTTATGCGCTCTGGCGCGCAAGACGAAGTTCACAATCTCGTTACGGAAGTCTTTCGGGTTGCTGATCCCGGCAGGCTTCTCGATTTTTTCCAGCTCCGCGTTCAGGGATTCACGGTCAAACAGCTGGCCGGTATCCGGGTCGCGGTACTCCTGATCCTGGATCCAGAAGTCAGCGTAGGTGACATAACGGTCGAAAATGTTCTGCCCGTACTCTGAATAGGATTCCAGGTAGGCCGTCTGGATCTCTTTGCCAATGAACTCGGCGTATTTCGGGATCAGGTAACCTTTGAGGAACTCAAGGTAGCGTTCGGCCTGCTCCTGCGGGAACTGCTCGCGTTCGATTTGCTGCTCCAGCACGTAGAACAGATGAACCGGGTTGGCCGCCACTTCCGCATGGTCGAAGTTAAACACGCGGGAGAGGATCTTAAACGCGAAGCGCGTGGACAGACCGTTCATTCCCTCATCAACCCCGGCATAGTCGCGGTATTCCTGATACGACTTCGCTTTCGGGTCGGTATCTTTCAGGCTTTCACCGTCATAGACGCGCATTTTTGAATAGATGCTGGAGTTTTCCGGCTCTTTCAGACGCGAAAGGATGGAGAAGCGTGACAGCGTTTCCAGCGTGCCGGGCGCGCAGGGGGCATGCACCAGCTCACTGTGGTTAAGCAGTTTCTCGTAAATTTTGATCTCTTCGGAGATCCGCAGGCAATAAGGCACCTTGACGATGTACACGCGGTCAAGGAAGGCCTCATTGTTTTTGTTATTACGGAAGGTCACCCATTCAGATTCGTTCGAGTGGGCGAGAATAATCCCGTTAAACGGCAGGGCGGAGATACCTTCCGTCCCGTTGTAGTTGCCTTCCTGGGTCGCCGTCAGCAGAGGATGCAGCACTTTAATCGGTGCTTTAAACATCTCGACGAACTCCATAATCCCCTGGTTCGCGCGGCACAGCGCGCCCGAGTAACCGTAGGCATCCGGATCGTTTTGCGCGAAGTTTTCCAGCTTGCGGATGTCGACTTTACCCACCAGCGCCGAGATGTCCTGGTTGTTCTCATCGCCGGGTTCCGTTTTGGCGATGGCGATCTGTTCAAGGATAGATGGCCAGACTTTCACCACGCGGAACCTGGTGATATCGCCACCAAACTCGTGCAGTCGTTTTGCCGCCCACGGCGACATGATGGTACCGAGGTAGCGACGCGGGATGCCATACTCTTTATCCAGAATCTGCGCATCTTCCTGCGGATTGAACAGGCACAGCGGATGGTCGTTCACCGGGCTGCGTTCACCGTTGGCGCTCAGAACATAGATAGGGACGCGCTGCATCAGCGACTTCAGGCGTTCAGCCAGCGAGGATTTACCGCCACCCACCGGGCCGAGTAAATAGAGGATCTGTTTCTTCTCTTCCAGACCCTGAGCGGCATGCTTCAGATAGGAGACAATCTGTTCGATGGCATCTTCCATACCATAGAACTCTTCAAACGCCGGGTATCGGGCGACCACCCGATTCGAAAAGAGACGGGAAAGCCGAGGCTCCAGGGCAGTGTCAACCATGTTTGGCTCACCAATAGCCATCAATAGCCGTTCTGCCGCATTGGCATAGGCACTGCGATCTTGCCGACAGATGGTAAGAAACTCCTGCAGTGTGAACTCTTCGTCCTTGGCAGCTTCATAGCGCTGGCGATAGTGATCGAATATATTCATGGCATGCCGTCCTTTCGTTTTTTAGCACAGGATAAGAGCCGTTCGTATGAGTAGTGGAGGCTCCCGGAAGAGAATCTCTCGCACCTCACTGCCAGAGCAGCAACCTGTGTGCCAGGTCAGACGCTAAGAACCGCAGGTGTTCAGGAAAACTCTTCTTAAATTAAAGCGTAGATGGCATTTGCAAAACTTGCATGCCCAGAAAATCTACTTTCAATGACATATCAATAACTCATCCAAAAATTTCCACTGTCGTTATAAGACAAAAGCACGTTTTTCATTCAGCGGTCATATAAATGAAAGCGGGCTGTCATCTGAAAAGTTAAAAATAACGGGTTAATCAGACTGATTAGCAGGCAAAAAATTTTGGGATGTACGGGAATGGCGGTTACACTTCATCCGCTGATTATTTGACTACAGGAAAGAATGGATTGTGACCAAACTCAAACTTCTGGCATTGGGCATCCTTGCCGCGACCGCAGTGAACACCGCACAGGCGGAAAGTCAGTGGACGGTTGGCGCGGGTGTTGGCGTCATTAACAGCCCGTACAAACAGTATGACCGTGATGTGTATCCTGTTCCCGTTATCACCTATGAAGGCGATAACGTCTGGTTCCGCGGGCTCGGCGGCGGCTACTATCTCTGGAACGATAAGGCCGATAAGCTCTCCATCATGGCCTACTACGATCCAACGCACTTCAAGCCGGGTGACAGCGACAGCCACGCGCTTCGCCAGCTCGACAAGCGCAAAAGCTCGATGATGGCCGGGCTCTCATACGTGCATAACACCCAGTATGGCTTCCTGCGTACGGCCCTGGCGGGTGATACGCTGGATAACAGCAACGGCTTTATCTGGGATCTGGCGTGGCTGTACCGCTATACCAACGGTGGGCTGACTCTGACGCCGGGTATCGGTGTGCAATACAACAGCGAAAACTACAACGACTACTATTATGGCGTCTCTAAAAACGAGTCCCGCCGCAGTGGCCTGAAAAGTTATAGTGCAGATGACGGCTGGGATCCTTACCTGGAGCTGACCGCGAGCTACAACTTCCTTGGCGACTGGAGCGTGTACGGTACCGGCCGTTACGAGCGTTTGAGCGACGAAGTGAAGGATAGCCCGATGGTCGACAAATCCTGGGCAGGTATTTTCTCTGTCGGCGTGAGCTACAAGTTCTGATTGCGCACTACTATCGTGCAATTGATGCATTAAAACGGGGCGCTTGCGCCCCGTTTGCTTTAGCGTGGTGCAGCGAATTTATCGCTTAACAATGCGAATCGTCTGCCCTAAACGAGACGGTTTTTCGTCGCTCGCTTTTTGCGGGGTACTCACGCAGGCGGTTTCCACGCAGACAAACGTTTTATACCCTTCATCCGTCATATCGGCCATGCTGACGGACAGCGCAGGACCCGGGTTCCAGCCCACCACGTCGCTGTGATGATGATGAACCACTTCAATTGCGCGGTTCAGCGCGCCGTCGTGGATCACGCTGCACGCTTCCGGGTGCAGGTAGACGCGGTCGGTACGGTCAGGGAACGTCTGTACGCCGTCGCTCAGTTTACCTTCTTTGGCGTTATCCACTTTGTCGATAAAGGTATCGCCAAGACCGCTCACCTTCACGGCGCTGATATCACCCACGTTGAAGTAGGTGTGCAGGGCGGCGGTGGTTTCAAACTCACCGTGGGCTTCCAGTTCGATTTCACAGGTTTTACCCAGCTTAAAGCGGGCGTACAGGGTGAAATCGTGCGGCCAGAGGGCGCGGGTTTCATCATTAGCCTGCAGCTCAAAGGTCAGCACGGCACCGTTGTCATCTTCATTATGTGCTTTCAGCGTCCACTGCTGGTTACGGGCAAAACCGTGAGAAGGCAAATCCGGCTGTGCGGACGGGCCGAACCACGGCCAGCAGATCGGCACGCCACCGCGAATAGCGGCCCCTTTTTTGAAGGAGGTCGCATCGCTCAGCCACAAACCTTCGGCTTCGCCTTCCGGTTTCCAGGAGAGCAGGTGAGCGCCGTTCAGCGCCACGGACGCTTTGACGCGCGGATGGTCAACGACGATAACGTCGGCACCGTCAATCTGACGGCGGGAGAGCACAGGGGTAAGTTGTTCGACTACCGGAAGTGCAAAAATTTTATTAATCATTAAGCAATCCTCTGTCTTATAAATAAAAAAAGGCGACCGAAGTCGCCTTTTTGGATCAAGCACTCATCTCAACTTATTTGGAGATGTGAGCGATCAGGTCCAGTACTTTGTTAGAGTAGCCGGTTTCGTTGTCGTACCAGGATACCAGTTTAACGAAGTTGTCGTTCAGTGCGATACCTGCTTTAGCATCGAATACTGAAGTGCAGATTTCGCCGTTGAAATCGGTAGATACAACGTCGTCTTCGGTGTAGCCCAGAACGCCTTTCATTGTGCCTTCGGAAGCAGCTTTGATTGCTTTCTTAATTTCTTCATAAGAAGCAGCTTTTTCCAGACGAACGGTCAGGTCAACAACGGATACGTTAGGAGTTGGAACGCGGAACGCCATACCAGTCAGTTTGCCATTCAGTTCTGGCAGTACTTTACCTACAGCTTTAGCAGCACCGGTAGAGGATGGGATGATGTTCTGAGCCGCGCCACGGCCGCCGCGCCAGTCTTTGTGAGACGGGCCATCAACGGTTTTCTGAGTAGCGGTGGTTGCGTGAACGGTAGTCATCAGACCTTCGATGATGCCGAAGTTGTCGTTGATAACTTTAGCCAGCGGTGCCAGGCAGTTGGTGGTACAGGATGCGTTAGACACGATATCCTGGCCAGCGTAAGTTTCGAAGTTTGCACCACGAACGAACATTGGGGTGTTGTCTTTGGAAGGACCAGTCAGAACAACTTTCTTCGCACCCGCAGTGATGTGTTTACGTGCAGTTTCGTCGGTCAGGAAGATACCGGTTGCTTCAGCAACAACGTCAACACCGATTTCGTTCCATTTCAGGTTAGCTGGGTCTTTTTCAGCAGTAACGCGGATGGTTTTGCCATTAACAACCAGGTGGCCGTCTTTCACTTCAACGGTGCCGTCGAAACGACCGTGAGTTGAGTCGTACTTCAGCATGTACGCCATGTATTCAGCGTCCAGGAGATCGTTGATACCAACGATTTCGATGTCAGAACGTTTCTGAGCAGCACGGAAAACAATACGGCCGATACGGCCAAAACCGTTGATACCTACTTTGATAGTCATATATTCCACCAGCTATTTGTTAGTGAATAAAAGGTTGCCTGTAAAATTACAAAAACCTTACGCAGCGTCAAGCGGAATCGTGTCAATCATTGCGACAAATCAATCCTGTGACTAACGTTTGTGCGACTGACTCGCCTCACTTTCCCTTTGAGCTTGCACCCATATGGGGGCTGCGCCCGGATTTTAAAGTCCCCGCAGGATAAAAATGTGAGCATGATCACAATTGCCTGACCGCCTTTTCGCGACACATAAGTTTAGAACAAAAGTGCACGCAAGGGTGTTAATGTTTTGTTAGAATCCGGGTTAAAAGATGTCTGTTTCTACAGCGAGATGTAAGCATATGTCGAACCAACGTAACCCTGAAGATTTGAAAAAAAACCTCACAGAAATGCAGTTTTACGTGACGCAGAATCACGGGACGGAACCGCCATTTACCGGGCGTTTACTGCACAACAAGCGAGACGGCGTCTACCACTGCCTGGTCTGTGATGCGCCCCTGTTCAATTCACAAACGAAATTTGATTCTGGCTGCGGCTGGCCGAGTTTCTACGAGCCGGTGAGCGATGAGGCCATCCGCTACCTGACCGACTCGTCGCACGGCATGGTGCGCACGGAAATTCGCTGCGGCAACTGCGATGCGCACCTTGGGCACGTCTTCCCGGATGGCCCTCAGCCCACGGGCGAGCGTTTTTGCGTGAACTCAGCCTCAATGAGCTTCACTGACGACGAAAACGGCGACCAGGTGAAGGGTTGAAAAAACGATTCAGCAAATTATTCCTTTAAAAGGGCGCGATTGTGAATATTGATGACATGATTAGCGGTATGACGCCGGAGATTTATCAGCGTCTGGTGACCGCCGTAGAGCTGGGAAAATGGCCGGATGGCGTCGCGCTGACGCCGGAGCAAAAAGAGAACAGCCTGCAGCTGGTGATGCTGTGGCAGGCGCGCAATAACACCGACGCGCAGCACATGACTATCGACACCCAGGGCCAGATGGTGATGAAGAGCAAGCGCGAGCTGAAAGAAGACTTCGGCATTACGCCGAAGCCGATTGCGACCTTCAAATAATGCTCTCCGTGTAGGCCGGGTAAGCGCTAGCGCCACCCGGCACATACACCTTAGTGCTTAATCCCGAGCGACTCCGCCAGCTGCTTCGCTAACTGATTGTTGTCATCAGCCCCGTACTCCCAGAACATGGCTCCGGCGAGACCTTTCTCTTTGATGTAGTCCGCTTTGATCGCAACGGAACGTGGGTTCTCATACGAAATCGCAAACAGCGCGTTGCCATCGGCACCCTTCACCGAGAGCCACGGCACTTTCGCCTGGTCGTCCCAGTGCTCGGTAAAGCGCTTCTGCGGATCGTTCAACAGCTTCTTCACGATATCGTTGTACTTCACGTAGGTATCTTTGGTCAGGTCATAGCCGAGTGACTTGAACAACCCGATCTCCTGAGGCCCAAAGTAGGGCTGGGTAACCGGATTTTTTTGCGCATCCGGTTTCGTCCAGTCGATCCCCGACTCTACGGCGCGTTTCGGTACGCGGCCATAGAAACCAATCCCGAGGTTCATCTGCTGCGGCTTCAGCCCGGCGGCCAGATAGTTATTCACCACAAAATCCACGCTGTATTTGTCTGCGGCAGCCACCGTCGGCCAGGCGCTGGAGTCATATAGGTTGGCATTGAAGTACTGCGTACCGTACGCCATGTCATAGGTCATCAGATTGATGTAGTCGAGCAGGGGCGCGATGGCTTTGATATCCACCCAGCTTTTCGGACTTTCCGCATTCGCGCCCACCGCAATGGTCACCAGCTTTTTATGCCCGAACGCCGTACGCATCTCTTTCAGCAGGGCGGTGAAGTTATCCCGGTCGGCGGGCTGGCTTGCGACCAGACCCCAGGCGCCGTTGACCGGATACTCCCAGTCGAGATCGATCCCGTCCAGGCCGTATTTGTCGACAATCTCCTGCGCGGAGCGGATGAACACCGCGCGGCTCTCTTTGGTTGCCGCTGCGCCAGAGAAACCACGCGCGCCCCAGCCGCCAACAGAAAGCAGTACTTTGAGGTTCGGGTTTTGTTTACGCAGGGTAGGGATGAGGGCCAGATCGGCGGCGACTTTTGGCGATAGCCAGATCTGATGCAGTTTCTCCGGATCTTTCAGCGCGGCGTTGGTTTCGCCTTTTTCGTCGTTATAGACCAGACCAAACGAGTAGTTCAGGTGGGTGATCTGGCGAACGTCGAGCTTATTGATATCGCCACCCGGTCCGGCGGTGACATCGCCACCCCCGTTAAAGTAGCCCACGGACATCAGGGTACTGGCGGAGGCAACTGACGCGCAAAGCAAAGGTAATGCTGCCAGCAAGGGCAAACGTTTCATACAAGTTCCTCTTTGACATAATAAAATTAACCACGCCACGGAAAAGGCGTGGCGAAAAAACAACCTAAAGAGAATAGCATTGCCGCTTCGCTGAGGATGCGAGGGAGTTCACTTTATGGGGATTGGGGAAGAAATGCCGGGTGGCGCTGCGCTTACCCGGCCTACAAAACCAGAGAAAGTAGGCCGGGTAAGGCGCAGCCGCCACCCGGCTAAAAAGGCCTACGCCTGCGTTTCCAGCCAGTCTTCGAGCGTATACAGCGTGGCGCCTTCCGCAGCCATATCCATAAACGCCTGAGCGCTGTCCTGCGGGTGAATGTTCACCCCGCGGCAGCCGTCGGTGATGACGCTGACGGTGTAACCTAACTGTATCGCGTCCAGCACGGTAAACTTCACGCAGTAATCCGTCGCCAGGCCCAGCACAATCAGCTCCGTGATTTCGTGATGACGTAACCACGCGTCCAGCGCCGTTTTCTGACGATGCCCGTTATCAAAAAACGCGCTATAGCTGTCGATAGCCGGGTTTTCGCCTTTATGGAACACCGCGTCGATGGCTTTCTGATTCAGGAGCGGATGCAGCTCCGCGCCTTCCGTCTGCTGCACGCAGTGATCCGGCCAGAAGGTTTGCGCCAGCCCGTCGAGCTCTCCCTGAGTGAAGGGCTCGACGTTGTGCTGGCTGGCAAAGCTGCCGTGGTTCGCCGGGTGCCAGTCCTGGCTTGCGACAACCGCTTCGCCGCGGGCTTTGCACCAGTCAATCAGCGTGTTTGCTACGTCAACGGTGCTGTCACCTTCGGCGACGGCCAGCGCACCGCCCGCGCAGAAATCATTTTGCAAATCGACCAGTAGCAGGGCGCGTTGCTTCATGAGCACTCCTTATTCGTCCGGGGTCAGCTCGCCGCGCAGGTTTTGCATCATCGCGCTGCGAATGGACTGAATGTCCAGATCCTGACTCAGTAAATAGTGAAGTTTAGTCAGCGTTGCCTCAACGGTCATATCAAAGCCGCTGATGACCCCCGCGTGCGCTAGCGCGTTGCCGGTGGCATAGCCGCCCATATTCACTTTACCGGACATACACTGGGTCAGGTTCACGACTACTATTCCACGCTCGCTGGCTTCCTGAAGCTCTTTCAGGAATTCGCCGTTCTGCGGCGCATTGCCGACGCCGTAGGAGCGCAGGATCAGCGCCTTCACCGGCTGGCGCAGGAAGTTACGCACCACGTCCGCAGAGATACCCGGATAGATGGTGACCACGCCAATCGGTTGCGGAGTAATCGGATGCACGATCAGCTCGCCCGCGGTGTTCGGCGCAGGAGGGGTTCCCAGACGACGGATATGAATACCGGCCTCCAGCAGCGGCTGCAGGTTAGGGGAGGCGAAGGCGTCAAAACCGTCGGCATGGGCTTTGGTGGTGCGGTTGCCGCGATACAGACGGTTATTAAAGAACAGCGACACTTCGTTAATCGGGTAATTCGCCGCCACGTACAGGGAGTTCAGCAGGTTGATCTGCCCGTCGGAGCGTAGCTCCGCCAGCGGAATTTGCGACCCGGTGACGATAACCGGCTTGCTCAGGTTCTCCAGCATGAAGGAGAGCGCCGAGGCGGTAAACGCCATGGTGTCGGTACCGTGCAGGATCACGAAGCCGTCGTACTGGTCGTAATGGGCTTTAATGTCATCCGCGATGTGCTGCCAGTCTTCCGGCGTCATGTCGGAGGAGTCCATCAGCGGCTCGTATTCGTGGATTGTGAAGTCAGGCATTTCCGGACGGTGGAATTCGGGCATCAGCGCAAGCTGACGCTGAAGGTGGCCGGAGACAGGGATGTAGCCGTTTTCAGAGCGCTGCATACCGATGGTACCGCCAGTGTAGGCTACATAAATCGATTTCTTCTGCATGGTAGTGAGTTCTTGTTCTTCAAAAGAAAAAAATCCCCTCTTCGCGTGAAGAGGGGACGGTTTTTAACGGACGTTAGCGCAGGTCAGGCAAAACGCGTAACGACTCTGTGGATCGTTAAAGGCCGCAAGCTTATCGCTTTCTGCCTTCATCGCTTTCGCTGCCGTAGCGACCGGCGCAGGCAGGTAAGCCTGCATCGCCTCCGGCAACATGGCGCGTACCGAGCCGGACATGCTGTCCATGACCATATCGAAGAACGACGGCTCGTCCTGGTAATACTCGATATGCCACTGCTTCAGCTTCGCCAGTTCGGCGGCTTTCTTCACCGCGTCATCGAAGTCGCCCAGGCTGTCGACCAGACCGTTGCTCTTCGCATCCTGGCCGGTCCAGACGTGGCCCTGTGCGATCTGGTCGATCTGCTCAGGCGTCTTTTTACGCGAGTCCGCTACCAGGGTGATAAAGCGTTTATAGCCGTTCTCGATGCTGAGCTGCATCATCTCAGAGACTTCCGGCGGCAGAGATTTGGTCACCGACACATCCGCCAGCGGAGAGGTAGCCACGCCATCGGTATGCACGCCCAGAGAATCCAGGCTGTTCTCCACGGTGTTGATCACCCCGAAGATGCCAATCGAACCGGTCAGCGTGCTTGGGTTGGCCACGATGTAGTTGGCTGGCGTTGAGATCCAGTAACCCCCGGAGGCGGCCATTCCGCCCATGGATACGACCACCGGCTTGCCGGCGGCACGCGCCGCGGCCAGCTCAGCGCGGATCACCTCGGAGGCGCTGACGCTGCCGCCAGGGCTGTTCACCCGCAGGACGATCGCTTTCACTTTCGGATCCAGGCGAGCATCGCGGATTTGTGACGCGGTAGTATCACCGCCCACGTTACCCGGGGTCTCCTGACCATCCATGATGGCGCCGTTGGCAAACACCACCGCGACGCTGTTACCGCTGTCATCCGGCTTTTTCGTCGAGTAATCATACATGCTGATGGCGCTGTAATTTTTATCCTCTTTGCTCCAGCCAAACTGCTTGCTCAGAGATTTTTCAATCTCGGCGCTGGTGCCCAGGGCATCAACCAGTTTGTTATCCAGCGCATATTTCGCGGTATCACCGTCAACCTTACGCAGGCCTTCCAGCACGCCTTTCGCGCCGGGGAACGCCTGCTCAGGCGTAATCTGGCGGTTGGCGGCAACGGTGCCCAGATAGTTCTGCCACAGCTCGCCAATCCAGCGGCTGTCCGCGTCACGGGCGGCAGGGGACATATCGTCGCGGATAAACGGCTCGACGGCTGATTTATACGTGCCGACGCGGAAGACGTGGGTGGTGACCTTCAGCTTGTCGAGCAGAGATTTGTAGTACAGACCGTTGGTGGCAAAGCCGTGCAGATCCACCGTCCCCTGCGGGGAGAGCCAGATTTTATTGGCGAAGCTCGCCAGATAATATTGCCCCTGGCTGTAGCTGTCGCCCACGGCAATCACCGGCTTGCCGCTGTCGCGGAATTCGCGCAGCGCTTTACCGATGTACTGCATTGAAGGCTGATCGCCGCCGGCAAAATCTTTCAGATCCAGTACGATCCCGGTGATGTTACGGTCGTCTTTGGCCTGGCGGATGGCATCGACGATATCGAACAGGGAATTTTCCTGCAGACGATCTGAGGTTGCGCCAAACAGCTGGCGACCAATCACGCTCAGGCGACTGCTGGTGGACGGCTTATCAACGATAACGCCGGTGATATCGAGTAATAGCGCGCCGCGCGTTGAATGCTGCGCCTGATTCGCGCTGCTGATATGCATCCAGATGCCCGCGCAAACCAGAACCAGGAAGATGAAGAAGATATTCATCACCAGGTTGCGGACGAAGTTGAGCAGTCTCCACGTCCATTTAAAGAAACCGGCAATGATTCGCCAAAGGGTTCGCATGTATTCTCCCTAACCAGAAAATGACTGTTTCCGTCGCCACTGGACGGTAATGTTGGGTTATCGTAATGACCCAACCGCCACTTGTCAGCAGGAATCGCCTACCAGGCTGTAACAAAATCTGCCGTCGTGTTAATTTTGTGAGTAAATTTCAAAAAAGGAGTTAACCAATGGACGCACTCGAACTGCTTGTTAACCGCCGTAGCGCTTCCCGTCTGGCCGAACCTGCCCCGGCAGGCGAGCAGCTGGAGAACATTCTGCGTGCCGGCATGCGTGCCCCCGATCACGGTACGCTGCAGCCGTGGCACTTCTTTGTGATTGAAGGCGAAGGCCGCGATCGTTTCAGCCATCTGCTGGAGCAGGGCGCGGTTGCCGCCGGGCAGGATGAGAAAGGTATCGACAAGGCGCGCAATGCCCCATTCCGCGCTCCGATGATTATCGCCGTCGTGGCGAAATGCCAGGCTGACCATAAGGTGCCGGTCTGGGAACAGGAAATGTCCGCAGGCTGTGCGGTCATGGCGATGCAAATGGCCGCCGTCGCGCAGGGCTTTAACGGTATCTGGCGCACCGGTCCGTTGACCGAAAGCCCGGCGGTCCGTGACGGTTTTGGCTGCGGCGAGCATGACAAAATTGTCGGCTTCCTCTATCTCGGCACCCCGCAGCTTAAAGCCTCCAGCACCATCAGCGTGCCGGACACCACGCCTTTCGTCAGCCGTTTCTGATAACGCACGCTAAACTGTCTGGATTCTGAGCATCTGCCGCAGAATTCAGACAGTCATACTTACCTCTTTATGGAATGAGCGCTACCATAGCGCGATTGAGATGACAGGAGACGTCCATGAGCGAGCAAACCATTCGTTTAACGCAGTACAGCCACGGAGCCGGTTGCGGTTGTAAAATTTCCCCGAAAGTGCTGGAGACCATCCTGCACAGTGAACAGGCGAAGTTTGTCGACCCGAACCTGCTTGTCGGCAACGAAACGCGTGACGATGCTGCAGTTTATGACTTAGGTAACGGCACCAGCATTATCAGCACCACTGACTTCTTTATGCCGATTGTCGACAACCCGTTCGACTTCGGTCGCATTGCGGCCACCAACGCCATCAGCGATATCTTCGCCATGGGCGGTAAGCCGATCATGGCGATTGCCATTCTGGGCTGGCCGATCAACACCATCCCGCCGGAAGTAGCCCGTGAAGTGATCGATGGCGGTCGTTTTGCCTGCCAGCAGGCGGGGATTGCGCTGGCCGGTGGTCACTCTATCGATGCGCCCGAACCGATCTTTGGCCTGGCCGTCACCGGCGTGGTGCCGACCGAACGCGTGAAGCGCAACAGTACCGCGCAGGCGGGCTGCAAACTGTTCCTTACCAAGCCGCTGGGCATTGGCGTGCTGACAACCGCCGAGAAAAAATCCCTGCTGAAGCCGGAGCACAAAGGTCTGGCAACGGAAGTCATGTGCCAGATGAACCTCGCGGGTGCGGCGTTTGCCAATATCGACGGCGTGAAGGCGATGACCGACGTCACCGGTTTTGGTCTGCTGGGGCACCTCTCTGAAGTATGTCAGGGCGCGGGCGTGCAGGCGCAGGTCTGGTATCAGGACGTGCCGAAGCTGCCGGGCGTGGAGGAGTATATTGCTCAGGGCGCGGTCCCGGGCGGTACTCAGCGCAACTTCGCCAGCTACGGTCACCTCATGGGCGAAATGCCTGAGGAGTGGCGCAACCTGCTGTGCGATCCGCAAACCTCCGGCGGCCTGCTGCTGGCGGTCACGCCGGAATCCGAAGCCGAGGTTCAGGCCACTGCCGCCGAGTTCGGCATCACCCTGACGGCGATCGGCGAGCTGGTGACCGCGCGCGGTGGCCGACCGATGATTGAGATCCGTTAATTCGATGCGGTTGTTTATTGCCGAAAAGCCGAGCCTGGCCCGAGCCATCGCCGACGTGCTGCCTAAACCGCATCGCAAAGGTGACGGCTTTATCGAATGCGGTAACGGGCAGGTGGTCACCTGGTGTATTGGTCACCTGCTTGAGCAGGCGCAGCCGGATGTCTATGACAGCCGCTACGCCCGCTGGAATTTAAACGATCTGCCCATCGTGCCGGAAAAATGGCGCCTGCAGCCCCGACCTTCGGTCACCAAACAGCTCAACGTGATCAAGCGCTTCCTGCATGACGCCGCTGAAATCGTGCACGCAGGTGACCCGGACAGGGAAGGACAGCTGCTGGTGGATGAGGTGCTGGACTACCTGGAGCTGGCGCCGGAAAAGCGCCAGCAGGTGCAGCGCTGCCTGATCAACGACCTCAACCCGCAGGCCGTCGAGCGGGCGATTTCGCGCCTGCGCGCCAACAGCGAGTTTATTCCGCTGTGCGTCTCGGCTTTAGCCCGCGCCCGCGCCGACTGGCTGTACGGCATCAACATGACCCGCGCGTATACCATTCTTGGGCGCAACGCGGGCTATCAGGGCGTACTTTCCGTGGGGCGCGTGCAAACGCCGGTGCTGGGGCTGGTGGTGCGTCGTGATGAAGAGATTGAAAACTTCGTCGCCAAAGATTTCTTTGAAGTGAAAGCGCATATCGTCACGCCTAAAGACGAACGCTTTACCGCCGTCTGGCAGCCGAGCGATGCCTGCGAATCGTATCAGGATGAAGAGGGGCGTTTGCTGCACCGTCCGCTGGCGGAGCATGTGGTCAACCGCATTACCGGTCAGCCCGTTATCGTCACCAGCTATAACGATAAACGGGAATCAGAACCCGCGCCGCTGCCGTTTTCGCTGTCGGCCCTGCAGATTGAGGCCGCCAAAAAGTTTGGCTTGAGCGCGCAGAACGTGCTGGATATCTGCCAGAAGCTCTACGAAACCCATAAGCTCATCACCTATCCGCGTTCGGATAGCCGCTATCTGCCGGAAGAGCACTTTGCCGGACGCCATTCGGTGATGAACGCCATTAGCGTCCACGCGCCGGATCTGCTCCCGCAGCCGGCGGTAAACCCGGACACCCATAACCGCTGCTGGGATGATAAAAAGGTGGATGCCCACCACGCGATTATCCCGACGGCCCGCGCCAGCAGCGTCAATCTGACCGAGAACGAAGCGAAGGTCTATAACCTGATCGCCCGTCAGTACCTGATGCAGTTCTGCCCGGACGCCGTATTCCGTAAGTGCGTGATTGAGCTCGAGATTGCCAAAGGCAAGTTTATTGCCAAAGCGCGTTTCCTCGCAGAAGCAGGCTGGCGCACGCTGCTGGGGAATAAAGAGCGCGACGAAGAGAACGACGGCACGCCGCTGCCGGTGGTCGCTAAAGATGACGAACTGCTGTGCGAGAAGGGCGAAGTGGTTGAACGTCAGACCCAGCCCCCGCGCCATTTCACCGATGCGACGCTGCTGTCGGCGATGACCGGGATCGCCCGGTTTGTTCAGGATAAAGATCTGAAGAAGATCCTGCGCGCCACCGACGGTCTGGGTACGGAAGCGACCCGCGCGGGGATCATTGAGCTGCTCTTTAAGCGCGGCTTCCTGGAGAAAAAGGGACGCTACATCCACTCAACGGAACCGGGCCGGGCGCTAATCCACTCTCTGCCGGAGCTGGCCGCCAGGCCGGACATGACTGCGCACTGGGAGTCGGTGCTGACGCAGATCAGCGAGAAGCAGTGCCGCTATCAGGACTTTATGCAGCCGCTGGTCGGGACGCTTTATCAGATGATCGAGCAGGCGCGCAGCACGCCGGTGAAAACGTTCAGAGGAATGGTTGCACCCGGGGGCGGCGCGAAGAAACCGTTTAAAAAGAAAAAGAGCGCGGCAGCCTCTTAAACCGTAGGCCGGGTAAGACGAAGCCGCCACCCGGCGAAAGCAGCTCTGCGGCCTGAAAAAAGCCCGGTGGCGCTAACGCTTACCGGGCCTACAAGGGCGAGAATACAGGGAAACTAAATCACACCCTGCCCAATCATCGCATCCGCCACCTTCACGAACCCGGCAATATTCGCTCCGCGCACATAGTTGGTTTGCGATGCCTCGCCGCCATACTCCACGCAGGCATGGTGAATATCCAGCATGATATGGTGCAGGCGCGCATCCACTTTCTCCGCTTTCCAGCCGAGACGCGCGGCGTTTTGCGCCATTTCGAGACCGGAGGTCGCCACGCCGCCCGCGTTAGCGGCCTTGCCCGGTGCAAACAGCACGCCCGCTTCCAGGAACAGGTCCGTTGCGGCGATGGTGGTCGGCATATTTGCCCCCTCGGCCACCGCTTTTACGCCATTGCTAATCAGGGTACGCGCGGCTTCAACATCCAGCTCGTTCTGCGTTGCGCACGGCAGGGCGATATCCACCGGCACGCCCCACGGCTGTTTACCTTCGAGGTAGGTCAGGCCAAACTCCCGGGCATAATCCGCCACGCGGCCATCGCGGCTGGCTTTGATTTCACACAGACGCGCCAGTTTCTCTACTGTGAAGCCCGCTTCATCCACCACCGTGCCGCTGGAGTCAGAGGCGCTCACCACGCGAGCGCCAAACTGCATCGCTTTCTCAATCGCGTACTGCGCCACGTTACCGGAGCCGGACACCGCGACGCGCATGCCTTCAAAGCCCAGGCCGTGACGCTTGAGCATGGCCTCGGTGAAGTAAACCAGGCCGTATCCGGTCGCTTCCGGGCGGATCAGGCTCCCGCCAAACGACAACCCCTTGCCGGTAAAGACGCAGGCGCTGTTGTTGGAGAGCTTTTTCATCATCCCGGCCATAAAGCCCACTTCACGTCCACCCACGCCGATATCACCGGCAGGCACGTCGGTATCAGGACCAAGATGGCGATAGAGTTCGGTCATCAGCGCCTGGCAGAAGCGCATCACTTCGCCTTCGCTTTTGCCTTTCGGGTCGAAATCGCTGCCGCCTTTGCCGCCGCCCATGGGTAGCGTAGTGAGGGCGTTTTTAAAGGTCTGCTCGAAGCCGAGGAATTTCAGAATCGACAGGTTCACGGACGGATGAAAACGCATGCCGCCCTTAAACGGACCGATGGCCGAGTTAAACTGAACGCGCCACGCGCGGTTAACCTGTACCTGATTGCGATCGTCAACCCACGTCACGCGGAACTGGATCACGCGCTCTGGCTCGACAAGGCGTTCAAGCAGCGACATCTGGCGATAACGCGGGTTTTGTTCAAGGAAGGGCCACAGGGTAGTCATAACTTCACGTACGGCCTGCGCGAACTCGCTTTGGTGCGGGTCGCGCTGCTGAACATGGGCAAGGAAACTTTCCAGAGAGCGTGTCTGATCCATAGATATAAGAACCTCTTATCGTATTTTATGTGTATTACTTATGCGATTTGTGTTGTTTTTTTGACTATACCACCCGTACCACTTTGTGAGGCAAGCAGAAATGTATGCCGAAAGGGAAATTAATGAGAGCGCGGGCGTCATAACCAAAAGCGATGAAGATATAAATTAAAGGTTCCGCTCGGGTTTACCGTTATAGTCATTATCAAGGAATAACAGGAAAATGTGTCTATGAACCGTTATCTACTCACCGCGTTATGTTTGATCTTTACCGCAGCCGCGCAGGCTGACCGCATTCGCCCGGATGTGGAAGTGAATGTGCCGCCGGAAGTGTTTAGCTCCAGCGGCCAGAATCAAACGGTGCAACCCTGTAATCAGTGCTGTATCTATCAGAATCAGAACTACTCGGAAGGGGCCGTTGTGAAAGCGGACGGCATTCTGCTGCAGTGCCAGCGCGACGAGCGCGCCATCAGCACGAACCCGCTGGTCTGGCGTCGCGTAAAACAATAAACGCCTCCAGCAGCGGAATATCCGCGGGGGCTAAGGCGTAGCCAAACGCCTCTTCCGGCGTACACCACGTCAGCGCGCTGTGGTAGTGCGCCGTGAGCTCGCCGTGAAAAGCAGGGACGTGCCAGGCATGCAGGTTGATCAACCGCTGCGAGACTTCCCGCTGGTGGCTTGCCACGTATTGCCCCGGCAGGGCGTCAATACCCAACTCTTCACGCAGCTCGCGGATAAGCGCTTCTGGCTGGGTTTCTCCGGCCTCGACTTTACCGCCTGCAAATTCCCACAATCCCGGCTGGTCGGCATGGGCAGGGCGCTGCGCCAGTAAAATATTGCCGTCTTTTTCGATAATGGCGGCAACGACATCGAGTGTTTTCAGCATGGTCGTCAATAATTGATAGCGAAAAAAGACATATTATCGTGCCCTTTCTCAGAGTCCAGTAATCAGGAGAATCAGGTGAAAGAGACCACCGCCTGGGTTGCCCCCCTCGAATCCCTTCCCGCCAGCCTTAAACCGATTGCCGCCATGCAGAAAAAGCATTTTGGCGCGGTGCTGAATCCCACCTGCTGGTGGGGGCGCATGCCACGTCTGTTCTGGCTGGTGGCGCTGTTTGTCGGTTTTCTTGAGCGCCGTCACGCGCGCCTGACGCCCGTGCTTCGTTCGCTGCTCATGACGCGGGTGTCCCAGCTCTGTCACTGCGCTTTCTGTATTGATGCCAACAGCCTGCGGCTGGCCGAGCGCTGCGGCGCGCTGGATAAGGTTCAGGCCGTGGGCGACTGGCATGATTCCACTTTGTTCACCGAGCAAGAGCGTGCGGCGCTGGCCTACGCCGAGGCGGTGACCGCCACGCCACCCAGAGCGGATGAGGCAATCAGAACGGCGCTGAAACGCCACTTCACGGACGATGCCATCGCCGAGATGACGGCGCTCATTGCGTTTCAGAATCTCTCCGCCCGCTTTAATGCCGCGCTGGATATTCCGGCGCAGGGGCTGTGCGCCACGTTTAACGAGACTCCCCATGCTTGACCGTCACCTGCACCCGCGGGTTAAGCCCGCTCTGAATCGTCTGGTTTCCGTGCTGGATAAGCCGGGCATCACGCCCGACGGATTAACCCTGACCGGGTTTGCCGTCGGCGTGCTGGCGTTGCCGTTTCTGGCCCTCGGCTGGTATCCGGCCGCGCTGATCGCTATTGTGCTTAACCGCCTGCTGGATGGTCTGGACGGCGCGCTGGCGCGCCGGAGAGGGCTGACCGATGCGGGGGGATTTCTTGATATCGCGCTCGATTTTCTGTTCTACGCCCTGGTGCCGTTTGGCTTTGCGCTCGCGGCTCCCGTAGAAAATGCGCTGGCGGCCGCCTGGCTGCTGTTTGCGTTTATCGGTACCGGCAGCAGTTTTCTGGCGTTTGCGGCGTTGGCCGCGAAGCACGACATCGACAACCCCGGCTATGCGCACAAGTCGTTTTATTACATCGGGGGGCTAACGGAAGGGACGGAGACCATCGCGCTGTTCGTGCTGTGCTGCCTCTTTCCGGCACACTTTGCGCTATTCGCGTGGGTATTCGGCGCGCTGTGCTGGCTGACCACCACAACGCGCATCTGGAGCGGCTATGTGACGCTGAAGTCACTCACCCCTTAGAGCGCGCTCTCTGGCCCGCGCGCGCCGGTGGTGACCGGGTTCTGCGGGTGACTGCTCCATTCGTACCAGCCGCCGTCATAGACGGCGACATTCTTCCAGCCCATCGCCCGGGCGTACATAAAGGTTTCGGACGCCCGCCAGCCGGTGCCGCAGTAAAACGCGACGTGCTGTTCCGGCAGAATATTCCAGCGCTTCCACTGGGCGGCGATATCGTCCGCACTGCGCATGGTGCCATCCGGGTTATGGAAGTCCTCCATATGGGTCGCGTCGCTACCCGCATGACCCCAGCGGGCACCGGCTATTTCACCTTTTGGCTTGATGTAGCTGTAGCCGCTGGTTTCGCCAATGAACTCCGGCCAGGAACGAATGCTAACCAGGGAGGCATCCGGGCGGTGCAGCATCCCGCGCGCCTGCTCCATGTCGACCATCAGCTGCGGCTGGCCAGGGATCGGCGTGCCGAAATCGGGGGCCGGCGTCACTTTGCCGGGCGTGCCGCGTTCAACCGGCAGGCCTGCATCGGACCACGCTTTCCAGCCGCCATCGAGAATGCGCACATCCTTCACGCCCGCATACAGCATAATCTGCGCCACGCGCGCGGCGGCGTAAACGTCACGGCCATACAAAATAACGGTGGTATCGTGACGGATCCCGTGCTTCGCCAGCATCGCTTTCAGCTTGTCGTCGGAGACTTTATTCCACAGCGGCTCGCTTTCCACCTCGTTGGTGTCGATGTAGCCCGCGCCGGGAATGTGGTTCAGCAGGTAAAACTTCGGTGCGCCCCAGGCGGCTTCAATCACTTTCCAGTCACCCGACGGCGCGGCGGTCACGGGTTTACCCTGCTGGAGGCGGTGGATCCACTGCGGGTAAACCAGCTGTTCAAAGTGAGGCAGGCGCTGAAGGCGGTCGGGCGTCTGCAGCGCGTCGCTGAGCAGCGAGACGTGGCGGTATCCGGCTTTCTCCAGGCGGGACTTCACCGCCTGGTTATCGTTCTCGTCGCCGTACAGGGCGATGGCCGTTGCAGGAGTAAGCTGATGCTGTTTTGCCCAAAGCGCAATCTGCTCGTCGCTCATGGCGCTAAGCCAGGCGGCAGCAAGGTTGAGTGCGGCGGGTTCATGCCCGGAGGGGCCGCTGAGCGTCTGCGGCCAGCCGTTATAAAACGCGCTGGGACGGGTGTCGACAGGCGTGCCGTGCTGCGCCTGAAGCTGAGACAGCGTCATCGCGTTGTCCATATCAGCCGCCAGAGAGGAAAAGGAAGCGAGGCCGCAGAGCAGGGCCAGCGCGGTCAGTTGAGAAACACGTTTCATCGAATAACCTGACGTCAGTAAAAGAGGGGGGCATTGTCGTCTCTCCCGAAACGTAAAACATTGCGTTAGCACATTATTGCCAGCGAGAGATCTCAATCAGCTCGCCGCCGGGCGGAATATCGTCCACATCGTGCGTGACCAGCACCACCGGGATATTGCGCGCGCGGACGGCGTCAAATATCCATGTCCGAAACGTCGTGCGCAACGTTTTATCGAGGCGGCTGAACGGTTCGTCCAGCAGCAGCGCCTGCGGCTCAGCGAGCAGGGCGCGCAGCAGGCTGACCCGGGCACGCTCCCCGCCGGAGAGGGTGGCCGGATCGCTGGCGTAATGACCGCTCAGCCCGGCGGAATCCAGCGCCTGCTCGACCGCTTCCCGCCGCGCGCGACCGACGATCCGCTCAGGCAGCGCCAGCAGCAAATTTTGCCCGACGCTGAACTGTTCAAACAGCAGCGCGTCCTGAAAGAGTATGCCCAGCCCGCGGGATTCAACGGGAAGACCGTCGCAGCGACGCGCGTCGAGCCACAGTTCGCCTTGCGCCTGAAAATCGTCTGACAGCGCGCCGACCATCCACGCAAAAAGGGTCGATTTGCCGCTGCCGGACGGCCCCATCAGGGTAACGATCTCCCCGCGAGGAACGCAAAAACTGACCTCGCGGAAAAGCGGTTCGATGGTGAGATGGTTTACCTTCAGCATTATCGTAATCCTTGACGGTAGCGGCCCGCGAGCCGGGATAACAGTGCGGCAAGACCAAACACCGCGCCCGTGACCAGCAGCAATCCCAGCGCCCTGCTGGCGAGAACGGGGATGCTGCCCCCGCTGCTGAGCGCGACGGTTTCGGTGGTCAGCGTGGCGAAACGCCCCGCGCCAAGCCAGAGCGTCGGCATGTATTGCGCCATGCTGACGGAAAAGCCGGTGGCAAAGGCCAGCAGCGCAGGGCGCGCCAGCAGGGGGCATTTCAGCAGTAAGAATATTTTCGCACGTCGCCAGCCGAGCGTTCTGGCGGTAAGAATAAGCCGGGGATCGATCCGCCGCCAGGCGGGCTGCAGAACAAGCAGCATCCACGGCAACCCCCACAGCAGATGGCTCCAGAGCACGGCGGCATAGTGCCCGTCGAGTCCCAGACGCAAAGCAATAAAGTATTGCCCGGTGACGAGCGGCAGCGCCGGAAGGGCGAGCGGAGACCACACCCACGTTGCGCCGCGCTGCGGTCCCCATTCCAGCCAGAGAAAAATGACGATGAGGGCGATCAGGCTCGAAAGCAGACCGAAGGAGAGGCTGGTACCCACGGGACCCACGTCGCCTCCTTGTGCCAGCATCAGCAGTACCGCGGCGCACAGGATGCCGCACGCGGGCAGTAACCCGCTGAGTGCCCGCGCAGGCAGGACGCGCTGAGTCCGGGGACGCGTCCCCGCGAGGTCCGGGATCGTGCGACGCCATGCTTTCCAGAGGCCGTACCCGAGGGCGGCAAGCGCGGCCAGCAGCATAAGGAGAAGCAGACACAGCAGCATTCCTTTTGCCTGCTGCTGCGCGTCGCCCTGGCTTAGCCACTGCCAGGCCAGCACGGCCAGGGTGGGCGGATTGCCGGGCCCGAGAACGATCGCCACGTCCACGACCGAAAGTGACCACGCCAGCACCGCCAGCATCACCGCGCCGAGGACAGGGGCGATCGCCGGAAGGATCAGCCAGCTGAGCGTCTGATAACGCCCGTAGCCAAAGGTCTGCAGGACGATCTTCTGCTGCGCGAGCCGTTGTTCCGGCAGTACGGCGTAAATGGCCCACAGCACAAACGCGCTCTCTTTGACCGCGAGCGTCAGACCCAGACCGATGCCGTAGCGGTCAAACGGCGGCGAACAGACGGTGCAGACCTGATAAAACAGACCGCCCTCGGCAAACAGCAGTAACGCGCTGGTGGCGAACGCCACGTGGGGGATCGCCAGTAGCCACGGCAGGCGGGTAGAGAGGCGTCGCCAGCGTTGACCGGGCCACAAAAGGCAGACGAGGAAAAGGGCAATCAGCAACGCCCCCAGCGTGGCGATGAGCGTTGAGACCAGCGTGGCGACGGTCGCCTGGGGCAGCTGCGGATCGTTCAGCAGCCGCTGCCAGTTTGTCACGGAAAACGCCGGTGCGAACAGCATCACGCCAGCGGGCAGGATCGGCAGATAAATCACCGCCATCGCCAGCCAGACGAGCCCGCTCAGCGGGTGCCGTAACGGCGCAGCCATTCCTGCTCCAGCGCGTTCACCCAGGCGGACTGCGGCTCTGCAAGCACCCGCGGCAGCCCCTGAGGCGTATGGGCCAGCAGCTGTTTCGCGTCACCTTCGGGCAGCGCTTTCGCATCCAGTACGCTCGGGTCTCCCCAGATGGCCGGGTCGGCCTTGCGGATTTGCGCCTGCGGCGACAGCAGGAAATTCGCGACCACTTTCGCACCCGCGCTCGCGCCAGCATTGGTCGGGATAGCCACAAAATGGACGTTGCCGAGCATCCCGCTATGGAAACCAAAGCTGTAGCTGTCGGCAGGCAGTTCGCCGCTCGCCACTTTCTGCTGCGTATGCGCCGGGTTAAAGGTCAGCGACAGGTTCAGACTGCCGCTGGCAAGCAGGGCATCCATCCGCGCAGGGGAAGGGGGAAAGTCTTTGCCTTCGCGCCACAGCAGCGGGTGCAACTTATCGAGGTAGGCCCAGAGCGGCGCCGTAACGTGATTAAACGTTGCATCGGGCGCTTTTTGTAAAGCCTCAGGGCGATCGGTGAGCGTCAGAAGCAGCTGCTCAAGAAATGCCGTGCCGGTAAAATCGGGCGGGCGAGGATAGCTCACCTTGCCCGGGTGCTGTTGCGCGTAAGCCAGCAGCGCCTGAGGATCCTCCGGTGGCGTCGGCATGCTGGCTTTGCGGGCGATAAAGGTCAGCTGCGCGCCGCCCCACGGCGATTCCGCCCCGTCGGTGGGAATCGCAAAATCTTCCGTGACGGGTTTACGGGTATCGACATAGCGCCAGTTTGGCAACGTCTGCGCCCACCCGGTTTGCAGCAGGTTCGCCTCTTTTAACGTACGGAAGTTTTCCCCGTTGACCCACAGCAGGTCGACTGAGCCGTTCGTCTTACGTCCTGCGGCGGCTTCGGTCTGAATCCGTTTTACCGCATCGCCAGCGTCCGCCAGTGGGACGATTTTGAGGGTAATGGCGTAGTGCGTTTGCATCTCACCGCTGACCCACTCAAGGTAGCGGTTGACCGCCGGATCGCCGCCCCAGGCGTTAAACCAGACGGTCTGGCCTTTGGCCTGCTGTTGGATAGCGTGCCAGCCCTCGGCGGCACACAGGGGGGCTGCCAGCAGCAGACCGGTCAGAAACGCGCAAAAACGCACACGGCGCATAATGCCTCACTTTTTAGCTGACGGGAGATAACGGGAAAACAGCCGGCGCGTGGCCAGCGGCAATAACCCCAGTAGTGTAAAGGCGATTAGCATGCCCGGCGACAAAATATCGCGCGGCGACGCCACTTTTCCCAGCTCGCGCCCGGCGTTCAGAAAGACCACCGTCGCGGGCAGCATGGCGACCTGGCTGACCCACCAGTAGCGATATACGCCAATGCGGGTCAGCCCCATCAGCAAATTTACCAGGAAAAACGGGAACAGCGGCATCAGGCGCAGGGCAAAAAGATATCCCGCGCCGTCATGCGCCATACCGGCGTTCACCGTTTTCATCTGCTGAGCAAACCGACGCTGGACACATTCGCGCAGCAGATAACGGCTGGCGAGCATCGCAAGCGTGGCTCCGAGCGTGGAGGCAAACGAGACCAGCACGGTGCCTTCCCACAGAGGAAATAACGCCCCGCCCAGCAGGGTGAGGATCGCCGCGCCGGGTATCGACAGGGCGGAGACCAGCACATAGAGCGCAAAAAAGATCAGCGCGCTTCGTAGCGGTTCGTGGTCAACATGGGAGAGTAACGCCTGTTGGTGAGTTTTAATCCCTTCCAGGGAGAGTGTGCCCGGGGGAAGCACGACAAACGTCAGAACAAATGCGCCCAGAAGGGCGCACAGGAAAGCGATTTTTCGAATGTTCACGCGTCATTACAGCTTGAATTTAGCCCACACCGGCGCGTGGTCAGACGGTTTTTCCATGCTGCGGATCTCGTAGTCGATCCCGGTTTCGATGCAGCGCTCTGCCAGCGGCGAACTGGCCAGCAGCAGGTCGATGCGCAGGCCGCGGTTGTCGTCAAAGCCTTTTGAGCGATAGTCAAACCAGGAGAAACGGTCCTGCGTTTCCGGGTTGGCATTGCGGAAGGTATCCACCAGGCCCCAGTCCAGCAGGCGCTGCATCCACTCGCGCTCTTCCGGCAGGAAGGAGCATTTGCCGGTACGCAGCCAGCGTTTGCGACTGTCTTCACCGATACCAATATCCAGATCGGTCGGGCTGATGTTCACATCACCCATGATCAGCACCGGATTCTCTTTTTTTAGTTCGGTTGTCAGGTAGTTCTGCAGATCCTGATAAAACTTGGCTTTGGCCGGGAATTTGGTCGGATGGTCGCGGCTTTCGCCCTGGGGAAAGTAACCATTAATCACGGTGATGTTACCCAGCGGGGAAGGCAACTCCGCCATGATGATGCGGCGTTGTGCTTCTTCGTCATCGCCGGGAAACCCACGGCGGACGGAAACTGGCGTCTCTTTGGTCAACAGCGCAACGCCGTAATGGCCTTTCTGCCCATGATAGAAGACGTTGTAGCCGAGTTTTGCCACCTCTTCGAGGGGGAACATATCGTCGTGAACCTTGGTCTCCTGCAGGCCGATCACATCTGGCTGATGTTGTTCAACGATAGCTTCAAGCTGATGGGGGCGGGCGCGCAGGCCGTTGATATTAAAAGAGACAAATTTCATAGTCGCTGCCAGTGCAAGGTGAATAGTGCATGGATGGTAGCAGAATTTGCGTCAACTGTTACCGGGTTCGACCAATAACTGCGACAGATAATGCCGGTGGTGCAATATTTGCACCATTCTGACGCGTCCCGCCCTCAAACAGGGCGTAAATGACCGATAAATTTCGCGAGCGATCACAATTCCAGAATTATATTTGGCCTGTGCATACTCTTTCTGATTTTCATGCGGCAAAGCGCCGCTTGTCGTAAAAATATTCACTTTTTATGCACTAATGGTGAATAACTCCATATCGTAACTCGTTGATATTCTGTTACCCAAACCCGTTTATGCATTTTTATCGCTGGCTGGCACGAAGGCTGCAATCTACATTCACAGTGCAAACACTCAATTATTTAACATTCAAATAACTTTTTATTTACCGGATGAGGTCGCTATGTCTCTGTCAATTACGCGTGAAAATTTCGATGAATGGATGATGCCGGTTTACGCTCCGGCGGCTTTTATTCCGGTTCGTGGGGAAGGCTCGCGCCTGTGGGATCAGCAGGGTAAAGAGTATATCGACTTTGCAGGTGGGATTGCGGTCAACGCGCTGGGGCATGCGCACCCTGCGCTGCGTCAGGCGCTGAATGACCAGGCGGCGAAGTTCTGGCATACCGGCAACGGCTTCACCAACGAGCCTGCGCTGCGCCTGGCCAAAAAACTGATCGACGCGACGTTTGCCGAAAAAGTCTTTTTCTGTAACTCGGGGGCGGAAGCCAACGAAGCGGCGCTGAAGCTGGCGCGCAAATATGCGCACGATAAATTTGGTACCCACAAGAGCGGCATCGTGGCATTTAAAAATGCCTTCCACGGGCGCACGCTCTTTACCGTCAGCGCGGGCGGCCAGCCTTCCTACTCGCAGGATTTCGCCCCGCTGCCGCCGGATATTCGCCACGGCATCTATAACGATCTACAGTCCGCCAGCGAGCTGATTAACGACACCACCTGCGCGGTGATCGTCGAGCCGATGCAGGGCGAGGGCGGCGTGCTTCCGGCGCAAAAAGCCTTCCTGCAGGGGCTGCGCGAGCTGTGCGATCGCCACGATGCGGTTCTGATTTTCGACGAAGTGCAGACCGGCGTGGGCCGCACCGGCGAGCTGTATGCCTATATGCACTACGGCGTGACGCCGGACGTGCTGTCGACCGCCAAAGCGCTGGGCGGCGGCTTCCCGATTGGGGCGACGCTGACCACCGATAAATTCGCCAGCGTGATGACCGTGGGCACCCATGGCACCACCTACGGCGGCAACCCGCTGGCCACCGCCGTCGCCGGCCAGGTTCTCGACATCATTAACACGCCTGAGGTGCTGAAAGGCGTTAAGCAGCGTCACGACTGGTTTGTCGAGCGCCTGAATGCCATCAACGGCAAAACGGGGCTGTTTAAAGAAATTCGCGGTCTGGGGCTGTTAATCGGCTGCGAGCTCACCGCTGAGTTTGCCGGAAAAGCTAAACTTATTTCACAGGAAGCGGCAAAAGTGGGCGTGATGGTGCTGATTGCCGGTGCCAACGTGGTGCGTTTCGCGCCTGCGCTGATCGTCAGCGAGGAAGAGGTGCAAACCGGTCTGGACCGTTTTGCGCTGGCGTGTGAAAAAGTGAAATCCGGGGTGTCATCATGATGGTCATCCGTCCCGTTGAGCGCGGCGATATCGCCGGGCTCATGCAGCTTGCCGGTAAGACGGGAGGCGGGCTGACCTCGCTTCCTGCCGATGAAAAAACGCTGTCGGCGCGCATTGAGCGCGCCCTGCAAACCTGGCAGGGGACGTTGCCAAAAAGCGAACAGGGGTATGTGTTCGTGCTGGAAGACACCGACACGGGGACCGTGGCCGGGATCTGCGCCATTGAAGTGGCCGTCGGGCTTAACGACCCGTGGTACAACTACCGCGTCGGCACCATGGTTCACGCCTCGAAAGAGCTGAACGTCTACAACGCGCTGCCCACGCTATTTCTCTGCAATGACCACACGGGCGCCAGCGAGCTCTGCACGCTGTTCCTCGACCCGGCGTGGCGCAAAGAGGGCAACGGCTACCTGCTCTCCAAATCGCGCTTTATGTTTATGGCCGCCTTCCGCGATCGCTTTAACGAAAAAGTGGTCGCAGAGATGCGCGGCGTAATCGACGACACCGGCTACTCGCCGTTCTGGGAGAGCCTGGGCGAGCGCTTCTTCTCGATGGAGTTCAGCCGGGCGGACTATCTCTGCGGCACCGGCCAGAAAGCCTTTATTGCCGAGCTGATGCCGAAGCATCCTATCTATACCCATTTCCTCAGCCCGGAAGCGCAGGCGGTGATTGGCGAAGTCCATCCGCAAACCGCGCCCGCCCGCGCGGTGCTGGAGAAAGAGGGGTTCCGCTACCGGAACTATGTCGACATCTTTGACGGCGGGCCTACGCTTGAGTGCGATATCGACCGCGTGCGCGCGATCCGTAAAAGCCGTCTGGTTGAGGTCTCTGAAGGTCAGCCCGCGCCAGGCGACTGGCCCGCATGCCTGGTGGCGAACGAAAATTACGCCAACTTCCGCGCCATGCTGGTGCGGACCAACCCGAAATGTGAACGTCTGGTGCTGACGGCTGCTGAGCTCGATGCCCTGAAATGTAACGCCGGCGATACGGTTCGCCTGGTGCGTCTCTGCCCTGAGGAGAAAACAGCATGACATTATGGATTAACGGTGACTGGATAACGGGCGAAGGCGAAGAGCGCGTAAAAACCAATCCGGTTGGAAAAGAGGTGCTCTGGAAGGGGCATGACGCCAGCGTCGCGCAGGTAGAACAGGCCTGCCATGCCGCTCGCCGCGCGTTTCCGGCATGGGCAAAACAGCCTTTCGCCGTGCGCCAGGAAATTGTTGAAAAGTTTGCCGGGCTGCTGGAGGCAAACAAGGCCGAACTGACGCGCATCATCGCGTCTGAAACCAGTAAACCGCGCTGGGAAGCGACAACCGAAGTGACGGCGATGATCAACAAAATCGCCATTTCGATCAAGGCGTACCACACCCGCACCGGCGAACAGCATACCGACATGCCGGACGGCGCCGCCACACTGCGCCACCGACCGCACGGCGTGCTGGCGGTGTTTGGCCCGTATAACTTCCCGGGGCATCTGCCAAATGGCCACATTGTGCCTGCGCTGCTGGCGGGCAATACCGTTATTTTCAAACCGAGCGAGCTCACGCCATTCACCGGCGAGGCGGTGGTTAAGCTGTGGGAACAGGCTGGCCTGCCGCCGGGCGTGTTGAACCTGGTGCAGGGCGGGCGGGAAACCGGTCAGGCGCTGAGCGCGCTGAGCGATATCGACGGCCTGCTGTTTACCGGCAGCGCCGGTACGGGCTATCAGCTGCACCGCCAGCTGGCGGGACAGCCGGAGAAAATCCTGGCGCTGGAGATGGGCGGCAACAACCCGCTGATTGTGGAAGATCCTGACGATATCGATGCCGCGGTGCACCTGACGATTCAGTCTGCTTTTATTACCGCCGGACAGCGCTGTACCTGCTCCCGCCGCCTGCTGGTCAAGCGCGGCGCGCAGGGGGATGCCTTCCTGAAGCGTCTGGTAGAGGTGAGCGCGCGTCTGGTGCCTGCCGCGTGGGATGCCGACCCGCAGCCGTTTATCGGCGGCCTGATTTCCGAGCAGGCCGCGCTGAACGTGCTGAAGGCCTGGCAGGACCACGTCGCGCGCGGCGCGAAAACCCTGCTGGAGCCGAAGCAGGTTCAGCCGGGTGCCTCGCTGCTGACGCCGGGCATCGTGGAGATGAGCGGCGCGAGCAACGTGCCGGATGAAGAGGTCTTTGGCCCGCTGCTGTGCGTCTGGCGCTATGACGATTTCGATGCGGCCATTGCGATGGCGAATAACACCCGCTATGGCCTGTCGAGCGGGCTGATCTCACCACATCGCGAGAAGTTTGACCAACTGCTGCTGGAAGCGCGCGCCGGGATTGTGAACTGGAATAAACCGCTGACCGGGGCCGCGAGCACCGCACCGTTCGGCGGCGTGGGCGCGTCGGGCAATCATCGCGCCAGCGCGTGGTATGCCGCCGATTACTGCGCGTGGCCGATGGCAAGCCTGGAAACCCCGGCGCTGACGCTGCCGGAGACGCTGAATCCGGGGCTGGATTTTACCGGAGGGGATCGTCATGAAAGCGCGTGAGGTTAACTTTGACGGGCTGGTGGGGCTGACGCACCACTATGCCGGTCTCTCTTTTGGTAATGAAGCCTCGACGAAGCACCGTTTTCAGGTGTCGAACCCGAAGCTGGCGGCGAAGCAGGGGCTGCT
Organism: Enterobacter sp. ECC-019; assembly: GCF_043974075.1. NCBI lineage: Bacteria > Pseudomonadati > Pseudomonadota > Gammaproteobacteria > Enterobacterales > Enterobacteriaceae > Enterobacter > Enterobacter sp. ECC-019. The sequence goes on from NZ_CP143759.1 coordinate 2,615,003, forward strand.
AAAAATGAAGGCGCTGGCGGATGCCGGTTTCCCGCAGGCGGTGATCCCGCCGCAGGAACGCCCGAACGTGGCTGTCCTTCGTCAGCTCGGCTTTAGCGGTACCGATGAGCAGGTCGTCGAAAAAGCGGGTACGCAGACACCGCACCTGCTCTCCGCGGCAAGCTCTGCCTCCTCTATGTGGGTGGCAAACGCGGCGACCGTCGCGCCGTCAGCCGACACGCTGGATGGCAAAGTTCATCTGACGGTGGCGAACCTGAACAATAAATTCCACCGCGCCACCGAAGCGGAAACCACCGAGCGCGTGCTGCGCGCCATTTTCAACCATGACGCCCATTTCGAGGTGCATCAGGCCCTGCCGCAGGTGGCGATGTTTGGCGACGAAGGCGCGGCCAACCATAACCGCCTGGGGGGAGACTATGGTGACCCGAGCCTGCAGCTGTTTATCTACGGACGAGAAGAGGGAGGCCACGCTGCGCCAACCCGTTATCCTGCTCGTCAGACGCTGGCAGCCAGCCAGGCGGTTGCCCGCCTGAACCAGGTCAATCCTTCCCAGGTGATTTTTGCCCAGCAAAACCCGCATGTGATTGACCAGGGCGTGTTCCATAACGACGTGATTGCCGTCTCTAACCGCCAGGTGCTGTTCTGCCACGAGCAGGCGTTTGCCCATCAGGAGACGCTGCTCGCCACGCTACATGAGCGCGTGCGCGGCTTTACGCCAGTCCAGGTGCCCACGGAGGCGGTGAGCGTGCAGGACGCGGTAGAAACGTATCTGTTCAATAGCCAGCTGCTCAGCCGTGACGATGGCAGCATGATGCTGGTCCTGCCGCAGGAGTCCCGGGATCATAAAGGCGTGTGGCGCTACCTGACGGAGCTGGTGAAGGCCGATAACCCGATTGACGAGCTGCGTGTGTTTGACCTGCGCGAAAGCATGGCCAACGGCGGTGGTCCAGCCTGTTTACGTCTGCGCGTGGTCTTGACCCAGGACGAAATGCAGGCAGTGAACCCGGCGGTCATGATGAACGATACGCTCTTTAAGCGGCTGAATGACTGGGTCGATCGCTACTATCGCGATCGGCTGACGCAGGCGGATCTGGTTGACCCGCAGCTTCTGCGTGAAGGGCGCGAGGCGCTGGACGCGTTATCGACAATCCTGCAGCTGGGATCGGTTTACCCGTTCCAGCGCTAAAGGAGTGGATATGGAAAATATACTGGCGCTAACCCTGGCCGATGAGACGCCGGAACAGAAAGAGGGGGACGGCCCCTCATTTCGCTGGCGGTGGCTGGGGCGCGGGGTGCTTGAGCTGACGCCGACCGTAAAAAGCGAACTCTCGCTGCTGCTTTCAACGGGTATCCACGGGAATGAAACCGCACCCGTTGAGATTGTTGATCTGTTGCTGCGTGCGCTGTATCGCAATGAGATCGCCCTGAAGTGCCGCGTGCTGGTGGTGCTCGGCAATCCCCCTGCGCTGGCGCAAAACAAACGCTATCTGGTAAGCGACATTAACCGCATGTTCGGCGGCCGCTGGTCGCAGTTTCCTCAGAGCGATGAAACGGCGCGGGCAGAGTGGCTGGAGAACGTCGTGACCGCGTTTTTTGCCGCCGCGGGACCGGCGCGCTGGCATCTGGATCTGCATACGGCAATCCGCGCGTCCTACCACGTTCGCTTCGGCGTTTTGCCGCAGCGTAATCAGCCGTGGGATGAAGCGTTCCTGAGCTGGCTGGGTGACGCCGGGCTTGAGGCGCTGGTATTTCATCAGTCGCCGGGCGGAACGTTTACCCATTTCACCTGTGAACGTTTCGCTGCGCTGGCCTGCACGCTGGAGCTGGGAAAAGCGCTACCGTTCGGCCAGAACGATCTGACCCGCTTTGCGCCTACGCATCTCGCCCTTCGGGCTCTGCTGGGAGGAACGGCTCCTGAGCACGCGCATCAGCCCGTTGAGCGGTATCGGGTCGTACAGCAGATCACGCGCCGCAGCGATGCCTTCCTGCTCCACATGGCCGCGCACACCCTAAACTTCACCCCGTTCCGCAAAGGGGCGCTGCTGGCTGAAGATGGCGAGGAACGTTACGAGGTGCAGAAAACCACCGAGTATGTTTTATTTCCTAACCCCACCGTCGCGTTTGGCCTGCGGGCCGGGCTGATGCTGGAAAAAATATCCTGAATCTTTCCCCTCTCATCTTCCGGGAGGGGGAAGTAAAAAACTTTTCTTAACGATTAAAGCGCTTGCGCTTGTTTTGCAGAATATTCCTGGTGAATTGCTTTATTATTGTTCTTCACTTCGCTATACTTCTGCTAAATCGCTTTAAAATCATCGCATTGAATATTTTTTGTTGCAACTCTCCGCGCTTTATCCTTATTTCCTCCACATTTGGTGAAAATTTGTTTTTTACACTTTCATTGTTTTACCGTTGCTCTGACTAATTGACGATAAACCCCGTAAAGTTAATCTCGTCAACACGGCATAGCGCCGAAGAATAACTGAAAGAAAGGAAATAAATTATGCGTAAGTTTACTGCACTGTTTGTTGCTTCTACCCTGGCTCTGGGCGCTACCAGCATGGCGTTCGCCGCAGATACTGCGACCACTACGACTGCCGCGCCTGCTGAAGGCAAAATGATGATGCATCATAAAGGTCCGGGTATGCACAACGAGATGATGATGTTTAAGGATCTCAACCTGACGGATGCGCAGAAGCAACAGATCCGCGACATCAGAAAAGGTGAACGCGACCAGATGAAACGTCCTCCGCTTGAAGAGCGCCGTGCGATGCATGACATCATCGCCAGCGACAGCTTCGATAAGGCGAAAGCCGAGGCGCAGATCGACAAAATGGCCGAGCAGCACAAAGCCCGCATGCTGGCTCACATGGAAACCCAGAACAAGATCTACAACATTCTGACCCCGGAACAGAAAAAACAATTTAATGCGAATTTTGAGAAGCGTCTGACAGAACGTCCGGCGATGGAAGGTAAAATGCCAGCACCAACCGAATAATCGGTTCACACTCTTAAGACCGCCGGGATCCTGTCCACAAAAGCGCAACCGCTGTGGACAGGACCGGCGGTTTTTCTTTCCTGCCCTCTTGCCTGCCGCCGCCAGCGCGGTATCCTCCTGTAGTCGCTTCAGAGAATGTTTGTAGAGTCATGGCGTTAGAATTTTTATTAACGTTCCGCTAAGGCCTGTTCGCTCTGCTGCCGATACTGTTTCTGTGAATACCCAACGATAACAAACAAGACAGCAACGATAGCAATATCCTTGTCCTGGCACGGGTTGTGCCATTCAGGAGTGGTGATGGAGTTCTTTGATATCCGTAAGATGCCAGTCAGCCTCTGGCGCAATGGTGCTGGCGAAACGCGTGAGATTTGCTGCTTCCCTCCCGCGACGCGCGATTTTCACTGGCGTGCCAGTATCGCGACTATCGCCAGCAACGGCGAATTCTCCTCGTTTCCCGGTGTCGATCGGGTGATTACCTTGCTGGAAGGGGGAGAGGTGACGCTGGATGCGGGCAAGGCGTTCTTCCATACCCTGAAGCATCATCAGCCCTACAGTTTTGCCGGCGATTTGCCGGTGAAAGCGCTGCTTTCCGATGGGCGGATGGCGATGGACTTCAACATCATGACCCGGCGCGACTGCTGCCAGGCAAAGGTGCGCGTTGCTGACCGAACCTTTACCACCTTTGGCTCGCGCGGGGGCGTGGTGTTTGTGCTAAGCGGGGCGTGGCAGCTGGGTGATAAATTGCTGACGGCCGATCAGGGTGCCAGCTGGGAGGAGGGTACCCATACGCTGCGTCTGCTGGAGGCTCAGGGCACCTTATTATTCAACGAAATCACGTGGCTGCCAGGTCATTGAGCACAACGATCTCAAACTTTCCGGCCAGGACCGGTTTACAGAGAATTTTGTAGCCATCGTGGTCAAATCCGGCGGGCGTGCGCAGCAGAGTTGCCGCGTCGTTGATGTCGTCGACAGCGCCCAGCCAGAGCCAGTTGTTGACGATGTGATACTGGGTCATTGCCTCGCCCACTTCTTTTAGCGCAACGGCGCTTTCCCACGGCCAACAGTTTACGCTGATGGCCGCCAGACCGGTGAGGAGCCTGGCGTGATGCGCCTCAACGCTCTCTTTCCCACAGCAGGCACCGGCGCAGCGCTTGAGCGCGGATCGAAAACAGGCGCGTCCGCGGGTGGTTGCCTCCAGACCCAAAAGGCTGTAGCAAAGCTGTCGCTCGTCCGCCAGCGTCTGCAGCGCCTGGAGTGCGGCACGTTTATTGGCGAACAGCCCGTAGAGATTCGGCGCATGAGAAAAATCGACGTCGCGCGCGTAGACGACCTGCGGCTTGCCATTGTTGATCTGCAGGGAGCAGAGCTGACGGTTGCGGCGCAGGCGCTTATTGAACAGCGGCTGTTGTTCTTTTATCAACCGCGCCTCCAGCAACAGCGCCCCCATTTCTCCCGCCGTCTGGAACCAGGTAATGCGTCGCGACTGGCGCAGCATGGCGGCCTCGTCCGGCGTACGCAGATGGGATAACACCCGACTGCGAATGTTAACGCTCTTGCCGATATAAAGCGGCAGGGTGTCGCTTTCGCCGTGAAAGATGTACACGCCCGGCTGTTTAGGCAGCGCCTCAAGCCAGGGGCGAAGGTGCTCGGGATATTCGTAGATAGCCGCCGCTTCAAACTCAAGACGCGGGGCGGATTGACGCCTGCTCACATACTGCTCCATATACTGTTCAGGTATACAGTGTAGCAGGAGTGTGGTGGTTAAAAAAGAGCCGGGTGGCGGCTACGCCTTACCCGGCCTTGTATTATCCTTCCGTGCAGAAAGAACCGGCCTGTTCTTTCTGCCATGCAGTCCACATGCCGTACCCGGCCTTAGGCCACGAGCCTGTGTTGTAGATCCCTGCAGTGGACTGCACCTTCTCCACAAGTGACAAACCGGACAGTATCATGGACCGGTTTTCCCGGTAATCCGCATTCACAAGGTTGGTTTCACTATGGAACAGGAACTTCACTTTATTGGTATCGATGTCTCCAAAGCTAAGCTGGATGTCGATGTGTTGCGACCTGATGGCCGTCACCGCAGCAAAAAATTTACTAACACACCTAAAGGTCACGAGGAGCTGCTCAGCTGGCTCCGCAGCCATAATGTGGCTCAGGCACATATCTGCATGGAAGCGACCAGCACCTATATGGAAGACGCAGCAGCATCCCTCAGCGATGCCGGTTTCACCGTATCCATCATCAACCCGGCTCTTGGTAAAGCCTTTGCGCAGAGTGAAGGCCTGCGCAGTAAAACCGATGCCGTTGATGCCCGTATGCTGGCAGAGTTCTGCCGGCAGAAGCGTCCGGTAGCCTGGGAGGCACCTCATCCGCTGGAGCGCGCGTTGCGGGCGCTGGTGCTGCGTCACCAGTCCCTGACAGACATGCACACGCAGGAGCTGAACCGTCGTGAGACGGCGCGGGAGGTGCAGATGCCGAGCATCGATGCGCACCTTCTGTGGCTGGAAGCGGAGCTGAAGCGGCTGGAGAAACAGATAAAGGACCTGACGGATGACGACCCGGACCTGAAGCACCGGCGAAAACTGCTGGACAGCATACCGGGTATCGGTGAAAAGACATCCGCGGTGCTGCTGGCGTATGTGGGGCTGAAGGACAGGTTCGGTCAGGCGCGGCAGTTCGCGGCTTTCGCAGGACTGACACCGCGGCAGCATGAATCCGGCAGCAGCGTACACAGGGCAAGCAGGATGAGTAAGGCTGGCCATGTCTCGCTTCGCAGGGCGCTGTATATGCCCGCGATGGTGGCGCTGTACAAAACGGAGTGGGGAAAAGCGTTCAGGACGCGTCTGGAAAAGAACGGCAAGGGAGCGAAGCTGATAATCGGAGCGATGATGCGCAAGCTGGCGCAGGTGGCGTATGGCGTCCTGAAATCAGGACGCCCGTTCGATGCCACATTACATCAGGAAAATGCTTGCGTGGCATAACAGTATCTACGAAAGCGGGTTACCGTTTTGCGTTTATTTCCAGAAGTCGTCAAACACCGTAATTGGCGTGTGGCGCTTGTGTTCGGTTTTCAGATACCAGCCTTCGATGATTTTCGCGGTACCTTCATCCAGTTTTTTGCCTTCCAGATAATCATCAATGTTGTCATAGGTGACGCCAAGGGCCGCTTCATCCGGCAGGGAAGGGCGATCGTCTTCAAGGTCGGCCGTCGGCGCTTTCTTATAAAGATGCTCAGGACAGCCCAGCGCGGCCAGCAGCTGCTTACCCTGACGCTTGTTGAGACGGAATATAGGGTTAATGTCGGTGCCGCCGTCGCCGTATTTGGTGAAGAAACCGGTGATCGCTTCTGCCGCATGGTCGGTGCCGACGACGACGCCTTTGGTCATCCCGGCGATGCTGTATTGCGCTTTCATGCGCTCGCGGGCTTTCTCGTTGCCGCGAACAAAATCGCTCAGCTCAATGCCCGCTTCGCGAAGCGCCTGCTCGCTTGCCAGCACGGAGCCCTTAATATTCACGGTCAGTACGCGGTCAGGCTGAATGAAGGCAATGGCATCCTGACAATCCTGCTCGTCCGCCTGTAAGCCATAAGGAAGACGCACCGCGATAAACTGCAGTGTCTCATCGCCCGTCTCTTCGCGAAGCTCTGAAATCGCCATCTGGCAGAGTTTACCGGTCAGGGTAGAATCCTGGCCGCCGCTGATGCCCAGCACCAGGGATTTCAGGAAAGCGTTCTTTTTTAAGTATGACTTTAAAAAATCCACGCTGCGGCGGATCTCTTCATGTGCATCTACCGTGGGCTTCGCGCCCAGTGCCTGAATAATCTCTTGTTGCAGAGCCATCACGCCCTCCATATGCAGTACATAAACAGAATGTGTTAGCTGTTAAAACTAACCCTTTGGGCGAGAAACGACAAGGATCACAGTTTCGAGTGCGCTAATTTGCGCCGATTTAGCAGGTTATCGTTGTTTTATTAGAATTTTCCGAAATTCGTCTGGCGTAATTCACAAAGTTGAACAATAGTACTTTTTATCCCATGCTTAGATAACACGCTGATAAACAAGAGGACGGAATATGAACAAGAACGTAGCAGGAATTCTTAGCGCAGCGGCGGTACTGACTATGCTGGCAGGGTGTACGGCTTACGATCGCACCAAGGATCAGTTTACGCAGCCCGTAGTAAAAGACGTCAAAAAAGGGATGACCCGCTCGCAGGTGGCTGCGATTGCCGGTAAACCTTCTTCTGAAGTAACCATGATTCATGCGAAGGGGACCTGTCAGACCTATATCCTGGGTCAACGTGATGGTAAGGCAGAAACCTACTTCGTCGCCCTGGATGATACCGGTCATGTGATCAACTCCGGCTATCAGACCTGTGCTGAATACGACACCGATCCACAGGCACCTAAGGCGCAGTAACCCTTCTTGCCTGAGGATGTTAACAAACCGGCCCATGGGCCGGTTTTTTTATGCATCAGGAAATCTTATTTCTTTGCGCGAATTATTTGCCCGAAATGTGAAGGGAGTCAACAAGCCAGGTCAATGAGAGACAATTTGAGCCTATCCAGAATTATCCCCTGTCTGTACCATTGCGTATACTCACTCCAACGATAAACAACAGTACGCAAGCTACCTGTCTGCCGGGACAGCGAGTCGAGTGATAGCGCGATGGCAGGTAGTTATAAAAGAGGGAAATCACGATGGAAAAGAAACATATCTACCTGTTCTGCTCAGCGGGCATGTCTACGTCGCTTCTGGTGTCAAAGATGCGTGCGCAGGCTGAAAAGTATGAAGTCCCTGTGGTGATTGAAGCGTTTCCAGAGACGCTGGCGGGCGAAAAAGGCCAGACAGCCGATGTCGTTTTACTGGGGCCGCAAATTGCCTATATGTTGCCCGAAATTCAACGACTGTTACCGAATAAACCGGTCGAAGTGATCGACTCGGGGCTGTACGGCAAGATTGATGGTTTAGGTGTTCTTAAAGCTGCTGTCGCAGCAATTAAAAAAGCTGCTAATTAATTTTTATTTTTCCCGTCAAAGAGTTATTTCACACACAATACGCCGTAACATGCGTTACGGCATTTAAGGGTATTTTCCTATGAGTAAAGTCATCGCTTCACTTGAAAAGGTACTCCTTCCTTTTGCTGTTAAAATAGGAAAGCAGCCTCACGTTAACGCCATCAAAAACGGCTTTATTAAATTAATGCCGTTGACGCTGGCCGGGGCCATGTTCGTTTTAATTAACAACGTTTTTCTGAGCTTTGGTGAAGGTTCCTTCTTTTATTCATTAGGAATTCGGTTAGATGCTTCCACTATTGAAACCCTTAATGGTTTTAAAGCCATCGGCGGCAACGTCTATAACGGTACGTTAGGGATTATGTCGCTGATGGCGCCTTTCTTTATTGGGATGGCACTGGCCGAAGAGCGTAAAGTGGATCCGCTGGCTGCCGGGTTATTATCCGTCGCCGCTTTTATGACCGTGACGCCTTACAGCGTGGGTGAAGCCTATGCCGTGGGCGCCAACTGGCTGGGCGGGGCCAACATCATCTCCGGTATTGTTATCGGCCTGGTAGTGGCAGAAATGTTCACCTTTATTATCCGTCGCAACTGGGTTATCCGCCTGCCGGATAGCGTCCCGGCTTCCGTATCTCGTTCGTTTTCCGCGTTGATTCCAGGCTTCATTATTCTCTCCATCATGGGGATTATCGCCTGGGCGCTCTCCCACTGGGGCACAAACTTCCACCAGATCATCATGGACTCTATCTCTACGCCGCTGGCGTCGATGGGTGGCGTGGTCGGTTGGGCGTATGTGATTTTCACCTCTCTGCTGTGGTTCTTTGGCGTGCATGGTTCACTGGCACTGGCCGCGCTGGACAGCGGGATTATGACCCCCTGGGCACTGGAAAACGTTGCGCTTTACCAGCAGTACGGCTCCGTTGACGCGGCGCTGGCAGCGGGTAAAACCTTCCATGTGTGGGCGAAGCCGATGCTTGACTCCTATATCTTCCTGGGCGGTACCGGGGCGACCTTGGGTCTGATCATCGCGGTCTTTATTGTCTCTCGTCGTGCTGACTACCGTCAGGTCGCGAAGCTGGCGCTGCCATCAGGCATCTTCCAGATTAACGAACCGATTCTGTTCGGTCTGCCAATCATCATGAACCCGGTGATGTTCATTCCGTTCATCCTGATTCAGCCGCTGCTGGCCGCTATTACCCTGACGGCGTATTACCTGGGCATCATTCCACCGGTCACCAACATTGCACCGTGGACCATGCCGGCGGGTCTGGGCGCCTTCTTCAACACTAACGGCAGCGTCGCGGCCTTCCTGCTGGCGATATTCAACCTCGGGATTGCCACCCTGCTGTACATGCCGTTCGTGGCGATTGCCAACAAAGCCGCCACCATTATTGATGAAGAAGAGAGCGAAGAGGATATTGCCCTCTCACTGAAATTCTAAGATTGACCGGCGCGGGGAAGCCCGCGCCAGCCACAAGGAGCTTAAAAATGTTAGATTTGGATAGTATTGTCGCAGACGAAGCCGTCGAGAACGATCTCGAAGAAGTGGTGATGGGGCTTATCATCAACTCCGGACAGGCCCGCAGCCTGGCCTATGCCGCGCTGAAGCAGGCCAAACAGGGGGATTTCGCCGCCGCGAAAACCATGATGGAACAGTCCCGCACGGCCCTGAACGAAGCGCACCTGGTGCAGACAAAGCTGATTGAAAGCGATCAGGGCGAAGGGAAGATGAAGGTCAGCCTGGTGCTGGTCCACGCGCAGGATCACCTGATGACCTCGATGCTGGCGCGTGAGCTGGTGGCGGAGCTCATTGAGCTTCACGAGAAAATGCACTGAGTCGGATTTCGCAGCAGGAGGTCAGCACGATGGAAATTAAAACCGCACTTGAGCAGCAGCTGTTTAACGGCAAAAATTTTCACGTGGTTATCTACAACAAAACGGAGAGCGCCAGTGGTCTGCACCAGCATGACTACTACGAATTCACGATTGTTCTGACCGGCCGCTACTACCAGGAGATCAATGGTAAGCGCGTCCTGCTTGAGCGAGGGGATTTTGTCTTCCTGCCGATGGGGTCTTATCACCAGAGCTTTTACGAATTTGGTGCCACCCGTATTTTGAATGTGGGCGTCAGCAGACGCTTTTTTGAGAAGCACTATCTGCCGCTGGTGCCGTTCTGCTTCGTGGCCTCCCAGGTCTATCGGGTCAAAAACGAGTTTATGACCTGGATTGAAACGGTTATCGCCTCGCTTAACTTCCGCGACAATGAATTTGATGAGTTTATTGAAACGGTGACCTTCTACGTGATGAACCGGCTACGCCACCATCGTGAAGAGCAGCAGGTGACGGATGATATTCCGCAATGGCTGCGCGGCACCGTTGAGCTGATGCATGATAAAGGCCAGTTCAGCGAAAATGCGCTGGAAAATATGGTGTCGCTGTCGGGGAAATCCCAGGAATATCTGACCCGCGCGACGCAGCGCTATTATCGTAAAACACCCGTGCAAATTATTAATGAAATTCGCATTAATTTTGCCAAGAAACAGCTGGAGATCACCAACTATTCTGTCACCGATATTGCGTACGAGTCAGGATACAGCAGTCCCAGTCTGTTTATTAAGACCTTTAAAAAATTAACGTCATTCACACCGAACAGTTACCGGAAGAATTTAACGGTAATTAATTAACTTTCGGCGGATTACCCGCCACAAATATTGCTCTAATGGCTTGCCCAAATAGCGGGAAGAGTACGCTATACCTTGCAGGCGATTAACCTGATACGCTAAGGGAGATATTATGCAGAAGAAATTAAAAGTCGTAACCATTGGTGGCGGCAGCAGCTATACCCCGGAATTACTTGAAGGTTTCCTGAAACGTTATCATGAATTACCGGTCAGCGAATTATGGCTGGTGGACGTGGAGGAAGGTGAGGAAAAGCTGAATATTATTTTTGACCTGTGCAAGCGAATGGTGGAGAAAGCGGGCGTGCCTCTGACTGTGCATAAAACCCTGGACCGTCGTCTGGCGCTGAAAGATGCGGATTTCGTGACAACCCAGCTGCGCGTTGGCCAGTTGAAAGCGCGCGAGCTGGACGAGCGTATTCCGCTGAGCCACGGCTATCTCGGGCAGGAGACCAACGGCGCGGGCGGCCTGTTTAAAGGGCTGCGTACCATCCCGGTCATTTTCGACATCGTCAAAGACGTGCAGGAGATTTGCCCAAACGCGTGGGTGATTAACTTCACCAACCCGGCCGGGATGGTGACCGAGGCGGTCTATCGTCATACCGGTTTCAAACGCTTTATCGGCGTCTGTAATATTCCGATCGGTATGAAGATGTTTATCCACGACGTGCTGGCGCTGACCGACAGCGACGATCTCTCCATCGACCTGTTCGGCCTGAACCACATGGTGTTCATTAAAGACGTTATCGTGAACGGAAAATCGCGTTTTGCCGAACTGCTCGACGGTGTGGCTTCCGGTCGCCTGACCGCGGCATCGGTGAAAAACATCTTTGACCTGCCGTTCAGCGAAGGGCTGATCCGCTCGCTGAACCTGCTGCCGTGCTCGTACCTGCTTTACTACTTCAAGCAGAAAGAGATGCTGGCCATCGAAATGGGCGAGTACTATAAGGGCGGCGCGCGCGCGCAGATCGTTCAGAAAGTCGAGAAGCAGCTGTTCGATTTGTATAAAGATCCGAACCTGAACATCAAACCGAAAGAGCTGGAGCAGCGTGGCGGGGCCTACTACTCCGATGCGGCGTGCGAGGTGATTAACGCCATCTACAACGACAAGCAGGCGGAGCACTATGTCAACGTGCCGCACCACGGCCATATCGACAATATCCCGGCAGACTGGGCCGTCGAGATGACCTGCATCCTTGGACGCGATGGCGCTAAACCGCATCCACGCATCACCCACTTCGATGATAAGGTCATGGGCCTGATCCACACCATCAAAGGCTTTGAAGTGGCGGCAAGCAATGCGGCGCTGAGCGGCGAGCTCAATGACGTGCTTCTGGCGCTGAACCTCAGCCCGCTGGTGCATTCTGACCGCGACGCGGAACAGCTGGCCAGCGAGATGATCCTGGCACATGAAAAATGGTTGCCGAACTTTGCCGCCACGATCGAGAAGCTGAAGCTCAAACATCACTAAGAGGACGCACAATGGAAAACCTGCTGATCGTTAATGCTGATGATTTTGGCCTCTCGAAAGGCCAGAACTACGGCATTATTGAAGCCTGTCGCCGAGGGGTTGTGACCTCTACCACGGCACTGGTGAATGGTGAGGCGGTTGAACACGCGGCGCAGCTGAGCCGCGAGGTGCCTGAGCTGGGCGTCGGCATGCATTTTGTGCTGACGCTCGGGATACCGCTTTCGCCAATGCCGGGCCTGACGCGCGACGGCCAGCTGGGCAAATGGATTTGGGAACTGGCGGAGCAGGATGCTCTGCCGCTCGAAGAGATTGCCGGCGAGCTGGAGCGTCAGTTCAACCGCTTTGTTGATGTGTTTGGTAAGGCGCCGACGCACATCGACAGTCATCACCACGTGCACATGATCCCGGCGATTTTCCCGATTGTCGCGGAGTTTGCGCAGCGCAAAGGCGTGGCGATGCGCATGGATCGGGACGCGCGCGGCGTGCCGGACTGCGCCGTGACAACCACAGAGGGGTTCAGCAGCGCATTTTACGGCGACGAGATCGACGAAGCGCTGTTCCTGAAGGTGCTGGATGATTCCGCCGCGCGGGGGGAAAAGTCGGTAGAAGTGATGGCGCATCCGGCGTTTGTCGATAACACTGTGCGTAAAAGCGCCTACTGCTGGCCGCGTCTGGCGGAGCTGGATGTCCTGACGTCGCCGTCGTTGAAATACGCGATTGCCGAGCGTGGGTATCGGTTGGGAACGTTCAGGGATCTGTAAAAGATGCCGGGTGGCGGCTTCGCCTTACCCGGCCTACGAACGACCTGCGAACTCTTGTAGGCCCGGTAAGGCGAAGCCGCCACCGGGCTTTTTTTACGCCGGTATCTGGTCAACCTTACTGCTGCGCGACCAGACGCGGTGCGCGGCGAGCAAATCAAACAGCTTCGTCATGAACGCATCGTCAACGTTGTCGCCCTCGACAATACCGTCCTCACCCTGATCGGCCACCTTCAGCTGCGCCTTAAACTGTCGCGCGTCGCCGGACAGCGCGATCGGTTTCAGGTGCTTATAGGCTTCCAGCAGATAATACACGGCGTCACCGTTATTCAGCAGACTGTCAATATCCCCGCACGGTACAATCACCGCATCGACGGTCAGCGATGGCGCCCCGGCAAAGGTTGCGGCCACCGGCAGCACGGAGCCGTCATCGGCGGTCACTTCCCCCATGCGGGAATAAAGCAGTTTCAAATGCACGCCCTGGGTTTTCAGCGCCTGCATGATCCCCAGCACGTCGCTGGCGCGGGTGTTGTCGTTCAGCAGGATGGCGACCACGCGGCCTTTAATCGAGCCACCCGGCACGGCATACAGGCTCAGCGACGGATCTTTCTTCACGCCGTTAACCTCTTTCGGCGGCGCAAGGTTGCGCTGCTCATCGGTCAGCGTAATACCCAGGTTATCCGCAACGCTCTGAGCGAGCTGAATATCAATGCGCGCCAGCTGATCGACCACCCGCTCGCGGATGTAGGTACGCACCACCTTACTCAACTCAAAGCTGAAGCCGCCGATAATGTGCTGTTGCTCAATCGGCGTCTGGCTGTTCCAGAACAGGCGAGGGTGGGCGTAATACTCGCCGAACGACGGGCTGCGCTCGCGAATTTTGTTGCCGTCGATACGCTCCTGGTACGATTCGAATCCACCGCGTTTCGGCCCGGGAGGGGTTTCGCGCGGCCAGTTATCGTTGATGGAGTTCGGCTCATAGTTAGCCGGGTTGGTATCAATATCCTGACGGTGCATCCCGTCGCGCTGGAAATTGTGGTACGGACAGGTTGGGCGGTTAATCGGAATTTCGTGGAAGTTCGGTCCGCCGAGACGGCTGATCTGCGTATCGGTATACGAGAACAAACGACCCTGCAAAAGCGGATCGTTGGTGAAATCCAGCCCCGGCACGATATGCCCAGGGTGGAACGCAACCTGTTCGTTTTCGGCAAAGAAATTATCCGGGTTGCGGTTGAGCACCATTTTACCCACCAGCTGCACCGGCACCAGCTCTTCCGGGATCAGCTTCGTCGGGTCAAGAAGATCGAAATCAAACTTAAATTCGTCCTCTTCCGGAATGAGCTGCAGGCCCAGTTCGTATTCCGGGAAATCACCCGCTTCTATAGATTCCCACAGCTCGCGGCGATGGAAGTCCGGATCGCGCCCGGTCAGCTTCTGCGCCTCGTCCCATACCAGCGAGGCTTTACCCGCCACCGGCTTCCAGTGGAAGCGCACAAACGTGGCTTTACCCTCGGCGTTGATCAGACGGAAGGTGTGGATGCCAAACCCTTCCATGGTGCGGTAGCTGCGCGGAATGCCGCGGTCTGACATCGCCCACATCACGTTGTGTAAGGTTTCAGGCTGCAGGGAAACATAGTCCCAGAAGGTGTCGTGCGCACTTTGTCCCTGCGGTATGGCCCAGTGGGGCTCCGGTTTTACCGCATGGACAAAGTCAGGAAATTTATGCGCGTCCTGAATGAAGAACACCGGGGTATTGTTGCCGACCAGATCGAAAATACCCTCTTCGGTATAAAACTTGGTGGCAAAGCCGCGGATATCCCGGACGGTATCTGCCGAACCTGCGCCGCCCTGCACGGTGGAGAAGCGCACAAATACCGGAGTAATTTTGTCCGGGTCGGAGAGGAAGTCCGCTTTGGTGATCGCTTTCAGGCTCTTGTATGGCTGGAAGTAGCCGTGCGCAGCGGAACCGCGCGCGTGAACGATGCGTTCCGGAATGCGCTCATGGTCAAAATGGGTGATTTTTTCCCGCAGGATAAAGTCTTCCAGCAGGGTTGGCCCGCGCGCGCCTGCGCGAAGGGAGTTCTGATCGTCAGCAATGCGCACGCCCTGATTGGTGGTGAGCGCAAAACCTTCGCCGCCTTTACGGTGTGGCTCAAGCGATTTCAGCTTCTCGTTTCCCGTGTCCGGCGATTTCACGCTTCCCGGTGCGGTGGGCTGTTCGCCTGGCGCGGAAGGGCCAGGGGAGGGGCGGTGAGAGCCGTCAGCAGGGGCGAGAGAGTCCATACCCGGTTGAGATTCCTCAGTGCCATGAATCGGTGATTGATGTGTTTTATCTTTGTTCGACATTGCACGCTTCTCCTTTATCCATTGCTAAAAACCCTATTAAGGATAGAACAATGTCGCGAGATAGCTCGCGAACTAAGAGTTTTCACATGCCGTCATTAACGAAAGGAGCCATCCCACCCACTCGGAGCGCGACGGAAGGCAGCAGGATCGGCTATCATAGAATTTTCCTGCTTCAAGAATTTGCTTTAGTGAACCAGTCGCTTATGAAACCTCTTCGTCAACAAAACCGCCAGGTTATTAGCTATGTGCCCCGCGTTGAGCCCGCGCCGCCTGACCATGCCCTGAAAGTGGAGGGTTTTCGCGATGTCTGGCAGCTGCGGGGGAAATATGTGGCCTTTGTGCTGATCGGCGAACATTTCCGTCGCTCTCCCACGTTTACGGTGCCGGAGTCAGCGCAACGGTGGGCGATGCAGATCCGCCAGGATGAAGAGGTTGAAGAATAACAGCCATAAAAAAACCGCCATCAGGCGGTTTTTTTATTTCTACCGTGATTAACGGTGCGCCAGCTCGGCGTCGTCTTCACTTTCCAGAATCGCTTTGTCGGTCTGCTTCAGCCACTGGCTGGTCAGCGTACCGGCGGTCATGGAGCCGCTCACGTTCAGCGCGGTACGGCCCATGTCGATCAGCGGCTCAACGGAGATCAGCAGCGCGACCAGCGTCACCGGCAGACCCAGCGCAGGCAGCACAATCAGCGCGGCGAAGGTTGCGCCACCGCCAACACCCGCAACGCCTGCGGAGCTGATGGTAACAATCCCGACCAGCGTGGCGATCCATACCGGATCCAGCGGATTGATACCCACCGTCGGGGCGACCATCACGGCCAGCATCGCCGGGTACAGACCCGCACAGCCGTTCTGACCAATGGTGGCACCAAAGGAGGCAGAGAAGCTGGCGATGGATTCAGGCACGCCCAGACGACGGGTTTGCGCTTCAACATTCAGCGGAATAGACGCGGCGCTGGAACGGCTGGTGAAGGCAAAGGTCAGTACCGGCCAGACTTTACGGAAGTATTTCAGCGGGCTGACGCCGTTCACGCCCAGCAGGATTCCGTGCACCACGAACATAATGCCCAGGCCCAGATAAGAGGCGACAACGAAGCTGCCCAGCTTAATGATGTCCTGCAGGTTAGAGCCGGCAACCACTTTGGTCATCAGCGCCAGCACGCCGTAAGGGGTGAGCTGCATGACCAGGCGAACCAGCTTCATCACCCAGCTTTGCAGGGTGTCAATCGCGGTCAGCACGCGTTCGCCTTTAGGCGCGTCGTCTTTCAGCAGCTTCAGCGCCGCTACGCCCAGGAACGCGGCGAAAATAACCACGCTGATGATCGAGGTTGGGCTCGCACCGGTCAGGTCAGCAAACGGGTTCTTCGGAATGAAGGAGAGCACCATCTGCGGCACGGTCAGGTCAGCCACTTTCCCAACGTAGTTGGTTTGAATCGCGGTAAGACGCGCCGTTTCAGCGGTACCCTGAACCAGACCTTCTGCGGTCAGGCCAAACAGGTTGGTGACCAGCACACCCACCAGCGCGGCAATCAGCGTGGTGAACAGCAGCGTACCAATGGTCAGGAAACTGATTTTTCCCAGCTGAGTGGCGTTATGCAGGCGGGCCACGGCGCTCAGAATAGAGGCGAACACCAGCGGCATAACGATCATCTGCAGCAGCTGGACATAGCCGTTACCGACGATGTTGAACCACTGAATAGAGTCTTTCAGAACTGGATTATCGGAGCCATAAATTGCCTGTAATGCCAGACCAAATACGACACCCATGGCCAGACCAACCAGCACTTTTTTCGCCAGGCTCCACTGTTTGTGGCGCGCCTGCGCGAGAAGCAATAGCAATACAACGAACACAACGACGTTCGCGATGAGTGGAAAATTCATCCCCGTTCTCCTGATTTATTATTGGGTCGGTTTTTACCGATCCTGTTGGCGGAAGGTTAGCAGAAGTGTGATGTAGCGCTTATATCCAAATGGAATGGGTTATGACAAATGGGATAATTTTGTCGGTTTACTGTTCAATCTGGTGGTGAATAAAGCGATTAAACTGAAATTGCAGCGAATTAATCATCTGGGATGACCAGCGAACTGCACTATTTTCGGGCAATGTTTGCGGCATCCAGACGGCGTAAGCAAACAGCGCCATGCACAATACGCGCTCAAGCTGGTTACCTTTCTGCGGGGCGAGGATGGGAAAACGGAAACGCCAGCGGCAGGGCCAAAGCAGCGGCACGCCCGCAGGCGTCAGCATATCGGCGAGAATATGGCTTAAATAGCCCAGCACCATCCCCTGGATGGCATCGGCAGGGACTATCCAGCTTTCGGGCACCTTTAAATAGAAAAGTGTCAGCAGGCCAAACACGGCCAGCAGGCTGTGTGTAAACCCCCGGTGGCCGAACGCGCGGGCGATGGGTTTCGACACCCACTTCAGGCGTTGTCCGAGAAAGGATTTGGGATGGTCAATGTCGGGCAGCAGACAGGTCAATACGGCGAAAGGGACAATATGCCACCAGTCCCCCTGTGCCAGCACGGGGGTGAGTTCAGCGTTTTTGGCAAATACTGCACACGCAATAGAAAAAAGCAGGTGGCCTTCCGCCGTCATGATAAAACCCACAAAACTGTCAATTCATACAGTATAGGGTTTTTATACAGTAGGCGGAAGAGGTGACGGTGTAACTGTTTGTCACAAACCGGAGGAGGGTGTTAACCGCCCTGCAGGTGATGCGCCGTGAGTTCTGCCAGTGAATTAAGCTTCACATTGGCAAGAGCAAACCGGGGATCGTGACGGCCTTCTTCTGCGGGCACCACAATGGATCGCATCCGCGCAGCCTTCGACGCCACCATACCGTTAACGGAATCTTCCAGCGCAACGCAGTTGATGGGATCCAGACCCAGTTTTGCGGCACAGTCCAGATAGACCTGCGGGTGCGGCTTGCTGTAAGGCAATTTTTCAGCGGACGCCAGCGCGTCGAAACTGTCGCGCAGTTCAAACATCGTGAGCACTTTTTCCAGCATATGCAGAGGTGAAGCGGAAGCCAGGCCAACCTTCAGACCCTGGGCTTTACACAGCGCGACAGCCTCACGTACGCCGGGTAGCAGCGGCCTGTTCTCTTCCACCAGAGAAATGGCGCGGCTGATAATGCGTGCGGTCACCTCATCGCGATTGGGACCTACCCACGGCTGTTGGGCAAACCACAGGTCAACCACCATATCGATGCGCAGGCCCAGCGTATCGGGAAGTTCATTACGGCGGCTGATATCCACGCCCAGGCTGGCCATCACGTCCAGTTCGGCGCGATCCCATAGCGGTTCGGAATCGATCAATAATCCATCCATGTCAAAAATTGCGGCAAGAATTTGGCGCGGTGTCGACATCACAACGTCTCCTTATCCAGGGTGTTCGACAGACGATACGTGCTAAGCACAATCTGCAATTTAGCATATTGCTTTTAAAGAGCGGGCGAAATTGATGACCAGCAGGTAGACTTAGGCACAAATAACGCGTCTTTATGAAGAGGAACTGATGACGTATCAACAAGCTGGACGCATCGCGGTCTTAAAACGTATTGCTGGCTGGGTGATTTTTATTCCCGCCGTCATTTCTACGCTGATTTCTGTACTCAAATTTATGTACGATCACAGCGAAAAACAGCCGGGTATCAATGCGGTAATGCTTGATTTCGCTCATGTCATGATTGAGATGATGCGTTTTAATACGCCATTTTTGAATGTCTTCTGGTTTAACTCACCCACCCCGGATTTTCATCAACAGCTGAATATCGGCTTTTGGGTGATATATGCCCTGATCTTTGTCGCGCTGGCGCTGCAGGCCTCTGGCGCGAGAATGGGCCGCCAGACGCGCTTTTTACGCGAAGGCGTTGAGGATCAGTTGATTCTGGAGCAGGCCAAAGGCTCGGAAGGAATGAGTCGGGAGCAGATTGAATCCCGCATTGTTGTGCCGCGTCACACCATTTTCCTGCAAATTTTCCCGCTCTATATCCTTCCCGTGATCATCATTGTGGCGGGATACTTCTTCTTTTCACTGCTCGGTTTTCTGTAAGCGATAAGGGTGGCGGCAATGCCACCCGTTCGCTTCTCAGGCGGCAAGCAGACGCTCGAGTGCCCGCTGGGCGTTAACCAGGTGTTCCCCGCCAAAAAGAATGGCACGGTTCATCAGCGTATAAAGCTGATACACCGGCTGGCGGTCGAGGAAACCGGGCGGCAGGGGGGAAACAGACTGGTATCCGTCGTATATTTGCGGCGGCTGCTCCGGATGAAGCGGCAGCATGGCAAGATCGCACTCTCTATCACCCCAGTAGCAGGCCGGGTCGAAGATATAGGGGCCGTTGGGACCCAGCGCGCAGTTATTGGACCACAAATCGCCGTGAAGCAGAGACGCCTGAGGCTGGTGGGATGCCAGACGCTGCTGAACGTGCTCGACGATGGCATCAATATTGCCAAATTCCAGCCCTTTCTCGGCAGCCAGCTCAAGCTGCCAGCCAATGCGCTGTTCGGCAAAAAATGTCGACCAGCGACGCTGCCAGGCATTGGGCTGTGGCGTGGTGGAGAGATCGTTGTCAAAATCGAGACCAAACTGCGGCTGGTCGCTCCATTGATGCAGTCGCGCTAACTGTTGGCCGAGTATGAAAGCATTATGGGCATCCAGCGGCCGGGCGGGGAGATACTCCATCACCAGGAAACTGTAGTCGCGGTCACTCCCTACGGCCAGAACCTGCGGGACGGTCACCGTTTTGCTGCGCGACAATAGCGCCAGCTGGTCGGCTTCGGCGGAAAATATCGGGAGCAATTCTCGCTCGTCACATTTAACGAAAAGATCGCGTCCTGCGTAGCGTAAATGCCACGCGGCGTGGATCTCTCCGCCTGGCAGTTCGTTACGCAGTTCGATTTCACCTTCACCCAGTTGCTCACGTAAAAGATGACTGATAGCCTGCCACATGTTGTCTCTCCCATGTTGTCTGCCAGATCATAAAGTTAGCGCATAACTGCGGTAAAAAAATACGAACTAACGCACACCTGAGCGGTTTAAATGCATGCAGCGCACTTATTGTTCTTTTTTCCGCCAACTTTCCCAGGTATCCACGTCTATCTCGGCAGGCTTGTCGGTCACGCTTTCCACCAGGCTGGCGGCCAGCTCATGGACCTCTTCCTGGCTCAGGGCGGCGATCAGACCAAATGCCAGGGTGCCTAAATCATGAATATTGCCCTCGTCATCCGTCAGCGTAAGGAGAAAATTAGCCCGGGTGAAAGCATTGTTGAGCTCATTCAGCTCGGTCAGCGATGCTTCATGAAGGTTGATGGTCACGACGTAACGTGTGATGTCACCACTGCTCATAATTCACCTCATTGTTATCATGGAAGTTTTCTTAGCATAGTCGATAGTTTGCGTTTGGCGACTCAGAGAGAACATTCCCCTCCGTAAAGACGAAGGGGAAAAGGCGTTAGTTTCGGGACAGGTAATCGACGATTTTTTGCGTATCGGCAAGTGAACAAAGACGCGTGCCCTGATTGATGGTTGCGGCGCTACCCGCCGCCACGCCGTAGCGTGTCATTTCCAGTAGAGATGCACCCTGAGCCAGTTTTAGCGTCATCGCGCCCACCATGCTATCGCCAGCGCCAACCGTGCTCTGGCTCTTCATCGGCGGTGGGACAACCTGAACGGACGACGATTCATCGACTGCCAGCGCCCCCTGGGGACCAAGGGAGACGACTACGCGTCTCGCTTTGCCGCTGCGTACCAGCTCCTGCGCGGTGGTGCGAACATCATCAGGCTGCGTCAGTTCGCGGTTGACCAGCGCGCTTAACTCTTTCTGGTTGGGTTTGACCAGCTCCAGATTGCCCGGCACCAGGGCCGCCTGCAGGGCCTCACCGCTGCTGTCGACAATGCAGCGGATGCCGCGCTGCTGTACCGCCTGAATCAGCGCCGTTAATTTTTCCGTGCTTACGCCGGGCGGCAGACTGCCGCTTACCACCAGCAGCGCGCCGCTTTCTATCGTCAGCACTTTCTCTTCAAGCTGACGAAACTCGTCATCGCTGAGTTTCGCGCCCGGCATTACAAAACGGTACTGCTCGCCGCTGGATCCCACATGGACATGCAGGTTTTGCCTCGTCCAGTCTTTGGCCTCGACGGTCTCTACGGCCACCTGTTCATCTGCCAGTAGAGAGACCAGGTGTTCGCCGGTGGCACCGCCCGTGGGGAAAATGGCCGTGGCTTTGCCGCCAAGGTGTGTAATGGCGCGCGCCACATTGATCCCGCCGCCGCCGGGCTCAAAGACCGGGGCGCTACAGCGCAATTTACCTTCCGGGTAAATCTGCGGCGTCAGGGTGGCGGAATCCAGGGAAGGGGAGAGCGTCAGAGTATAGATAGAAACCATCATTACCTCCTTTTAGCATGGGTTCTTATTAGCCTGGCACCATTTGTCAGGAAGGCAATGTAAATAACAGTATGATTTTAAATATGAATACTGACAAAAAGTGAGGCGGGGGATATATAAAATAAAACGTTTTTTGAGATCGTTCTTATTCAAAAAATGAAATAAGAAAACATTGCTATGTTATTAGCAGCTTTTTATAATTTGTTACCTTTCTCTGGACGCCTTGTCATTGATCCTCAAGAAAGATTCCGGGACCGTGTGGTCTCTTTTTTTGTTGTACGGACTCCTTAATAAAATGAAGCTTTTAAAGACAGTGCCCGCTGCACTGATGCTGGCGGGTGGCGTGTTTGCGGCTATGAACGCGACCGCTGATGATACCGTTTTTACTGTCATGGACGATCCTTCCACCGCGAAAAAACCGTTCGAAGGTAACCTGAACGCCGGGTACCTGGCACAATCCGGTAACACGAAAAGCTCTTCTCTGACGGCGGACAGTACGCTCACCTGGTACGGCAACACCACCGCCTGGTCTCTGTGGGGTAATGCCAGCAACACTTCCGCTAATGACGAACGTTCTTCCGAGAAATATGCGCTAGGCGGACGTAGCCGTTACAACATGACCGACTATGACTACCTGTTTGGACAGGCAAGTTGGTTAACCGACCGTTACAACGGTTATCGCCAGCGCGATGTGTTCACCGCCGGTTATGGTCGCCAGTTCCTGAACGGTCCGGTACACAGCCTCCGTTTTGAATTCGGTCCGGGTGTGCGTTATGACGAGTACACTAATGGCGATACCAAAACCCAACCGCTCGGTTACGCTTCCGGTACTTATGCCTGGCAGATGACTGACAACACCAAATTTACCCAGGGTGTTTCTGTATTTGGTGCCGACGACACGACGCTGAACTCTGAAACGGCGCTGAACGTGGCTATCAACGAACACTTTGGTCTGAAAGTCGCCTACAACGTGACCTGGAACTCTTCACCACCAGAATCTGCGCCGGATCATACCGACCGCAGAACCACGGTTTCACTGGGTTATAGAATGTAATGAAAGCGGGCCGACGATGATGTCGGCCCGTTTATTGTCTGTGGCTTTTTGACGTCCCTTCTGATGACCTGTCTTCGCCCCTAGCCCCAAATCATTGCCGCCCAACGGAGTAGCAGCATTGCGCCGCAGATGGCAATCAGCACCAGCACCATTTTCCAGTGTTTTACGGCAAATCGTTTTGTTGGCATAACCTAATCCTTGTTCGTTGATACCCACAGTCTACCAAACAGGGCCGAAATATGCCCCTTTTCAGCTCGATTGGGTTATGCCAGCGTAGGGGGCGGTTCAGAACCAGTGGAATCGTTCGGCGAGAATCAACAATAAACCTGTGGCGGAAAGGATATTCAATATCACAACCGTTCTACTGGATACGTTCATGGTATGCACCTTTGGGTTTAAAGACCTGTTCAAGAGTAGCTCAGCATCTTCGAAATGTGAGCGCAGGGGAGAAGCAACCTGCAAATTCGTACGAAAGTGCCAGCCCATCAATCTGGCCGCAGAGGGTGCAATCTCCTTTGCGTTAGTGTTAACATTACGTCGCTTGCCGTAAATCCGCATTAATCTGAATTCGGCAGGTGAATGATGACGAACCAATTTGACGATTGTTGGTCAGATGGTGTCGTAATCTATTGTCAAATCACGATTATTTTCTTTGTATATGCTCTTATGTGTGGGGCATCACTGCAAATAAGGATATAAAATGCCTGTAATTACTCTTCCTGATGGCAGTCAACGCCATTTCGACCGTGCTGTTAGCCCAATGGATGTTGCCCTGGACATTGGTCCTGGCCTCGCAAAAGCGACTATCGCTGGCCGCGTTAACGGTGAGCTGGTGGATGCCTCCGATCTGATCGAAAACGATGCGACGCTTGCCATCATCACCGCGAAAGACGAAGAAGGTCTGGAGATCATTCGTCACTCCTGCGCACACCTGTTAGGCCATGCCATCAAACAGCTGTGGCCAAACACCAAAATGGCGATCGGTCCGGTTATCGATAACGGTTTCTACTACGACGTTGACCTTGACCACACCCTGACTCAGGAAGATATCGACGCGCTCGAAAAACGTATGCACGAGCTCGCCGAAACGAACTATGACGTCATCAAGAAGAAAGTCAGCTGGCACGAAGCGCGTGAAACCTTCGTGAAGCGCGGCGAGAGCTACAAGGTCTCTATTCTTGACGAAAACATTTCGCATGATGACAAGCCTGGCTTGTACCATCACGAAGAATACGTCGACATGTGCCGTGGACCGCACGTGCCGAACATGCGCTTCTGTCATCACTTTAAGCTGATGAAGATCGCGGGCGCCTACTGGCGTGGCGACAGCAACAACAAGATGTTGCAGCGTATTTATGGTACCGCGTGGGCCGATAAAAAAGCCCTGAACGCGTACCTGCTGCGCCTGGAAGAGGCGGCGAAGCGTGACCACCGTAAAATCGGTAAGCAGCTTGACCTGTACCACATGCAGGAAGAAGCGCCGGGTATGGTGTTCTGGCATAACGACGGCTGGACCATCTTCCGTGAACTGGAAACTTTCGTACGCTCCAAGCTGAAAGAGTACCAGTATCAGGAAGTGAAAGGCCCGTTCATGATGGACCGTGTGCTGTGGGAAAAAACCGGCCACTGGGACAACTACAAAGATGCGATGTTCACCACCTCGTCTGAGAACCGTGAATACTGCATCAAGCCAATGAACTGCCCGGGCCACGTTCAGATCTTCAACCAGGGTCTGAAATCCTACCGCGACCTGCCGCTGCGTATGGCGGAGTTCGGTAGCTGCCACCGTAACGAGCCATCAGGTGCGCTGCACGGTCTGATGCGTGTTCGTGGCTTTACTCAGGATGATGCGCATATCTTCTGTACTGAAGATCAGGTCCGTGACGAAGTTAACGCCTGTATTCGTATGGTCTACGATATGTACAGCACCTTTGGCTTCGAGAAGATCGTTGTCAAACTCTCAACGCGTCCGGAAAAACGTATCGGTAGCGATGAGACCTGGGATCGCGCAGAAGCGGATCTCGCCGTGGCGCTGGAAGAGAACGGCATTCCGTTCGAATACCAGCTGGGCGAGGGCGCATTCTACGGTCCGAAAATTGAATTTACCCTGTATGACTGTCTCGACAGAGCTTGGCAGTGCGGTACTGTACAGCTGGACTTCTCCCTGCCGCAGCGTTTAAGCGCCTCTTATGTTGGCGAAGACAACGAGCGTCAGGTACCGGTAATGATTCACCGTGCAATTCTCGGTTCTCTGGAGCGCTTCATCGGCATCCTGACCGAAGAGTTCGCAGGCTTCTTCCCAACCTGGCTTGCGCCAGTGCAGGTCGTGGTGATGAACATTACCGATTCTCAGGCGGATTACGTTAAAGAATTGACGCAGAAACTACAAAATGCGGGCATTCGCGTAAAAGCAGACTTGAGAAATGAGAAGATTGGCTTTAAAATCCGCGAGCACACTTTACGTCGTGTCCCGTATATGTTGGTCTGTGGTGATAAAGAGGTGGAAGCAGGCAAAGTTGCCGTTCGCACCCGCCGTGGTAAAGACCTGGGGAGCCTGGACGTAAGTGAAGTGATTGAGAAGCTGCAACAAGAGATTCGCAGCCGCAGTCTTCAACAACTGGAGGAATAAGGTATTAAAGGCGGAAAACGAGTTCAAACGGCACGTCCGAATCGTATCAATGGCGAGATTCGCGCCCAGGAAGTTCGCTTAACAGATCTTGAAGGTGAACCACTGGGGATTGTGAGTCTGAGAGAAGCGATCGAAAAAGCTGAAGAAGCTGGAGTAGATTTAGTTGAAATCAGCCCTAACGCCGAACCGCCAGTTTGTCGTATCATGGACTACGGCAAGTTCCTTTATGAAAAGAGTAAGTCTTCTAAGGAACAGAAGAAGAAGCAAAAAGTTATCCAGGTTAAGGAAATTAAATTCCGTCCTGGTACCGACGATGGCGATTATCAGGTAAAACTCCGCAGCCTGATTCGCTTTCTGGAAGATGGCGATAAGGCCAAGATCACACTGCGTTTCCGCGGTCGTGAGATGGCCCACCAACAGATTGGTATGGAAGTGCTTAACCGCGTCCGTGACGATCTGAGTGAACTGGCAGTAGTCGAATCCTTCCCTACGAAGATCGAAGGCCGCCAGATGATCATGGTGCTCGCTCCTAAGAAGAAACAGTAAGGCCTTCAAGCAGCAAAATCTGTGGAGCCTTCGGGTTTCATAGGTTTTGTTCGCCTATGTTTCGTTTATTTAACAATGCGAAGTGGAAGTTATTAAGATGCCAAAAATTAAGACCGTACGCGGTGCTGCTAAGCGCTTCAAAAAAACCGGTGGTGGTGGATTTAAGCGTAAGCACGCAAACCTGCGTCATATTCTGACCAAAAAATCTACTAAGCGTAAACGTCACCTGCGTCCAAAAGGCCTCGTTTCTAAAGGCGATCTGGGTCTGGTTATCGCGTGCCTGCCGTACGCATAAGCCGTTAACGTTTAATTTTTTTACTAAGAATATAGATACAGGAGAGCACATATGGCTCGCGTAAAACGTGGTGTAATTGCACGTGCACGTCACAAGAAAATTTTGAAACAAGCTAAAGGCTACTACGGTGCGCGTTCACGCGTTTACCGCGTTGCCTTCCAGGCTGTTATCAAAGCAGGTCAGTACGCTTACCGTGACCGTCGTCAGCGTAAGCGTCAGTTCCGTCAACTGTGGATTGCGCGTATCAACGCAGCAGCACGTCAGAACGGTATTTCTTACAGCAAATTCATCAACGGCCTGAAAAAAGCCTCTGTTGAAATCGACCGTAAGATCCTGGCTGACATCGCAGTATTCGACAAAGTAGCGTTCACCGCTCTGGTCGAAAAAGCGAAAGCAGCACTGGCATAAGCCAGTTGAAAGAGGGGGCTTTGCTCCCTCTTTTCATTTAACACCATCAGAAGATTGACATTTATCCGTCCAGGCTTTTCAATAAGGCCTTAACGGTTTTTACCAGACAAGGTAACGCAAGCATGAATGCTGCTATTTTCCGCTTCTTCTTTTACTTTAGCACCTGATTTCAGGAGGCTAGCGCGTGAAAGATGAAACGAAAAACAGCGCCAGATAAGCCTCCCGATGGAGGCTTTTTTTGTGCCTGAATTTGAGAGAATAACTCCACCAAATCGGTGTCTGCACCGACATAATGAGGAAAATCATGTCACATCTCGCAGAGCTGGTTGCCAGTGCAACAGCCGCCATTAATCAGGCCTCAGATGTTGCCGCGTTAGACAATGTCCGCGTCGAATATCTTGGGAAGAAAGGGCACTTGACCCTTCAGATGACAACCCTGCGTGAGCTGCCGCCAGAAGAACGCCCGGCAGCGGGTGCGGTGATTAACGAAGCCAAAGAGCAGGTACAGCAGGCGCTGAACGCGCGCAAAGCCGAGCTGGAAAGCGCGGTGCTGAATGCGCGTCTGGCCGCAGAGACGATTGACGTTTCTCTGCCAGGTCGCCGTATCGAAAACGGCGGTCTGCATCCGGTTACCCGCACCATCGATCGCATTGAAAGTTTCTTCGGTGAGCTCGGCTTTACCGTGGCGACTGGCCCGGAAATCGAAGATGATTACCATAACTTCGACGCCCTGAACATTCCTGGCCATCATCCGGCACGCGCTGACCACGACACTTTCTGGTTCGACGCTACGCGTCTGCTGCGTACTCAGACCTCAGGCGTTCAGATCCGTACCATGAAGGATCAGGCGCCGCCAATCCGTATTATCGCGCCGGGCCGCGTCTATCGTAACGACTACGATCAGACCCACACCCCAATGTTCCACCAGATGGAAGGTCTGATTGTTGATAAAAACATCAGCTTCACCAACCTGAAGGGCACGCTGCACGATTTCCTGAACAACTTCTTTGAGGAAGATCTGCAGGTTCGTTTCCGTCCGTCCTACTTCCCGTTCACCGAACCGTCTGCGGAAGTTGACGTGATGGGTAAAAACGGCAAATGGCTGGAAGTGCTGGGCTGCGGCATGGTGCATCCAAACGTGCTGCGCAACGTGGGTATCGATCCGGAAGTTTACTCCGGCTTTGCCTTCGGCATGGGCATGGAGCGTCTGACCATGCTGCGCTACGGCGTGACCGACTTACGTGCATTCTTCGAAAACGATCTGCGTTTCCTCAAACAGTTTAAATAAGGGCAGGACAGAACAATGAAATTCAGTGAACTGTGGTTACGCGAGTGGGTGAACACCACGCTGGACAGCGACGCGCTTTCTAACCAGATCACCATGGCAGGTCTGGAAGTGGACGGCGTCGAGCCGGTTTCCGGTGCCTTCAACGGCGTGGTTGTCGGCGAAGTGGTAGAGTGCGGCCAGCACCCTAACGCTGACAAACTGCGCGTGACAAAAGTGAACGTGGGCGGTGACCGTCTGCTGGATATCGTCTGCGGTGCGCCAAACTGCCGTCAGGGCCTGAAGGTGGCCGTGGCGACCGTCGGTGCGGTGCTGCCGGGTGATTTCAAAATTAAAGCGGCTAAGCTGCGCGGCGAGCCGTCTGAAGGCATGCTGTGCTCCTTCTCCGAGCTGGGTATTTCTGACGACCACAACGGCATCATTGAGCTGCCGCTGGATGCGCCAGTCGGCACCGATATCCGTGAATACCTGAAGCTTGACGACAACACCATCGAAATCAGCGTCACGCCAAACCGTGCCGACTGCTTAGGTATCATCGGCGTGGCGCGCGACGTGGCCGTGCTGAACCAGACCGAACTGAACGCGCCGGACATCGCGCCGGTTGAAGCGACCATCAGTGACGTGCTGCCTATTCAGGTTGACGCTGCGGATGCTTGCCCGCGCTACCTCGGTCGCGTGGTGAAAGGCATTAACGTGAAAGCGCCAACCCCGCTGTGGATGAAAGAGAAGCTGCGCCGCTGCGGTATCCGCTCTATCGACGCCGTGGTTGACGTGACTAACTACGTTCTGCTGGAGCAGGGTCAGCCGATGCACGCGTTCGATAAAGATCGTATCGACGGCGGTATCGTTGTGCGCATGGCGAAAGAGGGCGAAACCCTGGTTCTGCTGGACGGCAGCGAAGCGAAACTGAACGCCGATACCCTGGTGATTGCTGACCACAGCAAAGCGCTGGCAATGGGCGGTATCTTCGGGGGCGAGCACTCAGGCGTAAACGACGAGACGCAAAACGTCCTGCTGGAATGCGCGTTCTTCAGCCCGCTCTCCATCACCGGTCGCGCACGCCGTCACGGCCTGCATACCGATGCCTCTCACCGCTACGAGCGCGGCGTTGACCCGGCGCTGCAGTACAAAGCGATGGAACGCGCGACCCGCCTGCTGATCGACATCTGCGGCGGCGAAGCGGGCCCGGTTATCGACGTTACCAACGAAGCGACCCTGCCGAAGCGTGCGACCATCACCCTGCGCCGCAGCAAGCTGGACCGCCTGATTGGCCATCACGTTGCTGATGCGCAGGTGACCGATATCCTGACGCGTCTGGGCTGTGAAGTGACCGAAGGCCAGGACGAGTGGAAAGCCGTTGCGCCATCATGGCGTTTCGACATGGAAATTGAAGAAGATCTGGTGGAAGAAGTGGCCCGCGTTTATGGCTACAACAACATCCCTGACGAGCCTGTCCAGGCAGGTCTGGTGATGGGTGCCCACCGTGAAGCCGACCTGTCCCTGAAGCGTGTGAAAACCATGCTGAACGACAAAGGCTACCAGGAAGTGATCACCTACAGCTTTGTGGATCCAAAGCTTCAGCAGCTGATCCACCCGGGCCAGGAGGCGCTGATCCTGCCAAGCCCAATCTCCAGCGAAATGTCCGCGATGCGTCTGTCTCTGTGGACGGGCCTGCTGGGTACTGTCGTTTATAACCAGAATCGTCAGCAAAACCGCGTGCGAATTTTCGAAAGCGGTTTGCGCTTTGTACCGGATAATCAGGCAAATTTAGGCATCCGTCAGGATCTCATGCTGGCTGGTGCCATCAGCGGTAACCGCTATGAAGAGCACTGGGACCTGGCAAAAGGCACGGTTGATTTCTACGATATGAAGGGCGATCTGGAAGCAATTCTGGATCTGACCGGTAAATTATCTGAAATTGAATTCCGCGCAGAAGCGAATCCAGCCCTGCATCCGGGCCAGAGCGCGGCGATTTATTTAGACGGTAAACGCGTTGGTTTTATTGGAGTTGTTCATCCGGAGCTGGAGCGTAAGCTGGACCTGAATGGCCGTACCATCGTGTTCGAGCTGGAGTGGAACCCGGTCGCAGACCGCGTCATTCCTCAGGCGCAGGACGTATCACGCTTCCCGGCGAACCGCCGTGATATCGCGATTGTCGTCGCTGAAAACGTGCCCGCAGCAGATATTTTGGCCGAATGTAAGAAAGTTGGCGTAAATCAGGTAGTTGGCGTAAACTTATTTGACGTGTACCGCGGCAAGGGCGTAGCAGAAGGTTTCAAGAGCCTCGCTATTAGCCTTATCCTTCAGGATACCAGCCGTACACTCGAAGAAGAGGAGATTGCCGCTACCGTCGCCAAATGTGTAGAGGCATTAAAAGAGCGATTCCAGGCATCATTGAGGGATTGAACCTATGGCGCTTACAAAAGCTGAAATGTCAGAATATCTGTTTGATAAGCTTGGGCTTAGCAAACGGGATGCCAAAGAGCTGGTAGAGCTGTTTTTCGAAGAGATCCGTCGTGCTCTGGAAAATGGTGAGCAGGTAAAACTCTCCGGTTTTGGCAATTTTGATTTGCGAGACAAAAACCAACGTCCGGGCCGCAACCCGAAGACGGGGGAAGATATTCCCATTACAGCCCGCCGCGTGGTGACCTTCAGACCCGGCCAGAAGTTAAAAAGCCGTGTCGAAAACGCAACGCCCAAAGCAGAGTAATATGAACTAACTAAAAAGGCCGCCCACGCGGCCTTTTTTCTTTGCGCTCTCCGGCAAACCCGCCGTAAAATCAATTACATCTCACGTTACTAAAACCGTACACATGCTTGATTATGCCCATCGCCAGCACCGTTCCGATAAGCGTCGCCTGCTTTTGCTGGTGCTGTTGCTCATTGTCGCC
Organism: Enterobacter sp. ECC-019; assembly: GCF_043974075.1. Taxonomy (NCBI): domain Bacteria; kingdom Pseudomonadati; phylum Pseudomonadota; class Gammaproteobacteria; order Enterobacterales; family Enterobacteriaceae; genus Enterobacter; species Enterobacter sp. ECC-019. The sequence goes on from NZ_CP143759.1 coordinate 2,645,762, forward strand.
GCGGCCGTGAGCCTCTGCGCCGGGGACCGATGGATAGGGCCTGAAAGCTGGTGGGGGCCGGACGGGCAGCTCTTTGTCTGGCAAATTCGCCTGCCGCGCACCGTCGCAGTGGTTCTTGTGGGCGCCGCGCTGGCGCTGTGCGGCACCATTATGCAGGCATTGTTTGATAACCCTCTGGCGGAGCCCGGGCTGCTCGGCGTGTCGAACGGCGCTGGCGTGGGTCTGATTGCGGCGGTGATGCTGGGCGGGGGAGAACTCTCCGGATGGAGTATTAGCCTGAGCGCTATTCTCGGCGCATTACTGATCACAGCAATCCTTCTTCGCTTCGCCAGACGGCACTTATCGACCAGCCGTCTGCTGCTTGCCGGCGTAGCGCTGGGGATCATCTGTAGCGCGTTGATGACCTGGGCGGTCTACTTTTCAACCTCCTTTGACTTGCGTCAGCTAATGTACTGGATGATGGGCGGCTTTGGGGGCGTTGACTGGCACCAGGGCTGGCTGATGGCGCTGCTGGTACCGGTCATCGTGTGGGCTGCCCTGCAGGCGCAGCCGCTGAATATGCTCGCGCTGGGTGAAACCTCTGCCCGCCAGCTCGGCATGCCGATTGGGTTCTGGCGTAATGTGCTGGTGATCGTCATTGGCTGGCTGGTCGGCGTCAGCGTGGCTCTGGCGGGCGCGATCGGTTTTATCGGGCTGGTTATTCCGCACATGCTGCGTCTGTGTGGCCTCACGGACCATCGGACCCTGCTTCCGGCTTCGGCGGTTGCCGGGGCCGTCACGCTGCTGGTGGCCGATATCATCGCCCGGCTTGCCCTGACGGCCGCAGAGCTGCCGATTGGCGTGGTGACCGCCACGCTGGGCGCGCCGGTATTTATCTGGCTACTATTAAAAGCTGGACGTTAAATCAACTAGCCGTAAGACAACCTGAGGGAATGCTATGCAGTCAACTATCCTGAATACCGAAGTGACCACCATTGACGGCGAGAAAACCACGCTGGAAGGCTACAAAGGCAACGTGTTGCTTATCGTCAACGTGGCATCCAAATGTGGCCTGACGCCGCAGTACGAGCAACTGGAAAACATTCAGAAGGCCTGGGAGAAAGACGGCTTCACCGTGCTGGGCTTCCCGTGCAACCAGTTCCTCGGCCAGGAGCCAGGCAGCGAAGAGGAGATTAAAACCTTCTGCAGCACCACCTATGGCGTGACGTTCCCGATGTTCAGCAAAATCGATGTCAACGGTGAAGACCGCCATCCGCTGTATGCGAAGCTGATCGCTGCCGCGCCGAAGGCCGTTGCGCCGGAAGGAAGCGGTTTTTATGAACGCATGGCCAGCAAAGGCCGCGCGCCGCTTTACCCGGACGATATCCTGTGGAATTTTGAAAAATTCCTGATTGGCCGCGACGGCCAGGTCGTTCAGCGTTTTTCGCCGGATATGACCCCTGAGGATCCGATCGTCATGGAATCGATCAAGCTGGCGCTGGCGAAATAATGTCGTTGCTGATGCAGCTCACGGACGTTGCCGAGAGGGGACGTCTGGAGCCGATAACCGATACCGTCAATGCGGGCGAAATCCTGCATCTTGTCGGGCCAAACGGTGCGGGGAAGAGCACGCTGCTGGCTCGGATGGCAGGCATGACCGACGGAGAAGGGCAGATAACGCTGCTGGAGCATACGCTCGCCGACTGGTCTCCGGTCTCGCTGGCGCATCGGCGCAGTTACCTCGTGCAGCAGCAGATGCCACCCTTTGCGATGCCGGTCTGGCACTATCTGATGCTGCATTTGCACGACAAACAACAAACGTCACTGCTGACGGACGTGGCCGCGGCGCTCGGGCTCGAAGATAAACTGTCCCGGCACGCCAGCCAGCTTTCCGGCGGAGAGTGGCAGCGGGTGCGCCTGGCGGCGGTCATCCTTCAGATCCACCCGGCAGGCAATCCTCACGGGCGGATGCTGCTTCTCGATGAACCCATGAGCGGTCTGGACGTGGCGCAGCAGGCGGCACTGGATACGCTGCTAAGCGCCCTGAGCCGAAAAGGTATCGCCGTGGTGATGAGTAGCCATGACCTCAACCACACCCTGCGTCATGCCCACCGGGTGTGGCTGCTGTCGAAGGGAAAGATGCTCGCCAGCGGTGCGCGGGATCGGGTTCTTACGCCGCCCCATCTTGCCCGCGCGTACAACATGTCGTTCCGCAGGCTGGATATAGAGGGACATAAGATGCTGATTTCTACCGGGCAGGCGTAACCGTTTCTTGCCTCTTAGCACAATTGCACGCTAAATTACGAAAAGAACAAAAAAAGCAGAGGATTCGTCTGAAATGCGATTCTGGTTTCTCCTGATGGCAGCGCTCTTTCTTGCGGGATGCAGTAGCCATCGTGCGCCGCCGCCTAACCCACGGCTTTCAGATTCGATCACCGTTATTGCCAGCCTTAACGATCAGCTGAGCAACTGGCGCGGCACACCTTATCGCTACGGGGGCATGAGCCGCGGCGGCGTAGATTGCTCCGGCTTCGTTCTGATGACGTTTCGCGATAAGTTTGATTTACAGCTTCCGCGTGAAACGCGCAAACAGGCAGAAATAGGCACTGAAATTGATAAAGACGATCTTCTGCCCGGGGACCTGGTTTTCTTCAAAACCGGATCGGGTGAAAGCGGTCTTCATGTGGGGATATATGATACAGACAATCAGTTTATTCACGCGTCGACCAGCCGCGGGGTGATGCGCTCTTCTCTTGATAATGTTTACTGGCGTAAAAATTTCTGGCAGGCACGACGTATATAGTCTTTGTCGGATCCTTCTCTTATGACGGCATGGTAAGTAATAAACCATGCCGTTTTTCTCAAATAAGATGCTTAAAGTTAAATTTGCCTAAAATTAGTGAATCCTGCATGTGTCTGTTTTATCTAAAACTGGCTATTATTCTGCAACCAGGATAAAATTATTTTAGATTCAGGGATAAATCTGAAAATTAATACGGAACTAATGAAATTAATCTTATTAAAATCAAGACAGTGGAATTGTGTCGGCAATTGCTCCAGGATGTCCTCTCTCATCTTTAATGCGGGGCGAGTGCAATGATTATTACGCTAGATAATGCTTACCAGTCTGAACTGCTGCTTCTGCCTGCCCGTAATAGCGCAGGTGAGCTTAAAGGTTTAGAAATTCTGGTTAACTTTACTGGCGTCGGCAGCGATGTGCGGATCCCCACTGAGCTTGTTATCCCTCGGCTTTCAGCGGCTGAAGAGTTAGCGCTGTTTAACGAAAAACTGCAATTGCTTGATACCTGTAAACTGTTTTTTATTCAGCATCAGTTAATTGCATGGATCAATATTACACCTGCAATAGTTGAATTTTTATTAAGTAATGGAAACGCTGTTTCAATCCTTGAGCGTTATCCGTTTCTTGAGTTTACTGTTAATGAGAATTATCCAGGTTTAAATAATGGAAAGGACGACCTGCAGCTGGCGAGAATGGCAATCCATTTCCCGTTGGTTCTGGCAAACTTTGGCGCAGGTGCCGCATCGCTCAAAGCGGTCTATGATGGACTATTTAAACGGGTCATCCTTGATAAAGGCTTCATTCAGCAGCGTGCCCCGGAGCTCTCTTTTGAGCCTTTTATGCGCGCCATCCTCTGGCAAATCACGCCGCACTGCCAGTCAGTGATCGTCTCGGGCATTGACGACCACAGCCTGTTGCAACGCGTTTTATCCTTCAATTTTGGCGCAATGCAGGGGGCACTCTGGCCAGCCGTCACTGCAGAACACGTCACAACGCTGGTTCAGCAGCGATAACCCTTGCTTTCGCCCGTGTTTAAGTCCGGGTAAACCCTCTACACTAAAAGCAGGAGGACCTATGACCCTGTCTTTTACTGCTCACTGGCACGACGAGTTGCCTGGCTTTTACACCGCGCTCAAACCGACACCGTTACAAAATTCACGCCTTATCTGGCATAACGATTTGCTGGCAGAAGAGCTGGCCATTCCGCCTGAGCTGTTTCAGGGTTCAGAGGGCGCAGGCGTCTGGGGCGGTGAAACGCTTCTCGCCGGTATGCAACCTCTGGCTCAGGTCTATAGCGGACATCAGTTTGGCGTCTGGGCGGGACAGCTGGGCGACGGCAGGGGGATCCTGCTCGGTGAACAACAGCTTCCCAACGGGGAGACGGTTGACTGGCACCTGAAAGGTGCAGGCCTTACTCCCTGGTCGCGAATGGGCGACGGGCGCGCGGTACTGCGTTCAACGATTCGCGAGAGCCTGGCGTCCGAAGCGATGCATGCCCTGGGGATCCCAACCACCCGCGCGCTGTCGATTGTCACCAGCGATACACCGATAGTGCGCGAAACGGTAGAAAAGGGGGCAATGCTGATGCGCATCGCGCAAAGCCATCTGCGCTTCGGCCATTTTGAGCACTTTTACTATCGCCGCGAGCCGGACAAGGTTCGCCAGCTGGCTGACTTTGCCATTCGTCACCACTGGGCGCATTTGCAGGACGAGGCGGATAAATACGTTCTCTGGTTCAGGGATGTGGTTGCCCGAACCGCAGCCCTGATTGCCCGCTGGCAAACGGTAGGTTTTGCCCATGGCGTGATGAATACGGACAACATGTCGATCCTCGGGCTGACCTTAGATTACGGTCCGTTTGGTTTCCTGGACGATTACCAGCCTGGCTATATCTGCAACCACTCCGACTATCAGGGACGTTACAGCTTTGACAATCAGCCAGCGGTTGGCCTGTGGAACCTGCAGCGGCTTGCGCAAACCCTGTCGCCGTTTATCGACGTTGATGCCCTCAATGATGCGCTTGACAGCTATCAGGACATATTGCTGCGGGAATATGGCACGCTGATGCGCAATAAGCTGGGACTGATGACGCAGGAGAGGGGCGATAACGACATCCTCAATGGCCTGTTTGCCCTGATGGCGCGTGAGGCCAGCGATTATACCCGTACCTTCCGGATGTTGAGCCAGACGGAGCAAAACAGCGCGGCCTCCCCGCTGCGCGACGAGTTTATTGACAGGCAGGCGTTTGACGACTGGTTTGCGCAGTACCGCACTCGGCTGCAGCAGGAGCAGGTGGATGACGCTGTCCGACAGACGCAGATGAACGCGACGAATCCCGCGATGGTATTGCGCAACTGGCTGGCGCAGCGGGCGATTGAGCAGGCAGAACAGGGCGAGTACGACGAGTTACACCGTCTGCACGTGGCGTTGCGCACGCCGTTTGCCGACCGGGATGATGACTACGTCAACCGCCCGCCTGACTGGGGCAAACGGCTGGAGATCAGCTGCTCAAGCTAGCGTTTTTTGCCGGGTGGCGGCGTTGCTTCACCCGGCCTGGAAATCACTGCGCAACCCATCCGCCATCCATATTCCACGCGGCGCCGCGAACGTTCACGGCGCTGTCGCTGCACAAAAACAGCGCCAGTTCACCCAGTTGCTCAGGGGTGACAAACTCGCCCGAAGGCTGTTTCTCTGCAAGGAGCAGATCGCGCGCCTGCTCCGGCGGCACGCCATCCGCGATGCGCTTATCAATTTGCTGTTGCACCAGCGGCGTCAGTACCCAGCCTGGGCAGATGGTATTGGCGGTAACACCTGTGCGGGCGGTTTCCAGCGCCAGCGATTTCGTAAAGCCCACTACGCCATGCTTGGCGGCCACGTAGGCTGACTTCTCTTTTGACGCGACCAGCCCGTGAACCGAGGCGATATTAATGATGCGCCCCCAGTTTTTCTCGCGCATGGCGGGCAGCGCCAGCCGGCTGGTGTGAAATACTGAGGAGAGATTGATGGCGATAATGTCGTTCCATTTCTCCACCGGAAACGCGTCAACCGGGGCGACATGCTGTATCCCGGCGTTGTTGACAAGAATGTCCACGCCGCCAAACTGCAATTCGGCGTAGCGCATCATGGCTTCAATTTGCAGCACGTCACGCAGGTCCGCATCGTGATAGCCCGGCTTTTTGCCCAGTTGCGCAATCTCATCTCTAGCTGATTCGCTGTCGCCGAAACCGTTGAGGATCAGCTGTGCCCCGGCCTTCGCCAGCACGCGGGCGATCCCCAGCCCAATGCCGCTGGTCGAGCCTGTCACCAGTGCGGTCTTACCGTTCAGATTCATCTTTCTCTCCTTACACAATGCCGGTCAGATAGAACACGGCAATGACAAAAAGCACTGCCAGACTTTTAATGATGGTGATAGCGAAAATGCCGCCGTAGGCCTGGCGATGGCTCAGGCCGGTAATCGCTAGCAGGGTAATCACCGCGCCGTTATGGGGTAGGGTATCCATCCCCCCGCTCGCCATTGAGGCCACGCGGTGCAGCACCTCAAGCGGGATATTGGCGGCGTGGGCGGCGGCGACAAAGGAGTCGGCCATGGCGGCGAGGGCAATACTCATCCCGCCGGACGCTGAGCCGGTGATCCCCGCAAGCACCGTCACGCTGATGGCCTCATTCAGCAGTGGATTCGGGATAGCTGCCAGCGCTTTGGATAACACCAGGAACCCGGGTAGGGCGGCGATAACCGCGCCGAAACCGTACTCCGAGGCGGTATTCATCGCCGCCAGAATGGCACCGCTCACCGCGGTCCGGCTGCCTTCAGCCAGACGCCCCCGGATATTGCGAAAGCCAAAAATCAGCACCAGCACGATACCGGAGATCAGCGCCGCTTCCACGGCCCAGATGGCGGTGATCTTGCCCACCTCGGTCACAATCGGTTTCGCCAGGCCTGGCAGAGTAAGCTCGTGGGTCGTGCCGTACCAGCCGGGGATCCAGCGGGTAAACAGCAGGTTCAATATGCCCACCACCAGCAGCGGGGAGATAGCAATCAGCGGATGCGGAAGGTTAATGTTATCCGGCGTTTCGGGCTCATTTTTCAGATCCGTGCCGTAACCTTCGTTGTTATTGAACGCCTTACGACGCTGGCGCTCCAGCCAGAGCAGGCCAAAGACGATAATAAACAGAGAGCCGATAAGCCCCAGCCACGGCGCGGCCCAGGCGTTTGTGCCAAAAAAGCTGGTGGGGATGATATTCTGGATCTGCGGCGTGCCGGGCAGGGCGTCCATGGTAAACGAGAATGCCCCCAGCGCCACGGTGGCCGGGATCAGCCGCTTGGGGATGCCGCTCTGGCGGAACAGCTCCGCGGCGAAAGGGTAAACCGCAAACGCCACCACGAACAGCGACACGCCGCCGTAGGTTAACAACGCGCACACCAGGACAATCACCGGAATGGCGTGGCGACGACCGAGGATCTGGATCGCGGCGGCGACGATGGCCCGCGAGAAACCGGAAAGCTCAATCAGCTTGCCAAACACCGCCCCCAGCAGGAACACCGGGAAGTAGAGCTTAACGAAGCCCACCATCTTTTCCATAAACAGGCCGGTAAACGTCGGGCCGACGGCGCCCGGATCGGTCAGCAGCACGGCGCCGAGCGCCGCAATCGGCGCAAACAAAATAACGCTGTATCCGCGATAGGCCGCCAGCATCAGCAGCGCCAGCGCCGCCAGGGCAATTAACACGCTCATTACGACTCCTCACTTTAATTATTATTCGGGTACCAACGAGAGGCTTAACGCTCGACGGTCAGGGCGATGCCTTGCCCGCCGCCTACGCACAGGGTGACGAGCCCTTTTTTGACGTCACGGCGCTGCATTTCGTACAGCAGCGTTACGAGAATACGGCAGCCGGAGGCGCCAATCGGATGACCCAGGGCGATAGCGCCGCCGTTAACGTTCACCTTGCGTTCATCCCAGCCGAGCTGCTTGCCCACCGCCAGCGCCTGGGCTGCAAAGGCTTCATTGGCTTCAATAAGGTCCACGTCATCCAGCGTCCAGCCCGCCCGAGCCAGCGCCGTCCGGCAGGCGCTGACCGGTCCGATACCCATCACCGACGGATCAACGCCCGTCACGGCGTAGCTGACGATGCGACCGAGAATGGGCAAACCGCTCTCCCGCGCCTTTTCGCCGCTCATCAGCAGCACCGCAGCGGCACCGTCGTTGAGCGTTGACGCATTTCCGGCCGTGACCGTGCCTTCCACCTGCAAAAAGGCGGGGCGTAGCTGCGCCAACTGCTCAGCGGTAGTGCCTGGACGGGGCTGTTCGTCACGGCTGACGATAAGCGGCGGTTTTTTACCCTGCTGCACCGTCACCGGCGCAATCTCGTCGTCAAAGCGACCCGCTTCGATGGCGGAGGCCGCTTTGTGCTGCGACCGGGCGGCAAAGGCGTCCTGCTGCGCGCGGGAAATGTCATTCTCACGGGCGACGTTTTCAGCGGTGATCCCCATGTGGTAATCGTTGAACGCGTCCCACAGACCGTCGGTAATCATGCTGTCCTGCAGGCCCGTATGGCCAAAACGCAGCCCTGACCGCGCCCCGTTCAGCAGATAAGGGGCGCTGCTCATGCTCTCCTGACCGCCTGCGATAACCACATCCGCGTCGCCGCAGTGGATCGCCTGCGCGGCGAGCTGCACCGCTTTTAAGCCCGCGCCGCATACCAGGTTGACCGTTGTCGCCGGTGTGCTGACGGGCAATCCGACGGTGATGGCCGTCTGGCGCGCAGGGTTTTGTCCGCACCCGGCCGTCAGCACCTGTCCGAAAATCAGTTCACCTACCTGTTCTGCGCTAAGACCGCTGTTCTCCAGCAGATGCCGCACCGCGACGGCTCCCAGCTCAACCGCCGAAAGGGACGATAGCGATCCGCGAAAACTGCCAATAGGGGTTCGCGTTGCCCCGACAATCATGACCTCTTTCATCGTGAGTCCTCAGTTGAAGCGCATCTCGCGAACGTCGTCCGCCACGGTCAGTTTCCCGGCCGTTTTAGCCGCAATTTCGTCGATACTGACGCCGGGAGCGTATTCCCGCAGGATGAACGCGCCGTCCGCGATCTCAAGCAACGCGAGGTCGGTTAAGACCCGGCGGATGCAGCCCGCGCCCGTGAGCGGCAGCGTGCAGCGCGGCAGCAGCTTTGACTCGCCGCTTTTTGACGCGTGGGTCATCACCACAATGATGTTCTGCGCCCCGGCGACAAGATCCATCGCGCCGCCCATGCCCTTCACCATCTTTCCGGGGATCATCCACGAGGCGATATTGCCCTCGACGTCCACTTCAAACGCGCCCAGCACGGTCAGGTCGACATGACCGCCGCGGATCATGGCAAACGACTGGGCCGAGTCGAAAATGGCCGCACCTGTCCGCGCGGTCACGGTCTGTTTACCGGCGTTGATCATGTCGGCGTCAAGGCTCTGCTCGTCAGGAAAGGCCCCCATCCCCAGTAGCCCGTTTTCCGACTGGAGCATCACGTCCATCCCGTCCGGAATGTAGTTCGCTACCAGGGTAGGGATGCCGATCCCCAGGTTGACGTAGTAACCGTCGCGCAGCTCGCGGGCGACGCGCATGGCCATCTGTTCACGGGTTAACATCGTCACACTCCTTCCGCGCGCAGCGTGCGCTGTTCAATGCGTTTTTCAAACTGGCCGACAATCAGCCTGTCGACGTAAATTCCCGGGGTATGAATGGCCGACGGGGGCAGCTCGCCCGGGGGAACAATCTCTTCCACCTCGACGACCGTTATCCGGCCCGCCGTGGCCATCAGCGGATTAAAGTTTTGCGCGGTATGGCGATAGACAACGTTGCCGTACCAGTCCGCTTTCCAGCCCTTAATGAGCGCAAAATCACCGGTAATGGCCTCTTCAAGGATGTAGTGCTTCCCCGCAAACTGGCGCACGTCTTTGCCGACAGCCACGGGCGTGCCGTAGCCGGTGGCCGTGTAAAATGCCGGAATGCCCGCGCCGCCCGCGCGCACCTTTTCCGCCAGCGTGCCCTGAGGCGTGAGTTCAATCTCCAGTTCGCCGCTCAGCACCTGCCGCTCGAACAGCGCGTTCTCGCCGACGTAAGAGGCCACCACTTTGCGAACCTGCCGCGTTTCGAGCAGTAGCCCGAGACCGAAACCGTCCACGCCGCAGTTGTTTGATACCACCGTCAGATCTTTCACCTGACGGCGTCTGACCTCTGCAATCAGGTTCTCCGGAATCCCGCACAGGCCAAAGCCGCCCGCCAGCAGGGTCATCCCGTCCGTCAGCCCATCCAGCGCCTGCGCATAGCTGCCGACGCGCTTATCCAGTCCCGCCATAGTCATCCCTCCCGTTAACCGTGCCGGTATCATTAGGGGCGACGACTCATTTGTTAATTTTGAATTTGTGACCCACTCATTTGGTTTTTTTATTAATTTCCTGTTAACTAAATTTTTTCAATTAGTTAACAGGATGAAAAATGAGAATGAGTGTCAAACAGTTACGCGCGTTTTTAGCGGTAGCTCACACTCTGAATTTCGCGCACGCCAGCGAACGGCTGAATCTTTCCCAGCCGGCCCTGAGCCTGACCATTAAATCGCTGGAGGACACGCTCGGCGGACCGCTGCTGCAGCGGAGCACGCGTAAGGTCGCGCTGACGCAGGAGGGAGAGACGTTTTTGCCCATGGCGCGCCAGCTGCTAGCCGACTGGGATAACGTCGAAGAGGCGATGCATCAGTGCTTTACCCTGCAGCGCGGTAAAATCTCGGTCGCCGCCATGCCGTCGTTTGCCGCGAATGTCCTGCCCGAGGTGCTAAAGGCGTTTCGCGATCGTCATGCCGGGGTCAACGTCACCGTGCATGACGTTATTAACGAGCAGGTGATTGAGATGGTGCGGGAAGGGCGGGTCGAGATGGGCATCGCCTTTGAGCCCGCGCCGACGCACAACCTGCTGTTTACCCCGCTGGGCCTCGACAGGTTTGTTGCCATTGTGCCGAAAGACTCCTCGCTGGCGGGCAAAAAGCGCCTGACGTGGGAAGAGCTGCTGACGCTGGATTTCATCACCCTGCAGCGCCCCTCTGCGGTGCGTCTGATGATGGAAGAGGAGCTGGCGCGAAGCGGCAGAAAGCTGGACGTCGCGCTGGAAAGCCATCAACTGGTGACGGTCGGGCGAATGGTCGCGAGTGGTCTGGGCGGCAGCGCCGTTCCGGCGCTGTGCGAGACACAGATGGCGTCGCTGGGCGCGGTCTGTATTCCGCTGGACAGCCCGCCCATTGAAAAGTGTATCGGGGTGATCCATCCAGGGCACACGCAGCTCTCTAAGGCGGCGCATGCTCTGCTGGAAACCCTGAAAGATTTTTACCAGCCCAATCAGGGAGCGAGAAACACCTGCGGCGCGGCGTGAGCCGGATGCCTGCCGACGATAACCTGCGCGCCGTACCAGCGCGTCAGCGCGTCGGCCTGCAAAACGGTTTCCGGTTCTCCCTGGGACACGATTGTGCCGCCATGCAGCAGCAGGATGCGGTCCGCCCACAGCGCCGCCAGATTAAGGTCGTGCAGCACCGCGCAAACGTGCAGATGTCCCCGACGGGTCAGGGATTTCAGCAGGCGCAGGAGATGCTGCTGGTGATAGAGATCCAGCGCAGAGGTGGGTTCATCCAGGAACAGCCAGCCGCGCGGCGCACCGTCGCACCAGAGCTGAGCCAGCGCGCGGGCGAGCTGAATGCGCTGCTGCTCGCCGCCGGAGAGTGCGGCAAACTGCCTGCCCGCCAGCGGTAAACAGCCGGTGACGGCCATGACCTCCTCAATAACCGACACTTCAGGTGTGCGGGTCCAGGGCGCTCGCCCCATGCCGACGACCGCCTCAACCGGCCAGTCAAATCCGAGCTGCGTGTTCTGGCGCATTACCGCCCGGTAGCGGGAGAGCCTGTCCGGCTGCCAGGCCGCAAGCGATGTACCCGCCAGGCTGCACCGTCCGCCCGCAGGTTTAAGATAGCCGGTCAGCAGCCGCAACAGCGTTGATTTCCCGGCGCCGTTGGGGCCAATCAGCGCCACCAGCTCGCCCTGAGATAAGGTCAGCGACACGTCGTTAATCAGCGTGCGTTGTCCGGCGCGAAAAACAAGGTTTTCTGCACAATAGCGTTCAGCCATGCGCACCTCCGCGACGAAAGATAAGCCACAGAAACCACGGCGCGCCGAGAAGGCTGGTCAATAAGCCGACCGGCATTTCCGCCGGGGCGACCAGGCTGCGCGCCAGCGTATCGGCAACCAGCAGGAGCAGCGCGCCGGCCAGCACCGAGCCGGGGAGCACGGCGCGATGGTCGGCTCCCAGCCACATGCGCACCAGGTGCGGCACCACCAGCCCAACAAAACCGATCACGCCGCTGACCGCAACGGCGGCGGCCACCAGCAGGGCGCTGCACAGCAGCAGGATCCGCTGCACGGCGGCAACCTCCACGCCGAGGTAATGCGCCTCTTCGTCGCCCAGCTGCAGCAGGTTGAGGGCGCCTGCCAGACGCCAGATCGCCAGCGCGGTGGGGACCATCAGCGATGCGACGGCCAGCAGGATTGACCACTGCGCCTGGCCGAGGCTGCCCATTCCCCAGAGTGAAAGCTGGCGAAGCTGGGCGTCATTGCTGAGCCATGACAGCACCCCGACGGCCGCGCCGCACAGGGCGTTGATGGCAATTCCCACCAGCAGCAGGCGCGACAGGGAGGCGTCACGCTGTCGGCTGAGCAGGAAAATCACGAAGGTGGCGGCCAGCGCGCCGAGAAACGCCGCCAGCATCGGGGCGTACAGCATCACCAGTGCAGGCAGCGAGAGCGGAAGCACCACCCACAGCGCAACGGCGAGCGCCGCGCCGCTGCTGATGCCGAGCAGTCCCGGGTCCGCCAGCGGATTGCGAAACAGCCCCTGCATCACGCAGCCCGCCAGCGCCAGTGAACCGCCGATCGCCAGCGCCAGCAGCACGCGAGGCAGGCGGATCGTTAGCCAGATCTGACGCAGCGCCTCGTCGCTGCTGTTCCACAGCAGGCTGACCGGCAGGCGTAATGCCCCAACCCCGGTCGCTGCGAGCGTCATGATGGTCAGGATCGCGGTTAGCATCCATAACGATAAGGCTATCCGCCGGGACATCAGGGCAGCTGCTCCGCTTTGGCACGCAGCTGCTGGATGGCTTCCGGCGTTCGCACGCTGAAGCCCAGCAGCGCCATATCGTCAATCGCCAGCACCTGCTTGTTCCGTCCCGCCGGAGTTTGCGCCAGGCCGGGCAGTGTCCACAGATTCGCTTCACCGCCCAGGGCGTTGAGACCGTCCTGAGAAATCACCACCAGATCGGGTCGGCTGGCGATCGTGCCTTCCTGAGACAGCGGCTGATAGCGGGTGACCCCCTGCATCGCGTTCTGCAGCCCCGCCGCACGAATGGCAGCATCCGCGGCGGTCTGTTGCCCGGCGGCCATCGCGGTCATCCCGCCGTGGTTAAGAATAAACAGCACCCGCTTATTGAGCGGTGACGCGGGAAGCGCCGACAGCGCCTGGCGCAGCGTGCTGCGCAGGACCTCCCCCTCGGCCTCGCGGTGCGTCGCTTCAGCGACGATCCGCACCTTTTCGTCAATGACGCTCAGGTCGTTACTGGCAGGAACAGCGATCACTCTGACGTGGCTTTGCTCAACCTGCTTTAGCGCCAGAGACGGCTGCGCCTGAGCGCTGGCCAGCACCAGCGTGGGGCGCATGGATAAGATCCCTTCCGCATTGAGCTGGCGCAGATAACCCACGTCAGGCAGCAAATTCGCCGCCTGCGGCCACTGGCTGGTGCTGTCGCGGGCCACCAGCGAGGACGCCGCGCCGAGAGCGTAGACAATCTCGGTGACGTCGCCGCCGAGGGTAACGATTTTCTCCTGCGGCCCCGCAGACGCCAGCAGGGGAAGGGCGCTGAGCAGGGCAAGCCACGGTTTCATGCGGCCAGCCCTTTCGCCGTTAAGGCGTCAATCTGGCTGCGCCACTGGCTCTGCTCCGGTTCGCCTTCCGTACGCTGGCCGTACAGCTGGGCGATTTGCGTTCCGTCGGCGGCAAACAGCTCCAGGCTGGTGACATGCCCGTCAGCTGTCGGCTTGCGCGTGACCCACGTTTCCGCAATGGTTCCTTCAAGCAGATGCAGGGTAAAGGTTGGGTTAAAGACGTTCAGCCAGCCTTTCATCGGCACCAGCTTTTCCACCGCGCCGGTGAAGATCTGCACGCAGCCGCGGTTGCCGACGAAGACCATGATTTCGTTACCGTCCCGACGCGCCGTCTCCAGGAGCTGCGCCAGTGCGGTGTTTTCTACCCGGCAGGCCAGATCGCCACCCACCAGGCGAAACGCCTGCTGGCGGCTGAGGTTATGGCGCTTGAGCAGGCTGAAGAACTGATGAACGTCGGTCATGGCGCGCCACTCTTTATCCACGAGAGCAGCATCCGCGTTTTCAGCGTGAGCCGGGGTATCGGCAGCCTTCAGTTCAAGCGGCGGGTTGTCAGCAAAAATAAAGCGGGTCAGCACGTCGCCCCAGGCGGAAACGTCGGTGTTATTCGTGGCGTAGACCTTCAGCAGGGCATCGCCCTGGTGGTCGAAGAACTGAATGCTCTGTCGCTCGCCGCGGGCGGTGGTTTCGCTGATGTGAAACGCGCTCGCCCACTGGTTGAGGAACAGGCGCAGATCCAGCGCGCGCGGATTCAGCACCAGCCCGGCGTGGCCGTTCAGGTGCTGGTTGGTGAAGCTCCCCACCTGTTCGTGAACGGCGTATTCGTTGCGGCAGATACACTTGGTTTCGCCCACCGCCTCCAGCGCGCCCAGGATCTCGCGGATTTCACCGCGCAGTCGCCAGGCGTCGTGACCCACGCGGGCAAAGGTCAGCTCTGCTTCACTGATGCTCATTAACCCTGCGACGTCGCGCGCGTACTTACCCGGATTGGCTTCTTTTAGCTCAAGCCAGCGCGTGTAGTGATTCATTGTCTCTTCCTTCTGAATAGTGGCCCCGAAGGGAATTACCACTGATAGCTTACGAAAATCTTGCCGTTACGACCGTCCTGCGGAATGCCCTGAGGTGACCAGTAGGCTTTGTCAAAGGCGTTGCCCAGCACCAGCGTGGTGGTCACGCCTTTGAGCCGCTCCCGGCCTTTGTAGCTCACGTAGAAATCGTTGACCGCATAGCCCGGCTGCTTGCTGTAGCTGCTGCTGATATGCGTTGAGCGATCGACAAAAGTACCGATCCAGCCGACGGAGAACCCGCTTTGCGCCACCGGAACGTCCAGCTTGCTGGTGACGGTGTCCGGGTTGATGCTGGAGATGTACTCGCCCGTATCGGTGTCTTTCCCGCGCGTGCGGTTATAGGCCAGGTCAAGGCTGAAGAGGTCGGCAGAGTATTTTGCCATCATATCCCAGCCCCAGATTTTTGCGTTCGGGACGTTGTACGACATGGTGGTCGCGGCGGCAAAATCGACGGTGGTAGAGATATAGTCTTTGGCTTTGGTATCGAAATAGCTGGCTTTAAACTCCAGCGTATCGTTGGCAAGCATCAGATCGTCAAAGCGCAGGCCAAAACCAAACTCCTGCGTTTCGTTGGTTTCCGGGCGCAGGTTCGGGTTTGGCACCCAGTAGTTGGTGTAGAAGCGGCCAATGGAGAAGTGTTTGGCGTCGTTATACATCTCGCCCATGGTCGGCGCGCGGAAGGCCTGCGCGTAAGAGCCAAACAGCATCAGCCAGTCGGTTGGGCTGACGGTTAATCCGGCGCGGGATGACCACTTATCGGCATCCACATCGTTGTAGCCGTCGCTGCTGCCGCGGTAGTTGTCATAGCGCGTGCCGCCCAGCAGGGTAACTGGTAGATCGCGCAGGGTGATCTCGTCCTGCAGCCAGCCGGAACTGAAGTCGATTTTCGCGTCCGGGAAGCCGGTGGTTGCTCCGCCCGGATGCTGCTCCTGACGATAGTATTCCCCGCCGTAGGTCAGAAGGTGTGCTGCAAAGGTGTCGCTGAACAGGCGGGTGCGGTTTTCCAGCTTGCCGCCTTTGGTCGTCTGCTTGCGAAACTCACCGCTGCCGTCGACGTTCTGGGCATTAATGCGCGCTTCGGACCAGTAGACCTTCGCGTCGGCGTTCAGCCAGTCGTACCCTTCCGGAGCAATGCGGTAGCCAACCTGCGCATCGCGCTGGATGGTTGAGCGGTCGGTCATCGGGTTACTGCTGTCCGCCCCGATGGTTTGCGGGTTTTTCGGCTCCTGAGCGGCGTTGTTGTAGTAGCGCAGGGAGCCGCTCAGGGTCTGGGCCGGGTCGAGTTTCCAGCTGCCTTTTGCCAGCATGTTGTTGATGGATTCGTCGTTAGGCGCGGTTGCACCGTCGCTCTGGCGGATATCACCGCGATCCCGGCTGGACCAGGAGACCAGACCGTCCAGCGTATCGGTGCGGCCGTAGGCGCTGGCCCCCATCCCGAGGCTACGATCGCCCGTCGCGCTCGTTCCAGACACGCGGTAGCCGCTGTTTTTACCCGGTTCGAGCAGATCGTTGGCTTCGGCGGTGTCATAAGAGATCACGCCGCCCAGCGCGCCGCTGCCGTACAGCAGGGCCGAAGGGCCGCGAACCACCTCGATACGTTTGATTAGCGCGGGGTCGAGGAAGGTGCTGTTCAGGTGGCCGGTATCGGTTCCCTGGCGCACGCCGTCAACCAGCACCAGCACGCCGCGACGGTTATGGCCGCGCAGGTTTACGTCCTGCCCGTTGGTGCGTCCGGTGCCGTCCAGCGTCAGACCGGGGACATTACGCAGCAGGTCGGCCGCTGAGCTGGCGGTTTGTTTCTCCGGCGCGCTGGCGTCGATCACGCTTACCATCATGGGCGCTTCAAAGGCGCTGCGGGCGTTGCCCGTGGCGGTGACGGTAATGTCGTCTGTGGCGGCGAACGCGACGCCCGGCAGGGTACTGGCAATCGTCAGCGCCAGAAGTGACGGACGTAAAGATGCGGAAGGCAGGTGTGGCATAGCAACTCTCCATAAGAAGTGAAAAGCGCTGGCTGCCTGGGTATCACCTGGGTGGCTGGCGTATTTTTAGGTGTTGTTTATTTTGTGAGGATCAGTTTTCCGGCATGGGTCTGGCGCAAAAGATAGCGCTGGCCGTCATGCTCAATAATGACCCGTCCCTCATCGCCGAGGAGGGTTTTGCTGTCAATCCGACGCTCGGCGGGGGCTGGCGCTGTGTATGTTTTTGCTGGCGTTGCCGCGCTGTTATCCGTACGTGACATAATGTATATAAATAGCAATCAATGTAACAATGATAATCATTATCAATAAACTGCAAATTGACGGCAAGCGTTTTTGTGAAAAAAGGGTGAGGGGATCAAATTTGTGCAATGGAACGCCCGGTGGCGGCTACGCCTTACCGGGCCTACAACGGCACGGATTGTAGGTCGGGTAAGCGCAGCGCCACCCGACAATAACATCAGAAGCGAGAATCAACCGCAGCTGCCAGCTTTTCCAGCAGCAGTTCGCTGTCTTCCCAGCTCAGGCACGGGTCGGTGATCGACTGGCCGTAAACCATCTGCTGTCCGGCAACGATTTTCTGCGTGCCTTCTTTGAGGAAGCTTTCCGCCATAATGCCTGCCACGGCGGTGGAACCGCTGCGGATCTGCTGGCAGATCTCATCGCAGACGTCCAGCTGGCGGCGATGCTGCTTCTGGCAGTTGCCGTGGCTGAAATCCACCACCAGATGTTCCGGCAGGTCGAACTCGGCCAGCGTTTCACAGGCCGCCGCAATATCTTCTGCATGGTAATTGGGTTTCTTCCCGCCGCGCATAATGATATGGCCGTAAGGGTTACCGCTGGTCTGGTAGATGGTCATATGACCGCTCTTATCCGGCGACAGGAACATGTGGCTGGCACGGGCAGCGCGGATGGCATCCACCGCGATACGGGTGTTGCCGTCGGTCCCGTTTTTAAAGCCGACCGGACAGGAGAGGGCGGAGGCCATCTCACGGTGGATCTGGCTTTCTGTAGTGCGCGCGCCAATCGCGCCCCAGCTGATCAGGTCGGCGATAAACTGCCCGGTCACCATATCGAGAAACTCGGTCGCCGTCGGAACGCCCAGCTCGTTGACCTGTAAAAGCAGCTTCCGCGCCAGCTCGATACCGTGGTTAACGCGATAGCTGCCGTTGAGGTCAGGGTCGGAAATCAGTCCCTTCCAGCCCACCACGGTTCGCGGTTTTTCAAAGTAGGTACGCATCACAATCTCAAGGCGATGCTGGTACTTATCCCGCAGTCCCTGAAGTCGTTTTGCATAATCCATCGCGGCATCCAGATCGTGGATGGAGCAAGGCCCAATCACCACCAGAAGACGTTTGTCTTCACCATTGAGGATTTTTTCAATGCGGCGACGGGAAGCCGTCACGTGTTCCGCGACGGCGGCGGAAACAGGATGCCGCTGAGCCAGTTCAGCCGGCGTGACCAGGCTGTCAATGCGCGCAGTGCGGAGTTCATCGGTTTTATTCATGGAATGTCTCAGAAAATTTTTGCTTCATCGGCAGACTACCGGGAAGTGATGGGCATCACCTTAAACCAATCCCTGCTGATTTCAAGTTCGGGGCGACACCGCCCCGTGGTTGCAGATGATGATACCTGAATCTGAGTTACTGTACTAGCATATTAGTACATGCGGCGATTAAGCCCCATGATGTCGAGAATTTTGGTGGCAATTTCTTCAACCGAATAGTTGGTGCTGTTCAGCCACGGGATCTGGTTTTTGCGGTACAGCGCTTCCACTTCGGAGACTTCCATCCGGCACTGGCGCATGGAGGCGTAGCGGCTGTTCTCGCGGCGCTCTTCGCGGATGGCGGCAAGGCGTTCCGGGTTGATCGTCAGGCCGAACAGCTTGTGCTGCAGCGGCTTAAGGGCGGCAGGCAGCACCAGGTTATCCATGTCATCAGCGATAAACGGGTAGTTTGCAGCGCGAATGCCAAACTGCATCGCCAGATAGAGGCTGGTCGGGGTTTTGCCGCAGCGCGACACGCCAAGCAGGATCACCTGCGCCTGGTCAAGGTTGCGCATGGAGATGCCATCATCGTGTGCGAGTGTGTAATCAATAGCGGCAATACGTGCATCGTACTTGATCAGGTTACCGGGATTGAGCCCGTGGGTTCGGTGGGCGATAGGGGTCGGGTCGAGCTTAAGCTCGCTCTGGAGCGGAGCCACCAGCGCCTGCACGATATCCTGACAGAAGCCTTCACTTTGCAGAATGATGGAGCGAATCTCGGGGATGACGATAGAGTAGAACACCAGCGGGCGGACGCCGGTCTGCTGGTAGATGGCGTCAATCTGGTCCTTCACCGCTTTGGCGCGGCTCTCGTTTTCAACAAACGGCAGCGTGATGCTGTTAATCGATACGGGAAACTGCGACATCACCGCGTGGCCCAGGACCTCGGCGGTGATCGCCGTACCATCAGAAATATAAAAAACGTGGCGATCGACAGCACTATCCATTTTATCCACCCTGAATATGAGACCTAATTGACTGAAAGCATAAATTAAAAAAGTAAATTACACAGCAAAGAACTTATCTTAATTATAAATGAAACGGTGTTTTTGATTTTCCTGAAAAGTGGATTTCATTTTTCAAATAGCGACTTTATTTTTGGGGTTTCTGGCTGAATATAGAGGAATCATCGGGTTAATGCCTGGTGGGAAAGTATCCGAAAAGTTGAAATTTTAAATTGCTTACACGATTCACCGTTTTTTTAGCACTAATAAATATGCCAGTATAAATACGTAGTCAGGTGTTACTTACTCCGATCAAATATCACAAAAGGATTGTTTCGATGTCCAACAATGGCTCGTCACCGCTGGTGCTTTGGTATAACCAACTCGGCATGAATGATGTAGACAGAGTTGGGGGCAAAAATGCCTCCCTGGGTGAAATGATTACAAATCTGTCGGTTATGGGTGTCTCCGTACCGAACGGGTTTGCCACCACCGCCGATGCCTTTAACCTGTTTTTAGACCAGAGCGGTGTTAACCAGCGCATTTACGACCTGCTGGATAAAACGGATATTGATGACGTTACCGAGCTTGCCAAAGCCGGGGCGCAAATCCGCCAGTGGATCATCGACACACCTTTCCAGCCAGAACTGGAAAAAGCCATTCACGACGCATATAACCAGCTCTCTGCTGACGATGCGCAGGCCTCCTTTGCCGTGCGTTCCTCTGCAACCGCAGAAGATATGCCGGACGCCTCGTTTGCCGGTCAGCAGGAAACCTTCCTGAACGTCCAGGGTTACGATGCGGTGCTGGTGGCGGTGAAGCACGTGTTTGCTTCCCTGTTCAACGACCGCGCCATCTCCTATCGCGTGCACCAGGGCTACGACCACCGCGGCGTGGCGCTCTCCGCTGGCGTGCAGCGCATGGTGCGCTCGGACGTGGGCTCATCCGGCGTGATGTTCTCCATTGATACCGAATCCGGCTTCGACCAGGTGGTATTTATCACCTCCGCGTGGGGTCTGGGTGAGATGGTGGTGCAGGGCGCGGTAAACCCTGACGAATTCTACGTCCACAAGCCTACGCTGGCCGCTGGCCGTCCGTCGGTGGTGCGCCGGACCATGGGCTCGAAAAAAATCCGCATGATCTATGCCCCAACCCAGGAGCATGGCAAGCAGGTTAAAATTGAAGATGTACCGCAGGAGCAGCGTGACCGCTTCTCCCTGACCGATGCCGAAGTGCAGGAACTGGCGAAGCAGGCGGTGCAGATTGAAAAACACTACGGCCGTCCGATGGACATCGAATGGGCGAAAGACGGTAACACCGGTAAGCTGTTTATCGTGCAGGCGCGTCCGGAAACCGTTCGCTCACGCGGTCAGGTGATGGAGCGTTATACGCTGCACGCGCAGGGCAAAATCGTGGCGGAAGGTCGTGCCATCGGTCACCGCATCGGTGCCGGTCCGGTCAAAGTGATCCACGACATCAGCGAGATGAACCGTATTGAGCCAGGCGACGTGCTGGTAACCGACATGACCGACCCGGACTGGGAACCGATCATGAAGAAAGCGGCGGCTATCGTCACCAACCGCGGAGGTCGTACCTGTCACGCGGCGATCATTGCCCGCGAGCTGGGTATTCCTGCGGTTGTCGGCTGCGGTGACGCCACCGAGCGCATGAAGGACGGGCAGAACGTTACCGTCTCCTGTGCCGAAGGCGATACCGGCTACGTGTACGCCGATATTCTCGACTTCAGCGTGAAGAGCTCGAGCGTAGATACCATGCCGGACCTGCCGCTGAAGATCATGATGAACGTCGGTAACCCGGACCGCGCGTTTGACTTCGCCTGCCTGCCGAACGAAGGCGTTGGCCTGGCGCGTCTGGAATTTATCATCAACCGTATGATCGGCGTTCACCCGCGTGCGCTGTTGGAGTTTGACGATCAGGATCCGAAGCTGCAGAACGAAATCCGCGAGATGATGAAAGGCTACGACTCACCGAAAGAGTTCTACGTCGGCCGTCTGACCGAAGGGATCGCGACGCTGGGCGCTGCCTTCTATCCGAAACGCGTGATCGTGCGTCTGTCTGACTTTAAGTCTAACGAATACGCCAATCTGGTAGGCGGCGAGCGCTACGAGCCGGAAGAAGAGAACCCGATGCTGGGCTTCCGCGGGGCCGGACGCTACGTTGCCGACAGCTTCCGCGACTGCTTCGCGCTGGAGTGTGAGGCGGTGAAACGCGTGCGCAACGACATGGGGCTGACCAACGTGGAGATCATGATCCCGTTCGTGCGTACCGTGGATCAGGCGAAAGCCGTTGTGGACGAGCTGGCGCGTCAGGGGCTGAAGCGCGGCGAGAACGGGCTGAAGATCATCATGATGTGTGAAATCCCGTCCAACGCCCTGCTGGCCGAGCAGTTCCTCGAGCACTTCGACGGCTTCTCTATCGGCTCGAACGACATGACGCAGCTGACGCTGGGTCTGGACCGCGACTCCGGCGTGGTTTCCGAACTGTTCGACGAGCGCAACGAGGCGGTGAAAGCGCTGCTCTCGATGTCCATCCGCGCGGCGAAGAAGCAGGGTAAATACGTCGGGATTTGTGGTCAGGGTCCATCCGACCATGAAGACTTTGCCGCATGGCTGATGGAAGAGGGGATTGATAGCCTGTCCCTGAACCCGGACACCGTGGTGCAAACCTGGCTGAGCCTGGCTGAACTGAACAAGTAACGCCACGTTGACCCGAAAAGGCGAGGATATTATTCCTCGCCTTTTTTATTTCATTTCTTATTTGCTCCCCATCACAAATAAAGTAAAAAACCAAATATCATAATTTGTCTGTCAATTTAGACAATTGTTAGCGCGCAAACCGTTGCTAATACTTGAGCCTTACTGCGCATTTCCCTTCAGATGATGCGCAACTGGTTGAAATACGTTTTAACCTGATAAAAAGGCAAATAACAATGACACTCTCCTCTGTATTGCGTACCAAAGATAAAATAGGCTATGGCTTAGGCGATATGGCCAGCGCGCTGGTCTGGCAAACGGCAACGTTATTTCTCGCTTATTTTTATACGGACGTTTTTGGCCTGCCCGCCGCGATTATGGGCACCATGTTTTTAGTGGTGCGCGTGGTCGATGCATTTGTCGACCCGTGCATTGGCGCACTGGTCGATCGCACCCAAACGCGTCACGGACGTTTCCGTCCCTGGTTGCTGTGGTTTGCCATCCCGTTTGGCGTGAGCTGCCTGATTACCTTCTATGTGCCGGACGTTGGGCCGACGGCAAAAATCATTTATGCCTGCGTGACCTACGCGATTTTAAGCCTGATTTACTCCGCGATTAACGTGCCTTACTGCGCCATGCCCGGCGCGCTGACGTTAGACCCGCGCGAGCGTCACTCTCTGCAGTCGTGGCGCTTTGGCCTGTCGTTTATCGGCGGGTTGATTGTGACGGTTATCGCCCTGCCGCTGGTCTCATTGTTAGGCCAGGGCAACGTGCAGAAAGGCTATTTCTATGCCATGAGCCTGATGGGCCTGCTGGGAATTGTGCTGTTCTTCTGCTGTTTCCTGATGACCCGCGAGCGTTATTCTCCACGCAATGATACTTCGGGCTCCATGCTCACCGATTTAAAACTGCTGGCCGGGAACAGTCAGTGGCGCATTGTGTTCGTGTTTAATATTTTGCTGTTAACGGCGGTGGTGACGCGCGGCTCTGCAACCATGTATTACGTCAACTATGTGCTGCTGCGCCCGGAACTGGTCTTTGCCTTTATTGTTTCCGGCATGGTGGCCTCGTTAAGCGGCGCATTATTATCTGAACGGCTGCTGGGGAAATTTGACCGTGTACGCGCCTATCAGTGGACCATTATGACTTTCGTGATTTTCGGGGCGCTGATTTTCTTCATTCCTCCTTCGCAGGTCTGGCTGATATTCGGCCTCAACATTGTTTTTAGCTTTATTCAAAACCTCACCACGCCGCTGCAGTGGACCATGTTCTCCGACGTGGTGGATTACGAAGAGCATCGCAGCGGTCGTCGTCTGGACGGTCTGGTCTTCTCTACCGCGCTGTTTGCCATCAAGTTTGGGCTGGCGCTGGGCGGGGCCGTGGTCGGCTGGGTGCTTGGCATGGTGGATTACGCACCGGGACAGGCTACCCAGGCGCCGAACGTTCTCTCAACCATCAACGCGCTGTTCACCCTTATCCCGTGCGTGTTGTTCCTCTGCATGGTCGCGCTGCTTGCCATCTACAAGCTCAACAGCCGGCTGGTGGATTCCATTGCCCGGGAGTTGGCCAGCAAGCGTGACGTCAGACCCGAAGCGGGGCAGCTCAGCCCGGCAACCCCTTCCGCAATACAGGAGTAAAACATGACAGCTATCTATAAGGACGCGGGACGTCCCGTGCACGAGCGCGTCGCCGATTTACTGGCGCGCATGACCCCGGAAGAGAAGTTCGCCCAGATGCATGCCTACTGGCTGATCCTCGATGAAAACGGCAACCACCGTGAGCGCAGCGATTTGAGCGACGAATTCGCCGGCGTGAGCGAGCAGGCGTCGCTTAGCGAACGGCTGAAGCTGGGCGTCGGGCAGATTACGCGGCCGCTGGGCACCCACATCGTTGACGCGAAAACCGGCGTGCGCGCCGCGAACCGCCTGCAGCGGATGATGATGGAAGAGACGCGTCTTGGCATACCGGCGCTGTTCCATGAAGAGTGTCTGGTGGGGCTGCTGTGCAAAGACGCCACCCTGTTCCCGTCGTCATTGAACTACGGTTCGACATGGGATCCGGAGCTTGTGCAGCGGGCGGCAGAGCAGATTGGCAAAGAGGCGCGCTCCGTTGGCTGCCAGCAGGGGCTTGCACCGGTGCTTGACGTGTCCCGCGACGTGCGATGGGGGCGAACCGAAGAGAGCTTTGGAGAAGATCCCTGGCTGGTGGGCGTGATGGCGACCGCCTACGTGAAGGGCTTACAGGGCGATAAACGCGACCTGCTGGCAACCCTGAAACATTACGTGGGGCACTCGTTCAGCGAAGGGGCGCGCAACCATGCGCCAGTACACCTGGGGTTCAGCGAGCTGAACGACACCTTCCTGCTGCCGTTTGAAATGGCGGTGAAGCTGGCCAATGCCGGGTCGGTGATGCCAGCCTATCACGATATCGATAATCAGCCGGGTCACAGCGACAGCTTCCTGCTGACCACCGTCCTGCGCGAACAGTGGGGCTTTGACGGCATCGTCGTGGCGGATTACGGCGGCGTCAGCCTGCTGCACCAGCATCATGGGATTTCCCACGACGCGGCCGAATCTGCCGCGCTGGCGTTCAACGCCGGGCTGGACGTTGAGCTGCCGAAAGACGACTGCGCGCGGCATCTGGCGCAAGCGGTAGAGCGCGGGCTGATCTCTATGGAGAAAGTGGATAAGATTGTGGCGCGCGTGCTGACCGAAAAATTCCGTCTGGGGCTGTTTGAAAAGCCATACGCGGATGAAAACGGTATCGATCTGCAAAACGATATGACCCGCCAGGTCGCGCGGGAAGTGGCGACGAAATCGCTCACGCTGCTGGAAAATAACGGGATTTTACCGCTCGGCGGCAAACCCCGCGTGGCGGTGGTGGGGCCGACGGCAGACGATCCGCTGGCGTTACTGAGCGGCTACAGCTTCCCGGTGCATTTGATCATCAGCGATATGGTGGAAGAGACCTCGCAGGTCACGACCCCGCGCGCGGCGCTGGAGCAGTATCTCGGTGCATCGAACGTCCGCTATGCCAAAGGGTGCCATATCATCGAAAAACGGATGGCGGGCGCGCCGGTTTTCCCTGGCGACAGCGGCGGTAAACCGATGCAGCAGTCTCCGGTTTCACTAAGCACCGCCCTGATCCCCGAGGCGGTAAACGCCGCGCAGGAGAGTGACGTGGTGGTGGCCTGCGTGGGCGATCTCGCCGGGCTGTTCCAGAGCGGTACCGTGGGGGAAGGTTCCGATACCGATTCCCTGAACCTGCCGGGCGTGCAGCAACAGCTGCTGGATGCGCTGGTGGCGACGGGCAAGCCGGTGATTGTGGTCATGACCGGGGGGCGTCCATACAACCTGCAGGGTCTGGAAGACAAGGTCGCGGCGCTGATGATGGCCTGGGCGCCGGGACAGGAAGGGGGCTGGGCGATTGCGGACGTGTTAACCGGACGCGCGGAGCCGCAGGGTCGCCTGGTGGTGAGCGTGCCGAAAAGCGCCGGGGCGATGCCGTATTACTACAATCACAAGCTCAAAAGCGGCGGTACGCCGTTTGCGTTCCATTTCGGTTCGCGTTACCCGTTTGGCTTCGGCCACGGCTGGACGACGTTTAGCTGGGGAGCAGCCCGCGTCGCCGAAAGCAGCGTGCCGATCGACGGCGAGGTGACGCTGAGTATGGATATTACCAATACCGGAGAGCGCAGCGGCAGCGAGGTGGTGCAGGTTTACGTCAGGGATAAGGTCGCCACGCAGGTGCGGCCGCTTCAGGAGCTGAAGGCCTTCCAGCGCGTCACGCTCTCGCCGGGCGAAACCGCCACGCTCGCCTTTACGCTGCCGGTTGAGATGTTCAACTTTACCCGTCGCGACGGGAAACGCATCGTTGAGCCGGGCGAGTTTGAGCTACAGGTTGGCGCATCGTCGGCGGATATCCGCGAGGCGGTGACGGTCAATGTGACGGGGGAAACGCGGGTGCTGCCTGCGGAGTGGCGGATGCTCAGTGCCTGTGAGGTTAAGCGCGCGTAGTCAGGATAAAAAAAAGCCCATCGTGGGAGATGGGCAAAGACTACACACAGCAATTCGTTGTTTCACTCAGGGGATTTCCATGCTTATAAATCAAGGTGTTGATTTATAACCGTGTGCTAATAGTAGGCATTGTGTTATTTAGCGTCGATCGGATTCGTCTCAATAGTTTAAGAGGCGTAAAGATTTCTTGAGGTTAATAGCAGACTTACTGCTGAAAGAGCGGGTCTGACCAGTGAGTAACGAATAAATACTTTAGCAGCGTTAAAGTATCATGAGGGGGAATGTAGGCCGGGTAAGCGTTAGCGCCACCCGGCAAAAAAAACTTAATGCGTGTTTTTCTCTTCCAGCTCTTCCAGTTCGCTCAAAATCACGTCCGGGTCAGTCCCCGGCGGCGGAATTTCATGCACCCAGGCGGAGAACAGGCGCCAGGTGACGGCGAGCAGCACCGGGCCAATAAACAGGCCAATCATGCCAAAGGCAATCAGACCGCCAATCACCCCGGAGAGGATCAGGATCAGCGGCAGGTCAGCACCCATGCGGATGAGGATCGGGCGAATGACGTTATCCATGGTGCCGACCACGCAGCTCCAGACCAGCAGCACCGTTCCCCACGTGGTATCACCCGTCCAGTAGAGCCAGATAATGCAGGGTACCAGCACCAGCAACGGTCCCAGTTGCGCAAGGCAGGTCATCAGCATGACAACGGTGAAAATGGTGGCGTACGGTACGCCGGAAATCGCCAGACCAATACCGCCCAGCACCGCCTGCACCAGCGCGGTGACCACCACGCCCAGCGCAACTGCGCGCACGGCCTGCGCAGCCAGCAGTACCGCAGCGTCACCGCGTTTGCCCGCCAGGCGGGTGGCAAAGTGACGAACGCCTAAAGCTACCTGCTCACCGCGCCAGTAGAGCAGGGCGCTGAAGAGCAGCATCAGGGTACAGTGCATCATAAAGCGGCCGATATGCGCCGCCTGACCGACAAACCAGGTGGTGGTGGTGCCAATGTACGGGCGGACTTTTGCCATCAGCGCGCTGCCGCCCATCTCCAGCAGGCTATGCCAGCCGCTGTAGAGTTTGGCCCCCACCACCGGAATGCTGTTCAGCCAGGCGAGATCCGGCAACGTCAGGTCACCACTGCTGATGGCGCGAATAACGGGGCCACTGGAATCCACCAGGCTATTCACCAGCAGGGCAATAGGAATAATAAACAGCAGGAACAACAGGAGCGTCATGACCAGCACGGCTAACCCGCGACGGCCAAACAGCAGCTTCTGCAAGCGCAGCAGCAAAGGCCACGTGGCGACGACAACGGTCGCAGCCCACGCAAAGCCGAGAATAAAGGGTTGAACAATCCACAGACACGCAATAATCATGAGGGCCAGAAACAGCACCGACAGCAAAATTTGCGCAACATCCCTGGGCTGGCGAAGATTGACCATAAATGAAACTTTCCTTAAAAGAACGCCAGTACCACTGGCGGGAACGGAAAACCGCGTCTCTTTAATCATTAATGATCTCAGCGGTTTTTGACAGGCGGATTTTGCCTGTAATTCAGCAGAGATTATAAGAAAAAAATGTGATAAAACTTTTAAGATACACGCAAACGATTTCATACAACTCTAATTAGGGTCGACAGTCATGATCCCACAGATTTCTCAGGCACCTGGCGTCGTTCAGCTGGTGCTTAATTTTTTGCAAGCACTGGAGCAACAGGGTTTTACAGGTGATACCGCCACGAACTATGCCGACAGGCTGACGATGGCGACCGATAACAGTATCTACCAGCTTCTTCCCGATGCCGTGGTTTTCCCTCGTTCAACGGCTGACGTCGCGCTTATCGCCCGGCTGGCCACGCAGGAGCGGTTTGCCTCGCTGGTCTTTACGCCGCGCGGCGGCGGCACCGGGACCAATGGTCAGGCGCTGAATCAGGGCATCATTGTTGATATGTCGCGCTATATGAACCGCATCATTGAGATCAACCCGGAAGAGGGGTGGGTGCGGGTCGAAGCGGGCGTCATCAAAGATCAGCTCAATCAGTATCTCAAGCCTTACGGGTACTTTTTTGCCCCTGAGCTCTCCACCAGCAACCGCGCGACCCTTGGCGGGATGATTAACACGGATGCCTCCGGGCAGGGCTCGCTGGTCTACGGTAAAACTTCCGATCACGTGCTGGGCGTGCGTGCGGTGCTGCTGGGCGGCGATATCCTCGATACCCAGCCGATGCCGGTCGAACTGGCGGAAACGCTGGGCAAAGATAACACCGCCAGCGGGCGCATCTATCGCACCGTGCTGGAACGCTGCCGCGACAACCGCCAGCTTATTCTCGATAAATTCCCAAAACTGAACCGCTTCCTGACCGGGTACGATCTGCGCCACGTCTTTAACGACGACCTGACCCAGTTTGATTTAACCCGCGTGCTGACCGGCTCCGAAGGGACGCTGGCGTTTATTACCGAAGCGCGGCTGGATATCACACGGTTGCCGAAAGTGCGCCGTCTGGTGAACGTCAAATATGACTCCTTCGACTCCGCGCTACGCAATGCGCCGTTTATGGTGAAAGCGCAGGCGCTTTCGGTAGAGACCGTCGACTCTAAGGTGCTCAATCTCGCCCGGGAAGATATTGTCTGGCACTCCGTGAGTGACCTCATTACCGACGTGCCGGATAAAGAGATGCTCGGTCTCAATATCGTGGAATTTGCCGGCGATGATGCGGAGCTGATTGAGCGCCAGGTCACCACGCTCTGCCAGCGTCTGGATGAGCTGATTGCGCAGGGCGAAGGCGGCGTCATCGGCTGGCAGCTCTGTAACGATCTGGCCGGGATTGAGCGTATCTATGCGATGCGTAAAAAAGCCGTGGGCCTGCTCGGCAATGCGAAAGGGGCGGCGAAGCCTATTCCTTTTGCCGAAGATACCTGCGTGCCGCCTGAGCATCTGGCGGATTATATCGTTGAGTTTCGCGCCCTGCTGGACAGCCACGGCCTGAGCTACGGCATGTTCGGCCACGTCGACGCCGGGGTACTGCACGTGCGTCCGGCGCTGGATATGTGCGACCCGCAGCAGGAGATCCTGATGAAGCAGATCTCCGACGACGTGGTGGCCCTAACCGCCAAATACGGTGGTCTGCTGTGGGGGGAGCACGGGAAAGGGTTCCGCGCGGAGTACAGCCCGGCATTCTTCGGGGAACAGCTCTACGCGGAGTTGCGTAAGGTAAAAGCGGCATTCGACCCGCATAACCGCCTCAACCCGGGTAAAATCTGCCCGCCTGAGGGTGTTGATGCCCCGATGCTACAGGTGGATGCCGTCAAGCGCGGCACGTACGACAGGCAGATCCCGATTGCGGTGCGCGCTTCGTGGCGCGGCGCGATGGAGTGCAACGGCAACGGCCTGTGCTTTAACTTTGATGTGAAAAGCCCGATGTGCCCGTCGATGAAAATCACCAGCAACCGTATCCACTCGCCGAAAGGGCGGGCGACGCTGGTGCGCGAGTGGCTGCGACTGCTGGCCGACCGCGGGGTGGATCCGCTCAAGCTGGAGCAGGAACTGCCGGAAAAACGGGCCAGCCTGCGCTCGCTGATTGAGCGCACCCGCAACAGCTGGCATGCCAACAAAGGAGAGTACGATTTCTCCCATGAGGTGAAAGAGGCGATGCCCGGCTGTCTGGCCTGTAAAGCCTGCTCCACCCAGTGCCCGATTAAAATCGACGTGCCGGAATTCCGCTCGCGTTTCCTGCAGCTTTATCACACCCGATATCTCCGCCCGGTGCGCGACCATCTGGTGGCGACGGTGGAAAGCTACGCGCCGCTGATGGCGCGTGCGCCAAAGACCTTCAACTTCTTTATCAACCAGCCGCTGGTGCGCAAGCTCTCCGAAAAACACATCGGCATGGTCGATCTGCCGCTGCTGTCGGTCCCGTCTCTGCAGCGCCAGCTTGTGGGCCACCGTTCGGCAAACATGACCCTCGAACAGCTGGAGGCGCTGGCTCCGGAGCAAAAAGCGAATGTAGTGCTGGTGGTGCAGGATCCGTTCACCAGCTACTACGATGCGCAGGTCGTGGCCGATTTCGTCCGTCTGGTGGAGAAAGTGGGTTACCAGCCGGTTGTGCTGCCGTTCTCTCCCAACGGCAAGGCGCAGCACATTAAAGGTTTCCTGAACCGCTTTGCGAAGACCGCGCAGAAAACGTCTGACTTCCTGAATCGCGTGGCGCAGCTCGGGATACCGATGGTCGGCGTCGATCCGGCACTGGTGCTTTGCTATCGCGATGAATACAAGCAGACGCTGGGCGATAAGCGCGGCGATTTCAACGTGATGCTGGTGCACGAATGGCTGCCGATGGCGCTGGAAGAAAAGGCTGTTCAGGATGTCAGCGGTGAACCCTGGTATCTGTTCGGTCACTGCACGGAAGTGACCGCACTGCCGGGTGCCCCCGCGCAGTGGGCGTCTGTTTTTGCCCGCTTTGGTGCGAAGCTGGAGAGCGTCAACGTAGGCTGCTGCGGGATGGCCGGAACCTACGGACACGAAGTGAAAAACCACGCCAACTCGCTCGGCATCTATGAGTTGTCCTGGCATCAGGCGATGCAGCGTTTGCCGCGAAACCGCTGTCTGGCGACGGGTTACTCCTGCCGCAGCCAGGTAAAACGGGTAGAGGGTAACGGTGTACGTCACCCATTGCAGGCTTTACTGGAGATAATTGGATGATCTGGAAACGAGCCGTGACGCTGCAGGCGCTGAACGCCATGGGCGAGGGGAATATGGTGGGGCTGCTGGATATCCAGTTCATTCGCATTGGCGACGATGAGATTGAGGCTACAATGCCCGTCGATAGTCGCACCCACCAGCCGTTTGGTTTATTGCACGGCGGAGCATCCGTCGTGCTGGCCGAAACGCTGGGCTCGGTGGCGGGGTATCTCTGTACCGAAGGGGAGCAGAAGGTTGTCGGACTTGAGGTGAATGCTAACCACATTCGTTCGGTGCGCAGCGGGCGCGTGCGAGGTGTTTGCCGCGCGCTGCACGCCGGAAGCCGCCATCAGGTGTGGCAAATAGATATTCTCGATGAGCAGGATCGCCTGTGCTGCTCGTCGCGGCTGACCACGGCGGTTGTGTAAAGTTTTCAGATGTTTTGCCTTTGGTCAAAAACTAGCCAGTGCGTTGTGATATACTGGTCAGGTTTTGTACATAAGCGAGGACATCATGGATACTGAAATAACCCCAACACAGCTGGCAATTGAATATTTACGTCGCGATAAGAGCAACCTGTCTCCGGCGCAGTACCTGAAAAAGCTGAAACAGCTTGAGCTGGAATTTACAGATTTGCTGGCGCTCTCTTCGAATGAACTGAAAGAAGAGATCTACTTTGCCTGGCGGTTGGGCGTTCACGTCCATTGAGTACATGAGAATAAAGGGGCCGCGAGTGCGGCCTTTTTTGTGTCTGACATTCAGTATCGGGCGGGGAGTTTATTGATTTTAATGAGCCTGCCTTCTTCCATTTCGATAAATCCGCCGGTTTTTAAATCCGCCAGAATGCGCATCACGCCGCTGCGGGAGAGCTGGGTTTTCTCCCTGATATACCTTTCCGCCGTCACGCTGAGCCGATAACTCTCATCTTCCTCCATCAGCTTGACCAGCTGCTGGCGAATCATCTCATACGCCGTCGGCGCGCCCTGCGGCATCACGTTGTTATATAGACGGCTATACACAAACATGAGCTGTTGAGAAAGCAGTCCCCACAGCGCTTTCTCTTGAATAATGGCATTCACACGCTCGGTGGTGAGCGTTCCAATCAGACAAGGGCTGACGGTCTTAATATAATCATTGAAATAGATATCGGTGAGGTTAGCGAGGCCGAACACCGCGGGGCCGCGGGCCGTGGACAGCATCATGTCATCGCTTCTTCTGTAGATGGCGATGGTTCCTTCAAGAATTAAATAGCACATCCCCTGACCGTTGTCTTGCAGGTCCAGACGCTCGCCACGGGAGGCGCGATGGGTTGTGCAATCAGGCAACAGGTGTGAAATAAGCTCTTGCGCGTAGGGAGAACCCCGTTGAGACTTTTCTGGAAGGGACATGGTAGCCGACAACCTTAAAAATAACCTGGCTAATTATAGCGCTTCTCCCGGGTACAGGCACGCTGGCTGTCAATATTTTCGCGGCAGATGGTGAATGTCAAGCAGCACACCACGCTCCATGGTGATGTACTTCCCGGTCCGCAGTTCTGCCAGAATACGCATAATTCCGCTACGTGAAAGATACGTCCGGCTTTTGATGTACGCGGCCGCCGTCGTATTTTTCCGTATGGCATCGGGCTCCTGCATAAGCTCAACAAGCTGGAAGCGAATGATGTCGTAGGCGGACATTTGCGATATTTGCGCGCAATGCTCATAAACGCGTGAGGCCGTATAAATAAGCAGCTTTGAAAAGTGCTCCCATAAATCCTGCTGTGAAACAATTTGATTAAACGTCTCCAGCGACACGCGGGCGATTTCTGCCGTCTCCAGGGCCCTGACGTAGAGATGCTCCGAAGAAAATTGACTGCTGACACCCAGAATAAACGGCGCAGATTCAGAGTTTAAAACAATACCGTCGCCACGACGATGAAGCGCTACGCTGCCCTGGAGAAGTAAAAAACACTGGCGCACATCATCTTTATAATAATGTACGGTTTCTCCCCGACAGATGACCAGTCTGTTCGCAGCAGGCAGCACTGATTTAATCAGGGTATCGATATGGATAAACGGTTTTAAACCAAGAACGGTAGATTCGTGGCTATTTAATGGCGTGGTTAAACGCGTATTCATAAGATACCTCACAGCGACTACGGATTCGATCGTTTTTTGATCTGCGCAGGGAATTATCTTAAAAATGAAGAGGTCAGGGAATGTTTCGGCAAGGTCCAAAAATAGACCGCTGCGAGCCTGATATCTAACGTGTTGAATGAAAACAGAAAGGCGATCAAGTCTACTAATAGACCAGGGGAATGAGGAGAAAGCCTATTCTTAAAGAAATGTTGATTTTTCGTTAAATCAGAGTCTACAGCTAGACCATCAAAAAGTTGTGTTCATTAAAATGATTATATAAATTTTAATCAGTCAGTAAGAAAGACCTTAAGTCATTTATTGAGAAATAAAAGAATGTATAGCGATTCTTTTATCAGCTTTCTGCTGCATGAATTTCAATAATAAATAAAGTTATCCCGTAAACAGGAAAATGAAGATTATGAAAAAGAACATTATTTTAGCGATGGTTGCGACAGCATCTGCCTTAATGGTGGGCAATGCTTTCGCTGCTGCAGGAACCGTTAACTTTAATGGTAACATCCTGGATTCTGCCTGTGATGTGGCGGTTGCCTCTCAAAACCAGGTGGTCGTATTAGGTGATTATTATAAAACAGAATTTACGACGACGGGTTCCAGAACGGCGGCAACGCGATTCGATATTATTCTGAAAAACTGCCCGGTTACCGTCACCAGTGCCAAAGTCCGATTTGACGGTACGCCAGATCTGACCAACGCCGACCTGCTGGCCATCGATACCTCCGTTGCCGGTGCGGCTACCGGTATTGCCATCAATTTAATGACCGCGGATAAAGCCGATCTGCCGCTGCACTGCAGCAACAACTACAACTATACGCTAAGCAGCACCGCTGACAACACGCTGAACTTTTACGCGCAGTATATTTCAACGGCGGCAGCGGTAACGGCCGGTCCTGCAAACTCCGTCGCTAACTTCTCCGTTGTTTATAACTAGTCGTAAAGCATAACAATAGCCAGAACCGCGAGGCGCTGCGCGGGGGCATTTATGCCCCCTTGTTTTAAGAGGTTTGAAATGAATGTTATTAGCAAAACCCTGCTGACCGCGGCGGTGATTACTGCGTCGCTGTCACAAGCGTATGCCGGGGTCGTGATTGGCGGTACCCGCGTAATATTTGATGGTGGGAAAAAAGAGGCAGCCATTAGCGTAAATAATGTGGAACAAGCCCCTTATTTAATTCAGTCCTGGGTCGACATGCCAGAGGGTAATGCTAATAAAGCGCCATTTATCGTCACGCCCCCCCTGTACAGGCTGAACGGTGGCCAGCAAAACATTGAGCGTATTTTATTCGCTGGATCGTTACCGCAGGATAAAGAGAGCCTGTTCTGGTTAAATATTAAAGCGATACCGTCCGCCACGAAACAGGCAAACGCGTTGCAAATTGCCGTTAAAACCCGCATCAAACTCATTTATCGTCCGGCAGGTCTGAAGGCATCAACGCCTGAAGAACAGGCGAGTAAATTAACCTGGTCGCGGAGCGGAAATAAAATTCAGGTGACTAATTCCACGCCGTACGTCATTAACTTTAATGAAATAAGCGTTGGCGGCAAAAAACTTGAAGATGTCACCTGGGTGGATCCTGGCAAAGTGGCAATATTTAGCCTGCCGCCAGGTGCCGCTGGTAATCAGATTATATTCAAAGTAATTAATGATTACGGTAGTCCGGGAATAGCGCATCAGGCCAGTTTTTAATTCCTGAATAAAGCAGCAGCCTCAATATCTAGTCAGGTTTATGATGATGGCAACGAAAAATAAAAAAATGCAACCCGCGCGGCTGGCGATATGTATTGCCTTCGCGCTGGCTAATGCAGTTCCCGCGGTTAACGCCAGTGATTCTTTTAACGCCGAACTGGTGGAGCTGGATAATCCGGGAATGGGTAAAGCCGATTTATCTGCGTTTGAATCAGGTTCGCAGGCACCAGGGAAATACCATGTTGACATCATTCTTGACGACCAGCTTATTGAGAGCAGCGATATTGATTTTGTTGCCGGAAAAGACGGGAAGGAAAACGACAGCCTGCAGCCTTGCCTGAGCATTGCACAGCTAAAAAAATGGGGCGTCAAAACGGCGCTGTTTCCCAACCTGGCTGTTGAAAACGCAACCTGCGTTAACCTGGAGGCGATCCCTCACGCCAGCACGGATTTTCAGTTTAGCGCGCAGCGGCTGGTTATCAGCATTCCTCAGGCCGCGATCGATTTGCCTGCCAGAGGGTATGTCCCGCCAGAACAGTGGGATGAGGGGATCGTCGCCGCGATGCTCAACTATAGCCTGAGCGGCGCAAACACCTGGGCAAAACAAAACGGCAGTAAAAACACCAACAGTCAATATGTCAACCTGCGCCCGGGCCTCAACGTTGGGCCGTGGCGGTTGCGAAATTACACCACCTGGTCGCGGGATGAGAGCGGTCAGGACAAATGGGATACCGTCTACACCTATGCGCAGCGGGCCATTATTCCGCTCAAAGCGCAGTTCACCCTGGGGGATAGCTCTGCGCCAGCCGACGTGTTCGACAGCATGCCGTTTCGCGGCGGACAGCTGGCTTCAGATGACGACATGCTCCCGGATTCGCTCAAAGGCTATGCGCCCGTCGTGCGGGGTATTGCGCGTACCAATGCGCAGGTGATTGTTCGCCAGAATGGCTACCAGATTTATCAGAGCTATGTCGCGCCCGGCGCATTTGAAATTACCGATATGTACCCCACGGGCGGTGCGGGCGATCTGGATGTCACCGTTAAGGAAGCTGACGGCAGCGAGCAGCATTTCACCCTGCCTTATGCCTCATTACCGGTTTTACAGCGTGAAGGGCGCCTGAAATATGCGGTGACCGGAGGGCAGTATCGTTCCTATAGCAGCAGCGTTGATAAGACCCCGTTTGGGCAAATCACCGGAATTTATGGTTTGCCGTATGGCCTCACGCTCTATGGCGGGCTGCAGGAGTCGAGCAAATATCAGTCCATCGCCACCGGTCTCGGGAAAAACATGGGTAATTTCGGCGCGATTTCGGCGGACATGACCCAGGCCTGGTCCACCCTGCAGGGGGGTGAGAAATCCAACGGACAGTCCTGGCGGGCGCGATACAGCAAGAACTTTGTGGGTACCGGAACCCAATTTTCGATTGCGGGCTACCGCTACTCGACCAGCGGCTACTACGGCATGCAGGAGGTCCTCGATTCCTGGGGTGACAGCTCCGCGCTTCAGGACCGACGTCGCAACCGGGCCGAACTCACGATGAGCCAGACGCTGGGCGGCAATCTTGGCTCGCTGACGCTGAGCGCGGCCCGTGAGGACTACTGGAATTCGGGTAAAACGATGGCGTCATACAGTCTGGGTTACAACAACTACTGGCACAACATCAGTTACGGACTCACCTGGACCTACAGTCAAAACGGCAGTGCGGGTTCATACGATGACAATAAACGGTACGACAAAGATCGGCTGCTGGCCTTTAACGTCAGCATTCCTCTCGATAAATTTTTGCCGCAGACCTGGGCTAACTATAACGTGAGCGCCAGCAAGAATAACGGCACCACACAGAACATCGGCTTGAACGGCGTGGCGCTGGAAAACCACGCCCTGAACTGGAACGTGCAGCAGGGATACGGGTCGGACGGTGTTGGCTACACGGGCAATATGAATGGTGATTATAAGGGAACCT
Organism: Enterobacter sp. ECC-019; assembly: GCF_043974075.1. NCBI lineage: Bacteria > Pseudomonadati > Pseudomonadota > Gammaproteobacteria > Enterobacterales > Enterobacteriaceae > Enterobacter > Enterobacter sp. ECC-019. The sequence continues at coordinate 2,682,212 of NZ_CP143759.1, forward strand.
ACGGCGAAGCGACGGCGGGTTACAGCTACGACAAAAACAGCGAGCGTCTTAACTATGGCCTGCAGGGGGGCATACTTGCTCACAGGGAGGGGATCACGCTTTCACAGCCTCTGGGTGAGACCAATGTTCTGGTTAGTGCGCCGGGTGCGCACGACGTCGATATCCACAATCAGGCGGGCGTTAAAACGGATTTTCGGGGGTATACGGTGGTCAGTAATTTGTCCGTATACCGTAAAAATGACATCACCCTGGCCCCGGAAAGCCTGCCGGATGATGTTGAGCTGGATATCAATACCCGGACGGTGACGCCGACGCGCGGCGCGATCGTTTTGGCCGACTATCAGGCGAAGGTGGGGCGACGGGCGTTATTGACTTTACTGCATAACGGCCAGTTTGTTCCCTTTGGTGCAACGGCAAGCCTGAAAGGTGCCGACGGCAGCAGCGTTATTGTTGGCGATAAAGGCCAGGCTTATCTCACCGGTCTGGACGCACAGGGAACCGTCTTCGTCACGTGGGGAGCGGAAAGCGACCGACAATGCCGCGCACCGTACGTGCTTTCCCCGCAGTCGTCGGCAGGCGGAATTACCGAAATTAACGTCAATTGTCTTTAGGGTTTTTTAACATGCGCTTGATTAACATCATATTCCTGCTGTGTGTCGCAGCAGGCTGGAACAGTGCTCATGCAGGAACCTGCACGACGATTACGCCGCAGGAATCAACCTTGTCCATTGGCACAATTACGGTCCAACGCGATGTCGCCGTGGGTACCGTATTATTTTCGCGAAATGCGACACTAACCGGTTCCTATTTAACGGGATGTACCAACCCGTTAATGCTGGGTTTTAGCATGCGCTACCTTAATGCGACACCAGGTACTTACGGTAATCATGTTTATAACACCAATGTAAACGGTATTGGTGTGCGCTTTTCATCGGGTAATTATTTTGAAAACCCGACCAATACCTTTTCTTATACTGCGCAGGCAAGTTATGTCGAATGGTGGGGCGGTAAAATAGAGCTCATTGTTACCGGACCGGTCGTGTCGGGTTCACTGACGCCGGGCGTGCTGGGCGTGGTGATGCTGCAGGGCAGTGACGGCGTTTATCGTGATGGCCTGACGACGACGCTGCTGGACGGAACCATCAACGTGCTGGCCTGCAGCATTACAACACCGCAACTGACATTTCCGATAGGTGATATTTCTGCCGCAGTTTTTGGCTCAACGGTAGGCACCACACCGGCGGGCGCCCAAAATACGCAGAATCTCGGGCTTAACTGCGATGCGGGGGCTAACGTCAATGTGTCACTCAGCGGTATTCAGAACCCGGACGTAGCAACAACGAGCGTGCTCGCGCTGACGGGGCAGGGTAATACCGGCACGGCGAAAGGGGTTGGCGTTCAGTTGCTCTACAACGGTACCCCCATCACGTTGAATACGCGTCTACCGTTAAACGTCGCCACGGGCGGGCAGCAGGCGTTTCCATTAACAGCGCGTTATTACCAGACGCAAACGACAGTTGAACCCGGTACTGCCAATGCGTCTGCAACCTTAAATTTGACGTATCAGTGATGGATAAAACGATGAATATTCTGCGCACGGCAGCGCTCGGCGCCACATTAATCAGCTGTCATTTATTTGCGGCGGACAGTGTAAACGTCAGCGTGACCGGAAATATTGTTGCCTCCCCCTGTATCTTTAACGGTGGGAATAACACTCTGGATATTAATCTCGGCAATATTCAGGCGTCCAATATGGCCACGCCGGGGTCGACATCCGATCCCGTGCCTTTTAGCCTGCTGTTTACCCAGTGTCCGGCGGGCACGCGCAGCGTTACGGTCTCCTTTACCGGTAACCCCGATCCCGTCGCGGGAGCGGATTATTACATGAACAGCGGTTCGGCCACGAACGTCGCGATTGCGATGAGCGAGGCTGCAACCGGTGCGTTAAAAGGCACGGGGACAAGCATTACGCAGAGCATTACAGCAGACAGAACCGCGACGATGGCCATGCAGGCATCAGTCAAATCTATGACCGGCGGTGCGACGCCGGGGAGCATCAGTGCCGTTGTGGTCATGACGATGCAATACAACTGATCGACACGCGCGTTAGTTGTCCTTATTGATATGCAGATGTCGGTAATTGTTATGTTGAATATTCTGATTAAAGAACCGGATTCTTTTTTTAAAAATGGCCTACAATATTTTCTTGTAGATTTTTTTCTGCATAATTTCAGGCATCAAATTCATTTTGATACTGAGCTTACTTATGACAGCGTCAGTGCCGCCGATATTATTATTCTCGCTTTATGCCCTGGGGAAACGCTGACCTGTATTCCCGAATTGAAAGCGCGAAAAAAAGGGATTGTGATTGGTCTGGTAGACGATGAACGGCGTTTTTCCGCATTTTCATCCTGTTTTCAGAATATGATATTCATCTCCCGCCGCGCCCCGCTTGGTCAGGTTAGCGAGATGCTTTTTATTGCCTGGTATCGTACGCAACTGCCGGGATATCGCTGGCAGCATAAAGGCTGCTTCGAGTGCCAGCATAAGATACTCTCGCCGCAGCAGATTCGCGTTACGGTGAATTTTTACCGAGGGTTATCGGTAGGGCAGATTGCGGATGTGCTCAGGACGAGTGATAAAACGGTATTCACGCATAAGTATTTGCTGATGCAAAAATTCGATCTGCGCAGTGATTTTGAGCTTATGGCGCTCATTCACAGGATGGTCGAAAAAAATGCCTACCCGAATAAATTGCGTGACCATCTGATCGGGTACGACGGATGAGGGGAAGAGACGGTGGGACTGTCGTCGTGTTGTTACCGGGTGGCGGTTAGGCCACCCGACATTTTCTTCAGACATTCACCGCGCTAATCAGTCGCGACTTCATGGACTGATACGCCGACGCGGCATAGTCCTCTGCCCAGCGCTGGTCCTCAATCGCCTCCAGCTGCACCGCGCAGTACTTCGTTTCCGGCGTTTTGGAGATGGGATCGAGATTATCCTGGGTCAGCTCGTTACAGGCGCCAATCCACCACTGATAGGTCATATAGACGGCCCCGGCATTGATACGCTCGCTGATGCTGGCGCGGGTAATCACTTTGCCGCGACGCGAACGCACCCAGACCAGCTGTCCGTCAGTAATGCCCAGTTTTTCCGCATCGGCAGGGTGCATTTGCACCCGGCCCGGCTCATCGGCCAGGCTTTGCAGCGCGGCGCAGTTCCCGGTCATCGAGCGGCAGGAGTAGTGTCCCACTTCACGTACCGTGCACAGCACCAGTGGGAAATCCGCATCCGGGGTTTCCGCCGGCGCGCGCCACGGCGCGGCAAAGAGCTGCCCTTTACCGGTTGGGGTGTCGAACTGATTGTCTTTATACAGGTACGGCGTTCCCGGATGATCCAGCGTCGGGCACGGCCACTGCACGTGGCCCATCTCGCCCATTTTTTCATACGTCACGCCGTAGAAGAGAGGGCACAGCTCGCGCATTTCATCCCAGATCTGCTGGTTGGAATCATAATGCATCGGGTAGCCCATCTCGGTGGCGAGCAGGCTGATGATTTCCCAGTCGCGCTTCACGTTGCCGCTGGCCTCAATGGCTTTGCCAAAACGCTGGAAACCGCGATCGGCACAGGTAAAGACGCCGCCGTGTTCACCCCAGGAGGTGGCAGGGAGCAGAACGTCCGCCACTTCTGCCGTTTTGGTCATAAAGATGTCCTGAACCACGACAAAGTCGAGCGCCTCAAAACCGCTGCGAACGAGGCCGAGATCGGCTTCGGTCTGAAGCGGATCTTCCCCCATGATGTAGTAGGCCTTGACCTTGCCTTCCAGCGCCAGATGAGGCACCTCGGTAATGCGCGTCCCGACCCGATCGTCCATGTTATTGACGTCAATCCCCCAGGCATCAGCGAACTTCTGCCTGACCGCCGGATCGGTCACATCCTGATAGCCGGGGAACATATTCGGCAATACGCCCATATCGCAGGCGCCCTGGACGTTATTCTGACCGCGCACGGGCCCGACGCCGACGGCGGGTCGGCCCAGGTTACCGGTCAGCAGCGCCAGGCTGGAAAGCCCTTTGACCACATCCACGGCCTGACCAAACTGGGTCACGCCCATCCCCCACATCACGGTGGCGGAAGGGGCCGCCGCGAAGGTGCGCATCGCCTGACGAACGTCGCGGGCGGGAATGCCGGTAAGATGCTCGACCTTCTCCGGCGCATAGTCTTTCACCGTCTGGCGATAGGCCTCAAGCCCCTCCGTAAAGCGCGCCACATAGCTTTTGTCGTAGAGTTCCTCTTCCAGCAGCACGTAGCCAAAGGCGTTCACCAACGCCATGTTGCTGCCGTTTTTCAGCTGCAGATGCTGGTCGGCAATACGCGCCGTTTCAATGCGCCGCGGATCGCAGACGATAATTTTTGCGCCGTTTTCACGCGCTTTCAGTACGCGGCGGGCGACGATAGGGTGGGAGTCCGCGCAGTTATAGCCAAACACCAGCAGGCATTTTGAGTTTTCAATATCGTTGATTGAGTTGCTCATTGCGCCGTTGCCGAGCGTTTCCTGTAAACCGGCCACGGAAGGGCCATGACAGACGCGCGCGCAGCAGTCCACGTTGTTGGTGTTAAGCACCGCGCGGGCAAATTTTTGCATCACATAATTTGTTTCATTGCCGGTTCCGCGGGAGGAACCAGTGGTCATGATCGACCGCGGCCCGTGCTGCGCTTTAATGCTGCTGAGCCTGTGGGCGGTGTAGCGGATAGCCTCTTCCCAGCTGACAGGGGTGAATGCCTCGCCTTTGTGGTAGCGGATCATCGGCTGAGTCAGGCGCGGGGTGAGCAGACGGGTATCGTTGAGGAAGTCCCAGCCGTAAAAGCCTTTCAGACACAGGGTGCCCTGGTTTGTGACGCCCTCTGCCGCTTCGGCACGGATGATACGGTTATTTTCAACGACAAGGTTTAATTTACAGCCTGCACCGCAGTAGGGGCAGACGCTGGCGATCTTTTTCATCAATAACAGACCTGTTAAGAAATGAAGCAAAGTTGACTGGAAAACCCAGTCCCGTAAGCAGAGGTAAGCAGGAATCGTGCCAGGTTGTCTTTGCTGGTTTTACAGGGTGTTACGCGGGAAAGGCGCGTGTCATCGTCAGACTGTTCGTCAGTTTTGACGATGACACGTTAGGGGGCGTTGAGCGCAGGAGCTTACAGATCGTCCATCGTGTAACCCACCACGATTTCCAGAGTCTTACGAATTACATCCGCCTGAACCACATCGTGGGTGGCTTCCAGCGTCTGAATGAGCCAGAGGATGATCGCTTTATTAGACAGATGGCCTTCGGAGGCCAGAACACAGCGTACTGCAGTAGAAAAAACAGCGGACTCTTCAGCAAAACGATCGCCTGCGTGACGGAAATATTCCGACAGCGCACTGTCTAAAAAAGCCGAATGGTATTCGGGTTGAAGCTGAATATTTTGTCTCATTTGTTCTCACCGTAGCTGTTAAATTGCAGTCAATGTATTTTTTTGGGGTCGGACGGTTTTCCACTTCCAAATAACGGCACTACATTGTCTCTGTTATCGTTGAGAGGTCCCTCTCTGTTCGTTCGTCCTTGCGCGGTTCTGCGACGTGTAAAGGCGATGCTGTTTGAGCCGATCTCGGCAATCACCGCCGCAAGTGTCTCCCGCCGCCGGGGATCCTTTTCATGTTCTTTCATTACCCGCAGACGCTGCAGCAAACCTTCAGTTGTCACTGGCCCCCGCTCTTTCAGAAGAGAAAGAACGGCTTCACCGATAAGCGTGTCGATCAGTCGGTCTGCGTCACTGCTATTCATCACGTTACCGTTCGAAGAGCAGGCCAAGCAGCATGTGGTAATGCTCTTCCTCTTCCGGACCATCGGCCCTTTCGAGGCGGCTGAGCAGTTTGGTACAGAGCGATTTGCGATTGAGGTTCCGCCCGTCGCTGAGAATTTCGACAACCACCTGGCCCAGCGTCTCCTGCTGGGTAGGAAGTGCGGCTTTTTCGAAGTACTGTGCGATCGCTGCTGCGGAATCTGTGGCGTAACCTTTCTGCTGCATGTTTCGCTCCTGTAAAATTTTGTAATCACTAACGTTACAATTAAGGTATACACAATTCCTAAATCTGTACATATAAAATGTACAGAATTTTAATATTTTTATGATATATTTTATAAATTACTTTATTTTCATGTGGTTGCTTGCGTAACAGGAACCAGTAACGTTACGGGATATATTGTACAAAAAGGTCTGGTACGGGTAAGTTGTACAGCACAGAAAAATGTTTCATTAACTGCCGTAAATGGTTGAGATGTAAATTATTTGTCAGGCAATTAATGTGCTATAAATAATCTTTACCCACCTTTTTTGTGGTCAAAACCCTAACCCCCAGGAAGAGCATGCTCACAACCATCATTTACCGCAGTCACATCTGCGAGGACGTTCCAGTGAAGGCGCTGGAAGCAATGGTCGCTGCTGCAAATAGTAAAAACCGGCAATCCAATGTCACGGGGATCCTGCTGTTTAACGGCACACATTTTTTTCAACTGCTTGAAGGACCGGTGGAACACGTTTCTGCTATCTATGAGCAGATCTGCAACGACCCGCGCCACCATAACGTGGTGGAGTTGATGCGCGATCACGGACCTGTCCGACGCTTTGGCAACGTGGGCATGGAGCTCTTTGATTTGCGCCACTTCGACAGGGACGAAGTGCTGCAGCATGTGCTCAACAGGGGGACGACGCGCTACCAGCTGACGTATAACGACCGCCCGCTGCAGTTTTTCCGCACCTTTGTTGAGGCCACGGAAAAAGCGAACTATTTTGAACTGCCGCCGGCGGATTCCTGGGAGTTCGTTCGCGAAGAAACGTCCTTGTCCGGGCAGCCTGAGGTGGTCGCGAAGGGGGCGGATTGCAGCTTTGCGTTCCAGCCGATAGTCGATCCGTTTATGCAGCAGGTCGTCTCCTGGGAGGCGCTTCTCCGCACCCCTGACGGCGACCCGCCGGGGGTCTATTTCGCCAACCGCCCGCGTGACGAGGTGTATGCCTCTGATTTGCAAAGCAAACAGGTGGCGCTCTCTATGGCCAGCGCGCTGGGGCTCCAGGACCAGACGTTGTCCCTTAACCTGCTGCCCATGACGCTGGTCAACATTCCCAACGCCGTGGATTTCCTGCTCACCGCGATCGAAGCAAATGGGTTTGTGCCGGAGCAAATTGTGGTGGAGTTCACCGAGAGCGAAGCCATTTCCCGTTTTGATGAATTCACGGATTCGGTCAGGCAGTTAAAAAGCGCGGGCATCAGCGTGACGATCGATCACTTTGGCGCCGGTTTTGCCGGGCTGCAGCTGCTGGCGCAGTTCCAGCCGGACAGAATTAAGATTAATCGCGATCTGGTGGCGAACGTGCATAAAAGTGGCCCCCGGCAGGCCATTATTCAGGCGATTATCAAATGCTGCTCCTCGCTTGAGATCCAGTTCTGCGCGGTAGGGGTAGAGAAGGCGGAAGAGTGGATGTGGCTGGAGTCCGCGGGAATTTCCCAGTTCCAGGGGCATCTTTTTGCCAGCCCGCGATACGGCGGTATTCCCGCGATTGCATGGCCGGAGAAAAAGTTCGACTTCTGATAAAGCTGTACACAATCCGGCAGAGTTAACTGTACGAATGGCAAATTTTATACAACAATGTATTAACCGGTGGATGGGAAAGAACCCCGTTCACCCGTTCAAAATGCGGTCTTAGTTATACAAATGGTGTGTACAATCTGATAAGGTTGGTGCAGTTAGGTATGGAAGTTCTGAGCGTGAGGGAGTTAATGGCCTATTACAGTATCGGCGAAGTGGCCGAACGATGCGGTATCAACCCCGTTACGCTGCGTGCCTGGCAGCGCCGTTATGGATTGTTGAAGCCGCAGCGCAGCGAAGGGGGGCATCGTCAGTTCGACGATGAAGATATCCTGCGCATTGAAGAGATCAAGCGCCTGATGAAGAGCGGCGTCTCGGTCGGAAAAGTCAAAGCCCTGCTGGAGAACAAAGAAGTGCTGACGCAGGGGAACTGGGTCTCGTTCCAGGAAGAGATGATGACCGTTCTGCGTTACGCCAGCCCGGCAAAGCTGCGAGCCAAAATCAGTGAATTCCGCCGCGATCACGCGATAGACGCGCTGATTGACAATATTATCTCTCCCGTCCGTCAGCGAATGAATCAGGATCAAAATACCGTGCGTCACATGGCGAGCCTGTTTGACGGCGTACTGATCGAATTCGCCATTGCAAGCCTGGCGGAGTCCCGCAAAAAAGCCGGTAAAGACGCGCTGCTGATTGGCTGGGAATGCGATGACCGCACCCCTCTGTGGCTGGAAGCTGCGCGCTTATCGCAGAAGGGCTGGCACATAGACGTGCTGGCAGAACCGATTGACTCACCGCGTCCCGAGCTTTTCCCCGGGCAAAAAATCTTCGTCTGGACGGGGAAATTGCCAACGCCTCGCCAGCAGGAACAGCTAGATCACTGGCGTGAGCAGGGGTTTGCTGTCTCATTTCATCACGGATCCTGAGAGGCCTTAAGGGCCTTTTTTTGTTTTTGTTCCTTTCCTCACTAAAGCTATCTCAAAAATAGGCATTGTTTATGCGAATGCCATTTACCAGCCTAATTTTAAACAACTTTTCGTAATTTCCCTTTGCCTTGGGGGCGTGTCGGGGGCGTAGCCGTCGGCATGTTGTTGTTCAGCATTCCCACCTGGTCCTGGTTCATTTCTCCGACCCATTTTGAATAAACTTCATAAACCATCCGAGCATCTTCGTGTCCCATCTGGCTGGCAATAAACGACGGGTTAGCGCCCGCGGAGAGTGCCCAGCATGCAAAAGTTTGGCGGGACTGATAGGGATCACGCTCACGAACGCCAGTTTTTTCATTCCCCGGCGCCAGCTATAGGCGATCGAACCTTTAGAAAAATACTCGGTTTTAATTTTTGAGCGCGAAGTGGGGGTGAAAACGAAACTTTCTCTGATGCGCCGAATATCTGTGCTTCGGTTGCTCAACAACTTCGCAAGGGCGGTGTGGCATGAGCGCTATTACCAGAGTAGAGGTTGAAGCGATTCTCGCACGAATCCACGAGGCAAATGAAAGGGATGCGTTGGAATCACGCGTGATGAAGGAGAGAGACTCGTGCGTATCGTGATGGCATCGCTGGATGCTGGAGCGCTTACAAACCCAGAACGACAGGAACTGATAAAGCTCCGCAACGAAGACGCACTGCGTCGGCAACAATGGGCGCAGAACATGCTACTTGGCTGAATCCTTCCAAAACTGTGAACCCGTTTCGGCGGTTTTTTTATACGGCTATCAGCCGTACGTATTGACATGTCTTGTGGGGTGGCGTAAATTTGCTCATACGGTTATCAGCCGTATCGTTTCCCCCTAAGGTGTGCAGTATGAACCGTCAGTTTTTGGGATGGTTCAATATAAAAGATAGCGATAAATACGCTATCAATAATTAAATTGATGAGGTTTTTTACAATGGTAAATCAGAACGCAATCGTCTCGAATTTTCAAAGGGTTAGAGTAAGAAATTGAATTTTATAAGGAGGCAATACTAATAAAAACTGCGAGGTATATATGACTAATTTGACAGCGTTTCCAACAGACGCCAAGAGTATAAAAAATGCTCGCGTTGAGTTGAAGACAAGCAACGATCTAAAAGATGTACTCCGTGAAGCGGCAACGGCCGCAGGACTGGATTTAAGTGCGTTTATCCTTAACGCAGCCCTAGAGCGAGCTGAAAGCGTGCTGGAGAATCAGCGCCGCCGACAGCTTTCAGAACAGAGCTGGCAGCAGGTTAACCAACTTCTATCCGAACCTGCTGCGCCAACGCTTGCTTTGAAAGCGTTAATGCGAAGAAGGAAAGTCAACCATGGAAACACCACTAAATGATGTAGAAAACGAATTAATGGTTTGTGCTTATCAGTCTGATATCACTTACCCCGGCGTAAAACATTTTGACTGTGGGAACGCAATTGTTAACTCATTTGTACGTAATTCTCTAAAGAAGAGCGTCAAAGACGGCAATTGCGCTGCCAAGGCCCTTATCGATAAAGACTCTGGCGAGCTGATAGGTTTTTGCAGCTTCAGCGCCTTCTCATTAGAGAAAGGCCGCCTGGCCGGAACTATCGTCGGCTCATTGCCGAACGACGTCGGGGTAGTGCGTCTGAACATGTTAGGCGTGGCTACTAAAGAGCAAAATAAAGGCTACGGGCAGGACTTACTTGCCGAATTTTTTGAGCAAGTGAAGATCATTCACCAGGCCCTCCCGATAAAGGGGGTTTACCTGGATGCAGATCCAAAGGCCGTGAATTTTTACGCGCGCTTAGGGTTTGTTGAGTTGCAGGAACCACCAAACGCGTTTGGTGCGATACCAATGTTTCTCGCTATCCAGCACATCCTTGCTGCTTAGCAAAAGAACCCGCTCCGGCGGGTTTTATATTTTTAGATGAATGCGGCTGTTATTCAGTATTCGGTGGCGTAGATCAAGTGACAGAGTGGAATGACGTACTAAGATAATTCTGATTAAACATTATCTAAGTAACATACTCCGAGGAAGATGATGAATATTGAAGTTTTACGCTATTTAGAACATGACGGTCGCGAACACGTCGAGGAGTTGGTTGCACCGACTAAGTATGATAGTGATGCAACATTTGCAGTTATAAAGATCCTCATAGCAAATGATGGCAACGAAGATGCTTTGAGTGATAAGCAAAAATTCCATCTCAAAACTTTCGTAGAGCCTTTAATCTACGGTGTCCGTTGCTCTGGTATTTATGGTGAAGATACTTGCACAGGTGACGGCTTCGTTGACGATGAATCTCTGTTGATGAGCTATCAAGAGGACGATTTTAAGTGCCAACTATGCCGGTATGACGCGGAAAATCGACATTGATTATCAACATTAGGAAACCCATCTCTACGGGACTTCTAATATTTTCAAGTAGGACCTGTACCGACTGATACTGGAGGATTGTATGCATGATTGTATCTTGGTTGAAGGAACTGGACGCTGCAAGTTAGTAAGGATTGAAGAAGGCAGGCAGGAGGTAACGATCGCTAATCCTGGTACAGGTCATTACTATGGATTTCGTGTCAGGGAGTATTCCATCGAGTCGGATGGGGAGAGGAAGCTTTATCTGATTGCGAGTGGAGACCCACAGGATGATGGTGATGTTGTCGATCTTGTGAAGGAATTTAACCCAACACCGATTCGAGATGGTTCATCTTGAATATTGCATACCCGCTTCGGCGGGTTTTTTATTGGTTGACAAAAGTTAAAATATGCACCAACATCTTAGTTGACAAAAGTTAGTTTTTGCACGGTAATACGGAGAGCTTTAATGCAAACCCATCCCTATCCTTGGAATTTTTTCCCTGAGCTGACAGAAGAGCGTTTAACTATCATCGCTGAAGAATTGCTCAAGATCCAAGATATCACTCATGAGCTTTTATCGTCATCCATTGACGATAACTACACGCGCGGTGGAGCCACTTTTGGCCGACAGCGGCAGTCACTCTTGCAAATGTGCGTTCGTAAAAAATATGACTGGATGAGGCTTCTTAATCCTGGCATGGATCTTACCTTCTCTATTGGGAAGGTGCCAATCCGCTTTTTCACTGATGACGCTGACAATCCTAAGAAACGTGGATTTTTTAAAAGAAACGATGTAGATCAGCTTTTCGAAACTGAGGCCACAACTCCAACGATGCATCGATTCATCGTTGAGAAGCCTGAGTTTGAAGGAGAAGGCGGTAAAGTAATCTTTAATGGTTATAACGTGTTCGGAGAGATTGTATCAACCTGGACATACGGGGCGGGGCGTGTTGTTCTGCTGAACTCTGTTGATGATGTACCACCTACACCGGTACCTATCGAGCTAGAACCTATCAGTGCATCTAAGGCTGAGAAGGAAAAGAAACAAAATAATAAATAGTAGGTGAAATGTGTTTAACGGTTCTAATTTAAGGCTTGCTCGTCTGTATCACGAGCTATCTCTGGAACAAGTGGCTGAAAAGGTCGAAAAAACACGCCAGTATGTGCAACGACTAGAATCAGGTTCAGCCTATCCATCTCCGGAGCTTATCAATAAATTAGCCGAGGTTTTGCGGGTAAAGCCTGCCTTTTTCGAAGGGCAGGAGTATTCTCCCGTTAATGAAGAAATTGTCCACTTCCGTAAGCGCACCTCAACAAGGATGTCGACGAAGCTCTCAACTCTTGCGAAGGCAGAATTTTATCGTCGATTTATTGCTGTATTTGAAGATAATTTAGAATTATCGCCTGTGAGATTTCCGGAGTTACGCGTTCAAACACAAGAAGATATTGAACGTGCTGCTGAGAAGTGCCGTAGCGATTGGGGATTAGGGTTTGGGCCAATTGAGAATATGACTCGCTTGGCTGAAAAGCTTGGGGCGTTTGTTACATCTTTTGATTCGGTTTGTGATGAAGTTGATGCTTTGTCAGTGCCTTTGAAACGACCATTTATTGTACGGAATACGGCTAAAAAATCTCCATGTCGACAACGGTTTGATATTGCACATGAGGTTGCTCATCTGATTTTGCACGAAGGAATCTCTACAGGAGATCGCGTGACAGAATCACAGGCCAACCGCTTTGCATCTGCATTATTGCTCCCAAGGACAGCAATGGCTAAGTATTTTCCAAGACCTGTTGGCGGGAGAATTAATTGGAATGGGCTAAGTGAGTTCAAGTTAACCTGGAAGGTGAGTAAAGCAGCAATTGTTTATAGGGCACATCAATTGGGCCTTTTAACAGATGAGCAATATAAAACTGCTTTTGTCGGCTTAAAGCGTAAAGGTGAGGCTATTGATGAAAAGGAAGATCATCTTATACCTCATGAGCAACCTGCATTGTTTCGCCGAGCTTTGATGTTTCTGATTGAAGAACTTGGGTATGACATGAAGGGCATAGCTGAGGAGATGGAGATCGAAGTTGATATTCTTTATGAGTTAGTTGGTGATGCACTTTCTCCTGAAGATATGCATACCGAAGCAAGTAATGTCGTTTCCTTACTGTCATATCGAATGATAAGAGAATAGAATTCGAATGTAAAAAGTCCGCCACGGCGGGCTTTTTGCTATGATTTATCCGCGAATTTATTAGCGAGTTAAGATATGTCAGGACATGCCCCCAGGATTAGATACAACCTTCAGTTAGTAATGTCGGTTGGTTTTTCTTCATATTTCCTGTTTCGCCAGTCCGTTGCGAATTCAGCTGGTGTCTGGTAATCCAGCGATGAATGGGGACGGCACTCGTTATAATCCTGCCGCCAGTCATTAATCGTTTTCCGGGCATGAAGAATATCGCTGAACCAGTGTTCATTCAGACACTCATCGCGAAAGCGTCCGTTAAAACTCTCAATAAATCCGTTCTGCGTTGGCTTACCTGGCTGGATAAGCCGTAGTTCCACACCATGCTCAAAGGCCCATTGATCGAGCGCGCGCCAGGTAAATTCCGGGCCCTGATCGGTTCTTATTGTCGCCGGATAGCCCCTAAACAGCGCGATGCTGTCCAGAATACGCGTGACCTGAACGCCTGAAATCCCGAAAGCAGCGGTGATCGTCAGACACTCCTTCGTGAAATCATCCACACAGGTCAGGCACTTGATCCTCCGACCGTTGGCCAGTGCGTCCATAACGAAATCCATCGACCATGTCAGGTTCGGCGCATCCGGGCGCAGAAGCGGAAACCGTTCGGTTGCCAGCCCTTTACGGCGTCGTCTGCGTTTTACGCTCAGTCCATTAAGGTGGTAAATACGGTATACCCGCTTGTGATTGACGTGAAGGCCCTCCCGACGCAGCAGCTGCCAGATGCGGCGGTAGCCAAAACGCCTGCGCTCCAGTGCCAGTTCAGTGATGCGCCCTGATAAATGCGCATCAGCCGCCGGACGCTGAGCCTCGTAGCGGCAGGTCGACAGAGACAAACCAGTAAGCCTGCAGGCACGACGTTGCGACAGACCGGTCGCATCACACATAAACTCAACGGCTTCCCGCTTGTGGTCTGTCGTCAGTACTTTCGCCCCAGAGCCACCTGAAGCGCCTCCTTATCCAGCATGGCTTCGGCAAGCAGCTTCTTGAGGCGGGCGTTCTCCTCTTCAAGAGATTTAAGCCGCTTCACCTCAGGAACTTCCATGCCACCAAACTTCTTGCGCCAGGTGTAGAAAGTGGCATCGGAAATGGCGTGCTTACGGCAGAGCTCACGGGCAGAAACCCCGGCTTCCGCTTCGCGAAGAATACTAATGATTTGTTCGTCGGAAAAACGCTTCTTCATGGGGATGTCCTCATGTGGCTTATGAAGACATTACTAACATCGGGGTGTGTTAATCAACGGGGAGCAGGTCACGATAACCAGTACGTTGGCGCATACGCCATTTTCCCGTACGAAGGCAAATGGCAGGCGCAACGTCACGAAAAAGGTCGCTGGCTGGACCTGACTGACCTGCGTTCCGACACTGAAAACGCCGCGTTCAACTACGCACACGATCACTATCTCAGTGAGCAGAACAAGACGTATCCACACACCCGCTAAGCGGGTTTTTTATGCCTGAAACTTGATCTTCTGACATTAAATTGAGCTGTGTATAAATACAGTGTTTGAGGTGCGAATAATGGGCGTGAAGGATTCTAACTACCAGGTTGTTTACCGCGGCGAGCTACTGCCGCAGTACGAGCAAGGCGGGTGAGTCATGTTTCAGCGGCTCCATGATTGCGGCGGCGGGTTCTGGCTTGGCCGTATTTATGATGACTGTTTTTTGTTCGAATTCGAGCGTCCGGTCTCTCTTAATGATGGGATGGCTTACATGATAACTGTCGGTGACCCTACTTTAATCTATGTAGTCTATCTCACAAACGGCCAAAACATCACCGAACACTCGGCATCATATGCTTCGGTACAGGTGGCAGTTTTGGCAGCAAAATCGTAATTTTGATGAACGGGAATCTATGCCAGGGAAGGCAAAAAACATGGAAATTGGGGGCAAATTTGGGGGCAAAATCAGTGCGGGGGCGTGTTTTGGGGCGAAAAAATGTACGATATTGTCCGTTATTGTCTGATATCAAATATCAGTAATTTACTGATTTTACGGTAATCACCTGATTTTATAGAGAGATAAAAAATCTATCTCAAAAATAGGTATTTCCGATGCATATTTTACTTTTCTCCTCTCCGTCATAAATGTCGTGACGAAATGCATTATTAATCAATGCATTGAACAAATAAATCCATCCTGACTGCATCCTGCCATAGGGTCTATGCTTAATAAAAGTAGGCAAAAAGGGCGGTTTAGCCGAATGCCCCTGCTGACAGAGGGTTGAAGTGATAATCGTTATCACTAACATGGTGTTATGCCCTGATGGCTTATCAGATGAGGTGGACCTATGGAACTGCATTCAGAAACCTTTAATCCTGCCGATTTTGCCTGGCGCGGTTTAACGCTCACGCCAGCGGCGGCGGCACATATTCACGAGCTGGTGGCAAAAAAGCCCGAGATCCTCGGCGTGCGTTTGGGCGTCAAACAGACCGGCTGCGCAGGTTTTGGCTACGTACTCGATACCGTCACCGAACCCGAGAAAGATGACCTGGTGTTCGAGACGGACGGCGCGAAACTGTACGTCGCGCTGCAGGCCATGCCGTTTATTGACGGCACCGAAGTGGACTACGTCCGCGAAGGCTTAAACCAGTTATTCAGATTTCATAACCCGAAAGCCCAGAACGAATGCGGCTGCGGCGAAAGCTTTGGGGTATAGGCGGTACTATGTCTCGTAATACTGAAGCAACGAGTGAAGTAAATACCTGGGGCGGTGGGCACCTCAACTATAAAGAGGGGTTCTTCACCCAGCTGCAGACCGATGAGCTGGCGAAAGGCATCAACGAAGATGTCGTGCGGGCGATCTCGGCGAAACGCAACGAGCCCGAGTGGATGCTGGAATTCCGCCTGAGCGCCTTCCGCGCCTGGCTGGAGATGGAGGAACCGCACTGGCTGAAAGCGCACTACGACAAGCTGAACTATCAGGATTACAGCTACTATTCTGCGCCGTCCTGCGGCAGCTGTGACGACACCTGCGCCTCGCAGCCCGGCGCGGTCCAGCAAACCGGTGCGGAGAACAGCTTCCTCAGCAAAGAGGTGGAAGAAGCCTTTAACCAGCTGGGCGTGCCCGTGCGTGAGGGCAAAGAGGTGGCGGTGGACGCCATTTTCGACTCCGTCTCGGTGGCGACCACCTACCGCGAGAAGCTTGCAGAGCAGGGGATCATTTTCTGCTCCTTCGGCGAAGCGATTCACGATCATCCGGAACTGGTGAAAAAGTACATTGGGACCGTGGTGCCCTCTAACGACAACTTCTTTGCGGCGCTCAACGCGGCGGTAGCCTCTGACGGTACCTTTATCTATGTGCCGAAAGGCGTGCGCTGTCCGATGGAGCTTTCCACCTATTTCCGCATCAATGCCGAAAAAACCGGTCAGTTCGAACGCACGATTCTGGTGGCGGATGAAGGTAGCTACGTCAGCTATATAGAAGGGTGCTCCGCCCCGGTCCGCGACAGCTACCAGCTGCACGCGGCGGTGGTGGAGGTCATCATCCACAAAGATGCCGAGGTAAAATATTCCACGGTGCAAAACTGGTTCCCGGGCGACGGCAATACCGGCGGTATCCTGAACTTCGTCACCAAGCGCGCGCTGTGCGAAGGCGAAAATAGTAAGATGTCGTGGACCCAGTCTGAAACCGGCTCTGCCATCACCTGGAAATACCCGAGCTGCATCCTGCGCGGGGATAACTCCATCGGCGAGTTTTACTCGGTGGCGCTGACCAGCGGCCATCAGCAGGCCGATACCGGCACCAAGATGATCCATATTGGTAAAAACACCAAATCCACCATCATCTCGAAAGGGATCTCCGCCGGGCATAGCCAGAACAGCTATCGCGGACTGGTGAAAATCATGCCGACGGCCACCAATGCGCGAAACTTTACCCAGTGTGACTCGATGCTGATTGGCGCAGACTGCGGGGCACATACCTTCCCGTACGTCGAGTGCCGTAACAACACGGCCCAGCTTGAGCACGAGGCGACGACGTCGCGGATTGGGGAAGATCAGCTCTTCTACTGCCTGCAGCGCGGGATCAGCGAAGAAGACGCCATCTCGATGATCGTTAACGGCTTCTGTAAGGATGTGTTCTCTGAACTGCCGCTGGAATTTGCCGTTGAAGCCCAGAAACTCCTCGCCATTAGTCTTGAACACAGCGTCGGTTAAGGAAAGCACATGTTAAGCATTAAAGATTTACAGGTTAGCGTAGAAGACAAAGCCATCCTGCGTGGCCTCAATTTTGACGTCAAGCCGGGTGAAGTTCACGCCATCATGGGGCCAAACGGCTCCGGGAAAAGTACGCTTTCTGCGACGCTGGCGGGGCGCGAAGATTATGAGGTAACCCAGGGCTCGGTCGAGTTTAACGGAAAAAACCTGCTGGAGATGTCGCCGGAAGACCGCGCGGGAGAGGGCATCTTTATGGCCTTCCAGTACCCGGTCGAAATTCCGGGCGTCAGCAACCAGTTCTTCCTGCAGACGGCGCTGAATGCGGTGCGCAAGTATCGCGGCCTGGAGGCGCTGGACCGCTTCGACTTCCAGGATCTGATGGAAGAGAAGATCAAGCTGCTGAAAATGCCGGAAGATCTGCTGACCCGTTCGGTGAACGTTGGCTTCTCCGGCGGCGAGAAAAAGCGTAACGATATTCTGCAGATGGCGGTGCTGGAGCCCGAGCTGTGCATTCTGGATGAGACCGACTCCGGTCTGGATATCGACGCCCTGAAGATTGTCGCTGACGGCGTGAATTCCCTGCGCGACGGCAAGCGTTCGTTCATTATCGTCACCCACTACCAGCGCATTCTGGACTACATCAAGCCGGATTACGTTCACGTGCTTTACCAGGGGCGTATTGTGAAATCCGGTGATTTCACGCTGGTTAAACAACTGGAGGAGCAGGGTTATGGCTGGCTTACCGAACAGCAGTAATGCACTCCAGCAGTGGCACAGGCTGTTTGAAGCCCAGGGCGGCACGCGCTCTGAGCAGGCGCAGCAGCATCTGCAGCAGATGCTGCGTCTCGGCCTGCCGACGCGTAAGCATGAGAACTGGAAGTACACCCCGCTTGATGGCCTGCTGAACGCCGAGTTTGTGACCCGTCTGGCGGATCTCACGCCTGCGCAGCGTGACGCGCTGGCAGTGGCCCTGGATGCCGTGCGCCTGGTGTTTGTCGATGGCGCGTTTCGTCCTGAGCTGAGCGACGCGCTTTCGGCGAGCGGATTTGAGATTGAAATAAACGACGATCGCCAGTCCCTGAGCGCCCCGGTTCAGCCTGAGGTTTTCCTGCACCTGACCGAGAGTCTGGCCCGCAGCGTGACGCACATCCGCGTGAAGCGTAACCAGCGTTCGGCAAAACCGCTGCTGCTGATGCACATCACCCAGGGGCTGGACGGCGATGAAATCAATACCGCGCACTATCGCCACCATCTTGAGCTGGCGGAGGGGTCGGAGGCCACGGTCATCGAACATTACGTCAGCCTCAACGATATCCGACACTTTACCGGGTCGCGTCTGACGATGAACGTTGCCGCCAATGCGCAGCTTCACCACGTCAAGCTGGCGTTTGAGAATGCGCAGAGCCACCACTTTGCCCATAACGATATTGTGCTGGGTCAGGATGCCGCGGCGTACAGCCATAGCTTCCTGCTCGGCGGAGCGGTGCTGCGCCACAATACCAGCACGCAGCTTAACGGTGAAAACACCACACTGCGCATCAACAGTCTGGCGATGCCGGTTAAATCAGAAGTGTGCGACACGCGCACCTGGCTGGAGCATAACAAGGGCTACTGCAACAGCCGTCAGCTGCATAAAACCATCGTCAGCGACAGAGGCCGCGCGGTGTTTAACGGACTGATTAACGTGGCGCAGCACGCCATTAAAACCGACGGGCAGATGACCAACAACAATCTGTTGTTAGGGCGCCTGGCGGAGGTGGACACCAAACCGCAGCTGGAGATCTATGCCGACGACGTGAAATGCAGCCACGGTGCGACGGTCGGACGGATCGACGACGAGCAGATGTTCTACCTGCGTTCCCGCGGCATCGACGAGCAGGCGGCGCAGAAAATGATTATCTATGCGTTTGCCGCCGAACTGACGGAAGCGCTGCACGATGGTCAGTTAAAACAGCAGGTGCTGGCGCGTATCGGCCAGCGTCTGCCTGGAGGCGAAGCATGAGTTTTCCCGTCGAGAAAGTACGGGCAGATTTCCCGGTTCTGACCCGTGAAGTAAACGGTCTTCCTCTGGCCTATCTGGACAGCGCGGCCAGCGCGCAGAAGCCGAATCAGGTGGTGGATGCAGAAGCCGAGTTTTATCGCCACGGCTACGCCGCCGTGCATCGCGGTATTCATACCCTGAGCGCCGAGGCGACCCAGCGTATGGAAAACGTGCGTACGCAACTGGCCGCCTTCCTCAATGCACGTTCGCCTGAAGAGCTGGTATTCGTGCGCGGAACCACCGAAGGGATCAACCTTGTCGCCAACAGCTGGGGCAACGCGCAGGTCCACGCGGGGGATAACATCGTCATCACCCAGATGGAGCACCACGCCAATATCGTGCCGTGGCAGATGCTCTGCGAGCGCGTGGGTGCACAACTGCGGGTGATCCCGCTGAATACCGACGGGACGCTGCAGCTTGAGCAGCTTGACGCATTGCTGGACGATAAAACGCAACTGGTGGCGGTCACCCAGGTCTCCAACGTGCTGGGGACGGAAAACCCGGTGGCAGAGATTGTCGAAAAAGCCCACCAGGCGGGCGCGAAGGTATTGATTGACGGCGCTCAGGCGGTGATGCACCACGCGATTGACGTCCAGGCGCTGGACTGCGATTTCTACGTCTTTTCAGGCCATAAACTCTATGGGCCGACCGGGATTGGTGTGCTGTACGTGAAAGAAGAGATCCTGCAGGCGATGCCGCCGTGGGAAGGGGGCGGGTCGATGATCGCCACCGTTAGCCTTACGGAAGGCACCACCTATGCCCGCGCGCCGTGGCGTTTTGAGGCAGGCACGCCCAACACCGGCGGGATTATCGGTTTGGGGGCGGCGGTTTCCTACGTGTCCGCAATCGGCCTTGATAGCATTCAGGAGTACGAGCAACTGCTGATGCACTATGCGCTTGCGGAGCTTGCCAGCGTGCCGGATCTGACCCTCTACGGGCCTGCCGACCGGCAAGGGGTGATTGCGTTCAATCTCGGGAAACATCACGCCTATGACGTGGGCAGTTTCCTCGATAACTACGGCGTGGCGGTCCGTACCGGGCACCACTGCGCAATGCCGCTGATGGCGTTTTACCAGGTACCAGCAATGTGCCGCGCGTCGCTGGTGATGTACAACACAACGGAAGAGGTCGACAGGCTGGTGGTGGGGCTTAAGCGCATTCATCAACTGCTGGGCTAACGGAGAGGCGAAAGATGGCAGAACTGCCGGACAAAGATAAATTACTGCGTAACTTCTCGCGTTGCGCAAACTGGGAAGAGAAGTATCTCTATATCATTGAGCTGGGACAGCGCTTGCCGCCGCTCAGCGAAGAGGCGCATACCCCGGAGAACAGTATTCAGGGCTGTCAGAGCCAGGTGTGGATTGTGATGGCGCAGTCGGATGACGGCACTGTCGAACTGCACGGCGACAGCGATGCGGCCATTGTAAAAGGGCTTATTGCGGTCGTCTTTATTCTTTATCACCGGATGTCGGCGCAGGATATTGTCGCGTTTGATGTCCGCCCGTGGTTTGAAAAAATGGCCCTGACCCAACACCTCACCCCGTCTCGTTCCCAGGGACTGGAAGCGATGATTCGCGCCATTCGCGCCAAAGCTGCAATCCTTAGCTAGACTTACAGAACAGCATTCATTCTGTTTCGCGAGGTGGTTCCCGCCTCGCTGGTTTTTCAGCTTTCTGGCGTTCTGTCAGTGAATAAGGAATCTCAGCATGAAGCGCGCGTCTCTAATAACTCTATTACTCCTCAGTTCGCTCGGCGCACTTAATTCGGCCCGCGCGATGGACTATCCGTTGCCGCCCGTAGGCAGTCGTCTGATTGGGCAAAATCAAACCTACACCATACAGGAAGGGGATAATAAGCTGCAGACCATCGCCCGCCGGTTTAACACGGCGGCACAGGTGATCCTGGAAACAAACAATACCATTGCGCCGGTAAACCCTGCGCCGGGAACCGTCATTACCATCCCGTCGCAGATGCTGCTGCCGGACACGCCGCGCGAGGGCATTGTGGTGAACCTCGCAGAGCTTCGGCTCTACTATTTCCCGCTGGGAGAAAACATCGTTCAGGTCTTCCCGCTCGGCATCGGACAGCTAGGGCTGGAAACACCGGTCACGACCACGCGCGTGAGCCAGAAAATCCCGAATCCGACCTGGACACCTACGCCGGGCATCAGAGCACGCTCTCTGGAGCAGGGAATTAAATTACCTCCGGTGGTGCCAGCCGGGCCAAATAACCCTCTGGGACGCTTCGCACTGCGTTTAGGCGTGGGGAATGGGGAATATCTCATTCACGGCACCAGCGCGCCGGACAGCGTCGGCCTGCGCGTAAGCTCCGGCTGTATGCGGATGAATGCTCCGGACATTAAAGCCCTGTTCGAACAGGTGCGGGTTGGCACGCGGGTACAGATTATCAATGAACCCGTGAAGTTCTCCGTGGAGCCGGACGGTAAACGCTATGTTGAAGTCCACCGCCCGCTGGCGCAGGCTGAGGGAGAAAACCCGCAGGTCTCACCCATTACCCATTCCGCAGACTTTGCGACCTTTGTTTCTCAGGCGGGAAGCGATAAGGCGCTGATTGAGAAAGCCCTGTCACGCCGCGCCGGGATCCCGGTTGTCGTGTCGTCAGGAAGCGGCCCGTCAGCCAGCAATAACGTGTTGTCGGTGCAGAACAGTCGGGTGTCCGCTGCGGTAGCGGAAAATGAAGGGGAGAAGGTGACGCAGTAGCGGTTTGACGCAGGCAAAAAAAATGGCGCACAATGTGCGCCATTTTATTAACAGGTACTATTACTTACGGTATTTAGTAGCCTGGTTGTCCAGACGCTGGTTAGCGCGAGCTGCGTCGTCTTTAGCAGCCTGAACGTCGGAACGCATTGCGTTCACGTCGTTGCTCAGCTGGTCAACTTTAGCGTTCAGAGTCTGAACGTCAGAAGACAGCTGATCGATTTTAGCGTTGCTGGAGCAACCAGCCAGCAGAGTAGAACCCAGGATTACCGCGCCCAGTACCAGTTTAGTACGATTCATTATTAATACCCTCTAGATTGAGTTAATCTCCATGTAGCGTTACAAGTATTACACAAAGTTTTTTGGGTTGAGAATATTTTTTTGATGGGAATACACCTATTTTTGATCGTTCGCTCAAAGAAGCATCGAATCAGCCCTTTTGGGGCAAAAATCTATGTAAAAAAAGGCATTTTTCATCGGATTCATCTTAGATAATTCGCAATTAAATAGAGAAACCCGATTTGCAATTTGAATGACTTTGGCTAATGCCAGGAATAAAAAAAGCGCCCGGCGGGCGCTTTTTATCAAAATTAATTCGTTCGGGAATTATTACAGCACGTGAACAGATGCGGTATTGGTGGTTCCGCTTGGTACCAGCGCGCCAGAAACCATGACCACAACGTCACCTTTCTGTGCCAGACCACGATCAACCAGCTCCAGCGCCACTTCTTTACCCAGACGGTAGAAATCATCCGTAGAAGCAATCTCTTTCACCAGGTGAGGGATCACGCCTTTGCTCAGCACCAGCTGACGGGCCGTGGTTTCGTTGGTGGTCAGCGCCAGAATAGTCGCATCCGGGAAGTATTTACGCACGGCGCGAGCAGATTTACCGCCCTGGGTGGCAACCACGATCAGCGGTGCCTCCAGTTTCTCAGCCGTTTCTACAGCACCGCGGCATACTGCTTCGGTGATGCGCAGCTTGCGGCTGTCGTTGTTGTAGTCCAGACGGCTTTTCATTACGCGGTCAGTACGTTCGCAGATGGTGGCCATGATGGACACCGCTTCCAGCGGATATTTACCTTTCGCGGATTCACCAGACAGCATAACGGCATCAGTACCGTCGAGGATGGCGTTTGCCACGTCGCCTGCTTCTGCGCGGGTTGGGCGAGGGTTTTTGATCATGGAGTCCAGCATCTGCGTTGCGGTAATAACCACTTTACGCGCGCGAACACATTTCTCGATCATCATCTTCTGCGCGAAGATCACTTCTTCAACCGGGATTTCTACGCCCAGGTCGCCACGTGCAACCATGATGCCGTCAGACGCTTCGAGGATTTCGTCGAAGTTGTTCAGGCCTTCCTGGTTTTCAATTTTGGAGATGATCTGGATCTTCTCGCCGCCGTGCGCTTTCAGGTGCTCACGGATTTCAACCACGTCGGAACGTTTACGGATAAAGGATGCCGCAACAAAGTCAACGCCTTGTTCGCAACCGAAGATCAGGTCCTGTTTGTCTTTTTCAGCCAGTGCTGGCAGTGCGATAGAAACGCCCGGCAGGTTAACGCCTTTGTTTTCGCCCAGGTCGCCGTTGTTCAGCACTTTACAGATAACCTTGTTGCCTTCAATCGCGGTGACTTCCATACCGATCAGACCATCGTCTACCAGCACGGTGTTACCGACGGACAGATCGCTGGTGAAGCCTTCGTAGGTCACTGCAACGATTTCGCTGTTACCAACAACGGATTTGTCGGTGGTAAAGGTGAAGGTCTGGCCCGCTTTCAGAGAGACGTCGTTACCGCCTTCCAGTTTGATGGTACGGATTTCTGGACCTTTGGTATCCAGCAGGATCGCGGCTTTTTTACCGGTCTTGCTCAGCACGTTGCGCAAGTTCTGGATGCGCTGACCGTGTTCTGCGTAATCACCGTGGGAGAAGTTCAGACGCATCACGTTCATGCCGGCATCCAGCATTTTGGTCAGCATCTCTTCAGATTCGGTTTTCGGGCCGATAGTACAAACAATTTTCGTCTTTTTCATGACAGTCTTAGTCTTTAAGTTGGGAAGGATATGGAAATCTCGCTCCGGGGGCGCACCGCCGCGGAGTCAAACCTGTGTTGCAAAAGAGTATATGACACGCACTAAGGATAGGAGACATCAAATGAGCGTGCAGAAGAAAGTGTGCCTGAGTGACAGCCCAACGAAGGAGAGGAGAAGTTGTACGTTGTTTTGTGTATTCCAAGCGCTGAAACCATTCACCAGGGATTAGGCGCGCATTATACGCTGATTTTAAGATAAAAGGAAAATGGAAACGGTGTTTCAGAAATAATCAATGCAGTTTCACATAATATTGTTATCAAGGCGTTAAGCCATGATAACAACTTATGGCGGCAGGTGATTGACCTGCCGCATTTTGCTTATTTTTGCAGCGCCTGGCTGAGGTCGGCAATCAGGTCTTTGGGATCTTCAATCCCGACTGACAGACGGATGAGCTGCGGCACAATGCCGTTTGCCAGCCGCTGCTCCAGCGGTATCGAGGCGTGCGTCATGCTGTAAGGCTGGCTCACCAGACTTTCCACGCCGCCCAGGCTTTCCGCGAGGGTAAACAGCTTCAGGTTGCGAATCACCTCGGTGGCGCGTTGCGCATCGCCTTTTACCACGACGGAAATCATCCCACCTGGCAGGGCCATCTGCGTGCGGGCAAGCTGAAATTGTGGATGCGATTCCAGGCCGGGATAGAACACCTTTTCGACCAGAGGATGCTGATCCAGCCATTGCGCAATCGTCAGTGCGTTGGTGCTGTGCTTTTCTACCCTCAACGCAAGCGTGCGAATACCGCGCAGCGTCAGGAAGCTGCTGAACGGATCCAGTACGCCGCCCACCGCGTTTTGCAGATAGCCCAGCTTATCCGCCAGTTCCTTGTTGTCCCCGACAATCGCCAGTCCGGCCACCACGTCAGAATGGCCGTTCAGGTATTTGGTGGCGGAGTGCACCACGATATCGAAACCCGACTCCAGCGGACGGTGGATCACCGGCGACGCGAAGGTGTTATCCGCCACGCTAATGACGTTATGACGACGGGCGATCGCCGCAATGGCCGCCAGATCCGCCAGCAACAGCCGCGGATTGGTTGGCGTTTCAACCCACACCATGCGGGTATCCGGGCGAATGGCGGCCTCAAGCCCGGTTAAGTCGTCCGGTTTAACCCAACTGACCTGCAGGCCGGTGCTGCGCTTGCGCACGTTTTCAATCAGGCGGTACGTCCCACCGTATACGTCATCGATGGCGACAATATGGCTGTCTTTATCCAGCAGTTCGAGCACCGTGGAGATGGCCGCCAGACCGGAGGCGAAGGCGTAGCCGCGCGTGCCGCCTTCCAGTTCGGCGATAGCCGTTTCCAGCGCATGGCGGGTGGGGTTGCCGCTGCGGGAATACTCATAGCCGGTATGCTCGCCGGGTGACAGTTGCGCAAACGTCGAGGTAGCGTAAATCGGCGGCATGACGGCGCCGTGCTGGTCGTTGAACTCGCCGCTGTGGACGCTCAGGGTAGCCAGATTTTTCATCATCTATTCCTTTATTGCTGAAGACGGTTGCGCCAGGCGGTCAGAACGTCGCTGCGCGTAATCAGACCGAGGAAACGGTCGTTGTCATTAATCACGGCCACCAGGCCGCGGTCGAAGATGGCATTCAGGGCGCTTTCCGGGGCGTGTTTATCCAGGAACTCCACCTGACGCGTCATGGCTGCCGTCACCGGAAGCGAGAAGCGATCGCCGTCGCCGCCGATATGCCGCAGGAGATCCCACTCGTCGATAATGCCCACCACCTTGCCGTTCTCCAGCACCGGCAGCTGGGAGATGTCATACAGGCGCATGCGTGCCAGTACGGTGGAGAGCGTGTCGTCCGGGGCGGCGGTGACGGTGGCGCCTTCATCGTGGCGCAGGGCGATGTAGTCAGAGAGATCGCCCGCCTGAGGGCGGGTGATGAGCCCTTGCTGACGCATCCAGTCATCGTTGAACATCTTCGAGAGGTACTTATTGCCGCTGTCGCAGGCGAAGGTCACCACGCGCTTCGGCGCGGTCTGCGCCTGGCAGTATTTCAGCGCGGCCGCCAGCAGCGTGCCGCTGGAGGAGCCCGCCAGAATGCCTTCCGTTTTCAGCAGATCGCGCGCGGTGGTGAAGGCCTCGCGGTCGGTAATGCGCCAGGCGCGATTCACCCCTTCAATGTGGGCCAGCGGCGGAATAAAGTCTTCGCCAATACCCTCAACCAGCCAGGAGCCCGCGTCGTGGTAGCGTCCGGTCTCCACCTGGTCGGCCAGAACGGAACCGGCCGGGTCAGCCAGGACAAACTCCGTGTGCGGAGAGTGCTCGGCGAACCACGCCTGCAGGCCGCCCAGGGTACCGCCTGAGCCGACGCCCACTACAATGGCGTCGATCCTGCCGTCAAGCTGTTCGTACAGTTCCGGCGCCGTGGTGGTGCGGTGCGCCAGCGGGTTGGCTTCGTTATTGAACTGATCGATGTAAAACGCGCCGGGCAGTTCGTTCGCCAGACGCTGGGCGTAATCCTGGTAATAGGCAGGATGGCCCTTGTTGACGTCGGAGCGGGTCAGTACCACCTGGGCACCCAGCGCGCGCAGGTGGAAAATCTTCTCGCGGCTCATTTTGTCCGGTACCACCAGGATCAGCGAGTAGCCTTTCTGGGCGGCGATCAGGGCCAGGCCGAGTCCGGTATTGCCCGCCGTGGCCTCAATAATCGTGCCGCCCGGCTGCAGCTGCCCGGTGCGCTCCGCTTCGTTAATCATCGACAGCGCGACGCGATCCTTAATCGAACCGCCCGGATTCTGGTTCTCCAGCTTCAGAAACAGCGAGCAGGGACCGGTATCAAGCTTATGAAGCTGGATAAGCGGGGTACGACCAATCAGTTCAGTGACGGAGTGATAAATCGTCATGATGTTTTCCTTTCTGGATGTCATGACGGGATGATAGGGCGGTGAAATTTTCTCAATAAAGAACCATTCACTGCTCTTTAGATCAGAAAGGAATATAAATGCCATTTTGGGAAGTCAGGACAGCAAGACGTAAAGTTGTCTGGATGTGAGGATGGCTATATCGGTATGAAATGCTGAAAAAATGACCGTTTTTCGCGGACATCCGCCAGCAGATATGCATCCGGCAGATAATCATTGCTGAAATTGGTCTAAATGCGTCCCACCCGGTCAATCCGCTGTTTATTTCTGAAAGTTATAACAAATTCTTTTTTGGTCATTTAAAACCTGATAACGCCTGTTTACTATCGTTTGGACATCCATACTGCTAAACCGCCATGGGCGGCACGGATAACGAATAAGAATGATTGTACTGAGCAATATTTCGAAGGTTTTTGACAACGGAAAGGTGGCACTCACAGCCGTTGATAACGTCAATTTGACGATAGCACAGGGACAGATATACGGGATTATCGGTTACAGCGGGGCAGGTAAAAGCACGCTGATTCGTCTGCTGAACGGCCTGGAAAAACCCAGCGCCGGAAGCGTCACCATTAACGGGCAGGATATCTCTGCCGCAAAGGGTGAAGCGCTGCGTCAGGCGCGCCTGAAAATCAGCATGGTGTTTCAGCACTTCAACCTGCTGTGGTCGCGCACGGTAAATGAAAACATTGCTTTCTCGATGCAGATTGCCGGCGTGCCGAAAGCAAAAATTACCGCCCGCGTCGCCGAGCTGGTGGAGTTGGTCGGTCTGAAAGGCCGCGAGCATGCCTACCCGTCTCAGCTCAGTGGCGGCCAGAAACAGCGCGTCGGCATCGCCCGTGCGCTGGCTAACAACCCTGACGTGCTGTTGTGCGATGAAGCCACGTCCGCGCTTGACCCGCAGACCACCGATCAGATCCTCGATCTGCTGCTGGATATTAACCGTCGTTTCAAACTGACCATCGTGCTGATCACGCACGAGATGCATGTGGTGCGCAAAATCTGCGACCGCGTGGCGGTGATGGAGAACGGTAAAGTCGTAGAAGAGGGCGATGTGCTGAGCGTCTTTACCCATCCGCAGCAGCCGATTACGCAGCAGTTTGTCCGCCAGGTGAGCCAGTACGCCGAAGAGGAAACGTTCAATACCGAACTGGCAAAGGATCTGGAAGGCACGGTCATCAGACTGACCTTTACCGGGCACAGCACCCATAAGCCGATCGTGGGTGAACTGACCCTGCGCTATGGCCTGCCGTTTAACATCCTGCACGGGAAAATGACGCAAACCGCCCACGGCGTGTTTGGTCAGCTCTGGGTACATGTCGTGGCATCCGATGAACAACTGAACAATATCCTCGCCGACCTGCAGCACAGCGATATTGAAGGCGAGGTGATTAAACATGGCTGAGAATCTCTTTCCGCATCTCAAGTGGGATCAGCTCTGGGCGGCGACGCTGGAGACGCTGTACATGACCGCACTGTCCGGCGTGGCGACGTTTGTGCTGGGTCTCGTGCTGGGGCTGGCGCTGTTTTTAACCGCGCGCGGTGGGCTGTTCCACAACCGCACGGTCTACAGCGTCATTTCGATTGTGGTGAACGTGTTCCGCTCAATTCCGTTCATCATTCTGATTGTCCTGTTGATCCCGTTCACCAAGACCGTCGTCGGCACCATCCTTGGTGCCAACGCGGCGCTGCCGGCGCTGATTGTGGGCGCCGCACCGTTCTACGCACGCCTGGTGGAGATCGCCCTGCGTGAAGTGGATAAAGGCGTCATAGAAGCAACGCGTTCGATGGGCGCACGACTGAGCACGTTAGTGTTTCGGGTTTTACTGCCGGAATCATCACCTGCACTGGTATCAGGTATCACGGTGACGCTCATTGCGCTGGTGAGCTACAGCGCAATGGCGGGGGTGATTGGCGCCGGCGGTTTGGGAAATCTGGCTTATCTGGAAGGATTCCAGCGCAACCACGGTGACGTCACGCTGGTGGCAACGGTGACCATTCTGATCATCGTTTTCATTATCCAGTTCTGCGGCGATGTCATTACTTCACTGTTAGATAAACGCTAATAAATACACACAGGAACCACATCATGAAAAAGACACTGACACTGATCGCCGCCGCAACCCTGAGCGCCCTGAGCTTCGCTTCCTGGGCCGACACCCTGACCGTGGGCGCATCCAACACGCCGCACGCCGAAATTCTGGAGCAGGCAAAGCCGATTCTGGCGAAGCAGGGTATCGACCTGGAGATTAAACCGTTCCAGGACTACATTCTGCCGAACACCGCGCTGGCGGGTCATGACATCGACGCGAACTATTTCCAGCACATTCCTTACCTGAACAGCGTGCTGAAAGATCATGCGGGCGATAAAGACTACGATTTTGTCAGTGCGGGCGCGATCCACATTGAGCCAATTGGCATCTACTCCAAAAAATACAAGTCGCTGAAAGACCTGCCGGAAGGTGGCAAGATCATCATGCGTGATGCGGTTTCTGAAGAAGGGCGCATTCTCTCCATCTTCGAGAAAGAGGGCGTGATCAAGCTGAAGCCGGGCATCGATAAAGTGACCGCGCGCATCAGCGACATCGTCGAGAACCCGAAAAAGCTGAAGTTCACGCCTAACGTTGAAGCCTCTCTGCTGCCGCAGATGTACAACAACGACGAAGGCGCGGCGGTAGTGATCAACGCCAACTACGCGATTGACGCGGGTCTGGACCCGGTTCACGACCCGATTGCTGTAGAGAGCGGTGAAAATAACCCGTACGCTAACATCATTACCGTGCATCGCGGTGACGAGAAGAAGAAAGATATCGTCGCGCTGGTGAACGTGCTGCATTCGAAAGAGATTCAGGACTGGATCCGCACCAAGTACAAAGGCGCGGTTATTCCAGTAAACAACTAATTTACTGATTTTACAGATGAAGCCCGGCGAGTCTCTCGCCGGGCTTCTTTTTTGTATCCGGCAGGAGAATCATTTAAGCTCAACGTTTAAAAGGCAATGGAGTGATGACGATGGGTAACGTGACCAAAGATGAAGCGCTGTACCAGGAGATGTGCCGGGTGGTCGGGAAGGTGGTGCTCGAGATGCGTGATTTAGGGCAGGAGCCAAAGCATATTGTCATTGCCGGAGTCCTGCGTACCGCGCTGGCGAACCAGCGCGTTAAACGCAGTGAACTGACAACCGAAGCGATGGAAACGGTGGTTAAAGCGCTGGCCGGGTAATGCGCCAGCGTTTCGCAAGCTGCTCGAGCGAGCAGCAGAGCAGGTAGTAGACCACACCCGTAAAGATAAAAATGGCCGCCGGGTAGATTTGCACCCGGTTGTTGACCTGTCCCGCCACCGTGGTCAGTTCCGGTACGTTCACGATAAACGCCAGCGACGTATCCTTCAGCAGGCTGATAAAAATCCCCACCAGCGACGGCAGAATATTCCTCAGCGTCTGCGGCAGCAGCACGCGCAAGAGGGTTTGCTGCGTGCTGAATCCCTGAGACAGTGCGGCCTCGTACTGCCCGGACGGTAGCGCATTAAGCCCGGCCAGTACCGAATGCATTACGGTTGCTGCGGTAAACCAGGCCAGGGCCAGCGTGACGGTCAGCGCTCCCGGCAGATCGCCTCCGGTTAAAAGCGGCAGAAGATACCACATCCAGAAAATTACAAAGATGAGCGGGATACCGCGAATCAGCTCTGCCCACAAAAAGAGGGCCTTTCGCACCAGCCCGGTAAAGCGCCAGGCCAGACATGCGAGCACTATCCCTACGGGCAGAGCGATGACGGCGGCCGCAACCGCCATCATCAACGAGAGCAATACGCCCCCCGGTTCACCCGTTGCCGCGCGTCCCCACAGCAGATAATCGAGGTTATCGGTGATGACATTAAGTCCGGCAATCATGTTTTTCACTCCCTGAGGTGGCGACGTTTGGACGTTTACGTTTCGCTTCAGGTCCAATGCGAACCAGCACCATCCCCATGACCAGGCCGGTCAGCAGATAGAGTGCGGTTCCGAGGGTAAATGCCTCCAGCGCGTGCGCGTTATAGCTCTCGATCTGCCTGACCTGATAGGTCAGCTCGGCAAAGCCAATTCCGCTTGCGAGCGAGGAGAGCTTCATCAGATTAAGGTACTGGCCCACGACCGGCTGCCAGGCGTTGGCCAGACCCTGCGGCAGAAGGATGTAACGAAACAAACGCCACGCGGAGAATCCCTGAGCGAGCGCCGCCTCCCGCTGTCCGGCAGGCACGGAACGTAATCCCGATTCCACCTCTTCGATTAAAAACGCCGAGGTAAAGACGCCCAACCCCCAGGCAGAACATAAAAATTCGGGCGTAAACCACCAGACGTCACCGGGCAGAATTGACCAGCTGTGATCCGCGTTCACCGCGTCGCGGAACGCCTGCGGTAGTCCGTTCCAGGCGGCAAAATACCAGAACAGCAGCTGCACCAGCAGTGGCGTATTGCGAAACAGCGACACCCAGCTGCTGACGACCGCGTTCCCGAGGCGTCCGCCGGAAAGGCGCAGAAGCATAAAGAGCAATGCGAGCAGGCTGGCCAGCAGCATCCCGGCAAGCGTTACCCACAGGGTGGTGAGGAATCCGGAGAGTATCCACTGCAGAGGCTGTCCGGTCAGTACCCCCTGCCAGTCGAGCGCGGGCATTACAGATGCTCCTGATGCAGCGGGTTGAGCACCTTTTGCAGGAACCGCTGCGCGCGCGGATGCGACGGCTGGCTGAAAAACTGCGCCGGCGGCGCGGTTTCCAGAATTTGCCCGCCGTCGATAAAGACAATCCGGTCGGCAATTTCCCGGGCAAACTGCATCTCGTGGGTCACCACGATCATCGTGATCCCGCTGTGGGCGAGGGCTTTCATCACGTACAGCACTTCACCAATCATCTCCGGATCCAGTGCGGAGGTGGGTTCATCGAACAGGATGATTTGCGGTGAAGAGGCCAGGGCGCGGGCAATCGCGACGCGCTGCTGTTGTCCACCGGAAAGCTCTGCCGGGAAATGGTGGGCTTTTTCCAGCATCCCGACCTTCTCCAGCAGGGCCAGCGCGCGCTCCTGGGCAGGCTGCGGCTTCCAGCCGTGAACGTGCTCCAGGGCCAGGGTGATGTTCTGGCTGGCGGTGAGGTGGGCGTAAAGATTGAACTGTTGGAACACAAACCCCACGCGGCTGCGCAGCTGGCGCAGCCCGGTACCGGAGAGCTTTGCGGTAGGCTTGCTGTCGACCAGAATCTCCCCGCCGCTCAGGGTTTCAAGCTGGTTGATGAGACGAATCAGGGTGGATTTACCGGAACCCGAAGGGCCGAGGATGGCGACCACTTCACCGGGCGTGATGGTGAGATTAATGTCGTTTAAAACCTGATGGTCACCGTAGCGTTTGTCCACATGACGAAACTCGACGCTGGCCTGTTCCAGATGTGAAAAATCCGCGGCACCAGCCGCGGAGTGTGAAAATAAACCTGAGAGCATAATTACCTGGCTTCTATTTTAAAGGCGCGAGGCTGTGGGGCAGGCGTATTTGGGCCAAACCAGACATCGTAGATTTTTGCTGCCTGACCGTTTTTCTCGAGATTAACCAGCTCGTCGTTAACGGCCCTCAGCAGCGCGGTTTCACCTTTCTTCACCCCAACGCCAATCTCTTCCTTACTGAGCAGATCGGGCAGGATTTTGAAGTTCGCTTTATCCGGCGCCTGCGCCAGCAGACCGGCCAGAATGGTGCTGTCCTGGGTGATGGCCTGTACGTTACCGTTGCGCAGTGCCGTCAGCGCCAGGGGAATATCGTCATAAGAGAGCACGCGTGACTGCGGGAAACGCTGGTGCAGCGCCTGCTCGCCCGTCGTTCCTTTGACTGCGCCAATACGCGCCCGGCTATAGTCATCAAGCTTGTCCGGTGATTTAGCCGGAACCAGGAACTGCTGGCCGGTGACGAAGTAAGGGGTCGAGAAATCAATCACCTGCGCGCGTTCAGGGGTGATAGTAATATCCGCCACGATCAGGTCTGCTTTCCCGGACTGCAGCAGCGGAATACGGTTGGCCGGATTGGTGGCAACCAGTTCAAGCTTCACGCCGAGCGATTTTGCCAGCGCTTTGGCGAAGTCCACGTCATAACCCACGATCTCGTGCGTTTTTGCATCAATAGAGCCAAACGGCGGGTTGGCGTCAAATGTGGCCACTTTCACCACCCCTGCGGCCTTAATATCCGCCAGCTGATCGGCCTGTGCCTGCGCTGAAAGCAGGCTCCCCGCCGCCAGTAATCCCAGAACCAGTGTCCGTTTGGTAAACCCTTTCATGTTTGCTGCCATAGTCATTCGCCATCCCGTTGTTTTTGTTTTACCCCGCTACGCTCCCATAAGCGAAAGCTATCGCCAAATAAGAAATCGTTCTTTGCTATGAGCAAAAAAGCATTAGTGAACAAGGTGTTAATGAAGAGTGAAAAGAACGGGATGCTATTTGCAAATCCTGCACATCGACAGTGGATTTTGGTATTTCCCCCGCGCGTCATTTGAGTGTTTAACTGAGGTCAGACACGGCGAGAGAGGGTAAGACGATGAAAAAGTGGATCAGCACGTTACGGCGGTTTTTTGCGACCCGACCAGTGAATGCGGAGAACAGCGCGCAACGTGTTCTTGAGTCAATACTGCCTGTCGCCAGCCTGTATGGCGTAGACGTTGCCAACATTGACCCGGAGTGGTTCCATGATAAAACGTCACGCTGAACTGCGCCGCACGCGCGAAACGTACTGGAACGAGGTGTGCTGGATTTTGTTCTGACGCCGGATAGCTGTTAATGTCGACAGATGGTTGAGTCTGCTTAGTTAACGGAATGAAGAACCCCTTTTTAAAGCGCGGCATTATTGTCTGGACGATAGTCTGCCTCATCAGCGGCGTCCTGCTCTATGCCGAACAAATTCGCCGCCAGTTCTGGGAGCGCGATCGCGAGTTTGCAGCACTCTTCTCTGAGTTAAGCGCGGTACTGACGCAAAATGAGTCCGTATTGCCACTTCTGAATGGCGATGAAGATATTGCCACTCTGCGCAAAAAATTCCCTCAGCTTCTTGCCCTGGAAAAGACCTCCGGACGCCCGCTTGATGCGCCACGGGTTGAACCTGCCCACGAGATACAGTACTGGCTTTACAATCCCTGGCGTCAGATCCGCGTGCTGGTGGACCTCGGCCCGATCCTGAATGCGCACCATCCCTTTACTCATCTCGGGATCCGTTTTATGCCAAACGGCGACGAGCCAGCGTCAGATGCCTTCTGGCACTGGCAACGTACTTTCCCGCAGCATACTCAACCTTTTACGCTGGAAGCCGATTCCCGGCCAGACTGGCTCGCCATTAACGGGTTGGTGTATCCCATCTTGTTTATCGGTTGGGGGATAGTGATTGCGCTGGCGAGCGTGGTGCTCTGGCAGCGTAAAGCGCGGAAAGAGGCCGAGCAAAGGGCGCTCTATTACCAGCGCGCCAGACTGAATACCCTGGGAGAGATCACCGCCGGTATCGTGCATGAGATTAACCAGCCGCTTACCGCCGCGCAGACGTGGATCCAGGGGGCGCAACGCCAGCTGCAGCAGGACAATGGGCCTGCGGTGTCGCAGGCGTTAGTGGCCGCGCTGACGCAAATGCAGCGAATTAGCGCCTTGCTGACCCGCTTTCGCGAACACGTAGTGCAGGAGAATGTATCCCTGCGAGAAACTGACCTGGCACAGTGCTGGCTGCAGGTTGTGAACCTGCTTGAGCATGAGCGCAGGGCCGAACATATCACGGTCAGCCATATGTTTGCCCCGGGGGCGACAACCGTTCTGGGCGATCGTCTCTGGCTGGAGCAGGTGCTGCATAATTTGCTCAGCAATGCGATTCAGGCGCAGCAGGCCTCTGCAGCTGGCTGGGTAAAGATTGAAAGTCATAAAAATGCGCGAGGTATCCTGATTACCGTGACTGACGGTGGTCCAGGCTTTAGCCCGGAGGCGTTACAGAATGCCTTCATGCCGTTTTACAGCGGCAGAGAGGAGGGAATGGGGCTGGGGATGACCTTAACGGAATCATTGATGACGCGAATGAATGGATCGATTACGTTGGGTAATGCTCCGCAGGGCGGAGCGCAGATCAAACTACAACTGGCGCACGGAAAGGAGGCTACGGATGGATAAGACAGTCTGGCTGATTGATGACGATGAATCCATCAGGGAGTCGATGGCGTTTTTGCTTTCAGGCATGGGCTGGCCGGTCAGGACGTTTGAAAGCGTTGATGCTTTTACCGCTGCCCATGCGCGTGAGACCGCGCTGGTGGGCTGTATGCTGCTGGATATGCGGATGCCGGGTAAAGGCGGACTCGCCTGGCTTGAAGAAGGCAAATGGCCCTGGCCCCTGCTGCCGGTGATTATCATGACCGGACACGGTTCGGTTGACGCCTGCCGCCGGGCATTCCGTAACGGCGTCTTTGAGTTTTTTACCAAGCCGATGGATGCCGACAAGCTTATCGAAACAGTGGGCCTGGCCTTCGAAGAGAGCCAGCGCCGCTTTGCCGACTGGCAGGAAACAACCCGGATTGCGGCGCGTTTCGCTCAGTTGACCGCGCGTGAGCATGAGGTGCTGGGTGAGTTGATAAAAGGGCTCAGCAACAAAGAGGTGGCTGCCCGGTTGAACCTCTCGCCGCGTACGGTAGAAGCGCACCGCGCATCGGCATTTACCAGGCTTGGGGTCAATAGCCTGGTCCAGGCAGCCCGGGAATACGATAAATTGCAATCCGTAGAACTACCAGGATGAGTGCGTAATCAACCGAATACCGTTTCATCGTACGGCTGAGTAACCTCTGGGTGTCTCTCAACACGCGAGGAAGTGCGATGAAAAAAATAATGATGGTTGCGGCACTGGCCGCGGGTAGCCTGAGCCTGGCGGCACAGGCCGATACGTTGAATCAAAAGAATCTCTCACTGGCGCAGGCGAATGCGCTCGCAACCTCCGCCATTCAGGCCTGTACGGCAAAAAATTATCAGGTGACCGTCACCGTTGTTGACCGCGCGGGCGTGGTGAAAGCGGTACAGCGCACGGACAATGCCGGTCCTCACACGGTAAAAGCCAGTGAAATGAAAGCCTGGACGGCGCTCAGCGCGAAGAATGCGTCAGGTAAAGTGATGGAGGCGGCGCAGAGCAATGCGGGGGCACAAAATATGCGTGACGTCCCGGGCTTCCTGCTGCTGGCGGGTGGCCTGCCGGTGAAAGAGGGTGATGAGGTTATTGGGGCGATTGGAATCGGCGGTGCGCCGGGCGGTCATCTTGATGAAGCCTGCGCTCAGGCAGCCATTGAAGGGCTCAAAAAGTAACACAAAAAAGCACCGGTTTCCCGGTGCTTTTTTATTAGATCTTGCAGGCATCGCCGCAGTCGTCGTCGGCGACAATCGCCTGCGCTTTTTTGTCTGCATCGTCCAGGCGTTCCGCATTACGCTCTTCGGCCTCATCCAGACCGTTAAAGACTAAGTTATCGAGATCAATTTCCATGTGGCACCTGCTCAGTTCAGTTTTTGATACTGGCACAGTATAGGGCAAAAAAAGCCAGCAATGTACCTCGCAGCACATAAGGATAATCCCTGCCATACTCAGTGCTTTATCGCTGAGGAGAGCACATGATAACACTCTGTAAAACCTGTGGAACCGCCTACGATACGCAGCCGGACCGATGCCCGATTTGCGAGGATGAGCGCCAGTACGTGCCCGCTACGGGCCAGGCGTGGACCGGTCTCGACACCGTCACCGCCACGCATACTAACAAATGGCAGCAGCTGGAGCCGCGGCTGTTCGGGATCAAAACGGTGCCTGCGTTTGCGATCAACCAGCGGGCGCTGCTCCTGCAAACGCCTCACGGGAATATCCTCTGGGACTGCATCGCCAACCTCGACCCCGCAACCAAAACGCTCATTACCGCCCTCGGCGGCATCAGTGCGATTGCGATTTCACATCCGCACTATTACACCACGATGCAGGATTGGGCTGCAGCGTTTGATGCGCCGGTGTACCTGCACGCCAGCGACAGGGAGTGGGTCATGCGCGACAGCCCGGCCATTCATTTCTGGGAGGGGGATGCGCTGGACGTTTTCCCGTCGGTCACCTTGCTGCGTCTGGGCGGGCATTTTGCCGGTGGAACGGTGCTGCACTGGCAGGAGGGGGGCGGGGTACTGTTGGTGGGCGATATTCTGCAGGTCACGCCGGGTAAAGACGCCGTCTCGTTTATGTGGAGCTACCCGAATTATCTCCCGCTGCCGGCCCGCGAAGTGGCGTCGGTCATGGGTCATCTGGAAGGCAAAACCTTTGAACGTCTTTACGGCGCGTTCGAAGGGCAGAACATCCGGGCCTTCGCCGACGAGATTGTGCGGCGGTCGGGCCAGAAATATATTGCTTGTCTGAAGTAAACCACGATGGGTAAACTTTACGAGTGTGATCTCGATCATACCTAAACTAAAACAGATAAAAGAGACATTGCTATGCAACATATCATTGAAGGTTTTCTCAGCTTTCAAAAAGAGATTTTCCCGCAACGTAAAGAACTCTTCCGCAGTTTAGCGTCCAGCCAGAATCCCAAAGCGCTGTTCATCTCATGCTCCGACAGCCGTCTGGTCCCGGAACTGGTCACCCAGCAAGAGCCAGGACAACTCTTTGTCATTCGTAATGCTGGCAACATCGTGCCGCCTTTCGGGCCGGAGCCTGGCGGCGTGTCCGCCACTATCGAATACGCCGTGGTGGCGCTGGGCGTCACGGATATCGTGATTTGCGGTCACTCCAACTGTGGCGCGATGAAGGCGATTGCCGATAACGCGAACCTGGAGCCGATGCCTGCTGTTTCACACTGGCTGCGCTATTCCGACGCGGCGAAAGCCGTGGTTGAGAAGAAAACCTGGGATAAGCCGATCGATAAAGTCAATGCGATGGTGCAGGAGAACGTGTTTGCGCAGCTGAGCAACATTAAGACCCATCCGTCCGTCGCGGTGGGCCTGCGTAATCACTCCATCCGACTGCACGGCTGGGTGTACGACATAGAAAGCGGCGAAATCCTCGCGCTGGATAAAGAGACGAAAACCTTCGTTTCGCTGTCTGAAAACCCGGAAGTCTTCTTCGAGTAATCAGCGACAGCAGGGCATGGAAGCCCTGTCAGTTCTCAATAAACGGCAATCTCCGCCGCGATCCGGACGCGGGTTTTTCCGCCGCCTTTGCCATTGCTTCCGCAATCTCTGCACACTCCGCCAGCCCCTGAACGAAGGGACGATCGTGCATCAGCCACGGTATCGCGCCGAAGGCGATGCGCCCGCGAACGGTGTCAGGCGCTTTTAAGGTGTAATCCTCACCGATGTCGGGTATCTCTTCGCCCGTGGCTTCCAGCTGTTTGCGCAGCGTCGGGAAGGGCAGATCTTTCGTTTTGAGCGGCTTCTGCCCGCGCGCATCAATAAACACGTCGTAACGGTAAACGGTCTCTTTTGTGGTGATTACCGTTCGATCGCTGCCAACATCCAGCGCGTAATCGTCACCGAGCGCAGCCACGCTAATGATGCCGGCTTCGCGAAGCGCGAGCAGCCTGCGGATCGACTGCGGAGGAATGGCCGCATAGTTGTCGATAAATACCCGGGCCAGACCTTGCTTAAAGCGCTCTCTGTCCTCTTCGTCGAGGTGGGGGACAATCTCCTGAACCACCTCATGCAGCCGAAGGACGGCATAGCGCCA
This sequence comes from Enterobacter sp. ECC-019, assembly GCF_043974075.1. Classification (NCBI taxonomy): domain Bacteria; kingdom Pseudomonadati; phylum Pseudomonadota; class Gammaproteobacteria; order Enterobacterales; family Enterobacteriaceae; genus Enterobacter; species Enterobacter sp. ECC-019. Next base: position 2,720,929 of record NZ_CP143759.1, read on the forward strand.
GGCCACGGTGCGCTGTTCTCGCTTGTTCCGCTCAACCTCGTTGAGATTCTCCTCTGCCCAGGTAAAGGGGCCGTGCCGTTTACGATCCTCAAACCAGACCTCACGAATGCTGTCCGCATTCTGCTTATGCAGCGATATTTTCTCGCACCACGTCGGGTCAGCGAGCTGAAGCTCTTTCACCATCAGGGTAAAGATGCGGTCGAGCAGGCCATCCGATCCTTTGGCAATCTCGCTTTCAGCCGCGTGTTCGGTCAATACCGATAGCGGTTCGTAGGGGATAGGGCAGTAAAAATCGGCTTCCGGCAGGATGCCCGTCCGGGACATCAGGACAATGTTTAATGCCTCGCTGCCCTTATCCAGCACGAATTTATCGTCGCGAAACGCACCGTGCTGCATCACCACCGCCATGGCCGCGTCGAGACCGCTCAACGATGTCCCCATAATACCGACGCGGCAGGGAGGAATATGGGCATCCATCAGACCGGACCAGGGGCTTGGGAAGAACGTGCGCGTGGCTTCATCCTCCTCGGGCCAGACGTGGCCGGTGGCGATAACCGCAAGGTCGAATTGATCGGGCAAGACGCTGCCGTTTACGGAAAGCGTAACGCCGGTTGTCGCGGGAATGATGTCAGTGACTTTCGCAAATTCATGGACATCAACGTTGAATCCCAGCCTTTTTGCCTCTTTTACGATGGAAAGAAAGCTGTCGCGGAAATACTCACCCAGCAGGAGCCTGGGCAGGAACTGTCGGTCATGCAGGCGGGCTTTATCAACCTTAAAGCGCGCAAGATGGGCGTCACTCTGTTCCTTGAGCCAGTCGAGGTAGGTCAAAAAAATGGGCGGGATTTCAATGCTCGCAATGTTCGCCAGCATCAGACGAGAGTTATCGTCGTCGTTATAGGGCATACCCACGCCAGCGTCTTCGGATTGTTCAAAGATGGAAACTGAGAGCGGCGTGCTGTTTTTAAGGAGATGATAAAAAGTATAAATCCCTGTGGGGCCGGAGCCGATAATCGCGATTTTCTTCATCGACGGTCTTCCTGTTTTTTTCCATAAGAAAAGCGTAGCAGGAGAATAATGATGAAAATAACGGATTAGGAAAATTCAGGATATCAGAAGAGGATTTGCACCATTTCAGGACTGAAATGGTGCGTCCGAGTGGACTCGAACCACCGACCCCCACCATGTCAAGGTGGTGCTCTAACCAACTGAGCTACGGACGCAGAATGGTGCGTTCAATTGGACTCGAACCAACGACCCCCACCATGTCAAGGTGGTGCTCTAACCAACTGAGCTATGAACGCAACGTGTTGTCGGTGACAACGGGGACGAATATTAGCGGCACAGCACCAAGGTGGCAAGAGGGAAAATGCATTTTTCTCTCTGATTTCACGCGATTGCTTCATTACCGCGCAAAGTGAAGAGAAAGTAGCCGCCAGGGGGCGGCTACTGTGTCGTTAACGTGCAGCGCGTTGCAAAATGACCGTTGATGGCTGACGTTGCAGGAAGCGCATACGCATCATCATCATAATCGCCGCCGACGTCAGGCCGATGATAAAGCCCATCCAGAACCCTGCCGGACCCATGCGATCCACCACCAGATCGGTAAGCGCCAGGATGTAGCCAGTCGGCAGTCCCAGCACCCAGTAGGCGATGAAGGTGATAAAGAAGATAGAGCGCGTGTCTTTATATCCGCGCAGCACGCCGCTGCCAATCACCTGGATGGAGTCAGAAATCTGGTAAATCGCGGCCAGCAACATCAGGTGCGATGCCAGCGTGACCACTTCCGGGTTATCGTTATAAAGCAGGGCAATCTGCTCGCGTAATGCAACGGTAAAGAGCGCCGTACAGACAGCCATGCAGACGCCGACGCCCAGCCCGGTCCGGGCGGCCGTTTGCGCATCCAGCGTTGAGCCCTGGCCCAGGCGGAAGCCCACGCGAATCGTTACTGCCGCCGCAAGCGACATCGGCAGGACGAACATCAGGGAGCTGAAGTTGAGCGCAATCTGGTGCCCGGCCACGTTCACAATGCCCAGCGGGGAGACCAGCAGGGCGACCACGGCAAACAGGGTCACCTCAAAGAACAGGGCGAGGGCAATCGGCAACCCTAACTGCACCAGACGCGTCATGATGTTCCAGTCCGGCGTGCTGAATCTGTTCTCGTTGCGAATATCGCGCATGGAACGGGCGCGTTTTACAAAGACGATCATCGAGAAGAACATCACCCAGTAAACGGCTGCCGTCGCCACGCCGCAACCGACGCCGCCCAGCTCCGGCATCCCGAAATGTCCGTAAATAAAGATATAGTTCACCGGAATATTGACCAGCAAACCGATAAAGCCCATCACCATCCCGGGCTTGGTTTTCGCCAGCCCCTCACACTGGTTACGCGCCACCTGGAAAAAGAGGTAGCCAGGCGCACCCCAGAGCAGGGCGCGCAGATAGCCCACGGCTTTATCAGCCAGTGCCGGGTCAATGTTATGCATAGCGCGAATGATATGGCCCGCATTCCAGAGCACGACCATGATCAGCACGGAGACAAACCCTGCCAGCCAGAAACCCTGACGGACCTGATGGGCAATGCGCTCGCGACGACCCGAGCCATTGAGCTGAGCGATAACAGGCGTGAGTGCGAGCAGCAGACCGTGGCCGAACAGGATGGCCGGAAGCCAGATTGACGTGCCGATAGCAACGGCCGCCATATCGGTGGCGCTGTAGCCACCTGCCATTACCGTATCCACAAATCCCATTGCGGTCTGGGCCACTTGCGCGATGATCACTGGTATAGCCAGTGCCAATAACTGGCGCGCTTCATTCATGTACTTCTGCACGTGAACACCTTTATTTTGTAGTTATTTGAGAGACTAAAAAAGCCGCCGAAACGGGCAGCAAGAAGAAAATGCAGGGGGGTGCCAGCTATTGTAGCGGGCTTTAGCTATTTATCTAGTGAAAAAATCGCCAGAAAATGCGCTCCGCTGGCAACCTGTTTTTCCAACTGTTATTGTGGTGGGATTAAACGGTGTCACCACCGTCCGGAAAAAACAGGAGTTGTAAGCATGTTTACTGGTATTGTGCAGGGCACCGCCAAAGTGGTGTCCATTGAGGAAAAACCTAATTTCCGTACTCATGTTGTTGAGCTGCCGGAATATATGCTTGAGGGCATTGAAACAGGCGCGTCGATTGCCCACAACGGCTGCTGCCTGACCGTTACCGAAATTAACGGCAACAAGATTAGCTTTGATTTAATGAAAGAGACGCTGCGCATCACCAACCTGGGCGAGCTGGCGGTGGGAGATACCGTCAACGTTGAGCGCGCGGCGAAGTTCAGCGATGAGATTGGCGGCCACCTGATGTCCGGCCACATCATGACCACCGCTGAAGTGGCAAAAATCGTGACCTCGGAAAATAATCGTCAAATCTGGTTTAAAATGCAGGATCCTTCATTAATGAAATACATCCTGTATAAAGGATTTATTGGCATTGATGGGATTAGCCTGACGGTGGGTGAAGTAACGCCAACGCGTTTTTGCGTGCATTTAATTCCTGAAACGCTGCAGCGCACCACGCTGGGTGCGAAAAAACTGGGGCACCGCGTGAATATTGAAATCGATCCGCAAACCCAGGCGGTGGTGGATACAGTTGAGCGCGTGCTGGCAGCAAAAGAAGCGGCAATAATAAAGACCGCCGCAGAAGAAGAATAAAAAAATAACCCCGGGTATCCGGGGTTATTTTTTAGCGTGCGACACGGAGTCCGTGTTCAATCCCACGGCTGAATACTACCTGCCAGAGCTGAATATCCCGTGCGCGAAACGCCCCCGCGCAGGCATTCAGATAATAGCTAAACATCCGCTTGAATCGTTCAGAATAGTTGTCCGCAATCTCAGGCCAGGTCTCCTGAAAACGCGCGTGCCATGCCATCAACGTGGTGTCGTAATCCGCGCCAAAGTTATGCCAGTCTTCCATCACGAAATGGGGTTCACTGGCGTTGGCAATCTGGCGAACGGACGGTAAACAGCCATTTGGAAAGATGTATTTGTTGATCCACGGGTCAACGTTATTGTCGGTCCGCTTAGAGCCGATGGTGTGCAGCAGGAAGATGCCGTCCGATTTCAGATTACGATCCACCACCTCAAAATAGGTATCGTAGTTTTTCGGCCCGACGTGCTCGAACATGCCGACGGAAACGATCCGGTCAAACTGTTCGTTCAGGTCACGGTAATCCTGCAGCCGGATATCCACATCGAGACCCTGGCAGCGCTCTCGCGCCATTTTTTGCTGTTCCGCTGAAATCGTCACGCCGACGACGCTGACGCCATAGTGCTTCGCCATAAAATACGCCAGCCCGCCCCAGCCGCAGCCGATATCCAGCACGCGCATACCGGGCTGAAGCAGCAGCTTCTCGCTAATCAGACGCAGCTTGGCCTGCTGGGCCTCTTCAAGCGTCGACGCCTCTTTCCAGTAGGCGCAGGAGTACTGCATGAAAGGGTCCAGCATACGGCTGAACAGGTCATTGCCAAGATCGTAGTGTTCTTTGCCAACGATCCACGCGCGTTTTTTACTTTGCAGATTGAACAGTCGGGCAGAGGCGACACGCAGGGTGTCTTTCAGATTGCGAGGGAGTTGATTTTCAAGACCGGCACGCAGCACGCTGGCGAAAAAGGTATCCAGACGTTCGCACTCCCACCAGCCGTCCATATAGCTTTCACCCAGGCCTAACGATCCCTCCCGCAACACGCGTTTAAAAAAGTCGGGATGTTTAACCTGAGGATCGGATGGCGATGATCCATTGATAGTGATGCCTGCTCGACCTAACAGTTCACTGACGATCCGGGACCAGTTATCGTCCGGAACGCTGACTTCTTCTATACACGATGAACTCATAGCTTCTCCATCACCCTACTGTGATCAGAACCTTAAAACAGCGTAGACGCTTTTTTTGGTTTGTGAGAAATCTCACGGTAAATACCGCGAGGCTAGTATCCGACGTAGAACAGAGGAAGGGAGATAACCCTTGCCGAAATGCCTTCCATGGTAAAACAGGAGCGCTCCGGCTCCCGTTAACACTTAATATTTATCGTATTTAATCGAACCAAATTTAGTATAGGCCTCAAAATTTGGTGATTCAATAGAAAATTCTTAGCAACCTAATCACTGAAAATTAACATGATTTCCGGCGCGATCAGGCATGTGACGTTTCAACCTGAGTGCGATTAGCCTGCTCACGCTGCGCGGCTGCCTGCATGCGATAGCCGATCGCCGCCAGCGCAACGGTGACCAGCATCACGCTGGTGGTGGTCAGGAGCGGCGTGGCAATCAGCGCCGAGACCACCAGGCTTGCCAGGAAGCACAGCCCCAGTTGCAGGGTGTTCTGAAGCGCGGCGGCGCGCCCTGTCGCCTGCGGGAACGGGCGCAGTGCCTGGGCTACGACAATCGGGTAAATCGCCCCGTTCGCGACGGCCATCACGCAGAATGGGATCAAAATTTCGGCCAGACCGGCACCCGGAATAAAGCCAACGGCCCAGGTCCCGATGACGCTCAGCGCATATAGCACCAGCAGCCATGGCAGCATCTGCTGACCTTCCCATTTTTGCAGCGCCGCGCGGCAGCCGTAACCGCCGACCAGGAACGCGATAGTCTGCGGAACATAGCTCAGGCCGATGGCTGCCGGGCTGTAGCCCATATCATGCAGAATGAACGGCGAACCGGTGAGCCACGCGAAGAAGCTTGCCGAGCAGGCGGCATAGATCAGGACATTGCCGCGATACGCTTTGGTGCTGAGCAGAGAAGTGAAGGTAATCGGCTTCGCGTCAGCATGCGCTTCTTTTTTATGCGCGGGCTTGAGGGCGAACGCCGGCAGCATCAGTACCAGGGTAATGGCAAACAGCGTGGCGAAGATGGCCTGCCAGTCGAAATGCGCGAGGATCCAGCTGCCCAGCAGAGGGGCGAGGGCTGGTGAGAGACCCACCAGCGGCATAATGGTGGCGAAAATACGGTTAGTGCGGTTAGCCGGGTAATAGTCGGTGACCAGCGCCTGCCAGGTCACGGCCGCGGCACAGACGCCCACGGCCTGAATAAAACGCAACACCAGCAGCCAGGTGGCATCGCGTACCCATAACATCCCCAGACAGCCCACGGCAAAAATGGCCAGGCCCAGCAGCAGTACCGGTTTACGACCAAAGCGATCCGAGAGCGGTCCCCAGAGCAGCTGTGCGAAAGCAAAACCGGCGAGGAATAAACTCAGGCTGGCGCTGATGGCGGCAGCAGGGGTTTGCAAGTCTTCCTGCATGGCGGCAAACGCCGGCAGGTACATATCGGTGGCCAAAAAGCCCAGCACGCTTAAGCCGCCGAGCCAGACTAAAAAACCGTTCCTGGGTTGCATTATTTTATTCTCCTGAGGAGGCAGGTATACATTGGCGCTGAGTGTAGGGAGTGCAAAGCCGCTTGTGAAACGCTAATATTTGGCGGGTGCATTCAAATTTTTTGCAGGCAGAAAATGTGGTCAGATTATTCTCTTGAAGTGGTCGATGCTGTTGCGCGTAACGGCAGTTTTAGCGGTGCGGCGCAGGAGCTGCACCGCGTCCCTTCGGCAATCAGCTACACGGTGCGTCAGCTGGAGGAGTGGCTGGCGGTTCCGCTGTTTGAACGGCGGCATCGTGATGTGGAATTAACGCCCGCAGGCGCGTGGTTTTTGAAGGAAGGGCGTTCTGTTATCAAAAAAATGCAGATCACCCGCGAACAGTGTCAGCAGATCGCTAACGGCTGGCGGGGACATCTTTCCATCGCGGTGGATAACATCGTTAAGCCGGAACGCACCCGGCAGATGATCGTCGACTTCTATCGTCATTTTTCGGATGTCGAACTGCGGGTTTCGCAGGAGGTGTTCAACGGCGTCTGGGATGCGCTGGCGGACGGCAGGGCAGAGATGGCGATTGGGGCCACGCAGGCGATCCCGGTCGGGGGGCGTTACGCCTTTCGCGATATGGGGATGCTGAGCTGGAAGTGCGTGGTGGCAAGCAATCATCCGCTGGCGGCGATGGAAGGGCCGCTGAGCGATGATACGCTGCGGAACTGGCCGTCGCTGGTGCTGGAGGATACGTCCCGTTCACTGCCCAAGCGCATCACCTGGCTTCTGGACAACCAGCGGCGGGTGGTTGCGCCTGACTGGGAATCGTCGGCGACGTGCCTCAGCGCAGGACTGTGCGTCGCGATGGTGCCCGTTCATTTCGCGCGTCCGCGCATCGATACCGGAGAGTGGGTTGAGCTGACGCTGGAGAATCCGTTCCCGGATGCGGCCTGCTGCCTCACCTGGCAGCAAAATGATGTCTCGCCTGCGATGGCCTGGCTGCTGGATTATCTGGGAGACAGCGAAACGCTAAACCGGGAATGGTTACGGGAGCCAGCGTAGCTGGCCCCGTAAAGCGATTAACGACGGTAGTCGCGGAACGGACCGTCCGCAACGGAACGGCGTTCGATAAGACGCGGGTGAACTTCAATGGACTGCGACTCTTCACGCTTGTTGACGATCCTGTCCATCAGCATATTGAAGGCCGTTTCGCCCAGCGAATCTTTCGGCTGGTGAATGGTGGTCAGCGCTGGCGTGAAGAAACGCGCGTTACGCACGTTGTCATACCCGATCACAGAAATATCCTGCGGGACGCGCAGGCCCAGCTCGTCGGCAGCGCAGAGCGCACCCATCGCCATGATGTCGCCCCCGCAGAAAACGGCGGTCGGACGGTGCGGCTGGGAGACGATTTGCTGCATCGCGCGGTAGCCCGACTCCGGCTCAAAGTCGCCCTGCACAATCCAGTTTTCCGGCACGTTGATCAGCGCTTCTTCCATCGCTTTCATAAAACCAGCCAGACGGCCCGCGCCGGTGTTGCGCTCCAGCGGACCGGGGATCACGCCAATCTCGCGGTGACCGCGTTCGATCAGATAACGACCGGCCATATAGCCGCCTTCAAAGGCGTTATCGATAACGGAATCGGTGAAATCCGCGCGCGCTTCGCCCCAGTCCATCACCACCATCGGAATGTGGCGATACTCTTCGAGCATCGACAGCACGGATTCCGGGTACTCGGAACACATCACCAGCAGGCCATCAACGCGCTTTTGCGCCATCATCGACAGGTAGGCGCGCTGTTTTTCAATGCTGTTCCAGGCGTTGCCCAGAATCAGGGTATAGCCTTTCTGGAAACAGTTTTTTTCAACCGCTTCAATGATCTCGGCAAAATAGGCCGCTTCACTGCTGGTCGCCAGCAATCCAATGGACTTGGTGTGATTAACCTTGAGGCTACGCGCAACCGCACTTGGCGAATAGTGCAGCTCTTTGATCGCTGCCCAGACGGCGTTGCGCGTCTCTTCCGCCACAAAACGGGTTTTGTTAATTACATGTGATACGGTTGTAGTGGAAACGTTTGCGCGTTTTGCTACGTCTTTAATTGTTGCCATTAAATGTCACTCCAGACCATATCCTAAACTCCTGAAAAACTTGAAGGTAAACGTTTGCCTTCTCTCACCCTTATCTCGCAATGTTGAATTGCGGCACGCCGGGAAAACGACACGGGACGTCAGGAGGGGGTCAATGGCCGGTACGCTAATAAATTTAGCGTGGAATTTTGTCCTATCTTGATGAAAAGGGGAAGAGGTAAAGTGGTTATCAGTATAAATCCAGGAAGATTTTTGACGTAATCTGTGCAAAAATGAGCAAGCTCACTTTTCGTGTGGGGATTAAAAGGAGAAAAATTGATGAGTTCCGATCTTAAGTTTTCGCTGTTCACCACCGTTGTTGTGCTGGCTCTGATTGTCGCGGCCGGTTTGACGGCTGCGCTGCACTGATTTACGCGGAGGGAGAGCCTTCTCCCTCCCGACTCCCCGGATTGTTACTTCTCTGGCAAAAATCTTTTGCCATTTTGTTAACTTCTCATTTTTTGTGATTGATGTCATGCTTTCCGCTTCTTTGTTCTGTGTCACCACATGACACGGCATCCGGAGTTGACGCATGAAAATCAATTTTCCCCTGCTGGCCCTGGCGATTGGCGCTTTTGGGATTGGCACCACTGAATTCTCCCCGATGGGGTTACTGCCTGTTATTGCCCGAGGCGTAGACGTCTCCATCCCTGCCGCAGGCATGTTAATCAGCGCCTACGCCATCGGCGTGATGGTCGGGGCGCCGCTGATGACGCTTCTGCTTTCGCACCGCGCGCGCCGCAATGCGCTGATTTTCCTGATGGCGATCTTCACCCTGGGCAACGTGCTTTCGGCGATTGCGCCGGACTACACCACATTGATGCTGTCACGCATTCTGACCAGCCTTAACCACGGCGCGTTCTTTGGGCTGGGGTCAGTCGTGGCTGCCAGCGTGGTGCCAAAACATAAGCAGGCGAGCGCCGTGGCAACCATGTTTATGGGGCTGACGATTGCTAATATCGGCGGGGTGCCTGCGGCAACCTGGCTGGGAGAAGCTATCGGCTGGCGTATGTCCTTCCTCGCGACTGCCGGGCTGGGCGTGGTTGCGATGGTGGCGTTGTTCTTCTCCTTGCCGAAAGGCAGCGCGGGGGAACGTCCTGACGTGCGCAGAGAACTGTCGGTGCTGATGCGCCCGCAGGTGCTCTCCGCGCTGCTCACCACTGTATTGGGGGCAGGGGCGATGTTTACCCTTTACACCTATATTTCACCGGTATTGCATGACATCACCCACGCAACGCCTCTCTTTGTGACCGCGATGCTGGTGCTGATTGGCGTGGGCTTCTCGATCGGTAACTATCTCGGCGGGAAATTTGCCGACCGTTCCGTGAGCGGGACGCTGAAGGGCTTTTTAACCCTGCTGATTGTCATCATGATTGCCATTCCGTGGCTCGCGCGTAATGAATTTGGGGCCGCGATCGCGATGGTCGTCTGGGGGGCTGCCACTTTCGCCGTGGTGCCGCCGCTGCAGATGCGCGTGATGCGTGTTGCGCATGAAGCGCCGGGCCTCTCATCTTCGGTCAACATCGGCGCCTTCAACCTGGGCAATGCGCTCGGTGCGGCGGCAGGTGGGGCCGTGATTTCGGGGGGACTGGGGTACAGCTTTGTGCCGGTGATGGGGGCGATTATTGCCGCGCTCGGCCTGCTGCTGGTGATGATGTCGGGTCGTAAACAGCCTGAAGCAGCCTGCGCTGCGGAATAAACCAAAAACGCAGAAGGGCGAACCCTTCTGCGTGTCTCTTACGCGGCGAAGTTCTTCGCGACAAAGTCCCAGTTAACCAGTGCCCAGAAGTGCTCCAGGTAGTTCGGGCGCGCGTTGCGGTAATCAATGTAGTAAGCGTGTTCCCACACGTCCACGGTCATCAGCGGCTTAGCGCTGGTGGTCAACGGGGTGCCCGCGTTAGAGGTTGACACGATAGCCAGCTTGCCATCCGCCTCTTTAACCAGCCACGTCCAGCCAGAACCGAAGTTCTTGATGGCTGCATCGGTAAATTTCGCTTTGAAATCCGCGAAGCTGCCAAAGGCGGTATTGATAGCTGTAGCCAGTTCACCGGCAGGTTCACCGCCGGCATTCGGCGCCAGGCAGTGCCAGTAGAAGGTGTGGTTCCACACCTGAGCCGCGTTGTTAAATACGCCACCCTCTGAGCTGCGGACGATCTCTTCCAGCGTTTTGCCTTCAAAATCGGTGCCCTTGATCAGATTGTTCAGGTTGGTGACGTACGTCTGGTGATGCTTGCCGTAATGATATTCCAGGGTTTCCGCAGAAATGTGCGGTGCCAGGGCGTCTTTTGCATACGGTAGTGCAGGTAATTCGAACGACATTGCTTCTCTCCTTATTGTATTTTGCGTTGCCAATAACCACACAGACAACGTGGACAGGATAGCAAATTGAAAGGGTATGCAAAAGAGGAACTTACCCTGCCACGGATGTGGCAGGGCAGGGGTTAGCGAATGGTTTTCGGCGTCATCACGCGACGCGCGCCGACGTAGTGGCGTACCCAGTAGTCTTCACTGAGAGAGGTGATCTGAATATCCTGGCCACTACGTGGAGACTGGATGAATTTCCCGTTGCCGACATAGACGCCGACGTGGTCAGCCGTACCGCGACCCTGGGTGCGGAAGAACACCAAATCGCCGTTTTCAAGCTCACCGCGGTCAACCGGTGAGGCATCGCGAAGGTGGTACATCTCATTGGCGGTACGAGGAATGCGGAATTTGACCAGATCTTTATAGGCGTAATAGACGAGGCCGCTGCAGTCAAACCCGGTACGCGGCGAGCTGCCACCCCAGTGATAAGGTTTGCCAATCTGGCCCATCAGTTTGTTCATCGCGGTTTTTTGCGCTTTCTGTACACGCACTTTATGCACTTCCGCTATTTTCGTGACCTTCGTGCATTTCGCCTTGTGGCCTTTACGCGTGATGCATTTTTCAGTCACGAGGTTAGCGGCGGTTTGCGAAGCTTTACTTTTGGCGGAGTGGGCAGTGCGGGAAGGTTTTGTTTTCGTCTTGCTGGAAGCGGTCTGTTTCGTCTGAGCCGGTGTTTTTTTCTTGTCGTTCTTAACGGTGGTTTTTTTCTTACGTTCTGTGGCTTTCACCAGATGGTTTTTTTGTACAGCAGAATGCCGCGCCTGCTGAGAGGCGTTCGCCACTGGCGTGAAAGTGAGTGAAGTAAACAGTAAAGCACAGAGCGTGATCGAGATTTTATTTATCCGCGCCACTGGGCAGTCCCCTGGTAAATGCAGGTCATCAATAATACCCGCGTGTGATTTACAAAGCCCGTCGATTCTAATCTATAAAAACCCAGAAAGTTAATAGCATTTTTCAATCTACAACCTTGTTTCGTTAGCAAGTGCAAAAAAATTCATCGTTCTGTCGCACATTTGCCCGCTCCTTAAGCAAAACCCTGACCGCCTCAGGGGTAAACACCATTTGCAATGCAACTTTTCGTGACTCGGGGTAGAATGTATAAACGTGACAAAAATGTTATTTTCCGATGCCAGTCTGACCCGCTACAATGTCAGACGAATGCCGTAACAGAAGTTAAAGGAAGCAAGACATGAGCACCACTATTGAAAAAATCCAGCGCCAGATCGCTGAAAACCCGATTCTGCTGTATATGAAAGGTTCTCCGAAGCTGCCAAGCTGCGGCTTCTCCGCACAAGCGGTTCAGGCGCTGTCAGCCTGTGGTGAGCGTTTTGCTTACGTTGATATCCTGCAGAACCCGGACATCCGCGCAGAGTTGCCTAAGTACGCTAACTGGCCGACTTTCCCACAGCTGTGGGTTGACGGTGAACTGGTTGGCGGCTGCGATATCCTGATTGAAATGTATCAGCGCGGCGAACTGCAGCAGCTGATCAAAGAGACGGCGGCGAAGTACAAAACTGAAGAGCCGGACGCAGAGTAATTTTCTGCGGAAATAAAAAGCGACCTGATAAGGTCGCTTTTTTTATTCTTCGCTGTCGCCCATCGGCAGCGGCCAGCCGCCCAGACGCTTCCAGCGGTTGACGATCTCACAGAACAGCTCTGCGGTACGCTCGGTGTCGTATAAAGCGGAGTGCGCCTGCGTGCCGTCAAACTCAATTCCTGCCGTGATGCAGGCCTTTGATAACACCGTTTGTCCCAGCGCCAGGCCGCTCAGTGCGGCGGTGTCGAAGGTCACAAAAGGATGGAAGGGGTTGCGTTTGAGCGAAGCGCGCTCGGCGGCGGCCATGGTAAAGCTGTGATCGAAGGTGGCGTTATGGGCCACCATGATGGCGCGGCTGCAGTTACTCTCTTTCATGCCTTTACGCACCATTTTAAAAATGGCGTGCAGCGCATCATATTCACTGACTGCACCACGCAGCGGGTTATGCGGATCGATACCGTTAAACGCCAGCGCTTCAGGCTGTAAGTTTGCCCCTTCGAAAGGTTCAACGTGGAAATGCAGCGTGGTGTCCGGGATAAGCCAGCCCTGTTCATCCATCTTCAGCGTGATGGCGGCAATCTCGAGCAGCGCATCGGTTTTAGCGTTAAATCCGGCTGTTTCTACATCAATGACAACGGGATAAAAACCACGAAAACGGTCGCACAGACCGCTAAATTGAGCGTTATCGGACATCAGGGTCTCTTACCAGGGAAAAAAGCAGAGCGCATTATGGCAAATTTTGCAGGGTGATGCAGTAAAACTACGGGCGCATGTTGCGCCCTGAGGGATCAGTTGCCCAGACCGCGACCGGCATCTTTGGCTTCAATCAGCTCGATTTTGTAACCGTCCGGATCTTCCACGAACGCAATCACGGTCGTGCCGCCTTTTACCGGGCCCGCTTCGCGCGTAACGTTACCGCCGTTGTTGCGAATGCGTTCACATGCTTCAGCCGCGTTGTCCACTTCCAGCGCGATGTGGCCGTAGGCGGTGCCCAGCTCATAGCTGTCCACGCCCCAGTTGTAGGTCAGCTCGATCACCGCTTCATTCGTTTCCGGGCCGTAACCCACGAACGCCAGCGAGTATTTGTATTCCGGGTTTTCGCTGGTGCGCAGCAGCTTCATGCCCAGTACGTTAGTGTAGAAATCAATGGAACGTTGCAGATCGCCAACGCGCAACATGGTGTGAAGTAGGCGCATAATTTCCTCATTAACCAATGAAATAGACTGTCTTTTTGAACAGAAACGATGTTTTAGTATAGCGGCGAAGTATCGCCGCTATCAATGAACAACGGCGAGATTACAGAGAAGGGTAGTCGGTGTAGCCTTCCGCGCCGCCGCCGTAGAAGCTTTCCGGGCGCTGCGGGTTCAGGGCAGCTTTTTTCTGCAGGCGTGCAACCAGATCCGGGTTGGCGATGTAGTCGCGGCCAAACGCGACGGCATCGATCAGCCCTTTGCCGATCAGGTCTTCGGCTTTCTCCGGAGTATAAGCTCCTGCGCCGATGATCACCCCGTGGAAACGCTCGCGCACTTTCTGACGGAAAGCGTCCGTGTAAGGCTTACCGCCAGCCCAGTCCGGCTCGGACATGTGCAGATAGGCGATGCCACGTTTAGCCAGTTCTTCGATCAGGTACAGGGCATCGGCTTCTTCGTTCGGACCGTTGTCGACGTTCTGGAAAGAACCGATTGGGGAGACGCGGATCCCGATACGTTCCGGGCTCCACTCCTGGCATACGGCGTCAACCACTTCCAGCACCAGGCGAGCACGGTTTTCGACGCTGCCGCCGTACTGGTCGGTGCGATGGTTAGACGACGGTGACAGGAACTGGTGCAGCAGGTAGCCATGGGCGGAGTGCAGCTCAATCAGGTCAAAACCGGCTTCACGAGCATTGGCCACGGCCTGGCGGAAGTCGTTCACGATACCCGGGATCTCGTCCAGCTCAAGTGCGCGCGGCATAGAGGTATCCACGCGGATCGCATTGCCGTTTTCATCACGCAGGGAAGTACGGGTATTTGCGCTCAGGGCCGAAGCGGAGACCGGTGCCTGGCCGCCAGGTTGAATGCTGCTGTGGGAGATACGACCGGTATGCCACAGCTGGACCGCAATGCGACCCTCTTCAGCGTGAACGCCCGCGGTGATTTTCTTCCATGCGGCGATCTGTTCCGGGCTGTGAAGACCCGGCGCACCCGCATAACCTTTAGCCTGAGCAGAAATCTGCGTGGCTTCGGTGATGATCAGGCCAGAGCTTGCGCGCTGACGATAGTATTCACCCATCAGTGGGGTTGGGATGTCACCCGGCTCAATGCTGCGCAGACGGGTAAGCGGAGCCATAAACACGCGGTTTGGCGCAGTGACGGCACCCACTTTTAAGGGGGTAAATAATTTTTCAGCTGACATAAAGACTCCTGAGTAGACCAGTCGACTAGTAAGAAGGTAAATAAAAACGCCTGCTATACGCCAGGCGCAGTAATACTGTTTTTCACATGTGCCAGCGCGCTTTCCAGCGGCACGGCACTGCGCGAAATTTTTGCCTGCAGGTTAGCCCCTAGCCAGAGCGCATATAACACCTGCGCCTGGGTTAGCGGCTCGCCGGAAAAGGCCAGCGTTTTTTCATCGCGGCCTTTCTCCAGCGCCTGGGCCAGCAGGGCGATAACGCCGCGGGCGCCTTTATCCATCGCCGTGCGCATATCTTCAGAAAGGTCGCACACTTCGGCAGACAGTTTAACCGTCAGGCAACCGCTGATAATGCCCTGCTGACAGAACTGGTTCAGCGTTTCCTGATAGTAGTTCAGAACACGATCCCGGTAGTTACCTTCACCCGATGCAAAGTGGGTCGCCAGACGCTGGTGGTAGCCAGCATAATGACGCTCCAGCATCGCCACGCCGAAGGCCTCTTTGGACCGAAAGTAGTGGTAAAAGGACCCCTTCGGTACCTCAGCGGTTTTTAAAAGCTCGCTCAACCCCATACCGGTAAACCCGCGATGCATGCAAAGTTGCTCGCCGGTCGCCAGTAAATGTTCGCGGGTATCGTGTTCAGTATTTCTGCTCATGGCCGAACTCTAATAGACCGTTCGGTCTAATGCAAGCGCGTTTACTGGCGACATGCGCTCAGTATATCCAGCTGCTGCTGATAAACCGTTGATTTCACGTCCATCATACCCAGCACGGTCGAGAACAAATTGTCCTGAGAAACCGCATTTTTTGCTGCATGGTGACGTAAACACTGTTCGTTGATGCCAAAGTTTTTCGCGTAATCCGGTGACAGCCAGAACATAAACGGAATATGCGTTTGCTGCTCAGGTGCCAGCATGTACGGCGTACCGTGCAGATAAATGCCGCTTTCACCCAGCGATTCACCGTGATCTGAGAGATAAATCAGCGCGGTGTTCATGCTCACCTGGCGGGCTTTCAGCGCATCAATGGTTTTGCTGACCATGCTGTCGGTATAGAGGATGGTGTTGTCATAGGTATTCATCAGCGCCTGATGATCGCAATCCTGAATTTCATTGGTGTCGCAGGTTGGAGTGAATTTACGGAAGTTGTCCGGGTAACGGCGATAGTATGCCGGACCGTGGCTCCCCATCAGGTGAATAACCAGCACCGTATCTTGCTTGACGCCATCCAGCACGTTGTCCAGACGGTAGAAATTCACATCGTCAATACAGGATTTGTCTTTGCAGAACTGATCCAGCTGCCACTGCGTCATGTCGGTATGGGGCACGCGATCGCAGACACCTTTACAGCCGCCGTCGTTGTCGCGCCACAGCAGGTTGATACCCGCATGCTTGAGCACGTCGAGCAGTCCTTCGCGATGGTGAGCCAGGTCGGCATCGTATTTGCTGCGCGTCATCCCGGAGAACATGCAGGGAACGGAAACCGCGGTTTCAGTCCCACACGAGGAGGCCTGCGGGAAGTTAATCACATCCTGCTTTTTCAGTTCCGGGTTTGTTTCGCGCCCGTAACCATTCAGGGAGTAGTTTGCCGCGCGAGACGCTTCGCCGACGACAAGCACCAGAACGGTTTTCTTTTGTTGACCGGTAATCAGTGGGCCTTTGTGGGCATCTTCACCAATGCGCACCAGCGTTTGATCGCCGGCAAACCAGCGCATTTTGCTGTACTTCACCACGGCGCTGACATAGTTCGCCGGGGTGACCATTTTGACGATGCTTTTGTTATTGCGGAACAGCGATGCGTAGTCTTTATAAAACAGCGCGGCAATCAGGATAATCACCAGCAGGGCGCCGAGCATCGCGGCAACCCGCGTCAGCAGGGCATACCACCATTTCCCGGTATGAATGCGGGTCAACGCCAGCACCACGGAAGGCACGAGGCCGGCAATAACAATCCACAGGATCATCTGCGGGGTCACCAGGGCGGTCGCTTCCTGAGAGTTGGTTTCGAACACGTTCACAATCATGTTCTGATCGATCACCGCGCCATAGGTGTACATAAAGTAGGTTGCCGCAGCGCATCCAATCGTCAATACAATCAGCAGCGGCTTACGGAGATACGGGATATTCAGCAGGCTAAAAACAATCACCCAGCCGCAAAACAGCACCAGCGGTACGGACGCGGCAAAGAGGATGTCGTGCAGATGGGCAGGGGCGATAATGGCCCAGCTGCGCTGGATAAACAGCCCGTTGAGCAGAGTAAAGAAGAGTGCACAGCCCAGAGTAAATTTAATGTCGTTACATTGTAACTTTTTGATTAACCACATCGATCGGTAAACCTGTCATTGTCATGATGGGCCGAGTATAGAGAGGGAAGATTAGTGAAACCTTAATGCCATAAATCTGTGATACAGGCCTTGCACGCGGCGCATTTAACGTCTTCACTGTAGATGAGAGTGGCTATCGGGAGGTGAGTGTGGCAGAGCAGCTGGAGTTTTTCCCCATCCAGAGCCCGTGCCGGGGTATTTGTCAGGTCGATGAACGCGGATATTGCCGCGGGTGCATGCGAACCCGTGACGAGCGTTTTAACTGGCAAAACTTTAGCGACACGCAAAAGCAGGAGGTGCTACGCCTCTGCAGACAGCGTTTTCTGCGCAAAATACGCGCAAACAAAGCCGGCGAGACCGAAGAACCGCAGCAACCTTCACTTTTTTAACACGGTAATTGCGTATACTCATGACATTACGTCCTTGAGGAAAATGTTATGGTTCAGCGAATTACCCTTGCCCCCCAGGGGCCAGAATTCTCCCGTTTTGTCATGGGCTACTGGCGCCTGATGGATTGGAATATGTCCCCCCTCCAGTTGGCGAGCTTTATTGAAGAGCACCTTGATTTAGGCATCACCACGGTCGATCATGCGGATATTTACGGTGGCTACCAGTGCGAGGCCGCGTTCGGCGAGGCGCTCAAGCTGGTTCCGGCACTCCGCGATCGCATGGAGATCGTCACGAAGTGTGGGATTGCCACCACGGCAAAACCTGAACACGCCCTCGGTCATTACATCACCGACAGCGCGCATATCATCAAGAGCGCCGAGCAGTCGCTGGTCAATCTGGCGACCGACCGTATCGACCTGCTGTTAATCCACCGCCCCGACCCGCTGATGGATGCCGATGAGGTGGCGGAAGCCTTCCTGAATCTGCACCAGAGTGGGAAAGTGCGTCATTTCGGCGTGTCTAACTTTACCCCGGCACAGTTTGCGCTGCTTCAGTCTCGTCTGCCGTTTACCCTGGCCACTAATCAGGTTGAGATCTCCCCGGTACACCAGCCGCTACTGCTGGATGGTACCCTCGATCAGCTGCAGCAGCTGCGCATTCGCCCAATGGCCTGGTCGTGCCTGGGGGGCGGACGTCTGTTCAATGATGATGAATTCCAGCCGCTGCGCAACGAGCTTGAAACCATCGCCCGCGAGCTGAACGCCGAGAGTATCGAGCAGGTGGTTTACGCGTGGATCCTGCTCCTGCCGTCAAAACCGCTGCCGATTATCGGTTCCGGCAAAATTGAACGCGTGCGGTCTGCGCTGGCGGCTGAAGAGCTGCAGATGACCCGTCAGCAGTGGTTCCGCATCCGCAAGTCCGCGCTGGGTTACGACGTACCATAAACCACCTGAAGGTGACTTTCCGGTGAAATCTTTGCCCCTGGTATACACTTAAGGGGCAAAAAATAACCCGCGGAGGTCATTATGAAGCGTTTTGCTCTGGCACTGGTCACGCTGGTTGTTTGCGCAGGGGCGCAGGCAGCCAGCGATGAAGTGGAAATGAATCTCGTCACTTCACAGGGTGTGGGTCAGTCCATCGGAACGGTGAAAATCACTGAAACCGATAAAGGACTGGAGTTTGCCCCCAACCTCAAAGCCCTCCCTCCCGGTGAACATGGTTTCCATGTTCACGCCAAAGGCAGCTGCCAGCCCGCTTTAAAAGAGGGCAAACCGTCGGCGGCGGAAGCGGCAGGGGGTCACCTCGATCCGCAGCATTCCGGCAAGCATGAAGGCCCGGATGGAATGGGGCATTTAGGCGATCTGCCTGTTCTGGTGGTGAATAACGACGGTAAAGCCACCGATCCCGTTGTCGCGCCGCGGCTGAAAAAGCTGGATGAGGTAAAAGGTAAAGCGCTGATGATCCATGTCGGCGGCGACAATATGTCCGATCAGCCTAAACCGCTTGGCGGCGGCGGGGCACGCTATGCGTGCGGTGTGATCTGATCCCCAATCGTTCCCGGCGGCGGGGCCTGTTCCAGCTGCGACAGCGAGCAGTGCAGGCGCCAGATTATCGAGGCCAAATCACGGGCCGCGGGCAGATGATGCCGTGCCAGCGTATCGCAGATCCGCTGCAGTTCATTCAGCGTGGTTTCCAGCGGCCGCTGCTGGACACCGCGCTCGCTCATCACATCGCGCAGCAGGGAGATGCAAACATCACGAACCTGCGACAGCGGATCGGAACGCGTTTCCCATGCGCGAAGCTGCCAGACCACGTGCGAACAGTTCAACAGCACCACGCCCCAGCGCAGCAGCCAGCGCCGGGACAGCGCGTCCTGGCTGTTATTCAGTTGACTGACGTGGTGATACACCAGCGATTCATACTCGTTTTCACCCAGATGCGGTTTACGGCTGAGCTGGTCGACAAACCCTCTGCGTAACTCCCGGATATGCCTGCGGCTCTTGCGGGCATCGGAGCCGGGGCGCAACACCGCGAAAGCCAGCCACGCCAGTCCCACGCCAAGGATCTTCGCCAGGTTGTCATTGAGAAAGTCGGCGTAATCGTAAACCGGCGGATTCGTCACGGAGATAAACGAGCCCATAAAGACAATCAGCTGTCCCCAGAGGCCCGCCAGTTTTGGCATTTGCAGCTTCAGAAGCTGCATGGTGGTCAACAGCGGAAACAGAAACAGCAGGAACTGCCACAGATCGCTTATCTGCACCATCAGGCCAAACTTCACCACGAAGCTGAACAGCGACAGTAGCACCAGCGTGCGCAGCAGGAGCGTAAGCGAGTTGAACGGCGAGGCCGCGACGGAGTAAAGCACGCAGCTGATGGCGGCAAGCGTCAGGGCTGCCGTGCCGGACTCCCACTGCGTGGTAATGCTCCACGCCCCCACCAGCATCAGCGCACAGAAGGTGCGAAAACCGCTCCACAGCGCTTCCAGATAGTCGGTATGGCGTGCAAGTGCCGGGCTACCGGGGACGTTGAACTCCGTCAATGGGGTGGCATTTTCGATTGCCGTGATCCAGCGGCTGCTGCGCAGGTACAGCCGACAAAAGTAATTCAGGCGCTGCCAGAAGGCGCGATGGCGGTAGTCGTACTCATCAACCGGGGCAAGCGGGGCGATAATCCGCGCCACGGTGTAGATGTCCGCATCCGGGCGCGCAAGGGCCGCGAGTAGCGTTTCAATCACGGCACGGGTGTTTTCAGGCGGCGTTGGCCAGTTGAGCAGCATCCGGCGCAGGCTGGAGATGGCGCTGGTCATGCGCAGCTGCTGGTGCAGAAGATAGTTAAGCAGGGTGTTCTGACGGCGAAAGCGGTAGTGGCTCCAGAACGCCTGAATGCGCAACAGATTCATGGTCAGGATCTGTCCGATAACCTTTTCATGCGCGAGGCGGATATCGTCGCTGGTATCCGGTTGCCACAGCAGACTCGCGTGTTCCAGTAACCGGGTATGCATGGTTTTCAGCGCGGTGATGAGCGCGGTGCCGTCGGACGTGCTGGGAAGGATCATCATCATGAAGCCGCCGCTGAGGATCCCGACAATCACTTCGCAGACGCGCGCCTGCGCGATATCCCACAGCTCGGTGGTGTCGAGCACGTTAACCACCGGAAAGGCGATGATGGCGGCGGTATAGCCCGCCAGCTGGAACGCGTAGGCGACGTTATTGGTAAAATGAGCGCAGGCCCAGGTACAGCATCCCAGCCATGCCGCCATGCTCAGCAGGAACAGCCACGGATCGTTCAGCGTATGGCCCGCGATAATTAACGCTGCGGTGGCGCCGAGCAGGCTGCCAGCGATACGGCCAAGGCTTTTACTGATCACCCCGCCGACCGTCGGAAAACTGACCACCGCTGCAGACGTCATCGCCCAGTAGGGCTCATCCAGGTTCAGGTAATAAGCCACAGTCAGCGCAAGACACATGGCAATGCCGTTACGCAGCGCGTAGCGCCACTGGGGACGCGTCGCTTTCATCCACGGCGTGTTTTGCCAGGAGAGACCCTGCAGCTTCATCACCGGTTGCCGATGGAGACAGTGCAGGTGGTGCCGGATACCAGGGTAATGTCCTGCGGTAAACGGTCAAATTCTACGCGAACCGGAACGCGCTGGGCCAGGCGCACCCAGGGAACGTTCGGCTTAATGTCCGGTACCAGCCCGGAATCCGTTTCAACGCTTTGATCGTAAATGGCCCGGCCAATGCTGGATACGTGACCCTGTAACTTTTGCGAGCCGCTGTAAAGCGTAATCGCGGCGGGCGATCCCTCGCGGATATGGCGAAGCTTGGTCTCTTCGAAATAGCCCACGACGTAGAAGGAGTGGCTGTCGACGAGGGCGAATATCGGTTGTCCCGTGGTAGCATAATTCCCCACGCGGGCCGAGAGGTTGGTCACCCATCCATCGACCGGTGCCGTAATCACGGTTTGGGTCAGTTGCCACTGCGCCTGCTTAAGCGTCGCCTCCGCCACGTTGACGCTCGCCTGCATGGCCTTAACGTTAATATTCGCGGTGTCTAAATCCTCCGCTGAGATGTAGTTTTGCGACAGGTGGCGACGGCGGTTGGCCTCGTTGTTGGCCTTTGCCAGGTCAGACTGGGCTTTCGCCAGCTGTGCCTGGGCGTTCAGAATCGCAATATGGTACGGGGTGTCGTCGATTCGGAATAAAACGTCTCCCTTTTTGACGAACTGGTTATCCTTAACCAACAGCGTCGTAATACTTCCCGACACCTGAGGAGTGATGCTGACCTGTTCAGCACGAACTTTGCCGTCACGCGTCCAGGGCGACTGCATATAAAAATTCCACATCCACCAGCCCGCAACCAGCGCGAGGACAAGGACAAACAGGGTGGAGAAGTATTTTAGCGTTTTCAGGGACATATTCACCACACAGTCAAAATGACAAGGCCCAGGCTTACGGAGAGGGCAAACAGGGAAAGATCCATCAGCATGGGATGCCAGATTTCGCCGGAATACATCCAGTCGCGAAGCAGACGATGCGCGATGAGCCAGAGAATAAAGCCCGCCAGAACGGCCTTAAACAGGGGAGGAAAGTAGACTGACGCACCGAAGATCAGGTCCTGAAGGGGTAAACCCTCTGAGCGATGAAAAAACGTCACGGGCAGAAATCCTTTGCAGTGAACAGAATGCCGCGTTGGCTTGTCTTAGTATGATGAAGCATCACAATTCAGTGTAAGTCATACTTTTAAGTTCGATGAATGCAGTATTGCATTTGTTTTGGCAATACAAATGCTGCACACTATTCTAAAATCAGTATAATAACTTAGCAAGCTAATTATAAGGAGATGAAATTGGAATCGCCATTAGGTTCTGATCTGGCAAGGTTGGTACGCGTCTGGCGTGCTCTGATTGACCATCGCCTGAAACCTCTGGAGCTCACACAGACGCATTGGGTCACGCTGCACAACATCCATCAGCTGCCGCCCGATCAGTCGCAAATTCAACTGGCAAAAGCGATAGGAATTGAGCAACCGTCGCTGGTGCGCACGCTTGATCAGCTGGAAGAGAAGGGGTTGATTTCGCGGCAAACCTGCGCCAGCGATCGTCGTGCGAAACGGATTAAACTCACCGAGAAAGCGGCGCCTATCATCACGGAAATGGAAGCCGTGATCACTAAGACGCGCGGTGAAATCCTGTCTGGCGTTTCACCGGCGGAGCTGGAAATGCTCATCAGCCTCATTGGGCGCCTTGAGCAAAACATCCATGAGCTGCAGTCGCGAGACTGACAAACAACAAGGCCTTGCAGCAGCAAGGCCTTTTTTTACTTAAAGACGACCACACGGTTACGGCCCGTCTCCTTCGCCTCATACATCGCCTTGTCGGCACTTTCCACGCACTCCTCTGCGCTTACCGACGAGGAGGTTGCCGTAAACACCCCCATGCTGATAGTGATCGGCTCCGGTAGCTGACCGCCGCTGCTGGTGTGATCAAAGCTGCTCAGCTTCAACCGTATGCGTTCTGCCACCTGGTACGCCGCGTCTGATGGGGTGTTGGCCAGCATCAGAACAAACTCCTCACCACCGATACGGGCCGCGATATCCTGCGGGCGCACCGAATCCATCAGCAGGTTGGCAACAAACTGCAGGACTTTGTCGCCCTGAAGATGCCCGTAGGTGTCGTTGATACGCTTGAAGCGATCGAGATCGCTGACGATGACGGAAACTGGGCGGCTGGGTTTAGCGATATCCAGTGCCTGCTTTAATGATTCATAAAAATAACTGCGGTTATACAGGCGCGTGAGCGGGTCGCGGATCGAGTTCTGGTAGGACTGCTGGTATTTTACGTGCGAGTCGCGATACAGCCTGAAGACATCGTAGAGCAGAACAAAAATAATCAGCAGCGTGGCGACAGTTTCAAATAAGCGGGCGCGATACCAGGAGATACCTTCGGCATGTCCACCCACCAACAGCATTGAGAGCGTGACGATATAGCAGACGCACAAAAAATTACCGCCCACCCAGAATAAATTGCGTACGCGCGTAATAAACATCAGCGCTGCTAATGTCACCACCCACAGGGCAATTAAAGCAATATTAATGAAGTGGCTCCAGAGAACCATAAACTGACGGGTTTCATTATCAACCAGGTCAATTGATAAGAGTGGCGAATGACTGGAATAGATCCAGGCCAATCCCACCGCACAGGCCGTAAAGAGAAATTCGCCGCTCACAATCGCGATATGCGCCAAACGTGAAAGAGGATAATTGCGCGTGGTATAAAGTATTGCCGCAACGATGATGAGCACCGCCATTAAGAGATGGCGAAACATATAGTAGATCATCGCATCGTTGTAGTTCACGACGTTAAACTGGTAGAGGTCCAGCCAGGCGGGAAAGCTGGACAGCGTTCCCACCATCAGCAACGCGGAGCCCGCAAAGGCGAAGGCAAACGCCACCAGATACAACCGTTTTCTGTCACACCAGTATTTCATCGCCATGAAACAGGCAATAAACAGGTGGAACACCAGCAGAAAAATGGTGAGCGTAGGGAATAAAAGCGGTGAAAAGGAAGGTACCCATTCAACGACCTTTAAATAGAGCGTTTGTAATATCCCGATGACAACAATGCAACCGAGGCAGAACGCAATATAACGACTCTTTAGAGAACAACGATTCGCAAGCATATACGTTTTTAACGACTTTATAATGAATTAAGGTGAGGGTATTTCGAAGAGTTTAATCAATTAGCGCGCTAAATACTTTGCGCAGAAACAATATATGCTGTGGTAAATAATAGGTGGGGTGAATGTATTTTGTAACTGTATTTGTGGGAGTGATATATATTGTAAATGGATGTGGCCATCAGGCCACATCCATTTTTAATTAACGTGGAGAAACGGTCACCTGGCTTCCGTTGCTTGCCAGAACAACGCGCTGGCCTGCAGAGAAGCGGGTGCTGCCTTGTTTCTGTACAACCATAATAGTGCTGCCGTCGTCTTTACGGATTTCCAGCTCTACGCCCTGGGTTTTGTTCATCGCACCCTGAACGCCCTGGCCGGCTACGCCACCCGCAACGGCGCCTGCGGCTGTTGCCAGCGAGCGACCCGTGCCGCCACCGACGGTATTACCGAGGAAACCACCCAGAACGGCACCGCCGATTGCACCCATTACGTTGCTTTCATCACCACCCTGGATCTGTACAGGACGTGCGTTAACAACGGTACCGTAAGTCACGTTCTGAACCTGTTTCGCTTCAGAAGCGCTGTAAACGTCGCCAGAAAGTGAACTGTCATTCACACAGCCAGCCAGAGTTAAACCAATCAGCGAAACGCCCAGTACACGTAAAATCATTTGAATCTCCTGTTCACCAAAAACGCCCGAGTGGGGCATCCGTTATGGCTAAATTATATGGCATAAGGAGCCATAGTTCATATCTTTGCATTAACAATAGGAAAATTGTACTTGAATTTGACTTAACGAGACATAAACAGGGTCCGTCTGTGTTACCCGTCTGACATTGTTAAAAAATATTATTGCCGGATGGCAAAGCTGCGCCGTTTATGGTTGAGTGGATGTCCTTAGCCCACGC
Organism: Enterobacter sp. ECC-019; assembly: GCF_043974075.1. Taxonomy (NCBI): domain Bacteria; kingdom Pseudomonadati; phylum Pseudomonadota; class Gammaproteobacteria; order Enterobacterales; family Enterobacteriaceae; genus Enterobacter; species Enterobacter sp. ECC-019. Next base: position 2,745,984 of record NZ_CP143759.1, read on the forward strand.
AACGTAAGGAAAGCGCATGAAATCGGGTCGCTACATCGGTGTGATGTCAGGCACCAGTCTGGATGGGGTAGATGTCGTTCTGGCCGCCATTGACGAAAACATGGTGGCACAGCAGGCGAGCCTGACCTGGCCAATCCCCATTTCACTGAAAGAGGATATTCTGAGTATCTGTCAGGGGCAGCAACTGACCCTCTCCCAGCTTGGACAGCTTGATGTTCGCCTGGGGGCGCTGTTTGCGGATGCGGTGCAGGCTTTGATGCAAAAAGAACATCTTCGCCCGCAGGACGTGGTGGCCATCGGCTGTCACGGACAAACGGTCTGGCATGAGCCCGGCGGAGATGCCCCGCATACCCTGCAAATCGGCGATAACAACCAGATTGTGGCGAAGACGGGCGTGACGGTGGTAGGCGATTTCCGTCGTCGCGATATCGCCCTTGGCGGGCAGGGCGCGCCGCTGGTACCCGCGTTCCATCAGGCGTTACTGGCGCACCCAACAGAACGGCGGATGGTGCTCAACATTGGTGGGATTGCCAACCTGTCGATGCTTATTCCGGGGCAGCCCGTCCGCGGCTACGATACCGGCCCGGGCAATATGCTAATGGATGCCTGGATCTGGCGTCAGTGCGGTCAACCGTACGATAAAAACGCCGAGTGGGCGAGCGGTGGGAAGGTGATTCTTCCGCTGCTGCAGTCGATGCTAAGCGATCCTTATTTTGCCCTTCCAGCCCCTAAGAGCACGGGACGTGAATACTTCAACCTGGGCTGGCTTGAGCGTCAACTGGCACCATTCCCGGCGCTCGCGCCGCAGGATATTCAGGCGACGCTTGCCGAGCTCACCGCCGTGTCGATCTCCGAACAGGTTCTGCTCAGCGGCGGATGTGAGCGCCTGTTGGTGTGCGGCGGGGGAAGCCGTAACCCGCTGGTGATGGCGCGGCTTGCGGGGCTACTGCCGGGTACTGAAGTGACCACGACCGATGAGGCCGGCATCAGCGGTGATGATATGGAGGCGCTGGCCTTTGCCTGGCTTGCCTGGCGTACCATTGCCGGACTGCCGGGCAACTTGCCGTCGGTAACCGGTGCACGTGAGGCGAGCGTCCTCGGGGCGATTTTCCCGGCAAATCCTCGTCATAATCAGAGTTAACTGAAATTCAGCGCGGCGTGTCGTCGTTAGAATGGAATGAAACAGGAGGGCAGCCATGCCCTCCAGGACCAGGAAAGTCTTCGGAATACGCCCATGAAAAAACTTCTTCTTATTGTCGCGCCTTTATTGCTGTCAGGATGCAGCGTCTATAACCAACTCCTTGAGCGCATGCAGACCGATACGCTGGAGTATCGCTGCGACGAAAAACCACTGACCGTGAAGCTGAATAACCCTCGCCAGGAAGCCAGCTTTGTTTACGACAATAAACTGCTGACGCTGAAGCAGGGCATGTCGGCTTCCGGCGCGCGTTATACCGACGGTATCTACGTGTTCTGGTCAAAAGGCGACAGCGCTACGGTCTACAAACGCGACCGCATCGTGCTGAACAATTGCCAGCTTGAAAATCCGAAGCGTTGAGATTTTTACAGGGGCGGCGCACAATAGCGCCACCCACTCTCAATATCAGCTAACGCCATGTCAGATAACGACGAACTGCAGCAAATTGCGCATCTGCGCCGTGAATACACCAAAGGCGGCCTGCGTCGCCAGGATCTTCCCGCTGAACCCCTCGTGCTTTTTGAACGCTGGCTGAAACAGGCCTGCGAAGCAAAACTTGCCGACCCAACGGCCATGGTTGTCGCGACGGTTGATGAAAACGGTCAACCGTATCAGCGCATCGTTTTGCTCAAGCATTATGACGAGAAAGGCCTGGTGTTCTATACCAACCTTGGCAGCCGCAAAGCGCACCATTTAGAAAACAATCCGCGTATCAGCCTGCTGTTCCCCTGGCACATGCTGGAACGTCAGGTGATGGTAACCGGCAAGGCGGAACGTCTCTCGACGCTGGAAGTGGTGAAGTATTTCCACAGCCGTCCGCGTGACAGCCAGATTGGCGCCTGGGTATCAAAACAGTCCAGTCGAATTTCTGCCCGCGGCGTGCTGGAAAGTAAATTCCTGGAGCTGAAACAGAAGTTCCAGCAGGGTGAAATTCCCCTGCCAAGTTTCTGGGGCGGTTTCCGTATCCCGATTGAGCAGATGGAGTTCTGGCAGGGGGGCGAACATCGCCTGCACGACCGCTTTTTATACCAGCGCGACAATGGCGGCTGGAAAATCGACAGACTGGCACCGTAATCCCCGAAATTTGTTGATTTAAGCGCTAGCGCACACCGCGCTTGCGCTTTATTCTATGGTCCTTTCGCATCAGGCGAAAAGTCGTGTACCGGCAAAGGTGCAGTCGTTTATACATGGAGAATTTGATGGCAAGCAGTAACTTGATTAAACAATTGCAAGAGCGGGGCCTCGTGGCCCAGGTGACGGACGAGGAAGCGTTAGCAGAGCGACTGGCGCAAGGCCCGATCGCGCTCTATTGCGGCTTCGACCCCACCGCTGACAGCTTGCATTTGGGGCATCTTGTTCCATTGTTATGCCTGAAACGCTTCCAGATGGCGGGCCATAAGCCTGTTGCCCTGGTGGGCGGCGCGACCGGTCTGATTGGTGACCCAAGCTTTAAAGCCGCTGAGCGTAAACTGAATACCGAAGATACCGTGCAGGAGTGGGTGGATAAGATCCGCAAACAGGTTGCACCGTTCCTCGACTTCGACTGTGGTGATAACGCCGCGATTGCCGCGAACAACTACGACTGGTTTGGCAGCATGAACGTGCTGACCTTCCTGCGTGATATCGGCAAGCACTTCTCTGTTAACCAGATGATTAACAAAGAGGCCGTGAAGCAGCGTCTGAACCGTGACGACCAGGGTATCTCCTTTACCGAGTTCTCCTACAACCTGCTACAGGGTTATGACTTTGCCTGCCTGAACAAACTGCACGGCGTTTCCCTGCAGATTGGCGGTTCCGATCAGTGGGGTAACATCACCTCCGGTATCGACCTGACCCGTCGTCTGCACCAGAATCAGGTCTTTGGTTTGACCGTTCCGCTGATCACCAAAGCCGACGGCACCAAATTCGGTAAAACCGAAGGCGGCGCGGTATGGCTCGATCCGAAGAAAACCAGCCCGTACAAATTCTACCAGTTCTGGATCAACACGGCGGATGCCGATGTTTACCGCTTCCTGAAGTTCTTCACCTTTATGGACATTGAAGAGATCAACGCGCTGGAAGAAGAAGACAAGAACAGCGGTAAAGCGCCGCGCGCTCAGTACGTGCTGGCGGACGAAGTGACCAAACTGGTTCACGGCGAAGAAGGTCTGGCCGCGGCAAAACGCATTACCGCAAGCCTGTTCAACGGTACCCTGAGCGATCTGAGCGAAGCGGACTTCGAACAGCTGGCGCAGGACGGCGTGCCGATGGTTGAGATGGAAAAAGGGGCTGACCTGATGCAGGCGCTGGTGGACTCAGAGCTCCAGCCTTCCCGCGGTCAGGCGCGTAAAACCATCGCGTCTAACGCGATCACCATCAACGGTGAGAAACAGGCCGACCCGGAATACACCTTCGTTGACGGCGACCGTCTGTATGGTCGCTACACGCTGCTGCGTCGAGGCAAGAAGAACTACTGCCTTGTCTGCTGGAAGTAATTAACAGTCTCCAGGGGGCGTGGGAAACCACGCCCCTTTTTGTTTTTTCAGGGTTTGGTAAGAAAAAATGAAGAACATCCTCGCCATTCAGTCCCACGTTGTTTTTGGACACGCTGGCAATAGCGCCGCGGAATTCCCGATGCGTCGTCTCGGCGTCAACGTCTGGCCCCTTAATACCGTGCAGTTCTCTAACCACACGCAATACGGCAAATGGACCGGCTGCGTGATGCCGCCTTCGCACCTCACTGAGGTTGTGCAGGGTATTGCCGATATCGACCAGCTCAAACGCTGTGACGCCGTGCTGAGCGGTTACCTCGGCTCAGCAGAGCAGGGGGAGCATATCCTCGGCATCGTGCGCCAGGTGAAAGCCGCAAACCCGTCGGCAAAATACTTCTGCGACCCCGTCATGGGCCATCCGGAGAAAGGCTGCATCGTGGCGCCAGGCGTTGCAGAGTTTCACGTCCGCCACGCGTTGCCCGCCAGCGATATCATTGCGCCAAACCTGGTCGAACTCGAAATTCTCTGCGAGCGCCCGGTTAACAGCGTAGAAGAGGCGGTAAGCGCGTCTCGTGAACTGATCGCTCAGGGGCCTGAAGTTGTGCTGGTAAAACACCTTGCGCGCGCAGGACTGAGCCAGGACCGTTTTGAGATGCTTCTGGTGACGAAAGATGACGCCTGGCATATCAGCCGTCCGCTGGTGGATTTTGGCCTGCGCCAGCCGGTTGGGGTCGGGGATGTCACCAGCGGTCTGCTGTTGGTGAAATTGCTGCAAGGGGCGACGATGCGTGACGCGCTGGAGCATGTTACCGCTGCGGTGTACGAAATCATGATTGCGACGAAAGAGATGCAGGAATATGAACTGCAGGTGGTTGCGGCACAGGATCGTATCGCGAAGCCGGAGCACTATTTTAGCGCCACCCGGCTTTAAACGATGCCGGGTGGCGCTGCGCTTACCCGGCCTACAAAACCCGTAGGCCCGTGCAAGCGAAGCGCCGCCGGGCGATATTAGCTAAGACCTTCCGCTTTCAGCGCCGCAGCCACCGCAGGACGCTCTGCCACGCGTTTCATATACGCTGCGATATGGTCTAACCCTTCAAGGTTCAGCTTAACCGCGCGCGCCCAGCGCAGCACGGTGAACAGGTACGCATCGGCAATCGTGAAGCGCGAACCCGCAATCCACTGATCGTCTTTCAGCGATGCGTTAACGTACTGCAGCTTTTTCTCAAGAAGCGCGCGCAGGGTCGGTTTGAACTCCTCTGGCGTATCCGGGCGGAACAACGGCGTAAACCCTTTGTGCAGCTCGGTCGCAATGTAGTTCAGCCATTCCAGCGTTTTATAGCGAGAAATGGTACTGACCGGTGCCAGCAGATGGCGATCGGGTACGCTATCGGCCAGGAACTGCATAATCGCCACGCCTTCGGTCAGCAGGGTACCGTCATCCAGCAAGAGCGCCGGAACTTGTCCTTTCGGGTTGATGGCAAGAAAATCATCACCGTTTTCCAGACGTTTTTTCATCAGATCAACGCCATCCAGCGTAAAATCTTTGCCGCTCTCGCGCAGGGTGATATGGGAAGCAAGAGAGCACGCGCCCGGTTTGTAGAACAGTTTCATCGGTAACTCCTTTTTGCTGAGGTTCCAGCTATGTTAGTGCGCAAATGGATAAAAAAAAAGCCGCTAATGCATTAGCGGCTTCTGGTCAGTCGTTTCTCACGGAAATCACGCGGTAGCGGTGTTGGTCGCTTTAGCAGTCTTGTCGTCGTCCTGAGTCATACGATTCAGTTTCGGTGCGGTCAACAGCATCAGAACGGCAATAACCGCAGTCGCGATGCCAATCTGCATGAACACGGTACCGTAGACGTTCAGCGAAACCAGCGGGTCAGTGACGTTTTCAGGCACAGCCATCAGGTTCGCAATTTTACCCGCGATGATTGCCGCACCGGCAGTGGTCAGGAACCAGCTACCCATAATAAAGCCCATCAGACGCTGTGGCACCAGCTGTGCAACCATTGCCAGACCCAGACCAGAGATCATCAGTTCGCCGATAGACTGCAGCGCGTAGCTCAGGATCAGCCAGTTAACGGACACGATACCTGCGTCGGTGGCAAATTTGGTACCCAGCGGCAGCACCAGGAACGCACCGGAACACAGCACCATACCGATGGCGAACTTGTGCGGCATTGGCAGACGGTCACCCATCTTATTATAGATAGCGGCCAGAATCGGGCTACCAATCATGATCCAGAACGGGTTCAGGGCCTGATACTGTTCCGGCTCGAACGCAATGCCCAGAATAGAATGCTCAACGTTACGAATGGCGAAGAAGTTCAGTGAGGTTGGCATCTGGCTGTACAGCACGAAGAAGATAATCGCTTCCAGCATCAGAATAAACGCCACAATCATCTTACGACGGGCAGCACCCTGCATGGCGAACGCTTCTTTCGCAAAGATGACCACGATACCCAGCGCAACCACGCCCAGAACGGCACGTGCGATACCCTGGTTGTGCAGCAGCCAGGTGGCGATTGCCGCGAGGACAACAACGCCCGCGATGGTCGCCAGCAGTTTACCCATATGCACAGGTTCGAAGTCAGGTTTTGAACCGTAGTCTTTAACCCAGCTGCGGCAGAACAGGAAGTTCACCACGGTGATCAGCATACCCACGAAGCTCAGCGCAAATGCCACGCTCCAGCCGAATTTCGCCGCGAGCCATGGGGTTGCCAGCATCGAGAAGAACGAACCGATGTTGATGGACATGTAGTACATGGTAAATGCACCGTCCAGACGCGGATCGTCTTTGTTGTAGCAGGTAGAAAGCAGGGAGGACGGGTTCGCTTTGAAAAGACCGTTACCGACGGCAATCGTCGCCATACCCATATACACGACAGCGGCATCATGCCCTGACCATGCAACCAGACCATAGCCAATCGCCAGGACAATGGCGCCCAGCATGATGACACGTTTAGTTCCGAGAACTTTATCACCCAGCCAGCCGCCAATAGCGACCAGGCCGTACACCAAAGCACTGAAGGAAGAGAACAGCGTGATGGAATCGGCTTCGGACATACCCAGCTGTTTTACCAGGTAAACCGCCATGATCCCTTGCAGGCCGTAATAACCAAAACGCTCCCATAACTCGATAGAGAAGATGAGATAGAACGCTTTAGGCTGTTTAAAAGCGTTGAGACTCACGCTTTCATCTGTTGGTTTATTGTTTGCAGTAGACACATATACCTCTTTTTTTACATCCCATATTAACGGGGGTGTTCATAGCGTGATGGCCGTAGTCCATACGCCTTATAATTATATTGGGAGGAGAAACGGCGGGTAATGTTCACTATCCTGCCCCATCTGGCAATACGTTTGTAATAATCTGTTACATATATCTGGGGTGGTATAATCGTCGGTTCATATAAATGTTATTCAGCGTTAAATTTCATACCATGAGTAAAGGCAGTTTTTTCGACTGGCAACATCCCTCTCAGATCGGTCTTTGGCGATATGTTCTGCTATTTACCGCTTCATGCAGTGATATAGCCCATATTCTGAAAAATAGCTGGTCTTATCTTCGGTAATGGAAGGAGAGTATCTTGTCAGACAAAGGGTTCAGGTCGATTTTGACAACAAAAATTCAACATGAAGTTATCAGGGTGATCGCGATCACAGATGTATAGAAATTTTTGGCCATGAAAAAAGTATTAACCTGTTTAAGCGTTAAATAACCGAACAAGTGACAGGTCAGAGGAAGCGAAAGACGGACAAAGGACGGCCAAAAGAAGAACGTTCGATAACCATTCTTTTGGTATGGGATTTGGGCGATCAGGGATACACTTTTTCTTTGTATTCGCAGAGATCTTCAATAATGCAGGAGCCGCAGCGAGGCTTGCGGGCAATACAGGTATAACGGCCGTGCAGAATCAGCCAGTGATGGCAATCAACCTTAAATTCTGCCGGAACCACTTTCAGCAGCTTCTCTTCGACCTGCTCGACATTTTTCCCCGGCGCAAAGTTAGTCCGGTTAGACACGCGAAAGATATGCGTATCCACGGCGATAGTGGGCCAGCCAAACGCGGTGTTGAGCACCACGTTCGCGGTTTTACGCCCCACGCCCGGTAAGGCCTCCAGCGCGGCGCGGTCCTCCGGCACTTTGCCTCCGTGCTGTTCCAGCAGGATCCGGCAGGTCTTAATGACGTTCTCAGCTTTGCTGTTAAACAGGCCGATGGTTTTGATATAGGATTTCACGCCTTCCACACCCAGCTCCAGCATGGCTTTCGGCGTATTGGCGACCGGATAGAGCAGGGCAGTGGCTTTATTGACGCTCACATCGGTAGCCTGTGCGGAGAGCAACACGGCGATCAGCAGCTCAAACGGGGAGGTAAAATTCAGCTCCGTCGTCGGGTGCGGGTTCTCGTCCCGCAGACGGGTCAGGATCGCAATGCGCTTTTCTTTATTCATGAAGCCTTCTCGGGTGTCCCTTCCAGAACGCTACGCTCAGCTGCGCGGCGCTTACGTTTCTCATCAATCAGGTATTTTATCGCCAGCATCATGCCAAGGCCAATAAATGCGCCAGGCGGCAGCATCGCCAGCAGGAATGGCGTATCGGTGTGGAACACTTCAACACGCAGCGCTTTGGCCCAGCCGCCGAGCAGCGCGTCTGCGCCGTCAAACAGCGTACCGTTACCGAGGATCTCGCGCAGCGAGCCCAGCACGAACATGGCGCACGTGGCGCCCATGCCAATGGAAAAACCATCCAGCGCCGACATGGCAGGGCTGTTTTTCACCGCGAAGGCTTCCGCACGCCCGACCACGATACAGTTGGTGACGATCAGGGGAATAAAGATCCCGAGAGACTGGTACAGACCAAACGCGTAGGCGTTAATCAGCATCTGGACGATACTGACCACCGACGCAATGATCATGACATAAATCGGAATACGAATTTCCGACGGCGTCCAGCGGCGCAGGGCGGAGATGGAGAGGTTGGTCAGGGTCAGTACCAGCGTGGTTGCCAGACCCAGACCGAGCGCGTTGGTGGCGGTGGACGTGACCGCCAGCAGGGGGCACATCCCCAGAAGCTGTACCAGCGCGGAGTTGTTCTTCCACAATCCCTGGACGATAACTTCTTTAACCTGGCTCATGATTACTCCCCACAGGCCGGAAGATTGTTGATTTGCGCGGGCAGCGTTTCAGCATACAGCCCGGCTCGTTTTACGGCGTTCACCACGGCGCGAGGCGTGATGGTCGCACCGGTGAACTGGTCGAACTCGCCGCCGTCTTTTTTCACCGCAAACGCGGTGTCACCTTCGCCATGGATAACTTTACCGGCGAAGTGCAAAATCCAGTCGCTCAGCCGGGTTTCAATTTTATCGCCAAGACCCGGCGTCTCATGGTGTTCCGTCACGCGGGTGCCCAGTATCGTGCCGGTGAAATCGCTGCCGACAAGCAGCTGAATGGCGCCGGAATAGCCGTCGGGCGCCGTCGCTTCCATCACTGCGCCTACCGGTTTATCCCCTTTGCGGGCGATAAAGACACGGTGCGCGCCTTTCCCAAGCTGCGGTGCGTCTACCACAAAGCAGCTTTTTTGCAGGTCATTATCGTAGAAATCTGACGGGATCACCTGATCGAAGAGCGCCTTTTGCTGCTTAGAGGCCTGCTCTTCGATGGTCGTTTTGGTTAACGCATTAACCAGTGCCGTCAGCCCCGTCAGGACCGCGGCGAAGACAGCCAGCGTGACGCCGTGTTTTTGCATCGTTTTTAACATGGCGAAACCCTTAGCGATGGCCGTACACGCGCGGACGCGTGTAATAGTCGATGAGCGGAACGGTGATGTTGGCGAGCAGGACGGCAAATGCCACGCCGTCCGGGTAACCGCCAAAGCTGCGGATAAGCCATACCAGCAGGCCCGCCAGCGCGCCGAAGATCAGGCGCCCGCGGTTAGTCGTTGATGCCGTAACCGGATCCGTCAGGATAAAGAAGGCACCTAGCATGGTCGCCCCGGAGAGCAAATGCATCTGCGGGCTGGCCAGTGATTCAGGAGAGAATACCCATCCCAGTGTCGCGCAGGCCGCCAGCGTCACGAGGAAGCTGACAGGAATATGCCAGCGAATGGCTTTTTGCTGCAGCAGGAACAGACCGCCCAGCAGATACGCCAGGTTGACCCATTGCCAGCCTGCACCCGCCAGCATGCCGCTGTAGATCGCGGATTTCATGATCTGCTCAACGCTGTGCCCGGCATGCAGGGACGTTTTAAACGTATCGAGAGGCGTCGCCTGGCTGATACCGTCCACGCCCATGCGCAGCGCGTTCATATCAGCGCCGAGCGCCGTATGGCCGGTAAAGATAACGTGCAGGGCATCCATAAAGCCCGGAACCGTGGCTGCAATCTCGTGCGGCGGCAGCCAGCTGGTCATCTGCACCGGGAAGGAGATCAGCAGCACCACGTAGCCAATCATCGCCGGGTTAAACGGGTTATGGCCCAGGCCACCATACAGCTGTTTGGCAATAATCACGGCAAACACGGTACCAAGGACCACCATCCACCAGGGGGCGAACGGCGGGATACTGATGGCCAGCAGCAGACCGGTCAGCAGCGCGGAGTTGTCGGCAAGAATGCGGGATACAGCCGCCTTGCGCAGCTTAAGCACAAAGGCTTCCGCCGCTAAGGCGCTGGCACAGCCCAGGATTATCTGGAACAGGGTTCCCCAGCCGAAAAACCAGCACTGAACGGCAATGCCCGGCAGCGCCGCCAGGCAGACCAGCATCATGATGCGCGATGTCTGGCGCTGATTGTGGGTGTAAGGGGAGCTTGCGATTCTGAAAACCATTTAATCCTCGTTAACTGCTTGCTGTGCGGCTTTTTTCGCCTGAACACGCGCGATGGCGGCAGCGACGGCGGCCTTGCGCGGGTCATCGTTGGCGGCCTGCGGTTGCTCTTCCTGCTGTGCTGCCTTACGGGCTTTGGCGCGAGCAATGGCCGCTTCGACGGCGGCTTTGCGCGGGTCGACAGGTGCTTCGGGTTCTGCCGCTGGGGCCTGCTGCGCTGCTTTGTGCGCTTTGGCGCGGGCAATCGCCGCTTCAACGGCCGCTTTACGCGGGTCTACCGCATCCTGCTCGACGACCACGTTTTGCTCACCGACTTTGCGAGCTTTGGCCCGGGCTATTGCCGCCTCAACGGCGGCTTTACGCGGGTCGACCTCAGCATCTGCCTGGACAATTTGCGCTTTTTCAGCCTGACGGGCGCGCGCTGCGGCCTTGCGTGCCTCACGTGCGGCGATCGCTTCGCTGTTATCAGGTTTCTCACCTGCCGGGATCACTACAGGCTGTGCTGCGGTCGCTTTTTTCTCACGAACGCGCGCCAGCGCAGCGTTAATGGCATCCTGATCTTTTTCGGCAGGCTGAACGGCGGCCTGCTTATGGCGTTCCTGACGGGCGATTTTTTCGCGTTCCAGTCGTGCCTGGCGCGCTTCGAAGCGCGCTTTGGCTTCCGCAGCGCGTTTTTCTTCCATGGAGATGGCATAAATCTCAGCCTTTTCCTGGCGGAAATACTGCACCAGCGGAATGTTGCTTGGGCAAACCCAGGCGCAGGCGCCGCATTCGATGCAGTCGGCCAGGTTGTGGGCTTTTGCCTTGTCGTGCAGCTGGCCTTTGCTGTACCAGTACAGCTGCTGCGGCAGCAGATCCGCCGGGCAGGCATCGGCGCAGGCACTGCAGCGGATGCAGCCTTTCTCTTCCTGCTCTTCGCCCATCTCGGTCGGGGAGGGCGCGAGCAGACAGTTGGTGATTTTCACTACCGGAACGTCCAGCCACGGCAGGGTAAAGCCCATCAGCGGGCCACCCATGATCACCATCTGGTCGCTGCCCGGGCAAAACTCAGCCTGTTCCAGCAGATGGCGCACCGGCGTACCCAGACGCGCCCAGACGTTGCCCGGACGAGAAATCGATTCCCCGGTCAGCGTCACCACGCGCTCGGTTAACGGTTCACCGTCAATCACCGCGCGCTTCACGGCGTAAGCGGTGCCGACGTTTTGCATCAGCACGCCGATATCCGAAGAGCGTCCGCCATGCGGGACCTGCTTGCCGGTGAGAATTTGCGTCAGCTGTTTTGCGCCGCCAGAAGGGTACTTGGTCGGGATAACGCGCAGGCTAATATCGTGACTGCCCGCCAGCACCGCACGCAGCATGGAAATAGCCTGCGGTTTATTGTCTTCGATACCAATCAGCACTTCCCGCGGCTGCAGAATGTGCGCAAGGATGCGGATGCCTTCCACGACCTGGGCGGCACAGTCCTGCATCAGACGATCGTCGGCGGTGATATACGGCTCGCACTCGGCGGCGTTGATAATCAACGTCTGAATGTTATCGCCACCGCCGCGCAGTTTGACGCCGGTCGGGAAGCCCGCGCCACCCAGCCCGGCAACGCCGAATTGATGAATTCGCTCAATAAGCGCTTCGCGGCTGTGGGCGCGGTAATCGCTCCATCCGTCACGGTCAATCCAGCGGTCTTCGCCGTCGGCTTCAATAACAACGCTCAGTTCTGAGAGCGCGGACGGATGCGCCACCGTATGAGGGGCAATGGCGACCACCTTACCGGAGGTTGGTGCGTGGACCGGCAGCATGCGTCCGCGACCAAAGGTCAGCGGCTGGCCGCGAAGCACCGTATCGCCTTCTTTCACGCACAGCTCACCCTCAGCGCCAATATGCTGCTTGAGGGGCATAACGTAACGCGTCGCCAGCGGAATTTGACGCAGCGGCGTGCCGTTGGACTGGGTTTTCATTTCCGGTGGATGAATACCGCCGTCAAAGTCCCAGATCTTCTCTTTCCTGAAAGCAGAAAATAACTTAAGCATGTTGTTCCACAGGAATATTGCGAACTGGAATGGTTTGAAGATCCCACTTCCAGCTTTCGGTAGTCGTTTCAACCGGGCGCAGCTCGATACATTGCGTCGGGCAGGGGGCCACGCAGAGGTTACAGCCGGTGCAGAGGTCCGCCACGACGGTGTGCATGGCGCGGGTTGCGCCGACAATGGCGTCAACCGGGCAGGCCTGAATACATTTGGTGCAGCCGATGCAGTTGGCTTCGTCGATCACGGCCAGGGCACGGACCGGCTCCTGCACGTCCGCATCGCCGTCAACGGGCTGCGGATCAACGTTTAGCAGGGTCGCGATTTTCAGCATCACCGCTTCGCCGCCGGGGGCGCAGCGGTTAATTTTTTCACCCTGAATCCCTACCGCTTCGGCATACGGGCGGCAGCCGGGGTAGCCACACTGCCCGCACTGACTTTGTGGCAGAAGCTCATCAATTTTCTCAACAACAGGATCGTCCTCTACCGCGAAACGGCGGGAGGCGTAACCCAGGATAAGGCCAAACACCAACCCCAGAACGCTGATAGAGGCGATGGCAATCCAGATAGCATTCATTACAACTTCACCAGACCACTAAAGCCCATAAAGGCCAGAGACATTAAACCTGCGGTCACCAGCGCAATCGCGTTACCGCGGAAGGGGGCAGGGATATCCGCTGCTGCCAGGCGCTCGCGAATGGAGGCGAACAGCACCATTACCAGGGAGAAACCGACTGCCGCAGAAAAACCATACAGCGCCGACTGCATAAAGTTATGGCCAAGGTTGATGTTCAGCAGCGCTACGCCGAGAACGGCGCAGTTGGTAGTGATCAGCGGCAGGAAGATACCCAGCAGGCGATAAAGCGCCGGGCTGGTTTTGCGCACCACCATTTCGGTAAATTGCACTACCACCGCGATAACCAGAATAAAGGCCAGCGTACGAAGATAGGTCAACCCCAGCGGGATGAGGATCCAGGTATCGATCCACCATGCGCAGATGGACGCCAGCGTCATCACGAAGGTCGTCGCCAGCCCCATACCCATTGCCGTTTCCAGCTTTTTGGAAACGCCCATAAACGGACACAGGCCAAGGAACTTCACCAGAACGAAGTTGTTAACCAGCACGGTGCCGACAAAGAGCAGTAAGTAATCGGTCATTATTTAGCCTGAAATAAAAAAGCCGCCTATTATCGGACAAACCAACGCAGGCGACAACAGGTTATCTGTAGGGTTATTACGGGTTCACGAAGGTGTTTTTCACCCGCGTCGAACGCTTGAAATAGGGCACTAGCAGCGCCGCGGCCAGCAGAGGGAAAAGCAGCTGACGAACGGCCAGAGCGTCTGAAACGGGCGAAAAAGCAAAGGCTTTCACCGCCAGCAGGACCGAAATCAGCAGCCAGATGATGTAGTGCTTCGGCACACTCTTGCGGCGCTTAAAGAAGGCAATAGTCAGCCACAGCGTGTAGTACCACATTCCAATCGCGAAAACGAACGACACAAACCACATTGCAATATTCAGCACGCTTTGTGACATCAGGGTCTGGATGGCGTGAGGGGTAACCAGTGCGGTGGTATACAGCAGCAGCGCAAGTGATGCGCTTAATAAGGCAACCAGCAGCCATGCCAGTGGGGCGATTAACCAGCCTCCAATGCGTTCTCCAGGCGTTGCGGTCATGAACTCTCCCATAATCTGCGCGAAATGTTGTACAGCCAGTTTGCAGGGCGGAGAGTATATAACATTTCGCGCGGATGGCTACTTTCTTATAAAACGTAACGCCATACGGACTTAGGCACTTCACCCACGTTGAACAAACGACCACCGGAAACCAGTTCCGCACGGCGATGGTCAGCGGCGCGATACATATTAATGATGTCCTGATTATCCGACAGGGTGTAGTTCAGATGGTCAAACAGTTTTTCCAGGCTCTCAAGCGAATTGATCTTGCGAAATTTTAATAAATAGTCCTGAACTGTCATATTAATAAGTTTCCATATAAAAGTGAGTAATACCAGTTAAGGTAATTCGTTGGAATAATAAACGGATTAATAAAGACGTAAACAGCCCACTCAGTAACGCGACGAAATTAGGAGTTTTCTTTGCTGAAATTCAGGCATCAGACGATGCCTGGAAGAGAAGGTTAACCGTGTTCACCAGGGCTGGCAATAAGTAACTGACATATTATGTCACTCTTTATTGCAGTAACCGGTTACTTAGGTTGGGCGATAGTGACAGGCTCCGGCGGCTGGTAGTTATCGATATGGCTGGCGACGCCCAGCAATATGACCGAAACCCCAAGGACAATCCATCCCGCTAATTCAATGATTCGATTAATAATTGACGTCATGATTCGTAATTGTACTTTATCCATAAATACAGGGCGCAGATGTTACAGCGACGTTTCCCCGACGGCAAGCGCTTTGGGAACGGTTCCCTTAAACAAAATCAGCAGGTTAATACTATGTAACAAAAACAACCCGTACAACCTGCTATTTTAAGTCATACGGCACATGATTAATCTGAGGTCTAGCCAGGTTAGCCAGTGTGAAATAAGAACGTCATAAAAGAGGATGGCACTATGAGTGATAATATCCGCGTCGGGCTTATCGGCTATGGGTACGCGAGCAAAACGTTTCATGCGCCTCTGATAGCCGGAACGCCGGGGATGGCGCTGGCGGCGGTATCCAGCAGCGATGCCGCTAAAGTCCATGCCGACTGGCCCTCCGTGCCGGTTGTCTCTGAACCTAAACACCTTTTCAACGATCCGAATATTGATTTAATCGTCATCCCCACGCCGAATGACACCCACTTTCCGCTGGCAAAGGCCGCGCTGGAAGCCGGTAAGCACGTGGTTGTCGATAAGCCCTTTACCGTCACGTTGTCTCAGGCTCGCGAGCTGGATGCGCTGGCAAAGAGTCTGGGCAGGCTGCTGTCGGTGTTCCATAACCGCCGCTGGGACAGCGACTTTCTGACGGTAAAAAGGCTTCTCAGTGAGGGCACGCTAGGGGAGATCCTCTTTTTTGAATCGCACTTTGACCGCTTCCGTCCGCAGGTGAGAAACCGCTGGCGCGAGCAGGCCGGTCCGGGCAGCGGTATCTGGTACGATTTAGCCCCGCATCTGCTGGATCAGGCCGTCAATCTTTTTGGTCTGCCGGTGAGCATGACGGTCGATCTGGCCCAGCTCAGGCCCGGAGCGCAGACAACCGATTACTTCCACGCGGTGCTCAGCTACCCGCAGCGGCGGATTGTACTGCACGGCACGATGGTCGCGGCCGCAGAATCGGCCCGCTATATCATTCACGGTACGCGCGGGAGCTACGTGAAGTTTGGTCTCGATCCGCAGGAGGACCGACTGAAAAGCGGTGAACGTTTGCCGCAGGAAGACTGGGGCTATGACATGCGCGACGGCGTGGTAACGCGGGTTGAAGGTGAGGAACTGGTAGAGGAGACTTTGCTGACGATCCCGGGGAACTATCCGGCGTATTATGCCGCTATCCGCGATGCGCTGAACGGCACGGGAGAGAATCCGGTTCCGGCCAGCCAGGCGATTCAGATTATGGAGCTGATTGAGCTGGGCATCGAATCTGCCAAACATCGCGCCACGCTCTGTCTGGCATAATTTTTTAATATTTTGTAGGCCGGGTAAGCGTCAGCGCCACCCGGCAACGGTGTTAACCGCGAGCCACTTTATCTTTCAGCGCCTGCTTCTCTTCAGGCGTCAGGAAGGCAATTTCCAGCCCGTTGATCTGCGCCTGACGGATCTGCTCACGGCTCAGACCCGCCTGCGGTGCGGCGATGTTGTACTCGTGGATGATATCCACGCCCTGAACAGCCGGATCGTCAGTGTTCAGCGAGGCCAGCACGCCGTGCTCGAGGAACGTTTTTAGCGGATGATGCGCCAGCGTTGCCACGGTGCTGGTCTGAATGTTAGACGTCAGGCACGACTCAATCCCGATACGCTGCTCCGCCAGGAAATCCATCAGGGCGCGATCTTCTACCGCCTTCACGCCGTGACCGATACGCTCGGCGCCCAGCTCGCGGATGGCCTGCCAGATGCTTTCCGGGCCAGCAGCTTCACCCGCGTGCACGGTAATGTGCCAGCCGGCATCGCGCGCGCGGTTGAAGTGGGAGAGGAACAGGCTGCCCGGGAAGCCCAGCTCGTCACCGGCGAGGTCGACAGCGGTGATGGCATCGCGATGGGCCAGCAGCGCTTCCAGCTCCTGCAGGCAGGCGGCTTCGCCGAACGTACGGCTCATAATGCCAATCAGACGGGCCTGAACGTCGAAAGTTTTACACCCTTCACGGACACCTTCAATGACGGCTTCCACCACGCCTGCAACGGGCAGGTTGTGGGTCATCGCCATATAGCCCGGCGAGAAGCGCAGCTCGACGTAGTGCAGGCCGTTGCGGGCCGCATCTTCGATGTTCTCAAACGCCACGCGGCGGCAGGCATCCAGCGACGCCAGCATCTTCACGCCCCAGTCGAGTTTGCTCAGGAAGCTGACCAGGTCCGGTTCATTGGAGGTCACCTGTACGTGCGGGATCAGCGACTCAAGCGTCTGCGCTGGGAGCGTTAAATTGAACTGGCGGCCAAGATCGAGGATGGTTTGGGCACGAATGTTACCGTCAAGGTGACGATGAATATCAGTTAAAGGCAGGCGTGTATCAATCATGGTCGCACTCTTTTCTGGTTAAAGTGCGCCATATTATAAAAACAAAACGGGGTAAAAAGCTATTTGCGCAAGGGAATATTCCGTTGCGCAAATTGATTACAGGAGTGCGTTAATCCCGGCAATGAGGCGTTGAACGCCTTGTTCCAGCTTGCTGCGCGGGCAGCCCGCATTCAGGCGAACAAATCCATTTCCCTCTTTGCCGTAGGTATATCCCGGCATGATGGCGACCTTTTGCTGTTCGATCAGCACTTTTTGCAGCGCACGGTCGTCAATATTCAGCGGGCGCAGGTCAATCCAGGCCAGATAGGTCGCTTCTGGCGGCTGCCAGTTCAGTTTCGGAAAAGCGCTGTTTACTTCGCGAGCGATATACAACAAGTTCTCTTCGAGATAATGGCGTAAGGCATCCAGCCATGGCGCTCCCTGCTGATAGGCGGCGATATGCGCCGTCAGCGCCAGCACGGAAGGGGAAGAGAGGCCGTCCCGGCCTTTTAGCGCGCTGAGATAACCGTTACGGCTCTCTTCATCGCCGATCAGGCCGTAAGCGCCCGTCAGCGCCGGAATATTAAAGCTTTTCGAGCCGGAGGTGAGAAGCGCCCATTTGCCGCGCGCCACCGCGTTCCACGGCGTGTGACGATGCTCGCCCCACACCATATCCATGTGTATTTCATCGCTGATAACCGCCACGTCAAAGCGCTCACACAGTTCCGCCATCTGCGTCAGTTCCTCCCGCGTCCAGACCTTGCCGGTCGGGTTTTGCGGGCTGCACAGCAGCAAAATTTTGTTTTCAGGTTTCGCGAGGGCCGCTTCCAGCGCAGCGAAGTTTTCCTGCCAGCCAGTGGCATACTTTTCCATCTCTACGGGCACCACATGACGCGCATTGCCTTCGATGGCTTTGTAAAACGCATCGTATGCCGGGGTGTGTACCACCACGCCGTCGTCGGGGTTTGACCAGAGGCGAATCAACTCAGAGACCATATAAATAACGGAAGGGCCATAAACGATCGATTCGGTCTCAATCTGGCTGTTGAAGCGCTGCTGGAACCAGTGCGCGACGGCGGCGAGAAACTCATCGTTCTTCCAGCGGCTATAGCCCAACACGCCGTGATTGATGCGCTGATGCAGCGCGTCGGTAATGCAGGGAGCGGTGGCGAAATCCATATCCGAGATGGTGAAGGGCAGCAGGTCGGCCGCGCCAAAGCGGTCGGCGACGTAGTCCCACTGCGTACACCAGGTGCCGTGTCGATCCACGACGGTAGAAAAATCAAACATGACGTTAATCCTTAAAGTAAAACCCCCTCATGAGAGGGGGCTGAGGCATCAGGCTTCTACTGTTCGCATCAGGGTGGCCAGCTCATCCTTCACCGACTGCACCTGCGGGCCGATAACCACCTGCAAATTGTGCTGATTTAACTGTACCACACCGATGGCGCGATTAGCTTTTAGCGCATTGGTATCCACTTTCGACATATCCGCCACCGACAGACGCAGGCGGGTAATGCAGTTATCCAGCGAGGTGATGTTATCCGCACCGCCCAGCGCTGCCAGAATGGCAGGGGTGTTGTAACCCGATTTTCCTACCGTCCCTGCAACCGCTTGTTCAACGCTGGTCGCTGTTTCAGCATCACGGCCCGGTGTTTTAAGGTTAAAGCGGGTGATGGCGAAGCGGAAGATGCCGTAGTACACCGCAAACCAGATTGCCGCCACGACCGGCACCAGATACCACTTGGTGGACAAGCCGTGCAGGATCCCGAACACCACGAAGTCAATCACGTTGCCGTCGGTGTTGCCGATGGTCACGCCCAGCACCGCCATCACGGTAAAGCCCAGGCCGGTCAGCACCGCGTGGATGAGGTACAGCACCGGCGCGACGAACAGGAACAGGAATTCGATTGGCTCGGTGGTACCGCCAACGACGCAGGCAATCACGCCGGAAATCAGCAGGCCTTTAATTTTATGACGGTTTTCCGGGCGCGCGCAGTGGTACATCGCCAGCGCGGCACCCGGCAGGCCGCCGAGGAAGGCAGGCATTTTACCCTGAGACAGGAAGCGGGTGGCGCTTTCGGAGAAGCCGTGGGTGGTCGGGCAGCTCAGCTGCGCCTGGAAGATGGTCAGCGCACCGCTCACGTCGTGACCGCACACCTCCATCGTACCGCCCGCTTCGGTGAAGCGAATCAGTGCCACCAGGATATGCTGCAGGCCAAACGGCAGCAGCAGACGCTCGCCGGTGCCGAAGATCATCGGACCGAAATCTCCCGCGCCGTTGATGATGCGGCCAATGCCGGTGATGCCCATCGCAAAGACCGGCCAAATCAGCGGAATGATTAAACCAAACAGGCCCATTACCACGAGGGTGATAATCGGCACAAAGCGGGTACCGCCGAAGAAGGCCAGGGCATCCGGCAGGCGGATATTGTGGAAGCGCTCATGCAGCATCCAGATAATCACACCCGCGATCACCGCACCGAGGATCCCGGTATCAATAGACTGGATGCCAATTACGCTCTGAATGTTGTTGGCTTTCAGCACGGCAGCGTCGGTGGTTGGCAGAATGCCTTTCGCAGTCAGCCAAAAGTTAACCGCGAGGTTCATCACCGCGTAACCGACAAAACCGGCAAACGCCGCGACGCCTTTATTTTCGCGCGCCAGGCCCAGCGGGATAGCGATACAGAACATGACGGGCAGGAAGCTAAACGCAAAGGAGCCGACTTTACTCATCCAGATAAAGATCGCCTGCAGCACGGGGGTACCGAGGAACGGGATCAGCGTGATGACGTCTTTACTGCTTAGCGAACTGCCGATCCCGAGCATGATCCCGCAGAATGAGAGGAGTGCCACGGGCAGCATAAAGGTTTTACCCAGTTGCTGGAAAAATTCCCACAGCGATATTTTTTGTGCTGCTTTCGCCGTCATAAAACGACTCCTTTATTGTTAAAATCAGTTTGTCTGCTTCAATGCTGCGAGAAGATAAAACGTTTTATCAAAGTTTAGTGCGCGCTAAATCACATTCTCAGGCTTTGACTGGTAGTATAAAGATAACGTATTGATAAAACGTTTTACCGATCTCATTTCAGGGAGTCACGCCGACACATGGCTGTAGCGAAAAAAATCACCATCAACGATGTCGCGCTGGCGGCGGGCGTTTCCGTCAGCACAGTTTCTCTGGTGCTAAGCGGGAAAGGGCGCATCTCTCCTGCAACCGGTCAGCGGGTGAACGAGGCGGTTGAACAGCTGGGCTTTGTGCGTAACCGCCAGGCGTCGGCGCTGCGCGGCGGGCAAAGTGGAGTGATTGGCCTGATTGTTCGCGACTTGACGTCACCTTTCTATGCGGAGCTGACCGCCGGGTTAACCGAAGCGCTTGAAGCGCAGGGGCGGATGGTCTTTCTGCTGCACGGCGGTCGCGAGGCCAACCAGCTTCTCTCCCGGCTCGATATGCTGCTGAACCAGGGGGTGGACGGGGTAATCGTCGCCGGAGCGTCGGGCGTGGGCAGCGAACTGTGCGAACGAGCCGCCGAAAAGGGCGTGCCGCTGGTATTTGCTTCGCGCGCCAGCTACCTGGACGAGGCCGATACGCTGCGCCCGGATAACATGCAGGCCGCACAAATGTTGACCGAGCATCTGATTCGTCGCGGGCATCAGCGCATTGCCTGGCTGGGTGGGAAGAGCTCGTCCCTGACCCGCGCCGAGCGGGTAGGGGGCTACTGCGCGACGCTGATTAAATACGGTCTGCCGTTCCACAGCGAATGGGTCGTGGAGTGTGAATCCAGCCAGAAGAAAGCGGCGGAAGCGATAGGCGCGCTGCTGCGAAGCAGTCCGACGATCAGCGCCGTGATTTGTTATAACGACGTGATTGCCATGGGCGCCTGGTTTGGCCTGATCCGCGCCGGACGCCAGAGCGGCGAGGGTGGGGTAGAAACTTTCTTCGGCCACCAGGTGGCGCTCGGGGCGTTCGCCGACGTCGGTGAAAACGCCCTCGACGATCTGCCGATCGTCTGGGCTACAACTCCTGCGCGGGAGATGGGCTACACCCTGGCGGACAGGATCATGCAGCGCATCGACAATACGGATGTGCAGGCCGGGCACCAGATTGTGGCGGCGCGGCTGGTGACGGTGAAGTGATATCAGGTGTATTGCGTAAGCGGGTTGAGCAACAGTTCAGCCTCGAGTGCTTCCACAAACTTTCGTACTTTTGCCGGGATCAGGCGGGAGGTCGGATAAACCGCCCACACGGCCAGCGACTCCGGCTGGGCATCCTCCAGGACGATCCGCACGAGTTTACCCTCTTTGAACGCCGGTTCTACGTACCAGCGAGATAAGTTGGCGATGCCCATCCCACCGAGGCAGGCTTCGAAAATTGCCTCAATAGAATTCGCGGAGAATCGTCCCGATACCTTCTGTTTGTAGCGCTGTTCGCCCTGTTCGAAAGACCAGTGGACCGTGTCTGACGTAGTCAGACAGCTGTGTACCGCCAGATCGCTAAGCGATTTTGGATAACCGTTTTCTGCCAGATACTCCGCGCTGGCGCAGAGGTCGCGAGGGTTATGGCACAGGCGATGGGCAACCAGCCGGTTATCGCGCAGCGGCGCAATGCGTAACGCCACGTCTATGCCTTTGCCGACAATATCAACCTGTTCGTCGGTGGCGAGTAAATCGACCTGCAGGGCGGGATGCTGCTGCATGAACCGGGTCAGCATGGGAGCCACGATCTTCCGGCCAAACCCCGCTGAGGCGGTAATACGCAGGCGTCCGGAAAGATGCGTCCCCTCGGGAAACAGGTCGGCCAGCGCGTTATTTTTATCTTCCAGCAATGCCTGCGCATGGGGCAAAAAAACGGCCCCATCGCTGGTGGGTGAGAGGGAACGCGTGGTGCGGTGCACCAGCCTGACCCCCAGTTCAGCCTCAAGGTTATTAAGAGACCGTGATGCCGCCATGGCGCTCACAGAGAGCCGACGCGCGGCGCCCGCCAGGCTACCCGCCTTGACGGATTCGACAAACACTTCAACATCTTCCAGTTTCATTGTATCGATTTTCGTTATGCTGACTTATCAAAGTACATATCTACATTATTTATCGTTACGCTGCCATAGTCTCTTCACAACCTTAAAAATATCAATCTGGAGTGAATATGAAAAAGTTGAAAACGGTTCTGGCGTTCAGTGGCATGCTCTTTGCTGGCACATCGTGGGCAGATGCCCCCGCGCAGGTGAAACAGCAGGTCCCTGGCTATTATCGTCTGGCGGTAGGGGCATACGAGGTGACGGCGCTGTTCGACGGCTATAACGATCTTTCGCCAACGCTATTGCAAGGGCTTTCACCCGACAAGGTTCGCAACCTGTTGGCTCAACACAAAATTGATGCCGAACGCATGCCTACCGCCTTTAACGCCTTTCTGGTGAATACCGGTAAACACCTGGTCATGATTGACAGCGGGGGTGGCCACTGCATGGCGGAAACGGCCGGCCAGCTGGTCAGCAATATGAACGCATCAGGGTACCGTCCCGAGCAGGTTGATACCATTTTCCTGACCCACCTGCATCTTGACCACGTGTGCGGCCTGAGCGATGCAGAGGGTAAGGCGCTGTTCCCCAATGCCACCGTCTACGTACCGCAGGGGGAGGCCGACTACTGGCTTGACCCCGAAAAAGAAGCGAGCGCGCCGGCTAATGCGAAGGCGTATTTCGCTATCGCCAGGAATGCGCTGTCCGCGTATAAAGCCGCCGGGCACCTTAAAACCTTCGTTCCGCCAGCTTCGCCTATCCCGGAAGTCCAGACGGTATATGCCATAGGGCATACGCCTGGCAGTACCGTTTATCGCTTTGCGTCGCAGGGAACGGCTATCAACTTCATTGGGGATTTGATTCATGCTCCTGCCGTCCAGTTCCCGCACCCTGAAGTGTCTATTCGCTTTGATGTCGATCCGAAAAAAGCCATCTCATCCAGGGCGCAGGAGTTTAACGCGCTGGCGAAAGACGGTGAGTGGTTGGCCGCAGCGCATCTGCCTTTCCCTGGTATCGGGCATATCACTTCCGGGCAGCAGGGCTATAGCTGGAATCCTGTCAATTACGGTCCTTATCAACGTGCGGCCAACGTGCCTCTGCTGAAATAAAGTGAGGTGATGAGCATGAAAAGTTACACCGTAACGGCAAACGGTATCCGTCAGTTTGTGGTCGAAGAGGGTGAAGGCGCACCGGTTATTCTCCTGCATGGTTTTCCTGAAACAAACTATGCCTGGCGCTACCAGATACCCGTACTGTCCCGGCACTACCGCGTCATTGCACCGGATTTACGCGGGTATGGGGAAACGGATAAACCGGCCTCTGGTTATGATAAACGGAACATGGCGAGGGACATCCGGGAACTTATGCGAGTGCTGGGTCTGGAGAAAGTGGTGCTGGTTGGACACGATCGTGGCGCTCGGGTTGCCACCCGCTTTGCTAAAGATTATCCCGAGTTAATCGATCGTCTGGTGGTAATGGATAACGTGCCAACGCGGATTGTGGCGCGCGATCTGAATGCGACGATTGCGCGCGCATACTGGTTCTTCCTGTTCCATCTTGTACCAGACCTGCCGGAAGCCCTGATTGCGGGTCGGGAGCATATCTGGCTGCGCCACTTTTTCTCGGACTGGACCTACAACCCCTCGACCATTAGCGGCGAGGCGTTTGACACCTATGTTCGGGCGTATCAGGCGCCGGGTGCCGTGCGCGGCGCGATGGCTGACTATCGCGCCAACGCAGAGGATGTGGCGCAGGATATGGCTGACGCTGAGGTGAAAATCACCTGCCCGGTAATGTCGCTGTGGGGTAATGATTTTCATGCGGTCGGCAAACTTTTCGATATGGAAAGCGTCTGGGCCGAAATGGCGGAGAACCTGCGGGCGCAGGGTATTGATGAGTGCGGCCATCTGCCGCAGGAGGAGCAGCCAGAGAAAGTGAACGCGTTTCTGCTGGATTTCCTGGCTGGATGGAAAAGCTAGCGGGCAATAAAAACCCCTCATTCGAGGGGTTTTGACGTTTACTGCTGCGGTGCCGCCGGTTCGGCTGGCGCTGCCGGTTCAGCCGGTTCCGGCATCCCCAGCGTCGGCATACCAAACATGCCGACAAAGTCTTCCAGCGGCATCTTGTCGCCGTTAAGCGTTACCTGGCCGTTGGCGTACTGCAGGCTGGTGGAAATCGTGTTGTTGTCCACTTTGGTGATGCGGAACATCTGGCCCATGGCCGCAAGACCTTTCACCTGCTGGTTAGCCAGCTTGCCGGCGTCTTCATCGCCGTAGCCTTCCAGCTTCGCAATTTGGGTCATAAACTCGGTCGCCATATCCATCGGGATGGTCAGCTTGCTGTCGAGCGACTTCACGCTGCGATCCACTTCCTGTGCCAGCGTCTGCGGTTCGCCCGTTGCGGTTGCCGGATCTTTCAGGAACAGAGACAGGTTAAAGCTGGTTTCGCCTTTGCTGTTTTTCCAGCTCAGCGGCGCAACGGTTACCACCGGCTCGCCCTTCAGCAGGATAGGGAGGTTGTTGAACAGTACCGCCATCGCCTGCTGCTGGTACACCTCAGGGTTCTGCTGCAGCGCGGCATCGGTCAGCAGCGCCTGGCTCTCTTTGCTGTATTTCTGGCTAAACTCATGCCACGCCTGGCCGTCGATATTGCCGATCTTCAGCGACAGTTTGCCGGTGCCCAGATCCTGATTCTGCACTTTCAGGCTCTTCAGCGTGTAGTCCAGCTGTGTGTTGATGCTCTTACCGTCTTTGGAAACGTCGGATTTGCCGTTGACGTCCATGCCTTCCAGCACGGCCATCTCTTTTCCTTCAACCGCAATGGCAACCTTGTCGAGAGACAGTTTTTGATCGCCGATACGCTCCTGGAAATCGGTCATTCGGCTGTTGCCGTCAGCTTTCAGGTTGCTGAAGGTGAGCTGAACTTTTTGGTTATATTCATTCACGGCATTGACCAGGCCACTTTCCGCTTCACCCGTCAGGGAGAACACGTTTCCGTCGCGGTCAGCATCGAGTTTGAAGTGGCCGCCGCTGAAGGCGACTTTCTCATTCTCTTTCTCGTAGTTAAGCGCTTTCAGAGCAATATCGGAACTTGTGTCACCGGCATAGCTAATTCGGGTATTAATGTCGAAAGGCGATTCATTCTTCGCCAGGTCAAACAGCGGTTTGGTGACGTCGTTATTCACCAGCACGGTATGAACAGACGCCATCGACGGGATCAGGTTAAAGGACTTCAGCTGCGCCAGCGGCAGCGGACCGTGGCTCACCACCTCGTCCAGCACCACGCTCTGGCCCGGTTTCAGCCAGCCGTTTTCAGCACCGGCAACCGGCTTCACCACCAGCTGCATACGGCTGGTAAACACGCCGCGCTGATAGTTCTGGTAGCTCAGCTCAAGGCCCGCCTCCGGCGCACTGCGCTTAATCTCTCCGTTAGCCTGCGCCACCATCTCAGCCAGACGGCCTTCCAGCTGTTTCCCGGTAAACCAGGAGGCACCCGTCCAGACCACGCCTAACGCTACAATCACTCCAACCGCTACGACCGATTTTTTCATTGCGACTATCCCTAAAATGAAACCAGGCGGTAAAAACCGCCTGGAGATATTAAGCCTGCAACTAGCTTAGCAAGAGTTGTTAAAAAATTCAGTAAGTGCTTAAAGCTTATTGAAAACGCGCGCCAGACGACCGGTGCCGCTTACGCTAACCGGAGACTCATTGGCTGCAACGAATGCTGACTCACCGGGCTTAAGCACCAGACGCTGTTCGCCTTTGCGCAGCGTCGCTTCGCCCTCCACGCAGAACAGAATCGCCGCGCTCTCCTGCGCAATGGCGGTTTCGGCCGGGTTCAGGTCGTGCAGGGAGAAGGCAAAATCCTCAACCGGAATCGGGAAGTCCAGCTCTGCGCCGTTTTTCACCGGCTGAGTCAGCAGCTCCGCGGCCGGTTTCGCCACGAACTTCACGTTGGCAACCAGCTCAGGGATATCAATATATTTCGGCGTCAGGCCCGCGCGCAGCACGTTATCGGAATTGGCCATCACCTCCAGCGC
This sequence comes from Enterobacter sp. ECC-019, assembly GCF_043974075.1. Taxonomy (NCBI): domain Bacteria; kingdom Pseudomonadati; phylum Pseudomonadota; class Gammaproteobacteria; order Enterobacterales; family Enterobacteriaceae; genus Enterobacter; species Enterobacter sp. ECC-019. The sequence goes on from NZ_CP143759.1 coordinate 2,772,200, forward strand.
CACGCCCTGAAGGTAGGCGTGCGGGGTTTCAGCGAACAGGAACATTGCTTCGCCCGGGCTCAGCTTCACCACATTTAGCAGCAGAGGGGAGAACAGGCCGCTGTCGTCCGGGTAGAATTCAGAAATCAGACGGATGGTCTCCCACGGTTCACCTTGCTGGCTGCCCAGGGCTGCTTTCAGCACCGCCAGCGCGTGAGATTTCTCTTCACCCTGCATATTCAGCAGGCTGGCAAACAGCTGACTCAGCGCGTCTGCGTTCGGGTTTTCGAGGAAGTGGGCGATAGCCTTGTTGGCACCCGCTACCGGTTGCAGCAGCGAAACGATCTCTGAAAACTCGCGGAACGCGTTCATCGCCAGGAATGGGGTCAGCGCAAACACCAGCTCCGGCTTATGGTTAGGATCTTTGTAGTTGCGCTCGGCGGCGTCTAACGGGATACCCGCCGCGTTCTCTTTTGCAAAGCCGATTTCAGAGGCTTTCTTGTTCGGGTGAACCTGGATGGAGAGCGGCTGATCGGCGCACAGCACCTTAAACAGGAACGGCAGTTCGCCGAAGCGGTGAGCGACCTTGTCACCCAGTAGGGCGGCTTTATCGGCATCAATCACGTCACGCAGGCTGCGTACCTGGCCGCTGGCGTCTTCAATTTTTGAGCTGCTCTTCGGGTGCGCACCCATCCACAGTTCTGCCATCGGCAGGTTGTTCGGGTTCGCGATACCGTAGAGATCCGTTAACGCAGTTTTACTTCCCCAGGCGTAGTTTTGCACTGAGTTAATGAGTTTTTGCATTATCAAGCCCTGATTCAATTATGGAATTAACTCCGGGTATTAAAGCAATAAACCTCATGGAAGTAACCTGTGGATGTAAAAAGTCGTACTAGTCTCAGTTTTTGTTAAAAAATTGTGTAGGATAAGCTGACTCGCTTTTAAGCCGGGCAGCGGAACATCTGCCCTGAATAAACAGACCGAAGCAGTAAGTGAGAGACCAATGTCGAATAAACCCTTCCATTATCAGGATCCTTTCCCCCTTAGTAAGGATCGGACCGAGTATTACCTGTTAACCCACGATCACGTCTCCGTCTCTGAGTTTGAAGGACAAGAGATCCTCAAGGTTGATCCGCAGGCGCTGACGCTGCTGGCGCAGCACGCTTTCCACGACGCCTCGTTTATGCTCCGTCCTGCGCACCAGCAGCAGGTTGCTGATATTCTGAGCGACCCGCAGGCCAGCGAAAACGATAAATACGTTGCCCTGCAGTTCCTGCGTAACTCAGACATCGCGGCGAAAGGTGTTCTGCCAACCTGTCAGGACACCGGCACGGCGATCATCGTCGGTAAAAAAGGCCAGCGCGTCTGGACCGGCGGCGGTGACGAAGCGGCCCTGGCGCACGGCGTCTACAACACCTACACCGAAGACAACCTGCGCTACTCGCAAAACGCGGCGCTGGATATGTACAAAGAGGTCAACACCGGCACCAACCTGCCGGCACAGATCGATCTCTACAGCGTCGACGGTGACGAGTACAAATTCCTCTGTATCGCCAAAGGCGGCGGTTCAGCCAACAAAACCTATCTCTACCAGGAAACCAAAGCGCTGCTCACCCCGGGCAAGCTGAAGAACTACCTGGTTGAGAAGATGCGCACCCTTGGCACCGCGGCGTGCCCGCCGTACCATATCGCGTTTGTGATTGGTGGTACCTCGGCTGAAAGCACGCTGAAAACCGTCAAGCTGGCCTCAACTAAATACTATGACGGCCTGCCTACCGAAGGTAACGAGCACGGCCAGGCGTTCCGCGACGTGCAGCTTGAGCAGGAACTGCTGGAAGAGGCGCGTAACCTGGGCCTCGGGGCGCAGTTTGGCGGCAAATACTTTGCCCACGACGTGCGCGTGATCCGTCTGCCGCGCCACGGAGCCTCCTGTCCGGTCGGGATGGGCGTATCCTGCTCTGCGGATCGCAACATCAAAGCGAAGATCAACCGCGAAGGCGTGTGGATCGAAAAACTGGAAAACAACCCGGGCAAATACATACCTGAAGAGCTGCGTAAAGCGGGTGAGGGTGAAGCGGTTCATGTCGACCTGAACCGTCCGATGAAAGAGATTCTGGCGCAGCTTTCGCAGTACCCGGTTTCGACCCGTCTCTCCCTGAACGGCACGATTATCGTGGGCCGCGACATCGCGCACGCGAAGCTGAAAGAGCGTCTGGACAACGGCGAAGGGCTGCCGCAGTACATTAAAGATCACCCGATCTACTACGCAGGTCCGGCGAAAACGCCTGAAGGCTACGCGTCCGGCTCGTTAGGCCCGACCACGGCAGGCCGCATGGACTCGTACGTTGACCAGCTGCAGGCCAACGGCGGCAGCATGATCATGCTGGCGAAAGGCAACCGCAGCCAGCAGGTGACGGACGCCTGCCACAAGCACGGCGGTTTCTACCTCGGCAGTATCGGCGGCCCGGCTGCGGTTCTGGCCCAGGGCAGCATCAAGAGCCTGGAGTGCGTGGAATACCCGGAACTGGGTATGGAAGCGATCTGGAAAATTGAAGTGGAAGATTTCCCGGCGTTCATCCTCGTGGATGACAAAGGTAACGACTTCTTCAAACAGATCCAGTCGTCCCAGTGTTCGGCGTGTGTGAAGTAATTCTGTAAATTGCCGGGTGGCGCTGACGCTTACCCGGCCTTGTATTATCCTTCCGTGCAGAAAGAACCGGCCAGTTCTTTCTGCCATGCAGTCCACATGCCGTACCCGGCCTTAGGCCACGAGCCTGTGTTGTAGATCCCTGCAGTGGACTGCACCTTCTCCACAAGTGACAAACCGGACAGTATCATGGACCGGTTTTCCCGGTAATCCGCATTCACAAGGTTGGTTTCACTATGGAACAGGAACTTCACTTTATTGGTATCGATGTCTCCAAAGCTAAGCTGGATGTCGATGTGTTGCGACCTGATGGCCGTCACCGCAGCAAAAAATTTACTAACACACCTAAAGGTCACGAGGAGCTGCTCAGCTGGCTCCGCAGCCATAATGTGGCTCAGGCACATATCTGCATGGAAGCGACCAGCACCTATATGGAAGACGCAGCAGCATCCCTCAGCGATGCCGGTTTCACCGTATCCATCATCAACCCGGCTCTTGGTAAAGCCTTTGCGCAGAGTGAAGGCCTGCGCAGTAAAACCGATGCCGTTGATGCCCGTATGCTGGCAGAGTTCTGCCGGCAGAAGCGTCCGGTAGCCTGGGAGGCACCTCATCCGCTGGAGCGCGCGTTGCGGGCGCTGGTGCTGCGTCACCAGTCCCTGACAGACATGCACACGCAGGAGCTGAACCGTCGTGAGACGGCGCGGGAGGTGCAGATGCCGAGCATCGATGCGCACCTTCTGTGGCTGGAAGCGGAGCTGAAGCGGCTGGAGAAACAGATAAAGGACCTGACGGATGATGACCCGGACCTGAAGCACCGGCGAAAACTGCTGGACAGCATACCGGGTATCGGTGAAAAGACATCCGCGGTGCTGCTGGCGTATGTGGGGCTGAAGGACAGGTTCGGTCAGGCGCGGCAGTTCGCGGCTTTCGCAGGACTGACACCGCGGCAGCATGAATCAGGAAGCAGCGTACACAGGGCAAGCAGGATGAGTAAGGCTGGCCATGTCTCGCTTCGCAGGGCGCTGTATATGCCCGCGATGGTGGCGCTGTACAAAACGGAGTGGGGAAAAGCGTTCAGGACGCGTCTGGAAAAGAACGGCAAGGGAGCGAAGCTGATAATCGGAGCGATGATGCGTAAGCTGGCGCAGGTGGCGTATGGCGTCCTGAAATCAGGACGCCCGTTCGATGCCACATTGCATCAGGAAAATGCTTGCGTGGCATAACAGTATCTACATTCTCGTAGGTCGGGTAAGGCAAAGCCGCCACCCGACACCAATAAGAGCGCACAAAGCGCCATATCGTTTCCCAGAAGTCATCAATACTTATCCCTTAAGCATGTGAGCAATCCCTCTTTTGTTATCAAGGAGAAAGTAATGACTACGGTACGCCATGAGAAAGACTCGATGGGCGCCATCGACGTCCCGGCCGACAAGCTTTGGGGCGCGCAAACCCAGCGTTCGCTGGAACATTTCCGTATCTCGACTGAAAAAATGCCCGTCTCGCTGATTCAGGCGCTGGCGCTCACCAAACGCGCCGCCGCTAAAGTGAACCAGGATTTAGGCCTGCTGACGGCAGACAAAGCGACCGCCATCATCAATGCCGCCGACGAAGTGCTGGCGGGCAAGCATCCCGATGAATTCCCCCTCGCCGTCTGGCAGACCGGTTCCGGCACCCAAAGCAACATGAACATGAACGAAGTGCTGGCAAACCGGGCCAGCGAACTGCTGGGCGGCGTGCGCGGCATGGAGCGTAAGGTCCATCCGAACGATGACGTCAACAAAAGCCAGAGTTCCAACGACGTCTTCCCGACGGCGATGCACGTAGCGGCGGTGATTGCTATCCGCGAGCAGCTTATCCCGCAGCTCAACGTGCTCAAATCCACGCTCAACGAGAAAGCGCAGGCCTTCCGCGACATCGTTAAAATTGGCCGTACGCACCTGCAGGATGCCACGCCGCTGACGCTCGGCCAGGAGATTTCCGGCTGGGTGGCGATGCTGGAACATAATCTGAAGCATATTGAGTACAGCCTGCCGCACCTGGCGGAGCTGGCTCTCGGCGGGACGGCGGTTGGGACCGGGTTAAACACCCATCCAGAATACGCGGTACGCGTGGCGGAGGAGCTGGCAAACATCACCGGACAGCCGTTCGTCACGGCGCCCAATAAGTTCGAAGCGCTGGCGACCTGCGATGCGCTGGTCCACACCCACGGCGCGCTGAAAGGGCTGGCGGCCTCGCTGATGAAAATCGCCAACGACGTGCGCTGGTTGGCCTCGGGCCCGCGCTGCGGCATTGGTGAAATCAGCATCCCGGAAAACGAGCCGGGCAGCTCTATCATGCCGGGTAAAGTGAACCCGACCCAGTGCGAAGCCATGACCATGCTCTGCTGCCAGGTGTTGGGCAACGACGTGGCCGTCAATATGGGCGGGGCATCCGGCAACTTCGAGCTGAACGTCTATCGCCCGATGGTGATCCACAACGTTCTGCAATCGATTCGTCTGCTGGCAGACGGGATGGAGAGCTTTAACGAGCACTGTGCGGTGGGGATTGAGCCGAATCGCGAGCGTATCAGCCAGTTGCTCAATGAATCCCTGATGCTGGTGACGGCGCTGAATACCCATATCGGCTACGACAAAGCCGCCGAGATCGCTAAAAAAGCGCACAAAGAGGGGCTGACGCTGAAAGCCTCCGCCCTGGCGCTGGGCTATCTGACGGAGGTGGAGTTCGACGCCTGGGTTCGCCCGGAAGCGATGGTCGGCAGCCTGAAATAATCATCCCGCTACGTACAGGTGCAGCCGCGGAATAATCAGCTGTAGCGGCTGCGCCTGAGGTCTGTAACGGTGCTGGACATTGTCCGCATCGTAATTCAAAAGCTCACCAATATCCGGCACGATGGCTCCCCGATCGGCGTCATAAAGCGCAATCAGCGGCGTCGGACAGGCATACTGAACCTGTTTTTGCTGTCCGGAATACCAGACGCGGGCAATAGGCTGCACCTTCACCGGGCGCTTTATCTTGAGGCGCGTGTCCGCCGGCAGCGAGGCGATGCTGTGGTACTCCTGCTCCAGGCGCTCAATCCACTGTTCACGCGACCACGGCGCGACGGTGCGCGGCGTCTTCAGGCTTTTTTCCAGCTGCGCCAGAATCTCATCCCGGGTGAAGTTTTTAATGATGTGCTTATTCGCCCAGCCGAAGCGCAGCGTGGCGGGGTGACGCAGAACCGTTAGCGTGCGGTAGGCATTCAGGGTAATCAGCCCAGGAAGCTGGCGGTGCACCCATTCAAACCGGGCGGCAGGGGCGAGGCCGGACTCTTCGGTGATGATCTTTTCAAATGCCGCTTTCAGGGTGTTGATATGGGTAATCTGGTTTTCCAGCGCGTCGCGCGTTGCCGCATCGGTTTGCAGGCAGATCACGCCGGGCAGACGCACGGCCGCCTTACTGCTGCGGTTTTCTGACTGCTGCTGGATAAACAGGCGGCGATAGTGCTTCAGCGCCAGCTCAAGGGCGGCGCTGCCGATGTGTTGTTCAACCTCGATGGCGTCCAGCGGGTCGTGTTCGGCCCCTTTAGCCACCTCGGGCAGGGTAAAGACGCGCGCGGCCAGCAGGCGGCAGTCCTGCAAACGTTCGGTCAGGGTCAGGAGCTCGTGTTCTATTTCCCGAAACGTGCTGTTCAGCCGTTCGAGGAGATCGTAGGTCGCCATAAACACTCTCATTAGTTACAACATACTTATCATATAGCACAGCACGCCGGGTCAGGCCAGCGTGCGGTTGAGGTCAGGCTGGGAGGGGAAGGGCGATGTTATGGTACACCGGCCAGCTAAAGCAGAATCGCGCGCCGCCGAGCTCGCTCTCTTCACAATGCACCGTGCCGCCCATCGCCTGCGCGATAGAGTAGACAATCGCCAGCCCCAGGCCGCATCCGCCTGTGGCGCGATCGCGGCTGGGGTCGAGGCGGACAAACGGTTCAAACACGGTTTCTCGCGCTTCCGGGGCGATCCCCGGCCCGTCATCCTCCACCGTCAGGCTGGCCTGATTGCCCTGCAAATCCAGCCCGATCTGTAGCGTACTTTCGCTGTAGCGCATGGCGTTGTTGATCAGATTGTCCAGCACGCGCTCCATCAGACGCATATCGAGCGCGCCGTAATCACCCGGCGTGACGCGGGTCAACAGCGTGCGCTGCGGGTTCACGCTCTGAACGTCATCGATGTGGGTTTGCAGCCAGGCGGGTAGGTCCGGCGTGCTGAGGTTCAGCTCGTTTTGCGGACGATCGAGGCGTGCGTAGGTCAGCAGCTCCTCAATCAGCCCTTCAAGCTGGCCAATGTCGCGGTTCAGGGCCTGAGACTCCGCTTCCGTCAGATTCTCGCTCATCTCCAGACGATAGCGCAGGCGAACCAGCGGCGTGCGCAGCTCGTGCGCAATCCCGTCGATCAACTGCTTCTTACTGGCGATAAGGGCATTGATGTTATCGGCCATCTGGTTAAAGGCCACGCCCAGACGTTCAAAGCTGGAACCGCTGTCGAAGTGAATGCGTTCGGTAAAATGCCCCTCGCCAAAACGCTGCGCGGCGGATTCCAGCTTCAGCATGTCCTGCCAGTGCGGGCGCATCCAGATGAAGACCGGAAACGCGAGCGAAATGGCGATAAAGGCCATCAGCGCCATGTCCAGCAGACGCATCTGGTGCAAATAATAGAGATAGGGTACCGGCCCGACGGCCAGCACATAATGGCTGCGCGGAATACGCTGGATAAAAGTGTATTTCTCATCCAGCGCGACGATGTCCCCGTCGCGCAGGCGCTGCATGGCGGGCGGATCCAGCTCAAAATCTTTTAACGGCTCGATGCGTAAATCGAATGACAGATTCAGATCCAGCTCTTTGAGGGTTTTCGCCCAGTCGTGCGGCGGGATCTCTCTCAGCTCGCTGCGCATCAGATAGAGCGAGCTTTTCATCAGATCGTCCAGCGACTGCCTGCCCGCACGCTCGGCGGTGAATTTATAAACCAGCCCGACCAGCATGGTCATGACCAGGAAGCAGACAAACAGCAAAAGATAAAACTGCACAAACAGCTTTTTCATTGGATCTCACCGAAGAAACGCTTTGTGCAGAATATACATGAAAACCCGTCGATATTTTCATGTCTGTGAAACGTGTTACATGGCATTCGCGCTGTTTTTTACCTTGGCGATGAGTGTTTCCGTTACGGCCAGTCCTTCCGCAATGTGCATATCAATCACATCGGTACCGAATTCGTTAATTAAATCCAGAAGTATTTCGTAAGACTGGATGAGTTCAAGGAGATCAAAGAGCGCTTTCTGATCGGCGCGTGAGGGGGAGATATGGCTAAGCGCTGCCTGATTAACAATCCATTCAAGATTGGTTTTGATGGCTTCGACCTGATTGTAGTTATACATATGTCATGGACTTAAATCCTCATATCAAGATTTTATGGGAGAGGTATCGTGAGAGCTTCACGGAGAAAATGCGTTGTAGCCGGGTCAGTGCCAGCTGAAGAAAGGACTGTAGAAGGTTTAATTATGGAATAGTTCGCGTGCTTAGCAAGTTAATTGTTGCGCAAACGTAAAAATAAACGCGCGAAAGAAGGGCATCGTCGCGCAATGCCTTCATTTCGCGCAGGTTATCTTATCGGGAGACGCGATCAGGTTTCCCACGCATGTGGGGCAAACAGGTAACCCTTATTACGCACGGTTTTAATGCGGTAGGGCTCGGTAGCGTTATCCAGAAGCTTTTTGCGCAGACGCGAAATCGCCACGTCAACGCTGCGGTCCATGCCGTCATAGCTCACGCCACGCAGGTTTTTCAGCAGCGCGTCGCGGTCCATGATTTGCCCGGCGTGCGTTGCCAGCTCCCACAGCAGGTCAAAATCTGCGGTGGAGAGGGCGATAAGCTCGCCAGAGAGCAGCACCTGGCGGTTAATGGGGTCAATAGACAGCGTACCGAAGCGCATCGCTTTGTGCGGCGTCAGAGACGGCGCAGGCGCTTCGCGTTCGATGCTGGCGTGCTGGCGCAAATGCAGGCGCAGGCGTGCAAGCAGGACGGCAGGCGGTGTGGTTTTCAGAATGTAGTCATTGGCACCCATCTCCAGCGACAAAATGTGGTTCATATCGCTGTCCAGTGAGGTGAGCAGGACGATAGGGCCCTCCCAACGGGCGCGCAGGTCACGGCAGAGCGTCATGCCGTCTTTGCCTGGCAACATGATATCCAGCAGCACCAGATCCGGGTTTTCACGGACGACCACCTCTTCGGCACGATCGCCGCGAGGTTCAACAATGACGTCCATATCATGTTTACCCAGATAGGCGGCGATCAATTGCCCGACTTCGGGTTCGTCTTCAACATAAACAATCTTATTCATACAGCGTCTGTTTTCGTGAAAAAAGCCAACATACACCGCGAAACCTTAACCTTCCATTAATCTTTCAAAATTAACGCCGGTTCCGTTATTCTGAGTCATATTGTTACTTGATTGTAATAGGAAAAAGTATGGGGTTGGTGATTAAAGCCGCGCTGGGCGCGCTGGTGGTGTTACTGATTGGCGTTCTGGCAAAAACGAAAAACTACTATATTGCCGGGCTGATCCCTCTTTTCCCGACCTTTGCGCTGATTGCTCACTATATTGTGGCTTCGGAACGGGGCACGGAAGCGTTACGCACGACCATCGTGTTTGGCATGTGGTCTATCATCCCGTATTTTCTCTACCTGCTTTCGCTGTGGTATTTCACCGGTTTTCTGCGTCTTCCCCTGGCGCTGAGCGGAGCGGTGGTCTGCTGGGGACTCAGCGCCTGGGTGTTAATTTTCTTCTGGAGCCGCTTTCACTAGCGCAGCGGTCGGCCGCCGTCCACGGCAAAGGTTCTGCCGGTGACGTAGCAGCTGGTGAGCAGGTAATCCACAAGGTCGATGACCTCTTTCTCGCCCGGGGCGATTTTCATGAGCGACTTATTCAGCGCCTGCTGGCGATACTCCGCATCATCGTTTTCGTTAAACAAAATCATCGCCGGGGCGATGGCGTTCACCTTCACCTCGGGTGCGAGTTTGCGGGCAAACGAGCGCGTCATGTTATCCAGAGCGGCTTTACTGGCCGCGTAGGCGATGTGCTTGTCGCTTCCGCGCTCCACCACATAATCGGTAAAGTGAATAATGTCGCCCGCAGCGTGCCCATGACCGCGGAGTAGATCCTGCAGAGCGTGGTTGAGCAGATAAGGGGTATTAACGTGGATCTGCAGCATGGCGGAGAGCGTTTCGCTGAGTGACGTACCGGGTTTTTCGGCACGCCATGCGCTGGCGTTATGGATCACGGCGCGCAGCCCCGTCGTGGTGGATTTCACCTCTTCCGCGAAAGCCAGAATGCCTTCATCGGTTGAAAAATCAGCCTGAATGCAGACAGCACCGGCTTTGCGTAACCCTTCAATCGACGGGTATTCCGTACGGTAGCTGACAATGACCGGGTGGCGAAGGTTGAGAAAGTGATGGGCGAGGGCGAGGCCGATACGGCGGCCTCCGCCGGTAATCAGTATTGGTCGAAGCGGTGCATTTCCCATCGTATTCTCCTTTACAGTTCAACAATGGGAAAGGCGATGCTATCCCATTAACATCCAGGTTGCCGGTAGGGCAGCAACCAGTAGCAGTCCAATTAATGCCATCTCACGGCGTTTCAGCGCTTTCTCCAGCTGATGCGTGCGGCGGGCGTAGATAAACACCAGCAGACCCGGTGCGTACAGCACTACCGACAGCAGCAGATGCATAGGTCCGGAAGCATACAACAACCACAGGCCGTAAATACAGGCTCCGACACCCACGACATAATGCACCGGGCGTGTGGCAATTTTTAACAAATATGCACCCACTAAGAAATAGGGTACCAGAATCATCTCCGAGGCGATGGTCAACAGGGTGTTATAGTCTGAACCTGTGAGCCAGATCAGTACCAGACAGACCTGAACGCTGATGTTGGTCAGCCAGAGTGATGCCGACGGCGCACTGTTTTTGTTTTGACGGGCAAACAGACGTGGAAACGCTTTGTGCGTTGAGGCCAGGAATGGCACCTCAGCCGCCATGATGGTCCAGCTCAGGTAAGCCCCGCAGACGGAGACGATCAGCCCTGCGGCAATCACCACATCGCCCCAGGGACCGAGCATTTTCACCATCAGGCCTGCCATTGACGGGTTACGCATTTCAGCCAGCTCAGGACGCGCCACCACGCCCAGCGACAGCAGCGTCACCAGCAGATAGACCCCGAGCGCGGCCAGTACGGCCAGCAGCGTCGCGCGGCCCACATCGCGTTTATTCCGTGCCCGGGCAGAAACCACGACCGCGCCTTCAACGCCGATGAATACCCACAGGGTAATCAGCATCGTGTTTTTCACCTGCTCCCAGACGGGAACGCCCAGCGCAACGCCGCTGAAATCAAGCTTGAATACGTCCATACGGAACGCAATAAAGGCCAGAACGATAAACAGGCCGAGCGGAACCAGTTTCGCCAGCGTCGCCACCAGGTTAATGCTGGCGGCCGTTTGTACGCCACGTAATACCAGCCAGTGGACGAACCACAGTAACACCGAGGCCCCCACAATAGACTGCCAGGTATTCCCGTCGCCAAAAAGACGCAGCTCAGGCGTATCGGTAAAGAAACTGAGCGCCGAGAAGACGATCACCAGATAGGAGACGTTGGCGATAACCGCACACAGCCAGTATCCCCAGGCGGAACAGAAGCCAATCAGCTCGCCAAAACCTTCACGCGCATAGGTAAAAATGCCGCCATCCAGGTCCGGGCGAATGCGGGTGAGCAGCAGCATGGCGAAGGCCAGCAGCAGTATTCCGACACCCGTAATGCCCCAGCCAATGATGAGCGCGGAAGGGCTGGCAACGGCCGCCATATTTTGCGGCAAACTGAATACGCCCGCACCCAGCATTGAGCTTAAAACGAGTGCAGTCAGAGCACTCAGGCCAAGTTTCTTTTCCATTGGCTTCCTGTTATGAAAGGTCAAAATCCAGAATAATTATTTCGCTCAGGCGCATAAAAATGGTGGATCACACTAAGGCGCGGGATTTTACGGAGTGTAACGAAAGCATGCAATGACGTGTGGCAGAAATTCAAAAAAAGTAACAAAAAAGGCGGCATTGCGCCGCCTTTCGTAAACAATTTTGTTACTTATACAGATCGGCGCTGATGGTCACGTTGTTACCACGTTCCTGCCACTGGCGGGTGATGTGGTAATACTTCGCCCCTTTCTTCGCCGCACGCTTCGCGACCTGGTAAGAGACTTCCGTCATGTTGCCGTAGTTGCCGGTAAACTTGATGCTGTCGAACGGCACCATCTGCGCTGCTGTGGCGTTGTTCAGCTCTTCAATTTTGGTACCGTCTGGCAGCGTAACAGAATAACGGCCACCTTTCGTGGACTGCGTTTCGAAGAAACGGCCCACTTCAGCGCTTGGGGCAGCCGTCGTTGCTACGCCTGGAATTTCAACTGTCTTCGCTGCTTCGCCGCCTTTTGCTATTGCCGCGCGACCTGCTTCTGAATTCGCCGGGATGGCATCCGGGCTCTGCAGAACACGTTTTTTCGCATCTTTTTTATAGATGAACGCGGTAATACGCTGGTTGCCACCCTGGTTAGCATCGACCTGACGCACGATGTAGAAAGAGTCGGCCCCTTTCTCTTTCGCGGCTTTGGTGATGGCATCGTTCACTTCAGGCTGGCTGCGATAGAAGCCCTGAACGGTGACGGTGTCGTAAGGTTCCAGCTCAATCGCCTGATCTTTCGGCAGTTCAACAACACCGTTGATCACGCGGTTTTTCGGTGCGTCAGCTTTTGGCGCATTGTCTTTGAACAGCGCAATGGTCACGCGCTGGTTACCGCTGTTGCCGTAATCGGACTGGTCAACGACATAAAACGAGGCAGCCCCGTTTTTATCAGCAGCTTTTGATGCCGCGGCGACGGCGTCGCCAATAGAATTATAACGACCCACAATGACCGTATGGTCAAAAGGTTTTAACGCTGCCGCTTGCTCCGGCGTTAACTCTGTTGCGGCATTCGCAGACAGGGCGGTCGCGGAAAGAAGTGCGGACGCCAGGAGTGTGTTCTTAAGCTTCATAAAAATGATCCTTCGCCTTGCGCAAACCATGTACTGGTATTGTTGTTAATTTGAGACGGTCCCGATTATTGCATTTAAAACCCGTCGCTGTCTGCGCCATTTTTCACTGCCTGTGCTTACTGAATCACCGAATTCGATAACATTTAGTGATATGTTGAAAAAACACGCGTTTGACAAGTAAAACTGATAAAGCATATGACTTTTACAAGTTAATTTAATGTTAACAAGTTGTTCTCTTATGGCGCTATATCATGTTTTTACCGCTTCGCTTGCGCGATTTATCGGTTCTGGCAATGAATTTAAGGTAAATAACGCTGTCAGTGACGCCGATCGCTTATTTTTCACAGATAAAGTAAGAAATAGTGTTTTCTGGCGGTAGATCGCGGGCGCTATTTTCAGTAGGTTATAGACAGTTTGTTACTGTTTTATTTTCCGGGGTTAATCATATCTCGTCGCTTGCGCGATGGCGAAAATTGATACAAACCGCGGGCATTTATCGATAAACCATCATCAAAAACCGATGGAAGGGAAAACTATGCGTATTGGGGTACCAAAAGAACGGTTAGCCAATGAAACCCGCGTAGCGGCAACACCGAAAACGGTGGAGCAACTGCTTAAACTGGGTTTTACGGTCGCGGTTGAAAGCGGCGCAGGCAAACTGGCGAGTTTCGATGACGAGGCCTTTATCCAGGCTGGCGCGGAAGTGGTCGACGGTGCTGACGTCTGGCAGTCGCCGGTGATTCTGAAGGTCAACGCACCGGAAGAGAGTGAGATTGCGCTGCTGAATCCGGGGACGACCCTGGTGAGCTTCATCTGGCCTGCGCAAAATCCGGAGCTGATGGAGAAGCTGGCGGCCCGTGGCGTGACCGTGATGGCGATGGACTCCGTGCCGCGCATTTCGCGCGCGCAGTCGCTGGATGCCTTAAGCTCCATGGCAAACATTGCCGGCTACCGCGCCATTGTTGAAGCGGCCCACGAATTTGGTCGCTTCTTTACCGGTCAAATCACCGCCGCGGGTAAAGTCCCTCCGGCGAAAGTGATGGTGATTGGCGCGGGCGTAGCGGGCCTTGCCGCAATCGGTGCGGCAAACAGCCTGGGCGCTATCGTACGCGCCTTTGACACCCGCCCTGAAGTAAAAGAACAGGTCCAGAGTATGGGTGCCGAATTCCTTGAGCTGGACTTCAAGGAAGAGGCAGGCAGCGGCGACGGTTACGCGAAGGTGATGTCCGAAGCGTTTATCAAAGCCGAAATGGAACTCTTCGCCGCCCAGGCGAAAGATGTCGACATTATTGTCACCACCGCGCTTATCCCGGGTAAACCCGCGCCGAAGTTGATTACCCGTGAGATGGTTGATTCCATGAAATCGGGCAGCGTGATTGTCGACCTGGCCGCCCAAAACGGCGGTAACTGCGAATATACCGTACCGAATCAGGTGACCACGACCGCTAACGGCGTGAAGGTGATCGGTTATACCGATCTGCCGGGCCGCCTGCCAACGCAGTCCTCCCAGCTCTACGGCACTAACCTGGTCAACCTGCTGAAGCTGCTTTGCAAAGAGAAAGACGGCAACGTCACCGTTGATTTCGACGATGTGGTGGTGCGTGGCGTCACCGTGGTCCGTGAAGGTGAAATTACCTGGCCTGCGCCACCAATTCAGGTTTCTGCTCAGCCTCAGGCGGCACCGAAAGCGGCTCCTGCGCCAAAAGAGCCCGCCAAACCGGCTTCTCCGTGGCGCAAATACGCGATCATGGCGCTGGTGATTATTCTGTTCGGCTGGCTGGCTGACGTTGCACCGAAAGAGTTCCTCGGCCACTTTACCGTCTTCGCGCTCTCCTGCGTCGTAGGCTACTACGTGGTATGGAACGTCTCTCATGCGCTGCATACGCCGCTGATGTCGGTAACCAACGCCATCTCCGGGATCATCGTGGTGGGGGCGTTACTGCAGATTGGTCACGGCGGCTGGATCAGCTTCCTGAGCTTTATCGCGGTGCTGATCGCCAGTATCAATATTTTCGGTGGTTTCACCGTGACTCAGCGCATGCTGAAAATGTTTCGTAAAGGCTAAGGGGTAGCATATGTCTGGAGGATTAGTGATAGCCGCATACATTGTTGCTGCAATCCTGTTTATTTTCAGTCTGGCGGGGCTTTCCAAACACGAAACGTCTCAGCAGGGGAATAACTTTGGTATCGCCGGGATGGCGATTGCGCTGATTGCCACCATCTTCGGGCCGGATACCGGCAACGTGGCGTGGATCCTGGTGGCGATGATCATCGGCGGCGCGATTGGTATTCGCCTGGCAAAACGCGTTGAAATGACCGAGATGCCGGAGCTGGTTGCCATTCTGCACAGCTTCGTGGGTCTGGCGGCGGTGCTGGTGGGCTTCAACAGCTACCTGTATCACGAACCGGGCCTGGAACCGATTCTGGTGAACATCCACCTGACGGAGGTGTTCCTCGGTATCTTCATCGGTGCGGTGACCTTCACCGGCTCTATTGTGGCGTTCGGCAAGCTGCGCGGGAAGATCTCCTCTAAACCGCTGATGCTGCCAAACCGTCACAAGCTGAACCTGGCGGCGCTGGTGGTGTCGTTTGTACTGCTGGTGGTCTTCGTGCGTACCGAAAGCGTCGGTCTGCAGGTGCTGGCGTTGCTGGTAATGACTCTCATCGCGCTGGCCTTCGGCTGGCACCTGGTGGCGTCCATCGGCGGTGCGGATATGCCGGTGGTTGTCTCGATGCTGAACTCCTACTCCGGTTGGGCAGCGGCGGCGGCAGGCTTTATGCTGAGCAACGACCTGCTGATCGTCACCGGTGCGCTGGTGGGTTCTTCCGGTGCGATCCTGTCTTACATCATGTGTAAGGCGATGAACCGCTCGTTCATCAGCGTTATCGCCGGTGGTTTCGGGACCGATGGGTCCTCTTCCAGTGCGGACGAAGAAGTGGGTGAGCACCGTGAAATTTCTGCGGAAGATACCGCAGACATGCTGAAAAACTCGCATTCCGTGATCATCACCCCGGGCTACGGCATGGCGGTGGCGCAGGCGCAGTATCCGGTGGCGGAAATCACGGAGAAGCTGCGCGCGCGGGGCATCAAGGTTCGCTTTGGTATTCACCCGGTGGCAGGGCGTCTGCCTGGCCACATGAACGTGCTGCTGGCGGAAGCGAAAGTGCCTTACGACATCGTGCTGGAAATGGATGAGATCAACGATGATTTCGCCGACACCGACACCGTGCTGGTCATTGGAGCCAACGATACCGTTAACCCTGCTGCACAGGACGATCCGGGTAGCCCAATCGCCGGTATGCCTGTTCTGGAAGTGTGGAAAGCGCAGAACGTGATTGTGTTTAAACGCTCTATGAATACCGGCTATGCCGGGGTTCAGAACCCGCTGTTCTTCAAAGAGAACACCCACATGCTGTTTGGCGATGCCAAAGCCAGCGTGGATGCGATTCTGAAATCACTCTGACAGGGTAAAGCCCGGTGGCGCAAGCTTACCGGGCCTACGAAACCCGTAGGCTGGGTAAGGCGAAGCCGCTACCCGGCAAAAAAAACCGCCGGTTTCCCGACGGTTTTTTTTCATCCTGCTGGTTAATCGTCTTCAGGATCGTCCAGCTCAACCGGCGTCTGGTACTCATCCGGCTTAATGACCAGCAGGTCGCAGCGCAGATGGTCGATCACCTGTTCGGCGGTATTGCCGAGGAACGCGGCAGAAATACCGGTCCGGCCAATGGTGCCCAGCACCACAATCCCCGCCTGAAGGTGTTCCGCCAGATCCGGGATCACCTCTTCAGGCAGCCCTTTTTCCACGTGGGTCATTTTCTCATCGATGCTGAATTTCTGGCGCAGCGCTTTCATGGCCAGCAGGTGCTGACCGCGGATCGCGTCGTTGTACACGCTCGGGTCAAATTCAGGCAGCTCAATGGCAATGTTAATCGGGGTGACCGGATAGGCACCAACCAGATGCACTTCGGTATGATTCACCTGATCGGCAAGCTGGATGGTCTCCTTCACCAGCTTCTCGTTCAGCGAATTGTGGTAATCCTCTTCGCTTGCGAGGTTTACCGCGACAACGGCTTTACCGCCTTCAGGCCACGGCTGGTCTTTCACCATCCAGACCGGGCAGGGGCATTTACGCAGCAAGTGCCAGTCGGTCGGGGTGAAAATCACTGATTCCAGCTTGTCGTGCTGGTGTGCCATCTTCAGCAGCAGGTCGTGCCCACCGGCGACAATCTCCTGGATGATGGCTTCGAAAGGTCGGTTATGCCAGACCACTTTAATATCAATGGGCACACCCGCTTCCAGGTAATACTTCGCCTGTTCACGGATCCACGCAGTACGCTGGCTGATGACGCCCTGACGCATAGCGGTGCGCTCGTCAGGCGACAGAAGGGTGGTCATCTCATACGAGAAGTCATAGATCGGCAAAAACGCTTTGATTTTGCCACCAATCCGTTGATGTAAATACACAGCACGTCGTAATGCTGGCTGATCGTCCTGATTCGGATCGATAGCTACCAGCATGTTTTGATACTTGGCCATACAGGTCTCCTTACTACTGTCACCACAGTCTGTAATTAAAAGAGTAACCTATATATCCTGAATGAAACAGAGGGGAGGTTTTACCAGATCAATAATTCATGAAAAATTATCAGAGGAAAAGTACCGTGGTCGTCACCGCGATAAACGCAATAAACAGCAGCACCATCACCGCTATCGCAAAGGTCGTGGAGTCCTGAACGTAGGTTTTTTCCTCCCCCTTCATCGGGCCGACAAGCATGATCCAGATGAAGATAAAGGTCACTGAGGCAATCACGACTGAAACGAAAAACAAACTTTCTCTCAATTCATAACCTCAACGAGAACCTTTCGGGCGCTGTGTGGGGACGTGCTACGGTGAAAATATCTTGAAACGGAAGCGGTTATACCAGACCAATAAATCACAAGAATTTATCAGTCTGGTCATCAACATGCGGAAAATTACGCCACGTTGCGGGCGTGCCCGGCAAGAACGGCCAGCGCTTCACCGTTTTCGATAGTGATGTATTTACCCTTAACGGCCAGCATCCCGCTTTTCTGGAAACGGCCCAGCAGACGGCTGATGGTTTCCACGGTCAGACCCAGGTAGTTACCGATATCGCCACGCGTCATCGTCAGACGGAATTCACGCGGCGAGAAGCCACGCTCGGCGAAGCGGCGGGAGAGGTTGTAGATAAACGCGGCCAGGCGCTCTTCTGCATTCTTTTTGGAAAGCAGCAGGATCATGTCCTGATCGCCTTTGATCTCACCGCTCATCAGACGCATCATCTGCTGACGCAGGTTAGGCATCTTGCCGGACAGATCGTCCAGGGTTTCAAACGGGATTTCGCAAACCATCGAGGTTTCGAGTGCCTGAGCAAAGCTCGGATGATGGCCCGTGCCGATGGCATCAAAGCCCACCAGGTCGCCCGCCAGATGGAAGCCGGTGATCTGCTCATCACCCTGTTCGGTGATGGTATAGCTCTTGATGGTGCCAGAACGGATAGCATAGAGCGATTTCAGTTCGTCTCCCGCTTTAAACAGCGTCTGCCCTTTCTGAATAGGCTTTTTGCGCTCGATGATATTATCAAGCTGATCGAGTTCATGCTCATTCAGGGTAAACGGGATACAGAGCTGGCTGATGCTGCAATCCTGGCAATGGATAGCACAACCGCCAGACTGAATGCGTCGTATAATTCGCTTTTCCGGGATCATAGGTTTGCTCAAGCCTTAATTGATATTGGTCAATTTTAACATCTTTTTGGTAAGTACGTAAGCCTGACAAACCCTCAATAAGGACAAGAGACGGCAACGTGTCGCCATCTTCTTGAAATTCCACAGCTTGATTATGGATTTTTAGCCTAACCGGAAGAAAATTAAGCACAAAAAGCCTGGGATCTAGAGCAAGAGATACCCTTCGTGACGCAGCAGCCACTCTTTGCGCTGCACGCCGCCGGCATAGCCCGTCATGGTGCCGTTGCGGCCAATGACGCGATGGCAGGGCACCACAATGCTGACCGGATTAGAGCCGTTCGCGGCACCCACCGCGCGTGCGGCCCCCGCGCGGCCTAGCTGCTCCGCGAGCTGGCCGTAATGCATGACCTGCCCGCAGGGTATCGAACGCAGGGCCTGCCACACTTCGCGCTGAAAAGGGGTACCTGCCGTGGCGGTCGGCAGAGTATCGATGATGCTGAGATCGCCTTCGAAGTAGGCCGCAAGCTTGTCGCTCAGTCCGCCCGGGTTGGTAGCACGAATACGTTCATATCCCTGCGCGCGGTAGTGAACATGGAGCAGTTCTTCCATGCGGTCGCTGTGCTCTTCCCATTCAACGGCGCGCAGGCAGAACTGCTCGTCCGCGATCACCCACAGCGGCCCGAGCGGCGTCGCAATCTTATCTTCGAGTAATCTCAGCATCCTCATTCCTTTAGTTCAGCCTTGGGTAAATCCCCGGCCCAATCGGCAGGCCGACAAGATACCATGCCACCAGCATCACCAGCCATACCCCTAAAAAGATAAGCGGATAGGGTAAAACCAGCGAATAGTAGGTACCCAGTTTGGCTTCCGGTTTATAGCGCTGCAGGAAGCCTAAAAACAGCGGAACAAACGGCGAAACCGGCGCCAGCGGAATCACCGAGGAGTCCGCGATGCGGAACAGGATCTGGGCAAACGCCGGGTGGAACCCCAGCATCATAAACATCGGCACGAAGATCGGGGCCAGAATCGACCAGATGGCGGAGCCGCTGGCGATAAACATGCACAGCAGGGATGACAGCAGCGCCAGGCCGACAAACGCCGGTACGCCGCTTAATCCGGCCGCCTCCAGCGCGTCGGTCAGGCCCACGGCCATAAACTTGCCCATGTTGCTCCAGTTAAACATCGCCACAAACTGCGCCAGCGGGAACACCATCACGATAAAGCCCGCCATCTCTTTCATCGGCTCGATCATCAGCTGCGGCAGATCCCCCTGACGGCGGATTTTGCCGGTCGCGATACCGTAGGCGAGTGAAACGACAAAGAAGAAGAGGATAATCAGCGGCACGATGCCCTGAATAAACGGCGACGGCAGGACGGTATGTTTAACCGGATCGCGCAATATTCCGTTTTCCGGCACCACCATCAGCGCCACCAGCGCGATAAAGGCCAGCGAGACCACGCCAGCCACGCGCAGGCCGAAGCGCTGCTCTTTGCTCAGGGTTTCCAGCTTTTCATCGCTACGGCCTTCCCATTTACCCAGGCGCGGCTCGACGATCTTATCGGTAATCAGCCCGCCGACAATCGTCAGGACAATCACCGAGCAGGCCATAAAGTACCAGTTGTCGATCACGCTGACGTGCATTGCCGCATCGATGGTCTTCGCTGCCTCCGTGCTGATGCCAGAGAGCAGCACGTCGGTGGTGACGATCAGCAGGTTGGCGGTAAATCCGCAGCCCACGCCCGCAATCGCCGACAGCAGGCCCGCCACGGGATGACGCCCGACGGCGAGGAAAATCAGCGCCCCCATCGGCGGCATGATCACCAGCGCGGCGTCGGAGGAAATATGGCTGAAGAAGGCGATAAACAGCACCATATAGCTCGCGTAACGCGCGCTGACGTGCGAAGCCATCTTCACCATTAATGCGGGCAGCAAGCCAACGCGTTCCGCCAGCCCGGCGCCCAGCACCAGTGCCAGAATGGCGCCCAGCGGGGCGAAACCGCTGAAGTTTTTGATGACGTTGGGTAAAAACCAGTGCAGCCCGTCAACGCTGAGCAGGTTCTTTACCGCCACCTGGCTGCCGTCAGCCGGGCTGCGCACGCTCACGTCAAAGGCGGAGAGCACGCCGGTGGCGACCATTAAAATCACAATCAGATAGATAAACAGCAGGAAAGGGTGCGGCACTTTATTGCCGATCCTTTCAACCCAGCCATAGAGCTTACCGGATGGGGAATGCGAAGGTATGGATGACATACTCATGGGCGTTCCTCGGGAGTGTTGTGTTGTTGTGTTGTGTTTTTTTATTTTAAAGGTGACGGTGTCACGCCCTGCGGGATCGGACACACGTACGGTTTTTCTTGTAATTGTTGTTCGAACTCTTCACGGCATTTTTTCAGCAGCGCTGCGTCCTGCAGCAGATTGAGCACGGTCGCGCCCATTACTTTTCCGGCCAGCAGCATGCCTTTGTGGGCAATCGACGTACGACCCTGCGTCACCAGCTGCCAGGTGTGCAGCGGCGTGCCGACGGTAAAGCAGGGGCTGAAGCACTGGGCGACCGGCATTTTCCAGCTGACGTCGCCCACGTCGGTTGAACCCGCCAGCACGTTGTCGGTGATGGCATAGGGCGCGACTTCATCCACCAGCAGCGTCTCCTGATGACGACGGGCAAAGGCTTTTCCCGCGTCTCCCCCCGTTGCGGCAATATTTTTCAGGCTGTTTTGCAGATCGTTGGGCGTCAGCGTGGCGCGGATCTCGCGGGCGAAGGCGCGTTCCTCCTCCGTCCAGAGCGGCGTGCCGTAGTGCTGCAGGGCGCGATACATCGCCGCCTCGAGCGTGCGGTTCGGCAGGTAGCTGGAGCAGGCTTTATCAAAGCGACACTCGACGCTGGTTTCGGTCATCATCGCCGCGCCCTGGGCGATTTTCTCGATGCGTTCGTAGATCTGCTGCGCATCGGCCATCTCGGGGGCGCGGATCAGGTACAGCACCTCAGCCTGCGCCTGCACCACGTTGGGCGAAATCCCACCGGTATCGGTAATGGCGTAATGGACGCGCGCTTTCTCGATGATGTGTTCGTTGAGGAAGTTGGTGCCGGTGGTCATCAGCGTCACGGCGTCCAGCGCGCTGCGTCCCAGATGGGGGGAGTTGGCCGCGTGTGCCGCCACGCCGTGAAAACGCCAGGCGGCCTGAATATTCGCCAGCGTGCTGACGTTAAACATTCCGGCGAAGGCTTCCGGGTGCCAGGTGACGGCGGCATCGACGTCATCAAACAGACCTTCGCGCACCATAAAGGTCTTCCCGGAACCGCCTTCTTCACCGGGACAGCCGTAAAAACGCACCGTTCCGCTACCGCCGTGCTGCTCCAGCCAGCTTTTCACCGCCACCGCGCCCGCAAGCGCCGCGGTGCCTAAGAGGTTATGTCCGCAGCCGTGGCCGTTGGCCCCCGGCGTGGCGGATTGCGCCGTTGCGCAGTGCGCCTGCTGGCTTAACCCGGCCAGCGCGTCGTATTCACCCAGCAGGGCAATGACCGGTTTCCCGCTGCCGAAACTGGCGATAAAGGCGTTGGGGATGCCGCCTGCCTCGCGCGTCAGCGTAAATCCTTCTGACTCCAGCTCGCTGGCGAGCCGCTCGGCGGACCAGAACTCTTCAAAGCGGGTTTCAGGACGATCCCAGATCGCGTCGGCAATATCGGCTAACGTCCGACATCGCGTGTCGATCGCATCGGCAATAAAAGCGTAGTTCTCCTGCATTACACACCTCGCGTCCACGGGAAATTGAGCGCAGTTCGCGCCAGCGTTTCAATGGCGATGGCCATGACCTGCTCATCGAAGTCGAATTTTTCATTGTGATGTCCGGCGCTCAAATCCGTGCCGAACACCATATAGGACGCCATGCCGCCGTTCTGCTGCACGCGGGCCATCATCAGCGTGGCGTCTTCGGAGCCTGCTGGCGCCTTCACCTTATCGATGGCGTGGACAACCCCGGAAACCTGGCTCGCCTGTTCGCGCAGGTAATCAACCCACGCCGGTGTCGGCGCGCTGGACGTCGCGGCACCCATCAGGCGCATCTCGGCGCGCACGCCGTAGAGCGCCGCTGCGCCGGTAATGACCGCCTGCGCGCGTTCAAAGACGTACTGATTAATCGCTTCGCTTTCGCCGCGCGTTTCAACTTTTATCAGGGCATTCGCGGGTACCACGTTGCGTCCGCTGCCCGCCTGCATCACCCCGACGTTCACCCGGGAGGCGCCTTCGCTGTGCGGGGCGATGCTGTGCAGGGCGAGGGCGGCCTGCGCGGCGGCGAGCAGGGCATTACGTCCGTCCTCTGGTTTACCGCCCGCGTGTGCGGCAACGCCGGTAAAGTTCACGTCGAACTTGGTGGTGGCCATAAAGTTATCGCTGCCGCAGATCGTCGTTCCGGCAGGGATGCCGGTACCAATATGGATGGCCGTGAAATAGTCCACGTCGTCCAGCGCCCCGGCGGCAACCATGGCGCGCGCGCCGCGGGTGCCTTCTTCGGCCGGCTGGAAGATCAGCTTGATGGTGCCGTTCAGCCGGGCTTCATTCTGCTTAAGCACCTGCGCCAGCCCCAGACCAATGGTGGTGTGGCCGTCGTGCGCGCAGGCGTGCATCATTCCTGCGTTGCAGGAGGCAAACCCGTCGCGGAACGGGCGATGGCTGTCGTCGAGCGCTTCGCTGAGATCAAGGGCGTCCATGTCGACGCGAAACGCCAGGGTTGGGCCAGGGCGGCCGGTATTCAGGGTGGCAACAATGCCGGTAAAGCCGCCTTCAAACGGCGCCAGCCATTTCTCAGGCGCGCCCTGCGCCCGTGCGCGGGCAAACTCATGCGCCAGGGTAGCGGCATCGGGCAGCCCCATCCGGCTTTCGGCATCGACCACGTCGCGACCCATCGCCAGTTCGTAACTCAGCGAGTCCAGGATTTCCGCGACTTTCGCGGCGGTACGAAACTCTACCCAGCCGGATTCCGCGAAATGGTGAAAATCACGACGCCATGCGCTCAGCTGCGGGGTTAACGTCTGGATGTACTGCGCCAGTGTGTCCATATCTTTTCCTGTCATCATTAAAATATGTGAACTGCTTCACGCTGTGATAGTTTTTACTTATCACTAACCGATTTTTCACAGTTTTAACCGTTCAGGAATTACCCTCGCATATCCCTTTCCATTAAAGTAGATGACAGTTTCTTTACTCTGATAAACAACGGTTATCGGTCGGGCTATGACATTCCAGATTAAATTTCATCAAATCCGGGCGTTTGTTGAGGTTGCGCGTCAGGGCAGCATTCGCGGTGCCAGCAGGACGCTGAATCTTTCCCAGCCGGCGCTGACCAAATCCATCAAAGAGCTGGAGGAGGGCATGGCGGCGCAGCTTTTCGTGCGCAGGAGTAAGGGCGTCGCGTTGACCGATTGCGGCGAGGGCTTTTACCAGCGCGCCAGGTTGATTCTGGAAGAGCTGCGTGCGGCGCAGGATGACATCCGTCAGCGGCAGGGTGAGCTGGCCGGGCAGATCAATATAGGCATGGGGGCCAGCGTTTCACGCACGCTTATGCCCGCCGTTATTACCCGCTTCCATGCGCAGCATCCGCAGGTCAAGGTGCGGATTATGGAAGGGCAACTGGTGTCGATGATCAATGAATTACGCCAGGGCGAACTGGACTTCACCATCAACACCTATTATCAGGGGCCTTACGACCACGAGTTTACGTTTGAAAAGCTCTTCGAAAAGCCGTTTGCGGTATTTTGTCGGGAAGGGCATCCGGCGACGGGGGCAACGTCTATTAATGAACTTCTGCATTATAACTGGACAATGCCAACGCCGCGGGGAAGCTATTATAAGCAGCTGGAAGAGGTATTTAGTCATCGCTCGCAAATACCGCGAATTGGTGTGGTTTGCGAAACATTTTCTTCCTGTATTAGCCTGGTCGCGCAAAGCGATTTTTTAAGCATATTGCCTCAGGAGCTAGGCTGCGACCCACTGCTGGCGCACCGACTGGTCATGCTGCCGGTGGTCGAATCGCTTCCAAAAGCGGCATATTATTTAATTCAGCGCCGTGATTCACGTCAGACGCCTCTTGCTGAATCATTAATTACGCAATTCAGAAGGGAAGCGAGAAAAATAGTCGTAGCGTGAAAAAGAGAACATAAAAAAAACAGGATCTGCCCGACATCAGACAGATCCTCCAGTACACACAGCAGTGCGTCCTTTCGCCAATCCTGAGTATTATTTCCATGAAGCAGGTTTATTTAGGTATAACACCTTTCCCGAAAAAGGGAAGGGTGTTGAGTATTTGATTTTACGAAAATTTAACACAAATCACTTATTTTATCCTTGCTGTAATTTAAGTTAAGTGACGGTTAATCTTATTTTATAAATACTATATATATTCATCAGGTTAATATTTGTGGCGCACGACGGCGTACAGCGGCGATTGAGGCCTGCCTCAGGCGCAGGTATAGTACCGTTCTCAGTTGTAGCCGGAGGATGTCCATGAACCCTGACGACAAATCATTTTTTCTTGACGCCATGGAAGATGTCCAGCCGCTGAAGCGCTGCGCGGATATTCACTGGCAGCCGAGCCGCAATACCCGGGTGCGCGAGGAGGTGGATAATGAACAGCTGGATAACTTCCTGACGCTGGATTTTCTTGACCTTCTGCCTCTCGAAGAGCCGCTGGCGTTCAAGCGTGAAGGAGTACAACAGGGCGTTATCGATAAGCTGCGCGCGGGTAAATACGCCCGCCAGGCCAGCTTAAACCTCCTGCGTCAGCCCGCCGAACGCTGCCGCCAGATGCTCTATTCCTTTATTCGCCAGGCCGGACGAGACGGGTTACGCAATCTGATTATCATTCACGGGAAAGGGCGCGAGCAGAACTCGCATCCTAACGTGGTGCGCAGCTATCTGGCGCGCTGGTTAACCGAGTTCGAGGAAGTGCAGGCTTTTTGCGTGGCGCTGCCGCATCACGGCGGCGGCGGGGCATGTTATGTTTCACTGCGAAAATCCGATGAAGCAAAACAGGAAAACTGGGAGCGGCACGCCAAGCGCAGCCGCTAGCGGGCGATATCCTCGCCCGCCTGAGACTCAGAACGTTTCCCAGTTGCTGTCGGTGGAGGCGGTTGTCGTTGCCGGACGCAGCAGCTGTGGTGTTTTCAGATTGGCCGGGCGTGGGGCGACCGTTTTTTCTTTGCCGTTCAGACGAAACGCAGCCACCGCCTGGCGCAGCTGTTCGGACTGATCTTCCAGTGCCGCCGCCGCCGTGGCGGACTCCTGCACCAGCGCGGCGTTTTGCTGCGTCACACTGTCCATCTGCGAAACGGCCAGGCTCACCTGCTCAATACCGCGGCTCTGCTCGTCAGAGGCTGATGAAATCTCACCCATGATATCGGTCACGCGGGTGACGGCGGCGACAATTTCCTTCATGGTGGTGCCTGCCTCGCTGACCTGCTCAGAACCGGTATTCACCCGGCTGACGGAGTTCTCAATAAGCCCTTTGATCTCTTTCGCCGCCTGCGCGCTGCGGCTCGCCAGCGTACGGACTTCGCCTGCAACAACCGCAAAACCACGACCCTGTTCCCCGGCTCGCGCCGCTTCCACCGCTGCGTTAAGCGCCAGAATGTTGGTCTGGAACGCGATGCTGTCAATCACGCCGGTAATATGCGCGATTTGCTGCGAACTGTCGGCGATTTCGTTCATGGTGCGAACCACGTTATCCACGACGTGACCGCCGCGCGCGGCCGTTTCAGAGGCGTTTTTCGCCAGCAGCGTGGCCTGACGGGCGTTATCGGAGTTCTGCTTCACGGTCGCGGTCAGCTCTTCCATGCTGGCGGCGGTCTCTTCGAGCGAGGCGGCCTGCTGCTCGGTGCGGGCGGAAAGATCGTTGCTCCCTGCGGCAATTTCGCCTGCGCCGGTGTAGATGGAATCGGTACTTCCACGTACGGCGCTGACGGTGGTCACCAGCGACTGCTGCATCTCATGCAGGCCGGCGGCCAGCTGACCCATCTCATTGCGCCCAGAGATTGCGATATCCTGCGTCAGGTCGCCCCCTGCAATGGCGCGAATATGGTTCATAATGGAGTGGAGTGGTTTTAACAGCAGGTGCTGTAAACCCTGCCAGATGACCACCAGAACCGCGATAACGGCCAGCAGAATCGCCGCCAGCGTCCACTGCATCTGCGTGAAGCTGCTCTGGTTCTCTTCGGCTGCTGCTTTCAGCAGGGTGTTGTTTTCGGCGCGCCAGCGGTTATAGATCGCTTCCATCTCGTCCTGCGCCTGCTGCGCGTCCAGATCGCCATAGGCCTGATAGTTGTCGGCACGCAGATACTCAATCGATAAGCGCATCACTTCGTGCATCTGGTTCCAGGATTTTTGCATCTCGTCGGTTAATGCCGCCTCCTGGCCGTTAACCTGCGGCAGTTTCTGCCACTCTTTGTTATAGGCTTCGGCTTTTGCCAGCGAGTCGCCTGCGGTGCCAAGCAGCTTATTGATCGCCGCAAGGGAAGCCGGGTCGCGCTGGTTTTTCAGGTAGCGGATCGCCACGCGGGTGACGGTGACGCGCGTTTTCACCAGCGTGTTCACGCTGTCGCTCAGGCTTTCCTGCTGAGCATTGAGCACGCCGGAATTCTGGAAGTTATGACGATCGTTACTGACGGCAGAGTAGAACAACCCTCCCGTGACAACTTGCAACAGACAGAATATGGTGAGGGCAAAGATAATACCGGTAATCACGTGCAGATTTTTCAGCATAGCGGTCGTCCGTTAGAGAAGATGCAGGGGTACTTCATTACTATCGTCGTAGAGAATTTAAACTTTAATTAACTCGCGCTTAACTAAAGGTTCTTTGAGGGAACCTGTTGTAAATCCGGATCATTTTTATGAGGAAGGTTAACATGAGCAGCATTGATAAAAGCGGGACGTACGCGCTCGGGACGCGGACGGTTAAACGACTGGGCTACGGTGCGATGCAGCTCGCCGGGCCGGGCGTCTTTGGTCCACCGAAGGATAAGCAGGCCGCGCTGGACGTGCTGCGCGAAGCGGTAGCGGCGGGGGTGAACCACATTGATACCAGTGATTTTTATGGTCCTCATATCACTAACCAGCTGATCCGCGAAGCGCTTCACCCGTACCGCGACGATCTGACGCTCGTCACCAAGATTGGCGCCCGTCGCGACGACAAAGGCGCCTGGCTGCCGGCCTTTTCCGCGCAGGAACTGACTCAGGCGGTGCATGACAACCTGCGTAATCTGCAGCTGGACGTGCTGGATGTGGTGAATCTGCGGATCATGTTTAGCGCACACGGGCCGGCGGAAGGGTCGATTGCTGAACCGCTCTCCACCCTGGCCGAATTACAGCAGCAGGGGCTGGTGCGTCATATTGGCCTGAGCAACGTCACGGCCACTCAGGTTGCGGAAGCCCAGAAGATGGTCCCGGTGGTGTGTGTGCAGAACATGTACAACATTGTAAACCGGGGAGATGACGCGCTGGTGGATCTGCTTGCGCAGCAGGGGATTGCGTATGTGCCGTTCTTCCCGCTGGGCGGCTTTACGCCACTGCAATCTTCCGGGCTGAAGGCCGTCGCGGATTCACTGAGCGCCACGCCAATGCAGGTAGCGCTGGCATGGCTGCTGCAGCGTTCCCCGAATATTCTGCTGATCCCGGGCACCTCTTCCGTGGCGCATCTGCGGCAAAACCTCGCGGCGGCGGATCTGAAGTTACCGCCAGAAGCACTGGAAACGCTGAATTCGCTGATGGATTAAACGTGATATGCGCAAAGCCTCAAGGGGTCTTCCGGCTTTGCGCGCTTAGGGGCCTGTCTGACTTTTCTGCCTGTGGAGCGCTAACGCTTCCGCCACAATCTCTTGCTTACTTTTACGCGTCTCAAAGGCGGTGGTTCTGATGTACTCCATCAGGTCGGGATCGATGCGGGCGCTCAGCATCCTGAGATCGGCCTCCTTTGCCAGACCGCGTGCAACACGCTTGTCTGGATAGTCACGGGCTGGCATGGAAAATATTCTCCAGTAAGTCTGGTTAATTCGTGCTGTAAAATATGCTTTTATCTGACTTTAAAGTCAATATGTAGTTATTGAATAGTGATGTTATTTTTTATAAGTCATAAGTAAGTAGTTTGCTCGATGTCTTTTATATGACTTTTGCTGTCAGGCCTGTTAACGGCGGGCTATGTTGCTCAATTAAAACCGCTCAAACTTCAACGCGTTTGGGTTTGCCTCCGGAAATGACCTTGATCCTTATCCATAATCCGTAATACTGTATTTATATACAGTATCTGGCAGGAAAGGCATTATGGACACTCTCTTTTCTTATCACCCAAAACAAATCATTGAATTACCGTTGTTTTTAGAACGTGTTGCCTGTGGGTTTCCCAGCCCGGCGCAGGATTATGTGGAGGACCGTCTCGATCTTAACCGGCTGGCAGTGAGACACCCCAGTGCGACCTATTTTATCAAGGTGAGTGGAGACTCCATGATTGGGGCTGGGATCGGCGACGGCGATCTGCTGGTGGTCGATCGTTCGTTAAATGCCGAACATGGGGATATCGTCGTGGCGTCGGTCGCCGGTGAGTTTACGGTGAAAGAGCTACAGACCCGCCCGGCTCTGAGACTTCTGCCGCATAATGCCCGCTATCAGCCGATTACCTTTCAGTCCGAAGAGGAACTGCAGATCTTCGGCGTCGTCACCCACACGCTCAAAACGCATAAACATGTTCGCGCTGGTTGATGTGAATAGCTTCTATGCCTCCTGCGAGAAGGTATTCCGCCCCGATCTGGAGGGCAAACCCATCGTGGTGGTGTCCAATAACGACGGCTGCATTATTTCACTGTCGCGGGAGGCAAAGCAGTTCGGCATAAAAATGGGTGAGCCGTATTTTAAATTCAAAGAAAAGCTATACCCGTCGCGGGTTTACGTCTTTAGCTCGAACTATGCGCTGTATGCCGATCTCAGCAGTCGGGTCATGCAGACGCTGACCGATCTCGCCCCGGCAATAGAGATTTACTCCATCGATGAGGCATTCGTGAACGTTTCAGGGGTCAGCCACTGCCTGTCACTGGAAGCGTTCGGTCACCAGATGCGCACGCAGGTCTTTAAAAATACAGGCTTAACCGTTGGCGTCGGTATTGCCCCGACCAAAACGCTGGCGAAGCTGGCCAACTATGCGGCGAAACGCTGGGCCAGCACGGGCGGCGTGGCCGATCTCTCAGGCCGCGAACGGCAGCGTAAATTGCTGGCAAAGGTTCCGGTAGAGGAGGTGTGGGGAGTAGGGAGGCGCACCACGAAAAAGCTCAACGCGATGGGCATTACCACGGCGCTGGAGCTGGCGGAAGCGTCATCCTGGGTCATTCGTAAACATTTCAACGTGGTACTGGAACGGACGGCCCGCGAGCTTCGCGGTGAGCCCTGTCTTGATCTGGAAGAGTTCACCCCCACGAAGCAGCAAATTATCTGTAGCCGTTCGTTTGGACACCGTATTACGCAGTACGAGGAGATGCACCAGGCCATTTGCGCCTACGCGGAACGCGCAGCAGAGAAACTGCGCGGCGAGCATCAATACTGTCGTTTTATCAGCGTGTTTGTGCGCACCAGCCCGCACGCGGACAACGAAATTTATTACGGCAATCAGGCTTCTGTCACCCTGATGACGCCCACCAATGACTCGCGCGATATTATCCGCGCCGCCACGGAGGCGCTGGGGCGTATATGGCTTGACGGATATCGCTATATGAAAGCCGGAGTCATGCTGGCGGACTTTTTCAGCAGCGGCGTCGCCCAACTGAATTTGTTTGACGATAATCGTCTGCGCGCCAACAGCGCGGCGCTGATGGAGATGATGGACAGCGTAAATCATTCCGGTAAAGGGAAGATATGGTTCGCCGGGCAGGGTATTGAGAAATCCTGGGCGATGAAGCGTGAGATGCTGTCACCGGCCTATACGACGCGGTACGCCGATTTGCCGGTGGCGAAGTAGAAGGCAACTATTTTGTGGTTTCATGCGTCGCGATCTCAGGCAGTAACTGCTCAATCACGCTGACGACCTTTCTGACGCGCTGCGGAATAAAGCGGGCGTCAGGATAAACGGCATAGAGGAAGCGCTCGGGTAAGCGCCAGTCGGGCAGCACAGGTACCAGCGTGCCCGCCTGCAGCGCCCTGGCCACGAGCGGTCGCTGCATGCCGCCGATACCTATGCCGGACTCCAGCGCCTGCAACAGCGCGTCGCTGGTGTTGGCACGGAAAACGGTATTCACGTTGACCTCGACCGTCTCCTCGTCAGAAATCAGGCGCAGGGGGGCATCCAGCGGAATACCGCTGAACCGTACGTGTGGCAGCGTGGCCAACTCGTTGACGGCGTGTACCGCCTGAAAACCGGGAGCGGCAAACAGCGCGGCTTCAATACGCGCCAGCACGCGAGCCGCGTGCGCCTGCGGAGGCTCACTGCCCAGCCGTATCGCGACATCCACGCCCTCCGTCACCAGATCGGCAAGGCGGTCATCCAGGGAAATCATCAGTTGCAGTTCGGGATGCAGGTGCTGTAGCGCCAGCAGATGCGGCAAAATGATCTGCCCCAGGCCGCTCGGTAGCTGGACGTGGACGCGTCCCTGAACGCTATGATCGACAGGATGTAAACGCCTCTCCGCTTCCCCCATGGCGTCCAGCACGAGCTGCATATCACGCCGGTAACGTTCACCCTGTTCGGTCAGCTTCATCGTACGCGTCGTACGGTGCAGCAGTACCACCCCCAGCGCTTCCTCAAGCGCAGCGATCTGTTGACTGACGGCGGACTGCTTAATACCGGTCTGACGGGCAGCCGCCGAAAACGAGCCCGCTTCAGCGACGCGTAGAAAGGTGTAAATGGCAGTGAGCTTATTATTCATTTAATGATTCTGCTTATAAGTGCCATCGGTTTCAGGGGATATCTCCAGAAAAAATAATAGATCACACTGCGTCTGTCACCCTTTCCGGAGAAACACCATGAATAAGATGCAGCAACATAACGTCGCCCTGGTCGCGGGCGCCAGCGGCATTGTCGGCAGACAGCTGGTCAACACGCTCCTGCACCATCAGTGGGAGGTGATCGGCCTCAGTCGCGACGGGGTAACCCACCCGGACGGCATTCCCGTGGTGAACGTCGATTTACTGGATGCGCAGGACACTGCACGGGCGCTGCACGCCCTGAACGGTGTCACCCACATCTTTTACAGCGCCTGGGCGAACGCGGCGACCTGGACGGACATGGTTGAGCCGAACGTCACCATGCTGCGTAATCTGGTCAGCACCCTCGAAAAAACGGCGCCTTTGCAGACGGTAAGCCTGATGCAGGGGTACAAAGTCTATGGTGCGCATCTGGGGCCGTTTAAAACCCCGGCGCGGGAAAGCGATCCCGGCGTACCGGGTGCCGAATTTAACGCCGCGCAGCTCACGTGGCTCAGCCAGTTTCAGCGGGGGAAAGGCTGGCACTGGAATGCCATCAGGCCGGGCGTGGTGGGGAGTGCGGTACCGGGCAATGCCATGAACCTTGCGCTGAGCATCGCCCTGTACGCCTCCCTGTGCAAGGCGCTGGGTTTACCGCTGCGTTTTCCCGGTTCGGAACAGGCCTGGCACAGCATCGTTGACCATACCGACGCCGGGCTGCTGGCCGAGGCAACGCTGTGGGCCGCCACGTCACCCGGGGCACAGAATCAGGCGTTCAACGTAAATAATGGCGATGTCTGGCGCTGGAGCGAGCTGTGGCCGCGCATCGCACGCTGGTTTGAACTGGACTCTGCGCCGCCGGTGAGGTTGTCATTTCATCAGCTGTTTAACGACTATCGCGGCGTATGGCGCGAGCTTGCCGGAGAGCGGCTGGTGGAAGCGGATATTCTGCAGCTGAGCGACGGACGGTTTGCCGATTTTGTCTTTAGCTGGGATTACGACATGTTCGGTGACGGGAGCAAGCTGCGCAGGGCGGGCTTTACGCAAATGCAGGCCACCGATGAGATGTTTTTCCGTCTGTTCGTGCAGCTGAGAGCCGCACGGATTATTCCCTGATGAACCAGGGCGTCCTGGTGCAGGCCAGGACGCCGGGGCACTTACTCAACCGTTAACGCATTAACCACCTCGGCCACGCTTTTCACGCTGCGGATGTTCCCAATCCCCGTGCCGAGCGCGATATAGCCTTCGTCGGTGTTGCCTTCAAGCATGCCAAGACGCAGGCCTCGTAATCCTCCCATCGCCTTGCCCAGCGCTTCGTTGCTTGCGCCTGCTTTATCCATAGTCACCAGTTTGTCCGCCAGCCTGCCGGGAAGAGCGCGGTAGTAATGGGGCACGGTGCGGAAAAGCAGTAAATCGAGACCGTTGGCGGCAACAATTTTCTCTTTGACCCCCTGCGGCACGCGGCTTTCTTCCGTGCTGATAAAGACCGAACCGGCAAACACGCCTTCCGCACCTAATGCATGGGCCGCTCTGGCGGTGCGATTATCGGTAATGCCGCCCGCGGCCATCACCGGGATGTGCTTCGCGGCATCGGCAATCAGCGGCACGATGGAAAAGGTGCCAAGCACCGTTGCGGGTAACGTCCCGCCCTCATCAAAACCGGTGGCGACGATAATGTCAGCCCCCATTTCTTCTGCGAGGCGGGTGTTCTCCGGCGTTGGGTTGATGTCGCGGTAGATAATGGCGATACCGGCCTCTTTTAACTCGCTGAACAGCGCGGGAATAATGCTGCCTTCCCCATAGCCCGTATACACCACGACCCTGACGCCTTCTTCTTTTACCACCTGAAGGATCGGCCCTGTCCAGACGTCATTAACGGCTGTGGGGATCAGGTTCACGCCAAACGGTTTTTCGGTCAGCCGTTTGGTTTTACGAATTTCTTCGCGCATTTTTTCGGCGGTCTCTTCCGGCGTGGACACCGCGGTGTCGGCGGTTAAACCGGCATTGGGTCCCAGCACGCCGAGCCCTCCGGCATTGCTGACCGCAGAGACTAAACGGGCGTCCGTGAGCCAGGATAACGGCCCCTGAATAACAGGTTTTTCGATACCCAGGATCTGACAAATACGGTTATTTTTCATAGCAGACTTTCCCTCACGTTTGAATGGGGAAGAGTGTAGGGCGCAGGATTGTTAGGAAAAATAGCCAAAAAAATTCATCACTGTTATAAAATTAATAACAATCATTTTATCCTGCTCGCGGCAAAAGCGTCCCTTATGCAAATAAACCTCTTTGAAGCTATTCGAATTTTTATTGAAATTGTCGAGTCAGGCAGTCTTACCCAGGCAGCGGAGAATCTGCAGGTCCATCGTCCGGCAGTCACCAAAGCGTTACAGCTTCTGGAGCAGCACAGCGGCACGCGGCTACTGCAACGCACAACGCGTCGGATTAGCCTGACGCCGGATGGGGAAGCGTTTTATCGCCGGAGTAAACCCCTGCTGGCGCAGGCGGACGAATTACTGGAGTCGTTTGGTACGGACCGGGCAATACATGGTCAGCTGCGTGTGGATATGCCGGTCTCTTTTGCCACGCTGCGGGTAATACCTAATCTGCCTGATTTTTATCGTCAGCATCCTGAGATCGACATCATTCTGAGCAGCTCTGACCGCCGTCGGGATATGCTGCGGGATGGCCTGGACTGCGTGCTGCGGGTAGGAGAGCTGGAGGACGGCGAGTATATCGCGCGTAAAATCGGGAACATCAAAATCACGACCTGCGCCAGCCCGGCCTGGCTGGCACAGCACGGCACGCCAGAAACGCCGGATGATTTACGCAAGCATCAGGCCATCAACTGGATTAATAACCGCAGCAGACAAATTCATCCGTGGACGTTTACCACGCCGGAAGGCATCGCGGAGATTACCCTGCCCGGTAAACTTGTCGTGGATAACTCCGAGGCCTACATCGCGGCAGGCCTGGCCGGGCTGGGGCTAATGCAGGGGATGAATCTCTTTCTCCAGCCTTACATTGACCGCGGCCTTCTGGTTGAAGTCTTGCCCGACTATCGCTCGCCGGACCGCAAGCTGTCATTGCTCTATCCACACCGTCATCTCTCCCGCAAGGTGCGTGTATTCACCGAATGGCTGGAGAGTCTGGTGTGAAAACAGTCAGCTCGTGACACAGCGCGCCAATCTGGTCCACGGCGTTCAGCAGGCGGGGCGTGGGTTCGTTTGCGCAGTTCAGCCGCAGAAAGTGCGTTAACTCCGCGGCCGGGGAAAACAGGGGGCCAGGGCTGACGCCAATGCCCAGCGCCAGCGCGCGGCGATGCACCTCCAGCGCGTTGACCTGCTGAGGCAGTTCTACCCACAGCAGGAAACCGGCTGCGGGTACGCTAACGCGCGTACCGGGTGGGAAACTGGCCTCGACCCGCGCCACAACGGCGTGGATCCCCTCTGCGATCCGGCGCTTTAGCCGCCGCAGGTGACGATCGTAGTCGCCGCTTGCCAGCATCTCGCACGACGCGGCTTCCAGCAGCGGCGTACCGGCCCAGTCTCCGGCCATGCGGGCCTGTAAGACCTGCGGGTGGTAGCGTCCGGCGGCAATCCAGCCGATTCGCCAGCCCGGCGCCAGCGTTTTTGACAGGGAGCTGCAGTAAATCACATTCCCGCTCTGGTCGAACGCCTTGCAGGCCGGAGGACGTTGCCCCTCGCCGACCAGGTCACCGTACACATCATCCTCAATCAAAGGAATTTCTGCCTCTTCAAGCAGGGCAACCAGCTCCTGTTTGCGCGCGACGGGCATGCTGGCACCCAACGGGTTTTGCACGGTGGGCGAGGCCAGGACGGCAGCGGGGCGGTGGCAGCGGATGGCGTCCGCCAGCGGTTCCAGCAGCAGACCTTCGACAGGGTCGGTGGGGATCGCTAAGGCCTTCAGGCCTAAATCCTCCAGCAGCAGGAGCGTGCCAAAGTAGGCGGGCTGCTCAATTGCCACGACATCGCCAGGCTGGCACACGGCCCGAAGGGCCAGGCGCAGCGCCTGCGTCGCGCCTGCGGTAATAATGAGATCGTCCGCGCCGAACCGGGCTCCCCACTGCGCGGCACGCGCGGCAATTTTACTGCGCAAATCTCCCCGCCCCGGAGGCAGGCTATAGCTCTGCCCGTGCGCGTCCAGACGACGGCCCGCAGAGTGCAACGCTCTCTGCAGCGCATCTCCCGGCAGCCACGCGGGATCGGGCAGGGCGGCGCCCAGCGGGATCAGCCGGGCTTCTGCACTGCTGAACAGCGACCGGGCCACGGCGGACATGGTGACGGGGACCGGGCCTGGTGAGGAACGCGCGGGCTCTACGCGCGGTGGCAGGCTGGTCTGGCGGATGTAATATCCTGAACGCGGGCGCGCAACGATCAGCCCTTCCGCCTCCAGGCAGCGAAGGGCCTCCAGCGCTGTCGGAAGGCTAACGTGCTCGCGTTCGGCAAGTTTACGTGCGGAGATCATCCTGTCACCGGCGCGCAGCGCGCCAGACGTCAGCGTGAGGCGCAGCATCTCAGCAATTCGGCGATAGTGTGGGGACGACTGGGACGGGGCAGACATGGGTATCTGTTCAGGCTAATTTTCGATAAAACTGACTATACAGCCAATGATGCGCGCCATCTATAGTGTCCGACATGTTCAGGACAAGGAGGCAATATGCACAGCGACAATTTCAACATTTCCACCTATTTCAAACGCATAAACTACAATGGACCGGCGGGCGCCGATA
Organism: Enterobacter sp. ECC-019; assembly: GCF_043974075.1. Lineage (NCBI taxonomy): Bacteria > Pseudomonadati > Pseudomonadota > Gammaproteobacteria > Enterobacterales > Enterobacteriaceae > Enterobacter > Enterobacter sp. ECC-019. The sequence goes on from NZ_CP143759.1 coordinate 2,808,315, forward strand.
CGGCCACCCTGCATGCGCTGATGCGTCATCAGCTCTTTTCCGTTCCCTTTGAGAATCTGGACGTGCAGGCGGGTAAAATTGTCTCGCTGGCGCCAGACGACATTGCCGATAAGGTGTTAACGCAGGGGCGCGGCGGCTACTGCTACGAGGTGAACGGGCTTTTTGCCATGGCGCTGGCGGCGTTAGGGATACCTTACCGCTTCGTGGCGGCGCGCCCGATGTTCTACCCTGCGCGGCGGCCGAAAACCCATATGGCGTTGATTGCCGAGGTGGAGAGCCGACAGTGGCTTTGCGATCTCGGGTTTGGCAGCTACGGCATTCGCGCGCCGATGGCGCTGGACACGCTTGATGTGGATATCACGCAGGATTTCGACACGTTCCGACTGAGCCGCAGCGCGGAGGGCGAGTACCTGCTTGAGGCGAAGGTGGAGGGTGAATGGGCCCGGCAATACGGCTTTGATCTCACGCCTCAGGAATGGATTGATTTTGTTCCGGCCAACTACCTTAACTCCACGCACCCGGATGCCATCTTTGTGCAGAAGCGGGTGGTGGTGCAGCACAGCCCGGAGGGACGCCAGATTTTGCTGGGCGATGTGCTGAAAACCATCACGGTGAACGGCACTGAAACGCGGCAGCTGGCGGAGGAGGACATCCGCCATGTCCTGAAGGACCGTTTTGCACTGACCGCCGCGTAATCAGCCGGGAAACGGTGGGGCCTCAGCGCTGTCCGTCTTCTGTGGCGTTGCGCTGAGCACCCCACTGTAACAGCAGGCTAAACGACGCGGGTAACACGGTCAGCGTCACCAGCGTTGCAACCAGCAGTCCGCCGATAATGGCATAGGCCATTGGGCCCCAGAAGACCTGGTGAGAAATGGGGATCATGCCCAGAATGGCGGCACAGGCGGTCAGACAGATGGGTCTGGCCCGGTGTTCCGCAGCCGCCATAATCGCGGCATCGTTTGCCATTCCCTGAGCAAGATTGCTGTCAACCTCGCTAATCAATATCACCGCGTTCCGCACGATCATCCCCGCCAGGGCGATGACGCCCAGCAGCGCGACAAACCCCATCGGCGTTCCGCCGGGCAGCATAGCCAGCACGATCCCCGGTAAACCAAACGGGGCCATCAGGAGTGCCAGCAGCATACGGGAATATCGCCGCAGCTGAAGCATCAGCAGCAACAGCATGATGACCAGCGTCACCGGAAGAACGGTAAAGACGGAGCTGTTCCCCTTATCCGATTCGGCAACCGCGCCGCCCTCTTCAATGCCGTAACCAGCCGGCAGGCTCGCGCGCAGTTTATCGACCGCCGGACGCAGCGCTGCGGATACCGCTTCAGCCTTCAGCCCCGGGGCAAGATCCGTTTGCACCGTGATAAAGGGCACGCGCTGGCGACGCCAGATGACCGGATCGTCCACGCCCCAGACCGGCGTCGCGACGGCGCTGAGCGGAATTTTTTTACCGTCATTCCCCTGGATCGTGAGCGAGGAGAGGGTGGCGGTGCTGTGACGTGCATCGTCCGTGGCCCGGAGCACCACGTCGACAAGGCGGTCGTTATCCCTGATGGACGTGACAACGCTGCCGGACCAGACGGTGTTCAGCGTGCGGGCGAGGCTTTCTGACGATATTCCCGCCGCCCTGGCCGCCGTCTGATTCACCTCAAGGGTGATGACCCTCTCCGGCTCTCCGGCCGTCTGGTTAACGTCGTGTGAGTACGGGGACTGCCCAATCGCGTCCGTGAGACGGTTCGCAAACGCCCGAACCTGCAGATAATCAGGCCCGCTCACCCGGTATTTGATTGGCCAGCCGACGGGCGGCCCCAGCTCAAGAGGTGACACGCGCGTGATGATGTCGCTAAATTGCGTCGCCAGGATCCTGTTGAGCTGCGCATGCAGACGATCCCGCGCCTCAAGATCCTTAGCCACCACGACCATCTGGGCGATATTTTCATTTTCCAGCAGCACGTCCATCGGCAGGTAAAAACGGATGGCGCCCGACCCGACGTACGTCGAATAGCGATTGATGTTGCCGTTGTCGGCCAGCGCTTTTTCCAGCTTTTCCACCTCTCTTAACGTTTCCGGCTGCGACGCGTTGGCCGGAAGCGTCAGGCTGACCAGCAGCTCAGGCCGGTCCGAAGCGGGGAAAAACTCGCCCTGCATAAACGTCGTGCCGTACACGGACAGCCCCAGCGCGGAAAGGGCGAACAGCAGGGTAGCGACTCGGTGACGCAGTGCCAGGCGTAAAAGCCGTCCGTACCCGCGCGCGATCCTTCCGGGGCCTGCCGCGTGATGTCTGACTTTTTCCGGCAACAGCCACGTGCCCGTCAGCGGCGAAAACAGGATCGCGACAGCCCAGGAACAGAGCAGGGCAATGAGCACCACCGCAAACAGGGAAAAACAGTATTCACCGGCGCTGGAGGCCGCAAAACCGACGGGAATAAAACCGGCAATCATCACCAGGGTACCGGTGAGCATCGGGAAGGCCGTCGTTTTGAATGCATGGGTGGCCGCATGCCGACGGGAATCCCCCGCTTCCAGCCGGGAGACCATCGTTTCAACGGCGATCATGGCATCATCCACCAGCAGGCCCAGGGCAATGATCAGCGCCCCGAGCGAGATGCGCTGAAGGCCGATGCCGGCGAGCATCATCCCGGCAAAGGTCATGGCGAGCACCAGCGGGATGGCCGTCGCCACCACCAGCCCGGCCCGTAAACCCAGTGAGACAAATGAAACCGCCAGCACGATAATAACGGCTTCGATAAGCACCCGGATAAACCCGCTTACCGCGTCACTGACCACCGCTGACTGATCGGCGACTTTCACCATCTCGATACCGTGCGGCAGCCCGGCGCTGAGGGCTGCCATTCTGGCGTTTAGCGCAGCACCGAAACGCAGCATGTTGCCCGTTGGCGCCATCGACACCGCCAGCCCGATAGCCGGTTTGCCGTTCACCCGGTAGGCCGGGGCCGGTGGCTCGGCGATTTCCCGGGTGACGGTGGCAATGTCGGTCAGCGGAATATAGCGATTGTTCACGTGCAGCGTGACGGCCCGTAAACTCTCTTCGGTCGTGAGCGCCCCGCTGACTTTTATCGCCATGTTCTCCTGCCAGGTACGCAGAGTTCCTGCGGGGACAACCGCGTTCTGCGCCCGGAGGGCGTCGGCGACCGCCTGAATATCGATCCCCATTCCGGCCAGGCGTGCCGGAGAAAAGGCGAGAACCCACTGCTCCTGCTGTTCGCCCAGCAGGGTGGTTTTGCCCATATCCGGCAGGGACATGAGCTCACGACGCAGGGTGTCTACACGATCCCGCACCTCCCGCAGGGTGAAACCTTCGGGAATAAAGGCATAAATTGTGCCGAACGTGTCGTCAAACTCGTCGTCCACGGCAGGACCCTGCACCCCTTCAGGCAGGGACGGCGCGATGTCCTGCATTTTTTTGCGAACCTGATACCAGATGTCCGGCACGCTCTGTGGGGGCGTATCGTCACGGAGGTTGACGTGGATAACGGTGCGTCCGGCCCGGGTTTCACTTTCGAGATAGTCCAGCCAGGGCGTTTCCTGCAGCTTTTTTTCAAGCGTATCGGTCAGCAGGCGGGTGGTATCCGCCACGGATGCTCCCGGCCACTGGGCGGAGACGACGGCCGTTTTAATGGTAAAAGCCGGATCTTCGTTACGCGGCAGCTTCTCATAGCAGAACACCCCCATCGCAATCACCAGCAGCATGAAAAAGCTGACCATCTGCTGGTTCTTCAGCGCCCAGGCAGAGAGATTAAATTTGGCTTCCTGTTCTGTGTTCATGGCTGAACCTCTCCGGCAACCACCGGCTCGCCGGAGCGCAATGTGCTCACGCCCGCCGTAATCACCCGATCGCCGGGCTCAAGGCCGGAGGCAATCATGACGGAGGTGGCCGTATAGCTCGCGGGTACCACCACGCGCAGCTGCGCCCGCGACTGCGGGGTAATAACAATAACGGCCGGTTTGTCGCCGGCACGGGTCAGCGCGGACGTGGGAAGGGTATACCCGTGCGGGGCTGACGATGGCAACGTGACGGTAACACTGGCTCCCAGGGCCATGGCCGCCGGCGGGTTTTGCAGGGTGGCTCTGACGCGCCAGGTGCGGGTCTGAGGATCGGCCTGCGGGGTGATATCCCGCAGCACGGCAGACGCCTGTACCGACGGGTCGCTGAGGAGGGAAACCTGCAAAACCACCTTATCCAGGGGCGGGATCGCATCGGGAGTGGCAATATCAAACGCCACGTCGCGATCTTCCCCGGTCGCCAGCGTCAGCACGGACTGACCGTCGCTGACAACCTGTCCCGCAGAGGCGTTCACGGACGTAATGACGCCCGCCTGCGGCGCGATCAGGCGCGTCCAGCCGAGGCTTTCGCGGGCATTTCGCCGCGCGGCCTCGCTGCTTTTTAAGCGCGCGCTGGCGACAAGCCAGTCCGCACGGGCGCTGTCGAGCTGCGTGCGGGCTATCGCACCCGTTGGCATGAGCTTTTGCATTCGACTGACGTTAAGCGCGGCGACCTGCGCAGAGGCTTTGGCGCCTTCATAGTCGGCCTCAGCGCCGTCGAGCTGGTTTTGCCCGGTCGTGTTGTCAAGCGTGGCCAGCAGCTGTCCGGCGGTTACACTGTCACCAATATCGACGCTGCGCGTCAGTATCCGGCCCCCAGTACGAAAGCTCAGGGTCGTTTCATTGTGGGCATGGATCTCACCGGTTCTTTCCAGCGCGGGAAGGGTTTGGGCGGTGCCAACCACGACGTAGCGTACCGTTCGCACAGGGTCGGGCTTATTTTCATGTTTATCACCGCAGCCGGTCAGCGGAAAAATCGCCAGCGCAAGCAGGGCCAGGGGAAGAAAATGCAGCCAGGAAAGGGTGCGCGCCACGCCGTACAAATGATGCAGGCAGTGGCGGAGGGAGAGAAAAAATTCGTCTGACATAACGCCGCTCCATAAAGGGAATGGCGTTATTAAATGCGGGCTACGTCGAGAAAGATTCGATGTTCTGTCAAGGCTTTATCAAGAGTGGAGATTTTCATTATCAGACGGTTGCCAGGGCAACAAAATGCGCACGGCGAGGCCGCCGGTTTCCGGTAATGACGCGCTAATCTCACCCCCATGCGCCTGACAAATCGCCCGGGCGATGGACAAACCGAGGCCGCTGCCGCCAGAATGCCGCGCGCGGGACTGCTCCTCGCGGCTAAAACGTTTAAACATTTCCGGTAAAAACTGGGGCGATACGCCCGGCCCGTCATCGGTAAATTCAAGGGCGTAATGCCCGCTGGCGTACTGCAGCGCCACCTCAAGATGGCCGCCATCACGTCCGTAACGTAGCGCATTTTCCATGAGGATGGTCACAACCTGGCCCAGACGGAACGCATCGCCTCTGAAGGGACAGGTGCGCGGGTTACGAAGCGTTATCCGGAAATGATGCGCATCAGCCTGGGGCATGATCCAGGCTGCCCGCTCCTGAATCAGCTCTTCCAGACAGAACGGCTGGTCCTCCAGCACAAGGTTACCCGCGTCGGCCAACGAGAGAAGGTGGAGCTCATCGGTGAGGCGGTTGAGATGCTGAAGCTGTTTCATCACCATGCCCAGCTGCGCTGGGCTGGCATCAAACACGCCGTCTAACATGCCCTGCAGACGCCCAATGGCGGCCGTCAGGGGCGAGCGCAGCTCGTGCGCCATCGCAACGTGTGAGGCGCGGAGCTCTTTTTCATAGCGGGCGAGTTGCCCCGTCATGGAGTTAAAGTCGGCCGCGAAGCTGACCATTTCCGCCGGTGCATTCTTGATGAGCTCTGCCTGACGGCCAAACTGCCCGTCGGCGACATCCTTTGCCGCATCGCGAAGGCGGCTGAACTGCAGCGCCAGCGGCCGGGCGTGTTTTAGCCCCATCACCACGATAAACGGGATCATTACCAGCACCAGCAGGGCCACCGTGACCCAGTCGGCTGAGGCGATAGACGGCATGGAATAGCTCAGGCCCCACCAGGTGTCCACAATCGCGTGGAAGCGGGCCGGATTGGCCTGCGGGTTCTGGCTGAGCGTAAGAAACTCCTGGCGGACCGCCGGAGGCATCCTGCCCATTATCCAGTAGTTCTGCACCGCATAGCGTAGCCACATGCAGGTGGCAATGACGATCACGCTGCCGATGGCCAGCGCTAAGATGCGCGCGCAAATCCAGCGCCACAGAGAGGAGTGCCGGTTTTTTATCATGGCTGTCTGAACCTGTAACCCACGCCGCGAACGTTGATCAGCACGCCTGAAATCCCCGCCGCTTCGAGTTTTTTACGCAGGTTATAAATATGGGTGTCCACCACGCGCTCCAGCGCCTCGCTTTCCGGTAAACAGTGTTCCAGTAAATACTGACGGGAAAACGGGTGCGCAGGAGAACGCAGCAGCGTTGCCAGAAGCGAGAATTCCGTTGGCGTAAGATCGAGCATCACGGGCGCGTCGTCGCCGTTATCCACGCTCGCCACAATGGCGGCCACATCCACCTCCAGCGTTTGCCAGCGAAGGATCGCTTCGTCTGTCTCTTTTTTACGGCTGCGCCGCAGCACCGCCTGCACCCGAGCCACCACTTCTCCCGGATGATAAGGCTTAACAACGTAATCATCGGCGCCGTACCGCAGGGCGCCAATGCGGTCGGGGGTATCCCCCATGGCCGTGACCATGATCACCGGCACATCGCTTTTACGACGCAGGCCAGCCAGCACCTCGGTGCCGTTAAGCCCCGGCAGCATCACGTCCAGCAGGATGAGGTCGGGCTTCCACCGCTGCGCCATATCCAGCCCGGAAAGACCGTCTCCGGTAATGGTCACGTCGTAATTTTCACGCCGTAAATAGGCTTCGAGCACGCCAGCCGCATCGGCGTCATCTTCAATAATCAGCACTCTTCTGGACAACATCCGTTCACCTTGACCATTTCTTAACACTTTCCCGATGATTCATTGATTCAGCCAAATCATACTGCGCCAACATTGTATGGCCGCCCCTGAATCAGGAGACGCCAGCGTCTGTATGGAGAGCAGTATGATAGCGATAAAAAAAGTTCTGTATATGTCCGTCCCGTTTCTGATGGTCGTGACTTCCGGCGTGCAGGCGGATGATGGCTCCGCGTCCGATTCCTTAACCGTCGGGCTGGGAGGGCAGTATGCCCCGCGTTACTCAGGCTCAGACAAGCAGGTGTGGCAGGTGGTTCCGGTGCTGCAGGGTCGTAAAGGCGCTTTCTTTATTGATGCGCAAAAAGGGGTGGGATATGACCTGCAAAACGACAGAGGTTGGTATTTCGAACACACGCTAGGCTATGACTTCGGAAGGGCTGAGAAAAATTCTGGCTGGCGTGAGGGCGCAAACAATCTGAAAGGGATGGGGGACATTGATACCACCCTGAATACCGGCCTTGCGGTGGGCTGGCAGGCCGCGCCCTGGCTGAGTGTGGAAGGCAAAGCGACGCTGCCGTTAACGGACAGCCAGGGGGCCAGCTATCAGGCTTCCGTGACGCTGATCCCCGTACAAAATAACCAGGACACGATCGCCTTTCAGTCCGCGGCCCTGTTTGGCGACAGTCGTTATCTGAATACCTGGTATGGGGTCAGCGAGCAGCAGAGCCGCCGCACCGGATATCGCCGCTATTCAGCGCCGGGTGGATTTTACGGCGTCGACACCAGTCTGACCTGGAGCCATCAGTTCGATGCCCACTGGGGGACGGTCCTGAGCGCGGACTATACCTGGCTTGGCGATCGTGCGAATGACAGCCCGATCGTGATGCGGCGTAATGAGGGGTCTGCAACCGCCGCTATCACCTGGACATTTTAAATTCGCGGAGCACGATGTGAGCGAGGGGACGAGAGGATTATTTCTTCTTATCCATCATCGCTTTTAAATCGGCAAACGGGTTAAACGTGGCGACGCCCACGTCTTTTTGCGCGTCTTCCCCGGCGACCACGGTGGTGCCGTACTGATCCGCTTCGGTGTATTTCGAATGCTCGTGGTCGTGGCAAAACAGGCACAACAGCTCCCAGTTGCTGCCATCTTCCGGGTTGTTGGTATGGTCGTGATCGATATGGTGAACCGTGAGTTCACGCAGATTGGAATAGACAAACTCCCGCGAGCAGCGTCCGCAGACCCAGGGATAGATTTTTAATGCTTTCTCGCGATAGCCGCTTTCCAGTCGCGCGTAGTTTTTAGGGATCAGAGCCATTGCCGGTTTTACCTGCCATGAAAAAAGTGGGGGATATTATATCCCATTATGGGGCGGAATGACGAACCACGCTATTCTGTCAATTTATTTGATGCTTTCAGTTAAATAAACGGCATTTATTCTTACCGGGTAATGCGTAAAGTGGACAGAACGCAACGCATTATCAGGACACATGGTTATGAAAAAGATCGGGTTTTTATCCTTTGGTCACTGGACGCCTTCTCCGCAGTCCGGCACGCGCTCGGCGGCAGACACGCTGCTGCAGTCCATCGATTTAGCCGTGGCGGCTGAAGAGCTGGGGGCAGACGGCGCGTATTTCCGCGTGCACCACTTCGCCCGACAGCTTAGCTCGCCGTTCCCGCTGCTGGCGGCAATAGGCGCAAAAACGAAAACCATCGAAATCGGTACCGGCGTGATTGATATGCGCTATGAAAATCCGATGTACATGGCCGAAGATGCGGGGGCAGCGGATCTCATTTCCGGCGGTCGTCTGCAGCTTGGCATCAGCCGCGGCTCGCCGGAGCAGGTCATTGATGGCTGGCGTCACTTCGGCTATGTCCCGCAGGAAGGGGAAGACGAATCGGATATGGCGCGCCGTCATACCGAGGTGCTGCTTGAGGTGCTGCGCGGTGAAGGGTTTGCAAAACCCAACCCACAGCCTATGTTCCCGAATCCGCCGGGGCTGCTGCGCCTGGAGCCGTATTCTGAAGGGCTGCGCGAGCGTATCTGGTGGGGAGCCGGTTCAAATGCGACGGCCGTATGGGCCGCAAAGCTGGGAATGAACCTGCAAAGCTCAACCCTGAAGGACGATGAAACCGGTGAGCCGTTCCATATTCAGCAGGCAAAACAGATCCGCGCGTACCGTCAGGCCTGGAAAGAGGCAGGGCACACGCGTCAGCCGCGGGTGTCGGTCAGCCGCAGTATTTTTGCGCTGATGGACGACCGCGACCGGATGTATTTCGGTGCCAGCCGTAACGACAGCGATAGCGTGGGCTACCTTGATGAGAAAACGCGCGCCATCTTCGGACGCAGCTATGCGGCGGAGCCGGACAAGCTGATCGAACAGCTGAAAAAGGACGACGCGATTGCCGAAGCCGATACGTTATTACTGACCGTGCCGAACCAGCTGGGTGTGGATTATAATGCGCACGTGATTGAGTCTATTCTCAAACATGTCGCACCGGCAATGGGCTGGCGCGAGTAGTCAACACGCAAAGAATAAGCACTGTCGCCACGCGTGGCGTGTTTCTCAATTTGCAACTCTTCCGTCGCTTATCGCGAAGACAGGAGGGCCAGCACATCCTCCTGTCAGCGCTATTGATGGCTCATATCGCTCAGCAGCACGGCGATACTTTGCCCGCCCGCCGTCTGTTCCAGGCCAATCTTAACGATGATGGTCAGCGGGACGGAGAGCAGCATCCCAACCGGCCCGAGCAGCCAGCCCCAGAAAATCAGGGACAAAAAGACCACCAGCGTGGAGAGTCCCAGCCCCCGTCCCATCATGCGCGGCTCAAGAATGTTACCGAACACCAGATTGATGACCAGGTATCCGGCCAGCAGGATCAGCGCGTCATAAAGCCCGCTGAAAACCAGCACCTGAAGGATAGGGGGGATCGCCGCCAGCACGGAGCCGATGTTGGGAATGTAGTTAAGCGCAAACGCCAGCAACCCCCAGACAAATGCAAAGCGAACGTCCAGCGCCAGAAGCATCGCCCAGACGACGCCGCCCGTGACCAGGCTAATGGCGGTTTTCAGCACCAGATAGCGGGAGACGCTGTCCAGCGCGCGCTGAATCGCCCCCATTCCTTCCACCGGACGGACCATTATCTGCTGCAGCTTTGCCGGCAGCTGCGGCACCTCCAGCAGCATAAACACCACCGTTAAGAACAGCAGGAAAATGGAGGTCATGGCATTGGAAAGCTGCGCCAGCAGGCTGGTGACGATCGTCATGGCCGCGTTGGGGTCGATATATTTCAGGAGTTCCTCAACCGAGACTTCGATACCCGCGCGCTGCAGCCAGGGTTCCAGCTGCAGCAGCGGGATTGCCAGCGAAGAGCGGTACTTCGGCAGCGTTCGCGCCAGTTCATTTAGCGAGGTCCCCAGATACGCCACCAGCAAGACCATCGCCACAATAATGATGCTGATAAGCAGCGTGATGGCCAGCACGCGCGGAATGCGTAGCCGCGTCATGCGCTGTACCAGCGGGTTAAGGATCACCGCAACAAACAGGGCCAGAATAAAAGGCACAATAATGTCCGCGGCAAAACGAACGCCCGTCAGTATGATCACCAGCATGCCCAGCATGATGACAATTTTTAACCCGTTCAGGGTAATAATGGGTTTAGCCATGGTGACTCCGAAATTTTATTTATATTTATAATAAAGGTGAAAGGCGTTGCAATAAACTAACCAAAATCAAACGGGATGGGTAAAGAATTGCAAAGACTTTGAGTAAAATCCTAGCTTATGATACAAATTTGGTGTGTTTAACTACTGAGGACAATTTTCATCCGCAAAGACGAGAAGCAACAACGCGGATAATTGTAATTTTATGGACAATATGTTCAGGACGTACTCTTCAAACAATACCGCTGTATACTCCACCTCCTTCTGCCTGCTTTCTGGTGAGCAACACTGGCGCACCGCACTATAGTCATTTCTTCTGCCTGAGCTGGCGCTAAGCGCTTAGCTGTCTGATTTCAATTCGTATTTTTTGGTTTGCTGCATGCAGCGGGCCACGATGGATTATATTCTCAAGCAGGAGAAAAACATGCTTTACTGGATCCTATTAGCGCTGGCAATTATCGCTGAAATTACCGGCACGCTGTCGATGAAGTGGGCAAGCGTCAGCGATGGCAACACCGGTTTTATTTTGATGCTGGTGATGATTTCGCTTTCTTATATTTTCCTCTCGTTTGCGGTAAAAAAAATTGCGCTGGGCGTCGCATATGCACTCTGGGAAGGGATCGGTATTTTGTTGATTACGCTGTTCAGCGTGCTGATATTTGACGAAACATTAACAACAATGAAGGTCGCCGGATTAACGACGCTGGTCGCGGGTATTGTGCTGATTAAATCCGGTACCCGAAAGCCTGGCAAACCGCAGAAGGAGCAGAACCATGCAACAGTTTGAATGGGTTCATGCGGCCTGGCTGGGGCTCGCCATCGTGCTGGAAATCCTGGCGAACGTTCTGCTGAAATTCTCGGATGGTTTTCGCCGTAAACTCTATGGCCTGATGTCGATTGCCGCGGTGCTGGGGGCGTTCAGCGCCCTGTCCCAGGCGGTAAAAGGGATCGATCTTTCTGTGGCCTATGCGCTGTGGGGTGGTTTTGGTATCGCCGCCACGCTGGCCGCAGGCTGGGTACTCTTCGGCCAGCGCTTAAATAACAAGGGCTGGATGGGGCTTATACTGCTGCTTGCCGGCATGATCATGATAAAACTCGCCTGACAGACCTCAATCCATGATTTACAGGCAGCGAAATTCGCTGCCTGTATTACGCTTAGAAAAGCAAAACATGAAGAGGATGGCTGATGTATCGCACATTAAGCTGGCGCAATATTCCCAATGCGAGAACGTTGTTTGCCATGGTCTTCATGGCGGGGATCGGCTTAATCATCTCCATCGTCGCACTGCTCTATCTTTCCCTGCATCTTATCAGCACCAAAACCAACGAAATTGATGAACACCGCACGGCGCTTTCCGTGCAGGGGGCCATTCAGACCTCGGTTAACCGCGTCTCTTCTCTTGTGCTTGATAACGCCGTCTGGGACGATGCGGTGCGGGAGGCCTACCGTCCCACGCTCGATACCGACTGGCTGTACAACACCTGGGGTACCGGCTTTAAAATCAATAACCTCTATGACGGGACCTTCGTGCTGGATGAGCATTTCAACGTCCTCTGGGGATCGTTTCAAAGCCGACCCTTTGGCGAAAAAAACCTCGACTTCTTTGGTAGAGGCCTCAAAGCGCTTATCGACCAGCACGGGCGAGCGCTCGCGGGTGAAAAAAATATCTATGCGGGGATCAGCCAGACGCGCACCGGCGTGGCCTTTGTCGGCATTGGGCTGATTCGCCCGATGGTCGGCAGGTTACAGATCCACGACGGAACGCGTCGCTATCTGGTCATTACCCGCCATCTGAACGCCAGAATCCTATCCGACCTGGGCGGCACCTTTCAGATCGATAACCTCCACTTTACCCCAAAAAAAATTAACGAGCGCAGCATGCCGCTGCACAGTGCAGCAGGGGAGTTAGTCGGATTTCTGAACTGGCAGGCGCGGCTTCCGGGCGCGCAGGCCGCCCGGGCGGCATCTTCTGATATCAGGCAGATTGTGGTGCTGGCGTCGGCGCTGATCCTGCTTTTTATTCTGGTGAGCAGCGTGGGGTTGTACAAACTCGCGCGCGGCGAAAGCCAGGCGCGTCTGGTCGCAAGAACGGACTGGCTAAGCCATTTGCCTAATCGGCGCGCGCTCATCGAGGCGCTGGATCGGGTGCGTTTACGCGGTGATACCGACGTCAAAAGCGTGGTATTTATCGATCTCGATGGTTTTAAGGATGTGAATGACATCTACGGCCACAGCGTCGGTGACGATCTTATCGTGGCGATAGCGAAAACGCTGAATGAACGCGTGCCGCCCGGCGGGATGCTGGCGCGCATGGGCGGGGATGAATTTGCCATGACCATCGGCGGAGATGATGCAGAGGCGCAGGCTACCGACTTTGCCGTTTCCGTGCTGGATTTTCTCACCACCCCGGTTCAGCTGGGGGAACGCACCATCCATATCGGTGCCAGCATCGGCATCGCCAGCGGAACCCTGACCGAATGCAACAGTTCCGAACTGTTTCGCCGCGCCGATATTGCCATGTATCACGCCAAAATGAGCGGGAAAGGGCGTATTACCCACTACGACGCGGAGCTGAACAGCGTCCGGGAACGCAAGCTGGCGATTGAAAATCAGATTCGTGACGGTCTGGAGCGCGATGAGTTTGAGGTCTGGTATCAGCCGATTATTGACGCCCGCAGCCAGACAATGAGCAGCGTCGAAGCGCTGGTCCGCTGGCCGCGTCGCCCGGAGGGGCCGCTTGGTCCGGATACCTTTATCGCCATTGCGGAGACCAGCGGTCTGATTTACAAACTGGGTCAGTTTGTGCTGCAGCGGGCCTGTGAAGATCTGCAGCCTTACGGTGAATTAAAGCTTTCCGTTAATATCTCTCCCGCGCAATTTCGCGATCCTGCCTTCGAAGAAAAAGTGGCCAGCGTGCTGGAGAGCACCCGTTTCCCGGCCCACCGGCTGCAGCTTGAGGTCACTGAGAGCTATGTGCTGGAAAATCCTGAGCGTGCCCGCATGGCGATAGCCAATCTTAAAGCGCTGGGCACCGCGGTGGCGCTGGATGACTTTGGTACCGGCTATTCCAGCATCGGCTATTTGCGGCGTTTTAACTTCGACACCATCAAGATCGATAAATCCCTGGCCGGGCTGGTGGACCACGATGAACAGGCGGCCGCGCTGGTGAGCGGCACGGTGCGGATCGCCAATGCGCTGGGCATGGCGGTGGTGGCTGAAGGGGTGGAAACCGAGAAGCAAATGAAACTGCTGCGGCTGGCTGGCTGCGATCAACTGCAGGGTTTTTGGTTCAGCCAGCCGATGCCGATTGAGTCAATCAGAGCGTTACGTAAGGTCAGACGCTGCTGATTTACTGCTGCGCCAGCGCTTTCAGCTGGTCGCGGAAACCGGTAACGGACAGGGCCCGGTTATCGGCGCGCCATCGGTCTTTTGCCGCCGGGGCAGAGCTTTGGACACCGATCAGCTGCCAGCCGTTTTCCGTTTTCAGCATCAGCGGTGAACCGCTGTCACCCGGCAACGTATCGCACTGATGCGAAAGCACGCTGTTTTGCGCCCAGCCCGTCACAATACAGTCGGTATGTGTATAAAGCGTATCCAGATGATCGACAGGATAGCCCGACTGCGTCACTTTGCGGTCGACGGCTTTCAGCGCGGCGGTGAGTGCGGCTTTGTCGCCGTCAAATAACGGCAGCGGCGTAATGCCTGAAGGCGGGTAGCGCAAAACGATCAGCCCAAAATCCCATGAGGCGGCCGCCGGCGGCACTATCCAGCCGTCACCATCCGGTTTCAGACGTTTGCCGAGAGACGGGTCAACCCGGCCTTCAATGCCGTGGATTTCATAGCGCCAGGTCCCTTTTTGCGACACAAACCGCAGGGCAACCGCTTTATCCGGCTTGCCGTTTGGCGGCGTTAACAGGCAGTGGCCTGCCGTCAGGGCAAGCTGCGGAGTGATCAACGTCGCAGTACATAAATTACCGCTGGCGGTTTCCAGTTGACCTATTGCATCCCAGGGGGCCTGGGTGGGATCGGCGACGCGCGTACGATCGTCATGACCGAAAAAAAGCGTCTTTAGCTCTTTCGCGCTAATGGTGTCATCACCGCCATCATCCGCATGTGAGAATCCAGAAAAAAGACCAAACGTTCCCAGTAACAACACAACAGATTTACGCATATCACACTCTGGTGGGGGTAATTATGATTATTAAAAGTGAACCCTATGAAAATACTATAGACGGGACAGCGCTAAAGTGGGAGTAAAATCAGCGTGCTACAATCAGGAAAGATAAAAATGGCTTGCGATGAGCGCGCATAAAATAAGCAGGATCAGAATCAGCTCAAACCGATAGCGTCGCAGCATACGCCCTCCGGATAAAAAAAACGGCGCGGAACCTGTTCCGGTTCAGCGCCGGTTTACCAACGTGCCCCGAAGGGCACGGTTAAGCTTGTACTCTTACGCAGCTGGCTGTGCAGCTGGTTTAGCAGCTTCGTGTTTTACTGCTTTTTTGTGATGCTTTTTAGCAGCCTGAGCTTTCTGTTCTACAGCTGGTTTAGCAGCTTTTTTGTGGTGATGTTTTTTAGCAGCCTGAGCTTTCTGTTCTACAGCTGGTTTAGCAGCTTTTTTGTGGTGATGCTTTTTAGCAGCCTGAGCTTTCTGCTCTACAGCCGGTTTAGCGGCTTTCTTGTGGTGGTGCTTTTTGGCAGCCTGAGCTTTCTGCTCGGTTGGCGCTGCGGTTGCTGGTGCAGCGGCTTCTTTTTTCGCTGCAGCTTTATGATGTTTCTTATGGTGAACCGCTTTTGCTGGCGCAGCGGTGGTGGTTGCAGCAGGTGCGGCAGCCGGTGCAGCAGTTGCGGTAGTGTCAGCAGCAAACGCAGCAGAAGACAGACCCATAGCAGCGGCAACAACCAGAGCTAATACTTTATTCATTCTCATACCCTCGAATTTGGTTTTTCATTTAACCCCACTGCGGGGCCGTTGAAATAACTATATCCCTGTAAATTCGAGGTTTCCGTGAGTGATTGGTATCGGCGTGTAACCATATGTACATTGCCGGGGTTCCCCCCGGCGATGCAGATTACAAATAGCGCGAGGTCAGATGTTCGCGGAAGTAACGGATATTCAGGTCCTCGCCCGTCGCCTGGGTGACTAATTGCGACGTGCTGAAGCGGCTGCCGTGCTGCCAGATGTTCTGACGCAGCCACTCAAAGAGTGCGGAAAAATCGCCCTCAGAGATGGAGGCCTGCAGACCCGGCAGGGCAATCCTGGCGGCATGGAACAGCTGGGCGGCATACATAGCGCCAAGCGTATAGGACGGGAAGTAACCAAAACCGCCGTCGGTCCAGTGGATATCCTGCATACAGCCGTTGCGGTAGTTGTCTTTGGTGGATAACCCGAGCCAGGCCTGCATTTTCTCATCCCACAGTGCAGGAATATCGTCCACCTCGATCTCGCCGTTGATCAGCGCACGCTCAATCTCATAGCGCAGCACCACGTGTGCCGGGTAGCTCACTTCGTCCGCATCGACGCGGATATAGCCAGGCTTCACGCGCTGGTTCCAGGCAATAAAGTTCTCTTCGCTGAACGCCGCCTGGCTGCCAAAGCGGGCGTGCACCGCAGGGAGAAGATGCTTGAGGAAGGCTTCACTGCGTCCCAGCTGCATTTCAAAGAACAGGCTCTGTGATTCATGGATCGCGGTTGAGCGCGCCAGGGCAATCGGCTGTCCTGCCCACGCGCGCGGCAGGTTTTGTTCGTAGCGGGCGTGTCCGGTTTCGTGGATCACGCCAAACAGCGCGCTGAGCAGTTCATCCTCGTCATAGCGCGTGGTGATGCGCACGTCCTCCGGAACGCCGCCGCAGAACGGGTGCGCACTGACGTCCAGGCGGCCGCCGTTAAAATCGAAGCCGAGCATCTTCATGGCTTCCAGGCCCAGCTCACGCTGGGTTGCCGTCGGGAAGGGACCCTGCGGGGGAATAAACGACCGTTGAGCCTGTTTTTCCACCACGTTTGCCAGCAGGTCCGGTAGCCAGGACTTCATACCGCCGAACAGAACGTCCAGACGCGCGCTGGTCATGTCGGGCTCAAAAATATCCAGTAGCGCGTCGTACGGCGTACAGCCTTTGGCTTCAGCCCGCAGGCGAGCCTCTTCGCGGCTGAGTTTGACCACCTCTTTCAGGTTAGCGGAGAAACCCTGCCAGTCGTTGGCTGGGCGCTGCGTGCGCCAGGCGTGTTCACACCTGCTCCCCGCGAGGGATTTGGCTTCTACCAGCGATTCCGGCAGCAGGGTGGCCTGCTGGTAGTGGCGCGTCATTTCGCGCAGGTTGGCCTGTTCGACGTCATTTAAATCTTCACCTGCCGCCGCCGCTAACAGGTCTCCGACTTTTTTATCGGTCAGGATCTGGTGTTGCAGGACGCTCATCTCCGCCAGCGCCTCGCCGCGCGCGGCGCTGCCGCCTGGCGGCATCATGGTGAACATGTCCCAGCTGGCGATGGAGGAGAGGTGCGAGAAGCGGGAGAGACGCTGGAAGGTGCGGGTGAGTTGTTGGTAGTTATTGTTTTTCATGAAGTCCTCGTGTCTGAATCAGCCGATGACAGAAATTAGCATCGGCTTGATTTAAACATGAAGGCGCTGGAATGTTAATGCAGACGTTTATGCAAACTGGTGCCCACCAGCAGCGCCGCGCACAGCATCAGCGCGATAAACCCGCCCACGCCGTTCCAGCCGTAGTTATGCCAGAACACGCCGCCGAGCGTCCCCGCGATGCTGGAACCCAGGTAATAGCTAAACAGATACAGCGACGATGCCTGACCTTTGGCGCGACGCGCGCGCGGGCCAATCCAGCTGCTGGCGACCGAGTGGGCGGCGAAGAACCCCGCGGAGAAGAGCAGCATTCCGGCAAAAATCAGCCACAGGGAGGAGAAGAGCGTCAGCAGCAGGCCGACCAGCATCACCGCCGTGAAGAACAGCATCACCGGGCCGCGCCCATAGCGTGCGGTCATCGCCCCGGCCTTCGGTGAGCTCCACGTTCCGGTCAAATAAGCAACCGAGAGCAAACCGACGATAGCCTGGCTCAGATGCCACGGCGAGAGCATCAGGCGGTAGCCAATATAGTTAAACAGCGTGACGAAGGAGCCCATCAGCAGGAAGCCGACTAGAAACAGGCGCGGCAGCCCTTTGTCACGCCAGTGCAGGCGGAAGTTGATAAACAGCGTTTTTGGGCGCAAAGAGGTCGGGCGGAAATGGCGCGATTCCGGCAGAATTTTCCAGAACATCAGGGCTGATGCCAGCGCAAAACACCCGATTACCGCCAGCGCAATACGCCAGTTAAAGAAGTCCGTGAAGACCCCGCTCAGCAGGCGTCCGCTCATTCCGCCAATCGAGTTCCCGCTGATGTAAAGCCCCATAGAGAAGGCAACAAAACTCGGGTGGATCTCCTCGCTGAGATAGGTCATCCCGACCGCCGCCACGCCGCTGAGCGAGAGTCCAATCAGCGCGCGCATCACCAGAATACCGTGCCAGCTGGTCATCATGGTCGAGAGTAACGTACAGACCGACGCCAGCATCAGCGCGGTCACCATCACCTGTTTACGGCCAATGGCGTCGGACAGCGGCCCGGTAAAGAGCAGGCCAATCGCCAGCATGCCGGTAGAAATGGAGAGGGAAATGCTGCTGTTGGCAGGCGATACGCCAAACTCATGAGAGAGGACGGGCAGGATCGGCTGAACGCAATAGAGCAGGGCGAAGGTCGCCAGACCGGCGGAAAAGAGCGCCAGCGTGACGCGCATAAATTGGGGGGTACCACGTTTAATGAACTGGACCGGCTGCGGTGCTGCGGGTAAATCATTGATATCTCTTGCCGGATCGATATCAATAGTAGTTGTACGACTCACACAGTTTCCTTGCTTAAACATCCCCGTGATTTCTGGTGACGGGTATGACCACATGTTCAGGGTAGGAAAATGTAAATATTCTGTCTAATATATTAATAATCTCAAATGATACTTTAAAAATATGAATATCGAGCTGCGTCATCTTCGCTACTTTGTCGCCGTCGCCGAAGAGTTGCATTTTGGCCGCGCGGCGGCACGGCTGAATATCTCTCAGCCACCGCTAAGCCAGCAGATTCAGATCCTGGAACAGCAGGTCGGGGCACGCCTTCTGGCCCGCACCAACCGCAGCGTGAGCCTGACGGCGGCGGGTAAGCAGTTCCTGATCGACAGCCGACAAATCCTGAGCATGGTCGATGACGCCGCTGCTCGCGCAGAACGGCTCTATCTCGGGGAAGCCGGAGAGCTGCGAATCGGGTTTACCTCGTCCGCGCCGTTTATCAGCGCCGTCTCGGAGACCCTATCGTCATTCCGTCGTCACTTTCCGGATGTTCATATTCAGACGCGCGAAATCAACACCCGGGAGCAGATTGCGCCGCTGAATGAAGGTTCGCTGGATCTGGGGCTGATGCGTAACACCCAATTGCCGGACACGCTGGCGTGGGAGGTGATCCTGCGCGAGCCGCTGATGGCTATGATCCCACACGATCACCCGCTGGCGTCGCGTCCGGCGGTCTCGCTGGCAGATCTGGCAAAAGAGCCGTTTGTCTTTTTTGACCCCCAGGTCGGGACGGGTCTGTATGACGATATCCTGGGACTGATGCGTCGCTACGATCTTGCCCCGGTCATCACCCAGGAAGTCGGGGAAGCGATGACCATTATAGGCCTGGTCGCGGCCGGTCTGGGCGTGTCTATTCTTCCGGCCTCCTTTAAACGGGTACAATTGCGCGAAATGCGCTGGGTAACCATCGCCGAAGAGGATGCCATTTCAGAGATGTGGCTGGTCTGGTCAAAACATCACGAGCAGGGCCATGCCGCTCAGCGCTTCAAACAGCAGCTAATTAGCGCCTCTGCCGGGCGGCATTTCCAGGGAAAAGGGGGTAAAAATGTGCGGTAAATCACATGGCTAAGTAAATATTTGACGACGGACATGGAAGTGCTTCACCATAGCAAACAGTTTATTTCGAAGCTCGAAAATAAGGGAGTACGAGGTGGTTGCTGATAGTCAGCCAGGGCATATCGATCAGATTAAGCAGACCAACGCTGGCGCGGTGTATCGCCTGATTGATCAGCTTGGTCCGGTTTCGCGTATCGATCTTTCGCGCCTGGCACAACTGGCACCTGCCAGTATCACCAAGATTGTCCGCGAGATGCTGGAAGCGCACCTGGTTCAGGAGACGGAAATTCAGGAGCCGGGCAGCCGTGGCCGTCCGGCAGTCGGGCTGGTGGTTGAAACGGAAGCATGGCACTACCTGTCATTGCGCATCAGCCGGGGGGAGATCTTCCTTGCGCTGCGCGACCTGAGCAGCAAGCTGGTGGTGGAAGACCGCCTTGAACTGCCGCTCAACGCGGAGGAACCGCTCCTCGACGCGATTGTCTCGCACATCGATCACTTCTTTATCCGCCATCAGCAGCGGCTTGAACGCTTAACGGCGATTGCCATCACCATGCCGGGGATTATTGATACCGAAAACGGTATTGTTCACCGCATGCCGTTTTATGACGACGTCAAAGAGATGCCCCTGGGCGAGGTGCTGAAAAACCATACCGGCGTGCCGGTCTATATTCAGCATGATATCAGCGCCTGGACGATGGCGGAGGCGCTGTTTGGCGCGTCGCGCGGTGCGCGAGATGTGATTCAGGTGGTCATCGACCATAACGTCGGGGCGGGCGTGATCACCGACGGACGTCTTCTCCACGCCGGAAGCAGCAGCCTGGTGGAAATTGGCCACACCCAGGTCGACCCGTACGGCAAGCGCTGCTACTGCGGGAACCACGGCTGTCTGGAGACCATTGCCAGCGTGGAAAGCGTGCTCGAGCTGGCGCAGGTCCGGCTCAGTCAGTCCATGAGCTCCTCGCTACACGGACAACCCCTAACGGTGGATTCCCTCTGCGCCGCTGCGCGCGAGGGCGATCTGCTGGCGAAGGACATTATTACCGGGGTGGGGAATAATGTTGGCCGCATTCTGGCCATTATGGTGAACCTCTTCAACCCGCAAAAAATCCTCATTGGCTCACCGCTGAGCCAGGCGGCGGAGATCCTTTTCCCGGCGATCTCGGCCTGTATCCATCAGCAGTCGCTTCCCGCCTACAGCAAGAATATCGTGGTAGAAAGCACCCAGTTTTCCAACAAGGGTACGATGGCAGGCGCGGCGCTGGTCAAAGATGCCATGTATAACGGCTCGCTGTTGATCCGCCTGTTACAAGGTTAACTCTTTTCCGCAGATGTAAGAAAAATTGCGCTATCTCAAGCCGGGTAGCGCACGCATCCCGTAGACTTCCTCCACTGAATTATTTACCTGGTTTATATTTTCGAAGCATACCCAAGAGGTGGAGTGAGTCATGCTTAAGCGTTTCTTTGTTACTGGTACAGATACCTCTGTCGGCAAGACCGTCGTATCCCGCGCATTGCTGCAGGCGCTGGCAGCAAGCGGTAAACGCGTGGCAGGGTACAAACCGGTCGCAAAAGGCAGTAAAGAGACGCCAGAGGGATTGCGTAATAAAGACGCCCTGGTGCTGCAAAGCGTCTCGTCACTGGAACTGCCTTATCACGCGGTCAATCCCATTGCGTTAAGCGAAGAGGAGAGCAGCGTAGCGCACAGCGGCCTGATTAATTATCCCCTGTTGTCCGATGGCCTGGCGAACCTGAGCGAGAAGGTTGACCACGTGGTGGTTGAAGGGACGGGCGGCTGGCGCAGCCTGATGAATGACCTGCGCCCGCTGTCTGAATGGGTCGTGCAGGAGCAGCTTCCGGTGGTGATGGTGGTGGGGATCCAGGAAGGGTGCATCAACCACGCGCTGTTGACGGCGCAGGCGATCGCCAATGACGGCCTGCCGCTGATCGGCTGGGTGGCAAACCGCATCAACCCGGGCCTGGCGCACTACGCGGAGATCATCGATGTGCTGAGCACCAAGCTGCCCGGACCGCTGGTGGGCGAGCTGCCTTATCTGCCACGCGCCGAGCAGCGCGAGCTAGCGCAGTACATCGATCTCTCTGCCCTCGGTGGCGTGTTGACCGTAGATCGAGTCGTGGCGTAACGTCCCCGACAATACGGACGCCACCACACAGGCGACCAGCAAGCCGGGCAGTAAAAAATACTGCCCGGTCATTTCACAGACCATCAGCGCAGACATAATGGGCGCATGCGTGGTCGCGGCAAGTAGGGTTGCCATCCCTGCCAGCCCCAGCAGGATCGCCGTCTCAGAACCCGGTAGCCACAGCGCGAACAGCTGCGCAAACAGCATGCCTGTTGCCAGACCGACAAACAGCGTGGGCGTAAACACCCCGCCCGGCGCGCCCGATCCGCTGCTTGCCAGTACCGCCAGCAGCTTACAGATGAACACCCCGGCAATCACCGACAGCAGCGGCGGCGCGAGCAGAAAAGCCTGAACCACGCTGTAGCCATTCCCCCATACCTTCGGCGTCAGGAGAGACAGCAGCCCGACGATCGCACCGCCCAGCGCTAATTGCCACGGCGGCGAAAGCTTGAGGCGCAGGAAAAGGCCATGGCTAAACGCCATCAGCCACATCAGCAGCGGTCCGCAGAGACCCGCCACCAGCCCCATCGCAACCAGCAGGGCATAATCGGCCGCGGTGAGAATGCCGCTCAGATGGACCGCATAGAGCGTAGCGGCGCCCGGTGCCAGAAGCTGCGTGGTGAGAAGCGCCACCACTGCCGCGATAACCACGGGGCCGAGCGAGGCCAGCATCAGCGTACCAAACAGAATCTCAGCGATGAACAGGCTTCCGGCTAAGGGAGCATGGTAGGCGCTGGCCATCCCGGCGGCGGCGCCGCAGGCTATCCATAATTTCCATTCGGATTTGGGCGTAAAGCGCCGGGCGAAAAGGGAGGCGGCGAGGGCGGCAAGCAGGATCATCGCCCCTTCACGCCCGATTGCGCTTCCGCTGGCCACGACCAGCAGCGACGCAAGGGATTTCACAAGGCTGGCGCCGTAGTCAAACTGGCCGTCACCGGTCTCCAGCGCTTCCATATAATCGGTGGGGGCATGAGGCCGCTGGGCGGTCAGACGCTGCCATCCCCAGAGCAGCAGCCCAGCGGCCAGCCCACCCAGCGCTGGCGTCAGCGCGCGCCGCCAGGGCGAGAGCGACTCGGCGGCATTCACCAGGCTGCCGCTGTCGTTGCTGAGAAGCAGCCACTCCAGCAGGTACATGCTGTGGCGGAATACCGCCACGGCCAGCGCGGCCAGCACGCCGGTGACGGTGGCAATCAGCAGTCGGCGAAACATCGCGCGGATGTCGGGGTACGTATGAAGACGTTGCATGAGTCGCGATTAAACGGGGACAATACAATATTGTGGCGGGAAATCGCGGGGTTAGCAAAAGGTATGCGTGCGAAAAAGCCGGGCGATGCCCGGCCAGAAAGGTTAGCTGTCGCTATGAATATTCAGCGCCCGACGCGTACGCCCGGAGCTCAGGTACTCGGCAATATAGTCCTGCGAAATTTCGCCGTTGTAGCGACCGTCCTCATCCACGATTGGCATCCAACTGGTATTACTCTCATACAGACGTGAAAGCACCACGCGCAGGTTGTCTTCCGCCTTGCCGGTCATGCGGAACGGATGCAGGATGTCGGCGCAGGTACCGCTGGCGTTACGCGCTTCGCGACGCTTCACAAAGCCCAGCGGTTTGCCGTGCTCGTCGACCACCGTCACGGCACGAATGTCATTATCATCCATGATCGCAAAGGCTTCGGGAAGCGGAGTAGAGCCCCGCACCGTAATGGTCGGCTGCTGGTCGGTGACGTCGCCCGCCGATACCAGTAGCAGGCGCTTCAGCGTCCGGTCCTGGCCGACGAACGAGCCGACAAACTCATTCGCCGGTTTCGCCAGCAGCTCATCCGGGCTGGCGCACTGCACGATTTTGCCCTGACGGAATACCGCAATACGGTCGCCGAGCTTCAGGGCTTCGTCGATATCGTGGCTCACCAGCATGACGGTTTTTTTCAGCTTGCGCTGCATCTCCAGGAACTGGTTCTGGATCACCTCGCGGTTGATCGGGTCCACCGCGCCGAAGGGTTCATCCATCAGCAGCACCGGAGGATCCGCCGCCAGGGCGCGGATCACGCCGATACGCTGCTGCTGGCCGCCGGACATCTCGCGCGGGTAGCGGTTGAGGAACTTGTGCGGATCCATCGCCACCATATCCATCAGCTCTTCGGCGCGGGTTTTGCAGCGCGCTTTATCCCAGCCCAGCATGCGCGGCACGACGGTGATGTTCTCTTCGATGGTCATGTTCGGAAACAGGCCAATCTGCTGGATCACGTAGCCGATGTTGCGGCGCAAGGTGACGGTGTCCATCCCGCTGGTGTCTTCACCGTTGATCAGGATTGTCCCGCTGCTTGGGGTAATGAGGCGGTTAATCATCTTCAGGGTGGTGGTCTTCCCACAGCCGGACGGGCCGAGCAGGACGCACATTTCCCCTTCGGGCACGTTCAGGTTGACGTTATCGACGGCCTTAACGGTCTGGCCGTGCTTCTGTGAAAATTGTTTGGTGAGGTTTTCCAGTTTTATCATTATCGAATCCCCTTTGGAGTCAGAACCACCTGCAGACGGTGCAGCAGCCAGTCGAGCACAATCGCTAAAAGACAAATCATCAGCGCGCCCGCAATCAACATGCGAATATCGCTTCCGCCGATGCCGTTGAGCAGCAGCAGGCCCAGACCGCCCGCGCCGATCACGGCGGCAATCGCCATTACGCCGATATTCATCACCACGGCGGTGCGGATCCCGCCGAAAATCACCGGCAGCGCCATCGGGATCTCAACCCAGCGCAGGCGCTGCCAGAAGGTCATGCCGATGCCGCGCCCGGCTTCGCGCAGGCCTGGCGGCAGGCTGTCGAGCGCCGTATGGGTATTACGCACAATCGGCAGCAATGAGTAGAGAAAAACAGCGGTGATTGCAGGCAGGGCACCGATACCCTGACCGATCAGCGAAAACAGCGGGATCATCAGGCCAAACAGGGCGATGGACGGAATGGTCAGCACGATGGTGGCTATCCCCAGCACCGGCGTTGCCAGCCACTTGTGGCGGACAATCAGAATGCCCAGCGGTACGCCGATGATGATGGCTAAACCAACTGCCAGCGCCACCAGCCACAGGTGCTGCAGCGTCAGGGTTAAGAGGTAATCCCAGTTGTCCAGAATGTAGTGAATCGTCTCCATAGCGCCTCCTACAGCAGCTGTTTGCTACGCAGGAAATCGCGGGCGACCTGCTGCGGTGACTGATGGTCGATATCTACCTTTTTGTTCAGCTCGGTGATAACGTCGTTGTTGAGCTGGGCCGAGAGGGTGTTGAGCGCCTCTTCCAGACCGGGGTTGGCCTCCAGCGTGTCCCTCCGCACCACCGGCGTCACCGCGTAGCTCGGGAAGAAGCCTTTATCATCTTCCAGTACCTTGAGATCGAAGCCTTTCACGCGCCCGTCGGTCGTGTAGATCAGACCGGCGTCAACGAAGCCGTCGCGCACCGCGTTATAGACCAGGCCGGGGTCCATCTGACGAATTTGCGGGCGGTCCAGGTCCATCTGATAGGCCGCCTGAAGCGGCTTCATGCCGTCGCTGCGCCCGGCAAACTCCAGGTCTAAGCCCAGCAGCCAGTTTTTGTCCGGGTTGGTTTTACGGACCTGCTCAATCTTCGCCACCATCTCCGACATGGTATTGATATGCTCTGCCTCGGCGCGCTTGCGCTGCATGGCGAAAGCGTAGGTGTTGTTCATGTCTGCGGGTTTGAGCCAGACCAGACCGTGGTTCGCGTCCAGGCGTTTTACCGTCTCCCAGGATTCCTGCGGCGACATGCGCTTGTTGATGTGGTTAAAGATGATCAGCGACGTGCCGGTGTATTCCCAGGTCATGTCAATCTGCTTGTTGATCATCGCGTTGCGGGAGATCACCGTGGCAATGTTGGTTTGCGGCTGGACCTGAAAACCTTTCTTTTGCAGGTACTGCACGGTCATCGCCGAGAGTATGTGCTGCTCGGTAAAGCTCTTGGTCGCCAGAATCAGCGGGGCCGCCATCGCCTGGCTGGTGAACAGCGCCGCGGCACACAGCGCCGTCAGGCCGGAAAACAGTCTCATAAAAGCTCCTTGTTATTGTTATCGAGCGAGATGGGGACTCATCGCGCGACCCAGCGCCGCCAGCAGGGTATCGAGGATCAGGGCGAACAGGGCGGTGGCCGCTGCGCCGAGGATCAGGGTCGGGAAATCGTTCAGGTAAATACCGGGGAAAATCAGCTCGCCGTAGCTGCTGGCGCCAATCAGGAACGCCAGCGGTGCGGTACCGACATTAATGGCGGTGGCGATGCGGATCCCCGAGAGCATGACCGGCCAGGCGGCTGGCAGCTCAACCTGACGCAGGCGCTGCCATTTGGTCATCCCGATGCCGTTTGCCGCTTCCAGCAGCGACGGCGGGACCGAGCACAGCCCGGCGTAGGTGTTACGCACTATCGGCAGCAGCGAGGCGAGGAACAGGGCGATGATGGCGGGCGTATCGCCAATGCCAATCACAACCATCGCCAGCGCCAGAACGGCCAGCGGCGGCAGCGTGTTGCCGACGTTGAAGATTTGCATCACATATTCAGCGATACCCCGCGCGGCCGGGCGGCTCAGCAGAATACCGGCTGGGATGCCCACCAGCAGGGCAAAAAACATGGATGAGAAAACCAGAATCATGTGCTGTTGCCCGAGATAGACCAGGTCAACCTGGCGCGCCTTTATCGTCTCTATCCCGATACCCCAGACGAGGAGGGCGAGGACCACGATAATGGCGCCGACAAACAGCAGCGAACGTTTGAGTAATGGGTGCATTGCGGTGTGTCTCCCTGTGCGCATGCGTTATAGCAACCACCGGTTGCCTGTTGTTATGCCATGTTTCGGCAGGGGTATTTCACCTATAGCAAGCGTTTGGGAAGGGTTCCAGCGAAGGGGTAAAATCAGTAACCCTATGAAAACAGTGACAACCTGGTGTTAAGCCTTATGGCGTAAGGGCTGATTGATGGGCAGGCAGAATAGTCCTAAAGCGATTTTTTAGATGTGACAACGTCACCTCTAAAGAGCTCTTACGCCCAATACAGGTCATTATCTTCATAGAGAGGCGCGAACCCGTCGAACCCGCGTCGAGACGGTGATAATTGAAACAATAGCGACAACGGCGAGCATCAACCCGAGCGCCAGCATGGCGTTAAACCCGATCCATCTGAACAGCAGCAGCCCCGCGATACCGCCCGTAATAAACGAGAAAAGGGTGGTTAAGTGGGTTTTCAGCTGACTTTTTTGTGCCGCCGTATCTTTGGAGTAATCCCTTCGCAGCATCGCCACCAGTACGGAGGCCAGGGATATCCCCGCGTCCGTCAGCGTGCCGGTAATGTGCGTCGATCTCACCCGTCCGCCGGAAAGCTGCGTGGAAGTGGAATTATGAATGCCCATCAGGCCGCACAGAAAAAGAATAATCTCGCGGTTGCTGGTGAGGGCGTGAAAATACATCTCGTAGAAGGAGACGCCGGTCAGCAATATCCCCTCGACAAACAGGATCTGGCAAAAAATCAGCCTGACGTTATGGATAATGCCCCATATCACGATCGTGCGCGCAATAATGGCGCCTGCGACGAAGGAGAGAATAATCGAGCCGAAGAAAATAATATCGCTCAGGTCGGTAGAAGAAACTTCGCTGGATAACTGTGAGGTGTTGCCGGTCATGTGTGAGGGGAAAAAACCAAATGCCCCGAGGGCGATGGCATTCAGCAAACCTGCCGAGGTCGCCAGCCAGAGAGCAAGCCGGCGATCCTCCTTATGCGTTCGTTCTTTCTTGAGTCTAATCAGCAAGAATACCTCCAGGTTGAGCGTTGCCTGAATAGTCAGGCTAGCAAAGCGGTGCAACGGGCTGTCCAGGATATGGCTTAATTATTATTCCCTCTGACACGTTTCAGGGTTTAGTAATTAAATAAAATATCCTTGCTCAACATGGGGGCGTAAATACTCTATATCATGCCGTTATTGCCGTGACGCAAAAACGCCGGGCGCTGGTTAAGTCGTTCAAACCAGGCCTCAATTGCCGGCACGTCGGGCTTATCAAACGGCGTCATCTTCCAGCGATTCACCGACAGCCCAAGCACCACGTCCGCAAGGGTAAACGTCTCGCCTGCCGCAAAGGCGCCGGTGCGCTGCAGCTGGTTTTCCAGAATGGTGATGCAGTGGTTCCACTCTTTTATTCCCGCCGCAATGCGCTCAGGATCGTTAAAGTCCGGGTTTTTACGCCCCAGCGCCGGGAAGACATAGCGCCAGGCGTTATTGAATTCGGTTGCCTGCCAGTCCATCCAGCGCTCAATGTTGGCGCAGGCCTGCGGATCTGCGGGCAGCAGATCGTGACGTCCGGCCTTGCGCGTCAGATAACGGCAGATGGCGTTGGACTCCCACAGCACGAAATCGTCATCAATCAGCACCGGCACCATGGCGTTGGGGTTCAGGGCGCGGAAGGCATCCGTTTCCGTTGAGGCAAAACCGCTGCCGTAATCTTCCTGTTGATACGCGAGGCCGGCTTCTTCGCAGGTCCAGAGCACTTTACGCACGTTAATGGAGGTGGTTTTGCCGAGGATGGTGATCATTGTGCAGGTGTCCTTTAGAGGATTGAATTGTCTAAAAACAATACACCAGTTGCACGGGGAAGGTTGGAGCAAAATTTGGGGGGCAGTGCTTTGCCCGGTTCAACCGAACGTTTCTGGAAGGCGACTCGCAAACCGCAAATTAACCGCGTTAAATTCAGGTTTATGTCTTTTCTTCAACCGATCGGGGTCGTAAAGTGCCTGCATTGCGGCATATCCGCAATCGGGCGTAGGAACCCGTATCTACCATATAGTGACATTTCGTATGTCGCGGCAGCACCGATCCCGCTACAATTGCGGTGGCGCTGGCGGAGCAGCCGTAAGGCTGGCCGTTTTTCTATATGGGCGGTATTCCTACCTCTGTCAGCGCTACCCCCCGAGCGTAGGAACTCACTGGGTGGTTAAATGAATTGCATATAGAAGGATGCCTTGTATGGCTACTATTCCAACCCTGACTTACCTCCCGTCTGACGAAAACATCATTCTTCAACTGATCTCCCGGCCGCTTCCGGCTGATGCCGATCTGTTTGTCGTCGCCGACAACTGCGCCGCGCTGGTGAGCGTGCTGGTCGAAATCGAGGATGCGAAGACGTTTACTACGCTTTGCGAGCGTCTGCTGTACGCTCTGCGTAAGCTCAGAGAACTCTGCGATGTCGATCTGCCGCCTGACCTGATCGCGCAATTGATCATGGGTGAGAAACTGAACTCCTGCGTGCCGGACTGCTGGCAGGACACCCTGACTCAGGTGGACTATGTTCTGGCGCTGACGCAAGCGGTTATGGGTGGAACGCTGCCCGCTCACGTAGCGAAAGAGCTTACGGGCCTGCTGCACGATATGGTGTGGCTGCTGGCTGAGTTTGTGAAGGAACCGCGCGTCCCTACACACTAAGGGCGCTGGCGTGCTGGGGCGGTAGCGCCCCTTTGAAGCCGTGATTAACGTGATGCGTTTACCGAATCCAGAAGCGACGTACCGTAGGAGTTGTCGATGGTACAAAGCCAGCGACCGTCGCTTTCCTGCCGAAAAACATAGGTCGCGCGGCGGGACATTTCCGTTATCCCACCCTGACCATCAGGAAAACGCAGTACGGTTTCCATGATAACGAGGGCATTGCCACCACCTTCGATCACCTGCATCTCCCCTTGTTCGACGATCAGCTGGTTCTGAAAATAATCAGAGATGGCAATAAACGCGTTGCGGATGTTTTCTTTGCCTTTAACGGTCATGCCGGGCTTGACCACCAGAGCCGCGTCGTCGGCGTAGTACTCCATCAGGGCGTCATAGTTTTTGGTGGTGATGGCGTGGTCGCAGGATTCAATGATCTGGCGTAGCGGGTGTGGTGTCATGCGCGTTTCCTCGTTAAGGGGTAAACACGTATTAACGTAACAGACCGGTGTGTTTGTATAGCTACCAGGTTTTATGGCGGGGGGTTGGGAGAAAGTTAAGGGAGTAGGTAACGTCAGCACTGCTATGAGAGAAAAGCGGACGTAATTGCGTGTATCTACAGCATGCACTTTTTCGCCAGGAATTTCATTTTTTTTCATAAATAACGTATAAAATAAAGGGTGTTATTGTGGCAAAAAAAAGCGTATTAAAAATGAATCCCTATGAAGAAAGTTTCGCAATAAACGCTCTTTAATTAGCATTTAAATCGATGATCGCCATCATACTATGGTCAAGTCTGCATTCAGATTAATCAAGTTCATAAATGTCGATGTGACATAATTGACGCTACCCCAGAACAGGGCACTCAACATTATCTATTTCTCCCGCAACGAGGCCGTTGTCTTTTTAAATGTAAGTGAAGAAAACAGTGATTTATTAACAAATCCTATTAGAAATCATAGTTGACATATTAAACTTTAACATCGGTCTTTTTTGTTAACACATTGACTTGCGGATGTTTTAATGTTGTTAATATTGTGCGTGCATTGGTTCTGTTTGTTATGTGTTGATAACATTAATTATGTTAAAACCAACACCGGGATAACTTTTGACTCGTTAGCGGGTTCTGTATCAAATTTTGGATGGAATAAATCACATAGATTAAATAACCCCATTTATGTACCAGGGATTTTTCTTTGAGATATGTCGCAATATAAGCTTGTCTTCCAGAGTGAGAACTGGAAGTGAAAGGACAAGGTGTGTATAAATGAGGTGGTCTTTATATAACACTGCTTGCTTATAGTGATGCAGTTGCATCTGCTGAAAAAATTGATAGATGAGTGATTTTAACGCCAGCGCTCAGTCGGTAGTCTGGACTTTTCATCCGGCAATCGTGCTCAGGCTATCACTCTGTCTGCAAAATTACCTGGTATGTCGGCTACGATTGTCATGCCCCATGATGCTCCAGCCAAAGTATCGGCGACAAAAGTTAAGGTATCTGCCTTTTATCTAAGGAATAAGTCATGTTCAAGCCTATAAATCATCCTGTCGCGTTTGCGCTAACACTAGTATATACCTCGCTATTTACCCCAGGTTCTCAGGCTACAACGGCCTTGCCGTCATCAACTACATATAACCAAAAAGCTAGTGAAGCGCTGCCTAAATTGATGATTCTTGCTACCGGCGGTACCATTGCAGGACAAGGAACTGGTGAAGACTCCAGCTCTATCGGATACACATCCGGCGCCATCAGCCCAAGAGTATTGCTTGCAGCTGTTCCAGGATTGGATAAAAAAGCCCAGCTTAGTAGTGTCCAGGTAGCATCCATTGGTTCTCAGGACATGAATGATAAAATCTGGTTTGATCTTGTCCAGAGGATCGACGATCTGTTCAGTACAGGTGCCGCTGACGCTATTATTGTTACCCATGGCACAGATACTCTTGAAGAAACAGCTTTTTTCCTCAGTCTGGTAATACATCACCCCCAGCCTGTTATTATTACTGGAGCCATGCGACCGGCGACAGCAACTGGTGCAGATGGCCCTTCTAATATGCTTGAATCTGTGAATGCAGCTGTGGACAAACAATCGAAAGGGCGGGGAGTGATGATTGTGATGAATGACACCATCCAGTCACCGATTTGGTCCACGAAATCGGATACAACAGGAGTGGCTACTTTTCAGTCACCTTATGCCGGCCCGCTGGGTTATGTCGATGCGGCAGAAGTTCATTATATTACCCCGGTGCCGGCAGAACCTCGTCTGTCTCTACAATTACCTGCATCCCGTAAACTTCCGCGGGTTGAGATCATTTATGCCCACAGTAATATGGACGATGTCCAAATCAACAATGCGGTGCGTGATGGTGCAAAAGGAATTATTCTCGCCGGCGTGGGAGACGGAAATACATCCGCCTCAGCGTTAGCCGCGCTCAAAGCGGCTCGGGAGCATGGACTTGTCGTGGTCCGCGCATCGCGCTCCTATACAGGAGCAGTAAAACGTAACGTGGAGGTCGATGATAACAAAGCCGGTTTTGTTGTTTCTTCGGGGCTGAATCCGGCAAAAGCACGCATCCTTACTCAGCTTCTGCTTGCAAATGGAAAGACTTCACCAGAAAGCGTTCAGGCTGCATTCTGGTCAGTTACCGGCCATAAAAAATGACGTTAAAATACTCTTCGATAAGAGGCGTTTTTGATGCTTTTACAGATAATGTTGGATGAGCGACACCCGTTTATCTGGGGAAACGCCTGTGAAATATGTTGATCAGGCGATAAACCAGGCATGTTAAAAATTAAATGCGTACCTGCAGGCAATGGGAAGTGTTGATGTGATGCCGGGTGCCTCCCGGTGAACCATAACGTGTAGCCATGATCCGCGCATATGTCAGCTAACAAAACCTGGTTAGTTAATGCGCCCCACCGCTCAGGGGGATTCATCACAATCAGAATTTATACGCAGAGAATGTTTTTCGTCAACTCCGTTTTCAGAAGCCCAGCTCAGATGTTTAAAGAATGCTGATACTGGCCAGGAGCGGCCCGCTGAAACTGAGATATCTGGCCTACAGACCGGATATCTCAGCCGTAAATCCCCCAATCCCCAACTGATGGCATACCCCTTTCCATGGCAACATCCCCCTTGATTAAGGATTGCGTTGCATCGACCCGTTGAATTCACAGCGAATAGCGGACTAAGGTTAAAAGGATGAAGGGAATTTTCATTGTGAATAGCCCTGCCATTCCTTTACACGTGGTTATGGGGTCTGAGAAAAACCCTCACTACGTCCTTGGGCGTAGTGACACGACCTTCTGAAAACAGACAGCCTACAGTACGGCGAAATACACAATTTAGCATACCCTCCGCTTTCATTTCTCCATATCTGACATCACCGAAACTGATTTTTATCATTTCTGAAAGGTCAACGGACGTCATTGAAATGACGAGTTGAATATAACAGTCTTCACCACCTGAAATAGGGAGT
This sequence comes from Enterobacter sp. ECC-019, assembly GCF_043974075.1. Taxonomy (NCBI): domain Bacteria; kingdom Pseudomonadati; phylum Pseudomonadota; class Gammaproteobacteria; order Enterobacterales; family Enterobacteriaceae; genus Enterobacter; species Enterobacter sp. ECC-019. The sequence continues at coordinate 2,840,874 of NZ_CP143759.1, forward strand.
AGAATAGCCAGCTCTTGCTTTGTTAGCTCTTTGATATAATCATATGTTATATCAGCCAGAAGTGGGGGGTACGTAGTAGTGTTTAATTCTAAAAAGATTGGGAATTCAATGTGCTGACATATTTTTACGTGGAGCAGTAGATGATCTTAAATGAATTGGTTCATAAAATTAAGCACTTAATATCTGTTCCGACCGAAAATTCAGAATTACTTTTAGCCCAGTACCACGCGTTTTCACGGCAGCTACCGATGATGTATTTCATTCTCGTGTCGAGTACATGGGCGTTAGTCAGTACGCACATCTCGTCAGCTCCGACATGGTTGACTATTGGCCTGCCAGTCCCTCTGACCATAGCCTGCGCACTACGGATTGTCTATTGGTGGAAAGGGCGAAAAGCAGTGCCGACACTGGAAACTGCCCGGTATGCCCTCAGCAGAACAAACCATCTTGCCAGTTTTTTTGCCATTGCTTTTACCATCTGGTCCTTCATGCTGTTCCCATATGGTGATGCATATAGCAGATCACACCTGGCCTTTTACATGGCAGTAACTGTAATTTCCTGTGTATTCAGTTTGATGCACCTACGGTCGGCTGCATTTATAGTAGCCATCATTGTAAATGGTGCCTTTGTCATATTTTTTTCACTGACCGGTCAGTCTGCTTTTATTGCAATGGCCGTTAACATGGCTCTCGTGTCGATTGGAATGTTGGCCATTATTAACGTCAACTATCGGGACTTCACTCGGATGATCAATGCTCGTACCGAGAATCATTTGAAAAACCTTGAGCAGTTACGGTTATTACGGATGATTGATGACATGCCGGTCGCAGTGATGACGGTTGAACCTGATACACTTAAAATCAATTATGCAAATTCAACATCGATACGATTGATTGCTCAGATCGAACATTTACTACCGATTAAGGCTGATGAACTTATCGGCACATCTATTGATGTATTCCACCGACATCCTGAATATCAGCGCCGTATCCTTGCTGATCCTTCGAATCTGCCACACAACGCCCGTATCAATTTAGGTTCTGAGGTCCTCGATCTCAAGGTCTCGGCTGTCCGGAGCGACAAAGGCGACTATCTTGGCCCAATGCTGACATGGGCACTTGTCACGAAAGAGGTGGAGGCAGAACGGCGCATCCTGCAGCTGGCTCACTATGATATTCTGACGGGACTTGCAAATCGCATTACATTTCATGAGCAACTGAAAGCGGCACTTGTTTCAGCTGATAAACAAACCTGTCTGATGTATATCGATCTGGATGGTTTCAAATTTATCAACGATACGAAGGGCCATCATACCGGTGACATACTCCTGGAGAAGGTTGCTGGTCGGCTGAGGGATGTGTGCTCTGCCCCTGGTATTACGATTAGCCGATTAGGTGGGGATGAATTTGCAATCATACTCCCCCATGCTGAGATTGCAGATGCGGAAGCTTTCGCTACCCTGATTATCCAGAAATTGAGTGCCCCCTATTTTCTTGATGAAGATCGTAATGTGTCTATTAGCGCATCGATAGGGATTGTATCTTCACCCAGTCATGGGAGTACCGGGGAAATTCTACTGGCCAGGGCTGACATGGCTCTTTATGCAGCGAAGGCTGTGGGTAAGGGTACTTTCAGGGTGTTTTCGCCCGATATAGAACGCCGTATTTATGAACGCGTATTACTGGAAAGTCAGTTACGCAAAACCCTTGAAAGTGAAGACGGACTTTTTGTTTTTTATCAGCCCATAACGGATATCGTGACTGGTAAAGTGACTTCCCGGGAAGCGCTTATACGCTGGTATTACGAGGATCGAGGCTGGGTTTCGCCCAGTGAATTCATACCCGTGGCAGAACAAAGTGATCTGATTGACATACTTGGTATTTTTGTTCTTCGCCAGGCCTGCACAGAAGCTGGAGAATGGAAAGATGGCGCGCGTGTAGCCGTCAATGTTTCAGCAGCGCAACTTGGTAAGGGCACTATCTCTTCTGCTGTAATGGCCGCGCTGGCTGAATCCGGTCTTCCTCCGGATCGACTTGAGATAGAGGTTACAGAAACCGCATTATTGAATGAGGAAGCCGGTATCATCGCAGACCTGCAATGCTTGCGCGATCTTGGGGTTCGTGTTGCGTTGGATGATTTCGGGACCGGTTACTCATCACTGGCACACCTGCGTATGTTCACGTTTGACAAAATCAAAATTGACGGCAGTTTTGTTAAAGATGCCGTCGTTCGGCCAGACTGTGCCGCTGTCGTTAGAGCTGTAGCTGATCTTGGCAAGCGTCTTGGCGTGACGACAGTCGCTGAAGGTGTTGAAACTCAGGAGCAGTTTGATCGTATTCTTGAGGAAGGATGTGCAGAGATACAGGGTTATTTTTACGCTCCTCCCGCTCCGTGCGAAAGAGACGTTATTACTGTGGAAAGATTAAACAAACTCAGAGCAGGTTCCCCTGCAGCGAATACGGAACATGGCAGCATCTGACTTCCATCCTGAGCGCAAACCCTTTCTTCTGAAGGCCAGACTATCATTGATGTATATCTAATCCCTTAACTGCCTCTGTATCAAAGGCGATTTTTCAGGGGCGTTTGGGGTTGCAGTCATTGTGAAGAGTGCGAGGGAAAAAAGACGTCTCCCCAGGGGAGCAGACGTAAAGAATAAAATGCTAAACAACAACGCCATCACAGCGATAGATAATGTGTCGAAAACGGTTCAAATCAACGCAACCGTTTGCGTCAGTGATTTTCTCATAACCGATCACCTTTAACAGCTACCAGAACGGGTAAAAATGACTGCTTGCATTTCCGTTATCCGGCTGCCGCAGGCAGACCGGCTCAGTCAGTCTTCGCCGCACAGCATGTTGAAGCTCGTCATTTTGCTTAAGCTCCTACTCGATAAGGCCCGTTGTGAGTGAGGTGCGGGCCTCTCGCTCTTCGTATTCATTCCACTCTTCACGAATGGTTTTCCTGAGTTTGGAGCCCAGTAATCCGTAGGGTACGGTATTTTTACGAAGCCGATTCCTGTTTTCCCCAGTTAGTCGTCATCATGGACAAACATACTGCGGTAAATCCTGGGTGATATGCTGTACATCCGATTGAAATGCTGACGTAGAGATACTGCACTACCAAAACCTGCCCGTTGTGCAATGATTTCTACCGGCTGACGTGTAGTTTCAAGCATACGTTGAGCATAAACCAGGCGTTGCCCCAGCAGCCACTGTCCGACAGTCGTTCCTGTCAGTTCTCGAAATCGGCGAGTGAAATTTCGGCGGCTCATGGATACCCGTTCGGCCAGCGAGTCGAGAGTGTGCTGCTCAGCCAGATTAGACGTTAACCAATTCAAAAGCTCAGATAGACGATCCCCTCCAGGGGAGTCATGCAGAGGTTGTTCAATATATTGACTTTGCCCACCTTGCCGGTGTGGGGCTACCACCAGTCGCCGTGCCAGTCGGTTTGCTACTTCAGCACCGTGCCATCGTCTAATCAAATGTAAGCAGCAGTCCAGACCTGCTGCAGTTCCGGCCGACGTTATGAGTTGGCCATTTCCTGAATCAACATACAGCGCGTCTGGCAATAGCCTGACACGCGGGTAACGTTTAGAGAACTCAGTCCTGGCAATCCAGTGAGTAGTTGCCTCGCGATTATCCAGAAGTCCCGCTTCGGCCAATACAAACGCCCCCAGGCAGAGGCCGACGACTGTAGCGCCGCGCTCGTATGCAGCACTAACTGCGTTCACCATCGTTTTTGGTGGTCGTTCATGGGCATCACGCCATGACGGCACTATAAGTACATCAGCGTGGGCCGCATCATCCAATGTCAGGCTGGTTTGTACTGCAAATCCTGCAGTCGTACGAATACTCCCGTCTCGGGCAGGTGTATCTGCACATATTCGCAGATTGTGTTCAGGTAATCCCGTGCGGTTTTCAAAAACGAGACAGGGTACTGAGAGATGGAAGGGGCTGATTTTGTCAAATGCCAGGACAACGATTTCCTTAAGCTGCATGGGTTCTCCTCGAATGGCCCAATTATTTCTAAAGATGTCTCACAGGCCAATATCAAAAAGAATATATCTCAACGAAGATAGTGTCCATGGGTTCCCGTACTGCCCGTACATTCAATATTAAGGAGTTTTTTCATGAGCAACGGTACCAGACCACAGCGTGCACTGATCGTTATAGACGTACAGAATGAATACTTTACTGGCAACCTGCCTGTTGAGTATCCAGACCCTCGGCAGAGCATTATCAATATTGGAATTGCAATGGATGCAGCGTATGCGGCAGGTATTCCGATCATTGTTGTGCAACAAACGATGCCGGCAGGCGCACCAACGTTTGCTATCGGGAGTGATTCGTGGGAACTGCATTCTGTAGTGGCCTCCAGGCCACGTGATCATTACGTTCGCAAAACACTGCCGAGTGCGTATCCAGAAACTGGCCTTGCTCAATGGTTGCAAGTGCACGATATCGACACACTTACGGTAGTTGGTTACATGACCCATAATTGCAATGCGTCTACTATCAATCATGCATTGCATAACGGGACTGCGGTCGAGTTTCTGCATGATGCGTCGGGCACAGTTCCATATACTAACCAAGCTGGATCCGCGAGTGCGGAGGAAATACATCGTGTATTCAGCGTAGTTCTGCAATCACGTTTTGCTGCGGTATTGTCTACAGAAGAATGGCTCTTCTGTGTAAATACAGGCGCATCTCCAGTACGCGACAATATTTTTAAATCAAGTCAGCGTGCACGTGGTTTGCTGTTAAATGCTGATTTGTAGATGATCACTGCTCTTCCCATATTTGACGTCACCCTCGTTGAACAGGATATGCCTGCGTCAGGTGCAACCGGTAGCGCGTTTGGCTGGCTAACCGGTGTAGTGAAGATGATGCGACCGACGTGCTTATCCGGCGCGCTGCACTTGCGGACTGGCACAGGCTCACGGGCGCAGAGTCGGCTGCTCTGATCCAGTACTCAACAGGAGAGCGTCCTGTTATTCAGGATGGGTATCCGGTACTTGGTTTTGCTGATGAGAGCAGGACGGTATACGTCGCCTCTATGCACCCAGCCGTTACGTGCGCAGCGACGATTGGCAGACTGGCCTCAGAGGAGTTCTGCGACGGCCAGAGCGATGAAATCCCGCAATGTTGCCGGCCATCCTGCTTTATCGTGTTAAAGGGCTGAGACGAGGTTTCTGATCTTTTCAGCCTTTTCAAAATGGTCCAGCTTCATCTCCATAATCCACCAGTGCGCCACTTCCATAAGCAGTTCAGGATCGTCATTTTTATTAGCAAAAAAAGCATAAAACGAAAGCCCAACATCGCTTCCCTTAGAGGCGATTTTTGAATCACAGATCCGGATGATTTTTTCCTTCATTGCTTGCCGCACGTCATCTCCTTTACTCTTTTCATGTTCGGGCTAAAAAAGCCGCAAGCAGATGGCTGCTTACGGCTCCAGGGTCGGTGAGGATTTTTATGACAATCAGGCCGCTTTCACAGCCCTGATTTTTTTCGTGTCAGCCGCGTCGGATTCTGTTTTATCCGTTGCAACTGGGGCGTTGAGATCGGGAAGCTTGCTGGTACGCAGAATATGCTGCACGGTTTCTTTCTGCTCGGCGAGATACAGGCCAAGATTTTCAGCCTGCGTTTCATCCATCTGCATTCCGCTTTGCAACAGCCAGTCGGTGAACGCGTCTGCCATATCGAGCAGCTTGTCGTGAGCGTCAGCCTCTTTCTTACTGGCAAATGTCATTTTCTCTTCACCTTTTCTTACGACAACAAATTTTGTTTCAACAGCCATTATGCGCACCTCATACTGTAATTACATACAGTATAGCGGTTCCGGTTTTATGTTGCAGCTAAAAATTGCTCACATTTTAGCGGACAGGCGGCTCATTCGAAAATCGCGCGCTGATCGCATCACGTTCATAGCCCTGCGGCTGCGTCAGTATCTGGTATAAATCAGGACGACGACCGTGCATCCAGCGGCGTCCGGTGCTCATAGCAAGCAGGCGTAAATCGAGTTCAGCGCTCACCATCGCATCTTCAGCCGCCCAGGTTTCGTTCACGATCCTGCCATAGGGGTCGAGGATCATGGCATTGCCTGTACGCACTTCGTCGTCATCGGCACCGACACCGTTGCTGAAAAGAAGAAATAACCCGTTGTCATGCGCGCGGGCAGGCAGCCAGCGCATGAGCCATTCCCGACCGCCTGGCCCTTTGAATGCCGCGGTAATTTCTTCCTTGCGCGTTTCCCGCTCCTCCCAGAGTGCCAGCGGAATAGGCTTCATCCCGTGAGGGCTGCGGGAATCGGTACCGCCTGTCTGGTGCGGCGCGAGAAGAATATCGGCACCCAGCAGCGCCGTCGCGCGCACATTTTCGACCAGATTATTGTCCCAGCAAATCAGGATACCGACCTTCACGCCCCATGGCGTATCAAAAACGGTAAAGCTGTCCCCGCTGCTGATGGCCGGATGTTCAAAAGCATGGAGTTTACGATGCGTATGCATTGAGCCGTCCGGCATACAGGCAACATACGCATTGTAGAGGCGACCATCTTCGGCGCGTTCAATAAGACCGGCGCCAATCAGCATTTGATGTTTTATCGCCAGGGAGCGTATTAACGTCAGGGAAGGGCTGTCAGCAACCGGCTCTGCCAGCGCAGACACCTCCGCTGCGGTGAGCTTTGGGACATGCCAGTAGCCGGTGATGCACATTTCAGGGAAAGTGAGAATGTTCACCTGCTCAAGCGCCGCCTGTTCAATAAATTTCTCCATTATCAGAAGATTGTATTTTTTGTTACTGGCCTGATGCTGAAACTGTACGGTTGCCGCCTTTAAGGATGTCAGTTCGTTCATGATGCGTCTCCGGTTGTCATCGAGACTGAATTACATAACGATTGCCGATAACTGTATAATCAAATCATTTCCGAATTCGATAACCATCTGGAATGCAAAAATGAACACCCGGTTGCTAAAGGCCTTTTTGATACTGGCTGAAAAAGGAAATTATGCCGATGCGGCGCGGGCGCTGTTTATCTCACAGCCGGCATTGACCAAACAGATTAATCTCCTCGAATCCCTGGTGAATATGTCTCTTTTTTCACGAGGTCGTCATGGCGCAATACTGACGGCGAGCGGCAGGCGTTTGCTGCCAGAGGCTGAGAAAGTGGTCAGGCAGACCCGGCAATTTATGCAGCATGCTGAGCGGGTATCAAAAGGCGTGGAGGGGCATATCGCCGTCGGGTTCGGACTTTCAAGCTTTTATCTGGCGCCACGCTGTATCGCTGACTTTCGTCGAGACTATCCGGAAGTAGAGATGTCATTGACGGATCTGCCTTCCTTCCAGCAGTACGAGCGATTGCAAAATGATGAGCTACAGGTCGGTTTTGTCAGGGTTCCTCCCCCCGTGGCGCTTGAATACCTGCCGTTATTTACCGACCGGCTGGTTCTGGTTGCGCCCGCCGCGTCGCCGACACTGTCTGTCGCAGAGTGGCTCACGAAACGCCCTCTGTTACGGCTGTATGATGAGCGAGGGCGGGGTTTAAACGCGCAGATTGACCGCTTCCTGCATGACAACGGCCTTTTCATCTCATCGACTCAGCTGACTGACGATATCCAAACTATCGTCGCGATGGTGGTTGCGGGTATCGGTGTGGCCATTCTGCCCACCAGCGTGACGCATATCGCGCCGCCGGAGCTGGCAATTATTCCGCTAGCGGGGGAGTCAATCAGCTGGAAGGTGGGCATCGCCTGGGACGCAGGCAGGGAGGATGTCATCCGTGACAATTTCATTGCTAGCGTAGCTGCTGCGTTTCCGGGCCAGCCATGCTCCGCCGCCATGCCCCAGGCGCCTGACCATACTGACGCTTAAAGCTGCGGTTGAAGGACTGCTGGGAGTCAAAGCCCAGCGCGATCGCCACGTTCAGAATCGGTTCATCGCTGCGGGTTAAGCGCTCAACCGATTTTTGCAGCTTCTGCGCGCGAATATACCCGGCGAGGGGATAGCCCGTATGCTCTTTGAACAGGCGCTGGAGATGCCATTTTGAGTAGCCGGATCGTCTGGCGACGGACTCAATGTCCAGACGGCTATCCAGGTTGTTGTCGATCCAGTCGAGTAAATCATGCATAAATGCGCCAGTGTTCATCTGGTTACCCCCACGCTGCCTGTCTAAAAGTATCTTTGTCTGTTGCATTAAAAGGTGGCGCGTTTTTGTATTAATTGCAAGTTTTATTGTTGCATTTAAATCCCTGAGCGAAACAGGTCTTTTCACATTCGCTCAAATAGCACATAAAGTGCAACAATTATTCTTGCACTTAGTTAAGCGCCTTCCTACAATCGCCGCGATAGTGTATTCGCAACTGTTACAGTTTTGTGGCGATGAACGACACAAATGGCCTTAAGACAGCCACCGGACAAAGGAAGTGGCGCGGTGCCTCCTGCTGCGTCTTGCCCGGCGGCGACAATTACCGGAAAAAAATAATGAGCCAGCAAAAAACCTGGGGTAACTTTCATCTGAACGCGCTGGGGGTAATGTTGCTCTCCGTGCTGCTCGTCGGATGCGATAACAGCGTCGCGCAAAATGCCGCGCCGCCTGCGCCCGCCGTCAGCGCTGCTGACGTGGTGGTGAAATCCATTAGCCAGTGGGATAGCTTTAATGGCCGGATTGAAGCGGTAGAGAGCGTTCAGCTACGTCCGCGCGTTTCCGGCTACATTGATAAAGTGAATTATACCGACGGCCAGGAAGTGAAGAAGGGCGAGGTGCTGTTCACAATCGATGACCGAACCTATCGCGCGGCGCTGGAGCAGGCACAGGCGAACCTGGCGAGAGCCAAAACGCAGGCCAGCCTGGCGCAAAGTGAGGCTAACCGTACCGATAAGCTGGTCAATACCAACGTTGTCTCCCGTGAAGAGTGGGAGCAGCGTCGTTCGGCCGCCACTCAGGCGCAGGCCGATATTCGCGCCGCGCAGGCGGCAGTGGACGCCGCGCAGCTCAACCTGGACTTCACCAAAGTCACCGCGCCTATCGACGGTCGCGCCAGCCGGGCGCTGATCACCAGCGGGAACCTGGTGACTGCGGGCGACACCGCCAGCGTCCTCACCACGCTGGTCTCGCAGAAAACGGTTTACGTTTACTTTGACGTGGACGAGTCAACCTACCTTCACTACCAAAATCTGGCCCGCAGCGGGCAAGGGGCGTCCAGCAATCATACGGCGCTGCCGGTTGAGATTGGCCTGACGGGCGAGGAGGGCTACCCCCATCAGGGCAAAGTGGATTTCCTGGATAACCAGTTGTCGCCAGGTACCGGCACCATCCGTATGCGTGCGCTGCTGGATAACGCGCAGCGTCAGTTTACGCCGGGACTTTTTGCCCGCGTGCGCCTGCCGGGCAGCGCGGAGTTCAAAGCCACGCTTATCGACGACAAAGCGGTGCTGACCGATCAGGATCGTAAATACGTTTATATCGTGGATAAAGAGGGGAAAGCGCAGCGTCGTGACATCACGCCGGGCCGTCTGGCAGACGGTTTACGCATCGTGCGGCAGGGGCTGAACCCTGGCGATAAAGTCATCGTCGAGGGTTTACAAAAAGTGTTTATGCCGGGTATGCCGGTTAACGCCAAAACCGTTGCCATGACCGCCACCAGCGCCCTCAACTGATCCCTTGACCTGAGAATCCAACCCATGGACTTTTCCCGTTTTTTCATCGACAGGCCGATTTTTGCCGCGGTGCTGTCGATTCTGATTTTTATCACAGGGTTAATCGCCATCCCGCTGCTGCCGGTGAGCGAATACCCTGACGTCGTGCCGCCAAGCGTGCAGGTGCGCGCGGAGTACCCGGGCGCCAACCCGAAGGTGATTGCTGAGACCGTGGCGACGCCGCTGGAAGAGGCGATCAACGGCGTTGAGAACATGATGTACATGAAGTCCGTCGCGGGTTCCGATGGCGTGCTGGTGACCACCGTTACCTTCCGTCCGGGGACCGATCCGGATCAGGCGCAGGTTCAGGTGCAAAACCGCGTCGCGCAAGCCGAAGCGCGTCTGCCGGAAGACGTGCGCCGCCTGGGCATTACCACCCAGAAACAGTCCCCGACGCTGACGCTGGTGGTGCATCTGTTTTCGCCTAACGGCAAGTACGACTCCCTGTATATGCGTAACTACGCCACGCTGAAGGTGAAGGACGAGCTGGCGCGCCTGCCCGGCGTCGGCCAGATCCAGATTTTCGGCTCGGGTGAATACGCAATGCGCGTCTGGCTGGATCCCAACAAGGTGGCGGCCCGCGGGCTGACCGCTTCGGATGTGGTCACGGCGATGCAGGAGCAGAACGTACAGGTGTCCGCCGGACAGCTTGGCGCTGAGCCGCTGCCGAAAGAGAGCGATTTCCTGATCTCCATTAACGCCCAGGGGCGACTGCATACCGAAGAAGAGTTCGGCAATATTGTCCTGAAAACGACGCAGGACGGTACGGTCGTTCGCCTGCGCGACGTGGCGCGTATCGAAATGGGGTCCGGCAGCTATGCGCTGCGTTCCCAGTTGAACAATAAAGACGCTGTCGGGATTGGTATCTTCCAGTCTCCGGGGGCGAACGCCATCGATTTGTCTAACGCGGTGCGCGCGAAAATGGACGAACTGTCCACGCGCTTCCCGGCGGACATGAAGTGGGCGGCACCTTACGATCCGACCGTTTTCGTGCGCGACTCCATCCGCGCAGTTGTCCAAACGCTGCTGGAAGCGGTGGTGCTGGTGGTGCTGGTGGTGATCCTGTTCCTGCAAACCTGGCGCGCGTCGATCATTCCGCTGATCGCAGTGCCGGTGTCGGTGGTGGGTACCTTCAGCATTCTCTACCTGCTGGGCTTCTCGTTGAATACCCTGAGCTTGTTCGGGCTGGTGCTGGCCATCGGTATCGTGGTGGACGACGCCATCGTGGTGGTGGAAAACGTCGAGCGAAATATCGAAGAGGGGCTTGCTCCGCTTGCGGCAGCGCATCAGGCGATGCGCGAAGTGTCCGGGCCGATTATCGCGATTGCGCTGGTGCTGTGCGCGGTGTTTGTGCCGATGGCGTTTCTCTCAGGCGTTACCGGGCAGTTCTACAAGCAGTTTGCGGTGACGATCGCGATTTCCACGGTCATCTCCGCCATTAACTCGCTGACGCTCTCTCCGGCGCTGGCGGCACTGCTGTTAAAACCGCACGGCGCGCCGAAAGACTTCCCGACCCGGCTTATCGATCGTCTGTTCGGCTGGATTTTCCGTCCGTTTAACCGCTTTTTCCATCGCAGCTCGAACGGCTATCAGGGGCTGGTGGGCAAAACGCTGGGACGACGCGGCTCGGTATTTGTGGTGTATCTGCTGCTGCTCTGTGCCGCTGGCGTGATGTTTAAAGCGGTACCCGGCGGGTTTATTCCGACGCAGGACAAGCTGTATCTGATTGGCGGCGTGAAAATGCCGGAAGGTTCGTCGCTGGCGCGCACCGATGCGGTGATCCGCAAAATGAGCGAAATTGGGATGAATACTGAAGGCGTGGACTACGCGGTCGCGTTCCCGGGGCTGAATGCGCTGCAGTTCACCAACACGCCGAATACCGGGACGGTGTTCTTCGGCCTGAAGCCGTTCGACCAGCGTAAACATACTGCGGCGGAAATTAACGCGGAGATCAACGCGAAAATCGCGCAAATTCAGGAAGGCTTTGGCTTCTCCATTCTGCCGCCGCCGATTTTAGGGCTGGGTCAGGGGTCGGGCTATTCCCTGTACATCCAGGATCGCGGCGGTCTGGGCTATGGCGCGCTGCAAAATGCGGTAAACACCATGTCCGGTGCGATTATGCAGACGCCGGGAATGCACTTCCCGATCTCAACCTACCAGGCTAACGTTCCGCAGCTGGACGTGCAGGTCGACCGTGATAAGGCGAAAGCGCAGGGCGTATTGCTGACCGATCTTTTCGGTACGCTGCAAACCTATCTGGGCTCGTCGTACGTGAACGACTTCAACCAGTTCGGGCGTACATGGCGCGTGATGGCGCAGGCCGACGGACAGTTCCGCGACAGCGTGGAAGACATTGCGAATCTGCGCACCCGTAATAGCCAGGGCGAAATGGTGCCGATTGGCAGCATGGTGAAAATCACGACCACCTACGGGCCGGATCCGGTGATTCGCTACAACGGCTACCCGGCGGCGGATCTGATTGGCGATGCCGACCCGCGCGTGCTTTCGTCTGCGCAGGCGATGACGCAGCTGGACGCGATGTCTAAGCAGATCCTGCCGAACGGGATGAACATTGAATGGACGGATCTGAGCTTCCAGCAGGCCACCCAGGGCAATACGGCGCTGATCGTCTTCCCGGTCGCGGTGTTGCTGGCGTTCCTGGTACTGGCGGCGCTGTATGAAAGCTGGACGCTGCCGCTGGCGGTGATCCTTATTGTGCCGATGACCATGCTCTCCGCGCTGTTTGGCGTCTGGCTGACCGGTGGCGATAACAACGTGTTCGTACAGGTAGGGCTGGTGGTTCTGATGGGGCTGGCCTGTAAAAACGCGATTCTTATCGTGGAGTTTGCCCGCGAGCTGGAAATTCAGGGCAAAGGCATCATGGAAGCCGCGCTGGAGGCGTGCCGTCTGCGTTTACGCCCGATTGTGATGACCTCCATCGCCTTTATTGCCGGGACCATTCCGCTGATCCTCGGCCACGGCGCGGGCGCAGAAGTGCGTGGCGTTACCGGGATCACGGTCTTCTCCGGGATGCTGGGCGTGACGCTGTTTGGTCTGTTCCTGACGCCGGTGTTTTACGTGACGCTGCGTAAGTTTGTGACGCGCGGGAAAAAAGAGGAAAGGGACGTTCTGCCTGCGTAGGAACGCTGCAGATAATAAAAAACCGCCTTCATTATGAAGGCGGTTTTTTTTCGCATCAGGTAAAACGTTACGACGTTTTTTGATACTGGGCAATAAGGTCGGGGAGCGGATCCCATCCGCTGCTGTCGGCGTTCTTAACCGCTTCCAGGGCGCTTGCCACGGTATGGCGAGCCAGTACCGCTAACGACGCTTGCTCCGCTTCTTCGGAGATAGACTTGAAGTACCAGCAGGCGTTAGCGCTGACCACGCAGCGGGCCGGTACGTCAGGGCGCGACGCCCACAGCTTTTTATCTTCGATGACCGAAAGGTAGATGTCGCGCAGGGAGATCTCTTCCGGTGGACGACCAAGATGAATTGAGCCGTTACGGCCAAGCGTTGAGACGATAATGCCGTCACGCGTAAGCGGAACCATCAATTTGCGGATGAAGCTCGGGTTCGCTTCCAGACCGTAGGCCAGAATCGCACTCGTCGAACGTTCACCCAATTGCTCCGCCATCGCTACGCTGAGAACCATCTGCAAAGCTGTCGGGAAGCGGTAATCTAACATTTTTGTATCCTGGGTTGCGGTGAATCTTGTTCTTTTTGGCACCGCAGAGGTGAATAAGCAATAAACAACAATATAACAAATACGGTAATTATTTTGAAGCAATCTGCGGCATTTGCGATCAAACCCCCTGTTCTGATTTAGCTAAACGTGCGGTTCGGGAAGTCAACCGTCACCATCAGGCCACCTTCTGCGGAACTGCTCAGGTTTACGCTGCTGTTGTGTTGCTGCGCCACCGCTTTGACGATGGCAAGCCCCAGCCCGCTCCCGCTTTGTACCTGATTGGGATCGCGGAAAAACCGGTCGAACACGCGTTCCCGCAGTTCAACAGGAATACCGGGCCCCGCATCGGACACGCGAAGCCGTGCGAAGCCATCTGCTGTGTGGACATCGACCTGAATCCGCCCGCCCTCGGGACTGTACTTCACGGCGTTCTCAATGAGATTATCAATGAGTGACACCAGGCGTTCCCTGACGCCTGAGATCCAGATTTCATCCTCGGCGAAGAATTCCAGCTCAATCCTGCGCGCAGACGCCAGCGGTTCCAGCTCGGCCATTCGCTCCTGAATGAGCGTCGTCAGGGGCACGGGCTCCAGGTCCGTATCAATGCGCGCTTCACTGTGCATCATCAGCAGCAGCTGATTAACGAGGCGCGCAGCCCGGCTGTTGCTGCGAATCACCCCCGCAAGCAGCTCCTGCTGACTCTCGCTGATGACCCAGGACTGCAGCGCTTCCACGTTGATGCGCATCGCCGCGAGGGGGGTACGCAGCTCGTGCGCGGCATCCGCAATGAAAACCCGTTCCCTTTCCGCGCTTTCACGCACCCGGGCAAGGAAGTCGTTGATCGCGTCCACCATCTGGCGAAGCTCCCTGTGCCTGGGAACGGCTTTTAAGGGAGAGAGATCGTCAGGCGTGCGCAGCGTAATTTCATTGACCACCTTGTTCCAGGGGCGCATCGCAATGCGGATTGACAGCCACGCGGGAAACAGCAGAAAAGGGAAGCAGACCAGCAGCGGCATGATGTAGTAGCCGCGTGAGTTCAGGTAGATAAAGAAGTTCCAGCCCCCGGCTGGGGTGAAAAGGGTGACCTCCACGTCGGAATGCGCGGATTTAAGGGTTCGGCTGGTCCAGGTAAGACCGTCGCTTTGAACACGCTGCATTTCCCCAAACCGGGTGTTGGTTACCCCCGTTGGTGCACCAGGCGATGAAAAAATAATCGCATTATTTTTGCGCACGATGAAGTTGATTGACAGCGCGGGATCTTCGCCGCCGCCATAGCCCTCACGCAGCGCCTTGCTGAAGGCTTCCAGCACGGCGGTGCGATCCTGCGGATGTTCGTCCATCCGCTCGACCAGGGTAAAAAGGGTGTCGTAGGTATGACTGCCCGTAAGGATGGGAGGACTGCGCAGGTCCTCCCACAAAATGAAGGTTAAAAACAGACACCAAAGCAGGGTAAGCAGCAACAGCTGGGCGATGATAATTCGCCGTACCAGCGTTGGGCGTCTCAGGTGGTACCAGACGTTTTGCATTAACCGGTCACCTTCTGAATTGAGACGGTGTCAACGACATACCCGACGCCCCGCACCGTTCGCACATAGCCGTCGCCGATCTTTCGCCGCAAATTACCCATATGCACGTCGAGCGCATTACTGAGGTTCTCTTTGTTGCCGAAGATCCGTTCTTCCAGAAAACGTCGCGTAATCACGCGGTCTGCGCGCAGCATCAGCGTTTCAAGCAGCGCATATTCACTCGCCGTCAGGTCTATGTGGCGCGCGCTCACCGTCACACGACGCGTCGGGACATGAAGAGATAAGCCTCGAATCTCTATCGCCTCATTCTCGAAACCGTAGCTGCGCCGCGCCAGAGCTCTTACTCGCGCCAGCAGCTCGGCGAGAATAAAAGGTTTGACGAGATAGTCGTCTGCACCCGCATCCAGCCCCCAAAGCCGATCCTGCAGCGTGCCTCGCGCCGTCAGGATGATGACCGGGATCCCCTTGAGCTGCTGACGCAAACGCGTCATCAGGCTCATGCCATCGCCATCGGGCAGCCCCAGGTCGAGCAAAATAAGTTCCGGCACGCAGACGTCCAGCTGATGCAGCGCATCCTCTTTACGGCGAACCCATATGACGTCAAAACCTTGATCTGACAGGGCAATACGTACGCCATTGCCGAGATCAAGGTCGTCTTCGATTAGTAGAATTTTCACACTGGTAACTGTATCAACCGTGAATGAAGAACATCTTAAGAAAAAAACGGTATCAGGAAACCTGTCCGGTTTACAGCACCTGCTCGCGCTTCAGTGTTTCTTCATATTCGGCTCATCAGAACCTTAGGGTCAGTATTCAAAATGGGCGTTCTGGCGGTTAACCGCATGCATCGTCATCATTTGAATCCAAAGGGCTTCTGTAATGAGAAACATCGAACTGCGTCATACGTTCCCCCATTTACTCTCGGGCCGCAGCCTGAAAAACATCGTGCCGGGCGTCGTTCTGGCGTTACTGGCCACGCCCGTACTGGCGGCAGAAAATGTCATAACCCTGGGGGGCGGCGTGGACGTCGCGCCACGCTACTCGGGTTCAGATAAAACCCGCGTCAGCGCGGCTCAGGTGGTGGATTACGCCATGGCAAACGGCTTTTTTATCGGCACCACGCGAGGGATCGGTTACGGCAACAACATCGGCAACCTGGATTACAGCGCCGCGCTGAGCTATCGAGTTGGCCGGAAAGATAAAGACGTGAGCAGCGATTCGATCAGCTCCGGCAGCGACGAGCTGCGCGGGATGGGCGAGATAAAAGGCTCGGCAATCGTTGTGCCTGGGCTGGAGTACAAGGTGACCGACTGGCTTCATCTGCAGCTCCAGGCAGAGGTACCGGTTTCTGAAAGAGACAACGGTGAAGCCGTGCATTTCGGCATTTCCAGCCCGTTCTATACCTCACCAAAAAATGAGGTAACGCTGGCGCTGACCGGCAGTTGGGGATCCGACAAGTATATGCAGACCTACTACGGGGTCAGTGCCGCTCAGTCGAGCGCATCGGGATTTGCCCGACATGACGCCGGGGCCGGGATTTATGCCTGGTCGATGAATCTGGACTGGACCCACAAGCTCACCTCGCGCTGGAGCGTGCTTGCCTCAGCGGGCGTGACGCAGCTGACGGGGGATGCGGGTGATAGTCCCATTGTGCTGCGTAAAACATCGCCCACGGGGAGTTTGAAGGTGACGTACAGCTTCTGATTGTTGGTTGCGGCGGTCTGGGTTTTGAGCGCGCACTAACGACATATATAAGCCGCTCCGGTTAAGATAGCGGGGCGGTGTTGTTTGATGACGGGAATAATGATGGACTATCTAAATTCATTGCAGAGAATATTGTCAGTTGATCCTTTACGAATGCAGGTGCTTTACGCGGTTCGTGATCTGCAACTTCGTGATTGCTGGATAGGCGCGGGTTTTGTCAGGGATGCCGTATGGGATCATATGCATGCATATTGGAAAAAGTCATTTTCTGGCGATGTGGATGTGGTCTGGTTCGATCCCGAATGGTGTACGCCAGACGATGAACGTCATCTGGAACAAAAACTTAAACAACAGTTGCCCGCTTTTGACTGGTCTGTAAAGAATCAAGCCAGAATGCATCTGCGCAATGGTGATAATCCCTATCACTCAACAGAAAATGCGCTGTTGTACTGGCCCGAAACTGCGACGGCTGTGGGTGTCAGACTGGGCGCTAACGATCGTATTGAGGTCATTGCACCCTATGGTCTTAATGACCTGTTTGAACTGAGTTTAAGACCGACGCCTGCCTTTGTGCGGGAAAAGTATGATGTCTTCAAGCGGCGCGTTGAAGAGAAGCGTTGGTTAGAACGTTATCCTCAGCTGCAGCTTATTAATTGAGCATAATTAATATATTAAAATCTAATCTGTCTGTTGGGCGCTCATTTCACCCGTTTACATCAATGATGTCTCAGAGTTTGGGTTTGCAAGCATCTGGAAGAGAGTGTGGGGAAAAAAACGTCTCCACAGGGGAGGGAGACGTCAAGAATAAAATGCTAAACAACAATGCCATCACAGCAATAGATAATGTGTCGAAAACGGTTAAAACCAACGAAACCGTTTGCGTGCGCTATTTTGTCATAACAAAGTACTCTTAACAGCTACCAGAATGGGTATTAACAACAGCTTGTATTTTCGTTACCCGGTCGCTGCAGACAGACCGGTTCAGTCAGTCTTCGCCGCAGCATGTTGAAGCTGGTCATGTTGCTCAAGCTCATACTCGATAAATGCGCTTATCATGGTCCGGTAGATTTTCTCGATAATCACTTCTGAAAGCCCAGCCTCAGCTGCCTGCCTGCGAACCTTACAGATGACCTGTTGAACGCGATCAGGAGCCCGAACGGCTGAGTGATCTGTCTTGAATGCCGCTGCAGCTTTAACGCATTCAGCACGCCGGGCAATGATGTTGACCAGTTCGCAGTCTAACTGGTCGATCCGACTTCTGACATCATCAATAGTGGTGAACGTCATTCTGTGAACCCTCATACTAGTACATGAGTTTGTCAGGATACATCAAATTCTGCACGAAACCAGTTTTTATACCCAAGGGATAAGATACCTTCTTAACCTGCAAGCTGATGTTGAAACTGAAATCGCTTCGAAAGGGTAGCGCGCATCGACCCGTTTAACTCGCAGAGCGGGGCGAAGATCCGCTATGAGCGAGGAGCGGAAGGTGGAAATTTTATGCCAACAAAAAATGGCTACTTTTGTGGCTTACTGAATTTGGCCACCTGACCAGCGATTTTCATGAGGGTGTTGAGTTACTCAAGGAAGCAAAAGCCAAAGCCGGATATCGTTCAATTTTCTGTAATCACAGGACTGATTTTCGTAACGAAATACCCAATACCTATCATTGAATGGTAATACCGCTCGGATGGGTATTTTTATGACAATATGTACAGGGAGAATTTATCGTGTTAAGTTTTTAAATTGCAAACATAAAAGAAAGTTTTAACAAAGTCGTAGTGGAAATGATGAAGAATGAGCCTCCCTATATAACACGTGATATATTCTTGACAACCAGTCTGCGGATCCATCCCGCTAGTCCTGACGATGCGAACATGCTCGCTGAGATTCGCGTTGAATCAATGAGGCCTAGCCTCGAAGCGATTAACAGGTTTGATGTGGTCAGAGCGCGTGAAAGATTTCTTAAGTCATTCACATTTAACGATACGTTCATACTCGAGATCCAGAATGAAATCGCCGGATTCTACGTACTAAAAAGCTATACCGATCACTTCTATTTGGATCATTTTTACATCAAAACCAGCTATCAGGGCAGGGGAATAGGTAAATATGTGCTTAAAAGCCTTCAGGCTCATGCTGCGGAAACCAGTAAGCCGATAAAGCTGATTGCTTTAGTTGAGAGTCCAGCAAACGCATTTTATCGCTCTTTGGGCTTTCTTCTTAAACGAGTTGAAGACGTAGACAATCATTATTTATGGGAACCTTGATAAGAATATTAACGGGGCCGCTGTCTACTTACCTCTCAGGGGGCCTGATTATAGACTGGAATGACTGACCTGCATCCCCGTTAATCAATACAGACTATTGTTAACAACGTCCGCTCCTGGCGCTAAGCGGACAATCTTGGGCCTAACTTTATCTCGACACTTGTCATATCGAACCACAAACCTGTCAGATCGTCGGCTGCCTGGCTGATGAAGCCGTAGTTTTTGAACTATGTTTAACATCAGTCAGAATAATAAAATGGCTGAACTCTTATTAGGAACTAAGAGGCGGCCTCAATCCGGAGCATTTGAAAGCCAGAACCTCACTGAGAAGTGTGCCAACATGACGTGGGTAATATTTATATCCGGAGAATAATGTGTTCGGAAAAGTTTTATTAAACTACATGCCAGGGTTACAAAATTTGTTAGCCTACGATAAAAACTGGCTAAAACAGGATGTTAAAGCTGGGTTATCCGTTGCGGCTGTCGCGCTACCCGTCGCTATTGCGTATGCTGAGCTGGCAGGTGTTGGGGCAATAGTGGGGCTGTATTCCTGCGTTTTACCGATGATAGCGTATGCACTGTTTGGTTCTTCACGTCAACTTATTGTTGGCCCTGATGCCACGACCTGCGCGGTGATTGCGGCCGTCGTGTTTCCTCTTTCAGCAGGTAATCCCGAACTGCACTGGCAACTGACGATTATCATGACATTGATGATGGGCGGATGGTGTCTGCTTGCCAGTAAGTTTCGCCTGGGGGCACTTGCCGATCTGCTTTCTCATCCCATTCTTACGGGTTTACTTAATGGCGTAGCCGTGACGATTATTGTCGGGCAATTAGGCAAGGTTTTTGGAATTAAGCTAGATGAAGCGCAGGTTATTGAGAAAATAATGTCCTTGCCAGGCCGTCTTTCGGACAGCCATTTATTAACCATAGGTATATCACTTTTAACGTTAATTATATTAATGGTTATCAAAACGTACCGCAGTCAGTGGCCAGCACCTTTAATTGCCATTGTGATAACAACGTTACTGGTATGGGGAACATCTGCGCAACAGTATGGTATCGCCACTATTGGGGGGGATGGCTTCCAGCCTGGTTTACCCGTCGTTAACTGGGGGGCATTCCAGCCCGGTCCGATGCGTGATTTAGTGATCCCAGCGCTGAACCTGGCTTTGGTCAGTTTTGTCAGCCTGATGCTGACTGCTCGCAGTTTCGCCGCGAAAAATGGCTATGAAATTAATGCTGATGCTGAGTTCAGAGCGCTGGGTATTGCGAACATTATGTCTGGGTTATCTCAGGGGTTTGCTATCAGTGGAGCCGATTCCCGGACCGCGGTTAATGATTCAGTGGGTGGGAAAAGTCAGCTGGTTTCTATAGTCGCTGCTTTACTCATCGGTATCGTAGTCGTGTTTTTCACTCAGCCATTACAATTTATTCCGGTATCTGCATTAGGTATTGTTCTAATGTATGCCTCGTGGTCATTAATTGATTTACGTGGGCTATGGAACCTGAGGCGCAGAAATAAACAGGCGTTTCGCCTGGCCTTCTTCACGTTTGGCTGTGTTTTGATTATCGGCGTTATCCAGGGGATCGGCCTTGCGGTGTTGCTTGGGCTATTACAGTTCCTTCGTACAGTATTTCGTCCCTCTGAGCACTTGTTGGGCACTGACGAAGATGGAATGATTCACTCATTAGGTAATACAACCGATATAAAAATGGTCCCGGGCGTGCTGATGTATCGTTTTAACTCACCGTTGACCTATTTTAATGTGGCTTATTTTAAACGTCGGGTATTGAACTTAGTTGATAGCGCAGCATTACAACCTAAATGGGTGATTATTGATGCCGTTGCTTGCTTCACCTATTCAGATATCAGTGTTCTGGCAACCATTAATGAGTTAAAGCGTGATCTGAAAGGTCGACAGATTACGTTAATCCTTGCGGGCAGGAAAACGGAATTAACACGCTGGTTTAAAGAGAGTCGGCCAACGATGAATGACGATGACATGATTCTGGCGCCAGACCTCTATCTGGCACTTCGGTTCATTCAAAGCAAAGAGAGTGCAAGTGAATCAGGTGGATAGGCATAAGAAGTTAAAGGCTTGCCCGCCACCCGTGAGCAAGCCACCCCCCTTAGCGATACAGCGTCTTTTCCGCAACCGGAATAAGCAGCCCCGTTCGCCAGTCCGCGAGCGTTAGCTGCGCGAGCCTGCCCAGCGCGGTATAAAACGGATGCCCGGCGTTCCCGACAAACACTGACAGGAAGCGGGTGCTCCACGGCAGCAGGTGCCACGCCAGAAGCTGAGCGCACTGCGCTTCGCGGCCATTCTCGGCCAGCCACGCCGCCAGCAGCAACAGCGTACCAAAGTGATCTTCCGGCTCGTTCTGCTGCATCTCAAAAGCGATATTGTTCTCCCGCATCCACTGGCGCAGCGCGAGGGTCGAGTCGCCAAACAGCACGGATTCGCGGTCAAGCCAGACGGACCCCCACGGCGGAGCGGGCAGGGCGTACGGGCCAATAAACAGCTTTTGCCAGGCGTCTGTCAGCGGCTCATCGGAAGAGGAGGCAAACGTATCGGCAACGGGATGCAGCATTTCCGAAGGCAGGGGCCAGTCCTGAACCCATTCGCCCGCGGTGAGCACTTTCACCAGCGGCGCGGCCTGCTCGCTGTCGGGAGCGAAATAAAACAGCGCGCCCAGCACCCGGGCGCTGAACGCGAACGATTCACGATGTGAGACGTCTTTCATTAAACCTTCCTTGCTCGCGCGGAGGACGTCCGCGCGACTGTGTTAACCGATAATACTGACCATAGAATAAACCAGGGTCTCGCGTTTCACTCTCTATACCTTCTCAATCTGCACCAGATTGGTGTGCTGAGGGTTACCTTTTGCCAGCGGAGAAGGTCGATGGGTCGTCAGCGTGTTGATGCATGAGCCGTGGTCGATACGATCGCCACTCATATTGGCATCGTGCCAGGCACCCTGGCCCATGGCGCTCACGCCGGGCATGATGCGCGGCGTCACTTTCGCTTCAATTCTCACCTCGCCGCGACGATTAAAGACGCGCACCGTATCGCCGTTCTTAATGCCGCGTTTTTCGGCGTCAACAGGATTAAGCCAGACCTCCTGACGGCAGGCCGCTTTCAGCACGTCGACGTTACCGTAGCTCGAGTGGGTACGAGCTTTGAAGTGGAAGCCAAACAGCTGCAGCGGGAACTGCGCGCGCTCGGGCGCGTCCCAGCCGTCAAAGGTCGATGCGTAGACGGGCAGAGGGCTAATGGTCTCATCTTTTTCCAGCTCCCAGGTAGCCGCAATCTCCGCCAGCTTGCTGGAGTAAATTTCAATCTTACCCGATGGCGTTTTCAGCGGATTGGCTTCCGGGTTCTCGCGGAATTTTTTATAGGCCACAAAGTGTCCGTTCGGATCTTTGCGCTTATAAATGCCCATTTTTTTCAGCTCGTCATAGGACGGCAGCTTAGGGTCTTTTGCGAGCATTTTGGCATACAGGAACTGCAGCCACTGTTCCTGCGTACGTCCTTCGGTGAATTTCTGATGGATATCCGACCCGAGGCGTTTCGCCACTTCACTCATAATCCAGTAGACAGGCTTACGTTCGAACTTCGGCGCGGTCACGGGCTGGAGGAAAATCAGGTAGCCCATATTGCCCGCATAATCGTTCGGAATGATATCTTCCTGCTCGACGGTCATCAGGTCCGGCAGCACGATATCGGCGTACTTCGCTGACGAGGTCATGAAGTTGTCGATGACGACAATCATTTCGCACTTGCTCTCATCTTGCAGGATATCGTGGGTTTTATTGATATCGGAGTGCTGGTTGATGAGGGTGTTGCCCGCATAGTTCCAGATGAACTTAATCGGCACGTCCAGCTTATCTTTCCCACGCACGCCGTCGCGCAGGGCGGTCATCTCCGGCCCGCGTGCGATGGCGTCCGTCCAGCTGAAGCAGGAGATTTGCGTTTTGACCGGATTATCCGGCAGGGGCATACGTTCAATGGTGATGGTGTAGGTCGACTCACGGGCACCGCTGTTGCCGCCGTTGATCCCCACGTTTCCAGTCAGAATAGGCAGCATGGCGATGGCGCGGGACGTCAGCTCGCCGTTTGCCTGGCGCTGCGGTCCCCAGCCCTGGCAGATGTAGGCCGGTTTTGCGGAGCCGATTTCGCGGGCAAGCTTGACGATACGATCCGCCGGAATGCCGGTAATGCGTGAGGCCCACTCCGGCGTTTTTGCCGTGTGGTCCTCACCCAGGCCGAGAATGTACGCTTTGTAGTGGCCGTTAGCGGGCGCGCCTTCCGGCAGCGTTTTTTCGTCGTAGCCAACGCAGTATTTATCGAGAAACGGCTGGTCGACCAGGTTTTCGTCGATTAATACCCAGGCAATACCCGCCACCAGTGCGGCATCGGTACCCGGACGGATCGGGATCCATTCATCTTCGCGTCCGGCCGCCGTATCGGTATAGCGCGGGTCGATAACGATCATTCGCGCGTTGGACCGCTCGCGAGCCTGCTCCAGATAATACGTAATCCCGCCGCCGCTCATGCGCGTTTCCGCCGGATTATTGCCGAACATTACCACCAGCCTGGTGTTTTCAATATCCGAGGTGCTGTTCCCGTCGTTGCTGCCGTAGGTGTAAGGCATGGCGCAGGCGATTTGCGCCGTGCTGTAGGTACCATAGTGGCTCAGGAAACCGCCGTAGCAGTTCATCAGGCGCGCCACCAGTGAAGCATAAGGCGAGGAGCGGGTGATATTGCCGCCGACAATCCCGGAGGAGTAGTTAATATACACCGCTTCGTTACCGTATTTGTCGACCACCTCTTTCAGGCTGGCGGTGATGGTGCTAAGCGCTTCATCCCATGTGATGCGTTCAAACTTGCCCTCACCGCGTTTGCCCACGCGTTTCATCGGGTAGTTCAGACGGTCAGGATGATTGATCCGACGGCGAATTGAACGTCCGCGCAGGCAGGCGCGCACCTGATGATTGCCATAAATATCCTCACCGGTGTTATCCGTTTCGACCCAGTACACTTCATCGTCACGGACGTGCAGACGCAGCGCACAGCGGCTGCCGCAATTGACCGAGCAGGCGCCCCATACCACTTTATCTTCAGCAGGCTGGACGGCGTCCTTCACCGCCGCGGCGGCGCTTTTTAAACCAAAAGGAAGCGAGATCCCGCCAGCGGCAAGCGCCAGAGAACCTATTGCGGTAGATTTCACGAGAGTTCGACGGCTAATTCCGCCGTGATGTTCAATATCGGACATGGCTCACCCCATCATTATAATTGCGTATTATTTCTCCCGAAATGATAACCGGGCTAATGATGGGGTGAGTGTTACTTATTTGGGAGTATTAAATCTTAATCCTCATCAAATCAAAGGGGATTGAGAGTAAATTACTGAGCCTCAGCAGCGCCGTTGCCTGTACGCGTGTACAAAATTTTAAAGGTGTCGTTGGCGCAGTGACCCACCACCTGCGTGCCCGGCTGGTCGGCCTGGTCGTTTGGCACAATGCTCAGCGTAAAACCTGACTCAGGCACGCCGTTGTTGATAATTTTCTGCTGAATGTCGCTTTTCACGCGCTCGCAGGAGTCCGGTGCCGCCAGGGCGGCCGCTGAGGCACTCATTAACAGCAGGGCGGTAATCCAGGGTAACCGTTTCATCATGTCGCTCCTTTTCTCTGTGTGTAGATTAAGCATAGCAGGACAAAGGTAAGCTTTTGTTTTTGTAATCATCTTTCTGAATAGTCCTGGAGGCGCTTTGATGACCAGCCAGTATTAACACAAAAGCAAGCTTACCCTTTGCCTTGATTGATTATTTGATTGAATAGCGGAGTAATGGCTCGGCGATAACGGTGGCGAAGTTTTGCCGCTAATGGCCTTTCCTGCATCAATGAATTCCAGATTTGTTTCTTTTTCGCATCTAACCGGGCATCACCTTTTGATTCATTAATTGTCGAGGCATTAGCCTCTTCAGAAAGACGCACTGGATAAGGCACTAATGAGTGTATTTTAGCCAGGGACAGGTCTTCAAATAAGCTCCATTTATCAGAAACCATCCATACAGGATAAAGATTTTGAAGGAGCCTACTGGCAGCTTTTTGATTAATAACGTATGCGTGAGCTGTCGTGGCCTGGTGCGTCTTATGCATGTTATAAGCGCCGTATATATTTTTAATCGGCTTCTTATAATATTTATTGACGCGACTAAGGAGTAGAATCTCAGGTTTAGTGTCGCTAAGCGTCACGTTGTTTAATATTTCGCGAAGATCGCAACTTAGCACGACGTCATCTTCGAGAATCAGTGCTGCCTCTATATTCTCGGCTATTATTTTTTTATATATTGCTTGATGGCTTAACGCGCAACCCACTTCACCTGGGAGGAAAGCATAATTTACCTCGCGCGTGACATTTTTACGTTCAGCATCAGTCATTTCCCGACCATCTACTGCTTCAATAAATTCATGTGCAATGTTCAACTTTATCAGTTGAGCCTCCATTTTTGCACGACGTTCGAGCGAATGTTTAAGATTGATTATAAAAGTTCTCATCCTTTGAGCGTCCCGTTAAGGCTGATGGCTGGAGCAACTTCAGGTATTTTACCAGTATTTGGATCAGTTCTACATCAGTAAGTGCATATCCGGGGGAGTATAAAAATCAGTTGTAGCCAGAGTGAACGTAAAGGCATGAAATTACAAAATGCTACCCATCGGCAACACTCTATTTGCTACTATGAGAGCAACAATCCTTTCATTCTATTGGTAAATGATGTGAAGAAATTTGCAGCGATAACGCTTCTGGCAGCCACTCTCGCAGGGTGTGACAACAACTCCGCGCCGCTGTCGTTTACGCCCGAGATGGCGAGTTTTTCGAACGAATTTGATTTTGATCCTCTGCGCGGCCCGGTCAAAGACTTTACCCAGACGCTGTTCAATGAGAAGGGCGAAGTGTCCAAACGGGTCACCGGCACCGTGTCGGCGGAAGGGTGTTTCGATACGCTGGAGCTGCATGACCTTGAGGCCAACACCGGCGTGGCGCTGGTGCTGGATGCCAATTTCTACCTTGATGCGGAAACCCAGCAGCGCAAAGTGAAGCTGCAGGGGAAATGTCAACTGGCCGAGCTGCCGTCAGCCGGGGTGACGTGGGATACCGACGACAACGGTTTTGTGGTGGCGGCGCACGGTAAAGAGATGGAAGTGAAGTATCGCTACGATGCGGATGGCTACCCGCTGGGCAAAACCACCGTCTCCGGCGATCAGCATCTGTCCGTCCAGTCGACGCCGTCTAAAGATGTTCGCAAAAGAATGGATTACTCGGCAGTGAGCATGCTGAATGACAAGCCGATGGGCAACGTCAAGCAGAGCTGCGACTACGATCGACACAATAATCCGGTGAGCTGCGATCTGACGATCACCGACGACAGCGTCAAACCTGCTGTTGAGCGCAAGTACACCATCAAAAACACGATTGAATACTACTGAGAATAAAACCGCGCAGGTTACTGCGCGGTAGGTTTCAGCAGGCTGGCGCCTGACGGTTTGTGTCCGGCCAGGTGCTGATGCTGGAAGATGCACATGCGAATGGTATTGCGGTATTCACCATTGATAAAGAACTCGTGAATCAGCTCGCCTTCCACCATAAAGCCCAGCTTGCGATAGATATGGATCGCTTTCTCGTTCTCTTTGTCCACAATCAGATAGAGCTTGTAGAGATTCAGAACGTTGAATCCGTAATCCATTGCCAGCTTCGCTGCCCGTGAGGCAAGGCCTTTTCCCTGATGCTCAGGGGAAATAATGATCTGAAACTCCGCCCGACGGTGAACATGGTTGATTTCAACCAGCTCCACAAGACCGGCTTTTTCGCCTTCACACTCCACCACAAAACGACGTTCACTCTGATCGTGAATGTGCTTATCGTAGAGATCGGACAGCTCAACAAAGGCCTCGTACGGCTCTTCGAACCAGTAGCGCATTACGCTGGCGTTATTGTCGAGCTGGTGGACGAAGCGCAGGTCTTCACGCTCCAGCGGGCGAAGCTTAACGTCGCAGGGCGCCGACATTACGGGGCTACCGTGCGGCCAGTGCGGCGATCCAGGCAGCGCAGGGTGTTTGGCTCCCAGTAGGCGTTGACGTTTGCACTTTGCTGACACTTATCGCGCGCGTCAAAAGCGACATCTTCTTTATCCCACTCTTTCTCAGCACGTTTGTTGACCTTGTGGCGAAGGCTGCGGGTGTCATTCCATTGTTCTTTGTCCATAGCGGCGTTCTGGCGGCTTTGCGCGCTGTCACCAGACTCAATAATGAGCTTGCTGGTTTCCGCTGTCGCAGAGGCGGCAAAGGCGAACGATGACAGCGCCAGCAGGGCTGTCAGACAAAGGCGTTTGCTTAATGTGGTCATAGCGTTTCCTTTTAAACGGGTGCAGATAATCAAGTTACCCCGAACAGATTCTACACCAAAGCGAAAAGACGGCATACCCGCGGTGCAAGTATGGAAAAGTAAAGGATATCATCAGGTATGATGTCTAAATAAATCCTCACCTGACGTGAAATATGCTCAAAACGACGCTGCTTTTTTTTGCCACCGCGCTATGCGAAATCATCGGCTGCTTCCTGCCCTGGCTCTGGCTGAAGAAGGGGGGATCCGTATTGCTTCTCATCCCGGCAAGCGTCGCGCTGGCTCTGTTTGTCTGGCTGTTAACGCTGCATCCGGCCGCGAGCGGCCGCGTCTACGCCGCTTACGGTGGTGTCTATGTCTGTACCGCGCTGCTGTGGCTACGCGTGGTGGACGGCGTCAAGCTCAGCGCGTACGACTGGGCCGGCGCGCTGATTGCCCTGTGCGGAATGCTGATTATTGTGGCGGGATGGGGGCGGGCCTGAGGCCCCGGTTTTGTGATCGTTAGCGGATTTTATGATCATTATACTTGTATGGTAGTCTGGTTAGTGGGTAAGTTTCCAGCATCACAACGAATGATGTAAGGAAAGGAAATATGAAGATTGTCGCGGCTGACGTGTTTGTTACCTGCCCGGGGCGGAACTTTGTCACCCTTAAAATCACCACCGATGAGGGGATTGTCGGCCTCGGTGACGCTACGCTGAACGGGCGTGAACTCTCCGTGGCTTCCTACCTGAAAGACCATCTCTGCCCGCAGCTGATTGGCCGCGATGCGCACCGTATCGAAGACATCTGGCAGTTTTTCTATAAGGGCGCCTACTGGCGTCGCGGCCCGGTCACTATGTCGGCCATCTCCGCCGTGGACATGGCGCTGTGGGACATCAAAGCCAAAGCGGCCAACATGCCGCTCTACCAGCTGCTGGGCGGCGCATCCCGCGAAGGGGTGATGGTCTATTGCCACACGACCGGCCACACGATTGACGACGTGCTGGAAGACTACGCCCGCCATAAAGAGATGGGCTTTAAGGCGATCCGCGTGCAGTGCGGGGTGCCGGGTATGAAAACCACCTACGGCATGGCCAAAGGGAAGGGGCTTGCCTACGAGCCTGCGACCAAAGGCGACTGGCCGGAAGAGCAGCTCTGGTCCACCGAAAAATACCTCGATTTCACACCGAAGCTGTTCGACGCGGTGCGCAGTAAATTCGGCTTCAATGAACATCTTCTGCATGACATGCACCACCGCCTGACGCCAATCGAAGCGGCGCGCTTCGGCAAGAGCATTGAAGAATTCCGCATGTTCTGGATGGAAGACCCAACGCCTGCGGAAAACCAGGCCTGCTTCCGCCTCATTCGCCAGCACACCGTCACGCCTATTGCGGTGGGGGAAGTGTTTAACAGCATCTGGGACTGCAAGCAGCTCATCGAAGAGCAGCTCATCGACTATATTCGCACCACCATTACCCACGCGGGCGGGATCACCGGGATGCGTCGCATCGCGGACTTTGCCTCGCTCTACCAGGTGCGCACCGGCTCGCACGGCCCGTCGGATCTCTCGCCGGTATGCCACGCCGCCGCGCTGCATTTCGACCTGTGGGTGCCAAACTTTGGCGTCCAGGAATATATGGGCTATTCCGAACAGATGCTGGAAGTCTTCCCGCACAGCTGGCGCTTTGATAACGGCTATATGCATCCGGGCGACAGGCCGGGGCTGGGCATCGAGTTTGATGAAAAGCTGGCGGCGAAATACCCCTACGATCCGGCCTATCTGCCGGTGGCCCGTCTTGAGGACGGCACGCTGTGGAACTGGTAAACGAGGAGCGAACGATGAAAAGCGTAGTGATTCAACAGCCGAACGAACTGGTGATTGAAGAGCGGCCACTCCCGGCGCCAGGTGCAGGTGAAGTTCGCGTCAAAATCACGCTGGCGGGGATCTGCGGTTCGGATAGCCACATCTATCGCGGCCATAACCCGTTTGCGAAATATCCACGCGTCATCGGCCATGAGTTCTTTGGCGTGATTGACGCCGTAGGCGAGGGGGTCGACAGTGCCCGTCTGGGCCAGCGCGTCTCGGTCGATCCGGTGATCAGCTGCGGACATTGCTATCCGTGTTCCGTCGGAAAACCGAACGTCTGCACCTCGCTGGTGGTGCTGGGCGTACACCGCGACGGGGGCTTCAGCGAATACGCGGCGGTACCCGCTAAAAATGCCTGGCCTATCCCGGATGACATTCCTGATAAACACGCCGTTATGGTGGAACCTTTTACCATCGCCGCCAACGTAACGGGGCAGGCCACTCCCACCGAGCAGGACGTCGCGCTGATTTACGGCGCAGGGCCGATGGGGCTGGTCACCGTGCAGGCGCTGAAGGGCGTCTATAAGGTGAAGCAGGTTATCGTGGTTGATCGCATCGACGAACGCCTGAAAATGGCCCAGCGCAGCGGCGCGGACTGGGTGTTGAATAACGGCGAGCAGTCGCTACAGGCCGCGCTGGACGAAAGGGGGATCAAACCGACGTTAATCATTGATGCCGCCTGTCATCCGTCGATATTGCAGGAGGCGATTACCCTGGCCTCTCCGGCGGCGCGTATCGTGCTGATGGGCTTCTCCAGCGAGCCGAGCCATATTGTCCAGCAGGGCATCACCGGCAAAGAGCTGGCGATCTTCTCCTCGCGCCTCAATGCCAACAAATTCCCGGTCGTCATCGACTGGCTGAAAAAAGGGCTGATCGACCCGGAAAAACTGATCACTCATGCCTTTGACTATCACCATGTAACAGACGCCATTGAACTGTTTGAGAAAGACCAGCGGCAGTGCTGCAAAGTCTTGCTCACGTTCGGGCAATAATCCTTTACGCGGTTAAGAGCCTGCGCAGACAGGCTCTATGTGGTACGCATCTTACCCTTCAGAGATAGCCATTATGACGCAAGCACAACCTCAAAGAACTACCTCCGATCTGGTGAAAGCCGCCGTTTCCGGCTGGCTGGGCACCGCCCTGGAGTTTATGGACTTTCAGCTTTACTCGCTGGGGGCTGCCCTGGTCTTTCACGAGATCTTCTTCCCGGAACAGTCAGCCGCGATGGCGCTGATCCTCGCGATGGGGACCTACGGCGCAGGCTATATCGCACGCATTGTCGGCGCCTTTATCTTTGGCAGAATGGGCGACAGCATTGGTCGTAAGAAGGTGCTGTTTATCACCATCACCATGATGGGGATCTGCACCACGCTGATTGGCGTCCTGCCGACCTACGCGCAGATCGGGATTTTTGCTCCCGTTCTGCTGGTAACGCTGCGTATCATCCAGGGCCTGGGGGCCGGGGCTGAGATTTCCGGGGCCGGGACCATGCTGGCGGAGTACGCGCCGAAAGGGAAACGCGGCATTATCTCCTCGCTGGTGGCGATGGGCACTAACTGCGGAACGCTGAGCGCAACGGCGATCTGGGCAGTGATGTTCTTTGCCCTCGACCGTGAAGAGCTGATTGCCTGGGGCTGGCGCGTGCCGTTCCTCGCCAGCGTCGTGGTGATGATTTTCGCCATCTGGCTGCGAATGAACCTGAAAGAGAGCCCGGTCTTTGAGAAAGTGAACGATGCCCAAACCGTACAGCCGGACACCTCGCTGGGTTCAATGGTGAAAAGTAAATCCTTCTGGCTGGCGACCGGCCTGCGTTTCGGTCAGGCGGGCAACTCGGGTCTGATCCAGACGTTCCTCGCCGGGTATCTGGTCCAGACGCTGCTGTTCGATAAAGCCATCCCGACCGATGCGCTGATGGTAAGCTCCATTCTCGGGTTTATCTCCATTCCGCTGCTGGGCTGGCTTTCCGATAAAGTAGGGCGCCGTCTGCCGTACATTATCCTCAATGTCTCCGCCATTCTTCTCGCGTATCCGATGCTCTCTATCATCGTCGATAAGAGCTATGCGCCGGGGACAATTATGCTCTCTATCATCGTTATCCATAACTTCGCCGTACTGGGGCTGTTTGCGCTGGAAAATATCACCATGGCTGAGATGTTTGGCTCGCGAAATCGCTTTACCCGCATGGCTATCTCGAAAGAGGCGGGCGGTCTGGTGGCGGTGGGCTTTGGTCCGGTGCTGGCGGGGATCTTCTGCAACATGACCGGCTCCTGGTGGCCGATCGTCGCCATGCTGGTGGCCTATTCCGTGATTGGGCTGGTCTCGGCGATCCTGATGCCGGAAGTGCGCGACCGTGATTTGAGCGCGGCGCACGACGCAGCGGAGTCCGCGCCAGAGGAGAGTGTGGGTTACGGCGCGGTCTCCTCGCGACGCTAATGGTTTATAACTTACGTGACCTGTCACATAACTTTATCTTTATGTCACACCACATGAGCAAAAGTTAATATAAATCAAAATCTCAAACGGCAGTATCAGTATGGTTGATGGCAGTTATTTTTTTACTCCAACTGCCATTCTAGTTGGTGTAGTCAGCAGGCGCAGCCGCTTCAGAAGGAGCGGCTGCGATCCACAGCTTTCTAATTAACGAGTCTTAATCATGGAAAACACTTTATTACAGGCCAACGCGACGCTGCCTCAGTACGATCGCGACAGCCTAAAAGCACGCATTGTACATTTAGGCTTTGGCGCATTTCACCGCGCGCATCAGGCGGTGTATGCCGACATTCTCGCGGCCGAGCACGGCAGCGACTGGGGCTACTGTGAGGTTAACCTGATTGGCGGCGAGCAGCAGATTGCCGATCTGAACGCGCAGGATAATCTTTATACCGTGGCGGAGATGTCTGCCGATGCATGGACGTCCCGCGTGGTTGGCGTGGTCAAAAAGGCCCTCCATGCGCAGGTTGACGGGCTGGAGACCGTGCTGGCAGCGATGTGTGAACCGCAGGTGGCGATTGTCTCGCTGACCATCACCGAGAAGGGATACTGCCACTCACCGGCGACGGGGCAACTGATGCTCGATCACCCGTTTATCGTCGCCGACCTGCAAAACCCGCACCAGCCGAAATCTGCGCCGGGCGTGGTGGTGGAAGCGCTGGCGCGTCGCAAAGCGGCGGGTCTGCCTGCGTTTAGCGTGATGTCCTGCGACAACATGCCGGAGAACGGCCACGTGATGCGCAATGTGACCTGCGCGTACGCCCGGGCGGTAGACGGTGAGCTGGCGGACTGGATCGAGGCTAATGTTACCTTCCCGTCAACCATGGTGGATCGCATCGTGCCGGCGGTTACGCCCGATACGCTGGATAAAATTGAGCAATTGACCGGCGTGCGAGACCCGGCGGCAGTAGCCTGTGAACCGTTCCGCCAGTGGGTAATCGAAGACAACTTTGTGGCAGGACGTCCCGAGTGGGAAAAAGCCGGTGCCGAGCTGGTGTCAGACGTGATCCCGTTTGAAGAGATGAAGCTGCGCATGCTCAACGGCAGCCACTCGTTCCTGGCGTACCTGGGCTACCTGGCCGGATACCAGCATATCAACGACTGTATGGAAGATGAGAACTACCGCCTCGCCGCACACGCGCTGATGCTTAACGAGCAGGCCCCCACGCTGAAAGTGAAGGGCGTTGATTTAGGCCACTATGCCGATCTCCTGATTGCCCGCTACAGCAACCCGGCCCTGCGCCATCGGACATGGCAAATCGCAATGGACGGTAGCCAGAAGCTCCCGCAGCGGATGCTGGACTCCGTGCGCTGGCACCTGGTGCACCAGAAACCTTTCCCACTGCTGGCGCTGGGCGTGGCAGGGTGGATGCGTTATGTCGGCGGTGTGGATGAGCAGGGTAACGCCATCGACGTGAGCGATCCGCAGCTGGCGGTGATTCAGTCGGCGGTGAAGGGAAGTGCGGAAGGGGAAAGTCGGGTTAACGCGCTGCTCGGCATTGAGGCCATCTTTGGTAAAGAGTTACCGCAGGAGTCGCGCTTTGTTGCTGCGGTGATGACCGCGTACCGGTCGTTGCTGCAACAGGGCGCGAAAGCGACCGTGGCCCGGTACGCGTACCAACGGTAATTCAGCACATGCCGCCGCGCGCGGCGGCATATCTGCGCACAGTTTAGTGCATCCCCAGGCGAATCAGCTCAATCGGCTCGAACTTACCTTCGCATCCTTCCACTTCAACCGTTTTGCTGCGGCGCACCTGCGCGGCATCCAGCCCGTCGCTGTGGATCGCCTTAATCACGCCAGTTTTGCCCGTGCCGCTAATCATGACGCGGCTACCGGTGGTGATTGCATTGCGGTTACGGTCGTATGTCATCATGGTATTTTCTCCTCTCTAACCTGTTCGTTACGGCGCTATTTCAGGTTTGCCGTTCACGGGGCATATAAATACGCCTGTCCGCGTTTCATGTTTTTGTTTTTGATCAAACTCACACTTTTTTCTTTATTGCGTTGGGTGCTGACGGTTCAGGACAGTTATTTACAAAGCAGACCGTTATTTTCATTAACTGATAGTTTCGACAGGGAAGCGTTGAGGGTTGGTTTAAATTCCTGATGTCATTCTGGGGGCAGGAAATAACCCTTCATCGGAATAAGGAGTCAGGCTTATGTATAAGAGCATTTTGATGCCTGTAGACGTGTTTGAAATGGATTTGAGCGACAAAGCGGTTCGCCACGCGGCAAACCTGGCGAAGGCAGAGGGCGCGTCGATTACCCTGGTCAACATTCTGCCAGCCAGCAGTCGGTCTCTGCTGCGCGGGTTCAACGCCGATATTAAAAAGTTTGAAGAGTATATGACCGCAGAATCCGGCAAGAAAATGAATGAGTTAAAAAGACTGTTCGATATTGCCCCGGAGAATATTCACAGCATGGTGCGTTTTGGTAACGTCCGCGATGAAATTATCAAGCTGAGCAAGGAGGGGGAATATGATGCGATTGTTATCGGGTCGAAAAATCCGAGCATCTCCACCCATCTGCTGGGTTCAAATGCGGAATCTATTCTGCGCTATGCCACGATCCCGGTGTTAGTCGTTCGCTAATCAGGTCGCCGCACCCGAAAGGGGGCGGCAAATATTACTCTTCGCTAAACCACTCGCTATTTTCCTGACGAATCAGCTGCACGGATTCGCTGATCTCCTGCAGATGCAGCGTCATCGCTTTTTCCACGCCGTCCGCATCGCGTTTCTCAAGCGCGCTGAAAATATCATGATGCTGTCGAAGCAGCATTTCCGGCGGGGAGACGTGATCGAGGCTCATGTAGCGCACGCGGTCAATGGTGGCCTTGATGTTTTCGATGGTGTCCCAGGCCAGCTGACAATCGGCAATCTGCGCCAGTTTCTGGTGGAATTCATCATCAAGCTGGAAGAAGTCATTCAGCTGCTTACGGTCAATCGCAATCCGCTGCTGGTGCAGGTTCTGCTCCAGCAGGTAACACTGGTTGTCGTTGATAAGCGTTGCGGCACGGCGCGCGACCGCGCATTCAATGGCCTGGCGAACGAAACAGCCGTTGCGTACCTGAGAGAGTGAAATTTTGTTCACATAACTGCCACGCTGCGGGCGGATCTGTATCAGACCGTTCTCGGCAAGCTTAATAAACGCTTCGCGCACCGGCTGACGGGAAACGTCAAAACGCACGGAGACCTCTTTTTCAGAAAGCGGCGTTCCCGGTGGGATCAGGCAGTGGACAATATCACGTCGCAAAATGCGATAGATTTGCTGGTTAACGGGCTGGGTGGGATTGAGTTGCGATTCAGCGGCCATGAGTTGTCATTTCTCAGAGAGTTAGCCTGTACATACTACCATTCTTTTAGGGACCGAAACAGACCCGGCCCGCAGGCCGGGAAGGGCAGATTTAGCCACGATGGACGCTAAGTCCGGCAAAACTCTGGCTGACTGGCATCATTTCGACGGTATTGATGTTGACGTGTTTTGGCAGCGTCGCCACCCACCAGACCGTTTCGGTCACATCTTCCGGCGTCAGCGCGTTAGCATTTTCGTAGGTTTTGCCCGCTTTCGCGTCATCGCCTTTGAAACGCACGTTGGAAAACTCGGTGCCGCCTACCAGGCCCGGCTCGATATCGGTGACGCGAATGGCGGTGCCGTGCAGATCGGTACGCAGGTTAAGGCTGAACTGGCGCACAAACGCCTTCGTCGCGCCATAGACGTTGCCGCCCGCGTAAGGCCAGCTCCCGGCGGTGGAACCAATATTGATAATGTGGCCGCGGTTGCGCTCGACCATGCCCGGCAGCACCGCGCGGGTCATATAGACCAGCCCTTTGTTGTTGGTGTCGATCATGTTTTCCCAGTCTTCAACGCTGGCTTTGTGCGCGGGCTCCATGCCCAGCGCCAGACCGGCATTGTTGACCAGCACGTCGATGGCGCGCCACTCGGCGGGCAGGTTGGCAATCATCTCTTCAATGGCCGCGCGGTTACGCACGTCCAGCTGCGCGGTCAGGATGCTGTCGCCTAATTCGTCTTTCAGCTCCTGCAGGCGCTCCTGACGACGGCCCGTGGCAATAACCTTGTGCCCGTTGGCGACGAAGCGACGCGTGATGCTTTCACCAAAACCTGCCGTTGCCCCGGTAACTAAAATAATCATCTCACTGTTCCTCAACGCTTTTTGTGTTGTACTAACATAGCACGGCCGCAGAGGGTGCGTTAAGGCAACATTTGTATGACGGCGTTGCAGGGGATGGCGGCCTGGCCTACTCTGGGAGGATACCCGTACTCAGGAGCGAAAGATGACGGCCACGAATCCCTTTTTTGACATCAGCCTGTTGCCCTATCAGGCCCCCCGTTTTGATGAGATCAACGACGGCCACTATCGCCCGGCCTTCGATGAAGCGCTTCGCCAGAAGCGGGCGGACATTGACGCCATTGTGTCTCAGGCCGCAGCGCCTGACTTCACTAACACCGTGCTGGCGCTGGAGAAAAGCGGCGCCATGCTCTCGCGCGTCAGCAGCGTGTTCTTCGCCATGACCTCCGCGCACACCAATGCGTACCTGCAGGAGCTTGAGGAGCAGTTCTCCACCGAGCTTGCCGCGCTGGCGAACGATATCTGGCTGAATGACGTGCTTTTCGCCCGCGTGGAGAGCGTCTGGCAGGACCGTGCCGCGCTGGACGCCGAATCCCGTCGGCTGGTCGAGGAGACCTGGCAGCGATTTATTCTGGCCGGCGCGCGTCTCAATGAAGCAGAAAAAGCCGAGCTGAAGGCGCTGAATACCGAGGCGGCCACCCTGACCAGCCAGTTTAACCAGCGTCTGCTGGCTGCCGATAAGACGGGCGGGCTGGTGGTGGATTACGCGCACCAGCTTGACGGGCTCAGCGCCAGCGAGATCGCCGACGCGGCGCAGGCTGCCGCGGAGCGAGGGCTAAACGATCGCTGGCTGATCTCGCTTCTGAACACGACCCAACAGCCCGCGCTTTCTGCGCTGCGCAATCGTCAGACCCGCGAAAACCTGTTCAACGCGGGCTGGACGCGCACCCAGAAAGGGGATCAAAACGACACTCGCGAGCTGATCCTCCGCCTTACGGCGCTACGTGCGCGGCAGGCCCGCCTGCTGGGTTTTGAGGATTACGCCAGCTGGAGTATCGCCGACCAGATGGCGAAAACCGCGGACGCCGCGCTGGCCTTTATGCGCGGCATTGTGCCTGCTGCCCGCGCCCGTGCAGAGCGAGAGCAGGCCGATATTCAGAAAGTCATTGATGATGAGCAGGGTGGTTTCACCGCGCAGACCTGGGACTGGGCTTTTTATGCCGAACGCGTGCGTCAGGCAAAATATGCCCTCGATGAATCGCAAATCAAACCCTATTTTGCGCTCAATACCGTATTGCACGATGGCGTATTCTGGGCTGCCAGCCAGCTGTTTGGCATTCGCTTTGTGGAGCGCTTCGATATCCCGGTGTATCACCCGGACGTCCGGGTCTGGGAAATTTTCGACCACACCGGTGAGGGCATGGCGCTGTTTTACGGCGACTTCTTTGCCCGTGATTCCAAACAGGGCGGGGCCTGGATGGGGAATTTCGTCGAGCAATCCTTCGAGCTTGCTGCCCGTCCGGTGATCTATAACGTCTGTAACTACCAAAAACCCGCTAACGGCGGCGTCGCGCTTCTCTCCTGGGATGACGTGATTACCCTGTTCCACGAGTTTGGCCATACGCTGCACGGCCTGTTTGCCAGCCAGCGTTTCGCCACGCTTTCCGGGACCAATACGCCGCGTGATTTCGTTGAATTCCCTTCACAAATTAATGAGCACTGGGCCAGCCATCCACAGGTATTTACCCACTACGCCCGCCATTATGAAACCGGTGAACCGATGCCGGACGCGCTGCGTGAAAGCATGCTCAACGCGACCCATTTCAACAAGGGTTATGACATGACGGAACTGCTGGCCGCCGCGCTGCTGGACATGAACTGGCACGGCATCGGTGAGGCCGTTTCAAGCGTAGACGCGTTTGAAGCGGCAGCGTTGAAAAAAGAGGGGCTGGATCTGCCCGCCGTACCGCCACGCTATCGCAGCAGCTATTTTGCCCATATTTTTGGCGGCGGCTACGCGGCAGGGTATTACGCCTACCTGTGGACGCAAATGCTCGCGGACGATGGCTACCAGTGGTTTGTCGAACAGGGCGGACTGACTCGTGAAAACGGGCAAAAATTCCGCGAGGCGATTTTGTCCCGTGGTAACAGCACGGATTTAGCTGAACTGTATCGCAACTGGCGCGGGCACGATCCGAAGATTGAACCGATGCTGGAGAATCGCGGGTTGAGCGAATAGCGTCAGTCTCGTCAGAAAAAAGAACCGGGCTTTGCGCCCGGTTTTTTTCTGCTATCTGACCATAACTATGAGCGTAAACGCAGCGTTCTATCTTACGACCAGCACAGGGCATTTCGCATGCCGCACCACTGCCGCAGCGTTTGAACCCAACAGATATGTTGATATGTCAGGCTTGTGGGAGGCGATGATAATCAGGTCGGCGCCGATCGTGTCAGCAAGCTTAAGGATTTGATCCTTAGGGGATCCCGTCACGGCGTGAGTCTGAATCTTGTCTGAAGGGATTTTGAATTGTTTAACAATTTCATCCAGTTTTGCTAAGGCCGCGTGCTGGAACTCTTTCAGCTTCGGCATTTCTACCGAGTAGGCCAAACCTAATGATGAATAATAAGGAAGCGATGGAATAACAGTAAGAAAGTGGACTTTGGCTGTGTTAAGTGCTGAGTGCGCCTGAACGAAGGGGATAACCATGTGTGTCAGGCTATCCTCCGATATGTCAATTGGAACTAAAATTGAGTTATACATGTGTCCCTCCTGAGTGTTTTTCACACAACTCAGGTTAGACCGTTAATTTCAGGAAAACAGAGAGCACGCTGTCACAACGGGGATAAATTTCAGTTATGTGATATTAGTCGAACCTGCCTGACATTCCGTCATGGCAATGAACATTCTCGCTTCCTGAGCTGCGTTATTGTCAGTGACCGTGCAATACGCCAGCGTCTATACCGGGCGAAATGCCCGGTAATATCCTTATATTGCGTGACAGCTGACGGACGCGATAATTTTATTCCCGCCCATATTACCCATAATCAGATCGAGTAATTTTCGGTATTCCTCCCGGGTCATCACCTCCGCCCGAATTTCAGTTTTACCTTCTGTTTGCGCCGTTGCGGAATAAATCGCTTTCAGACTTAACGTCAACTCTTTCGCCATGTTTACGATGCTCTGCCGCACCGCATCTTCATGCTCATCATTGCAGGTGATTTTCAGGACATAGCATTTTTCGCCTTCATGGAGCACGGGCAGT
This sequence comes from Enterobacter sp. ECC-019, assembly GCF_043974075.1. Lineage (NCBI taxonomy): Bacteria > Pseudomonadati > Pseudomonadota > Gammaproteobacteria > Enterobacterales > Enterobacteriaceae > Enterobacter > Enterobacter sp. ECC-019. The sequence goes on from NZ_CP143759.1 coordinate 2,879,853, forward strand.
TGATTAATTCGCTGCGCGGCTTCGCGTAGCAATATGTTGGCACAGAGAATAATTACGCTGGCCATGGCGGCATTCCAGAACTGGCCTAATCCGCACAGTACGCCAATTCCGGCCGAGCACCACAGCGTTGCGGCGGTGTTCAGACCGCGAATATTCATTCCTTCACGCATAATGACGCCAGCGCCAAGAAAACCTATTCCGGAGACGATCTGCGCTGCGATACGCCCCGGGCTATCAGGAGAGGTGGATACCGAACTTAAAATGAACACCGCCGCACCCGTGGCAACCAGTGCATTGGTACGAAGCCCGGCCATACGCTGGCGCCACTGTCTTTCCGCGCCAATAATTGCGCCCAGCAGCATCGCTGCGAGCAGATGAGAGATATAAGGGAACATCAGCCTGTCGCCTGTTAACGTTATTAAATAATAAGCGTCAGTGCTTTGCTAAGCACATCATCACGCCGTTTAAATGCTAAGCGTATCAGGACGACGGTGGCGGAAAGAGTGAATGTGTAAACATGAACATCGCGATGCCCCACAAATTGAGCGGTTTTACTGTTTCGGGATACAATCGCTTAAAGAGGATTGCTGCCCACCGTTTAAGGCAAGCAGCGAGAAATTTGCGCTAGCTTACCTTCGTATCGACTATAAAATAACTTTCCAACGAAGGACTCCTGTGAAAATTTATGGCCAGTATAGACAGGCAAGATAATGAGTAAAGCGAAAAAACAGCCTCCTTTATGAATTGTTTAAGTTCGTAAGTCATATTTTTTAAGACGTCATCTGATTTTCAAAAATATCCGGTATACTACATTTCCTTTTTTACAGGCGATAACAGACAAAGGCAGGCAGTATGTCTCTTCGTTCGCTGCGGGCATTATGCCTGACAAGTTTTTTCATTGCGGATGTCCGCGATGGCCTCGGTCCTTTTCTCGGTATTTTTCTGACCGAACGCCACTGGACCCCCGATGATATCGGCATTCTGATGACAGCAGGTGGGCTGGCGGGATTACTCGCTACGCTGCCGGCGGGATTCATCACCGATACCTCACGCAGCAAGCGGACCGTGCTGGCGATGGTGTGCCTGCTGATCACTCTTAGCACGCTCCTGCTCTGGTTTAGCCAGCAGAGCGGCGTTGTCGCTGTTTCGCAAATCGTCACCGGTATCTGCGCGGCATTTGTCGGGCCATTGATCGCCGGGATTACGCTGGGGTTGACCGGCCAGAGCGGGTTCAGCGCGCAAATGGGCAAAAATGAGGCGTTCAATCATGGCGGTAATTTTGTCACCGCGCTGATTGCGGGCGGCATTGCATGGTACTGGGGCGTCGGCGGGATTTTCCTGCTGATGACCTGTACCACGCTGTTAACGCTGTGCGCGCTGCTTGCCATTCGCAACAGGGATATTGATAACGATGCGGCGCGAGGACTGTCCTCTTCCGCGAGCCTGCCGGTTCCCGGCTTTGCGGTGTTAATTAAAAACCGGGCGCTGTTCGTGACCGGACTGACGCTGCTGCTGTTTCACCTGGCGAATGCCGCGCTGCTGCCAATGCTGAGCATGAGGGTTGCCGCGGCACCTGCCTCGATCAACCCCGGTTTGTACGCGGCGGGCACCGTCATCATCTCTCAGGCGGTGATGATCCCCGTCGCCATCTGGGTCGCCCACCGACTAGACCGCTACGGTTACTGGCGCTTAATTATGCTGGCACTGCTGGTGATGCCGGTGCGCGCGGCGCTGGCAGCAATAACGGACGCACCGTTAATGATGATCCCGGTACAAATCCTCGACGGGCTGGCCGCCGGGATCCTGGGAGTGGTGGTACCGTCGTTTATCGTGATGCTGTTGCGCGGGAGCGGGCACGTCAATGCAGGGCAGAGTGTGGTGATGCTGATGCAGGGGGTTGGGGCATCCATGAGTCCGGCGTTAACCGGCACGATTGCGGGTCATTACTCTTTTGCGACGGCATTCAGTGTTCTGAGCGCGATTGCGCTGGTGGCCGTCCTGCTCTGGTGGTGCTTTGCGCACCGGACCTGGGAAACAGACAGTACGCCGGGTGGGGCATAGCCGCCACCCGGCGTCACGCTTATGCCAGTTCGTTAGGGCACGCTTCGCCTTTTTCCAGCTGTTGCAGGTTACCCAGCGTGGTTTCTGAAATGCTGATTAGCGCTTCGGCAGTCAGAAACGCCTGGTGTCCGGTAAACAGCACGTTATGGCAGGCAGACAGGCGGCGGAACACGTCGTCCTGAATCACATCATTAGACTTGTCTTCAAAGAACAGATCGCGTTCGTTCTCATACACGTCCATCCCCAGCGCGCCAATTTTCTGGGTTTTCAGCGCTTCGATAGCGGCCTGAGAGTCAACCAGCCCACCGCGGCTGGTGTTGATGATCATTACGCCATCTTTCATCTGGTCAAACGCCGCCTGGTTAAGCAGGTGGTAGTTCTCCGGCGTCAGCGGGCAGTGCAGGGAGATCACGTCAGACTGCGAGAACAGGGTTGGCAGGTCGACGTATTCCACGCCCAGATCCAGCGCAGCGGCGCTTGGGTACGGATCGAACGCCAGCAGACGCATGCCGAAGCCTTTCAGAATGCGCAGGGCAGCCACGCCAATTTTACCGGTGCCGATCACGCCCGCGGTTTTGCCGTACATGGTGAAGCCGGTCAGCCCTTCCAGCGAGAAGTTGGCGTCACGGGTACGCTGATAAGCGCGATGAATACGACGGTTGAGCGACATCATCATGCCAATCGCATGTTCCGCCACCGCTTCTGGGGAGTACGCCGGCACGCGCACCACCTTCAGACCCAGCTCTTTCGCCGCGTCGAGGTCCACGTTATTAAATCCCGCACAGCGCAGGGCGATGTACTTCACCCCCTGTTTTTTCAACTCTTCCAGCACCGGACGACTGCCGTCGTCGTTAACAAAAATGCAGACGCCTTCACAGCCGTGCGCCGTTTTGGCGGTTTTTTCGGACAGCAGAAAGTCGAAAAATTCAAGCTCAAACCCGTAAGCCTCGTTAACATGTTGCAGATACTTTTTGTCGTACTGCTTTGTGCTATATACCGCGAGTTTCATAAGACTTTCTCCAGTGATTTTGCATTCACGTTAGCATGATTAAAATTATCTTACAATTTCTAAAATATTATTGAATTCAATAAGTTCTATCAATTATTCTAGAGCATCTATCCTTAAAAATGGCATTCCCTTCAACTGACTGGCTAAACATGCGACAATGATCGGCACTGCCGGCTTAATTCTTTCGCTAAATCAGGATATTAACTGCCCATGAAGGGTAAATACAAAGCCGCTCTTGCGCTTTTACTGCTGTTCATATTGCTGCCGCTGACGCTGCTGATGACGCTCGCCCAGTGGGTACCGACGCTCGCCGGGATCTGGCTGCCCGTCGGGACGCGCATCGCATTCGAAGAGAGTCCGAAACTGACTCGCCACGCGCTGGTGATCCCCGATCTTCGCTATCTGGTTGAAGACTGCGAAATTGCCCGCATCGATAACGTGACGCTGTCACATCCGAGCCGCTGGAAGCTGGATATCGGCGCGCTGGATCTTAACTCCATTTGTCTGAGCAAAATTCCCGAGTCTGCGCCCTCAACGATCGCCCCCAAAACGCTGGCACAGTGGCAGGCGGTGTTACCCAATACCTGGCTCACGGTTCACCGTCTGACGCTATCGCCCTGGCAGCAGTGGCAGGGCGAACTTCATGCATCGCTGACGCCGTCCATTCAGGAGATCGCCTATAAAGGCGAGCAGGTCAGCATTAAAGGCACGCTTCGCGGTCAGACGCTCTCGGTCAGCCAGTTCGATGTACAGCTCCCGGACCAGCCGCAGCCGATTAAGCTGGTGGGCGAGTTTACCTTGCCGCTGGTACCGGATGGCGTGCCGGTGAAAGGTCACGCGGTCGCGACCTTTAACGTGCCACAGTTAACGTCTCTGGTCGATGCCGATCTGGACTGGGAAGACAACCAGGGACAACTGGTGGTGATGGCGCGGGACAACCCCGATCCGTTGCTCGACCTGCCATGGCAGATCACGGCGGAGCAGCTGAACATCAGCGACGGGCGCTGGAACTGGGATCTTTCGGGTATGCCGCTGAGCGGGCGTGTGTCCCTTCGCGCGGACAACTGGCAGCAGGGGTTGGATAAAACCACCCTGACCGGACGACTGAATGTGCTTACCCACGGTGACGCGGGGAAAGGCAACGCGGTACTGAACATTGGGCCCGGCAGGCTCGGCATGGAAAGCAGCGACATGCCCCTGCATCTCAGCGGCGAGGCGAAGCAAAACGATCTCATCCTTTACGCCAAATTGCCCGCCACGCTGACCGGCAGCCTGTATGAACCGCAGCTGGCCTTTGAGCCGGGCGCGCTGCTCCGCTCGCGCGGGCGCATCATTGACTCACTTGATATTGATGAAATTCGCTGGCCGCTGGCAGGCGTGAAGCTGACGCAGAAGGGCGTGGACGGCCGTTTACAGGCGATCCTGCGCGCCCATGAAAACGAGATGGGCGATTTTGAACTCCACCTGGACGGCCAGGCCAACGACTTTTTGCCTGATAACGGTCTGTGGCAGTGGCGCTACTGGGGTAAAGGCGGTTTTACGCCGATGCATGCCCGCTGGGATGTCGCCGGGAAAGGCGAGTGGCGCGACAACCTTATAGAGCTGACGGCGCTCTCCACCGGTTTTGACAAGCTCCAGTACGGCACGATGGAGGTCAGCAAGCCGCGCCTGGTGCTGGAAAAACCGGTGCGCTGGCTGCGTGACCCTGATAAACCGGCCTTCAGCGGCGCGCTGTCGCTCAACGCCGGGCAAACCCGTTTCTCCGGCGGCAGCGCATTGCCGCCCTCGGTCCTGACCTTTAGCGTCGACGGCACCGACCCAACCCTTTTTCAGTTTAAGGGCGACCTCCATGCGGACAAAATCGGCCCGGTACAGGTGAACGGTCGTTGGGACGGCGTGCGTCTTCGCGGGCAGGCCTGGTGGCCGAAACAGTCCCTCACCGTCTTCCAGCCGCTGATCCCGCCGGACTGGAAAATGACGCTGCGCGACGGGGAACTTTATGCTCAGGTCGCCTTCTCGGCGGCGGCCGATCAGGGCTTTGAGGCGGGCGGGCACGGCGTGCTGAAATCAGGCAGCGCCTGGATGCCTGATAACCAGATTAACGGCGTCGATTTTGTGCTGCCGTTCCGCTTCAGCGAGGGAACCTGGTCTCTCGGCACGCGCGGCCCGGTCACGTTGCGCATTGGCGAAGTGGAAAACCTGGTGACCGCGCGCAACATTACCGCCGATCTACAGGGGGATTATCCCTGGACGGAGGACAATCCGCTGCTGCTCACCAACGTGAAGGTGGAGGCCCTCGGCGGGAAGATCACCATGCAGCAGCTGCGGATGCCACAGCACGATCCGGCTCTGCTGCGCGTGGACAATATCTCCTCCAGCGAGCTGATTAGCGCCGTTAATCCGAAACAGTTTGCCATGTCTGGTCCGGTCAGCGGGGCGCTGCCGTTCTGGCTGGACAATGAAAAATGGATCATTAAAGATGGCTGGCTGACCAACCCGGGGCCAATGACGCTACGTATCGACAAAGATACGGCCGACGCCATCGTGAAAGATAATATGGTGGCGGGCGCGGCGATTAACTGGCTCCGCTATATGGAAATTTCGCGTTCGTGGACGAGAATCAATTTAGATAACCTGGGTGAATTAACCATGCAGGCGACCATCAAGGGGACCAGCCGGGTGGATGGCAAAAGCAGCTCCGTCAACCTGAACTATACCCATGACGAGAATGTCTTTACCCTCTGGCGCAGCCTGCGTTTTGGGGACAACCTGCAAACCTGGTTTGAGCAACATGCGGCGATACCTGCTCCCCGCAGTTCGACTGGCAAGGAAAGTGAGGAACAACAATGAAAAAGATGGCTGGTGTGCTCGCCGTTGCCGTTGCCGCGCTACTGACCGGCTGTACGCCGCGTATTGAAGTCGCTGCGCCAAAGGAGCCGATTACCATCAATATGAATGTCAAAATCGAACATGAGATCCATATTAAGGTCGATAAAGACGTTGAAACCCTGCTGAAATCGCGCAGCGATCTGTTCTGAGGATGCCATGAAACGATTAGCTCTGATTTTACTGGCGCTGGGGATGAACGTGCAGGCGGCTGCGCTGACCTTAAACGATGCCCGGGCGCAGGGGCGCGTGGGGGAAACCCTCAGCGGTTATCTTGCCCCAATTCAACAGGACGCGGAAACACTGGCGCTGGTCAATCGTATCAATGCGGCCCGCACGGAAAACTACCAGAAGCTGGCTGACAGCAATAATTTGCCGGTCGATGAAGTGGCCAAAATGGCAGGTCAAAAACTGGTTGCCCGCGCGCAGCCGGGCGAATACGTGAAGGGCATTAACGGAAAATGGCTCAAAAAGTAGTTAGCGGTAGCGCCTGCGGTATTCACCCGGCGAGACGCCAAAACGCTGCTTAAACGCCGTCGAAAAATGGCTATGGTCGGTGAACCCCCAGCTGTAGCCAATGCCCGCCAGTTTTTCATCATCACCGGCAGCGCGCAGTACCTGCGCGCACAGATCCAGACGACGGTTTTTGATGTACTGCGCCACCACCAGCCCCTTTTCGGCAAACATGCGGTACAGGCTGCGCACGGACATACCGCTCTCGGCGGCAATCCATTCGGGGCGCAGTGATTCAGACTGAATATGGTCGTCAATCAGCGCCACCACATGCTGGAACTGGCGTTCCTTGCGCGGCTGAATGATTTCACGCTGCTGGAAAGCGGGGCGCAGCAGGCAGATCATCGCTTCGAGCGCCGCTTCACTCTCCCGATTACTCAGGTCGGCATTGCTCATGCTCTCCATCAGCAGGCGATGGCTCAGCTGTACCGTGGGCAAGGTGCGGGAAAGGGCGGTCGCGCAGCTTATCTCCTGGAAACGACACTGCTGCTCAATAATCTGACGGGGAACCAGCAGCGAAATCTGGCGGGATTTTTCCCGCCAGTTGATCGAACAGGGACGCGATGCGTCAATCAGCGTGATATCACCGGTTCTGAGTACCGCGCGACGCTCATCCTGTTCAATTTCCGCGCTGCCTTCAAGCTGGAACACGGTATAGAACCAGGCATCGTTACTCTGAGCGATCTCCTGACGGGAGCGGAACAGGTTAACGCCGCCTGCGGTCACGGTGCTGAGCTTCAGGCTACGCGCATAGCTGGTTTCCAGCTCGCCGAAGAACTTCCCCTCGGTGGGCTGCGCGTTAAAACGCCCGCAAACCTGGTTAATTTGCGCCAGCCACTGCTGATACTGTTCCTGCTCGCTTGCACACGCCATCGTTTCTCTCACTGCACTGTCAACGTTTTCGCATTGTTGCATTTGTGTTGCATTTTGTCAGAGCTATGAGGCTGACTATAGGAAAGAACACTCACCGGTAACAGCGATATAAGCGGCAATTATCGCGATTTGCGGAGCCTGTCACAGGTGGCAAAGCGAATGTCACAGAGACAAAAGCGAGAATGCAAAACCCCACTTAGACTGGATGGACACCCTGCGAAGAATAACGAAGGAGTATCCTATGTCTGAATCACAGGTGGCCATTCAGCCTGCCGTACAACAATTTTTAGACCGACAGCATGGCCTGTGGATTGAAGGGCGTCAGGCCGCGTCGGACAGTGAAAAACGGCTGAACGTCTTCAACCCGGCCACGGGCGAGGTCATTGCCTCGACTGCCGATGCCAGCGTCGATGACGTTGACCGTGCCGTCATGTCCGGCTGGCGCGCGTTTGTCGCCCGCAGCTGGGCCGGAAAACTGCCGGCGGAGCGCGAGCGGATCCTGCTTCATTTCGCCGATCTGGTCGAACAGCACAGCGAAGAGCTGGCCCAGCTTGAAACGCTGGAGCAGGGCAAATCCATTAACATTTCCCGCATGTTTGAAGTCAGCTGCACCCTGAACTGGATGCGCTATACCGCCGGGCTGACCACCAAAATTTCGGGTAAGACCCTCGACCTTTCCATCCCGTTGCCGCAAGGCGCCCGCTATCAGGCGTGGACGCGTAAGGAGCCGGTGGGCGTGGTGGCCGGGATTGTGCCCTGGAACTTCCCGCTGATGATCGGGATGTGGAAAGTGATGCCTGCGCTGGCCGCGGGCTGCTCTATTGTCATCAAGCCGTCAGAAACCACGCCGCTGACCATGCTGCGCGTGGCGGAACTGGCAAGCGAAGCGGGCATTCCGGATGGGGTGTTCAACGTGGTAACCGGGAGCGGCGCGGTGTGTGGCGCAGCGCTGACCACGCATCCGCATATTGCAAAGGTGAGCTTTACCGGCTCAACGGCGACGGGTAAGCAAATCGCCCGCGCGGCGGCGGATACGCTAACCGGGGTGACCCTGGAGCTGGGTGGGAAAAACCCGGCTATCGTACTGAAAGACGCGGACCCGGCGTGGGTGATCGAAGGCCTGATGACCGGCAGCTTCCTGAACCAGGGGCAGGTGTGCGCGGCGAGCTCGCGCATCTACATTGAAGCACCGCTGTTTGACACGCTGGTCAGCGGGTTTGAGCAGGCGGTGAAATCCCTGAGCGTCGGGCCGGGCATGTCGCCGGAAGCGTTTATCAACCCGCTGGTGTCGCGTGCGCACTGCGACAAGGTGCAGACCTTCCTTGATGAAGCGAAGTCGCGCAGCGCGGAGCTGATCGTCGGTAACCGGGGGCCGGAAGGCAAAGGCTATTACGTTTCACCTACGCTGGTGGTGAACCCGGATGCCTCACTGCGCCTGACGCGTGAAGAGGTGTTTGGCCCGGTGGTCAACGTGGTGCGCGTCGCCGACGGGGAAGAGGCGCTCCAGCTGGCAAACGACAGCGAATATGGCCTGACGGCCAGCGTCTGGACGCAGAATATCAGCAAGGCGCTGGAGTACACCGACAGGCTGCAGGCGGGCACCGTCTGGGTGAACAGCCATACGCTGATCGACGCCAACCTGCCGTTCGGCGGCATGAAGCAGTCCGGCACCGGGCGTGACTTTGGTCCGGACTGGCTGGACGGCTGGTGTGAAACCAAGTCGGTTTGCGTGCGGTATTAAAAACACTGCCGGGTGGCGGCTACGCCTTACCCGGCCTACAACGACTCGCACCGTAGGCCGGGTAAGCGCAGCGCCACCCGGCGTTATTCAAAGCGACCACCGATCCCGCCCGGCCTCCTTCGCCCGATACAGCGCCGCATCGGCGCGGGCGATGATTTCGGTACCCGCTAACCCCTCCGCCATGCTCGCAATCCCCATGCTCACGGTGACATGGTCGCTAACGGTTGACGCGCTGTGCGGTATGGACTCCGCGTGCAGGCCGTCCTGAATGCGTAAGGCCACCTTTTCAGCGATGTTTACCGGGCAGTTAAACAGGATCACCACGAACTCCTCGCCGCCGTAGCGTGACACCACATCGTCAGGCGTTCGCACCGACTGCTTCAGCACCCGCGCCACGCGCGTCAGGCAGTCGTCACCCGCCTGGTGCCCGTAGGTGTCGTTGTAGCGTTTGAAATAGTCGATATCCAGCATAATCACCGAGAAGTTTTTTTTCTGCTCAACCGCGTTCTCCAGCACCACTTCCATTTTCCGGCGATTGGCGGTTTTGGTTAACGGATCCTGATGCGCCAGCGCATCCAGTCTGGAGATCAGCAGCTGATTTTGCTGGTTACGCCGCCAGGCTTCGTCAAACCAGCTCAACAGAATGAAACGCCCGCAGATCAGGATCAGCGAAAACACGCTCCAGATGACGACGAAATGAAGGTTGAAACCATCATTCAGTATCCAGCTTGCTATCGGCAGGGTGATCCAGAGCGGGAGCACAAAGGCGAGTAACCCTTCAGGATAAAAATAGAGCGCCGTTAAACCGGCGAGTAATAAAATAACGCACAGCGGCCAGACGTGCGGGAGCAGTAGCTGGGTGATAAACCAGAAGCAGGAGACCGACCAGATGGCGCTGCAGAAAAACAGCACCACGCTGATACCGGCGATGCGCCGCCAGGCCATGAGGATCAGTGCTGCTGAGAGGATGATAATGCCGAGCATGGAGGCATCGATCATTCTCGTCAGCTGCGGCGAGTGGGGATAAAGGGGATCGCTGGCCTTAAGCAGAACGTGTCGCAGCAGAATCATCACCGCGAAGCTGATGTTGACGAAGGCCAGCCACGGCAGGTTCATTGCCAGCCCGTGCATGACCATGGCATGGCGCGTTGGCCAGGTTGCCCGTTCCAGCGTCGGTTTTTTTCTTTTTTCCATTGATGCTTTTACCCTGTCTGGCTAACACGTGAAGCAGGAAAGGGCGGACGAACCGCCCTTTTACGTGTACCGTTACGGTGTCACAATGTTAAACCAGAAATCAAACTTGTCCATATAGCTAAGCATGGCATCAAGTTTCGCGCTGTCGCCAGTAATTTTAATATTTCCGCTGTCCTGAGCCTGTTTCAGGGTAACCTCCTTGAGGATGATTTTATTCAGGGTGTCACGGTTGAGTGTCAGCGTCGCGTCCGCATCTTTTGCTTCTGCATTCGCCGTGTGGTTCAGCACGCCGTTTTCCAGCTCGAGTTTGTACTTCCCGCCATCGCTGCCCAAATCAATGTTAAACACCGATTTAGCCTCACCGGCTTTCTGACCATTGATATGAACAGCCAGATAGTCAAAGAACATCTCTGGCGTCATCGCGCGCACCGTATCAGGGCTGGCGGTATTCGGCGTTGGACCTTTCACCACGCCGTTACGCAACTCCTGTGCACCGGTCAGGTAGAAGTTACGCCACGGGCCAGACTCAGCCTGATAGCCAAGCTGTTCCAGGGCATCCGCTTCCAGGTTGCGCGCCACCTGGTTGTTTGGATCGGCAAAGACTACTTTGCTTACCACCTGCGCCACCCAGCGGTAGTTCCCCTGGTCGAAGTCGGTTTTCGCCTTGTTCAGGATGGCATCCGCGCCGCCCATATACTCCACGAATTTCTTCGCGCCTTCTTCAGGCGGCAGTTCATCCAGCGTCGCCGGGTTGCCGTCAAACCAGCCCAGATACAGCACATAGGTGGCTTTCACGTCATGGCTCACCGAACCGTAATAGCCTCGGTTGGCCCAGGTATGCGCCAGTGAATCCGGTAGCTTGAAGTTAGCGGCGATTTCGTCGCGCGTCATTTCGGCCTTGTCACCCCAGCGCACAATCGCCTGGTTGATGTATTTCGACCACGGCAGCGGCTCGCGGATTTTGGCCCCGCGCAGCGAGTAGGTGTTGTGCAGGGTGTGGGTCACGTCCTCAGCGGATTCAATCAGTTTTTTCTCTTCGATATACCAGAGCATTTCGGATGGCGCTTCGGATCCCGGTGCGAGCATAAAATCATAGGTCAGGCCGTCGATAACCTCTTTCTGCCCGTTTTTCTCAATGATGTTAGTCGGGGCAATTAGCGTGACCGTCCCGGCGGAGGTCGTTGTTCCAAGACCGGCACCCACCTGGCCTTTGGCGTCTGGCTTCAGCAGGTTGCCATACATATAGCTGGCGCGGCGGCTCATCACGTTACCCGCCATGATATTCTCGGCAACGGCCGCTTCCATAAACCCGGCAGGCGCGTAGACCTTCACTTTGCCGGATTTCACGTCGGCTTCATCCACCACGCCGCGCACGCCGCCATAGTGGTCAACGTGGCTGTGGATCCCAAATGACATTGCCTTGTTCCCCTTTGATAATGTCCTGAGGAATAGGGGCAATAAAGCCTTTATGGGCGTCCGTAAAATCGGTGTTATCGGAGAAAGGAAGCTGATTAAACAGAGCGTTATTAGCTTGTTGCGTTGCGGCCGTGGCATCCTTCGGGGCTTCTGCGGCATACGCGGAGCTGACGGAAATAACAAGTCCAGCCAGAGCAAGACTCCTGACGATCAAATTGAATTTCATCCTAACCTCTCAGTGGTGTATTACGTCGTTCGTGGAAACTTCGTGTCCTGGCTGAAAGTGGTTCAAGAAATGTAAGGGAAATAAACGAGGTAGAAATAACTATAATCGGGGAGAGGTATTCAGCAAGTAAATAGATGAAAAACCGGGCATTGCGCCCGGTGCGTTATTTATTTCTGTTCGTCTTTCTTTTTCCCGAGCGTTGGCGTCTCGTCGAAGAAGTTCCACGGTTTAAGCAGGGTATGCACCCATTCCGTCGGCATGATCGGCCACTCCTCCGCGCGGGCGACGTGGGTAGTGCCGGTGGTCATCCAGACCACGTCATCCTGACCGTTGAGCGACTCGTTATCCTTGCTGTACTGTCCGAGGCCCGTGTCGTGGATGGAGCGGTTCGGGAATTTTCCTTCCGGGTAAAGTTCATCCGGGTGGTAGCGGGTCACCCACAGCTGTTTATCCATAAAGCTCAGGCGATGGTAGATCCACTCGTCCGGGGCAAATTTCGCGCCGGTCGCCACCGGGTGCGTACCGCCTGCGTAAGGGATAATCTGGTATGAGACCGGGTTGCCCATGCGGTTCTCCTTACTGGTATTGCTCAGCAGTCGAATGGTGCCCGGGTCGAATTTCTGCGCCGCCTGCTGCTCGGTATCAATATCGTACTGATTGATCTGCATGGTGCTGGTGCGCGGGCCTCCGGCGGTATTCGGCTTCACTTCCGGGTCCATGGCCACCAGCTTGTTGTTGATGCCGTCCACGTCCATATCAAGACGGAAATTGTAGATGTGCTGGTGCGTGGTGCCCACGATGTTATGGTCGATCAGCGTGCCGTATTTTGTGTCGTCTTTGGCGGTGGCATCGTGCATGGTTTTCGCCTGAACGCCTTTCACCGCTTCGATACCCGTCGCGCCGGCATCAATGCCGATGGTGCCATTTTCATGGAACACCCAGTCGAAGATGTAATCGTAGTTGCCCACGGTACTTACCCAGCGCACCACCAGCTCGCGGCGCTCGGTGCTGACGTTTGGCTGGCCCATCTCCTGATGTTTGTATTCCGGCCCCGCGTAGCGTTCGAAAATGGCGATCGCGCGCGGGATCTCCATCGGCGCGCCGGTGTAATCCGGGATGGTTTCATTGAGCATCACGGCGTTGGACGGCACGTCTTTACCGCGCACCAGCGGTGAGGTCAGGGTGCCCATACCGTAGTCGCCGGAGTCGAGATAGGCTTTAAAGTACCAGCCCACGTCCGGATCGCCGTAAGGGACGATCATGCCGCCAAGCGACCCCTGATACATAATCTGGCGCTTTTTGCCGTTGTCGTTATACGTGACGGTTGAAATCATCGGGCCGACGCGGGAATCCAGGCTCAGGTGGAAATCCCAGTTCTGCCAGTGCACCATATCCCCGGTGATGGTGTAGTTCTTGCCTTCAGGCTCGACGATCTCCAGGGGTTTCTTCACCGTTTCTACCCGGTCGCGGCCGTCATACGGGCGCGGGGTGAGCGGAACCGGGATGACCGGGCCTTCTTCGATCTTCTGAATTTTCTTCTGCTCAAGATCGACAACCGCGACCAGGTTCTCAATCGGGTGCGCCCAGTAGTTGCCGTCGCCGACATCCAGATAGCTCACCACCTTCAGCAGGCGATCTTCCTGCTTCAGGCCGTCCTTGCCGTCGAAATAGCCGACGGTCAGCGGGGTGGTAATCACTTTTTTCGGGTCGGTGATGCCGTGTTTTTTAAGCACCTCGGCGAACTCTGTACTTTCGTTGATGATCTGCTGAACTGCGGTGAAATCATCCAGCAGCACCATGCCGTGCGCGTCTTTCACCGGTTCCCAGCGCAGGATTTTTTTATCCTTCAGGTCCACCACGCTTTCGATAACGTGTTTTCCATCAAGCATGACGATCTTCGCCTGGCGGGGGGCATCCACGGCCGTACCGTTAAGCACAAAGTCCCACACTTTAGCTTTCTCAGGCTCTGCAAGGGCGATTTGGGTAAAGCGGGTATTCGGTTTAAAATCCGCCGAGGCTTTCACAATCTCAACGGCCTGCTTAATTTCGTCCGCCGTTAGCGCGTTTAGCGGGTGAGGGCGTTTTTCAACCTGGAAGGTCCGATCGAGGCCTGACTGGAAAACATCGTTGATGAAGGTATCGGAAATAAAGGCTTTCTTGCCTTTCATCACCACCGGCACCTCAAGCCTGAGGGTTTTACCGTTGACGATGGCGGTTTTTGCGCCCGGTTTAACCTTCACAAAGGCACCGTCTTTCGCAATGGTGAACATCTGTGCGTAATCATCCCACTGAACGTCCGCGCCAAAGTCCTGCAGCGTTTTGTCCATCGGGACCATATGCGCCTCGCTGCCGTGGGCGAAAACAGGGGATTGCCAGGCGCAACACAGCGCAACGGCCATGGCCAGCGCCGTTCTACGGGCAGAAAAAGAAGAATTGCTTCCCATCGTAGACCTCATCTTGTTGTGTTTATTGTGTTGTGACAGCCTTATCCTGACAGGCCCATGAGAAAAGCGTTTGCCTGCATCTGCCAGGTTATTTGTCAGTCTTGCCAGGTTAAAAAAAGAGCGGGGCGGCGTCACACCCCGGCAGGTCGCCGTAGGCCGGGTAAGCATCGCGCCACCCGGCAGAAAAGGCGGTGAAGGGAAGGTGTCAGAATTCGCCCTGCTGGCGCGCCACCAGCGTCAAAATGGAGTAGAGCGCCACGGCCTGCTGGTGCTGGTTGAAGATCTCAACCGCCCATTCCACCACGCCGGTCGGTTTTTCCTCTGCGGTTCGCTGTTTCTTCAGCGTTTTACGTTTGCAGGTCAGACGCACCTGAATGGTATCGCCTGGTTTAACCGGCTCGATAAAGCGCAGGTTTTCCATACCGTAGTTGGCAATGACCGGCCCGACGCCCGCGTCGACGAACAGTCCCGCCGCGGCGGAAATCAGGAAATAACCGTGCACCACGCGCTCGCCAAAGATTGACTCTGCCGCACCGATCTTGTCCATATGGGCGTAGAAGTGGTCGCCGCTCAGGCAGGCAAAGTTCACGATATCCGCTTCCGTCAGGGTGCGGCGCGGCGTCAGCAGGCTGTCACCCGGCTGTAGCTCCTCGAAGTATTTGCGGAACGGATGAACGCGATCTTCCTGCACCGTTGCGCCCCGCACCCACTGTTTGCCAATGGCGGCCAGCATCGTCGGGCTGCCCTGGATTGCGGTGCGCTGCAGGTAGTGCTTCACCGCACGCAGACCGCCCAGCTCTTCGCCGCCGCCCGCGCGGCCCGGGCCGCCGTGGACCAGCTGAGGAAGCGGGGAGCCGTGGCCGGTAGACTCTTTTGCTGATTCCTCGTTAAGGATCTGAATACGCCCGTGGGCGCGCGCCGCGCCGGCAATAAACTGGCGGGCAATGGCCAGGTCTGCGGTGACCAGCGTACCCGCCAGGCTGCCGCCGCCCGCGCGGGCAAGCTGCATCGCGTGGCGTGCGTTGCGATACGGCATCAGCGTTGCAACCGGGCCGAAGGCTTCGGTCGCGTGGACGGCCGGGGTTTCGTCCGGCTGCGGGCAGAACAGCAGGGTCGGTGGGAAGAACGCGCCAGCGGCCTGCAAATCTGCTTTGCCGCCCAGACGTATCTGGCAGCCAGCGGCGATCAGCTGATCCACTTTCTCCTGCACGTCCGCGCGCTGTTCGGCGTTGACCAGCGCCCCCATCTTCACGCCTTCCTGCGCCGGGTCGCCCACCACCACCTTTTCCAGCCGCGCAATCAGCGCCTGGCTCACGGCGTCAATCTGGTTTTGCGGGACGATAATGCGGCGGATAGCAGTACATTTCTGCCCGGCCTTGGCGGTCATCTCGCGCACCACTTCCCGAATGAACAGGGCAAATTCCGGCTGGTCCGGGGTAACGTCTTCACCCAGCACGCAGCAGTTCAGGGAGTCGGCTTCCATGGTGAACGGAATCGAATTCGCGACAATATTCGGGTGCACGCGCAGGCTTTGCCCTGTACTGGCAGAGCCGGTAAAGGTCACCACGTCCTGGCTGTCGAGCTGGTCGAGGAGATCCCCCGCGCCGCCGCAGATCAGGCTGATGGCACCGTCCGGCACCAGTCCGCTGTCGACGATGGATTTCACCATCGCCTGCGTCACCTGCGCGGTAGCGGTAGCGGGTTTGATGATGGCGGGCATCCCGGCAAGCCAGGTCGGCGCCAGCTTTTCCAGCATCCCCCAGCAGGGGAAGTTAAAGGCGTTGATGTGCACCGCCACCCCGGATTTCGAGGTCAGGACGTGGCGCGCCGCAAAGCCGCCTTCTTTCGACAGCGGGATTAACTCGTCTTCCGGCCACAGCGTATCATCCGGCAGCTCGCGGCTGCCCAGGCTGGCGTAAGTGAAGAGGGTGCCGATGCCGCCTTCAATATCTACCCAGCTGTCCGCCTTCGTCGCGCCTGTCTGGGCCGACAGGGCATAAAACGTCTCTTTCTCGTTAAGCAGGTGCTTTGCCACCGCCTTCAGCATGGCCGCACGTTCGATAAAGGTCATCTCGTGAAGCGCTTCACCGCCGCGCTCAATCGCATAGCGACGGGCGGCCGCCATGTCCAGCCCTTCGCTGGTTACGCTCCACAGCGCTTCGCCGCTGATGGCGTGATGAATAGTGCGTTCGCGGCCCCGGCCAGACTGCCAGGTACCGGACACGAAGCTGGCTAACTGCTGCATCGCTTATCTCCAAATGTTACGTAATTTGCTCATTAATAGTTTGATCGTGAATCATAAAAATCAAGCTGAGTTTTAATGAATTGTTAACATTGTGATCCACCCTGATGAAACGCGGCGCGCCAGGACGCGCTTCAGCGCACCTGCAGTAAAAGCCTTGCGAGCAACATCACAAAACCAGGAAACAACTCTTGGGGTTATATTTAACCTTTGTGTAACTTTTAAAAAACAAAGTGATTCAACATTACGCTTTAATTTGCAAACTAACGAATCATAAAGGTGATGACGTGACGCAAGAACAACGGTTTGAGCAGCGCATAGCGCAGGAGACGGCGATTGAGCCTCAGGACTGGATGCCTGACGCCTACCGTAAGACGTTGATCCGTCAGATTGGTCAGCATGCGCACTCAGAAATTGTCGGCATGCTGCCGGAGGGGAACTGGATCGCCCGCGCGCCGACGCTGCGCCGAAAAGCGATCCTGCTGGCGAAAGTGCAGGACGAAGCCGGGCACGGGCTCTACCTCTACAGCGCGGCGGAAACGCTGGGCTGCGCGCGGGAAGACATCTACCAGAAGATGCTCGACGGCAGGATGAAATACTCCTCCATCTTCAACTATCCGACCCTGAGCTGGGCCGATATCGGCGTGATTGGCTGGCTGGTGGACGGCGCCGCTATCGTCAACCAGGTGGCGCTGTGCCGGACCTCCTACGGTCCGTATGCCCGCGCGATGGTGAAAATCTGTAAAGAAGAGAGCTTCCACCAGCGTCAGGGCTTTGAGGCCTGCATGGCGCTGGCGCAGGGCAGCGAGGCCCAGCGCCAGATGCTGCAGGACGCCATCAACCGCTTCTGGTGGCCGGCGCTGATGATGTTCGGGCCGAACGACGACAACTCGCCGAACAGCGCCCGCAGTCTGGCCTGGAAAATCAAACGCTTCGGTAATGATGAGCTGCGCCAGCGCTTTGTCGACAACACGGTGCCGCAGGTGGAGATGCTGGGCATGACGGTGCCCGATCCCGACCTGCGCTTTGATGACGAGAGCGGTCATTACCGCTTCGGCGAGATCGACTGGCAGGAGTTTGAAGAGGTCATTAACGGGCGCGGCATCTGCAACCACGAACGCCTGGCCGCCAAGCGTAAAGCCTGGGAAGAGGGGGCGTGGGTGCGGGAAGCCGCGCTGGCGCACGCCGAAAAACAGCGCGCCCGTCAGGCCGCATAAGAGGAAATAACCATGAGCAATGTCTACTGGCCGCTGTACGAAGTGTTCGTACGCAGCAAACAAGGGTTATCCCACCGTCACGTGGGCAGTCTGCATGCCGCCGACGACCGCATGGCGCTGGAAAATGCGCGCGATGCCTATACCCGGCGCAGCGAAGGGTGCTCTATCTGGGTGGTTAAGGCGAGCGAGATTGTCGCCTCTCAGCCCGAAGAGAGCGGCGAGTTCTTCGACCCGGCGGAAAGCAAGGTTTACCGCCACCCGACGTTCTACACCATCCCTGACGGCATCGAGCATATGTGAGGCAAAGAATGAATTCAGTGACTGCCTATGCCCTGCGTCTGGGCGACAACGGTCTGGTGCTCTCCCAGCGTCTGGGCGCCTGGTGCGGCCACGCGCCGGAGCTGGAAATCGACCTCGCGCTCGCCAATATCGGTCTCGACCTGCTGGGCCAGGCGCGCAATTTCCTGACCTATGCCGCGGAACGGGAAGGCCAGGGCGATGAAGACACGCTGGCGTTTGGCCGCGACGAACGTCAGTTCCGCAACGTCCTGCTGGTAGAGCAGCCGAACGGCAGCTTCGCCGACACGATTGCCCGCCAGTACCTGATGGATGCCTGGAACGTGGCGCTGTACGAACGCCTGACCCGGAGCAGCGACGGCCAGCTTGCCGCCATCGCCGCCAAAGCCATTAAAGAGGCTCGCTACCACCTGCGCTTCAGCCGCGGCTGGCTGGTACGACTGGGCGACGGGACAGAAGCGTCTGCGCAAAAGATGCAGCAGGCCATCGACAGCCTGTGGCGTTTTACGGCGGAGCTGTTTGAAGCCGACGAGGTCGAGCTGGCGCTGATTGACTCGGGCGCGGCGGTTGACCCGCGCGTCCTGCGCCAGCCGTGGGAAAGCGAAGTCTTTGCCGGTCTCAATGAAGCCTGCCTGCAGGTGCCCGCAGAGGTGGCGTATCGCACCGGGGGCAAGAGGGGGCTGCATACCGAACATCTGGGCCCGATGCTGGCGGAAATGCAGTATCTCCAGCGCGCGTATCCCGGTCAGCAGTGGTAAAGGAGAACGCTATGCAACGCCTCGTCGACATCGCGCCTGCGCAAATTCCAGAGATCTGGGCGCTGTTAAGCCAGATCCCCGATCCAGAAGTGCCGGTATTAACCATCACCGATTTAGGCATGGTGCGCAGCGTGAAGGCGCAGGGGGAAGGCTGGGTCATTGGCTTCACGCCAACCTACTCGGGCTGTCCGGCAACGGAACACCTGCTGGGGGCGATCCGCGACGCGATGACCGCGAACGGCTTTACTCCGGTGCATATTGTGCTCCAGCTTGAGCCCGCCTGGACCACCGACTGGATGACCGCCGACGCGCGCGAACGCCTGCGGGCGTACGGCATCAGCCCGCCCGTGGGGCATAGCTGTCACGCGCATATTCCGGCGGAGGTGCGCTGCCCGCGCTGCGCCAGCACCGATACCTCGCTTATCAGTGAATTTGGTTCGACGGCCTGCAAAGCGCTCTACCGCTGCAATACCTGCCGTGAGCCATTCGACTATTTCAAATGTATTTGAGGCTGCCATGACAACGTTTCATTCATTAACAGTGGCAAAAGTGGAACCCGAAACCCGCGACGCGGTGACCATCACGTTCGCGGTGCCGCAGGCGCTGCAGGACGCCTACCGCTTCCGCCCCGGCCAGCACCTGACGTTAAAAACGAAGCTTGACGGGGACGAGCTGCGCCGCTGCTACTCCATCTGCCGGAGTACCGCCCCGGGCGAGATCAGCGTGGCGGTCAAAGCCATCGACGGCGGGCGCTTTTCCCGCTATGCCCGGGATAAGATCAAAGCGGGCATGGCGCTGGAGGTGATGGTCCCTCAGGGACAGTTTGGCTACCAGCCGCGGGCTGAACGTGAAGGCCACTATCTGGCGATTGCGGCAGGCTCCGGGATCACCCCGATGCTGGCGATTATCTCCGCTACGCTTGCTACCGAACCGAACAGCCATTTCACTCTGATCTACGGCAACCGCAGCAGCCAGAGCATGATGTTCCGCCGGGCGCTCGCGGACCTGAAGGATAAATACCCGCAGCGGCTCCAGCTGGTCTCCATCTTCAGCCAGGAGCGGCTGGACAGCGACCTGCTCTACGGCCGCATAGACGGGGAAAAACTGCAGGCGCTGGCGAAAACCCTGATCAACTTCCGCCAGTACGACGAAGCCTTTATCTGCGGCCCGACGGCGATGATGGACGACGCGGAAGCTGCGCTGAAAGCGCTGGGGATGCCGGAAAAATCCATTCATCTTGAGCGCTTTAATGCGCCAGAACGCGCCGTTAAACGCGCGGTGAACGTGCAGGCGGAAGGCCAGAAAGTGACCGTGCGCCAGGACGGGCGCGACCGTGAAATCACTCTGACGGCGGACGACGAAAGCATCCTGGATGCCGCCCTGCGTCAGGGGGCGGATCTCCCGTATGCCTGCAAGGGCGGCGTGTGCGCCACCTGTAAATGCAAAGTGCTGCGCGGGAAGGTGGACATGGCGACCAACTACAGCCTGGAGCCAGACGAGCTGGCCGCCGGATACGTGCTGAGCTGCCAGTCGCTGCCGTTAACCGCCGACGTGATTGTCGACTTCGACGCGAAGGGGATGGCATGAGCGAACTGATTGTTACCCGTCATGGCCGCGTGCTGCAACTGACGCTCAACCGTCCGGCGGCGCGCAACGCCCTCAACAATGCGCTGTTGACGCAGCTTGCGGAACAGCTGGAGGCCGCCGCCGTGGATGTCGACATCGCCGTCTGCGTGATTTACGGCAGCGAGCGCTGCTTTGCCGCCGGGGCCGATCTCAACGAAATGGCGGAGAAAGACCTGCCCGCCACCCTGAACGATATCCGCCCGCAGCTGTGGGCGCGCATTAACGCGTTCAGCAAACCGCTGATCGCGGCCGTGAACGGCTTTGCGCTCGGCGCAGGCTGCGAGCTGGCGCTGCTGTGCGACGTGGTCATTGCTGGCGATAACGCCCGTTTTGGTCTGCCGGAAATCACGCTGGGCATTATGCCCGGCGCGGGCGGTACCCAGCGTCTGATTCGCAGCGTCGGTAAATCCCTTGCCAGCAAAATGGTGCTGACCGGAGAGAGTATCTCCGCGCAGCAGGCGCTGAGCGCGGGGCTGGTCAGCGACGTTTTCCCGGCAGCGCTGACGCTGGAGTATGCCCTGAAGCAGGCGGCGCTGATGGCGCGCCACTCTCCGCTGGCGCTGCAGGCGGCGAAACAGGCGCTGCGCCAGTCTCAGGAGGTACCGCTCCAGGCCGGGCTCGCGCAGGAGCGCCAGCTGTTTACGCTGCTTTCTGCCACCGAAGACCGCCGGGAAGGCATCGACGCCTTCTTACAAAAACGCACCCCCGACTTTAAAGGACGCTAATTGTGGAATTTATTCTCAGTCATGTTGAGCAGGGCGTAATGACCATTACGCTGAACCGTCCGGAGCGTCTGAACAGCTTTAACGACGTGATGCACCAGCAGCTTGCCGAGTGCCTGAAGCAGGCCGAGCGGGATGACACCGTTCGCTGCCTGCTGATCACCGGGGCGGGACGCGGCTTTTGCGCCGGTCAGGATCTGAACGACCGCAACGTCGACCCCAACGGCCCGGCGCCGGATCTGGGGATGTCCGTTGAAACCTTCTATAACCCGCTGGTGCGCCGCCTGGCCAAGCTGCCGAAACCGGTCATTTGCGCGGTTAACGGCGTGGCCGCGGGGGCGGGTGCGACGCTGGCATTAGGCTGCGACATGGTCATTGCCGCGCGTTCCGCCAACTTTGTGATGGCCTTCAGCAAGCTCGGCCTGGTGCCGGACTGCGGCGGCACATGGCTGCTGCCGCGCGTGGCCGGACGCGCCCGCGCCATGGGGCTGGCGCTGCTCGGCGACAAACTCAGCGCCGAACAGGCGCAGGCCTGGGGGATGATCTGGCAGGTGGTGGATGACGAACAGCTCTCCACCACGGCGCAGCAGATGGCGCTGCATTTTGCCTCTCAGCCGACCTTCGGGCTGGGGCTGATCAAGCAGGCCATCAACGCCGCGGAAACCAATACCCTGGACGCCCAGCTCGATCTGGAGCGCGACTATCAGCGCCTGGCCGGGCGCAGCGATGATTACCGCGAGGGCGTCAGCGCCTTCCTGGCGAAGCGCGCGCCGAACTTTGCGGGGAAATAAGATGCTGAACATACGCACTGTCGCCGTGATTGGCAGCGGCACGATGGGCGCAGGGATTGCCGAAGTGGCGGCAAGCCACGGTCATCAGGTTCTGATTTACGACATTTCTGCCGACGCCATTTCCCGCGCGATTGACGGCATTCGTCAACGCCTCGCGTCCCGGGTAACGCGCGGAAAGCTTTCTGCGGACGCGAGCGGACAGATCCTCGCCCGACTGGTTCCGGTGACGGATATCGATGCGCTGGCATCGGCAGATTTGGTTATTGAGGCGGCCTCCGAACGCCTTGACGTCAAAAAAACGCTGTTTGCGAAACTGGCGGAAGTCTGCCCGCCGCAGACGTTGTTGACCAGTAACACCTCCTCTATCTCCGTCACGGCGATTGCGGCGGACATCCACCATCCGGAACGGGTCGCAGGGCTGCATTTCTTTAACCCTGCACCGGTGATGAAGCTGGTGGAGGTGGTCAGCGGGCTGGCGACCTCTCCGGAAGTGGCAGATGCGCTCTGCGAGCTGGCGCTGAACTGGGGCAAACAGCCCGTTCGCTGCCAGTCAACGCCGGGGTTCATCGTCAACCGCGTCGCGCGTCCGTTCTATTCCGAAGCCTGGCGCGCGCTGGAAGAGCAGGTCGCGCCGCCGGAGGTGATTGATGCCGCCCTGCGCGAAGGCGGCGGTTTCCCGATGGGGCCGCTGGAGCTGACCGACATGATTGGTCAGGACGTAAATTTCGCGGTGACCTGCTCGGTATTTAACGCCTTCTGGCAGGAGCGTCGTTTTCTGCCTTCGCTGGTGCAGCAGGAGCTGGTGCTGGCAGGAAGGCTGGGCAAAAAGAGCGGGAAGGGCGTCTACGACTGGCAGGGTGACAAACCCGAGGTGCGGTGGGTTCCAGCCGTGAACGACAGCTACAGCCCGATGCGCGTGGAAAAAATACGTGACGGCGTCACCGAAATTGATGATGTGTATCTGATTGAAACGCAGGGGGAAACCGCTCAGGCGCTGGCGCTGCGGCTCAACGGCGCGGTGGTGGTAGTGGACCGCATTGAGCGCGATGTGGCGGTGATTGCAGCGGCCGCCAGCAACCCGCACACCGCGACGCAAAAGGTGATCCACTACCTGCAACAGCAGGGTAACCGGGTGGTGCAAATTGCCGATTATCCCGGCCTGCTGGTCTGGCGCACGCTGGCGATGATTGCCAACGAAGCGCTGGATGCCCTGCAAAAAGGGGTCGCCAGCGAGAAGGACATCGACACCGCCATGCGCCTGGGCGTGAACTACCCGATCGGGCCGATCGCCTGGGGTGAGCGTCTGGGCTGGCAGCGGCTGCTGACGCTGCTGGAGAACCTGCAGCGTCATTACGGCGAAGAGCGCTATCGCCCCTGTTCACTGCTGCGCCAGCGCGCGCTTCTGGAGAGTAGCTATGAGTCATAACGCCTGGCATAACGCCCGCGCGATGTACGAACGGGACGCCTGCGCGCAGGCGATGGGGATGGACATTGTCGACATGGAGGAAGGCTACGCGGTGGTGACCATGACCATCACCCCGCAGATGCTTAACGGCCACAAAACCTGCCACGGCGGACAGCTTTTTTCGCTGGCAGACACCGCCTTTGCCTACGCCTGCAACAGCCAGGGGCTGGCGGCGGTAGCCTCTGGCTGCTCGATTGATTTTCTGCGTCCGGGCTTTGCCGGGGACACGCTCACCGCCACCGCGCGGGTGATGCATCAGGGCAAGCTGACCGGCGTGTATGACATTGAAATCCAGAACCAACAACAGAAAACCGTCGCCCTTTTTCGCGGAAAATCTCACCGCATCGGCGGCAGCGTGACAGGAGAGGCAGATGCGTGACGCATTTATTTGTGATGGCGTTCGAACCCCGGTGGGGCGCTACGGCGGCGCGCTTGCCGCAGTCCGAACCGACGATCTCGGTGCCGTGCCGCTGCGCGCGCTGCTGGCCCGCTATCCCCAGCTCGACCTCGAGCAGATCGATGATGTGATCTTCGGCTGCGCCAACCAGGCGGGGGAAGATAACCGCAACGTAGCGCGTATGTCGTCCCTGCTGGCCGGCCTGCCGCAGACGGTCTCCGGGACCACCATTAACCGCCTGTGCGGATCGGGGCTGGACGCGATTGGTTTCGCCGCGCGCGCCATTAAGGCAGGCGACGGCGACCTGCTGATTGCGGGCGGCGTGGAGTCGATGTCTCGCGCGCCGTTTGTGATGGGCAAAGCCACCGCCGCGTTTCAGCGTCAGGCGGAGATCTTTGATACCACCATCGGCTGGCGATTTGTGAATCCGCTCATGCATCAGCAATTCGGAACTGACAGTATGCCGGAAACGGCAGAGAATGTAGCTGAATTGTTAAATATTAGCCGTGCCGATCAGGACGCGTTTGCGCTGCGAAGCCAGCAGCGTACTGCGCAGGCTCAGCAGAACGGCATTCTGGCGCAGGAGATTGTGCCGGTACTGGTGCCGGGCAAGAAAGGTGCAGTCACAGCGTTCAGCGTGGATGAACATCCGCGCGCGGACACCACGCTCGAACAGCTTGCCGGGCTAAAAACGCCGTTTCGTATGAACGGGGTGGTTACGGCGGGAAATGCCTCCGGCGTAAACGACGGCGCTGCGGCGCTGATCGTCGCCAGCGAGAAGATGGCGCTGGCGCAGGGGTTAGTCCCGCGCACGCGGATCGTGGCGATGGCGACGGCAGGCGTGGAGCCACGTCTGATGGGGCTCGGCCCGGTACCCGCCACCCGCAAGGTGCTGGAGCGCGCCGGGCTCAGTATTAACGATATGGACGTGATCGAGCTTAACGAAGCGTTCGCCGCGCAGGCGCTGGGCGTGCTGCGTCAGTTAGGCCTGCCGGATGATGCCGCGCACGTCAACCCGAACGGTGGCGCGATTGCGCTGGGCCACCCGCTGGGCATGAGCGGTGCCAGACTGGCGCTGGCCGCGAGCAATGAACTGCACCGACGCGGCGGGCGCTACGCGCTGTGTACGATGTGCATCGGTGTGGGTCAGGGCATTGCCATGATCCTTGAGCGTGTTTGAGCATAAAAACAATGTGAGTACCCTACAATGACAAATACAACAAAGCTTGATCCGATTGAAACGGCCTCCCTTGACGAGTTACAGGCGCTGCAGACCGAGCGTCTGAAATGGACGCTGCGTCACGCATACAACAACGTGCCGATGTACAAACGCAAGTTTGACGCCGCGGGCGTTCACCCTGACGATTTCAAAGAGCTGGCGGATATCCGCAAATTCCCGTGCACCACCAAACAGGATCTGCGGGATAACTATCCTTTCGATACCTTTGCCGTGCCGATGGAGCAGGTGGTGCGCATTCACGCGTCATCCGGCACCACCGGCAAACCGACCGTTGTCGGCTACACGCAGGGCGACATCGACAACTGGGCGAATCTGGTGGCCCGCTCCCTGCGCGCGGCGGGCGGCAGCGCGAAGGACAAAATTCACGTGGCGTATGGCTATGGCCTGTTTACCGGTGGGCTGGGGGCGCACTACGGGGCCGAGCGTTTAGGCGCGACGGTGATCCCGATGTCCGGTGGCCAGACGGAGAAACAGGCGCAGCTGATCCGTGATTTCCAGCCGGACATGATCATGGTGACGCCGTCCTACTGCCTCAACCTGATTGAAGAGCTGGAGCGCCAGATGGGCGGCGATGCCAGCGGCTGTTCCCTGCGCGTGGGCGTCTTCGGCGCCGAGCCGTGGACGCAGGCCATGCGCCGCGAAATAGAAAAACGCTTAGGCATTACGGCGCTGGATATTTATGGCCTCTCCGAGGTGATGGGGCCGGGCGTGGCGATGGAGTGTATCGAAACCGTCGACGGCCCAACCATCTGGGAAGATCACTTCTACCCGGAGATCGTCAACCCGAACGACGGCACGCCGCTGGATGACGGTCAGCAGGGCGAACTGCTGTTCACCACGCTGACCAAAGAGGCGCTGCCGGTGATCCGCTACCGCACCCGCGACCTGACGCGCCTGCTCCCGGCCACCGCGCGCAGCATGCGTCGTATGGATCGGATCAGCGATCGCAGTGACGATATGCTGATCATCCGCGGCGTCAACGTCTTCCCGTCGCAGCTGGAAGAGGAGATTGTGAAGTTCGAACACCTTTCTCCGCACTACCAGCTGGAGGTGAACCGTCGCGGGCATCTTGATTCACTTTCCGTGAAGGTGGAGCTAAAAGAGAGCAGCCTCACGTTGACCCACGAGCAGCGTTGCCAGGTGTGCCACCAGCTGCGCCACCGCATTAAGTCGATGGTGGGGATCTCCACCGACGTGACAATCGTGAACTGCGGCAGCATCCCGCGCTCAGAGGGTAAAGCCTGCCGGGTGTTTGATTTGCGTAAAGTTGCGGCCAACGGTTGATATCTGATTCCTCATCCTCTTCAGGGGATGAGGGATTTCTGGAAATTACAAATGGCTATTCAAGTTTGTTAATGAGCTCTCGACTTTGTTTAATCATAGACGATGCGCGAACATCATTTAATTGCAGAAGCCCTATAAATATTAAATCGGTAATACAGTTTTGTGCTGTACGTGACGTGATAGATGAACTTCTCCATTCATCTTCATTAGATAAAGTATCTAACGAATAGTCTGCGATTCGTCTGAGTGGACTTTTCATCATAGAAGTGATTGCGATAACGGTCGCACCTTTTTCTTTGGCAGCATTAGCAGCAATGGTAATCTCTTTCTTTTTACCGGAATAAGACACGACTATCTGAATATCATCTTTAGTCAAAGCCTGAGCAACCGTTATTTGCACATGCGTATCAACTTCGCAGGTGACATTGTACCCAATTTTCATCAACTTAAAAGCCAGATCTTTTGCAACTAAGGCTGACCCTCCTAAACCAATAATTTGAATACGTCTTGCTTTGTTGATTTTTTTTATTATTTTTTCAAGTAGTTCAAAATTGATACACTCTGTCGTTTTGGTTATAGCTACATTTTTTTCATGAATTAATTTTTCAGCTATAACATTTAAGGGGTCTTCTGTATTTATAGAACTGTGAAGTGTTTTATTTTTGGTTTTATTACCTTCAACAATTAACGCAATCTTGAGTTCAGTAAATCCTTTAGCGCCGAGTTTTTTAGCAAATTTCGTTATAGACGATTCACCAATATGCAGTTTGTTTGCAATAGATGTCGTTGTTGCATCTTTAAGTTGTGCAATGTTATTTATTATATATATAGCAATCTTGCGTTCTACATTCGAAAAACTATTTAATCCCGCCTTCAATTTATTCAAATACACGGCAATGTACCTTTTAAAAAGACAGCTAATCAGCCAGAAAATATAACCGCATGAATTCATAAGTGCAAATTATATTTTGTTTAAAATGAGTAGTTTATTTTGACAGATGTCACAACTTTTTAAAAAGGAAAATTTTTTTCCTTTTTTATAATGCAAAACATGATCAACAATTCCTGTCGCGCAATTTGAGCGCCTCACAGCAATTATAAGGATTATTTATGAAAAAAGGGTTGAGGTATTTACCGTATTTATTGGCTGCTTTCGCTGTTTCATCTAATGCTGCTGTCATCTATCAGGCTAATGACGGCTCAAACATTGATCTTTATGGCCGTCTGGGTTTCAACGTTTCAGATAAAAAAACAGGTGATACAAGCGGTGATTTTGACGCCCGTATTGGCTTCTCTGCCCGCCAGGCGATCAATGACAAAATAGCGGTAATCGGTTTTACGCAATACCAGGTTAATGCTGCTGAATACGCTAACAACATTAAAGCGGAAGATCCCGATGATTTTACAGCACGCTATGTCTGGGCTGGGGTTGATTTAGCTGAATACGGCAAGATAACAGGGGGGCGCGTTTCATCTGGCCTGATCATGTTCACTGATATCGGAGATGTATTCGCAAGTTCTGATGTGGCAGCAGCGCGACAGGCTAACTTTATCGATCCAACGGCAGTGCAGGTTTTCCGTCAGGACGGCACGATTCAGTATCAAAATACCTTCGGTAACGTTGATTTCTCCACCGCCTATATTCTCGGTAACAATAGTTCTGATCTTGATTACGGCGTCAACACTGCTGTGCGCTATACGCTCGATATGGGCGCTGCGGGTAAACTGCAACCGGTTCTCGTCGCACAGAAATCAAAAGCGAGTCATGATGAAACATCTGCGCAGTCGGATGATAATGCAGATGAATATACAATGTGGGGGGCCGGTAGCCGTTACTTTATCGGCGACTTTATGTTTGGCTTGCTCTATTCCGAAGATACCGTGCAATATCTGGATGGTCGTCCGGACAGCACAGATAAAGATTATGAAGCCACTCTCGTTTATTCACTGACCCCTGAGTGGTGGTTCAGAACCGGCTATCGTCATTTAGAAAATGAGGGCGGCGATGAACTCAAATTACGCGACACTACATTTGAAGTGCAGTACAAAGCGACTACACGTAGTTCTGTGTACGCCTCTTACTCATGGCGAAACGGTGAGGCAGGAAAAAATCGCGTAACGGGTAGTACCGTATCATTTGGTGGTAGCGATCCTGCTGATGATTATTTCCATGTTGGTTTGCGTTACGAGTTCTGATTTTATTAATACGCATAATGAGGGTGGTAAACCCTCATTGCTTTACGAGGGTCAGGTCAATGAAAAGATTATTTCTCGCGTTGCCTTTATTTTTTTCGAGCATGGTCATGGCACAAACCGCGTTAGAACTGGGTGATAATGTTGTTGCACTTGCGGCAGCAAATGCAAAAGTGTCTATGTTTTCGAGAGAGATTGCGTTACCGGAGGGTAAACAACAATTAGTGGTCAGGTTTGATAGCGCAACAAACCCCGAGTCTGTAAACCAGGGACGGGGAAGATTAACATCTGCACCCTATATTATCTCATTTAGCTATGGTGGTTCTACACCCGTTTTATTATCGGCAGGCAAAGTCAGTAACGAAAATGAGGCAAAAAGTGAAGCAAAAAATCCGTCATTTTCTTTAACCGCAAACGGCGTGCCGGTTAAGTTCTCATTAAAGAAGATAGACCAGGAGAGCGTCAACGCCTTCACAGACTTCAAATCTATGCTTGTTACTGATATCAGCGAGCCAGCAGAGGCTAATGTTCAGCCCGAAGTGCTGGAAGGAATTGAAAAAGCCAAAGAAGCATATTTAAATCTTTCTGATAAACAAAAATTAATTTTTATGAAATGGTTGATGAATAACTAAGGGAATATTATGAGTTTAGATCTTGGCAAATTAGTCACGGAAGGTTCAAATTCTGCAACTATGGAATTGGACCGTTTATCAACTTTAGAAATGTGTTCAGTCATTAATAATGAGGATAAAAAAGTCCCCGATGCGGTGGAGTCATGTTTACCACAAATTGCAGAGGCGGTAGATATGATACATGCTGCGTTAAAAAATGGAGGGCGGTTATTATATATCGGCGCGGGTACATCCGGTAGATTAGGCGTGCTTGATGCAAGTGAATGCCCTCCTACTTATGGTGTTTCGCCATTGTTAGTAAGGGGGATCATTGCCGGTGGAAGAACGGCATTGACTGATGCTGTAGAAGGGGCTGAAGATTCCAGAGTCGATTCACTACGCGATCTTTCTGCCTATGGCGTGGATAGTTGTGACGTCCTTGTCGGTATTGCTGCCAGCGGTCGCACCCCGTATGTCGTTTCAGCGCTGGAGCATGCTAAAAACGTTATAGGATGCAAAACGATAGCAATATCATGCAATCCTGATAGCCCAATCAGCCATATTGCTGATATTGCAATAACGCCTGTCGTCGGTCCTGAGGTGATTACCGGGTCTTCACGAATGAAAGCCGGTACTGCACAAAAACTGATACTTAATATGCTTTCGACCTGCACGATGGTAAAGATGGGTAAGGTCTACGGTAATTTGATGGTTGATGTGGTTCCTACCAATCTTAAATTAATCGAGCGTCAGGTCATGATAGTCGTCGACGCCACCGGATGTACTCGAACCGAAGCATTATACGCGCTTAAACAAAATAATCAGAATTGCAAGCAGGCAATTGTTATGCTCACTCGAAAATGCAGTTCTAAAATTGCCGCAGAACTTCTTGAGAAGTACGACGGATCTACTCGTTTAGCAATAGAACATGGAGTAGCTGAATAATGTCTAAAAATATCAGTAAGGATTTGCTGATTTCCATTCTTGAACTGGTTGGCGGAAAAGATAATATTGAAACATGCGGAAATTGCATGACCCGCTTACGCCTCAAGGTTACATCGACCTCTTTGATATCTGAATCGATTAAAGAAGAGTTAAAGGGGCTGGTAAACGGTGTAATTATCAATGGCAGTGAAGTACAAATCGTTTTCGGTACGGGTAAAGCAAATCGTGCAGCAGACGCTATGAATGCGCTTTTAGGCAAAAAAGACTTAAATGCTATCGCTGCTGAAAAGAAAAATGAGATGAAAAGTAAACAACAATCATCTCTGCAACAATTCCTGGCGAATTTTGCCACTATTTTCACACCGCTTATTCCTGGGTTTATCGCCGCTGGCTTAATGCTCGGCATCGCAACGTTACTCAGTACGGTATTGCATGTCGCACCAGATGCTAAAGGTGTACTGCCTGATGCGCTAAACTTTCTCAAAGTATTCAGTAAAGGCTTGTTTACCTTCCTGCCGATACTGGTTGGATACAACGCGCAAAAAGCGTTTGGTGGTACAGGGGTTAACGGAGCAATAATCGCGGCGCTCTTTATTCTTGGCTATAATCCGTCGGCAACGGTAGGCTATTTTTCTGGTTTACAGGATTTCTTCGGTCATACCATTGATCCGCGCGGCAATATAATCGGCATACTGCTGGCTTCCTATGCTGGCGCTAAAATTGAACGTTTCCTGCGTAATTATATTCCGGATGAGCTTGAAATGATTCTGACGTCAATGTTCACTCTGGTTATCACGGCTGTTGTCACCTATATCATTATCATGCCAATCGGGGTGTGGCTGTTCCAGGGGATGTCCTGGCTGTTCATGCACCTGAACAGCAATCCGCTCGGATGTGCTGTTCTTGCGGGGGTATTCCTGATAGCCGTTGTATTTGGTGTTCATCAGGGCTTTATTCCCGTTTATCTGGCGCTGATGGATACACAAGGCTTCAACAGTCTGTTCCCTATACTTTCCATGGCCGGGGCCGGGCAGGTTGGCGCTGCACTGGCACTGTACTGGAAAGCAGACAAGGCTTCCACGCTGCGTTCACAGATCAAAGGGGCCATCATTCCTGGCTTATTAGGCGTTGGCGAACCGTTAATCTACGGCGTGACGTTACCCCGCATGAAACCCTTTATTACGGCATGCATCGGCGGCGCAGTTGGCGGTCTGTTTATTGGTACCGTTGCTCAACTTGGGCTACCAGTGGGTCTCAACAGCGCATTTGGTCCGTCCGGGCTTGTTGCTTTGCCTCTTATGACTTCAGAGAGGGGGATTATTCCTGCTATTACAGTCTATGGCGGCGGCGTGCTGATTTCGTACATTGCAGGGTTTATGCTTACAGCAATGTTTGGCAGTAAAAACGTTGATCTTGATTAATTAAGGGAATAACGATGAAACTCAAAATGATTGCAACTCTGCTGCTGGCCTGTTCTGTATCGGCTTTTGCTGCTGACTATCCTGTGCTGACAATCACAAGCCCGGACAACGTTGGGTTTGATATAAAGAAACTGAATAAGCTTGATACCTGGGTTCAGCATCAGATTGATGCCGGGTATGCCGGTATGAATATTCTTGTCATTAAAGATAATCATATCGTGCTGCAAAAAGCTTGGGGTTATGCAAAAAAATATGACGGTTCTGTGTTGCTTGCAGATCCGGTCAAAGCGACAACCAGCACCCTGTACGATCTGGCTTCGAACACAAAAATGTATGCAACCAATTTTGCGTTGCAAAAGCTGGTATATGAGAAAAAGATTGACGTCAATGATCTGGTTTCAACCTATTTACCTGGTTTCGGCGATTCAGCAGAGGATAAAATTAAAGGAAAAAGCAGTCTTCGTATTACTGATATTCTTCATCACGTTGCCGGGTTCCCTGCCGATCCGCAATATCCAAATAAAAACGTAGCAGGTGAGTTATTCTCACAGGATAAGGCTACTACGCTGGAGATGATTAAGAAAACGCCACTGGAGTACAAGCCGGGAACAAAGCATATCTACAGCGATGTTGATTATATGATACTCGGTTTTATCATTGAATTCGTCACCGGAATGCCGCTTGATAAGTATGTTGAAGAAAATATTTTTCAGCCGCTCGGCCTGTCACACACCGTATTTAATCCGTTATCTAAGGGATTTTCAAAAACGCAAATCGCGGCTACTGAACTTAACGGTAATACGCGCGATGGTGTAATCAGTTTCCCTAACATTCGTAAAGAAACAATCTGGGGTCAGGTACATGACGAAAAAGCCTGGTACTCCATGGGCGGCGTCTCTGGTCATGCCGGATTGTTCTCTAATACAAGTGACATGGCGGTGCTGATGCAGGTTATGTTGAACGGTGGCGGCTACGGGAAGGTCAAGCTCTTCGATAGGGCAACCGTAGAGCAGTTTACGCACAGTTCGGCAGAAGATGCTACGTTTGGCCTGGGCTGGCGTGTGAACGGTAACGCTTCAATGACGCCGACTTTCGGCCTGCTCGCCAGTTCTGAAACGTATGGCCACACTGGATGGACGGGAACACTGACAGCTATCGACCCCGTTAACAACATGGCTATTGTCATCCTGGGAAACAGACCACACTCACCAGTGGCGAACCCTGCGGTGAATCCAAACGTGTTTCTCAGCGGCTTGTTGCCAGCAGCGACATATGGCTGGATTGTCGATCAGATATACGGGGCATTGAAATAAAGCAGAAAAGGGGCTCGACAGGGGCCCTTTCGGTATCTTTCAGATTCCTATGCTATGATTCATCCAGGACAAAAATAACAACAGAATGAATCACATGAATAAACTCGACGCCTTCATCCAGCACGCGGTCAGCTCCGTTCCCGTCAGCGGGACCTCGCTCATCTCCTCATTATATGGTGACGCGCTTTCCCATCGCGGCGGTGAGATTTGGCTCGGCAGCCTGGCCGCCTTACTGGAAGGCATGGGGTTTGGCGAGCGCTTCGTGCGCACCGCGCTGTTTCGCCTCAACAAAGAGGGCTGGCTGGACGTTTCCCGCATCGGGCGTCGCAGTTTTTACCGCCTGAGCGACAAAGGGCTGCGTCTGACGCGTCGCGCGGAGAATAAGATTTACCGTGCGGAACTGCCCGCCTGGGACGGAAAATGGTTATTGCTGCTCTCAGAAGGGCTGGACAAAACCACCCTTGCCGACGTCAAAAAACAGCTGATCTGGCAGGGGTTTGGCACGCTGGCACCGAGCCTGATGGCCTCGCCGTCGCAGCATCTGGCGGACGTGCAGTCCCTGCTTCACGATGCCGGTGTGGCGGAAAACGTGATTTTCTTTGAAGCCCACTCGCCGCTGGCGCTCTCCCGCGCCGCGCTGCGTTCGCGGGTGGAAGAGTGCTGGCAGTTAACCGAGCAAAACGCGATGTACGAGTCGTTTATCAACTCGTTCCGTCCGCTGCTGCCGCTGCTGAAAGAGGCCGCGCCGGAGGAGCTGACGCCGGAACGCTGTTTCCAGATCCAGCTGCTGCTGATTCATTTTTATCGTCGCGTGGTGCTGAAAGACCCGCTGCTGCCGGAAGAGTTGCTGCCCGCGCACTGGGCAGGGCAAAGCGCCCGACAGCTCTGCATTAATATCTATCAGCGTGTCGCGCCGGGGGCGCTGGCGTTTGTCAGCGAGAAGGGCGAAACCTCCGTGGGCGAACTGCCCGTGCCCGGCACGCTCTACTATCAACGCTTTGGTGGTCTTACAAGCGCATAAGGAGTGAAGATGCCAGTTTATCAAATTGACGGTCTGACGCCGGTCGTGCCTGACGAGAGCTATGTTCACCCAACGGCGGTGCTGATTGGCGACGTGATTCTGGGCAAAGGCGTTTATGTTGGTCCTAACGCCAGCCTGCGCGGTGATTTTGGCCGTATCGTGGTGAAAGACGGGGCAAACATTCAGGATAACTGCGTGATGCACGGTTTCCCGGAGCAGGACACTGTGGTGGAAGAGGACGGGCATATCGGCCACAGCGCCATTCTCCATGGCTGCGTGATCCGCCGCAATGCGCTGGTGGGCATGAACGCAGTGGTGATGGACGGCGCGGTCATCGGTGAAAACAGCATCGTCGGCGCGGCGGCGTTCGTGAAGGCGAAAGCGGAGATGCCCGCCAACCATTTGATCATCGGCAGCCCGGCCAAAGCGATTCGCGAACTCAGCGAGCAGGAGCTGGCATGGAAGCAGCAGGGCACGCGGGAGTATCAGGTGCTGGTGGAGCGCTGCAAGCTAACTATGCACCAGGTGGAGCCGCTGCGCGAGGTAGAGCCTGAACGGAAACGGCTGACGTTTGATGAGAATTTAAGGCCGAAGTCGGCGGTGTAGGGGTAAGGCTGTCTTTTTTCGCCATATCCATCAATAGCGCGATGCCTATGTAATTACTCCAGTTAAAGGTATTTTGCAGCACCACCACGGCATTGCCTTTTTCTTTGTCATAGCCGATGAAACTGGAGTAGCCGCCGATATAGCCGACCTGGTAGGTGATTTTTTCCAGACCGATAAAGTCGGTGGTCCAGGCAATACCCTGCACTCCGTCGGGTCGTTGAATATCTGTATTTCTGACTTCGGCAAAGACGCTGTCCAGCAAGGGGTTGTGGGTCGTCGATACGTGATAGCGAGCGTAGGTCGCCAGATCTTCGGCGCTACTGTATAGGCTCGCTGCCGCCACCATGTTGTTGGAAAAATGCCAGTCCGGGGTGAGCTGCCCGCGCGGGATAAATTTCGGCTGATCGCCCGCGTGGCCAAGCGCACGCTGGGGGTACCCTTTTAGCTGCCGGGGCGTAAAGCTGCTGTTAGCCATTTGCAGCGGACGGAAAATATAGCGCGAGGCTAAACTCTGAATATCTTCGCCGGTTTTGTGTTTCAGGATATAGCCGATCAGGGCGTAGCCGGTATTGGAGTATTGCGGCACTTTATTCTTTGGCGCTCGCCAGTCGGCGAGGTAGCGCAGCACGTTATCGCTATCCAGCTCACCGTAGAAATTTTCGCCCGTGCTTAAGTAGCCGATGAATTTTCCCAGCATCGGAACATCCATATTCTGACGCGGCAGGCCGGAGGTGTGGGTTACCAGTTCAAGCAGGGTGATTTTTTGTGCATCTGCGCTAAGCGGCGTCCCCGGCGGAAGCAATGTCGCCAGGTTATCGTTCCAGTTCAGTTGCCCTTCATTGACCAGACAAGCCACCACTTCCGCCGTGATCCCTTTGCTGAGCGAACCGAGCGCAAACAGGGTATCGGGCCTGACCGGATAGCGATTGACCGCATCGGTTACGCCCCAGGTGTAAAACTGCGGTGAGCCGTGATTATGGATCACCGCGACCGTCATCCCGGACACGGATTTTTGTGCCATGTAGTGACGCACCACGCTGTCAACGTCGCCATCCAACGAGTCATGAGTGAGAAGTTCCTGAGTACCTTCCGGAGAGGACATTTTTGAGAGCGTGCCACAACCGCTGAGGAGTGGGAGAGTAAGCAGAAGCCAGTGAATTTTTATTGTTATGTTCTGCATACCTGATAGCGAGTGTGGTGGTGGTTGATGCGCCAGGAATGTATCACATTTAACCTCCTTGAACGTAAAATTTCTTCGCGCTGGTCGCCATGTCGGAGGTCACTTGAATTGGCTGAATTAATAAGAGGGTAGTCGGCTGGACAGGGTGAAGGTGTCACTCACTGGGGAGTCTTTTAAGGGCAGGGAGGAAGGATCGCCAGTGCCTGCTCCCTTTCATGAACGTTGTAAAATACCACTGATTTTTATATATTTTCCCTCTGCACTGACGGCATCTCTGTGCGCGGAGACTCTTTATGTTTGCAAGGGAACGCATTTTTTATTAAAAGGATAACATAGAGTAAATGTATCCCCGCTCTGAGCATTCGAGGTACAAACCAATTGGCATTGATAGTTTTTGATATGCTCCATAAAACGAACGTAAAGACAACTTTATAAAAGTTTGGTGAGCCATGTTCATCAGGTAATAATAATAAATAAACATCATCAAAACCTCTGGTTAACTCCAGCACTTCATTGGCAGAAATAACCTCATCAAATTTACTCTGCGAGTAATAAATGGCTATGTCATTTCTAATGACGTTAATTCTTGGGAAGTGCTCGTTCAGGAAGTTATAAAGAGAGTTTTGTGAATCTTGTAAGGGGTGCTTTTTGGAAATCAAATATGCAAGTATATCTTTAGTAATTTCCGGCGACCTGTCAAAAGACTGACGGTCGTGGAAAAAATCCACAAGCGGTGTTCCTGTCATAGTTATTGATTTAATTCTTGCATCAGTGCAGGTATCTTTTAAGGCAAAATAACCGCTAAAGCTTATTCCTACAATATGGCATATACCATCATCATCAAAAGCTATCGAATCAAGGACATGCGAGAATAGATTAAGTGATTTATTATCGTAAGCCTCGCTATTTTCACCCACGCCGGGCATTTCATACAGCACTACTGAACACCCCAACTTATTGAAGGTTTTTAATGCCCGTATCCATTGTTCTTTTAGAGAGATTATCCCTCCACAAATGATAACTGTTACCTTTGACTTTCCCTTTTTGTAATAGAAACTTGATTTTCCATTATCTGTCTTCTTAAATTCCAGAAAGCCTGTTTCTACGTATTCTTTACGGAATAGTGAAAGATAGCGGTGGTATGCTTCTTTTTGGATTGGAGTATCTGCATACGGAAATCGTGCTATATTTAAGTAACCTAACGCCTTATCAATCTTATTTTTCTTTAATTGTCTATCAGTCGCCTCTGAAAACACTCTTGCCCAACCATGAGGGGAGTCGTCGGATAACGAAGTAATTAGGGATAATGAATTGGTAAAATCCTTCCCGAGGTTTAATGTCTTAGCATGCAAAGAGACAAATTTCTTACATTCATTCAAAGAATACATCTGCTTGCCCTAAATCATTTAAGTGTTTAGAATAAAAGGTTTTTATCTTATCTAGCAGATTTGAAGCTTGAATGCCATCAATAATTCGATGATCGTAGATCATGACGATATTAAACAAGCACTCATCTGTATCTAAAATTTTGGGGGATCCCAATTGAAATGTAAACGTTGAGCCTGAAATTGGGATGCACAATTTTAAACTCTTTTTCCCTAAGGAGGTGACAGTAAAACTCCTGAAAAAATCACGTTGAACGGCAGGGCGAAAGTAAAAAATGAACTTCGAAACCCATTTTGCAAAAAAATACGGCAATCTCTGTAACATCATGATTCGTCTGGAGTCATCAAAACTGCTTATTCCTTTGCTTTTTAAATTAGATATGGCTCTGTATATTTCTAAGGTAGACATATTATTTGTGTTGGTTATAACAGAAGAGTAGACTCCAGACGATAGACCATCTTTTTCATATGATACAGTCAATCTCGCAGATATATCTTGTAATTCGATAAGTTTATTGTCGCTTCCGTATTTAATCATGCAATTTAGATGTCGTTCCTCATCAAGAGCGTCACTAATCGACTTAATAAGGAGGGATGTGGCATATTTTGTGTATTGTCGATAGGATTTTATTTCATCGATTAATGCAACACCTCTGATAGCTTTAGCCAGTTCCAGAAAAATAAGAGTTTGCTTTCTGTTGCTATCAATTTTTTTGTATTTCATCATTCACAACCTTTAATATTCTACGCAAGGTATTGCATTTTAATATTTTTTCAACATTTATGGTGATGCTATTTCTGAATTCTAGTTCCATTATTGTATATACAAAGGTCAGTGAATCCCACTCAGCTATTTGAGTCAAGTCGGTGTCAACCTGGTCATACTTCAAATTCATGCCAGTTTTTTGATTAAGAAAATCAATAAATTCATTGGGTTCCATTTTAATTCCTTAGTATGGTGATATTTTTACATTTTTCAGAAACATCAAGTTCATCAATGTCTATGCTATATATATTATTGCTGATTTTTCCAAATCCACATTCAGTATAAAAATTCTTGAATTTTTTATTTTTTATCGTTTCGATGAAACTGCCGATTAATTTAGAACAACCACCTGCTGAAGCAAAAGAACCTATGGATTTTATGATTGCAAACTCCACCCCTCGTTCAAATGCTCTGCAACTTAAGACAATGTTTTCGATCAAACATGCGTCTGCTTCAATTTTTAGAAATGAGGCGCCAATGATCCCATAACTACCAAATCTATCACTAAACTTGAAAAGCAGTATTTGCCCTGAATTTTCCGATACGTAATTTTGAACATCTGTGGTATCCATTCGTAAGGTTGTCAGGTTAAACTGATTGGTACGCATAGTTAGATCTGAGGTTCTGGGGTGATTCTCTGGGGTGCAATTACTGACAGATAATTCCATTGATATATTTTTTAAAAAATCGTCTTTGGAATTATTGTTCTTATAAAACTCCTCTCTTTTAATGTTATTAGCAAAACTTTCATTCCTGAGACGATCTTCTAAAGTGATTGAACCTTTAATAAAAAAATCGTTATTAATTAGCTTAAATATGTTTTCATCTATGTTTTTAGAAAAACGGAATGTATTAATTTTGGGTATGGCGTTGGTTACTTCCTCTAACTCAAAATCACTATCATCTACAAAAAGGACATGTTCAGGGCTTAAGTTGAGGCTTTTGCATATTTTTAAAATATTATCACTTTTATTATTCCAGTTTATCTCAGGAAACGAAAAGTCGGACCACTGAATTTCCAGATCGTGTTTGTTTTCTGAGAAGAAGTCTTTTATGACATGAAAATCATTTTTACTGGATATCGAGAGGATAACACCTTGTCGATGCATACATTTCAACCACTTTTGGTATTTCCTGTAAGCTCCCTGGTTATACAAGTCATTATTCTCATACTCTCCCTCAGCAGCTACCCCTCCCCAAACAGTGTTATCCAGGTCTGTTATTATGCACTTTAATGATTTGCCCTCGCTTAACCGAAGATAACTTATTGATTTTTCGCTAAAGAAATTGAGATAATCTAAACTGGCCACTGTGTTGTGTTCAGAATAAATATTCTCAATGCTTTTACCTTTAAATCCGGCCATGTTTACGAGGTGTATGCTATGCTTGCTTTCATTTCTTTTTGTAGCAAGAAACATATTGAAGTCAAAAACCAAATCGGACAATGCGTTCCTTTCATCCAAACTTATATATTCATTTGTGCATTCACTGTTTAAATAAAGAGTTGAAATCACAATGTCTATTTTATTAGAAGTCAAGCTCTCTATTATCTTCAGCGAGGCGTTAATTTCATCCTTTAATTTTGAAATGTTCTGCCTGGCTAATGCAATGTCCTCGCAATGACCAAACTCATCAAGATAGTAGTTTTCATCCAAAAGGATATATATATTCTGAAGATTGTAATTCTTTAGCTCTTGCTGTTTGAAATTTAGAAGGGTAAAGAAATCACTGTATTCAATATCTATAAAATTCAGAAATACACCAAGCTCTGAAGCGCCATGCTTCATGAGAGAAAGCCCAGCTTTGTGACTGAGATTACATAAAAAAAGACTATTTATTTTTTTCATTCCATTATAGTTTTTTGTTTTCTCTTCTCTTATTTTTTTCAATAAGTCGAGGTTCATTTTAACATTCCTTTTTTAAATATAAACCAGAAGATAACCAACGTGATGATTCGATTGATATGGCAATCCCTTCATCGCCTTCATCTGAGAGATCAAAAAACTCTTTCAGTTGAAAATACAAAGCTGCATTTGCGCAATTACCAATCTCATGAACAAGCGAAAGGATTTTACTCTCATGAATGTTCATGCCATTACAAATATTATTAACCATACGTCCGGACAACTGAGGAGGCATAAACCATCTGATATCTCGTTTAGATGAGTATTTGTTTTTTAACTCAGAATATGTCTCACTTGTTAATTTAGGGACCAAAGATTCAATTAATTTATATTCCTCCTTAAGCATGGGTTGCCCATCATCAAAATCTTTCCTTGAACCACTCCAGTTAGCCAACTGACCAATTTTTTCCTGCAATCCATTGTATTTATAATCAATACCTTTCACATAGACAGAACCCGAAGTTCTTTCAGCGCTAACAATACAACCACCAACACCATCACCAAAAAGGCAGTAGTTAACCATTTCTTTCGGTTCAACTTTAGCCTTGTTTTCATCAAATAGATTGAGGAACTTGTTTGAACATTCGACCCCAATGACTAATCCTTTATGGTGCAGACCACTTTTGAGCATATAATCAGCCATCTTTAATGCTTGTACGGCACCAGAGCAACCACCAATGATTTGATAGGTCTCAATATTTTTGAACCCTATCATGCTACACGCTTCATTGATGCTGGTGGGTAAAAGTAAGTCAGGAGTAGCTGTTGATACCAGGACAAAATCAATGTCCCTCATTCCATTATCATTTAACGAAATAAGCTTTTGCATCATTAAGTGTATTAAATCAGTGCATGATGCTGTGTTCTCTCCCGTTTTTAGATTGGTTGAGAAGTGACGCCCATAGTTTCCAAATAATTTTTCTATTAACTGAGGTTTGAAGTTTAATCTACTCCCAAGCTCTTCATTGTTGATATTACATCCTGGTAAGTACGTATCAATATACGATATATGCATCATCCATTCCTCATCTATATATGGCGTTAAAAAGTAATACTCTTGATTAAAAAAAATGTAAAGCATTAAAAAGTTTTTATATTTAGCTAACTAAATGTTCCATTGTGAAACTTATATAATGAGATGAAAAAAATTTGTTAATTTTATGAGGCGCCAGGTTTCCTGGATATGCTAAATGAATAAAAGCTTCCGCGATAAAATAGTTAGGTAGTAATGTAATTCATTCCACATCTAACTGTGTGATGTTTAACTTTAACAAGTTGTTGAAAGAATGCAGAAACCTGATGGCTGAATGAGTTATAGAAATAATTTGTCGGAAGCAATTGCCGCAGTAGATGTTAACTTTTTAACAAACTTTAGCCATTGCGAGGTGGGGAATTTTTTATAAGCAGAGGGTGGGTTAGCGTTATAACTATCAAATGTAATGACGATAGATTTAACATCAGCAATACAATATTCAGCCCGAACGATCCCCGCGCTGGTTGAACAATAAGAGTGAATTCCTATATTTTATAGATAATCCCGATGGATCAATAATAGGTGAGAGCCTATTCAAATTTAAGAAAATACCGTTGTATTTAGCGGTTCATTGCATAGTCTACGCTCGCTCAAAGCAGAGCAGGCGAGTGACGGTTTGCCCCCACGGTTCCATACGGTTAACCACCAGTAACCGATAGCCTTTTTCGCTCAGAACGCGGGTAGCCAGGTCCAGATCCTGCACCTCATACTCAACCCATCCCTGCGGTATCGGGTGCTCAGTGGGCCACTGTTCTTCTCCAAAACAGGACGTTGCCGCCTGTGCGAGCGGTCAGACGGCGAAATGGGCCCGAACCCGGCTACAAACAAGACATCAATTTTCAGTAACGTCTGCGACATATCCACTCCTTAATTACGTGAAATTAATCTGAATTTATCTTACGACCGGCTGAAATACGACCCTCACTCCTGGTGTCGCATTCACCGTGCCTGCATGGCTTCGATGGGCTTAAAATTCAGTGCGATGAGGATCAGCAGCACGACTCCCGCACTCATGATCAGCCACGCGCTGGTCAGCGAGACCGAGCTGTCGCGAACGATCCCCGCAATTAACGGCATCAGCGCGGCGATCAGGTATCCACCTCCCTGAACTTTAGACAGTAACTTCCCGGCCTGCGCGGGCGTTCGCGCATGCTCGAACGTAACGATGAGCGACAGCGGGAAGAGAGCGCCGATCCCGGTTCCAAGCAGCAACGTGGATAATACCGGCGTTGTACCTGGCGAAAAGACCAGACACAGGAGTCCCGCTAGCAGCAGCAACAATACGGCGATCAGCGGCACGCGACGGTCGGGAAATTTACCGATCAGCGCGGAGACGGCAAACCCTGCGACAACCTCGGTTAACGTCAGCCAGGCCAGCATGTAGCCGCTGCTGCGTGCGGACCATCCCGCCTGAATATAGAGCGGGGGCAGCCAGGCCAATACCAGCGTGTAGGCTCCCGTCCCCACGCCGA
This sequence comes from Enterobacter sp. ECC-019, assembly GCF_043974075.1. NCBI lineage: Bacteria > Pseudomonadati > Pseudomonadota > Gammaproteobacteria > Enterobacterales > Enterobacteriaceae > Enterobacter > Enterobacter sp. ECC-019. The sequence continues at coordinate 2,922,105 of NZ_CP143759.1, forward strand.
AAAAGAGCAACAGCAGTGCCGTACGGGAGGAGGAGAGCGTAACGGTTTCGGGTGCTGTTTTTTCCCCCTGAGGATGCTTAACCAGGGTTAACCACAGTATTAGCGCCAGCAGCGCTAACAGCCCGGCCATTGCCAGCGCGGGCTTCAGCGTCAGCCATGAAAACAACGGCTCGGCGCTGGCGGCGGCGACTGCCGCACCGGCCATAATGCCCGTGCTGAATAGCGACATTACCGTGCTGGCCGTCTGCGTATATTCCTTTTTTATCAGGGCAGGCATTAACGCCTGGATCGTGCCTATGCTGGCCCCGCCCAGTAAAGCGGTGCCCATGAGACTCTCCGGTGAGGCGCTAAAACCGCGTAATAAGCAGGCTAAAAGCAGGATGAAGAGCCCGAACATAATTCCCCGTACGGCGCCGACTCTGGCTAAAAGCCAGGGCCCACATAAGGCGGCCAGCCCCATCATCGCGACCGGCAGGGTGGTTAGCAGGCTGAATTGCGTAGCGGTCAGTCCCGCTTCGCGCTGCAGCACGGAAAACAACGGTCCGACAGAAGCCAGAATAGGGCGTAGGTTCAGCCCGACGATAAAAGCGATAACGGCGAAGAGTAAAGGCGACGTGCGTTTCAACAGGGGATCCTTTTCAGTTGTGAATGGCCCGGGCAAATTGCCGCGAGCATTTATCTTAACGTTAAGATAAAATCTGTTTTTGTGTAAGATGTACCGCACAACACGATAAATTCCCACGCCATCAGAGGTGAAAATGAAAGACCATGTAGACTTCGTTGTCGGCCAGTGGAGCCGTGCCATGCCGGAGCTGGACGCCTCGTCGATGAAAATTTTTGGCCGAATGCTCCGGCTGATGAAGCATCTGGGAAAAGAATGGGCGGAGGCCATGGCGCAGTTTGGTTTTCGCGAGGGCGAGTTTGACGTGCTCGCCACGCTGCGCCGTGCCGGTGAGCCGTACTGCCTTTCCCCCACGCAGTTGTATAAATCGCTGTTGGTAACCTCAGGGGCGATGACGAACCGGCTCAACCATCTCGAACAGCAAGGGCTTATCAGGCGAATTGCCGATCCGGATGACAAGCGCAGCACGCTCGTAAGCCTGACACCGCACGGCCAGAATCGTATCGAACAGGCGCTGATCGTGCATACACAAACGCAAAATGCACTGCTGAGCAAGTTGTCTGACGCGCAGCGTTCGCAGCTTGAATCCCTGCTCAGGGAGCTGCTGCTGACGTTTCCGCCCGAGGACCTGGGCGACAAGTCACCGAGTGCCGATAATAAAAAACTGCATAGTTAAACCTCACAGAAAGGGAACGTATGTCTTTACCGCCACTGTATGCGCTTCGCGCTTTTGAAGTTGCCGCGCGGCTGAACTCCTTCAGCAAAGCGGCTGAAGCACTGAATATTACGCCTGGCGCGGTCAGCAGGCATGTCCGGACGCTTGAAATGTGGTTCGACTGTGAGCTCTTTAAACGTCAAGGGCCAAGAGTGGAGGTCAGTGATGCCGGGCGCGTTCTGGCCGGACATTTGAGCGAAAGTTTCACCAGCATCGAGTGGGCCTGTCGCGCATTTAAAAGTGAAAACCACCTTCTGCGCCTCAAAGCCCCCAGCTCCCTGACGATGCGGTGGCTTCTTGACGTTCTGAAAATCTTTCGTGATAACCATGCAAAACCTAAAGTTGAGATAGCCAGCGTCTGGATGGACATTGATTCCGTTGACTTCAGCCGTGAGCCCTACGATTGTGCGATCCTGCTCGGTAATGGCTATTTCGGCGAATCAACAGAAAGTAGGCTGCTTTTCAGTGAATGGCTCATTCCCGTTTGTACCCCGTCTTTGCTTGATTCTGCCCGGCATCAGCTTGCGCGGTGCGATATTATTCACCCCTCGCCGGACAGACGGGACTGGAAGCGTTGGCTGAAAAGAACGGGGTTATTCCCCGGACTCGACGTGAGTCGAGGGATAGTGTTCGACACCCTTGAACAGGGAAGCCGTGCCGCAATGAACGGACATGGTGTTGCTATGGCCGATCTTCGTCTTACCCGTGAAGCGCTTGAGAGTGGACTTCTTGCGCTACCTTTCAAGGAAGCAATCGCAACCGGGGATGGCTACTATCTTGTGTGGCCGAAAAATTCGCTCAGAAGAGAGAGTATCGAACGCCTGATGGCCTGGCTTCATCTCCATACGCCGGTTTTACCCTCTCAGGATATTGTTTGTCTCGATTACGATGAAAAACGTTTTTAATAAATATAAAGGCAGGATATTCCGTACGGGATTTCCTGCCTGATGAATAATTTTATGCGTAGGGAATATTCGCCATCTTTTTATATCTCTCCGGCAGGGCGCTGTTCAGGTTAAGTAATTTATCCAAAATATAAAGCGCAGGCGTCCCTTTTGCGCGTTCAGCATCGATCAGCGCAATGCGTAACAGGTTGGCAGCCGACGTCATTTCACGGAAATACTCCTCCGATTCACGCGTCTGAGCTTCGCCTGACGCGGCGTAACGCACCTTTGGCCACTCCGCAAAGTCAAGCAGCGGAAGGATCCCATCCTCTTTTGGTAAATGCGCTGAGAGCAACTCTTCGGCGTTACCCGGATTGCTTTGAGCGAAAGAGAGGAGGTGCAGCCGATGGATGAAAGGTGAAAGCGCCTCTGAGCTTTTCTTTTCTGTTGAAAGTAACGTTATCAACTCATGCGCATTTGCTTGGGCGCTAAATTTATGAGGCGAGATAATATTCATTACATGGAATAAAACATCGAGTGTCATAGGTGCTCCATACAGGCTTGGTATTATTTATTTTTTCTATCCCAGGGATGAATGGATGGTATTTCAGAGCCGTCGCTTTTGAAAAACGATTAATAGTGGAAATCAAAGTGAGTTTTACTCAATGTTGCGATTTGGAGTGCAATCACGCACATCCTCACGTTGCAGCGATTTGTTTCACAAATGCCATCGCCTGTCGACCGTTCAGAATGGTATAACGTCTTGCGGCAATCGGGTTGCCGCCCGCTGATCCCATTCACAAAGGCTTATATGAAACAGATTACTTTCAGTGACCTGCAGCAACAAAGCGAGCAGGCTGCTAATTCTCCTCGCTTACGCGCGCATCGTAATTTACATCCTGAGCTGAGCGACCCGGTGCAGCGCCTGGCCGTCGCGATGGAGCCTGGCACCTATGTTCGTCCCCATCGCCACCCGCACACGTTTGAACTGCTGACGGCTTTGAGCGGTCGCTTTCTGGTGTTGAATTTTGATGACAGCGGTAACGTGACCCAGCGCGTGGTGTTAGGTGAAGACTGCAAAGTGCTGGAGACGGATGCCGGTACCTGGCATGCCGTGCTGTCGCTGGATAAAGGCGGCGTCATTTTTGAGGTAAAACACGGTGGCTACCAGCCCGTTCCTGAGCACGATACCGCCCCATGGTCACCGGCTGAGAACGCACCCGGTAGTGCGGAGTTGATGAAATGGTACGCCCAGGCGCAGGTGGGTGACGGTGGTTTTACCCTGTAATTGTGCTCTCATGTCTCCGGCGCGCGGAAAGGCGCGCCGGGAAAGAGAGAGACGATCCCGCCAACTTAACTGACCGTATTAAAATGCCAGTCGCTGGCAGTCGACAGCGTCACGAACGGACCGGCCAGCGTGCTGTTGTGATGCGCAATGATGTCATTGGCGGATAGATGTGCATTATTCATTGTGGTATGCGCATCTGAAATCAATACCGTCCTGAAACCCAGCTCCGGCGCGGCCCGGCAGGTAGTGTCGACACAAAATTCTGTTTTCATCCCGGCAATGACCAACTGTTTGATGCCTCTCTGATTAAGTTCACGCAGCAATTCGGTATCCCGAAAACAGCTGGGATAGCGCTTTGTGAAAACAACCTCCCGCTCCTTCACGTCCAGCTCGGGTATCAGCTGTGTTAACGGCCCCTTCTCTGAGAAGGGGGAGTTGTCCGGTCCAATATGGCGGGCAAAAAAGATGGGCACCTGCGCGTGCCGCGCGTTGGCTATTAACAAACGGATATTTGCCAGAACGGCATCTGCGGAACAGGGGGAAACCGGGCCCCGGAAGAGGCCCTGCTGCATGTCGATAATTAAGAGAGCATTGTCGGATGAAACCATTTTCTTTCTCCATTCAGAGGGTGGTGAACGGAGAGATATTTCCCCGTCCAGTTTGGCGGGGAGTGAGGTTCTGTTTGTCAGTCGTTCGCTACAGATACGCCCACGCCGCCGAAGGTGTCGGTGGTGGTGAGGGTAGTTGTTGGCTGACCTGACTTAACCATGTAATGACCTTTGTTTATTTCGCTTTTAGCGCAACTATCGTATCCAGTTATAGCGCTGGTGAGAGATTCTCTTCAATACACTAACATCAGTAGGTGCAACGTTAGCGTTGCACCTGGATTATATGAAGTTCACTGGCTGATATTATTTAATATTGCCGAGGCTTTGCAGGAAATCCTCAACCTGCTCAGGCGTCGCCGTGTCTGCCTGGTAAAGGATATTGAGCTTAACGTTCTTCAACCCGCAGAAGCCAAATACACCTTCGATAATCTGCGTCTGAATCGCCGTCGAATAGCCGTGTTTGTCGAATCCGCTGAGATCGCTGCCGCCGGTCGCAATCAGGCGGACAGGGACATCACGTAAGCTGCCCACAATCCGGCCATCGTCGGCTACCTTATACGCCCAGTTCAGGGTTAATACACGATCGAACCAGCCTTTCAACAGCGCAGGAACCGACCACCAGTAAACGGGGAAGACAAACACCAGCATATCCGCTCGCTCGACGCGCTGCTGCTCGCGCAGAATATCGTCGGGAAGGGCACTCGGATCGCCGTGATACAAATCAAGGTCGGCGCGAGACATGGCCGGATTAAACCCTTCAGCATGCAGATCGGCGATTTCAACCTGCGTACCTTGCTCGCGTAATTTCCCGGCAATGTGGGCTGCCAGCGAATGGGATAACGAATTGTCGACAGGGTGAGCCGTCACGATCAGTGCGTTATTAATGGCATTTGTAGCAGACATAGCGACCTCGAATGGGTGAGAATTGACGTCTATATTACTATTGGTAACTTAGGTGTCAATCCGCCCAAAGCGATCATTTTGTGCTATTCACGTAGGTCTGCAGCACGCCGGTCATGGCGCCGCTGAGCGTATCTTCCGCAACATTCCGGGCGAGCACGCCGTTGCCTGCGGCGGTGCTGAGCGCGTCCGCCGCGCCAATAATGGCCGTCAGCGCCGCTTCCCCCTGAACGCCTTTCAGCGTGACAAAAGGGGAAAGCGCGGTACGCAGGCAGTCGGCACATTCGGCCACGCATGCCTCACGAAACGTCTGCAACGCGTGGGAACCGGACAGCGCTGCGGCGATTGGCCCGGTTTCAGGCCCGGCAGTAATGGCGCAGTCGATATAGGCGGCACTGAAAAAGCGGATCGTCTTTTCCGGCGTTTTGCTGTCGACCGCCAGCGTCTCACGGAATTTCGCCAGCTGCCGATCGCTATAATCCTGGTACAGCGCCATCAGCAATCCTTCACGATCGCCAAAGTGGTCATAGGGGATAGGCTTGGTCACGTTGGCCCGCTCGGCCAGGTAGCCAAGCGTCAATGCCTCCGTGCCTTGCTGGCGAACGATTCCGCGCGCAACCTCGAGCAGTTGCACGCGGCGGTCCTCTTTTCTTAAGCGCTTAACAACCATGCTTTCCTCAGATGTGTTATCTACTCATGGTAGTTTACACGTTTTCTGTGGGGTGCAGCACGCGTTGTTCCGCTGGGCGGATCCGGAACCAGATCGCATACATCGCGGGCAGGAAGACGAGGGTGACGATCGTCCCGCCCAGCGTTCCGCCGATTAGCGTGTAAGCCAGCGTACCCCAGAACACCGAATGCGTCAGGGGAATGAACGCCAGCACGGCGGCCATGGCGGTCAGAAGGACCGGGCGTGCACGCTGGACCGTCGCTTCAACCACCGCCTGGAACGGCTCAAGACCGTCCTTCTGGTTATGATCGATTTGACCGATCAGGATCAGCGTATTGCGCATTAGAATGCCGGAAAGGGCGATCAAACCGACCAACGCGTTGATGCCAAACGGCTGATTGAAAATCAACAGAACGGGCACCACACCAATCAGCCCCAGCGGCGCGGTTAGGAACACCATCACCATCGCCGAGATTGAGCGCACCTGCAAAATGATGATCAGCAGCGTCAGGGCAATCATGATCGGGAACAGCGGAATCATTGCCTGCGTGGCTTTACCCGATTCCTCAATCGAACCCGCCATGTCGATTCGGTATCCGGCCGGCAGCGTATCAACAATCGGCTGGAGCTGCTTCATGATGGCGACCGACACATCCGGTGGCTGAAGATTGTTAGCAATATCGCCCCGAACGGTTATCGTCGGCGTGCGATCGCGACGACGCAGGATCGGATCTTCCATGCCGATCTCAATCTTGCCGATTTGAGACAGCGGAACGCGCTGTCCCGCATTGCCGACAAGGGTAAAGCCCTCTATTTTTGCCGGATCAAGACGGATATCTCCTGCCGCGCGACCAATCACCTCTACCGAGCGAATATCTTCCCGCACGGAGGTGACGGGCACGCCAGACAGCAGGAACTGAAGCTGCCCGGCAACGGCACTGGAGGTTAATCCGGTCGCCTGCAGGCGGTTTTGATCGAGGGTGAAATGCAAGACGGGAACGCGTGACCCCCAGTCGGTGTTGACGGTTCTCATCAACGGACTTGCCTGAAGCACGGCTTTCACCTTATCAGCGATGTCATGCACCTGTTCGACATCCGGCCCCGACACGCGCCAGGCAACCGGGAAGGGCGAGTAAGGGCCAAACACCAGCTGCGTTACACGCACGCGCGCTTCGGGCGCAAGGCCGTTGGCGACAGCGTCTCTCAGCCGGAGCTTAAGCGCCTCGCGTGAGGTCTCGCTGTCCGTCAGGATCACGATTTTCGCAAAAGACGGGTCGGGCAGTTCAGGTGCCATCGCCAGATAAAAGCGGGGCGAACCCTGACCAATATAAGCAGTGACAATGTTGGCTTCAGGCTGCTGGCCCAGCCACGCTTCTATTTTTGCCGCTGCGGCGCTGGTTTGCTCAATCGAGGTACCGTAGGGCATCTGCACCTCAACCAGTACTTCCGGGCGGTCGGAGGTCGGGAAGAATTGTTTTTTTACCAGACCCATGCCGAGCACAGCCAGGATGAAAATGGCGACCACCGACCCGGCTACCCGCCATTTTCTGGCGATAACGCGGGCAAGCAGCTGGCGAAAACGGTTATAGCGAGGCGTGTTATAGATGGCGGCATGACCTCCTTCTACTTTGGGGATCGCCGGCAGGATCTTCACCCCAAGATAGGGCGTGAACACCACCGCGACAAACCACGATGCAATCAGGGCGAGGCCGACAATCCAGAACATATTGCTGGTGTATTCCCCGGCGGTCGACTGGGCAAAACCATTCGGCATAAAACCAATGGCCGTCACCAGGGTACCGGCCAGCATGGGCGCGGCGGTATGGCTCCAGGCGAAGGCCGAGGCTTTGATTCTGTCGTAACCTTCCTCCATTTTAACCACCATCATTTCGATGGCGATAATGGCATCATCAACCAGCAGGCCGAGGGCGAGGATCAGGGAGCCCAGCGTCACGCGGTCAAAGTTTATTCCCGCGGCTTCCATCACCACGAAGACGACCGCCAGCGTCAGCGGGACCGCCGCCGCAACCACCACCCCTACGCGCCAGCCCATGCTGACAAAACAAACCACCATGACCACAAGCAGGGCGACGAAGAACTTAATCATGAACTCATCGACCGACGAGCGAATATTCACGGACTGGTCGGTAACTTTGGTCAGGGACATGCCAAGCGGCAGGCTATCATTTATTTTTGCCGTTTCCGCATCCAGCGCTTTACCCAGCGCCAGGCCGTTCCAGCCTTCGCGCATCACGATGCCCAGCAGAAGGGCGGGTTCATGCTGATTACGTATCAGCATCGTCGGGGGATCTTCGTAGCCCCGTTCAACCGTTGCCACATCGGACAGCTTAAGCGTTTTGCCCTGAGCAACAAAAGGCGTATCGCGGATTTTCTGCAGTTCATCGAACGCGCCGTCCAGGCGGATAAAAATTTGCGCGCCTCGGGTCTCAATGGAACCCGCTGCGGCTAACGCGTTCTGGTTGTTGAGGGCATTAAAAATATCCTGGGGTGAGAGCCCTATCGTCGCCAGACGGTCATGGGAGAAGGAGATATAAATCCGCTCGGCCTGTTCGCCGATAATGTTCACTTTCTTCACGCCAGGAACGTGCAGAAGCTGCTGGCGCAGGCCTTCGGCATCACGTACCAGCTGCCGCTGCGGTTCGCCTTTCGCTTTCAGGGCAAAGAGGGCAAAGGTGACATCCGAGAATTCGTCATTGATCATCGGGCCGATGACGCCCGCCGGAAGACGTTGAGATTCATCTCCAAGCTTCTTACGCGCCTGATAGAACTCCTCCTGCACTTCGGCAGGCGGGGTCTTGTCCTGCAATGACAACGTGATAAACGCCATGCCGGGACGGGTATAGGTTTCGGTACGGTCATACCATTTGAGTTCCTGCAGGCGCTTTTCCAGCGGTTCGGCGACCTGATCCTGGATCTCCTGTGCGGTCGCACCCGGCCAGACGGTTATCACCGTCATCTGCTTAACCGTGAAGGGCGGATCTTCCGCGCGCCCGAGCCCAAAGAAGGCATAAATTCCGGCAATCGTGACCAGAACGATCAGAAACAGCGTGATGGAACGTTCGCGGACGGCCAGCGCTGACAGGTTGAAGCGGCTTCCGCTCATGGTGTGTTCTCCGTCAGGGCGGTATTGCGTTGTTTAGCAAGCCTGACGACCTCACCTTCGTGCAGAAGATGTGCGCCTAACGCAACAATTTTCTCACCGGGCTTCACGCCGCCCGTGACCTGCACCGCATCTTCACCCACGCTCAGCACCTTGACGGGCGTCCATGCGACTTTTGCCGGCTGGGCGGAAATACGCCAGACGCCGGGACCTTTTCCTGCATCATAGAGTGAAGCCAGCGGGACCTGCATGACCTGACCTTCCGCTTTATTGTCCTGAATGTTCAGCGTGACGGTCGCCCCCAGCGGCGCGTTCGCCAGCAGGCCATCCAGCACGTAGCGGGCTTCATACGTGCGGGTTGTGGCATCTGCCGAGTCAGACAGCAGGCGCAGCGTTGCGGTGACCGGGTGTTCTTCATTGCCATAAAGTGTGGCCTGCGCTTCGCTGCCGACGGCAGGGCGCAGCGTTTCCGGAAGCTGCACGAGCGCTTCACGCTGTCCCGCTCTGGCGAGCCTGATCACCACCTGTCCGGCACTGACGACCTGACCCGGCTCGGCGAGCGTCTCCATGACCACGCCGTCTGAATCCGCCAGCAGTACGGCATAGCCCGTGGCGTTTTGCGCCACGTTGGCCTGCGCCCGGGCGGCGCTGAGATCGGCCCTGGCCGTATCGGCCGCCGCTTTGATCTGGTCATACTCCGAGGCAGATACGGCACCGGACGCCACAAGACCGCGATAGCGCGCCTCATCGCTGGAGGCTTTTCGCGCGCGCGCCTGGGCAGCATCCACCGCGCGCTGCTGCGCCTGGGCCTGTAATTTCAGGTCAACCGGATCCAGGCGCAGCAAGGGCTGACCCTGTTTGACGGTCTGACCCGTATCAACCAGTCGCTCAAGGATTTTTCCCTGAACCCTGAAACCCAAATCGCTTTGCGTTCTTGCAACTACCACGCCCGTAAAGGCGCGGGCGGTATTATTCGCAAGCTCGACGGATGCGGATCTGACGAGCGGTGGCTTTGTGCGCGGATCGTCACTCGCGGAAATATCGCCGCACGCCACCAGGGCAAACGGCAGGAGACAAACGGCAACGCGGGCTGAAGTGAGCCTGAGCATGGGAAACCTTTTTGACGTAACAGGACGGTATCCGCATTCTCTGACTAGTAACCAAAAATGTCAATGGTCACAAACTAGGGGGCCAGGCTTCTTAAAATCAATGAAGAAAGAAGCACCGCCGCGGTGGGGGCCATTTCGAGGTTGTATTGCAGCTGAACAGGATTGATAAAAGGACACATCACCATGTGGATAGCCTGTGTAACCTCATCGAGCGGCGTTTTTCTTTCGAACTCGCCGGCCTGCCTGCCTTCGATAATGATGCTCTCAATCAGCTTCATCAGGCTTTCACTATACTTTTGAGTTGAAGGCCACTGCTCCTGCGCGGCGACGGCGGCAATGTCGTAAAGCTTACGGTCGTGGAAAAACAGCTCGCTTCCCGCCTCGGTGAGCGCCTTGAAAAGGCGGCGTAATCTTTCGCTTGCTGAAGGCGCATCCTCGATGGCGGAAAGCACCGCCGCCATGATCAGCTCCAGGCGGTTAGCGCAGATCACCTCACCGATGGCCTGTTTGGAATCGAAAAACTTATAAATGTAGGACTTTGAAAAACCGATGGATTTAGCCAGTTCGGCGACGGTGGTTTTTTCATAGCCGTAGTGACCGAAGTGCTCAAAAGCGGCTTCGACGATTTGCTCTCTGACAGCATGGTCAAGTGGACCACGCGCTGATGGGGGGTTCATATTTTTAGTCATTATTTAAGCTTAGCGTGACAGGCTACGATTAACAACGAGTGACCATTTCGTACTTTGGTTACCGCCATTCATCATGAGCCCTTCAGGCGGGACGATCAACCAGGTAGGGTAAGTGTATCACTGTTTTTCGCGCACTATGGCATCTATCTGTCTGCGATAAGCGAGGATTTCAGCGCAACTCCCTTGCGCTGAACAGAGCCGTTTTTGCTTAAGCCGAGCGTGGGCGCAATATTTTTTCAACGATGAGCACCAGACGCTTGCGCGTCACAAACCGATGTAGCTGCCCCAGAAGCCAGTTACCGCATCCGGTAATCAGGTAGCTACGGTTACTCTCCACGGCCTTCAGCGCCAGGGTGACTACCTTCTCAGCGGGCATTCTTTTACCTACCGAGGCTTCCTCAGCATTCACCACATCAAAAAAGGCCGTATCCGTTGCGCCGGGGCAAAGCGCCAGGACGCGAATGCCCTTTGAGCGATACTCTCCCCACAGCGCATTCGAAAACGAGAGCAGGAAGGCTTTGGTTGCGCCATAAATCGCCATATAGGGATCCGGTTGCATCGCGGCCGTTGAAGCAACATTAATAATTACACCGGAGCCTTGCTGCAGCATTCCCGGTAGCAAGGCGTGAGTCAGCTCCACGGGGGCCAGGCAGTTCACGTTTATCTCATCACGCTGCCTGTCGATCGACAGCTTTTCGAATGGCCCATAGGTGGCGAACCCGGCGCAATTGATCAGAATGTCGGGGAAACGTCTTAAGGTTTCAAGCCGTTCCACAATGTGGGGAATGGCTTGCGGTTTCACTAAATCCTGCACAATAATCGTGATGGATACGCCATGTTTTCTGACCAACTCTGCGGCAAGCGCCTGCAGCTTTGGCTCGGAGCGGGCGACCAGGATCAGTGCCGCGCCGCGGGCAGCGAGCTGCCTGGCGAAATCACGACCTATGCCAGAAGACGCTCCGGTAATCAGCGCTGTTTTTCCTGTATAATCAAAAGAATTCATATCGTTAATCCCGTTTCCCTAATGTATGCTGCACAGGATAAACCGAGTACTTAGGTACACGGTCAAGCGTGATTTTTACGAAGTGAGGGCGACGAGATGCGAATTGGTGAACTGTGTGCGAAAACGGGATTGTCAAAAGAGACGGTCCGTTACTATGAGCGGCAGGGGCTGTTAGAGAATATCCCCCAACCCAATCGCAGCAATAACTACAAAGTCTATTCCGCCGTCGATTTACAGCGTTTAAATATGATCAAGCATGCCAAAATGCTGGGCTTTACCTTAGCCGAAATTTCTGAGGTTTTAGCTGTCTGGGTTGACGACAAATTTACTGCTGAGCAAAAGCAAGCGTCCCTGCGCCGCAAGTTGCAGCAGCTTGAAGAGAAAGAAGCGGCGTTAGTTGAGCTCAGAGCCAGACTGAAAAATGCCCTTAATAAGGTTGGCCAGCCTTGTGTCGACACGTTTTGATCGGCGGGTGAGAGGAGGCCGCAATACCGATGCGGCCTTGTCTATCAGGCAGCCAGTTCTGGCATCTGTTCCTTCACGAAATTCAACACTTTCTTCGCGTCCAGGGACGCATAGGGCAGACTCTCAATAATGGCGATTGAACGCGTATTACCCACCGTTTCTTTTATCTCATCCAGTTTGTACTGAATGTGCGGCGCGACGAGGAAACCATCGAAAGCGGGAGCGACACTGGCGAAGTTATCCAGCCCAACGGCGCTAATCATCAGCGGATAGCCTTCGCGTTCTGCCAGAGACTGCATCTTTTTGGCGAGGGAGTTTGCGGTATTACCAAACAAACAACATATCAGAAGCTTTTTCATATTTTGTACCTCCTGAAAACCGCTCCCAGAGTAGTCCTGAGGTTGTTAGCGAAATGCGCGCTATCTCTTATTTTGGCGACAAATTCATTATTGCCACCTGAGGCCTCTTATTATGATGTTTTCTGATATATCATTGCCGGATCAGGCCATTTCTTCCCACTGATAAAATTTTTTCGAGGCAAGCGAGAGCATGTCTAAATCCTCCTTCGTATCGCCATAGGCATAGATAACGTTGTAGGAAGATAAATCATAATTATCAATAATCTTCGTTTTTTTTAAGCGAGCGCTGCAGTCACCCTTTTTGTATTTCCCGGTTGCTTTTCCACCTGAAAATGCCACTTCACTGCATAAGAGCTCGAGCCCATTCTGCTCGCACCAGGGTTTAAGGTATAAATCAAGCGAGGCTGAGACCACGACCACCGTATCCCCTTGAGACTTATGCCAGCTGATTTTTTTCATGGCATCCTCCCGCAACAGGGCAGGAATTTCGGTTTTACTGTAGAAAAGCCCGGCCTGCTTTAATTCAGCTTCAGATTTGCCAGCTAACGCTATTCTTACCACTTTTTTTCGTAAAACCGATCCCGATAACGCGCCCATTTTATAGGCGAGGATGTAGGGAAGAAGGCGCAGCTTTCCACGCCGTAGCGTTTTTTCATCAACAGAACGATAAATAAACGGGGTGAAGGTGTCGGAAAACGTTATCGTTCCATCGAAGTCGAAAAAAGCAATATTTGTAGTCATAAGCCGTTCATACGGGATAATGAGTTGTATCGGGCGAGTGTATCACTGTTTATTGCGTTAATGTTTTTTTAGCCAGTCGAGAAAAAACTGGCTAAACGCCGTAACCTGAAGCGGCTGCAATTTGCGTTGCGGGTAAACAAACTGCAGCCCGACATCTTTGCGATCGTATCGGCTAAAGCCGGTGAAGGTGTCGGCAAACAGCACCGTGAGTCTACCGGTTTCCACATCGTCTTTGACGTCCCACCACGATTTCCCCGCGATACCAGCCCCGCTGAGAGCCCACTGGCGAAGCAATGCCCCGTCGTCGCACACCATGGCAGGCTCTACGCGTACAATGCTTTCTTCGCCATTCGTTTCAAAGCGCCATTCGTTCATCACCACGCCCTGAGACTCAAGTGCCAGGCACCGGTGCTGAGCCAAATCTGCTAACGTGGCGGGGGTGCCGCGTTCGTTAAGATATTCCCCGGCTGCGACCAGCACCCGATGGTTCGGGCGGATGTTTCTGACGACAAGGCTGCTGTCCGGCAGGTTGCCGAAACGCACGCTCATATCCAACCGGTTAGCGACCAGGTCCTCAACGTGTTCTTTTAACGAGATGAAAAATTTAACGTCAGGATGGCGTCGGGAGAATTCCACGACGGCGGGGCTAAGATACTGTCTGCCAAAGTCCGAGGGTGCAGAAAGGCGAATGTTACCGCTGAGCACGCCTTCTTTTTGCGTCAGTAACGACTCGGCGTGATGCACCTCTTCCAGCACGCGCAGCGCGGCATGGTAAAACTCTTCTCCGGCGCGAGTCAGCGTGATGGACCGCGTTGAGCGGTGAAACAGGCGGGTCTGGTAACGCTCCTCAATCGCCTTCAGCCTTGCCGTCATGGTGGCGGGGGAAAGCGACAGGCGTCGTCCGGCGGCAGAAAGACCGCCGGCCTCGGCCACTTCAACCAGTAATGCCATGTCTTCGAGCTTACCCATTATTCATATTTTCCGAAAAGTGCATCTGCTTTTAGCGTAATTATCAAAACCAGATGCCGCCTGTAAAGTGATTTCATCCAAACCATAAGGGATGAAAACATGCAACGTACCTCACTTTTTGAACGCTACAGGCTGGGGCAGCAAGACCTGAAAAATCGTATCGTCATGGCGCCGATGACCCGCGCACGCTCCCTTCAGCCGGGCAATATTCCCTCCGTGCTGATGGCAGAGTATTACCGGCAGCGGGCCAGCGCCGGATTAATCATCACGGAAGCCACGCAGATCTCGCCTCAGGGCCAGGGATACTCATGGACTCCCGGCATCCATTCGCCGGAGCAGGTTTCAGGATGGCAGCTCACGACGGGTGCCGTGCATCAGGCGGGCGGGGTTATTTTTTCTCAGCTCTGGCACGTGGGGCGAATGTCGCACGCCCGTTTTCATCAGGATGGTCAGCCCGTTGCGCCGTCAGCACTGGCGCCGGACGCGCAGGTGTGGGTGGTGAATGAACAGGGGGAAGGCCAGATGGTTGACTGCCCGCAGCCAAGAACGCTCTCGCGCAAGGAGATTCACAGCATCGTTGCGGACTATCGTCAGGCGGCACTGAATGCCGTCCAGGCCGGGTTTGATGGCGTGGAGATCCACGGTGGAAACGGCTATCTGATCGACCAGTTTCTGCGTCAGACATCCAACAAACGCACGGATGAGTACGGCGGCACGCTGGCGAACCGGATCCGCTTTGCTCAGGAGGTGTTAAGCGCCATTGCTGAGGCCATTGGCCGCGAGCGTACGGGTATTCGCCTTTCCCCGTTTATTACCCAGCGCGGGATGAACGATCCGCAGGTGACGGAAGCCATACTCGCGCTCGCGGCCTGGTGTGAGCAAAAAGGTATTGCTTTCATCCACCTGGCGGAAGCCGACTGGGACGATGCGCCGCAGGTACCTGAACAGTTCCGTCGATCGCTTCGCGAGACGTTTAGCGGAACCCTTATCGTTGCGGGTAACTATGACCTTGAAAAAGCGGAAAAGATCCTTGCTGCCGGCTATGCCGATTTGATTGCCTTCGGACGACCGTTTATTGCCAACCCGGATTTACCCCACCGGCTGGCGCACCAGCTGCCTCTGGCCCAGGTGCGCGACCCCGCCACGCTGTTTGGCGGCACCGCGACGAGCTATACCGATTACCCCATTTACATCCTGCAGGAGGAAACGTTATGACCCGTAAAACCTTAATTATCGGCGGCGCGTCCGGCATCGGTTTCGCCGTGGGCAGCCTGCTTGCCGGGCGAGGCGAGGAAATTATTCTTGCGGGCCGCGACGGCGCGAAGCTGAACGCTGCGCGGCAGCGGCTGAGCACCCATGCCGCCTCTGTTCACACCCTCGTGCTGGATATCAGCCGTGAGGCAGAGCTTGTCGCGCTCGGTGAAACGCTGGGTGAGGTCAATAATATCGTCGTTACCGCAGGTTCACAGGCTCCGGGAGGGCTTCTTTCCGGGCTTGATCTCCGCGCTGCAAGGCTGGCCTTTGATACAAAATTCTGGGGAAGCATCAATGTCGCCCGCTATCTCAGCGGGAACATCGCTCCCCGCGGTACGCTGACGTTCACCAGCGGTTTCGTGGCGCGTCGCACCGTGGCGGGCGCCATTGTTAAAACGACGATGAATGCCGCGATTGAGGCCGCGACAAAAGTGCTGGCGAAAGAGCTTTCATCGCTGCGCGTCAACGTCGTGAGTCCGGGGCTGACCGACACGGAAGCGTACGCGGGCATGGACTCCGCCGTGCGGGAAAAAATGCTCGCCGGTGCGGCGGAAACCCTGCCAGCCAAAGCCTGGGGAAGGGCGGAGGACATCGCGCAAGGGTATCTTTTCGCTATTGATAATCCCTTTGTCACGGGGTCGGTCATTGATATTGAGGGCGGGGCGTTAATTAACTGACCCTCGCGGATTTGAACCGCAAGAAATCGACTGCGGGTAATGTAATACTCTATTGAGAGATATCATGAAATATACGACGTGTTTTCGTCCAGCAGTGGCGATGCTTATTCTTGCCGGTCTGTCCGGCACCGCATTTTCGGCACAGCTGGAATGGCTTCCACCGAAACAGCTTATTGTTGATAAGAGCCTGCCCCAGGCGCAATTAAGGGCGAATGAAGCCGTTGCCAGAGAATATGCAACGTTCTGGAATACGGGAGAAGAGTTCCTGGCGCGTGATGCGCTGGCAGTGAATTTCATCGATAAAACGCCTCCGGAAGGTCGTAAGCAAGGTCCCGAAGGCGCTATTTTAGCCTCCCGTGCGTTTCGTACAGCCGTGCCTGATTTACGCTGCGACGTTGAGCAAATGATTATTTCAGGCAATCGCGTGGTCTCGCATTTACATTTTCACGGCACATTCACCGGGACATTTGGCAAGCTGAAGGGAAAGGGGCAGAAAATAGATTTTATCGCCACGGATATCTATGAGATCGCTGACGGCAAGATTGCGGCTAACTGGCATATTGAGGACAACCTGACGCTGATGAAACAGCTGGGCGCCCTGTAAATTCACCACTCCGGGGCGGCCCGGAGTGATGCGAAAATCCTATAAGCCAAGATCGCTCAGCGAAGGGTGATCGTCCGGGCGTCTGCCCAGCGGCCAGTGGAACAGCCGCTCGGATTCTTTTATCGGCATATCGTTTACGCAGGCAAAGCGTCGCTTCATCAACCCGTCCGGCTCAAACTCCCAGTTTTCATTGCCATACGAGCGGAACCAGTTGCCGGAATCATCGTGCCATTCATAGGCATAGCGCACCGCGATCCGGTTATCCGTAAATGCCCAGAGCTCTTTAATCAGACGATAGTCCAGCTCTTTTTTCCATTTCCGCTCCAGAAACGCCCGGGCTTCTTCACGGTTAGTGGCGAACTCCGCGCGGTTGCGCCATTGGGTATCCAGCGTATAGGCCAGCGCGACTTTCGCCGGGTCGCGGCTGTTCCAGCCATCTTCTGCCAGTCTGACTTTTTCGATGGCGCTTTCACGCGTGAAGGGCGGTAAAGGAGGACGTGTGTTCATGACGATTACCTCAGTGTTATATTATGTAGACAGGTCTGTCTACATGCGGTAATCTATGCCTGTAAAATGACGCTGTCAACATCCGTTTTGAGGCTACCCAAAAGTGAAAACAGAATCCGCAGGCAACGATACCAAAATCAGCGTCAGAGATAAGATATTACTTACGGCGCACGATCTGTTTTATTCCACAGGCTTCAGGGCGACGGGCGTGGATACGCTGATTAAAGCATCGAAAGTGACCAAAGTGACGTTTTATCGCCATTTTCCGAGTAAAAGTTTACTTATTCTCGCCTATTTGCACTATCGGCACGAAATATGGATTGGCTGGTTTGAAACCACGCTGCGTCGACATCTTGATGAAGGTGAAATACCTTCTGATGCGATATCGGCAACGCTTTACGAATGGTTTATTTCGCCTGAGTTCCACGGCTGCGCATTTATTAATGCCAGCGCTGAGGCAAAATCGGAAGATATTGAAAGCGAAATAAAAGAGATATGTCGCGATCATAAAATCGAAACAAAGAATATGATTGCGTCGCTGACGAAGATCGCGGATGAGCGCGTCGTCAATGAAATCATGCTGCTCATTGACGGTGCCATTATTCATGCGCAAATGGGCATGGAGACGGATGATGTCATCACTCCGTTGAAGCGGGCATTAGCCGTGTTAACGGGATTTCCCTTAACCCTCGTCGCGACGGCTGATAAACGTTTTTAGCATTTCTCCGGCACTAAGAATATGTCGCATGACTTCAGCTCGTGCATTCCCGGCATCCCGTTCCCTGCAGGCTGTAAGGATACCTGCATGGTCATCCTGAAAAACCCGTGTTGCGGAAAGGAGCTTTCGCTGAAGGTATTCATACCGCTCTATCTGATTGCGGGTATCATTAATCAGCCTCAGCAGGCGTTGGTTTTTGCACCCACTGTAGACAAGATCGTGGAACTCCCGGTTAAGTGTGCCCTGCATGTCAAATTCAGTCGTTCTGGCGAGAAGCGTATGCGTCAGTTCGGCCCTCGCCAGCGTATCAGAGCTCAGGTTTTTCACGCTTTGAAAGACGGCTTCCCCTTCCAGTAAGGCACGCAGGGAGTAAATCTCATCCAGATCATCAACAGAAAGCGTTCTGACAACAGCGCCGCGGTTCCTGAAAATTTCCACCAGCCCATCGCGTTCAAGCTGCCTGATTGCTTCTCTCATTGGGATTCGGCTGACAGAAAAATGACTGGCAAGATCCCTTTCAACAAGCCTCTCTCCATCACGCAGACGACCGCTGTTTATCATCTTTCTTAATTCACTGGCGAGCACGTCCGGGGTCGAAAGGGCGTTAAGCTGCATACTGTTTCTCCTGAAAAGATGGAATAATGGTATACCATCTGATAGCTTACGTCGAGACAGGTGATTGCGAACAAACATCGCCAGCAAAATCCATCAGATATCATTATCGGGAGCATCAAGATGAGCCATCGTGAGCATCATTATCAGGTTAAGGTCGAGTGGAAAGGGAACAAAGGCCGTGGGACGGAATCCTATAAAGCGTACGATCGTCTTTATGACATCACGGCGGGTGATAAATCTCCGATTTCAGGTTCATCAGACCCTGCATTTCTGGGGGATGCATCATGCTGGAATCCTGAAGATCTTCTTGTCGCGTCAGCCTCTGCCTGTCACAAATTATGGTATTTGCATCTTTGCGCGGAAGCGGGGATAAGCGTTTATACCTATATTGACCGGGCGGAAGGAACGATGCGCGAAGGAGAAAAGGGGTGCTTCACCTCTATTGTCCTGAAGCCTCAAATCACGCTTCGCCCAGGGGATGATATCGATCGCGCTGTGGCACTTCATCACCGCGCGCATGAGCTTTGCTTTATTGCTAACTCACTGAATTTCCCGGTGACCTGCCAGCCAACCATACTGCATAGCGCCCGTTCATCCGTCGATGAACAATAACGCTAAGCGTTGCATAACCTTCAACCGGGAATGAGCAAATGGCTTCGAACCGTACTTTCGCTCTCGATATAAGCTGGAAAACGCTGCTGAAAGACGCGGGGCTTGAGCCAGAACGCATTCTCCGCAGGGCAGGATTACCTGACGATCTCTTTTTGCAAAAAGCGCGTGGACTCGATACGAATGAATACATTCGCTTCTGGAACGCGCTGGAGGCTGAAACGAACGATCCTGCCTTTCCCGTCCCGCTCATTGAGTTGATCTCTGCGGACGTGTTTGACCCGCCCCTTTTTGCCGCACTGTGTAGCAGCAATATGATGCAGGCTGTCCAGCGTCTGGCCAGATATAAACAGCTTATTGCTCCCATGGTTCTGGAGACAACGGTCGACCAAAACGGCGATCTTACCGTCTCACCGCGTTGGCTTTTTGCGACAACTATTCCGCCGTTTCTCCAGGTGGCAGAGCTGGGCTTCCTGCTCAAGCTTCTGCGTCTGGGAACTCGCGAACCGGTTAACCCCTTACGGATCTGCGTTTCTGCGCTACCGTCATCGGTTCAGAACAGTCACTTTTCGCGTTTCTTTGGTACTGACGTGCAATACGGAGAACAGCCCGCCATCAGCTTTTCCGCAGCCGATGCGCTTCGACCCTTTTTAACGGTCAATGAGGGGATGTGGCAGGTGTTTGAACCGGAACTGCAGCGTCGTCTCGGTCAGTTAAATGAACGGGCTTCAACCGCCGATCGTGTACGAGCGGTACTCCTGGAGCTTATTCCCGGTAACGAAGCGACTATTGAAAAAGCGGCGGAGCGTCTGGGAATGAGCAAACGCACGCTGCAGCGCAGGCTTGAGCAGGAAGGGGACAACTTTCGCAACCTTGTCAACGCGTGTCGTGAACACCTGGCCCGTCATTATCTTCGCAATACGCGTCTTTCCGGGTATGAGATCGCGTTTTTGCTGGGTTTCGAAGATCCTAACTCATTCTATCGCGCATTTATGACCTGGACGGGTCAGACTCCTGAAGCGGCCAGGACAGCCATGCGTCTTGAGTAAACACGTGCGTATGTATCGCTCTGATGGCGCAGTTTGCGAGTCACATGGCGCGATACGCTAGTTAACATGAGGTCGAAGGAGAGCAAACTAGCCGCAGTCTGCTCACCGAGGTATCTATGTTTACTCAGGACAAAAAAACTGCGCTGGTCACCGGTGCATCGTCAGGTATGGGCAAAGCCATCGCCCGTCGTCTCATTCAGGATGGCTATCAGGTTTACGCTGCTGCCCGTAGCGTTGAGAAAATGCACGATCTCGCCCAGCTTGGCGCGTACCCTCTGCGGATGGATATCTCACGTGATGAAGACATTTTGGCTGCAGTGAATACCATCATGTCGCAGACAGGTGGGGTTGACGTACTGGTCAACAACGCGGGTTTTGGGCTCTATGGACCGGTAGAAGAGATCGGTATTGAAGAAGCTCGCTATCAGTTTGAGGTTAACGTGTTTGGTGCGGCCCGCCTTACGCAACTGCTGATCCCGGCCATGCGTGCCAGACGCAGCGGTTACATTATTAATATCACCTCTATGGGGGGTAAGATTTACACCCTTCTGGGAGCCTGGTATCACGCAACGAAACATGCGCTTGAGGGATGGTCTGACTGTCTGCGTCTTGAAGTGGCTGAATTTGGCATTAAGGTTGTGATTGTTGAACCGGGTTTAATCGAGACAGGCTTTGGTGATGTGGTCAGCGGCAATATAGTTAAACGTTCAGCAAATGGCCCTTACGCTCGCCTCGTGGAGAAGGTGGCTAAATCGGTCAAAAATGCATACGGGAATGGCAGAGGCAGCGACCCGAAGGTGATTGCGGACGTGGTTGCCCGCGCCGTTAAAAGCCCTCATCCGCGTACACGCTATGCAGCCGGCAAGTATGCAAAGATGCTCATCCGCATGCGTCTCTGGCTGGGAGACCGTCTGTTCGATCGCGTTATCCTTGGTCAGACGCTATGACCCAGGCACCGAGGATGAAAAAATCCTCGGTGTCAGTATGTGCCCTTACGCAAGGCTGTAAACCCCCGCTCCCCAGTAACCGGTACCCGGGGAAGTCTGTTCTTTCCAGCCTGATGCGATCAGTTCCTTCGCAATAAACCGATTGATCATTCCGTGCCCCATGAGCAAGACGGGGCCGTCAGAGTCCTTCGCGACATTCACCAGGATTTCTGCCGCCTTAACGGCTCGTTTTTTTGCGACGCTCACGCACTCTGCCTCGCCAGACAGGCCGCAGAGCCAAAGAATACGAAACAGCGCCGCCCAGTAAAAAGGCGATAGCCGTAACCCCGGAATACGGAACACCGGCAGCTCTGCTTCCCGAAAAACCTCATCAATTAAACCCGGTTCACACCCCAGCGTTTTCAACGATGAGAGGGCTCGCGGGAGAGGGCTGCTGAGAAACGTGAGCGCGCGGTACGTCTGAATTTGGGCCATTTCAGACGGCCTGTCGCTGCCCGTCGAAGAGAGGTTGTAGCTGTCGATCCATTCCGTCATTTCCCTGCTCGAGACCTTTGGCGCGCCCCTGTAATGGGGTTCTCCATGCCGCATCAAAATAATTTCCATACGTTCTAATCGCGAGTCCTGATCTTCCATTAATTTCAGCCAGACTAGCGCGATCTGATGAGAGTTTTCACCCACCCGTTTTGGTGTGTCAGGGCGAGATTCATAACACGCGGGCTGTACTTAACGTCGTTTACCACAATAATATATGTTGCAAGAATTTAACTGTTTTTTGTCTTTCTCGTTTCGCGCGGCATCACACGTAAAGCGGGTTAGTAAGGATACCCTCCATGACTCTTCGAATTCGACAGGCCACCGGGGCCGATTCTGCGCTCTTAAGCGAGCTGGGATACCGCATTTACCCCGCCCATTTTCAGCATCTGTGGGTGTCAGACGCAGAGATGAAGGATTTTCTGCATGGCGAGTACGCGCTTTCTGTACTTGAACAGAGCCTGAAAGATAACGCTGTTTCCTGGTATGTTGCCGAGACCGATCGACCAGTGGGATTCATGAAAGTGACCTGGGAAGCCAGGCTCCCGGAAACGGACAAGAAGGGCGTTCTCCTCAATAAGCTCTACCTCGATCCCGCCGAGACCGGCAAGAACTATGGTCAGGTGATGTTCAACAACATCACCGACATGGCCCGAAGCAGGGGGAAAGACTATCTCTGGCTGGAGGTGCTTGAGCAGAATGCGGGAGCGTACCGGTTCTACCGGAAGCAGGGCATGCTCTGCGTTAAGAGCGTCCTTTTCGAAACCGCTTCACAGCAGAGCATTCTCAGAATTATGGGGATGCCTCTTTAGAAAGCGTGTCATGCTGTGCCAGCGACAGCGCGCTGGCGCTGGCGGGGTCGAATAGCGAGAGGCTCTCGATCTGATTGAGTAAAATCACCTTCCGGAATGACATGGCGCTGCGGGGTTCAGAGTCGAGCGTAATGTCATGTTCCGCATACCACTTACTGTAATTATTCTCGATGCGAAAGTTCATCGTCTTCGCGTCTCTGTACCCGCTCAACATCGGGATCAGCACGATATTGGCCGTTTTTCCATATTCCAGCGTCGCGGTGTGGATCATGCCGACGTAAATCCGCCTGGAACGGAGCGTAACCTGCGCCAGTTCGCCTTGCTCCATACACTGGTACAGCAGTTGTTCGATACCGCTCGACTGCGCCAGACGTTTGTAGAGCTTTTTCCGGCTTTCACCGTCCAGCCTGGCGCTGCCTGCCCAGTTAGAGCGGTAGAGGCAAAACAGGATGGCAAACGCCAGCATCACGACCACCGGCGCCTGAATGCCTAAAAAACTCCAGTTCATAAAGTCGATTTGCCAGTCGGTATATTTCGGTGAGGCAAAGTGGAAAGCGTTGTTGGCGGCGGACAGGGTAAGCAGGAGCAGCCAGAGCAGACCGGTGGCAATCACACCCTGCAGAACGAAAATACAGCCGTACAGCGCCACAAGGAAATAGACGTCCCAGCCAAATGAGCGCTTGATTTTAAAGCGGGTCGACAGGTCGCGGCTGGTGTACCAGTAACCGCATACCATCAGCACCATAAATATCGCCGTTCCCATATCAGGCCCTCTTCAGCGTGTTGACGTGACGCAGAAAATCCTGCCGCACCTCGTTGCTTTTGTAGTTCACCGAGGCGTTCCCGTCCTGGTCGATAATGATGCGATCGCCATCTTCCACGGCTTCAATGATTTCCTGCTGACTCATCACCTGGAGCAAAGATTCGGGGCTGGAGAAAAGGGAGAGAAAGAAACGTTTCATGCAGGCATCCTTATGAATAAAAAGGATAAGCCTGGAAGAAGTCCGGCGAGTTTGCCTTAAGGATATCCTGAAAGTTAATGCCGGGTGGCGGCTGCGCCTTACCCGGCCTACGAAATTCACTCTTTTGCCTGTTTTTAACTCATTGATATAAATTAAAAATAAAAAATAGATCATTACAAACTTGGACAAATAACGCTAGTTGTGTAAGTTTTAATTATGCGATTACGCCACGTTGTTTACAGCCAGGATGTGACCCATGAGCACTTTGCCCTCTGTCGTGAGTCGGTTTGTTGAGTACTACGCCGCACTGGATAACCAGCCGCCGTCCGCGCTGGTGGGGCTTTACCATTCGAATGCCACGCTTATCGATCCGTTTGGCGAGCATGACGGGATTTTCGCGCTTCAGCGCTATTTCACCCATCTGCTGGCCAACGTCGAGCATTGCCGTTTTACCATCGATTCCCCCCTGTGCAGCGGAAGCCGGTTTGTTGTCACCTGGGTGATGCACTGGTCGCACCCACGCATTGCCGGGGGAGAGCCGCTCAAACTGCCGGGGTGTTCAGTGGTGCAGACAGAAAACGATCTCATCACGCACCAGCGGGACTACTACGATGCGGGAGAGATGATCTACGAACACCTTCCTGTGCTTGGCTGGGCGGTGCGCGGCGTGAAGCGGAGGGTCAAATCATGAAGACGGTGCTGATTACCGGGGCAAGCTCGGGCATCGGTGCCGGGCTGGCGAAATCCTTTGCCGCAGACGGCTACCACGTGATTGCCTGCGGACGCGATCCGGCGCGTCTCGAAGCGCTGCATCAGACCTGCCCCAATCTCACCGTTCGCCTGTTCGATATGACTGACAGGGACGCCTGTCGCCAGGCGCTGACCGGCAGCTACGCCGATCTGATTATTCTCTGCGCCGGTACCTGCGAATACCTCGAGCAGGGCGTGGTGGATGCGGCGCTGGTGGAGCGGGTTATGGCGACAAATTTCCTCGGCCCGGTGAACTGCCTTGACGCGCTGCAGGCGCAGCTGGCTGCTGGCAACCGCGTGGTGCTGGTGAGCTCGATGGCCCACTGGCTGCCTTTCCCACGGGCAGAGGCCTATGGCGCGTCCAAAGCTGCCCTGAGCTGGTTTGCCGAAAGTCTGCGGCTGGACTGGGAGCCAAAAGGGATAGCCGTGACGGTGGTCTCCCCGGGCTTTGTCGATACGCCGCTGACGCGCAAAAACGATTTTGCCATGCCGGGCAGGGTGAGCGTCGACGAGGCGGTCAAGGCGATCCGTACCGGGCTGGCGGCAGGAAAAATGCATATTGCGTTTCCTGACGGGTTCGGCTTTATTTTGCGGCTGCTCTCCGGGCTGCCCGCGTTTTTACAGCGCGCGCTGCTGCGCAGGATGGTGCGTTCATGAACATTGCGATTATCGGCAGCGGCATCGCCGGGCTGACCTGCGCCTGGCGGCTGGCCGGGCACCATCAGGTGACCCTGTTTGAAGCAGGCGCGGCGCCCGGCGGTCATACCGCAACGGTTGACGTGACAACGCCACAGGGCACATACGCGATCGATACCGGGTTTATCGTCTATAACGATCGCACCTATCCGCGTTTTATGGGCCTGCTCAGCGAGCTGGGCATCAGCGGGCAAAAAACGCAGATGAGCTTTTCGGTGCACAATCCCGCGACGGGGCTGGAGTACAACGGACACACCCTGACGTCGCTGTTTGCCCAGCGCCGAAACCTGGTGAATCCGGCATTCTGGCGGCTGCTCGGGGAGATCGTCCGCTTTAATCGCCTGGCGAAACAGGCGCTGGACGGGGAGGTGGACCCGAACGCCACGCTGCAGACGTTTTTGCAGCAGCACAATTTCACGCCATTTTTTGCGCGCCATTACATTCTGCCGATGGGGGCCGCCATCTGGTCATCGTCGCTGCAGGAGATGAAGCGTTTCCCGCTGCCGCTCTTTTTACGCTTCTTTAACCACCACGGCCTGCTGGATATCACCCAGCGCCCTCAGTGGTACGTGGTGCCGGGCGGCTCGCGGGAGTATATCCGCGCCATGCTGGATAAGCTGGGCGACCGTCTGACGTTGCACCTGAACGCGCCGGTGCAGCGGGTAAGCCGCCACGCGCACGGGGTTACGCTACAGCTCGAAGACGGCAGCCAGACCTTCGATCGGGTGATTTTTGCCTGCCACTCCGCCAGCGCGCTGGCGATGCTTGATGACCCGACCCCCGCAGAGCGTGAGGTGCTGGGCGATATTGGCTGGCAGCGTAACGAGGTCGTTTTACACAGCGATCCGCGCTGGCTGCCGGTGCGGCAGCGCGCGTGGGCCAGCTGGAACTATCGCCTCAGCGCTCAGGAACAGGCCAGCGCCTGCGTCACCTACAACATGAACATCCTGCAGGGGCTGCCTGCGGGCAGTCCGCTGTTCTGCGTCACCCTTAATCCGGACGCGCCGGTAGATGAACGCTTCGTTCTGCAACGCTTTGTCTATGAACATCCTCTGTTTAACCCGCAGAGCTGGCGGGCGCAGGCGCGGCGCGGCGAGATTAACGGTCATAACCGGAGCTGGTACTGCGGTGCCTGGTGGTACAACGGTTTTCATGAAGATGGCGTGCGCAGCGCGTTGGACGTGGTCAATGCGATAGCGTCCGGAGAGGGGAACTGAGATGAACAGCTGCCTCTACCACGGCGTCTTGCACCACCGCCGCCTCCAGCCGAAAACCCACGAATTTAGCTACAGCGTCTTTATGGCCTGGCTGGATCTGGATGAGCTTCCGCTGCTGTCGTCCGTCGGCGTGCGGCGCAACCGCTTTGCCGCCGCCTCGTTCCACGATGCGGACTATCCGCTCGGCACGCCGCTCAAAGAGAACGTGCTGAGCAGGCTGGAGAGCCTGACCGGAGAACGTCCGGACGGGCGGGTCATGCTCCTGACGCAACTGCGCTATTTCGGCTTTCATTTCAATCCGGTCAACTTTTACTACTGCTACGACGGGAAGGGAACGCTGTGCTGGGTGCTGGCGGAGGTTCGCAACACGCCGTGGAATGAACGTCATTACTATGCCGTCAACGGACAGGATGCGCAGCCCACGGAAAAAGCGTTTCACGTTTCCCCTTTCAACCCGATGGACATGATCTATCACTGGCGCTTTAACGACCCGGATAACACGCTGCATATGCACATTGAAAATCATCAGGAAGCGAAGGTCTTTGACGCCACGCTCGCGCTGCGCCGGGAGCCTTTGACGCGCCCCGCGCTGCGCTCGCTGTTGCTGCGCATCCCGCTCATGACCCTGAAAACCGTTTTTGCCATTTACTGGCAGGCGCTGCGGCTGTGGCTCAAGCGCGTGCCGCTGTATAACCATCCCGTCAGCAGGAGTGAACGCTCATGACCGATCCCGTCTTTGCGTTAGAACCCGATATCCCGCGCAACGTCCGTATCGCGCGATGGCTGCTGTTTCGTCTGTTAAGCGGTATTCGCGGCGGCTCGCTCACGCTGCGTGAAGGGGCGCAGACATTTCATTTTGGCGAGACGTCCTCTGCGCTGCATGCCGACGTGCAGATCCTCACGCCCGGCGTCTACTGGCGCGTCTTAACGGGCGGGAGCCTTGCTGCGGCAGAAGCCTGGATGGACGGCGAGTGGGAAACCGCACACCTCACGCCGCTTCTGGAGCTGTTGGCGCTCAACGGCGAGGTGCTCGGTCGTCTGGAAAACGGGTTCCGCCTGCTCGGCAGGCCGCTGGAACGGATACGCCACTGGACGCGGCGTAACTCCCGCGTGCAGGCGCGCGAAAATATTGCCGCCCATTACGATCTGGGCAATACCTTTTATGCCCATTTTCTGGATAAGGAGCTGCTCTATTCCAGCGCGCTCTTTACCGCTGACGAGCAGGATCTGACGGCGGCTCAGCAGGCCAAAATGGCTCGCCTGTGTGACCAGCTCGCGCTAAGCCCGGGTGACCACCTGCTGGAAATTGGCACCGGCTGGGGCGCGATGGCGGAATACGCCGCCCGTCATTATGGCTGTCGGGTAACGACCACCACGCTATCGCAGGAGCAATATATCTGGGCGACCGAGCGGATCGCCCGCGCCGGGTTGCAGGATCGCGTTGAGGTACTGCTCTGCGACTATCGCGACCTCACCGGACAGTACGACAAGCTGGTCTCGATAGAGATGATTGAGGCCGTCGGGCAACGCTATCTACCGACGTTCTTCCGCACCTGCCAGGCGCGGCTGCGCCCCGGAGGACGGATGGCGATTCAGGCCATCACTATTCAGGACCAGCGCTATCGCAACTACAGCAAAAGCGTCGATTTTATCCAGCGCTACATTTTTCCCGGCGGCTTCCTGCCGAGCATTACCGCGATGAACGAGCTGATGACGCGCCACACCGATTTCGTGGTGCGCAACCTCTTCGACATGGGCCCCGACTACGCCCGCACGCTGGCCCACTGGCGGCAGCGCTTTGTCCACGCCTGGCAGGAAATTGAAAAGCTCGGCTTCGATGAACGGTTCCGCCGCATGTGGCTGTACTACTTCGGCTACTGCGAAGCCGGGTTTAACGCTCGCACCATCAGCGTGGTGCAGCTGACCGCCGAGCGCGTATGAGACGGTATTTTCAGGTCTTCCTGCTGGCCGTCGCGTTCGATCTTTACTGGGCGCTGGTGGTGCTCTTTCGCGAACAGGGCCTGATTATCTGGCTCGCGCTGGCGATCCTGGCGTGCCTGCTCTTGCCGCCTGCATACCGTTTTTACGCTATTGGGCTGGCCGCGGCGGGCAGCCTGCTCGACGCCCTCTGGGCCCTGACCGGGCTGATTGCCTTTACCGGCGAGTCCCTGATGCCGTTATGGATGGTGGCACTGTGGCTGATGTTCGCCACGGTCTGGACGCAGCTGACGCGCACCACCACGCTACCCGGCTGGCTGCTGACCCTGCTGGCCGCCGCGGGGGGGCCGGTGGCCTACCTGTTTGGCGAGCGGCTGGGGGGCATTACGTTTCTGGAGCCGACCTTTATCGTCGTGAGCTGGATGGCGCCGGGCTGGCTGGTGTTGATGCTGTTTTTCCACCTGCTGATGGGGAGACAAAAATGAGAGCTGCGGTTTTGCTGCTTTGGCTGATGCTGGTTGTGCCTGTCGCCCAGGCCGCCGACTGGCTTGCCTGGCGGAAGGTGGGTGACGCCACGCTCACCTGGGGACCTTTCACCGTCTATACCTCCCAGCTGCGCACCCCTGATGGGCGTTACAGCCGGGACCAGGATCAGGCGCTGATCATTACCTATGCGCGCGACATCGATCGCGATGAACTGGTTGAGGCGACCCGCGACCAGTGGCAGGCGCAGGGGATCCTGGCGCAGGAGCCGCAAAGCGAAGCCTGGCTGCGTATGCTTCAGTCGCTGTGGCCGGATGTCCGACCGGGCTCACAGCTGGCGTTTGTTTTCAACGATAAGCAGGGGCAGTTCTGGTACCGCAAGTCAGCGGCGCAAACCTCCTTTATTCCACTCGGACCACGCCAGTCGGAAGCGTTCAGCACCCGTTTTCTGGCCATCTGGCTCGATCCCCGCACGCAATATCCTGAGCTGCGTCAGCAGTTAATCGGAGGCCAAAAATGAAACGTATCCTGATGATGGCGCTGGCATTCACGATGCTGCTGGCGGGCTGTAGCACCGAGGTGGCCGAGTATCGCCAGCAGCAGCCGCGACTTGATATCTTCCACTACTTCCAGGGCAAAACCGAAGCGTGGGGGATGGTGCAGGATCGTAGCGGGAAGCAGATCCGTCGCTTCCACGTTGAGATTGCCGGGGACGTTATCGGCGATACGCTGACGCTCAATGAGCACTTTGTCTACGACGACGGCGAGAAGCAGCAGCGGGTCTGGCATATTCGCCGCGTGGGGAACGATCGCTACGAGGGGACGGCAGGGGATATTGAAGGGGTTGCCACGGGGCAGGCCGCAGGCAACGCCTTTAACTGGCATTACAGCATGAACGTGACGGCCAACGGCAGCACCTGGCTGCTGAACTTTGACGACTGGATGTATTTGCAGGATGAGACCCATCTGTTTAACAAAACCGAGATGAAGAAATTTGGCGTCACCGTCGCCACGGTGACGCTGTTCTTTACCCGTAAGACCTCAGCTTAGTTGCGGACGCTGCCGGTTTTGCTGCTGGAGTAGATGAAGTACAGGGTAATCCCCAGGCACACCACCGCGCTCAGACGGCTCGGTGAAAACGGAATGGCCGCATTGCCCAGCCAGCCAAAGTTATCAATCAGCATACTCATGGCGAGCTGGCCGAATATCACCGCTACCGTGGCGACGGCGGTGCCGATCCGCTGCACCGCGAGCACCATTATCACGATATAGGGCACGCCAAACATCGCCCCGAGGAGCTGCCATTTCGGCACGTCCAGCAGCGTGGCCGCCTGCTTAGGCTCAAAGAAGAAAATGAGCAGGGCGGTCACCAGCGCGCCGACGGAAAACGTCAGAAACGCGCTCTTGAAAACGCCCACGCTGCTGCCGAGCTGCCCGTTAATTGCTGCCTGTATGCTCAGCGTTGCGCCGCCACACACGGCCAGAAGAATCATAATCAGTGTCATACGTTTACCCCTGTGCCACCAGAACCAGTGCGGCAATAATAAAAACCAGCGCCACGATGCGTTTCGCGTTTATCTTCCTGTGCGGCGTACCCAGCAGACCAAAGTGGTCAATGATCAGGCTCTTAAAGACCTGACCTGCCAGAATGCCAATCATGGTCATCGCGATGCCGATAGCGGGGGTCGCAACGGTCAAAATGACCACGTAGACAGGGCCAAGCACGCCGCCGAGCAGCTGCCAGCCGGGCTGTGCGAAAAACGACGGGCTGTTACGCGGGCTGAAAAACAGCATTAGCAGAAACGTCAGCGCGGCGCCGACGCCAAAAATGCTGAACGTCGCCCATAAGTCACCCACTTCGCCGCCCAGCGGCCCAAGTAACCCCGCCTCGACGGAGAGGCCCATTCCGCCGACAATCACCAGTAAAATCAACACAAACTGCATTACGCTTCCTCCGTTTTCAGGCGAAGAAGATTACGTCGTCAGTCTCGTGAGAAAAATGCCATAATGCTGGAAACACCTTTGCAGGATATGCATTAATGGTTGACGCCAGCAACATCAACGTCCGCGCGCTGCTGATCTTTATTGACGTGTATGAAGCGCAGAACTTCTCCGTCGTGGCGCGGCGGCAGGGGATATCGGCCTCGCAGATATCGCGCGTCATCCACCAGCTTGAGGATGCGCTCGGTCAACAGCTTTTTTATCGCAATACGCGGGCCGTCATCCCGACGGAAAGCGGTCATCTGTTTATTCGCTATGCCCGGTCGATGGCGGAAAATCTGGAAGAGGCGCGCCGGGAGCTGGACGCGCGTGCGGTGGAGCCTTCCGGCGCGATCCGCATTAACGGACCGGTGTTTTTTGGGCAGAAGCATATTGCACCTGGCCTTCCCGGCCTGTCGGAACGCTATCCCCGCCTGAGCGTAGAGCTGACGCTGACCGATGATTTTATCGACCCGCATCGGGATGCCGCCGACGTGATCTTCCGGATTGGCGTGCTGACGGACTCCTCGTTTCATGCGCGGGTGTTCGGACAGCAGGTTTATCATCTGGCGGCATCGCCAGACTACGTGCGAAAACAGGGTGCGCCGGAAGGGCCGGACGATCTGAACCGTCATCACTGTCTTGTCTATCGCGGATCGTCAGGGCCAAACCGCTGGCTGTTTCGCAGGAAGGGCGAGGCGTGGATACACTATCCCGTTACGCCATTGATGATCTCCAATAATGCGGAAGCGTTACTGGCTGCGGCGCTGGGTGGAATGGGGATCGTGCTTTTCCCGGACTGGCTGGTGAGCGAGCAGCTCCAGCGCGGCGAGCTGGTTCCGCTCCTGCCCGCGCTGGAGTGCGCCATCAATACGGAACCGCAGGCCATTGCGGCGATCTATCCTGATGCCCGACATCCGCCCCTGAACGTCAGGGCGGTGATTGATTATTACGTCGAGCACTTTGGTACGCCGCCGTACTGGCAAACGTAAGGGATTACGCGCCGAGCTCTTTGCGGATAATCTCTGCGCCGGCGCTAAGCGCTCTCAGCTTGCCGTTAGCAACCTCGCGGGAAAGAGGAGCCATGCCGCAGTTGGTGGACGGGTAAAGCTTGTCCGCATCGACAAACTGCAGCGCTTTACGCAGCGTATCGGCGACTTCCTCCGGCGTTTCAACGGCGTTGGTTGCCACGTCGATCGCGCCGACCATCACTTTCTTACCGCGGATCAGCTCCAGCAGATCCATCGGCACGCGGGAGTTGTGGCATTCCAGGGAGATGATGTCGATGTTAGAGGTCTGCAACTTAGGGAAGGCCTCTTCATACTGTCGCCATTCTGAGCCGAGCGTCTTTTTCCAGTCCGTATTGGCCTTGATGCCGTAGCCGTAGCAGATGTGTACGGCGGTTTCGCACTTCAGCCCTTCGATTGCGCGCTCCAGCGCGGCGATGCCCCAGTCGTTCACCTCGTCAAAAAAGACGTTAAATGCCGGTTCATCAAACTGGATAATATCGACACCTGCGGCCTCTAACTCACGCGCTTCCTGATTGAGGATTTTGGCGAATTCCCAGGCCAGCTTTTCACGACTTTTATAGTGCGCGTCGTAAAGGGTGTCGATCATGGTCATCGGCCCGGGCAGCGCCCATTTGATTGGCTTGTCCGTCAGCTGGCGCAGGTATTTTGCATCGTCCACGAATACCGGCTTCTGACGCGCAACGGCTGAAACCACGGTCGGCACGCTGGCGTCATAGCGGTTACGAATGCGCACCGTCTGGCGATTTTCGAAATCCACGCCGCTCAGGTGTTCAATAAAGGTGGTGACGAAGTGCTGGCGGGTCTGTTCCCCGTCGCTGACAATATCGATTCCCGCGCGGATCTGCTCATCCAGAGACAGGCGCAGCGCATCCTGTTTACCCGCCAGCAGTTCCTGATCCTGTAATTTCCAGGGTGACCACAGCGTTTCAGGTTGTGCAAGCCAGGTTGGCTTAGGCAGGCTGCCAGCCGTAGAAGTCGGGAGCAATGTTTTCATAATAAAAGACCTTTTTTGATGAATTAAAGCGTGTAGTTATCAGACCACTGCTCAAGAATATGTTGGTAAGGCTTAATGAAGTACGCTTCGGTAAAACGGCCCTGTTCAATCGCCAGCTGGCTTCGCTCCTCCCGGTCATAAACAATTTTTGTTAAGGAGTGATCCTGCTGGTTCAGATCCGGTCGGTAGCACAGTCCCGCCGCCGAGTTTGCGTTATAAATTTCCGGGCGATAGATTTTCTGGAACGTCTCCATCGTGCTGATGGTGGCAATCAGCTCCAGATCGGTGTAGTCACTCAGCAAATCCCCTGTAAAGAAGAACGCGAAAGGCGCGACGCTGTTTTCCGGCATGAAATAGCGAACCTGCAGGCCCATCTTCGCGAAGTACTGTTCCGTTAGCGACTCGCCATCCGGCTGATACTCAATGCCCAGCACGGGGTGCTGGTTACCGGTGCGGCGGTAGGTGTCTTTGCTGGAGACGCTCAGGCAGATCACCGGACCCTTGCTGAAGTTCTCTTTGTATTCCGGCGAATTCACAAAGTGGCGGAAAATATTGCCGTGCAGTTCGCCAAACTTTTCCGGAATGCTGAAGTGCTGCTGGTTCTTGTTGTGTTCCAGCAGCAGGACGCTGAAATCATAGTCCCGCACGTAAGAAGAGAAGTTATTCCCGACGATGCCAGGAATACGCAGGTTATTTTTTTTGTCGACAATCGTGGTTTGCAATATCTCAATGGCCGGGAACGGTTTTTCCGCGCCAATGTTCAAATCGACAGAGATGATTTCCAGCTCAACCGCGTAGCGATCGGCGTTGGGGTTATCCCAGCGCGCCAGGGCGTTAAAGCGGTTGTTGATCATCACCAGCGTATTGCGCAGGTTTTCCTGTCGTTTTTCCCCGCGCGCCAGGTTGGCAAAGTTGGTGGTCGTACGCGTATTTTCTGACGGGTTGTAATTCTCATCGAAGCAACTGCGCTTAAGGGTATATGTGAAAGCTTTGCTCATTGTGGTTATGCATCCTAAGTTCATGTTGCTAAGAAGTTACCGATGCATAATTTATGCCTGAGCCCGCGGCGCAGGGGAAGTGACTTAATTTCAATGCAACATGAGCGAAGTTCATGAAGTGTAATGCTCGAGATGTCGCAGCCTTCATGCCGGGCGGCGCTGCGCTTACCCGGCCTACGGTTCAGCGTCGTTTGTAGGCCCGTGCAAGCGCAGCGCCGCCGGGCGAAGCTCGCAATATGTCTGTGATATGCACTTGGCCCTCGTCGTTAACCGGCTGCAGGGGAGAGGGATTTTTTATTTCCGTTCAATTCCCGCTATAATCCCCAAAATTTCCAACCGGTTTAGAAACAATCATGACAAAACTCACCTTACAAGAGCAGATGCTGAAAGCGGGCTTAGTCAGCAGCAAAAAAGCGGCGAAAGTGCAGCGCACGGCAAAGAAATCACGTGTTCAGGCGCGTGAAGCTCGGGAAGCGGTAGAAGAGAACAAGAAAGCGCAGATCGAGCGCGACAAGCAGTTGAGCGAGCAGCAGAAGCAGGCCGTGCTGGCGAAAGAGTTTAAAGCACAGGTGAAGCAGCTGATTGAGATGAACCGCATCACCGTCGCGAGAGGCAACATCACCTTTAACTTCACCGACGGCAATCTCATCAAAAAAATCGAGGTCGACAAGCAAACTCAGGCTCAGCTGATCAACGGCCGTCTGGCGATTGCCCGTCTGGTCATTAACGCCAGCGGCGACTGTGAATACGCGATTATTCCGGCGGTGGTGGCCGATAAAATTGCCCAGCGCGATGCCGACAGCATCGTGTTAAATAGCGCGCTCAGCCAGGAAGAACAGGACGAAGACGATCCGTACGCGGACTTCAAAATCCCTGACGATTTGATGTGGTAAAACGCATTCAGAACGGGGCGGCGTGACGGGCGTTAACCGGCTCTCCGCTCACGGGATGAATAAAATTCAGAACGCTTGCATGCAGCATCAGCCGGGGCGTTTCCTCAGTCCCCGGCGCTTCAAGACCGCCATACAGATCGCAGCCCAGAATGGGG
The DNA here is from genome assembly GCF_043974075.1 of Enterobacter sp. ECC-019. Lineage (NCBI taxonomy): Bacteria > Pseudomonadati > Pseudomonadota > Gammaproteobacteria > Enterobacterales > Enterobacteriaceae > Enterobacter > Enterobacter sp. ECC-019. The sequence goes on from NZ_CP143759.1 coordinate 2,956,668, forward strand.
TGCCCCAGCTGCTGGCAGTGAATACGCAGCTGATGGGTTCGCCCGGTCTCCGGTATCAGTTTCACCCGCGTTAACGGCAGTCCCGTCCCCTGATAAAACCGTTCCACCACCCGATAGCGGGAGCGGGCGGGCTTACCGTTGATGGCGCAGATCGACATCAGCGGGAACAGCGCCGGGTCTTTGGCAATCGGCACGTCTATCACTCCCTCATCGTTTTCCAGATGTCCGCAAAGAAGGGCGCTGTAGACTTTCTCCACGCTGCGCTGGCTGAACTGCTGGCACAGCGCCGCGTTGATGGCCTTATTGCGCGCAACCACCATCAGCCCGGACGTGCCAAAATCCAGACGGTGTACCAGCGTGCAGCCGGGGAACGTCTGGACCAGACGATAATGGACAGAATCGAGGTTTTGCGGATTTTTGCCCGAGAGGCTGAGCAGACCGGAAGGCTTATTGATCAGCAGCAGATGTTCATCCTGCCAGAGGATCTCAATGTCATCGTGACACGGTGGAGCAATAAATGAATCAATGATCGCAGACATCAGGCCGCCCGGCTGGAGAGTGGGAGCGGATGATAACGAAATGCGGGGAAAAGAAAAACCCTCCCACCGGGCGGTGAGAGGGCGAAGTCTTACGCTGCAACCAGGCTGTCGATGGCGGCTTTCGCATCGGTCTGCGCTTTGGTCGCCACTTCCGGACCGTAAGCGATACCTTCAGCGAACACGAAGTTCACGTCAGTGATGCCGATGAAGCCCAGGAACACGCTCAGGTACGGTGCAACCAGGTCGGTTGGGGTATCTTTATGGATGCCGCCACGGCTGGTCAGGACTATCGCACGTTTACCTTTCACCAGACCTTCAGGACCGTTCTCGGTGTAACGGAAGGTAACGCCAGCGCGCGCCACCAGGTCGAAGTAGTTCTTCAACTGGGTAGGGATGTTGAAGTTGTACATTGGGGCGTTGATGACGATAACGTCGTGCGCCTGCAGCTCGGCAATCAGTTCGTCGGACAGGGCCAGCGCTTCCTGCTGACGTGGAGACAGTGGTGCATCGCTTGGGCGCAGCGCGCCAACCAGCTCGCCGTCCAGCACAGGAATTGGGTTTGCAGCCAGGTCACGCACGGTGATTTCGTCAGCAGAATGCTGTTCACGCCACTGTTCTACGAAGTAATCAGACAGCTGACCAGACTGAGAGTACCCTGCCAGAATACTGGATTTCAAAACTAATACTTTGCTCATGGGTGATTCCTGTTGTTGCATTTGATTGAAGGGGGTTGCCCCGTTGCTTGTTGACACTCTATTCACAATCCTGCCACAGAGATAGCGCAATATATCGAAGTCTATGTTCGAATTTTTTGAATAAGGCGCTAAAGGCGTCAATGTGGTACTCTATAGCAATCATTAAAAAGAGATTTTACCCGGCAGTGTACTGCCCTTTAACGCTATGACAGAACAACAAAAATTAACCTTCCCGATGCTCCTGCAACAGCTTGATTCTCTGATGCTGCGCGATAAACAGCGCTTTGCCCGCCGTCTGCACGGCGTGAAGAAGGTTAAAAATCCTGATGCACAACAGGCCATTTACCAGGAGATGGCGAAAGAGATTGAACAGGCGGCAGGGAAAGTTGTGCTGCGCGAAGCCGCACGTCCGGCGATTACCTACCCGGAAAACCTCCCCGTTAGCCAGAAAAAACAGGATATCCTTGAGGCCGTACGCGACCACCAGGTGGTGATAGTCGCGGGGGAAACCGGCTCGGGGAAAACCACCCAGTTGCCGAAAATCTGTATGGAGCTGGGACGCGGGTTAAAAGGGCTGATTGGCCACACCCAGCCGCGCCGTCTGGCCGCGCGTACCGTGGCGAACCGTATTGCCGAAGAGCTGCAGACGGAGCCGGGCGGCTGCATTGGTTACAAGGTGCGATTCAGCGACCACGTTAGCGATAACACCATGGTCAAGCTGATGACCGACGGTATTCTGCTGGCGGAAATCCAGCAGGATCGCCTGCTGATTCAGTACGACACCATCATCATCGATGAGGCGCACGAGCGCAGCCTGAACATCGACTTTCTGCTCGGCTACCTGAAAGAGCTGCTGCCGCGTCGCCCGGATCTGAAAATCATCATCACCTCCGCAACCATCGACCCGGAGCGCTTCTCGAAGCATTTCAACAATGCGCCGATTATCGAGGTGTCAGGACGCACGTATCCCGTGGAAGTGCGCTATCGCCCGATTGTAGAAGAGGCGGATGATACCGAGCGCGATCAGCTGCAGGCCATCTTCGATGCCGTTGACGAGCTGGGCAACGAAAGCGCAGGCGACATTCTGATCTTCATGAGCGGCGAGCGCGAAATTCGCGACACCGCCGATGCGCTCAGCAAGCGCGACCTGCGCCACACGGAGATCCTGCCGCTTTACGCGCGCCTGTCAAACAGCGAGCAGAACCGCGTGTTCCAGCCGCACGGCGGACGTCGTATCGTGTTGGCGACCAACGTGGCGGAAACCTCGCTGACCGTGCCGGGGATTAAATACGTTATCGACCCGGGCACGGCGCGCATCAGCCGCTACAGTTATCGCACCAAAGTCCAGCGGCTGCCGATCGAGCCGGTCTCCCAGGCTTCCGCTAACCAGCGTAAAGGCCGCTGCGGCCGCGTGTCGGAAGGGATCTGTATTCGTCTCTATTCCGAAGATGATTTCCTGTCGCGTCCGGAGTTTACCGACCCGGAAATTCTGCGTACCAACCTGGCGTCCGTTATCCTGCAGATGACCGCGCTGGGGCTGGGCGACATCGCGGCGTTTCCGTTCGTCGAAGCGCCGGACAAACGCAACATTCAGGACGGCGTACGCCTGCTGGAAGAGCTCGGCGCCATTACCACCGACGAGCAGGCCACGGTCTACAAGCTGACGCCGCTGGGCCGCCAGCTCAGCCAACTGCCGGTGGATCCGCGCCTGGCCCGTATGGTGCTGGAAGCGCAAAAGCACGGCTGCGTGCGCGAGGCGATGATCATTACCTCGGCGCTCTCCATTCAGGACCCGCGCGAGCGTCCGATGGACAAACAGCAGGCGTCTGACGAAAAGCACCGTCGCTTCCACGACAAAGAGTCCGATTTCCTCGCCTTCGTGAACCTGTGGAACTATCTCGGCGAGCAGCAGAAAGCGCTCTCCTCGAACCAGTTCCGCCGCCAGTGCCGCGTGGATTTCCTCAACTACCTGCGCGTGCGCGAGTGGCAGGATATCTACACCCAGCTGCGCCAGGTGGTGAAAGAGCTGGGCATTCCGGTCAACAGCGAACCGGCGGAGTACCGCGAAATTCATATCGCGCTGCTGACCGGCCTGCTGTCCCACATTGGGATGAAGGACGCCGAAAAGCAGGAGTATACCGGCGCGCGTAACGCCCGTTTTTCCATCTTCCCGGGTTCCGGCCTGTTCAAGAAGCCGCCGAAATGGACCATGGTCGCGGAGCTGGTGGAAACCAGCCGCCTGTGGGGGCGCATTGCCGCGCGTATCGATCCGGAATGGGTCGAGCCGGTGGCTCAGCACCTGCTGAAACGCTCGTACAGTGAACCGCACTGGGAGCGCGCGCAGGGCGCGGTAATGGCGACCGAGAAAGTGACCGTTTACGGCCTGCCGGTGGTCGCCGCGCGTAAGGTCAACTACAGCCAGATTGACCCGGCGCTCAGCCGCGAACTGTTTATCCGCCACGCGCTGGTGGAGGGGGACTGGCAGACGCGTCACGCCTTCTTCCGCGAAAACCTGAAGCTGCGCGCCGAAGTGGAGGAGCTTGAGCACAAGTCCCGCCGCCGCGACATTCTGGTGGACGATGAGGCGCTGTTTGAGTTTTACGACCAGCGCATCAGCCACGAGGTGATTTCCGCTCGCCACTTCGACAGCTGGTGGAAAAAGGCCAGCAAAGAGACGCCGGACCTGCTCAACTTCGAAAAGAGCATGCTGATTAAAGAGGGGGCGGAGTCGGTCAGCAAGCTCGACTACCCGAACTTCTGGCATCAGGGGAACCTCAAGCTGCGTCTGACGTATCAGTTTGAACCGGGTGCCGACGCGGATGGCGTAACCGTTCATATTCCGCTGCCGCTGTTGAACCAGGTCGATGAGGGCGGGTTTGAGTGGCAAATCCCCGGCCTGCGCCGCGAGCTGGTGATTGCGCTGATCAAATCCCTGCCGAAACCGGTGCGCCGTAACTTTGTGCCTGCGCCAAACTATGCGGAAGCCTTTTTAGGCCGCGTCACGCCGCTGGAGCTGCCGCTGCTGGACGCGCTGGAGCGTGAATTCCGCCGCATGACCGGTACCACCATCGACCGCGAAGACTGGAACTGGGATCAGGTGCCCGATCACCTGAAAATCAGCTTCCGCGTGGTGGATGATAAAAACAAAAAGCTGCTGGAAGGGCGTTCGCTGAGCGAGCTGAAAGAGGCGCTGAAGGGGAAAGTTCAGGAGACGCTGTCTGCGGTGGCGGACGACGGTATCGAGCAGAGCGGGCTGCATATCTGGAGCTTTGGTCAGCTTCCGGAAAGCTACGAACAGAAGCGCGGTAACTATAAGGTCAAAGCCTGGCCTGCGCTGGTGGACGAGCGCGACAGCGTGGCGATCAAACTGTTCGATAACCCGCAGGAACAGCAGCAGATGATGTGGCGCGGGCTGCGTCGCCTGCTGCTGCTGAACATCCCGTCGCCGATTAAATACCTGCACGAGAAGCTGCCGAACAAAGCCAAGCTGGGGCTGTACTTTAACCCGTACGGCAAGGTGCTGGATCTGATTGACGACTGCATCTCCTGCGGCGTGGACAAACTGATCCACGAGGCGGGCGGTCCGGTCTGGACGGAAGAGGGCTTTGCTCAGCTTCATGAAAAGGTGCGCGCGGAGCTGAACGACACTGTGGTGGAGATTGCCAAACAGGTTGAGCAGATCCTCACTGCCGTATTCAATATCAACAAGCGCCTGAAGGGGCGCGTGGATATGACCATGGCGCTGGGACTCTCGGACGTGAAGGCGCAGATGGCGGGGCTGGTCTATCGCGGTTTTGTCACCGGCAACGGCTTTAAGCGTCTGGGCGATACGCTGCGCTATCTGCAGGCGATTGAAAAACGTCTGGAAAAAATGGCTATCGATCCGCACCGCGATCGCGCGCAGATGCTGAAAGTGGAAAGCGTGCAGCAGGCGTGGCAGCAGTGGCTAAACAAGCTGCCGCCGGCGCGCCGCGAGGATGAAGACGTGCAGGCGATCCGCTGGATGATTGAGGAGCTGCGCGTCAGCTTCTTTGCCCAGCAGCTCGGTACGCCGTATCCGATTTCGGATAAGCGTATCCTGCAGGCGATGGAGCAGATTTCCGCTTAAAACCCTTGCCCGGTGGCGCTGCGCTTATCGGGTCTACGGGAGAATATGTAGGCCGGGTAAGGCGTAGCCGCCACCCGGCTGGTTATCGTTCTACAATTGCCAGCGTAAACCCATCCCATCCCTTAACCCCCACCGTTTGCAGCGCGGTGGCGGTTAAGCGCGGGTTATCCCCAATCATCTCGATAAAACGCCGCACGCCCAGCACGCGCGCGTCGTCGCTTTCCCCGTTAATGACCTCGCCGTCGCGCACCACGTTATCGCCAATGATTATCGTGCCGGGACGGGAATAGTGCAGCGCCCACTCCAGATAGCCGGGATTGTTTGGCTTATCGGCATCAATAAAGATCAGGTCGAACGGGGGAACGTCACCGAAATTCTCCAGCGAGTTCAGCGCCGGGCCTTCAATTAATTCAATACGATCGTTCAGCCCCGCGAGGCGAATATTCTGACGGGCAACGTCGGCATGCGTCGGGTCAGCCTCGAGCGTAACCAGCTTTCCGTCCGGCGGCAGGGCGCGCGCCATCCAGATTGAGCTATAAGCGCCCAGCGTCCCGATTTCAAGAACACGTCTTGCCTGCGTCATGCGCACGAACAGCGCCAGCAGCTGCCCCTGATTGGCCGCAACATCGTGTTCAGGTAGCCCGGCGCGCTTGTTGTTTTCCAGTACCTGACTCAGTACGTCATCATCAGGGATAAGCGAAGAAATCATGTAATTATCTACTGCAGACCATTGTTGTTGCATAGATTGACTCCTTGAGAGGGATTGCCGGGTGGCGCTTCGCTTACCCGGCCTACGGGGCGAAATGTAGGCCCGGTAAGCGCGGCGCCACCGGGCAGGTTTTCAGGCACTGACCCAGCCGCCGCCCAGCGCTCTGTACAAATCGATCTGCGCCAGCAGCAGGTTATTTTTCACCTGCACCACGCTGGTCTGAACTGAGTACAGCGTACGCTGTGCGTCCAGCACGTCCAGATAGGAGGAGTAGCCGTTGCGATTGCGATTCTGCGCAATGCGCAGCGTCTCCTGCGCCACATCCTGCTGAGCAAGCAGCTCCGTCAGCTGTTCCTGATAGCGCGTAATAGCATCAAGGCTGTTGTTCACTTCGGCAAACGCGTTACGCACGATTTTTTCATAGGCGTACAGCGCCTGGTTCCGCTGGGACTGGGAAATGTCTACCTGCGCATTCAGCGCCTGGCGGTTCAGCAGCGGGGCGAGAATACTGCCCCCGACGCTCCAGAGCTGAAGCGGGTTGTCCAGCAGGCCTGAAAGGGTGCGATCCTGTACCGATCCGGTCGCGGTCAGGTTGATCGATGGCAGCAGGCTCGCGCGCGACGCGGCAAGCGAGGCGTCAGCCGCCACCAGCTGTCGTTCGGCCTGAACGATATCCGGTCGACGGTTCAGGAGCGTAGAAGGCAGCTGTGACGGCAGCTTCAGCGGCGTCAGCGTCTCAAAGCTTTCGCTGCGCGCTACCGCGCCGGGATTGCTTCCCAGCAGCAGGCTCAGGGCGTTCTCCTGCTGCGCAATCTGATGCTGCAGCACGGGAACCTGCGCTCGCGTCGAGCGCAGTTCGGAATCCGACTGCATCAGCTCCAGACGCGAGCTGTAGCCCGTCTCAAACTGACGTTTCGCGAGGTTAAATGCCTCTTCGCGTGATTTCAGCGTGGATTCGGTCACCCGCAGTTGTTCGTCAAGAGAGAGCAGGGTGACATACCCGGATGCAACGGAAGACGCGATGGTCAAATCCGCGGCGGCAGCGGCGGCTTTTTGCGCCTCCAGCGAGGCTTCGGCGGCATTGGCCGTGCTGCGGTTGACGCCCCAGATATCAACGTCATAGCTCGCCGTCAGGCTACCTCTGTACAGCGTGCCGTAGACCGGCAGCCCGGTCGCGGCGGATTGCGAACGGGCGCGCGTCCCCGTTACGCCCGCGTCAAGCGAAGGAAACAGGCTGCCGTCAGCAGCAAAGACCCTTGCCTGATATTCGTTAATTCGTTCGCGGGCGATCAGCACGTCGCTGTTATTCTTAAGTGCCTGGTCCACGTAGCGGTTCAGATTGTTGTCATGAAAATTGCGCCACCAGAGCTGCTCCGTCGGGCTGGCAGGGCCTGAGACGCTGCGCCACTGCGTGGGGATTTGCAGCGTCGGCTGCGCCGGTTTGACATCGACGGACTGGCATCCGGCCAGCGTTACCGCCAACACCAGCGCGGCTATCGGGCGAAGGATCATTGCTTCTCCTCCCGCGTATCAATGGTCACCTGCACCGACATGCCCGGACGCAGCAGCGCGGACGCCTCTGGCTTGCCGAGCACCTCGATGCGCACCGGAATGCGCTGGGCGATTTTGACAAAGTTCCCGGTGGCGTTATCCGGCGTGATGGCGCTGAATTCAACGCCGGTCGCCGGAGAGATGCTCTCCACGCGGCCCTGATACGCTTTGTTATTGAGGGCATCGACGGTGAATTTCACCGGCTGACCGACGCGCAGCTCCGCGAGCTGGGTCTCTTTAATATTGGCGATGACCCAGTGCTGAGGCGGCACAAGGGTGGTGAGATGGGTCCCGGCGGTGACATACGCCCCGAGACGAACGGCAATCTGGCCGAGCTGGCCGTCGCGCGGGGCCACAATGCGCGTGTTTTGCAGGTCGATCTGCGCCAGCTCCAGCGCCACTTTGGCGTTTTCTACATCCGCTTCCAGCGCACCGCGATTCACAATCACCGTCTGCAGATCCTGACGCGACATTTCAAGCTGTCGATACTCTCGCACAGGACAACATCATTAATGCGGCTGAGCACAATCAGCCGCTGATCCTGACCGGTAAAACGAATGCTGAAGCCGGTCAGATCGTCACGGTCACCCTGAACGGTAAAAACTATAACGCCACGGTGGGCAGCGACGGCACCTGGTCCGTCACGCTTGCCGCGAGCGACGTGCAGGTGCTCAATGAGGGCAATCACACCCTGACGGTTAACGTGAGCGACAAAGCGGGCAACGGCGCTTCCGTGACGGCAGATTTCACGGTGGATACCGCCGCGCCGGTCGTCACCATCCATACCGTGGCGGGCGACGATATCCTCAATATCAGCGAGCAGGGCCAGGCGCACATTATTTCCGGCCAGGCGAGCGGTGCCGCCGCGGGCGATGTGGTCACCGTAACCCTTGGCGGCCAGACCTTCACCGGCGTGGTTCTGGCGGACGGCAGCTGGAGCGTCGGCGTTCCGGCGTCCGTGCTGGGTGCGCTGGGTGAAGGCAACCACACGCTTTCGGTTTCCGTCACTGACGCGGCAGGCAATACCGGCAGCGCCACGCACGGCATTACGCTGAGCGGACACCCGCCAGAATTTACGATTGACGCCATCAGCCAGGATAACGTCCTGAATGCCCAGGAGGCGATGCAGCCGCTGAGCCTGACCGGCACCAGCAACCTGCCGGACGGCACCGCCGTCACCGTGACGCTGAACAACGTCAACTATCAGGCCACCGTCGAAAACGGTATCTGGGCGGTCCAGGTGCCGGTTTCCGACGTCCTGAATCTGGCGAACACGCTTTACACCGTTAGCGTCAGCGGTACCGACAGCGTGGGTAACAGCGGTTCTGCCGAAGCGAATCTGCTGGTGGATACCGTCCTTCCGCAGGTCATTATCAATACGTTTGCGGGCGACAACCTGGTCAATAACGCCGAAGCGGGCGTCGATCAAACCCTCAGCGGTCGCGTTACCGGCGCGGCGGCGGGCGATACCGTCTCTATCACCGCAGGCGGCAAGAGCTACACCGCAACGGTTGGCAGCGACCTGACCTGGAGCGTGAAAATCCCGTCAGCGGATCTTCAGGCGTTCGGCGACGGGGATTTAACCTTCACCGCCTCCGTCACCAACGGGCACGGCAATACCGGCACCGGCGAGCGTGACATCAATATCAACGCGGAGCTGCCGGGTCTGCGCGTGAACACCATTTCCGGCGATGACGTGATCAACGCGATCGAACAGCAGCAGGATTTGAGCGTCACCGGCTCCAGTAGCCATCTGGCCGCGGGTACGCAGATTATCGTCACCATCAACAACGTTGAGTACGTCACCGCGGTTAACGCCAGCGGCAACTGGCAGATCGGCGTTCCGGCAGCGGACCTGCAGGCCTGGACGGCGGGCGGCATGACGGTTAGCGTCAGCGCTGAAGATGCCTGGGGCAATACCGTAGCGGCTGAACACCCGATTGAACTCGATCTGAACGCCGTGGCGGTCACCATTGATACCGTCTCCGGCGACGACCTGCTGAATGCGGCAGAAAAAGGCAGTGATTTAACCCTTTCCGGCCAGACGCAGGGCGTGGAAGCGGGGCAGACCGTGGTGGTGAAATTCGCTGACCAGACCTTCACCGCGCAGGTGCAGCAGGATGGTTCCTGGAGCCTGACCGTACCCGCCAGCGCCATGGAAACCCTGATCGACGGGCGTGCGCAGGTGAGCGTAAGCGTCACTAACGTCAGCGGCAACAGTGCCGACGCGTCGCGGGTGGTCACGGTGGATACGCAGCCACCGGCGATTACGCTCGATAACCTGACCGCCGACAACATCATCAATGCGGCTGAAGCGCAGCAGGATTTACTGTTAAGCGGCAGCAGCAGTGCGGAACCCGGCCAGACGGTCACCGTGACGCTGAACGGCAAAACGTATCAGACCACGGTCCAGACGGACGGTACCTGGCAGCTGAGCGTCCCGGCGGCAGACGTCGGTGCCCTGACGGATGGCATCGTTACCGTGACCGCAACCGTCAGCGACGTGGCGGGCAACGCCAGCAGCGCCGATCGCGTGGGTCTGGTGGACGCGACCGTACCCCAGGTGACCATTAACGACTTTGTCACCGACACCAATACCATTAACCAGCTCGCTCATTCACAGGCGCAGATCCTGAGCGGCTCCGTCACTGGTGCGGCAGCGGGCGACCTTGTGACCATTACCATTAACAGCGTCGATTACACCACGGTGGTGGATGCATCGGGCAACTGGAGCCTCGGCCTGCCCGCATCCGTCGTGCAGGGTCTGGCAGACGGCACCTGGACCATCGACGTCTCCGTGACCGACCGATCCGGCAACACCGGAAGCAGTTCGCTGGATGTGGTGGTGAATACCGTGACGCCTGTTATCGGTATTAACACGCTGGCGGCGGACGACGTGATCAATGCGGCAGAGAAGGGCGAAGATCTGCTGCTCTCCGGCACCAGCAACCAGCCGGAAGGAACACGCGTCACCGTTAACCTGAACGGCATCAACTACACCGCCACGACAGACGCCAGCGGCAGCTGGAGCGTGACCGTACCGGCCTCGGCCGTAAGCGCGCTGGGTGAAGCCCATTACACCGTGACGGCGAGCGTCACGGATAACGTAGGCAACAGCGCCTCAACCTCACACGATGTGCTGGTGGACAGCTCGCTGCCGGTGGTGACGATCGGCACGCTGGCGGGCGACAATATCGTTAACGCAGCGGAAGTGGCGGCAGGGCAAACCCTGACCGGTAAGGTGACGAACGCGGCGTCAGGTGACACTGTCACTATCATCCTTGGCGGCCAGACATACACCGCTACCGTGCAGGACGATCTGACCTGGAGCCTGCCGTTAAGCGAGAGCCAGCTTTCCGCGCTAGGCAACGGCGACCTCACCGTATCCGCCAGCGTGACCAACGCGCACGGCAATACCGGCTCTTCTTCTCTCGACTTCAGCATCGACGCCCAGCTCCCGGGACTGCGTATTGATACCGTCGCAGGTGACGACGTCATCAACGCGATCGAACACGCTCAGAACCTGATTGTGTCCGGTACCAGCACCGATCTGGCGGCGGGCAGCACCGTGACCGTGACCATCAACGGCAAAGCCTATTCGGCAACGGTGCTGGCGGATGGCACCTGGCAGGCGGCGGTACCGGCGGCCGATGTGTCCCAGTGGGCGGACGGTTCGCTCACCATCAGCGCCAGCGCGCAGGATGCCTCCGGCAACCCGGTGACCATCGGCACCGTCGTGGACGTCGATCTCGCGCCTGTCGCCATCACCATCAGCAGCGTGACCGACGATAACGTGCTCAACGCGGCGGAAAAAGGCCAGGACCTGGTGCTTTCCGGCACCACCTCCAACGTTGAAGCGGGTCAGACCGTGACCATCACCGTCGCGGGTAAAACCTATACCACCACGGTGGATGCCAACGGCGACTGGACCTGGACCGTTCCGGCAGCCGATCTGAGCGGCCTGAAAGACGGCGACGCAAGCGTGCAGGTAAACGTCAGCAACGTGAACGGCAACGCGGCGTCTTCGGCGCAGGAATTCAGCGTCGATACCACCGCGCCGACGGTGACCATCAACACCATCAGCAGTGACAATATGCTGAACGCGGCGGAGGCGGCGCAGGATCTGACCCTGAGCGGCACCTCTACTGCCGAAGCAGGCCAGACGGTCACCGTGACCTTCAACGGCAATCAGTACACCGCGCAGGTGCAGGCGGACGGCAGCTGGACGCTCGACGTTCCGGCGGCGGATATGGCTGGCATCACCGACGGCAGTGCGGCGGTAACGGCGACCGTGTCCGATAAGGCAGGCAACCCGGCCAGCGCGGGCTCCTCGGTGCTGGTCGACACCACCGTACCGCAGATTTCATTCAACATCGTTGCGGGCGACGACGTCATCAATATTGCCGAGCACGGCCAGGCGCTGATCGTCTCCGGCAAGGTGACGGGCGCGCAGGCGGGCGACGTGATTACCGTGACCCTGAACGGGAAAGACTACACCGCCATGCTGGATGCGTCCGGCAGCTGGAGCGTGGGCGTTCCGGCGACGGACGTGGGCGCGCTGGCAAACGGCGACCAGACAATCTCTGCGACTCTCACCGATAAAGCCGGTAACAGCACCACCGCGACGCACGAGTTTGACGTCTCCCTCACCGCGCCGGTGGTTGCCATCAATACCCTGGCGGCTGACGACGTGATCAACGCGACCGAGAAAGGCCAGGATCTGCTGGTGTCCGGCATCAGCAACCAGCCGGACGGAACTACCATTACGGTGACCCTGAACGGAATCAGCTATACGGCCACCACCGACGCCAGCGGCAGCTGGAGCATCACCGTTCCGGCGGCAGACGTTTCTGCGCTTGGCGAAGCGAGCTACGTCGTGACGGCGAGCGTAACCGACGCCGCAGGCAACAGCGCGAGCACCGGCCACAGCGTGCTGGTCGACAGCGCGCTGCCGCAGGTCACCATCAACCCTGTCGCCACGGACGATGTCATTAACGCAGCGGAAGTGGCTAGCGGGCAGACCCTGAGCGGCAAAGTGAGCGGCGCGGCGAGCGGTGACGCTGTCACTATTTCAGTCGGCGGCAATACCTATACCGCGACAGTTCAGGACGATCTGAGCTGGTCGGTCAACGTGCCGTCCACGGTCTTAACCGCCATCGGTAACGGCGATCTGACCGTGTCAGCCAGCGTCACCAACGGCCACGGCAACACCGGAACCGGCGAGCGCGACATCACCATTGACGCCAACCTGCCGGGCCTGCGCGTCGATACCGTGGCGGGCGACGATGTGATCAACAGCATTGAGCACGCGCAGAACCTGATTATCACCGGCTCCAGCGAGGGCCTGGCAACGGGCGCGGCGTTAACGGTGACCGTCAACGGCAAAACCTACGCCGCAACCGTGCTGGCGGACGGCACCTGGACGGCGGCCATTCCGGCGGCAGACGTCAGCGCGCTGAATGCGGGCACGGTCACCGTGACCGTGGACGGCCAGAGCGCGGCGGGCAATCCGGTTTCCATCAGCCATGACGTGAAGGTGGATCTGGCGGCGGTCGCCATCAGCATTAACCCGATTGCCTCGGACGACGTAATCAACGCGGCTGAGAAAGGCGCGGACCTGGTGCTGTCCGGCTCGACCACCAACGTGGAAGAAAACCAGACCGTTACCATCACCTTCGGCGGCAAGTCGTACACCGCGACGGTGGATGCCAGCGGCAACTGGACGGCGACCGTACCGTCCGCCGATTTGGGCAGCCTGAAGGACGGCGATGCCAGCGTGCAGGTGAGCGTCACCAACGTGAACGGCAACAGCGCGTCGGCAGGCCGCGAGTACAGCGTGGACGCCACCGCGCCGACGGTGTCTATTGAAATTGTCAGCGACAACAACATCATCAATGCGGCCGAAGCGCAGCAGGATCTGGTCGTTAACGGCGTGACCAACGCCGAAGCGGGCCAGACCGTCACCGTAACGCTGAACGGCGTGGATTACACCACCACCGTACAGGCGAACGGCAGCTGGAGCGTGACCGTGCCGTCTGCGGATCTGAGCGGTATTACCGACGGCAACTACACCATCAGCGCCGCCGTGTCTGATAAGGCGGGCAACCCGGCCTCAGCGGATCGCGACGTGCTGGTCGATACCACCGTCCCGCAGCTGACCATTAACACCGTTTCCGACGACGACGTGATCAACAGCGCCGAGCATGCGCAGGCATTGATTGTCACGGGCTCCGTGACCGGCGCGGCGGCGGGCGACGTGGTCACCGTTACCATCAACAACAAATCCTACACCGCCACCCTGGACGCCTCAGGCAACTGGAGCGTGGGCGTGCCTGCGGCGGACGTCACCGCGCTGGCCGCCGGGGATTACACCATCACCGCGGCGCTGACCGATAAAGCGGGCAACAGCAACAGCGCCACGCATGAGGTCAACGTCAATCTGACCGCCCCGGTGCTGACCATCGACACCGTTTCCGGCGACGATGTGATCAACAATGCAGAGAAAACCCAGGATCTGACGATCTCCGGTACGGCTTCCGGCCTGGCGGCAGGCGCGGTAGTAACCGTGATGCTGAACGGCAAAGCGTACAGCGCGCAGGTGGACGATAACGGGAAATGGACGACTACCGTTCCGGCGGATCAGGTGAGCCAGCTGGGTGAAGCGTTGTACACCGTTACCGCATCGGCAACGGACAGCGTCGGCAACAATACCAGCACGTCGCACACCGTGAACGTGGAATCCGTTCTGCCGGGCGTGATCGTCAACATCATTGCAGGTGACGACGTCATTAACGCGGCGGAGCTGGCAGCCGGCCAGACCATCAGCGGTAAGGTGGTGAATGCCGAAGCGGGCAACACCGTGACCGTGACGATTGGCGGTAACAGCTACACCGCAACGGTGCAGAGCGATCTCACCTGGTCCGTTAACGTGCCGGAATCCGTGCTGACCGCGCTGGGCAACGGTAATTTGACCGTGTCAGCCAGCGTCACGAACGGCGTGGGCAATAGCGGAACGGGCGAGCGCGAAATCGTTATAGACGCTAACCTGCCGGGCCTGCGCGTGGATACCGTGGCGGGTGACGACGTGATCAACAGCATCGAACGTACTCAAAACCTGATTATCACCGGCACCAGCGACGGGCTGGCGGCGGGCGCGGCGCTGACCGTGACCGTCAACGGCAAAGCCTATCCGGCGACCGTGCTGGCGGACGGCACCTGGAGCGCGGCGATCCCTGCGGCGGACGTGGGTGCGCTGGCCGCAGGCACGGTTTCAGTAACCGTTGCTGGCCAGAGCAGCGCCGGTAACCCGGTTTCCATCAGCCACGATGTGACGGTGGATCTGGCGAACGTTGCCATCAGCATCGACGCCGTTGCCACCGATGACGTGATTAACACGGCCGAGAAGGGCGCGGATCTGGTGCTCTCCGGCACTACCTCGAACGTTGAGGAAAACCAGACCGTCACCATCACCTTCGGCGGCAAGAGCTACACCGCGACGGTGGACGCCAACGGCAAATGGACCGCCACGGTGCCAGCGGCCGATCTGACGGATCTCAAAGACGGCGACGCCAGCGTGCAGGTGAGCGTCACTAACGTGAACGGCAACAGCGCCTCGGCGGGCCGCGAGTACAGCGTGGATGAGACCGCACCGTCCGTGACCATCAATACCCTGGCGAACGACGATATTCTGAACGCCGCTGAAGCGCAGTCGGATCTGACCGTATCCGGCACCACCACCGCCGAAGCGGGCCAGACGGTCACCGTATCGCTGAACGGCAAAGACTACACCACAACCGTCAGCGCAGACGGCAGCTGGACGCTGAACGTCCCGGCCGCCGATCTGGCTGGATTAACCGACGGCAGCGTGACCGTCACCGCATCGGTAAGCGATAAAGCGGGTAACCCGGCGTCCGTGGACCACAACCTGGCGGTAGATATCACCGCGCCTGCGGTGACCATCAACACCGTGGCGGGCGACGACGTCATTAACATTGCAGAACACGGCCAGGCGCAAATCATCAGCGGCACCGCCACAGGCGCGGCAGCGGGCGATAAGGTCACCGTCACGATTGGCGGGCAGACCTACACCACCGTGCTGGACGCGGCGGGGAACTGGAGCGTGGGCGTACCGGCGAGCGTGATTTCGGGCCTCAGCGACGGCACCGTAACCGTCACTGCGTCAGTCACCGACGCGGCGGGCAACACCGGCACCGGCACGCATAACGTGACCGTCGATACCGGTCTGCCATCGGTGGCCTTCAACGCCATCAGCGATGACAACGTCCTGAACGCCGTTGAAAAAGGCCAGGATCTGAGCGTCAGCGGCACCAGCGCTAACCTCGCGGAAGGCACCGTGGTGACCGTGACCCTCAACGGTAAAAACTACACGGCCACAACTGCGGCAGACGGCACCTGGAGCCTGACGGTTCCGGCAGCGGATCTGGCCGGTCTCGGTCAGGCTAATTACACCCTGAATGCGACCGCCACCAACGGCGTGGGCAACAGCGTGAGCAACACCGCGAACCTGCTGGTGGACACTGCGCTGCCGACCGTCACCATCAATACCGTGGCGGGCGATAACGTCATCAATGCGGCGGAAGTGGCGGCAGGCCAGACCCTGAGCGGCACCGTGGCGAATGCCGAAGCGGGCAATACCGTTACCGTCACCCTTGGCGGCAACAGCTACACCGCAACGGTGCAGAACGATCTGACCTGGTCCGTGAACGTGCCGTCTGACGTGCTGACCGCGCTGGGCAACGGCAGCCTGAGCGTGACGGCGAGCGTCACCAACGGCCACGGCAATACCGGCACCGGCGAGCGCGAGATCGCTATCGACGCTAACCTGCCGGGCCTGCGCGTGGATACCGTGGCGGGCGACAATGTCGTCAACAGCATTGAGCACGCGCAGAACCTGATTGTCACCGGCTCCAGCGACGGGCTGGCGCCGGGCACGGCGCTGACCGTCACCGTCAACGGCAAAACCTATGCGGCGACCGTACTGGCGGACGGCACCTGGAGCGCGGCGATCCCGTCCACCGACGTGAGCGCGTGGCCGGAAGGCACCGTCAAAATCAGCGTTACCGGCGACAGCTCTGCGGGCAACCCGATTACCATCAGCCACGACGTGACGGTAGATCTGGCGACCGTTGCCATCAGCATCAATTCCATCGCTACCGACGACGTGATTAACGCGGCGGAGAAGGGCGCGGATCTGGTGCTGTCCGGTGCGACCACCCACGTGGAAGCCGGGCAGACCGTGACCATCAGCCTGAACGGAAAAATCTATAGCGCGACAGTAGACGACAGCGGTAACTGGACCTACACCCTACCGTCTGCGGATCTGGTACACCTCAAGGATGGCGACGCTAGCGTGCAGGTGAGCGTCACCAACGTGAACGGCAACAGCGCCTCGGCGGGCCGCGAGTACAGCGTGGATGCGACCGCGCCGTCCGTGACCATTAATACCCTGGCGACCGACGATATTCTGAATGCCGCAGAAGTTCAGGCCGATCTGACCGTGTCCGGCACCACCACCGCCGAAGCGGGCCAGACCGTGACCGTGACGCTGAACGGCAAAGACTACACCGCAACCGCAGGCGCGGACGGCAGCTGGACGCTGAGCGTTCCGGCGGCGGATCTGGCCGCGCTCGGCGACGGCAGCGTGACCGTGACGGCAAGCGTCAGCGACAAGGCGGGCAACCCGGCGTCGGTTGATCACACTCTGACAGTCGACGTGACCGTTCCTGTGGTGACCATCAACACCGTGGCGGGCGACGATGTGATTAACATCGCAGAGCACGCTCAGGCGCAAATCATCAGCGGCACCGCCACCGGCGCGGCTGCGGGCGATAAGGTCACCGTCACGATTGGCGGCCAGACCTACACCACCGTGCTGGACGCGGCGGGTAACTGGAGCGTGGGCGTCCCGGCGAGCGTGATTTCTGCTCTGCAGGACGGCACCGTAACCGTCACTGCGTCAGTCACCGACGCGGCGGGCAACACCGGTGCCGGCAGCCATGACGTGACCGTCGATACCGGCCTGCCGTCCGTGGCGTTCAACGCCATCAGCGGCGATAACGTGCTGAACGCGGTAGAGAAAGGTCAGGATCTGAGCGTCAGCGGCACCAGCGCCAACCTGTCGGAAGGCACCGTGGTGACCGTGACCCTCAACGGTAAAAACTACGCGGCCACGACGGCCGCAGACGGCACCTGGAGCCTGACCGTTCCGGCAGCGGATCTGGCGGGTCTGGGCGAAGCGAATTACACCCTTAGCGCCGCCGCCACCAACGGCGTGGGCAATAGCGTCAGTAACACCGCGAACCTGCTGGTGGACACCGCACTGCCGACCGTCACCATCAATATCGTGGCGGGCGATAACATCATCAATGCGGCGGAAGTGGCCGCAGGCCAGACCATCAGCGGAAAGGTAGCGAATGCGGAAGCGGGCAACACGGTAACCGTGACTATCGGTGGCAACAGCTACACCGCAACGGTGCAGAACGATCTGACCTGGTCCGTGAGCGTGCCAGAATCCGTCCTGACCGCGCTGGGCAACGGCGACTTGACCGTGTCGGCGACCGTCACCAACGGCCACGGCAACACCGGCGCGGGCGAGCGCGAAATCGTTATAGACGCCAGCCTGCCGGGTCTGCGCATTGATACCGTGGCGGGCGACGATGTGATCAACAGCATCGAACATACTCAAAACCTGATTGTCACCGGCTCCAGCGACGGGCTGGCGGCAGGCACCACGCTCACCGTGACCGTCAATGGCAAAACCTATGCGGCCTCCGTGCTGGCAGACGGCACCTGGAGCGCGGCGATCCCGGCGGCAGACGTCGGGGCCCTGGCTGCGGGCACGGTCACCGTGACCGTTGCTGGCCAGAGCGCGGCGGGCAACCCGGTGACCATCAGCCACGATGTCACCGTCGATCTGTCTGCCGTTGCCGTCAGCATCGATGCGATTGCCACCGACGACGTGATTAACGCGGCGGAGAAAGGCGCGGATCTGGTGCTGTCCGGCAGCACCTCGAACGTGGAGGAAAACCAGACCGTCACCATCACCTTCGGCGGCAAGAGCTACACCGCGACGGTGGACGCCGACGGCAAATGGACGACCACCGTGCCTTCCGCCGATCTCGCGGGCCTGAAGGACGGCGATGCCAGCGTGCAGGTGAGCGTCACCAACGCGCACGGAAACAGCGCCTCTGCGGGCCGGGAGTACAGCGTGGACGCCACCGCGCCAGCCGTGACCATCGATACGGTCGCTGGCGATAACGTGATTAACGGCAGCGAAGCGGCTGCGGGCGTGGCCATCTCCGGCACCACCACGGCGGAAATCGGGCAGACGGTCACCGTGACGCTGGGCGGCAAGAGCTATACCGCGCAGGTGCAGCAGGGCGGCATCTGGAGCGTGAACGTGCCGGGCACAGACCTGTCCGCACTGGCGGATAACGGCTACACCGTGCAGGTCAGCGTGAGCGACGCTGCGGGTAACCCGGGCAGCGCGGGCAAAGCGATTACGCTTGATACCACGCCACCGACCGTCAGCTTTAACGTCGTGGCGGGCGATAACGTCATTAACAGCGTGGAGCACGGGCAGGCGCAGATTGTCAGCGGCACGGCAACCGGCGCGAGCGTCGGCGATAAGCTGGTCATCACCATCGGTTCTAACCAGTACACCACCACCGTTGACGCCAGCGGTAACTGGAGCGTGGGCGTTCCGGCCAGCGTGATTTCCGCGCTGAACGACGGCACCGTGACCCTCAGCGCGACGATTACCGACAGCGCGGGCAACAGCAGCACCCAGACCCACGATGTGGTGGTGAACACCGCCTCCGTGGTGCTGACGGTGAACACCGTTAGCGGTGACGACGTCATCAACGCGGCAGAAGCCGGTTCGGCCCTGGTGATTAACGGCTCCAGCGCCCAGCTCGCCAGCGGGACGCAGGTCACCGTGATGCTGAACGGCAAGAGCTATACGGCCACCATCCAGAGCGACGGCAGCTGGACGACCACCGTACCGGCCGCCGACGTGGGTGCCCTGGCCGATGGCGCGAGCTATCAGGTGTCCGTGTCGGCGCAGGACAGCGCGGGCAACAGCGCGTCGGCAACGCACGGCATCAGCGTGGATACCACTGCGCCGGTCGTGAGCATTGCGACGCTGTCGGTTGACGACATGCTGAACGCGCTTGAAGCGCAGCAGCCGCTGACCGTGCACGGATCTTCCAGCGCGGAGGCCGGTCAGACCGTCACCGTGACGCTGGGCGGCAAAACCTACACCGCCACCGTCGCGAACGACGGGACGTGGACGCTGGATGTTCCGGCAGCCGATCTGGCCGCGCTGAGCCAGGGTGCGTTGACGGTGACCGCCTCGGTGAACGACAAAGCGGGTAATAACGGCCAGACCACGCACACCTTAACGGTCGATACCGTCGCGCCAACCGTGACCATCAGCACCGTGGCCGATGACGATATCGTCAACAACGCGGAGCAGCTGGCGGGCCAGACCATCAGCGGCACCACCACGGCGGAACAGGGCCAGACGGTGACCGTCTCCTTCAACGGGCACAGCTATCAGGCGACCGTCGGGGCGGACGGATCGTGGTCGGTCTTCGTGCCGGGCCGTGATTTCCTCGGCCTGAGCGACGGGGATTACACCATCACCGCTTCGGTGAACGACAGGGCGGGCAACCCGGGCAGCGCAACGCACGACGTGACGCTGAACGGCGATGTCCCAACCATCACCATTAACACCTTTGCGCAGGACGATATCGTCAACGCCGCCGAGCACGGCACGCCGCTAGTCGTCAGCGGCACCACCGACGCCCCGGCGGGCCAGACGGTGACCATTACGCTGAACGGTAAAACCTACACGGCGACCGTTCAGAATGACGGTACCTGGAGCTACACGGTGGGCAGCGCAGACGTGACCGCGCTGGCCGACGGCGGTTCGTACGTGATTAACGCCCAGGTCAGCAACACCATCGGCAACAGCGGCAGCGATAACCACAGCGTCACCGTGGATCTCACCGCGCCGTCGATGGGGATTAGCGTTGATTCGCTGCAAAATGACACAGGCCTGAGCGCGAGTGATTTCATCACCAACGACGCTCAGGTCGTGGTCAACGGCTCCCTGAGCGCGCAGCTCGGCAATAACGAGAAGGCGCAGATCAGCCTCGACGGCGGCACCACCTGGATTGACCTGACCGTGACCGGCACCACCTGGCGCTACACCGATGGCCGCACCCTGACGGACGGTACCTACCAGTACCAGGTGCGCGTGATCGATAACGCGGGCAACGTGGGTGCGACGGACAGCCAGGACGTGGTGATTGACCTGACGAAGCCAGCGGCAAGCACCATTACGGTCGATTCCATCACCCAGGATACCGGCCTGTCCGGCAGCGACTTTATCACCAGCGACAACCAGATCAGCCTGAAAGGGACGCTCGGCGCGGCGCTGGGCAGCGGCGACCACGCGCAGATCAGCCTCGACGGCGGCGTTACCTGGATCGACGTCAGCGTCAGCGGCCTGAGCTGGACGTACGTCGATGGCCGCACGCTGGCCGACGGGGATTACAACTACCAGCTGCGCGTGATTGACGACGCGGGCAATATCAGCGCCACCGCCAGCCAGGTGGTGACCATTGATACGGTTGCGCCGGACGCCGGTAAAACTATCGCCATCGACAGCATCAGCGACGATACCGGCCTGAGCAGCAGCGACTTTATCACCAACGATACGTCCCTGACGCTGCATGGCTCGCTCGGCGCGACGCTGGCCGACGGCGAGTATGCCCAGATCAGCATCGATGGCGGCGTCACCTGGCAGAACGTGATCGTCACCGGCAACAGCTGGTACTACGTGGACGGCCGCACGCTGGGTAACCAGACCTATGACTACTACGTTCGCGTGGTGGACGCGGCGGGCAACGTGGGCGCCAGCGCCCATCAGCAGGTGACCGTCGATACGGTCGCCCCGGATGCGGCGATTACGGTGACCGTGGATAACATCACCGTGGATACCGGCTTCGACAATAACGACTTCCTGACCAGTTCGACCTCGTACACGCTGCACGGAACGCTCGGCGCAGAACTCGGCGCGGGTGAATTCGTACAGGTGAGCATGGACGGGGGCAGCACCTGGGTTTACGCCACCGTAAGCGGTACGCAGTGGAGCTACAGCGACACCCGTACCCTGACCGACGGCAGCCATAACTATCAGGTGCGGGTCGTTGACCAGGCGGGGAACGTCGGGGCCACCACCGCGCAGGCGGTGACGGTGGATACCCAGTCGCCGCAGTACGGCGTCACCATCGACAGCATCAGCGAAGATACCGGCCAGTCCGGGAGTGATTTCATCACCATGGACACCACGCTGACCATTAACGGTTCGCTGGGCAGCGCGCTGGCAAGCGACGAGCGCGTACAGATAAGCCTGGATGGCGGAAATACCTGGCTCGATACCACGGTCACCAACCAGCGCTGGAGCTACACCGATACCCGCGATCTGCCTGACGGAGACTACACCTACCAGGTGCGGATTATCGACCAGGCGGGCAACGTGGGCTCCACCGCCTCTCAGGTGGTGACGGTGGACACCACGCCGCCAACCACCGTAGGCACGGTAGTGAGCTATACCGACGGTGAAGGCGAGCGTCAGGGGACCTTTGGCAGTGCGGTGGCAACGGACGATAACTCGCCGCTGATCAACGGTACGCTTAACCGCGCCCCGGACGACGGTGAAATTGTGCAGCTCTACCGTGACGGGGTCCTGCTCGGCCAGGTGACCATGAACGGCAGCGCAAGCTGGTCCTTCCAGGACAACGGCCTGAGCGACGGCAACCACACCTACATTGTGCGCGTCACCGATAAGGCCGGTAACTACACGGAATCCGACGGCTTTGTACTGAACGTTGATACTAGCATCCCGACTACCACGGCGGCGATTACCGCGCAGACCACGTCGGACACCACGCCGATCGTCACTGGTACCGTCTCCGCTGACCTGGTGAACGGTGAATACCTGGTGGTAACGGTGAACGGAAAAACCTACACCTCCCAGACCGGCGGCGCGGTGGTGGTCGACCCGGATCACAACACCTGGTATCTGCAGATCCCGGACAGCGATGCGCTGAGCGTGTCGAGCTACAGCGTGACGGCGCAGGTGAAGAGCAGCGCGGGTAATGGTAATACCACCGGTACGGCGACCGGCAGCCTGGTGATTGATACCACCTCGGTGAATACCGACTGGGCAACCACGGCGGGGAACAGCAACAACTCCACCATGACCCTCGGCATGAACAGCAGCGGTCTGTGGAATATCATTGCTAACGGCCAGTCTTACTCCAGCAGCGATAGCTCGACCTATGCCGGAAATACGCTGACCAACACCCGCGGCTACTACGTGGTGAGCCAGACCGCCGCCGACTTTGACCGTAACGGCACGCAGGATATTTTCGCGACGGAAAATACCTACTCCGGCTCTACGCAGGTGATGTGGACCTATGATGGCAGCACCTATAACGCCAGCCAGCTGGCGATGGGGACCACCATCTGGTACGGCGGCGTGATTGCGTACGATAAAACCGGCGATGGCTATCTGGATCTGGCGTACGGCGATGCCGGCATGGACTCACTGACTTACCTGGTGAACAACAACGGCGTTCTGTCGCCGGACGGCACCGGTGGCGAAGGTGGTTTCTACGGTCAGTTCGATTCCGGACGCGAAATCTCCGGCGTCGACCTGAACAACGACGGCACGGTAGACATTGTCCAGCACACCAACCGCAGCGGCGCGTACTCGTTAACCGTGATCAACAACAACGGTAACGGCACGCTCTCTATCGGTCAGAACCTGACGAACGTGTTTGTGGCAAACGCCTCGAATACCACCACGGCAGCGTCCATGACGTGGGCGGACTTCAACGGCGATGGCTACATGGATCTGTACCTGGGCAGCAGCTACAACAACAACGGCGGGGTAATTTACTACAACGACGGTACCGGGAAGCTCTCTGCCACTAAGAGCGCGGTGGAAGCCTCTAACGCCACCGCGGGCTATCTGTCGGTGGCAGTGGACTGGAACGGCGACGGGCAGATGGACGTCGTCAAGCTCAGCACCTACGGCGGTTCACAGACGGCGACCCTGTTCACCAACAACGGTTACGGCTCCACCTGGACCTCAAGCCAGCTGGCGTCAGGTATTGCCTACGCGACCGGCGTGGCGGCAGTGGACTACAACTGGGACGGCGCGCAGGATCTGCTGGTGTCTCAGCAGAACGGCAAGGTGGTGCTGGTGCAAAACAGCAAAACCATTGCTGACGGCACCGCGATGCACCTGCACATTGTCGACAGCGAGGGCATCAACGCCTACTACGGTAACACGGTCAATCTGTACAACGCCGCGGGCGTGCTGGTGGCTTCGCAGATCATCAACGCCCAGTCCGGTATCGGTTCGAACGATACCTCTGCGCTGGTGAGCTTCTACGGGCTGGATCCGAATGAAACCTATTCGGCCGAGATCCTGAAGATCACCAACGGCGTGTCGGATAACGTCACCTGGAGCGGTCTGGAAGCGGGCAACGGCAAAGAGGGCTACGTCCTGACGGCCGAAGCAGCCACTGGCGTCCACAGCGGGACCCTCACCGGGACCGGGTATAACGACACCTTTATCGCAGAGGATGGCACCTATACCTACAACGGTTCCGGCGGCTGGAATACCCATTCCGACCACGACACCTGGAGCAACACCGGTGGGATGGACGTGGTGGATTACCGCAATGCGACCTCCGGCGTAACCGTTGATTTGCGCCTTTCTACCGCGCAGGACACCGGGTTCGGTACGTCACGACTGCTCAACATTGAGGGAATTAACGGCTCGAACTTCGATGACGTCATTACCGGCAACAGCGGTGATAACCAGTTCGAAGGCCGCGGCGGGAACGACACCTTCAACATTGGCAGCGGCGGTCACGATACGTTGCTCTACAAGCTGATCAACGCGTCTGACGCAACGGGCGGTAACGGTCACGACGTGGTGAACGGCTTTACGGTCGGCACCTGGGAAGGGACCGCGGACACGGACCGCATTGACCTGCGCGATCTGCTCTCCGACAGCGGCTATACCGGCACCGGCTCGGCGAGCTATGTGAACGGCGTGGCCACGCTGGACAGCAGCGCGGGGAATATCAGCGATTACATCCGCGTGGTGCAGAACGGCAGCAATACCGAGATCCAGGTCGACCTGGACGGTACAGGCGGTCAGTTCTCGCCGACCACTCTGGTGACCCTGAACGGCGTGCAGACGGATCTGGCGACGCTGCTGGCGAACCATCAGCTGTTAATTGCGTAAACCAACGCCGCGGGGAGCGATCCCCGCGGCCTTTTGGCGTTTCTTTTACACGAATTGCGTTAACCCGGAGATTATGAAGACACATCCACAGTACGAACCCTGGCTGCAGGGCATGCTTATCATCGCGAAACACTACCGGCTGGATTTTTCAGCGGAGCATGTTCGGGTCACGATTAACCATGAAAGCCAGTCTCCGCGTCAACTGGTGCTGGAGGAGATGGCGCGCCAGCTTGGGCTGGGGATGCGTATGGTGGCGGCTGAAGCTGTATCCCTCGATCCGTGGCGCCTGCCGCTGCTGGCGGAATTCACCGGCGGACAAATCGCGGTCATTAACCGCATGGACAGCGAAGGCAACGTGAGCCTGCAGTTTAGCGGCGACGCGGGGCTGGAGACGACGCTGACGTGTGACGAACTCGGGGCTCGGTTAAAGGGGCTGATGGTGTTGCGCCCGCTCGAATCCACGCCGGATGCCCGCGTGGACGACTACATCAAACCCTATGAGAAAAACTGGTTCTGGCAGCTGGCGCTGAAGGACTGGCGACGCTACAGCGACATTATGCTGGTGGCGCTGGTGGCCAACGTGCTGGCGCTTTCAGGCATGGTCTTCTCCATGCAGGTGTACGACAGGGTGGTGCCGTCCCAGTCGGAAGCCACGCTGTGGGTGCTGTTTGGCGGCGTGATGATCGCCATCGTGTTCGAATTCATCATGCGCATGCTGCGCGTGCATATTTCTGACGTGGTGGGGAAACGCGCCGACCTGCGTATCTCTGAACGCGTGTTTGCCCACGCGCTGCGGATTAAAAACGGCGCGCGGTCCAAATCAACCGGATCGTTTATCGCCCAGATCCGCGAGCTGGAGTCGGTGCGCGAGCTGATCACCTCGACCA
This sequence comes from Enterobacter sp. ECC-019, assembly GCF_043974075.1. Lineage (NCBI taxonomy): Bacteria > Pseudomonadati > Pseudomonadota > Gammaproteobacteria > Enterobacterales > Enterobacteriaceae > Enterobacter > Enterobacter sp. ECC-019. The sequence continues at coordinate 2,982,513 of NZ_CP143759.1, forward strand.
CCATTGCGGCCATCTCCGATCTGCCGTTCTTCCTGCTGTTTGTCTTTATTCTGTGGATGATTGGCGGCCCGCTGGTGCTGGTGGTCCTGCTCGCCGTGCCGCTGCTGCTCATTCCCGGCCTGCTGGTGCAGCGCCCGCTGGGGAAACTTTCCAGCGAAGGGATGCGTGAATCCGCCATTCGTAACGCCACGCTGGTGGAAGCGGTGCAGGGCCTTGAAGACATCAAGCTGATGCGCGCCGAACAGCGTTTCCAGAACCAGTGGAATAATACCAACGACGTTGCCGCCAGCGTCGGCATGAAGCAGCGCTGGCTGACGGGCCTGCTGCTCACCTGGACGCAGGAAGTACAGTCAATCGTCTACGCCGTGGTACTGCTGGTGGGCTGTTACCTGGTCATCAGCGGCGACATGACCACCGGTGCGCTGGTGGGGACCTCGATTCTGGCGTCGCGCACCATCGCGCCGCTGTCGCAGATCTCAGGCGTGCTCTCGCGCTGGCAGTCGGCAAAAGTGGCCCGCAAGGGGCTGGACGACCTGATGCAGCGCCCGATTGACGATCCGCAGCACGGCAAGAAGGTGCACAAAGCCCACCTGCGCGGCGACTATGCGCTTGAGGACGTCGGGTTTTATTACGACGAGGAAGAGAAACTCACCGTGCTCAACATCAGCAAGCTGCAGATCCGCGCCGGAGAGCGCGTGGCGGTGCTTGGGCGTAATGGCTCCGGTAAAAGCACGCTGTTACAGCTTCTGGCGGGCATGCAGGAGCCGCAGCAGGGCAGCATCCTGCTCGACGATATCGCCCTCAATCATCTGGACCCGGCCGACGTGCGTCGCGACATGCAACTGCTCAGCCAGCAGGCCCGGCTGTTCTTTGGCTCCGTGCGGGACAACATCCTGATGGGGAACCCGTTAGCCACCGACGACGAGATTCATCAGGCGCTGGTCAACAGCGGCGCGCTGGAGTTTGTGCGCAAGCAGAAAATGGGGCTGAATTACATCATCAACGAAGGCGGGGCTGGCCTCTCTGGCGGCCAGCGTCAGGCGCTGCTGCTGGCGCGCGCGCTGATCACCTCTCCGAATATCCTGTTGCTGGACGAGCCTACCGCCTGGCTGGACGAAATGAGCGAGAAGCAGTTTATACAGCATCTTCACAAATGGCTGGGTAAACGCCGGACGCTGGTGGTGGCGACGCATCGCCTGCCGATTCTGGATTTGGTCGACCGCATCATTGTGCTGGAAAACGGCAAGGTGGTGATGGACGGCCCGCGCGATGCGATCCTGCATCAGCACGGTATGGCGCCGCAGAAAGCCGCGCAGCGTACCGTGACCATGAAGCCGGCGGCGGTTGCCGAGGAGGGCGCGGCATGAATGATTTCTCTCGTTTCAATAGCCGACTGAAGGAGCCACGCCTGCCGCGCTCGTCACTGGTAGCATGGTCGCTGTTCGCCCTGCTGGCGGTGTTTATCGCCTGGGCGAGCCTGTTCCATCTTGATGAAGTGACGACCGGAAGCGGCAAGGTCATACCGTCTTCTCATGAGCAGGTCATTCAGTCCCTGGAAGGCGGCATTATCCACAGCCTGATGGTGCGCGAAGGTGACATTGTGGAACGCGGCCAGCAGCTCGCGCAGCTTGACCGGACAAAAACCGAGTCCAGCGTGCTGGAGAGCGAGTCTCGTCTGAATGCGGCGCTGGCAACGGCTGCGCGCCTGAAGGCCGAGGTGAACGACACGGAACTCGCGTTTCCGGATGAACTGGATGACGACGTTGAGCTGGTTAAACAGGAAACGGCGCTCTACCAGTCCCGTCGTGAGAGCCTCGAAAAGGGGCTGGCCGGGTTGCGCCAGGGCGCCGAGCTGGTGCAGCGCGAGCTGTCGTTGACCCGTCCGCTGGTGACCCAGGGGGCGGCCAGCAAGGTTGAGGTGTTACGTCTTGAGCGTCAAAAAAATGAGCTTGAGAACAAAATTACCGAGATGAAAAACCAGTATTACGTTCGCGCCCGTGAGGAGCTGGCGAAAGCCAATGCGGAGATTGAAGCCCAGCGTTCGGTGATGAAAGGGCGTGAGGACTCCCTGACCCGGCTGACCTTCAATGCCCCGGTTCGCGGGATCGTGAAGGATATTGACGTCACGACCGTGGGCGGCGTTATCCCGCCAAACGGCAAGCTGATGAGCCTGGTCCCGCTTGACGATCAGATGGTGGTCGAAGCGAAAATTTCGCCGCGCGATGTGGCGTTTATTCATCCTGGCCAGAAAGCGCTGGTGAAAATTACGGCCTATGACTACTCGATTTACGGCGGGCTGGAAGGGGAAGTGACCATGATTTCGCCGGACACCCTGCAGGATGAGGTGAAAAGGGATGTGTACTACTATCGCGTCTATATTCGTACCGACAGTAACCATCTGACCAATAAGCAAGGTCAGGAATTTCCGGTCTTTCCGGGCATGATTGTTACCGTTGATATTAAAACCGGCAGCAAAACCATTCTGGATTATCTGTTAAAACCGCTGAACAAGGCAAAAGAGGCGCTGCGGGAACGATAGGGGGATGGCGTTCGGAAATCCGAACGCCTGCTGGATTATACGGTTGACGCCACGTTGTGAGCGTGGCGTCGCTCTTTAGGGACAACGTTGATGTAATGCGTAACATACGCAAAATATAATCCGGCATAGTTTTCGACAAGTTCGATAAACGCCGGGTATATCGACATTCGACCATCACCACGATCTTTAAGATAACCCGCCTCTTGTGCCGATTTGATAATTCGGTTGACGTGGATGCGTGAAACGAAAAATTCTTTTGCGAGCGTGCTGGCCGAATAGTCAATAACCGCACCGTGAGCGGATTTGTTTTGCATGGCCTGCAGGTAAATATAAAGCATAATCATGCGGCCGCCATCCTTATCGATAAATAACCCCACTTCTGGCAAAACCTTTCTGAACGTTAATCCTCTAAAGAGATATTCTGCCGCGCGGCGGAAGAAGTTATTTCGCAAAATATCATTATCCAGTAGGTTAACATTAATATTAAATGCGGGGTAAAGAATGCTGACGGGCAAAAATGCGCCGGACATATAACGCTTAAGTTCATTCAAACCTTTGTCGGTTGGCGCGATTCTCGTTTTGCGTCGGTCTTCCGTGCAGCGCCAGGTCCTGATGCGCCCGGTGGTTCTCAGTATCGTAATGATCGCAATGACGCTGTTGGGGCTGGCTATCTTATAGCGAGAACATAACTCTTTTATCTCTGAAACTGACTCTGCCTGATTTCCAAAAATAAAACAACACATAGAGAGAATAATGTTAAATCGTGATTCCTGCAGCATGGTCTTGTAGAAAAGAGGTTGTTTTTTGTAGATGGTATCATTAATTGTGTAGTGCTGTAATATTGCCTCACCGAATCGCGGATTGTTCTTTATGACATCCCTTCGATGTAGCAAGGCCCTGGATGAGACGTGATTATCCATAGCATTTTTCTCGTATTTAAATGAGCCGATAGATGAAGTGTCCAGTCTTCTTTTTCGGAATTCTCATTATACCCTGAGAATGAGATATTTGCCGTTGTTATTTGCAAAGAAAAGTATATTTAAGCCGTGGTGATTAACGCAAAGATGTTCCAGTGAATGAGGCTGATAACTGTTTCTTACCCTGAGGCTTCAGGATAAAATTACTATTCTCAACATGTGCAACAAATTTAATTTATGCACAAATGGAAACGGCGCTTTTGGTGCCCAGGAGCAGGTTATGAACCACAATGTTTCTCTCAGAAATGGGGCGTGCGATGAACATAAATTTGTCGTTTCAGCCTGCGCTTACACATTCCAGGGATATCGTCAGATCCTGAGCAAGTACGGAATACAGGCCTCGCATATTCACTTTGAGGGCGATGACGTATCCCAACAGGATGTGGAAAATATCCTTATAAATCAGAATGCTCATGTTGTGGTGTTTCTCGGAAAGGGTATCGTTAATCTCCTGGAGAGCCTGAAGCGGCTGGCTTCCGTGCTCAATACGCTTCCCGTTATTCGACGCGTCACCCTGTATGGTGACATACCGGATGGCTGGCTGTACCGCACTCTGGGCAGTCTTTTAAATAACAGTTATCAATTGTCATTGATTCGTATTGCCCGCGTTTCAGATGCCATAACTTGTTCTCATACCCAACATCACGTTTTTAAGGACAGGTCATACTTATTACGCGATCGCTGCAGGGATAATTCTTCGCAAGAAAACGTAAAGTGGCTAACAAAAAGAGAGATTGACGTTTTATTAAATTTCTACCGCGGCATGTCCGTAAAGGAAATATGCGACGAAATGGGGCTTTCTAATAAAACGGTTTATACCCACCGTAAAGAAGGTGTGCTGAAGTTACGCTTAATTAAGCGATGGTTACACGATCCGCACAATTTTAAAGCGGAAGGGGGGATTAAACACCAGCGTCAAAAAACTGAGTTAACGGATAAGGAAACAGAAATATTTAATGCGCTACTTAAAAGAGAGATCTTCCCTGCCTATCAAATTATTACCGATCGTGACAAAAAAGGGGTAGGTTTTGAGATACTGATCCGCTGGAATAAAAACGGTAAAATTGTCAAGCCAGCCAGCTTTCTCACGGATATCTTAAATCATGAGATATGGTTAAAAATAACAGCGTTAGTTATCCATGCTGCCGTGTCGGGGATCAATAAGTATAATGGCAAATACTATTTTTCAGTGAATATTCCACCTCGCCTGGCGTCCGGAAATGCATTGCCTGATATGGCAAGGAAAGCTATCGACATGCTGCTCAAACCGCAATGGGCTGAAAAGCTGGTCTTTGAATTTGCAGAAGATATTGACGTGACGAAGGACAAAAGGATCCCTGAAACCATGCGGCATTTACGTAATACGGGGTGTCGATTGTTTCTGGATGACTGTTTTTCTAATCATCAAACCATGTTCCCGGTGCGGCAGGTGCATTTTGATGGACTCAAGCTGGATCGGGACATCATTGAGCATTTTGTGGCAAACGACAATGACTATAACCTGATTAAAGCGATACAGTTTTATAGCGACATGACCGGAACGGACTGTATTGCGGAGGGGGTAGATAGTGAAGAAAAGTTTGAGAAATTAGTCGCGATGGGCGTCAAAAACTTTCAGGGATATTATTTATCTCGCGCCGTGAAAGAGGACGAGTTAGACCGCATGGTGAGGTTGTTTAGCTAAGGAAAATAAAGCCCCGAAGGGCCTTTTATTATTTTCGACCCAGCAGCAGGCCGAGAACAATACCGACCGCACCCGCTGCGACGAGGCCGGTGAGGGGGTTATTTCTGACAGCTTCAGTGACGTCGGAAACCGCATCACTGGCCTGCGCGGCATATTTTTTAGCCGCACCTTTGACCTGATGCTTTGGTGAATCTACAAATTCACCAAACTGCTGCTGCGCTGAACCTGCAAGTTCATCAAATTTATTTTTTGCTTTGTCTTCTGCAAACTGGGTGTTTTTATCAGTACCGATATCGGACATTTTTGCCTCCTTTTGTTGATAATTAAAGGATAGCTGCTCTTTGAGGAACTGAGAGACGAAAGGTTAATTTCGGCACCTGGCAGGGCTGTTTTCGGATATATCTCTGTGCGGGGGCTCGCACAGAGAGAGGCTGTTATTCGGCAAAACTCAGCAGCGCTTCGCCATCAAGACGATAGCGAACCCATTCGGACTGCGGCTGCGCGCCGATGCTCAGGTAAAAATCAATGGCGGGCTGGTTCCAGTCCAGCACGCTCCATTCAAGGCGGCCGCACTGCCGTTTTACCGCGAGCTGCGCGATATGTTTCAGCAGCGCTCTTCCCGCGCCTTTACTGCGATAATCCGGTGACACGTACAGATCTTCCATATAAATACCGCTGCGTCCGAGCCAGGTAGAATAGCTGGTGAAGAATACGGCATAGCCGGCGATCTTACCTTCACATTCCGCGATCAACGCTTCGGTTTGGCCGCCGGTGCCAAAGAGCGTTTCCCGGATCCCCTCCGGCGTGGTCACGACTTCTTCCGGCGCTTTTTCATACACCGCGAGCTCGTAGATCATGGCGTAAATTGCCGCCGCATCTTCGGGACGGGCCTGACGAATGGTTATGCTCATTGCTTTTCCTGTTTTTAAGCCTGTGTTTCGGTTGATGGCGTTAAGCATACGGCGTATTGTCCGAAGAATTAAGTGCAATGAAATCAACAAATGATGAATATTATGCATCCGGTACTGAGACGTCTTGATTTAAACCTGCTGCCCGTTTTCGACGCAATTTACCGCCACCGTTCCGTTCGGCTTGCCGCTGATGAGCTGTCGATGAGCACATCGGCATTGAGCCATGCGCTGTCGCGTTTGCGCATCACCCTTAATGACCCGCTATTTTTTCGGGAAGGGCATCGCATGTCCCCCAGCGTGTATGCCACTCAGCTTGCGCCTTCCATTGCCTCGGCATTGTCGTTCCTGAATCATGAGCTGACCCCGCAGCCGGAGTTTGACCCGGCCAACAGTACCGAAAGCTTACAAATTGGGATTACGGACTTTACCGCGCTGTGCATTTTCCCGGCGCTGATGTACAAACTGCAGCTTGCTGCCCCGGGTTTGCGTTTCGAATTGCGCTATCTGCCGCACAGCCCGGCGCTGACGGAACTGCTGGCGGGCGAAGTGGATCTCGCGCTGGGGTTCAGCACTCAGGATGATATCCGCCACCCGGAGCTGGAAGAGATCGACTGGTTTGAAGATGAATATGTGGTCATCAGCAACGCGCGCCGGACGCGTCTGACGCTGGAGGATTATCTCGCAGCCCGACATCTGGTGGTGACGCCATGGAATGAGAAGCAGGGCGTTCTGGACGTGCGGCTCGAACAGTTAGGCTATACCCGACAAATCGCGATCAAAACGCCGTCGATGCTCAGCGCGCCGTTTATCGTTGCGGAAAGCGACCTGCTGATGGCGATCCCCCGCTTTGCCGCTGAGAAGCTCACTGCGGCAGCGGACCTGAGGATTTTTCCTTTACCGTTTTCGATACGCACGTTTGAAGTGAAAATTTACTCACACAAACGCAGCGGACAGCGGGGCGCGACCCGCTGGCTTAAGGAAGAGCTGCAAATGCTGGCGCAGGCGCGTCATTCCGGGCTATCTGGCTCCCAGGAGAGGATGTCGCCGGGTTGACACTCTAGCGCCTCGCAAATTTTCGCCAGCGTATCAAAACGTATCCCTTTCACCTTGCCGGACTTGAGCAGCGACAGGTTTTGCTCAGTGATCCCTACAAAGGCTGCCAGTGCTCTGGACGTCATTTTCTTCTCTACCAGCATTTTGTCCAGATGAACCACGACAGCCATAATTAGATGAACTCCTTATTCTCTTCTTCCGCTTTGATCCCTTCGACCAGGGAGTGAAACGTTACCAGCAGCAAACCGCCTGTTAATAACAGAACAAAATCCCCAAGCAAAAGAGTGACCTGGTAGTAATGACCCGGCCACGCGATGGTCAGCGGGATCAGAAAGCGACAGACCGGCAGTGCGATCCCAAGGCTTAGCATCGCGAGGGCAATCTTGCGGACGCTGTTTGCCAGGACCCGGGAGAGGATCTGTTTTTGACGAACCTGTCGCGTGACGCTCATTCCTTGCCAGACAGCAAAGGCAAACAGCCCCGCCGGGAGATAAAGGATCGCCAACAGGAGTATCTGGCGGAGCGGCGAAACCGTCGAAACCGCCAGATTGTCATTCTGAACCTCAGCGAGCTTTAGCAGAGTGGAAATAAAAACCGACTCACCGGTGAAATAAATCCACAAAGGGGTGATTAATACCAGGATGAGAAAGAGCGGCAGCACCCCTGCGATGAGCACCAGACTGAGTTTATCCCTCGCACCATTCACGTCGAACCTTCCTGAATATTTCATATTATTTTAAGATCAGCATGCTCAAGCATGACATAAGCATCAACGCGATGGCAATCTTGCCGCCGTTCAGACAGTTAGCTTCGGGTTTCATCCAGGGTTTTGGCCACACGTGATACACGCTAAAGGCTAGATAAGATGCCTGAATCACCCAGGTGAGCATTCTGAAAAAGTAACCTGGAGTATTCAGATGGGTGATAGTTTGCATCATCTCCATGCTATACAGAATTATTCCCACGGTCAGCATTGTGTTCACCAGCCGAAGTTTATACTGCGCGGCCCACGTTCCGCACGCAAACAGCAGGGCCGAGATAAAGGTCAGTAGCGCCCAGAGAATGTCAATCCAGTTCATGATGCGCCTCTGCCGTATGCGATGGCTGGGTTAATAGCAGCCGTATGGCCGGGACAACCACCGGCCACGCGGTGTCGGAGAGGATCACCACGGCGCTTTTACGCTGTCGATCGAAGGCAATAGCGGAAGCGAACCCTGACGATTCACCATCATGCCAGGTGATATCACGCCCCTGAATGCGCGTGGTGAACCAGCCATAGCCCACACGTGAATCGGGATCGTCAGTCGCAAACTGCGGCGTCATTGCGTCGCTCCATGCGAGCTGGCCTGCCAGCAGCGACTGAGCGTAATGGGCCATGTCGACAATGGTTGAACGCACGCCTCCGGCAGGGGCAAATGCGTGCATTATCCACGGCGCTTCGCTCAGGCCGGAAGCGGACCGACCGTGCCGGTATGTGGAAGAGGCGGGCGCTGTATCACTGGCAACGACGGAGTCTGTCATGTGCGCCTGAGCGAATACTCGCGTTTGCAGGAGATCCGCAAAAGATTGATGCGATGCACGCGCCAGCGCCAGTCCCAGCAGCGCGTAGCCAGTGTTGGAATAGTCAAATCCGGCCGGGCGTTCGACGCTGGCTTTATTTACCATGTCTATTAATGTCTCCTCATCGAATTTCCAGAAATTGTCACGCAGGATGATGGTCTTAATAACCTGAAATTTCTCGGGTAACGACGTCGCCAGCTGCGGAAGGCCGGAGCGATGCGAAGCCAGCTGCGCCAGGGTAATATCGCTCGCCGGGCCTGCGATCTCCGGAATAAGTTCACTGACGCGGGTTTGCGGTGCTGCTTCGCCGCGTCGCTGCGCCTCAATCAGCAGGCTGCTGGTCATGGTTTTGGTCAGGCTGGCGATTTCATACTGTTTCGTAAAATCGCTGTCCCACAGGGCGTACTGCACGCCTTTCGGCGTGATAAGTGCGACGGCAACGCTGCCACGCGCACCACTGAGGAGTGGCGTCAGGAACGAGACGATGGTTGCATCACCCGTCTGGCGCGGGGACGGCGTGCTGACGCCCGGCTGCAGGTAGATGCCTGCGGCAATCAGCGACACAAAAACCACCCCTGCGGCTAACAATCGCCTGCGGCTGTATACATACTGTTTATTCATGGTCTGCGCCTCAGAACTCATACTGGATCATTGATGACAGGGTGTACTGCATACGGCTGTTAACCAGCGGGCTCTTACCCGCTTCATCAAGCAGGCAGGCTGCGCGACCGGTCACTCCAGCCGCCAGATTTTCACTGATGTGCCAGACCAGTTCGCCATCGACTCCAGCTTCCTGTAAACCCGATGAGGGGGAATACGCCTCAAACCCGGTGTGCTGAGACTGGCTCGCGGTGACGCCATAATGGCGCTGCTGATAGCCGCTGTTCGCCCAGGTGATGTCACCTGCGACCGAAAATTCGACGTCCGGCCCGCGCCAGAGGGTGGACTTTACGCCGCTGTTCACGGTCCTCGCCAGCTGCTGCGTCTCGCCACCGTACCGGTGTTTTTGCGTTGCGCTTAACGCGCGCAGCCATATCGTCCAGTCGTCGCGTTGATAACGCATTTCCGCGCCCGCCATCAGCATATCGGACATATCGCCCATTCCCTGGAGGTCACGGTTTTTTCGAGCGGAGAAGGGATAGTTAATTGTCTCTTTTCGACCCTCATCAGAGGCCAGCAGCAGGCTCACGGCAAACGGGGCGTCGGGGTGAAATGTCCATGCCACCCCCTCCGTGGAGAGATCCCATTGCCCCCAGTCTTTACTCTTCAGACTCAGGCCGCCCTTCAGCAGCGGTCCGGGTGCGTAATGCCGCGAACCCGAATAAACGGGACTGACCTCAACGCCCAGACCCGCGTAGCCGGACAGCTCCGCACTGTGTAAGGGGGCGCAAAGCACGATCCCTGCGATCGAAACGCCATACAGCAGACTTCTTTTCATTCAATGCCTCTCCTGGCAAAGGGTAAGGTGAAGTGCGTGCAGGCTAGCCTGGCGTTTATCGTAAAACAATAAGCATTTATTGTTTTACACTAAAATTAGTAGGTGTGCTCTCACGCTCACGATAAAAAGAGATGCGGCCGGGGAGGAAAGTACGATATCGTAACTCTATGATTGAATGAGAAGTTCGTAGGAACGCCGTCGCAACAGGACGATAAATGATTGATGACATCCGTTATCTGATAGTGTTTGCAAAGATTGCTGAGGCAGGATCCATTTCAGGTGGGGCAGAAGCGTTAGGGCTTACAACCGCTACGGCAAGCACGCATTTATCAAAGCTGGAAAAAAATCTTGGCTGCGCGTTGCTCTACAGAAACACGCGTAAACTCTCTTTGACTCACGATGGCGCAAATTTGCTGGAAACGGCCAAATCGATGCTGGCGCTGTATGAGCAGGGGGTCATTGAATTTAAGCAGCGTTCGATATCAACGGCGAATAAGCTTACTGTTTCACTTCCTGCCGTTTTTTTGAAGAGTGCGTTTACCCGGCATTTGGCCGATTTTATAAAACGTCATCCGGGCATTTTACTGAATATCTCTTACAGTGATACGCGCAGAGATATTATTGCCGACGGTATTGATGTTGCATTTCGAATCGGCGAACTTCCGGACAGTTCACTGAAAGCGCGCCATCTTTTCGTGCTGCCGCGTCAGGTAGTTGGTTCCCGTGATTTACTCAGCCATTACCCGACGATTACGCATCCTGATGATCTGGCGCAACTGCCATGGATTGGACTCAATATGAGGTCGAATAACCGCGAGTTCCGGCATAAAAATGGGGAAGTGGCCGTCGTAACGTATACGCCTGGGGTGTATGTAGATAATGTCGAAGCCGCTTATGCCCTTGCCAGGCAACAAATTGGTCTCGCCGCACCTCCCCGCTATTTAAGCGAAGAGGACGTTAATCGCGGAGAAATGCAGGAAATACTCCCCGACTGGTCATTAGAACCGCTGAAAGTCTATGCCGTATGGCCTTCTAATATGTCGACCAGCAGTATTGCCTACAAATTGATTAATGATATTTATAATGCGTTTGAGTTTCACACATTATAAAGGGTTTAAAATGCTAAAGAGAGCATGTAACACGCCGTAATAAGCAGCAATCCGCCCATCAACACGTTAAACGTACGGATCTGCTGTGTGCTCCTGAGCAGCACCGACACTTTTTCTCCCATCAATGCCCATGCAGAAAGCGACAGATAACAGACTAAAAAATAGACCGCTATAAAGATGAATGCTGCCGCAGGGTTTGAGGGTTCGGAAAACATTGCTGCCCCTGAGGCGCACGCGGTCCATGCTTTTGGGTTGATCCATTGCATTACAAAACCCTGAACAAAACCGGGTGCATTCGTTTTTGTTAATGACATATCGGGCCGGGACGACGCTATCTTATAGCCCAGATACATTATAAATAAAGAACCGGCAATATTAAGATACCGGAAAAACACAGGATATTTTTCGATTGCAGCGTAAAAACCGAAACAAATAAAGATAAGTAATAACGTAAACCCTATCGTTGCACCGGAGACAAATGAAAAGGTCTTTCTAAAACCGTGAACGGCCCCTGACGATATAATTACCATATTAACGGGGCCAGGAGAAAATGAAAGCGTCAGTGAAAATATAAACATTGTGAAAATGAACAGCATTTTATCTCCGTGGGTTGGTTTATCTGCAGCACATGAACTGTGATTTTTTAGAAGACTATCTGGTAACGTTCATCAGAGTAAGTGGCTTTTGTCTAAAGGTGTGTTTGATTTTTCGCACCGATCGCGCAGGCGCGGGTGGCCCATAAGCGACAGGTTTTCAGTTGCTATCTTTGATCTGAAAATTTAATCGGTGGACAGCGGGGGCGACTCGCTGGCTTAAGGCGCAGGCTGGCAGGAGACTGTAGGCCGGGTAAGCGCAGTGCCACCCGGCAGAAATGGCGGTCAATAAGGGAGAGTCAATTTAACGGCAGGTAGATATCCGTTTGCAGCGCATGTTCCGGCACCTCGTGAATGAAGTTGAGGTAGTGGAAAAATACCGGGGCATCGCGCAGCGTTTCGCCGCTGGCCGGTAGCCAGTCGCGAAACATCGCCCACACCGTGGCGGAAATAGTATCCAGAGAACCCGTGTGACGGCATACGGCGTAACGTCCGCCGTCGATTTCGCCACTGGAAACCCCAAATTCATTTTCTGGTATCGCTTCAGCGATACTGCCGCAGATATCGAAACGAAAGGCGTCTGCGGGCGTGGTTGTCGGGTCATCCCAGGCAATACCAAACGTGCTGCTTTCGTGTACTGGCGATAGGCCCGTGCTTTTACGCCAGGCAATAAATTTCGCCGCGCTGTCATTTACCCGATCCGGGTTGCCACGGTGCTGCAGCATTGCCACTTGGGTCTGTGGGAAATCGACAATCTTAATTTCCATCGTTTTTTGCTCCTGAAAGGTCATTTTCGGTACGCGCTGGTGCCAGTTCAGCCAGTCCGGCTGCTGCCGAAACTGACGCGGGCTTTTTCCAAACGCGTTTCTGAAGGCGCGACTGAACGATTCAGGGCTCTGGAACCCGGCATCGAGCGCAATATCAATCACCTTATCCTGAGAATTAAACGCCAGTCGCCAGGAAGCATGACGCAGACGCAGCCACTGGATATAGCGATATAAAGGCTGGCCGCTAAACGCCAGAAACTGCCGGTGAAAATGATAAGGCGAACAGCAGGCTAACGCGCTGAGCTTCTCCAGCGTAAGCGGTTCATCGAGATGGTTGGCGATATAGTCGCACACCATCGTGAAGCGCTCGCGGTAGGCCGTTTTGATTGCATCGTTCATTGCATCCTCCTGATGACCCACTTTGCCTCACCGAACGGCCAGAATCCTGACCGATCTTGCTGATTATGGAGAGGTTATACTGGCGGCATAACGTTGTGCGGCAGCAATCGCCCTGTCGTCAAAAATGTATTGTTCAAAATGATGGCTCGCATCGGTGACACGATAAATTTTCCACTTACCGTCTTCATTGCGCAGATACACGTTTAACCGCTGTTTCTGTCCATTACCTGCACCCAGCTCAACGTTAACAACTTTTCCGGACGCAGAATTTATCGCGTTGCTTACACTTAGGTCAGGGAGCCACTCCGCCGCATAGTCCTGCGTATAGGTAAAATAGTCGGAACCGATAATTTCCTGCTCATAGAGAGAGGAAATTTTCTGCAGTCGGAGGAGCGTGTCTTGCGCAACATAGTCACGCATTTTTGGTGAATCGAGATTATCTTCTTTACTGTCTGTGACGAAAGCCGTGAGGTAGAACATATAAAAGTCATGTGTACGTTTTTCAGGCATATCCATTTGTGTTGCGCATCCTGTCAGCAACAGACACATCAAAAGAAGGTTACGCATCAGCTTTTCCTGTAAATTTTGTAAGCAGGGCGTGCGGAGCGATATCCCGGACCACCCCACATATCTCTTTGTCTGAAATCAGAGTACCAGGTAGTGCCGTCATAAATCGCCATGTGACCCGCAGGATTACCGCCATCATAGGGCTGAATAACAACCACATCGCCTTCCTGTAATGTTTCACCTTGCCCTAAAACTCGAAAACCTGCTCGTTCAGGGTTACTGCCATAGTCTTTTGCGTTAGGTGCATTTCCAATATCTACACCACCTGCACGTATTGCCTTACGCGTAAATTCTCCACAGCGTCTTTGCGATGAAGTGCCGGCATTCTGGCGTGCGTGCAGGGCTGCTGCGTGTTTGTTCCATGCCATGTATTAACTCCTGCTGGATATGAAAACGCCACTAAACAACGAGAGCTTCATTTCGGTTAGGCAAATAATGTTATTAAATAATTATATATTTCAGTAAGTTAATTATCACCACATTTTATTTACCTAGTTGATGAGCTGCAGTAGATGCGCTGTTGTTGCAAGCTGAAATGGAAGGTTTACATCGCCAGGTAAATAAAATACCATACCCCCCTATAGTACCAGGAGGGCGTATGCCGCATTCACCCGAAGATAAAAAACGTATTCTTACCCGCGTCCGTCGCATTCGGGGCCAGGTTGATGCCCTTGAACGCGCGCTGGAGTCGGGCGACCCCTGTCTGGCCATCCTGCAGCAAATCGCCGCCGTGCGCGGGGCTGCCAATGGCCTGATGGGCGAAATGGTTGAAATTCACCTCAAAGATGAGCTGGTAACGGGGGAAACCACGCCGGATCAGCGAGCCGTACGCATGGCGGAAGTCGGCCATTTGCTGCGCTCTTATCTAAAATAAACCCACACACCTGACAAAAAGGGAAGAAATGATGAAATCTCGCGCTGCTGTCGCATTTGGCCCCGGCCAGCCGCTCAAAATCGTCGAAATCGACGTGGCACCGCCGAAGAAAGGCGAAGTGCTGATCAAAATCACCCATACCGGCGTGTGCCATACCGATGCGTTTACGCTGTCGGGGGACGATCCTGAAGGCGTCTTCCCGGCGGTACTCGGCCATGAGGGCGGCGGGATTGTGGTGGAAGTGGGCGAGGGCGTGACCAGCCTGAAACCGGGGGATCACGTGATCCCGCTGTACACGGCGGAATGCGGCGAGTGTAAGTTCTGTAAATCCGGTAAAACCAACCTCTGCCAGGCGGTTCGCGCGACTCAGGGGAAAGGGCTTATGCCGGACGGCACCACCCGTTTCTCGTATAACGGCGAGCCTGTTTATCACTACATGGGCACCAGCACTTTCAGCGAATACACCGTTTGCGCGGAGATTTCGCTGGCGAAGGTAAACCCGCAGGCACCGCTGGATAAAGTCTGCCTGCTGGGCTGCGGCGTGACCACCGGTATTGGCGCGGTGCATAACACAGCAAAAGTTAAAGAGGGCGATACCGTTGCGGTGTTCGGTCTCGGCGGCATTGGTCTGGCGGTGATTCAGGGCGCGGTGCAGGCGAAGGCCGGGCGTATCATCGCGGTCGACACCAACCCGGAGAAATTCAAGCTGGCGGGTGAAATGGGCGCG
The DNA here is from genome assembly GCF_043974075.1 of Enterobacter sp. ECC-019. Lineage (NCBI taxonomy): Bacteria > Pseudomonadati > Pseudomonadota > Gammaproteobacteria > Enterobacterales > Enterobacteriaceae > Enterobacter > Enterobacter sp. ECC-019. Next base: position 2,997,711 of record NZ_CP143759.1, read on the forward strand.
ACCGATTTCGTGAACCCGAAAGATCACGAAAAACCGATTCAGGACGTCATCGTTGAGCTGACCGACGGCGGCGTTGACTTCAGCTTCGAATGTATCGGCAACGTGAACGTGATGCGATCCGCGCTGGAGTGCTGCCACAAAGGCTGGGGCGAGAGCATCATCATTGGCGTGGCCGGTGCGGGTCAGGAGATTAAAACCCGTCCATTCCAGCTGGTCACCGGGCGCGTATGGCGCGGCTCCGCGTTTGGCGGCGTGAAGGGGCGTACCCAGCTTCCGGGTATGGTTGAAGATGCCATGGCCGGCAAGATCCAGCTCGATCCGTTTATTACACACCGTTTACCGCTGGAGCAGATCAACGAGGCGTTCGATCTGATGCACGAAGGAAAATCCATCCGCACCGTCATTCATTTCGGCGACAAGTAACTCTTCTGCCAGCGGTTTTTCGCCGCTGGCGTTTCTTTAATAATCTTCTCTAAAGTGTGACCAGTGCGGCGTTTTTAGCCGTAATCTAAATCCCCACCGTGCCGATGACTATTTAACAGGCGTGTTTTTACGCATCTTACCTACAAGAGAGTCGACGGTCATGGACAACACTACTTCGATGCCGGCGCAGCGCAAGCTGGGCTTCTTGCATCACATCAGGCTGGTTCCGCTGTTTTCCTCCATTCTCGGTGGCATTATTCTTCTGTTTGCCTTGAGCTCGGGTCTGGCGGGTTATTTCCTGCTGCAGGCCGATCGCGATCAGCAGGATGTCACATCCGAAATTCAGGTGCGTATGGGGCTGTCGAACAGCTCAAACCATCTGCGAACCGCGCGTATCAACCTGATCCACGCCGGTGCGGCAAGCCGTATCGCGGAGATGGATGCGATGAAGCAGAACATCAGCGAGGCGGAAACGCGCATTAAGCAGTCCCAGGAGAGCTTTACCGCCTACATGAATCGCGCCGTGCGTACCGCTGAGGGCGCAGCGCTGGATGAAGATCTCAAGGCGCGGTACGACGCCTATATCGCGGGCATGCAGCCGATGGTGAAATTCGCCAAAAACGGCATGTTCGAAGCGATTATCAACCACGAAAACGAAACGGCGCGCCCGCTGGATGACGCATACAACGCCGTGCTGCTGAAGGCGATTAAGATCCGCACCGATCGCGCCAATGCGCTGACGGCGCAGGCGCACAGCCGCACGCAGCTGGGCCTGATGTTTATGGTGGGCGCGTTTGCCCTGGCGCTGGTGCTGACGGCGATGACCTTTGTTGTGCTGCGCCGTACGGTAATCAATCCTTTGCAGCGTGCAGCGAAACGTATCGAGAATATCGCCAAAGGCGATCTGACGATGCCGGACGATGTGGCCGGGCGCAGCGAAATTGGCCGCCTGACGCGCGATTTGCAAACCATGCAGCACTCGCTGGAAAACACCGTGGGCACCGTACGTCAGGGGGCGGAGGAGATCTACCGCGGCACCAGCGAGATTTCAGCCGGTAACACCGATCTCTCTTCGCGCACCGAGCAGCAGGCTGCGGCCATCGAGCAGACCGCCGCGAGCATGGAACAGCTGACCGCAACGGTGAAACAGAACGCCGATAACGCCCATCATGCCAGCAAGCTGGCGGAAGATGCCTCCGGTAAAGCCAGCCGCGGCGGACAGATGGTCTCCGGCGTGGTCAAAACAATGGGCAATATCTCCACCAGTTCGAAGAAGATCTCTGAGATTACCGCCGTGATTAACAGCATTGCGTTTCAGACCAATATCCTGGCGCTTAACGCGGCGGTAGAAGCGGCGCGTGCGGGTGAACAGGGGCGCGGGTTTGCCGTGGTGGCAAGCGAAGTCCGAACCCTTGCAAGCCGCAGTGCGAATGCCGCAAAAGAGATCGAAAGCCTGATCAACGAATCGGTTTCGCTGATTGACCAGGGCTCCGGTGAGGTTGTCGCCGCCGGTAACACCATGAATGAAATTGTCGACGCGGTGAAACGCGTGACCGACATCATGCTGGAGATTGCCGCAGCGTCCGATGAACAGAGCCGTGGTATTGTCCAGGTGAGCCAGGCGATTTCTGAGATGGATAAAGTGACCCAGCAGAACGCCTCGCTGGTGGAAGAGGCCTCCGCGGCGGCGGCGTCTCTGGAAGAACAGGGCGCGCGACTGACCGAGGCGGTCGGGGCGTTTCGTCTGAGCGGTGCAAAGCCGGGCCGGGCGGTGATGTCTGCGCCAGTGGCGAAGAACGCACCGTTGCGCCCGGCGGCGACGGTTTCCGGGGATAACTGGGAGACGTTCTGAGTGGCGTGTTTTGTCGGGTGGCGGCTTCGCCTTACCCGACCTACTGGCATTTGTAGGCCCGCGTAAGCGAAGCGCCACCGGGCAAAAAAAGGGACCTTTCGGTCCCTTTTCACATCTTATTTTTTATCGGGTAACGCGTACGCGATAACGTAATCACCGCGATCCGGAGACTGGCGAGCGCCCCCGGCGTTGATGATGATGTACTGTTTACCGGTTCTCGGCGACACGTAGGTCATCGGGCCAGACTGGCTGCCGACCGGCAGACGGTCTTTCCAGATCTCTTTCCCGGTGGCGGTATCAAACGCGCGCAGGTAGAAATCCTGCGTGCCGGCAAAGAACAGCAGGCCAGACTGGGTAGAAAGCGATGCGCCCAGCGTCGGCATACCGATCGGGATTGGCATGTGCATGCGAATGCCCAGCGGGCCGGTATCTTCCACCGTGCCGACAGGGACCTGCCACACCAGCTTGCCGGTTTTCAGGTCAACCGCCGACATGGTGCCGAACGGCGGCTTTTGGCACGGAATGCCCAGCGGCGACAGGAAGCGTTCGCGCATCGCGCCGAACGGCGTGCCGTCCATCGGTACGATACCCATCTCGATGCCGCTGGCATTTTTCGCCACGTTAGCGCGCGGCACCATGTAGTTTGCCAGCCCCAGGCGCATATCGTTGACGAACATCAGGCTGTTGTTCGGGTCAAAGGAGACGCTGCCCCAGTTCATCCCGCCGAGAGAGCCAGGGAACTGCAGGGAACGGTCGAGACCCGGCGGGGTGAAGACGCCCTGATGACGCATCTCTTTAAACTGAATGCGGCACAGCAGCAGGTCAACAGGCGTCGCCCCCCACATGTCGGATTCGGTCAGCGTCTGGTTGCCAATCATCGGCATGCCCACGGAGTACGGCTGGGTCGGAGAGTAGCGTTCACCTTCAACGTTACCCGCCGGAACGGGACGTTCCTCTACCTTCGCCACCGGCTTGCCGGTTTCGCGGTTAAGCATGAAGATCATGCCCTGCTTGCTGGTCTGAACCAGCACAGGCGTGGTGCCGCCTTTACCGTCTGGCAGATCGTACAGCAGTGGCTGGGAAGGCAGGTCGAAATCCCACAGGTCGTGGTGGGTGGTCTGGAAATGCCAGCGCACCTGACCGGTGGTCGCGTCGACGGCGACGATGGAGGAGCTGTATTTATCGTCGAGCGCGGTACGTTCGCCCGCCCAGAAATCCGGGGTGGCGTTGCCGGTTGGCAGGTAGATCAGGTTCAGCTTAGCGTCGTAAGACATCGCTGACCAGACGTTCGGCGTGCCGCGCGTGTAGGTCTGGCCTTCCGGCGGCAGGCCGGTCAGGTTCGGATTACCCGGATCCCACGCCCACGCCAGCTTACCGGTGTGAACGTCGTAGGCGCGCACCACGCCCGGCGGTTCGCCGGTGGAGAAGTTATCCGCGACGCGACCGCCGACGACAACGACATTCCCGGCGACCAGCGGCGTGGAGGTCTGCTGATAATACCCGGGCTTGATCTCGCCCATGCCGACGCTCAGATCCACGGTGCCATGGTCGCCGAAGTCTTCGCAGACCTTGCCGGTATCCGCGTTGATGGCAATCAGGCGGGCGTCGGTGGTCGGCAGGAACAGGCGGCGAGGGCATGCCGCAGGCGGTGTCTCCGCCTGTGACATTGTCACGCTGGAGTGGTCTTCAAAATAGCCCAGACCGCGGCAGCGCTGCCAGTTAGGGGCCGTGGCTTTGGAATCATAACGCCATTTTTCTTTACCCGAATCCACGTCCAGCGCCAGCACCTTACTGTATGGGGTACAGACATACAGCGTGTCGCCAACCTGTAAGGGGGTGTTCTGATCTTCCGCGCCGGAGCCGTTGCTCTGCGGAATATCGCCGGTGTGCGCAACCCAGGCGACCTTCAGATCGCTGACGTTTTGCTTGTTAATCTGGTCCAGCGCGGCGAAACGGTCGCCGTGAGTGGTATTGCCCCAGTGCTCCCAGTTCTTTTGCTGCTCGCCGGGTGCGACGGGTTTAACCGGAACGGGCTCGTTCGCAGCCACGAGGGTTTGGGGCTTAAACATCCAGCCGAGGCTGACCAGCATGGCCACCGCGAGCACGGCCGCGACGCCAAAAGCGGGCGCCTTGTTCGCGGCGCTGTGGTTCGCAGCACGCAGGAAAGGCCAGACGATGGCGCAGAGGAAGGCCAGTACGGCAAAGGTAAACAGGCGAGAGAAGAGCGGCCAGAAATCCCAGCCCGCATCGCTTACCGCCCAGAACAGCGAGGCAATAAACGCGATGCTGTAAAGTGCGATCCCGCTGGTGCGATTGAGGAAAATCAGGATCGCGGCAATCACCATGACCACGCCCATTATCAGGAAGTATCCACTCCCGCCTACGGTGGCGAGCTTAAAGCCCAACCCGCCGACCGCCAGACCGATGAGTATCATCAGTCCGGCAAGAAGCCACTGCAGAATACGAGGTATCCCGCGCGGCGCGCTGCCAAATGCCATGTCTTTCTCCTTTCGAGCCCCCCACCGTGTCGGGTGTGTACCAGTTGGGTAATAATTGCGGGAGGAATAATGATTAATACGAGTGAATTCGGTTTTATAAAATGATTTGCGAACCATTTGGTGAATTCACCGTTATGATAAAACTGTTAAATTGTTTTACGCAATTGTTAATGGATTATTCCGCATTATTTGATTAACGCACGGGCTAGTCCCCTCGCCCCTAAGGGGAGAGGGTTAGGGTGAGGGGTGAAAAAGGTTTTATACCGGCATTGATTTACGGATAGCGCTCAGCAGCGTCTGTGCGCCCGTTGAGAGTGGCGTGTCTACGCGGGTCAAAATGCCGATGGGTTCCCCGGCTCCTGGGGAGGTAATCGGCAGGGCGATCAGCGTTCCCTGGCGTAAATCATCTTTTACCGCGCCGGAGGGGACGAACCAGACGTAGTCATAATCCAGGGTGAGCTGGCGTGAAAGCGAGGCCGACAGCGTTTCGATACACCCTGAAGGCAGCGTACACCCCTGCATTTGCAGCAACGTTTCGGCGGTCTGACGGGGTACGGTCCCTTTCGGGCACACCACAACCGGCCACTCCATCACGCGGCTAAGCGTCACCGTGTCCTGCAGCAGGGGGTGATTGGGACGAACCACCAGCTTCAGGGACTCCAGGAACAGCAGTTCGTAATTGAGACCGCCCATCAGTTCAGGGTCGGACATTCGACCGATACCGATATCCAGTTCGCCTGATTTCAACCCCGCGAGCAGCATGGTGTTGTTCATGGTGGCAACCTGGATAGTGGTATGCCGCTGCTGCTTGTGGAACTGGCCGATAACCGGCGGAAGAATGCCCAGCGCCGCAGTAGGCAAAGCACCCACGCGCACCACCTCACTGGATTGTTCTTCTTTTCGATGCAGGGACTGGCCTGCGGTATTGAGCGCATCCAGCACTTTAACGGCGTGAGTGAGGAACTGTTCGCCCACGATGGTAAGCTGCGCCCCCAGCCGCCCGCGGTCAAAAAGACGGGCACCGGTCAGCTGTTCCAGCTCGTTGAGGGTTTTCGAGAGCGCAGGCTGGCTCAGGTTAAGAGTTTCAGCCGCACGCCCCAGCGTTCCCTGTTGAGCGACGGCCACAAATGTATGCAAATGGCGCAAGCGTATGCGCTGACTGAACAGACCATTTTTTTCCATAGGCGATGTTAAAAACAGAGCGATGCGGGTGACAAGTTAAGTTGTTTAATTTTGATAACTTGATAGCAAAATATTTTTAACATTTGATCTGTTTGAGTTACAACATGTTTTTCTGGAGGGGGCGATAAGCGAACGTCCTTGTTCATTTATTGCTCATTGCGGAGGGGTGTCGTTTACCGGTTTAGATCACGCCGTCACCGCCGTCAGAGCACCACACCTGGCCGGACGTAAAGGAACATTCATCCGAGGCCAGCGTGACGTAAAGCGGCGCAATCTCGACGGGCTGGCCCGGACGTCCCAGCGGGGTGTCGCCACCGAACTCCTTCACTTTCTCCATCGGCTGCCCGCCGCTGGACTGCAGTACTGTCCAGTAAGGGCCAGGGGCAACCGCGTTGACGCGGATCCCTTTCGGACCCAGCTGTTTGGCTAAGGATTTGGTAAACACCGCCAGACAGGCTTTCGTCTGGGCATAGTCCAGCAAAACGGGGCTGGGCTTCACCGCCTGAACGGAGGAGGTATTAATGATAACGGACGAGGCTTTCAGGTGGCGCAGGGCCGCCTTGGTGATCCAGAACGGAGCGTAGACGTTGGTTTTAAACGTCGCGTCAAAATCCTCGGTGGTCAGTTCCTCAAGCGATTCACGGAACTGCTGACGCCCCGCGTTATTGACCAGAATGTCCAGCCCGCCCAGTTTCGACACGGCTTCTTCAACCAGATTCTTACAGAAGGTTTCGTCCCGGACGTCCCCCGGCAGCGCGATAGCCTTGCGGCCTTCCGCTTCGATCAGGTCGATGACCTCAGAGGCATCTTTTTCTTCTTCAGGCAGATAGTTGATGGCGACGTCAGCGCCTTCACGCGCATAGGCGATAGCGACCGCGCGACCAATACCGGAGTCACCACCGGTAATCAGCGCTTTTTTGCCGGCCAGACGGCCATGTCCTTTGTAGCTTGTTTCCCCGTGGTCGGGTACAGGCTGCATTTCTGATGCCAGTCCCGGCGGCGTTTGCGGCTGTTCCGGGAACGGGGGCTGCGGGTAAGCGTTCGTACGTTGTTTTGTATCACTCATAGCTGACTCCTTAAGCCAAGGGGTGAGATTTGATGGATAGCTGCAGCGTTAACGCTTCGCTGAATTATTTCTGCAAACGATCAACACGGACAACGGCAGGAGATGATTTTTTATCAAGCGAACCGTTGATGCTGATCATCTGGTCGGGTTTTACCGTTCTGCCGTCGAAAACTGCCTGGGGAATAATAACGTCGATTTTTCCGGTTTTATCCTGAAATACAAACTTATCGCCGCTACCGTCAATAAGATTACCGCGTAATGAAATTGTCGCACCATCGTGCATTTGTTTTGCCTGGTCGATGGTCATAATACGCGCGTCGTCGGTTCCGCGATATCCGCTATCAAGCGCGTGCGGTGGCGGTGGGGCTTCGCCTTTTTGTAAACCCCCGTTATTATCTGCCCATGCGGCCGGAACCAGAAATATCAATAAAGCGGAAATAAGTGATAATTTCATCCGATATCCTTCATTTTGGGTGTCTTGACTTATTAAGTATTGTTGCTATTCCTTTATGTGGCAAATGTGATAAGTCCTAAAAACATTCGCGTTAGAAATCAAAATTATCGGATAATAAGCGAAACGGTGACGACGGCCATGAAGCGTGAAAAAGAAAGGTTACCCGGGATAGATGAGAGTTATCGCTTGCTGACGTTTGAATACGCGTTTCGTCAGGTGGGTTTTATTGTTCTGTTGGGTATTTTCGTCGCGGCCATTGCCGGTCTGTTTTCCAGCGGAATGGTCAGCGACACGATCAAAACGAATTCCGCTAAATCACTGACCATAAACTATGAACGCTTTGGACGGCGGGAGACAGAGACGCGGATGGAGCTCGCGTTTCCGGTGCAGGCCGAGGGGAAGTATACCCTCAGCATGACCAGCGAGAGCAGCGATGTTTATGAGCCCGGCAGCGTCTGGCCGCAGCCTGATAGCATGTTCAGCCGGGGGAAGACCCTCTTTTTTGTCTATAACAATCTGAAAAAGTCAGACAGCTTCTCAGTGTTACTCTTCACGACACCTTCCAGAGCCGGCAAATGGAACACCGTCATCCGCGTCAACAGCGAGCCGGGGATTAACATCTGGCAATTTATTTACCCCTAGGAGGCTGATATGGATATGGTCTTTCGCGCGCTGGCTATTTATCTGTTCCTCGTGGTGGTATTTAAGGTGGCCGGACGTCGCGCGCTGCTGCAGATGACCAGCTTCGATCTCATTCTGCTCTTGATAATTAGTGAAGCCACACAGCAGGCGCTTCTTGGACAGGATTTTTCCGTCACCGGCGCGATGATTACCATTACCACGCTGGTGGTAGTGGACATTATATTTGGGCTGATGAAGAAATATTTTTCCCCGGTGGAGAATATTCTGGATGGCACGCCCGTGATTCTGGTCGAGAACGGCGTGCCGTTAGCCGATAAGCTGAAAAAAGTCGATGTCTCCTGCGATGATATTCTGGTGTCTGCACGGCAGAATAACGGCATTACGGAAATAAGCGACATTAAATATGCCATACTTGAGCGCAATGGTCATATTTCAATCATTCCTTTCGAGAAATAAGAGGCGGCAAGATGAGCAATCTTTTTCACGACAGTAATAATACCGTGGGTGAACTGACCAAAAAGCTGGCGAGCAAATTAACCGATCTCGGGCTTCGCTTAACCACCGCGGAATCCTGCACAGGCGGCAAGCTCTCGGTGGCGCTTTGCGCTGAGGAAAATACCGCCGAATTTTATGATGTCGGCCTGGTCGTGTTCAGCGACGAAGCCAAAACGCGGATCCTCGGCGTGCGTCCTGAGACGCTTGAGCGGTTTACGGCCGTGAGCGAACAGACGGTTACCGAGATGGCCGCCAGTATCCGCGATATCGCCCAGGCGGATATCAGCATCGCCATCAGCGGATACGCAGGCCCGGAAGGGGGCGACGACGGCACGGCGGCGGGGACGGTCTGCTTTGCGTGGAATATACGTGGCGAGACGCAAACCCGCACCGTGCTTTTCTCCGGTGACTGTCAGGATGTGGTGGAAAAAGCGGTGCATTTCTCGCTGGCGGAGCTGCTGGCAGCATTGTCTGACGAGGATAACGGTTAAACTCACGGGGAGGTTCTATGGCTGTCATAGTGATTACCGGCGGAACGGCGGGCGTGGGAAAAGCCACGGCGCTGCACTTTGCAAAGGCGGGTTACGATGTCGGGCTCATCGCCCGCGATGAAGCCAGCCTGCACTCCACCCAGGAGGAGCTGCGTCGCTTTGGTGTAAATGCGCACGCCGTACAGGCGGACGTCGCCGACAGTCAGGCGGTGGTGGATGCCGCTAACGAAATTGAGTATCGCCTGGGCGCGATTGATGTCTGGGTGAACAACGCCATGGGGGCCGTCCTGGCACCGTTTCGAACCCTTACGCCGGATGAGTTCCGTCGCGTAACAGACGTGACGTACCTCGGCTACGTGAACGGCACCCGCGCCGCTCTTGAACTCATGGTTCCGCGCGACAGGGGGGTGATTATCCAGGTGGGCTCCGCGCTGGCCTACCGTTCCATTCCATTGCAGTCAGCCTACTGCGGTGCCAAAGCGGCGATCCGCGGGTTCACCGATGCGGTGCGTACCGAGCTGATGCATGAGAACAGCCGGGTTCAGCTTTCGATGGTGCAGATGCCGGGGCTCAATACCCCGCAGTTCGAATGGGCGAGGAATAAGTTCGCCTGGGCGATGCGACCGGTGCCGCCGGTCTTTGAGCCCGAGGTGGCCGCCAGCGCCATCTTCAGGGTGGCACAAAAACCGGTGCGCGAGCTGTGGGTAGGCAGCAGCACCATCCAGTCCATCGTCGGGCAGTTTTTTTTCCCCGGTTTTCTCGACCGGCTGATGGTGAAAAAAGCCTGGGAAGGTCAGATGACCGACGATCTGAATGCGCCGGATCGCCGGGACTACCTAGACCAGCCGGTTAACGACCTCCACAAAATTCACGGCCGTTTTACTGACGAGGCGAAAACCCGCGCGCCGTCCGTCACCTCCGGCATGCCGGGTATAGTGGCGCTGGGCGCCCTCGCGGTGGCGGGAATAGTGGTGACGCGTCTGATAACCCGCCGGAAACCGTAATCAGCGCAGCGCGCTACGGTGCGTCCAGAACCAGCGATAGCCGTAGCCGCCAAGAGTGAGCTGAACGGTTTTTCCGCAAATCAGTGCATCATCATAGCGCTTGTCCTCGAGACAGGCAGTCCAGGTGGCGTTGCGGATCCCTTTTGCAGTGAACTGCACCGGCTGGTCGCTGAAGTTGACGAAGGTCAGGATGCTGCGCTCGTCGGTCTCGTAATAAAGCCCCAGCACCGCGTCATCATCGATTGTGATAAGGCGAAAGGGCGCAACGGCAATTTCGGGGAACTCCGAGCGGGTATTGGCAATATCAATTATCCGGTGCAGGAGTGAGTTGTGGTGAAGCAGCGAATCGGCGACGTTCACTTTCTGATAGCGGTAAGGGCCGTGGTCGATAATCGGTGCGATAAATTTTTCAGGGGCGGCTGCGGAGAAACCGCCCCCTTGTGACCCCGCCCACTGCATCGGGGTGCGAACGGCGTAGCGCTCCTCCAGCTCCAGGTCGTCACCCATGCCGATCTCGTCGCCGTAGCGCATCACCGGGACGCCCGGCAGGGAAAACAGCACCGCGTGGCAGAACGCCAGCCGCTTCCGATCGCCATTCAGCATCGGCGCCAGGCGGCGGCGGATCCCGCGCTGATAGACGTTCATCTCTTCGTCAGGGGCAAACGTGTCGAGGACAAACTGTTTGTCTTTCTGACTAATGCCTTCCAGATCCAGCTCGTCATGATTACGCAGCCAGTTAGCAAAACAGCAGGCATCAGGCGGGACGATCATCTTTTTCACCGCATTGCGCAGCGGGCGGGCGCTTTTCCTGGCCAGGCTGACGTAGAAATACTTGTTGAGCCAGAAATTCAGCACCAGATTCAGGCGGTCATTATTGCCGAAGTAGTCCTGATAGGCTTCCACCTCGACGTCCACTTCACCCAGAAGGATCGCGTCCGGATTGCGCTGTTCGATAAGACGCCGCATATGTGCGAGGATCCACAGGCCCTTTTTTTCATCACCGTTGCCCGCCTGCGTGGTGAGGTGGGACGCGGCATCCAGGCGAAATCCCGACACGCCCAGCTTGAGCCAGAAGAGGATGATGTTCTCAATCTCTTTGAGCACCGCAGGCGAGGTGAGGTTCAGATCCGGCTCGTGGCGATAAAACATGTGCCGGTAGTATTGTCCCGCCTCGTCGTCCCAGGTCCAGATGCTCTTCTCCACGCCGGGGAACATGGGGGGCGTATCGTCCTCGTCGTTATCCGACCAGAGGTAGTAATCACGATAGGGTGACGCCGGGCTGCGGCGCGCCTGCTGGAACCAGGGATGCGCGTCCGAGGTGTGCTGGATCAGCAGCTCGATAATCACCTGCATGCCCAGCTCGCGGGCCTGTTCGATAAAGGCGATGATATCGGCCAGTTTTCCGAAGCGGGGATCCACCTGGAGATGGTCGCTGACGTCGTAGCCTTCATCGAGAAAGGGCGTGAGGTAAAACGGGGTGATCCAGATGACCGTCGCCCCCATGCGGCGAATATAGCGCAGCTTGGCCGCTATCCCGGCGATGTCCCCGCAGCCATCGCCGTTCAAATCATAAAATAGCGCGGTATCAATCTGATAAATAATGGCTCGTGTATGCCAGTCGGTCATAGCGTCCCTCAGTGATAGCCTTCAGTATCCGATACTTTGCCCCGGAAGACGTAGTAGCTCCACGCGGTGTAAACCAGGATCACCGGAATAATCAGTAACGTGCCTACCAGCATAAACAGCTGGCTGGCAGGCGGGGCCGCGGCTTCCCACAGGGTGATGCGCGGCGGAATAATGTTCGGCCAGAGGCTGATACCGAGCCCGCTAAACCCGAGGAAAATAAGCCCCAGCGTCAGCAGGAAGGGGCGAGAGTGGCTGTTCGGGTTGCGGGTCAGGCGCCAGATCAGCACGCTGAAAAGCCCGACCAGCAGAGGTACCGGCAGGAACCAGAAGAAGTTGGGCAAGGTAAACCAGCGGTCGGCCACGTGCTGCCAGCCGAGCGGCGTCCAGATGCTCACCACGGCGATGACGACCATCAGCGCCAGCAGCACGTGGCGGGTCAGCTCGCGCATGCGGGCCTGCAGCGCGCCTTCACTTTTCATAATGAGCCAGGTGGTGCCCAGCAGCGTGTAGGCGACGACCAGACCGATACCGCAGAAGAGGTTGAAGGGGGTGAGCCAGTCAAGCGCGGAGCCGACAAAACGTCGGCCTTCCACGTCAAAGCCGTTGATCATTGCGCCCACGACGATGCCCTGGCTGAAGGTCGCGAGCAGGGAGCCGCCCGCAAAGGAGTAGTCCCAGAACTTTCGGTGTGACGGCGTGGCTTTAAAGCGAAACTCGAACGCCACGCCGCGAAAGATCAGGCCAATTAGCATGGCGGTTAGGGGAATGGTCAACGCATCCACGATCACCGCATAGGCCAGCGGAAATGCGCCGAACAGGCCCGCGCCGCCGAGTACCAGCCAGGTTTCGTTACCGTCCCAGACCGGCGCGACGCTGTTCACCATCACATCCCGCTCCTTCGCATCCCCCACGAAGTTAAACAGCAGGCCGATGCCCAAATCAAAGCCATCCATAATGATGTACATCAGCGTGGCAAAGACGATGATGGCAAACCAGATAACTGAGATATCGACGCCCATCAGGTTCTCTCCTCTTCAGGAACAGACTCAGCGGCAGACAGCGGACGGGCGGGTGTGCCCGAGGTGTTTGACGTCAGCGTATCGACAGGCTGCGGCCCTTTCTTAATCAGCCGGATAAGGTAAACATAGCCCACGCCAAACACCGACGTGTAGACGATGAAGAACGCCAGCAGGCTGATGCTCATCTGCAGGGTGCTGTGCAGCGATACCGCGTCGATGGTGCGCAGATAGCCATAGACCACCCACGGCTGGCGGCCCACTTCGGTGGTCACCCAGCCGGCGAGCAGCGCCAGCAGCCCGGCAGGCCCCATACAGAGGGCAAACCAATGGAACGGGCGAGAGTGGTAAAGCCGATGACGATAGCGTAGCCAGACGCTGACCAGACCCAGGGTGATCATCAGCAGCCCCATCCCGACCATGACCCGGAACGACCAGAAAACGATGGTCGAGTTCGGGCGATCTTCTTTCGGAAAGTCTTTCAGCGCCGGAACCTGCTTGTCCAGGCTGTGCGTCAGGATAAGGCTACCGAGCGCGGGGATCTCAAGACCGTATTTGGTGCGCTCTTCGTCCATATCCGGCAGACCAAACAGCAGCAGCGGAGTGGCCTCGCCGGGCGAGTTTTCCCAGTGCCCCTCAATGGCGGCAATTTTGGCCGGCTGATGCTCAAGCGTGTTCAGGCCGTGCATATCGCCTACGATCGCCTGGATGGGGGCGACCAGCAGCGCCATCCACATCGCCATGGAAAACATGGTGCGGATGGCGGGTGTATCGTTACCGCGCAGCAGGTGCCATGCGCCCGACGCGCCGACAAACAGCGCGCTGCTTAGAAACGCGGCGATAGCCATATGAATAAGGCGGTAAGGGAAGGAGGGGTTAAAGACGATCGCCAACCAGTCCTGCGGGATAACCTGTCCGTTCTCGATAGTGAAGCCCTGCGGCGTATGCATCCAGCTGTTGGACGCGAGGATCCAGAAGGTCGACATCAGCGTGCCGAGCGCCACCATGCAGGTTGAAAAGAAGTGCAGGCCGGGACCGACCTTATTCCAGCCGAACATCATGACGCCAAGGAAACCGGCCTCGAGGAAGAAGGCAGTTAACACCTCATAGGTCAGGAGTGGGCCGGTAATACTGCCCGCGAACTGGGAGAACCCGCTCCAGTTGGTGCCAAACTGGTACGCCATGACCAGCCCGGAAACGACACCCATCCCGAAGTTAACGGCAAATATCTTGAGCCAGAAATGGTAAAGCGATCGCCAGACGTCGTTTTTGGTGCGCAGCCACATGCCCTCCAGCACCACCAGATAACTGGCGAGGCCGATGGTGATCGCAGGAAAAAGGATATGAAACGAGACGGTAAAAGCGAACTGAATTCTGGCCAGATGAAACGCGTCGAGTTCGAACATGGTCCGTACCTCTGAAACGATGGGGCACGAGAATTGCCGGGCAGTTTATGGCTGCCCGGCAAAACCGATTACGGTTTAGTCTTACCGGCACCCAGCTCGGCACCGGTTAGCGGGTCGGAATGTGGATCGGACTTCGTGCGGGCAGACATCGCCTTGACCAGGGTTGCCTGTTCGGTCGTGAGCGTGACGCTTGCACTGCCATCGCCACCATCAACCGCAGGCTGGGGGGACTCAACGTAATCGAAATGTTTATCGCTGTTCCAGCTTCCGCGAACCTCTCCACCTTCGGACATATTGTAGTACTTGTTGGTGAATTCCTCGATTGGCGGCAATTTCCCCGGCGGGAAATTGTTACGGATGGACTGCAGCGCCTTCTCAAAGGAGAGCTGATGTGCCGCCTCGCGCGTCATCAGAAACGCCAGGGCATCCTTTACGCCGGGATCGTCGGTCACGTTGATCAGCCGTTCATAGATGATTTTTGCTCTGGCTTCTGCTGCCACGTTTGAGCGCAGGTCCGCCGTCGGCTCGCCGATGGTGTCGACGTAAGCCGCGGTCCATGGCACGCCCGCAGAGTTAGTGAGCGGGGCGCCGCCCCCGTAGAGCAGGGAGGTAATGTGGCTGTCATTGCCGTTTTCGGTCATGGACCGATACAGCTCAGCCTCGTTTTCCACCCCTTCCGCCAGCGCGCCTTTGGCGCCTTTATTCAGCATGCCGACCAGCGTGCCGATGATTTCGAGGTGGCTTAGCTCCTCGGTGGCGATATCCATCAGCATATCTTTACGGCCCGGATCGTCATCGCTCAATCCTTGCGTAAAGTACCGGCAGGCGGCAGCCAGTTCGCCCTGCGGCCCACCGAACTGTTCCAGTAAAAGGTTGGCGAGGCCAGGGTTAGGTTCGGCAACGCGAACCGTGTATTGCAGCTGTTTGACGTGTCGGAACATGGCGATTCTCCCTGATTATTTTTTTGCTTCGACGCCCGATGCGTCTGAACGCAGCAGGAACTGTTCCGTGGTCTGTGGAATATGACGAATCAGCCAGTCGGCCATTTCGCGTTCTTCCGCCAGAATCGTCTCGATGGCAGGTACCGAGGCGACGTCGCCTGCTTTCTTGGCCGCCGCGAGGAGCGAGGTATAACAGGCAATTTCAAACTGTTCAAAAACATAGCCGCTGATCGAACCCTTAACGATTTCATCAGACGGGAACATGCCGCCGATGGATTGCCCCAGCGCCGCCATTTTGCTCATTGAGTCTTTTAAAACTGAACGAGAAATATCATTCCGGTCGAGGATTTCTTCCAGCAGGGTAATTTGCCGTTTTGTCTCATTTATATGCTGCTCAATTCTGGCGCGAACATCAGGATAATTATCGATACGGCTGGCCATAGATTCCAGCATAGATTCGGCTTGCTTTTCCATCGCATGGGCATCGCGTAGCCAATCATGGTAGTGTTCTACGTGATTCATCTTTATATCCTCATTAGGGTTCACTTATTTGGTCTCACTTTCAGCAGCCTGATCGGCACGCGCGGCACTGTAGCCGGATAAATGGCCGACAATATTGGCGTAAATACTGATGATAATGACCCATAGCACGCTGTTCTTCCACCATATTACGGAAGGGATAGCGAGAATGAACCATATTATGGCTGCCGTTAAATGGCACCGTTTAATTGTCCTGGGACTGATGCTCATTTTATTTAACCTGTGTTATTGCGTCATTTTTGCGCTTTTTGGTTA
This sequence comes from Enterobacter sp. ECC-019, assembly GCF_043974075.1. Lineage (NCBI taxonomy): Bacteria > Pseudomonadati > Pseudomonadota > Gammaproteobacteria > Enterobacterales > Enterobacteriaceae > Enterobacter > Enterobacter sp. ECC-019. The sequence continues at coordinate 3,013,602 of NZ_CP143759.1, forward strand.
ATGTTTCCAACGGCCAGGTCGGTGAGTTTAAGATCGGTTTCTTTTTCTTCTTCCAGCGTTTCGGCAAGAAGTTTAACGGCTTTTTTATAGCCCAATTGTTCTGCTAATGTTGCGAGGGTACCATAGCTGGCAATTTCGTAATGCTCGACTTTTTGTGCAGCGGCAATTAACGCGGCATCACGCACTTCATTTTTTTCGGTGCTTTCAATGACTTCATTGGCTTCTTCAATTAAGCCTTCCATTGCCACGCATTTCATGCGCTTAATTCTGATACCGTCTTCCTGTTCAACGATCTGATCGATACGCTCGATCTGACCCTGCGTCTCTTCAAGGTGTGCGGTAAAGGCTGCGCTCAGTTTCTCACTGGAGGCTGCGCGGGCAAGCTTGCTGAGTGCTCGGGTAAGCTGCTTCTCCGCACTGTAGGTATCCGACAGAAGATGAATAAAGACATCCTCGACACTTTTCATATTCATAATAATTACGCTCCGGTAAAATAACGAAAGGGTACTGCGAGCTATTCAGCCCGCAGCATGCTCTCAGATTTTATTAAAAGAGTTTAAATAAGATCAGGAGTTATCAGATTTACGGCCTCCGCCATGACTGTTCTGTCCTCCTTTCTTACCCGCTTCAGATGCGCGTTGCGGATCGTTTTTAAAGTTACCACCGCTTTGCTGGCCACCTTTACGTCCAGCTTCTGATGCTTTATCACGGTCTTCAGCGAAATTACCGGAACCACCACGATGCTCTGCCATATTAAACCTCATAGTCATATATTGGTTATGTCAGTACGATACGAAAATATTTCCGTATCACTCGTCGTTCGAGTAATAACTCTAGTCGCTGTACGTCATCCGTCAAATGCGTTTGGCTATTTGCGGTTGCGTTATTTTTAAATATTTGTAAATTTGCGCTTCGCTTAAATTGGAAATATGGATAGGGAGGAAGGACTTGTAAACAAATATTCGGATTATTCCTAACTTTGAGCTAAAAAATGAAAGGTGGGGATAAAAATAATGGCATGCACAATTGGTTGATTTGCAGTCAGGGGAGGGGGCAAAAAATACTCCTTTATGGCTAGAAAGCGGAACCCTAAATAATTATAAGGAAAATCCTGGATAAAGGCGTTCAGGTCGACAGGGCGGACCTGTTCGGACCTATTCGGGGACCGGTAGCACACGGTTTGACCACTGTCGTCTTAAGATCACAAATCAGAAATTCTTCCCCCCGGAAGGAACGGGTTTCTCTACACTCCAGGTAATATTCACTGGAGGCATGACATCATGGCGAACACCATCACGGCTGATGACATTCGGGAACACTTTTCGCAGGCTATGTCGGCGATGTACCAGCAGGAAGTTCCGCAGTACGGCACCTTGCTCGAACTGGTTGCGGACGTAAACCTGGGGGTTCTGGAAAATAACCCACTATTACATGAACAACTGGCTAATGCCGATGAGCTTGCTCGCCTGAACGTTGAGCGTCACGGGGCGATCCGCGTCGGCACGGCACAGGAGCTTTCAACCCTGCGTCGTATGTTTGCCATTATGGGTATGTACCCGGTCAGCTATTACGATCTCTCTCAGGCGGGAGTGCCGGTCCACTCAACGGCGTTTCGCCCAGTTGATGATGCGGCCCTGTGTCGAAATCCGTTTCGTATCTTTACCTCGCTGCTGCGTCTTGAGCTGATTGAAAACGTCGCGCTGCGCGACCGTGCCGCAGAGATCCTGTCTCAGCGGAACATCTTTACCCCGCGTTGTCTGGAGCTGATCGACCTCCACGAGTCGGAAGGGTATTTTACTGAAGCGCTGGCCCACGAGTTTGTGCTGGAAGCGTTAGAGACCTTCCGCTGGCACCGCCATGCGACGGTCGATCAGGAAACCTATCTGGCCCTGAGCAACGAGCATCGGCTGATTGCCGACGTGGTCTGCTTCCCGGGCTGCCATATTAACCACCTCACGCCGCGCACGCTGGACATTGACCGGGTGCAGGAGCTGATGCCGAAGTACGGTATCGAGCCAAAAATTCTGATCGAAGGGCCGCCGCGTCGCGAGGTGCCCGTCTTACTGCGTCAAACCAGCTTCAAGGCGCTGGAAGAGCCGGTGCTGTTTGCCGGGGAACATAAGGGCACCCACACCGCGCGTTTCGGTGAGATTGAGCAGCGCGGCGTGGCGCTGACCCCGAAAGGCCGGGAACTGTACGATAGCCTCCTCGCTCAGGCCGGAACCGGTAAAGATAACCTGACACACCAGCTGCATCTGCGGGAGATTTTTAGCGCCTTCCCGGACAGCGAAATGCTCATGCGCCGTCAGGAGCTGGCCTATTTTCGCTACCGTCTGACGCCATCAGGGGAAGCCCATCGTCATGCGTTTCGTCCGGGAGACGATCCGCAGCCGCTGATTGAGCGCGGATGGGTGGTTGCCCAGCCGATCACCTACGAAGATTTCCTCCCGGTCAGCGCCGCGGGGATTTTCCAGTCCAATCTCGGGAACGAAACCCAGGCCCGCAGCCACGGTAACGCCAGCCGCGATGCGTTTGAAGACGCGCTAGGCTGTCCGGTGTATGACGAGTTTACGCTCTACCAGGAGGCTGAAACGCGCAGCAAACAGCGTTGCGGTTTGCTCTGAAATCGTTACTCTGCTGGGGTGTGATGGAAAAAATAAGGTTGTTATGCAAAATCCTTCCGCCCCTGTGGTTGAAACGCGCCAGGGCGCACTGACTGGTTTAACCGATGAAAACGTTCACCTCTGGTGCGGTATTCCCTACGCCGCACCGCCCGTGGGGGAGTGGCGCTGGCGCTCACCCCGGCCCCCTGAACGCTGGGATGGCCTGCGCGAGGCTACGGCTTTCTCTCCCTCAAGCTGGCAAAGCAGCGAGTATTGTCAGGAGTTAGGCGGCGGCGATCCGGGCCAGTTTTCCGAAGATTGTCTCTACCTTAACGTCTGGTCCCCCACAGAGCGCGCCGAGCCGCTTCCGGTTATGGTCTGGCTGCACGGAGGCGGGTTTACGATTGGTGCCGGGGGACTGCCTCCGTATAACGGCAAAGCGCTGGCTACGCGCGGCGTGGTTGTCGTAACGATCAACTACCGTCTCGGTCATCTCGGCTTTTTCGCCCATCCCGCGCTGGAAGGCGAGGAAGGGCGAGTGGTGCATAATTTTGCCCTGCTGGATCAGATCGCCGCGCTCGAATGGGTGCGGGAAAATATCGCCGGGTTTGGTGGCGATCCCGCTAATGTGACCCTGTTTGGCGAATCCGCTGGCGCGCGCAGCGTGCTCTCTCTGCTGGCCTCGCCGCTGGCGGCAGGATTGTTCCATAAGGCGATTGTCCAAAGCGGATATACCCTGCCGGACACGCCGCGCGATCAGGCGCTGCAAAAAGGGGAAGCGCTGGCCGCCCATTTCGGGCTGGAAAATGCGACCGCCGGGCAGCTGCGCGCCATTCCGCCTGAGGCGTTCTGGCCGCTCACCGCGCCGCTGAACGTCGCCCCGGCGCCCATCGCTGGAGATTGCGTTCTGCCGGAAGCCATGCTGGACGTCTTTTTCGCCGCCCGTCAGCATCCGGTGCCGGTGATGATTGGCTCCAACAGCGATGAAGCCAGCGTGATGGCGGTGTTTGGCATCGATCTCGCCGGACAAATTCAGAAGCTTCGTCGGGAGCGTCGCTTCGGGCTGGGGCTGATTAAGCTGCTCTATCCGGGCGTGAAAGGCGATGAAGAGCTGGGCAGACAGGTGTGCCGCGACATGGCGTTTACCACCATGGGCTACGTGGTGATGCAGGCCCAGCAGCGCGTGGGTGGGTTGTGCTGGCGTTACTGGTTTGACTATGTCGCAGAGGCGGAACATGGCACGTATATCAACGGCGCCTGGCACGGCAACGAAATTCCCTACGTCTTCGATACGCTCGGTCAGGTGGAGCCTTCACGTCATTATGCCAATGAGCGGGACCTGCAGTTTGCTGCTCAGGTGGCGGATTACTGGGTGAGCTTTGCGCGTGACGCGGGTCGTCGCGACAGCCTGCCCGGGCCGACGCACTGGCCCGCGTGTCGCAAAGGGCGGGACGTTCTGTTACGCATTGGTGTGAATAAACATGCAGCTTTCAGGCTTGAAAACCGCTTTATGCGTGCCCGCATGAGCCTATTCAAGCGGGTAATGAAGCACCACGTCAGCCTCGATTAAGCAAACAGGCGCGAAACGCCGCGAGACCATTTTCCTCGCCAGGCGTTTCGCGCATCACCAGCCGGTAGCTTGCGCCGGTTTTTATGCTTGTCTCATAGGGCCGCATCAGCCTGCCTGCGTGAACATCTTCTGCCACCAGCGTTTCGTCGGCGATGGCGACGCCCAGCCCCTGAATGGCGGCCGTAATGGCGAGATCCATCGTGTCGAAGTGTTGATTTTTGTGCATGACAAAGCCCGGGCCTTCCTGTTTCGTCAGCCACAGCGACCAGTCCGTCTTATCCCTTGTGGGGTGAAGGAAGGTTAACGATCCCAGCGCTGCGCCTGCCCGCACCGGGCTTATCACCGGGGTGAGCGCCTCCTCGAACAGCAGATCGCCTGCGCTCATGTGCGTGCCGAACACAATGGCCGCGTCGTAAGATTCGGTTTTGAAATTGACGTTGTGATCGGTGGTGGTGGTCAGCGCAATTTGCAGATCCGGATGCTCGCGCTCCACCTCCAGCAGGCGTGGCACCAGCCAGCGCATGGCGCAGGTGGGGGCCTTCAGCCGGATCACGGTGTGCTGGCTGCGGGCCTGGTCGGCCACGGACAGCAGCTGCTCGAAAGCGGACTGCAGCTCCGGAAGCAGGGCGCTGCCCTGCGGTGAGAGGCGCAGCCCGCGCGCGTGGCGTTCAAAAAGCGGAAAGCCAAACCACGCCTCAAGGGAGGCAATCTTACGGCTCACGGCCCCCTGCGTCAGACACAGTTCCGCGGCGGCATGGGTAAGATTGAGGTGACGCGCGGTGACTAAAAATGCGTCGATGGCATTCAGGGGGAGCGAACGGCGTGACATAGAAAACACCTCAGCTATGCATTTTTCTCATGGCTATTATGACAACAATTCGATTGTCCCGACAGCACAGATGTTGTTTGAATAGTTATGCAATGTCCATGAGAAGGGAAAGAGGATGACTTTACGAACGCCTGTGCAAACGCGCTCCAAACTGCCAGATGTGGGAACCACCATTTTTACCGTTATCGGCCAGCTCTCGGCGCAGCATAACGCGATTAACCTTTCTCAGGGCGCACCGAATTTTTCCTGCGACCCGAAGCTGATTGCGGGCGTCACCCGCGCCATGGAGGCGGGGCATAACCAGTATGCGGCAATGACCGGCCTGCAGCCGCTCAAGGAACGTATTGCCGATAAAATCGCCACGCTCTACGGCACGCAGTATGACCCTGCCAGCGAGGTGCTGGTGACCGCCAGCGCCAGCGAAGGGCTCTATTCGGCAATAAGCGGGCTGGTGCATCCGGGGGATGAGGTGATCTACTTTGAGCCGTCATTTGACAGCTACGCGCCGATTGTCCGTCTGCAGGGGGCAACCCCGATTGCCATCAAGCTCACCGTGCCGGATTTTGCCGTCAACTGGGATGAGGTTCGCGCCGCGATCACCCCGCGTACGCGCATGATCATCATCAATACGCCGCACAACCCGAGCGGCCAGGTCTTCTCCGCCAATGACCTGCAGCAGCTGGCGGCGCTGACGCGCAATACCGACATCATTATTTTGTCTGACGAAGTGTACGAACACGTCGTTTTTGACGATGAGCCGCACCACGGGATGGCCACGCACCCGCAGCTGGCAGAGCGCAGCGTGATTATTTCCTCTTTCGGAAAAACCTATCACGTCACCGGGTGGCGCGTGGGTTACTGTGTTGCACCGGCGGTACTGATGGACGAGATTTGTAAAGTCCATCAATTTTTAATGTTTTCTGCCGATACGCCAATGCAGCACGCGTTTGCAGAACATATGGTCGACCCGCAAACCTGGCTGTCGCTGTCGGCGTTTTACCAGCGCAAGCGCGATCTGCTGCACAGCCTGCTTGCCGATTCGCCGTTTACGCTGCTGCCGAGCGCCGGATCGTTCTTCATGCTGGCGGACTACAGCCAGTTCAGCGACGAGCGCGACAGCGAGCTGGTGAAGAGGCTGATCGTTGAGTACGGCGTTGCCACCATTCCGCTGTCGGCGTTTTATGCGGACGGTACGGATAATAAATTGATTCGTCTCTCTTTTGCGAAAGATGAGGCGACGTTACGGGCAGGTGCCCAGGCCCTGTGTCGGGTTAAACCACGCTGAGGAGTATTAGATGAAATTACGCGCGTTAGTAGTCGGCATGGGATTGCTGTGTACCTTTTCTTCCTTCGCGGCCACCGAGCTGCGTTACGGTCTGGAAGCGGAATATCCGCCGTTTGAGAGCCGCAATGCGGCGGGCGATCTGGAAGGATTTGACGTTGAACTGGGGAATGCCATCTGTAAAGCGGCTGCGCTGAAGTGCAGCTGGGTTGAAACCTCATTTGATGCGCTGATCCCGGGCCTGGTGGCGAAGAAATTCGACGCCATCAACTCGGCGATGAACATCACCGAGCAGCGCCGCAAGAGCATTGATTTTACCCAGCCGATTTACCGTATTCCGTCGCAGCTGGTCGGCAAGGCCGGTACGGCGGTTGAGGCAACGCCAGAAGGGCTGAAGGGTAAAACCATCGGCGTGCTGCAGGGATCCATTCAGGAAACCTATGCGAAAGAGCACTGGGAAAAACAGGGTGTCACCGTGGTGTCTTATAAAGATCAGAATATGGCCTGGGGCGATCTGCTGAATGGCCGTATCGACGCCTCGCTGGTGATGTCCGCGGCCGGGCAGGCAGGTTTCCTCAGCAAGCCGCAGGGGAAAGGGTTTGGCTTCATCGGCAAACCGGTGTCTGACGACACTATCCTCGGCAGTGGGATCGGTTTTGGGTTGCGTAAGGGTGACGAGGCTACCAAAAAGCAGCTTGATGCCGCGATTGATAAAGTACGTGCCGACGGCACGATCGCTAAACTCGCTGATAAGTACTTTCCAGGTATCGATGTCAGCGTAAAATAACCGCCTCATTAGCCCCGTCAGCTGATGTCCTGACGGGGCATTTTTATACACATTTTCCAGGCTTTCTTTACACCACTTTCAGGCCGTTCTGGTCGACAGAAAATATTTCTCACTTTGTTCAGATAATCACCGGCCAACAATTGGATTCTTAACCATTTTTGTTTAGGCTGTGCGTTCTTTCTTGCCGTCATTTCGCCGAGCGCGAAACACATTCACACGACCATAAGGACGTTTTTCCAGGCATGAATCGCAGACGTTTTCTAAAAGGCTCGCTGGCAGTGGCAGCCCTGAGCGGCACATCTGGCCTTGCTTCTCTGTTTTCCAAAGCGGCATACGCTGCCGACTCTGACATTGCTGACGGCCAGAGCCGTCGTTTTGACTTCTCCGTACTGCAATCCATGGCGCATGACCTGGCGAAAACCCCGTGGGGTGGCGCGCCGCGCCCGCTGCCGGACACGCTGGCAACCATGACGCCGCAGGCGTACAACGCCATCCGCTACGATGAAAAACAGTCACTGTGGAACAACATTGAAGGGCGTCAGCTGGACGTGCAGTTCTTCCATATGGGAATGGGGTTCCGTCGCCGCGTGCGGATGTTCTCGCTGGACCAGTCTACCTCTATGGCGCGCGAGATCCACTTCCGTCCGGAGCTGTTCAGCTACGGCGAAACGGGTGTGGATACCAGGCAGCTGGAAGGACAAAGCGATCTCGGCTTTGCGGGCTTCCGCGCCTTTAAGGCCCCTGAACTGGCGCGTCGCGATATCGTCTCTTTCCTGGGCGCGAGCTATTTCCGCGCGGTGGACGACACCTATCAGTACGGCCTGTCTGCCCGCGGTCTGGCGGTTGATACCTTTACCGACACGCCGGAAGAGTTCCCGGACTTTACCTCCTTCTGGTTTGAAACCGTCAAACCCGGCGACACGACCTTTACCGTCTATACGCTGCTCGACAGCCCTAGCGTCACCGGTGCCTATAAATTCGTGATCCACTGCGAGAAGAGCCAGGTGATCATGGAGGTGGAAAACCATCTCTATGCGCGTAAGGACATCAAGCAGCTCGGCATCGCGCCGATGACCAGCATGTTCAGCTGCGGCAATAACGAACGCCGCATGTGTGACACCATTCACCCGCAAATTCATGACTCAGACCGCCTGGAAATGTGGCGCGGCAACGGGGAGTGGATCTGTCGTCCGCTGAACAACCCGCAGAAGCTGCAGTTCAACGCCTATATGGACAAAAACCCGAAAGGGTTCGGCCTGCTGCAGCTCGATCGCGATTTCTCGCACTATCAGGACGTGATGGGCTGGTATAACAAACGCCCGAGCCTGTGGGTTGAACCGCGTAACGACTGGGGGAAAGGCGCGGTTGGCCTGATGGAGATCCCGACCACCGGTGAAACGCTGGATAACGTGGTCTGCTTCTGGCAGCCGGAAAAACCGGTGAAGGCGGGCGACGAGCTGGACTTTAAATATCGTCTGTACTGGAGCGCCATGCCGCCGGCGCGTTCTCCGCTGGCCAACGTCTTCGCTACCCGTACCGGTATGGGCGGGTTCCCGGAAGGCTGGGCACCGGGCGAAAATTACCCGAAAGTGTGGGCCCGTCGCTTCGCCATCGACTTCGTCGGCGGCGACCTGAAGGCCGCTGCGCCAAAAGGCATTGAGCCGGTGATCACGCTCTCCAGCGGTGAAGCGAAGCAGATTGAGATTCTCTACGTCGAGCCGTTTGACGGTTATCGCATTCTGTTTGACTGGTATCCAACCTCGGATTCGACGGAGCCGGTGGATATGCGCCTGTTCCTGCGCTGCCAGGGCGATGCCATCAGCGAAACCTGGCTGTATCAGTATTTCCCGCCAGCGCCGGATAAACGTCATTACGTTGATGACAGGGTAATGCGTTAACCCTTGTGGGATTGTGCCGGGTGGCGCTAGCGCTTACCCGGCCTACAAATGCATCCAGAGTAAGCCGCCACCCGGCAATGACGAGGCACTATATGTCTTCAGAAATCATCCCCGTTACCCAGGATATCGAGCTTCGCGCCGTCGAAGAGCGCTACACCACCGACCTGCACAACCTCGTCGTCAAAAACAAAACCTTTCTGCAAACTGCTTTTGACTGGGCGCAGCATGTGGGCAGCGAAGAGGATACCCGCCGTAACGTGCAGAGTAACCAGATGCTGCATCAGCGCGGCTACGCCAAAATGTTTCTGATCTTCAAGGATGATGCGCTGGTTGGCGTGCTGTCGTTCAACACGATTGAACCGACCAACAAGGCCGGGTACATCGGCTACTGGCTGGATGAAAACCACCTGGGGCAGGGCATTCTCTCCCGGTCACTGCAGGCGTTTATGCGCTACTACGTCGAACGCGGTGAGATCCGACGTTTTGTGATCAAATGTCGGGTGGCGAATCAGCACAGCAACAACGTTGCCGTGCGCAACGGTTTTACGCTGGAAGGGTGCCTGCGGGAAGCGGAGTACCTGAATGGTCGCTTTGACGATGTGAATATCTACGGGAAGATCGCTACCCTATAACGCCCCCAGCAGCGGAGTGCGGGTGATGCGCTGGTCGCCGTTAATCACCTTTTCGCCGCGCAGGTGAATGCTCTCACCGGCAAACGCTTCAATGACTGCGTCATCGGTGATTTCAACCCGGTGCTCGATGAGCACATCGCCGCTTATCCGCGCGCGCCCCTGGATCACCACTTTGTCATCCAGCATGATCGGCCCGCCGCGCAGCCAGGCCTGACCGCCGATCAGGACGTGGTGCTTGATGACGCAGTTTCCTTCCACCACGGCATTCTCCGCAATCTGAGAGCTGTAGCGCACCGTCGGAATAGCATCGTCGTCATAACCGGCAATCACGCGGGCGTTGCCATAGACCTTTGCGCAGTCGCACACCCAGACGTTGTTCAGGTCGTTACCTTCGAGGATGGCGTTATCGAATATCTCGGCGCGGTGCTCAACAAAGGCAAAGTTGACCATCGCCTCGCCGTAGATTTGCGCCTGGTGCACAATGCGCGACTGGCTGACCGTCGCCTTATCGTAAATTTGCAGGATCTGCTCATGGTCCGGCGTCAGCCCCCTGGCAGCAATCACCACGCTGTGATGCAGTACGCGAGCCTCGCCGTAAATATGGCACTCGCCGCGCACGCAGGACTGTTGAATAGTGACGTTGTCACTTATGCGCGCCCCGTGGCTGACCTCCGCGCCGTCCAGCCAGCAGCTGTCGCCGATACGGGCATCATGGCTGACGACGCACGGCAGGGTAAGACGCGCGTTGCCGGACACAACGGCACCGGCGAACACCACGCTGTTTTCGTCGTAGATCCAACAGTCGCCGTCCTGCGCGAGGGCGCGCTCGTCATCAATCCAGCCGCCTTTGGTACCGGCCGTCACATCGCTAAAATCCGCCGTGGCGACGATCTGCCGCAGCGTCACAGAGTGGGCTGTCTCGCCGTTTTTCCATTGCCAGAGGCGTGTCTCGTCGCTAAGGCGATATTTGTTCATCTTTCTGTCTCTGATAAGCGTCTTAACTAAACGTAGCAAATTTTTCGGTTTTCGAACGGTTGGCAACCAGACGGTAAACGCCTTAAAATGGCATTCAGGATGCACTTTAAACGTATGCAGGATCAGGAAAAAATAATGACCGTCGATGAGAATTACTTCACAGAGAAATATGGCTTAACCCGCACCCATTCAGAGGTGCTGTTCAGTGCGCAAAAGATTAAACCGGGTAAAACGCTGGATCTGGGCTGCGGCAATGGCCGTAACAGCCTCTTTCTGGCGGCCAACGGTTACGAGGTGACCGCGTGGGATAAGAACCCAATGAGCATCGATAATATCGAGCGCATCAAGGCGGAAGAAGGGATCGATAACCTCCAGACGGCAGTTAAAGATCTCAACAGCCTGAGTTTTGACGGCGAGTACGATTTCATTCTCTACACCGTGGTGCTGATGTTCCTGGAATCAAAAACCATCCCCGGACTTATCGCTAACATGCAGCGCTGTACGACGCCGGGTGGCTACAACCTGATCGTTGCCGCCATGGACACGGCGGATTATCCGTGCACCGTCGGCTTCCCGTTTGCGTTTAAAACCGGTGAACTGAGCAACTACTATGAAGGCTGGGAGTTGCTCAAATACAACGAAGACGTTGGCGAACTGCACCGCACCGATGAAAACGGCAACCGCATCAAGCTGCGCTTTGCCACGATGCTGGCGCGCAAGCCCGCTTAACGGGCGGCCAGCAGGCAGATCTGCAGCGCAGTGTTGTAAGACGCCTCGAATGACGACAGCGGCAGGAATTCAAACTTCGAGTGGAAGTTATGCGCGCCGGTGAAGAAGTTCGGCGTGAGCAGCCCTTTTGCCGAGAGCGCCGCGCCGTCGGTCCCGCCGCGCATGGGCGTTGGTTTCGGCGTGATGCCGAGCGATTCCATCGCCTCAAACATCAGATCGATAGCGCGTCGGTCTTCGCCAATCGCATTGCTGATATTGCTGTAGGTATCTTCAATGCGATAGTCGACCGTGGCCGTGGGATGTTGGGCGGCAATCAGCGCGGCAACGTCGGCAATCTGCTGCTTGCGGGCGGCAAAGCTGTCCTTGTCAAAGTCCCGGATATTGGCTTTAAGAATGGCCTCGTTCTGGCCGGCCTGAATGCCGTTAAACCAGATATAGCCTTCACGTCCCTCGGTGCACTCTGGCGTTTGCTGGCGGTCAAAATGGTTGATGTAGTCAGTCGCCATCAGCAGGGGGTTCACCAGCACGCCTTTGGCGGACATCGGGTGCGCCGTCACGCCGGTAAAGCGGATCTCAGCGGCTGCCGCATTAAAGTTCTCGTAGACAATTTCCCCCAGCTCGCAGCAGTCGATGGTCCAGGCAAAGTCGACGTCGAAGCGCTTAAGATCCAGCGCTTTTGCTCCGTTCAGGCCGATCTCTTCATCAGGCACAAACGCCACGACGATATCCCCATGCTGATGCTCTGCCGTCAGGTTTTCCAGCACCGTCATGACGACCGTGACCGCCGATTTATTATCCGCGCCCAATACGCTGGTTCCGTCGCTGAAAATAATCTCCTCATTCGGATAAGCCAGAATTTCAGGATGCTCTTTAACCCGCAGCCAGATGTCTTTTTCTTTATTCAGACAGAGATCTTCACCGGTAAAGGTTAATATTTGTGGATGAATATTCGGTGATAATCCTACGTCCACGGTATCAATATGGGTAATAAAGCCGATGCGCGGCGCTCCGGGCACGTTGCCTTTTTTTACCGCCGTTACCGTGGCGAATTCATCAATCACAATGTCGTCTAACCCCAGCTGTGCCAGCTCCTGCGCCAGCTCCCGCGCCATGTCGTGCTGGCCAGTCGTTGAGGGCAGGGTTTTGACTTTGGGGTCGCTCTGGCTGGTGATAGCGAGATAGCGGAAAAAACGGTGCGTTAATTGTCTGGAAAGCGGCGAGCCCATAGTGATTTGTTCCTTATTTATTTTTCAGGTGTTTGCCATCTCACTTTAATGTTATTTATGAAATGGCAAAAGAATTAATTAGCCGTCGAATTAAAAAGACAGGAATAAATGATGAAAAGCAAACTCACAACTTTAGCGCTGGCACTTGCTGCACTCACGGTCAGTTCCACCGTTGCCGCGAAAACGCTGGTGTATTGCTCCGAAGGATCGCCGGAAAACTTCAATCCTCAGTTGTACACCTCGGGAACCAGCGTGGACGCCAGCGCTGTGCCGGTCTATAACCGGCTGGTCGATTTCAAACCCGGCACCACGGAGCTGGTGCCGAGCCTTGCAGAGCGCTGGGAGGTGAGCGACGACGGCAAGGTCTACACCTTCCATCTGCGCAAAGGCGTTAAGTTCCAGAGCAACAAGTCCTTCACGCCGACCCGCGACTTTAACGCCGATGACGTCATTTTCTCGTTTATGCGGCAGAAAGACGTGAATCATCCCTACCATAACGTCTCTAACGGCAGCTACTCCAACTTTGAAAGTCTGGAGTTTGGCAGCCTGATTACCGCCATTGATAAAGTGGATGACCACACCGTGCGCTTTACCCTGGCACACCCGGAGGCGCCGTTTGTCGCCGATCTGGCATGGTATTTTGCCTCGATCCTTTCCGCTGAATATGCGGATGCGATGCTAAAAGCGGGCACGCCGGAGAAGGTGGATATGCAGCCCATCGGCACCGGGCCGTTTAAGCTGGCGCAGTATCAGAAGGATTCGCGGATCCTGTTTACGGCGTTCGCCGACTACTGGCAGGGGAAATCGAAGCTGGACCGGCTGGTGTTTAGCATCACACCCGATGCCTCCGTGCGCTTTGCCAAAATTGAGAAGAACGAATGTCAGGTGATGCCGTTCCCGAACCCGGCGGACCTGCCGCGCATGAAGGCGAACAAAGACATCAACCTGATGAGCAAAGCCGGACTGAATACTGGTTTTCTGGCTTTCAATACTCAAAAACCGCCGCTGGATAACGTAAAAGTCCGTCAGGCGCTGGCAATGGCCATCAATAAACCGGCCATTATTGACGCGGTGTTCCACGGCACTGGCACTGCGGCGAAGAACCTGTTGCCGCCGGGCGTCTGGAGCGCAGACAGCGAGCTTAAGGATTACGATTACGATCCCGAAAAGGCGAAAGCGCTGCTGAAAGAGGCCGGTTTTGCCAACGGCGTGAGCGTCGACCTGTGGGCGATGCCGGTGCAGCGTCCGTACAATCCGAACGCAAAACGCATGGCGGAGATGATTCAGGCCGACTGGGCGAAAGTCGGCGTTCAGACCAAAATCGTCACCTACGAATGGGGCGAATACCTCAAGCGCGTGAAGGGCGGCGAACATCAGGCCGCGCTGATGGGCTGGACGACCGCAACGGGCGATCCCGATAACTTCTTTGGTCCGCTGTTTACCTGTACCTCGGCAAACGGCGGCTCAAATTCGGCGAAATGGTGCTATAAGCCCTTTGATAAAATTATTGCGGAAGCAAAATCAACCACCGATCGCGATAAACGCGTGGCGCTGTATAAAGAGGCTCAGCAGATGATGCATGACCAGATGCCCGCGGTGATGATTGCGCATTCAACCATTTTCGAACCGGTGCGCAAGGAGGTGACGGGCTATGAAATCGACCCGTTTGGCAAACATCTGTTCTGGCAACTGGATATAAATGAGTAATTTTTCACTGCCCGGTGCGCCTCCGGGCAGTCTTTTCGCAATTTGTGCTCCCCGCATCATTTTTTGTCACAACAAACCCACCCGTCTTTTGCTATAACTTCAAATGCATACTTGCAGATAACATGGAAAACTATCATGCGTACTCAAACTTTTTTTAAAGTTGCAGTGCTTACTGGTTTGTTGGCGCTGGCGGGCTGTTCTTCAAAAGTCGCCGCTCCAGAACAATACTCCGGCTTTTTAAAAGATTATTCAGGCTTGCAGCAAACGACTTCTGCGACGGGAAAACCAACGCTGCGTTGGGTTGACCCTTCCTATAACGAAGCAAATTACGACAGTATTCTCTGGACGCCGATTACTTATTACCCTGCGCCAAAACCAACCACTCAAATTGGGCAAAAAACACTTGATGAGCTGTTGAATTACACCAATAACAAAATGAAAACCGCTATTGGTACCCGTAAGCCTGTTGTGACCACGCCGGGTAAACACAGCCTGATTTTCCGCGGTGCGATTACCGGGGTGAGTTCGCAGAAAGAGGGTCTGCAGTTCTATGAAGTGGTGCCAGTCGCGCTGGTGGTTGCCGGGACGCAAATGGCAACCGGGCATCGCACCATGGATACGCATCTCTTCTTTGAAGGCGAACTGATCGATGCGGCCACCAACAAACCGGTGATGAAGGTTGTTCGTAAGGGAGAAGGTAAAGAGCTGAGCAACGAAAGTACGCCAATGACCTTTGCGACGCTGAAGCAGGTTGTTGATGATATGGCGACGGATGCCACCATGTTTGATGTGAAAAAAACCGCGAAATAAAAAAAACGGCCTGCGACATGCAGGCCTTTTTATTTACGCCGTGCGTAAGCGCCTGAACCAGGTTTCTGGTTTGGTAAACATCACCATATTTCCCCCCAGAATCAGCACTAATCCCACGATACCGTTAATATGCCAGACGTAGCCTTCATACACCGTTGAGATGGACAACGCCACCAGTGGGAAGAGCAACGTACTGTAGGCCGCTTTGCCCGGACCAATGCGTCCCACCAGCGTGAAGTAGGCGCCAAAGGCAATGACTGAACCAAACAGCGCCAGATAGAGCAGCGCGCCAATGTAGCTGATGGTCCACTCTGGCGCGAAGCTGTCGCCTCTGAACAGGGCAATGCAGCCCATCACCAGCGTGCCGTATAACATCGCCCAGGCGTTGGTGGTCATGGTTTCAAGGCCTCTGCGCTGATGACGCATGCTGATCATATTGCCCAGCGAGAAGCCGTAGGTGCCGAGTGCGGAAAGACCAATCCCGGTCAGGAGCGACGCGCTCCAGCCGCTGGCCAGCAGATCGTCCCAGAAGAGGGTGACGATCCCGATTAGGCCCAATGCCGCCGCCGTCCAGAAACGGGCGGGCGGGCGCTGTCCGAAGAAAATAAAGCTGTTAATGGCGTTATAGAGCACGGCCATGGAGAAGATCACCGATTCCAGCCCGGTGTTGATGTGCGAGGCTGCGGCGTAAAAACACCAGAAGTTAAAGCAGAAAACGCAGCATCCCTGGAGCATGCAATAAAGGTGATCCCGCAGCGCCAGCTTGCGCAGGCGGCGCAGGGCGACTAACACCACCATCATCGTGAGGCTGGCGACGGCGAAACGCCAGAAAATAGAGACGGGTGCGGCTACGGGACCCTGCTGCAGGAAAATCGCAATCCAGGTGGTTCCCCAGATGACCACCACCAGTCCGTATAATAATGCGTTCATACTTTTTCTCTTCTCAAACCACGGAAGCCCGCAGTATGGCGCTGAGATCCGCAACGGGCTTTCACCGGCTTGCGGGTGACTTGCAAAATCTTGCGCTTTTTTCTTTCCCGGGGGCTGGCAACGGGAGACAACTCTTCTTAGACTGATATTCCAGTCAATCACGCGCTTACGGTCATGTCTCACGCTTACGATACCTTTGAAACGCTTTGCCAACAGAATGCGGTCCTGCGGGAAACCGTCTCGTTGAATTCGGGTATTCAGCTGGCTGCGTGGTACAACAAGCACGATACGATCACGGTAAAAAGCAATCATCATACCCTCAGCCTGTACGTGGCGGACGGCTACGAAAGCTACCAAAAAACGCCGGGCGGCTGGAAGAACGGCGGAGGACCGGACCGTTTCTGTTTGATGCCAAAAGAGAGCGAATCGACGTGGGATATCCGTGATGACCTGTCGTTTGTGCATCTCTACTGCACCGATGAACACCTGCGCGACGTGGGGGAAAAGATCTGGGACAAGCGGCCGCTTTCGCTGACGCTGGACGAGCACATTTTTGGTAGCGATACGAAGATCACCGCGCTGTATCGCCAGTTTTTGCTTGGCTGCGACTGGCAGCAGCACGCCAACCAGCTAACCCTGAGCACGGCCTCAACGCTGCTCCTGACCCATCTGCTGCAAAACTACTCTAACGTTCAGTGGAAGCTGCCGGTCGTCACCGGCGGGCTATCGCCATTCGTGCTGCGCAACGTGCTGGCCTTTATCGAAGAGAACCTGGGGCAGCCCCTGACGCTGGCTGAACTGGCGGCGCAGGCCGCGCTCAGCGAATACCATTTTGCCCGCATGTTCCGCCAGTCGACGGGGCTGGCGCCGCATCAGTACGTGATGCAGAGAAGAATGGAAAAAGCAAAGGCCCTGGTGCAGCACACCTCGACGCCGCTAACGGATATCGCCCTTGCCTGCGGGTTTAACTCCGCCAGCCACTTCAGCAACCGCTTTCGCAGCGTGACGGGCATGACGCCTTCGCAGCTACGCGCGGCGAGCGCGTGAAAACAGGGCATAGCATATGCCGCCCAGCACCAGCCCCCAGAATGCCGAACCGATGCCGAGGATCGTGACGCCGCTTGCGGTCATCAGGAACGTCACGATGGCCGCTTCGCGCTCCACTTCGTGGCTTAATGCCTGATATAAACTCCCGCTGATGGTGCCCAGCAGTGCCAGACCGGCCAGCGTCTGGATCCAACTGAGCGGCAGGGCGGCCATTAGCCCGGTAATCGAACCGCCGAAAATCCCCGCCAGCAGATAAAACCCTCCGGCAGCGATGGCCGCCAGCCAGCGTTTTGCGGGATCCGGGTGTGCGTCGGGGCTTTGACAAATGGCAGCAGTAATCGCCGCGATACAGATAGAAAAGACGCCAAAAGGGGAAAGCAGCAGCGCCAGCGCACCCGTAACGATGATGAGCGGTGAGACCGCCAGCGGGTAACCGGAGGCCTTCATCGTGGCGAAACCCGGCGCGTTTTGCGATGCCATGGTCACCAGGAAGAAGGGTACGCCAATACTCACCAGGCTGGTGAAGGTGAACGTGGGCGCAATAAACTCAGGCATCGCAAGGGAGAGCGTGAGTTTATCGGTGACAACGTCACCTCCCGCCCAGGCCACGACACCGCCTACAAGCAGCGTGACCACGATGGCATAGCGCGGCGCCAGCGCTTTTGCCATTAGCCACGCCACAATCATGCTGCCGCACAGCAGAAAGTGTCCCTCCAGGTGCGCAAATGCATGCAGGCCAAACTGCAACAACACGCCTGCCAGCATGGCGGCAGCAAGCGAATGGGGGATAAGCTTCATCAGACGGGCGAAGAGCCCGGTGATGCCGCAAAGTAAAATCAGCGCGTTAGCAAAGATGAACACGCCGATCGTCTCAGCCAGCGTCACACCGTGCAGGCTGGTGGCGAGCAGTGCCGCGCCAGGCGTCGACCAGGCGGTCAGCACCGGCGCTTTGTACCACCAGGAAAGCGCCAGCGT
The DNA here is from genome assembly GCF_043974075.1 of Enterobacter sp. ECC-019. Taxonomy (NCBI): domain Bacteria; kingdom Pseudomonadati; phylum Pseudomonadota; class Gammaproteobacteria; order Enterobacterales; family Enterobacteriaceae; genus Enterobacter; species Enterobacter sp. ECC-019. Next base: position 3,031,602 of record NZ_CP143759.1, read on the forward strand.
GCTGACACCCATCCCAATCCCCAGCGCGGTCATCCAGCCCGCAATCTGCTGTGCGCTGGCGCCTGCCGCCGCGGCGGCCTGCCAGATAATGGCGGCCGAGCTGGCGTATCCGACCAGCACGGCGACAAATCCAGCCAGTGCGACTGGAACAAAGTGAGAGGAAGGGCGCATGGAAACTCCGTTGTGCGTTATAACGTCCGGCATAAGGTAACACTGTGCGCTATAGCGTACAAGTGGTATGCTGATCGCCATCAGGAGGGAACATGGACATCACACTACATCTTGCAACAACGCTGAAAACGCTGCGCCAGGCGCGCGGCTGGAGTTTGTCGAAGCTCGCGGACGAGACCGGCGTGTCAAAAGCCATGCTGGGGCAAATCGAGCGAAATGAATCCAGCCCGACGGTGTCGACGCTGTGGAAAATTGCCACCGGACTCAACGTTCCTTTTTCCGCGTTCATCACGCCGGAGGCGGACCGGCAGGCGGTGTTTGACCCGCAGCAGCAGGCGATGATGGTCAAACCGCTCTTTCCGTGGGACGAGACGCTCGGGTTTGATTATTTCTCCATTACGCTGGCACCCGGCGCGCTGAGTGAATCCACGCCGCATGAGGCCGGGGTGATTGAACATGTGGTGGTGGTCAGCGGCGAGCTGGAGATGAAGCTTGACGGCAAATGGCAGACGATTTCTGCCGATTCGGGCGTCCGTTTTGCCGGTGATAAACCGCACGCCTATCGCAACAGCAGCGAGCGGACGGTGCATTTTCACTCCCTGATTCATTATCCCCGCTGACGCTACGCAAAACTGTTTCGCTGACGCAGACTTCTGACTACAATAGCCGCCATTTTGACCATAACGGATAACGACGAAGTATGCGCCTGCAATCCCATCATCTTGAACTTTTAAGCCCGGCCCGCGACGCCGCCATTGCCCGTGAAGCGATCCTTCACGGCGCTGACGCCGTCTACATTGGCGGCCCAGGCTTCGGTGCCCGCCATAACGCCAGCAACAGCCTGAGCGATATTGCTGAACTGGTGCCGTTCGCCCACCGCTTCGGGGCGAAAGTGTTCGTGACCCTGAACACCATTCTTCATGATGATGAGCTGGAGCCTGCGCAACGTCTGATTACCGACCTCTACCAGACCGGCGTTGATGCCCTGATTGTTCAGGACATGGGCGTGCTTGAGCTGGATATTCCACCCATTGAGCTCCATGCCAGTACCCAGTGCGATATCCGCACGGTCGAAAAGGCGAAGTTTCTTTCCGACGTCGGCTTTTCGCAGATCGTTCTGGCGCGCGAGCTGAACCTGAATCAGATCCGCGATATCCACCAGGCGACAGACGCGACGATTGAATTCTTTATCCACGGTGCGCTGTGCGTGGCTTATTCCGGTCAGTGCAATATTTCCCACGCGCAGACGGGCCGCAGCGCCAACCGCGGCGACTGCTCTCAGGCCTGCCGTTTGCCGTATACCCTGAAAGACGATCAGGGCCGCGTCGTGGCGTTCGAAAAACACCTGCTCTCCATGAAGGATAACGATCAGACGGCCAACCTGGGTGCGCTGATCGACGCGGGCGTGCGTTCCTTCAAGATTGAAGGGCGCTACAAAGATATGAGCTACGTGAAGAACATCACCGCGCACTATCGCCAGATGCTGGACGCCATCATCGAAGATCGCGGCGACCTGGCGTGCGCGTCGGCCGGCCGCACCGAGCATTTCTTTATTCCATCGACGGACAAAACGTTCCACCGCGGCAGCACGGACTATTTTGTGAATGCCCGTAAAGGGGATATCGGCGCGTTTGACTCACCGAAGTTTATCGGTTTACCGGTTGGTGAAGTGCTGAAAGTGGCGAAAGATCACCTTGATGTCGAAGTGACGGAACCGCTGGCGAACGGCGACGGCCTTAACGTGATGATTAAGCGTGAAGTCGTGGGCTTCCGTGCTAATACGGTGGAGAAAACCGGCGAGAACCGCTACCGCGTATGGCCGAATGAAATGCCCGCCGATCTCTATAAGGCGCGGCCGAACGCGGCGCTTAACCGTAACCTCGATCATAACTGGCAGCAGGCGCTGCTGAAAACCTCCAGCGAACGCCGTATCGCCGTGGATATTGAGCTGGGCGGCTGGGAAGAGCAGCTGATTCTGACCATGACCTGTGAAGACGGCATCAGCGTGACGCATACGCTCGATGGCCTGTTCGAGGTGGCAAATAACGCGGAAAAAGCGCTTAACAGCCTGAAGGATGGTGTGGCGAAGCTGGGCCAGACCATTTACTACGCCCGCGCTATCGACGTGAATCTGCCGGACGCGCTGTTCGTGCCAAACAGCCTGCTTAACGCGTTCCGCCGTGAAACGGCAGAGATGCTGGATGCCGCGCGCCTGGCGCATTATCCGCGCGGTAGCCGTAAAGCGGAAGCCGTTCCTGCGCCAGTATACCCGGACACCCATTTATCCTTCCTCGCCAACGTCTACAACCATAAAGCCCGTGAATTCTATCATCGCCACGGGGTGCAGTTGATCGACGCCGCCTATGAAGCGCATGAAGAGAAGGGCGATGTGCCGGTGATGATCACCAAGCACTGCCTCCGCTTTGCGTTTAACCTGTGTCCTAAGCAGGCGAAAGGGAGCATTAAGAGCTGGAAGGCCACCCCGATGCAACTGGTAAACGGTGACGAAGTTCTGACCCTCAAATTCGACTGCCGTCCTTGCGAAATGCATGTGATTGGCAAGATGAAAAACCACATCTTCAAAATGCCGCAGCCCGGCAGTATCGTGGCGTCCGTCAGTCCGGACGACCTGATGAAAACCCTGCCAAAACGCAAGGGCAGTTAATCACCGAACGTGCGTGTCCGGTTTGCGCGATTTCTGCCACAGGTGGTGTTCGCGCAAACCCTCCGCCGACTCTTCCGCAGCGCTTCGCAACTCATCGCTGTCGGCTTCATGACGAAGCTGATGCGCTACATTCTTTACCCATAAATATTCATGTCCTTTGTGCCCGGCCATAAGCTGGCCTGAAAACAGCGCACAGATAAGCATGACGAGAGATAACCCTTTTTTAATCATGAGATCACCGCCGAATGACATTGCGGGGTAATCATGCCGATTATTTATTATTGTTATTATTCAAAAGTTCAAATTAGCGCAAAGAGAATGTCAATGAGTATGACTACGGGAGCGTTGCATGTTATGACAGATCAATACCCATACAGGTTAATAAGGTTGTTTAGCGTTCGTTAAGGCAACAGGTGTTAGGTTGTAAAGGATCCGCAGCCCGGCCATGGAGTGTCGGGACATAGAGACCAAAATACAAATCTATCCATGCAAGCATTTACCGCCATTTTTGGCGGTTTTTTTTTTGCGCAGGCCGTCGCGGTGGGTTTATGGCGTCAGCCGATAGTGCGTTTGCACCAGGCCCGAAGGGAAGCTGCGGCTTGATACCAGAGTTAAATCGATATCTTGTGAAAGGGTCCCGAACAGCGGTTTTCCCGACCCGAGCAGGACAGGGACAGTCGTGATCACCATATCGGCTACCAGTCCTTCGCGCAGAAACGACTGGATCACCTGTCCGCCATCGAGATAGACGCGATGAATGTCCTGAGCGGCGAGATCGTCAAGCACCTCCTTTGGCGTGCGGCATGAGAACTGCACTTTTCCCCTCAGCGCCTCCGGCACGGGCGTATCGGCCAGCTGCCGGGAAAGTACCAGCACGGGACGATCGTAAGGCCAGGCATCAAAGGTCAGTACCTTCTCATAACTCCCTCGTCCCATCACGATGCAGTCTTTGTCCGCAATGAACGCCTCATAGCCATGATTTTCTGCCGGATCGTCGCGCTGCAGCAGCCAGTCGATATCGTCATTCCGTCGGGCGATGTAACCATCAAGACTGACCGCGATAAAAACGTGTGTGGTAACCATCAGGTGCTCCGTATGCCAGTGTAGCCATAAAAATAACGCCTCAGCGGGCATTACCAGGACGTGAAAATTGTTTGCGATACTGGGCCGGGGAAAGCGCGAACTGCTGGCGAAAATGATGACGCAATGTCGAGGCCTGACCAAACCCGGTCTGTTCAGCGATGCTGTCGATGCTTAACCGGCTGCTTTCCAGATAATCTTTCGCTCTCAGCAGGCGTTCATTGATCAACCAGCGTGCGGGCGTTGTCCCCGTCGCCGCTTCGAAGCGACGAAGGAAAGTGCGCTGGCTCATGCCGACCCTGCGTGCCAGCGAGTCGACGCTGTGCGCCTCGATAAGATGCGTGTGCAGAAAGTCAAACAGCTGGCCGAGACGCTGGCTTTCCCGTAGCTGCGCCACCGGGCGGCTCAGCTGCTGCGGCTGAGATCCATCCCTGTGTGGAGGGATGACCAGCCGACGCGCCACGCTGTTGGCGGTTTCCGTGCCATAATCCCGACGCACAACGTGCAGACAGAGATCGATCCCCGCCGCGCTGCCCGCGGAGGTCAGGATATCGCCCTCATCCTGGTAGAGCACATCCTCAACCACGTCGATGTCAGGGTAGCGGGCTTTTAGCGCGTCAATATAGCGCCAGTGCGTCGTGGCTTTGTGGCCGTTCAGCAGCCCCGTTGCGGCCAGCACAAACACCCCCGAACAGATGGAGAGCAGCTGGCATCCGCGCGCGCTGGCCTTGCGTAGTGCCTCGCAGAGCGCGTCCGGAACCGGTGAATCCAGCCCCCGCCAACCCGGAACAACGATCAGGTCGGCAGACTCAAGCAGGGTGATATCCCCATCGGTAATGATGCGGATCCCGCCTGTCGCCCGAAGTTCACCGCTGTCAACGCTCGCCACCGCAAAACGATACCATTCGTCGCCCAGCTCGGGGCGCGGCAGGCCGAAGATCTCCACCGCTACGCCAAACTCAAAGGTACACAGACCGTCATACGCCAGCACGAGCACTTTCGGGCGGGCGATTTGTCTTAAGTTTGTCATCTTTTTGCTGTTTTCTGGCATAAGCGAGCGCATTCACGGGCTGAATTTGTGGATAGAGTAGTGTTAACACAAACGCCAAAGATGAGGAAGGATCATGAGCTATGTTACTGAATTTCCGGCTGCCGAGCCCCAGGAGGCCGTCACCCATTTTCTGCGTCGCCTGAGCGTCGAAACCGACTGTGCCGATGTGCATCATGCCATCGCCAATAATGAGCAGGACTTCGTGCTGCTGCACGTAGTGGGAAGCCCGGAGCAGTTTGCCCGCCGTCACGTACCTGGGGCATTGCACCTGCCGCGGAGCCAGATTACCACTGAGCGCATGGCCCAATGGCCCGAAGGCACGCTGTTCGTTGTCTACTGTGCAGGGCCGCACTGCAACGGCGCGGACAGAGCCGCGCTCAAGCTGGCTCGCTTCGGACTGCCGGTCAAAATTATGCTTGGGGGGATCACCGGCTGGGAAGATGAAAAGTTCGCCTTTGCCAGTAGCGAAACCGCCGCCGCGCTGTGAAGATGAATTTTTTTCAATACCCGTGAAATTTTCTCGTTTGCCGGAACAGGACAGGTATGACATCTTTTTTGGACATTTAGACATCCAGAAGTCTAAAAATTCAAATAATGAATTATCACTGCGGGTTATTAATACCGGCAGACCGAGGAGATTCCATGCAACGACACCACGCCCCGTACCGCGCCGATGTAGTCGGCAGTTTTTTACGCCCGGATGCCATCAGGCAGGCTCGCCTGAAGTTCGCCAGCGGTGAAATTGACGCCGGACAGCTTCGTGCGGTGGAAGACGATGCCATTCGTCACGTTGTTGAGCAACAGTGTGCATGCGGGCTTAACGTGGTCACCGACGGCGAATTCCGCCGCGCCTGGTGGCACTTCGATTTCTTTGACGGTCTGCAGGGCGTAGAGCGTTATGATTCACAGCAGGGCATTCAGTTCAACGGAGTACAAACCAAAGCCCACGGCGTGCGCGTGACCGGCAAGCTGGGCTTTGGCGACCATCCGATGCTGGAAGATTTCCGCTACCTGAAAAGCATCAGTGGCAATGCTCAGCCGAAGATGACCATTCCCAGCCCAAGCGTGCTCCATTTCCGCGGCGGGCGCAAAGACATCGATGCGACGGTGTACCCGGATCTGAATGACTATTTCGACGATCTGGCGACCACCTGGCGTGACGCCATCCGCGCATTTTACGACGCGGGTTGCCGTTACCTGCAGCTGGACGACACCGTATGGGCCTATCTCTGTTCGGACGATCAGCGCCGTCAGATCCGCGAGCGCGGCGATGATGCCGATGAGCTGGCACGCATCTATGCCCGCGTCCTGAACAAGGTGCTGGAAGGCAAGCCGGACGATCTGACCATCGGACTGCACGTCTGCCGCGGGAACTTCCGTTCAACCTGGATTTCGGAAGGCGGCTATGAGCCGATGGCGGAAGTGCTGTTCGGGACGGTCAACGTTGACGCGTTCTTCCTTGAATACGACAACGACCGCAGCGGTGATTTCGCGCCATTGCGCTTTGTTCGCCCGGGCAAGCAGCAGGTGGTGCTGGGCCTGATCACCACGAAAAACGGCGAGCTGGAGAACCCGGAGGGGATTAAAGCCCGTCTGGAAGAGGCGGCGAAATACGTGGCGAAAGATCAAATTTGCCTCAGCCCACAGTGCGGCTTTGCCTCTACCGAAGAGGGCAACAGCCTGAGCGAAACCCAGCAGTGGGATAAAGTCCGTCTGGTCACACAGATCGCCAGCGAAGTCTGGTAAAACCTCCTCCTCAGCGCTGCATTATAAAAGTGCAGCGCTGGGCTATTCTGAGACATTCTCTTTACATCCTACGCTTCACCTCCTGCATTCGCGCTTCCTCCATTCTGGCATCCTTTTTGCTCCTGCTTCGCTGAGACATTTTTTTCCGCGTCCACGCCGTAACGGACGTTTTCGCACTGCGTTCTTTTTCAGGAGTGAAAATATGCATCGTCGTACTTTATTAAAAGCCTTTGCGTTGTCTGCCTCTGTCGTTGCTATGGGAATGAGTTTCGGCGTGCAGGCGGCCGATACCATCAAAGTGGGGATTATGCATTCTCTTTCCGGCACCATGGCGATCTCAGAAACCCCGCTGAAAGATGTCGCCCTGATGACGATTGATGAGATCAACGCGAAAGGCGGCGTGCTGGGCAAGAAGCTGGAGCCAGTGGTGGTTGACCCGGCCTCAAACTGGCCGCTGTTTGCCGAGAAAGCGCGTCAGCTGTTAAGTCAGGATAAAGTGGCGGTAGTGTTCGGCTGCTGGACGTCTGTCTCGCGCAAATCCGTCCTGCCTGTCTTCGAGGAGCTGAACGGCCTGCTGTTCTACCCGGTGCAGTACGAAGGCGAAGAGATGTCGCCGAATGTGTTCTATACCGGCGCGGCGCCGAACCAGCAGGCCATCCCGGCGGTGGAATACCTGATGAGCGAAGACGGCGGTGCGGCGAAACGCTTCTTCCTGCTGGGCACGGACTACGTCTACCCGCGTACCACCAACAAAATCCTGCGCGCCTTCCTGCACTCGAAAGGGGTTGAGGATAAGGACATCGAAGAGGTTTACACCCCGTTTGGCCATAGCGACTACCAGACCATCGTCGCCAACATCAAGAAATTCTCTGCGGGCGGCAAAACTGCCGTGGTCTCGACCATCAACGGCGATTCCAACGTTCCGTTCTACAAAGAGCTGGCTAACCAGGGGCTGAAGGCGACGGACGTGCCGGTGGTGGCGTTCTCCGTGGGTGAAGAAGAGCTGCGCGGGATCGACACCAAACCGCTGGTCGGCAACCTGGCCGCGTGGAACTACTTTGAATCCGTGGATAACCCGACCAACCAGGCCTTCGTGGCAGATTACAAAGCCTATGCCAAAGCGCATAAGCTACCGAACGCCGATACTGTGGTGACCAACGATCCGATGGAAGCCACCTGGGTAGGGATCCATATGTGGGCGCAGGCGGTGGAAAAAGCAGGCACTACCGATGTGGATAAAGTGCGTGCGGCAATGGCCGGTCAGTCCTTTAAGGCGCCGTCAGGCTTTACGCTCACCATGGATGCCACCAACCACCATCTGCATAAGCCGGTCATGATCGGCGAAATCGAAGGCAACGGCCAGTTTAACGTGGTGTGGCAGACGCAGCAGCCGGTACGCGCCCAGCCGTGGAGCCCGTTCATCGCCGGAAACGATAAAAAGCCCGACCAGCCGATGAAAACCGCCAGCAACTAAGCCATCACCGCAGGGAGAAACGTCATGAACGCCATGCGCATGTTCATCGCTCTTGTATGGCTTTCCGGACTGCTGCCAGGGATGGCGCAGGCATCGGATGCCGATCGTTTTGTTGCCGCCAGCCGCAGCCAGCAGGCGGAATTGCTGACGCAGTGGGCCGTCGCGCCGGACGCGGTAAGGCTGCCGCTGCTGCAGGCGCTGCAAAAGGAAAACCTGTATACCGACAGCCAAAAGCACGCTTTTGCGCAGCGCAATGGTCAACTGGTCTCGCTCGGTGACGCTAAGGCGGCCGAAGGGCCGGCCAAAGCCGTTCGCCTGACTAACCGGCTGCGTGTGCTGGCCGCCACGGCCATCGCTACGCATCAGCTGGTGAGTGACAGTGTCACCGAAAGGCGCGCGGCGGCGCGCCAGCTTCAGCGGGATGCCCAGCCCGGAATGCTCGCTTTTTTGGAAAAGCGGGTAAACGATGAAACGGACGCGGTGGCACGTCAGGCGCTGCTGCTGGCGGTGGCGAATCTCCAGCTCTCCAGCCCGCAGGCAGAGGTACGCCGCAAGGCCGTCGAATTATTAGGGCAGTCTGACGATCCGGACGTGGAGTCCAGACTTACCCCGTTTACCCAGGCACAAACCGAGCCTGACGCCGGGGTTCGCGCTGCCGCGCAGGAGAGCCTTAGCCAGATCCAGTATCGACTGATGTGGGGCGATCTGCTGGGCCAGGCGTTTATGGGGCTGTCCCTGGGATCGGTGCTGCTGCTGGCGGCGCTGGGGCTTGCCATCACCTACGGCCTGCTGGGCGTCATTAATATGGCGCATGGCGAGATGCTGATGCTGGGCGCGTATGCCACCTGGATGGTGCAGCAGGCGATGGCCGGGCTTGCGCCCCAGTGGCTGGCACTCTATCCCGTTATCGCGCTGCCGGTCGCGTTCTGCCTGACGGCGGGCATCGGGATGGTACTGGAGCGCACCGTGATTCGCCATCTGTACGGTCGTCCGCTGGAAACGCTGCTTGCGACGTGGGGGATCAGCCTGATGATTATCCAGCTGGTGCGCATGACGTTTGGCGCCCAGAACCTGGAGGTCGCCAACCCCGCATGGCTCTCCGGCGGGGTGCAGGTTTTTGCCAACCTGACGCTGCCGTGGAACCGCATTGTGGTGCTTGGCTTCGTGCTGCTGGTGCTGTTCTTTACCTGGCTCATTCTGAATAAAACCCGTCTGGGGCTCAACGTGCGGGCGGTGACGCAGAACCGCAGCATGGCCGCCTGCTGCGGGGTACCGACAGGTCGCGTCGATATGCTGGCGTTTGGGCTTGGCTCGGGGATTGCCGGGTTAGGCGGCGTGGCATTATCGCAGCTCGGTAACGTCGGGCCGGAGCTGGGCCAGGGCTATATCATTGACTCTTTCCTCGTGGTCGTTCTTGGTGGCGTAGGCCAGCTGGCAGGCAGCGTGGCTGCGGCCTTTGGTCTGGGGATCTTTAATAAAATTCTTGAACCGCAGATGGGAGCGGTGTTGGGCAAGATCGTGATTCTGGTGGCGATCGTGCTGTTTATTCAGAAACGCCCGCAGGGGCTGTTTGCGCTGAAAGGGAGGGTGATTGACTGATGAGCCAGCCGCTGACCTTAACGCTGGCGCGCAAAGCGCCACGCACAACCCAACTTGCAGGCAGCCTGCTGGTGGTGTGTCTGCTGATATTACCGTTTTTCGCCTTACTCCCTGCGACGCATCCGCTGGCGCTGTCGACCTGGATGCTGACGCTGACTGGCAAGATCCTTTGCTATGCCATCGTTGCGGTGGCGCTGGATCTGGTTTGGGGCTATGCCGGGATGCTCTCTCTTGGACACGGCATCTTCTTCGCTCTGGGCGGCTACGCGATGGGGATGTATCTGATGCGACAGGCCGCGGGTGACGGTCTGCCCGCGTTTATGTCGTTTCTCTCCTGGAGCGAACTGCCGTGGTTCTGGTGGGGAACCCAGCATTTTGCCTGGGCGCTGGTGCTGATTGTGATGGTGCCGGGCCTGCTGGCGCTGGTGTTTGGCTGGTTTGCCTTCCGCTCAAAGATCAAAGGGGTCTATTTCTCGATTATGACCCAGGCGCTGACCTATGCCGGGATGCTGCTGTTCTTTCGCAACGAAACCGGTTTTGGCGGCAATAACGGTTTTACCGGCTTCACCACGCTGCTCGGGTTCTCGGTGACGGAAACGACCACCCGTATCGCGCTGTTTCTGGCGACCGTGCTGTTGCTGATCCTGGCGTTAGGCACCGGATTTGCGCTGGCGAAGAGCAAGTTTGGCCGCATCCTGACCGCCGTTCGCGACGCCGAAAACCGCCTGACGTTTTGCGGATACGATCCGCGCGGCTTCAAGCTGCTGGTATGGACGCTCTCTGCCGTGCTGTGCGGCCTGGCTGGGGCGCTGTACGTCCCGCAGGTGGGCATTATCAACCCCGGTGAAATGTCACCAACGAACTCGATTGAAGCCGCGATCTGGGTGGCGCTGGGCGGGCGCGGCACGCTGGTCGGTCCGGTGATTGGCGCGGCGCTGGTCAACGGGGCGAAGAGCTTCTTCACCGTCGCGATGCCGGAATACTGGCAGCTGTTTCTGGGGCTGATTTTCATCGCCGTCACGCTGTTTTTACCGCGCGGCGTCTACGGCCTGTTTCGTAAGGGAGAGAAATAATGCAGCCAGCCGAAGGGTTATTTACCCGCCAGTTGCCCGGCGATCGTTACCGTGAACAGACCGACCCGGTGCTTCAGCTTGAGGCCATTAACGTCAATTTTGATGGATTCCAGGCCCTGACCGATCTCTCGCTGAATATCGGCGTGGGTGAGCTGCGCTGCGTGATTGGCCCCAACGGAGCCGGTAAAACCACGCTGATGGACGTCATCACCGGCAAAACGCGGCCAAAGAGCGGCAGGGCGATTTACGATCAGTCCATCGACCTGACCGCGCTGGAGCCTGCGGCCATTGCCCGCCAGGGGATCGGGCGTAAATTCCAGAAACCCACCGTTTTTGAAGCGCTGACGGTGTGGGAAAACCTGGAGATAGCCATGAAAACCGATAAATCCGTCTGGGCGAGCCTGCGGGCAAAACTCAACGGTGAACAGCGCGACCGCATTGATGAGATGCTGGTTTTGCTGCGCCTTAGCAGCGAGCGCGACCGTCGCGCCGGGCTGCTTTCCCACGGACAAAAGCAGTTTCTGGAGATCGGCATGCTGCTGGTGCAGGACCCGCACCTGCTGCTGCTGGATGAACCCGCCGCCGGGATGACCGACGCGGAAACGGAATACACCGCAGAGCTGTTCAAAGCGCTGGCGGGCAAGCACTCCCTGATGGTAGTGGAGCACGATATGGGCTTTGTTGAAACCATCGCCGACCATGTGACGGTGCTGCATCAGGGGCGGGTGCTGGCGGAAGGGTCGCTTCGCGAGGTGCAGGCTAACGAGCAGGTGATTGAGGTCTATCTGGGACGTTAAGGAGAGGGAATGTTACAGGTCAACGAACTGAATCAGTATTACGGCGGCAGCCATATCCTGCGCGGCGTGAGCTTTGAGGCCGTCACCGGCGAAGTCACCTGTCTGCTGGGTCGCAACGGTGTGGGGAAAACCACGCTGCTGAAGTGTCTGATGGGGCTGATCCCGGCGAAAACCGGGGAGGTCATCTGGCAGGGGAAAAAGATCACCCACAGTAAGCCGCACCAGCGGGTGCAGTCTGGCGTAGCGTACGTCCCGCAGGGACGGGAGATTTTCCCGCGGCTGACCGTGGAAGAGAATCTCCTGCTGGGGCTGTCGCGCTTTTCCGCCCGCGAGGCAAAGCAGGTGCCGGACGAGATCTGGCAGTTGTTCCCGGTGCTCAAAGAGATGAAGCACCGTCGCGGGGGCGATCTCTCCGGTGGTCAACAGCAGCAGCTGGCGATTGGTCGCGCGCTGGCGAGCCGCCCGCAGCTGCTGATCCTCGATGAGCCCACGGAAGGCATACAGCCTTCAGTGATTAAGGAGATTGGCCTGGTGATCCGCACCCTGGCGAACAGGGGCGACATGGCGATCCTGCTTGTTGAACAGTTTTACGACTTTGCCGCCGAGCTGGCCGACAGCTACCTGCTGATGTCGCGCGGCACCATTATCCAGCGCGGCCGGGGTGAGAACATGGAGCAGGAGGGCGTGCGCGGGCTGGTTGCGATCTGAAATGTTATAATATAACATTCGCATTCTTATCAAACGGAATGAGGGTGTTATGTTGACTGCACATATTGGAAAATTTGCCATGACTCTGGGGGCGCTGCTGGTCAGCGGCCAGCTGTTTGCTCATTCGCACGGCCATCAGATGACTGAAGCGGAACAGAAAGCGGCGAACGGTGTGTTTGAGGATAAAGACGTGAAGGACAGAACGCTGTCTGACTGGGACGGGACCTGGCAGTCGGTCTATCCGTTCCTGCTCGATGGTTCTCTGGATCCGGTCTTTAAACAGAAAGCGCAGAAAGACAAAAGCAAAAGCTTTGATGAGGTGAAAGCGTACTACCGTAAGGGATATGCGACGGACGTGGATGCCATCGGCATTGAAAATAACGTGATGGAATTTCATAAAGGCAAAGCGGTCAGCCGCTGTCATTATGATTACAGCGGTTACAAAATACTGACCTACGCATCGGGTAAAAAAGGCGTTCGCTACCTGTTTGAGTGTAAGGACGCCAGCAGCAAGGCACCGAAGTTCGTGCAGTTCAGCGACCATACCATCGCGCCGAAGGCCTCTTCGCATTTCCACATTTTCATGGGCAACACCTCCCACGAGGCGCTGCTGAAAGAGATGGATAACTGGCCGACCTATTATCCGAATGAGATGTACAAAGAGCAGGTGGTGGAGGAGATGTTGCACCACTGATGCTTTACTGCCGGGTGGCGGCTGCGCCTTACCCGGCCTACATTTGCTACGCCGCTTTGGGCGACTCGCACCACGCCTTCACGCTCATGCCGCGCAAAATCATCAGCCACGCAATGACGATGGCGACCATCATGATGACAAACAACGACCAGTGCGGCAGGTTGGTCAGAATAATACCGGTGATCATCGGGTTTGCCGCCGCGCCGAGCCAGCCCAGCGCCTGCGCGGAGAAATAGCTTGCCTTCATCCCCGGCGGAGCAATGTTGTCGATCAGCATGTATTCACCCGGCGCATAGATAATCTCACCCAGGGTAAAAATGGCGGCAGCGATGCCCCAGTAGACCAGGTTTTCCCCGGAGAGCATAAAGCCACCCAGCCCCACGATAAAAAACAGGGTGGCGAGGGTCATCAGCGGGCGAATATTGCTGGCAGAGATCTTACGACCCAGCGCATATTGCAGCGTCACCACCACGGCGGCGTTGACGGGTAATACCACGGCGACCACCTTTTCGGCGAAATTACTGTCTGCATGCGCGGCCAGAACATATTGCGAAATGCAGGTCGCGAACGATCCGCCGACGTATGACGCGAGCAGGCCAGACAGCGTGTACCAGAACAGGGCGCGGTCTTTCAGCAGCACCGACGGCTGCCAGGGCATCTTCTCCTCGGCGGTATCCAGCGCAACGCTTTTCTGCACAAAGAAATGGATAAATCCGAGCGGCAGCGCGGCGCAGAAGGCCGCCAGCCAGAACGGTAGCTGCAGGCTGTACATCACCAGCAGGGTGCCAATCGGCGGTCCGATCGTCCAGCCAATGTTCAGGAAGCTGTAGTTCAGCGAGAAGACGCGCGCTTTCTGGCTCGTGGTGAGCACGTCGGAGAACCAGGCCTTCAGCACCGTCGAAAAGACGGAATAGGCGCAGTTGATCAAAGCAAAGAACAACACCACCAGCTTGACGTTATCGACCAGCGGGATCGCGACAAATCCGGCGATAAAGGCCACGATCGCGATCAGCATGTAGCGTTTTTTATCAAACTTATCGGCAAGAATGCCAAATCCCAGGCTGAACACTACGCCGATAGTCAGCGCAATCGTCAGTGCATAACCAATATTCTCGACGCTCATGCTATAGACGCGCGTGAGATAAATGGTCATAAACGGCAGCGTTGCCCCTCGACCAATGGTTAATAACAATGACGATGCCAGCAGCGCCGCGGTAGAGCGCCTGAGAGATGGTTTCATATTCCTGCCCGACAGTTGCTTATGCTTTTATTAGATGTGTGTTAACAGGATTACCATGACATAAGGGGCTTGTATAGCACCCGATTTGTCCCTAAGTGCTTCAGCTGACTGCCAGAATTAATGATCTTCTCGCGGCACACTTTTTTCTGTTACCTTGAAGTGTTAACAAAATATTAATAATTCAGGGGCAGGGTATGACGCGTAAAGACGGGCTGCTGGCGTTGCTGGTGGTCGTAGTATGGGGGCTAAATTTTGTAGTCATCAAGCTGGGGTTACACAATATGCCGCCGCTGATGCTGGCCGGTTTGCGCTTTCTACTGGTTGCGTTCCCGGCCATCTTCTTTGTCGCCCGTCCGAAGATCCCGTTAAAGCTGCTGCTGGGCTACGGTCTGACCATTAGCTTCGGCCAGTTCGCGTTTCTCTTCTGCGCCATCAAGTTCGGTATGCCGGCTGGCCTGGCCTCGCTGGTCTTACAGGCACAGGCGTTCTTTACCATTATTCTCGGCGCGTTTGTGTTTGGCGAGCGCCTGCAGGGCAAACAGCTGGCGGGGATCACGCTGGCGGTGTTTGGCGTACTGGTGCTGATAGAGGCCAGCCTGAATGGCCAACACGTGGCGCTGCTGGGCTTTATGCTGACGCTGGCGGCGGGGCTGAGCTGGGCCTGCGGGAATATCTTTAACAAGCTGATTATGCAGCACGAGGCGCGCCCGCAGGTGATGTCTCTGGTGGTCTGGAGCGCCCTGATCCCTGTCGTACCGTTTATGGTCGCGGCGTTGATTCTGGATGGCCCGGCCGTCATGCTCAACAGCCTGGTCGAGATCGACCTGACCACGATCCTTTCTCTTGTCTATCTGGCCTTTGTCGCCACCATCGTGGGCTACGGTATCTGGGGATCGCTGCTGGGGCGCTATGAAACCTGGCGCGTCGCACCGTTATCCCTGCTGGTGCCGGTGGTGGGGCTTGCCAGTGCGGCACTCTTACTGGATGAAACGCTGAGCGCGCTGCAGCTGATTGGTGCCGTGCTGATCATGGCCGGGCTGTACATTAACGTCTTTGGCCTGCGCGTGCGTCGGGCGACGCGGGTAAGAAAGGCATAAAAAAAGCCCCGCGTCTGCGGGGCAAAAACGAATCAGAGGCCGTGCTGATTATAATAAGGCACGCCTAATTCGTCGGATTTGTCGCTACCAGCACCCATATGGTTGAAATCATAAGGCGACTGGTCATGTGCTGACGGCAAAATCATCGTATCAGGATTATTTTGCTGCGTTGCACGAGGGGTTTGCTCCGCGAAGGTCTGGCTGGAGAACAGCATCAGCAAGGCGAGGGCGGCGGAGGCGGTAACTTTCATGATTTCCTCGGTTACGTCTGTTACAGGCGATGATTAACTACAGTGTTTTAACGGATACAGGTATCGGGATTCGCCCGGCACGCTGGTGATTCGGTACTTATGAGGCGGCACGTCAAAATAGTTCTTGAACGTACGCGTCAGGGTTTGTTGCGATTCAAATCCGTAACGCTCCGCCAGATAAAGGATCGGCTCATTGCTTTCTTTCAGTTTCTGGGCAATTTCCGTCAGCTTGCGGCTGCGAATATATTGACCTAATGAATGACCGGTCTCTTTTTTGAACATCCGTTGCAGGTGCCATTTGGAGTAACCCGAACGCTCTGACACTTTTTCAAGGGAGAGCGGCGATTCCAGGTTATCTTCGATCCAGTCCAAAATGCTATGAATTGTAATAGCGTCAGTATTGCGTCTGGACATCGTCATACCTCTTTTTTCTGTTTACGGCAGGATTTTCTTCAGCAAAAGCTCAAGGGTTGCCACTTCATCTGCCGTTAAGTTTTTTGTTAGTTCCTGATGCAGTGTTTGTCCTACTAATTGATGACATTGCTCGCACATGGCCGCGCCATCGCTGGTCAGCTTCACCAGTACGCCGCGTTTGTCATTCGGGTTAGGGCTTCGTTCTATCCATCCTTTGCAGACGAGACGATCGAGCATGCGGGTTAACGCGCCCAGATCGACAGAGAGCACCTTTTTCAGCTCAACCGGTGTGATACACACTTCGCAGCGAATGGAACACAGCACTTTGAACTGTGTTGCGGTGATATCCAGCGGTGACAGATAGTCGTTGAGCAGGCGATCTTTTTTCTGATTTACCATATGAATAAGACGACCCAGCGGAACAACGTCGTTAAAGATATCACTGGTGCTTTTCACAATGGTTGCCCTGGCAAGTAGTTAGTCACGGCAGATATTATTGCTCAGGCAAGTATAAGTCAACTGAATGAGTCAGCCGATGCCACGAATTGCTAAAACGTTTCATGAACTCTTTTTGAGGTCTTTCAAATCATATAGATAACTGTCAGTTATCATTCCCGGAGGAAAATAATCGTTACGTTGCGCCCATGGCTGAATGTCACACTTTCACCCTATAATTGCTGTGTTAAATATGGATAAGGACAACAACGCACTATGTTGGATTTAATAAAAGCAATCAGCCTTGGGCTGGTGGTCTTGCTGCCGTTGGCTAACCCGTTAACGACGGTGGCGCTGTTCCTCGGGCTGGCAGGGAATATGAACAGCGCCGAGCGCAACCATCAGTCGATGATGGCCTCGGTATATGTGTTTGCCATCATGATGGTGGCTTACTATGCCGGGCAGGTGGTGATGAATACCTTCGGGATTTCCATCCCTGGCCTGCGTATCGCCGGGGGGTTGATTGTGGCCTTTATCGGTTTCCGCATGCTGTTCCCGGCGCAAAAAGCGCATGAGTCGCCGGAGGCGGCCAGTAAATCGGAAGAGCTGGAAACCGAACCGAGTGCGAATATCGCCTTTGTGCCGATTGCCATGCCGAGCACGGCGGGGCCGGGTACCATCGCGATGATCATCAGCTCCGCGTCAACGGTGCGCGACAGCGCAACCTTCCCGGACTGGGTGCTAACGGTTGCGCCACCGCTGATTTTTGCGATTATCGGGATTATCGTGTGGGCGTCGCTGCGCAGTTCTGGCGCCATTATGCGCTGGGTAGGCAAGGGCGGTATCGAGGCGATTTCCCGTCTGATGGGCTTCTTACTGGTCTGTATGGGCGTGCAGTTTATTATTAACGGCGTGCTGGAAATTATTAAGACCTATCATTGACGTTTTGCCCGGCGGCGCTTCGCTTGCACGGGCCTACGGGTTTTGTTGGCCGGGTAAGGCGAAGCCGCCACCCGGCAAGAAGGCTCACCCGTGCTGCCCCTGTTCCTCCAGCGCCACCGGCCATTTACGGAAGATGAGCACCGACCAGACCAGCGCCACCAGAGCCGGAATGGCACCCAGATAGCCAATCGCTGACATCGATATGTGCAGGCTGACCTGATTTCCCACCAGCGCCCCCGCGCCAATCCCCAGATTGAAAATCCCGGAGAACAGCGACATGGCGACGTCCGTTGCATCCGGTGCCAGGGCCAGAACTTTCACCTGCATGCCCAGACCAATAATCATGATCGCCACGCCCCAGAACAGGCTGAGGATCGCCAGATGGCTCTCACTGCCTGCGGCAGGCATCAGCAGCAGCAGGCAGGCCAGCAGCAGGCCGATGGCGCTGCTCACAAGCATCGAGGCATGTTGGTTACCCAGCTTACCGAACAGCAGGCTGCCAATAATGCCGGCTCCGCCGAGGATCAACAGTAAAACGGTGGCAAAGCTGGCGCTAAAGCCCGCCACAACCTGCACAAAGGGTTCAATGTAGCTATACGCCGTGTAATGGGCCGTCACCACAATGACGGTCAGCAGGTAGATACTCAGCAGCGCCGGGCGACGCATCAGCAGCGGCAGGCTTTTCAGCGAGCCGGAATGCTCGCTGGGCAGCGCGGGCAGCAGTTTAATCAGACATACCAGCGTAACCAGCGCACCCATACCGATGGCGAAGAAGGTGGTACGCCAGCCGAAGTATTGCCCCACGATGCGGCCAATCGGCAGGCCCAGCACCATCGCCAGCGCGGTACCAGTGGCCAGCAGGCTCAGCGCCTGAGCGCGTTTACCCGCCGGCGCCAGGCGAATAGCCAGCGACGCGGTGATCGACCAGAACACCGCATGGGCAAAGGCGATGCCGATGCGGCTCATGACCAGTACCGTAAAACTCCACGCCATAAACGACAGAACATGGCTGGCGATGAACAGCACAAACAGACCGATCAGCAGCCTGCGCCGCTCCATCTGGCTGGTCAGCAGCATAAACGGCAGGGACATCAGCGCCACTACCCAGGCGTAGATGGTCAACATAATGCCCACCTGAGCCGTTTCCATCTGGAAACTTTCAGCGATGTCAGACAACAGCCCAACCGGAACAAATTCTGTGGTATTAAAAATAAACGCGGCAATGGCCAGCGTGACCACGCGTAGCCACGCAACCCTGCGGGAAACTGTGTTCGTTGTCATAGGGATGTCGGAGATTCGTTGCTGAAAAGAAGAGGAGACGATCTTAAAACGTCAAACGGCGAAAACTCAACCATTATGTGATGCAGCTCTCAATATTTACCTTATAAAAGCGGTAGCCGGGAATACTGTTTTCATTGAATATAAAAGAACAACACAATAAAAACAGGCGGTAAGACAATGCAGGAGATTGATTTTTATCTGGTAGATGCGTTCAGCGAGACCTCGTTCGGCGGCAACCCGGCAGCCGTTTGCCCGCTGAAGGCGTGGTTGCCCGATGAGACCTTACTTAAAATGGCGCAGCAGCATAATCAGTCGGAAACGGCTTTTTTCGTCTGCAGTAAAGGGGGCATTGAGCTCCGCTGGTTTACCACGCTCACCGAAGTCAATCTCTGCGGCCACGCTACGCTGGCGGCCGCGCACGTGCTGTTTACCGAGCTGGATTACCCGGATTCGCGGATCCACTTTGAAACCGCCTCTGGCCGCCTGACGGTCAGCCGGGAGGGGGAGTGGATGACGCTGGACTTCCCGGCATGTCCAACCCATGAAGAGACGCCCCCGCCGGAAATGCTTTCGGCGCTGGGTATCAGCCGCTACGTTGAAGCCCGTAAAGGGCGCGTCTGGCTGATCGTTCTGGATAATCGCCAGCAGGTTGAAGCGCTTGTGCCACACTTCTCGGCGATGACACCGGGCGAGCATAAGGTGAGCGTGACGGCGCGTGGTGAGGGGGAATATGATTTTGTCAGCCGCTTTTTCTCCCCGGGTGTTTCCGTCCCGGAGGACCCGGTCACCGGCTCCGCGCACACGATGCTGATCCCGTACTGGAGCGAAAAGCTGGGCAAAACAACGATGTTTGCCCGTCAGGTTTCAGCGCGCGGTGGCGATGTACGCTGTGAGCTGAAAGGTTCGCGCGTGCTGATGAGCGGGCAGGCCACACTTTATCTGAAAGGCACAGTTTTTCTGCGCTAAATAGCCATAACAAAAGAGGAAGAGACAATGCAGGAAATTGATTTTTATCTGGTAGATGCCTTCAGCGACAAAACCTTTGGCGGCAACGCCGCAGCGGTATGTCCTCTGGAAGAGTGGCTGCCGGACGAGACGCTGCTCAAAATGGCGCAGCAGCATAATCAGTCTGAAACCGCCTTTTTCGTGCGGACCGACGGCGGGTTTGAGCTGCGCTGGTTTACCACGCTGGATGAAATTAACCTGTGCGGTCACGCTACGCTTGCCGCATCACACGTCATTTTCGAATATCTGGATTACCCGCATACCGAAATCACCTTCACCACCCGCTTCGTGGGTGAACTGACGGTTAAACGCAGCGGCGACTGGCTGACGCTGAACTTCCCAGCGTGGTCGACGGAGGTTGTGGATAATCCTCCCGAGGTGCTGTTTAGCGCGCTGGGCATCACAGCGGCAAAAGAGGTGCGCGTCGGACGGGATTACGTGGTGGTGCTGGAGAGCCAGCAGCAGGTGGAAGCGTTAACGCCGGATATTGGGGCAATGCTTCCGCTGGATAAAATGGTCTGCGTGACGGCGCCGGGAGAAGAATATGACTTCGTCAGCCGCTTCTTCTGCCCGGGCGAAGGGGTGCCGGAAGATCCGGTCACGGGATCCGCCCACAGCATGCTGATCCCGTACTGGAGCGAAAAACTGGGCAAAACGTCACTCAATGCCCGCCAGGTCTCATACCGTGGCGGGGATCTACGCTGCGAGCTGAAGGGCGACCGCGTGCTGATTGGTGGCCAGGCGACCCTGTATCTGAAAGGGCGTGTTTTCCTGCGTTAGCTGAGTGACGCGCTATAAGTTAATACTATGAAGCACCCTGGCAGGCCTGCGCTATGTTGAAATTTAGTCTCAAAAAAAAGCAAGGAGCCTGCCATGTATTCCATTACCTCTGAATCTGCACGTCATCCGGACATTATCAACCTGATCGCGGCGCTTGACCGCTATCAGAGTGAACTCTATCCCGCCGAAAGCAATCATCTGCTCGACCTCGCTGCGCTGCCGGAAGCCTCGCTGATCCTGATGGTCATTCGTGACCAGCAGCTGCACGCCGTGGGCTGTGGAGCCATCGTTCTCAACGGTGACGGAACGGGGGAGATGAAGCGGGTCTATATCGATCCGGCCCATCGCGGGCAGCATCTCGGCGAGACGCTGCTGGCCGCCCTGGAAGATGAAGCCCTGAGCCGTCATTGCCACACGGTAAGGCTGGAGACGGGCATCAAACAGCGCGCCGCGGTTCGTCTGTATGAGCAGTGCGGGTACGATTTGCGTCCGGCATTTGCCCCGTACGCTGAGGACCCGCTCAGCCTGTTTATGGAGAAGGCGCTGGTTGAAGACGTTCGTTTAGCAGCGCTATAAAGGCTTCCAGCTGGCGGGTCATCGCCCCGCGTCGCCACACCAGCCAGGTGGTGAGCCAGCGCCAGTTTTCCGCCAGCGGCCAGGCTTCAACCTGAAGATGTCCCGGCATACTCTCCAGCATCGAGCGCGGCATCAGCGCGATGCCCGCGCCCGCAATGACGCAGGCGAGCATGCCGTGATAGGACTCCATCTCATGAATGCGGCCGGGCGTGGCTCTGTCCGCATGAAACCAGCTTTCCAGATGCCGGCGATACGAGCAGTTTGCGCGAAAGGCATAAACGTCGCTGCCGCTGACCTGCGTGGCGCGCGTCACCTCTGCATGCCCGGCAGGCGTCACCAGCATCATCTCTTCCTTGTAGACCGGCATGCCCTCCAGCTCCGGGTGCGACAGCGGCCCGTCGACAAAGGCGGCGCTGAGGGTTCCCTCCAGTACGCCATCAATCATCGTCCCGGATGGCCCGGTAGAAAGGGCAAACTGGATGCGCGGATAGCGCTGGTTAAACTGCGCCAGCGTTTCGGGAATGCGCACCGCGGCGGTGCTTTCCAGCGCGCCGAGGGCAAATAGCCCCTGCGGCTCATCCCCCGCGACGACCATGCGCGCTTCATCCACCAGGGCGAGGATCTGCCTGCTGTAGCGCAGGAAGTTATGCCCGGCGGGGGATAAGCGCAAACGCTGGTTCTCACGAATAAACAGCTCAACGCCAAGATCGGCTTCCAGCTGGCGGATGCGGGTCGTCAGGTTAGACGGCACGCGATGCACCTTCTGCGCCGCCTGGGTGATGCTGCCCGTCAGCGCGACGGCGTTAAACATTTCAAGCTGGGTTAGGTCCATAGCATTCTCGTTTCGTGAATAAGGTGGTTAGTATTATTCATTTTTAAGAAATAACAGAGTGAGCCACAATGAATCAACCGAAATGCGTGGAGAACATCATGAAATATTCATCTGCTACACATTCCCTCTCTGTTAATCCGGCAACGGGTGAAACCCTCGCTGCGTATCCCTGGGCGACGCCGGAAGAGGTTGAACGCGCGATTTCTCAGTCTGATGCGGGATATCGCCAGTGGCGACGTGAAAGCGTGTCTCACCGGGCGCAGAAGCTCCGGGATCTCGGTGCCGCGCTGCGAAACCGCGCGGAAGAGATGGCGCAGATAATCTCCCGTGAAATGGGGAAACCTATCCTGCAGGCGCGGGCGGAAGTGGCAAAATCCGCCGGTCTGTGCGACTGGTATGCCGGGCACGGCCCGGCGATGCTGCGTGCGGAGCCTACGCAGGTGGAAAACCACAACGCGGTCATTGAATACCGTCCGCTGGGGCCGATTCTCGCGGTGATGCCATGGAACTTCCCGCTCTGGCAGGTGCTGCGCGGCGCGGTGCCGATCCTGCTGGCAGGTAACAGCTATCTGCTTAAGCATGCGCCAAACGTGCTCGGCTCTGCGGATCTTATTGCACAGATCTTTGCGGATGCCGGTTTCCCTGAAGGCGTATTCGGCTGGGTGAACGCCACCAATGACGGCGTAAGCCAGGCGATTAACGATCGCCGGATTGCGGCCGTGACCGTCACCGGCAGCGTGCGCGCCGGTGCGGCCATTGGCGCGCAGGCGGGAGCCGCGCTGAAAAAATGCGTTCTTGAGCTGGGTGGCTCCGACCCGTTTATCGTGCTCAACGATGCCGACCTGGATCTTGCCGTGAAGGCGGCGGTGGCGGGTCGCTACCAGAATACCGGGCAGGTGTGCGCGGCGGCGAAACGTTTTATCGTCGAGGAGGGTATTGTAGAGACCTTTACCCGTCGTTTTGTCGAGGCCGTTTCTGCGCTGAAGCTTGGCGCACCGGATCGGGAAGAGAACTTTATTGGCCCGATGGCGCGGTTTGACCTGCGCGATGAATTGCATCAGCAGGTGCAGGCCACTCTGACCGAAGGGGCAACGCTGCTGCTGGGCGGAGAGAAGATCAGCGGAGAGGGCAATTACTACGCGCCAACCGTGCTGGCCAACGTCACCCCGTCGATGACGGCGTTCCGCCAGGAACTGTTTGGTCCGGTCGCGGCCATTACTGTTGCGAAAGACGCAGATCACGCCCTGACGCTTGCCAACGACAGCGACTTTGGCCTGTCCGCCACCGTCTTCACCTCTGACGCAGCGCTTGCGGATAAATTCTCCCGCGAACTGGAGTGCGGCGGCGTGTTTATCAACGGCTTTAGCGCCAGCGATGCGCGCGTTGCCTTCGGCGGCGTGAAGAAAAGCGGCTTTGGCCGCGAGCTTTCCCACTTTGGGCTGCACGAGTTCTGCAACGTGCAGACGGTGTGGAAGGATCGCGTGTAACTTATCGCCCGCCTGTGATTTCGGCCCTCATCACGAGGGCCGTTGTCATTTATCTGCAATGGTTCTGTCATTTTCATTTCGTAGACTCGCACGCGTCTAACGCATTGTTAATGAAGATAATTATGAACCTAACGCAAATTTTTCGCCGTATTGCGCAGCGTCTCACCCCTCGTCACTTTGGCCTGCTGACGGGTATCTTTTGCATTATTGGCCTTTTCTCCGCGCTGCAGCTCTCCTCGTCATTCCTGCTTAACGCCTCCCTGAACGACGCCCAGCGTAACGAGCAGCAAAACCTGCTGGCCTGGCAGCAGCAGAGCAAGCTGGATCTGGCCCGCGTTTCCCTGCTGGCGGCAAGCGACCTGCTTAACCGCTCCGGCGTCTGGTTTATGCAGGATAAAGAGACCGGTTCCGACGGAAGCTGGCATAGCCTGATGGACGATGCGCAAAAGGCGCTGAAGGTTTCTCAGCAGGCGTGGAAGGCCTGGCTGGCGCTGAATCCGCCGAAAGATGACGCCCTGGTGAACAGCTATCAGCTTTTCTACGGCGCGATCAAGGAGCAGGCAGACGGGCTTCTCAAGACCAATACCATCGACGCTTTTTTTGCCGTACCGGCTCAGGCGTTTCAGTCTGATTTTAACGACAACTATGCGCGCTATCAGCAGGCAAGCGAGAAGCAGGCCATGCAGGGGCGCCAGAGCCTAATGGCACAGCTCTCCGGCCTGCAAACGTTATTCCTGTTTGCGCCGGTGCTGCTGCTCGCCATCGCGGTTGCCGTCTGGTTCGGCATGTCCAGATGGGTGATTTCGCCGCTGCGTCGGTTGATTGCGCATATTAACCGGCTGGCGGCAGGGGATCTCTCCGGCACGCCGCCGGACGTCATGCGCTTCAACCGGGAGATAGGGCAGCTTAGCGACAGTATTGCGACGATGCAGCACGGTCTGCAGCAGCTGGTGACGCAGGTCAGCCATGCCACTGCCACCATGGTGGAGAACATTGGCTCCCTGGCGGAGGGTAATCAGAAGCTGTATCAGCAGTCAGCGCGCCAGGCGAAAGAGCTTGAGGATGTTACGGCGCATATTGCGTCGCTGGAAAGCCATGTGGAAGGGAATACCGGCTATGCCAGGCTCGCCAGCTCGCGGGCCGATGAAGCGCGCCAGGCCGCCGTGGGCGGCGACCAGATGATGTCTACCGTCAATGCCTCTATGCAGGCGATCGTCGACCGATCTTCTGAGATGCGCGGGATCGTGGCGATGATCGACAGCGTGGCGTTTCAGACCAACATCCTGGCGCTGAATGCGGCCATCGAGGCGGCCCATGCCGGAAACCAGGGGCGCGGCTTTGCCGTCGTCGCGCGGGAAGTCGGGCTGTTGGCCAGAAAAAGCAGCCACTCGACGCAGACCATTCAGGAGCTTATTAACCGCTCGCTGCAGGGTATTGAAGACGGTTCTCGGGCCGTTACCCTGATGGAAGAGAATCTGCAGCAGGTCACCGGTCTGGTGGGCAATTTAAGCAGTTTGCTTAATGAGATCTCCACCGCCACGCTCAGTCAGGGTGACAGTATTCACCAGATGACGCGCCAGCTTCAGGCGCTGAATCAGGTCTCCCGTCAGACGGACCTGCTGGTCTCTGACGCCTCGGATGCCTCTGAGCGGCTGCAAAAGCAATCCGATCTTTTATTGCAGGCCGTTTCGCGTTTTCGTCTTAGCGCCTGACGCAATACATAAGCCTCTGTTATACTCGCAGCCCGTTTTAGCCTGAGGGCAAGGAGCAAAGTGTGGCTGCGGTCATCCATAATGAGATGTTGGACGAGATTCTGGCGCAGGTTCGTCCGTTAATTGGAAAGGGGAAGGTTGCCGACTATATTCCGGCCCTTGCCTCGGTGAGCGGGAATAAGCTGGGGATTGCTATCTGTACCATCGACGGACAGCGATACCAGGCCGGCGATGCAACGGAACGTTTTTCCATTCAGTCCATCTCGAAAGTGCTGAGTCTGGTTGCGGCGATGCGCCAGTATGAAGAAGACGAGATCTGGGAGCGTGTCGGTAAAGATCCTTCCGGCCAGCCTTTTAACTCGCTGCTTCAGCTTGAGATTGAGCAGGGTAAACCGCGAAATCCATTTATCAATGCCGGGGCGCTGGTGGTCTGCGATATGCTGCAAAGCCGCCTCAGCGCACCGCGCCAGCGAATGCTTGAGATTGTTCGCCAGCTCTCGGGCGTTGACGATATTGCCTATGATGCGGTGGTGGCACGCTCGGAGTTTGAACACTCCGCCCGTAACGCGGCTATCGCATGGCTGATGAAATCTTTCGGTAATTTTCATAACGACGTGGCGACAGTGCTGCAAAACTACTTCCATTACTGCGCTCTGAAAATGAGCTGCGTTGAGCTGGCTCAGACGTTCCTGTTCCTTGCGCATCAGGGGCACGCCCCGCATCTCGATCAGGAGGTTGTTTCTCCGCTTCAGGCTCGTCAGGTTAACGCGCTGATGGCCACCAGCGGAATGTATCAAAACGCCGGCGAGTTTGCCTGGCGCGTTGGGCTTCCGGCTAAATCGGGCGTCGGCGGCGGGGTTGTGGCGATTGTGCCGCATGAAATGGCGATAGCCGTCTGGAGCCCGGAACTGGATGAAACGGGAAATTCGCTTGCTGGCGTGGCGGTTCTGGAGAAACTGACCCAGCGTCTGGGACGTTCCGTATACTGATGTCCGATCTGGATCCTCTCTTCTCCCGGCTTGCGCGATCGACATTTCGCTCGCGCTTTCGCTTAGGCGATAAGGAACGACAGTACTGTTGGGACAAAGGCCCCGAAACCATTGACCAGCATGCCGCGGATTTTGTCGAAAAGCGCCTTGCGCCCGCGCACCCCGCAAACGACGGTAAACAGACGCCCATGCGCGGTCACCCGGTGTTTATCGCCCAGCATGCCACCGCCACCTGTTGTCGGGGCTGTCTGGCAAAATGGCATAACATTCCACAGGGCGTAACGCTCACCGCGACGCAACAAAATTATATCGTCAGCGTCATCCGCCACTGGCTGGTGCTGGAGATGAACGCCTAAATTTGACGAGTTATGCTCCAGTGGTATTTGTGTTATAGATGCATCCCAAGTTAGTCCCGATCATGCTGACGACCGCAATAATTGCCATAAGCTTTCATATGGAATGATATTTAATGCGTTCTGCTCTTACCGCTTTCAGGCCGTTCCAGGTTGACACGCCGCTGCGAAATGCATCGACGATCTTCATCCTCACCACCTTATTCTATTTTGTGGGGGCGGAATTACGGCTCGTTGAGGCCCTGTCGCTGTTCTGGCCGCTAAATGGCGTCATGGCAGGGATCTTCGCCCGCTATGTTTACCTGAATCGCCTGCATTACTATGCGGTATGTTATGTCGCAATGCTGTTGTACGACGCGGTGACGACCAACTGGGGTATGGCCTCAGTGGTGATCAACCTGTCTAACATGATCTTTATCGTTGTCGTCGCCGTACTGGTTCAGCGCGACAAGCGGCTGATGAAGAAAACCCCCGATCCGCTTAACGCATTGCGCCTGTTTAACTACTGTTTGATTGCCGCGCTGCTTTGTGCCTTGCTCGGCGCGGTGGGGTCGGTCGGGATTGACCGTCATACCTTCTGGCCACTGTTTGCCGACTGGTTTAGCGAGCAGTTTTCAACCGGCGTGCTTGTTGTGCCCTGCATGCTCACGTTACGTATGCCCGGGCGTGAACTCAGATTACGTCTGGAGCAGCTGCTGCCGGTGATGGCGTTGATCGTCTCGGTGGTCGCGTCGGTGGTGATTGGCGGCGCGGGGAGCCTCTCGTTTCCTCTGCCCGCACTTATCTGGTGTGCGGTTCGTTACTCATTGCCTGCGACCTGTCTGCTGACGTTTATCACGGGCGCCACTGAAATCATTTTGGTCGCCAACTCGATTATTAATATTGCCGTGGCGACGCCGTTTACGACGCCAATGATGTTTTCAGCCAGGCTGGGCATCGCCACGATGGCGATCTGTCCGGTGATGGTCTCCGTCAGCATGGCGGCGATTAATTCCCTGATCCGCCAGGTTTCGCTGAGGGCGGATTATGACTTTTTAACGCACGTCTACTCGCGTTCCGGGCTTTACGAGGCGTTAAAGCATGAAGAGACGTACCGGCATACACGTTTTCTGACCGTCATGCTGCTGGATATTGATTATTTCAAAAGCATTAATGATAACTACGGCCACGAGTGCGGAGACCGCGTGCTGGCGTCGTTTGCCCGACAGGTTCAGCAGGTTGTCGGCGAAGACGGCATGGTGGCGCGCATGGGCGGGGAAGAGTTCGCTGTGGTGGTCAATTCAGGCGACGCACAGCACGGTTTTGCACTGGCTGAACGTATCCGGTCAACCGTTGCCAGCCATCCTTTTACATGGCGTCAACAGACGCTCTTTCTGACGGTCAGTATTGGCCTCGGAAGCGGAAAGGCTGAGTCGTGGCAGTTGACCGAGGTCTTCAACAAGCTCATGGCCGAAGCGGACGATCATCTCTATCGTTCAAAAAAAGCGGGTCGAAACCGTACCAGCTCCCGGGGGGCGGGCGAGCAAATTACCGCGCCCTCCGGGAGTGAAACATAGCTGCGTTAATCGTCATAAGGCATTGACGTGAATAGTAAGCGGCTTAACAGGATGTCAGAACACTGACAATGTCTCTGTTTAAGCTACGCTTTTAGTAACGCTTTACGTCAGGAGACATTATGAAAGCACCTGCAACCCCTGAAAATGAAACGGACAGACTCAACTCGCTACGAGAATCAGGTCTGCTTGAGATCGACAGTTCCCCGGCGTTTGACCGGTTAACGCGACTGGCAAAACGTTTTTTCCAGGTGCCGCTGGCGATGGTCAATCTCATTGATGAGCATTCGCTCATCGTGAAGTCGGCTGATGGTCAGGCACCCGACACCGTTCCGCGTAACATCTCGTTTTGTGGCCATACAATCCTTACCGAAGCACCGCTGGTGGTGGGGGATATGCTTCAGGACGATCGTTTTGCGGATAACCCGCTGGTGGCCGGTGAACCTCGCGTGCGGTTTTACGCGGGCTTCCCGCTGCGCCTGCGTGACGGCGCAAGCGTTGGCTCGCTGTGCCTGATTGATTACGCTCCCCGCGAGTTTTCGGCCGCCGACCTCGCCGTCCTGGGAGACCTTGGCGCGCTGGCGGAAGATGAATTTGCTGCCATCAGCGCGGCAACTACGGATGAATTAACCGGGTTATTCAACCGTCGGGGCTTTAATCAACTCGTGCGTTTCACGCTTTCCGTTGCCCGGCGCCGTGCCGAGCCGCTGACGCTCGGCTGGCTGGATTTGGATCGCTTTAAGGACATTAACGATCGCTTCGGGCATGAAGAGGGGGATAAGGCGCTGAAAGCCATGGCACAACTGATGCGTGCCTCTTTCCGTGAAGCGGATCTGCTGGTTCGTTTTGGCGGGGACGAGTTCGCCGTGCTGTTCGCGGATACGGATGAGCAGGGTGCCTGGATTGCCATGCAGTATCTCGCCGAGCAGGTCGAAAGCTATAACGCCCGGAAGCTTCACCCCTGGTCGCTTCACTTCTCGTGGGGGTTAAGTGAATTCGATCATAACGTCAACGACCTGCAGCAGTGGTTAAAAGATGCCGATGAAAAGATGTATGCCATGAAGCAGCAGCGCCAGCGCGCCCGGTGACATAACAAAAGCCTATGTCCGATCCGTTTGCGTTAAGAAGATGTTAAATGCACAGTGACGGTATTCAACGTAAGGAAAAACAATGAATACCTCACTGCAAATCAAAAATCTCACCCGAGACGAAATTCTCACCCACCTTGATGCGCTGGCCGGGATCCTCGAAAACTGTGTGAACGGCGGGGCGTCCGTCAGCTTTATGCTTCCCTTTAGCCTGGAGAAGGGCCGCTCTTTCTGGCGCGGCATTGCTGAAAGCGTAGGGCGCAACGAGCGCCTCGTGCTGGCCTGTGTCGACCCGCAGGACGGCGTTATCGGAACAGTGCAGCTAATCACAGACCAGCCGGAAAACCAGCCGCATCGCGCCGATGTGGCGAAGCTGCTGGTTCACGAGAAAGCGCGCCGGAAAGGGGCCGCGATGGCGCTTATGGAAGCGCTTGAAGCTGAGGCCCGGGCCAGGAACATTTCGGTTCTGGTACTCGATACCTCCACCGGCAGCGGGGCCGAGACCTTTTACCAGCGCGGCGGATGGCAAAAGGTGGGCGAGATCCCTCGCTATGTGCTGATGCCGGACGGCGCCATGACGGCCACATCCGTGTTCTATAAGTTCTTATGATTATTTTGTACAACTACGCCGTGGATTGATCAAAACAGGGTTCCCGGTCGTTAAGTTTTGATAAGTTATCGTACCAATCTTATCATGCTGTATGACTAATCATATAAGGAACCTCCTTGTGAACACGCTCAACCGTCGTGATTTTCCCGGTGCTCAATACCCAGAACGCATCATTCAGTTTGGCGAAGGCAACTTCCTGCGTGCTTTTGTCGACTGGCAAATTGACCTGTTAAATGAACATACCGATCTTAACGCCGGTGTGGTTATCGTCCGTCCTATTCAGAGCAACTTCCCGCCGTCGCTAAGCACTCAGGACGGTTTGTATACCACTATCATTCGCGGCCTGAACGAACAGGGTGAAGCGGTGAGTGAGAGCCGTCTTATTCGCTCGGTTAACCGTGAAATCAGCGTCTATGACGACTATGCCGCGTTTCTGAAACTGGCACACAACCCGGATATGCGCTTTGTTTTCTCGAACACCACCGAAGCGGGTATCAGCTACCACGCGGGGGACAGATTCGACGATGCCCCAGCGGTGAGCTACCCGGCGAAGCTGACGCGACTGCTGTTTGAGCGCTTCAGCCACTTCAACGGTGCAGCGGATAAAGGCTGGATCATCATTCCGTGCGAACTGATTGACTACAACGGTGATGCACTACGTGAACTCGTTCTGCGCTATGCCCAGGAGTGGGCGCTGCCTGCGGCCTTTATCCGGTGGCTAAACGACGCCAACAGCTTCTGCTCGACGCTGGTTGACCGAATCGTGACCGGTTACCCGCGCGACGAAGCAGCCACGCTGGAAGCTGAGCTGGGCTATCACGATGGGTTCCTGGACACGGCTGAACATTTCTATCTGTTCGTTATCCAGGGGCCGATATCCCTTGCTCAGGAACTTCGTCTGGATAAGTACCCGTTAAATGTGCTGATTGTCGACGACATCAGGCCCTACAAAGAGCGCAAAGTCGCCATCCTGAACGGCGCGCACACGGCGCTGGTGCCGGTGGCATTCCAGGCCGGGCTGGATACGGTGGGCGAGGCGATGAATGATGCAGAGATCTGCGCATTCGTCGAGAAAGCGATTTATCAGGAGATTATTCCTGTCCTCGATCTGCCGCGTGACGAGCTGGAATCATTCGCCAGTGCGGTAACAGGGCGTTTTCGTAATCCCTACATCCGACACCAGCTGCTTTCCATTGCGCTCAACGGCATGACCAAATACCGCACCCGCATCCTGCCGCAACTGCTGGCAGGGCAGAAGGCAGGCGGACAATTGCCTGCACGTCTGACGTTCGCTCTGGCTGCATTGATCGCGTTTTATCGCGCGGAGCGTAACGGGGAAAACTATCCGGTGCAGGATGATGCATTCTGGCTGGAACGTTATCAGCAGCTCTGGGCGCAGCACCGGGACCAGCAGCTGAGTACCCGTGACCTGGTGCAGTCAGTGCTGAGCGTGAGCGAGCACTGGGAACAGGACCTGACGCAGGTCGCCGGTCTTGTTGACCAGGTCACCCTGGATCTGGATGCCATTCTGCTGAAAGGAATGCGCGCAGCGGTTAGCGGTTAAATACCTTTGCTGATCACGTGACCCGGCTTCGGCCGGGTTTAATTACACCTCTATTTAGTTACAACATACTATATGGCCCTTTTTTTAAAAGCACATGCAACACTGTGCGACTATTGCTAAGCAGGCGAGAAAATTCAATGTTTCGTTAACATGCTTGCAACTGTGAGGGGGATCACGTTTAATAGCCTCGCTCTTTTCTTTCCTGAAACTCACTATGATTGTTCGTCCTAAACAGCACTGGCTACAACTTATTTTCGTCTGGCACGGTTCGGTACTTCCCAAAATCTATACCCGATTGCTGCTCAACTTCCTGCTTTCTATCGCCGTTATCCTGATGCTGCCGTGGTATACCTCGCTGGGCATCAAATTTACCGTGGCTCCATTTAGCATTCTCGGCGTGGCGATCGCTATCTTTCTGGGTTTCAGAAACAACGCCTGTTACTCACGCTACGTTGAAGCTCGCCTGCTCTGGGGACAGCTGATGATAGCGGCGCGCTCGCTGTTTCGCGAGGTAAAAAACACGTTGCCCGACGATCGGCACCTGGGGGAATTTGTCCGCCTGCAGATTGCTTTTGCCAACTGCCTGCGCATGACCCTGCGCCGGGATCTGAACGCCGAGCAACTCTCTCGCTATCTTGCTCCGGATGATTTACGTCATGTGATGAGCGCCAACTCGCCGGCAAACCGTATTTTACTGATCATGGGGGAGTGGCTGGCCGTGCGGCGGCGTAACGGGCAACTCTCGGACATCCTGTTCCACAGCCTGAACAACCGCCTGAACGATATGTCCATCGTCCTTTCCGGGTGCGAACGCATTGCGACAACGCCGGTGCCGTTTGCCTATACGCTGATATTACACCGCACAGTGTATCTGTTCTGCATCATGCTGCCTTTCGCGCTGGTCGTGGACCTGCACTACATGACGCCCTTTGTCTCGGCGCTGATCTCCTACACCTTTATCTCGCTGGACACCCTGGCGGAAGAGCTGGAAGACCCGTTCGGCACTGAGAATAACGATCTGCCGCTGGACGCCATCTGCAACATGATGGAACGCGATCTGCTGCAGATGAACGATGAAGAGAACATTCCGGAAAGGCTGATGCCGGATAGGCATTATCAGCTGACCTGACGGGCGTTCCACTCGTCGCGGGTGATCTCCCACAGCTCAGAATCCAGCATACCGCTGACATAGGCTTTTTGTTCCGTTCTGATAAGCCGCATGCCGCTACTGTCTGAAATACGCCGGGAGCGGCTGTTGGCGGCGGCTTTCGGGGCGCGTAATACGGATTTGTTTAGCGTATTGAACCAGTAAGCCGTCGCGGCAATGCTGGCCTCGCGCATGTATCCCTGGCCCTGAAACTCCGGGGCCAACCAGAATCCTCGGTTGTTATCTTCCACATCGTACAGGCAGATAATGCCCATCAGCGCGTCCGGCACCTCGCGACGACGAATGCTCCAGAACCAGGCAATCCCTTTCGCCATATCCGGCAGCGCCACGTTGTTGACATAGTTTTCCGCGCCGTTATCCGGGTAGGGCCAGGGCACGGAAGAGACCATATAGCGGACAATCTCCCAGCGCGGATACAGCTTTTGAATCTGGGCAGCATCTTCGGCAACCAGCGGTTTTAGCAGCAGGCGTTCTGTCGTGAGCGTCGGTATCGTCATCCGCGAATCTCCATATTTAAGCGTTATGCTTTTGTTTGCGTTCTGGTATTTTTATCTCTATCACATTCAGTTCAGACGCGCTGGGTTTATTCCCTACCAGAAATGGGCATCCTTTCTTTAATGGCGAAATATTGATGAGCTTTGTGTCTCTTTTAACCGGACGGGTTTTCCAGGATATCCTGCAGCATGGCAAAGAGATAGAGGAGGCTATTACTCATCGTGATACCCGTCTCTTGAATCATTCCACACCCGAGCTGGAACGGTATTTTTCGCGTCCACTCAGCGAGCTTCCGCGTCAAAATCCTTATCCGGTAGCAGTGCTGTTACCTCTTTTTCGAGGCGCTAAAAAATGAGGCCCGCAGTTGGGGGATAACCCGCCTGAGGCTGGATGCAACGCCTAACGCCCAGTCGTTTTATCAGAAGCTGGGGTTTGTGACGCTGAGCGAAACCTATCATCACTCGCGTATGGCGGGGGCTGATTTACGCTGTTTTGAAATGGCGATCGATTTGTAATGTGAGGAACACATGGCTGTCACAGTAAGACCTCTATGCGATGACGATTATTCCCGGTGGCGACCGCTTTGGGATGGTTACACCCATTTTTATGATTGCTACCTCGAGGAATCCGTCACCGCATCGACATGGGAAAGGGCACTTTCAGCGCATTCACCGATGTTCTGCCGCGTGGTAGAGAAGGACCAAAAGGTCATCGGCTTCGCGATGT
Organism: Enterobacter sp. ECC-019; assembly: GCF_043974075.1. NCBI lineage: Bacteria > Pseudomonadati > Pseudomonadota > Gammaproteobacteria > Enterobacterales > Enterobacteriaceae > Enterobacter > Enterobacter sp. ECC-019. Next base: position 3,065,258 of record NZ_CP143759.1, read on the forward strand.
GCATTCTGCATGAAGGCACCTGGTCAACGGCCCCTATCTGCTACCTGGAAGATCTGTTTGTTGATGCCAACGAACGCGGGGCGGGCGCCGGGAAGGCGCTCATTGATGCCCTGATTGAGGAAGGCAAACGCGAAGGATGGTCAAAACTGTATTGGGTCACCCGGGAGAACAACCCGGCGCGTAAACTCTATGACAAATATGGCGAAGCTGACGATTACGTGCGCTATCGCCTCTCCCTTTAAGGCGACAACGCCTGTGTTTGTATCACACTGTATCAGCGTCCCGGATACATACACAGGCTTGCAATAAACCCGCTTTCGCACATATCCGCTATACATTGCAGTGTTGTTATATCCCCGTGAATTGTACTCAACCGGAGATACCAACATGTTTAGCAAACTCGCGTACTCAACCCTCGCACTGACCGTTTCTCTTGGCACCGTGATGTCCTGTCAGGCCGAAGTCACCGGCGCAAATGTCGCGGCAGCCTTTGATCATCCGCAGCAAATCAACGCCGGCGATCTGAATGTCGGCTATGTCGACATCGGACCGAAAAATGGCCAGCCGGTTATTTTACTGCACGGCTGGCCATACGATATTCACAGTTATGCCGACGTCGCCCCCGCGCTTGCGGCAAAAGGCTATCGGGTGATTGTGCCTTCTCTGCGCGGCTACGGCACCACGCGCTTCCTGTCAGCAAAAACGCCGCGCAACGGCCAGCCTTCAGCCATGGCAAAAGATATTGTGAACCTGATGGACGCCCTGAATATTAAGCAGGCAGTATTTGCAGGTTATGACTGGGGTGCCCGTACGGCGGATATCGTCGCGGCGCTGTGGCCAGAGCGCGTTAAATCACTGGTGTCTGTGAGCGGGTATCTCATCAGCAGCCAGCAGATTGGCAAACAGCCGCTGCCGCCAAAAGCGGAGCAGCAGTGGTGGTATCAGTTCTATTTCGCCACCGCGCGCGGTGCTGAGGGCTATGCCAAAAACACGCATGACTTCGCCCGTTTGATCTGGTCTCAGGCCTCGCCTGACTGGAAATTTAGCGATGCAGTTTTTAACGCCAGCGCCAAATCCCTCGATAACCCGGATCACGTCGCCGTGACGCTCAGCAACTATCGCTGGCGTTTAGGGCTGGAAAAAGGCGAGCGCAAATACGACAGCTACGAGCAAAAACTGGCCGCGCTGCCGAACATCACCGTGCCAACGATCACCATCGAAGGCGGGAACAACGGTGCACCGCATCCGGCTCCGCAGGCCTATGCGGGTAAATTTACCGGTAAATATGAGCATCGCACCTTCGGGGCAACCGTGGGGCACAATCCTCCTCAGGAAGATCCGCAGGATTTCGTCAAGGCCGTTGTTGACGCTGACAAGCTCTGAAATGTGCTATTTTCAGTACGTTACCCTTCGGTCTGGAGATTTCGGTGGAGCATATTGATCATATCCTTGTCGTCGATGACGACAGGGATATTCGTGAACTGATTGTCGATTATCTTGTTAAGTCGGGTTATCGCGCCACGGGCGCGGCCAACGGCAAAGAGATGCGCGTCGTGCTGGATAAACAGCATATCGACCTGGTGGTGCTGGATGTCATGATGCCTGGTGACGACGGGCTTACGCTATGTCGGCAGCTGCGCAGCGGCAAACATAAAGATCTGCCCATCCTGATGCTGACGGCCCGCAACGAGGAGACGGACAGGATCCTGGGTCTGGAGATGGGCGCGGATGACTACGTGGTGAAGCCGTTTGTCGCCCGCGAACTGCTGGCACGAATCAAAGCGATTTTACGGCGTTTTCGCACGATGCCGCCCAATCTACAGGTGACTGAAGCAGGGCGGCTGGTGATTTTCGGTGAATGGCAACTCGATACCGTCGCCCGCCACTTAATCGATCCGGAAGGGGTGATCGTGGCGCTCAGCGGGGCGGAGTATCGCCTGCTGCGCGTTTTCCTTGACCATCCTCAGCGCGTGCTGACCCGCGATCAGCTGCTCAACCTGACGCAGGGACGCGACGCCGAGCTGTTTGAACGTTCTATCGACCTGCTGGTTAGCCGGGTTCGTCAGCGCCTGAACGAAGATGCCCGTACGCCCGCCTATATCAAAACCGTGCGCAGCGAAGGCTACGTCTTTACGATGCCGGTGACCATCAAAGAGGTTAACGAATGAGGTTCTGGCCACGCTCGCTGCTGGCCCGTTTGCTGATTGTCGTGCTGCCCGGTCTGCTGCTGGCTAACGCCCTGAGCCTGACGCTGGTCATGATTGAACGAATGCACAGCGCCCGCACGGTGATGCTCGGTAATCTGGAAAATGACGTCGCAACCAGCGTCGCCATTTTAGACCGGCTACCGGCCAGCGAGCGCGCGGCCTGGCTTCCGAGGCTTGAACGGGGTAACTATCGCTATATTCTGGGTACAGGCGAGCCCGGCGCAGCGCCGACGGATAAGCGTTCGCAGGATGCCATCCGTACCTTAAAAGCGACGCTCGCGGCAGAGTATCCGCTCAGCTTCACCGCCGTTCCCGGCGCCATTTCACACATCCAGGCGCATCTTACGTTACGCGATGGCTCGCCGCTGACCATTGACCTCATCCCGCGCATGCCGCCGGTCGCCAGCTGGCTGCCCGTAGTGCTCATCCTGCAGCTGCTGCTCCTGGCGGCCTGCTCCTGGATTGCCGTGCGGCAGGTGATACGGCCTTTTTCACAATTTACCCGCGCGGTGGACTCGCTGGATCCTGCCGCCAGCATGCCAATGACGGAGAAAGGGCCGCTGGAGGTGCAGCGCGCAGCCCATGCCTTCAACGCAATGCAGGCGCGCATTCAGGCTTATCTCAGGGAGCGCGCGCAGATACTGGCGTCCATTTCGCACGATCTCCAGACGCCCATTACCCGCATGAAGCTTCGTATTGAAATGGCGGATCAGCCTGAACTACGGGACAAGCTCTTAAACGACCTTGATAACATGTCGCGTCTGGTACGGGAGGGCATTGCGTATGCCCGGTCATCAGAATCTCTGGATGAGACCTTGCTGAAGCTGGAGCTGAACGCCTGGATCAACAGCATCGCCTGTGATTATCAGGACATCGGTAAAAACGTGCAGTTTCAGGCAGGTGAAGTCCGTTTACCGATCGTCACGCGCCCGCAGGCGCTTCGTCGGGTGATGACCAACCTGCTGGATAACGCCCTCAAGTTCGGCGAGCGTGCCGCGATTGCCATAGACGATTCGTCTGACAGCGAGGTAGTCATACACATTGTGGACGACGGACCGGGGATCCCCGAAGCCGAGCTTGAGGCGGTGTTACAGCCGTTTTATCGGGTTGAAACATCGCGCAACCGCGATACCGGCGGAACAGGGCTCGGGCTGGCGATTGCCGCACAGCTTACCGCTCAGCTGGAAGGAAAGCTCAACCTGACGAACCGGACCGAAGGCGGGCTGAACGTCTCCATTACGCTACCGCGCCGTTAGGTAATAATTGTACAGCTTTGTATCTCCCGGCCAGGGCGATACAGAGCCAGACAAAACCCGCGTTTTTACACATATCCTGAACACATCCGCACGATGAAATAGCCTCACTGCAGCGTCGCAGGACTTGTATTGTGAGGTGTCTATGTTTCTGTTAATCGCTTTTCTGGGCGGGATGATAAGCCTGCTCAGTCCATGTACGCTCCCGGTTATTCCGCTCCTGTTCGCCGGTTTTCAGGGGCAGCGACGCCATATTCTGGCCCTGCTCGCGGGGATGATCGTGATGTTCACCCTGGTGGCGATGGTCGTCACCGTCGCCAGCGAGTGGATCGCAGAGGCAACCATCGTCGGGCGCTGGATCGCCCTCGTCATTCTGGCCGCGGCCGCGCTGGCCTTAATTTTTCCGTCATTCGCCCAGCGTATTGCGGGTCCGGCCGTCAGCGCGGGAAACGTCCTCAACGCCCGAAGCGGGAAAACGCGCGGTATGGCATCGGCTTTTCTGGCTGGGCTGGCGGTCGGGCTGCTCTGGTCTCCCTGCGCCGGGCCCATACTGGGCGCCATTTTCAGTATTAACATCGCCGGCCACTCGGCCATTGCGACGGGCGCGCTGCTGGCGGCCTATGGCAGCGGATGCGCGCTGATGTTGAGCCTGCTCGTTTTAGGAGGCCGCACGCTGATAGCGCCGTTAAGAGCAAAATCGGCGCTGATGGAAAAGCTGCGGCAGGGGGCGGGCGTGATGATGCTGGCGGCTGTCGTATTTAACGCGACAGGAATGACCTCGCTTCTTAAAGGAGCAAACGGCGTTGCGGATCGTCTGGAGACAACTCTCCTGACGCTGGCGAAACCCACAGCCGCGCCGGTGAAGCTCCAGCCGGTCGTGATGACAGAGCCCAGCAGTCAGCTGCCTTCGTTAAGCGGTGGAACAGGGTGGATTAACGGTGACCCTGTCACGTCTGAATCTTTGAGAGGTAAGGTGGTGTTGATTGATTTCTGGACGTGGGATTGCATTAACTGCCAGCATACGCTCCCGCACGTGCGAGAATGGGCCACAAAATATCAGTCGCAGGGGCTGGTCGTGATAGGGGTTCACACGCCGGAATACCCCTGGGAAAAACCGCTCGCCTCGGTGAAAAACGCGGTAAATAAGTGGCAGCTGCCGTACCGGGTGGTGACGGATAATAACTACCAAATCTGGAACGCTTTCGGGAACCAGTACTGGCCAGCGCATTACTATTTCGACGCCAAAGGCCAGCTGCGTTATACCGCCTTTGGCGAAGGCGATTATGAGCAGCAGGAAAAGGTCATCAAGCAGCTGCTCAAAGAGGCCCGTTCATAGCCCCGATCAGGGCTGACGCTGAGCCACAATAAACAGCCGCGGGAAAGCCAGCAGTATCTGCCCGTTTTCCTGGAGTGGATACTGCTCTTCCAGCAGTTCATGGTAGCGTTTCAGGAACCGTTTCTGCTCGCTCTCATTCAGTTCCTGGAGCCACGGGCGCAAACCGGTGGCGCTTACCCAGTCAATAATGGCCTGGTGGGAGCTCATTTTATGGAAATAGGTTGTCCGCCAGATATCCACGTCACAGCCGGCCTCCGACAAGATGTCGTAATAGGCATGCACTCCCGGCAGAGGCTCGCGACCGCGGTCAGGGTAGTCTTGCTCCAGCGCCACTTCGCGCATCGCTACGTGAGTGGGCTCAAGCCAGTTGTCAGGCATCTGGATCGCTAATACGCCGTTAAGCGTGAGCAGGGAAACAAGGTGCGGCAGGAGATCGTAATGGTCTGGGATCCACTGTAGCGATGCGTTAGCGTAAATCAGGTTCAGCGGCTGGCCAGGCTTGTACTGGCGGATATCGGCCTCAACAAAATGGCAGTCGGGTAACGCGCCGCGTGCTTCCTCAAGCATTGCTGGGGAGTTATCGACCCCGGTGATGTGTGCCGATGGCCAGCGATGCTTCAACAACGCCGTGCTGTTTCCTGGCCCGCAGCCTAAATCCGCGAGGGTGGAGACCTCATCCAGCGGAATTCTGGCGAGCAGTTCAGCGGCAGGACGCGTTCTTTCCGCGCCGTATTGCAGGTAAAGAGAAGGGTTCCAGTCGGCCATTTTCGGTTCTCCGTTTTGCAGGCTTCTGCAAGAATAGCACAGGCAGACACCTGCACGGCGGCAGGTGTCCGAAGAACGGCAGGCTAGAGAATGCCTTTCAGCGCAACATGATAAAGCAGCATGATAGTCTTCCCGTCGACAATCTTACCCGTTTCAATGCCGCGTAATGCCTCTTCAAGCGTCATTTCCAGCACGTCGATATCTTCTCCTTCCGCCTTGATCCCGCCGCCTGCGCCGGTTCTGTCTTTCGGATGGTACTCGGCAAGATAAAAATAGAGCTTTTCCGTAACGGAACCCGGGCTCATATAGGCTTCAAAGATTTTCTGCACGCGTGAAACGTGGAATCCCGTCTCTTCTTCCGCTTCTGCTTTTATGCGTCTTTCGGGATCCATATTGTCCAGCAACCCCGCAGCGGCTTCGATTAAATCACCCTCATGGCCGTTGATAAAGACGGGGAAGCGGAACTGGCGAGTCAGGATCACCGTCTTTTTATCACGGTTGTAGAGCAGAATCGTCGCGCCGTTCCCACGGTCGTAGACTTCCCGATGCTGACGTTGCCACTCGCCATCACGTCGCTGCAGGTCGAAGCTGTATTTTTTAAGGACGTACCAGTTATCTGACAGCGTTTCACTGTTAATGATGCGCACATCTGCACGTTTTGATTGCACGTTTGCTCCTCCTTACGTAGAGTAATTATCATAAACAGCATTATCGTGTAGTTTCAAGATAAAACATGCAACATCGGGAATTCATGATGCTCACCAGTCAGCGAAAACAATTGATCCTTGAAAAACTCAGCGCCGAAGGTCAGGTCCAGTCAAAAGCACTCAGCATGTTCTTTAACGTCTCTGAAGACACCATCAGGCGAGATTTACGCGAGCTGGCGGCAGAAGGGCGTTTGCAGCGAGTTCATGGCGGCGCGCTTCCGGCATCTTCCGCAATTGCTCCCTTTGCTGAACGAAAATCCGTGAAAATGGATGCGAAAAAACGGGTCGCCCGCAAAGGCGCGCAGCTGATTTCATCAGGCCAGGTGGTGATCGTCGACGGTGGGACGACGACCTCGGAGCTGATTACGTTTTTACCGGCAGACTTACGCATCACGGTGGTTACGCACAGCCCGAGCATTGCCCTGGGGCTTGTCGATCATCCGTCCATTGAGGTGATTCTGATCGGCGGTCGCTTGTATAAGCACTCTATCGTTGCGGTCGGCGCTGCGGTCATCGAAGGCATCGCGAATATTCATGCAGATCTGTTTTTTATGGGCGTGACCGGTATTCATCCTGATGCAGGGCTGACCACCGGTGATTTCGAAGAGTCGTGCATCAAACGTGCATTTTCAGGCAGAGCCGCGGAGACGGTTGTCCTGGCTTCTCCGGAAAAGATCAACACAGCGTCTTCGTTTGTGATTGGCGATGTGTCATCTGTGAATACCATTGTCGTTGAAGACAATACCGATATGGAGTGGATCCGTGCGGTATCGGAAAAGGGGGTCTCCGTTGTGTTGACCTCAGAGTGACACTCTCTGATAGCCAGCCTGTGCTCACAGGCTGGCAGGCAGTCTGCTTTAAGCCTCAGGAATGCTCTCAAGAGAAGACACACTCAGATGCCATTATCATCAGGCCAAGGATGTCCAGGGGTTTGAGGGCCAATGGAACGAAAACGTACGTTAAGAGTGTAACCGCTAGCGCGAGGATGTGCAGATCTGTCGAAGGCAGAGAACCAGTGGGATGAGATGATGCGAACCGCCGGTTCGCTGAAGCTGGGTACCATTCATGCTTGTCACGTTTGCTGGGACGACTGGAAGTCGGATGGGAATGCCAAAGGCATTGAGTCTTTGCCACGGATATCTCCGGTGGCCTAGCTGCACATTTTGTTGAACGGGCATTACACTTTCCAGAGCAGCAATGAGATTATTGACCTGGATGCGTTGGTTGCCGCGCTGAAACTGTGGTTACGGAAAAATCTGTGATTTCGGCGTCGACCTCCTAATAAACTGTCATTTTCCTTCCTACTCTTCAGCATCATCAGTAAGTTAAGGAGCTTAGAGATTGAATACTCACGCTGGTAAAAAACAAGAAAATAAAAGCCAATCGGCGACAAATGCTGTGTTTCAGAAGCAGAGAGGTGGTGAGTCTATATTTCAATTTGTGGATAATCGCCCTGAGGTTATTGCACAAAGAAAAATGCAAGAGATGGTGAGCAATAGTCCTAGCGCAAAGCAAGCAGCCCAATTACGGCCCATGGTAGACAATCGCTCGACCAAACAACATCAGCCGACCCAGAAAGAAAGAAATAACGCGAATGTTCCTATCCAGGGCATGTGGATTGGGGTCTCTTTCTTACGTAAAGGTATAATTGATTCCGGATATGGCATCGAAACTGACAATGTATCCCGAGAATACCTCGAAATGCTGCTGCAACGAGACGATATTGCACCTGACTCCAGAACTATGATTTCCCTGGCAATTGACATGAAAATTGCCGAGGAACATCTGGGCATTATTCATGAAGGTCTCGGTAAATTCGGCGAAGAGACTGAGAATAGTTGGATCCGTTCGATCACCGGCGGAGGTACTCACTCATTATCAGGTAAGAGGGCCGACACTGGAGGTATCAAAACTGATATGGAAGATGAAGAATATACGGTAACAAAGGGTCTTACGGAAAGCTTTTATAATCTCTCGGATGTGATTAGTGTCAGAGCGCCTAGAGTCAAAAACACATCCCTTTTTCGCGGCTTCGTGATAGAAAGGCCCGAATCGGCAGAGGCTATGTTAGCGAACATCGGGACGTACAGCGATCAATTACCATCTAGTTTTTCTTGGCAACCCGAGACTTCTCTCGGATTTGCACAACCCGGCGAAGGGACAGTCGGTGTTTTTTTGGAAGTTGTAGTACCGCCGGACCATCCGATGATTGCGATGTCGTATCCGAACAACACCAAACCCGAGGGCAAACCCAAACCTGTTGACATCGGGCAAGCCGAAGTGTTGGTCGCTCCCTTGAAATATACGAACCCAACTTTAGTCTGCCGGTGTGGAGGAACTGTAGACATACCGATATACCACGTAAGGGCTGAAGTTATAACGTTAACAAGGTCTGAAGTTTTTCAAGCCATTAACCAGGCTGAGGCTACTGCCAGATCTGAGCGGAAAAAAAAGAAGATGATCATTACCGATGAAGAAAGCTGGGCCAAAGATGGCGAGTATGAAACAATGACATGGAGCAGTGACAGCTTAAATTATCAAAAATTGACTCGCGAGCAAGTCAGGGCTCAGGTCCAAGAAGGCTGGTTTGCTAACACCGGGGACAAAATCTGGCGAGTTACGGGCAATGATACGGACTTCGACATAATAGACCTGCAAGAAATCTGATCGATAAACACATAAGACAATCCAACTGTTATGCGAACTAACTACTGCACCAATCTGGCTACAATCCTCGTTACCTGACGTTAGTGCGCATAATGTATATTATGTTAAATAAGATATAGTCGTAACCCCAACTTCAATACCTCCAATGACATCTCGCCTTTATCCATTAAAAGCTCCCTCTTCCTTGGCCGATCAGACAAGCACGGGATGCACACTTGTCACACTAAGTATGCATCCCGTAAAAATCCCGTACTCATCATCCAAGACGTGACACCTTTAATCTCGCCTCATCCAGATGGCTGCGCAATGCTGCAAGACATGGCGCAAAATTGGCAGAAAAACGGCTGCAGCCGCTGGCCAGTGCATAAAAGCGCTCAGCCAACGCCAGTGCTTCATGCCACGTCTCTCCCGCAATCCCATCAATAAGCGTGGCCGGACGAAGTGTATTAACCAGCGCGCCTCCTGGCTTCGGGGCAAATCCCATGGGCAGCATGTCATAGGCTGGCGCAAGATCATAAGGCCGGCCATGGGAACTGATAAACGACAGATTACCGTGGTGCATGTCGGTATTGCCGATCAGCATGCCAAACGCCCAAAGCCTTGACGTGCTGGTGACCGCATCCTGATGAACACAGCCCTGCTTTGCCAGCTCGTTTACCAGTACCGGCCAGGTTTCTCTTGCCCGACCGACAAACTCAGCCTCGAGCGCACGTAAAGAAAAAAGCCCTTTACGGCCAAGCGGTCCTGTACGGTCGAACCGCGGGATTTCAAGGAAGCGCTGTCCGCCAAAATCAAACACCTCTGTCTCAACGCCAAGTACCATTAGCGCCAGATGTTCCGCCAGTAACAGGTCTCGCCAGCGTTCACTTACAGGGTTATCGTCCGGCGCCGTGAATTTCACAATGACGTGGCCACGTTCTGTGTAAGTACAGAATTTCGGCTGCTCACCGCCTGCTGAGGAACCTGGCACATCACCGGCGCTAACGGCCAGCGCCAGTGACGGGTATGCGGTTGCCCGGTCCACTGCAACAGGCGACGGCATATCGACAAAATGATTTCGTGCCTGTTCACCAATTAAAAGGTTCCCCACCGCATCGTGTCCATGAGCCAGCAGGGCCCTGATAACGTCAGTGTCACTCCAGTTCTCTGGATTTGCAGGCAGGCCAAGTTCGGATGAAAATCGGGAGGCATACGCCCGGCCAAGGTAACCCTGAGGCCGCATGTCAAACAACCACCACGGCAACCCATCGCTATGGAGGCATATATTGTCCGTTTGCTCCATAACAAATCCGTCTGGATGAACCGGAACGAGTTTACCCAGCGATTTAATCTGACCCTCTTCCGTAATACGGTAGATGGGGGCCGAACTGAATCCACGATGTGCATCGCGCAGAACATAGTGAATAGATGGACCGGACCCAATACGAACAACTTCATCGCCAAGCGCTTTAATCGATCGCGAAACGGTAGGTTGGCTAATTCCCATTATATCAGTAAGTTGCCTTACAGACACAGGACCTTGCCTCAGTAATTGTCGTAGCGTTTCGGATCGATTTATCATGGTGTTGAATCGCTTTATGAATAGGTTATTGAATAGCTAATTTATCAGGTATTGTCTCCCCTGTCATCTTCCCCAACGGCCGTCTTTGTTTTATGCCTGCGCAACCAAATTAACTTGTACGCCGCTGGAATGATAAACAGCGATAGCAGCGGCGCCGTGATCATCCCGCCAATCATAGGCGCCGCTATCCGGCTCATGACTTCTGACCCGGCACCGGTCCCCCACAGAATGGGCAGCAGACCGGCAATAATCACCGCGACGGTCATTGCCTTTGGCCGCACGCGCAGCACGGCACCATGATAAAGAGCGTCGTCAAGCCCCTGCTCGGTGAACGTTTCCCGATGAGATAACGCCGGCTGTGCCTCAACGGCATGACGCAAATACATCAGCATGACCACCCCAAATTCTGCCGCCACCCCAGCCAGAGCGATAAAACCGGTGCCGGTTGCCACAGACATATGGAAGCCCTGCCAGTAGAGGAACCATATTCCCCCGACCAGGGCGAACGGCAGACTCATCAGGATCAGCAGCGCTTCATCCACACGACGGAACGCCAGATACAGCAGAATGAAGATGATCATCACCGTCATTGGCACCATCAGCTTCAGTTTCTTGTTGGCGTGCTCGAGCAGCTCAAACTGCCCGGAGAATGAGACGCTGGTGCCCGGTCTCAGCTTTACGTTCTGACTGATGGCCGTCTTAATGTCGTTCACCACCGACACCATATCCCTGCCGCGGGCATCGATATAAATCCAGCTCGCAGGCCGGGCATTCTCCGTTTTCAGCATCGTGGGGCCGGAAACCACGTTGATATCCGCCACATCGCCCAGCGTGATCTGCTGTTTCATCGGTGTCAGAATAGGCATCTGCTTCAACGCGTTCGGGCTATTCCGGTAGTCCTGAGGATAGCGAATATTGATCGGGTACCGGGCGACACCTTCCACAGTTTCTCCCACCGTCGCCCCGCCGATGGCCGAGGAGACAAACAGCTGCACATCGCCCACCGTCATCCCGTAGCGGGAGGCTTTTTCCCGGTTGATATCGACATCAATGTAGCGCCCGCCCTCCAGACGTTCAGCCAGGGCAGACACTACGCCCGGCACCGTTTTGGCTACCGCCTCGATGCTCTGCGCCGTGGCGTCGATATCCGACAAAACGGTACCTGACACCTTGATACCAATCGGGCTTTTGATCCCGGTGGAAAGCATGTCTATCCGGTTGCGAATGGGCGGAACCCACAGGTTAGCCAGGCCGGGCAACCGAACGGTCTTGTCAAGTTCGTCAATAATCTTGTCAATCGTCATGCCGGGCCGCCACTCATTCTCAGGTTTGAGCTGAATGGTGGTTTCCACCATTTCGAGCGGCGCGGAATCCGTAGCCGTTTCGGCCTTACCCGTCTTGCCGAAAACAGAGGCCACCTCAGGCACGGTTTTGATTAACTTGTCCGTGGTCTGTAACAGCGCCGCCGCTTCTGCCGGAGAAACGCCCGGCAATGTTGACGGCATATACAGCAGATCGCCTTCATTAATCTTCGGCAGGAATTCGCCGCCCACCTGGCTCAGTGGCCAGATCACCGTGAAGATGGACAAGGCCGCAACCAGCAGGGTTGTTTTTGGCCAGTGGAGAACCTTAATCAGTAGCGGATGGTAGGCTTTAATCAGCAGCCTGTTCAATGGGTTACTGGTCTCAGCAGGAATCTTACCCCGGATCCAGAATCCCATCAGGATGGGGATAACGATGATGGCCAGCGCGGCCGCACCCGCCATGGAGTACGTTTTGGTGAAGGCCAGCGGACCAAACAGCCGCCCTTCCTGGCCCTCAAGGGTAAAGATAGGAATGAAGGATAAGGTGATGATCAGCAGGCTGATAAACAGCGCGGGGCCAACCTCGACAGAGGCATTGGTGATCACCTTCCAGCGCGTGGCGTTGTCAATCTGCTCTCCCGGATGCTGGTGATCCCACTCTTCCAGCCGTTTGTGCGCGTTTTCAATCATGACGATGGCGGCATCCACCATCGCGCCGACCGCAATGGCTATGCCTCCCAGCGACATGATATTGGCGTTCAGTCCCTGGAAATGCATGACGATAAAGGCAATACACAGGCCAAGCGGCAGAGAGATAATCGCCACCAGCGCAGAGCGAACGTGCCACAGGAACAGCGCGCAGACGATGGCCACCACGATAAACTCTTCGAGCAGCTTGGAACTCAGGTTGTCGATTGCCCGGTCGATGAGCTGGCTGCGATCGTAGGTCGTCACAATCTCAACGCCTTCCGGCAGGCTGGCCTTCAGCGTCTCCAGCTTATCTTTCACCGCCGTAATGACCTCGCGCGCATTTTTGCCCGAACGCAGGATCACCACGCCACCCGCAACTTCCCCGTGCCCGTTCAGCTCGGCAATACCGCGCCGCATTTCCGGCCCCGTTTGTACGCGGGCAACATCACGAAGGTAAATCGGTACCCCGCTCTCTCCGGTTTTCAGGACGATGTTATTGAAATCGTCCATCGTCTGCAGATAGCCGCTGGCCCGGACCATATACTCCGCTTCCGCCATTTCAACTGACGATCCTCCTGCCTCCTGGTTAGACGACTCAAGGGCCTGCTTAACCTCCGGCAGGCTGATGCCGTACTGAGCCAGTTTTAACGGATTGACTAGGATCTGATACTGCTTCACCACGCCGCCGACGGAGGCCACTTCGGCCACGTTCGGGATAGTTTTCAGCTCAAATTTCAGGAACCAGTCCTGCAATGAGCGCAACTCTGCGAGATCGTGTTTTCCGCTGCGATCCACCAGCGCATACTCAAATATCCAGCCTACGCCGGTGGCATCAGGACCAATTTCAGAGCTCACGCCGGCAGGCAGTTTGCCCTGAACCTGATTTAGATACTCCAGCACGCGCGAACGGGCCCAGTACAAATCGGTGCCATCTTCAAAAATGACGTACACGTACGAATCGCCAAACTGCGAAAAACCGCGCACGGTCTTTGCGCCGGGAACTGAGAGCATGGTGGTAGTCAGTGGATAGGTCACCTGGTTTTCGACAATCTGCGGGGCCTGGCCGGGATAGCTGGTTTTGATAATCACCTGAACGTCAGAGAGATCGGGCAAGGCATCGACCGGGGTGTTGATAATGGTCCATGTCCCCCAGACGCTGAGAAACAGCGCCCCCATCATGACCAGGAAACGGTTGGCGACTGACCGCCGGATAATCCATTCAATCATCATCGTCTCCTTAATGGCCAGAATGCGCGCCGTCAGCAGCTTCAGCGTGACGCATGCGCTCCAGCGCGCCGGTAATATTGGCCTCCGAGTCAATCAGGAACAGACCGCTGACCACCACCGACTCCCCCTCTTCCAGTCCGCTACCAATGCCGGACTGCTGCTGAGATTCATGCAGAACGTGGATGCTTTTCGGGACAAAATTCCCGTCCGCATCAACCGTAATCACGCGCTGTTCTTTGCCGGTATCGATAACGGCCTGGGAGGGGATCAGCAGCATTTCCTGACTTTGGGTATTCAGCTTCAGGTACGCGTTCATGCCCGGTTTCAGCAGCTCATCCTTGTTAGCGACCTGCAGGCGCACCTGCAGCGTACGGGTGGTCGGATCCACGCTCGGCAGAAGGCTCCATTTTTCAACCGGGAAGGATTTATCCGGATAAGCCGGTATCGAAACGGTAAACTGCGAGGTATCTTTCAGCAGATAAGCAATGGATTCAGGCACTGCCGCGCCGATCCAGACCGGATCCATCCCCTGAATTTGCGCTACCACCTTATCTTTGGAAATATTCATGCCGGTACGCAGGTCAAAGGCCGTGATCGCTCCGTCGATCGGCGCCTTGATGGTAAACCGGGTCTGGATAGTGCGGGTCGCACGCAGCCTCTGAATATCCTCATCCGGCATACCCGCCAGGCGAAGCCGTTCCAGAACCCCTTTTATTTGCGTTGGCGTTCCGCCGGTGCCGGATAACAGCAGAAACTCGCTCTGCGCCTCTACCCAGTCAGGAATGGTAATATCAATAAGCGGCGTGCCTTTCTTCACCTTATCGCCCGTCGTCAGCGGGTACACTTTCTCCACAAAGCCTTCCGCGCGCGCCTGCACAATGACAAACTGATAGTCGTTATAGCTGACGTTAGCCGGGATGGTCTGGGCATAATTCAGCGTTCCGCGCGTCACCTTTTGCGTTTTTAATCCCAGGTTCTGAACCTGTGTCGGGTCAATACGGATACCGGCACTGCTTTTATTCTCGTTTTCATCCGCATATTTCGGTACCAGATCCATATCCATAAACGGCGATTTACCGGGCTTATCGAATTTAACGTCTGGCTTCATCGGGTCATACCAGAAAAGTACCTTTCTTTCTGGTGCGCTATTTTCCGTTTTTACAGATGAATGAAGAGCCTGCCAGGCCGTCACCGATATTAGCCCTCCCGCAATTAGGCTGCTGACTATCATGGCAGAATATTTTATTTTTAATGAGGCCATGCCGTTTCTCGCTATTTAATGCTCTTCAGTAAAGAGATATTGCCCTGCTGAACAAACGAAAAATCAACGTGACTGCCGACTTTTAAGGCATTGATACTCTCGTCAGCCTGAATAAAGGTGAAACGCATGGTCATCGCGGGCCAGCCAATCGCCGGGATAGCCTCATGAGAAATCGTGACTTTTTTATTCGTGAGATCAATGTCCTTCACGATGCCGGTCCCGGTGATGAGCTGCTCTGTGGTCCCTTCGCTGGCAGCACTCATCCCCTCGTGCTGATGAACCTCAGCCTGGATACCGGCAGAAAACATAATGATGGCACCGAATACAACAGCCTTAAGTGAATTGCGCATGTTTATTTTCCTGTTTAATTAAATAACGTTATTCGACCCAACCGCCGCCGAGCGCGGTGAAGAGATTAATTTCATTAACCTGCCGGGCATAAATAAGGTCGAGAATATTTTGCTGCGTGGAGAAAAGAGAACGTTCCGCGTCAAGCACTTCGATATAGCTGACCGCGCCGCTGGAATATAATCCTCTGGCCCGCTGCAGGGTGACGCGTAGCGAATCAAGATACCGCTGCTGCGCAGCAAGCTGCTGGTTAATGCTCTCACGCAGCGCGAGCGCGTCGGCAACCTGTTTGAAGGCGGACTGAATTTTTTGTTCGTAATTCACAACCGACTGCTGCTGGCGAATTTCGGCCAGCTTCAGGTTGGCCTTATTTCTGCCCGCATTAAAAATGGGAATGTCGATTTTAGGAATAAAATTCCACATCCCGCTAGCTGATGTGAACAGGCTGGACAACTCCGTGCTGCCGGTTGAAAGCCCGCTGGTGAGTGATATGGACGGGAAAAAGGCAGCACGTGCCGCGCCGATATTCGCATCGGCCGCTTTAAGCTGATACTCCGCTTCCATAATATCCGGGCGCTGCAGCAGTATCGCTGAGGAAAGATGGGGAGGCAGTTTTACCGGCGCAACGTCGCTGGCGTTCATGCCGCTGTCGTCCGGCAGCGCGCGATACGTGCCGAGGACCAGCTGCAGGGCATTATTGGCCTGCGCCAGCTCCCCCTCTCTTTTCGCAATATCTGCCCGCGTGCTTTCGATCTGTCCCCGCGCCTGTTCCAGCGCCAGGACGTTCGTACTGCCCGTCACCAGCTGCTGCTCAACGAACGCATAAGACTGCTGGTAATTTTTCAGCGTTTCCCGCGCGATACGCAGCTGTTTATACGCCAGCTGCTGGTTGAAATAGCTCTGAGAAACGTTAGAGACGAGCAGGATGTGCACCGCGCGACGGGCCTCTTCGCTGGCGTAATAGTTTTGTCGGTCGGCTTCGCTCATGTTCCTCAGCTTGCCGAAGAAGTCGAGTTCGTAGCTAAGCGCAATGCCCGCGTCGTACTGCTGCGTGGTGGGTTTGTCACTTTTCAGCCCACCGCTATAGGTGATACCCGAGGAGGCATTTAGCTGAGGATAACGATCCGCATCCGTCACGTTGAACTGCGCCCGGGCTTCCTCGACCTTCAGGGCGGCCATTTTTACATCGCGATTATTATTCAGGGCTTCCGTAATCAATCCGGCTATCTGAGGATCGACAAAAAAGCGTCGCCAGCCGGTGTCCTGATATCCCGCCGCCGCGGGCGTCAGGCCGTTACGGGAGAGCGAAAACTGCTGGGGTACAGGTGCTTCCGGTCGCTGGTACTCTGGGGCCAGCGAGACGCAGCCTGCCAGAATAAATACCGTACTGATGCTTAGTCGTTTTAACAGGAACATAACGGTTCAAATGAAGTCCAGAGTAGTTTTAGGGTTACTCTACGAAACGCATCCTGTTTAACGGGTGACAGGATAATGACAATGTTGTCATTTTTAGCGTAAGTCATTGTTAACGGTCGCAGGCTCACTAGAATGTCATCAGCAGCCAGTCAGGGGAGCACAATGAAAATACTGATCGTCGAAGACGAAATTAAAACCGGTGAGTACCTGAGTAAGGGGCTAACCGAAGCGGGATTTGTTGTGGACCACGCGGATAACGGCCTGAACGGCTACCATCTCGCCATGACCGCTGAATACGATCTGCTGATTCTGGATATCATGCTGCCCGATGTGAACGGCTGGGACATTGTCCGCATGCTCCGCTCCGGCGGCAAAGGAATGCCCATCCTGCTACTCACGGCTCTTGGCACGATTGAACATCGGGTTAAAGGGCTTGAGCTGGGCGCGGATGATTATCTGATTAAGCCTTTCGCCTTTGCAGAGCTGCTCGCCCGGGTAAGGACGCTGTTAAGACGCGGAAATACGGTGATCGCGGAAAGCCAGCTTCAGGTGGCAGACCTGACGGTTGACCTCGTGTCGAGAAAGGTAAGCCGGGCCGGAAGTCGCATCCTGTTAACCAGCAAAGAGTTCAGCCTGCTGGAGTTTTTCATGCGTCATCAGGGAGAGGTGCTTCCCCGCTCCCTGATTGCCTCCCAGGTGTGGGACATGAATTTTGACAGCGACACAAACGCGATTGATGTGGCGGTAAAGCGGCTTCGCGCGAAAATCGATAACGATTATGAACCGAAACTGATCCAGACGGTGCGCGGCGTGGGCTATATGCTGGAGGTACCGGATGCACGTTAAGCTTCCCAGGCGCCCCTTTTCTCTTGCCCTGCGGCTGACCTTTTTTATCAGTCTCTCCACGATACTGGCCTTTTTCGCCTTTACCTGGTTTATGCTCCATTCCGTTGAAAAGCATTTTGCCGAGCAGGATATCAGCGACCTGCAGCAAATCAGCACCGCGATGCACCGCATACTGCAATCGCCGGTCGACCCCGACCAAAAGAAAATCAGCAAGATCAAAGAGTCGATCGCCAGCTACCGCAACGTGGCCGTCCTGCTCCTGGATCCGCAGGGAAATACCCTGTTCAGCTCGGCGCAAGGGGCGGCACTGCGCCCCGCGATGAACACGGCGGATTTTAGCGAACACCGCCGCGCGCAGGATGTGTTTCACTGGACGGTTGAAGACCCTGCCGAAAGCATGCACGCCGGGTCCAACATGAAAATGGAAACGTACCGGATTATCGCCTCTTCAGGAACGGCGACGCTGCAGGGTAAATCGCAGGGCTACGTTATGCTGATCGGGCTCTCCATTAATTTTCATCTGCACTACCTTGAGGCGCTGAAAAAGAACCTCCTGATGATTGCTGCGGCGATCAGCCTGCTGATTATTCTTGTCATTCGCATCGCGGTTCGTCAGGGACATTTGCCCCTGCGTAACGTCAGCAACGCCATTAAAAATATCACCTCAGAAAACCTGGATGCACGGCTGGAGCCTTCCCGCGTGCCCGTTGAACTGGAACAGCTGGTCATCTCCTTCAACCATATGATCGAAAAGATTGAAGACGTCTTTACCCGTCAGGCGAATTTCTCCGCCGATATCGCGCATGAAATCAGAACTCCCATCACCAATCTGGTGACGCAAACGGAAATCGCGCTGAGCCAGAACCGCTCGCAGAAAGAGCTGGAAGATGTTCTTTACTCCAGTCTGGAAGAGTACAACCGGATGACCCGGATGGTCAGCGACATGCTTTTCCTGGCGCAGGCGGATAATAACCAGCTGATCCCTGACCGGGTGATGTTTGATTTAAGTGCCGAAGTTATGAAAGTCTTCGAATTCTTCGAAGCCTGGGCGGAAGAACGCAACATCACGCTAAAATTTAACGGGATGCCCTGCCTGATAGAAGGCGATCCTCAGATGTTCAGGAGAGCAATCAATAATCTGTTATCCAACGCCCTGCGCTATACCCCAGCGGGCAAAACGGTGACGGTCTCCATCAGAAATCAGGATAACGACGTTGAACTGATGACAGAAAACCCAGGCACGCCGATCCCGCAAGAGCATCTGCCAAAGCTGTTTGACCGTTTCTATCGCGTCGACCCGTCCAGACAGCGCAAAGGCGAAGGCAGCGGGATCGGGCTTGCCATCGTGAAGTCCATCGTCACCGCGCACCATGGGAAAGTCCGCGTGGAATCGGATGAGGTGTCGACACGCTTCATCCTCTCCGTACCGGGAAAAATGGCCTGAGCGTCAGCGCACGGCCCGGCACACTTCCAGTACCTTTTCCCTGAGCCATCGATGCCCCGGATCTCTTTCCATACGCGGATGCCACATCTGTGACACCGTAATGGTCCGGGTTTTAAACGGCAGCTCAAAGACGTGTACGCGCTCGTTCATCGGCTGATTGAGCAGGTACAGGGCCGGCACCATGGCAACCAAATCGGACGCCAGCGCCACGGATAGCGCCGTCGGAAATCCGGGCACCACGCTGGCGACCTTGCGCTTCATCCCCCGTTCCGCCAGCGCGTCATCGACAAACCCGTATAACGATCCGTCCGGTGAGGCCACCACGTGGCCCCACGCGACATAATCGGCAAGGCTGACGTCAGGCTGTAGTGACAGCGGATGCCCCTTGCGCACCGCGCCAACAAACCGATCCTGAAAGAGCCTTTGCAGCCGTATTTCAGGCCCCATATTGCTCTGCACGCCGATCTCCAGGTCGACCAGCCCCTCGCGCAAATAGCGCGACGTTTTTTCAGGTTTCGGAGAGAAGCGGATGCATACCTCGGGCGCAACGCTCGCCACCGCCGCAATAAGCAGCGGCCCAAACGCCACCACAAAACCGTCGTTAGCTCTGATGGTGAACAGCCGCTCGAGATTTTCCACCTTCAGCGCGTCGGTGGAGGGCTGTAGCACCGCCCTCGCCTCATGCACGGCGCTTCTGGCGCGGTCCCGCGTGGCTTCGGCCCAGGGCGTCAGCACCATATGACGCCCGGCCCTCACCAGAATAGGATCGCCGGTCACCTCCCGCAGCCTGCTCAGGGTGCGGCTCATGGCGGAGGTGCTGAGGTTCAAACGTCGCGCCGCGCCCGCCACGCTGGCTTCTGCGAGCAGAACGTCGAGTGCAACCAGAAGGTTAAAGTCAGGATCGGACACGATGGCTCCTCAGATAAGGCGTTATATGCAACGATTAAGTGCAGCTAATGCGTCTTCCGCCCTGTATACCGCATGATTATAGTTTCGTCATTACTATTCTTATCCGGAGTAACGACGATGACGCTATTTTCAAACCAGCCCGGCGATGAAGGTTTGCCCGGGCACGAACGCGCCAGGGTGATGGCCGCCGTCATGACCACCACGCTGATGGGCGTCTTTGACGGCACCATGATCAACATCGCGCTACCCTCCATGGCAACGGCGATGCAGGTCACCGCGAACGTGGCGGTCTGGTTCGCCAACGGTTACCTGCTGGCAGCGGCAATGACGTTAGCCCTCTTCGCGGCGCTGGCGGCGCGCGTGGGCTATCGCCCGGTGTTTCTTGCCGGGCTTGCCACCTTTACGCTCACCTCGCTCGGCTGCGCGCTGGCGACCACGCCAGAAATGCTGATCGGCATGCGTATTTTGCAAGGCATCGGCGGCGCGGCCACGCTGAGTATCGCCCCGGCGATCCTGCGATCCGTTTTTCCGGGTCGACTGCTTGGCCGCATTCTGGGGCTGCACGCCCTGCTTATCGCCTCCAGCACGGCAGTTGCCCCCGTGCTGGGCGGAACCATACTGGACGCGCTGAGCTGGCAGTGGCTGTTCGCCATTAATATTGTGCCGGGCAGTATTGCCCTGCTGCTGGCGTGGCGCGCCTTGCCGCGGGAGTCGGCCGTTGACCGCTCACCCTTTGACGCGCCGGGCGCCGTGCTTTCCGCCGCGCTGTTAGGCTCAGCGATTATGCTGGCCGACAGCCTTCAGCGCGTGGAGCAACACATTAGCCAGGAGGCCCTCGGCTGGGGGATTCTTACGCTGACCAGCACCCTCGCCTTTATCTGGCGGATTCGGCGTGCGCGAAGTCCCATCCTGCCGCCCGTCATGTTCAAAAACGGACGCTTCACCCTCGCAGCCCTGACCTCGCTGGCCTCGTTTGTGAGCCAGGGCATCACCTTTGTCGCGCTGCCGTTCCTGTTTCAGAGCGTGTATGGCTATAGCCCGGTGGTCTCCGCGCTGCTGTTCACCCCGTGGCCGATTGGCATCGTGCTGATTGCGCCGCACGCGGGACGCTGGGCAGATACGATTTCCGCGCGGCTGATCTCGACAATCGGGCTGATGGTTTTTGTCGGTGGACTGGTCCTGCTGGCGACATTGCCGGACAGCCCTTCCGCATGGAATATCTGCCTGCGCAGTCTGGTGTGCGGGATTGGGTTTGGCTGCTTTCAGAGCCCCAATAACCGGGAAATGCTCTCTAACGTGGCGCGGGAATATGCCAGCTATGCCTCTGGCGTGTTGTCGATTGTGAGGACATTCGGCCAGTGTCTCGGCGCCGCCGCGGTGGGCGTGCTGCTTGCGACGACCGAATCAGACCATGACCGGGCCGTGCATTTTGCGCTGTGGATAGCCGTCATCGCCTCGACGGGGTCGGTGTTGTTTAGCGTGAGCAGGCTGCGCCCTGCGGTTCGGGCATCAGCCTGATTCGCCCGGCGGCGCTACGCTTGCACAATGTAGATACTGTTATGCCACGCAAGCATTTTCCTGATGCAATGTGGCATCGAACGGGCGTCCTGATTTCAGGACGCCATACGCCACCTGCGCCAGCTTACGCATCATCGCTCCGATTATCAGCTTCGCTCCCTTGCCGTTCTTTTCCAGACGCGTCCTGAACGCTTTTCCCCACTCCGTTTTGTACAGCGCCACCATCGCGGGCATATACAGCGCCCTGCGAAGCGAGACATGGCCAGCCTTACTCATCCTGCTTGCCCTGTGTACGCTGCTTCCTGATTCATGCTGCCGCGGTGTCAGTCCTGCGAAAGCCGCGAACTGCCGCGCCTGACCGAACCTGTCCTTCAGCCCCACATACGCCAGCAGCACCGCGGATGTCTTTTCACCGATACCCGGTATGCTGTCCAGCAGTTTTCGCCGGTGCTTCAGGTCCGGGTCCTCGGCATCTGCACCTCCCGCGCCGTCTCACGACGGTTCAGCTCCTGCGTGTGCATGTCTGTCAGGGACTGGTGACGCAGCACCAGCGCCCGCAACGCGCGCTCCAGCGGATGAGGTGCCTCCCAGGCTACCGGACGCTTCTGCCGGCAGAACTCTGCCAGCATACGGGCATCAACGGCATCGGTTTTACTGCGCAGGCCTTCACTCTGCGCAAAGGCTTTACCAAGAGCCGGGTTGATGATGGATACGGTGAAACCGGCATCGCTGAGGGATGCTGCTGCGTCTTCCATATAGGTGCTGGTCGCTTCCATGCAGATATGTGCCTGAGCCACATTATGGCTGCGGAGCCAGCTGAGCAGCTCCTCGTGACCTTTAGGTGTGTTAGTAAATTTTTTGCTGCGGTGACGGCCATCAGGTCGCAACACATCGACATCCAGCTTAGCTTTGGAGACATCGATACCAATAAAGTGAAGTTCCTGTTCCATAGTGAAACCAACCTTGTGAATGCGGATTACCGGGAAAACCGGTCCATGATACTGTCCGGTTTGTCACTTGTGGAGAAGGTGCAGTCCACTGCAGGGATCTACAACACAGGCTCGTGGCCTAAGGCCGGGTACGGCATGTGGACTGCATGGCAGAAAGAACTGGCCGGTTCTTTCTGCACGGAAGGATAATACAAGGCCGGGTAAGCGCAGGGTATGAACCGGAAACATGGGTAACACTTTAGACCGGATACATGGGTAACAGTTATAACTGGCATAGAAGAGGAGACTCGCTATGCCCTGGACTGAGACCCGACCTATGCAACGCCTTGATTTTATCCGTGCCTGCCATGCAGGTACGGACTCCTTCTCCGCTCTTTGCCGTCTTTTTGGCATCAGCCGTAAAACCGGCTATAAATGGCTTCAGCGTTTTGATCCCTCTGACCTGTCATCTCTCTCTGACCGGTCGCGCGCGCCACACTCCCACTCCCGGACGGTTCCTGATGATATCGCCGGACAGCTTACGGCCCTGAGGCAAAAATACCCTGACTGGGGTCCCAAAAAACTGCGGATGTGGCTGCTCAATCATCACGTCGATTTTACCGTCCCTGCTGCCAGCACTATCGGCGATATCCTCAAGCGTGAAGGCCTGGTTCCGGATAAAAAGCGAAAACGCAGAACCCCGGGCAATCGCCAGCCCCTGACCATCATCAGTGAGAACAATCAGGTCTGGAGCGCTGATTTTAAAGGCAAGTTCAGGCTGCTGAGCCGGGAATACTGCCATCCCTTCACCCTGACCGACAATCACAGCCGGTATCTTCTGAGCTGCCGGGGAACGGACCGGGAGAGCGAGCCCTTCGTCAGGCAGTGCCTGACGGATGCGTTCCTGGAGTACGGTCTGCCGGAAGTCCTGAGAACGGATAATGGTCAGCCGTTCGCGGGAACAGGTATTGCCGGGTTAAGTCGCCTTGCAGTCTGGCTGATAAAGCTGGGCATCAGACCGGAACGTATCAGAAAGGGGCATCCGGAAGAAAACGGCCGTCATGAGCGAATGCACCGCTCGCTGAAAAGTGCAGTGAAACAGGGCAACACCTTCATGACGATGGAAGAACAACAGCGGTGGTTCAGTGACTACCGGGAAGAATTTAACCACGAAAGACCGCATGAAGCCCTGGCGGGTGCAACGCCCGGAACGGTGTGGAAGCCCTCAGGCCGTCACTGGGATGGCAGGGTTCCTGAATATGCTTATCCGGAAGGCGGTACGGTCTACAGGGTGAAATCGAGGGGGACACTCTACATGGGGAAAAAGGGGACGGTGTTCCTGAGTGAAGCGCTGACTGATGAGTACATCATGCTGGAAGAACAAGATGATGGCCTTGAGGCCATCATCTTTAACGGAATAACGCTTGCGTACTATGACCGAAGAACCCAGAGTGTGCTCCGGATAGACTAAAAGTGTTACCTATGTTCCCGGTCTGATCTGTCACCTATGTATCCGGTCATACAGCAGCGCCACCCGGCAAAAAAGACGACTCGTTTGTTTACTCCAGCGCCAGCAGCGCGAAGCTCGCCAGCCAGTGCCCGCCGCTGTAGTGGCTGCCAACCACATGCTCAACGCTTGCCGTCAGGTGTTTCGCCACCGCCTCACGCAGCGCCTGCTGTGCCGGATGGTTAGCGGGAAGCGCTTTGGCAATATGCTTCATACACCACGCGCGGCTAAGGTTTAACCCGTCGAGATGGGCAATTTTCGGGTCGGTACGGTCGCTCACTTCCGCCGGGTTCATCAGCGCCGCAACGGAGGCGACATCCGGCAGAAACGCGTCAAACCAGGCCGGGAAGCCCTCCGACACCTTACTCATCAGCAGCGCTTCCGTCAGCGCGCCGGAAATGTACTCATCCCCGCCGGGCTCGTAGTGGGCAGGATAGCGCGTGTCGGCGCGATAAAACCGCTCCGCCGCCGTCACAATCGCCTGCTCAAGTGCGCTATCTTCTATGGCTCGGGCGTAGTCCAGCCCCAGCGCGAGGGCAAACGCCGTGTTGTAGTGCGTTCCGACGCGGATTGGATAGGTGAGCTTGCTGAGGTAATCCACCAGCCGGTTACGAATATCCCGGGTTAACGGCTCAAGCGTCCGGTACCAGCCTGCGGCCTGCGGCAGCGACGACTGTTTTAGCTCCTGGGCCAGTCCCAGCAGCCAGCCGTAGCCATACGGGCGCTCAAACGAGGCGCGGAATGGCGCGGCGAAATAGGCCAGCTCCTTCGCCACGTTCTCTACCGTCAGGTGCTCGTTGAAAAGCGCGACGATCTCGTCCCGGCTCGGCAGTTCCGGATAGAGGCGCACGCAGCGCAGCAGCAGCCAGTAACCGTGCACCGCCGAATGCCAGTCGAAACAGCCGTAGAAAATCGGGTGCAGTTCGCGAGGCGGCAGCACGTCGCCATCATCATTCAGCAGGTGCATGATGTGGTTCGGGTATTCCTGGCGCAAATAGGTCAAAGGCATGCGGGCAAACGCGTCAGCCTGATGTTGCGTTAATTCCATAACAGCTCCTTAGCGAAACACGAGGAAATACATGAGAAACACGTTCACCACCAGCAGGGTTAACGCGGTCGGGATCTGGATCTTGATCACCTGATATTTGTCTTTCAGCTCCAGCAACGCGGCGGGAACGATATTGAAGTTCGCGGCCATCGGCGTCATCAGCGTGCCGCAGTAGCCCGCGTACATGCCAATCGCCAGCAGCGGCGCCGGGTTGCCGTGATGCACGTTGATCAGAAACGGCAAGGCGATACCGGCACTTAACACCGGGAAGGCCGCAAAGGCATTCCCCATAATCATGGTAAACAGCGCCATCCCCACGCAGTAAATCACCACCAGCATAAAGCGGTTATCCGGGTTAACGAACAGGCTCACCACCTTCTGCACCGAATCACCGGTATTGGCCGCCACGAATACGCCGCCGAGCATGGCCAGCATCTGCGGCAGGATCACCGCCCAGCCGATGGTATCGACAAGACGACGAGACTGACGAATGGCATGCAGCGGCGTGCCTTTGGTCAGCCACCAGCCGGTGAGGATCGCCGCGACGCAGGCCACGCACAGCGCCGCCAGGGTGAGCTGTTTCTGGTCGAGCAGGAACACGCCGCCAACCGAAACCCCTTTCAGGAACAGGGTGCCGATAACCGTCACCACCGGGATCATCAGCGCGGGCAGGAACAGCCAGTTTTTGAGTCGATTAGACGACGCGACGCGCTCCTCCTCGGTGGACATTTTATAGTGCCCTTTCCCGACCAGGCCAAAGCCCGCCAGCAGCGCGATAGCGATAACGCCCCCGCCGATTATTCGGTACGCCAGCGATTTCCCCAGCTCCTGCACCATCAGGTCACCGAACAGGAAGATCCCACCGAATAAAAACCAGAACAGCGCGGTGGTAAAACGCTTCGGGTTGGCGCGATCGCGCAGGGTCATCACAACCAGCAGCATCACGACAAAGCCAATCAGGTAGTACACGCGGTTAATGGTGATAAGCGTCATCATTGCGCGGCCCCCTGTGTACCCTGCTCTGCACGCCAGGCCATAACGTCGCGACGGATGCTGGCATCCAGACGCAGCAGGCGCGTCATATGAATAATTAATGCCGCAATGGCGGTTGGGATAGCCCACAGGCCGATATGCAGCGGTTCGATGCCCGGAATACCGTTCTCTTTCAGGAACGCATCGATCAGCAGCACCGCCCCAAAGGCAATAAAGATATCTTCCCCAAAAAAGACCGCGATGTTGTCACACGCGGCGGCATGGGCTTTGATTTTGTCGCGGATGTGCTGCGGCAGCTCGCCGTATTCGTTCAGCGCCGCCCCTTCGGCCATTGGCGCCAGCAGCGGGCGCACCGTCTGGGCATGACCACCCAGCGACATCAGCCCCAGCGCGGCGGTACCTTCACGGGCGACAAAATAGAGCATCAGAATACGCGCCGAGGTGGCGCTGGCGATCTTCGCCACCCAGGCCTGGGCGCGCTCCTTGAGCCCGTAATATTCCAGCAGACCAATCACGGGCAGGATCAGAATGAAGGTCGCCAGCGAGCGGCTATTCACGAACTTTTCGCCAAAGGTCTCCAGCAGCATCCCGAAATCCATACCGACCAGCAGACCCGTCGCCAGCCCCGCCACCACGACCACCAGCAGCGGGTTGAAGCGCAGTGCAAAACCAATAACCACGATCGGTATCCCGATCAGCGGCAACAGCGTAGTACCGTCCATAACGTTTACCCTATCCAAAGTGAGCGTTGCGCGCCGACGGCTATTTTTTTAATTTGCGGCGAGCGATGTTGTGTTTTTCGCCAGGTTTTGCAAAACCTGCGCTAAAAAGCTATATCTGAACCTCAAAAACATGTAAACAAATTATCAATAAAATGTTCTTATTTTATCGATGAGTTTACATTTCTGGCTAAGGAACGTTATGACCTCGAAAAAGAGTGCTTCACCCGATCGCGACGATATCAACGATGGCCGGATCGTCTCTTCCCGCCATCTGGTGTCCGAGCGCTGCGCGGAACTGTCAGAGCTGGAGTACGCGCTGATCATGACCAGCAACGCGTTCAATAAATGGATGGTGCGCTGCATGACCGCAGCCGGAGAGCCTGATATGGGCGCCTTTGACGTCTCGCTGCTGCATCATGTGAACCACCGCGACCGCAAGAAAAAGCTGGCCGATATCTGTTTCGTTCTCAATGTGGAAGATACCCACGTGGTGACCTACGCCCTGAAAAAGCTGGTCAAAGCGGGCTACGTGACGAGCGAGAAAGCGGGCAAAGAGCTCTTTTTCTCCACTACCGAAGAAGGGAAAGCGTTGTGCATGAAGTACCGGGACGTGCGGGAAGCGTGCTTAATTGCGATACACGCGGAGAGCGGCATTGCCGGGAAGTCGATTGGCGAGACCGCACAGCTGTTACGCACGATCTCCTCCCTGTATGACACCGCCGCCCGCGCGGCGGCATCACTCTAAAGTTAAGGTCGTCTGAAGAGGGTAATACTGCGTCCAGCCAGTTCGTATTCTACGGTGTCGGTGATCGCTGTCCCGGCGGCAGCGTCATCTGCCGTAGACAGTTCCAGCACCCATCCCCCTTCGCCAAACTGCGGGATCTGGAAAGGCACGGTGCCTTCAAACGGGTTGAACAGCATCAGCACGTCGTGCCAGATGCCGTCCTCCTGCCTGAGATCCGGCCTGCTGATGGAGACCCCGAGCGTCGAGCCTTCATCCCACTGCTCGGTCTGCTGCGGACCGCCTCCGGCATTAAACCAGCGGATCTCCAGCCCGTCGCGCCAGCTTTCACGACGCAATAACGGCTGCGATGCGCGCAGGCCAATGAGCCGTCGGGTAAACTCACGCAGCGCGGCGTCGTTTTCGGATAGCCCCTTCCAGTCGATCCACGAGATCTCACTGTCCTGACAGTATCCATTGTTATTGCCCTTCTGCGTGCGGCCAAACTCGTCGCCCGCCAGCAGCATCGGCGTGCCGTGGGAAAACAGCAGCGTGGTCAGGAAGTTACGCTTCTGCCGCTCCCGGGTGGCGATGATGTCCGGATTTTCGGTTGGCCCTTCCTCGCCGTAGTTGTAAGAACGGTTATCATTATGCCCGTCGTTATTGTCCTCGCCGTTGTCGGCGTTATGCTTTTCGTTGTACGACACGAGGTCATTCAGCGTAAAGCCGTCGTGAGCGGTGATGAAGTTGACGCTGGCCCACGGACGACGCCCGCGCAGATCGTACAGATCCCCGGAGCCGAGCAGACGGGCGGCAAAGTCGGTGGAGACGTTATCGCCCTTCCAGTACTCGCGGACGGTATCGCGGTATTTGTCGTTCCACTCCCCCCAGCCCGGCGGGAAACCGCCGACCTGATATCCACCGGGGCCAATATCCCAGGGTTCGCCAATCAGCTTTAGCCTCGATAACACCGGATCCTGCGATATGGCATCGAAGAAACCGCCGCGCGGGTCAAACCCTTCGGGCTCGCGACCCAGTATCGTCCCCAGATCGAAACGAAAACCGTCAATGTGCATCGATTCCGCCCAGTAGCGCAGGGAATCCATTACCATCTGCAGCACGCGCGGGTGCGAGGTGTTCACCGTGTTTCCCGTCCCGGTGTCGTTGATGTAATACCGGTGCTGGTCCGGCAGGGTGCGGTAATAGCTGTAGTTATCAATCCCCTTAAACGAGAGCGTGGGGCCAAGCTCATTTCCTTCCGCCGTGTGGTTATACACCACGTCCAGAATCACCTCGATGCCCGCATCGTGATACGCGCGTACCATGTCGCGAAAGCCCTGGATCCCCGCCGGGCCGTAGTAGCGCGACGCCGGAGCAAAAAAGCCGAGCGTGTTATAGCCCCAGAAGTTCTTCAGGCCACGGTCGAGCAGGTGCTGATCGTCAGGGAACCAGTGAACCGGCAGCAGCTCCACCGAGGTGATGCCAAGACTCTTGATGTAGTCGACCGAGGCTTTGTGCCCCATCCCCTCAAACGTTCCGCGCAGCTCGGGCGGAATGGCCGGGTTCATCTGGGTAAAGCCCTTCACGTGGCTCTCATAGACAACGGTATGCGGCCAGGGCACGTTGGGCCGGCTGTTGTCCTGCCAGTCAAAGGCGTCCGGGTCGATGACCTTGCATTTCGGCGTGAACGGCGCGCTGTCGCGCGTGTCAAAACTGAGGTCCAGTTCATCATGCCCCAGCTCATAGCCGAAATGGGCATCGTTCCAGTCGATATCGCCCACCAGTTCGCGGGCGTAGGGGTCGATAAGCAGCTTGTGCGGGTTGAAGCGATGACCGTTTTCCGGGTCGTAAGGGCCGTAGACGCGATAGCCGTACAGCGCACCGGGCTTCAGATCGGGCACATAGCCGTGCCAGACCTCATGGGTATATTCCGGCAGTTCCAGCCGGGCTATTTCGGTTTTCCCGGACGGGTCAAACAGACAGAGCTCCACCCGCTCGGCGTGAGCGGAGAACAGCGCGAAGTTGACCCCTTTCCCGTCATAATTAGCACCCAACTGCTGGCCATGACCGGCCCGAATTTCAAACGTAGTATCCTTTGCCATTTTCGTTCTCCACGATTATTCGCAGGTAAGCAGAACCAGTACACATCCCTTTTCTGACGTTAAATCCAGCGTCTCTTGCAGAATGCGGCTTCCACCGCTGAACAGATCCCGATAGCGCTTCCCGGCCAGTTCGTCGGGTATCGCTACCGTGGTATTAACCCACAGCGTTTCGTTACCGTTGACACCAAAAACCAGACGCGGCACGGCAACAATCAGCGCTTCGTCGTCCTTAACGCGCGCATAGGCAATCAGGTTCTCCTCGCGCTCACCGGAAACCTTAAGCGGCAGCCAGTCGCCATAGCGGAAAAGCGCGGCGTAATGCGGTCTAAGCCGCAGCAGCGTGGCGGTAACAAACTGTTTGACGCGCCCGTCTCGCCAGCAGGCCGGGTTGTCAAACACCGTGGCATCCGCCGCGCTGAGGTTGTGCACCAGGGTCGGGAAGTCCGGCTCCCGTCGGTTATCCGGGTCGACCAGGCTAAAGTTGAGCGCCTCGCTGCCCTGATAGATATCCGGCACGCCGGGAGCCGTCAGCTTGATCACCGTCTGGCTGAGGCTGTTCATCAGCCCGGCCCGGATAAAGGGCTGCATCGCCTCGCTGAAATCATGCAGGAACAGGGTGTTGTCCGGCGAGAGCAGATGCCGCGCGTAGCTCAACACCACGCTCTCATAGCTCTCGTTGCTGTCGATCCAGTCGGTGCGCTGTTTTGCCTCGCGCAGCGCTTTCTCGAGGAAGCCAAGGAAACGTTCTTCCAGTGATTTCAGCCCGTCGGCGTCGTCCGGTGACAGCGTGGCGGGCCAGACGCCCGCCAGCGCCTGATAGATCATCCAGGTATCGGCGGCGTTTGGCGCGGTACCGTCATTGAGAAAACGCACCTGGGTCTGGTTCATCTGTCGCCAGCGGGCCAGGTTGTCACCCCACCGTTCCGGCGCCTCCGTCAGGGTGTAGAGACGCGCCCGGGCATCTTCCCCGCGCTTGGTATCGTGCGTGGAGGTACCCAGCAGCGCGTCGGGCTGACGGGCGAGGCGAATGCGCATCTCCTGGTGGAAGCGGGATAACGAAAACGCGCGCGGCGTCGGGTCGGCGCCCACTTCATTGAGCGCCAGCTCCAGGTTGTGGCGGAAGAACAGCGTGTCCTCCACCGACTTCGCCATCAGCGGCCCGGTTAGCTGCTGGAAGCGGGTTCTGAAAAGCGCGGCGGACTCGCGACACGCTTGCGGCAGGTCGCCGGTAAGAATGCGCACAATCAGGCTCAGCGCCGCTTCAGACGTCTCCACGCTGGCGACCACGCGGTTAAGCAGCGCCACGTCCGGCGGGGTTAATCCCTCCCGGGTGCCGTAGGTACGGTAGACCGGAAAGGCGATAAGCAGCTCGCGCAGCGCGTGGCGGATATCCTCGCGCGGCAGCGCAACCTCATTGCGGCGGGCCAGATCGTCAGCAAGGTTTAGCAGCGTGGTGAATTCACCCTCAAAATTGCGGTCGGTCATCAGGCCTTTGGCATCGCGCAGCTCAGCGTGCCGATCGACCGTTATTCCCAGCGTCTCGTCGTGGATGGTCTCCAGGCGCGGCAGGTTAGCGTCGTCGACCAGCACTTCCGCCAGCGAGGCGATAAACTCGTAGCCGGTGGTGCCGGATACCGGCCAGTCTGAGGGGAGCTGTTCTCCCCGGGCGAGAATTTTTTCAACCGTGATGTAGCAGTTGGGTCCGGTTTCCTGCCGCAGGCGCTGCAGATAGCCCAGCGGATCGGCCAGGCCGTCGACGTGGTCAATGCGCAGGCCGTCCACCACGCCCGCGTGAACCAGCGCCAGGATCAGCCGGTGTGAATCGTCGAAGACCGCGTCATCTTCAACCCGAACGCCGACCAGCCCGGTGATCTCAAAGAAGCGCCGCCACGAGAGCTGCTTCGGCGCCTCCCGCCAGGACATCAGCCGCCAGCTTTGCGCGTCATGCAGTTCGGCGATGCTCTTATCCTCGCTGTATGTACCCGGGTTGAGCGGATACTCGGCGTCATAGTAGACCAGCGCGGCCTTTTTAGTGACAGGGTCACGTCTTAGGGTGATGGCACCCTTCTCCAGCTCCGCTTCAAAGGTGTCGCCGAGAAACGGCAGCGTTAGCGGGCGCGACCCGTCGATATCGAAATAGCGGAAATAGCGGCTCTGCTGGCCGTATTCAATCACG
Organism: Enterobacter sp. ECC-019; assembly: GCF_043974075.1. Classification (NCBI taxonomy): domain Bacteria; kingdom Pseudomonadati; phylum Pseudomonadota; class Gammaproteobacteria; order Enterobacterales; family Enterobacteriaceae; genus Enterobacter; species Enterobacter sp. ECC-019. The sequence goes on from NZ_CP143759.1 coordinate 3,096,915, forward strand.
TCCCGCCACCAGGGGTTTTCCAACGAGGTCGACATATGGTTCGGGACGATATCCAGAATCAGCCCCATACCGGCCTGCTTAAGCGCCGCGGCCATGCGGTCGAAACCGTCTCGTCCGCCAATCGCGGGGTCAATTTCATTCGGGTTGGTGATGTCATAGCCGTGGGTGGAACCCGCTGCGGCGGTAAACACGGGCGACGCGTAGAGATGGCTGATGCCGAGATCTTTCAGATACGGCACCAGCGCCGCAACGCGGTCAAAGGTCATGCCGTTACGGAACTGAATACGGTACGTGGCGGAAGGGATCATAACGATGCTTCTCCATCAGCAAAGCGAACGACGATACCGTTCGGCGGTAAAACGTCTGTGACTTCAGGTCTGGCAAAGCGCGTCTCACCCGCGAGAACGGGCAGCGCGACGGGTTTACTACCGATATTGAGCGCCAGAGAGAGCGTCCCCGACGGGAAGCGCCAGCTCACCGCCACCATGCCGGGCGCGGTCTTGATCACCTTGCCCTGAACGGTGCCGCCATGACGCAGAAGCGGAACGATATGGCGATGACGCAGCGTCAGCAGGTGGCGCGTGAAGCGCAGCCACGTTTTACCTTCCTCGGTGGCAATCTTATTCCAGTCGAGCTTTGAGCGAACAAAGGTGTTCACGTCATTCGGGTCCGGGACGGTTTCATCGTGCCCGGCGTGGCCGGTAAACTCTTTTGCGCGCCCTTCCCGCACAGCCTTTGCCAGATCGCCGTGAAAATCGGTGAAAAACAGGAACGGATGCGTTTCCCCAAACTCCTCGCCCATAAACAGCAGCGGGATATGGGGGGAAAGCAGCAGCGCGGCAAGCAGCACCCGCGTCTTATCGGCACCGGCCAGGGTGATAAGCCGCTCGCCCTGGGCGCGATTCCCGGTCTGATCGTGGTTCTGAATAAAATCGACGAAGAACTGCGGCGGCTGCGTCTGACACTCCACCCCGCGGGATTCACCGGTTTGCAGCGAAATCTCGCCCTGGTAGACAAAGCCTTCCGCCAGTGCCCGGGCGAATTTTTTCTCCGGCTCAAAGGCAAAATCCTGGTAGTAGGCGTGCGTTTCGCCGGTGGCAAATACGTGGGCGGCATTGTGGAAGTCATCATTCCACTCGGCGGTGAACAGCGGCGTGTTGCCCTGGTCATCGCGCGGATGCAGAAAAATCACGTTGCGGCTGTCTTCCGTGGTCAGGTGAACGTGACGGTGCGGGATCGTCTCGCGGATCTTCTCTGCTATCTCTTCAAGAATGTGCGTCCCGGAGGTGTCTTTAATCTGGTCGATGGCATCAAAACGCAGCCCATCCAGACGATACTCCGTCAGCCAGTAAAGCGGCGCGTCGGTAATGTACTGCCTCACCGGCTCCCTCTCATAGGCGATGCCGTTACCCCAGGGCGTGGTACGATCCGCATCGAAAAACCCTGGTGACAGCAGGGGCAGATAGTTCCCCTCGGGACCGAAGTGGTTGAGCACGATATCCAGCACCACGGAAAGCCCCAGTCCGTGAGCCGCGTCAATAAGCGCGTGGAAATCCTCCGGCGTACCGTAGGCGGCGTGCGGGGCATACAGCAGCACGCCGTCATACCCCCAGCCGCGGGTTCCGCCAAACTGGGAGACCGGCATCACTTCAAGCTGGGTAATACCGAGCTCTGCCAGATAAGGCAGCTTGTCGATGGCCGCCCGGAAGGTGCCCTCCGGGGTAAAGGTGCCAACGTGCAGTTCATAGATAACCGTCTCTTCCCACGGCCGCCCTGTCCAGTCCCGGTTGAGTGGCTGATAGCGTCGGGGATCGATTACGACGGAGGGGCCGTTAACCTCGCCTTTTTGCGCGCGAGAGGCAGGATCGGGCACCGTCATGCCGTCCTGAAGAACAAATTGATATTCTGCACCGTGCGTGACGCCGGGCACATCAGCCTGGAACCAGCCGTCGCCGGTTGCCGTCATCGGCACGTCGGCGATAGCCAGACGTACCGTAAGTTCTTTCTGTCCTTCTGCCCAGACGCGAAAACGTACAACGTCATCGGAAATAAACTCAGCACCCCACTGCTTTTGAAATGTCCTGAATTCCATTCATTGTCCTCGAATGACCCACATTTTACGCGGAACGAAGTACAAGCTTAGTTCAGGATTAAAAGTGTGTTAGCCCAGCGGATTTAACCGCTTCGTCTATTCTTTACCGGAAAAAGACGAAGTCGCCCTGTTCTGGTATTACATGCTGGCCTGGCGGCGCAGCCTTCATATTTCTGTCATTGAATTTCATTACGCTTTCGGGATTAACCACGGTGTTGAGGAAAGAAGTGTGAATTCAATGGCTAAGGCATTACTGCTGGCATTACCTGTTTTGAGTGCAACCGCAGCGGCGACGGCCGCCGGGCACGACCTGTGTGAACCCAAAGCGTACGAAATGGCGCTGCGCTATCAGCAGAAATCGGCAGAGATTATGGCTCTTCAGCTGCAGACGTATCGGTTTGCCACCGAGCGTTTCAACGAAAAGTTAAAAGACCTGAAAACGCCTGAAAATTACGCCGTGGTAATGGATCTGGATGAAACGGTACTGGATAACACCCCTCTGTTGGTGCGCGACACGGAGCAGTGTCACGACTATACAAAATGGGACACCTGGAGCGACTGGGAGAAACAGGGTAAACCTGGCTTAATTCCGGGCGCGAAGGCGTTTCTTGACCACGTGAATCAAAGCAAGGTCCGTATCTATTATGTCTCGGACCGCATGCAGGAAAATAAAGCCGACACGCTGAAGACGTTAAAAACTCTCGGCCTTCCGCAGGTGTCTGACGAAAGCGTGCTGCTGGATACGGTCAGCAAGGAAGAGCGTCGCCAGAGCATCCTCAAAAAACAGCAGATCGTGATGCTGTTTGGCGACAGCCTGCCGGATTTCGCCGTGCAGTTTAAAAACAAAAAGCCGAGCGAGCAGCAGCGTGAGCTGGTTGAGGCCAGCGCGGAACACTTCGGCAACGACTGGATTGTGCTGCCAAATGCCGCTTATGGTTCCTGGTCCAAAGCTACGCCGGACAGCTGGAACGCACCGCTGAAAAAATAGCGTTTTACGGGCCGGGAAAGGCATCACCGCCACCCGGCTTCTTCGCTGTGTTATCCACTGTATTTATAGGTCCTATCATTTCTGGGCAGGTTCTTATAATTTTACGAAGAAGTAAGATGAGCACTTTCAAAGGAGACTCGTATGCTTACCGTGAAAAAACTTGCCCTGTCCACGCTTATTTCCAGTTCATTGCTTTTCTACCCTGCGCTACAGGCGTCGGCAGAGACGCCCCAGCACGTCGTTAAACAACCGGCGGGCGGATACAGCGTTCAGGTCGGCGACGTTCTGGTTACCTCGTTTACGGACGGGACCGTCGCGCAGGATCTGCATAAGCTGCTGCGCAGGACAACGCCGCAACAAATCGATACATTGCTGGCCAAAAACTTCCAGACCAACCCGCCTGAGGTGTCCATCAACGCCTTCCTGATTTCGATGCCCGGGCATAAAATTCTGGTGGATACGGGCTCAGGCCAGCTTTTTGGCCCCGGCAACGGCGGACGTCTGATTGAGAGCCTCGCCACGCAAGGGATTAAACCCGAGGACATTACTGAAGTCCTGCTGACCCACGCCCACTCCGATCATGCTGGCGGCCTGGTGAAAGACGGCAAGGTGGTGTTCAGCAATGCGCGCGTTTTTGTTGGCAAACCAGACATCGACTTTTTCTTTAACGACGACAATCAGAAAAAAACCGGCTACGACAAGAATTACTTTACCGTCGCGCAGAAGACCTTAAAGCCCTATCTTGATGCCGGCAAAGTGGTGCCGTTTAGCGGCACCTCTGACCTTCTTCCAGGCATTACCGGCACGGTTCATCCCGGCCATACGCCGGGTTCAGCCTTCTACACTCTGACAAGCAAAGGCGAGAAGATCACCTTTGTCGGTGACATCATTCATGCCGCGGCTGTTCAGTTCCCGCAGCCCGACGTGACCATTACCTACGATGAAGATCAGAACAAAGCGGCAAGCGTGCGCGAACATGCGTTTGCGGACTTTGTGAAAAATAAAGACCTGGTCGCCGCGCCCCATCTGCCGTTCCCGGGTATCGGCTATGTCACCAACGGCGAAAACGGCGGCTATGCCTGGGTTCCTGTCACCTATACCAACCGGGACGCCAGCAGCGCGAAATAAGATGACGCCCCTCTCTGGCATGGACATAGACCTGATCCTGACCCTGGACGCCCTGCTTCAGGACAGGAATATCACCCATGCGGCCGCGCGGCTTGGCATCAGCCAGCCCGCGCTGTCCGCCCGTCTAGCGCGTCTGCGAATACTGTTTGGCGAACCGTTGTTTATCCCCTCCCCACACGGACGTGGGGTGTTACCCACGCCGAGAGCGGAAGCGCTTAAGCCTCAGGTAGAGAGCGTGCTGCGCGGCATCAGCGCGATGTTTGCCCCCACCACGTTTGATGCCCCCACCAGCCGCCGAACCTTTGTGATCGCTCTGCATGAAAACCCGGCGCTGATGCTGGGCACAGGGCTGCTTAACCAGGTGAGCACCGATGCTCCCGGTATCCGCCTGCGCTTCGCCCTGCCGGAGATGGTCGAACTGCCGCAGCAGTTGGAAAATGGTGATGTCGATATCTACATCGGCGTGAGCGCGGGTGCTCATGACGGCTGGGTCAGACGTAAACTGCTCGACGACGCGTTTGCCACCGCCCAGCGTAAAGACCATCCGCGCGGGACCGGTGCGTTAGACCTGGAAAGCTACTGCGCGCTTTCTCATCTGGTGGTGTCATCGGCGGGGGATCCGTTTACCGGCTTTGTCGATCAAACCCTGGCCGGGCTGGGCTATCAGCGACACGTCGCGATGTCCACGCAGAGCTATGCCATGGCGCCTGCGCTTGTCGCTGGAACTGACCTGTTATGCACCCTGCCGGAACGGATGCTGCAACAGTTTGCCAGCACGCTGGATATTTTTCCGCCGCCGCTGCCGCTCCAGCCGATTACCATTTACATGTACTGGCACCCGAAAAACAGTCAGGATCCAGCGAGCGCCTGGCTACGCGAGCAGTTGCTGCAGGCGGCCGGACGTCAGGCGTGATCGTGACCTTTACGACCCGTCGTTACAGGCGGGGTTTCTTTGGTCTGTTTGAAGACTTACTTTTCGGCGTAGCCCAGGGATCATCATAACCCGGCAGTGGCGCCGTACGCGTCAGTCCCCCCCATGGAGAAAGATGTTTCTTTATAGATGACGGTAATTTGTTGGTTAAGAGATATTCTTCCAGGAGAATCATTTCTGTCAGGGGCTCTATCACCAGTGATTTCGCCAGGCTTTTTAAAAAATGACCATAATTATTTTCAGTTATTTTCCTGTATTGTTCCAGTGTTGGTTTTACTCTTTTAATAACATTGAGTAGCGTTGCTCGGGAAGGAAATAGCTCAGCGAGTTTTACCAGACCCTCTTTGAAATAACCCACCTCGTTATTACCAACAAGTTTAAGATCAATCACCTCTTTCAGCGCAAGATAGATTCCAAGGCTGGATTTTATTTCACCCTTGAACTTCAGGTATGTTTTGGGAATACCAAACTGAACGTCATCATATTCTGGCGCGTGGACAAATACCCATTCATCCATTCCTTCTATCTCATATTTACGGCTTGTTTCAATGGCGGACAGGGTATCGTAAAGACTGATTAACGTGAGTTTTGAGAGAAGGGTGCAAACGTCGGGATTGATAATAAGGGGCTGTGCATGGTCCGGGACAGGATCAACAACGTTGATGGAGATCTCATTACCGGCATCTATCGACGTGTGTGAACAAACGAAGGTGATGATATCTTCTGGCTCTCCATCTTTACGGACAATCTGAGTGACACTGTCTAGTTGTGCGATCGCCTCTTCTATCCTTTGCCATCGAGAAGTATGTCCTCCACCTTTACTCTCAAATACATGCCATTTACCCTTGTGCGTTTCAATAAGATAATCAGGTGTTTTTCGCTTCTCCTTATCCGGGTAAAACTGCAAAGAGGCTTTCTTAATCAGCCCTGCGTGAATAAAATGTGCTATCTGCTCATGTCTGGACGTTAGCCAGTAAATTGCCGATTGATAGCAGAAAAAACCGCCGAGGATAAATGATATGGTTGATTTTTCGGAGGCCTCGATACATTGGTAAAAACTTTGAATTTTGAATGCTTTGTTTTTACTTATCACAACACATGACCCTGCAAGCTTTAATCTGGCGCAGGTATACAAGCCAATCGACTTATAAATGTTTTCATTTAAAATAGCCTCACCCGTCCAGTCTATACACTGCGAGTATCCACATTCCAGTGCGCCTGGCGTAGCATACAATCGTGTTTCAGCGATAAGTTTTTCTTCAGGTTTCGTCATGCCCTCCTCTGGGGTATAAAAAACGCAAACCTTCTCATAAGACGGGTAATGAACTATTTTGGTAATCCCTTCTTTCTCATTGCTTGCTTTTATCGCATCAATTTCTTTTTTTTCGTTTTCCCTTGTAATCAAGGACTGTTCCGAAACCTCAAGCCAGGTAAAGACGTTCCCATTTTCATTCATAATCATTTTTCCCGAACGCAAATTGCAGGTTATTGAGCCACCATTATTATACCGTTCTGGATAAAATTCATGACGCTAAAATAAGGTAGGTTTGTTGCCGCTTCCTCCACTTTCTTGTACCCTTTCACCGGTAACCCTGCCCCCATTAACATTGAGACATCCGGACACCTATGACTGCACACATTTCTAACGATCCTTTGCATGGCGTAACGCTGGAGATGATGGTCAACGCCCTGGTGGCGAAATATGGCTGGAGCGAGTTGGGCGACCGAATTAAAATTAACTGTTTCAGAAAAGATCCCAGCGTTAAATCGAGCCTGAAATTTCTGCGCCGCACCCCGTGGGCGCGCGCGGAAGTGGAAGCCCTGTATCTGGACTCCCTCAACGATGAGGTGAGCACTGAACAGGCGGAGCCCGCCTTTAATCCCTGGGCCAACAGTCGGATTATCAAGAGCTAATACGCAAATGACGCGACACGTAAAACGGATTGGTGCGCTGGCTGGCTGCGCGCTTTTACTTGTGAGCTGCTCCTCAAAACCACCCAAATCACTGGTTACCCCTCTCCCCACCGTGAGCAAACCGACGCAGCAGGCCAACGAGCCGATGCGCGGGATTTGGCTGGCAACCGTCTCTCGTCTCGACTGGCCGCCGGTGGCCTCGGTGAATGGCCGCAGCGCTGACCAGCGCATCGCGATGCAAAAGCAGGCGCTGACCAGCAAGCTCGACAACCTTAAACACCTCGGTATTAACACGGTGTTTTTCCAGGTGAAGCCGGACAGCACGGCCCTCTGGTCATCCAAAATTTTACCGTGGTCGGATATGCTGACGGGCAACGTCGGCGAATATCCAGGATACGATCCGCTGCAGTTTATGCTGGATGAAGCGCACAAGCGCGGTATGAAGGTCCATGCCTGGTTCAACCCGTACCGCGTGTCGACCAACACTAAACCGTCAACCATCGCCGCTCTGAACCGGACCTCATATCAGACCCCGTCCAGCGTCTATGTCCAGCACCCGGAGTGGGTGCGCGTCTCGGGCGACCGCTTTGTTCTCGACCCCGGTATTCCGGAGGTGCGGGACTGGATCACCCGCGTGGTCACCGAAGTGGTGGCAAACTACGCGGTAGACGGCGTGCAGTTTGATGATTACTTTTACGTCGAATCGCCGGGGTCCGCGCTCAATGATTCGCAGACCTGGCGGCAGTACGGTCAGGGATTTGCCTCAAAGGCAGACTGGCGAAGACACAACACGCAGCAGCTGATCGTCCAGGTTTCACGCGCGATTAAACAGACCAAGCCCGACGTTGAGTTCGGCGTCAGCCCGGCGGGCGTGTGGCGTAACCGCTCCTTTGACCCGGCAGGATCCGACACCCGCGGCGCCGCGGCCTATGATGAGTCCTACGCCGATACGCGGCAGTGGGTGCAGCAGGGCCTGCTGGACTACATCGCTCCGCAGATTTACTGGCCCTTCTCGCGGGATGCCGCGCGCTACGACGTGCTGACCAAATGGTGGGCCGACGTCGTGAAGCCGACCCACACTCGCCTGTATATTGGCATTGCGTTCTACAAGGTGGGCGAGCCGTCGAGAAATGAGCCGGACTGGACGGTTCAGGGCGGCGTGCCGGAGCTGAAAAAACAGCTCGATCTCAACGATTCGCTGCCCAACGTGAACGGCACCATCCTGTTCCGGGAAGATTACCTGAACCAGCCGCAGACGCAGCAGGCGGTGAACTACCTGAAAGGACGCTGGGGAAGCTAAGAGACTATCAGGCAGAAACGCCCCGTTTCTGCCTGATTTTTTACGGCTTCGGCCCGAACATCGCTTCAAGCTGCTGCGCATCCGGCATACCGACCACCTGCTGCAGCTCATTTTCCGCATTCAGATAGTAAATGGCCGGCGTGGCGTTAGCGCCCAGGCCGTCCATCAGCGTCTGGTGCTTCTGCAGGATCTCGACCGTTTCGCGGGAAGCCTCGCCCTCGGGTTTCGGTAGTTTTTTCCCACCGGAAAGCTCGTATTCGCGCCAGGCCGAAACCGGATCTTTCGCATTCAGGATCGCTGAGGCGTTTCTTCCGCTGTTGGGGTTGAGAAACGCCACCAGCAGCGTATTGAGCTGAACCTTGCCCGCCTTCACCCACGGCTGTGCTTCGGCCCAGAACTGCTTGCAGTACGGACAGAACGGATCGGCAAACACAAAGACTTTACGCGGAGCGTTATCTGCCCCTTCTTTCAGGGGATGCGCCGCGTTGAGGTTCTTCCACATTTCGCGTCCCATCGGGGCATAGATCTCTTTCTGGAAATAGCCTTCGCTAAGGTTTTTCCCTTTGTCATCGTACAGATAGCCTGATATGACGTGCTTGCCGTCCGGGGTTAAAAACAGCGTCACGCCCATATCCTGATACTGCCCCAGCCAGGCCGGTGCGCCTCCGGGGGCATCCAGCTTCTTAATGATTTTAATGTTCTGCTGCTCGCCGAAGTGCTTCACCACTTCCGGTATGGCTTCAGCCGCCTGTACCAGCCCAGACGTCGCCAGTGCCGAAAGTAACAGTAATTTTTTCATTTCCCTCTCCGGTTTGTCGGGGGCATTACACCCCCTTCAGGTTAGCGGTTTTTCAGTGCGTCACTGACCATTTCATCGAACTGTTCAAACGGTACCCAGCCGGGCAACAGTCCCTCGCCGATTAGCGTGGCGGGCGTGCCCTGGATCCCCATTTTTTCCGCGACGATCAGGCTGCGCTTGATCGTCAGCATGCTCTCCTCATCCGGCGTCGCGACGCTCACGCCCGCCCGCTTCTGCGCCTCCTGAATGCTGGCGTCATCGTGGTAACCCTTCCTGGCCATCAGGGTATGGTTCAGCTTCATAAACTGCCCGGGATCCTGACGCCAGAGCGTTAACGCATCCCGCGCGGCGGTCAGCGAGCTTTCCGAGCGGAAAGGTAAGAACTTAAAGACCACCGCGACGTCCGGGTATTTCTCAACAATCTTCTCCAGGTACGGATCGAATTTTTTACAGTACGGGCAGTTGTAGTCGGTAAACACCACCAGGGTGAGCTTTGGGTTTTTCGCGCCGATGCGCGGGGAGTTCGGATCGTTAAACAGGAAATCAGCGATCATCTTCTGCGCACGCTGCTCCTGGTCCGGCGTCAGCGGCTGGGCAGCGAACACCTGAACCGGGGCCAGCAGGAGCAGAAGCGTAATAAGGAGTTTTTTCATAATACGTTTAGCCTTTTGCGTTGTTCAGGGTGGTGATCAGGGTGCGCTTGTCCAGCAGCGGCGAGAGGATTTCCCCCTCAGGCAGACCGGGGCCATACGCTGCGTTAAACGGAATGGCGTAGCGATTTCGCTTCGCCAGAAACTCCGCAATAAGCGCGGACGGCTGGCTCCAGTCTCCGCGCAGGGCCACCACGTCCGGCTGGCGCAGCGCGGCAATGATGTCCGGCTGATTCAGTACCCGATGCTCGTTAACTTTGCAGGTCACGCACCAGTCCGCCGAGATATCCACAAACACGCGTTTTCCCTGCGCCAGCGCCTGCTGGATGGCTTCCTCGCTGAGCGGCTGCCACGGGATGGTCTGAGCAACATTCTGCGCCACGGCGTCAGACGGGGAACTAAGCAGCCCGCGCGCCTGATACCCGCCGAACGCCGACAGCACGATGATCACGAGCCAGAACAGCGGTGAGGATTTTTGCCCCTTCAGCGCGAACAGCGCCAGCGCGACGGCGATGAGCACCAGCATCACAATCTTGCTGACCGCCTCGCCAAGATGCACGCTTAACAATGTCGCCAGCCAGAGGCTGGAGGCCAGCATCATCAGGCCCAGGATGACTTTGAGCGTGTTCATCCAGCGGCCGGGTTTCGGCAACAGCAAGGCCGTTTTGGGCACCAGGGCGACAAACAGCCACGGCAGGCTCATGCCCACGCCGAGCATCAGGAAGATGAGCCACAGTGAGTACAGCGGCGCGCCAAGGGCAAAGGCGACCGCGGTACCGAGGAACGGCGCGGAGCACGGCGTCGCAAGCAGCGTGGCGAACATCCCTTCGCAGAAGCTGCCGCCAATCCCCGATCCTCCTGCCGTAGCCAGCCGTCCCGTGGCGGCGGAAGGCAGCAGCATCTCAAACACGCTAAACAGGTTCAGCGCAAACAGGAAGGTGACGGCGACCATCAGGCCAATAAACCACGGGTTCTGGAACTGAATGCCCCACCCCAGCGATGCCCCGGCCAGCTTCAGCGCGGTCACCATCCCCGCCAGCAGCATAAAGGAGGTGAGGATCCCGGCGCAGGTGGCCAGAAAGCGCAGCCTGATCGCGTGCCTGTCCGAGCCCGTCTGCAGGATGCTGTTAAGCTTCATCCCCATAACCGGCAGCACGCAGGGCATGAGGTTGAGGATCAGCCCGCCCAGCAGCGCAAAGAGCACCATTTTGCTCGTCCCTTCAGGCGCAGAATGCGTAACTGGCGTCTCGCCAACGGTCATGGTGGTTTGCTGCGCGTGACCGCCACTGGTCAGCACAAACGACAGCGTTTTGCCTTCCAGCGAGGCGGGTTTATCGCCCCATTCGTCGGTCACGGGAACCGTCACCCGAAGCGTATTGCCGTCGTGTTTAATGACCGGCTCGCCGGGAAGAAGGTCGCCCTCCAGCGGGTCAAAGTAGATCCCCGGATTATCCCACTTCCCGTCCGTCGTTCCGGTAATCACCAGCTTGTCGCCAGAGAGCCAGGCGAAGAGATCTGCGGATACGCCAGACGTACCGGGCACGGCGCGCATCGCCTGCTCGAACTCGCTACGGAAGCTCTCATCCACCGGCTGGGTAAAATCGAGATGCAGCGGGTAGTCCGTCAGCAGGCAGACGTTACTGCACGTCGAGAGCGTGAGCGTTCCGTCGAGCGCGTCACCCTTCACTCCGTCGAGCGCGATCGGGATAGTGACCTTATCGTGATAGCCCTGCGTCGTCATGCCGGAGATATCGAAGCGCGACGGGACCGGCCAGGACCAGCTATCCGTCACGCCTTCCGGCCAGCTGATTTTCGGCGCCACGCCGCCCTCGCCCGGCGATCGCCAGTAGGTCTTCCAGCCGGGCTTCAGCTCAACGGTGAGCAGGCCTTTAATGTGCGTTTGTTCCCTCTCCACCTGAAAGCGGATGCGGGCGTGATCGTTTTGTGGGGAAACCTGCCAGCCTGTGTCCGCCGCATGGACAATGCCAATGCAGGACAGCCACAGGAAGACGAATCCCCTGAAGAGGTTAACCATGTTTTACTCCGTGAACAGTGAAAATTATCGTATGAGGACGATGATTTTCATTCACGGAAAACGCAGTTTTTAAGGTGTATTCGGGGAGGCGGTGCCTGAACGGGCTGTTCTGCGGGAGCCAATGCCCGCCCTTGCGTAAACAGCTGCAGCAGCGCGAAGAAGATAATAATGGCGGGTAGCGCGCCGTCGAAGAACAGCGGCTGGGCGCAAAGCAGCGAGTGTGCGCCAAGTTGACAAGGCGACGGGCCGGGCTGTTCGGTGATGCTGCTTTGAGCCGGGGCATCTGCACTCAGAGAAATCTGCGGATCCAGTCCCTGTAAAAAATGGTTGAGCATCACCGCACGCTGCACGAGGCAAAGCGCCATCGCGAGACAGGTGACGATCAAAAGCCATTTTCCGAGGAGCTGACGGTTGCGCATAACATTCCAGAGTAACAAGACGCCCCGATCATAAACGATAGTGATGAATCTACAAGTGCCGGAAGTGTAAGGTTTTGTCTGTCGCCGCTATTCGCCCGTCAGCGCGTCATAGACGTCCCGCAGCCGCGTGCGGAGAAACAGCACCGCCTTGTGCTTACGGGATAACAGCGCCTGTTCGCTGGCGCCGGTCTCCTCTGCCAGCATTTTAATGCTGTAGCCGTGGAGTTCGGTCTTTTCAAACACCTCACGCTGCGGCGGTGGAAGTTCAGACAGCGCCTGCCCCAGCTCTTCCCACAGCAGCGTTTTGAGATACTCCTCTTCCGGCGTGTGCGGCACGCCGAACAGGGTTTCGGCCAGCTCGTCTTCCGGAAAACCCTCTTCGTCTTCGCCCGTAAAGTAGCCGGAAAGTGAGACCTCGCGCTTTTTACGCGCCCGGTCGGTCATCTCGTTACGCGCCGCGCGGAACAGCCAGGCGGCGACGTTTTCGACCGGCTGCTCCACTTTCATCAGCTGATAGGTCACTTCCTGCAAAATGTCGTCGGCATCATCGCGAACGGACGTCCGCCCGCGAATGAAGGCTGTCAGCCGGGCGCGGCAGGCATTAAGCGCCGACATCAGCATGGATCCGCCCGCCTCCCCGGCTTTCATTTCGCTCACTCTGCTTCCGGTGCTTTTGGCGTGGCGTCGTCGCGCTTATCGTCACGATGACCGTGCCAGCCGCAGTGGCCGCGTCCGTGGCGACCGAACCCTTCGCGACGCTGCTGAATAAACGCCTCGCGCTGCTCGGGCGTCATGTTCATCCAGCGCTCGTGCATCCGGCGGTGCGCGCCAAACATCCCCGGACGGAAACCTAAACCCCCAAACAGAATGCGGCTCAGCACCAGAATGCCCAGCGCCTGCCAGAATCCGATGGCCTTAACGCCGAGGATGGCCGGGAGCAAGGCGTTCCACAGGGTCATCACCAGCAGGCCGAGCACGATGAAAATCACCGCGCCAATGACTAAGCCCTTGCCCATCCGGTGGCGACCGAATCCGCGCCCGTGACCTCTGCCGTGCATATCAAAATCTCTCATGGTGTTTACCTCATTTACAGTAACTGATTATGGCTTGTGATGAGGTAGACGGATGAGGAAGGGAAATATTGCTGGGGTGAATGAAAAATTTTGCGGGATGCGTTGTTCACACACCCCTTGAAAGCAATTGCTGACGCTTGTTCATCGTTTAAGGCCGGTTTAGAGCGATCTTATTCCTTATTGCCAGGATCTTATCTGCACACTCTTCTGCTGATAATACGGCTGTGCCCAACGTGAGATGTTCTCTCTCCAGGGTTCATATTCGCGGTTTTTTTACCTGTTCCCAGTGAGGAAGCGTGAGCCCTGGGATATCAGAGACTCTATTCTCTACACGATAATGATTTTCTTTTTCATCGGAGCGGACAACTTGGGCTCCGTTTAGAAAACGGAAAATATTGCACGTTAAGGCAACTTTTAACCGCCTGGCTCAATGTGAGCGAAGCGGAAAAATTCGACATATTCAAAACGAGCGGAGACGGAAGTCGAAGGTGTAAAAAGGATCTCAAAGAGATCCTTCAGCGAATATAATTAACATCTACCTCATCAAAAGTAGCTTTTTATAATCGGGATATATATAAGGAGCCTTTCCAGTACTTCCATCAGGATAGGTTACATTAAGATCCCCTGGAGATGGATTGGGAGGGGTGATAGTCACAATTTTATTCGAGTAAACAACCGGCTCTATACGTATTTGGTTGATACTGTAAACGCGGTAATATCGACTCCATTGCTCATAACGAGTATCACCGCCAAACAATTTAACAGAGATCTTCCCATCTAAATGGTGAGTAATAACAGGGAAGAAATCTGTAGCTGAATGCAAGTTACCTCTAATTTCTCTTCGCTTCCCTTTCCCAAACGCATTGCTGTACCCCTCATCATCAAAATCAAATACATAATTTGCAGGTGTCATATCTTTCCATTTAGCCAACGCAGAAGTTTTGGCTAACTGTATTCCGACCCTGATACCACTAAGCGTCCAGCGACACTTTGTTCCGCCATCAAGCGCAATGCGGATCTGGCGAACACCATCACCATTGGCTGGATCGAGATCCATCTGCATGGGGTACAGTCCCCTTTCCGTACTCTCATGTGATTCCGTCGTGGGATCATAAATTTTCCGTCGGCATGTCTCAGAGCGATAAAGCACATCCAGCGGCAATACCTCCGTCTCAGCTGGCAGTTTCACCGCTACCGTTACCCATTCAGAACTGGCAGGGGGGCTAAGAGTACAGTCCGGGCGACTGGCGCAGCCGCTCAGGGGTAACAGTGTCAGAAGTGGCAACAGTCCTGCCAGTGATTTAGCGTGTCGATTCAACTTCTTCCTCCGCAACTGATTTAAAACGCGTCAGGGCATTCTCACCGCCCGGTAGTTTCCGGGTAACCGTCAGCGAACTGCCCACCATATCCTGCAGGGCCAGGAACATCCGGTTTCGCATCAACTCCTCCGGTGGGCTGCCTGCCCCGTAATCCGCCATTTGCTGCCGGAAATCCTCCCGGTACTCTTTCCGGCTCAGTTTCAGCTCCGGCCATGCCGATTCCAGAAGCTGGTTGTTCAGAAACGGCAGATACTCACTCGCCATCGAGTGCTGGCCCGGACTGGTCATATGGTCAAAATTCGGATTGGTGTTACGGGGAAAAACTTTCTGAATATCTGCGGCCGGGAACTCGCGCACAAACGCCACCTGTGCCTCTTTTGCCTCCGTGTTTTCAGCCTCAGACAGCGACGGGACAAGGAACAGTTTAACTTTGTGCATATCGCTGGAGCTGAGGCGGCGGCAGGTATGATTGTTCATCGTTTTACATTCCAGCCAGGTGCGGGTCTGTGTGGCGCGGAAGAAGACCACCGGGCTGCCGTGATGCCAGTAATGCTCACCGATATAGGCCCCCGCCATCTGTGCCGGCAGCTCGGCCGCCAGTGTCCAGAAAAAGCCCAGCGAGGCACCGAGAGGCCCAAACTTACCGTACAGCCAGTTATCAAGATTGGCATCAAACGGCACGCTGGGAATGGTGTCGCTGTCGTTGACGTGCCGGTAGTGGGTGATCTGATACAGGTTACCCACAGCATCAGCGGTGAAGGTCCGGGGCATTCCGTAGGTATAGAGTATTGGCGAAAATCCCTTCATCTCCGCCGCATAGGTCAGCCCCAGTGCCCCTCCCAGACTGTGCCCGGCGATAAACAGTTTTTTTCCTCTATTTAAAAGATCTCTAATTCCATCAAAATCCTCCCCAAACCGCTCCTTCGCCAGCTGGTATGCCTCCAGAAAGCCG
This sequence comes from Enterobacter sp. ECC-019, assembly GCF_043974075.1. Lineage (NCBI taxonomy): Bacteria > Pseudomonadati > Pseudomonadota > Gammaproteobacteria > Enterobacterales > Enterobacteriaceae > Enterobacter > Enterobacter sp. ECC-019. The sequence continues at coordinate 3,112,515 of NZ_CP143759.1, forward strand.
CCGTGAATACGACCGGCCTTAGTCAACTCAGCCGGGCATAGTTGCGGGGAGAACCAGCCGTCGGTGAGCCAGTCCGGGACTTCCTGCGTTCCCCGCCATGCCACGATCACATGGGCCGCATTTTCCACGTAAAAAAGCTGGGTACTGTCGAGCAGTGAGCGGGCGGGGGCTATGTCACTTAAGCGGGATGAGTCCAGAAATTCAGCAGTGATGTATCGCTCACGGAACGGTACATCAACAACAAGCGCGTAAGGAAACGACGGAAATTCTTCATATATCGGCGTCGTGGACAAATCCAGGCACTTTTCCAGGAAAAACGGCTTAATCACCGTATTCCCACCTTTCGCATAGGCCATATCAGCCATCACTCCAAGGTTATAGCCATTTGCCAGCGAATAGTCTTTCGTGTCATGCAGCACCAGTGACCATGCCCGGAAAGGACAGATTTCGATGACATGCCGCTTCTCCAGCGTCTCCCGGCTGATTTCCGTGCCTTGCAGCGATACTCCATGCGGAAAGTGAAACCGGGGAGGCTCTTTATCCGTCCATTCAGGGATATCGGGCATCCGGTCACACAGCTCACCGATGACCACATAATGATGGTCATAGCCGTGCTGCTCAGCGCTAATCTGCACGTTTGAACGCCATTTTGGGTCGCGCGTTTCAGGCCGGAAAATATTATTACTCACCGGCTGGCTGTTTGGATTGCGACTGATGCCCAGCGGGCGCAGCTCCATCTCATCGGCCAGCTGCTGGCCGTCTGTTTTCACATTTACTGCTATCCAGTACAGGTTATCAAACCGCACCAGTCCCTGGCTGTCGGTGACACAGGCGGGCGGGTTCGGCGGCGGCGTGGGATCGAACCGGTTGTCACCTCCCCGTCTCAAGAGCGCCAGCTCCGCCTCCGTTGCCAGCTGATGGTATTCCAGCAGTACCTTCAGACCGGAAACCGGGTTGTTGTTCTCATCCACGAACTGTAGTTCCAGCCAGTGCATCCGCTGCTTGCCACAAGCGACCTCTTTGTACTTCATTTTGTGACTCAGGCAGGTCACTGTTGTGTTGTCTTTGGCATCCGTCATGCCCGAAATCCCTTTTAGTTTCCCTGGTTAATTATCGATCCATCATACATCACTCAGAACTTAACTAAAATTTGCCATTTCTGATTGTCGGTACAGCGCCTGGATTCAGACATCTTGGGGTTATAGCCTGTTGCATCCGCCATTTCCCAAATGCTCAGTTTCTCGACCTGTCGATAGTACTGAACTTTCTGATGCCAATCCTTTCCCTGGTGATAATTAATATTAGATTTGTGCTGCCTATAGAGACGTCCTGAATTATACAGAAACGGTTACACCAGATACAAAAAAGGCTCCCTCAGGAGCCTCCCTCATACCATCAAGCCTGCACCGGCAAACTAAAACTCGAAATACTCCGCGAAAGCTGCTGCGCCTGCTCTTCCAGCGAGGCCGCTGCCGCAGCGGACTGCTGCACCAGCGCGGCGTTCTGCTGGGTCACGCCATCCATCTCGGTTACCGCCTGCCCGACCTGGCTAATCCCGCGGCTCTGCTCTTCGGAGGCGACGGAGATCTGCTCCATCAGCGTATTCACTTTATTCACCGATGAAATAATCGAGTCAATCACCTCACCCGAGCGGCTCACCAGCTCCGCACCGTTTTTCACGCTGGAAACCGACTGGGCAATCAGGTTCTCGATGTCCTTAGCCGCCACCGCGCTTTTCTGCGCCAGGGTGCGCACTTCGCTGGCCACGACCGCAAAGCCGCGTCCCTGCGTGCCAGCGCGTGCCGCTTCTACCGCCGCGTTCAGCGCCAGGATATTGGTCTGGAAGGCGATGCTGTTAATCACGCTGGTAATGTCTTCGATGCGCTTCGAGTTCGCAGCGATGGTATTCATCGTGTCGATGACTTCGCGGGTCACCGCTTCACCGGTATGGGCATTTTTCACCGCGTCCTGCACCAGTTTCCCGGCCTGATAGACGTTATCGGTATTGTTCGCCACCGTCGCGCTCAGCTCTTCCATGCTGGCCGCCGTCTGGGTTAACGCTGAAGCCTGCTGCTCGGTGCGTGAAGCGAGGTCGATATTCCCGGAGGCAATCTCCTGCGCCGCGTGCGTTACGGTATGGCTCGCATCGCGCACCTGGGCGATGGTCTCAAGCAGTGCCTGACGCATCTGTTCCATCGAGCTCATCAGGTGGTCGATTTCGTTATGTGCGCTCCCCTTGACCGGCACCGGAATGTCCAGCTTGCCTGCCGCAATCTGGCTGCAGTGCTCGCGCGCCAGGTTGACCGGCGCAAAGACAAAGCGCTTCATCAGCAGGCTGACGGCGACAATCACCACCACAAACAGGCTGGCGATAGCGGCAATGATCGCCAGGCCAGAGACGAAGTTACTGCTTGCATCTTCGTTCAGGCTTTTGGCGTATTTCTGGTGGACGGAAAGGACCTGGTCGAGAACGATCTCGTACTGACGGTCAAGACGGGAGACTTCCGGGATCAGCGCGTTAAATTTGGCCACATCGTGCGCCGCAGCGGCATCGATCAGCGGTGCCAGCCCCTGGTTGCGGTAGTTTTGCCAGGCGTCCTGATAGGCAGTCACCAGCGGCGCCTCATCCGTCAGACGCGGCGAAGCCATAAAGGCCGCAAAAGCGTGGTCCGCTTTGGTCAGCGCCTCTTTCACGGCGGCAAGCTTTGCAGACTCGTCTGTCGAGTTGCCTGCTTCAACCATCTTCACGTACTCCATCACCCGCACGCGCAGCGTACGGCTGTGGTTGATGGGGTCAATAATCGACAGCACAACCTGGATCTCTTTGTTGACGTTATCCAGCGAATTATTACTTTTAATGATGAGGCCAACGCTGGTGATGATGCTGACAACAAAGAAGAAAAGCAGCGAGAACAGGACAATCAGGGACGACTTTTTCAACGACATAAACCAATACCTCAAGGAAAATTATTCCTTATGGTTATCGGCGCTTCCAAAACTTAAATTAATTAAAGTTATTGATGTATCGAACCGGGCTATTTCGCTGACTTATAGCGTCGCTGCAGGGTAGCGTCCAGTTTCCGCTGCAACGGTTCCGGGGTCTCGCCTTCAATCAATTTGCTAATCAAATCAAAGCAGTGCCATGCCAGCTGACGGTTATCCTGGCGAATGGTATCCACGGGGATCGTCAGCGAATCGTAGAGATAGTGATCGTCAAAACTGGCTAACCTGATATCACTTTGCAACAGGTTATGTTGGCCCATATAGCGCAACACCCCTTCCAGCAGCCCGCAGGCGGCGGCGAACAGCGCTTTCGGCGGACGCCCCAGACGGGCGCAGAGTTCAGCAAACATCTCGTACCCGGAGCTTGGGTGGTAGTTACCGTGAATGATCCATTCGGGGCGCAGTTCCACACCGGCATCACGCAGCCCTTGCTTAAACCCTTCCAGACGGTCGCGCGTCGGGGATAAACGGGGCTGGCCGCCGAGGAAGTAGAACTCATCGGGATGCTGGCGCGCAATGTCGGCTACCAGTTCCGCCGTTGGAGTAATCGAATCGGTGATGACCAGCGGCAGCGCGCTGTCGTTGATGTGGCGGTCAAACAGGACCACCGGCAGTTGCTCGCTCAGCTTATGGTAGTCCGCGTCGTTAAGCATGCTGGAGGCCACAATCAGCCCGTCCACCTGACGCGCCACCATATTGTTCACCACCACCGTCTCCTGGCCCGGATTTTCATCGCTACAGGAAATCAGCAGCTGAACGCCCGCCTCGCGGCACAGCGTTTCCAGCTCGTGAGAAAACACGGCAAAACCGTAGTTGGTGATCTCAGGAACCACCAGACCAATGGTGTGGCTGCGGTTATCGCGCAGCGACCGGGCGTGAATGCTGGGCTGATAGTGGTGCTCTTTTGCAATCGCCAGCACGCGCTCGCGCGTCTCTTCCGCCACGCGAAGCTCTTTGCTGCGCCCGTTCAGGACCAGGCTGGCGGTGGCTTTTGACACACCCGCCAGCTCCGCGATGTCTTTAATGGTGACGCGTTTTGTTTTTCTCACAACGACTTAGATCCGGCTGCCAAAACCCTCATTCTATCATGCAGGCGCGCAGCGACCAGTAGCGTAATGTGATATCGGACGCACCTTCGAATCGCACCCGGGCCGGATGGTCAGGAAAATAGCGGCTGCTCATCACCCCTTCACCGTGATTGATGAAAATTTCAACGCTGGAGCGGTCGCACAGAACGCGCAAATGACTGACCTCGCCCTGCCAGTAGCGGGTCAATGTTTCCCCGGTTTTCAGGCTCGCGCGTTCAAGACGTATACCCTGCTCATCGACCGTGAGACGCAGCGCGCCGCCAAAATCGACATTCACCTGCGATGCGCTCAGTTCAAACTCCAGGCGCGCCGCGTCCAGGTCTGGCGCCCCGCTCGCGCGCCCCTGCCAGCGCTGCTCACCTTCACGCAGCGCCGCCAGCTCGCGCGCCGGGGTCTGCCAGAGCCTGCCGTCGCGATAGCGTAATTCACGCGGGCAGGTCATCTGGTGCATCCAGCCGTGCGCCCGGGTTGGCTGAAGCATCTCTTCCCCGTCCGGTACGCCCATCCAGCCGATCAAAATGCGTCGCCCGTCTTCCGACAGCGTCGTTTGCGGAGCGTAAAACTCAAAGCCCGCGTCCAGCTCGTGCAGCTCGCCGTGATCGAACGCGGCGTTTGCATAGTCAAACGCCCCGCTCATCCAGGTTGCCGGATAGGTGTTGAGATAGCGATGCGGCTCGCGCGCCAGCCCCTGCGGACAGCTGATCAAGATGTGCGTGTCGTCGAGCGCAAACAGGTCCGGACACTCCCACATATACCCCGCATCCGTCAGGCCGTTGACCCCGTGACCGGCGATTTCCCCGCAGGACGTCCAGACGTGCAAATCGGCTGATTTAAACAGCAGCACCTTGCCGCGCTTTTGCACATCCTGCGCGCCGAGCACCATGTACCACACCCCTTCGTGCTGCCATACCTTCGGGTCGCGCACGTGGCCGGTGTAGCCTTCCGGCAGCGCCAGCACCGGCCCCAGCTTCTTAAAGGTCCCGTCCGGCTGTTCCACGGCGAGGCACTGCCAGGCCGTGCGGCTGCCGTCATCGAACTTGACGTTGCCGGTGTAGCAAAGCGTCAGGACGCCCTGGTTATCCACGGCGCTACCGGAGTAGCAGCCGTTACGGTCATACTCTTCGTCGGGCATCAGCGCCAGCGGCTCGTGCTGCCAGTGCACCAGGTCCGCAGAGCTCCAGTGCCCCCAGCATTTAAACCGATGCTCGCAGTCCAGCGGGTTCCACTGATAGAACAGGTGGTAGCGGCCTGCAAACCAGATAAACCCGTTGGGATCGTTCATCAGCCCCGTCACCGGCGCGGGGTGCCACTGCGGATAGAGGCTATCCGCCAGCGCCCGCGGCTGGCCTTTCATAACGGCCTGCAGGATCGCAGGCCAGCGGGAAGGTAACGTCATTATTCAGAATCCGTTTTATATTTCAGCAGCAGTGAGACGGTAAACGCCACGCCGAAGGCAATCACCATGCCGATAATATAGTTGAGCAGCGAGCTGGCCTGCACGATGGCCATGCCCGGAATGGCGGTCAACCCAACGGCGGTCATGTAGACATGGACTGAGACCACCCAGGCCCCGCCCATCGCGCCGCCAATCAACGCGGCGATAAACGGTTTAACGAAGCGCAGGTTGATACCAAAAATGGCCGCTTCGGTGATGCCCAGCATCGCAGAAAACGCCGACGGTAAGGTAATGGCTTTGATTTTGGCATCTTTGGTTTTGAACCACACTGCCAGACAGGCACCGCCCTGCGCCACGTTCGCCATGGCCCAGATCGGCAGCAGGAAGTTCACGCCAATCGACGGGTTACCCAGCAGCCCGGCTTCAATCGCATGGAAGCTGTGGTGAATACCGGTGATTACAATCACCGAGTAAAGCCCGCCGAACAGCAGCCCGGCCAGCCAGCCCGCGTGGGCGATCAGCGTGCTAAGAACGAAGGAGATACCATCCCCTAAGGCGCGCCCCGCCGGGCCGATAATCAGCAAGGCGATAAATCCGGAGATAACGACGGTGAGGAACGGCGTCAGGATGAGGTCTAAGGCATCCGGGATCACGCGGCGCAGGTTTTTCTCCACGATGCTCATGAACCAGACGGCCAGCAGCACCGGGAATACCGTGCCCTGATAGCCAATCATCGCAATCTCAAGGCCGAAGAAGTTCATGGTGTGGAAGCCGGAGGCCACGCCCCAGGCGTTGGTCAGCGCCGGGTGCGTCAGAATGCCGCCCAGCGTCGCGCCGAGATACGGGTTACCGCCAAATTCCCGCGCGGCGGTAAAACCAATCAGAATAGGCAGAATGATAAACGCCGCGGAGCTGCACATGTCCAGCATGATGTAGATAGCATTATCCGCATTGACCCAGCCGTAGGTTTTCACCATGCCGAGCAGGCCCATCAGCAGGCCGGATGCCACAATCGCGGGAATAATCGGGACAAAGATATTGGAGAGCAGACGGGCAATGCGCTGGAATGGGTTCAGCTTGCGCGCCGCCAGATCCGCGGCTTCCGATTTACTGGATTCGCCGATCCCCGCCGCCTGAATAAACGCGGCGTAAACCTTGTTGACCACGCCCGTGCCAAAAATCACCTGCATCTGCCCGGCGTTACGAAAACAGCCTTTTACGCCGTCAACCTTGCCAAGAGCCTGCTGATCGGCAAGCGCGTCATCAACCAGCACCAGACGAAGACGCGTTGCGCAGTGCGCCGCGCTGGCGATATTTTCCTTGCCACCGAGCAACGGAATAAGCTCGCGGGCGATTTGATTAAAATCCATAGATACCTCTGCCTGACTTCTTTTTATGATGTGCGAAACGCTCCCGCCTGGCGGGAGCGTGATGGGTTAAAACCAGGTTTCCATCTGGACCCCAAAGTTCCATTCCCCGCCGGCGTTGAAGCCGCTGCTGCCAAAGGCATCATCGCTGGCGTAATGATCCAGTTTGCTGCTCCAGTCCATCCAGGTGGCAAACAGACGAAGCTCCGGACGGCTGAAGAAATCGCCGATTTTGCTCGCTTTTAACGTCGGCGCAAAGGTCAGCTTGTAGAAACTGCCGTTAACAGCGTTTCGGTCCTTATAGCCTTCCGGATTTAAATCCATGTACTGATAGCTTCCCTCAAAGGCCAGAGCGAAGTTCTGCGTCACCTCTTTAATCAGACGGGTGTTGAGTGTCACCCACTCATAGCTGTCGCCCTTGACGTAGCGATCTTTACTGCTCTGTGCCAGCACGGCAGGCGCAACGCTCCAGCCACCGCCGATTGGCGTGACACCGTAACTTGCGAAGCGCCAGGTATCCGCCTCAGACAGCAGCGCGCCGTCGGAACCGATGCTTTTCACTTCCGCACCCAGCCCGTGACCATACAGCAGCGCCGTTTTGGCGGTCCCTTCTCGCAGGCCGTAGAAGCTCTCGTTGTGCAACCCGACCAGCGCATGAACGCCGGTATTCGCAGCGTCAGTTTTGATGAGATCGCCGTTGGTGTCTTTACGGTCGTCGTTATCCTTCGCACGCAGGCCGCTCACCATCAGCTGGAACGGTCCGGCGAAGTGGTTCATGCTGAGGATATAGTTCTGCACATTATTGTCGGTCTGCTCCACGCTGCCGAAGTTGCGGCCGTAAATGGAGAAGTTGCTGCGCAGCGAATCGTTCCATTTCACGTCATAGACGCCGCCGCCAGTACCGGCCAGGAACACCACGTCGGAATCCAGCCAGTGAATGTCAAAGTTGTCGCGGTCGAAGCGTTTACCCGCCCAGAAGGTACTGCCCTTCAGCGCGCCGGTAAAATCAGGCAGATTGCCCAGCTCCGCGAAGGCCTGGCGAATATTAAGATCGCTGGTATCGGCTGACCAGTCGTTATAGGTTCTCTGACCGTCGGCCAGCATCGCTTTGAAGCGCGTGGTTGCCCCGTTATCCAGGGTTTGCTTGTGCTCCAGGTTCAGCTCAACGTAGGTGTCGGCTTCATTACCCAGACGCCCTACCGCACCGCCGGTTTCACCAGCCGGAGTCAGATAAGGACCGCTTTTGCTGCTGGAGGCCGCATCGTTCATCAGCAGGCCCGAACGGGCGTAGCCGTGGAACTCAAACCCGCTGCTTTGATCCGCTTTCTTCTCAAGCGCAGTGGTGCGCTGCGCCACCGCCTGGGTTGTTGTTTGCGTCTGCTGCTGGGCGGCAACCAGCTGCTGCGTTTTTTGTTCTGCATCGGTGGCGCGTTTTTCAGCCACCTGCGCACGCGTTTCCGCAGCCTGGAGGCGCTGCTCCATCGCGGCAAGACGCGCTTCGATACTTGTCATATCCGTTTGGGCAAAAACAGAGGTACTTCCGGCCAGCATGCCTATCATCACGGCAAGTCTGCGTTTTTTATACATTTTGTCGCATCCCTAAAAAAAGTCATTAAACGTGCTAAATTGCTAAACCGGTTTAGGTTGCTGATACTAAACCTCTGAATTTTGGATCGGCAATCTTTTTTGCTAAACCGTTTTAGTAAGTGTGATCGAGGCGACAATTCAGGCCGCCGGAAGGCGGCCAGTGAAGGAAGGAATTACAGTTCGTGCTGCCAGGGCAATGCGGTCATCGCCCCTTTGGCCGTGGTGGCTAATGCACCGCAGCGCTGGGCTAAGGCGATGACAGGCGTCAGGTCCTGCCCGGCGGCCAGGCCGTAGAGCAGACCGGCGACGAAGGCATCGCCCGCACCGGTCGTATCGACACACTGAACCGGGGTTGCCGGATAGTGCTTCACGGTGCCCTCATGCCAGGCGATCACCCCCTCTTTCCCCTGGGTGACCAGCACCAGACGCGCCGGGCAGCGCGCCATCAGCGTGTCCAGGCCGACGTTTACCTGTACATCGCCGGTTAAGAACGCCAGTTCTTCGACGGAGAGCTTCACCACGTCTGCGCTCTGCAGGGCCTGTTCCAGGCAGCGACGCAGTTCGTTCTCATCCGGCCAGAGGTCCGGACGAATATTGGGATCGAAACTGACATAACCGCCCGCCTCGCGAATGGCAGCCATCGCCTCAAACGTCGCGGAGCGGCTCGGCTCAGCGCTTAACGCGATGGAACAGACATGCAGCCACTCCCCGGCGCTGAATGTCGGCAGATCGGCAGTTTCCAGAAACAGATCGGCGCTCGGGCGCACCATGAACGTAAACGAGCGTTCGCCGTGGTCATCCAGATCGACCACCACCGTTGAGGTGCGATGCGCCGGGTCAAGGCGCATAGACTTCACGTCGACCCGCTCGTCGGCTAATGTCTTAGACATAAAACGTCCGAATGGATCGTCGCCAACCCTGCCGATAAAGGCGCTCTGGCCGCCCAGCCGGGCAATGCCGACCGCGACGTTTGCCGGTGCTCCGCCGGGACACTGCAGTAATCTGCCTTCTCCATCAGGTAGCAAATCCACTACCGCATCGCCAAGTACCCAGATTTTTTTCATGTAGCCCTCTCAGCTAAACTATGTTAAACCGTTTTAGCTATTTAAGCACAGGCAGGGCAAAGGGGAAATAACGCAGGAGGAAAATTGGCTAACGCGCCAGATGCGGCCAGTGAATATCACCGACGCCATTAATCTGCGGACGGGCAAACAGAAAGCCCTGGAAACGACGGATTCCAGCAGACTCGAGCCAGCACCACTCCTCTATCTTCTCGATCCCTTCTGCCACCAGGGTAATTTCGAGATCGGAGCAACAGCTGACGATGGAGCGCACAATCGCCTGCTTCGGGCCGCTGAGGTGGATATCGCTAACTATCTCCCGGTCGATCTTAATTTTGTCCGGCTGGAAACGGGTTAGCAGCGAAAGACCGGCATAGCCGGAACCAAAATCATCGATCGCCAGACCAACACCCTCGCCGCGAAGCTGTTTAATGGCGCTATTGAACTGGTTGAACCCGGATATCATCTCGTTTTCAGTGACTTCAATGACCACCTGCTCAGGCTGCAGCCCATGTTTTTTAATCTGATCGACCAGAAATTCCACTGCGCCGGGGACATTAACCAACGACATCGGCAGCAGATTGACCGCAATCTTATGGCTGCCAATCCCCAGCTTTTCCGCAAGAGCAAAGGCATACGCTTTCGTCTGGAGATCGACTTCGTAGAGTTTGTCCGGGTCGAGGGTGCTGAAGAAATGCTCCGGGCTGCCGCCGTCATTGCCGCGAATAAGGGCTTCCAGAGAGCTGATCTTCCCTTCCGAGGGCTCAACGATGGGCTGGAGCGCGAACTGGCAGGTTTGGTTGGCCATCAGCCCCAGGCGTTCGCCAAAGGGTAACGCCTCGGGTGACAGCGTCCATTTTTGAGGGACGTAGCGCGCGCCCGACGGGGCCGGACGTTTGCCCATAATAAACGTCTGAATAAATTTGAACACCCGGTCATCGGATGTGAGATAGCTGTCCAGCTTGCTGTAATGCAGGACCGACTGCAGCACCTCTTTCGGCGACTGCGTTTGCAGATCGAAAAGCAGCATACCGACGTTTTCGAATCGTCTGCGCGGACCGTAGTCCCGCATCAGTTCAACCACCCCACTGTGCCGTTTGTCCTCGCGGATGGTGTGGAACAGTTTGACCACACTCTCTTCTGAACCTTCGAGGATCTGCAGAACCTCACTGCCTTTAGCAAGGAGTACACCGGTAATGTTCAGTTTTGCGTTTCGGCCTCTGGCGCGCTCCACCAGCTCCCGCAGCTCGGTGGAGGGGCGGGATAAATTCAACTGGCTTCGGTAAATCAGAGTCGTCAGCACAAAAATAGGTTCCAATGAGAAAGAGAGGTGCCTTGAAGCTATTATTTAACATACTTAATCAATGTGACCTAACATATTCACACCACTAGGGAACGTTACTTTTCCGCGTCCCCGATCCGGCTGTTAATCCTCTCCTGCATATAGTCGTAGAACGGATTCGAGGTGACGCGCATCAGCGCCTCTTTTCCGACGCTCAGTACGGAGGTTTCGCCCCAAAGCGCGATTGTCCCCAGGCTGATGCCGTAGCGGTTTTTCACCCCAGGCTCACGGCCATAAAGGTCGTCATCCGGCGGGAACGGCACCGCAATATGCGACAGCGAATAGACATCCTGCGGCCAGGCCTGCGCAAGCGGCACGACCGTCTCCCGGGTGCTGCCAGCCGGGGTGATTTTCGCTACCGTCGAGAAGCTGTGTGCGTCTGCATTGGTAATAATCGTGACACCGTAACGTCTCTGCGCAACCGGCAGCAGCGCCGAGGTTGCCGTCCACGACGACGGTTTGAACAGCGGGCGGAAGCTCGCCGCCTGGTTGATGTCAAACACCACCAGCTCGCTGCCGTTGGCCGGAAGCTGGTCAAACAGGCCGGTCACCACCGCGCGGGTGCTGACCGTAGAATCCATCACCGACTGGAACGCCAGCACCGGCGGCAAATTCGCCAGCCTGTTCTCCCGCGCCGCGCGGCCAATTTGCTCCTGCAGGGCCTTCGTCAGCAGCCACGACTGGCGGGCGGCGTTCACCGGGAAAGAGTTGTATTTATACGGATTATATTCCGGGGAGATATTCAGCCAGGCCGCTTTGGCAAACGGCGGCAGCAGCGCCGGTAGCCCGGCGAAACCGGCAAAGCGCGCAAAGGCCGTCACGCCGATCATCGGGGAGAGCAGTATCACCTGCTGCGGTCGACGAAGCGCAGGCGCGTCCAGCGCATCGAGCGTATATTTCATCGCCAGCGCCCCGCCGTTAGAGTAGCCCACCAGATGCAGAGGCACTGCCTCACCCGCCAGACGCGTGGCTTCCCGCACCGCAAGACGCGTCGCCGCCAGCCACATCTCCCAGTCAACGTCCGTCAGCGCGCCAGGCGCGGTGCCGTGCCCGGGAAGGCGCGGGACCACCGCGACAAAACCGCGTTGCTGATAGTTCACCGCAAGGCGCCTGACGCTGTAAGGCGAGTCTGTCAAACCGTGCAGCAGCACCACCGCGCCGCGGGGCTTTCCGGCAGGAATCAACACAAATGAGCGGTTGGCATCGGGTGCAAACTGACCGGGCCACACCAGGCTCTGGCGATAAAAACGGTTTAACGGCGAACGTTCCTCGCCCTCTGTTTTCGCCGTCACAGCGCTATCAAGATCGGCAAAAATGGCGTTTTCCCGGGTGATATACCCGGCAAAATTGGCGTTATCCATCTCGCGCACGGACATCTCGTCGGCCCGCCAGGTATGCCAGAGGTGCAGTTCCGGTCCCTGCTGCGAGAGATAGACCCTAACCGCCAGCAGGACGATCAGCACGATCCCCACGACCATCGCCATTTTCTTTGCAAGCGCCATCAGGCGCACGCTGACTCGCCAGGGCAAATTCGCCATGCCGGGATCCCTTTTATGTTCACAGTACATCTATCTTATCAAAAATGTGAACAGGCTGACGTATTCACCAAATTCATACCTGCCGCTTCGGCCAGTGCACCAAAAGTGAACTACGCTGCACAAATGTTGATCATTGGTTAAGCAAATATTGCATGAAGTTTACGGCGCAGCGGATTTCACCCGCCCTGTGAATATGGCACGCGTCATGCATTGTTAACCGGGTAACACAAATCCGGCCATTGACAGCCTGTTAACAGCGAGGCGGTATGACGACGAAACCTGAGATGTTGAGCCGTATCGAAGCGACGTTCAGCCAGCTCACGCCCAGCGAAAAGCGGGTCGGAAGTTGGCTGCTGGCACACGCCGCGCAAATTCCGTTTGAAACGGCGGAAAGCGTGGGTCTGGCGAGCGGGACCAGCGGAATTACCGTCGGACGCTTCCTGCGCAAGCTGGGGTATCGCAACCTGGAAGATGCCAAAAAGAGCCTGCGCGATCCGTATCAGCCCTGGGGCATGAACGAGCGGCTCGACTCCTGGCAGCAGCAGCGCCCCCTTTCCAGCCGCCTTCAGCATGCCCTGTCGCTGGAAGTGGATGCCATCACGCAGGTGTACCAGCTGGCGCAAACGGACGCCTTCCGTGAGGTGGTGCATAACCTCGCCCACGCGGACGCGGTGTTTGTGCTGGGGATCCAGTCCACGCGCGGGATTGCCAACGCCTTCTTCAGCCACCTTGAGTACCTGCGCCCGCGGGTGAGCTATTCGGAGGGCGCTTCCGGCAGTTGGGTTGAATCCCTCAACTCGGGGTTTTCGCATCCGTACGTCGTGCTGACCGATACGCGCACCTATTCCGCGATGGCCCGCCAGTACTGCCGCGTCGCCAGCGAGAAAGGCATTCAGCTGGCCTTAATCACCGACATCTGGTGCCCGTGGGCGCGGGATTACCCGATTGATTTACTGCAGGTGAAAACCGATACCGGTCATTTCTGGGATTCACTTGCCCCCGTGAGCTGTCTGTTCAACCTGCTGCTGTCGGGCGTGGTGGAAGCGCTGGGTGACGCCCTCCCGGCGCGTCTGGCGGTAAACCGACAATTACAACAAGAGTTTGGTCAATTCGAACGCTAAAGGAGCGGAGCTATGCCCGAAGAGAGTGAACTGATTGATGTGGCGAAGACGTTTCCCACGCTGCATATCGATCTGAAGTACGCCACCGCCGACAACATCACCGGCCGCCCGATCTATCAGGAGGCGCTGTGCCTGCTGCATACCGACGCGGCCACCGCGCTGGCAAAAGCCATCAGCATTGCCTCGCTGGCCGGGCTGAAGCTGGCGGTCTACGACGCCTATCGGCCGCAGCAGGCGCAGGCTCAGCTGTGGGATGCCTGCCCGAACCCGGAATATGTGGTCGACGTGGCGATTGGCTCCAATCACAGCCGCGGTACGGCCATCGACGTCACCCTGATGGATGAACATAACGCCGTGCTGGATATGGGGGCCGGTTTTGACGAAATGCATGACCGATCGCATCCGTATCACCCCTCCGTGCCGCCGCACGCCCAGCGCAACCGTCTGCTGTTGAACGCCATCATGTTTGGCGGCGGTTTTGTGGGTATCAGCAGCGAATGGTGGCACTTCGAACTGCCGAATGCCGCCAGCTACCCGCTGCTTGATGACCGTTTTGCCTGTTTTCCCCTGACGCACACCCCTCTTTAAACCTGGAGCACTGCCATGAAAACATCGCTTATCTCGACGCTGATCGCCGCCACGCTGGCTCTGAGCGCGCCGCTGGCGCTGGCTGCCGTCCCGAAAGACATGCTGGCGATCGGTAAAGCCGCCGACCCGCAAACGCTCGATCCTGCCATCACCATTGATAACAACGACTGGACCGTGACCTATCCGTCCTACCAGCGTCTGGTCAAATACAAGCCAGGCTCTACCGAGGTGGAAGGCGATCTGTCGACGGGCTGGAAGGCGTCCGACGACCAGAAGGAGTGGACCTTTACCCTGGCGGATAACGCGAAATTCGCTGACGGCACGCCGGTCACCGCTGAAGCGGTAAAACTCTCCTTTGAGCGCCTGCTGAAGCTCGGCCAGGGGCCGTCTGAAGCCTTCCCGAAAGACCTGAAAATTGATGCCGTCGATGACCATACGGTGAAGTTCACCCTCAGCCAGCCGTTCGCGCCTTTCCTGTATACGCTGGCAAACGACGGGGCGTCCATCATTAACCCGGCGGTGCTGAAGGCCAATGCGGCGGACGATGCGCGCGGTTTTCTGGCGCAAAACACCGCCGGTTCCGGGCCGTTTATGCTGAAAAGCTGGCAGAAAGGCCAGCAGCTGATCCTGGTGCCTAACCCCCACTGGCAGGGTGAGAAGCCGCACTTTAAGCGCGTCTCGGTGAAAATTATCGGTGAAAGCGCCTCGCGCCGACTGCAGCTTTCCCGTGGCGACCTGGACATTGCCGACGCCCTGCCGGTCGATCAGCTTGCGGCCCTGAAGCAGGAAGGTAAAGTCGCCGTCGCGGAATACCCGTCCCTGCGCGTGACTTACCTCTATCTCAACAACAGCAAAGCGCCGCTCAATCAGGTGGATTTACGCCGGGCCATCTCCTGGGCGACGGATTACCAGGGGATGGTGAAAGGCATTCTGAGCGGCAACGGCAAGCAGATGCGCGGCCCGATCCCGGAAGGCATGTGGGGCTTTGACGCCACGGCAATGCAGTACAGCTTCGATGAGGCCAAAGCCAAAGCGGCGCTGGAGAAGGTCAAAGACAAACCCGCCAGCCTGACCTTCCTCTATTCGGATAACGACCCGAACTGGGAGCCGATCGCCCTTTCGACCCAGGCGAGTCTCGGCAAGATCGGCATTAACGTCAAGCTGGAAAAACTGGCCAATGCCACCATGCGCGACCGCGTCGGCAAAGGCGATTACGACATTGCCATCGGCAACTGGAGCCCGGACTTTGCCGACCCGTACATGTTCATGAACTACTGGTTTGAGTCGGACAAAAAAGGGCTGCCGGGCAACCGTTCGTTCTATGAGAACAAAGAGGTCGATTCCCTGCTGCAGGCCGCGCTGAAAACCACCGATCAGGCGGAACGCACCAAAGATTACCAGCAGGCGCAAAAGGTGGTCATCGACGAGGCGGCCTACGTTTATCTGTTCCAGAAAAACTACCAGCTGGCGATGAACAAAGAGGTCAACGGCTTCACCTTTAATCCGATGCTCGAGCAGGTGTTCAACATCGCCACCATGAGCAAATAACGGTTCTCGCCGGGGGAAAGTGTATGACGTTCTGGAGCATCGTGCGCCAGCGCTGCTGGGGGTTACTCCTGGTGGTGGCCGGTGTCTGTATTATCACCTTTATTATTTCGCACATGATCCCCGGCGATCCGGCCCGTCTGCTGGCCGGCGATCGCGCCAGCGACGAAATCGTGCAGAACATCCGCCAGCAGCTTGGGCTGGATCGGCCGCTGTATATTCAGTTTGGTCGCTACGTGGACGCCCTTGCCCACGGTGATTTAGGCACGTCCATTCGTACCGGACGTCCGGTCGCCGAAGATCTGAAGGCCTTTTTCCCCGCCACGCTGGAGCTGGCCTTTTGTTCTCTGCTGCTGGCGCTGGTCATCGGCGTGCCGCTGGGGATTTTGTCAGCGGTGTACCGCAACCGCTGGCTGGATCACCTGGTGCGTTTAATGGCGATGACCGGGATCTCCACCCCGGCCTTCTGGCTTGGGCTGGGCGTGATTGTGCTGTTCTATGGGCACCTGCAGATTCTGCCGGGCGGCGGCAGGCTGGACGACTGGCTCGATCCGCCGACGCACGTCACCGGGTTTTATCTGCTGGACGCGCTGCTGGAGGGCAACGGTGAGGTGTTCTTCAACGCGCTTCAGCACCTGATTTTACCCTCGCTGACGCTGGCGTTTGTTCACCTGGGGATTGTGGCGCGCCAGGTTCGCTCGGCGATGCTGGAGCAGCTTAGCGAGGACTACATCCGCACCGCGCGCGCCAGCGGCCTGCCCGGCTGGTACATCGTCCTGCGCTACGCCCTGCCCAATGCGATGATCCCGTCCATCACCGTGCTCGGGCTGGCGCTGGGCGATCTACTTTACGGCGCAGTGCTGACCGAAACCGTCTTTGCCTGGCCGGGCATGGGCGCCTGGGTGGTGACATCCATTCAGGCACTCGATTTCCCTGCCGTGATGGGCTTTGCCGTCGTCGTTTCGCTGGCCTACGTGCTGGTTAATCTGGTGGTCGATCTGCTTTACCTGTGGATTGACCCGCGAATCGGGCGCGGAGGTGCCGAATGATGTTAACGCAGGAAACGCTCGTCCCGGTTAAAACCGCCAGACAACGCATCAACTGGGCCAGGCTGTTCTGGATGCTGCGTCAAAGCCCCCTCACGATAGTTGGCGGCGTCATTATGATTGCGATGCTCTTTCTGATGGTGGCCTCACCGTGGATTGTGCCGCATGACCCGAACGCGCTGGATCTGACCGCCCGTCTGCAGGCGCCTTCTTCGCAACACTGGTTTGGTACCGATGAGGTAGGACGCGACCTGTTCAGCCGCGTGCTGACGGGCAGCCAGCAGTCGATTACCGCCGGGCTGGCGGTCGTGGTGATTGCGGGCGGCATTGGCTCACTGCTGGGCTGTTTGTCCGGCGTACTGGGCGGGCGCGGCGACGCCATCATCATGCGGGTGATGGACATTATGCTCTCCATTCCCTCCCTGGTGCTGACCATGGCCCTGGCCGCCGCGCTCGGTCCGAGCCTGTTTAACGCCATGCTGGCGATTGCGATTGTTCGCATCCCGTTTTACGTCCGCCTGGCGCGCGGGCAAACCCTGGTGGTGCGCCAGTTTACCTACGTTCAGGCCGCCCGCACGTTTGGCGCGTCCCGCTGGCATTTGATCCGCTGGCATATCCTGCGAAACGCCCTGCCGCCGCTGATTGTGCAGGCTTCGCTGGATATCGGCAGCGCCATTCTGATGGCCGCCACGCTGGGGTTTATTGGCCTGGGCGCGCAGCAGCCCACCGCCGAATGGGGAGCGATGGTGGCCGTGGGCCGTAACTACGTTCTGGACCAGTGGTGGTACTGCGCCTTTCCCGGTGCCGCGATTTCAATTACTGCCGTGGGCTTTAACCTGTTTGGTGACGGTATCCGCGATCTGCTGGATCCGAAGTCGGGAGGAAAACAGTGATGACCGAACCGGTATTACGTATTGAGGACCTGCATCTGAGCTTCCCGATCTTTCGCGGTGAGGTCCACGCGCTGAACCACGTCTCGCTTGAGATCGGCAGGGGCGAAATTGTCGGCGTGGTGGGCGAGTCGGGATCGGGTAAATCCGTGACCGCCATGCTCGCCATGCGGCTACTGCCGGAAGGGAGTTACTGTATTCATCACGGTCAGGTGAAGTTACTCGGCGAAAACGTCCTGACGGCGTCCGAGAAACAGCTTCGACAGTGGCGCGGTGCCCGAGTGGCGATGATTTTTCAGGAGCCGATGACCGCCCTCAACCCGACGCGGCGGATTGGCAAACAGATGGTGGAGGTGATCCGTCAGCATCGGCCGCTGTCGCGGCGCGAGGCGCAGCAGAAGGCGATTACCCTGCTGGAAGAGATGCAAATCCCGGACGCGAAGCAGGTCATGGAGCGTTATCCGTTTGAACTGTCCGGCGGCATGCGCCAGCGGGTGATGATCGCCCTTGCCTTCTCCTGCGAGCCGGAGCTGATCATCGCCGACGAGCCGACCACCGCGCTGGACGTTACCGTCCAGCTCCAGGTGCTGCGCTTGCTGAAGCATAAGGCGCGGGCCAGCGGTACCTCGGTGCTGTTTATCAGTCATGATATGGCCGTAGTGTCGCAGCTTTGCGACAGAATGTACGTAATGTACGCGGGCAGCGTGATCGAGAGCGGTGCCACGCAAACGCTGATCCACCGCCCTGTACACCCCTATTCCATCGGCCTGCTGCAGTGCGCCCCGGAAAACGGCCAGCCGCGCGACCTGCTTCCCGCCATCCCCGGCACGGTGCCCAACCTCAGCCAGCTTCCGCAGGGTTGCGCCTTCCGCGAGCGCTGCTTTGCCGCCGGGGCGAAATGCAGCGAAACACCGCGCTTAGCGCCTACTGGGGCAGAAGGCCAACAGGCTGCCTGCTGGTATCCACAACGGGAGAAACACCATGTCTGATGTACTGCTGGAACTGGATAGCGTGCACGTCAACTTTGCGGCACGCAAAAACTGGCTGGGGCGCGTAACGGAACAAGTCCATGCCCTCAACGGGCTCGATCTTCAGATTCGACGGGGTGAAACGCTGGGCATTGTCGGGGAATCCGGCTGCGGGAAAAGCACGCTGGCCCAGCTGCTGATGGGCATGCTTAAGCCCAGCACCGGCGCATGCCAGCGGACGCACCACGCGGGGGGCATGCAGATGGTGTTTCAGGACCCGCTCTCCTCGCTCGACCCGCGATTGCCGGTCTGGCGCATCATCACCGAGCCGGTGTGGGTGCAGAAACGCAGCAGCGAGCGCGTGCGCCGTCAGCTGGCGGAGGATCTGGCGCTGCAGGTTGGCATTCGCCCGGAGTATCTCGACAGGCTTCCGCACGCCTTCTCCGGCGGGCAGCGCCAGCGCATTGCCATCGCCAGGGCGCTCTCGTCCGACCCCGATATTATTGTGCTTGATGAACCCACCAGCGCGCTGGATATCTCCGTGCAGGCGCAAATCCTCAACCTGCTGGTGAACCTGCAACAGCAGCGTAATCTGACCTACGTGTTAATTTCTCATAACGTCTCGGTGGTCAGACACATGAGCGACCGGGTGGCGGTGATGTACCTTGGGCAGATTGTGGAGCTGGGCAGCGCCGCGCAGGTGCTTGGCGAGCCGCGCCATCCCTATACCCGCTTGCTGCTCGACTCGGTTCCCCGCACCGGTGAACCGCTGGATGAAAATCTGGCGTTGCGCAAAACGGAGCTTCCCGGCAACCGTCATCTGCCCGAAGGCTGTTTTTTCCGCGACCGCTGCCCGATGGCAACGCAGGGGTGTGAGCGTCCCCAGCCGTTACAGCCCTCACGCGAGGGCCGTAACGTCCGCTGCTGGCGCAGTCTGGATTAGATTTGCGCCATCCCGCCGTCCACAAACAGCTCGGTGGCGTTAATAAAGCTGGCCGCGTCGGAGGCCAGAAAAGCCACCGCTTTACCCACCTCATCCGGCGCGCCTAAACGCCCAAGCGGTACCTGTGCGGCCAGCGCGTCGTACAGCCCCTGACGGTGTTCTTCCGGCACCAGATCGCCGAGACCTGGCGTTTTGATTGGGCCCGGGCTCACCACGTTGACGCGGATCCCGCGGCCCTGCAAATCCAGCGCCCAGGAGCGGGCAAAGTTGCGCACGGCGGCCTTACTGGCGCTGTAGACGCTGAAGTTGGCCGTCCCTTTAATGGACACCGTCGAGCCGGTCAGAATAATCGACGATCCGGCGGAGAGCAGCGGCAGCGCCTTCTGCACCGTAAACAGCACCCCGCGAACGTTGGTGCCGAAAATACGGTCAAACTGCTCTTCGGTGATCGCGCCCAGCGGCAGCATATCGCCGCCACCGGCATTGGCGAACAGGATATCAAGACGGCCTTCTTCTTTTGCTATCCGGGCATAGACCTCATCCAGATCGGCAAGCTTAGAGACGTCCGCGCGAATGCCTACCGCGGTTGAAGCAATTTCAGCCACCGCCGCGTCCAGCTCGGCCTGGCGACGCCCGGTGATGTATACCTTCGCGCCCTGAGCCGCCAGCTCCTGCGCCGTGGCAAGACCAATACCGGTGCTGCCGCCGGTGACCAGTGCGATTTTTCCTGAGAGAGTCGTATTCATGTCATTTACCTTTTGTTGGGTTTGCGTTGGACAAACTTTAGCCCTTGCGGCATTAGGGGAAAATGGGCAAAAATGAAAATGACTATTCACCTACAGAAATAATCAGAGGTCATCATGGACCAGCTCATGGCGATGCGCGCTTTTACGCGAGTCGTGGAGTCAGGCAGTTTTACCCGCGCGGCGGACTCGCTGAATATGCCGATCGCCACGCTGAGCAAGTTGGTTAAATCGCTTGAGGCGCACCTGGAGATACGTCTCCTGCACCAGACAACTCGCCGGGTAGTCGTGACGCCTGAAGGGATGGAATACTATGAAAAAGCGCTCAGGGTGCTGATTGATATCGAAGATATCGACACCTCGTTTCGCGTTTCCCGTGCGACGCCGAAAGGGCATTTGCGGGTTGACGTGGGCGGATCCACCGCCCGGGACGTGCTTATCCCCCTGCTTCCGGAATTTATGCGGCGCTACCCGGATATCCGCATCGACCTTGGCGTTGCCGACCGGCCGGTCGATCTCATCAGCGGTAACGTAGACTGCGTGATCCGCGGCGGGCCGCTGGACGACTCAACCCTCATCGCCCGTCATCTCGGTAACGCCGAAATGGTCACCTGCGCGACGCCGGGTTACCTGAAAAATTACGGCGTCCCGGCCTATCCGCAGGAGCTGTGCAACGGGCACAAGCTGATCAGCTACCTTTCGCCTGTCACCGGGCGGGCATTTCCGTTTCGCTTCAGACAGAACGGCGAGGTGCTGGAAATCAACATTCCGCACTATCTCGGCGTCAATGAAAGTAATGCCCATCTGGCGGCTGCCGCGGCGGGGCTGGGGATCGTTCAAACCTTTGAGTATTCGGCAAAGTCATATTTGCAGGCGGGGACGCTGACGGCGATCCTGGGCGACTGGCGCCCTGCCGCCTATCCGTTTCATGTGGTATACCCGCAGAACCGGCATTTAACGCACCGTCTAAAGGTGTTTATTGCGTGGCTGGCGGAGGTGTTTCCCGCCGCGCTGAAGGGATAGCCGGGCGCGAACCCGGCTGGGGCTTAGTTAAGCTTATAGTCCAGGGTAATCTCAGCTTTCAGGAGCTGCGAAACCGGGCAGCCCACTTTCGCTTTCTGAATAATGCCATCGAACTGCTGCGGGGCGATGCCGGGAACAGTCACCTTACTTTTCAGGGCCACCTTCGTGATGGCAAAGCCGCCGTCGGTTTTATCCAGAGAGACGTCCGCGGTGGTATCAATGGAGTCGGCGGTATAGCCCGCTTCCCCGAGCATCAGCGACAGCGCCATTGAGAAGCAGGCCGCATGTGCCGCGCCAATCAGCTCTTCGGGGTTGGTCCCCTTTTCACCCTCAAAGCGGGTATTGAAACCATAAGGCTGTTGATTGAGAACGCCGCTCTCGGTGGAAACCGTTCCTTTTCCGCGCTTAATGTCGCCAGACCAGTGTGCCGAACCGTGCTTATGAATAGTCATTCTTGCTCTCCTTTTGGCTTACAAAGGGTTAAGTATAGAATGCTGCTCAGATTCTGCGGGGAAGACAGAAGAGTCTTAGTCACTCAATAAATATTGCGCCAGTGCGTCAAGGAACACGTGCAGTGCGGCAGGCTGGTACTCCCGGGACTGATAAATGCCATGGATGGCAAGCGGTTTCGGCTCCAGGGCCGCCAGTACCGGCACCAGTAATCCCTGTTCCAGCGCGGCAGACGCTTCGCGCTCCGGCAGCATGGCGATACCACAGTGCTTAACCGCCGCATCCATCAACAGAGACGATATGCTGGCGCTCAGGTTGCCGCTGACGGCCACGCTCAGGCTTTCCCCTTCCGGCGTCAGGAAGTGCCAGGACTGCCCGGCAAAAAAGCTGTAGTGCAGGCAGTTGTGCTGCGCTAATTCTTCGGGGCTGGCGGGGGTACCGTGCTGTGCAAGATACTCCGGCGAGGCGCAGAGCACTGAGCGACACTCCCCCAGCCGGCGGGCAATCATGCCGGGTTCGGGGTTGTCGGTAATGCGCACGGCGACGTCAATGCGCTCTCCCACCAGGCTGACCGGGTGGTTATTCACGTCCAGCTCAATGCGCAGTTGCGGATAACGCGAGAGCAGGCCGGGCAGCACCGGCGCAATCAGGTGCATGGCGGTAAAGTGCGCGCAGGCCACTCGCAGCGTGCCGGACGGGAGATCTTTCTCAGACTGACCTTCAATTTCCTGCGAAATCTGCGAGAGCGTCCGCGTTTTTTGCAGCACCTTTTCCCCTGCTGCGGTCAGCGTCAGCTTGCGCGTAGAGCGGTTTACCAGCCGCGTTCCCGCCCACTTCTCCATTTGTTCAAGGTAGCGGCTCACCATCGGTCGGGAAATGCCCAACGCGCGGGCCGCCGCGCTCAAACTGCCCAGCTCGCATATCCGGTTGTAGACCTGAGCGGCGATAACGCGATCCATATAAGCTCCATTTGCTCGATTTATGAAACTAAGCATGTCTTGTTTCAGGAATTCTGGCAAATGGGAATATCCGTACAATAGAGACATTCCTGAACAACAGAGACAACAATATGAAACTCACTCACCTTGCCCTGCTTTCCACCCTTATCACGCCGGCAGTGTTTGCCGCACAGCTGAACGTTGATACTTACAACCCGCAGGAAAAAGGCATTTTCCCGGTCTCCTCCACGCTGGTTTCCGGCCCAAAAGAGGCAGTGCTGTTTGACGCGCAGTTCAGCGTGAAGGATGGCGAAGCGCTGGTAGAGAAAATTCGCCGCAGCGGTAAAACCCTGAATAAGATTGTGATCACCTCAGGCGATCCGGATTTCTATTTTGGCCTGCAGCCGCTGGTCAAAGCCTTCCCGAACGCTAAAGTGGTGGCCACGCAGCACGTGGTTGATCACATCAAGGCCACCAAAGACGCCAAACTCGCCTACTGGGGACCGCAGATGAAAGACGGCGCGCCAACGGAGCTGGTCGTCCCGCAGGTGCTTGCCTCCAACACGTTTATGGTTGACGGGGAAAAGGTCGATATCGAGCAGCCAGACAGCTATGCGGCCTATGTGTGGATCCCGTCAGCAAAAACGATCCTTGGCGGCACAGGGGTAGCCTGGGGCATTCACGTCTGGACGGCAGACACCCAGACACCGGAAAGCCGCAAGCAGTGGCAGGAAACTCTTGTGAAAATGGCCGCACACAAACCAGAGCGCGTGATCCCGGGCCACTATCTTGGCACGCCACCCGCAGGGAGTGGCGCGATTGATTTTACCCGCGACTACCTGCAGCGCTTTGAAAAGGCCTTGTCCGCGCATAAAGATTCCGCAGGCGTCATCAGCACCCTGAAAAAACAGTATCCGGGTCTGGCTGAAGAGAGCTCGCTGGAATTAAGCGCCAAGGTAAATACCGGCGAAATGAAGTGGTAATTTAACATCTGCTCCTGCTATATATTCGTGATAGCAGGAGCACCCTCATAATATCCCCGCTGTTAGTTGTCGATATATGCGACCCGCATAAAAACGCATAAAAGCATGCACTTATGTCATTTTTATTTCTAAGATGAATCTGAGCCACAACCGGTAAAATATTTGCCATTCTGTTTATGAAATAAATTTTTGCGAGCCGTACCATTAAACAGACAACGACACGGAGGCAGCATGTTTACTTATTACCCGGCTAATACCGCAGCAGCACAACCTGAACTCGTTAACGCGATTGCGCAGGGTCTTCACGCCGAGCACGGTGCTGTGACTGAAGATGACATTTTGATGGAACTGACCAGGTGGGTGGAATCCACGGATAATGACATCCTCAGTGACATCTACCAGCAGACCATTAACTACGTCGTCAGCGGGCAAAACGCACCTTTGTAAAAACCTGCTAAGCTGGATCAGCAACCTAAGGGGTTACATTTCGTTTGCGTAAGCAAACTGGTCCTTAAAACTATCAACAGGATTGAGGAGTTAACATGAAATCGAACCGTCAGGCACGCCATATTCTGGGACTGAACTACAAGCTTTCCAATCAGCGTAAAGTGGTGATTGAAGGCGACCATGAAACGCAGGTCACTCACGCCACCGGCAGAAAACGCCACGCGGGCAAGTAAGTTCCAGACTGAGATCCAGAACACCATCGGTAATCCCGATGGTGTTTTTGTTTATGTGTTGCGGTAATTAATATTCAGCTCCTTTATAATACCGCCTGACCGCATCCCAGTGCACAGGCCAGAAAGATGACAAACAGCAGTGTCAGGGACGGATCTTCATAAAAAGAGTGAGTGACATGGACAACAAACTGAAAAAACATCGTTCCTTATACATCCCATACGCCGGACCGGTTTTACTCGAATTCCCCCTGCTCAACAAAGGCAGCGCCTTCAGCATGGAAGAGCGCAGCAGCTTTAACCTGCTTGGCCTGCTGCCGGAAGTGGTTGAGACCATTGAAGAACAGGCGGAGCGCGCGTGGATCCAGTATCAGGGTTTCAAAACTGAAATCGACAAACACATCTACCTGCGTAACATTCAGGACACCAATGAAACCCTCTTCTATCGCCTGGTGCAGAACCATCTGGAAGAGATGATGCCGGTGATCTACACCCCGACGGTGGGTGCGGCCTGCGAGCGTTTCTCAGAGATCTACCGTCGTTCACGCGGGGTATTCATCTCTTATCAGAACCGTCACAACATGGACGATATTCTGCAGAACGTGCCGAACCACAATATCAAAGTGATTGTGGTGACCGACGGCGAACGTATTCTCGGCCTCGGCGACCAGGGCATTGGCGGGATGGGGATCCCAATCGGTAAACTCTCACTCTACACCGCCTGCGGCGGCATCAGCCCGGCGTATACCCTGCCGGTGGTGCTGGACGTCGGCACCAACAACCAGCAGTTGCTCAACGATCCGCTCTATATGGGCTGGCGCCATCCGCGCATTACCGACGACGAGTACTATCAGTTTGTCGACGATTTCATTCAGGCCGTGAAGCACCGCTGGCCGGACGTTCTGCTGCAGTTTGAAGACTTTGCGCAGAAAAACGCGATGCCGCTGCTGAACCGCTATCGCGATGAGATCTGCTCCTTTAACGACGACATCCAGGGCACCGCATCCGTGACCGTGGGTACGCTTATCGCCGCCAGCCGCGCAGCCGGCAGCCAGCTGAGCTACCAGAAAATCGTCTTCCTGGGCGCAGGCTCTGCGGGCTGCGGTATCGCCGAGCAGATTATTGCCCAGACGCAGCGTGAAGGCTTAAGCGAAGAGCTGGCCCGATCCCGCGTCTTTATGGTTGACCGTTTCGGCCTGCTGACCGACGGCATGCCAAACCTGCTGCCGTTCCAGACCAAGCTGGTGCAGAAACGTGAGAACCTGAAAAACTGGGATACCGACAACGAAGTCCTTTCCCTGCTGGACGTGGTGCGCAACGTGAAGCCGGATATTCTGATCGGCGTTTCCGGGCAAACCGGTCTCTTTACCGAAGAGATCATTCGCGAGATGCACAAGCACTGCGAGCGCCCTATCGTGATGCCGCTTTCCAACCCGACCTCCCGCGTGGAAGCGACGCCACAGGACATCATCGCCTGGACCGAAGGTAACGCGCTGGTCGCGACCGGCAGTCCGTTCGACCCGGTGGTGTGGAAGGATAAAACCTATCCGATTGCCCAGTGCAACAACTCTTACATCTTCCCGGGCATTGGTCTGGGTGTGATCGCCTCCGGCGCATCCCGCATTACCGACGAAATGCTGATGTCGGCGAGCGAAACCCTCGCGGGCTACTCGCCGCTGGTCAACAACGGTGAAGGGCTGGTGCTGCCGGAGCTGAAAGACATTCACAAGGTGTCGCGCGCTATCGCGTTTGCGGTAGGTAAAATGGCACAGCAGCAGGGCGTGGCGGTGAAAACCTCTGCCGACGCGCTGCAGCAGGCCATCGACGACAACTTCTGGAAGCCTGAATACCGCAGCTATCGCCGTACCTCGATTTAATTCGACCCGACCGTTCCCTCTCCCTGTGGGCTGAGGGATCCCCAGTAATATGGTCATACCACCATGACCATATTACTGTACTCTTTTCCCAGCTTTTTTATCTCGTTACCTATATTCAGCCGCCTCACTTTTCCAGGCTCATGCCGGATGACTTCTTCTGCCAGACTCAGGTAAGACAGGACCCGCCTGTGTCTGATACTGCTTGCCTGATAATGCCTGTGTAAGCACTGCCTTTCTGCCCTGTAACCTGCCAGCCACAGCACCAGACTTGCCATCGCTGCGACCAGATTCAGCACTTCCAGCCGCCCTTTTCCCTGACTCCGGCTCAGCCTCAGACCGAACCCGAAGCGGGGACTTTTGTCGTCCCGGAAGTTCTGTTCTATCTGCATTCTGCGGCTGTACAGCGCCATTATCTGGTGCGGCTCCAGCCCCTCTGCATTACTGAACAGCAGCCAGGGCTCACGGGCGCTACTGCGGTGTTCCCGCTGTGTTTTTGGCATTCCCCCTTTTCCCTGACGCCCTGCGTCAGGGCGCTTATGCAGATAGAACCGGCCGTAACAGGGCGCTCGTGGTTTACGGGACAGGACACCGTAACCCACGCAGACCGGTTGTCCGGTAGCCTCAAGCTCGCTGATTTTCATCCACTTTTTATCTCCGTCCAGCCGGAAGCTGATACAGCCCCTGACCCTGCCGGTGAAGCGCCAGCCCAGCTGGCTGACATGCCGGAACCAGTCTGTCCGGAAGCCTGCATCCGTAATGATGGTAACGGCTTTGTCTTTCGGGATGGCGTCATGCAGGCGGTCAAGGAAGCGGCACTGTACACCGCTGTTCTGCGCCAGCTCTGCGGGGACAACTTCACTCATAAGCGGAAGTGAGCGGCCATTACAGACCAGGCTTGCCCGCAGAAGATGCCAGTTCCTGTCATGCCAGCCGGTCCAGTCGACAGCGATAACACAGAAGGGCATCAGGGAGGTGATGGTATGTGTGAGCAGGTGCTGAATACGGGGAATATCACGGTGAAGGGCGGTATTGCCCAGGGCACGGTCAACACGTTTGATTTTATTTTTAACGTGCGCCCTGCCGGGAAGGGTACGTCCCAGGCTGGTCAGGGTCAGACTGGCACCGTGCGTGAGGGCGACGGCCATGGAAACAAGGACATTGACCCGGAAGCTGTGAATGTCAGGTAAAGACGCGGAGAAAAATTTCTGGCAGACTGTCTGTAAAGGCACGATGAGGTCTCTTCTGATTTGTTAGCGCAACCAGTAGATCACACTTCATCGTGCTTTTCATTTTTTTGGGGAACCCTCAGCCCTGTGGGAGAGGGTTAGGGTGAGGGCATCAGACCGCACCATTGAATACCCACTAGCCAAACCCCCTTTCCCCCGCTACACTCCCTTAATCCATTAACCTACTGAATATATAAGGAGGCCAATTATGCTGTATCGTGAAATTTTCAATGTTTCACATACATTTGGTGATCGCACCAGCTCAAGCGTTATCGGTATCGTGCTGCGATAACTTCTGCTTGAGCGAAGACACCAACCCCTTAAATCCCTTCTCTCGGGCTTACTGAGTTATCGTCAGCGATGTTTGACGAGGCATGAACATGCCTGTAACTCTTGGGTAAGCAACAATGAGCACTTTACTCACTGCACAATCTTTACGTGTTGATACGGCATTTGGCACGCTCTTCGACTCACTCTCCTTTACGCTGAAAAAAGGCGACCGCATTGGCCTGCTGGGCGACAACGGCTGCGGCAAAAGTACGCTGCTGAAGGTGCTGGACGGCACGGACTCCCCTGCCGCCGGAACGGTAGCGCTGGCCGGGCACTGTCTGATGGCACGCGTGGAGCAACATCTCCCGGACGCCATTTTCCCGCTGACCATGCTGGATGCCGTACTCGCACAGTTGCCTCTAGCTGAGCGCGATAGCCTGCGGTGGAAAGCCGAAACGCTGCTGGCAAGCATGGGCTTCACGCCGCAGGATATGATGCTGCAATCCACCACGCTGAGCGGCGGGCAACACACCCGCCTGCTGCTGGCGCGGGCGCTGATTCACGAGCCGGATCTGCTCCTGCTTGATGAACCCAGTAACCACCTGGACCTGCCGACCATGCTCTGGCTGGAGCACTTTTTACAGAACTGGTCAGGCAGCTTCGTGCTGGTCTCGCATGACAGACAGCTGCTGGATGCCGTCACTAACGGCAGCTGGATCCTGCGCGATAAGATGCTGCACTACTTTGCCCTTCCCTGCACGGCGGCACGCACGGCGCTTGAAGCAAAAGATGA
Source organism: Enterobacter sp. ECC-019 (assembly GCF_043974075.1). Lineage (NCBI taxonomy): Bacteria > Pseudomonadati > Pseudomonadota > Gammaproteobacteria > Enterobacterales > Enterobacteriaceae > Enterobacter > Enterobacter sp. ECC-019. The sequence goes on from NZ_CP143759.1 coordinate 3,140,978, forward strand.
AAGCGATGCCCAGCGCCACAAGGCTGAGCAAAAGGAGATCGACCGCGTGACCGCGAGCGCGAAGCGGCTGGCGACCTGGGGCAAGGTTTACGACAACGAAGACCTGGCCCGCAAAGCCAAACAGATGGAAAAGCAGGTCGAACGGCTGAAGGAGATCCAGACGGCGCTCACGGCCGGCAGCCAGTGGACGTTAACCCTGCGCGGCGACGCGCTGCGGGCAGACCGTCTGCTGGAGATGGAAAACCTCAGCGTCCCGCCAGCACCCGGGCTACCGCCGCTGTTTAACATCGACATGGCGCGGCTGAAAAGCGGCGATCGCGTGGCGATTGTCGGTCGTAACGGCTGCGGCAAATCGTCGCTGATGAGGCTTATCTGGCAACAGTTTGCCGATGAGCACGCAGACAGCGGGTTGAAAATCCATCCGCGCGTGTCGCCAGGCTATTACGACCAGACGCTTCATCAGTTGCCGGATGACGCCACGCTGCTCGACGCGCTGGAGCCTTTCGCGCCGGATCCGCAGAACCGCAAAATGGCGCTGATAAGCGCGGGTTTCCCGTGGGCGCGTCACGGGCAAACGGTCAGCACGCTCAGCGGTGGCGAGCGCTCGCGCCTGCTGTTTGTAGGCCTGACGCTTGCCCGCTATAGCCTGCTGATGCTGGATGAGCCGACCAACCACCTGGACATGGAAGGCAAGGAGACGCTGGCGCAAACCCTCCAGCAGTTCGAAGGCGGCGTGCTGCTGGTCAGCCACGATCGTCAGTTAATTAGCCAAAGCTGCAACCGTTTCTGGCTGATTGAAGAGGGAAAACTGAGCGAGTGGCACGATGCAGAAGCGGTGTTTGAGCGTCTGCGTGAAAGCGCGGGGCTTATGACATCCTCTGCGCCCGCAGTCGCCGCGACGGTTCAATCCTCGCCATATGACGATCTGCTGGAGCGGCTGGTCGTGCTGGAAACGCTGCTGGAAGACGATCTGGCGCGAAAGCCGAAGCATCAAAAGCCGCAACTGCAGGCGCAATGGCGTAAAGAGATTGAGGAGATAGAAGCAATGCTGTAAGTCTGCGCCCGGCGAACACCTCGCCGGGCCAGCATTTTCCCCCTTAATTATTGGAGGATCGCCGTATTCTTAATCTGCAATCGATTCAAATGATGACATTATGTTGCCGCAGCCTTGCATTACCAGGCTAATGTATCAATCCTTAGGGGTACTACACCTGCTATGCAGATACTCATCATGAACAAGGAGATACACATGAAGGCTGCTGTTGTCACTCAGGACCACCAGGTCAACGTCACCGAAAAAACCTTACGCCCGCTAAAGCACGGGGAAGCCCTGCTGAAGATGGAATGCTGTGGCGTATGCCATACCGACCTCCACGTGAAGAACGGTGATTTCGGCGACAAAACCGGGGTTATCCTGGGCCACGAAGGGATTGGTATCGTTAAAGAAGTCGGCCCCGGCGTGAAGTCGCTGAAAGTCGGCGACCGCACAAGCGTGGCCTGGTTTTTTGAAGGCTGTGGTCACTGCGAATACTGTAATAGCGGCAACGAAACCCTGTGCCGCGATGTGAAAAATGCCGGTTACTCCGTTGACGGCGGGATGGCGGAAGAGTGCATCGTCACCGCAGATTACGCGGTAAAAGTGCCGGACGGCCTGGATTCGGCGGCGGCCAGCAGCATTACCTGCGCCGGCGTCACCACCTACAAAGCGGTGAAGGTCTCGGGTATCAAACCGGGCCAGTGGATCGCAATTTATGGTCTGGGCGGGCTGGGCAACCTTGCGCTGCAGTACGCCAAAAACGTCTTTAACGCCAAAGTCATCGCCCTTGACGTTAACGACGAACAGCTGAAACTGGCGGCCAGCATGGGTGCGGATTTAACCATCAACTCCCGCAGCGAAGATGCCGCTAAAATTGTGCAGGAAAAAACCGGCGGCGCGCATGCCGCTGTTGTCACTGCCGTCGCAAAAGCGGCATTCAACTCGGCGGTTGATGCCGTGCGTGCCGGTGGCCGCGTGGTCGCGGTTGGCCTGCCGCCGGAAGCGATGAGCCTCGACATTCCGCGACTGGTGCTGGACGGCATTCAGGTAGTGGGTTCGCTGGTCGGCACCCGTCAGGATCTGCAGGAAGCCTTCCAGTTCGCCGCTGAAGGTAAGGTCGTGCCGAAAGTCACGATGCGCCCGCTGGAGGACATCAACGCCATCTTTAAAGAGATGGAACAGGGCCAGATTCGCGGCCGTATGGTGATCGACTTACGTTCGTAATCGTTCACTGTTCATCACCGCTCCTCTCCGGGGCGGTTTTTTTATAGCCATTTTCCGGCAATCCTTATCTCAATTCCTTTGTTCCCTTGTTTTCCCCCGCGCCCGATGATGAATCCGACGCTAACAAGAAGATAACAAAGGAATTCACCATGCAAACCCCATTTCGTCTGCCGCTGCTGACGGCGCTGATTCTGACGACAACCGCAGCCTGGTCCGCTGATGCGCCCGTCAAAGGCGGCACGCTGATTTATCTGGAGCAACAGGCGCACACCAACCTCTATCCACCTGCCGGTGGCTTTTACCCGAACGGCGGCATTCTGAATCAAATCACCGACAAATTGACGTGGCAGAACCCAAAGACGCTGCAGGTGGAACCCTGGGTGGCAGAAAGCTGGACCACCAACGCCGATAAAACCGAATACACCTTTAAGCTTCGTCCCGGCATCACCTTCTCCGACGGCACGCCGCTGGACGCGAACGCCGTGGCGAAAAACTTTGATACCTACGGTTTAGGCAATAAGGCGCAGCGCCTGCCGGTGTCCGAAGTGATCAATAACTACGATCGCAGCGAAGTCATCGACCCGCTGACTGTGAAGTTCTACTTCAAAAAACCGTCACCGGGGTTCCTGCAAGGCACCGCCACCATTGGCTCGGGTCTGGTCTCGCTCAGCACGCTGAAGCGCAACTTCGAAGAGCTGGGAGATGCCCGCCACATCATTGGTTCCGGACCGTTTGTGGTGAAGGACGAGAAGCTGGGCCGTGAAGTGACGCTCGAAGCGCGCAAAGACTATCAGTGGGGACCGAAAAACCTGGCGCAACAGGGGCCAGCCAATCTTGATGGCATCAAGTTTATTGTGACCCAGGAAGACAGCGTGCGCGTGGGCGCCCTGCTGGCCGGTCAGGCCGACTTTATTCGCCAGGTGCAGGCGTATGACGAAAAGCAGGCGACAGACCAGGGCTATAAGATCTATGCGGCCCCGACGCGCGGGGTGAATGACAGCATCAGCTTCCGCCCGGATAACCCGCTGGTCTCCGATATTCGCGTACGCCAGGCGCTGCTGCATGCCACCAATGCAAAACAGGTGGTCGAGACCCTCTTCTCGGCCAACTATCCGCAGGCGAAGTCAGTGATTGCCGATTCCGCCGCAGGCTTTGTCGATCTCAGCGACAAATTGACCTTTGACCCGGCAAAAGCCAACCAGCTGCTGGACGACGCGGGCTGGAAAGCAGGCGGCGACGGGATCCGCGCCAAAGACGGCCAACGTCTGGCACTGACGGTGTATGAATCCCTGCCGCAGCCGCAGAACAAAGAGGTGCTGCAGCTGGTTGCCCAGCAGTGGCGACAGGTGGGTGTGGCGCTGAGCGTCAAAGCCGGTGACGCAGGCAGCCGCACGCTGGATAACCTTGACCCGCTGAAAACCCCGTTAACCGTCTCCGAAGTAGGCCGTGCCGATCCTGACGTGGTGAAAAGCATGTTCTACCCTGCTAACCGCGACGCGCTGCTGCAGAAAGGCGGCTCCAGCGACAAGGTCAAAAACTTCCGCGACGACAAGCTAAATGCGCTGCTGGTGAACATCTCCGCCGAAGTCGATCCGCAAAAACGACTGCAGCTGACCGGCGATGCCCAGCGCTATCTGCTGGATAACGCCTACGTCATTCCAATTTTCGAAGAGCCGCAGGTCTTTGCCGGTGCGCCGTGGCTGAAAGGCGTCAATTTTGAAGCGGTAGGCCGCCCGTCATTCTACGGCGCGTGGATCGAGAAACACTGAGGAGCTGACGATGCGCCACGCACTTCTTCAACGCTTTGGGCACGGGCTGCTGGTACTGTGGGCCGCCTTTACCCTCTCGTTCGTGTTGCTCCAGGTGCTGCCGGGCGACGCGGTGCTGATTAAATTTCAGAACCCGGACCTGGGCTTAAGCCCGGCGCAAATCGAGGAGATGCGCGTGGCCTACGGCGCGGACAGCCCGCTGTGGCAGCAATACGGCCACACGCTGCTGGCGATGCTGCGCGGGGATTTCGGCTATTCGTTACAGGCAGGCGTGCCGGTCAGCGAGCTGATTGCCAGCAATCTGCCGGATACCCTGAGTCTCGCCCTGCCCGCGTTTGTACTCGCGGTCCTGCTGGCGTTTGCGCTGGCCTTTGCATCGCGTCTGCCGGGTCTGCGCTGGCTGAGCAATACCCTCCAGTCTCTGCCGGTCCTGTTTATCTCCTTACCCACGTTCTGGCTGGGGATTGCCCTCATCCAGCTCTTTTCTTTTCAGCTGCGGCTGATCCCGGTGATTAACCCGACGCCGTTGCAGGGACTGATCCTGCCGATCGTCACCGTTGCGATCCCGATCTCCGCCCCGCTGGCGCAAATTCTGATGCGCAGTCTGGACCAGATGGCGACGCAGCCGTTTGTCGCCGTTGCCCGGGCCAAAGGGCTGAGTGAAACAGCCGTCCTGTGGCGTCACGTTACCGGCAATGCCCTGCTGCCGGTCCTGAACATTGCCGGACTGCTGCTGGGCGAGCTGATTGCCGGGGCGCTGATCACGGAAACCGTTTTTGGCCGCAGCGGGCTCGGACAGCTGACCCAGCAGGCGGTGAATAACCAGGATATCGCCGTGCTTCAGGCAGTGGTGATGATTTCCGCCCTCGGTTTTGTCCTGATCAATTTGCTGGTGGATCTGCTGATGCCGCTGCTGGATCCCCGTCTGCAAACCGTTACCGGAGGTGCATCATGAGTCTTGTCGATTACGCTGCCGCCGCGCGAAAGCGCGTTCCAGCGTGGCAGGCAGTGGAATGGCAGCCGGGACTGTGGCTGGCATGGGGGGTGATTATTCTCGCCGCTTTTGCCGCCGTGGCGCCCGGCCTGTTAACCCACTACAGCCCGATTGAGGGCATCGCTGGGGCACAACGCCTGGCGCCGCAGGCGGGACACTGGCTCGGCACCGATCAGCTTGGCCGCGATGTTTACACGCGTATTGTTTATGGTGCATCACACTCCCTGAGCGCGGCGCTGGCCGCCGTGACGATGGGTCTGGTGGTCGGTACCGGCTTAGGGGTGGTTGCCGGGGCGTTCGCCGGACGCGTCGAGTCTCTGCTGATGCGTTTCGTCGACGTGCTGCTGTCCATCCCGTCTCTGCTGCTCTCGCTGACGGTGATTATTCTGCTCGGGTTTGGCACCGTTAACGCCGCGATTGCCGTCGGCGTGGCCTCAATTGCCAGCTTCGCCCGCCTCGCGCGCGGTGAAGTCGTGCGCATCCGGCACACGGATTACGTCGAGGCGGCGTTTGGCAGCGGCGGGACGTTTTTTGCCGTGCTGTGGCGACACATCCTGCCCAACGCCTTAACCGCCGTTCTGGCCTTTGCCACGCTGCAGTTTGGTCAGGCCATCCTGGCGCTCTCCACGCTGAGTTTTCTCGGCTACGGCACCCCGCCACCGGTGCCGGAATGGGGCTTATTGATTGCCGAAGGCCGTAACTATCTCTCTACCGCCTGGTGGCTCACCACCTTCCCCGGCGTCGTCGTCATCGCCGTGGTGCTGGCCACCAACCGTATCAGCCAACAGTTCAGCGGAGGTCGCTAATGACCGTTCTCTCAGTAGAAAATTTGACGATTAGCTACCGTACCGCGCGCCAGTGGCGAGAGGTGGTGCATAACGTCAGCTTTACGCTCGGGCGCGGGGAAATGCTGGCGTTTGTCGGCGAGTCCGGCTCCGGCAAAACAACCACGGCACAGGCGATCATTGGTCTGCTGGCTGACAACGCCCGGCGCGATGCGGGAAAAATATCGCGCAATGGCGAGGAGATTAGCCGATGGTCCGCTAAGCGTCTCGATACCCTTCGCGGGGCGCGAATTAGCCTGGTTCCGCAGGATCCGGGTAATTCGCTCAACCCGGTGAAAACCGTCGGCGCGCAGGTCGGAGAGATTATTCAGCTACACCAGAAAGTGACCCGCGCCGAGCGCGACGAGCAGGTGCTCGCCCTGCTGACAAAGGTCGGCCTGAGCCACCCCGAACAGCGCATGACGCAGTATCCGCATCAGCTCTCCGGCGGAATGAAACAGCGCGTGCTGATTGCCATCGCCATTGCCCTGCGCCCGGACGTTATCGTTGCCGATGAGCCCACCAGCGCGCTGGATGTGACGGTGCAAAAACGCATTCTCGATCTGCTGGATATCCTGCGCCGGGAATCGGGTACTGCCGTTCTGTTTGTCACCCACGATCTGGCGCTGGCCGCCCAGCGCGCGGACAGGCTGTTGGTTTTTCGCGATGGCGAGGTTCAGGAACAGGGCAACACCGCCGATATCGTCCGCACGCCGCAGCACGCCTACACCCGCCAGCTGCTGAGCGATCTCCAGGGCCAGCGCCTGACCATTGCCCCGGTATCAGGTCTTCCGCTCGCGTCACCGGCCATTCGCGCTCGCGCCATCAGCAAACAATTCTCGCTGGGCAAAGGTCATCAGCTTCAGGCGCTGGATCGGGTGACGTTTGACGTCAGGCGCGGCAGTACGCATGCGCTGGTCGGTGAATCCGGTTCCGGGAAAACCACCCTCGCCCGTATTTTGCTGGGTTTTGAACAGGCCGACAGCGGACAGGTCATTATTGATGATATTGATGCCACCGCGCTCAGCCGCGAGGCCCGTCGTCAGCTGCGCCAGAAGATCCAGTTTGTCTACCAGAACCCGTTTGCCTCTCTCGACCCGCGTCAGACGCTGTTTGACATCATCGAAGAGCCACTGAAGAACTTTTCTCGCCTCGGTAAGGCGGAGCGAAAGGTCCGGGTGGAGACAGTGGCACAGCGGGTTGCCCTGCCCGTCGAACTCCTGAGCCGCACCGCCCGGGAACTTTCAGGCGGACAGCGTCAGCGCGTTGCCATCGCCCGGGCGCTGATCCTCGAGCCGACCATTCTGGTGCTGGACGAAGCCACCTCGGCGCTGGACGTCACCGTGCAGGCGCAGATTCTGGCTCTGCTCCAGCAGCTGCAGCAGCAGCTGGGATTGACCTACCTCTTTATCACGCACGATCTGTCTACCGTGCGCCGGATCGCCCACAGCGTCACGGTGCTGCGCAGCGGTCAGGTGGTCGAACAGGGCGACGTCGGAACCTTATTCGCGTCGCCGCAGAATGATTATACCCGCGAGCTGATTGACGCCATCCCCCATTTTTCACCCGCTACGGAGGAGTTCGCATGACGCGAAAACGCCTGGGATTTTTCACCCGCCTGCTTGACGACGCTACGCCGAAGGAGCGTTATCGTCTGGCAACTGAACAGATCCGCCACGCCGAACGCCACGGTTTTGACAGCGCCTGGATTGCACAGCACCACTTCCACGAAAGTGAAGGCGGCCTGCCGTCGCCGCTGCTGTTCCTGGCGCACGTCGCCGCGCATACCGAAACCATTCGTCTGGGCACGGCCATCATTACCCTGCCGATGGAAAACCCGCTGCGCGTTGCAGAAGATGCCGCCGTGCTCGATTTACTCGCCGATGGCCGTCTTGAAGTCGGTTTTGGTTCGGGTGGCACACCGACCTCATTTCTGCCGTTCGGTCTGACGTTTGAGGAGCGCGGCGCGGCCTTTGCCGACCATTTGCATGTAATTCAAAGCGCCTGGCGCGGGGATTCGCTGACCCATCCGGATAACCACCTTTATCCGCCTGCACCACAACTGGCCGACCGTATCTGGATTGCCACCTTCTCTGTTGACGGTGCCGTTCGCGCCGCGCAGGCCGGACACGGTTTAATGCTCTCACGCACGCAGCCACGCCCGGCAGATCGGCTGGATTTAACGCTCGACGAGATCCAGAACCCGATTGTGGATGCCTATCTCGATGCGCTGCCTGCAGGAATAGCACCGCGTATTCTGGCCTCCCGTACGGCGTTTGTCGCCGACAGCGACGACCATGCGCTCAAAGTCGCGACGCCGGGTCTCACCAAACAAGCCCTGCAGCATCGCGCTGCCGGGCACATCGTTAAAGGTGACAGCGTCACTGATTATCGTCGTCAGTTCGACGCCCATATTGGTTCGCCCGATACGGTGCTGCATTCACTGAATGCGGATTCCGTTCTCAGGCGCGCCACGGATATCTCATTCCAGGTTCATTCGGTCGAACCCACGCATCGCGACACGCTGCGGTCCATTGAACTTATCGCCGAACGCATTGCCCCCCACATACTTTGAGGAGACACCTATGTCATTAAGTCAGGACATTCTCGCCGAGCTGGCGGAAATTAAACCCGGTTCCCCTCTGGCAGAGGCGCGCGCCACGCGTGATGCCGCCACGCGCCACGCGCAGGGCAGCTACGAAATCCTGTTTAGCCAGCAGGATGGTGATTTTGCACTCGACGAGCGCTTCGCCGTGGCGGCCAAAGTCGCCCGTTGGCACAGCGCGGAGGCGCTGGCCGCGCACTATGCGGGGTTTGGCCTGGCCGACCCCACCTCAGAACGCCTGACCCCGGCGCTGAATTTCGCGCGGCTGCTGACGTTCTCCCCCGTCGAAGCGACGCCTGCGGCGTTAAGGGCGCTGACCCAGGCGGGATGGAGCAAGGAAGGCATTGTTACCCTGGCACAGCTCGTCGCGTTTGTGAGCTTCCAGAGTCGAATCATCACCGGACTGCGGCTGCTGAACGACAAACCCGTCGCCAAAAGCGATGCGCCGGTGGCGGCAGGCATCTGGCACACGACCGCAACAACGGTCACCGGGAAGGTGGCTCCCGTCGCGTTTACCCAGCATGAGCTGGGATGGGAACCGTGGATAGCGGCCAAACCGCTGGCAGACTTCCGTGACGATGAGGTTGCCATCCTGGCGAAATTTGGCCATACCGATTCCGACTACTTCCGCCTGCTGGGGCGCAACCTGCCGGTGCTCGAACAGCGCACGTTGACGGATAAAGGAATTTTTTATACATCGGGAGGATTGCCGCGCGCCGAGCGCGAGCTGGCCGCAACGGTAGCCAGTAAAATCAACGGCTGCATTTACTGCGCATCTGTCCATGCGCGGAAAGCCAGCCAGCTGTCAAAGGATGACGCGGCGGTAGAGGCCCTGCTGGCCGTGAGGCCGGGGCGGTCCCTGAGCGAGGGGCAATCCGCACGCTGGCAGGCGGAAATCGATTTTGCGGCGGCGCTGTCGGTCACGCCGCCTGCCGCCACGCCGCTGCACCTTGCCGCACTGGAAAAAGAGGGGCTGGATACCTTAGCGCAGCTTGACCTGGTGCAGTCCGCCGCTTTCTTCGCCTGGGCCAACCGCCTGATGCTGACCCTGGGTGAGCCCTGGCTTGCCTGAAATCTGTCAGGCTAGCGCGCGAGCGTTAGCCTGATCCCGTCTGGCCCGCAGGTGACCGTAGATCAGCAGTGCGCTCATGGCCGAGAAAGAGAGTATTGCCGCCGGCAGCGTGACGTAACGCCAGCTAAAGCCGAAGGTAATCATCATCCCGCCAAAATACGCGCCAATCGCGCTGCCGAGATTAAACGCCATCTGCCCCCCTGCAGCCCCCAGCATCTCACCGCCCTTCGCATTTTGCAGAAGCAGAATTTGTAGCGGCGCAGAGAGTGCGAACAACCCGGCACAGCAGATAAAGCCCATCACCAGCGAGGCCGTTTTCAGTTCGCCAAAGGCGAAAAGCAGCAGCAGTGAGGCGACAATCACCATGTCGGTGGTGGCCGCAATGCGCAGCGGGCTAAAACGCCCCGAGAGCTTACCGCTCAGCAGATTGCCCAACACCATGCCAAGCCCCATCAGCATCATGATGGCCGTCATCATCCCTTCTGAATAACCGGAGACGTTGACCATAAACGGCTTAACGAAGCTGAACCACGCGAACACCCCGGCGTTGCCAAACATGGTGGCGGCAAAAATCAGCCAGGGTTCTGGTTTTTTCAGAAAGTGGAACTGCTCGGTCAATTTGATTTCTGACGTGTCGCGGATGTCCGGCACCCAGAGCAGAACCGAGAGGATCACCAGCGCATCGAACACGGCAATCAGAAAAAAGGTGTAGCGCCAGCTGAACTGGTGCCCGAGCCAGGTCCCCAGCGGAACGCCCACAAGGTTCGCCACGGTCATACCGGCAATCATTCCTGCCACCGCGACCGTCACCTTACCCGGCGGCGCAATTTTAGACAGGATAATCGCCCCGACGCCGAAAATGGCCCCGTGCGGAAATCCGGAAATCAGTCGTCCCAGCGCCAGCCAGAAGTACGACGTTGAGAACGTAAACAGGCCATTGCCGACAGCGGACATCGCCACCAGAAACAGCAGCGTGGTCTTTAGCGAGAACTTGCCTGAGAACAGCGCCATAATCGGGGCGCCAATCACCACACCGAAAGCATAAAACGAGATCATATTCCCGGCGGAGGGAATCGAAATACCGGTGTCATGCGCCAGTTCGGTGAGCACGCCCATAATGCCAAATTCAGCCATCCCGAGGCCAAATGTGCCAAGTGCCAACGAAAAAATTGTCTTTTTCATACTTCAACCACTGGTTAATCACTCGCGACGGGCATTATTGAATAATCTTGTATGGTGAGCCAGTTCAAATCAGCTGGCTGACACGTTAATCCATTAATTCAGGTGGATTACACTTTATAGTGCGGCCTCGCTTTTCCCGCGCCGGATAACCTGAGGATGACAATCATGGGAAACAAAAAGAAAACCAGTGTCGCTGTTGATGTCGTAAAGAATGCTCCGTTAAAGACCAAAGAGTATGATCAAGAGCTACGTCGCCTGCACGTTGAACTGGTTAAGCTCCAGCAGTGGGTCGTCGCCAAGGGACTAAAGGTGTGCATCGTTTTTGAAGGACGCGACGGTGCCGGTAAAGGCGGTACCATTAAAGCGATCACCGAGCGCGTCAGCCCCCGCGTGTTTCGTGTTGTTGCGCTGCCTGCCCCAACTGATAAAGAAAAAAGCCAGCTCTACTTCCAGCGCTATGTGCCGCACCTGCCGTCGGCAGGCGAGATCGTGATATTCGATCGCAGCTGGTATAACCGCGCGGGTGTCGAGCGGGTGATGGGATTCTGCACTGAGGAACAGGTGGAGAAATTTTTGGACGGCACGCCGGTGATGGAAAAAGCGATGGTCGATGCCGGTATTATCCTGCTGAAGTACTGGCTGGAGGTAACGCCGAAAGAGCAGGAGCGCCGCCTGCGCGACCGTATTAACGATGGTCGTAAAATCTGGAAGCTATCGCCGATGGATATTAAATCCTTTAACCTGTGGGACGAGTATACCCTCGCGCGCGACGCGATGTTTGAAGCCACCGATACCGCATGGGCGCCGTGGTTTGTGGCACGTTCAGAGGATAAAAAACGCGTGCGCCTGAATATTATTTCGCACCTGCTAACCCAAATTCCGTATAAAGAAATACACGTAGAAAAGGTGGATTTACCGAAACGCAAAATTGGTAAAGTCAAACCCACAAAATACCCGTTCCGGTATGTGGAGGAGCGGTTCTGATATAGCAGGGATAGGCCCGCGCAAGCGCAGCGCCGCCGGGCAAAGCCGACGGCGCAGGGCTCACTTCATTCCTTCCGTACTTTCCTGTTTCGCTTCCAGACGTTCCACGTCACGATACCAGCGCGGGTGGTGTTTCTGCGCCCAGCGGCGACTTACCTTCCCTTCAATCATCCCTTTAATCGATCCTTTCACCCAGAACGCCATATACATATGGATCAGGATAGCGTGGATCAGAATGATGGCCGACATGGCGTGGATCAGCAGCGCGTAGCGAATCACCTGAATTGGGAAATACTGGGCAAAATACGGACGCCAGATAATCACGCCGGTCACCAGCAGCACAAAAATCATGCTCATGATGGTCCAGAACATCATCTTCTGCCCGGCATTGTATTTCCCCACCTTCGCGACCTTATGCTCGTTGCCTTTCAGGACTTCTACGATCCCTTTCAACCACGGGATATCCTGCTTGTCCGGTATGTTGTGATGAACAAAGCGCACGAACATAAACATCAGCACCACGAAAATCAGCACGCCGAAGAACGGGTGCAGAATGCGCCCCATCTGCGGGGTACCGAAGGTCTCGGTCAGCCACTGCAGCGTCGGGAAGAAGAACGAAATCCCCGACACCGCTACCAGGAAGAAGCAGATCACCACCGTCCAGTGACAGGCGCGGTCGACAAATTTCGTGCGCACTATCATTTTCGACTTACTCATGGTGTTCCTCCTCGTCGTCATCCACCTCTTTGTTTGGCCCGATACCGATGTAGTGATAAATCAGCCCCGCAAAGGTGGCGATAAAGCCCGCCGCCGAGAGCGGTTTAAGCGCCCCTTTCCACAGGTTGATGGACGTATCGATCGCCGGATCCTTCGGCAGGTTGTGATACAACTCCGGCTGGTCGTTGTGATGCAGCACATACATCACGTGTGTACCGCCCACGCCCTGCGGGTTATAAACACCCGCATTCTGGTAGCCGCGTGCTTTCAGCTTGTCCACCCGCGCCTGCGCCACGTCCAGCATCTCTTTTTTGGTGCCGAAGTGGATAGCCCCGGTCGGACAGGTTTTCACACAGGCAGGCTCCTGCCCGACGCTAACGCGGTCCACGCACAGAGTGCATTTATATACCCGGTTATCCTCTTTATTGAGGCGCGGGATATTAAACGGACAGCCCGCGATGCAGTAGCCGCAGCCGATACAGTTGTCCTGCTGGAAGTCGACGATCCCGTTGGCGTACTGAATAATCGCGCCGGCAGACGGGCACGCCTTCAGGCAGCCCGGGTCTTCACAGTGCATACAGCCGTCTTTGCGGATGAGCCACTCCAGCCTGCCGTTCTGCTCGGTTTCGCTAAAGCGCATTACCGTCCAGGATTTGGCGCTCAGATCCGCCGGATTGTCGTAGACCCCGACGCAGTGCCCCACCTCGTCGCGGATATCGTTCCACTCCAAGCAGGCCACCTGGCAGGCCTTGCAGCCCACGCAGGAGGAGACGTCGATAAGCTTAGCGACCTCTGCCTTGTAGTCCCGCGCGCGGGGCGCGGGCGTTATCGGGTTAGTCGCGGAGCGTTTGATAACGTCTTGTGTTTCCATCGCCATTGAATCGCTCCTTACGCTTTCTCGATGTTGACCAGAAACGCCTTGTACTCCGGCGTTTGCGAGTTGGAATCGCCGACGTTTGGCGTCAGGGTATTGGCGATGTAGCCTTTCTGCGCCACGCCCTCAAAGCCCCAGTGCAGCGGAATGCCCACGGTTTCCACCTGCTGCCCGTGCACGTTCAGACTTTGCAAACGACGGGTCACCACCGCCACCGCGCGAATAAAGCCGCGCTTGCTGCTCACCTTCACGCGGTCGCCGTTGGCAATGCCTTTCGCCTTCGCCAGCGTTTCGCTTATCTCCACAAACTGTTCCGGCTGCGCGATGGCGTTAAGCCGCGCGTGCTTGGTCCAGGTGTGGAAATGTTCGGTCAGGCGGTAGGTCGTCCCGACGTATGGGAATTTGTCCTTTTTGCCCAGGCGCAGCACGTCCTCTTCGTAGATGCGCACCACCGGGCTGGAGATCACGTTCGGGTGCAGCGGGTTAGTCCCCAGCGGCGTTTCCATCGGCTCGTAGTGTTCCGGGAACGGCCCTTCTGCCAGCTTGTTGAGGGCAAACAGGCGTCCCAGCCCTTCCGGCTGCATGATAAACGGCCCGGTGTTACTGCCCGGCGCGGCAGTGTTGTAGTCAGGAATATCGTTCCCCGCCCATTTCGCCCCGTTCCACTGGATCAGCATGCGCTTCGGATCCCACGGCCTGCCGTTTACGTCTGCAGACGCACGGTTGTACAGCACGCGACGGTTCAGCGGCCACGCCCATGCCCAGCCCAGCGTATTGCCCAGCCCGGACGGATCGGCGTTGTCGCGGTTGGCCATCTGGTTGCCCTGCTCCGTCCAGCTGCCGGTGTAGATCCAGCAGGACGACGCCGTCGTGCCGTCGTCGCGCAGCAGCGCGAAGCTGTTCAGCAGCTGGCCTTTCTTCGCCACCAGGTTGCCGTTAGCGTCATAGAGATCCGCCAGCGCCACGCCGTTGTTCTCTTTGGCGACTTCCTCTGACTCAGGATGGTCCGGCTGCTTATAGTCCCAGCCCATCTTCAGCAGCGGCTCAACGCCCTTGCCGCCTTCGGTGCGGTACATTTCGCGCAGGCGATGGTAAATCCCGGCCAGGATTTCACCATCGTTACGCGCTTCGCCTGGCGCATCCTGGCCTTTCCAGTGCCACTGCAGCCAGCGGCCAGAGTTAGCGATAGAGCCATCCTCTTCCGCAAAGCAGGTCGACGGCAGGCGGAACACTTCGGTCTGAATCGACGCCGGATCGACATCGTTTGATTCCCCGTGGTTCTGCCAGAAAGTGGAGGTCTCGGTCACCAGCGGATCGATAACCACCATGTACTTCAGCTTGCTCAGGCTGCGAACGACTTTGTTTTTGTCCGGGAAGGAGGCCACCGGGTTAAAGCCCTGGCAGATATACCCCGTGACGTTGCCCTTATCCATCATATTGAAATACTTGATGACGTCGTAAGCCTGGTCCCACTTCGGCAACCACTCAAAGCCCCAGTCGTTCTCCTTCTGCGCCGCATCGCCGTAGAAGGATTTCATCAAGCTGACGTAGAACTTCGGATAGTTGCTCCAGTAGTTCACCTGATCCGGCAGCGTCGCTTTTGGCGTATTCGCCTCAAGATATGTTTGCAGATCGGCCTGCTTTTCAGACGGCAGCGTCAGGTAGCCCGGCAGGCTGGTCGACAGCAGGCCGAGGTCGGTCAGGCCCTGAATATTGGAGTGACCGCGCAGCGCGTTCACGCCGCCCCCCGCCATGCCCATATTGCCGAGCAGCAGCTGGATCATCGCCATGGTGCGGATGTTCTGCGCGCCGACGGTATGCTGCGTCCAGCCCAGCGCGTACAGGAACGTCGTAGTTCTGTCTGCGGCACTGGTTGAGGCCAGCACTTCACACACCTTCAGGAAGTCCGCTTTCGGCGTGCCGCAGATGTTTTCCACCACGTCCGGCGTATAGCGGGAAACGTGCTGCTTCAGCAGGTTCCACACGCAGCGCGGGTGCGTTAGCGTTTCATCACGCAGCGCATAGCCGTTTTCATCGAACTGATAGTTCCAGGACGTTTTGTCGTACTGGCGTTTATCGGCGTCATAGCCGCTAAACAGCCCGTCATCGAAGGCAAAATCATCCCGCACCAGCAGGTTCGCGTTGGTGTAGTGCTTAACGTATTCCGCATTAATTTTGTTGTTTTCGATCAGGTACAGCAGTACCCCAGACAGGAACGTAATGTCCGTGCCGGAGCGGATTGGCGCATAGATATCGGCCACCGATGCCGTGCGCGTAAAGCGCGGATCGACGACGATAAGCGTCGCATCGTTGTTATTTTTCGCCTCCATCGCCCAGCGGAATCCCACCGGATGGGCTTCTGCGGCGTTACCGCCCATCACCACCACGACGTTAGCGTTTTTGATATCAACCCAGTGGTTGGTCATCGCACCGCGACCAAATGTTGGAGCAAGACTTGCTACCGTTGGTCCGTGTCAGACGCGCGCCTGGTTGTCTACCGCCAGCATGCCGAGAGAGCGCACAAATTTTTGCGTCAGCATGCCGGTTTCATTACTCGCCGCAGACGCGCACAGCATCCCGGTGGAAAGCCAGCGGTTAACCGTTACGCCCTGGGCGTTCTTTTCAATAAAGTTGGCGTCGCGGTCGGCTTTCATTAGTTTGGCAATACGGGAGAAGGCCTCATCCCAGGAGATACGCTGCCATTTATCAGAACCCGGCGCGCGGTATTCCGGGTAGCGCAGGCGATTTTCGCTGTGCACATAGTCAAGCAGCCCCGCCCCTTTCGGGCAAAGCGCTCCGCGGCTCACCGGATGATCCGGATCCCCTTCAATATGGTAAATCGCTTCTCTGGCGTTCTTCGCGCCATCGCCCAGGCTATACATCAAAAGCCCACAACCTACGGAGCAGTATGTGCAGGTGTTACGGATCTCTTTCGCGCGCAGCAGCTTATAGTTGCGTGCCTGAGCCAGCGCCATTTTGGGAGCAAATCCCAGCATGGCTGCCGTTGTTCCGGCCATACCGCCCGCGCAGATTTTAAAAAATTGTCTGCGGCTGACGTCCATTGTTGTCCTCGTTATCTGAAAAGACTTCGCGCCGCAAACTAACAGCAAACCCCCTGTTTTTTTTGCGTCAAATCAAGGTCATCAGCCTTCCCCCCCTTAATAGTCACCCCCGCAATATTTCATTACCCCTTTTTGATTAACGGCTTAAGAGAATAATTCACGACAGCGACAGGCGTAATGCGATACATTTTTCCTTTGATTTTTATTGCAATGGCGAAGTAATGGACAGAAAAAGAGCAACGCTTATTGGGCTGGCGGCAATACTGTTATGGAGCACCATGGTCGGCCTTATTCGCAGCGTGAGTGAGGGACTGGGCCCGGTAGGCGGTGCGGCAATGATCTACACCCTCAGCGGATTACTGTGTCTGGTGACGGTAGGATTTCCTGATATCAGGCGGTTTTCACCCCGCTATCTTATTGCCGGCAGCGTTTTATTTGTCAGCTACGAAATATGCCTGGCGCTGTCGTTGGGCTATGCCGCAACGCGCTCGCAGGCTATTGAAGTGGGCATGGTCAATTATCTTTGGCCAAGCCTGACCATTGTGTTTGCCATTTTGTTCAACGGACAGAAATCAACCCTGTGGGTGATCCCCGGCTTAGCCGTCTCATTGCTGGGCGTCTGCTGGGTATTGGGCGGTGAACAGGGTTTACATCTTGATGAAATAACCCGCAATATCGTGTCCAGCCCGCTGAGCTACGCGCTGGCGTTTGCCGGGGCATTTATCTGGGCCGCCTACTGCACGGTCACCAGCAAATTTGCGAAAGGACAAAACGGCATCACCCTGTTTGTTTTGCTGACCGCGCTGAGTCTGTGGGTGAAATATACCCTGAGCGATCAGCCCGAGATGGTGTTCACGCTTCCGGTGGTGGTGAAACTCATCATGTGCGGTATCGCGCTTGGGTTTGGATACGCCGCATGGAATATTGGCATTCTTCACGGTAACGTCACGGTACTGGCTGCCGTATCGTATTTTACCCCTGTCCTCTCAGCCGCGCTTGCCGCCGCAGTGCTGAATTCCCCCCTCTCATTCTCGTTCTGGCAGGGCGCGCTGATGGTCTGCGCCGGGTCGTTGCTCTGCTGGTACGCAACAAGACAATAATGCTTACTCCAACGGCCGGGGGGATTTCAGCCCGGCAACATAATTAACATAAATTTAAAATGTGATCGCGCCTCAGAATGTTTATCATAATAATAGGGCATTCGTTTAAATACGGTTTATATTTGAGGCCTTCTGTAAGCGACCAATAAGATAATTGACACAAACTGACAACAGAATGAAATTAGTCAATCGTGAATATTAACACCATGGATAGCATTGAGTGCAATAATTCCATCCTGACACACCCTTGAAAATATTCGTAATATACGTCATAACGCTCTCCTAACCCACTATTATTAAACCAAAAATACTAATACCCACCCCCTCAATGCATCGGGAATACCGAAATCTAACCCAATATACTAAAACTCGCAGAAATTATATCGATGGCAATAGTCCCGCAGATAAAATAATTATTAATCGTATAAAATTCGGTCGCTTCGTTTGAATAATGGCCTTTTCACACGATCGAGATCACATTAATTGAAATTATCTCTAATAATTTGAAACTTATTATTGAAATAAGACTACGAGATTTTTAAAAATAGCATGCCATTGACGAGCAGCCTCGTTTAGAAATCGTTCACAGTGGCTCAGGAAATACTGAAAAAAATTATAAGGAATATTTAAGATGAGACTTAAATTAGTTGCAGTGGCAGTCACTTCCATGCTGGCAGCAGGCGTTGTTAACGCTGCCGAAATTTACAACAAAGACGGTAACAAGCTGGATCTGTACGGTAAAGTAACAGGTCTGCACTATTTCTCTGATGACGCTGGCGCAGATGGCGATAAAACCTACATGCGTATCGGCTTCAAGGGCGAAACCCAGGTTAACGATCAGCTGTCCGGCTACGGCCAGTGGGAATACCAGATTCAGGGCAACCAGGAAGAAGGCGACAACAAGTCCTGGACCCGTGTGGCGTTCGCGGGTCTGAAATTCGCTGAGGCGGGCTCTTTTGATTATGGTCGTAACTATGGCGTAATCTACGACGTGACCTCCTGGACCGACGTTCTGCCAGAATTCGGCGGCGATACCTACGGCGCAGACAACTTCCTGCAGCAACGTGCTAACGGCGTTGCGACCTACCGTAACCAGGACTTCTTTGGTCTGGTTGACGGCCTGAACTTTGCTCTGCAGTACCAGGGCAAAAACGGCAGCGTAAGCGGTGAAAACACCAGCGGTCGCAGCCTGCTGAACCAGAACGGTGACGGCTACGGCGCGTCCCTGACTTACGATCTGGGCGAAGGCTTCAGCGTAGGTGGTGCAATGTCCTCTTCCCGTCGTACCGCTGACCAGAATGCTGCTGGCGTATACGGTGAAGGCGACCGCGCTGAAGTGTACAGCGGTGGTGTGAAATACGACGCGAACAACATTTACCTTGCTGCGCAGTACTCTCAGACCTATAACGCAACTCGCTTCGGTACCTCCAACAATAAGCGTACCGACATTTACGGTTTTGCAAACAAGGCGCAAAACTTCGAAGTTGTGGCTCAGTATCAGTTCGACTTTGGCCTGCGCCCATCCATCGCTTACCTGCAGTCTAAAGGTAAAGACATCGAAAACTTCGGCGACCAGGATCTGGTTAAATACATCGATGTTGGCACGACCTACTATTTTAACAAAAACATGTCCACCTACGTGGATTACAAAATCAACCTGCTCGACGACAACCAGTTCACTCGCCAGGCAGGCATCGGTACCGACAACATCGTTGCGCTGGGTCTGACCTACCAGTTCTAAACCTTGTCTGTATAAAAGCCAGCTGAATAAGCTGGCTTTTTTTTATCTGTCTCTTTTACCCTGCTGACGACTCCCCGCTCGCCGCCCGACGCAGCCAGTTTTGCAGCAGCTTACCGTCCTCGGTCATCTCTGAATCTGAACGAACGCAGAGGTGATAGTCGCGCCCGTCATCAATGGGCAAGTCAAATATCTTCACCAGCTCGCCGCTCTCAAGATAAGGTGCGATCAGCGGCTCGCGCATCAACGCGCAGCCCAGCCCGGCCTGCACGCCCGCCAGCGTTAACAGCCCGTCTTCAAACAGAGGGCCGCTGCGCCGAAGAGGGCGTTTTACCCCCTGCAGCAGAAACCACTGCGGCCACGTGGTGCGCTCCTCATCATGCAGCAGCGGCATTTGCAGCAGTTGCTCAGGCGTGTCGATATGGCCATGAATGCGCAGAAACGCGCGGCTGCACACCGGCACCATCTGTCCGGAAATCAGCTTTTCGCTCTGATAGCCCGCCCACTGACCGTTACCAAAACGAATCGACATATCCGAGGCATCGCTCAGATAGTTACGATGGTTGGCATACACAACGTTGATCTCGGTCTGCGGGTTGGCACGTATGAAATCAGGCAGACGCGGGATAAACCACCCCATGCCAAAAAGCGGGATCAGGCTGATGGTGACCTGCCGCGTTTGCGCCTGCCCAGCCAGATGCTCCGTTGCCTGGCGCAGGACGTTAAACGCCGCACGGATCGAGCGGTAATATTCACGTCCGTGTTGGCTCAGCACCAGCCTGCGCCCCTGACGCTCCGTCAGCGGCATTTGTAGATACCCTTCGAGCACCTTGAGCTGATGACTGACCGCCGACGGTGAGATATCCAGCTCCTGCGCGGCCAGCGTGACGCTGCCCAGCCGGGCGATGGCCTCAAAGGCACGGACAGCCCGAAGCGGCGGATCGTTTGCCAGGCGACTGTCTGCATACTCAGACAAACCCGCCGATTGTTCTGTTTTATTCATATGTTGATTTCTTTAGGCTTTTTAGCCGGGGATACCATTGCATTATCTTTATATAAATCATTAAGATAAAGCAATATCGGTTTATCATAAGAAATAATATATGTGTATTTTACAATTTAATTCATTTATCGGATGGTAGCCGCAGAAAGAGCACTTTGCGGGTACAGACCTTGGATACACTCATACAACAACTGATCAACGGTGTGATGCTGGGAAGCATTTACGCGCTGATCGCGCTGGGCTATACCATGGTGTATGGCATTTTGCGCATTATTAACTTTGCTCACGGCGATATTCTGATGGTCGGCGCGCTCACCACGCTTTCCGCCATTAACGCCCTGAACGCCACCTTTCCGCACATGCCGCTGCTGTTGCAGCTTGGCGTTGCCCTGGCGATTGCCATGGCCGTTTGCGCCCTGCTGGCAATGGCCGTGGAGCGCTTTGCCTACCGCCGACTGCGCAACGCCCCGCGCCTGGCACCGCTTATCTCGGGTATCGGCGTCTCGGTCCTGCTGCAAACCGTGGCGATGATTATCTGGACGCGCAACCCGCTGATGTTCCCGCAGATCCTGCCCATGGAGCCGATCGCCGTGACGTCAGGAAGCGAACTGCATCCCCCTGCCATTGTGACCGTCACCGGCATTGTTACCGTGGCGCTGGCGCTTGCGGTAATGACCGGGCTATGGCTGCTGGTGGAATACACCCGCCTGGGCCGCGGCATGCGCGCCGTGGCGGAAAACCCGCGCGTGGCCGCGCTGATGGGGGTTAACCCCAATGCCATTATTACCCTGACATTCGCCATTGGCGGCGTATTTGCCGCGCTTGCAGGCGTCATGATGGCCAGCAACTACGGCAACGCCAGCTTCTCAATGGGCTTTTTGCCCGGGATCAAAGCCTTTACCGCCGCCGTGCTGGGGGGCATTGGTAACATTCGTGGTGCAATGATTGGCGGGATCCTGCTCGGCATTATCGAAGCGCTGGGCGCAGGTTATCTGGGGGAACTGACCCACGGCGTCTTTGGCAGCAACTATCAGGACGTTTTTGCCTTCATGGTCCTGATTCTGGTGCTGGTCTTCCGTCCGGCAGGCCTGCTGGGCGAGCGCGTGGCGCACAGGGCATAAGGAAAACAATGACAACGCTTCAACTACAAAACCCTGCGGCAACACGCAAATTCTGGTCAGGCATGGTCCTGTTCTGCCTCGCGCTGCTGGTTGCTCCCGTGGTGGCCACGCAGCTTGGCGGCAACTACTGGGTGCGTGTGATCGACTTCGCCCTGCTCTACATCATGCTGGCGCTGGGGCTCAATATTGTGGTGGGCTATACCGGCCTGCTTGATATGGGGTTTATCGCCTTTTACGCGGTCGGCGCCTATCTCGCTGCACTGATGGCCTCCCCACACCTGCTGGAGGTGTTTCCTGTCCTCGGCGTCTGGTTCCCGGACGGGCTGCACACGTCATATCTGCTGATTATTCCGCTGGCTGCGCTCGTCGCTGCGGTCTGCGGCATTTTACTGGGTGCTCCCACGCTGAAACTGCGCGGGGACTACCTGGCGATAGTAACCCTCGGCTTTGGCGAAATCATCCGCATCCTGATGCGTAACCTCGACCGTCCGGTGAACATCACCAACGGCGCAAAGGGCATTACCGGGGTGGATACGCTGAATCTATTCGGCCTGAAGTTCAGCGGTGTATACCACTGGTTTGGTTTCAAAGTGCCCGCCCTGTGGCTGTGGTACTACCTGCTGATGCTGGTGATTGTGGCGATTATTTTTGTCTGCCTGCGCCTGCAGCATTCCCGTATTGGTCGCGCCTGGCACGCCATCCGTGAAGATGAGGATGTGGCCCGCGCGATGGGCATCAACGTGCGTAACTATAAGCTGCTGGCCTTTGCGATGGGTGCCTCTTTTGGCGGCGTGGCAGGTGCGCTGTTCGGCGCGTTTCAGGGCTTTGTCTCCCCGGAATCCTTCACGTTACAGGAATCCATTGCCGTGCTGGCGATGGTGGTACTGGGCGGTATGGGACATATTCCGGGCGTGATCCTCGGCGCGATACTGCTTACCGCCCTGCCGGAACTGCTGCGCAGTCAGGCAGCCCCGGTTCAGCAGGCGCTGTTCGGTACGGTACTGATTGACCCGGAAGTGTTGCGTCAGCTGTTCTACGGCCTGGCGCTGGTGCTGGTCATGCTGGTGCGTCCTGCCGGGATCTGGCCGGTACGCCACAAGGAGGTGAATACATGAGTCTGTTAACCGTACGCAACATGTCAAAACGCTTCGGCGGGCTTACCGCCGTGGATGACGTTTCGATCGCCGTGAACAAGGGCGAGATCTACGGCCTGATTGGTCCTAACGGGGCGGGAAAAACCACCTGTTTTAACCTGATCACCGGGCTTTATCCGGCGGACAGCGGTGAATTTTCAATTGCCGACAAGCCCTATTTTCCAAAGCACATTGAGAAGGTCACCGCCGCCGGGATTGCGCGCACCTTCCAGAACGTGCGCCTCTTTAACGACATGTCGGTGCTGGAAAACGTGATGGTGGGTCGTCACGTGCGCACCCGTAACGGCCTGTGGGCCGCGCTGAGTCGCCACAAACGCGCTCGTGCGGAAGAGACGCAGACCCGGGAGCTGGCCTGGCACTGGCTGGAGTACACCGGCATTGCGAAGTTTGCGCACTACCGCGCCTGCGATCTGGCCTATGGCCATCAGCGCCGTCTGGAGATTGCCCGCGCGCTGGCAACGGAACCGCTGCTGCTGGCGCTGGACGAACCCGCCGCCGGGATGAACGCAGCGGAAAAAGTGGCGCTCGGCGAGCTGCTTATCCGATTGCGCGATGACGGCAAAACCCTGCTGATGATTGAACATGACGTCAAGCTGGTAATGGGCATCTGCGATCGCCTGACGGTGCTTGATTACGGTAAAACGCTCACCAGCGGCACGCCGGAGAGCGTGCGTCGCGACCCGGCAGTGATCGCCGCCTGGCTTGGAGGCAACGCCCATGTCTGAATTACTGAAAGTGGAACGTGTGGACGTGCATTACGGCGGTATTCAGGCCGTACGCGATGTCTCTTTTACCCTGCACGAGGGCGAACAGGCTACGCTGATCGGCGCTAACGGCGCGGGGAAAAGCTCCACCGTGCGCGCCATTACCGGGCTGGAAAGTTTTAGCGGCAGTATTGAGTTCAACGGTAAAGCGGTACGTAAGCACAGGTCCGAATCCCTGCTCCGCGACGGGTTAGTCATGGTCCCGGAAGGACGTGGGATCTTCTCCCGAATGACGGTGCTGGAAAACCTGCAGATGGGCGCCTGGCTCAGGCGTGACACTGTCACCGTTAAGCAAGAAATGAATGCCATTTTCGAGCGCTTCCCGCGCCTGGGAGAACGCCAGCATCAGCTAGCCGGCCTGCTTTCCGGCGGAGAACAACAACTGCTGGCCCTTAACCGTGCCCTGCTCAGCCGCCCGCGACTGCTGATCCTCGACGAACCCTCGATGGGCCTTGCGCCGAAGATGGTCGAAAACATTTTTGCCGTCATTGCCGGCCTGCGCGAGCGCGGCGTTGCCCTGCTGCTCATTGAACAAAACGCCCGTCTCGCGCTGGAAGTCACCGACAGCGCGTGGGTGATGGACAGCGGCAGCATTGTTCATCATGGCGAATCGAAAGCGCTGCTCAATGACGACCAGATTGCACAGATTTATTTGGGCGAAATGCCCGTTTAACAACACCAGCCAACATCAGGGAAATACAATGAAAACAGTAAAAATCAGTGCGCTCAGCGCCGCTATCCTCCTCGGCAGTTTTGCCTCGACGGCCGCGTGGGCAGCCGACGGTGAAACCGTGGTTATCGGTCTGGCAGGCCCGCTCACCGGCCCGTCCGCCCGTATCGGTAAAGATCTGGAGAACGGCGCGCAGCTGGCCATTGACGACATTAACAAGCAGCACCCGACCATCGGCGGCAAAGCGGTGACCTTCAAACTGCAATCCGAAGACGATCAGTCCGACCCGCGCACCGCCGTGGCCGTGGCGCAACGTCTGGTGGATAGCGGCGTGGCGGGCGTCGTCGGTCACTGGAACACCGGTACCAGCATTCCTGCCGCACGTATCTATCACGATGCGGGCATCGCACAGGTGGCACCGGTCGCGACCGGTCACGCCTATACCAAACAGGGTTTTGATACTAGCTTCCGCGTGATGGGCCACGACGACGACGGCGGTCAGTTTGCCGGTCAGTACGCGGTCAATACGCTGAAAGCCAAACGTATTGCGGTGATCGACGACCGTACTGCCTTTGGTCAGGGACTGGCGGACCAGTTTATTAAATCGCTTGAAGCGCAGGGCGTGAAGGTTGTCGATCGTCAGTACGTTGATGACAAAACGGTGGATTTCAGCGCCGTGCTGACCGCCATCCGCAGTAAAAACGCCGATCTGATCTTCTTCGGCGGCGTCGACAGCCAGGCCGCACCGCTGGCGCGTCGTATCAAACAGCTGGGCATGAACGCCACCCTGATGGGCGCAGGTGGATTTGTCAGCCAGACGTTCCTGCAGCTCGCGCAGAAAGAAGGCGAAGGCGTTGTCGCCCTCGAACCAGGCCTGCCGGTTGAGCAGATGCCGGGCGGTAAAGCGTTCGAGCAGGCGTACCAGTCACGCTACCACACCCATATCGAACTGCACGCCCCGTTCGCCTATGACGCCACCCGCGTGCTGGTTGCGGCGATGGAAAAAGCAGACTCCGTTGAGCCGTCCGACTATCTGCCCGCCCTGCGCGCCATCAGCTACTCCGGCGTCACCGGACAGATCGCGTTTGATAAAGAAGGTAACCTGAAATCGCCGTCTTTCACCGTTTACAAAGTTGTCGATGGCAAATGGCAGCCGCAGACCGTGCTGGGTGGCGCAAAAGCGAAGTAACGCAGTGAGGGCAATGTGATGAGTGATAATAACGAGCTGGGCATTCTCGCCCGCCGCAAAATTGAAGCAGAAATTATTAAGCCAATTTATGAAATCCTGGTGCGCGAGATAGGGAAAACCCGCGCCCAGGCGGTCATTGGCGAGGCTATCGAGCAGGCCGCGATTGACGCAGGCAAAGCGTTTGCCAGCAAAGAACCCAACGGCGCGGACGTCAAGAGTTTCATCGCCCTGCAGTATCTGTGGGAAAAAGATAACGCTCTGGACGTGAAGGTGATCGACGCCGACGACCAGCAGTACAACTACAACGTGACCCGCTGTCGCTACGCGGAGATGTATCACGAAATGGGGCTGGGCGAGATTGGTCACCTGCTTTCCTGCGCGCGCGATGAAAAATTCATCGTTGGCTATGCGCCGGACGTGAAGCTGACCCGCACGACCACCATCATGCAGGGCGGTTCGTGCTGTGATTTCCGCTACCGCAGCAGTAAGGACAAGACATGATCCGCATCAACGCCGAACGGCTGTGGTCAACGCTTGAGATGATGGCGCAGATTGGCGGCACGCCCGCCGGTGGCGTGACCCGTCTGGCGCTGAGCGAGGAAGATCGTATTGCGCGCAACCTGCTGCGCGACTGGGCGCTGGACGCGGGTTTCACCTGCGACGTCGACAGCATGGGCAATATGTTTATCCGTCGACCGGGGAAAAACCCGCAGCTTGCCCCGGTCATGACGGGTTCACATGTGGATACCCAGCCGCTGGGCGGTAACTACGACGGAGTTTACGGCGTGCTGGCCGGGCTGGAATTGCTGCGAACCCTTAACGATCGTCACGTTGAGACTGAGCGTGACGTTGTGCTGGTGAACTGGACTAACGAAGAAGGCGCGCGCTTTGCGCCAGCCATGCTCTCTTCAGGGGTCTGGACGGGGCAATTTAGCGAAGCGTACGCGCATGCCCGCGCGGATAACGATGGCATCACCGTGGGTGAAGCGCTGGATAACATTGGCTACCGGGGTGAAGCCCCTGCCCGCGCGTTTCCCGTTCACGCCTGCTACGAACTGCACATCGAACAGGGCCCGATTCTGGAAGATGAAGCTATCGATATCGGCTTAGTCCGCGCGGCAATGGGCCAGCGCTGGTTTACCCTGACGCTGGACGGATTCGCCGCGCACGCGGGCACGACGCCGATGCACAGCCGCCGCGACGCGCTCACCGCCTTCGCCGAGCTGGCGCTGAAGGTGGAAGAGATTGGCTATCGGCATGCGCCGGACGGACGCGCGACGATCGGTATGGCAAAGGTTACGCCAAACTCGCGCAACGTCGTGCCGTCTCGCGTGGAATGCAGCGTTGAGTTTCGCCATCCGGTGCAGCAGGCTCTGGAAACCATGGAAGCGGCGCTGCATAAGGTGGCTGAAAGCCTGAGACTGCGCGGCGTCGCTGCTGCCGTTGAACGCATTTTTGACTACGCGCCCATCGCATTTGATGCCGAATGCCTGGCTCGTACGGAGAAGGCCGTGGCGGAACTGGGCTATTCGTCGAAACCGATGGTCTCCGGGGCGGGACACGACACCTGCTATGTCAGCAAAATTGCGCCAGCCAGCATGATCTTTATCCCCTGCGTGAAAGGCATTAGCCATAACGAAGCGGAAAGGATCCTGCCAGAGTGGGCGGAGAAAGGGGCGAATGTGTTATTGCATAGCGTCCTGTCTGCAGCCCTTGAGAGATAGAACGGTGCGAAAGCAGAGGAGCTCTGCTTTCGCCAGAGTCTACACGGCAACGCGTCGACTGATTTCAACAACCCGATCGCTGGGGAGGTGATAATGGTTGATGACGTGCGTGCAGTTGCGCTTCATGAACGCAAATATGTGCCGTTGCCAGGCCGCCATACCTGCCTCACCCTCGCCTGCCACAATGGTTTCATGTCCGACATACCAGGTGGCGTCATCCGTGGCAAAAAGCGCGTTAATCTCGCTGACACCCTGCAACAAACGCGGGATGTCCGGGTGTTCCATAAAACCATACTGCGCCACGCCGTGCCAGTAGCCCGGCGCGCGCGGCTCTACCCTGATACGTTGTTCTTCCCCCACATAGGGCACATTCAGAATATCAATGGTAAGCGACAACACATCTTGCTGTAGCGCCCGATTTCGCGCGACATGCCAGCGCATGACCGGCGGGATATTGTTCTGTGTACGGGTCAAAAAGACGGCGGAGCCCGCCACCCTGGGCACCGTCTTTTGCTGAAGCTGGGCAAAGAACGCATCCACGCTGACGCCCTTCTCGCCCACCGATGCGGATACCGCCTTAACGCCGCGGTGCCAGATCAGCATCACCGTACAAATCGCTGCGGCCATCAGCAACGGAATATAGCCGCCTTCCAGGACCTTAATCAGATTGGCAAACAAGAAGGTGGCATCAATCACCAGGAAGCAGAGGGCAATAAGCGCGCTGCTGACCAGGCTCCAGCGCCACACTTCCCGCATCGCCACAAACAACAGCCCCGTGGTCATCAGCATGGTTAACGACACGGCGATGCCGTACGCAGCGGCGAGCTTATCGGAGGATTTGAAGAACACCACCAGCCCGATGGTCACCACCATCAGCAGCCAGTTTATGATTCCGATATAAATCTGACCGTAGCTTTCTGCCGCCGTCTGTTTGATGCGTAATCGGGGTAACCAGCCAAGCTGAATGGCCTGGCGCGTCATGGAAAAAGCGCCGGTAATAATCGCCTGACTGGCGATGATCGTCGCCAGCGCGGCAAGAACGATGAGCGGAACCTGCAGCACAGGCGGACAGAGCGTGTAGAAAAGGTTTTGCTTGCTGTCGGCACCGGCCAGAATCAGCGCTGACTGGCCAGCATAGTTGAGCAGCAGCGAAGGAAAGACGATACCGTACCAGGCAAGCCAGATCGGCTTTTTACCAAAATGCCCCATGTCTGCATACAGGGCCTCGGCACCCGTCACGCAGAGAAAAACGCCGCCCAGGACCAGGAAACTGGTATACCCGTTCGAAAACAAAAACGCGATGCCGTACGCAGGGTTGAGGGCCAGCAGTACCGAGGGGTGTTGTACGATGCCTCGCACGCCAAGCGCAGCAATCGCCAAAAACCACAGCGCCATGACCGGGCCAAATATTTTCCCTATGCGGGCGGTACCAAAAGGCTGGATAAGAAACAGCGCCAGCAAAACCGCCACCGTCAGGGGTAATATGTACGGCTGGGACTCAGGGATCACCATCTCCAGCCCTTCCAGAGCGGAAAGCACCGAGATTGCCGGGG
The DNA here is from genome assembly GCF_043974075.1 of Enterobacter sp. ECC-019. NCBI lineage: Bacteria > Pseudomonadati > Pseudomonadota > Gammaproteobacteria > Enterobacterales > Enterobacteriaceae > Enterobacter > Enterobacter sp. ECC-019. Next base: position 3,169,337 of record NZ_CP143759.1, read on the forward strand.
TTATCGCGCCGTCACCGTAAATGAGCGCTGCGCCAATCAGGGCGGCAAAAATCACCCAGCGCCCGCCTTTGCCTTTCTCCACCAGAAGCGACATCAAGGCCATGATGCCCCCCTCACCATGATTATCAATTCGCATGGCGAAGGCGGCATATTTTATGGATGTCACCAGGATGAGTGTCCAGGTAATCAGCGAGAGCAGGCCCAGTATGACACCGGGCGTAGGGTCATGCTCAGAGAGCGACAGCACCGTGCGGAAGGTATAAAGCGGGCTGGTACCGATATCACCAAAAACGACGCCCAGCGCCCCCCCTGCAAGCAGGGTTATCCGGGAGAGCGGTTGGGACGGTTCACTGCTGTGGCGAGGGCTCATATTTTCCAGCAAGAGTCAGATAATCCTATAAAAAACATAGCCCATCTGCCCCGCCCGCGCCAACCTCGCACCCTGTATTACTGCGGCTTGACCTTCGCCAGGCTGAACCAGATCCCCACTGCCAACAGCAGCAGCATTCCGCCCGCACTGCCCAGCGCCACGCTGTGCGAGGTGATAAACGCGCTTTGCGCCGCCTCAATCACCGACTCCGCCAGCGTCGGGGTCAGATCCTGCGCCACCTTCATCGCCTCACCAATGGATGACGAGGTTTTATCGACGAGTGAGGCATTCAGCCCTTGCGGCAGGTCAATTGACGCCGAGAAGCTGCGGGTCAACAGCAGACCAAAGATGGCGATCCCCAGCCCGGCGCCCAGCTCATAGGACATGGTTTCAATCGCCCCTGCGGCAGCGGCTTTCTCTTTCGGCGCAGCGGCCATAATTGCGGAGGTCGAGGCCAGCAGCGCGCTGGCGGCGCTGAAGCCGAGCAGCACCATCAGCCCCCACGCCTGCCACTGCTGGGTGCTGAAGTCGAGCATCGACAGGCCGATAAAGCTGACGGCGCTGAGCCCCATTCCGCTGGCGGCGACGATGCGTAGCCCCAAACGCCCGACCAGCACACCCGCGATAGGACCGCTGAACCCGCTGGCGACCATCACCGGCAGCATGAACATTCCCGCTTCAAACGGCGTAAAGCCATGAACAAACTGCAGCTCCTGGGCCATTAGCAGCTCGAACCCGACCAGGGCAATCATGGCGGTCATCGCCATCACCACGCCGCTCAGAATGATGCGATGGCAGAACAGACGCATGTCGATCATCGGTACGCGAGCGCGGAGCTGAATACGCACGAAGATAAACAGCAGCACCGAGCCGGTCACTAGCGCGGACGCAACTACCCACGGTGACAGGACACCTTTTAGCGCGGTTTTCGCACTGTAGACCAGCAGCAAAATCGCCACAATCAGCATGATGGCATGGCTAATATTCAGCGGCTGCTCCGGGCGGCCCTGCTGAGGAGGCACAAAACGCGCGGCCAGCGAAACCACCACCAGCACAATCGGCACGTTGATTAAAAAAACCGATCCCCAGTAAAAATGCTCAAGCAGCATACCGCCAATCAGCGGGCCAAACGCCGCCCCACCTGAACCCACCGCGGCCCAGACGCCGAGCGCAATATTACGATCCCGCGCGTCGATAAACAGCGTGCGGATCCCAGCCAGCGTAGCCGGAATAATCATCGCGGCACCGATTGCCAGCGAGGCGCGCGCCGCAATCAACCACCCTGCTGAAGGGGCAAACGCTGCCGCCAGCGACGACAGGCCAAACAGCGTACTGCCAATCATGAGCAATCGTTTAAAACCAATGCGGTCACCCAGGGCGCCCATCGGCAACACCATTCCCGCCATCACCAGCGAGTAAATATCGATGATCCACAGCAATTCATTGCCGCTGGCACCCAGCGTCATGCTCAATGTCGGCGCCGCCACGTGCAGCACCGTCGCGTCGATCGCAACCGGGATATACACCAGCACGATAATCACTAACGCTAACCACTGACGAAACATAAATTTCCTTTTCTTTTAAAACATGGACACATGTCCAGGATGCGATCCTACGTAAAGTTGAACACATGTCCAGCTTTTTGTTACACTCATTTCATTCCCATTGAGAGTGAGTAAACATGCGATATCTGAGCAAGGATGAACGGCGGGAAGCCATCTTACAGGCCGCCATGCGCGTGGCGCTGGCTGAAGGACTGGCGGCCATGACGGTACGCCGTATTGCCGCCGAGGCCGGAGTCGCCACCGGCCAGGTGCATCATCACTTTACGTCCGGCGGAGAGCTAAAATCACTGGCGTTCGTACGGTTGATTCGCGAGCTGCTGGATGCGGATGTCGCGGGTAAACAGGCCGGATGGCGGGAGCAGCTTCATGGTATGCTCGGCAGCGATGACGGCAGGTTTGAGCCCTATATTCGCCTGTGGCGTGAAGCGCAGATCCTCGCCAGCCGTGATGCTGAAATCAAGGCCGCCTATGTGATGACCATGGAGATGTGGCATCAGGAAACGGTGGCGCTAATCAAGGCGGGAACAGAGGCCGGAGAATTGAATCCGGGCGATCGGGCGGAAAATATTGCCTGGCGCTTGATTGGTCTGGTGTGCGGTCTTGACGGAATGTATATCTTAAACATGCCCGAAATGGACGAAGCCGCGTTTAACAACCATCTTGATACATTAATCACGCTCGAGTTATTTAATACCCCGTCTAAGCAGTGAGGTTGCCGGGTGGCGGCGACGCCTTACCCGGCCTACCTTTTGTCTACACCCGGTCTGTTAAGACTGCAGCATGCCGTGCTGCATCAGGAAACCCCACCAGGGAATGCCGAGGAACATGTGGATTAAAAACGTGCATAGCGCCACGAGCGTGCCGATGGTCCACCATGACCTGATGTCGTTATACCCGGCGGCGAAGATAATCGGCCCCGCTGCGCCGCCATAGTGCGTGATGCAACCCCCATAGGAGTTGGAAAAAAGAATAGCGAGAGCAAGCAGAACGGGTGCCGTTCCGGTGACCAGCCCCACGGTGGCAAAGACCGGCACCATCGCCGCGACGTATGCTCCGCCGGAGGCAAAGAAATAGCGAACCAGCACGCTGAGAAACACGATAATAACGATGGTCATATTCCCTGCGCTGAGAAAATCGAGGTGCGCTGACAGGAAATCAGCCAGCCAGCGGAAAAATCCCTCCTTGCTCAGCGTGGCGCTCAGACCGATGATGCCCCCGTACCACATCAGGGTATTCCAGCCGCCTTTGTTTTTCTGTACGTCGCTCCAGCCGATAATATTAAACAGCAGCGCCGCCCCCATCGCGATAATGGCGACGGCGGATTCATTCAGCCCAAGGTGACGAGAGAAGATCCAGCCTAATAACGCGGCGATAAAAATCACCACCAGCCCCTTCTCTTTGAGGCTCATTGCCCCGAGGCTTTGCAGGCCGTTGGTAGCAATAGCGACATTATCAATATGTTTAATTTCCGGAGAGGCAACCCGGTAGCAAATATAGGGAATGATACACAGCATCAATAAACCCAACGGGGCCCCTGCCAGCATCCAGCCGATCCAGCTAATATGAATATGGAAGATATCGGAAATGAGCTGTAGCGCTAACGCGTTTCCGGCAAAGCCCGTTAAAAACATATAGCTGGTCGTTTTAGTCACCATATAGACATTGACCATTAAATAACGGCCAGCCTTGCACGGCGTCTCTTTTGGCGTCGAGCCTAATACCGTCGCGATGCTGTTAATAATAGGAAAAACCACGCCGCCTGCCCGCGCGGTATTTGAGGGCGTGGCGGGTGCCAGCACCAAATCCAGCAAGGCGGTCACATACCCCAGCCTCAGCGTCGTGCTGCCAAACTTGAGGATAAACCAGTATGCAAGCCGTTTCCCAAGCCCCGTAGTGACAAACGCCGCGCTCAGTGTAAAGGCGCTAAACACCAGCCAGGTCGTACCGGAGGCGTATCCGCTCAGGACATCCATCGATTTGACAGGAGAATCTGGAAATTTCGTTACGGTAAAACAGGTTAATGCCACCGCAACCAGCATTATGACGGGTTCGGGATACGGTTTAATGACCAGCCCAACAATAGCGGACAGATATATGCCTGCCAGTATCCACGCCTCTTTGGTTAATCCATCAGGCGGTGGAATAAATATTGATAATAATATTATTATGGCAAGTAAGATTGTTTTTAAAATATTGGAATTAAGCATATCTCACCCATGAGAAAAGGGTCCCTGAATGGCAGAGAGTTCTCCTGAAAGACGCCTCTGCCGGATAAATACATTTGCTAAATAAATAATAAAAAACTACGCGCTAACAACCTAAATATTATCACTTGCTGTGATTTGATATTCGGCCAGAGTATCAAAACTGAGATAGCGATAGATATTTTCATGCGCATCGTGAAGTTTATCCGTATAGCTAAAATATTCTTCCACGGTTGGCATTTTCCCGAGCATGGCCGCGACGGTGCTTAATTCAGCTGAGGCAAGGAATACTTTCGCATTCGTTCCCAGACGATGCGGGAAATTTCGGGTGGACGTCGATACCACGCTGCTCCCTTCGCGCACCCTCGCCTGGTTCCCCATGCACAGGGAACAGCCCGCAGGCTCGATTCTCGCCCCCGATTGAATAAACTGATTAAAATAGCCCTCGCGCGCGAGCTGTTGGGCATCCATTTTTGTCGGCGGTGCGAGCCACAAACGCGCCTGGTTTTCGCTGGCACCGGCCATGATTTCACCCGCAGCGCGGAAGTGACCGATATTTGTCATGCAGGAGCCAATGAACACCTCTTCAACAGGGGTGCTGGCAACCTCCGAAAGTAGCCGGGCATCGTCCGGATCGTTCGGGGCGCAGACCACCGGCTCGGTGATTTCATTAAGATCGATCTCAATGACTGCCGCATATTCCGCGTCAGGATCGGCGCGGAGCAGCGACGGGTTAGCCAGCCACGCCTCAATTTCAGCAATGCGTCGTTCAAGCGTGGCGGCGTTCTGATACCCCTGCTTAACCATCCAGCGCAGAAGAGCCGCATTGGAGCGAAGATATTGCGCGACATTCTCTTCCTCCAGGCGCATAACGCACGCGGCGGCGGACCGTTCGGCGGAGGCGTCAGCCAGTTCAAACGCCTGCTCTGCACTTAATGCTTCCAGGCCTTCAATTTCGAGGATCCGGCCCGAGAAAACGTTGCGCTTATTCTTTTTCTCGACCGTCAACAGCCCCTGCTTTCTGGCGTAGAGCGGAATGGCATGCACCAGGTCGCGCAGGGTGATCCCTTTTTGCATCTCACCCGTAAAGCGCACCAGCACCGATTCAGGCATGTCCAGCGGCATGATGCCGGTTGCGGCGGCGAACGCCACCAGCCCGGAGCCGCCCGGGAAGGAGATCCCCAGCGGGAAGCGGGTATGGGAGTCGGCACCCGTGCCTACCGTATCCGGCAGCAGCATGCGGTTAAGCCACGAGTGGATAATGCCGTCGCCCGGCTTGAGCGCCACCCCATTCCGGCGGGTGATAAACTGCGGCAGGGTTTCATGCAGCTGGACATCTACCGGCTTAGGGTACGCAGAGGTGTGGCAGAAAGACTGCATCACCAGGTCAGCTGAAAACGTGAGACAGGCAAGGTCGGTCAGCTCGTCGCGCGTCATTCCGCCGGTGGTGTCCTGAGAACCGACGGTAGCGATCTGCGGCTCGCAATACTGTCCTGGGCGGATCCCCGCCACGCCGCAGGCTTTACCCACCATTTTCTGCGCCAGCGTAAAGCCGGTTGCGGATGGCGCAGGTGAAGCGGGCATGCGGAATACCGCTGAAGGCTCAAGCTTCAGCGATTCCCGCGCTTTCGCCGTCAGGCTTCGTCCGATAATCAACGGGATCCGCCCGCCGGCGCGTACTTCGTCCAGCAGCACCTCGGTTTTAAGGGTAAAGGTCGTCACCAGCCGCTGGCTTTCTGTCTCACGAATTTCGCCCTTGTACGGGTAAAGATCGATCAGCATCCCGGTCATCAGCGCGGAGACATCCATCTCTACCGGCAGCGCGCCGGAATCTTCCAGGGTGTTGAAGAAAATGGGCGCGATTTTGCCGCCAAACACAAAACCGCCGTTACGTTTATTCGGCACAAACGGAATATCATTCCCGATGTGCCAAAGGATGGAGTTGGTGGCGGATTTACGTGAGGATCCGGTCCCCACGACGTCACCGACGTACACCAGCGGCCAGCCCGACGCTTTCAGTTCTGCCAACTGGCGCAAAGGGCCACGCACGCCGGGTTCATCAGGCGTTACCCCTTCCCTGACGTTACTGAGCATGGAGAGGGCGTGTAGCGGAATATCAGGACGTGACCACGCCTCCGGTGCCGGAGACAAATCGTCGGTATTGGTCTCACCGGGAACCTTAAACACCTTCAGGGTAATTTTTTCAGGCATGGCCGGACGACGCGTGAACCACTCGGCATTAGCCCAGGAGTGAAGCACCTCTTTTGCCCGGACATTGCCGCTCTTCGCTTTGGCTTCCACCTGGCTGAATTTTTCAAAGATCAGGATGGTAGAAGAAAGCTGCTCGGCGGCCAGCGGTGCGAGGTTCGGATGGTCAAGAAGCTCAATCAGCGGCTGGACGTTATACCCGCCCTGCATGGACCCCAGCAGCGTTGTGGCCGCGTCGGGAGAAAGCCCGTTAACACGGTATTCCTGCAGTGCCACCTTAAATAAAAAATCGGCTTTTAGTTTTGCCGCAGGATCGACCCCCGGCGGAACGCTGTGGGTTAATAAATCCAATAATTGTGGATGATGTGCGGACGCATTATTTATTAAACGATGAATAAGTGCATCGGTTTGTTCCGCCGTTAACGGTTTCGCGGGTATATCCGACTCAGCGCGCGCTTTCTGGTGCTGATGATAATCATCTAACATAGGTTCTCCTGTTAAAGCTAAAGTTGTTCGCAAAATTCAGTTAATCGTTCGAGTCCATACGGCCATTCGCCAAAACCGGACTCCGAATTAATATGTCCGGCCTCACCGATATCGATGAGATGGCCACGCCAGCGCGTGGCCCAATAGTGAGCGCGCGCAAAAGGCATCAGAGAATCGTTTCGGCTGGCAAATATGATGCAGGGGACGGGTAATGGCGTTGGCTGAATGGCCTCTTCGAGTCCGAAAATAGCAGGCTCTGCCGGTGCGACCATCACTACCCCGGCTACGTTTACCCGCCGCGTTTGCAGCAGCCGACATGACGCCAGCGCGCCAAAGCTGTGGCCGACGAGGATGGCGGGCAGCGGGCACATTGCCAGCTCGCGGGTAATGGCCGAGACCCAGTTTTCGATATCGGGCTCTAACCAGTTTTTCTGCTGGATCCGTTTCCAGAAGGGAAAACGCCGCCCCCAGCAGCTTTGCCAGTGATGTTCATCGCTGTCTCTAAGACCCGGGACAAGAACAAGGGCGTACACCTTACTGAGCTGCTGCAGGCGCTGTTCAATCATGACGTTTTCCTGTTACGCTATTCGCGATTATTCGGGTGGAAACTGCGACAATAGCCAGCCAACGGAAATAAGATCGGCGCTACCGCCGGGGCTTAAATTGCGTTTAATAAATTCCGCGTCCATTCTGAGCAGCGCGTTAACCAATTTATCCGCCGGGAGACGTCTTATTTTTAATAACCGCCTCGCATAGCGTCTGGCGTAGTTCAGACCTTCTATTCCCCCACGGGAAACCAGATTGGTATCCGGATTCGCGGCCATCAAACCCAGCAGCATCCTTAAGAGCGCCACGTCTTCGAATTCGCCCTGACCTGATGCGGTGTGCAGGTGCGGGAGACCCGCCTGGCGGACGGTCATAAAACCGCTGGCCGCTTCCCCTCTCGCCCCGGTAAACCCGTAGGTCTGGAACTGCTGCTCGCCCTTCGTTCTGGCGATGCCGGTGGTTTTTAGCTCCAGCTCAACGATGCCGGTACAGATAATGCGGGTCTCACGACATAAACTGCGCTGCGTGAGCGCTTCATCCCTTTGCGTCAGACGTCCCGCTGCGGCGCACAGCAGCCCCAGAGAGAAAATCCCGCCTTTATGGGTATTCACCCCACCGGTGGCGTTAAACATCGCCTGCTCGCAGGCCAGGCCGGTCGGTCTTATGGCTCGCAGCGTTTGCGGGCCAGCAAGACGAGCCGTCTCTCTGCCAACGTGAAAGAAGGTTGAGAACCAGGGCGCAATCGCCGCGATGCTGACCATGAACAGCGCAAAATCCATGTCCCTATGCGCCCCGCTGTTTACGCGATCCACCAGACCCGGCTTCGGGGTTAAGCGAATTTCCCGATACATGGCCTCGGCAGCCAGCTCAGCGAAAGTGCGCTGAACGTCTGGCGCTTTACATCTGGCAAGCGAAGTAGTCATCGGTTAACTCCTCGATTACGCGCGCGAGTTCGGCCTGCGAATGACGCCGCGCACGAGAGCAAACGTGGGCCGGTTCATGACAGATAAAGCAACTGCGCATCGGCTGCTGGATGGCGTTTCTTTTCAGCAGTCCCGTCTTCGGACAAAACACGTCGATGTCCCACAGGCGCCCCAGAGGATGGTTATCTTCCAGATGCGCCGTGACGTGTTTGATCATCCACGCGGGTGCCGACACCGACCAGAGCGCTTCGGGGCCGGTGACCGGCTGCAGGATCTGATGCCGGCAGACCGTCCACTGATGGGTGCGGAATACCTCGCCGAGTGCCTGATTCGCGGCGGCCATCACCCGCCTGGCCAGGTCGGTATCCTTCACCTCCCCCGGCCAGACCAGCGTGACGGATACAACCGTATGCTCCGACTGAAACAGCCACGCCTGCTGCCGACGGGCTCGCTGCTCTCTGGCGCTCAACACCTGTTCCAGAGAGACTTTCGCGTTCGAGGCTTTATCCGTCATGACGATTACTCCTTCACCTGACGAACCACGTCAATCACGCTGCCGTCGCGGTAGCGCACCACGCCGACGATACGGTCAGTGAACTCAACAGGCTTAGGTTCACCCGAGATGAGCAGCGCCTTTTGATACAACGCGTCGATGTCGACAACGGCCAGCCCGGCGTTAATCAAGCGTTCGCGAATTTCCGGGCGCGCCGGGTTAACGGCAATACCGTGATCGGTAACCAAAACGTCAATACTTTCACCCGGCGTCACCAGGGTGGTGACCTGCCTGACGACGGTAGGAATGCGGCTGCGGATCAGCGGGGCAACCACGATGGTGAGATTTGCCGCCGCGGCGACGTCGCAGTGTCCGCCCGACGCGCCGCGCATCACGCCGTCGGAGCCGGTCAGAACATTAACGTTGAACTGGGTATCCACCTCCAGCGCGCTGAGGATCACCACGTCCACCCTGTCGCAGCAGGCGGCTTTTGCGGCCGGGTTCGCATAGACGTTGGTGGAGATCTCCACGTGGTCGGGATTGACCGCCATGGAGGCTGCCGCCGCGCCGTCAAAGCTTTGCGTATCGAGGATCTTTTCAATTAACCCCTTCTGATGCAGATCGACAATGCTGCCGGTGATCCCGCCGAGCGCGAAGCGGGCGACAATATTGTGCTTGCGCATACGGGTTTCCATAAACCGCGTGCAGGCGGTTGACGCCGCCCCCGAACCGGTCTGAATGGAAAAGCCGTTGCGGAAATAGCCGGAGTGTTCGATAACGTCGGCGGCAGAGCGGGCAATCATCAGCTCGCGAGGATTGCTGGTCACCCTGGCGGCGCCGACGCTGATTTTTGCCGGGTCGCCGACGCTCTCAATCTGCACAACATAGTCAACCTGATCCTGAACGATACTGGCTGGCAGGTTGGGGAACGGCTTCAGGGTTTCGGTGAGCAAGACCACCTTTCTGGCATACTTCGCGTCGACCATCGCATAGCCGAGCGAGCCGCACTGCGAGGTGCCCCCGTTGCCGCTGGCATTGCCGTATTCGTCGCTGCAGGAGACAGCCAGAAACGCGACATCAATGGCAATTTCGCCCTGCTGAATCAAATTCACCCGCCCGCCGTGGGAGTGAATCTGCACCGGCTCGTCCATCAGCCCGTGCGAAATCGCATCCGCCAGTTCGCCGCGCATCCCGGAGGTGTAGATTTTGCCGATCACGCCGTTGCGAATGTGATCTATAAGCGGCGTATTGCAGGACATTAATGAGCTTGACGCGAGCGTGATGCCTTTCAGGCCGCGCTGGGCCAGCTTGTCCATCACGTAATTGATGACCTTATCCCCTTCACGAAAGGCGTGATGAAAAGAGACGGTCATGCCGTCATGCAGATCGCAGCGGGCCAGCACATCGTCCACGCTGGTAAACAGCTTGCGCTGATACTTTTGCTGGCTGTCAGCAAGATAAGGCGTCGTCGCGTTAGCGCCGCTGAAGGCGACGTACTCACGGCGAGAGCCAGGAATGTGGTGCAGGGTTTCAGTTTGGTTTTTCATTTTTCATCCTGTCGCTTGCGGTATAGGGGATTACTGACGAATGCCGGAGGCATTTTTGCGTTCAATCACGACGCGGGCATGGTTGATGATTGGCGCATCGATCATTTTGCCGTTCAGCGAAATCACCCCCAGTCCGTTGCGTTCACCCTCCTCTGCGGCGGCAAGCACGCGCTCTGCGTAATCCACCTCTTCCTGCGTTGGCGCGTAGGCGTTATGAAGAATTTCAATTTGTCGCGGGTTAATCAGCGATTTACCGTTGAAGCCCATCCGGCGGATGAGATCCACTTCTTTCAGGAAACCGGCCTCGTCGTTCACGTCGGCGTACACCACGTCGAAGGCGTCAATGCCGGCTCCGCGCGCGGCATGCAATACGGCGCACCGGGCATAGAACAGCTCCGTCCCATCGCCCCGCTCGGTTTGCATATCCATCACGTAGTCAAAGGCAGCCAGCGCAATACCCATCAGGCGGTCGGAGGATTTCGCAATGGCGACAGCGTTAATCACGCCAACGGCAGATTCTATCGCCGCCATTAATTTCGTTGAGCCAACCGGGCGTCCGCAGGTTTCTTCAATGCGGACGATTTCACGTTCGAGCTGATGAATATCTTCCGGGGAGTCGGTTTTGGGTAAACGAATGACATCGACACCCGCCCTGACGGCGGCTTCAAGATCTTTTAATCCAAAAGGCGTATTCAGGGGATTAATTCTGACAACGGTTTCAATATCGCTGTACATCGGATGTTGCAGGGCGTGAAATACCAGAAGACGGGCGCTGTCTTTTTCTTTTAGCGCGACGGCATCTTCCAGATCAAACATTATGGAATCAGGTTTATAGATAAATGCCGTTGAAAGCATGGCGGCACTTGAGCCGGGAATAAATAACATACTGCGGCGTAACTTTTTCATTATAACGTTTCCCATGCAATGTCTTCCTGGGCCATTCCTCTGAGCAGAGCAGCCTGCACGCGGGCGCGGATCACGCAGTCCAGCGCACCTTTATCATCAATAACGACAAGCCCCTGCTCGATGTTGAACGCGGCCAGGGTTTCATTGACAACCTCAGTAATTCGGTCGCCAAATTGCTTATACACTTCGCTCTGGATGACCACATCCAGCCCGCTCTCGACGGGGCTTACCTTGACCATCAGGTCGCTGGACTCCAGCGTTCCCGCCATTGCGGCTTGCACAATTTTCATATCATTTTTCCTGTGATAATGCGGTTAAACCACTGCCGACATCGGTTCGGATAAACAAGGCTGATGCTGAACCTCTTTATTCAAAAACGCGCGCGTGGTGGCCGGCACCATGCGGCTGGCGGCAGGGAGTTTGTTTTCATTTAATAAACGACGAACGGCTGAAGCCGACACCGGGACATTATTGCCATCCGTTCTTCTTTCTATTTCGTGTACGCTTATACGCGGCGTCGAACACGTTTCGTCTTCCAGCCAGCGGTGCATCGCCAGGTTATATTCCGCGGTTAACGGGCAGAAAGGTTCGGTACCGACAAAACGATGATTAATATTCAGCGCGGGGGCGATATAACTTCTGAACAGCATCAGATCAATGGCGGCATAGGCTTTATCGATGACCTGCTTGTCTTTCAGGAAATAGCCCGGGAATGTGCCGCGAGAAATAATATATGCCGACCCCGGATGCACAGTGACATTCTGCAGATGCCGCGCTCCGTCTCTGACCATCGCAAACCGTTCTTTAAACGAAAAAGCGGAGACATCTTCCTGCACCACGAAAACATGCAGCCAGTCGCACCGGCTGGCCGCATGCTCGATAAGATATTGATGGCCCAGGGTGAACGGATTTGCGTTCATCACAATCGCGCCAATGTTTTGCCCCGGCACGAAATGATGGCGACGCAGCAGGCTGCAGTAACGATGAATACCGACCGGTGTATTCTCCATTAATGCCGCACAGTTCTCGATCGTCACCAGGGGATAAAACCCGCATCCGCGAAATGACTTTACGTTATCCGGGCAGGTAAAAAGAAAGAGCTGATGTTCGCCGTTTTGTGCCGCCAGCAGTTCGGCCTCATGGATTAACGTCAGGCTTAACGACGTGCCCCGCCACCCGGCATCCACCGCGATGCATTTCAGCGTGTTACCCGCAATGCCGGTGCAGCCGACAAGCTGACGCTGATAGCGCGCAACGATAAATTGCTCAATATCGTTATCAATGCCTAAACCGTTGCGGGCCAGGAAGCGGGCAACCTCCTCTCTGGCCTGAGCGTTATCGGCTTTAATCACCTCAAATTCTGGCGTGGTGGCGGTGTACATCGTCTCTCTCCTGAGCGTCTAGACGGTCAATTCTTGCTGCTGGGGTTGCGCTTCCACGATGGTGTTCATCAGGCGGCCAATGTTTTCGATTTCGACTTCGACGCGATCGCCATCGCGCATAAACAGAGGCGGATTACGTTTTTTCCCGACGCCGCCGGGCGAGCCGGTAATGATGACGTCCCCGGCGCTGAGGGAGGTGAACGTGCTGATATAGGCAATAAGATCCGCCACTTTGTGGATCATGCTGCCGGTGGAGTCATTCTGGACCAGCATGCCGTTTAGCCAGGTGTGGATGGTCAACGCGTGAGGATCGGGGATCTCATCCGCCGTGGTCATATACGGGCCGAAGGCACCGGTTTGCTTCCAGTTTTTACCGGCGGTAAACCAGGCGTGCTGCCAGTCGCGGACGGAACCATCCATATAGCAGCTGTAGCCCGCGACGTGGCTGAGCGCGTTGTTGACGTCAATTCGGGAGCCGGGTTTACCGATGATCACGGCCAGCTCGCCTTCGTAATCAAACTCGCTGGAGAGAACCGGTTTTAAAACCGGCCGCGCATGTCCGGTTTGTGAATCAGGAAAGCGAATAAACAGCGTGGGGGCATTATTCGTCTCGGCAAATTCTTTTCTTTTTTCAGCGTAATTCATCCCAACGCAGAAAATCTTTCCTGGCTCTTCAATCACGGGCAGGAAGGTAATGTCTTCAGGCTTCATATCCACAGGGCAATCGTGATATTGCCTGGCGACGTCAACCGCATCCCATTGCAGAAGGTCTTTCAATGTCGCATAGTGATGGCCGATTTTATTACCCAGATCGATAATGCCGGACGGTGTATAAATTCCGTAGCTTTTACGGCCCTGATGAATATAGCTTGCTAATTTCATAATAATACCCGTTTGATAGACGTGCTCATTCTGTGTTCACGCCCGGAGGCGTGAACACATTGCCATGCTATTTATTCAGCTGACTGCGCTGGAACCAGTACCTGTTTATTCCCGGATGCCAGATACGTTGCCACCACAACGCCCACGCCCAGTAATGCCAGAATAAATCCGGTCATTCCCTGCCAGCCCATTGAGTGGAAGACAAAACCGTTGATAAAACCAATAACCGAACCGCCCATGTAGTAGAAGAATAAATAGAGTGCGACGGCCTGGCCTCTTGCATGCGTTGCGTTTTTACTGACCCAGCTTAAACCGATAGAGTGGCAGCCGAAGAAACAGCCGGTAAAAATCACTGCGCCAACGATAAAGGTGACCACATTTGACGTCAGCGTCAGCAGCATCCCTAAGGCCATCATCAGGAACAGCACGCGCAGGACTTTCATTGCGCCATATTTCGCCGATAAGCGACCTGCCTGCGGAGCCGTAAAGAAACTCAGGGCGAAGCTAAAGGAGAGCAGACCCGCGTTTGCCGGTGAAATATGGAACGGCTCGCCTTTCAGGAAGAAGGCCAGATAGTTATAAAGTGAGGTAAATGCGCCGAAAATGATGAAGCTGATAACAAACGCCAGCGCCAGATTTTTGTTTTTGAAATGCGATGCTGCCCCTTTCACCATGCGCATCACGTTCAGACTCTGCGTAGGCGTGAAGTTCTTCGATTCTGGCAGCAGGAATTTCACCAGAATGGCAACCGCGATCAGACTGACCGCAAACCCGTAAAAGATGACGTTGATAGAAACGTGATCAATCAGCTGGCTGGCTACAATACGCCCGGACATGCCACCCATCGAGTTACCAAAGACAAAATATCCCGTTACGATGCCTGCCGCCACCGGGGCGACCTCTTCACTGATGTAGGCGGTTGCCGCCGCAGCGATGCCGCTCAGCGCCAGACCAATCACCGCCCGCAGCGCCACCAGCATCGCCCACGATTCCACCAGCGGGCAGAGCAGTGTCAGTATGCCGCCCAGCAGGAGGGAGACGATAATTAACCGCTTCCTGCCATAGCGATCGGATAACGTTCCGGTAAACAGCAGCCCAATTGCCAGCAGTGCCGTTTCTGCGGATAAGATAATACTCACCTGGCTGACCGGGACATTATATTCCACAGCAAGCATCGGGAGCAGTGGTTGAATAAAAAACAACGAAGCTAGTTCCGCAAGTCCGGATAATGCCAGGGCCAGAATCACGCGAATATTTGCGCTGACTTTTACCGGATCGGGAGCTTTCAGGGTATTGTTAGCATGCGTTAACGCCATAATAACCTCAGTATTATAGTTAAGGTACAGGATGTATTTTTGTAAGATGGATAGATTTTTAGTTAATACTTTATTTAATCAACTTCAGAGAGCATTTTTCCTGGCACGCAAACGACGCCTTCAAATAATTTGCGTGACGTGCGAATAACTGCTGCCCGGGTATTTTCGATATTATTTCCGTCCCTCAGCAACGATACGGATATTTTTCCACTGGGGTGTTCAATATCAATAATGTTGGTAAAGCGCTCCTTTGGACGGTCGGCAACAATTTTAGCGGCGACGGAGCCTTCAATAAGCGTCGCGGTTGAGATACCAATCGAGCCGGTAATCGCCAGTGATTTATGGCAGGTATGCGGCATGAAATAGCGCACCTGAAGCGTTCCGCCGTTACGCGCCCGGCTAAGAAGAACCGGTTTAGGGATCACTTTGTTGGACACGTCCCCTAAGCCCATCGCCGCGCCAGCCTGACGGCGCAGGTTCTCCAGCCTTTCCTTAAACGCCCTGTCGCTGTCTAATTCTGCCGGTGACTCCCCGCCTGTTTTGCCCAACGCCGAGGCGTCAATCAGGACCATCGGCATCGCCATATCAATACAGGTAACTTCGATACCGTCGAACACGTTTGTCACGCTGTCCGTTGGCAGCAGTTTCCCGGTTTTCGACCCTGCTGAATTCAGAAAGGTTAAGCCAATCGGTGCCGCTGTACCCGGCACACCGTCTATCTCGGTATCGCCTTCATACACGACGCGATAATCAGGCGTTTGCACTTCTGCGTCGACCAGAGTTCCGGTGTTGAGATTGCGGATACGCACCGTCGTCACCGGGCTTTGCGCCTCCACCAGCCCTTTTTCAATGGCAAAGGGGCCGACGGCACAGAGCATATTGCCGCAGTTTGGCGTGGTATCGACGCGACGTTCGTTCACCATCACCTGGGCGAATAAGTAATCCACATCCGCGTCCGGGCTGTCGGAAGCACTGACGATCGCCACCTTACTGGTTTGCGGACTTCCACCGCCAATGCCGTCAATTTCGAGTTCGTGGCCTGCGCCCATCAGGCTGAGTAAAACCGCGTCACGCGCTTCGGTTTCTGCAGGCAGATCGCTGGCCAGAATGACCGGGCCTTTTGAGGTACCGCCACGCATTAATACGCAAGGGATCTTTAACATGTCTTTTTCTCATTTCGCGTTTATCAGGAACGCAATAAGGTTTTCACACTCCCGTTGATAACTCTAATGTCAAAAAAAGCAGGATTAATACGCTTTACGTATTAATAGCCCTTGCGTTATCGTGGTTATAGGAAAGCAATAATCAGGTGCGGATATGCAGCATGAATTACAGGGAATACAAGCGTTTGTAAAAATTGCAGAAATCGGATGTTTTACAAAAACGTCGCAATTTCTTCATATTTCACAACCGGCTTTAACACGCAGAATTCAGAAGCTCGAAGAGAGCCTGGGGACCACGCTGTTTGAACGGTCCACGCGCAGCGTCAAGCTCACAACCGTGGGAAGGGAATTTTTACCTAAGGCAAAGAATTTAATCGATTTTTATGAAAGCGCGATCCTGAGTATTAAAGAGATGGCGACCCATCAGGCAGGGGTTATTACCGTTTCCTGTATCCCGACCGCCGCGTTCTATTTTCTGCCTTCAGTGATACGAGATTATAACAATGACTACCCAAACATCCGTATCCGCATACTTGAGCACAGTGCCAGCGATTGTCTCGAAGCGGTGTTAAATGGCGACGCAGATTTCGGCATAAATATGATAAACGTCACACATCCAAATATTGATTTTGCGCCGCTGGTGAATGAACCCTTTGTTCTGGCATGCCGACGGGACAACGATCTGGCAAAGAAACCGCTGGTGACATGGGACGATCTGGCGGGCATGAAGCTGATTGGGGTAAGACGCTCCAGCGGGAACCGATCGCTTATCGATCAGGCGTTCGAGAAAATGGACTGGAAACCGAACTGGTTTTATGAAGTGCGCCATCTGTCAACGTCGCTGGGGATGGTGGAAGCGGGTCTTGGCGTGTCTGTCGTTCCCAGCCTGGCGATGCCGACCGACGAACATCATGTCCTTGTCAGCCGTCCGCTGATTGAACCCGTGATACGGCGTACGCTGGGCCTCGTGCAGCGCCGCGAAACGACCCTGAGCCCGGCGGCGGAAAAATTCCGGGAGCTGATATTACATCTGTGGTCAGGCGAAAACAGCAGCCCCTGGATCGGCAAGTTTACTCAGCTATAAACCCTGTAACGATAAAGGGGCCTGTGCCCCTTTGCGTATTATTTCCCGGCCTGAGGATGTGTATCAAAGCCCGCCATTACCGCCGTCAGCTCCGCCAGTGAAAATCCGTGCTTTGCATCGTCAACGCCCAGTCCAAAGCGTTCCTGCATCAGCTGATAAAGCGCCTCAGCATCTGGCAGATGGATCTGCTCTTCAACGTGGCCATTCTGCCAGTGGGTAAAGTTAAAGTTAGTCAGCGTCAGCTTGCCGCCGTCAGGCAGATGGCGACACATCAACAGATGATGACGGAAATGCGACTGCGGCCAGTGCGCCGACCAGAAATTCCCCATCACGTAATCACTGAAATACTGCGTCGTCAGGTCAAATTGGTACATCGACTGCCAGTGCTCGTGGTGACGGAACTGCAGCACCCAGTCATTACCCTCGCTCAGCAGTCGATACAGCCCGTGCGGCGTCTCTTGTTCTTCACTGGCGAGCAGACGAATCGGCGCCGTCAGCGTCTGGCCGCCAAAGCCGACATCGGCAATCCAGCGCTCACCGTTAAGCTCGACCAATAGCAGGCGGTGCGTGCGCGGGGGCATTTGCGGCGGACTCGCTAATACCACGCGTCCCAGCACGCTACGCACCGTAAACCCGACCTCGCGCAATACGCGTTCGAACAGGCCGTTTTGCTCAAAGCAGTACCCTCCGCGACGTGCGGTGACCAGCTTGTCGACCAGGCACCGATCGTCAAGCTGGATTTCGCGCGGCAGAACGACATCAATATTCTCAAAAGGGATCGCACAGTTGTGATGTAAATGCAGCGCGCGCAGGGTGTCGATATCCACCCGTGTCGGTTGCGTCCAGCCGATGCGGGCGAAATAGGCGGTCAGGAATGGGGACATGAATCAGTTTCCTTTGATTGTGATGTTCTGTTTATAAACTAATTTTACGCACTCACTTTGATTTCCGTGCTTTTTCGTCATACTCATCGGTGTAGATGAGGAGATCCTATGAGCCATTTTCGCCCTGTTGAATTACGTCACGCCAGCCGTCTGCTGAACCACGGCCCAACTGTGCTTATCACCAGTCGTGATGAAAGCCTCGACAGACGCAACGTGATGGCCGCCGCTTGGTCAATGCCCGTTGAGTTTGAGCCGCCGCGTATCGCAATAGTAGTAGATAAAAGTACCTGGTCACGTGAGCTGATTGAACGCAGCGGGAAATTTGGCATCGTCATCCCTGGCGTGGCGGCGGCCAACTGGACCTACGCGGTCGGTAGCGTCAGCGGGCGCGATGAAGACAAATTCAACTGCTACGGGATCCCGGTCGTGAACGGTCCTGAACTTGGCCTGCCGGTGATTGAAGAAAAATGTCTGGCGTGGATGGAGTGTCGTTTATTACCCGTCACCTCCGCGGCAGAAAAATACGATACGCTGTTTGGGGAAGTGGTTTCAGCGGCAGCCGATGAACGCGCGTTTGTCGGCGGACGCTGGCAGTTTGACGAGGATAAGCTGAATACCCTGCATCATCTTGGAGCCGGGATGTTTGTGGCGAGCGGGAAGATGGTGAAGGCGCTGAATTGATTTACTTAATCATATCCTACTGAATTATATTGAATTTCTATGGCATTTTATGTTTACTATTGCGTCGTAAAACGGAGGATATTTCCTGAGTTGCTGCATTAGCCCTCTCGCGTTAAGGAAATATCAATGACATGGAATAAAGATGGCGCAATCTCGTATGCCAAATCACACGCCCAACCGAAGAGCACGGGTTATTGTGCTCACTACGTCACCGAAGCGATCAGAACGGGTGGAAGATTAAAAATCCCCAATACGCGTCTGGCAAAAGACATGGGGCGTACATTGGTCAACGCTGGATTCCGCCTGGTATACGATCAACCTCATGCCGGTGACGTAGCCGTTATCCAAAATATTGTGGGTCACGATAGCGGGCACGTTTGCATCTACGATGGTCAGCAGTGGATAAGCGATTTTGTACAACGCACTCTGTATCCCGGACAGGCTTACCGAAACATACAGCCCCATTACGAACTGTTCAGGCATGACTAATGAAAACACTCTGTTTTTTTCTTTTCGCCCTGTCTCCGTTCGCGGTCGCAGATAGCATCTCTTCACCGGGCCAGGCGGCGCTTAAATTCAATCAATGGTATATCGCGCAATTAGATCAGAACAAACCGCCAGTACTTAATCCAGACACCATGAACGAGTACGTAGCCTCAGGAACCATTGCAGCAATTAAAGAAATGTACTCTGGCGACAGTAACGAAAAAGACATGCCAGATGCGGATATGTTCATCAAATCGCAGGATTGGGATGAAGACTGGAATCAGATAACCGTCTTACATTCTGATTTTGATGCCGTTTGCACAAACGTCTATATCGCGTTTGGTAAGACACAAGATCACGTTGTAGCAGATTGTCTCGTTCAGGAAAAAGGCGCATGGAAAGTTCGCTCGGCCACGCTGATAAAGTAAGAACGTGATATGAAAGGAAACGCCCTCTGTCGCAGAGGAAAAAGCACACGGTAGCCCAGCGGCTACCGTGTGCGATTAATTAACTACTTCGCACGCCGTGAAATAATCTCATCCGCAACATTTCGCGGTGCTTCCGCAAAATGATGGAACTCCATCGTATACGTCGCGCGCCCCTGGGACATCGAGCGCAATGTCGTGGCATAACCAAACATCTCTGACAGCGGCACGTCAGCACGAATAATCTGGCTTCCGTACTGCTCTGCCATCCCCTGCACCATGCCGCGGCGGGAAGAGAGATCGCCCATAATGTTACCGGCGTACTCTTCCGGTGTTTCCACCTCCACGTGCATGATCGGCTCGAGAATCACCGGATCCGCCCTGCGGGCGCCCTCTTTGAAACCGAGGATCGCAGCCATGCGGAACGCCATCTCCGAGGAGTCAACGTCGTGATACGAGCCAAACGTCAGCGTCGCTTTGACATCGACTACCGGATAGCCCGCCAGCACGCCGCTGTTCATCGCTTCCCGCAGCCCTTTCTCAACGGACGGGATATACTCGCGCGGTACCACGCCGCCCTTGGTGGCATCTTCAAATTTAAAACCACTTCCAGGCTCCAGCGGCTCCAGGCTCAGCACCACATGGCCGTACTGCCCTTTACCGCCGGACTGACGGACAAATTTGCCTTCGATATCCTTCACCGTTTTACGCAGGGTTTCACGGTAGGTCACCTGCGGACGACCGATGTTCGCCTCGACGCCAAACTCACGTTTCATGCGGTCAACGATAATCTCGAGGTGTAGCTCACCCATCCCGGAGATAATGGTCTGGCCTGACTCTTCGTCAGTATGCAGGCGGAAAGACGGATCTTCCGCCGCCAGACGCTGCAGCGCGATCCCCATTTTCTCCTGATCGGCCTTGGTTTTCGGCTCGATCGCCAGCGAGATAACCGGGTCCGGGAACTCCATGCGTTCAAGCGTGATCACTGCGTTCGGATCGGTAAGCGTGTCGCCAGTCGTGACATCTTTCAGCCCAACGCAGGCCGCGATATCCCCGGCGCGCAGTTCCTCCACCTCATGGCGATCGTTGGCATGCATCAGCACGATACGCCCGATACGCTCTTTCTTCCCTTTCACCGGGTTGTACACCGCGTCGCCTTTACGCAGCACGCCAGAGTACACGCGGATAAAGGTCAGTTGACCGACGTACGGATCGCTCATCAGCTTGAACGCCAGGGCGGAGAACGGCTCATCATCGCTTGGATGACGCTCCGCGTGCTGGCCTTTTTCATCCACGCCATCAATGGCCGGCACGTCCAGCGGCGACGGCATGAGCTCAATCACCGCATCGAGCATGCGCTGTACGCCTTTATTTTTGAACGCGCTGCCGCACAGCATTGGCTGGATTTCGCCCGAGATGGTGCGAATACGCAGCCCCCTGATGATTTCCGTTTCGTCGAGCTCGCCCGTCTCCAGGTATTTATCCATCAGATCGTCGCTGGCTTCCGCCGCCGCAGAGACCATTTTCTCCCGCCATTCCCGGGCGGTACTGACTAAATCATCCGGCACGGGCGCATAGGTAAATACCATGCCCTGCGTCGCATCGTCCCACAGAATGGTGCGCATCTTGATGAGATCCACCACGCCGGTGAAATGATCTTCGGCACCCACCGGAATGACAATCGGCACCGGATTGGCCTTCAGGCGTTCCTGCATCATCCGCACGACGCGGAAGAAATCAGCGCCCGGACGGTCCATTTTGTTGACGAAGGCCAGTCGCGGAACATGATATTTATTGGCCTGACGCCAGACGGTTTCCGACTGCGGCTGCACGCCGCCCACGGAGTCATACACCATCACGGCACCGTCGAGTACGCGCATGGAACGTTCCACTTCAATGGTGAAATCCACGTGCCCCGGGGTGTCGATGATGTTGATCCGGTGCGGTTCATATCCTCTGTCCATACCCGGCCAGAAGCAGCTGACCGCCGCGGAGGTAATCGTGATCCCGCGCTCTTGCTCCTGCGCCATCCAGTCAGTGGTTGCCGCGCCATCGTGTACTTCACCCAACTTGTGGCTCATCCCGGTATAAAACAGGATGCGCTCAGTGGTAGTGGTTTTACCGGCATCGATATGCGCGGAGATACCGATGTTGCGATAACGTTCGAGAGGGATGGGTCGGGGCATGATATTTCCTTAAGTCTTATGACTTGTCTGTGACGACCAGGATGGTCGTGCATTCGTTCGTTTGCTATAATAGTCCTATTGTACGAGTATTATCGAACTATTTTTTAACGGTTGACCTATTGTTGATATAGCTCAATCTGACGCCAAACGCAGGAAAACGATGATCCCAAACCACCCTGAAACTGAACAAATACTGCTGGAAAATGTGCTGTTTGCCCTCGGCAACCCGCTCCGGCTGTCGATAATTCGCCGGCTGGCCGATGGCAGCGAACTCAGCTGTAACGCGCTGCGCCCGGAAGATGTGGTGAAATCGACGATGACCCATCACTGGCGCGTACTGCGCGACAGCGGCGTGATCTGGCAGCGTCCACAGGGACGAGAAAACATGATTTCATTGCGCAGAGAGGATCTGGATGCCCGCTTTCCGGGGCTGATGGCGATACTTTTACAGGCTAAGTCATAAGAGCATATCGGGTTCATGCCCCTTAATGATGTAAGGGGCATATCGTCAGCAAAGGGATTTACCTTACCTGCATACGATATTCAATCATCCCACTTTTTTTGCCAATCCAGTCGTACAATCGTTGCCCACGATAATTGGCTTCATGCGTATGCCAGTAAAGATGACTGGCATGATGTTTTCTGGCTTCTCTCTGAACATATTCTATTAACTGTTTGCCAATATGTTTGCCCCTGACAGCTTCGCAGACATATAAATCTTCGAGGTAGCAGTAATCGCTCTCAGCCCAGGTCGAACGGTGAAAGAGATAATGCGCGAAACCCACTATGTCTCCATTACATCGTGCCACCACGCAGAATAGCGGCTCAACGGGGCTGAAAAATCGTTGCCAGGTTCGTTCAGTAATGGTCCCGGACAGATCGACGTTGTAAAACGCCTGATATTTTCCCCACAGTGGCATCCAGCTTTCAAAATCACGTTCTTTAACTGCCTCAATTGTCACGCTCGTATTATTCATATTGCCTCTTCTCTCACCCGTTTATTCGTTTCAGGAAGAGTGTATTCGCTGAATGGCACGTTTTGCCCCGCCAATTCTCGCCATCAAGGCAGACCAATTTTTCATCCTGCTGCGTGCAATATTGCTTTAGAATTAAGAGACGCAGAGGGAAAGTGGACAACATAATGTTTAAGCACGCACAGCTTGAAACGGTTAAGGCATGGATTATCGACCCCGCTAACGGATCGCTACCGCTTCATGAAAGGATCCAGAGAGCAATACGGACGCTGATACTGGAAGGGGTATTGTCTCACGGTAAGGCCCTTCCTGCTTCACGCGCGCTGGCGGCTTCTCTCAGCGTTTCCCGGGATACCATAGAAGCGGCCTACTCCAGCCTGCATGCCGAAGGTTTTATTGAGAGACAAACAGGCAGAGGGAGTTTTGTCTCTTCCAGCGCGCGTTTTTTAAAACCCCGCCCCCGACAGCCTCAGCCAACCGCTGATATACGAAAAGCAAAACTCAGCGTCCGGGGAAAGATCGTTTATGAAAGCGGCGGGATCCGCGAGTTTTCCGCCCCTCGCCCCCTTGCGCCCGGCATTCCTGAAACCCGCATGTTTCCCATTCCGATCTGGGAGCGTCTTCAGAGACAGGTCATGAAGGAGTTTCAGCACCAGGCGTTAGAGCAAAGCCCACCACAGGGTATAGAGCGCCTGCGACGGGCCATTGCGGAATATGTCAACCTTGAGCGCGGGACGCGTGCGAGGGCAGAACAGGTTATCGTGCTGACAAGTTCTCAACAGGCGCTCGCGCTCTGTTCCCATGTGCTGATGGACGCCGGGGATGGCATTGTCATTGAAGATCCCTCCTACCAAGGGGCACACAAAGCGTTCAACGCTGCAGGACTTCGCTGTATTCCGGTTCCTCTTGATGAAAAAGGCATCTCGGTTGACGGTCTTAATTCTCTGACCGAGCCAGCCAGGGCGATCTACCTTACGCCGTCTCATCAGTACCCTACCGGGGTGACGCTCTCTCTTGACCGACGACTGGCAGTTGTTAAATGGGCAAACCGTTACGGAGCCTGGATCATCGAGGATGACTATGACAGTGAGTTTCACTACGAAGGTAAGCCTATGGCCAGTCTTCAGGGGCTTGATACGTACAACCGGACAATTTATATCGGCACGTTCACCAAGTCTCTTTTCCCCGGGCTGCGTATTGCCTACACCATCGTTCCCTCAGAATTGATAGAGCCCTTTACCATGGCGAGGACGTTAATGGATGGCCACACCGCCTCAATAACCCAGCTGACGCTGGCTAAATTTCTGGAGGGAGGCCATTTTGGCGCCTATGTTCGAAAGATGCGGAGTATCTACGTTGCTCGTCGCAACACGCTGGCAAGCATGATAGAAACGTATCTTTCCGAGTATGTTGCCTGTGAAACGCCAGCCGGGGGAATGCAAATGCCTTGTCACCTGAAGCACGGAATATCCGAGAAAGAGATAGCCACCGCCGCCCGCCGCGCGGGTGTTGATATACTTGGGCTTACCGATTTATATGCAGGCTCCCCCGCGTCCACCGGTTTTTTAATGGGATTTGCCGCTTACACGGAGAGAGAAATAGAAGACGCTGTAAAAAAATTGGCCGCAATTTTCCGTCATGTTTGATGCCGTCGACCGGTCAGCGGCGAATACTCATTCCGGGCGAGCAAGGCTATAAACAGGGATCCGCCGGCTGGTCTTTGTAAGCGTATCGAAGACCTCGGTCTCAGACGTCACAATCCTCACGCCCATTTTCCTTAACCTCTGTACATCCGCCGCGATGCGCTGAATGCCAAACCAGAAAAGCCCGTCGAGTGCCGTTACCGCTAACCCATTTTCCAGCGCCAGCTTAAGTCGTTCGCGGGGGGCTTTAACCTGCTGGGCTATTTGCCTGTAAGGTAATTCATTACATCCCGTCGCGTCACTGCGCTGGATCCGCGTTTTCAGCTGATAGGTAAACTCGTCAGGTATTCCGTCGAGATCCCTTTTAAGGCTATAGACGCAGCCAAAGCGCTTGCCGTTAAAGAGAACATTTTTCTGACTGAGCTGCAGCTCTTTTCTGACAACATCTATCAGCTGGGGCGTACGGGTAAGAAGCAGCCTGAAGGGCAGCTCGAAGCTGGTGACGTAATCCACATTAAGCAACGCGAGGCGCAACCGCTCCTCTGCACCGGACTTTTGCTCACGACACTCCTCCATCACCTCTGCCCACTGGCGCGTCAGACGCTCCGGCTCGGCGGCTTCGGTAAGGAGATATTTTTCAATCTGATAATCAACTCTTCCGGTCATCGTGTGGTATCCCGTCGCTGTGGATGCGGTAATTCTATACAGTACGGTGATATTTATAAAGGACTGAACCGCAGCGACATCCTGAAAATGTCGTTGCGATTCAGTATCCTGACGTTTTGGATCAGCGCGCCATAATCCAGCCCATCAGCAGGGTGGCGAAAATCACCGTCGACGCGCCGCCGATGCGGGTGGCAATCTGCGCGAACGGCATGAGCGACATCCGGTTAGACGCGGACAAAATGGCCACGTCTCCCGTTCCGCCCAGCCCGCTGTGGCAGCAGGTCACAATGGCCGCTTCCACAGGATACATATTCAGACGCGACGCGATAAAGTAGCCGCTCAGCGCCATCGCAATCACAACCGAACCGCATACCACCACGTATCCCACCGAGAAGACCGACACCACGCTCTCAAGCGGCACGTATAACATCCCGAGGCCGATCATCAGCGGCCAGACCAGTGCAGCCGAGACGAATTTATAGCAACTGTGCGCGCCCTGCTCCATTGAGGCCGGGATCACCCTGAAGTATTTACACAGAACGGCAATCAGGATCATCAGTACCGGGCCGGGAATGTGTACCAGTTTTTCGAACAATCCGCCGACGATGAAAAACGCGCACACCATCAGCAATCCGCCCCCCATCAGATGAAAATCCGTCTGCTGCGTGCTTTGCGCCCCGGCAAACAGGCTGGCGTCGTCTTTACTCCGCGTGAGCATGCCATTTCCCGAAAGCGCAGGACGTTTCGCGCCGAGACGCGCCAGCGAGCCCGCACAAATAATGGCGAAGATATTCCCGACGACCGCAGCGGGTGCCAGCTGCGCAACGTAGACGTCCGGCGTCTGCCCCAGTATTGCCGAATAGGCCAGGGACAGCGGCAAAATCCCCTCGCCAATCCCGCCGCCGATGATGGGCACAATGATGAAGAAGAAGGTGTGGTAAGGCGTATAACCAAACAGTGAGCCCACAATGAGGCCGCTCAGCACGGCCATGCATGTTCCCGCCACCAGCGGAACAAACATGCGCATCATCCCCTGGATCAGCAGCACCCGGTTCATCCCCAGAATGCTGCCGACCACCAGGCAGGCGATGACGAAATAGAGCAGATTCGCCTCTTTCATCAGCAAATGCACGGTATCAAGGGTATGTTTCCCGAATACGCCAAAATAGACCAGCACGGAGGGCACCATCAGGCACAGGATAGCCGGGCCGCCGATATCCTTCAGCACCGGGATTTGACGCCCCACTTTGGCAAACGCGAAACCGAGGGTCATGATGACCGCAAGACCACCTATCATATTTTTCGGCAGCAGCCCTGCCCAGGCGGATGTCGCCACAATGGTGGCAATCCCGACGAACAGCATCAACGGGACCGTGCCCACCTCGGTATTGTTGAGCCCAAAGGCAAAACGCGAGGTAGACAGCTCAGAAGTCGGTACAGGATTATCTTTCATATAATCACCTGAAAATTGTGTTCGGATATACAGAGAAAGGAATAACTGAAACTATTCCTGATACGAAAAAATGTTCTTAAATATAAATAATGACGTAGATGGCCTTTTCTAAAAACAGGCTCAATGTGAAATTATCACGGGCGTACCGGGAGAAATGTGAACAATTCGGCTATTTGTCTTTAAATAACTTAATTCAGAGTTAAGTAACTAAAGTTATTTATGGCGACTCATGTCGCTTTCTTGCGTCTTATCAATTTTTAACGAAAGCATTACTTATCCAACTAATGCAATCTTTTTGAAATTAATAAAACCAGAGAGAGTGTGACCCTTGTCACTCCTGCCCTGCTAGCTAAGCGCTAGATTAGCGCTGCAATAAAACACATAAAATACCCTACAGGAAATACTATGCCTTCATTACTATTACAGTCACTGTTTCCGCTCGTCTTTATAATGTTACTTGGATGGCTAAGTGGAAAGCTGGGATATTCCCGGCGTGAAGATGCAAACGTCATGGCAACCGTGGTGATTCGTTTCGCTCTTCCTTTTCATCTTTTTATTGGTGCATTGCATACCGATCCCAATAAAATTAAGAACCTGACCTTTATGGCCGTTTTGGTCGTCGGTTTAATGGGGTCGTATTTACTGACGCTATTTATTTCACGCTACGTTTTTCGCCACGATATCAAAACCAGCGCCATTCAGTCTCTGGTTTGCGCCTTTCCTGATATGGCCTACTTTGGCGCACCGGTCCTGGCGGTATTGATTGGGCCGGAAGGATTTATCGGTGTGCTGATCGGCAATATTATTACCAGCGTTATCATGATCCCCCTGACTATCGTCCTGATTCGTATGGGTGATAAAAACGGACATGATGGCCTGGAGGCGCTACACCCGGGCGCGATGATCGTGCAAAACCTCATCAAAGCGGCACGCAATCCTATCGTCTGGATCCCGGTCTCCGGCGTCTTGCTCAGTCTGGCCGGTGTGCAAATCCCTTCTATTCTCAGCATGCCTATTGAGATGGTTGGAAAGGTTTCCGGCGGACTGTCCCTGTTTGCCCTCGGCCTGCTGTTTTACGGTGAGCGTCCAAAACTGAATGTGCAGACATTTACCAATATCAGTATTAAAAACCTGATTCAACCGGCAATGATGGCCGCCGCAGGGATCGCCTTTGGCCTGAGCCATACTTTACTGCAGCAGGTTGTGATTATTGGCGCAACGCCTTCCGCTATTGCCGCGGGGATGTTTGCTTTACGCAGCGATACCTATATTGATACCGCATCCTCTTCCATATTAATTGGCACTGCCGTCGGGGTCGTGACCGAAGGCATTATGATCTATTTCATCTCTTAATCTGTTTTATTTAAAAAATTCAGGAGTTAATCATGTCCAGGAAAGAAGTTCTGTACACCCCCTATAACGGGGCCGTATTGCTGGAAAACCCGCTGCTCAATAAAGGACTCGCATTTATTAAAGAAGAACGTGACAATTTTAATCTGCATGGATTATTGCCGCACAACGTTGAAACCATTGAAGAACAAACCGAGCGCGCCTGGGTGCAGTTCTGCCATTTTAAAAGCGATATTTCACGTCATGTTTACCTGCGAAATATCCAGGACACCAATGAAACGCTCTTTTATAACCTCTTGCGTTTGCATCTGAAAGAGACGTTACCGATTATCTATACCCCGACGGTCGGTGAAGCCTGCGAGCATTTCTCCACGATTTATCGACGCGCGCGCGGCCTGTTTATTTCATGGCCTAACCGCCATCGTATTGATGAGATGCTGCAAAGTTTTTCGCGCAACGACGTTCGCGTGATTGTGGTGACGGACGGGGAACGTATTTTAGGGCTTGGCGATCAGGGTATCGGCGGAATGGGCATCCCAATTGGGAAGCTGTCGCTGTATACCGCCTGCGGCGGGATCCATCCGGCCTCCACCCTGCCGATTATGCTGGATGTCGGCACCAATAATCAGCAGCACCTCGACGACCCGATGTACATGGGCTGGCGTCATCCGCGCATCAGCGACGAGCAGTATGCTGAGTTTATGGATATGTTTGTCAGCACCGTTAAAGCGCGCTGGCCCAATGTTCTCCTGCAATTTGAAGACTTCGCGCAGAAAAACGCCACCCGACTTCTCCAGCGCTACCGCGACCAGCTGTGCTGCTTCAATGATGATATCCAGGGCACGGCTGCCGTCACAGCCGGTACGCTGATGGCGGCGGCGCATGCGGCGGGCACGCGCATTCGCGACCAGCGCGTGGTCTTCCTGGGCAGCGGTTCTGCCGGATGCGGGATAGCTGAAAAAATTGTGGCGCTGATGGTGGATGACGGCCTGACCGAGTCCGAAGCGCGCAGCCGGATCTTTATGGTCGATCGCTTCGGCCTGCTAACCGACGACATGACGAACCTACTCGATTTCCAGAAAAACCTGCTTACCGCGCGCGACGCCGTTTGCAGCTGGCAGGTAGACGCGAAGAACATTTCCCTGCTGGACGTGGTGAAGAACGCGCATCCCACGGTGATGATCGGCGTTTCAGGCCAGCCGGGGCTGTTCAGCGAAGAGATTGTAAAAGAGATGCATCGCCACTGTCCGCGCCCAATCATCATGCCGCTCTCGAACCCGACCTCGCGGGCGGAAGCCCAGCCGCAGGATCTTATCGCCTGGACCCAGGGTGCCGCGCTGGTGGCCACCGGCAGCCCGTTCGCCCCGGTATTCTGGGAGAATGAACACTACGAGATCGCCCAGTGTAATAACGCCTATATTTTCCCGGGCCTGGGGCTGGGCGTCCTGGCCTGTAACGCGCGCCGGGTGACTGAAGAGATGCTGATGGCAGCAAGCCGCAGCCTGGCCGCGCAGTCTCCGCTGGTGACCACGGAAAAAGGCGGATTGCTGCCGCCGGTAGATCAGATTGAAACGGTCTCACGCCAGATTGCCGTCGCCGTCGCCCGAGCCGCGATTGAACAGGGCATGGCTCCGGCGATAGATGATGAGACGTTGATGGCGCGTATCGAGAAGACCTGGTGGCAGGCGGACTATGCGCCGTACCGCAGGTCTGCGCTGTAAGCCTCGCGCCTGCCCTCACTGCACGGTGAGGGCAGGATTGCGGCCTTAGTGCTGGACGCCCGACCGGTCGGAAAGATCGGCGGCGGACAGGATATCAGCCCGTGGTGCCACGCTCTTGCGGCGGGCATACCGGTCAGACTGACCTTCAGGACGCGTTTTGAAGCGCCGGTGCAGCCACATATACTGTTCTGGCGCCATTCGTACCGCCTGCTCAATCGCCCTGTTCATTTGCGTCGCAACTGATTCTTTATCTCCCCCCTGCAGCGCCTCGCTGATATCCTCCAGAATAATCAGTTCGTAGCCGGTGCCGTCCGCCCTGCGGCGCGGCACAAAGGGAATGACAGCAGGCTTAGCGCTTTTGACCAGCATATAGCTCCCGGCGGTCGTGGCGGCATCCGGAACCGCAAAAAACGGCACAAAGACGCTATTGGTTTTGCCATAGTCATGGTCCGGGGCGTACCACAAAATCTCATTCTGCTTCAGCGAGCGGATCATCCCCTTTAAATCATGACGATCGAGCATGGTTTTATTTGAGCGCAGGCGTCCGCGCGTCTGAAGCCAGTCCAGCAGCGCATTATTGTTGGGACGATACACCCCAATACCGGGGTTAAGCATGCCAAATATCCGCGCGCCCAGCTCAAGGGTGAGAAAATGCATGCCAACGAGCACCACGCCATTGCCCTTTGCCCGCGCCTTTTCCATGTGCTCATAACCCGTCACCGTAAAGCATTTCCGCACCCGCCATGCAGGCCAGAACCATGCCATCCCGGTTTCGATTACCCCCATTCCTACCGATTCAAAATTACGCTGCAGCAGAGACTCGCGTTCATCCTTTTTCATCTCCGGAAAACAGAGCTCAAGGTTGCGGCGGGCAATCTCGACGCGGCGCGGAAGCAGGCGCATTGCCAGTCGACCAAGGCCATGACCGATGCTGAACAACAGCGGATAAGGGAGCAGCATGACAAGCCACAGCGCGGCAATGCCGGCCCAGCTTAGCCAGTAACGGGGATGAAGAAAGGTGAGTGAAAAACGGGGTAATTTTGTCATGAGAAAATTATCCTTTAACGTGTCTGTCCTTAACTGATTCTGTTGGAGATCTTTCCTAAGGATTGATGGGCTGTCAGTCAGAAACGTAAAGTGTAACGGATAAGACAAAACGCATTTTTATCGATTTTTGCGAAAAGCGGGAAGACGAGGCGGGGAAAAAACCGGGAAGGAGCGATCCCCCCCGGCAATTGCGCTTACATTGAATAGCCGGGCTTTTTAATTAACTCGTCCAGCTTCGGTCCTATTTCGGTATCCCAGACCTGTGCTTTCCAGTCCTCCTGGTTCACCTGATTCAACGCAACGGACACGGAACTGTCTTTGCTGTTGAAATGGCGAATAATGACCTCAGCAATATCCTCGGCCAGTGCGGTTTTTTGTTCGTCGTTCAAATCGCGGGGAAAACATTTGATATCTACGTGTGGCATATGCAGGCTTCCAGTTGTGAGTCATGGCTCCACGTTATCAGATAATACCGTTGGCCTTTAACACCTTGTGCAGTTCCGGCAGCTGACATACGGTATCTGCGATGACCGTCAGTTTCGGCGTATTGGTCGCAAACCAGTCATGGCGTGGCCCCCAGGTTCGCGCCACCGCGATATACACATCCAGCAGCGTCAGCCGTTCACCCAACGCAAACGGGGCAGCCTTGAGCTGAGTTTCGAACCACAAATAGAGGGACTTCCGGTATTCGATGCAGTTTTTCTGCAGCTGTTCCGGCACGTCCGGCACCCAGCGCTCGGGATAGTCCGCATACGTAAACGTGGGATAGACGTTGGCCACAAACCAGATCAGCAGACGCTGAAACTGCTGGCGTTCGGCCTGCCCCACGGGCGGGGCGAGATCGGGACATCTGTCGAGCACCATCAGGGCAATCGCCGCCGTTTCGGTCATGATGGTGCTATTTTCCAGCTCCAGCGTGGGTACCTGACACAGCGGGTTGAGCGTTTGCAGCAGCTCACGCTGCGGGCCGGGCTGGTCAAACCCGTCCACGTTGATAAATTGATAAGGGATATCAGCCAGGGTTAGCATTACTTCACTGATTGCTGAGCCCCAGCCAGGTACGCCATAGAGTTTAATCATGTTGCCCCCTGCGGGATGAAAACCCTAAGTGTAGAGCACCATCAGTAGGTTATCCCAGGCGGGTTGACCTCCGACTGTGCCACCGCTTCCCCCTGCTCGCCCCAGCGCGCCAGCACCTTCTGGTAATCTCCGCGCTTAATCGCGCCGTCCAGCGAGGCCTGCAGCGCGTACACCAGCTCATTGCCTTTTTTGGTGGTGGTCGCGACACAGGCTTTTTTCGGCCCTAAACCGACAACGCGGGTTTTGCCGGTGAGCGCCGCTTTGTAGGCTGAAACCGACTGAGGGCCAAAGAACACGTCCGCCCTGCCGGACTGAATATAGAGATTGCCCGAGGCATCGTCGTGGAGATAGACCGGCAGCGCGGGCGTCCGCCCCGCCTTTTGGTTCTCTTCGTTCCAGCCCAGCAGAATGCGCTCCTGATTCGTACCGGAGCCGACAATCACCTTTTTCCCTGCCAGATCTTCCGCGCTTTTGATTGACCGGATCTCGCTGGTGGATTTCACCGAAAACGCCAGCGAATCGACGCGGTAGGTCGCAAAATCAAACTTCTCTTTACGCTGTTCGGTCACCGCAATATTCACCAGCGCCACGTCGTAGCGCCCGGAGGCGATCCCCAGCGGCCAGTCTTCCCACGCCGTCGGCACCAGCTTCAGCTTTAGCCCCAGGCTACTCGCCAGCAGACGGGCGATATCCGGATCGCTGCCAATGCGCGTGCGGTTATCGCTGGCCAGCAGCGCCAGCGGCGGAGAATTCAACGCCGAAACGGCGACCGTTAGCGTACCCGGCTCCACAAATTTGTAATTGGCGGGGATCTTCGCCACGGCCTGCCGATCCACCGTCACCGGCAGCGGCTGCTCGTTGGCTTTCAAATCAATGCTGGCGTGGCTCACCGTCGTAAAGATCAGCCCCGCCAGAAGTCCATATTTCATTGGTACTCCTTATAAGACTTTGGAGAGAAACTGGCGCGTTCGCGCATGTGACGGACGGTTTAATACCTCGTCACTGCTTCCCTGCTCGACGATTTTTCCGTCGACCATAAACACCACCTGATCCGCCACTTCCCGGGCAAAGCCGATCTCGTGGGTCACCACCACCAGCGTGGTGCCGGACCGGGCCAGCTTTTTGATCACGTCCAGCACTTCCCCCACCAGCTCCGGATCCAGCGCCGAGGTAGGCTCATCAAACAGCATCACGCGGGGACGCAGCGCCAGCGCGCGGGCAATGGCAATACGCTGCTGTTGCCCGCCGGAAAGATGACGTGACCAGGCATCGGCTTTATCCCGTAGCCCAACCACGTCCAGCAGGCTGTACGCCCTTTCCACCGCCTCTTTTTTGC
Source organism: Enterobacter sp. ECC-019 (assembly GCF_043974075.1). Lineage (NCBI taxonomy): Bacteria > Pseudomonadati > Pseudomonadota > Gammaproteobacteria > Enterobacterales > Enterobacteriaceae > Enterobacter > Enterobacter sp. ECC-019. The sequence goes on from NZ_CP143759.1 coordinate 3,202,344, forward strand.
TGAGCTTTTTGTGCGCGATCGGCGCTTCAATCAGGTTTTCCAGCACCGTGAGATGCGGAAACAAATTGAAATTCTGGAACACGTAGCCCACGTTGACGCGCTGTTTGAGGATCTCCTTCTCCTTTAGCTCATAGAGCTTATCGCCCTGACGACGATAGCCAATGTAATCCCCGTCAATCTGGATAAAGCCTTCGTCGACGCGCTCCAGGTGATTAATGGTGCGCAGCAGCGTCGATTTACCGGAGCCGGACGGCCCGAGGATCACCGTCACGGAGCCGGGCGGGATCTCAAGCGAAACGTTGTCGAGCGCTTTATGGCGGCCAAAAAATTTGCTGACGCCGGTAATCGAAATATGTCCTTCAGGAGAGGCTTGCATGGACGGGCTCCTGTGCTGGCGTGGTGGTGACAGAACGGGTACGACGGGTGGCACGGTTCTGGTTAACCGCAGAGCGGCGTTCGCTGCGGGCAAGCGCGCGTTCAACACCATACTGGATAGCGGACAGGACGGTGGTGATCGCCAGGTACCAGGCGGCACCGACCATCAGCAGCGGGATCACCTCCTGCGTGCGGTTGTAGATCATCTGGATGGTATAGAACAGCTCCGGCATCGCCAGGACGTACACCATCGCCGTGCCCTTGGCGAGGCTGATGATTTCATTGAAGCCCGACGGCAGGATGGTGCGCAGCGCCTGAGGCAAAATGATGCGCACCGTGCGGCGCCAGGCCGGCAGGCCGAGCGCGGCGGCGGCCTCGTACTGCCCGTGATCGACCCCGAGGAATCCGCCGCGAATGATCTCGGCGGTATAGGCGCTCTGCACCAGGGTTAGCCCCACCACGGCGGTAGAAAACTGCCCCAGCACGTTGATGGTTTCAAAGCTGCCCCAGGTGATGCCGGTGAACGGCACGCCGAGAGAGAGCGTGTCGTAGAGATAGGAAAAGTTGTACAGGATGATCAGTACCACAATCAGCGGCAGCGATCGAAACAGCCAGATGTACCCCCATGCCAGGCTGCTCAGCAGCCACGACGAGGACAGTCTCGCCAGCGCCAGCATGCCGCCCAACACCACGCTCAGCGCGGTGCCGATCAGGGTCAGCAGCAGGGTCTGCCCTACGCCTTCAAGGATCACCGGGTCAAAGAACCAGCGGGCGAACACCGCCCACTCCCAGCGCGGGTTAAAGGCCACGGACTGAATCACGACCGCCAGGACAAACAGCGCCACCGCGGCGCCGACGGTCCGCAGCGGATAACGCGCCGGGACCACCTTAATGGTTTCAACGTTGCTCATCGTCGTTCCTCATGCGGTTTTACTGAACGCTTCGCGTACCAGCGTTTTAGTGAAGCGCAGCCGACCGTCAAACGGCGGCTGGCTGTACTCTTCCGGATCCCGGTGCAGATCGAACTGCGGCTGATAGCCCTGGCTGAGGTAGAGCCTGACCGCTTCCGGCTGGCGAAAACCGGTTGTCAGGTAGATTTGGCTATAGCCTGCCAGCACCGCCCTGCGCTCAAGCTCCTGCACCACGCGTCCGGCAAGCCCCTGCTGACGCAGGGTTTTGTCCGTCCAGATGCGTTTGATTTCCGCGGTGCGTTCGTCGAAAGGTTTGTACGCGCCGGTGGCGATAATCTTCCCGTCGCGCTCCAGCACGATAAACAGCCCCTGCGGCGCTAAATACCACTCGGTGAGTTCAACTTCCGCGTCCTTAGAGAAGTAGTCGCCATAGCGGGCGGCATATTCACCGAACAGCCCCTCAATGATGGGCTGAAGCTCGGCATCTTCCGGGGAAACATCACGAAATCGTTCGCTCATTACGCCTCCTTAATCGCCCAGGCCAGCCGGGTTCACTTCTGACTGAGGAATGCGCTCAACCCCTTCCCCCCAGCGGTTCAGCACTTTGTCGTAATCGCCGTTTTTGATAACGCCGTTCAGCGCGGTTTGCACCGGCTCAACCAGCCCACTGCCTTTTTTCAGCGTCACCGCAATGTGCGCCGCCTTCGGCCAGCCGCCGTCGACGCTACCCACCAGTTTGGTTTTCCCGTTCAGCGCGGCCTTCCAGGCACCAATCACGTTCGGACCAAAGTACGCATCCGCACGTCCGGACTGCAGCGCCAGCGTTTGTGCCGCATCGTCTTTGGTATAGATCGGGGTAAAGGGCTTCAGCCCCTTCTTCAGGTTTTCGGCATTCCATGCGAGCAGGATGGCCTCCTGGTTAGTGCCGGAGCCGACGATAATCCGCAGCCCGGCGATGTCCTCAGCCTTCTCAAGCGACTTGATCGGGCTGCTTGATTTCACGTAGAACCCGAGGGAATCTTTACGGTAGGTGGCAAAGTCAAACTTCTCTTTACGCTCTTTGGTGACGGTGATGTTGCTGATGGCGGCATCATATTTCCCGGAGGCCACGCCCAGCGGCCAGTCTTCCCAGGAGGTCGGCACCACGTTCAGCTCCAGCCCCAGGCTGTCAGCGACCAGGCGGGCGACGTCCACCTCACTTCCCAGCAGCGTTTTGTTGTCATCGGAAAACACCGTTAGCGGCGGTTGATTGAGGCCCGCCACCGCCACGGTAAATTTCCCCGGCACGGCGAAGCGATAGTCTTTCGGCAGCTGTGCCACCGCATCAATGTTTTTAGCGGTATTAACCGGCGTTTTATTGGCCTCGATGCTCACGCCGGTGCCGTTAATATTCACATTCTCTGCCCAGACGGCAGGGGTAAAGGCCAGCGCGAGCGCCAGAATAAGCGATGTTTTCTGCATAGCGGTGTTCTCTTTTATTGTTGTGTGAACTGGTTTTTAGGTTGGTCTAAGCCGAGGCTTTCGCGCAGCGTGGTGCCCGGGTAGTCGGTACGGAACAGGCCGCGGGCCTGTAAAACAGGCACCACCTGGTCAACAAAGCGCGTGAAGGTGTCCGGCGTACCGCCCTGGATGATGAAGCCGTCTGCGGCATAGCCTTCAAACCAGGACTGCAGACCGTCTGCCACCTCTTCCGGCGTACCGGAAAAGCGCGGGCGCGGTGATGCGGCTTCAAGGGCCACCTGACGCAGGGTTAAGCTGCGCTCGCGGGCATTGCGCTTAATTTCATCGGTGGTGCTGCGGAAGCTGTTTTTGCCTAAGTCGCCGATATCCGGGAACGACTCGTCGAGCGGATACTGGCTGAAGTCGTGATGTTCAAAATAACGTCCGAGGTAGTTGAGGGCATCGTTAATCGACACCAGCGCCGCCGTGGTCTGGTACTGGTTTTCCACGTCGTCGGCGTCTTTTCCCACAATCACGCTGACGCCCTGGAAAATATGTAAATCTGACGCGCGGCGTCCGTTAATTTCCAGCTGCTGCTTCACGTCGCGGTAAAAGGCTTTTGCCTCATCGAGCGTTTCGTGATGGGTAAAAATGGCGTCGGCGTGTTTCGCCGCCAGTTTTTTCCCGTCGTCCGACGCGCCCGCCTGAAAGACAATCGGTCGTCCCTGTGGCGTACGACCAATATTCAGCGGCCCGGCGACCTGGAAAAAATCACCGTGATGATCCAGGGTGTGAAGCTTTGACGCGTCAAAGAATTGCCCGCTCTCTTTATTACGTACGAACGCATCACCTTCCCAGGAATCCCACAGCCCTTTCACCACGTCGAGATACTCATCCGCAATGCGATAGCGCAGCGCATGCTCGGGGTGTTTTTCACGGGAAAAGTTCTTCGCCGACCCTTCCAGCGGCGATGTCACCACGTTCCAGCCCGCGCGTCCGTTGCTCAGGTGGTCGAGGCTGGCGAACTGGCGCGCCGTGGTGAAGGGCTCGCTGTAGGAGGTCGATAAGGTTCCCACCAGCCCCAGGCGCGAGGTGATGCTGGCGAGCGCGGATAACACCGTCAGCGGTTCAAACCGGTTTAAAAAATGCGGGATCGATTTCTCGTTTATATAAAGACCGTCGGCAACGAATAAAAAATCGAGTTTGCCCTCCTCCGCCTTTAACGCCGTCGCTTTGACGAAATCAAAATTGATACTGGCATCGGCGACGGCCTCAGGGTGACGCCAGGCGGACATATTTCCGGATGCACCATGCAAAATGGTCCCCAGCCGCAGTTGACGATGTGCAGACATATTCACCTCTTAAGAATTAAACGTGTTGCAGGGCTTTTTCCGCAAGCTGTGCAAAATAGCGGGCAGCGGGCTCAATTAAGGCTTCGTCCGGGTTAAACGCCGGGTGGTGTAAACCAAACGCGCTGTTGCTGCCAATGCTGACAAACGCGCCGGGAATGGACTGCAAATAGACCGCGAAATCTTCCCCGCCCATATGCAACTCGGCGTGCCGGGTTTCGTATCCGGCGTCCCGGGCAACCGAGGTGGCGAAATCGGCCCAGCGTTCATCATTCACCAGCGCGGTGGGCCCGGCATACCAGGTGATATCAATCTGCGCGCTGAAGGCGCTGGCAAACCCGGCGGCGATTTCACCCACGCGAGCTTTCACATTCTGCTGCACCTCCGTGCGATGGGTGCGCAGCGTGCCTTCCAGCTCGACGCTTTCCGGCAGCACGTTCCAGGTGTTACCGCCTGCAATGCGCGTCACGCTCAGCACCACCGAATCCAGCGTATTGACGTTGCGGCTGGCAACGCTTTGCAGCGCCGTCACCAGCTGGCTCGCCAGCACAATCGCGTCGTTGCCTTCGTGCGGACGTGCGGCGTGCGCGCCCTTTCCGGTAATGCGAATCACGAAGCGATCGACGTTGGCATAAAACGGCCCGCCGCGGGTAGCGAACTCACCGACCGGCAGGCCGGGCTCGTTGTGCATACCGAAAATCGCGCTGACATCGCGTAAGGCACCGGCGCGCACCATGCTCTTCGCACCGCCAAAGTTCTCTTCGGCAGGCTGAAACAGGATCCGCACCCGGCCGTTAAGCGAGGCCTCTCGCTCTTTCAGCTTCAACGCGGCGCCGAGGATGACGCTGGTGTGGATATCGTGTCCGCAGGCATGCATTACGCCTGCACGCTGCGAGCTAAACGGCACGCCGCTGCGCTCTTCAATCGGCAGGGCATCAATATCCGCCCGCAGCGCAATCAGTTTATTGCCCGAGCCGATTTCCGCCACCAGTCCGGTAGACAGGTCGTAAGGCTGCGGGGTAATCCCGACATTCGTCAGCCACTGGCGCAGGCGCGCTGTGGTTTCAACTTCCTGGCCGGACAGTTCCGGGTTCTGGTGCAGTTCGCGACGCCAGGCAATCAGCTGTTCGCCAAAACTCATACGGTGACCTCCCTGTTAAGACGCGCCTCGGCCAGCAGGCGCAGCGACGCGACGCGCGTTGCTCCCTCCGCTACCGGCGTGTCGATGATAAATTCGTCAATGCCCCACTGCTGGTGCAGCGCGTTAAGCTGTTCCAGTACCGACTCAGCCGTACCGGCAAGCAGCGACTGCGCCCGGCGTGCAATGCGTACCGGCTCGCTGCCCGCCTGACGCGCAAAGGCGTAGGCCTGCTCTTCGCTGGCCACGGTGACGCGCTGGCCGTTTGCCAGCTCAACGCCCCACACTTCGACCTTTTGCGCCAAAGCTTCTGCCTCGGCCTGCGTCGGCGCGACAATCGCCTGTACCGCCACAATCACGTCCCGCGTGCTGCTCTTACGCCAGGTCGATACCACCTCGCGCAGCAGTTCCGGGTCACCGTTCAGATGCGCGGCAAAAACAAAGTGCCAGCCGAGCCTGGCGGCCAGCAGCGCGCTATCGGTACTCGCGCCCAGCAGAAAACGTTCTGCAGGCGACGGCGGCAGAGGCGTGGCGCGGACGGCATCCTCAGTTGACGGATGTTCAGGACGGATCCAGCGATCGAGCTGGGCCAGCTGTTCGGCAAAGCTGCCCTTTTCCTGCTGATTCAGCCCCTGCTGCAGCGCGCGGGTTGAGAGCGGCAAGCCGCCGGGCGCTTTTCCGACGCCGAGATCCACGCGACCGGGGGCCAGCGCGGCCAGAACGTTGAAATTTTCGGCAACTTTATAAGGGCTGTAGTGCTGGAGCATCACGCCGCCGGAGCCAACGCGAATTCGTGTGGTTTGCCCGAGGATCCAGGCAATCAGCAGCTCCGGCGAGGGGCTGGCAAGCTGTGGGGTATTGTGGTGTTCGGCAATCCAGAAGCGGTGATAGCCCAGATTTTCTGCCTGCTGCGCCAGCGCCAGGGTACGCGCCAGTGCATCGGCAGCCGTTTCATTTTCAGCGATGGGGCTTTTATCCAGAATGCTGATTCGCCATGACATGTTGCGTTCTCGTTTGACTTAACATGTCGACATTATTAAAGGCGCATTTCACCACTGAGAAACAATTAATTTACATTTGGTTTGCCGGAAATCAGATATATAAAACCATGCTAAGAATAAGCCTTTAGAAAGGCAATCAGCGCTTTCACCTGCCCGCGGCGGGTAATGCGGACAAAGCGAATATGTGCGTAGCGCGGATCCTGCAGATCGGCTTCATAACGCGTGCGGTTGTTGCGCCAGGTTTTGATTGTCCAGATGATAATGGACTCTTTGCTCAGGAACGCGCGGCGGAAACTCTCTTTGTTCCCGGTTCCGGGCCAGAGCTCGTGCTTATGCCAGGCCCGTTTGATTACCCTGATGACGGCCTGCCAGAGAGTCCGGGCAAACCCATAATCTACCCACACCACAACGTCTACATTACGCCATTTGACGGGTCGCGTGCGGTTATAGTTGCCGTCGAGCACCCAGTCTGGCGACGCCTGTAGCGCCTGCTCCAGTTTTTCCTGAAATTCATCGTCCGGCGTTCCCTGCCAGTCGTGGCGCCAGTAGAGTCTGTCCATCTCGATATAGGGAATAGCCAGTTCGGTCGCAATCTGCTTCGCCAGCGTGCTTTTTCCGCTCCCGCTGGTTCCGATGACGTTAATTTTCACCTCAGCCTCACTGTGTTAACGAAAAACTGACCAAATGATAGCGTTTTCATCCTGTTAACGAAACGCTATTTCAGCCTGGCAATTTTCCCGGGGAGGCGATCTCCCCCTTTCAATTTGGCTTATGTTATTTATTTGCAGCGCCACCCCATAACGCCCCCAGAAAATATTTTCATTTTTATTACATTCCATGGAATTAACAATTTAAAAATATTGCGCAGGGCTATTTCGAACAGTCTTAATTTCAGAGAGAATAGACCACAGGCTGTTATAAAAATAATCACATTAATCTTACCTGAACGTTTTCAGTGTATTTTTTATTCTTGCACATCATCATGGAGTTACTCATGAGGCGTAACACTCCTGTTACACAAAACGAGTATTTGCTTAACGATGGTTCGACGTTAATGTCGACCACCGATACAAAAAGTCATATTACCTATGCTAATTCCGCTTTTATTGAAGCCAGCGGATATAAAGAAGAACATCTTTTAGGTGAGCCACATAACCTCATCCGCCATCCCGATATGCCTGCCGACGCGTTTGGCGACATGTGGTTTACCCTGCAGCAGGGCGAGACCTGGACGGGGATGGTGAAGAACCGTCGTCATAATGGCGATCATTACTGGGTACGGGCTAACGTGACGCCGGTCTGGCAGGGTGGCTCTCTGACGGGCTATATTTCGGTGCGAAATATACCCGCACGGGAAGAGATCGCGGCCAGTGAAAAACTGTATGCAAAAGTGCGTAATAATGAATTAAAACATTACCGCTTTTATAAAGGATTACTGGTTCGGCGCGGTTTATTTTCGTTTATGTCGCTTTTTAAATGTCTTAGCACCAGTAAACGAATCCATCTGGGTATTGTGACTACAGCGTTACTCTCCTGCCTGGCGGTGTATTTATTCCCTGATAAATTTGTGCAGTCTGGAAGTCTGGTACTGCTGTTTATTGCCCTGACCTATTATCTTCATGCGCAGATCTCCCGGCCGGTTAAATCCATTGTGCAACAGATGCAGCGCGTGGTTTCAGGACGTAAAACGGACTATTACCATTTTGACAGGATCGATAACATCGGGCTGATGATGCGCCTGGTCAATCAATCAGGTTTGAACCTGAATTCGCTGGTTGACGATGTCGGGGCGCAAATCAGCGGGATTGGCACCATCAGCCAGCAGGTGGCGAAAGAAGGCGCGGCGCTGCAGACGCGTTCAGAAGAGACCGCAGACTTTCTGCAGCAAACCGCGTCTGCGGTGGAAGAGATCGCCAGCGCGGTAAAGCAGACGGCAGAAACCGCGAAAGAAGCCACGGAGATGGCGGATCGCACCCGCGACAGCGCCCATTGCGGCGAAGCGATGATGAAAGAGACCATCGGTATGATGCAATCCGTGTCGCAGGATAACAGCCAGATCGTCGATATTATCAGCGTTATCGATCGTATTGCCTTCCAGACCAACATTCTTGCGCTGAATGCTGCCGTGGAAGCGGCGCGTGCAGGTGAAGCCGGGCGCGGTTTTGCCGTGGTGGCGGCCGAGGTGCGCAATCTTGCGCAGCACTCCGCGACGGCGGCGAAAGAGATCAAAGTGCTGATTGAGAAAAACGTTGCCAGCGTCAACGCTGGCGTTGAAAAAGTGGAACAGACCGAAACGCAGCTGACGGTTATGATCGACAACGTGCTGCGGGTCTCCTCCCTGATTAAGGAGATCGGCCACGCCACTCAGGAGCAAACCCAGGCGCTGACGCTCATCAACGCATCCATCTCCCGTATCGGCGCAATGACCAGCAACAATACGGGGATGGTGGATAATGTCACTCACGCCGCGAATCACCTGACGCAGCGCACGACGCGCCTGCAGCAGGCGATTGCCGTTTTTGGCGGTTAGCCGTTTGGGGTCTGTAAAGCCTGAGGTCATTTTGTGCGTTATCGCAGAGCCATCGCCCGCCTGTTACCGTTTCAGGTTACAGGCGGGTGCTCTGAGGTAATCCAAATTTATACCATCTGGTAATAATTAAGAGATTCTGATGATTAAATAATCAACCCACCAACTGTTTTGTCTAAAAACTCATCACGATTCAGCGTGTTGCGATCGCCGTCTGCTCTGACCACACGATTTCCTTCGACGTGCATCACTTTCGGCACGGTTATATTTTGCGTCGCTTATGAATTGCAGGTAGGATGCCTCGCCATGTTTCGCCTTATCCATACGCAGAATGACTGGGAAGGCGACATGTGTTTGCGCAGAAGCAATCGTTTGTATTGCTTTCTGCCAGGCAGGACTATCACGATAATGGTTCAGACAGGCAAACAGGTAACTCAATGAAAACAAGCAATAAAAGCGCAGCCGATCATCATGCTGCTAAACGTCGCTGGTTAAACTCCCACGAAGAGGGCTACCACAAAGCGATGGGCAACCGTCAGGTTCAAATGATCGCCATCGGCGGCGCTATCGGAACGGGTCTGTTTTTAGGTGCTGGTGCGCGTCTGCAAATGGCTGGCCCGGCTCTCGCCCTGGTCTATCTGGTGTGCGGGATCTTCTCTTTCTTCATTCTACGCGCGCTGGGCGAACTGGTACTGCATCGCCCTTCCAGCGGAAGCTTCGTCTCCTACGCCCGTGAATTCCTCGGTGAAAAAGCGGCCTACGTTGCGGGCTGGATGTACTTCGTTAACTGGGCAATGACCGGTATTGTCGATATCACCGCCGTTGCGCTGTACATGCACTACTGGGGCGCGTTCGGTGACGTGCCGCAGTGGGTCTTTGCGCTTGGCGCGCTGGCGATTGTCGGCACCATGAACATGATCGGCGTGAAGTGGTTCGCGGAGATGGAGTTCTGGTTCGCGCTGGTAAAAGTGCTGGCCATTGTGATTTTCCTTGTCGTGGGTACCGTCTTCCTCGGCAGCGGCAAGCCGCTGGACGGCAATGCCACCGGCTTCCACCTGATAACCGATAACGGCGGATTCTTCCCGCACGGTCTGTTGCCTGCGCTGGTGCTGGTTCAGGGCGTCGTGTTCGCCTTCGCCTCCATCGAACTGGTGGGCACCGCAGCAGGTGAATGTAAAGATCCGCAGACGATGGTGCCAAAAGCCATCAACAGCGTGATCTGGCGTATCGGTCTGTTCTACGTCGGTTCCGTGGTGCTGCTGGTTCTGCTGCTCCCGTGGACTGCTTATCAGGCAGGTCAGAGTCCGTTCGTGACCTTCTTCTCTAAGCTGGGCGTACCTTACGTTGGCAGCATCATGAACATCGTGGTTCTGACGGCAGCGCTCTCCAGCCTGAACTCCGGCCTTTACTCTACCGGTCGTATCCTGCGCTCTATGTCGATGGGCGGTTCCGCGCCGAAGTTCATGTCGAAAATGAGCAAGCAGCAGGTTCCCTATGCGGGGATTCTGGCAACGCTGGTGGTTTACGTCTTTGGCGTATTCCTGAACTATCTGGTGCCGTCCCGCGTATTTGAAATCGTTCTGAACGTGGCTGCACTGGGGATTATCGCCTCCTGGGCCTTTATTGTGGTCTGCCAGATGCGTCTGCGCAAAGCGATCAAAGAAGGCAAAGCGGCTGATGTGAGCTTCAAGATGCCGGGCGCACCGGTGACCTCCTGGCTCACCCTGCTGTTCCTGTTCAGCGTGCTGGTGCTGATGGCGTTCGACTACCCGAACGGTACCTACACCATCGCGACCATTCCGCTGCTGGCGGTACTGCTGATTGCTGGCTGGTTCGGCGTGCGTAAGCGCGTTCACGAGATCCACAGCACCGCGCCGGTTCATCACGACGATGAAAAACACGACGCGCCGCTGGTAGAAGAGACCTCGCGTTAATAAAAAAGCCGGGTGGCGGCTTCGCCTTACCCGGCCTACTTCTCATGGTTTTGTCGGCCCGGTAAGCGCAGCGCCACCGGGCAGTTCCCACATCAGAGTGCGATACGAATCACATCATCAGGCTGGGTAGCTTCCTGCTGACGGGTCGACTTCTGTTTCACCGTCACATACAGCGTTTTACCATCGGCAGAGAGTGCCAGGCTGTTCGGGTAAACCGGCGTATCGAACGTTTTGGTCACCTTGTAGGTTTTCGCGTCAATCACGCTCACCTTGCCCGCTTCGCGGTGCGTCACATAGACTTCATTACGCGTTGGGTTAAACAGGACGGCCAGTGATTCAGGCGCGGCGATCTTCTCCATTACGCTGCCGTCTTTCAGGCTCACCACCAGCACTTCAGGCTGTTTTGAATCGGTCAGGAAGGCACGCTGACCGGCAGTGTCGAGGCTCAGGTTCAGATAGAAGTGCTCTTTACCGTCATCCTGCACCTTCTTACGGCTCAGGATTTTGTTCGTGGCCGTATCGATCGTCACCAGCTCACCATCCGCATTCGTGGTATAGAGGCGTTTCGCCTGGGCATCCAGCGCCAGGCCGGTGCTGTAGGTACCGGTATTGGCAATGGTCTCTTTCAGCTTCAGCGTTGCGCCATCCACCACCCAAATCACGCTCTCTTTGCCGACACCGGTGATGTAAATCGTGTTGCTCGCGTCATCCGCCACCAGCTGGCGCGGCTGCAGCGGTTTGACGGTTTCACTGCGCTGGCGATTATCAAGCACCAGACGCCCCTTCACGTCGCCCGTTTTCGCATCGATGGCCGTCACCGCGCCGTTAATGGTGTTGCCAAACCACAGGGTTTGCGTCGCGCTATCAAGCGTGGCACCAAAGGGTTTGAGATCGCTATGAATCGCCTGCGTCACGTCCAGCGTGACCGGATCAAGGCGATAGATAACCCCGCCCTTATCGGTTTTGCGGCTTTGTGACGTCGCCACCCACAGTGCATTCTCCTGCTGGCTGACCGCCATTTCATACGCCCCTTTGCCCACCGCTTTACGCAGCACCTCTTCGGCGGCATGCACCTGGAACGTCCCGGCAAGCAGTAAAGTGGCAGACAGCAGTGACATGCTCAGACGCGGCGAGCACAGATGACGTAAAGACATAACAATTCCTTTTCTGAAAAGAGGGGTTTCCGCTGACATCACTTCCGGCAGGCAACGTCATGGCAATGCCTTTTGATAATGAGAATAGTAATCATTAATGAGAGAAATGTGGAGTTTTTCTTTCGCGTCTCGCCTTTCATTAACGCAATGTGCGGTTATAGTTTTCAAAACATTTACAAAACCTTTAACATGTATGGACATGTTCCATTTGGTTCGTTTATACACCACAACCGGTTTTATTCATGAAAATCATTTCTGCCCGTAAGGCCTCTCTCCCGCTGCTGCTGGTTCCCGTTACTTTCGCGCCGCTAACCGCAATAAGCGCGGAGGAACAGACCATGATCGTCAGCGCCACGCCGCAAACCGTATCGGAGCTGGATACCCCGGCCGCGGTTAGCGTCGTCAATGGCGATGATATGCGCCAGGCCGCGCCTCGCATTAACCTGTCTGAATCCCTTGGCAGCGTGCCGGGACTGCAAATTCAGAACCGCCAGAACTATGCTCAGGACCTCCAGCTTTCGATGCGTGGGTTTGGCGCCCGCTCAACGTTTGGCGTGCGCGGTATCCGTATGTACGTCGACGGTATCCCTGCCACCATGCCGGACGGCCAGGGTCAGACCTCCAACATCGATCTCTCCAGCGTCGAGAGCGTTGAAGTGCTGCGCGGCCCCTTCTCTGCCCTGTACGGCAACGCCTCTGGCGGCGTGATTAACATCAACACCCAGACCGGGCAGCAGCCGCCGACCATTGAAGCCAGCAGCTATTACGGCAGCTACGGGACCTGGCGCTACGGCATGAAAGCCACCGGCGCGATGGGTGATGGTACCCACGCGGGCGATGTGGATTACACCGTTTCTACCACCCGATTTACCACCAAAGGTTTTCGCGACCATAGCGGCGCGCGTAAGAACCTTGCCAACGCCAAACTGGGCGTGCGGATTGATGACGTCAGCAAGCTGACGCTCATCTTTAACAGCGTGGACATGAAGGCTAACGATCCGGGCGGGCTGAGCTATCAGGAGTGGCAGAATAATCCGCGTCAGTCTCCGCGTGGCGATCAGTACAACACCCGCAAGACCATCAAACAGACCCAGGCCGGTCTGCGCTACGATCGCCAGCTCAGCGTGCAGGACGACCTCAGCGTGATGATGTACGCCGGCGAGCGTGAAATGACGCAGTACCAGTCGATTCCGTATCAGCCGCAGCTGAGACCCTCCCACTCCGGCGGGGTGATTGATATGCAGCGTCATTATCAGGGTATCGATACCCGCTGGACGCACCGTGGCGAACTGCTGGTGCCGGTCACCTTCACCACTGGCCTGAACTACGAAAACCTGAGCGAAGATCGTCGCGGATACGAGAACTTCGTGATGAACAACGGCGTGCCGGATTATGGCGTGAAGGGTGACAAACGTCGAAACGAACGTAACCTGATGTGGAACGTCGATCCTTACCTGCAAAGCAGCTGGCAGCTGACGCAGAAGCTGTCACTGGATGCGGGGGTGCGCTACAGCTCAGTCTGGTTTGATTCCAATGACCATTACGTTACGCCGGGCAACGGCGATGACAGCGGTGACGCGAGCTACCACAAGTGGCTCCCCGCGGGATCCGTGAAGTATGCGGTGACGGACGCATGGAATCTTTACGCTGCTGCAGGGCGTGGATTCGAAACGCCAACCATCAACGAACTCTCCTATCGTGCCGATAACCAGGGCGGTCTGAACATTGGCCTGAAGCCGTCCACCAACAACACGTACGAAGTGGGCAGCAAAACCCGTATCGGCAATGGCCTGCTGACGGCAGCCCTGTTCCGCACCGACACGGATGATGAGATCGTGGTGGATGCCAGCGCGGGCGGACGTACCAGCTATAAAAATGCCGGTAAAACCCGTCGTCAGGGTGTGGAAGTCTCCCTCGACCAGCAGTTTGCTGAGAACTGGAAGCTGAAGCTGGCGTGGACCTACCTGGACGCGACCTACCGCACCAACGTCTGCAGCGACGCAGACTGTAACGGTAATCGTATGCCGGGCATCGCCCGTAACATGGGCTACGCCTCGTTTGGCTGGCAGCCGGAGGAAGGCTGGTACGCAGGCTCCGACGTCCGCTACATGAGCGATATCATGGCCGACGACGAGAACACGGCGAAAGCGCCATCGTATACGGTGGTCGGGCTGAACACCGGGTATAAATTCAACTATGGCAACTGGGGCATGGACGTCTTTGGCCGCGTCGACAACCTGTTTGACAAAGAATACGTTGGCTCGGTTATTGTCAACGAGTCCAACGGTCGTTATTACGAACCTGCACCAGGCCGTAACTACGGGGTCGGGCTGTCGGTCTCTTATCGCTTCGAGTAAGTAAAAAGAAAAGTTTATTTTATTAATGAAATAACCCTCCTGATGGCAATAAACCATCAGGAGTTATTCACCAGATAAATAATTAGGTGCGGTATATAGTCGCTCTGTTAAATAATCTCTTAGTTAAAATATTGTCGCTGTAAAAGCAAATTCGCTTCATCAATCACCTTATCAATCGCCTTCTGGCAGGCGACAACATCTCTTCGCTCAAGGGCGGAAAGAAGTTCGTCATAGTGATAGGTCGATGCTTTGATGTCGTTAAGCTCCTGATGCAGATAGTTCATACAGGGCCCGATGCGCACCCAGAGCTGTTCAATCAACGCATTAAGCGTCGGCATTTCCGCATACTGATAGAGCGTAAAGCGGAAGATGCGATTTGCATGCAGCGCCTGCTGAACGTTTCCGTTGCGCATGGCCTCATGGAATGCCTCTGACATTTTGCGCAACGCCTCCAGCTTGCCTTCTGACATATTCTGGCATGCTGCGGCGACCGCCATCGGTTCAAGCTGTTTTCTGATGGCGTTAATTTCGTTATAACGCTCCAGCGTCACCTCCGGAACCAGAAATGCCTGCGCGGGCGTGGCGTGTAATGCCCCTGATGACACCAGACGCAAAAGCGCCTCGCGAACCGGAGTAATACTGGTTCCTAATTTATCCGCGATCTCTTTCGTAATCAGTCGTGCCCCAGGTTTGAGGGAGCCCGTAATTAACGCTCCTTTCAAACTGAGTTCAACTTGCATGGTAAGACTGATCCTTTGGGCTTTTTCTAAGTGATCCAAATCAAGCATGTTCAATTCCTGTAGCTAAAACTTAATGCTATTTTTAAACGCCAGTTTTAATAAAACGACGCTGGTCCGATATATCCTGTATCGTCATGCCTGGTGATGGGAAGTTCATAAAAACATCAAAAAAAGCAAAGTTTGTTTTTTTATCGGTTTCGGGCCTATCCGGGATGCGGGCGCGAAATGCCATGTCCATTAATTAAAGACAATATATCGTATCTTCACAAATAAATATGGCGGGAAACCCCGCCATAAAGCTGTTTATTTATTGTCACCCGCGACGCGAATCACGACTTTGCCGAAGTTACGCCCTTCAAGAAGGCCGATCAGCGCCTCCGGTGCGTTCTCCAGCCCGTCCGTTACCTGTTCACGATAGTGAATTTTGCCCTCCTGCACCCAGCGCCCCATCTCTTCCTGAAACTCCTTAATGCGGTGCCCGTAGTCCTGGCCGATGATAAAGCCCTGCATACGAATGCGTTTCTTCAGAATGGTCGCCATCAGGAGCGGCAGGCGATCCGGCCCCTCGGGCAGGCCCGTCGCATTGTAGCCGCTCACCAGACCACAAACCGGCACGCGGGCGGAGGTATTCAGTAACGGCAGCACGGCGTCAAACACTTTCCCGCCGACGTTTTCATAATAGACATCAATCCCGTTCGTGCAGGCGTGTTTCAGCTGTTCGGCAAAATCGGCCGCGTGATGATCCAGACACTGGTCAAACCCGAGAACCTCAACGGCATGGCGGCATTTTTCAGCGCCACCGGCGACGCCGACCACCAGGCACCCTTTGATTTTGCCGATCTGCCCGACGGTCGCGCCAACCGGGCCCGTCGCCGCAGCGACCACCAGCGTTTCACCCGCTTTTGGCTGCCCGATATCCAGCAACCCCATATAGGCGGTAAAGCCCGGCATGCCCAGAATACCCAGTGCCCAGGAAGGGTGTGACGGATTTTCCCCCAGCTTCACCAGGCCGCTGCCGTCTGAGAGTTCATACTCCTGCCAGCCGCTGTAGCCCAGAACCCACTCACCCGGTTTGAAATCGGGGTGACGGGATTGCTCAACGCGGCTGACCGTTCCCCCTACCATCACCGCGCCCAGCTCAGCCGGCGGTGAATAGGATGGCGCATCGCTCATGCGTCCCCGCATGTAAGGGTCCAGCGACAGCCAGACGGTACGTAGCAAAAGTTGCCCCTCAACGGGGGCTGGAACAGGCTGCGTTTCGAGACGAAAATTTTCCGCGACCGGCGCCCCCTGTGGACGAGAGGCCAGTACCCAGCGGCGATTTTGCGAAACAGGTTGATTCATCGGGATCTCCTTCTGGTACACATGTCATTACAGCCTGGCTCACGATCGGCGTTATCGCATTAGCATTACGAGGCAGACTGGTTAAGGCGTACAACCAGATAGATACAGGTTTCATTCGTTTCATTGATAAACCGGCAGTCATTTGGCGGCCCCAGCTCGAGACAATCTCCGGCGTGCATTTCGTGGCGCGTATCGCCCTCCTGAAACACCAGTTCACCGGACTGGAGCCAGATAAGCTGACGTGCCAGCGCGTATGAAGATGCAGGCATCGGAACATCGCTGCCCGCGGGCAGTTCAACCTGAACAAGGTCGATGGGCAGATCGGTGCGGGGAGAAACGTGGCGGCGGAGATAGTGCGTCTGCGGGTCGCGCCAGACGGGCTGGTTTGCCAGGCGGAGCAGCTTGCCCTCCTGCATCTCGGCCCGGGCAATCAGCGTGGACATGCTGATGCCAAACGCGCCTGACAGGCGGGCAAGCAAGGTGGCCGTCGGGCTACTGTCCCCGCGCTCTATCTTATGGATCATGGCGCGGGAGACGCCTGCCCGGTCGGCAAGCTCGCTCAGGGACCATCCGCGAGACTCGCGCTCGAGGCGAATTCTTGCGCTAATCCGTTGATTCATCGTGTCTGTTATGGTGTTCATGACGTCATACTATAGTGTATGAACGGCATTTCAATGGGCTTTTGATAACAAAAAAATATGGCTTATGCCGTAGCGTTCAGGCTATACGGTTGTGTAATATCGTAGCAACAACGTAATACTATAGTGAACAACACACAGAGGTTTAATCATGATCGTTCGTCACGCCTGCAAAGAAGACTGCGCTGCGATAGGAGAGATCTACAACCACGCGGTGCTGCATACCGCCGCAATCTGGAACGATAAAACCGTCGATACCGATAACCGAATCGCCTGGTTTGAGGCGCGCACGCTCGCGGGTTACCCGGTTCTCGTAAGCGAAGAAGACAGCGTTGTCACCGGCTACGCCTCTTTTGGCGACTGGCGCGCGTTTGACGGTTTTCGCCATACGGTTGAGCACTCGGTTTATGTCCACCCGGGGCATCAGGGCAAAGGCATTGGCCGCACGCTGATGAAGGCGTTGATAATTGAGGCTCGTCAGATCGGCAAACACGTCATGGTGGCGGGAATTGAAGCGCAGAACCACGCCTCGATTCATCTGCACGAAACGCTGGGATTTGTGACGACGGGACAGATGCCACAGGTGGGCACCAAGTTTGGCCGCTGGCTGGACTTAACCTTTATGCAGCTGCAGCTGGACGAGCGCAGCGACCCGGACGCCATCCCATGAATCAGTCACTGACGCTGGCGTTTCTGGTGGCGGCGGGCATTGGCCTGGTGGTGCAAAACACCTTAATGGTGCGAATCACCCAGTCCTCTTCCACCATACTTATCGCGATGCTGCTGAATTCCCTGGTCGGCATTGTGCTGTTTGTCAGTATTCTGCTGCTGAAACAGGGCTTCGCCGGGTTTAGCGAGCTGGCCGCAACGGTACGCTGGTGGACGCTTATCCCGGGGCTGCTGGGGTCGTTTTTCGTGTTTGCCAGCATTAGCGGGTATCAGAACGTTGGCGCGGCGACGACTATCGCCGTGCTGGTGGCAAGCCAGCTGATTGGCGGGCTGATGCTGGACGTGCTGAGAAGCCATGGCGTTCCGCTCCGCGCCCTGATTGGCCCGGTGTGCGGCGCGGTGATGCTGGTCGTCGGGGCCTGGCTGGTGGCGCGACGCCAGTTTTGATCGTTACAGTATGGTGCCGCCTTTGGTCAGTTGTTCCTCACGCGCATCCATCTCTTCTTTATGCTGCTTACCGTGGTGTGAAATCGCGGTACGCAGCCGCTGCTGCTGGGTGTAGCGATCTTCACGGCTAAGCTCTGCATCTTCGCTTAATTCAATCAGCAGTTCATTCATGTGGGTAATCACGCTCTCTTCGATGGCGGCATCGACACGGGCGGTAACTTCATTTAAATGTGACATTGTCACTCCTTGTTATGTGCCCGGTGGCGCTACGCTTACCGGGCCTACGGGTGCCAAATGTAGGCCGGGTAAGGCGCAGCCGCCACCCGGCGAAAAACGCTTAGTTCAGCTTCGCTTTGGAGAAATCGCTGCCCATCAGGCTCACGCTGTATCCGGTCACGTTGCTGCGGGTCGCATAGAACGTTTTGCCGTTTGCCAGCGCAATCCACGGCGCCTGCTGGTAGAAAATCTCCTGCGCCTGGCCGTAGAGTTTCGCACGCTCGGCCAGGTTGCTGGTCAGCTTCGCTTTTTGCACCAGATCATCATACCCCTTATCGCACCAGCGCGCGGCGTTTGAACCGGTTTTGATGCTGTTGCAGCCCAGCAGAACGTCGGCAAAGTTGTCCGGATCGCCGTTATCGGACATCCAGCCAAACAGCGCGGAGTCATGTTCGCCTTTGCGCATTCCGGAGAGGTATTCGCCCCACTCGTAGGAGACGATTTTGGCCTTCACGCCGACTTTGGCCCAGTCGCTCTGGATCATCTCCGCGATACGGCGCGAGTTAGGGTTGTACGGACGCTGAACCGGCATTGACCACAGCGTGACTTCCGCGCCCTTCTCCAGCCCGGCCTGCTTCAGCAGCGCTTTCGCTTTTTCAGGATCGTAGCTGTAGTCCTTCAGGTCTTTGTTAAAGCCCAGCATGTTTGGCGGGATCGGCGATTTTGCCACCGTACCCGATCCCATAAAGACCGCGTTAACGATAGCCTGTTTGTCGGTCGCGTAGTTCAGCGCCTGACGCACCAGCACGTTATCAAACGGTTTTTTCTCGGTGTTGAACGCCAGGTAGCCGACGTTCAGCGCATCGACGGCGTGCAGCGTCAGGTCCTTGTTGTTCTTGATAACATCGAACTGCACCGGGGACGGCGCAGGAACGATCTGGCACTCGTTGGTCTGCAGCTTCGCCAGACGCGTTTCCACATTTGGCGTGATGGAGAAGATGAGATGCTTCGTTGGAACCTCGCCGTCCCAGTAGTTCGGGTTAGCAACATAGCGGATCAGCGAATCCACCTTATATTGCTGGAGGACATAAGGCCCGGTCCCAATCGGCCAGGTATCAACGTTCTCAGGCGTGCCTTTTTTCAGCATCGCGTCGGCGTATTCAGCGGAAAGAATAGAGGCGAAATCCATCCCCCAGTCGGCCAGGAACGCGGCGTTAGGCTCGCTGAGGGTGAACTGAACGTGGTAATCGTCGACCTTTTTAACGTCCTGGATCAGCTTATCGAGACCCACATCGTTGAAGTATTCGTAGTTGCCCTGCGACACGTTGTGGTACGGGTGCTTAGGGTCTTTCTGACGCATGACCGAGAAAATAACGTCATCGGCGTTAAAGTCGCGCGTTGGTTTGAAGTATTTATTGCTGTTGAACTTCACCCCTTTGCGCAGGGTAAAGGTGTAGGTCTTGCCGTCCGGTGAAATCGTCCAGGACTCCGCCAGCGACGGAACCGGGGTGTTTTTCACCGGGTCGAAATTGATCAGGCGGTTATACAGCACCTGAGAGCTGGCCACAAAAGACGGGCCAGAGCTGGCAATTTGCGGGTTGAACGACTCGGGGGACGCTTCAGAACAGTAAATAAGGGTGTTGTTGTTTGCCGCCCACGCGGCACCGGCTGGTAAAAAAGCGCTCAGCGCAAGGGCGAGCAGTGTTTTCCCTGTAGACATGGTTATAACCCTGACAGTTTTATTATATAAGACAGTAATAACAGCACAGGCGGTATGACCTGGCAAATAACGAAACACTATCAGGTTATTCTAAAGCCGCATTTTTTGCTGTTTTAACCGTCAGCGCCCAAAAACCGTGATTTGCCTTAAGGGCCATTATTCGTCAAGCACAACCGTCATTTTCTATGCCGCAAGAAATCGGCCCTTTTAGCGTCTCTTCCCCCGTTTGGTTGCTTCCTCGTTTCGTTAAAGTAACGGTGTGAAGAAGTATATGGGATCAAATCGTGGCAAAAACTCTTTTACGCAGCGGTAACCTGGATGACTTTCAGGCCGTTGGCGGCGGCGGACAAGCCGTTTTTGAATCAGCGTTACAAATCCGGGAAGCGCTCCGGTTGCGCAAACAACAGGCCATCGTCGACTGTCTGGCTATTCCTCAGGTCAACGACAGCGGTGACCGCGTGGACTGGTATTCCCCTGTGGAAGGGAGCGTAACCAGCTGGAAAGCGGCCGATGAAGATGACCGTTATCGCGCCCTGCGCTATCTGGAAAACACGCTAGCCAGCGTCGAGTCGTTAAGCAAGAAATGTCTCCAGTCTCCCAAAACCGCGCAGCAGCTTTTTGGTTCTCTCCTGTCGAAGGCGTTTCAGTTCCCGGGTGAAAACTTCCTCTTCCTGGTCGACGGAAAGCCGGTCATCAGCTTCTGGGGGTTTGTAAACCTGAACGAGAATGCGCGCGACGATGTCCTCGACTGCCTGCGTGAATCGCTGGTCCCTGAGCCTGCCCCCGTTGTCATTGAAGATCCTGAACCAGAACCTGAGCCAGAACCGCTGGTGGCCTTTGAACACGCTGACGAGCCGCTGATCGCCCCTTCCACGGTGGTGCGCATTACGCCGGAAGAACTTTATGAACCAGAGCCAGCCCCGGTTGTGGCGCAACCCGTTCAGGAACCGACTGCGCCGATCGTCGCGAAAAAGCGCCGCGTTCCCCTGTGGACGCTGCCGGTTGCCGCCGTGATCGTTGCCGCCATTGCAGCACCGCTGCTGTGGCCAAAACAGTCGCCTTCCGCTGAGCCCGCACCGGTGCCCGCACCTGAGCCCGTGGAGATTGCGCCAAAACCGATCAAAGCGGTTGAGCCGCTGGCAATGAAATTACCGCTGCATCAGGCAGAGGTCCTGGCAAGCAAAGAAAAAGAGCCTGCTCCTGCGCCACAGCCCGCCCCGGTGGTGATTGTCGCCATCCCGAAAGATGCCATGGTGATGGAAGCGAATCAGGTAAAAGCGGGATCGACGCGTTTCCTGAACGGCACCTGGCGTGCGGTTCTCGACGTAAAAGATCCGGTAACCGGTAAGCCGCCGTCAATGCGCTATCAGATTCAGAACAACAAAGGTTTCGCCCGGGTTGTCCATGGCGACAACGTTGTCTGCCGCGCGGAGGTCTTCTCCGGGCTGCACAGCAATGGCGAGCTGATGATTAAAAGTCGCGGTACTGCCCGCTGCACCGACGGCTCCCGCTACCCGATGCCGGAGGTTGCCTGTAAAGCAGGCGCCAGCGATATCGCGGAATGTCGCGCCCGTTATGATGCCAATACCGTCGTCCCACTGACGTTCAAGAAAGCAGGTGCCTGATCCTATGCTGGTTAATCTTTGCGACTATAAACAAAGCGTCACGCTTATTGCCAACAGCGGCGTGCAGTTCCTTGATTTCGGTCTGACGCCGCAGGACACCGCCAGCAACGGGCGCTTCGTACGTAAAACCGCGAACGGCCCGCTGTTGCGACTCGATTTCGACCTGGTCAACGGGCGTTATACCGTGCCGGGGACGAACGGCGGGCAGCCTGAAGTGGTCAAACCGGAAACCACCATCCCGCTGCATCAGTCTCTGACGGTGCTGGACGGCGTCTGGCTTCCGGTTCCGTTCCTGCGCTTCAACCCACCGCGAACCTTTGTTGAGGGGCCGGATAACTGGGCCCGCGTTCAGGTGCGCAGGCTGGATACACCCGATACGGCAGGCAATACGCACCGCGTCACTCTCGCTCTTGACAGCCAGATTGCTGAACACGCCACGTCTGCCCTGTCCCCGGTTGAAAACGATATTCTGAACGGGACCCGTTTCGCGCTGGCCTGGCGAGACAATGAGATTGAAAGTTTCCTCGACCAGACCTGGATTGACGGCTGGCTGCGCGAGGCATTTACCCAGTATGCCGACGGCGTTGAAAACCGCTCAGAACGCGATCTCCAGCTGGCGATGCGCGGTTTTGAATATCAGGCCCACTGGCTCAACCTGATGACCATGCTCGGTGAACAACTCACCGTGCCGGAAGTGAAATTTGTTACCCATACGCTCAGCACCCCTGCCATTCCGGTCGACCTGATCCTCGACGTGGGCAATACCCACACCTGCGGCGTTATTATTGAAGACCACGGCGACGCTAACGATGGACTGCGCCAGACCGCCGAGCTGCAGGTACGCTCGTTAAGCGAGCCGCAATTCCTGAACGAGCCGCTGTTCACCAGCCGTCTCGAGTTTTCGGAAGCGCGGTTTGGCAAACAGCACTTCTCGGTTGAAAGCGGTCGCGAAGATGCCTTTGTCTGGCCGTCGATTGTCCGCGTGGGCGATGAAGCCCGCAAGCTGGCGATGCAGCGTCTGGGGACCGAAGGCAACAGCGGCATCTCCAGCCCGCGCCGCTACCTGTGGGATGAAACGCCGGTTGTACAGGACTGGCGCTTTAGCCAGATGAACAGCAAAACCCAGCGTGAACCGCTTGCCACCGCATTTCCGCTGATGAACCTGATGAACGATGACGGAGAGCCGCTCTTCACGCTACCGCAGGACGAGCGGCTGCCGGTCTTCTCGCCGCAGTACAGCCGCAGCACCCTGATGACGCACATGCTGTGCGAGCTGCTGGCGCAGGCGCTGGGGCAGATCAACAGCGTCGCCACGCGCCTGCGTCTGGGCTTCCCGGCGTCGCCACGCCAGCTGCGCACCCTGATCCTGACGCTGCCCTCGGCCATGCCGAAGCAGGAGCGCGAGATTTTCCGTCGCCGCATGTTTGAAGCCATCGCCATCGTCTGGAAAGCGATGGGCTGGCACCCGCAGGATGAGGATTTTGTCACCCGCAAGCAGCAGGATAAGAGCGTGGTGCCAGTTCCTGAAATCCAGATGGAGTGGGATGAAGCCAGCTGTGGTCAACTGGTCTGGCTGTATAACGAAGCGATCTCCCGCTTTGGCGGTCAGACCGAAGCCTTCTTCGCCTCCCTGGCCCGCCCGGACCGCGAGCCTGAGCCGGGTAGCCAGCCGGGTCGCGCATTGCGCGTTGCCTCCATCGACATCGGTGGCGGCACAACGGATATGGCGATCACCCATTATCAGTTGGATGACGGTTCCGGCAATAACGTTAAGATCACCCCGCAGCTGCTGTTCCGTGAAGGCTTTAAAGTCGCGGGTGACGATACGCTTCTGGACGTGATTCAGCGCTACGTGTTGCCTGCCCTGCAAACGCAGCTGCAGAAATCCGGCATCGCGGACGCCTCGCTGCTAATGGCTTCGCTGTTCGGCGACTCCGGGCGCATTGATACCCAGGCCGTACTCCGCCAGCAAACGGCGCTTCAGCTCTTTATGTCGATTGGCCATGCCATTCTTGCCGCGTGGGAATCGAGCGACGTTGACGATCCGCTGGCCGGTCTGCATGCCACCTTTGGCGATCTCCTGTCGCAGAAACCGACCCGCAACGTGATGAATTACCTGCAGCAGGCGATCGATCATGCACTGCCTGCGGGTTCAGACGCGTTTGACCTGTTCGCCGTGCCGCTGCATGTGAATTTCCGCGAAATGCAGGATGCGATGCTGGCCGGGCAGTTTACGCTGGCCTCACCGCTCCACGCGGTGTGTGAAGCGATATCCCATTACAGCTGCGATATTCTGCTGATCACCGGACGCCCCGGCTGCCTGCCGGGCGTTCAGGCGCTGATTCGTCATCTGCAGCCGGTGCCGGTCAATCGCATCGTCTGGCTGGATAAATACCAGGTGCACGAGTGGTATCCGTTCAGCCAGCAGGGGCGCATTGGCAATCCAAAATCGACAGCCGCGGTGGGGGCCATGCTCTGTAGCCTGGCGCTCGACCTGCGTCTGCCGCGCTTCAACTTTAAAGCCGCGGACATTGGCGCGTATTCAACCGTGCGGTATCTCGGCGTACTGGATAACACCGTCAATACCCTGCGCGAGGAAAACGTCTGGTATCAGGATATCGATCTTGATAAACCCGGCGCGAAGCTCGACGCGCGTCTGCACTTCCCGCTGCGCGGTAACGTCACCCTCGGCTTCCGCCAGTTGGCGAACGCGCGCTGGCCTGCCACGCCGCTCTACACGCTCAGCATTAACTCGGCTGAACTGGCGAAAGCCATTGCCGGTGACGGCGTGCTGAACGTGCGCCTCAAACTCTGCGGCGGCAGCAAGCAGGAAGGCCCGGAGGCCTTCGAGCTGAGCGATGCCTGGCTGCAGGACGGCACGCCGGTTGCACCTGACGCATTAACCTTCAAACTGAATACCTTGGCCGATCGCCGACACAGCGGTAGCCACTACTGGATCGACAGCGGGAGCGTATACCTGAAATGACAGCGACGACGACCACCACTCAGGCCTTAATCGGGTGGATTAATGAGACGCGCCTGAACGCCCCTGTGCTGGATAACGATGCTGACGCCCTGCTTGCTCGCATCAACGCGGCGCAGGCGCGGGAGCAGGCCATTGAACGCGCCATGACTCGCCAGAGCAGCATTGGGCTGTACGGTCATTCGCAGAGCGCGAAAGCACACCTGCTGCTGTCTCTGTGCGGCAGCGGTAATGGACGCCTGAACGTGACGCCGGGCCAGCGCACCTTTGACTATTTTTCGCATATCAATCCGGGACATGCCCTGACCAACATGGCCGTCCGCTTCACCCGGGATAACCCGGAGGTGGCCGATGAGGCGTTCCCGCTGCGTCTGCGTCTGGTCACCGAGGCCGAGCTGGTACAGCTGTTTATTGCCCGCACGACCCTCCATCCGCAGATGCGCGCCGTGGATAAGGCGGTCATAGAGACACGTCTGGAGAAATGGCGCGGGCTGCGCCAGCCGCAGGGCGTGCCCGGCATCACGGCTCTGGAAGTGGGTGCGATTGCCCGCTTCTGGCAAAGCACCGTACCCGTCGCGAAACAGCAAATTGATGATGCCCTGTGGCATGAATTTGCCCAACTGGTGCCATCGCTCGATCTCAGCACGCGGGCCAGCGTCTGGTCGCTGCTGTGGGGCGAGCAGCAGGAGTTGACCCAGCAGTGGTTAAAACTGGCCCATGTGCTGCACCAGACCAGCCATGCCGGTGAGCTTGCTGCCCCGCTTAGCCTGCTGGTGGACAGCTTTGGGCTGCCGGGTGAAGGATTCCTGACGCACGACGGCACGTTAGACCTTCAGGACGCGCAGGAGACGCTGCTTCATCCGCTGAATAGCGGTGAAATGCTTAACGCCATCAGTATCCCCGTCGATGTGCTGGCCTTCCTGACCCGCGAGCTGGTGCTGCCGGTTGAGAACGGCGCGCTCGATAACGTCGATATTATTGATATTCCGGTTTTTGAAGATAACCGTGCCGACCCGCTACGCCAGGCGAAATCCCAGTGGCTGCTCGAGCATTACCGTCAACAGCTTCAGCCTGATGTGCTGGTAATTTGTAATGCGACGGCGCAGCACGAACAGACGGCCAAAAAAGCAAAAGTGTTGATGAACTGGGTGAAGGAGACGCAGCCTGCTGAAGAGTCTGCCCTTCCGGGTCTGGTGTGGGCGATTACCCCCCATGACGCCCGCTTTACCACCCGGCAGAATCTCGATGAAGCCGTACAGCATCTGCTCGGGAAACCGGGTTTACGCTGGGGCACGCTGCAGGCGCTGGACAGCCACAGCATGCAGCGCGTCATTGAGTGGCTCTCTCAGGCCACGCTGCCCGCGCAGCGACAGAAGCGTCTCAGCACGCTGAATGGCCTGCTGCGACAGGAGCTCTTATCGCTGATGCAAAGCTATCTGGCGCCGCTGGTTGAGGATCCGGAGACAAGACGTGCTCAGGCCGAAAACATGGTGCGCACGCTGCAAAACAGCGCCGCCCGCCACGGCGAACTGCTTGAAGGCCTGCTGCCGCCGCTGAAAGCCTTTGAAACGCTGCTCGCCGTTCAGCAGCCTCGCGAGGAGCAGGTGAACGGGCTGTTTACGGACACCATTGACCTGTTTGCCGAGAATGCGCAGGAAAGCAACGGCCGGTTCCAGACAAAAGACAAAGCGCGACTGGCGCACAGAGTCTGGATAAATCATCTGCGTCAGTGGAGCCGCAATGAGGCCGCGGCAGCCCGTCTTGGGCTGGAACCTGCGGTGTTACAGCAAATCGCGGATGTCCTGGTGGTCACCAGCTACCGGCTTGATCTGCCTCAACAGCTTCAGCGTATCGTCGAAGCGGATAAAAGTAGCGCGGCGCAACTGCATGCCGTGATGGGCAATTTCATTGGCTGGCTGGGTTACGACCAGACGCCCGTGGCGGTACGTCCGGCAAGCCGCATCCGCAAGGGCCAGGCCATCTTCGTCACGCCCGTGGTCAGCAGCGCCGAGCCTCGTCTGACGCGCCTGGGGGAACAGCCTGTGCATGCGGCCACCGCGTACGTTTACGACTGGCTGGTCGCCCTCTATAGCCGCGCGATAGAGAACATTGATTACCAGCATCCGCATGATGTTCAGCCTGAGGCACGTCAGGCACTACAGGCTTTAATAAAGTAGCCGCCCTTGTTGCCGGGTGGCGCTGCGCTTACCCGGCCTACATTTTGCAACGATAATAAACTGCACAATAATCACATCGTCATACACCCGGCTAACGTCTGTGCCAGCGCAGACGGGTTTTCCCACGACATTGAATGCCCCGCCGCAGGGATAATTTTCACCTCAACGCCCTTTTGCTTCAGAGTATCCACATCGTCATCCGGCAGGGACAGCTCGCCAAAAATCAACGTTACCGGGCAAGGGAGTGACAGGAACTGCGCGTCCCATTCCGGCTCAACGCCCGCCACCAGGCCGGATGCACCGCGCCAGACGGCATACGGCGCATTGCTTTGCAGACATCCCGCCCACGCCGTTTTTTCCGCGCTGAGCATGGCGTCATAGCCCTGGTTCAGGAACTGTTGCTCGGTTTGCGCTGCAATAGACCGGCTGAACATCCCCCCTCCCGCATGAAAATTGGGCTCTGACACCATCAGCCCCTTCACGCGCGTGGCCAGCAGCCCCGCCGTTTCGATAGCGATGCTCCCGCCCATGCTGTGGCCGTATAACCAGAAGGCATCAAGCTTAAGGTGGTCAATCAGTTCTGCCACAACGTGCGCCTGGTCGGTGGTTTTATAGCTGTAGTGCTCAGGCTTGTCGCTGTAGCCGCTGCCGGGCAAATCGATGAGAATCGCTCTGCGCGCGCCAAACAGCGGGTCATGAACGACACGGGGATATTCATAGGAAGAGGCGCAGCCCAGCCCGTGAATAAACACCACGGGATCGCCGGTGCCGGGCAGGTCATGCCAGCGCACGGTGCAACCGGCCTGCTGCGAGTAAAAACTGTTCATAAGCACTCCTTTTACGATGCACTGTGTATTTATACAGTTATCGTATCTGGAATGCCATATTCATCTTTTAAAAATGGAAGCGTGCTTCAGAAAAGCGAGACCAGCAGCGCAACGGGAAAGCTCATTGGCCAGGTTGACCCCACCAGGAAAGCGCTGAGCAGGCGGATACGTTTGCGGTCTTTGGAGAGGAACCAGGTAATTAATGCGCAGATGGAAGCCATGATTGCGTAGAAAACCAACATCTTTTGATACAACGTCATTCTGTATACCAGAGCCGAAAAAATAACCGCACGCAATATGCGTCATATGTTGATACAGATCAAGTTTTTTCGTTACAGAATAACCACTTAAAATTCATGGATAATAACAATTGAGTATCTTGCATAACACTCATGGCGGGCGTGGCGAACGCCTGGCCGCGAATGCGACCAGGCATGACGGGATTAGTGTTTGATCATCACATGCCGGACAACCGTATAATCCTCAAGCCCGTAGACCGACATATCTTTGCCGTAGCCGGATAATTTCATGCCGCCGTGCGGCATTTCGCTCACCAGCATAAAATGGGTATTCACCCAGGTGCAGCCGTACTGCAGGCGCGCGCTCAGACGATGGGCGCGGCCCACGTCTTTGGTCCAGACCGATGACGCCAGTCCATACTGCGAATCGTTCGCCCAGGCCAGCACCTGCGCCTCGTCGTCAAATTCGGTGACGCTTACCACCGGGCCAAACACCTCGCGCTGAACGATGGCGTCATCCTGTTTTGCCCCCGCCAGCAGGGTTGGCTGGAAGTAGTAGCCTGCCCCCTCTTTTTTGCTCCCGCCAGTGACAACGCGAATATGGCGGAGCGCTTTCGCGTCATCGACAGCCTGACAGACGCGTGAAAGATGAGCCGCCGAGCTGAGGGGGCCCAGTTCGGTAGAGGCATCCTCCGGCGCCCCCATTTTAAGGCTGGCGACCGCTGCGCCAAGCTTTTCCACCAGCGCGGCATAAATGCCTTTCTGGGCATAAATACGACAGGCCGCCGTACAGTCCTGTCCGGCATTGTAGAAACCAAACGTCCGCACCCCTTCTACAACCGCATCCAGGTCGGCATCATCAAAGACAATAACCGGCGCTTTACCGCCCAGCTCCATGTGGGTGCGTTTAATAGAGGGCGCCGTATGGCCGATGATATGTTCCCCGGTAGCAATCGAACCGGTCAGCGAGACCATTCGGACTTTTTCATGCCCGGTAAGCGGATCGCCGACCGTTTTCCCCCGGCCAAACAGGACGTTCAGAACGCCTGCCGGGAAGATATCTTTTGCCAGTTCTCCCAGCTTCAGCGCGGTCAGCGGCGTGATCTCTGAGGGCTTAATCACCACGCAGTTCCCTGCCGCCAGCGCGGGCGCCAGTTTCCAGGCTGCCATCATCAGCGGGTAGTTCCAGGGCGCAATAGAGGCAACTACGCCCACCGGATCGCGGCGGATCATAGACGTGTGGTCGTCAAGGTACTCCCCGGCGGCCAGCCCGTTGAGACAGCGGGCGGCTCCGGCGAAGAAACGGAAAACGTCGACCACCGCCGGAATTTCATCACCCAGAGCACAGTGCAGCGGCTTGCCGCAGTTGAGGGATTCGAGCCGGGCAAAGTCCTCCCCATGCGCTTCAATCGCATCCGCCAGCTTCAGCAGGCACTCGGCGCGGGTTTTCGGTGTGGTTTGTCCCCACTCCACAAAAGCACGGTCGGCCGCCTGAACCGCCGCGTCGACCTGAGCCGCTGACGCCTCAGCAATCTCCAGCAGGCGTTCTCCAGTGGCCGGGTTATAGACCGGCTGTTTTTCTCCCTCTCCGGTAACCAGTTTTCCCTCTATCAGCAGTTGTGTTTGCATAGCATTTTCCTGTTGAATTCACTGTTATTTCCCGCTGCCGGCGATGTTCTCACCGTCGCGGGTTAGCCACCAGGCTCCCAGAATGGGGATGGTTGTCACCAGCATCACCAGCAGTGCTACGACGTTAGTGACCGGCACGTCGCGCGGACGGCCGAGCTGATTGAGCAACCACAGCGGTAACGTGCGCTCGTGTCCCGCCGTAAATGTTGTGACGATTATCTCGTCAAACGACAGGGCAAACGCCAGCATTCCCCCGGCCAGCAGCGCGGAACCCAGATTGGGCAGCACCACATAGCGGAAGGTTTGCCATCCGTCGGCCCCGAGATCCATTGACGCTTCCACCAGGCTCCAGGAGGTGCGTCTGAACCGGGCAATCACGTTGTTAAACACTACCACCACGCAAAAGGTGGCGTGTCCCACCACGATGGTGAAAAACCCCGGCTCAAGGCCAATCGTTTTGAATGCGGTCAGCAGCGCCAGACCGGTAATGATCCCCGGCAACGCAATCGGCAACAGCAGCAACAGTGAGATCGCATTCTTGCCAAAAAACTCGCTTCGCCACAGCGCCGCTGCAGCAAACGTGCCAAGCACAAGGGCAATGGCGGTGGACAACGCAGCAACCTGAAGTGACAACGTCACGGATTCGATGATATCGCCGCGCCCCGCCGCCACGCTAAACCACTTCAGCGTCAGCCCCTGTGGCGGAAAGCTGAAGGCCGCGTCTTCGGTGTTAAAGGCATAGGTCGCGATGATCAGCAGCGGGAAGTGCAGGAAGATGACGCCTCCCCACGCTGCCACTTTCAGGAACAGCGGTGCGCGTTCAGAGTGCATCGAATGCTCCCAGACGTTTCACGAACGCCAGATAGAGTGAAATCAATACGATGGGCACCAGCGTGAACGCGGCGGCCATCGGCATATTGCCAATGGCACCCTGCTGCGAGTAGACCATGTTACCGATGAAGTAGCCCGGCGGGCCGACCAGCTGAGGAACGATGAAATCACCCAGCGTCAGGGAAAACGTGAAGATTGAACCTGCCGCAATACCCGGAATTGCCAGCGGCAGAACGACATAGCGAAAAGTCTGGCGAGGACGCGCGCCGAGGTCGGCGGAGGCCTGCAATAGCGAGACAGGCAGGCGTTCCAGCGCCGCCTGAACGGGCAGGATCATAAACGGTAGCCAGATGTAGACGAAGACCAGAAACCGTCCCAGCCCGGAGGTGGACAAAGTGTTGCCGCCAATCGCTGGGATCGTAAGGAGTGAGGTCAGGATCGGCTCCAGCCCCATATGACTAAGAAACCACTGCGCCACCCCGTCCTTCGCCAGCAGCAGCGTCCAGGCGTAGGCTTTGACGATGTAGCTCGCCCACATTGGCAGCATCACAGCGATATAGAAAAACGCTTTCCACTTGCCGTGGGTGTATCGCGCCATGTACCACGCCATCGGGAATGCCAGGATGGCGCTGGCAATCGTCACCGCAATCGCCATCGTTAACGTGCGCAGGATGATGTCGTAGTTGGCCGGGTTGAAAAGCGCCTGAATGTTCGCCAGGGTCAGATCCGGCGTGACGGCCATGGTGAAATCGTCAAAGGTGTAGAACCCTTGCCACAGCAGGGTCAGAAGCGATCCTAAATAGACGATGCCAAACCACATCAGCGGCGCGAGCAGAAGCAGGAACAGGCCGAGCGACGGTTTACGCCAGAACAGCGCCGTCATGCGGCTTAACCGGCCACGCGAGGCGGGAGGATGCGCGACACTCATATCCATTTCACCTTTCCTCGTGCAGGCGAATCATCGCCTCGCGTGACCACGACGCCGTGACGGCCTGCCCCGGCGCAATGCCGCTCAGCGGCGAGGATTCACTGAGATTAGCCTGGCTCACCAGCAGTTTGGCGCCATCGGCGAGCTTCAGCTCCAGCCGCGTGGCCGCCCCCTGATACTGAACGGCCTGCACGATGCCCTGAACCTGAACGTCTCCGCCCTCATTAAGGCGAATATGTTCCGGGCGCAGGGAATAGCTGCCTTCCATGCCGCATATTTTCTGCGCAAGACCCGCATCGAAGACGTTAGAGGTGCCGACAAAACCGGCGACAAACGGCGTGCGCGGACGCATGTAGAGATCGCGCGGGGTGTCCACCTGCTCGATGCGCCCGTTATTGAACACCGCCACCCTATCTGACATGGAAAGGGCCTCGCCCTGATCGTGGGTGACAAAAATAAAGGTGATACCGAGTTCCTGCTGAAGCTTCTTCAGCTCGAACTGCATCTGTTCACGCAGTTTGAGATCGAGCGCACCCAGGGGTTCGTCCAGCAGCAGGACGCGCGGCTCATTGACCAGCGCGCGGGCGATGGCGACACGCTGTCGCTGGCCGCCGGAAAGTTGCGAAGGTTTGCGGGCAACAGCAAAGCTCAGACCCACTTTTTCCAGGGCATCACGGGCCTGTGCATGGCGTTTTTTCTTGTCGATGCCTTTGACCATCAGCCCGTAGGCGACATTGTCGAGGATCGACATATGCGGAAACAGCGCGTAGTCCTGAAAGACGGTGTTCACATCCCGCTCCCAGGGAGGCAGTTCGCTCGCCTCCTTGCCGAAGATAGAAATCGTGCCGCCTGACAGCTGTTCAAAACCCGCTATCAGACGCAGGCAGGTGGTTTTGCCGGAGCCCGAAGGCCCCAGCATGGAGAAAAATTCTCCGTCACGAATAGCAATGGTGACCCCATCCACCGCCCGTACGTCGCCGTACAGACGGGAAACATCGTTAAACTCTACCGCGTACGTCATGTTCTGCTCCCGGGCAATTAACGACCGCCCATGATGGCGATGTAATCCTGCGTCCAGCGGCTGTAAGGGACAAACTTGCCGCCTTCGGCGATGGGGGTTTTCCAGAACATGATTTTGTCGAACTCGTTATAACCGTTTGTTTCGCAGCCTTTATCACCCAGCAGCGTGCTGGCCTTACACCCTTCTGCAACCACGGGCAGGGAGCCAAACCATGCCGCCAGATCGCCCTGAACTTTAGGTGTCAGCGACCAGTTCATCCATTTGTAGGCGCACATCGGGTGTTTTGCCTGCGCGTGCAGCATGGTGGTGTCCGCCCAGCCGGTCACTCCCTCTTTCGGGAAGACGGTAGCAACGGGCTGGTTCTCAGCCTTAAGCGCATTCGCCTGATACGGCCAGGCGCTGGAGGCCACGACGCCTTCATTTTTAAAGTCGCTCATCTGGACGGTAGTGTCATGCCAGTAGCGGTGGATCAGCGCATGCTGGTCGCGAAGCACCTTGAGCACGGCGGCATACTGTTTTTCGGTGAGCTGGTACGGGTCTTTGATACCCAACTGCGGCTGCGTGGCTTTGACGAACAGCGCGGCATCGGCGATATAAATCGGGCCGTCGTACGCCTGCACGCGTCCCAGGTTGGTTTTACCGTCCGGCAGATCCTGTTTGGTAAAGACCACGCTCCAGCTGTCCGGTGGCGTCGGGAAAGTTTTGGTGTTGTACATCAGCAGGTTTGGCCCCCACTGATACGGCGTGCCGTAGACCTTGCCCCCGACGTTAAACCATTCCCCCTTCACAATCCGCGCGTCGAGGGTTTTCCAGTTGGGGATGAGGTCGGGGTTAATGGGCTGAACGCGTTTGCCCATAATCAGACGCAGGGAGGCGTCACCCGAGGCGGTAACCAGGTCATATCCCCCTTTTGCCATCAGGCTGACCATTTCATCCGACGTGGCCGCCGTCTTGACGTTGACCGCACACCCGGTCTCTTTTTCAAACTGGGTGACCCAGTCATAATTTTTATCGGTCTGTCCGCGTTCGATGTATCCCGGCCAGGCGATAATATCCAGCCGACCTTCCCCGTCGCCAATGGCCTTTGGTGGTTCTGCGGCTTGCGCTGTCATGATAGTCATGCCGAGCGCGCACAGGCTGCTGCGGGCAAAATTTTTGCTCATAAGAGTTACTCCTGTCGCAATGAAATTTAGCGGCAGCCGTGCCGTAAAAATATCTCCCTTATTAAACGTAGACCGCGCAAATGCGCCGCACCGTACGGCTTCAGGAAATTTCATCAAGGTGTGACAGAGGGCGCATTCCCCGTTAACTGGATTATAGACAAGGAGTTAGCCGCGAGAGACGGTATGCAGATTTCCTATGACAGGACACCGCGAAATATTCGCCGTGCCGTCATCAGGATAAGAATTGATTATTTAAATAACGCAGAAAAGTTTATTCCAGCATCGCGCTAATTAATTTTCCTAACTGAACAACCGCCTGTTCTTCTCGCTCTCCCCAGGCCCAGGAGGTATTAAACCGGAAGAACGGTGTCCATGCGTCAGAGGTGGAAAACATCTTTCCGGGGGCAATGCTGATGTGGTGCGTTAAGGCTTTTTCGCTCAACAGCCCCGCATCCAACTGCGCCGGAAGCTCCAGCCATAAAAAGTAGCCGCTGTCGTTATGGTGGATTTTGACACCGGCAGGCATATGGCGCAGAAGAGACTGCCAGGCCTGCTGCTTACGCTCGGCGAGCGTCCGCCGCAGGCGGCGCAGATGGGCGTCGTAGCGTTTGGTTGCCAGGTAATCCACCAGCGCCAGCTGCACGGGAGAACTGGTTGAGAGCGTGCTCATCAGCTGCAGCTGCTGAATGCGTCGCGCGTGTTTTCCTGCCGCAACCCAGCCGATGCGAAAACCGGCCACCAGACATTTTGAAAAGGACGAGCAGTGCAGCGTCATGTCCTGACGATCCCAGGCTTTCGCCGGGAGCGGTTTTTCGCGGCCAAAATAGAGCTCGCTGTAGACATCGTCTTCAATCAGGGGGACATTGTGCTGCGTTAACAGCGCCACAAGCTGCGCTTTTTTCTCCGCGCTCAGCGTGAAGCCAAGCGGATTTTGGCTGTTGGTCATGATCCAGCAGGCTTTAACCGGGTACTCACTCAGCGCCTGTGCAAGGGCATTCAGGTCAATCCCCTCGCGGACATCCGTCGCAATCGATAACGCTTTGAGTTTCAGGCGTTCCAGCGCCTGCAGCGCGCCGTAGAAACACGGGTTCTCGACTATCACCCAGTCACCCGGCTCGGTCACCGCCTGCAGGCTGAGATTGAGCGCTTCAAGCGCGCCTGCGGTGATCACGATCTCTTCCGGGGAGATGTTCATCCCCTGCTGCGCGTAGCGACGGGCAATGGCGTGGCGGAGATCGACGTTACCCGGCGGCAGGTTCTCGATCACGCTCATCGCCGTCGCGGTTTTGCTGACGTTCGCCAGCGAGCGGTTGAGCTGCTGCAGCGGGAAAAGTCGGGGATCGGGAAACGCGGAGGCAAAAGGAACAACGGACGGGTCGCGGCTGGCCTGTAAGACGTCGAAGATGTAGGTGTTAATATCCACCACTTCGTCACGCATCACCTGGGCAGGTGGAGCAGGCTGTTGTGCGGTCGGGCGCGAGGCAACGTAATAGCCCGACTGCGGTCTGGCGACAATGCGCCCCTGACTTTCCAGCATCTGATACGCGTGGCCAACGGTCATAAAACTCATACCGCTGCTTGCCACCTGCTCTCGCAGCGAAGGCAGCTTATCGCCCGGCAGCCATACGCCAAGCTCAATCTGCGAGATAATTTGTTGCGCCAGACGCTGGTATTTTTTCATCAGATTCTCCTTATGACCGACAGTGTATATCAGCAGGAGAAAAAGAGAAGATTTAGCTAACTGTTATAGTTCGTGAAATGAATTACTTACGGTACTCGGTAACGTGGCTTTGCGCCTGACGCGCAGCGGCCAGGTGATCGAGCGTAATCATCGACGATTTGCAAAAGATGCATTTCGCGCCGAGTGGGTTTTTCTCAGACATATCAAAGACTGAGGTACGGTACTGCGAGCCATGACAGCATGGGCAGCGAAAATGGATATAAGAAGTCATAGGATTCTCCTGAAACGTAAAACGTAAATTACTAATGGGCCGATTGGGCAATAATGGTTTTAAACAAAACGAATCGGAAAGTAGATAAAGACCCAAGAGAGGCTGCGGAGAGGCACAACGTGATGAGAACTGCTTTATAAAACTACGTCAGATATTTATTTGGACTCAAAACCAGAAGACCATTAACGCACGGCGCAGACGACAAGGCAAGCAGTTTTATGCGTAAAATTCATAAAAATACTGTTTTTATTCCTCATTCGCGAGGTATATCAGATGGCTAAAGCATGAGATTTATGCCAACTGTTATGGTTAAAAATCACTTTTCTGCCTCTGATAGTCCGAACGTTGCCCCTATACCATAACAGCACACCGTTTGACATTGAGGCTGTGCATGTTTGGTTTAGATGCTTTTCACCTTGCACGGATACAGTTTGCGTTTACCGTATCCTTTCACATTATTTTCCCGGCCATCACCATTGGTCTCGCAAGCTATCTTGCCGTACTCGAAGGGCTGTGGCTGAAAACAAAAAATCCGGTCTGGCGCTCGCTGTACCATTTCTGGTCGAAGATTTTTGCCGTCAACTTTGGCATGGGCGTGGTCTCCGGGCTGGTGATGGCCTACCAGTTTGGCACCAACTGGAGCGGATTTTCACAGTTTGCGGGCAGCATTACCGGCCCGCTGCTGACCTATGAAGTGCTCACCGCCTTCTTCCTTGAAGCCGGGTTCCTCGGCGTGATGCTGTTTGGCTGGAACAAGGTCGGGCCGGGTCTGCACTTCTTCGCCACCTGTATGGTGGCGCTGGGCACCATTATCTCCACCTTCTGGATCCTCTCATCGAACAGCTGGATGCAAACCCCGCAGGGCTATGAGATCGTCAACGGTCAGGTCGTGCCGGTGGACTGGTTCGCCGTGGTGTTTAACCCCTCCTTCCCTTACCGCCTGCTGCATATGTCGATAGCCGCATTCCTGAGTAGCGCCCTGTTTGTGGGCGCATCGGCGGCATGGCATCTGCTGCGCGGCAATAATACCCCTGCCATCCGCGCGATGTTTTCGATGGCGCTGTGGATGACGCTGATTGTCGCCCCCATCCAGGCCATGGTTGGCGATATGCACGGGTTGAATACCTTAAAACACCAGCCCGCCAAGATTGCCGCCATTGAAGGCCACTGGGAAAATCCGCCGGGTGAACCTACCCCACTGCTGCTGTTTGGCTGGCCGGATATGGAACAGGAGCGCACCCGTTTTGGGCTGGAGATCCCGGCGCTGGGGAGTCTTATTCTGACGCACAGCCTGGATAAACAGGTTCCGGCCCTCAAAGAGTTTCCGAAGGAAGACCGTCCGAATTCCACCATCGTCTTCTGGTCATTCCGCATTATGGCGGGCCTGGGCATGCTGATGCTGCTGCTTGGGGTGACGGCACTCTGGCTGCGCTACAAAAAACGCATGTATTCGTCGCGCCCTTTCCTGTGGTTTGCGCTGCTGATGGGGCCAACCGGGCTGATTGCCATCCTGGCCGGGTGGGTCACCACCGAAGTGGGCCGCCAACCGTGGGTGGTCTACGGACTCCAGCGAACGAAGGATGCGGTGTCTGCCCACGGTGACCTTCACATGAGCGTGAGCCTGCTGGCCTTCTTCGTCGTCTATACCTCGGTATTCGGCGTGGGTTACAGCTATATGGTGCGCCTCATCCGAAAAGGCCCGCAGCCGCATGAATCATTCGCCACCGAGTCCGACGGACGTCCGGCGCGCCCGCTTTCTGCCGTCACAACTGAACATAAGGAGCAGCCATAATGGGTATCGATCTTTCCATTATCTGGTTTGTCATAATCGTCTTTGCCACGCTGATGTATATCGTGATGGACGGTTTTGATCTGGGGATCGGTATTCTGTTCCCGGCAACGCAGAACGCCGACGATCGCGACGTGATGGTCAACAGCGTCGCGCCGGTCTGGGACGGAAATGAAACCTGGCTGGTGCTTGGCGGAGCCGCCCTGTTCGGCGCATTCCCGCTGGCGTATGCGGTGATCGTTGATGCTCTCACCATTCCGCTGACGTTAATGCTGATCGGACTTATTTTCCGCGGGGTGGCATTTGAGTTTCGCTTTAAAGCCACGCCGGCCCACCGCCCCTTCTGGGATAAGGCGTTTATAGGCGGTTCGATTCTGGCAACGTTTACCCAGGGCGTGACGGTAGGCGCCGTCATTAACGGCTTTACCGTCACCGGTCGGGCCTATACCGGCGGCCCCTTTGACTGGTTTACCGCATTTAACCTGTTTTGCGGCGCGGGGCTGGTGGTGGCTTATGCGCTGTTAGGCTCTACCTGGCTGGTGATGAAAAGCGAAAACGCGCTGCAGCAGCGGATGCGTGAGGTTTCGAAAACGCTGTTAATCGTGCTGCTGGCGTTTATTGCGGCGATAAGCCTCTGGACGCCGCTGGCGCAACCGGCCATCGCTGCGCGCTGGTTTACGCTGCCGAATCTGTTTTATCTGCTGCCTGTCCCTGCCCTGGTGGTGATTTTTAGCCTGTACCAGTGGCGCTGCCTGAATAATCCCGACAGCCATAGCCGTCCGTTTATCCTGACATTGGGGCTAATCTTCCTCGGCTTTAGCGGTCTTGGGATCAGCATCTGGCCGCATATTATTCCACCGTCGATCACCTTGTGGCAGGCCGCCGCCCCGACGCAAAGCCAGGGCTTTATGCTGGTGGGCGCGCTGTTGATCATTCCCGTTATTCTGGTCTACACCTTCTGGAGCTACTACGTGTTTCGCGGCAAAGTTCAGCATGGGGAGGGTTATCACTGATGCAACAACCGGTCTGGAAAAGATTACTGTGGCTGGCCATTATCTGGGGCGGCAGCGTACTGGCGCTGGCTGCTGTCAGTATGCTCTTCCGTATGCTGATGACGGCGGCAGGGTTTAAATCACATTAACGCCATTCCGGGCAACCGCTGCGTTGCCCGGTACTTCCCCCCGCACTTTCAGATAAACCCCATTAACGCACGGCAGAGTATCGTTACACTGGAAAAGATTCACAGTATTTATAGTTTGAGAAGAAAAATGAAAAAGCTCATCGCGTTAAGTGTTATTAGTCTTGTCCTTACCGGGTGCGTTAATCCGGGTAAAGCCTCCGTACAGCCGGAGCAACTTAAAAACCACCGCTTTGTGCTGGAAAATGTGAACGGTAAGGCCGTGAAGACCGCGACAACGCAACCTGAGATCGGTTTTAGCGCGCTGCCAGATATCAGCCTGGTTAATAACATCAGCGTTTCTGGCCAGATGTGTAACCGCTTCAACGGACAGGGGAAATTGTCCGAAGGCGAGCTTAAGGTTAAAACGCTGGCCATGACGCGCAAGCTCTGTACTCAACCGCAGCTGAATGAGCTGGATCAGGCCATCGGCGACATGCTGCGCAAAGGGGCGCAGGTCGACCTGACTGAGGACCAGTTAACGCTGGCGACAGCCGATAAAACGCTGATGTTTAAGCGTGCAGAATAATCAGTAGTTACCGCAGCTTCCAACGGCAAGCGACTGTTCACTACAGCGTTTGCCGTTTGGCAAGGCGCACATCCCAATAGCAGAACCATCAAGCTGGCGGGCGACAGACAGCGAACCGCCAATCATTGCGCAGTTGGCCTGACCAGAACTGGACATCGCCGCTTTCATTCCCGGCGCCACGTGGGCTGCCGTTGCTTGCTGGACTGGCTCACTGCTACATGCCGACAACAATAATGCGGCACACCCTACCAAAAATGCTGAGCGCATGCTCTCTCCCCCATGAATAATCCGAAACCTATGCATAATAGGCATCACATCCCGCGTCGTCGAGAGCTGGAGTGCGTATTTATGCGCTCCAGAAACAATTTCTCGCAATTTTTTCGCCAAAAGTTTGATCTACTCATTGATAGCGAGAATACCAAGGACACAAAAGCGAAAATCGTAAAATCCCGCATTTGCTAGAATACACTGATAATATTCAGGGTTTGTTGCCGTAATACAGACCCCTATTTTTTGCGCAATGTAAGGGTGTTGTCCTATGCAAACTATTGACGGTAATGGTGCAGTTGCCTCAGTCGCGTTTCGCACCAGTGAAGTTATCGCCATCTACCCGATTACGCCAAGTTCTACCATGGCCGAGCAGGCAGATGCATGGGCGGGTAACGGGTTAAAAAACGTCTGGGGCGATGTCCCGAGAGTGGTTGAGATGCAGTCTGAAGCCGGTGCGATTGCCACGGTACACGGTGCGCTTCAGACTGGCGCGCTTTCCACGTCGTTTACCTCTTCTCAGGGATTGTTGCTAATGATCCCAACGCTGTACAAACTTGCCGGTCAGCTGACGCCCTTCGTTCTGCACGTTGCCGCGCGTACCGTTGCCACCCACGCGCTCTCCATCTTTGGCGATCACTCTGACGTGATGGCCGTGCGCCAGACCGGCTGCGCGATGCTATGCGCCAGCAGCGTTCAGGAAGCACAAGACTTTGCCTTAATTTCGCATATCGCCACGCTCAAAAGCCGCGTGCCGTTTATTCACTTCTTTGATGGTTTCCGCACCTCTCACGAAATCAACAAAATCGTCCCGCTGGCTGACGATACTATCCTGAATCTGCTGCCGCAGGCGGAAATCGACGCGCATCGCGCCCGGGCTCTTAATCCTGAACACCCGGTTATTCGCGGGACATCGGCGAACCCGGATACCTATTTCCAGTCCCGCGAGGCCACGAACCCCTGGTACAACGCGGTTTACGACCATGTTGAGCAGGCAATGAATGACTTTGCCGCCACTACCGGTCGGGAGTACAAACCGTTTGAGTACTACGGCCATCCGCAGGCGGAACGGGTGATTGTGCTGATGGGTTCAGCCATTGGGACCTGTGAAGAGGTGGTTGACGAGCTGCTGACGCGCGGCGAAAAAGTTGGCGTGCTTAAAGTGCGTCTCTACCGTCCGTTCTCGGCCAAACATCTGCTTTCGACTCTGCCTGAAAGCACCCGCGCGGTGGCGGTTCTCGATCGAACCAAAGAGCCGGGCGCGCAGGCGGAACCCCTCTATCTGGATGTGATGACAGCCCTGGCAGAAGCCTTTAATCAGGGCGAACGCGAAACGCTGCCGCGCGTAATCGGGGGTCGCTATGGTTTGTCATCCAAGGAGTTTGGGCCGGACTGCGTGCTGGCGGTATTCAACGAGTTAAGCGAAGCGAAACCCAAGCCGCGCTTTACCGTCGGCATTTATGATGATGTGACAAACCTGTCCCTGTCGTTGCCGGAAAATACCCTGCCCTCGACCGCCAAACTTGAGGCGCTGTTCTATGGTCTGGGCAGCGACGGCAGCGTCTCCGCGACCAAAAACAACATCAAAATCATCGGCAACTCAACGCCGTGGTACGCCCAGGGGTACTTCGTTTACGACTCCAAAAAAGCAGGCGGCCTGACCGTTTCCCACCTGCGCGTGAGCGAACAGCCCATCCGCTCCGCGTATCTTATTTCTCAGGCTGATTTTGTTGGCTGTCACCAGCTGCAGTTTATCGATAAATACCAGATGGCTGAGCGCCTGAAACCCGGCGGTATTTTCCTCCTCAATACGCCTTACAGCGCTGACGAAGTCTGGGCGCGCCTGCCGCAGGAAGTTCAGGCGGTGCTGAACCAGAAAAAAGCCCGTTTTTATGTGGTCAACGCTGCAAAAATTGCCCGCGAATGTGGTCTTGCTGCGCGTATTAATACCGTTATGCAAATGGCCTTCTTCCATCTGACCCATATCCTGCCGGGCGACAGCGCGCTGGTAGAACTGCAGGGCGCGATTGCCAAAAGTTACAGCAGCAAGGGCCAGGAGCTGGTTGAGCGAAACTGGCAGGCACTGGCGCTGGCACGCGAATCGCTGTTTGAAGTACCGCTGCAGCCGGTGAATGCCGCAAGTCCGAATCGCCCTCCGGTGGTGTCCGATGCGGCGCCTGATTTCGTTAAGACCGTGACGGCGGCGATGCTGGCCGGCCTGGGCGATGTCCTGCCCGTCTCTGCGCTACCGCCGGATGGCACCTGGCCGATGGGCACCACGCGCTGGGAAAAACGTAACATTGCCGAAGCGATCCCCATCTGGAAAGAAGAGCTGTGTACCCAGTGCAACCACTGCGTGGCGGCCTGCCCGCACTCTGCCATTCGAGCCAAAGTGGTATCACCGGAAGAGATGGAAGCCGCGCCTGCCAGCCTGCATTCGCTGGATGTGAAATCCCGCGACATGCGCGGACAGAAATACGTTCTGCAGGTCGCGCCGGAAGATTGCACCGGCTGTAACCTGTGCGTTGAGGTCTGTCCGGCGAAAGACAGGCAGGATCCGGAGATCAAAGCCATCAATATGATGTCGCGTCTTGAGCACGTTGAAGAGGAGAAGGTCAATTATGACTTCTTCCTGAATCTGCCGGAAATCGACCGCAGCAAACTGGAACGTATTGATATTCGTACGTCACAGCTGATTACGCCGCTGTTTGAGTACTCCGGGGCCTGCTCCGGTTGCGGTGAGACGCCGTATATCAAGCTGCTTACCCAGCTGTACGGTGATCGGATGCTGATTGCCAACGCAACCGGTTGTTCCTCAATTTATGGCGGTAATCTGCCTTCCACTCCCTACACCACCGACGCCAATGGTCGCGGTCCGGCGTGGGCAAACTCGTTATTCGAGGATAACGCCGAATTCGGCCTGGGCTTCCGCCTGACCGTTGACCAACATCGCGCACGCGTGATGCGCCAGCTGGAGCAGTTTGCCGGGCAGATCCCTGCTGAGCTCAATGACGCGCTTCATGCGGACGCAACGCCAGAAGAACGTCGTGAGCAGGTTGCTGAGCTGCGTCGCGCGCTTCAGGGTGTGGCGGGAGCTGAACAACTGCTGACCGACGCTGACGCCCTGGTCGAAAAATCGATCTGGCTGATTGGCGGCGACGGCTGGGCTTACGATATTGGCTTTGGCGGACTGGATCACGTGTTGAGCCTGACCGAAAACGTCAATATCCTGGTTCTGGATACGCAGTGTTATTCCAATACCGGCGGCCAGGCGTCGAAAGCCACACCGTTAGGCGCCGTGACGAAATTCGGTGAACACGGTAAACGCAAGGCGCGCAAAGATCTCGGCGTGAGCATGATGATGTACGGTCACGTCTACGTCGCGCAAATCTCGCTGGGTGCCCAGCTTAACCAGACGGTAAAAGCCATCCAGGAAGCGGAGGCGTATCCAGGCCCGTCTCTGATCATTGCCTACAGCCCTTGCGAAGA
The DNA here is from genome assembly GCF_043974075.1 of Enterobacter sp. ECC-019. NCBI lineage: Bacteria > Pseudomonadati > Pseudomonadota > Gammaproteobacteria > Enterobacterales > Enterobacteriaceae > Enterobacter > Enterobacter sp. ECC-019. The sequence goes on from NZ_CP143759.1 coordinate 3,244,930, forward strand.
GCATGGATACGACCTGGCGCTCAGCCACGACCAGATGCGTCAGCTGACCGCAACCGGCTTCTGGCCGCTGTACCGGTTCGACCCGCGTCGTGCTGACGAGGGTAAATTACCGCTGGCGCTGGATTCACGTCCGCCGTCAGATGCTCTGGCCGAGACGTTAATGCAGGAACAGCGCTTCCGTCGCCTTAACGCGCAGCAGCCGGAAGTGGCCGAACAGCTCTGGAAAGATGCCGCTGCTGACCTGCAAAAACGCTATGACTTCCTGGCGCAAATGGCGGGTAAAGCCGAAAAACCGACCAGCGACTAGTTCCTCTGCCCGGCTTGGCCGGGCATTTTTTTGTCATAAAAAAAGCCCGGCGTATTCACACCGGGCGAATCCAGATAATCAATGAATATCTATTGAGTTTCCTTTATAGCATTCATGTTAATTATGGATGAATCATCTTAAAGGCATATAACGCCAGCAAGACTACCTTAATTAACGCCTGATTAATAATTTCAATTTAATATACTTACTTCTAAATCATTCATCTAATCAATGATCATTTCCGCAGATTTATTCGGTTTAGATTTTACTTAGTTCGTAACAATTATATTTTATTACTCTTACACTGGAGTGATTTAGCATGAGACAACTTTCTCATTCTGAAAGTTCAACAGGTAATTAAATAAAAACAACTGCAAAGGAATATCACAATGCAAAGAAAAGTACTGGCTCTGATGATTCCGGCTCTGTTAATGGCTGGTGCTGCGCATGCGGCAGAAATTTATAATAAAGATGGCAATAAATTAGATCTGTACGGAAAAGTAGATGGTCTGCACTACTTCTCCGACGATAAAGGCGCTGACGGGGATCAAACCTACATGCGTCTGGGTTTCAAAGGCGAAACCCAGATCAACGACATGATGACCGGTTACGCGCAGTGGGAATACAACATTCAGGCCAATAACACCGAAGGGTCTGATAACCAGTCCTGGACGCGTCTTGCTTTCGCCGGTATCAAAGTGGGCGACTATGGCTCCTTCGATTACGGCCGTAACTATGGCGTGCTGTACGACGTGGAAGGCTGGACAGATATGCTGCCTGAGTTCGGTGGCGACTCCTACACCAAAGCAGACAACTTCATGACGGGCCGCGCCAACGGCGTGGCAACCTACCGCAACACCGACTTCTATGGTCTGGTGCAGGGTCTGAACTTTGCGCTGCAGTATCAGGGCAAGAATGAAGATGCCAGCAACAATCAGGAAGGCACCAACAACGGTCGCGACACGCGTCACGAGAATGGTGATGGCTTCGGTATATCTACCACCTATGACTTTGGCATGGGAATTACTGCGGGTGCCGCCTACACCTCTTCTGACCGTACCAATGAGCAGGTGATGAATACCACAGCGGGTGGTGACAAAGCGGATGCATGGACTGCGGGTCTGAAATATGACGCCAATAACATCTACCTGGCGGCAATGTATTCTGAAACCCGCAATATGACCCCGTATGGTGATAATACCGACGCCGTGGCGAACAAAACCCAGAACTTTGAAGTGACCGCGCAGTACCAGTTCGACTTCGGCCTGCGTCCAACCCTTTCCTACCTGCAGTCTAAAGGTAAGGACCTGGGCAACGGTCAGGGCGATCAGGATCTGGTTAAATATGCTGACGTAGGCGCGACCTACTACTTCAATAAAAACATGTCCACCTACGTTGATTACAAAATCAACCTGCTGGATGAAGATGACAGCTTCTACAAAAACAACGGCATTGGCACGGATGATGTCGTCGCGTTAGGTCTGGTTTACCAGTTCTGATTGCCAGAGCCCGCATTATGATGCGGGCTCGTTTTTTTGAAGTCCGTCACAAAAGACAGTTTCAGAAAGGGGTTGGTTGAGGGTAAGTTGAAAGAAAGCTGGTTAAACTCAGGTGATAGCCCTTTCGTCACTAAGGATAACAGCGTTGTTTAGTCGTGTATCCCTTGCCGTACTTACCCTTTTAGCCGTGCTGTGGATGGCGTTAATTTTTGATTTTGGTGATATTGTCGGGCATCTCGGCGCGCTATTAAACCATCTGGATGGCAGTTAACTATGTTCCCTGAAAACAAAAAGCCACCAGCAGTGCCGGTGGCGGATAAACGCAAAGGTCGCGTTATTTTTTCACAGGCTGAGGCTTTTTATCCCCTGACTCAGGGGTCTCGATAGCCAAATACTCCACTTTCCCCATCCGTGGGATGGTTGACACCGTCCATCACCGTTACCTGAGGGAAATCAACCGGAGAAACGCTTTCAAAACATGCGGCGTTCACACCGTATTCATTTGGATTAGAACGCGCAATGGCACTTCGCATTACGTCTTTCAGACATGAGCTATACCCCTTTTCTCACCAATTCTGCTGCTTTCACGAAAACCTCGTCTTCTACACCATCGCCTTTTTGCCTGCCGAGCCTGACCAGCTCATCGACAATACTGTTGCGATGGATCGGTTTCTGCGCTGAAACCAGCCCAATAACGGCGGCCCCAATCGCCAGCCCCACTAATCCGGTTTGTTCATCTTTGTTTTTCATATTCATGCTCCTGGTACAACAAACAAGCGTAGCAGGAATACAGTAAAACGGAATGCCGGACACGTGCTCTGTGAATATCATTTAAACAGTTCAGACAGGTACGACTTCTAAAATCGACAGATACGAACGGGTGTCTATTATTTTGTTCAACTTCAGATTGGTCTGTTCAAACAAGGCCTGATACGCAGACTCTGTCCGTGCCCGTCCGCCATCAAAGCTTGTTAACAGAAGAAGGTCAATTTCAAATCGTCCCTGCTCATTATTTTCTTTTTTAATCAGTGGCTCAAAAATTAATAATCGGGAGGTTTCTTTCATAGCATTTCTGCAGCATTGAAGTATCTGAACGGCCTTCTCATCAGGCCAGTCCATCAAAATATATTTGAGTAGGTAGATGTCCGCTACAGGGCAGGCTTCAAAAAAACTGCCCTCAACGGTTTCCCATCGACGATTATCATTTAACAGGTACAGTCGATTCCGCTCAAGCACGTCTTTTTGATCAAAAAGGATCCCCGTTAGGGTCGGATTTCGACGTAAAACGGCCAACAATAAGTTACCCAGACCACCGGCGATATCGGCAACGACAGCGTTTTGAGAGAACCAATAGCTATCAACAATGACTTCATTCTCTACGGATGACATAGAGGCCATACCGGCATGAAAAATGTTGCTGTCAGCGTCCCTATCGTCATGCTGCCAGTAATCGTAAAAAGGCTTACCAAACAATTCATTAAAAACAGGTTTGCCTTGCAATATCTCATCCATTTTAGCTGCTGGCTGCCAGAATGTTTGGTCTGTCAGCATGAGCACCGCCGCACGCAAAGAAAATTCATGGTCAGAACGCAGGAATTGTGCTGAATGGCTAAGACTGTATTCAGCTTCAGATAATTCGTTGAAAACGCCACGAGAGGACAATAAGCGCATGATTCGATGAAGATAGTCAACGTCGACTTTCAGTTCCTTAGCCAGTTGTTTAACGGATTTTTTTCCTTCAACCAGAAGATCTGCGACGCCTAATACCGCGACCGCCCGAAGTGCAGCCTGCCAGACAAAACCCATGCTTTGCTCTAACAAACACATTCCTTCTTTACGGCTTAGTAAATCCAGACTGTTACGCTGTGACATTTTCTGCTCCTTACCAATAAAGATGTGTTGAACAACTAAAAGGTGTTAGCAAGCGTAAGTCTGATAGAGCGCTTTATCCATAAAGCAATGAAGATTTGACAACGTTTATTTATATTATTTTGTACCATTTAGTATACAGTACATTTAGACATGTAAAAAAACAGGGCCACTTACCCTTAATATTGATTAGTATTGTGTTAAAACTATTATTTTAGAAATGATTGCGTTGCATCCAAAAAAATGCCTGTCGAAACACAGGCATTCCATGTTTAGAATCGCGGCGTCAAACCGTATTTTGGCGTTTTGATGTTTGCAGCCCAAATCTTGATATCGTTTTGCAGAAGAATAGTGAAATCTGATTTCAGATACGTCACCATACCATTGACGCTGTCCGAATCAACCACTGAAAAATGTTCAATTCTGTTCTGTCCTACCTGGACACAATCATACCTGGCGGGCAGCACTTTACCATTCACATTAAGTGACTGGTTGTTCTCACCACAGCGACCTTCAGTAATATATGACACCAACAAATTAGCAGATTTTCTCCCAGGCTGAGAAACACTCACCATAACCGGGAAACCTTCCGAGGTTTGAGTCATATCATAAAGGACGGCATTTTTGATATACCAGGTATTATATTCCCGCTCCTGAAATGCAGACCAGGAAGGTGCAGAAAAGACCACCAGCACTGCCAGCATAATAGATTCTATTTTCATGGGATGTTGTCTTCCGTGTTGTTACACGTATTATTCAGATTGTGCAAAAAACAGCAACCTCTTAAGAATAGTCCTACTACTATTGGCAGTAACGGAGGGATTAATATAAGGGAGAATAAGACGAAAAATGGTAAACCGCCGCCATCATGGCGATACTGACCACAACGCTGATGAAAAAGTAGGTTTTGAAGGGCTGCTTTTGGGTTTTATGGCGAAAGAGTTGTTGCCCCACGATGGCGCCAGTCCAACCTCCGGTCACGCCAAATACCAGCAACGTCGCTTCCGGAACCCGGCGCATCCCCTTCCGCGCCGCCATTTTATCGGCACCATACATGATCATCGTCAGCACATTGATCAGCAGAAACCACACGACCACAGGATTCGACGATAAAAGACTGCCGATCGCAGCGAATATCAGGAGTAAGTAACAAAAGCGATTGAGGGACATAGCACGCGCCACTGGGTTGTTGGTGTTTTTTCGAAGACCCATTATACGCTATCTTAGAAATGTTTCAGAGAGTAAGGCTGATATCTGGATAACCTCATTCCACATCAGTTTCATATAAATCATACTTCAAGAAAGAAATATGTTAGCCGCCATCGGGCCACTAAGCCCATTTATGCGATAAAACTCAACGCGAACGCCTGGTTTTAAGGATTGATTTTCGCTATTATTTAATGCGGAGATATGTAGAACAACATCTTTTCGGCCATCAGAGGGACTGATAAAACCTTTCCCGCTTTTGAAGTCAAAACTTTTGACAATTCCTGTCATTTTACGAGACAAATAATTTCCTTGTAGTAATCGAACGTCAATCATACAGGAAATACTTGTTTTAGCTAACCTTTTTAAACAGCCACCCAGATGGCTAAAATAATATTTGCTTATCAACTCAGTCCGTGCCTTAATGATTTAGTTAGTTCGATGTAATACCGAAGACACTATTTTACCAGACAGCCCTCATAACCAGGCGCTATCACTGATATCCCCTCCTTTTGAGCCCATACGTTTTGCCATTTATTATCACTTAAAAAGTCTTTAAAAGGAGTATTTATGTCTTCAAGAATTCAAGGTCTGGTTAAGTGGTTTAATGAAGATAAAGGCTTTGGCTTTATCTCCCCGCTTGATGGCAGTAAAGATGTTCTTGTTCGTTTCTCTGCCCTGCAGGGAGAAAGCTTTAATACACTATTTGAAGGTCAGAAAGTCGAATTTGCGATTCTAAGCGGCGATAAAGGCCCTGCTGCTGCAAATGTCATTCTTCTGGATAGATAATATTATCAATGGCCCGTGATTACCAATAAGGTTTCCTGTGTAAACGGGCCCTGGATTATATGACTGTTATTCATATCAACAGCCAGCATATTTTCTTAACGAGTGCGCTAACCAATGTGATGAAGTGCAGAACTGGTGCACGAGTAGTCTAAAACTCAAAGCTAACTCATTTGTCCACTACTTTGGTTTAGAATCGTTGAGTAGTTTTAAACAAAGCGTGGCAGTACGGGCAGACAAGTTGAGCGCCCTTTTGCACGCGATTAAAACTATGCTCTGAATCTTTAGAGCAATTTGGGCATGGACATTTGACTAAATGATTTCGACGGGATTGTGTATTTTTACGTCCAGACATAGGCATCTCCTGATTTTACGGACTGCCACAATACACGTTAAAGCTAAAAAATGCTTGCTTTAGTTTTCGAATGTTCCCAAAAAACACAGGGTGGTTTATGAAGAATGTCATCGTTTTTTTCAATGGGAAACCAGGTAAAGTTGTCACGGTACAACAAGGCGTTACGTCTGTAAGGCAGGAGTATCCGGATGGAGAAGAAATATACCTTCAGATTATGTCTGCTGGTTTCCCATCGTTAACCGGAGATCGCAGCTTTGTCTACGTTGCCTCTGATAGAGAACTCACCTCTCAGAAGATACTTGATGCCGCAAAAATCCATTTGTGATCTGCGTCTTCGGCTTTATCTATTGAATTAAAATAATCAAAATGCCTAACTATTAAAGCCTGCTAAATGCAGGCCTTTTTTATAAAGTCTGCAGTTATACTCCACCTCCTTTTTATTTACATAAAACAAACTAAAACCCGACACTTCTTTTCATTGAAATTTTGCTCTTTGCTGGAACTAATGCAAAAGAAATGAGTCAAATGAAGACGCTTACCAGGAAGATTATCTCATGACATCTTATATTATAGTAACCACTGTTGCCGTTATGATGGGGTTGATTACGTTGAGTCTAATTAAAGTTTGGATCAGCACGTCGAACAACCCTGACAATCAGTAACTTCATCGCAAGCCGCTTAACGTGAGGCCACTTCCGTTTCGGGTAAATCAATGATAACCAGGGTGCCAAAACTGCCTGTTTCTACAGTATGGGGAGTGCCAGCTTTGGCTACATACAGCTGCCCAGGCGTTACAGAGATTTTTTTACCTTTCACGCTCAGCTCCAGACGTCCATCAATGACCAGTAACCCCTCGTCATACTCATGAACCTCTTCAATCACTGAGCGTTCATCCATTCGTAAAACTTTGAGATTCGCAGTTCCAATGCGGCCTAATACTAGAGAATGCCAGGTCTCCGGTAATGCAAGTGCTTCGGTTTTGAGGTCATAAAGCGACATAACGTCGTTCCTTTTTATGTTCGTTTAACGCTCTTATGCCATATAAGTTCCCTGCCGTCATATAACAAATATGGAAAACCAGGACGAGTAAGATGCTATAGAGGTTTTGAAATCACAGCGCACCCTGACAGCGTTGCCACGCCAGATATAACCCCGCTGCAAAACGTGCTGGTATTCGCCGCCGGAATCCGTACCATACGCGGCATACAATTTTGCCCCTGCTGGCTCCGAAGGTAGTACTAAATGCAAGAGAATCAAGAAATTAACAAAAAAGAGCAATACAACCTGAACAAACTGCAAAAGCGACTGCGCCGTAACGTCGGCGAAGCCATTGCAGACTTCAACATGATTGAAGAAGGCGATCGCATCATGGTTTGCCTGTCAGGGGGTAAAGACAGCTACACCATGCTGGAGATCCTGCGTAATCTTCAGCAAAGTGCACCGGTGAAATTTTCCCTGGTGGCGGTCAACCTTGACCAGAAACAGCCGGGTTTCCCGGAGCATATTCTGCCGGAATACCTCGAGAAGCTGGGCGTTGAGTACAAAATCGTCGAAGAGAACACCTACGGCATTGTGAAAGAGAAAATCCCGGAAGGGAAAACCACCTGCTCACTCTGCTCTCGCCTGCGCCGCGGCATTCTGTATCGTACCGCGACGGAGCTGGGCGCGACCAAAATTGCGCTGGGCCATCACCGCGACGATATCCTGCAAACCCTGTTTCTCAATATGTTCTACGGTGGCAAGATGAAAGGCATGCCGCCTAAACTGATGAGTGATGACGGCAAACACATTGTGATCCGCCCGCTTGCCTACTGTCGTGAAAAAGACATTGAGCGGTTTTCTCAGGCGAAAGGGTTCCCGATCATTCCATGTAACCTCTGCGGTTCTCAGCCGAACCTGCAGCGTCAGGTGATTGGCGACATGCTGCGCGACTGGGATAAGCGTTATCCGGGTCGTATCGAAACCATGTTCAGTGCGATGCAGAACGTCGTCCCTTCCCATCTCGCTGATGTGGAGTTGTTCGACTTCAAAGGCATAAACCATGACTCAGACGTGGTGAATGGCGGCGATCTGGCGTTTGACCGGGAAGATATTCCCATGCAACCAGCTGGCTGGCAGCCGGAAGAAGATGACAATCAGTTTGAAGAGTTGCGTCTGAACGTACTTGAAGTGAAGTAAGCGATGAGCGTCTCAGAAACATCTTCTGAGACGCTTGATTCTTTATTTCAGCAGGCGTACGCGACAGGTTTTACCCTTAATTTTCCCGTTCTGCAGCTGCTTCCATGCCTTATGGGCTACAGCCTGGCGAACCGCTACGTAGACATGCGCCGGATGGACCGCAATCTTACCGATATCCGCCCCGTCCAGACCCACATCCCCGGTCAGCGCGCCTAATACGTCCCCTGGACGCATCTTGGCTTTTTTACCGCCATCAATACACAGCGTTGCCATTTCGGCTTCCAGCGGCACCAGGCTGACGCCAGCAGGGGCATTCATCCAGTTCAGCTTAATCTGCAGCATCTCAGACAGAATATTAGCGCGCTGCGCCTCTTCCGGTGCGCAGAGGCTGATCGCCAGACCGCTATTTCCTGCACGTGCGGTACGGCCAATACGGTGCACGTGGACTTCAGGATCCCACGCCAGCTCAAAGTTCACCACCAGCTCAAGGGATTTAATGTCCAGACCGCGCGCAGCGACGTCGGTTGCGACAAGAACGCGGGCGCTGCCGTTAGCGAAGCGGACCAGCGTCTGATCGCGATCGCGCTGCTCCAGATCGCCATGCAGCGACAATGCGCTCTGGCCGGCGGCATTCAGGGCATCACAGACCGACTGACAGTCTTTTTTGGTATTACAGAACACCACGCAGGACGCAGGCTGATGCTGGCTCAGCAATTTCTGCAGGAGCGAAATTTTCCCCTGCTGCGAGGTTTCAAAGAACTGCTGCTCGATAGCGGGCAGCGCATCTACGCTGTCGATTTCAATTGTGAGCGGATTTTTCTGCACGCGCCCGCTGATGGCGGCGATGGCCTCCGGCCAGGTCGCGGAGAACAGCAGCGTCTGACGATCGGCCGGGGCGAAACGGATCACCTCGTCAATCGCATCGCTGAAGCCCATATCCAGCATCCTGTCTGCCTCATCCATCACCAGCGTTTGTAACGCATCCAGCGAGACGGTGCCTTTTTGCAGATGATCCAGCAGGCGGCCAGGCGTGGCGACAATAATGTGCGGCGCATGCTGAAGTGAATCACGCTGTGCGCCGAACGGCTGTCCGCCACAGAGGGTTAAAATCTTGGTGTTGGGCAGGAAACGCGCCAGGCGACGCAGTTCGCCCGCAACCTGGTCTGCCAGTTCGCGGGTCGGGCACAGCACCAGAGACTGGGTCTGAAAAAGCGCCGCATCGATGTGCTGCAACAGGCCAAGGCCAAATGCCGCCGTTTTCCCGCTGCCCGTTTTCGCCTGCACGCGCACGTCACGGCCCTCGAGGATTGCGGGCAACGCGGCCGCCTGAACAGGCGTCATCGTGAGGTATCCCAACTCGTTGAGGTTATCGAGTTGGGCTGCGGGCAGAACATTCAGGGTAGAAAAAGCGGTCACAATAATCTCTCGTGGTCATCTTTGCGGTCAGATGGCGCGTATCCTCGCAGATCTCGCGGTTCGATGCGACAATTTAATCGGTTCTTCATCTGGCGGCGGGTCGGGCATTGGCTGCGGGCGCGGGATGGGATCGGGCATTGGCACCGGATCGCTGGGGATAGGATCGGATTGACGCGATTGTTGCAGTAGCAGAGCGTTCAGGATGCTCATCATTCCCTCCAGAATTTGCTGTCGTCCCTTTTAGGGTAGACGCTGAGAATCAGGAGGCAAAAAAAAGCCGACTATGAAGTCGGCGTCGTACGAATCAATTGTGCTATGCAGTAATTCAAAAAAGGAAGTAAGACAATATGGAGCGCAACGCCCATCGCTTGACGTTGCATTCACCTGCGGGAGTAATATTGCACCTTACGGGGTAGATGTTTATTGACTTCGCTCAATTAAAAGAGCGTTTTGAACCCGGTAAAAGCTGAAAAAAGCGTAAATTTACAGCCATTTACTACGATGCAACCACCATGCAACACCACCAATCAAAACAACTAACATGACGCAAAACGCGGTAAAGCCGTAGCGATAAGCGCCACCCGGAATTCCCCCCAGGTTCACGCCAAACAGCCCGGTAAGAAACGTGCTGGGTAGAAAGACCATCGCCATCAGGGACATCGTATAGGTTCTCCTCGAAAGCGACTCCTGCATCACCTGCGCGATCTCGTCCGCCATCACCGCCGTTCTGGCAATACAGGAATCAATCTCGTCCAGCCCGCGGCCCAGCCTGTCGGCAATATCCTGCATTCTGCGTCGCTGATCGTCATTCATCCAGGTGAGCCTTTCGCTGGCAAGACGTGCGTAAACGTCGCGCTGTGGCGTCATATAGCGGCGCATCACAATCAACTGCTTACGCAACAGGGCCAGAAAACCGCGTGGCGGGATCTGCTGATCGAGCAGGTTATCTTCCAGGTCGATGATTTTGTCGTGAAGCTCTTCAATAAACTCGCTCGCATGATCGGTAAGCGCGTCACACACGTCCACCAGCCAGCTGCCGCAGTCGACTGGTCCGGTGCCCTCTTTCAGATCGTTGACGATGTCATCCAGCGCGAGGACTTTACGCTGCCGGGTGGAGACAATCAGCCCATCGTCCATATAAACACGCATCGCAACCAGCTGGTCCGGACGTTCATCGGTGCTGCCGTTAATGCAGCGCAGGGTGATCAGCGTACCGTCACCCATTCGGCTCACGCGGGGCCGCAGGCTTTCGCCCGCCAGCGCATCGCGCACGTTGTTAGGCAGGAGCGGGGTCGAGGCCAGCCAGTCAGCGCTGTCCGTATGGGTGTAGTTCAGATGTAGCCAGCAGGGATGCGCACTGTCGATCACATCATTATCTTCCAGCGGTCGCGCACCGCCGCGACCATCCAGCACCCACGCAAAAACTGCGTCTGGAACGTTAAGTTCAGATCCTTTAATGCTTTCCACAGCGCCTCCACCTTTTTAGCTCTTTCGGTGTCAGTCTAGCTTCCATCAGGGCTTAAGCAACAACTATGTTTCCCATCGCGCTGAAATCGCTCAGGAATTGGCCAGAGGCGTAAAAGGGCCTGACATACCAGGCTTTGAGATTATGTCACATTGAGTGCTCTGGCCGCTGAAGGAAGGATGGCGAGCCGGTAGATGATAAGGAAGAGGAACCCGGGTCGAGTCTGAAATTACGCGTTCGGGCCTGCAGCTCAATCACCTGATTGCGCAGTACATCAGAGGAACCGTTGAGTTCTTCTGCCATTGCCACGTTACTTTGCGTGACCCGCTCCAGCTCCGATAGCGCCAGCGTAATCTGAGAGATTCCTTTCTCCTGCTCTGACGTCGATGCGGAAATGTCGTCCATCAACCGGCTGACATTCCCAGCGCCGGTGACAATTTCATGCATATTTTTCTCTGCCTGTGACACAACGCTGGCCCCCTGGGTGACGTTATTGCTGGTGACGTCAATCAGCGTTTTGATATTCTTTGCGGCCTCTGCGCTGCGGTGCGCCAGGTGTCTTACCTCTTCCGCAACCACAGAAAACCCTTTTCCATGATCGCCCGCCCTTGCCGCCTCAACGGCCGCGTTAAGCGCCAGAATATTCGTCTGGAATGCAATGCCATCGATCAGCGTAATAATCTCCGTCATCTGTTGTGCGCATTCGGTAATGGACTGCATATTGCTGGCGACCTGCCCCATGAGCTCGCCGCCCTTGCGCGCCTGTAACGTCGCCACAGTGGCCTGCTCGCTCGCCAGGCGGGTGTTATCGGCATTGTTCCTGGTGCTCGCGGCCATTTGCTCCATGCTGGCTGCGGTTTGCACTAAAGACGCAGACTGCTGCTCAGTTTTAACCGAAAGCTGAGCGCTACGTGCCGAGAGTTGATCCGATAAGGTCATGGCGGTTTGCGATGACGCCCTGATCTCGCGCACCAGCGTCGCAATGTTGCCGGAAAGACTGTTTATCCCCGGGATGAGTCGGCCCGCACAGTTATTGCCAAACTCAGGGATAGAGACGCCAAGGTTACCTGCTGTCACCTCTTCAATACTTTTCTTCACCGTATTGATCGGCTTCACAAGGAACTTCGTCATATAGACCCAGAGCAAAAATAGCGCAACGAAGTTGGTGACATTAAGCGAAATAAAGAGAGAAGGATTGCTGGAAAATAGAACAACGACACCTGCATTCACCAAAAAAAGAGATAAAAGGAACCCCATAACAAAGGTCCTGACACTAATATTTTTTAGCATGATAATATCCACGTTTTATATTTTTGTCGGCATTAAGACTTATAGCATTGGCTCAGAATTTTTTCATCGCAAACGACACTTGTTTTTGGTTTCGCCGTTAGCATCCTGTGATTTGTCTTAAGTCAGATAAAAAGAGCGTATTAGTGAAAATGTTCTGCGCAGGATGCTGTGATACTGGTCTCCCGCCATCTTAAGCGATAGTATCGCCCGCGGTGAGACGATACGATCGCCCTCATATTTAAGGAGCTTTGCTACAGTTATTCGTTTTTGTTTAGCAATGCTTAATACATTAACAAAAGAATATATTTTATATTCTTAATAAGTTTTAGAGTATTAATATGACTGGTCATTGTTCACGATAAATAACTAATATGGTTTGAATGCGCATGTTCGTTGCCCGATAAAGATGTACCCGGCAGGCGAAATCGGTAACCCTCTCAGGCGTGGGATTGCATAATGCTCAATATATCGTGGGACCCTGTGTTAATCGCTATCTCTTATCTGGTGGCGTTTATCGCCTCCTTTGTGGCGCTGGACAGCGCCGGAAAGATCCCCCTTTCCAGCCGCAAGGCTGCCCTGTTCTGGCGCATTGCCGGTGGGGTTACGCTGGGTATTGGCATTTGGTCGATGCACTTTATCGGCATGCTGTCGATGCAAATGCCCATGATGATGAGCTACGACCTCTGGTTAACCCTTGCGTCACTGGGCGTCGCAGTAGGTGCTTCGGCCACGGCCCTTAATATTGCCGTCACGGGCAAAAAACGTTCTCCCTTTCGACTGATCCTCGCCACGGCAATCCTGAGCGCTGGCGTGGTGTCTATGCACTACATCGGTATGGCGGCCCTGATGCTGGATGGCAGCATCATCTGGGATCGCCGCATTGTGGCAGTATCCGTGGTTATTGCCGTTGTTGCCTCCGGCACGGCGCTGTGGCTGGCTTTCCGTCTGCGGGATAAACACAAAGGCGTCTTTATCGATCGCATTCTCGCGGCCTTCATTATGGGCGCCGCGATTTGTGCGATGCACTATACCGGCATGAGTGCCGCGCAGTTTCAGGAAATGGCGCATACCCTACCCGGTGGGATTGGCGAGCTGGGGTTATCCATCTGGGTTTCAGTCACCACGCTCTGCCTGCTCGGGTTGATGTTAATCATTTCACTTATCGATTCTCACCGGCGCACCAGCCGGCTAACGGATAATCTGCAGCAGCTCAACCGCCAGCTTGAGCTGCAGGCGCGTTTTGACGCGCTCACCGGGCTCGCAAACCGCCACCAGATGGATCTCCGCATGCAGGATTGTCTGCGCAGCGCGCTGCTGAGCAAGAAACCATTTGCCGTTATTTTCCTGAATGTCGATCACTTCAAACGCGTTAACGACACCTGGGGTCACAGCGTCGGTGATGAGCTATTGATCACCGTCGCGCAGCGCATCACGGCCCGGCTCACACGTGAGATGACCCTGGCAAGGCTGGGAGGAGACGCCTTTATCCTGCTGGTGCCTGAATGTGATGACGACAAGCTCAATGCCCTGCTCACCGCGTTGCTGGGGGATGTACGACGCCCTCTGTCTATCTGCGGACATACAATGAGCACGACGATTAGCGCGGGCGTCAGCCTCTATCCTCAGGATGGCGAAACGCTGCACGAGCTGAAGCTCAAGGCGGATGCAGCCTTACATCATGTTAAAGAAGATGGCCGCAATGGCTGGGCGATTTACCGGGCCGAGATGTCAACAGCGATCCCGGCGAAACCTGGTTTCCTGCAGGAGCTTTCTCAGGCGCTTGAACGCGATCAGTTTGAACTGTGGTACCAGCCAACCTGGCATGCGGAAGAGAAAACCATTCACGGTTTTGAAGCCCTTCTGCGCTGGCGACATCCTGAGCAAGGGGTTGTGTTACCTAATCTGTTTATCCCCTCGCTGGAGCAAACGGGCTTAATTATTCCGGTAGGTAACTGGGCCATTGAAGCGGCATGCCGACAGCTTCATTTCTGGACTGAACAAGGGTTCAGCCAGTGGACGTTGTCGCTTAACCTATCCCCCGTCCAGTTCGAACAGCCGGACATTTTCCTTGTCATTTCGTCGATGCTGGAAAAATATAACTTGTCTCCGTCCCGGCTGATCCTTGAGGTAACCGAGAGCACCGCGCTTAAAAATCTCGACCGCAGCATTGAGTTGCTCAATGCGTTTAATCACGCGGGGATCACCGTCTCGATTGATGATTTTGGTACGGGCTATTCCAACCTGCTGATGCTGAGCGTGCTTCCGGCTAAAGAACTCAAGATCGACAAAAGCTTTGTAACCTCGATGCTGGAAAATGAAAAAAGCTACAAGCTGGTTGAAACCATCATCAGTATCGCCAGGACCATGGAGATGAATGTGGTGGCAGAAGGGATCGAAACGGAAGAACAGCAGGCGGTCCTCACCCGTCTCGGCTGCGATTATCTGCAGGGCTACCTTTTTTCCCGCCCCTTACCTGCCGAACAGGTGCCGTGGCTGCTTCTGCAAATAAACTCCGATAAGCAAATTATACCCATTAATAAAATTCAAACGGACTCCACATTTATTTCACAAAAAAATCATGCCTGACGGGGTTAAGTGGAGTATGTTTCAAAGGAGTACACGCGAGTCAATTCTGTCATGACTGTCGGCCACACTGTGCCGATGAACAGGAAATGCCTATGTCACAACCTTGTTTTGATGCGTTGAATGTAATTAAAACACCCGTGTGGCTCATTTCACCCGTGTCGGAACAAATCATTTTTGCGAATGTAGCCGCAACGCAGGTTATGGGGGATAAAACGCTCGATGACCTGCGCAAAGGGATCTACTCTGCCAGTGCGCAAACCCTCCTGTCGATGTATGTACCTGAGCTGAAAACAGAGCAGGAGATCGTCGAAATCTGGACGCTAAGCCGGGATGGACAGGATACCTCGTTAAGCTGTCGGCTCTCACTTGCCCACTACGCTCCCTGGGGAGATGTGATTGTTTTCGAGGGAATCTCCCCACAAATACTCTCAGGATTGAAGGCCAGCCGTTCCGCCACCTACCGGCGGAAAAAACAGGGTTTTTACGCGCGCTTTTTTCTGACCAACAGCGCCCCGATGCTGCTAATCGATCCCGCCCGCGATGGCCAAATCGTCGATGCGAATCTGGCCGCGCTCAATTTTTATGGTTATTCGCATGATGATATGTGCAGTAAACATACCTGGGAAATCAATACCCTGGGCCGGGATGTAATGCCCATTATGACTGCGATTGCCGCGCTGCCCGGCGGACATAAGCCGCTTAATTTTGTTCACCGCCTTGCCGATGGCTCCACCCGCCACGTTCAGACGTATGCCGGGCCCATTGAGATCTACGGTGACAAGCTGATGCTGTGCATCATCCACGACATCACCGAGCAAAAAAGGCTGGAGCAGGAGCTGGAACATGCGGCGTTACGTGACTCCATGACCGGGCTACTCAACCGGCGGCAGTTCTACACAATTACCGATCAAAGCAACCTGAATAAACTTCCTGCGCAGCAGCAATTTAGCCTGCTGCTGGTGGATACCGACCATTTCAAAAACATTAACGATCTGTTCGGTCATCTGAAAGGGGATGAGGTGCTTATCGCCCTCGCGCGAACGCTGGAAGCCTGTAGCCGGGAGAACGACATGGTGTTCCGCTGGGGGGGTGAAGAGTTCGTCATCCTGCTGCCGCATACCTCTCTTGATACCGCGTTGCAGATTGCCGAGTCGATCCGTGCGGCCGTTGCCCGCATTACGATCCCCGGCTTGCCTCGCTTTACCGTCAGCATTGGCGTGGCGCGGCACAATCAGGGGGAGAGTATTGACGAGCTGTTTAAGCGTGTGGACGATGCGCTGTATCGCGCAAAAAATGACGGACGCAATAAAGTCCTTGCTGCATGAAACTGGAGTATCCAGGAAAGCCCCGCTACAATGCCCACCTCGAATCAATTAGCTTCAGGTGGGTTAAAGCTGCAATGGGAAAAACCGAAATAATACTCACCTTAATTATTTTACTCCTTATTATATTTGGCTTCTGGTTTATTTTTAGCGGTGAGATCTGGTATCTCGTCGAATTTCTTGAAAATAGCCTTTACCCGACTTTCGAAGCACCGTAACGCACGTTTAATCGCTTGTTTCACCTACCGAATATGTCAGGTATCTGCTTCTCTTACAGCCGCGTAAAATACGCGGCGTTATCCTCCAAAAATGTTGATAACGAATCACTTATACATTTGCTTATGTTGCCCGTGCTCTGACGGGCTTTTTTATTTCCGGCAATTCAGCCATGCCAGGCTATATCTTAATCATCTTTATTGAAAAAGGTGAGGAATGATGAGCAAGAAGATCCTGATGCTAGTTGGCGATTACGCCGAAGATTACGAAACCATGGTGCCTTTTCAGGCTTTGCAGATGATTGGCCATCAGGTGGATGCGGTCTGCCCCGATAAACTGAAGGGCGACTACATCATGACGGCAATCCATGACTTTGACGGCGCCCAGACCTATAGCGAAAAACCCGGTCACCGTTTTGTCCTCAACGCCGACTTCTCCGCTGTAAAAGAGCAGGACTACGACGCGCTGCTCATCCCTGGCGGGAGAGCGCCCGAGTATCTGCGGCTAAATGAGGATGTGTTAAAGCTGGTGCAGGCATTTGACGCCGCGCGTAAGCCGATTGCTGCAGTGTGCCACGGCCCGCAGCTGCTCGCTGCCGCAGGCATCCTGAAAGGGCGAACCTGTAGCGCCTATCCGGCTTGTGCGCCTGAGGTACGCCTCGCGGGTGGACACTATGCCGCTATCGGCATCGATCAGGCCCATGTAGACGGCAACCTGGTGACGGCTCCCGCCTGGCCCGCGCATCCGCAGTGGCTGGCGAAGTTTAGTGCATTATTAGAATAATAGAGACCCGGCATCGGGCCATGCAGAACGGATGAAGCGATACCGCGTACTGCAGAACTGGCGCGCGAATGCGCCAGTTCTCGTTAACCGTCAGTGCTTCTCAATATACATTGTCCGGCTATACGCCACGTCTTCCGGGTTATTGATAGGATAACCTTTCACCCAGGGCTTAATCAGACGACCATTGGTGTACTGATAAATTGGCGCGATGGGCGCTTTCTCCATGAGGATTTTCTCCGCCATGTTGTAGTCCGTATTACGCGCTTTCGCCGTGGTTTCCAGCGTTGCCTGGTGGATAATTTTATCGTAGGCCGGTTCATTGAAACGCGAGATATTGCCGCTGTGGGTTGAGGTCAGCAGGGACAGGAAGGTCGACGGCTCGTTGTAATCGCCTACCCATGACGCGCGGATCACATCAAAATTGCCGGTATTACGGCTGTCGATATAAGTTTTCCACTCCTGGTTTTGCAGTTTGACATCCACACCGAGATTTTTCTTCCACATGGACGCCACCGCAATGGCGATTTTCTGATGGTTTTCCGAGGTATTGTACAGCAGGGTCAACTTCAGCGGACGCTGAGGACCGTAACCTGCAGCCTGTAGCAAGGTTTTCGCCTGGGCATTCAGCTCCTGCTGGGACATCTGCTCGAACGGTGAAGGCTCAGGGGTAAAACCCGCCGTCACGTCAGGCGTGAAATGCCAGGCCGGCTTCTCACCGGTACCTAATACCTTTTCAGCCATAATGCGACGATCGATGGTCATGCTCAGGGCAAGACGAACCCGGGCATCGGCCGTCGGGCCCTTTTGCGTGTTAAACGCATAGTAATAGGTCCCGAGCTGAGGCGGCGTATAAACCTGCCCCGGAATGTCCTTCAGGAGCTTCTGATACAGGTTTTTCGGGAACGATTCGGTGATATCAATATCCCCCGCCAGATAGCGTTTGGTGGCGGACGATTCCTGATTAATCGGAATGAAAGTCACTTTTTTCAGGACAGTTTTCGCATTGTCCCAGTAGTGAGTATTCGGAACGACAACCAGTTTTTCATTCACCACGCGGTCGTTCAGGACGTATGCGCCATTGCCCACCAGGGCGCCCGGACGCGTCCACTCTTTGCCGCTTTCAATGTTCGCTTTTTGCACCGGATAGAAGGCAAAGTTTGCCGTCAGGTTGCTAAACCACGGTAGCGGTTTGTCCAGCTGGACGCGTAAGGTTCTGGCATCCACCGCCGTCACGCCCAGGGTGTCAGGCGCCGCTTTGCCATCGATAATGGCCTGGGCGTTGTTGATGCCCGCCAGCGCCGCAAACCAGGCAAACGGAGACGTGGTTTTCGGGTCAACCAGACGCTGCCAGCTGTAGACAAAATCCTGCGCGGTGACGGGCGTACCGTCAGACCATTTTGCGTTATCGCGCAGGGTGAACGTCCAGATACGGTTATCGTTGCTCTGCCAGCGCGTCGCCACGCCCGGGGTCAGTTCCCCTTTCTCGTTCTGATTTACCAGCCCTTCGAAAAGATCGCGAATCACCTGAATCTCGGGTAATCCCACCGCTTTTGCCGGATCGAGCGAAGCCGGTTCGTCTTTAATATGCCTGACCAGCTCCTGTTTTTGCGCCAGTACCGTGCCCTGTGGCACATCAGCAGCGTACGAGAGTGTAGAGAGTCCGCACAGGTACAGTGCAGCACAGAGACGCGAAACAGGATGCTTCATAAGATCCCCTTTAATGAATTCAGGTAACAAGCAGATGCGTAATTATTTGTTTCGAAAAAGAGAAATGCAAATACCTTCGTCCGGAATAGTGATTTGAGGCAATTCTCAGCCTTCACGGAAACTATTTGATTAACAGCGAGTTTTGCACAACACTGCCAGTAGAGACTTCTTTATCAGGATTTCGTATGGCAATCACCCGACCACGAGCGGAGCGCGGGGCCTTTCCGCCGGGCGCTGAGCAATATGGCCGCTCATTTTTAGGCGCATCGCTAATCTGGTTCCCGGCGCCCGATGCCGATCGCAGCAGCGGTTTGATCATTGCCGGCACGCACGGAGATGAGAACTCGTCCATCGTCACGCTTTCCTGCGCGCTGCGGACGCTGACGCCTTCCTTGCGGCGTCATCATGTGATTCTTGCCGTGAATCCGGATGGCTGTCAGCTTGGATTACGGGCGAATGCGAGGGGGGTCGACCTGAACCGCAATTTCCCGGCGGCAAACTGGCGCGCCGGAGAAACGGTTTATCGCTGGAACAGCTCAGCCGAGGAGCGGGACGTGGTGCTGCTGACGGGAGACAAACCCGGCTCGGAGCCGGAAACGCAGGCGCTTTGCCAGCTTATCCATAAGATCCACCCCGCATGGGTTGTCTCCTTCCACGATCCGCTGGCCTGCATTGAAGATCCGCGTCACTCCGATCTGGGCGTGTGGCTGGCGCAGGCTTTCGCCCTGCCGCTCGTCACCAGCGTGGGTTATGAAACCCCCGGGTCCTTCGGAAGCTGGTGCGCTGATTTAAGCCTGCCCTGCATCACCGCTGAATTCCCGCCGATATCCTCCGACGAAGCCAGCGAAATTTACCTAAAAGCGATGATGGAGCTTCTGCGCTGGCAGCCTCAAAGATGAAGCACGCCGCTGGTAAAATTAAGCGCAGGTGAAACGTCAACCGCCAGCCACGTCGGGCCGTCCAGATCGGCAAAACGGACCTGATTGACCAGCGGCAGCGCCGCGCCGATTGCCCGGGATGTGCAGAGCATGCATCCCAGCATCAGGGAAAAGCCCTGCGCCTGCGCTTCCGCCGCCAGGGCCAGCGCTTCTGTCAGCCCGCCGGTCTTGTCGAGCTTGATATTGACCATCTCATAGCTACCCTTAAGCGCGCTCAAATTCTCGCGGGTATGGCAACTCTCGTCCGCGCAGACGGGCAGCGGATGGATAAAATTCTTCAGTGCCGCATCATCCTTCGCTGGCAGAGGCTGCTCCAGCATCGCCACGCCCAGGTCAGCCAGCAGTTGACATCGCGCGGCAAGCCCCTCGGGATGCCACGACTCGTTGGCGTCAACAATCAGCGTGGCCGAGGGAACCGCCGAGCGAATGGCGACCATCCGCTCGCTGATCAGGCGATCGTCGAGCTTCACTTTTAACAGCGTGGCCCCCGCGTCATAGAGCGCTTTTGCGCTGGCAGCCATCTGCTCCGGCTCACCAATCACCACCGTTTGCGCCGTCACGACGGACTCCGGCAGCGCCACACCGAGTAAGGTCGTCAGCGATTGCTGCTGCTTAGCGGCCTCAAGGCCCCAGAGCGCACAGTCGATGGCGTTGCGCGCTGCCCCGGCGGGCAAACGCTGCTGTAACGCCTCGCGTGTGAGCCCTTTTTGCAGGTCTGGTACCAGGGTCATGATATGCGCCATCACCGACGCAGGACTTTCTCCGTAGCGCGGGTAAGGCGTACATTCCCCGACGCCTTTAACTCCCTCTTCTTCGATTTCAACCACGACCACGCTGGCTTCACTTCGGCTGCCGCGGGAGATCACAAACGGGGTATGCAATGGCCAGGCTTCTTCATAGACCTTAACGCTTCTCATCACTGACTCCTTGCGGCCCGGAAAGGCGAAAAATTTGGTTTGCCGTGTTATCCGCTGATGGCATACACTAGCCCCGACGTTAACTATATGTAAACAGGAAGATATCTATGTCACAACTCGTTCATTTCCAGGGCAACCCGGTTGCTGTTGCAGGTTCCATTCCGCAGGCTGGCAGCAAAGCGCAGGCTTTTACTCTGGTGGCTAAAGATCTGTCTGACGTCACACTGGCTCAGTTTGCGGGTAAACGCAAAGTACTGAACATTTTCCCAAGCATTGATACCGGCGTTTGTGCCGCATCCGTGCGTAAATTCAACCAGCTGGCGACTGAAATGGACAACACCGTTGTGCTGTGCATTTCCGCTGACCTGCCGTTTGCCCAGTCCCGTTTCTGCGGTGCCGAAGGTCTGAGCAACGTTATTACCCTCTCCACCCTCCGCAGCGCAGATTTCCTCGAGAAATACGGCGTCAGCATCGCGGAAGGCCCACTGAAAGGTCTGGCTGCGCGTGCTGTACTGGTTCTTGATGAAAACGACACTGTCGTCTTCAGCGAACTGGTTAACGAAATCACCACCGAGCCGGACTACACTGCCGCGCTGGACGTGCTGAAAGCATAATAAGTACTTAGCATTCTATACAACTTATTCTCAACCTCGCCGCGGCGGGGTTTTTTATTACTTTAAAGCTGAATCGTTAAAGCAAGGATGCACGCAAGTCACATTAATCATGCAATAACTTAGGTAATATGTAACATGTGCGTGATCAATACCGCATAATAATCGTTAAAATCCCCTATTTTTATCTCCAGTGAAGCACATCACATTTCCCTTTTTGTCTAAACATTAGATTTGCTTACGAAAGAAAATAATCGTTTCAGCAAAAAGGATAATATATGAAGATTAAATTCGCTTTTACGCTCCTTGCGGTACTGATTTCTGGCCATGCAGCGGCTAAAACCTGGGTGCTGACAAGCGCTGAAAGCAGCGTAGAGAAAGGAAACTGGAAGATTTCCAGTGATGAGCTGAAAGTTAAAGACCAAACGTTCAGCATTGAGCAAAAAGTCTTGCACGGCGGTAAGCAGGAAGGCAGCAAAGTCATCATTATTAGCAGCAAAGATGGCCTCACCATCACCCTGAGCCCGACCCGTGGGATGAACCTTCTGCACGTAGAAGGTTTTGGTACCCGACTGGGTTGGAATTCTCCCGTCAAAGAGGTCGTAAACCCGGCTTATATCAATCTTGAAAGCCGCAATGGTCTCGGCTGGCTGGATGGTTTCAACGAGATGATGGTGCGCTGTGGCTATGAGTGGACCGGGCACCCGGTCACCGCGGACGGGCAAATTTACACCCTGCACGGCAGGGCCGGTAATACCCCGGTTTCGCAGGTCGAGGTTGAAATCGCCGATGCCGCCCCGCATGAGATCCGCGTTCGCGGTTTGATCAAAGAGAGCACGTTTAAAAAAGCAGATCTGCAAACCATGACCGAACTGCGCTACGTTCCCGGAACCAACCAGTTCAGCCTGCATGATGTTCTGACAAACCATGCAGATTACCCTCATGATTACCAAATCATCTATCACAGCAACTTCGGCACGCCGATCCTCGAAGAAGGTGCCCGTTTCCTTGCGCCTGCGGTGAGCGTGAGCCCGTTCAATGACTACGCCAAAGCGGGCGTTAACGACTGGCAAACCTATGCCGGGCCGACAAAAGGCTTTGATGAGATGGTCTTTAACATTAAACCGCTCGCGGACAATAACCACGAAACGCTCGCGGCAGTGGTCAATAAAGCCGGAGATAAAGGCGCGTCAATCCAGTTTGATACCCGCCAGCTGCCCGTGCTGACCTTATGGAAGAACACCGACACGCTGAAGCAGGGCTATGTCACGGGCATTGAGCCAGGCACCAGCTACGCCTACCCCGTTACGATTGAACGCGAGCAGAAGCGGGTTAAGCAGCTGGCGCCCGGTGCCAGCGCGCAGTTTGATCTGACCTATACCCTGCTGCACAACCCGCAGCAGGTGAAAGACGTGGAAAGCAGGATTGCGTCGATTCAGGGAGAGACAAAAACAGAAATCGTTAACACGCCGATGGCGAAGGAATAAACGTAAAGCAAAAAGCCTCTTTACAGAGGCTTTTTTGTTATTCGTCGCCTTTCTTATGGTTCAAACCGTACTCGCGCAACTTGTTCGCGATCGCGGTGTGCGAGACGCCAAGACGTTTTGCCAGCTTGCGGGTGCTGGGATAGCTGCGGTACAGCTGCGTCAGCACTGAACGCTCAAAACGGCTGGTGATATCATCCAGCGAACCCTCCATCGCCTCTTCGCCGACAGACACTGTCCCCGCGTCGTAATCAGGCAACAGAATATCCTGCGGACGCAGCTCATAGCCTTCCAGCTGGGTCAGCGCACGATAAACGGCGTTTTTGAGCTGGCGAATGTTACCCGGCCAGCCGTAGCGCATGAGCACCGTGCCGAGATCGGCAGACAGCTTCGGACGCGGCACCCCCTGCTCGTCGGCAAAGCGGGCGACGAACAGCTCCGTTAGCGGCATGATGTCCTGCGGACAATCGCGCAGCGGTGGAATATTCAGCGTCAGGACGTTGAGGCGGTAATAGAGATCCTCGCGGAAGATCCCCTTTTGCACCAGTTCAACCAGGTTTTTCTGGGTGGCGCAAATGACGCGCACGTCCACATGCACTTCGTGATCCTCACCGACGCGGCGGAACGTTCCGTCGTTCAGGAAACGCAGCAGCTTAGCCTGCATACGCGGCGACATTTCGCCGATCTCGTCCAGCAGCACGGAGCCGCCGTTAGCCTGCTCGAAGAACCCTTTCTTGCCTTCCGGCGCGTGACCAAACAGCTCGCTCTCAACAGCATCTTCCGGAATAGAGGCGCAGTTAAGTGCCAGATAAGGCTTGGCCGCACGCGGGCTCGCCAGATGCACGGCGTGAGCCAGCAGGTCTTTCCCGGTGCCGGTATCCCCGGTAATCAGCAGCGGCGCGGTCAGGCTTGCGAGCTTGCGCGCCTGATCAACCACATGGCGCATTTTCGGGCTGACGGCAATAATCTGGCTGAATGCACCGACATCCTGACTGGAGAGGTTTTGCAGCTGACGGCCCATGCGTAACGTCGAGCGCAGCATGATCACCGCCCCGGTCAACACGCGGGTATTCCCTTCCCCTTTCAGATAGACCGGCGTGATCTCCATCAGGAAATTCTGCCCGTTAATCACCACATGCTCGCTAAGCGTATTCTGCGGATTGCTGTCCAGCCAGCGCTGGAAGTTAAAGCCGGGGATCAGCTGCGCAGCGTTATGATTGCTGAGCTTCTCCTGGCTCTGCGCGAAAAGCTGGCAGCTCGCGTGGTTAACGCGCTCAACTTTGCTTTTCAAATCCAGGGAGAGGAACGGCTCAGGCATAGCTTCCAGCAGCGCGCTCAGCGCCAGATGCTCACGCTCAGATGGCATCCAGGGAATGGTGCGTACATCCGTAACGCCAGCGATACGGCGGATTTCAGCCATCAGGCTACTGAAGGTATTAAATTCAATTTCGGCAAAATTGAGGTAAATTCGCCCGACAGGATCGATCTCAATGCCACGTAAATCAATGCTACGTAAAACAAGAAGATCGAGTAATTCGCGGGTCAGACCGAGACGGTCTTCACAGAAGACTTCAAGACGCATGGGAAATTCACCGTTTTAAGCCAATAACAGTAAAATGATATGTCAGAACACGGTGATCCGGAAGATGGCTGTCAACAAATATTGACAGCCAGCACGATTAGTGAACAAAACCTCACGGAGCAGGTTTTTTATTGAGCGTCTCTTTGAGCTGGCCGATCAGTTCACGCCTGAAATCCCCCAGCCGGGGCTTATCGCCATCAATCCACGGCAGCGGACGGCAGACCTCCATCGCTTTAATCCCCAAACGCGCCGTCAATAATCCCGCGCCGATACCCTGGGCGGCACGAGCAGAAAGACGCGCCGCCAGATCCTGCGACATCCAGTCCATGCCCACTTCGCGCACCAGTTCACTCGCTCCGGCAAACGCGATATTGAGCAGGACCAGTTTGAACAGCCTGAGCCGACTGTAATAACCCAGCTCTATGCCGTAAAGGTTCGCAATACGGTTGATCAGGCGCAGGTTGCGCCAGGCGATAAAAGCCATATCGACCAGCGCCAGCGGGCTGACGGCAATCATCAGGGTGGATTCCGCCGCAGAGCGGCTGATCTCCCGTCGTGCCTGGGCATCCAGCACCGGCTGAACAATATGGGAGTAGAGCGTCACCACTTCCCGGTCATTCTGGGTTTCATGGATGGCGGCATACCAGCGCTGAAGCGCCGGATGCGACTGATCGATGCCGGCCTGGCTGGCCAACTTTTCACAGAATGCACGGCCTTTCCCGGTACCGTGGCTGTGGAGCAGATCCCGCGCTTCATCACGCTCATGCGCGCGCTGGCGCAATCGCCAGAGCCGACGCCACTCGGTGGTAACCGACCCGATGCCCGCCCCCACAATCAGCGCGCCCGCGGCACATCCGCCCAGCGCGACCCAGTCCTGAGTTTGCCAGGCATTCATCGTCCACTGCACGCCCTGCCCAACCACGCTTACGCCAAACAGCGCCAGACCGGCGGTGACCATCCTGCGCCACAGGCTGCGTTTTGGACGCAGAGCGGCTTCCACAACCGCCTCTGCCGGACCTTCCTCGACGCCCGGCTCCTCAGTCAGGGCCGGGGCAAAGTTATCAGCCTGCGTGCCGCTGAACGTCTGCGCGGTTTTGAACGCCTCCTGAGGGTCCTGCTCAAGCGTTCCGGTAAAGTCTATGCGCGGTTTTAACGGTTCCGTCATCGCAATTTATCTCCAATCAAAAACTCCAGCGCCGCATCCAGACGGATGTGTGGTAATGGCCGATCGACGCTCATTGCCTGCGGGCGAAAGGCTTCAAACTGGAAGCCCTGGTTCTGCCAGAAGGCCTGACCCGGTAGCCGCGCAGGCACTTCGCCTGGATACACGGTAAGCGGTTCACCGTCGCTGAGCCGGTTCCCACGTAATGCCGGTATTTTCTCGCCGTTAAGGTCAATCAGCCCGCTTTGCGTCGCCTGCACGGACGCGAGCCCAAGGCAATCCATGCTAATCCCTTCGAAGGCGGCGTTCTGCCACGCGTCCTGCACCAGCTGCTGCAGCAGCGATACCATATTGGCATGCTGGTCGACCGTGACGTGATCGGCCTTCGTGGCCGCAAAGAGCAGTTTGTCGATCACCGGTGAGAACAGACGGCGAAACAGCGTCCGCTGTCCGTAGTGAAAACTTTGCATCAGCTGCGTCAGCGCAAGCCGCATATCGTTGAAAGCCTGTGGCCCGCTGTTGAGCGGCTGTAGACAATCCACCAGCACAATCTGACGGTCAAATCGCAAAAAGTGGTTTTTATAGAATCCTTTGACCACTTTTTCACAGTAGTAATTGTAACGCTCGCGCAGCATCCCGGCGTTTGTGTGCCTGTCAGCCTGCGCCAGCGTCGACTCACCCACCCCATCCACATCCGGCCAGGGGAAGAACTGAAGCGCAGGCGCACCCGCTAAATCACCCGGCAGGACAAAGCGACCCGGCTGAATAAAGTGCAAACCTTCCTGCTTGCACTGATGCAGATACGCCGTCCAGGCTTCGGCAATGGCTGCAAGACGGTTCTCATCTGCCGGCGCAAGCGGGTCCAGGCCTTCGCACAGCTGTCGCCATTTGGCCGACCACCCGGCGCGCTGCCCCTGCAACAAGCCCGTCATCTGACGGGACCAGCTGAGGTAATCCTGCGCCAGCATCGGCAAGTCGAGCAGCCATTCACCGGGGTAATCGACGATTTCCAGGTACAGCGTGGAGGTATCCTTGAAGTGGCGCATCAGGGATTCATTCGAGCGAAAACGCAGCGCGAGGCGAATTTCACTGACCCCTCGCGTCGGCGTCGGCCACGTGGGCGGATCGCCGTAGAGCTGTGCCAGCCCTTCGTCATAGGTAAAGCGTGGAATACCAAAATCACGCTGTGGTACGCGCTTCACGCCCAGCAGACGCTCTTCCCGCACCGCGCTAAGCAACGGCAGACGCGCCCCGGCGTGCAGGTTCAGGAGCTGGTTTACCATCGCGGTGATAAACGCCGTCTTACCGCTGCGGCTCAGCCCCGTCACGGCCAGACGCAGATGACGGTCAACGCCACGGTTCACCAGTGAATTGATTTCGTGTTTAAGTCGCTTCATCGCCGTCCTTCGTTGCCTGGAAGCCTTGAATGCATGGATTCAGAATACAATAAATGGGGGCAGATCGTTGATTATCAATTCTTATTTATTGCTATTGCCGTTTTCTCTCCAGTAAGATGAACAGCATTGCTGTCAGTCCGGAGTGAGTAAGGTGTATGTCACCCACCATCTATGATATCGCACGGGTTGCGGGCGTATCGAAATCAACCGTTTCCCGCGTTCTGAATAAACAAACGAATATTTCTCCCGAAGCACGCGACAAAGTGCTGAAGGCGATTGACGAATTAAATTATCAGCCCAACAAACTGGCCCGCGCCCTGACCTCTTCAGGCTTCGATGCCATTATGGTTATTTCTACCCGTTCAACCAAAACCACTGCCGGCAATCCTTTTTTCTCCGATGTCCTTCATGCCATTACGGCAAAAGCGGAAGAAGAAGGCTTTGATGTTATTTTACAAACGTCAAAAAGCAGCGAAGACGATCTGCTGAAATGTGTGAGTAAAATAAAACAGAAGATGATCAAAGGGATCATTATGCTGAGTTCACCCGCAAATGAATCCTTTTTCACCACGCTGGATGCGTATGGCGTACCGGTAGTGGTTATTGGCAAAGTGGAAGGTGAGTATCAGAATATTTATTCCGTCGATACGGATAATTTTCATGACAGCGCCACGCTGACCGAAAGTTTTATAAAAAACGGTCGCCGGAAAATTGCCTGTCTGCATGCACCGCTTGATTATCATGTTTCGATCGATCGTCTGGCGGGTTATAAAGCCAGTCTGGAAAAGCACCATATTGCTCTTAACCCGGACTGGATCAGGGATGGCGGTTATACCCATGAGAGCGCGCTTGCAGCATCTCTGGAACTGTTGTCATCACCCACGCCGCCTGATGCTGTGTTTGCTACCGACAGCATGAAGTTGCTCAGCCTGTATCGCGCGGCGGATGAGTTGAACCTGATGATCCCGGAGCAGGTGGTGATAGCCGGATACAGTGACCCGATGCTGTCACTTATTTTAACGCCCGCACTAGGCGGCTTTGATATCCCGACCCGAAAACTGGGGGAAGAGAGCTGCGATCTTCTTTTCAGGCGTATTGCGGGTCAGCCCGCCCCGCAAAAAGTACTTGTTGATACCCACTTTTTGTTGGCTGCTTCCCTTCGCTAAAACCAGGGGCTTTGTACCCCTGGCGTGCCGTTGGTCAGAACGCGTAGTTTACGCCAACACCCGCATAGTGGAAGCGGTCGCTTTCGCCTTCATCATGGTTCTCCCACTCATAGGCGTATTCCAGTGTCATGGATAAACCATTGTTGAAATCGTAAGCGTAGAGAAGGCCGAGTCGGTTGAAATCGTGTCCTTCACGTTCAGGATCGTCCTGCCAGTCCCAGTTCGACCAGCGATCAAGCCCCAGGCGGGTATAAGGCGTCAGGGTGGTCTGGCCTAACGAAATGGGCAGATAGGCACGAATTTCCTGGGTAGAAAACTCGCCGTTATTACGGGAACTGTCCATATTGAAACCGCGCTCCAAATAGTAATTCACTTTGGCGGCAAAGGTTTCGTTAATGGTCCACGTAAAGCCCGTTTCAGTTTCGACGCGACTGTCAGAGTAACCGGTTTTCTCCAGGTCATTGGCAAACTGATACATGGCAAACCAGCCGCCAAAACGCCAGTCATCGGATAATTTAATATCCCAGTCAGGCTGAACTTTGTAGCGCTGCATATTCGCGCTGCCGTCTCTGGCACCGTGCTCATCTTTAAAATGATAACTATAATTACGGAAACCGCCGGTCAGACCGAAAGTAAAATCATCGGTTCCGATAAAGCGATAGCGTAATTCAAATTCAGGACGGTCGAAATAGGTTCCACGGGTCATACTGCTGTAATCAACCGGCCCCTCCTGGTACATTGCCAGCGAAATAGTCCACGCGTCCCAGGTTGCATTAAACCACACGGAAGGTTCATATAATCCATCTTTATCGTCGCCCTGCCCCTCAACGTTTTCGATTTCATACATCGCACCAATATTAAATTCCCACTGTTTCGCTGTTTCTGATGCTTGTGCACAGCTAACTCCTGCGCACAAAACGAGCGCAGCACTTCTTAGTAGAGTACTCATTAGATATTCCCTTTATAATTAACAAACGAAAAAACCGGAAATTTACATTCCCGGCAAACACCTTTCTTATCTAATAGCCGCTTCGGTTTCAGCGTCGAAGAAATGGCACTTATTCATATCGAACTGAATATCGATATTATCCCCAGCGGCATAATCATTCGCGGCTCCAGCGCGAACAACCAGCTCATGGCCGCCAACGGTGGCGTAGAGCATGAACTCCGCGCCAGTCAGTTCGGCTACGCTGACTTTCGCCGCGATATTCTCACCACTGCTCTGCAGCGTGAGAATATCTTCCGGGCGGATCCCAAAGACCACGGCTTTGCGCTGATACCCTGCGGCATTCAGTGAAGCGAGCTTGTCATGAGGGATCGCCAGACGCAGCGTTTCCGTGACGAAATAGCGGTCGTCGATAGCGCCGCGAATGAAGTTCATGGCTGGCGAACCAATGAACCCTGCGACAAACATGTTTGCCGGTTCGTTGTACACCTGCTTCGGTACACCGACCTGCTGAATAATGCCGTCTTTTAAGATCACGATGCGGGTCGCCATCGTCATGGCTTCCGTCTGATCGTGGGTCACGTAAATCATGGTGGTGTTAAGCTTCTGGTGCAGCTTGCTGATTTCAGCCCGCATCTGCACGCGTAGCTTGGCATCGAGGTTGGAGAGCGGTTCATCCATCAGGAACACGCCGGCTTCGCGCACGATCGCCCTGCCTAATGCCACGCGCTGACGCTGGCCGCCGGACAGCGCGCCCGGTTTGCGCTTGAGGTACTCGCGTAATCCGAGGATCTGAGCCGCCCAGTTAACGCGTTCTTCGATAACCGCAGGCGCAATTTTTTGCATCTTCAGGCCAAACGCCATGTTGTCGTAGACCGTCATATGCGGATAAAGCGCATAGTTCTGGAACACCATCGCAATATCGCGAGACTTGGCAGGCACGTCATTCATGCAAACCCCGTCAATGACCAGTTCCCCCGCGCTGATCTCCTCCAGACCGGCAATCATACGTAGCGTCGTGGATTTACCGCAGCCCGAAGGCCCGACGAAGACGATGAACTCCTTGTCTTCGATCTCGAGATTGAAATCCTTAACCACGTGGACCTGGTTATCATAGATTTTCTGAATGTGTTTCAGAGACAGTTGAGCCATTGTTAATTCCTTATCAATACGTCCGGGATGCCCAAAACTCGGTAAGGCATTTCCAGGTCAGTTCCCGCGTTGAACGAAGTTGTAATCCCGCATGGTTCAGGCCAGATCCAATCCCAACCGACAGCATTCCCGCCGCGTTGATCGCCTCAACGCCTGCAGGTGCATCTTCGATACCCATGGCCTCTTCAGGACGCACATTCAGGCCAGCACAGGCGGCGAGGAAGATCTCCGGGTCTGGCTTCGAACAGACAATGAGGGAAGCATCAGCGCAAAAATCAAAAGCGTGCTGAATGCCCAGGGCACGCAATATGCCAGGGGCATTCAGGGAAACGGAGGCGAGCCCAATTTTGACGTTCGCCGCACGGATATCCGCCAGCATGTCGCGAATGCCTGGAAGCAGTGAATCTTCCGTCAGTGACGCCAGAGACTGGACATAGAGCGCGTTTTTTTTCGTCGCCAGCGCGAGGCACTGCTCATCGCTAAACATCCCCTCTTTCCCGCCATGCTTCAGGATGCGCTGAAGGGAATCCATGCGGCTAATGCCCTTCAGCTGTTCATTAAACACGTCGTCGAAGGTGATGCCGATCTCCTCCGCCACTGCACGCCAGGCCAAAAAATGGAGGTGTGCGGTATCGGTGATCACACCGTCCAGATCGAATACAACAGCCTTAAGCGTCATGGCGCACCTCCGTGGTAGCGGTCCCATTTACAGATGCAAGAAAGTCCTTATAGGCGCAAACCTTATGCCCCGATACGTGTAGCGTTTTGCCCCACAGCGTCAACGTGGCCGGCGCCGAAGTTTCAATGGTTAAAACCTCGTTTTCATACGTAAAGTGCAGCGTTGCGTTCCGCCAGCGCAGGGGGAAAGCAAGTCTTCGCCAGTGGGCGGGCAACCTGGGCGCAAGGTGCAGCTCCCCTTCCACTATCTGCATACCGGCAAAGCCCTGAACGACGCCGGACCAGATAGCGCCGGTCGCAGCAGCGTGAATCCCGTCATCGCAGCTGTGCGGGTCGTCCCCAAGGTCAATGGCGACGCCGTCACGCCAGAAGGCGTAGGCACCTTCGGTGTCACCGCAGCGGGCGGTAACAATGCCGTGAATGGCCTTGCTCAGCGAAGAGTCATGGATCGTGCGGGGCTCGTAGAAGGCCAGATTGGCGGCACATTGCTGCGGGGTAAACCGCTCCGGCAACAGGTAGGTAAGCATCACCACATCGGCCTGCTTAAGGATCTGCATCTCGTTGACTTCCGCGCGGGAATAATCGAGCAGAATGGTCTGCTTACCCGCTTTGGCTTTGTAGCGGCTCAGATCGATGGCAGGTTTTGCCATGAAGGTATCATCCTGCGGGATCACACCGTCTGAATTGGCCTCCGGCAGCCATAGGCGCGTCAGGAACCGTGCGGCATTCTGCGTAAAACCTTCATCCTCGCGCCCAAACATCGCCATAAAATGGCGAGCGCAGGCAACGTTATGCCAGGCCAGATAGTTGGTATACGCGTTGTTGTTCACATGCTCGGTGTATTCGTCCGGTCCGATAACGTCGTGGATTTCGAGACGGCCATTAATTTCCGTTGCGCGGCCCATCCAGAACATCGCGGTTTCCATCAGCAGCGTGATGCCTTCATTTCGCATAAAGGCATCGTCGTGCGTTGCCTGCCAGTAAGCGACGACGGCCCAGGCAATGTCCGCCACGATGTGGTGTTCCGCCAGCGCGGAGGCCACCTTCTGACGCGTGCCGGTTCGGATGTTGATAGCCGCAAACTCCGGCGTCTCTTCCAGGCCGCTGGCGGCACTTTCCCATGGGAACAACGCACCGGGCCAGCCGTTGCGACGGGCTTTTTCCCGTGCCCCTGAGAGATTAAGCCAGCGATAGCGCAGCAGGCTTCGGGCTATCTTCGGGCGGGTGAACAGATGAAAAGGCAGCAGGAAAATTTCGGTATCCCAGAAGACGTGGCCTTTATACCCCTCGCCCGTTAGCCCTTTGGCGGCGATACTGCTGCGTTCGTCATGGGCTGGCGTCATCGCGGTTAGATGCCAGACGGCGTAATCCAGCGCCATCTGATCCTGATACTCCGCAGAGTCCACTTCCACCCGAGCGTCACGCCAGACCTCTTCCCAGGCATAAGATGAACTCTCAAGCAACGCGTCGTAGCCTCTTGCCGCACACACCTTAAGATCGGCCAGCGCGTTGCGCGCGAAAGACACCTGAGACAGCGCTTTATCACTGCGATGCGTCACCCAGACGATTTTCTCGAGCGTGACAGTGTCACCCATCGCAATCGTCAGCGAATGATGAACGCTGAGACGACGATTCTTGGCGGTGAAACAGCTGTCGCTCTTCGCAGAGAGCTGACAAAACGCCGAAACAACAACTTCTGACGCTCGGTCCTGCGTTTCATACACGCCCTGCATGTATTGCTGGTCGAACACTCTGACCGACATTTCATCCAGATGCTGTCTGCCGCTGTTCGTTTGCGTTGCATCAATGCCGGTTTTCAGCACGGCCTGCGTGGCGGCATCAAGCGGTGTAATCAAAAGCTGCATGGCCACTAAGGGCAACTGGACCAGCGACACAAAACGACGACTTTCCAGACGATAGCGTTTCCCGTCAGGCGAGCGCCAGACGACGCTGCGACGAAGTTCGCCATTGGCAAATGCCAGCTCGCGCTGCCATTCAAGAATTTCGCCTGACAGGAGCGTGACATTTACGCCATCCAGTTCAACATCAATACCGATGACATCCGGCAGGTTGATCAGCTCAGTGGTCTCATTACGCCCCGCCTGATGATAGAGACCTGCAAGATACATGCCTCGGGTTTGCTGGGTGTAATCTTCTTCATGCGCAGCCCGGATCCCCATGTAGCCATTACCGCAGGCCATGATGGAGGCGTATTTATTAAGGCTGTGTGGACAAAAGCCGGGGTCGGTTAATACAGACACGTTTAGCATAACGTCACGCTTTCCCCTGTCTCTGCTGATTCATACAGCGCGGCGACAAGCTGCTGGATAACCAGCCCCTGCTCTGCATCAGCGATCATGACGGGTTCTCCCTGCACATGGCGAACAAAGGCATCCATACTGCGCATATGACGCTGATCGTCAGCCTCTTCACGCTGCGTGAGGGTGACTAAAGTACCGGCTTCGTCGTTGTAAATGTGCGCCGGGAATAACGTCGCCCCCGCCTTTTCACCGCAGAATGCAACGTTCATGATGGACTGTTCGCGGATGTTAAGTGCAAAGGAGGTGTCCAGACGCAGAAGGCCACCGTTGCAAAATTCAATGGTGCCAAACAGGGCATCCTCAACGGTAAACTGCATGGGGTCCCACTCGCCAAACTGGCCGCTGCTTTTACGGTTTCCCAGCCTCTGGAAGCCGCGTGCCGTCACCTTTTTTACCGCCGGAAACCCCAGCACGTACATCGCGGCATCGAGCATATGGATGCCGATATCAATCAGCGGCCCACCGCCCTGAAGCATTTTGTTGGTAAAGACGCCCCAGCCTGGCACGCCACAGCGGCGCAGCGCCTGCGCAGACGTGAAGTAAATTTCGCCGAGCGTTCCGTTTATTACCGCATCGCGCAGCAGCTGGGTATCCAGGGCAAAGCGATGGTGAAAATCATACGCCAGCACTTTTCCCGCCTTGCGCGCGGCCATGCGCATCCGATCGGCCTCCTGCGGCGTCATAGCCGGCGGTTTTTCACACATTACGTGGCAGCCCGCTTCCAGCGCTGCCATGACGTGCTCGAAATGGAACCGGTTAGGCGAACAGACGCTCACCGCATCCGGCTTAACCGCCTCGAGCATCTCTCGCGCATCCTGCCATACCGAGGGAATACCATGACGTTCCGCAAACGCCCGAGCCTGTTCAGGATGGCTGTCCATGACAGCCACCATCTGAACATCACTGCGCGTGGCGTAATACGAGGCATGCACTTTATCCGCGACCTGCCCGGCACCGATGATGGCAACGCGCAGAGGCGAAGGTGAAGAAGCACTCATCACGCTCGTCATCCTTAGCATTCACGCAGATAAGTGAGTGAGTCCTGGTATGCCTGAGCCGGATCCTCGGCGCGGACTCGGCACTCATACACCACGTAACCCTGGTAATTATCCGCACGCAGCCGATCGAACAGGCTGGCAAAATCGAGGCTGCCGCTGCCCGGCTGATAGCGGTGGTTATCTGCGATGTGCACATGGCCCAGCAGATCGCGATGCTGATGCAGCGCGTCCGTCAGCGAGTCTTCTTCGATGTTCATATGATAGAAATCGCCGATGATCTGCACGTGCTTCAGGCCGTTCTCTTCGATATAGCGACGCGCGTCAGCCAGGGTGTTGATCATATGATCCTGGTAGCGGTTCAGCGGCTCCAGGTAGACGGTCGTCCCGGTGCGCGCCGCGACCTCATCCAGCCAGCGCAGCGAGGCGCTCACCGCTTTGCGGTCACCGTCCAGGCTGCGTGGCGAGGTCATTGGCGGGAGACGGAAGGTAAACATCCCCCACGCGGCAGGCACGATAATGCCCTTGCCACCCACTTCAGCCAGCGCTTCCAGAATGCGTTCAATCTGCTTTAATCCGTTCAGCCGACGTTCTTCGATGAAGTCGCCAATCCAGCCATCGTATCCACCGCAGGCCGTCGTCACCGGCAGACCGGTGGCTTTGATAGCGGCTTTTACATCGTCGAGGTTTTCAACCAACAGGCGGCCGTCAATTTCGTAGCCATCAAAACCTATCGCTTTGATGTACTCGAATTTCTCCATGATAGTGCTCGGGAAAAAGGCCTGGTTTTGTGTTGCTATTTTCATGATTTGCTCTCCTTAGCTTAAAAAGTGACGCCCATTTTGATACTGAGTTCCGGGTGCTGATCGACATACGTCATGTAGCTTTCCGGGCTGGTGGTGAAGGTCACGACCGGGTTGATCAGATCGTCACAATTCAGATAGCCATTCATCAGCAGTTCCCAGCAGGTCTCTTCAATACGTTTGCGGCTCCAGCGCGGGTAATCCGGGTTGGGTTCGCTACAGGCGCGGGAGAAGACAATCTTCGCGTTATTGAAATGCGCTTCGCGGCCAAGGTTAAAGCCTTCCGCGAACGGTTTAGCGAAGGCTACGTAGGAGATAGTGCCGCCGTAGGCGAGTCCGCGCAGCGCGGACTGCAGTGCATCTGCAAAGCCGCTGGTTTCGATGATCACGTCCGCGCCCTGCTTCCCGGTCAGCTTCTTGATTTCCAGACCGACATCAGTGCCGATTGGGTTCAGGCAGTGGTCTGCCCCATGACGACGGGCGATCTCACAGCGGTGTTCGATAGGGTCAACGCCGATAACCACTGACGCACCGGCTTTTTTCGCCAGCTGGATCGCAATCTGCCCAATCGCCCCCAGTCCCACCACGACCACAAAATCGCCGACCCGGACGTTGGCATCACGCACGCCGCTCATGGCGAACTGCGCTGGATCGTAGCAAACGGCATTCTTCCAGGAGGCACCCTGCGGCATTTTGCGCAACTTGTAGTTGTTCACTGCGTTGACGATGACTGTTTCCTGCAGCGGGCCGTAGCAGCAGACGCTGTCGCCGATCTGATATTCAGTGACGTCATCACCGCATTCGATAATGTCACCAACAATCATGTTGCCCAGCTGGAACTTACCGAATTCGATCCCGCGGGCCGCCCCCTCTTCACGCGGGGTAAACATCTGCCACTCCGCGTTGAACTCTTCGTCAATAAACGGGCTTGCCGCGCGGAAATCCACGACTTCCGTTCCGTGCTTCGGGGCGCCAAAGCGTGAACGAATTTTCACTTCATGTGCTTCAACAGCACGATCTTCATATTCCACCAGCGCCGCCATACGAGGCGCTGTCGCTACTAATTTTTTCATGACTGACTCCTTGTTAAAATTGGCCGCCTCAGCCCTTCACGCCACCGGCGGTCAAACCACTTTTAATAAAACGTTCAGACAGGGCATACATGATGACAACCGGAAGCGCCGTCACCAGCGATGCCGCCATCATGCGACCCCAGATATAATCTGGCGTGCTAAAGAGCGTGTTCAGCCCGACCGGCAAGGTGAAATTGCTGGCGCTGGACAGGAAAATGGACGCAAACAGATAGTCGTTCCACGCCACCATGAAGCAGTAGACAAACACCGATACAAGCCCGGAAATCGCCAGCGGCACGGTGATGCGGAAGATGATTTGCAGGCGGTTCAGGCCGTCCATCATCGCGGCTTCTTCGATTTCGTCCGGGATGGTGTCGAAATAGCTGCGCAGCATGAACACTGCGGTCGGTAACG
This sequence comes from Enterobacter sp. ECC-019, assembly GCF_043974075.1. NCBI lineage: Bacteria > Pseudomonadati > Pseudomonadota > Gammaproteobacteria > Enterobacterales > Enterobacteriaceae > Enterobacter > Enterobacter sp. ECC-019. The sequence goes on from NZ_CP143759.1 coordinate 3,281,554, forward strand.
TTTGGGTCACCATGGTGATAATCAGCGCCAGCTCGGTGTCGTAGATCCCAAGGGCAGTGATGATTTTGAACAGCGGCACTACCAGCAATATCCCGGAGAACATGTAGACGGTGTAAAAACTCGCATTGATCGTCGTGCGCCCCTTAAAACGCAGTTTGGACAAGGCGTAAGCCCCCAGCGTGCCGAGAAACACGGCAATCACCGAGGAGGTCAGCGACACGACCATGCTGTTTTTGAAATAGTCCACAAACGGGAAAATCAGCGGGTTAAATATGTCGACGTAATGCTGCAGCGTCCAGGCCTGCGGCAGTATGGTCGGATTAAGCGATATCGCCTCTTTCGCACTCTTAAATGACGTCATTAGCATCACGAAGAACGGGAACAGCGTGATGACCAGAAACATCGCCAGCCCCAGATAAAAACCAATACGGCTCAGTACGCGTTTATTTGTTGCCATTGAGGTTTACCCTTTTTCTGGTCAGCAGAATCACCGCGAAGATGATCACGAACAGCACGACGGAGATCGCCGCAGCTTTACCCAAATCATTGAAAGCGAATGCTGTTTTGTAGAGGTAGACGCCCAAAATATCGACCCTGGTCGTCAACAGGTAGACGTCCGCAAACATGTAGAACATCCAGATGGTGCGAAGCGTCACCACCGTTGCCAGCACCGGCATAATCGCGGGCAGCGTAACGATTCGAAAACGCTGCCAGGCATTCGCGCCGTCCATTTCCGCCGCTTCATACAGCGACTTATCAATGGTCTGCAAAATCGCCAGGAACGAAATGAACGCGTACGGGAAGTAACGCCAGATGGCGAACAGCACCACCAGTACAAAGCTGCTGCCCGGGTTGTCGAACCACAGAGGTGCCTGGTCATACAGATGCAGCAGGTCAACGCCCAGATAGTTCACAATGCCGTAGCCGTTGTTGAACATGTATTTCCAGGCAAACACCAGCGAAATGGACGGCGTTACGTAGGATAAAATCACCAGCGAACGCGCCGTTTTCCGCAGACGAAACTCCCGGTTAAAGAAGATGGCGACAGCAAGCCCCAGACCGGTACTGCCGAGCACGACCAGCGCCGTATACCAGAACGTCATCCACAGTGAGTGCCAGAACGCAGCATCCCCGAGAATGCGGATGTAGTTATCGAGCCCGACGAACACCGCATCAATACGCGGGTTAAGCGGCAGACGTAAGAAACTGATTTCAATATTGGAAATCATTGGCCAGGCCACCAGGCCCCCCAGCAAAACCAGACTGGGGGCCAACAGCAGCATGGCGAAAGGCATATCTGAACGACCAGAAAACAACGTCTTCATAATTTCCTTCCGCAGAGCGCTCCTATCGTTGTGAAATCAGATCAGTCAGTCGCTTCTGGCTGTCACTAAGCGTGCTGCTGAGATCGTGTTTCCCCACCGTGACGTTATGCACCATGGAGCTGATGATGCCGGACCCGGTTACATCCCCCATGCGTGTGAAGTTTTTGTCGCCCACGGCGCCAAAGACTTGCACATTTGGGAACTGCGCAATCAGTTCGTAAGGCAGTTGCCCAAACGCTTTAATCACATCGTTGTTTTTCCAGGTATCGGTGCCCACCACCAGCTTGTTTACCGGCAGTGCCGCACCAGGCGACATCATGACCCAGTCGGTTGCGTTTTGAGCCTGCTCCATCCAGGTCACAAACTTTTCAGCCGCCTGAGTTTCATCTTCGGTTTGACCGGTGGTAATCGTCAGCGACGTGACCATGCCGTAAACAGCAGAAGATGTTTCTGTTGGGACGACGAAGCCCAGGTTCGCAGGGTTACCGTCCTGGAATATCGCCGGGAGGATGTAGGTGGAGTAAACCGCCATCGGCGCAGAACCGTTCATGAAGGCATCTTTGATCTCCATGACGTCGTTTGAACCCGGCATGGTGGTCGCGGCCAGGGATTTATAAAACGCCAGAGCCTTTGCCATTTCAGGGGTATCGATGTCGACGTTCCCTTTGGCATCAAAAACGTTCGCGCCGCCGGAAAGCGCAAACTGGGAGAATGCCTGCTCTGTCATCACGCTTTCCGCGGTGGGCAGCGCAATGCCGTAACGTTTTTTGGCCGGGTCGTTAAGGCTCTGGCTGGCTTTAAGCAGCTGTTCCCAGTTATGGGGCTCCTGGATACCCGCCGCAGCAAGCACATCTTTGTGATACCAGACGCCAGATAGCCAGGCACTGACTGGCACCCCCGTCCAGGCTGAACCGTCTTCCGTTCGAACAACACGCAAGATGCCGTCATAGAAGGTGTTTTCACCTACCGCTTTAATGGCTTCACCAATAGCTTTGCGATCCAGCAGCTGTTCCTTGTCCATGACTTTCGCGTAGTCATGGCTGACTTCAATTACCTCAGGCAGCGCGCCCGTTCTGGCGAGCGTAATGACCTTGGTGTTGTAGGCATCCTCTTCTACCGGCACCTGTTTCACCGTGATGCCGGGGTTCTCTTTCTCGAACTTTTCGATAAGCTTCGTGATAACCGCCTGGCGCTCCTGCTCGACCGATGAGTGCATAAACTCGATGGTGACAGCAGACTTTTTGTCATCCTTACAGCCTGATAACAGGGCGCACGAAACCAGTGCTGATATCAGCACAATTCTGGGCATTTTCATTTTTAAGGTCCTTTTTAGTTTTCTTTAATCCACAATACCTGCCATGGATGTAGGGTCAGCGTTTTATCTGTAATATCTTTTCCCGCAATCAACTCCGTTCCGGATTGAATATCGGACTCCACCATTTGAATGCCATCACTGAAATTAAACAACGCCGTTATTTTTTCGCCACAACTCGCCACGCGAACGATTTTTAAAACATGTTCACCTGACGCACTGAAATAAGCCTCGCTGTCAGGATGGAATGCTTTTTCCGCCCGACGCAGCACGATTAACTGGCTTAACGAGCAATAGACCCGAGAACGCAGGCTATTTTTATCTTCAAGCACGCTATCAATTTGTCCCGCAGCGTATTTCTCTCGATTTATCGCACGGTTGTATCCCAGGCGTTCAACGCCGGCATAATCATTACGCGAGCCGAGAATACTCTGGATATAAATCGCAGGCACGCCGGGGAAGCTTAGGAGGACGGCATGCGCCAGAATAAACCGGGCAATCCGATGGCTATCAAGACTGTCACGCGGACTTAATGCATCCAGATAGGCCACATTAATTTCATAAGGGCTGCGGGTACCATCCGGGTTATTTTTCCAGTTAACCAACGCCCCTTCAGCCTGAAGTTTCTCCACAAGTGAGAGGATTTCCGACTCAGGTAAAATGCCGCGTAACGGATTCAGACCAATCCCGTCATGCGAGGCCAGGAAGTTAAACCAGGTGGTTTTCGTGGAAGGCAGCGTCAGCGACGCAGCCCACTGGCTCAGCGTCCGGACGTCCTGACAATGCACCGCATGCAGCACCAGCGGGGGCAAAGAGAACTGATAAACCATCTGCGCTTCATTTTCACCGTCGCCGAAGTAAGCAACGTTATCTTTATGCGGAACGTTCGTCTCGGTGATAATCACCGTCCCCGGAGCGACAGCCTCGGTGATGGCGCGGAAAAGCTGGATGAGCTGGTGGGTTTGCTCAAGGTGGATGCAGTTTGTTCCGGGTATTTTCCACATGAAGCCAACAGCATCCAGACGAATGTACCGCGCCCCTTCAATCAGGTAATGCAGCAGCACATCCACCATCGCGATCAGCACCTGCGGAGAGGCGAAATTGAGGTCAACCTGGTCCTCGCTGAAGGTGGTCCACAGATGTCGCACACTGCCATCATGCAGCGTGAAAGGCGTAAGAAGCGGTAAGGCACGCGGACGCGTCACCGCGGATAAGTTTGTTTCAGGATCGACAGAAATAAAGAAATCGTCATACCCAGGCGTTTGCTTCAGATAATTAGCGAACCATTTACTTTTGGCTGACATGTGGTTGCAGACGAAATCAAACATTAAGCTGGCAGACTGTTTTAACTCAGCGACATCTCGCCACGTACCCGTCTCAGGTGCAACCTCATGATAATCAATAACAGAAAATCCGTCGTCCGAAGACCACGGATAAAAAGGCAAGAGATGGACATGAGAAAAAGAATGAGAAAGCCATTTGTTATAAAAACGTGTTAAAACCGGAAGCGCCTTCTCCCCTTTCGCTGAAAACTGATCGGCATAGGTAATCAGAACAACATCTTTTTCATCCCAGGCCATCTTACGTTTTTCTGTAATAACAGAAGTGGCCTTTCCGATATTTTCCAATAGCACATTAAGATGGGCTTCAGAAAACGTTTCCCCGTAAACAAGATTAATGAGTTCTTTAATTTTTGTCTTCATTTTATTTTCCATGGTAGCGGTCCCACGGAATGGCAATCTACTCCCATGAAAAATATCTGTCAACGGACCGGGAAGGAGAAAAAGGTGTTTGCAAAGCAACTCAGCGCAATATTGTGAGCTGCTGCAAAGAAAGCACGGGGAAAAGAGAAAATGCGGTTAACCGTCGCCAGTCCCTCTCCCGGAAGGGAAAGGGCTAACGCCAGCGGGAATTATTGGGATAAGTAGCGGCGAGAAAGCCGTTTTGCCACCTTTTGCAACAGCGGCTCGAGCGCCACGGCCAGCACCATTCTGACCGGCTTGCGGGCAACGGATTTTATTGCCCAGCCCGCGACACCTGCCGGGCCGAACCGTAACGCGGTCAGCAGGACCAGTTTACCTGCGATTTTCAGGCCGGGTTTTACCTTCTGACCGGCCTGTTGCCAGTGTTGTTTCATCTCATCTCTCTCTTAAAGCTGACGAAAACGACTTCTCAGCGTAAAGGTATCCGACGTGACATAGCGTTCCATTTCCCGTAGCCGCTTCTCACCGGCGGCAAGTTGCTCATCAACCGCATTGAGAAGATCGCTGCTGGTAGGGGCACCTTCCGCAGCCAGTTCTCCTTCCGGCATCGGATCAAGGACAAACGACAGGACGATGTATGCCACCAGGGTAATAAACGCCAGACCGAAGAAGATCGATAGCACCGTGACCACGCGCACCAGTTTGACCGGGACATCAAGATAATGAGCCAGTCCGGCACAAACGCCGCGCACCATGCCCTGCTGGGGAATACGCCACAACTTTTTGTTCAGATTCAGTCCAGACATTAACGGTCCCTCCAGTTTGGATGTTCAGCATCCAGGATGGCTTCCAGCGCCTGAATGCGTTCGCGCATTTTGTTCGCCTCATCGGAGAGCTGTACCAGACGCTGTTGTTCACTCTGGGAAAGTTCGCCCCGTGAAGAACGGTTGCTGTAGTGCAGCCACAGCCAAATCGGCAAAACGAACAGCACGAAAATTGTCAGGGGAATGGCCAGAAAAAGCGCGCTCATGTGTACTCCTTGTCTTACGATGCGGCACGCTCAGGTGCCGCAGGAATTATTATTGGTTGTCTTGCTTCATTTTGGCTTTCAGTGCCGCCAGCTGCTCGCTGATTTCATCATCAGCCTTCAGGTCGGCGAACTGTTGATCCAGCGACTTCTGCTTGCCGATGCCGTGGCTTTCGGCTTCGGCTTCCATCTGGTCGATACGACGTTCAAACGATTCAAAACGCGCCATCGCTTCATCAAGCTTACCGCTGTCCAGCTGACGACGCACGTCGCGGGAAGAGCTTGCCGCCTGGTGACGCAGGGTCAGCGCCTGCTGACGCGCGCGGGTTTCGCTCAGTTTGTTTTCAAGCTCACCGATCTCTTTCTTCATACGGGTGAGCGTGTCATCCACCAGCGTCACTTCATGCTCGAGCGTCGCGACCATATCGGCCAGCTTCTGCTTTTCGATCAGCGCCGCGCGGGCCAGATCCTCTTTATCTTTGCGCAGCGCAAGTTCCGCTTTTTCCTGCCATTCGTTCAGCTGAGCGGTAGCTTGTTCAATACGACGCGTAAGCTGTTTTTTCTCCGCCAGCGCGCGGGCGGAGGTAGAACGCACTTCAACCAGCGTGTCTTCCATCTCCTGAATCATCAGACGTACCAGTTTCTGCGGATCTTCCGCTTTCTCAAGCAGTGAGTTGATGTTGGCGTTCACGATGTCGGCAAAACGAGAAAAAATACCCATAATCTAATCCTCATAGTTCTGTTATCGGGCTATGCCCTGCTGTAGAGATAATACAAACATCATGCCAACTTTTTATCTTATTGATTTCACTGACACTGATTGATTTTCATGCAGCGAAGAACTATCCTTCCCTGGTGAATATCGCTAAGGAGTGGTTAATTTCATCATGCCTGGATACAAAGACAATTTACTCGGCGAAGCAAACAGTTTCCTTGAAGTGCTGGAACAGGTCTCTCGCCTGGCGCCGCTCAACAAACCGGTGCTGATCATCGGTGAACGCGGAACGGGGAAAGAGCTGATAGCCAACCGTCTGCACTATTTATCCGGGCGCTGGGACGGCCCCTTCATTTCCCTTAACTGCGCGGCGCTGAATGAAAACCTGCTCGACACCGAACTCTTCGGCCATGAAGCAGGTGCGTTTACCGGTGCCCAGAAACGCCATCCCGGTCGCTTTGAGCGCGCCGATGGCGGTACGCTGTTTCTTGATGAACTGGCCACCGCGCCCATGCTGGTGCAGGAAAAACTGCTGCGCGTAATTGAGTACGGCGAGCTGGAGCGCGTCGGCGGTAGCCAGCCGCTGCAGGTTAACGTGCGTCTGGTGTGCGCCACGAACGCCAACCTGCCGGAGATGGTGGCGGAGGAGAAATTCCGTGCCGACCTGCTTGACCGCCTGGCCTTTGACGTCGTTCAGCTTCCTCCGCTGCGCGAGCGCAAAAGCGACATCATGCTGCTGGCAGACCAGTTTGCGATTCAGATGTGCCGCGAGCTCGGCCTGCCGCTGTTCCCCGGCTTCAGCGATTATGCACAGGAGACGCTGCTTGCTTACCACTGGCCGGGAAATATCCGTGAACTGAAAAACGTCGTGGAGCGTTCCGTCTATCGCCACGGGAGCAGCGAGACGGAGCTGGACAACATCATTATCGATCCTTTCCAGCGCAGCGTGCCGCCGCTACCCGCACCAACGTCTTCAGGCGATCGCCCTCCTCTTCCCCTTGATTTACGCCAGTTCCAGAACGATCAGGAAAAACAGCTGCTGGAGCAAAGCCTGAAGACGGCGAAATATAACCAGAAACGGGCGGCTGAACTGCTGGGTCTGACCTACCATCAGTTAAGGGCATTGCTCAAAAAACATCAAATGCGCTGACAATATCAGCACTTACCTGCAGACATTTTTACGTAGCAGGCGTAAGTGCGATACACTTTGCAGATCGAACCTAAAAACCTCAAAAATTATGCGTCTGGTTTTATCGTCCTTTTTTGCACTCGGTCTGTTTAGCAGCCTGGCCTTTGCCGCGCCCGGGCTAACGCCGCAGCCTGACATTCGTGACAGCGGCTTCGTCTATTGCGTAAGCGGCCAGGTGGATACATTCAACCCGCAAAAAGCGGGCAGCGGCCTGATCGTGGATACTCTGGCCGCGCAGCTTTACGATCGTCTACTTGATGTTGACCCGTACACCTACCGTCTGGTGCCTGAGCTTGCGGAAAGCTGGGAAGTGCTGGATAACGGCGCAACCTACCGTTTTCACCTGCGCGATGACGTCGCGTTTCAGCGCACACCGTGGTTTACCCCCACGCGCAAGCTGAACGCAGATGACGTGGTCTTCACCTTCCAGCGCATCTTTAACCGCAACCACCCCTGGCATAACGTTAACGGCGGCAACTTCCCTTATTTCGACAGCCTGCAGTTTGCCGACACCGTCAAAAGCGTGCGTAAGCTGGATAACCGCACGGTAGAATTTACGCTGACGCGCCCGGATGCCTCCTTCCTCTGGCACCTGGCAACCCACTATGCGTCGGTCATGTCCGCTGAGTACGCGGCGAACCTGACGAAAAAAGATCGCCAGGAGTTACTCGATCGTCAGCCGGTCGGCACCGGTCCGTTCCAGCTCGCCGAATACCGCGCCGGGCAGTATATTCGTCTGCAGCGCCATGAGCATTTCTGGCGCGGCACCCCGCTGATGCCGCAGGTGGTGGTCGACCTCGGTTCAGGCGGAACGGGACGTCTGTCGAAACTGCTCACCGGGGAATGTGACGTGCTCGCCTGGCCCGCGGCCAGCCAACTCACCATTTTGCGCGACGATCCGCGTCTGCGTCTGACGTTGCGCCCCGGCATGAATATCGCTTATCTGGCCTTTAACACCGATAAGCCGCCGTTGAATAACCCTGCCGTTCGTCACGCTCTGGCGCTGGCGATTAACAACCAGCGTTTGATGCAGTCGATCTACTACGGCACGGCAGAAACCGCCGCCTCAATTTTACCGCGCGCCTCGTGGGCCTATGACGGTGAGGCTAAAATTACGGAATACAATCCGGCAAAAGCGCGTGAGCAGCTGAAGGCGCTGGGGGCGGAAAACCTTACGCTGCAGCTTTGGGTGCCCACCAGTTCCCAGGCGTGGAACCCCAGCCCACTCAAGACCGCCGAACTGCTGCAGGCAGATATGGCGCAGGTGGGCGTGAAAGTGATCATCGTACCGGTTGAGGGCCGTTTCCAGGAGGCGCGCCTGATGGACATGAATCATGATTTAACCCTGACCGGCTGGGCGACCGACAGTAACGATCCGGACAGCTTCTTCCGGCCGCTACTGAGCTGTGCGGCAATAAACTCGCAGACCAACTACGCCCACTGGTGTAACCGGGAGTTTGACGCCGTACTGCAAAAAGCGCTGGCTTCCCAGCAGCTGGCCTCACGCATCGACGCCTATGATGAAGCGCAGAAGATCCTCGCCCAGGAACTGCCGGTGCTGCCGCTGGCCTCTTCCCTGCGTCTTCAGGCCTATCGTTATGATATTAAAGGCCTGGTGCTGAGTCCGTTTGGCAACGCCTCGTTCGCCGGCGTGTCGCGTGAAAAAGAACAAGAGGTGAAAAAACCATGATTATTTTTACCTTACGTCGGCTCCTTTTGCTGCTGGTGACGCTCTTTTTATTGAACTTTGTCGGCTTTAGCCTGAGCTATTTCACGCCCCACGCCCCGCTCCAGGGGTCGTCGCTGTGGGATGCCTGGCTCTTTTGGTTTAACGGGCTGCTGCACTGGGATTTCGGCGTGTCCAGCATTAACGGACAGCTGATTTCCCAGCAGCTTAAAGAGGTGTTCCCGGCCACGATGGAGCTGTGCATTCTGGCCTTCGGCTTTGCCCTGATGGTTGGCATTCCCGTGGGCATGCTCGCCGGGATCTACCGCAATAAATGGCAGGATAAGTTTATCAGCGCCCTCGCCCTGTTCGGCTTCTCTATCCCGGTATTCTGGCTGGCGCTGCTGCTGACGCTGTTCTTCTCGCTGACGATGGGCTGGCTGCCGGTTTCGGGTCGTTTTGACCTGCTCTATACGGTTAAAACGGTGACGGGTTTTGCCATCATTGACGCATGGCTGTCCGATTCGGTGTGGCGCCACGAGATGATCGTCAGCGCCCTGCGCCATATGGTATTGCCGGTATTGACGCTGGCGGTTGCACCGACAACCGAAGTGATCCGCCTGATGCGCCTTAGCACCATTGAGGTATTTGACCAGAACTATGTCAAAGCCGCCGCCACGCGCGGGTTGTCACGCCTGACCATACTGCGCCGCAACGTCCTGCACAACGCGCTGCCGCCGGTTATTCCGCGCCTGGGATTACAGTTTTCCACCATGCTGACGCTGGCCATGATCACCGAGATGGTCTTTAGCTGGCCAGGCCTCGGGCGATGGCTGATTAACGCCATCCGCCAGCAGGACTACGCCGCTATTTCTGCGGGTGTGATGGTGATTGGTTCGCTGGTGATTATTGTCAACGTGTTGTCCGATATTCTGGGTGCTATGGCTAACCCATTGAAGCATAAGGAATGGTATGCCCTACGATAGCGTATACAGTGAAAAGCGCACGCCCGGTGTGCTGCGCACCGTGTGGCGTAAATTCTATGGTGATACCACGGCGATGATCGGCCTTTACGGCTGTGCCGGTCTGGTGTTGCTGTGCGTCTTTGGCTCGTGGTTTGCGCCGTACGGCATTGACCAGCAGTTCCTTGGCTATCAGCTGCTGCCGCCGTCCTGGTCGCGCTACGGCGAAGTCTCTTTCTTCCTGGGAACGGACGACCTCGGACGTGACGTGTTGAGCCGCCTGCTGAGCGGTGCAGCCCCGACGGTGGGCGGTGCATTTGTGGTGACGCTCGCGGCAACGATCTGTGGGCTGGCGCTCGGTATTTTTGCAGGATCCACGCATGGCCTGCGTTCGGCGGTGCTTAACCACATTCTGGATACGCTGCTGTCGATTCCGTCCCTGCTGCTGGCGATCATAGTTGTTGCCTTTGCCGGTCCGCATCTGTCACATGCCATGTTCGCCGTCTGGCTGGCTATCCTGCCCCGCATTGTGCGCTCGGTTTACAGCATGGTGCATGATGAGCTGGAAAAAGAGTACGTCGTCGCCGCGCGTCTGGACGGCGCAACGACCTTCAACATTCTGTGGTTTGCCGTGCTGCCTAACATTGCTGCCGGGCTGGTCACTGAGATCACCCGTGCTCTGTCAATGGCGATCCTGGACATCGCGGCGCTCGGCTTCCTCGACCTCGGTGCACAGCTTCCGTCACCCGAATGGGGTGCGATGCTCGGCGACGCGCTGGAACTCATCTACGTGGCTCCGTGGACGGTCATGCTGCCGGGGGCGGCCATTATGGTGAGCGTGCTGCTCATCAACCTGCTGGGCGACGGTATTCGCCGTGCAATTAATGCGGGGGTGCAATAATGCCGCTTCTTGATATTCGCAACCTCACCATCGAATTTAAAACCGGTGAAGGCTGGGTTAAAGCCGTCGATCGCATCAGTATCACCCTCGCGGAGGGCGAAATTCGCGGGCTGGTGGGGGAATCCGGCTCCGGAAAAAGCCTGATTGCCAAGGCTATCTGCGGCGTGGCGAAAGACAACTGGCGCGTGACCGCAGACCGTATGCGTTTTGATGATATCGATCTGCTGCGCCTCTCCCCCCGCGAGCGGCGTAAGCTGGTCGGGCATAACGTCTCGATGATTTTCCAGGAACCGCAGTCCTGTCTCGACCCGTCCGAACGCGTGGGTAAACAGCTCATGCAGAACATTCCCGGCTGGACCTATAAAGGCCGCTGGTGGCAACGCGTTGGCTGGCGTAAGCGTCGCGCCATCGAGCTTTTACACCGCGTTGGGATTAAAGATCACAAAGATGCGATGCGCAGCTTCCCTTATGAGCTGACCGACGGTGAATGTCAGAAAGTGATGATCGCCATCGCGCTGGCAAATCAGCCGCGTTTGCTGATTGCGGATGAGCCCACCAACGCGATGGAACCCACCACGCAGGCGCAAATTTTCCGCCTGCTGTCGCGTCTCAACCAGAATAACAACACTACCATTTTGCTGATCAGCCATGACCTGCAAATGCTCAGCAAATGGGCGGATAAAATTGACGTGATGTACTGCGGGCAAACGGTCGAAACCGCGCCGAGTGAAGATCTGATCAACGCCCCGCATCATCCGTATACACAGGCGCTCATCCGCGCCATTCCGGATTTTGGCAGCGCCATGCCGCATAAAAGCCGCCTGAATACCCTGCCGGGGGCGATTCCGCTGCTGGAATCCTTGCCGATAGGCTGTCGTTTGGGGCCGCGGTGCCCTTATGCTCAGCGTAAATGTATCGAGACGCCACGTCTGACCGGGGCGAAAAATCATCTTTACGCCTGTCATTTCCCGCTGAACATGGAGAGAGAGTGAAATGGTCGAAACCTTACTGGAAGTTCGCAACCTGAGTAAGACCTTTCGCTACCGCACGGGGCTGTTTCATCGTCAAACTGTCGACGCGGTGAAGCCGCTAAGCTTTACGCTGCGTGAAAAACAGACCCTGGCGATCATCGGCGAGAACGGTTCCGGGAAATCCACCCTGGCGAAAATGCTCGCCGGCATGGTTGAACCGACTGCAGGCGAAGTGTTGATTGACGATCATCCTCTGACGTTCGGCGATTACTCTTTCCGCAGCCAGCGCATCCGCATGATCTTCCAGGATCCGTCTACCTCGCTTAATCCGCGTCAGCGCATTTCGCAGATCCTCGATTTTCCGCTGCGTCTGAACACCGACCTGGAGCCGGAGGCACGCCGTAAACGCGTATTTGAAACCCTGCGTATGGTTGGCCTGTTACCGGATCACGAAAGCTACTACCCGCATATGCTGGCCCCCGGCCAGAAACAGCGTCTGGGTCTGGCGCGTGCATTGATTTTGCGGCCAAAAGTGATCATTGCGGATGAAGCGCTTGCCTCGCTGGATATGTCGATGCGCTCACAGCTGATTAACCTGATGCTGGAATTGCAGGAAAAACAGGGGATCTCGTATATCTATGTCACCCAACATCTGGGAATGATGAAGCACATCAGCGATCAGGTGATGGTCATGCACCAGGGTGAAGTTGTCGAGCGCGGCAGTACGGCAGATGTGATGGCCTCCCCGCTTCATGAGCTGACGAAACGACTGATAGCCGGTCATTTCGGTGAAGCATTAACCGCCGATGCATGGCGCAAAGACCGTTAAACAAACGTTGCACTGTTCAATAAGGATTAAATAGCTTTTACACGCTGTTTAATCCTTTAACTTTTTCATCTCCACTCCTGCTCCATATTCTAAGCAAAATAAATCAACAGTTCTTCTCCAGAATATCCGGACATTACGGAGGAGAAGAAATGAACACCACCATTTACGTTCTAAAATACACCGAGTATCTCATCAGAAAATGCCGTTCATTTTTAATGACGGACCTGCACTTTCATACTGTGAGGCTAAAGAAAACATCCGGGAAAAACCCTGACATTCAATCACCCACGACGTTGAGTGAAAAAATATGTCATCGTCTGGTTTATGACCATAATAACCTCTACACGATGCTCGCCGATAAACTCGCCGTTCGGGCATACGTTTCCTCCAGAACAAAGCGCGTGAAAACGGTGCCATTAATTGGTGTTTATTCCCGGCCGTCGCAGATTGATTTTTCAGTACTCCCTGACAAATTCGTCCTTAAGTGCAACCATGACAGCGGCAGCACAATAATATGTACAAATAAAGCGCAATTTAATGTCAGGGAAGCATGTAAAAAACTGAGCCTCGCGTTAAGGAAAAATTTGTACTACACCACGCGCGAATGGCAGTACAAAAACATTACCCCGAGCATTCTTTGCGAGCCGTTTGTCGATCTCTTCGATGATGCTGACAAGAACACTACGCCCGAAATGCTGAGGATCCATTGCTTTCACGGCGTTGCCCACTATGTTGAAGCAGATTTTACGGATGATAACGGCAACGGTTTTATCAACGTTTATGACAGGCACTGGAACTTACAACCCTTCCAGATGGAATATCCGAATACTTCAGCAGATCCAGGCGAACCGGTCTTGTTCCGACAGGCATTGCTGGCGTCCCAGGAGCTGGCGGATGGAATTGACTACTGCCGCGTTGACCTGATGCTAAAGAAAGATGAAATCTATTTCAGTGAAATAACCCTAAGCCCGAGACGCGGTAAACTGACGATTACCCCGCAGGAATGGGATGCTAAGTTAGGAAAAATATGGCATTTATCGCCGGCAGGCGCATTTGACCTGCCGCTGAAACTCACGAGTCGGGCCAGGTGAGCTTAAATATCGAGTGGTTTTGCGTCGATAAGGTATAGGTAACATCGCCACCATGAGCCAGCATGATGGCTTTTACCACCGACAAGCCCAAACCACAGCCTTCCGGGTTCAAATGTCTGGCGCCATTATCGCGCTGAAAGGGCTGAAATAAGAAATCATGAAACTCTCTGGGGATGCCCGGTCCCCCGTCCTGAATAAGGATATAATTGCCTTTATCAGAAACGCCATTTTTCACGATGAGTTTGTGCGAGGTTGAATAGTGTAAGGCATTGTCAAATAAAACGGTCAGACACTGATTGATGCGTAACGGATCGAATACGCATTGCTGCTCCCTCAGTTCTGTATTGACGGTAAATGCCTTACGGTTGAACTCGGGCATGAATGTATCGAGTGTACCCTGTATTGTCCCTTTTAGATCCGCTCTGGACTGGTATAGTGTGTATCCCGCCCCGCCATCCGAACTGACAACCCGGAGATCTTCAATCAGGCGGGTTAACCCTTCCGTCTGTTTGAGAAGATTATTAAACAGCACCGGATCTGGGGTAAAAACACCGTCAACCAACCCCTGAAGCCGTCCGCGTAAGATCGTGACCGGCGTTCTCAGCTCATGCGCAATAGCGGCATTCCAGGATTTTCTCTGAATATCCAGCGTCTGTAATTTTTCCGCCATTTCATTGAAATCCATCACAAGGTGATTAATCTCACCCAGCCGGGAACTGGCGCAAAATGCCCTGGCATCCAGATCGCCCTGAGAAATTTTTTTCAGGCTGGACGCTACCGCGTTTAGCGGGGTGAGTATTCGCGATGAAAGTTTGACCGTGAAAAAGAGAGCAATAATCATACTGATCGTTGTCGCGGTCCCAATCCACACCCAGTCCCACATCGTCATCTGCTCGTCATCGCCCGCAGCAGGGCCGCCCGGGAGGTGATCCAGAATAAAGGAGTAAAAAAACCAGGAGCCGAGTATGGCGATGGCAATTATCGTAAACGTCAGCAACAGCATATACGTTAAGATCTGACGACTCAGGACAGACTCTTTGTTCATTTCTTTTCCCCAAGCCGGTAGCCCATGCCTCTGATGCTCTCGGGAACACCGTGAAGACCGGCAAGCTCCAGTTTTTTACGCAACTTGCTCATATGGCTGTCGACCGTTCTGTCGAGCGTGTCACCTTCCGGCAGACACGCGTTGAGTAACTCTTCGCGGGAACAGACCTTTCGCGGATATCGCATCAGCCAGGTAAGTAATTTAAATTCGGTCGTCGTTAATACCGGGGAGATAACCTCTTCGCCCACGGTGACTTCCACATAGAAGTCATCCGGATAGACCGTAATAAAGGGCGTTCTGAGCGGCAGGGAACCCGCCTGCTGAAGCGCGGTTTTTGTCCTGCGCAGCACCGCCTCAACCCGTGCGACAACCTCAGAAGGGTTGAAGGGTTTGATCACGTAATCATCTGCGCCCAACCTCAGCCCCATGAGCTTATCGACATCCTGATCGAGAGCGGAAACCATAATGACGGGGACAGAACTTTCCTGACGAAGCGTGGTAAGTACGCTCCAGCCGTCACATACGGGCAGGTGAATATCCAGCAATATGAGATCCGGTTTATGGAGGCGATTGAGCGTTATGGCCTGCTCGCCCTGCCTGGCTCTGAGCGTTTTCATTCCCGAACGCTCTAAGTAGCTCATCAGTATATCGGCGATTTCGTCTTCATCTTCAACAATAAGGATCAGCGTATTTTTGTGCATTTTATCTCCGTGGGTGAAATCCCTTTGAGCACGCTATCAGATATCTTTAGCACAATAAGACACAGCCTCCGCGAAAAAGTGCCGTGGTCACGAAAATTTCCCGGTTGATTTAAATGCCCGGTTATTTCTCCACACAGCCTACACATTCAGTCAATAAAGACTCGACAATGTCCGCTCATAATCGCTATTGAGGCATAACCTTTTGTGCATTGGGCGTTGCAAATTACCACTGTTTCTTAAAGATTTTATGAAGTTGGCTGAAATAATGAACATGGAACTTTCAAAATATTTCTCTCCTAAAAAACTGGGCATATATTCCCTGTTTCTGCTGCTGTCGTGGGGATTACTTTATACCTGGCTGGTACTGGTGCACAGAATGGATGAAAAAGTCGCCTCGACGCTGCTCTCTTCACCCATTATCTATGGCTGCATCGCATTGTCGGTGCTCTCTCTGATAATTCAAAATAAAGCTGGCGCGTTGACTGAGCTGCTTGTCATCGCCTTCTGGCTAATAGTGATTTTTGTCTATCTCATTATTACGTTCACCGTGTTGTTAAACGCGCTGCCCGATATCGAGGATCTGGTCTTTTACTACGAGTGTTATTTGATCATTTTTTTTGGCGGAGCACCGCTGTACCTCATTATGAGAATGATTTGAGCCGCTGCTCCACACGTCCTCCATAAACCGCCCATGTCCGCTAAACAGGCTAGCGGTAGACTCTCTATCTCATTTTTTTGCACAAAAATAACTCACTGAAAAGTCTGGCACGACTTACCCATAATGATGAACCGTAATAATAATCTTCGTTCTTCTGAACCTGCCGGTGTGATGCACTCGCTTAAAAAACTCGCGATACGGCACCGAAAAAAACTGGCTGTCACTTTCTTCCTGGTGGTGGCCGAAAACGTGACTTTTTTACTTTATCCCATTCTGGCAGGCATCGCGATAAATGCCATCCTCGCAGGAGAGACGCTTAACGCCGCGCTGTATGGCCTGATGGTACTTTGTATGTGGTTCATCGGCGCGGCCAGACGGAGCATCGACACGCGCACGTTTGCACGCATTTATGCCGGACTCGCGGTATCCGTCGTCCTGGCACAGCGCAAATATCAGCTAAACCATTCGGCAATCGCCGCCAGAGTCACGCTCTCGCGCGAATATGTGGATTTCTTTGAAATGCACCTTCCCCTGCTGATTACATCGCTGAGTTCACTTTTTGGTGCCGCCATCATGTTGCTGTTTATTGAATTTTGGGCCGGCGTCATGTGCTTTGCGATTGTATTTATCCTGCTCGGATTTGTCTCCGGATATGCTCGTAAAAATGAATGGCTATTCATGCGCCTGAATAATCGGCTGGAAAAAGAAGTGGATTATGTTCATAAGGCTGGCACGGCCACCCTTCACCGACATTACTCCACGCTTGCGCGTTTACGTATCGCACTATCTGACCGCGAGGCGTGGGGCTATTTGTGGGTTGGCGTACTTGTTGCCGCGCTTTTTACACTGACCATCGTCTGGATGACGCGCTCAACCGGCATCACCGCCGGGCATATTTATTCCGTGATGACCTACATGTGGATGTTCGCGACGAGCCTCGATGACGCACCGCAGCTTCTTGAGAAATTTTCGCAGCTCAGGGACATCGGTAAACGCGTATCCACTGATGATGAAATTCACGTAACTGGACGTTAATTTAATGCCTCATTTTTTTATTGAACGCCCCGTTTTCGCCTGGGTAGTGGCGCTTTTTATCGTTCTGGCGGGACTGCTGTCTATTCCCCGTTTACCGGTTGCGCAGTATCCGGCGGTGGCACCGCCGGGAATCATTATTTCCGTCAGTTACCCGGGGGCCAGCCCCGACATCATGAATACGTCGGTGGTGTCGTTAATCGAGCGCGAAATCTCTGGCGTAGATAATTTGCTCTACTTTGAATCCTCCAGTGACACAACTGGGTCGGCATCGATTACCGTCACGTTTAAACCGGGCACGGACATCAAGCTGGCGCAGATGGACCTGCAGAATCAGATTAAGATTGTTGAGCCTCGTCTGCCTCAGGCGGTAAGACAAAACGGCATTAACGTCGAGGCCGCTAATTCTGGCTTTTTAATGATGGTGGGGCTGAAGTCCACGACAGGTCAATTTGAGGAAGCCGATTTAAGCGACTATTTTGCCAGAAACGTCAGTGACGAGCTTCGTCGCGTGCCCGGCGTCGGGAAGGTTCAGCTGTTTGGCGGCGAAAAAGCGCTGCGCATCTGGTTGGATCCACTGAAGCTCCACAGCTATGGGCTTTCGGTAAATGATGTTCTTACCGCTGTTGGCCAGCAAAATGCCCTGGTTTTGCCCGGAAAAACGGGAGATGAGCCTGTAGCTGCAGGACAAGGGGTGACGTATCCCATCACCGTGAAGGGACAACTCTCCTCGGTAGAGGCGTTCAGGAATATCACCCTGAAATCTGACACATCCGGCGCCCGCCTGAAACTGTCCGACATTGCACGGGTTGAATCTGGCCTGCAAAGCTACGCCTTTGGTATCCGTGAAAATGGCGTGCCCGCAACGGCGGCTGCAATCCAGCTCTCGCCAGGTGCCAACGCAATGAGTACGGCTTCAGGCGTGCGCGCGCGCATCGACGAGCTTTCCCGGGTGTTACCCGACGGAATGGCGTTTACGGTTCCTTTCGATACCGCGCCGTTTGTGAAACTTTCTATCGTGAAGGTTGTTCAGACATTTGCGGAAGCGATGGTCCTCGTCTTCCTTGTTATGCTGCTGTTTCTGCACAAGATACGCTGTACGCTTATCCCGGCGATTGTTGCTCCCGTCGCACTTCTTGGCACCTTCACGGTGATGCTGTTGAGCGGATACTCCATCAATATTCTGACGATGTTCGGCATGGTGCTGGCGATAGGAATTATCGTTGATGATGCCATCGTGGTCGTAGAAAACGTTGAACGACTGATGGAGGAAAAAAGCCTGTCCCCGCGTGACGCCACGCGACAAGCCATGCAGGAAATCACCCCGGCGATTATAGGGATCACGCTGGTGCTAACCGCTGTATTTATCCCCATGGGGTTTGCTGAAGGATCCGTCGGGATTATCTACCGACAATTTTGTATTTCCATGGCGGTCTCCATACTGCTGTCCGCGTTTCTTGCCCTGACGCTGACGCCTGCTCTGTGCGCAACGTTACTCAAGCCGCATCAGGCAGGAAAGAGCGGAAGCGGACGGTTCGCGGCCAGGTTTAACGCGCGCTTCCGTTCGCTCACCGTCTGCTACGAAGCCGTGCTGGGTGCCGTTCTGAAGCGAACCGGACGTATGCTGCTCCTGTACGTTGCGCTTTGCGCTGCGCTGTTTTTGGGATTGTCTTCGTTACCGTCGTCCTTTCTGCCGGACGAAGATCAGGGCTACTTTATGTCCTCAATCCAGCTGCCTTCTGATGCCACGATGCAGCGCACCCTCAACGTGGTTAAAAAATTTGAAGAGGAAATTGCGGCCCGGCCGGATATTGAAAGCAACATTATGATCCTGGGGTTTGGATTTTCAGGTTCAGGGCCGAATTCGGCTATGGCCTTCACCACGCTAAAGGACTGGAAAAACCGGCAGGGCTCGACGGCCCAGGATGAAGCCGACCATATACAGGCCAGCATGGCGAACGTCTCTGATGCCGTCACGATGAGCCTGCTCCCGCCAGCCATTTCAGATATGGGCACCTCCTCGGGCTTCACCTGGTACGTGCAGGACAGAGCAGGACTGGGTTACGAGGCGCTAAAGCGCGCTGCCGACGCGCTGGTCCTGCACGCTAATCAGCGCCCTGAACTGAACGACGTGTATATAGACGGCCTGCCGGAAGGAACAAGCCTCGCGCTCCAGGTGGATAGAGAAAAGGCGGAAGCGATGGGCGTCTCATTTGATGAAATCAACCAGACGCTCTCCGTCACCCTGGGCTCAAATTACGTCAATGACTATACGAATAGCGGCCGCGTTCAACAGGTGATTATTCAGGCCGATGCGCCCTACCGAATGCAGCCTGAGCAGATACTGACATTATCAGTGAAAAACCGGATGGGTCAGATGGTACCGGTATCGACGTTTGCCACGCTTTCCTGGAACGTTGCGCCGCAGCAGTTGACCCGTTATCAGGGATATTCTGCTATTCGCATTACCGGAAGTGCGGCCTCGGGAGAGTCCAGCGGCACCGCAATGAAGGTTATGGAGAGTTTGTCCAGAGATTTACCTCAGGGCATGGCGGGCGAGTGGGCCGGGAGTTCATTGCAGGAGAGAAAATCGGAATCTCAGCTTCCGGGCCTTATCGTCCTGTCGATACTGGTCGTATTTATGGTTCTCGCCGCGCTGTATGAGAGCTGGTCTATTCCTTTTGCGGTCATGCTGGTGGTTCCACTGGGTCTTATCGGCGCGGTGATAGCGGTGTCTGTTGCCGGCATGACGAATGACGTTTTCTTCAAGGTCGGCCTGATTACGCTTATCGGTCTGTCGGCCAAGAACGCCATTTTGATTGTTGAATTCGCCAGGCAGCTCCATCGCGAAGGGCAACCCCTGCTGGCGGCAACCGTTCATGCCGCCAGCCAGCGCCTGCGTCCCATTCTGATGACATCGTTAGCCTTCACCTTAGGGGTTGTTCCCTTGATGCTGGCCAGTGGTGCGAGCGACAGTACGCAGCATGCCATCGGTACCGGCGTATTTGGCGGCATGATTAGCGGTACGCTTCTCGCGATCTTCTTCGTACCGGTTTTCTTTATCGTCATTGCGCGTTTTGTCGACAACATCAGGAAAGCGTGAATAGCCTGGTGGAATCGCACTCCCTCTCTGGTTGGATGAGGCGAAGCTGTTGCCGGGTGATATACTGGACGAATGCTGAAATTTTGAGCCCCCGCGAGTCCGCGGTGCATTCTTCGGAGCAAGCGTCTTCGGAGAAGTGCGAGAAATATCGTGACACAAGGGGCTGTGAGTGGGCTATAATTTCGAGCTAATTTCGAATGATTTTGAAATACTGCCTGTAACGCTATGAATTACAAGGCAAAATTAGCAATGAATATAAGGATTAAAGCTATGGGTTTTCTTTCCGGTAAGCGCATTCTGGTGACTGGCGTTGCCAGCAAACTGTCCATCGCATACGGCATCGCACAGGCAATGCATCGCGAAGGCGCTGAGCTGGCGTTCACCTACCAGAACGACAAGCTGAAAGGCCGTGTTGAAGAGTTTGCCGCGCAGCTGGGTTCCAGCATTGTTCTGGAATGTGACGTTGCACAAGACGAAAGCATCGACGGCATGTTTGCTGAACTGGCAAAAGCATGGCCGAAATTCGACGGTTTCGTTCACTCCATTGGCTTCGCCCCTGGCGACCAGCTGGACGGCGACTACGTAAACGCGGTTACCCGTGATGGCTTCAAAATCGCTCACGACATCAGCTCCTACAGCTTCGTTGCGATGGCGAAATCTTGCCGCGCGATGCTGAACCCGGGCGCAGCCCTGCTGACCCTGTCCTACCTGGGCGCTGAACGTGCTATCCCTAACTACAACGTTATGGGTCTGGCTAAAGCGTCTCTGGAAGCGAACGTACGCTACATGGCGAACGCAATGGGTCCTGAAGGCGTGCGCGTTAACGCCATCTCTGCAGGTCCTATCCGCACTCTGGCAGCTTCCGGTATTAAAGATTTCCGTAAAATGCTGGCACACTGCGAAGCGGTTACCCCGATTCGCCGTACCGTTACCATTGAAGATGTGGGTAACTCTGCAGCATTCCTGTGCTCTGACCTTTCCGCTGGTATCTCCGGCGAAGTGGTTCACGTTGACGGCGGCTTCAACATCGCTGCAATGAACGAGCTGGAAATTAAATAAGCTGTGACTCTCTTCCCGCCCGGGAAGAGAGTTTCCCCCCCGTACCACCCCTTCGTTATTCCGTTCTGCTATTTGTTATCACCTAACAATATTTTTCCCTTTATCTGCCTTACGCCAGGATATTGATCGCCATTTTGAGATCAAGGAACGCACATGGAACAACGCCGTTTTTCCGGCAAAGGCCACTGGTATCACGAAACCCAGTCAAACCACGCGCAGACAGATGTTCTGCCTCTGGTGCCCGAAGCCGCTAACGTCGACGATCGTTTTTTGCTCGATTTAGCCCTGCCTGATGAGATTGTCGCCGCCTGTTCTGGCTGGCTTACCCCTGCCAGGGCCTTATGCCACCAGCTGTTTCCGCTCTCGATTCCCGTGAACCGCCTGCATACGCTCAGCGCCTACGATCGACTCAGTACCGCGTTAACGGTCGCACAGGCCTGTGGCGTTCAGCGGCTCTGTAACCATTATGCCGCCCTCCTCGCCCCGCTTCCCGGCCCGGACTCCTCGCGCGAAAGTAACCGACGTCTGGCGCAAATTACGCAGTATGCCCGCCAGCTCGCCAGCTCCCCTGATGTCATTGATGATAAAGCGCAGAGCCAGCTTGATGAGGTTGGCCTGTCAACGTATGACATAGTGGTGATAAACCAGATTATCGGGTTTATCGGGTTTCAGGCGCGCGTCGTCGCGATTTTTCAGGCGCTGTTGGGACACCCTGTTCGCTGGTTGCCAGGCCATCATATTCAGCCGCACACGCTGCCCGCGCGCCACGCCGCGTGGGTGCCGCTTTTGCCCGTCGTCGAGCTGCGCTATGCGAGTGCGCATCAGCTTGAGTCGCTGTCTCGCTGGCAGGCAGAACCCGCGCTGGAGGCGCTGACGCCGGTCCTTTGCCATGAGCCGTCGCTGCTCGACCTGACCGGAGAGATCCTGTTAAACAGCCGTGAAGAGATCCCGCTGACGTCCCCCGCACTTTCGGCTGCTGTTGAACTGCTGACACGCTCTCCGGACCGCTTCAGCGCCGCGCAGTTTACCCCTCTCACGGATCAAGGACTCTCCGGCGAACATGCCATCACGCTGCTTACCCAGAGTGCGTTTGACGGCTGGCTCAATCGTCTGAAAGTCGCGTTTGGTAAAGAGGAATAACCATACTAATTACCCAAAGACCGCTTGCTGAGACAGTGAGAATCGCGTAAAACTGTCAGCCGCTCAATGGCTACGAAAATAGAACATTATGTTTCAGGACAACCCGCTGCTAGCGCAGCTTAAACAGCAACTGCATTCCCAGACGCCGCGTGCAGAAGGGGTCGTAAAAGCCACGGAAAAGGGCTTTGGCTTCCTTGAGGTTGACGCGCAGAAAAGCTACTTCATTCCGCCACCGCAGATGAAGAAAGTAATGCATGGCGATCGCGTCATGGCCGTCATTCATACCGAGAAGGATCGAGAGTCTGCCGAGCCGGAAGAACTGATCGAACCGTTCCTGACCCGTTTTGTGGGTAAGGTGCAGGGAAAAGACGATCGTCTTTCTATCGTGCCGGATCATCCCCTGCTGAAAGATGCCATTCCCTGCCGCGCCGCCCGTGGTGTTGAGCATGATTTTAAAGAAGGCGACTGGGCCGTAGCAGAAATGCGCCGCCATCCTCTGAAAGGCGATCGCGGTTTTTATGCGGAGTTGACCCAGTTCATCACCTTTGGCGCCGACCATTTCGTGCCATGGTGGGTTACGCTGGCACGCCACAATCTTGAAAAAGAAGCGCCGAATGGCGTAGCGACTGAGATGCAGGACGAAGGTCTGACGCGCCGCGATCTCACCTCGCTGGAGTTTGTCACCATCGACAGCGCCAGCACAGAAGATATGGATGACGCGCTCTACGCTGAAGAGAGCACCGATGGCAAACTGCATCTGACCGTGGCCATTGCCGATCCAACCGCCTGGATTGCCGAAGGCAGCAAGCTGGATGACGCCGCGAAAATCCGTGCCTTCACCAACTACCTGCCGGGCTTCAACATTCCGATGCTGCCGCGCGAATTGTCAGACGACCTCTGCTCGCTGCGTCCAAACGAAGTGCGCCCGGTTCTTGCCTGCCGCATGACCATTGCCGCAGATGGCGCGATTGAAGACGATATCGAGTTCTTTGCCGCCACTATCGAATCGAAAGCCAAACTGGCCTACGATAACGTGTCCGACTGGCTTGAAAATACCGGTAGCTGGAAACCTGAATCCGACGCCATTGCCGCGCAAATCCGTCTGCTGCATCGCATCTGCCTGAACCGCGGCGAGTGGCGTAAAACCCATGCGCTGGTGTTCAAAGACCGCCCGGACTATCGCTTTGTTCTGGGCGAGAAAGGCGAAGTGCTGGACATCGTGGCCGAACCGCGACGCATTGCGAACCGCATCGTTGAAGAGGCGATGATTTCCGCCAACATCTGTGCCGCACGCGTGCTGCGCGATAAACTGGGCTTTGGCATTTACAACGTTCACACCGGGTTTGATCCGGCGAATACCGAAGCGCTGGCGGCCCTGCTGAAGAATCACGATGTGCACGTCGATCCGGAAGAAGTGCTGACGCTGCCGGGCTTCTGCAAGCTTCGCCGCGAACTGGACGCGCAGCCATCGGGCTTCCTTGACAGCCGCATTCGTCGCTTCCAGTCCTTCGCGGAAATCAGCACCGAGCCGGGCCCACACTTTGGTCTTGGCCTCGAAGCATACGCCACCTGGACATCGCCAATCCGTAAGTATGGCGATATGGTTAACCACCGTCTGCTGAAAGCGATTATCAAAGGTGAAGCCATTGCCCGTCCGCAGGAAGACACCACGCTGCAGATGGCCGATCGCCGTCGTCTGAACCGCATGGCGGAACGTGACGTTGGAGACTGGCTGTACGCACGCTTCCTGCAGGATAAAGCCGGTAAGGATACCCGTTTCGCCGCAGAGATCATCGATATCAGCCGCGGGGGGATGCGCGTCCGCCTGGTCGATAACGGTGCTGTCGCGTTTATTCCTGCGCCGTTCCTGCATGCGGTTCGTGACGAAATGGTCTGTAGCCAGGAAAACGGTACCGTGCAAATTAAAGGTGAAACAGTTTACAAAGTCACCGACGTGATTGACGTTACTATTGCCGAGGTTCGCATGGAAACCCGCAGTATTATCGCGCGCCCTGTCGCCTGATAACCGGTTCAATTGTCGGCCATTTCCTTTCCGGAAAGGCCGACATTTTTTCTTTTTATCCCCGCCACAAAATCATTATTTTTCCTTACTATTTTCAGCATCCCTTCGCCCAAAACCGCCATAATTATCTACAGTAAAAGAGTGTTGTTATATTCGGTTACGTGAATTTTTATACGCTCAGTATCCTTTTTAACCTGACTCGTTTTATTATAAGAAAACAGGGAAAAACAATAGGTTCACTTCGGTTTTGCCGCTGTTTCTCAACGGAAAAGTCGACTGCAAATGAATAATTTGTGCGCTAATGAAAGCTGCGGGAGAAAACATGATGGACGATCTGGAGCAGAATTTGCTGTTTCGCTACATGGGGACTCACAGCCCGTGGTGGCGCTTGTCAGCCGACAGCAACGCTCTGCACCTTTCCACCAGCGAAAATGCCGATGTCACTCAGGTCGTGGCGCTGGACGATGAACAGGCCGATCTCATCCGTCATTTAACCGTTATTACCTCCAGCATCTCAATGTCGCTCTCCCTGTACGGGGAAGATGTCCCGGTTCATCTCGTGGGCCGTAAAATTACCCGTAACGAGTGGGCCGGAACCGCTTCCGCCTGGAACGATACGCCCTCCGTGGCGCGCGATCTGGCTCAGGGGCTCTCATTCGCGGAACAGGTTGTCTCAGAGGCCAACTCCGTCATTGTTATTCTCGATCGGCACGGCAATATCCAGCGTTTTAACCGGCTTAGCGAAGAGTACACCGGCCTGAAAGAGCAAGAAGTGATTGGCCAAAACGTCTTTAAGCTGTTTATGAGCCGCAGCGAAGCAGCCGCTTCAAAGCGCAATATTACCGGTTTTTTTCGCAACGGCAGCTCCTACGAAGTCGAACGCTGGATCAAAACGCGTAAAGGGCAGCGTCTGTTTCTGTTCAGAAACAAATTCGTGCACAGCGGCAGCGGAAAAAATGAAATTTTCCTTATCTGTTCCGGGACCGATATCACCGAGGAGCGCCGCGCTCAGGAGCGGCTGCGCGTGCTGGCCAATACCGATACCATCACCGGCCTGCCAAACCGCAATGCGATCCACGAGCTGATTTCTGACGCCATCGACAACCGCGGCGACACGCAGGTGGGCGTGGTGTATCTCGATCTGGATAACTTTAAAAAGGTCAACGATGCTTACGGTCATATGTTTGGCGATCAGTTGTTACAGGCTGTCGCCCTCGCCATTTTGAGCTGTCTGGACGAGGAGCAGGTGCTGGCGCGACTTGGCGGTGATGAGTTTATCGTCATGGCCACCAATACCTCTCAGGGCTCTCTGGAGGCGATGGCGTCGCGCATTTTAACCCGTCTGCGCCAGCCGTTCCGAATCGGGCTGATTGAGATTTATACCGGTTGCTCCCTGGGTATCGCCCTCGCCCCGCAGCATGGGAACGACCGGGAAAGCGTCATTCGTAACGCCGATACCGCCATGTACACCGCCAAAGAGAACGGCCGGGGCAAGTTCTGCGTCTTCTCACCCGAGATGAACCAGCGCGTGTTTGAGTATCTCTGGCTGGATACCAACCTGCGTAAGGCCCTGGATAACGATCAGCTTCTGATCCACTATCAGCCGAAAATAACCTGGCGCGGGGAAGTCAGAAGCCTCGAAGCGCTGGTCCGCTGGCAATCACCAGAGCGTGGTTTAATCCCGCCGCTGGAGTTTATCTCTTATGCCGAGGAGTCGGGCTTGATTGTACCGCTGGGTCGCTGGGTGATGCTCGACGTGGTTCGCCAGGTCGCGAAATGGCGCGATAAGGGAATAAACCTGCGCGTGGCGGTGAACGTCTCTGCGCGCCAGCTGGCCGACCAGACCATCTTCAGTGACTTAAAGCAGGCTCTGAAGGATCTGAATTTTGAATACTGCCCTGTCGACGTTGAATTAACTGAAAGCTGTCTTATCGAGAACGAAGAGCTGGCGCTGTCCGTGATCCAGCAGTTCAGTCGACTCGGGGCGCAAATTCATCTGGATGATTTTGGCACCGGCTACTCTTCCCTTTCGCAACTGGCCCGCTTCCCTATCGACGCCATTAAACTCGATCAATCTTTTGTCAGGGATATTCATAAGCAGTCCATCTCCCAGTCTCTGGTGCGCGCTATCGTCGCGGTGGCGCAGGCGTTAAATCTGCAGGTGATTGCCGAAGGTGTGGAAAGTGCAAAAGAAGACGCCTTTCTCACCAAGAACGGCGTCAACGAACGGCAGGGTTTTCTGTTTGCTAAGCCGATGCCCGCTGCCGCATTCGAGCGATGGCTAAAACGATATCAAGCGCGAAATCAACGTTAACTGGCTTTACGCAAGCCCGCCGCATGATGGCGGTTTTGCAGCGTGACCAGACGCTCCATGTAGGCGATATCTTTCTGCTCCAGGCAGAAAGCGGCATCAACCCAGTCTTCCGTGATGTCCATCAGTTCACTGCGGGGCAATTGCAGAACACGCGTACGGGCGCGCAGCATCGCCCTTATGCCATTCAGTTTTGGCCGCAGCGTATCGATGAAGGTTCGGGTGGAGACATAGCTTTGTCCGGGTTCAAACAGGACATCCACCAGCCCGTGCTGTTCGTACCATTCAGCCGTATGGGATTCTCCTTTGTAGATGAGTTCCTCCGCCAGCTTCATGCCTGAACGGCGTGCAACCAGGGAATATCCCCCCATACCCGGAAACAGGTTGAAGGCAATCTCCGGGAAACCCAGACGGGCATCGCGCTGGGCCAGGACGAAATGGTGCGCCAGAGCGGCCTCAAACCCACCTCCTAACGCACTGCCTTCGACCATTGCCAGAGAGATGGCTCCCGTATCAAACCCCCGTGAGGCCGCATGGACGCAATCAACGCAGGCGCGAGCGTACGCCCGTAACGCTTCCCGACGTCCGTTCTGAATACACTCGACGAAGAACTGTAAATCACCGCCCACATTGTACATTTCGGGAACCAGCGATCCGGTCACCCAAAAATCAACCGCAAAACCAGACTGGCGAACCAGCCATGAAAAGTTCATGATCTCCTCAATTAACGCATGGTTAAAGCAAGGGCGTGGCTGAGCCCGCAGCATCATCCAGACGGTGTGACGCTCCGCCTCGTAATACCCTGACAGCTGCGTGAACCGTTCAGTATCGGTAAACAGTGTGCAGGTAGGCTGATTGATAACGGTCATAGTCTAATTCCTCTTATAAAAAAGCGCCTTGCGCGCAGTTTTAGACTAATCCACGCAATAAGCCCGCTGCATGAGGGGGAATAAATTTATCACTTACGTTTATGTAATTTAGTTATTGCATTTTTTCCCTTCTCTTTTGATCCTAATTTCTGCATCATTGAAAATATTAACTTTTCGCGCCTGGGGTGAGATTATGTCTACTATTGACGCACAAGCTGTAGCACAACGAATTGATACCGTGCTGGATATCCTGGTGGCGGGCGATTATCACTCTGCTATCCGTAATCTCGAGATCCTGAAGTCTGAACTTCTTGCTCAGAATGGTGCTGATAACGCGCCTGAAAACAGACAGCCCAAAGCGCCGTGGGAAGTTTAACCCCACCGTCTCCGACCTCGTTTCGCTTTATTAAATGGATGCTATGAATTCCCGACAACAACTCATTTTGCAGATGGTCATCGATCAGGGACGCGTAAGCGTAGTCGATCTCGCTAAAACCACCGGCGTGTCTGAAGTCACAATCCGTCAGGATCTTAATCTGCTGGAAAAACAGAGCTACCTGCGTCGTGCGCACGGATATGCTGTCCCGCTGGACAGCGATGACGTTGAGACGCGCATGATGAATAACTACGCGCTCAAACGTGAACTGGCGGAGTTTGCCGCGTCCCTGGTGAACAACGGCGAGACCGTCTTTATTGAAAACGGCAGCAGTAATGCCCTTCTGGCGCGCACGCTTGCCGATCAAAAGGACGTTACTATCATTACCGTCAGCAGCTATATCGCGCATTTACTCAAAGAGACGCGCTGCGAGGTGATTCTGCTCGGCGGCATTTACCAGAAAAAAAGTGAAAGCATGGTGGGCCCGCTGACCCGTCAGTATGTCCAGCAGGTTCATTTCAGTAAGGCCTTCATTGGAATTGACGGCTGGCAGCCGGAGACGGGTTTTACCGGCCGGGATATGATGCGCTCTGACGTTGTGAATGCCGTGCTGGAAAAAGAGTGCGAAGCCATTGTGCTCACCGACAGCTCTAAATTTGGCGCCGTTCACCCTTATACGATGGGCCCCGTTTCACGCTTTAGCCGCGTGATTACCGACGAAAGATTGAGCGACGCGCACCGTAATAAACTGGAAGATGACGGACTGATCGTCAATATTATTAAGACGACCGCCTGAGTCCCCTCCGCGCCCGAATTTCGGGCGCATACACCCTTCTTTCTCTGAGATGATTCCTGGTACTTCTTTAAGAGTTTTTACCTGTTTAACCTGCATTAAAGTCGTAAAATTAATGTTAGCGATATAACAGGAAGTGACTATCACCTGCGTGATTACGTAACGCCTGCGCGACCAGCTTTCACGGAGAACAGAATTAAGTATTCGATTCGTCTATACTTAACGTGTACATCTTTCCGTGAATCGATAATTCAGGAGAAAGTATTATGACCTTAACCAGCAAAAAATTAGCCGCCGCTGTTCTGGCAATCACTGTAGCAATGTCCCTGAGCGCGTGCTCTAACTGGTCTAAACGTGACCGTAACACCGCTATTGGTGCCGGTGCCGGTGCTCTCGGTGGTGCAGTATTAACGGATGGTAGTACGCTGGGTACATTAGGTGGCGCTGCTGTCGGTGGTATTATCGGTCACCAGGTTGGCAAATAATTATTCTTTAAGCCTTCCACGGTATTGCGATATTTGAACGCATTTCAGGTCTGACTTACGCACGTATATAACACGAGCCACGGCATATGCCGTGGCTCATTTATTTTAGCCGCCTGCCAGTTTGACTTTCATCCCTTTGGCTTCCAGCAGAGATTTTATTAAATCGCGCTTGTCCCCCTGGATTTCAATAATGCCGTCTTTCACGGCACCGCCGCAGCCACATTTCTTTTTCAACTCGGCCGCCAGCACTGTCAGCTCCGCATCATCCAGGTCAATGCCGGAGATAAGGCAAACCCCTTTTCCTTTTCGTCCACTGGTCTGGCGCTGGATCCGAACGATGCCGTCTCCCTTTGGACGTTCCACTTTCGCTTTCGGTTCATCTATACGCCCGCTATCGGTTGAATAGACCAGACGGCTGTTGGAATCGCTCATTACGCCCCCTTTTTCAGCGATGCGTTGATAGCCTTAAGCGTCTCAGCCGGGTTTGCAGACTGCGTCACAGGACGCCCGATGACCATGTAGTCAACACCAGCAGCCAGCGCCTGCTCAGGCGTCATAATGCGGCGCTGATCGCCCACGTCACTGCCTGCAGGGCGGATCCCCGGCGTGACCAGTTTAAAATCCTTGCCCAGCGCTGATTTGAAACGTACCGCTTCCTGCGCGGAGCAAACAACGCCATCCAGGCCGCAATGTTGCGTCAGACGCGCGAGACGTTCCGCGTGCTCGGCGGGTGACAACGTCACGCCCAGGTCGCGTAAATCGTTTTCGTCCATACTGGTCAGCACGGTGACCGCAATCAGCAACGGTGCATCTTTACCGAACGGCAGGAGCGCCTCGCGGGCGGCCGTCATCATTCTGGCCCCACCCGATGCATGGACGTTGACCATCCATACGCCCAGCTCTGCGGCTGCGGCAACGGCGTGCGCCGTGGTATTCGGGATATCGTGGAATTTGAGATCGAGGAAGACGTCAAAGCCGCGCTGCTGCAGATCGCGAACGATTTGCGGTCCAAACAGCGTGAACATCTCTTTGCCAACTTTAAGACGGCAGTCGCGAGGGTCAATGCCGTCGACAAACGCCAGTGCGGCGTCACGCTTATTGTAATCAAGCGCAACAACAACAGGAGAATCCGTAATTACGCGGGAAGTGGAGGATGTAACAGACGTCATGACCAGCCCTTTTCGTCTATGGGCGCGCAGCGGCGCGGAACAGATAAACGGCCAGCATTCTACCTGCCGACGCCGCAAATTGACAGGATCCATTTATGCGCCTGCCAGGCCAGCAAACCGCACGGAGTCCAGAACATGGACAAACCTATCAGTATGTTGTAACTAAAGTGAAGTGTTTTAAAAAATTACTGTCCGTCCAGGCCACGAATTGGCTTGATGGTGGACCAGGCGCGGCAGGAAGGACAGTGCCAGTAGAGCGTATACGCGGTAAAACCACACTTCTGGCAGCGATAGCGCGGCTTGCTGCGCACCTGCTCGCCAACCATGTCACGCAGCACCATCAGGCTCTCTTTGGCGCGCCCTTCTTCTGCGTCGTTCAGGTGGTAATCCATCAGCTTATGGAACACCCGCATGGTCGGATGACGCTGCAGCTGACGCGTAATATAAACCTGCGCGGTGTCGCTTCCCTCATACTGCTCAACAACGTCTGAGAGCATCAGTTCAGCGGTGGCGCCAGTATTCTCTTCCACGCAACGACGCAGGAATGCTACCCACTCTTCCTGCTTGTTCAGCTGTTGATAGCATGTTTGCAGCATTTCCAGCGTTTCACTGACCAGCTCTTTGTCCTGGTCGATAACTCGCAGCAGGCTTTCAACGGCTTTGGCGTAGTCGCCATTCGCCATAAAGACACGCCCCATCATGATGGAGATTCGCGCGCTGTTGCGGTCCGCGGCGGCGCCTTTCTTCAGCAGCGCCATGGCTTTATCCATGTCGTCGTTGCCCATCTGCTGAAGGGCAAGCTCACAGTAGAAATGGGCTATCTCAACGCGCTGCTTATCTTTACCCAGCTTCACCAGACGTTCAGCGGTATCAATGGCTTTCTGCCAGTCGCTGGTGGCCTGATAAATCTGCAGGAGTTGCTGTAGGGCGCCGATGCGGAAATCTGTTTCATCCACCAGCTGCGCGAACATATCTTCAGCGCGATCGTACAACCCTGCGGCCATGTAATCCCGCCCCAGCTGTTGCACCGCAAGGAGACGTTGATCGTAGGTCAGCGAGGCGCTTTCCATCAGGGTCTGGTGAATACGAATGGCGCGATCGACCTCGCCGCGCGAACGGAACAGGTTTCCCAGGGTGAGATGCGCTTCAACCGTTCCCGTATCCTCTTTCAGCATATCGAGGAACAGGTCTACCGCTTTGTCCTGCTGATTGCTCAGGAGGAAGTTCACTCCCGCAACGTAGTCGCGGGATAGCCGGTTGGCCTCATCCTGTTTTGTTTGTTGCGCACTTCTGCGGCCCATATACCAGCCATAGGCTGCGGCTACAGGCAAAAGCAGAAACAACAACTCCAGCATAGTCGATTATTCCTTCACGACCGGCACACCAGAGCTTTCCGGGATGTCAGACGCAGGGGCAATGTTATTTTCGAGTCGCTTAATTTTACGTTCAGCGCGCGCAAGAGAAACACGGACTTTCAACCAGAACAGACCGCAAACCAGCCAGCCGATGGCAAAGCCGGCAGCAAATAAGACCGCCAGCAGGCTCGAGACGCGATACTCACCCTGAGCCAGCAGATAGTTAAACGTCACCTGCTGATCGTTTTGTGCACCCAACGTGACTGAAATGACAAAAATCGCCAATACCAGTAAGAAAATGAGTAAATATTTCACATTACTTCCCGTTATGTGGTTCAAGCGAATAAAGTGTGTTCAACTCACCGCAATCAGCCTTATAAACTACCATTTTAGCGACGGGCGCGAAACGGAAAAAGTGACGCGCCGGTCATGGATTTATGGGCAAAATACGGAATATCAACCGTCAGGCGTCCGTTTGGTCCCTTTCGGCTATTTCTTCTTTCTCTTCTGGCGGTGGTGTTAGCGGACCGCAGAATCGTTCAGTCAGCCAGGTCGCCAGCGTCACCAGCAGCCATGAGATGAGTGTGGCGACGACAAGATCCCGCGGCCAGTGCATCCCCAGCAGCAAGCGGCTGCCCATGACCCCCGTCGCCCAGACCAGTAAAAACACCAGCGTAACCGTTCGACGCCTTGGCCAAAGCAGCCCAACCCCCAGCAACGCCCAGCTGGCCGCAAACATGGTGTGACCGGAAGGAAACGCAAAGCCCGTCTCTTTCTGCCAGTGTTTACGCAAGAATTTCGGGATATCCTGCTGTTCCGCAAGCTGTTCTTTCACCAGCATACCGCGATCTTTACGCTTTAAATTGTAGAACTCATCCACCGGAACGTGATGCGTATTTTCCAGCCAGACGACAAAAGGACGCGGCTCCTGAACGCGATCTTTGACCCAGGACTTCACGCCCTGGCCGATAAGGATAGCGCCTCCGAGGATCGCAAAGAGCATCAGCGCCGCGCGCAGACGAAAGCGCAGGCACCACAGAAACCAGGTGCAGAGAAGTACATGGGTTATAATTCCCCACGGCTGGGTGACCGTTTCCGTAATCCAGTATAACGTTTTCAGCCACATGGCGTTCTGCCCGGGCTGCCACATCCAGCCTGAAAGCCATACGGCCAGGGGCATAATCAGTAAAATGGCCGCACCTGCTGCCGTACGTCTGGCGATAGAAAGCATGTCTTCTCCTTTTTCGCTAAGCCTCACAATCATAACTGAAATTCTTTCGATGGGTGGAGATGTCGGATCGTGCGTTTAACGTTCATATAGCATGGTGCCCATTAGGCGAACCTGCTGAGCTTGTGGCAAAATGAACTGATACAGAAAGCAAAACAGGGCAAAGGCACGAAACGTGTCAGCCTACTCTGGAGAATCACATGCAGCTTAAACGTGTGGCAGAAGCCAAACTGCCAACCCCATGGGGCGATTTCCTGATGGTGGGTTTTGAAGAACTGGCAACCGGGCAGGATCATGTCGCGCTGGTGTATGGCAACATTTCAGGGCAGACGCCGGTGCTGTCCCGTGTCCATTCAGAGTGTCTAACCGGCGACGCGCTGTTCAGCCTGCGCTGTGATTGTGGTTTCCAGCTGGAAGCCGCCCTGTCTCATATTGCAGAAGAAGGCCGCGGTGTGCTGCTTTATCATCGTCAGGAAGGTCGTAATATTGGTCTGCTGAATAAAATCCGCGCCTACGCGCTACAGGACCAGGGCTACGATACGGTTGAAGCAAACCATCAGCTCGGCTTCGCCGCTGACGAACGCGACTTCACCTTATGCGCAGATATGTTCAAGCTGCTGGGCGTGGACGAAGTTCGCCTGCTGACCAATAATCCGAAAAAAGTAGAGATCCTGTCCGAAGCGGGGATCAACATCGTCGAGCGTGTACCGCTGATTGTCGGCCGTAACCCGAAAAACGCCCATTACCTTGATACCAAAGCCGCCAAAATGGGCCATCTGCTGAAAGAGTGATGCTAAAAGCCCGGCACGCGTGCCGGGCTCGTTTCATCAGTCCAGCATCTTACGAATCACATAATGTAAAATGCCGTCGTTTTGGTAATAGGTCAGCTCGGTTGCCGTATCAATACGACACCGGCAATCCAGCACCTCGGTTTTCCCGTCTGCCCGCGTTAACTTCACTGGCACCGTTTTACCCGGCTGCAGATTTTGCAGACCGCTAATCTCAATCTGCTCTTCCCCGGTCAGACCCAGCGTTTTACGCGTCACACCCTGCGGGAACTCGAGCGGCAGGATCCCCATACCGATCAGATTCGAGCGGTGAATACGTTCGAACGATTCGGCGATAACCACGCGAACGCCAAGCAGACGCGGACCTTTCGCCGCCCAGTCGCGACTGGAGCCGGAACCGTACTCTTTCCCGGCAATCACCGCCAGCGGCGTACCTGCCTGTTGATATTTGACCGCCGCATCATAAATCGAAACGACTTCCGTTCCCGGCAGATGGCGCGTCATGCCCCCTTCTACGCCCGGCACCATTTCGTTACGAATGCGGATGTTGGCAAACGTCCCGCGCATCATGACTTCATGATTACCGCGACGCGATCCGTAGGAGTTAAAATCACGACGTTCGACGCCCCGGCTTTGCAGATAACGCCCCGCCGGGCTATCGGCTTTGATACTCCCCGCCGGAGAGATGTGGTCTGTTGTGACAGAATCCCCCAGCATCGCCAGTATGCGCGCGCCGTGAATATCCTTAAGCGGTGCCGGCTCGGCCAGCATCTCATCAAAGAACGGCGACAGACGAATATAGGTCGAGTCATCCTGCCAGTCATAGGTATCTGAGCCAATAACGTTAATGGTTTTCCATTCCGGCGTGCCTTCAAAGACCTCCGCATACTCTTTGCGGAACATCTCGGTTGAGACCTTTTCAACGGCCAGCGCGATTTCACGCGAAGATGGCCAGATATCTTTCAGGTAGACAGGGTCATTCTTGCGATCGTGGCCAATCGGGTCGGTCACCAGGTTGATATTCATGTTCCCTGCCAGGGCATAAGCGACCACCAGCGGCGGCGAGGCCAGCCAGTTGGTTTTCACCAGCGGGTGAATACGCCCTTCAAAGTTTCGGTTGCCGGACAGGACCGCGCCTACCGTCAGGTCGCCCTGCTTGATCGCCGTTTCAATAGGTTCAGGCAGCGGGCCGGAGTTACCAATACAGGTTGTACAGCCGTAGCCCACGAGGTTAAAGCCCAGTTCGTCAAGGTACGGCGTCAGTTTGGCCTGCGCCAGGTAATCCGACACCACTTTGGAACCCGGTGCCAGCGAGGCCTTGACCCATGGCTGAGGTTTTAGCCCAAGCTCTACCGCCTTTTTCGCCAGCAGACCGGCCGCCATTAATACGCTGGGGTTCGAGGTGTTGGTGCAGGAGGTGATGGCGGCAATAACCACCGCGCCATCCGGGAGCTGATACTGATGTCCGTTCAGAACATAGTCGACTGGACGATGGTCTTTCTGCGCCACGTTCACTTCCAGCGCATTGCTGGCGGCAAAGGCTTTTGGCACGTCACTCAGCGCGACCCGATCCTGCGGACGTTTCGGTCCGGCGAGGCTCGCCTCGACGCTTCCCATATCGAGTTCAAGCGTGCTGGTGAAGACCGGTTCATCGCCCGGGTTTCGCCACATGCCCTGCGCTTTGGTATAGGCCTCCACCAGCGCGACCTGCTCTTCGCTCCGTCCGCTAAGGCGCATGTATTCCAGCGTGACATCATCGATGGGGAAAAAGCCGCAGGTTGCGCCATATTCCGGCGCCATATTGGCAATGGTGGCGCGGTCGGCCAGCGGCAGCGAATCCAGTCCGTCCCCGTAGAATTCGACAAACTTGCCTACCACACCATGCTTACGCAGCATCTGGGTGACGGTGAGCACCAGATCGGTGGCGGTAATGCCTTCAGACAGCCTGCCGGTGAGCTTGAAGCCCACCACATCCGGGATAAGCATGGACACCGGCTGGCCGAGCATGGCCGCTTCCGCTTCGATACCCCCGACGCCCCAGCCGAGCACGCCCAGACCGTTGATCATGGTGGTATGGGAGTCCGTACCCACCAGCGTGTCCGGATAGGCGACCCACTCTTTATCCTGCAATTCACTCCAGACGGCTTTACCCAGATATTCAAGGTTTACCTGGTGACAAATACCGGTACCTGGCGGGACTACGCTAAACCGGCTGAACGCCTGCTGCCCCCACTTCAGGAACACGTAGCGCTCGTGGTTACGCTCCATCTCCAGACGCACGTTCTCGCCAAAGGCGTCGTCATCACCAAAGCGGTCAACGGTTACAGAGTGGTCAATGACGAGGTCAACGGGGGAAAGCGGATTCACTTTTGCCGTATCTCCGCCGAGACGCTTAACAGCCTCGCGCATCGCGGCTAAATCAACGACGGCAGGGACGCCGGTAAAGTCCTGCATCAGCACCCTTGCCGGGCGGTAAGCGATTTCTCTGTCGGCATGGGCTTTTTCAAGCCACCCTGCCAGCGCCTGGATATCATCGAGGGTGACAGAGTCACCGTCCTGCCAGCGCAATAAATTTTCCAGTAAAACTTTCAATGACTTGGGTAAACGCGAAATGTCCCCAAGCGTTCTGGCAGCCAGCGGCAGGCTGTAGTAATGCCAGGTTTTGTTTTCTGCCTGTAATGTGTCCTTACTGGCTTCGCGTAGGGTTAACGACATAAGCTCCTCCTTAATCACAGAGATGTCCCGACAATCATCAGGGCCGTAATTAAAGATAACACAAAGATGTCGTAACGTTTTGATAACAACCCAAATTGATAAATTTAGGATTGGTCCAGAATGGGAAAACAAAAAACCCCGCCGTAGCGAGGTTTTACAATTTAGTGGAGGGCCAACCAGATGAGCTGACTCCAGAACAGAATCGACACGGTAAAAACGCCGATCCATGACCAGTATTTGTGAGACGTCATGTTATTCATCATAGGGACACCAGGCATTATTTATAAAAGTTCCGAGGTGAATCCTCAGTGCTATATTGCTGATGTGTATTAATTAAAGAGTACAAAAGTGCAGAGTCGATATTCAGACTATTTGCATCATTACGCAATTAACTAAATTATTGTTTTTTGGGTTCGTCTTCTGCGAACACATCAATAAACGCTTGCTGTTGCGGCGTCAGTTTCCAGGACGCGGGTACAACAGTCGCAGGTGCTTTACGCCCTCTGTGGCCGTTGTCACGATGCTGACACATCTGTTTTACCGTTTCTGTACGTACCGTCACTGCCATATTTAACCCCAATATTTCCAGGCCAGGAGAGCAACCACCACCCAAAACAGGGTAGAGACGAGAAAGACCGCCAGCCAGGCTTTACGCTTGAGCGCAGGATCCCTTTGCGGTTCTTCACTTCCTGAAGGCATTGCTAACCTCATACAATCGACATCGCTTATCATTTAGGACCAAACAATTGGTACAATTAATCATCTGTTGAGATAAATCCTAAAGAAACTTTAGCCGAAAAGCCAGTGAATTTACGCACCGGGAGGTATGAAATATTCAATCTTTTGACAAGAAATAAATAATTGAAAAGAAAAATTTGCGAAGGCGTAAATTAGTTTCTACTTTTGTCGCCAATTCACGACATTATAACCTTACAGGTTAAATGGATAATGACATTATATGACAGGGAGTGCGTAGATGATGATAATTCTAATTTAGCTTTGAGGCGTTATTTCGGTATCTTTCCGTAAGGGAAAGATACCGGGTGTGATTATTTTTCGGGGAGTTTGATGTCTTTAAACATCTCTTCAATATCTTCATTTGAGCGTAATGCAACGGCGGTATCAACCACATCACGCGTTAAATGAGGGGCAAAGCGCTGAATAAAATCATACATATAGCTGCGCAGGAAGGTGCTGCGACGGAATCCAATCTTTGTGGTGCTATGACTGAAAACATCGTGCGCATCAAGACGCACCAGGTCAGGGTCTGACACCGGATCCACCGCCATGCTGGCAATGACGCCCACCCCCAGACCAAGCCGCACATAGGTCTTAATCACGTCGGCATCCGTCGCGGTAAAGACAATGCGCGGCGTTAGCCCTGCCCGGTTAAAGGCCGTATCAAGCTCGGACCTTCCGGTAAAGCCAAACGTATACGTCACCAACGGATATTGCGCCAGCTCTTCGATAGAGACCGACCCTTTACCCGCCAGGGGGTGATCCGGGGTCACCACAATAGAACGGTTCCAGTGATAGCAGGGAAGCATCACCAGATCGTCATAGAGATGAAGCGCTTCGGTGGCGATGGCAAAATCTGCATTACCCTTGGACACGGCTTCAGCAATTTGCGTTGGCGAGCCCTGGTGCATATGCAAAGAGACGCGGGGATAACGCTCGATAAAGCCTTTGATAACACCGGGAAGCGCATAGCGCGCCTGGGTATGCGTTGTGGCAATATACAGCGAACCTTTATCCGGCCAGGTGTGTTCCCCCGCCACTGACTTTATCGCATCGACTTTGGAGAGGACTTCACGCGCAATGCGGATGATTTCCTGCCCCGCAGGCGTCACCTGGGTGAGATGCTTACCGCTGCGGGCAAATATCTGGATACCTAACTCATCCTCCAGCATACGAACTTGTTTGCTGATGCCCGGTTGCGAGGTATATAACCCCTCGGCGGTTGAAGAGACGTTAAGGTTATGATTCACCACCTCAACGATATAACGAAGCTGCTGTAATTTCATGCCAGACCATCCGATTTAGCGCATGCGGTCAATCGCTTAAGACGATTTAATAATAAGAAACAGGTTAACTATAACCACTATATCATTTATAGCCTGACTGTATAGTACGGAACAAAAAATAATAACAAGGCAATAAAAAAGGGCCGGAAATCCGGCCCTTTTACAGGTAAGTTACGGTAAGGGAAGATTATTTCTTGCCTTCAACCCATTTGCCATCGACAAAGAAAGCTGACCATCCGGTCGCTTTACCCTCTTTCTCGGCCGCAACATACTGCTGCTTGGTTTTACGGCTAAACCGTACCACGGTTTTGTTGCCTTCCGGATCCTGCTGTGGCGCATCGGCCAGATAACGCAGTTTCTCAGGCAGACGATCGCGGAAGCGATGCAGCTCTTCCACCAGCGGCGCGCGCGTTTCACGCGATTTCGGGAAGGTGTTGGCGGCCAGGAAGACACCCGCAGCGCCGTCACGCAGCACGAAGTACGCGTCGGATTTCTCGCACGGCAGTTCTGGCAGCGGAACCGGATCTTCCTTCGGCGGAGCCACTTCACCGTTACGCAGAATTTTGCGCGTGTTTTTACACTCGTCGTTGGTACAGGCCATGTACTTACCGAAACGCCCCATTTTCAGGTGCATTTCAGAGCCACACTTCTCGCACTCCACAATCGGGCCGTCGTAGCCTTTAATGCGGAACTCGCCCTCTTCGATCTCATACCCGTCACACGTTGGGTTATTACCGCAGACGTGCAGCTTACGTTTTGGATCGATCAGGTAGCTGTCCATTGCCGTGCCGCATTTCTTGCAGCGGCGTTTGGCACGCAGAGCGTTAGTTTCCGCATCGTCACCTTCCAGCACGTTGAGAACTTCGTTCTCAGGCACCAGGTTGATGGTGGTTTTGCAGCGCTCTTTTGGTGACAGTGCATAGCCGGAGCAGCCAAGGAACACGCCCGTGGTTGCGGTGCGGATCCCCATCTTGCGGCCACAGGTTGGGCAGTCGATGCTGGTCAGAACCATCTGGTTAGGCAGCATTCCGCCCTCTTCAGGATCCTTCTCCGCTTTTTCAAGCTGGTCGGTAAAGTCGCTGAAGAAGCTGTCGAGTACCTTTTTCCATTCCGCCTGATGGCTGGCAACCTGGTCGAGGCTGTCTTCCATTTGCGCGGTGAAATCGTAGTTCATCAACTCGCGGAAGTTAGCTTCCAGACGGTCGGTGACGATCTCACCCATTTTTTCCGCATAGAAACGACGGTTTTCAACGCGTACGTAGCCACGGTCCTGAATCGTCGAGATGATGGACGCGTAGGTCGACGGACGACCAATACCGCGTTTTTCCAGCTCTTTCACCAGGGACGCTTCACTGAAGCGCGCAGGCGGCTTGGTGAAGTGCTGTGCCGGAACCAGATCGACAAGCGACAACTCATCACCTTTGTTCACCGCCGGCAGCGTCCGGTCTTCATCACCTTTACGCAGCGCAGGCATCACTTTCGTCCAGCCATCGAAACGCAGGATACGACCGCGCGCTTTGAGACGGAAATCACCCGCGCCAACGGTCAGCGTGGTGGAATCGTACTGCGCTGGGGTCATCTGGCACGCCACGAACTGGCGCCAGATCAGCTGATACAGCTTCTGCGCGTCGGCTTCCATGTCTTTCAGCGATTCCGCTAACACAGAGACGTCAGAAGGACGAATCGCTTCGTGTGCTTCCTGAGAGTTCTCTTTGCTGGCGAACTGGTTAGCGTTTTCCGGCAGGTATTTCTTACCGAAATTGTCACTGATGTAGCCGCGCACCATGTTGACCGCGTCCTGGCTCAGGTTGGTTGAGTCGGTACGCATGTAGGTGATGTAGCCCGCTTCATACAGGCGCTGGGCCATCATCATGGTTTTCTTCACGCCATAACCCAGACGCGTGCTTGCAGCCTGTTGCAGCGTAGAGGTAATAAACGGGGCACCCGGTTTGCTGCTGGTCGGTTTATCTTCACGTTCCAGCACCTGATAGCGTGCTTTTTCCAGCAGCGCTACGGCGGCCATGGTCTGGTCGCGGTTTTCTGGACGGAAAGGCTTATCGTTGTGATGGCTTACCTGCAGCGGCAGAGCGTCACCGCCCGGCGTGGTCACATTGGCGTCAACTTCCCAGAACTCTTCCGGCACGAAGGCTTTAATTTCGCGCTCACGCTCAACGACCAGACGCACGGCGACGGACTGCACACGACCTGCGGACAGGCCACGGGCAATCTTCTTCCACAGCAGTGGAGAAACCATGTAGCCCACAACGCGGTCCATAAAGCGACGTGCCTGCTGTGCGTTTACACGGTCAATATTCAGTTCGCCCGGCTTCTCAAACGCCTGACGAATCGCATTCTTCGTAATTTCGTTAAACACTACACGGCTGTAGCGTTTGTCATCACCACCGATCACTTCCCGCAGGTGCCACGCAATGGCCTCCCCTTCGCGGTCAAGGTCGGTTGCGAGATAGATGTGGTCTGCTTTTTCAGCAAGCTGCTTCAGCTCGTTAACGACTTTTTCTTTCCCGGGCAGCACTTCATATTGTGCATCCCAGTTATGCCATGGGTTAACACCCATGCGGTTGACAAGCGCGCTACGTTCATCCTTTTTAGGCTTTTTAGCCCCTTTGGTGGAGGTAGAGTCTGCGCTCTTTTTGCTGGCTGAGCCACTGGTCGGCAAATCGCGGATATGACCCACGCTGGACTTAACCACGTAGTCATTACCCAGATACTTATTGATCGTTTTGGCTTTTGCCGGGGACTCAACGATGACGAGAGCTTTACCCATATTCACCTTTACCTAATTTAATTCTTCCAGGAATACGCCGCACGTTGATTTCCCTTCCGCTGACGACGAGCCAATGATATTGCGACTGCGTCAGGAGATATCAACCCCTTTGTCTTACCGGGCGTTAAAGAAAAGACGCCCAGGTGATTGAGTTTTCGGGTATTTTTCTCACATCTCGTGTAATTCGTGACGAATTCCAGGTTGAATGTCAAGCAATTCTGTTGCCAGAATGACGAAAGCGCACACTCTACCTGATAAAATTCGTTACGCAACTTTATTAGCATGCAAAAGCAAATCCCGCCAGCCGGGCCCCTGCACCTTATCCCCTCACATTACAGGGAAAATTTGCCCCCAAAGCGCCCTCGGCGTAGACTATTGTCACTGTTTAAGGAGTGGATTATGCAGAATACGACCCAACCTATTGACCGAGCCTCTCTGCTTATCGAAGCAAACAAGCTTATCCGTGACCATGAAGATACGCTGGCGGGCATTGAAGCCACCGGCGTAGAGCAGCGTAATGGCGTGCTGATTTTCAGCGGCGAATACTTCCTTGACGAACAGGGGTTGCCGACCCCGAAAAGCACCGCCGTGTTTAATATGTTTAAATACCTGGCGCATACGCTTTCCGAGAAATATCACCTGGTCGATTAATGCAAAACGCGAGGCATGTGCCTCGCGTTTTTGTTTACAGCAGCGGTTTTTGTCCGCGCTGTAGCCAGCGCAGCAGCATGCGATCCGCGCTTTCTGCCGCGCTGTTGGTAAAGCGGTCAAGGAGTCGCTTACGCTGGGTAAAGCGCACGCCCACCAGTTCCCGGCCTTCCATCAGGTTGAGCAGCAGATCGTCGCTGGTTCCGACTTCATCCACCAGTCCTTTCTCCTGCGCCTGGACGCCGTACCAGTGCTCCCCTGTCGCGACCTGTTCAATATCGAGCGTCGGACGCATACGGTGCACAAAATCTTTAAAGAGGTGATGCGTTTCGTTGAGGTCTTCACGGAACTTTTGACGCCCTTCTTCCGTATTTTCCCCCAGCAGCGTCAGGGTACGTTTATACTGACCCGCCGTGTGAAGTTCGATATCAATCTCTTTATTTTTCAGGAAGCGGTTAAAGTTCGGAATTTGCGCGACCACGCCGATCGAGCCAATGATAGAGAACGGCGCGGCTACAATTTTGTCCGCCACGCAGGCCATCATGTAGCCTCCGCTGGCCGCCACTTTATCCACGGCCACGGTCAGCGGGATCTGTTTTTCACGCAGGCGCTGCAGCTGTGAGGCGGCCAGTCCGTAACCGTGAACCACCCCGCCCGGGCTTTCAAGACGCACGACAACCTGATCCTGCGGTGTCGCTACGGCCAGAACGGCAGTTACTTCCTCCCGCAGAGAAGAAACCTCATGCGCATCCATACTGCCTTTAAAATCGAGCACGTAGACACGTGGCGTAGCCTTATCCTGCGGCGCATTGAGCTTCGCTTTTGCCTTTGCCGCTTTGGCTTCCTGTTTATGCTTTTTCTTCTGCGCTTTCAGCCAGAGTTTCTGTTGATGACTATCAAGCAGCGCCAGAGACATCTCTTCCTGCATCTCTTTATACTGCTCGCTCAGGCGGGTGATGCGTAATTCCCCTCGCTGGCGCTTGCGCTGCGTCAGGTTGACAATCAGAACAGCAACCACCGCAATGGCAATCACCACCGTCGCGATTTTGGCCAAAAACAACCCATATTGAGAAAGTAATTCCACGCGTTCCACCTTGATTTAACCACGAATCTTTCACGGCAGTGTACATCAGCCCTGCCCATGCGTCTCGCTCGTGACATTACCTCTGCGAGCCGCCTTCAGGAATCCCCGTCCTGGAGTTTAAATATTTGCAAATTGTTAATTTTACAGTAATGCCTCCTGTAGACTGATTGAATTATTAGGCTAATTCGGGCATAAAGCCGAAAAGTCATCATAAAGGCGCCATTGTGTTACCGGTCGCCTGAGGAGCCACCGTGCATTATCAACCGCAAAAAAATCTGCTGCAAAACCGGATTATCCTTGTCACCGGTGCCAGCGACGGGATTGGCCGCGAGGCGGCCCTGACGTACGCCGAATACGGCGCGAATGTCATTCTGATCGGGCGCAACGAAGAAAAACTGAAAAACGTCTCTCAGGAGATTGAGGCTAAATGTGGCACGCTGGCCCCGTGGTATACACTCGATTTGCTGACCTGCACGCCCGCGGTGTGCCAGGAATTAGCCCAGCGCATCAGCACCCACTATCCCAGACTCGACGGCGTGCTGCATAACGCCGGTTTGTTAGGCGAAGTGCGTCCGATGGATGAACAGGATCCTGATATCTGGCAGCAGGTGATGCAGGTCAACGTCAACGGCACGTTTTTCCTCACACAGGCATTGCTTCCTTTATTACTGAAATCCGAATCAGGGTCCCTGGTCTTTACCTCTTCCAGCGTTGGCCGTGAGGGTCGCGCTAACTGGGGAGCCTATGCCGTATCAAAATTCGCAACCGAAGGCATGATGCAGGTGCTGGCGGAGGAGTATCAGAGCCGCCATCTGCGCGTAAACTGCATTAACCCGGGCGGTACGCGTACCAAAATGCGCGCCAGCGCGTTCCCGAGCGAAGATCCGCAGAAGCTGAAAACCCCGGCAGACATTATGCCGCTCTATCTCTGGCTGATGGGCGACGACAGTCGCCGCAAAACCGGGATGACCTTTGACGCCCAGCCGGGCCGTAAACCAGGAATTTCGCAATGAGTGAAGAACGTCATCAGCAGCGCCAGCAGCGTCTGAAAGAACAGGTCGATGCGCGCGTCGCGGCGGCCCAGGACGAGCGTGGGATCGTCATCGTCTTTACCGGCAACGGCAAGGGGAAAACCACCGCCGCATTCGGCACGGCGACACGCGCCGTCGGTCACGGGCAAAAAGTGGGCGTGATCCAGTTTATTAAAGGCACATGGCCCAACGGCGAGCGGAATTTACTCGAGCCTCACGGCGTCGAGTTTCAGGTCATGGCAACCGGGTTTACGTGGAATACCCAGAACCGGGAAACGGACACTGCCGCCTGCCTCGCCGTCTGGGAGCATGCAAAGAGAATGCTGGCCGATCCCTCGCTGAATATGGTTCTGCTGGATGAGATCACCTATATGGTCGCCTACGACTACCTGCCGCTGGAAGCCGTGCTGGATGCTCTGAAGAACCGTCCTGTACACCAGACGGTTATCGTCACGGGGCGCGGGTGTCATCGGGATATACTGGAGATGGCCGATACCGTCAGCGAGCTGCGTCCGGTCAAACACGCGTTTGATGCGGGCATCAAAGCGCAAATTGG
The DNA here is from genome assembly GCF_043974075.1 of Enterobacter sp. ECC-019. Taxonomy (NCBI): domain Bacteria; kingdom Pseudomonadati; phylum Pseudomonadota; class Gammaproteobacteria; order Enterobacterales; family Enterobacteriaceae; genus Enterobacter; species Enterobacter sp. ECC-019. The sequence goes on from NZ_CP143759.1 coordinate 3,326,223, forward strand.
CGTTGATTACTAAAAGAAAAAAGCCCGGTGCGTTGACCGGGCTTTTATATTAACCGTTGTTATTACGGCTGCCGGAGCGGCGGCTGCTGCTCACCTGGCTGTGGCGCTTCACCGCGCGACGGATCTGATTCGCCTTCATGCGACGACGGTCTTTTTCCACCGCTACTTTTGAGGTGGTTTCCGGCGTCAGGCCGACCAGCTCGCGCAGGTAGTTGGTTTGGGTCAGATCCAGTTCGGTATAACCACCGCGTGGCAGTCCTTTCGGCAGCAGAATGTCGCCGTAACGAACACGGATAAGACGGCTCACCTGGACGCCTACAGCTTCCCACAGACGACGCACCTCGCGGTTACGGCCTTCGGTCAGGGTCACGTTGTACCACTGGTTAATGCCTTCCCCACCGGTAAACTTGATGGTTTTGAAAGCCGCAGGGCCGTCTTCCAGCTGAACGCCACGCGACAGATCGCGCAGTTTATTCTCATCAACCTGGCCAAATACGCGCACCGCGTATTCACGTTCCACTTCACGGCTTGGGTGCATCAGACGGTTTGCCAGTTCACCATCGGTGGTAAACAGCAGCAGACCGCAGGTGTTTACGTCCAGACGACCGACGGCAATCCAGCGAGCGCCACGCAGTTTAGGCAGACGGTCAAACACCGTCGGACGACCTTCCGGGTCGTTGCGGGTGCACAGCTCGCCTTCCGGCTTGTAGTAAGCCAGCACGCGGCAGATTTGTTCAGCAGATTCCTTCACGGAGATAAGATGACCGTCGATGCGGATCTTCAGCCCCGGTACGATTTCAACGCGGTCACCCAGCGTGGCGATTTTACCGTCCACACTCACGCGGCCCGCTTCAATAATGGCTTCGATTTCACGGCGTGAACCGTGGCCGGCACGCGCCAGCACTTTCTGTAACTTCTCGCTCATTGAGCTTCCTCAGGTGTCGCCTTCACAGGCGTCTGGTGTACTTTCTAAAACAACGAGTTAGCTAAATATCAACTTAACTCACTGATCTGTAATTCTTTCATGGTACACAGCATGGCAAACAACGTGTCACACAAGCTGTCACACACAATGATCGTGGGCGCACATACTACACTAACTTTAGCCTAAAAGATTCAACAAGTTTTATGCGTCTGAGTCCCGGCATTGATAGCTGAAACACGCTAACCCGTCGAAACCACGTCGTGTTGAAACAAACCAGTCTTTTTCGCCAGATGTAAATGGAATTCTCCGCGAGGCAATCAGAAAGGAACGCGTGCTTATATTGATGCTGGCACCTTCTTGCTAGCATAAAAAACACTATTTAATGCATAATAATTCAATGTTAGCATTGGTGTTAAATGTAGAGTTTTCGGAGATGACTATGCTGGACATAACAAACTTTGGGCTTTTTGCCCTGTCTGTTTTTCTTCTTTCCATCACACCAGGGCCTGACATGGCCTACGTGATAGGTCAAAGTGTGGCTAACGGAAGACGAGCGGGGATCATCTCTGCTGCAGGCGTGGCTTTAGGTAGCTGTACCCATGCTGTTGCAAGCGCAGTGGGATTAACTGCTTTGATTACAGCTTCTCCACTGATGTTCACCATCATTAAGTATCTTGGTGCGGCTTATCTGATGTATCTCGGCAGTAAAATGGTTTTGGGAACATTTACAAAACAAACCGCCAATCGCCATGAAGCTGAACCCGTGAAGACAAAATCTACTCTTACGAATCTGCTTTCTAAAGGCTTTATTACAACCTTGACCAATCCGAAGGTGCTCTTATTCTTCATCTCCTTCTTCCCCCAGTTTGTTTCACCAGGGGGTGAACATCACACCACTTCTTTCCTGGTTCTGGGTATGGTCTACGCGCTGATAGCATTTTTGACAGATATCGCTTTTGCTGTTCTTGCAGGTAGCGCCGCCGGTGCAGTTTCTCAGAATAGAAGATTGCAGAAAATGCTGGATCGAATTGTTGGCGTAACATTTATAGGGTTAGGTCTACGCCTGGCATTGACTCGCCGTTGAGAATAGGGGGCGTTGTGCCCCCTTATTCCTTGGGTTTACAAGAAAGGCTTTACATCACCCACACCTTCACGAATCACTTCCGGTGCATCTTCGGTTAAGTCGACCACGGTGGTCGGCTGCTGGCCGAGATAACCGCCGTGAATAATCAGCTCGACCACCTTCTCCAGACGATCTTTAATTTCTTCCGGATCGGACTCGGTAAACTCACTTCCCGGCAGCATCAGCGAGGTAGAAAGCATCGGTTCGCCGAGGGTTTCCAGCAGCGCCTGCGCAATCGGGTTAGACGGCACGCGCATACCGATGGTTTTACGTTTTTCCTGCAGCAGACGACGCGGTACTTCCTTCGTGCCCTTCAGAATGAAGGTGTAGTTACCCGGCGTGTTGTTCTTAATCAGGCGGAACGCCACGTTATCGACATACGCATAGGTCGACAGCTCAGAGAGATCGCGGCACATCAGGGTAAAGTTATGGCCGTCCGGCAGTTGGCGAATACGGCAAATGCGTTCCATCGCCCCTTTATCTTCAATTTTGCAGCCCAGCGCGTAGCCGGAATCGGTCGGGTAGACAATCACGCCGCCTTTACGGACGATCTCCACGGCCTGGTTGATCAGACGTGGCTGCGGGTTATCCGGATGGATATAGAAAAACTGACTCATACTTCCCTCTCTTCAATTTGCTGCGGCTGTTCCCAGAGCTGCCAGACCGGCTCAACGCCAGCGGGCAACCAGAGCTTGCGCCCCAGTTCGATCCAGGCGCAGGGCTGATGAAAATCAGATCCCTGTGACCCAAGCAGGCCGAACTGGCGGGCATAGGTCGCGAGCTGCGCGCGCTCGTTGGGCGCCTGCTGACACTGGGCGACTTCCATCGCCTCGCCACCGCATTCGGCAAAGTGCGCCAGCAGTCTTTTCAGCCATTTAGCAGAAAGATTATACCGTCCCGGATGGGCCAGCACGGCCTTACCGCCAGAATGATGAATCACATCAATAGCTTGTTTTATTGTACACCACTGGGGCGGAACGTATCCGGTTTTCCCGCGCGCCAGATACTTTTTAAAAACATCCGCCATGGTCGTCGCTTTGCCGGCTTCTACCAGAAAACGGGCGAAATGACCGCGAGTGACCGCCCCGCCGTTCGCCATCTTTTGTGCGCCTTCCAGCGCGCCCGGAATATGCGCCTTTTCCAGACGCTCGCCGATCATCTCTGCACGCTGAGTGCGGCGCGTTTTTTGTTCTTGCAAAAATGCAGTCAGTGCCGGATGGTCTATATCGATGTTCAGGCCAACGATATGAATCTCATGGTTTTCCCAGAGGGTTGATATCTCGACGCCGGGTATCAGATTCAGCGTCAGCCCGCAGCGGGCAATTTCGGCGCGCGCCGCCGGAATGGCATCTGTCGTATCGTGATCGGTTATCGCCAGCGTGCCGACGCGCATGTCAACGGCGCGATGGACCAGCTCTTCGGGTGTCAGCAGGCCGTCAGAAGCCTGAGTATGGCTGTGTAAATCATAAATAATGGCGTAGGTGGTATCGCTCAAAGCACTTCCCGTAACAGGTTGGAGACATCCGAAACCACTATGATACCGACTTACGTTGAAATTCTGAAATCAAGGGTTGACAATATGTCATCGAACTAGTTAACTAGTACGCAAGTTCACACGAGAAAGGTATCTGAAAATGACAGCACATTTCACTCTGCACGGTTGGTGGCGTACTTCCTGATCCTCGGGCAGTGTCACGCGTCTGCGAAATGCAAACAGATACCCAGCCCGCTTCCAGGCGGGCTTTTTTTTGAACAAAAAATGAGAACAATATAATGCAAACAGCCAAACCACATCTCGAACTGCTGACCTGCGAGGCGGCCTATCGCCACAACCCCACCGCGCTGTTTCATCAGGTCTGCGGTGCCCGTCCGGCAACGCTGCTGCTGGAATCTGCGGATATCGACAGCAAGGACGATCTCAAGAGCCTGCTGCTGGTCGACAGCGCGCTGCGCATTACCGCTTTAGGTGACACCGTCACAATTAAGGCACTGTCAGACAATGGCGCATCGCTGCTGCCGCTGCTGGATGCCACCCTGCCTTCAGGCATTGAAAACGAACGTCATCCAGAAATGCGCATTCTGCATTTCCCGCCGGTGAGCCAGCTGCTGGACGAAGACGCGCGCCTCTGCTCCCTGTCCGTTTTTGATGCCTTCCGCCTGCTGCAGAACCTGGTCACCGTGCCGGAAGACGAGCGTGAGGCGATGTTCTTCGGCGGGCTGTTCGCTTATGACCTGGTCGCCGGATTTGAAGATTTGCCGGAAACCGAGCAAGGTAACCGCTGCCCGGACTATTGTTTCTATCTGGCTGAAACGCTGCTGGTGATCGACCACCAGAAGCAATACACACGCATTCAGGCAAGCCTGTTCACGCCTTCCACTGCTGAGAAAAACCGTCTTGAGCACCGCATCGCTCAACTGCAGCAGCAGATGACGGAAGCGCCGCCTGCACTTCCGGTGCAGCGGGTGGAAAAAATGACGTGCGATGTTAACCAGACTGACGATCAGTACGGCGCCGTGGTTCGCCAGATGCAAAAGGCGATTCGCGCAGGAGAAATTTTCCAGGTTGTTCCTTCCCGTCGCTTCTCTCTGCCCTGCCCGTCGCCGCTCGCGGCCTACGACGTGCTGAAAAAGAGCAACCCAAGCCCGTACATGTTCTTCATGCAGGACAATGAATTCACGCTGTTCGGCGCCTCGCCGGAAAGCTCGCTGAAGTACGACGCCACCAGCCGTCAGATTGAGATCTACCCGATTGCCGGAACCCGTCCACGCGGACGTCGCGCCGATGGCTCCCTGGATCGCGATCTGGACAGCCGCATCGAACTGGAGATGCGTACCGACCACAAAGAACTCTCCGAGCACCTGATGCTGGTTGACCTGGCACGTAACGATCTGGCACGCATTTGCACCCCGGGCAGCCGCTACGTGGCGGACCTGACTAAAGTCGACCGCTATTCGTTCGTGATGCACCTGGTCTCCCGCGTGGTCGGTGAACTGCGCCACGACCTCGACGTCCTGCACGCCTACCGCGCCTGCATGAACATGGGCACCCTGAGCGGTGCGCCAAAAGTACGCGCCATGCAGCTGATTGCCGCCGCCGAAGGACGCCGTCGCGGCAGCTACGGCGGCGCGGTGGGTTACTTCACCGCACACGGCGATCTCGACACCTGCATCGTAATCCGCTCCGCCTATGTTGAAGACGGTATTGCCACCGTCCAGGCGGGGGCCGGGATTGTCCTTGATTCTGTTCCGCAGTCTGAAGCAGACGAAACGCGCAGTAAAGCCCGTGCGGTCCTTCGCGCCATTGCTACCGCACACCATGCACAGGAGATTTTCTGATGGCTGACATTCTGCTGCTCGATAATATCGACTCCTTTACCTATAACCTGGCAGATCAGTTGCGTGCGAATGGCCATAACGTTGTTATCTACCGCAACCACGTTCCGGCGCAGACCCTGATTGACCGTCTGGCCACCATGCAAAACCCGGTGCTGATGCTCTCCCCGGGGCCAGGCGCACCGAGCGAAGCAGGCTGTATGCCGGAGCTGCTGACCCGTATGCGCGGCAAGCTGCCGATTATCGGCATCTGCCTCGGTCATCAGGCGATCGTTGAAGCCTATGGCGGCTACGTTGGCCAGGCGGGTGAGATCCTGCACGGTAAAGCATCAAGCATTGAACATGACGGCCAGGCAATGTTTGCCGGGCTGCCGAACCCGCTCCCGGTCGCGCGCTATCACTCGCTGGTTGGCAGCAATATTCCAGCCGGGCTGACCATCAACGCCTCGTTTGAAGGCATGGTGATGGCGGTGCGCCACGATGCGGACCGCGTCTGCGGCCTGCAGTTCCACCCGGAATCTATCCTGACCTCCCACGGCGCCCGCCTGCTGGAGCAGACGCTCGACTGGGCGTTACAGAAGCTGGAACAGACCAATACCCTGCAGCCGATTCTGGAAAAACTGTACCAGGCGCAGACCCTGAGCCAGCAGGAGAGCCACCAGCTCTTCTCCGCCGTGGTTCGCGGTGAGCTGAAACCTGAACAGCTGGCGGCCGCGCTGGTGAGCATGAAAGTGCGCGGCGAAAGCCCGCAGGAGATCGCTGGTGCCGCTACGGCCCTGCTGGAAAATGCCGCCCCGTTCCCGCGCCCGGACTATCAGTTTGCCGATATTGTCGGCACCGGGGGAGACGGCAGTAACAGCATCAATATCTCCACCGCCAGCGCCTTCGTGGCGGCGGCGTGTGGTTTGAAGGTCGCGAAACACGGTAACCGCAGCGTTTCCAGCCGGTCAGGTTCTTCCGATTTGCTCGCCGCATTCGGTATTAATCTCGAGATGAACGCGGAGCGTTCCCGTGAGGCGCTGGATGACCTGGGCGTCTGCTTCCTGTTTGCGCCGAAGTATCACGCCGGTTTCCGCCACGCGATGCCGGTTCGCCAGCAGCTCAAAACCCGTACGCTGTTTAACGTGCTCGGCCCGCTGATCAACCCGGCGCATCCGCCGCTGGCGCTGATTGGTGTCTATAGCCCGGAACTGGTTCTGCCGATTGCCGAGACGCTGCGTGTGCTGGGTTACCAACGTGCCGCCGTGGTGCACAGCGGCGGTATGGATGAGGTTTCTCTTCATGCGCCGACTCTGGTGGCCGAACTGCGCGACGGTGAAATCCTCAGCTATCAGCTGGACGCTGCCGACTTCGGCCTCGCGCCGTATCACCAGGAAGCGCTGGCTGGCGGTACGCCGGAAGAAAACCGTGACATTCTGACGCGCTTATTACAAGGTAAGGGAGAGGTCGCTCATGAGGCCGCCGTTGCTGCCAACGTCGCCATGCTGATGCGTTTGCACGGTGAGGAAGACCTGAAGGCCAACGTTCAAAAAGTTCTGGATGTACTGCGCTCCGGTGCAGCTTACGATCGCGTTACCGCACTTGCGGCAAGAGGGTAAAGAATGCAGACCGTTTTAGCGAAAATCGTTGCCGATAAGGCCATCTGGGTGGAAGCCCGCAAGCAACAGCAGCCGCTTGCCAGTTTCCAGAATGACGTCGTCCCAAGCCAACGTCGTTTCTATGATGCCCTGCAGGGTGCGCGCACCGCGTTTATTCTAGAGTGCAAAAAAGCCTCCCCGTCGAAAGGCGTTATTCGTGACGATTTCGACCCGGCACGTATTGCCGGCATTTATAAGCATCATGCGTCAGCCATCTCCGTGCTGACGGATGAGAAATATTTCCAGGGCAGTTTCGATTTTCTGCCGATCGTCAGCGGCATCGCGCCGCAGCCGATCCTGTGCAAAGACTTTATTATCGACCCGTATCAGATCTGGCTGGCGCGCTTTTACCAGGCCGACGCCTGCCTGCTGATGCTCTCCGTGCTCAACGACGAGCAGTATCGCCAGCTTTCCGCCGTGGCGCACAGCCTGAACATGGGCGTGCTGACCGAAGTAAGCAACGAAGAAGAGCTGGAACGCGCGATTGCGCTGGACGCTAAAGTGGTCGGGATCAACAACCGCGATCTGCGCGACCTGTCCATTGACCTGAACCGTACCCGTCAGCTGGCGCCGCGTCTGGGCTCTGGCGTGACGGTTATCAGCGAATCCGGCATTAACCGCTACGCCCAGGTGCGCGAGCTGAGCCACTTCGCCAACGGTTTCCTGATTGGTTCCGCCATGATGGAGCATGACGATCTCAATGCGGCTGTGCGACGCGTGCTGCTGGGTGAAAACAAAGTCTGCGGCTTAACCCGCGAACAGGATGCCCAGGCCACGTACGAAGCCGGGGCGATTTATGGCGGGCTGATCTTTGTCGATTCGTCCCCTCGCGCGGTCAGCGAAGAGCAGGCGCGTAAGGTTATTGCAGCGGCTCCGCTCAGCTACGTGGGCGTTTTCCGCAATGCAGATATTGCAGACGTTGCGGCAAAAGCCGAGGCGTTATCCCTGAGCGCGGTGCAGCTTCACGGCAGCGAAGATCAGGCGTATATCGATGCCCTGCGCGCTGCGCTGGCGCCTCAGGTTCAGATTTGGAAAGCGCAAAGCGTCGGCGAGACCCTGCCCGCACGTAACCTGAACCATGTGGATAAATACGTGCTCGATAACGGCCAGGGCGGCACCGGCCAGCGTTTTGACTGGTCGCTGCTGAACGGCGAGAAACTGGACAACGTCCTGCTGGCGGGCGGATTAAGCCCGGATAACTGTGTAGAAGCCGCCAAAACGGGCTGCGCAGGCCTCGATTTCAATTCAGGCGTAGAGTCAGAACCGGGTATTAAAGATTCCAGCAAGCTGGCCTCGGTTTTTAAAACTCTGCGTGCATATTAAGGAAGAGAAGATGACGACATTACTTAACCCGTATTTTGGTGAATTCGGCGGGATGTACGTCCCGCAAATCCTGATGCCCGCGCTGCGCCAGCTGGAAGAAGCCTTTGTCAGCGCGCAAAAGGATCCGGCGTTTCAGGCGGAATTTACCGACCTGCTGAAAAATTACGCCGGTCGTCCAACCGCGCTGACCAAATGCCGCAATCTGACGGAAGGCACCAAAACCACGCTTTATCTGAAGCGTGAAGACCTGCTGCACGGGGGCGCGCATAAAACTAACCAGGTGCTGGGCCAGGCGCTGCTCGCGAAGCGTATGGGCAAAACCGAAATCATCGCCGAAACCGGCGCAGGCCAGCACGGCGTGGCCTCCGCGCTTGCCAGCGCCCTGCTCGGCCTGAAATGCCGCATCTATATGGGGGCGAAAGACGTTGAGCGTCAGTCTCCGAACGTTTTCCGTATGCGCCTGATGGGGGCGGAAGTGATCCCGGTGCACAGCGGCTCCGCCACGCTGAAAGACGCCTGTAACGAAGCGCTGCGCGACTGGTCTGGCAGCTACGACACCGCGCACTATATGCTCGGTACCGCGGCGGGCCCGCACCCGTTCCCGACTATCGTGCGCGAATTCCAGCGTATGATCGGTGAAGAGACCAAAGCGCAGATCCTCGAAAAAGAGGGTCGCTTGCCGGATGCGGTGATCGCCTGCGTTGGCGGCGGGTCTAACGCCATCGGTATGTTCGCAGACTTTATCGACGACACCAGCGTGGGTCTGATTGGTGTCGAGCCTGCCGGTCACGGCATTGAATCGGGTGAACACGGCGCGCCGCTGAAGCATGGCCGCGTAGGGATCTATTTCGGTATGAAATCCCCGATGATGCAAACCGATGAGGGCCAGATTGAAGAGTCTTACTCTATTTCTGCCGGCCTCGACTTCCCGTCCGTCGGACCACAGCATGCGTATCTGAACAGTATCGGCCGCGCGGACTATGTCTCCATTACCGATGACGAAGCGCTGGAAGCGTTCAAAACGCTGTGTCGCAGCGAAGGGATCATCCCGGCGCTGGAGTCTTCCCACGCGCTGGCGCATGCGCTGAAAATGATTAAAGAGAACCCGGAAAAAGAACAGCTGCTGGTGGTAAACCTTTCCGGCCGCGGTGACAAAGATATCTTCACCGTTCACGATATTCTGAAAGCACGAGGGGAAATCTGATGGAACGCTACGATAACGTATTTGCAGAACTGAAATCCCGCCAGGAAGGCGCGTTCGTTCCCTTCGTCACCCTGGGCGATCCGGGCCCGGAACAGTCGCTGAAGATTATCGACACCCTGATTGAAGCCGGCGCCGACGCGCTGGAGCTGGGTATTCCATTCTCTGACCCGCTGGCGGATGGTCCGACCATCCAGAACGCAACGCTGCGCGCATTTGCTTCGGGCGTAACACCCACCCAGTGCTTCGAGATGCTGGCGGCGATTCGCCAGAAGCATCCGACCATTCCGATTGGCCTGCTGATGTACGCCAATCTGGTGTTCAACCGCGGTATCGATGAGTTTTACGCCGAGTGCGCACGCGTGGGCGTCGACTCCGTTCTGGTGGCAGACGTGCCGGTTGAGGAGTCTGCGCCATTCCGTCAGGCGGCAATGCGCCATAACGTCGCCCCGATTTTCATCTGCCCACCGAACGCTGATGACGAACTGCTGCGCCAGATTGCCTCCTACGGACGCGGGTATACCTATCTGCTCTCCCGCGCAGGCGTGACCGGTGCCGAGAATAAAGCGGCACTGCCGCTGCATCATCTGGTGGAGAAGCTGGCCGAGTACCATGCCGCGCCTCCGCTGCAGGGATTCGGGATTTCATCCCCGGAACAGGTCACCGCAGCGATTGACGCGAAGGCGGCAGGTGCCATCTCCGGCTCCGCGATTGTGAAGATCATCGAAAAGAACGTAGACAAGCCAGAGCAGATGCTGGCCGAGCTGAAAGCGTTTGTAACCGCTATGAAGGCGGCGACGCGTAAAGACTAACCCCTCCACCGTCTGGCATCCCTGCCAGACGGTTACCCTTTCTGCCCTACCATCAACAAAGGATTACGTCAAAATTGATCCTTTCGATATTTTCGGTGTGAATGGCTTTTCAAACTGTCATGTAAGCGTATGATCTGGTCTCTTTTTTTATCTTTAATCCTTCTGAGTTCAGAGGCTTATTCATGTCATGGCAATCCTTCAAACAGACTTACCTGGTTAAGTTCTGGTCACCTGTCCCGGCCGTTATCACGGCAGGCATTCTCTCTACTTATTATTTCGGCATTACCGGTACCTTCTGGGCGGTCACCGGCGAGTTCACCCGCTGGGGTGGTCAATTGCTGCAGCTCGCTGGCGTGCATACCGAAGAGTGGGGTTACTTTAAACTCATTCATCTGGACGGCACGCCGCTTACCCGCATCGATGGGATGATGATCATCGGCATGTTCGGTGGCTGTTTCGCGGCGGCGCTGTGGGCAAACAACGTTAAGTTGCGGATGCCCAAAAGCCGGATTCGCATAATGCAGGCGGTGGTCGGCGGTATTATTGCCGGGTTTGGGGCCCGTCTGGCGATGGGCTGTAACCTTGCCGCTTTCTTTACGGGGATTCCTCAGTTTTCGCTTCACGCCTGGTTTTTTGCTGTCGCCACGGCCATCGGCTCTTACTTTGGCGCAAAATTCACCCTGCTGCCGCTGTTCCGCATTCCGGTGAAAATGACAAAAGTCAGCGCAGCGTCTCCGTTAACCCAAAAGCCCTCTCAGGTGCGTCGCCGTTTCCGCCTCGGTATGCTGGTCTTTTTTGCGATGGTCGCCTGGGCAATGTGCACTGCGATGAACCAGCCCAAACTCGGCCTGGCGATGCTGTTCGGCGTGGGTTTTGGTCTGCTCATTGAACGCGCGCAGATCTGCTTTACCTCAGCATTTCGCGATATGTGGATCACCGGTCGGACGATGATGGCGAAGGCGATTATCGCCGGGATGGCGGTCAGCGCCATCGGTATCTTCAGCTATGTTCAGCTAGGCGTCGAACCGAAAATCATGTGGGCCGGTCCTAACGCGGTCATTGGCGGCCTGCTGTTTGGCTTTGGGATTGTGCTGGCTGGCGGGTGTGAAACCGGCTGGATGTACCGTGCCGTTGAAGGTCAGGTGCATTACTGGTGGGTGGGACTGGGAAATGTTATCGGCTCGACGATCCTGGCGTACTTCTGGGACGATCTGTCCCCGGCGCTTGCCACAAGTTGGGACAAGGTCAACCTGCTGAGTACCTTCGGCCCCCTCGGTGGCCTGCTGGTCACCTATGCCCTGCTGCTGGTCGCTTTTTTACTGGTTGTCGCGCAGGAGAAACGTTTCTTCCGTCGTGCGAGTGTTAAAACAGAAACCCAGGAGAATGCTGCATGAAAGAGATCGTGCCCGATTACCGCCTGGATATGGTCGGCGAACCCTGCCCTTATCCGGCTGTTGCCACGCTTGAAGCGCTACCGCAGCTCAAGAAAGGGGAAATTCTGGAAGTGGTCAGCGACTGCCCGCAGTCCATTAACAACATTCCGCTGGATGCGAAAAACCACGGCTACACGGTGCTGGATATCCAGCAGGATGGCCCGACCATTCGCTATTTGATTCAGAAATGAGAAATGATATGCGCCCCGTCGGGGCGCATTGAACGGCCGGGATCAGAAACGATAACCCGCAGAGAACATAAACACCCACGGATCCAGACGAGTATTGATACTTTGCTGCTGACCGCCCGCCTTGAAGCGTACGTCCGTATCAATATCCATGTACCAGACCGAGGCGTTGATCAGCCAGTCGCGGTTAATCAGATAATCCAGACCGACCTGCCCCGCCATACCCCATGAATCTTTAAGGCTGAGGTCCGTCAGACCGGCCTCTTTACCGGTATCGTTAAACTTCTCGTCAAAGAAGGTGGTGTAGTTCACACCGGCGCCAATATATGGGCGAACCTTGCTGCTGGCATCGCCAAAGTACCATTGCGCCATCAGCGTTGGCGGTAAATGGTGAACCGTAGCGATATCACCGGTTGCGCCCAAACCAACGCGATGACGGAACGGCGTTGCAGCCAGAAGCTCAACACCAACGTTTTCCGTCGCCATATAGGTGAACGTTAACCCTAACTGGGTGTTATTACTGACGTTAAAACCGCCCATACCCAGCACGTTATCCGATCCTTCAGTTGGGCGAACCGTAGCCGAACCGGCACGAATAAAGAATTCGCCTGCTTCATGCGCATACGCGCCGCCAGAGAGACTGCTTAATACAAGGGCTGCCACCGCTAATTTTTTCATATCCGCTCCATCGTTGTGGTTTTAATCGCGGGTGAGAATATACTCACAAATGAGTAATAAGTGATCTGCTACAGATCACATTAAAACCAGTAACTTAACATTCATTGATCTGGATTAATTTTTTGTTGCACATCCAAAAGCGATAAGTTGTTTCCATGTCAATTTTTGGCATTTCACAGTTACAAAATTTTCCCTTTTCCCCCTCTTGCTCTTCCTCTGGCGGCTGGATAATTTATCGCTCTTACAAGTTGATTTGATGCGTTCTTCTTTTGCAGGTGTGCCATGAGTGATAAAAACCCGTGCATGACGTGCGGAGCCTGTTGTGCGTATTTTCGAGTCTCTTTCTACTGGGCCGAAGCCAGCGATGGCGGCGGTGCCGTTCCGGTTCATCTCACAGAGCCGTTAACCCCCTTTCTGCGCTGCATGAGCGGCACGAACCAAAAGCAGGTCCGCTGCGTCGCGCTGCAAGGTGAGCCCGGGGTCTCTACCCGGTGTTCCATCTATGAGGATCGGCCCAGCCCGTGCCGGGAATTTGCCATGTCGGGAGAAGATGGGCAGGTCAATGAATCCTGCAATCGCGCCCGGGCGCGCGTTGGATTACCGCCGCTTTACAAAGATATGCTTTTCCATACAAGCCTTGATGCTGCCACAGCAGGTGCATCCGGTGTACAATTGCCGGCTAATTAACACCTGCAATACTCAAGGAGAGTGCATGTCTATCACGGCGAAGTCTGTCTACCGTGACACGGGAAACTTTTTCCGCAATCAGTTCATAACCTTTTTACTGATCGCGTTGCTATGTGCCTTTATCACGGTGGTGCTTGGCCATGCCTTCTCACCGAGTGATGAACAGATTGCCAGCCTGAGCCAGGGTGAGCACCTTGCCGGAAGCGTGGGGCTATTTGAACTGGTGCAAAACATGACGCCGGAGCAGCAGCAAATTCTGCTGCGAGCGTCTGCCGCGTCTACGTTCTCAGGCCTGATTGGTAATGCGGTTCTGGCGGGCGGCGTTTTGCTGATGATTCAGCTGGTATCGGCGGGGCACCGGGTCAGCGCCTTACGGGCGATTGGTGCCAGTGCGCCAGTCTTACCTAAGCTGTTTATCCTGATCTTTTTAACCACCATGCTGGTGCAAATGGGGATTATGCTGGTCGTGGTGCCGGGCGTATTACTGGCTATCGTGCTCTCATTTGCGCCTGTGATGGTGGTGCAGGATAAGATGGGGATTTTTACCGCGATGCGCAGCAGCATCAGACTGGCATGGGCTAATATGCGTCTGGTGGCTCCCGCCGTGATCGGCTGGTTACTCGCCAAAACGCTCCTGCTGTTGTTTGCACCGAATTTTGCGGTATTAACGCCAAATGTTGGCGCCGTAGTGGCGAATACGCTGAGCAATCTGATTTCAGCGGTACTGCTGGTCTATCTGTTCCGCCTGTATATGTTAATTCGTCAGTAACCCTGAGGCGGGTGGCATCGCTGCCTCCCGCCCCGCTCAGAAGATGGAATCACAGAATGAAGCAGTTTCTTGATTTTTTACCGCTCGTGGTCTTTTTTGCTTTTTATAAGCTGTATGACATTTATGCCGCGACCACTGCGCTGATCGTTGCAACCGCTGTTGTACTGATCTACAGCTGGGTTCGCTATCGTAAAGTCGAAAAAATGGCGCTGATAACCTTCGTCCTGGTCGCCGTATTCGGCGGGCTTACGCTGTTCTTCCACAACGATGAATTTATTAAGTGGAAAGTGACCGTTATTTACGCGTTGTTTGCGGGCGCATTGTTAATTAGCCAGTGGGTCATGAAAAAGCCGCTGATCCAGCGCATGCTGGGCAAAGAGCTGACGCTGCCTCAGGAAGTCTGGTCCCGTCTGAATATCGCCTGGGCGGTCTTCTTTATTCTCTGTGGTCTTGCCAATATCTATATCGCCTTCTGGCTGCCGCAGAATATCTGGGTCAACTTCAAAGTCTTCGGCCTGACCGCGCTGACGCTTATCTTCACGTTGTTAAGCGGCGTATACATCTATCGCCACATGCCGCAGGACGACAAGCACTGATTAACGACTGACCAGAACGTCAACGACAGGCGTTCTGGTCTATTCTCTCCGCTGTGAAATCATAGTAGCATCCCGCCTGAAGTCTTCCGTTACGAGTTAAAACAATGACAACAAATAACGCCCCGCAGGGCGAACTGGTTTTACGCACACTGGCAATGCCCGCTGACACCAATGCCAATGGCGATATTTTTGGCGGCTGGCTGATGTCGCAGATGGATATGGGCGGTGCAATTCTGGCAAAAGAGATTGCCCACGGGCGCGTGGTGACTGTGCGAGTGGACGGCATGACCTTCCTGCGCCCGGTTGCGGTGGGCGATGTGGTTTGCTGCTACGCGCGCTGCGTCAAACGCGGCAACACCTCTATTTCCATCAACATCGAAGTATGGGTTAAGAAAGTCTCTTCTGAACCTATTGGGCAGCGTTATAAGGCCACCGAAGCGCTGTTTATTTATGTCGCCGTGGATAGCGAGGGTAAACCTCGTCAACTTCCGCAGGCCTGATCGACAGGAAAAAAAAAGCCTCCATCAGGAGGCTTTTTTTATTCCATCTGCGCCCCGCCGTTCAGGCGGAAAACAATATTCACAATCAGTCCGCTGCCCGGTTTTCCGGCTTCATAGCGCCATCTGCGCATCGCCGATTTCACTTCGCGCTCAAACATATTAGAAGGCTGAGCGGACAAGATTTCCACGTTATCCACACGGCCATCCGCAGTGACGTCAAATTTAACCCGTACGCGGCCTTCAATACGTAAGGCCTGCGCGCGTGCCGGATACTGAGGCTGGTTGCGACTCAGCGCGCGCGGACCCGCGGGGGCGCTGACTGTCGGCTTAGGCGCGGTTGCAGTGTTATTCATCACCGGACGCGAAGGTGCCGTATTCTCCACCGGCTGGGTCGCACGCGGTTCAACCGGACGTTCTTCGCGTTTTGGACGCTCCTCGACCTTCTTCACCGGCTTTGGCTTCGGCTTAGGTTTTGGCTTCGGCTCAGGCTTGTGGATCACCACCGGCGCTTCCTTCGGTGGCGCCGGAACAGGCTCAGGCTCTGGCTCAGCCACCGGCTGTGGCGGCGGAGGGGCAACCTGCAGCGGTTCGAGATCCGCTGGCGATACCATCGTCACCGAAATCGGCTGCGCGGGCGCGGGCATTTCAATAACCTGATGAACCGAGGTATACAGCAAACCCGCCACAACAGCACCGTGAATCACGACAGAAAGCAGCGTCGGCCAGGGAAAGCGGCGAGGTAAATCAAGGGTCATCGAAGTCATAATCATCAACGTTAAAAAACCGAACACTGATTTTAAATGCAAATAGCAATCATATTCAATAAGACACTTTGTTCTGACGCAACTTTAGCGCATGAGAGGCCAAAAAAGGCGCATTCAGATCAGGGTATTAACATTGTTTTTATTTTACATTGCAGTCGTTTGCCCTTTCACATAACGTAACTGACACTTTTACCGGTTAAGGAGCTTCGCCGTGTTTTACGTGATTTACTCTGAAGATGTTGCTGATTCGCTCGAAAAACGCCAGGCCGTGCGCCCTGCGCATCTGGCACGCTTGCAGCTGCTCCAGGATGAAGGCCGTTTACTGACCGCCGGCCCAATGCCTGCAGTAGACAGCAACGATCCGGGCGCCGCCGGTTTTGCCGGTTCCACCGTGATTGCTGAGTTTGAATCTCAGGAAACCGCTCAGGCATGGGCTGACGCAGATCCATATGTTGCAGCAGGTGTGTATGCGAAAGTGACGGTTCGACCGTATAAGAAAGTATTCTGATACCAAAGCGGCTCCGAAAGGAGCCTTTTTGATAGCGGAGGTTATGCGTCTTTATGCCGGGTAAACTGCTGCTCTGTGATAAGGCTTCCCCACTGGTCGCCTTCCCACTCTTTTACTAGCGTAAACCCAAACGACTCGTACAGACGCCGGGCGGCGGTCAGCTTATTGAATGTCCAGAGGTGCACGGCTGAAAAACCGGCGTTATCGCAGAACCGCATCGCTTCATTCAGCAGTTTTTTCCCCACGCCGTGTCCCCGGCAGCCATCATCAAGAATAAACCAGCGAAGATGGGCTTCACCCGACGCCAGATCCTCGCCATCGATCGCCACTGACCCCACTATCCTGCCGGTCATCATCGCCAGCCAGATCTGGTTGCATGGCTTATCCAGGCGTTCACTAAATTCTGCGAGTCCTGTCGCCACTTTGGCCTCAAAAAAGCGGCCAAAATGATGTTCACGAGCGTAATAACTCCCGTGCATTTCCGCTATACGGCCAATCATGCCGGGGATATACCCCTGCACTATCGTAAGCTCGTCAGGGTGCGTCTCGTTGCCCGACTCACGGCATGCCAGCAGCGCATTGGCATAAAGGGAGAGCCCCTCAGAAATGGTCTGCTGCTGGGCAGGAGCAAGACATTTTATTGCTGTGACCACGCGCTCATTGCTGAAGGCATTAATTTTGCTGACCGTCTCGTGACCTTTCGCGGTCAGCCTGAGGCTCTTTGCTCTTGCATCTTCAGGTGAGATCACTTCCTCGATTTCGCCCGCGGCAATCAGGCGAGCAAGCATCCGGCTGACGCTGGACTTTTCCAGGCCCAGCAGTTGCACCAGCTGACTCGCCATCATCTGTTTGCGTAAGGCGATTTCGACCAGGGTATGGACGGCCGAAGGTGAGTAGCTCGTTGAGGCCAGGGTAGAACCCATAAAACCTAACTCTCGCACCATGAGGCGCGAGGAACGTCGAATAGAGCTGACTACCGGGGTTTCGCTGTGCATGTTCTGTCCTCATCATTTAGTTGTACTATACAACTAAATGATGAGGGGTTGTCAAATATATTAAAAAGGCTCCCTCAGGAGCCTTTCAAACCATCAATGCAGCGACGTCAACCTCGCCGCAAATCCGACGAACAGCAGCCCTATCAAACCGTTCCCCAGCTTTGCCAGTTTCTTTTTCGTTTTGAGATAACGCGTGACAAACGCACCGGAGAAGATCAGGAAGCTCATGTACATGAAGCTTATCAACTCCAGCGTCGTCGCGAGGATAAGGAAAGAGGTGCCGGTGCTCTGTGCGTTCACGTCAATGAACTGAACGAAGAACGATACGTAGAACAGAATCGCTTTGGGATTCGTCAGGCTCAATACCAGCGAACGTTTCATGATCATACTGGCAGGTTCGGGGCCGCTCTCATGCGCGTTTTTTTGACGATTCACCACCGACCAGAGCATTTTGCCCCCCAGCCAGAGCAGATAGAAGGCCCCGAGATAACGCACGATATTAAACAGTACCGGCGTGGTCTGGATTAATGCCGCTACGCCCGCCCAGGCCAGAAACATCAGTACCGCATCGCCGATAAATACGCCCGTGGCGGCGAGATACCCTTTTTTAACGCCGTGACCAATCCCGGTTTTGAGCACAAACAGGGTATTCGGCCCTGGCACCAGCACGATAAAAAACGCGCCAACAACATACGTCCAGAAATTCAGTACGCCAAACTCCGCAAACACTTCTCCCTCCTTTTGCTAAACACAGCAGGAACAACGCTGCAAATACGTTATTCCCAAAATCAGACGCTATAAAATCAGCGGGCACCATTACGGTGCCCTCATGGTACTCAGATATCCTGGACTGCGAACAGCAACGCGTTACGATGCCTGGTCATTCCACATTTTCTGATGGCGTGAATACGCATATTGCGGCGGGATTGTGCTTCCAGCCAACGAGCCTTGCGACGACTCACCTGTCGCAACATGCGCCAGCGCCCTACTTCTGTTCTACTGCGCTTCATGTCTACAACTCTTTCTCTAACACTTTTTCTCTAAAAGAAAGGCCATTATAAACCCAACCCGGCAGCAAACCAGCGCTTTTACCTGGCGTTTTTATTTGCCAGATGAATCCTGATGCGTACACTCATAACAATACGCTTTCAAAAGGATTTTTTTACCTATGACAACCTTCTACACCGTGGTGAGTTGGCTGGTCATTTTGGGATACTGGCTGTTAATCGCGGGTGTGACATTACGCATCCTGATGAAGCGCAGAGCCGTACCCTCTGCCATGGCCTGGCTTCTGATAATCTACATCCTCCCGCTGGTGGGAATTATTGCCTATCTCTCTTTCGGTGAGCTTCATCTGGGTAAACGCCGCGCCGAGCGCGCCCGCGCCATGTGGCCCTCAACCGCGAAGTGGCTGAACGACCTCAAGGCCTGCAAACATATCTTTGCCGAGGAGAACAGCAGCGTCGCCTCCTCACTGTTTAAGCTGTGCGAGCGCCGTCAGGGGATTGGCGGTGTTAAGGGCAATCAACTCCAACTGCTGACCTCGTCCGACGACGTCATGCAGGCGTTAATCCGCGATATTCAGCTGGCACGTCATAATATTGAGATGGTTTTTTATATCTGGCAGCCCGGTGGGATGGCTGACCAGGTCGCTGAGTCGCTGATGGCCGCCGCGCGGCGCGGCATTCATTGCCGCCTGATGCTTGACTCCGCAGGTAGCGTGGCATTTTTCCGTAGCCCCTGGGCGGGCATGATGCGTAATGCAGGGATCGAGGTGGTCGAGGCGTTAAAGGTCAATCTACTGCGCGTGTTTCTGCGCCGGATGGATCTCCGACAGCATCGCAAAATGATCATGATCGATAACTATATCGCCTACACCGGCAGTATGAACATGGTTGACCCGCGCTTCTTCAAACAGGACTCGGGCGTGGGCCAGTGGGTAGACTTGATGGCGCGAATGGAGGGGCCGATTGCCACCTCGATGGGCATCGTTTATTCCTGCGACTGGGAGATTGAAACCGGCAAGCGTATCCTGCCGCCGCCTCCGGACGGCAATATTATGCCGTTTGAAGAGGCCAGCGGTCACACCATTCATACCATTGCTTCCGGGCCGGGCTTCCCGGAGGACTTAATTCATCAGGCGCTGCTGACGGCAACCTACTCAGCGCGTGAATATCTGATCATGACGACGCCCTACTTTGTCCCCAGCGACGACCTTCTGCACGCGATCTGTACCGCCGCGCAGCGCGGTGTCGATGTGAGCATTATTCTGCCGCGTAAAAATGACTCCCTGCTGGTAGGCTGGGCCAGCCGGGCATTCTTTAGCGAACTGCTGGCCGCCGGGGTAAAAATTTACCAGTTTGAAGGCGGATTACTCCACACCAAGAGCGTTCTCGTCGACGGTGAACTGAGCCTGGTGGGAACGGTCAACCTGGATATGCGCAGCCTGTGGTTAAACTTTGAAATTACGCTGGTCATTGATGATGCCGGTTTTGGCGGCGATCTCGCCGCGGTGCAGGATGATTATATCTCCCGCTCGCGGCTGCTGGATGCCAGACTGTGGGTAAAACGTCCGCTGTGGCAGAGAATTGCCGAACGACTGTTTTACTTCTTTAGTCCGTTGCTGTAAAACGTGCCCAACGATGTTAAACAGGTAGTCATCATGGAAATGGATCTGAACAATCGCCTGACCGAAGACGAAACGCTCGAGCAGGCCTATGACATTTTTCTCGAACTGGCGGTTGATAACCTCGATCCCGCAGACGTGATCCTCTTTAATCTGCAGTTCGAAGAGCGCGGCGGCGCTGAATTGTTCGACCCTTCAGAAGACTGGGCTGAGCATGTGGATTTCGACCTGAACCCTGACTTCTTTGCCGAAGTGGTGATTGGGCTGGCCGATGAAGATGGCGGCGAAATTAACGATATATTCGCTCGCGTCCTGCTGTGTCGTGAGAAAGACCATAAGCTGTGCCATATACTCTGGCGCGAATAACAAAAAAGGCTGCGATTGCAGCCTTTTTTGTTTACTCCGGCAATTCGCTGCCGCAGCGGTAACAAAACCGCGCGCTGTGTTCATGTTCGCCCTGCTGGCAACGCGGACATTTGCGCTGCTGCTTGCGGCTCTGAAAGGCACTGCTCATGTGCGTGGTAATCAAACCCGTCGGGATCGCAATCACCGAATAGCCAATCAAAATCAGCACTGACGCAACAATGCGACCCAGTGGCGTATGGGGCGTGATATCCCCGTACCCCACGGTGGTGACGGTCACAATGGCCCAGTAGACGGACGCATTGAGCGTCGTAAAGCCATATTTGGGCCCATCTATTAAATACATCAGCGCGCCAAATACAATCATGACGATGGCAATAAACGAGTAGAACAAAATAAGCTGATGCCGCGCGCTGACGATCGCACTCCAGAACACGCGTAATGACGGCATAAAACGCAATAACTTCAGAATACGTAATACCCGAATCACGCGCATTGCTCGCCAGGCAAAGACATAGCTCAGGCTGATCTCCGGCCACAGCCACATCACATAGAGCGGCAGGATGGTGGCTAAATCAATAAATCCCCAGAAGCTGAAAACATATCTGGCCGGATTGGGCCAGGCTATTACTCTGAGGAGATATTCAGCGGTAAAGACCAGGGTAATCGCCAGCTCAAGCCAGACAAAGATATGCCATTCATCGAACGTCAGGTGATATTGCGTCCCCGCACCGGATTCTATAAAGATGACAACCACGCTGAGGAGCGCAAATAAACCGCAAAGACCTTCGAAGCGTCGTCCGGATACCGTTTCAGGATCGAATAAAAAATGATATAGCCGCCGACGGGCTGAGGTAAATAAACGCGACACAGTAACCTCGCAAAAAAATAAGGGCTGACATCATGTCAGCCCTTGCGATTATAACGGGTCTACTTTCAGGCAGGAAACCGCATGTCGGAAACTGCCTTCGAGAACTGGTCGCGTTTTCGCACATTCCGGCCCGGCCATTGGGCAGCGCGTGCGGAAGACGCAGCCCGACGGCGGGTTAATTGGTGAGGGTAATTCCCCTTCCAGAAGCTGGATGGTTTTATTTTTCTCCAGATCGGGATCGGGGATCGGTACCGCTGACATCAGCGCTCTGGTGTAAGGGTGCAATGGATTGTGGTACACCTCGTCATAGGTGCCCAGCTCCACGGCATGACCCAGGTACATCACCAGCACGCGGTCAGAGATGTGTTTCACCACGGCCAGGTCATGCGCGATGAAGATCAGCGACAGCCCCATTTCACGCTGCAGCTTCTGCAGCAGGTTAACTACCTGTGCCTGAATGGACACGTCCAGCGCGGAAACCGGCTCATCGCAGATAATCAGCTTCGGTTCGAGGATCAGCGCACGGGCAATACCAATACGCTGGCACTGACCGCCGGAGAATTCATGCGGATAGCGGTTGATGAGGTTAGGCAACAGGCCGACTTTCATCATCATTGCCTTAACGCGATCGCGCACTTCCTGACGAGACATCTTCGGATGATAGGTCCGCAGCGGCTCGGCAATAATCTCGCCGATGGTCATACGCGGGTTAAGTGACGCCAGCGGATCCTGGAAAATCATCTGGATATCGCTGCGCACCGCGCGCCACTCGTCGGGTTTCATGCCCAGCAGATCTTTGCCCAGCCAGGCCACTTTTCCGTCGGTAGCTTTTACCAGACCAATAATGGCTCGCGCAAAGGTCGATTTACCGCAGCCGGACTCTCCCACCACGCCCAGGGTTTCCCCTTCGTACAGGCGCAGCGTGACACCATCTACCGCTTTCAGGGTCTTCGGCGGCTGCCAGAACCACTGTTTGCCGTCTTTGATGTCGAAATGCACTTTAAGGTCAGCGATTTCGAGCAGCACGTTGCGTTTTTCATCTAATGCGTTCATACCAGCTCCTCCTGCGGCTTAAAGCAGGCGCGCAGACGGCCTGGTGCAAACTCTTCCAGCGGCGGAGCGCTGTTGCAGATTTCCATCGCGTGCGGGCAGCGCGGCTGGAACGGACAGCCTTTCGGCAGACGCAGCAGGTTTGGCGGGTTGCCCGGAATGGTGAGGAGCGATTCCCCTTCCGCATCCAGACGCGGCACCGCATTCAAAAGACCAATCGAGTACGGGTGCGCAGGCTGATAGAAGACATCGCGCGCTTTGCCGTATTCCATAGTACGACCGGCGTACATTACCAGCACTTTGTCACAGATGCCCGCCACCACGCCCAGGTCGTGGGTGATCATGATAATCGCCGTGTTGAACTCACGCTTCAGCTCGTTCAGCAGGGTCATGATTTGCGCCTGAACGGTAACGTCGAGCGCGGTGGTAGGTTCATCGGCTATCAGCAGCTTTGGCCGGCACAGCAGCGCCATCGCAATCATCACGCGCTGACGCATACCGCCAGAAAACTCGTGCGGAAACATTCGCATACGCTTACGTGCTTCCGGCATTTTCACTGCATCCAGCATTTTGACCGACTCTTCAAAGGCTTCCGCTTTGCCCAGACCTTTGTGCAGCATCAGGACTTCCATCAACTGCTCGCCTACGCGCATATACGGATTCAGCGATGTCATGGGATCCTGGAAAATCATCGAGATCTGTTCGGCACGCAGCTTGTTCAGCTCGTGTTCCGGCAGGTTGAGGATTTCACGACCGTTGAATTTAGCGGATCCCCCAATAACACCGTTAGAGGCCAGCAGGCCCATCAGTGCAAAGGCTGTCTGGGATTTTCCGGAACCGGACTCACCCACGATCCCCAGCGTTTCACCCGCGCGCAGGTTGAAGTTGAGATCGTTGACGGCGGTTACATCCCCGTCCGGCGTTTTAAAGGTCACGCGGAGGTCTTTCACATCCAGCAGAAGATTGTTCTGCTGTTGCACCTGTGGCGCAGTGGCCGTTTCAATAATTGTCATGACGGCGCTCCTTAACGGTCTTTCGGGTCGAGGGCATCACGCAGGCCATCGCCGATAAAGTTAAAACAAAACAGGGTGACGACCAGGAAACCTGCCGGATAAAGCAGCAGCCACGGTGAAACTTCCATCGAGTTTGCGCCATCGCTCAGCAGCGCGCCCCAGCTGCTTAGCGGTTCTTGCGTGCCCAGCCCCAGGAAGCTCAGGAAAGATTCAAAGAGGATCATGCTTGGCACCAGCAGTGAGGCATAGACCACCACTACGCCCAGCACGTTAGGAACAATATGGCGAACCACGATATTCCCGGTAGATACACCGCCTACCTGCGCGGCTTCGATAAACTCTTTGCGTTTGAGGCTCAGCGTCTGGCCGCGAACAATACGCGCCATATCCAGCCAGGACACCATCCCGATGGCCACGAAGATCAACAGGATGTTCTGACCAAAGAAAGTCACCAGCAGGATGACGAAGAACATGAACGGGAAGGAGTTCAGGATTTCCAGCAGACGCATCATTACCGAGTCTATTTTGCCGCCAAGATAGCCGGAAAGTGAGCCGTAGAGCGTACCCACGATCACCGCCACCAGCGCGGCAGCAATACCGACCATCAGCGAGATACGGCCACCGATAGCGACACGCACCAGCAGATCGCGTCCCGAGGAGTCCGTGCCGAAATAGTGGCCTGATTCCATATCCGGCGCGCTGGACATCATGCCCCAGTCGGTGTCGAAATAGGTAAATTGCGACAGCATCGGCGCCAGGGTCACAAACAGGGCGATGATCACCAGAACAACCAGACTGGCAACCGCTGCACGGTTGTGCATAAAGCGACGGCGCGCGTCCTGCCAGAGGCTACGACCTTCTACTTCCAGTTTTTCACTGAAGTTTTCCAGCGCCTCGCTGTTTTTCTTACTCAACATCATGGCGTGCTCCAGCGTTAGTAACGAATTTTCGGGTCGATGACGGCATACAGCACATCGACAATAGCGTTAAAGAGAATGGTCAGCGCACCGACGAGAATCGTCAGGCTCAGTACCAGCGAATAGTCGCGGTTGAGCGCGCCGTTAACGAACAGCTGACCAATGCCAGGCAGACCGTAAATTGTTTCGATAACCATAGAGCCGGTGATGATCCCGACGAATGCCGGTCCCATGTAGGAGAGCACGGGCAACAGCGCCGGTTTGAGCGCATGACGGAAGATAATCCGACGCATCGGCAGCCCTTTAGCGCGCGCGGTACGAATGAAGTTCGAGTGCAGCACTTCGATCATTGAGCCACGGGTGATACGCGCGATACTGGCGATGTACGCCAGAGATAATGCCACCATCGGCAAAATCATGAACTTCAATGCCCCGCCGTTCCAGCCGCCGCCAGGCAGCCACTTCAGCGTGATGGCAAATATCATCACCAGTAATGGCGCGACAACGAAGCTGGGTATCACTACCCCGGTCATTGCCACCCCCATCACGGCATAATCCCATTTGGTATTTTGTCTGAGCGCGGCGATAACGCCTGCGGTGACCCCGAAAACGATGGCCAGAATGAATGCCGCAGCACCCAACTTAGCCGAAACCGGGAAGCTGGACGCGACCAGGTCGTTAACGGAATAGTCTTTATATTTAAATGACGGTCCAAAATCGCCGTGGGCCAGCTGCTTCAGGTAATTGAAGTACTGGGTGGAGATAGGATCGTTCAAGTGGTATTTCGCTTCGATATTCGCCATGACTTCAGGCGGCAGCGTACGCTCACCGGTAAATGGACTTCCCGGCGCAAGGCGCATCATGAAGAAAGAAATCGTGATGAGAATAAATAGCGTTGGAATCGCTTCAAGACAGCGACGTAGGATAAATTTCAACATTGCCCGTACCTTCTGGCGTGTGCCTATATTATGTGACGTTGGTTAGACACCGTGGGGCGAGCACGCCCGCCCCACTCATTGCCATTAATGCTTGATAATATACAAGTTTTTAACGTAGATATTATCCATCGGGTCTTTACCGGTATACCCACCTACCCACGGTTTCACCAGACGGGCGTTAACGTAGTAGTAAACCGGAACGATCGCGGAATCTTTATCCAACTGCTGCTCGGCCTTAGAGTACAGTTCTGTACGCTGTGCTTCGTCAGTGGTTTTCAGCGTGTCGCCAATCAGCTTGTCGAACGCCGGGCTCTTATAGTGAGCGGTGTTGTTCGAACTGTCGCTCAGCATGGTGTTCAGGAAGGAGGTTGGTTCGTTATAGTCCGCACACCAGCCAGCACGTGCCACATCAAAGGTGCCCTGATGACGGCTGTCGAGGAAGGTTTTCCACTCCTGGTTCTCCAGCTTCACGTTCGCGCCCAGGTTCTTTTTCCAGATCGAGGCGACGGCGATAGCCAGTTTTTTGTGCAGATCGGAGGTGTTGTACAGCAGGCTGAAGGTCAGCGGCTTATCTGCGGTGTAGCCCGCTTCGGCCAGCAGTTTCTTCGCTTCTGCATTACGCTGTTCCTGAGTCTGTTTGAACCAGTCTGGCTCGGTCAGTTTTGCGCCATCTGTGTATGGAGGTGTATAGCTGTACGCCGGCAGATCGCCCTGGTTTTTCACTTTGTTCACGATGATATCGCGATCCAGTGCCAGCTTCAGCGCAGTACGGACACGTACGTCGGTAAACGGTGCTTTCTGGTTGTTGATTTCGTAGTAATAGGTGCACAGATACGGATCGACGTGAACTTCTTTAGGGATCTCTTTTTTCAGTTTCTGGAACAGCTCAATCGGCATGTTGTTATAGGTCATGTCGATTTCACCGCTGCGGTAGCGGTTAACGTCAGTCACTTCAGAAGAGATTGGCAGGTAGGTCACCTGGTCAATGACGGTTTTCGCGTTGTCCCAATACTGCGGGTTACGGTCAAGCACCATACGTTCGTTGACCACCCAGTCTTTCAGCTTATAGGCACCGTTGGTTACGATATTGGCAGGCTGCGTCCATTTCTCACCAAATTTTTCCACAGCGGATTTTGGTACCGGGGAGACGGACGGGTGAACCAGCAGCTTATAGAAGTACGGAACAGGTTCGCTCAACGTCACTTCGAAGGTATTGGCATCGATCGCTTTTACGCCCAGGTCGGTAATCGGCTTTTTGCCCGCGATGATGTCATCAATATTGGCGATGTGGCCATATTGCAGGTAGCTCGCATACGGAGAGGCGGTGTTTGGGTTCGCCAGACGCTGCCAGCTATAAACGAAATCTTCGGCTGTGACCGGTGTACCGTCGGACCATTTCGCATCTTTACGCAGATGGAAGGTCCAGACTTTGAAATCTTTGTTTTCCCATTTTTCTGCAACACCCGGCGCCGGGTGGCCGTCTACGTCTGTCACCAGCAGGCCTTCGAACAGGTCGCGGTTAACGTTAGACTCAGGAACACCTTCAATTTTGTGCGGGTCAAGAGACTGAACTTCCGCACCGTTGTTACGCACCAGCGTCTGTTTCTCAGCCAGTTGAACACCTGCAGGAACGTCCGCAGCCATTGCAGCGTTGCCCGCGATTAGCGCAGTTAAAATCCCCGCCGCTACCAGATTTTTTTTTGTGATGATGGACATTGTGTTGGTACTCCACTCATTATAATGACTGGCCTTCGCCAGCTGTGTAATCCCCTGTTGGGGCCTGTACAGCGCAGGAGTTTTTTTTGCTGCTGTCAGGTTCTTCTTTTACTGCTTGCTATCACCGACTTTTTTATTACTGACCGCTCGTATGGCCGTCTTGCGTCGATTCTTTACAGGCCTCCCCTGTTTGAGGCCTGCGCTGGATATCTGAGAAGAGAACCATATGAAAATAATTCTCATCTGCTTGTTTTATGCTGCAAAATATTAGGCCGGAAAGTATCAAATGGCGTAAACGCGCGCCAATACATTTTGCAAATTTGTTAAGCAATTCTCTTTTACGGTGAGTACCGCATCGTTGAAGGCAGCCCTGCCGGACATCGAACATCACTTAAACAACATAATATTCAACAAGATAGAGAAATCCTCCTCTTCAAGCGCGTCGCTGCGCTATCATCGAGTGATTTTGTACAAAAATTTAACAACTGATTATTATTTAGCACATTCATCTAGGGGAATGTTGAAATTACTAATATCATTTCGGTTATCTCTCAGCAAGCCCCAGAGTATCATGTGAGTAAAATAACAGAGCGATCGCAGGTTTTCTGCGCAGGCGGGTTTAGGGGGAATTAATAACTTGTTGAAATACAAGCAATGAACATTATTAGTAGAATTTATTATGATATGTGAGCATTTCAACTTTAGTTATAGGATTTACTGATAATGACGTAAAAAAAACGGAGCCGTTGCTCCGTTCTTTCATACGAAATATCAGTGCAGCAAGCCGGGGAAAATGCTTTTAATACCCGTAACGATGAATTCAATCCCTAACGCCATCAACAGCAGGCCCATGATACGCGTTATGACGTTAATGCCCGTCTGCCCCAACAGGCGCACCAGCCAGGGTGCCATGCGGAATACGCCCCAACAGCAGAGCGCGAAAAGCGCAATGGCGACGGAAAAACCTATCAGGTGCATCAGGCTATGGTAACGCGTGCCCCAGACAATAGTTGAACTGATGGCGCCAGGACCAGCCATAAGCGGTAAGGCCAGCGGCACCACGCCAATACTTTCGCGAATAGCGGTTTCTGACTTCTCCTGCTTGTTCTGTTTATCCTCGCCCAGCTTACCGCTGATCATGGACATGGCGATGGTCACGACCAGGATCCCCCCCGCAATGCGGAAAGAGTCGATCGAAATCCCGAAGAGCTGGAGAATGGCGTCACCCAGAAAAAGGGAGGTGAGCAATATGATAGCCACTGACAGGTTAGCGGTGAGGTTGGTCTTATTCCTGGCCGCCGCCGTCTGGTAACTCGTCATACTAATGAAGACAGGAATGATCCCCACCGGGTTGACCAGGGCAAACAAACCAATAAAAAATTTAAAATACGTTGGAAAATCAAAGAGCGTTTGGATCACGTTTTGCTCCGCTTATACACATGCCCGGGACTGACAATTTGTCATGAGAAATCGCGCTGAAGATACCCTTTTTATTAGCACACTTCACTCGAAATCTGTGGCAAAACGTTATCATTTCATGATGTTAAACATATGTATAATCAATGATAGCGTCACTTCCAATACTTACGTAATTATTTAACACTGGAAAAATCTCAACGAAATAACCCTGCTGAAAGGTATCAGCTTGGGGGAAAATTGATGCAGATCATGATTTCCGTACTCAGAAGTGAGTAATCTTGGTTACGCCCCCAGGGAGATCGCCTGACAAAAATGGATGATGCTAAGGTAAGGCTCTTTTAGTAAATTAGTGTGCAGATGCAGAAAGTAACTCTTTGTTTTACTTTGTGTTACGCAAGTCGTATTGGCTCTGTCTATACTGTGTGACGTATCGAGCGCTGGTTTACTAAAAGAGTTTAAACATTATCAGGAGAGCATTATGGCTGTTACTAATATCGCTGAACTGAACGCACTCGTCGAGCGCGTTAAAAAAGCCCAGCGTGAATATGCCAATTTCACCCAAGAACAGGTTGATAAAATCTTCCGCGCGGCCGCACTGGCTGCTGCAGATGCTCGAATCCCTCTCGCTAAAATGGCCGTTGCCGAATCCGGCATGGGTATCGTGGAAGATAAAGTGATCAAAAACCACTTTGCTTCCGAGTATATCTACAACGCCTATAAAGATGAGAAAACCTGTGGCGTGCTGTCCGAAGACGACACCTTCGGTACCATCACCATCGCTGAACCTATCGGCATCATCTGCGGTATTGTTCCGACAACTAACCCAACGTCTACTGCTATCTTCAAATCACTGATTAGCCTGAAGACCCGTAACGCAATCATCTTCTCTCCACATCCACGTGCGAAAGACGCGACTAACAAAGCTGCGGATATTGTCCTGCAGGCGGCGATCGCTGCTGGCGCACCAAAAGATCTGATTGGCTGGATCGACCAACCTTCCGTTGAGCTCTCCAATGCGCTGATGCATCACCCGGACATTAACCTGATCCTGGCGACCGGTGGTCCTGGCATGGTTAAAGCCGCATACAGCTCCGGTAAACCTGCCATCGGTGTGGGCGCCGGTAACACCCCCGTTGTTATCGACGAAACCGCTGATATCAAGCGTGCCGTTGCGTCTGTACTGATGTCTAAAACCTTCGATAACGGCGTGATCTGTGCATCTGAACAGTCTGTTGTTGTTGTCGATTCAGTGTACGATGCCGTTCGCGAACGTTTCGCCAGCCACGGCGGCTACCTGCTGCAGGGCAAAGAGCTGAAAGCAGTTCAGGACATCATCCTGAAAAATGGCGCGCTGAACGCCGCTATCGTGGGTCAGCCGGCCTATAAAATTGCTGAACTCGCAGGCTTTACCGTTCCGGCAACCACTAAGATCCTGATCGGTGAAGTGAAAGTTGTCGACGAAAGCGAGCCGTTTGCACACGAAAAACTGTCTCCAACGCTTGCAATGTACCGTGCGAAAGATTTCGAAGACGCGGTAGAGAAAGCCGAGAAGCTGGTTGCCATGGGCGGTATCGGTCACACGTCTTGTCTGTACACCGACCAGGATAACCAGCCAGAACGTGTTGCTCACTTCGGTCAGATGATGAAAACTGCACGTATCCTGATTAACACCCCTGCTTCTCAGGGTGGTATCGGTGACCTGTACAACTTTAAACTCGCACCTTCCCTGACTCTGGGTTGTGGTTCCTGGGGTGGTAACTCCATCTCTGAAAACGTTGGTCCAAAACACCTGATCAACAAGAAAACCGTTGCTAAGCGAGCTGAAAACATGTTGTGGCACAAACTTCCGAAATCTATCTACTTCCGCCGTGGCTCACTGCCAATCGCGCTGGATGAAGTGATTACTGATGGCCACAAACGTGCGCTCATCGTGACTGACCGTTTCCTGTTCAACAACGGCTACGCTGACCAGATCACTTCTGTGCTGAAAGCGGCTGGCGTTGAAACTGAAGTGTTCTTTGAAGTTGAAGCTGACCCTACCCTGAGCGTTGTACGTAAAGGTGCAGAACTGGCTAACTCCTTCAAACCAGATGTGATTATCGCACTGGGTGGTGGTTCCCCAATGGACGCCGCGAAAATCATGTGGGTCATGTACGAGCATCCTGAAACTCACTTCGAAGAACTGGCGCTGCGCTTTATGGACATCCGTAAACGTATCTACAAGTTCCCGAAAATGGGCGTAAAAGCGAAAATGATCGCGGTAACCACCACTTCTGGTACCGGTTCAGAAGTGACGCCATTCGCGGTAGTAACAGACGATGCAACAGGTCAGAAATACCCACTGGCTGACTATGCACTGACCCCAGATATGGCTATCGTTGATGCGAACCTGGTCATGGAAATGCCGAAGTCACTGTGTGCGTTCGGTGGTCTGGATGCGGTGACTCACGCCCTGGAAGCCTACGTTTCTGTACTGGCATCTGAGTTCTCTGACGGCCAGGCTCTGCAGGCTCTGAAACTGCTGAAAGAAAACCTGCCAGCGTCTTACAACGAAGGGTCTAAAAACCCGGTAGCGCGTGAACGCGTTCACAGTGCAGCAACCATCGCCGGTATCGCGTTTGCGAACGCCTTCCTGGGGGTTTGCCACTCTATGGCGCACAAGCTGGGTTCTCAGTTCCACATTCCTCACGGTCTGGCGAACGCCCTGCTGATCAGCAA
This sequence comes from Enterobacter sp. ECC-019, assembly GCF_043974075.1. Lineage (NCBI taxonomy): Bacteria > Pseudomonadati > Pseudomonadota > Gammaproteobacteria > Enterobacterales > Enterobacteriaceae > Enterobacter > Enterobacter sp. ECC-019. Next base: position 3,357,326 of record NZ_CP143759.1, read on the forward strand.
CGTTATCCGTTATAACGCTAACGACAACCCAACCAAGCAGACTGCTTTCAGCCAGTACGACCGTCCGCAAGCACGTCGTCGTTATGCTGAAATCGCAGACCACCTTGGTCTGAGCGCACCGGGCGACCGTACTGCTGCGAAGATTGAGAAACTGCTGGCATGGCTGGAAAGCCTGAAAGCTGAACTGGGTATTCCTAAATCTATCCGTGAAGCGGGCGTTCAGGAAGCTGACTTCCTCGCCCACGTAGACAAGCTGTCTGAAGATGCATTCGATGACCAGTGTACTGGTGCTAACCCGCGCTACCCACTGATCTCCGAGCTGAAACAGATTCTGCTGGATACCTTCTACGGTCGTGAGTTCAAAGAAAATGACGTTGCCGCTGTGAAAACAGAAGTTCCTGTCATCAAAGCTGACAAGAAAGCGAAGAAAAGCGCTTAACTGACAGCAAATGAAAAACCCGCCTTAATGGCGGGTTTTTTTATGTCTGAATAATAAGGCTGACCTTATTTCCTGTTGTCGTGCTGAATCGACGTCAGCGAGCCTACAGACAGCGCTTCTTTATAATGCTTACGACATACCGATACATAGCGTTCATTACCGCCTATCACCACCTGCTCACCATCTGCATAAGGTTTTCCGGCCTGGTCGAGACGAAGCACCATACTGGCTTTGCGACCGCAGAAGCAGATCGTTTTCAGTTCAACAAGTTTATCCGACCAGGCGAGCAAATACTGGCTCCCGGCAAAGAGCTCACCGCGGAAATCCGTGCGCAGCCCGTAACAAAGCACCGGAATATCGAGCTCATCAACCACCTCGGAAAGGGCGTGAACCTGTTCACGCGTCAGAAACTGGCTCTCATCTACCAGGACACAGTGAATGGGCTGATCAGCATGTTCCGCGCGAATGTCTTCAAACAGATCGGTTTTAGGGTTAAACAGCCTGGCTGGTGACGAGAGCCCTATTCTGGAGCTCACCTTCCCTGCGCCAAAGCGATCGTCAATTTCAGCCGTATAAACAACGGTACGCATCCCGCGCTCCTGGTAATTGTACGAGGATTGCAGCAACGCGGTGGATTTACCGGCATTCATTGCCGAATAGTAGAAATAAAGTTGTGCCATTGGCCGTAAAAACCCTAATCAATGTGTAATATTCCCGATGAGTCATTGTACCATATTTTGTCTGGTTATCAGCGATACAGCGCACAGAGGAAGCGGTTCAGCGCGGAGCTCAGAGCCTGCTGTTTGAGAAAATAATCCGTTAAAACAGGAAGTAAACGCACTCAGCCAGGCTAATATGTTATATGTTCAGTCAAACATAACACTTCTTTTTATAGTGGAATCACCGTTCATTAAAATTCACCATTTATTAACTATTTCAGTCTTAACATCACGGGTGGGAACTAATACAAAAGGCTGATATTTATCCGCCGCAACTATAATTCCTGCGGTAAATGTCACAAAAAAAAGATGCAATCGACCGGGTTAAGCAGGCTTGCGTGATAACAAGCGAGACTGTCGGGTGATGAAATTTAAGTTAGCGTAATTAATAATAGTGACATTATTTAGTATTTTTTGAATTCCTTACATTCCTGGCTATTGCACATCTGAATTTATGGCTCTATTATTAGGTCAACAAACCACCCCCCATTATAAGTTTGAGATTACTACAATGAGCGAAGCACTTAAAATTCTGAACAACATCCGTACTCTTCGTGCGCAAGCAAGAGAATGCACCCTCGAAACGCTTGAAGAAATGCTGGAAAAATTAGAAGTTGTAGTTAATGAACGTCGCGAAGAAGAAAGCGCTGCTGCTGCTGAAATCGAAGAGCGTACTCGTAAACTGCAGCAATATCGTGAAATGCTGATTGCTGATGGTATCGATCCAAATGAATTGCTGAACAGCATGGCTGCCGCTAAAACCGGTACCAAAGCCAAGCGTGCTGCTCGTCCTGCTAAATATAGCTACGTTGACGAGAACGGCGAAACTAAAACCTGGACTGGCCAGGGTCGTACTCCTGCTGTTATCAAGAAAGCCATGGATGAGCAAGGTAAACAGCTGGATGATTTCCTGATCAAGGATTAATCACGCCACATTCAGAAAAATCCCGCGTAATGCGGGATTTTTTTTAACCAGAATTTGCCGCAAACATCCCCTTACACTCTGTCATTAAGCGTTATTCGGCTATTTCACAACGCTTACAACCACGCTGATTACGGGGTGTTTTGGGCATAAAAAAACCGGTGGGCAACGCCTCACCGGTTTCGAACATTTGCAGCCTGGCTTATTTCTTAAAACCAGCGCTCTCTTTGAGCCAGGTTTTAAATTCTTCGCCAAGGGTATTGTGGCGAATACCATATTCAACAAACGCCTGCATATAACCGAGCTTATTACCGCAGTCGTGGCTCTTACCTTTCATATGGTAAGCCTCAACGGTCTCTTTCTCGATCAGCATATCGATGGCATCCGTAAGCTGGATCTCATCCCCTGCTCCTGGAGGCGTTTTCGCCAGCAGAGGCCAGATTTCAGCACTCAGAACGTAACGACCTACAACGGCCAGGTTTGAAGGCGCTACGTCGGCTTTAGGCTTCTCTACTACGCCAATCATTGGCACGCTTTCGCCCGGCTCAAGGTTAACGCCTTTGCAGTCAACCACACCGTACGCCGTCACGTCTTCAACAGGCTCAACCATGATCTGGCTGCTGCCGGTTTCATCAAAGCGTTTGATCATTTCAGCCAGGTTATCCTGAGAAAGATCAGATTCGTATTCGTCCAGAATAACGTCAGGCAGAATTACCGCTACAGGCTCATCACCCACAACAGGATGTGCACACATAACAGCGTGGCCAAGACCTTTCGCCAGTCCCTGACGAACCTGCATAATGGTAACGTGTGGAGGGCAAATAGACTGAACTTCTTCTAACAGCTGACGCTTAACACGCTTTTCCAGCATGGCTTCAAGTTCAAAGCTTGTATCGAAATGGTTTTCGATAGAGTTTTTTGATGAATGCGTAACCAGCACAATTTCAGTGATGCCGGCTGCGATACATTCGTTTACGACATACTGGATTAATGGTTTATCAACCAGAGGCAGCATCTCTTTAGGAATCGCCTTAGTTGCTGGTAACATCCTGGTCCCCAATCCCGCTACCGGGATGACGGCCTTTCTGACTTTCGAATTTAGGGCAGCCATTCAAATTCTCCTGAGCTGTTCAAGTTTTGAACTTTTATGCAATAAATAACGCGTTGAGTATATCAGCCTCGCCCCGCAGTCCGGGTCTGAAAAGAACGCGTTGCCGATCAATTAGGATAAATACGCATGAAACCGGGCAGCGATAGTAGCACTCCCCGCAAAACACAGGTAAAGCAATCTTAAAATTAAGATCCAATTGCTTATTCCGTGGACAACATTAAGCGTAGACGTCCCCCGGCACCCCAAATTTGGCACTGCCAGGAGGAACAGCGGTGGCTAATTTGATTAAGATACGCCGTTCCCAATGTCCCAAGCGGTACACCGTTACTTACCTGAATATGATGTTCACCGGTATTCAGTGAAGCGTTGAGACCTGCTGAAACGAGGATCAGATTCTTTAAACCGCTGTGGTAATAGCCGACCAGCAGCGGGAACTGTCCGGGCAAATTGGCCTGGCGAAAAAGCTGGTTTACCTGTTTGAGTAAACTGCCTAACTCCGGCAATCGTTGTCCTTGATGCGATAACTGTTCCTGCAGTAAACCATTAAATAGCGCGCGAAGAAGTAACGCGGCTAATACACCATTATCCCCCGCCCGGGTGACATCCAGAGAATAAAACGCAAGGTCGGAATCAGACAGAGGCGCAATATCCAGCACAAGTCCTGGCTGATCAGCCGCCACCAGCTGGCGATAATTTACGCGACAGTGTGAAATAGTTTGCTGTACGGGTGGCTGAAGCTCTTGCAACAGTTTCGCTGCGGCTGGTGGATTACTCACCAGGGCATCCCAGTCCTGGAAAAGACGCTCCTCTTCCTCTACCCGGGAATTAAACATATTGGGATAAAGGCACGCTAAGACCGTTTCACGCAGCCGGTTAAGATCCTTGACCGGCTTAAGCAGAATATCCTGTACGCCAAGGCGTAGTGCTTTGGCAATATCCGCCATATTCTCTGTGGCAGAGATCACCAGAATCGGCGTCTGATTGCCTTCGTTACGCAGATGTTCAACCAGCTTCAGTCCATTCATGCGCGGCATCGCAATGTCGCAAATCATCAAATCGGGCGTAATGCTGATCATTTTTTCCAGGGCGTCGATGCCATCTTCAGCCAGTGACGTCATTGCGCCCAGCGAGGATAACCACGAATCCAGTAGCGATCGGAAAACGGGCTCGTCTTCAACAATCAAAATGTGTTTTCCGGCCAATGGCTGCGTCATGGTTCCTCCCCTGGCTGACAGTAACTAAATAGTGGCATGCGATCGGCACTATCGCCTGTCAGATTTTGCTGAAGTAATCAAAAAAAGGTGCTTAACGTGCTGCTTGCACAAAAGGCAACAACTCGTCCATTTTCTTTTCGACGGCTAACGAGCCCGCTGCGATGGCGGCCTCAGCCCGATGGAAATCAAGGGTAGATATTTGCGGACAGTAGGGTTGAATAAGAATATCTGGCGGGTCCCCTGCCATACGATTGCGCTTAAGGCGATTCTCCAGTACCTGGATTGACGTGGTCATGATTTCTATCGCCGTCGGTGCGGTAACCGAGCGACGTGCGGCCATACGCCCGATTCTTCCGCGCAGGCGCTCATGCCAGGCCAGTTTCTCGCCCTCGGCATCTTCGCTCTGGAGATTGACCGGCATGAGGTCCTGTTGCATCAGGTGAGCGTCGTGCTGCAGATCGACAGCAATCACGATGTCCGCCCCCATTGCACGGGTCAAAGAGATGGGGACCGGGTTCACGACGCCACCGTCGACAAGCCAGTAGCCGTTGTGTGGGACAGGTGCCATGAGCCCCGGCATACTGCAGGAGGCACGCACGGCAAGGTGAATATCCCCTTCGGTCAGCCAGAGTTCGCGACCCGTGCTGAGGTTCGTCGCGACGGCGCCGAAGGGCATCTGACAATCAGTGAAGTCTTCGAGAGGCATAACCTGGCGGAACTGGTTAAATACGCGTTCGCCGCGCAACAGCCCACCACGCTGCCACGAGAGGTCCATCAGACGCAGCACGTCCCAGTAGCTGAAGGAGCGCACCCACGTCTCGAGTTCCGGAAGCTTCCCGCACGCGTAAGCGGAGCCGACAAGCGATCCTATTGAACACCCTGCGACAATATCAACGTCAATGCCCATCTTGTTTAAGGCATTAATAGCGCCGATGTGTGACCATCCCCGGGCTGCACCTGAGCCCAGCGCCAGTCCAATTTTAACCTTTCTCATTAGTCCTGTTTTACTTCCCCTGGATTCCTGACATAGCGTCAACGCAATAGCTCAGTTAACATAGTGCTACCCGAAGCGTTTAACGCCTTTATTTTTTGTTCCAGGAAGAGAATCGTGTCTCAACTCTGCCCCTGTGGTAGCGCTCTGGAGTATAGCCTATGTTGCCAGCGATATCTGTCTGGCGATCAGGTTGCACCAGACCCGTCACACCTCATGCGTTCACGGTACACTGCTTTTGTGATCAAAGACGCAGACTACCTGATCAAAACCTGGCATCCCTCCTGCCACGCTGACGAATTCAGACAGGACATCGAAACCGGGTTCGCGAACACGCAGTGGCTCGGCCTTACCGTCTATGAATCCGCAACAGGCAGTCACGCTGATGAAGGTTACGTCAGCTTTGTTGCCCGTTTTACCGAGAATAATAAACCTGGAGCCATTATCGAGCGTTCCCGGTTCTTAAAGGAAAGCGGGCAGTGGTATTATATTGACGGAACGCGCCCACAGTTTGGTCGTAACGATCCCTGCCCATGTGGTTCAGGTAAAAAATTTAAAAAGTGTTGCGGGCAGTAATGCCTGACAGCCCAGACTTCGCAAATACAAACAGGATTTCCCGGCGATGCAATCATTACAACGTAAAGTTCTGCGCACCATCTGTCCCGATCAAAAAGGGCTGATCGCACGAATTACCAACATTTGCTACAAACATGAACTGAATATCGTGCAGAACAACGAGTTCGTTGACCACCGTACCGGCCGCTTCTTTATGCGTACCGAGCTGGAAGGTATTTTCAACGACACCACCCTGCTTGCCGATCTGGACAGCGCGCTTCCGGAAGGTTCCGTGCGCGAACTGACCCCAGCAGGTCGACGCCGCATCGTGATCCTGGTGACCAAGGAAGCACACTGTCTTGGCGACCTGCTGATGAAAGCAAACTACGGCGGTCTGGACGTTGAAATTGCAGCCGTTATTGGCAATCATGAGACGCTGCGCACGCTGGTCGAGCGTTTTGATATTCCGTTCGAGCTGGTGAGCCACGAAGGCCATACCCGTGAAGAACACGACGATCTGATGGCACAGGCCATTGAAGCGCATAACCCGGACTACGTGGTGTTGGCGAAATACATGCGCGTGTTAACGCCATCCTTCGTGTCGCGTTTCCCGAACAAGATCATCAACATTCACCACTCGTTCCTGCCGGCCTTTATTGGTGCGCGTCCCTACCACCAGGCGTACGAACGCGGCGTGAAGATCATCGGTGCGACCGCGCACTACGTGAATGACAACCTGGACGAAGGTCCAATCATCATGCAGGACGTGATTCACGTGGATCACACTTACACTGCCGAGGACATGATGCGTGCGGGGCGTGACGTAGAGAAGAATGTGTTGAGTCGTGCGCTGTATCAGGTGCTGGCGCAGCGGGTCTTCGTGTACGGCAACAGAACCATCATTCTTTAATCTTTCGGAAAATGAATTGATTAGCTTTGCGCCTTTACGGATAAAAAGCAGGCAAACAGCTTCATTTCCCTAAAGGAATGCTTTACAGGGGCGTCTCATTTGATATGATGCGCCCCGCTTCCAGCAGGAAGCAGGCCAGTTAAAAGCATTACCCCGTGGTGGGGTTCCCGAGCGGCCAAAGGGAGCAGACTGTAAATCTGCCGTCATCGACTTCGAAGGTTCGAATCCTTCCTCCACCACCATCTCTCAGCACGACCTCAAAATTTGAATTACCCCTGGTGGGGTTCCCGAGCGGCCAAAGGGAGCAGACTGTAAATCTGCCGTCATCGACTTCGAAGGTTCGAATCCTTCCCCCACCACCATCACTTTCAAATAACTCCAAACCTTCTGTTCGCACCAGGCATCATGCATTTCCGTAACGGGGAAGGATGAGAAGCTTCGACTAAGGTTCGATTCGAGCGTAGCGAGAAAGCGTTGCCGCAGGCAACGACCCGAAGGGCGAGGCGCAACGCGCCGAGTAATCCTTCCCCAACATAAAAACCGAATCCGTCGTTGTAGGCCGGGTAAGGCGCAGCCGCCACCCGGCGACAGAAGCCTACATCGGCGGCAAACGGCGCTTCACCGGCGAACTTTTCACAATCGACGTATTACACTGGGCATGCTCTGCCAGACCGTCCAGCAACGTATCCAGTTGCTCTATCGATCGCACCACCAGCCTAATCACAAAGCAATCTTCCCCGGTGACTTTGTCGCTCTCAATACACTCCGGCATCGCCTGAATGTACTTATCCACCTTATGCAACAGCCCCGGCAAAGGCCGCACGCGCACCAGCGCCTGCAGTGTATACCCCAGCGCCGCCAGATTCACCCTTGCGCCATACCCCTGAATCACACCGCGCTCTTCCAGCCTTTTCAGGCGTTCTGCCGTGCTGGGGGAAGTCAGACCGATACGTCCGCTGAGCACCTTCAAAGACATGCGCGCATCCTCGACCAGACAGGCTAGAATTTGTCGGTCGATATCATCGAGAAGGTATTCCATCGCTTTCACCTAATTTTAAAAATCCATTACTGCATTTTACCTTATCTCACCCCTGTAAAACCCGACAGCTATTTTCGACAATAACGTCACTATTCAGGAGGTGGATGATGCGTGATTTACATAAAGGCGTCTGGCAAATGAGCCTGGCGATGTTAATTTCCGGCTCTATCGGCGCATTTGTATTACTTTCCGGTCTGCCTGTGACGGAAGTGGTGTTCTGGCGCTGTCTTATCGGGGCAATAGCGCTTTTTATTTTTATCCGGGTAAGTCAAAAGCCCTTTAGTCCCCTCACCCGCACCACGCTGATGCTGGCCATTTTCGGCGGCGTGGCATTAGTGGTGAACTGGCTGCTGCTCTTCGCTGCCTATGAGCGGATCTCCATTGGTCTTTCGACCGTGGTCTATAACACCCAGCCGTTTATGCTGGTCTTGATGGGGATGTTTTTAGGTGAACGCGTCAGCCTGGTGAAATGGGGCTGGCTGATCCTCGCCTTTGGCGGCGTGGTGATATTGCTCTCCAGCGAGCTGACCGGCGCGCATGGCAGTGAATGGCTCACCGGAATCGGCCTGGCGATGGCTGCGGCTTTCTTCTATGCGGTCACGGCCATTATTGCCCGCAAACTCAGATCCGTTGCGCCGCAGCATATTGCCTTTATCCAGGTGCTGACGGGCGTCGTGATGCTTTTACCGTTTGCCAGCATGCCGTCATTTTCCGGTGATTTTCCCTGGCCGATCCTGCTGACGCTGGGCATCGTCCATACCGGCATTATGTACCAGCTGCTCTACAGCGCAATTCAGAAGCTGCCTACGCCTATAACCGGCTCCCTGTCGTTTATCTATCCGGTGGTGGCGATCGTTGTCGATAATCTGGTGTTCGGACACTCGCTGAACCTGACGCAGCTCGCGGGCGGTGCGCTGATCCTGTTTGCTGCAGCGGGCAACAACCTGGGCTGGGGCGAAAAAAAACCCCGCGAGTGCGGGGTGAGTGTCAAAACGGTGAATTAGCGACGGGCGCGCACAATCTGGTATTTGCGCGTCAGGTACTCTACCGGCGCGCTCCAGATATGCACCAGACGAGAGAACGGGAACAGCACAAACAGCGTCATCCCCAGCACCAGGTGAACGCGGAAGATAAACGCCACGCCGTCCAGGTGCGCGGAGGCTCCGCCGCGGAAGGTCACCACGGACTGCGCCCAGCCGACCAGCTTCATCATTTCGCTCCCGTCCATATGCTGCGCCGAGAACGGAATGGTCAGCAGGCCCAGCGCGCACTGCACCATCAGCAGGGAGAGGATCAGGATGTCCGCTGCGGTAGTGGTCGCACGCACGCGCGGGCTGAACAGACGGCGTTTCAGCAGCAGCAGGCCACCGACCAGGGTCATCACGCCGCAGGCACCGCCGGCGATCATCGCCATCTTCTGCTTCACCTCAATCGGTAGCCACGCTTCATACATCCAGTGCGGCGTCAGCATCCCCAGGAAGTGACCGGCAAAAATCCCCAGAATACCGATGTGGAACAGGTTAGAGCCCACATGCATCCCTTTACGATCCAGCATCTGGCTGGAGGCAGCACGCCAGGTGTACTGGCCGTAGTCGTAACGCAGCCAGCTTCCCACCAGGAACACGGTGCCCGCGATATACGGGTAAATGTCAAAGAAGAACATATTCAGGAAGTGCATTAGTGCCGTCCTCCGTTAGAGATATTCAAATATTGCGGGGCAACCGCGCCGGCAAAACGACGCTGGTGAGCGGAGATTTCAGACTCGCCGCAGTTCTGGTCAGCAAAGAATTTCACCTGCTCTTCTTCCCAGACCGCGTCCAGCGCTTGTGGCGTATCATCTCGGGCTTCATCCGCAATTTTCTCCGCCACTTTTTCGCTGTCGACCGCGGCGTTGGCCAGCTTCACCAGCAGATCGAACAGCACCGCATAACGGCTCTCCCGCTGCTGAAGACGCGCGCCGAGCAGCGCCAGGATCGGCGCAATGTCCTGCAGACCGCCCAGCGCCTCTTCTTTCGGCAGCTGCGCCAGGTACTCCAGATACAGCGGCAGATGATCCGGCAGCTCACGGCTGTCGAGCTGCAGGCCGTGCTGTTCGTACTGGGCCATCAGGTCCACCATCGCCTGACCGCGGTCACGGGATTCACCGTGAACGTGTTCAAATAGCAGCAGCGAGGTCGCACGACCACGGTCAAACAGCTGGCTGTAGTCCGACTGGGCATCCAGAAGGTCGTGCGCGAGCAGATCGCGGAGGAAGACGCCCAGCTTCTGGGCATCGTCTTTATCCAGGTTTTCAGATGACGCGAGTGCATCAAAGAGTTCCTGCTGATGCTGCGCAAGCGCAGCATCCGGGTACTCGAGCAGACGCGAAACAATGACGAGTTCAATCATTGGTGCGGCTCCGTTTTGCTGGTCACATCCATGGCATCGATGCGGCGGCTGTTGAACAGATTGAATTTGCTGTCTGACCCGTGGCAACCGTCGCCAAAGGTAAAGCCACAGCCATTTTTTTCCGGGAAGGCTTCGCGGGCCAGTTCACGGTGGCTGCTCGGCACCACGAAACGGTCTTCGTAGTTGGCAATCGCCAGATAGCGGTACATTTCCTGTGCCTGCGCTTCGGTCAGGCCGACCTCTTCCAGCGCGCGGGTATCGGTAACACCGTCTACGGTTTCCGCACGTTTGAAGTGACGCATCGCCAGCATACGCTTCAGCGCGAGCAGGACCGGCTGGGTATCGCCTGCGGTCAGCAGGTTAGCCAGGTACTGAACCGGGATACGCAGGCTTTCCACGTCCGGCAGGATGCCGTTGCTGCCCAGTTCGCCCGCGTCAGCGGCAGACTGAATCGGCGACAGCGGCGGCACGTACCAGACCATCGGCAGAGTGCGGTATTCCGGGTGCAGCGGCAGGGCCAGCTTCCAGTCCATCGCCATTTTATACACCGGAGACTGCTGCGCCGCGTCGATGACGCTCTGCGGCACGCCGTCTTTCAGCGCCTGCTCAATCACCTTTGGATCGTTCGGATCGAGGAAGACGTCCAGCTGACGCTGATACAGATCTTTCTCGTGCTCGGTGCTCGCGGCATTTTCAATTGCGTCCGCGTCGTACAGCAGCACGCCGAGGTAGCGGATACGGCCTACGCAGCTCTCGGAGCAGACGGTCGGCATACCGGCCTCAATACGCGGATAGCAGAAGATACACTTCTCAGACTTGCCGCTCTTCCAGTTGAAGTAGATTTTTTTGTACGGGCAGCCGGTGATACACATACGCCAGCCGCGGCACTTGTCCTGGTCGATCAGCACGATGCCGTCTTCTTCACGCTTGTAGATGGCGCCGCTTGGGCAGGTCGCCACGCACGCCGGGTTGAGGCAGTGCTCGCACAGGCGCGGCAGATACATCATGAAGGTATTTTCGAACTGGCCGTACATCGCCTTCTGCATGTTCTCGAAGTTCTGGTCTTTGGCGCGTTTCTCGAACTCGCCGCCCAGAATCTCTTCCCAGTTTGGACCGCTGGTGATCTTGTCCATGCGCTTCCCGGTGATCAGCGATCGAGGACGGGCGATCGGCTGGTGCTTGCTTTCCGGCGCGTTGTGCAGGTTCTGGTAGTCGTAGTCAAACGGCTCGTAGTAATCGTCGATGCCCGGCAGGTGCGGGTTAGCGAAGATTTTACCCAGCAGCATCGCGCGGTTACCCATGCGCGGCTGCAGCTTGCCGTTGATTTTACGGATCCAGCCGCCCTTCCACTTCTCCTGGTTTTCCCAGTCGGTCGGGAAGCCGGTGCCCGGCTTGCTTTCCACGTTGTTGAACCAGGCGTACTCCATACCTTCACGGCTGGTCCAGACGTTTTTACAGGTGACCGAGCAGGTATGACAGCCGATGCATTTATCCAGATTCAGCACCATGCCGACTTGTGAACGAATTTTCATTTTACGCTCTCCTGTACCTGGTCATTTCCTTCGCCGTCTAACCAGTTAATGTTCTTCATCTTACGTACCACCACGAACTCATCGCGGTTCGATCCTACGGTGCCGTAGTAGTTAAAGCCGTAGGCCAGCTGCGCATAGCCACCGATCATGTGGGTCGGCTTCGGCGTAATGCGGGTCACGGAGTTGTGGATCCCGCCGCGCTGCTCGGTAATTTCTGACCCCGGCAGGTTAACGATACGTTCCTGCGCGTGGTACATCATGGTCATCCCGGCCGGTACGCGCTGGCTCACCACCGCACGCGCAGTCAGGGCACCGTTGCTGTTAAACACTTCGATCCAGTCGTTATCTTCAATACCCAGATCTTTGGCGTCCGTTTCGCTCATCCAGACAATCGGACCGCCGCGCGACAGGGTCAGCATCAGCAGGTTGTCGCTGTAGGTGGAGTGAATACCCCACTTCTGGTGCGGCGTCAGGAAGTTGAGCGCCTTCTCAGGGTTACCGTTCGATTTCGCCCCCATCACGGCTTTCACGGAGCGGGTGTCGATTGGTGGACGGTAGACCAGCAGGCTTTCACCGAAGTCGCGCATCCACTGATGATCCTGATACAGCGACTGGCGGCCTGACAGGGTGCGCCATGGGATCAGCTCGTGAACGTTGGTGTAGCCCGCGTTATAAGACACGTGCTCATCCTCCAGGCCTGACCAGGTCGGGCTGGAGATAATCTTGCGCGGCTGCGCCTGAATATCGCGGAAGCGGATTTTCTCTTCCTCTTTATTCGTCGCCAGGTGCGTATGGTCACGGCCGGTAAACTCGCTCAGTGCCGCCCAGGCTTTCACGGCAACGTGGCCGTTGGTTTCCGGGGCCAGGGTCAGGATCATCTCTGCCGCATCAATCGCCGTGTTCAGCATTGGCTGGCCTTTCGCCGGGCCGTCCGCTTTGGTGTAGTTGAGTTTGCGCAGCAGATCCATTTCGCTCTGGGTATTCCAGGCGATCCCTTTCCCGCCGTTACCGATTTTCTCCATCAGCGGGCCGATAGAGGTAAAGCGCTCGTAGGTTGCCGGGTAGTCGCGTTCAACCGGAATAATGTGCGGTGCGGTCACGCCCGGGATCAGGTCGCATTCACCTTTTTTCCAGTCCTTCACATCCAGCGGCTGCGCCAGTTCGGCGGCGGAGTCGTGCTGGATGGGCAGCGTCACCACGTCGGTCTCTTTACCCAGGTGACCTACGCAGACTTCGGAGAATTTCTTCGCGATGTCTTTGTAGATATCCCAGTCGCTTTTCGATTCCCACGCCGGGTCAACGGCCGCAGACAGCGGATGAATAAACGGATGCATATCCGAGGTATTCATGTCGTCTTTTTCGTACCAGGTCGCGGTTGGTAGCACGATGTCGGAGTACAGGCAGGTGCTGGACAGACGGAAGTCGAGCGTCACCACCAGATCCAGCTTGCCGTCGAGACCGTTATCTTTCCACTCCACCTCTTCCGGCTTGACGCCGCCCTGCTTGCCGAGATCTTTCCCCTGGATACCGTTTTCGGTACCGAGCAGGTATTTCAGCATGTACTCGTGGCCTTTACCGGACGAGCCCAGCAGGTTGGAGCGCCAGATGAACAGGTTACGCGGGTGGTTTTTACCGTTCTCCGGCTGTTCAGCCGCAAAGCGGATTGAGCCATCCTTGAGGGATTTCACGGTGTAATCCACCGGCGACATGCCCGCCTTCTTCGCCGCTTCCGCAATGCGCAGCGGGTTAGTGCCCAGCTGCGGCGCAGACGGCAGCCAGCCCATGCGTTCAGCACGCACGTTGAAGTCAATCAGGTGGCCGCTGTAGCGGGATTTATCCGCCATCGGCGACAGCAGCTCCTGCGCGGTGACCGTTTCGTAGCGCCACTGGCTGGAGTGGTTATAGAAGTAGGAGGTGCTGTTCATGTGGCGTGCCGGACGCTGCCAGTCGAGGGCAAACGCCAGCGGCTGCCAGCCGGTCTGCGGACGCAGTTTTTCCTGGCCCACGTAATGCGCCCAACCGCCGCCGCTCTGACCGACGCAGCCGCAGAAGATCAGCATGTTGATCAGACCGCGATAGTTCATATCGAGGTGATACCAGTGGTTCAGACCCGCACCGACGATGATCATCGAACGGCCGTGCGTTTTGTCCGCGTTTTCTGCGAACTCACGTGCGATGCGGGTAATGTGCGCGCGAGGCACGCCGGTGATCTGTTCCGCCCAGGCCGGAGTGTAGGCTTTCACGTCGTCATAGCCGGTTGCGCAGTTTTCATCGCCCAGACCGCGCTCCAGACCGTAGTTCGCCATGGTCAGGTCATAAACGGTGGTGACCAGTGCAGTAGAGCCGTCGGCCAGCTGCAGGCGTTTAACCGGCAGTTTGTGCATCAGAACGTTTTTCAGTTCAACCTTGTTGAAATGCTCTGAACCTTCGCCACCAAAATAGGGGAACCCGACTTCAGCGATCTCGTCCTGGCTGCCCAGCATGCTCAGGCGCAGCTCCGTCTCTTCGCCGGTGGTGCCGTTGCGTTGCTCAAGGTTCCACTTGCCCTTCTCGCCCCAGCGGAAGCCGATAGAGCCGTTTGGCGCCACCAGCTCGCCGTTGCTGTTATACGCAACGGTTTTCCACTCAGGGTTGTTTTCCTGACCCAGTGAATCCACCAGATCGGCAGCGCGCAGCGTGCGGCCAGCGGCATAGTAGCCCTCACGCTCTTCCAGCATGACCAGCATCGGCATGTCGGTGTAGCGGCGAACGTAGTCGGTGAAGTACTGGCTTGGCTTATCAAGATGGAATTCACGCAGCATCACATGGCCCATCGCCATCGCCATCGCGGCATCGGTACCCTGTTTCGGCGCCAGCCACAGATCGCAAAGCTTGGCGATTTCCGCGTAATCAGGGGTCACCGCCACGGTTTTGGTGCCTTTGTAACGGACTTCGGTAAAGAAGTGCGCGTCCGGCGTACGCGTCTGAGGAACGTTAGAGCCCCAGGCGATGATGTAGCTGGAGTTATACCAGTCCGCGGATTCCGGCACGTCGGTCTGCTCGCCCCAGGTCTGCGGAGACGCAGGCGGCAGGTCGCAGTACCAGTCGTAGAAGCTCAGGCAGGTCCCGCCGATAAGCGACAGATAGCGAGCCCCGGAGGCGTAGGAGACCATCGACATCGCCGGGATGGGCGAGAAGCCAGCCACGCGGTCAGGACCGTAGGTTTTGATGGTGTAGACGTTGGAGGCGGCAATCAGCTCGTTCACTTCTTTCCATGAGGACCGAACGAAACCACCGCGACCGCGAGCCTGCTTGAAGCTTTTTGCTTTGTCCGCGTCTTCGATGATGGATGCCCAGGCATCCACCGGATCGCTGTGCTGCACTTTCGCTTCACGCCACATCTTCATCAGACGCTTGCGCATCAGAGGGTATTTCAGACGGTTAGCGCTGTAGAGATACCAGGAATAGCTGGCGCCACGCGGGCAGCCGCGCGGTTCGTGGTTTGGCATATCCGGGCGGGTGCGCGGATAGTCGGTCTGCTGCATTTCCCAGGTCACCAGACCGTTTTTTACGAAAATCTTCCAGCTACATGAGCCAGTACAGTTCACGCCGTGGGTTGAACGGACGACTTTGTCATGCTGCCAGCGCTGACGGTAACCGTCTTCCCAGTCCCGGTTGGTATCCAGAACCTGGCCGTGCCCATCGGCAAAAGTTTCACCCTTCTGTTTGAAGTAGCGAAACCGGTCCAAAAATTTGCTCATCGGGTATCTCCTGTGTGGAGCCTGTGGCTCTCTAAATCGACATTGCTGATTTGCAGCGAAGGTAACGCCCTGAAAGAGGGGGAGAATTGATAACGATCAAGACGAGGAGGGACTTTCAGGTGAGGGGTTATACCGAATACCACCAAAGCGGTATCTTCAAAAAATTCTTATCGATATGAAATATAAAGTTATTTTTATTTTATCGTACAAAAAGCCAGTCAAAATTTAACATCTCAGGTATTAAGGGGTAGACCCACCTGCAGAGCGATGGCGATCACAGTGTCACCGCAGGCGTCTGCCGTAAAAGCCGTAAGTATGTTGTAACTATTATTCAGGCTAAAAAAAACGCGGCCCGAAGGCCGCGTAAACGGATAATCACACTTACTTATTTTTCTTAGTATTTCGGCCATATACCAGCCACGTAATCACAACGCAGGCGATATAGAAGACGAGGAAGACCTTCATGGCACCGGCCGGTGAGCCGGTCAGGTCCAGAGAGATACCGAATGCTTTCGGGATAAAGAAGCCGCCGATCGCGCCGATGGCAGAGATAAAGCCCAGCGCAGCGGCCGTATCCGTCGCCGCCTCGCGCATTGCCTGTTCTTCGCTCCCGCCCTGCGCCTTCACGCGATCCATCGTCAGCTTACGGAAGATGACGGAGATCATCTGGAAGGTAGATGCACTCCCCAGCCCGGCCGTCAGGAACAGCACCATAAACACGCCGAAGAAGGCGATGAAGTTACCGCCCTGTCCGTCGACGGGCAGCGTGAGGAACAGCAGCGCGCAGAAGATTGCCATCACGACGAAGTTAACCAGCGTCACGCGGGTGCCGCCCAGGCGGTCAGACACCATGCCGCCCAGCGAACGTGCCAGGGCGCCAATAAACGGCCCGAAGAAGGCAAAGTGCAGGATCTGAATCTCCGGGAACTGCGTTTTCGACAGCATTGCGAAGCCCGCAGAGAAGCCGATAAACGAACCGAAGGTGGCCAGATACAGCAGCGCCATCACCCAGAGGTGTCCACGCTTCAGCACCGGCAGCTGTTCGCTCAGCGACGCCTTCGACGCGGACAGGTCATTCATAAAGAACCAGGCTGCGAGGGTGAAGACCACCAGGAAAGGTACCCAGATCCAGGCGGCGTTTTGCAGATAGAGGGAAGAACCATCCGCCTGCTCAACGCCACCGCCGCCAAAAGCTGCAAAAATGGAGACCGAGATCGCCAGCGGGGCAATGAGCTGCATCACGCTGACGCCCATATTCCCCAGACCGCCGTTAATCCCCAGCGCGCCGCCCTGCTTCGCTTTCGGGAAGAAGAAGCTGATGTTCGCCATGCTGGAGGCGAAGTTCGCGCCCGCAAAACCGCACAGCAGGGAGATAATTACGAATACGCTAAACGGCGTAGAGGTATCCTGCACTGCAAAGCCGAGCCAGACGCAGGGGACGATCATGATGCCCGTACTGAACGCCGTCCAGCGACGACCGCCAAATACCGGCACCATAAACGCATAAGGTACACGCAGCAGCGCGCCTGACAGCGACGGCAGCGCGGTCAGCATGAACAGCTGATCGGTCGTAAACGTAAACCCTACTTTCGGCAGGTTGACCGCCACCGCGCTAAACAACATCCATACGCAAAACGCTAATAACAAACAGGGCACGGAAATCCATAGATTCCGGCTTGCTACACGATGGCCGCGCTGTTGCCAGAACGCCGGATCCTCTGGACGCCAGTCTGTAATAACGGCACCATTTTCCCTTTCGGGAGCGGATGAGTGACTCATAGACACCTCTGATTCTCGAATGATGCTGCAAACATTAGGGTTTTAGGGCGGCGGTAAGTTGATATAAATCAAAGGAAAAGTGGGAGGATTTGCGGCGCAAAATAAGGCCTCACCCTTAGTGAGTAGGCTAATTCGGTAAAAAAGACGTGGTTTTTCACGGCACTGACGGTTCCTGGCTACCCCCACCTCCTTTCCCCTACTCCGTTGGCAATTTAGGGGTAATCCTTTATTGGTATGGGTATACTCCAGGGTATGCACCAGAATAGCGCCATTCCTGCAAGCAGGCCACGTCAGGAGCACGCCACCTCTATGTTAAAAAGATGTTTATCTCCGCTGACGCTCGTGAATCAGCTAGCCCTTATCGTTTTGCTGTCCACCGCCATCGGCGTGACCGGCATGGCGATCTCCGGCTGGCTGGTACAGGGCGTACAGGGTAATGCGCATGCCATCAACGAGGCAGGCTCGCTACGCATGCAGAGTTATCGCCTGCTGGCATCGGTTCCCCTGACGCAGGACGACAGGCCCCTGATCGATGAAATGGAGCGCACGGTCTTCAGCCCCGAACTGGAAAACGCCGCTATCCGCGCCGGTCAGCAGTCCCAGCTTAACGCCCTTCAGGGCTACTGGCACACCCAGCTGGAGCCCGGGCTGAAACAGGCGCGCAGCACAGAAACCGTTGCGCAGGACGTGGCGGGGTTCGTCTCGCGCATTGATGCGCTGGTCTCCTCTTTTGACCAAACCACCGAACTCCGCATCGACCGGGTGGTGATGGTGCACCGCGCGATGGCGCTGTTTATGGGTCTGCTGCTGATCTTCACCATCGTCTGGCTCCGCGCGCGGCTGCTGAACCCGTGGAAACAGCTGCTGGCAATGGCCCGCGCAGTCACCGCACGCGATTTTACCCAGCGCACGCACATCAGCGGGCGCAACGAGATGGCCATGCTCGGCCAGGCGCTGAATACCATGTCGGCAGAGCTCTCCGAGAGCTACGCGGTGCTGGAGCAGCGCGTTCAGGAAAAAACGGCCGGGCTGGAGCAGAAAAACGAGATCCTCTCCTTCCTGTGGCAGGCCAACCGTCGTCTGCACATGCAGGTGCCGCTATGCGAACGCCTCTCACCGGTACTGAACGGCCTGCAAAATCTGACTCTGCTCCACGACCTTGAGCTGCGGGTCTACGATGTGGAAGACGAAGATAACCATCAGGAATTTACCTGCCAGTCCGATATGTCCTGCGATGACAAAGGCTGCCATCTTTGCCCCCGCGGCCTGCCGCCGCTGACGTCCGGCGGCACCACCCTGAAGTGGCGCCTGACCGACAGCCACACCCAGTACGGTATTCTGCTGGCAACGCTGCCTGCCGGGCGTCATCTGAGCCACGACCAGCAGCAGCTGGTTGATACGCTGGTCGAACAGCTCACGGCCACGCTGGCGCTCGACAGGCATCAGGAAAAGCAGCAGCAGCTGATCGTCATGGAAGAGCGCGCGACTATTGCCCGCGAGCTTCACGACTCTATCGCCCAGTCGCTCTCCTGTATGAAAATGCAGGTGAGCTGCCTGCAGATGCAGGATGCGGAGATGCCGGAAAGCAATAAGCAGCTGCTCAGCCAGATCCGCAACGAGCTGAACACCTCCTGGATACAGCTTCGTGAGCTGCTGACCACCTTCCGTCTGCAGCTGACCGAGCCGGGCCTGCGCCCGGCGCTGGAAGCCAGCTGTCACGAATTTAGCGCCCGGCTGGGGTTCCCGGTGAAGCTGGACTACCAGCTGCCGCCGCGGTTTGTCCCCTCCCACCAGGCCATACATTTACTGCAGATTGCCCGTGAAGCGCTGAGCAACGTGCTCAAGCATTCCGGCGCGACGGCGGTAACGGTCACCGTCAGCCAGCACAACAATCAGGTGAAGCTGACGGTTCACGACAACGGCCGCGGCGTGCCGGAAAATGCCGAACGCACTAACCACTATGGTTTAATTATTATGCGAGACCGCGCCCAAAGCCTGCGCGGTGATTGCCAGGTTCGCCGGAGAGAGACGGGCGGCACGGAAGTTGTCGTCACCTTTATTCCCGAGAAACCGCTTACAACTGCTCAAGGAGAAACCCATGACTAATCAGGAACCGGCATCCATCCTGTTGATCGACGACCATCCGATGCTGCGTACTGGCGTAAAACAGCTGGTCAGCATGGCACCCGATATCACCGTGGTTGGCGAAGCCAGCAACGGTGAACAGGGCATTGAGCTTGCCGAATCCCTCGATCCCGATCTGATCCTGCTCGATCTGAATATGCCCGGCATGAACGGTCTGGAAACCCTCGACAAGCTGCGGGAAAAATCGCTTTCCGGGCGCATCGTCGTCTTTAGCGTGTCAAACCATGAAGAGGATGTGGTCACGGCGCTAAAGCGCGGGGCGGATGGTTATCTGCTCAAGGATATGGAGCCGGAAGACTTGCTTAAGGCGCTGCAGCAGGCTGCGGCGGGCGAGATGGTTCTCAGCGAAGCCTTAACGCCGGTGCTGGCCGCCAGCCTGCGCGCCAATCGCGCCACCTCTGACCGTGACGTGAGTCAGTTAACCCCGCGCGAGCGCGATATTCTGAAGCTTATTGCTCAGGGGTTGCCGAACAAAATGATCGCCCGCCGCCTGGACATCACCGAAAGCACGGTCAAAGTGCACGTGAAGCATATGCTGAAGAAAATGAAGTTAAAATCCCGCGTTGAAGCCGCGGTGTGGGTGCACCAGGAACGTATTTTTTAAGGATTACTCCTCCGGCAGAAGCTTCCAGCGCGGGTCGTTGTCCGGCAATGCGACCAGCGGCTGCACGACGGTCAGCGCGATCTCATTGGACGAGACGCGCTGGCCTTTCTCATCTTCCACCACCGCCGACAGGTGCCAGCGGTTTGTCGCCCCTTCACGGTCATCCCAGGCAGGCATAATCACGCTCCAGCCGTCGCTGCTGTTGCTTTTAGCCGGCGACGTCAGGCTCAATGCCTGCGTATCCCCCTGCCAGTGGATCTGACGAATACCGTTCGTGCTGCGAACCTGAAGCTTCAGCATAACGGTCTCGCCCCCTTTCAGATCCCACGGCGGCGTTGCCAGCCACACGGACAGCGTTTTACGCTGGCGGAACTCCATCACCGGCAGGCTATTGCGCTCCGGCGAGTCATAGCGGCTTCCGCGCAGGGAGCGCGTGGCGGCGACTTCACCGGCGGAAAGCTGCTTAGCCAGCGGCACGCCAAAGCGATAGTTGAGCTTCAGTCCGAGATTATTCTGGCTCGCGCCACTTTCGCCCTGCTTATGCCCGGCGGTCAAGGTGACCAGCGGAACGGGGGTATAGTTAAGCCCCAGATTCACCGCCACCGGATTGTGATAGCCGGTTCCGCTATTGAAGAGGTCGACGTTATCGCCAAAATATTGCTCGAAGCTAACGCTGGTATTGAGATGATGGAACCACGGCAGCCAGGCTTTAGCGGTGACGTCATATCCGCGCGCCATGCGCTGCTCCTGGACGTCGGAGCGGTCGCGCCAGCCGGCAAAGGGCTGATAATAGTTAGCTGACAGGCGCAGATTTTCCCCCCACGCTTCCGCGCCCAGTCCGGCACGCTGCAGATTTTCATCCAGGAGGTTATCGTAAAACGTGTTGTAACCCAGCAGCCATTTCCCGGCGACCCAGCGCTGACCGATTCCTGCGTTACTCACCAGACCATCCGTCTGCTGGGTCAGGCCAAGCTGGCTCCAGCTCAGATAACGGTTGTTATCGTTCCAGGGGATAAACCAGCTCCCGCTGCTGCCGTTAAATTTGCCATCGTTATCTACCAGTAAGTTCACGCTGGCGTTCCCCCAGGGTGAAAGCCAGGATTCAATCTGCTGGTTCACTTCGCCGCTCACCGCGTCGCGCACCTGACCAAACGCAAACTGACGCGCTTGCTCGCCCGTTGTCAGACCGTTGTCGGTCATGCTGGCCTCACCGAAGGCTTTCGCCACTTCGGCCAGATGCTTTTCCCCCTCCCCGGTGGGTGCCGCCATGTCGAGGTCAGGCAAACTATCCCCATTGTTATCGAACGGATGTTGTGCCTGCTGGATAAAGGAATTCGGCGCACCGTGAACGGCTCCGGCCGTAAGAAGGGGGAGTAGTAACAGCAAACGAATGCGGGACGATACAGCCATCAACGTCGTAAATAATAACCTGTGTTTATGAATAAACTCTTATTATGTTAACGCGATAAGCCTTGAAATACAGTCCTGGCGGACATTTCAGGATTATCCTGAAACAGCCCTTTCAGCTCAGGCACGCAGGAGCCACAGTTCGTACCACATCGCAGCTTCGCCCCCAGCGCGCTGACGGAATCACACCCTCCGGCAATCGCCTCCCGTATCGCCTTTTCCCCGACGCTGAAACAGCTGCAGATAATGCGTCCCGGATCCGCCACCTTCCCGACGCTCTGTCCGTTCAACAAGGCGTGGCGTTCTGCGGGCAGCACGGGGGGTGAATGAAAAGCGGCTTCAATCACCGCATGCGCCAGCGCCGGTAACGCGGTACCTTCCCAGAAACCCAGCATCAACTGGCCTTCATGCCAGGCCAGCACGCTGCTGCGTTCACCGGCTTGAGCAACCTGCAGCTGCCAGCCCCGGCCGCTGGCGTAATCCATTACCCACGGCAGCAGCGGTTTATCGCACGCCACCGTCAGGCGTGAAGCTTTACGCCACCAGTAAACCGAAGAGGGCATTTCCGGCCATTCACGGGCATACAGTTCCCCCTGCCAGGCGGGCTGCCAGGGCATGATTCTGACGGCGGTTTGTTTACTTTCAGGCTGGCCCGAAACCGGATCGCAGCGCCCTTCCACCAGCGCATTCACCTTTCCCTGGCGGGCAAACACAGCGTTCCAGTGCATCGGGGCAAAAGCGTTCCCTTCACGCTGGCCGTCGCTGATGCGCACTCTTGCCACCATGACGCCGCGCGGCGAGCTGATGCGCGCCAGCTGGCCGTCGCACAGGGAAAACCGAACGGCGTCTGCGGGGCAAACCTCAACAAACGGTTCGGCGATATGCTGCATCAGCCTGGCCACATATCCTGTTCGCGTCATGGTATGCCATTGATCGCGGATGCGCCCCGAGTTGAGAATCAGCGGGTATAACGCGCTGACCGTCGCACCGTGCGGCAGAGGGTTAACGGGAACAATGTTACGGCGCGGAAAATCCCCCGTAGGCCACTGCCAGGGCTCAAGCCGCTCCCACTCCTCACGGGTAAGCGTAGCCAGGTCATGAAGGTTTAACGCCCGCGCGCCGTTATTTTCAAAGGCCGTCAGCGCCGCATGCTCGCAAAAAATCTCGCGCGGATGTTGCCAGGCAAAGGCCTCGCCGTAGCCCAGCTGCTTTGCCACCTGCGCGACGATCCACCAGTCCGGCTTTGCCTCACCCGGCGCGGGCAGAAACGCGCGCTGGCGCGAAATGCGTCGCTCGGAATTGGTCACCGTCCCGTCCTTCTCTCCCCAGCCCAGCGCCGGAAAGCGAATATGGGCAAACCGGCTGGTGTCGGTATCGTTCATCACCTCAGAGACAATCACCAGCGGGCAGTTCGCCAGCGCCTGACACACCGCGTGGCTGTCCGGCAGCGAGACGGCAGGATTGGTACCCATGATCCACACCGCCTTCACCTCGCCGCGGGCAATGCCGTCAAACAGCTCCACCGCCATCAGTCCCGGGGTTTGCGCCAGCCGTTCCGTTCCCCAGAAACGCGCCACCCGCGAAAGATCGTCCGGCTCAAAGTTCATGTGCGCCGCCAGCTGGTTAGCCAGCCCGCCCACTTCCCTCCCGCCCATCGCGTTAGGCTGCCCGGTCAGCGAAAACGGGCCGCAGCCCGGACGGTTAAATTTCCCGCTGGCAAGGTGAACGTTAATGATGGCGCTGCACTTGTCGCTGCCGCTGGAGGACTGATTGATTCCCATGGTGTAGAGCGTGATGGCCCGGGGCGCCGTCATAAACCAGTCGTAAAAGGTGCCAATATCCTGCGGCGAGAGGCCGCAAAACGCCGCCACGCGCTCAACGGGCCACTCATCCGTTCCCTGAATCAGGTTCAGCAGGCCGACAAATAATCCGGCATCGCTCCCCGGCGCAAGCGCCAGATGCAGGTCAGCAATATCACAGGTGGCGGTTCTGCGCGGATCGATTACCACCACTTTCATCTGCGGATTGTTGTGCTTTGCCTGCACCAGCCGCTGATACAGCACCGGATGCGTCCAGGCCGCGTTTGATCCCACCAGCACCACCAGATTGCTGTTTTCCACATCCTCGTAGCTGCATGGCACCACGTCTTCACCGAAGGCGCGTTTATAGCCAACGACCGCCGATGACATGCAGAGCCGGGAGTTGGTATCAATGTTCGCCGCGCCGATAAACCCTTTCATCAGCTTATTGGCGGCGTAGTAGTCCTCGGTAAGCAATTGCCCTGATGCGTAAAACGCCACCGCCTGCGGCCCCCATTTGTCGATAATATCCTGGAGACGCTCGCCTGCCGTCTCCAGCGCCTGCGCCCAGCCCACCTCAGCACCGTCAACAACGGGGCGCAGCAATCGCCCCTGTAACCCCGTTGTTTCCCCCAGGGCCGATCCTTTCACGCACAGGCGGCCAAAGTTGGCAGGATGGGTCTCATCCCCCTGAACGCTGACCGTTTCACCTTCCACGCGGGCGACCACGCCGCAGCCGACCCCACAATAGGGGCACGTTGTCCGGGTTTCCGTCATGAGGCCTCCGCACGAATCACCAGGGCATCATTTCCGACCCACACTTTGCCGTTCTCAATTTTGACCGGCCAGGCGCGTACCGCGGGTTCGCCGTTCTCCACCTGACAGCCGTCGCGCAGACGAATACGCTGCTTGTAGAGCGGAGAGATCACCACCGGCTCCCCCGCCGCATCGCCAAGAATGCCGCGGGAAAGCACGTTCGCGCTGCTGCCCGGCTCCCGATCGTCAAGGGCATAGACGGTTTTGCCAAAGCGGAACAGTGCGATCGGCTTACGCCCAAGCCGCGCGCCAATACCCGCCTGCTCCGGGATTTCGTCGATGCCGCAGATTTCCTGCCAGCGCTTGCTTTCATCAGACGGCGTAACGTTCACCGCGGTGCGGAACAGCGCCAGACGGTTCGGATCGTTAAGCGTGGTCTGCCATTCGCACTGGTAGGTTTCCACCACCCGGGCCATCTCCTGCTCCAGCTCATGGGCGATGCCCAGGCTGTCGTTGAGGATCACCTCCCGCAGGTAGTCGAGGCCGCCTTCCAGGTTGTCCATCCAGGTGCTGGTGCGCTGCAGGCGATCCGCGGTGCGAATGTAAAACATCAGGAAACGGTCCACGGTGCGGATCAGCGTTTCATCATCGAGATCGCTGGCGAAGAGATCCGCGTGGCGCGGCTTCATCCCGCCGTTGCCGCACAGGTAGAGATTCCAGCCTTTGTCCGTGGCGATGACCCCCACGTCTTTACTCTGCGCCTCGGCGCATTCGCGGGTACAGCCTGAGACAGCCATTTTGATTTTGTGCGGCGCGCGCAGGCCTTTGTAGCGGTGCTCGAGCCTGACCGCGAGGCCGGTGGAGTCCTGCACGCCGTAGCGACACCACGTCGACCCGACGCAGGATTTCACCGTGCGCAGGGATTTCCCGTAGGCGTGCCCCGTTTCAAACCCGGCCTCCACCAGCGCCTGCCAGATCTCCGGCAGCTGTTCCAGGGTGGCGCCGAAGAGGTCGATACGCTGGCCACCGGTGATTTTGCTGTAAAGGCTGTAGCGCTTCGCAATCTGGCCGATAGCAATCAGCCCGTCTGCCGTCACTTCCCCCGCCGGCATGCGCGGCACGATGGAGTAGGTACCGTCCTTCTGGATATTGGCAAAATAGCGGTCGTTGGTGTCCTGCAGCGGCAGGTGTGCCGGTTTCAGCAGGTATTCATTCCAGCACGAGGCCAGCACCGACCCCACCAGTGGCTTACAAATTTCGCACCCGTGCCCCTGACCGTAGCGGCCGATGAGCTGGTCAAAGGTGCGGATATGGTTGACGCGCACGAGGTGGTAAATCTCCTGGCGCGAGTACGGGAAGTGCTCGCAGATATCCTTTTTCACCTCCACGCCCTGCGCCGCGAGCTGGAACTCCATCACCTGCTTCACCAGCGCACTGCAGCCCCCGCAGCCGGTGGCCGCTTTAGTGCACTGCTTAACGGCACCGATATCCATAGCGCCCGCGCTCACCGCCTGGCAGATATCGCCTTTGCTGACGTTATGGCACGAACAGATCTGCGCGTTTTCCGGCAACGCCGCCACGCCGAGCGCTTTCGGCGCACTGCCTGACGAGGCAGGTAAGATCAGCGTTTCCGGCTCTTTTGGCAGGCCTATTCCGTTAAGCATCATCTGCACCAGCGTGGCGTATTCGCTGGCATCCCCCACCAGCACGCCGCCGAGCAGCGTTTTGCCGTCGTGGCTGACCACGATTTTCTTGTAGATTTGCTGCGGACCGTGCGTCCACTGGTAGCTCAGCGCCCCCGGTGTGCGCCCGTGTGCATCGCCGAACGAGGCAACGTCCACGCCGAGCAGCTTGAGCTTAGTGCTCATATCTGCCCCGGTGAAGGTTTTATCTTCGCCCGCCAGCGCGGCGGCGGCCACCCGCGCCATCTGATAACCGGGCGCGACCAGACCGAAGATTTTCCCTTCCCACAGGGCGCACTCGCCAATGGCCAGCACGTCCGGATCGGAGGTGTGACAGCCGTCGTCAATGCAGACTCCGCCGCGTTCGCCGACAGCCAGCCCGCTGCTGCGCGCCAGTGCGTCCTGCGGACGAATGCCGGCAGAAAAGACCACCATGTCCGTTTCCAGCTGTTCGCCATCGGCGAAGCGCAGCACCAGTCCGTCGTCCGCGGTGGCGATCTCCGTCGTCGCTTTACTGGTGTGAACGCCGACGCCCAGCGCCTCGATTTTCTTACGCAGCATCACCGCGCCGTCGCCGTCGAGCTGGACCGCCATCAGATTGGGCGCAAACTCCACCACGTGAGTTTCCAGCCCGAGCTGTTTCAGGGCATTCGCCGCCTCCAGCCCGAGCAGGCCGCCGCCAATCACTACGCCGCGGCGCGAGCCCGCCGCATGCGCCGCAATCTTGTCCAGATCGTCCAGCGTGCGATAAACAAAACAGCCCGGCAGATCGTTGCCCGACACCGGTGGGACAAACGGATATGAGCCGGTCGCCAGCACCAGCTTGTCCCAGTGGGTTTCATGCCCGCTGGCGGTACGTACCACATGTGCATCGCGATCGATTGCGACAATCTGCTGCGACAGGCGCAGCTCAATGCCGTTGTCGGCAAAGAAATCGCCGTCCACCAGCGAGAGCGATTCCGCGCTGCGGCCGCCAAAATATTCCGACAGATGCACGCGGTCGTAGGCGGCATAGCGCTCTTCGCCAAAGACGACGATCTGATACTGCTGATGCAGATTGCGGTTAACGCAGTCTTCGAGGAAATGATGGCCGACCATACCGTGCCCAACCACCACCAGAGTAGGTTTTGTCATAGCGTTCTGTCCTGCAACTTGCGGTTGCGTAGTGAAACGATCGAACAGCCAGTCCGCGTGGGCGGGCGCAGCCGTTGCCAGTAAATCGGTAAATGTTGCCGCACTGCGGCAGTCGCCCATCAACAGCACGCCAGCCAGCGCCCCCTGATGGATCAGTAAACGACGATAGTGGCGGGTCAGCGGATCCCATGCGCTCCAGACCACGTCGCCCTCCTGCTCTGCCGCGCGACCGAGGCTGAACAGCTCCACGCCGGTCACCTTGAGGCGCACCCCGTTGTCGGTCAGGACAAACGGCGCGGTGACGTCCCCGGCCAGCCGCGCGGCAAGGATATCTGCCTGCGCCAGACAGGGGGCGACGAGGCCAAACGTCTGGCCGTCAATTTCACAGCACTCGCCAATGGCGTAGACGTCAGGCACGGAGGTTTGCATCTGGTGATCCACCACGATGCCGCGCGCGCAGCGAATGCCGCTGGTCTGCGCCAGTGCGACAGTGGGCTGCACGCCGGTCGCCAGCACCACGCGCGCGGCGGCGACGCTGCGCCCATTGAGCAGCGTCACGCTATTGCCATTAATTGCCGCGATGCCTGAGGAAAGCTCACAGCGCACGCCCCGCGCAGCCAGCGCCTCTTCCAGCAGCACGCCCGCCTGCCGATCCAGCTGCTGCTCCATTAGCCACGGACCGCGATGAACAAGCGTGACGTTGTCACCTGAACGCGCCAGGGCTGCCGCCGTCTCAACCCCGAGCACGCCGCCGCCCAGCACCACCGCCGGACCGGCGATCGCCTGAATGGCCCGGGTATCCTCCAGGGTACGGAACGTGAATACGTGCGGCGCATCGCTGCCGGGGATGGGTGGAACAAAGGGCGTTGACCCGATGGCGAACACCAGCGCATCCCAGCCCAGCGTGCGGGCGGTGGTTAGCACTTCCCGCGCGCTCACGTTCACAGCTATCGCCTTTTCGCCCCGCAGCACCGTCACGCTGCGCGCCTGGTACCAGTCGTCATCCTGTAGACAGATCTCTGCAGCCTGCTTTTCACCGCCCAGCACCGGCGAGAGCTGGATGCGGTTATAGGCATGCTCCGGCTCGTCACCGATGACGGTGATAGCGAAACAATCGGGGGCACGCCCGATGAGCGAGGCAATCAGCCGCGTGGCCGCCATGCCATTGCCGATAATGACCAGTCGCATCAAAGCCCCCTCGCTACGCCGCTTTCGGCTGCTTTTCGTAGAGGAAATGCAGGATCTGCTGGCGCATGTGGTGATAGCGGCTGTCGTCGGCCAGCTGCACCCGGTTACGCGGGCGCGGCAGGTCTACGCGCAGGCTCTCCCCGACGGTGGCCGCCGGGCCGTTCGTCATCATCAGCACGCGATCGGAGAGCAGCACCGCCTCGTCCACGTCGTGGGTAATGAGCACGATGGTGGTGTTCAGCGCCTGCTGGATCTGCATCACCGAGTCCTGCAGATGGGCACGCGTCAGCGCATCGAGCGCGCCGAAGGGTTCATCCATCAGCAAGACTTTCGGCTTCATCGCCAGCGCGCGGGCAATCCCGACGCGCTGCTTCATACCGCCGGAAATCTCCCCCGGGCGCTTATGCAGGGCATGTCCCATCTGTACGCGGTCGAGGTTGTGCTCAATCCACTCTCTGCGTTCCACCTTGCTCATGCTGTGGCGAAACACGTGATCGACCGCCAGGGCCACGTTGTCGAAGCAGGTGAGCCACGGCAGCAGAGAATGGTTCTGGAACACCACCGCGCGCTCCGGGCCCGGCCCGGCAATTTCGCGGTTATCGCAAATCAGCCCGCCTTCCGTCGGCAGCGTGATCCCAGCGATAAGGTTCAGCAGCGTCGATTTGCCGCAGCCGGAGTGCCCAATCAGACTGACGGTTTCGCCCTCGTGGATATCAAAAGAGACGTTTTGCAGCGCCAGAAACTCGCCGCTGGCGGTGGAAAAACGCTGGCTCACGGCCTGGACCTGAATTAATGGTTTCATGTTCGCTCCTTATTTTTCCTGCCAGCTAAAGCGGCGGGCGATCAGCATCAGCCCCTGCTCCAGCAGCAACCCGACCACGCCAATGATGACGATGGCGATGAGAATGTTTTCGACGTTGAGGTTGTTCCACTCGTTCCAGATCCAGAAGCCGATCCCTAAACCGCCGGTCAGCATCTCGGCGGCGACAATCACCAGCCAGGCGATGCCGATGGAGAGGCGCACCCCGGTCAGCACCGCGGGCAGCACCGCCGGGAAGAGAATGCGGCGCATGATGGTCCACTCGGAAAGCTGCAGCACCCGTGCGACGTTAAGGTAGTCCTGCGGAATGCGGCGAACCCCTTCGGCGGTGTTGATCACCATCGGCCAGATGGAGCAGATAAAAATGGTCCAGCTGGAAGCCGGTTCCGCTTTCTGGAACAGCAGCAGGCCGATGGGCAGCCAGGCCAGCGGGCTAACCGGGCGTAACAGCGCGATCAGCGGGCCGAACATGCGCGAAAAAAAGGTGAAGCGGCCAATCAGGAAGCCGAGCGGGATCCCGGCGAACGCGGCCAGGCCAAAGCCCACCGCCACACGCTGTAATGAGGCGAGCACGTTCCAGCCGATACCCATGTCGTTTGGCCCGTCGCGATAAAACGGATCGGCGAACAGGGTAATGGCGGAATCGAGCGTGCTGAGCGGCGTCGGGAAGCCTTTGCTGTTAATCGCCGCCAACTGCCAGAGCACGACCAGCAGTCCCAGCCCCAGAAATGCCGGAATGATGCGCTGCAGGACCGCGTTGATCCGACGCGCAAACGTCGGCGTAGGGCGGCGAACCTGCACCGGAGGCAGGACAATCACCTCCCCACTCTCCGGCGTCTCGTGTGATTTCGTCTTTTGCAGATGCTGCATAATCAGGCCCCTTTACGGTGAATGGCGAAACGGCTGGCGTATCCTTCCGGGTCGGTACCGTTCCAGACGGTGCCGTCTATCAATGTGCTACTCCGCAGTGGTGAAGTCGGTGTGCTGATGCCCCCCACCGCCGTGGCGGCATCCTGCCAGACCGCGGTCTGGTTAATGCGCTGCGTAATACCTGCGTAGTCCGGCGCAGATTTGAGCAAGCCCCAGCGGCGGAACTGGGTTAAGAACCACATACCGTCGGAGTGATACGGATAGCTGACGGCCCCCTCGTTGAAGAAGCGGATCGGGTGTGCGTCCTGCCAGCGCTGTCCCAGACCGTTGTCGTACTCGCCGAGCATCCGTCCGGTGAGGTACTGCTCTTTGCAGTTGAGCCACGCCCGGCGCGAGAGGATCTGCGCGGTTTCGCGTTTATTTTCCGGGGACGCCTCGATCCAGCGCGCTGCCTCCAGCACCGCACTCACCAGCGCCCGGGCGGTGTGTGGATTTCTCTCCACCCAGTCGCGACGCGTACCGAGGATTTTTTCCGGATGGTCGGCCCAGATAGACTGCGATGTGGCGGCGGTAAAACCGATGCGGTCGTTGATGGCACGCGCGTTCCACGGCTCGCCGACGCAAAAGCCGACCATGTTGCCAATGCGCATGTTCATCACCATCTGCGGCGGCGGCACCACCACCGTGCGCACGTCGTCAAAGGGGTTAATGCCCGCACTGGCCAGCCAGTAGTAGAGCCACATGGCGTGCGTCCCGGTCGGGAAGGTGTGCGCGAAGGTATAAGTGCCAGGCGCCTGCTGCCTAATCAGCTTTTTCAGCCCATCGAGATCGCGAACGCCCTTCCCTGCCAGATCGCTGGAGAGCGTAATCGCCTGACCGTTCTGGTTGAGGGTCATCAGGTTAGCCATCTGCTGTGGCTTGCCGGCGATGCCGAGTTCCAGCCCATATAGCAGGCCGTAGAGAATGTGCGCGGCATCAAGCTCGCCCGCCACCAGCTTGTCGCGCACCGCCGCCCAACTCGCCTCTTTGGTGGGCACGATGGTAATACCGTATTTTTTATCAAACCCTTTCAGCGCAGCGATAACCACCGGGGCACAGTCGGTCAGCGGGATAAACCCGATGCGCACTGTTTCCTGTTCCGGTTTATCCGAGCCTGCCGCCCATGCGGCCTGCATGACACCCGGTAATAGCATTGCGCCACTCGCCAGCATGCTGGCCTGCAAAAAACGCCGTCTCGACAAATCCGCCATGACCACTCCTGAAAAAAAACCAAAAAAAAGCGCCCACGGTGCCGAAGCACCAGTGGACGCCTTTATCCCGAAGACGGATGCACCGCCGTTGGCGCATCGTCAAAAATGGTTAATCTGATAATGCAAAGCGAATGCCAGGTTTTAACACACTTTTTTTACGGCACTTACCGTAATTCCCTCTCATTTACGCACCGCAATCAGGCAGAGAATGCCCACTGACCGTGCAGCTACTCCTTTGGTGTTACCTGCCACAAATTCTTCACCATGAGCAGCGCGCGGGCGATATCCACCATCCTTTGGTTCTTGTCCATCGCCATTTTGCGCAGCGCCGTCCAGGCCTGTTCCTCACTCATATTCTGGTGGGTCATCAGCACGCTTTTCGCTTTATCAATGATTTTGCGCTCTTCAAGCGTATCGCGCAGCGACGCAAGCTGACGTGAGAGCTGCTCTATCTCGCGCGCCTGCTGGCGAACCAGGGTGAGCAACGGTTTTTCCGGATAGCGGATCGGCGGGTCGTCCTGTTCAACGGCGGGGAGCGTGTAGTCATCGTCACGGTGAATGCATTCGTCCACAGCGACCATCAGATCGGCGATGATCGTCTCCTCCAGCGTGCGCAGATGCTCAAGGCGCGCGGTTTGCAGAGCAAACCAGGCCAGCGCGGTAAGACCATCATCTACGGCAGGCTGGCGGGTACAGGCCACTCGCCGGAGCTGCTCCGTTTCACGATCGGGCTGACAGTGCATTGAAAAGGTGGTCTGAACGTCAGCGGAGCTGTGCGAGAGAAAGATCTCAAAGCAGGCCTGCTGCCCGTCAATGCGGTCAACCAGCCTCTGGCGAGTCACCTCATCGAAAAAGCCCTGCGTGAAGCCAATCGCCCCCAGCGCCCGCTCCTGTCCCGCCAGCTCTTTGCCCTGCATCAGGCTATAAAGCGCGACAAAACGCCCTGCAATTTGCGGATCGTCAATGCTGTCATTGAGTTGCGGCACGATACTGAGCAGATGACGAAGCATGCGGGAGTAGTGTTCCATCGCCTGCGGTGCCGTTATCGTTTGCTGAATCACACCGTCACGCAGCGCGGGAAGCGTGTCCAGGCTCAGGAGCGCGCCTCCAATGCGTTCACAGACGGTACTTCCCGGGATCGGCGACTGTGTTTCAAGAATGCCGTAAAGGGCAGCGAGGTTTTCATCCACCAGCGCCCGGCTGGCTTTGCATTCGGGGGCGTACAGCTTACCCTGTGAGCAGAGCCAGACGTTGGACGCCCCGCGCTCGCACTGTAACATGTGCACCAACTGGCTAATGCCGTGCACAAGTACGCCCAGCTGTGCCAGCTTGCTGAACTGCTCCCGGCGCATCATCTTTGCGCGCGTGAGCCATTCGGCAGCGCCTGGCGAAATGCCAGCCATTAATGTCATGCTTACTCTCCAGACCGCGAAACTCCGGGGAATTAAGCAATATTCGTGCCTTTATAAGAACAGGAGTCAACATGCAAAAGATTGTGATCGTCGCCAACGGTGCGGCCTACGGCAGCGAATCTCTTTTTAACAGCCTGCGCCTGGCCATTGCGCTGCGTGAAAAAGAGAGCGACCTGGCGTTACGGATCTTTTTAATGTCGGACGCGGTCACCGCGGGGCTGAAAGGTCAAAAACCGGCAGAGGGCTATAACATTCAGCAGATGCTGGAGATCCTGACCGCGCAAAACGTGCCGGTTAAGCTGTGCAAGACCTGCACCGACGGCCGGGGCATTACCGGACTGCCGCTGATTGATGGCGTAGAAATTGGTACGCTGGTTGAACTGGCCGAGTGGACGTTGTCCGCAGATAAAGTATTAACTTTTTAATAATAAACTCGTAAAAATATTATTTTCTTATGGACGCGGTTTCAGCATCAAGTTTACCTGCGGGGTTGCCGATAGGCATGGAAACAACACAGCAGGTATTTCACTTATGTTCAGATCGATTCGTGCACGCATCATCGCTGCGACGGCAGGCTGTCTGGTCGTCGCCCTTCTCCTCAATACCGTTATTAACTTTCAGGTCACACGTCAGGATAACCAGCAGTCACAGCGCGATATCCTGACCAGCACCAGCGCCAGCCATAACATGGCGATTGCCGACTGGGTAAAAAGCAAGATGGCGGTGATCGCCTCCGCGCAGACCGTTGCGCTGAGCGACGATCCGGTTCCGGTGTTTAAACAGCTTGCGCAGGCGGGTGGATTCACCAACGTCTATGTTGGCTACGCCAGCAAAACGGCGAAATTCTCTGAACCGGCGGGCGTTCCGGCGGATTATGACCCGACCATTCGCCCGTGGTATCAGCAGGTAGTCAGCACGGACGGTCCGGTTGTCACCGCACCCTACGTTGATGCGGGAACCGGTAAACTGGTGGTGACCTTCGCCGTGCCGGTGAAAGAAAATGGCACGCTCAAAGCGGTGGTGGCAGGCGATGTGGCGATGGACAGCGTGGTGGCTAACGTGCGCGGGATCCATCCAACCCCGGCCAGCAGCGGGTTGCTTCTGAACAGTGACGGCAGCGTGATTGCCGCTAACGATCCGGCCCTGACGCTCAAACCCTTTGCTGAGACGATCAAAGGCATTGATTTTGCTGCGTTGAAAAGCGGTAACCTCGTCGACGGAACGCTGAACGACGCTGAAAAAACCTTCGTGGCGACAGCCGTACCGGGCACTAACTGGCTGTTAGTCGTCGCGCTCGACAACGGTGACGCCACCTCCGGCATGCGTTCCCTGCTCAAAGCATCGGCGATTTCGCTGGTGATCCTGGCACTCCTGAGTGCGGCCATTGTTCACTTCCTGATTGCCCGCCTGCTGAAGCGTCTGTCCGACATTCGCGACGCGATGCACAACATTGCCAACGGGACTAACGATCTGTCCCAGCGCCTGCCGGACAGCGGCGAGGACGAAGTCGCGCAGATTGCCCAGGCCTTTAACGCCTTCAGCGATAAGCTGTCGGTGGTGATGGTGCAGCTCCGGGATGCCAGTGAATCGGTGAAAAACGCGGCGCAGGAGATTGCCGCAGGTAATCAGGATCTTTCCGGACGCACCGAGCAGGCGGCATCCAGCCTGCGCGAGACGGCCAGCGCCGTAGAGCAGATCACCGCCTCCGTGACGCAGTCGAATGAATCGGCAGCAGAAGCCAACGATCAGGCGAGCAAAGCCTCAGCGGCCGCGGCGCGCGGCGGCGAGGTAGTGTCGCAGGCGATCAGCACCATGCAGTCCATTGAAGTTGCGTCGGCAAAAATTGGCGATATCACCAGCGTGATTGACGGCATTGCTTTCCAGACCAACATTCTGGCGCTGAATGCCTCCGTCGAGGCGGCGCGTGCCGGTGAGCAGGGGCGCGGGTTTGCCGTTGTAGCAGGCGAAGTGCGTAACCTGGCGAGCCGTAGCGCTCAGGCGGCGAAAGAGATCAAATCGCTGATTGATTCCACCACCGACAGCGTGGCAACCGGCTCCCGCTACGTGCATCTGGCAGGGGAAAGCATGGATGAGATCCGCTCCAGCATCGGCAGCGTCTCTGGCATCATGCGCGAAATTTCCATCGCCACCAGCGAGCAGATGAAAGGCATTCACGAGATCAACCACGCGGTAACCCATCTCGACCGCATGGTGCAGCAGAACGCTGAGCTGGTGGTGGAATCCGCCGCCGCCGCGGGAGCCCTGCAGAGCCAGGCTGGCGACCTTGCTGAAACTGCCGGCCATTTCCGCATTTAATTTTATTCCGGCGCGGATTTACCGGGTAAAACCCGCGCCAGCTGAATGCTTTCAGGCATTTTGTCATTTTTGTTTAAACGTTATGCCATTTTTTGATCAAAATCATCATCCCTTACCCCCCGCTTTGGTGTTATGCAATGAGTAATTTGTGAACAATATCACGCTCGGGATGGGCAAAATCGACGGGGTAAAAATATGGCACTGGTAAAAACAAGTTTGAAACTGTTTGGCGGGGATACGGTAGTGGTGCGTTGCTCAGAGCGCTGTCGTATACATCTGATGAGTGCGAAAGCACAAAAGCAATCCCAGGCGGATATTCTGACCGTGCAGGATGATAAAGCGTGGCTTACCGTGCCGTATACCGGCACGTGGGATGTGCTGATCGACAGCCACAGTCAGTCGCTGGAGCATTCCGTCAGCTACGTGGCCGCATAAGATTAAACGCCCGGCGAGCCGGGCGTATTATCAGGCAAAGCCTGCTCGCAGCGTGCCGTTGAGCGGGTTCCCTTCCAGCAGCGCCTTTACCTTCACCACCAGCTCATTCAGACAGTCGTCCTTCATGCCGAGGCGGGTTAGCTCCTGATCGAGGGAGAAGAGATACTGCGCGTTGGTGCCCAGCGGCCCGCTCGCGGCGGCGATTAACGGGGCAATCACCTGCGTACGGGTATCCGCTTCATACAGCGGATGGCGCGGGTCCATAATAAACACCAGCGCATTGACGGTACGACCGTCGTCCAGTTCCAGCTTGCACCAGCTCGGCATATAGCAGCCGGTGATCATCTCGCGCTTCCAGAGCAGCGTGAGCTCCTCTTCCAGCGTGGTATCCGGAAGGCGATACGCCACGCCCGTGGTGCGCCCGCCCTCTTTCAGTGCAAGCATGCGCCCCGGCTGGCACGCGCTGCCGCGTCCGGCCGTCAGGCGCAGGCAAAATGCGCGATGCCAGCCGGGCAGCGTTCCCGTTGCCGATTCGACAAATTCCAGAGCCGGGTTCCACATCAGGGAACCGTAGCCAAAAATCCATACCGGGCCATCATCCGGGCGGCAGGCAAGCGTGGCAGCGAGTGACGCCGCACGTTGTTCAGCTGACCAGAGAAGCGATTCCTCAATAGCACCAAATGCCGTCTTACAATCTGCCTTCATTAAGAAATCACGCGTTAACACTTTACACCTCCGCCACTGCATGCTTCCTTGCGACATCTGTAATTCGCCTTCCCGGCCTTAGGTGCTGGTCATTTTGCCAGCAGTTAAATAACGATAAGCAATTAGCGGACCAGTTGCAATACAACGGAAGTTCAACCGCCTGAAAAGTCAAAATGAAGGCAGCGAATTATTTCACGGCTATTTCTTTTTATGCCATTTATCGTCGTCTCCTTTCTCATATTCATGTTTTACGGCGGCCCAGGCGACTTTGTGCGCCGTCTCTTCACGGCTGGCATCATCCCGGCGATCGTCCTTATCTTTGTATTGATCCCATGCGCTGTTAAACGCCTCTTTGTAGATATCCTGCGCGTGGGCGGGCAGCACGTTTTGCACATTATCGGGTAATTCGCGTTTCGTTTTATAGGGCATCACTGACCTCTCTTTTGGCTAAAGAGATAAGTGTGGACGACGATATGGCAGCGTGCCACTCCGCGATAATTTATGAATATATACTATTTATAATTCATTGTTATTTAATGAATATTAAATTAAGACAGCGAATTATAGACATCAAACATAAAAATCATGACAAAGGGTAAAATTAAGTAAAAAATAAAGGGTATTTATCAGAGATCTGTTAGTTTAATGACCTCAAAAATCTATCTATAATTACAAGCACCTGCATTGATGGAGAAGCACATGACAGCAACACACGAGGCGGTAAAGACCCGCCACAAGGAGACGTCACTCATTTTCCCGGTTCTGGCACTGGCTGTGCTGCTCTTCTGGGGAAGCAGTCAGTCACTGCCAGTGGTGGTTGGTATCAATATTCTTGCCCTGGTCGGCATCTTAACCAGCGCGTTTAGCGTCGTTCGCCATGCGGATGTCCTGGCCCACCGTCTGGGTGAGCCGTACGGATCGTTAATTCTCAGCCTTTCCGTCGTGATTCTCGAAGTCAGCCTGATTTCCGCGCTCATGGCGACCGGCGATGCCGCGCCGACGCTGATGCGCGACACGCTCTACTCAATCATTATGATTGTGACGGGTGGGCTGGTGGGCTTCTCTCTGCTGCTGGGCGGCCGCAAGTTCGCGACCCAGTATATGAACTTGTTCGGCATTAAACAGTATCTGATTGCCCTCTTCCCGCTGGCCATTATCGTGCTGGTCTTCCCGATGGCGCTGCCGGGCGCGAATTTTTCTACCGGTCAGGCGCTGCTGGTCGCACTGATTTCCGCCGCCATGTACGGCGTATTCCTGTTGATACAGACGAAAACGCACCAGAGCCTGTTTGTGTACGAGCATGAAGATGACGGCGACGATGATGACCCGCACCACGGCAAGCCGTCGGCCCACAGCAGCGTGTGGCATACGGTTTGGCTGATCGTGCATCTGATTGCGGTGATTGCGGTCACCAAGATGAATGCCAACCCGCTGGAAACGCTGTTAACCGAGCTGAACGCGCCGGTAGCGTTTACCGGCTTCCTGGTGGCCCTGCTGATTCTGTCCCCGGAAGGGCTGGGCGCGCTGAAAGCGGTGTTGAATAATCAGGTGCAGCGCGCAATGAACCTGTTCTTCGGCTCCGTACTGGCGACGATTTCACTTACCGTCCCGGTGGTGACACTGATTGCCTTTATGACGGGTAACGAGCTGCAGTTTGCGCTGGGTGCGCCGGAGATGATTGTGATGGTGGCCTCGTTGCTGCTGTGCCAGATTTCGTTCTCCACCGGACGCACCAACGTGCTTAATGGCGCGGCGCATATGGCGTTGTTTATCGCGTATTTGATGACGATTTTTGCGTAGCCTTTACGGGTTTTGTAGGCCGGGTAAGCGCAGCGCCACCCGGCAATATGCCCCATAAAAAAACCCGCCGAAGCGGGTTTTTTTATTAGTTGCTGGTATCCAGCTCGTCAAAGCTCTTCACCAGATCGTCAATCGCTTTGATCTGTTTCAGGAACGGCTCCAGCTTATCCAGCGGCAGCGCAGATGGGCCGTCGCATTTCGCATTTGCCGGATCCGGGTGCGCTTCAATAAACAGACCAGCCAGGCCAGTCGCCATACCGGCACGCGCCAGCTCGGTAACCTGGGCACGACGACCACCGGACGCGGCGCCGAACGGGTCGCGGCACTGCAGGGCGTGGGTCACGTCGAAAATCACCGGAGACTGGCCGGAGACATTTTTCATCACGCTGAAGCCCAGCATGTCGACAACCAGGTTGTCGTAACCGAAGTTAGCGCCACGGTCACACAGAATAATTTTGTCGTTACCGCCTTCGATAAACTTATCGACAATGTTACCCATCTGACCCGGGCTGACGAACTGTGGTTTTTTCACGTTAATCACGGCACCGGTTTTCGCCATCGCCGCAACCAGGTCAGTCTGGCGAGCCAGGAACGCCGGGAGCTGGATCACGTCGACCACGTCTGCCACTGGCTGCGCCTGTGAGGCTTCATGCACGTCGGTGATCACTTTCACGCCAAAGGTCTGCTTCAGCTCCTGGAAAATTTTCATTCCCTCTTCCAGGCCCGGGCCACGGTAAGAATTGATGGAGGAGCGGTTGGCTTTGTCAAAAGAGGCCTTAAACACGTACGGGATGCCCAGCTTCTGGGTCACGGTCACGTAGTGTTCGCAGATACGCATGGCGAGGTCGCGGGATTCCAGCACGTTCATGCCGCCAAACAGTACGAACGGCAGATCGTTTGCTACCTTGATATCACCAATGCTAACCACTTTTTGTTTCATAGGATCGCCTTATTCAGGTGTGAATCGGAATTACGATTAATGCAGTGTAATTTGTTTGTGCGAGATCGCATTGATCTGCGCACGAATCATTTCGCTAATGGGGTCTTCCGGACACTGCTCGACGAAATAATTCAAATCATTCAGCGCCACGTGCTCGCAGTCGAGCTGCGCATAGATCAGCCCGCGATCGCGAATTTCGTACGGGTCTTCCGGGTTGAACTGCAGCAGCACTTCACTGGCGCGCAACGCCAGCTCCATCTGACGCTCTTCCATTAGCGCGGACTTCAGCGTATCCAGCAGCTTGCGAATGACCTCAGCGTTATCCGCCTCGTCGAGATCTTCGTTGAAGAGCTCAGCCACCGGGCTGATATTGCCTTTCAGCCACACGTCCAGCGTATGTTCATCCAACGTGTCGCCGTTGAAGGGATTAATGAGCCACATTTCGCCGTCCAGCCACTCTGCACGCAGGATCATCTGCGTCGGAAAAATGACCGGGACCAGCGGAATATCCAGACGGTGCGCGACCCACAGCAAAATAGAACCCAGCGCCACGGCGCTGCCCTGACGATTTTTTAAGACCTGGTCCAGCCATAACGCGTCAGACAGACGATATACGCCCCGCGTGTCGCAGAAACCCCATTCGCCGTAGAAAAGCTCCAGCAGCTTCTCTAATTGCCAGTCTTGCGGGCGAGCCTGATTAATCTCTTCACGCGCCAGGCTGACCAGATTCTCCAGTTCATCGTAGACAAACTGCGACGTAAAATCGTCGCGAATCATCTCAGAAATCAGGATCATGCCATCGCAAAGCGGCACTTTATTAAATTCGAAATCGGCTAAGGACCTCATGACTTACCCCAGTAACGGTATTCTTGTGGTGGCGAGTTTAATGATGATGTACAGCACCACCAGACCCAGCAGAAAGGCGATAAACCCAACCTGCTGGCTGCGCGGACGACGACGCCCAAGCGCGATAAAACCCAAAACGATGTAGATGATAACGCCAAACAGCTTTTCAGTCAGCCATGCGCCTTTATCAGTAAATGGCAGATAGCCGGTCTTCCACATGAGCCCGGCACCGGAAAGGAACAACACCGTGTCGATGCAGTGCGGCGCGATACGCACCCAGCGGGCATCCGTCAGCGGATTGTTACTGTAGCGCCACCAATAACGGACGATAAAAAAGCTGATGGTCAGCGCCACGGAAATCAGGTGGACGGTAATAAGCACGGTAAACAGGCTCATAACCATTGCCCCAGCGTCAGGCGTTCGTTGCCGCCGTAGTCGCGGCAGGTTTCGACTGCGGCGTAACCTGCTTGCGTAAACAGTGCCCGCACGGCTTCTCCCTGCGTCCAGCCATGCTCCACGAGCAGCCAGCCGCCGGGAAGTAAATATTCCCGTGACGTTGTCACAATGTGATCAAGATCGGCTAATCCCGCGTTGGCGGCCACGAGCGCCGTGAGCGGTTCGAAGCGAACATCTCCCTGCGCAAGGTGCGGGTCATGTTCGTCGATATAAGGAGGATTGCTGACAATCATCGCAAATAAGCGATTCTTCAGCGTGGCAAACCAGCTGCTTTGCAGCACCGTCACGTTGCGGAGCCCAAGACGTTCCACGTTACGCTGCGCCAGCGCCACCGCATCGGGCATTACATCCACCGCCGTTACCGCGCAGTCGGGCCGCTCGGTGGCAAGCGCCAGCGCGATAGCACCGGTGCCCGTACCGAGGTCGAGAATGCTGCAGGCCGTCGCCGGTAAACGCGCAAGCGCCTGCTCAACCAGACACTCGGTGTCCGGACGCGGGATCAGCGTCGCCGCCGAGACGTACAGCGGTAACGACCAGAACTCACGTTCACCGACAAGGTGTGCCACCGGCTCGCCTGTTTTACGACGGGCAAGCAGCGCGGCGAGCTGCGCTTCCTGCTCCGCGGTCAGTTCGGTTTCGCCAAAAGCCAGCAGATACGTACGGGCTTTACCCGTCACATGCTCAAGCAAAATTTCGGCATCGCGTTTCGGGCTTTCGCTTTCTGCAAGCTCTCCGGCCGCCTCACGTAACCAGTGCTGAAAATCCATTAGTCCTGCTCGGACAGTGCCGCCAGCTGGTCGGCCTGGTATTCCTGCACGATAGGCTCGATCAGCATATCCAGCTTCCCTTCCATCACCTCGTCCAGACGGTACAGCGTCAGGTTGATGCGGTGGTCGGTTACGCGGCCCTGCGGGAAGTTATAGGTGCGGTTACGGTCGCTGCGATCGCCGCTGCCCAGCAGGTTACGACGCGTAGACGCTTCCGCCTGCTGACGTTTCGCCATTTCGGCTGCGTGGATACGCGCGCCCAGCACGGACAACGCTTTGGCTTTGTTTTTGTGCTGTGAACGCTCGTCCTGGCATTCGACGACGATGCCGGTTGGCAGATGGGTAATACGGATGGCGGAGTCGGTGGTGTTGACGTGCTGACCGCCCGCGCCAGAGGAGCGGAAAGTATCAATACGCAGGTCCGCCGGATTGATGTCCGGCAGCTCTGCTTCCGGCAGCTCCGGCATCACCGCTACCGTACAGGCTGAGGTGTGAATGCGTCCCTGAGATTCGGTGGCCGGTACGCGCTGCACGCGGTGACCGCCGGATTCAAACTTGAGACGACCGTACACGCCGTCGCCGCTGATCTTGGCGATAACCTCTTTGTAGCCACCATGTTCGCCTTCGTTGGCGCTCATGATCTCCACGCGCCAGCGACGCGATTCGGCGTAGCGGCTGTACATGCGGAACAGATCCCCGGCAAACAGCGCCGCTTCGTCACCGCCGGTACCGGCGCGCACTTCCACAAACGCGTTACGCTCATCGTCCGGATCTTTCGGCAGCAGAAGCACCTGAAGCTGCTGTTCCATCTCTTCAGAACGCGCTTTCGCATCCTGCAACTCTTCCTGCGCCATCTCGCGCATTTCAGGATCGTCGAGCATCATCTGTGCGGTCTCGATATCTTCCTGAACCTGTCGCCAGTCGGTAAAGCATTTAGAAACATCACTTAACTGCGCATATTCACGCGAGAGCGCGCGAAAACGTTCCTGATCTGCGATGGTCCCGGCATCCCCGAGCAGCGCCTGTACTTCTTCATGGCGCTCGTGCAGAGCTTCCAGTTTAGCGACGATAGAAGGCTTCATAGGCGTAAGTGCACCTTGTCTTAGAAAATGGGTATAGGGCGCTATTCCAGCCCGAGGCTGTTGCGCAGAATAGTCAGGCGTTCATCATCCCCGTCACGGGCGGCCTGCTGAAGAGATTTGGTTGGTGCATGGATCAGGCGGTTGGTCAGTTTCCACGCCAGGTCCTGCATAATCGCATTTGCGTCACCGCCCTGTTCGAGGGCCGCTAACGCTTTGGCAGTCAGGTCATCACGCACCTGCTCCGCCTGCCCGCGATACTCGCGGATGGTCTCGCTGACGCTTTGCGCGCGCAGCCAGGCCATAAACTCACTGGTTTCCTGCTCAACGATGG
Source organism: Enterobacter sp. ECC-019 (assembly GCF_043974075.1). Lineage (NCBI taxonomy): Bacteria > Pseudomonadati > Pseudomonadota > Gammaproteobacteria > Enterobacterales > Enterobacteriaceae > Enterobacter > Enterobacter sp. ECC-019. The sequence continues at coordinate 3,399,410 of NZ_CP143759.1, forward strand.
TTTCCGCCTGTACCGCCGCCGCTTTACGCTGGGCGAGGTTGTGCGAAATGATGCTTTGCAGGTCATCCACGCTGTAGAGGTAGGCGTTAGGCAGCTTGCCCACTTCCGGCTCAACATCGCGCGGGACGGCGATATCCACCAGCAGCATCGGCTGATTACGACGGGACTTCAGCGCACGCTCCACCATCCCTTTTCCGATAATCGGCAGCGGGCTGGCGGTAGAGCTGATAATAATGTCCGCCTCTTTCAGGCGTTCATCGATGTCGCTCAGGGCAACCACCTCTGCACCCACTTCATCCGCCAGCACCTGCGCGCGTTCGCGGGTGCGGTTAGCGATAATCATCTTTTTCACTTTATGCTCGCGCAGATGGCGCGCCACAAGTTCGATGGTTTCGCCCGCCCCCACCAGCATCACGGTGACGGTAGACAGGGATTCAAAGATTTGGCGTGCAAGGGTGCAGGCCGCGAAAGCAACGGAAACCGCACTGGCACCAATGTCGGTTTCGGTTCGCACACGCTTCGCCACGGAGAACGACTTCTGGAACATGCGCTCCAGCTCGCTGGCTTTAAGATGCCCTTTTTGCGAGTCCGCAAACGCTTTTTTAACCTGACCCAGGATCTGCGGCTCGCCCAGCACCAGCGAATCCAGCCCGCTGGCGACGCGCATCAGATGGCTGACCGCATCGTTGTCCTGATGCCAGTACAGGCTGTTGCGCAGCTCGTCTTCGTTGAGATTGTGGTAGTCGCATAACCAGCGGATCAGCGCTTCATGCAGGTTGTCCTGCTCCTCCACGCTTAAATACAGCTCAGTACGGTTGCACGTCGAGAGCACCACGCCACCCTGCACCATTGGCTGTGCAAGCAGGCTGTCCAGCGCCAGGTCAAGCGTATCCGGCGAAAACGTCACGCGTTCTCGCAGCGAAACCGGGGCCGTTTTGTGGTTGATGCCGAGTGCTAATAGGGTCATGTTGAGCGGGAGTAGTACCAGCGTTAATAAGGTTAGCAGAACGCATCATACAGGATGCGCGAGATCAATAAAAGGGACTGCCCCCTTTCGGAGTAATAGGTTACACAACGCTTTGAGATAATTTGAACGTAGACGGTAGCCCCCTTCGACGCTAGCATTAACAGTTATAACTGCAACGTATCTCAAGGATTTGTCCTCATTATGACCCGACTGATTCGCCTGCTGCCGCTGGCAGCACTGGTTCTGACCGCATGTACCGTCACTCAACCAAAAGGCCCGGGCAAAAGCCCTGATTCACCGCAGTGGCGTCAGCACCAGCAGGACGTCCGTAATTTGAACCAGTACCAGACCCGCGGCGCTTTCGCTTATCTCTCTGACGAACAAAAGGTTTATGCCCGCTTCTTCTGGCAGCAGACGGGTCAGGACAACTATCGCCTGCTGCTGCTGAACCCGCTGGGCAGCACCGAACTGGAGCTTATCGCCAAGCCGGGTGAAGCGCAGATCACCGATAACAAAGGTCAGCACTATACCGCGACCGATGCTGAAGAGATGATTGGCAAGCTGACCGGGATGCCTATCCCGCTCAACAGCCTGCGCCAGTGGATCCTTGGCCTGCCGGGTGAGGCAACTGACTACACACTTGACGACCAGTACCGTCTGAGCCAGGTGAACTACACCCAGAACGGTAAAACCTGGAAAGTGGTGTACAGCGCCTATGACAGTAAGAGTAAACCGTCGCTGCCATCGAATATGGAACTGACCCAGGGCAGCCAGCGTATCAAGCTGAAAATGGACAACTGGATCGTTAAATGATGACCCACTGGCCCTCTCCGGCAAAGCTGAACCTGTTTTTATACATCACCGGCCAGCGTGCTGACGGTTATCACACCCTGCAGACGCTGTTTCAGTTTATTGACTATGGCGACACGATCTCCATTGAACTGCGCCAGGACGGGCAAATTTGCCTGCTAACGCCGGTCGACGGCGTGGCGCATGAGGACAACCTGATCGTGCGCGCCGCGCGCCTGCTGATGAAAGCCGCAGCGGAATCGGGCCGTCTGCCTGCGGGAAGCGGTGCGGATATCCGTATCGAGAAGCGCCTGCCGATGGGCGGCGGTCTGGGCGGTGGCTCATCCAACGCCGCCACCGTGCTGGTTGCGCTGAACCACCTCTGGGGCTGCGGGCTCTCAAAGGACGAACTGGCAGCCCTGGGCTTGACGCTGGGGGCGGATGTCCCGGTGTTTGTTCGCGGTCATGCGGCTTTTGCCGAGGGCGTAGGCGAGATCCTCACGCCAGTCGACCCGCCGGAGAAATGGTATCTGGTTGCCCACCCTGGCGTGAGCATTCCGACCCCGGTCATCTTTAAAGATCCTGACCTGAAAAGGAATACCCCGGTTCGGTCAATAGAAACGTTATTAAATTGTGAATTCAGCAACGATTGCGAGGATATCGCAAGAAAACGTTTTCGCGAGGTTGATGCGGTGCTTTCCTGGCTGTTAGAATACGCGCCGTCGCGCCTGACTGGTACAGGGGCCTGTGTCTTTGCTGAATTTGACACCGAATCCGCCGCTCGTCAGGTGCTTGAGCAAGCGCCGGTTTGGCTGCATGGTTTTGTAGCACGTGGGATGAACACCTCCCCTCTACAGCAGGCCATTCTGGCGCAGACTGAGTTTCGGTGACAACGTCACCCTGTTCCAGACGTTGCATCGCGCTCTTTAATACACCGCCTGGATAGCCTTCGCCTGGCCCGCACAGTTTGCGGCGAACGCTATCCACCACTGGACGCATGCCTGAGGTTCTTCTCGTGCCTGATATGAAGCTTTTTGCTGGTAACGCCACCCCGGAACTAGCACAACGTATTGCCAACCGCCTGTACACTTCCCTCGGCGACGCCGCCGTAGGTCGCTTTAGCGACGGCGAAGTCAGCGTACAAATTAACGAAAATGTACGCGGTGGTGATATTTTCATCATCCAGTCCACCTGTGCTCCAACAAACGACAACCTGATGGAATTGGTTGTTATGGTCGACGCCCTGCGTCGCGCTTCAGCAGGCCGTATCACTGCTGTAATCCCTTACTTCGGCTATGCTCGTCAGGACCGTCGCGTCCGTTCCGCACGTGTGCCAATCACCGCTAAAGTTGTCGCTGACTTCCTGTCCAGCGTCGGCGTTGACCGCGTACTGACCGTTGACCTGCACGCAGAGCAGATCCAGGGCTTCTTCGACGTCCCGGTTGATAACGTATTCGGCAGCCCAATTCTGCTGGAAGACATGCTGCAGCTGAACCTGGATAACCCAATCGTGGTTTCTCCGGACATCGGCGGCGTGGTACGTGCCCGTGCTATCGCTAAGCTGCTGAACGATACCGACATGGCGATCATCGACAAACGCCGTCCGCGCGCTAACGTTTCTCAGGTGATGCACATCATCGGTGACGTTGCTGGCCGTGACTGCGTGCTGGTTGACGACATGATCGATACCGGCGGTACGCTGTGTAAAGCAGCTGAAGCGCTGAAAGAGCGTGGTGCCAAGCGCGTGTTCGCTTACGCGACTCACCCGATCTTCTCCGGTAACGCGGTAAACAACCTGCGCAACTCCGTCATTGACGAAGTGGTGGTATGCGATACCATCCCTCTGAGCGACGAGATCAAAGCACTGCCAAACGTGCGTACGTTGACCCTGTCCGGGATGCTGGCCGAAGCGATTCGTCGTATCAGCAACGAAGAATCAATCTCAGCAATGTTCGAACACTAATCGAACACGGCCGAAAAACCCGCTGCGGCGGGTTTTTTTGTCTCTGGGTTTTATTTGTATGATTAATGCCTCCTTCACCTGCCATTCACATGACAGATGATGCGCATACGGATGATAGATAATTGTGAAAAACGTAACCTCCTCACATGTTCTGCCCTTTCGCGCCCTCATCGACGCCTGCTGGAAAGAGAAATACACCTCGTCACGCTTTGTACGTGACCTGATTGCCGGGATCACCGTCGGCATTATCGCCATCCCGCTGGCGATGGCGCTGGCGATTGGCAGCGGCGTTGCGCCGCAGTACGGCCTGTACACCTCGGCCGTTGCCGGGATAGTCATTGCCCTGACGGGCGGCTCGCGCTTCAGCGTCTCCGGCCCGACCGCCGCCTTCGTGGTGATCCTCTACCCGGTTTCGCAGCAGTTTGGTCTGGCAGGCCTGCTGGTCGCCACCCTGATGTCCGGCGTCTTTTTGATTCTGTTTGGCCTGGCCCGCTTTGGGCGGCTGATCGAGTACATCCCCCTTTCCGTGACGCTGGGATTCACCTCGGGGATTGGTATCACCATCGGAACCATGCAGATCAAGGATTTCCTCGGCCTGCAAATGACTCATGTTCCTGAGCACTATTTACAGAAAGTGGGGGCGCTGTTTATGGCGCTGCCGAGCGCCAACCTGGGCGATGCCGCCATCGGGATTGTGACGCTGGGCACGCTGATCGTCTGGCCTCGTCTGGGGATCCGTCTGCCGGGCCACCTTCCCGCGCTGCTGCTGGGCTGCGCGGTGATGGCCATCGTCAATATGTTCGGCGGTCATGTCGCGACTATCGGCTCACAGTTCCACTATGTTCTGGCGGACGGTTCACAGGGTAGCGGCATTCCGCAACTGTTGCCGCAGCTGGTGCTCCCCTGGGACATGCCCGGCTCCAGCTTCACCCTAAGCTGGGATTCCCTGCGTGCCCTGCTTCCCGCCGCGTTCTCTATGGCGATGTTGGGGGCGATTGAATCCCTGCTCTGTGCCGTCGTTCTGGACGGTATGACCGGCACTAAACACAAAGCCAACAGCGAGCTGGTCGGTCAGGGATTAGGCAACCTCGTCGCGCCGTTCTTCGGCGGTATTACCGCAACGGCAGCCATCGCCCGTTCTGCGGCAAACGTGCGCGCGGGGGCAACCTCACCCGTTTCGGCGGTTATCCACTCCGTGCTGGTGATCCTCGCCCTGCTGATCCTCGCCCCGCTGCTCTCCTGGCTGCCGCTTTCTGCCATGGCCGCCCTGCTGCTGATGGTGGCCTGGAACATGAGTGAGGCGCATAAGGTGGTGAACCTGCTGCGTCGCGCGCCGAAAGACGACATCATCGTGATGCTGATCTGCATGTCGCTGACCGTGCTGTTCGACATGGTTATCGCCATCAGCGTCGGGATCGTGCTGGCGTCCCTGCTGTTTATGCGCCGCATCGCGCAGATGACGCGCCTTTCCCCGGTTAACGTCGAGGTGCCTGACGATGTGCTGGTGCTGCGCGTGATTGGCCCGCTGTTCTTCGCTGCGGCGGAAGGTTTGTTTAGCGATCTGGAATCCCGCATCGCGGGCAAACGGGTTGTGGTGCTGAAGTGGGATGCCGTACCCGTGCTGGATGCAGGCGGCCTGGATGCCTTCCAGCGCTTTGTGGCACGTCTGCCGGCAGGCTGTGAGCTGCGGGTGAGTAACCTGGAGTTTCAGCCGCTGCGCACCATGGCGCGCGCGGGCGTGCAGCCTATCCCTGGCCGACTCTCCTTCTACCCTAACCGTGACGCCGCGTTAGCGGATTTGTGAGTGACCTGATGCAGAGAAACGTCTCTGCATCATCACCCCGATCGCCTGCTGGAGCCATGCAACCACGGCAGGCGTCATCCATGTTCCTTTCATCAGGTGCGCCTCCTGCTGCATGGCAGTGCGAAACTTTTGCTGGGTCTCCGGGTTCGTGCTCGCGTAAGACTCGAACAATGTCAGCCAGTTTTCAGCCAGCTTTTGCGCCTCCTCCGAGGCGGGTTCGATATTATCCCGCTGCGCATGATGCAGTTTCGCCACCAGCGGCGGCCACTCCATCATGCGGTCAAAGTAGTGTGCCCGGGTAAAGGCCATCTCTTCGACAGTGAGATACTTCTCCCATATGCTGAGCTTAGATTCCGCAAACGCGCGCGTGATGTAATCCGTCATCTCCGGCGTGATACCGGTCTGCACCTGCATCTGCGGTTCAACGCTGTGCATCTCGTTCAGCCGGGTGAGAAATTCCGGCTTGCCCGCCGTGTCCTGCTCCAGGCGTACCATCCAGCGCGTCGCCAGGTCCATGGCTCGCGCGTCCGTAACGGGTACATGTTGCTCCAGAAGCGTGTTGGCCTCTGCAACCAGCCCCGACCAGATAGCCGTCAGCGCATCCTTCTGCATCGCAAACGGCAGCTGCTGTAACTCTTCTTTGCTAAACCAGCGATCGTACATATTCATTAACTCCAGAGTCTGTAGCCAGGATTCCAGATCCGGCGTCGCATCGTCGATAAGCCCGGTCCGCAGCTCCACCAGCCGGTCGCGCAGCGTATGTATGCTGCGCAGCTGTTTATCCAGCAGCGTGATTTGCGCATCGAGTAACTCGGTTAACGACAGCGACTCCTGTTCCAGGAAATCCCTGATTTCAGCAAGTTCCAGCCCCGCTTTTGCCAGCGCCTGGATCATGTGCAGACGCTGGACATCCGCCAGGTTGTAAAGCCGGTAACCTGCCGCGCTTCTGGCAGAAGGCAGCAACAACCCTGTTTGCTCATAGTGGTGCAATGTCCGCACGGTGATCCCGGCACGTTTCGCCAGCTCACCCACCTGAATCAACATAACTGCTCCTTTTTCTTTGCCAGTGGCGCCACTCTGGAGCCTTACGTTACGTGAGGGTCAACCCTTGATGCAAAAAAAAACGACTCCCTCGGGAGCCGTTTCGGTGTTCTTTATCGTAGCACTAGCTGTGCTTATGCTGGTCGCGACGACAGCGTTTATCGTAGTGGCGCACCCACCAGTATTTGTCACACACTTCCTCATGGCCGCTCACGCGAGCCCCTGCCAGCCACAATACCGCACCAACGAAGATGCTCAATATCGCGCCATGCGCAAAGTATTGCGGGAGGTCAAGCTGCGGTAACTGGTTTAAAATTGAATACCCCACGCCGGCTACCATCACGAACAGCCCCAATCCCATCAGTACGTTACCGAGTAACGAAGCGTTTTTGCGTTTCATGTGTCACCTCCGGAACTTTGGGTTGTCAGGGGAAAAGCCCCTAATCCTTGTGTGTAAAGTATAGACAACGCCCCTTTTATGAGTTGCGTGAATGATCACAATTACAGATAACTCCCAAACAAAAGTTTACAAATAAGACTTTGAACAGCTTGAAATTCTAATTGTTCAAATCAGAAATTATTCGTATTTCGCTGAGAAGATCGCAGAATTTTGTCAAGCGGCGCGCCAGACAGTAAACTACGCGCCAGATCTGGAACCCATTAGGAATTGAATCGTGACGATTAAACTGATTGTCGGCCTCGCCAACCCGGGCGCAGAATACGCGGCCACCCGCCACAACGCCGGGGCATGGTATGTCGATCTGCTGGCCGAGCGGTTACGTGCTCCCCTGCGTGAAGAACCTAAATTCTTCGGGTATACCTCACGTATCAACCTTGCTGGCGCGGATGTTCGCTTACTGGTGCCCACCACCTTTATGAACCTGAGTGGTAAAGCCGTGGCGGCAATGGCAACGTTTTATCGCATCAATCATGATGAAATTCTGGTGGCCCACGATGAGCTGGACCTTCCGCCCGGCGTGGCAAAATTCAAACTGGGCGGCGGGCACGGCGGTCACAACGGTCTTAAAGACATCATCAGCAAGCTGGGTAATAACCCGAATTTTCACCGTTTGCGCGTAGGAATCGGCCATCCGGGCGATAAAAACAAAGTTGTCGGTTTCGTACTCGGTAAGCCCCCGGTTTCTGAGCAGAAACTGATTGACGAAGCGGTAGACGAAGCGGCGCGCTGCACCGAAATCTGGCTGAAAGATGGGTTAACCAAAGCGACAAACCGCTTGCACGCTTTCAAAGCGCAATAATCCGCCCGATACGGCTTTTTTACCGCGCGTCATGCGGGTTACGTGTATAATAGGCGTAGTTATTTACTTTTCATCAGTCGGTTATCGTTAACGGATTGATTATCAAGATATTAAGGTGATTTAGAAATGGGATTCAAATGCGGTATCGTCGGTCTGCCAAACGTGGGCAAATCCACCCTGTTTAACGCGCTTACCAAAGCGGGTATCGAAGCGGCGAACTTCCCGTTCTGTACCATCGAACCTAACACCGGCGTTGTGCCAATGCCGGACCCGCGTCTGGATCAGCTCGCGGAAATCGTGAAGCCGCAGCGCATTCTGCCAACCACCATGGAATTCGTGGACATCGCGGGCCTGGTAAAAGGCGCGTCCAAAGGTGAAGGTCTGGGTAACCAGTTCCTGACCAACATCCGTGAAACCGAAGCGATCGGCCATGTTGTGCGCTGCTTCGAGAACGACAACATCATCCACGTAAACAACAAAGTGGATCCGGCTGATGACATCGAGGTCATCAACACCGAGCTGGCGCTCTCTGACCTCGACACCTGCGAACGCGCGATTCACCGCGTGCAGAAGAAAGCCAAAGGCGGCGACAAGGACGCGAAAGCGGAACTGGCTGCGCTGGAAAAATGTCTGCCACAGCTGGAAAACGCGGGCATGCTGCGCGCGCTGAAAAACCTGACTGAAGAAGACAAGGCGGCGATCAAATACCTGAGCTTCCTGACCCTGAAGCCAACCATGTACATCGCCAACGTTAACGAAGACGGTTTTGAGAACAACCCGTACCTCGACAAAGTTCGCGAAATCGCAGCGGCTGAAGGTTCTGTGGTTGTGGCGGTTTGCGCTGCCGTGGAATCCGATATCGCCGAGCTGGACGACGCCGACCGTGAAGAGTTCATGGCCGAGCTGGGTCTGGAAGAGCCTGGCCTGAACCGCGTAATTCGCGCAGGCTATGAGCTGCTGAACCTGCAGACCTACTTCACCGCTGGCGTGAAAGAAGTGCGTGCGTGGACGATCCCTGTGGGTGCGACTGCACCTCAGGCGGCCGGTAAGATCCACACCGACTTCGAGAAAGGCTTTATTCGTGCGCAGACTATCGCGTTTGAAGACTTCATCACCTATAAGGGTGAGCAAGGCGCGAAAGAAGCAGGCAAGATGCGTGCGGAAGGGAAAGATTACATCGTTAAAGATGGCGATGTGATGAACTTCTTGTTTAACGTCTGATTTGTTTTGAATGAAAAAAATCCACGCTTTGGCGTGGATTTTTTTGCGCTTGATCTATCAATAGATAACGAGTTTGCCCACTGGCCAAGTACCTGACCATCCACAGGGCATATGCCCAGCTTCATAAACATTAATTAATCCGTCAAAAAAGAATGGCTCTTGAAGAAAAGTACTATACGCATCTTCAAGCAAGTAATTCACAAGGTTCCATTTTAAGTTCTCAGTCATTGAGCCTTCCTAAGACTCCGGGAAGGTTATTTTTGGGATAATATCATTCCCCACAACATTCTTAGCTTCTTTGACCAAGGAGCTCCAGTATTGATATTTGTTAGTGTGTTTTTTTGCGAGATAACCCGTTATTTCATTACCAGCCTCCAAGGTGATATTTTCCCATTCATCGCTATTCAAGCCTTTTATACATAAGCTAAAGGACTGAGCCTGGATAACCCCGGGGAGTGTTGTCGCCACACCAAGATTAACAAACCAATTAATATTATTTAACTTCCATATTGCTAACTGTGATATCTTCATGTTTTAACCTGATTTATTCCACATGGGATTCCAGGTGCTTTCATACCACCAAGCCTGTCATGCTGTTTTATAATAAAACCCTATGATTTGTTTCACAGAGCTTTATTAAAAATATGAATACCAAAATAACAGCAATCGAATTAAATAAATCGATCAAATTTTTAAATATTCTTTAAGAAAGATCCTCTTCTGCTACTAATCCGTTAACAAAATTGGCAAATGAATTTGTCAGATATCTTTGAAGTTTTCTGTGATTCTCTTGCATAGTCAAATCCTCATCAAAAGAATCTGTAGCAAAATATACAATTGAGTAATTATCTAAATCCAGGCAGAAGAACCCCCCACCCCAATCATTTGCGAAAGGAAGCAGGTTTTTAGGAATCACTTGCCTATCCACCATGCTGATATAGCAACCGTCAATTAAAGATCTAGGTTCGTCATTTGTCTGACCATTATTAACAAACGGCTTAAACGCAGCCACCTCTACTGGCTCAAAATCTTCATCACCGTACCACCAGGTTTTCTCAGGAGCCCCCCCATTAAATTGCAGATAATGTGAAACGAAATCATCCGGAAGAGTAATGGATAATTTCTCTTCCGTTTTAGCAATATCTGCACGTCCGATCTTTTTTTCACAGTTAATGATATTATTCATGAGTATGTAGCTTAATGATTATTCTTCGTATGCAATTATGTGGAACACGCTTATTCTAGCTGTCTAAGTAATGTAAAACAGCGAGGTCTTCATGTTCTTTTGCCTAAATAAAATTCCAGATATTTTTTAGGCCTATGCTTAAACGCACGCTCTTTGCCGTAGTTATAAGCATCGTTGAAATATTTATACGCTTCATCGAATTGATTCAACTCGTAACAGACCATGCCGAGGTCGATTGATGGTGCAGTGTCTATATTCGATCCACGTGTGCGCAACGTCGTCTCTCCCCATTTCTTCGCCTCATCGTAATCCTCAAGATCAAAGTAAGCGCTGTACATGCACGCAGCGATCCAGTTAGCAAATTCCGATTCAAACTTTGGCTCAGGAAGAGCTTGCCAGGCTTTTTGATATTGTTCTAAAGCTTCGGCGTATTTTTGGTTGTCGTGAAACTCGTTTCCTTTTTCTACAAGAGATGTAACTCTTTTTTCATCGAATTTATAGCATACGTTTTTCATATATTTATTCATTATCATTCGAAAAGAGACCTCCTTGCCTATATAAAAGGGATATAAGCGATAAATGCCTTCAGAAGCATGGAGGTCTCTAAAATAGTAAGTTTTTATTGTTAACTAACCAAAAAAGAAATATTTAAAAGCTTCTGCCTCAACATCCTTAAGCTTGCTTTTTAGCATTAAATCGATATCTTCCAGAAAGTCCTCTCTGAAATTAAAATCATCATCTGTAGCATCACCATCATATTTACTTTGTTCTATCTCAATGGCAGAACAAAAAGCATCCAAAAAGTCGGCTAACGAATTCGAAATAATGAAATTTCTTTTTTGAATACTACCATAAACAGGAGATGTAATATTTTGGGTATCACAAAAAAGAACATCTCCATTTCTTTCAGCGAAGATTATATATTCATCGCGCCAGGTCGTGTCATTTTGTACTCGCCAGCCTGATAACATTTCATTAAGCTCTTGGGACTCAACAATCTGTATAAAGAAAGTACCATCAAATGTTGGGTGGTCATTTAAAATCAAATGGCTATAAAAAAAACGAATTTCGCCATTTAAATTCACTGGAAAAGAAGTTTCATTTTCATCGTCTGTATAGTCTATCTCTCCCATATTTAAATCATTCATTTTGAATTTACTAACAAAGTCTTGGACTGCATTTTTTATGTTCATCTTTCCCCCTATAATTGCTTACATCGTTGTCTGGATTTTAGTGTTCTTTCTCTATCGATTAAGCGCCCGCGCGTCGAGTTTTTAGTATTCCCTCTATGTCCTTGATCACCATGGACATGCTCATTGAACTTGTCGGGATGGTTATGATTTTTCAAGAAAACAATATTCCTCGGATCACCTTGCCATTTAGAACCAAGTGTACCATTGCCTTCTACCGAGTTGATATGATGCCCAGTATAGCCTGCCCGTGACATCACGGAAGTAAGACTCTTGTTCGGAGTCTTCAATATTAAATCTCTCTCTTGCGCTGTCCAATTCCTGGTGCCAGCACCACCATCCTGCAATAAGGCTTTTTCTTGCACCCATGCCCTAGAGATAGCAGAGCTTCTAGCTCCGTTTTGAGCAGAAAGAGAATCGTGTGGGCGGTAGCGAATCAGATCTTCAGGAGTTAACCCCCACGGATCCACCCACCCCAGCGCATTCGGCGCATACTGGTAAAGGTTTATCCCCCCCGCCAGCCCTATCGGGTCCTGCTGCGTAAATCTTCCGCAGTCCGGGTCATAATACCGGAACAGATTGTAGTGCAGCCCTGTCTCACGGTCCAGGTATTGCCCCTGCATGCGCAGGTTCTGAGAATATCCTGATACCTGCGCCTCGCTTTCCCGCAGCAGCTTGCCCCAGGCGCTGTTCACCCCTTCCCAGCGCACCTGCCCTTCGATATCCGTCATCCGTTCCGGCGTGCCGTTCGGCTGGCAGTGGAACCAGAAGATTTCCGGGGCATCAGCGCCGTCAATACGTGCCAGCGGGTCGTAGCTGTCCTGGTCACTGTAGACGTAGGTAAGCGGCACGTCCCCATGCAGTTCCTGCAGCAGGCGGAACCCTTCCCAGACAAATCGGGTGGTGACCGGCTTGCCGGTTGGCTGTCCGCCCAGCATCTGGCGTCGCGTTTTGCTGATGCGTCGCCCGAGCGGATCGTAGCGAAAGCTGACCTGCGTCTGCGGCTTGTTGCGGTCCCGCGGCTGGCTGATGACCTCCGTCAGGCGATGTTCACCGTCGTAGCGGTAGTGCCAGCGGGTCTGGCCGTTATCTTTCTCTACGGTGCGGCCGTGGATGTCATAGCGCCAGCGAATGCCGTTCAGCTGCGTCAGGCGGTTGTGCGTGACCTTCTCAGTAGATCCTTCCAGCGGGTTACCGGCAGCATCCCAGCGCCACTGCTCCTGTCCGGGCAGCGTCCCGTCCTGAACGAGCAGGCGCCCGGCGCTGTCGTACTGCCAGCGGTACCAGCTGAACGGGTTATCGTCCCGCTCTTCCCTCACCAGGTTATTGCGATAGTCGTAATCCCAGCGGCGGGACCAGCGGCGCGGCGACGGGCGCTGGGCATTGCCCGTAAAGACGTCCCGGCGATGCAGCCGACCAAGGCGGTCGTATTCGCTGCGGGTGGTCAGCAGCCCCTGAGTGCGGCTGGTCTCGCGGTGGAGTTCGTCACGGGTAAAGTCGGAGACCGACAGCTTATCGAGAGCAATGCTGAGCAGATGCCCACTGCCGTAGTAGAACTGCTTTAGCTCGCGGCCATCCGGCAGCGTAACGGAGGTGCGGTTGCCCAGCACGTCATACTCCCACGCCAGCTCGCCGTGCTCGCCCGCTTCGCGCGTGACGCGACCAAGCGCGTCATAGTCAAAGGCGAGCTCCTGCTCTGCCTCGGTGGTCCACGCGTCGGCTGAAAGCGCAGGATGCAGCCCTATCCGGCTTAACAGCCCGGACGGAGTGTAGCGGTAGCGTGTCTGCCCTTCCGGCGTGGTACGGGCGACCAGCTGGCCGCTCGCGCTCCAGACGAAGGCGTGGGTAATGGCCTCCGGATGACCGGCGGCAAACGTGCGGGCTATCGTGCGCCCGCAGGCGTCGTAGCGATACTGCGAGGCTACGCCATCGAGCCCTACCTCTTCCAGCAGCAGCGAATCCGCGCCCCAGCGGAACTGATACGCTTCGCCGTTTTCGTTTTCCAGGGCAATCAGACGCCCGCGGCTGTCCCAGCGGCGACGGACCCCTTCGCCCTGGGTATTGCGCGTCGCGGTTAAGCGCCCTGCCTCATCGTATCTGAACTCACTTTCTTTACCGTCGGCGCCAGCATGCTTCACCGGCAAGCCACGTTCGTTCCATTTGAGCGATTCCGTCCAGCCTTCCGGACGATCGAGCTGCACCGGACGCCCTGCGGCGTCGTAGTGATAACGGGTCTCCTCACCGTCGGCGCTAACTTCAGCCACCAGCCAGCCCAGCGGATGATAGCGGTAGCAGGTAATACGCCCGGAACAGTCCGTCGCACGAACGATCTGCCCGGCCTCGTTGTACTCCTGGTAGCGGCTGTTTCCGGCGGCATCGACCTCTTCGACGACCTGGCCGAACGCGTCCCGGCGCAGCTGCGTAGTTTGCCCCATCGGATCCACCACGCGCTTTATCCCGTGATGTTCGTCGTACCAGAACCGGGTAGCGCTGCCGTCGGCTTCGATAATGGCCGCAGGAAGCGCGCGGTGCTCCAGCCAGGCGGTGGTGCGGGTATTGCCGTCGGCGTCGATTTCCTGAACCCGATTGCCCATCTCGTCGTAGACGAAGGTGACGGCGTTTCCGAGCGGATCGATGCGACGCGTCAGAAGTTCGTTGTCATCCCACTCGTAGCGCCAGTTTTCACCGCGCTCGTCAACGTAGCGGACAATCAGATTTTGCGCGTTCCAGTAGTGGCGGCGCGTCTGACCGTCGTAGTGCTCGACTGTCGTCAGCCCGGCGGCTAAATCGTAGCTAAAGCGGCACCCGTCACCGGTGCTGGTGCGGTTTTCCACCACGCGCCAGTGATCGAATTTTTTCCAGCGGTATTCGCTCTCCAGGCCGCCCGGCATCCGGTGCCAGACCATCAGGCCGTGGTCGTTATAGCGGTATTCACGCGTCACCACGCCGGAGGCATCCGTCGCGCTCGCCAGCTGGCCGCGCGCGTCGTAGCCCCACTGCATCAGCGGCCATGTCTGGCTGCCGTCGAAATGGCTGGCAGCGGTAGCGCGATGCGGGAATCGTTCATCTTCATAGCGCAGGGTGACGTCTATCGCCCGCGGCTCGTCGTGAAGACCAACCAGCCTGCCCTGCTCGTCCCACTCCGTCAGCAGCGCGTTGCCGTATTCGTCGCTGAGGGAGGCCAGACGCAGGATGGATGGATTCGCCCGGGTCGGTTTGTACAGACGCCATACTGCGCCGTCATCGTCGGCAATCGCCACGTCGCCGCTCTCATTCCGGCGGATAATGATGCCTTCGCTGATGCTGTAAAACGCGCGGTCGACCGGCGGCAGCTCGAAGCTCAGCTCGCGCCCGGTTTCGTCGAACCAGGTCGCGTTGTTTTCTTCCAGCGCCAGATAGCTGTCAAAGGTGGTTGCCCAGCCCAGACCAAACAGCCCTTCGCGGGTGGTCAGGCTGTTGTAGCTGCGCTGCCAGCGAAGCGGGAAGCGCCCCGGCAGCGAGAAATCGAGCTCATCGTCGTCATTCAGCACCTTCACGCCGGTGGCGGCGTGAACAGGGTGCGAGGAGCCAAACACGGCGTTGACCGCCATATCGGCCAGCATCCCGCCGCCGGCCGCCGCCAGCGCACAGGGCATGTTTTTCAAAATCTTGCCCGGACGCCCGCGCAGCAGGGAGAGCGCAATCATCCCCAGAGCCAGACCCGGCGTTTTACCGCTTTTGATGTCGCGGACCGTGAGCGTGTCCCCGCCGATGATCACGTTCGGGGAGACATCGTCGGAAACGGTGCCTTCGCAGGTGGTGCGATCTTTCGCGCGCACCGCGGGCTGCCCGTTGATAAAGACGCTTTTAGAGCCTTCCGCCAGATACTGCGGCCCGGAGTGCTTTTCGCACGCCACCTTGTCTTCTTCCAGCGGCGAGGTTCCCGCGGCGGCAGAGGACACGCTCGGCTGCCACATTTCGCTGCCAAACTGTCCGGCGGCGGAAAGCAGCATGCCCGCGTAATCGGCAAAGCTGCCCGGCGACTGCGGCTCAGGGGACGGCGTATCGGCGGGCGTCAGCGTGCCTGCCGCGCGCGCGGCGGGGATTGCGTTGGTGAGAACGTTATTCGAACCGGTAGTGATTTTACCCGCAGGCGACGGCGGGAAAAGCGCATTGCCTAACCCCTCAGCGGCGTTGCTGATATCGTCGGTGATCCCCGCGACGTTCGCCAGCACGCCGCCAATGATGCCGCTTAACAGACAGCTGGATCCAATTGCTGCCACGCCTGCTGCTGCTGCCCCCGCACCCAGCAATGGCGCCGCTACGGTTGCTGCTGCGCCTACCGCCGCGCCGATCACCGCATAGGCGGCACCTTCCGCCACGATGCTGGTGATGTC
Source organism: Enterobacter sp. ECC-019 (assembly GCF_043974075.1). Taxonomy (NCBI): domain Bacteria; kingdom Pseudomonadati; phylum Pseudomonadota; class Gammaproteobacteria; order Enterobacterales; family Enterobacteriaceae; genus Enterobacter; species Enterobacter sp. ECC-019. The sequence continues at coordinate 3,415,206 of NZ_CP143759.1, forward strand.
AGCAAAAATGCTGGAGTGAATAATCTCGTCGCCCTTACGGGCCGCGTTGTTATCGCTCATGCCTTACACATTCCGGTTGTCGTTTAGCGTCAGACTCTGCTTAAGCGCGCTCCAGCGCACCTCGTCCTCTTCGGTGAATGCTCTGAGTGCCGAAAGGGTAAAAATCATCAGTACCGGTTTGCCCGGCGTCTGAATGGCCAGCTGTTTTTGCCACAGGCGCTGGCCGTTACGGTCAAAGGTGGTTTCAACTTCCAGCCCGTTAATTTTTCCGTCAGGCCCGGCCTTTACGTTCCGGAATTCACTCTGGGCAATTTCGCCCATCTGAGGACGCAGCACATCCCACTGGCGGTGAAACTCTTGTTCATAGTTGCTGCCATCCGGGATAACGCCGCGACTGACCACCACGGACAGCCCGCTTTCGTCATCGCGAATAATGTTCATGCTGTTATCCTGCCAGGCAGCAGGAAAAAGGGAAAACGAACCTTCCTGGAGGGTGTATTTCATAAGTGAACTCGGGATGATTAATATGGTGAGAAACAAGAAGGCCAATCCATGCTGGCCCTTTGGCTGGCTGTTTTATTATTTAAGCCACTGGCCTGACTGTTCGACTAAAACATGGCTGCCTTTGCTGACAACCATTTTCGCGGGTGCATACGTCACGGTGTAAACGGTTTCGCCATTCTTGTACGTTGAGCCGATTATTTTACCTGCGGAGTCGTGCAACGTTTTTCCCCTTAAGGAGATCGTACTGTTATCGCTTTTGCGCACGCCGAGATAAACCATCTGGTCACATTCGCTATCAAAATGACCGCACGTGTTTATCAGCGAAATAGCGAACTTTTCGGTGTTGAGCTTTCTGGTTTCAGCGCTATGAACCGATGCGGCTTTACGTAACGTATAACGCTGCGGAGCATAATAATTTCCTTTTTGAGGAGGAGTAACTAAACGCCATTCCATTTCACTCCCCTTTATTTCCAGCACAGCCCGTCCGCCTACGCCGCCAAACGATGAGTTGAACTCAACGTTGGCACGATTGCCAGCGATCGTACCGCTAAGATTATGCTCATCATCTTCCGGGCAATCTATGCGGTTTCCTCTTTGGGAGATATAGCAATAAGATCCGGTGATACGGTTGCCTGATTCAGCTAACCGCAGGGTTAACGTCGAGTCGTTCTCGAATTCGCCAGCCCAGTCCCCGTCAAATGCGAGGCCTGATTGGCTGTTCGCTGCAAAATGCATCGTATTGAATCTGGCGGCCCATTGCTGAATATCGGCATGAATAACCGGGCTATTATCTGAAGACTGGTAATGAATAACGTCCGACTCCGGAACCACCCAGGCCGCAAAGATTTTGCCATCAGGATTGATGACGAGTGCTGACGCGTTCTCCTGGTAGAGATCCTTTAGCCAGCCTTCAACAAACAACCCGCCACCTGTGGTGGTGTGTGGTTCACCGAAGACATCAAAGTTATCCATAAAGGTCTGGTAATGATTCCCCAGCGTCTTCCTGAGATTGTCTGTCACTTCGTTATCGTTAACGATGCGACTTACCGTATCGAGATTATTGTATTGCGATAATTCGAGCGCAGATGACGTTTCAACGACGCCTGTCAATAAAGCGGTGAACAATACGACTGCAAGATATTTTTTGGTCATAAATTACTCTGAAAAACCATTGTTGTAATTCATATTTATTTTCACAACCTTACTGTCTTTAATCTCGAAAGAGAGCACTTTTTTACCCAACTCATAGGAAACCCACTGTGTTCCAGAATCATTTTCGACCAGGCCATCGCCGTATGCGTTGTTCAACACTCTTGTTGTTGACCCCACATGGACACCACGCGGCGTTGAACTATCTGCGGCAGTAAGCGTGATCTGCGAAACGATATAATCATCAACGCTTCTTTCCGCTTTATCCCACCAGAGATTGGAACTGAATATTTCTAACCCAGCCTTTTGATGCTGGAAGAACTTATATTGGGCTCCATCAAAAGGAACCTCACCGGTAAAACTGCCTTCCACCGGCATTTCAATTTTACGGGCAATATCAGGAGTCCATCTGTCGCCCAGGCCGACAGTCTGGTCTTTGACCTTGACGGAAAAATCCGTTTTTGTCAGAACGGGCGGCATAGCTTTAGCCAAAACCATATTGCTGCTCAGACAGGTAAACATCAGGGCAGAACAAAGAAATGTCAGAGTGTGTTTTTTCACGTTAATTGTCATTTAATGAATGCGTATTGCGCTTCTCCCCACTGGAAAAACCGCCAGGACATGGGAACATGTGTTTCTTATTCGGCGCTAATAACAACTGAACCCAGACAGTCAGGTTTTTTCACGGTGAAACTGAAGCTCACCTTTTGTCCATTCATATCTTTTGGCGCAGTAAAACTGGTCACTTCATTCTCAGAGCGGCCTCGAGGATAGTCAGTTAACACCAGTTGCGGATAGCGCTTTTTAACGGTATCAAGCGTTATGCATTGACCTGATGGTGAAAAACTCAGTAAAGGCGCCGTGCCGCCGTTATCTTTGCTGAAACGTAAACTAATTGCGGTAATGATCGTCCCATCCGCGAGTTTGATATCGTCGGCATTGTAGAAATTGATATATTCATTTTGCCTGGTCAACTTAAACGATAACGGCGCATTACTAAGGGTGGTAACGGATAACGTCTTAAGCGATGCACTCATCCCGGAAATAAACATCCAAAGATCCTTTTTCTGCGCGTCTCCTCCAGCCATTCCCGCCGTTAGTAACGCAATAAGCACCGCACCTGCTTTACTCATCTTTGGCCGTAAATTTCGCCTGCACCGCCGCATCAATATCCCCTTTATGCCCGGAGCCCGGCGCCGTTGTGCCCGGCTTGGTGCCAGAGGTATTCAGATGCAGCTTACCGCCCGTGGTGATATAACCATCCCCTTCCACGAAGAAGTTAAACTCTTTGCCGATCAGGTTAATCTTGCCGTTAGCATTCAGCTCAATGGCGCTTTCACCTGAGACCAGCCGCAGTTTCGTCCCGGAAGCAATGACAAACTGCTCCACCGCCGCATCCAGCTTGCCTTTCCCCGTCAGGATCTCGGTTCCACCTTTCACGGCCTGGGTTTGATTCGCTTCCACACGATGCAGTTCGTTTTTCTTCACATAATGGCTGTGCTCGCCGCCTACGCTGTGCGTTTCATCATTCTTAACGCTGGTGTCCATGTTGCGCTCGGCCTGGATCCACACCTGCTCCGCGCCCGCCTTGTCCTCAAAGCGCAGGGCGTTGGCGTTGTCCGCGGAGCCCCCCTTAGAGCGGCTCATAAAGCCCATCTGCGTCGCCGCTGCCGGCAGCGCCCACGGCGGCATGCTCGCGTCGTTGTACACGCGACCGGTAATAATCGGACGGTCCGGGTCGCCGTTGATAAAGTCCACCACCACCTCATCGCCGACGCGCGGGATCTGCACTCCGCCGTAGCCCTGGCCCGCCCACGCGCTCGACACGCGCACCCAGCAGGAGCTGGTGTCATCCCCCTTCGCCAGACGGTCCCAGTGGAACTTCACCTTCACGCGACCGTATTTGTCCGTCCAGATACTCTCGCCGTTCGGGCCCACCACTTTCGCGGTCTGCGGGCCGTAGGTGCGCGGCCACGCCGTGGTCTGCGCCGGACGGTACACCACCGCCGACGGGATCACCGTGAAATCGGTGCGGTGAATGGTCTCCCCCTCGCCGCTGGCGTAGCGGTTTTCTTCGAGGTGGTAACCCGCCGCCGTCACCAGATACTCACCGTTGTCGCTGAAGAACGGCGCGTTGGTTAACGTGAAGGTGTGTCCTGGCGCAATCCCCGCCGCCGTGGCGGTGGCCTGAATCTGCTGATGCTCAACCTGCCAGCGTTCCTGACGGATACGGGCGTAGAACTCCCCGTGCCCTTTATCCACAAAGCGACCCGGCCAGTCGTACACGTCGATGCTGCCCGGCTTCGGCGACGCCGGGTTCTGCTGGGCCTGGAACAGCCACGCGTTCGGCTTGCGGAAGTCATAGTCGTCGAGGCTGTAAATCCCCGGCGTCACGCTGTCCTCCAGCGCCCACTGGCTGATGCCCTCTTCGTCCGTACTGCCGCCTGACGGCGTCTGGTGATACGGAATCACCTCATAGCCGCTGAACGGCTGATGCTGCGTGGCGGCGTCGGTGAGCACCAGGGTGTGTTTGTCCGCCTCATGGCGGAAGTGATACGCAATCCCCTCCAGCTCCATCAGGCGGCTGATGAAGTCCAGGCTCGACTCCTGATACTGCACGCAGTAGTCCCACACCCGGTAGCTGCCGGTGAGTTTATCCTCAACGTTGACCTGATGCTCACCCAGCAGGGTTTTCACAATCTGCGGTACCGTCTGGCCCTGGAAGATTCGCAGGTTACGGTCGCGCTTCATCGGCCACAGGTCCGGCTCCACCGTCAGCTGGTAGACCGCGTAGCGGGTGCCCGTCAGCTCAACGGCGCTGACCGCCACACGGGTAATCTTGCCGTTAATATAGCGGGACGTCAGCAGATCCTGCGTCGGGATGGTCACCGTGACCGGCTGGCCCAGCAGCTTGCTGCGGTCGATGCGCGCGTCCGTGCCGAGCACGGTCAGCGTCAGCGCGAACGACTCGGACATCGCCTCGCGGCCCGTCAGTTTCCAGAACAGAAGCCCCTCCACCGGGAGCTGAACGGTAATTCGGTTAAGCATAATCTTTATTCCACTATGGACGAATCTCAGTGCCAGAAGTTAACTCATCTCAATATGCAAAGCGGAAACGCCGTTGATGTGATAATGAGTAGCTGTAAGATTGACTTCGCTTGCCACAAAATAAAACTACTTTTCCTGTAGTTTCATTGAGATAAACAGTTATAAGAAGGTGTCTTCGGGGGCTCTATCGAACAATTCACCAGCCATTTTGGCGATACGTTCATGTTGTACAAGATTGTTTTTCCAATCCTGCGGAATACCGGAATAACCATATAATGCTCCAGCTATTTGCCCCGCCGTCGCCGCAACGCTGTCAGCGTCATCGGCAAGATTGGCGGCCAGTAGAATTGCATCTCGGAAATTATCCGTATTCCATACCGACCACATCGCTGCCTCAAGCGTATCGATAACATAACCACTTGAACGAATCTGATCGCGAGTTTTTTGCTTATATTCACCCGCGTTGATAATCATTACGCGTGGCTGAAGCGGCATAACGTGCGGAGAAAAAACAAAATCTTTATTGCTACCGTTAATCATATGCACAAGCAAATAACCTAAATACTGTGTGCTATTTATAGCTTCCGCGGCACCGTGTGTTGCGATACTCTGTTTTTTAGCTTCATATAACGCTTTGCTTAATGACTTTCTAAAAAAAATAGAGACAGGGGCTTGTCTGATAATGGAAGCATTACCTGCAGTTTCTGCCGCAGTATTGCCGCTCCATCCTGGGCCAATTGTTAAATATTGCTCTAAAGCAAATCGCGTTGTATTACCTATATCAAAACAGACGCCATTTGAACTGTTATAACCATGCTGATACCATGCCAAAAGCTTATTCCTGAAGCATATAGTATCAGCATCACCTTTCTCAAGAAGCATTTCCGCAAGACATAATGCCATGGATGTATCATCCGTCCATTCGCCTGCGCGAAGTCGAAATGGCCCACCACCTGTCATATCTTTGACGTGTGCTTTGTCACGAGGTAAAAATTCGAGCGTCGTCCCTACAGCATCTCCAACAGCAAGACCAATAAGCGCACCAACAGCACGATCTCGCGATTCCGCTAGTGAGATGTTACATGATGGTGTTAAGTCCCATTGTTTTTGTGCATCGCAATCAAAAGATGATTCTAATAGATTATCATTATATTTATACTGCATCTTCTGCTGGACTGAACGACTGCTAACAGGTAAGTACTTACGATATCTATCTACATATTTAAACAATATACTCAAATTAGCATGTAAATCAATCACCATTCACCCATGACAATATATATTTAATATCAAAACCTAAAATTCATTAGGATATTTCATTTTAAGATTTTGTTGCTTCATTCTGTAATTGGCATCAACCTCATGCGGCAGCCTAACCTTTAATCCTCGGCGGATTTGATCAACAATAAACCAGGCATCCGACAACCTTTCAAAAAACAACTCATCCGAATTATCAAACTCTTTCGCTGCATACATACCGAACGTCATTTTCCATAATTTCGCCTTATCCTTTTCCTTGCCCTCGATTAAATCCCGTAGAAATAATAATTGTTGCACAATAGAGTCGTACATTTGTAAAAGCGGGGAGTTGGGATTAAGTTTTTTGACCTCAGCATATCTCTTTTTTGCTAAAGCCAATGCTTTTTCAACATAATCCAAGACTGTTATTTCATTCATTATATTGAGTTAAATTATTAGATGAGAATACGTCTATTATACACTACCACTTCCACTTCCACTTCCACTACCACTACCACTACCACTTCCACTTCCACTTCCACTTCCACTTCCACTTCCACTTCCACTTCCACTTCCACTTCCACTTCCACTTCCACTTCCACTTCCACTTCCACTTCCACTTCCACTTCCACTTTGTAATATTAACCATCGCCTTTTATTTAAGAAAGTAATAGAAGCAAGAAGACAAATTAAAAACCACCTTTTATCAATGAGTGATTATCATTAAGAATGGCACGCTACAACAGCCGTGCCATAGGGATCATACAATTATAAAAAATTGTCCTCAGGTGCTCTATCGAATAACTCACCTGCCATTGTGGCGATACGTTCATGTTGCACGAGTTTATTTTTCCACTCCAGGGGAATACCGGAATGTAGGATTTTGTTCTAATCGATGATTAATTGCATCAATAGCATCATTGATATAATCCAACGAGGTGTAATTTTCTTTACTCATGAGTCACCTTAAATACTGCCTTGACGGTGGTCTGAATCTTCGGATGCTCCACTTCCACCTGTTACGCAGCATAGTGCGTGCCCGCTCGCTCAACGGCACCGTTCGCCACGTGGATAGTCTTGCCGTTAACATAGCGGGACGTCAGTTTTCAGAACAGAATATCCACTCCCGCGATCTGAACGATAGTTCAGCTGAGCATGATTTTTTATTCCACGATGATCGAATCTCAGTGCCTGAAGTTAACTAATCATCAAAACGAGGGCGGTTATGGTGTTGTTTCTGTGAAACAAAAATAAAACCACATTTCTGTAGTTTTATTTAGATGGCCATAAATTAACTTTGTCAGGTCATAGTTTTTCTATGCGAAACGTAGAAAGAATGATTTCCATGCATCGTTTATTGGCTTCGTAATAATAATCCCGATGATTACGACGAGGCCCAACCACCTCAACGTAACACCACAAATCATTAATTTTAAAGATACGCATATCGTAATAAGCCCTGATATTCTCAGCAGCACTGACTACCTCTCCCGTACAGCTATAAAGATCGCCTGTAAACGTGAGATTAATATCATTTGGGATGCTGGCAATGTCAGACGTCGTAAGAGAGACCGCACTATCGTGGCGGTTAAAGCGCGCAGTTGCTTCATCGAAAATAGCCTGCGCAGAGGGATAATCAGCCTGACGGAAAAGACAGAAGTTAATCACTCCATGGTTGACATTACCTATCGTGTGTTCAATTACCAGACGATTATCATCCAGCGTACGCACCTGCCATGAATCCGGAATTTTAAATCCACTGTCATTTTTGTTGCTAAGGCTGACTGTTTTCAACAGTTCTGAAAGCATCATATTGCTGCGATGCATTAAATCCCAGTTGATCGCAATCAGGAAAATAGTATCGGCAATCGAGTTGTAATCCTTCGACGCACAAGCCGTTTTCAAAAGGAAGTAATTCCCTCCACCATTTACAGGATTATAATCCTTCTGCACCGTATACCGTGAAACGACCTCATCACCCGATGGCATCGTTTTAATGGTCAGGATATCCGCAAACTTCCCGCTTCCTGAGGGATGCGTAATTATCCTCTGGCTCAGTACTTTCTCACCCATTAAATCGAGCTTATTGATAAGCCAGTCTGACGCATTCATCTCCCACTGGCAGTGTTCATATGCAGCCCAGACTTCAATATAGGGGCCGGTGTCATCGGCGATGTATCGTCCGATGTTCGTCAGCCCAACCTCCTGAAACGTAACCGGCTTTAACTCTGCTGGCTTAACATTCTGTGGTAACAGTAGCCAGTAATGAAACATCTCTTTTTCTGCAGACGTATAGAGACATTTCCAGAATTTATCCCGAATCTCTTTTTCCTGATCCTTTATCTCGAGAGGAAAAAGATATTTTTTTTCAGTAACCATAATGCAACCTCATTCGTCGCGCTTACTTAAGCCATAAACCTGAAAACATAAGAAAGCTTCCGAGGGTAATTAAGCTTTTAGCAAAGATAAGTAAGCCGGGCGCCACGGCACGTGTCATAGACGATAATTTTTCATAATTTTCCGCGTTGTATCTTTTGTGCCCCCCCATAATCCCGGAAAATAGCGTGCAGAGCAGCACTACCGTGACCTTTAATCCCCAGACGCACAGGAAAGACATGGATAAGATGATCGAATAATGTTTGGCCGTTGCGACGGAAAATAATGACATTGACTGAGCAAGCCATTTCAACGTAAAGCCAATGACGACTGTAGCCACTAACACCAGAATGAACATCAACCCCGCCAGGAGCCATTGTTTTTTGTTGAATAAATCTTTTCCATTCCAGATTAGCGCTAGCGTCCAAATCATAAAGACGATAAAGAAAAACCAATGCATCACAACGTTCCCCATTTACACATTTTAATCTCCTATCAGGACTGTAACACAGCCCGTCTTAATCACACCATCGCCACTGCCCGCCGCTGGAGAAGGCTTACTTTCATCATCGTCATAAATCCAGTCAAGGATCGGTTTGAGAGCAAATTTGATACTGGCATCCCCTCCCAGACCGAGCGCCACTGCAAGCTCACCTGACACCTTGAGGTTAAATGAATAATCCGTGCTATCAATCCAGGTTCCCACGCCTGCAGAAGCGCCAGCGCTCCCTGCACTCCCTGAAAGTTTGCCATCGGCAACGACTACGCCATAAAAATCGGCTTTTGCCGTCGCTTCTCCTTTGACCGCCGCGGCTTCTGCGCCAAGTTCAACATTAAAACCATAACGCCCTTTATTACCGTCGTACATTTCACTGACGGCCTTCGCTTCAGCGGTTGCCAGGTAAACGTCCCCACCAACCCCGCCGTATTGCTCCCCTTCTTTTCCAATGCTTCCCGAGGCGCCATATTGTATCGCGGTGGCGTTAGCATTGAGGTTAATAGCCCCGTAATCGGCCCGATCGGTCACTAACGTGCCGCTGGCATTCGCCACCCCTACTTTTGTACGCACCTCGCCTTTATATTTATCCTGGCTTTTTGTATTCCCGACCGTGATATCGGCAAGCGCGAATCCGGCTGAAGCCGTATCGGGTTTTCCAAAGCCGGATTTATCTTCCAGACTTGCATAGGCGCCGAGCACGCGGGCGTCGTAAACATCACCATGTATAGCACCATCTTTACCCGCATTCTTCGCCGCCGTTCCTCCCCAATATTGTGGAGGTGCGGGTTGAGGGGTTGCGACCGCAGGGGTTGCTGAGGTATTGCAACCCGTCTTGTCACCTTCCCTGGCGAGAGGTAAGCCGTTCACAAAAACCGTTGTTGAACCGCTGAGAATACTTCCCTGACCATGTTGAGAGCATGAAAGCGGGTCGCCTTTTCGTGCCGCCGGAAAGCCGCCAATAATGACGTTGGGACTTCCACTTTGAATTGGGCCAGTATGTGCGCTGGAATCAATGCGCGCTCTGGCGGCTGGTTTTCCCATAATAGCGTTCTCTGTACGCAGATTAACTGTTAACTTTTACAATCGCGCCCTTAATATCGGTAAGGTTAGTTCCCGTTATACTCACCGTATCATTTGCCTTGAGCTCGGTATTAATACCATCACCCAGTTTTGTAAGCTCATCACCTTTGAAGATGGCTTGTTCCACAGCCTCTGCTTTGAGGTTGCCTTCGCCAACGTGAATCTCAATGGTATCCTGGGCGATCAGAATATAGTTGTCTTTAACTTTAAGTTTAATCGTGGTGACAGATTCCAGCAGCGCGTTACCTTCTTTATCCATGGTCAAGACGGTTTGATCTTTCCCAACGTTTATAACGTGCTTGTTACCAATATTATGCGTTTCATTATTCCCTACCTCTGACTTCAGGTTACGCTTAATTGTAATATTTTCATCCTGTCCGATGGTTTTTCTACGATCGACACCGACATCATGGGTTTCAGAATTTTCAATATCCGTATCCATATTTTTCTCTGCATGGATCCAGATCTGCTCGTGCCCGGCTTTATCTTCAAAACGGAGAATATTGGCATTGTCTTTATGGCCATCTTTGCTGCGGCTATAAAAGCCCATCTGCGTCGCCGCTGCCGGCAGCGCCCACGGCGGCATGCTCGCGTCGTTGTACACGCGACCGGTAATAATAGGACGGTCCGGATCGCCGTTGATAAAATCCACCACCACCTCATCGCCGACGCGCGGGATTTGCACCCCGCCGTAGCCCTGGCCTGCCCACGCGCTCGACACGCGCACCCAGCAGGAGCTGGTGTCATCACCCTTCGCCAGGCGGTCCCAGTGGAATTTCACCTTCACGCGACCATATTTGTCCGTCCAGATACTCTCACCGTTCGGGCCCACCACTTTCGCGGTCTGCGGGCCGTAGGTGCGCGGCCACGCCGTGGTCTGCGCCGGACGGTACACCACCGCCGACGGGATCACCGTGAAATCGGTACGGTGAATGGTCTCCCCCTCGCCGCTGGCATAGCGGTTCTCTTCGAGGTGGTAACCCGCCGCCGTCACCAGATACTCACCGTTGTCGCTGAAGAACGGCGCGTTGGTTAACGTGAAGGTGTGCCCCGGCGCAATCCCCGCCGCCGTGGCGGTGGCCTGAATCTGCTGATGCTCAACCTGCCAGCGCTCCTGACGGATACGGGCGTAGAACTCCCCGTGCCCTTTATCCACAAAGCGACCCGGCCAGTCGTACACGTCAATGCTGCCCGGCTTCGGCGACGCCGGGTTCTGCTGGGCCTGGAACAGCCAAGCGTTCGGCTTGCGGAAGTCATAGTCGTCGAGGCTGTAAATCCCCGGCGTCACGCTGTCCTCCAGCGCCCACTGGCTGATGCCCTCTTCGTCCGTACTGCCGCCTGACGGCGTCTGGTGATACGGAATGACCTCATAGCCGCTGAACGGCTGATGCTGCGTGGCGGCGTCGGTGAGCACCAGGGTGTGTTTATCCGCCTCATGGCGGAAGTGATACGCAATCCCCTCCAGCTCCATCAGGCGGCTGATGAAGTCCAGGCTCGACTCCTGATACTGCACGCAGTAGTCCCACACCCGGTAGCTGCCGGTGAGTTTATCCTCAACGTTGACCTGATGCTCACCCAGCAGGGTTTTCACAATCTGCGGTACCGTCTGCCCCTGGAAGATTCGCAGGTTACGGTCGCGCTTCATCGGCCACAGGTCCGGCTCCACCGTCAGCTGGTACACCGCATAGCGGGTGCCCGTCAGCTCAACGGCGCTGACCGCCACGCGGGTAACCTTGCCGTTAATATAGCGGGACGTCAGCAGATTCTGCGTCGGGATGGTCACCGTGACCGGCTGGCCCAGCAGCTTGCTGCGGTCGATGCGCGCGTCCGTGCCGAGCACGGTCAGCGTCAGCGCGAACGACTCGGACATCGCCTCGCGGCCCGTCAGTTTCCAGAACAGAAGCCCCTCCACCGGGAGCTGAACGGTAATTCGGTTGAGCATAATCTTTATTCCATCTAGCTTATGCGATGCAGAAAAGAGGTCCGCATCTGTGATAAAGCGTCATTCAAGAAAGGGGCTTTTCCCTCTTGTTCATCCAAAAAACAAGAGAGTAGATTTTCAGTGTCTCTGATGTGACAAATAATCCTCCATTCAACCAGATGTTTGAGATATCAAACATACTTACTAAAAGCGGGAAAAATGAGACCGAACATCTGAATGAAATCAAGCGAAATAGTTCCTGAGCAAGGGCGAATTTAACCGCCCCGTTCTTTCGCTTGAAGAATAACCAGGCCGAAGCAAACAAAGAGAGTAATAAAAGTAAGTCAAGCGCAAAAAAAAGCATGACCCAAATGCTGAAACCATCACCTGCGTAATAATGCAACGAAGCACTAAACGCTTTTGCGTCAGAAATAAATGGAATTCCACATCTTCGCTTCGTCTAACTCTCCGATGTCGGAGAAAAAAAGGCCCGGTTGTTTTTCACTGAGGGTGGTCAATTAAGACCACCGCTCCTGAGCCTATTGAGCATTTAATTCTAATGAGATTTTGTACGTAAAGAGGAGAAACAATCATCGAACACCTTTGGAATAAGTCCCAGGCCTCAAAGATCGTACGTTCCTACGGATTCACCAGCCAGGTGCCCGGCTTGGTGATATCCAGCGTCTGGCCACGCGTTCTTCCGTTGCCCTGCAGTTCAATCTTCACTTCACCGGCTGGCAGCTTGAGCGATGCATAGCCGTTGGTCGCCGGACGCAGCGCTTTTGGCTCGCCGTTCACTTTCAGTGTTTCACCGTCGAGGATGCGGATATAGACCAACGCAACAGGGCTCTCGACAGGCGGTGGAGTCTGTTGTGCCGTCGCCTGCTCGCTCACCTTCGCCGTTTCCGGCTTCACGTCTGGCGTGTTCGCGGCGGTTTCAGCCGGGCGCGTCTCTGCCGGTGCCTGTGCAGCCTGCTCAGGTGCATCGTTACCGCCGCTGAACAGCATTGCCCCGGCGACAATACCCACCAGCACGCCAGCGGCAACCATGCCAGGGATCTTGTAGCGGCGCCAGTCGAGCAGCGAAGCCGGTTTTTCGTCTTCGACCGGAACCAGCATCGTACCGGGCTTTTTCGCCGTCAGCACGTCGTTGATCCCGGCGACCGGCATCTCTATCAGCGCGGCGAACTCGTCGATTGACTGCGGACGGTCCTCCATGTGCAGCGCCAGCGCGCGGTCGATGGCCTGCAGCAGCGGAATGGAATAGCCCTGCGGCATGATTTCCACCAGCGGTTTGCAGGTATCCTGAATAGAGCGCACCACGCTGACCGGCGGCGGAGAACCCACAATCAGGGTACGCAGCACCGCGCCCAGGGCGTAAATATCCGTCCACGGGCCCTGCTCGCTTTCGTTGTCGTCGGTGTACTGCTCAATCGGCGCAAAGCCAGGGCGCAGCATGGTTTCCGTTTCGTCGGAGAGGTTACCGATGGTGCGGCGCGCGGAGCCGAAATCAAGCAGCACCGGCAGGCCGTTATCCTGGATCTGAATGTTATCCAGAGAGATGTCGCGGTGCAGGTAGCCTTCGTTGTGGATGGTCTTGATCGCACCGAACAGCATCGGTAGCGTGCGGCGGATCCAGGCTTCATTGATCAGCTCTGGTTTTTGTTCGCGCAGGCGCGAAAGCGTGGTGCCGCTGTAAAAAAGCGTCCCCATGTAGGCCGTGTCGTTTTGCACCCAGAAACGCAGGACGTGCAGCAGGTTCGGGTGGTTAAAGCGCGCCAGCAGACGGGCTTCCTGAATAAAGCTGTTCAGGCCTGCGGAAAACGCTTTGCCAAAGCGCTCGCTGCGCAGCACCAGGGTCATGTCGTCGCCGCGCACGGCGAGCGAGGAAGGCATAAATTCTTTGATAGCAATAGTACGTTCGAGCTGGTGATCCCACGCGCGATAGACGATGCCAAAACCGCCGCCGCCGATCACCTCTTTGATTTCAAACTCGTTGAAGCGGTACCCGACCGGGAGCGCGTTTGGGACAGTCCGATTGTTATCATTATCCGTCATCTTTTACAGTTCTCTTGATGATTATTACGCGGCAAACTGACAGTGAAACTCGCCCTGCTCGCAGGTGACGTGCAGACGTCGGTACTGCTCGTCGCTGCGGCTGGCAGTAAGTAAGATCTGGCTCATCTGAGGCAGCAAGGTATTAGTCAGAATAGCGTCCACCATGCGGCCGCCGGACTCCACCTCGGTACAGCGCTGAACAATCTGTTCCACCACGCTGTCGTCAAACTCAGAAATAATGCTGTGATTCTCTTCCAGACGACGCTGGATGCGCTTGAGCTGCAGGCGAACAATCAGCCCCAGCATCTCGTCGCTGAGCGGGTAGTACGGCACTACCAGCAGGCGGCCCAGCAGCGCTGGCGGGAATACCTCCAGCAGCGGCTGGCGAAGAGCCCCGCTTAACGCCTCAGGCTCCGGCATCAGCTCCGGATCGGCGCACATGGCGCTAATCAGGTCGGTGCCAACGTTAGACGTCAGAATAATTATGGTGTTACGGAAATCAATGTGACGCCCCTCGCCGTCTTCCATCCAGCCCTTATCAAAGACCTGGAAGAAGATTTCGTGGACGTCCGGGTGCGCTTTTTCAATTTCGTCCAGCAGCACCACGCTATACGGGCGGCGGCGCACGGCCTCGGTTAACACGCCGCCTTCACCATACCCTACGTAACCCGGAGGCGCACCTTTTAAGGTAGAAACGGTGTGCGCTTCCTGGAACTCACTCATGTTGATGGTGATAACGTTCTGCTCGCCGCCGTACAGGGATTCCGCGAGCGCCAGCGCGGTTTCGGTTTTACCGACCCCGGACGGGCCGCACAGCATAAAGACGCCCACCGGTTTGTTGGGATCGTCGAGCTTCGCCCGCGAGGTTTTCACGCGGCGGGCAATAAGATCCAGACCGTGACGCTGGCCGATAACGCGCTGGTTCAGCGTGTCGGCGAGGTTGAGTACCGCGTCGATCTCGTTTTTCACCATCCGGCCCAGCGGGATCCCGGTCCAGTCAGAGACCACCGCGGCAACCACGTTTTCATCCACAGCTGCAAACAGCAGCGGTTCATCGCCCTGTAAGGCGTTCAGCGCCTGCTGCTGTTCCGCCAGTTGGCCGCGCAGCTCGGCGCTATCTTCATCGCCCGCCGCGAACAGCGCCGCGCGCAGGCGAATAATCTCCTGCACCAGGCTGCGTTCTTCTTCCCAGCGCCGGGCCAGGGCTTCGCGTTTTGTTTCATACGCGTCGCGTTCGATGCGTAACGTCGCTACGCGCTCAGCATCACCTGCACCGACGCGCGCTTCGCGTTCAGCGATCTCAATCTCCACGTCCAGCGCGGCAAGATGGCGCAGGCAGTCTTCGAGCTGCGCAGGCGGCGCGCTCTGGCTAACCGCGACGCGGGCGCAGGCGGTGTCGAGCAGCGCAACGGCTTTGTCCGGCAGCTGGCGCGCCGGGATATAGCGATGGGACAGCTTCACCGCTGCGCTGACCGCTTCGTCAAGCAGCAGGACCTGATGGTGCGTCTCCAGCGGCGAGACGGTGCTGCGCAACATCAGGACGGCTTTAGCTTCGTCCGGCTCGTGCACCTGCACCGTCTGGAAGCGACGGGTCAGCGCCGGATCCTTCTCAATATACTTTTTGTATTCCGCCCAGGTGGTCGCGCCGATGGTTCGCAGCTGCCCGCGCGCCAGCGCGGGCTTTAGGAGGTTGGCGGCATCGCCGGTACCCTGCTGCCCACCCGCACCGATCAGGGTGTGGATCTCATCGATGAACAAAATTATCGGCGTCGCGCTGGACTGAACTTCATTGATTAAGGCCTGAAGACGCGCTTCAAACTCGCCCTTCATCCCAGCGCCAGCCTGCAGCATACCGATATCCAGCAGCCAGAGCTGAATGTTTTGCAGCGGCTCCGGGACGTCGCCGTCGGCGATACGCAGCGCCAGCCCTTCAACGACGGCAGTTTTGCCGACCCCGGCTTCCCCGGTCAGCAGCGGGTTGTTCTGGCGGCGACGCATCAGGATATCCACCATCTGGCGGATCTCCTCGTCGCGCCCGACAACCGGGTCAATCTTCCCTTCGCGAGCGCGGGCGGTCAGGTCCTGACCGTACTGGGCCAGCGTCCCCTGTGCAGCCGGTACCGCACCCGCAGGTGCGTCGGCAGCGGCAGCGGCCTGCTGCGTCTCTTTGCTGTTGGCGCAGATGGTATCGAACTGCTCAATCAATACCTCGACGTTAAGGCGGGTGAACTGCGCCGAGATGCTTTTCAGCAGGTTGGCCAGGTTCCACGTTTTAAGCATGCCGATCAGCAAATGGCCGCCGCGAATACGGCTGACGCCAAACTTCAGCGAGCCGAAGACCCAGGCGCGCTCCACGGCGCTGTCGATGTGTTCGGAGAGATCGGAAACTGAACTCGCCCCGCGCGGCAGGACATCCAGCGCCGCCACGATATCGCGCGTCAGCTGCTGTTCATCAAGGGCAAAGTGGCGGATGACCTGCTGCAGATCGCCATCCTGCTGCTGCATCAGCTGATGCAGCCAGTGCACCAGCTCAACATAAGGGTTGCCGCGCAGCTTGCAGAACGCGGTGGCGCTTTCCAGAGAGGTAAATAACAGCGTATCCAGTTTGCCGAAAAGCACGGCACGGCTAATTTCTGACATGTTCGGTTCCATTGATAACAATGCGTTAGAAAAATTATCGCTCTGCGCAATACACCAGATCGCCACGCGGGACAGGCTGCGGCTGAAGGCCAAGCCAGGTGTTATAGCCTAATCGCCCATTGCTGCCGAGCGTGGTGCCCTGCACCGCGTCTTCACGCAGGATCACCCGCGTTTCCCATTCAAACTCCACCCCGGCGTACTGACGCACCCAGTCGCGCAGCTCGGTGACCCACGCTTCACCCGGCAGAAAGCGGTTGTACTCCTCCGCGCTCAGCGGGCCAATGTCGATGCGAAACTTATGCTGCACATCGCGGACGGCGATACCGAGAAAAGCAGACTCACCCATGCGCGGCATGCGGCGTCCTGCTCCCAGCTGCGCCTGCTCGCGCGTGGAAAGCGGCATCCACTGCGGCACGTTGCTCACCAGTTTGACCGGCGCTTTAAAATAGTTGCGCAGGATTTTCTCCAGCCCCTCCGGATCCCGCCCGTGACGGGTCAGGTGTCCGGCGTGGGCAAAACGGGCATGCGAGCTCAGGCTGCCTTTGTTCATCTGACCCGGCTGCCCCATGCCAATCAGCGACGCCAGGTAGCCCTCAAAGCGCCTGTTATCGGCGCGATCCAGAGAGACGGCCGGTTGCGCATCCGCCCAGGCGCGGTAAAACAGCAGCGCAAGGCGGTGATGGAATAGATCGGCAAACGCGCTGAGGCTGGTGTCCTGATGATGATAAATACGCTCGCGGGCGTATTCGGTCATGTGGACCGGCAGCGGGCCGTTCGGGCCAAACAGGCCGAAGCTGAGGATAGACACCTCATGCAGCCCGCTTTCCTCCCGCTGGCGGACCTGAGCCAGCGTCGACGGCGCAAAACTCATCGACGGCTGCTGGCCGATGCGCAGCGGCTCAAATTTCGGCAACGGCGCGCGTCCCAGCGGGTAGCGCTCGCCGCCCTGAGCATCAATGCGTCTTAACAGCTGAAACAGATCGTAGCGCCAGGGCGTCTCGCGGACCCCGCTCCAGAAAGCATCCGGCAGCCGGGTCAGGCGATGTACGCGCAGCGGTGCAGCTGTGTCACTCATATCAGCGCCCTTTTACCCATGCGCGGTGCCCAGTAGCCAATCTCGCCGCGCTGCTGACTTTTCAGGGTGAACTCCGTAAAGCTGTTGATGGACACCAGACGGGCAAAGAGTCGTTCCATTACGCTGCCGAAGAGCCACGGACTGGCGCCGGAAAAGGCTCGCTCATCGACAGTCAGGGTAATGCCGATCCCGCGGGCGAAAACAACCGGGCCGGGCTCAGGCACCCGGCGGTGTACCGGCTCCAGCACACAGTGGCGTACCCCCTCCACCTGACGCGCAACGGGTGTTTCGGCCAGGTTGGCGTACAGCCCTAACAGCTGGCGCAGCGCGGCCGCACCGTCTTCGTTTTCGCTGTCCATCAGGCTGAGGTAGTTCATCTGCAGCTGGCTGATGAGCCGCCAGGTGCTGAACCCTTCGGCCAGCGCCGGACGCGGCGGCGTCGGGCCTTTACGCAGCGTGAGGGATTTCACCGGCATGGAATCGGCCATAATGAACTGCCCGAGCTCCTGCTGCAGCATCAGTGGCAGATCTCGGCTGGTGCAGAGCACCTCGGCAGAGATATAGCGCAGGTTTTCCTGCCACGGCGCGTGTTGTTCATCCACCAGCGAGACGAAGACCTCAGAGCCAATATAGCCGGTACGGGTGCCGTAGCGCAGCGCGTGCTCGGAGAGCACGCGCTGTTCGCGGCGCAGAGAAAAATAGGCCCCGTAGTTGCCCGCATCGCCGCTCCAGGTGCTCCAGAAAGGACGAAACGTCTGGTCATCACGCTGACCGTCCGCGCTGCCATAGATTTTTTTGACCGCGTAAATTTCATAATCCAGCGGACGGATGTTATCCACCACCAGATGGTATTCATGCTGGCCTTCATTCAGCTTCTGACGCGCCGCGACCTTAGGGAACAGGTTGATGACCGGCGTACAGTGCAGCGCCAGATGGCTGGCATCGACCACGCGCTCCAGCTGTTCATCCGACTTATCCAGCAGAATGAAGATGTCGAAAGCTTTTTCGCCTTCACAGCGCTGGATAAGCGTGCTCAGGCCGCTGAGGCTAATGAAGCGGAAACGGGCCGGGAACGCGAAATACTCCTGCAGCAGGCGGTAACCGTCAAAGTTGCGCAGATCGTCCGGAAGCAGCGCCTGGTCAGGCTCAAAGCCCTCCTGGCGCAGCGCGTCAGACGCCAGCAGCTGTCGCTGCGGCTGCGGGCTGACCGCCTGACAGACGATCCCGACGTGGTGCTCCATCACCAACTCCAGCAGCTTCAGCGCTTCAATATCCGGACCGCCGAGGAAAAATTCCAGACGGTCGAAATCCAGGTGCCCGAGGTTTTGCGGGCCGTCGCAGGCGATGCGGATCCGTAGAGCGCTTTTGATCCCCTGCTGGCTCAGCCCCAGCTGCGCGAGCGGCAGATCGGCGGGCACGCCGCCCAGCTCGACCTTGTCGATTTTCAGCGGCAGCAGGTTGACCTCGTGCGCCGTGGTATAGCTGCAGGTCACGCCGGTTTTTTTCAGCGCCAGGCTGTCCATCATGGTACCGCGCGGCACAATGAAGCCCTTGCTCAGGTCGCCCCGGCTGCTGTCGGGCTCAATCTCCGCGATCGCCATTGACGGCGTGGGCGCGAGATAGTTAGGCGCAATCATCTCCAGCAGACGCTGGGAGAAGCGCGGAAACTCCGCGTCCATTTTCATCTGCACGCGGGAGGTCAGGAAGGCGAAGCCCTCCATCAGACGTTCGGTATACGGGTCCGCCACTTCGATGCCGCGCATGCCCAGCCGTCCGGCAACCTTAGGGTAGCGTTCGGCAAACTCGGCCCCCATTTCGCGCAGATAGGCCAGCTCACGGTTGTAATATTCGAGCAGTTTACTTTCCATGATTACCCCGCATCTTTCAGTTCAAAATGGCCGTTTTCCAGATCGACATCGGTACGAAACAGAAACTCCAGCGGGTATGGCACACACCACAGACGCCCTTTGATCTCGATGGAGAGCACGTTGTGCAGGTCCAGCGAGGAGGTATCCGACACGCAGCGGACCTGCAGCCCCTGCGGCAAAATGCGCGGCTCAAAATTGATGATCGCCTCGGTGAGCTTGCGCTGGATATCGTGCCATTCGATATCCGACATTCTCTTTCCGGCCAGCGGCGCGACGCCGAAGTTGACCACCGAGCGGTTCACGTGTGGCAAGGCGCTCAAATCGCCGGAGGCATCGTGGTTAATGGTGTTAAACAGCCACTGCAGATCGCGCAGCACATTGCGGCGCAGAGCGGCGTGGGTGATCAGATTGCTGTTGGCCGACTCGCGTTTTTTTTCCGGGTCGTTATCGGTGAGGCGATCCAGCAGCGAGGGCTGCATTTTGTCGCGCGCCACCACCTTCTCCTGCTTGCTGCGGGCTTGCCAGCCGCTGCGCAGCAGATCGCCTTCGCCAGCGGGATTACTCATCGGCTCCATCCGTCGCAAACGTCACGAGGCTTAAGGACAGCAGCGGGTTTTCGCTTTGCTCGCTCAGCCAGGCTTTCTGGCCCACACCTTCGTAAAGGGTGCCGTCTTCGTCGAGCGGCTGCCATTCGGTGGTGCGGCCCAGTTTAACTGCATCAGTGGCATCGGCAGCAAAAGGATAACGCGCCGGGATCTGACACACCTGCTCCGTACCGTCGGTCAGGCGCACCAGCGCGTGACGCCAGACCAGATCGGTCACGCTGGCAGGCGCCTGGAAACGGATCTCCGCGATAGCGCTAAACGGCAGCCAGAAATAACGGCCGTTCACGATGGTTTCGCAGACCGGGCCGAGGCGGGCGTCGCCATCCATCAGCCACTCGAAAGCCTGCGTCTCCTCGTTTTCGAGGATAATCTGGCCGGCGGTGGCCTCAGCCCGATCGAGGGCCTCCAGACGCAGCGCCCGGGCGCGATCGCCCTCCTCGCTCAGCGCCGCGGCAAGGGTAGTCAGCCACGGCCACTGGGCTTCAGGCATGGCCGGACGCGCCTGCCCCGCCATCACCTGCGCGCGCTGCAGCTCGCCCTGAATGGACTGCTCCAGCAGCGTGACGGTAGGCTTCGCCTGAGGCTTCAGCGCCAGCCAGCTTTTCAGCTGGGTCAGCGCACGCGTCCAGTTGCCGCTGAGGGTTAAAAACTGCACGAACGCGGCGCGAAGGTCGGCATCCGCCGGACGGGCTTTGATTTCAGCCTCAAGGCGCGCCAGCGCATCGTTGAGCGACTCGCCCGCCAGGCGTTGATAGAGCGTATTCATAGCCATTCCTTAATTCGCCGCGCGCCACGCGCCGACGGCCGGATCGCGCAGTTGGGGACGCAGGGTGTCAATCAGAACGATATTCAGCGGCGTGCCGGGTGCGACCCAGGCGCTCCAGGTCTTTTTCACCGCCGCGATACGCGCCTGCAGTTTTGCATCATCGCTGGCGATTTCACGGGAAATCTCCACCGCTACGGTGCCGTTGCTTTTCCAGCTGTTCAGGGCGTTATCGTAAGGCAGGATCATCCAGCTCTGGTCGCTGTTTGGCGTGCTGAATACCATGCGCTCTTTGTTGACGGAGGTGATCAGCGCGTTTTCAGGGTCGGCGCTTTGATTCAGTCCGGTCACCGGGAAGCCATGGATGTAGGTCACCGCCATCTCTTTCTGTCCGCCGTTGCGGGACTGCGAAACAACGGTGTGTCCGCTCAGCCAGCTGCCGTTACCGCAGCGGGTGGTGTCAGAATCCGGAATAAAGAGCGCCGGTGCGGACGCGCCTCCTTCCCAGAAGGTGCGCAGGTGGCAGCCGTCCTGCAGGGTAAATTCCTGCCACGGCGTGCGGTCAGCGGCGACAGTGCGGGATGCCACGTTCTGGTCTGGCGGCAGTAACGCGCCGCTGGCTGGGGTTGCAGTGACGGTCGCAGCAGGCGCAGCCTGCTCCTGTTTCACCACCAGCGCCCAGTCCTGCGCTTTGCCTGCCGAGCCCTGCGCCAGCGTGGTACCCGCCGGATCGTTGAGCGTCCAGCTAAGTTTATTCACTTTGCTGCACTGGTGTTCCAGCAGTGCGCCAAGACGCGGTACAAAGTTCTCCAGCACGGAGACGTCTTTCTTGCCGTTCGCCACAATACGCAGCGCCACCTCAGGCTTACACCAGCTCTGCGGCGTGTTGTCTTTGATGTTGTCGATCCAGATATCCAGCTTCTGCGCAGGAGACTGCACGATGCGGAAATTCTCAGCCTGCGCGGTGGAGGTGACCGCCAGAAGTGCCAAACCCGATAGCCAAAGTTTCATATCGTTCCTTGTGTGTCTAATCAGTTCCGCAGGGAAGAAATTGTGCTGCGTCAGAGAGGGTGTGCAGCAAAGTGGTGTCCTGAGGGTTGCCCATCCATACCGCCAGGGCAGTATAGTTATCCTGAGCATTCCCTTCCTGTTCGCCATTCTTTTGAATGATTTGGTTCATTAAGGTCAGCCACTCCTGCGGCGTATTGACCATATGCAGCGACTGCTTCATTTGCTCTTCGCTGACGCCGTGCCAGAACCCGTCGGTGCACAATAAAAAGGCATCGCCGTCTTCAACCTGCACCACGTCGCTGTAGCTCGCTTCCGGCCCGCCGTTTTCAATCCCCAGCGCCAGATAGAGCAGGTTGCTGTTCAGGTTGTCAGTCTGGTGCCCGGCATCTTTCATCTGCTGCACCAGGCTGTGGTCGGTGGTCACATGCCACAGCCATCCCCGGCGAAACAGGTACAGGCGGCTGTCTCCGGCGTGCGCCCAGTAGGCCAGCCCGTAATCACGGTCAATGAACAAGCTGACCAGCGTCGTGCCCATCCGGCGATAGTCCTGCACGGCCTGCTGTTCGCTGAGGATAGTGCGGTTCGCCGTCTGCACGTAGTCGCGGATATGCTGCGCGTTAAGATGCTTGTCGCCATCGAAGCGGGAGATAATGCTGTTGCGGGCCAGCTCTGCAGCCACCTCACCGCCCGGCAGGCCCGCGATGCCGTCGCAGACGACAAAGCAGGCTGAACGTTCCCCTATGGTTTCTCCCGTCTGATCCTGGTTGCTGGCGCGCGTCCCCTGGCGGGAGAGAGAAGCCGTTGCGATATTCATTTGTCTTCCGATCCGCTCTGTGAGTCTTTGTACTGATTTACCTCCATGTCGTACGCATGAAGGAAGGCCTCGCCGAACAGGGTGTGGAAGTCATCCTCAATCTCGCCAGCCGTCTCGCCATAGCTGCGCACAAAATAGTCCCACAGGGCGGCTTTGCGGCTGCCCGGCAGCGCCAGACGAGAGGTCATCCCGTTCTGCTTCGCCTGCTCTTCCAGCTGTTCCGGATTAAAGGACTGCAGCATCGCGGCGATAATGGCGCGGATACCGGAGATCATGCCCAGCTGGTGCGCCTGCAGATCGATCAGCGCGTCGCGCACGGATTTTGTCGGCGGCATAAAGCCCGGCATCGGGGTGCCGAACATCTGGATCAGCACGGTTTTGCCGGTCGGCAACAGCTTGAATGGGTTGTTGGCGTCGTCCAGCACCATGGTCATATCGGCTTTCACACCGCGCTTGAGAATGGAGCGTGATGAAAGTAGCGCCACGGTCCCCTGAGAGAACATGCCGAGGATCTGCCCCAGCTGACGCATATTTTCACGGTCGAACTGCGGGACGGGCTGCATTTCGCTCAGACCCATCCCTTCCAGCAGCGCCTCCAGCAGCTCGCCCTGCAGCACTTCGCCCTTCTCACCGCTGTTCGCCGTGGCGGTTGGGGCGGCAGCGTTATTGACCGGATCGATGCGCAGACGGCCCTTCGGAGCTTGAGCGCTGCTGCGCGCAACGGCCTGTGGCGTTGGCATGGTGAAGCCTGCGTAATCCGGTCGCGCGGGCTCTTGTTCAGCACGCGGTTCTTCCTGCGGCTCAGGGGCGAACAGCGGAGAATCCGCCAGCACGTCCTGTTCCTGCTCGGGTTCCGGCACTGGCGCAGGCTTTTCGGCAAGAATGTCATCCGGATGGGTTAACGGTGCGCCGCCCATCAGCCCGAGCGGGTCGTCATTACGCGCGGCTGGCGCGCTGGCCTTACCGCCAAACAGGGCCAGCGGATCGAGCTCATCCGTCGCCTCTTCTTCTGGCTTAACGGAGCTATTCTCGCCCGGCGGCACCAGCGTTGACGGGGTGACGTCGTCAAAAATACTCTCTTTTTTGAACAACGCTTCGTCGCTGAACAGCGTGTCCGGGTCAACATTCTTACGCTCGAGCTTTGGATCGCTGTCGTTGAACATCGCCAGCGGATCTTCAGCGTTACGCTCCGGGGCAGCAGGCTGGGAGAACGGATCGTGCGATGCAGCAGGCTGCGGTTTTGTACGGTTGCTGGAGATGCTGTCGGAGATGGAGAACTCCTGCATCAGGCTATCCCAGATCTCCGTTGGCACGGCGGTCGGCTCGGCCTTCCCGCGCGGTGCGGCACTTGCCGGTTTCGGTTGAGGAGCTGGCGCGGTCGCGGGTGCGGCTGTCGGACGCGCCTGCTGATGCATGCTGGCCGCCATACGGCTCACGGGTTGAGTATCGTGGATCAGTTCGGTCACTTCGATACGGTAGTCATCAATACCGAGAATGTCGCCATCCTGCAGTTCAACCTGACGGCCTCGCTCCAGCGGAATGTCATTTAATGCCACGCGGGTGACGCTGCCACGGTTGGTCACGCGGCATTCGCCCTGGGCGTCCACGTGAACAATGGCCTGCAGACGAGAGATGGTGCGGTCATTATCCGGCAATACCAGATTGTTATCCGTACCGCGCCCAATGGTGCCGCCCGGGGCGTAAAAATCACAGCTGCTTTGCGGCGGCTGATGACCGGGTTTCGTAGAAATAATCGTGAATCGCATGGCGTATTCCTGCTGGTATGATTAGCGCTCAAACGCTGCCGCTCTCGGGACGAGAACGGCGGCGTTTGGGGTCAACCCAAAAAAAGCATTATTTAAATCTTCAATGTATAATTAAATTTCATTAACGCCTGCTAGTATTAAAAGCAGTACAAACAAAGCCGTGGCAACTTTAACCTTTCTGTTATATGAATTAATCCAGGATAATTCGAAGTTAGATAAAACATTGTTGCAAGATTGAGGTTCAAGCCAACGTGATTCAGTCAACTTTATACGCTTGCCCCGCACAAGCCTTGATAAAATTGTGGTGCGAAAACCAAATCCCCAAAACCCAAGATTTTTCCAGGTCTGATAATCCTCTTCCATGAGAAAATTCTTCTGAATGAGCAACTCATAGATTTTATCAACCTGATCGGAATGTTTCCGGTAATCAACATAGAACGTTAGCACAAGAATTATAAAAACGGCAAAAACACAGATAATAAAAGCAGAGTAAATATTATCAGTAATCACACTATTCCCCGCTAAATATTAAGTTATTCATTTGCTCTCCTACAAATCCTCCAACCTTTGTTCCCCCGGCGGCCCCCACTGCGCCGACGACAAGACCACAAACGAGGGTGCCTGTTCCCGCTGTTGGTACGCCTAATGCAAGACAAACAGGAGCCGCAAGTGAGGAACCTAACGCTGCACCAGCAACACCGCCACCAAATTTGCTATATTCGCTCACTGCAACCTTGCCACATTCATGTTCTCTACCAAGGGTGCATGCATGATAGACTTCGTTAGTCGTATTCGCAAAAGAAAAACCTAATGCAACCCATCCACCTGCTTTCATATAAGCCGTAATTTTGGACGCCCGGTCGATATACGTTGAGTACCCTGGAATCGCACCAATACCAACCGTACTCCATTCATGAACAATTGATTTTGTGGAAAGTCCCAATGCTCTTTTAAGATCCGCATAATCTCTAAATTTGAGCTGTTTTTTCGTTAGTTTATTTAATAGCGGCTTGAGTTGTGCAAGGAGGGCATTACGTTCTGCATAAAACTGCTGCCCAATAAGAGCACCTTGTGTTCGATACTGATTTTGATATGTCTTTTCAATTTTAATCAAAATACTTTCAATTTGTTTAAAGTAAGACTCCCCCGCACTGCTTGCGTTTCCTACTAAGGTATCACCCCATGCAGTTATGGCAGCAATATTATCAAAATTATTCTTTAAAAATTCCGCCGTATCCCCATCAATCGTTGCAAGCGCGTTGTTTACTTTCTTTTTGGCAATAGCCAAGTCATTAATTTGATGAGATTGATTAACGCCCTGCGGATCAGCAACAATTAATATCTGCCCAGGTTTAACCCAAGCTGTATCTTTATTCAGCTGCATAAAATATTCGGATTTTTCATTACGTGAATTCCCAAACAGTTGTCTTGCCTGGAAATCAAGCGTACCTGGTTGCTGTACCACACAGTAACCCGGAGCAACGTTTGACTGATTTGCCATGAAAAACTCCTTATGTCTAATGCATAAATAAATGGTGAAATGCTACTTTAGGGAGTTCAGCGAACGAATCGCGTCGCTATTGGCGATTAAGCTGCACTTCAAAACCTGATAATGACCCGGTTCAGTACCGCCCACTTTCTCTTTCAGTAGAGAAGCAATCACCTTGTCCGCTTTTTCAAAATTCTCAGCAGGCAAATCGCTTGCTTCGAGCCAGGCGGCGGCGCTGGCCTCTGCATCAGCTTTCAGAGCTTTGCTGTCCGCAATCTTACCGATACAGCGGTTTTGCACCCAGTTTTCAAAAATTTGTTGCTGTGAAGAAGCGCTGATATCAGGCAGCGTTTGGGCATAAACCACAGAGGCATTTAATGCCAACACGAGCAGCAGTAAACGTTTCATTTCAGGCTCCAGAATGTTGCGTTGGTACGTACCCGGTAAACAGTAGTCATCAATACCGAGAATATCGGCATCCGCCCGGGGCATGAACCGCAGCATTTGGGGTTAATACATTCTATTCAGTCTGCGTAAGCTTAAACTGGCCTGAAGGACCTTCTTGTAAGGTGAAACGGGCAGCGTAGCGAATAGAATCGTTTTTCCCTGACACTTTCAGAGCAACATCATATTCTCCCGCTTGCCACGCAATCCCCTGCCACTGGTGACACTGTTGGGTCGTTAACGTCACCTCAGGGCTAAACGTTGACGGCGGCGATATCGCTTTCCATTCATTTCCAGCGCGTTTCATTATGGTGGGCGAATGGCTGGTGACAGGCGCGTCTAACCCGGAGTTAGCGGGAATTGCAAAGCAGGGTTCGTTGTTCTTTAGCGTAACCGTAAGCGACTGATATTGTGCAGGATGAGAGACACAGGCACTCACCGTTAATGCGATTGCTACAACACTGAGTAACTGTTTCATAACCATACCCGCCGGTCTTTAGGATTTTGAATAAACAACGATAATACCTGCAGATATTTATCCTTCAGGTCGGGTCCGATAATCCCCTCGAAACCTGCAATGTTTCGGAAATCACCCAGACCGTAATTTATCAGATAATAAAAATCTGAAATGATAGAAGCCTGCTGCTCCATACCAAAGTCCGATAGTTTTTTATCGGGGGGCAGAGAATAATTATAACTTGCTGCCCAACTGAATGCGCCTCGGGTTCGAACATTCATTCCAATCTGATGCTGCAGTACATGCACCATTTCGTGAATAAACCAGTGTTTATATCGCGGAACCTCTATTGAAAAGTCATCCCGATAATGCGGCTCGCGAAAATAGAGCTCACCATTGGGAGTCATCGCGACATCTGTCGACTGCATATTAAACGGTAAATAGCTTTTATTATGGACTTTAACTTCTGAGTACTTTATTGCGTCACCAAAAACCGAGCGCGCCAGTGCTATTTCGCCAATGGTGAGAGGACGGGCGCCTCCTTCCTGCAAACTTGCCATGCTATCTTCCTTCCCGGTTGATAATGACCGGGGAAAATTCCCCGGTCACATACGCAATTATGCTTCTTTGTTTTCTTTGATGTTCCAGCCAGCGCTGCTTTCAGCACCTTTACCACCAGACGTGGTCTGCTCCCAGTACTGCTGTTTCACTTTCGCAGCCTGGAATGCATAGGTCACACCAACGGTATCGCCGTTGTCAGCACCGGTGTACTGAACAGAGGTCACCAGCACATCTTCCAGCGTGATGCGGGAGTATTCCACCTGCTGGCCGCCCGCTTTACAAACGGACAGTTCAACTTTAGTCAGGTGTTTACCGCTTGCGCAGTGTTTCAGGATAGCGGTGGTGGATTTGTCGATCAGCGCGTTTACGTGCAGGTCGTTAAAGTTAACTTTACCGGCACCGCCGCCACCGCCAACGCTCATATTACCTGGCTGGGAAGCGCCCCAGGAGAAGGAGGTAATATCAGTCCAGCCGGTGTGGTTAGAATCTTTAGATTCGCCCGTAACACCCTCGACCTTCAGAAACATATCAATAGCCATAATATCTACTCTTCGTGGATGAACAATATTGCTTTCGAAAAAGCACTTATATGGCAAACAGGAAAGCATGGGGCTGAATAAAACCGTCCATATTTTACCTCTGCCTCACATCAAATGACCCGTGTCATTTGACAGTCTTACATTCCGCCGAAATAACGGAAGGAATGTGAAGTCATTATTACCGTGCGTTATTCTGGAACCAGTTAAGGACAGCATTAACAATTTAGCCGTCTTTCCTGCCGGGTGGCGCTGTGCTTACCCGGCCTATATTTAGCAACGATATCAATAGATTGCACGTTTCATTGTAGGCCCGTGCAAGCGTAGCGCCACCGGGCGAAACTCACAAAACGCACGTTGCTCTTACGCGTCTTTCGTCTTCAGCGACGGCAGTTTAGAAACCAGACGCAGGGAAACGGTCAGGCCTTCCAGCTGGTAGTGCGGACGCAGGAAGAACTTCGCGGCGTAGTAGCCCGGGTTGTCTTCAATCTCCTGCACCTGCACTTCCGCAGCCGCCAGCGGTTTGCGGGACTTGGTCTCCTGAGAGGAGTTCGCCGGGTCACCGTCTACGTAGTTCATGACCCAGTCGTTCAGCCAGCGCTCCATCTCTTCGCGCTCGCGGAAGGAGCCGATTTTGTCGCGCACGATGCACTTCAGGTAGTGGGCAAAACGGCAGCAGGCGAACAGGTACGGCAGACGAGAGGCCAGACGCGCGTTAGCGGTGGCATCCGGGTCATGGTACTCCGCCGGTTTCTGCAGCGACTGCGCGCCAATAAAGGCCGCAAAGTCGGAGTTTTTGCGGTGAACCAGCGGCATAAAGCCGTTTTTCGCCAGCTCGGCTTCACGACGATCGCTGATGGCGATCTCGGTCGGGCACTTCATGTCCACGCCGCCGTCATCGCTCGGGAAGGTGTGGCACGGCAGGTTTTCAACCGCTCCGCCGGACTCCACGCCGCGAATCGAGGTGCACCAGCCGTACTCTTTGAAGGAGCGGTTGATGTTGGCGGCCATCGCGTACGCGGCGTTCGCCCAGGAGTAGCTGTTGTGGTTCGCGCCGTCGGTCTGCTCTTCAAAGTCAAAGCTGTCGACCGGGTTGGTGCGAATGCCGTACGGCAGGCGCGACAGGAAGCGCGGCATCACCAGGCCCAGATAGCGGGCATCTTCGGATTCGCGCAGTGAACGCCAGGCCGCGTACTCGGTGTTCTGGAAGATCTTGGTCAGGTCGCGCGGGTTAGCCAGCTCCTGCCAGGACTCCATCTGCATTACGCCCGGTGCGGTACCGGTGATAAACGGACAGTGCGCCGCAGAGCCGATGCGCGCCATTTCACCCAGCAGCTCAACGTCCTGCGGGCTGTGGTCGAAGTAGTAATCGCCCACGATGCAGCCAAACGGCTCGCCGCCGAACTGACCGTACTCCTGCTCGTAGATTTTCTTGAAGATCGGGCTCTGGTCCCAGCCCACGCCCTTGAAGCGCTTCAGAGTGCGGCCCAGCTCCTGCTTGGAGATGCTCATAAAGCGGATCTTCAGCATCTCGTCAGTTTCAGTGTTATTCACCAGGTAGCTCAGACCGCGCCAGGCGCTCTCCAGCTTCTGAAACTCGTCGTGGTGAATGATCTGATTCACCTGCTGCGACAGCTGCTCGTCGATACCGGCAATCAGGTTCTGAATGGTACGGTAGGTATCATTGGAGAAGGTGACGGTATTTTCCAGCGCCTGCTGCGCCAGGGTTTTGACCGCGCTTTCTACGGCGGAACGCGCCTGATCGGTTTTCGGGCGGAACTCTTTGTTCAGCAGCGCGCTGAATTCATCCTGGCTGAACGCCTGACCCGCCTGCTGCTCATGTTGTTGAGTCTGGTTGCTCATCGATTATTCCTCGCTACCTTTCGCGCTTTCGTCATTTTTCGGCAACTGGCTCAGGGATTTGAGCAGCGTCGGATCCTGCAGAATTTTAGCGATCAGCTCTTCCGCACCGTTTTTGCCGTCCATATAGGTCAGCAGGTTAGAGAGCTGGGTACGTGCTTCCAGCAGCTTGTTCAGCGGCTCAACCTTGCGGGCCACCGCATCCGGCAGGAAGTCGTCCATGCTGTCGAAGGTCAGGTCCACGTTGAGCTTACCTTCGCCGGTCAGGGTGTTATCCACCTGGAACGCCACACGCGGCTTCAGCGCCTTCATGCGTTCGTCAAAGTTGTCGATGTCAATTTCGAGGAATTTACGCTCGTCGACGGCCGGCAGATTTTCCACCGGTTTGCCGACCAGATCGGCCATGACGCCCATCACAAACGGCAGCTGAATCTTACGTTCTGCACCGTAGATCTCTACGTCGTACTCGATCTGCACGCGGGGGGCACGGTTACGTGCGATGAATTTCTGCCCACTGTTACTCATTGCCATGATGTTCTCCATCAAAGATGCGCGGTGAAGGTGAAACGGCAGGCTCCATGCCTGTCGTCATAATGCCTGGACGCGTTATTCGCGGCGCCCAAAGATGTTTTCAAGTTGGTTAACGCCGTCTGGCGCCAGGTCGCGAATAATGTCCATAAAGTTAAGTTCTGACAGCCGCTGCACCCGTTCAATCATCAGCGGTGCGGGGTGGCTCGGTTCGTACTGCGCAAAATACTGCTTCGCTTTTTCCAGCATCAGCTGCGCGTCGGCGCGGCTGGTAACCTGCACGCTTCGCCAGTCGGTGACTGGCTGAGCGGGCTGCGTTGCCGCCGACTGCTGCTCAGCCTGTGGTTCTGCCTGCGCCTCACGGTTCGGCAGCAGCTTGCTGATGTCGGTCACCTGACACGCGCTGGCCACCAGTCCGACTGTTTTCAGCAGTTGCTCCATCTCGGGCACGCCGCTTTCACCGAGATGCCCGGTGAGCAGCGCGCGAATCGCCAGCAGACGTTCGTTAATGACGATAACCGCTGCGGTTCCCGGCTGGTCGCCGCGGGCCAGTTCGTCAATCAGCCGTGGACGGCCGCCGGGATAGTCCGGACATTCCGTCTTGCTGCCGTCCAGCAGGGCCTGGGCATCCCGGAGCGAAATTTCATCGCCGTTTGAACGCAGAAGCGAGGCGTTTCGCACGGCGACGGTGAGGTCAGATTTATCGCTCAGCCCCGCCAGGGCGTTAATGCGATAGAACGGGTCGGTTTCGCCATACTCTTCCAGCAGCGGATAGAGGGTTTCCCAGTAACGGGCGATCGCCTCCTGCACCAGCAATAATCCGTCCGCGTAGCCCGCAAGACCGCGGCGGCGCGTCCAGGCATGGGTTAACGCCAGCAGTACGCGGAGATCTTTGGTGCGGGTCAGCAGGCTGGTGGCGAATTTTTCTACCGTGTTCCAGTCAGCGGGCTCTGCCGGGATAATGGTGTCGCCAAACTGCTGTTCCGCTTTCCCCTGGCTGGCCTGATTCATGATCTGGAAGTCGGCGTCGTACTCCAGGTTTTCGCCGCAGGGTTTTTCGGGGCTTATTGGCGCGAGAAATTCTTCGATATTCATAAGATCCCTGCTTATTCAAACATGGGCGGATAGAGACCGTGACGCCCCGGACGGGCGCCCCCTGCCGGATCGAACAGCAGGGTGAAAAGCTGCCCGGTAAAGTTACCGCTGTGCACGTGGGTGTATAGCGGGTAACCGTCGCAGCGGTTGGTCCACCAGTAGCTGGTCTGACGCAGCGGATCAAAACACTCCGCCGCCTGAGGCCAGCCCAGCGTGCTCTGGCCATCCTCGTCATAGCCAATCACATCAAGGATGTCGGAACGCTTTTGCGGCTCGACGGGCTGCGGCGCCGGAATGGTCATCAGCATCTCATCCAGCTGCGAGGCGGAAAAACTATTGCGCACCGCGTGCAGCCCCAGGCGTCCAATCTGCTGGTACCAGCTTTCGGCCTGGCTGAGCAGGCTGGTCGACCACTCTGACGGGGCGAAGCTCAGCTGAAGGCAAACCGGGTACTGTCGGCCAACGCTGTCGCGGCCGGGCAGCAGACAGCCCATCTGGATCATCTGGCTGCCAAGCATAGGCGGTACCACATAATTCCAGACTGGCGCTTTCTGGAACTGGCGCTCGCCGCTGCGCAGCTCTTCCTGCTGCCAGGCCAGCAGACCGACCTGGAACCAGTGTGACCACTGGCGCTGTAAAGTGTCAGGAAAGCGACGCTGCAAAAAATCTCCGGCGCTGGGTAACTTGCCATACCAGCTGTAGCGGTTCATCGCAGGGGTATTCGTCATACGGCTGTCCTTGCGGTTATGGGCATGAGAAACGGGGAAGCTGGAACGGGTTACGAATGCTGTTTGGCGCAAACTCCAGCGTGACCTGATGTCCGTCGACGCTGAAGGTGGCCTGACGGCTCAGGCTACCCGCGCCCGGGCTGGTGCTCGCTTTATCGAAGAAGCGGTTGAGCGCCCAGGCGCCGTTGGTGACCAGCGTCGCCGTGCTGCCGTTAGCCAGCCCCAGCTGCATGCGTACCTGGTTGGTGCCGCCCGGCCCCGGCCAGTTCATGATCTGCACGGCCTGCGGACCGTGGCTGTAGCGCAGCAACTGGCCGTCGACGTCCAGCGTCAGGTTCAGAATGGAGTTATCCATTCGCACGGTGCGAACCGTCACCTTGAAGGACGGCGTCGTTGCGCCGTTAGCAAAGAAAGCGTCGCGAATCGACTGGGCCTGCTGGAACGGTCTCAGCAGCCCTTCACTTCCCGGCAGCGTTTTACCGTCGATGCCCGGCATAAAGCGCCAGTTTGCCTGCGTGGTATCCACTTTATTGGTCAGATTGTCGCGGAAGAAAGCGTCCATCAGCCCGGTTCCCGGCGCAAACATGCGCGCGAGATCGTCAGGGGTGACCTCGGTGCTGGCACTGCGCACCAGCGGGTACCGACCGGCAATCGCCTGACGGCAGAAACCGCCCACCTCAACGTTAATCCGCTTACGCACGTTTTCGAGGTCACGGCGCTGGGTATCGCTGCTGGCGCCCACCGCCATATTGCTGAACATGGTTTGCAGACCGCCCGGCAGGCGACCGGCGCTGGCCTGCAGACGGCTGATCGCCTCGCCGCCCGGTGCAGGCATACCGCTGTTGGCCGCATCCTGGACCGCGGTCAGGTAGCGATAGAGCTCATCCACCTGCTTGAGAAAATCATCAAACACGATGATCTTCCCGCCCTTCTCCAGCGGCTGCGCCAGCTCAATCATCGGCGCATAGTGGTCGGTCACCAGCTGTTCCGGTGCCTGGGTGACAACGGCGGCCTGGGTCGGCGCAGCGTCATTGTTGCTGAACAGGGCTTCCAGCGTACGGGTGGCGCGGTTGCTCTGCGCCTGCGCTTTATCCGCATCTTCCGGCGCTGGCGCATTCCGTGACAGCGTCAGGACCTGGCTCAGGTTCTGCACCAGACGGCGTAGCGGCGAGTTTGCCCCGGAAAGCAGGCGCGCGGTGTTGATACGCTGGGAGAGGTCGGCGCTGTTGTTGAGCTGAATGTCGGCGAGGAAGCGATCCCAGTTGGCGATAAAGTCGCGCATGTAGAGCTGGCGCACGGCGTTATCGATCTGCTGTTTATCCTCCTGCGCCGTCGCGGCCCCCAGCACCCAGGCGTCGTCCTCGTGCAGAGCGGTGGTTACGCTGTCAATCTGGCCGTTAAAGCTTTTCCAGTAACCGTCCGGCGTATACAGGCCCGGGACGCCTTCACTCACCGGCTTGCCGCTTTTGCGTGAAAACACCAGCTCGCTCTGCGGTCCGCCAAGGTCGGAAAGGGAGACCGGCTTCAGGTTCTCATCATGTTCCAGCAGGCGTTTGAGACGACCGTATACGCGCGTGGAGAGCGGCTGCTGGTTGATCATCGCTCTTTCGCGGGCAACCAGAGATTCATCCTGCGCGTACGGCGAGGCCTGAATTTTCGGTTCCAGCAGCTGCGTCAGGTGCCATTCGAGCTGCTGCAGCTGCGCCTTCGTGACGTTCTGCGGCAAATTCCGCTGCAGATTGAGCATCACCCACGAATGCAGGAATTTGCCGTCATAGTGCTTCGGCTGATACAGCATCTGATAGGCTTTCAGCGCTTCATAGCTGTATTCCACATCGCTGCCGTTGTCGTTGCGAAGCCAGGTAGTGATGTGCATGGCGACGGCAGGCAGCAGCATCTGATCCAGCGCTTTCTGGTACAGGGACTGCGAAGCATCGCTGACGTCATCCCCACGATAGAGCCCCATACGGCGGGATACCGGCGGATCATTAACATCAAACGCGTCGCTTTTCGGCAGGTCAACCAGGCCATTCAGCAGCGGCAGCAGATCGAACAGGTCACGCTGCGGCTGGTTCTGTAGCGCTTTGCTCTGCTGGTCCAGCAGCGGCACCTTCGCATCCACCTCTGCCAGATAGGTTTTGTTTTTGGCATAGCTGGTCAGCCACAGACCGCCGAGGATCACCAGCAGGGCCAGGAGCGCCGCGTATCCGGACCAGATCACCGCCCGGTTGCGCAGCTCCCACCAGCGGTTTTCGCCCGCGATTCCGGCTTCCTGGAATATGACGTTTTGCAGGAGGTTCTTAATGAAGAAACTCTGACCTTTAGCACCCGGGATAGGCGCTTCTTTGCTAACCGAATCCCAGTTATCCGCCTCCCCCCCTTCCGGCAGCGACAGCGCGCGGTTCAGTTCGCCCATCACGCGGTCGAACGGCATGCCTTCCTGAGTCCCGCTGGCGAAGTAGATCCCGCGCGGAGAGAACTCGGTTTCGAAGTTGGAGCGGGCGAATACCGTGCTCAGGTAGTCCGCCAGCAGCGGACGCAGCGCGGCGAACTCCTGCGGGAAGAGATACGCTTCTGCGCGGGTCTTCGCGTCATGCTCTTTCAGCATGGTTTCCGGCAGCCCGGCATCGAGGCGCTGCTGGAGCAGAGAAAACTCCTGCTGGAAGTTGCCCATCAGGTCGTAATCGGCGTGTTTGGTTTGCTCCCACGGCAGCGTAAAGCCCCAGATCTGGTCGCGCTGCGCTTTATCATAGTCGGCAAACCAGGCGCGGAAGCCTTTAAGCAGGTCGGCCTTGGTCACCATCACGTACACCGGGAAGCGGATACCCAGTTGTTCATGCAGCTCGGACAGACGCTGACGCAGGTTAACCGCCTGCTGGCGGGACGCCTCGGCAGACTGGGTAAGCAGGTCAGAAATGCTGATGGTGATGATGACACCGTTGATCGGCTGGCGGCGGCGATACTTACGCAGTAACCCCATGAACTCCAGCCATTCGCCGGCGTCCTGCACCTGCTCGCTCTCCTGGGTGGTATAGCGGCCCGCCGTGTCCAGCAGCACCGCCTCATTGGTAAACCACCAGTCGCAGTTACGCGTGCCGCCAATGCCCCGCAGCGCGGTCTTACCGAAACGATCGGCCAGCGGGAACTGCAGCCCGGAATTGACCAGCGCCGTGGTTTTACCGGAGCCCGGCGCGCCGATAATGACGTACCACGGCAGCTGATAGAGATATTGCGTGCTGAAGCGCTGCGTCCACTGTGCGCCCTGGCCCGCTTTGCTGAAGTGCGCTTTTTTAAGCATTTGCGCGGCTTCATCAAAACGGCTGGCGAGGATCTGCTCCTCGCTGTTCAGCCGCTTCTGCGGATCTGCGGCTTCCGGGCTGGCGGTGTTCTCTTTGAGCTTGTCCATCAGCTTGCGGTTCAGCCAGGCATTGTACAGGCGCGGTAGAATGTGGCCCTGTGCCCAGAGCAAATAGACCACGGCAATGCTGATAATGCGGTTCTGTTCAGACTCAAGCGGTCGGGTGTCCACGATGGACAACAGGGGACCAATCATCCAGATCACCGCCGCAAGCGCCGTTACGCCGAGGAAGCTCCACAGAATGCGGTTGGTCAAAATGGAAAGAAGTGTAGTCAGCATCCTTAGTTTCCTTGCGGCAATCCGTTCAGCTCAGCCTGAGTGTTTTCAGGCGACACCAGCAGAGTAATTTCCACACGGCGGTTACGGGCGCGATTTTCAGGCGTCGTGTTCGGCGCCACCGGGTTAATCTCACCCCGCCCTTCCGCTTTCACGCGGCCAGGCTGAGAGAGGCTTCCCTGCAGCATTTTCTGTACCGAGCGGGCGCGTTCCAGAGAGAGTTCATAGTTAGAGGCAAAGCGCGCGCTGCGGATCGGCACGTTGTCGCTGTAGCCCACCACCAGAATTTTGCCGCTGACGTTATTCATCGCCTGCGCAATGCGGTTGATGACAGGTTCATAGCGGTCACGCACGACGGTAGAGGCAGAGGCAAACAGCCCGTCGCCCTTCAGGATAACGACGCTGCGGTCCGCTTCGTCTTTCACCGCGACCAGACCAGCCTCGATTTCAGGCTTCAGGAAGCCGCGCAGGTTCAGTACCGCCGGTTGCTGACGGGCCGGTTGCTGAATAGTGGTTTCCGGCAGCTGGGACTGATAAATCTTCGCCAGCACCGGGTTGGTGTTATCGCCAAGCCGCCAGTTAAGCACGATATAAAACAGGCAGGCGATAAACCCGGCCAGCGCCACGCAGGCCCACAGGGGAACCATCGGCCGCCAGAGCTTGCGCAGCACCGGACGATCTTCCGGATGGGGAGAAAGCGGCGGCGGATAGCTGCCGCGCACGCCGCGGATCATCTGCCACAGCCGCTGCTTGATGGTTTCAAGCTGGGTGCGGCCGTTATCCAGCACCCGATAGCGTCCTTCGAAGCCCAGCAGCAGGCAGTAGTTGATCATCTCCAGCAGCAGAATATGCTCACGCGGGTTCTGCGACAGGCGCGCCAGCAGCTGGAAGAACTTCTCGCCGCCCCAGGTTTCGTTATGGAACGTCACCAGCAGACCGTTGCTTGACCAGACGCCGCTGCTGCCCCAGGGGGTGAGCGCCGCGGCCTCATCGAGCGCCGTACACAGGCAGTAACGTGCCCCGACGATCACTTCGTACGGCAGCCCCGCCTGCTGGCAGCGGACTTCGAAACGGCGAATCTCATCGATCAGACGCTGGCGTAACGCCACCTGATCGTCATGGGAGACCGAGTGACGGATCTGCGGAATAGCGTTGAGCAGCGGATTGGCGGCCGCCACCAGCTGATTGTTGCTACTGGCTCCGGTAAACGCGGCATCACTGCCGGTGTCCTGTCGTTCCTGCATATTAAGCGCTCGCTTTATTATTCTGTCGGGCTACGGATGGCCCAAAACTCCATATCCAGCCCCGGGAACTCCCCTGCAAGATGCAGGGCGAATGCACCGGACTTATCCATCTCGTGCCACAGCTCGCTGCCCTTCTCCAGTTCAAAGTAGCTGTAGCCGGCATGCCACGGGATTTGCGGCGGCGCGACCGGCATGGCGCGTAGCATAATGCCCGGCAGCTGAAGCTGAACCAGATCGCGGATTTTCGAGACCGGCGCGACCTTCATCTGCGCCGGGAAATGGGTTTGCAGATGTTCGCCCGGCACGTTGGCTTTAACCGCCAGCACGAAGCCGAACTCACGCACCATGCTGGTTTCAGGCACCGTGGCGATGTTCAGGCCATGAGAGCGTTCGTTAAGCGGCAACTGAATGGCATGGTCTTCCATCACCAGCGACAGCCCCTGACGCAGCATCAGCATCAGTTTGCTGAAGCAGTTTGCCAGATCGTCATGATCGTAAATCGGCAACACGCTTTCGGCGGTACGCTGCGACGTCCAGGTGGCGAGCTCGGTCGCAAACGGCAGCCAGCTGCGCCAGAGCGTTTCCGGATGCAGCAGCGGGAGGGTTTTTAAATGTGAAACCTCGCCCAGATGACGGTTAACCAGCGACAGCAGCGTAAACTCAATCAGTTCGGAGGTATTAAAGCGGCCGGGCTGGCGTAAACGGCCGCCAATTTGCTGGCTGCGCTGCACCAGCAGACCGTGCAGATCGTTGATCATGCTGTAGATCTGCGGGCTGTTGTTGGCGTTGAGCATCGGCGGGATGTAGCTGTTGTCGAGCCGCACGTGATTGTCGTTACGTTTCTCTGTCACAAACGCCACGCCGATGGCGGTCCATTCTGCCGTGAGGTCTTTTTCCAGCATCAGGGTCAGACGCAGACGGCCAAACTGGACGGTGGCATCCCCCACCGACATGGCGTTGTCGTCCTCCACCTCTTGCTCGAAAGCGATAAACCGCGCCAGCGAGGCCGGCTCCTCGCTGAAAATCACCTCTTCTCTTTCGCCACGACGAACCGGCAGCGCGAGAACCACCTTTTCATTGGTGAGGTTGTCAGGAATTTTCAGCGGTACAGGACCGTTGCGCCCGTTACGGACCTGGAAAAAGGTGCCGTCCGGCAGCAATCCGCTGCAGTAGCTCAGGGCAATGCATCCCTGGCGAAGCATGGCTTCATCCAGTTCAACGTCAAGAAAGCCCCAGAGATATGACCGCTGCAGCGCACCCCATTCACGAACATGGTTGAGCAGATAACTTTCAGTCCGCTGAAAATGGTGTGGACGCAGGAACATGCCTTCGGTCCAGACGACCTTTTCTGCTTTCGTCATGATGATGTGTTTCCTGTTTTGAAGCGCGTTACTGGCTGATGACCCGAATGCCGTTCACGTCGAGAAATACGTTGGCCTGAAGTTCATCTGCGGACCATTTCCAGAACTGGTAGATATGATTTTCGCCAGGCACAGGCAGAGGGAGTGAAACGCGCCATTTTTTGCCATCCAGCACCTGATACTCCGCCATCACGCCGATGTAGCGGGCCTCCGGAGAGCTTTGCCCGCTGAGGGTTTTGGACAGCTGTCCCGGCATCAGGAAAAACACGTCGCTGTTCAGCAGATTCGCGCCAAGCGTGGCTGACGCGTTGTTCTGCAGGGAGTAGAAGTCGCTGGACATGAAATCCGCATCGGATTTCAGCAGCAGCACCCGAACCTTAAGCGGCGCAGATTCATTGATTTGTGGATGAGCCTGAAACTGCAGATTGTAGCGGGAGGGGTCGCTGTGTGAAGACGACGTACAACCACTGACCAGGGCGAAAACCACCGCGTAAAAGAATAACCACAGCTTATGAAAATTTTTATTATTCATAAAAATGCGCTCATGAAAGCCGTTTAGTTCAGGATCCAGGTACCGTTAGCGCTGTCTTTGCAGGCTTTGCTGTTGCCATCGACATCAACACAGGTCGCTTTTTTACGCGTCTTCGGACGAATGGCCTGTTTACGCACGGCGGCGTCGTACAGGTCGGCCTTGATCACGGCGCGCATCGGGACGTAACCAATCAGCTGATCGTTACCTTCATCGGCAAGCGCCATCCAGTAGTGTTCAACCTGCCCCAGCACCACGTACGTTTTTCCGGTGTCGAGATTGCGGATAACTTTGCCGCCGAAGTCAGGACGGCTCATCAGGGAGGCAGGATACATGGCACGATACGGTTCGTTAACCGGCGTGAACTCCGCCGGCGGCGTAACGGCGTGACGGTGGGTTAAGGTAACGCCGTTGACCTGGCTGGTCTCGATCGTATCGTCGTTGATCACAGGTTTCTGCGGCGCTTTACAGCCCGCCACCGCCATTACAAACAGAAGTGAAAACAGTACGCGCATTCTCATATGCTTTTCCGTAGCGATATTTCGATGATGAAGATAAGGGAGTGAAGTTTGACTTAAGTGCTATTGTTAAAATAGCCAGGATATTTTCGGGGCGTTACTATTTTAAGGGCATAGCTACCGCACGAGCCCTTCAGAATAAGGCCCAGCGTCTTCCTGACATATTTTGACAAACGGTAAACAAGTTTACATGAGCTTCGCATCAATTCAATATTTACCGTTACGTAACTGTTGGTAAATGAAGCAGTAGGCAGATTATAGGATTAATCCTAATAAAAAATCCTACACGGCCTTAAAGGTGTTATTTTTTCAGTGCAAAACTAAATAATGCGCTGTTTTACAAAGCAAAAACACAAAAGAGAACCACTTTCATTAACGCAATACCGCTATTATCGCCACTACCATAATTAGTAGAATTGGCGTATTGGTGATGTCAGCAGAATATATTGACGATGAATTATTTGTTGCACTAACAGGGTATCTTTAATATTGATCGTAATTTACGCTCAGAATGGTTCTGTATGGCTTATGCCGCGCCACGTTAATTTCACGGCTCAAAATAACTTTATATTTCACGATGTGATAATTACCCTGTCAGGCATAAAATATAACCATTAATCATTAAGCCTGAGTTAACTTTCCCGTCATTGTCACAACCAAAAAATGCACGCAATTCCCCGCCAGCTGCGAGCATTGTCTATTTCTACTGCTCACAGGCTTCATTCGAAGTTTTATCGGTGCTACATCCTTCCTTACTCACCCCCATCTATCTCGCCTACCGGGCGATAGATAAGATTTATTATTAAAATGCTAAAAATTCGTTATAATTTCTTTAAATATTTACGCGCCAGATCCTATAAACCACTGTAATAAAACAATTTAAGATTAAGCACTTTTCCGCACCGCATGCGCGTCGCCATCCGGTCGTCATTGCTTTCGCTTATTGTCCTGTGCAGTGCATTTATGGGTTCAGACGTTGTGTGACCGAACAAATCAGGAGTGGGTATGAATAAGAAAAGACGCTCAGTGCCAGGTATCCGACACTATGACGGTCCTGCCGGAGGCTGGGGGGCATTAAAAGCGACGGCCATTGCGGTACGTACCCAAATGGATACCCTTGATGCCCCCGCCACGCTGTTGCGCACCAACCAGCCCGACGGTTTTGACTGCCCGGGCTGCGCGTGGCCCGATAAAGAACACAAATCGACGTTCCAGTTCTGCGAGAACGGTGCCAAAGCGGTGACCTGGGAAGCAACCAGCAAACGCGTGACTCCCGCATTTCTGGCAGAAAACAGCGTCTCCTCGCTGCTGGCAAAATCGGACTTTGAACTGGAAGGCTACGGTCGACTGACGCATCCGCTGCGCTATGACCGGGCAAGCGATACCTTCCGGCCCGTCGACTGGAACGAGGCGTTTGAACGCATCGGCGAAGTATTGCGCGGGCTCGAACCGGACCAGGTCGAGTTCTATACCTCCGGGCGAGCCTCCAACGAAGCGGCATATCTGTTCCAGCTGTTCGCTCGCGAATACGGCACTAATAACTTCCCCGACTGCTCAAATATGTGTCACGAGGCCACCAGCGTCGGTTTACCGCGCTCGATTGGCATCGGCAAAGGCACCGTCTCGCTGGACGACTTCGATAAGACCGAGCTGGTGATCTCCATCGGCCACAACCCCGGCACGAACCATCCGCGAATGATGGGTACGCTCCACGAGCTGGCACGTCGCAACGTGCCGATTATCGTGTTTAACCCGCTACGCGAACGTGCCCTGGAGCGTTTCGCCGACCCGCAAAGCGTGATTGAAATGGCGACCTACAGCTCCACGGATATCGCCTCGACCTATTTCCAGGTGAAGGCCGGGGGCGATGCTGCCGCGCTGAAGGGCATCGCCAAACACCTTCTCGAAATGGAGGCCGAACGCGGTGACGTGCTGGATCACGCCTTTATTGCCGAACACACCCAGGGCATTGAGGACTTCGCCGCCGATATCGCGCAAACCCGCTGGGACGAGATCGAGCGCGAGTCGGGCCTGAACCGGGCGGCGCTCGGGAAGGTCGCCGACGCCTATGCGAAATCAAATGCCACCATCATTACCTACGGGATGGGGATTACCCAGCACAATAAAGGCACGGCGAACGTCCGACTGATTGCCGACCTGCTGCTGCTGCGCGGGAATATCGGCAAGCCCGGCGCGGGTATCTGCCCCCTGCGCGGCCACTCAAACGTTCAGGGGAACCGTACCGTCGGGATTAGCGAGAAGCCTACCCCGGCCTTTCTGAACCGTCTGAAGGACGTTTTCGGCTTTGAGCCGCCGTCCCACCACGGACACGATGCGGTGCAGGCCACGCAGGCGATGATCGACGGTCGTGCGAAAGCGCTCATCTGCCTCGGCGGTAATTTTGCCGTCGCGATGCCCGCTCACGAGCGGGGCTTTCCGGCGATGGGTAACCTGGATTTGAGCGTGCACGTCGGCACCAAGCTCAACCGCACCCATCTGCTGGTGGGCAAAGAGACCTTTATCTTTCCGTGTCTCGGCCGCACCGAGCTGGATATCCAGGCCACCGGTCGTCAGTCCATTACCGTCGAAGACTCCATGTCTATGGTGCATGCCTCATCCGGCAAGCTGAAGCCCGCCTCACCGCTGCTTCGGTCAGAACCTGCTATCGTCGCGGGCATGGCGAAAGCCACGCTGCCGAAAACCCGCGTGGACTGGCTGACGCTGGTTGAGGATTACGACCGGATCCGCGATCTGATCGAGCAGACCATTCCAGGCTTTGAGAACTACAACGCGCGGATCCGCGTTCCCGGCGGCTTCCGCATGCCGCTGCCGCCAACGCAACGTATCTGGCCAACGGCGACAGGGAAAGCGATGTTCTCGGTTTTCGACGGTGTTCACGAGAACGCCAGCGGCGAAGGTGAGCACGTTTTGCGCCTGATCACTCTGCGCAGCCACGACCAGTACAACACCACCATTTACGCCCTGGACGACCGCTACCGCGGCGTATTTGGCCGCCGCGACGTGCTGTTTATGAACGAAGACGATATGGCGCAGTCAGGGCTGGAACACGGCGACCGCGTGGATATTGAAACCGCCCTCCCCGGCAGCGTTCAGCGTCTGAAAGACATTACCGTGGTGGCGTACAGCATCGCGCCGGGCACCGTCGGCGCCTATTACCCGGAGGCCAACGTGCTGGTGCCGCTTGATTATCTGGATAAGGACAGCGGTACGCCGTCGTATAAATCCGTTCCGGTTCGCATCACCCTGCGCTCAAAAGAGATCCGCATGCTGTAAGGCTGCTCGCGCAGAGAATATGATGGATATTAAACAGTTAAAATATTTAATCGCACTCGACGAGACCCGGCACTTTGGTAAAGCGGCCTCGCAGTGCAACGTCACCCAGCCGACCCTCTCCATGCGCATCCGCAGCCTGGAAGAGGAGCTGGGGC
The DNA here is from genome assembly GCF_043974075.1 of Enterobacter sp. ECC-019. Lineage (NCBI taxonomy): Bacteria > Pseudomonadati > Pseudomonadota > Gammaproteobacteria > Enterobacterales > Enterobacteriaceae > Enterobacter > Enterobacter sp. ECC-019. Next base: position 3,458,055 of record NZ_CP143759.1, read on the forward strand.
TGGTGCTGATTGCGCGCGGGCAGCGCTTTGAAGGGTTTACGCCGGAGGGTGAACGCATCCTCGCGTGGGCCCGCGCCCTGCTGGCCGCGCACGACGGGCTGCAGGCGGAAGCCGCGCTGTGTAAAGGCCAGGTGGTGGGCGAATTACGTCTGGGGATGGTGCCGCTGGCGAGCGTGGATCCGATGATTTTTATTCGCCTGCTGACACAAAAATACCCGGAGCTGACCTATAGCCTCTATTCCATGTCCTCAGCGCAGATTGCCGACGGCGTCAGCCGCAACCAGCTTGAGCTGGGAATTTGCTACCTCAACAGCATCGACACCAGTCTGTTTGACGTTATCCAGCTGCCAAAAACGAAGATGGGCCTGCTGCACGACGTCCGCCATTTCCAGCTCGGCCAGTCAACGCTGACCTGGCACGATCTGACGGATTTTCCGCTGGGGTTCCTGACCAAAGGGATGCACTACCGGGCGCATATGGAGGCCAGTTTTAAATCTGCCGGCATCGAACCGACGTCCGTTTTCGAGAGCGACTCGACGTTCCAGATCATTCAGGCGGTTCAGAGCGGCGTGTGCTGCGCCGTCATGCCGCTGAACAACGGGCTGGAAGCACTGAACAGCAATTTCAGGATTGTCCCCATCGCAGATGCGAACATTGAGGCCCCTGTCGGCCTGATTATGCGCAGGCAGAAGCCCATCTCTTCGCTGGCGCTGCGCTGTTTTACCGACGCGCAGGAGATTTATAGCCCTGTTGATGAAGGCGATTATTGCTAAAGGAGAGGCATTAATTGCATATCTCTCCTTAAAATTAATAATATAGCATCATAGTTTTCAATATTGATTCATATGGTTTTTGTTAAATATATCAATCCCTTTCTTTCGTATCGCATCTATCCACATATCAGCCATCCAGGATCCGATACCAAAATTTTGGATGGCTGTCTCTCTCATTAAACGGTGTTCATTTGCGATTGTGGTTGGCATGAGCGCACTATCGTCAGTATTTATGCATACCGCTAATGGACCGCTTCTTAACCCAAAACGATTGCATTTCTCACCGGGTTTTAGCCAATCCGGGTTGGGTGGATTCCAGCGAAATAAAGGATGCTCCTGATATTTTTCGAACCGCCCAATATATATGTTGGATGTCGGGCAAGCTTCAATCACCAGCCCTTTTCTTGAGTATTTTTCCATCAAAAAATCCTGAATAGCCTCATATAATCTCAATTCCCCACAAGAAATGATATCAGTATCGACAGATCCTCCGGTGAATTTATCACCACCATCTGGCTGACAATTTACTGATATTATATGATTAAAAGGATTATTCTCTTCAAGTCCACTATCTAGATACCGTTGCCATAGCGTTTTCGGGCTCAAATCTCTATGATCATCATCATTCATTAACAAATCAGCATCGGGCACCCACTCATAAAAATTAGCAAGTTCAGATTGCATCGTATTGAAATCGGGCCAGTTTCGTCTTAACAGCCACGCCTGATATAACAAGCCAGGTGTCGAAACAGTGTTGTAAAGCCGATGCGACCAATAATGAATTTTATCACGTAACTCATGCATTACAGGAATATGCTCAACCGTAAGTTGTGAAAGGTGAACAGCTTGATGATACGCCCATACTAAATTATCGAGGTGTTGTCCTGCTGTTAAATAAGCCCGCCGTTGACGCTTTGCCCAACTCGCTGGTTTAACCCCAAGCGCCAGACCATGACCTAACCGATCGCCTTCGCTTAGTAAACAATATTCAACGGCTTCATCCAAAGCCCTAAGTCCACTTAGCAAGTGACTATAATCCTCACCGGCATGTACTGTAATAAAGGGACGCTGCAGTCTTGTCGATAATGAAAGTCCTTTCGGGTGTTTGCCTGCCCTGAGTACTCTAAGCACCGGGGAAAATACCTCTATTGGTAATTCATTTTCATTTCCCGCTACATCATACCCCCTGACTAAGCGCCTGACATCTATTGTTTTGGGCATATCGTCAATATTATTTTGGTATGCATCTTCCTGCAATGTCACAGAAGAATTAAACATTTCAAAGCCGCGCACTTGACTCAAAAGATTAGCTCTGTAACTTTCTAATCTTTTGTCGTTTGGTCGTTTTTTATCGGGGTAGCCACGAGTAAAGTGAACAACTAAATGCGATTTTTCGAGAATATTTTCTTCTTCATGCCGGGCATAGAAGTCCGAAATTTTATTATGGTAAATGTTGGGCTTATTTTGACCAAGGACATAATCAGGTGACACACGATATTCTCTATAAACCCCTTCAAGAAAATCATACTTCATCCCTTCGCTTTCGAAATATTTTTTATCTGCCCGTCTGACCCCTGATGTAAAATACTCAACAAATTGTCCTAATCCAACAGAAGATACAACCATATAATTTCGTAATACATTGCTGCAGCGAACGAAATTCATCAAACAATTTCGATAGTCTGTATTGTGAGTATCAGTCAGCACGGCAATGCAAAAAAGCAACCAGCGATGATGCCCACGAAAACGCTCGTTAACAGATGCATGTAAGAACCTTTGCTGCATTGTCACACAAGGCAGAAATTGTTTAACTTGCTGTATAGTCCACACATCTTCCTTATGAGAAGAACCATGTAAAGCATCTTCCAGCACTCTATATTCTATAGCTTTATTCTCATCAGAATGAGATAAAAATTTAACAAGGCACGATACATAACCAGACAAATAGCCAGGGATTTTGTGTTTATTTAAAAGCCCACTTTCAAAAAGAGTATACTCTTCTCTTCGCGGCCATTTAATTTTTCTATTAAGTTTGAAATCACCATCGATGAAACTGAGCATTGATAATGAGGTATAACCATGCCCATTGAAATGAACGTGATTATCGGCATAAGCAGTCTCTTTCCTTTCTCCTGGAAAAGCAAAAGGACATTGTCTCCCCGTCAGTAGTGATATCAGATCATCTTCTGACAGAACATTTTGTTTCACTAATTGACTGTAGGCGGTGGATATTATCCAGGCTGGGTCCAATAAAGAACAGATCATCAACCATGATTCGAGTCGTTCTCCCTTAACTTCAAAACAGTCTCCCTGCCATTGTAAAAAATGGTTGGCCAATTCTGTAAGAATATCTAATGCATTGATATATGAATCTTTATATCGCCAATGATTAATATTATTGACAATATCTTCGTTTCGGAGTCGTCCTCCATAGTAATGTTGATAATCACGCGCGGCTGAAGCGAGTATATTGCGCTCATTTTGTAGACCATTCGTAAAAGTTGAATGCTGATTTGCATGATTCATCAGATGGTGATAAAAAAGGCGATCTGATGACAAAGTCATCACTGGGATCAACCAATAAGGATCTTGATTAAACATATTATCCTCTAACGGTAATGTTCAGTTACAAATGTAAGACCATTGTACATTCTGGCAATAAAATTATTACCCTTAATTTTTGATTTCATTTTGGGATTGCTCATTATTTTATCTAAGATTATGTTGGCAATATCTATTTTATCCCTGGCCCACTCAACTACTTCAGACGTTATAATACTTTCATTTCCGGAATCCATTCCATACAGAACTCTAATTTCACTAAAAGATGTCGCAGATAAAAAATCATTTTTTAAACTATGACTAGCATCTCCCTCAAAAATAGTATCACCGATAGGATACTCATTAATATCCGAAGAAAAAAATAACGGGTTGCACCACATCGCCTGTATTAATTTTGCATAATCAGAATCAGTTAATAATTCGATAGTAAGGGCTCTATTCCCACTAGCTGAAACTACTCCGGATATGTTTCTTAACAATGTTCGATCAGCCTTAGAAAATTCCGAGAATTTTCTCACAACATCAGAACGGGCACCCGTCGCGACATTGGCATTAATGATTAAACCTTCTTTCAAGAAAGTTGTTAGTGCATTAATATAAATATACTGGAATCTACGAGCCAAATCAGAAAGATGTTCATCCTTAATCTTTTTCTTGTCCAGCAAGTTTAATTTTAGCACGTTAAGCTGTGAGAATACCTTATTGAACACCATACTGTTTAGCGGTATTAAATTAAGCCCCTGAAGTGATGGCAATCGATTATCATTAAACCATTCGTATAAGTCACTGGTAAATTTAGAAACAGTTTTATCATACTCAACTAAATTGTCATCCGTTCCACTTTCACTGCTATCCTCAGTAATAACTTTCGTTGGATTAACAGCGAATATTGAATAAAAAGGCGCTTTCGAGAATAATGAAATAAAACTCTCTTTGAACTTTTTTTCTTCAAGAAAAATTTCAGGTAAGTTATTTGTAATAGCTAACATGGACCATGACAACAATTCAAATGCACGGCTAAAGAATATATGATACCTTCGATTTTGTTGCTGACTATAGTAATCCCTATGCGTATAAATTGCCAGTAATTCCTTATTACCATTTTTATTTTCTGCCGTCGTTTTACTAATAAACATTGGCTCCATTATAAACTCTAACTCTGGCATACTCCTCAGGATATTATTTTCCTCTGAAGGAACACCTACCATTGCCTGAGGAAAAACTGTTTCTAAAATTTCAAAGTTTGTATCATGGGCACGTAGCTCTCTTATTTTGGCATGCTGTTGAGAATAAAAATCTTTATCAGCCCAGGCATAACGCTCTTTTTGTAATAATGGATTAAACGCTGGCAAATTGTGAAAATCCAGCTGGCTGGCTGAGGACATTTCCATAATTTTCAGATACGATTCAGCGTTCGTGATCGCAACGCCATCTCGACGATCTTCAGCCCATACATAGAAGTTACGCCATAGCGATTCTGATTTTTCCTTGCCAGAATAAAGTTCTTCAGGAGGCAGTAATCTGACTAGTTGCGAAACGGTTCGTGCGCTATCGGGCTGTGGCCAAATGGTGCTACGTTCGTTGCCGTTGCAAAGTGGGTAGAATACACTTTTGATCAATTTTTCATAACCCGGATAGCTTATTTGCTGCTTTCCATATTTTATCACTAAATTTGGCAGGAGTTGCTGTACCGGCAACAACGGCAAGCGATCGTGGAATGGAAAAACTTTAGTCAGATAGGCTGAAGAAAGATGCTCTGCGGCATTTTTAACTCTCGTTGACGTTCTTCCTGCTGCTAAGGCATTTTCAAATTGCATTGTTGTAATATGTTTATATAACTCATCATCACCACTCACCAGAGGAAGTATTAATGGGCAAGACAGTAAGCATCTGATATCATCAAGAACGCCGAATGCGTTATCAATTTTCATATCAACATCGTCGACTGGCAATACCAATGCATCACAATTTAATAAATTTACACTTGCAATTAGAAACTCATGGAAATATCGTTCTATGTGTATTCCAGAACGATATTTTTGAATCCTATCTATCCCCCTTAACTCATTCAATTCTGATGATTCCCCAAGTGAACTGGATAATTTCTTTAAAGTTTCAAAGAAGTGATCCTTATGTAATTGATCGCTTTCCGGCCTTCTTAAAACCTTTTCTACCGAGGCATATACAGAAGCGATAATGACTTCAGAAAATCTGTCACCAATATTTAAAAGGGTAGGATCGATAACGTCTATAAAATGAAGATTAGGGGAATCACTTTGACTTTTTTCTTTTTTCGACCAGACTGCCTGCGCATTACGTAAAAAGACTGTTTTACCGGTACCTCTGGCTCCGCTAACAAAAATTGCATGATGATAACTATGTAATTTCCCGAGAAATTGCGAATATCTAGACTCATGCTCTTTTTTATATTTCCGAGCCTCCTTGCCCATTTTATCTAATAAAGAAACCAAACGTATGTTAGCATCTTGTTGCCAAAGTTCACTTTGCTCATTATTCTCACCTGCTGAGTGAAAGTCATCTTTATATTCAGGTGCGTCAAGATTAAGTATAATACTGCTTAGCATAGTCCCTCACAAAAAAATTATAGTTAAGATTTAGTTGTTTCGCATTTCAACTTAATCTTATCAATTACTTATGTCCATGACCATCTTTAAAGACAATTCTGATTTACAGATCAAAAAACAACAATCTGCATAAGCCCTCATGAAATGGAGGAAAGTTTAGAGACAGAGACTGCCAAGCAGTTGAGAATAATCCTCGCGCGTCACCGCGCTAAAACCGCCGATCAGCACCGCGTCGCAAATCTCCCGATGTTCCGGTGAACTCACCAACTCGTGGAGCGCATCGCGAATGGCGTTAAGCGTTTCAGGTGAGGTGTTATGCGAGGTGATCAGCGGCAGTCCCGGCGTCAGCGGGGTACGGTCAATGACCGCCAGCCCCGCAAGCCGTTCCGGCTCATGGCGCTGCAGCAGTGCCCAGGTTACGCAGTCGATGGCCGCGATATCCCCTGCCCCGCGTTTCACATCACTCAGCGACTGGCGATGACTGCCGCTAAAGGACGTTTGCGCGAAAAATGGACCGCCGCTCAGCAGGGGAGCCACTTTTTTTCGCAGCGCATTGTAGCCAGACTGGGAATCCGGGGAATTACAGACCGCACGACGTCCGCGAAAATCCGCCAGCGTCAGGTGCCGTTCCTCCTCGCGCACCGCCAGAAAGCTGCGGTACTGGATCCCTTCGCAGCCCGGTGCCGTGTAGTGAAAACAGCCGACCACCTGCACGTCCGGGAGCTGCGTGACCAGCGGATAACCGCAGGTCTGGCTGAGGATAAGCGCAGGCTGTTGCCAGTGGGTCAGCAGATCGGACTCCGGCCAGCCGGGGTCGCGATCGACAGACACACCGCGCGCAGCCAGCAGCCCCTTTACCACCAGCCAGAGCGCGCGGGTGTCGGCACGATCCACGGCATACATGGGAAACGCCAGCAGGTTACTCATACCCTTCTCCCGGTTGTTTTCCGGGGTGAACGGTGACGTCGACGGGTCTGCCCCAGAACTGTCGCAACCATTTACCATAGCCCCTGACGAGAAAACCGTGGTTTCTCTGCTGGTACGCCTCCCGGTTTTGCTGGTAGATCGCCTTCAGCCCGTACCAGGGAACGCCCGGCAGATCGTGATGGACTGAATGGTAGTTGAGATTCAAAAACAGCACCCGCCAGAATAACCCCGCTTCGTTAATAACGGAGCGCGCAAGGGGATCGTCCGCCGCGCGATGTTCGAAAAACGATCGGACCTTGGTCAGCGCCAGCGCCGGATAGCTGACCGCCAGCACGAACCACACGGGTGAAAAACCGGTATGCGTCATCCAGGCGAAGAGCGCCACCAGCAGCAAAACGTGAACCAGCCACATCGTCATTGCCCGCAGGTGAAGATGACGAAACACCGCTGCGGCGCTGCCCAGCGTCTGAAGGATATCCAGCAGCGGCGCCAGCATCAGCCGCCCGGCGAAGGTATTCCGGGCGCGGATGACGCGTTTCCGCCACGGCGAAAAGCGCGCCCAGCTCTCGTCGGTAAAATAGTACGACTCCGGGTCATCCACCGGATGGGTCAGGCTATGGTGGCGATGATGGGCAAGATGGGAGTCCCGGTACAGGCCATACGGGTACCATACCGCCAGCGGGAGCGTGCCAAACAGCTGGTTGAGCCAGGCAAAACGCGTGGGGTGTCCGTGGATCAGCTCATGCTGCAGGGACATGTACCAGGCGGTAAACCCGATGAGCAGCAGCGTGGCGGGCAGCAGGCCGAGCGTTTGCCAGAACGTCAGTGTGGCAAACCAGCCGGCATAAATAGTGATAATCAACAGCCACGTGGGCAGTTCGCTTCGCCATATAAAACCTGATGCGAGATGGCGGATTTGTTCGCGTTGTTGCGGATGTAAATAGAGGGAGCTTCGTTGACTCATTCCTTCAGACGCCGTTTCGCCAGAGACAGTGCCCTGACGATCGGGGATAACGCCTGAAATAACAAAGAACTTAAATCGCTTTGCTTTGCCATAAACGTGGGGCGCACGCGTCGCTTGACTTATTCTGTGATAAAGGTACTTTTCAGGACATGAAGAAGATCCTGATTATCGTTCCCGACGGCGGCATGCTGTTTGAAGCCGCCGGTATCGCCGACATTCTGATGCAGGCCAACCGGCTGCACCCGGAAGGGCTTTCCCACCCCCGCTACCGGATTATCATCGCCACCACGCAGCCTCACCAGGTGATCCACGGCCAGTCCGGCCTGAATCTGCTGGCGGACTATCGTCTGCCGGAGCTGGATCCGCGTGAACCGCTGGATACCATTATCATTACCGGACGCGGCATGAACGAGCTGGAGAGCACGGCGGTAGTGGACTGGCTGCACCTCGCTGCGCCGCATGCCCGGCGTGTCGCCTCTATCTGCGGCGGCGCGATGCTGCTGGCCCAGACCGGCTTGCTGGACGGCCGCCGCGCGACCACCCACTGGCGGCTGCTGGAGACGATGCAAACCCAGTATCCGGCTATCCACGTCGAAGGCGGTCCGCTGTATATTCAGGATGGCCCCATCTGGACCTCCGGCGGCGTGAGCTCGGGGTTCGATCTGACCCTGGCGCTGGTGGAAGACGACTACGGATTTACCCTCGCCCGCGACGTGGCGCAGGATATGGTGATGTATCTGCGCCGTCCCGGCGGCCAGCTGCAGTTCAGTCGTTACAGCCTGCAGCCACCCGGCGCATCGGGCCCGATAAGCGAACTGCAGGCCTGGATCCTGCAGAACCTCACCGCCGACCTGTGCGTGGAAAATCTGGCCGAGAAAGCGGCGATGAGCCCGCGTAATTTCACCCGCGTGTTTACCCGCGACGCGGGCGTCTCCCCGGCCCGCTACGTGACCGAGGCGCGTCTGGCCGCGGCCCGTCAGCTGCTTGAGCAGACCCAGGACTCTCTTGAACGCGTTGCCGAGCAAAGCGGGTTTGGCACCAGCATTAATTTGCGCCGCATCTTTGAGAAACAGCTTCACCTCACGCCCGGCGAGTACCGCCAGCGATTCCATTGCCGCAAGATGGCGTAATCTGATCCTTTTTTGTCGTTTACGCCAATCGGCCCGACGCCTACAGTGACTCCAGACAACAGAGATAAGGAGTGCACCATGGTTAAGGTCGGTATTAACGGTTTCGGCCGTATCGGACGTAATTTCCTGCGCGCGGCGCTGGGTAACCCGGATCTGCAGATTGTGGCCATTAACGATCTGACGGACAGTAAAACTCTCGCCCACCTGCTGAAGCATGATTCCCTTCTGGGCAAGCTGCCCGCACCCGTTGAAGCGGCAGACGGCGCGCTGCAGGTAGACGGGCAGCGGATCGCCGTATTTAGCGAACGCGATCCGGCGAATATCCCGTGGCGTGACGTCGGCGCTGAGGTGGTGATTGAGGCCACCGGCTTCTTTACCGAGCGGGAAAAAGCGGCGGTGCATATTACCCACGGCGGCGCTAAGCGCGTCATCATTTCCGCTCCCGGGAAGAACGACGACCTGACGATTGTGATGGGGGTGAATCATGAGCAGTACGATCCCGCCCGACACGCTGTGGTGAGTAACGGGAGTTGCACCACGAACGGTCTGGCACCGGCCGCTCAGGTGTTGCATCAGCAGTTCGGGATTGAGCATGGCCTGATGAATACCACCCATGCCTACACCAACAGCCAGGCGCTGCACGACCAGCCGGAGAAAGATCTGCGCGGCGCACGCGCGGCGGCGCTGTCGATTGTGCCTTACTCCAGCGGCGCGGCGAAAGCGCTGGGGAAAGTGATCCCCTCCCTTGACGGCAAACTGACCGGGTACTCCCTGCGCGTGCCGGTGCCGGTGGTGTCGATTGTAGATTTGACGGTAACGCTGAGCCGGAACGTGACCGCCGACGAGGTGAATGACGCGTTCCGCAATGCTGCCGCCAGCGGGCCCCTGAAAGGCATTCTGGGCTATAGCGATGAACCGCTGGTCTCCAGCGATTACCAGGGCGACCCACGTTCCTCAATTATTGACGGGCTTTCCACGCTAGTGATTGGCGGGAACATGGTGAAGATCCTGGCGTGGTATGACAACGAGTGGGGCTTCTCTAACCGCCTGGTGGATTTGGCGGTGCTGATGGATAAGAAAGGGCTGTAAGCCTGAAGCCGGGTGGCGCATGCGCTCACCCGGCAAATAATTCATTCCGCTTTAACTTTCACACCCATAAACACGATCACCATCGCCATCACCAGCAGGAAACCGCTTCCCGCGAATACGCCGCTGGCGCCATTGAGGTCAAATACCGCCCCGCCCCCGGCCGCACCGGCGCTTATCGCCAGCTGGATTGAGGCTACCAGCAGCCCCCCTGCACTTTCGGCTTCATCCGGAACGGTAGTGGCAAGCCAGGTTGACCAACCCACCGGAACCAGACCAAATGCAAAGCCCCACAGCGCAACCAGGAACCCGTCCAGCATGGCCAGATGACCAAACGCTACCATCGTGAGCGCGAGAACGCCCATGGCGAACGGCACCAGCGCCAGCGTCAGGCGCAGATTGCGTGCCAGCAGATGCCCGGCAACGGAGGTACCGACAAAGTTGGCCAGCCCAAAGCCCAGCAGGATCAGCGAAATGGTCTCAACGCTCGCCTGCCCCACCGTTTCCAGGAACGGACGCAGGTAGGTAAAGAAGGCGAAATGGCCGCTGAAGATCAGGATGGTCGCCAGCATGCCGCCGATCATCCCCGGACGACGCAGCACGCGGAACAGCGTGCTCAGGCTGCCGCTGCTCTCCGGCTTCATGGACGGCAGTACCCAGAGCTGCCACAGCAGCGCCAGCATGCTCGGCAGGATGCAGAGGATAAACACGTTACGCCAGCCGATCAGGCTGCCAAGATAGCTCCCCAGCGGCGCCGCAACCACCGTGGCAATGGATACGCTGGAGAAGATCACCGCCAGTGCTTTCGGCACTTTGTCCGCCGGCACCAGACGCATCGTCGTGGCCGTCGACATCGCCCAGAATCCCCCGATGGCTACGCCCAGCAGCAGACGTCCCATCAGCAACACGTGCAGAGTCGGCGCAAAGGCCACCAGCAGGCTGGAGATAATTTGCAGGACCGAGAAAAACATCAGCACCCAGCGGCGGTCGATACTTTTGGTTGCCGGGGTAATCAGCAGCCCGGTCACCAGCGCCACGAGTGCGGTGGCAGTGACGGCCTGTCCGGCCATTCCCTCACTCACGCCCAGGCTCGCGGCCATCGGCGTTAACAGACTGGCGGGCAGAAATTCTGCCGTAATCAAACCAAACACCCCCAGCCCCAGTGAATAGACGGCCCGCCAGGCGGGTTTTGCAGGCGCTACCGCCTCGCTCGCCGCGACACATGAATTCATCTGTTTTTCTCCCGTTATAAAAATGTGACAACTGTCACAAAAGCATAGAAGGTTCACCCTGGACGATCTATGACATATAATCTCCACTTATTGATTATTCGTCCGGAGTTGCGCCATGACCGTACAGTCACCCGATCTGATCAGCGAACTTTTACGCGGCATGCGCCTGTCAGGGGTGAAATACCGACGGATCCTGGCCAGCGCACCGTTTGGCGTCGCATTCCACCACGCCCCCGGCAAAGCGCAGTTTCATTTTGTGAGCCACGGCAGCGCCCTGCTGCGAATGCAGAGCGGTGCGGCCTTTCAGCTGAGCAGCGGAGACGCCCTGTTTATTCCCGGCGGCAATTCCCATGCCCTGCTCTCCGACGAGCGGGCCACCATTACCCCGGTCAGCGACTTTCCGAGCGAGCCTATCTGCAGCTCGGTCTGCGCCATCACCTGCGAGCCCTGTCCGGAAAGCGAGAACACCATCATCTTTAGCGGGTGCATGGATTTTGAGCTGGGCGGGATGCAGCCGCTGATCAAGGCGATGCCGGAAGTGATGATGGTCAGCCGGCTGATGTCCACCTGGCCGGAGATCCACCCGCTGCTGGCGGCGATGGAGCGGGAATCCGTGGCGCGTCAGGCCGGGTACGCCGGGATCCTCGCGCGCCTGGCCGACGTGGTGGCGGCGTTAATCGTGCGCGGCTGGGTTGAAGGCGGCTGTGGTAAAGCCACCGGCTGGGTGCAGGTTCTGCGCGACCCGCGCCTGAGCCGGGCCATTTACGCTATGCACCAGCAGCCCGGCCTGAACTGGAGCGTGGCGGATCTGGCAAAAGAAGCAGGCACGTCCCGTTCCGTGTTCGCCGAGCGGTTTCTGGCCGCGACGGGAACCACCCCGGCAAAATACCTCAGCGAGCTGAGGATGCGGCTGGCCATCCAGTACATTCGCCACGAAAATCAGCCGATTGAAACCGTCGCGCTGCGGCTGGGGTACGGCTCTCTGGCGGCATTTAGCCGGGCATTTAAGCGCATTATTGGGCATGCGCCGGGCACGCTGCGGGAAGCCAGCCAGACGCCGGAAGAGGTTTGACTGGCCAGCAATATTTAACGCGAAGCGGGCAATCTTCGTCTAAGGTTTTCAGGTGATTGACAACAGCGGTCACGCTGTTTAGTGAAGACAGGAGACGAACTGATGATAAGACCTCGTACACTACGCCCCGCGTTCTTGCCCCTTGCGTTAGGAGGCGCGCTGCTCGGCGTAACGACTTTCGGTTATGCCGACGATAGCCCCGCAGCCCAGACAACCTCACCCGATATTTTGCTGGGCCCTCTGTTCAATGATGTACAAAGCGCCAAACTATTTCCCGATCAGAAAACCTTCGCTGATGCCGTTCCCAAAAGCGACCCGCTGATGATTCTGGCGGATTATCGGATGCAGCACGCGCAGTCCAGCTTTGACTTACGCCACTTTGTCGAGATGAACTTTACGCTCCCTGCGGAAGGGGAAAAATATGTTCCGCCTGCTGGACAAAGTTTACGTGAGCACATCGACGATCTCTGGCCCGTACTGACGCGCACCACGGACAAAGCCAGCAACAAATGGGATTCCCTGCTGCCGTTACCCAAACCTTACGTTGTGCCCGGCGGTCGTTTTCGCGAGGTCTACTACTGGGACAGCTATTTCACCATGCTGGGCCTGGCGGAGAGCGATCGCTGGGACAAAATCAGCGACATGGTGGATAACTTTGCGTATGAGATTGACACCTTCGGTCACATCCCTAACGGCAACCGCAGCTATTACCTGAGCCGATCCCAGCCGCCGTTCTTCTCGCTGATGGTGGAACTGCTGGCAACGCACGACAGCGATGCGCTGAAGAAGTATCGTCCGCAGATGGAGAAAGAGTATGCCTACTGGATGGACGGCGTCGACGCCCTTCAGCCGGGGCAGGCTAACAAACGCGTGGTGAAGCTGGATGATGGCGCTATCCTCAACCGCTACTGGGACGACCGCGATACCCCGCGCCCGGAGTCCTGGCTTGACGATGTGAATACTGCCAAAAGTAACCCTAACCGACCTGCGACCGAGATCTACCGCGATTTGCGTTCCGCTGCGGCCTCGGGCTGGGACTTTAGCTCCCGCTGGATGGACGACCCGCAAAAGCTCGGCACCATCCGGACCACCAGCATTGTCCCCGTGGATCTGAACGCCCTGATGTTCAAGATGGAAAAACTGCTGGCGCGGGCAAGCCAGGAAAGTGGCGACGCCGCCAGCGCAAACAAATACGAGGCGCTGGCAACGGCGCGTCAGAAAGCCATCGAGAGCCACCTGTGGAATGATAAAGAGGGCTGGTACGCGGATTACGATCTGAAGAGCAAGAAGGTACGCAATCAGCTTACGGCGGCAGCCCTGTTCCCGCTTTATGTGAAGGCGGCGGCGCAGGAGCGGGCCGATAAAGTCGCCGCAGCAACCTCATCGCGCCTGTTGAAACCGGGCGGTATCGCGACCACCACCGTCAATAGTGGCCAGCAGTGGGATGCGCCAAACGGCTGGGCCCCGCTGCAATGGGTGGCTGCGGAAGGGCTGCAGAATTACGGGCAAGAGAAGGTCTCGATGGATGTGACCTGGCGCTTCCTGAAGAACGTTCAGCATACTTACGACAGGGAAAAGAAACTGGTCGAGAAATATGACGTGTCGACAACCGGTACGGGCGGCGGCGGCGGTGAGTATCCGCTGCAGGACGGCTTCGGCTGGAGCAACGGCGTGACGCTGAAAATGCTCGATCGGGTCTGTCCGAAAGCAAAACCGTGCGACAGCGTGCCGGAGAATCAGCCTGCGGCGAATGATGAGGCTGCGCCGGTAAAAGCTGCGGCGCAGTAAAGAAGTATTGCCGGGTGGCGGCTACGCCTTACCCGGCCTTGTATTATCCTTCCGTGCAGAAAGAACCGGCCAGTTCTTTCTGCCATGCAGTCCACATGCCGTACCCGGCCTTAGGCCACGAGCCTGTGTTGTAGATCCCTGCAGTGGACTGCACCTTCTCCACAAGTGACAAACCGGACAGTATCATGGACCGGTTTTCCCGGTAATCCGCATTCACAAGGTTGGTTTCACTATGGAACAGGAACTTCACTTTATTGGTATCGATGTCTCCAAAGCTAAGCTGGATGTCGATGTGTTGCGACCTGATGGCCGTCACCGCAGCAAAAAATTTACTAACACACCTAAAGGTCACGAGGAGCTGCTCAGCTGGCTCCGCAGCCATAATGTGGCTCAGGCACATATCTGCATGGAAGCGACCAGCACCTATATGGAAGACGCAGCAGCATCCCTCAGCGATGCCGGTTTCACCGTATCCATCATCAACCCGGCTCTTGGTAAAGCCTTTGCGCAGAGTGAAGGCCTGCGCAGTAAAACCGATGCCGTTGATGCCCGTATGCTGGCAGAGTTCTGCCGGCAGAAGCGTCCGGTAGCCTGGGAGGCACCTCATCCGCTGGAGCGCGCGTTGCGGGCGCTGGTGCTGCGTCACCAGTCCCTGACAGACATGCACACGCAGGAGCTGAACCGTCGTGAGACGGCGCGGGAGGTGCAGATGCCGAGCATCGATGCGCACCTTCTGTGGCTGGAAGCGGAGCTGAAGCGGCTGGAGAAACAGATAAAGGACCTGACGGATGATGACCCGGACCTGAAGCACCGGCGAAAACTGCTGGACAGCATACCGGGTATCGGTGAAAAGACATCCGCGGTGCTGCTGGCGTATGTGGGGCTGAAGGACAGGTTCGGTCAGGCGCGGCAGTTCGCGGCTTTCGCAGGACTGACACCGCGGCAGCATGAATCAGGAAGCAGCGTACACAGGGCAAGCAGGATGAGTAAGGCTGGCCATGTCTCGCTTCGCAGGGCGCTGTATATGCCCGCGATGGTGGCGCTGTACAAAACGGAGTGGGGAAAAGCGTTCAGGACGCGTCTGGAAAAGAACGGCAAGGGAGCGAAGCTGATAATCGGAGCGATGATGCGTAAGCTGGCGCAGGTGGCGTATGGCGTCCTGAAATCAGGACGCCCGTTCGATGCCACATTGCATCAGGAAAATGCTTGCGTGGCATAACAGTATCTACATTTTGAACTCACAGGGAGTTACTTAGAAACTGTAACTCGCCCCTAGCTGATACGTCCTGTCACGCCCAATCCAGCAGTTGGTCGCGTCGTAGCAGGTCAGCGTCTCTTTATTGGTGATGTTCTGCGCGCTGGCCTTAAGCGTTAGCCCTGCCAGCGAGGGCAGGATTTCGCCCATCCGGTAGGAAGCCGCCAGATCGTACTGCGTAGTGCCGCCCAGTTTACCCGCATCGTTTGCCGGAGAGATTTCCATCGGCCCGGTGTAGCGTGCGCCCGCTCCCAGCATCAGTCCTTTCAGCGGCGTGTTCTCAAAGGTGTAATCCCCCCAGAGGTTGAAGGCATTCTCCGGGACCTGCGTTGGACGTTTACCTTGGTACTTGTCATCTTCCCGGTTGATCGCGTGGGTGTACGCATAGTTGGCAATCAGCGTCAGGCTGTCCGTCGGACGGCTGATGGCGGAAAGCTCTGCCCCTTTAGATTCAACTTCCCCGGTCTGACGATAGTTCAGGAAGCCCGGATCCGAGGTGACGACATTTTTCTGACGGATGTTAAACACCGAGGCGGTAAAAGTGGTGGCGTAGTCGGCCAGCAGATATTTCACCCCGCCTTCCACCTGCTTGCTGGTGGTCGGCTTAACGTCTTTCGCCACGAGCGTTCCCTGCGGGGAAACCGGCGCAAAACCTTCTGAGTAGCTGATAAATGGTGAAATCCCGTTATCGAAGGCGTAAAGCGCGCCCAGGCGTTTGGTGACGCGATCCTGCGATACCCAGGCTTTATCACCGTTTTGCAAGTAGTTGGTGGTGACGGAGCGGTAATCGTCGTAGCGCAGGCTGCCCAGCAGGTTGAGGCCACCAAACTCTACCTGATCCTGTAAGTAATAGCCGTTCTGCTGATAGCTGAGGCGGTTTTTCTGGGCGGTATACAGCCCCAGCGTACTTTCGCCGATCTGCGAATAGTCAGGATGACGCATATCGATACCCGGCGTGGCCGACGCGTAGCGATAGTGGAAATGGGAGTTCAGCTTCTGATAGTCAAACCCGGCCAGCAGATGGTGTTTCCAGTCGCCCAGCGCAACGGTTTTGGTCACCTGGTTGTCGATGTTGAAGCTCTTAAGGTCTTCATCGGTGGTGTAAGCAAAGCGGTTGAGCTGATACACCTCGCTTCCCGTCCCTGTCGCGTAAACGCTGCGCTGGCGGGTATCGACGTCGAAATAGCGCGCCTTCTGGTTAAAGCCCCAGCCGCTGTCAAATTCATGTTCAAAGCTGTAGCCCAGCATCCACTGACGCTGCTTAAACCCGCTCCACTCGTCTCCGGCATAATCCCGGCGATCGGCATATTTTGAGCGCAGGTAGGCGAGCGGCAGCGGGTTAGACGGCGTCAGGCTCGGGGTGTTTTGCGCCAGCGCGTCCAGGGTGAGGCGGGTTTTGCTGTCCGGTTGCCAGGTGACTGACGGCGCAACCAGGTAGTTTTCATACCGGGTGGTGTGCGGCTGATCGTCGTTTTCCGTGGCTTTGCCCAGCAGACGGTAGTTCCAGTCGCTGTCGGCAATCTGCCCGGTTGAATCGAGATAGCCCTCTTTCAGATTACGGTTTCCGGTGTTAACGCCGATCTCCGTTCGCGCTTCCCGCTGCGGTTTTTTACTTTGAATATTCACCAGCCCGCCCGGCGAACCGCCGCCGTAAAGGACCGATGAGGGGCCTTTCAGGATATCAACGCTGTCAATCAGCAGCGGATCAATGCGCGCTTTGGTATTGCCGGTGACGTTATAGGGCAGCTGCAGCCCGTTGTAGAACTCCTGGTCGACGGTAAATCCACGAATTTTATATTCGCTCATGTAGGAGGTATTCCCCCTCACCTCGGTTGAGACGCCTGGGGCATAGCGCAGGATTTCATTCACCGAATTCGCGTGACGCTTTTCAATTTCCGGCGCAGAGAGGGTCGTGATGACCTGCGGCGTTTTACTTTCGGCAACGGCCGATTTGGTGGCGCTGTTCGTCCAGGCCGGCAGCGCGCTGCCCTGCTCTGAGCCCGTGACGACGAGGGTGGATTCTTCGGCGAATGCCGGGGCCTGCAATGCCAGCGTAACGGCACCTGCCAGGGCGCAAAGCGTAAAGCGTGAGGTATTCATAATGTCGTCTTGTTGTTAGATGCAATACGTAACGACAATTATTATCATTTAGATTAACAAATCAATACTCAGGCAAAAAAACGGCCCTCCGCAGAGAGCCGTTTACGTCAATTTATGCTCGTCGCAGTAACCTGAATATGCCCAGCACCACAATGGCACCCACGACAGCGACCAGAAAACTGTGCAGGTCGAAACCACTTATGTTGCCTCCAAAACCAAACATCGTCGCCAGCCAGCCGCCGACAACCGCACCAACGACCCCGAGTACACAGGTCAAAATAAAGCCGCCGCCATCGTTTCCCGGCATGATCAGTTTAGCGATAGCGCCAGCAATAAGACCAAAGATAATCCAGGCGATGATACCCATAGCGATGCCCTCTTGCAGGTTTAACGCGTGCGCAGAAAACCTTCTGCACAGCTAACTTAAGTATAGGTCATCGCTGGAAAACCATTTTCATCTCACCGACTTATCTTTGCTTAAACAGGCAAAAAAAACTCACCGGTTTGTATTAAGTTTCATTGCAGATTGCCGATAACGCTAAGACAGTCTGTCATCAATCAAGGAGCCATCCGGCGTGAGTCATTACAGTGAGCAGTTCCTCAAGCAAAATCCGCTGGCTGTATTAGGGGTATTACGCGACCTGCAAAAAGGTGAAGTGCCGCTGCGCATCAGCTGGTCGAATAATCAGTTCATCAGCAAGATCCTTGACGCCTCGCAGGAGCGGCTGGTGATAGATTTAGGCAGTCAGGAGTATGAAAACCGCGCAGCGCTGAAAGCGGAGAATATCGCGGTGATGGCCGAAACGCAGGGAGCCAAAGTGGAGTTTGTCCTGACGCGGCTGGAAATGAGCGAATACCAGGGACTCCCTGCTTTTGCTACCCCGCTCCCCACCAACCTCTGGTTTGTCCAGCGTCGCGAATATTTCCGCATTAGCGCTCCGCTTCATCCCGCCTATTTTTGTAAGGCCAAAATGCCGGACAAAAAAGAGATCCGCTTCCGCCTCTTCGACCTGTCGCTGGGCGGCATGGGCGCACTGATGGATACGCCGAAACCCGACGGTCTGGTAGAGGGCATGCGGTTTACGCAAATTGAGCTGGATATGGGGGGCTGGGGCCGCTTTTATTTCGATGCACAGCTGATTGCCATCAGCGATCGCACCGTCGTGGACAGCAAAAATGAAACCATCACCACGCCGCGTCTGAGCTTCCGTTTCCTGAACGTCGGGCCCGGCGCAGAGCGCGAGCTTCAGCGCATCATCTATTCTCTCGAGCGGGAGGCGCGTGAACGCGCAAATAAAGTTCTGTAAGGAAAACCGGGCAGCGTGACCGCCGCCCGTCTGCGGCATTACATGGCATCCATCGCTTTCTGTACTTTCCAGATATAACGAGGCGCCTGTGGTGCCGGGTGATTTTTTGCCACATGTTCAAAGAATTCGTCTTTGTCCATGCCGTTAATCTCTTCTATCGCCTCTTTGCGGTCAGAGGAGAAGGTTCTGAGCAACGCGCCGGCACCGTTAACGTAAGACACCACCAGCGCATACTGCATCACCTCCGGATCCTTAATACCCTTCAGCACGCCATGTTCCATTATGCTCAGATAAGCGGTGCCCATTGAAATGTTGCGTTCCGGGTTTTTCAGCTCGCTGGTCGACGGCTGGCCGCTCCAGCCCATATAGCGGTAAACTTCTTTCCCCGCCGTTGACGCTTTAAGCTGCATCAGACCCACCGCGTTGGATTTGCTGACAAGCGCAGGATTTCCGCCGGACTCCACCGCAATGATCGCCGTGATGAGACGCGGGCTGACGCCCCAGGCCTTCCCGGCTTGTTCACTGATCGGCATCCACTGCATGGCCCGTTTCACCGGCACTTCCGGGTTCCAGGGTGGGTTTTGATAATCATGTTTTGAACTACAGCCAGCAAGCAGCACAATCAAAAAAGCAAACCATCTCAATTTCACGTCATCTATCCTTATAGCCGGTCATCGCGGTGCGCCGCCTCTTGAAGCAGGCGGCGTATAAGCGGCATGATATAGACAATTAGTTTCTCATTCAGCAAGGAATTGCCATGTCTCAGTTTCATCTCATCGCGCCGTCGGGCTACTGCATTAACCAGGACGCGGCGCAGCGGGGCGTTCAGCGTTTGCTGGAATCGGGTCATCAGGTAGAAAATCAGACGATTATCCCCCGCCGCCAGCAGCGTTTTGCCGGTACAGAAGCGCAGAGGCTGAATGATATCAATAGTCTGGTGAACCTGACGGGCGAAAACCGGATTGTGCTTGCGGTGCGCGGCGGATATGGTGCGAGCCGGTTGCTGGAGAGCATTGACTGGCAGGGGCTGGCGATGCGCCAGCAGCACGATCCGCTGCTGATTTGCGGCCACAGCGATTTCACCGTCATCCAGCTCGGGCTGCTGGCCCTGCATAACGTTATCACCTTCAGCGGTCCGATGCTGGCCGGTAACTTCGGCGCACCGGAGCTGGATGCGTTTACCGTGGAACATTTCTGGCGCGCGCTGCGTAACCCCACCTACAGCGTGGAGTGGCAAGGAAATGGGCCGCACTGGGAGTGTGAAGGCCAGCTCTGGGGCGGTAACCTGGCGATGCTGGTCTCGCTTATCGGCACGCCGTGGATGCCGCAAATCGTGGACGGCATTCTGGTGCTGGAAGATATCAACGAACATCCGTTCCGCGTCGAGCGCATGCTCTTGCAGCTTTATCATGCCGGTATTCTTGAACGCCAGTCCGCGATTGTGCTGGGCAGCTTCAGCGGTTCTGCCCCGAATGACTATGACGCGGGTTACTCCCTGGAGACCATGGTCGACTTCGTTCGCTCGCGGCTGGATATTCCGGTCATCACCGGTCTGGATTTCGGCCATGAGCAGCAAACCGTGACCCTGGCGCTGGGGGCGCACGCCTCCCTGATCCACAATGATTCCGGCAGTCGGCTGACCATCAGCGGCCATCCTGTCATAAAGGCATAAAAAAGCCGTTATACCCCCTTAATAAAACGCTGTTGCCGTTGTTAATATGTTAGGGTTTTAGTAACAGCGTTAACATTGAGGTGGGAGTAAGAGAACATTGGATGCCGCAGCGATAATCAGCCTTTTCATTTTGGGTTCCGTCCTTGTAACCAGCAGTATTTTATTAAGTTCATTTTCATCGCGTCTCGGCATACCTATTCTTGTCATTTTCCTCGCCATCGGCATGCTCGCCGGCATTGATGGCATTGGCGGTATCCCATTCGATAACTACCCCTTCGCCTACATGGTGAGTAACCTCGCGCTGGCGGTGATCCTGCTGGACGGCGGGATGCGCACCCAGGCGAGTTCCTTCCGCGTGGCGTTAGGGCCTGCGCTGTCGCTCGCCACGGTCGGCGTGTTGATTACCTCTGGCCTCACCGGAATGATGGCCGCGTGGCTTTTCCATCTCAACATCATGGAAGGTTTGCTGATTGGCGCCATCGTGGGCTCAACCGATGCGGCAGCGGTATTTTCCCTGCTCGGCGGAAAAGGGCTTAACGAACGCGTCGGCTCCACGCTGGAGATTGAGTCCGGCAGCAACGATCCGATGGCGGTGTTTCTCACCATCACCCTGATTGAGATGATCCAGCAGCACGAGACGGGCCTGAGCTGGATGTTCGTCTGGCATATCCTGCAGCAGTTCGGGCTGGGGATTGTTATCGGCCTGGCGGGAGGATACCTCTTACAGCAGATGATCAACCGCATCTCGCTGCCCGCGGGGCTTTACCCCCTGCTGGCGCTGAGCGGCGGTATCCTCATTTTTGCCGTCACCACCGCGCTGGACGGCAGCGGCATCCTCGCCGTCTACCTCTGCGGGTTCCTGATGGGCAACCGACCTATTCGCAACCGACATGCCATTTTGCAGAACTTCGACGGTCTGGCCTGGCTGGCGCAGATCGGCATGTTCCTGGTGCTCGGCCTTCTGGTCACGCCATCCGATCTGCTGCCGATCGCCGTTCCGGCGCTGCTGCTGTCCGCGTGGATGATCTTCTTCGCCCGTCCGCTGTCGGTATTTGCGGGCCTGCTGCCGTTTCGCGGCTTCAACCTGCGCGAGCGGGTGTTTATCAGTTGGGTGGGCCTGCGCGGCGCGGTGCCGATTATCCTTGCGGTGTTCCCGATGATGGCCGGTCTGGATAACGCGCGGCTGTTCTTTAACGTGGCGTTCTTCGTGGTGCTGATTTCGCTGCTGTTCCAGGGAACCTCGCTCGGGTGGGCGGCGAAAAAAGCCAAAGTGGTGGTGCCTCCCGTGGGCTGGCCGGTCTCCCGCGTGGGGCTCGACATTCACCCGGAGAACCCGTGGGAACAGTTCGTCTATCAACTGAGCGCCGACAAATGGTGCGTGGGGGCCTCGCTGCGCGATTTGCACATGCCGGCCGAAACGCGCATTGCCGCCCTGTTCCGCGATAATGTCCTGCTGCACCCTACCGGCAGCACCCGCCTGCGCGAAGGGGATATTCTCTGCGTCATTGGCCGCGAGCGCGACCTGCCCGCGCTGGGCAAACTGTTCAGCCAGTCGCCTCCGGTGGCGCTGGATCAGCGTTTCTTCGGCGATTTTATTCTGGAAGCCAGCGCCAAGTTTGCCGATGTGGCGCTGATTTACGGCCTGGATGAAGGGCTGGAGTACCGCGACAAGCAGCAAACGTTAGGGGAAATCATTCAGCAACTGCTGGGGGCGGCCCCCGTCGTCGGTGACCAGGTAGAGTTCGCCGGGATGATCTGGACGGTTGCGGAGAAAGAAGATAACGCGGTGAGAAAAGTCGGCGTCAGGCCGATGGAGGAGGAAACCGAGTAGTTGTTTTTTTGCCGGGTAGCGGCTTCGCCTTACCCGGCCTACAAAACCCTCGAACGTAGGTCGGGTAAGCATGAGCGCCACCCGACACAACTATTCGTTACACCGTCACAACCGGCACTCTCGGCGCCAGCGCGCACATCAATTCGTACCCCACCGTGCCCGCCGCGGCAGCAACGTCATCAATCTTAATTTCGTTACCCCACAGCTCCACAGGTGAACCGATGCCCGCCTGCGGGCATGGCGTCAGGTCAACGGCCAGCATATCCATTGATATGGTGCCCACCGTTCCCGTACGAACCCCATCGACCCAGACCGGCGTGCCGGTCGGCGCGATGCGCGGGTAGCCGTCGGCATAGCCGCCCGCCACGATGCCAATTCGCTGCTCGCCCTGTGCCCGGTAGCGGCTGCCGTAGCCCACCGCGTCACCGGCCTTCAGCGTCTGCACGCCAATGATTTCACTGCGCAGGGTCATGACCGGCTTCAGGCCGCTGTTGGCGATATCCTGCCACTGGCCTGAGGGAGATGCACCGTACAGAACGATCCCCGGACGCACCCAGTTGTAGTGCGCCTCGGGATGCCACAGCGTGGCCGCCGAGTTCGACAGCGAGCGTGGGCAGTCCAGCCCCTCTGCCGCCTGCTCAATGCGCACCATGGCATCGGCAATTCCGTCGGGTTTTTCCGCGTCGGCAAAATGCGCCATCAGCGTCATTTCGCCCACGTTCTTCATGGCGCGCAGCTGCTGCCAGACCGTATGCACCCGCTCAGGCTGGAAGCCCAGGCGGTTCATGCCGCTGTTGACCTTGAGATAGATATCCAGCGGAGCATGGAGCTTCGCATCCTGAATCGCCTTAATCTGCCAGTTGCTGTGAACGCTGGTGGTCAGTCGATACTTGTCCAGCAGCGGCAGATCGTCCGCGTGGAAGAAGCCCTCCAGCAGCAGTATGGGCCCTTTCCAGCCGCGCTCGCGCAGCAGAATGGCCTCTTCCAGATTCAGGAGCGCAAAGCCGTCGGTCGCGCTCAGCGCGCTCCAGATACGATCGATACCGTGGCCGTAGGCGTTCGCTTTCACCACCGACCAGACGCGCGAACCGGGTGCCGCCCGACGAACAATTTGCAGATTATCCTTCAGAGCCTGCAGGTTCAGCTGGGCCAGAACAGGACGGGACATGACAGCTCCTTAATTATGCGCGCCGTGCAGATGCTGTGGACGCGAAGGCGTAAACCCCGATTGATAGCGTGCGGCGCTTAAATCGTCAAATGGAATTGCCGGCGTGCGCCCGGAAATCAGGTCGCTCAGCAGCTGGCCCGATCCGCAGGCCATCGTCCAGCCAAGCGTGCCGTGTCCGGTATTGGTCCACAGGTTTTTATACGGCGTGCGGCCCACGATCGGCGTGCCGTCCGGGGTCATCGGACGCAGGCCGGTCCAGAACGTCGCCTGCTCAACAAAACCTCCGCGCGGGAAGAGATCGCCCACCACCATCTCCAGCGTTTCACGACGCGGCTGCAGCAGTTCGGTGTTGAAGCCGACAATCTCCGCCATGCCGCCTACGCGAATACGGTTATCGAAGCGGGTAATGGCGATTTTGTAGGTTTCATCCAGAATGGTCGACACCGGCGCGCCGCTCTCTTCTTTCACCGGAATGGTCAGCGAGTAGCCCTTCAGCGGGTAGACCGGAATGTCGAGAATGCCTTTCAGCATGGCGGTGGAGTACGAGCCAAACGCCATCACGTAGGCATCGGCTTTGATCACCTCGTCGCCGCACTTCACGCCGTAAATTTTTTCCCCTTCCGACAGCAGCTTGTCGACAGAGGTGTTGAAGCGGAACTTCACCCCCGCCTGCTCGCACATTTGCGCCAGACGTTGCGTAAAGAGCTGGCAGTCGCCGGTTTCGTCATTCGGCAGACGCAGGCCGCCCGTTAGCTTATGCGCCACTTCCGCCAGCGCCGGTTCAACCTGGCCAAGCTGGCTGGCTTCCAGCAGCTGGTACGGTACGCCGGCATCTTCCAGCACGGCGATATCGCGGGTGGCATTTTCATACTGTTGCTCGGTGCGGAACAGCTGTAACGTCCCGCCCTGACGGCCTTCATACTCAATCCCCGTCGACGCGCGCAGCGCTTTCAGACAGTCGCGGCTGTATTCCGCCAGGCGCACCATGCGCCCTTTGTTCTCCATGTAGTGGCGGGTGTCGCAGTTGCGCAGCATCTGCCACATCCACTTCAGCTGGAACTGCGTGCCGTCAAGGCTGATGGCCAGCGGCGCATGGCGCTGGAACATCCATTTAATCGCTTTCAGCGGAACGCCCGGCGCAGCCCACGGTGCCGCATACCCCGGAGAGATTTGCCCGGCGTTCGCCGCGCTGGTTTCAAGCGCGGGACCGGATTCACGATCGATAACGGTTACGTCATGTCCCGCCTGACTTAAATACCAGGCGCTGGTTACCCCAACGACACCACTTCCCAGTATGACAACACGCATAGCCACTCCATTATGTGCAAAAGAACAATCCTCTAATTACAGATTGATAACCTAGTTGAAAATATTATTCAACATACGACTTTTTTATGGTGACTTACCTCACACATCCCCCAGCATTAGGGGATAGTGCTAATTTGGGATCTCCTGCTGCGCGTTATTTTTAACCAGCATAATATGCTGAGACACACCGTTTTTTTGCCGTATCAAAAACGCGAAATCGCAAAGAAAAAATTTCTGCCCCAGCACGCTTTTTAACACGTTGATCTATGCTTGAAAGGAGGCTCTCCAGACAGAGAGAGCACCCACAACGAGGGCGCGCTAATGGCTACTATTGATTCCCTGAACAAGGACAACACTCGTCTGAGCGATGGACCCGACTGGACCTTCGAGCTGCTGGATGTTTACCTCGCCGAAATCGACCGGGTCGCAAAGCTGTATCGTCTGGATACCTATCCCCATCAGATTGAAGTCATTACGTCCGAACAGATGATGGACGCCTACTCCAGCGTCGGGATGCCGATTAACTATCCGCACTGGTCGTTTGGTAAAAAATTTATTGAAACCGAGCGGCTGTATAAGCACGGCCAGCAGGGGCTGGCGTATGAGATTGTCATTAACTCCAATCCGTGTATTGCCTATTTAATGGAAGAAAACACCATTACCATGCAGGCGCTGGTGATGGCGCACGCCTGCTACGGGCACAACTCATTTTTCAAGAATAACTACCTGTTCCGCAGCTGGACGGATGCCAGCTCCATCGTCGATTACCTGATCTTCGCCCGTAAATACATTACCGACTGCGAAGAGCGCTATGGCGTGGACGAAGTGGAAAAACTGCTCGACTCCTGCCATGCGCTGATGAACTACGGCGTGGACCGCTATAAACGCCCGCAGAAAATCTCCCTGCAGGAGGAGAAGGCCCGGCAGAAAAGCCGCGAAGAGTACCTGCAAAGCCAGGTGAACATGCTGTGGCGTACCCTGCCGAAGCGTGAGGAGGAAAAAACGATCGCCGAAGCGCGTCGCTATCCGTCCGAGCCGCAGGAAAACCTGCTCTATTTTATGGAGAAGAACGCCCCGCTGCTGGAACCGTGGCAGCGTGAGATCCTGCGCATCGTCCGCAAGGTGAGCCAGTATTTTTACCCGCAAAAGCAGACGCAGGTCATGAACGAAGGCTGGGCGACCTTCTGGCACTACACCATCCTCAACCATCTGTACGATGAGGGGAAAGTTACCGAGCGGTTCATGATGGAATTCCTCCACAGCCATACCAACGTGGTGTTCCAGCCGCCCTACAACAGCCCGTGGTACAGCGGAATAAACCCGTATGCGCTTGGCTTCGCCATGTTCCAGGACATCAAGCGTATCTGCCAGTCGCCGACGGAAGAAGACAAGTACTGGTTCCCGGATATCGCCGGCTCTGACTGGCTGGAAACGCTGCACTTTGCGATGCGCGACTTTAAGGATGAGAGCTTCATCAGCCAGTTTATGTCGCCGAAGATCATGCGTGACTTCCGCTTCTTCACCGTGCTGGACGACGATCGCAACAACTATCTGGAGATTTCCGCGATCCATAACGAAGAGGGATACCGGGAGATCCGCTCTCGCCTCTCTTCACAGTACAACCTGAGCAACCTTGAACCGAATATTCAGGTCTGGAACGTCGATTTGCGCGGTGACCGCTCCCTGACGCTGCGCTATATCCCGCACAATCGCGCGCCGCTGGATAAAGGGCGTAAAGAGGTGCTGAAGCATGTGCATCGCCTGTGGGGCTTCGACGTACAGCTGGAGCAGCAGAATGAAGACGGGAGCGTCGAGCTGCTGGATCGCTGCCCGGCGCGGTTGAATACGCTGTAGTGCAGTTTTTTTGCCCGGTGGCGCCACGCTTACCGGGCCTACAAAACCCGTAGTTCGGGTAAGGCGCAGCCGCCACCCGACGAAAAAAAACCTCTCTTACGAGAGGTTTTTTCTTTTAGCGGGTCTGAATCGCTAAATCACCCGGCAGCGTTTTCTGCATACGGTGCCAGATTTCACCGGAATCATGACCGTAGCGGCGCACCGTCTCATAAACCTGATCGTGCAGGCCTTCGGTACAGAGCTTGCTCAGCTTATGGTAGAAGCCCAGCGCCAGGCTACGCGCTTCCGGATTGGCAAAGTAGTGGCGACCGATGCGGGTGTAAAGCCCTTTCATACCGTTGAGGATCAGGCCGTACACCGGGTTGCCGGAGGCAAACGCCAGGCCGCGAAACACGTTGTAATCGAGGGTGGCAAAAGCATCGGCATGGTCTTCCACCTCGTTTGCTGTGGCCAGCACTGCAAGGGCGTCTTCCGGATGCTGACGGAAAGCGGTACGAATAAAGATCGTCGCGATGTTGGTGCGAACGGAGAGCAGATTATCAATGAGCTGCGGCACGCTTTCATGGTCAAGACGCGCCAGCGTTTCAAGAATGTTCAGCCCGGACGTTTCCCAGAAGTTGTTTACTTTCGTCGGCTTGCCGTGCTGGATCGTTAACCAGCCATCTCGCGCCAGCCGCTGGAGCACTTCACGCAGCGTGGTGCGAGTGACGCCAATCAGTTCAGAGAGTTCGCGTTCAGCCGGAAGAATGGACCCCGCAGGGAAACGATTATTCCAGATGCTTTCAATGATGTACTCTTCCGCGAAACCCGCCGGGCTCTGCGCCTTAATGACCATAGTAAGATTTCCATTACACAGCTTTAGCAAATTGGACTCATCATACCAGAGGCAGCCAATGGCAGGTAGCACGGCAAAGAGAGAAAAGAGGGATCGCCGTTTCATTTTTGTGAAATTTACAATGCAGCCTTATCCGCCTCCAGGCCGCGATTTTTGCGTATACTGATGTTTTGTCTTACTTGACGGGGAAGGACGTCTGTCGTGGAAATTTCTTTTGGGCGCGCGCTGTGGCGCAACTTTTTAGGCCAGTCTCCGGACTGGTATAAACTTATACTTCTGGTGTTCCTGGTCGTTAACCCCCTCCTCTTTAGCGTGAACCCATTCATTGCCGGGTGGCTGCTGGTGGCGGAGTTTATCTTCACCCTGGCCATGGCGCTGAAATGTTACCCCCTGCTGCCGGGCGGATTGCTGGCGTTTGAGGCCGTCGTCATCGGCATGACCCGCGCCGAGCATGTCAAAGCCGAGCTGGCGTCAAATCTCGAAGTGCTACTGCTGCTGATGTTTATGGTGGCGGGCATCTACTTCATGAAACAGCTGCTGCTGTTTATCTTCACGCGCCTGCTGCTCAGCATTCCGTCGAAAATGTTCCTCTCGCTGGCGTTTTGCCTTGCGGCCGCCTTCCTGTCGGCCTTCCTGGATGCGCTGACGGTCGTCGCCGTAGTGATAAGCGTAGCGGTTGGGTTTTACGGTATTTATCACCGCGTGGCCTCCTCTCGTCCGGGAGAGGATTTGCAGGATGACAGCCACGTCGATGCGCATAATCGTGACGTGCTGGAGCAGTTCCGCGCCTTCCTGCGCAGCCTGATGATGCATGCTGGCGTCGGTACCGCCCTGGGTGGCGTGATGACCATGGTGGGCGAGCCGCAAAACCTGATCATTGCTAAAGCGGCGGGCTGGCACTTCGGTGAGTTCTTCCTGAGAATGGCGCCGGTGAGCGTACCGGTGCTGTTCTGCGGTCTGGCGACCTGTCTGCTGGTGGAGAAGTTTCGCCTCTTTGGCTATGGGGCGCAGCTCCCGGAGCCGGTACGTCAGGAGCTGCATAAATTCGATCAGCAGAGCCGCAGCCAGCGGACGCGCCAGGAGACGCTACGGCTGATTGCTCAGGGGATCATCGGCGTCTGGCTTATCGCGGCGCTGGCGCTCCATCTTGCCGAAGTGGGGCTGATTGGCCTGTCGGTCATTATTCTCGCCACCACCTTTACCGGCGTGACGGACGAACATGCCATCGGTAAAGCCTTTACCGAAGCTCTGCCATTTACCGCCCTGCTGGCGGTGTTCTTTGCCGTCGTGGCCGTGATTATCGACCAGCACCTGTTCGCGCCGATTATTGCCTTTGTATTACAGGCGTCACCGGATGCTCAGCTCTCGCTGTTTTACCTGTTTAACGGCCTGCTCTCGTCGATCTCAGATAACGTCTTCGTCGGGACGGTCTATATCAACGAGGCCAAGGCGGCCATGGAGCAAGGCGTTATCAGCGCCGGACAGTTTGAGCTGCTGGCCGTGGCAATCAATACCGGCACCAACCTGCCGTCGGTGGCGACGCCAAATGGCCAGGCCGCCTTCCTGTTCCTGCTGACCTCCGCCCTCGCCCCGCTCATACGACTTTCTTATGGCAGGATGGTATGGATGGCGCTGCCCTACACGCTGGTGCTCACGATCGTGGGATTGCTTTGCGTCAAAATTACCCTCATTCCCTGTACGCAATGGTTGATACAAGCGGGTATACTTGCGGCGCAGTAAACTATGCATCTCGGGCAGTTCGCTGCCCGTTTGCCTTTTCGCACGATAAACATCCAATTACGTTTTATTTCGCCAGGTACAGGTGGCGCGAAAAACGAATTCGTTTACACTGCGATTTCTAAGCATGTTCCAGGGAAATGATTATGTTGAGATTTTTAAACCAGTGCTCCCGCGGTCGCGGAGCGTGGTTGTTAATGGCCCTGACCGCCTTTGCGCTGGAAATGGTTGCGCTGTGGTTCCAGCATGTAATGGGACTGAAACCTTGCGTGCTTTGTATTTATGAACGCTGCGCGCTGTTCGGCATTATGGGTGCGGGCCTGGTCGGCGCGATTGCCCCAAAATCGCCGCTGCGCTATGCCGGTATTGCCATCTGGATCTACAGCGCCTGGAAAGGGATTGAACTCTCCTGGCAGCACACCATGATGCAATTGCATCCGTCGCCGTTTATGACCTGTGATTTTGCCGCCCGCTTCCCGAGCTGGCTGCCGCTGGACAAATGGCTGCCGCAGGTGTTTGTCGCATCCGGTGACTGCTCCGTACGTCAGTGGGAATTCCTGACGCTGGAGATGCCGCAATGGCTGGTGGGTATTTTTGCCGCCTACTTCGTCGTGGCGCTGCTGGTGCTGATCGCCCAGCCGTTCAAACCGAAGAAACGCGATCTGTTCGGGCGCTAAGTTGCCCGGCGGCGCTTCGCTTGCGCGGGCCTACGGTTTTGTAGGTCGGGTAAGCGCAGCGCCACCCGACACAACAGCGCATAATAAAAAACCCGCCTCGGCGGGTTTTTTAATCTCAACGGGTCGGGTGATTCATGATGTGGTCTTCCCAGTCACGCACCTCGGACTCTTTCACCGCAATATGGCGCACAGAAATACGCTCGCCGTGCATCGCCGCTTTTGAACCGGTTAACAGCGGATGCCAGTCAGGCAGACCTTTCCCTTCCGCCAGCAGGCGATACGCGCAGGTATGCGGCAGCCATTCAAACGTCGGCAGATTATCCCGGGTTAACTTGATGCAGTCAGGCTCAAATTCAAACCGGCGTTCATAGTTGCGGCACTGGCAGGTTTTAATGTTTAACTGCTTGCAGGCAACGTTGGTGAAGTAGATTTCATCCGTATCTTCATCCATCAGCTTGTGCAGGCAGCACTGCCCGCAGCCGTCGCACAATGATTCCCATTCCGCATCGGTCATGTCGTCGAGAGTTTTGCTTTGCCAGAAAGGGATGTCGTTCATCAGGATGTCCACACGTCAAAAGAAAGCGCACCTTATAACGAGTCTGGCACGTTGTTGCAAGTTTTGCCGCCCTCTTCAGGCGGCAAGATGGGGTTACAGCACGCGGGTTTTCAGCGACAGGCCGTTAAAACCGACCTCAAGCTCGTCACCGCTGAGTAGCGGGCCAACACCTTCTGGGGTTCCGGTCAGGATCACATCGCCCGGTTTCAGGGTAAAGAAGCGGCTCATGTAGGCGATCAGCGGCACAATCTTGTGGATCATGTCTGCGGTGGTGCCCTGCTGGCGGATCTCGCCGTTAATCTTCAGGCTAAGCGGGGTGTCCTGCGGATCGCCGGTAAATTCGCTCACCGGCACAAACGCCGAGATCGGGCAGGAATTATCAAACCCTTTGGCTTTTTCCCACGGCTGCCCGGCTTTCTTCATTTTGCCCTGCACGTCACGCAGCGTGAGATCCAGCGCCACGCCGTAACCGGCAATCGCTTTCTGAACATGTTCTTCTGAGGCCTGGCGCAGCGTCGCGCCGATCAGCACGGCGAGTTCAACTTCGTGATGCACCGAGCCCAGCCCCTGCGGCAGCGCCAGCGGCTGGCGGATATCGCAAAGCGCCGTTTCAGGCTTAATGAACAGGACCGGCTCTTCTGGCGTCGCGCTGCCCATCTCCTGAATATGTTTTGCATAGTTGCTGCCCACGCAAACCACTTTGCTGACGGGATAATCCAGTAGTGCACCTTGCCAGTTATGATGTTGATACATGGTCGACCCCTAAACGGTTGATGTGTTGTGCCCAAAAACAGTTGAGACTATTTTTTACCGTTCGCCTCAAGATGCTGTTTTAATAAATTCTCGGGTGGCGGTGGAAGCTGTAAATAATAGCCTTGCTCGGCTAAGGCCGTTTTCACTTTATCCAGATCGGCATTAATCAGTTTCTTACG
This sequence comes from Enterobacter sp. ECC-019, assembly GCF_043974075.1. NCBI lineage: Bacteria > Pseudomonadati > Pseudomonadota > Gammaproteobacteria > Enterobacterales > Enterobacteriaceae > Enterobacter > Enterobacter sp. ECC-019. Next base: position 3,489,406 of record NZ_CP143759.1, read on the forward strand.
ACCATCAAGCGGCAGCAGCATCGCCAGCTGTGGTCGGCCAAAGCTCTTCATTAATTCGTCAGGCACGCGTGAAAAATCGTCTTTCTTTTCGACATAAAGATAGGTCTGGTCACGGCTTGTACTTCTGTAGATCACACAAAACATGTTTTTACTCTGAATTAATGGGTGGTTGCTTGCCTCAATATACTCCTGACTATAACATGCCTGATACTCTTCGGAATATCGCAGCGAGTGGTTGCGGTTAATAGCAAATTGAGTAAGGCCAGGATGTCAAACACGCCCATCGAGCTTAAAGGCAGTAGCTTCACCTTATCAGTGGTACATTTGCATGATGCAAAACCCGAGGTTATTCGTCAGGCGTTAGAAGACAAAATCGCCCAGGCTCCCGCCTTTCTGAAGCACGCCCCTGTTGTTATCAACGTCAGCGGTCTTGAGGCACCGGTTAACTGGAAACTTCTCCAGCAGGCCGTCTCCTCGACCGGGCTGCGTATCGTAGGCATCAGCGGCTGCAAAGATACTGAGCTGAAAGCGGAAATTGAGCGTGCGGGGCTGCCTCTTCTGAATGAGGGCAAAGAAAAAGCCTCGCGTGCGGCACCCGTTGCCGTGCAAGCGCCCCCTCCTGCGGTGCAAAACGTTACTACCGTCACAAAAACGCGAATGATTGATGTGCCGGTTCGTTCCGGTCAGCGCATTTATGCACCAAACTGTGATCTGATTGTTACAAGCCACGTCAGTGCTGGCGCTGAGCTTATTGCAGATGGCAATATTCACGTATACGGTATGATGCGTGGACGTGCGCTCGCAGGTGCAAGTGGCGATCGAGATGCGCAAATATTTTGTACTCACCTGACAGCGGAACTGGTGTCCATCGCAGGTGAATATTGGCTGAGCGACAAAATCCCAGCCGAATTTTATGGCAAAGCGGCTCGCCTGCTTCTGGCAGACGACGCGTTGACCGTTCAACCGTTGAATTGATCCCTTTTTAACAAGGAATTTCTATGGCACGCATTATTGTTGTTACTTCGGGTAAAGGAGGCGTTGGCAAGACCACCTCCAGCGCGGCCATCGCTACTGGTTTGGCCCAGAAGGGAAAGAAAACCATCGTTATCGATTTCGATATCGGTCTGCGTAACCTCGACCTCATCATGGGATGTGAGCGTCGCGTCGTGTATGACTTCGTGAACGTCATTCAGGGCGATGCCACGCTGAACCAGGCGATGATTAAAGACAAGCGTACCGAGAACCTCTACATTCTTCCGGCTTCTCAGACGCGTGACAAAGACGCCCTGACCCGTGAAGGGGTGGAAAAGGTGCTCGATGAGCTGAAAAAAATGGAGTTCGACTTCATTGTCTGCGACTCCCCTGCCGGCATCGAAACCGGTGCCCTGATGGCGCTGTACTTCGCTGATGAAGCGATCATCACTACCAACCCTGAAGTTTCATCCGTGCGTGACTCAGACCGCATTCTGGGTATCCTCGCCTCTAAATCCCGTCGTGCGGAAAATGGCGAAGACCCGATTAAAGAACACCTGTTGCTCACCCGCTACAATCCGGGCCGCGTGAACAAGGGTGACATGCTGAGCATGGAAGACGTGCTGGAGATCCTGCGCATTAAACTGGTGGGCGTCATCCCGGAAGATCAGTCCGTGTTACGCGCCTCTAACCAGGGCGAGCCAGTGATCCTTGATATAGAGGCAGATGCAGGTAAAGCGTATGCTGATACTGTTGACCGTCTGCTGGGAGAAGAACGTCCTTTCCGCTTCATTGAAGAAGAGAAGAAAGGTTTCCTCAAACGCCTGTTCGGAGGATAAGTTATGGCATTACTGGACTTTTTTCTCTCGCGGAAAAAGAACACCGCCAACATCGCAAAAGAACGCCTGCAAATTATCGTTGCGGAGCGTCGTCGTAGCGACGCCGAGCCTCACTACCTGCCGCAGCTGCGTAAGGACATCCTGGAAGTGATCTGTAAGTATGTGCAGATTGACCCGGAGATGGTCACGGTGCAGCTGGAACAAAAAGACGGGGATATTTCGATTCTGGAGCTGAACGTTACGCTTCCGGAAGCGGAAGAGTCGCGTTAATCCCTTTGTGATTTTGTAGGCCGGGCAAGCGTCGCGCCGCCCGGCAATCTCCCCGGTGGAGCTACGCTTACCGGGGCTACAATTCTTTAGCGTGGGTATGCTTCCAGCAGCGTATTCAGGCGATCGGCCATCAATTTCCCGCGCCATCCCGCCATCATTTCCGGCACGCCATTCTGCGGCTTCAGCTTCCAGTGCCAGTTCAGCAGCTGGTTAATCTGACGACGTGAAGCGAGCAGTTCAGCGCTCAGTTTGCTTTCCGCTGCAACGTCCTGCACCAGCGCTTTGATATCCTTAAACGCTTTGCGATAGCCCGGCATATCCATCAGGTTCAGCAGCGGTTCCGGCAGCGCATCTTCCGGCAGCTCCTGCGCTTTTGCGACCAGCGCCAGCAGGGTTTTACCGTGGAAGCGGATCTCGCTGCCCGAAAGCCCAATGCTGTCCAGCTCGCCCAGGCTGCCCGGCATATAGCGCGCGACCGCCCAGAGATGTTCTTCGCGAACCACAAAGTTAACGGCCAGATCGCGCTCGCGCGCTTTACGCAAGCGCCAGTCTGCCAGCAGCTGCAGGCATGCCAGCTGACGCGTACGCAGTTGCCATGCGTTGCTGATATCGCGCCAGGCCTCTTTCGGGTCGACCACTTCCTGGCGGCGCTGCTGGGTCATACGACACTCGTCGAGCGCCGCAGACAGCCATCCAGAAGCTTCTGCCTCTTTCATCAGCTGGCCGGCAATCGGCAGCAGGTAAAACACGTCTGCCGCCGCATATTCCAGCTGGCGCTCGGTTAGCGGACGCGCCAGCCAGTCGGTACGTGATTCACTTTTATCCAGCGTCAGGCCCGTATACTCCTCTACCATGGCAGCAAAGCCCCATGAGAGCGGACGATTGCTGAATGCCGCGAGGATCTGCGTGTCAATCAGCGGCTGGGGCATGATGCCAAAGGTGTTCAGAAAGACTTCCAGATCCTCACTGCCTGCGTGCAGGTATTTCGTCACGGCGGTATCAAGCAGCAGGTCACGCATCGGCGTCCAGTTGGTAATGCCGAGAGGGTCAATCAGCGACACGTGTTTACCGTCGTACATCTGAATCAAACCCAGCTGCGGATAGTAAGTCCGGGTACGGACAAACTCGGTATCCAGGGCAATGGCAGGAAAGTCGCGCGTCACTTCGCACAGCGAAGCCAGCTCGTCGTTGGTCGTGATCATCTGGTAATTCAAAACGGGTTCTCTTTTGTTTGCGCCCATAAAAAACGCCGGCTTAACCGGCGTCTGGGCGATTAGCGTGAAGCTCAGGCCTTATTGTCTACTTTGCCACGGGCTTCGTCACGTAATTCTCGTCGTAATATCTTTCCGACGTTGGATTTCGGCAGCTCATCGCGAAATTCAACCAGCTTCGGCACCTTGTAGCCCGTCAGCTGACGACGGCAGAACGTTACCAGTTCCTCCTCCGTGAGTGAAGCGTCTTTCTTGACCACAAATATCTTGACCGCTTCGCCGCTGCTGCCGGAAGGGACGCCGACTGCCGCCACTTCGAGCACGCCGCTGTGCTGCATAACCACGTCTTCGATCTCATTCGGATAGACGTTGAAGCCGGAGACCAGGATCATGTCTTTCTTGCGATCGACGATGCGCAGGAAGCCCTCGTCATCCATCACCGCGATATCACCGGTGTGCAGCCAGCCGTCTTTGATGATTTCGTCGGTCGCATCGGGGCGCTGCCAGTAGCCCAGCATCACCTGCGGACCTTTGACGCACAGTTCACCCGGCTCGCCCGGCGCGACTTCGTTATCATTATCATCGACCAGTTTGGCCTCTGTGGAAGGAACCGGCAGACCAATGCTTCCACTGTGATAGTCGATATCATGCGGGTTAACGCTGACCAGCGGAGCACATTCCGTCAGCCCATAGCCCTCCAGCAAATACTGCCCGGTGAGCTTCACCCAGCGCTCGGCGACCGCCTGCTGAACCGGCATGCCGCCGCCCGCAGAGAGGTGCAGCGTGGAGAAATCCAGCTGCTGGAACTCTTTGTTATTAAGCAGCGCGTTAAACAGCGTATTTACCCCGGTCATGGCGGTGAACGGGTATTTCGCCAGCTCTTTCACCAGACCAGGGATATCGCGCGGGTTGGTGATGAGGATGTTCTGACCACCCAGTTCAATAAACAGCAGGCAGTTCATGGTCAGCGCAAAGATGTGATACAGCGGAAGCGCGGTGATCACCACCTCTTTGCCCGGATGCAGCAGCGGCCCGTAAGTGGCGTTCACCTGTTCAAGGTTTGCCAGCATATTACGGTGGGTAAGCATGGCCCCTTTGGCGACGCCGGTGGTCCCGCCTGTGTATTGCAGAAACGCAAGATCTTCCGCCACCACTTCGGGTTTCACATACTGCATACGGTAGCCCGCATGCAGCGCGCGGCGAAAGGAGATGGCGTCCGGCAGGTGGTATTTTGGCACCAGACGTTTGACGTATTTGACGACAAAGTTAACCAGCGTACCTTTGGCGGTGGAGAGTTGATCCCCCATACGCGTCAGGATGACGTGTTTAACCTGGGTTTTGTCGACCACTTTTTCCAGCGTATGGGCGAAGTTGGACACAATGACAATCGCAGCCGCGCCGCTGTCGTTCAGCTGATGCTCCAGCTCGCGCGGGGTATACAGCGGGTTAACGTTGACGACAATCATCCCGGCTCGCAGGATACCGAACAACGCCACCGGGTATTGCAGCAGGTTTGGCATCATCAGCGCGACGCGGTCCCCTTTTTGCAGCCCCAGCCCTTCCTGAAGATACGCCGCAAACGCCCGGCTACGCTCCTCGAGCTTACGGAACGTCATGACCTCGCCCATATTCACGAATGCGGGCTGGTCCGCGTAGCGCCTTACCGAGTGTTCAAATAATTCCACCAGGGATTGATAACGGTCAGGATTGATCTCAGCAGGAACATCTGCGGGATAACGGTTAAGCCAAACCTTCTTCAATGCATCACCTCTGAAATGAGTGTTCGTCGTCATCACAACCCCGATAATAAACAGTTTGTTAACATTATATTAACTCAGCGTACCAGTTTATTAATTGTTCAGATTTAAGGTTGCGAAGCGCGTCACTCTTTTTTTTCGTTTTATCCGTAAAAAAACAGAGACAGCGGCTGAGGCGCTGTCTCTTTTCTAACAATAACAGTAAGTTACTCAGTAACGATCGTCTGAACCTGTGCAGGGCCCGGGTTGTACCAACCCCAGCCCGGGTAGCCGTAACGATAAGGATGTGGACCCCACATCCACGGATCCATCGGCTGTGGCGGCATGATCACCTGCTGTGCCAGCCGCCAGCGTTTATACCCGTTGACCTGCATGGTCATAAATTTATACGGTGTGCTGCCGATTTTGCCCTGCACGGCGCCGGTAATCGGCCCGACGACGGTCACCAGCTGTCCGCGAAAATCGACCGGATCGAGGAAACCACTGACGTCCGCATAGATACGCCCGCGGGAGGCCTCACCCAGTACCGGCCGCGCGCCGCTGTCCAGCGGAACGGTCGCGATCTCCAGACGGGTTTTCCCCTGCTGGTTTTGTACGTCGACGACCTTACCGCCAAAGCGCGCTTCCTGGCCAACGTACAGCTCAGGCGCATTCATCACCCGAACCAGATCCTGCTGTGGCGTAGGGCTGCTGCCCTTAATCGCATCAGGAACGGAAACGCATCCGCTCAGTGCTATGGCAACCGCGCCTGCCATAATAAGGCGTACTACTTTAGTCTGAACCGCCATGATGCGACTCCTTTTTCTCAGTTCCTGTTACTGAGATTCACTCGCGGCCCGGAAGTTTCTTCCACGCGACGGTGTTTCGCAAATAAACCGGCTCCGCGTGTTCAACGGCAACGGTTTTTCCTTCTGCGAGAAGCTGGCAGGCAATCGGAAGCATATCTTCCGCAGCCGGCAGCAGCATGTTGCCATCCACCAGTGTCACCCCGGTACCGCTCGCCATCTCCGGCCACGCAGGCCAGCCGGTGCCGACGGTCGCCCACTCACCGGAGAGCTGTTGCAGTCGTTCAGTGACCGCTTCCGGCTTAAGCACGGCTTCCGTCTCTTCACCGTGCCACACGCCCTGCTCGTCGCGGGTGTATTCAGCCCAGTAAACTTCGCCCATGCGGGCATCTATTGCGGCCAGGACGCGCGTTGCCCCGGTCATGCGCCATGCGCCCTGCGCCATGGTGGCGAGGGTTGAGACGCCGATCATCGGCAGTTCAGCGCCCAGCGCCAGCCCCTGCGCAATGCCAATCCCGATACGTACGCCCGTAAAGCTGCCAGGGCCACGGCCAAAGGCCAGCGCATCGAGGTCGGTTAAGGAGGTGTTGCCCTGGGTTAAAATGGCTTTTACCAGGGGCAGAATGCGTTGGGTGTGTTCCCGTGGGCACTCTTCGAAATGGGCAGAAACAGCACCGTCGTTCAACAGAGCGACAGAACAAGCCTCTGTCGCGGTATCAATAGCCAGAATTCGCATCAGTCGTCGCGCTCTCGCAAGGGTCAGTCACAAAATGGCGCGCATCTTAGCACACTCCGGGGTAAATTACTCCGCCGTTGGGTTTGCCAGGAAACGCACCGCGCGTTTTATGTCCCGCGTCCGCGGCGCGGGCGGCAGGCTAGCAAGGAAGGTTGCCCCGTAAGGACGCATCACTAGCCGGTTATCGCAAATGACCAGCACCCCGCGATCGGTAACGTCGCGGATCAATCGCCCTACCCCCTGCTTGAGGGTAATCACCGCGTCCGGTAGCTGTACCTCGTCAAACGGATCGCCCCCGCGCAGGCGGCAGTCTTCCATGCGCGCCTTCAGCAGCGGATCGTCCGGAGAGGTAAACGGCAGCTTATCGATGATCACCAGCGAGAGCGTATCGCCCCGCACATCAACCCCTTCCCAGAAGCTGCTGGTCGCCACCAGCAGGGCATTCCCGGCGCTGACAAACTGCTGCAACAGCTGGCCTTTGCTGGTTTCGCCCTGCAGCAGAACCGGTAAGGTCATGGTGGCGCGGAACTGCTCAGCGAGGTCACGCATCATGGCGTGAGAGGTGCAGAGCATAAAACAGCGGCCGTTGTTGGCCTCGATCATCGGTTTTAACATCGCGGCCAGATGGCGCGCCGCACCCGGCTGGTTCGGCAGCGGCAGATTGCGCGGCACGCAGAGCAGCGCCTGTTTTTCGTAATCGAACGGGCTGGGCAGGAGCAGCGATTCCGCCTCGTCAATGCCAAGACGTTCCGTGAAGTGATGCAGATCGTCATTCACCGACAGGGTTGCCGACGTAAAAATCCAGCTTCCCGGTTTTTGCGCCATCACCTCTTTAAACTTATCCGCCACCGTCAGCGGCGTGAGCGCCAGCGTGAAGTGCCGCGAGGTGCATTCATACCAGTAGCTGAACCCCGGCTGGTTAATCTCTTTCAACCGTTTGAGCCGCCCGCGATAGAGCGTGGCGCGCTCGAAGGCGGCATCCAGCAGCGCGGAACGGCCGAGGGACAGTTTTGCCACGTCGTAGCAGAGCTCCAGGGCATCATCGAGCAGCAGCAGCGCGCGCTGGATGTTTTTGTCCGCCAGCAGCTCGCGCAGGTTGCCGCGATAGCCTGGCTCGCCGAGCTGTAAGCGGAAATCCTGCGCGCTTTGGGCCAGACGGTCGGCGCACTTCTGCAGCTGCTGGGTATCTTTTAATTCGGTCCGGTAAGCGATGGTGAAATCTTTCGCCAGATCCTGCAGCTGGCGGCTCGAGAGCGACTGGCCGAAATACTGGCTGGCGATATCCGGGAGCTGGTGCGCTTCATCGAAGATCATCACGTCAGCCTCGGGGATCAGCTCGCCGAAACCGCTGTCTTTGACCACCATATCCGCGAGAAACAGATGGTGGTTCACCACCACCACATCCGCGTCCATTGCCGTTTTGCGCGCTTTCACCACAAAGCAGTCTTTATACAGCGGACAGTCGCTGCCGAGGCAGTTGTCGTTGGTGCTGGTCACCAGCGGCCAGGCAGGAGAGTCTTCCGGCACGCTCGCGCAGGTGCTGATATCGCCCTCTTCGGTCTGGTTCGCCCAGGCGCGAAGGATAATGACATCGCTGAGGGTTTGCACCGGCAGGTCGCCGCCCGCCAGCGCCTGCTGCTCAAGACGTTCCAGGCAGAGATAGTTGGAGCGCCCCTTCAGCAAGGCCAGACGCCCCTTATATTTCAGCGCTTTCGCCACCGTGGGTAAATCGCGGCTGTAGAGCTGATCCTGCAACGCCTTCGATCCGGTAGAAATAATCACCTTCTTCTTCGCGCGCAGCGCCGGAGCAAGGTAAGCATACGTTTTACCCGTGCCGGTACCGGCTTCGACCACCAGCGGCTGAGCCTTATCGATAGCGTGCGCAACGGCGTGCGCCATCTGACGCTGAGGCTCACGGGGTTTGAAGCCGGGGATAGCCTGCGCTAATTGACCTTCAGGGGAAAAATCGTCTGCCACGGTGCTCTCTCACTGTATTTTTGCACAGGGATTATGTCAGCCCATCCTCTTCTGTGCCACCCCAAATAGTGACGACAGGAGAACAATATGGCAGTCTTGCCGTCTGACGACGAAAAATAACGAGGAAACGTTTATGACAATTGTGCGCATTGATGCCGAAGCCCGCTGGTCTGATGTGGTGATCCATAACCAGACGCTCTACTACACCGGCGTACCGGCTAACCTGGACGCGGATGCGTTCGAACAGACGGCTAACACCCTGGCGCAGATTGATGCGGTTCTGGAAAAACAGGGCAGCGACAAATCCCGCATTCTGGATGCGACGATTTTTCTTGCAAACAAAGACGATTTCGCGGCGATGAACAAAGCCTGGGATGCATGGGTAGTGGCGGGTCACGCGCCTGTACGCTGTACCGTACAGGCCACGCTGATGAAACCGGAATATAAGGTTGAGATCAAGATTATCGCGGCGGTGTAAGCCCGATTACTCTTCTGGATCTTCATCTTCATCTTCGAAACGCGCCACGATCCGCTCGCCGGAATGACTGGCGCGAATCTCCTGAGCGACAACCGTAATCGCCTGCCCGCTGCTCATCCCCTGGGACATCAGTTCCTGAATTCGCTCAACCGCTTTCTGCTGCTGTTCATGGCTCAGAGAAGGTAAACCTGCAAACATCGTCAACTCCTGCTAAATTATTCGCGCTAATTATTTCACGCTGCCCGGTAGTATGCCACACATGAACATGCGCTTCCCCACTGTTATTACCTTGCCCTGGCGTGCAGACGCCGCTGAATTCTGGTTTGCCCGCCTGAGCCATCTTCCGTTTGCGATGCTGCTGCATTCTGGCCATGCAGACCATCCCTATAGCCGCTTCGATATTCTGGTGGCCGATCCGCTAAAGACGCTGACAACCGATGACCTGTCGTTAACGGACGATCCGCTGGTGCAGCTTCAGCACGCCATCAACGCGCTGGGCTTATCTGCCACGCCGAACCCGGACCTCCCTTTTCAGGGGGGCGCCCTGGGCCTGTTTGGCTACGACCTGGGGCGCCGTTTCGAAACGCTGCCGGAGCATGCGCAGGCTGATATTTCCCTGCCAGACATGGCCGTGGGGCTGTATGACTGGGCGTTAATTGTTGATCACCAGAAAAAAACGGTTTCCCTGCTGAGCCATCATGACGTGCGGGCGCGTCTGGCGTGGCTTGAGGCGCAGCAGCCTGCCCCGGCAGAAACGTTCACGCTGACCTCAATATGGCGCTCGAATATGAGCGCGGCGGAGTATGCCGAGAAATTCGCGCGCGTACAGGCGTATCTGCAAAGCGGTGACTGCTACCAGGTTAACCTTGCCCAGCGTTTCCAGGCGACATACCGGGGAGATGAGTGGCAGGCGTTTACCCGCCTAAATGCCAGCAATAAGGCCCCGTTCAGCGCGTTTGTTCGTCTGGAACAGGGGGCCATACTCAGCCTGTCACCCGAGCGCTTTATTCATCTGGCCGAGGGCACGATTCAAACCCGTCCGATTAAAGGCACCCTGCCGCGTCTTGCCGATCCCGACGCCGATCGTCAGCAGGCGGAAAAACTGGCCGCCTCGCCGAAAGACCGCGCCGAGAACCTGATGATTGTCGATCTGATGCGTAACGACATTGGCCGGGTGGCCGTTCCGGGCAGCGTGCGCGTGCCGGAGCTGTTTGTCGTCGAGCCTTTCCCGGCGGTGCATCATCTGGTCAGTACCATCACCGCGACGCTGCCGGCATCACGTACGGCCTGCGATCTTCTGCGCGCGGCATTCCCGGGCGGCTCCATCACCGGCGCGCCAAAGGTGCGGGCAATGGAGATCATTGATGAGCTGGAGCCGCACCGCCGCAATGCCTGGTGCGGCAGCATTGGCTATATCAGCCTGTGCGGCACGCTGGATACCAGCATTACCATTCGCACGCTGACCGCCTTCGACGGAAACCTTTACTGTTCGGCCGGGGGCGGCATTGTTGCCGATAGCCAGGTCGATGCGGAATATCAGGAAACCTTTGATAAAGTTAACCGTATCCTGAAACAACTGGAGTAATCACGGGTGGAAAAAGAGAATCTGACGCTGGATAACTTTTTATCTCGCTTTCAGCTATTACGACCGCAGGTCAACCGCGAAGCGCTGAATCAGCGACAGGCGGCCGTGCTGATCCCGGTCGTGCGTCGCGCGCAGCCGGGCCTGCTGCTCACCCAGCGTTCTCCCCATTTACGTAAGCACGCGGGTCAGGTCGCCTTTCCGGGGGGCGCCGTAGACAGCTCCGACGCCTCTCTGATTGCCGCCGCGCTGCGGGAAGCACAGGAAGAGGTTGCCATTCCGCCGGAGGCTGTGGAGGTCATCGGCGTGCTGCCCCCCGTAGACAGCGTCACCGGTTTTCAGGTCACGCCGGTGGTGGGCATTATCCCGCCCGGCCTGCAGTATCACGCCAGCGTCGATGAAGTTTCAGCGGTGTTTGAAATGCCGCTGGAGGAAGCCCTCCGACTGAGTCGTTATCACCCGCTGGATATTCAGCGTCGCGGGCATGACCATCGGGTCTGGTTGTCCTGGTATCAGCATTATTTTGTCTGGGGCATGACGGCGGGCATTATTCGTGAGCTGGCGCTGCAAATCGGCCTGAAGCCTTGACTATACTTTACATTCCATCCTTTTTCGCAGGTTTGCGATCTGCGTCGCGCTATTAGCAAAACCCATCGTTAACCATTAGTTTAATTCATGTGAATAGTTAAGCCGAGGTCGGTGTTCCCTCTTACACTATGCGCAGTTATAACATCGTTACTGGAACCCCGGTAACCCTGTCAGGAGTGTGAAAGTGATTAGTATATTCGACATGTTCAAAGTGGGAATTGGCCCTTCGTCTTCCCATACTGTTGGCCCGATGAAGGCCGGTAAACAGTTCGTCGATGATCTGGTCGAAAAAGGATTACTGGAAAGCGTTACCCGTGTCGCCGTGGATGTTTACGGTTCGCTGTCATTAACGGGTAAAGGCCACCACACCGATATCGCCATTATTATGGGTCTGGCAGGCAATATGCCGGATACCGTTGATATTGATGCCATCCCGGCATTTATCCGCGACGTGGAAACACGCGGCCGCCTGCTGCTGGCAAACGGCCAGCAGGAAGTCGATTTCCCGCAGGATGACGGCATGCGTTTTCGCAGCGACAACCTGCCGCTGCATGAAAACGGCATGACCATTCACGCCTGGAGCGGTGAAAAAGAGATTTACAGCAAAACGTACTACTCCGTCGGCGGTGGCTTCATCGTGGATGAAGAGCATTTTGGCAAAGACAGCGTCGGCGATGTCAACGTACCGTATCCGTTCAAATCGGCTACCGAAATGCTGGGCTACTGCAAAGAGACCGGTCTTTCCCTCTCCGGTATGGTGATGCAGAACGAACTGGCCCTGCACAGCAAAAAAGAGATTGAAGACTATTTTGCGAACGTCTGGCAAACCATGCGCGCCTGTATTGACCGCGGAATGAACACCGAAGGCGTTCTGCCGGGTCCACTGCGCGTACCGCGTCGTGCCTCCGCCCTGCGCCGTATGCTGGTGACCACGGACAAGTTCTCCAACGACCCGATGAACGTGGTCGACTGGGTAAACATGTTTGCCCTGGCGGTTAACGAAGAGAACGCCGCCGGTGGCCGCGTCGTGACGGCGCCAACCAACGGTGCCTGCGGTATCGTTCCGGCAGTGCTGGCCTACTACGATCACTTTATTGAGCCCGTGACGCCGGACATCTATATCCGCTATTTCCTGGCGGCAGGTGCTATCGGTGCGTTGTACAAAATGAACGCCTCCATTTCCGGTGCTGAAGTGGGCTGTCAGGGTGAAGTTGGCGTTGCCTGCTCCATGGCGGCGGCGGGTCTGGCAGAGCTGCTGGGCGCAAGCCCTGAGCAGGTCTGCGTGGCAGCAGAAATCGGTATGGAACATAACCTCGGTCTGACCTGTGACCCGGTTGCGGGCCAGGTGCAGGTGCCGTGCATTGAGCGTAACGCGATTGCCTCGGTGAAAGCCATCAACGCCTCACGTATGGCGATGCGCCGTACCAGCGAACCTCGCGTATCGCTGGATAAGGTTATTGAAACCATGTACGAAACCGGCAAGGACATGAACGCGAAATACCGCGAGACGTCCCGCGGCGGCCTGGCCATTAAGGTGCAGTGCGACTAATACTGCCTTTCGCCCATCTGCAACGGATGGGCGAATTTCCCTCTTCTTTCTCGTCTCCTTCTGCTTTCCCCACTACACTTTTACTGTTGCGTCCGGCTTTTGTGGCTGGTGGCTTATCAGGCGACCGTTCATGCAAACTGCACAAACGATCATTAAAAACTATCGCCGAAAACGCGTTATCGTCTGTGTCACGGTTGCGCTCCTCACGCTCATCCTGACGTTAGGCATTCGCTTTATTTCACAGCGCAATGTTAACCAACAGCGGATCCTCGATTTTACCAGCCACACCGTTCGCGCCCTTGATAACGTTCTGCTTTCTTTAGAGAACCGCCGCAGCGTGCTTCAGCCCCTGGTGGGGCAGCCCTGCCCACAGGCGCACCTGGCCCTGCGAAAGCAGGCCGCCATTTTGCAGACGGTACGCTCCATCGCCCTGATTAACGACGGTATCCTGTACTGCTCGAGTATTTTCGGGAGCCGCAACGTGCCCGTTCATGACTTCCTGAAAGAACTCCCCGCCAGCACCGCGAAGCTGATTTTATCGACCGACCAGTGGCTGCTTAAAGATAGCCCGATATTGGTCCAGTGGTATCCCGTCTCTCAGGACGGTGAAGCTGGCGTTATCGAAATCATCAATATCGATCTGATTGCCAAAATGATCCTCGAGCCCCAGCGCCCGCTCATCAATGACGTGGCGCTGACCGTGGGCGATCGCTTTCTGCGCTATGGACAGCGCGTCAGCGACAGCCTGACGTTTGATGAGGAAGGCTCTCTATTCCGGCAGTCATCAACCCGAAATCCTTTCACCATTACGGTCAGCGGGCCAGGCCCTGGAGAGTTAGCCTTAAAAAGCCTGCCAGCCCAACTGCCGCTGGGACTCATGCTCAGCCTGCTGCTGGGCTATCTCGCCTGGCTGGCAACGGCAAACCGGATGAGCTTCACGTGGGAGATTGATATGGGCATGGCGGCGCGGGAATTTGAGCTTTTTTGCCAGCCGCTGGTGAATGCCCGTACCCAGGCGTGCATCGGCGTGGAGATCCTGCTGCGCTGGAACAATCCGCGCCAGGGTTGGATCACCCCGGAGGTGTTTATCCCGCTGGCAGAAGAACATAACCAGATAGTCCCCCTGACCCGCTATGTCATCGCCGAAACGGTGCGCCAGATAGGCTACTTCCCCGCCAACGCCGGTTTTCACATCGGTATCAACGTTGCTGCCAGCCATTTCCGTCACGCGATGTTGATACAGGACCTGAACCGTCTCTGGTTCAGCGCCTGTCCGTGCCAGCAACTGGTGATTGAACTCACGGAAAGGGATGCGCTGCTGGATGCGGATTATCGCATCGTGCGCGAACTGCATCGCAAAGGGGTGAAGCTGGCCATCGACGATTTTGGTACCGGGAACAGCTCCCTCTCCTGGCTTGAAAAGCTACACCCGGACGTGCTGAAAATTGACCAGTCGTTTACCACCGCCATCGGCACCGACGCCGTGAACTCGACGGTGACGGATATGATTATTGCGCTGGGTCAGCGGCTGAATATTGAACTGGTTGCTGAGGGGGTCGAGACAGAGGAGCAGGCGCGCTATTTGCGCCGCCATGGCGTGCCTGTCCTGCAGGGCTTTTTCTATGCGCGGCCCATGCCGCTGCGGGATTTCCCGAAGTGGCTGGCGGGAAGCGCTCCCCCGCCAGCGCATCATAACGGGCACATCGTGCCCTTAATGCCGCTGCGCTAAGCCGGCTTACTCATCTTCGTCGTGGGCTGATTGTTCTTTAACAATACGAACCATATCAACGCGATAGTCGTTGGCTTCAACGATCGTAATGTGCAGAGGTGCCAGCTCGATCACATCTCCGACGCGCGGGATTTGCCCGTTAACGGCGATCACCAGACCGGCAACGGTCGCGATGTCTTCTTCATCGTTGATCACGTTTTCCAGCCCCAGCGTGTGCGAGAGCGCGTGCAGGTCGGTGGTACCTTTAACCAGCCAGCCTTCACCGTCGGCAACAATCTCTGGCGTTTCGTCGGCATCCGGGAATTCACCGGCAATCGCTTCCAGCACGTCCAGCGGCGTAACCAGCCCCTGCACCACGCCAAACTCGTTGGTGACGATAACAAAGCTTCCGCGAGCGCGACGCAGCACCCCGAGCAGGTTGATAGGATCCAGCGTTTCCGGCACGACAATCGCAGGCGACGCGGCAGCAACGGCTTCCACGTTGACGCCCTCTTCCAGGGCCACCAGCATCTCTTTGGCCCGCACAACGCCGATGATCTCATCCAGCTCACCACGACACACCGGGAACAGGCTGTGCGGTGAAGAGAGCAGCTGCTGGCGAATTTCATCAACGCTCAGGTTAGCATCGACCCAGCTGATTTCCCCGCGCGGCGTCATAATGCCGCGCAGCGAACGGGAGGCCAGGGAGAGCACGCCGTTGATCATGTAGCGCTCTTGTTCCACAAACGCCCCTTCAGGGACCGGAACCGGGTTATGGTTTTCGGAATCAGACTGGACGTTCACCTGACGACGACCGCCCATCAGGCGCAGAATGGCATCTGCGGTACGGGCGCGCAGCGGCTGATTCGACTGCTGCTTAATAAAGTTACGGCGCGCAATCTGGTTGAACAACTCGATCAGGATCGAGAAGCCAATCGCGGCGTACAGGTAGCCTTTCGGAATATGGAAGCCAAAACCTTCCGCCACCAGGCTCAGGCCAATCATCAGCAGGAAGCTCAGACACAGCACGACCACCGTCGGATGCTGGTTGACGAAGCGCGTCAGCGGCTTCGAGGCCAGCAGCATTACCGCCATCGCAATAACGACAGCCGCCATCATTACCGGCAGATGATTCACCATGCCGACCGCCGTGATCACCGCATCCAGCGAGAAGACCGCATCAAGCACCACGATCTGCAGCACTACCACCCAGAAGCTGGCATAGCCTTTACCGTGCCCATCATCGAGCTGGCGGTTTTCCAGCCGCTCATGTAGCTCTGTCGTCGCTTTGAACAGCAGGAATATCCCCCCGATCAGCATGATTAAATCACGCCCGGAGAAGGTGTAATCCATGACGGAGAACAGCGGTTTGGTCAGCGTGACCATCCAGGAGATGACGGAGAGCAGCCCCAGTCGCATGACCAGCGCCAAAGAGAGACCAATCAGACGCGCTTTATCACGCTGTTTTGGCGGCAGTTTGTCCGCAAGGATGGCGATAAACACCAGGTTATCAATGCCGAGAACAATCTCCAGCACCACCAGCGTGAGCAATCCCACCCAGATTGACGGGTCCATTAAGAATTCCATGACAAGCTCCTGCTAAAGGAATGACGAAACGGTGCCCCACTCAACGTGGGCAAAACAGCGGTAAACAGAGTCGATATGTGGCGAGGATCGCCGGTGAATAAGGCGCGAAATGGCCTGGTAGATGACTGACGTCGGTGACGGTCCATATAGTGGGCTGTAGCCCTATACTCCTGAACTATTAAACGGAGGCTAAACATATCAGACACAATGTGTTTTAGCAAAGATTTACGTTCCTTTGCAAAGTTCTGTAACGCAGCGGCTTTACTCTACAGATAAATCTGTAACGCGTGGCTAAATTACGGATCTTCATCACATAAATTATTTTTTCACTATCTAAAATAATTCGCGGAAGTCTTAGTTTTTTGAACTCTAACCCTTATCTGAATCGATTCGGTTTGCCAATACGATTCTCAGTACGACTGCCTGGCAGGCGTATTAATGATAATAAAAGGAGGTAGCAAGTGACCATTGCTATTGTCATAGGCACACATGGTTGGGCTGCTGAGCAGCTACTCAAAACGGCAGAGATGCTGTTGGGCGAGCAGGAAAACGTCGGCTGGATCGATTTCGTTCCCGGTGAAAACGCCGAGACGCTGATAGAGAAGTACAACGCTCAACTCGCGAAGCTGGATACCAGCAAAGGCGTGCTGTTTCTCGTTGATACATGGGGCGGCAGCCCGTTCAATGCCGCCAGCCGCATTGTCGTCGATAAAGAGCACTATGAAGTTGTCGCCGGGGTTAATATTCCCATGCTGGTGGAAACCTTCATGGCGCGCGACGACAATCCGGCGTTCGATGAGCTGGTGGCACTGGCCGTTGAAACCGGTCGCGAAGGGGTAAAAGCCCTGAAAGCGCAGCCGGTTGAAAAACCCGCCCCTGCGCCTGCAGCGGCACCAAAAGCGGCAGCACCGGCAAAACCGATGGGCCCGAACGATTATATGGTTATCGGCCTTGCGCGTATTGATGACCGTTTAATCCACGGCCAGGTTGCCACGCGCTGGACCAAAGAGACCAACGTTCGACGCATTATCGTGGTCAGCGACGAAGTTGCCGCCGATACCGTACGTAAAACCCTTCTGACTCAGGTAGCTCCTCCTGGCGTTACCGCACACGTCGTGGATGTCGCCAAGATGATCCGCGTGTACAACAACCCGAAATACGCGGGTGAACGCGTGATGCTCCTGTTCACTAACCCGACAGACGTTGAGCGCATTGTTGAAGGCGGCGTGAAAATCACCTCCGTGAACATTGGTGGTATGGCCTTCCGTCAGGGGAAAACGCAGGTCAACAACGCCATTTCAGTCGATGCGAAAGATATCGAAGCATTCAACAAGCTGAATGCGCGCGGTATTGAACTGGAAGCCCGTAAGGTTTCCACGGATCAAAAACTGAAAATGATGGATTTGATCGGCAAAGTTGGGAAATAAGCCCGCGCCGGTTCTCACATAAAGCTTATGTAATAGGAGAAGTGCAATGGAGATTACCACTCTTCAGATTGTGCTGGTGTTCGTCGTCGCATGTATTGCGGGTATGGAATCCGTACTTGATGAATTTCAGTTCCACCGCCCTCTGGTGGCCTGTACGCTGATTGGGGCCGTTTTGGGTGACATGAAAACCGGTATCATCATCGGTGGTACCCTGGAAATGATCGCCCTGGGCTGGATGAACATCGGCGCGGCGGTTGCGCCCGATGCCGCGCTGGCCTCTATCATTTCAACCGTTCTGGTTATTGCTGGTCACCAGAGTATTGGTGCCGGTATCGCCCTGGCGATCCCGCTGGCAGCAGCAGGCCAGGTTCTGACCATCATCGTTCGTACTATCACCGTTGCCTTCCAGCACGCGGCGGATAAGGCGGCCGAAAACGGTAACCTCACGGCCCTGTCGTGGATCCACGTTTCATCCCTGTTCCTGCAGGCGATGCGTATCGCGATCCCGGCGGTTATCGTGGCGATCTCTGTCGGTACCAGTGAAGTCCAGAGCATGCTGAACGCCATTCCAGAAGTGGTCACCGGCGGTCTGAACATCGCGGGCGGTATGATCGTGGTTGTCGGTTATGCGATGGTCATCAACATGATGCGCGCAGGCTACCTGATGCCGTTCTTCTACCTCGGCTTCGTGACCGCTGCCTTCACCAACTTCAACCTGGTTGCACTGGGCGTGATTGGTGCGGTGATGGCGATTCTCTACATCCAGCTCAGCCCGAAATATAACCGCGTCGCGGGTGCCCCAGCGCAGGCTGCTGGTAACAACGATCTCGATAACGAACTGGACTAACAGGTGAGCGAAATGGTTGATATGACAAAAACTACCACCGAGAAAAAACTCACTCCGGGTGATATTCGTGGCGTGTTCATCCGTTCTAACCTGTTTCAGGGTTCATGGAACTTCGAACGTATGCAGGCGCTGGGCTTCTGCTTCTCCATGGTACCGGCGATCAAACGCCTGTACCCGGAAAACAACGAGGCGCGCCGTCAGGCGATCAAGCGTCACCTGGAATTCTTTAACACCCATCCTTACGTTGCGGCACCCGTACTGGGCGTAACGCTGGCGATGGAAGAACAGCGTGCGAACGGCGCAGAGATTGACGATGGTGCTATCAACGGTATCAAAGTCGGCCTGATGGGTCCGCTGGCCGGTGTCGGTGACCCTATCTTCTGGGGTACCGTGCGTCCGGTCTTCGCGGCGCTGGGTGCCGGTATCGCGATGAGCGGTAGCCTGCTTGGCCCGCTGCTGTTCTTCATTCTGTTCAACGCCGTGCGTCTGCTGACCCGTTACTACGGTGTGGCTTACGGCTACCGTAAAGGGGTGGATATCGTTAAGGACATGGGCGGCGGCTTCCTGCAGAAACTGACTGAGGGGGCGTCAATCCTCGGCCTGTTTGTCATGGGGGCATTGGTTAACAAGTGGACGCACGTGAACATCCCGCTGGTGGTATCGACCATCACCGGGCAGGATGGTCAGACGCGCGTCACCACCGTGCAGACGATTCTGGACCAGTTGATGCCTGGCCTGGTACCGCTGCTGTTGACCTTCGCCTGCATGTGGCTGCTGCGTAAGAAAGTGAACCCGCTGTGGATTATCGTTGGCTTCTTCGTCATCGGTATCGCGGGTTACGCTGTCGGCCTGCTGGGTCTGTAAGTTTCAATGCTATAGGCCGGGGGCTTGCCCCCGGTTTTTTTATCTGGAGGATGAATGACTGTCACGGACATCGTACTGGTATTATTTGTTGCTGCCCTTCTGGCTTACGCGATCTATGACGAGTTCATCATGCCCCGCCGTCACGGCGAGACGCTGCTCTCCCTTCCCCTTCTGCGACGCGGGCGCGTGGATGCGTTTATCTTCGCGGGTCTCATCGCTATTCTTATTTACAATAACGTCACCGGCCATGGTGCAATATTAACCACATGGTTATTATGTGCGCTGGCATTAATGGCTGTTTATCTGTTCTGGATCCGCACGCCGAAAATCATTTTTAAATCCCGCGGATTTTTCTTTGCCAATGTGTGGATAGAATATAACCGTATTAAAGAGATGAATTTATCCGAAGACGGTGTGCTGGTGATGCAATTAGAACAACGCCGCCTGCTTATTCGGGTAAAGAATATTGACGATCTGGAAAAGATATACAAGTTAATCGTTAAAACTCAATAAGTTAGATATATAGCAATGGCTATATATTGCGTTTATCGGGCGCAAGAAATATAGCCAAAGCTATATCCCCTTCGTTAATTTTATCTCTATTTGTTAACGATACCTTCACGTTTAAAGACAAATGAAAATCGTTATCAATAAGCATTTTAAATAATGCCTCTTCATTGTTGTTTTATATTCTCAAAATATGTTAAGGTTGCGCCCGTCGTTGGGGAGTAGCCGATTTCCTGCTCGCAGGAAATGTACGTGTCAACATACTCGTTGAAAAACGTGGCGCGTACGGATCGCTGACAGCACATCTTATGTGCGGCGCGATCAGGCGAGACCATAGATACATCAACTGCTGTTTACTGGGGGCAGTGATGTGTCATATGGATATCCCCGGTCTGGACGCTGTTATGAATATCTCCGCTACGATCCTCCTCGCTTTTGGCATGTCCATGGACGCGTTCGCTGCTTCCATCGGAAAAGGCGCCACGCTTCATAAACCTAAATTCTCAGAAGCCCTGCGTACCGGCCTGATTTTCGGTGCTATCGAAACGCTGACGCCGCTTATCGGCTGGGGTCTTGGCATGCTCGCCAGCCAGTTCGTGCTGGAGTGGAACCACTGGATTGCGTTCGTCCTGCTGGTCTTTCTCGGTAGCCGAATGGTGATTGAAGGTTTTCGCGGCGGCGATGAAGAAGACGAGGAGCCTCAGCACCGCCACGGGTTCTGGCTGCTGGTCACCACGGCGATTGCCACCAGCCTTGATGCGATGGCCGTCGGCGTCGGTCTGGCATTCCTGCAGGTCAATATTATCGCCACCGCCCTGGCCATCGGCTGCGCAACTCTGATTATGTCTACGCTGGGCATGATGGTCGGGCGTTTTATCGGCCCGCTGCTGGGTAAACGCGCCGAGATCCTGGGGGGTATTGTGTTGATTGGCATTGGTGCCCAGATCCTCTGGGCACACTTCGCCGGTTAATCTTCGCGCTGCCAGACGTGGATACTGAAATCCGTCTGGCAGTGAAATGTTGAGTGTGCAGCTAGCGCTTCCCATACTTCCGGTTTTGCCCGCCACGCGAACGGCGTCATCTGCAGCAACGCGGTGGCCTCTTCCCCTTTCAGCGTCATTTCATACGCCACGCTTTGCTCCTGCTTCAGGCTAAAACCGGCCAGCTGTTCAGAATGAGGGGCATGCAGACGCACTTCGTCGTAAATCAGCCCTTTCAGCTCCATCAGATGATGCGGGCCTGGCGTCACGGTGACTACCCATCCGCCCGGCTTCACCACGCGAGCCAGCTCTTCCGCTTTGCAGGGCGCGTAAATGCGGATAACGGCGTCCAAACTGGCATCGTCAAATGGTAGCCGATGGCTGGACGCCACGCAGAACGTCACGTCCGCGTAACGCTTTGCCGCCGCGCGAATGGCCACTTTCGACACGTCCAGACCGAATGTCAATGCGCCCTTCTCACGGGCAATCCCGGCAAACCGGGCGGTGTAGTACCCTTCCCCGCAGCCGATATCGAGCATGGCGGTGGCTGAACCCGGCAGAATGTCATTCAGCATCTGCGCGACGGTCTCCCGCAGCGGCAGATAGTGCCCGGCATCAAGAAACGCGCGGCGCGCCTGCATCATCTCTGCACTGTCGCCTGGATCGCGGGAGCGCTTATGCTGCACCGGCAGAAGATTCACGTAGCCTTCTTTTGCCATATCAAACTGATGCCCCTGCGGACAGGTATAACTTTTATCTGAGTGCGTCAGGGGGGCGTGGCAAAGAGGACAACTGAAGGACATGGTGACTCCGGAGCATAATCAAAGGGCGAAGTGTACCGCTATTCGCCCTGGTTATAAACGCCCGGTTAACGCATAACGATAAGGTGATCGGAACCCGCCGGTAACCCGTCAGGTTTCACATTCTCCAGGCGCAGCACATTGCCCATAATCTCGCTGAAGACAGGCGCGGAAACGGCACCACCGTAGTAGGCGCCATTTTGCGGATCGTTAATGACCACCACCAGGGCAAAGCGCGGATCGCTGGCAGGCGCAACGCCGGCAGTATAGGCAACATATTTATCGACATACTTCCCGCTGTCGTCAATTTTCTTCGCCGTACCGGTTTTCACCGCCACCCGGTAATCACGAACGGCGGCCTTAACCCCGCCACCGCCGGGCAGCGCAACGCTCTCCATCATGTGTTCCACTTCATGCGCAATCTCTTCCGGCATGACGCGGTGGCCGATAACGGGCGGATCGATACGCGTTATTGAGAGAGGTCGCTCAAGCCCGAAGCCGCCAATCGTCGCGTAGACGTGCGCCAGCTGGAGCGGCGTTACCATCAGCCCGTAGCCGAAGGCAAAGGTCGCGCGGTCGAGCTGGCTCCAGTATTTACGCTGGGGCAGCAATCCCGCGCTCTCACCCGTTAAGCCAAGCCCCGTATTCGTGCCAAATCCAAAGTTTCGATAGGTATCAATAAGATGCTGGACAGGCATTGCCAGGGACAGTCGGGACACGCCGGTGTCGCTCGATTTTTGCAGGATCCCGGTCATTGTCAGTTCAGGATAATAGCCCACATCGCGGATGCGATGCCCGTCGAGGGTATACGGATGCGTGTCAATCACGCTGTCCGGCTGGACCAGCCCCTGCTGCAGAGCCGTCATCAGCACCAGCGGCTTGACCGTGGAACCGGGTTCAAACGTATCGCTGATCGCACGGTTGCGAAAATCGTTTATCGTTGCGCCTTCCCGGTTATTGGGGTTGAAATCCGGATAGCTCGCCATGGCGAGTATTTCTCCGGTTGGAATATTAATTAACACCGATGCCCCAGACTCGGCCTTGTTCCAGGCCACAGCATTATCGAGCGCATCTTCGGTGATGGTTTGCAGACGCTCGTCGATACTTAACTGGATGTTATGCGCCGGTGCGGGCGCCACTTCCGTCAGGTTTTCAACAACGCGTCCGTAGCGGTCTTCCCTTACCTGTCGCACACCCGCCTTGCCGGTCAGCTGCGCGTTAAAGCTTTTTTCCACGCCTTCAATGCCCTGCCCGTCAATATTGGTGAAGCCAATCAGGTTCGCTGCCACATGGCCGGCAGGATAAAAACGGCGGGATTCATCGCGTAAATTGATGCCGGGCAGATTGAGTTTATCGATCCACTTTGCCTGTGCAGGATCGACCTGACGGGCAAGATAAATAAAACGGCCCTGAGGGTTGGCGTTGATTCGCGCCGAGAGTGCGTCCAGGGAGAGATGCAGCGCATTTGCCAACGCCTGCCAGCGTTCGTCAACGCCAACGCCCCCTTTTGCCAGCACCGTTTTAGGATCGGCCCACACGGCCCGGACAGGCACGCTCACCGCCAGGGGACGACCTTCGCGATCCATTATCATGCCGCGCGGCGCATCAATCGCGAGCTGGCGGAGGGAGCGCATATCTTCCTGCTTCACCAGATTGTCAGGCTTTATGATTTGCAGCCAGGCAACGCGGCCCAGTAAAAAAGCCAGACTACAAAAAATAGCTAAACAGAGCAGCACAAAACGCGCCGGCGTGAAATTTCCGACGGTCGTTATCGATTTTTTCTTCACCTGAACCCCAGGACAGTAAAACAACGCCCTGATTTAACGGGAAAAGATGGGTTTAGGGTGGCAAAACAGTGCTACTAACCTCGCAGCTTTGCAACAAGTTACTAACAAGACCGCAAATGGTAATATTTTGAAAGATAAGGGACATAAAAAAGCCCCGCGTTATGCGAGGCTTTATGTCTGAGATTGAAGTGCTATGCGCTTCAGTCAGCAGCGGTTCGATCAGATAGCAGTTACGTTAACTGCAGCAGGGCCTTTCTGGCCGTCCTGAATTTCGAACTCAACGTTCTGGCCTTCAGCCAGAGTTTTGAAACCGTTACCCTGGATTGCAGAGAAGTGTACGAACACGTCTTTGCTGCCGTCAGCAGGAGTAATGAAACCAAAACCTTTAGACTCGTTGAACCACTTAACTTGACCTTTAATCTTTGCCATTTTGCAAAATTCCTTAGAGTGTTTTCTTAGCCCGCAGGCATTAACTGAGATAAAACTGAGACATTACTGCATGAGGCACTAATATAAGGTTCGGCAGAGAAGCGGTATTCAACGACAACGTGTTTACTCAGGACTTCTTTACTGAAAATGCCACACATAAACAGAACTGTACCTCGTTTGACCCAAAACGTGTTATCACACACTATGTTTAATATGGCAAGCCATTTTTAAACATGTCTCGATCCGCCGCACAAATTCGAACAGTGCCTGTGAGGTTTTGCACAATTATGCGCATCACGTACAGACAGCCCTGCTGCGTAACAAAGACCCGGCGTTGCTTTCACAACCGCTGTAATCTAAGACTTTTTTAACATAGCTCAATCATAACGAAGCGTCCAGCAACCGGGAAAAGAAATCTTACGTCTTGATTGAGTTAGAACAATTTGTGAAAACTTATGCTTAAATCATTGTAACGCGACCAAATTGTTTCAGTGAAAAAACACCGTTAATAAACCACGCCCAACTGTATTAAAATGCACCAGTTAATAAACAGTGTTATGCACCAAAATAATGAAATTTTTATGAACCTGCATCAAAAGAAGGCAAGCAAAACGTTTCGATATAAATAAAACATTTCTGCGCGCGTTTACATACAGAATATATGCAACAATTAATCGCTTCGTTTATAAGGGTAAATATTCGCCAATTTTCAGTATCCTGAAAGAATGATTAACTGGTGCTAAATTATCTAGCGCGTCAGTTAACTCCTGCGCAGGTTCATCCAGGGCTTCATCTGCCAGTTCAAACACCCCCCAGTGAATGGGAAACGCCAGAGGGCAACCCAACTGCTGCCACAATGCCACCGCAGATTGCGGATCCATATGATGGACAGCCATGAACCATCGTGGGGCATAGGCACCAATCGGTAACGCGGCAGCATCGATATGGCCCAGGCGTTCAGGTATTAACAGCAGCTCGGGCGAATACCCCGTATCACCGCTGAACCAGAAACGATGATGTCGACCTTCCATAACCCAGCCGCACCATAATGAGCGATTGCGGTTCCATGGCGTGCGCATACTCCAGTGCTGTGCCGGTACGGCGGTCATCGTCATCCCCTGCCAGGTGAAACTCTGCCACCAGTCGAGCTCAACCACGCGTTTTGCCCCCCGGCGGCGGAACCAGTCGGCAAGCCCCAGCGGAACAAAAAAACTGACGTCGGGGAAGCGTTTGAGGATACGGCGAATGGTCGCGTCATCAAGATGATCGTAATGATTATGGGAGATGACGACCGCATCAAGCTGATGAAGTTGATCGACCGACAGCGCGGGAGGCGTTTTACGCTGTGGTCCCAGGAAAGGGAGCGGAGAAGCGCGCCGTGAAAACACCGGATCGGTAAGGATGATATTGCCGTCCAGCTGCAGCAACACGCTCGCGTGTCCGAGCCACCACACCCCATCTTCATGAGGTTGCGTAAGCTCAACCGGTTGCCACCACTGGCGGATAAAATCTTCATAACCTAGCGCGGGCGGCTTCGGTAAACCGGCCTCTTTACGCGCTTTACGCCAGCGGTCAAGATCGCCGGGTTGATGTCCGACAGGATCGGTATTACGAAAACCGTTCGGGGTGTGATGTTTCAGGGAGGGGTCATACCAGGGATTTTTCCAGACCACAGCCACCTCCCAGCAAAAAGATTAACGCTCAGCCACCAGGCGGATAAAGTCGTCTTCGTCTTTGTTATCTTCAGCAACCGCGTCTTTCGGCGCGTCTTTCTCTTCCGGTTCGTTAGCTTCACACAGACGGCGCAGCAGCGCATTCTGACGTTTTTGCTGATCGAGCAGCGCTTCCAGCAGTTCGATCTGCTCGTTAGTACGGGAACTGGCGCGATTCACGAAAAACCAAATGACCAGCCCCACCAGCAGAACAACCAAAAAAATCATCAGGGATGCTATATTCAGCATCCCTGAATTCAGTAACTCACCCATTTCACCACCTCAATAAAAACGTCTATTTTACCACTGGCGCGAAGGAAGGAAATCACCTTGAGAAAAAATGCGTGTTACCACGGAATAAATTTATTGATTGCGCAAACGCCGCTAAAAAACTGTACATCCTGATCGCACATCACATTGATCGTCTGCGTCCATAACACCACGCACGCTATCAGCACGATAATCAGAATTACCCAGCGTATTTTTTTCACTCCACACTCCGTCTAAAGACCTGATGTAACGAGGTTATCACGCTTATCTTAAACAAGGACTAACTGTGCCTCCATCACGCTTTTTTCAGATTCCTGCACTTGTTTCGTCGCGTAAACCGTTTACGCTAGCATTATGATAACAACGATA
This sequence comes from Enterobacter sp. ECC-019, assembly GCF_043974075.1. Taxonomy (NCBI): domain Bacteria; kingdom Pseudomonadati; phylum Pseudomonadota; class Gammaproteobacteria; order Enterobacterales; family Enterobacteriaceae; genus Enterobacter; species Enterobacter sp. ECC-019. The sequence goes on from NZ_CP143759.1 coordinate 3,515,437, forward strand.
AAAGAGGAAATGATGCGGTTAATCATTCGAACAATTGTTGCACTGGCCATTGTCTGGATTGGCCTTCTGCTAACGGGTTATGGCGTGCTTGTGGGAAGCACCGAGAACGCAGCCGGGTTAGGAATTCAGTGTAAATACCTAACGGCACAAGGAATGAGCACTGCGCAATATCTGCATACTGACAGTGGGATCGTTGGCTTAACCCACTGTCCGGTCCTGCGTAAGACTTCCGTCGTGATCGATAATGGCTAAACAGCCGGGTAAATGACCGACAAAAAACGCCGCAACAGAAGCGGCGTTTTTTTATGCGAAAGAGATTAGAACGGGTAGTCGTGATACCCCATCTGTTCAGAAATCTTACGTGCGGCAGTGTGCAGAATAGCCACATACTCATGCAGACGCTCTTCGGAGAAGCGTAAGGTTGGGAAGGAGATACTTAAGCCCGCGATCACCACGCCAAAACGGTCAAATACCGGAACGCCGATGCAGCGCAGCCCTTCTTCCTGCTCCTCGTTATCTTCGCCATACCCCTGCTCGCGTACGCGATCGAGCACCGTTAACAGCGCGTCCGTGCTGGTAATGGTTCGTGAGGTACTTTGTTTGTATTCCACGCCTTCGAGGATCTGCTTCACTTCCTCACGATCGCGCCACGCCAGCAGAACCTTACCAATGGCAGTACTGTAGAGCGGGTTGCGACGACCAATGCGCGAATACATGCGCAGATTGTACATGGAGTCGATTTTATGGATGTAAACAATGCTGTCTTCATCCAGCGCGCCGAGATGGATGGTCTCTTTGGTCAGGCGAGAGATTTCACGCATCTGAATATCGGCGCTGCGGATCAGGTCAACATTTTGTAGCGCACGGGCACCCAGCTCAAACAGCTTCAGCGTCAGAGAGTATTTTTCAGATTCGCCTTCCTGGGCAACGTAGCCCAGCGACTTCATGGTTTGCAAAAAGCGATACACGGTGCTTTTTGACATCATCACGCGCTGCGACAACTCTGTAATACCTATTTCACGCTCTTCTCCCAACGCCTGTAAGATGCCAAACACCTTCAGCACGGAAGAAACAGAATCTGGCTGTTTATCCAAATCCGCAATAGCCATTTACCACCTCATAGAGAGTGTTTTATAAAAATCAGAACCGGTTTTTATTATAAGTTCCCGTCATGTCACCTGCAATCAATCCGCGTTTACTTCGTTACAAATCTGCGACATATCGCGGCTGTAACAATGCTAAAATAGTTACCCTGAGAATAATTTCACGCTGAGCTTTTTTAATCCTAATGGAAAAGACCCTTTCCGATGGCCTGCCTTTACCCCAGCGGTATGGCGCTATAGCGACCATCATTATCGGTATCTCAATGGCGGTCCTTGACGGCGCAATCGCGAACGTTGCCCTGCCAACCATCGCCAGCGACCTGCACGCCTCTCCCGCCAGTTCGATATGGATTGTTAACGCCTATCAGATTGCGATTGTGGTTTCCCTGCTCTCGTTCTCTTTCCTGGGCGATATGTTCGGTTACCGTCGGGTGTATCAGTGCGGTCTGGTGGTTTTTACCTTCACGTCCTTGTTATGCGCCCTTTCAGATTCACTGCATACCCTAACGCTTGCCCGCATTGCGCAGGGGTTTGGCGGAGCGGCGCTGATGAGCGTAAACACGGCGTTGATCCGCTTAATTTATCCGCAGCGTCATCTGGGACGCGGCATGGGGATAAACTCGTTTATTGTCGCCGTCTCTTCCGCCGCCGGGCCAACCATCGCGGCGGCGATCCTTTCCGTTGCGTCATGGCAATGGCTATTCGCCATTAACGTGCCGCTGGGTATCGTCGCTATATTCTTTGCCCTGCGCTTTCTTCCCGCAAACGGCCCTAAAAGCACCATGCCGCGCTTCGACGTGGCGAGTGCGGTGATGAATGCCCTGACTTTTGGCCTGCTGATTACGGCGCTGAGCGGCTTTGCGCAGGGACAGTCTCTGATGCTTACCGGCGCGGAACTCATCGCCCTGCTGGCGATCGGCTTCTTCTTTGTTCGCCGCCAGCTCACTCTCCCTGTGCCTTTACTGCCGGTCGATCTGCTGCGTATTCCCCTCTTTTCCCTCTCCATTTGCACGTCTGTTTGCTCGTTCTGCGCCCAGATGCTGGCCCTGGTTTCTCTGCCCTTCTTTCTGCAGAGCGTGCTAGGACGTTCAGAAGTGGAGACCGGCCTGCTGTTAACCCCCTGGCCACTTGCGACAATGGTGATGGCGCCGCTGGCAGGTTACCTGATTGAACGCGTCCATGCCGGTTTATTGGGCGCTTTGGGGCTGGCGGTGATGGCGACAGGCCTTTTCGCGCTGGCTCTGCTACCGTCATCGCCAACCGATCTGGACATCATCTGGCGTATGATCCTGTGCGGGGCAGGGTTTGGCCTGTTCCAGTCCCCTAACAATCACACTATTATCACCTCCGCGCCGCGCCATCGCAGCGGCGGTGCCAGCGGCATGCTGGGGACCGCGCGCCTTCTGGGCCAAAGCAGCGGCGCGGCGCTGGTCGCCCTGATGTTTAACCTCGCCGGACAAAACGGCAACCATGTTGCGCTTCTCACCGCGGGTGTCCTTGCCTCTCTCGCGGCGATCGTCAGCGGCCTGCGCGTGACCCAACCCAGGGTTCAGGCATAAAAAAAGCCGGGCGGAGTGTTCTCCTGCCCGGCTTATTAGGGTTCTTTGCGTTACTTCAGGTATTCCCCACTGCGCAGCGCTTCGATACGTTTATCCAGCGGCGGGTGAGACATAAACAGCTCGCTCAGCGATTTGGACTTCCCGTTAATGCAGAAGGCCATCATGCTGTTCGCTTCCTGCGGCTCGTAGCTGGTTTTCAGACGCTGCAGCGCAGCAATCATCTTCTCACGACCAACCAGTTTCGCCGAGCCGGCATCCGCGTGGAATTCACGGTGGCGGGAGAACCACATGGTGATGATGCTGGCCAGAATACCGAATACCAGTTCCAGTACCATCGAAACGGCGAAGTAGATCAGCGGGTTGCCGTTGCTCTCTTCGCCTTCGTCGCGGTTGCCACCCATAAAGCCTGCCGCAATCTGCGCCAGAATACGGGAGATGAAGATCACGAAGGTGTTCACCACGCCCTGAATCAGGGTCATGGTCACCATGTCACCATTGGCGATATGGCTGATTTCGTGGGCAATAACCGCTTCGGCTTCGTCACGGCTCATGTTCTGCAGCAATCCGGTGCTGACGGCAACCAGTGACGCATCGCGACGGGCGCCCGTGGCGAAAGCGTTGATGTCCGGGGCATGATAAATCGCCACCTGCGGCATGGCGATCCCGGCTTGACGCGATTGCTGAGCCACCGTATTCATCAGCCACTGTTCCATATCGTTACGCGGCTGTTCAATAACCTCACCACCCACCGATTTCAGTGCCATCCACTTCGACATCAGCAGGGAGATGAACGAGCCACCAAAACCAAACAGCAGCGCCATAATCAACAGACCCTGAACGCTGCTCGACTGAATTCCTGTCAGGCTTAGCACGAGCCCGAAAACCACCATGACCGCCAGGTTGGTGAGCAGGAAGAGCGCGATTCGCATCATAATTTTCTTTTTACCTCAGTTTAACAAAACGCACTATGCGATTACCCACATCGTATGGGTATTGCGGCTATTTTCAAGCATCCGGCGGGCGTAAGTCACCAGAAAGACACAACTTTACACAATTGGAAATCTGGCTGACGGAAGGATGAAGAACAAAAAGAAACAGGCACAATTTCTTGTGCCTGTTGGGAGATTATTTTGCCGAAGCGGGCTGTACGGCAGGTTTCTCTTTTTCCTGATTCGCCAGGTCGAGCGCGATATGCACCGTCTCGTCCAGATACGGATCCGGCTCCTGGTAATCTTTTGGCAGGTCGTCCAGTTTCTTGAGCAGAGGCTTACCTTCACGCTTGAAGCGATCGTTGATACGTGCCAGGCGAGTTGCATCGTCTTCGTTGTTCTCTTTCTCACGCTGTGCGTAGTTCAGAGAAACGATATTCCGCTTATCTTTCAGGGCATTGAACCGTGCAATGTCCTTCATGATGTACTGGAACTCCGGATCTTTCGCGATGCGGTCGTTATGCGCTTTCAGCAGTTCAGGGCCAAATTGCGTCATATCACCCGCTTTCACGTAGGTCGCGGCATTGATGCTGTCCCACGGCAATGCGTTATCTTCAAACTTCTCGCCGGTTTCCGTCTCTTCCGTGCCTGTCGGCATCATGATGTCCGGCGTTACGCCCTTACGCTGCGTACTGCCGCCGTTCACGCGGTAGAATTTCTGAATGGTGTACTGAACCGAGCCCAGTGCAGGCCATTCCGGACGCAGCATTTGATCGTAAATACGATTCAGAGAGCGATACTGCTGAACGGTGCCTTTCCCGAAGGTTGGCTCACCGACGATCAGCGCGCGGCCATAGTCCTGCATTGCAGCGGCGAAGATCTCAGACGCGGAAGCACTGAAGCGGTCAACCAGGACCACCAGCGGGCCTTTGTAGTAGACCACACCGTCGTTGTCGGCATCTTCTCGCACTTTACCGTTGTTATCGCGCACCTGAACCACAGGGCCAGATGGAATAAACAGACCAGAAAGTGAAACCGCTTCCGTCAGCGCACCGCCGCCGTTACTGCGCAGATCGATGATAACGCTGCTGACGTTCTGCTTTTCAAGCTTCTGCAGCTGAACTTTCACATCGTCAGTCAGCCCAACGTAGAAGCCCGGAATATCCAGAACACCTACCTTCTCTTTACCCACGGTTTTCACCGACATTTTCACCGCGCGGTCTTCAAGACGGATACGCTCGCGGGTCAGGGTAACGATACGGGTTTTGGTGCCTTTTCCGGCCGGAAGAACTTCCAGACGAACCTTGCTGCCTTTCGGACCTTTGATCAGCGCAACCACGTCATCAAGACGCCAGCCGATCACGTCGACCATGTTCTGGCCGGTTTGTCCTACACCCACAATGCGATCGCCTACGCTAATCGCTTTGCTTTTGGATGCCGGGCCACCCGCGACCATCGAATTGATCACCGTGTAATCATCGTCCATCTGCAGCACCGCGCCGATACCTTCCAGAGACAGGCTCATCTCGGTATTGAACTGTTCGGTGTTGCGTGGAGAGAGATAGTTGGTGTGCGGATCGATTTCGTGAGCAAAGGCCGTCATGGCCAGCGAGAAGACATCTTCACTGTTGGTCTGGGCCAGACGACGAATGGCAAATTTGTAACGACGCGTCAGCGTGTCACGGATCTCTTTTTCGTCTTTGCCGGTCAGCTTAAGGCTCAGTTCGTCGTATTTAACTTTACCGTCCCACAGCGCATTCAACTCGGCTTCATCTTTCGGCCAGGGTGCTTTACTGCGATCCAGATTAAAGGTGTCAGTGCCAGTAAAGTCCATCGGACGTTCCAGCACTTTCAGCGCGTACTGATAGCGTTCAAAGCGGCGCTTTTGCGACAGGTTGTAGAGATCGTAGAACAGATCCAGCTTGCCTGAACGCAACTCGTCACCCACCTCGGATTTGCGCTTAGCGAACTGCTCGACATCACTGGCGAGCAAAACGTTATGGCTGTAATCCAGCAAGTTCAGATAGCGGTCAAAGATTTTGGCCGAAAAGGCCTGATCGAGATCGAACTGACGATAGTGCGAGCGGGTAAAACGTGAGGTCACGCGCTCGCTCACCGTCGCGTGCTGCGTCTCTTCCTTGAGTACCGGAATTTGATCAACACGCGTGATATCGTCCACTGCAAAAGCGTGACCTGTTATAGCAAACAGGCCCGCCAGCGCGGTGAGCTTAAAAAAAGTGTTCATGCCAGGCTTGGCCTCCGTTTCAGAACAACAAGTGTTCTGCGCGTACAATCATTGACATACCAGAAGTCAGCTGTACACGAACGCCATCTTTGGTGATTTCCAGTACGGTGGCGTCCATAGCATTGTTACCCGCTTTTACCTTCAGCGCCTGACCTACGCTCAGAGCGTTAATGTCAGAAACCGGCGTATGGCGCGGCTCTTCACGAGGGGCACGCGGGGCTTTTGCTGCTGGTTTGTCTGCACGCGGTTTGCGATCGTTATTATCGTGACGGCGCGGCGCAGGACGTGGTTTACGCTCACGACGAGGCGCTTCTTCCTGGCCATTTGCCGCTGCGGCTTCGCGTTTTTTCGCCTGCTGTTCTGCACGTTGTGTCTGAACGCGTGCTTTGGCTTCTTCAAGCTGCTTGCGCGCGTGCTCAACGTGCTGCTCGTCCAGCTCACCACAAGGGTTGCCGTCGAGATCCACGCGGGTCGCGCCAGCTTTGATACCGTACAGGTAACGCCAGCTCGAAGTATAAAGACGTAAGGCGGAACGCAGCTGAGTTTTGCTGAGGTTCATTTCCCCTTCAACACGCGCCACCAGATCCTGAAAAATACCGACTTTCAGGGGACGAGCTTCACCTTCCGCGCTGAAGCACTGCGGGAAACGCTCGGCCAGAAATGCGATAACTTCTTTACTGCTATTCAACTTAGGTTGATTTTCCATGAAATTTCCTGATTACAACGGACGTTGCCAACAAGCGCAGGCATGAACAGGCGTCATTATAATGACGCTATCAGTAAATGCTACGTTATCCGTTGATTATCCTGCGACGCTCGCAAAGAATTTTTGATAATCGGTTGCAGCGAGTACGTTTTCCAGATTAGCCACCAGCTCGCGCAGCCCCTGTTCGTCCTCGGTTGTAAAGCGACTGAAGACCGTGCTGTCGATATCCAGAACGCCAATAATCTGATTTTTGACCACCAGCGGCAGAACGATTTCAGAGTTACTGGCGGCATCACAGGCAATGTGCCCGTCAAACGCATGAACGTCTTCCACACGCTGGACCTGATTCTCGGCCACCGCCGTGCCGCATACGCCGCGCCCTACCGGTATACGCACGCAGGCCAGTTTGCCCTGGAACGGACCAAGCACCAGCGTTTCACCTTCCAGAAGGTAAAAGCCGGCCCAGTTCACGTCAGAGAGACGTTCAAACAGCAATGCGCTAGTATTTGCCAGAGTGGCTAAGAAGCTGGTCTCACCCGCCATCAATGCCTTAAAATCGCGGTTCAGATCCGCGTAGAATTCTGTTTTGCTCATTATTCAATCACTTAGTTGTCTTACAAATTTACCGCATAGCCTATTAAAATAAGCATTAAATGCGCTCATGCTCAAGATGAATCCGTTCATGAGTTATTATAACTTTCAACAATACTTATTTGTGCGCAGCTGATGGCCTTAAAAACAACCAAAATTACGCCGACAAGAAAGATAACTGTCCATACGGTAAGCGAAGCTTTGCCACGTGCACATTATCAGCGTTGCCCCCAGTGCGATACGCTTTTTATGTTGCCGAAGATGAAATCGCACCAAAGTGCCTTTTGTCCCCGCTGCGACGCCAAAATTCGTGATGGTCGCGACTGGTCGCTAACCCGACTCGCCGCCATGGCCGTCACCATGCTGCTGCTGATGCCCTTCGCCTGGAGCGAACCGCTGCTCAAACTCTACCTGCTTGGGGTACGTATTGACGCCAACGTGCTGCAGGGTATCTGGCAGATGACCCGTCAGGGCGATCCCATCACCGCTGCCATGGTGCTGTTCTGCACCGTTGGCGCGCCGCTGGTGCTGGTCGCCGCCATTGCCTATCTTTGGTTTGGCAATATTCTCGGTATGAACCTTCGCCCGGTGCTGCTGATGCTGGATAAGCTCAAAGAGTGGGTGATGCTGGATATTTATCTGGTGGGCGTGGGCGTTGCGTCAATAAAGGTACAGGACTATGCCTTTTTGCAGCCCGGCATCGGGCTCTTTGCTTTCATCTGCCTGGTATTGCTGAGCATCCTGACGCTGATCCACCTGAACGTCGAGCAGCTCTGGGAGCGGTTTTACCCTCAGCGCCCCGCCACGCGTCCCGATGACAATCTGCGCGTCTGTCTGGGATGCCACTATACCGGCTTGCCCGACACGCGTGGACGCTGCCCACGGTGCCACATTCCGTTGAGACTGCGGCGCAACAACAGCCTGCAAAAATGCTGGGCCGCGCTGATCGCCTCCCTGGTGTTTCTGATCCCAGCCAATATGCTGCCGATTTCCATCATTTACGTGAATGGCGGGCGTCAGGAGGATACTATCCTCTCCGGGATTATCTCCCTTGCGCACAGCAACGTCGGGGTGGCGGCGATCGTCTTTATTGCCAGTATCCTGGTTCCCTTTACCAAAGTGGTGGTGATGTTTACCCTGCTCATCAGCATTCACTTTAAATGTGAACAAGGTTTACGAACCCGCATTCTGCTGCTGCGGTTCGTCACCTGGATTGGCCGCTGGTCAATGTTAGATCTGTTCGTGATTTCGCTGATGATGTCGCTCATCAATCGCGACCAGCTGCTTGCTTTTACAATGGGACCCGCGGCTTTTTATTTCGGCTCTGCGGTGATATTGACTATTCTTGCTGTGGAATGGCTGGATAGCCGCTTACTTTGGGATGCACATGAGTCAGGAAACCCCCGCTTCGCCGACTGAAGCGAGAATTAAAACAAAACGCCGCATTTCGCCATTCTGGTTGCTGCCCGTCATCGCCCTGATGATTGCAGGCTGGCTGATCTGGACGAGCTATGAAGATCGCGGGAGTACTGTCACCATTGATTTCCAGACCGCCGACGGCATCGTCGCCGGGCGAACGCCCGTTCGCTTCCAGGGGGTTGAAGTGGGCACGGTTCAGGACATCTCCCTTGGAAAAGGGCTGAACAAAATTCAGGTGCGGGTCAGTATTAAATCTGACATGCAGGATGCCCTGCGCAGCGAAACGCAGTTCTGGCTGGTGACGCCAAAAGCCTCTCTGGCCGGCGTGTCCGGGCTGGATGCGCTCGTGGGCGGTAACTATATTGGCATGATGCCGGGTAAAGGAGAGCCGCAGGATCACTTTGTTGCCCTGGATACACAGCCCAAGTACCGCCTCAATAACGGCGATTTAATGATCCATCTGCAGGCGCCGGATCTCGGTTCTCTGAACAGTGGCTCTCTGGTCTATTTCCGCAAAATCCCGGTTGGCCGCGTGTACGATTATGCGATCAACCCAAATAAACAGGGCGTCACCATCGACGTGCTGATCGAGCGTCGCTTCACCAATCTGGTGAAAAAAGGCAGCCGCTTCTGGAACGTCTCCGGCGTGGATGCGGACCTCAGCCTGAGCGGTGCGAAAGTGAAGCTGGAGAGTCTGGCCGCGCTGGTGAATGGCGCCATTGCCTTTGACTCCCCGGAAAACTCAAGCCCTGCCACCGCTGATGACGCATTTGGATTGTACTCTGACCTGGCGCACAGCCAGCGCGGCGTGATCGTTAAACTCGCCCTGCCCGATGCTAAAGGGCTAAAAGCGGGTTCGACGCCGCTGATGTATCAGGGGTTGCAGGTTGGTCAGCTCACCAAAATGACGCTCAACCCGGGCGGCTCGGTCACCGGCGAAATGACCGTCGACCCGAGCGTGGTCGATCTCCTGCGCGAGAAAACGCGTATCGAAATGCGCAGTCCAAAGCTCTCTCTGAACGATGCCAGCCTCAGCACGCTGTTGACCGGCAATACGTTTGAGCTCATCCCCGGTGAAGGTGAGCCCAGCAATAGCTTCGTGATTGCCCCGGCGGATAAAGCCCTGCTGCAAAAGCCAGGCGTAGTGACGGTCACGCTGAATGCACCAGAAAGTTACGGTATCGAAGCCGGACAGCCGTTAATTTTACACGGCGTGCAGGTCGGTCAGGTGCTGGAGCGTAAACTCTCCGCGGATGGCGTAACGTTCTCGGTCGCCATCGATCCGCAGTACAGCGACCTGGTGCACGGTGACAGCAAATTCGTGGTGAACAGTCGCGTCGACGTGAAGGTGGGTCTGGACGGCGTGGAGTTCCTCGGCGCCAGCGCCAGCGAATGGGTTAACGGCGGTATCCGCATTCTGCCCGGCGATAAAGGCCCCGTGCGCGACAGCTATCCGCTGTATGCCAACCTGGAGAAAGCGATTGAAAACAGCCTGAGCGATCTTCCTACCACCACGCTGACGCTAAGCGCCGAGACGCTGCCGGACGTACAGGCGGGCTCCGTGGTGCTGTATCGCAAGTTTGAAGTCGGGGAAGTGATCACCGTTCGTCCGCGTGCGGACGCGTTCGATATCGAACTGCATATCAAGCCGGAGTACCGCAAGCTGCTGACGCCAAACAGCGTCTTCTGGGCCGAAGGCGGCGCGAAAGTTCAGCTTAACGGTAACGGGCTGACCGTGCAGGCCTCTCCGCTCTCACGCGCGCTGCGCGGGGCGATTAGCTTCGATAACCTCAGCGGCGCGGGCGCGAATCTGCGTAAAGGTGATAAGCGTATTCTCTTCCCGTCCGAAACTGCCGCGCGTGCCGTGGGTGGACAGATTACCCTGCACGCGTTTGATGCCGGTAAGCTGGCGGAAGGCATGCCAATTCGCTATCTGGGTATTGATATCGGGCAGATCCAGAAGCTGACGCTAATTACCTCGCGCAACGAGGTGCAGGCCACCGCCGTGCTTTACCCGGAATATGTGCAGACCTTTGCCCGTACGGGCTCGCGCTTCTCGGTGGTCACGCCGCAGATCTCGGCCGCAGGCGTTGAGCATCTCGACACCATCCTGCAGCCGTACATCAACGTTGAGCCAGGACAGGGCAATGCCCGTCGTGATTTCGAGCTGCAGGAAGCCACGATCACCGACTCGCGCTACCTTGGTGGTCTGAGCATCGTGGTGGAAGTGCCGGAAGCGGGCTCGCTGAGCATCGGCACCCCGGTACTGTTCCGCGGTATTGAGGTGGGTACGGTCACGGGCCTGACGCTCGGTACGCTCTCCGACCGCGTAATGGTGGCGTTGCGCATCAGCGAACGCTATCAGCATCTGGTGCGTAATAACTCGGTATTCTGGCTGGCATCCGGCTATTCGCTGGACTTTGGCCTGACGGGAGGCGTGGTGAAAACCGGCACCTTCAACCAGTTCATACGCGGCGGTATCGCGTTTGCCACACCGCCGGGAACGCCGCTGGCGCCAAAAGCGCAGCCGGGTAAACACTTCCTGCTGCTCGAAAGCGAACCGAAAGAGTGGCGCGAATGGGGTACCGCCCTGCCGCGTTAATCTGACAGGCTCCGGTGTCAACGCACCGGAGCCTTTATGTTACACTGCGCACCTGAACTTTTCCCTGTGGTGTGCCCGTGGCTCAAAACTCCGTATTTCTTCCTGAACAATTCCTGGCGCAGATGCGCGAGGCGCTTCCTTCTCACCTGTCGTTAGACGATTTTATCGCCGCCTGCCAGCGTCCGTTACGCCGAAGCATTCGCGTCAACACGCTGAAAATCAGCGTCGATGATTTTCTGACGCTGGTCTCGCCATACGGCTGGCAGCTTACGCCGGTACCGTGGTGCGCTGAAGGGTTCTGGATCGAACGTGATGATGAGGCCTCGCTGCCGCTGGGCAGCACCGCTGAACATCTGAGCGGTCTGTTCTATATTCAGGAAGCCAGCTCGATGCTGCCGGTTGCCGCCCTGTTTGCCGATGGCAATGCGCCTGAGCGCGTGATGGATGTTGCCGCGGCGCCCGGCTCAAAAACCACGCAAATTGCCGCCCGGATGGGTAACCACGGGGCGATCCTCGCCAACGAGTTTTCCGCCAGCCGCGTGAAGGTGCTGCATGCCAACATCAGCCGCTGCGGTATTCATAATGTTGCCCTGACGCACTTCGACGGACGCGTGTTTGGCGCCGCCTTACCGGAAGCCTTCGATGCCATTCTGCTGGACGCCCCCTGCTCCGGCGAAGGGGTGGTGCGTAAAGATCCCGATGCGTTAAAGAACTGGTCCGTGGAAAGCAACCTGGAGATCGCCGCCACGCAGCGAGAGCTCATCGAGAGCGCATTTCACGCCCTGCGCCCCGGCGGCACGCTGGTCTATTCAACGTGCACCCTAAACCGCGATGAAAACGAAGATGTCTGTCTGTGGCTGAAAGCGCAATATCCGGATTCAGTCGAGTTCCTGCCGCTTAACGATCTGTTTGCCTCGGCACAAGAGGCGGTCACCCCCGAAGGTTTCCTTCACGTGTTCCCGCAGATTTACGACTGCGAAGGGTTCTTTGTGGCGCGTCTGCGTAAAACGCAGGCAGTTGCCCCCCTGCCCGCACCTAAATTCAAGGTCGGCAACTTCCCGTTTGCCCCTCTTAAAGGTCGCAATGCCGCACAGCTTGAAGCCGCCGCCAGAAAGGTTGGGCTGGTCTGGGATGAGAGCCTGCATCTCTGGCAGCGAGATAAAGAGATATGGCTGTTCCCGGATCAGATCGAGCCGCTCATCGGAAAGGTCCGTTTTTCGCGAATCGGGATCCGCCTGGCGGAAGTGCATAACAAAGGGTATCGCTGGCAGCATGAGGCCGTTATCGCCCTTGCCGGACGCGAGAATACCTTTGCCCTGACGCATCAGGAAGCCGAAGAGTGGTACCGTGGTCGCGATGTCTATCCGGACAGCGCGCCATCAGGGGATGAAGTGATAGTGACGTATCAGGGATACCCGCTGGGACTGGCAAAAAAGGTCGGCTCAAGGCTGAAAAACAGCTATCCGCGCGAGCTGGTTCGGGACGGCCGTTTGTTTACCGGTAACGATCGCACGGACTGAAAAAAGCGCATTTTTTTACTGGCGATTTTGCTCTCCTTGTCTACGATCAAAAATGGATGATCGCACTGGTCATACCAGATTTTGACAACCGACCCGGAGAGCACTATGACGAAAACCAGCGTGCGTATTGGCGCTTTTGAGATCGACGACGCAGAGCTGCGCGGCGAAGCACAAGGCGATCGAACGTTAAGTATTCCCTGCAAATCCGACCCGGATTTGTGCATGCAGCTCGATGCATGGGATGCAGACACCAGCGTCCCGGCAATACTTGATGGCGAACATTCTGTCCTTTACCGTGAGCATTACGATAGTAAAACCGATGCCTGGGTCATGCGTCTTGCCTGACCTAAAGAGAACCCGCCCGAAGGCGGGTTATTTATTACTGCAGCTGCGCCAGCGTAAAGTAACCGTCAAAAACAGCCCCCGTATCAATGTAGTGGAGATTGTTAAAATCATACCTTCTGTCGAGGGGCGTATGCCCAAACCAGAAATGATCCGCGCCGCTGATGCCCTCTCCTTTGCCCACCATAAATCCCATCAGTCTGTCGCGGTTCCATAAGACGCGCTGGGCGCTAACCGGTTTTTGCCACCGGTATTCCGCAGCCGGATAATCGGCATGGGCAATCACATTCAGACCGTTCGCACAGGTTATCTCGATGATATGCGGTAATTCACGACAGGCTTCGAGTAACGACCGCGCAAGCTGTTGCTGGTCGCGTTCAAGACGCGAAAACCATATTCCGCCATTCATCGTCCAGAGCGAAAAATCGTTATTATCCAGACTGTCGAGAGCCATTTGCTCATGGTTTCCCCGCACGGCGCAAAACCATTTTTCATGAATTAACTGCAGGCATTTCACGCTATCAGGGCCACGATCGATCACATCCCCGACGGAAATAAGTAAATCCTCATACGGGTTAAAATGACGGCGTTTAAGCTCATCCATAAGCCACTGGTAACAACCGTGTATATCGCTGACGACCCAGACGTGACGCCACATCCCACCTTCAATTCGCTGATACATAGGACCTCCTTTTACCAGTATAGTCACCGCAGAAAAGGCAACAGACAGGCGCGGTCCTCATGAAGTGAAACAAACGGTAAACCAAAGAGAAATAAAGATCCTCGCGCTATTAATCCCTTTTTATTGGCTCTTTAGAATAAGGGTAGAAAAAAAGAGGGGTCTTCACGTGTCTAATACGCACCTGCATAACGATGTTTTTTATCCACATCGCACAAATATTATTTCCGAGCTGGTGAGCGGCAAACGCGTGCCGGGGCCAATCTGGCGCAAACGCGAATATCGCCTGAAGTTCCTTTTACGCTCGCTTCTGTTCTGGTCTTCTACCCATCGCATGCTGGAAGCCCTTTCCGGGCGCGACGATTTCGACAGGCTGCTTGCCTCACAGATTACATTACCCAGCAAGACCCACCGGCAGTATCTGATGCGCGGCCTGACGCCTAACGATCGCGCCGACGCTATCGTCAACCATTATTACTGGATTGATAGCCTGAAAGAGAGCGGTCTCGCTCAGGCCCTGACCAGCCCGCAGGAGCAAACCGTCGCACAGTTCCACGCCAAAGACGGTGTAACCTATACGGTCAATGCTTCCTCTGCGGGGAAAGCCGAGCGCGAGGGCGAAAGCACCTTGTGGCTACGCGACAACGAGGATACGCTGCTGGCCAGCCTGACCTTCAGCGTCGCGCGCAGCAATGGTCAGCAAGTGATGGTCATCGGCGGCCTTCAGGGACCCCGTCGCTGCGTATCACGAGACGTCATTAAACAGGCCACCCGCGCCTGCCACGGCCTGTTCCCCAAACGGGTGTTAATGGAAGTTCTCTTCCAAATGGCTGCGCAGTCATCTGTCAGGGCTATTTTTGCCGTCAGCGATGAGGGACACGTTTTCCGCGCGCTGCGATATCGCCTGAGCAAAGGCCGCCATTTCCATGCAAGCTACGATGAGTTTTGGGGATCTCTGGACGGTAAAAAGCTCTCGACCTTCTGCTGGCAGTTGCCACTACAGATGGAGCGTAAATCGCTCGATGAGATTGCCAGTAAAAAACGTGCCGAATACCGTCGTCGTTTTGAATTGCTCGATGAAATAGAGGCATCCGTGAAGTCCCACTTTTAATGATGACGCTTGCTTTATCTGACCGCACACGAAAATTTAACAAAACAGGCAAAAAGGGCTGGACTTCCGCATGCTGTGTTGTGTTATGTTTTAGCAGGACGTACAGGACGTGCGCGCTGTATGAGAAAGATAGAGTTGGGATTACTCCTTTACTTTCATACAGATAAAAAGAGACCGAATACGATTCCTGTATTCGGTCCAGGGAAATGGCTCTTGGGAGAGAGCCGTGCGCTAAAAGTTGGCATTAATGCAGGCTAAGTCGCCTTGCCTTTTAAGAATAGATGACGACGCCAGGTTTTCCAGTCCACAGCTAAAGCGGTCGGAAAAAAAGCGCCAGAGCATCATTAAAAGTGAAAAACCGCAGTGCTTTCGCAAGCATCTGCGGTTTTTTATTGGAAACCTGAGCGTTAGCAGAGCTTGTCGGCGCGCTCGATAAACGGTGCCAGACTCATTTTTTGTCCCGGATGCGCCGGATCATCGATCTGAATAATGCTGATCGGCTGGCCGCTGCTCTTACCGCTGGCTACCTGCTGCTCTGCGGTATCATTTAACGGGTATTGCACCAGCGTGCTCGGGTTGATCGCATACAGTGCGTGGCCCGGACGGCAGGTCAGCATCACCTCTTCGCGATTGAAAGCCCATTTGTCCTTACCCACTTCAAAACGGCTAACGGTGATAACCTGCGGCGCGGCAAGCGCGCTCCCCGTGCAGGCCAGCAATATGAGAGAAAGTACTGTCTTTTTCATATGATATTTAACCTTGTCAGAAGGGTTCCCAGGTGGCGAACAGACTGACCGTTGCCAGTACCAACGCTCCCAGCACCACTTCTGCCTGTGTCATCCTGATAAAAATCTGTTGTGCTCGCCCGGTCTCCGGACGAAACCGTGGCACCAGAAAATACCGATTTGCCAGCGCAATTACCACCATCAACGCCACCAGCGCACATTTGAACAACAAAAACTGCACGTAGCCAGCCTGCCAGGGAATATGAACGCCCAGTATCATGAGCGTATTTATCACGCCGGTGAGCAGCACGCCCGCGACGGCGTAATGCCCCACGCGCGAGAAGCGCATCATGGTAAAGATGGCGGCAGTCTGCCACCGCCCTTTCGTCAGCCGCATGCAGAACAGCAAAGGCAGTAATCCACCAAGCCAGGTTGCGGCACAGATCAGGTGAAAAGCATAATTAAGACGCTGCAGCGCCCCCATCGGACCGTCGTTCATCGCCGCGTGCCCTACCCCAGCCAGCAGGATAAGCTGGCCCATTGCGAGCAGCAGCAGCCGCGAACCTTTCAGCGGCGCAAGCCATGCCGCACCGACCATCATCGCCGCGAGGATCATTTGCCACAGCCAGACGCCACCAAACCGGGTCCCCATCACGCTGAACCAGACCTGCGGGGCAAACACATCTCCCCAGCCGTTACCCATCATTCCGCCCTGCAGCATAAACATCAGGAATGCTGCCGCCAGGCTCGCTAAGGCTGCCACTTTCTGCTGCGACTGGAAACGCCGGGACATCAGACGGTGGAGAGTGGAAGGCGCAAACCAGACGCTGTAAAGCGCATTGCCAAAAACCAGCATCAGCGCCCCAAAATGGATAAAGCGTATCCCGATATAACACAGCGCCAGCATGCTATTTCACGCTAAAGTGATAGCTGCCTTTGGTTTTATGACCGTCTACGGAGACCACATGCCAGTCCACCTGGTAAGTCCCTGACGCCAGCGTTTGTTCCAGCGGCACGGTGAGCTGAGCCTTATTCTTTTCGTCTCGCGTAGCGGTTCCCGTTTTAATGGCCTGCTTTTGCGCATCCTTTACCACCACACCGCTAAACCCAGGTTCGATACCTTCCGAAAAATTCAGCGTAAGTGCCTGCGGCGCGGTCACCACGCTGTCTGCTGCCGGGATCTGCTGTTTAAGATGTGCATGTGCCAGCACGGAGGGCGTTATCATTGTCGAGGCTACAAAAACCAGTGCGCATACCGCGCGGGAGGCGGAGAAACCCATCGCAATCATTCCTTTTTGTTATGTCTGTAAGCTAAAGAATAACGCTGTATAATAAACGAGTCGAGGATCATCCTGCCTCCGCTTGTCATCATCGTGCAATCGCGGTAACGTTGCCGCCGCATAAAAAGGAGAAGGTAATGAAGATCAATCTGGCCGCCCTTCCGCAGGACGAGATGGATAAAGTGAATGTCGATCTCGCTGCCGCTGGCGTCGCGTTCAAAGAGCGTTACAACATGCCCATCGTGGCTGAAGTCGTGGAACGGGAACAACCCGCCCATCTGCGCGACTGGTTCCGTGAAAGATTAATCGCCCACCGTCTCGCCTCGGTTAACCTCTCCCGTTTACCGTACGAGCCAAAAGTTAAATAAGCTTAACGAGTCGTTACACTTCCTTACGCGGAATCTGGCAGGATAAGAAAACCCTGATAAATTTAGGTGTATTCTTAAATTTCTGCGACTCAGTGTATAAGGAAGTCACGATGTCACATTGGAATATAGCGGCAGCCCAGTATAGCGGTCAGCACCAGAGCGTGGATGACCATGTTACGCACCACCTGCGCTTCATCGCCGAAGCCGCACGGCAGCAGTGTGATTTGCTGGTCTTCCCTGAACTCTCATTAACGGGGTCAGGCGCACCGACGCTACCTCCCCCACCCGTTGACGCGCAGCTGGAACCGCTGTTTAACGCGGCACATTTTTACCAAATTACCGTTATTGCCGGGATCCCCCTGGAACGGAATGGTCTGCGCCAGAAAGGCCTTGTGCTGTTTACACCCGCTCGCCAACGCATCCTGCGCTACCCGCAAGGTCACGGTGCCAGCCTGGTGCCGGGGGATAAACACCTTAGCATCATTGATGCGCATGCCGATTCCCCCAATCTCGATCCCAGGGCAACGCTTGTCACCAGTTGCCAGTCAGTAAGGGATAACCGCTGGCGGCAGTCCATCAGTACCCTGCAGCGCTTCGCGCATAAATATGCCATTGCGGTACTGATGGCAAACGCCTGCGGCGGCAGCGCGCTGTGGGATGAAAAAGGCCAGCTGATCGTGCGCGCGGATAAGGGCGAGCTTTTGGTGACCGGTACGCTCGGCGGAGAGGGTTGGCAAGGCGATATCATTCCTTTAGGCTAGGCGTTTTAAGCTCAGGAGTTTTCAATGCTGCGCGTCATCGATACCGAAACTTGCGATCTTCAGGGCGGAATAGTGGAAGTGGCCTCTGTCGACGTGGTTGACGGTAAAATCGTCAACCCAATGAGCCATCTGGTGCGTCCCGATCGTCCCATCAGCCCTCAGGCGATGGCTATCCATCGCATTACCGAATCGATGGTGGCGGACAAGCCGTGGATCGAAGAGATTATTCCGCACTACTACGGTAGCCCATGGTACGTCGCGCATAACGCCAGCTTTGACCGCCGGGTGTTACCTGAAATGCCGGGAGAATGGATTTGTACCATGAAGCTGGCGCGTCGGCTGTGGCCGGGGATCAAATACAGCAATATGGCGCTCTACAAGTCCCGTAAGCTCAGCGTCCGTACCCCTGAGGGGCTTCACCATCACCGCGCCCTGTATGACTGCTATATCACCGCCGCGTTGCTGATTGATATTATGAATATCTCCGGCTGGACGCCGGATGATATGGCGACGATCTCCGGCCGCCCCGCGCTACTGACCACGTTTACCTTTGGGAAATATCGCGGGAAGCCGGTGTCCGAGGTGGCGGATAAAGACCCGGGCTATTTGCGCTGGCTGTATAACAACCTCGACAGAATGAGCCCGGAACTGCGCTTAACGCTTAAACACTATTTGGGCGACGCCTAACGCTCCGCGCGGCCTGGCAGCGTGTCCTGCGCCAGGCCTATCAGAAAGGCATATTCCAGGGCAACCCCTTCGTAGGATTTAAACCGTCCCGATTTTCCCCCGTGTCCGGAATCCATGTCGGTACACAGCAGCAGCAGGTTGTCATCGGTTTTGAGCTCCCGCAGTTTTGCCACCCATTTTGCCGGCTCCCAGTATTGCACCTGAGAATCATGCAAGCCGGTGGTGACCAGCATATGCGGGTAGGCTTTCGCCTCCACGTTATCGTACGGGCTGTACGCTTTCATATAGCGGTAGTACATCTCATCCTGCGGATTCCCCCACTCCTCAAACTCCCCGGTGGTAAGAGGAATGGATTCATCGAGCATGGTCGTGACCACATCGACAAACGGAACCTGCGCAACAATCCCCTTAAAGCGCTCGGGACGCTGGTTGATCGCCGCCCCCATCAGCATGCCGCCCGCGCTGCCGCCCATCCCAAAGCAAAGCTGCGGAGCCCCGTAGCCCTGCTCAATCAGCGCATCGCAGACATCGAGATAGTCATTGAAGGTGTTTTTCTTTTTCAGGAATTTCCCGTCTTCATACCAGTGCTGTCCCAGTTCACCGCCGCCGCGAATATGAGCGATGGCGAAAACAAAACCGCGATCGAGCAGGCTTAACCGGCTGCTGCTGAAATCGGCGTCCATGCTTGAGCCATACGAGCCGTAGCCGTACACCAGGATCGGATTTTTGCCTTTCTGGAAATGCGCCCGATGGTAAACGAGAGAGACCGGCACCTCCACGCCATCCCGGGCGGTGACCCACAGGTGCTCGCTGCGGTAGTTTTCGGACTCAAACCCTTTTACCTCGGTCTGTTTAATCACCTGACGCTGCCCGGTATCCATATCCAGCTCAAACAGGGTGTCCGGCGTGGTCATGGATGAGTACCCGTAGCGCAACCGCGACGATTCGGGTTCAGGGTTGAAACCAATCCACGTCACATAGGCCGGGTCGTCGAACGCAATCCCCACCACCTCCCGGGTTTTACGGTTGATTTGCCGGATACTGGTCAGCCCGCGCTGACGCTCTTCCACCACCAGCCAGTCGGTAAACAGGGTGAACCCTTCGAGCATCACCTGATCCCGCGCGGGGATAAGCACCTCCCACTTGCGCTCATCGCGCACTTTGGTTTTATAGAGACCAAAGTTTTTGCCCTCGCGATTGGAGCGCAAATAAAAGCTGTGCTGGAAGTGATCCAGGCTGTACTCGTGATCCTTGCGGCGCGGCAGGAAACAGAGCGGCTGGGCATCGGGCAGTTCGGCATCCAGCAGCAGAACTTCCGAGGTCGTCGCACTGGAAAGGAAGACAATCACATAGTGGCGCGAGGAGGTTTTATGCAGGCTGACATAAAACGTTTCGTCTTTCTCCTCATAAACCAGCTCGTCGTCAGCGGAGTCCGTTCCCACGGTATGTCGCCACACCTGATAAGGCAGCAGCGTCGACGCGTGCTTTTTGACGTAGTAAACCGTCTCGGAATCATTCGCCCAGACAAAATCCGGAGAGACGTTTTCCAGCATTTCCGGATACCAGTTGCCGGTGTCCAGATTGCGAAACCGCAGGCCGTACTGGCGGCGGGAGAGATAATCCTCCGCCAGCGCCATCACCGCGTTATCAGGCGAAATGGACATGCCGCCCAGGGTATAAAACTCGCTGTGGGCAGCGCGCTGGTTGGCATCCAGCAGAATATCCCACTCATCCCATTCGGCGCTTAACACCGACTGACGCTGGTAGATGGGATACTCATTGCCGGGCTCGTAGATATGGCGATAGCGATAGCCGTTTTTGGTCCAGGGCGCGGAGATATCGCGCTGAGGAATACGCTGCACCATTTCGTTCAACAGCTGGTCCTGAAGCGTCTGCTGACTAGCCATGACCTTGCGGCCATAGTCGTTTTCCTCGTGCAGGTAGTCGAGTACCTCTGGCCGGGAGCGCGAATCGTCCCGCAGCCAGTAATAGTTGTCTATACGCGTATCGCCATGCGTGGTGATCGCATAAGGAGTACGTCGGGCTTTCGGTGGCATGTCATCATTCTTTTAAGTTTTACACCCTATAAGGGTGGCAAAACCCACGCATGATGCAAGCGAAACAGCATCTCGACGGCGACGGCTATCCCTGTAACGCCTGTTTTTGTTCCCGGATATCCCGCTCAATGCCCTCGCGCACGTCCTGAGGGATCTTTAACGCATCGCCCAGGGCGTTAAGGTAGCTCCGCTCCATAAAGTGATCGATATCGATGGCGGCACAGCTGAGGAAATAGAGCTCCAGCGCCTCTTCCTCATTTTTCACACTTTGCGCAAGACGCTGCGGCTCGAGCGGCTGTTCTATCGCCTGCGCCACCAGCACTCTTCCCTTCTCTTCGACACCGGCTTCGCGCAACTGCTGCTCGATCGCCGATCGTTCTTTATCGTCAATGTGCCCGTCACTTTTTGCGGCAAAAACCAGCGCAAGAATGAGCCGTTCGGTGCGCAGATCCAGCGGCGAGGTGTGCTCGCCATAATGCGGTTCATCGCTGTGCGCGGTCCGTACCCTGTCCTTGTATTTATTCCACAGCACGGTGCCCGCGATGGCGCCACCGCCGGCCAGCAGCGCGCCTGTGCCATACTTTGCCAGCAGCTTGCGTGAGGATTTATTCGCGACCAGCAGGCCTGCCAGCCCGCCGAGCGCCCCGGGTACCAGCAGTTTGCTAAGGTCCCTCTCGCCAGACGATGTTTTCTGCCCTAACAGGGATTGCAGTTGATTTAACCAGCCAGACATGGTTTCCCTCACTTAACGGTGAATATGTTCCACAGCGTAAGCGAGCGGGCGTCAGGAAACGTCTGGTCGGGCTAAAGAAGCGCAAATTTCTGCCCCTCCTTTAGCCGTGCACAAGACAGACGCAAACGTTTTCGTTTATACTGCGCGCAACTTTTTCAGGGGGATTGTTATGATTCGTTTAGGAACTGCGCTGCGACCTGCGGCGACGCGAGTGATGCTGTTGGGATCGGGCGAGCTGGGGAAAGAGGTCGCCATTGAGTGCCAGCGTTTAGGTGTGGAAGTCATTGCCGTAGACCGTTACGCCGACGCACCCGCCATGCACGTCGCCCACCGTTCTTATGTGATTAACATGCTGGATGGCGATGCCCTTCGCGAATTGATTACGCGCGAGAAACCCGATTTTGTCGTTCCGGAAATTGAAGCCATTGCTACCGATACGCTGATCGCCCTCGAGCAGGAAGGCCAGCGCGTGGTGCCCTGCGCGAAAGCCGCAAAGCTGACCATGAACCGCGAAGGCATTCGTCGCCTGGCGGCGGAAGAGCTGGGGTTGCCCACCTCGAGCTACCGTTTTGCTGGCGATAAGGCCGCATTCCTGAAGGCCGTCGAGGAGATTGGCTGCCCGTGCATCGTTAAGCCGGTGATGAGCTCCTCCGGAAAAGGACAGAGCTTTATTCGCGACAGCAGCACCCTGGATAAGGCGTGGGATTATGCCCAGCAGGGTGGCCGTGCCGGAGCCGGTCGCGTCATCGTCGAAGGCGTAGTGAAATTTGATTTCGAAATCACCCTGCTGACCGTCAGCGCCGTTGACGGCGTTCATTTCTGCGACCCGATTGGCCACCGTCAGGAAGATGGCGATTACCGCGAATCCTGGCAGCCGCAGCAGATGAGCCCCCTGGCGCTGGAGCGTGCTCAGGATATCGCCCGTAAAACCGTCCTCGCGCTGGGCGGCTATGGCCTGTTCGGCGTGGAGCTGTTTGTCTGCGGTGATGAGGTGATTTTCAGCGAAGTCTCCCCTCGCCCGCATGACACCGGCATGGTGACGCTGATTTCGCAGGATCTCTCCGAGTTCGCCCTGCACGTGCGCGCGTTCCTCGGCCTGCCTGTCGGCGGTATCCGTCAGTATGGCCCGGCCGCCTCGGCGGTGATCCTGCCGCAGTTAACCAGCCAGAACGTCACGTTTGATAACGTCGACGGGGCGGTGGGTGCAGGATTGCAGGTACGTTTGTTCGGCAAGCCGGAGATCGACGGAACCCGCCGTCTTGGCGTGGCGTTAGCCACCGGGGATAACGTTGACGACGCCGTGGCGAGAGCGAAAGCGGCCGCTGCGAGCGTCAAGGTTACAGGATAAAAAAACGGGCCGTAAGGCCCGTTTTTCATATGGCGAATGGCTTACTGCTTCGCGCCTTCAACCGCTTCACGAGCCAGTTTGGTGATGCGATCCCAGTCACCCGCTTCCAGCGCATCCGCCGGAACCAGCCATGAACCACCGATGCACAGCACGCTTTTCAGCGCCAGGTAGTCACGGTAGTTGGCAGGAGAGATACCGCCCGTCGGGCAGAAGCGTACCTGAGAGAATGGACCCGCAATCGCCTGCAGCGCTTTGGTGCCGCCGTTCGCTTCAGCCGGGAAGAATTTGAACTCTTTCAGACCGTAGTCCATGCCCAGCATCAGTTCAGAGACGGTGCTGATGCCCGGGATCAGCGGAATGGTACCTTCAGTGGCGGCTTTCAGCAGCGGCTCGGTCAGGCCAGGGCTGATGGCGAACTGCGCGCCCGCTTCGGTCACTTCTGCCAGCTGCTGCGCGTTGAGAACAGTACCCGCACCGATGATGGCGTCCGGCACTTCTTTGGCAATCGCGCGGATAGCGTCCATCGCGCAGGCTGTACGCAGGGTGACTTCCAGAACGCGAACGCCGCCCGCAACCAGCGCTTTCGCCATCGGAACAGCGTGCTCCAGCTTGTTTACCACGATAACCGGCACGACAGGGCCAGTGGTCAGGATTGCTTCTGCACTTGTTTTCCAGTTTTTCATCAGAGTTTTCTCTCGCCAGATCGTTAAAATCAAGTCGTCTTAAAACGTAATACAGGTTGCGCCCTGCTCCGCACCGGAGAGTTTCTCACGCAGCGCGCTGAACATTTCGCGTCCTGTCCCCACGCGCGATGCGCTCAGGTCAGGAATATGGGGCTGACGTGCCGCCAGCTCGGCGTCATCGACCAGCAGGGTTAACTCGCCCGTCTGACCGTTCACGCGGATCATGTCACCGTCGCGCACTTTCGCCAGCAACCCGCCGTCGTAGGCTTCCGGCGTCACGTGGATGGCTGAAGGCACTTTACCGGATGCCCCAGAGAGGCGTCCATCGGTGACTAACGCAATTTTGAAACGGCGGTCCAATAATACACCAAGTGGTGGCATAAGTTTATGTAATTCTGGCATCCCGTTAGCTTTAGGCCCCTGGTGACGCACCACCACCACGCAGTCTTTATCGAGCAGACCGGCGTCAAAGGCAGGTAACACGTCGTGCTGGCTTTCAAACACCACCGCCGGCGCTTCGATAATCTGGTTCTCTTCCGGTACGGCAGAGGTCTTCATTACCGCGCGACCGAGGTTGCCGCTCAGCACTTTGGTGCCACCGTGAGGCGAGAACGGTTTGTCGATGGTGGCAATCACCTGCGCATCAAGAGACGCACTCGCCCCTTCGCGCCAGTCCAGCTCGCCGTTGTTCAGCCACGGTTCCTGGGTGTAGCGCTGCAGGCCAAAGCCCGCCACAGTATTTACGTCTTCATGCAGCAGTCCGCCTTTCAGCAGCTCGCGCATCAGCAGCGGTACGCCGCCTGCGGCCTGGAAGTGGTTAATATCCGCCGGACCGTTCGGGTACAGGCGTGCCATCAGCGGCACCACGGAAGAGATCTCGGAGAAGTCATCCCAGTTAATCAGAATGCCCGCGGCACGCGCCATGGCCACCAGGTGCATGGTGTGGTTGGTTGACCCGCCGGTTGCCAGCAGCGCGACAATTCCGTTGACGATGACTTTTTCGTCGACCATTTTGCCCATCGGCATCCATTCGTTGCCGTTGCCGGTCAGACGCGTAACCTGACGGGCTGCGGCCTCGGTCAGCGCCTTGCGCAGCGGCGCATCCGGCTGGATAAAGGACGAGCCCGGAAGCTGCATCCCCATAAATTCCACCACCATCTGGTTAG
This sequence comes from Enterobacter sp. ECC-019, assembly GCF_043974075.1. NCBI lineage: Bacteria > Pseudomonadati > Pseudomonadota > Gammaproteobacteria > Enterobacterales > Enterobacteriaceae > Enterobacter > Enterobacter sp. ECC-019. The sequence goes on from NZ_CP143759.1 coordinate 3,540,051, forward strand.
TGTTAGCCGTACCGTAGAACGTACAGGTCCCCGGCGCATGATAGGACGCGGCTTCCGCCTCCAGCAGCGCCTGACGGTCTGCTTTCCCCTCCGCGTACAGCTGGCGGATACGCACTTTTTCTTTGTTCGGCAGACCGCTCGCCATTGGGCCTGACGGCACGAAGATCGCAGGCAGATGCCCAAACGACAGCGCCGCCATTACCAGGCCCGGGACAATCTTGTCGCACACGCCGAGATACAGCGCGCCATCAAACATGTTGTGTGACAGGCCAATTGCCGCGGACATGGCAATCACTTCGCGGCTCAGCAGGGACAGCTCCATGCCGTCCTGCCCTTGCGTCACGCCGTCGCACATGGCAGGCACGCCGCCAGCCACCTGGCCCACGGCATTCACGCTGTGCAGCGCGTTACGGATGATAGTGGGATAGACCTCATACGGCTGATGAGCGGAAAGCATATCGTTATAGGAGGTAATGATGGCGATATTGTTACGCAACATGCTTTTCAGCGACGCTTTATCATCAGGCTGGCAGGCGGCGAAGCCGTGCGCCAGGTTCCCGCAGGCCAGCTGCGAGCGATGTACTGTGTTGCGCTTTGCCTGTTCAATCCGGGCGAGGTAGGCCGAGCGGGTCTCTTTCGAGCGCTCAATAATGCGCTGTGTTACGCGTAACAATATCGGATTCATAAAAGCTCCTCTAATTTATCTGTCCGGGCTCGGGAGTTTACAAAGTCGCTGGCAGTTGTTAACAACGCTGAAACGCTTGCTGTCCGGAGCTCAGGGGCAAAATCACTTCCGGCAGTGTAATAAAAAAAGCTCCGCGGGTGAATCCACGCGGAGCTTAAAAGTTGAAAATTGTGCCACTAGCTGTGTTAGATCATGTTACCGGTAAAATAACACTTTCGAGCTAGAGGATTATCTTACTCAAACTCGTTCCAGGAGCGCCCATCGCGGGTGATCATCGCAACCGACGCGACAGGTCCCCAGGTCCCCGCCTGATACGGTTTTGGCGCATCCTGATCGGCAGCCCAGGCTTCGGTGATGGAGTCGACCCATTTCCACGCCTCTTCTACTTCATCGCGGCGCACGAACAGCGCCTGGATACCGCGCATGGTTTCCAGCAGCAGACGCTCATAAGCATCGGCCAGGTGCGTCTGGTTGAAGGTTTCGGAGTAGCTCAGATCCAGCTTGGTGGTCTGCAGGTTATGTTTATGATCCAGGCCCGGCACTTTGTTCAGGATCTGGATATCCACGCCCTCGTCCGGCTGCAGACGAATGGTCAGTTTGTTCTGCGGCAGTTCCTGCCAGGATTCTTTGAACAGGTTCAGTTCCGGGTTTTTGAAGTAAACCACCACTTCGGAGCACTTGGCCGGCAGACGCTTACCGGTGCGCAGGTAGAACGGCACCCCCGCCCAACGCCAGTCGTCGATATCCACGCGGATCGCCACGAACGTCTCGGTATTGCTGGACTTGTTCGCGCCCTCTTCTTCCAGGTAGCCAGGTACTTTTTTGCCTTGCGCAAACCCGGCGGTGTACTGGCCGCGAACGGTCTTCTCACGCACGTTGGAACGGTCAATGCGGCGCAGTGACTTCAGCACCTTCACTTTTGCGTCACGGATGCTGTCAGCCGTCAGATCAGACGGTGGAGACATGGCAATCATGCACAGAATTTGCAGCAGGTGGTTCTGGATCATGTCGCGCATCTGACCGGCCTGGTCAAAGTAACCCCAGCGGCCTTCAATCCCCACCTCTTCCGCCACGGTGATTTCAACGTGGTCGATAGTGCGGTTGTCCCAGTTATTTACAAACAGGGAGTTAGCGAAACGCAGCGCCAGCAGGTTCAGTACTGTCTCTTTACCGAGATAGTGGTCGATACGATAGACCTGGCACTCTTCAAAGAACTCGCCCACCTGGTCGTTGATTTCGCGCGAGGTTGCCAGCGACGTACCCAGCGGCTTCTCCATCACGACGCGCGCCGGTTTGGCGTTCAGTTTGGCTTCGCCCAGACCTTTGCAGATGGCGCCGAAGGTGCTTGGCGGCATGGCGAAATAGTTAATAGTGACACGGTTTTTCTGATCCAGCATCGCGCCTAAGCGGGTAAACGCGCTGACGTCATTGACGTCCAGGTTGCAGAAATCGAGACGTCCACTCAGGGTATCCCACAAACTTTCATCAATTTTTTCTTTCATGAAAGTTTCGAGCGCCTCGCGGACGACTTTGGTATAAGCGTCCTTGTCCCAGTCGGCGCGCCCTACACCCAGGATACGGGTATCCGGATGAATTTGGCCCGCTTTCTCCAGTTGATACAGGGAAGGCAGCAATTTTCGGCGTGCAAGGTCGCCTTTCGCGCCGAAAATGACCAGGTCACATGCCTGGGCTGTTTGCGTTACCGCCATGTCATTCTCCTCAGTTGGATCACCTGGTACTTCTGCCAGGTATCGTTGTAATTTTATTACAATGCACTGTACTGCTTTTACGTCATTCCCGAAACCATTAGCGCTTATCGTCGCGTGCGATACCGCGATTTTTCCCCCTCTGGAGGATTACGACGGCGCAATGACGCAACAACCGCCGTTTCTTTGCGCAACAGGGTCACAGCAAAACCCGACACCGATCAAGTAATGAAAAAAAACAACAACATTATCTTGTCGATTATTACCCTTTAGGGAAGCCACAAGGGTAATATCGGCTAAATCGAATCATGATTTCATCAATTTATGAAATCGTTTACACCCATGAGCATCCTGTTAACATGAACATGCTGGAAAAAATCCAGTTTCAACTGGAACACCTTAGCAAATCCGAGCGAAAAGTGGCCGAGGTCATTCTCGCCTCTCCCGCTCAGGCGATTCATTCAAGCATCGCCGCTCTGGCACAGGAAGCGGGTGTTAGCGAACCGACGGTCAATCGCTTTTGCCGCAGCCTGGAAACGCGCGGCTTTCCTGATTTTAAACTGCATCTGGCACAAAGTCTGGCTAATGGCACCCCTTATGTTAATCGTAATGTGGATGAAGACGACAGCGTTGATGCCTATACCGCGAAAATTTTTGAATCGGCTATGGCTTCGCTCGACCACGTCCGTCAGTCTCTGGACATGAGCTCCGTGAATCGCGCGGTGGATTTACTCACCCAGGCCAAGCGGATTGCGTTCTTTGGTCTCGGTTCATCGGCGGCCGTGGCGCATGACGCGATGAACAAATTTTTCCGCTTTAACGTCCCGGTTATTTATTCCGATGACATTGTGCTGCAACGCATGAGCTGTATGAATTGCAGTGAGGATGACGTCGTGGTGCTGATTTCGCATACCGGCCGCACCAAAAGTCAGGTAGAGCTGGCGCAACTGGCCCGTGAAAACGATGCCATGGTGATTGCCCTCACCACCGCAGGCACGCCGCTGGCGCGTGAGGCGACGCTGGCGATCACCCTTGACGTACCGGAAGACACCGACATTTATATGCCGATGGTTTCCCGGCTGGCGCAGCTCACCGTGATTGACGTGCTGGCGACCGGTTTTACCTTACGTCGGGGCGCAAAATTCAGGGATAACTTGAAGCGGGTCAAGGAAGCGCTGAAGGAATCGCGTTTTGATAAAGAATTGCTTATAAAGAGCGATGTTCCCTGATAGTTGATAACGAAGACGTAACCAATAATTACGATGTAACGATTTACGGCATTCGGTCCACTCTCCGCTGCCTTGCAGCAGATGAAGATCGATTCAATGTTCACGCAACACCAAAGTTGTTTCAGTCAACGGAGTATTACATGTCCAGAAGGCTTCGCAGAACCAAGATCGTAACCACCTTAGGCCCGGCCACCGATCGCGATAACAATCTTGAGAAAATTATCGCCGCTGGTGCCAACGTGGTGCGTATGAACTTCTCTCACGGTACGCCAGAAGACCATAAATTACGTGCCGATAAAGTGCGTGAAATCGCAGCAAAACTGGGCCGCCACGTGGCTATCCTCGGCGATTTGCAGGGTCCAAAAATTCGTGTATCGACTTTTAAAGAGGGTAAAGTTTTCCTCAATATCGGCGACAAATTCCTGCTGGATGCCAACCTGGGCAAAGGCGAAGGCGATAAAGAGAAAGTCGGTATCGACTATAAAGGCCTGCCGGCTGACGTGGTGCCTGGCGATATCCTGCTGCTCGACGACGGTCGCGTACAGCTGAAGGTGCTGGAAGTTCAGGGCATGAAAGTGTTCACCGAAGTCACCGTCGGCGGCCCGCTCTCCAACAATAAAGGCATCAACAAACTGGGTGGTGGCCTCTCTGCAGAAGCGCTTACCGATAAAGACAAAGCGGACATCGTGACTGCCGCGCTGATTGGCGTTGACTACCTGGCTGTCTCCTTCCCGCGCTGCGGCGAAGATCTGAACTATGCGCGTCGCCTGGCACGTGATGCAGGCTGCGATGCCAAAATTGTCGCTAAAGTTGAACGCGCGGAAGCCGTTTGCGATCAGGATGCCATGGACGATGTGATCCTCGCGTCTGACGTGGTAATGGTTGCGCGCGGTGACCTGGGCGTGGAAATCGGCGACCCTGAGCTGGTAGGTATCCAGAAAGCACTGATTCGTCGCGCACGTCAGCTGAACCGCGCGGTGATCACCGCCACTCAGATGATGGAATCTATGATCACCAATCCAATGCCAACCCGTGCGGAAGTCATGGACGTGGCTAACGCCGTGCTGGACGGTACCGATGCCGTGATGCTCTCAGCGGAAACCGCTGCGGGCCAGTATCCGGCAGAAACCGTGGCCGCCATGGCGCGCGTCTGCCTGGGCGCTGAAAAGATCCCAAGCATCAACGTCTCTAAACACCGTCTGGACGTGCAGTTCGATAACGTAGAAGAAGCTATTGCGATGTCTGCGATGTACGCGGCAAACCACCTGAAAGGCGTTACCGCGATCATCACCATGACCGAATCTGGCCGCACCGCGCTGATGACCTCTCGTATCAGCTCTGGTCTGCCGATCTTCGCCATGTCCCGTCACGAACGTACCCTGAACCTGACGGCGCTGTACCGCGGCGTGACGCCGGTTCACTTCGACAGCACCAACGACGGCGTAGCTGCGGCACACGATGCCGTAAACCTGCTACGCGACAAAGGCTATCTGGTGTCCGGTGATATCGTCATTGTGACTCAGGGCGATGTGATGAGCACCATCGGCTCAACCAACACCACGCGCGTTATGACCGTCGAGTAATAACGTCTGTGTTAAAAAGCCCTCTCCAGATGGAGAGGGCTTTTTTTATTTCCTCGGATAAAGTTCTTTGCGTTTATAGGGCTCTGTTTCACCCGGTTTCCGCGTTTTAAGCAGCTTCAGTATCCACGTGTACTGTTCGGCATGCGGCCCCACCAGTATCTCCACCTCTTCGTTCATTCGACGCGCGATGGTGTGGTCGTCCGCGGTGAGCAGATCGTCCATCGGCGGACGGACCTCAATACTCAGACGATGCGTTTTGCCGTCATAGACCGGGAATAGCGGGATCACGCGGGCACGACAGACTTTCATCAGGCGACCAATCGCGGGAAGCGTCGCTTTATAGGTCGCAAAGAAATCGACAAACTCGCTGTGCTCGGGGCCGTGGTCCTGATCCGGCAGATAGTAGCCCCAGTACCCCTGACGCACCGACTGAATGAAGGGCTTAATGCCATCGTTACGCGCATGCAAACGTCCGCCAAAACGACGACGCACCGTATTCCAGACAAAATCGTAGATTTTATTTCCCTGGTTATGGAACATCGCCGCCATTTTCTGCCCCTGAGACGCCATGAGCATCGCCGGAATATCAACGCCCCAGCCGTGGGGGACGAGGAAAATGACTTTCTCGTCATTGCGGCGCATCTCCTCGATGATGTCCAGCCCTTTCCAGTCAACGCGATCGACGATTTTATCCGGCCCTTTCAGCGCCAGTTCCGCCATCATCGCCATTGCCTGCGGCGCGGTGGTATACATCTCATCAATGATTGCCTCGCGCTCGGCGTCGCTTTTCTCAGGGAAACAGTAGTAGAGGTTGATCTGCGCGCGGCGGCGGGCGCTCTTGCCTAAACGTCCGGCCAGACGGCCAATTTTACCCAGAACAGGATCGCGAACAGAGGCAGGCAGCATCGCCATCCCCGCAAAGGTGTAAACACCAAGCCAGGCGCCCCAGTTGCGCGGATGGCGAAAGGATTTTTCAAACTCAGGAATGTATTCAATATTGTTTTTTTGGGTTTCCATGCTGGATCCAGGGTCTGATGACGCAAAATTTTATTCAGATAGTGTAGCGAGGCAGTCGCCCACGCACAAAAGAAAAAGCCGGCGTCAGTGTGACGCCGGCTTTTTTAACAAAAACAGAGAGCTTAGTTTAGGCTCAGCTGCGGCATCACCTCTTTCACCTGCGCCAGATAATCAGTACGATCTTTACCTGTCAGGCCTTCGGTGCGCGGCAGTTTCGCCGTCAGCGGGTTCACTGCTTGCTGGTTGATCCACACTTCATAGTGCAGGTGCGGGCCAGTAGAGCGTCCGGTATTGCCGGAGATCGCGATACGGTCACCGCGCTTCACCTTCTGGCCCGGTTTGACCAGCAGCTTACGCAGGTGCATATAGCGGGTCGTATAAGTACGACCATGACGTACCGCAACATAATATCCGGCGGCACCGCTACGCTTGGCCACCACCACTTCGCCATCCCCTACCGCCAGTACCGGCGTGCCCTGCGGCATCGCAAAGTCAACACCACGGTGCGGCGCGACGCGCCCGGTTACCGGGTTCAGACGACGCGGGTTAAAGTTAGAGGAGACGCGGAACTGTTTTGCCGTCGGGAAGCGCAGGAAGCCTTTCGCAAGGCCCGTACCGCTGCGGTCATAGAACTTACCGTCTTCGGCACGAATCGCGTAGTAATCTTTGCCCTCGGAGCGCAGACGTACGCCCAGCAGCTGGCTTTGCTCGCGCTTGCCGTCCAGCATTTCGCGGGACATCAGGACGGAGAACTCATCGCCCTTCTTCAGCTTGCGGAAATCCATCTGCCACTGCATGGCTTTGATCACCGAGCTGATTTCAGCGCTGGTCAAGCCTGCATCTCGCGCGCTGGAGACAAAGCTCGCGCCCACGGTGCCTTTCAGAACGCTGTTAACCCAGTCGCCCTTCTGCATTTCGCTGGTCATCTTGAAACCGTTTGCAGTGCGATCGTAGGTGCGGGTTTCGCGGCGGGACATTTCCCAGGTCAGACGCTGGAGATCGCCATCCGCTGTTAATGTCCAGGAGAGCTGTTGTCCGATTTTCAGGTTACGAAGATCTTTATCCGCAGCCGCCAGCTGGCTGATATTACCCATGTCGATGCCGTACTGGTTCAGTACGCTGCTCAGCGTGTCCCCGGTAGACACAACATATTCGTGGATACCCGCTTCGTTCTCGGTTTTATCGTCCAGTTCATCCTGCGGGATGGCTTCATCTTCCTGAGCCGCCTGGTCGATAGGCTCACTGGCTTCAGGCAGCAAAGAACGGATTTCGCTTTTTTCAAGCTCAATGGTTTTGATGATAGGGGCAGAACTCGGGTGGTAAACATAGGGCCGCCAGACGGCGACCGCTAAGGTGAGTACTGTAAGCGACCCCAGCATAACGCGGTGGGGTCGAGGCAGATTGTTAAATGCCAGGGCGACAGAGCGGGCTATCTGTTGCACGTATTCACTTCCTCGTTAATCTCCTTTCAGGCAGCTCGCATACTGGTTCGCCAGTTGGCTGAGAAACTGCGAATAGCTCGCTTTGCTCAACTGGATATTCGTACCTAGCGGGTCAAGGGTTCCCATGCGCACGGATGTTCCCCTGGCCACGGCTTCTACGACCGCTGGCCTGAACTGTGGCTCAGCAAAAACGCATGTCGCTTTTTGCTCAACCAGCTGTGTTCTGATTTCATGTAAACGCTGCGCACCAGGCTGAATTTCAGGGTTGACGGTGAAGTGACCCAGCGGGGTCAAACCGTAATGTTTTTCATAGTAGCCGTAGGCGTCATGAAAAACGAAATACCCTTTACCTTTCAACGGTGCGAGCTCATTACCTACCTGCTTATCGGTTGCGGCTAATTGTGCCTCAAAATCCTTCAGGTTGGCGTCTAGTTTGGCTCGACTTTGCGGCATAAGTTCCACTAATTTGTCATGGATTGCAACCGCTGAAAGCCGCGCTATCTCTGGGGATAACCAAAGATGCATGTTGTACTCGCCGTGATGGTGATCTCCATCACCTTTTTCACCGTCTGCAGCATGATGGTCATGTTCGTCGCCGTCGTCATCCGCCCCTTTCATGAGCAACGGTTTCACGCCGGGGAGAGCGGCAATCGCGACCTGCTTTTCGCCAGCAACCTGTTTTGCTGACTTCTGCATGAACGCTTCCATTTCCGGACCAATCCAGACGACTAAGTCCGCGTTTTGTAAGCGTTTTACATCTGACGGGCGCAGGGAATAGTCATGCTCAGATGCACCATCAGGGAGCAGAACCTGGGTTTCCGTTACCCCGTCGGCAATGGCCGAGGCGATGAATCCGAGTGGTTTAAGCGAAGCGACAACCGCAGCGTTAACATCTTGTGCGGTTGTACCCCAAAGGGCAGCGGATAATGCTGCGAAAAGAAGCGTATTTTTATGTAACATAATGCGACTAATCATCGTAGTGAATGCGTGGAATGTGATATTATAACATTCGTTGACTTCTTCAAGCTTAAAATGACATGACGACATTGGTTTCTCTTGAAAATATTTCGGTCTCATTCGGCCAGCGCCGCGTCCTCTCTGACGTGTCGCTCGATCTGAAGCCCGGCAAAATTCTGACGCTGCTTGGTCCCAATGGCGCAGGCAAATCCACCCTGGTGCGTGTGGTGCTGGGTCTGGTCGCACCCGATGAAGGCGTGATCAAGCGCGAGGAAAAATTGCGTATTGGCTATGTGCCGCAAAAACTTCACCTCGATGCCACGCTGCCGCTGACGGTCAGCCGTTTCCTGCGTCTGCGCCCCGGTACACGGAAAGCCGATATTCTCCCGGCACTGAAACGCGTGCAGGCGGGCCATCTCATCGATGCGCCGCTGCAAAAACTGTCCGGCGGTGAAACGCAGCGAGTCTTACTTGCCCGTGCGCTGCTGAGCAGCCCGCAACTGCTGGTACTGGATGAGCCGACTCAGGGTGTGGATGTGAATGGTCAGGTTGCGCTTTATGATTTGATCGACCAGCTGCGTCGAGAGCTTGATTGCGCAGTGCTGATGGTGTCTCACGATCTCCATCTGGTGATGGCAAAAACCGATGAAGTGCTCTGTCTCAACCATCATATCTGCTGCTCCGGTACGCCTGAAGTGGTGTCAATGCACCCGGAATTTATCTCCATGTTTGGCCCTCGCGGCGCTGAACAGCTGGGCATTTACCGCCATCATCATAATCATCGCCATGATTTACAGGGACGGATCGTACTGCGTCGGGGAAATGGACACTCATGATTGAACTGTTACTGCCTGGCTGGCTGGCCGGGATTATGCTTGCCTGCGCCGCGGGCCCACTCGGCTCGTTTGTTGTCTGGCGCAGAATGTCCTATTTTGGCGATACTCTGGCGCATGCGTCACTGCTGGGCGTTGCCTTTGGTCTGCTGCTGGATGTGAACCCCTTCTACGCGGTAATTGTGGTCACGCTGCTGCTGGCCGCTGGTCTGGTCTGGCTGGAAAAACGCCCTCACCTCGCCATTGATACGCTGCTTGGCATTATGGCGCACAGTGCCCTGTCTCTGGGTCTGGTGGTGGTCAGCCTGATGTCGAACATCCGCGTGGATCTGATGGCCTACCTCTTCGGTGACCTGCTGGCCGTGACGCCGGAGGATCTCATCGCTATCGCCATTGGCGTGGTGGTGGTTCTCGCTATTCTGCTCTGGCAGTGGCGTAATTTACTGGCGATGACCGTCAGCCCGGATCTGGCATTTGTTGATGGCGTGAAGCTGCAGCGCGTAAAACTGCTACTGATGCTGGTGACGGCGTTAACGATCGGTGTAGCGATGAAGTTTGTCGGCGCGCTGATTATTACCTCGCTGCTGATCATCCCTGCCGCCACGGCGCGTCGTTTCGCCCGCACGCCGGAGCAGATGGCGGGTGTGGCGGTTATCGTCGGGATGGTTGCGGTAACGGGTGGGTTAACCTTCTCGGCGTTCTATGACACGCCTGCGGGGCCGTCCGTGGTGCTGAGTGCGGCGGTATTGTTTATCTTCAGTATGATGAAGAAGACCGCACAGTAGCGGGTATGTCCCCGGTGGCGCTTCGCTTACCGGGGCTACAAAGGCCAAATTGTAGATACTGTTATGCCACGCAAGCATTTTCCTGATGTAATGTGGCATCGAACGGGCGTCCTGATTTCAGGACGCCATACGCCACCTGCGCCAGCTTGCGCATCATCGCTCCGATTATCAGCTTCGCTCCCTTGCCGTTCTTTTCCAGACGCGCCCTGAACGCTTTTCCCCACTCCGTTTTGTACAGCGCCACCATCGCGGGCATATACAGCGCCCTGCGAAGCGAGACATGGCCTGCCTTACTCATCCTGCTTGCCCTGTGTACGCTGCTTCCGGATTCATGCTGCCGCGGTGTCAGTCCTGCGAAAGCCGCGAACTGCCGCGCCTGACCGAACCTGTCCTTCAGCCCCACATACGCCAGCAGCACCGCGGATGTCTTTTCACCGATACCCGGTATGCTGTCCAGCAGTTTTCGCCGGTGCTTCAGGTCCGGGTCATCATCCGTCAGGTCCTTTATCTGTTTCTCCAGCCGCTTCAGCTCCGCTTCCAGCCACAGAAGGTGCGCATCAATACTCGGCATCTGCACCTCCCGCGCCGTCTCACGACGGTTCAGCTCCTGCGTGTGCATGTCTGTCAGGGACTGGTGACGCAGCACCAGCGCCCGCAACGCGCGCTCCAGCGGATGAGGTGCCTCCCAGGCTACCGGACGCTTCTGCCGGCAGAACTCTGCCAGCATACGGGCATCAACGGCATCGGTTTTACTGCGCAGGCCTTCGCTCTGCGCAAAGGCTTTACCAAGAGCCGGGTTGATGATGGATACGGTGAAACCGGCATCGCTGAGGGATGCTGCTGCGTCTTCCATATAGGTGCTGGTCGCTTCCATGCAGACATGTGCCTGAGCCACATTATGGCTGCGGAGCCAGCTGAGCAGCTCCTCGTGACCTTTAGGTGTGTTAGTAAATTTTTTGCTGCGGTGACGGCCATCAGGTCGCAACACATCGACATCCAGCTTAGCTTTGGAGATGTCGATACCAATAAAGTGAAGTTCCTGTTCCATAGTGAAACCAACCTTGTGAATGCGGATTACCGGGAAAACCGGTCCATGATACTGTCCGGTTTGTCACTTGTGGAGAAGGTGCAGTCCACTGCAGGGATCTACAACACAGGCGCGTGGCCTAAGGCCGGGTACGGCATGTGGACTGCATGGCAGAAAGTACTGGCCGGTTCTTTCTGCACGGAAGGATAATACAAGGCCGGGTAACTGGCATTATTTACGGCATTGCCGGTGGCGTAATGCCGAAATGATTCCACGCCCGCACCGTTGCCATACGTCCACGCGGGGTGCGCTGCAGGAAGCCCTGCTGGATCAGATACGGCTCCAGCACATCTTCAATCGTCTCACGCTCTTCCCCAATAGCCGCCGCCAGGTTATCCAGCCCGACCGGGCCGCCAAAGAACTTATCCAGCACCGCCAGCAGCAGTTTACGGTCCATATAGTCAAAGCCTTCGGCATCGACGTTCAGCATATCCAGCGCCTGAGCGGCGATCTCAGCGGAAATCGTGCCATCATGCTTCACTTCGGCAAAGTCACGCACGCGGCGCAGCAGGCGGTTGGCGATACGCGGCGTACCGCGGGAACGTTTCGCCACTTCAAACGCGCCCTCTTCGCTCATTTCCAGCCCCATATAGCGGGCGCTACGGCCAACGATGTGCTGGAGGTCCGCCACCTGGTAAAACTCAAGACGCTGCACGATGCCGAAACGGTCACGCAGCGGAGAGGTCAACGACCCGGCGCGGGTGGTAGCGCCAATCAGGGTAAACGGCGGCAGATCGATTTTGATGGAGCGCGCGGCCGGGCCTTCACCGATCATGATATCCAGCTGGTAATCTTCCATCGCCGGATAGAGCACTTCCTCCACCACCGGTGACAGGCGGTGGATCTCATCGATAAACAGCACGTCATGCGGTTCGAGGTTGGTCAGCATCGCAGCGAGATCGCCCGCCTTCTCCAGCACCGGGCCGGAGGTGGTGCGCAGGTTGACGCCCATTTCATTGGCGACGATATTCGCCAGCGTAGTTTTCCCCAAACCCGGAGGGCCAAAAATCAGCAGGTGATCGAGTGCATCGCCGCGCAGTTTTGCCGCCTGGATGAAAATCTCCATCTGGGAACGAACCTGCGGCTGGCCGATATACTCATCAAGCAGCTTTGGGCGAATCGCACGATCCACCACGTCTTCTGCCTGAAGGGTGCCTGCCGATACCAGGCGGTCTGCTTCAATCATCCTTTACCTCACAATGCAGCGCGCAGCGCTTCGCGAATCAGGGTTTCACTGCTGGCGTCCGGTTTGGCAATTTTGCTCACCATACGGCTGGCCTCCTGAGGTTTATAGCCCAGCGCCACCAGCGCGGCAACCGCTTCCTGCTCGGCGTCATCATCCGTGGCAGGGCCGCCTGGAGAGGTCAGTACCAAATCGGCAGCCGGCGTGAACAGATCGCCATGCAGACCTTTAAAGCGGTCTTTCATCTCCACAATCAGACGCTCGGCAGTTTTCTTGCCGATACCCGGAAGCTTAATCAGCGCCGCAGGATCTTCGCGCTCAACGGCATTCACAAACTGTGGTGCTGACATGCCGGATAAAATCGCCAGCGCCAGCTTCGGCCCCACCCCGTTGGTTTTAATCAGCTCGCGGAACAGGGTGCGTTCCTGTTTGTTATTGAAGCCGTACAGCAGTTGGGCATCTTCACGCACCACAAACTGAGTAAAGACAATCGCCTCTTTGCCCGCGTCCGGCAGCTCATAGAAGCAGGTCATCGGCATATGGACTTCATAGCCCACGCCACCCACTTCCAGCAGCACTAACGGGGGTTGTTTTTCAATGATGATGCCTCTGAGTCTGCCTATCACGTGACGCTCCTGCGTTCTGGGAGAAATTAACTGCCGACATAATAAAAAAAGGCTGGATGTTTATCCAGCCTGATTTCTCATTATCGTAACCTGCCTCGCGCCAGATTAAGCCGCGACTCGCTCATTTGCATCGCGTTCTGGCTGACGTGACAGTGGGTAATCGCAATCGCCAGCGCATCGGCGGCGTCGGCCTGCGGGTTTGCGGGAAGCTTCAGCAAGGTACGCACCATGTGCTGCACCTGGCTTTTCTCCGCGCTACCAATGCCCACCACCGTCTGCTTGACCTGACGCGCCGCGTATTCGAATACCGGCAAATCCTGGTTCACGGCCGCGACGATGGCAACGCCGCGCGCCTGACCGAGCTTTAGCGCTGAATCGGCGTTTTTCGCCATAAAAACCTGCTCGATGGCGAAAAAGTCCGGCTGAAACTGGGTGATGATTTCCGATACGCCCGCATAAATGAGCTTCAGGCGCGATGGCAGATCGTCAACTTTAGTACGAATACAGCCGCTGCCCAGGTAGGTTAGCTGGCGTCCCACCTGACGGATAACGCCATAACCGGTGACGCGTGAGCCAGGGTCAATCCCGAGAATAATCGACATCACGCGTCTCCTGTAACGGATTTATACGCTCTCATTAGAGAGTCGCTGCAACCTCATCAGAGATTTCACCGTTGTGGTACACTTCCTGCACGTCGTCGCAGTCTTCGAGCATGTCGATCAGACGCAGCAGTTTTGGTGCCGTTTCCGCATCCATGTCCGCTTTAGTGGACGGGATCATGGAAACTTCAGCGTTGTCCGCTTTCAGGCCAGCCGCTTCCAGCGCATCGCGCACGGCCCCCATTTCTTCCCACGCGGTGTAAACGTCGATAGCACCGTCATCGAAGGTCACAACGTCTTCCGCACCGGCTTCCAGCGCAGCTTCCATGATCGCATCTTCGTCGCCTTTCTCGAAGGAGATGACGCCTTTTTTGCTGAACAGGTAAGCAACGGAACCGTCAGTGCCCAGGTTGCCACCGGTTTTGGTGAACGCGTGGCGCACTTCCGCAACGGTACGGTTACGGTTGTCAGACAGACACTCAACCATCACCGCAGTACCGCCAGGGCCGTAACCTTCATAAATGATGGTTTCCATGTTCGCGTCTTCATCACCGCCCACGCCACGTGCGATAGCACGGTTCAGGGTGTCGCGCGTCATGTTGTTAGACAGCGCTTTATCGATCGCTGCACGCAGACGCGGGTTAGAACCCGCATCGCCGCCGCCCAGACGCGCTGCTGTCACCAGCTCGCGAATGATTTTGGTAAAGATCTTACCGCGCTTGGCATCCTGTGCCGCTTTGCGGTGTTTGGTGTTGGCCCACTTACTATGACCTGCCATAAAAATATCCTCAAAGAGCGCGCCTTTTCAGGCAGCGTTAATTACAAATTCTTCAATCGCCTGCCGGTTGCTCCACGACTTAGTCAGTGCGGCGGCGTCCGCCGCATTCACCCAGCGGTAGGTCAGGTGTTCGGTAAACACGATCTCCCGTTCATGGGGGAGCGCGAGACAGAACCACGACTCCGTATTGCGCTTGGTACCCGGCGCGTAGCGATGACGTAAATGGCTAAAAATTTCAAACTCCACCGTGCGCTGGCAGTCCTTCAGGGTCAGTTGCTCGCGAGCAACGTCAATGGTGACCTCTTCCTTTACTTCGCGCGCAGCAGCCTGCGACGCGGTTTCCCCCTCTTCCAGACTGCCGGTAACCGACTGCCAGAAATCAGGGTCATCGCGCCGCTGCAACATCAGCACCCGCTTCGTGTCTTCTGCATAAATGACCACCAGGACCGAAACGGGAAGCTTATATGCCATATCAGTTTTTCTCTTCCTTCTTCACCACTTCAATGCCCAGCTCAGCCAGAGAGGCCGGGTTGGCAAAGCTTGGCGCTTCGGTCATCAGACACGCTGCGGCAGTGGTTTTCGGGAAGGCGATGACATCACGAATGTTGTCAGTGCCGGTCAGCAGCATGGTCAGGCGGTCAAGACCAAATGCCAGACCCGCGTGCGGAGGCGTACCGTATTTCAGCGCGTCCAGCAGGAAGCCGAACTTCTCGCGCTGCTCCTGCTCGTTGATGCCCAGGATGCCGAACACGGTTTGCTGCATTTCACCGCTGTGAATACGCACGGAACCGCCGCCCACTTCGTAGCCGTTGATAACCATATCGTAGGCGTTCGCGACCGCGTCTTCCGGTGCCGCTTTCAGCTCTGCCGCCGTCATGTCTTTTGGCGAGGTGAACGGGTGGTGCATCGCCGTCAGGCCGCCTTCACCGTCCTCTTCAAACATTGGGAAGTCGATAACCCACAGCGGCGCCCATTTGTTTTCGTCGGTCAGGCTCAGGTCTTTGCCGAGCTTCAGACGCAGCGCGCCCATCGCATCCGCCACGACTTTCTTGTTATCTGCGCCGAAGAAGATCATGTCGCCGTCCTGCGCGCCGGTGCGCTCAAGGATCGCTTCCACGATGTCCGCGTTCAGGAACTTCGCTACCGGGCTGGTGATACCTTCCAGACCTTTCGCACGCTCGGTCACTTTAATATAGGCCAGACCTTTCGCGCCGTAGATCTTGATGAAGTTGCCGTAGTCGTCGATCTGCTTGCGGCTCAGTGCTGCACCACCCGGTACACGCAGGGCCGCCACACGGCCTTTAGGATCGTTAGCCGGGCCAGAGAATACGGCAAACTCAACGGCTTTCACCAGGTCTGCAACGTCCACCAGCTCCATCGGGTTACGCAGGTCTGGTTTGTCGGAGCCGTAACGACGCTCGGCTTCAGCGAAGGTCATGATAGGGAAATCGCCCAGCTCAACGCCTTTCACGTCGTTCCACAGGCTACGCACCAGGGCTTCCATCACTTCGCGCACCTGCTCGGCGGTCATGAAGGAGGTTTCCACATCGATCTGGGTAAATTCAGGCTGGCGGTCAGCGCGCAGGTCTTCGTCGCGGAAGCATTTAACGATTTGATAGTAGCGATCGAAGCCGGACATCATCAGCAGCTGTTTGAACAGCTGTGGAGACTGCGGCAGCGCGTAGAATTTTCCTTTATGAACGCGGGATGGGACCAGGTAATCGCGCGCGCCTTCCGGCGTGGCTTTGGTCAGCATCGGGGTTTCGATGTCGAGGAAACCGTGGTCATCCATAAAGCGACGCACCAGGCTGGTGATTTTCGCACGGGTTTTCAGGCGCTGAGCCATTTCCGGGCGACGCAGATCCAGGTAGCGGTATTTCAGACGCGCTTCTTCAGTGTTGACGTGGTTGGAGTCCAGCGGCAGCGCTTCTGCACGGTTGATAATCACCAGATCGGACGCCAGCACTTCGATGGCGCCCGTCGCCATGTCGGCGTTGACGTTTTTCTCGTCACGCGCACGCACGGTGCCGGTAACCTGAATGCAGAACTCATTACGCAGCTCAGAGGCCAGCTTCAACGCATCTGCGCGATCCGGGTCGAAGAACACCTGAACGATACCTTCGCGGTCGCGCATATCGATGAAGATAAGGCTACCAAGATCACGACGACGATTGACCCAACCACACAGGGTGACCTGCTGTCCGACGTGGGACTGACGCAGCTGCCCGCAATATTCTGTACGCATGAGATATCCCTTAATTAGCCGCAGGCTAAATGTCGCCTGGTATGCAGGCTACTATGTCGCAGCTTTCTGTATGTCACAACTGGATGAAAAAAGGCGGCTATTATACTGGAAATTCCGCCGGACGATAAGAGCGAACCACGGTCAGGCGGTCGTTTGCTGCACTCTTATTGCGCATTCTCACAAAAATTAACAAAATTATCCGACCAATAACAGGCCATCACGTCGTATGGTGTCTGGAAGTGACTAATTTAACGGGAGTAACGATGTTAACACTTGATGCCAGTAAAACCGCACTTGTTGTGATTGATTTACAGGAAGGCATTCTGCCCTTCGCCGGTGGCCCGCATACCGCGGATGACGTGGTCAGCCGCGCCGCTCGCCTGGCGGAAACATGTCGTGCCAGCGGTGCGCCTGTTGTCATGGTGCGCGTCGGCTGGTCTGCGGATTACGCCGAAGCGTTAAAACAGCCCGTTGATGCCCAGGCTCCTGCACGCGCCCTGCCGGAAAACTGGTGGACATACCCGGTCTCACTCGGCAAACGCGACAGCGATATTGAAGTGACCAAACGCCAGTGGGGCGCATTCTACGGTACCGATCTTGAGCTGCAGCTCCGCCGTCGCGGCATCGACACCCTCATCCTGTGCGGCATTTCCACCAATATCGGCGTGGAGTCTACCGCCCGCAACGCGTGGGAGCTGGGCTTTAACCTGGTGATCGCCGAAGATGCCTGCAGCGCGGCCTCCGCGGAACAGCATCAGGGCAGCATGACCCATATCTTCCCGCGCATCGGCCGCGTGCGCAGCACGGATGAGATTGTCAGCGCGCTATGATGTATGTAGGCCTGCCCCAGTGGTCGCACCCGAAATGGGTGCGCCTTGGCATCACCAGCCTTGAGGAGTATGCCCGACACTTCAACTGTGTCGAGGGCAACACCACCCTGTATGCGCTCCCCAAAGCCGAGATTGTTGCGCGCTGGCGGGAACAAACGACCGACGACTTCCGCTTCTGCTTCAAGTTTCCGGCTACCATTTCCCACAACGCCGCGCTGCGTAACTGCGGCGATTTAACCGAAGAATTTTTCGCGCGCATGTCGCCGCTGGCGAACCGCATCGGCCAGTACTGGATCCAGCTACCCGCCACGTTTGGCCCGCGCGATATGCCTGCGCTCTGGCAGTTCCTCGATGCCCTGCCCCGCGAATTTACCTACGGCGTTGAAGTCAGGCACCCTGAATTTTTTGCGAAGGGAGAAGCAGAAAAAGCGCTCAATCGCGGCCTGCTTGAGCGTTCCGTTAACCGGGTGATCCTCGACAGCCGCCCGGTGCACAGCGCTGTCCCCCATAGCGAAGCCATCGTTGAAGCGCAGCGTAAAAAACCGAAAGTGCCGGTCCACGCCATCGTGACCGCGCAAAACCCAATGGTCAGGTTTATCGGCAGCGATAACATGCAGCAAAATCAGGCGATGTTCGCCGTCTGGCTGCAAACGTTAGCGAAGTGGGAACACACCACCACGCCGTATCTCTTTTTGCACACGCCGGATATCGCCCAGGCCCCCGAACTGGTCGATGCTCTGTGGCAGGCCTTACAGGCTGCGGTGCCGTCCGTGGGCAGCGCCCCTGGCATCCCACAACAATCTTCTCTTTTCTGATATCACCCCCTATCATAGTGAAGTGCCATCTGCCAAAAACAGGGAGTTTGTATGGTCAGCGCGCTGTATGCGGTGTTAGGTGCATTACTGCTGATTAAGTTTTCATTTGATGTTGTGCGCCTCAGGACGCTGTACCGAGTCTCGTACGGTGACGGCGGATTTTCAGAGCTACAAAGCGCTATCCGCATTCATGGCAACGCGGTCGAATACATCCCCGCAGCCTTAATCCTGCTGCTTTTTATGGAGATGAATGGCGCAGAAACCTGGATGGTGCACATCTGTGGTCTGCTTCTTATTGCTGGCCGTCTGATGCACTATTACGGTTTTCACCACCGCTTAATCCGCTGGCGTCGTACCGGCATGAGTGCGACCTGGTGTTCGCTTTTGCTGATGGTGCTGGCTAACCTGTGGTATATGCCGTGGGAGTTGGTTTTCTCCCTCCATTAGCGCACAATACGCCACTTTATTTTTCCCGGATTTTTACGTTATGTCAGATCGCGACACGCTTTTTTCCGCGCCTATCGCCAGCCTGGGCGACTGGACCTTCGATGAACGGGTAGCCGAAGTCTTCCCGGATATGATCCAGCGCTCTGTTCCCGGTTATTCCAATATTATCTCTATGATCGGCATGCTGGCTGAGCGCTTCGTTCAACCCGGCACGCAGGTCTATGACCTGGGCTGCTCGCTCGGCGCGGCAACGCTGTCGGTTCGTCGTAATATTCACCAGGAAGGCTGCCGAATCATTGCCGTCGATAACTCCCCGGCCATGGTTGAGCGCTGCCGTCGCCATATTGACGCGTACAAAGCCCCTGTTCCGGTGGACGTGGTGGAAGGTGATATCCGCGAGATTGAGATCAATAACGCCTCGATGGTGGTGCTGAATTTCACCCTTCAGTTCCTGGTGCCTGAAGACCGCCAGCTCCTGCTGGATAAAATTTACCAGGGGCTGAATCCCGGCGGTGCGCTGGTGCTCTCGGAGAAATTCAGCTTCGAAGATGCCGAGGTTGGCGAGCTTCTGTTCAATATGCACCACGATTTCAAACGGGCGAACGGCTACAGCGAGCTGGAGATCAGCCAGAAGCGCAGCATGCTCGAAAACGTGATGCTGACGGATTCCGTAGAAACCCACAAAGCGCGTCTGAGCAAAGCCGGGTTTGAGCACAGCGAACTGTGGTTCCAGTGCTTTAACTTTGGCTCTCTGGTGGCGCTGAAAGCGGGAGAATCCGCATGATCGAATTCAGTAACTTCTATCAGCTGATTGCCAAAAACCAGCTCTCCCACTGGCTGGAAACCTTGCCCGCGCAGATCGCCGCCTGGCAGCGCGATCAGCAGCACGGCCTGTTAAAGCAGTGGTCAAACGCGGTGGAGTTTCTGCCCGAACTGATCCCGCATCGTCTGGATCTTCTGCACAGCGTAACCGCCGAGAGCGAAGAGCCGCTTCCGGCCGGGCAGATCAATCGCATCGAAACGCTGATGCGTAACCTGATGCCGTGGCGCAAAGGGCCGTTTTCACTTTATGGCGTGAACATCAATACCGAATGGCGCTCTGACTGGAAATGGGATCGCGTTCTGCCCCACCTTTCCGACCTGACCGGGCGTACCATTCTGGACGTGGGCTGCGGCAGCGGTTACCACATGTGGCGCATGATCGGCGCGGGCGCACATCTGGCGGTCGGTATTGACCCGATGCAGCTGTTCCTGTGCCAGTTTGAAGCGGTGCGCAAGCTGCTGGGTAACGACCAGCGCGCGCACCTGCTGCCGCTGGGCATCGAACAACTCCCTGCCCTGAAAGCGTTTGATACCGTCTTCTCCATGGGCGTGCTGTATCACCGTCGTTCTCCGCTTGAACACCTGTGGCAATTGAAGGATCAGCTGGTCAGCGGCGGCGAGCTGGTGCTGGAAACGCTGGTGATTGAAGGCGATGAGCATGCCGTTCTGGTGCCAGGCGATCGCTACGCGCAGATGCGCAACGTTTACTTCATTCCTTCCGCGCTGGCGCTGAAGAACTGGCTGGAGAAGTGCGGGTTTGTAGATGTGCGGATTGCCGATGTCAGCGTGACCTCTATCGAAGAGCAGCGCCGCACCGACTGGATGATCACCGAATCGCTGGAGCAGTTCCTCGACCCGGCCGACCACAGCAAAACCATCGAAGGTTATCCGGCCCCGATGCGTGCGGTGTTGATTGCGACCAAGCCGTAGTCCTTTAGCCGGGTGGCGGCTACGCCTTACCCGGCCTACTCGTAGCACGTTTTCTCCGAAATAGTTCAAGTTGCAGCAAGGCGGCAACGCAGCGAATCCCCGGGAGCTTACATCAGTAAGTGACCGGGGTGAGCGAGGCGGCCAACGCAGCTGCGGCTTGAAATATGAAGGAGAAAAAAAGGCCCCTGTTGAAATTGCAGGGGCCTGGTACAAGCAAGCATCATATTGGGCGACATGATGCGCGGTAAAAATCGGTACGTTGCTACACGTGATGGCGCTCAATCAGCGACTTCATTTCCGCAACCGACTCTCCCTCTACGCCGTAGCGTGAATACTCATCCGCTTCAGCATCCGTCGACATTGACAATCCTGTATTGCGATAACGCATGGGCGAAGGTATCCATTTACCTGCGGAGCTGTGCAGCTCTTCTACCCCGGCGTTTAAAAACCGTTCCAGATTGCTGGCGCGGACTCCCGCACCCGCCATTATTATTGGAACACCGGAATGTGCTTTTAGTTCCGTAATTAATTGCAGTCCTTTTTCAGCAGATGCCTGCTGACCCGACGTCAGAATACGCGCCACGCCAAGTTCTCCAAGCGTTTCAAAGGCCTGAAGCGGATCTTTACACATATCAAATGCGCGATGAAAAGTGACGGCCAGCCCCTGTGCGGCGCTCATAATCTGACGCATGCGCGGTAGATCGATATTGCCGTCTTCATCCAGCAGGCCGGTCACCAGCCCCGGAAAACCCAGGTCCCGAACGAGCGCGATATCATCAAGCAGGGCACTGAACTCGCCCGCCGTGTAACAAAAATCACCGCCGCGCGGACGAATAATCGGGTGCACGGGAATGGTGACGGCCTGACGGGCAGACTTCAATACGCCGAAGGACGGCGTCAGCCCGCCCTCTTTGGGTGCCGCGCACAATTCAATGCGGTCAGCCCCGTGCTTTTGCGCGGTCACGGCACACTCCACGCTGTAACAACAAATCTCCAGCAGCGCCATTTAATCCTCCTGAAATCCCACTAAACGAACCATCATGACATGCCGTCCGTTTCCAGTCCTGGCGTAAACTCACATCCCTTACGCTTCACTGGCAACGATCTGCTCAATGGTCCACGGATGAAACTTCACCGTGACCTGTCCGTCCGTGACGGCCAGCGTCGGGTTAGGCAACCGCTCGCGCTCGCCTTTGGGTGAACTCGTCTTCACAAAAATTCCCGGCTCGCTTAAGCCTTCGTCAGAAAGCAGGGCCAGCGCGCGCGCGTTCAACGTCTCCGGCTCACCCGGCAGGACGATTTCGATATGTTCCCAGCCTTCGTGCGGATAGCGCTTCTCCCCCGGCCACGGCAGTTCAACCACGGTGAATTGCCAGTGCGCCACGTTCACAGGTTCATGCAGTTTGAACAGGCAAATGGGGCGACC
The DNA here is from genome assembly GCF_043974075.1 of Enterobacter sp. ECC-019. Classification (NCBI taxonomy): domain Bacteria; kingdom Pseudomonadati; phylum Pseudomonadota; class Gammaproteobacteria; order Enterobacterales; family Enterobacteriaceae; genus Enterobacter; species Enterobacter sp. ECC-019. The sequence continues at coordinate 3,562,076 of NZ_CP143759.1, forward strand.
GTTAATAATGTTCTCGGACAGTAACTCACCGCACTGCTCAAACCCGCGACGCCAGCGCTCGGCAGTGGCATTCTGATGACAGCGCAAAGAGATGTGATCGGCCTCAAGCGGGGCGATATCCAGACCCAGACGGGTGGCAAGTTCTGTGAACGCCTGGGTGAAGCGCGGTAAATCTACGGAAATATCATGCAGTTCGTCAATGGATTGCCAGTTCGCCATAAGTCACTCTCTTTTCATGTCGCAAAGCCGCTAATTTACTCTGTTGACCTGTTTTGACCAACCGCAGAATCCGGCTTTTTGCGACTGCATGATTATGCACACCTTCACCCCCTGGATTCTGAGCAATCTTCGGGGCCCGCGATGCTGACGCCAGAAGGCATTTGCAGTATACTCCCGCCCTAAATTCTTTAACTGGCGCGGGCGGCTGTAAGCCCGCATCAAAAACGTAAGGTATCCAGGTGAATATTCAGGCTCTTCTCTCCGAAAAAGTCAGTCAGGCACTGATTGCCGCAGGTGCGCCTGCGGATTGCGAACCGCAGGTTCGTCAGTCAGCAAAAGTACAGTTTGGCGACTATCAGGCTAATGGCGTGATGGCAGTGGCTAAAAAACTGGGCATGCCGCCGCGACAGCTCGCTGAGCAGGTACTGACGCATCTGGATCTTTCCGGCATTGCCAGCAAAACCGAAATTGCCGGCCCGGGCTTTATCAACATCTTCCTTGAGCCTGCATTCCTGGCAAGCCACGTTGACGCGGCGCTGAAATCTGACCGTCTGGGTGTGTCCCAGCCGGAGGCGCAGACCGTCGTAATCGACTACTCTGCCCCGAACGTGGCGAAAGAGATGCACGTTGGCCACCTGCGCTCCACCATCATCGGTGATGCCGCAGTGCGCACGCTCGAGTTCCTCGGTCACAAGGTGATCCGCGCGAACCACGTAGGCGACTGGGGTACCCAGTTCGGCATGCTGATTGCTTACCTGGAAAAACAGCAGCAGGAAAACGCGGGTGAAATGGCGCTGGCGGACCTGGAAGGGTTCTACCGCGAAGCCAAAAAACACTACGATGAAGACGAAGCCTTTGCCGAGCGCGCACGCAGCTACGTGGTAAAACTGCAGGGCGGCGATCAATATTTCCTCGAGATGTGGCGCAAGCTGGTTGACATCACCATGTCTCAGAACCAGCTTACCTATAACCGTCTGAACGTCACCCTGACCCGTGATGACGTAATGGGTGAAAGCCTGTATAACCCAATGCTGCCCGGTATTGTGGCCGACCTGAAAGCCAAACACCTGGCGGTTGAGAGTGAAGGCGCAACGGTTGTGTTCCTTGATGAGTACAAAAACAAGGAAGGCGAACCGATGGGCGTGATCATCCAGAAAAAGGATGGCGGCTACCTCTACACCACCACCGATATCGCCTGCGCGAAATACCGCTACGAAACGCTGCATGCCGACCGCGTGCTGTACTACATCGACTCCCGTCAGCACCAGCACCTGATGCAGGCGTGGACCATCGTGCGTAAAGCCGGTTACGTGCCGGATTGCGTTCCGCTGGAACACCACATGTTCGGCATGATGCTGGGTAAAGACGGCAAGCCGTTCAAAACCCGTGCGGGCGGAACCGTGAAGCTGTCCGACCTGCTGGACGAAGCGCTGGAACGCGCCCGTCGCCTGGTGGCAGAGAAGAACCCGGATATGCCTGCCGATGAGCTGGAAAAACTGGCCAACGCCGTGGGTATCGGTGCGGTGAAATACGCGGATCTCTCCAAGAACCGTACCACCGACTATATCTTCGACTGGGATAACATGCTGGCGTTTGAAGGCAACACCGCGCCGTACATGCAGTACGCCTATACCCGCGTGCTCTCGGTATTCCGTAAAGCCAGTATCGACGAAAGCCTACTGGCAAATGCTGCCGTGACCATCACTGAAGATCGTGAAGCACAGCTGGCGGCGCGTCTGCTGCAGTTCGAAGAGACGCTGACGGTTGTCGCACGTGACGGAACGCCGCACGTGATGTGTGCTTACCTGTACGATCTGGCGGGTCTGTTCTCCGGCTTCTACGAGCACTGCCCAATTCTGTCTGCGGAAAACGAATCGGTCCGCAACAGCCGCCTGAAGCTGGCGCAGCTCACGGCGAAGACCCTGAAGCTGGGTCTGGATACCCTGGGTATCGAAACCGTAGAACGCATGTAATACAAAAAACCCGGCAGGCGCCGGGTTTTGTTTTTTTAGCCCTGGCGGTGCAACCGTCAGCGGTAGTTCACAATGACAGAATTACTCTGTACTTTCAGAGCCGGAATTAAGCGTCCACCGCCCGGCACTTCCCAGATGAAACGCAAAGGTTCAATGGCCGGTACGCCGTTGAACGCCTGTGTCGTGCCATTTTCGCCGTCGATTTCCGTGCAGCGTGTCTGAGAACAGAGGCGCACCCGCAGTCCGGCAGGCGTTGGGCCAATCAGCCGGTAGTTCCAGACCACAAGGCCCATCTGGCCGGAAACGCCTTCAGAAGGCGACAGTGGGTTAGAAGACATGGCGACGCCCCGGTTGCTGAGGGTCACACCCATGCTGCTCGCCTGCCAGGTCCCCTCCCCGCCAGCCTGTGCAGCCAGCGGGAAGAGTAAAATCCAAAGCCATTTACGCATTATTTTCCTCCAATCGTCGCGGTCATGCGGATATGACGGTTATCCGACAGTTCCAGATTCGACAGCACGACCAGCTGATTCAGGCTACGACGCAAGAAGCGCGACAGCAGCGGACGCAGCGCATGGTTCACCAGCAGCACCGGCGGCGCGCCCAGCATCTCCTGACGCGCCAGCGCCTCCTGCGTTTGCGCCAGCAGACGGTCCGCCAGGCCCGGCTCCAGCCCGCCACCGCCCTGCAGGGCCTGAAGCAGCAGACGCTCAAGCGGCGTATCGAGGCCAATAACCTGCACTTCTCCGGTTCCCGGGAACCACTGCTGGGTGATCGCACGCCCCAGCGCCACGCGCACCACCGCAGTCAGCTCATGCGGATCGCTCTGGATTGGCGCATGCTCTGCCAGCGTTTCCAGAATGGTGCGCATATCGCGGATCGGCACTTTCTCGTCAAGCAGGTTTTGCAGCACCTTGTGCAGCGTCGTCAACGTCACCACGCCCGGAACCAGATCTTCCGTCAGCTTCGGCATCTCCTGCGTGACGCGGTCCAGCAGCTGCTGCGCTTCCTGACGGCCAAACAGCTCCGCCGAGAATTGCCCTATCAGGTGATTAAGATGGGTCGCCACCACGGTACTGGCCTCAACTACCGTATACCCCTGGATCTGCGCCTGCTCTTTCAGGGCACTTTCAATCCAGATAGCGGCCAGGCCAAAGGCAGGATCGATGGTTTGCTCGCCCGGCAGCGTGCCTGCGGCGGTGCCGGGGTTAATCGCCAGCCAGCGGCCCGGATAGGCATCACCGCTGCCAATTTCGACACCTTTCATCAGGATGCGATAGCGCGCGGGCGGCAGATCCATATTGTCGCGGATGTGAACAACCGGTGGCAGGAAGCCCATATCCTGCGCGAATTTTTTACGAATGCTGCGGATACGGCCAAGCAGCTCGCCATCCTGCTGGAAATCGACCATCGGAATCAGGCGATAGCCCACTTCCATGCCCAGGGAATCTTCCAGCTGAACGTCGTTCCATGTCGCTTCTACAGCCTGGGTATTCTCCGGCATTTTGACCGGAACAGGTTCCGCTGCAGGTTTGGTTTCACGGCCACGCATCCACCAGGCTAGCCCCAGCAGGCCCGCCGTAAACAGCAGGAAGACGAGGTTTGGCATACCCGGCACCAGACCGAGCAAACCCAGAACGGCAGCGGCCAGCAGCATCACGCGCGGGTTACTGAAGAGCTGACCCACCATCTGCTCGCCAACGTCCTGATCGGTACTCACGCGGGTCACAATCACACCCGCCGCCGTGGAGATAACCAGCGCCGGGATCTGCGCGACCAGACCGTCACCGATGGTCAGCAGCGTATAGCTCTCCGCCGCGTGCCCCATGTCCATCCCGTGCTGCAATACCCCCACCAGCAGGCCGCCGACCACGTTGATCACCATGATCAGAATGCCCGCGATGGCGTCACCGCGCACAAACTTACTCGCACCGTCCATGGAGCCGTAGAAGTCCGCTTCCTGTGTCACTTCCGAACGGCGTTTTTTGGCTTCATCTTCGGCGATAAGACCGGCGTTCAGGTCGGCGTCGATCGCCATCTGCTTGCCCGGCATCCCGTCCAGCACAAAACGCGCGCCCACTTCCGCAATACGCCCTGCACCTTTGGTGATAACCATAAAGTTGATGATAACGAGGATAACGAACACCACGATACCGATAGCGAAATTGCCGCCCACCAGGAAGTGGCCGAACGCCTCCACCACTTTACCTGCCGCTGCCGCACCGGTGTGACCTTCCATCAGAATGATACGCGTGGACGCCACGTTCAGCGCCAGTCGGAGCAAGGTGGTAAACAGCAGAATGGTCGGGAACGCGGCGAACTCCAGGGTACGCTGGGTGAACATCGCCACCAGCAGCACCATAATGGACAGCGCAATATTGAAAGTGAAAAGCAGATCGAGGATGAACGCCGGGAGCGGCAGTACCATCATCGACAGAATTAGCAGGATCAGAATCGGCCCGGCAAGGATCTGCCATTGGGTCGATTTCAGGTTGCCGGGCAGGCGCAACATTGCCACCAGATTAGCCATCAGTGTCCTTCTCGTTCATAAAATCCAGCGCGGCAGGCACCGGAAGGTTCTCAGGTTTCACAGGCCGTTGACCGCCGGCCAGACGCCAGCGCTTCAACTGCCATACCCAGGCCAGCACTTCCGCCACGGCGGCGTAGAGTTGTCCCGGGATCTGTTGTCCAATATCCGCATGGCGGTACAGGGCACGCGCCAGCGGAGGGGCTTCGAGGATCGGCACGCGGTGTTCGGTGCCAATTTCCCGGATACGCAGAGCGATCAGCCCCGCCCCTTTCGCGACGACTTTCGGCGCGCTCATTTTGTTTTCGTCATAGCGCAGCGCAACGGAATAGTGTGTCGGGTTGGTGACGATAACGTCGGCCTTCGGCACATCGTCCATCATGCGGCGACGGGCGGCGGCACGCTGCATCTGGCGGATACGCCCTTTGACGTGCGGGTCACCTTCCATCTGCTTATATTCGTCGCGGATATCCTGACGCGACATCCGCAGCTTCTTGAAGTGGGTATAAAGCTGGAAGATCACGTCAAAACCCACCATCGGGATAATGCTGAGCACCACCAGCAGCGCGCAGAGTCCGACCAGATTCAGCGCGTTGCTCATCGCGGTGAGCGGCGATTCGCTGATAAGACGCATCATTTCCGGCCAGTGGTACCAGAGGTAAAACCCCGCAGAACTGCCCATCAGCACCGATTTGAGAACGGCTTTGAGCAGCTCAGCCCCGGTCTGCGCAGAGAACATTTTCGCAATACCCGGCAGCGGGTTCAGTTTGGAAAATTTCGGTTGCAGCGATTTGGCACTAAAAACCAGACCGCCGAGCATCACCGGCGAGACCAGCGCGACTAGCACGACCCCGGTAATCAGGGGCAACAGCGCGACCATGGCCCCTTTAATAAGCTGAATAATCTGGCTGAGGATCAGATTCGGATCGTTGACCATGCTGTGGTCAAAACGTAAGCCGGCGGACAACATTCCCGCCAGCTTGCGGGCGAGCGACTCCCCGCCCCACCAGATAATGCACACGCCTACGATAAGGATCAGTAGGGAGGTCAATTCTCGGGATCGGGGGATTTGCCCTTCCTCACGCGCCTTTTCTAGTCGGTGGGGTGTGGGGGCTTCCGTTTTGTCGTCGTTCTCTTCTGCCACAGTGCATGCTCAGCCCATTACGTCACGGGTATCATGCCAGCCCCCACTCCTGTCAATGGATGGAAAAAGCCCTATAACAGGGTCTTTTTAGCCAGTTTAAGTGAGCCATCTACGCGCTCAGGAGCGCCTGATGGTATAAATCATGATCTAAATAAGCATGTCCAGCTCTTTTTGATATTTTTTATAATACAAATTGAGTTAAGCACAGCTTTATTGAAAGGCTATTAACAAAATAATGGCTGCAAAAAGTTAACAACAAGCGTATTTTTTACTGGCTTGTTATACAAGAATGATATAAATATGTAAATTCAATAAACCACAGCAATTAAAACTCTATATTTATCGATCCAAAAATAACTTCACGCGAAATACACTAATATCACATTAGCCCTGGAACACCTTACCTGAGAAAAATTAAGCGCTATACTTCCTCGCGGCATAATTCTTTTTCCGGGAGGAAAATTCAGCATGCCAAATTTGATTACCCCATTAAGGAAATTTTTAGATGGAATTCAGAAAAAATATTTTTGCGGGCTTAGCGCTCGCCACCCTGTCAATGAATGGTTTCGCTACTGAAATGAATGCCGGGACGATTCACTTCACGGGTGAAATTATTGAACCTAGCTGCACAATTCAGGGCGACAATGGCACAGACAGCACTATCCCACTGGGCACCTATCCCAAATCATTGTTCACTGACGTTGGGACAGAAACACCCCTCATGCCCTTCACCATTACGCTGGCTAACTGCCCTTTAAAAAGCGATGGACTTCCGGCTGTACAGCTGACCTTTAACGGTCCGACAACCCTGACCCAAACGAACACCCTGCTGGATGTCAGTAAAATCACCACAACGGGCGACACCGCAGCCACCGGTATCGGCGTTGCCGTTAGCCCGGCAGGTAAAGATAATCAACTGATTACCATGGACGGTGCTGAAGGCCAGGTCTATATCGAGCTGGCAACAAAATCCTCAGATACTATTCTGGCTAATTTTAACGCCCGCTATAAATCGTTTGCAACTGATGTTACAGCTGGTTCAGCAGATGCGGATATGACGGTAAATATTCTTTACCGCTAATAAACACCTCTCTGACATTCAGAATATATATATTTAGGCGTCATGACGTTTAAGGAGTCATGCTCTGGTGATAGTCCGCGTCCGGACTCGGACTATTATCACTCCCCTCAACCTCCTTTATTAAAGGTTTCACCATGCGCATTTCACTCAAAGTCTTATTGTGTATTCCTGTTATTGCTAGCCCCCTTTGTCACGCAACAGGCGTACAGATAGGCCGCACACGCATAATCTACGATGCCGCGAAAAAGGAAGTTGCTCTGCCCTTACAGAATAAGGATAACGAACTTCCCTGGTTAATACAGTCATGGACAGATACCGGTGATAGCAAAACGCGCGGGCCATTTATCGTGACACCGCCCCTCTTTCGGCTCGATCCACAAAAAGAGCAAAGCCTGCGCATTACCTGGAACGGGACAACTTTAGCGAGCGATAAAGAGTCTCTATTCTATTTGAACGTGCGAACCGTTCCCGCCATGGCTGAGGATGAGAATGACAAAAACGTCCTGCGATTAATTTATAAAACACGTCTGAAACTGTTCTGGCGCCCTGTCGGACTTAGCGGTACCCCATCAGACTCCTGCAAAAATCTGCGCTTCGCTCGCCATGGCCAGCAGCTCACCGTCATCAACACAGGGGCGTTCTACAGCATCTTTGATTCACTTGCGCTGGGAGCGCATAAAGTGGAGAAGGCCGACATGGTTGGCCCTAAATCCAGCGTTACTATTCCCCTTCCTGACACCGCTCAGGGCACAGGCGTCACCTGGCGATGCATCACCGATTACGGCAACGCTTCCGAAAAATACACTTCCACCCTGGCGCAGGATTAAAGATTGCAATGATTACAGGACGTAATTATTTGTCACACAGGCGGCTCTTTAGACCGGATTCGTTTCTCCACTGTCTCGGGGGCGTCTTACTCATGACGAGCAGCTCGGTGCAGGCCCGCGAATATCGGTTCTCCCCTTCATCGCTTGAAGGAACTATGCTGAGCCAGCAGGATATTGACCTTTCACTCTTTTCAAAGCCGAATGCCCAGCTACCCGGAACTTATTCCTCACGTGTTCAGGTGAACAATCAACGCCTGAAAGACACCAATATCACCTATGTCAGCGCCCCGGACGGCGCATTGCAGCCCCAGCTCACGCCGAATATGTTGCGTGCATGGGGGATCGCTATCAATCGCTATCCCGCGCTGCTTGCATTAACTGCCCAAGAGACTTTGCCAAAAGAGCTCGACAGCTATATACCACAGGCCTCTGCGCAGCTTGAGTTCTCTACCATGACCTTAAGGTTAAGCATTCCTCAGGCCGCGTTAAGTGGTATCGGCCGCGATTACATCGATCCTTCGCGTTGGGACGACGGGGTCCCTGTGTTGTTCAGTGACTACGCGTTTTCAGGATCAAAAAATAAGGATAGCGGCGACAACAGTACCACCAGCCAGTATCTGAATTTGCGCACCGGCGCCAACCTGGGTGGCTGGCAAGTGCGCAACTATTCGACGTGGAGCAATTCTGACAATGAAAATCAGTGGGAAGCCATTAATACCTTCCTGCAGCATGACATTGACACCCTCAAGGCTCAGTTCACTGCCGGAGAAAGCAGCACGCGGGGCGATGTGTTCGATAGCTTACAGTACCGTGGTGTTAATCTTGCGTCGGATGAAGAAATGCTGCCCTATAGTCAGCGCGGCTATGCCCCTGTCATACGCGGCATCGCCAGCTCAAATGCAGAAGTCTCAGTGCGCCAGAATGGCTATCTCATCTACCAGCAAAATGTCGCTCCCGGTGCATTTGAGATCAATGACCTCTACTCCACGACTAACAGTGGGGATCTGGACGTCACGGTGAAAGAGGCCGACGGCTCTGAGCATCACTTTACGCAGCCCTACTCCAGCATCGCGGTCATGCTGCGGCCTGGACGCATGAAGTACGAACTCACGGCAGGCCGTTATCGTGCTGACAGCGGGAGCGAGCAAAAGGAGCCCGATTTTCTCCAGGGAAGCATGATTTATGGTTTAAACAACCTTCTCACGTGGTTTAGCGGGCTGACGCTCTCGAAAGACTATAATGCCGCCAATACCGGCGTCGGCCTGGCCCTGGGTCCATTGGGTGCACTGTCGGCTGACGTGACCGTAGCCGACACCCGCCTGGACGATGACAGCCAGCATACTGGCCAGTCATGGCGTTTGCTTTATACCGGTAAATTGGATTCGACCAATACCAACTTCAGCCTCGGCAGCTATCGATACTCCAGCCGCGGATACTACAGCTTTGCCGACGCCAACCAAAAGCTTGACGGCCACGAAGACGATCTGCTGTTTCGTTACAATAAACGCAACCGGATTCAGGCCAGCATCAGCCAAACCCTTGCCGGGGTGAGCCTGTATCTTAACGGTTATCAGCAGGATTACTGGGGCACCTCTAAAAAGGAGCGCAGCCTGTCGGTCGGATTCAATACCGTTGTTGCCGGTACGAGTTACCACATGGCCTATACCTACAGCAAAACCAACGGCGAAGCGTCCGACAGGATGATCTCTTTCGGATTCAGCATTCCTCTCGCCAGATGGCTGCCTCGTGCCTGGAGTAGCTATAACATCAGCAATACTAAAAATGGCTCTACGCGGCAAAACGTGGGTCTCAGCGGCACGCTGCTTGACGACGAGCGTCTGAGCTACTCGCTGCAGCAGAGCCATTCCAACCATGATGGGGAAGATACCAGCAGCGTCTATGGCAGCTACCGTTCGCAATACGCCAACCTGACTGCCGGGTATTACGCATCCACTGATAACTCTCAACAGCTTACCTACGGCATTAGCGGCGGTATTGTTGCCCATCCTCAGGGTGTCACGCTGTCGCAACCTTTAGGCAGCCAGTTTGCTATCGTGAGCGCCAACGACACTTCCGGCGTTCGTTTCCAGAACCAGCGAGGTATTCAGACCGACTGGCAGGGTAACGCCATCATTCCGTCTCTAAGCCCGTACCAGGAAAACAGTATTCGTATTGATACGGCGAGCCTGCCGGAAAACGTGGACAGCAGCGATACGTCAGTCACGGTAATCCCTTCCCGCAACGCAGCAGTGTTGGCCAGGTTTGATGCGCATACAGGCTATCGGATGTTGATCACTTTGAAGCGTCTGAATGGTCTGTTGGTCCCGTTCGGTGCCATTGCGACCAGCGACACCCCGGCCCTGAGCGGCATTGTTGATGATACCGGCACCGTCTATCTGGCGGGGATTGGAGAGTCCGCAAAGCTCACCGTGAAATGGGGCAACGGCACGGAGCAACGCTGCAGCGCCAGCATTACGCAACCGTCAACCCGAAAAAATGAAAGCCCTAACGGTATTCGCTCGGTTAGCGCGCTTTGTCAGCAGGAATAAAGACATGATTAATACACTCAATAAAGAGGCCCCTCTGGCCTCACTTATCACGATGCTTTGTCTGGTCTTTACCAGCCCGTGCAGCGGGTCTGTAACGCTGCTTCATAGCTGCTTTGACGCGCCACAAACCTACAGCAGCTCGTTCGTTCACGAGTTTACGTCCAGCGATAATGTTGCCAATCATGACTATGATATTCCCGATCATCTGGTCGGTGCTGGCGCTGACCTGGAGGCCAATTGTACCTGCCCGGGAAATCTGTTTTCGTCGAGTACCATTTATGAAACAACATTCGCCGGTAGTCCGCTTAACCCAGGAACACATGGCTATGGTTATTTAACCGATAAGATTGATGCTGATATCACCGGCTACACCGATGCCATTAACTCCCCTGACGGCAATTTATTGACGCCAGTGACTATCGATGAATACCCGACGTCCAGGGGGAATATGAACAGCATTATGGGCAATACGAACGCGAAGACTGAGGGGGAAGCTAGCGTCTGCAGCAGCGAGACCCGCCCTGCTGGCTCCGCGACAGTAAAACGGAAATTCCGCTGGAACGTCGTTGCCGTATTACTGCATGTTAAAAAACCTATCCTGGGCGAAGAGGTGATTCCGCCGATGATCATTGCCCAAAACTATGCCTGCCTCTACATAGGCAGCGGAGCAGGCTGCGATCCCACACAATCAGAACAGGTCTCTGATATCTGGTTTAGCGGTACGCTATCAGCGCCGCTAAGCTGCACCATCAACGCGGGCAGCACAATTGAAGTGGAGTTCGGCAGCCTTGTCAGTAAGCAATTTGTCAGCAAGGGGCAACCCCCAAAAGGTTATGCTCTTAAAAACATTGATATCGCCTATCACTGCGACGATAACGCCGTCGGAAACACGGATCGGATAAAGCTCACGCTCACAGCCGATCAGGGTATTGCAGATAGCAGTACGCCGTATATTGCGAAGCTTCTGGAAAGAGACGATCTTGGTATACGTGTGTACGATGAAAACAACCAGAATATTGCCCTGGATGGAACCTATGTTTTTCCAGTGACAATGGACGAGCAGGGAAATGGCGTCATCAAAATTCAGGCCGTTCCGGTCAGCACCACAGACGCCACTCCGGATCCGGGCCGTTTTGAAGGTAACGTGACGGTGAAAATGGATCTGCGCTAACCGAAAACCCTCAGGTTGACGCCGCAGCCTGAGGGTAATCAGAACAATCAGAAGCCGAGGCTGTCCAGCAGGTCGTCGACCTGATCCTGGCTTGCCACCACGCCCGCTTTGCTGGCGTCGAGCTGAGGACCATTGAGCAGGCTTTCGTTCTCGCGTTTTGGACGGGCTGCCGGTTCCGGAATGTTCTCCAGCAGAACCATCAGCAGCTGACGCTCAATCTCCTGGATAACATCCATCATGCGCTTGATCACCTGACCGGTCAGGTCCTGGAAATCCTGCGCCATCATGATGTCCAGCAGCTGGGCGTTGGTGAAGCTGGTGTGGCCCGGCACATCACCCAGGTACTGACGGGTATCCGTCACCAGTTCGCGGGCATCCGCCAGCTCGATAGGGTTTTCAAACCACTCGTCCCAGCGTTTGCTCAGCGCTTTCGCCCCCTTTTCCATCGCATCCTGGTGCGGCTGTGACGCTTCAACGCTGTTCAGCGCACGTTCCGCGGCCTGGGCGGTCATCTGCACAACGTAGTCCAGACGATCGCGGGCATCAGGAATCGCTTCCGCCGCTTCGGCAATCGCCTGATCCAGACCCAGCTCACGCAGGCTGTCACGCAGCATGCGCGTCAGGCTGCCGATGCGGACGATGATATCGCTCGGCGAGTGTTCTTCAACGGGTTTCATAGCAGGTTGCAACATTTCCATCACCTCACATGCCGAGTTTCTCGAAGATCTTACCGAGCTTCTCTTCCAGGGTTGCCGCGGTGAATGGCTTCACCACATAGCCGCTTGCGCCCGCCTGTGCAGCGGCAATGATGTTCTCTTTTTTCGCTTCTGCAGTGACCATCAGAACCGGCATAGACGCCATTCCCGCATCGGCACGAATGGTTTTCAGCAGTTCCAGACCGTCCATGTTAGGCATGTTCCAGTCGGAGATAACAAAACCAAACCCGCCAGCCTGCAGTTTGTTCAGCGCATCAACGCCGTCTTCTGCTTCTTCAACGTTGTTGAAGCCCAGCTCTTTCAGCAGGTTGCGCACGATGCGACGCATGGTGGAAAAGTCATCCACAACCAAAAACTTAAGCTCTTTATCCGCCATAAAATAATACTCCTGAGTCAAATACGTATTGCCTGTCCGGCACTGATTTTCGCCAGCATCTGCTGGCTTACCTGGCTAAGATCGACCACTTCGCTCACGCCACCCATATTGATGGCCTCGCGCGGCATGCCGAACACCACACAACTTGCTTCATTCTGCGCAATCGTCCAGGCGCCAGCCTGGTGCATTGCAAGCATTCCGGCGGCACCGTCGTTGCCCATCCCCGTCAGGATCACCCCAACGGCGTTGCGCCCCGCATGTTTCGCCACCGAATGAAACAGCACATCCACCGACGGACGGTGCCGGTTGACCGGCGGTCCGTCATGAATTTTGATTTGATAGTTAGCGCCGCTGCGCGACAGCTCCATATGCTTGTCGCCCGGGGCGATATAGGCATGTCCCGGGAGCACGCGCTCGCCGTCTTCCGCCTCTTTCACGCTGATCTGGCACAGCTTGTTCAGGCGTTCGGCGAACGAACGGGTAAAGCCTGGCGGCATATGCTGAGTGATCAGAATACCCGGACTTGAAAGCGGCAATGGCTGGAGTACATGACGAATTGCCTCTGTTCCTCCGGTTGACGCCCCAATCACCAGCAGTTTTTCCGAGCTGAGTAACGGGCCGGCCTTCAGGGTCGCAGGCGCGGCCATCGGCGTATGGGCGGCAAGCTTCGCACGCGACGCAGTGCGGATTTTCTCCGCGATCATTTCGCTGTAGGCCAGCATCCCTTCGCGAATGCCGAGCTGCGGTTTGGTGACAAAATCCACCGCACCCAGCTCCAGCGCGCGCAGGGTAATTTCCGACCCTTTGCCGGTCAGGGAGGAGACCATCACCACCGGCATGGGCCGAAGCCGCATTAATTTTTCGAGGAAATCGATGCCATCCATGCGCGGCATCTCGACATCCAGCGTTAGCACGTCGGGGTTATATTTTTTAATTAAATCCCGCGCTACCAGAGGATCGGGCGCAGTGGCCACCATCTCCATGTCGCTGTGGCTATTGATAATTTCAGTCATGATCTGACGCATCAGCGCTGAATCATCGACAGACAACACCCTGATTTTACTCATGCTTTTTCCTTACTCAGCGCATATACCGTTTGCCCACGCAGGCTAAACTCACGCGCGAGGTTGCTGAAGTTTTCCGAGTGCCCGGCAAACAGTAAACCGTCAGGCTTGAGCAACGGAACAAACCGACGCAGAATGTCCTGTTGCGTCGTTTTATCAAAATAGATCATGACGTTACGGCAAAAAATGGCGTCGAACGGCCCCGGCACGTTGTACTGCTTATCCAGCAGGTTTACGGGCGCGAATTCGACGCAGTTCGCCAGCTCCTGGCGTACGCGTACCAGGCCTTCATGCGGGCCTGTGCCGCGCATGAAATAACGCTGCAGCTGCTGCGGTGACAGCGTTTTCAGTTCATCCTGGCGATAAACACCGTTACGCGCCTTCTCCAGCACTTCGGTATCGATATCGCTGGCGTAAACTTTCCAGCGTCCGGGCGTCATGCCCAGGGTGTCAGCAAGGGTGATCGCCAGCGAGTACGGCTCTTCACCCGTCGAGGCGGCCGCACTCCATACGCGATACTCCCCGGTGCGACGGCGGGCGTGCTCGGCCAGGACCGGGAAGTGGTGAGCTTCGCGGAAAAACGCCGTCAGGTTGGTGGTTAACGAGTTAATAAAAGCCTGCCACTCTGCGCTGTTCTGGTTCGCCTCGAGCATGCTCAGATAGCGGCCAAAATCATCCAGCCCCAGCGTGCGCAAGCGCCGCACCAGACGGTTGTAGACCATGTCCCGCTTATGATCCGCAAGCACGATCCCCGCACGCTGGTAGATTAACTGACATATCCGACGAAAATGCGCGTCGGACAGCGCGAGGCGCTGTGTCATCTGCAACAGTAATGACGTTTGCCCAGGGGGCATTGGTGATGTCATAGCGCCTTCTTAATTACATTCATGATACAACTGGCACGGCCTGCGACCGCCCGACTTCTGTTACTGCTTCAACGTGCTCTTTCACATTAAACACCGCGACCAGTCCGGTCAGACGATCTGCCTGACTGGCCAACTGATCGGTTGCCGCTGCCGCTTCCTCAACTAACGAAGCGTTCTGTTGCGTCACCTGATCCATCTGGCTGACGGCCTGCGCAACCTGCTCAATGCCGCGACGCTGTTCGTCCGACGCCGAGGCAATCTCGCCCATGATGTCGTTCACCCGCGTGACTGAGGTGACGATCTCGTGCATGGTTTTCGCCGCCGTATCCACAAGGGTTGAGCCCTGCTGAACGCGCGAGACCGACTCTTCGATCAGCACCTTAATCTCTTTCGCCGCGTTGGCGCTGCGGCTCGCCAGGTTACGCACTTCCCCCGCCACCACCGCAAATCCGCGCCCTTGCTCACCGGCACGCGCCGCTTCAACGGCGGCATTCAGCGCCAGAATGTTGGTCTGGAACGCGATACCGTCAATCACGCTGATGATGTCACCAATTTTCTGCGAACTGGTGGCAATCTCCTGCATGGTGCTGGCGACATGGGAGGCCTGGTCGCCGCCTTTCTTCGCCGTCATCGCCGCCTGTTTTGACAGGTCGGACGCCTGGCGCGCGTTATCGGCGTTCTGGCCTACCGTCGCGGTCAGCTGCTCCATGCTGGCCGCCGTCTGCGCCAGCGAGGCCGCCTGCTGCTCGGTGCGGGACGAGAGATCGTTGTTACCCGCCGCAATCTCGGAGATCCCGGTGTGCATGGCATAGCTGCCCTGCCGCACGTCGCTCACCGTTTCCCGCAGCGAACTCTGCATCGCCTTCAGGCTGGCAAAGATCGCCGAAATTTCGTTTTTGCCGAACACCGCTACCGGACGCGCCAGGTCCCCTTTCGCAATGCTGTCGAAGTGGCTGCTGATGATTGCCAGCGGCTGCACAATCATTCTGCGCGACCAGAGCAGTGCCCCGCCGGTCAGCAGCCCTGCCAGGATCACCACCACGGCAAAGATGACGCCCGACATGTGATAGCTGCTACGGCTCTGTTCACCGGCACGCTGAACAGACTGGTTAATATCCTGCTGCCACGCGTTAAAGCTGCCGTCAAACGCCGCCTGAGACGCCTGAACCGGTGCGGTCATAAAGTCCGAAAGCTGGTTGTTCTCAAGCCACGTCGCCTGGTGGTCCAGATCGCTGTACCACTGTTCAAAGTTCGTCTTCATGGCGGCCTTCAGCGCTTTCTCTTTCTCGCTGTCGGCGGCCTGTGCTGTAAAGGCTTTAAACTGTGCGTCAGCCTGTTTCAGGCTGTCGCGCGCGGTCGCCATCAGCGCTTTAATGTCATCCGGCGGATAACTCAGCGCGGTTAAGGTTCCCGCCTTGTTCAGCGCAGTGCTTGCCTGCAACAGCACGGCACGCGTTTGCGCCAGTGCGGAGCGCTGCTGATTACTCGCCTCAACTTCCTGCAAATTCTGATAGCCATCGCGAAACGCCCAAAAAGACAACCCGTTACTGCCAACCTGCAACACACCGCAAAGGATCAGAATCAAAAACAGTGTGGTCGAGATACGAATACGATTTAACATCCACGCTCCCATCAAGCGGCAAGCAGCCGCGGTTTAATTGTCAGTCAAAATGTTTCCCAGTTTTCATCTTGTCCGGTCGTCGCGGTGCGCGTACGGTTTGCAGCCGATTCAGCGGCTGGCGCGCGATACGTCGCCTGCGGGGTGACCGTGTTTCCAGCGAGTGAAGCGAGACGAAACGCCGAGACGGCCATCTTCAGACGGCTCGCCTGGTCTTCCAGGGCAGCGGCCGCAGCAGCGGACTCCTGCACCAGCGCGGCGTTTTGCTGTGTCACGCGATCCATTTCCGATACCGCCAGGGCAACCTGGTCGATACCACGACTCTGCTCATCAGACGCAGAGGCGATTTCACCCATGATGTCCGTCACGCGGGTGACGGCATTCACGATGTCATTCATGGTTTCCCCGGCGCTTTCCACCAGCACGGAGCCGGTATCCACGCGGGAGACGGAATCTTCAATCAGCGACTTGATCTCTTTTGCCGCGTTGGCGCTGCGGCTGGCCAGGTTGCGCACTTCCCCGGCCACCACGGCAAATCCGCGTCCCTGTTCGCCCGCACGCGCCGCTTCCACGGCGGCGTTCAGCGCCAGAATGTTGGTCTGGAAGGCAATGCCGTCGATAACGCTAATGATGTCAGCGATTTTCTTCGAGCTGTCGGCAATTTCGTGCATGGTTTTCACCACGCCATCCACCACACGACCGCCACGCTGCGCGGTCTCGGAGGCGCTTTCTGCCAGCTGAGACGCCTGGCGGGCGTTATCGGCGTTCTGCTTCACGGTCGCGGTGAGCTGCTCCATGCTGGCGGCCGTCTCTTCCAGGGCGGAAGCCTGCTGCTCGGTACGGGATGAGAGATCGTTATTCCCCATCGCAATTTCGCTGGTACCGGTATAGATAGCCTCCGACCCGTTACGCACGTTGGCGACGGTCTCGATTAACGAACGCTGCATATGGTCAACGCTGTTTGCCAGCTCGGTGATCTCATTGCGCCCGGAAACGGTCAGCGTTTTGGTCAGATCACCGCCGGCAATTTCACGAATGTGGGCAATGACGCGCCCAAGAGGATTCAGCAGGATATGGCGAATGCCGTACCAGACCGCGATCAGCACAATGACCAGCGCCAGCGCCATCACGGCCATCTGCCATTTAGCAAAAAGGTAGTCATTCTGGCTTGCGGTAAAGGCCGAGTGATAGAGATCGCCGCTGGTCTTCGCGTATTCCCCCAGCGCCGTGCCGAGTGCGTTTTGCATCCCCTGCGTAGGCTGCGCGAAATAGGCGTCCATGTTGCCGCTCTCCAGGAACTGAATCAGCTCTGTCAGACCGGCATGGTAGGCGTTGTATTTTTCATCGATATTCTGGCTCACCTGCTCCATAGCTGGCTGCGGGGCGATCTTTTTGAAGGCGTCGTAGTGTTTTGCGGCGTCAGCGAGGGTTGCACGGGCATTTTTCAACAGATCGGTTTTCGCGCTGCTCTGCTGATTGTTGGGATCCATCATCATGCGCGCGGACGAGCGGCTCAGGTTGATACGCGTTTGCAGCATCAGATCCCACGTTGACGTGAGTTCACTTTGCTGCAGACGGAGATCGTTCGAGGCCGCGAAGCTGTCCTGGTTCTGTTTTAATGACGAGAAAAAAAGCCCGCCGGAGATAAGCTGAAGAAGTGCGAAAATGACCAGCACCATCATAAGCATTGTGACAACGCGGATACGGTTCAACATACAACACCTTCTCATAGATTTATTAACGGTGTTATCGGCACCGCCCACAGGAACTTTACATTTGAGAAAGGGAAAAGCGCGGGGCTAAAACGCCACGTCGACAATCAGCGTATCGGTGTAGGTTCCGGCGGGTGGCGTGGTTTGATTGGTCAGGACTTTCGCGGTGTAGTTGTAGGTGCGCAGTAAACCGTCGGTACTGACCTGCGACGATACCGCGCTGGACCAGCGCTCGCTGCCGCTGCCGCCCCAGCGGTTATTCGTGGCTTCTTTATAGATGTCGTAGCTCATGGCGTTGCTGCCGCTCACCATGCGCCGCACGTTGTTCAGCGCGTTAGCCCCGTTGTTAATGCCGATGGTATACGTACTGCCTTTGGTACAGGTGACGGCAATCGCCTGCGAAACGGTAGGGAAACTTTGTACCAGCGGTGCGCTGTTGAAGTTCACATCCGGCGTGGTCATGGCACTGCAATCGTTGGTAACAGTCATGTTCAGTAGAATGGTGGTCGTCGCGGTGCCCACCTGATTGATTGTGCAAATGCCGAGCGCGCCCACGGAGCACACGCTGTAGTTAACGCTGAAGGTTAACTGCACCTGATATGGCCCGGCAGTGACGTTTTGTCCGGCGACGGTGCGAAAATAGAGCGGAATGTTGTACTGCTTTGACCCCAGCAGCCCCAGCAAGGTATTCCCACTCCAGGTATACGATTTACTTATCTGTACCTCGCTGCTGCTCGCGCAGCCCGAGAGTCCGCACAGCCGGGTGGGGATCACGTCCGTGATGGTCGCATCATCTGTCCGTTTCATGGTGGCCCGACTGCTGCCCGAAACCGATGCCGCAGTGTAGGTCAGCGTCACCGAGTCGTTGGTCAGCAGATTCAGTATGGCATCACAGGACACCACCAGCGTGCCGGTGGTTTCCACCTCACCTGTTCCGCTGAGCGCGAAGGAGGTGACGCTGCCAAATGAGGCATTGACCGTACTGACGGTACACGCCGCCCAGCCGCCGCCGGAGAAAAGCAGCAGCATCAACAGCAGCAGGCGCGTCATGGTGCCTCCCGACAAATCAGCGGCCCGTAGGTTTTCAGCTTGTGTTCCGGATTGGCCCCCACGGTCAGGGTAGCTCTGCAGCGTTTTCCGTCAGGCGCTATCACCTCCAGCGGGTTCACATCACTAAGATTTTCCAGCCAGGCGATGCCGTCATACCCCACCACCGCATTGCTGCGCGAGACGCGTCGGACCTGGCTTCCCACCGGCAGCGCCTGCCCGTGCGCATCATGCAGAATAACGCTTGCCACCCGCTCCTGCTCCATCGGGAAATCGACCAGATAGCCGCTGTGACGGCGGATCGCGATCCGCCTCTCGGTCTCTTTCAGACGGGTATCCGCTGGCAGATTCAGGGTATCAATCCGGTAGCTTGCCGGATAATACGCCGACACCCCGCTCACCAGCAGGTAGCCGTTGTTATTGGTTTTACCGACGGGCTGGTTCTCGTAGCTGACGGGCACGTCCGGATGACCGTCGGTACTGATGACCACAAATGCATCGTTGATTTTATTCGCCGCAAACAGCTCGCCGTCCATCAGGACAATTGCGCCCATCGCCTCGCCCCACCAGGTCATGGTATCCCTTTCGCCATAGCCGCCGCCCTGCAGCTCTATGTTGTTATTGCGCCAGCCCAGCGTCCCCTGCTGGTAATCACTGGATCTTGACTGGTTGGCCCAGGCCATGTTCCAGCTGAACCCGCCGTCAGAAGGCATGGAGTGGTTATAGTTGATGCGCTGGGTACTGCCTGCATCCGGGGTATTCTCAACGGTGACAGCAGCGCTGTCGCGTGCCCCCAGCGGCACCTGCAGCGATAGCGCGACCGTCCAGTCCCCTCGCTGCTGGTCCCGGCTGCCGGCCAGGTAAATACTGCTCGCCCCCCACAGATTGCGGCTCCATGAGAGATTAAGCAGCTCGGTTTTTTGGCTGTCAAAACTCTCCACGCCGATCCAGGCCGCACCAACGTTGCCGTACTGTCCCAGATTAAAGGTCAGCGAATACTGGTCCGTATTACGGCTGAAACTGGCGATAGGTTTATCGTTTTCGTCATACACCATCGGCTGGTCGTAGAGGGCGAGGTTGCCAAAGCCGCGGTCGCGACGCGTGTGCTGGGTAGCGACGCTAAACGCGCTGGTACTGTACTGGTAACCCCAGTTGATCTGCCCACCCGTATCACCGCGCATGCGGCTTTGTGAGTAAGAGGTATTCACCACGCCAAACTGGCCGAGTTTTATCACGGTACCCGCCCCGCCCAGCGCCAGCTCCTGCGCCCCTTCCGCGTGGCCCTCCAGCGTTAGCCAGTCTGTTAGACCGTAGCGATACGAACCGCTGCCTGCCGCGGAACCGTAGTCAAAATTCTTGATACCGTAATTTCGCCGCAGGCCGCCCAGCGTCACGGCGCCGTCGCTCAGCCCTTGTTTAAGCAAGTCGCTGGTGACGTAAAACGGTAGCGTAGTGCTTACCTGACGCCCCAGCGCATCCGTCGTGACCAGCACCGCGTCCCCGGCGCCGTTGATATAGGGCAGATTAGTCAGGGTGAAGGGGCCAGGCTGAAGCTGGGTTGAGCCGGAACGATAGCCGTTGATAAAGAGATCGACCGAGGTGGGTACCGCGGCTTCCCCTGCGAACTCGGGCAGCGGCCATGTCACCAGGTCAGGGCGCAAGGAGAAATCCCGCCCGACGCTTATCCCCCCCATTCGCACGCTGGAGCTCCAGCTCAGGGCATCGCTGATCACGTCCCCGACGCTCCAGCTCATCGCGTCATCTTCGTTAGTGACCAGCAGGGTCGTGTCATAGCGAACATACCCTTCCTGCTGGCCGTCGTTACCGCTGAAATTCTCGCGCGCGTAGCCGGTGGAGGAAAAGGAGCCGTTCTCGTTGAAGTAGCGGAACTCATGCCAGAGCGACGCCTGACCGCCGATATGTTCCGTGTGGTTGGTGTAGAGATCGTAATTCAGCAGCGCCCCGCGTCCGTAGTGCGGTTTGGCCTGCGCCGTTTGCGCGCTGAAAGGGGTCACCCGGGCCGTCACCCAGTCACGAGGAACGGTCAGCAGCAGGCGCTGCGCGGCGCTGTCGTACTCCACCCGAACCTGAGTAAGCGAGGAGAGATTCACCTCTCCGGTAGGAACATGCGCCGGAGGTAGCCCCGCGCGCAGCAAATCGGCGCTTGAGACAAAGAAAGCGCCTTTACGCTGCGTCACGGGTACGACCAGGCCGGTATCGTAGTGGTTGACCACGAGAGAAAGCTGGAAAACCGCTTCATCATTTATCGCCTGCGCCTGGGGAGGCGGCGGTAAACTGTCGTCACCGGGCGCGGCCAGGGTCGCTGAGCTGACGCATAGCAGTATCATCATCGCTGGCTTCAGTTGACGGGCGTCGACTGCCATTGTTCGTCCCTGGCATTAATCTGCGCGCTCATCCGTTCTGGCTGACGAGCGCCAGCGGGTACCGGCCAGCTGCGGGTGCTGCCCGGAAGGACGTAACCCAGTAATCCCTCCGCGACCGTGCGTTTCTGCCCCCCCTGCTCCAGCGCGACCTGGCTAAGCCTGACATGGACATCCCCCCGATTTCGGACCTCCAGCGCAGGCTGTCCCCCCGCCTGCGTCACCCGCCAGCTCAGATTTCGGGTCTCCGCCAGCGCGTGGTGCGCGCCCTCTTTTATGGTCGGGATCCCCTGTCCATACACGAACAGAGGGATGGAGTAACGCATCTGCAATTTGAGGCCGATGGTGGGTTCGGCTTTGGCATCAGGCTGGGGGATTTCATCGACGATAATGCGGTAGGCCTGTTCGACGCCTGCTGGAACTGAAGCCTGTTTGATAAGGCGAATAAGCTGCTTGCTGCCCGTGCCAATCGTGACGATGGGCGGGCTGGCGACCACGTCCTGCTGCGCGGTATAACGCTCGTGCCCATCCTCCTGCTTCCAGCGCACGATGCGGACCTGCATCGTCGTGGCGCTGTTTCCCTGGTTCTGGATCCACAGTTCCGTGGCATTGGCGTCCGCAGCAAGCCACGGATCGATCGGCCAGAGCAGGATAGTGGCCGCCGCCTGTGCCTGGCCAGCAACCGCCATTCCCAACGCGCCCGCCAGACAAACGGGTCTGAATAATGGCTTCATCAACACTCTCCCTTTATTACCATGACAAGGTCACGGTGAGCTGATCGGAATAGGTTCCCGCCGGACTAAAACCGGTCAGTAGCGCCACGCCAAAAAGCGGCAGCGCGATGTTATTGCTGTTGGTATAGGTCACCGCTATCGCCTGGTTGACGCCAATTTCGCTGTTCGCGGCCAGCGAGCTGCTGCTGTAGAGCCGGTACGGCACCAGTTCTGTTCCACCAGACCGCTTCATCCGACGAACGGATGAATAATTTTGACCGCCATTAATGCTCATGCTCAGCGCTACGCCCGGCGTGCAGGCGATGGACAACGCCCCGTTTGGCACAAAGCTGGTGCTGACCGGCGCGCTTTCGACGCCGTTATGGGTGCCAAAATCCAGGGTGCCGAGAAGCCCTCCGCTACCGGTAGCCACCGCGCATCCCGGTACAATCGTCGCGCTGACCTTAAAGGACTGTGATGTCACCGCGTCCGCCGTAGGCATCATGAGCAATCCGACGATCAGCGCGAAAAAAGGCTGCACGTGTCCCTCTGCGCGTTTGCGCAGACCTGTAAGAGTTGCCTTCATGCGGTTCGGGACTAATAGGTGACGCTGACGTTAATCGTGTCGGTGTAGGTTCCCGGGACGACCGTCACGCTATTACCACCGCCGGTAATACGCCCGTAGAGGGTGTAACTGTCCACTCCTCCGGTCGTAGAGGCGATCGGCAACGCGGCGTTATTGGCAATCACGGTGTTAAACCCGCTGTCGCTGTACAGGCTGTAAGCCACGCCCTGTGCCGCGTTGGCCGTATTTACCAGATAGCGTTCAGGCGTACCCGGCGAACCGACAACGGAGCCGGGCGCGGTGGAGTGGGTATTACCTGTGATCGCCACCGTATAGCTGGCGGTCGTACATTGAATGGTGAAGGTGTTTCCGCCGCTGGCACCGCTCAGCTGCGTCGTAAGCGTGGAAAAGGTTGCCGGATGGGTACCGAAATCGAGCGTACCGAAGTTAATGCCACTTTGCGCGGGCGATCCGTTTATCAGACAGCCGTTTGTCAGCGTCAGCGTCGCGCCGATGGTGCCGCTACTGGTGACGGCCAGCGCCTGATGGGCCGTTGTTGCAGACAGTAAGGTGCCTGCGCAGATCAAAAGGAGTTTTCTTTTCATTTTCCACCCTCCAGAAGACGTCTCCGTTCCCTTGCCACATTTTATTTTTGTCGTTCAAGATGTTAGCCCCGCTTAAGGTTCCTCTGAGGGGGTTATTGTGAATTTAGTTTACGGATATCGCTTCGACCACCTGCCACTCAACACATAAGCCATATGTCTTATTGACTTAAATTTTCTATTAATAACAGCTAGTTAAATCCATTTAATCCGCGATTTTATTTTTTCCGAAGAGAATATATCCATTAAAGTGTGATGAAGATCACAATATATCGTCTGCGTATTAACAACAAAATTAATAAAACTTAAAAAGGAGTTGTATCCCCCTACACTTTGCGTCAATTTATGTGCCGAATAATTTCCCGCATCGTAATAAAAAATTTATATGTATCGATGCGGGCTACATCTGAAGCGCATAGAGGGTCTTTTTTCGTGGCAAGTGCAAACAAACTCACACTCTTCATCGTGATATTCATGCTGGCGGGTATTCTTTCAGGGGCAGCAATTCATGAATATGCATCTGCGGATGCCATCACAGCCTGGTCGGATAATATTACCCTTCTGACCGATATTTTCCTCCGTCTGATCAAAATGGTCATTGCACCACTGGTCTTCAGCACGCTCACCGTCGGCATTATGAAGCTGGGTGAAACCTCCACCATTGGCCGCGTTGGCGGTAAAGCGATGGTGTGGTTTATCAGCTCATCCGTGCTCTCTATTCTGGTTGGCCTGTTTATCGTCACGCTGGAGCATCCGGGAAGCGGTCTGAACCTGACGATCCCAACCGAAGCGGTGGATACCGGCCTGGCGGTTGGCGGCATGACGCTGAAAGCGTTCCTGTCGCACACCATTCCGACCAGTATCGCGGGGGCGATGTCGAACAATGAGATCCTTCAGATTGTAGTGTTCTCGATGTTCTTCGGCATCGGCGGCGCGTCGCTGGGGCAGAAATTCAACGCGCCGCTGGTGGCCGCGCTGGATGTGGTTTCCCATATCATGCTGAAGGTAACGGGTTACGTGATGTACGTTGCCCCGCTGGCCATTTTCGCGGCGATCTCCTCCGTCATTGCCACACAGGGTCTGGGTATTCTGCTGAACTACGCCTCCTTTATTGGCGGCTACTATGTTGCCATTCTTCTCACCTGCATGGTGCTGCTGGCCGTGGGTTATATGGTGCTGAAAAAAGAGGTATTTCGCCTGGTCAGCATGCTGAAAGATCCTGTCCTGGTGGCGTTTACCACCAGCAGCTCTGAAGCCGCCTATCCTAAAACGCTGGAGCAGCTGGAGCGTTTTGGCTGCTCGCGCAGCATCGCCTCTTTCGTTCTGCCGATTGGCTACTCCTTCAACCTGGTGGGTTCGATGGTATACTGCTCTTTCGCCTCGATGTTTATCGCTCAGGCGTACAACATTCACCTGAGCTTCTCAGAAGTGACGGTTCTGATGCTGACTCTGATGCTGGCCTCCAAAGGGATTGCGGGCGTACCGCGTTCATCTCTGGTGGTGCTGGCAGCGACGATCCCAAGCTTTAACATTCCGGTGGCGGGTATTTTGCTGCTGATGGGGATCGACCACTTCCTGGATATGGGTCGTTCCGCAATTAACGTTCTGGGGAATGGTATTGCGACCGCGATGCTGTCGCAGAATGAAGGTGCGCGGGTAGCGGAAGCGGAAGCTGAGCTGGTAAAGCAGGAAGCGTAAAGGCATGAAAAAGCCGGGTGGCGGCTTCGCCTTACCCGGCCTACAAATGGCTCGAACACGTAGGCCGGGTAAGCGTCAGCGCCACCCGGCTTTGTTTTATGCTACGTGACTCGCGGCGATATCCAGCAGCGCCATCTCATCGCTGTTCAGCAGCTTCTCAATGTTCACCAGAATCAGCATACGCTCGCCGAGTGCGCCCAGACCGGTCAGGTATTCGGTCGACAGCGTGACCGCAAACTCCGGCGCAGGACGAATTTGATCAGAGGTCAGGGAAAGCACATCAGATACGCCGTCCACCACGATACCGACCACACGCTGCCCCAGGTTGAGGACGATCACCACGGTGTTGTCGTTGTAGTCAACGTCGCCCTGGCTGAACTTCACGCGCAGGTCCACGATTGGCACAATAACGCCACGCAGGTTGGTGACACCTTTAATAAAAGCAGGCGTGTTAGCGATGCGGGTAACCTGGTCGTAACCACGGATTTCCTGCACTTTCAGGATATCGATGCCGTACTCCTCATCGCCTAAAGTGAATACCAGAAATTCCTGCCCTGATGGCTCGCCCGCCAGTTTCGTTACATTACTCATACCGGTCATGTTATTACCTTCTACTTAATCAGGCGGCTGTGTACGCCACACGTTGTTCACGATTTAATCCCTGAAGCGCCGAGACATCGACGATCAGCGCCACGCTACCATCACCCAGAATGGTGGCGGCAGAAATACCCGGCACTTTGCGGTAGTTGCTTTCGAGGTTCTTCACCACCACCTGGTGCTGGCCAATCAGCTGATCGACCAGCAGCGCGTAGCGGCGGCCCGCGCTTTGCAGGATCACAACGATACCCTGCGTGGCCTCTGTCTTCGCCCCGTCCACTTCGAACACTTTCCACAGTTCCACCAGCGGCAGGTACTCACCGCGCACTTCGAGGACGCGCTCGCCGCCCGCCAGCGGATGCAGATCTTCTTCACGCGGCTGCAGGGATTCCATCACGGCGTTTAGCGGCAGGATAAAGACTTCGCCCGCCACTTTGACTGACATGCCATCGAGGATCGCCAGCGTCAGCGGCAGCAGAATGCGAATGGTGGTGCCGGAACCCTGTTTAGACTGGATCTCAACGTGGCCGCCCATCTCCTGGATGTTACGTTTCACCACGTCCATGCCTACGCCGCGCCCGGACACGTCGGTCACCTGCTCTGCGGTAGAGAAGCCAGGCGCGAAGATCAGCATGCCCACTTCTTCGTCGGTCATGTTTTCATTGACCGCCATCCCCTGCGAAATCGCTTTTGCCAGGATGCGCTCGCGGTTAAGGCCGGCACCGTCGTCGGTCACTTCGATGCAGATGTTCCCGCCCTGATGTTCCGCAGACAGGATCAGGTTCCCGACCGGGGATTTTCCGGCGGCAATGCGGTTTTCCGGCAGTTCGATACCGTGGTCGAGGCTGTTACGCACCAGGTGCGTTAACGGGTCGATGATACGCTCGATCAGGCTCTTATCCAGTTCGGTTGAGCTGCCCATCAGGGTCAGTTCAATTTGTTTATTTAGCTTGCTGGCAAGGTCGCGGACCAGACGCGGGAAGCGGCTGAAGACATATTCCATCGGCATCATACGGATGGACATCACCGATTCCTGCAGGTCGCGGGCGTTACGCTGCAACTGACCCATGCTGGTAATCAGATCGCCGTGCGTGACCGGGTCCAGTTCGTTAGAACGCTGGGCCAGCATCGACTGGGTGATCACCAGTTCGCCCACCAGGTTTATCAGTTGGTCAACCTTCTCAACCGCAACGCGTATACTGGTTGACTCGCTGGAGCGCGCGGCAGGTTTTTCACCACGGCCAGGTGCCGCGGCCTCTTTTGGCACCGCCTTCAGCGCCGGAGCCGCAGGCGTCACAGCCGGAGCAGCGGCCTGAGCGACAACAGCCACCTCTTCCACTGCCGCAGGGGCGTCAACCGCAGTCGTTTCGGTTTCGAAGGCGATCTGGTCAGCTTCAATCACAAAGCACAGCACGGCGACGATATCGTCCTGGCCAATACCGTCATCAAGCGTCGCAGCAAGGCTGTCTTTGCCTTTTACCACGTTGCTTAATTTCGCCAGATTACCCAGCTCTTCTTCCAGCAGGTTAACTTCACTCTCTTTCAGGCGTGACAGCACAACGCGCAGTTTGCCCGCCTGTGCGTCGGCTGAGGCAGACTCCTGCCCGGCAACCGCATCAACAACGCTCAGTTTTGCGGCCGGAACAACCGCTGCGGCAACCTCACCTTTTGCTTCCAGCGCGAGCTGGCGCAGCGCATTGCAGATGTATTCAAAGCTGGCGGCATCAGGCTCTGCCGAACTTTTATAGGCGTCGAGCTGTTCCTGCATAATATCTTTGGTTTCCAAAAACAGGTTGATAATGTCGGTATTGAGCTGCATCTCACCGCGTCGCGCTTCATCAAGCAGGTTTTCCATTAAATGGGTCGTTTCCTGCAGGATGGTAAATCCAAACGTTCCGGCTCCGCCTTTAATAGAGTGCGCCGCACGGAAGATGGCATTGAGCTGCTCGGAGTCCGGTGCTTCGGGCACCAAATTGAGCAAGTGTTGCTCCATATCGGCCAACAATTCGTCGGCTTCATCAAAGAATGTCTGGTAAAA
Source organism: Enterobacter sp. ECC-019 (assembly GCF_043974075.1). NCBI lineage: Bacteria > Pseudomonadati > Pseudomonadota > Gammaproteobacteria > Enterobacterales > Enterobacteriaceae > Enterobacter > Enterobacter sp. ECC-019. The sequence continues at coordinate 3,589,557 of NZ_CP143759.1, forward strand.
ATCGCTAATATCCATGCTCACGCTATCACCTCGGATTGGCTGGTGGCGATGTTGGAACGGCAGCCGAAGGAACGGCCCCAGGCTGTTTTAAATCGTCCAGTGACTCATTCTGACTTTCGGCGTTTTCATGCAGGATGGCCTGCTCCGCCTGCTGGTTCAGCACTAAAAGACTGATACGACGGTTGATGGCATCATCCGGCCCGCGGTCGGAAACGCGCATGGTTGCGGCCATGCCGACTACGCGCAGTACCTTGCCATCATCAAGCCCACCTACCACCAGCTCGCGACGCGAGGCGTTGGCACGATCGGCAGAAAGCTCCCAGTTGCTGTATCCCTTCTCCCCACTGGCGTACGGGAAATCATCCGTGTGTCCTGACAGGCTGATTCGGTTAGGTATGCCGTTCAGCACCGGTGCAATACCGCGCAGAATGTCGCGCATGTACGGTTCGACTTCCGCACTCCCGGTTTTAAACATTGGGCGGTTCTGGCTGTCGATAATCTGAATACGCAGCCCTTCCTGCACCAGGTCGATCTTCAGATGCGGGCGCAGCGCACGAAGCTTCGGATCCGCTTCAATCAGCTGATCGAGATCGCCACGCAGTTTCTTCAGACGCGCCTGCTCCATCTTTCTTTTCAGCTCGTCGATGTTCGGCTCTTTTTTCACCTCACCCTTCTGCTGGGTGTAATCATCGCCGCCGCCCGGGATCGGGCTTTCGCTGTTAGAAATACGCGGCCCACCGGCCACCGCCGTTGCCAGCGGCGTGCGGAAATATTCGGCAAGCTGGATCAGTTCTTTTGGGCTGGAGATGGAGATCAGCCACATCACCAGAAAGAACGCCATCATTGCAGTCATAAAGTCGGCGTACGCAATTTTCCACGAGCCGTGTGAACCATGCCCACCGCCCTTGTGCTTGCGTTTTTTTACGATGACGATCGGATGGGACTGGTTTTTCATGCGTCCTCAGTTGTCGTCTGTTGGTTTGGGTTTTTCACCGCACGCACGTGTTCTTCAAGCTCGATAAACGACGGACGCTCGCTGGAGTAAAGCGTTTTACGGCCAAACTCAACCGCGATCGGTGGCGCGTAACCGTTGAGGTTAGAGAGCAGCGTGATCTTCACACACTGCATCATTTTGGTGGTTTCCGCGCTCTTCTGGCGCAGAACGGTTGCCAGCGGAGAGATGAAGCCGTACGCCAGCAAAATACCGAGGAAAGTTCCCACCATCGCATGGGCAATCAGCGCACCGAGCTCGGCTGCCGGACGGTCTGCCGAGGCCAGGGCGTGAACCACCCCCATTACCGCAGCAACGATACCGAATGCCGGAAGCGAGTCGCCGACCAGCGCCAGGCTGTTGGCCGGCACTTCAGATTCGCTTTCGTGGGTTTCGATCTCTTCGTCCATCAGCGCTTCGATTTCGAAGGTATTCATGTTGCCGCTGATGATGAGTCGCAGATAGTCGACGATGAAGTCCAGCATCATGGCGTCAGCAAGAATTCGCGGATAGCTGGCAAAAATTTCGCTCTCTTTCGGGTTTTCAATATCCCGTTCAAGCGAGAACATGCCCTGCTGACGCGACTTCGCCATCAGGCGATAGAGCAGTGCCAGCAGATCCATATACATACTTTTGGTGTATTTCGAGCGACGGAACAGCAACGGAATCGCTTTCAGCGTGCCCTTGATCGATTTACCGTTGTTGCCAACGATAAAAGCCCCTACCCCTGCACCGCCGATGATAATAAGTTCAGCCGGTTGATAGAGTGCTCCAAGGTGCCCGCCGGTCATCATGTAACCGCCGAAAACTGTACCGAGAACTACCAGGTAACCTAATAAGATAAGCACGACATCATCCTTCCGCTAGTGACTATGGCAAGGACGTCCAGCTCGCAGCGTTTACCGTTTGCGGGGTAAAAAAAAGCAGCGGTAATTGCTTACCGCTGCTGGAATCTTTCCCACACGTTCGGGTTAAACAGCTTGTTCGATCTGTTCATCCAGCAGTTGTGGAATAATATCGGCAGCATCCCGGGAAAGTTTACGTCTTTTTACTGCGCGGGATGGAGGCTGACATAAACTACAGGCGAAACTGCCTGCAGGCTGATGAGCATGGGTGATAAAATTGCCGTCGCAGCAGTTGCAGCGCGACAGTTCAAGCATTCCGCTCTCAACAAAACGCACCAGCGTCCATGCGCGGGTCAGCGCCAGCAGAGGACCTTCGTCCTGCTGTGGGCATTGTTCAAGGTAAAGTTTGTACGCTTTGATCACAGCGTCAACGCCGCTACACAAACCGGTTTTGAGAAGATACTGCCAGGCATTACAGAACATGGAAGCGTGAATGTTCTGCTCCCACGTCATAAACCAGTCGGTAGAAAACGGCAGCATGCCTTTCGGCGGGGGACTACCACGTAACTCTTTGTACAGTTTGATGAGACGGCCACGGCTCAACTGAGTCTCGCTTTCCAGCATTTGTAAACGAGCACCCAGTGTAATCAGCTCCATGGCCAACTGTATGTCACGCGCTTCCTGAACAATGCTTTTCTCGCTCATTGCTAGGCCCTTTTCTTACGGGCTGCGTCATCAGGCTGGCTGATTTCGTTAAGCAAGCGAGTGGAGAGAAGAATACCGGTATGAATCTGTTGAAGATCGTCCACACGGGACTCCTGCGTCAGACGCGTGATTGTCTGCGAATCATCGAAACGGAACTGGCAAACCAGTTGATTCGTTTCAGCCAGTTTAACCATCTGCGGGAGGGTTAAGCCACCCAGCATGGTTGCCATTTCTTCGTTAATACCCAGACGAAACATCGCGGACGCCTTGTCCTGACTAATCAAACGCTGCGCGAGCAGTAAATACGACAAATTGATGTCATAGATATGTTTTAGCAACTCGGATGTATGCATTGTTCCCATCCCGAATAACCAACTATTATTTTTATGCGGAAAGACCGCACCCCGTGATGTCGCCGGGAAATCACCCGGTATAAAAAAGAAAAGGCTAAATGCATAGTTGAATTTAGGTTTGTATTCATTGAAACCCGTAAGAGAGAAACCGCGAATGCGTCTCTTACATGTTTTATCATTTCTTACAAATAACTAAGATTTTTCCTAATTCGACGCAAACTCTACTCGTCAGTTTTGCCACATACAATCCAGCCACCCTCAAATTTAAAAAAAATGTGATCCACGTCACACAATTTAAGTGAATATGACCCATAAATCCATCAGTATGACTTGTAATTTGTTTACCTTTTAACCAATCAGTACTGTTTTGTATTCTTAATTGACGAATACTCATGCAGACGGGTGATCCGAACTGGCATGCAACGTGCTTTTCCCGTCGTAAGCGCTACGCTGAAACATTTACAACAAACCCCTCTCCGGGAAACATTTTTCTTACCGTGAAAAAACATATAGTTATGCATGTAGCACAAAAAAGATGTTTCAGAACGTGATCATTCGAAATGATTTTGTAACGCACCAAAACGATTTAACTGTGAAACCGTGAATTTGTGTGATTTACGTTAAGTTGTTAATTTTTTTCATTTAGGCGCATTTTTCAGTTATTCTTCTTATAAGAATAATTAATGAATAATTATGATAAGCTTCACACTAATGTCGTAATCAGCTCTTGCAGATCCAGGGAATTCGCGGTAAAGGTGATCAAACGCTGTCTTTCAGACACCTAAGGAGTGCGCCATGAGTTACTCCCATCTTCTTGTTTCCGTTGCAGTTTCTCCAGAAAGTCATCAGCTTGTCGCCCGGGCGGTTTCCATTGCCAGACCCCACAATGCCCGTATCAGCCTCATCACGCTCGCCGCAGAGCCAGAGATGTATAATCAGCTGGCCGCCCCCATGCTGGAGGATATTCGAGAGGTCCTTCAGGAAGAAACACAGCAATTTCTGCGTGAATTAGTGGAAAAGGCGCAATATCCGGTTTATGAGACAATTATTGCGACCGGGGAACTTAACGCCCATATTCTCGACATGTGTCGTAAACAAGATATTGATTTAGTGATTTGCGGGAATCATAACCACAGCTTTATATCGCGCGCAGCCTGCGCGGCGAAATCCATTGTCGCGTCGAGCCAGGTCGATGTGCTGTTAGTGCCGCTTGGGGGGAATTAACCCCCCAGCGGAAAATCAGGCGAGTTTAGGGAAGGTCGCGATCTTTTTTTGCAGATCGCCTTCATGACTTTGCGGGGCGATATCCCGGAGATCCTGAATAAAACGTGCCTGCCAGTGGTTAATGTCGTTCTTACGGATCGTCTCCATCATGTCGGCATGGCGGGAAAGACGTTCCGTGAGCGGCATTGTCAGGGCACGATTCAGCGCATTTGCCACGTCGTCCCTGTCATAAGGGTTAACGATAAGCGCCGACGTGAGCTCATTTGCGGCACCGGCAAACTGGGAGAGCACCAGAACACCCGGGTCGGCAGGATCCTGGGCCGCCACATACTCTTTCGCAACGAGGTTCATCCCGTCGCGCAGCGGCGTGACCAGGCCTACGTCCGCATAGCGGAAGACCTTCATCAGGATTTTGCGGTCAAAGTGCTGATTCAGGTAAAAGAGCGGCGTCCAGCCCAGCTGCCCGTAGCGGCCATTAATCCGCCCTGCTTCTGTCTCGAGCTGATGACGAATATCCTGATAGGCCTGAACCTCACCGCGCGACGTCGGCGCGATCTGGGTATAGCGGATTTTACCGTGATGCTGCGGATATTTATCCAGCAGCGTTTCATACGCCAGGAAGCGTTCCGGCAGCCCTTTGGAATAATCAAGACGCTCGACTGAGAAGATATTTTTCACGTGCTTGAGTTCATTCTTAAGCTGCGCCAGCTTCGGCGGCAGCGGGCCGGAAGCCTGCTCCGCGATTTCGTCAGGTTCAATCCCTATTGGATACACTTCGGTGTGGAAGGTTTTCCCCCACGCCGTATGGGTTTTCCCGCCTTTGGTCACCAGCCGCGCTTTACCTGACACGGAGTCAAGGAACGCGAGGCGGTCATTTTCGGTCTGGAAGCCCAGTAAATCATAATCACACAGCGCCTCCAGCAGCGCTTCATGCGGCGGCAGCGCGGTAAAAATCTCCGGCGTCGGGAACGGGATGTGCAGGAAGAATCCAATCCGGTTATTTACCCCTCTTTTTCGCAACTCGCGCGCGAAGGGCAACAGGTGATAATCGTGGATCCATAAAATATCGTCTTCCTCGATTAATGGCAGCAGTTTATCTGCCAGCAGCGCATTCACGCGCGAGTAGCCTTCGAAGGATTCACGCTGGAATTTTACCAGGTCAAGACGATAGTGAAACGCGGGCCACAGGACGGCATTCGAGAACTGCGAGTAATACTCGTCGTAGTCTTTCTCTTTCAATGCAAATGAAGCCCACGTAATGTTTCCACGCGTCACTTTTTTGAGCGGTTTCTCTTCTTCACTGATTTCTCCACTCCAGCCAAACCACAGCCCGCCAGCGGCTTTTAAGGCACCTAACACCCCTACCGCGAGGCCACCTGCACTGGCTTTTTTATCATCAGGCGGTGCGATTCGGTTAGAGACGACGACTAAGCGACCCATAATGGTTTCCCCCTTTGCTTTGCGCTATTTGTTGTTGTTGCTGGTTAGCGATGTCAGATATCCACTGCCAGACGCTGGCGACATCCGCCAGTCGCCATTCGGCAACGGTGTCACCAGGCCCCACCTTGACGGCGATCCCTCCGGCCTGATTCACCACGCGAAACCCGGCCTCGTCGGTCAGGTCATCGCCCAAAAATACGGGTGTACGTCCCTTAAATGGCGGTTCCGCCATAAACGCCGCAATAGCAGCACCTTTATTAATCCCTTCCGGTTTTATCTCAACGACGCACTTCCCCGGCTGCAGCGCGAGCTGCGGGTGTGCATCGGCCACGCTGCGGGCAATCGCAAAGACCGCCGCCTCGTGATGAGGTGCCTGTCGATAGTGCAAGGCGAAAGCCATGCCCTTCGCTTCCAGTTCAGTGCCTGGAAGCGACGCCAGCGCCGAGGAGAGTTGAGTGTGTAACGCCTGAATTAAGGTCTCAGGAAGTGATACAACGTGCAGTTGATCATGGATATCGCGGCGCTCCGCTCCGTGTACACCGGCTAGCGGAAAGTGGTAAGGACTGGCGAGCACGTCCAGCTCGGCCATTGAGCGCCCTGAAATCAATGCCAATGCCCCCTCGTTCAGTCTTGAGAGCTGCTGCAAATTCTCTAGCACCGTATCCGGTACGACCACGTCGTCAGGATGCGGCTGGATCCCGGCGAGAGTCCCGTCGAGGTCAAAAAAGAAAGCATATTTTCCGGGCAATACAGGCGGTGCGGTTAACGAGTCAGCCACCCTAATCCTCCTTACGGTTTACGAGAGGTAAACGCCTTTACCTCTTTCATAGCCATGTAAGTATAGACAGTGTGACGGGGCTCGCCATTTGACAACCGCCCCGCCAGCAAAACTGGCGAGGCGGTTCAGGGGTCAACTAAGGTTATTAGTTGTGCAATAAAAACGCAGCGCTGGGGTTACAGGGTACGCTTCGCTTTTTGCTTGTAACGGTCGAAAATCACGGCTGCGAGAAGGATCAGACCACGCACGACGTACTGCGAGAACGGCGAAATATTCAGCAGGTTCATGGCGTTCTCTACGGTGCCCAAAATCAGGATACCGGCCACCACATATGAGATTTTTCCGATGCCGCCTTTGAGGGAAACGCCCCCTAAAACGCAGGCCGAAATGACGATCAGCTCATAACCAATAGAGGTCATTGGCTGGCCGCTGGTCATACGTGAAGCCAGAATAATCCCTGCAGCGGCAGAAACCAGCCCTGAGAGCACAAAGATAATAATCTTGGTTCGCACCACCGGTACCCCGGCCAGACGGGCAGCCTCTTCATTACCGCCAATCGCCAGTGTGTTACGCCCAAAGGTGGTCCTGTTAAGCAGGAAGCCGAACAGGATCAGGCAAGCCACGGTCAGCCAGATAGGCGCAGGCAGACCCAGCCAGTTGGCGTAACCCAGCGTAAAGAAGCGCTCGTCTTCAATCCCCACCGCTTTACCGTCGGAGATAATATAGGCCAGCCCGCGGACAATTTGCATCGTGGCGAGCGTGGTGATCAGGGCGTTAATCTTCAGGCGGGCGATAACAAAACCGTTTACCAGGCCGCTGATGACGCCGAGTAGCAGACCGGCCAGGACGCCAATCCACAGGCTCTCGGTCATGTTGATCACCACTGCCGTCGTGACGCCCGCACAGGCAATCACCGATGCTACCGACAGGTCAAAATCGCCGGAGGCCAGACAGAACAACATCCCGCAGGCCACCATCCCGGACATGGAAATGGCCAGCCCCAGCCCCTTCATATTAATGAAGGTGGCAAAATTAGGAACAAAGATCGCGCAGGCGAGGAACAGTGCGGCAAAGACCACCAGCATGCCGTACTGATCCCAGATACGCCCAAAACTCAGCGCCGACTTCGACTTCGGCACTCCGGATGTAGTAACAGAGGACATCATTAACTCCTTACTCAGGCGACAGCCTGGCTGACTTTAGGCATGGCGAGGTTCAACGCCTGTTGTTCATTCGCCTGTTCATGAAGTAATTCGCCGGCAATTTCGCCTTCTCGCATCACCACAATGCGGTCGGCCACGCCAAGCACCTCCGGCAGATCGCTGGAGGCGAAGAGCACCGCCACGCCGCGTTTTGCCAGCTCATAGATCACGTTATAAATCTCGTGTTTTGCCCCCACATCGATACCGCGCGTCGGTTCATCCAGCAAAATGACCTTCATATCTTCTGACAGCCAGCGGCCTAAAATCGCCTTCTGCTGGTTTCCGCCTGACAGATTCATGATCAGCTGTTCCGGACCCGGCGTTTTGATGTTAAGCGAACGAATATGGTGATCGGCGTTGCTCGACTCCCAGCTGTCGTTTATCAGGCAGCCAGCGCGAATAAACTTGCGGCGGGCGGAAATATTGATGTTGTCGCGTACCGAATGCACCGGAATAATCCCCTCGGCTTTACGGTCTTCCGGACAGAGCATCATTCCCGCCCTGATAGCGTGGGCCGGTTTCTGGATATCTACCCGTTCGCCGTCAATGGAGACCTGCCCATCGGTAATGCGGGTACCGCCGAACAGGCCTTTCATCAGTTCACTGCGCCCCGCCCCCACCAGGCCAAACAGGCCAACTATTTCGCCGCTGCGTACGGATAACGAAACGGGCGTGCGCACGCCCGGCGCTTTGACGTTGTCCAGGCGCAGGCGTTCAGGGCCGTACTGGCGCGGCTGCCAGTGATAAATATCACCCAGCTCGCGTCCAACCATCGCCTGAACAAGCTGGTCATGGTTAACCTGCGTCATGTCGGTAAAGGTGCGCACATAGCGCCCATCTTTAAAGACAGTGATGGCGTCGCTCAGGGCAAATATCTCCTCCATGCGGTGCGAGACATACAAAATCGTACGGCCTTCCTGACGCAGTTCGCGGATCACGCGGAACAGATTGTCAATTTCACGCGCGGAGAGCGAACTGGTGGGCTCATCGAAGGCAATAATTCTGGCGTTACGCGCCAGCGCTTTGGCAATTTCCACCATCTGCCACTGGCCGATGGAGAGATATTTCAGCGGCGTCTGGGGATCGACGTCCAGACCCAGGTGTTTAAGCTGCAGCCCTGCTTCATAATTAAGTAGCGAACGATTTACTACGCCGCCTTTGTGCGGGAGCTGTCCTAAATAGATGTTTTCCGCCACGGTCATCTCAGGAATGAGGTGCAGCTCCTGGTAGATGATGGCCACCCCGGCATTGAGGGCCGCCGTGGTATCGGCAAACGCCACCTCTTCGCCGCGAATGGCCAGCGTGCCGGTAGTAGGCGCGTAGTTGCCGCTGAGGATCTTCAACAGTGTGGATTTTCCCGCACCGTTTTCCCCCATCAGGGCGTGAACCTGGCCGGCATAGCAGTCGAAGCTGATATCGGTCAGCGCGTTAACACCGGGGAAGGTTTTCCCGATGCCGCGAAAAGAGAGATACGGATCAGACTGTCGCATAACGTCTCCGTGATTCCTGTAGTGTGTACGTCTGGCCCCTCACGATGCGCGAGGGGCACAATCACAGCGTATTACTTACCGCCCAGTCCTTTTTTCGCCAGCTCCTCTTTGAAGTTGTCGCGGGTAATCAGCACCACGTCAGTCACTTCGGTAAATTTCGGCGGTTCAGCCCCTTTGGTTACCCAGTTGTAGAGCATCTCACTGGATTTGTAGCCGTGAACGTCCGGGCTTGGCAGCAGAGAACCGTAGAAGCCGGTAGCCTGCGCTTTGGACAGCTCGCTGACGGCGTCAACGCCGTTGATGCCAATCCCGATCACGTCAGGCGCTTTGAAGCCCTGGCCTTCCGTCGCGCGTACCCCACCCAGCACGGTGTTGTCGTTCATGCCGACCACCAGCCAGTGTTTCACCTCCGGATGCTGAACCAGCATAGAGTTCGCGGCGTCGAAAGCACCCGGGATATCGTTGGATTTGGTTGGGACTTTGTAAATCTGTTTTTCCGGGAAGCCGGCCGCTTTCAGCGCGTCCATTGAACCCGAAGTACGGCGACGCGCGGTGTCCAGCTCGTCAGCCGTGATGGCCATCACCGCGGTCTCTTTGACATCCCAGCCGCGCTTTTGCATCTCTTTATAGAGTTCCTGCCCCTGACGTTCGCCGATTTTGGTCGCCGCCATCATGACCAGCGGAACGCTGTCCATCGGCTTGCCTTTCGCATTCACGAACTGATCGTCAACCGCGATGACCTTCATGTCGTAACCGCGCGCTTTCGCCGCTATTGCCGATCCCAGCTTTGGATCCGGGGTACAGATAACGAAACCTTTTGCGCCGCTGGCCGCCAGGCTGTCGATGGCGTTCAGGGTTTTCTCACCGTCAGGCACGGCGATTTTAATCACTTCAAAACCGAAATCTTTCCCGGCTTTATCGGCGAATTTCCACTCAGTCTGGAACCAGGGCTCTTCGGGCTGTTTTACCAAAAAACCGAGTTTTAAATTCTCAGCGATAGCGGATTGTGACATAACGGCAGCCAGACCGATGGCCGCCAGCGCTTTAGTAAATTTGTGCATGGTAAACTCCAGCTTTAGCATTCTTTTCTGTAGGGAATATGGGAGTGCTTCTTATTTAATCGGACTTAAAACAAGGCATTAGCGCTTACCTCGTCATAAGCGTTATTGCTGGTGATAGTTTTAGCGGGAAATTAATCATCCATAAGAGAGCCCCATCACACCGCAGAATTACAGTAATTGCGTACATAAATTCAGCGAAAAATGACATAAAAAAGGCAGGATTTGTCAGACAAATGAAAGTAGGTTAAGCAGAATTATCCATAAGATTAGCTAAGATATCCCTGATCCCCCTTAGCGGGCAAAACGGCACCTGCCGTTAAAGGGGTTCAACATGTTTTTCATCACAAATGGACTACACACCGAAAAACCGTTATTCCGTACAATTTGATTTAGCGCAATTTTATTGACACATCATATATTCGAAACGATTAATCCGTATTTCTACTTTTCGCGGAGCATTATTCCAACTTAATATTTTCGAAAGAGTAACAGTGTATCACTACAATAAAAATCGTTAATTATTAGTCCATTAAGCAATGCGCAATTCATGGCGAGCTAATTGCATTTCTGTACTATATTAAACTTTGTAATGTATGGTAAATACAGCCCAATTAAGAGTTTTCTTAGACCAAAGACAAGGGTATGCTTATTTATATCGAACACAGGAAGTGAATTTCGGTCGACTTCGGTCACGGCAGTATGTGTATTTCTGCTCTTTTCTTCGTATTTGCCTGACGCTCAGGTTAAGCAACGGACATCACGTCCCACAGTCAATAAGGATATGAGTATGGCTACCCAAACGATGATGCAAAAACTTAACGCGCAGATGAACCTTGAGTTCTACGCCTCGAATCTGCACCTTCACTTAAGCGCGTGGTGTGCCGAGAATAGCCTCACGGGATCTGCCACATTCTTTCGCTCTCAGGCGCAAAGTAACGTCACCCATATGATGCGTGTCTTTAACTTCCTGAAAGCTGCAGGGGCAAATCCTGTCGTTAAAGCCCTTGATGGAATCAACGAAAACTACTCTTGCCTGGAAGAACTGTTTCAGAAAACGCTTGAAGAGTATGAACAACGCTGCAGCACGCTCAGCAAACTGGCCGATGAAGCCAAAGCGCAGCAGGACATTACGACGCTTAAATTCTTACGTGATATGGACAAAGAGCAGCAGCAGGATGGCATGCTGCTGAAGACGCTGGCGGATGAGATCCATAATGCGCAGCAGGCGGGTTTATGTCCTGAGCAGACCGACCGTCATCTGCTCGACATTGTAGCGGTGCAGCACCACTGAGTTTTTGGCCTGCTTCTGTCCCGGGGAGCAGGTCCCCTTCCCATCTCCAACCTTCTGCTTTTGCTGAAATTTAACAAATCAGATCTGGCTCCCAATGATTAACCACACAACGTGTGATGATTTATTTAGTTACATAATCATTGACGAGGGAGCATCATGATCACCATTGAGTTTGTTGTCATTCTCCTCTGCCTGCTGACGGGTACGCGTTTCGGCGGTATGGGGCTTGGGTTAATCAGCGGTATTGGTCTTTTTATTTTATGTTTTGTCTTTGGTCTGCAACCGGGTAAGCCGCCGGTAGACGTTATGCTGACCATCCTCGCGGTGATTGGTTGTGCAGCTACGCTACAGACTGCGGGCGGCCTCAATGTCATGATGCAGTTTGCCGAACGTCTGCTGCGCAAACACCCACAGCACATCACCCTGCTCGCCCCTTTCACCACCTGGATGCTGACCTTTCTGTGCGGCACCGGGCATGTGGTCTACACCATGTTCCCCATCATTGCGGATATCGCCCTGAAAAAAGGGATCCGCCCGGAGCGCCCCATGGCCGTGGCATCGGTCGCGTCACAGATGGCGATTACTGCCTCCCCCGTTTCCGTTGCCGTGGTGTCGCTGGTGTCCATCCTGGCAGCCCAGCATGGGATCGGCCACGCGTGGGGGATCCTGGAAATTCTCGCCGTGTCGGTTCCCGCTTCGCTTTTCGGCGTGGCCATTGCGGCCCTGTGGAGTTTACGCCGTGGAAAAGATTTGGCTGACGACATGGAGTTTCAGGAAAAGCTGAAAGATCCTAAGCAGCGCGAGTTTATCTACGGTGGAACGGATACGTTAATGAATCAGCGTTTCCCAAAACAGGCCTACTGGTCCACGTGGATTTTCTTTGCCGGTATTGCCGTGGTCGTTTTGCTGGGGGCGTTCCCTGACCTGCGCCCCGCCTTTGAGCTGAAAGGCAAAATGACGGCGCTGTCGATGAACCTTGTCATTCAGATGATGATGTTAATTGCGGGCGCCGTGATGCTGATGGCCTGTAAAGTCAATGCGTCGGCGATTTCCAACGGCGCAGTGTTCAAGGCTGGTATGGTGGCGATCTTCTCGGTGTTCGGCGTGGCGTGGATGAGCGATACCTTTTTCCAGGCGCATCTCGACGAGTTAAAGCTGGCGCTGGAAGGCGTGGTGAAAAGCCACCCCTGGACGTATGCCATTGTGCTGTTTCTGGTGTCAAAACTGGTGAACAGCCAGGCGGCTGCGCTGACGGCCGTTGCGCCAATGGGCCTCATGCTCGGCATCGACCCGAAAATGCTGATCGCATTTTTCCCGGCGTCATACGGCTATTTTGTCCTGCCGACCTATCCAAGTGATTTGGCCTGCATCGGCTTTGACCGTTCAGGCACGACCCGCATCGGCAAATTTATCATCAACCACAGCTTTATTCTGCCAGGGCTGATTGGGGTAAGCTGCGCGTGTGCGGCGAGCTATCTGCTGGTCCAGACGTTCTTCTGACCGCATCAAAGGGCGACGCCTGCCGTCGCCCATTTCCCTGCTTTAGTGGGACTCACCCTGCGGCGTGAATCGCAGCTCAATCAGCGCGATGGCTTTCTGGATCGCACGAAGCGTAACCGGGTCAGCGGCAGCTGGATGGCTGGCGAAATCGATGTTTTTCAGCTGCGTAGACATCTTCTCGCGCACTTCAACCGGCGCAATCACGTCCAGAACATCAAGGATTTGTTTGATAACCAGCTGACAGGCGACAACGTCAGAGACCAGTTCCTGATCGGCGCTCAGGTTTTGTGACATGGGGGCTTTCTCCTTATTTAAAGGCCGCCATAGTATCAAAACACGCCCCCTGACATCTTCCCTTCATCGTCAGCAGGTACAAAAAAACCCGCCGAAGCAGGTTTTTTTTATCAGAACATGGCGCCCGGCGGCACGTCTTTGAACGTGCGGCAGTAATTGGCCCACATACTTTTCAGGATTTTGCGCAGTTTCACGATGATGCTCCATTAACTTGTTATACAACTTTATCGTCAACGTGCCTATAATATGACCACCATCACAAAAATCAACACTTTTGTGACACATATCACATTTTCGTCAGGGTATTGCCTGAAAGCGCTCGCCTCTGACCCGTTGCGAAGAGTGAGGGCAGATTGTCCGGCTATTCCAGGCATTGCAGCGGGCATCTGCGGGTACGATAACGTATTTCCATCCACTCAGAGCGAACCATGAAAAGAGTCATTGTAGCCGGCACAATCCTGCTGCTCGCGGGATGTAGCATTAATCGCCAGGCTGAAGTCAGCAGCCTCGACGCGCCGAACGGCATCGTCCGCCTCGACTACGGCCAGGCAGCGCTGCAAAATGCGTATTCCGATGAGTATGTAAATAACGGCACGGCGGCAAAAGCGTGTCAGAGCATGGGGTATGCCACTGCCTCAGCCTATGGTCAGCCCATTAAAACCTGCACCCTGACGAGCGGCTCTTTGTGCCTGAACGAGAGCGTGACTATCCAGTATAAATGTATGGGTTACGCCGTTAATCCTAAGTCAAATAATCCGTGGTATTAATCGAAGCTGCCAGCGTGTGCTGGCGGTTTATTTCATTACGAACAAAAACAATTCTCATTAATAAGTTATAAAAATCGCCAATGCGTTTTATTCCCATTCGTATTTTAAATAAATAAAATAAAAATTTTACGTTTTGCAAATAATTAAATAACAAATTATAGTGTCGCTCATTGTGAACCAGAAATAATAATCCGGAGCGTCACCATGCTGAAAACTGAAATGATCGACAAGCTCAACGCGCAAATGAACCTTGAGCTTTTTTCATCCCTGCTCTACCAGCAGATGAGCGCCTGGTGCAGCTACCACAGTTTCGAAGGTGCGGCCGCGTTTCTGCGTCGTCACGCTCAGGAAGAGATGACCCACATGCAGCGTCTGTTTGATTATCTGACAGATACGGGCAGCCTGCCATGCATTGAAACCGTAACATCACCCTTTGCTGAGTATAATTCTCTCGACGAACTGTTCCGCGCTACCTACGAGCACGAGCAGCTGATCACGCAGAAAATTAACGAACTGGTTCATGCGGCAATGACCAGCCAGGATTATCCAACCTTTAATTTCCTGCAGTGGTACGTCGCTGAGCAACACGAAGAAGAGAAGCTGTTTAAATCCGTGCTGGATAAATTATCTCTGGTCGGGAAATCCGGCGAAGGTCTTTACTTTATTGATAAAGAACTTTCCACTCTTGATACGCAGAATTAATTGCAGCGCGGTGCCGGTGTGCGGCACCGCGTTAATTTACATACACCCCGCACAGCTGGTGCAGCGCCAGTCATGGGGATTCACGGCCTGGTAAAAATAGCGGTAGCTGGACGTCTCCAGCGGAATACCCACCTCGAAGAACATATCCGTTAACCACTCGACATTCTCGATGATCCACTCATCTTCCTGTAAGCCTTGTGCAAAGGTTTCGTCTTCAGGATCAATAACCGAATAGATTGCCCAGGTGCCCATATCCTTTTCGCGGCGGGACTCGGGAAGTATCAGGGGCTGGTTCTGCCAGCTGATTATCCAGTGACCATGGCACAACAGGTTACCTCCCCGGCTCCATGCCGCGGTAAAGGGATTCTCCCCCGCCATAAAACCCTCACTTAATTTGATAATTTATATTTATTGTTTACGTTACGCCGGAATGTCGCGCAGCAATATTGCCCTTATGAAGTAGGCATAAGCCTATAAAGGATCAGAGGGTCAGTAATTCGTAAAGTATTCATTACACTACTTGTAACGGTGATTTGACGAATTACGGCTTTTCCCTTACTCTGCGCCGCAGATTTTGTCGCGGTTAAGCATCGGTGTAGAGGAAAGCGTGAGAAACAGAACCCTGGGAAGTATTTTTATCGTCGCCGGAACGACAATTGGCGCAGGAATGCTGGCAATGCCCCTGGCAGCCGCGGGCGTGGGATTTGGCATGACCCTGCTGCTGCTGGGCACGCTCTGGGCGCTGATGTGTTACACCGCACTGTTGCTGCTTGAGGTTTACCAGCACGTGCCCGCCGATACCGGTCTGGGTTCACTTGCGGCGCGCTATCTGGGGCGCTACGGCCAGTGGATAACCGGCTTCAGCATGATGTTCCTGATGTACGCCCTGACCGCCGCCTATATCAGCGGCGCCGGGGAGCTTATCGCCTCTAGCGTCAACGACTGGTTTGGCTCTGACATTACCCCTGGGACGGGGGCTATCTTCTTTGCGCTTATTGGCGGCGGCGTGGTCTGCGTGGGCACATCGCTGGTCGATCTGTTTAACCGTTTTCTGTTCAGCGCCAAAATTCTCTTCCTGATTGTCATGCTGGTTCTGCTGGCGCCGCACGTGCATAAGGTTAACCTGCTGACGCTGCCGCTGGAAAAAGGGCTGGCGCTCTCCGCGATCCCGGTCATTTTCACCTCGTTTGGCTTCCACGGCAGCGTGCCGAGCATCGTCAGCTATATGAACGGCGATATCCGCAAGCTGCGCCGCGTCTTTGTTATCGGCAGCGCGATCCCGCTGATCGCCTATATTTTCTGGCAGCTGGTGACGCTGGGCAGCATTGACTCTTCAACCTTTATTGGGCTAATGGCGCAACACGCTGGCCTGAACGGTTTTCTGCTGGCACTGCGCGAGGTCGTCACCTCCCCGCACGTGGAGCTGGCGGTGCACCTGTTTGCTGACCTGGCGCTGGCAACCTCGTTCCTGGGCGTGGCGCTCGGCCTGTTTGATTATCTGGCCGACCTGTTCCAGCGTCGCAATACCGCCGCAGGACGGTTACAGACGGGGGCGATTACCTTCCTGCCGCCGCTGGCCTTTGCGCTGTTTTATCCGCGCGGATTTGTGATGGCGCTGGGCTACGCGGGAGTGGCGCTCTCTATCCTGGCGCTGTTGCTCCCTTCCCTGCTGGCGTGGAAGAGCCGCCAGCAGCATCCGCAGCAAGGGTATCGCGTAGCGGGCGGAAAACCGCTGCTGTGCGTTGTGTTTGGCTGTGGGGTGGTGATTATTCTGGTGCAGGTGTTGATTGCAGCCGGGATGCTGCCGGAAGTGGGTTGAAATGTACATCTCGCCAGAGGCGAAGCGAGACAGGATGTCGAGTTGAGCCGACCGTAGGCAGACGGTCAGGAGGTGAGCGCAGTGCGAAGCACCGATTTTCCGCGGGGCCGCGGGGATCGATAAGGGGGCCGCGGTGGCCCCCTTATCTCGTTCACAGGTAAAGATCGTATTATTTTCTACTGACTGGAGGTGAACGAAACAAATCCACCCAAGTTAATAAAAAATTGATCAGTGCAAACAGCAGCTCTTAAACTTCTTCCCGCTGCCGCAAGGACACGGATCGTTACGCCCGACCTTCGTGCCGTTCACAATCGGCTTCTTCGCTTCCGGCTGCTGCGGGTTGTTTACCCAGTATTGATATAAACGCAGTGCCGCTGCCTGGATGCTCTCGATGCTGGCGATGTACTCATCTTCAGACAGTTCATCCAGCTTTTCGCTGTTCTCTTCCGTCCCGTGCAGGGCAATCACCTCAAGATCGGCCTTCAGGGCTTCCGGCAATGCTGACCAGTCCGTCAGCGCCACACCGCGCATATAGCCATAGCACCACTCTTCCACCACGGTATAGCTCTCACCGTCAACGTCGTTATAACCGAACATCGGTTCAAACTGATCCGGGTACTCGCTCAGGCGCTCGGCAATATCGTTCATATGCTTAAAGCAGAGATCGATAAAACGGTTCATCTCACGATCGTTTTTCCAGCGCGGAATGTACTTCTCGCCACCCCACACCGCAACCAGCCAGGCATCTGGCTCAACGACAACAGGACCGGAAAGCACTGCGGTAAGCATGCCGTCCAGTTCGGACACGTCAATCACGGACGCGTCATCATGACCGTAAGACATTAATGTCTCTTCAAGCCACGCCATTTCGCTTTCATTCAATGGGCCTTCAGTCATCGCTGATACTCCTGCAAAAAAGGAAACGATCCTAACACATATCTCACCCCTCTCCGGGCTGAAGTTTAGGTCTTTATTGCTGCAAAAACGTGCAAATCGTGACCTTTGCACAACTTATGGGCTTTATTGTTAACGATATGTGATCTCCGCTGTAATTTCTTCTCCTCCCGCAAGGCGGCATAACGCGGCGCTCTATACTCAAACATGTCGCATGCTGGTCAATGGGTTAACCATTCTGGCAACGTTTTTGCTTAATGTTCTTCGTGCGCCCCTGCGCAGGGAAATCTCGCCGTAATATGCAGGATGCCGTCTGTATCTTGTTCGTTTAGTGCATTTTGTTCTTGCTCGTGTTTCGGATTGGCTGCGCCGTCGGGCGTTCGGGTTTACGCCGTGGTGCAAAAACCTCTTTGCTAAGGAACATAATAATGTCGCTGAAATTTATCAGAACTCCTCTTTCTCTTGTGTTGGCCGGTTGCCTGGTGACGGCGTTTTCCGCCCGGGCGGATATTGTGATTGGCGTGGCCGGGCCGTTTACGGGTCCGAATGCCACCTATGGCGATCAGTACTGGCACGGCGCAACGCAGGCCGCTGAAGACATCAATGCCGCAGGCGGCATTAACGGCGAGAAGATCAAACTGGTTCAGGGGGATGATGCCTGCGAACCTAAGCAGGCCGTGGCCGTCGCCAACCGTTTAGTTGACCAGGATAAAGTCAACGCCGTGGTCGGCCATTTCTGCTCCTCTTCCACAATGCCCGCCTCCGAGGTGTATAGCGACGCAGGCATCATTGCGATTACCCCCGGCTCGACTAACCCGCTTATCACCGAACGTGGCATGAGCGATATGTTCCGCATGTGCGGTCGCGACGATCAACAGGGTCAGGTTGCCAGCGACTTCATCATCGACAAGCTGAAAGCCAAACGCGTGGTGATTATTCACGATAAAGACACCTATGGTCAGGGTCTGGCTGACGCCACCAAAGCGGCGCTGGCGAAACGCGGGGTTCAGGATGTGATGTATGAGGGGTTATCCCGCGGTGAAAAAGACTTTAACGCGCTGGTGACGAAGATCGGCGCGCAAAAACCGGACGTCGTGTTCTTCGGTGGCTGTCACCCGGAAGCCGGTCCGCTGGTTCGCCAGATGCGTGAACAGGGCGTGCAGGCGAAATTCTTCTCCGGCGACTGTATTGTCAACGAAGAGATGGTGACCGCCGCGGGTGGCCCGCAATACACCAGCGGCATTTACATGACCTTCGGTAAAGATCCGCGCCTTATCCCGGACGGTAAAGCGGTTATCGAGAAATTCCGCGCCGGTAAATTCGAGCCGGAAGGTTACACCCTTTACTCCTATGCCTCCGTACAGGCCATTGCCGCGGCCTTCAAGGCCACCGGTGGCAAGGACTCCGCCAAAGCCAGCGAGTGGCTGAAAGCCAATTCCGTCGACACGGTAATGGGCAAAAAAGCCTGGGACAGCAAAGGCGATCTGAAAGTGTCTGACTACGTGGTTTACCAGTGGGACGACAAAGGAAAATATAAGGAAGTGCAGTAACGGGACGGAGTCACGCTCAACGTCGGCGGGGTTGCCCGTCGGCGCGTAATAAACATCAGGCTGCGCGTCTCGCGCAGCCTATAAAACGAGCGCGCTAAGATGAGTACATTCTTCCTGCAACAGTTAATTAATGGCTTAACGCTGGGCTCCGTCTACGGCCTGATCGCCATCGGCTACACCATGGTGTACGGCATTATCGGCATGATCAACTTTGCCCACGGCGAAGTGTATATGATTTCCGCCTATCTCTGCGCCATTGGCCTGGCGCTGCTCTCTTTCTTCGGTCTGCAGTCGTTCCCGCTGCTGATCCTCGGGACGCTGGTGTTCACCATTGTGGTAACCGGGGTGTACGGCTGGACCATCGAACGTATCGCCTACAAGCCGCTGCGCAACTCCACGCGCCTGGCGCCGCTGATCTCCGCCATCGGGATGTCGCTTATCCTGCAAAACTACGCGCAGCTGAGCCAGGGGCCGCGCCAGCAAGGGGTGCCGACCATGCTGGACGGTGTTATACGCCTGCATCTGGGCGACGGGTTCGTGCAGATAACCTACACCAAAGTGTTTATTCTGGTTGCCTCGTTTGTCGGCATGCTGGTGCTCACCTGGATAATCAACCATACCCGGCTGGGTCGGATGTGCCGCGCGGTACAGCAGGATCGTAAGATGGCCTCCATTCTGGGCATTAACACCGACCGGATTATTTCGCTGGTCTTTGTCATCGGCGCGGCGATGGCCGGTCTGGCGGGGGTATTGATCACCATGAATTACGGCACCTTTGATTTCTACGTCGGGTTCGTGATTGGCATTAAAGCCTTTACTGCGGCGGTACTCGGCGGCATCGGCTCCCTCCCCGGCGCCATGCTCGGTGGCCTTATCCTGGGCGTGGCGGAAGCCCAATTCTCGGGCATGGTGAACTCGGACTATAAAGACGTCTTCTCGTTCGGCCTGCTGGTCATGATCCTTATTTTCCGTCCCCAGGGCCTGCTTGGGCGGCCGATTGTGGCCAAGGTGTGAGGGAGAGACTGATGACATCACACGGTTTTTCACTTAAACGCTGCATTCTGGACGCGATTTTTTCCGGGCTGATTGCGCTGATAATCTTCGGCCCCATTGCGGGCGTGGTGCTGGACGGGTACAGCTTTAACTTCGCCGGGCAGCGACTGGCCTGGATGGTTGGCATCGTCATGCTCGGGCGTTTTCTGCTGAGCGTCTTTTTAGGTACCGCCGCGGGCGCCCATTTCCAGGCGCGTTTCGAAGCCGATAGCGCGGGCGTATATGTCCGGCCACCGGAATACAAAAGCCGCATGCGCTGGATTATTCCGCTGGTGATTACCCTTGCGATTTGCTTTCCGTTTGTTGCCACTAAGTATGTGCTGACCGTCGCCATTCTCGGGCTGATCTACGTGCTTCTCGGCCTGGGGCTGAATATCGTCGTGGGTCTGGCCGGTCTGCTGGATCTGGGATATGTCGCGTTCTACGCGATTGGGGCGTACGGTCTGGCGCTGGGATACCAGTATCTCGGCTTAGGCTTCTGGAGCATGCTGCCGCTGGCGGCAATCATGGCCGCCGCCGCAGGCGCCCTGCTCGGTTTCCCGGTACTGCGCATGCACGGTGACTATCTCGCCATCGTCACCCTCGGGTTCGGGGAGATCATTCGCCTGATACTGAACAACTGGCTGACCTTCACCGGCGGACCAAACGGCGTGTCGGCCCCTCCCCCCACCTTTTTTGGTCTGGAATTTGGGCGACGCGCGAAAGAAGGCGGTGTGCCCTTCCACGAATTTTTCCACCTGACCTACAACCCGAACATGAAGTTTATTTTTATCTACGCGGTGCTGTTCCTGGTGGTGATGCTGGTGCTCTATATCAAGCACCGCCTGACGCGGATGCCGATTGGCCGGGCGTGGGAAGCGCTGCGTGAAGACGAAATAGCGTGCCGTTCGATGGGGTTAAATCATGTTCTGGTTAAGCTGTCGGCCTTTACGCTGGGTGCGTCGACCGCGGGCATTGCCGGGGTGTTCTTCGCGACCTACCAGGGGTTCGTGAATCCAACCTCCTTTACCTTCTTTGAATCGGCACTGATCCTCGCCATTGTGGTGCTGGGCGGTATGGGCTCTACGCTTGGCGTGGTGCTGGCCGCCTTTGTGCTCACGGTAACACCAGAGCTGTTACGCAGTTTTGCCGAGTACCGCGTTCTGCTGTTTGGCATGCTCATGGTGGTAATGATGATCTGGCGTCCACGCGGTTTGATCCGCATTAACCGCAGCGGGTTTGCCGTGCGTAAGGGCATCGCGCCATGAACGAAACGATATTACGCGTTGAACATCTGATGATGCACTTTGGCGGGATTAAGGCGCTAAACGACGTCAACCTGGACGTGCAGCGTGGATCTATTACCGCACTGATTGGGCCAAACGGGGCGGGAAAAACAACCGTGTTTAACTGCCTGACGGGCTTCTACAGGGCCTCCGGCGGCAACATTTTATTTAATACCCGCACTAAAACGACCAACGTTATTCAGGTCCTCGGACAAAAATTCCAGCCGAGTGACTGGATTAATCCCGCGCAGTTCGGGCAGCGTCTGTTCTACAAAATGTTTGGCGGAACGCATCTGGTTAACCGCGCAGGACTGGCGCGCACGTTTCAAAATATCCGTCTTTTTCGCGAGATGTCGGTCGTGGAAAACCTGCTGGTCGCGCAGCATATGCGCGTTAACCGCAATCTGCTCGCCGGGATCTTAAATACGCCGGCATACCGGCGGGCGGAAAGCGACGCCCTGGACAGAGCCTTCTACTGGCTGGAAGTGGTGGATCTGGTGGAGTGCGCCAATCGCCTCGCGGGAGAGATGTCGTACGGCCAGCAGCGGCGTCTGGAAATTGCACGGGCAATGTGCACCGGGCCGGAAATGATCTGTCTGGATGAACCCGCCGCCGGGCTGAACCCGGTTGAAACGCATAAGCTGAGCAGCATTATTCGTTTTCTGCGGGATCACCATGACATCACGGTATTACTTATTGAGCATGATATGGGGATGGTGATGGAGATTTCGGACGACATTATCGTGCTCGACCACGGCGATGTTATTGCCAGGGGAAAACCCGATCAGATCCAGCATGATGAAAAGGTCATTGCCGCCTACCTGGGTACGGACGAAAGCGAGGTCACCCTATGAGCGAACCGCTGCTGGCATTTCGCGAGGTGGATGTGTTTTACGGCGTCATTCAGGCGCTGAAGCAGGTCTCCCTCGAGGTCAATAAGGGTGAAACCGTGGCGCTGATTGGCGCAAATGGCGCGGGTAAATCGACATTGCTGATGTCCATCTTTGGCCAGCCCCGCATCCGCAACGGGCAGATCCTTTTCGGTGGTGAAGATATCAGCCATAAATCAACCCACTACGTCGCGTCCGGCGGCATTGCGCAGGCGCCGGAAGGCAGACGAATCTTCCCGGATATGACCGTTGAAGAGAATCTGCTGATGGGGACCATCCCCATCGGCAGCCAGTTTGCCGCTGAGGATATGCAAACCATGTTCGACCTGTTCCCTCGCCTCAAGGAGCGACGCAAGCAGCGCGCGATGACCATGTCCGGCGGGGAACAGCAGATGCTGGCGATCGCCCGGGCGCTGATGAGCCGTCCGAAGCTGCTGCTGCTGGATGAGCCGAGCCTGGGCTTAGCCCCGATAGTGGTGAAACAGATCTTCCAGACGCTGCGCGAGCTGGCCCGTAACGGGATGACGATTTTTCTGGTGGAGCAGAATGCGCATCACGCGTTGAAGCTGTCTGACCGCGGGTACGTGATGGTTAACGGACAGATCCGGCTGAGCGGCAGCGGTGAGGAGCTGCTGGGGAATCAGGAGGTGAGGAAGGCTTATTTGGGTGGGGTGTGATTTGATACCTAAGGAACCATTAGAAATATTTTCATATAAATAACAATGTGATATTCACGAAAAGTATAGCACGCAATGCCTTGAGAAGGCCTGAGCTTGTTGATTTATTTGTCTCTGACAATAACGTCAAACTCACTGAAAAGGAGCGTTCAGAATGGCTATACCCGCATATTTATGGCTCAAAGATGACGGAGGTGCGAATATTACAGGTTCTGTAGATGTTCAGCACCGTGAAGGTAGTATTGAGGTTTTATCGTTCGGTCATGGTTTGCACATTCCAACCGATGGCAATACGGGGAAACTAACCGGCACCCGCATCCACTCTCCACTAACAATCGAAAAAGAGTTTGATTCATCCTCTCCCTACCTTTACCGGGCTGTAGCAACTGGCCAAACCCTAAAATCAGCTGAAATCAAATGGTACCGTGTCAACGATGCAGGGCAGGAAGTTGAGTATTTCAACATGCTTTTAGAAAATGTGAAAATCGTAGGGATAACGCCTGTTATGCATAATGTAAAAAATCCCTCAATGGAAAAACACAACCATCTTGAGGCCATAGAACTGCGTTACGAGAAAATAACCTGGAAGCACTGCGACGGGAACATCCAGTTTACTGACGGTTGGAATATTCGGGTTACAGCATGATTATTGCCCGCTATGCATTGAATGGCTTACCGTCATCTATCCTTACCGTTCCAGGTGTAGGAAACTTTCCGGCATTCTCTGGTCAACTTTACGGCAGAAACAATCCGACTATGGCAAGCAAGCCAGAAATCGGTCCGATACCGCCCGGACGGTACTTCATTGTGAACCGACAGAGTGGGGGCAGGTTAGGAAGCTTAAATGATTTTGCCCTTAAAAATGTTTATGGCACCGATCGCTCAACCTGGTTTGCCTTGTATAAAGATGACTGGCAAATAGATGATCAAGTTTTTGTTGAAGGAGTGAGACGCGGGCATTTTCGACTTCATCCTATTGGCCCGAGGGGGTTAAGCGAAGGATGTATAACCTTGCTCCATCTGAGTGACTTTGACTATCTCCGTGACGCCCTCATGAAAACAACCATGATGCCGGTACCTTGCACGAGCTTGAAAGCTTACGGGACAATAACTGTAACATGAGGACTTTTATAGAAATCATTATTAGCCTTGCAATCGGCCTTATCAGCTTTCTTTTATATACGCGATGGCTTTTTATTTTGATACCTGCCGAATGGGCTTATGCAGTGATGGATCATTTCGGCACATACGGGATAGAAGAATTGGAGGATACGTTAGTAGATATCGCCTCTTTGTTTGGATTGCTTCCGGCAATTCTTACTGGTTTGTTAGTAAGGAAAGTAGTAAAACGAATGTGATTTATGAGCCTTCAGGCGTAGGGCCTCGAAGGCTTTTTTGACTCGGAAACGGAAAATGGCACAGTGAAAATGCTGAAGTAACGCAAATGAAATAAAAAAACCACCTTTCGGTGGTTTCACGACACTGCTTATTGCTTTGATTATTCTTTGTTTCCCATGGTAGCCGGAGTGGGACTTGAACCCACACAGCGCGAACGCCGAGGGATTTTAAATCCCTTGTGTCTACCGATTCCACCATCCGGCCAGGGAAGAAAGTGGAGGCGCGTTCCGGAGTCGAACCGGACTAGACGGATTTGCAATCCGCTACATAACCGCTTTGCTAACGCGCCGTAAAACTTTTCAAACTGACACCCGCTACTGCGTATGTCTTTAATCTGGAGCGGGAAACGAGACTCGAACTCGCGACCCCGACCTTGGCAAGGTCGTGCTCTACCAACTGAGCTATTCCCGCATGTCATCAAGTATACGTCTAACCACTTGATTTCATTATCGTCCGGCTTGCTGTGCCGCCGTTCGATGCGTTGCATTCTACTGATATGACGTTATGAGTCAACGTTATTTTTTGCATCCCCGGATCGTTTGCTGAAAATTACGGCGAAACGATCACTGATCAAGCAAATCCCCGCGCGCAGCGTTCAAGTATTGCAGCATGGACCACAGCGTCAGTACTGCCGCTACCCACAGCAGACCAATTCCCGCCCATTCAACCCAGGCGTTCGGACGCCAGAGCATCCAGACCAGCGCTGCCATCTGCGCCGTCGTTTTGACTTTGCCAATCCACGAGACCGCCACGCTGCTGCGTTTCCCCAGTTCCGCCATCCACTCGCGCAGTGCAGAGATGATAATCTCACGGCCGATCATGGTTGCCGCGGGCAGCGTTACCCACCAGGTGTGATAGTGCTCGGCCACCAGCACCATGGCGATAGCGACCATCACTTTGTCTGCCACCGGATCGAGGAAGGCACCGAAACGGGTGCTTTGATTCCAACGGCGGGCCAGATAGCCATCAAACCAGTCGGTGACCGCCGCGATCAGGAAGAGCAATGCGCAGGCGAAAGGTGCCCAGACGACCGGCAGGTAAAACGCCAGTACAAAGAACGGGATGAGTACAACACGAAAGAGAGTGAGCAACGTAGGGATATTAAATTGCATAATGACGGTAACTGTTTGTTGTCAGTAAAATTTAGCTCTATGTTGCTACAGAGCCCTCAATGTTTCAACGAGTAGTAGATCTTTTCTGCCAGCCCTTGCGAAATACCCGGCACTTTTGCAATTTCCTCCATGCTGGCGTTGAGTAATCCTTGCAATCCGCCCATATATTTCAGCAGCATCTGGCGACGTTTTGGCCCCACGCCTTCGATCGTTTCCAGGCTACTGGTATTTTTCACCTTCGCCCGTTTTTTGCGGTGACCGCTGATGGCATGATCGTGCGATTCATCGCGAATATGCTGGATGACATGCAGCGCCGGGGAGTCCGGCGGCAGGCTGAAGCCCTCACCTTCCGGCTCGAAGAACAATGTCTCCAGACCGGCCTTACGATCTGCCCCTTTTGCGACGCCCAGCAGCAGCGGATGGTTTTTATCCCAGCTAACATCAAGCGATTCAAATACCGCTTTCGCCTGGCCGAGTTGCCCTTTACCACCGTCAATCAGGATCACATCCGGGATTTTGCTCTCTTCTATGGCTTTACCATAGCGACGACGCAGCACCTGATTCATGGCAGCATAGTCATCACCCGGCGTGATCCCGGTGATGTTATAGCGGCGATACTCGGCGCGCAGTGGGCCATTTGCATCAAACACCACGCAGGACGCGACCGTCTGTTCCCCCATCGTATGACTGATGTCGAAACACTCCATCCGTTTCACTTCCGGAAGCTTCAGCAGCGTCGCCAGGGCCGTTAAACGCTGGTGCACCGTCGACTGCTGCGACAGCTTAGTGGTGAGTGCCGTCGCCGCGTTGGTTCGCGCCAGCTTCAGATAACGCGCCCTGTCGCCGCGCGGTTTGGTTTGTACATTGACCCGACGGCCCGCCAGTTCAGAGAGCGAATCGGCCAGCAGGGTTTTATCGTCAAGATTAAAATCGAGCAGGATCTCAGAAGGCAGCGTGCGCATCTGGCTCCCCTGTAGATAGAACTGGCCGACAAAGGTTTCCACCACTTCACCCAGTTCGGTGCCGCCAGGCACTTTCGGGAAATAGCTGCGACTGCCGAGTACTTTGCCCTGGCGAATAAACAACACGTGTACGCAGGCCATGCCGGCGTCAAAGGCTACGCCGATGACGTCAAGATCGTCACCGGTATTCGAGACAAATTGTTTCTCAGTAACTCTGCGCACCGCCTGGATTTGGTCGCGGATCCGCGCGGCCTCTTCGAACTCGAGTGCGGCGCTGGCTTTTTCCATCCGCGCGATCAGCTGCGTTAAGACCTGATCGTCTTTTCCGGCTAAGAACAGGCGCACATAATCCACCTGCTGCGCATACTCTTCTTCACTCACCAGTCCGGCCACGCAGGGGCCCAGGCAGCGTCCAATCTGGTACTGCAGGCACGGGCGCGAGCGGTTGCGGTAAACGTTGTTCTCACACTGGCGGATCGGGAAGATTTTTTGCAGCAGCGCCAGCGTTTCACGCACGGCATAGCCGTTAGGGAACGGCCCAAAATATTCACCCTTGGCGTGTTTTGCGCCGCGGTGCATGGCGAGGCGCGGATGGGTGTCGCCGCTCAGAAAAATAAACGGGTAGGATTTATCATCACGCAACAGAACGTTATAGCGCGGCTGGTAGAGCTTTATATAGTTGTGCTCAAGCAGCAGCGCTTCTGTCTCTGTGTGCGTGACGGTGACATCAATATTCTGAATGAGGGAGACCAGCGCTTCGGTCTTACGGGAGGCCAGGTTGCTGCGAAAATAGCTGGAGAGACGTTTTTTAAGATCTTTTGCCTTCCCCACATAGATAACCGTACCGCCAGCATCATACATGCGATAGACGCCAGGCTGGCTGGTTACGGTTTTCAGAAATGCTTTTGAATCGAACACATCACTCACTGACTTAACAACGTCTCCGCATTACACAAACCGTGCCGGATGGCCAGGTGCGTCAGTTCGACGTCGCCATGAATGTTCAGTTTACTGAACATCCGGTAACGATAGCTGTTCACCGTTTTCGGGCTGAGATTCAGCTGTTCCGAGATCTCATTCACCTTCTGACCTTTGGTGATCATCAGCATAATCTGCAATTCACGCTCAGACAAACTCGCAAATGGTGATTCGGTTTTCTCGGGCTCGATCTGACTCAGCGCCATCTGCTGAGCGATGTCAGAAGCAATGTAACGCTGTCCGGCAAATACGGAACGGATTGCATTGACGACTTCCTGCGGCGCAGCACCTTTACTCAGGTAGCCCGCTGCGCCCGCCTGCATCACTTTCGCAGGCAGTGGGTTTTCGGTATGCACGGTCAGCATGATGACTTTTGTATCAACAAAGGTACGCGCGATTTTGCGTGTTGCTTCGAGACCACCGATACCGGGCATGTTCATATCCATCAGTACCACATCGGCCGAGTTTGTGCGGCACCATTTTACCGCATCTTCCCCACAGCACGCCTCACCGGCAACTTTAATACCTTTAATATCTTCAAGAATGCGTCGTATCCCTGCGCGCACCAGTTCGTGGTCATCAACAAGAAGGACGTTGATCAAAGGAAATGTCTCCAGAATAGGGATAACGCTACTGAGTGATAATTTGGTTTATATTAACGGTTTTCCTCACAAGATTAAAACGTTAAAAAACCGGCTATTCGATTTTGCTCTCGTTTTTGGAAATTAGGCTGTACAGTCCGTGGAAAGAGAGTCCATGCACACAGGCCTTTTGCAGCTTTTTTTAAGCATCTGTATTCAAAAAGTTACAAAAAACGTGCAGGCTTTCCCTGCAAAAAAACAGATCTCAAATTTTTGTAACAATAATTAACGGCAAGCGAACCGGCATAAACAATTAATAGTCTATAACAGCGGTTCAGTTTACCGGTACGGTCTGTTTACGCAATTAAACATCCGCGTAAAAGTACGAAAAACAACCGCTGCATTTTTTGCTTCAGCTTGTGGTATACTCCGCCGCCTTGACTTTCGTCGTCGCGCTTTAGCGCCGTTTAATAATGAGGAAAATAAATGAGCACACCTGAATTTGCCACTGCGGAGAATAACCAGGAACTGGCACAGGAAGTAAACTGCCTGAAAGCGCTGCTGACGCTGATGCTGCAGGCGATGGGCCAGGCGGATGCCGGTCGTGTGATCATTAAAATGGAAAAACAAATCGCGGAGATGGAAGACCAGGCTGAATCTGCGGTATTTGCTAACACCGTTAAGCAAATCAAGCAGGCCTATCGCCAGTAACAAAAAACGGCTGGATGCAGTGCATTCAGCCGTTCGCTCGTCTGTCACGCAGAACGTATTATCCGGTCAGATCAGTCCCGTTGCCGCCGCGTAGCACGCGATCTGGGTTTTGTTGGGCGCGTTGAATTTCTTCTGCATATTTTTCTGATGGAAGTTAACGGTATTCTCGGAGATGGAGAGAATGATCGCTATTTCCGCAGAGGTCTTCCCTTCCGCAGTCCATTTCAGAATTTCGCGTTCGCGTTTGCTGAATTTCATTTCGGGTGGCATGACCATCTCATCTTCAAAACGTACCAGAGAAGTTAAGGCCATTTGCACCAGCATTTGCAGCCGCAATTCTATTTCCTCACGGGCAAACGGCCCTTCCAGTACACTAGTACGGGAAACCGACAGGAAGCCGAGCGCGTGATTAGGCAGCATCAGACACTGCGTTATTCCCGAACGTAAACCGTGGTCCTGCGCGCTATGCCATAATTCCTGCGCGTCAGCGAATAATGCATCGGTCCAGGGTAAATGACCCTGAATGAAATTCTCCGGTTTTAAGACGGGATCAATAGCGAAATAGTTCGCGGATTGATATTGCGCCATCCACTGCTTTGGGTAAGTGGTATGTACAGCGATCTTAGGCCGGGTAAATGGTACGGGATGGCGCACGCAGAGCGAGTAATAATCAAATTCAAGCGTCTGAGTTTGTCGCTGTAGTTCCTGATATACCTCGTCGGCACAGGTCAATTCCTGAAACCGGAGGGAGCAATCCCGTCGCCAGGTGAAAAAGTCTGAATCCTTCATACTTACTAAATGAAGCCTCTGAAAAGATAATCATTATTATGGTGAATATAACCTAACACATAAAACTTTTTTCTAACTACAAAATATCGGCATTAGCACAATTAACTTTACTATCGATAAGGTTTATCCGTGCTGGATGGAATAAAAAAACAAAGGACGGCACGCAGGGGGAGAATAATTTGCTCCAGGCTAAATTTCTGGAGCAAATTAGTGCAAAAATTCTACTGCATCAGGAATTTTTCAAGGAACTGACGGGTTCGCGGCTGTTGAGGGTTAGCGAACAGGCTTTTTGCCGGCCCCTGCTCCACAATCCGGCCCTGATCCATGAAGATGGCTCTGTCAGCAACATCGCGCGCAAAGCTCATCTCATGCGTTACGATCACCATCGTCCGTTTTTCCTGTGCCAGCTGGCGAATAGTGTTTAGCACCTCACCCACCAGTTCCGGATCGAGCGCTGAGGTCGGTTCATCAAAAAGGATCACGTCCGGACGCATAGCCAGCGCACGCGCTATCGCCACGCGCTGCTGTTGCCCTCCCGACAGACGGCGCGGATAGCTGGTCTCTTTCCCCGCCAGCCCAACTTTGGCGAGCAGTTCACGCGCGCGCGCCGTTGCGTCCTCTTTCGATTCGCCTTTTACAATGACCGGCCCTTCAATAATGTTCTCCAGCACCGTACGGTGCGGGAAAAGATTGAAGTTCTGGAAAACGAAGCCGACATGCTGACGCAGGCGGCGAATCAACCCTTTCTGCTGGCTGATGGATTTTCCGGTATCAATCGTTATCTCCCCTACCCGAATGGTGCCGCCTTCCGGCTGTTCAAGCAGGTTAATACTGCGCAGCAGCGTCGTCTTTCCCGAACCGCTCGGTCCGATAATCGCCACGACTTCCCCCTGCTCGACTTCAAGATCGATCCCATGGAGCACCGTTTGACCGTGGAATTTTTTCACCAGGTTTTTGACGTCGATAGCACTCATTTTGGATCACGCTCCTGGCGGTTAAGCTGGTTTTCGAAGTAGTTTTGCAGGGCAGACAGCACTGTCGCCATCACCCAGTAAATCAGCGAGGCGGCCAGATACATGGTAAAAACTTCAAGCGTGCGCGATGTAATCAGCTGCGCCTGACGGAACAACTCCGGTACCTGAATCGTTGCCGCCAGGGAAGTATCTTTCACCAGGCTGATGAAGCTGTTGCTCAGCGGCGGAAGCGCCACGCGCGCCGCCTGCGGCAGAATGGCCCGACGCAGCGTCTGCCACGGGGTCATCCCGATACTGGCCGCCGCTTCCCACTGCCCTTTGTCAATGGAGGAGATGGCAGCTCGCAGGGTTTCTGAGGTGTACGCCGCGGTATTGAGCGACAGACCAATCATCGCTGCGGGGATCGGATCCAGCTCAATACCAAACTGCGGTAAGCCGTAGTAGATCATAAAGAGCTGGGCGATAAGCGGTGTACCGCGAAACACGGAGATATAGAAGCGTGCCAGCCAACGTACCGGCAGGATGGGTGACATGCGCATCAAGGCCAGCACAAATCCCAGTACCAGCCCGAAGAACATCCCGCCGATACTGAGCTGTAACGTAAATACCGCACCTTTCAGCAGATACGGCAGAGAATCAATAACCAGTTGAATACTTTCTTGCATTATTATTTTTCGACCTGATTTTTAGACATGAGGATGGTAGGCAAACAGCGCAGGCGCCCCGCCGGTATGGACAAATAAAATCGGCCCTTCATCCTTAAAGCGTTTCTGAGCAATGCCGTCAATCAGTCCTGCCATCGCTTTGCCTGTATACACCGGATCGAGCAGTATCCCCTCGAGGCGCGCCAGCAGCTTCACCGCTTCCATGCCCTCTTCGTTAGGCGTGCCGTAACCCGGCGCAAAATAGTCATCCCAGAGCAGAATATCGGCCTTTGCCTTCAGCTCCAGCTGCCCGGCTACCGCCTGCTGTAAGGTGACCACTTTCGGCTTCTGATCCGCGACGCTGCGGGATACCGTTACGCCAATCAGCTCGACGTCCGGCAGCAGTTGCTCCAGCCCCACCGCCAGCCCGGCATGCGTGCCCGCACTGCCAGACGCGACAACCACGGAGGAGAGACTCACCGCGCCCTCGCACTGCTGAGCGATTTCCAGCGCACTTTCCACATACCCCAGCGCGCCCAGCGCGTTTGAGCCGCCGACGGGGATAACGTAGGGGCGGAATCCCTGCGCTTCCAGGCGCGTCGCCAGCTCGTCAAGCTGGGCGGTCGGGTCGGTCAACGCATCCACCATTTCGACCTGTACATTAAACAGGTCCAGCAGCAGGCGGTTACCGTTGGTCAGATAGTTTTCTGCCCGCGTGCCAATCGGGTTTTCCAGCAACGCCACGCAATGGAGTCCGAGCTTTGCAGCCACTGCCGCCGTCTGACGAACGTGGTTGGACTGGATAGCCCCGGCAGTAATGAGCGTATCTGCGCCTTCACGCAGGGCGTCCGCCGCCAGAAACTCCAGCTTGCGCAGCTTATTGCCCCCCATCGCCATCGGCGTCACGTCATCACGCTTAATAAAAATATCGCGGCCTAAATAATCAGAAAATCGCGGCAGGTACTCCAGCGGCGTCGGCGCGCCGATAAACTCCAGGCGGGGAAAGCGCGTTAAATTCTGTAGTGACATGGGTTCTCCGGTAACTCTGACAAAATGTGATATTTTTCATTATGCACGCAGACGCGAAAGAAATAAAAAAGGCGCTTTTAAAAGCGCCTTTTTTTTACGTCAAAGACTTATTTGGTGACGTCTGCACCGAACCACTTCTCGGAAAGCGCCTTCAGGCTACCGTCTTTTTGCATGTCAGCAATCGCGGAATCAATCGCTTTGACCAGGTCTTCGTTACCTTTACGAACGGCCACGCCGGATTCCTGACGAGAGAAGGCATCACCCGCTACCGCCAGGGTATTGTTGGTTTTCTTCACCAGATCCAACGCTGCCAGGCGGTCAACCAGAATGGCGTCGATACGGCCCACGCGCAGATCCTGGTATTTCGTCGGGTCATCATCATAGGTGCGGATATCCACGCCCTGCACGTTCTGGCGCAGCCACTCTTCGTAGTTGGTCCCCAGACCGACACCGACTTTCTTGCCTTTCAGGTCCGCGGCAGTTTTAATCCCGCCTTCGTTGCCTTTCTTCACCAGCGCCTGAATACCGGACACGGTGTACGGCGTAGAGAAGTCATACTTCTTCTTACGCTCGTCAGAAATGGTCACCTGATTAATAACCACATCAATACGTTTGGAGTCCAGTGACGCCAGCATTCCGTCCCATTTGGTCGGTTTCAGTGACGCTTTAACGCCGAGGTGCTTCGCCAGCTCTTCAGCAAACTCCACTTCAAAACCGGTCAGCTTACCGTCATCGCCCTGGAAGCTGAATGGAGGATAGGTTCCTTCCAGCCCGACCAGCAGCGTACCGCGCTCTTTTACTTTATTCAGCAGGTTTTCTGCGGCGAACGTTTTCACGCTCATGCCCGCAACCAGCGCAACGGCCATAACACCCATCAGCGCCTGACGACCCAGAAGTGCAAATTTCATAAATACCCCGATATAGTGGAATTTTTACGTAGTGTAGAGAAATCGCCTGCAACGTCAAAGGCGACTGCGCTACATCTTATTCTTTTTTAATATATATCAGAAGTTGTTCCGGCGTGGGCTTTCTGCTTTACGGCACCCGGCATTTGTACCTTGTATTGCGCATACTTGCGCAGCGCAATTCGGTAGTTGTTGGTGCTGGTCGC
Organism: Enterobacter sp. ECC-019; assembly: GCF_043974075.1. Classification (NCBI taxonomy): domain Bacteria; kingdom Pseudomonadati; phylum Pseudomonadota; class Gammaproteobacteria; order Enterobacterales; family Enterobacteriaceae; genus Enterobacter; species Enterobacter sp. ECC-019. The sequence goes on from NZ_CP143759.1 coordinate 3,622,637, forward strand.
AGGCAGCCACGGCTCCAGATTTTCATCCAGATAACCGGTTTTCAGCAGATCGCGAGAAATATTGTTTACGGTCAGATGTTGCCCAAGGCGACGCAGGCGAACCACATATTCGCGAACGGTGCCGTGGCTCATCTCTGTTTGCTCAAACAGGAATTGCTTGAAGCCGATAATGTCGAAGAAGTCGCTTTGCTCTTTGCAGTGGAGATCGCCACAGAAACGGCAAAGCGCCACCCACTCTTTTTGCTCTTCGAGCCATGCGGCTTCGTCCATCAACGTGTCGAGACGTGAAATCGCAATCTTGTTGACGATTTCGCCCCGGCGAACCAGCGTGATACGATCGAGTAACTTGTTACAGTGGGCGCAATGCGTCTGGCTGTGTTTAAAGTCTTTCAGGTAGCGGCTTAAAGGCCGTCTTTTAGATTGCTGCACCGTCATGATAACTCCTGGTTGTCAATACGTTGTGCGGCATTTTTAAGGTGAATCAATCACCTATAACTTACCCAGCTTGGTTCGTAAGCGTTTAATGGCCTGGCTGTGCAGCTGGCTCACCCGCGACTCTCCCACCTCCAGAACAGCGCCAATCTCTTTGAGGTTAAGCTCTTCCTGGTAATAAAGGGTCAACACCAGCTGTTCGCGTTCAGGCAGAGCTTCAATAGCCTCCATAACGCGATGGCGTAAATTCCCTTCCATTAAATGGTGTAACGGGTTTTCCTGCTGGTGCTCATCCGTCACCAGCTCGATGCTATCGCCATGCTCTTCGCGCCACTCGTCATAAGAGAAGAGTTGGCTATTATTGGTATCGAGCAACATCTGACGATACTCTTCAACAGCAATGCCAAGACGTTCCGCCACTTCGGTTTCCGTTGCGTTACGTCCCAGTTCCTGTTCCAGCTGCCCCATCGCATGCGCCACTTCGCGCGCGTTACGGCGAACACTGCGCGGCACCCAGTCGCGGCTGCGCAGCTCGTCCAGCATCGCACCACGAATACGCTGAACTGCGTAAGTCGTAAATGCCGTTCCTTGCAGAGCGTCGTATCGGTCAACTGCATTCAATAACCCGATACCGCCCGCCTGTAGCAGATCGTCGAGTTCCACGCTCGCCGGCAAGCGCACCTGGAGGCGCAATGCTTCGTGACGCACCAGCGGGACATAACGCTGCCACAGCGAGTGTTTATCCATTACACCTTCAGCGGTATAGAGTGAATTCACGATAAACAGCCCTGCGTTAGTTGAGTTATCGGCATGATTATCCGATTCTGCAGGGCGTTCAATTGGATGAAAAAGGGGGATAAAGTGAGGTTATTCTGAGGTTGCCCACAACAGGGGCAACTTTTCTGCCTAAATTAACAGTTGTAACAATGAAAGATCGTCGCCGAGTTTGACGCTATCTATATGTTGATGAAAGAGCTTTCCCGCTTCCTGATTATGCTGGCTAAGGGAGTGGAAGCTGTAAATAACATCAATGATATTATCTTGCTCAATTTTTCCCGCCACGAGTGCCTGACCGGCAAGTAACGTTTTAAGGAAATAGAACTCCGCGACGATTAAATAAAGATTATTCAACATGCTGCGGCCATTGTTCTGCGGGAAGCCCTGCTCCCACAGTTTGTATTTAAAAAAGTTCTTAAATAAATGGTCATTGATCGCCAGGTAACTGCCCGCCACATCGCGCCAGACGGACTCGATGTTCTCCATGACCTTCTCTGCCGGCACGGTGTCACCAGCAGACTCAAATTGTTGATAAAGCTGAGTAAAATAACGATTCAACACGGCACCGCCGCGGGCTGTCACTTTCTTTGTAAAGTAACTCTGGATGAGCGAAATTAACGCGAATTTCAGGCTATAGTTCTGATTAAAGCCGCCTAACTCCGTCTTGATTTTACCGCTCACCAGTTCGTTAACCAGCGAGAAATAGACCGTTTCGAGCGTGCCGATATTCTCTTCGAGATTTTCGAGCTTTTCAGCCACCATCAGGAATTTCACCACGGCGTAAACCTGTTCTTCAACGCTGACCGCCTCAACGCTGAAAATATTCTGGCAGAAGAGATTGATGACCTTTGCCTTCAAATCAATCATCGGCGCATTATTGACGTCCTGCTGGACGCTGATGGATTCCATCATCGACATAGACTCCCGATCGTTCAACAGAAGTCGGGTCACTTCCGGACACGAGAGGTTCAGCGATTTTTCGATTTCATTTTTATAGACCCGATTTGTCCGTGGAAACGACGAACAGGTTGGGCTTAAGGCCTGGGCGCCCATGGCGCTATGAATAGAACAGAGTTTTTCCGTATCCATAAACGGGCAGTTTTTACTTTCCGTATGGAAAATCACTTCGCCCCAGTTGCCATACTGTTTTTTGGTGACTTTTATTGCCGTTTTCGCCGTATGACGAATGGCGGCATTTTTACTGTTCAGATAGCGATTAACGGAGGATTTATCAAACGCGATGGTCCAGCCCTGACAACAATGTTCACGGCATTCCCCACCGACACATGAAAAATCTGCGACCAGCTTTGGTTGAGTGACACTGATTTGTTTCACAGGCGGATTCTCAAATAACAGAGATAAAAAAACCCCGCCGAAGCGGGGTTTCACGCGTAAAATTAACGCAGCAGAGACAGAACGGTCTGTGGAACCTGGTTTGCCTGAGACAGAACAGAAGTACCAGCCTGCTGCAGGATCTGCGCGCGGGACATGTTGGAAACTTCAGTTGCGTAGTCAGCGTCCTGGATACGGGACTGAGCAGCAGACAGGTTGTTAGAGGTGTTGTTCAGGTTGTTGATTGCAGAAGTGAAACGGTTCTGCACAGCACCCAGGCCTGAACGTGCTTTATCGACAGTAGCGATAGCGGCATCGATAGTTGCCAGATCAGTTCCTTTCAGTGCAGTCAAATCAAGGGTATCTACTTTCAGGGTAGCGGTATCAGCTTGCGCGCCTTTCAGATCCAGATCAATAGTGTCGCCGTCGTTCACGCCAACCTGAATTTTAACTACGCCAGCAGTACCAGCAGTGCCGTTCAGCAGTTTGATGCCGTTGAAGTCAGTTTTGCCCGCAACGCGGTCGATTTCTTTCAGACGAGCAGTAACTTCATCCTGCAGAGAGGCCAGGTCAGTAGTGCTGTTAGTACCGTTGCTTGCCTGAACAGCCAGTTCACGAACGCGCTGCAGGTTGTTGTTGATTTCGTTCAGGGAGCCTTCAGCAGTCTGCGCCATGGAGATACCGTCGTTGGCGTTACGCGCTGCCTGAGTCATACCTTTGATCTGGGAGGTCATGCGGTTTGCAATCGCCTGGCCAGCAGCATCGTCTTTCGCGCTGTTAATACGCAGACCGGAAGACAGACGCTCGATAGCAGTGCCCAGAGAAGACTGAGATTTGTTCAGGTTGTTCTGAGTGGTCAGGGACAACAGGTTAGTATTGATAACTGCCATAATTTTGTTTCCTTCAAAAATTGGGTTTTAGGTCCGGTGCCTAACACTCACAGCGTCTCTCACCGTCAACAAGGTTATCGACGGGTCCCCAAAAGACTTTAGAATCAATTTTGAAAAAATTATAAGTTACTGATTATTAATCATTTTATTTTTAAAAAATCAATTAAGGTCTGCCAGAGGCTTATTATTTACGCTTTTTTAACGCTCAAAGAGATGACAAAAAAGGCACACACTTTTTCATGTTTTCAATGCGCTGATAATGGCACTAAAGTGCAATCCCTTCATTTACCCCGCCAGGACGTGTCTATTCTTTGGATTATTTTTTTCTCACCATCGTAAACTTTTACGTTGAGAGGCCGATAAGAGTCCTGAACTACTTTCGTATTTTAAGGAAAATATGCATGGCTACTATCAGTAACCTCGGGATAGGTTCTGCAGGACTCGGGGATTTATATAATCAGTTGGAAGCGGCAGAGAAAACCAAGCTGACGACGATTACTTCCCAGCAATCAACGTATAACGCACAGTTAAGCGCTTACGGCAAGCTGCAGAGCGCCATGACATCGCTGCAGACTGCGACCGCTGCACTGGGTAAAGCAACCACCTGGAACTCAACGTCCGTTAGCAGCACCAACACGGCCTTTACCGCCACGACAACGGCTGACGCATCCGTGGGTTCCTTTGTTGTCAACGTCAATCAGGTTGCAAAGGCACAGGCACTCACTACCGGCTCCTATGCTAACAACACTGACCTGCTGGGCGATACGACAGGTACAACGCGTAAAATCACCATCACCCAGCCGGGCACCAAAACGCCTTTAGAAGTCACCCTGGCTGATGGCGATACGTCGCTGGCGGGGATCGCGAGCGCGATTAATAAAGCGAACGGCAACGTCACCGCCAGCGTCATTAAAGCGAAAGACGGTGATTACCGCCTGATGCTGTCATCCAAAACCACCGGTACGGATGGTGCGATGACCATCAACGTTACTGGCGACGCCAAGCTGCAAAGCGCCATTGGTTACGATTCAACCACCAAAACGGGTGCGCTGACGGTGAACACCGACGCGCAGAACGCGATTGTGGTGGTAAACAACATCTCCATCGAGCGCCAGTCGAATACCATTACCGATGCGCTGCCTGGGGTCACCTTCTCGGTGAAGGCCGAAAGCAAAGCCGATGAAACCCTTGAGGTATCACGCGCAACGGATGCGAACCAGAAGGCGATCACGGACTGGGTTACAGCGTACAACTCGCTGCAGTCCACCATTAACAGTCTGACGAAGTATGTTCCTGTCGATGCAGGCGCTGGCGGCCAGTCTACCAGCAACGGTGCGCTGGTCGGTGATGCGAACGTGCGCGGGGTTCAGTCTCAGCTGCGCGGCCTGCTGACCGAAGTGCAGACCGGCTCCATTCAGATCATGGCCCAGTTGGGAATTACCCAGGACCCGGTGAAAGGCGCGGACGGTACCGTCGGTAACCTGAAAGTCGACACCGATAAGCTGAAAAAAGCGCTGACCGACAACCCGAACGCCGTACAGCAGTATTTTGTCGGTGACGGAAAGAAAACCGGTATGGCGACCCAGATGAACAACACGCTGACCACTATGCTCAGCACCAGTACCGGCAGCGCCGGGGTGATCCAGAACGCGAAAGACGGGATCAACAAAACGCTGAAAACGCTGGGCGAACGTTACGATGCCATGGATGCCCAAATTGAAGCCACCATGGCGCGTTACAAAACCCAGTTCACCAGTCTGGACGTATTAGTCACCAAAATGACCAGTACAGCCAACTACCTGACCCAACAGTTCTCACAAAAGTAGTCGTAGCCTTCAGGAGTGGATATGTATAAGACCTCTGGTGTTCAATCCTATCAGCAGATAGGAGTAGAAAGCGCAGTCATGAATGCCAGTCCACACCAGCTGATTGTCATGTTGTTCGACGGGGCGCATAGCGCCCTTGTTCGCGCGCGTTTGTTCATGGAAGCCGGACAAATTCGTGAGAAAGGCGAAGCCCTATCCAAAGCCATCAACATCATCGACAACGGTTTAAAAGCAGGACTGAACATGGAGGTTGAGAGCGAATTGTCCGGTAATCTTGCCTCCTTGTACGAATATATGGTTCGACGTTTGTTGCTGGCGAATGTCAGTAACGACGTAGACGCAATTGTTGAAGTCGAGGGTTTATTAAACAACATTGCGGATGCGTGGAAGCAAATCGGCCCCAATGCGTCCTCTATTTCAGGATAATTTTTGATGAATAATCCCAGCGCAGCGCTTAGCCACTGGCAGGCGTTACATGCTCAGAGCATTGCTATGCTAAATCTCGCACATTCTGGTCAATGGGATGCGCTTATCGAGCAGGAAATGCATTACGTACAACTGGTGGAAAGGATTTCTCAAACGCCCATCATGTCATGCCCTCCGGCTCAGGTTGAGCAAGCGCGTGCGCTGCTGGAAATGATCCTCGACAATGAGAATGCGCTAAAGGCGCTGCTGAAAGTCCGCATGGACGAACTGCGCAGCCTGATTGATCAAACCGGTAAACAGCAATCCATCACGTCTACCTATGGAAAGCTGTCAGGGAATATTCTTTATCCAGAAAGTTTGACCCGCGACACACAATTATGATTTCTTCATCCATACTCCAGAAGTCTGCCAATGGCTTCTGGAGCAAGGATGATGAAAAACCCCACCCTGTTACAATGTTTTCACTGGTATTACCCCGCTGGCGGTGAATTGTGGCGAGAGGTCACGGCGTTAGCCCCCAATCTTAACGAAATCGGCATCAACATGATCTGGCTCCCGCCCGCCTATAAAGGTGCATCCGGCGGGTATTCTGTTGGCTATGATTCGTACGACCTGTTCGACCTCGGCGAGTTTGACCAGAAAGGCAGCATTGCCACGAAATACGGCGATAAAGCGCAGCTGCTTGAGGCTATCGCCGCGCTCAAAAGCAACGATATTGCCGTGCTGCTGGACGTGGTGGTCAACCACAAAATGGGTGCCGATGAGAAAGAGTCTGTCCGCGTTCAGCGCGTGAATGAACAGGACCGCACGCAAATCGACGATGAAGTCATTGAGTGTGAAGCCTGGACCCGCTACACCTTCCCCGTCCGCGCCGGGCAATATTCGCAGTTCATCTGGGATTACAAATGCTTCAGCGGCGTCGACCATATTGAAAACCCTGATGAAGATGGCATCTTTAAAATCGTCAACGACTACACCGGCGAAGGCTGGAACGATCAGGTTGATGATGAGATGGGTAACTTCGATTATCTGATGGGCGAGAATATCGACTTTCGCAATCACGCCGTGACCGAGGAGATCAAATACTGGGCCCGCTGGGTCATGGAACAGACGGGCTGCGACGGTTTTCGTCTGGACGCCGTTAAGCATATTCCCGCCTGGTTTTACAAAGAGTGGATTGAGCATGTCCAGGAAGTCGCCGACCAGCCGCTATTTATTGTGGCGGAATACTGGTCCCATGAGGTGGATAAACTTCAGGCCTATATCGACCAGGTCGAAGGCAAAACCATGCTGTTTGATGCCCCCCTGCAGATGAAATTCCACGAGGCGTCACGTCAGGGCCGGGATTACGACATGAGCCAAATCTTCACCGGTACCCTGGTGGAAGCCGATCCGTTTCATGCGGTCACCCTCGTCGCGAACCATGACACCCAACCTCTGCAGGCGCTGGAAGCACCGGTCGAAGCCTGGTTTAAACCGCTCGCCTACGCGCTGATCCTGCTGCGGGAAAATGGCGTGCCGAGCGTCTTTTATCCGGATCTCTTCGGCGCCAGCTATGACGACACGGGAGGGGACGGTGAAACGTACCATATTGATATGCCGGTCATTGAGCAGCTTCACGAGCTGATCCTCGCGCGCCAGCGTTTTGCCCACGGTGTGCAGACGCTGTTTTTTGACCATCCTAACTGCATTGCCTTCAGCCGCAGCGGCACGGAAGACGATCCCGGCTGCGTGGTGGTGCTGTCTAACGGCGACGACGGTGAAAAAGTGATTTGTCTTGGGGAAAACTACGGCAACAAAACGTGGCGGGATTTTCTCTGCAATCGTGAAGAAACCATCACTACGGCGGCGGATGGCGAAGGGACGTTTACCTGTAATGGGGGGAGCGTCAGCATTTGGGTAATAGAGGATGCGCTGTAGAAACAATGCCGGGTGGCGCTGACGCTTAGCCGGCCTACGGGACGGTACTTTTGTAGATACTGTTATGCCACGCAAGCATTTTCCTGATGTAATGTGGCATCGAACGGGCGTCCTGATTTCAGGACGCCATACGCCACCTGCGCCAGCTTACGCATCATCGCTCCGATTATCAGCTTCGCTCCCTTGCCGTTCTTTTCCAGACGCGTCCTGAACGCTTTTCCCCACTCCGTTTTGTACAGCGCCACCATCGCGGGCATATACAGCGCCCTGCGAAGCGAGACATGGCCAGCCTTACTCATCCTGCTTGCCCTGTGTACGCTGCTTCCTGATTCATGCTGCCGCGGTGTCAGTCCTGCGAAAGCCGCGAACTGCCGCGCCTGACCGAACCTGTCCTTCAGCCCCACATACGCCAGCAGCACCGCGGATGTCTTTTCACCGATACCCGGTATGCTGTCCAGCAGTTTTCGCCGGTGCTTCAGGTCCGGGTCGTCATCCGTCAGGTCCTTTATCTGTTTCTCCAGCCGCTTCAGCTCCGCTTCCAGCCACAGAAGGTGCGCATCGATGCTCGGCATCTGCACCTCCCGCGCCGTCTCACGACGGTTCAGCTCCTGCGTGTGCATGTCTGTCAGGGACTGGTGACGCAGCACCAGCGCCCGCAACGCGCGCTCCAGCGGATGAGGTGCCTCCCAGGCTACCGGACGCTTCTGCCGGCAGAACTCTGCCAGCATACGGGCATCAACGGCATCGGTTTTACTGCGCAGGCCTTCGCTCTGCGCAAAGGCTTTACCAAGAGCCGGGTTGATGATGGATACGGTGAAACCGGCATCGCTGAGGGATGCTGCTGCGTCTTCCATATAGGTGCTGGTCGCTTCCATGCAGACATGTGCTGGCGCCACATTATGGCTGCGGAGCCAGTTGAGCAGCTCATCGTGACCTTTAGGTGTGTTAGTAAACTTTTTGCTGCGGTGACGGCCATCAGGTCGCAACACATCGACATCCAGCTTAGCTTTGGAGACATCGATACCAATAAAGTGAAGTTCCTGTTCCATAGTGAAACCAACCTTGTGAATGCGGATTACCGGGAAAACCGGTCCATGATACTGTCCGGTTTGTCACTTGTGGAGAAGGTGCAGTCCACTGCAGGGATCTACAACACAGGCTCGTGGCCTAAGGCCGGGTACGGCATGTGGACTACATGGCAGAAAGAACTGGCCGGTTCTTTCTGCACGGAAGGATAATACAAGGCCGGGTCAGGCGAAGCCGCCACCCGGCAACAAACGGCTACGGTAGTTTACTCTCGAGCGGATTCTTGCTCAGGTAATCTGCACACTCAACCGTTGGGCGGTCGACCTTCTGCAGCTCCAGCCCGTCGTACTCAAGCGTCGAGCCATCGCGCTCCAGCGGATAGATATCGAGCTTACGCGTCACGTTGTAATAACTGTCTGATCGCAGCATGATTTTACCCGGCACGGCAATCACGCGCTGCCACTGACGGCAGTCCAGCGTGTCGCCCTCCTCCGTCACCACCAGCGTGGCAATCGCCTTCGGGCTGACCATTTTGCTCTGCGGTCCTTTCGACTGCCAGTATCCCGCCAGACTTGCCGGGACAGGATGCTTGATCACGTCGTTATAGTTATCGACCTGAACGCACCCGGTCAGTGCCAGCAGCGCGCCAGCAATTGCTATTTTTTTCATCATCTTTCCTGCATTCGAAGAAAAAAATATTGTGGCATTAAAGCGCTGCGGCTGCCAGCGAAGATCGACAGGTGTTAAACCTGCATCCCCATCACTTCCTGATACGCCGACACCAGCTTGTTACGCACCTGGATCCCCATCTGCAGGGAAACCGAGGCTTTTTGCAAATCGGTCATCACATCATTCAGCGCCACGCCAGGCTCACCGAGGGTGAACTTCTCAGCCTGAGTGCGTGCTGCGGTCTGGGTATCACTGATACGGTCAAGAGCGGCATGCAGTTGCCCTGCGAAGCTGATGCTCGGCTGCTGATCTGCCACATTCTGATTACGGGCCGTCATCGCCGTTGCCTGCAACTGACTGATTACCCCTTCAATGCCCTGTATAGCCATGACTTTCCCCTGGATGGTTTTTTACGCGGTCAAGACTAACAGCTTGTCAATAAGATAATGGCGGTAAATAGCGTGAAAAAACCAGGTTATTTGACGCATAGAAAATCACGAATCATCAAATAATGGCAGGGCCATCAATATGGAACTTTTGTCGTGTTTGCCGACCCGGGAGTCAGTTTTGTTTCTCTACACGAATAACGTAAACCACCAGGATTTAAGAGGTGCGCAATGAGTGCAACAGCATCGACAGCGCCGCAGAATAAATCACTCGAGTGGATGAACCGCCTTCGCGCGAATCCTAAAATCCCGTTGATCGTGGCAGGCGCTGCCGCAATTGCGATCCTTGTAGCGATGGTCCTGTGGGCGAAAAGCCCTGATTACCGGACGCTCTACAGCAACCTTTCCGATCAGGATGGCGGTGCCATCGTCACCCAGCTTACCCAGATGAACATCCCTTATCGCTTTGCCGATAATGGCGGTGCGCTTGAGGTACCGGCAGATAAGGTGCACGAACTGCGTCTGCGTCTGGCTCAGCAGGGGCTGCCGAAGGGCGGTGCCGTTGGCTTTGAGCTGCTGGATCAGGAAAAATTCGGTATCAGCCAGTTCAGCGAGCAAGTGAACTACCAGCGTGCGCTGGAAGGTGAGCTGGCCCGCACCATTGAAACATTAGGCCCGGTGAAGAGTGCCCGCGTGCACCTGGCGATGCCTAAACCTTCTTTATTTGTCCGTGAACAGAAATCACCTTCGGCTTCCGTTACCGTGAACCTCCAACCTGGCCGCGCGCTGGACGAAGGGCAAATCAGCGCGGTGACGCATCTCGTCTCCAGCGCCGTCGCCGGTCTGCCGCCGGGTAACGTGACGCTGGTTGACCAAAGCGGTCACCTGCTGACGCAATCCAATACCGCCGGTCGCGATCTGAATGATGCGCAGCTGAAGTATGCCTCCGATGTCGAAAACCGTCTCCAGCGCCGTATTGAAGCCATCCTCGGCCCGGTCGTGGGTAACAGCAACGTGCACGCGCAGGTTACCGCGCAGATCGACTTCGCGAATAAAGAACAAACTGAAGAGCAATACAGCCCGAACGGCGATGCGGCTCAGGCGGTGATGCGTTCACGCCAGATCAATTCAAACGAGCAGGTCGGCGGTGCATACCCGGGCGGCGTACCGGGCGCACTGTCTAATCAGCCTGCCCCGGCTAACGCGGCGCCGATTTCCACGCCTCCGGCCAATCAGCAGAACGGTCAGCAAAATAATCAGCAGACCACCTCAACGACCAGTAACGCCGGTCCGCGTACCAGCAGCCGTAACGAAACCACGAACTACGAAGTGGATCGGACGATTCGCCACACTAAACTGAACGTGGGCGATATTCAGCGTCTTTCCGTTGCGGTGGTGGTGAACTACAAAACGCTGGCGGATGGCAAGCCGTTGCCACTGACCGCCGAGCAGATGAAACAGATTGAAAACCTGACCCGTGAAGCGATGGGTTACTCCGAGAAGCGCGGCGATACCCTCAACGTGGTGAACTCACCGTTCAACTCGGTTGAAGAGACCGGCGGTGAACTGCCGTTCTGGCAACAGCAGGCGTTTATCGATCAGCTGATGTCCGCAGGACGCTGGCTGCTGGTGCTGATTGTCGCGTGGCTGCTGTGGCGTAAGGGCGTTCGTCCGCAGCTTCAGCGTCGTGCTGAAGCCGAAAAAGCGGCTCGCGAACAGATGTCTACGCGTCAGGAAACGGAAGAAGCGGTTGAAGTTCGTCTCAGTAAAGATGAACAGATGCAGCAGCGTCGTGCTAACCAGCGCATGGGCGCTGAGGTCATGAGCCAGCGCATTCGCGAAATGTCAGATAACGATCCGCGCGTCGTGGCGCTGGTCATCCGCCAGTGGATGGGTAACGAACATGAGTAATACGCTTACGGGCACCGATAAAAGCGTCATCCTGTTGATGACCATTGGCGAAGATCGCGCGGCAGAGGTGTTTAAACACCTCTCCCAGCGAGAAGTGCAAATTCTCAGTGCGGCCATGGCCAACGTGCGTCAAATCTCCAATAAACAGCTGACTGAAGTGCTGTCGGAATTTGAACAGGAAGCCGAACAGTTTGCCGCGCTGAACATCAACGCCAACGACTACCTGCGTTCCGTGCTGGTCAAGGCGCTGGGCGAAGAGCGTGCCTCCAGCCTGCTGGAAGACATTCTGGAAACGCGCGATACCGCCAGCGGTATCGAAACGCTCAACTTTATGGAACCGCAGAGTGCCGCCGACCTTATTCGCGACGAGCACCCGCAGATTATCGCCACCATCCTTGTCCACCTCAAACGTGGCCAGGCGGCCGATATTCTGGCGCTATTCGAAGAACGCCTGCGCCACGATGTGATGCTGCGTATCGCCACCTTCGGCGGCGTCCAGCCGGCCGCACTGGCGGAGCTGACCGAAGTGCTGAACAACCTGCTCGACGGTCAGAACCTCAAGCGCAGCAAAATGGGCGGCGTGAGAACGGCGGCGGAAATCATCAACCTGATGAAAACGCAGCAGGAAGAGGCTGTTATTACGGCGGTTCGCGAATTCGACGGCGAGCTGGCGCAAAAAATCATCGACGAGATGTTCCTGTTCGAAAACCTCGTGGAAGTGGACGACCGCAGCATCCAGCGCCTGCTCCAGGAAGTGGATTCCGAGTCGCTGCTCATCGCCCTCAAAGGTGCCGAGCAGCCGCTGCGCGAGAAATTCCTGCGCAACATGTCTCAGCGTGCGGCCGATATCCTGCGCGACGACCTTGCCAACCGCGGCCCGGTTCGTCTGTCTCAGGTGGAAAACGAACAGAAAGCCATTCTGCTTATTGTTCGTCGTCTGGCGGAAACCGGCGAGATGGTGATTGGCAGCGGAGACGACACCTATGTCTAATGAGCTGCCGTGGAAGCGCTGGACGCCGGACGATCTGGCGCCTCCCCTCTCCGAGTTCACGCCGGCCGTCATCGCAGCCGAGGAGCTTGATCCGGACGTCGAGCAGCCCGAGCTGAGCGAAGAGGAGCAGCAGGCACAGATGCTGGCTCAGCTGCAAATGCAGGCGCACGAGCAGGGCTATAATGCCGGTCTGAACGAAGGCCGGCAGAAAGGCCACGACCTTGGCTACCAGGAAGGTCTGGCAAAAGGGCTAGAGCACGGTATCGATCAGGCGCGCCAGCAGCAGGCGCCGATCCATGCCCGCATGCAGCAGCTGGTCAGCGAGTTCCAGCACACGCTGGATGCGCTGGACAGCGTGATTGCCTCGCGACTGATGCAGATGGCGCTGGAAGCCGCGCGTCAGGTTATCGGCCAGACGCCGGTGGTGGATAACACTGCGCTGATCAAACAAATTCAGGGTCTGCTTCAGCAGGAGCCGCTGTTCAGCGGGAAACCTCAGCTGCGCGTCCATCCGGACGATCTGCAGCGCGTTGAAGAAAGCCTGGGGGCGACGCTAAACCTGCACGGCTGGCGTCTGCGCGGCGACCCGTCGCTCCATCACGGCGGCTGCAAAGTCTCTGCAGACGAAGGTGACCTGGATGCCAGCGTCGCCACCCGCTGGCAGGAACTGTGCCGCCTGGCGGCACCGGGAGTCGTCTGATGACTGCGCGCCTCACCCGCTGGCTCACCACGCTCGACAACTTTGAGACGAAGATGGCGCAACTGCCGTCCGTTCGTCGTTATGGGCGACTGACGCGCGCCACTGGTCTGGTACTGGAGGCCACCGGCCTGCAGCTTCCGCTGGGTGCGACCTGCGTCATTGAGCGTCAGGATGGTCTGGAAACGCGTGAAGTTGAAAGCGAAGTGGTCGGGTTTAACGGCCAGCGTCTGTTCCTGATGCCGCTTGAAGAGGTGGAAGGCATTCTGCCCGGCGCGCGCGTGTATGCCAAAAACATTTCTGGCGACGGGCTGCAAAGCGGGAAACAGCTGCCGCTTGGCCCTGCCCTGCTGGGCCGCGTGCTGGACGGTAGCGGGAAACCGCTCGACGGGCTGCCCTCCCCGGACACCACCGAAACCGGCGCGCTAATCACCCAACCGTTCAACCCCCTGCAGCGTACCCCTATCGAGCATGTGCTGGACACCGGCGTGCGCCCGATTAACGCCCTGCTGACCGTGGGACGTGGACAACGTATGGGCCTGTTCGCCGGGTCAGGCGTAGGCAAATCCGTCCTGCTCGGCATGATGGCGCGCTACACGCAGGCCGATGTGATCGTCGTGGGGCTGATCGGCGAACGTGGTCGTGAAGTAAAAGACTTTATTGAAAACATTCTGGGTGCGGAAGGCCGCGCCCGCTCGGTGGTTATCGCCGCGCCGGCGGATGTGTCGCCGCTGCTGCGTATGCAGGGTGCCGCGTATGCCACCCGTATTGCCGAAGATTTCCGGGACCGCGGCAAGCATGTGCTGCTGATCATGGATTCCCTGACCCGTTACGCGATGGCGCAGCGTGAAATCGCGCTGGCCATCGGTGAACCGCCAGCGACCAAAGGTTACCCGCCTTCGGTCTTCGCCAAACTCCCTGCCCTGGTTGAACGTGCCGGGAACGGCATCAGCGGAGGCGGCTCCATCACCGCGTTCTATACGGTACTGACGGAAGGCGATGACCAGCAGGACCCGATTGCCGACTCCGCGCGCGCGATCCTTGACGGTCATATTGTGCTGTCGCGTCGTCTGGCCGAAGCCGGGCACTATCCGGCCATTGATATTGAAGCCTCTATCAGCCGCGCAATGACGGCGCTGATAACCGAGAAGCACTACGCCCGCGTGCGTAACTTCAAACAACTCCTCTCCAGCTTCCAGCGCAACCGCGATCTGGTCAGCGTGGGGGCGTATGCCAAAGGCAGCGACCCGATGCTCGACAAAGCGATTAGCCTGTGGCCGCAGCTGGAGGCATTTTTGCAACAAGGTATTTTTGAACGCGCCGACTGGGAAGATTCAATTCAGGCACTGGAGCTGATTTTCCCGCAGGTGTAACACAGGTGGAGGGCGAAGGTCATGGCGCAAAACAGCGCGTTATCAACGCTGAAAGATCTGGCTGAAAAAGAAGTTGATGATGCCGCATTGCAGCTCGGCGCAATGCGACGCGGGTGCCAGCAGGCTGAAGAACAGTTGAAGATGTTGATCGACTATCAGCATGAATATCGCACCAACCTCAATACCGATATGACACAGGGCATTGGAAGCCAGCGCTGGATTAACTATCAGCAGTTTATCCAGACGCTGGAGAAGGCGATAGATCAGCATCGCCAGCAGCTAAACCAGTGGACCCAGAAAGTCGATACCGCGCTGAGTTTCTGGCGTGAGAAGAAGCAGCGACTGCAGGCCTGGCAGACTTTACAGGACCGACAAATCGCGGCAACGACCCTGGCGGAAAACCGTCTGGATCAGAAGAAAATGGATGAGTTTGCCCAGCGCGCATCAATGAGGAAACCGGAATGATCACACTGCAACAACTGCTGATGAGCGACAGCGACCTGTCGGGCGGCACGCAAACAGGGAAAGGCACCGACGGTGCACAGGACTTTCTCTCTCTGCTGGCGGGCGCCCTGTCGGACGCAACGGGCAAGGGCAAAGATGCGCCGCTGACCCTGGCTGACCTGAAAGCCGCCGGCAGTAAGCTGTCAAAAGTGGCTCAGGACGCCAAAGGCGATACTACCCTGCAGGCCAAAATTGCCGACCTGCTCTCGCGCCAAACCGCGCTTAATGGCGATGAAACGTCGCCCGTCACGCCGCTTGATACGCTGGTTTCCGGGCTGGTTCCGCTCTCTAAGGGTGACGCCCTGAAGACCCTCAATGCGGCAAACAGCAAAGATGACGGTAAAAGCGAGCTGAGCGAAGAAGAGCTGGCCGGATTAAGCGCGCTGATGGCGATGCTGCCGCACCAGCAAACTACCGCCTCTCGCGTGGCAGGCAGTGACGGCGTAGCCTCCACCTCAACGCTGAATACCGCGACACTTTCGCACAATGGCGCGGGCCAACCGTCCCTGAACGCGCCTCCGGGAGGCCATGAAAAAGCGCAGAGTTCTACGCCTTATCAGAGCCAGGTGAAAAAAAACGACCCGGCCCTGTCGGGCAACACGCCTGCAACCCCGGCCGTGGCCGTGGCGGCAGAGAAGCAGGAACTCGCCAGTTCTTCCTCCTCAGCCTCCCCAACGGCCACCCTGGCACCGATTATGTCCAGCCATGCGACCAGTCAGACGGCCGCCACCGTCGCCACCGCGCCGGTGTTAAGCCAGCCTCTGGGGACCCATGAATGGCAGCAATCCCTGAGCCAGCACATCACTCTCTTCACTAAGCAGGGCCAGCAGACGGCAGAGCTGCGCCTGCACCCGGAAGATCTGGGTCAGGTGCAAATATCGCTTAAGCTGGATGATAACCAGGCGCAGCTGCAGATGGTCTCTGCGCACAGCCATGTTCGTGCGGCACTGGAAGCCGCGCTGCCGGTACTGCGAACCTCACTGGCGGAGAACGGCATTCAGCTTGCACAGAGCAGCGTCAGCAGCGAGAGCTTTGCCGGGCAGCAGCAGTCCTCATCCCAGCAGCAGCACCAGGCTTCGCGTTCCGGCAATACCGGCGGTTTTAATGAAGAGAGTGATGAGTTACTGCCTGTTCCTGCCGCCCTGCAATCCGCAGCGCGCGGTAACAGTGCCGTAGACATCTTCGCCTAAACGCCAGAGGTAGCGTGATTATCCCCGTCTTTTCCACGCTTTGACGACAGCAGGACACGGGATAATCACCTTATTAAGCTGTACCGAAACAGGAAGCTCGTATCAGATGACTGACTCCGCTATCACCAAAAAAAGTAAGCGCTCCATCTGGATCCCGCTGCTGGTGTTGATCACGCTCGCCGCCTGCGCCACCGCGGGCTATAGTTACTGGCGTATGCAGCAGGAACCTACCACCGCTGCAGCCAAAGCTGAAGCGCCACCTCCGCCGGCACCCGTGTTTTTCCCGCTGGATACCTTCACCGTCAATCTGGGTGATGCGGATCGCGTGCTTTATGTTGGCATTACGCTGCGCCTGAAAGATGAAGCCACCCGTTCACGTCTGAACGATTACCTTCCAGAAGTGCGCAGCAGACTTCTGCTGCTGTTCTCTCGTCAGGACGCTTCGGCGCTGGCCACCGATGTGGGTAAGCAAAAGCTGGTCGACGCTATTAAACAAACGCTGGCGACCCCGCTGGTAAACGGCCAACCTAAGCAGGAAGTCACTGACGTTCTGTATACAGCATTCATTCTGCGGTAACGACATGGGCGACAGTATTCTTTCTCAGGCAGAAATCGATGCGCTGCTCAACGGCGACAGCGATAACAATGATGATCCTAAACCGGGTATTGGCGGCGACAGCGATATTCGTCCCTATGATCCGAATACCCAGCGTCGCGTGGTACGTGAACGTCTGCAGGCGCTGGAGATCATTAACGAACGTTTTGCACGTCAGTTCCGTATGGGGCTGTTTAACCTGCTGCGTCGTAGCCCGGATATCACGGTCGGTGCGATCCGCATTCAGCCATACCATGAGTTTGCCCGCAACCTGCCGGTGCCAACCAACCTTAACCTGATTCATCTGAAGCCGCTGCGCGGCACCGGTCTGGTGGTATTTTCGCCAAGCCTGGTGTTCATCGCGGTGGATAACCTGTTCGGCGGCGACGGGCGTTTCCCGACCAAAGTAGAAGGTCGTGAATTCACCCACACCGAACAGCGCGTCATTAACCGCATGCTGAAGCTGGCGCTGGAGTCTTACAGCGACGCGTGGAAAGCGATTAACCCGCTGGAAGTGGAGTACGTCCGTTCTGAGATGCAGGTGAAATTTACCAATATCACCACCTCCCCGAACGATATCGTCGTTAACACCCCGTTCCACGTGGAGATCGGTAACCTGACCGGCGAGTTCAACATCTGCCTGCCGTTCAGCATGATCGAACCGCTGCGCGAGCTGCTGGTTAACCCGCCGCTGGAGAACTCCCGCAACGAAGACCAGAACTGGCGTGAAAACCTGGTCCGCCAGGTTCAGCATTCGCAGCTTGAGCTGGTGGCGAGCTTCGCCGATATCCCGCTGCGGTTATCCCAGATCCTGAAATTACAACCCGGCGATGTTTTGCCGATAGAAAAACCCGACCGCATTATTGCCCATGTGGATGGTGTCCCCGTGCTGACAAGCCAGTACGGCACGATTAACGGTCAGTATGCGTTACGCGTTGAGCACTTGATCAACCCGATTTTGAATTCGCTGAATGAGGAACAGCCCAAATGAGTGACATGAACAATCCGTCCGATGAAAACAGCGGAGCACTGGACGATCTGTGGGCTGACGCGTTAAACGAGCAAAAAGCACCCCCGGCCAAAAGTGCTGCGGATGCCGTATTCCAGCAGCTCGGCGGCGGTGATGTCAGCGGCACGCTGCAGGACATCGACCTGATTATGGATATCCCGGTTAAGCTGACCGTTGAGCTGGGACGCACCCGGATGACCATTAAAGAGCTACTGCGCCTGACGCAGGGCTCCGTGGTGGCCCTTGACGGTCTGGCCGGCGAGCCGCTGGATATTCTGATCAACGGCTATCTGATTGCCCAGGGTGAAGTGGTGGTGGTTGCCGATAAATACGGCGTACGTATCACCGACATCATTACCCCGTCTGAACGTATGCGTCGTCTGAGCCGTTAAGCATGAAAACCCAGGCAACAATATCACAACCTTCTGCCGTTCCCGGCTCGCCTCTGCTCCAGGTGAGCGGGGCATTGTTCGGTATTATTGCCTTTATCCTTATCGCCGCCTGGCTGGCGAAGCGCTTTGGCCTGGCGGGTAAAACCGCCGGTGCCCGCGGCCTGAAGGTCAGCGCCAGCACCACGCTGGGGCCACGTGAACGCGTGGTCATCGTCGAGGTGGACGACGCGCGTCTGGTCCTGGGCGTCACGGCCTCAAACATCAGCGTATTACATAAGCTGCCGCCCGCCCCTGTTGTGGTGGACGAGCGCGCAGACGCCCCTGCGGATTTTCAGTCCGTCATGAAGAGTTTGCTTAAGCGTTCCGGGAGATCCTGATGCGCCGTTTGTTATCCCTGACGCTTGCGGGCGTTGGCCTGTTTGCTCCCGCGGTTTATGCCCAACTGCCCGGTCTGGTCTCCACCCCTCTCGCGGGCGGCGGACAAAGCTGGTCGCTTCCGGTCCAGACGCTGGTTTTCATCACCTCGCTGACGTTTATTCCGGCCATCCTGCTGATGATGACCAGCTTCACCCGCATCATCATCGTCTTTGGCCTGCTGCGAAACGCGCTGGGAACCCCTTCCGCACCGCCAAACCAGGTTCTGCTTGGCCTGGCGCTGTTTTTGACCTTTTTCATTATGTCGCCGGTTATCGATAAGATTTATACCGACGCCTACCAGCCGTTCAGCGAAGACAAAATCTCCATGCAGGAGGCGCTGGATAAAGGCGCCCAGCCGCTGCGAGAATTTATGCTGCGCCAGACGCGCGAAGCCGATCTGGCCCTCTTTGCCCGCCTGTCCAACACCGGCGAGCTGCAGGGACCGGAATCAGTGCCAATGCGTATTCTTCTGCCTGCCTATGTCACCAGCGAGCTGAAAACCGCGTTCCAGATTGGCTTTACCATCTTTATTCCGTTCCTGATTATCGACCTGGTGATCGCCAGCGTCCTGATGGCGCTCGGGATGATGATGGTGCCGCCTGCGACCATTGCCCTGCCCTTTAAGATCATGCTCTTTGTTCTGGTCGACGGCTGGCAGCTGCTGGTCAGTTCTCTGGCGCAGAGTTTCTACAGTTAAGGAACGGTAATGACACCCGAATCGGTCATGATGATGGGCACGGAAGCGATGAAAATCGCGATTGCCGTTGCCGCGCCGCTGCTGCTTGTCGCGCTGGTTACCGGTCTGATTATCAGTATCCTGCAGGCCGCCACGCAGATTAACGAAATGACGCTGTCATTCATCCCGAAAATCATCGCCGTGTTCGTGGCGATTATCGTGGCCGGGCCGTGGATGCTGAACCTGTTGCTGGACTATATGCGCAACCTGTTTACCAACCTGCCGTACATCATCGGCTGACCTGACGATGCTGCACTTCACCAGCGACCAGTGGGTTCAGTGGCTCGGCGTCTATTTTTGGCCGATGCTGCGCATCATGGCGCTGATATCCACCGCCCCTATTCTCAGTGAGAAGTCGATACCCAAGCGCGTCAAGGTGGGGCTGGGCATTATCATCTCGATTATCGTCGCGCCCTCTCTTCCCCCCGTGGATATTCCGATCTTCTCGGCGAACGCGGTGTGGGTGGCCTTGCAGCAGGTGATGATTGGCGTCGCCGTCGGCTTTACCATGCAGCTCGCCTTTGCCGCAGTGCGTACCGCAGGGGAACTGATCGGCCTGCAGATGGGGCTATCGTTCGCCACGTTTGTCGATCCCGGTAGTCATCTCAACATGCCCGTGCTGGCGCGCATTATCGATCTGCTCGCCATGCTGCTGTTCCTGTCTTTCAACGGCCATCTGTGGCTTATCTCCATGCTGGTGGATACGTTCCATACGCTGCCGATTGGCGAAAATCCGGTGAACAGCAACGCCTTTCTGGCGCTCACTCGCGCTGCGGGGCTGATATTCCTGAACGGACTGATGCTGGCGCTGCCGATCATCACCCTGCTGCTGACCGTCAACCTGGCGTTAGGTTTACTCAACCGAATGGCACCGCAGCTTTCGGTGTTTGTCATTGGTTTTCCGCTGACGCTGACGGTTGGAATTTTATTAATGTCATTGCTAATGCCACTTATCGCTCCCTTCTGTGAACATTTATTCGGCGAGATATTCAACCTGTTAGCGGATATTGTCAGCGAGTTGCCACGTAAATAATAGCCCGCACTGTTGCTGCTGTCTTTCTGAGGATATTCCTAAAATAAAACGCGAAAAACATCTTCCAGGATATATCTGACGCGGTTTAATTGTTTCTAACCATCTCACAATACTTAATATTTACTTTACTTTAAGAAGATTCCTGGCAAATTATACGTAACTTTACGGGATAGTGAGTCCGCCTGAAAGTCTTTGTCATGCTCACAGGTTTATTATTTTTTTTCCATCCCGTATGGCTGTTTTGAGCTCTCAGGCAGATGGTGAATTATCGTTACGCATTGAGTGAGGGTATGCCATGTCAACGATCATTATGGATTTATGCAGCTACACCCGGCTAGGGTTAACCGGGTACCTGGCAAGCAGAGGGGTAAGAAAGAGAGACATCAACGATGCACACACCGTTGACGAACTCGCAGCCGCTTGTGACGAACTAAAACCAGGCGTGGTGTTTATTAATGAGGACTGTTTCATTCACGATCCAGCCAACAGTCAGCACATTAAGCAAATCATTAATCAGCATCCAAAAACCCTGTTTATTGTTTTTATGGCGATCGCGAATATCCATTTCGATGAGTATTTGTTGGTCCGTAAAAATTTATTGATCAGTTCTAAATCGATTAAACCCGAGTCGCTGGATGACATTTTGGGTGATTATTTGAATAAAGAAGTTAAGAATGTAGGAGCGGTTAACTTACCCACCCTATCATTAAGCAGGACTGAATCAAGTATGCTGCGAATGTGGATGGCGGGACAAGGAACTATTCAGATCTCGGACCAGATGAATATTAAAGCGAAAACCGTTTCGTCACACAAAGGAAATATTAAAAGGAAAATTAAAACGCATAATAAGCAAGTGATCTACCACGTGGTACGCCTGACCGATAATGTGACGAACGGGATTTTCGTCAACATGCGTTAGTCCCTTAAGACCCTGTGCACCCTACCTTTGATCTCTGGCCTGGCCAGAGATTTTTGCTTCTATGAGGTTGTCGGGCACGCGCTATGCTACCCGACGCTGTGCTAGTCCGCTTTCTCAACAAAAATGCCGTCCGGATGCCCCAGTTCGTTAAAAAACCAGATGCCGAGCGGGTAGTCTTCGAGTGATACCAGGTACATTGTGCCTTCGCTAAACTCTTCAATTGCCAGCACCACACCCGGGCGGCGCGGCCCACCGTCCGTTTTAACCGTTACCCGATCGTTGACCTTCATACATTCCTCCTCTGGTTTTGAGCCAGTGTAGAACAAAACGCAAAAACACACATCGCCGCCCGGTGTGAATGGCGTTTTTATGCACAAGCTATACTTAGCCGTGTAGGTTGAAAGAGGAGTCCCGTAATGAAGACCGATAAAGAGTACAGCGACACCATCAAGCGCGAGGTCGAGGTGGATGTCGATGCCCTGCTGGCCGCCATCAATGAGATCAGTGAGTCCGAAGTCCGCCGGACGGACGACAATTCGGACCGCGTCATTGTTAACGGAAGGGATTATCACACCTATCGTGAGCTGGCCGAGGCCTTCGAGCTTGATATTCACGACTTTAGCGTGTCGGAAGCCAATCGGTAGGGCGAAAAAAATCCCGGTCATGGGGATGGCCGGGATCAAAACTTGCTTATGCAAGAAGCACTTGAAAATTCGTTACACCAGGAAATCTGATGTACATGCCACACTATCCCCAACGAATTTGGCTGACAAGCATATATTCTTATGGTGAATATAATATTTTTAACATAATGCTTTTTGTTATGAGCAATAACACACGCCGAATGCGGGTTTGCCGAGGACATCTCTCTTATCCCCGGTTTTCGTCTCGGTTATTTTTTAGGAATTTTCTTAGAGCACAACGCAGCCGTTACCAGGAGTCACTATGCCTTCACTACGGGATACACTGTTGATTTTTTCTGACCTGGATGGCTCGTTGCTGGATATTCATACCTATGAGTGGCAACCCGCAATGCCCTGGCTGGACAGGCTGCTGGATAACCAGATTCCGGTCATTCTCTGCAGCAGCAAGACCGCGGCTGAGATGCTGGATATCCAGCAGGATCTGGGGCTGGAAGGCTTGCCTTTTATTGCCGAGAACGGCGCTGTGATTCAGCCTGACGTGCGTTGGGACAAGGTTCAGCGCCAGATCAGGGGGATGACGCACCGGGATATTCGCCCGCGGATCGAGCAAATTCGCCTGCAGACAGGCTTTAAATTCACCACCTTTGACGACGTGGATGAGCACGTTATTAGCGAGTGGACCGGGCTGACGCGCTACCGTTCGGCGCTTGCCCGCAAGCATGAAGCGTCCGTTACGCTCATCTGGCGCGATACCGACGAGAAAATGGTCCAGTTTGAAGAGGAGCTGGCGCACAGCGGCCTGACATGTCTGCAGGGGGCACGCTTCTGGCATATTCTGGACGCCCGCTGTGGCAAGGATGTTGCGGTTAACTGGCTGATTGCGCAGTACCGCGATCAGGAAGAGATCGAACCCACCACGCTGGGGCTCGGCGACGGCCCTAACGATGCGCCGCTGCTCGACAGCGTTGACTTCGCGGTGGTGATTAAGGGCATTAACCGCCAGGGCATCACGCTACGGGATGATAATCCCGCCCGGGTTTATCACACCCGGCAGCCTGGCCCGGCGGGCTGGCAGGAGGGGCTGGATCACTTTCTGTCTTAATCCCGCCAGACGACCCGGTTACGACCGCACTGTTTGGCCTGATATAGCCTGGCGTCCGCCACGGACTGCAGCTGTTCAAACTCGTAGTTACCCGCTTCATCCGCGCTGCTGACACCCAGCGACGCGCTGATGCGCAGGGTCGTGCTCTTCCTCACCAGGATCTCCTTACTGTTTATTCGACAGCGAATACGGTCCGCGACGCTTCTCGCCTCCTCCAGACCAATCCCCGGCAGGACGACGCAAAACTCTTCCCCGCCTACGCGCCCTGCTACGTCATTCTTGCGTAACGCGCTGGCAATCAGCCCTGCCGTGTGGGAGAGGACTTTATCCCCGGCCTGATGGCCGAAGTGGTCATTGATGTTTTTAAAATGGTCGAGATCGATCTGAATCACCGAGAAAGGCAGCGACTGCTGGCGACAGGTTTCCGCCAGTATTTTTGCACGGTCGAACAGCGCGCCGCGATTATTCAGCCGGGTAAGCGGGTCATGCCAGGCCTGCCACTGGAGCGAGTGCTGAAGCGTATACATGTTACTCACCATCCGACGGATCACCAGCCACGAGATTAATAGCATGGCGGTAAAGAGCGCCCACAGCAGCGCCAGCACGATGCTGATGCTGCCGAAGTCGTCCTGTACCCCTTCATGCAGGGTGTGGATCCGCAGGACAACGCCGTCGAAGTGATCGAGCCGCTCCCAGCTAACAAAACGGCTTCCGAGGCGGATACCGCCGCCGGTCGCGTGCTCAATCGCCTGCGCAATCTGCGCCGTTTCGCGTTCGTCAAAATAGTTAACCGCGTTTTCCGCGTGGACTGAGGTGGCAATCATATTGAGCCGGGTATCGTACAGCTGATACTCCCCTTCCGTTCGGTCTTCCGTCGCATCGGCCAGCAGACGCTGCATCGTGCTCAACGTAAAATCCATCGCCACGACGCCATACCAGTAATGATCGAAATAGATAGGAACGCTGGCGGTGATCGTACGTTCATCATTGGTCCAGGATGAAGGGGTAGAGATAAACCAGCGGACCGCGCGCGCGCGATTGTTCCGTTCTGACTGCTGGGTAAACCAGGACTGCGTGACCAGATGATAATAGCGGGAGGTAATATCCCCCGCCTGGTCCGGCGTATCCGTTGAAATGAAAAATCCGGCGCGGGATACGTAGATCACGCGCGCTTCCGTTTGCGCTCTCGATGACGCCAGCCTGAGCAGATACCCCACTTCGAGCGCGGCAGAAATTTCGTGGCTGAGACGCTCAGCGTCACGATTAAGAAGCGTGGTTTTTTCGACGAACGCATCCGAAACGCCGTTAATGGGGAGGGTGCGTTTTTTATCAACGGCAAGCTGCCAGGTGGGAAGCATGCGGACGGAGTTAAAGCGTGACACCGCATTCTGTAATACATCAAATGCCAGCGGCGTCTGGATTGCATCACGCATGCCCTGACGGAACAACAGCATCCTGTCCACGCTGTTCTGTAACTGCCTGTCCAGCGAACTGGCCACCGTATCCAGATGGTTACGCTGGCTGGAGATATACGCCTCTTCGAGGACTACCACCTCACGCCAGGTCAGGAGAGTGGAAAACACCAGAACGACCAGAAAACAGAGATTAACAATCAACCCGGGATTGCTACGCTTATGCAGCCATTGCAAAAATGATTGTCTTACAACAAAGGTATCGCGCTGCACACACACTCCATGATGACTGCCTTACACCCGGTACTTGAGATAAAAACGCCCGGCAAAGCCGGGCGTTATGTGATTAAGCCTTGTCCCGCTTGTGCTGCCCGTCTCCCGGCTGAAGCTCATCTTCACGAAATGCTTCCCGCTTGATGCTATAGCCATCGTGCCACCGACATTCCACCATTCCGCTGGAATATCCGGTGACAATCATACGTGGGCCGCCCTTCTTAGGCTTAACTTCATCACTGACCAAAAAGACCATACCTGCCTCCTGTATCAGGGTGAAACTGTTTCAATTTAGACGAGGAATGGTCTTTTTGCATCCCACAGCAGGTAACAATTAGTGCGACGTGCCGCGTATTTTTTCAACCAGCTTCACCGCTGCGACCACGATAGCGCCAATGATAAAGCCCAGCACCAGATTCAGCAGCGTCGGCAGGATCGCCGCGACAACGGCCCCCTGCGCCGAGGAGAAATGTTCGATAGCATGGTGCAGCGGAGCGATACCGTGAACCACGATCCCGCCGCCCACGAGAAACATCGCCAGCGTGCCCACCACCGACAAACTCTTCATCAGCCACGGGGCCAGCACCAGCAGGCTTTTACCGATGCCTCTTGCCACCGCGCTCGATTTCTCCTCCAGCCAGTAGCCGATATCATCCAGCTTCACGATCAGTCCCACCAGGCCGTACACGCCGACGGTGACCAGAATGGCGATGCCGGAGAGGATCAGGACCTGATTCAGGAGCGGCGCGTCAGACACGATGCCCAGCGTGATGGCGACAATCTCCGCGGACAGGATAAAGTCGGTTCGAATGGCGCCTTTGACCTTATCGCGCTCGAAGGTTTTCGGATCCTGCGCGGCCAGCGCTTCAAGACGCTTCTGGCGCATCTCCGGCGTATCGCTCTCCTTGCGTGCGCTAAAGGAGTGCAGAACCTTCTCCACGCCCTCAAAGCACAGAAATGCCCCGCCAATCATCAGCAACGGCGTGATGGCCCAGGGAATAAACGCGCTGATCAGCAGCGCCAGCGGCACCAGAATCACCTTATTCAGGAAGGAGCCTTTTGCCACGCCCCACACCACCGGCAGTTCACGGTTAGCCCTCACCCCACTCACCTGCTGGGCGTTAAGCGATAAATCATCCCCCAGCACACCCGCGGTTTTTTTCGCCGCCAGTTTACCCATCACTGAAATGTCATCCAGTAAGGTGGCAATATCATCCAGCAATGTTAATAAGCTACTTCCTGCCAAAATCTTAATCCTTCATTTTTTGGTAATTAAGTGAATAGTATGGAGCAAAAGCGCGAACCCGGAAACAGGCACCTCACGTCAACAAAAAATTCACATCAGCCACACAATTAAAGGGCTCGCCAGCGCGGTAGTTTTCGCGTTTACTATCAGCGACCTTTTTATTTCGTCGTGAGGGATTATGCGTTTCCGGCAATTGCTACCGCTCATTGGGGCACTATTTTCGCTGTACATCATCTGGGGTTCAACCTACTTTGTCATTCGCATCGGCGTGGAAAGCTGGCCGCCACTGATGATGGCGGGCATCCGCTTCCTGTCTGCTGGCGTGCTGCTGCTGGCCTTCCTGCTGCTGCGCGGCCACAAGCTTCCCCCACGGCGCCCGATGCTGAACGCCGCCCTGATCGGCCTGCTGCTGCTGGCGGTAGGCAATGGGTTTGTAACGATTGCCGAGCACCAGAACGTACCGTCCGGGATCGCCGCCGTGGTCGTTGCCACCGTACCGCTGTTTACCCTCTGCTTTAGCCGCCTTTTTGGTATCCGTACCCGTAAGCTGGAATGGCTGGGAATTGGTATTGGCCTTGCCGGCATCATTCTGCTGAATAGCGGCGGTAACCTGAGCGGGAATCCGTGGGGCGCCGTCATCATCCTGATTGGCTCGATGAGCTGGGCATTTGGTTCCGTCTACGGTTCGCGTATCGAACTGCCGACCGGCATGATGGCCGGCGCGATTGAGATGCTTGCCGCCGGAATCGTGCTGCTGCTCGCCTCCACGCTGACGGGAGAAAAGCTGACGACCCTGCCTCCATTGTCGGGCTTTCTGGCGGTAGGCTACCTGGCGCTGTTTGGCTCCATCATCGCCATTAACGCCTACATGTTCCTGATCCGCAACGTCTCCCCGGCCGTCGCCACCAGCTATGCCTACGTCAATCCGGTCGTGGCCGTGCTGCTCGGAACGGGATTGGGGGGAGAAACGCTCTCTTCCGTTGAATGGCTGGCATTAGGGGTGATTGTTTTTGCCGTCGTGCTGGTCACCCTGGGCAAATATTTACTGCCCGCAAAACCGGTGGTCACCCCTTGCGAGGTGGAGAAACCTTAAGCAGGTGAATTCCCTGCGTGTCGATCTGGGCGGTCTGGCCGCCGCCGCAGATCCACTCTTCCAGCCGTTCGGTCAAATCGGTATCGTTCAGTTTTAATCTGCCTCTCAGCGCGCACTCCCAGACGATCATCACCCGCCAGCCCTGCGCAATTAGCGCGCTGAGGTCCCGGCGGTCACGCTCGACGTTCTTGCCAATTTTATCCAGCCAGAAATCGGTACGCGTTGCGGGGACTTTGAACAGGTAGCAGTCGTGGTGGTGCCAGAAACAGCCGTGGGTAAAGATGATGCACTGCCAGGCGTCGATGACGAAATCCGGACGACCGGCGAGCGCGGGATCCTGCACGCGGAAATCAAAGCCCGCCTGCGTCAGCAGCCCGGCCAGGCGCTTTTCGATGGCGGTGTCACGCGTGCCGATGGCACGCATGTTTTTGCTGCGCGTCGCCTTATCGTGAACATCCGTCATTGACGGCCTCACCCTGACGGAGTGCCACCGCCTGTCTGATGCGCGAGGCCAGCAGTTTGGCCACCGCCGCGAACGCGGGAACCACCACCGAATTACCAAACTGGCGGTACGCCTGGGTGTCCGAAACCGGAATGCGGAAGCGGTAACCCTGCGGGGTCTCAAATCCCATCAACCGGGCGCATTCCCGCGGCGTTAAGCGTCGCGGACGGTGACGCTGATTATGCGGATCGTCGAAATCTTTTTCACCCAGCGCCTTGTCCCAGCCCCTGTCGATCAGGATTTCCGCGCCGTCTTTGTAGTAGCGAGCTGACAACGTGCGGGTCACGCTGTGCGGATCGTTCGGGTTGACCATCCCAAAACCGAAGCCGTTGCCCTTCGCCTGATGTTTCTTGGCATAGCGGTAGAGGTATTTCCACAGCACCGGCGTAAGGATAAATTTCGCGTCGACGACAGGTTCCAGCAGGTCGGCCACGGTAGGACGTCGCTCGGGGTACAGGGACGGGATATCCCGCAGGGTGAAATCCCCCTTGAGATTGAGATCGCGGCGGAAACCCACCAGTACGATACGTTCACGATGCTGGGGCAGGAAATGTTTCCCATCAATGATTTTGGGATCGTCCGCGCCCATGTCCTGTGAATCGGCCACGTCATAACCCAGCTCATCCAGCGTTTGCATGATAATGCGGAAGGTTTTCCCGCCGTCGTGGCTCTTTAGATTTTTGACGTTTTCCAGCACAAAGATGGCCGGGCGGCAGGCATCGATGATGCGCGCCACATCAAAAAACAGCGTTCCCTGGGTATCGCAGGCAAAACCGTGGGCGCGTCCGAGGGCATTCTTTTTGGAGACACCGGCCAACGAGAAAGGCTGACACGGAAAACCTGCCAGCAGCACGTCATGCGCCGGGATCGTCTGGCGAATGTGCTCGGCGGCGTGTTCATCCGTTACGCCGCTTTTATGGCTCAGGGTAACATCGCGGATATCCGCATTGAAATGATGCTCGTGCGGATCGCAGTACCAGTTAGCCTTGTAGGTCCTTACGGCATGTTTGTTCCACTCGCTGGTAAACACGCACTGCCCGCCGATAGCTTCAAAACCGTGTCGGATTCCGCCGATACCGGCAAACAGATCGATAAAGCGGAAGGCGTAGTTTGGGTGCGCGGCAGAAGGGCGCGGAAGCAGGTTTTGCAGATAACGAAACTCGCCTTCACTCAGGCGACGCCCTGCGCGTTCGCTGGTCAGCAGACGTTTAAGGATCGCCGGGCTCCAGTGGCTCTCGCCGTGCGCTACCAGCAGATTGGCCAGCGTTTTAGCATCATAGATATCCAACAGCTGGCGCAGTAACGCCTGCACCGTTGCCGTTGATTTCTCAGCCTGCTCAGGCGCGGGCTCTGTCACTGATCGATTTTCCTGCATTCTTTTAACCGGAGAATAAAGACTGGAAACAGATTACCACAGTTCAGTTGCGCAAACTGCGACGGAAGCGGTTCAACACCTGGCTATCCAGCCCGATGCAGTCGCCGTGTAATTCGGCGCTGAGTTTCGCCATAAACTGGATCAGGAAATCGGCATTGTGACGTGCCAGTTCGCGGCCCATTTCCGTTTGCATTGTATCAGGCAAACGCAGCAGCTTGGTCTGAAAATGGTCGAGGGCAAACGCACGGTCGTCAAGGGTACGCGCATCGGCAAAGGGATCGTTGGCATCAAAAAGCGGCACGCCCAGCGCGCCCGAGACGGCAAAGACGCGCGCCAGGCCGATAGCGCCTAACGCTTCCAGCCGGTCTGCGTCCTGCACGATTTTGGCCTCCATGCTCTGCGGCGCAATCCCGGCGCTGAAGCTGTGCGCCTCAATCGCGTGCGCAACGGCAGCAGCGTGCTCTGGCGGAAAGTCAGGGAAGTCACGACGCAGAATGTCACCCGCCTTGTGCGCTGCCAGCTGTGACGACCGGCTGCGTTCGGGATGGTTTTTCGGCAGGCTGACGATGTCGTGAAAATAACAAGCGGCCAGAACCACCAGTGGATTAGCCGCCTGATGTGCCATGATTTTTTGCGCCGTCGTCCAGACACGACGAAAGTGCGAAATATCATGTGCGGCATCGTCGGTCGTGTGGTTTTCTTCGAGCCAGCTTTCAAAGCTGTGCTGCCACCGGGCAAGTTCCATCGTCATGTCCTGTTATTAAAAAGAGAATGAATTATAACACAACCGAATTAAAGCAATTTAAAAATAGAATTGCGAAATACTTAATAATAATTAACCCTTATAAATTCAATCGATTAATTCACAGGAAAAATAAAGAGATCAATAGAAATATTTTGCAATATTTCATAGAATTTAATTACATTTATTTTTGAAACTAAATAACAACTCCTGGAATAGTATCGACCCTGTAATTATGGAGAGTGATTACATATATTCATATAAATTATCTTTCAAGGGAATATATAATGAAAAGAAAAGTTCTGGCAATTCTTGTACCCGCCTTATTAATGGCAGGCGCAGCAAATGCGGCTGAGATGTACAACAAAAACGGCAACAAAGTTGACCTGTATGGCAAAGTCGATGCGCGTCACACCTTCTCTGACCACGCTGGCGACGACGGCGATGAAACCTATGTGCAGATTGGTTTCAAAGGCGAAACCCAGATCGCTAACGACCTGATCGGTTACGGCCAGTGGGAATATAAAACCTACGCTAACGATACCGAAGGCGCAGGTGACAAATCGTTTAACCGTCTGGCATACGCTGGCCTGAAATATGGCGAATACGGTTCATTTGATTATGGCCGTAATTACGGCGTCGTGTACGACGTTGAAGCCTGGACCGATATGCTGCCTGTATTTGGTGGCGATTCTTACACCTGGACCGATAACTTCATGAACGGCCGTGCTAACGGTCTGGCAACTTACCGTAATCAGGATTTCTTCGGTCTGGTTGAGGGGCTGAATTTCGCGCTGCAGTATCAGGGTGCGAACGAAGGCCAGGATGCAACAGAAGATCAGGAAGGCACGAAAAACGGTCATGACGATGTGCGTTTCCAGAATGGCGACGGCTTCGGCATGTCTAGCTCCTATGACTTCTCTGGCAATCTGTCCGGCCTGAGCCTGGGTGCGGCATACTCTTCTTCTGATCGTACCAACGCACAAGAAGCTGCGGGCGTGAATAACGCGCACTTTGCCAGCGGTAAAACAGCAGAAGCATGGACCATTGGCGCGAAATATGATGCCAACAGCGTCTATCTGGCGATGATGTACGCTGAAACCCGCAACATGACGCCATACGGTGACTACGGTATTGCGGATCAGACTCAGAACTTCGAAGCGGTAGCACAGTACCAGTTCGACTTCGGCCTGCGTCCATCCCTGGCATGGGTTTACTCCAGGGGCAAGGACATGACTTATCCAGGCAATGCCAGCAACCCTCAGGGCCAGCATGGTGACATGGACCTGGTTAATTATATCGACTTGGGCATGACCTACAGCTTCAACAAGAATTTCTCGACCTATGTTGATTACAAAATCAACATGCTGGACAACGATGAAAGCTTCTACGAAGCCAATGGTATCTCCACCGATGACATCGTTGGCGTAGGCATGACCTACCAGTTCTAATCTTCAAAATACGAAAGCCCGCATTCGCGGGCTTTTTTATATTATTTGCCAGGCTCTATGGCGCTTCCTGCAGCGCCACGCGGATAAACCCGTTATTCTGCGCCAGCAGCTCATGGGCTTTCCACGCATCCAGCCCCGTCAGTACCATCAGTACCGCCGTTTTACAGTTATGGTTACAGCTCTCCAGCGCGGCTTTTGCTTCCGTCCGGCTGCATCCCCCCGCTTCCATGACGATAGCGATTTGCCGTTCAGCCCATTTGGTCGTGCTTGACTCAAGATCCACGCGCAGGTTGCTGTAAACCCGTCCGGTTCGGACGGCCAGCCCGGTGGCGATCATCGAGAGGATCATTTTCTGCGCAATCCCCGCTTTGGTGTTGAGATAGCCTGCGACGACATCGGCCCCCAGCTCCGGAGCGATAACCATGCTCGCCAGCTGTGCAGCTTCACTTTGCGCATCACCGGTAATAATAGCGACCGGTGAACCCAGCGACCACGCATGCCGCATTGCCCCCCAGACCCACGGCGTTTTTCCGCTGACGGTCACGGCCAGCATCATATCGTGTTCACTAAACTTGATAGCCTGCAGATCGGCAACGCCGCGCTCGTAGCTCCCTTCCCCTTCTTGTGTCGTAACGGCCATCACAGGGGTTTTGCCCGGCGCATATTCATCGGCAACCTGTTGCGCAATGCGCCCCGACGGCCCCGCGCCAACGATGACCAGGCGACCGCCATGGCTCAGCGTCGCGGCGGCGTTGTCCACCACGCGGGCAAGGGTATGTAAACAGGGAGCGATCGCAGCAGAAATGAGTGCATCATCCTGGTGAATGACTTTCAGCATGTCCAGCGTGGACAATCTATCAATATTCATCGTGCTGGCGTGCCGTCTTTCCTTGACCGAACCGGTAAGCATAATGCTCATAAACAGCCTCCTTATTATGAGTACCCACACACTATAAAGTGTTTTATATAGATGACCTGCGAGGAGGGTCACGAAAAGAGGACCAAATCCACGCCTTTACATGGCTTTAAGAAAAGCGCGTCATCGGCGATAATTACCCCTTTCTTAATCATCGCGGAGTATTGATGAGCGATTTGCAGCCTTTCCTTCCGACGCGCAAGCGCCCCATGAAACTGAACACGCTCGTCACGTTGATGGTATGCGCGATTATTGCCTCTGTGCTGGTGGTGGTCTTTGCGCTCTACTCCGTACAAATCACCCGGGCGACCCGCGATGATGTTAAAGATACGGCTCTGGGTATTGCCAGAACGCTGGCCAACAGCCCGGAGATCCAGCGCGGCCTGATGCAGCCGCCGCAGGCGGATATCATTCAGCCCATAGCCAAGGCCGTCACCCAACGCAACGATCTGCTGCTCACCGTGGTGACCGACATGAGGGGGATTCGCTACTCGCATCCGAACGAAGCGCTCATCGGCCTGCACTTTATTGGCAACGACCTTGAGCCTGCGCTGGAAGGTAAAGAGAATGTCTCCGTAAACCGTGGCGCCCTCGCCGAAGCACTTCGCGTCTTCACCCCCGTTTACGACAGCCAGCACGACCAGATCGGTGTGGTGGTGGTCGGTATCTCCCTCAAAAAAGTGGAAGATCAGATTGCCCGCGGGCGGCTAAACGCCGTCTGGACCATTTTATTCAGTATTTTTATGAGCTCCATGGCGATTTGGGGTCTGGTGAGGGTACTGAAACGTATCCTGTTCGGACTCGAACCTTACGAAATTTCCGCCTTGTTCGAACAGCGTCAGGCGATGCTGCAGTCGCTTCGTGAGGGAGTGCTGGCTGTCGATATTCACGGGCGCGTGACGATGATCAATCAGACTGCCAGAGAAATATTGCTTCTCCCCTCCGGCAAGCAGACCGAAAACGCCAGCGCGCCCCTGCTGGCCAGCCTGCGTGAAGTCTCAAAGACGGGCATTGCGCGCCAGGATCAGGAGATCAGCTGTAACGGGCGTCTGCTGCTGTGCAATATGGTGCCCGTTAAAAGTCAGGATCGGGTGATCGGTGCCATCACCACCTTCCGTGATAAAACGGAAATCAGCCAACTGATGCAGCGTATTGATGGCATGGTCAACTACGTCGATGCCCTGCGTGCCCATACGCACGAGTTTATGAACAAGCTGCACGTGATCCTCGGCCTGCTGCACATTAAGCGCTACGACAAGCTGGAAGAGTACATCATCCAGACGGCGCATCATTACCAGACGGATATCGGTACGATACAGAGCAAGGTAAAATCCCCGGTTATCGCCGGGTTCCTGCTGGGTAAAATCAACCGGGCGAAAGAAGCGGGCGTTACCCTGACGCTGGCGGATGAAAGCCAGATACCGGACACCGCGAGTGAAGAGCAGGTCGCGGTGCTGATCACCGCGCTGGGTAACCTTATTGAAAACGCGCTCGACGCGATGGAAGAACAGCAGGAAGGAGAGATCGGCCTGCTGCTGCATTATCAGAATGGCTGGCTCAGCTGCGAAGTCAGCGACGATGGCCCCGGCATTGATCCTACTCAGCTGGAGGCTATTTTTACAAAGGGCTTCTCAACAAAAGGTGAAAACCGCGGCGTTGGGCTGTTCCTTGCTCGCCAGCAAATCCAGAACCTCGGCGGCGATATCACCGTCGAGTCTGAACCTGGCGTATTTACCCAATTTTTTGTTCACATCCCCTGGGATAGCGAGAGGAATATCGCGTGATAAATGTATTAATTGTCGATGATGACGCCATGGTAGCCGACCTCAACCGTCTGTATGTCAACCGTGTTGAAGGTTTTAGCTGCTGCGGCGTCGCCTCTACGCTAAACCAGGCCGAGGCCATCATTAATAACCCCAGCCAGCCTGTCGATCTGGTGCTGCTGGATGTCTATATGCAGCAGGATAACGGGCTGGATCTGCTGCCCGTTATTCGCGCATCCGGTCGCCCAATTGATGTGATTATGATCTCGTCCGCTGCCGATGCCGCCACGATCCAGACCTCCATTCACTACGGCGTGGTGGATTATCTGATAAAGCCGTTCCAGTTCCCGCGATTTGAAGAGGCGCTGAACGGCTGGAAGGCAAAGCATA
This sequence comes from Enterobacter sp. ECC-019, assembly GCF_043974075.1. Taxonomy (NCBI): domain Bacteria; kingdom Pseudomonadati; phylum Pseudomonadota; class Gammaproteobacteria; order Enterobacterales; family Enterobacteriaceae; genus Enterobacter; species Enterobacter sp. ECC-019. Next base: position 3,656,997 of record NZ_CP143759.1, read on the forward strand.
GCCTGATGGGCTCGCACCAGTATTATGAGCAGGCCGACGTCGACCGGTTGATCCACGGCGGGGCGCCGGAACTGGCGGACAGTAAAAAGCTGCCGAAGGGGTTAACGCCGCAAACGCTGCGCACGATTTGCCAGTGGATTGACGCTCATCCGGAGACGGAGTTTTCTACCGATGACCTGGCAAACGCCGTCAATATCTCCCGCGTTTCCTGCCGTAAATACCTGATTTGGCTCGCGCAAATCAACATTCTGTTCACCAGCATTCATTACGGCGCCACCGGCCGTCCGGTGTATCGCTACCGTCTCCAGCCGGAGCAGACCGGCTTGCTCAAGCAATACTGTCAGTAACGCGGTAGTCGTTGTCCAGCAGGGTAAAGCGGAAGTGGTGCATCGAGGAGATCACCACTTCTTTTGTTTTGGTCACAAAGATTGCTTCAATATCGGGGCGAGCGTGCAGCGCAGCGCAGCCTTTTTCAACGCCCATGCCGTACATCAGTGTGGTCCAGATATCGCCGTCGATAGAGTCTTTCGAAACAATCGTCACGCTGTCCAGTTCGTTGTCCAGCGGATACCCAGTGCGCGGGTCGAGAATGTGGTGGTAACGCCTGCCGTCTTGTTCAAAATAGCGCTCGTACGTTCCCGACGTGACGACGGACAGGTTCTCCAGGGTCATGGTGCCGATGAGCGCCTCTCCGGCGAACGGTTTTTTCAGCCCCACGCCCCAGCCCCCTTCCGGCGAGCCTAACGTCTGGATGTTCCCGCCGAGGTTGATCAGCCCCAGCTCAGCGCCCTCTTTATGAAGGTAATCACGCACCCTGTCGGCGATATAGCCTTTGGCGATGGCCCCCAGATCGATCTCCATCCCCGCTCTGGTCAGAAACACGCTGCTGCTGGCCTCATCAAGAAGGACATCCTCAGGACGGGTAATCGCCAGCAGCGACGCGATTTCATCGGCAGGCGGAACGCTGTCCCCCTGAAAACCAATTTTCCAGCGCTTCACGAGCGGGCCGATGGTCAGGTTAAAGGCGCTGTCCTTAAGCAGGCTTGCCGCTTTTGCACAGCGGATCAGCTCAAACACCGGCCGGCTGACGGTAACCGGATGTTGCCCAGCGGCATGGTTGATGTCCATCACCTGCGAGTGCGCGCGGTTGACGGTGAGCAGATCTTCGTACTGTTTGATCAGGCGAAATACGCGGGACGCGAGGGCTTCATCGTGGGAGAAGAGTTTCAGGAGAATGGGTGAGCCCATCAGGACGGCGGAGTAGCTGTAAACGCGATGGCTATCAGGCATAGCAAGAGTCCTCAGATGTAGCCCCGGCAAGCACCGCGCCGCCGGGGAAAATGCCGGATAGCGCTGCGCGTATCCGGCCTACAACACAGGGGTCTTACTGCTTTTTCGAACGCATAGCCGCCTGATGTCCTGCAAGCGTACCAAAAATAATGATATCTGCCACTGCGTTACCGCCGATACGGTTACCGCCGTGGATCCCGCCGACTACTTCACCGGCTGCAAACGCGCCTGGCAGCACGTTGTGGTTGCTGTCCAGCACGCAGGTTTCAGTGTTGATGGTCACGCCGCCCATGGTGTGGTGCACGCCCGGCGCAATCTGAATGGCGTAGAAAGGCCCTTCGTTGATAGGCGCACGCAGCGCGGTGGTACGACCAAAATCGTCATCGTGCTGTTTCTCAACGAAACCGTTGTAACGTTCCAGCGTCGCGAGGAAAGCGTGGTAATCCATTCCCAGCGCTTCAGCAAGGGCTTTTGGCGAGCTGGCGCTGGTCACGAAACCTTTCGCGATGTACTCATCCGCGGCTTTGTTTTTGGCACGTACGTGCTCGTCAAAGACGATGTATGCGTACTTCTCCGGCAGCGCGATGATTGACGCCGAGACTTTATCGCGGGTCGACATTTCGTTGTAGAAGCGTTCCCCTTTCTGATTGACCAGAATCGCTCCGCCGCCGCGAATGGACTCGGAAATCAGGTACGAGGTTTTCTGCTCAACGGTTGGGTGAATTTGGATTTCGCCCATATCCACGGTGCCAGCACCGATACGCTCCAGCAGCGCGATGCCGCCGCCGGTCGCCCCTTTATGGTTGGTGGTGACGAACCCTTCCAGATCCGGACGATATTTCACCACCATCTGGCTGTTGGCGCTGAAACCACCGGTGGCGACAATCACGCTTTTGGTAGCCACGGTGATGGTTTCGTTCTCTTCGGTGGTCAGACGTACGCCGGTCACTTCGCCGTTCTCGAAGATAATGTCGCTGACGGAAGTATCCAGCATCACCTCGATGTTGCGTTTGTTGACGTTACGCACCAGACCGCTGATCAGGTAGCCCCCCACCGCAGAACCGTCTTTTGGACGGTGAGTACGGTCGATGCTCATCCCGCCGGTGGTGGTGATGTCGTTCAGCATGATGCCGCGCGTTGCCAGCCACTCAATCGCCTGCGGCGCGTTCTCAACAAAGCGGCGCAGCAGTTCCGGGTTATTCTTGTTGCCGCCGCCTTTCAGGCTTTCCTGATAGAACAGCTCTTTGCTGTCCTGAATGCCCTTCACGCGCTGGAAGCGGGTTTCGGCGGCGTTCATCCCGGCAGAGGCTTTAATGGTGTTCCCGCCGATGGTTGGCATTTTCTCGACAATCAGCACGCTCGCGCCTTCGTCGTGAGCCTGAATCGCCGCCGCCAGACCGGCGCCGCCGCTGCCGACAACGACCACGTCCACGATGCGGGTTTCGTTCGGGTCGACGCCCTCTTCCGCTGCCAGCGCTTTGCTGGACTTCAGCATCGCTTTAGAGACCGCTTTCTTCACCGCTTCACTCTGGCTGGTTGCGCCAGTGATGGCATCCACATGCGGGGTATTGGCATCCAGAATGCGGGTACGGATCTCTTCAAAGCTGGTGACAAACTCAACGTCTTCACTCGGGCCGGAGGCCAGCTCGATGTCCGCAATGCGGTCAGTTTCCAGGCTGACGTTAATCACCAGTTCGTTAGCCTCATCCTGCACTTTCTCAGCAAAGGTACCCGGTTTGAATTTGGATTCGCCCATGCTCATGTCGCGGATCATCGCTTCTACCAGCGAGAAGCGCCACAGCGGTTCAGGAATGCTCAACGCCTCGCGTTTGGTGCTGTCCATAAACAGCTCCAGGCTTTCCCCGGCCGCGATGCGGTCGGTCCAGTCCGGATAAGCGATGGTGGCGCGGCCAACGGCAATCAGGTCGTAACCGTGGTCCAGCGCCTCATTCACGTCTGAAGCATTTACCACGCCGCCCACGCCCATGACCGGAACCTGCGCCAGCGTTTCAGAACGCATCGCGCAGTATTTTTCGATAAGCGGGGTGGGATCCTGGGTGTCGACAATGGAAGGACGCAGGGTCGCGCCGACGGAGAAGTGCAGATAGTCCACACCGCGCGCCGCCAGTTTTTCCAGCAGATACATGGTGTCGTCAAAGCGAATGCCCGGGACTTCCATCTCTTCAGGGGAGAAGCGATAGCCAACGATGAACGCATCGTCCGCGTACTGGCGCACCATTTTGTGGGTAATGTCCAGCACCGCCAGCGGGAACTTCGCGCGGTTATCGCGGCTGCCGCCCCACTCGTCATCGCGCTGGTTAGAGTTTGGCGAATAGAACTGCTGAATCAGATAGGTATTTGCGCCGTGGATTTCTACGCCGTCGAAGCCAGCCTGGATGGCGCGGCGCACGGCTTCACCAAACTTGCCGATCATGCCTTCGACTTCTTCGCCAGTCAGTGCCACTGGCGTTGCTGCGCCTTCACGCGGTGCGGCAACAGCGCTTGGGCCAACGGGCGTACGTCCACCGATCAGTTTCGGGTCAACCATGCGGCCACCGTGGTAGATCTGCAGCAGTGCCTTAGAGCCTTTGGATTTAATCGCCTCAGCGATTTTCGCCAGCCCGGCGATTTTCTCGTCATTATCAATACCGATGGCACCCGGGAAGGCGAGACCGAGATTGTCAACGAAGCAACACTCCACGATGATAGTACCAATGCTACCGGAACGGGCCCGATAATACTCCACCAACTCGCTGGTGACGGTGCCGTCAAAATAGCCGGTACAGGTTGTCATAGGGGCCATTAACAAACGGTTTTTCAGTTCAGTGCCATTCGGTAATGTGAAGGGGCTAAGAATGCGTTCGTTAGTGCTCATAATAGAAACTCCAAACTTTTAAAAATTAAGAATTCGTTATCGGATTGATTTTTTTATTTCGTCGTTATTTGCCGATGTCATGATATTAATATAATGATTTTTTTAGTTTCTAAAGTTATTACGTTAGTTAAAAAACTATTTAATCCCTGCAATAACACAAATAACACATTGGTGTTAGAGATTGTCATTTAACCATTCACAATAATTTAAAGTTCGTTAAGCGGTTAATGGTAAAACCAATTCACCCAAAAAGAAATAATCACAACAAAAACAAGAGGATATGAATACACCAAAATAAATGTTGTTAAAAAAATGATAAAAGAATACGCGAAAAACACGCAATACCCACATACGCCAGAGTGGTTATTAATAAAAGCATAAAAATAACGCTGCAATTCTATTTTTTTGATCACGATCAATAGTTATGGCATTCAAAAGCGCAATATAAAAACATCATCATTTTTAATTTAGCGCAAACGAAAACGCGTTAAATCGCTATTACCGAAAAAACAAGAAAGCACCTTTAATAACTAAAAAAAGCAAAGAAACTTAAGAAAGCAATTTTGTTTTTCAGCGCGACCGAATTTTTGACAACTTAAGACGTGAAACTATGAATACAAAAACTGCTGTAACGCCCCCAGTGGCGAACCAGGCATCAAAGGGAAACGCAAAACGATTGCTGATGATGGCGTTACCCATCGTCGTCGCCGTACTGCTGCTGTTTGTTCCCGTTCCTGAAGGCTTGCCGCCTTACGCATGGCACTACTTCGCCATCTTTGTCGGCGTGATCGTCGGTCTGATCTTCGAACCCCTGCCGGGTGCGGTGATCGGCCTGACTGGTGTCGTCGCCATTGCCCTGTGCAGCCAGTGGGTACTGTTTAGCCCTGACCAGTTGGCTGACCCGAAATTCAAGCTGGCGGGCGCCTCCTTTAAATGGGCGGTGAGCGGGTTTGGTAACTCCACCGTCTGGCTGATTTTCGGTGCCTTTATGTTCGCCGCAGGCTATGACAAAACCCGCTTCGGCCGTCGTCTGGCGCTGATTCTGGTGAAGTACCTGGGGCGTCGCAGCCTGACGCTTGGTTATGCCATTACGTTTGCGGACCTGCTGCTGGCACCGTTCACCCCGTCCAACACCGCGCGCAGCGGCGGGACCATCTACCCGATCATCGCTAACCTGCCGCCGCTGTACGGTTCAAAACCGAATGACCCAAGCGCACGTAAGATTGGTTCCTACCTGATGTGGGTGGCGATCACCGCGGCCTGTATCACCAGCTCAATGTTCCTCTCCGCCCTCGCGCCAAACCTGCTGGCCCTGGCGCTGGTGAAAAGTACGGTTGGGATTGATATCTCCTGGGGCACCTGGTTCCTCGCCTTCCTGCCGCTGGGTATCCTGCTGATTCTGGCCATGCCGCTGCTGGCCTACTGGTTCTACCCACCCGAAGTTAAAGTGAATAACGAAGTGCCGCTGTGGGCGACCCGCGAGCTGGAAAAACTCGGCAAACTGTCCCGCAATGAAATTCTGCTGCTGGTGTTCGTATGCTGTGCGCTGCTGATGTGGATCTTCGCTGCCGCATGGATTGAGCCTGCCATGGCGGCCCTGCTCATCGTGGGTCTGATGCTGTGGACCGGCGTGCTGGAGTGGAACGATATCACCGGTAACAAAGCCGCATGGAACACCTTCGTCTGGTTCGCCACCCTGGTAGCGCTGGCGGACGGTCTCTCCTCTACCGGCTTTATCAGCTGGTTAGGTAAAGAAGGCGGTCTGTTAATGAGCGGTATCTCCCCAGGCGTGGCGACCGTCGTCCTGCTGCTGGCGTTCTACCTGCTGCACTACCTGTTTGCCAGCACCACCGCGCACACTACGGCGCTGCTGCCAGCGATGCTGACCATCGCCTCCACCATTCCGGGCATGAATATGGAAGTGTTTGTCCTGCTGATGGTGACCTCGCTGGGCGTGATGGGGATCATCACCCCGTACGGTACTGGCCCAAGCCCGATTTACTACGGTAGCGGCTACCTGCCAACCAAAGACTACTGGCGCCTCGGCACCATCTTCGGTGCCATCTTCCTGGCGGCCCTGCTGCTGATTGGTTATCCGTGGATGTCCATGATGTTCTGATTCCTGACCGCCGGACTCCTCCTCCGGCGGTTTTATTTTTGTGGAGCAATACGCTATGTCAAACAAACCGTTTATCTACCAGAACCCTTTCCCTCTTTCCCATGACGACACCGAATACTACCTGCTGACCAAAGAGCACGTCTCCGTTGCCGAATTCGACGGTCAGGAAGTGCTGAAAGTAGAGCCAGAAGCGCTGACCCTGCTGGCGCAGCAGGCCTTCCACGATGCCGCATTTATGCTGCGTCCTTCCCATCAGAAGCAGGTTGCCGCCATTCTCAACGACCCGGAAGCCAGCCAGAACGACAAATACGTTGCCCTGCAGTTCCTGCGTAACTCTGAAATTGCCGCAAAAGGCGTGCTGCCAACCTGTCAGGACACCGGCACCGCGATCATCATGGGCAAAAAAGGCCAGCGCGTCTGGACCGGCGGCGGTGACGAAGCGGCGCTGAGCCAGGGCGTGTATAACACCTACATTGAAGATAACCTGCGCTACTCGCAGAATGCGGCGCTGGACATGTATAAAGAGGTGAATACCGGCACCAACCTGCCCGCGCAGATCGATCTCTACAGCGTGGACGGGGACGAATACAAATTCCTGTGCATGGCTAAAGGCGGCGGTTCTGCCAACAAAACCTATCTCTATCAGGAAACCAAAGCGCTGATCACCCCGGCAAAGCTGAAAAACTACCTGGTTGAGAAGATGCGCACCCTGGGCACTGCGGCCTGCCCGCCTTACCATATCGCGTTTGTGATTGGCGGTACCTCTGCCGAAAGCACGCTGAAAACCGTGAAGCTGGCCTCCACCCGCTACTACGACGCGCTGCCGACGGAAGGGAACGAACACGGCCAGGCGTTCCGCGATGTTCAGCTCGAACAGGAACTGCTCCAGGAAGCCCAGAACCTCGGCCTCGGCGCGCAGTTTGGCGGTAAATACTTCGCCCACGATATCCGCGTGATCCGCCTGCCGCGCCACGGCGCCTCCTGCCCGATCGGCATGGGCGTCTCCTGCTCCGCAGACCGCAACATCAAAGCGAAAATCAACCGCGACGGGATCTGGATTGAGAAACTGGAGCACAACCCGGGTCAGTACATTCCGGAGTCACTGCGCCATCAGGGCGAAGGCGACGTGGTGAGCATCAATCTGGACAAGCCGATGAATGAGATCCTGGCGCAGCTTTCCGCGCACCCGGTCTCTACCCGCCTGTCGCTGAACGGGACCATCATCGTGGCGCGCGATATCGCCCACGCGAAGCTGAAAGAGCTGCTCGACAACGGTGAAGAACTGCCGCAGTACGTCAAAGATCATCCGATTTACTACGCGGGCCCGGCCAAAACGCCGGAAGGCTACGCGTCTGGCTCACTCGGCCCGACCACGGCGGGACGTATGGACTCGTACGTGGACTTACTGCAATCCCACGGCGCGAGCATGATCATGCTGGCAAAAGGCAACCGCAGCCAGCAGGTAACCGACGCCTGCCATAAGCACGGCGGCTTCTACCTGGGCAGCATTGGCGGCCCGGCGGCGGTGCTGGCGCAAAACAGCATTAAGAGCCTGGAATGCGTCGCGTATCCGGAGCTGGGAATGGAAGCCATCTGGAAAATCGAAGTCGAGAACTTCCCGGCGTTTATTCTGGTGGATAACAAAGGCAACGATTTCTTCCAGCAGATCCAGAACAAACAGTGTGCGGGTTGTTCACAGCGATAGGTTGAGACAGGCCGGGTGGCGCCACGCTGCCCGGCACTCGCAGACAGACATGAGCCTGCGTCATGTCACAAAACCGTGATATCAGCCACTTAGCAATATGTGGTGAATAAAAAATCAATCAATTGTTAAGTTATTGTTGCCATTAATTGTATTTGCACGGTTGATGGTATTCATGCAAAAAATGCATCAGCCGATGCGGCATTTGCGCTTATCTATTTCCTCGTCCTGATCCAGTTTTCAGAAACAGACGCGTAAAACGTCAACAATAAACTGGAGATAACCATGTTTTCCTCAACCTCACCTGCAACCGTACGGTCTAAGGCGGGCGCGATACTTCGCGTGACGTCCGGCAACTTTCTCGAACAGTTCGATTTCTTTCTTTTCGGCTTCTATGCCACCTACATCGCCCACACGTTCTTCCCCGCTAGCAGTGAATTTGCGTCGCTGATGATGACCTTCGCCGTCTTCGGTGCGGGCTTTTTGATGCGGCCCATTGGGGCCATTGTGCTTGGCGCGTATATCGACAAGGTAGGGCGCAGAAAGGGGCTGATCGTCACGCTTTCCATCATGGCGGCGGGGACGTTCCTGATTGTGCTTATCCCCTCTTATCAAAGCATCGGTTTGTGGGCACCGCTGCTGGTGCTGACAGGCCGTCTGCTGCAGGGCTTTTCCGCCGGTGCAGAGCTTGGAGGCGTATCAGTCTATCTGGCTGAAATCGCCACGCCGGGCCGCAAAGGGTTTTACACCAGCTGGCAGTCCGGCAGCCAGCAGGTCGCCATTATGGTCGCCGCGGCGATGGGCTTTGCCCTGAATGCCCTGATGGAGGAGAGCGCCATTCGCGAATGGGGCTGGCGCATCCCGTTCCTGTTCGGCTGTTTAATCGTGCCGTTTATCTTCTTCCTGCGCCGCAAGCTGGAGGAAACAGAAGAGTTCAGCGCGCGCCGCCATCATCTGGAGATGCGTCAGGTCTTTAAAACGCTGCTTGGCAACTGGCAGGTGGTGGTCGCGGGCATGCTGATGGTGGCGATGACCACCACCGCGTTCTACCTGATCACCGTCTATGCCCCCACCTTTGGCAAAAAGGTGCTGATGCTCAGCGCCTCAGACAGCCTGCTGGTCACGCTGCTGGTGGCTATCTCTAACTTCATCTGGCTGCCGGTGGGCGGCGCGCTGTCGGATCGCTTCGGACGCAAGCCGGTGCTGATTGCCATGGCCCTGCTGGCGCTGGCGACCAGCTATCCTGCCCTGACGCTGCTGGCGAGCGCCCCCAGCTTCTCCATGATGCTGAGCGTGCTGCTGTGGCTCTCCTTCCTCTACGGCCTGTATAACGGCGCGATGATCCCTGCCCTGACGGAGATTATGCCTGCGGAAGTGCGCGTGGCGGGGTTCTCTCTGGCTTACAGCCTGGCAACAGCGGTCTTTGGCGGCTTTACTCCGGTAATGTCCACCGCGCTGATTGAATACACCGGTGACAAAGCGTCGCCTGGCTACTGGATGAGCTTCGCTGCGGTGTGTGCGTTGCTGGCCACGCTCTACCTCTATCGCCGCCGCGCGGTATCGCTGCAAAACACCGTCAAGTCACAGGAGGCAGTATGAAACGCACTTATCGCTGTACCGCCAGCGCGCTGGTGCTGACGTTCCTGAGCGTTAATGCCTGTGCTCAGGACGTGAAGGTCATGATCTCAGGCGGCTTCAAAGCTGCCCTGGAAAAGCTGGCCCCGGAATATGAACACCGGACCGGGGATAAAATTGTGATCATCCCCGGCCCCTCAATGGGCACGACGCCGCAGGCGATCCCAAACCGACTGGCGCGCGGCGAGAAAGCCGACGTGGTGATTATGGTGGGCGATGCGCTGGAGAAGCTCGAAAAGGCCAGCCAGACCCAGCCGGGTTCGCGAACTGAACTCGCGGACTCTCCCGTTGGCATGGTGGTGAAAAAAGGTGCGGACGTTCCTGATATCAGCAGCGAGGCGAGTCTGCGTAACACGTTGCTGCAGGCCAGCTCCATCGCCTACTCTGACAGCGCCAGCGGCAGGTATGTCAGCCAGGCGTTGTTCAAAAAGCTGGGGATTGAAAAGGAAGTAGCGGGTAAAGCGACAAAAGTCGAACGTATTCCGGTCGCCTCAGAAGTGGCGAAAGGAAAATACGCCGTGGGCTTCCAGCAGGTTAGCGAGCTGCTGCCGGTTCAGGGCGTCACTTTTATCGGGAAAATTCCTGATAATCTGCAATACATCACGCGCTTCGCGGGTGCGGTCACCCGTCATGCAGAACATCCCGCGGAGGGGAAAGCGCTGCTGACCTATCTCGCCTCACCGCCCTCAAGGGCCGTCATCCAGGAGACGGGGATGATCCCCGTTACGTCCGGCGATACTGCTCGGTGATCTGCTTTTCCAGTTCAGCCGCAATGTAAGACTGGATGCGCCCCCGGCGCCGGATAAGCCCCACGGTGCGTTTCACTTCCGGCGCCACCAGCGGCAGATGCGTCAGCAGCGTGTGCGCTGACGTCGGCATCGACATGGCGGGAACGGCAGCAATGCCGATCCCCGCCTCTACCATACCGAGCATCGTGGTAACGTGGCGCGTTTCGCAGACGCTGGGGCGTTCGGGAATGATATTCCCCAGCATCCGATCGAGCAGGTTACGGTTACCTGACGTTTTATCGAGGGAGATATAATCCTGCTGGTAAAATGCCTGCCACGTCAGGTGACTCTTCTGCGCCAGCGGGTGATCCTTTCTGCATGCCGCAACATAGACATCCTCCACCAGCGGGAAAAATTCGATCTCAGACGGCAAGTTGCCTGCGAAGGAGATGCCAAAATCCGCCTGACTTCGGGCCACGGCGTCAATCACATTCCCCGCGCTGCTGTCGATGAGCTTAATGCGAACGCGCGGATAGCGAGACTGAAAACGACGGATCACATCAGGCATAAAGTAACAGGCTGCGGAAGGTACCGTGGCAACCGTGATCAGCCCCGTCCGCTCTTCACTGACTTTATCAACATCCGCCAGCATTGACTCAACGTTGTCGAGCAGTTGCGCGGAGCGTTCAGCAAAGTTTTGCCCGTATAGCGTTAATGCCACGCGGCGGGTGGTACGGTCAAACAGCCGGTTTCCCAGCGCGGCTTCCAGCTTTTCAATCCTGCGGCTCAACGCCGACTGTGATAAGCAGATAGATTCAGCAGCGACACGGAAGTTACCGTATTCCACTAACGCTCTGAAAGCATAAAGATCGTTAAGGTCAAAATTCACGGGCATAGCGTCTGGATGTCCTGTCAGGGAATACGCAACAAAGTCAAAAATAATAGCGTCTTATTGACCTACCGCAACCGGTGCGGTGTGGAAATTCAGATTAACGTTCATTGTGCTCCAGGCACCGATAGTTTCTCTTTGTCAGTACTGTAATGATAAATTCACTGGGACTACAGACAAGGCTACGACAGACTTCACAAAATGAAGGTGATGCCCGCAAACCGCTACCCACCGCTACGTACGAATGATAGTTTATTCAGGCTGGAATTGTCGTAGTGAGCGATTTTCTGGCATCTTAACCGAACCTGACTTTCCCATTTTTGTTCAAGTGACGAGTTTGCGAGCAAAGCGATGATAAAGTGGCCCTGGAAAACGAATGAGGCTGGCCGGGATATGGCGCTGCCATGGGATGACGCGCTGACGATCCCTGTTCTGGCGAATCTTAAGCCGGATGAACAAGCGAAACTGGTTCAGCTGGCGGATCGTTTTTTACAGCAAAAACGCCTGGTTCCACTGCAGGGTTTCGAACTCGATCCCCTGAAAAACGCGCGCATCGCCCTGCTATTCTGTCTGCCGGTGCTTGAGCTCGGCATTGAGTGGCTGGACGGTTTCCACGAAGTGCTTATCTATCCCGCACCGTTCGTGGTGGATGACGAATGGCAGGACGATATCGGGCTGGTGCACAACCAGCGCGTGGTGCAGTCCGGACAAAGCTGGCAGCAAGGGCCGATTATCCTGAACTGGCTCGACATTCAGGACTCGTTCGATGCGTCCGGTTTTAATCTGATTATTCACGAAGTGGCGCACAAGCTGGATACCCGCAACGGCGATCGCGCCAGCGGAGTACCGCTGATCCCGCTTCGCGAGGTGGCGGGCTGGGAGCACGATCTGCACGCGGCGATGGATAACATCCAGGATGAAATAGACCTGGTCGGCGAAAGCGCGGCCAGCATTGACGCCTATGCGGCAACCGACCCGGCCGAGTGTTTTGCGGTACTCTCAGAGTATTTCTTCAGCGCGCCGGAGCTCTTCGCGCCCCGTTTCCCGGCACTGTGGCAGCGTTTCTGCCAGTTTTATCAGCAGGATCCCCTGCAGCGTCTGCGGCAAAATGAGGAGTCTGGCGGCCATTCCTCCCGCCAGATCCATTAAGGTTTTTCAGCAGGGGGACGCTCGGTTGACCGTACCCCTATGCTCAACGCTAAAAACAGCAATGCCATTCCCCATGCGGCCACCGTTAAAGACTGCTCGCCGTAAAAGCGCGTCACCACAGGCACCAGCAGCGCGCTGACGCCGTAGCCTAACGTGTGGCTGGTGGCGATGACGCCCGCCCCTTTCCCGGTGGTCAGCCTGTCGTTCAGCAGCAGCTGGTAGCCCGGTGTTGCCATCGCCGCCCCGAGTGAAGTGATAACAATCCCCACGTAGAACAGCGTTAAACCCGCGACGGACATCAGCCCAAGCCCGGCCACCATCAGCACCGCCGCGATGCAGAGCAACGTCACCGGGGTGAAATGCTGCGGGCGGACCACCAGAAACTGCGCCGCGAGCGTGGCCAGCGCGGCCAGGCTCAGCAGAAGCGCAACATGATGGCTGATGTCCCGGGCATTGCCCTCCAGCAGGGGGCTAAGATGCGGTGACAGCCCAAGCTGCATCAGACTTACCAGCGCCGCCAGCAGCAGCGCCAGCAGCAGGAACGGCAGCATGGAGGCCTGAAGTCGGGTCGCCTGGTGCGCCACCGGCGGCAGCGGCGGGTCCGCGACTTCGCGAAGCACCAGCAGCAGGGCGATTAACGGCGCGATCGCCATCAGCCAGAGCGGCGCCACCGGGCTGACGCTGAGCATCAGCGCCGCCAGCGGCGGGCCGAGCAAACGTCCGCAACTGAGGCCGGAGCTTATCGTCGCCAGCGCCGCCATTCTCTTCTCCAGCCCCGCACGCTGAATAGCCCACGTCTGGGCCGCAGGCACCAGCCCCGAGACCGTCAGTCCGTAAAGCAGGCGTGAGAGGATCAGCCCCGCCAGTCCCCAGATGGTATCCAGCCTTCCGGCCGCCATCGCCCAGACCACCAGCGCCATGACGACGAAACTGGCCAGATAGCCGCTTAGCGAAGCCAGCATCACGGCTTTACACCCCCGCCGCTCGCTCTGGCGTCCCCACCAGGGCGAGGCCGGTAAAAAGAGCATGGATCCGAACATCAGCAGACCGGCCCAGACCGAGAGCGACAGTCCGGTCAGGGTCACCAGCTGCGGGAGCATCACCAGCAGGCCGTTTTGCCCGATACCTAATAAACCTGCACATAGCGCCAGGGGCCAGTTGGCTTTTGAGGGGACGTTTTCGGTCAGTATTTCAGAGTCAGTGCGCATGAGAATGTGAACATAGTGTCAATAAATGTGTGGAAATCATGAAGTTTATGAAAACAAATATTGCAAAAATGGTTGCGACTGTAAACAGAATGAATATCATAACGAGAATTATTATCAATCATGGAATGAGGTACATCTATGCGTGCTCTGCCCCGCTCTGCCGGTACAGACGTTGCAGCCCAGTGTTTTTTAAACGCCCTGTTACGCGAAACGAAGGACTGGCGCTATCTCCCCGCTACCGCTGCGGATGCGTTACCGGACATTCATATTCCGCTGTCACAAACCCAGGCGCTTCGGGTTCCGGTACGCTATTTCTCTCCCACCCAGCATCATCAGTACCGTTTCCCGGCAACCCTTATTCAGAGCAACAGTGATGGCGGTGACGCCGTCACATTTGATCAACTGGTTGATTTAATTCTTGAAAAACCGTCAGTAAAAGGCTCGCTTGACGCCGATACGCTGGCGCGTTTTAAGCAGCGCGTTCTCGAAAGCCATGCGCACACCTGGCAGGCGATTGATTTACGCCACAGCTGGGCAAGCCTGCGCGATAAGCCGCTGACGTTTGCCGACGCGGAACAGGCGCTGCTGGTCGGCCACGCGTTTCACCCTGCACCGAAGTCGCACGAGCCGTTCAACGAAACCGAGGCGCGTCGCTATCTGCCCGATTTCGCCTCCCGCTTCCCGCTGCGGTGGTTTGCCGTTGAGAGCACGCTCGTTGCTGGCGACAGCCTGAACGTCTCCCTGCGCGAGCGGCTGCTGCGCTTCGCGGCCCAGAGCGCGCCTGAACTGCTCGGCCACTTCACCGACACCCGCTGGCTGCTGCCGATGCATCCGTGGCAGGCCGACTATCTGCTGGAGCAGGAGTGGTGCCAGCGTCTGGCGGAAAACGGTTCATTGCAGGACCTGGGTGAAGCGGGCGCGCAGTGGCTGCCCACCAGCTCGTCACGCTCGCTGTACAGCGAAACCAACAGCGACATGATTAAGTTCTCCCTCAGCGTGCGCCTGACCAACTCCGTGCGCACGCTGTCGGTCAAAGAGGTTAAGCGCGGGATGCGCCTGGCGCGCCTGGCGAAAACGGAACGCTGGCAGGAATTACAGGCGCGCTACCCGACCATGCGCGTGATGCAGGAAGATGGCTGGGCGGGGCTGCGTGACGAAAGCGGCGCTATTCAGGAAGAGAGCCTGATGGCCCTGCGCGTCAACCTGCTGTTCGATACCCCCGAAACACAAACCAACGTGCTGGTGAGCCTGACCCAGGCCGCGCCGGACGGCGGTGATAGCCTGCTGGCCTCCGCGGTGCGCCGTCTGAGTCAGCGTCTGGAATTACCGCTCGCCCAGGCCGCCCGCTGCTGGCTGGACGCCTATTGCGACCGCGTATTACTTCCGCTGTTCAGCGCCGAGGCGGACTACGGTCTGGTCCTGCTGGCGCACCAGCAAAATATCCTCGTTGAGATGCAGCAGGATTTCCCCGTCGGGCTGATCTACCGCGACTGCCAGGGCAGCGCGTGGACCGAAGGAGCCGACGCGTGGTTGAAAGAGGCGGGCGAAACGGAGGTGGAAAACCGCTTCGGTGATAGCCAGCTGCTGCGCTACTTCCCTTATTACCTGCTGCTGAACTCTACCCTTGCCGTCACCGCCGCCCTTGCCGCCGCAGGTTTCGACAGCGAGGAGAGCCTGATGTCCCGGGTGCGCGACGCGCTGACGGAACTGCGCAGCACGGCAAAGCAGACCCGCTGCCTCGACTACGTGCTCGACAGCCCAACCTGGAACTGTAAAGGCAACTTCTTCTGCTACCTGCACGATCGCAATGAAAACACCATCGCCGATCCGGCGGTGATCTATTTCGACTTTAGCAACCCGTTTTACAAGGAGAAGGCGTAATGGCAATCGCGAATATCGTCCATTCCGGCTATGGCTTTCGCTGCACCGCCACGGATCGCGCGCTGCCGCTGACGTTGGGTCTTGACGGCAGCGCGGTGCTGGAGCGTCTGAATGGGATCCCGGACGGCTGGCTGGTCGAAGCCCTGGATCAGCTGTTTGTTGCCGCACCCGCGCTGACCGGCATTACCCTGCCCTGGGCGAGCTGGCAGGATGAACCCCAGGCGCAGGCGCTGTTTAGCCTGGCCCACGGGGACTATCTGGCACGCGAAACCTTCTGGCAGCTGCCGCTGTGGCTGAAAGGCGAACAATCACGGGCCAGCGGCGGGATGCAGTTTGACGAGAGCCGTCAGCTGTATTTCCCGCTGCGTCCTCACCGCCCGCAGGGCGAAGTGTACCGTCGTTACGATCCGCAAATTAAGCGTACCCTCAGCTTCCGCGTGGCCGACGTGGCGCTGGACGGCGAGCGCTTTACCCAATGGATGAACAACCCGCGCGTGAACGCCTTCTGGGAGATGGCGGGCCCACAGGCCGAGCAGGAAAACTACCTGCGCCGCCAGCTTGACTCGACCTACTGCTACCCGGTTATCGGCTGCTTCGACGACCAGCCGTTCGGCTATTTTGAGCTTTATTGGGCGGCGGAAGACCGCATCGGCCGCCACTACCGCTGGCAGCCGTTTGACCGCGGCCTGCACATGCTGGTGGGTGAAGAGAACTGGCGCGGCGCGCAGTACATCCGCAGCTGGCTGCGCGGCCTGAGCCACTATCTGTATCTCGATGAACCGCGCACCACGCGCATCGTCGCCGAGCCGCGCTTCGACAACCAGCGCCTGTTCCGCCACCTTGCATCCGCCGGTTTTGACACGATGAAAGAGTTCGACTTCCCGCACAAACGCTCGCGCCTGATCATGAGCCAGCGTCACCGCTTCTTCAGCGAGGTGGGCCTGTGAACGCGCTCTGGGAGAAAGTGAACCGCGAGATGGTGGCGAAGATCCTCGCCGAGCTGGAATACGAACGCACCCTGCGCGCTGAACCGGTTTCGTCGGACAGTTGGCGCATTATCATTGGCAACGAGTCCTGGCAGTTTCGCGCCGCGCGCGGGATCTGGGGCTGGCTGCATATCGATCCGGACAGCCTGATCGCCGACAGCGGCGATGCCGTAGAAGCGGAAAGCGCACTGCTGCAGCTGGCGACGGTGCTGGAGATGAGCGATGCGCAAACGGCAGAGCACATGGAAGATCTCTACGCCACGCTGCGCGGCGACATGCAGCTGCTGCAGGCGCGTGAAGCGCTGGACGCGGACGCGCTAATCCACCTCGACCCGGACGAATTACAGTGTCTGATGAGCGGTCACCCGAAGTTTATTTTCAACAAAGGCCGCCGCGGCTGGGGGCTGGACGCGCTGCGTCAGTACGCGCCGGAGTATCGCGGACGTTTTCGTCTGCACTGGGTTGCCGTCCAGCGGGAGTATCTGGTCTGGAGCAGCGACGCCGATTGCGATATCAACGCTCTGCTGGCGAGCGCCATGGACAACGCCGAGCGCGCCCGCTTTGACGCCCGCTGGCAGGCGCTGGGTCTTGACGACGGCTGGCTGCCGGTGCCGCTGCACCCGTGGCAGTGGCAGCAGAAAATTGCCATTCATTTCCTGGCGCAGCTGGCGCGCGGAGAGATGGTTGAGCTGGGCGAATTTGGCGATGAGTATCTGGCGCAGCAGTCACTGCGCACGCTCACCAACGCCAGCCGTCGCACGCCGTATGACATCAAGCTTCCGCTGACTATCTACAACACCTCCTGCTATCGCGGCATTCCAGGCAAGTACATTGCCGCCGGGCCGCTGGCCTCGCGCTGGCTACAGCAGCAGTTTGCCACCGACGCCACGCTGATCCGCTCTGGCGCGCAGGTGCTTGGCGAACCCGCCGCCGGATATCTATCGCATCCGGGCTATGCCGCGTTGCCGAAAGCGCCCTACCGCTATCAGGAGATGCTGGGGGTGATCTGGCGCGAGAACCCATCCTGTTATTTAGAAGACGGTGAGCAGGCGGTGCTGATGGCGGCGCTAATGGAAACCGACAATGCCGGGCGCCCGCTGATCGACGCGTGGATTAAACGTTCGGGGCTAAGCACCGACGCGTGGCTGGAAAAGCTGTTTGAGGCAACGGTTATCCCGTTCTATCACCTGCTCTGCCGCTACGGCGTGGCGCTGATCGCCCACGGCCAGAACGTGACGCTGGTGATGAAGGACTCTATTCCACAGCGCATTCTGCTAAAAGATTTCCAGGGCGATATGCGCCTGGTGGATGAGGATTTCCCGCAGGCGCAGAGCCTGCCGGAGCAGGTGAAGGCCGTCACGGCGCGCCTCAGCGCGGATTACATCATTCACGACCTGCAAACCGGCAACTTTGTGACGGTGCTGCGCTTTATCTCGCGCCTCACTCTGCAATGCGGCGTGAGCGAAACCCGTTTCTATCAGATCCTGGCGCAGGTATTACAACGCTATATGGCCGCGCACCCGGAGCTTGCGGAGCGCTTCGCGACGTTCGACCTGTTCAAGCCGCAGATTATTCGCGTGATCCTCAACCCGGTCAAACTGACCTTCTCCGAACACGACGGCGGCAGCCGCATGCTGCCGAACTACGTTACCGACCTCGATAACCCTCTTTTTCTCGCCTCCCGGGAGTCAGCGCAATGAAAACCTATGATTTCATCGGCATTGGTATTGGCCCGTTTAACCTCAGCATCGCCGCTCTGGCCGAAGGGCTGGACGGCTTTAGCTCGCTGTTCCTTGAGCGTAAGCCGCACTTCTCCTGGCACCCGGGGATGATGGTGCCCGACTGCCACATGCAGACAAGTTTCCTGAAAGACCTGGTCAGCGCCGTGGAGCCGACCAACCGCCACAGCTTCCTGAACTACCTGGTGCAGCGCAAAAAGTTCTACCGCTTCCTGACCACCGAGCAGCGCACCGTCTCCCGCGAGGAGTTTGCCGACTACCTGTGCTGGGCGGCGGAAAACCTTACCAACCTCGCCTTCAGCCAGCAGGTACAGCAGGTGAACTTTGATGAGAAAAGCGGCCTGTTTGAGGTGGTGACCCAGCGCGATCGCTTCCTGGCGCGTCACGTCTGCGTGGGGATTGGCAAACAGATCAACCTGCCTGACTGCGTCACCGCTCAGGACGATACCTGCTTCCACGCCAGCGAGATGATGCTGCGCACGCCGGATCTTGCGGGCAAGCGCGTCACCGTCGTCGGCGGCGGTCAGAGCGGGGCCGACCTGTTTTTGAATATCTTCCGCGGCGAATGGGGCCAGCCGCTGAGCCTGAACTGGGTATCGCGCCGCAATAACTACAACGCGCTGGATGAAGCCGCCTTTGCCAACGAGTATTTCACGCCCGAGTACGTGGACAGCTTCTCCACGCTGGGTGAAGAGGCCCGTCGTCAGATGCTGCACGAGCAGAAGATGACGTCCGACGGTATCACCACCGAGTCCCTGCTGGCGATTTACCGAGCGATGTACCACCGCTTCGAAGTGCTGCGTGAAAAACCCTGGGCGCATCTCCTGCCGTCCCGCTCGGTGACGTCCCTGACGCGCCAGGAAAACGGACATCGTCTGAGCATTCAGCATCATCTCGACGGCGGCCGCGAGCAGCTGGAGAGCGACGTGACGATCTTCGCCACCGGCTACCGCGCCGTGCAGCCCGCGTTCCTCGCGCCACTGTCTCATCGCCTGCATCTGGATACGGACGAAGCCTTCTGCATCAACAACGATTTCACCCTCGAATGGGACGGACCGCAGAGCAACCGCCTGTTCGCCGTGAATGCCGGGATGCACCGTCTCGGCATTGCCGAACCCCAGCTCAGCCTGATGGCCTGGCGCGCGGCGCGGATCTTGAATCGCGCGCACGCCGACGAGCCGTTTGAGCTGGCCACCACCCCCGGCGTTATCCACTGGCGCACCACCGCCAGCCCGGACAGCAACCCGGTTTTTAAATCGTTAGCAAAAACCACCGAGTACTGACACACACAATCAGGATCAACATAACAATGAAACGTTCTCATCTTTGGGTTTTAAATCCTTGCTTGCTTGCAATGCTTTCTACCTCTGCGTGGGCGGAAGAACAAAAGGAAGAAAATATCGTTGTCTCCGCCAGCCGCGCGCACCGCAGCGTGGCGGAGATGGCGCAGACAACCTGGGTCATTGAGCGGGCTGAAATTGAGCAGCAGGTTCAGGGCGGGAAAGAGATTAAAGAAGTGCTGGCGCAGCTGATCCCGGGCATGGACGTCAGCAGCCAGGGGCGTACCAACTACGGCATGAACCTGCGCGGCCGCTCCATGATGGTGATGGTGGACGGCGTTCGCCTGAACTCGTCCCGCAGCGACAGCCGCCAGCTGGACTCTATCGATCCGTTCAACATTGACCGTATCGAAGTGATCTCCGGCGCTACCTCACTCTACGGCGGCGGCAGCACCGGCGGCCTGGTGAACATCGTCACCAAAAAGGGCCAGCCGGAAACCGAAGTTGAGTTCCAGACCGGGACCAAGAGCGGATTTAACAGCCACAACGACCACGATGAGAACGTGTCGGCAGCCGTAAGCGGCGGCAATGACAATGCCTCCGGTCGTCTGTCGGTGTCGTATCAACGCTACGGCGGCTGGTATGACGGCAACGGCGACGAGGTGATTATTGATAACACCCAGACCGGCCTCCAGTATTCCGACCGTATCGATGTGATGGGGACAGGCACCATCAACATCGACGATCACCAGCAGCTGCAGCTGACGACGCAGTACTACAAGAGCGAGTCCGACGGCAAGCATGGGCTGTATCTCGGGAAGAACTTCTCGGCGGTAACGGGGGATGCGACCGCCTACAACAAAGGTAATCTTGATTCTGACCGCGTACCGGGTACCGAACGCCATCTGATTAACCTGCAGTACTCCAATACCGACTTCTGGGGCCAGGATCTGGTCGCGCAGATTTACTATCGCGACGAGAGCCTGACCTATTATCCGTTCCCGACCCTGACCAAAGGCGTGGTAAGCAGCATCGGCGCGTCACAGCAGAAAACCGATTTTTACGGCGGTAAGCTGACGCTGAACAGTAAGCCAGTGGACGATTTAACGCTGACCTGGGGTGTGGATGCCGACCACGAAACCTTTGATGCCAACCAGCAGTTCTTTAACCTGAGCAAAGCTGCGGCGAGCGGCGGCATGGAGCTGGATAACGCCTACAACGTGGGCCGCTACCCGGGCTACAGCATCACCAACCTCGCCCCGTTCCTGCAGGCCAGCTACGACATTGACGCCATCACCCTGAGCGGCGGCGTGCGTTATCAGTACACCGAAAACAAGGTGGACGACTTTGTCGGTTACACCCAGCAGCAGGCCATCGCCACCGGGAAAGCCACCTCCGCAGACGCGGTGCCGGGCGGGAAAACCGATTACAACAACTTCCTGTTCAACGCTGGGATCCTCGGTCGCCTGACCGAACAGCAGCAGCTGTGGTTTAACTTCTCCCAGGGCTTCGAAATTCCGGACCTGGCGAAGTACTACGGCTCGGGCACCTATCAGCTCAGCAACGGTCACTATCGCCTGCTGAACAGCGTCAACGTGAACGACTCGACGCTGGACGGTATCAAGGTCAACGCTTATGAGCTGGGCTGGCGCTACACCGGCGATAACCTGCGCACGCAGGTTGCGGCGTATTACTCGCTCTCGGATAAAACCATCACCATCAACAAGACGGATATGACCATCAACCTGGAAGACGACAAGCGTCGTATCTACGGGGTGGAAGGTCAGGTGGACTATTTCTTCACCGACAGCGACTGGAGCACCGGTGCGAACTTTAACGCCATCAAGTCTGAAACCCGCGAAAACGGCAAATGGGAGAAGCTGACGGTCGACAGCGCCAGCCCGTCGAAAGCCAGCGCATGGGTCAACTGGGCGCCGGGCGACTGGACCCTGCGCGTGCAGAGCACGCAGACCTTTGACGTGTCAGACTCCGACGGCAAGAAGATCGATGGCTATAACACGGTCGACTTCCTGGGCAGCTACGCCCTGCCGGTGGGTAAGGTCAGCTTCAGCGTGGAAAACCTGCTGGACAAAGACTACACCACCGCCTGGGGCCAGCGCGCGCCGGGGCTGTATAGCCCAACTTACGGTGCACCGGGCCTGTATACCTATAAAGGCCGTGGACGTACCTTTGGTCTGAACTACTCCGTACTGTTCTGATCCTGCGCGCCGCCTGCGGGCGGCGCTTTTTGCTGTGTAATTTCAACGCGAATTTGCCATAAAATCAGCGATTTGCTGAAATTGTCGGCAAACGAACGAAAAGTGCGTTTTCACCCTTTGACAAGGCGTACTGAGGTCGCTACTATGCGCCTCGTTCACACGATTCCTCTGTAGTTCAGTCGGTAGAACGGCGGACTGTTAATCCGTATGTCACTGGTTCGAGTCCAGTCAGAGGAGCCAAATTAAGGAAAGCAGACGTTCACTGACGTCTGCTTTCTGCATTTCTATCAGCTGGTTATACCTTCTTTCACGTTCACTAAAAACCACTCGAAGCCATACCAATACCAAAGTAAAAAACGCCAAACCCCTCGATAAGGAATACAAGCTGACCGATGGCTTCGGTATGTTCCTTCGCGTTACCCCCAAGGTTTCCAAATACTGGCAGATGGCTTACCGCTTCCAGGAGAAGCAAAAATTTTCTCCACAGGAATCTACCCTGCTGTTTCACTTGCTGTTGCAAGACAACACAGTGATGAAGCCAAAAGGCTTCTTGCTCAAGGTATTGACCCCAATGCAAAGAAACAGGCAGAGGTTATTTTCTCTTTTTGTTGTTAAAAACATCAAATACAATTAAAAAAGGAAAAGATCAAACCGCAGGCGGAAGTCGAAAATTTTATTTTAAATTAAACTACGCAGCACGAACTGATTGTTCCAGACAATCAGTTGCTGAACAGCTGTAGCCTGTTAATGATGAGACTCTTTCCGACAATGTATTTAAGAGTAATATTTTCATCGAAAAAGATTGACTTTTTTTGACACAATGCTGAATGAGTGGTATTTTTATTAGTCGATTTTTAAAATTCTGTTATACCTAATATAGGAAAGTGACATTGGACTTTAACCGCATGAAACTAACAGTCTTAGTTGATAACAATACTTTTATCGATGAGTATCTGATTGGAGAGCCGGGAGTTTCCTATTACATTGAGTGTGATGAGTTAAAAATTTTGTTTGATGTTGGATATTCTGATGTTTTTATTAAAAATGCACAGTTACTCTCTATCGATCTAACATCCATTGATAAAATCGTCTTTTCACATGGTCATAATGATCATACATGGGGTTTAAATCATTTAATACAATACTATGACCGCACAATAAAAAAAATCAAACAGCCAATAGATATCATAGCACACCCTGCAGCATTAATGCCTAAATATTTCGAAGCAAAACCCATTGGCATGAGCCATCGTCAGGATGAAAAAGAATATTTCTTTAAAATAGTTAGTACCATCGAACCACTGAAACTGTCAGAACATATGACTTTTTTAGGACAAGTTCCTCGGATTAACAAATTTGAAGCCCAAGAACCAGTGGGACATACACTTGGTGTAAACGGCGAATTAACAGATGACTATGTGCTTGATGACTCAGCACTGGTGATAGAAACGAAACAAGGTCTAATCATTATTACGGGCTGTTCACATGCCGGAATTTGCAATATCATTGAATATGCTAAAAAGGTTACAGGCGTTTCACAGATTAATTCAGTAATAGGTGGCTTTCATCTAATGAATGCAGACAATAAATTATTGGATGAAACAGGAAAATATCTAAAATCACTTTCCGCAGAAACTCTTTATCCTTGCCATTGTACAGATCTTACTGCCAAGATTCATCTTTCCCGCTATGTTGATATTAAAGAAGTTGGTGTTGGTTTAAGTGTAGATTTCCCTGTAAGATAAAATTGTAGAGAACCGCAAAAATTATCGTGCAGAATAGAGCGCATGAGTTTAAAAAAATCATTTTTAAAAAATCTAAGCGCTCTTTTCTTTTATATAGATAATATATGTAAAAAGACATCCTCCTTAAATTGAATATCATGGCACTCATGAGCACCATTCATACCTGTAGTAACTTCCGCACCAGGAATAATCGTGAGCCTTGTTTCAGCTTTCTCTTTTCCTAATTTTCCATTGACTTAAGATGGTTGACTTCAAGCACCACCACCGTTTAATACTATTACCGATAGGTAAGCGTAAACATTGCCGTACCATCCGCTTTACCTGCGGTGACCCTTTTTCCTGTCTGATAGTATCGTGCCTGAAACCTGACCACCTCGCCACCGCCAGTCTGGACGGTTTTATAGTAAGTTTCCCGCCCAAATTCGACGGGTCGTCCCTCGTTATGGCTATACCAAAGCTGAATCCCGACGCCCGTCGCCGACATATCCCCCTTCTGCGGGTCCAGTTTCATTACGCCTGGCACAGAAGATATCTCAGCGGTCGCATCAATACGCACATTAATCCGGGTTTCTGGATTGCAGATTAACCGGATATTAAACGGTTGCCATGACGTTGTTTTTCCAGAGCTGCCGAGTTCCGATTTCAGATGATCTCCCAGAGGAACATAAATACTGGATAAAAGTACAGAACAACCCGGCGACACGATATTCCCACCTCCAGCGACAACAAGCCGACTAATCAGCACACCACCTACGCCATAAACGGCATAGTTTCCGGTTTTCAATGTTCCCCCAGAAATAGGCCCTGTTTTAATTAACTCAAGTTTCCATCGAGGTCCCTCTTTCCATACCAATACCGGTCCCCATGTCATGGCATAGGGATCCGTGGGCACTTGTACTACGCTTCCATCGTATACCCAATGGATTCGGATACCGACCCCTGAAACATTTGTTTCGGCAATCCCATTGCTATCGGCTACCCAGCCATTAAGGTATTTCACACCTCGTGTGTTTTGCCCAACGCACATTGCATAAGTCACCCGGTTATGATCTTCCGTAATCTCCGTTTCATAAATCACACTGCCGATCGGCTTGTCCACAGCAACCATAATTTTAAGGGGGAAATTGAAAGTCAGCGGTCGATTATCCCAGCCTCCAGATGGTGAACAATAAGCATATGTTTTTAACGTCAGCGCCAGCAAAATGATTAACAACAGCCACAAAAGAAAGCATCGTTGAAATTTCATTGATCACATACCTCCCTGAGATGGAGTACTGTCTCATTTTCCGCTGGAGGGAGTTTTAGCGTCGCCAAACATGAACGCGCTTTGCCCCAGGTTACCGTCAATTGCTCTTTGGGCTGTAGACCAGATAAATAGACTCGACCATTATCATCCACAATACCGCTGCTTCCCGATGAGGAAGTCACAATAGCGCCAAACGGTATTCGCTGTTTCTTATAGGTCAGCGTCAATAACGCCCTGGCGCCCTGGCGCGTATTGAAATTCGCCAGCACGCTTGCGCCCCGCGTCGGAATAACTGTCGCTACCGATGAATTAACATCAATATCGCTATCCAGCTCTTCAACATTTAATGCAAGGTTATTTTTCCGGTAAGGCGTCACATAAGGAACAATTGCGTTGCCCCATTTATCGGTCATCACGCCGGGATAATTTAGCAGCCTGACGCCCTTGGCGCCGGGCGTTCTGATTATCGCGAATTGCTCGGCAAGGGGTTGTGATAATGTGACGCCGTAAGGGTGGATCACCATCCCACCTTTCACCGCATAATTCAGCTGATGTTGATCATTGTTATTGCTATATCCGGCGCTAATTTCCCCATAACGTCCTTTATAGCTGCCCCCCAGGTTGCCATCGCTCCCTGAACCGCGTGTATACCCCTGCGCAACGTTGTAGCTAAAATTCCGATCATCCAATGCCGTGCCATTTATTCCCAGTTGCATACGGCTATTTCCTTTCCTGGAACTGGTCATGCTAATGCTTGCCCAGCTATCAGGGAGAAAGCGAGTCAGCGGGATCTGGATATTCATTGCGAGCTGTTTGTCCTGACTGCAAGCACTATCATTCGATTTATTTTGAGAATAAAAAATGCTGTAGTTTATTTCGCGATAACGAGCGTTCCACCCACCGCTTAACGTAAGTTCATTCCCCATTCGGTGCCAATAGCTTTGCTGCCAGGCCGACAGAAATATCGACCCTGCCTCGCCCACTGGCTGGCTGATATCCAGTTGCACCCGCTGGCGACGATTTTCCCCAGCGTTTCTCACTTGCGGATCCAACGCATCGCCGAAGGTATAAAACCCGCCCGTAGAGTAGCGATACCCCGCAAGAGTGACGTTGGTTCTGGTAGCCTGCACGTTTTTTGAGTACAGCAGACGATACGATACCCCTTTATCTTTCCCCGACTGCGCGACCGTTATATCAGCCGACACTGCGCCAATCCTCCCCAACCCGGCGCCTAATCCCAGCGCATAAGCGCAATAGCCATCACTATGCTGGGTGCCTCCATAAAACGTCATTCCGTGGGAAAGCCCAT
Source organism: Enterobacter sp. ECC-019 (assembly GCF_043974075.1). Taxonomy (NCBI): domain Bacteria; kingdom Pseudomonadati; phylum Pseudomonadota; class Gammaproteobacteria; order Enterobacterales; family Enterobacteriaceae; genus Enterobacter; species Enterobacter sp. ECC-019. Next base: position 3,682,997 of record NZ_CP143759.1, read on the forward strand.
ATATCGCCGTCATCTGTACGAAAACAGGTTCATCGCTGCGATTGCGGTATTTCCCCATGGTGAGCGCATATTTCAGCCGCCCCTCACGCTGCATCAATGGCGTGGCGGCATAAGGTTGTGTGAACGACTGTTCACGGCCATCGGCTTCTCGTACGGTGACGGTTAAATCTCCCCCTGATGCGATCGGATAGAGATCATTCAGCACAAACTCTCCCGGTGTGACGTAGGTTCGCAAAATCGTGTAGCCATTTTGTTTTACCGTCACTTCCGCGTTGGAATGCGCAATGCCGCGAATAACCGGCGCAAAACCTCGCTGCTTATCCGATAACATATTGTCATCGGAGGCTAACTGCGCGCCGCGAAACGGTATGCTATCAAAGATACCAGCGAACGAATTACTCTCACCTAAAATAAACTGGCTTTTCAACAGTGCAATATCACGTTGTAAATAGCTACTAATGGATTGCCAGTCGTCCCCCGATTTATCATCGTATTGCCATGTTGAGTAGTTACGTAAACGCCACGCCCCCACATTAACGCCGCTTTGCAAGTTGGCGTAATAATTTTTACTGTTGTCGATTGCCCCTCCCTGACCACCATTAAAATTATAATTCAGAAATACAGAGGAAACGCCCTCATTCCAATCAACACTCTTGATGGCATCTGGGTCAGAATTATACATGGCAGCCTGTGGAATACTGATATTCAGCCGTTGTTGGTTAAATATAAAATCAACGGATGCCATTGGGATAATATCTGCAATATTATCAATGGGGGTGTTTTCATTTTGTTCATGCACCGTTGTAAAAGCATCAACCTTAACCCCCCAATATCTTAGCATCAGAGGAGTAAGTTGAGGATATAGTTTTCCATCATGATAACTAACAAAATAAATACTTTTTGCTTCACCTTGTGATTTGCCATTAATATATACCTTAACGAAATAAATCCCCGGCACCGGGCTATTATCCTGAGTAAATGCCGAGATATCAATATCACCCTGGTTGATATTATCCAGTTCCAGGGCATGTATATTAAATGACTCCCGCGCATACCCAGGACAATGGCTCAGTAGCGCGAGGGTTATCACCAGATGATATGATGTTCTGGCCATAATATTTCCTACAACTGACGGTGAACCTCCGGTGCAATGCCGCCATAATCATTAATAGCTCGCCAGACTAACCGTGAGGCCTGCTTCACTGTCAGAACAACATTCCCTTTCGGCGGAATCATGCTCACATCATCATATTCTTTGCCATCAACTCGCAAAGAATAGAGCGAAACATAATAAGCCCCAGAGTTTTTAATAATCAGTCGTTTACCTTCATGGCTCACTTGTAAATTTTGCCAACATGATTCTGGCGTACCAGGTAGTTCGGCAGGCCGATAAAACAGCTTAATGCGCGATTTCACGACCATCTGTAATGCATTATCCGACAACGAGTTATCTTCCACGGCGGGAATAGATTTCACGTTTAACCAGAATACCGATTCGCGATCTTGTGGTAATACCCCGCCTACAAATACAATGCGCAGTATATTTTCTTCCCCCGAGCCGATGCGAAAAAGCGGTGGTGAAATAATAAATGGCGACAACTTCCCTGGCTCATCTGACTCAATCCAGCTTTGAACTAGATAAACGCCAGATGTGTTGCTATTCATGACGGTTAACGAGACGGCTTTTTTATCTTCCGGGTATATAATTCGTGTTCCACCAATAACAACGCCCGCCTGTACACTAGCTGTAAGTAGTATCATTACAAGCATCACTATATATCTTCCCAATCAATTACCTCACGAACCTTCATTTATTATTTATAGATGATGGTAAATTGCGTTGTAGCATTAGCACTGCCTGCTGTCACCGTACTCGCCGTTGAAACATATCGCGCCGTAAAATCAAGCGTATTTATTCCCGTTGTTAGAGGAAATTCGCTAGAGGAATAGTGTAGCGGAATCTCTTTCCCTGTTTTATCCGCAATCTGTACAGCAACGCCTGTCGCTTTCTCACTCCCGGCATCTAATGCCAGTAAGTTGGGATAAAGGCTATCGCCGTCGCCATCGAACTTAACAGTGGCTCCGGTAATAGTTTCCGGGCACGATTTAACAATTAAACTAAAATGCGTCGCTGCCGCTTTCGCGCCTACAAAACCACTCAGCGCATTTTTCGCGATTTTACCTAACTGTATCGTCTGATTATGAGACATGCTATCGATGCTACAGGTTTGATCGATAATACTGCCTGTAAATTTTATCTCGCCATCTGCAGCCATCGCGCCATATGAGCAAAGCACGAATAAAGTTAATGCTACTTTTTTACTCACGTCTGAATTGAACATATCCACCTCTGGAGTCTGAACTTCAATGACTAAAACGAATAAATGTGAAACCAAAGTCGTATTTATCGGCATAGATAATAATACCCCACCCCTCCTGAAATATAAGGGAGGGGATATGTTCATCTATATCAGTAAAATAATATTGACTGATATTATCTGGCGGGTGTATTTTACCCACATAATTTAATACAGTAAGAATCACCCCACAAGATTCAGTTAGTCTACATCTGGACTGAATTAAACAACATACTTAGCCAGCCAACTCTATTGGGATATAATTAACTCATTGTTTTTAAAGGATATGATAACGATGTATAGCAAAAAAACACTTAGAGATGACATATTACAAAACATCGCCAAGCCCACGGAAGACATAGAAAAGTTGATTCAATCCATTGTGGATAAAAGTAAGACCATCACGATACCCAAGAGGCGACATATTAGCCTGACGCAAAGTAATGAGCGTCACTGCATCATTTTACTTCAGGGCAGTGTGGAGCTTTTCCGAGTCAGTGATGGTATCGTGTTAAATGCTGAAAACGCTCCCTTTATTTTTGGCGCCAATATTCGACTGTCTTATTCCCGACACCTGTATGCCAGAGCCAAAGAGACCTCAAAGTTATTGCTGATTCCACAAATGAAATTTTACGAAACCGTCGAACAATATCATCTCTGGCAATCTTTAGCCACGCTCCAGGATTATACGGCAGCTAAAGTTTACGCCTATTGCCTGACGGTCTCTCAACTGTCCGCATATGAAATCATTCGTAGCCATCTTCTTGATTTAATGGATGAACCAACTGAATTAAGAATCAACGTGACTGCGGCAAGTTATATTATGGACCGTTCCTTTCTCTCGCGTAGCGGGATAATGCGTATTTTGTCAAAGCTCAAAGCTGATGGATATATTCACCTCTCACGCGGCGTGTTGATGGATATTGTCAATCTCCCTGCCCATCTCAATATGTTTCACGCTAAATCAAAGTAATTTCATGGCGCAAAATCACACGTTCAACAAGGGCATCCCGATGTAAGAAAAGTACAAATCATCCACCATTATAATAAACAAGAGTTAAGCGCCAATGCCCTGAACTGACTTATTTATTAATTCGCCCTGCCTGATATTTTATATCTGATAATCAAACGCGGCATGATCCGACTCCATCACCTGGCGCATAATATCCTCAACCAGGTGATGCCTCTAATTAGTTGAATTGATGAATAATGTCCCCTTTTGAGGTTTTTATGGCCAGCGTTACTGTTCATTGTGACCGCGTGTTTGCTCACCTATACCTATTTTGTCGGCAGTAAAGCCCACTAGCACTGGCTCGGGTATGAACACAACACCAAAACAGGGGGCGTTCTGGCTAACTGGAAACACTACCTTATCTTTCGACTGGCGAAAAGACCCGTAACGCTAGGGCAGCCTGGCAATCACCTTAATCTCAAACTGGAATCCATACAGCCACGTCACGCCGATCCCGGTCAGCGTCGGGTAAGGCGCTTCCCCCCAATATTCTGGCAGGATACTCCAGATAGCGTCGAGGTTTGACTCGGGATCGACGACAAAGAGGGTAACGTCAACCACGTCACTGAACGTGCAGCCCGCAGCCGTAAGAACAGCGTTGAGGTTATCGAATGCCAGTCGGACCTGCGCGTTGAGGTCCTCTTCAGGCGAACCATCCTCCCGGCTGCCAACCTGCCCCGAAACAAACAGGAATCCGTTAGATTTGATGGCGGGTGAATACCGATTACGCTCATAGAGCGCATGTCGTCCGAAGGGAAAAACAGCTTCGCGTGTCGTCATATTTACACCTTTGTAATGGGGCGAAATCTGCCCGGTGAACATAAAGACACTTTACAGGTGCCAGATCGGGCGGATAAACAAGCGACTTTGTCCATCATTGTTTGTAATATCCAAACAATCGGTGAAAAGAGAGGACAAGGGATGGATCGTTTCGATGCGATGCGCGCCTTTGCTCGCGTGGTGGAGGCAGGCAGTTTCACAAAGGCTGCCCAGACGCTTCATATGAGCAAAACCACGGTGACGCAGCTTATTCAGCAGCTGGAAGCGCGCCTGCGCGTCAGGCTGCTCCATCGCACTACCCGCAGGCTCGGCGTCACTCCTGATGGCGCGGTCTACTACGAGCGCGTCATCCGCCTGCTGGCGGACATGGAAGATGCTGAAAACAGCCTGTCCAGTTCGGCGATGACGCCCAGGGGACGGCTACGGGTAGATGTGCCCACTCCTCTCGCCCGCCTGGTGCTGATACCCGCGCTACTGGCTTTTCACGCACGCTACCCTGATATACAGTTCGACATGGGCGTAAGTGACCGGGTGGTGGATCTGATCGGCGATAATGTGGATTGCGTCCTGCGGGGCGGCGAAATAAATGACCAGTCCCTGATCGCACGCCATGTCGGCGATTTGCAAATCGGCGTTTACGTCGCACCGAGCTATGTGGAACGCCTCGGCGTCCCTGCGCACCCGCGAGAGCTGGAAAACACGGACCATCGCATAGTGGGATTCTTGTCCTCACGCACAGGTAAGATTGATCCTCTGGTACTGCACGGTGAGAGTGAACATATTGAAATCAAGGCCAGCTATGTGCTTGCAGTGGATGATGGCAACGCCTACCTCGAAGCAGGGCTAGCGGGATTAGGCGTGATTGCGCTACCCGTCTATATGGCGGCAGCACATCAGGCTTGTGGCTCCTTGATTCCGCTATTTGAAGATTGGCGTATTAATCCAATGCCCCTGTACCTGGCATTTCCCCCGAACCGCCATGTGAACGCCAAACTGCGCGTTTTTATTGATTGGATCGTTGAATTGATGCAGCAGCATGTCCCTGATTCCAATAATAAGTCACTCCATCCCAGCCCCTGATTCACTCTTCAGCGCATTGGCTTATCTCTTCCCGTTTTCCAAATCCAGAGTACAAAAGCTTTATCCCTTTCCCGATCTGCCGCTGGAGCGAAACGTCTCGGGTAAGACCACGAAATTTGAAGGTCTGAGCGTTACGATTACAGCATGATTTCTTTACTGAATCCGTTAATTATCGCGCTACCGGAATCCCCCTCTCCTACTGGTTCCTCTTATGTATTCCACTGCTAAATATAATTATTAATATCAATAATACATAACTATCATTCAGCATTAATTGATCGACAAAATCTATTAATTGCATTCCGTGTGACATTCATCACAAAACGGGGTCGCTCAACGTTTATTATTTACTGCAAAGCAAAAACATATTTTTCGGTCAGGAAAAAATAATCTCATCATGAGGTAAAGTTCGTTATTAACTCACCTATGGAGGTAATTGTTTTGCCATGGAAAGACCCATCATCAAATGCATTTTTTAGCTGGATTTACATAATATTATTCGGTTCATGGGGAGGTCTTGTTAGATATCTCCTTGACGTTAAGTCGGGCCAGTCAGGAAGAAATTTATTTTCGGCAGTAGCACAAATTATTGTGTCAGGATTCACCGGTGTACTTGCTGGATTGATGTCCCAAAGCCTGGGAACAGTATTTCATACTTCCCTTGCCGTCAGCGGTATATCAGGTGCAATGGGTGTTGTAGCTCTCAATTATTACTGGAAAAAAATCTCTGGAGATAGTAATGATAAATCATGAATTTAGTAAAACGACTGAAAAGAATCTTAAAGGTGTACATAAGGATCTCTCTGATGTAATGAGAAAAGCATTGAAATTATCGCCTATTGATTTTGGTATTTCAGAAGGGGTAAGAAACCAAAAACGGCAGCTTGAGCTATTGGCAGCAGGAAAATCATTAACGTCAAAAAGCAGGCATTTAACAGGGCACGCCGTCGATGTATTCGCAGTCATAAACGGCACAGCATCATGGGAGTTTAAACATTACCAGACAATAGCAATGGCTGTGTTTCAGGCCGCTAAGGAGTTAGCTGTTGATGTTGAGTGGGGCGGCAACTGGACGGAAATAAAGGATGGCGTTCATTTTCAGCTTTCACGAAAGATGTATCCTGAATAGGCACTAAATATTTGGCAGGTTTATTCCAGCAGATAATATGGCACACCGAGATTTGCCGCTTGATTAACCATACCCTGTTTACTCAGTAATTTTATAAGAGGAGAATTTCAATACAAAATATTTTTTAACCACCACAGCATTAAATTATCCGTCAGGCTTTTATTTGCTCGCTATTTTTATTGGCGATGTTTTATTTCGCTAACAAAAAATATATATCTCATTGAACGAAAAAAAGGAATACAATCATGACTATTACTTATGTTAAAACTGAACTTGCTCCAGCCGACAACCAGCTCGCTGCATATATTTATTTTACCTCAGATACGCCTGTAAGCTACTCTTATACCGTATCAAAACGGACGACTAGCCCAACCAGCGTAGATTTTTCCTATGCATCGGATCTCATTTATGGCGTTTCGCAAACCATAAAAATTCCTGTTATTGGTCTTTATGCGCAATATGCAAACAGCGTGCAGGTCGTGTTTAAGGATGAAACTGGAACTGAAGTTTTCAATCAAGCATTCACTATTAGTACGGAAAATCAGGTATATGATACATCTGTCATCTTCCACCTCGATATTGAACAAACCGATCCTGCACTCTTTACCTCTGTATGGGGAAACAGCTGGTTAATGGAATCCACAGGCCGTGGTTATGACCAAAATGGTGACCTGCGCTTTAACTTTTTATCGGTTTATCATCTCCAGCCTTTGCGTATCCACAATGGCTACCTCTATACCGGTAGCGATGAAGATATGTCGTGGTATGGTCGTCGCTTCTTCAAAATTGACATTATGGGTAATGTCGTCCTTGAATTCGATATGCGTGATGCTGATGGCAATCACTATGCAAATACTCACGATGTAGTCTGGGACTCAGCGGGCGACATTTATATGTTTGGCTCCGATAGCCCTAATCGTATAACCAATACGATGGCGCAAGACGCTCTGGTGCTAAAATTCAACGATCAGACAGGGAAAATGATTTGGGCGAAAAACTATACCAGTGAGTATAGTGGCTCTCAAATCTTGAATAACAATACCCCTAATGATGTTCATTTTAACTCACTAACATGGATTGCAAGCAGCCCAAATAACGAAGAAGCCGTTGTTGTCCATTCACGTACAACAAGTACTACTTTTGGTATTTCTATCGTTGATGGCAGTATCTTATGGGCGATCGACACAGGTAATTTCAACTCCCAATTCCCGGTGGATCCAGAAACTATTCATATTGATAACCTTGGTATTGCTCACTATGAAAATGGAGCCCACACTGTATGTATCACTAATAACAGTGCATTTTCAGCAAATATCGACCCTACCGTAGGTAAATTTGTCTTATCTGTCTTTGATAACAGATCTTGCGTTGATGCAAATGGAAGCCCTGTTATTCGCCCGATAAATGACGAAGCAACCACGGATGCCTATCAAACAGATCCAGCACGCATTCTTTTCTATGCCGTAGACTTGGCAGCCAAAACTGCAGTAGAAATCCATGCACCTATTGAACTCCCAACGACACCTATCATCCAATGGACTGACTTTATGGGAAGCGTGTTTGATCATGGTGATTATTTCACTATTTTCACCTGTCATGCTCGTTCATTCTTCATCAGTGATGTAGACGGTAATATGATTGCCTCTATCTACGATGTGATTTCATTACCTGATGGCGCGCCTCAATTCCCTGGGGAGGCCTATCGTGCGAGATTGTTTAACGAAACGGAGCTTACTGACGTAATCACTGCGGCATCCATTCATGCAAATTAATAAAACGATGTAATAAAAACATTAGCAATTGATCGGCTAGTTTTAATTACTCATTGATTGCACAGCTGATGTTAAAAGGGTTCATGTATCTCCATGAACCCTTAACCTATATACCAGAAACGTAGGGTATAATTTTATCACCGAATAAATTTAGCCGGCACTCGTGTCAAACAACGTTTGTGAAAGTTTATCGTTATACTCATTCGCCAGAGAAAGGAGAATTTGCATTACGTGCCCAGCGGATAGTTTGGCACTGTGCGAAAATTCAGCTTGTTTGTATAGCCAATGGCTAAAGTTCCGGCTGGCAGTTAAAGAGAGTATTTTAGCGTTACGCTTATCCCCCCCTGTCAAAGGACATACCATCCTGCGGTTTTTCCCCTGCCCCCAAAGCTGCCACTGAGTTTGCCACCAGCCGTGCTGTGATGCTCTCAGAAAACTCCAGGGTATATCACTCTCAGCTTCATTGATTTCCTCTTCTATAAACCAAAGCTCACCTTGCCGCTGGCGAAACAGATCTGCCCAGGCGGTAATAACGGCTCCTCGAAGAAAGCATTCATGTGAAATAACGTGCTTCTTTACCTGAGGAAAAAGGATGTTCAGCACGCGAAAATGCCCATGAGCCGAGATAACGGGACGCAGAATTGCACCTCTGGCGTTACGTTTGAGAGCCGCACTTCCATACTGAATTTCATCAAACTGGCTCCGATGTAGAAATTGCATTTCACGCATATCAACGCGATTTACGATATCGCTATAGTGCAAATCAGGCTCAATATCCCCGCGCCAGTGATACCTTAAGGTTTCACCGCTGGCATGCGGAGTAAAATTTGTGGAGATATGAAGAACACTACCGCGGTCGGCGTCGAAGCTGAGTAGCACATACAGCTTCTGTTTTGTACAGCTCCCCTGGAAAAGCACAATGAGTGAAACCGTTTCAATTCGTTCTGGAGGGACGACTTTTCTTTTTGTTTGCCGTTTTGGTGTCCAGACTTTTCTGCAGGCTCGGCACTGTATGCGCTGTGTTCTCTGTGGGTTATAACCATAACAAATAGTTTCCTGGCTATAACATTCAGGGCAAAAATAACCGTTTTCTGAGGCATATGCGCTTAAGTGAACAGAAAGCCATTCATTAAATTGTTGTTCATCAAACAGCGGAGGATAACTCCCGCATGCCCGACAGTGTAATGCCGGATATCCCAGTCTGTAGTCTGGCCAACTGTAATCTGAAGATGCCGATAGTGGTAGCCCCAAATTTCGGCAACCAAACGATTTGCAGGTATTAATCGTAAATATAGCCAATATGATTCACCAACGATTTTAAGAGGTCGCTGATTTTGCCTCATAACTCCTGGTTGATTGTGTGAGCGGACTCGCATAAAAAATGCTTTCAGAACGTAAAGTAACGAATCTTTATATAAATGAAAGGAACGAGTTGTGAATATAAAAGCGATTACCGCAGGTGTTCTGTTGTCTTTGCCATTTTGGGCCTGCGCCAAGGATGTCACTCTTATTTACACCAATGACCTCCATGCTCATGTGGAGCCTTATAAAGTCCCCTGGATTGCTGACGGCAAACGCGATGTTGGAGGCTGGGCGAATATCACCACCCTGGTAAAAGAGGAAAAAGCAAAACGTAAAGCAACCTGGTTTTTTGATGCGGGTGACTATTTTACGGGTCCTTATATTAGTAGTTTAACGAAGGGAAAAGCAATTATTGATATTATGAATACCATGTCGTTTGATGCTGTCACGATAGGTAATCATGAATTTGATCATGGCTGGGATAATACGTTATTACAGCTAAGTCAGGCTAAATTCCCTATTGTCCAGGGCAACATATTCTATCAGAACAGCAGCAAATTATTCTGGGATAAGCCTTATACCATCATCGAGAAAGAGGGTGTGAAAATTGGCGTCATTGGTTTGCACGGCGTATTTGCCTTCAATGATACCGTTTCCGCGGCAACGCGCGTAGGTATTGAAGCGCGGGATGAAATTAAGTGGCTGCAAGGCTATCTCGATGAACTGAAAGGAAAAGTCGACTTAACCGTATTGCTGGTTCATGAAGGCACGCCAGCGCGTCAGTCCAGTGTGGGGGGAACCGACGTACGCCGTGCCCTGGATAAAGATATTCAAACCGCAAGCCAGGTAAAAGGCCTGGATATTCTGATTACGGGCCATGCGCATGTCGGTACGCCGGAACCGATTAAAGTAGGCAAGACGCTGATCCTCTCGACCGACAGCGGCGGCATTGATGTGGGGAAACTGGTACTGGACTACACGAAGCCGCATCAGTTTACGGTGAAAAATTTTGAGCTTAAAACCATTTTCGCTGATGAGTGGAAGCCCGATCCGCAGACGAAACAGGTCATTGACGGCTGGAATAAGCAACTTGATGAAGTGGTTCAACAAACGGTGGCGCAGTCGCCGGTTGAATTGACGCGTGCATATGGTGAATCAGCCTCACTGGGGAATCTGGCTGCGGACGCTTTGCTGGCGGCAGCGGGTAAAAATACACAGTTAGCCTTAACCAACTCGGGCGGTATTCGCAATGAGATCCCGTCTGGCGCGATTACAATGGGTGGCGTCATTAGTACGTTCCCATTCCCTAACGAACTGGCCACAATGGATCTTACGGGCAAACAATTGCGCACTTTGATGGAGCATGCCGCAAGTTTAAGCAATGGCGTCTTGCAGGTATCGAAAGGCCTCGAGATGAAGTATGACAGCAGTAAACCGGTCGGTCAGCGGGTCGTCGTATTTACACTTAATGGCAAACCGATTGAGGATGCGACAGTCTACCACGTTGCCACCCAGAGCTTCCTTGCCGACGGTGGAGATGGTTTTGCCACGTTTACTGAGGGTAAAGCACGTAATACAACAGGCGGTTACTACGTATCTAACGCAGTGATCGATTACTTCAAGGCGGGTAATACCATTACGGATGAACAGCTCAACGGCATGCGCGTTGTTGATGTGAAAAAATAACAGTTTATTAGACTGTGCATATTAAAAGGGTTCATACATCGGCATGAACCCTTATTTAAACTCTTGCTTTTTTCAAAGGGACTCATTATGAATAAAAATATAAAGCTTAGTCTGATTGCATTGTGCATGTCCGCTACGCTAGTTGTATCAGCTAGCGCGAAGAATGTGACTATTTATTACACCAATGATTTACATGCTCATGTCTCTCCAGGGAAAATTCCAGCCGTCGATAAAGAACGTGCAGTAGGTGGTTTTGCTAATATAGCGACCATCGTTAATGATGCTAAGAAAAAAAATAAAGATGTCTTTTTCTTTGATGCGGGTGATTACTTTACTGGGCCCTATATAAGCACCCTGACCAAAGGTGAGGCGATTATTGACATAATGAACTCTATGCCTTTTGATGCTGTGTCGGTGGGCAACCATGAATTTGACCATGGCGTTGATAATATGGTTAAGCAGTTATCAAAAGCGAACTTCCCCGTCTTGCTGGGTAATGTTTTTTATAGCAACAGTGACAAACCCGTCTGGGATAACCCCTGGACGATTATCGAAAAAGATGGCATTAAAATTGGCGTAATCGGGGTACATCAGAAATTTGCATTTTATGACACCGTTGCGGCTAAGGCTTACGCTGGTTCAGAGGCTCGTGACGAGGTGCCTTATATTCAAAAAGGACTTGATGCATTAAAAGGCAAAGTGGACATCATCGTCCTTCTTATCCATGAAGGTACGCCAGCGCGTCAATCAAGTTATGGAAACAAAGACGTAGCCAGAATGCTGCAAGCCGATATCGATACCGCAAAGAAATTTAAGGGTATTGATGTGTTAATCACAGGCCATGCACATGTGGGAACACCAGAGCCAATTAAAGTCAATGACACTCTCATTGTTTCAACAGATGCATATGGTACTGACATTGGAAAATTAGTACTGGATTTTAACCCTCAGACTAAAAAAATTGATGGCTATAGCGGTAAATTAATCACTGTATTTGCAGATGAATACAAGCCAGATCCTAAAGTTCAGGCCAGGGTTGATGAGTGGAATGCTAAGCTGAAAAGTATTACTGACCAGGTTATTGGGTCGACAACGGCCCCCTTCACTCGCTCTTATGGTGAATCGTCACCTGTTGGCAATTTAGTTATTGACGCCATGATGGCCAAAGCACCGGACGCCGTCGTGGGATTACAAAACAGCGGAGGGTTGCGTGCTGATTTCCCACAGGGAAATTTACGATATGGTGATGTCATTACTACCTTCCCATTTAATAACGAACTGGTTGAAATGGATCTCACCGGAAAAGATCTCACCGACTTAATGATTCATGCAACAAATCTTACCAATGGCGTGTTACAAGTGTCAAAAAGTGTTCACGTTGAATATGATAGTAAAAAACCGTTGGGTGAGCGGATCATTAAATTCACTATTAATAATCAACCGGTAGATCCAGGCAAAAAATATCGGGTTGCTACACACTCATTTTGTGCAACAGGAGGGGATGGGTTTGAGACATTTTTAAAAGGAACGAATGTCAAAACTATCAACAGCACCACCTCTGCAGAGTCAATTATTGATTATGTCAAATCCCATAATCCATTGAAACCCGATCTTGAAATGAGAGTGGTCGATGTAAGCACAGCCAAATAATTTCAACAATTTATTTACCATAACATAAAAAGTTTTTATTAAAAAATCTCTGCGGAAGGAACCCCTACTTATGAAAAAAATAAAACACATATTATCAGGCGCACTTATGCTTTTACCCACGGTAGCATTGGCAGACTCTGTTAATAACGAATACCTATCAGACTGGTGGCATCAAAGTATTAATATCGTAGGGAGTAACTCCACTCGATTTGGGCCTCTAAAAAGAGCAGACTTATATCCAGAATATCGTGCATGGGCACATGTGGATTGGTTTGATTTCTATGGCTATGCGGACTTACCTAAATTTTTTGGTATAGGTAATGATAATGATATCGGTATCTGGGATAATGGCTCTCCATTTTTCATGGAGATAGAACCGCGTTTTAGCATCGATAAGTTAACGGGGATCGACCTAAGCTTTGGCCCATTTAAAGAATGGTATTTTGCCCACAACTATATCTATGATGCAGGAACTAATGCAGGCCAGCGTCAGAGCACATGGTATATGGGGATAGGGACCGATATTGATACGGGACTACCGATGTCGTTATCTGCAAACATCTATGCAAAATATCAAGGTAACAATTACAATGCTGCCAACGAAAACGAGTGGGATGGATATCGATTCAAAGTCAAATATGTCATTCCTATTACAACTATATTGGGTGGAAAACTAAATTACGTCGGCTTTACCAATTTTGATTTTGGTTCAGACCTTAAAGACGAGTCAGGCGGCGAGCAGAAATATTACTCCCGGACCAATAGCTCTATTGTTTCCACCAATGTACTCAGTTTAGTTTATCCCCACTGGAACTATGGCGCGACCCTTCGTTATTTCTATCATGGTGGACAGTTTGACGAAGGTAGCAAAGCATTTAGCAGCGACGGAGACATCATCTCTATAGATTCAACGGGGTGGGCATACTATTTAACTGTTGGTTACGCTTTTTAAATATAACGGCAAGGAATTAACCATGAAGCCAAAAATGATTGCAGCAGGCATTCTGTTGACGTTGCCATTCTGGGCCTGCGCCAAAGATGTCACCATTATTTATACTAATGATCTTCATGCGCATGTTGATACTTACAAACTCCCGTATATCGCAGACGGTAAGCGCGCAATTGGTGGATTCGCGAATATAACCACATTCGTTAAGCAGGAAAAAGTCAAAAATAAAGCCACATTTTATTTTGATGCGGGCGACTATTTTACCGGGCCGTATATCAGCAGCCTGACTAAGGGTCAGGCAATTATTGATATTATGAATACCATGCCCTTTGATGCGGTATCAATTGGTAATCATGAGTTTGACCATGGCTGGGATAATCTCTTGCGGCAGTTGAGCAAGGCAAACTTCCCTGTTCTGTTGGGAAATGTGTTCCATAAGGACAGCGAAAAACCTTTCTGGAACAAACCGTATACCATCCTGGAAAAGAATGGCGTAAAGATTGGTGTTATTGGACTGCACGGTGTGTTTGCGTTTAATGACACTATTTCAGAACTCTCGATCCAGGGTCTCGATAATGATAAAAACAACCGCTTTGATAAATCAGCTGCAGCCCTTAAGAACCAGGGGATTGAAGCTCGCGATGAGGTGAAATATCTCCAGCACTATCTGGATGAGTTGCAGGGCAAGGTTGACGTTACCGTCGCGCTCGTTCACGAAGGCGTTCCAGCGCGTCAGTCCAGCATTGGGAATACAGATGTCCGGCGCGCACTGGACAAAGATATTCAGACGGCAAGCCAGGTCAAAGGACTTGATATTCTTATCACCGGGCATGCTCACGTAGGGACACCAGAACCTATCAAAGTGGGGAATACGTTAATCCTCTCAACGGATAGTGGCGGTATCGATGTGGGTAAATTGATACTTGATGTTGAACCTGGGGCTAAAACCAAAAAAATAAAAAGTTTTGAGCTGAAAACACTTTATGCTGATGAATGGAAACCAGACCCAACGACACAGAAAGTTATCGATGGCTGGAATAAAAAACTCGCGGATATTGTGCGTCAGCCAGTCGGTGAATCGCCTATCATGTTGACCCGCGCCTATGGCGAATCATCACAACTGGGCAACCTGTTTACAGATGCAATGCTCGTCGCAGCGCCGGATGCACAGATCGCGCTGATCAATTCTGGCAGTTTACGCGCAGACCTCAATGCGGGTCCCATTAGCTTTGGTGACATTACCAGTACCTTCCCCTTCAAGAATGAGCTTACGGAGATGGATCTTAGCGGTAAGGATCTCCGCAATCTAATGGAACATGGGGCATCACTCACTAATGGCATACTGCAAATGTCAAAAGGAGCTGAAATGCGTTACATGCCGCAGAAACCCGTCGGGCAGCGCATGGCATCGTTCACAATCAATGGCAAACCGGTTGTAGATACGGAGACCTACCATGTTGCTACGACGACATTCCTTGCTTTAGGGGGTGATGGTTTTCTGGCGTTTAAAGAAGGGAAAAATGTACAAGTCCGTGCCGGACATAATATGTCCGATGTGGTCATTGACTATTTGAAGTCAGGGCACAAAATCGTTCCTGCACAAGTTAATGAAATGCGAGTTAAAGTCAGTAAGTAATACAATAATGATGCCATTCATTTATGGGTGGCATCATTTTTTATAAAGATGGAAAGTTGCTCTATGACGGAAAAACACTTAACTGCACTCTGTAATTTACATTGTACAAATTGCATTCATTTCCATAAAACGCGACTGTACTCGGAGTGGCAAACAGGTTGTATGGACGATACGATGCTTAAGCAATATATTCGTCAGAAAATTGATACATGGGAAACTGATGATGTGCAATTTTCCTGGCAGGACGGCGACTTCACCTCTGACAGGTTAGTTTTTTTAAAACGTGTAATCGCGTTACAGCAGAGATTTGCACAAGGTAAAAATATTATTAATACATTTCTCATCAATGGTATTACGTTAGATGATGGCTGGTGTGAATTCTTCAAAAAGAATCATTTCCTATTATGCATCTCGGTAGATGGTGATAGTCAGTTATGCAACACGTTCAGCAAAACGATGTCTGAAAGCCCAGTAACTAATAGGATTGAAGCAAACGTGAGATTACTGCAAAAGCATGACATTACATTTAATACGCTTACCGTCATTAATAACATAAATAGCCAGCAACCACTGCGGGTATATTATTATTTGAAGAATCTTGGCAGTCGCCATATGTTGTTTATCCCCTTACTTAAATCGCCTGAACAAGATGGTGTGGATGCGCAAAGCCTTGCGCCCTCCGCACTGGGGATTTTTTTGAAAACAATTTTTTATACATGGATACGCATGGACATTGGAACGATTAAAATCCCCATTTTTGAGCATGCATTTGCTGCATGGTGCGGGTTATCTGTGCCGACCTGCGTTTATGCATCCTGTGATGACAGCAATCAACCTGTTGCAGCCACGATGCAGGAAAGTACGGTGAATCATAGAGTTGAGCAATTTACAACGCCACTTGCAGAAGAATGTACGCGTTGCAAAATGGAATTCGCCTGCCACGGCGGTTGTGCAAAAGACCGCATAGCACTTTCCCAATCCGGTGTTCCGCGGCTTAATTATTTTTGTGAAAGCTATCAGGCTTTTTTTACGTATGTTGAACCCTATATGTTGATGATGAGGGCTTTGTGGGAACAACACTATGCGCCTTCCGATATTCGGAAGTATTTGGCCTGACATCGTTCTCAGGACGCCGTTTGCTGAAGCCAGTTCCGCACCTCTTCGTTCAGCCACGCAACAAAAAGAGCCACCTCCGGCTTTGCCTCCGTTGACTGCGCTGTCACCAGCCAGTAAGGCCAGGGATATGGCGCGGTGATGGAGGTTAGCTGGACCAATTCACCCCGGGTAATGGCATCCTGAACCAGAGAGCGACGCTCCAGCGCGATGCCCTTCCCGAGCCGAACGGCTTCGATAATGATATTGGAGTCGTTAATACATAAACCGCCAGGCACGATCTCTTTCTCAAGCCCCGCATTCACACACCATGTTTTCCAGGACTCCATGGAAAAAATAATATGACTCTTTGAAATCTCAGACGCCGTAGAGGGCAGCACACCGCCGTTGTAGCCAGGTGCGGCCACCACAATGAGTTCATCGGAAAAAAGGCAATGGCTTGCACTCCCTTCCCAGTTTCCTTTCCCCATCCTTATCGCGATATCTATCCCTTCCTGCTGCAGGCTGGTGACCGTCAGGCTGGCCTGGATCCGCAAGGTGATAAGCGGATATTTCGCCCGAAAGCGTTCCAGGCGCGGCAACAGCCAGTGGCATCCAAAAGACGGCACCATTGCCAGCGTCAGCTCCTGCTTTCTCGGCTTCACCTGCACGAGCCGGGTGGCATCTGCGATATGGTTCAGCGCCTCGCGTACCTGTAAGGCATAGAGCCGTCCTTCTTCGTTGATCTGTACCCCCCGCCCGTTCCGGATAAAGAGCTTAACGCCTATCATGTCCTCCAGCACTTTGATCTGCTGGCTGATAGCGGAATGGGTAACGTGGAGTTCTTTCGCCGCCAGCGTCACGCTGCCAAGACGGGCGACGGCCTCAAAGCTTCGCAAACTGGCAATAGTTGGAAAATCCGACATGAAAGCACTCCCTTATCTGCGCTGGATTTAGAACGGCAACCTGGCCACATGTCAGTAATACTAACCTTTACGGTAAGATACTGAAGATATTCGACAGGAAGATTGTATTGTAATGTCTGTTCATCCTCTTCAATGAAACGTTATTTCACAGAGACAGGAAAACGGGAATTATGATTAAGCTTATTGGCATGATGGATTCGCCTTATGTACGGCGCGTGGCAATCTCTCTTGAGCTTTATGGCGTTGAGTTTGAAAGTCAGCCGCTGTCAGTCTTTAGCACCTTCGAAGCGTTCTCCCGGATCAATCCCGCGGTAAAAGCGCCAACCCTGATTCTGGATAACGGAATACGGCTGATGGACTCATCGCTGATACTGAATTATTTTGAGGCTCAGGCCGCCCCCGAGCGGAGACTCCTGCCCGTCGCGCCGGATGCGCAGGCAAACGCTCTTCAGACGCTGGGCTTTATTCTCGCCGCCGCTGAGAAAACCGTGCAAAATGTGTATGAACACAACCAGCGCCCGGTAGAAAAGCAGCACGCTGCATGGGTCGAACGCATTACAACCCAGCTGCTTGCGGCCTGCAGGGAATGGAATGCCTTACTGGAGACGCGCCCGACCACCGCAGTTCCCGATCAGGTTGCCGTCACGAGCACGGTTGTCTGGACGTTTATTCAGTCGATGATCCCGCACGTCGTTAACGCAGCGGATTTTAGAGAGATTCAGGCGGTTGCCGAATCATTCGAATCACAGGCAGTTTTTAAAAAATATCCGTTCAACTAAGCGACGAGCCCGGTCAGCGCAGCGCTACCGGGCAAGTCAGCAGCTAAATCTGATAATCAATCGCCACTTCTTCCGGTTCCATCACCTGACGTTTAATCTCATCCACCGACAGCCCGGCGTTGCAGAGCTCGATAAAGCGCCACACGTAGTTGCGCTGCAGCTGCCCGCGCTTCAGGCCAAGCCATACGGTATTGGCGTCAAACAGATGGCGTGTATCGAGACGCACCAGGTTCCCGTCTTCGCGTTCCCCGCTGGACTGTTCCGCCACCAGACCAATGCCCAGACCCAGCTCGACGTAGGTTTTGATCACATCGGAGTCCTGCGCGCTCAGCACCACGTCCGGCGTTAGCCCTTTGCGGTTGAAGGCTTCATCAATGCGCGAACGTCCGGTGATCCCCTGGCGGTATGTGATCAGCGGCCATTTCGCAACGTCTTCCAGCGTCAGGGGAGAGACCTGATTCAGCGGATGATCGACCGGGAGCAATAAGCTGTGGTACCAGCGGAACCACGGGAACGCCACCAGCAGCGGGTCGTTGCTCAGGCGTTCGCTGGCAATGCCGATATCCGCCCCACCGTTTTGCAGCAGCACTTCAATTTCCTGCGGCGTGCCCTGGATGAGCTCCAGACGGACGTCGGGGAAAAGTTCGCGGAACGCTTTAATCACCGGCGGCAGGCTATAGCGCGCCTGGGTGTGGGTGGTGGCGATGGTGAGTACGCCCGAGGCGTCGTTGGTGAAGAGATCCGCCAGACGACGCACGTTGCTGGCCTCGTTGAGGATCCGCTCAGCAATGGTGAGCAAAGCCTTACCCGGCTCCGTCATGCCGAGCAGCCGCTTGCCGCGACGGATAAAGATCTCTATACCCAGTTCCTCTTCCAGCTCGCGGATATGGCGGCTGACGCCGGACTGAGAGGTATAAAGCATATTGGCGACCTCGGTCAGGTTGTAATCCCGCCTGGCCGCCTCACGGATAATTTTAAGTTGCTGGAAATTCACGATTCACTCCGGCGCATCTGACATTGCTCTATTGTTAGAGTCAGCCGAGCTGCAGAACAAATAATAAAAACCAGCATCTTATGCTTTTATGGAATATCAGCTCACAAGCTGGAGTTCACGGTTCTCAAGCGATGGCTTGCTGACCAGCGACATCAAAATCTCTTTTACCGCCTGCGCCTGCGGCGACAGCGAACCGCGCGCAGACATGTTCAGCGACAGCGGCAGGCTCATCGAAGGCGTGGTGATCCGCGCCATCCAGCCGTTTGCCGCGCTGCACAGCGAGCGGGCTGCGGATTCAGGCAGAACCGTCACGCCCATTCCGCTGGCAATGGCCGCTGTGAGCGTGGAGATTGAGTCAATTTCGCCGATGATTTTGGCCGTCAATCGACGCAGGGAGAACGCTTCGTCCACGCGCACGCGCACGGCGCTGTAATCGCGCGGCAGATAGAGGTTCATCTCTGCCACGGCGGTGAGGTCGACGCTCTGGCCCGGACAGTCGCGGGTGCCCACGAGGTAGAGATCTTCTTTCAGCAGCGGCTGGCTGGTGATGCCGGCGACCGGGGAGCGATCGTAAAGGACTGCCATATCCAGCTGGCCGTTGAGCAGTTTGTCATTCAGTACGGAACCGCTGTTTTCGTGCAGGTACACCAGCACTTCAGGCAGCTCAGCGCGAACGGCCTGCAGCAGCGGCATCGTAATAGAAGATGCGGCCGTTCCCGGCGCCAGGCCGATAGACACATGCCCGCTCAGAGTCTGGCCCACGTTATTCACCGCCAGCTGCGCCTGTTCACACTGGCGGAGGATGGTGCGCGCATGGGTATACAGGATCTTACCTGCTTCCGTTGGCGTGACGCCGCGTTTGGTGCGAATCAACAGTTGCTGATCCATCTCGCCTTCCAGAGTAGCCACCTGCTGGCTCAGCGCGGGCTGCGCGATATGCAGCACTTCTGCCGCTTGAGTCAGGCTGCCGATATCGACGATTTTTACGAAGTATTTCAGTCGTCTTAAGTTCATTTTGCCCCCTGTTCGAAATGCTGTGCCGGAACCGGCTGTCGTTGTTGAACAAGTTTTGCAATATGAATGCCACTTTTACCAGGCGGTCTAAATTGTTCGCTAAGCGCCTGAAAATAAGGAAACCTAATTACAGAGGGGGGTTTTATTACCGAAACAGCAGTTTATGATCTGCCCCATTAGGGGTATACCCGCACCATGACGGTGCATTCCGCTGTCAAAAACATCACTTTGCCGATTTTGTCAGCAAACGATCAAAAGGCGTTGATCCACCCTTTGACAAGGCGAACGCAGGTCGATAATATGCGCCCCGTTCACACGATTCCTCTGTAGTTCAGTCGGTAGAACGGCGGACTGTTAATCCGTATGTCACTGGTTCGAGTCCAGTCAGAGGAGCCAAATTTAAAAAGCCTGCTTTTAAAGCAGGCTTTTTGCTTTTCTGCGTCTGGTTAAATTGTCGGGTGGCGGCTTCGCCTTACCCGACCGACAAAAACCTCGAATCGTAGGACGGGTAAGGCGAAGCCGCCACCCGGCGAAAATCACCTCACATATCGATCTTAACCGGCATCCCCGACCGACGTTCCAGTTCAGCGCCCGCGCCCTCGTTTATCAGCTGCGTTCGCTGCGCGGCTGAAATGGGCAGAGGCACTTTCCGGGTTGATTCAAATTCCGCGCGGTTACGTGATAATGGCTCGTGAACTTCCACCCAGCGGCTGCCGTCCGGCTCGGTAGTGACTTTAACGGGCCGATCGATAAGCTGCACGCGGGTTCCTACGGGCACATTATCGAAAAGGTATTTGATGTCGTTATTACGCAGACGAATACAGCCCTGACTCACCCGCAGCCCGATGCCGAAATTCGAGTTTGTGCCGTGAATGGCGTACAGCCTGCCGATATAAATCGCATAGAGTCCCATCGGGTTATCCGGCCCGGCGGGCACGAATGCCGGAAGCGTTTTCCCTTCTGCCGCATAGGCGCGGCGCGTATTCGGCGTCGGAGACCAGGTTGGCCCCTCCTGCTTACGCTCAACGGCCGTCACCCAGTTACGCGGCGTTTCACGCCCGGCCTGACCGATGCCGATGGGCAGCACTTCTACGGTATTACCGCCAGGCGGGTAGTAGTAGAGGCGCATTTCCGCCGCGTTAACAATAATGCCCTCGCGGACGGTGTCAGGCAAAATCAGCTGCTGGGGAATGGTTAAGGTTGTTCCCGCTTTTGGCAAGAAAGGATCCACGCCCGGGTTTGCTTCCAGCAGGTTGCTAAGCCCCTGCCCATACCGGGCCGCAAAATACTCCAGCGGCCGGGTATTCCCCTGAGGGACCACAACCGTAACGGGGGCACCAACAAGACGACTGCCTTCAGGTGGAAGTGGGTACGTAACGGCCAGCGCACCGGGTGTTATGGCAGCAAGCATTAACGCGAGCGAGAATAAGCGAATCATAGTTTCCCTGTTCTTAAACCTGGTAGTCACAGGCTAACTATAACTGCCCGCTGCGAAATTTGTCAGAATAGTCACGCTGCGATAACGGTTTGCAATAAAAACCAGCACAACATGCTGATGAATTAATGCGAGAATAGCGTTACGAGACCGGCGTCAGGAGGACACAATGCTGGAAAATATGAAAGCCTTCAGAATGGTCGTAGAGTGTCAGGGGTTCCGCGCCGCCGCGATGGCCATGAAACTCTCCCCGGCCATGATCAGCCGCAGAATTGAAAAGCTTGAAAGCGAGGTGAATGCGCAACTGATTAAACGCAATTCGCGCCGCATTTCACTGACGACGGCCGGAGAGCAATTTTACCAGCGCTGCCTGCTCATTATTGATGAATATGAGTCTTGCCTCAGGGATGTCAAAAGCCTCAGTAACGAAATTGGCGGCAATCTCAAGGTGGGTATACCCCATTCAATCAGCAACCAGCACGTTATTCCGCATCTCAGCGCCTTCCTGGAACGCTATCCAAATCTTAAGCTGGATATCGTGACCGGCAATCACTGCATGGAGCTGTTCAGCCACGGCTTCGATCTGGCGCTTCAGTGTGGCCCACTCCCCGACAGCAACCTTTATTACACGCTGATTGGCTACTGGCGAAAATATACCTGTCTTTCAGTGGTCTACGCTCAGCAGCACGGTATTCCGCAACATCCTGATGAGCTGCGCCAGCATACCTGCCTTCTGCATTTTGATAACCACCGTCGCAGCTGGAAATTTGTTATTGACGATGAACTGGTCGAAATCCGCCCTCATTACGTCTCCAGAGTGAGTAACAGCCTCGACCTGTGCAATATGGTGCAACACGGGTTAGGGATCTGTTACCTGCCGGAATTCACCGTGAGAGCGGGAATGGAATCGGGAGAAATTATCACCGCCCTTGACGCCTATATGCCTGCCCCTCTTCCCATGTATGTGGTGCATATCAATCCTCATCCCTCACCTAAGGAACAGGCATTTATTGATTTCCTCCGCACGCTTAACCTTGCAACAGCCCCGGCGCCAACATCCTGAGCGGGTTCAGACGTGTGATCTCATCGATGCGCGCCGCATCCAGTCTGGCCTCTCTGAACCAGCGGTGGCTATCCTCCAGCCACTCACCGATGTCGGGCTGGCCCGGTTGGCCCAGATCCGAGCTGTAAACCAGGTTATGCACTCCCGTCAGTACCTCATAGAGATCGTCGAGGGGCTGATAGCCTAAGTAGACCGTCAGGGCGCACTGCTCAACAAAGAGCCACTCGTGTTCGCCGAGCGCGCGCAGTTCACGGGCGGCAAATCCCGTCATCGGATTCGCCGGCTGGTTCAGCATCAGCCTGCAGCCGCCCACTCGCTCAACGGCCTCAATCAGTCGCAGCGTTTGGTCTTTCGTCGCATGTCCTGAGGAGAGCACAATGTCATGGTGGCGGGCAAAGTGAATGAGTGTTTTTACGCCAGAACGTAGTTCACCCTTATCGTCAGTAATCGAGAGCGGCTGCCCGGCGAAATGCCGGGCGTACTCGTTACTGAACGTCCGGGATAACCCACTTTTATGCGCCGTTGGAACCACGGTTGGCAAGTGCACAAGCAGCCTGGGCGCGCCGTCAAACTGATATTGACTCAGCGCCTGGCGGACAACGTTTAGGTTTATTCCCCCGGCGGCGGCATTCAGTACAACCGAGCCAAAGACGGGCAGGCCTCTCTCCTGCATTTCCGATGCCAGCGCGCTAACGCTCCCCAAATGGTTTTTAAGGACCACGCCCCCCTGAAACTGCGCGTAGCGCTCTCCGGCCTCCATGGCAGAATAACGCCGTTGATAGCTGTCCGGGCGCGCGTGATAGTGCACGTCCAGAAAGCGCAAACGGGACGCCCAGTAGTCAAAAAACGGGCGTGTCATGCTTTTTCTTCCCAGGGCACATGGTAGCCCAGCGTTTGTCGGGCTACGTCGAGTGAAGAGCCTTCACGCACAGCGTTGATGATTTCACGCTCCGTCATTTCAACATTTTCAGCCCGACGGATCACCTCTTCCAGATGCTCAGCGGGGATCACCAGAACGCCATTCTCATCGCCGAAAATCCAGTCGCCGGGGCAGACCGTTACCCCTTCAATCTGCAGCGCACACTGTACCGCGCTGACCCGCGCACGGTTCTTGCCTGAAACCATATAGATATTGCTGGCGAACAGCGGGTAATTCATCTGACGAATGTCTGCAATGTCCCTGGCTGAACCGTAGATGACGGACCCGGCGATGCCTTTAAGCACGGCTTTGGTGGTCAGAATATTGCCCCAACTGGTGCAGTCCGTACGGCCACCATTGTCCACAACGATGACCGCATCAGCCGGAACCTGATCGATATAGTTCCCGGCATTCATAAACTGATTTTTCTCCGCCACGCAGGCTTCATATTTTACGGTATAAGCAGGCCCCGCCAGCTTCCTGCCCCCGGCCTGCAGCTTAATGCCCGCAAGGCCACCCGCAATGTATAAACTGTCCAGCGCGTCCGAAATGGCTGCCGTATCCAGCGCCAGCAGGCGCGACTGAAGCGTCGGGTGAGTCGTCATTGTCGAATTATCCATGTTGTATTGTCAGGGTTTTTAAGGCGCACCAGGCGGCATATTCCGGCAGGGTTTGCGCAAGCAGTATTTTGTTCATCGGAAACGTCATTTGATGCGCCTGACCATTCTGATGACGAACCGATATTGTCATTTGCCCCAGATGGGCTTCGCCGATCAGAATCTCAGGGAGCGAGGGGCTGACCGTCACATCCATCCTGACCGCCAGCTCTCCCTTTCGGGGCCGGGATCCTGCGGGCAAATAAGCCTGGAGGTCAGCATCCGACGTATGCCAGTGAATACTGCACGCCCCCTGCAGTATTTCTCCCGCCGTTTTATTCCGTTTACTAACAAGATATGGACGCAGCGCGCTGTCCAGACTTTGCCTCACCGAAAGCGGCAGAGGCCGATGTTCAGGCGTCTCAATCTGGACAATGACGTAAGGGCTTTTCCATAGGAAATGGCTGTCCCAGTCAGTGGAGCTGACCAGCGCACTGACAATAGAACCGACCTCGCTCTCGCTGATACCGAGCAGCGTCCAGCTGTGCTTTTTCCTTTCAGGCCCGGTTTCCACGTTGTTTGCCAGCGTCTCTTCCAGCATCGGTAACGCCTGGGAGGGCGGCCCAGGCAGAACCACCAGCTGGCTGCCCGCCGCGCATGCGCTGAATCCTGGTGCGGTACCGGAAGCGTTATCCAGAATGGAAGCGCCTTCGGGAAAACGCGCCTGAAGACGATTGGAAGGATCGTTCTTCACCCCGAACGTCACGAGACGGCTCTCGATGGTTTTCCACGTCTCTTCGTTGTGTACCAGCGGTTTGCTCAGGACCTGAGCAATCGCCTCGCGGGTTTTATCGTCAGAGGTTGGGCCAAGACCGCCGCACACCACAATGAGATCGTCCTGCCCGATACGCCCCGTCACTACCGAGCTTATCTGCGGGATATTGTCTGCACAGGTCGCCTGAAATCTGACCTGGTACTGCGCCTTTTCAAGGCATTGACTGATAGTCTGCTGGTTCGTGTTAAGACATTGCCCGGACAGGAGCTCATCACCAATCGCGATCACGCTGGCCGTTTTAGCGATGGCTGGCTGAACCAGGGCGTCGATTATTGCCTTCGCCATCTCCTCCGTTGTCGCCGAGCCGCCTAAATCGTAGGTGGCCACCTTCCCGTCACGAACAACGCGATCGACAGCCTGCTGCAGTTTTTCCCCCTGCCCCTCAAAGCCCAGGTACTCCAGCATTAGCGCAATCGTGTAGAACATCGCACACGGATTGGCTTTTCCCTGCCCCGCCATTCCCGGTGCGCTGCCGTGTACGGGTTCAAAATAGGCTACCTCACTGCCAATATTGGCGCTGGGTGCCAGGCCAAGTCCCCCCATCACGCCAGCGGCCAGATCCGAAAGGATATCGCCAAACATATTTTCTGCGACAATCACGCCAAACTCGTGAGGCTTGCGTACCAGCCAGAGGGCAATAGCATCCACGTTATGAATATCTGCCCGAATGTCAGGAAAGCGCGCGGCCACCTCATGAAAAATTGTTGCCGCGAAATGGCCGCTTTCTCGCATGACGTTGGGTTTATCGGCAAACGTTACGCGCGAAAAGTGGTTTTTGCGGGCATAGTTGAAGGCCGTCTGAAACAGGCGTTCCAGGCCATAGCGCGTTTGCAGACGCACTGACCATGCCGCCTCTTCCGGGCCATATTTTTCGAGGTTGGGGTGTTTAAGCCAGCTGGCCACGTTCGCGCCGACACCTTTAAAATCCATTCCGGCGTACAGCCCTTCGGTATTTTCCCGGATCACACAGCAGCGGAAAGGACGTCGCTCCCCTGTTACATATTTCACCGGACGGATGTTGGCAAAGAGCCCAAGCCTCTGCCGGAGTTGAATCACCGGCGAGACGTACTCAATGCCTTTCTGCTGGAGCGCTAAAGGTAACGCCTGCTGAGCCTGCATTTTTCCCTTGCTGGTGATGGCCCCCAGCAGCACCGCGTCCGCCTTCGCAATCTGCTCCCAGGTACGGGCCGGCACAGGATTGCCCTCATGTTCCCAGCAGGACCAGCCTATTTCCCCAAAGGTCAGGTTGATGGGAAGATCCAGTGCACCGATGACGGGTAACGCGGCGTCGCAGACTTCCTGACCAATACCATCTCCCGGCAAAACCAGAACATTTTTTTTCATAAGGTATCGATCCATTCGTTGAGCAGCGCATTCACCGCAGCGGGATTGTCATTCCACGGGCGCATCCCCGCGCCGGGAATACGTTTGTAATAGTGCTGGGTTCGGGGGCTGTGGGTCTGGTTTTCCCATGAGGCCAGCTGAGATTTTTCACCCACAATCGCAAGGAAGTTGCCGTCATAGGCGGCAATATCCGCGCGGGCATCCATCTTTAACAGCAGCGAGAATCCGGTGAGCATTCTCTTAATCGCCGACATTTTCTCTGTATCTGACAGGGAAAATTTCTCCTGCGGCGCAGGCTGACCTTCAGGCAGGACATAGTGATGCAGAATATCCATGGCCGATCCGAGTTCGCCTTTTTCAAGTAGTGAGATGAGACGAACCAGTCGCTGCGTTAATTTTTCGTCGGCAAAACCGGGGGCGCTCACGCTCATGACGCCCGCTACGCCGCGTAAACGGTGTGCCAGCAACTGCACCAGCGTGCCTGCCATCGCATACCCCACCAGCAGCCAGGGGCGTTTGACCTGGGCATTTAGCTTGTGGCAAAGCGCGTCAATCGCGCTCTGCGGATCGTCGTGCGCAATCAGGCTCAACGTATCAACGATCGTGACGGAAAATCCTTTCTCTTCGAGCAAAGTAACCAGCGGAGCGCAAAACGCCCCACCGTCCCAGGCAGGCATTACCGGCGCCAGTATCACTGCATCCTGTATTTTCATGCTGCCGTTCCTGTGATCACGTTATCAATAGCGCTGAAGGTTCTCTGGTTTTCTGTCGTCAGCGTCTCTTCAACCATTTTTCGGTTTTCGACACTGAGATTTTTCACTCCAAGGATCATATCCACTACGCTGCGGTAAGAGGCGTTGTAGAATTCCTTCGATACCAGCTGATGCACCTGATTAAATATCCACTCCGTGTGATAACGTTCTTTACCTTCGTTGAAATTACACAGCGACAGCCAGGTTTCCATCGCCAGGTTTCCCGCCCCTTTTCCCATGCCGGTCAGGGAACTATCAATAAAGGTTGCACCGGCCTTTACGGCTTCAATGGAGTTTGCCATTGCCAGCCCCAGGTTATCGTGGGCATGGAATCCCACCTCAAGCGGCGTGGTGCATTTAAGCAGATTGACCAGCTGTGCGGTTTGATCAGGCCGCAAGCTGCCGTTCGAGTCCGCAATGCAAATAATATCGGCCCCGGCGTTCTCACATTGCAATGCTACGTCAACAAGCGTCTTGACGTTAATTTGGCTGGCTCGCGTAAAGTTCATACTCACGCGCAGGCCGTTCTCTTTCGCCACCTCACACATTTCCAGCGCAGGTTGGGGATTATCGGTTTTGATACAGATCCGCAGCAGCGCAACGCCACTTTTTCGCAGGCTAATAATATCCTGGCGGGTAATATTATGAGGGTGGGCAATGACCACTAATTTCGCTTCGGGTACGACATCATGAATCGCCCGGATATAATTATCGGGAGACATTCCAGTTAAACCAATATCCGGAATGGGTTTAAACGAACCGTTTCGGTAACCTATTTCTATCCATTCAACGCCGCTGCCTACCAGTGCTCGTACATGCTTAATCGCGTAGTCTATGGGGAAGCTGAAATTGTTTTGATACCCGCCATCCCTTAATGTGACATCTATATTATTAATCATTGATATTACTCTCTTTACTGGAAATTAATTCCATAAACCCATATTGACCAAAAACATATACAAGGAAACCTACAACGCAGACGCAGGCAATAATCAGCGCGGTCATGACGGGCGCATGGGCTGAGAGTTTTCCAATCAGGAAGGTTGCGAGCGCTGCGCTTCCGAGTTGTAATGCCCCCATAACACCCGAGGCGGTTCCTGACGCCTGCGGGTGCGCCGCGATGGCAGACGCCGTGCCCAATGGCAGCAGAAATCCATTGCCAAAAGTCAGAATGCCGATGGAGAGAATGCTGGTGAACAAAGGCACAGGGCTTAAGTACATCTGAAGCGCAAAAACGATGCCGCCGATGACAAAAATGCGATACCCACGGCGAATGGTCTCTTCAATACCCGCCAGGCGAGATCTTTTTTTAGCGATAAGATTTCCCGCCACGTAGCTGACTGAAAGCAAAATATAGGTGTAGCCAATATAAAGCGGTGAAAGCCCAAGCTTACCCAGTAAAAAGGGGGATTCGACGATATAGGAAAAATAGGCCGCGTAAGCAAAACAGGGAATGGCGGCATAAAACAAAAACTGCCGGTTTCTTAACACCACAATGGTGTTGACCATGGCCGCCACCACGCTCAGCTTTTGCCTTTTTTCAGGCGGTAACGTTTCGCGCAGTGCGGTGAGACACAGTCCCAGCGTCATGACGATAAACAAGGTCAAAAAGATAAAACAGGATTTCCAGCCGAAGTGTTGGGTTAAAACGCCACCGATCATGGGTGCAATAGCTGGTGACATCCCGACAAAGGGAAATATGACAAGATAAAGCTGAGCCGAAGACTTTTTATCCATCATGTCGTTAATAATAGCCCGGCTGACGGTGATACCGGCGCAGGAACCGACGCCCTGTAATAAGCGTAAAATGAGCAGCTCATTAATATGGGTTGAGTAAATAACCCCGACTGTTGAAATCAACCAGATTAACAGCCCAACAATAAGCGTTTTCTTTCTCCCCAGACTGTCGCTTAACGGCCCATACACCAATTGTGAAAACGCAACACCAAATAAAAACAGGGCGATAGCATCCTGTATTTGTGCCTCCGTGACCTTATAGAATAATTGCATTTCACTCAGCGCAGGTAAAAAGATATCGGTAGATATTAATCCGCCCACGGACAGGCATGCAATTAATACCACCAGGGGCATAGATAGCGTTTTATTCATATTCGTTTAAACCAGGAATTGGGGTAATACGAATTTATCGAAAGCGCTTCACAATGAGAACAATAATAAACTAAACGGTCTGTTGCACATTAGTAAACAAACGTTTTCTGTCGATAAGATAACGGTAGCGGCGCAACCATCAACTGCATGCGGCGGAGAAGAGAAAGCCTGGGCTCAGGCTTTCTCAGTTTGCGCTATCACGCCTCGGTTTTACGCCACCTGCGCGTCAGCACTTTTTCCGCCTCGACAATTAGGAACATCACAAAACCAATCAGGAAGGTGATGACCCAGTAGCGGAACGGCAGCGCTTCAGTGCCAAACAGCATCTGCATGAAGGGTGCGTAAATAATAAGAAGCTGTAGCGCCAGCAGTACGCCGCTGACGATCCAAATCCCTTTATTCTCCAGCAGGCCTTTGCTCAGCGAGAAGCCGTCATTAACGCGGCAGTTGAGCATGTAGAACCACTGCGCAGTGACCAGGGTTTGCAGCAGCACGGTGCGGATAAATTCCGCCGAATAGCCGCGCGGCTGTAGCCAGGCTTCCAGCACGAAGGCGCTAATGGCAATCATCAGACCGACAAACACCACGCGCCAGATGGCATAGCCGTCCATCACATGGAGATTCGCCTTGCGCGGTGGCCGATTCATGATGTCCTTCTCACCCGCTTCAAAGGCCAGGCCAAACGACAGCGTTGCCGACGTCGCCATGTTCATCCACAGGATCAGGACCGGCGTCAGCGGGATCAGGTTCCCCGCCAGCAGCGCGATGATGATCAGCAGAGCCTGCGCGATGTTGCTGGGGATAACGAACAGAATGGTCTTTTTCAGGTTATCGTAAACCCGACGCCCCTCGTGAACCGCGCTGGCAATTGTGGCAAAGTTGTCATCCGTTAGCACCATGTCGGCGGCTTCCTTGGTCACTTCCGTCCCCTTAATCCCCATGGCGATACCCACATCCGCCCGCTTGAGCGCTGGGGCGTCATTTACGCCATCCCCGGTCATGCCCACGACTTCCTGTTTACTTTGCAGGGCCTGCACAAGGCGGAATTTATCCTCCGGGCTGGTTCGGGCGAAAATATCGTACTGCTGCGCGGCGTCGCTCAGCTGACGATCGTCCATCGCCTCCAGCTCACGTCCGGTGATAGCGCTTGCGGCGTTACCAATCCCCAACATTTGCCCAATGCTCATTGCGGTTTGCGGGTGGTCACCGGTGATCATTTTTACACGGATCCCGGCCTGCAGACAGTCGGCAATGGCGGTAATGGCCTCCGGACGCGGCGGATCCATCATTCCTGCAATACCCAGCAGAATCACCCCATCATGCAGGTCCGGGTGATCCAGCTCGCGTTGTCCCTCGTGGGCAGGTTTCCAGGCCGCGGCCACCATGCGCAATCCTTCCCGGGCATACTCTTCAATCTTCCCTTCCCAGTAAGGCTGATCGAACGGCTGCAGTCCGTCATTCGTCTGCTGGTACTGGCAGAGGCGGAACAGGACGTCCGGTGCGCCAGTGATTAAAATCACCTCTTCATTGCCCAGCCTGTACAGCGTGGACATATATTTATACTGCGAATCAAACGGGATTTTACTGCGCATTTCGGTATCGAGCGGTGGGAGCGGAATTTTCGCCGCCAGCACCTTCAGCGCGCCCTCGGTTGGTCCCCCGGTGATTTTCCACAGCCCCTGCTCGTCTTTGATCAGTTGGCTGTCATTACAGAGGTCAATGGTGCGCAGGTAGCGTTCCAGCAGGGAACCCTGCGTTACGCTGACGGGCGTCGGGTCATCTACGGGGTGAATATTCCCCACCGGTTCGTAGCTATCGCCCTCCACGCGATAGGTCGTGTCAGCGGTAATCACCGCTTTGACCGTCATTTCATTCATCGTCAGGGTGCCGGTTTTATCCGAGCAGATGACCGTCATTGCGCCCAGCGTTTCCACCGTAGGCAGCTTGCGAATGATGGCCTTGCGACGCGCCATGGCCTGTACGCCAAGCGAAAGGATGATGGAAATGATAGCCGGCAGGCCTTCCGGCACGGCGGCAACGGCGAGGCTAATAAGCGACAGCACCAGTTCAGAAACCGGCATATCCCGGAACAGGAGGCTAAAGACAAACAGCGCCACCATCATCACCAGGATAGTGATGAAGATGGTCTTACCGAGCTTGTCCATCTGCACCATCAGCGGCGTGCGGTGCTTTTCAATATCGGACATCATCTGATTGATGTGGCCCAGCTCGGTCTCACCCCCGGTTGCCACCACCACGCCTTTACCGCCGCCGGAGCTGACGGTGGTGCCTGAGTAGAGCAGGTTATACCGGTCACCTAAAGGCAGTTCCCCGCTTAACGCATCGCTGTTTTTCTCAACAACGGTGGATTCGCCGGTCAGGATGGCCTCCTCCACGCGAAGGTTATGTGCTTCAATCACGCGCAGGTCAGCAGGGATACGATCCCCGGCGCGGATCACCACAATATCTCCCGGGACCAGCGCCGTGGTGGGGATCGTTTCATGATTCCCCTGCCGTACCACCACGGCTTCGCTGGAGAGCATATTGCGAATGCTCTGCAACGATTTTTCGGCATTGCTCTCCTGGATATGGCCAATCAGCGCGTTAATGATGGCAACCCCAAGGATCACAAACATGTCTACCCAGTGGCCCATAAAGAGCTTAAGCAACGCGGCCACCAGCAGAACGTAAATCAAAACGTCGTTAAAATGCGCCAGGAAGCGCAGCCAGGCGGGTTTGCCCTTTTTTTGCGGTAACGCATTCTCACCGTACTGCTGAAGTCGGGCTGATGCCTCAGTGCCGCTAAGGCCTTCCAGGGTGGAGTGGATATTCGACAGGGTTTCGTCAACGGTTTGTTGATAATACGGACGTTCAGGTTTTCCTGTTTTCATCGTTCCTTCCTCAGGTTCTATTCAGAAATCACCTTGCTTCTCTGTAATTAACGAATAACGAAAACAGGAACATGTGCGTAACGAACAATACTTGCCGCCTCTGATCCTAACAAATGGGTTTGAATATTTGGATTTCGAGAGCCGACAATAATCGCGCCGACGGTAAGTTCATCCGCCAGCTTAATAACCTCATCACGAACATTCCCGCTACGGACATGGAGATGAACACGCTCTGCTGGCAGATTCACTTTTTTGACCAGGTCAAACAGTTTTTCTTTCGAATTATTAATCATATATTCATCCATTTTGCGCGCATCTGAAATAAAACCACGCGTCAGTTCGGCTGAAAATTTGGGCATGACATGCAGCAAATGAATGTCACCCGATGCGCTTTGCGCCAGAAACTGTGCATGCTGCAACGCTTTATCTGCCAGGCCTGTCTCGTAGACATCCACCGGAACGAGAATGTTTTTATACATATCGAGCATCCTTTTTATAACCAACACGAGAGTGAATGAAGCAAAAAAACGCATTAAATGCAGGGGGTTGCCCTTAATGCCAGTTACGGTAAAAAAAGATGGATAACATTAAACGTAGCACAGGAATATCAGGTTTAGCGCTTCCCCACTGATAATGGTTATTTAACATTTATCTTTTCGCCGACTATGCTCATAGTCAGCTACCGATCCCGGCTCATGGAGGAATGTATGTATGGTTTAAGCCTGATCCGTCTGGGTATGTTTATTGCACTTGCCATTATCGCCAGCACGGCGATTGGTTTATTTACCTATATGGTCGTCACTGTTCTGGCAGAATAGTGTCACCCCTGTCCAGGTTATGGAATAAATAAAACAGTTATTTATTAGGGGAATACAGTGAACCGCTATCTCTCTCTTTTACCGTTCGTTTTGTTAACGCTCACGGCGTGCGACCCGAAACCCAAGCAAGTCGCCCCCCTGCCCAGGATGGTAAAAGTGGCGGAGGTAACGGTTCCCGGTCACGCCCAGCAGCGCGTTTTTCCCGCCCGCATTGAATCGGGCGATGCCACAGACCTTTCCTTCAAGCGCGCAGGTCAAATTGAAGCGCTCAATGTTCGTCAGGGTGCAGCCATCAAACAGGGGCAACAGCTTGCCAGGCTGAACGCTCGTGAAGCCCAGCAGCGGGTTAACGACAGACAAACGGCGGCGACGCTGGCCCAGAGGCAGTTCGACCGCTTCCAGACGCTGGCGGGCCGCCAGGCGATTTCGAAAGCAGAAATGGACGTGCAGCGCGCAAACCGCGATTCGGCGAATGCGGCGCTACAGATTGCCCGAGAAGAGCTGAATCAGATGACGCTCGTCGCGCCCTTCAGCGGAACGGCGGCCAGCGTACACGTAAGAAACCATCAGGTAGTGTCCCCCGGCCAGCCCATCGCGACGTTAACCCGCACCGACCTGCTGGACGTGGTGTTCAGCATCCCTGAAAACCTGTTTAAGACCTTTGATATCCGCAACGCGCAGTATCGCCCCGTGGTGAAAATTAACGCCATGCCGGATCGGGAATTTACCGCCGTCTACAAAGAGCACTCGGGCAGCAGCGACAGCAATACCCTGACCTGGCAGGTGATACTTACCATGCCGCGGCCAGATGATTTTCCCGCCGTCGGCGGCGTAAGCGGTACGGTAACCATCAATTTAACCAACCTCCCGGCGGGCGCGGACGCTCAGGCGCTGGTCGTCCCGGTTGAGGCAGTCTTTAACCCGAACAACAGCCCGCGCAACGAGCCGCACGTCTGGGTCGTAACGGGCGAAGGCGACACGCTGCATCTGGAAGACCGCAAGGTCAGCGTGGGGCAAGTGAGTACCGAAGGCGTGGTGATTACCAGCGGGCTTAAGGCGGGCGAACGCGTGGTGGCCGCGGGCGTTGGTGAGCTCCATGCTAACCAGCCGGTGCGTATCTGGACGCGTGAACGGGGACTGTAATGGATATCTCTCGTCAATTTATCAATAACCCTGTTCGCGTCTGGCTAACGATCCTGCTGCTGGGCATCGGGGGTATTTTCGCCCTGTTGAATATCGGCAGGCTGGAAGATCCCGCCTTTACCATCAAAACCGCAGTGGTGGTCACCCACTACCCCGGCGCATCCGCTCAGCAGGTTGAAGAGGAGGTGACGCTTCCGCTGGAGAATGCTCTTCAGCAGCTGCCTTATCTGGACAACGTGAGCTCCATCTCTTCAAACGGTCTGTCGCAAATCACCGTTAACATCGCTTCTCGCTATCACTCGAACGAGCTGCCGCAGATTTGGGATGAACTGCGCCGCCGCGTGGGCGATGCATCGCGTCTGTTCCCGCCCGGCGTCGTCACGCCCTTTGTAAATGACGATTTCGGCGACGTGTTCGGCTTCTTCTTCGCCATTTCCGGAGATGAATTCAGTAATCCTGAGCTGGTGCGATATGCGGAGCAGCTGCGCCGGGAGTTGATTCTGATCCCCGGCGTCGCGAAGGTCGCCATCGGCGGGGCTATTAGCCAACAGGTAAACATCGATATCTCCCTGACCAAAATGGCCGCGCGCGGCATTACGCTGAACCAGCTTTCCTCCCTGCTCAGCAGACTTAACGTCGTTTCCAGCGCCGGAGAAATCACCTCCGGCACCGAATCCATTCGCCTGCACCCCACCGGTGAGTTCGAGAATCTTGATGAACTGGCGGATATCATCATCACGCCTTCCGGCACCGGGGCGGCGACGCGTCTGCGGGATATCGCCACGCTGTCGCGCGGGCTGAACGAATCGCCAGCCAGTATCTACCATGCCAACGGTAAAAAAGCCGTTACCATGGGCGTCTCGTTTATTCCCGGCGTGAACGTGATCGACGTGGGCCACGCGCTGGAGGCGAAGCTAAACCAGATGTCGGCGGAAAAACCGGCGGGCATACAGATAGACCTGTTTTACGATCAGGCAGCCGAAGTGGGCCACTCCGTTAACGGTTTTATTATTAACTTCCTGATGGCGCTGGCGATTGTCATCGGCGTGCTGCTGATCTTTATGGGCGTACGCAGCGGGATCATCATCGCGTTCTCCCTCGCGCTTAACGTGCTCGGCACGCTGCTGATTATGTATCTGTGGGGCATTGAGCTGCAGCGCATCTCGCTCGGGGCGCTGATTATCGCCCTCAGCATGCTGGTGGATAACGCCATCGTGATTGTCGAAGGGGTGTTGATTGCCCGACAGCAGGGCTCCCCGCTGCTAACCGCCGTGAACTACATCATCCGCCGCTCCGCCCTGCCGCTGCTGGGGGCGACGGTGATTGCCATCCTGGCGTTTGCCCCAATCGGGCTGTCGCAGGATTCCACCGGGGAATACTGTAAATCCCTGTTCCAGGTGCTGCTGATTTCCCTGATGCTGAGCTGGTTTTCGGCGCTCACCCTTACCCCGGTGCTGATTAAGTGGTGGTTGTTTAAAAACGACAGCGCGCCTGATAAAACCGACGAGTCAGATCCTTACGATAAACGACTCTACCGCGCCTACCAGCGCCTGCTAAAC
Source organism: Enterobacter sp. ECC-019 (assembly GCF_043974075.1). Classification (NCBI taxonomy): domain Bacteria; kingdom Pseudomonadati; phylum Pseudomonadota; class Gammaproteobacteria; order Enterobacterales; family Enterobacteriaceae; genus Enterobacter; species Enterobacter sp. ECC-019. The sequence goes on from NZ_CP143759.1 coordinate 3,718,619, forward strand.
ACGCTGCTGCACCATAAGGCACCGACGCTCATTGTGATGGCTGCGCTGCTGGCAGCGTCCATCTGGGGCTTCGGCACCGTGCGGCAAAATTTTTTCCCGTCGTCTAATACGCCGATTTTCTTTGTCGACCTCTGGTTACCCTACGGTACCGATATTAAATGGACCGAGAAAATGACCAGCGATATTGAAAAGACGATCAATGGCCAGCCAGGCGTGGAGACCACCGTCTCAACCATCGGTCAGGGAAGTATGCGGTTTATTCTGACCTACAGCGGGCAGCGGCAGTACGGCAACTATGCGCAGATCATGGTGCGCATGGACGACCAGCGCAACATCTCTGCCCTGACGCGCCACGTGGACGAGTACATCGCGCGAAACTATCCCCAGGTCAACGCCAGTACCAAACGCGTCATGTTTGGCCCCTCCGGCGACAGCGCCATTGAGGTGCGCATTAAAGGCCCGGACCCTGACAGGCTGCGTCTGATAGCCAGCCAGGTGGACGATATCCTCACGCGCGACCCGGCCACGGGCAGCGTCAGGAACGACTGGCAAAACCGCAGCAAGGTGATCCGCCCACAGTACGTTGTCGCCCTGGGCCGCGAGCTTGGCGTAGATAAGCAGGACGTCGACAACGCGCTGGAGATGAACTTCTCCGGCAGTCGGGCGGGGCTGTATCGGGAAGGCAGCGACCTGCTCCCCGTGGTGGTGAGGCCCCCGGAAAGCGAAAGGCTGGACGCCAATCACCTGAACAACGTGCTGGTGTGGAGCCAGACGCGGCAGCAGTATATCCCGCTGAGTAACGTCGTCAGCCGCTTCTCGCTGGAGTGGGAAGATCCGCTCATTCTGCGCCGCGACCGCTCGCGGGTGCTGACGGTGCAGACCGATCCCGATCCGCTGAGCCAGCAAACCTCCGGGGACATTCTCGCCCGCGTGAAGCCGCAGATTGATGCCCTTAGCCTGCCACACGGCTACAGCATCGAGTGGGGGGGCGACGCGGAAAACTCCAGTGAAGCGCAGCAAGGTCTATTCACTACGCTACCTCTCGGATATCTGGTGATGTTTGTCATTACAGTGCTGATGTTCAGCTCGGTAAAAAATGCGGTCGCCATCTGGCTGACCGTGCCGCTGGCGCTGATTGGCGTGACGCCGGGATTTTTACTTACCGGCATTCCCTTTGGCTTTATGGCGCTGATTGGTCTGCTGAGCCTGAGCGGAATGCTCATCCGCAACGGCATCGTGCTGGTGGAAGAGATCGAACAGCAGAAAACGCAAAAGGATCAGCACAGCGCGATCGTGTACGCCGCGACCTCGCGCCTGCGCCCCATCCTGCTCACCGCGTTTACGACCGTACTTGGCCTGGCTCCGCTGCTGCTGGACGTTTTCTTCCAGAGCATGGCCGTTGTGATTATGTTTGGACTGGGGTTTGCTACAATCCTGACGCTGCTGGTACTCCCCGTTATCTATGCGTGTTTCCATCGTAAGGACGAAGCCAAACAACAATGAATGCGACAGGGCTGAACATTATCAAGACGCTGGGCTGTATGACGGCGGTGACCTTCTTTACCATCTACAACACCTGGGATCATTATGATTATGACTATCACTGGATCCTGGGGTTTTTGACCTTTATCTCGACGATTGCCACACCGCTGTTTTTTGTCGTTGCGGGTTATCTCGACGGACAATCCCGGCACGGCACCCGCTGGCAGCTGGGTAAAATTAAAAGTCTGGTGATTGTTTTTCTGTTCTGGATAACGATCTACTACCTGTGGGAGCCCTATCAGCGCGGGTATTTAATCCAGCCCTGGTTCGTGTTCGCCTTTGTGGTGATTTACACCTTCCATCCGGTGGTGGAATGGCTGAGCCAGCGGCGAGCGCTGTTCTGCGGCGCGATTGCCGCCCTGCTGCTCTTTTCCTACGGATACGATCTGCTTTCGGCGCTTTATCCTGAAACGCACGTCCTTTCTCTTTCACCGCAGTATCGGCTGTGGACGTGGCTGCTGTTTTATCTGACGGGGCAACTCTTCTGCGACCCGAAAGTCGCTGAGTGGATAAGCCGCAAAAAGGTGGTCCGGGCAGCGGTTGTCGCTATCCCGTTTATCTACCTTTTCACCTGGTTTTACGAGCGCCACTTCTTCTTCGCGCTGTTCAAGGCGGACAGAAACGCCTTTATTCTCACCGGCTCGCAGATCTACATCCTGATTATTGCCCTGGTGATTGCGGCGAACGGCGTGCGCTTTCGCCGCAACGCTGAATTTAAGGAGTCCATACTGGCCGCCATCAGCAAAACGATGACCGGCGTGTACATCGTGCACTACTCGGTGTTTCATCTGCTGACGGCGCTGATACCGGTGACCTCTCTCGGTATGAAGCTGGCGCTGATTGTGCTCACTTTCATTACCTCTGTTCTCTTCTCCATGCTGGTATTGTCTAACGCCGTGGCAAAAAAGGTGATCACCCTTTAAAAGCCTAAGCGCAGCCAGGCAAAGAGCACGTTGCCGTTGTTATAGGTTCCTGGAATATAGGTGAACTGAACGGTAACGCGCTTATACCCGGCCGAAAACAGCGGGAAGATAAAAGGTAGCGGGACATAGTTTGCAAAATCATCTCGCGCCGTGATGCCCGCTGCGGCACCGAGCCCAAGGCGGAAATCTTTGGCATTATCCAGATACCAGCCCTTCTCCCAGCCATAGCCCATCGCGGGCTGCCATTCGTTGTGCGAGTCCTTGAACATCATCGCGAACAGCGCGCTCCAGTTGCCCTCTTCGTTATAGCGGGAAACGCCCAGCCCGCCGCCCCACGGCATTTCATTGTAATTGTCCGTTTTTTCTTTGTCGTACATAAAGCGTGCGTGCCAGCTCAGGAACGGCAGGTACAGGTCGTAACGTTGAGGGTCTTCCCAGGTCCGGGAGATATCATCCGTCAGCGCATTCCACCAGCCGCTGATGCGTTGCTCACCATAGACGTTGGGCTCCGCGTTAAGCGGTGCGACAAATAAAAACAGGACCATCCAGAATGCCGAAAAGGTGCGTTGCATCGTTATTCCCTCAGTTTAACTCACGCAGCAGTCACTATTACTGTAACCCATTCAGCACTTAACGGAGCCGGGAAGACTTAATTATACGCCGCAGGTGTAGATGAAATTTATTTATTCAGCGCCTTCCGGAAAGATAAAAACGTTTTCTCAGGCGTTTTGTCGCGGTAGTCTCATAGGTTCCGTTTATATGACGGACGCAATGTGAGTGACCTTTTCTTATACCAATAATTAAAAATCAGTACGGACAGGACAACTATGGACTCCACCCTCATCTCCGATCGTCCCAACGAGGAGACACCTTCGCTCAATCGTGCCCGCCGCGCAGCCTTAGGCAGCTTCGCGGGTGCCGTCGTCGACTGGTATGATTTTCTGCTTTACGGCATCACTGCCGCCCTGGTTTTTAACCGCGAGTTTTTTCCTCAGGTCAGCCCTGCGATGGGCACGCTCGCCGCGTTTGCCACCTTTGGCGTCGGCTTTCTGTTTCGCCCGCTTGGCGGGGTGATCTTCGGCCACTTCGGCGACCGTCTTGGCCGCAAGCGCATGCTGATGCTTACCGTCTGGATGATGGGGATCGCCACCGCGCTTATCGGTATTCTCCCCTCGTTTGCCTCTATTGGCTGGTGGGCACCGGTATTGCTGGTCACCCTGCGCGCCATCCAGGGCTTCGCCGTAGGCGGTGAATGGGGCGGTGCGGCGCTGTTATCCGTTGAGAGCGCGCCGAAGAACAGGAAAGCGTTTTACAGCAGCGGCGTACAGGTCGGGTACGGCGTAGGCCTGCTGCTTTCCACCGGGCTGGTATCGCTAATCAGCCAGCTCACCACCGACGCGCAGTTCCTGAGCTGGGGCTGGCGCATTCCGTTCATCTTCAGCATCGTGCTGGTCATCGCCGCGCTGTGGATCCGTAACGGGATGGAGGAGTCGGCAGAGTTCGAAAAGCAGCAGGAAAAACCGGCCACGAACAAGCGCCTTCCGGTCATGGAAGCCCTCGTCCGGCACCCTGGCGCTTTTCTGAAAATTATCGCCCTGCGCCTCTGTGAACTGCTGACGATGTATATCGTCACCGCGTTTGCCCTGAACTACTCGACGCAGAACCTCGGTCTCCCCCGCGAGCTGTTCCTGAATATTGGCCTGCTGGTCGGCGGGATCAGCTGCCTGACAATCCCCTGCTTCGCCTGGCTGGCTGACCGGTTTGGTCGCCGTCGCGTTTACATCACCGGGGCACTGATTGGCACCCTCAGCGCCTGGCCGTTCTTTATGGCGCTGGAGGCACAGTCGATCTTCTGGATTGTCTTCTTCGCCATCATGCTCGCCAACATCGCTCACGATATGGTGGTGTGCGTGCAGCAGCCGATGTTCACCGAGCTGTTTGGCGCAAGCTACCGCTACAGCGGCGCGGGCGTGGGCTACCAGGTCGCAAGCGTGGTCGGCGGCGGATTTACGCCGTTTATTGCCGCCGCGCTGGTGACCTTCTCCGGCGGCAACTGGCACAGCGTGGCGATTTATCTGCTGGCCGGCTGTCTGCTGTCGGCGGCGACGGCGCTGCTGATGAAAGAGACGAGCCACAGCTGATCTCCCTTTTGTTTCACAGGCGTGTGACATACTATCGGGTAGAGTCGCACACCTGTGGAACAAGGAGACAGAGATGAATAATAAGGGCTCCAGCCTGACCCCGGCTCAGGCGCTGGAAAAACTCGACGCGCTGTACGAACAGTCCGTCAACGCGCTGCGCAGCGCCATCAGCGAATATATCGAAACAGGGAAACTTCCCGACCAAAAGGCCAGAAACGAGGGCCTTTTTGTTTATCCATCGCTCTCTGTGACCTGGGACGGCAGCGCCAGCAGCAATCCCAAAACCCGCGCCTACGCGCGCTTTACCCACTCAGGCTGCTACAGCACCACCGTCACCCGCCCTGCGCTGTTCCGCCCGTATCTTGAAGAACAACTCACGCTGCTGTACCAGGATTACGGCGCGCACATTCACGTTGAGCCCTCACTGCATGAGATCCCGTATCCCTACGTGATTGACGGTTCGGCGTTAACGCTGGATCGCTCCATGAGCGCGGGGCTGACCCGCCACTTCCCGACCACCGAGCTTTCTCAGATTGGCGATGAGACGGCTGACGGGATTTATCACCCGGCAGAATTTTCCCCCCTGTCGCACTTTGATGCCCGCCGGGTCGATTTCTCCCTCGCGCGCCTGCGCCACTACACTGGTACGCCTGTCGAACATTTCCAGCCGTTCGTGCTCTTTACCAACTACACCCGCTACGTTGACGAGTTTGTCCGCTGGGGCTGCAGCCAGATCCTTGACCCGGAAAGCCCATACATCGCGCTGTCCTGCGCGGGCGGGATCTGGATCACCGCGGAGACCGAAGCGCCCGAGCAGGCCATTTCCGACCTGGCGTGGAAAAAGCACCAGATGCCCGCCTGGCACCTGATCACCGCCGACGGACAGGGCATTACGCTGATCAACATCGGCGTGGGCCCGTCAAATGCCAAAACCATCTGTGACCATCTGGCGGTTCTGCGTCCGGATGTGTGGCTGATGATTGGCCACTGCGGCGGCCTGCGCGAAAGCCAGCTGATTGGCGACTACGTGCTGGCCCACGCCTATCTGCGTGATGACCACGTGCTTGATGCGGTGCTGCCGCCGGACATCCCAATCCCGAGCATCGCGGAAGTACAGCGCGCGCTGTATGACGCCACCAAAGAGGTCAGCGGCATGCCGGGTGAAGAGGTTAAACAGCGCCTGCGCACCGGTACGGTCGTCACAACGGATGACCGCAACTGGGAGCTGCGCTACTCCGCCTCCGCGCTGCGGTTCAACCTGAGCCGCGCGGTGGCGATTGATATGGAGAGCGCTACCATCGCCGCGCAGGGGTATCGCTTCCGCGTCCCTTACGGCACGCTGCTGTGCGTCTCCGATAAGCCGCTGCACGGTGAAATTAAGCTGCCGGGCCAGGCCAACCGTTTCTATGAAGGGGCTATTTCTGAGCATCTGCAAATTGGTATTCGCGCCATTGATTTGCTGCGGGCAGAAGGTGACAAGCTCCATTCCCGCAAGCTGCGCACCTTCAACGAGCCGCCGTTCCGCTAATAACGATAAGGAAAAACAATGTCCAGCACATCACCGCTCTCTGCCCTGAGCCACTGGCTTGAGGCCAGTCATCTCGACGGGATGATCGTCCCGCGGGCGGATGCCTGGCAAAGCGAATACTGCGCGCCCTACGACGAAAAGCTGGCCTGGCTGACGGGTTTTGACGGTTCTGCCGGCGTGGCGCTGGTGCTGAAAAACAAAGCGCTGCTGTTCGTCGACGGGCGCTATCAGGTTCAGGCTCGCGTTCAGGTCAATACGGATGAGGTTGAGATCCACCATCTGCACAACGAGCCGCTGGCAGAATGGCTTGCAGAAAACGTTGAGGCCGGGACACGAATCGGTTTTGACGCGCTGCTGATGACTAACTCGGAGTTCGAGCAACTGTCAGCCACGCCGTGCGAGCTGGTACCTCTGAAGACCTCGCCGTTCGACACCTTATGGACTGACCGCCCTGCCGCACCGACGGGGCTTATCCGTGAAATGCCGGTTGAACACAGCGGTGAACGCAGCGCGGACAAACGTCAGCACGTCGCCGCCGTGCTGGCCGCAAACAATGCTGATTATCTCGCCGTCACCCTGCCGGATAACATCGCCTGGCTGTTAAACATCCGTGGCGCGGATATCCCTTACAGCCCGGTACCGCTCTCCTTTGCCCTTCTTGGTCGTGACGGTCATGTTGAGTGGTTTGTTAACGACAATAAGCTCAGCGCCCTGCCTGACGATGTGCGCAATGCGTTCACCATTGCGCCGCAGGATACCTTTATAGAACGCTGCCAGCAGATTGCTGAAGGCAAACGGGTGATGGTTGATGCCGATTCCGCGCCGGTAGCCCTGCGCTTCGCCATTGAGCCACGGGGAGAAATTGTCTGGCGGACTGACCCCATCACCCTGATGAAAGCGACTAAAAACCCGGTCGAGCTGGCAGGTTATCGCGAGTGCCATCACCAGGACGGGGCCGCGTGGGTCAACTTCCTCGCCTGGCTGAGCCGTGAAGTGCCGCTGCGCGAGGCGGCAGGACAACCGCTCACCGAACTGGACGCGCAGGCGCAGCAGCTTGCGTTCCGTCAACAGCAGCCTGGGTTCATCGAGCAGAGTTTTGCGACCATCTCCGCCTCTTCGAGCAATGCGGCGATGTGCCACTATCATTCGAGCGAGGCCAGCAATAAGCCCATCGGCCATGACCATTTTTACCTGAACGATTCCGGCGGCCAGTATGCTAACGGCACCACCGACGCCACCCGCACGCTGGCGTGGGGGAAAGTCGATCCGCAGCAGCGCCTGCATTACACTGCCGTGCTGAGAGGCTTCCTGTCGCTCATTACCCTGCAGTTTCCTTCCGGGACTCAGGGGCATCAGCTGGATGCGTTTGCGCGCCGCCCGCTGTGGGAGATGGGGCTGGATTACGATCACGGCACGGGGCACGGCGTGGGGCACCAGCTGCTGATCCATGAGAACCCGCATCGCATCGCCAAAAAGGTCAACCCGTGGCCGCTGGTGGCGGGCAATATCATGACTATCGAGCCGGGCTACTATCTGGGCGATAGCCACGGTATTCGTATTGAAAACCAGGTGGAGATTGTGGAGAGCCGTCCGGGGTTCTGCAGATTTTCCTCGCTGACGCTGATCCCGATTGACCTAAGCCAGGTTGAGCTGCATCTGTTGAGCGAGCAGGAAAAGCAGTGGCTGGATGAATATCATCAGCAGGTACGGAAGGCATTGTCACCGCTGGTGGATAGCGATGCGCGTCCGTGGCTGGTTGAGGCGACGGCGCCGATTCGTGTGAACGGATAGTGCGGCTTTTGCCGGGTGGCGGCTTCGCCTTACCCGGCCTACGATTCGAGGTTTTTGTAGGTCGGGTAAGGCGAAGCCGCCACCCGACATTTTTACCAGATGCCGAAAAGCAAAAAGCCTGCTTTAAAAGCAGGCTTTTTAAATTTGGCTCCTCTGACTGGACTCGAACCAGTGACATACGGATTAACAGTCCGCCGTTCTACCGACTGAACTACAGAGGAATCGTGTGAACGGGGCGCATATTATCGATGCTCCCCCATGATGTCAAAGGCAGAATGCATATTTCCGATCGTTTGCCGAATTATTCTCCACTTCGCGCAATTGTCAGGCACTCTTTCGCGGATATTTCCACAGCCAGCGCCCGCTGACCATCCGCCAGTAGAACAGCGCGCCCCGCACAGCCCAGTCAAGGAACATCCCCAACCAGACGCCGACCACACCCCATCCGAGCATCACCCCGAGCGTATACCCCGCGACAACGCGACATCCCCACATGCCGAGCATCGATACCCACATCGCAAAGCGGGCATCGCGCGCCCCTTTCAGCCCGGCGGGCAATACCCATGAGGCCGCCCAGATGGGCATAAAGGCCGCGTTGAGCCAGATGAGGATCTTAACGACCTCTTTAACGTCGTCTTCGTGGGTATAAAACGAGGCCATCAGCCCGGCAAACGGCGCGGTTCCCCAGGCGATCAGCGTCAGTCCAATGGTCGACAGCCAGAAGACGTGCCGCAGCTGCCGCTCCGCCTGGCCTATCTGCCCTTTCCCGAGCCGTTTACCCGTGATGATGGTCGATGCCGAACCCAGCGCGTTACCCGGCAGGTTAATCAGCGAGGCGATGGAGAAGGCGATAAAGTTACCGGCGATAACGTCGGTCCCCATCCCGGCGACAAACATCTGCGTGAGCAGCTTCCCGCCGTTGAACAACACCGATTCAATGCTCGCGGGAATGCCGATCCCCATCACTTCCCAGATAATGGCGAAATTAAAAGGACGGAAATAGCTTTTTAGCGTCAGACGCAGCGAGGGGGTGATCCCCGCCATTAGCACCCCGATGATGGCTACCGCACCGATATAGCGTGAAATGGTTAAGCCCAGTCCCGCACCGACGAACCCCAGCCCCTCCCACGAGAACACGCCGTAGATCAGCACGCTGCTGATAATGATATTCAGGATATTCATCCCGCCGTTGATCAGCAGCGGAATTTTGGTGTTGCCTGCCCCGCGCAGCGCGCCGCTGCCAATCAGCGCAATGGCCGCCGCCGGATAGCTTAAGACGGTCATTTCCAGGTAGGTCAGCGCCAGGTCTTTAACCTCGTTCGTGGCCTCCCCGGCGACAAAATCGATAATCTCTTTACCGAAATAGTGGATCACCGCCGCCAGAACGATCGAAAAAATGGTCATGATCATTAGCGACTGGCGGGCCGCCTCGCGTGCACGTTTGGGGTCAAGCTTGCCGAGGCTAAAAGCCACCACCACCGTCGTCCCGAGATCTATGGCGGCAAAGAAGGAGATCACCACCATGTTAAAGCTGTCCGCAAGCCCAACCCCGGCCATCGCCTCTTTTCCCAGCCAGCTCACCAGGAAGGTGCTCAGGACCCCCATCAGCAAAACGCAGGTATTTTCCAGGAAGATAGGCACAGCGAGAGGGGTGATTTCACGCCAGAACAGGACACGATAGCTTTTACGTTTTGCATACCATGGCGTGCGCGATATCGCCTGGCGTAAGGAGGCAGTGACGTTCAAAATGGACCTTAGCGAGAAAAGTTGAAACTCCATTTCAAATGATGAGGGACAAATGCTAATCCTGCAAAGTATTTTCCAGAAAAAGATGTGTGGATTTACAACAAACTGACGACAGAATCAGCAATCAGTCGATTTTCCCTAAGATCAGGTTTGACAAAAGTTTTTTCGCCGCTAAGATAAGCCTCCACAACGATTCCTCTGTAGTTCAGTCGGTAGAACGGCGGACTGTTAATCCGTATGTCACTGGTTCGAGTCCAGTCAGAGGAGCCACATTTAGAAAAGCCTGCTTTCGAGCGGGCTTTTTGCTTTTCCGGTGAGGATAAATGGACGCACTGTTTGTTTACGGCACACTACGCCCCGGTCACTCTAACGCGCATATTCTTGAAAACATTGGCGGCGAATGGCTGGCCGGCTTCGTATCCGGTACGTTTTACGAACGCGGCTGGGGCGCTGCAGCGGACTTTCCGGGGATTGTGCTCCACGCTGATGGCCCCCGCGTCGAAGGCTATCTGTTTATCTCTGATAACCTTGCCGCACACTGGCAAATGCTGGATGAATTTGAAGACGGCTACGATCGGGTTGAGGTCACGGTGACCACCCTTGAAGGCAAGCAGGTTAAGGCCTGGATTTATCAGCTACAGCCGCGTTCTGAAGCATAAAAAAAGGCTCTCTGGTGAAAGAGAGCCTTTTTCACTATTCGCTGCGATTACTCGCTTTTTGCTTCGCCGTTTTTGATTTCGCCCATCACTTTCAGCTTCTTGGAGATGTCGCGACGCTCTTTGGAAAGCTCAGCGTTTTTGATGATGTAGTCATCAACACGGTCTTCATAGTCGCTCTTCATGCTGGCGATGATGCCCTGAATAGCTTCAACGCTCATACCTGGCTTGATGTAGTCGCTCAGGTTGTCGAGCAGCAGAACACGTTTCTGGTTGTCACGGATCTTCTTCTCAACGTCCTGGATTTCACGCTGCAGTTTGTTTTTGCGGCGGAACAGGCGGACGAATTCCAGAACATCCTGGAACGAAGGCTTGGTAGTTTCCATTTTTACACCCCTGATAATGTGAGATTCGGATTCGTTAAGGCAACCGTTGTAACAATAACCTTACTGACAGCGGCTGCGAATGACAATGAGTATATCGTTTAAAGCTATCATAACCCCAATTGCTGCTGAATCGAAGCAGCAGCCGTCACATACGCCTTTTATTTGCGCAGTGCCCGGCAAATAAGGTGCGATAACAGCTCAAGCTGCCGCGCCAGTTCCATGCTCAGCCAGACGTAGCCATGAATAGGCGTTTCCGCCACGTTATCGCTCTGGCGTTCGTTGATGAGCTGCTTCAGCTCCGCGACGATCTCATTCAGCCGCTCGCTGTTGGCCAGTATCGGCTGCGGGTTCCCTTCATAGAGCGCATGGGCGATGGTCAACAGCGTTTGCTGCGTCATCTGCTGGGTCTCTTTGAGGGTCTGCGCGTTAAGCATCAACAGATGGCTGGGACGCGAGGCCCAGTGGGCGTTGATTTGCAGTTCAAGCATGCAGACCAGATTGCGGCTTACGGTCTGGATGGCTTCAAAAATCGATTTCTGAATATGGGTTTCTTTGCTGGCAGGCGTGATCAAGCCGCGCATTTTGACCACGTCGTTGAGGATCGTTTGCAGATGTTTTTCCAGCCTGGGGCGCTCAACCAGATTCGGGGAAAAACCGGCCTGATAGACGCGGTTAAAGGCGGTGACGTAGTTAGCCATCTGAATACGCCAGTGTAGAAAAGCACGCTGTGGCCAGATACCGGTGAAGAGCATGGCCAGCAGTGACCCCAGGATGACATCCCCGCTTCGCCACAGCGCCGTGGTCATATCCCCGGCGGGCGCACCGACAACCACCGCGAGCGTAATACCAATCAGCAGCGCCTGATACGGCTTTTTACCCAACGCCAGCCAGCCGCACAGGAACATGGCGGCACCGCACCATGCCAGCATCACGGGAAATGAGATGAGCTCCAGCTTCAGGGCGATAAGCCCAAGGGCCGAGCCTAAAACCGTCCCCCCAATTCGCTCGAAGGCGCGCGGAACAACGTTCCCCCAAAACGAGATGGGCCCCATCACCACCACCAGCGTGATCAGCGGCCACGTCCCTTCCGGAACGTCCAGCAAACGGACCAGCACAAACGTCAACACGAAAGCCAGCGCAATGCGACACCCGTGCACCACGCGGTAATGTTTGTACAAGCGAATTTCAAAAGGAGTTAATGATTTGTCGGGACGCACACCCGCTCTCCAGCTACACGGCAAATCACAATTGTACTGTGTTTTCAGCCGGGCGGATCGCTCCCGGCTGAAAAACCCTTCATTTAGCAGGCTTAAACCGTTTTATGCTCTATCGCGATATACATTTCGATATCCCAGTAACCGTCTGCATTACCGTCATTGAGATAGCGCTCGAAGCAGGGTTTGAGCGCCATCTGGTACTTATTGTCCTGCAGCAGGGAATTAAAGAACTGATACCACGGCGTGGCGAAGTCGTAGTTTTCCACGCGCGCCGTCGCCACGGCATAATCCCCGGCCGCTATTTCCGTCATCATGACGCCTTCGCTGTTTTCCGGGATAACGAAATCATCCGGTACCGTAACGGCCGTATCGCAGCGCAGTTTTTCTGCCGGGACCTCATCCGGATTATCGTAGTAGACCGCAACCCACTCCAGCGGCTCAATGTGGCGCCCGTCCACCCACATCACCAGCTGTTCAAAGCCCTGTTTTACCGTTTGTTCCCACGGTCCGACCAAATGAAAACCGGCAATCTTACGTTTCTGTTGCTGCTTAATGCTGTAGTCCATGCTGCCTCCGCTTATTACTGTATATTTATACACTATAAAACCGGATTACTATTATCAGCAAACGAGAAGTGTTTATTATGTGAGCAGACTCGCAACCCTGCCAGTCTGCTCAAATACCGTTAGAGCGTGTGATGCAGATAATCGCTCATGCGAGAGAACAGGCCGCCTTTATCAACGGCTTCCAGCGTCACCAGCGGCCAGTGCGCCACCACTTTGTCGCGATCGTAGAGCTGGATCTCACCCACCCGCTGGTACGCGGCGATCGGCGCTTCCAGCTCTTTTTTATCCAGCACGTATTTGGCTTTGATGTTCGGCACTTCCGCTTTCGGCAGGGCCAGCCAGAAGTCCTGGTCGGTACCCAGTTTCACCTGCTCCTTATCGCCGTACCAGATACGCTCTGTCCCCACTTTTTTACCGCTATGCAGGATCTGCACCGTATCGAAGTTCTGCTGCCCCCAGTGCAGCAGTTTTCGGGCCTGGTCCTCACGCCCTTTCGGGCTGTCCGCCCCCATGACCACCGCGATTAAACGGCGCTGCCCGTCAACGGCGGACGCAATCAGGTTAAAGCCCGCCCCCGAGGTATGTCCCGTTTTAAGGCCGTCCACGTTCATGGTTTTATCCCACAGCAGGCCGTTACGGTTCTGCTGGGTGATCCCGTTCCAGGTCAGGCTCTTTTCGCTGTACATATGATAAAACTCAGGCTCGCCGTGGATGATGGCCCGGGAGAGTACAGCCAGGTCATAGGCCGAGCTGTGCTGGCCCGGTGCGTCCAGCCCGTGGACGGTTTCAAAATGCGTATCGCGCAGGTTCAGCTTTTGCACGTAGTCGTTCATCATCTTCACAAACTGCGGCTGACCGCCCGCCACGTGATCGGCCAGCGCCACGCAGGCATCGTTGCCGGAATCGACAATCAGGCCGCGGCTTAAGTCACGCACGGAGACACGATCGCCCTCTTTCAGGAACATGAGAGACGAGCCGTCAAAAACCGGGTTGCCTTTAGCCCACGCGTCACGCCCTACGGTGACAATGTCGTCCGGCGTAATGTGGTGGCTATCAATGGCCCGATCAACCACATATCCCGTCATCAGCTTGGTCAGGCTCGCCGGATTACGTTGTTGATGTTCGTTGCCCGCCGTTAAGATCTGACCAGTCGTGTAATCCATCAGCACCCAGGAGCCAGCCTGAATGGCCGGAGGCTGCGGCGAAAAATCCAGTGGTTCGGCCGCAAAAGTAGATGAGACACTCGAAGCGAGTAAAGAAACAGCAATAAACAGACGGCGTTTCAACGGTATATCCTCAGGTCATTAAAAATCGATGACCTTTTTACGGGAGTTCTGATGTCGTTACCTGGCTTAATTGCAAAAAAATGTGACAGAACGCAGATTTTTCTCTGAAGCTGGCGCGCAAATTTGCGCTACGGCGGTGCTTTTTATTCGGTCTGGACCGCACGATCGTTTACCATAGTGACGTCATTTTTTAACAGGATGGTATTACTGGTGTCTGACTCTGCCGCTCGCCCGACTTTTTTGTTCCACGACTACGAAACCTTTGGCACGCACCCGGCGCTGGACCGACCGGCGCAGTTTGCCGCCATCCGTACCGACGACGAATTCAACATCATTGGCGAGCCTGAGGTCTTTTACTGCAAACCGGCTGATGACTACCTGCCGCAGCCCGGGGCGGTCATGGTCACCGGGATCACCCCTCAGGAAGCACGGGAGAAAGGCGTAAACGAGGCAGAATTCGCCCGACGCATCCACGACCTGTTTACCGTCCCCAATACCTGCGTGGTCGGTTACAACAACATCCGCTTCGATGACGAAGTGACGCGCAACATCTTCTATCGTAACTTTTACGATCCCTATGCCTGGAGCTGGCAGAACCGCAATTCACGCTGGGATTTACTCGACATCATGCGCGCCTGTTATGCCCTGCGTCCTGAAGGCATTAACTGGCCGGAAAATGAGGAAGGGCTGACCAGCTTCCGGCTGGAGCACCTGACACGCGCTAACGGTATCGAGCACAGCAATGCCCACGACGCGATGGCGGACGTCTATGCCACCATTGCCATGGCGAAGCTGGTGAAAAACGCGCAGCCCCGGCTGTTTGAGTATCTGCTGAGCCACCGCAGTAAACAGAAGTTGACCACGCTGATTGATGTGCCGCAGATGAAGCCGCTGGTGCATATTTCCGGCATGTTTGGCGCCTGGCGCGGTAATACCAGCTGGGTCGCCCCGCTGGCCTGGCATCCGGATAACCGTAATGCGGTCATCATGGTGGATTTGGCCGGCGATATTTCGCCGCTGCTGGAGCTTGACAGCGATACCCTGCGCGAACGGCTTTATACCCCGAAAAATGAACTTGGGGATCTGCCTGCGGTGCCGGTCAAACTGGTGCATATCAATAAATGTCCGGTCCTGGCGCAGGCCAATACGCTGCGCCCGGAAGATGCGGACAGACTGGGCATAAACCGGCAGCACTGCCTCGATAACCTGAAAGTGCTGCGTGATAACCCGCAGGTGCGCGAGAAAGTGGTCGCCATCTTTGCCGAGGCGGAGCCTTTCGTTCCGTCTGAAAACGTGGATGCCCAGCTCTATAACGGTTTCTTCAGCGATGCCGATCGCGCGGCGATGAATATCGTTCTGCAAACCGAGCCGCGCAACCTGCCTGCGCTGGATATCACCTTCGCCGATAAACGCATCGAAAGGCTGATGTTTAATTACCGCGCGCGTAACTACCCGGGAACCCTGGATGAAGCGGAACAGGAACGCTGGTTGCAGCATCGTCGCAATGTCTTTACCCCAGAGTTCCTTAATAGCTATGCCCAGGAGCTGGAAATGCTTTATGGCCAGTATGAAGGGAATGCTGAAAAACAGGCACTATTGAAATCCCTGTTCCAGTACGCGCAAGAGATAGTCTGAGTGAGGGAAATAAAAAAGCCGGAGGCGATGTCTCCGGCTTTTTTTTGCCCGCTTGGGTTTTGTAGGTCGGGTAAGGCGTAGCCGCCACCCGACACGGAATTACGCGATGTCTTCGTACTGAGGAACCGGGTTACGGAAGCTCTTGGTGACGCAGGCCAGGTAAACCAAACCGATAGCACCCCAGATCAGACCCAGAACCATAGAGCTCTCTTCCAGGTTAATCCACAGCGCGCCCACGGTCAGGGCACCACACACTGGCAGCACCAGATAGTTGAAGTGGTCTTTCAGCGTTTTGTTGCGCTTCTCACGGATCCAGAACTGGGAGATCACGGAGAGGTTAACGAAGGTAAACGCCACAAGCGCACCAAAGTTAATCAACGCGGTCGCCGTCACCAGATCGAATTTAATCGCCAGCAGGGCAATAGCGCCAACCAGCAGCACGTTCCACGCCGGAGTACGCCATTTCGGATGAACGTAGCCGAAGAAACGGGTCGGGAATACGCCGTCACGGCCCATCACGTACATCAGACGAGAGACGCCTGCGTGTGCCGCCATGCCGGACGCCAGTACGGTCACGCTGGAGAAGATCAGCACGCCCCACTGGAAGGTTTTACCCGCAACGTACAGCATGATTTCAGGCTGTGACGCATCCGGATCTTTAAAGCGAGAGATGTCCGGGAAGTACAGCTGCAGGAAGTAGGAAGCTCCGATAAAGATCAGGCCGCCAATCAGCGCTGTCAGGAAAATCGCTTTCGGGATCACGCGCTCAGCATCTTTGGTCTCTTCGGACAGAGAAGAGATACCGTCAAAGCCCAGGAACGAGAAGCACAGAATTGTCGCACCGGTAATCATCGGCACAACGTGCGCACCTTCAGACCAGAATGGACGCGTACTGGTCAGCGTACCTGCACCTTCACCGTGAGAAACACCGTAGATGATCAGGCCAACGATAACCGCCACAATGCCCATCTGCAGAATAACAATCAGGGTGTTGAAGTTCGCCACGGTCTTGATGCTGCGCAGGTTAGATATGGTCATAAAGGCCACCAGCGCGACAACGAAGATCCACGATGGAACAGAAGGCACCAGCGCTTCGAAGTAAATTTTTGCCAGCAGAATGTTGATCATCGGCATGAACAGATAGTCCAGCAGAGATGACCAGCCCACCATAAAGCCAACCGCCGGGCTGATGGATTTTTGGGCATAGGTGTAGGCAGAGCCTGCAGACGGGAAACGGCGAACCAGTTTACCGTAGCTCAGCGCAGTAAAGAGAATAGCGACCAGCGCAAAGGCGTACGCCGTTGCCACGTGACCGTCTGTGAGGCCCGATACGATACCGAATGTATCGAACAGCGTCATCGGTTGCATATAGGCGAGGCCCATCATAACAACCGGAATCAACGTAAGCGTTTTACGTAATTCCACGCGAGAGGTGTTTGGAGTTGCGTTATGCGACATAGTTATTCTCCTTTACGGTGATAACCGCCACGTAAGCGAAAAATTGCCCCATTTCTTTCTTCCTCAGCGACAACAACTGTCGGATTTTAGTAAATATCTATCCGGTACGAAGCCCGGCCTCTTGGTTTTTAGTTTCGTTTCGTACATGCAAAAAAAAATAACCGACGCCTTTTATATCGTCGATTATTCATTTGGTTGCAGCGGCGGCATTTTGCCCCACATCGGATACAAAAGGCAATACTTTGCAACGCCCGGTCCGTTTTTCTTTTTGCTAACTGGCTGATTTCTGGACGCCGGGCTGAGAGTAAACGGCGGCGATAGCACTATTTGCTAAAATCTCGTCCCGCCACCAGGCGCTGGCCAGTCCGGCAGTCTGTTCATTCCAGCCTACCCACACCGAGTCATTACTGCTTTGAGCAAGTACCTGTTTTTCAACAAGCGCACCGCTGTCAATAAACCGCTGCGCCAGATAGCGGGGTAAATAGCCGCAGCCCAGGCCGCTTATTTGCAGTTCCAGCTTGGTTTTAAAGTCAAAAACGGTAATGGCCTCCTGCTCATCAAGCAGCTGCGAGGAGACCGAACATTCAGGACGCGAGCTGTCCCCAACCACGATGGCGCGGTAGCCTTTAATCACGCGACGGTTAATAGGCTCGGGTTCCTGGGCCAGGGGATGATGGGGCGCTACGGCAAACACCTGCTCGAGCACGCCCAGCCGGGCAAAACCAAAATCACTCAACTGGGGAGGCTCATGGAGTGCGCCGACAAAAATATCCGCCCTGCCCTGCGTTAAGGCATCCCAGGAGCCCCCCAGCACGCCGTTGATAAAGATCAGCCGGGTCACGCTGTGGTGTTGATAAAAGGCTTCAATCAGCGGCGTCAGGAGAGAAAACGGAAAGGTATCATCCACGCCAATAACCAGCTCGTTTTCCCACCCCTGATGGAGTTTAACGGCCTGTTTTTCGAGTTCACGGACGGTATGAAGGACTTCGCGGCCTTTTTCCAGCAGCATCTGTCCGGTACGGGTAAAACGAGCGCGGTGCCCGGAGCGATCGAGGATCTGGATATTGAGATCGCTTTCCAGTTTTTGAACGGTATAGCTCAACGCAGATGGGGTTTTGTAGAGCTTTGCCGACGCAGCGGCAAAGCTCCCCTCTTTTTCCAGTGCATCCAGAATAATAAGAACATCCAGCAGCGGTTTCATGCTCGCCCCCTTCTGGTGTGCGATCGTCTCCGCTGCGGGACTTATTCCATGGGCATCACCAGCGGATCGGGATACTGATACTCAAACCCCAGCTCATGACAAATGCGATTGCCATCAACAATTTTGCCTTTACTGTCATCCTTTGCCTCACCGAAAACCGGCGCCGCCAGGCCCAGCTGACGTGCCATCAGTGGGTAAAACGTGCTGCGCGCCGGATGAGACGGTGCACATATATTATAGATGTGTCCACCTTTCGGAGCCTGTAAGAGTAGCTCAATCGCGCCAACAACATCGTCAAGATGTACAAGATTGACGACATGCTGGCCGTCTGGCGCAGATTTTCCGGCAAAAAAGCGTCCCGGATGGCGGCCTGGGCCCACCAGCCCCGCCAGACGTACAATATCAACCTGCGTGCCGGGAAGATGATGCAGCCAGTCTTCCAGGTCTTTCAGAACCTGACCGCTCGCCGTCACGGGACGGCGCTCGGAACTCTCTTTCACCACGCCCTCAACCTCGCCATAGACCGACGTCGAGCTGGTAAAAATGATGCGCGGCACATGGTGCGCCAGCGCGCTGTCGACGATCTCCTGCATCGCCTGCAGATAAAACGATTCGCCCGGCCCGCTGCGCCGCGCGGGGAGCGTGATCACCAGCGCATCAACGTTCATCAGCGTGTCCAGATCGTCAGCATCACACACCAGCTCCGGCTCAAGTCGCAGTTCAACGCCATCAATACCGCACATGCGCGCTGCCTCTACCCCATCCGCCGTGGTTTTGCTCCCGGTCACCTGCCAGCCTTTCGCGGCTAATGACATCGCCAGCGGCATTCCCAGCCATCCTAAACCGACAATCGCGACCTTTTTCATGCGAATTCTCCTGACTCTCACTCGTCTTTTATAAGGCTACGCCAGCCTGGCAGAACACACAATTCATAGCATCAATATGAAATGAATTAATGATCAAAAAAAGCCCTTGCAATATGTCGTACAACTGGTTTAGGTTAAAAGACATCAAATGAATAAGCATTCATCGAGAATTTATATGACACGCGTTCAATTTAAACACCACCATCATCACCATCATCCTGACTAGTCTTTCAGGCGATGTGTGCTGGAAGACGTTTGGATCTTCCAGTGGTGCATGAACGCATGAGAAAGCCCCCGGAAGATCTTCTTCCGGGGGCTTTTTTTTGGACCGAATTCAGACAGGTTAAAACAGGTTAACGAGGAACAAAGAATGTTAGATAACTCACGCTTACGCATAGCTATTCAAAAATCAGGCCGTTTGAGCGACGACTCACGCGAACTGCTGGCCCGCTGCGGGATTAAAATTAACCTGCACACCCAGCGCCTGATTGCTCTGGCTGAAAACATGCCCATCGACATTCTGCGCGTGCGTGATGACGATATTCCGGGCCTGGTGATGGATGGCGTCGTTGACCTCGGCATCATCGGTGAAAACGTGCTTGAAGAAGAGCTGCTGACCCGCCGCGCGCAGGGCGAAGATCCACGTTACTTCACTCTGCGTCGTCTGGACTTCGGCGGCTGCCGCCTGTCGCTGGCAACGCCGGTTGATGAAGCGTGGGACGGCCCGGCCGCGCTGAACGGCAAACGTATCGCCACCTCTTACCCTCACCTGTTAAAACGTTACCTGGACCAGAAAGGCGTGCAGTTTAAATCCTGCCTGCTGAACGGCTCTGTTGAAGTGGCACCGCGTGCGGGTCTGGCGGACGCCATCTGCGATCTCGTCTCTACCGGCGCGACGCTGGAAGCGAACGGTCTGCGCGAAGTGGAAGTCATCTACCGCTCTAAAGCGTGCCTGATTCAGCGCGACGGCGACATGGCCGACGCCAAGCAGCAGCTGATCGACAAGCTGCTGACCCGTATTCAGGGCGTGATTCAGGCGCGTGAGTCTAAGTACATCATGATGCACGCCCCGACCGAGCGTCTGGATGAAGTGATTGCCCTGCTGCCGGGCGCTGAGCGTCCAACCATCCTGCCGCTGGCGGGCGATCAGCAGCGCGTGGCGATGCACATGGTGAGCAGCGAAACCCTGTTCTGGGAAACCATGGAAAAACTGAAGGCGCTGGGCGCAAGCTCCATCCTGGTGCTGCCTATTGAGAAGATGATGGAGTAATGGCCATGAACTTTAACACAATCATCGACTGGAATAACTGTAGCGACGCACAGCAGCGCGAGCTGCTGATGCGCCCGGCGATTTCCGCCTCAGAAAGCATCTCACGCATCGTGGCTGAGATCCTGGACAACGTCAAAGCCCGTGGCGATGACGCGCTGCGTGAATACAGTGCAAAATTTGATAAGACGGAAGTCGGCGCATTACGGGTAACCGAGCAGGAAATCATTGACGCCAGCAATCGTCTGGGTGACGACATCAAACAGGCGATGGCCGTCGCGGTGAAAAACATTGATACCTTCCACACCGCGCAAAAGCTGCAGACCGTGGATGTCGAAACCCTGCCCGGCGTGCGTTGCCAGCAGGTCACGCGCCCGGTTGCATCCGTCGGCCTCTATATTCCTGGCGGCTCTGCCCCGCTTTTCTCCACCGTACTGATGCTGGCGACTCCCGCACGCATTGCCGGATGCCAGAAAGTGGTGCTTTGCTCACCGCCACCGATTGCCGACGAGATCCTTTATGCAGCGAAGCTGTGCGGCGTGCAGGCGGTATATAAAGTGGGCGGCGCGCAGGCGATTTCAGCCCTGACGTTCGGTACGGAATCCATTCCGAAGGTCGACAAAATTTTTGGCCCGGGCAATGCGTACGTGACCGAAGCCAAGCGCCAGGTCAGCCAGCGTCTGGACGGCGC
Source organism: Enterobacter sp. ECC-019 (assembly GCF_043974075.1). NCBI lineage: Bacteria > Pseudomonadati > Pseudomonadota > Gammaproteobacteria > Enterobacterales > Enterobacteriaceae > Enterobacter > Enterobacter sp. ECC-019. The sequence goes on from NZ_CP143759.1 coordinate 3,739,519, forward strand.
GGCCATCGATATGCCTGCCGGCCCGTCTGAAGTGCTGGTGATTGCCGACAGCGGCGCAACGCCGGACTTTGTGGCCTCCGACCTGCTTTCTCAGGCGGAACACGGTCCGGACTCGCAGGTCATCCTGCTGACGCCGGATGCCGATATGGCGAAACGCGTGGGCGAAGCCGTTGAGCGTCAGCTTGCCGACCTGCCCCGCGCCGACACGGCACGCCAGGCGTTAGCGGCCAGCCGCCTGATTGTGGCGCGCGACCTGGACCAGTGCATTGCCATTTCCAACCAGTACGGCCCGGAGCACCTGATTATTCAGACCCGCAGCGCGCGCGATCTGGTCGACAGCATTACCAGCGCGGGCTCGGTGTTCCTCGGCGACTGGTCACCTGAGTCTGCAGGAGATTACGCCTCCGGCACCAACCACGTGCTGCCAACGTATGGCTACACTTCTACCTGCTCCAGCCTGGGCCTGGCGGATTTCCAGAAACGCATGACCGTGCAGGAACTCTCCCGCGAAGGGTTTGCGTCACTGGCGTCTACTATTGAAACCCTCGCTGCCGCCGAGCGACTGACCGCCCACAAGAATGCCGTTACGCTGCGCGTTGCAGCCCTGAAGGAGCAAGCATGAACATTGAAGAATTAGCCTGCGAAAATGTCCGTCGCCTGACGCCTTACCAGTCTGCGCGTCGTCTCGGCGGCAAAGGAGATGTCTGGCTGAACGCCAACGAATTCCCGACGGCGGTGCAGTTTGAGCTGTCGCAGCAAACGCTGAACCGCTATCCGGAGTGTCAGCCGAAAGCGGTGATTGAAAACTACGCGCAGTACGCGGGCGTGAAGCCGGAGCAGGTGCTGGTCAGCCGCGGCGCGGACGAGGGTATTGAACTGCTGATCCGCGCCTTCTGCGAGCCGGGCAAAGACGCGGTGATGTACTGCCAGCCGACCTACGGCATGTACAGCGTCAGCGCGGAAACCTTCGGCGTGGCGTGCCGCAACGTGCAGGCGCTGGAGAACTGGCAGCTGGATTTGCAGGGCATTGCCGACAATCTCGATGGCGTAAAAGTTGTCTTTGTCTGTAGCCCGAACAACCCGACCGGACAGATTATCAACCCGCAGGATATCCGCACCCTGCTGGAGATGACGCGCGGTAAAGCCCTGGTGGTGGCCGACGAAGCCTACATCGAGTTCTGCCCGCAGGCGACGCTGGCAGGCTGGCTGGATGAGTATCCGCACCTGGTGGTACTGCGTACGCTGTCGAAAGCCTTTGCCCTCGCGGGTCTGCGCTGCGGATTCACGCTGGCGAATAAAGAGGTCATCGACCTGCTGCTGAAAGTGATCGCCCCGTACCCGCTCGCGACGCCGGTTGCCGATATTGCGGCACAGGCGCTGACGCCTCAGGGGATCAACGCGATGCGCGAGCGCGTGGCGCAAATCCTGGAGGAACGTCAGTATCTGGTGAGTACACTGAAGGATATTCCCTGCGTGGAGCAGGTGTTCGACTCAGAAACCAACTACATCCTGGTGCGCTTCACCGCCTCCAGCGCCGTATTTAAATCTTTGTGGGATCAGGGCATTATCTTACGAGACCAGAATAAACAACCTTCTCTGAGCGGATGTCTGCGCATTACCGTAGGCACCCGTGCAGAGAGCCAGCGCGTGATTGACGCCCTGAAAGCGGAGAAAGTATGACCCAGAAGATCCTTTTCATCGATCGTGACGGCACCCTTATTTCGGAGCCACCAGCCGATTTTCAGGTCGATCGATTCGACAAGCTGGCTTTTGAACCGGACGTGATCCCGGTGCTGCTTAAGCTGCAAAAAGCAGGCTTTAAGCTGGTGATGATCACCAACCAGGACGGTTTGGGTACCGACAGCTTCCCGCAGGCGGACTTCGACGGCCCGCACAACCTGATGATGCAGGTGCTGACCTCTCAGGGCGTGGTATTTGATGACGTGCTGATTTGCCCGCACATGCCCGCCGATGAGTGTGACTGCCGTAAGCCAAAAGTGAAGCTGGTAGAGCGTTACCTGGCTGAAGATGCGCTGGATAAAACCAACAGCTATGTCATCGGCGATCGCATCACCGATATCACGCTGGCGGAAAACATGGGCATCGCGGGGCTGCGCTACGACCGCAACAACCTTAGCTGGGCGAAGATTGGCGAGCAGCTGACAAAACGTGACCGCTATTCCCACGTTGAGCGCAACACCAAAGAGACGCAGATTGATGTGAAGGTCTGGCTGGACCGCGAAGGCGGCAGCAAGATCCACACCGGCGTCGGTTTCTTCGACCACATGCTGGATCAGATTGCCACCCACGGCGGCTTCCGCATGGAGATCGCGGTAAAAGGCGACCTTTACATTGACGATCACCACACCGTGGAAGATACCGGCCTGGCGCTGGGCGAAGCCCTGAAGCTGGCGCTCGGCGATAAGCGCGGTATTAACCGTTTCGGCTTTGTCCTGCCGATGGACGAGTGTCTGGCGCGCTGCGCGATGGACATCTCCGGTCGTCCACACCTGGAATATAAAGCCGATTTCACCTATCAGCGCGTGGGCGATCTGAGCACCGAAATGGTGGAGCACTTCTTCCGCTCATTGTCCTACACCATGGGCCTGACGCTGCACCTGAAGACCAAAGGCAAGAACGATCACCACCGCGTGGAGAGTCTCTTCAAAGCCTTTGGCCGTACCCTTCGCCAGGCGATTCGCGTGGAAGGCGACGCCCTGCCCTCGTCGAAAGGAGTGCTGTAATGAACGTGGTGATTCTGGATACCGGATGCGCCAACCTGAACTCCGTGAAATCGGCGATTGCGCGCCACGGCTATGAGCCGGTGGTGAGCCGTGACCCGGACGTGGTGCTGCGCGCCGACAAACTTTTTTTACCGGGCGTGGGAACCGCCCAGGCCGCGATGGATCAGATTCGCGAACGCGAGCTGGTCGATCTGATCAAAGCCTGTACCCAACCGGTGCTGGGCATTTGCCTGGGCATGCAGATCCTGGGCCGCCGCAGCGAAGAGAGCAACGGCGTTGACCTGCTGGGCATTATTGACGAAGACGTGCCGAAAATGACCGACCACGGTCTGCCTCTGCCGCATATGGGCTGGAACCGCGTTTACGCCAAAGCGGGCGACAGGCTGTTTCGCGGTATCGAAGACGGCGCGTATTTTTACTTCGTGCACAGCTACGCCATGCCGGTGAACGTTAACACGATCGCCCAGTGCACCTACGGTGAGGCGTTCACGGCGGCCGTACAGAAAGACAATTTCTTCGGCGTGCAGTTTCACCCGGAGCGCTCTGGCGCCGCCGGCGCGCAGCTGCTGAAAAACTTCCTGGAGATGTGATGATTATTCCCGCGTTAGATTTAATTGACGGTACGGTTGTCCGTCTGCATCAGGGCGATTACGGCCAGCAGCGCGACTACGGAAACGACCCGCTGCCGCGTCTGCAGGATTATGCCGCCCAGGGGGCTCAGGTGCTGCATCTGGTGGATTTGACGGGCGCGAAAGACCCGGCGAAACGCCAGATCCCACTGCTGAAAAATCTGGTCGCCGGTGTTGATGTGCCCGTCCAGGTCGGCGGCGGCGTGCGTACGGAAGAGGACGTTGCGGCGCTGCTGGACGCTGGCGTGGCCCGCGTTGTGGTGGGTTCAACCGCCGTGAAAGATCCTGAGACGGTGAAGGGCTGGTTCCGCCGCTTTGGGGCCGACGCCCTTGTACTGGCGCTGGACGTTCGTATTGACGAACAGGGTAACAAGCAGGTGGCCGTTAGCGGCTGGCAGGAAAACTCCGGCGTGACGCTGGAAGAGCTGGTCGATATCTATCTGCCCGTTGGTCTGAAGCACGTGTTATGCACGGACATCTCCCGCGACGGTACGCTGGCGGGCTCCAACGTTTCGCTGTATGAAGAGGTCTGTGCACGTTATCCGCAGGTAGCGTTCCAGTCTTCTGGCGGTATCGGTGATATAGGCGACGTGGCCGCGCTGCGCGGTACCGGTGTACAGGGTGTGATTGTGGGCCGGGCCCTGCTGGAAGGTAAATTTACTGTGACGGAGGCGATTCAATGCTGGCAAAACGGATAATTCCTTGCCTTGACGTACGCGATGGTCAGGTCGTGAAAGGCGTGCAGTTCCGCAACCACGAAATCATTGGCGACATCGTCCCGCTGGCAAAACGCTATGCCGATGAAGGCGCAGACGAGCTGGTCTTTTATGATATCACCGCTTCCAGCGATGGCCGCGTGGTCGACAAAAGCTGGGTGGCACGCGTGGCGGAAGTGATCGACATTCCATTCTGCGTGGCGGGCGGGATTAAATCCACAGACGACGCCGCCAAAATTCTCTCGTTTGGTGCCGACAAGATTTCTATCAACTCTCCTGCCCTGGCCGACCCGGAGCTGATCACCCGCCTTGCCGATCGTTTTGGCGTACAGTGTATTGTGGTTGGGATCGACACCTGGTATGACGCCGCAACGGGCAAGTACCACGTCAACCAGTACACAGGAGATGAAAGCCGCACGCGCGTGACGCAGTGGGAAACGCTCGACTGGGTGCAGGAAGTGCAGAAGCGTGGCGCGGGAGAGATTGTCCTCAACATGATGAACCAGGACGGCGTACGTAACGGGTATGACCTCGAGCAGTTGAAAAAAGTCCGTGCGGTCTGCCACGTTCCGCTGATTGCCTCCGGCGGCGCGGGCACCATGGAACACTTCCTCGAAGCCTTCCGCGATGCCAACGTGGACGGTGCGCTGGCCGCTTCCGTGTTTCACAAACAGATTATTAATATTGGTGAGTTAAAAACGTACCTGGCCGACCAGGGCGTGGAGATCAGGGTATGTTAACAGAGCAACAACAGGCGCAGCTGGACTGGGAAAAAACTGACGGATTACTGCCGGTGGTTGTCCAGCATGCCGTCTCAGGCGAAGTGCTGATGCTGGGGTATATGAACCAGGACGCGCTGGCGAAAACGATCGACAGCGGCAAAGTCACGTTTTTCTCGCGCACGAAACAGCGCCTGTGGACCAAAGGGGAAACCTCAGGCCATTTCCTCAATGTGGTCAGCATGGCACCCGACTGCGATAACGACACCCTGCTGGTGCTGGCAAACCCAATTGGGCCGACGTGCCACAAAGGGACCAGCAGTTGCTTCGGTGAGACGAGCCACCAGTGGTTGTTCCTGTATCAACTGGAACAACTGCTGGCAGAGCGTAAAACGGCGGATCCTGAGAGTTCCTATACCGCGAAGCTGTATGCCAGCGGAACCAAGCGTATCGCACAGAAGGTAGGTGAAGAAGGCGTTGAGACCGCGCTGGCGGCGACGGTGCATGACCGTGAGGAGCTGACGAACGAAGCGTCTGATTTAATGTATCACCTGCTGGTGCTGCTGCAGGATCAGGAGCTGGATTTGACGGCGGTGATTGAGAATTTACGTAAAAGACATAAATAAACACCCACCCGGGGGAGCGTTCGCTCCCCTTTTCATGTAATAAAGCAGTTATCATTCCTTTCCTGAGCGGGTATCATCAGCCGATAGTGTAAACGCAAGACTTTGTGCGTTAAGAGTTACTCATTTAACATTGAGGTTGAAGATGAAATTTCTGGTCACCGGCGCCGCCGGCTTTATCGGTTTCCACGTCAGCAAGCGACTGTTACAGGCAGGACATCAGGTTGTTGGAATTGATAACCTTAATGACTATTACGATGTTAATCTGAAGCAAGCAAGACTGGATCTGCTGACGTCCGACAATTTCACTTTCCGTAAGCTGGATCTGGCCGATCGCGAAGGAATGGCCGCGCTTTTTGCTACTGAGAAATTTGACCGCGTGATCCACCTCGCCGCGCAGGCTGGCGTACGTTACTCTCTGGAAAACCCGCACGCTTACGCGCAATCAAACCTTATTGGCCATCTCAACGTACTGGAAGGCTGCCGACACAACAAGGTACAGCATTTACTGTATGCTTCTTCCAGCTCTGTTTACGGCCTGAACCGTAAGATGCCGTTCTCCACTGATGACTCAGTTGATCACCCGGTTTCCTTATATGCCGCGACTAAAAAATCCAACGAACTGATGTCGCATACCTACTCTCATCTGTACAATCTGCCAACGACCGGCCTGCGATTTTTCACCGTGTATGGGCCATGGGGCCGCCCTGATATGGCTCTCTTCAAATTTACCAAGGCCATTATTGAAGGCAAAAGTATTGATGTCTACAACTACGGCAAAATGAAGCGCGACTTCACCTATATCGATGACATTGTTGAAGCCATTATTCGTCTGCAGGACGTTATCCCTCAGCCTGACCCAGACTGGACCGTGGAGACGGGCTCTCCTGCAACCAGTTCTGCTCCGTATCACGTATACAATGTCGGCAACAGCTCCCCGGTTGAATTAATGGATTACATTACCGCGCTGGAAGAAGCGTTGGGCAAAGAAGCGGATAAAAACATGATGCCTGTTCAGCCAGGTGATGTACTGAACACCAGTGCGGATACGACTGCACTGTACGAAGTGACAGGCTTTAAACCTCAGACGTCGGTGAAAGAAGGCGTGAAGAATTTTGTAACCTGGTATCGGGACTTTTATAAAGTTTAAAAAATTTGATTACGCATAAATATTAAAACAAATTACTCAATCCACCTCTTTAAGGTGGATTTTTAATTCAGATTAATTTTATAAGTATAGGCCTGGCATTGTATCTTTCAATAGCCGATACGCAAAGGTGTAGTATACATGGTATGGAATTGAGAATCATAAAAATGAGATCACCCTTATAAAATCCGGGGCGAATTATCGTAACACTGAAGCGCTGCATCATTATTTTTCATTATCATCTTCTTGTTGTCATTTGACAGGTATCAATATGACGAAAATATTGATGTATAATGAATGTTTGTAACTCATTATACACTCGGTATCAGAAAATCATTTCGTGGTGAACGAAGTCCAAAGATAATAAAGATAGGTGGATTAGAACTGGCACCACCACAGGTCGCGGTGCCAGAATAATCTATCAATCGCTACCAAATAAATCGCGGGTGTAGACTTTATCTGCAACATCCGCCAACTCTTCAGCCATGCGATTGGAAATAATCACATCGGCCTCTTGTTTGAATGCATCCAGATCCCGCACTACACGAGAGTGGAAGAACTCGTCTTCCTGCATGACAGGTTCATAAATAATAACCTGCACCCCTTTAGCCTTAATACGCTTCATGATCCCCTGAATAGATGAAGCACGGAAGTTATCGGAGCCGCTTTTCATAATCAGACGATAGACGCCCACCACTTTTGGCTGGCGGGAAAGAATAGAATCCGCCACAAAATCTTTACGCGTGCGGTTAGCGTCCACAATCGCTGAGATGATATTGTTTGGAACAGAATGATAATTTGCCAGTAGCTGTTTGGTATCTTTTGGCAGACAGTAACCGCCGTAGCCAAAAGAGGGGTTGTTATAATGGTTGCCTATACGCGGATCGAGGCAAACACCTTCGATGATCTGGCGACTATTCAGTCCAAGGCTCTCAGCATAGCTATCCAGTTCGTTGAAGTAAGCAACACGCATTGCCAGATAGGTGTTGGCAAACAGTTTAATGGCTTCCGCTTCGGTTGAGTCGGTAAAGAGCGTTGGAATATCTTTCTTCGTCGCGCCTTCCTGCAGCAACGCCGCGAAGCGCTCTGCGCGCTTAGAGCGTTCACCAATCACGATTCGTGACGGATGCAGGTTATCGTAAAGCGCACGACCTTCACGGAGGAATTCTGGCGAGAAGATGACGTTATCAATACCGTACTTCTCTTTAACAGACTGGGTAAAACCAACCGGAATGGTAGATTTTATGATCATGACCGCATTTGGATTGAACTCAATGACATCGCGGATGACTGACTCAACGCTTGAGGTATTAAAATAGTTTGTTTTGGGATCGTAATCTGTAGGGGTGGCAATAATCACATACTCTGCCCCCTCGTAAGCATCACGTTTGTCAGTCGTAGCGCGAAAGTTTAACGGCTTCGTTGCCAGATACTCTTCAATCTCTTTATCTACAATCGGGGACTGCTTCCTATTGAGCATGTCCACTTTAGCCTGAACAATATCGAGTGCAACCACTTCATGGTTCTGAGCAATCAGAATACCGTTGGAGAGACCTACATAACCTGTACCGGAAATAGTTATTTTCATTTGCGAGTAACTTCTGTAAGTGAACTGATGAGATGACCGCAGGACCATCAAGATAATCAATGACTGTTGGGCTTTTTACCTCCTGCCTTGTAGGACTGTCAAGGCGAAGCCAGAGGATTAGCCCGTCTCGGGACAACATTCAGACTACTTCGAATATTTGGCGATGGTTTTGACGTAAAAAAAACCCGGAGAAGATCTCCGGGTTTACATATCAACCTGAGGCTAAATCAGATTAGTCCAACCATTCCGTATGGAACACACCTTCTTTATCAGTACGCTTATAGGTATGCGCGCCAAAGTAGTCACGCTGCGCCTGAATCAGGTTAGCCGGCAGTACGGCAGCACGATAGCTGTCATAGTAAGCTACTGCAGCCGAGAAGGTCGGAACTGGGATACCGTTCTGAACAGCATAGGCCACTACGTCACGCAGCGCCTGCTGGTATTCATCCGCGATTTTTTTGAAGTACGGCGCGAGCAGCAGATTCGCGATACCGGAATTCTCAGCGTAGGCATCGGTGATTTTCTGCAAGAATTGCGCACGAATGATACAACCTGCGCGGAAGATCTTCGCGATTTCACCGTAGTTCAGATCCCAGTTATTCTCGTCTGATGCCGCACGTAGCTGAGAGAAGCCCTGCGCGTAAGAAACGATTTTACCCAGGTACAGTGCACGACGAACTTTCTCTACAAATTCAGCTTTATCACCTGCAGGCTTAGCCTGTGGTCCAGACAGCACTTTAGAAGCCGCCACACGCTGATCTTTGATGGAAGAAATATAACGTGCAAAGACGGATTCGGTGATCAGAGACAGTGGTTCGCCCAGATCAAGGGAGCTCTGACTGGTCCATTTTCCGGTACCTTTGTTCGCAGCTTCATCCAGAATCACATCCACAAGGTATTTACCTTCTTCATCTTTCTTCGTGAAGATATCTTTAGTGATGTCGATCAGGTAGCTATTCAGTTCACCTTTGTTCCACTCGGTGAAAGTTTCAGCAAGTTCTTCGTTGGAAAGGTTCAGACCACCTTTAAGCAGGGAGTACGCTTCAGCAATAAGCTGCATATCGCCATATTCAATGCCGTTATGAACCATCTTCACATAGTGGCCTGCTCCGTCCGGACCAATATAGGTCACACACGGTTCGCCATCTTCAGCAATAGCAGCAATTTTGGTCAGAATTGGTGCAACCAGCTCATAAGCTTCTTTCTGGCCACCAGGCATGATAGATGGCCCTTTCAGCGCGCCCTCTTCGCCACCGGAAACACCGGTACCGATGAAGTTGAAGCCTTCAGCAGACAGTTCACGGTTGCGACGAATGGTGTCATGGAAGAAAGTATTGCCGCCATCAATGATGATGTCGCCCTTATCAAGGTAAGGCTTCAGGGAGTCGATTGCGGCATCTGTGCCAGCGCCGGCTTTCACCATCAACAGGATACGGCGAGGCGTTTCCAGCGACTCAACGAACTCTTTCACCGTATAGAACGGAACCAGCTTCTTACCTGGGTTCTCAGCAACCACTTCTTCGGTTTTTTCACGGGAGCGGTTGAATACGGAAACGGTATAGCCACGGCTTTCGATGTTGAGCGCCAGATTGCGCCCCATCACAGCCATACCGACAACGCCGATTTGTTGTTTGGACATTAAGTACTCCTGTCAGGTGTGGATACGCCAGCGGATTCTTCCTGGCGATGCAAAGTGTAAACATGTTAACTTAAAATTTATTGCGATGAACAGTATCCATGTAAACTTATTGCCTCATCTTTTTAACCTTAAGTGCACATTTCGGAAAACATATCAGAGAAAAAAATGTTAGGCAGCAGAACAAACTAATTTACAATCCGAATTTGTTGCAATTTAATACGTCCACAGCATTTCTCTATTTTCAGCAAACTTTTAGCAGATGTTTACGAAACATATACAGAACGCTTTTCAGATGCCAAATGAAATTTTTGCTAAAAAAAGTTCTATTATCATTCTGACTAAAGTGAACCACCTTTATTTCAGGAAGGTAGACCAGTTCATAACCTGCTTTCTTTGCTCTGATACAAATATCAATATCTTCGCAGTACATAAAAAACTGCTCATCGAAACCTTTAATGTGTTTAAAAACCGAGCATTTCATTCCCAAAAAGGAACCAGCACACCAGTCAACAATCTGATGGGAGTTGATATCAGTACGATCTATTATACTTTTGTTATAACCCAAAAAATATGAAGTAAAGAAGTTAACTAATTTGGGAAAATGTCTGACAGAGGGATCCCTTACGGTTAGATTCTGATCTTTGTAGAGATCAACTGTAAAAAGATCATATTTATAGCAAGCAAGTATTTCGCACAATCGTTTTAGGGTGCTAGCATCGACCAATACATCTGGATTGAGAAATAAGAAATAATCTTGATCAATATCGACGTGATGATCTTCAATTATCTCAGCAACTGCATGGTTGTTATTCCGTGAAAATCCCGACCGCTCTACAGATGGAATATAATGAATATTTTCCTTCGCGCAAAAGTCTCGCAACCCAGAACTATTAACATTATCCTTTATATATATTCGAAATAAAGAGCTTGTATCAAAATCAGATTCATTAATTTTATTAATTAATGATATGATATAGTCATCATGGAAGTGACTTACTACTATTATGTGTATCATAATAATTTTCTGACTGCATCCGACATTGCACGGAAATATACCTTAATGTATTCAATGTTTTTACTTTTAAAAAATAAAATCATTTGATGCACAAAAGAAAAAATAATTTCCCGAATGGCCAATAGTTTTGGAACATGTGACATTTTCAGCATAAAGACACCATTCCTGACTCGATAATAACGGCGCCATGCAGAATGTACTGGAATAACAAAACCCAACATTTCAATATGAGCATCGCCTATCTCATGCTGCATAATAACATTCGGGGTGACAAAGATTTTAAAACCACGACTAATTACTCTTAAACACCATTCTGTATCAACGTAATCAATAAAAAGTGAATCGTCCATAAGGTTATCTAAAGATAAAATATTATTATCAACAAGACAACCAGAGGCAATAATACATGACACTTCAACAGGCTCAGTTGATGTTACATCGGGAATGATTTTAGTGCGTAACCCATGTTTAGACATACGTATAACAGGATATATTTTTTTATAACGGCTATCCTGCAGCGTTGGTCCCAGAGCAGCAATATTGTAATTATGCTTAAGAGATATGAAATCTTCGACCATTTTGCTAACAAAATCTTCAGCTATACTGCTATCTTGATCGAAGAATAATGTAAAGTCTCCTCCAAGATTTAGACCATGGCGGATACCTTTATTTTGTGCTGCGGCAATACCGATATTTTCCGAGAGGGATAAAAGCTCAACGTTAGAACAGGAAGCCTGAAGCTGAGCAATACCCGCAACATTATCACTACCATTGTCAACAATAATGGTACGATAAGATTGTGTCTCTAATTGTGAGACAAGTGAGAGAAGATTGGTTATTACAGGATTGAAGGTTACAACAATTGCTATAACCTTATGCTTTTGAGGATTATCCCTGCTTGTCATCACTGCAACCATCTGCCATGATTTGCTCAATTTTATTACTATTACCCCAGATAGCTGGAGAGTCATAGGCACGAGCTGGGAATACATTATATACCGGTTTTATTTTGAGTTTATGCTGCTCAATAAACTCTTCTACTGCTGTACGTAAACTTTTCGGTTTACCGCTACTGCAGTTGATAACACCAGCAACATCTGTCTGGATAGTCGCTGTCGCGATTTGTTTTGCAAGACATTCAACGTCGATAAAGTCATACAGCATTTCTCCACTATTAAGTGGGAAAGTTTCTTTACCAGCATCTTCTGCTGCCATGATTTTTGAGAAAATAGAATTACTGTTTCTGTCATCGCCAGTTATGTAATACATACGAAGCCATTTTAATGAAACACCGGCCTTTTCCATTTCGTAAGTGCAGATCTGACGTAAAAAATTCTTCGCAATTCCGTAGGGATTGCTAGGATTACAGGCAGTTTTTTCAGTAATTTCCCCTACATGATACCCTATTTCATGCATGGTACCAGCCACTGAAATATTTTGTACACCTGCGCTAATTAAGGCTTTTAGAAAACGATAATGGTTCATCACGTTAGCGATGTGCCCTTGATCGTGATGGTTAAAACCAGCACTCCAGGCCAGATGAAGTACGGCATCAAAGTCAGAAAAAACTTCGATGATTTGATCATCATTCGCTTCTAAAATATCCATCTCAATTACATTCGCGCCAGACGTTTTTTTTGTCCCTGGATATGTTATTGCGACGACATCGTGGTGCATTGAAGCCAATGCCTTCACGACATGTTTACCTATGTAACCACCTGCACCAGTAACAGCAATTTTCATAATCAGTTTTTCTTCTTGAATTTAGAAAGTTTATAGATTTTTTTCGTTAGACGATATGGACCATATAGCATTTTTGCCACACGAGGATATTTATCCCAAACCGTACGCCTAAACGAACTAAACAGCAATCTGGAACATCCGCTTAATACAGCCAAGAAATCTGGTTTTCCCGATTTAGTTTCGGTAAACAATCTGAGCAAGCTTGAATATTGCCAGTAAACGTCACCATTAGGCAGGGCAGACATAATTTTCTGATGTTTAAATTCTAACTTAGTATAGTTTTTTTCTGCTTGTGCTGGTGTCATTACACTATAAACGCTAAAACCTTCATTTTTTGCTACATAACTAATAATGCGTTCGAGTACATGTGACAAGCTGCCATCAACATGTGCTGGTTCAGCATTAAAATCTGTCCATTTCCAGTCATGTTCAAATAAAGGCCGCAAAGCTGCAGGTCTGAACCAGAACATCGTCCCATATACTGCAACGGGAGTATCATCATCCAGTGGAACAACAACACCAAGCTTCTTACATAATTCAGCGGTTGGCTGATAATTAGCAAACCAGGCATGTCCCATTGTAGGATAACCAATGTGGACCAAAGGAGGGGAAATTAAACCGAGGTCTTCACGTTTGCTCATCAAACCAATAAGGTTGGTGATATATTCCGGTGAGCCCAGAAGGTTCTCGTACAGATGCTTTTTAAACGAATCGGCTCGCGCAAAACCATTCTGCGGAGACTTCTTTGAATGCAAACGGCAAATAAAATCATATTTATCACTCGACCCAATGTCTTTAAATGTGATAAATAGTGAGGACATATCACGACCTCTATTTTCTTCGACAACACGAACCTCAACGTATTGACCGATATCCTTCGTTTTTTCTCTTAGAATGGATGCATCTTTTTCACTAGAAGTAGATATATATAAATCATATTTGTAAGGAATATTTTTTATATAATCATAAATCTCATCCCACATATCTGAATAAAATATATGAGCAAGAACAGCAATTTTTGGTTCCTGATTAGTTACAGTATTATACTCTGGAGATGTGTAGTTATCAGGCAGGATCCTTAACTGTTCCAGATTTGTATATAGAACGCGTGGTTTTACTGTGCGATTGATATTTTGATTGATAAGGCCAATATCGTAGTCACTCGTCCTTTCAATTGTTTCCACGGCTCCGCGTAGATCTACACAGTTGATATCAAGCCACATTGGATCATGGAAAAATAAACGACGCTTAAGAATTGGACATCTATTTTCAATAGTACGTTTAACATCAATAAATGTAGGATAATCTGAAGGATAATCATCATTGCTAATATAAACAGATGATGTGAAACCCTTTGACTGGAAATGAGAAGTAAAACGTGATTCGTGACTTAAAACAGAATCAGTATAGCTTGTAATCATCGGCATATCTTGCCAATACTTTTTAAACTCAATCGAGTTTAACATTTTTTTGCGAATAGCAATAAAATGAGACTGTATATGACGAGGTAATATCCCAGTTCCTGTAAACGGGTTTGGAACCATTTCGTTATGCTCGCTGATCCCCCAGAAATCACAGTCTCTACTGTCCATTTCATTGAACAGCTCAGCAAAAGGGAAAATCGGCGCAAAGAAGGTATAATTGAGTAAAATAACCTCATCGTAATTACTGGCTAATTCATCATAGCCAATAGTTTCCATCCCTTCTTTATAACCCCAAACATCAAAGCCCACGTTTTCTCGGCAGAAAACAGTAGCACCGATGTTTTCAAGCTTTGCCCTTCCTGCAACTGTCATTTTCGAATTCGATACAACAACAATATCTTCGACAAATTCCTGTAAAGCAGTTAGTTTAGTTGGAATATAATCATCAACTTCACCGAACTCATCATAAAAAAGATAAAAGGCAATCCTGCGCATTAAATATTACCACTCATTTTTTCAAATATTGATTAATAATTTCATCAGGTTTACCATCAGCAATAATATTCCCATGGTCAACCCAAATAACTCGATTGCAAAGCTCAAGCAGAAGATCCATTTGGTGAGAAACAAACACCATAATATTGGAATCTTCTATCATCGCTTTCATTCTTGCCTGTGCTTTTTGGATAAAATCGGCATCGCCACCAGCGAAAAGCTCATCAAGAATTAAAATATCAGGTTGGGTAGCGGTCGCAATTGAGAATGCCAGCTTCATATACATACCCGTTGAATAGTATTTTACGGGCATGTCAATAAATTGTTCAAGCTCAGCAAACTTAATAATATCAGCCTCAATTTCTTTCAGCCTTTTAAAATTGTACCCAAGTATGGTCCCATTAAGGTAAATATTTTCCCTGCCACTCAGTTCAGGGTTAAAACCTGCCCCAATCTCAAGTAATGGTGCAACTTTACCTTTTATATCAATAGAACCACTTGTTGGCGTATAAATTTTGCATAATATTTTCAACAAAGAGCTCTTTCCTGCTCCATTGTGTCCAATAATGCCTAATCTATCTCCGTGGTTAATTTTTAAATTAATGTCATTTAGAGCCAGAAAGGTATCGTTTTTTTTCTGATGATTTCTGGAAAATAAATCAGCGAACAACTCTTTTAAACTTGAACTTTTATTATGATGAAGTTCAAATTGCAATCCAACATTCTTAAGGACTATTTCAGAATTCATATTTACAACCTAAATATAACTTTTGCGTCATTGCGTCTAAAATAGATTATACCGCAGACAATACTTAGCAACGAACAAATAGAACATATTATTAGCGATTGAGTTTCAGGCAAGGTCCCAGAATAAATTGGCGAACGGAAGAGATCAATGTAATATACAAGCGGGTTCCAGGTAAATATAACATGGAACTTTTCTGGAATCGCAGTGATTGGGTAGATAATTGGTGTTGCAAAATATAATGCCTGTAATACAACCCCAATAAGATACTGTACGTCCCTATAATAAACAGTCACAATTGAAAGCATAAATGTGACACCAAGAGAAAACATGACCAATAGCAGGAATGCAACGGGCAGGAAGAAAAGAGCAGACGATATTTTAGCTCCGAGGAAAAAAGCTATAATAAACAAGCACGCAGTACTAAGCAATGAATCTACCAACGTTGAGATGACTACGGATATGACAAACAATTGTTTTGGTAGATATATTTTCTTAAACAACGATTCGTTTGCCAGTAATGCCCCCCCTCCCTGGTTAAGAGAGTTGGAAAATACTGACCAGGGTATCATCGCGGCAAATAAAAATATCGCATATTCATTGACTTGAAACTTCATTACTAGCGAAAATACTACAGCGATAATCGCCATATTGAGTAATGGATTTAGTAAGGTCCAGAGGAAACCAAAGAAAGTTCTTCTGTACCTCATAGTAATCTGTTGATGAATCAGTTGTCTTAAAACTTGTCGATACTCAACTATCTCATTAATAAACGAATTCATAATTTTTTACTTTCATCAATAAGAGCACGAACACTTTGTTCAAAGCCTTTTGAAAAACAGGAACGCTTGTAACCAAACTTTTCTATTTTATCACAATTTAAAACACTATATTTTGGTCTCCTGGCGATAGCTCTGTATTCTGCAGTACTAATCGGTTCAACTTTAGAATGTGACGATGTCATAGCTGCAGCTATTTTATTGGCAAAATCATACCAACTCATTACAGTATCACCACTGTAATGATAGAGACCAGGCTGAAGCGTTCCTTCTTTGATTATATTAATAATCAAATTCGCGATATCCGCCGCATATGTGGGTGCGCCAACCTGGTCGTCTACAACTTTGATATCTTTGTTTTTCTCAACTAAATTAAAAATAGTTTTTAAAAAGTTTTTCCCATATTCACTATATACCCAGGAAGTTCTTATTATAATAGCATCAGCATGATATTTTAGTACCTCCAGTTCTCCCTTATGTTTTGTACTCCCGTATACATTAAGTGATTTTACGGTGTCTTTCTCGGTATAAGGTACACTGCTGTTACCATCGAAAACATAGTCTGTGGATACATGGATTAACTTAGCACCATATTTTGATGATGCCTGAGCGACATATTTAGCGCCTAAATTATTTACGCTTTCAGAAAAATCTATGTGCGTTTCAGCATCATCAACGGAAGTGAAAGCTGCAGTATTGATTACAACATCAGGCTTAAAATCGGAAATAACATCATAAACATTGCTTTCGTTAGCAATATCGAGGAATACTTTATCTGCGGCCAGTAAAATCCAGTCTTGTGGGATGTATCTGCTAAGACTCTGCCCTAACTGACCTTTAGCTCCGGTTAGCAATACTCTCATTTATAAAGATTCGCCAAAGTAAGACCTTTTTTATCCTTTTCAGATAGTTTTGGATTGGTCACTGGCCATTCAATACCGACCGCTTCATCATTCCAAAGCAAACATCCTTCATGTTCCGGATAATAGTAATCAGTACATTTATATTCAAAGTCAGCAGTATCCGTGAGTACGCAAAAACCATGCGCAAGTCCAGGTGGGATCCAAAGTTGATTTTTATTTTCGGCAGAAAGTTCAACACCAACCCATCGACCAAAAGATTTAGAATCCGGGCGGATATCAACAGCAACATCAAATACTGCACCGCTAACAACGCGAACTAATTTGCCCTGTGGATTATTTTTTTGAAAATGCAGACCACGAAGGACATCTTTAGTTGAACGAGAATGGTTGTCTTGCACAAAGTCAAGGTCTATATTGAGCATTTCCTGATAACGTTTCTTCTCAAAGGTTTCAAGGAAAAAACCACGTTCATCCCCAAAAACCCTTGGCTCAATGATTTTCACGTCGTGTATGATTGTATCAATGACTTTCACGAAACTGCCCCTTCATAAGAAATTATTTATAACACTTGTTTGTTGCGTTTAAACACAATCCCTGCGGGTGTTGTCTTTCCTTAGTTAATTTAATTTTGACAAATCTTTATATATATCTTATTAGTTCCCAATATAAATAAATCAAATGACAACACTGCCAGGAGAATGCCAAATAAACATAATCTCCCTGTGTAAATTAAAATTTATTTTCCACAACAGGGAGGTATATATTGTTTATTCGCTAATTAATACTTTGAGATAACGACCATAATCTGTTTTAGCAAGTTTTTTAGCTTGTTCCTCAACCTGGTCCTTGCTCATCCATCCATTGCGATATGAAATCTCTTCCAGGCAAGCCACTTTCATACCCTGACGTTTTTCAATAGTATGGATAAATTGGGAAGCCTCTACCAGGCTGTCATGAGTCCCGGTATCTAGCCACGCGAAACCACGACCCAGCAATTCAACCTGCAGTTTACCCTGCTCGAGATACATCTGGTTAAGCGTTGTAATTTCAAGCTCACCACGGGCAGAAGGTTTGACCTGTTTCGCCATTTCCACTACATGCTTATCGTAGAAATAGAGACCGGTGACCGCCCAGTTTGATTTTGGTTTTAATGGTTTCTCTTCGATTGACAGCGCCTTGTAGTTCTCATCGAACTCTACCACGCCAAATCGCTCAGGATCCTGGACCTGGTAGCCAAACACCATTGCTCCGCTAGTCATTTGCGACGCAATTTCCAGTTTCTTACCAAAGCTCTGACCAAAATAAATATTATCACCCAGCACCAGAGCGCAAGGTTCATTATTGATAAACTCTTCGCCAATAATGAATGCCTGCGCCAGGCCATCCGGGGATGGCTGAACTGCATAAGATAAGCTAATCCCGAATTGCGAACCATCACCCAACAAACGTTTGAACGATGGCATATCTTCCGGAGTGGTAATGACCAGAATCTCACGGATACCAGCCAGCATCAGAACCGAGATAGGATAGAAAATCATTGGTTTGTCATAAACAGGAAGCAACTGCTTAGACACACCTTGTGTAATCGGGTAGAGACGGGTTCCGGAACCACCAGCAAGCACAATACCTTTCATCATAATTTCCTTTATTATTCTGCCAGTCCCAGACGTTCGCCCGCATAGGAGCCATCCATTACGCGCTTCCACCAGCTTTCGTTGTTTAAATACCACTCAACCGTTTTACGAATACCAGATTCAAAGGTTTCCTGAGGTACCCATCCCAGATCGTTTTTGATTTTGCTGGCATCAATGGCGTAACGCAGGTCGTGCCCTGGACGGTCGGTTACATAGGTAATCAGATCGGCGAAGTGAGTAATGCCTGCAGGCTTATCGGCAATAATTTCATCCAGAATGGTGCAGATTGTCTTCACGACTTCAATGTTTTTACGCTCGTTGTGGCCACCGATATTGTAGGTTTCACCCACAGTACCTTCAGTTACCACTTTGTATAGCGCGCGCGCATGATCCTCAACAAACAGCCAGTCGCGAATTTGCTCGCCGTTGCCGTACACTGGAAGCGGTTTACCTGCCAGGGCGTTCAGGATAATGAGCGGAATCAGTTTTTCCGGGAAGTGGTAAGGTCCGTAGTTATTCGAACAGTTAGTCACTAGCGTCGGAAGACCATAGGTACGACGCCAGGCGCGCACTAGATGATCGCTGGATGCTTTAGAAGAGGAGTACGGGCTGCTTGGCGAATATGGCGTGGTCTCAGTAAACAGCGGAAGATCGCTACCGGCAGGCACTTCATCGGGATGGGGCAGGTCGCCATACACTTCATCGGTCGAGATGTGATGGAAACGAAACACCGACTTGCGCCCGTCGTCCAATTGAGACCAGTACTGACGTGCCGCCTCCAGCAATACATAGGTACCGATAATGTTGGTTTCAATAAAGGCAGCTGGGCCCGTGATTGAGCGGTCTACATGGCTTTCGGCGGCAAGATGCATGACAACATCAGGCTGATGCTCAGCGAAAATGCGCGACATAGCACTGCCGTCACAGATGTCAGCTCGCTCAAAGGCATAACGAGGATCATTTTTGATTTCTGACAGAGATTCCAGGTTACCTGCGTAGGTTAATTTATCTACGTTAACTACAGAATCCTGAGTATTATTAATAATATGACGAACTACTGCAGATCCAATAAAACCTGCACCACCAGTAACAAGTATTTTCACGAGACTATTCCGTATTGCATCGCCATGTTAAATCGCGAACATTATTTTTGAGTGGTTACCTTGCAACGCGCCAAATTTAAAACACGCTACCGCCCCTGGCTCTCCAGCTACCAGTGCACTGAAAACAATAAGAATGTTGACGACTATGTAAAGAGAACCAGTGCCTGTTGTTATCAAATAGGCACAGAATGCTAATCTGATATTCTCCACTTAAATAGGTTTGAAGACAAGGGAAAATCTCATACTAAACTGGCACGTCTACACTCAAAAAAAGTGTCTTATGCATTGATTCTATTGCAATAAAAAAGGCAGCAAGAGTAATTATAGAAGCTGGAACAGCCTCCTTCTACTCTTTGCTACCTGGTTCTTTTGTTAAGGATTTGACTTACTGTCCCAGAAGATCCTCAATTCTCTTACGGAACTTCGCCCCTTCCTTCAGGTTACGCAGGCCATAGTTCACGAACGCCTGCATATACCCCATTTTCTTACCGCAGTCATAGCTATCGCCGGTCATCAGCATAGCGTCCACGGACTGCTTCTTCGCCAGCTCAGCAATCGCGTCGGTCAGTTGGATACGGTCCCAGGCGCCTGGCTCGGTTTTTTCCAGTTCCGCCCAGATATCGGCGTTCAGAACATAGCGACCCACTGCCATCAGGTCCGAATCCAGCGTCTGCGGCTGATCCGGTTTTTCGATGAACTCAACGATGCGGCTCACCTGCCCTTCCGTCTCCAGCGGCTCTTTGGTCTGAATAACGGAGTACTCGGAGAGGTCGCCCTTCATGCGTTTTGCCAGCACCTGGCTACGGCCGGTTTCATTGAAACGTGCGACCATTGCCGCCAGGTTGTAACGCAGCGGATCGGCTGAAGCGGTATCGATAATAATGTCCGGAAGCACAACGATAAACGGGTTATCACCCACAACCGGACGAGCACAAAGGATGGAGTGACCCAGGCCCAGCGGCTGCGCCTGACGCACGTTCATGATGGTCACGCCCGGCGGACAAATAGACTGCACTTCCGCCAGCAACTGGCGTTTGACGCGCTGCTCAAGCAACGCTTCGAGTTCGTAAGAGGTGTCGAAATGGTTTTCTACCGCATTCTTGGAGGAGTGGGTAACCAGGACGATTTCTTTGATCCCTGCAGCAACAATCTCGTCGACAATGTACTGAATCATTGGCTTGTCGACGATCGGCAGCATCTCTTTAGGAATGGCTTTTGTGGCTGGCAGCATATGCATGCCCAAGCCTGCTACCGGAATGACTGCTTTCAAATTAATCATTATTTCTTCCACCTTAAAATGGTTGACGAATTATAGCTCTTAAACCTGTTTTCGCCAGCATGATTTGCCGTAATCCTTGGGCAATGTTACGCCTTCGCATCACAAATTTCTGTAGTTGTAATCTGATTCGATCGCGCTTTTATGCCAGGAATAGTCTCAAAACAGACGATTGTCGATTATCTGTGCGGAAGCGCAAAGTTCAGCCTCTCCGCATTCACCACCTGCTGGTCGACCCGGTCAATATCCACCGAGCTTTGCCCCTTCTCATTCACTGCTTTTATGTTCGCCAGCGACAGCAACGTCTCATCTTTCGCCATGAATTTACCCCGCACATCCTTGCGCAGATCGAAGTTGATCTTCAGGGCGGGACCCACGGCGGCTTCCTGCATCACATTGATGTTACGCAAAAAAAGATGTTGCGGCTTGTTGTGCAGTTCAAGCGTAGCGCGCTGCATTTCCACGTTAGTTATCGCCACAAACGAGGTAGCGTTACCTGATGAAATCTGTATTCCGCGCAATTTATACGCAAGCTGGCGGTTATCGAGGTGAATATTATTGAGCTTGAAGTTCTGCGGGATGGACAAATAATCGCCTTTTATCACCCCATAGCCGATTAACATTCCGGCACTGTTAACCATATCGACATTATCAATAATGAAATTATCACAGCCATAAATGGCCACCGTGGCGTTGTCTATTCCCGCCTTTTTACTGAAGTCGGGAGTAATATTTTTGGCCTTAATATTGCGGATAACAAAATGTTTACCGTTTTCAACATGCACCAACTGGCGACAGTTGCTGCCGGTGATGTTGGCCACCACGAAGTTCTTGACGGTTTGCTTCTCCGGATAATCGTTATCGTAGGTGCTGCCGGCGAGGCCTATGCCGATGCCCCAGTTGATCTTGCCGTTGGTGCAGTTGATGTTGTCGATGACATGATCGGAGATCAGGATATTGCGATCGTTGATGGCGACGTTCCACTCGATCGCATCCCCCTGCAGATGGCTAAATTTGCTGTTGGTGATGCGGGCGCCATCCACCTGGTTGTGGAAACCCTGGCGCAGGATGGCGTAGTTGGCCTGACTCACGCTGATGTTATCAATCAGCAAATTGCGCATCACGCTCGGTTTCTTGCCGCCAATGTAGATCTGCGTCACCGGGCCAAAACCGCTCATGGCCAGCCCTTTGATGACGCAGTCAGAGCCGCGAACATCGAGCGTAATGTTCTCCGTGCGACCAGCACCTTCGCCTATCACTTTGCTGCCTTCCTGCAGAATAAAGCGGCCGCGCCCGTTGCCGGTTAACGCCCCGCGGATCAGCAGCGTTTTACCGTCGGGAATGAAAATGCCCGTATTGATGTTTTCGCAGGTGAGCCCGGCAGGAACAACGACAGTGTCACCGTCATTAAATGCCTGCTTAAAGGCGGCGATCCAGTCGTTGTTATTGTACTGATTAACAGAGACCGTTCTTCCGGCGGCCGCCCGCGCAATGCGTGACGACAGCAGCGGCGTGGCCGCCAGAACGGACAGAGAAGAGACAAAGGTGCGTCGGGTAATCTTTTTCAGCATACATCCTCGGCGTTACAACGTTTGCAGCAGGCTCGCTAACTGACGGTTAATCACCTGCTGGTTAAAATCGGCTTCCACTTTTTGGCGGGCATTGTGCAGCACGGGCTCCAGCGCCTGCTGGTCGATGTCGCTGAAGGCAGCTAATCGGTCCGCAAGGGCTATCGCGTTATTCTCCGGCACCAGCCAGCCGGAATGGTCAGACTTAATCAGCTCCGGGATCCCGCTGTGCAGGGTCGATACCACAGGAATGCCTACGGCCATCGCCTCCATCAGCGCCACCGGAATGCCTTCCATATCGCCATCGGCGCCCGTCACCGAGGGCAGCAGAAACACATCCGCCTCATCGAGCATGGCCTTGACCTCGTGGCTCGGCTTGAAGCCCGGCATCTCTACGACATCTTCCAGCTGATACTGTTCGATAAGCGTGCGCAGACGACGCTCCCACGGCCCAATGCCGAGAATGCGATAGTGGAAATCCACCCCGCGTGCTTTCAGCTGGCGGCAGGCTTCAATGGCCACATGGAGGCCTTTCTTCTCGGTCAGACGAGCAACGGAGATGATCTGCAGCGGCTTTCCCGGCACCTTGACAGGACGGCGAGTGAAGCGCGTTAAATCCACGCCCATTCGAGAAACGGCAATTTTTTCTCCCGGGCATCCCATGTTTTTCAGGCGTCCGGCCCACAGGTCGCTGATCGGCAGCATCATGTCGCCGCGGCGGAAAAGCTGCTGATACTCCGGCGTGTAGTGGTTCAGCACTTCGCGGCTGGAGATGTCGATACCGTGGAAGATGGTCGCAATTTTACCGTCAATCACGCCCAGTTCGCGCAGCTTCGCGGCGGTGACGCCCGCCGGGCCAAAGTGGGCGATAAACACGTCGGCGCGATACGGCTGCGCCGTTTGCCCGCAGATGGCCGACAGGATCATATTGCGGGATTCGGACCCATAGCGGGAAACATTCAGCGCCCGCCACGTCGACGCTCGGTGGATCCCGCGTAAGGTCTTGCTGGCCCGGTGGCGCAGCTTGCTCAGCTTCCCGGACGGCTCATCCTGCAGCCAGCGGGTTTTCGCCTCCAGCCCATACTGGGTATACGCCGCATGGGTATTTTTGGTATCGCCCTTTTGCAGGGCGATAATCTCCACGTCATATCCCATATCAATAAACGCGGTGATTTGGTTCAGGACAAACGTTTCAGACGACAGCGGAAATTTCAGTAAGAAGAAACCAACCTTCATTTCCCCTCCCGTACGCGGTCAAGTACCGATTTCACCATCCCAATGCCCTTCTCGCGCTCGGCTTTCACCGCCACGGCCAGGCGTTCATTGATGGCAGGCAGTTGACCCAGGGTATCCCCCACCATCGCACCCAGCGAACCATCCAGCAGATGACGGATATCCACGGCCATTTCCGGCATACCAAGCTGCTGCATGATGCCTGCTGATTTGTGCTCATAGTTGATGGCAATGGCCGGCGTGCCAAAGTTCATGGAGATAATGGCGGAGTGCAGGCGCGTGCCCACGGTCAGGTCGCAGGCGGAGAGCAGCTTGCCCATCTCCAGGTCGTTCAGTTCGTCCATCACCACGTGATAGCGGGACGGATCGTTCACAAGGCTGCGAAGGTTCAGCGCCACCATGCGGTCATCTTTGTTGTAGCTGTCGATACCGGTACAGGTTGAGAGCGCCAGCACCTGGTAACCGCTGTCCAGCACGCGGTTCACCACGTCGGCGAAGGCTTTCTCATACGCCGCCTGCGTCGTACCTAAACGTTTATCAAAAGGCGCCAGCTCGCGCAGGGTAATCGCGACGGTTTTCTGTTTCGCCGCCACGTCGAGCCAGTGCTGCACCGCGTAGCTCGGCTGGAAGCTGTCGTCCTGGTGATCCACCAGCCAGGCGGTATCCACGCCGTGCTCAACTTTTGAGGTGTCAATTTCGCTGCGCTTCATCATGTCGAGGCTAACCGACTCGCGCAGGATCAGCGCGTCGCAGTGGCCGAAGACGTAGTTTGCGAGCTGGTTAAACTGCGGATCCTGGAATGGTCCGACGCTGTGGCCGATCATAAACAGCGGTTTTTTCGCCATAAACGTGCACAGCGCATGCTCAAACTGCGGCACGCCGTAGAGATCGACGAAGAACGATCCGCCAACCTGGATAATGGCGTCATAGCCGGACAGCAGACGAACAAAATCGGTAAAGCCCTGCGCGATAGCAATATTGCGCAGCTTGCCGGTATCGGTCACACGGGAAAGCAGCACCTGGTGCTGGTAGCGACGACGCAGCACTTTCTTCACGCGGCCCATCACGCCCGCGGCGTTGTTATGCTGTTTCATCTGGCTGTAGAGCGGGTCGCCCATCACCGGGCGGTTCAGTAACCAGGATGAGCTGACCGGATAACGGCTCATCACGTCCACTTCGGTCTCAGGCTTAAGGGTGTTAATTGCATCCAGTAAACCGCGCAGGATGGCGCTGTCGCCACGGTTGCCGCAGGTATGGTTGCCAAGAATTAATAATTTCATAATGGCCTCTTAAATAACTAGCCTGCGCGAAGCAGCGTTTTCATTTTTTCGTTACGGCAAAACTGGCGCTTCATCTCTACCACCAGCGCATTGCGTGACAGCACAATCATCACGACGAATGCCAGCGCCCCCGCGGCAACCTGCACCGCCAGCAGCGCGGCCAGCGGCAGGTGACCGCTGAGGATGATGCCCAGGCCGTAGCTCACCGCCAGGGTCGGCAATGAGAGATAGAACGGCAGCCACAGGCTCAGGATGTACTGACGGTAGCTGGAGCCCAGCACCGGCTTGATCATGATGAAGTAGCTCAGAACGGTATTGACTACCTGCACCAGCAGGAAGCCCAGCGTTACGCCGATGGCGCCCGCCATATGCCCGCCGACGATAATCGCCGGAATAAACAGGAAGGTTTTGAACACGTTGAACTTAAAGCTGATATCCACGCGGGCTTTTGCCATCAGCAGGGAACCAATCGGATTGCCCACGGAGCGCAGCAGCCCCACCACGCACAGCAGCTGAAGGATCGGGATGATGCCGTTCCACTTCTCACCAAACACCAGCGGCACGAAGTTGCTGGAAACCACCATCAGCCCCAGCAGCACCGGGAAGTTAATGATCCCTACCACGGAAAGCAGCTTGTAGAAGTTGACGCGCAGCTTCTCGGTGTCGTCCTGAATCTTAGCGAACGCCGGGAACAGGACGCGGGTGATTATCGGGTTCAGCTTCATCGGCGGCACCACCGCGACGTTGTAGGCCAGGTTGTAACCCCCCGCCACGCTCGCGCCAAGAATACGCGCCAGTACCAGCGTCGACAGGTTGGTATTCACATAGTTGATGATGCTGTCCGCCGTCAGCCACGCGCCAAAGCGCAGGTTGGATGAAACGGAAGCGAGAGAGAAATGCAGCCCCGGACGGTAGATCTTGCGGCCAAAATAGCCGAACAGCAGCGTACGTACGGAGGAGTTGACCAGGTATCCCAGAATGGCCGTCATCGCCAGCGGCCAGAAATGCGCGCTCACCACGGTGAAGGTAAAGCCCGCCAGAACGGCACTGGTCTCAATCATGCCGATCTTGTTGAACTCCAGCTCTTTCTGCATCAGCGCGCGGAACTGCTGCCCGTGCGGGATCACCACGAAAGCAAACGACAGCGTGCGCATCAGCGGAGCCAGATCCGGGTTATGCAGCACGCTGGCGATAGTGTCGCTCAGCAGGAACACCAGCACGAACACGAAAATCCCCAGCCCCACGTTCAGCCAGTAGAGGGTGGTCAACTCAAGATGGCTGATCTCTTTGCGCTGGATAATCGAGTTGGCAATACCAAAATCAGACAGCGTATCGGCCAGCGCGATAATCACCAGCGAGACGGTCAGCAGACCGAACTGGTGATTATCAATAATGCGCGCCAGCACGGTCATCTGCACCAGACCGAGGCCAATGATGACGATGGTCGCCATCGCTGACCACTTCGCCCCGCTGATGGTTTTTTCACGTAAGCTCATCTTAGTACGCCGCTTTGTTCACGAAACCTTTGAAGATGGTCAGAAAAACAATCTTGATATCGAACCAGATACTCCATTCGCGGATGTACTCCAGATCGAATTCGATACGTTTTTCCATTTTTTCCAGCGTGTCGGTTTCGCCGCGCCAGCCGTTGATCTGCGCCCAACCGGTGATGCCCGGCTTCACCTTATGGCGCAGCATGTAGCCTTCAATCAGCGATCGGTACTGCTCGTTGTGCGCCACCGCGTGTGGACGCGGGCCAACAATCGACATGCCGCCGGTAAAGACGTTGATAAACTGCGGCAGTTCATCCAGCGAGGTGCGGCGCAGGAAGTTCCCCACGCGGGTGACGCGCGGGTCGTTCTGCGTTGCCTGGGTCACCACCTTGTCGTTTTCCATCACCTTCATGGAGCGGAATTTCCACACCATAATCGGCTTACCGTCCATACCGTAGCGTGTCTGGCGGAAGATAACCGGGCCGGGAGAGCTCAGCTTCACCGCAAGGGCAATGCAGCACAAAACAGGCGAAATTAGCAGCAGGATCAGTGAAGAGAGCACGATATCTTCCACACGCTTCAGCACGCGGTTAATACCCGACAGCGGCGTGTCGTACAGCGGTACCACCGGCACGCCGTTCACCTCTTCAATACGGGAGTGAAGGATGTTGAAGGTAAACACGTCCGGGATCAGGATCACGGAGCAAGTGGTGTCCGCCAGCTCGCGCATCAGCTGCTTAATGCGGGATTCGTCTCTCATCTGCATGGCGATATAGACGTTGTGAATTTTGCCGGCTTTCGCGTCTTCAATAAGCTGTTCGTAATTACCCGCCCAGTCCGCAGGCACGCCGCCCGGCTTCGCGTCGTGATAAATCCCCACCACTTCAAACCCTAACCACGGCTCTTTGCGGAAGCTGTCGAGCAGGACCTTCCCGACCGGCAAATCGCCCGCCACGGCAACGAAGCGACGGTTATAGCCCCGGTTACGCAGCCAGCCCGCACCAAAGCGGATCAGGGAACGGCACACCACCATGCCGACGCTGGTCAGCAGATACCAGCAGAGATAGGTGACGAGGCGATTATCAAAATCATGGCTGAACGCCACCAGGCCTGCGCTGAAGATCAGACTAAGGGTCCAGTTCTGCAGCAACAGCATCAGTTCGGTGGTCATCTTCACACCGCGCCACGAGCGGTAGAAATCGGTCATCCCGCCGATCATCTGAAACACGACCAGCGCAATCAGCGCCATCAGCAGATGCATGTATAAGAACGGCAGCCCGCCGATCCGACACACCGCCCACAATCCACCAACCATGATGGTGATATCAGAAAAACGCTGCACCATAGAGATTAACGATGCATTCGTTCTCGCTCGTTCGCGTTTTTTTAGATTCGTCATCGTTGTTCCTGTATTCGGTTCCCCCTCCCGCCGGGAGGGGCAATTGTTACTGATTCAACAGCGCCAGAATGTCCTTCGTTCGGGCTTCCATCAGCGCCGTGTCAGCACGGGATTCCACGTTCAGGCGCACCACCGGCTCGGTGTTGGACGAGCGGAGGTTGAAGCGCCACTGCGGGAACGCCATGCTGATGCCGTCCGTACGGTCAATTTCCAGCGCGTGAATCGCAAAGTGCTGCTCCACGCGGGCAATGGCCTCGGCTGGCTGCGCCAGCTTGCTGTTGATCTCCCCGCTCGCCGGGAACGCCGCCATGCGGTCGCGCACCAGCTCGCCCAGCGTCTGCCCCTTCAGGCACAGCAGCTCGGTCACCAGCAGCCACGGGATCATCCCGCTGTCGCAGTAGGCAAAATCACGGAAGTAGTGGTGGGCGCTCATCTCGCCGCCGTAAATGGCGTCTTCTTCGCGCATGCGCTCTTTGATGAAGGCGTGGCCGGTTTTGGACATCACCGGC
The DNA here is from genome assembly GCF_043974075.1 of Enterobacter sp. ECC-019. Lineage (NCBI taxonomy): Bacteria > Pseudomonadati > Pseudomonadota > Gammaproteobacteria > Enterobacterales > Enterobacteriaceae > Enterobacter > Enterobacter sp. ECC-019. The sequence goes on from NZ_CP143759.1 coordinate 3,767,883, forward strand.
GTGCCGCCTGCCGCTGACACCACGTCGACGGTGTTCCAGGAAAGGCGCGGGTCATGAATGATCTTCGCGCCCGGGTTTTTCTCGAGGAACGCTTCCGCCAGCAGGCCGACAATGTAGTAGCCTTCGATGAACTGACCTTTCTCGTCGAACAGGAAGCAGCGGTCGAAATCGCCGTCAAAGGCAATCCCCATGTCCGCGCCGTGCTCAATCACCGCGTTGCGGGTGTCATCGCGGCACTCCGGCAGCAGCGGGTTAGGAATACCGTTCGGGAAGTTGCCGTCCGGGGTGTTGTGCACTTTGATGAAGGTGACCGGCATGTTCAGCGCCTTAAAGCGCGCTTCAAGGGCATCGACAATCGGGCCGGCCGCGCCGTTACCGGAGTTGATTACCAGCTTCAGCGGTTTGAGGTTCGCCACGTTGATGTAGCCCAGCAGGTGGTCAATGTACGCTTTCTGCAGGTTGATTTTTTTGTAGCTGCCGCGCTTCGCCTCATTCACCGGCGGGAAATCGTTAGCTTCCGCCAGACGCTGCACGTCGCGCAGGCCGGTGTCGCCGCTGATAGGACGGGCACCCTTGCGCACCAGCTTCATGCCGTTGTAGTCCATCGGGTTGTGGCTGGCAGTCACTTCGATACCGCCGTCCACGCCCAGGTGGAAGGTAGCAAAGTAAATCTCCTCGGTCCCGGAAAGGCCGATATCCAGCACGTCCACGCCCGCGTCCTGCAGCCCTTTCGCCAGTGCCAGCTTGAGGGACTCGCTGGTCAGACGAACGTCGCCACCCAGCACGATGGTCTGCGGTTTTAAATATTCGCCGTACGCACGGCCAATGCGCCACGCGATGTCTTCATTCAGCTCTTCGCCCAGCTTGCCGCGAATATCGTAGGCTTTAAAACAGGTTAATTTTTCCATGATGACCCCTTTTTCAGGCAACAGTCGGCCCTGACCACTAAATGGCCAAATTGATTTTTTTGTCATTCGTAGACCCGGCAAGCACAGCGCCACCGGGCATCATGCAGAGTGCTACACCCGCCCGTAGCGGTCCTGGAAGCGCACGATATCGTCCTCTTCCAGATACGAGCCGGAGCGCACCTCAATTAAGTCGAGAGGAATTTTCCCCGGGTTCTCCAGACAGTGCGTCGCCCCCAGAGGAATATAAATGGACTCGTTTTCACCCAGCAGTTTGACTTCACCGTCGATAGTGACTTTAGCGGTACCCGCAACCACCACCCAGTGCTCGGCGCGGTGATGGTGCATCTGCACCGACAGCCCCTCGCCTGGCTTCACGGTGATGCGTTTCACCTGATAGCGGTCACCGGAGTCAATGGAGTCATATTTCCCCCACGGACGGTAGACTTCGCGGTGAATATGGTGCTCGTGGCGACCATCCGCCTTGATCTTCTCCACCACTTTTTTAACGTCCTGCACGGCGTTACGGTCGGCAATCAGCACGGCGTCCTTAGTCTGGACAACCACCAGATCTTTCACCCCGACCGTGGTCACCAGGCCGGACTCGGCGTAGACGTAGCTGTTTTCCGTTTTGTGGCTAATGACATCGCCGTGGTGGACGTTACCCTCCGGGGTATGGGCGCTGATCTCCCACAGGGAGGACCAGGAGCCGACATCGCTCCAGCCCGCATCCATCGGCACCACGACGGCGTCTGCCGTACGTTCCATCACCGCGTAGTCAATGGACTCTTCCGGGCAGGCGAGGAACGCCTCTTCATCCACGCGGATAAAGTCGAGATCCGGGTCCACCACCGCCATCGCTTTCTCGCAGGCATTCAGAATATCCGGGCGGTATTTGCGCAGCTCTTCCAGATAGCGTCCAGCACGGAACAGGAACATCCCGCTGTTCCAGTAATACTCACCGCTGGCGACATACGCCTGCGCGGTTTCCAGATTCGGTTTTTCAACAAACTGCGCCACGTCAAACGCCACGCTGTCGCCTTCACCCGGCGTCACGCTGCCGCGACGGATGTAGCCATAGCCGGTTTCCGGCAGATCCGGCACGATGCCGAAGGTCACCAGCTTGCCGCTCTCGGCGTAAGGAATGGCCGCACGCACCGCGTCGCGGAACGCGTCTTCCTGCTGGATAACGTGGTCTGCCGCCAGGACCAGCATCAGCGGGTCACAGTTCGGGCTGCTGCGTTTTGCCGCCAGCGCCGCCAGGGCGATCGCAGGCGCGGTGTTACGACCGGCAGGCTCCAGGATGATGTTTTCGGTGAGTTTGTTCAGCTGGCGCAGCTGCTCGGCAACAATAAAGCGGTGCTGTTCGTTACAAATCACCACCGGGCTTTCACACTCCACGCCGTGCAGACGGTTTACCGTCGTCTGCAGCATGGTGAGATCCCCTTTCAGGCAGAGGAACTGTTTTGGATAGAGCACGCGGGACAGCGGCCACAACCGGCTACCAGAGCCACCAGCCATCACAACTGGATACAAAGTGGTTTGACTCATGATTTATCCCCGTATATCTGCAATAAATTGGCTCAGCACGCTCTCTTTCTCGAGCGTGCGTTCGGCATATTCACGTGCCACCGTGTTCACTTTTGGCATGGCAAGTGCCTGCTCAATTCCGGTCACCAGCGCCGGGACCGATTCCGGCTCCACGCACACGGCAATTCCCGGATAGCTGTCGCACAGCTGGCCTAATTCTGTTTCGGCTTCTGCCGTAATCACCGCGTTGCCACCCACAGCCAGAATGTTGGTCAGCTTGGACGGCAGCACCGCATCCGCGGCACCGCGTTTTTGCACCACCAGATGGCAATCACCCATCTTCAGCAGCGCAGGCAATGCTTCGTAAGACTGGAGCGGGAAAAATTTCACGTTGGTCAGGCCGCGTTCGCCGGCCATTTTTTCCAGCCGCGCCTTTCCACCGCCCTGCCCGACAATCACAAAGGTCCACGGATGTTCACTCAGCAGCTGGGCCGCTTCAATCACGCTCTCCAGTCCCTGTTTTTCGCCGATGTTGCCTGAGTAAAGAATGATTTTTTGATCTTCAGGCAAACCGAGCTGCGCGCGCAGCGCCTGAGCGTCCTGTTCTGTCACATCGCGAAAACGCGCCACTTCTGACCAGTTCGGGAAGAAAATGACCTTCTCCGCCGGGACGCCCTTCTCCTGCGCTTTGTTCATCATCGAGCGCGAGATAGTCGAGACGTAATCCACGTTGTGCAGGCCGCTGCGCTCAAACGCGCTGGCGAGCTTCGCCACCTTGCCGCCCTTGCTTTTGCCTGCCATCCCCAGGCCCAGCATGGCGTCAACTTCATAATCCTGAATGTGCAGCAGGGTGCGCGCGCCGGAGAGTTTGCCCAGCAGGCGCAAGCCCGGCGTGCAAAACAGCGTCGGCACCACACCGATGATGCGATCCGGCTTCCAGCGACGCTGCGCCATCAGCGGGAAAAAACTGCTCAGGGCAAAGCTGCCCAGATGAAGTAACCGTTTCAGCGTCGAGGGCTGCTTAGGCACATACAGCGGGCAGCGCCAGACGGTCGCTGCACCCTCTTCGCGACGGTAGCGCCAGCTTGAGTAGCGCTCCCCGACTTTCCACTCCGGGTAGTACGGCGGCGCGGTAATGACCCGCACGTCATGTCCCTGGCTCGCCATCCACTCGACCATCTCGCCGGTGTATTTCCCGATGCCGGTTAGCTCCGGCGAGTAGTTGATTCCGTACACTAAAATTTTCATAAGCCCGGCACTCCGGACTGACGATCGGCCAGGAAATAGGCACGACTGTTGTCATGCACATTGTCGCTGGCCAGCAGCGCCTCTGGCGTCTGCCAGCGGTAGTCGTCATGCTGAGAATCAGGCAGACACAGGTCTGCCTCACTCACCTTCAGGCGGAACCCCAGCACGATGTAGTGCGTAGTGAACCCGGTGCCTGAAAAGTTATCGTCATAGAAGTGCTGCCAGACCCCGTAAAACTGGCCCGCTGCCATCGGCAGCTGCAGACCCAGTTCCGCCAGAGTGAGACGCTCAAACGCATCGCTCAGCGTCTCATCCTTCTGCACGCGCCCGCCGGGCACAAACCAGAAGCCCTGTGCAGGACGGTTGGTTCGTTTCCCCAGCAAGAACTCGCCGCGTTCGTTCTCCACGATCAAATCAATTGAGATGAGCGGAGTGGAACGCACTACCGTGGCAAAATCTTCCTGACTTAAAAACATCGTTACCCCCGGAAGCGGTGCTGGTTTTCCTGGAACCACTGGTAGGTACTGGCCAGCCCCTGCTCCAGTGACACCTCGTGATACCAGCCCAGCTGATGCAGACGGGTCACGTCCAGCAGCTTGCGCGGCGTGCCGTCCGGTTTCGTGGCGTCAAACACCACGCGGCCTTTGTAGCCCACCACCTGCGCGATGGTTTGCGCCAGCTCGCGAATGGTGCAGTCCACGCCGGTGCCCACGTTGATGTGCGACAGCATCGGCTCGGTGTTCTCCTGCCACACTTCGCGATCCAGCTCCATCACGTGAATGCTGGCCGCAGCCATGTCGTCCACGTGCAGGAACTCGCGCATCGGCGTACCGCTGCCCCACACCACCACGTCCGGTGCGTTCTCGGCTGTCGCCTCGTGGAAGCGACGCAGCAGCGCCGGGATCACGTGCGAGTTGCTCGGGTGGAAGTTGTCGTGCGGCCCGTACAGGTTGGTCGGCATCACCGAGCGATAGTCGCGGTTGTACTGACGGTTGTAGGATTCGCACAGCTTGATCCCGGCAATCTTGGCAATCGCGTACGGCTCGTTGGTTGCTTCAAGCGTGCCCTGCAGCAGCTCGCTTTCGGCGATCGGCTGCTTCGCCATTTTCGGGTAGATACAGGACGAGCCGAGGAACAGCAGCTTGTTCACGTTGTGCAAATGCGCCGCGTGAATGATGTTGCTCTCGATCATCATGTTTTCGTAGATGAAATCCGCCGGGTAGGTGTTGTTGGCAACAATGCCGCCCACCTTCGCCGCCGCCAGATACACCTGGTCAATACGTTCGTTGGCAAAGAAATCCTGCACCGCTTTGCTGTCGAGCAGGTTTAGCTCGTCGCGAGTGCGGACAACCACTTCAACGTCACCGCGCTGTTCGAGCTGGCGAACAATCGCGGAACCCACCATTCCGCGATGACCGGCGACAAAAATACGTTGTTTTGTCATTCTCAGGACTCCAGCGCGATGGCAACCTCGTAGCCATGAGACTTAAGCAGAGAGTGTTTTTTCGCTGCTTCAAGATCTTTGGCTACCATCTCGGAAACCATCTCCTGCAGAGTGATTTCTGGTTTCCAGCCCAGCTTCTCGTGCGCTTTGGTTGGGTCGCCCAGCAGGGTTTCCACTTCAGCAGGACGGAAGTAGCGTGGGTCAACCTGCACAATCACGTCGCCTGGCTTCACGCCCGGTGCATCGTGGCCGGTCACGGAAACAACGATACCTTTCTCTTCCACGCCGGTACCTTCGAAGCGCAGTTTGATGCCCAGCTGTGCCGCGGCCATTTCAACGAACTGACGTACGGAGTACTGCACGCCGGTCGCAATCACGAAGTCTTCTGGCTGTTCCTGCTGCAGCATCATCCACTGCATTTTCACGTAGTCTTTGGCATGGCCCCAGTCACGCAGGGAGTCCATGTTGCCGAGGTGCAGGCAAGACTCCAGACCCTGCGCGATGTTGGCGATTGCGCGGGTGATTTTGCGGGTCACGAAGGTTTCGCCGCGACGTGGAGATTCGTGGTTGAACAGGATGCCGTTACAGGCGTACATGCCGTAGGATTCACGGTAGTTAACGGTGATCCAGTAGGCATACAGTTTTGCTACCGCATACGGCGAGCGCGGGTAGAACGGCGTAGTTTCTTTCTGTGGGATTTCCTGCACCAGGCCGTACAGCTCAGAGGTGGATGCCTGGTAGAAGCGGGTTTTCTTCTCAAGGCCGAGGAAGCGAATTGCTTCCAGCAGACGCAGGGTGCCCATGGCATCAACGTCAGCGGTATATTCAGGGGACTCGAAGGAGACCGCTACGTGGCTCATCGCGCCCAGGTTGTACACTTCATCCGGCTGTACTTCCTGCAGAATACGGGTCAGGTTGGAGGAGTCCGTCAGATCGCCGTAATGCAGATGGAATTTCGGGTTCGCGGAGTGAGGATCCTGATAGATATGGTCAACACGCTCGGTGTTGAAAGAAGACGCACGACGTTTAATACCGTGCACTTCATAACCTTTTTCCAGCAGTAACTCTGCCAGGTAAGAACCATCCTGCCCGGTAACGCCGGTGATGAGAGCGACTTTAGACATGTTTATATTCCTCTACTTATGAATTTAATCAGTTTCAACGCGTTCGCGTATCACCACTGCGGGGTTGCCACGGCAAACTTTATTTGCCGGTAGCGATTTAAAAACGCTGCTGCGGGCACCGACTACCGTGCCATCGCCAACAGAAACACCCGGTGCAACAAAAACATCCGTTGCCAGCCAGCATTTTTCACCGATCACAATAGGCGAAGCGGTAATATCAAAATGCTGACTCATAAAATCGTGGCTGCCGGTGCACAAATAACATTTCTGTGAAACCACCGAATTTGCGCCAATCGTAATTTCGCCCAGGGTATATAACACCGCGTCATCCCCAACCCATGCGTAATCCCCAAGCGTTAATTTCCACGGATAGGTAATTTTCACAGAAGGTCGGATGACTACGTTTTTTCCTATTTTTGCGCCAAACAGGCGCAATAAGAAGGCACGCCAGCGGTAGAGTATTTGCGGTGACCAGGCAAATAAGGTTGCCTGAACGGCCCACCACAGCTGTACCTTAATACCGTTCCCGCCCCGAAAGCCTTTCGGCACGGAGAAACCTTTCAGATCCTGCATTGCGTTTCCTTATATTCAGGCTTTGTTATATAAGGTTTTCGTTTTGCCTGTGGTACGCAGGCGCAATAAATAAGACAATTCCGCCCAGAACCCCGGCACGCGTAATATTTTACGCTGTACGTTTTTGGCATCCTGGCACAATTCCAGATTATTGGACGTTGACACGCCGCCCATTGAGAATTCAGATACCAGCCCTTTAATTCGGCGGAACGGGTAACCTGACTTATACAAACTGGCCGCCAGTGCATAATCCGAAGACACTTTATACTGCAAATCGTAAGGCTCTTTTTTCAGACCTTTTACCGGGAAGAAAATGGCCTGATGGCTGGCCGGCAAGCTGTGATAGATATACCAGCCTGGCTTCGCGCTGCGGCGCACTTTATGCCCGTCACCAAAATCGAGCAGCGCATCGCCAATATACATGGCGTCCTCTTTCTGGCGAGCCAGCTGGCGGGCAAACAGCGCCACGTCATCATGGAAAATGTCGCCCGAATTCAGAAAGATGGCATAACGGCCTTGCGCCATGTTGATGCCTTTATTCATCGCATCGTAGATACCTTTATCTTTCTCGCTGATGTAGCGTAAGTTGAACTCACCGTTGAGTTTTTCCAGAAACTCCGCCGTGCCATCATTCGAGCCGCCGTCGACCACAATCCACTCAAAGGTGAGGCTTGGATCGCGCGCCAGGTTGCGCAGCGAGCGCCAGGTTTTTACCACCCCTTCGTAATTACGAAAAGCGACAGTAATGACGCTAAGAAACATAAATCACCTCATTTCGTCACGCGTTCGTAATATTAAGCGCTTTGCGCAGAATAAACGGACAGACAATCAAGAAAGCATATTCCGGGCTAAATATTGACCCGGTAAAAAACAGCGACACCGGAGTAAACAGATAAAGCTGAACGCGAAAATTCTGGTTATCACCAAACGCGTTAATCATCATTTTGAAAACTTTAAACAGATACCACAGGGTCAAGAGTACGGCGAACCACGAAAAATAAATAATTAACAGATACAGACCATTGTCTATGGTTTTACCGACATCCGCACCGTTAAAGATTCCGAATGATGCAACATATTCGTAAAGTGAGCCGAATCTTACTACCCCATCAATATGGGTTAAGGAATAACCCACCATAACCAGCGGACCAATGATGCGATAATAGGACGAAGACCCTTCCGTTCCCAAATCACCCAGACGTTCTGAGATGTACGGGAAAGCAAATATCACGCCTACCATAAATACCGTCAGGGAGATAATCGCCAGCGGCAGTTTTTTCTTAATCGCATCTTTGTTCAGGTACTGGAATGCCCACTCCAGGAGGTAAAACAGGATAAATGTCATTACCCCTGAGAACGATCCAGACAGAACAATTCCTGCAAGAATCATAGCATCGGTCTTAGGCGTTTTGATACCAAACTGTTTGATGCTGAGCCAAATTGAGATTAACGCCAGAGCGAAAAACGCCGGTTCAAAATAGAGGGCCGTAGTACGCTTCCCGCCAAACTTGATGAAGTTCAATACATAGCTGTTACTGTAAATGAGATATTTCGAAATTATCTCCATCAGGCTGCTGCCACCGGTCAGAATAATTTGCACCATCTCCAGTGCGGCAAGCATAACAATTAACGCAACGGCAATATAAAAGAACCTAAGGATTTTCCGATAATTGTGCGGAGAAATAGTTTTAAACCGAATACTCCAGACCATTCCGATAATAATAACAATATAAACAAAAAGCATGGTCGACGTGACGTATTTACTGGCATCCAGCGACTGGCCAAAGATGTAGTTAAACAGCGTCAGGCCCGTGCCCAGCCCTAAGGCAATCATCAGCTTCTTGAGGTTGATTTTATCGACATACAGCAGAAGCAGAACGGGCAAGAAGGTCACGATGGTTATCGGGAAGCTTTCGCCGAGCTGGGCAATTTTGACGTTGACCAGCAGGTAGATCAGCGGCAGCAGCAGATAACTACAGATTCTGATAGAACGAGACATATTCCTCCAGCATCTGTTGTCCACTGTAGGCCTTGCGGCTGCGGTTGCGGAACGATTCCAGGTCAGTGCCAAAAACGATCTCAGCAATCTGCGCCTTCGGCAGCTGTACCAGGGGCAGGACCTCCTGCTCCGTGAAGGTTTTCCCGCCGGACTTTTCCAGCACTTCACGCGCCGCATCGCTGTGGGTGGCAATCACCGGCACGCCGATTGAGAGCGCTTCGCACAGGATCAGCGGGTAGTTATCCACGCGGGAGCTGAACACCAGCGCGTCCATTTCATTCAGCGCGCTCATCAGCTTGCGCTTGTCGGTCTCAAACCCGTGGTTCACCACGTTGGCCCCTTCGAACGGTGAAAACTTGCCGAAGGTGTGAAGCTCTATCTTGTCCCCCAGCGCCATCATGTCGCGCACCAGCTGCTGGTTGGTTTTACCGTCGTAACGCAGGTCATGCGCAACGATAGCGATTTTCGGTTTGCCCGCGATTTCCGCCACCGGGGTAAGCTCGGCAAGAATGGCTTCCGTCGCCACGTCGATGCCGTTGTTGATAATCTGACAGCGCCCTGCCCCGTACAGGCTGTTGAAGGCATCGGCCACGTGCTGGCTCGGGGAGATAAAGGTACAGCCGAGCGAAAGCATGTCACGGAACAGCTGACGCTTTCCGGCGACCATCTGATGCGCGCGATCCACCTTCACCGGCGGGTAGTTGCTTAACGTCGGGCACTTCTGGCAGTTATCTTTCCAGCCTTCGCAACCGTCGGTAAACGCGCAGCGGCCCGTCACGCTCCAGTGATCGTGCAGCGTCCAGACAAAGCGGGTATCGGGCTTGTGGGCCTGCACCTTCTGACAAAACGCCACCACCTCTTCCAGATTCAGCCAGTAGCTGTGGAGCACATGAAAATGCAGCACAACCGGGCCCGCGGTGCGGGTAACCGTGCGGTAAAGCGAGTTCAGGTTACCAAACAGGTCGCGGTTAAACAGACGGAACAGCGCAATGTTGGCAATTGAGGTCAGACGCGGCGTGTGCTTGTGCACCTGCGGGAAGTTATCGTGGCTGACGCTTTTCTTGCCGCCTTTGCCATAGCCGTAAATAAAACGAGACTGAAGCCCTTTTTGCAGCGCGCGCTGGTGCAGATCCAATGCCACGCCAGCCGCTCCGCCTTCTGCGAGGCGTACGTTAAATTGCAGAATGTTCATTTAATCACCTTCACGCGGGCTTTTTCTCCCACCACCAGCGCATTATCCGGAATGCTGTCCAGCACCACGCTGCCAGCACCAATCGTGACGTTATTACCAATCGTAATGTCACCGATGATCACCACGTTCGCCCCAAGCTCGACGTTATTGCCGATGACCGGGCAGGCCAGGCTGTCAGGCCCACGGTTGCCAATGGTGACCGCATGACGAATGGTGAAATCATCCCCGGCGACCACGAACTTGTTGATCACCACCGCATAGCCGTGGTGGATGGTGAAGCGGCGGCCAATGGTGGCAGCGGCCTGAATTTCATAGCCAAAAAAGCATTCGGTGGTGATGCGGTACAGCACCAGCACGGGCGCCGCCCAGATATTGTTCAGCACGTTTTTCTTACGCCACACCGAGCAAAAGTGCGCGATGCGGTACGCCAGAACCATGCAGCACGGACGCAGGCTCCAGCTGTTAGCGCGGCAATCTTCCAGAAACATTATTTCCCCCGAAGTCCATCAGCCAGGCGTTTTCCGTTACGCACGGACAGCAGCGTCAGTAGCGTGCGCCAGTTCATGCGCTTATTGCGGATCTGATAGAGGGTAAAGAGCTGATATTTACGGCTGGCACGGTCAAACTTGTCTTTGTGCTTGCGGTAAAAATGGAAGTAGCCGGAGAACTTCTTCGGCGAGGAGGTGATTTGCATCTCCCCGTGGTTGATATGCAGGATCTGCGTGGCCTCTTCCACTTTCCACGGCTCGCCGTATTCCACCACCATGCGCAGGAAGATATCGTAATCCTGCGCGGCCTTCAGTTCGGTATCGAACAGGCATTCTTTGAAACGCCACGCCCAGGTGAAGACCTGGTTACCAATAATGTTGCGCTTGTAGAACAGGCGGCGAGAGTACGGTGATTTCGGATACAGCGGCAGACTCGCGGGCTGCGAGTAAACCTCGCCCTGGCATACATAGTCGTTGGCATACAGGAAAGCGTGCGTGACCAGCTGTTCTTTATGCGACAGGAAGATAGACAGGCGGTTCGGCGTCCATTCATCATCATCGTCGATCCCCGTCAGATACTGCCCTTTGGCCTGCATAATCGCCTGATTACGCACCGCACAGGCCCCGGAGTTAATGGCGTTATGTGTATAGACCACCCGCGGGTCGTTGAGGTCAGTCACAAACTTTTGCAGCTGTTCATACGAGGAAGAGCAGTCATCAACGATGATCAGCTCCCAGTTATCGTAATCCTGTCGCAGGACGGATTTGATTGCGCGGATCGCCAGTTGCTGACGATTCCATGTCGGCATATAGATTGAAACTAAAGGGCGTTGTGTGGTCATGGTCTTCCCCTTATCCCTCACCCCGCCCCTCTCCCTGTGGGCTGAGGGTTAGGGTGAGAGGGATTTTTATTTACTGTCAGATTTATATTCGTACTCGTAATACCCGTAATCCTGGTACCCGGTCGCGCGGCGGAAGATGGAGTTCAGGATCACCCCTTTCACCTCAATGCCGTTCTGCTCGAAGCGGCTCAGGCTGGTTTCCACCTCTTTCAGGGTGTTCACCGCGTAACGCGCCACCATCAGCGTGGTGCCCGCATGGCGGCCAACAACGGCCGCGTCGGTCACGGCCAGAATTGGCGGCGTATCGATCAGCACCAGGTCGTAGTTTTTGCTCGCCCACTCGATCAACTGAGTGAAGCGTTCGCTCATCAGCAGTTCAGACGGGTTCGGCGGCACCTGACCGCGTGGGATCAGGTCAAATTTCGGCACCGTTGTGGGTTTCGCGCTCTGGCTGATCTCACCTTTGCCGAGCAGGATTTCCGACAGACCGTTCACGTTGTTGGTGCCCAGCAGTTCGTGGGTATAGCCCTTACGCATATCACAGTCGATCAGCAGCACACGCTTGTTGGTCTGGCTGACCACGGCCGCCAGGTTGGCGCACACGAAAGTCTTACCGATTGATGGGCTAACACCGGTTAACATCAGGACGTTGTTTTTGGCCTGCATCATGGCAAAGTGCAGACTGGTACGCAGGCTACGGATCGCTTCGATAGCGAGGTCGGTCGGGTTACCCACCGCCAGAAGCTGGCTCTGTTTGTAACGCTTAACGCCCTTGATGGTTTTGACGCTGTCACGGGATTTTTGCCACTCAGACAGCGGAATGCTGGCATAAACGTTGATACCGCTCTCTTCCAGCACCTGCGGGCTTTCGATGCCGCGGTTGAACAGCGAACGCAGCAGCACGCCCACGATGGAGAGCATCAGGCCGAGAATAATGCTGCCGAAAATAATCAGCGCTTTCTTTGGCTTCAGTACGCCAGGCTGGGTAATGGCCGCGTCGACGATGCGCACGTCACCGACGGTACTGGCTTCGGTGATTTTCAGCTCCTGCTGCTTGTTCAGCAGCTGCATGTAAACCTGTTGTCCGGACTCCACGTCGCGGGTCAGGCGCACGATCTCCTGCTGCGTTTTCGGCATCGCGGTCACGCGGTCATTGAGCTTCGCTTTCTCCTCTTCCAGCGTACGGCGTTTCTCCAGCAGCGTGCGGTAGGCGGGGTGACGTTTGGTATAAAGCTTGGAAATCTCCGCCTCTTTGAAGGTCAGCTCGTTGAGCTGCGCATCAATGTTGACCATCGAATCGAGGACCGATTTCGCCTCCAGCGGCAGGTCAACGGAGTCTTTATCCTGACGATAGGCGTTCAGCTTGTTCTCGGCGTCATCCAGATGAGCACGCACTTCCGGGAGCTGTTTGGCGAGGAAGGCCAGGCTTTTCGCCGCTTCCGCCGACTTACGCTCAACGTTCTGCTCAAGATAGTTGCGGGTGATGCTATTCAGGATGTCGCGGATTTGATCCTTATCTTCACCGGTAAAGGTCATGCTCAGCACGCCGGTGTCCTTACCGTTTTCGGTGACGGTCAGGTTATTTTGCAGATTATTGATCATCCCCAGCGTGGAGAATTTGGTCACGGTGAATTCACCGCCCTCCTGGGCGTTAATCGCGCTGACCATCATGCTGACGCCGTCTTTGGTCAACATCTGTCCCACTTCACCACGCGCGCTAAAACCTGCGTCGCTGGTTAGCTGGTACTGTTTCGGGCCAAGCACCGTCAGGGTAAACGTCTGATCGGCAGCTCCTTTCGGCAGCACGAAGTCAGTCACTTTCACCGTGTCGTTGTTTCGCCCCATCAGACGATCCCAGCCGGCACCAAAGACCGGGAAGGTATTTTTGGTGACGGAGATATCGAGCCCGAGGTCGTGAACCGTTTTACCCAGCACCAGACGTGACTGGATAAGCTGAATTTCGGCGTCGGATGCCGGCGGTTTGTTCGCCAGCGCGGAACCGATGTCCTGCACCAGCGAGTTGCCGGTATTCTGCTCGATCTGCACCAGCGCGTCGGCGCTGTAGATAGGGGTGGCGAACAGCGTGTAGACGACGGCCGCCGCGGCAAATACGGCAGTAATGCCCAGCACCCACCACTTTGCCTCTACAACAGTGCCGACCAGGCGCCCAATATCAATTTCATCACTGCCCGAAGTCGGGGCGGCAGAAGGTCTTGTTTTTTCTGTCATTGTTATCCCTGCTGAACTTTCAGTGCCTGCGCCCACTGTTGGGCAGACTGGTCAAGTAAGGTGTAAACCGCCTCAAAGGCCTCATGGCTTTTGCGATACGGATCGGGGATTTCACGTTCATTATCCCAGTGACCAAACAGCATCACCTTGCCGCGCATCTCCGGAGCGATATCGCACAGCGCATGAATATGGCGTTTTTCCATCGTCAGGATCAGGTCATACTCCCGGCACATGCGACCAGTGACCTGGCGGGCCACGTGGCCGTCGAGAGAGAGGTGATGATCCCGCGCCACGCTCGTTGCGCGCTCATCGGCACCTTTACCGACCAGTGCCCCCAGCCCTGCGGAATCAACGGTCAGTTCGGGCTGGTAGTGTTTCAACAACCGTTCAGCCGTGGGGGAACGGCAGATGTTCCCCACGCATACCACCAGAATTTTGTTAAACATCGCGAATTACCAGGTATGAATGTCGCGCGCCGTATCCGTCATGTAGCGAACGCCACTGATGGTCGGCAGCAACTGGTTGATCAGACGGTTCCAGCGGGCAACCGGCGCGGTGGTGACATACACCACATCGTATGGCTGGAGACGGAACTCCGTCGCCATCACCAGAGAGGTCGCATCGGACATATCCAGCTGGTAGATGTTGGCGATCTTGCCTTTCGCACTGCCCTCACCTTTCAGCGGACGGATAACGAAGATACCGGTCGCGTTAGAGGTCGTCAGATCGATACCCTCAGCATTGCCCAGCGCTTCGGTCAGCGTCATACCGCTGAAGTCCATTTTGAGGGTGCTCTGTTTCTTCACTTCACCCATCACGAAGACTTTCAGATCGTCATTGCGCGGCACGTAGAGAATGTCGCCCGGATAGAGCAGGCGGTTCTGGGTCAGATCGCCGTTTTGCATCAGCGCCTGCAGCGAAATGCGCTGCTCCTTCCCGTTGTGGGTCAGTACGACGTTGCGCCAGTCGGCGCCGTCGGTTAACCCGCCCGCGGCGTTAATGGCATCCAGCACGGTCAGAGGAACGTTGGTGATGGCCTGCTGGCCGGATTTGTTCACCTGGCCGGAGATATAGGCTTTTTGCGAGCGGAATGCGGCGATATTAACATCCACCTGCGGATCGGCGATGTACTGCGCTAAGCGGCCGGTAATATCACTACGGATCTCGGCAAGCGTTTTCCCCACAACATGGACTTTACCAATGTAGGGATAGAACATGGTGCCATCTGACTGCACCCAGTTACCGGTATCGCTTGAACTGCGGTACTGGCCCGCTGGCGTGGTCAGTTCGGGGTGGTCCCAGACGGTCACGTTGATCACGTCACCCGGACCCACTCGGTACTGGTAGGACGCAATTTCCTGGTCCAGCGACATATTCGGCTGGGCAACATTTGGACGTGGACGTAATTGTTCGACCAGACGAGGCGTAAGTGGATAAACATTCACCATTTTGTCGAGATCAAAATCGGCATCCTGTTGCTTGATCACATCCTTACCCATTGTTGACATATTGCTGCCGGGAAAGACCGTGCAACCACTCATCAAGGTCACAGACACCAATAATGGCATCAATTTCATTTTGGATTTCATCATTGATTATTTATCACTTTGGCAGAGTAATTATCCTGTGCAATTTAAATAAGCTCGAGTCGTATTGGGTTTCAGCATGCAGTTAATCAAATAGAAATATAACTGGCATCAGTCCTAAAAAAAGCTTATTCATCCATTGGCTATTGACAGAATAATCGAGGCTGATTCACACGCTTTCAGGCACGCTACCGCCCTTGGCTTTCAGTTACCAATCCACTGACTAAACAATGTGTTATGGATAGACACCCTCTTGAGCAAGGTCTTCTGGAAATATATCAGCCGCTTGAGAAACCCGACGGATAATGAATAACCATCCCTGAAGACCGAACATTAATAGCAACACCGAGATTTAACATTTGATGCTGGGAGAATTGTTGCAGCTAACCTAATAGCAGGCAAGGAGACAACCGTCCTAATATCAGTTTTTAAGATTAATATTAAGAGCAAATTTTTGACCTTTTAGGATTTTCTTTATATTGACAAAAAAAGACCAAAACCCATTAACTGCGATATATCCTAAAATGCTTTCTTTGTAATTAAATATACGTATTTCGCTTATTTACACCCTGTTGAGAATGCTCTCTTTTTTACCCTTCGCATTAAGAGAAATCTCAGCCCGGCATTGCAATTTCCCCCGGCTTTATCCATGATCGAAGTGTGACATTCGTCATATAACAGAAGGTATTGCTATTACTATGGAATGGATTGCCGATCCCTCAATCTGGGCCGGGCTGGTTACACTGGTCGTCATCGAGTTAGTGCTCGGGATTGATAATCTGGTCTTTATCGCCATCCTCGCTGAAAAACTGCCCCCTTCTCAGCGCGACCGCGCGCGCGTGACGGGTCTGCTGCTGGCGATGGTGATGCGATTACTGCTACTGGCCTCTATCTCCTGGCTGGTCACGCTCACTCAGCCTCTGTTCTCCATCCACGGTCTGAGTTTTAGCGCCCGCGATCTCATCATGCTCTTTGGCGGGTTGTTCCTGCTGTTCAAAGCCACGGTAGAACTCAACGAGCGCCTGGAGGGCAAAGACAGCGAGAACCCTACCCAGCGCCGCGGGGCGAAATTCTGGCCGGTAGTGACGCAAATCGTGGTGCTGGATGCGGTCTTCTCCCTGGACTCGGTGATCACCGCTGTCGGGATGGTCGACCACCTTGCGGTGATGATGGCCGCGGTGATTATCGCCATCACCCTGATGGTGATGGCCAGCAAGGCGCTCACACGGTTTGTGAACAGTCACCCGACAATCGTCATCCTCTGTCTGAGCTTCCTGCTGATGATTGGCTTTAGCCTGGTGGCCGACGGTTTTGGCTTCCATATTCCGAAAGGCTACCTGTATGCCGCCATCGGGTTCTCCGTCATGATTGAAGCGCTTAACCAGCTGGCAATATTTAACCGCCGCCGCTTCCTGTCCGCGAATCAGACCCTGCGTCAGCGTACGGCCGACACGGTTATGCGCCTGTTAAGCGGTAAGAAAGAGGATGCGGAGCTGGACGCCGAATCCTCCGCCATGCTGGCCGATCACAGCGACGGGCTTATCTTTGACCCGCAGGAACGACGGATGATCGAGCGGGTGCTCAATCTGAACCAGCGGACGGTCAGCAGCATCATGACCTCGCGGCATGACATTGAACATATCGACCTGACGGCACCGGAAGAGCACATTCGCGCCCTGCTGGATAAAAACCAGCACACCCGCGTGGTGGTGACCGGCGGTGAAGAGGAAGAGGAGCTACTGGGCGTGGTGCACGTTATTGACCTGCTCCAGCAGCAGCTTCACGGCGAGCCGCTCAATCTGCGCGCCCTGGTACGCCAGCCGCTGGTTTTCCCGGAAGGGCTACCGCTGCTTTCCGCCCTGGAGCAATTCCGTAACGCGCGCACGCACTTTGCCTTTGTGGTGGATGAGTTTGGTTCGGTGGAAGGGCTGGTCACGCTCAGCGACGTAATGGAAACCATCGCCGGTAATTTGCCTAACGAGGTAGATGAGATTGATGCCCGCCATGATATTCAGAAAAACGCAGACGGTTCGTGGACGGCTAACGGCCATATGCCGCTTGAAGACCTGGTGCAATATGTGCCGCTGCCGCTGGATGAAAAACGGGAATATCACACTATTGCCGGCCTGCTGATGGAGTATTTGCAGCGTATCCCGCAGCCGGGGGAAGAGGTTCAGGTGGGCGACTATCTGCTCAAAACGCTACAAATTGAAAACCATCGCGTGCAAAAGGTTCAGCTCATTCCGCTGCGGGATGAGGAAGAACTGGATTTTGAGGTGTAAAAAAGCCGGGTGGCGCTGCGCTTACCCGGCCTACGAAGTCAGGATTTTGTAGGCCGGGTAAGGCGAAGCCACCACCCGGCACAACAGGCATCAAAGCTTATCCAGTAGCTTCTTCACATCCTTGCCGTCCTGTGAATCTTTATTACGATCCGCCCAGCCGCTAAGCCGACGTTTCGCTTCATCCTGCAGATGCTTACGCAGGATCTGATCCACCTGCAGGCTGTAATTCAGGGCCTGCCATTTGCCATATACGGTCAGCGGGACCGGCGTCTCTTTCAGGAAGTCGATGAGCTTGCTTTCCCCCTGCCAGCCGGAAAGTACCCGCACGTTAAAGCGCGTGTCCGCCGTCTCTTTCACCAGATCCAGCTTACCGTCACCCGTCATTGATAACAGTGAAGAGGCACCCTGCATTCCGTCGAGAGAGAGTTGTCCGTTGTCCAGCGTCAGGTCCGCGGTGAAGCTGTCGAGGCGAGTGGCGCTGTCGTAGTTATCCTGAGCTTTCACATCGCTGCTGCGCTCGACCGCCTGCTGCACCAGCTGCTGGAAGTTAAGCCCTTCCATACGGGAGTTTTTCAGATCAAGATGCGCCTGCCCCTGCCATTCGCGGCGGAAAGCATCGGCATCAATTTTCGTGCCCGCGAAGTCACCCGCAAGCGTCAACTGCCCCGTCAGGGATATCGGGTAGTTAAACGCTTTCAGGATGGTGCCTATCTCAACGTTGTCGAGACGCGGCTGGAATTCGGCGCTGGCAACGTCTTTACGGACATCCAGCGTGCCGGGCAGCGAGAGGTTACCTGCGCCCATCTTACCGCTCAGTTCGGAGATCACCAGCAAACCATTATGGTTAAACATCTGGCTGCTCACGTCGGTAAAATCAATACCGCGCCAGCGCAGGTTATTGGCCTTCAGCAGAATATCCGCCGTGAATCCGCGCAGGGCGTTATAGTCAGGTTGATCAAGATTCGACGAGATAACCGGACGCGATACCGGTGCCTGGCTTTGCCCCGTCTGCGTGGCATCGCTGTCGGTGGCGCTGGCTGGCAGCGGTGGCAGCAGGTTTTCCAGATTGAGCTTGTCAAACTGCAGATTCAGCACCCATTTCGGCTTCTCTTCCAGCGTGACGCTCGCCTGCCCCTTCAGGCTACTGTCATTTGCCTTCAGGTTGAGATTATCCAGCTCCAGCTGCTTTTGCTCTTCGCGCCACACGGCCTGCAGCGTTCCCTGCCCGGCGATCCCCTGGGTGGGAAGATCGGCCCCCGTCAGTTGCCAGTCCAGCTGCTGAATGTCGGCCGTAAGCTGATGCGGATAGTCCGAGGCATTGACGCTGGCATTCAGCGACAGGGTCAAATCGCGCTGATCGCGATTCACGCGCCCGCTAAATTCCACCGACGCAAGATGGTGAGCATCCTGTTCCATCTGCAGGTTAATGTTGCGAACGGTCACCTGCTCCTGGTGCTCATGCTGGAAAACCAACACGCTATCGGCAACTTTCAGCTTGCCGATATCAAAGGACCAGCCTGTATCAGAGGGTTCATCAGGCAGGGTATTTTCGCGCGGCGCAACCGGCGCATTTGCATCACGCACGGCTTCGGATTGCGGGGTGAGCTGAATCACCGCGCCTTTCAGCATCACCTGTTTAACCTGCAGCTGATGGGAAATGAGCGGGATCAGCGCCACATCAAGGCGCATGTTGTCTGCGGACACCAGCGGCTGGGATGCCCCCGGCGCCGTGAGCGAC
The DNA here is from genome assembly GCF_043974075.1 of Enterobacter sp. ECC-019. Taxonomy (NCBI): domain Bacteria; kingdom Pseudomonadati; phylum Pseudomonadota; class Gammaproteobacteria; order Enterobacterales; family Enterobacteriaceae; genus Enterobacter; species Enterobacter sp. ECC-019. Next base: position 3,787,063 of record NZ_CP143759.1, read on the forward strand.
ATGCGGCCAGAGAGAATGCTGAGCTGCGGCCAGACGTGCCAGCGCAGCGGCCCGTCAAGCTTCAGTTGATAACCACTGCGTGCTTCGACCTGCCGCACCATGTAAGTGCGGAAATCGTTGGGGTTAACCAGCAGAACCAACGCCGAAAGGCCAGCAACCAGCACCACCAGCAAAATCATCAGCGTCGTCAGAACTCTTCTCATGGCTACCTCAATGGACTCGCGTTCAGTCTTTATCAATACGGCTGGCAACCGCGCCCTGCTGGTCGCGATATTTTGCGTCCTGCCGGCGGTTATAAGGCCTGTCTGCCGGGCCTGACAGCGGTTCAAAGCTTAACGCACCAATCATCATTCCGGGACGCAGCGCCAGCGGCAGTTTACCGGCATTGAAGAATTCCAGCACGATACGCCCCGACCAGCCTGGATCGATACGGTGCGCAGTCACGTGAACCATCAATCCCAGTCGCGCCAGCGAAGAACGGCCATCAAGCCAGCCGACCAGGTCCGGAGGCAGGGTGACGGATTCAAACGTCACCGCCAGGGCCAGTTCACCGGGATGCAGATAAAAGGCTTCGCCCTCGTCAATGACGATTTCGTCACTCATCACGCGATCGAGCGCGGCGCTGACTTCGTCCTTCGGACCGCTAAGGTCAATGAACGGTGCGGTATGGCCGCTAAAGGTGCGGAATTTATTGCCTAACCGTACATCAACGGTCACGCCATTGATACGCTCAACAGGCGGACGTGGGGTAATAGACAAACGGCCTTCATCCAGCCAGGCTTCTATATCACGATCGCAAAGACGCATGGCACTTTCTCCTTTCATGCATCGTCCCCTGAGGCAGTAAGCGCTCAGGGTAAAACCAGGTTATCTCTGAACGGTACACAATTCACGCGGCTTATTCAAAAAACTGGCTGATTTTCGCTTTTAAGATATCAATAGCAATGCGGTTTTTACCCCCGCGCGGCACGATGATATCGGCGTATTGTTTGGATGGCTCAATAAACTGCAGGAACATCGGGCGGACCGTTTTCTGGTATTGCGCCATGACGGAGTCCATCGAACGACCACGTTCATTCACGTCACGCTTGATGCGGCGCATCAGGCAGATATCCAGCGGGGTATCAACGAAAATGGAGAAGTTCATGGATTCACGCAGGCGGGCGTCGGTCAGCAGCAAAATGCCTTCAAGGATAATGACCTTTTTCGGCTCGATGCGGATGGTTTCCTGAGTGCGGGTGTGTTCTACGTAACTGTAAACGGGCAGCTCAATCGCCTGGCCGCTCTTGAGCGCTTCTAAATGCTGGAACAGCAAGCTGTGATCCATCGCATTGGGGTGGTCATAGTTGGTTTTGACGCGTTCTTCCATCGACAGATGGGATTGATCTTTGTAATAGCTGTCTTCGGGAATGACGCCGATATGCTCATCACCTACTTGTTCACGCAGTTCGCGATAAAGCGTACTGGCAATTAGACTTTTACCTGAAGCCGATGCGCCGGCGATGCCTATAATGACGCACTGATGAGACTTATCAGTCATAAATTTAGCGACCTGATTAACCTGGATGTTAAGGAAGGACGACGCCGGAGCGTCAAACGCGGCAATTATAGGGATTTCGCGGGCGTGATACCAGTCGAATGCACAGCTTCTGCGAGACTGGCCGAAAAGTGGCGCTTTATTCCCTGAGTGAAATTTAAATGGCCGTTTTTTCAGCGTTTAACCGTTTTTTTCTCACGGAACCTCTATTTAATAAGTCTGTGATGTCAAATTCTGAGCGGTCACCATATGAATTGTAAATTGTTTGTACTAGCATAAACCAAATTATCAAATTCACGCGTTCGGACATCTTCCCTGACAGCATGGCGTCTCTGGATAAAGCGGTAATGAATAAACAATACCAGCGGGTTTTGGTTACTACCCCACATCCTTTAATACGACTTGTCTGTCTGGGCCTGGTCACCTTTATCTTTACCTTATTTTCGCTGGAGCTCACCCGGTTCGGCACCCTGCTTGCCCCGCTCTGGTTCCCCACTGCGATTATGATGGTGGCGTTTTACCGCCATGCAGGAAAAATGTGGCCCGGAATCGCCCTGGCCTGTTCGTTCGGCAATATTCTGGCGACCTGGATGCTGTTTTCGTGGGGATCGATAAGCCTCACCTACACCTCAATTAACGTGGTTGAGGCCTTTATTGGCGCGCTATTGCTGCGCAAATTGCTCCCGTGGTACAACCCGCTGCAGAATCTGAATGACTGGGTCCGCGTGGCCATCGGCAGCGCCGTGATACCGCCGCTGGTGGGCGGCGTCCTGGTGTCTCTGCTGGCTCCAGGCCCTGAACCCCTGCGTAATTTTTTCGTCTGGGTGTTGTCCGAAGCCATTGGCGCGCTGGCGGTAGTACCGTTGGGACTGTTGTTTAAACCGCATTATCTGCTGCGCCACCGTGACCCGAGACTGCTGCTGGAAACCCTGACCACGCTGGCCGTGACGCTGGCTCTCAGCTGGGCAGCCATTACCTGGCTGCCGTGGCCTTTCACCTGCGTTATCGTTTTGCTTATGTGGAGCGCCGTGCGCCTGCCGCGAATGGAAGCGTTCCTTGTGTTTCTGGTCACCGTGATGGTCGTGTCGCTGATGATTGCCCGTAACCCTGTGGCGCTGACAACCCAGCACGTCGGGGCGATGCTGAACGCCCCCTGGTTGCCGTTCCTGATGCTGCTCCTGCCTGCCAACGTCATGACCATGGTGATGTACGCCTTCCGCGCCGAGCGCAAACACATCACCGAAAGCGAGGAGCGTTTCCGCAATGCGATGGAGTATTCCGCCATCGGTATGGCACTGGTCAGCATTGAGGGAAAATGGCTTCAGGCTAACAAGGCGCTGTGCAATTTCCTCGGTTACAGCCAGACTGAGCTCCAGTCGCTGACCTTCCAGCAACTCACCTGGCCGGAAGATCTGCACACCGACCTGGAACAGCTCGAACAGCTGGTCAACGGCGACATCAATACCTACACCCTCGAGAAGCGCTACTACACCCGCGACGGAGAAGTGGTCTGGGCGCTGCTTGCCGTCTCCGTCGTGCGTCACGCCGACGGCTCGCCGCTCTATTTTATCGCCCAGATTGAAGACATTAACGACCTGAAGCAGACCGAGTGGGTCAATAAGCGCCTGATGGAGCGCATTACGCTTGCTAACGAAGCGGGCGGCATCGGCATCTGGGAGTGGGATCTGGAGCCAGACATTATCAGCTGGGACAAGCGGATGTTTGAGCTGTATGAAATCCCGCCGCACATCAAGCCCACCTGGCAGCTCTGGCATGACACGATGCTGCCGGAAGACCGTGCCCACGCAGAAAAAGTGCTGCGTGACTCGCTGATTTCCCGTCTGCCGTTTAAGCTGGAATTCCGCATCCGCGTGAAGGAAGGCGTGCGCCATATTCGCTCCCTGGCGAACCGGGTGCTCAATAAGCAGGGTGAAGTCGAACGGCTGCTCGGGATCAACATGGATATGACCGAGGTTAAGCAGCTCAACGAGGCCCTCTTCCAGGAAAAAGAGCGTCTGCACATCACCCTCGATTCCATCGGTGAAGCGGTGCTGTGTACCGATATCAACATGAACGTCACCTTTATGAACCCGGTGGCCGAGAAAATGAGCGGCTGGCTGCAGACCGAGGCTATCGGCCAGCCGATCCTGAAGGTGTTGCACATCACCTTTGGTGAAAAAGGGCCGCTGATGGAGAATATTCACAGCGGCGATATGTCCCGTTCCGATATCGATCAGGACGTGGTACTGAACTGCCGTACCGGCGGGAATTTTGATATTCACTACAGCATTACGCCGCTCAGCACGCTGGATGGGCAGAATATTGGCTCGGTTATCGTGATTCAGGACGTGACCGAGTCGCGCAAAATGCTGCGTCAGCTGAGTTATAGCGCCTCCCACGATGCCCTGACCCACCTCGCAAACCGGGTCAGCTTCGAAAATCATCTTAAACGACTCCTGCAGACCGTTCGTGAAACGCGACAGCGTCACGCTCTGGTCTTTATCGATCTCGATCGCTTCAAAGCCGTCAACGATACGGCAGGCCACGCGGCGGGTGATGCCCTGCTGCGGGAACTCTCTTCCCTGATGTTGACCATGCTTCGCTCCAGCGACGTGCTGGCGCGTCTGGGCGGGGACGAGTTCGGGTTACTGCTGCCGGACTGCAATATTGAAAGTGCGCGCTATATTGCCGGTCGCCTGATCCATACAATCAATGACTATCACTTTATGTGGGAAGGCCGCCTGCACCGGATCGGCGCCAGCGCAGGTATCACGCTGATTGATGAAAATAACCATCAGGCGTCGGAAGTGATGTCGCAGGCGGATATTGCCTGTTATGCCTCAAAAAACAGCGGGCGCGGCATGGTGACGGTTTACGAACCCCAGCAGGAGCGGGATCACCACACGCGCAGCATGATGTCGCTTGATGAACAGTGGCACATGATTAAAGACAATCACCTGATGATGATTGCCCGCAGCGTCGCCTCCCCGCGCATCCCGGAAAGCAGTAATTTCTGGCTGCTGTCGTTACGCCTGTGGACCAGCCAGGGCGAAGTCCAGGAAGAGCATGCTTTCCGCTCGGGCCTGGCGGAGCCTGAGCTTTTGCACGCCCTCGACAGACGTATTTTTAGTGAGTTTTTCCGTGCCTCTGCTGCACAGATCGCCAGTAAAGGCATGGGGGTGGCACTGCCGCTTTCCGAGGCCGGTTTAGCCAGCGTAACGCTGGTCGATGAACTTCTCGACCTGCTGGATAAAAGTCCCATGCCGGGCCGTCTCCTGCATCTGATTATCTCTGCCGACGTGGTGTGCAGTCCGGATAAAAACCTGCAGCGGAGTCTGCAAAAGCTTCGCCAGGCGGGCTGCCGCGTGATCTTCAGCCAGGTGGGCCGCGACATGAACGTCTTTACCCATCTGACCGCCAATATGGCCGACTATCTGATGCTGGACACAGAGGTGGTAAGCAACGTGTATGGCAATCTGATGGATGAGATGATGGTGACCATTGTGCAGGGCCACGCCCAGCGTCTGGAAATGAAAACCATCGCAGGCCCCTGCAACCAGCCCATCATGATGGATACGCTCTCCGGCATCGGCATTGATTTTATCTTTGGTGACACCATCGCCGAGCCGCAGCCGCTGGATCTACTGCTCAATACCAGCTATTTCGCCATCAACTGATGGCGCCCAGCCGTCGGTGTACCAGATGTGCAGCAGCGCGTAAGAGCGCCACGGCTGCCAGCGCTCGGCATAACGACGAATTTGCGCAGGCGTCATCCCGGCAAAACGTTGCTTAATCAGATAATCATCCGGCAGAAAGACATCTTTCGCCTGCCAGCCGCGCAGGGCCAGGTAGTTTGCAGTCCAGCGCCCTATCCCCGGCCGCTGCTGTAGCGCTTTCATCCCGGCCTCAATATTCGCGGGCGGGAAAAGCGGAAACGTCCCTTCGATGACCGACTGCGCCAGATGAATTAACGACTCCGCCCGCTTTACCGGCATCCCTAACGCTTTCAGCGCCAGCGGGTCCGCTGCCGCCAGCGCATCCGGCATGGGGAAGCAGAGATAACCCGGACAGTCCGCCACCGGTTCGCCACACAGCGCCACCACGCGCGACGTCAGTTTCGCCGCCATCGCTACGCTCACCAGCTGTCCGAGAATCGCCCGGACGCCCTGCTCGTACGCATCCATCGCCCCCGGCAAACGTAAGCCTGGCCGGGCAGCACCGAGATCGCCCAGCGTATCCGCGACTTGCTGCGGGTTGCAGGCGAGATCGAACAGGCGTTCTATGCGTTCAAGGCACGTCTGAGCAACCGGGATTAACCCCGGACTGAGCGTGATGGTCAGCGTATGGGTGGCGATATCCGGCGTCACGCGAAATATCCCCTGATGCCCTTCACAGGCAAAACTGCGCTCGTAGTAGTCGTGCGTGACGGTTTCAATGCCCGTCACCGCACGCGCGCCGAGAAAGCCAAACATCCACTGCCAGTCGTAAGGGGGTTGCCAGTTCAGAGTGTACATCGTCTCTCCTTTTGGGTTCTCCACAGCATAAACGGAAAGGTCCTGTTTCGCCTTGCTTTCATATTCCTGTTGTCGCCATGAAGACATTTCGTTAAAGTCTCGCCCCTTCTCACTGGCATGGGGATTCATCGTGTTTATTGGATTTGACTACGGTACGGCAAACTGCTCGGTTGCGATTATGCAAAACGGGCAGCCACAGCTCCTGAAAATGGAAAAAGAGAGCACGCTGCTGCCTTCTATGCTCTGCGCGCCGACGCGTGAAGCGGTAAGCGAATGGCTGTTCCGCCACCATCAGGTTCCGGCCACGGCGGCGGAGACCCAGGCGCTGCTGCGCCGGGCGGTCAGCTTTAACCGCGAGGAAGACATCGATGTTTCGCCATCCAGCGTGCAGTTCGGCCTCTCTTCGCTCGGGCACTACATTGAAGACCCGGAAGAGGTCTACTTCGTTAAGTCGCCAAAATCCTTCCTCGGCGCCAGCGGCCTGAAGCCGCAGCAGGTGGCGATGTTCGAAGACCTGGTGTGCGCGATGATGCTGCATATTCGTCATCAGGCGCAGACGCAGGTCTCCGATGCGATTACCCAGGCGGTCATTGGTCGCCCGATCAACTTCCAGGGGCTGGGCGGCGATGAGGCCAACCAGCAGGCACAGGGGATCCTTGAACGCGCGGCGCACCGGGCAGGTTTCCGCGACGTGGTGTTCCAGTATGAACCGGTTGCCGCGGGGCTGGATTTTGAAGCTACGCTGACGGAAGAGAAGCGCGTATTAGTCGTGGATATCGGCGGGGGCACCACAGACTGCTCGCTGCTGCTGATGGGACCGCAGTGGCATAACCGTCGCGATCGTGAAAATAGCCTGCTCGGACACAGCGGCTGCCGCGTAGGCGGTAACGATCTCGATATCGCGCTGGCATTCAAGAGCCTGATGCCACTGCTCGGCATGGGCGGTCAGACGGAAAAAGGCATCGCCTTGCCGATCCTGCCGTGGTGGAACGCGATTGCCATCAACGACGTGCCTGCGCAAAGTGATTTTTACAGCACCGCGAACGGCCGCTTCCTTAACGATCTGGTGCGTGACGCGCAGGACGCCGAAAAAGTCGCCCTGCTGTATAAAGTGTGGCGTCAGCGCCTGAGCTACCGCGTGGTGCGTACTGCCGAAGAGAGCAAAATTGCCCTTTCCGACCGCGCGGAGCATGCGGTTTCCTTGCCGTTTATCAGCGACGATCTGGCTACCGCGATTTCGCAGGACGGACTGGAGACGGCGCTCGCGCAGCCGCTGCAGCGTATTCTGGAGCAGGTGCAGCTAGCGCTGGAAAACGGCAAAGAGAAGCCGGACGTTATCTACCTGACCGGGGGGAGTGCCCGTTCGCCGCTGATCAAGAGAGCGCTGGCGGAACAGCTGCCGGGAATACCTGTTGCGGGTGGCGATGACTTTGGCTCCGTTACCGCCGGTCTGGCGCGCTGGGCGCAGGTGATGTTTAGTTAAAACTACTCTCGCCCCGTACTATGATACGGGGCGAGCGGGTTCAGGGTGCGGTAAGGCGCGGATTAACCTGCTTTTCCTGCCCTGGGGACTTCTTTTTCCGGACAGTCCTCTCGATATTTTCACACCGCTTGATGAAGCCCTTGAACTCCGCCAGCGCCACCGGGGGCATAAAAAAGTACCCCTGCTGGTAGTCGACCTTGTTATCCAAAAGCCAGTCGCGCTGGTAGTCATATTCCACCCCCTCAGCCACGGTTTGCAGCCCGAGAATGGCGGCCAGGTTTATTATCGACTCCAGCATCGGCAGCGGCTGCTCATGCGCGTGGATGCCGTTGATAAAGGTCTTGTCGATTTTAATCACATCGAGTTCAAGCTCGTTCAGATAACAGAGATTCGCATACCCCGTGCCAAAATCATCCAGCGCAAACAGCACCCCGCGATTGCGCAGGGACCGGATCAGCTCTTTTATTGCCGGAGTGACCACCAGCGTCTGGTTTTCGGTTATTTCGATCATCAGCTTTATCGGCAACGATTCCGTTAACTCTAAAAAGTTAAGGCACTCCCAGTAAAAGACGGGATTGCTCAGGCTTGAAGGGCTTACGTTAAAGGCGACAAAAAAGGACTGTCCATGCCAGTGAATGCTGTGATTTAAATCGCTGGCTACCTTATTCATTAAATAGCTGGTTAGCTCATTAATAAGCCCGCTTTTTTCCGCCAGCGGAATAAACTCACGCTGTGAGATTGCGTAATTATGACCCAACGGCCAGCGCGCTAGCACCTCTACCCCGCTCAGATCTCCATTGCTGCCGACGATAGGCTGATAATACGGAATAATTTCCTCATTTTTCAGCGCCAGACTCAATCGATCGGCCTCATTATTATCACAGACATAGCGCGGCGGCTTTTCATTTCCATTTATTCTCTCTGCCAGCAGGCCGTTACGGGAAAGAAAAATAATGGACTCGTTGAAATTATCAAATTCCAGACGATGGGTGATTTTATCCCGATAACGATAAAGCGATTTCACTGCCAGTGAGTTCGCCCGGCAAAATTCCTCCTGGCCGGTTCGGGTGAATGAGGCATTCAGCATCTCCTGTTCAAAATCGCTCAGGCGAAATTCATCCACAAAGCCTATTCTGGCGGGCGCACCGTTTTCAGTATTCGCCATCAAAATCTGCTTCAGCGAATCAATGACGGCATCAGCGTCCAGTTTAGCATCGATAAACTCCGCGTATTCAAAACCTCGGTTAATACATTTATTTTCACTCAGTTTAATAACCACACTATTGATATTGATAAACTGACTACTGTTTCTTTGCAGCCACCTTTTAACCAGACCAAATGGCATTCGGCTATCAATAATTAACAGGCAGGATTTGTACTGGGGCGTGGAGATATCAGAATCGTTGATATAGGTTCCGGTATCCACCAGTATCAGATTAGGTAAAAATGACCTAATCCCTGAGAAAAGATAAATGTCATAACTAAGCAGGAAGACCTTTTTCGTGTTCATAATCATCACCATCATGGTTTTAATTGCAAAGGCTACCCCTCCCTCAAATAGAGAGAACATTCACAATTGATTCGGTTTCCAACGACATACATGTCAGATAATTAATATTATCATTGCAAAGCTAAGGAAAGCTTTTTATATCTCCCGAGCTACGACTGCGGTCAGAGTTAAAATGATAAGAATATTCCTACCGCCAGAACAGGGAATTTTCTTAGCTGCGACAAGTACAAACAAATGCCCTTACATTCACAACCAGACAAATTAAAACTTCAAAAATGCATCAATTAACAGATAAAAATCACTGTAAATCATTGTAAGGCAGAGGATCACTTCGCACGACAGACCATCAGCGTGCGGCGCAAATCCCTGATACCATACACATTGTCGTCGATATGGATAACCTTGTAATAAAAAAGCTTCTGTTTTGACATCAGCAGATCCGTTATCGCGTCGGGCAGATCGTCATTATCGTTCTTGACTATTGCCAGGCGCTCCGTACGCAGATATCCGTCGCTGTCCTTCCCTAAAAAACGCAGCGACGTTGTGCGATTTACGGCGTACTGTTTATCATTTACGTCCAGTACACCCACCTGCGACAGCATCCCGTCTTTTTCCGAAGAGATCCTGAATACCTGGAGAACCTCTCCCTTTATTTTTATCCCGTCTTTATGCGTGTCCAGCTCAATATGATATTTTGAGGTACAGACCAGCGCCGCCGGGATTGCCCCGCGGTCAAGTACAATGAAAAACAGAGCGATCAGCGCGGCCATGATGCTAATAGAAATAATTTTGACACTCATACGCCACCTTTTTTTCATCCATCATACAAATACTGAAAAAATGTTCTTTCAGTTTATTGCTCTTAGACAGACTGTTATCGTCATAAAATATGATAGCTTTCTTCGTGCCGTTACAAATGGTGTTAAACCCTTTCCATCTTTGCGAATGCAGAAACTTAAAAATTTTCTCCGAAGAATTATCATCCGTCGTATACACCTCGCAGACCCCGGTATTTGAAACATGCACCACGCCGTCATTATTGCGCAACATGACGGTGAGAAAAATACCTGCACCGCCCAGTAAAACAAGAGCAACAACAAACCAGACTAAAAGGGTTTTATTCCACGGAAAGGTCATCGCAGGATTAGCGGCCGTCAGGTCTTTCTCAGTAGAACACAATACCTCTTCGCGGTTGTCACTAACCTGTGCCTGAAAAATAAACCCTTCTCGCGGAATGGTGATAATAGCGTCATCAATGCCCAGCGAAGAAAATGCCTTACGCAACAGGCTAATACTTTTATTAAGACTATGGCCAGATGGAGTCATGCCATACTTAGCCCAGACTTCTTCAATGATCAGTTCCCTGCTTAATTGCCGGGCATTATTTACAATAAAAAAATCCAGTAGCCTTGCCACCGAAGCGGAAAGGACAAGTTGTTGATTTTGTACGCTCAATTCTCGTTTCGTTGAGTCGTACAAAACCCGACCATTAATTATCTTTCTCATCCAGACAAACTCTTATATTTTTCTTTCATTATGCAAGCAACCTATACAGAGTATATTTACCTTATACAGGTTAGCAATATAAGAATATTTTTATTTAGATTTTATGCGTCAGGTTTAAAACACGCGTTGCCAACAGGGATATACTTGTGCAAAGCGACAATGAATTTTTTATTTTGATTTTTTAATCCGCTACTTCGATACGTTTCTCCGGGAAGAACGTAACGGATACTGGCCTCATCATCCGTTGAATTGCATCCCTGCTGCACAATGATTTTAAAAAAAGTGTTCCCGGTATTTCTAAGCACCCCGGCCTGCTCATCCAGGGTATAGCGCAGGTCGATCTTTCTCGGGCGCACCACCAGTATCGTATCCAGTGCGATAGCCGGTATCGCTTCGCTTCTTTTCCCCCCGTTGCGCTCCGGAAACATCGTGACGGGCAGCTCCGTGAACTGCACCCGGTAATAGCGCTCCTTATCATCCTGCGGGCCGCGGTAGAAAATCTTAAAAAACTCCCCGGCATCCGGCGCCAGCGAGAACGTCAGCGGCGCAAAAATCAGCTCTCCTTCTTCTATATCCTGGCGCTTCTCCCCGCCCGGCCCGGGCTTATCAATTTTCGCCGCAGAAATGCGATACACATTCTGCTTTTTGCTGTCGTTAAAAATGCGTTTGCTTATGAATGACTTGTCCGCTGGCATCTCATAAATCGTGGAATCGAGATACAGGGCGTGCGCCGAAAAGCTCAGCAGCGCCGCACTGATGATTGCCCCATACCAGCGCTTCATTTGGTGACGCCCAGCCAGTTCGCGGTGACTTTGATTTCGCCGCTGGCGCTAACCACGCCTTCCCAGTCGGAGCCTGCAACCGTCAGCGCCGAGCGGGAGTCATTCATCGGGAACAGCAGCGATAAGCCGGTGCTGAAGTAGCTTCCGTCGTCGGTGTTATTCGCATCCCACGGCGTTTGCTGCCACAGCGCATCGTTGAGGCTGATGGGCGCATCGCCGCAGCTATTGCGCACCTGCGTCACGCTGCCCGACTGGTTGCTGTACTGAAGATACGCCGGGATCGGCACGCTGATCCCACCCTGCGCGGAGGTAAACAGGCAGTACGGCGTATTGTTAATTGTCGTGGTATCCCCCGTGACCTGGGCGGTAATACTGTCCGCCTGACGCGGGCCGGAAACGGTGACGACATAGTCCATGCCAATCGGGGTATCATCGCCGATGGTGCCGCTGCCGCTTGCCGACGTGGTGTTATTCGACGAGACAATGCTGATTCCATACTCCTTAGGAATAATGTTCAACTGCAACGATGGCGTGAACTCGTAATGCCCCGATTCCGGCGTTAAGCCATTGCGGAAGGCAAAGGTAAAAGGCTGGCTGTTGGTAATGCTGTAGCCCGAGTCGACAAGGTTTTTAAGAAACGTCTTCGACAAAAAGAGATAGACGTAGTGGCCGTCCGTTGAGAAGACATTGTAATAGGCCGTCGTCGCGCTGAAATTATACCAGTTCGAGCCGTTGCCGGAATAACGTACCGTTGACGCCGCCGGGGTAAAGCCCAGCGCGGCGGAATCGATATAGGCCCTGAAGGTGAGCGAGGCGGTCAGGTTCGCGGTCTGCTGAAGGCTGTAGCTGACCATTTTACAGATCACGCCGCTTACGCTTCCGACAACCCCCAGTTCGCAGGCGCCGGAGTCATTGGTAATGCTCGGCGTCCCGTCGCTGGCGATCCATAGCTCCTGGAAAGCGCTGGTAGATTCCAGCGCCAGATGGCCGCGCTTGGTTAAGGTGTAGTTCACGTAGTTCCAGCGTCCGGTACTTTGATCCTTACAGCGCTCCCCCCCCGCGTAATCATAGTTAACCGAGGTATAGCAGCGGTTAAAGACGTAAGTTTCGCTGCTGCCGGTCGGCATCGCGCGGAAATATTCGTAGGCCGAATCGCTCAGCGACGCAAAGCCGTACGCCCCGCCCACCACGCCCGCGACCGAGCCGACCTGAGCGTGGTAGAAACCGCTGCTGTCTCGGCCCTGACCGGAGATATAGCCGGACGTTGGGCATTGCGTACCGCTGTAACAGCGGATGCCGTTAAATGGCCCGTCAATCGGCGAATTATCGATCCACATATCCTGATAGTTATTCGCCGGAGCCGTCCAGCTCACGTAGCCGAGATAGCCGAGGCTCACCTGCGAGGTGCCGTATTTCACCCAGGTGTTGGATCCGCTAAAGCGAGGATCGAGCGCGGAGGGGGTAATGAAGTACTCACCGTCCACGGCGTTTTCAATAAACAGAAAGTTATTGCTGACCGAGCCGGACGATGACGCGGTCAACGCTTTCGCCGCCAGTGGCGTCAATGCGCCCGCAACGAGTAACGGAAGAATAAGGTTAACATTTTTCATAGCATTATCTCTTCGCCATAGTCGATTGCAGTGCGCATTGCACGTCCCCGACCCACGCAGCTCCGCGGGCTTTTTCCAGATCTAAATCGGCTTCGCAGATGTTGCCATTCGCCGAAACAAGGGTAATGACGGGGAATGTCTTATCGATATCAATCGCGAACTCACCTTTCGCATCGGTGCGCGTTTTACCGATGTGGTTATGAATATCGGTATTGGCCGCGAGCTGTCCGTTCGGATAGCGCACGCGCCCGAAAACAGTCACCATGCTTTTCACTTCCGGCGCCACCACACCAACGTTGCCCGGATAGAGGTTCAGCGACTGCTTACGCCCGGAGACGATATCGAAGCTGTCCTCGGAGTTGCGGTCGTTCATAATCTCCAGCTTGTACTGGGCGTACGGCGGCAGCGCGATAAAGCTCGATTTGCCGCTCAGGACGTAGTGACGGTTATTGATTTTTGCCGCCAGCTTGCCGTCCCCTGCCAGCCCGGTTTTCACGATGATGCCGGAACGCTGGCGCTCTTTGCTGAGGCCGAAATCGCCCCCTGCCCAGGCAACCGAACCCTGGGATGAGAAGTTCAGGTTGGTGGCGTTATCCGCCGATCGTGTAACGGAGACCGTCCCGGCGTTGTATTTGGTGGCGTAACTCATGTTGCCGTTCACGGAATAATCGTTGCCGTAGTTCTGCTCGCCGCTCAGGCGGGTGGAGGCCGCGATCCCCGCCGAGGTAATTGGCCCGTCTTCAAACTGCTTGCGGGCGCTGATGTTGCCCTGCGTTGCACCGTAACGATCCCGCGATGCCCCGACGCTTAGCCAGGAGGCCAGAGGCAGCGAGAAGTCGAGGCTGACGTAACGCTCCTGACGACCGTCGTCATTACGGTTGTTGTAGTAATAGCGCTGCACCCCGGCGCGCAGGCCGACGGTGGCGTAACGCCCAGCGTACAGCGTGGTGCTGTAATCCAGGTTGCGATATTTGTTGCCCGAGTAGCGGTTTTCCGTCTGGCTCACCGTCAGCGATCCCCCGTGCGAAATAAAGCGTCCGAGGTTAATCGTACCGCCAATGGAGTAGTTATCGCGCTCCTGCACCGGCAAACGGTCGCCGATTTTGCTGTCCTCGCGTGACGCCCACACCGAGCCAAACCCGCCGGGAGCGTTGAGGCTCACGCTGCTGACGTTGCGCCAGGTGCCGTCGTTTGCCACCAGCGTTTGAGTGCCCACGCTCACGTATTCATTAACGTTTAAGGTCAGGTCGGTTTCGTTCACGGCGTTGGAATCAAAGCCATACAGCGTGGACTTCACGTTCAGGCCGGAGAGGATCGCCAGCGTCAGAGAGGCCGCGCCGCCGGCAATCCAGGTCTGCTCGCTGCCGGCATTGTGGTAGTGATTGCGCTTGTAGCTTACGCGATCGTAATCCAGCGATCCGCCGAACACCTGCCATGAGAGCTGGTCCAGCCCGGTGGCCTGCTGGCGCGCGAAGATTTTATTCACGCGGCTGACGCGGGTGTTCACCGTGCGACCGTTCACCACGATATCCACCGTCACGTCGTACACCCCGTAGGGAAAACGGCTGGTGTCAATTTCGTAGCTGCCCATGTTGAAGTTCTGCACGCTCAGCAGGCGCCCGTCGCGGAAGACGTGGACTTCCCCGGCGGCGGGAAGAAAGACCGTAATGGGAGTCAGCGACAGCGCGGTATTTTCCACCACTGTGCTGCCTTTGTTGCCGTAGCTGGCACCGTAGATTTTTCCGCCGTTCAGCGCGTTCAGGCTGGCAATGGACTGCACGTTCCACGTGTCCAGCATCCCCAGCGCCAGGCGATAGCCCTCGTAGTCGCGCTCGTACATCGCGCGATACACCTTGCTCGAACTGTTGCTCTGGCCAATACCATATACCGAACCGTTAATATTGAAGTGATGCTCCCGAAGCGACAGGGTGTTATCCAGCGTTAAATAGCTGCGCGAGCTGCTGCCGTTCTGATAGTCGTTGTAATAGGTACCGAAATTGTAATTAAGCACGTTAGAGAGCCTGTCCACGCTGGACGGGCCTAATAAGGTGCTGCGCGCCACGACCGCCTCGGTCAGCGCGTCCCGGCTGACGATCATCTCCAGGTGAAACGACGAAACGTTCAGTTGCAGGCGGGCTTCCGGCGTCAGGGCAATCGCAGTGTTATCGACAAACTTAGCGTCAGCGATTTTTTCCACCATGGCGCGGGTTTTATCCGACAGCACGGCGTTATTTGGCAGGTCGGAAACCATAATCGACTTCACGGTAATATTCCCGTCGACCAGAGAGATCACCGCGTCCGCAATTTGCTGCTGACTCTTTTCGTCCGTTTCCTGATAACGAATAAATACCGGAACCGTCATTCCCTGCTCCAGCGAATGGGCAAACGCGCCAGGAATAACGTATTTCCCGATCTTCACTGGCGCAGAATGTGCAAAACCTGGTGTTAACACTAACGAGAGAAATACACTTCCCCCAACGAGATATTTAAATGACATACGCATCCTTACACATCGGCATTTTAATTTTTGGTACCGGTAATGGCGTTATGTTTTTACTTCACTGTAATAAATTGCTTGCCGTGCCAGATGCCAATACGGGTACGGCTGTTCGACACATCGCTTTTTTGCAGCCTTATTTTTGTACCCGGCATAACGTAGTAACGCTCGCGGCAGCCCCTGCCCTGATCCTGCGCCTTGTCCTTGCAGGTGCCATAGGCGATCACACGGAAGGAAACATTGCCGGTATTCGTAATCAGGTCACCCTGACGGCTGTAGTCGAAGCGCTCCTTGCGCGGGGCAACCACCAGAATGGTGCCAATTTCCGCCGAGGCCGTGGCCGTCGCGGCCTTACCGGCTTTGGTTGTGGCGCTTTCACTAATCGGCTCGTCTATCCACTGCAGACGGTAATAGCGCTCTTTATCATCCTCCGGGCCTTTATAGAAAAAGCGGAAAACGTCTTTTGCCTCGCCTGGAAGAATAAGGTTGGCGGGAGTCGACAATAATTCACCGGGATTAACGTTCAGCTCTACGCCGCCGGGCAGCGGAGAGGAGAGTTGTTTTACCGTCACGCTTACGTAGCGCGCTGAATCCGTCGTGTTGATAATTTCTTTCGATAATGAACTCGCTTCGGAAGTCATTATCGACGTGATATCACCCACATTAATTGCCCAGCTGGAAAAGGATATGGCAACCCCTACCAACATGGCTATTGGCACATATTTAGTCATTACTTATTTCCTGAGAAAATTCGGGAGAGTGACTCTCCCGAATTTTATTCATTACGCTGGCGTGGTCCAGGTCGCGTTGAACTGTACTTTCACATCGCCAGTCCAGTAGCCGTCAGGCAGCGCTGAGTAATCTGTTACCGGAGTCGTACCGTCAGAGGTAGCAGAGGAGATGGAGAACTTGAAGCTGGACTGATCGCTCACGCGCTCAGCACCGTTATAAGCACCATCCGCCATCAGACTTTCGAGGCCAGAGGTTGAAGAGGAGTTAACCAGTACGGTCTCAGACGCGCTGGAAAGCGCATTGCCGTTCCATGCCACACCCACGTCCAGCGTAGACGCATCGCCGCTTGCGTTGGTCAGCGTATTGCTGATGACCTGTGCAGTCAGCTCGAAATCTGTCGCACTTTCTTGTCCCTGAATGGTTACGTCAAAAGCGCCGTCCTGAGTGTTGAACCCGTTCAGGCCTTCCGCATACTGGAAAGTCAGAGAGTTTAGCGGAGTAACAACCAGCATGCTGGTTGTATCTTTTGTAGCAGTAGCATCCCATGACGCTGTAGCTGATGCAGTCACATCAGCCATTGCATTTGCTGCTGCGAATACAGAAACCAGAGAGGCCACCAGTAATAACTTTTTCATTTTTTTCTCCTGAGAACAAACGCGCAACCAGGCACTCTTTATATAAGAACCAGGATGCTCCATTTAATTGCGAGCGAGATTTGCTGCGCCAAAAAATTATTATTCGAAATAACCTTCCTCACAACACCATAAAATACGAAAAACCTTAATACTTCTAAGAATTTACTTATCAATAATCGGTTGGCAACGCTTTGTTATAATATTAAAATCCAATAAATGTTTAATAAGTGGTTTTTAATTCCGAAATTAACACAAATCAGAGATTTTAAATCTATTTTCCTGTTTTGATACAAATCAAAATAGGAAAAGAATGCGGAAAAACCAAAAAGCATTGTGAATCAATTAACTATTGAACCTGGTTCAAAACAAAAATATTTGTTAAATTTTTGCTAAAAAAATGCATCAATTTAGTGTTGACGGGAAAAATCCTATACCACATTAATAATAACAGGAATATTCCTGGACTGTTGGTAAATAATAAATGATGAGCAACGGGTTATATTTTTCATCTGAACGGAGTCACTTCGGAATATTCCGCGAATAAAGAATTTTCCTGGATTAAACAGAATCCGCGAAGCGCCACGCAACGAAGCCACACCGGCTTCATTCAGACAATTCCAGACAGTCTTCCATATTTCCTCCATTTTTCCGCTGTGTTAGCTGACTAAACTAGTATCATTCCCCGAAGTATTCAGGATGAGAACGTATAACGATGAAAGGCAGTAACAAATCCCGCTGGGCAATCGCCGCTGGCATCATTGTGGTGGTCCTTGCCACCGCCTGGTACTGGCACAGTCAATCCGCGAACTCCGCCGCTCCCGCCGGTGCCAGCAGTCAGGCACAGCGCCCGGCAGGCGGAGGGCGTCACGGCATGCGCGGTGGCGCGCTGGCGCCGGTACAGGCGGCGACGGCCGTGAATAAAGCCGTTCCTCGCTACCTTACGGGCCTTGGGACCATTACCGCCGCCAACACCGTGACGGTGCGCAGCCGCGTCGACGGCCAGCTTCAGGCCATTCACTTCCAGGAAGGTCAGCAGGTCAAAGCTGGCGATCTGCTGGCGGAAATCGACCCGAGCCAGTTTAAGGTCGCCCTCGCCCAGGCGCAGGGACAGCTTGCGAAAGACAGAGCCACCCTCGCCAACACCCGTCGCGATCTGGCGCGCTACCAGCAGCTGGTGAAAACCAACCTCGTGTCTCGTCAGGAACTGGACACGCAGCAGTCGCTGGTCAGCGAAACGCAGGGCACCATCAAAGCCGACGAAGCCGCCGTGGCCAGCGCCCAGCTGCAGCTGGACTGGAGCCGCATCACCGCGCCGATTGACGGACGCGTGGGCCTGAAGCAGGTCGATATTGGCAACCAGATCTCCAGCGGCGACACCACGGGCATCGTGGTGATCACCCAGACTCACCCGATTGATTTAGTCTTTACCCTGCCGGAAAGCGATATTGCGACCGTGGTGCAGGCGCAAAAATCCGGAAAGGGGCTGGTGGTGGAAGCCTGGGATCGCACCAACAAGCAGAAATTGAGCGAAGGTTCCCTGCTAAGCCTGGATAACCAGATTGACACCACCACCGGCACCATCAAGCTGAAGGCGCGCTTTAATAACCAGGACGATGCCCTCTTCCCGAACCAGTTCGTCAATGCGCGAATGCTGGTCGCGACCGAAGAGAACGCGGTGGTGATCCCCACCGCCGCGCTGCAGATGGGTAATGAAGGTAACTTCGTCTGGGTACTTAACAGCGACAATAAGGTCAGCAAGCACCTGGTGAAAACCGGGATTCAGGACAGCCAGACGGTGGTCATCGCCGCTGGCCTTTCCGCAGGCGACCGCGTGGTGACAGACGGCATCGACCGCCTGACCGAAGGGGCCAAAGTGGAAGTGGTTGAACCTGCGAAACAGGGAGAGAAATCCTGATGCAGGTGATGCCCCCAGGCTCTACAGGTGGGCCGTCACGCCTGTTTATCCTCCGTCCTGTCGCCACCACGCTGCTGATGGTGGCGATCCTGCTCGCCGGGATTATCGGCTATCGCTTCCTGCCCGTGTCGGCGCTGCCGGAGGTGGATTACCCAACGATTCAGGTTGTCACTCTCTATCCCGGGGCCAGCCCGGACGTGGTAACATCCGCCATTACCGCCCCGCTGGAGCGCCAGTTTGGGCAGATGTCGGGGCTAAAACAGATGTCCTCCCAGAGTTCCGGCGGGGCATCCGTTGTGACGCTGCAGTTCCAGCTGACGCTGTCGCTGGACGTCGCCGAGCAGGAGGTACAGGCCGCCATCAACGCCGCCACCAACCTGCTGCCTTCGGACCTGCCTAACCCGCCGGTCTACAGCAAGGTGAACCCGGCGGATCCGCCGATCATGACGCTGGCCGTCACTTCCTCCGCCATGCCGATGACCCAGGTTGAAGACATGGTCGAAACGCGCGTGGCGCAGAAGATTTCGCAGGTCTCCGGCGTCGGCCTCGTCACGCTGGCGGGCGGCCAGCGTCCCGCCGTGCGCGTAAAGCTGAACGCGCAGGCGATTGCCGCGCTGGGCCTGACCAGCGAAACTATCCGCACCGCCATCAGCAGTGCCAACGTTAACTCGGCAAAAGGCTCGCTGGACGGCCCCACCCGCGCCGTGACGCTCTCTGCCAACGATCAGATGCAGTCCGCCGATGAATACCGTCAGCTGATTATTGCTTACCAGAACGGCGCCCCGGTGCGTCTGGGCGACGTGGCGACTGTGGAACAAGGTGCCGAAAACAGCTGGCTCGGCGCCTGGGCCAACAGGCAGCAGGCAATCGTGATGAACGTGCAGCGCCAGCCGGGCGCTAACATCATCGAAACCGCCGACAGCATCCGCACCATGCTGCCGCAGCTGATCGAAAGCCTGCCGAAATCAGTCAGCGTGAAGGTGCTTTCCGACCGCACCACGAACATTCGCGCGTCGGTTACCGACACCCAGTTTGAGCTGATGCTGGCGATTGCGCTGGTGGTCATGATCATCTATCTGTTCCTGCGCAACGTTCCGGCAACCATTATTCCCGCCGTCGCCGTGCCGCTCTCGCTGGTCGGGACCTTTGCGGTAATGGTGTTCCTCGATTTTTCGATTAACAACCTGACGCTGATGGCGCTCACCATCGCCACCGGGTTCGTGGTGGATGACGCCATCGTCGTTATTGAGAACATTTCGCGCTATATCGAGAAAGGCGAAAAACCGCTGGCGGCCGCGCTGAAAGGCGCGGGCGAGATCGGCTTTACCATTATCTCGCTGACCTTCTCGCTGATTGCGGTGCTGATCCCGCTGCTGTTCATGGGCGATATCGTCGGGCGTCTTTTCCGCGAGTTTGCCGTCACGCTGGCCGTCGCCATTTTGATCTCCGCCGTGGTGTCGCTGACCCTGACGCCGATGATGTGTGCCCGCATGCTGAGCCATGAATCCCTGCGCAAGCAAAACCGCTTCTCCCGCGCCTCCGAGCGCATGTTCGAGCGGATTATTGCCGCCTACGGTCGCGTGCTGGCGAAAGTCCTTAACCATCCGTGGGCCACGCTCGGCGTGGCGCTGGGAACGCTGGCGCTCAGCGTGATGCTGTGGATTTTCATTCCGAAAGGTTTCTTCCCCATCCAGGACAACGGCATTATTCAGGGCACGCTTCAGGCCCCGCAGTCGGTCTCCTTCGCCAGTATGGCCCAGCGCCAGCAGCAGGTGTCTGAGATCGTCATGAAAGATCCGGCGGTCGAGAGCCTGACCTCCTACGTGGGCGTCGACGGCACCAACCCGTCGCTCAACAGCGCGCGTCTGCAGATCAACCTCAAGCCGCTGGATGAACGAGACGACCGCGTCAACGCCGTCATTGAGCGGCTGCAAAACGCCGTCGCACGCGTGCCGGGCGTTGAGCTTTACCTGCAGCCGATTCAGGATTTGACCATTGATACCCAGGTCAGCCGCACGCAGTACCAGTTCACGCTGCAGGCCACCTCGCTGGACGCCCTCAGCACCTGGGTGCCGCAGCTGGTGAATAAGCTTAACACCCTGCCGCAGCTCTCCGACGTCAGCAGCGACTGGCAGGACAAAGGGCTGGCGGCCTACGTGAACGTCAACCGCGACGCCGCCAGCCGTCTGGGCATCACCATGTCGGACGTGGACAACGCCCTGTACAACGCCTTCGGTCAGCGCCTGATCTCCACCATCTACACCCAGGCGAACCAGTATCGCGTGGTGCTGGAGCACAACACGGAGAATACGCCCGGCCTTGCGGGGCTGGACTCGGTGCGCCTGACCAGCAAAGACGGTGGTATTGTGCCGCTGAGCGCTATCGCCACGGTGGAAGAACGCTATACCCCGCTGTCGATTAACCATCTGGATCAGTTCCCGTCCACCACCATTTCCTTCAACGTGCCGGACAATTATTCTCTCGGCGAAGCGGTGGAGGCCATTCAGGCGGCTGAAAAAGCGGTAAGCTTCCCATCCGATATTCAGACCCAGTTCCAGGGCAGCACGCTGGCGTTTCAGGCCGCGCTGGGTAACACCATCTGGCTGATCGTCGCGGCGGTCGTGGCGATGTACATCGTGCTCGGGGTGCTGTACGAAAGCTTTATCCATCCGATCACCATCCTCTCTACCCTGCCGACGGCGGGCGTCGGAGCGCTGCTGGCGCTGATGCTGGCGGGCAGCGAGCTGGACGTCATTGCCATCATCGGCATCATCCTGCTCATCGGTATCGTGAAGAAAAACGCCATCATGATGATCGACTTCGCCCTGGCCGCCGAGCGCGAGCAGGGCATGTCGCCGCGCGATGCCATCTTCCAGGCCTGTCTGCTGCGTTTTCGTCCAATCCTGATGACCACGCTGGCCGCCCTGCTGGGCGCGCTGCCGCTGATGCTCAGCACCGGCGTCGGCGCGGAGCTGCGTCGTCCGCTGGGTATCGGCATGGTCGGCGGTCTGCTGGTGAGCCAGGTGCTAACGCTCTTCACCACGCCGGTGATCTACCTGCTGTTTGACCGCCTGGCGCTGTGGACCAAAAGCCGCTTCCCGAAACGTGAAGAGGAGGCATAAGTGAAGTTTTTCGCCCTCTTCATTTATCGTCCGGTGGCGACGATTTTAATCTCGCTCGCCATTACCCTCTGCGGCGTGCTGGGCTTCCGGCTGCTGCCGGTGGCCCCGCTGCCACAGGTGGATTTCCCGGTGATTATGGTCAGCGCCTCGCTGCCGGGTGCGTCACCGGAAACCATGGCCTCGTCCGTTGCCACGCCGCTGGAGCGCTCGCTCGGGCGGATTGCGGGGGTCAACGAGATGACCTCCAGCAGCTCGCTCGGCAGCACGCGCATCATTCTGGAGTTCAGCTTCGACCGGGATATTAACGGCGCGGCGCGGGACGTGCAGGCCGCCATCAACGCCGCACAAAGCCTGCTGCCGAGCGGGATGCCGAGCCGCCCAACCTACCGCAAGGCCAACCCGTCCGATGCGCCGATCATGATCCTGACGCTGACCTCGGATACGTATTCGCAGGGGCAGCTTTACGACTTTGCGTCTACCCAGCTGGCGCAGACAATCTCACAAATTAACGGCGTGGGTGACGTGAGCGTCGGCGGGAGTTCCCTGCCCGCCGTGCGCGTGGGCCTAAACCCGCAGGCGCTGTTCAACCAGGGCGTGTCGCTGGACGACGTGCGCTCCGCCATCAGCAACGCCAACGTCCGCAAACCGCAGGGGGCGATTGAGGACGGTAGCCACCGCTGGCAGATCCACACCAATGACGAGCTGAAAACCGCGGCGGAGTATCAGCCGCTCATTATTCACTACAACAACGGCGCGGCGGTTCGCTTGAGCGACGTTGCCAGCGTCACCGACTCGGTGCAGGACGTGCGTAACGCCGGGATGACCAACGCTAAACCGGCCATTCTGCTGATGATCCGCAAGCTGCCGGAAGCAAACATTATTGAGACGGTAAACAGCATTCGCGCCCGTCTTCCGGACCTGCAGGAGACCATCCCGGCAGCAATCGATCTGCAAATTGCCCAGGATCGCTCCCCGACCATTCGCGCCTCGCTTGAAGAGGTGGAGCAAACGCTGATTATCTCCGTCGCGCTGGTGATCCTGGTGGTGTTCCTGTTCCTGCGCTCCGGCCGGGCGACGCTTATTCCGGCGGTGGCCGTGCCGGTATCGCTGATCGGTACCTTTGCCGCCATGTACCTGTGCGGGTTTAGCCTCAACAACCTGTCGCTGATGGCCCTGACAATTGCCACGGGCTTCGTGGTGGATGATGCCATCGTGGTGCTGGAGAACATTTCCCGCCACCTGGAGGCGGGCGTGAAGCCGCTGCAGGCTGCCCTGCAGGGCACGCGCGAGGTGGGCTTTACGGTGCTCTCCATGAGCCTGTCACTGGTGGCGGTATTCCTGCCGCTGCTGCTGATGGGCGGGCTGCCGGGCCGTCTGCTGCGGGAGTTTGCCGTCACGCTGTCGGTTGCCATCGGCATTTCGCTGGTTATCTCCTTAACGCTCACGCCGATGATGAGCGGCTGGATGCTCAAGCGCAGCAAGCCGCACTCGCAGCCGCGCCGTAAAGGCTTTGGCCGTTTCCTGATGGCGATGCAGGAAGGGTATGGCAAATCGCTGAAGTGGGTGCTGAACCATACCCGACTGGTTGGCCTGGTGCTGATTGGCACCATCGTGCTCAACGTCTGGATGTACATCACCATCCCGAAAACCTTCTTCCCGGAGCAGGACACCGGCGTGCTGATGGGGGGTATTCAGGCAGACCAGAGCATTTCGTTCCAGGCGATGCGCGGCAAGCTGCAGGACTTTATGAAGATCATTCGGGAAGACAAAGCCGTGGATAACGTCACCGGCTTTACCGGCGGGTCACGCGTTAACAGCGGGATGATGTTTATTACCCTGAAACCGCGCGGCGAGCGCAACGAAACCGCCCAGCAGGTGATTGACCGCCTGCGGGTGAAGCTCGCCAAAGAGCCGGGCGCTAATCTGTTTTTGATGGCCGTTCAGGATATCCGCGTCGGCGGCCGTCAGGCGAACGCCAGCTATCAGTACACGTTGCTCTCGGACGATTTAGCCGCCCTGCGCGAGTGGGAGCCGAAGATCCGCAAGGCGCTGGCCGCCCTGCCGGAGCTGGCGGACGTCAACTCCGATCAGCAGGACAACGGTGCCGAGATGGCCCTGACCTACGACCGCGAAACCATGTCGCGTCTGGGCATTAACGTTGAAGCCGCCAACAGCCTGCTGAACAACGCCTTCGGCCAGCGCGAGATCTCCACCATCTACCAGCCGATGAACCAGTACAAGGTGGTGATGGAAGTTGACCCGCGCTACACCCAGGACATCAGCGCGCTGGACAAAATGTTTGTGATTAACAACGATGGCAAGGCGATTCCGCTCTCCTACTTTGCCAGTTGGCAGCCTGCCAACGCGCCGCTGTCGGTGAACCATCAGGGACTTTCGGCGGCGTCGACCATCTCCTTTAACCTGCCCGCCGGCTCGTCGCTTTCTGAAGCCAGCGACGCTATCAACCGCGCGATGACGCAGCTTGGCGTGCCGTCCACCGTGCGCGGCAGCTTTGCCGGGACCGCGCAGGTGTTCCAGGAGACGATGAACTCGCAGGTGATTTTGATTCTGGCCGCCATCGCCACGGTTTATATTGTGCTGGGCGTGCTGTATGAGAGCTACGTTCACCCGCTGACCATTCTCTCAACGCTGCCGTCTGCGGGCGTGGGGGCGCTGCTGGCGCTGGAGCTGTTCGGCGCGCCGTTCAGCCTTATCGCGCTTATCGGGATCATGCTATTGATCGGCATTGTGAAGAAAAACGCGATCATGATGGTCGATTTCGCCCTGGACGCCCAGCGCAACGGCAATCTGTCGCCGGAAGAGGCGATCTTCCAGGCCTGCCTGCTGCGCTTCCGTCCGATTATGATGACCACCCTGGCGGCGCTGTTTGGCGCGCTGCCGCTGGTGATCTCGGGCGGCGACGGCTCGGAGCTGCGCCAGCCGCTGGGGATCACCATTGTCGGCGGCCTGGTGATGAGCCAGCTACTGACGCTGTACACCACGCCGGTGGTCTATCTGTTCTTCGACCGCCTGCGGCTGCGCTTTTCGCGTAAAAACAGAACCACGGTGACTGAGTAGATGACAGATCTCCCCGCTAACGTTCGCTGGCAGTTATGGATAGTCGCCTTCGGCTTTTTTATGCAGTCGCTGGATACGACCATCGTCAACACTGCCCTCCCCTCCATGGCGAAAAGCCTGGGGGAGAGCCCGCTGCATATGCACATGGTGATTGTCTCCTACGTGCTGACGGTTGCCGTGATGCTGCCCGCCAGCGGCTGGCTGGCCGATAAGGTCGGCGTGCGGAATATCTTCTTTACCGCCATCGTGCTGTTTACCACCGGCTCGCTGTTTTGCGCCCAGGCCAATACCCTCGACCAGCTGGTGATGGCGCGCGTGCTGCAGGGTGTTGGCGGGGCGATGATGATCCCCGTCGGGCGGCTAACGGTGATGAAAATTGTGCCGCGCGAGCAGTACATGGCGGCGATGACCTTTGTCACCCTGCCCGGTCAGGTGGGGCCGCTGCTGGGCCCGGCGCTCGGCGGCATTCTGGTGGAGTACGCCTCCTGGCACTGGATTTTCTTAATCAATCTTCCTGTTGGCATCATCGGTGCCATCGCCACCCTGACGCTGATGCCGAACTACAAAATGCAGACGCGGCGCTTTGATTTCTTTGGCTTTATTCTGCTGGCGGCGGGCATGGCCACGCTTACCCTGGCGCTCGACGGGCAAAAAGGTCTGGGGATTTCGCCCCTGACGCTCGGGCTCCTGATCGCGCTCGGCGTTACCGCCATACTGTGGTACCTGTGGCATGCCAGAGGTAACGATAAAGCGCTCTTCAGCCTGAACCTGTTTAAAAACCCTACCTACCGCCTTGGCCTGTTCGGCAGCTTCGCCGGGCGCGTCGGCAGCGGCATGCTGCCGTTTATGACGCCCGTTTTCCTGCAAATCGGAATGGGATTTTCGCCGTTCCACGCGGGCCTGATGATGATCCCGATGGTGCTCGGCAGCATGGGAATGAAGCGCATCGTGGTGCAGGTCGTGAACCGCTTTGGCTACCGTCACGTGCTGGTCACCGCCACGCTGGGGCTGTCGCTGGTGAGTCTGCTGTTTATGGCCGTGGCGCTGATGGGCTGGTACTACGTTCTGCCGCTGGTACTGTTCTGCCAGGGGATCGTCAACTCCATGCGCTTCTCGTCGATGAATACCCTGACGCTGAAGGACCTGCCGGACGATCTGGCGAGCAGCGGCAACAGCCTGCTGTCGATGATCATGCAGCTCTCAATGAGCGTCGGGGTGACCATCGCGGGCTTACTGCTCGGCATGTACGGCCAGCACCATCTCAGCGTCGACACGCCGGTGGCGCATCAGGTCTTTTTGTATACCTATCTCAGCATGGCGGTCATCATCGCCCTGCCCGCTTTCATCTTCGCCAGAGTGCCGGATGATACCAGCAAGAACGTCGTCATCAGGCGCGGCAAAAGGAGTGGTTCATGAAATTCTGGCGTCCGGGCATTACCGGTAAGCTCTTTGTGGCGATCTTTGCCACCTGTATCGTCCTGCTGATCACCATGCACTGGGCGGTGCGGATCAGCTTTGAGCGCGGTTTTATTGATTACATCAAGCATGGCAATGAACAGCGTTTACAGGGCTTAAGCGATGCGTTGAGTGAACAGTACGCCCAGCACGGCAACTGGCGTTTTCTGCGCAATAACGACCGCTTTATTTTCCAGATCCTGCGCTCGCTGGAGCACGATACCGGTGACGATCGCCCGGGGCCAGGCATGCCGCCGCACGGCTGGCGCACCCAGTTCTGGGTGATTGACCAGGACATGCGCACGCTGGTGGGTCCGCGCGCGCCGATACCGCCGGACGGCACCCGTCGTGCGATCAAAGTCAATAATGCGACAGTCGGCTGGGTTATCGCCTCTCCGGTGGAGCGCCTGACGCGCAACACCGACATCAACTTTGACCGCCAGCAGCGCCGGACAAGCTGGCTGATTGTTGCCCTCTCCACCCTGCTCGCCGCGCTCGCCACCTTCCCGCTGGCGCGCGGCCTGCTCGCTCCGGTGAAACGGCTGGTGGAAGGCACGCACAAGCTGGCCGCCGGGGATTTCACCACCCGCGTCGATACCCGCAGCCAGGACGAACTGGGCAAGCTGGCGCAGGATTTTAACCAGCTTGCCAGCACGCTGGAGAAGAACCAGCAGATGCGCCGCGACTTTATGGCCGATATTTCCCACGAGCTGCGCACGCCGCTGGCGGTGCTGCGCGGCGAGCTGGAGGCCATTCAGGACGGCGTGCGCCAGTTTACGCCCGAATCGGTAGCCTCTCTGCAGGCGGAGGTGGGCACGCTCACCAAGCTGGTGGATGACCTCCACCAGCTCTCCATGTCCGACGAAGGCGCGCTGGCCTACCAGAAGGCGCCGGTGGACGTGATTAACATTCTGGAAGTGATCAGCGGCGCGTTCCGCGAGCGGTTTGCCAGCCGCGACCTGAAAATCGAGCTCTCCCTGCCGGACAGCGCGGTGGTGTTTGGCGACAAAGACCGGCTGATGCAGCTGTTCAACAACCTGCTGGAAAACAGCCTGCGCTACACCGACAGCGGCGGCGGGCTGCACATCTCCGGCAGGCAGGAAAACGGGCGCTTTGCCCTCACCTTCGCGGATTCCGCCCCCGGCGTGCAGGACGCGCAGCTGGAAAAACTGTTTGAACGTTTCTACCGTACAGAAGGCTCCCGCAACCGCGCCAGCGGCGGTTCCGGCCTGGGGCTGGCGATTTGCGTTAACATCGTCGAGGCGCATAATGGCACGATCCGCGCCGCCCATTCGCCTTTTGGCGGGGTTAGCATTACAGTAGAGTTACCTCTGGAACGGGATTTATCGAGAGAAGTATGACCGAGTTACCGATTGACGAAAACACGCCGCGCATTTTGATTGTGGAAGACGAGCCGAAGCTTGGGCAGTTGCTGATCGATTATTTACGCGCGGCCAGCTACGCCCCGTCACTGATCAGCCACGGCGACCAGGTGCTGCCATACGTGCGTCAGACCCCGCCGGATCTGATCCTGCTGGATTTAATGCTGCCGGGCGTTGACGGACTGACCCTGTGCCGGGAAATTCGTCGCTTCTCCGACGTGCCTATCGTCATGGTCACCGCCAAAATTGAAGAGATTGACCGCCTGCTGGGGCTCGAGATTGGCGCAGACGATTACATCTGCAAACCCTACAGCCCGCGTGAAGTGGTCGCCCGCGTGAAAACCATTCTGCGCCGCTGCAAGCCGCAGCGCGAGCTTCAGGTGCTGGACGCCGAAAGCCCGCTGATTGTCGACGAAAGCCGTTTCCAGGCGAGCTGGCGCAGCAAGCTGCTGGACCTGACGCCTGCGGAGTTCCGCCTGCTGAAAACCCTCTCTCACGAGCCGGGAAAAGTGTTCTCCCGCGAACAGCTGCTGAACCACCTGTATGACGATTACCGCGTCGTGACCGACCGCACCATCGACAGCCATATCAAAAACCTGCGCCGCAAGCTGGAGGCACTGGACGCCGAGCAGTCGTTTATTCGTGCGGTTTATGGCGTGGGGTATCGCTGGGAAGCGGATGCGTGCAGGATTGCATAACATTTCACCTCTGAAACCTGCCTCAGGCGGGTTTTTCTTTTCTGGAATCAATCCATGAATCAACCATACTCTTTTTACCGGTTCGCTTATTTATAACTGGTGCTGATAATTTTACTTTCGATAAAGGAGTACCTATGTCTGGTTGGTTCGAATTAAATAAAAGCAGTGATGGTCAGTTCAGGTTTGTGCTGAAAGCGGGTAACGGTGAGGTCATTCTTACCAGCGAGCTTTATACCAGCAAAAGTGCCGCCGAAAACGGCATTGCTTCCGTACGCACGAACAGCCCCCTGGACGAGCGCTATGAGAAGAAAACGGCCTCGAACGGGAAGTTCCATTTCAATCTAAAGGCGGGCAACCATCAGGTGATTGGCAGCAGCCAGCTTTATGCAACGGAACAATCGCGTGATAAGGGCATAGCCTCGGTCAAAACCAACGGCTCTACCCAGACGGTAAAAGACAACACCTGACGGCACGACGCGCGCCGGGAGAGCGGTGACGCGACCCGGCGCTTTACCTCCCTGCCCCACAGCGCTACAATGCCCGCCCTTAAAGTGGGGGATCTCCCCTTACCGCTGCACCTGGTGCACGCGGATCTGACCTGTCATCAGAACGAGAACAAACATGTTTAAACCGGAACTCCTTTCCCCGGCGGGAACGCTGCAAAATATGCGTTACGCTTTCGCCTATGGTGCCGACGCCGTTTATGCGGGCCAGCCGCGCTACTCGCTGCGCGTGCGTAACAACGAATTCAACCACGAGAACCTGCAGCTCGGCATCAACGAAGCGCATGCCCTGGGCAAGAAATTCTACGTGGTCGTGAACATCGCGCCGCACAACGCCAAGCTGAAAACGTTTATCCGTGACCTGAAGCCGGTGGTGGATATGGGGCCGGACGCGCTGATCATGTCGGACCCGGGTTTAATCATGCTGGTTCGGGAGAACTTCCCGGAGATGGATATTCACCTCTCCGTACAGGCTAACGCCGTCAACTGGGCGACAGTGAAGTTCTGGAAACAGATGGGGCTGACCCGCGTCATTCTTTCCCGGGAGCTTTCTCTGGAAGAGATCGAAGAGATCCGCACCCAGGTGCCGGATATGGAAATCGAAATCTTCGTTCACGGCGCGCTGTGCATGGCCTACTCCGGCCGCTGCCTGCTCTCCGGCTATATCAACAAGCGCGACCCGAACCAGGGCACCTGCACCAACGCCTGCCGCTGGGAATATAACGTCCAGGAAGGCAAAGAGGATGACGTCGGCAACATTGTGCACAAGCACGAGCCGATCCCGGTGACCAACGTTGAGCCTACGCTGGGCATCGGTGCGCCAACCGACAGCGTGTTTATGATTGAAGAAGCCAAACGTCCGGGCGAGTACATGACCGCCTTTGAAGACGAGCACGGCACCTACATCATGAACTCGAAAGATCTGCGCGCCATCGCCCACGTCGAGCGTCTGACCCAGATGGGCGTACACTCCCTGAAGATCGAAGGCCGTACCAAATCCTATTACTACTGCGCGCGTACCGCACAGGTATACCGCAAAGCTATCGACGATGCCGCCGCCGGTAAACCGTTCGATACCAGCCTGCTGGAAACCCTGGAAGGCCTGGCGCATCGCGGCTATACCGAAGGCTTCCTGCGCCGTCATACCCATGACGACTACCAGAACTACGAGCACGGCTACTCCGTTTCCGAGCGCCAGCAGTTTGTCGGCGACTTTACCGGCGAGCGCAAAGGCGCGCTGGCGGCCGTCGCGGTGAAAAACAAGTTCACCAAAGGCGACAGCCTGGAGCTGATGACCCCGCAGGGCAACATGAACTTTACGCTGGAGCATCTGGAAAACGGCAAAGGCGAAGCGATTGACGTGGCGCCGGGCGACGGGCATACCGTCTGGCTGCCGGTTCCGGAAGAGGTGGAGCTGAAGTTCGCGCTGCTGATGCGTAACTTCAACGGTGAAAGCACCCGAAACCCACACGGCAAATAGTTAAGCAGGGAAATTTTTTCGCGCTGGGATAATTCTTAGAATCGGATCACATACCGCTTCGTTCAATACGGGTATTATCCCCCCGCTGAAAAACATAACCCATAAATGCTAGCTGTACCAGGAACCACCTCCTTAGCCTGCGTAATCTCCCTTACGCGGGCTTATTTTTTCCTATAACTTATTGAAATAAAAGGATTTATTTCAGGCCACGTCCACACATTGACCACATCGATACGAGAAGCCCCGCAAATGCGGGGCTTTATCAACCTTTCACACTGTTCAGTACGACTAGCCGCAAATCCATCCAGCGCCACAATTACAACAACAGTTTGTAGCGCGACACCATAGAATTCCTACATTCCCAGGATCATCAGAATCTCGAGTCCCACCGTCAGGAACTTCAAAAAGTGCCTTTTTGAACTCTAAGACGCCAAGTGCTTGAGCTGCTTTATCAAGTATTCTTGCCTTAAAAGACCCTTTCACGACATCGATGGTTATCTCTAATTGATCATGTGTAGCCATACAGGAATCAACACCATCTTTAGGTGCAATGTATATCTCACTATTATCTGACATAACAAAAGCATAACCGGAAAGTTGCATACCAGTATCCTCTAGTTTTGATGATGTGTAAGTCCCCTTCATATTCTGAAATGAAGGATTGTTTTGACATTAGACAAGGAAAAGAATTCATACCTCATACTTTTAGGTAATTTAAAGGTGATTTCTGACACAAAATCCAAATAAATACGGATGTATTATTTAACTATGCATCGTGAAAAATTCGTCGAAACAGGGGATTAGCAGAAATGGATACTAAAAGAAGACTAAAACGGGCTCTTAGCGCAATTGATGATGCTATTTCTACTTTGAAGCGTACTCGCTCTAAGGTAGAAAATGGTCGTTCAGATATCGACAGAGCTATAAACGAGCTTGATGACGCCGAATCAAACATACGTAAGGCTATACGCGAACTTCCGGACGATCTCTAATCGGGTAGTCATACTACGAACATCCCCGCGATTGCGGGGATTTCTTTTTCACATCCAGAGCTGCTGCTGTCCCGTCGATGCTGGGTGAGGTAACGCCGGAGCCACCTCGCCGGGCTTCACAATGTAGCGCTCGACGGTCTCGGTCGTGACGAATGTGCAGCTACAATTAATGTTTGTGCACTGGTGATAACGCTCTTTTGTGGTGTCAGTGAAATAACGACTGGTGCGAGCATGGGCGGCAGTATGGCATAACGGACAATGGAACATTTTTATCACCTCACCTTATAGCTTCAATGGTGATATTTTACCTATTAAATTCATATAAAACAAACACATACGCTCATTTATTCACCCACTTCTGCCTCATACTCTACATCTGAAAGCCTTACCTCAAGCTCTACGCCCGTCGTGAAGCCGTTATTATTGAGATTGTGGGTCACCTTACTGATTAACCACGCCTGCTCGTCTATAACGCGCTTAACCGAAAGCGCGCTGGTGTCAGGTTCGTACTCGATGATCGCGCCATCGGGAAAGGTGATGTGAAACGCATCGGCAGACGTCGACGGCGCAGGGAAGTCGTCAGAGAAAATGGCAGGCAGCACAAACGCGGTATCAAGCTCACCGCCGACCGCCAGAATGAGCACCTGCTCGCCCACCGAAGGAGCCCACCATGTACGTGAACGCCCGGCGCGAGCTGTCAGCCACTGGAGCCAGTCGGTGACAATGCCGCCGGTCTGCACGCGACATCGCCCCGCATCGAGGTCAGTCTCGATGATGACGCCGGTGCGGATCAGATTGCGCAGCAGGCGTAGAATATCCTGAAGAGTGGATTGAGTTTTCATGCGAAGAAGGATGAAAGAAAAACACCTTCAATGTAATTCACCGGTGTTGTATGCTTTTTAGTACAACTTCGAGGGGATACTCAAATTGAACAACAAGGAATATCAGCGGCATTTTGACATTACTGATGATCTATCGCATAAGCCTTCCGATAAACACATAAGAGCGTTTACACAGGTTGCAGACATCAGGAAATTTGAAATTGAAATGTACTGGAAAAGAGCTACATATTTCTGGACAATCATTGCCATTACATTTACTGGTTATTTCGCTTTGGCCTCGGCAAATAGCTTTCCGTTTAAAAATGCATTTTCCCTTTTGCTATCCAGTATGGGGGCTGTTTTTACACTTTCATGGTTTTTAGTTAATAGAGGTAGTAAGTACTGGCAGGAAAACTGGGAGAATCATTTAGATCTCATGGAAAATGGAGTCACAGGGCCTCTATATAAAACGGTCCTTTCACGGCCTTCTACTGAAGCAAAAAAATCGGCCCCACAGCTAACTAACACAGATGACGATTTCATAGATAAATACATTACAGGCCCTAAGCAAATATCAGTATCCAAAATAAATCAATTGGTAGCCTTTTACTTACTTGGTATATGGATAATATTAGTGATAATGACAATTACGAATATACCACAACTGTCTTTCTGTAGTGAACCTACTAAGGAATTAGTAATAAGCGTGGGGGTTTTGGTCTGGTCAACCGTATCTGTCAGCCTAATGTTTGTTAAGTCCTCCACTTACGCAGGAATACAGACCTCAGAAGCAAGAGCACGCTCGTCAAATTTATTATGATTTTGGTGACATACTTATATGAATTTATTCAATGTTTTTCATGTGTTTGGGTCATATCATCATGCACTTACTCTCGAAGGTATCCCACAGTTTGCACGAATATCCAGCATAAAAAACTGATGACTAAAGCCACTCGGTAACAATATCGACGAACTAAAGGTTACAGAGCCCCTCCGCAAGGTCAAACAATAGTACCAATGTGGATAAGGTTGAGCATCAGGAAAAGAATATCCTGAAGAGTAAATTGTATTTTCATGAGGGAAAGAATGCCGCCGGAGAGCATCGGCGGCATTGAATGAAATTTCACTATTCACTAGACAACAATCAATAGCTGAAAGATCTATTTTCGCCATTTCAAAAAGTCAAACAGTTTAACTTAAGTCATTATCTACTTTACCCAATTCTATAATGAGTGGAGCCATTCTCGCACGACTGCGCTCATCATTTATTCGCGCTAATTTCATTAGGATTTTTAGCAACTTATTTTTTCTTTCAGTAAGTCGACCATGTCGCGTCTCTATACTTTGGATATCATTAAGCTTAAGGTCCGTAATTAATTTTGTGGCTTGGGTTTCACGGCCAGAGCCAGGAATAGGAGAGTAAACTGGTCCACGTGCTTTTTGAATGCACGCTGTCATATCATCAAAGTATGGATGCGGCCAAAGAAAAGATGTTCCAATCCGACTCAGATATGTAGGAGTCGGTACTCCATTACCAATCAGGTCTCGAGTTCCTTTTTCAACGTTACAGCCTTGACATGCCAATATTAAATTTGAAGCCGTAAATGCAAATTTCTTATATTTGGCTTTGGATTTATCCAAAAAATGCTCTATATGTTCATTAACATTTCGTCTTTCCGGTATGATTATTCTTTGGCAATATGGGCAGATATCATCTTGTTCAACTCGAAGTAGAGCTCTTATAGAATCCTTTACTGGTTTAAGGGATTTGTTTGACCATTCTATTTCTCCTGATAAATACTCAGAGATGACATCTTTATATTCTTTTCTTTTTAAGGCTGCTCGTGCAACCGGTTTAAGTATTGCCATATACTAAAACCCCAAAATTGTTGTAACCACCTCAGATAAGGGGTCATCACTTTGTAGATCCAAATTGAACATTCTTAGTTCATTTTGGTAACTGAGAAATTCCGGGGTGCTAATTTCACTTTTAGAAATAAGATCCAAGCATTTATTTACGATAATGTAAACATCTGGCGATCTTGCTGAATATAAGTGGAATTGCTCACGAAGAACCACATCACTGGCTTGTCCATGTAGACTTGATCGTTGCCATGACTGACCGGCCGGAAAATCACAAATAAAAGTTCGTTCATTACGTACACTACTCGCAATTAAAGGTGAGTGAGTGGCGACCATTAATATTGAACGGGGGAAAATTTTTTCTGCAATAATGGCGAGATCATTTACCACACTTAACTGCCAAGATGGATGAAGGGAGTTTTCAGGTTCGTCATAATAAAGAATGCAATCAGAGCAACCACAGTAGATGAATCCTAAAAGAGCCAAGGCATATTGCTTTTCTCCGGAGCTTAGTTCAGCCAATCCATAAGGCAAATTATTTCTAAAGAAACTAACGTCAGATAATAATATATCACCAGCTTCAAGGTGCTGAATATACTTACCAATCAAAGGCAAATCATTTACATCTTGAAGAAGATTGATTTTTAATTCAGAGGAGACTGAAGAGAATACTTCTGCTTTTCTATTTTTACCATAGCGAAACTTAAAAACCATGCTTTCTTCAAAGTTCAGTCTTTGTAAGGCATTATAAATCAATTCATTATTAACGCCCGAGTTTTGGCTATTGCTGACTACACTGCTCAGAATATATTTGCAAAGTGTACGGAAAGGCGCTGTGTCAGAGACCATATTATTATTCACCTTGTTCCCAAGGTAAATCACAGCGTCATTAGAAAGACTTTTTTTATAAATGTCGGGTGGGTATTTATCATGCATGGTTCCTGACATACATATTATTCTACTAACATCTCCTTTGTTATTAACTAGCTGATTGAAATGCTCCCTCGTTGCATTAGAAAAAAAACGAGACTTCCCAGAGCCATTTTTACCAGTTACAAAATATACATTCCCATGATGAATTGAAGCCAAAAGCGCTTCAAATTTATCTTCATCCTTTCTAGTCATGCAATATCCTCTTGTATTACATTCTTAATAGTTCTTATAAAAGTGATTTTTATACCAAGTCTAACTAGGCATACCTCGCTTGCATTACGAAGTTTAGATTATAATTTTATTCATTCATGTATCAAGAGATTAGGGAAAATAATTTATACCGCATAAAAAACGCCTACACCTATAGAATTCCCACAAAAAACTCAATCTCCACAGACTAAAATTGGGCGATTAGTCTAACTTAAGTATTGAATAAGTATCATTTCTATTGCTTCTACCTCCCTTAAATTGAGTCCAAGTAGTTGGCGTTCTGAGTATACTATGTTTTTGACCTGCTCCCCGTTGATTAATACACCCCGATGTTAGTAATGTCTTCATAAGCCACATGAGGACATCCCCATGAAGAAGCGTTTTTCCGACGAACAGATCATCAGTATTCTTCGCGAAGCGGAAGCCGGAGTTTCTGCCCGTGAGCTCTGCCGTAAGCACGCCATTTCCGATGCCACTTTCTACACCTGGCGCAAGAAGTTTGGTGGCATGGAAATTCCTGAGGTGAAGCGGCTTAAATCTCTTGAAGAGGAGAACGCCCGCCTCAAGAAGCTACTTGCCGAAGCCATGCTGGATAAGGAGGCACTTCAGGTGGCTCTGGGGCGAAAGTACTGACGACAGGCCAGAAGCGGGAAGCCGTTGAGTTTATGTGTGATGCGACCGGTCTGTCGCAACGTCGTGCCTGCAGGCTTACAGGTTTGTCCCTGTCGACCTGTCGCTATGAGGCTCAGCGTCCGGCAACTGATGCGCATTTATCAGGGCGCATCACTGAGCTGGCACTGGAGCGCAGGCGTTTTGGCTACCGCCGCATCTGGCAGTTGCTGCGTCGGGAGGGCCTTCACGTCAATCACAAGCGGGTATACCGTATTTACCACCTTAATGGACTGAGCGTAAAACGCAGACGACGCCGTAAAGGGCTGGCAACCGAACGGTTTCCGCTTCTGCGCCCGGATGCGCCGAACCTGACATGGTCGATGGATTTCGTTATGGACGCACTGGCCAACGGTCGGAGGATCAAGTGCCTGACCTGTGTGGATGATTTCACGAAGGAGTGTCTGACAATCACCGCTGCTTTCGGTATTTCAGGCGTTCAGGTCACGCGTATTCTGGACAGCATCGCGCTGTTTAGGGGCTATCCGGCGACAATAAGAACCGATCAGGGCCCGGAATTTACCTGCCGCGCGCTCGATCAATGGGCCTTTGAGCATGGTGTGGAACTACGGATTATCCAGCCAGGTAAGCCAACGCAGAACGGATTTATTGAGAGTTTTAACGGACGCTTTCGCGATGAGTGTCTGAATGAACACTGGTTCAGCGATATTCTTCATGCCCGGAAAACGATTACTGACTGGCGGCAGGATTATAACGAGTGCCGTCCCCATTCATCGCTGGATTACCAGACACCAGCTGAATTCGCAACGGACTGGCGAAACAGGAAATATGAAGAAAAACCAACCGACATTACTAACTGAAGGTTGTATCTAATCCTGGGGGCAGGTCAGAGAATGTTGGCTCACTGGGCGACGTGGAGAAGGTGGCGAAGGTCTTTGTGCGTAACGAGCTCAGCCCTTTGCAGTCGCGCTTCATGGAGCTGAATGCGTGGGCAGGCGAAGAGATTATCCGTTTCAAAAACTACTCTCTGGATCCTGAGGACGTGTGACTCTCGCAGCCGCCGAATGGCGGCTATTTAAAACAAGATAAAGATGTTGATGGTACAAGATCACTTGAGTGAGTTTACCCAATCAAATGGTTTGCCAAGTCCTTTACGAGCTTCATATCGTTTTAACAAATCCAAGAGAAGCAGACGCTCCTCTGGTGATGCTGACTGGTAGAAAGGGGAGTAAATCCGCGCCAGTTCGTTAAAAACAAGGCTTGAGTTTTCCAACCCACGTTGATGCAATAATTCTTCGGCTTGTTTTGCCTTAACATCAAAATCAAACATATTCTGCACTCCCAGATAGCCAGTTTTATTTTCAGATACGATATCAAGCCAAATTACTCTGAGCATGACCTGATTCAGAGTAGCCCACTTTGCTACACTTTCACCTAACAGCCAAAGCTCCAGCAACCTTGCTTAAGCAAGATGCGCAGAAGGCCCCCACACATCTTATAGCTCCCTCGTTCGATCACTAAGGCATGCACTCTAATACGCGAAAACAATTGCTGACACTGCGCAGCGCGCGCAATGCTTTCCCCGCCACGCCTGCCCGCTTTGTGAGTCGGTTTTAATGCATTGCATTAACATAGTGGTACCACATCTCTACCGGCTGCATAACCTGAGTAAAGGCCTATATAGCGCGTGCAAAAAAACGCACATTCAGGCATTCCCTTTGGAATACAATATGGTAAAAATATGATCATTGCGAAGTTGCGGATCTGCACGCATTGAAATCAAGAATGTTGCTTCCTTTGGTAAGGCTGCTAGGCTGCAACATGTAGAGCTCAAGTTGGCATCTAAGACAGCAAAATAATCAAAGGGCCAGTTTTCTTCATGTGCCTTGTCACAGCATACGCAAAAAAGGAACTTAACTTCATGAGTACTCAGCAAGTCCTCAACATCCCTTCAGTTGCTTCCCAAGCTACCATTGAACAATGGCTGAAAGGACTGGAGCAAACAACGGAATTAGCTTTTTTCCGCCGCGTAGGTGGAAGACATGGCTTCGACGTAACAAGTCGCTGGGCAAGCACATTGGAGAACTTGAATAAAACTCTTAACGATCCAGCGAAGCAAGCCACGCCAGCAAATTTTTCCAACCTTCGTTTGATTACCCTGAAAATAATAACTAGTGTAAACCATTATTATTCTATTGACAGTATTAAATCAGGGACTATTAGCCTAATACCAAACATTGTCAATTATCCTCATCTTGAAAAAACATTTAGTTCGGTGTTTCCAAGAAAGCTAGATGATAATACGGGACTTCCATTAACCCCCGGACATTTCATTACAGCCATAGAAAAGATGGGTGATGGGATCGCCGTAATATATTCCTATGTTATTCTAAGAAAAATACAAGGAAGAAGTAAACTACGAAGCAATCAATATCCGGAACAATATTTTAACACCGTTTTCATTCCTAACGATTTAAGCCGTATAGAATATCGCATTGATAAATCTTTAGGTAAAAGATCTTCTGAGAAAGCGATGACGAATTTACGCACAAAATTTCTTGAGTTGCTAACAGAGCTCAAAATTGGTTTACACGTTGATACTATCAATTTCTACAAGGCAATTTCTAACATTTATCATGACAAGCAGTATGGGCGACTCGTTCAAGTTAATTTTCTTGATCCAAACGGGGATGAGGATGCAGTACTACGTTGCAGAACTGACCCTAGTTATGACGCACGTTACCGTGAAGTTGTGTCTAAAACCCAAAACGGAACACCTCATTCACTAAATCTTGAGGTTTCAGGCGTTGCTGTAAGATTAGATAGCAAAGTTGCAAACGAAAATATCTCAAATGAAATTGGCTTTGAACCCAGCAAAACTGATTGGTCTACAAACAAATTTTGTGGTGATTTTTATTATACACAAGCAGCAGATCATCAGGTGCATTATAGGGTGATAAATGACTTACTCACAAGAGCGAAATAAAAAGATGCACTCATTGCTCTATAAACAAAGAGTGCTTTTGGAACACACAGGGAAATCATCTGTTTTTATAAGCAATGACTCCCATAAATATTACACAAATCTACTTGAGTATATCGAGGGCGATCTTGAACGTAATATTTATACAATCCCAGTGTTGCGAAAGGCCATAAAAACAGATAGTTATGAACATTTATTAAAAGTTGTTCAGTTTTTTAGTAGCAATACATCTTGTTTATTTGATGTCAAATACTGCTATGAACTAGAAAACATGGAATATGAGGATATACAAGCTGATGAATATACGAACTATATACTGTACGGAACTGAACCAGTAACGGCCAATGGTTCGGAAATCGAAGACTTCAATCCAAAGTATCTTTCATTTTATTGTATAATAAATATGGATTGATGATCATGGACAAACAACAAGTTACATGCGAATTAGGCAAGCGGATTCATTTTGCAGATGAATCCGGATTTATAAAAACATTATATTCTGACATTGAATCCATCATAAAATTAATGGAGCAATCTAGTGACAAGTATTATTGCGACGATGAAGATAAACTAAGCCACACAATTGTAGCCTCACTTGTACATCTTGGA
This sequence comes from Enterobacter sp. ECC-019, assembly GCF_043974075.1. Taxonomy (NCBI): domain Bacteria; kingdom Pseudomonadati; phylum Pseudomonadota; class Gammaproteobacteria; order Enterobacterales; family Enterobacteriaceae; genus Enterobacter; species Enterobacter sp. ECC-019. Next base: position 3,826,543 of record NZ_CP143759.1, read on the forward strand.
TATAATGCAACAGAACAAACCAAAAAGAATGGAAGCGTTGATATAACCGTTTGCTCAAGAAACGGAGATTATGTATGGATTGCTGAAGCAAAAATAGGATATGGCAATCAAAAAATATTTGAGGGATTACTTCAATTGCTTACCCGCTATGTTAAAAGAGATAACCATGCAGGTATAATAATTTATTTTCAAAAGGCAAAATCATCTTATCACTTCAAACAATGGTTGAAGTACATCTACAACCATGAATGGAGAGATTATTGTGAAAAATCAGGTTCATTAAAAAAAGCGACTCCATTGCTGTCTCATTTAAAAAACATAAGTTGTCCAAAAATCAAACAAGATTGTTGCTATGCTGACATAGATGTCATTCAACCCTCAAGTGATGACTTAAAGATTCGTTGCTTTTATATCGATGTGCACCATGATCCAATTGATAAAAGTGGTCTAAAAAACCAGTCAATTGCTTTTGGTCAAGCTAAAAATAGAATTCGCGATTTTTATCAGCTATGGACTATTGGGCAATTCAACAATACAATGATTGATGAATTGTTTGAAGAGATAAAAATCTATCATAGTGACGAACTTGATGAAGAGTATGAAGATGTCGAAGATGTCGAAGATGCATTGAAAAATACGAAGTAAAATAAACCCTATAAATAAAATACTCGGGTATAAGGTTGAGGTATCAACCTTATCAAAAACACTTTTTATCTCCCCCCTCGATCCTTTGTCATTATTAATTTGCGAAAACCTGACACAACTTTACAGGTGTAGATTCACAAGAAGTAAAATTAAAACCCCATCCATGCATTACGATAGTTAATGTTTTATTACCATCAAAACAAATCTATTTTTATGCATAATAAAAAACCAACCTGTTTTAGTTATATCTTTTTTAATAAATAGCAAACGCTATTTATTTAACATTTGTATTATCACCAATGACTAACTTTATATTCCTGATAAAAATCGTTCAGCCCAAGCCTTACTTATAAAAGACCCACTCCCCCCTCATACCACTTAAGGATAGTCAATCTCGAGGGTATAGAACCGCCACTAATCAAACCACATCAATTATAAGTTAACGTCACATATACTCTATGCAATTCAATAACATAAAAAAAACCCTCAATAGTAAGACAAACATAGTTATTAGATGAAATTACTAAAATACGACATTTACATTATTTATTGAGCTATAACTAGATTTACACTTACCAATGTTAGATTGGTTTTCGCCACATTTATTCATACTCTATTACTCTATATTGTGAGGATGCTGATATGAAATCATCAAAAGAAATTGTTGAGAGGGCACTAAAAGATCCAGCATATGCTGAGCAACTCAGAGAAACAGCTAAAGCAGCAGCTGAAAAAGGTATAAACTCGGATGAGCATAAAGAGCTAGTTCAATACTTTATATCATCAGAAAATGAACTTGAAGAACTATTATCAGGGAGCAACCACACAGAATTATTTGGTTTTACAACAGTGACAACAACAACTACATATACTACTGCTGCATGTACTACAACAGGAACAACAACTACTACTACGGGAAATTGATGTCACATGGGTAATTTTTCCGAAGGTGTTACAGAATTATATGATGCTGAGGTAGAAAAATATTTCCCTGGCAAGAGGGGTAATTGGCGTTTATCAGAATTCCTTTTACCCAACAACCTACCTCTACAAGGATGGAAAATTCATATTTCTGCGACTCCGGCAAATGCACTAGAAATTTTAAAAAATGTAGGGGAACTTGTATTAAAATACCATTGGCAGGGTAAAGCCATTATGTCAATTGAGTTACTTAGAAAGATGAACACTGGTTTATTTTTTGGATACTCTCAAATAGGTAAATTTATTACCATATATTGCATTGACCATGTGGATTTTGTTGAGAAAATATCGATACTTAAGGAGTCAACGAGGACGTACACAGGTCCTTCAGTGCCATCTGATATGAAAGTAAAAGATAGCTCTTGCCTTTATTATAGGTATGGTAATTTTCAAAATAGTGAAAATACTATTGTTGACCCTCAAGGCAACATTATACTTGATGGCCGACTTAGACGTACCGCAGTCCCCTTGTGGGCAAAAAATCAAACTACTAGCATCCATTTTAATAATGAGGATAACTCTATTTCACTTTTAGATCATGGATATCTTATTTATGAATGTCTAAGCCAAAGAGGAAAAGGTGGTGTGTTCAAGGCGTTATCAGTATTATCACAATCTATTGATAATGTGATAATTAAGGAAGGTAGGAAAAATGGTGAGGAAGAACATCCTGGTCGAGATGGATATGCAAGACTGCTCAATGAACACAAGATATTGAACATTTTAAAAGACACTAAAGCAAAGGTACCAAAGGTAATTAAAAAGATAGAAACAGAATATCGCTGCCTAGTGATAACAAGTTACATTCCAGGGATTAGATTAGATGAAATGATATCTGAATCGCTTCGCACAAAACATAATTTATCATTTGGACAAATGGTAAGACTGGCATTTCTCCTCTCAGAACAAGTTGGAATACTTCATGCGATGGATATATATCATAGGGATATAAAACCCGCCAATCTGATAATAGATGAATGTGCAGGCATATCATTAATTGACTTTGAGGGTGCACATTTTGGGACTGAATCTATATATGACCCATGGGGTTCACCAGGATTCGCTCCGCCAGAATGGAGAACAATACAAAACACAGACTTAATAATTAAAGGCGATATATATAGTATTGGAGCTACGTTTTTTTCTCTTTTTACTGGTTCAGTATATCGGAGTAGTAGCGTTAAGGAGAATGACTACCATATGAGCCAACTCCCCACCACTCTCAGTACATTAATAAAAAAAATGCTGAGTACTGAGCCGGACCAAAGACCTACGCTTCCTATTGTTTTGCAGTCTCTTGAACAAATGAATCCCGATAAGCACCCAACGCGTTTTTTAGTTAGCATTATTGACAAAGTACAAAGAAGAAACTTAAGAAAAATCGGTAATAATAAATTAACTGTAGCAGTTAAAAATGACACACCATTTAACCATATCATTCACATTTATGACCAGCATACTACAGAAAATCACGAAGTATCAGGCTCACCATTTTCATTATCACCCGGAGAGATATCAACTCCTTTTGAAATATATTCAATTCCAAATCAATACATTGGTGAAGTTTCAATCCTACGTGAGGGCGGCCTCATGCTTTATGATATTAAATTCAATGAAAACATGGTGTATTCATTATCATAAACCTTATAACACCCCACGTTTAATGGCTCTCAAAACCGACAGATAAGCGGCGTCTGTCTGAACTGACCCAAGTCTGGTGGAATTTGAAAGGCAAGCATGAAGAACACGGTAAATCGAACCTCGGGAAGATCGAAATCTTCACCCGGATTACTGATGACCCGTGTGCATTCCAGATTACTAAAGCACTTATCAGTCATTACAGCGCGACCAGGCGAAGCCAGGGGATAAAGCCATCAAGTATCAACCGCGATCTGACCTGCATAAGCGGGATGTTCACGGCACTGATAGAGGCCGAGTTATTCTTTGGTGAGCACCCGATACGCGGTACCAAACGACTGAAAGAGCAAAAACCAGAAACGGGTTATCTGACACAAGACGAAATCGTCCTGCTGCTCTCAAGGCTTGATGGTGACAACAAAAAAATTGCCATCCTCTGCTTGAGTACAGGGGCCAGATGGAGCGAAGCGGCGCGATTGAAGGCGGAAAACATCATTCATAATCGCATCACGTTTGTTAAGACAAAAACGAACAAGCCGCGCACAGTTCCTGTCTCTGAGGAAGTGGCGAAAATGATTGCCTGCAATAAGCGAGGTTTTCTATTTCCTGATGCCGCCTATCCTGTATTCAGGCGAACGATGAAGGAAGTTAAACCTGATTTGCCAATGGGTCAGGCAACACATGCATTGCGCCACAGTTTCGCGACGCATTTCATGATTAACGGAGGAAGCATTATCACTCTTCAACGGATACTCGGTCATTCACGCATTGAGCAAACAATGGTCTATGCGCACTTTGCACCTGAGTACCTACAGGATGCTGTTTTACTCAATCCTTTGAAAGGTGGTACTGATGTCCAGAGCGTCCACATAGTGTCCACAGACAGGTAACTAAATATGGCTTTCAATGGTCTTGTGTGCCGCGCAAACCCGCATTGCACCGTTGAAAGCCAGTAGCCGTAAGGGTCGTAATGGCCCTTACGCGGGCTTATTTTTTTGTACAATTCAGTCCACTGAGTCAGAATGAAATTGCACAGCCCCACCAAATGAAGGGTGTTGATTCGCGACAGCGTCTGCTGGAAGATCTTTTACGAAAATCGGGCGGGTATATGATATCCATCACAATTTTCATTGGTTCTGGCAGGATGGTGCGTTATTCGGATCATTCCTAATTCCCGTCCATAACATGCCCTTTACTCTTGATTTCTTAGCGTTATACGATTTCACACGGACGGAGAGACAACATGACTTTTCCTGGTCAGATTTCAAAGGATATTCCGGATTACGAACTCGCACGCAGTCTGGGTCTAGCCTCCGGCGGCGATATTAATTTCACCGCCCTTTCCAATCAGCTGGACTGTAGCCGTAACTTTAGCCAGGTTGGGATCATCTACTCAGACGGTGCGCGTCAGTGGTTAGTGAGACCCTCAAGACGGATTGCGACGCCAAACGAAAGCTCGGTAAGTCTAAAGTAAACGCCTCATCAAGTAATCCTCTCCGGGCAACGACGACGACGATTCAGTCGCCTTCATTAGCGACTGAAATAGGTTCTACGGCGATTTCTTGCGGAGCTGCCATTCTCACTGTCGTACTTGCTGCAGGCGCAGGTATGGCCATTCCTCTCACCGCAGGTTCTTCCGGTGCTGTTGCCGCTGTGATTGTCGCTGGTGGTGTAGCAACAGGAATTCAGTGTGCAAACGGGCTTGGCCGCTTGTCACTTATTGCCATGAATCATAATGACTATGTTGCCTGGATGGATTCTCAGGAGTGGTATACCGCAACCAATACTGCTCTTGATGCGATTTCACTTGCCGGGGCTGCCGCGGGTCTAAAAAGCGCAGTATTAACCTACCGCCTACTTAATCGCTCGACGTCCGAAAGTTTACTCTCGTTATTACAAAAAATGAGCCGAGCGGACCGCACGCGGTTAACTGAGGAAATCATTCGTATTCGAAATCCCGGGATCTCTAATTCAGGGGTTAAAGCAGCGATGAAAGCTGGCGTTTACCCTAAACGTTACCCCTCGGAAGCGCTGCAGCTGCTCTTACAGCGAGAGCTGTTGAATGCTATTTCAAACTCCTCAGCATTTGTTGGCAGTGCTATCTCGGGTACAATTCGGAATCCTCAGAATATTACACAATCTGGTAAATACGTTTTTGGTTTGATTCAGTCTTTTTCATTTACAGGAAGTTATTGACCCGGACATGATAAATTACATCAAAAAGAGCCTTGCATTAAGTACTGTGATAACAGGTGAAATGGCGACTGACGATTGCCAACGGCTTGAATCATTGAAAGATCGCTTAAAAGGTCAGTTCGGTGTTCCTGTGGGTGTACATATGACAGGTATTCCCTTAGCAATAAGTACCTTACTCACTATTTTTTGCTACGCTATGCTACAAGTTTCTGTCTGGATGTTGCTATTTCGCCTGCTCGGCTTACCTGAATTTAAGGTAATGATGGGAGTATTCCTTGCAGCAGTGGTGTATTGCATGATTGTAATGAGCACGATGTTTTTAACGGCCAGAGGGTCCTTAACGGGATATAAACTGCATATTTTTGTCATTACACTAACCGGCTTGATGAGCATCGTTTACTTTATCTGGACGTGGATTTCGCTTTTATTCGGCTCTGTAGAGAATTACACACCGCAAATAACCTCATTATTAGGATTGGGATTTTTCGGCCTGAATATCGTGTGGATGAATACGTCAGTCTTTTATCGTTCAATTGCGCTAACGCTACATAATCGGGTGTGGCGTAAGCAGTTGAAAATTGAGAACAGGCAAATGGCAGGGCTCAAACGTTGACAGCAAGCGTCAATTGAGGGGCCGGCGTATAAAAGGTAAACGCCACAAAGGGGGATAAATCCCCTTTCCGCAGCCTTATTTTTTTCCTTTCATCCTGTTCTTACCCGCTTTTTTCCTCTCTGCTATACACTCTTACTAACGCTAAAAAAGGGAGCAGCGCGGATGGCAACCTATCCAGACAGTTTATTGATTCTCAATGGCAAAAGTGCGGGCAACGATCTGTTGCGTCAGGTCATTCAGGGTTTGCGTGACGACGGCGCGCGCATCCACGTCAGGGTGACGTGGGAAAAAGGCGACGCGGCACGCTATATCAATGAAGCCCTCAGGCTTGGCGTCAACACCATCATTTCCGGCGGCGGCGACGGCACCATCAATGAGATTGCGTCAGCGCTTATCGACCTGCCCCCGGCAAACCGGCCGGTGATGGGCATTTTACCGCTCGGTACCGCCAATGATTTTGCCACCAGCGCCGGGATCCCGGAGGAGTTAGAGAAGGCGCTCCAGCTGGCGATCCTCGGCAAGGCCACCGCTGTGGATATTGCGCAGGTGAATGATAAAACCTGCTTTATCAATATGGCGACGGGCGGGTTTGGCACGCGTATCACCAGCGAAACACCGGAAAAGCTTAAGGCGGCGCTGGGCGGCGTGTCGTACCTGATCCACGGCCTGATGCGCATGGACACCCTCAAGCCTGACCGCTGCGAAATTCGCGGCGAGGATTTTCAGTGGCAGGGTGACGCGCTGGTAATTGGGATTGGCAATGGCCGCCAGGCTGGTGGCGGGCAGCAGCTGTGCCCGGAGGCGCTGATCAATGACGGTCAGCTACAGCTGCGTATTTTCACGGGCGACGGCCTGCTGCCCGCGCTGTTTACCACGCTGACGCAGCCGGAAGAGAGTCCAAATATCATCGCCGGGAAGTCGGCGTGGTTTGAAGTGAATGCTCCGCACGGGATGACCTTTAACCTCGACGGAGAGCCGCTGAGCGGAACGCAGTTCCGCATTGAGGTGTTGCCCGGCGCGCTGCGGTGTCGGCTACCACCGGACTGCGTGCTTTTGCGCTGATCGTATTGCCGGGTGGCGGCTACGCCTTACCCGGCCTACGTTTCGCCCTCAGGTCAGGCAATCGTTACTTTGCTATCCAGATAGACGTCCTGAACCGCATTGATCAGCTTCACGCCGTCGGCCATCGATTTCTTAAACGCCTTACGGCCAAGGATCAGCCCCATACCGCCCGCGCGTTTGTTAATAACCGCCGTACGCACCGCGTCTGACAGGTCGGTATCACCGCCCGCCGCGCCGCCGGAGTTAATCAGCCCTGCGCGGCCCATGTAGCAGTTCGCCAGCTGGTAGCGCACCAGGTCGATCGGGTTATCGCTGGTCAGCTTGCTGTAAACGCGGTCATCGGTATAGCCAAAGTTCACCGCTTTATAGCCGCCGTTGTTCTCGGCCATTTTCTGCTTCACGATATCCGCGCCGATGGTCGCCGCCAGGTGGTTCGCCTGCCCGGTCAGGTCGGCCGACACGTGGTAATCCACGCCGTCTTTCTTGAACGCGTTGTTGCGCAAATACGCCCACAGTACGGTGACCATGCCCAGCTCGTGCGCGCGCTCAAACGCCGCGGAGATCTCTTCAATCTGACGGCGAGACTGCTCAGAACCGAAATAGATGGTCGCCCCTACCGCCACCGCCCCCATATTGAACGCCTGCTCGACGCTGGCGTAGAGGGTCTGGTCATATTCGGTAGGGTAGCTGAGGGTTTCGTTGTGGTTCAGCTTCACGAGGAACGGAATGCGGTGGGCGTAGCGACGCGAAACCGAAGCCAGCACGCCGTAGGTGGAGGCGACACAGTTACAGCCCGCCTCAATCGCCAGCTCAACAATGTTCTTCGGATCGAAGTAGAGCGGATTCGCCGCGAAAGAGGCGCCCGCCGAGTGCTCAACGCCCTGGTCCACAGGCAGAATAGAGAGATACCCGGTGCCGCCGAGCCGCCCGGTGTTGTAGAGCGTCTGCATATTTCGCAGGACCGCAGGCGGACGGTTGTTGTCGATCATCACGCGGTCAACGTAGTCATGACCAGGCAGATACAGCTGGTCGGCTGGAATGGTCATACAACGATGCTGTAAAAGGCTGTCGGCGTCTTTGCCAAGCAACTGCGCAATATCAGTCATGTGATACTCCCGTAAGTCCGACGTCGTGTCGGTGTGTGTTTATCCAGTCCCATCTTTTATGGGCAGACTAAGCCTGGTACCGACTTAACAGATTTTCCACCCTTTGCATTTTTTTTCAGCACAATCTGCTGGCTCGATTCGTGTACAACAAAACTGTTACATTGATCAAACAATCGCCACAAAGGTATTTAAAAGGTGCTATTGAGTGGTATGTTAAAGGCGTACCCTCTCTGACATGCAGGATTAAAAAATGAAAACGAAAGTCCAACTGTCATTCATGATGTTTGTTGAATGGTTTATCTGGGGCGCATGGTTTGTGCCGCTGTGGCTGTGGCTGAGCAAAAGCGGTTTTACCGCCGGAGAAATCGGCTGGTCTTACGCCTGTACCGCCATTGCCGCGATCCTTTCTCCTATTCTGGTCGGCTCGCTGACGGACCGCTTCTTCGCCGCCCAGAAAGTGCTGGCGGTGCTGATGTTCGCCGGTGCGATTCTGATGTACTTCGCCGCACAGCAAACCCAGTTCAGCACCTTCTTCCCGCTGCTGCTGGTTTACTCCCTGACCTATATGCCGACCATCGCGCTGACCAACAGCATTGCCTTCGCCAACGTGGACGACGTCGAGGCCGATTTCCCACGCATCCGCGTAATGGGCACCATCGGCTGGATCGCCTCGGGCCTGGCGTGCGGATTCCTGCCGCAGATGATGGGCTACAGCGACATTTCTGATACCAATATTCCGCTGCTGATGACGGCCGCCAGTTCCGCCCTGCTCGGCGTGTTTGCCCTGTTCCTGCCGAACACCCCGCCGAAGAGCACCGGCAAGCTGGATATCAAAGTGATGCTGGGGCTGGACGCGCTGATCCTGCTGCGCGACAAAAACTTCCTGGTATTCTTCTTCTGCTCGTTCCTGTTCGCCATGCCGCTGGCCTTCTACTACATCTTCGCCAACGGCTATCTCACCGAAGTGGGGATGAAAAACGCCACCGGCTGGATGACGCTCGGCCAGTTCTCCGAAATCTTCTTTATGCTGGCGTTGCCGTTCTTTACCAAACGCTTTGGTATTAAGAAGGTCTTACTGCTGGGTCTGATCACTGCCGCCATCCGCTACGGGTTCTTCGTTTACGGCGGAGCGGAACAGTACTTCACCTACGCCCTGCTGTTCCTCGGTATTCTGCTGCACGGCGTGAGCTACGACTTCTACTACGTTACCGCGTACATCTACGTGGATAAAAAAGCGCCGGTGCACATGCGCACCGCCGCGCAGGGCCTGATTACGCTGTGCTGCCAGGGCTTTGGGAGCCTGCTGGGCTACCGCCTGGGCGGCGTGATGATGGAAAAAATGTTCGCATACAAAGAGCCGGTGAATGGGCTGACCTTCAACTGGGCCGGAATGTGGGCGTTTGGTGCAATCATGATTGCCGTGATTGCCGTGCTGTTTATGCTGTTTTTCCGCGAATCGGATAAAGAGATCACCGCAATTGAGGTGGTTGATGGCGATGCCGCGCTGACACAAGGGGAAGTTAAATGAAACAAGAACGTGTTCTCGGTGCTCTTTACGGGCAGGCGTTAGGGGATGCGATGGGCATGCCGTCGGAGCTGTGGCCGAGAAAGCGCGTCAAAGCGCACTTCGGCTGGATCGACCGCTTTTTACCCGGTCCGGCAGAGAATAATGCGGCCTGCTATTTCAAACAGGCAGAGTTCACCGACGATACCTCAATGGCGCTGTGCCTGGCGGACGCGATTATTGAGTGTGAGGGAGACATCAACGCGGACGTTATCGGCAAGCATATTCTTCGCTGGGCGCTCGATTTCGATGCGTTTAATAAGAACGTGCTCGGCCCGACCTCCAAAATCGCGCTTAACGCGATTCGCGACGGGAAACCGGTCAGCGAACTGGAAAACAACGGCGTGACCAACGGGGCGGCAATGCGCGCCTCCCCGCTAGGCTGCCTGCTTCCGGCCACGCGTCTGGAGCACTTTGTTGAGCAGGTGGCGCTGGCCTCCAGCCCTACCCATAAATCGGACCTCGCCATTGCCGGCGCGGTGGTGATTGCCTGGGCGGTTTCGCGCGCCGTCGACGGCGAAAGCTGGCAGAACATCGTCGATGCCCTGCCGGGTATCGCCCGCTATGCGCAGGAGGCGAAAACCACCACCTTCAGCGCGTCGCTGGCGGCACGTATCGAGCTGGCGCTTAAGACCGTGCGGGAAGCCAACGGGGTTGAGTCCGCCAGCGAGCAGGTGTACCAGCTCGTGGGGGCCGGAACCAGCACCATTGAGTCCGTTCCGGCGGCCATTGCGATGGTCGAACTGGCGGGAACCGACCCAAACCGCTGCGCCATTTTATGTGCCAATCTGGGCGGCGATACCGACACCATTGGCGCAATGGCGACGGCCATCTGCGGCGCGCTCCACGGCGTGCAGGCGATTGACCCGACGCTCAAAGCCGAACTCGACGCCGTCAACCGGCTCGATTTCGGCCACTATTGCGAGAAATTATTGCACTACCGGGAGCAAAGGGAGGGCGTATGAATTCATTTGCCCAACGTCTCGACACCCTGCACGCCGCGCGCCCGGTGACGGTGCTGGGCGCAGCGGTGATTGACGTCATCGCCGACGCCTACGCCCTGCCCTGGCGAGGGTGCGATATCGAGCTTAAACAGCAGGGCGTGAATATTGGCGGCTGCGCGCTGAATATCGCCATCGCCCTGAAACGGCTCGGCATTACAGCGCAAAACGCCCTGCCCGTCGGCCACGGGGTATGGGCGGATATCATCCGCAACGCCATGGCGAAGCAGGATCTGCACAGCGCCATTGAGGCCGAAACCGGCGATAACGGCTGGTGCCTGGCACTGGTGGAGCCAGACGGCGAGCGCACCTTTATGTCCTTTAGCGGCGTGGAAAATCAGTGGCAGCAGCGCTGGCTTGATGTGCTTAACATCCCGTCGAACAGTCTGGTCTATTTATCCGGCTATCAGCTGGCCTCGCCGTGCGGTGAACTGCTGACACGCTGGCTGGAGGGGTTGCAGGACGTGACGGCCTTTATCGATTTCGGTCCCCGCATCGCGGATATCCCCGACGCGCTGATGGCGCGGATTATGGCCTGCAAGCCGATTGTGTCGCTGAATCGTCAGGAATCGGAGATCGCAGCCGAACGGCTGGGTGTAGCGGCTGAAAATCTGGGTGCGGAGTGGCAGCAGCGTTTCGGCGCCGCGCTGATTGTGCGGCATGATAAAGATGGCGCCGCGTGGTATGACGGTAATACCTCGGGCGTCGTTGCGGCATTTCCGGCGACGGTTGTGGATACCATTGGCGCTGGCGACAGCCACGCGGGCGGCACGCTTGCCGGGCTGGCGGCAGGATGGTCACTGGCTGACGCCGTTCTGCTGGGGAATGCCGTGGCGTCCTGGGTGGTCAGCCACCGCGGCGGGGACTGCGCCCCGACTCGCGACGAATTATTCCTCGCACACAAAGACATATAGATCGCTGCGACAGTAGCTAATGCTGTACTCAATCGGCCGGTGCTGTTGGTCAAGCGCGACCTGCTTGATCACCAGCACCGGTATTTTTTCGTCCATCTTAATGTGCGCCTGAAACTCGCTGTCCGGCATACGGGCGCTGACCCGTGAACGGGTGCGCTGCGGGAAAATATTCTGACTGCGGAAGTAGTCGTACAGCGAAATGCCAATCGCATCCGCATCGGGAATGAGCCCAACCGGCACCCAGGACTCTTCAATCGACACCGCATCGTCATCCACATAGCGAATGCGCTTGAGCAAAAAGACTTCGCTGTCCGGCGGGATCGACAGGTGGTTTGCGACCTCTTCCGGGCACTTCACCACCCGCTTGTTGACCCATAGCGTATTAGGCTTTTGGCCGCGCAGCACCACCTGCTGGGAAAAGCCGCGCGCCTCTTTCAGCGAATATTCGAAGATGTTGTTGATTTGCGTGCCATAGCCACGGGAACGCGTCACCACGCCCTCTTCCTCCAGCGCCTGCATCGCTTTTCGCACGGTGATGCGCGACACCCCGGTTAACTGGCTCAGATCGCGCTCGCCGGGCAAAATATTCCCGTGCTCCAGCATGCCGCTTCGCACCGCATTTTTTACCGTTTCGGCAAATTTCAGGTACAGCGGCGTGTTGTCAGGCGCGGCGATCCGTTCATTTAGTTGAGCGATTAACCGGGTATGCGCTTGTTCCATCTCTGTTTTCTCAGGCGTGGTGTTTTCTGCCAGTATACTGGGTTACCACCACGCATGAAAATGATGAACCGGCCCAATACCGTGACCCACTTCCAGAGTATCGGCTTTTGCCAGCGCCGCGGAGAGCCAGATTTTCGCTTCGCGCACCGTATCGGCCCAGCCGTCATGCCGTGGACGCAGCGCCGCCAGCGCGGCAGAGAGCGTACAGCCCGTACCGTGGGTGTTTTTGGTCTGCACGCGCGGCGCGGTAAAGCGCACTTCGCCGTCGCGGGTAAAGAGCCAGTCCGGACTTTCGGCATCATCCAGGTGCCCGCCTTTCATCAGCACCGCGCCGCAGCCCATTGCCAGCAGCGCATTCCCTTGCGCTTTCATCTCACGTTCAGTTTGCGCATGCGATGTGCCCAGCAGCGCGGCGGCTTCCGGCAGGTTGGGCGTAATGAGCGCCACCTGCGGCAACAGCTTATTGCGCAGCGTCTCGACGGCGGAGGCGGAGAGCAGCGGATCGCCGCTTTTTGCCAGCATGACGGTATCCAGCACCACGTTTTGCACCTGATAGCGCTTAAGCCGCTCGGCCACCGCTTCCACAATGTCCGTCTCCGCCAGCATGCCGATCTTGGTGGTGTCGATGCGGACGTCGCTGAACACCGAATCCAGCTGCGCGGCAACAAAATCCGGCTCAATACGGTAGACCGACTGCACGCCGCGCGTGTTTTGCGCCACCAGCGCGGTAATGACCGAGCAGCCGTACGCGCCAAGGGCCGAGAAGGTTTTCAGGTCAGCCTGGATACCCGCGCCGCCGCTGGGATCGGTGCCGGCAATGGTCAGGGCGTTAATCCGCTTCATGCCTGCTCCTCCAGCGTATAGAGCGCATCCAGGAACACGCTGGCAAAACTGCCTGGCCCACGTGACTGCGCAACGGCCACCGTTCCGGCTCGCTTCATCCATCCGCAGGCGGCAGTGACGTTATCCAGCCGGTCGCCCGGCAGCGAACAGCTCGCCGCCACAACGGCCGAGAGCGCGCACCCTGTGCCCACCACGCGCGTCATCAACGGATCGCCGCCCGTTACCGTGCGGGTACGTTGCCCGTCAGTGATGTAATCCACTTCTCCCGTAACCACGACAATTGCATTTGTCTGACGCGCCAAAGCCTGCGCGGCAGGCACCGCGCTGGCGGCGGTATCGGTGGTATCAACGCCGCGCCCGCCCGCGCTCATTCCGGCAAGGGCAAGAATTTCAGAGGCATTGCCGCGAATGGCGGCCGGTTTCAGAGCAAGAATTTGATGGCAAAAGCGGGTGCGGAACGTCAGGGCGCCCGCAGCGACCGGGTCCAGCGTCCAGGGCTTGCCTGCCGCCACCGCGCCTTCTATTGCCCGACGCATCGCCTGAGCACGCGCAGAGGTCAGCGTGCCAACGTTAATCAGCAGCGCATCAGCGATCGCGGCAAACTGTTCAGCCTCTTCGGCCTCAATCACCATCGCGGGTGATGCGCCAAGCGCCAGCAAAACGTTGGCCGTAAAGGTCTGTACGACATCGTTGGTCATACAATGGGTCAGCGGAGAACGGGTTCGGAAGTGATGTAAAACGTGTAAATCGAGCAGGTCAGGCTGCATGGGTTCGCTCCTGCCTTGCGTGAAGAAGCGATGACCGGGGAGGCATCTGACTTCCCTACGCTGGCATTATCCAGATCAGGTAATACGGGTATTTCTCAGCCTTCACAAAGAAGGGCACCCCGAGTCATATGGTAAGTTTTAGCTTACATTTTGCCAGATTAGGGTAAGTTGCTTGCTGACGCAAGCGTGCACTTTTGGGTATCGATTCTTCGCCCACGGCTACAGGTTCTGCGTTATGATAACTGGAGTAAGGAGAACAAGCCTGATATTTTCAGAGGCATGATGCTAATCTATTTAATATAACGTTATCCCTTATAACATTTTCATTACCTCCTAAAAACACTCTCTTATTTACCGCTAAGATAGTCATCTCCAAAAACAAAAAAAATTTAGTTTGCAGCCCTTTCGGTTTATCTTTCATTTTTCATCTCCACTTGCTTCGCTTGAAACAATAAGTGCATAGTATAAACATCCATTCCTATTAAATATTGATCCTCCTATCAACGGCTTACCAACAAAACAAGCATTAACCACACATCTTATAAGTTAATGTAAACATTGAAATAATCCATGCTGCACCACATCCAACCACTTTAACCATTCATGCCGTTTATGATTTAGATCAATATTAATAGGTACACAATATTAGATAGTTGCTACACGTTACGAAATAAGCGATTAAACCAAAATCGCAGTGAAAAAATATGATTTAATTGAAGCATAACAAGAAGTTATGTTGTCATGCCAGGATAGCACCCTTACTTTTATTCATTTTTTGAGTGATGAGAGCTTTTAAATGAGAGTTACTAAAATTACTGTTTTTGTGTTGAGTGTGATTTTCTCTGATTCAATGAATGTAGCTAAAGCAGCTAATGTAGACGTAAATCTTAATGATAATGTTAACAATCCTGGTAATTTTATTCAGATTCAGGGTACAAATAACACCGCTTATAATCTGGATAATATGAAAGCTGAAAACGTCACGCAGGACGGGCAGATCTATAACTTGCAAGGCGATCGCGATCGTTTGCAAGACGAGATTGACGTAAGTAAAGGTAATATCAGCACTAACACCGCGGCTATTTCCTCTCTTCAAACTAATGTTTCTAACGTCGATCAGGAAGCGAAATTAGCTGGCGCCCTTGCTGATACCGCTAATAAAAAGGGTGATGCGGCATTACAGGGCGTTCTTACTAATGGAACCGCAATTACTCATATTGAAACTGTTAACACGGTGCAAGATAGCCGTCTGTTAGCTCTTGAGAATGCGCCAAAACCAACTAACGGAGTAGATGGTAAAGATGGTGCTAAAGGTGATACAGGGGCTGATGGTAAGGATGGTAAGGATGGTAAAGATGGTTCTAACGGGGTTACAACTACCATCACACAAGTAGATACCGCTACACAAACTAAAGTAGCGGCTAACACTGCTGCTATTGCTTCCACCTCTACCCAGGCTGCTGGCGTAGCTCAAGATCTGCAAGACGCTAAGAAAGTGTTTAGCCAGCAACAAGCCAGCACTAATGCACAATTTAAATCCTTGCGGGATGAAGTAGACGGGAACAAGAAAGAAGCCCGTTCTGGCGCTGCTAGCGCCATTGCTATAGCTTCTATGCCGCAGGTTGAAGCCGGTCAAAAAGTAATGTTTTCTGCTGGCGTAGGGTCATTTAAAAACGAAAGTGCTGTGAGCGTGGGGGCTTCATTCCATGCAGGAGCCGCTACAGTGAAAGCAGGTGTTTCATCAAGCTCTAATAATGATTTCGCTCTTGGGGCTGGTTTAGGAGTAGGTTTCTAAATAAAATCGTTAATTCTCGCCATTCTAATTGAAAGCTTTGATTAACTTTTTTGAAAATAAGAAACCAGTTAGCCACTGTTAAGTAAAAATGCACCTTATCAATTTAGCCCTCTGGCTTCAAAAAATATACTGGTGATAGCCACTATGACAAAGTACATTTTTATCTCTGTTATTCTGTACATTATTTTTTTAATGACAGGTGCATGGATGGGAGTTATGTATCAATCATACTTCCATTGTGGATTATAAAAATGAATGAAAAATTTATCGCTTATCTGGTCTCTGCAGGCTATTAATTGTCGCTTTCACAGAATTTAAGGTATTAGGTCAATGAAAAAATTAATTATGGCTGTTATTGTTTCTGCCATATTGGCTGGATGTGTTAGCCCCGCTCAACAAGCACAGCAGCGCATGGCTGAATGTGAACGCCAGGGGATTAGCAAAGATACCTGCTACCTGGCTGAGCAAAATCGCCAGAATGCCTACAATGAAGCCGCACAAAATGCAGCATGGGCCAACGCGCGTGATGCCGCTGCGGGTACGGGTATCTGGTCTAAGAAAGACGCGAAACAACATGCTCAGGCTGCTAAAACAACGCACGCCTTTAAATGGGAAGGGATGAAGATCACGATTAAAGGTGAGATATTGGATGTTGATGGCGTATTAGGCGCGCTGGATGAAAACGAGCCTCAGGCAAAGGTTTATTCGCAAGGGTTATACACCTTCATTTACTATCCTGCTAAAGGCAAACTAGCGGTAAATAAAGAAGGCCAGTTTCAGGGCTACGCCAGAAAAATTAAATAATAATAAAGGCGACATCAGTCGCCTTTATTATTTGCGGATCCTACTGAATTTTTCTGATGTAACCCATTTACTCTAATTGCCACGCCCCGGCATCAATAAGCGACGCACTTCCCGTCCAGGCAAACAACGCCAGCTCGCGAGCCTCCGCTTCGGGATAAATGCGGCTGCTGAGGCACGCTTCCCCCTCATTGACAAACACCTCCACAGACGAGTTGTCAAAGAACAGGCGCAGGTTTAGCGTGTCGTTCAGGTTTATCGCGACGCTTCGGGTACCACACAAGCCATACTGCGGATAGTGACGCTCCAGCACCAGGCGCTGCATCTGCGCATCGACATAAATACGTAACCCGTCTCCGAGACGAATACCGTACTGCTCCGCGCTGCTGTTGGCGCAATCCCAACGCAGAATGACTTCCATAGCGTCGCAGCTTTCCACCTGAGCGATTTGCTGATTGTTAAGCGCGCTCACCGGCCAGGGGAACCATGCTCTGCGCAAGCTTTCGACTTCTCTGGCTGGACGCATTTGCAGATGATCATCCGCACTCAGCGTCAGCTCGCGCGGTAAAGAGAGCATACCCGCCCAGCCATCCTGCTGTTCCGGCAGGGGCGATTCCCACATGTCCAGCCAGCCGATGACGATGCGGCGGCCGTCGGGAGTCAGGAAGCTTTGTGGCGCATAGAAATCGTGCCCGCGATCCATCTCCACAAATTCCCCTTCACGCACGAAAGGCTGACCGGGCTGCCACTCGCCCAGCAGGTAGCCGCTCTGGAAAAGATTACGATTTTTGAATCCGTCTGCCGCCAGCCCCTGAGGCGAAAACACCAGCACGCGTTTGCCATTGAGGGTGAAAAAACCCGGGCATTCCCACATATAGCCCATCTCTTTTTCAGCCACCGCAAGCACGCCCATATCCAGCCACTCGCGCAGATCGGCAGAACGGTATAGGCGCACATGGCCCGTCTCACCGTCCCGCGCGCCGACAACCATGTACCAGCTCTCCCCTTCACGCCACACTTTCGGATCGCGGAAGTGATGCAGCCCAGGCGGCGTGTCAACAATCATTCCCTGCCGGGCAAAATGAACGCCGTCACGACTGGTCGCCAGACACTGCACCTGGTAGAGATTAGCCTCATCAGGGTCACCGTGGAATTTATGTCCGGTGTAAATCAGCGCCAGCGTATCGCCATCGACTACCGCCGAGCCGGAAAAACAGCCGTCCTTGTCTTCTGGTCCTTCCGGTGCCAGTGCTACCGGGAGGTGCTCCCAGTGAACTAAATCTTTGCTGCGCGCATGGCCCCAGTGCATCGGCCCCCACTGGGTCGAGTATGGATGATGCTGGTAAAACGCGTGATACCAGCCGTCAAACCACACCAGGCCATTCGGGTCGTTCATCCAGCCGGCACGCGCGGCGAGGTGGTAGCGCGGATACCAGCGCAGGTTAAGACTGCCTTCTCTGGCCTGCAATTCCTGTTCAGCTTTGGCAATGGAATACGTCATGTGTCTACTCTTTTCAGTCAGATAGTGGAAGGTTGCGGCATTAACGGGTCAGAAGAGGACTTACCCGAGCGCAACAGGAAGATGGAGATGAGTGTGGTGCTGAAAACTAACACCCCCATAATGAGATAGGACTGGGCAAAGCCGTATTTCTCATAGCTGTAACCAGCCAGCGGCGACAGAACCGAGGCAATCACCGAGCTTGTACAGGCAAAGCCCACCAGATAGAGGGTGGAAGAGAGTCGCTTATCAAAATGCAGGCTGTTGTATTTAAAGATGGAGACCAGCAAAACGGGCAGCTCAACCGCGTGCAATAGCTTGGTAATGGAGATCAGTATCGGCCCCTCAACCAGACCCGATGCCACCATACGCATCGCCATCACCATTCCGGCGAAAATCAGGCCATTTTTCGCACCGAGGCGATTCACCAGCCACGGGGCGCAAAACATACCGGCCGCCTCAAGGAATACCTGGAAGGAGTTGAGATAGCCGTACATGGCGTTTCCTTCCTGTAACGTCGGGAACTGGGAGGAGAAATAGACCGGGAACTGCTGGTCATAAACGCCATAAATACAGGTGCCGATAACGAAAAACACCAGCGCCCAGAAACGCGGCAGCGTCAGCAGGCGCAAGGCATCTTCCAGTGTGACCTTACCGCCGGACACCGCTTCCTGCATGGCGTGCGGGGCGGAAGAGACCCTGAGACGCGCAAGCAAAACAAAAAACACCAGCCCTGCGCAGCTCGCGACGGCAAAGTTCAGCTTCGGATTAATGTTAAACAGCAGCCCCGCGAAAAAGGTTGCCGCCGCCCAGCCAAGCGATCCCCACATCCTCGCCTTGCCGAACTCAAACTGGCTCTGGCGGGCCACGCGCTCGGTATAGGACTCCAGTACCCCTATCCCGCCGTTAAACGTCAGGCCGATAAAAATCCCACCGAAAATGCTGCCGAGCAACACGTTAATCTTCAGCAGATAGCCAAACAGCAAAAAAGCCGGACCAGAAAGAACGAGCAGGCTGGTCAGAAACCAGAGCAGGTTTTTGCGCAGGCCGAGTTTGTCCTGAATAAACCCGTAGCAGATTTGTGCAAAAAGCGCGGAGACGGAAAGCACGGCATAGATAACGCCGGTATCCCCCGCTTTTAAGCCCACTTCCTGATGAAGCCAGATGGAAAGTAACGAGCCGGAAGATGACCAGGTGACAAAAAAGAAAAACAGTAATGCGCTCAGTAAAGGGTAGCTGTGAGAGCGATGCGTTTTCATCATGACATTCTCATGTTGGAGTAATGACGCAATGGTAACGTTAACATTGTCTCTTTCTCATGCTGTTTGGCTAAAATTTAAGATGTTAATCACGAAAGTTAACGTTAACATTGAGAGAATGAGATCGCGATCAAAAATTCATCACTGAGGTCAGCATGACCTAACCAGGGCATCAGCCTTCCTTTTACATCAGCGACTTAGTTGTATACCCTTTCACACAGAGCATTAACGGAGTAACAAAATGGCTTCCCTGAAGGACGTCGCAAAGCTGGCTAACGTATCGCTGATGACAGTTTCCCGCGCGCTTAACAGCCCGGAGCGCCTTAAACCGGAAACGCTGGCGCGCGTGCAGTTGGCTATCGAGCAGACCAGCTACGTTCCTGACCTGTCCGCCAAGAAAATACGCGGCGCGCATGCCTCACCGAAAACCATAGGCGTACTGGCGCTCGATACGGTGACGACACCTTTCTCGGTGGACATCACGCTGTCTATTGAAGAAACGGCCAGAATGCACGGCTGGAACAGCTTCGTGATGAATATGTTTACCGATGACAACCCGGACGCTATTGTCGACCTTCTCCTCTCTCATCGGCCTGACGGGATTATCTACACCACCATGGGGTTACGCCAGGTTCCTCTTCCGGCCAAACTCCTCACCCTCCCCTGCGTGCTGGCCAATTGCGAAAGTGACGGCGAAAAGGTCGCCAGCTATATTCCTGATGATGAAGAGGGGCAGTATACCGCCGTGCGGGCGTTACTCGCGGAGGGTTATCGACGCCCTCTCTGCCTGCATTTACCTGAGGGGCATCTGGCCACAACCCGACGTCGTCAGGGGCTGGAACGTGCATGCCGTGAAGCGGGGCTCGACCCGCACAGCCTGGCGCACAGCTATATGGCGCTCGGCGATGAGCACTATCGTGACATTCCGTCAGTATTGCTGGCGCACATGCAGAATGGCATTCCCCGGTTCGACTCCGTTATCTGCGGCAACGACCGTATCGCGTTTATGGTGTACCAGACGCTGCTGGCGCAAGGGCTTCGCATACCGGAAGATGTCGCCGTTATCGGCTATGACAATATGGTGGGTATTGGGGAGTTGTTCCTGCCTCCTCTCACTACGGTTCAACTGCCACACTATGAAATTGGTCGCCTGAGCGCCTTGCATATTATTAACGGTGAAGAGCACCAGAACACCACGCGCGTTGAAAGTCCTTTTTTAATGCGTGATTCCGTTGTGCATGCATCATAAGCACCGCTTTTTGCACATGACACAGGAATAGAGAGAGCCAGCCTCCTTTTTTGCCATTCGATGGCACGTTTTGTCACACTCTTTTCTGCGACTTTACACGCCGGACAAATAGCCTGTAACGGGCTGTTTTTATTTGGCATAAAATGCAATTTTCATTTTAAAAATGGGGATATTTTCTCCCCACAGCCCCGTGTCACAAAACAGTAAGCAAATTAACCATTGAGCCCCGTGGCAAAAGGCTCTATATTGGCGGCGTTTTTTTCAGGCCCCCATCTGTTTTTTAACTTTTTATTCAATCGTGGCTCATAACGAAGCGGCGGTTGTAGGAGTGATATGATGACGGATAAAGTCCGTATTGACACCGTAGATGCCCACAAAAGCAACGAAACCTATCTGGCCCGTCAGGCCGAGTTTGAATCTAACGTCAGGAGTTATCCGCGCAAACTGCCTTTAGCCATCACTAAAGCAGAAGGCGTGTGGATCACCGATGCAGACAATAAAGAATACCTTGACTGTTTAGCAGGCGCGGGGACCCTTGCGCTTGGCCATAACCATCCTGATGTGCTGAAAAGCATCCAAAATGTCATTACCAGCGGCTTGCCGTTACATACCCTGGATCTGACTACGCCTCTGAAAGACGCGTTTTCTGAATACCTGCTCTCTCTGCTGCCTGGTCAGGGCAAAGAGTACTGCCTGCAGTTCACCGGTCCATCCGGTGCTGACGCCGTTGAAGCGGCGCTGAAGCTGGCGAAAAAAGTGACCGGTCGTAGCGGTATCATCAGCTTCTCTGGTGGCTACCACGGGATGACCCACGGCGCGCTGTCCGTGACCGGCAACCTGTCTCCGAAAGAAGCGGTTGACGGTATGATGCCAGAAGTCCAGTTCATGCCTTACCCGCACGAGTACCGTTGCCCGCTGGGTATCGGTGGTGAAGCGGGCGTGAAAGCGCTGACTTACTACTTCGATAACCTGATTAACGACGTTGAAAGCGGCGTGCGTAAACCTGCAGCGGTGATTCTGGAAGCCGTTCAGGGCGAAGGCGGCGTGAACCCGGCTCCGGCTGAGTGGCTGCAGCGCATCCGTAAAGTGACTCAGGAACACGGCATTCTGCTGATCCTCGACGAAGTTCAGGCTGGCTTTGCCCGTACCGGTAAATTCTTCGCCTTCGAACACGCTGGCATTGAGCCAGACATCATCGTGATGTCTAAAGCAGTGGGTGGCGGTCTGCCGCTGGCCGTGCTCGGTATCAAAAAGCAGTTCGATGCGTGGGCGCCAGGTCACCACACCGGTACCTTCCGCGGCAACCAGCTGGCGATGGCAACCGGTCTGACGACGCTGAAAATCCTGAAAGACCAGAACATCGCAGGCAAAGTGGCTGCACAGGGCGAATGGCTGAAAGGCCAGCTGAAAGAGATGGCGAAGCGCTATCCGGTCATCGGCCACGTGCGCGGTCTGGGCATGATGATCGGTATTGAGATCGTTAAGCCACACGAAGCCGCTGACCACATGGGCTGCTTCCCGGGCGACGGCGAGCTGTCTGCGCTGATTCAGAAGAAGTGCTTCGAAGCCGGTCTGATTCTGGAGCGCGGTGGCCGTAACGGTATCGTTCTGCGTCTGCTGCCGTCTCTGCTGATCAGCGACGAAGAGCTGAAAATCTTCCTGGATAAATTTGAGCAGGCACTGCTTGCTGCGGGCGTTCGCCCGGCGTAACCGGAGTTATTGATTACGATGTCTGATTCAAACCCAATTTTGTTCTCCTCTGCGCAGAGCATTGAAGCTTACCAGCAGGCGATTGAACAAAGCACTCAGGCTGTGATGCAGTGGCTGAAACAGCCTGAGATGTACCAGGGCAAAACGGTCGCGGAACTGCGCGACCGTATTAAGCTGGATTTCAACCCGAAGGGGCTGGGCAACGAAGCGGCGATTGAACGAGCCGTGGAGTTCTTCCTGAAAGACAGCTTGTCCGTTCATCACCCGCAGTGTGTGGCGCACCTGCACTGCCCAAGCCTGGTGGTAAGCCAGGCGGCGGAAGTGTTGATCAACGCCACTAACCAGAGTATGGACTCCTGGGATCAAAGCCCGTCCGCAACCATTATCGAGATCAAACTGATCGAGTGGCTGCGTACCCGCGTGGGTTATCAGGCCGGCGACGCAGGCGTCTTCACCAGCGGCGGCACCCAGAGCAACCTGATGGGCCTGATGCTGGCTCGCGATGCGTTCTTCGCGCGTCAGGGTCACTCCGTTCAGCAGGACGGTCTGGTGGGCGATCTGCGTAAGATCCGCGTACTGTGCTCCGAAAACGCACACTTCTCCGTGCAGAAAAACATGGCGCTGATGGGTCTGGGCTACCAGTCCGTGGTGCAGGTGAAAACGGACGAATTCTCCCGCATGGATCTCACCGATCTGGCGGCGAAAATTGAACAGTGCAATGCGAACGGCGAGCAGATTCTGGCGATCGTCGCGACGGCAGGTACCACCGATGCCGGTGCTATCGACCCGCTGCGTGCGATTGCAGAGCTGGCCGCGAAGCAGAACATCTGGGTACACGTTGATGCGGCCTGGGGCGGCGCGCTGCTGATGTCTGAGCAGTATCGTCACTACCTGGACGGCATCGAGCTGGTGGATTCCGTCACCCTGGACTTCCACAAGCAGTTCTTCCAGACCATCAGCTGCGGCGCGTTCCTGCTGAAAGAAGCGCGTCACTATGAGCTGATGCGCTACCAGGCGGCCTATCTGAACTCTGAGTTCGACGAAGAAGCGGGCGTGCCTAACCTGGTGTCCAAATCTCTGCAGACCACCCGTCGTTTTGACGCGCTGAAGCTGTGGATGAGCCTGGAAGCGCTGGGCCAGGAGCAATACGCGGCGATCATCGATCACGGCGTCACGCTGGCGCAGCAGGTTGCGGCCTACGTGAAAGAGCAGCCTGCTCTGGAACTGGTTATGCAGCCACAGCTGGCAAGCGTTCTGTTCCGCTTCCGCGGACAGGTGCAGACGGATGACGCGGGCATCGCCCTGCTGAACCAGAAAATTGGTGATGCGCTGCTGGAATCCGGCCGTGCGAACGTCGGTGTGACCGAGCATAACGGCGTCACCTGCCTGAAGCTGACGCTGCTGAACCCAACCGTGACGCTGGAAGATATTAAAATCCTGCTGTCTCTGGTTGAGCGCACCGCGCAGGAAGTTCTGGCTAAGTAATACAACACCCCTCTTCCGCCGGGAGAGGGGTTATTTTTATACGCCTGCCCACCACATCCTTAATTTTAATCCCCAGTAGCTCGTCCAGCCCGTCGTGGTACTGACCACGTTCCCCTTCGACACAACCACCAGCGTCGGCGTGACGCTCACCTGCCACTGCTGCGACAAAGCACCGTTTGCATCGTTAATCACCGGCATTTTCAGCTGTTTCTTTTCAACCCAGCGCGCAAGCTTTACGTTATCACCGGAACGCATGGCAATACTCAACACGTTCCCGCCCTCTTCTGCCAGCTGATTAACGGAAGGCGTCGTGTAACGGCATATGCTGCACCAGGTAGCCCAGACGTAAATCAGCAGAGGACGCTCCTGGCTGAGCGCCGCGATATCGTGAATGTTGCCGTCGATGCTCTGCATCGGTGTTGCGCTAAAACTGGCGGGAAGGGTCGGTTTTCGGTATTGATCCACACCCCACATAACGCCCAACGTCAGCAGAACGAGTATGATCCCTTCCCGCGCCCAGCGGCGCAGTCGACTGATTTTGCGGTTATCCATTGTGACCTCATGTTTTAACGAAGGTCATCTTAACGGGCAATACGCCATCACGCTGTAAAGAAGTGTCGCGCCTGCGGCGCTGGTATAAGGTTACGTCATCAATGACGACATATCAGACGGAAAACGATTATCAGGTGAGGTTCATTTTTGTTACATTTTTCTTCGAACAAGCCATAGTCTGATACTTAAAATAGGCAGGTTGCCGTATTGTTGACAGGCAAAACAAACTTAAAAACCGTACAACTGGAGAAAAAATGGCTAAGTGTAAATGGCTGCTACTGGGTGTCGCGATGTCTCTGGCGAGCGCGGCAAATGCAGCACCACAAGCGGCATCTGGCATCAAGGCCTATGAAGAACAAGAGTTCATCGCTGACTTTACGAAATTCAAGATTGGCGACACGGCACCGGCGCAGTATCAAACGCCGGAGTACACCATCAAACAGTACCAGTTGCGTAACCTGCCGGCGCCAGATGCCGGAACCCACTGGACCTACATGGGTGAGAACTACGTGCTGATTGGCGATGCTGATGGCAAGATCTACAAAGCCTACAATGGAGATATTTTCTATCACCGCTAATGCAATTCTGATTCGTCCCTGGCAGGAAAGCGACCGCCCTTTCCTGCGCACGCTCTACCTCCACGCCCGGCGTGAAGCCTGGCCATGGCTGGACAGTGCAGACTGGCAGCTTGAAGACTTTGACGCGGCAACCCGTGACGAAGTGATTTGGGTTGCTGTTCAGAACGGGCATCGCCTGGGTTTTGCCTCCGTCTGGACGAACGATAATTTTCTGCACAACCTGTTTATTGACCCGCAGTATCAAAGCCTCGGGGTCGGGAAGTTGCTCCTGGAGCAGGTTCAGAAGACGTTTACCAGTACGGGTTCGCTTAAGTGTCTGGTGAAGAATGCGCGGGCTATCGCGTTTTACCAGCGACACGGCTGGCACATTGAGGCGACGGGTAATTCTCCGGACGGAGAGTACTATCTGATGCATTATCGGCTTGGGTAAAGTCAGGTGGCGCTTCGCTTACCTGACCTACCAAACCGTATTTCGTAGGCCGGGTAAGGCGAAGCCGTCACCCGACACTAAGCGAAGAGGAATTACACCGCGCGGAACGCGATTTCCCCTGGGATGATTTCGCCCTGCCAGTAGAGCTGCGCCGCAACGCGTCCCGCCAGCTGGCGATACATTTCTGCAAATTCGCTGTCCGGACGGCTGACCACCGTCGGCTTTCCGCTGTCCAGATCTTCACGCAGGGTAATGTGCAGCGGCATCTGTCCCAGCAGTTGGGTATGATACTTCGCGGCCAGTTTTTCTGCGCCCCCCGTACCGAAGATAGGTTCGTGGTGACCGCAGTTGCTGCAGATGTGCATGCTCATGTTCTCGACGATACCGAGCACCGGCACTTCTACCTTCTCGAACATCACGATGCCTTTTTTGGCGTCGATAAGCGCAATATCCTGCGGCGTAGTCACGACAACCGCGCCCGTGACCGGAATGTTCTGCGCCAGAGTCAGCTGAATGTCACCGGTGCCGGGCGGCATGTCCAGCACCAGATAATCCAGATCCGGCCACATCGTCTCCTGCAGCATCTGCAGCAGCGCCTTGCTGGCCATCGGACCGCGCCAGACCATGGCGTTATCGTCGGTTACCAGATAACCGATGGAGTTGGTCGCCAGACCGTGCGCCATGATTGGCGCCATGTGGGTGCCGTCCGGCGAGGTTGGACGCTGATTTTCCGCGCCCAGCATGTTCGGAATAGACGGGCCGTAGATATCCGCATCCAGAATACCGACCTTTGCCCCTTCCGCCGCCAGCGCCAGCGCCAGGTTTACGGCGGTAGAGGATTTCCCCACCCCGCCTTTGCCCGAGCTGACGGCAATAATATTTTTCACGCCGTTCACACCAGGCTGGTTTTTCACGCGTTTCAGCGTGGCGATGCTGTGGCTCAGCTTCCAGTCAATGGCTTTTGCACCGGTAATACGCAGCAGCTCAGAGCTGGTCTGCTCTTTCAGCGCGTCAAAGGCGCTGGTCCAGACGAACGGCATCTGCAGCTCAATGTGCAGCGTGTCGTCCAGCCATGCGACATGGTGTAACGCTTTCAGCGTAGTGAGATTGTGCTTCAGGGTTGGATGCTGAAAGTTAGCCAGCGTCCCGGCGACCATTGCTCGTAAGGCTTCCGGTGATTTGGCCTGGGATTGAGAACTCATCCCGACTCCTTTGTTCTTGTGAATAAGACCTTAGATGGACAAGTTTACCTGAAAGGCCGTGGTTTGTGCTTACTTAATAATGCCCCTTTTGGTAATATCAAAAACCCTTTTCACAGTTAAAAGAAGTAATGCCTACTATGACTCAAGTCGCGAAGAAAATTCTGGTAACGTGCGCACTGCCGTACGCCAACGGCTCAATCCACCTCGGCCACATGCTGGAGCATATCCAGGCTGATGTCTGGGTCCGTTACCAGCGAATGCGCGGCCACGAGGTTAACTTCATCTGTGCGGACGATGCTCACGGCACGCCGATCATGCTGAAAGCGCAGCAGCTGGGGATTTCCCCGGAGCAGATGATTGCCGAAATGAGTCAGGAGCATCAAACTGATTTTGCTGGCTTTGACATCAGCTATGACAACTATCACTCCACGCACAGCGACGAAAACCGCGAGCTGTCGGAGCTGATCTACACCCGTCTGAAAGAGAACGGTTTTATCAAAAACCGCACCATCTCTCAGCTGTACGATCCGGAAAAAGGTATGTTCCTGCCGGACCGTTTTGTCAAAGGCACCTGTCCGAAATGTAAATCCCCGGACCAGTACGGCGATAACTGCGAAGTGTGCGGCGCGACCTACAGCCCGACCGAGCTTATCGAACCGAAATCCGTGGTATCCGGCGCCACGCCGGTGATGCGTGACTCCGAGCATTTCTTCTTCGACCTGCCGTCCTTCAGCGAAATGCTGCAGGCGTGGACCCGCAGCGGCGCGCTGCAGGAGCAGGTAGCGAACAAGATGCAGGAGTGGTTCGAATCCGGCCTGCAGCAGTGGGATATCTCCCGCGATGCGCCGTACTTCGGCTTCGAAATCCCGAACGCGCCGGGCAAATACTTCTACGTCTGGCTGGACGCGCCAATCGGCTACATGGGCTCCTTCAAGAACCTGTGCGACAAGCGTGGCGATACGGTCAGCTTCGACGAATACTGGAAGAAAGACTCCACTGCCGAGCTGTATCACTTCATCGGTAAAGATATCGTTTACTTCCACAGCCTGTTCTGGCCAGCGATGCTGGAAGGCAGCAACTTCCGCAAGCCAACCAACCTGTTTGTACACGGCTACGTGACGGTGAACGGCGCGAAGATGTCCAAGTCTCGCGGGACGTTCATTAAGGCCAGCACCTGGCTGAACCACTTCGACGCGGACAGCCTGCGCTACTACTACACCGCGAAGCTCTCTTCCCGCATCGACGATATCGACCTGAACCTGGAAGATTTCGTGCAGCGCGTGAACGCGGACATCGTCAACAAGGTGGTGAACCTGGCCTCCCGTAACGCGGGCTTTATCGCTAAGCGTTTTGACGGCGTGATGGCGGCTGAACTGGCTGACCCAGCCCTGTACCAAACCTTTACCGACGCGGCGGCGACCATTGGCGAAGCCTGGGAAAGCCGTGAATTCGGTAAAGCGGTGCGTGAAATCATGTCCCTGGCTGACCTGGCGAACCGCTATGTCGACGAGCAGGCCCCGTGGGTGGTGGCAAAACAGGAAGGCCGCGATGCCGACCTGCAGGCCATCTGCTCCATGGGCATCAACCTGTTCCGCGTGCTGATGACCTACCTGAAGCCGGTTCTGCCGCAGCTGGCAGCCCGTGCTGAAACGTTCCTGAACACTGAACTGACCTGGGATGCAATAGCACAGCCGCTGCTCGGCCACAAGGTGAACACCTTCAAGGCGCTGTACAACCGCATCGAGATGAAGCAGGTTGAAGCCCTGGTGGAAGCGTCTAAAGAAGAGGTGAAGGCGGCTGCAGCACCGGTCACCGGCCCGCTGGCGGACGATCCGATTCAGGAAACCATCACCTTTGACGATTTTGCCAAAGTCGACCTGCGCGTGGCGCTGATTGAAAACGCGGAGTTCGTGGAAGGTTCTGACAAGCTGCTGCGCCTGACGCTGGATCTGGGCGGTGAGAAGCGCAACGTCTTCTCCGGCATCCGTTCTGCCTACCCGGACCCGCAGGTATTGATTGGTCGTCAGACCGTGATGGTGGCAAACCTGGCGCCGCGCAAAATGCGCTTCGGCATCTCCGAGGGAATGGTGATGGCCGCCGGCCCTGGCGGGAAAGATATCTTCCTGTTAAGCCCTGATGAAGGCGCGAAGCCGGGTCAGCAGGTGAAATAACAAAAAAGCCGGAGATAATCTCCGGCTTTTTTTTGCCCGGCGGCGCTACGCTTGCACGGGCCTACGGGTTTTGTAGGCCGGGTAAGGCGAAGCCGCCACCCGGCTAAAAATCACGCCTTCGGGTGATGCACCCGGTGGGTCAGCCCGCGCAGGAAATTGCGCAGAAACTGGTCGCCGCACTCGCGGTAGTTTTTATGATCCGGCGCGCGCATCATGGCGGTCACTTCCGGCACTGATACGCGGTATTTTTGCTCCGTCATGATCGCCACAATATCGTCCGTTTTCAGCGAGAACGCGATACGCAGCTTTTTCAGCACCGTGTTGTTGTTCACCCGACGCTCCAGCGCCAGCTCCGGCGCGGACTCATCTTTGCCACGCTTGTCGTAAATCAGGCCGTTCAGGAAACCCGACAGAATAATGTCCGGGCAGCGAACAAAGCCCTCTTCGTCTTCTTTGGTCATCCAGGTGTCGAAACCGGCAGACGTGGCTTCCATATCGGACAGCGCAAGAATGCGCACCATGTCGTTATTGTTTGCTTTCAGGGTGTAGCGCAGGCTACGAAGAATATCGTTACTTAGCATAGAGCCTTCGAATGTCGATGATGCAATGGCGCGCAGTGTACCAGTTTTACAGGCCAATCGCCTCTTTCAAACTCTTCAGATAGCGACGGCTGACGGGTACCGTTTGCCCGGCACGCAGCACCAGCTCGGCCTGGCCGTTATCTTCCAGGCGGATCTCCTTCAGGTGCGCCATGTTCACCAGATACTGGCGATGGCAGCGGATCAGCGGCGTGCGGCTCTCCAGCGTGCGCAGGGTCAGCTCGGTAAACCCTTCGCTCCCTTCCGCGCTGGTGACAAACACCCCGCTCAGGCGGCTGCTGACGAACGCCACATCATCCATCTGCAGAAGGTAGATTCGGCTGTGCCCGGTGCAGGGGATAAACTTCAGCGGCTGCTGGTTTTCCGGCAGCAGCGTGACGTCCTGTACGGTTCGCTCCTGGCGTAAACGGCTGAGCGTTTTTTCCAGACGCTTCTCTTCAATCGGCTTGAGTAAATAGTCAAACGCGTGCTCCTCAAAGGCCTTAACGGCATACTCATCAAACGCCGTCAAAAACACAATGTAGGGGCGATGCGCCGGGTCGAGCATGCCGACCATCTCCAGCCCGCTGATGCGGGGCATCTGAATATCCAGGAACAGCACGTCAGGGCGCAGTTTGTGCACCGCACCGATGGCCTCAATGGCGTTCGCGCACTCCCCCACAATCTCTATATCAGGCTGCTCCTGCAGCAGAACGCGCAGGTTTTCCCGTGCCAGCGGCTCGTCATCCACAATCAGCACTCTTAACATGCGTTTTCCTCCAGCGGCAGTCGTACGGTAATACGGGTAAATCGGTCTGGCTCACAGGCGACGGTAATACCGCAGTCGTCGCCAAAATGGGCGCGCAGGCGTTTATCCACCAGGCTCATCCCTAAACCGCCGGAGGCGGAAGGCTGATAAAGCCCGGCATTATCTTCAATATCCAGCACCAGATGGTGGTTGAAACGGCTGGCGGCAATGGTTATCTCCCCTGTCCCCAGAAGCTGCGACGTGCCGTGTTTAATGGCGTTTTCGACAATAGGCTGCAGGGTAAAGGCCGGGAGATGCTGATACGCCAGCTCGTCCGGAACGGAGAGCGACACCTGCAGGCGCGACTGGAAACGCGCCTGCTCGATCTGCAGATAGGCATTCACGTGCTCAATCTCATCGGCGAGGGTCACGATCTCGGACGGTCGTTTCAGGTTCTTGCGGAAAAAGGTCGACAGAAACTGCACCAGTTGCGCGGCCTGATCGCTGTCGCGGCGGATCACCGCTTTGAGCGTATTGAGGGCATTAAACAGGAAATGCGGGTTGACCTGGGCATGCAGCAGTTTAATCTCAGACTGCGTCAGCAGCGCTTTCTGCCGTTCATACTGCCCGGCCAGAATTTGCGCGGACAGCAGCTGGGCAATCCCCTCTCCCAGGGTGCGGTTGATCGAACTGAACAGACGGTTTTTCGCCTCGTACAGCTTGATAGTCCCCATCACCCGCTGATTTTCCCCGCGCAGCGGAATCACCAGCGTCGAGCCCAGCCTGCACTGCGGATGCAGCGAACAGCGGTAAGGCACTTCGTTACCGTCGGCATACACCACCTCGCCGGTTTCAATGGCGCGCAGCGTATAGGCTGAAGAGATGGGTTTACCCGGCAGATGGTGATCGTCCCCGGTGCCGGTAAAGGCCAGCAGCCGCTCGCGGTCGGTTATGGCCACCGCGCCGATATCCAGCTCCTTGTAGAGCACCTGCGCGACCTTCATGCTGTTTTCTTCGTTAAACCCCTGGCGCAGGATCCCTTCAGTCGAGGCGGCGACCTTCAGCGCCGTGGCGGAAAACGCCGAGGTGTACTTCTCAAACATGGCGCGCTTGTCGAGCAGAATGCGCATAAACAGTGCCGCGCCCACGGTGTTGGTTACCATCATCGGGGCGGCAATGCTGCTGACCAGGTGCAGCGCATCTTCAAAAGGACGGGCAATCAGCAGAATGATCGCCATCTGCGCCATTTCGGCCACAAAGGTGATCGCCCCGGCGGTAAGCGGACTAAAGACTTTATCTGGCCGACCGCGTTTAATCATGTAGCTGTGGACCAGCCCGCCGAGCAGCCCTTCCACGATCGTCGAGATCATACAGCTAAGCGCCGTCATCCCGCCCATGGAATAGCGATGCAGCCCCCCGGTTAAACCGACAAGGCCACCGACGACGGGACCGCCCAGCAGCCCGCCCATCACCGCGCCAATCGCGCGCGTATTGGCAATAGAGTCTTCGATATGGAGGCCAAAATAGGTCCCCATGATGCAGAAAATAGAGAAGGTGACGTAACAGAGCAGCTTATGCGGCAGACGTACGGTGACCTGCATCAGCGGGATAAACAGGCGCGTTTTACTCATCAGCCAGGCAATGACAAGAAACACACACATCTGCTGAAGCAACAGCAGCACCAGATTGAACTCGTACATACTCAAAACCGCACACGCTAAAAACGCGTAACATACACGGATGCGGGTTTACTTTCTTTGAAGCATCCCAAAAAAGCGCAAAATCGTGTCCGTTATCACACCTTTTTCTGAATATCGCGCATGCTTCGCATTGTTTGTTCAAAAATCAATCAATCCTTCCTGGTTCGCCAAAGTGAGTCTACAGTTAAGCTGGGGACGCGTAAGCCAGGGGGCGAATATGGCGCTTTACACAATAGGTGAAGTGGCACTCCTTTGTGATATCAATCCCGTTACCCTACGGGCGTGGCAGCGACGGTATGGATTACTCAAACCGCAGAGGACCGACGGTGGGCATCGCCTTTTCAATGAGGCCGACATCGACCGCATCCGCGAAATTAAAAGCTGGATCGACAACGGGGTGCAGGTCGGCAAGGTGAAGTCCCTGCTGAGCCACGACGATCCGGACACGCAGCACCTCTGGCGCGAACAGCAGGAAACCCTGCTGCGACTCCTGCAGGCCGGCAACCTCCAGCGCCTGCGCGCATGGATCAAAGAGCAAGGCCGCGATTATCCGGCACAGACGCTGATCAACCATCTCTTCATTCCGCTCCGTCGACGCCTGCAGTGCCAGCAGTCCACCCTGCAGGCGCTGCTCAGCATGCTCGACGGGGTGCTGATCAACTACATCGCTGTCTGCCTTGCCTCGGCGAAGAACAAGGCCGGAAAAGATGCGCTGGTGGTCGGCTGGAACGTGCACGATACCACCCGCCTGTGGCTGGAAGCGTGGATTGCGACCCAGAAGGGCTGGCGCGTGGATGTTCTGGCGCACTCGCTGGCGCAGCTTAAGCCCGAATTTTTCGACGGCCAGACCCTGCTGGTCTGGTGTGGCGAAGTGCCGTCCGCCACGCAGCAACAGCTGCTGACGGAATGGCGAGAGAATGGTTACCCGGTTTATTCCCTTGGCCCGGATGAGCCATAACGGCATTTAATGGTTCATTAACAGCTGCGCTTCACCGTATAATTGTTCCGTTAACAACAGGAGCACATGATGAAGGCAACCAAACTGGCCATTATTACCCTTTTTGTCCTGATGGCCGTGAGCGGTATCGGCGGCGTGATGCTGGCAGGATACTCGTTTATTGTTCGCGGCGGTGTCGGCTGAGGTACTTTGCCAGCCGCTCAAAAAGGCGATCGACGACGATTGCCGCCAGCGCGACCAGCACCGCCCCCTGCACAATGTAAGCCGTATTAAACCCGCTCAGGCCGATAATAATCGGCGTTCCCAGGGTATTGGCACCGACCGTAGACGCAATGGTCGCCGTCCCGATGTTAATAATCACCGACGTGCGGATCCCGGCAATGATCACCGGTGCCGCAAGCGGCAGTTCAACCTTGCGCAGCCGCTGGCCGCGACTCATTCCCATCCCTTCAGCCACGCTTAGCACCGACGCCGGTACCGCCGCGAGGCCCGCCAGCGTGCCCTGCAGAACCGGCAATACGCCGTATAAAATCAGCGCAATAATGGCGGGCTGCTGGCCAAACCCCATCACCGGAACCGCTATCGCCAGCACCGCCACCGGGGGAAACGTCTGACCAATCGCCGCTATTGTCTCTACCAGCGGACGAAACTCCCGGCCCTGAGGCCGCGTGACCGCGATGCCTGCCCCTACCCCCAGCACAACCGCAATGGCGCTTGAGAGCGCCACCAGCCAGAGATGCGCCAGGGCGAGATTAATAAAGCTCTCCTGCTGATAGACCGGCCGCGGCAGCCCGGGAAAAAGGGCGTTAAACAGCGCCGCGCTGTGAGGCATCAGAAACAGTAAGGCAACAAAGAGCGCTACCAGCCAGAGGAGCGGATCACGCAGTGCCTTCACGCGTCACCTCCCCGGCCAGCAGATCGCGAAAATGTAAGGTTCCGCACGGCGTCCCGCGTGCGTCCGAAACAGGCAATACCTCGCACTGTCGCGCGACAAACGCCGAGAGGGCATCCCGCAGGCTCATCTGCGCCTGCAGCGGTTCGCCGCTCACCGGGGGCTCCTCCCGACGCATATAGTCGCTGACCGTCCGCAGGGAGAGCAGCCTCACGCCCAGCTCGCTGCGGCCAAAAAACTCGCGCACAAAGTCGTTCTTCGGCCATGTTAATAGCTCAAGCGGCGAGCCCTGCTGCACCACTTCGCCATGATCCATCAGCACCAGATGGTCGGCCAGGCGCAGGGCTTCATCAATATCGTGCGTCACGAGAACGATCGTGCGTCCGAGAATGCGGTGAATGCGGGTCATCTCCGCCTGCAGCGCCCCGCGCGTGACCGGATCCAGCGCGCCGAAGGGTTCATCCATCAGCAGCACCTGCGGGTTGGCCGCCAGCGCGCGCGCCACGCCCACGCGCTGCTGCTGGCCTCCGGAAAGCTGGTGAGGATAGCGATCGCGCAGCGCGGGCTCTAACCCCAGCAGCGACATCAGCTCATCCACCCGACCAGCAATTTTTGCCCGCGACCATTTCTCCAGCTGCAGCACGGTGGCGATGTTCTGCGCCACCGTCCAGTGGGGAAACAGGCCGATAGACTGAATGGCATAGCCCATCCGACGGCGCAGCTCCAGCACCGGCAGGCTGCGGATCTCTTCTCCGGCAAAGCGGATCAGCCCGCTGTCATGCTCCACCAGCCGGTTGATCATCTTCAGGGTGGTGGATTTTCCCGACCCGGAGGTGCCAATCAGCACGGAAAACGCGCCCTCGGCAAAGTTCAGGTTCAGGTGGCTCGCCGCCGGGCGACCGGCAAAGGTTTTACTGACATCGTGAAATTCAATCATTGGCTCTTCTCCTGAGCAGCGCGAGCCATAAGGCAAACAGCGCGTCGACGACAACCGCCAGTGCAATCGTGGGCACTACGCCCAGTAACACCAGATCGAGCGCACTGCTCAGCAGCCCCTGGAACACCAGCGCGCCAAAGCCGCCCGCGCCAATCAGCGCCGCAATCACCGCCATGCCGACGGTTTGTACCGCCACCACCCGCAGGCTGCGCAGCAGCAGGGGCAGCGCCAGCGGGAGCTGAATTCTCCAGAAACACTGCCGTGCGCTCATCCCCATCGCATGGGCGCTTTCCAGCACATCCGGCGCGACCTGGCCCAGCCCCGCGACCACGCCGCGCACCAGCGGCAACAGCGCATACAGCACCAGCGCGATGAGCGCGGGCGTTAACCCCGTTCCGGCTATGCCGAGCGTTCCCAGCACCGGGAATGACTTCACCAGCCCGGCCAGCGGGGCAATCAGCAGGCCAAACAGCGCGACGGAAGGAATGGTCTGGATCACGTTGAGTACGGCAAAGACCCCGCCCTGGCGTGAAGGATGACGATAGCACCACATGCCAAGGGGTATCCCGAGCAGAAGCGCCGGAAAGAGCGTGCCGAAGAGGATCGTCAGGTGTTGCGCCAGGGCATCATCAAACACCTCCTGACGGTTGGCGTACTCTTTCAGCAGCGAGAGATTGTTCAGCTCCCCGCTGAACAGCAGGAACAAGGGAATGCACCATATCTGCGCGTTGAGCACCCAGCGCCAGACGGCGCTGGAAATGAGTCGACGAATGGCATCGCTGCTGGCCAGCAGACACAGAGCCAGCCACAGCCAGAGGCCGTTGCCCACCGTGGTTCTCGCCAGCGGACTTTCCGCTGACGCCATATGCGTCGCCGCCTGCCCGGCTCCCCAGAAGAGGAGGATAAACAGCCCTTCAGCAAGGAGCAGCGTCAGCCACTGCGCCGTGCGCCCTTGCCAGAGCGATAGCGCAACCCACGCGCCCAGCGCCGCCGCCAGCCACCACGGCGTGAACGCCCACACATCCCAGAGATAGCGCCCCTCCCCTGACATCAGGCGGTTAGGGGCGACATTCACAAAGGGCAGCGCGACTGCCGCGATGGCCACGCAGGCCAACAGCAGCAGTACGCGGTTATGACATTTTATTGGCACAGCCTTGTCCCGTTACTTCACAAGCCCTTGTTGTTTCAGGAAGTCGGCGGCCACTTTTTTGGCATCCAGCCCCTCGACGGCAATGCTGGCATTCAGCTGCTGCAGCGTTTTTTCATCCAGCTTTTCGAAGACCGGTTTCAGCCAGTCGGCAATTTCCGGATAGGCTTTCAGCACCGCCTCACGCACGACGGGGGTCGGGGCGTAAATCGGCTGTACGCCTTTAGGATCGGTCAGGGTTTGCAGACCGAGCGCCGCCACCGGGCCGTCAGTACCGTAGGCCATGGCCGCGTTAACGCCAGAGGTTTGCTGCGCCGCCGCTTTGATGGTCACCGCGGTATCCCCGCCCGCCAGAGAGAGCAGCTGCGCCTGGTCGAGCTTGAAGCCGTAGGCTTTTTCAAACGCGGGCAGCGCGTCAGGACGCTCGATAAACTCCGCGGACGCCGCGAGCTTAAAGTCGCCCTTCTCTTTCAGATAGCGGCTGAGATCCGCAAGCGAGGTCAGCTTACCTTTCTCCGCCACGTCCTTGCGCACCGCGATAGTCCAGGTATTGTTGGCCGGGGCCGGGGTCAGCCAGACCAGTTTGTTCTGTTCCGCGTCCAGCTTTTTGACTTTCTCATATCCGGCTTTGGCATTTTTCCATGCCGGATCGTTTTCCTGTTTGAAGAAGAACGCGCCGTTGCCGGTGTATTCCGGATAGATATCCAGCTCGCCGGAGGTGATCGCGCCGCGCACGACGGGCGTGGTGCCGAGCTGGACTTTATTGACGGTTTTCACGCCGTGGCTGTCCAGTACCTGCAAAATAATATTGCCGAGCAGCGCCCCTTCGGTATCGATCTTTGAGCCCACTTTTACCGGCTCCGCTGCTTGTAGCGGCAGACTCAGCGCCGCCAGCAGCACCGCAGATCCCAACATCCCCTTTGCAATCGTCATTCTACTATCCTCATTTATTTTGCTGCCTTTTTCAGAGGCTTGAGAGAAAAGCGTAGCTTAAAACGGCCGAATTAACCGTCAAAATGCCTTTTTAGCATAAGGTAAGACGCATCCCCCGCAGGACGGGGGATGCAAAGGAGAGAAAGGTTACAGC
This sequence comes from Enterobacter sp. ECC-019, assembly GCF_043974075.1. Taxonomy (NCBI): domain Bacteria; kingdom Pseudomonadati; phylum Pseudomonadota; class Gammaproteobacteria; order Enterobacterales; family Enterobacteriaceae; genus Enterobacter; species Enterobacter sp. ECC-019. The sequence goes on from NZ_CP143759.1 coordinate 3,863,370, forward strand.
AGCTCGAACTCGCCTTTATTCACGCGGGCGGAGTCCACGCCGATAAAGACGTTAAACTTGCCGGGTTCCGCATCGTATTTCATCTGCTGGTTCCAGAACTTCAGCGCATCCACGTCAATCGGGAAGCTGATAGTTTGGGTTTCGCCAGGCTTCAGGTTGACCTTCTCGAAGCCGCGCAGCTGCTTCACGGGACGGCTCATCGACGCGGTGACATCCTGAACGTACATCTGAATCACCGTTGCCCCTTCGCGCTTGCCGGTGTTGGTCACCTCAACGCTGGCGGTAACTTTGCCGTCACGCTTCAGGCTTGGTGCCGACATTTTCACGTCAGAAACCTTGAAGGTGGTGTAGCTCAGGCCGTAACCAAACGGATACAGCGGGCCGTTAGCTTCGTCGAAGTAACGAGACGTGTACTTGTTCGGCTTGTCGGCGTTGTACGGACGACCGGTGTTCAGGTGGCTGTAGTACACCGGGATCTGCCCGACGGAACGCGGGAAAGACATCGGCAGCTTGCCCGACGGGTTGTAATCACCAAACAGCACGTCGGCGATGGCGTTACCGCCTTCGGTACCGGCGAACCACGTTTCCAGAATAGCGTCAGCCTGCTGATCCTCTTTCACCAGCGCCAGCGGACGCCCGTTCATCAGTACCAGCACCAGCGGCTTGCCGGTGGCTTTCAGGGCGGCGATCAGATCGCGCTGGCTCTGCGGAATGGTGATATCGGTCCGGCTGGAGGCCTCGTGCGCCATACCCTGCGCTTCGCCCACGACCGCGACCACCACGTCAGACTGCTTCGCGGTATTCACCGCCTCGTCGATCATCTCCTTCGGCGTGCGCGGATCGACCTTCACCGCTTCCTCGTACTGGTTGAGGAAGGTGACGATGTCTTTATCGTTGGTGACGTTCGCCCCTTTGGCGTACACCACTTTCGCGTTTTCACCGACGGCACTCTTGATCCCGGTCAGCACGGTCACGGACTGATCGGCCACGCCCGCGGCAGACCAGCTGCCCATCACGTCGCGCTTGCTGTCGGCCAGCGGGCCCACCACGGCAATGGTGCCGGATTTTTTCAGCGGCAGCGTGTCGAGGCGGTTTTTCAGCAGCACCAGACTTTCGCGCGCCACTTCACGCGCGTCTTTGCGGTGCAGACGGCTTTCTGCATTGGTATCTGCCGGGTCAGAATCTTTCGGACCCAGGTGGCTGTACGGATCGTTAAACAGCCCCATGTCGTATTTCACGTTCAGCACGTGGCGCGCGGCATCGTCCAGCTCCGCCATCGTGACCTTGCCGCTCTTCACTAGCCCCGGCAGGTATTTGCTGTAGTACTCGTCGCTCATGCTCATGTTGATGCCAGACTTGAGCGCCACGCGCACCGCATCTTCCGGATCGGACGCCGTGCCGTGTTTAATCAGCTCTTTAATCGCGCCGTGGTCAGAAACGGTGATGCCTTTAAAGCCCCACTGGTCGCGCAGCACGTCTTTCAGCAGCCAGGAGTCAGAGGTCGCAGGCGTGCCGTTCAGCGAATTCAGCGCGACCATCACCGCGCCGCTGCCCGCATCCAGCCCTGCCTTGTACGGCGGCATATAGTCGTTGAACAGGCGCTGCGGGCTCATGTCGACGGTGTTGTACTCTTTACCGCCTTCGACTGCGCCATAGGCCGCGAAGTGTTTGACGCTGGTCATCACCGAGTAGCGGTCCGCCGGGCTTTTACCCTGCATCGCTTCCACCATGGTTTTACCCATCGTGGAGGTTAAATACGTATCTTCACCAAAACCTTCCGAGCCGCGGCCCCAGCGCGGATCGCGCGAGACGTCCACCATTGGCGCCCAGGTCATGTTCAGGCCGTCGTCCGCCGCTTCATAGGCGGACACGCGCCCGACGGTTTTCACCGCATCGAGGTTAAAGGAGGAGGCTAAGCCGAGGCTGATGGGGAAGACGGTACGCTGGCCGTGCACCACATCATAGGCGAAGAAGAGCGGAATTTTCAGGCGGCTGAGACCCATCACCTGATCCTGCATCTTGCGGATATCCTCGCGGGTGACGGTATTAAAGATCGCCCCGACCTGCCCGTCTTTGATCATCTCGCGGATGGCCTCTTTCGGGTTATCCGGGCCGACGCTGATAAGACGCAGCTGGCCGATTTTCTCATCGACCGTCATTTTCTTGAGCAATTCCGTGACAAACGCGTCCCGTGCTTCAGGCGTGAGCGGGTGATTGCCAAACAAATCCTCTGCCAGCGCAGGTTGCAGCGCCAGGCTGACGGCGACACCTACAGAACATAGCCATTTCATGTCGTTTTACTCTCTCATCAATAACCGCCGGACGATCTCGGCCATACCGTGCGAAAAGCGCAGTGTGCCACAAACCCTCAGAACGTTGCAGGGTTATTCTCTGATTTTTCTCGTGAATACTCGACCGCTTAACAGTTAATCGCGCTATGCTTTACAGCGAGAATTTTGCCCCACCACAAGGAGTGGAAGATGACTTCTGTTCGAACAAACGATAACACCGCTTTTATTAACGAACTGTCGCGCCTGGTTGGCTCCTCTCACCTGCTTACCGACCCGGCCAAAACCGCCCGCTACCGTAAAGGTTTCCGCTCCGGTCAGGGCGAGGCGCTGGCGGTGGTCTTCCCCGGCACGCTGCTGGAGCTGTGGCGCGTCCTGAGTGCCTGCGTCGCCGCCGACAAGATTATTTTAATGCAGGCCGCCAATACCGGCCTGACAGAAGGCTCCACGCCGAACGGCAACGATTACGATCGTGAGATCGTGATTATCAGCACCCTGCGCCTCGACAAGCTTCACCTGCTGGATAAAGGCGAGCAGGTGCTCGCGTTCCCCGGCACGACGCTTTACTCCCTGGAAAAAGCGCTTAAACCGCTGGGTCGTGAACCGCACTCGGTGATTGGTTCCTCCTGTATTGGCGCCTCGGTGGTCGGTGGGATCTGCAACAACTCCGGCGGCTCGCTGGTGCAGCGCGGCCCGGCCTACACCGAGATGTCGCTGTTTGCCCGTATTGACGAAAACGGCAAGCTGACGCTGGTGAACCATCTGGGGATTGATCTCGGCGTAACGCCGGAGCAGATCCTCAGCAAGCTCGACGACGATCGCGTGAAGGACGAAGACGTGCAGCACGATGGCCGTCATGCGCACGATCACGACTACGTGACCCGCGTGCGGGATATCGACGCCGCTACGCCAGCGCGCTACAACGCCGACCCGGACCGCCTGTTTGAATCCTCCGGCTGCGCCGGGAAGCTTGCCGTTTTTGCCGTGCGCCTGGATACCTTCCCGGCAGAGAAAAAGCAGCAGGTGTTTTACATCGGTACCAATCAGCCTGAGGTTTTGACCGAAATTCGCCGTCATATTCTGGGCGAATTCAGCCATCTGCCGGTGGCGGGCGAGTACATGCACCGGGACATTTACGACATCGCCGAGCGTTACGGCAAAGATACGTTCCTGATGATCGACAAGCTCGGCACCGACAAAATGCCGTTCTTCTTCACTATGAAGGGCCGCACCGACGCGATGCTGGAGAAAGTGTCGCTGTTCAAACCCCACTTCACTGACCGCTTTATGCAGAAGCTGGGCAACGTTTTCCCGGCGCATTTACCGGAGAGAATGAAAACCTGGCGCGATAAGTACGAACACCACCTGCTGCTGAAAATGGCCGGGGACGGGATCGCCGAAGCGCAGACCTGGCTGACTGAATTTTTCAAAACCGCTGAAGGCGATTTCTTTGCCTGCACGCCGGAAGAAGGCAGCAAAGCCTTCCTGCACCGTTTTGCTGCCGCAGGAGCCGCCATCCGTTATCAGGCGGTGCATTCCGAAGAGGTGGAAGATATTCTGGCGCTGGATATCGCCCTGCGCCGTAACGACACCGAGTGGTTTGAGCACCTCCCACCGGAAATCGACAGCAAGCTGGTGCACAAGCTCTATTACGGCCACTTTATGTGTTATGTCTTCCATCAGGATTACATCGTCAAAAAAGGGGTCGATGCACACGAACTGAAGGAGCAGATGCTCGCCCTCCTGCGTGAACGTGGCGCACAATATCCTGCGGAACATAACGTCGGGCATCTTTATAAAGCCCCTGATGCACTTAAGCAGTTTTATCGCGAGAATGACCCTACAAATAGCATGAATCCCGGCATTGGTAAAACAACACGGAAGAAATACTGGAAAGAGAGCGCAGATGCGGAGCAGCGCATAACGCAAGCGTCTGATTAATTCCTACAGCCAAATTTGAGAGATTGTTTAGCGCGCCTTAATCGTAATAGAGTGACTCTCTGACGCCGGAGTAACGTTTCTCCGGCATTCTATTACGAGGAGCAGGCACATCATGTCGGCTGTTGATGTTTTATCCGAGACCGAACTGGAAGTGCGCGATGCCCTTCCCGATGATGTGCATGCCATCGCCGCCATCTATGCCTGGCATGTGCTTCACGGGCGCGCGTCATTTGAAGAAGTCCCCCCCACCGTTGATGAAATGCGTCATCGTATGAAAAGCGTGGCTGAGAGCGGTTTACCGTGGCTTATCGCGCTGTATCGCGGCATCGTGGTGGGTTACTGCTACGCCACGCCTTATCGTCCGCGACACGCCTACCGCTATACCCTGGAAGAGTCGATTTACGTGGATGCCAGCATTACCGGGCGCGGTTTTGGCTCGGCATTAATGGATGCGCTGATCGCCCGCTGCGAGGAAGGCCCGTGGCGCCAGATGATTGCCGTTGTGGGGGATGGCAACAATAATTCAGGCTCGCTGCGGCTGCATAAAAAGCACGGCTTCGAGATTGTCGGTCAGCTGCGCAGCGTCGGGTATAAGAAAGGCGACTGGCGGGATACGGTGATTATGCAGCGCCCGCTCAACGATGGAGACTGGACGCTGCCGGAGTAGGCGCTTTCGCCCGGTGGCGCTTCGCTTACCAGGCCTACGTGTCGAGGTCTTTGTAGGCCGGGTAAGGCGAAGCCGCCACCCGGCGCTGACAAACGGCTCAGTCGTTCTGCGCCGTCGCCATCTGTTCCGCTTTCTGCTTTTTATACGTCAATGCTGCGGCCGGAACGGGCTGCACTTTCCCGGTCTCAATCCAGGTACGCAGGCGGCTCGCGTCCGCAAAGTGCGTATATTTGCCGAAGGCATCCATCACCACCAGCGCCACCGGCTTACCGTTAAACACTGTGCGCATCACCAGACAGTGTCCTGCCGCGTTGGTAAAGCCGGTTTTCGTTAACTGAATATTCCAGTTATCACGGTATACCAGGTGGTTAGTATTGCGGAACGGCAGCGAATAGGCCGGGTTCGCAAAGGTCGCCATCTCTTCACGGGTGGTACTGAGCTGACCAATCAGCGGATACTGTTTGCTGGCAATCAGCAGTTTCGTCAGATCGCGGGCCGTGGAGACGTTATTGATCGACAGACCCGTCGGTTCAACATAATGCGTATTGGTCATCCCCAGCGCTTTGGCTTTCGCATTCATCGCGCGGATAAACGCGTCATAGCCGCCCGGATAGTGGTGCGCCAGGCTCGCCGCCGCACGGTTTTCAGACGACATCAGCGCCAGCAGCAGCATATTTTTACGGCTGATTTCACTGTTCAGACGCACGCGAGAGTAGATCCCTTTCATTTCCGGCGTGTGGCTGATATCCACTTTAAGCTTTTCGTCCAGCGGCAGATGGGCATCAAGCACCACCATCGCGGTCATTAATTTGGTAATCGAGGCGATCGGGCGCACCAGGTCCGGATGGCTGGCGTAAATCACCTTATTGGTGTTGAGATCGACAATCATCGCGCTGCCGGAAGCAATTTGCGGTTGGGCAGCGGCGGCGGTCATCGCGGGCGTTTTAGCGGCGGCCGGCACGGCAGCGGACGCGCCCAGCAACAGCGCCAGGCTAAGTAAAGAGACTCGGAATTTCAGCATGGTGAGACTTCTGATAATTATTCACGCACGTCATGACGTACACCGCCTGTATCAACGGATAAACACAGGCTGGCTTCGGCATCATAGCGGTCACCGGACGTTGTCGCCAGCGGATAATCGTGAACAGATGCTGCATTGCTGGCATTTACGCCAGCAATGCAGTGAGCTTAGAAGAGACGGTATCCATAACCCCAAAGGATGACCGTCAGCGCCAGTAGCGCCTCCAGGACCAGCACGCCGATGGCGAGCGTAGAGCTGGAGAAGCTCAGGCCCTCTTCTTTATTGATATTCAGGAAGGTTGGAACCCCCAGATACAGCAGATACCCGGTGTAAAAGAGGGCAATGGTACCGATCAGCGCGCACAGCCAGACCAGTGGATAGAGCGCAACAATACCGCTTAAGAACAGCGGGGTCGCGACATATCCGGCAAAGACCATACAGTGCGCCAGCGATGGACGTTGCGGGTAGTTACGCGCCATCCAGTGAATGACACGCCCCATTATCGCCACACCCGCCAGCATCAGGCCATAAAAAACAATGGCCAGATAGAGCCCGGTAAACCAGGAAAGCTGAACCACGGTGCCGTCACCGAAGTTCCAGCCGATTTGTGTTGTTCCGATAAAAGCGCATATTACCGGCACCGCCGCCATCAGCAGCACATGGTGCGTGTAATGATGCGAGACCGTTTCGTTCTCACTTTTAATGACATGCATTTCACGATCGGGATGGGAGAAAAGTCCCCAGACATGGTTCATAGCGCCCCCTTGTTGTCGGCCCGTCAGCGATACCTTAAGTATAATGCAGGCTTTAGATTATTTTCTGTACAGTGGGAAATTTCCGTTGATTTCCCCGCTGTTGATTCATGGGGTATATGATTAAACGAGGCACGAAGAGGGAGATAACATTTACGTAATGGATATTAACGCACTCATTGAACAATATGGCTATGCCGCGCTGGTCATCGGTAGCGTGGCGGAAGGTGAAACCATCACGCTGTTAGGCGGCGTCGCCGCGCATCAGGGATTGCTGAAATTCCCGCTGGTCGTTGCCGCAGTCGCGCTGGGCGGGATGATTGGCGATCAGCTGCTCTACTTTCTCGGGCTGCGCTTCGGGCCCACGCTGCTTAAGCGTTTCGCAAAGCATCAGAAAAAAATCCGCCGCGCTCAACGGCTCATTCAGCGTCATCCCTATCTGTTCGTCATCGGCACGCGCTTTATGTATGGCTTTCGCATCATCGGGCCGATACTGATTGGCGCCAGCCATCTGCCGCCAAAAATTTTCCTGCCACTCAATATTGTGGGGGCGATTGCCTGGGCGCTGATCTTTACGACGCTCGGCTACGTCGGGGGCGAAGTGATTGCGCCATGGCTGCATAATCTCGACCAGCACCTGAAGCACTGGGCGTGGCTGATTCTGGTGGTGGTGGCGGTGATTGGGGTCAGGCTGTGGCTGAAGCATCGGGAAAAGACGCGGGATGAGGAGTAGCGGGGTGCGGCGTGATGCCCTCTCCCACGAGGAGAGGGAATAAGGTATCTACCCCTCCGGCTTAAACTGCGGGTTCGCCAGCATAAAGCCCCCGTCGACGATAAACGATTGCCCTGTTGTATAGCTGGCGTCGCTGTCGCACAACCACGCCACCAGGCTGGCAATCTCTTTGGTGTGGCCCGGCCTTGCCAGCGGGATTTCCGGCATTGAGCCTTCCTTCACTTCGCTGTCGTCCATGTCGTTCATCGGTGTGGCAATGGCTCCCGGCGCGACGGCGTTCACCAGAATATTGTGCTTAACCAGTTCCATCGCCATGGATTTGGTTAACCCGCCGAGCGCATGTTTTGCCGCGGTGTAGGCGCTCGCCTCCGGCAGCGGCGTGTGCTCATGCACCGAGGTAATGTTCACAATTCGCCCCCCTTCCCCCTGCTTCACCATCTGCCGGGCGGCAATTTGTGAACAGAGAAATGCGCCGTCCACGTCGACGGTGAAAATCGTCCGCCAGTCGTCAAACGGCATATCAAGAAACGGCGCTTTGGTCATCGCGCCCGCATTGTTGACCAGCACGTCCAGTCGACCAAAACGCGCAATCAGCGTTTCAATGGCCTCTGCGCCTTCCGGCAGTGTGCTCAAATCAAGATGGATAGCCTCCGCGCGCTGCCCCTGCGCTTCGACCTCGCGGCAGGTTTCCAGCGCCCCTTTTTCATCCGAGTGCCAGGTGACGCCAATGTCAAACCCGCGCCCGGCGAGCATCAGGGCCGTAGTTTTACCAATGCCGGAATCCGATGCGGTCACAATCGCTACTCTGGTCATACTCACCTCCTGAAAAACTGCAAAGAGGTAAGTATAGATAATGACCTTTTTTAGCCGTGGTGATAGCCACCGCCCAGCGCCGACGTCAGCTGCAGCGTGGCGTCAACATACTGGCCTTTCAGCAGCACTCCAGCGAGCTGTTCCCTGAGGGCCGGTATTCTGGCTTCACTGACCCGGGAGCCAGCAACGATCCCCGCGCTGAAACGCGCCTGCGCCAGCGCCACAACCCGCGCCGCATCTTTTTCGACCTGCTGCTGATGGCGGTTCTTCGCCGTCAGCGCTTCGACTTCGCTGGCCGTGCGCGCCACCTGATTGACCGCTTCGACCACCGCTTTGTTGTAGTTCGCAACCGAGAGATTGTTCTGCGCCTGGGCGATATCCAGGCTGGCGTTCAGCCTGCCGCTGTCAAAAATCGGCAGCGTCAATCCGGCGGTCACGCCCATCTGCTGCGCTGAAGCGCGAAATAGATCGCTCAGATGCAGGGCATCCTGCTGTAAGAACGCAATCAGGTTCACGTCAGGATAGAACGCCGCTCTGGCAGCCTCCACCTCGCTCATGGAGGCTTCGATATACCAGTGCGCCTCCTGAAGATCCGGACGGCGTGCCAGCAGTTCATAACCGAGCGTCGATGGTAACGAAGCGTCTGCCGTCGGCAGCGCTTGGCGAGTAAGCGTTACGGAGGAGGAATTCGTCAGCGCGACCAGACGCGCCTCGACGGCTTTCATCTTCCCGTTGACTTCTGCCAGCTGCTCTTCGGTTTTGTTGGCGTTGATATCTGTTTCCACACCCTCCACGGAGGAGGTGATCCCGTGCTGATACAGCTGGCGGTCCGCACCAATAATGTTGTCCTGTTCATGTTTGATCTGCGCGAGAACCTCACCCGCGGCGGCCTGGGTTTGCCACTCCCAGTAGAGCCGCGCCACGCTGCCGGCCAGCAGCTGTCGGGTCTGCTCCAGCTCCGCTTTTTGCGCATTCACTTTGCCAATCCGGGCCTCGACCCGGGCGCGATTTTTCCCCCACAGATCGAGATCCCAGCCTGCGGTCAGTCCGAAGGTGCCGTTGGTGTACCACGGCCCGGTGGTGCCTGCAGCCGGGTCGGTGAAGGCAAAGGGCCCCATCAGCCCTTCGGCGGACATTTTCTGGCGTTCCGCATCGGCGGAAAAATCAATCTGCGGACCGTCAGCAGCCACTACGGCTTTGGCCTGGGCTTCGGCAAGCGTAATGCGCTGACGGGCGATTTGCATATCCGGCGCATCATTTAGCGCCTTCGCAATCAGCGAATTAAGCTGCGGATCGTTATAGTCTTTCCACCATTCGTTTTTCGGCCAGCTGGTTTGACTTAGCCGTGTATTCACCGACGCCGCAGCGGCTTGCGTTTTAATCGGCGACACGCTGGCATGTTCCGGCGCGCAGGCAGCCAGCATTAAGACAAGAGGAGCACTCAGAGATAAAATAAGAGAACGTTTCATTACGCCATAACTCAAAAAATTAAAGGCGCAAATTACGCTTGATGCCGCTCTGTTTTTTAGTAACGCGTGGCAATCCGCAAATTGTCATACATTTTCATATTCGGCAATTTATTTCCAACCACAATGAGTAAATTCAATATATTCATGCGAATTATGAATTAGCTGCTACACTTATTCAGTGTCATACACGGGCAGGAGAAGGGAATGAAAATATTACTGTGGGTTATTTTAATTATATTTTTGATAGGGCTGTTAGTGGTTACCGGCGTATTCAAAATGATTTTCTGATCTATTTGCCCGGCACTGCGCCGGGCGAGGTTATTCATCTCAGGCTTTCAGCGATCCCCCCTTCGTGGCAATCACCTCTTTATACCAGTAGAAACTCTTTTTACGGCTGCGCGCCAGGGTGCCTTTACCGCTGTCGTCACGGTCCACGTAAATAAAGCCGTAGCGCTTAGAAAGCTCAGCTTTAGACGCGCTCACCAGATCGATTGGCCCCCAGCTGGTATAGCCCATCACCTCAACGCCGTCTTCAATCGCTTCTCGCACCTGTACCAGATGGTCGTTAAGGTAGCTGATGCGATAGTCATCCTGCACCACGCCGTCCGCCCCCGGTTTATCCTTCGCGCCGAGGCCATTTTCCACGATAAACAACGGCTTCTGATAGCGATCCCAGAGCACGTTTAACAGGGTACGCAGACCTATGGGGTCAATCTGCCAGCCCCATTCGGAACTGGCCAGATGCGGGTTTGGCACCATGCTCAGGATGTTGCCCCGCGCCTGCTGGTTGAGGGCCTCATCCGCGGTGACGCAGCCCGTCATGTAGTAGCTGAACGAGATAAAATCGACGGTCGATTTCAGCGCCTCGCGGTCGGCATCCGTGACTTCAAGCTGAATGCCGTTGTCGCGGAAAAAGCGCTGCATAAAGATGATAAGTCAAATCAACAATTAATTAACAAAGTTAACCATTTCAAATAAAATGAATATCCAGTAATGTCTTTTCTTAAAAAAAACATATCGAAACAACACTTACCTGTATATTCACACAGTATTAAAATTTTTGTTTACAAGTTACTCTATATAGGAGTTATAGTAGACTTCGTTTATATATCAGGGAGGTAATCATGTCAGGAGTATCTAATAATGCCACCTCAAACATATTGGGTTTCGAATACCAGAAATTTATAGCGTTAGAAAGATGCTTGAGTGGAAAAGAGAATGATATTATTTGGATCGAATGCTTTGGTGATGTAGCTCATAATGGAACTAGTACTGAAGTTAAACATCATATGTCTGATACATTTCTTAATGATACACACAGAGACTTTTGGAAGACATTATACAACTTAATGTCTGAGCATGCAGTTTATTCAGGCTTTACACGATTTGAATTATTAACAACTTCAGACATTAAAGAAGAGTCAATATTTTTCGATTGGAATAATTTATCATCAAAGATAAAAAAAGAACGATTAAAGAAAGTCATACCTACCCAAACAATACAGAAATATCATAATGAATTATTACTACGAAGTGATGAAGAGATTTTATCTCTTCTTGATAAAATAAATATAATATCATCGCAGCCAAACATAATGGATAAGCTTGAGGAACTTAAATCACATGATGCTTTTAAATTAATCCCTGACATTCACAAGGAATCATTCATAGAAAGAATGTTGGGCTTTATATCATTAAAAGCAATAAAAAACTCAGATACGTGGCATATAGAATATAATGAGTTCATAAGAGAAATGATAGGTTTTTCGATGCCTTATGTTCAGAAAGATTATCCATTTCCAGTAGTGTCTAAAACAGATGTCATAGAGGAAAAATCAAATAATTACTATTTCGTTAAGGAACTAGAATCTATAGAGATTGGCGAAAAGATGATAACTGATGCAGTAATAGATTATCTTCGCTCAGAAAAAAGCTTACTAAAACTTCTTAGGTTGCATTCAACTTTGGTAAATCATCTTGAAGATTTTGAAGATGATTTATTACAAGATCTCGATTTATTAAAATTAAAACATATCAATACTTTGCAATTAATGAGCACCCCGATTAACGTAACAAATCAATCAAAAATTATGTACTCAGACTGTTTGCTGTTAGAAACGAAACAAATACGGAATGTACATTCCATGGAAAAATACTATCAGAAGGGAAGAATTCATTCTCATGTTGAGCAGAAAAATTTCTCATGGCATTTTGAGGTAAAGAACAATGAAACCGATTGATTTTATTGCACTATTACACTCTCCTTTATGGATCGCTTCTTTACTCGAAAGTTTTTTAAGTGGTGCGCAAAGAATAAAAAAAGATGGATTAGAATTTGAATTAATCTTCCTTGCAATTCCTATTTTGCTCGATGAGAATGCTTTAGAACATCTATCGAAAGGCAACATTAAATCAAACATGAGTAAACTATTAACTAATAGTAACTTGCAAAGCTCATATTTTAAATCAAAATGGAATATTGAACATTATAAACCAGTTACTAAAAAAGCCATTATTATATTATCATCATTAGGTAAATTATCTATAAACAGTCACATTACCCTTCATGAACCAATAAAATCCATTACAGAAAATGATGAGTATAAAAAGAAACATTATAAGGCTGCATATAATCTCGGCGCAATGTTAGCAAAAGAAGACTCATTAGATATCATTATAAAATTTGGAGCAATCTAAATGAAAGCAATTATTAAATCTATAAATATATTCAATAATAATGGTGAACATAGATTTGTTGAATTCACGGATGGTGTGAATGTTATAACTGGCGATTCTAAAACTGGTAAAAGTGCATTATTAGAAATAGTTGATTACTGTTTATTTGCTAAAACTTCCAGTATACCAAAAGGAATAATAACCTCCTTTTCGGATTTCTATTCAATCGTATTTCAATTAGGCAAGAGCTTCATTGTTATCGGTAGACCTGCATTTAAGACAGGAATGAGTTCCAAAGCATACATTAGACAAGAAGTTGATATAACAAAAATATCACCATTAAGCTTAAGCTATTTTGAAAAAATAGCTCCGGCATCAATCAAAGAAGCTCAGAAAAAATTTGAAAGCTATCTCGGATTATCAGTATCTAATTTAAGAGACGATGAAAATAGTTTCCATCATGGAAAGGCCTCTATTAGAAACGCTGTTTCTTTATTATTTCAGCATCAGAATTTAATTGCCAATAAACATGCTCTATTTTATCGCTTCCATGATTTTATCAAGCGAGATAGAACCATCAAGGAATTACCAATATTTCTTGGTTGGGTAGATGGGAATTATTATAGATTAATTCGTGAGCTTGATGATACATATAAAAAGCTCAGGACTCAAGAGAAATTAGAACGAAATTATAAAGCCACGTATGATCAAAAGAAAAAAACCTTAAAAGATCTAATTGAAAATTACTTAGCATTTATTGATTATAAATTAACTGAAGACTTAAACTATAACCAAATATTGAAGATTGCAACTGATCTTCCCTCAGTCCCAGATATGGCATATGGCTCAGGGCAAACAGAAAGTTTGTACAAAGATTATATAAAAGATCAAGATAACTGCAACCTTGAACTAGCAAGTATTAATGAAAAAATATCTAAATTAGAGCTATGCAATTCAATCTCCGTTGAGCATGCAACAGAGCTGAATAAAATAAAAAAAACTTTTGATATTTCTTCTCCAGACATATTGAAATGTCCTCTTTGTGAAAGCAAGCAATCTGCATTATCTCAGGAATTAGAGTCTCTAATTCAACATCAAACAGTTTTAGTACAAGATCTTTCAAAACTACAAATTTTCCACGAAGATATTACCACTGAAATGGAAAATCTTATTAAACGACGTGACGAAATAAAGAGAAACTTACGGATATTAAATGGTAAAATTAAGGCATTCGAGAGAAATAAATTAGAATTAGCCAAATCAAAAAGTTTTCGCGAGAAAGCGAACTTTATGCGCGGACAAGTTAGCACTCTAATTTCTGTTTATTTAAATAACAATGAAATAATAAATTCAGATGACTCAACAAAAGAATTAAGATCTAGAATAGAAAGACTAGAAAAGGAAATTGCAACATACAATCTTGAAGAAAAATACCTTACATATGAGAAAAGATTAAATTCTATAATGACTCAAATTTGTAATCAACTCGATTTTGAAGAAGAGTTAAAACCAGCAAACCTTCATTTTTCTCTTCAGTCTTTCGATTTTTATCATAAATTGGGAGACCAAGAGATTAGGCTACATGAAATGGGAAGTGGTGCGAACTGGTTAGCTTGTCATTTGTCTTTATTTTTATCTATTTTATATTTACTGGCTACAGAGGAAAAATCATGTATTCCAACCTTCCTTTTTTTAGACCAACCAAGTCAAGTTTATTTCCCTTCCGGATTTAATAATCAAAAAGAGAAGGATTCAGATCTAAAACAAGTGGAAAATATATTTAACACCATTGTTACAATTTTAAATTACATCAAAGAAAAATCTGGTTTTATGCCTCAAGTCATAATATTAGAACATGCAGATAAACTAGATCTAAAAGATATTAAGTTTGAGTCTTTAGTTAGAAAAAGATGGAAGGAAAATGGTGAGAAGTTAATATAAAAGTAACAGGGGGCAAAAGCCCCCTGTTACTTTTTTTGATTACAGTGTTTCTCAATTCATTCGATAAGTTGGAACTCCACTGCGTTATTTAAAAACATTAAAACAATAATATTATTGACGATAATTATTAATAGCAAAACAAATGTCGGCAGAATTGCTTAATGTTCGAATTTCCATAAAGAGAGAAGTTGCCTCGGAATACTCTTTGCGTAAATAGCTCAGCCACTGTTTAATTCGCGCGACGTGATACAAACCGGTGTCGCCCTGCTTTTCCAGACGGCTGTATTTTTGCAGCAGCGTAACGACGTCTGCCCACGGCATACGCGGCTCGTTATATTTTACCACCCGGCTGAGGTTGGGCACATTCAGCGCGCCGCGACCGATCATTACCGCATCGCAGCCGGTGGCGTTCAGACAGGCCTTCGCGCTCTCGTAATCCCAGATTTCGCCGTTGGCGATCACCGGAATGGTGAGGCGTTTGCGGATCTCACCGATCGCCTGCCAGTTAATGCGCTCGGCTTTGTAGCCATCCTCTTTGGTGCGGCCATGCACCACCAGCTCGGTGGCCCCGGCCTGCTGCACCGCATCGGCGATTTCAAACTGCCGCGCGTCGCTGTCCCATCCCAGGCGCACCTTCACCGTCACCGGCAAATGCGAAGGCACGGCCTCACGCATCGCCTTCGCGCCGCGATAAATCAGCTCAGGATCTTTCAGCAAGGTCGCCCCGCCGCCGCTGCCGTTAACCAGCTTCGACGGGCAGCCGCAGTTGAGATCCACCCCGTAAGAGCCCAACTCAACCGCGCGGGCGGCGTTTTCCGCCAGCCATTCAGGATACTGGCCGAGCAGCTGAATACGCACCAGCGTGCCGGAAGAGGTCCGGCTCTGGTTGTGCAACTCGGGACACAGGCGGAAGAAGGATTTTACCGGCAACAACATATCAACCACGCGCAGAAACTCCGTCACGCAGAGATCGTAATCGTTCACCTCGGTCAGAAGCTCGCGCACGAGGGAGTCGAGCACGCCTTCCATTGGGGCCAGTAAAACACGCATAGCAGTACCTGTAAAAAAAGACGCGCTATAGTAGCCGCTCTCTATATCGCTGGGAAGCGCTTCTGTTCAGGGATAAAGTCAGCCGGCGTTGCCCCGACAATGGCGCGAAACGCCGCCGCAAATGCCGCCTGCCCGGAAAACCCCAGCATCCAGGCCACCTGTTTAACCGGGTATCCGTTGGCGAGCAGGTCCAGCGAGGCACAAATCCTTGCGCGCTGTCGCCAGGCCCGGAAGCTGAAGCCGGTATCTTTGATATACGCGCGTGAGAATGTGCGTTCAGACATCGCGGCCTGTTCCGCCAGCCTTTCCATAGAAACATCCCAGAGATTGTTGGCAATGATGTCACAGGCAACGCGATGTAACCGCTCATCAACGGGCATCGGTAATTCGGCCGAAATCTGCTGCGTCTCACTGAGGATGTCGAGCAGCAAAACGGCCATGCTGCGCTGGCTTGCCGGCCGGTATTCCGCGCTGAACAGCCCGGCAATCAGCTCTTTGAACAACGCTGTCGCCATAATCACGTGAACCTCTTCTTTCCGCTTAAAAGGTTCACATTGCGATATCAGCGCCGGGCTAAACCAGACCGCGCGGAGCTCCGTTGTGGATAACACGCTGTAGGTGTGTTCCTGAAAGGGAGGGATCCACAGCGCGCGCTGAGGCGGTATGACCCAACGCTTATTGCCGGTTTCGACCAGCATCACCCCTTTGATGGCAAACAAAAGTTGCCCCTGCGAATGTCGGTGAGGCGGATCCACTTCGCCGCGCGTATAGCTAATTGCCCCTCTTGACCATCCGATAGCATCGTCGTGAATTGGCGTTTTATCGATAATGGTTGGCATTTCAGATTCCTCCCTTCCTCTTATGATGCTGCTTGTACACGTAACCGGAGAGAGACGCAATGCACATTCATTTTATCATTCATGAACATTTCGAAGCGCCAGGCGCTTATGAAATCTGGGGGAAAAATCGCGGCTGTAGCCTGAGCTACTCCAGAGTTTATCAGGGCGATCCGTTACCCCAAGACCTGGAGAGCACAGACTTGCTCATCATCATGGGAGGCCCGCAGTCACCTGCCACCACGCTTAAGGAGTGCCCCTGGTTTGATGCGCAGGCAGAAAAGGCACTCATCAGCCGCGCAATAGAGGCCGGTAAAACGGTGATTGGCGTTTGTCTGGGCTCGCAGCTTATCGGTGAAGCGCTGGGCGCAGCGTTTTGCCATAGCCCGGAAAAAGAGATCGGCAAATTTCCCGTCAGGCTCACTGAGGCAGGCAAGGCCAACCCGCTGTTTAAGGATTTTGGCAGCGTGCTGAACGTCGGTCACTGGCATAACGACATGCCAGGGTTGACGCCGCAGGCTAAGGTGCTCGCTTACAGCGAGGGCTGTCCCCGTCAGATCGTGCAATATGGCGAACGGGTATACGGTTTTCAGTGCCATATGGAACTGACGCCGGAGGTCGTTGAGTTGCTGATTGAACATTCGCAGAACGATCTCCGCCGCGCAGGTGAATTCCGTTTTGTCGAAACGGCAGAAAAACTTCGCTCGCATGATTATCGCGAAATGAACCAGGTGCTGTTTTCTTTTCTGGATAAACTCATCGCCCAACACGATGCCTGACTCAGAGACATTTCACTGGCTCGTCACTTCGCCACCGCACGCCCTTTCCTCTAAACTGTAGCCTGCCCCTGTAAGGCGATACCGGACGTTCCATTCTGGAATGTCTGGTATGCTCAAAATTCATGATGTGATCCGTGGCACATTTTTAGGTTTAATTGTATGATGAATGCGTTTCAGCAAGGACTATCACCATGAGCAAATCATTGAACATTATCTGGCAATATCTGCGCGCATTCATCCTGATTTACGCCTGCCTGTATGCCGGAATTTTCATCGCGTCGCTGCTGCCGATCGTCATTCCCGGCAGCATTATCGGCATGCTGATCCTCTTCGTTTTGCTGGCGCTGCAAATCCTGCCCGCAAAATGGGTCAATCCCGGCTGCTTCGTCCTCATTCGCTATATGGCGCTGCTTTTCGTGCCTATCGGCGTCGGGGTCATGCAGTATTTTGATTTGCTCAAGGCCCAGTTCGGCCCGATTGTGGTCTCCTGCGCGGTCAGTACGCTGGTGGTTTTCCTGGTGGTGAGCTGGAGTTCGCATCTGGTGCATGGCGAACGTAACGTGGTCGGGGAGAAAACAAAAAAATGATGGCCAATATCTGGTGGTCGCTGCCGTTAACCCTGGTGGTGTTCTTCGCCGCGCGCAAGCTTGCCGCACGTTTCAAAATGCCGTTGCTGAACCCGCTGCTGGTGGCAATGGTAGTGATCATTCCGTTCCTGCTGCTTACCGGCATTCCTTACGAACGTTACTTTGCCGGCAGCAAAATTTTAAACGACCTGCTACAGCCTGCCGTTGTGGCGCTCGCTTTTCCGTTATATGAGCAGCTCCACCAGATCCGCGCCCGCTGGAAATCCATCATTACCATCTGTTTTGTGGGCAGCCTGGTGGCGATGATCACCGGAACGTCGGTGGCGCTATTGATGGGGGCATCCCCGCAGATTGCCGCCTCTATTCTGCCAAAATCGGTGACCACGCCTATCGCGATGGCGGTCGGTGGCAGCCTCGGCGGTATTCCGGCCATCAGCGCGATGTGCGTGATTTTCGTCGGTATTCTCGGCGCGGTGTTTGGTCACACCCTGCTGAACGGTATGCGTATTCATACTAAAGCAGCACGTGGGCTGTCGATGGGAACCGCCTCCCACGCCCTGGGCACTGCCCGCTGTGCGGAGCTGGACTATCAGGAAGGGGCGTTTAGCTCGCTGGCGCTGGTGATCTGCGGGATTATCACCTCCCTGCTGGCCCCGTTCATTTTCCCGCTGATTCTGGCGGTGATGGGCTAAAATTTGCGATGCGTCGCGCAAATTTCATTTTGATTTCATAAGTTGCATACATAATGAGAAGTGGATCACATATAAAGCCCTGACGGCTCCGTAAACTACCGATCCATTAACCTTTATGAGGCAAACGCCATGCACCCACGTTTTCAAGCTGCTTTCGCCCAGCTTGCTGAGAATTTGCAGTCAGCCCTTGCTCCCGTTCTGGCAGATGCACACTTCCCTGCTCTGCTGACCGCGGAGCAGGTCACGATGCTGAAACAGGCAACGGGACTGGACGAAGACGCGCTGGCTTTCGCACTGCTCCCTCTGGCCGCCGCCTGCGCGCGGGCCGATCTCTCCCACTTTAACGTCGGGGCCATTGCGCGCGGCGTTAGCGGTACCTGGTACTTCGGCGGCAATATGGAGTTCCTGGGCGCGACCATGCAGCAAACGGTTCACGCCGAGCAGAGCGCCATCAGCCACGCCTGGCTGCGCGGTGAAAAAGCCCTGAGCGCCATTACCGTTAACTACACCCCCTGCGGCCACTGCCGTCAGTTTATGAACGAGCTGAACAGCGGGCTGCAGCTGCGCATCAACCTGCCAGGCCGCGCGCCGCACACGCTGGGGGATTATCTGCCAGACGCGTTTGGCCCGAAAGATCTGGAGATCAAAACGCTGCTGATGGACGAGCAGAACCATGGTTACGCCCTGTCCGGCGATGACCTGAGCCAGGCGGCGATTGCCGCCGCCAACAAGAGCCACACGCCGTACAGCAAGTCCCCGAGTGGCGTGGCGCTGCAGTGCCGTGATGGCCGGATCTTCACCGGCAGCTATGCGGAAAACGCCGCGTTTAACCCAACGCTGCCGCCGCTGCAGGGCGCACTTAACCTGCTGAGCCTGAACGGCTATGACTATCCGGACATTCAGCGCGCCGTTCTGGCCGAGATTGCCGATGCGCCGCTGATTCAGTGGGATGCCACTGCCGCAACGCTTAAAGCGCTGGGCTGTACGACGATTGACCGCGTACTGCTGGTGTAATCCTTCCGGCGGGCAGAAATGCCCGCCCGTTTGCTGAAAAACCCCTCAGTTGAGTCGCTGTTTCTTGCGCTAACCAGGCGGGTAAAGTAGCCTGAGTTAAATTTCATCCACGAACGAGCCATCTCCATGTTAAAGCGCGTTTTTTACAGCCTGTCTGTCCTGGTCGGCATACTGCTGTTGATCGTGCTGGGTCTCGACCGCTGGATGAGCTGGAAAACCGCCCCCTACATCTTTGATGACCTGCAGGACCTGCCCTATCGTCAGGTTGGCGTGGTCCTCGGCACCGCCAAGTATTACCGCACCGGCGTCATTAACCAGTATTACCGTTACCGCATTCAGGGCGCGCTGAACGCCTACAACAGCGGCAAGGTTAACTACCTGCTGTTGAGCGGGGATAACGCTCTGCAAAGCTATAACGAACCGGTGACGATGCGTAAGGACCTGATTGCCGGGGGCGTGGACCCTGCCGATATCGTGCTCGACTACGCCGGGTTCCGCACCCTGGACTCCATCGTGCGCACGCGCAAAGTCTTCGACACCAACGACTTCATCATCATCAGCCAGCGCTTCCACTGCGAACGCGCGCTGTTTATCGCGCTGCATATGGGCATTCAGGCGCAGTGTTACGCGGTGCCGTCGCCAAAAGATATGCTGAGCGTGCGCGTCCGCGAGTTCGGCGCCCGTTTTGGCGCTCTGGCAGACCTGTATATTTTCAAACGCGAACCGCGCTTTTTAGGCCCGCTGGTGCCCATTCCGGCGATGCACGAAGTGCCGGAAGATGCGCAGGGTTACCCGGCCGTCACGCCCGAACAGCTGCTTGATATGCAGAAAAAAGAGAAATAACAGGACCGCCTTTATACTTTCTTTACGCCGGGCCTGACGCTTTTTATCCCCCCTTTACGCCGCCCCCTTTAAGCTGAGTTCACTGCCGCTACGGCTTCATTGAAGAATGACTATGAACTCAATAATGAATGCGTTTTTCCTCAAAAGTCTCCGTCCGTATTTTAACTTTCCCGGTTTATCACTTCCTGGCGCACTCAATTCCGGTCTCTGGCTTGATGAAAAAATTGACGCCCTGCAGCACAACATTTCAGTAGAAGTGGCAGATTATCTGGAACGTTACCCGCAGACGAAACATGTAGACGTTTACCTGAACGATATCAACGGCACGATGCGCGGCAAGCGTCTGTCGGTGGAGAACATGCTGAATCTGGAAAAAGGCTGCTATTTTCCCCTTTCGGTCTACTCGATGGATCAGAAAGGAAAAATCGCCGCCCCGCTTCATGATGAGCCGGACCGACTCTGCGTTCCGGTCGCCGGCTCCCTGCGCCCCTCTCCACAGGATCCGCAGCACAACGCGCAGATCCTGCTGACGATGAAAGACAGCGACAACAACCCCTGCCCGCTTGAA
This sequence comes from Enterobacter sp. ECC-019, assembly GCF_043974075.1. Taxonomy (NCBI): domain Bacteria; kingdom Pseudomonadati; phylum Pseudomonadota; class Gammaproteobacteria; order Enterobacterales; family Enterobacteriaceae; genus Enterobacter; species Enterobacter sp. ECC-019. Next base: position 3,884,040 of record NZ_CP143759.1, read on the forward strand.
CCGCGCGTGATACTGCAGAACGTGCTGGCCCGCTTCCACCAGCACGGTCTCTTCCCGGTGGTTGCCCCGGAAATCGAGTTCTATCTGACGGGGCATGACGATCGGGATCCGCAAAATCAGGGCTGTTTTCACATGGATACTACGACAGCCCACGCGGCGCTGTTTGACGAGCTGGAACAGCTGGCGCACCTGCAGCGCATCCCGCTGTCCGGGATCGTGGCGGAAGCCGAGCCCGGTCAGTACGAATTAAACCTGAAGCACGGCCATCGCGTCGTTGAAGTCTGCGATAACGTGCTGGCGCTTCGTCGCCTGACCCGATACGTTGCCGAAAAGCACGGCCTGCAGGCCAACTTTATGGCTAAGCCTTTCAGCCAGCTGTCCGGCAGCGGCCTGCACTTCCATTTCAGCCTGAACAATCGTCACGGCGAAAACGTCTTTGCTTCCCCGGTGAACGCGCTTAACAGCATGATGCGCTTGTGCATCGCGGGTCAGCTGGCGCTGATGCCCGCCTCAATCGCCATTCTTGCGCCGGGCGTCAACGCGTTTCGTCGCCTGCGTAAAAACCTGACGGAACCCGTATTTAACTCCTGGGGCTATAACACCCGCTCTGCCGCTTTACGTATTCCCTGCTCGGATGACCACAACCGTCGTATCGAATACCGGCTGGCCGGGGCTGATGCCAATCCGTACCTGGTGGCAGCCACTATCCTCACCGGCATGCTGTACGGGCTGGAAAACATCGACGAGGAGGAGTTGCCCGAACCGCAGCTCGATCGGCCCGAACTGCCGCTGTTTCAGCAGGAGGCGATTGAGATCTTTGCCCGCTGTCAGTACCTCACCGACAGCCTGGGCGACGCCTTTTCCGAACAGTGGGTCGCCTGCAAGCTCTCTGAACTCGACTGGTTTGAACGCATCGTGACCCGAGAGGAGTCACAGCTGGCATAAGGCATAAAAAAAGCCCGCTCGGTGAGCGGGCCGGATAACGCGAGGAGCAATTACTTCTTACGCGCGTACTTCAGTGAATCCAGCGCGACCGCGAAGATAATGATGGCGCCTTTGATGATGTACTGCCAGTACGGGTTCACGCCGATATAGGTCAACCCGTAGTTGATGACGGTGAAGATGATCACACCGGTCACCACGCCCAGTACGGTACCCACGCCGCCGCTGAAGGAGACGCCGCCCACCACGCAGGCTGCGATTGCATCCAGCTCGTACATGAAGCCAAGGTTGTTGGTTGCAGAGCCGATACGGCCCGCTTCCAGCATCCCGCCGAAGGCGTAGAACACGCCGGACAGCGCATAGATGAAGAGCAGGTTCAGGGCAACGTTTACGCCGGAGACTTTCGCCGCTTCCGGGTTACCGCCGATTGCGAAGATGTTTTTACCAAAGCGCGTTTTGTTCCACAGGATCCAGACGAAGGCCACCGCGATCAGCGCATAGAAGGTGATATACGACAGGCGGAAGCTGCCCAGCGCGATAAACCCTTGCGTAAAGGTCGAGAAGCCGCTGTCAAAACCCGAGATAGGTGAAGCACCGACAAAGTCGTAGTACAGGGAGTTGATACCGTAAACGATGATCATCGTACCCAGCGTGGTGATAAACGGCGTCACGTTCAGGTAAGCGATGATAATACCGTTGATCAGACCAATCACCGCACCGATGGCGCAGACAATCAGGATCACCACGAAAATCGGCATGGTGGCCATTTCCGGGAAGACCTTGTTGGCGTTTTCCATCGACTGAAGCAGGGTTGCCGCGATAACCGCCGCCAGACCCACCTGGCGACCGGCAGAAAGGTCCGTCCCCTGGGTCACGATCAGGCCCGCCACGCCCAGCGCAATGATAATACGCACGGAGGACTGGGTCAGAATGTTACTCAGGTTCAGCAGGCTTAAGAACGTAGGGTCCTGGAAAATAATGATAGCCAGCAGTACTAAAAGAACAACGTAAATACCGCCTTCTTTCAGGTAAGTGAGAAAACTTTTTTTATTTAACGCACTCATGAGGAGCCCCTGATCTTAAAGGTGCAAAGACGCAAGACGCAAAATTTCGTTTTGCGTTGTCGTTTTGGTGTCAACAATACCGGCAACGAGACCATTGCTCATAACCAGAATACGATCTGTGATCCCTAACAATTCCGGCATTTCGGAAGAAATAATAATGATCCCTTTATTCTTTTTCGCCAGCTCGGCAATCAGCTGATAAATTTCAAACTTCGCGCCGACGTCAATACCGCGGGTCGGTTCATCCAGCATCAGAATTTCTGGCTGGGTTAATAACCAACGACCGATAATGACTTTCTGCTGGTTACCGCCTGACAGCGAACCAATTTGGGTGCGGTGTCCTGGCGTTTTCACGCGCATGGAGTCAATAACCCATTGGGTATCGCTCTTCATGCGGGAGTTATCCAGCAGTCCGACTTTGTTTTTGTAATTGCGAATATTAGAAATTAACGAGTTAAAGTTAATATCCAGATAGGCATAAATACCGGTCGAACGACGCTCTTCCGTCACCAGCGCAAAACCATTATTAATGGCTTCGTTGGCGTTATGGTTATTGATTTTCTTTCCGTGAAGCGTAATGGTGCCCTGAGCTTTCTCACGGATGCCAAACAGGGTTTCCACGATATCGGTGCGTTTTGCACCGACCAGACCGGCAATCCCCAGGATTTCACCCTTGTGCAGGTCGAAGGAGACATCGCGGATGGAAGGCTGGCGTAACGAGGTCAGGTTGCGCACTTCCAGGATCACTTCGCCCGGCTTGTTTTCTTTGTCCGGGAAGCGCTGGTTCAGGGAACGGCCGACCATCATGGCGATGATCTTGTCCATGTCCAGCCCTTCCAGCGGCTGCGTGGCAATCCACTGACCGTCGCGCAGGATGGTGATCTCATCGCACAGCTGGAAGATCTCTTCCATTTTGTGGGAGATATACACAATGCCGCAGCCGCGATCTTTTAGCTTACGAATAATGGTAAAAAGGTGATTAACCTCTTTTTCCGTTAATGACGATGTCGGTTCGTCCATGATGACGATTTTCGCATCATAGGAGAACGCTTTGGCGATTTCGATCATCTGCATCTGGGAGACGGATAATGTTCCCACGCGGGCGCGCGGATCGATATCAATATCCAGCTCATCGAAAATCGCTTTGGTGTCGCGATACATTTTGTCCTGATCGACAAAGACACCCTTGGTTGGATAACGCCCCAACCACATGTTATCCATGACTGAACGCTGCAGCACCAGGTTTAATTCCTGGTGAACCATCGAGATACCGTTTTCCAGTGCTTCTTTCGCTGAATGGAAATCGATCTCTTTCCCCTGAAAAAGAATGCTGCCAGAATCTTTTTGATAGATCCCAAAAAGACATTTTAATAATGTTGATTTACCCGCACCGTTCTCCCCCATCAGGGCATGAATAGAGTGAGGACGAACTTTTAAATTAACATTATCGAGTGCCTTAACACCGGGAAAGGACTTGTTGATCCCGCTCATTTCCAACAAGTATTCACCGGACGACTGAGTATTTGTGCTGACCATAATTATACCTTGTTGGCCTCGCATATCGCGTTATAAATGGGCGCAACGAATTGCGCCCAGTGAAGACATAACAACTAACTTATTTACCGATGAACTCAGCCAGGTTGGACTGGTCTACGCCCACGTAAGGTACGCGAACGATTTTGTTTTCAATTTTCCAGTTGGTGCCATCAGCCGCACCTTTACCATCGGCGAGGTTTTTCGCCAGATCGAAGGTCGCTTTCGCCTGGTTGTTGGCATCGTTCAGAACGGTACCGGCCATTGCACCCGATTTAACCAGCGCCAGTGCTTCCGGCAGCGCATCGACGCCGAACACAGGAATGGAGGATTTGTTGTGCGCTTTCAGCGCTTCTACCGCACCCATTGCCATCGCATCGTTGTTGGCGATAACCACTTCGATTTTGTTCGCGTTAGGGCCGGACAGCCACGCGTCCATCTTATCTTTCGCCTGGGCGGTATCCCACATCGCGGTATCTAACGCCAGCTGCTGGGTTTTCAGACCCTTGTCGTTCAGCTCTTTGATAACGTAAGTGGTACGAGCTTCAGCATCCGGGTGGCCGGGTTCGCCTTTCAGCAGCACGAACTGAATTTGACCGTCTTTGTTCAGGTCCCAGTTCGGGTTCGCCGCCCAGTGTTTGGCGATCAGATCGCCCTGAATAATACCGGACTCTTTGGAGTCGGTACCGACGTAAAACGCTTTGTCATAGCTATCCAGCGCCTTACGGGAAGGTTCTTTGTTGAAGAAGACGATTGGCACATTCTGGCCGCGCGCTTTTTCAATCACCGTGCCTGCTGCAGCCGGGTCAACCAGGTTGATGGCCAGGGCTTTCACGCCTTTCGCCAGCAGAACGTCGATCTGGTCGTTCTGTTTGGACTGGTCGTTCTGGGAGTCATTCATCAGCAGCTGAACGTCTGGCGCTGCTTTCGCATCTTTCTCAATCGCTTTACGCACAACAGACATGAAGTTGTCGTCGTATTTATAGATGGTCACACCAATACGGGTATCCGCAGCGTGCGCTGCTGCACCAAAAAGCATGCTTGCCATTACAGCAGACAGGGTCAACACCTTCTTATTCATGGTATCTCCGGTTTTTTTATGCAGGGTAGTTCTTGTGAATAACGATCGGCAGGCAGATGTTAATAAAACGTTACTGACAGCCGAAGTTCACTTATAAAATTTCTATCTTCCGTGTTCGGTAACGCTCCAGAAATGCGTTTTATTCGTTGTTTGCGGCACGTTGGCTATAGTGAAAATGAATAATCACCGTTACATAGCGTTTCAGCTCCTAAAACGCTGCCATCATAGTCAGCGCCTTGTTAAGATACTGTGAATTTACTCACAGATTGAAAACGGTTACATCACCTGATGTAATCAGTTAGTGATCGGAGCCACAATTTGCCGGGCCGCGACGGAGTGACGACGCACTAAAGTCGGCATGAAACAGTGCGTTGCGCCCGGATCCAGCAGTCCTGCCGCCCCCTGTAACGCCAGCTCAGTGGCCAGTTTCGCCATAGAGGCAATGGGGTAGCGCACCGTGGTCAGCTGCGGGTCGGTGTAACGGGCAATCGGAATATCATCAAAGCCAATGAGTGATAAATGCTGTGGCACCGCAATGCCGTTATCTTTCAGCGCCGTCAGGGCCCCTGCCGCCATGCTGTCGTTATAGGCAAACACCGCGGAAAGCTGCAGGTTGCGTCCCAGCAGTTCCACCATTGCCGCCTCACCGCCCTGCATGTCCGGCGTACCGGTGCCCGTCCAGCTTTCTGACGGCATAATGCCGTGCTCTTTCAGGGCATTTTGCCACCCCTCGCGCCGCAGGTCGTCATCTTCAATATGGTGGCTGGAGGCCAGATAACCGATCCGCTGATGCCCGTTGTTGAGGAGCATTTTCGTGGCCATCATGGCGCCGCTGACGTTATCCAGCCCGACGCAGCGATGGGCATAGCCGGGAACGATGCGGTTGATCAGCACCATGCCCGGGATCTGATCCATAAAGCCGGTTAGCTCTTCATCACTCAAGGCTTTTGAGTGGACAATCAAGGCGTTACAGCGCTGGCGAATCAGCACTTCGATGGCATGGCGCTCTTTTTCCGCCTCATGATAGCTATTGCCGATCAGGACATATTTCTGATGCTGCTGGGCGACCACGTCGACCGCTTTCACCAGCGCGCCGAAAAAGGCATCTGATACATCCATCACCACCACGCCGATGGTGTCGCTGACCTGCGTCGCAAGCGCCTGCGCATTGGCATTTGGCCGGTACCCGAGCTGGGTCACGGCTTTCATTACGGTTTCACGGGTTTCAGGGCTGACCAGCGCGCTGTTGTTCAGCACGCGCGAGACGGTAGCCACAGAAACGCCCGCCTGACGGGCGACGTCACGAATGGTGATCATATTCACCATCCTTCAAAGGATTGCAGCAACTCACAGACACCCCCTGTGTTTAGCAAGGTGGCTATTTTGGCAGCGAGAGGAAGGGGACTACGTGAAGAAGCTCACACTCATGAAAACGCTTACATCCGTTTTGTTAATGATTGTGATCCAGATCGTTATCTGGATGTGTTCTTCAATGATACCCCTGAAGCATGTGCGGTTAACTGACGCCACACCCACTCCAGCGGTCCCTGGCGGAAATAGCGTAGCCAGAGAACAGAAAACGCCAGGTTAATCACCCAGACCGGGATAACAAACGCCAACAGCGCGAGGCGGTCGAATTTCATAAACAGGCCAAAGCGATAGAAAAGCGTGGTGCAGAGAAGCGTTTGCAGGAGGTAGTTGCTCAACGCCATGCGGCCCACGCAGGCGATGGCGCTGACGATCCACAGGCGGGAAAGCGTTGGCCAGAAGCCATAGATCAGCGCCGCGTAGCCGATGGTCTGGAACGGTGCGCTCAGTTCACGCGGCACCTGGAGCAGGAATGCGCACCAGCGGTAATCCCAGTGGATGTGCCACTGCGTAATGACCGCCGGGAGGTTAATCAGCACGCCGAGCAGCACCAGCCCGACACCCGTTCGCCGATAGTGACGCAGGCTAAACTCCCCTTTCAGCCAGCCGGTGCGCATCAATGACGCACCCATCAGCATCATGCCTGCAAGCTGCCAGCCGTATTGCGCCCCCAGCGCAAGGAGGTTATCCCCCAGCATATCCGCGCGGTTGCTTATCGCTTCCGTACCGCCTTTCAGCTTCCAGTACTGTTCGTACTGCAGGTTAGCGGCATCCGGGATCCAGGAACGGTTTGTCGCCTCGCCGGAGATCATCCCCAGCAGCAGCAATACTGCAAGCCCCATGACATAGAGCATCACGCCGGTGTTAAACAGGCTTTTTACGCTGTGCGCATCGCGAATGAGACGCCAGCAGATAAGCCCGACTAACCCATACGCAAGAAGAATATCGCCATCCCAGAAGAACAGGCCGTGGATAAAGCCGAGGAGAACCAGCAGCGTCAGGCGCGACTGGATCCAGCGCGTACCGCGTTTGAGGAGCAGTTGCAGACCAGCGCCAAACAGCAGGGCAAACAGCGTGAGGAATTTAACCTGCGCGAAGAGATCGAGGACAGCCCAGGTCCAGGCATCACTGCGCGTGATGTCGCCATACCAGGCAGGATTGAGATAAGCCGCCTTCGGCAGACCGAAGGCGCTGATATTAAGCAGCAGGATACCGAGAATGGCGACGCCGCGAACAAAATCGAGCGTGACGTTTCGCTCCATGGTTCCTGCCCTGTAAGACTTAGTTGTGGTGACGTACCGCGCGCAGGAACTCCTGGCGGGTATTCTGGCTCGATTTAAACAGGCCGCCCAGCGAGGTTGTTGTGGTCGCGCTGGTTGCATCACGCACGCCGCGCGCCTTCACGCAGTAATGAACCGCGTCGATAGAGACGGCCACGTTATTGGTGCCCAGCAACGTTTGCAGCGCGGTCAGGATCTGCTGCGTCAGACGCTCCTGCACCTGCGGACGCTGAGCAAAGAACTGCACGATGCGGTTGATCTTCGACAGGCCAATCACCGTATCTTTTGGGATATACGCCACGGTCGCTTTACCGTCGATGGTGACGAAATGGTGTTCGCAGGTGCTGGTCAGCGTGATATCGCGTACCGTCACCATTTCATCCACTTTCATCTTGTTTTCAATGACGGTGATTTTCGGGAAGTTGGCGTAATCCAGACCGGAGAAAATTTCGTCGACGTACATTTTCGCGATACGGTGCGGCGTCTCCATCAGACTGTCGTCACTCAGATCGAGATTCAGCAGCTCCATGATATCGGTCATATGACCGGCAATCAGACGCTTGCGGGTTTCATTGTCCAAATCCTGTACGGGCGGACGCAGTGGCGTTTCAAGACCGCGCGCAACCAGGGCTTCGTGGACCAGGGCAGCTTCTTTACTGAGTGATGACATTTTGTTCTCCTGCAGGTGTGGCGTCTTTTGCCCTCGTTGTGGCAAAAGTATGCGCTCATTGTGCGTGAGGCGGCGCACATAATCCAGTATTCACGACGATAATTATTGCAATTGCTGTTGCCTTTCAGCGTGACGATTCCAGACCAGGGCTCCCCCGACGAACAGCGCAACGCCCGCCAGCCCCAGCGCGGGCTCCAGCCGGTGGGTAAGCCAGGTTGATAACGCCGAGGTCATCGGGCCAATCAACTGCCCAATTGCATACCCGGTGGTGAGCAGGCCTGCCATATAGCGCGTGTGGTTTGGCGCCAGCTCGCGACCATATAAAAGAGAGAGCTGCACGGCACACAAAAAACCGCCTCCCACCAGCAGCCCGCCCGTCAGCAAACCGCCAATCCCCGGCAGCAGCCAGGCCGCCAGCACGCCAGCTCCCTGTAACCACAGCACGATAGCCAGCCTGCGGTTAGCCGTTGAGGTGTGGCGTAAAAGAATACTGAGCGCAATGCCCACCACGGCGGCGATACCAAAAATCGGCCAGACAAACTGGGCAAACAGGCTGCCGGGAAAACGCACCGCCGCCATTTGCGACAGGAAGGTCGCCGGGAGGATATAGCCAAACCCGGCCAGGCTGTAGCTCCAGACCAGGCGCTTTAAATCCGCCGTCAGCACCAGCGGCTCCGGCGCGGTGCCGGGGCGATGGAGCTGCCCGGATCGCGGAAGGTAGCGCGCCACCAGCGCAATCAGCACCAGCGCCAACACGCCGTAGATTTGCCATGCCGCTCCGGCCGAAAGGGATTTTGCCTGGATATAGACGGCGAGCAGCCCGCTCAGGGCAATGCCCGCCCCTGGTCCGGCAAACACCGCAGCGCTCAGGCCCGGTTTACCCAACTGCCCCAGACGTTCATTGGTCCAGGCGGCAATGAGCACCATCGACCAGCCGCTCATGCAGCCAATCACAAAGCGCAGCAGGCCGTGCACGACGGCGTTATCCGCCGCCGCAGAGAGCAGCGTCAGCGCAACCGCACCGGTGATGCCAAGCCAGAGGCGCGTTTCCACAAAGCGGTGCGCGCGCATGGCATCCCATGCGCCCACCAGATAGCCCAGATAATTCATCGCCGCGACCAGACCCGCGCTGGTCAGCGTAAGCTGCCCGGCAGCAATCATGAGCGGCACCTGAGGCGTAAAGGCAAAGCGCCCTATCCCCATCGCCACCACCAGAACGATAAACCCACTGAGCGCAATACGCAGCGCCATGACCGCTCCAAATGTTAAAGAAAAGTAAATTTATGATGCAGCATCTCGCCGCCTGGCGAAAGTGAAAGTTACTCACAGGTCAATGAAAAGGCTGTATTATGGTTTTTATGAATACGCATTCTCATTAAGGAGCCCTGCATGGAACTGCTCGAAGAGCACCGTTGTTTTGAAGGTCGACAGCAGCGCTGGCGGCATGACTCCACCGTCCTGAACTGTGCGATGACGTTCAGCATTTTCCTGCCGCCGACGGAAAATCCGCCGGTTCTGTTCTGGCTTTCAGGCCTGACCTGCAACGACGAAAACTTCACCACCAAAGCGGGCGCGCAGCGACTTGCCGCCGAGCTGGGCATTGCGCTGGTGATGCCAGACACCAGCCCGCGTGGCGATGATGTGGCCGACGATGCAGGATACGACCTGGGCAAAGGCGCCGGGTTTTATCTGAATGCAACCGAGCAGCCCTGGGCGCGCCACTACCGCATGTATGATTACATTCGCGACGAGCTGCCCGCGCTGATTCAGTCCGGGTTTGCGGTAAGCGACCGCTGCGCCATCAGCGGACACTCCATGGGTGGACACGGGGCGCTAATCATGGCGCTAAAAAATCCGGGAAAATACGTCAGCGTGTCGGCATTTGCGCCAATTGTGAACCCTACGCAGGTGCCGTGGGGGCAGAAAGCCTTCACACACTATCTGGGTGAGGATGCGGAAAAATGGCAGGCATGGGACAGCTGCGCGCTGATGCTGGCCAGCAGCTCGGCAAATGCGATCCCGATGCTTATCGATCAGGGCGATGCGGATCAGTTCCTCGCCGGACAGCTGCAGCCTGCGGTGTTTGCCGAAGCCGCGCGCCAGAAGGACTGGCCGCTGACGCTGCGCATTCAGCCGGGATACGACCACAGCTATTACTTTATCGGGTCCTTTATTGAGGATCATCTCCGCTTCCATGCGGAGCATTTGTTTGGGTAAGTGCGGCCTGTTTTGCCCGGTGGCGCTTCGCTTACCGGGCCTACGGGACTGTGCCCTTATGTAGGCCGGGTAAGGCGCAGCCGCCACCCGGCACATGGCTGGATCAGAACTTATAATCCACACCGACAAAGTAGCGACGGCCATCTTCCGTGTAGCTGTAATCGTCACGGCTCAGATCTTTATCCAGCAGGTTCTGCACGCCCGCGCGCAGCTTCACGCTTTTCGTAGCCTGCCACGCGGCGCCGGTATTCCAGATAACATAGCCACCCGGCGTTGGGTCGCTGCTGGTCAGCGCGCGTTTCTCACCGGTGTAGTTGCCCTGAACGTAGAACGACCAGTCCTGCGTTGCCTTCCAGTCAACGGTACCGTTGGCGGTATGGAACGGCAGATCGGACAGCGGCTTGTTGCCGCCGTTGCTGATATCACGACCGTCGTTGTAGGTGTAGTTCAGGGTCACCTTCCAGTCTTCGGCAACCGGGAACTTAACCTCGGTTTCCACACCGCGGATGCGCGCCTTGTTAACGTTGTAGTAGCGGAAAATCGGTTCACCGTCCGCATTCAGGCCAACGTAGTTAGGGTAGCCCTGGGCCTGTTTTGCGTTGGCCGTACGGCTGATGCTGATGCGGTCATCCACATTATTCTGAAAGGTGGTGACGCTGGCCTGCACGCCCTCTAACCAGCCCTCTTCACCGCTGTAGTAGAGACCAAATTCGAAGCTCTCGCTGGTTTCCGGTTTCAGATCGGGGTTACCGACAATCTCACAGGCTCCGCGACAGGAGCCGGTAACCCAGTCCGGACTCAGCTGCAGCAGCGACGGCGCTTTAAACGCGGTGGCCCAGCCCCCTTTCACCGTTACGGTATCGGTCGCGTTATAGACCAGATAGGCTCGCGGACTCCAGTGATCGCCGTAGGTATCATGGTCGTCCATACGGATACCGGTGGTCAGTGCCAGAGGTTCAAAGAGACGCCACTCATCTTCAAGGAACAGAGCATACTGGCTTGTTGACGTACTGCTGCTGGAACCGCCCGTCAGGTTGACCGGATCTTTCAGCTTATCGTGACGCCATTCGCCGCCGAAGGTCAGTAGCTGGTTGATTCCGCCCAGCGGCAGCACGTATTTTCCGTCCACCGCGTTGCTCTCGGAGGTGATCGGATTGCTGTTGCCCGGGTTTTTGTTATCCACCTTTTCGCCGTAAACCTTCAGCTCGCTGTTGCCGACGCCCCATCGACCGTTGTGGCTGAGAGAGTAGTTCTGACGCTCAAGGCGGTTTTTGTCGAGGGAATCCGAGTCGCGATCCTGACGGTCGAAACCGTAGCCCGCCGTAAAGTCGTGATTTTCAGACGGTGTCCAGGCGAACTCCACATTCGCATCGCGGCTGGTAAAGCCTTCAATGCGCGGCGTTTCACCGCTCGCCGTGGTAGAGGATTTCTGCTGACCGTCTTTCTCACGCTTCGCGAGGCTACCGTAGGCTTTCAGCCCCAGCAGGCCGTCCACCAGCGGACCGCTGGTATAGAACTGGCCGTTGTACGTGTCTCCACGGTCGCGGTGTTCCTGAACCGTGGAATCGGCACTCAGGGTGCCCGTCCATTTCTGGCCGATTTTTTTAGTGATAATGTTCACCACGCCGCCCAGCGCATCGGAACCGTACAGAGAAGACATCGGCCCGCGCACCACTTCGATGCGTTCGATGGCGTCAACCGGCACCCAGTTGAGGTCGAAATCATTATGGCGGAATACCGCGTTACGCGAGTTAACGCGCTTGCCGTCGATCAGGATCAGCGTATAGCTGCTGTCCAGTCCACGAATACTTACCCCTTTACGGTTGTCCCCTTCGCTCGTGAGCTGAACGCCCGGCACCTCCCGTAATACATCTTTCAGATTCTGAACGGGTTTGCGCTGCAAATCTTCCTGGGTAATCACGCTGATGCTTGCCGGTGCGTCTTTCAGGTTTTGCTCGGTCGCGGAGGCCGTTACAACCATTGTGTCGCCGGATTCCGCTGCGATAACAGGCAGGGCCAGGGACATTGCGGACGCACAAAGTCCTCCCCTGACGAAGGGATTCAACCTAAACATTCCATATCTCCATGAGGTAAATACAACTAAATCAAATCATCATTGCTCACAGCGTCTTCCTTGCCGCCCACATCTGCGGTGGGTCGGTAATACGCTTATTTTTGATAACGATAAAGCAAACGATAATTATTATCAATTAAATTGTTAAGAAATATATCTTTGTTTCAGCGTGCGGGGATAAAAAAACCCGCTCAAATGAGCGGGTTAAAAGAGAGGAAGTGCGGTTATTGTTTAAATCGTTCCGGGAATTCCATTTCACTGTAGCGAACGAATTTTGTTCCTTTCGTCAGCTTGTAGCCAAACCAGATGACGAGGAACAGCGGAATACCAATGTAGGTCGCCGTGACGGCACCCCAGTCAATGGTCTCCGCCAGGAACGCTTCATAGTTCTGTCCAAGCGTAATGATCAGGCACAGAATGAAGGCGAAAATGGGACCCAGCGGGAAGAAGCCGGAGCGATACGGCAGCGAGTTAATATCGTGACCCTGCTTGACGAAGCCGCGGCGGAAACGATAGTGGCTAATGGCAATCCCCAGCCAGGCAATAAAGCCCGTCATCCCGGACGTGTTAAGCAGCCACAGGTACACCGTCTGGTTGCCAAACATGGAGGTCAGGAAGCACAGACCGGCAATCACCGTGGTGGCGTACAGCGCGTTACGCGGAACGCCGCCACGGGACAGCTTCGCGAAGATACGCGGGGCTTTACCGTCGCATGCCAGCGTGTAGAGCATACGGGTGGACGCGTACATCCCTGAGTTACCGGCTGACAGTACAGCGGTCAGGATAACGGCGTTCATCACTGCCGCGGCTGAAAGCAGGCCGGCATGCTGGAAGACCAGCGTGAACGGACTGACGCTAATGTCTTTTACGTCATTACGCAGCAGGCTCGGATCGGTGTACGGGATGATCAGGCTGATAATCAGGATAGCGAACACATAGAACAGCAGGATACGCCAGAAGACCTGACGGACCGCACGCGGAATATTTTTCTCCGGGTTCTCTGACTCACCGGCGGCGATACCAATCAGCTCTGTCCCCTGGAAGGAGAAGCCGACAATCATCGCCACGCCAATCATCGCTGACAGTCCACCGGCAAACGGCGCATCGCCTATCGTCCAGTTACTCCAGCCCACAGGTTCTGCACCTTTGAAAATACCAACGATCATCGCCACACCGACGACGATAAAGATGATGACGGTTGCCACTTTGATCAAAGAGAACCAGTATTCCGCTTCGCCGAAACCGCGCACGGAGATGTAGTTCAGCAGGAAGATGACGGCCAGGAACAGGGCGCTCCAGATCCAGCCCGGGGTATCCGGGAACCACCAGTTCATCACCAGCTGTGCGGCGACAAGGTCAACGGCGATAGTGACCGCCCAGTTGTACCAGTAGTTCCAGCCCAGCGCGAAGCCAAAGCCTTCTTCAACGTATTTTTGACCGTAGGTCGAGAACGAACCGGATACCGGCATATACGCGGCCAGTTCGCCGAGACTGGTCATCAGGAAGTACACCATCAGGCCAATCAGGATATAAGAGAAGAGTGCCCCACCCGGGCCTGCTGCCGAAATCGTTGCGCCAGAGGCAACGAAAAGACCTGTACCGATTGAGCCGCCAATGGCGATCATCGTCAGGTGACGCGCCTTGAGTTCACGACGTAGCGTGGGCGCTTCTGTGGTTTTAATTTCTGAAACCATATGAAAATGCTGTCCATTTAATAAATGAGGCGCGATTGTAGCAGACGATCCGCATTCCTTCCGGCAGAAATACTCAGTTATAAGAGAGCTTCATGACTCGGCCAGGATTATAAGTAAAGCATAAAAATGTGGGGTGACAGGCGCGCGTAGCCCCGGCAAGCGAAGCGCCGCCGGGGAAGGTTAAATGGCGCAGTAGCGCAGAAAACGCTGCAGAGAGCTGGAAAGGTGTTTCTGGCGGTGATGAATGCACCATAGCGTACGCACCAGCTTCGGCAATGGAACCGGGATTTCAACCAGCGACCCCGTCTCAAGCTGTTCGGCAATGACCCGCCGGGAAAGACAGCTGATCCCCAGGCCATGACGCACCGCGTGCTTGATGGCCTCAGAGTTCCCCAGCTCCATCCCTAACTGGAATTGCGGCAGATGGGAAAGCAGCAGGTAATCGACAATTTCACGCGTGCCGGAGCCCTGTTCTCGCAGGATCCACTGCGCCTGCGCCAGGCGTTCCAGCGTTACTTCCCCCTGCAGTAAAGACGAGGCCGGGGACGCAAACACCACCAGCTCATCTTCCAGCCAGGGCTCGGCAATGATATCGACATTATGGCAAGGCCCTTCGATGAGGCCGATATCCACGCGGAAATCGATCACCGCGTTGATAACGTCCTGGCTATTGCCCACGCTCATCTCCAGCGGCAGGGTGGGAAAATCCCGGCGGTAGCGGGCAATCACTTCCGGCAGGATGTAGTTCCCAATGGTGCTGCTGGCGTAGACGCGGATCGCGCCGTTGTCCTCGCGGAACAGCTGTTCGATTTCGATAGCCTGCTCCAGCAGCGCCAGCGCGCGTGGATAAAGAAGACGACCGTGCTCGTTGACCACCAGACGCTTCCCTACCCTGTCGAACAACTGCACGCCCAGCTGTCCTTCAAGATCGGTCAACGCCGCGCTGACCGCAGACTGCGAGAGCGCCAGCATTTGTGACGCCTGGGTCGTCGAGCCGCTTTTCAGCACCTCGGCAAACACTTCCAGCTGACGCAATGTAATGTGCATGGTTGCTTACCACTTATATAGATTGATTATAAGTATATAATCAATTTTATTTTTAAGCCAGGGCGCCGTAACCTTTAGCCAGACAAAGGAGAAGGTTATGTCAGAAATCACCTTACAACATCATCGTACAGTGTGGCACTTCGTGCCGGGCCTCGCGCTTAGCGCAGCAGTGACCGCCGTAGCATTATGGGGCGGCAGCATCCCGGCTATCGCAGGCGCGGGTTTTAGCGCGTTGACGCTGGCCATTTTGCTGGGCATGGTCGTGGGAAATACCGTTTACCCACATATCTGGAAAACCTGCGACGGCGGCGTGATCTTTGCCAAACAGCACCTGCTGCGTCTCGGGATCATCCTTTACGGCTTCCGTCTCACCTTTTCGCAGATTGCGGACGTGGGTGTCAGCGGAATTGCCATCGACGTCCTGACCCTGACCAGCACCTTTTTGCTGGCCTGCTTTATCGGCCAGAAAGTCTTTGGCCTGGATAAGCAAACCAGCTGGCTGATCGGTGCCGGGAGCAGTATCTGTGGGGCCGCGGCGGTGCTGGCAACAGAGCCCGTCGTTAAAGCCGAAGCCAGCAAGGTGACGGTGGCGGTGGCGACGGTGGTGATCTTCGGTACGCTGGCGATCTTCCTCTACCCGGCTATGTATCCGCTGGTTGCCCACTGGTTTAGCCCGGAAACCTACGGCATCTATATCGGTTCGACCATGCACGAAGTGGCCCAGGTGGTGGCGGCAGGACATGCCATTAACCCGGAAACTGAAAATGCGGCGGTGATTGCCAAAATGCTGCGCGTGATGATGCTGGCACCCTTCCTGATTTTCCTTGCGGCGCGGGTTAAGCAGCTGGCACTAGCTGGCGGCAGCGAGAAAAGCAAAATCACCATTCCGTGGTTTGCGATCCTGTTTATCGTGGTGGCGATTTTCAACTCCTTCCACCTGCTGCCGAAAGCGGTGGTGGATATGCTGGTGACCCTGGATACCGTGCTGCTGGCAATGGCCATGGCGGCTCTGGGGGTCACCACACACGTCAGCGCGCTGAAAAAAGCCGGTGCCAAACCGCTGCTGATGGCGCTGGTGCTCTTCATCTGGCTGATTGTCGGCGGCGGTGCCATTAACCTCGCGGTGCACAGCCTGATGGCATAAACCATCTCGTCCTTCTCCTGCTAACCCGCTATCATAAGCGTTTCGGGTTAGCAGGAGTTTTTTTATGAAATATGTTGGAGCGCACGTCAGCGCTGCAGGTGGCCTTGCGAATGCCGCCATTCGCGCCGCCGAAATCGAGGCGACCGCTTTCGCCCTGTTCACCAAAAACCAGCGCCAGTGGCGCGCCGCAGCGCTCACCGCTGAGGTGATTGATGATTTCAAGGCCGCCTGTGAGAAGTACCACTACGGACCAGGCCAAATCCTTCCCCACGACAGCTACCTGATCAACCTCGGTCACCCGGTTGAAGAGGCGCTGGAAAAATCACGCGAGGCGTTTCTTGATGAAGTACAGCGCTGCGAACAGCTGGGGCTGACGCTGCTGAACTTCCATCCGGGTAGCCATCTGATGCAAATCGATGAAGATGCCTGCCTGGCGCGCATTGCCGAGTCCATCAACATCACGCTGGACAAGACCAAAGGCGTCACCGCGGTGATTGAGAATACCGCCGGTCAGGGCAGCAACCTCGGCTTCAGGTTCGAACATCTGGCGGCGATTATCGACGGCGTGGAGGATAAATCCCGCGTTGGCGTGTGCATTGATACCTGCCACGCGTTTGCCGCCGGTTATGACCTGCGCACCACCGAGGCAACGAAAAACACGTTTGATGAGTTCGAGCGCATTGTGGGCTTTAAGTACCTGCGCGGCATGCACCTGAACGATGCGAAAAGCGCTTTTGGCAGCCGCGTTGACCGTCACCACAGCCTGGGCGAAGGCAACATTGGCCACGATGCGTTCCGTTTCATTATGCAGGATGCCCGCTTCGACGGTATTCCGATGGTGCTGGAAACCATTAATCCGGACATCTGGGCAGAAGAGATTGCCTGGCTGAAGGCACAGCAAACCGCTGAACAGGCGGCATAAAAAAAGCCGGGTGCGTAATGCGACCCGGCTTTTTTGTTGTTTATCGCTTACGCTGCTTTTGCCACAACTTCCGCTTCCGGACGTTTCAGCACCGCGTAAGAGAGACCCGCCACCAGCGTACCGGCAACGATGGCCAGCAGATAGCCCAGGACCGGGGTGATGGCGCCAGGGATCAGCAGCACGAACAGACCGCCGTGTGGTGCCATCAGCTTCGCGCCAATCGCCATGGAGATTGCACCCGTTACCGCACCACCCGCGATACAGCACGGCAGAACGCGCATTGGGTCACGAGCTGCGAACGGAATCGCGCCTTCGGTAATGAAGCACAAGCCCAGAACCAGCGCCGCTTTGCCGCCTTCCTGCTGTGCTTTATCGAACTTACGACGGGCAATAATCGTCGCCAGGCCGAGCGCCAGAGGAGGCACCATGCCTGCCGCCATGATGGCTGCCATTGGTGCGTAGGTCTGGGTACTCAGCAGGCCAACACCAAAGGCGTACGCCGCTTTGTTCACCGGACCACCCATGTCGGTACACATCATGCCACCGAGGATTGCACCCAGCAGAACCGCGTTCGCGGTACCCATGGTTTGCAGCCAGTGGGTCAGACCCGCCAGGATGCCCGCAACCGGCTTACCAATCAGGTAAATCATCGCCAGACCGACCACCAGGCTGGAAATCAGCGGGATGATCAGAATCGGCTTCAGCGCTTCCATACTCTGCGGCAGCTTGAGCTTCGAGCTGATGAGCTTCGCGACGTAACCGGCCAGGAAGCCCGCGATAATACCGCCGATAAAGCCAGAACCGGTGCTCACGGCCAGCATACCGCCGATAAGACCCGGCGTCAGGCCAGGACGGTCAGCGATGGAGAAGGCAATAAAGCCGGCCAGAACGGGGACCATCAGTGCGAACGCGGATCCGCCGCCAATCTGCATTAACGCAGCGGCCAGCGTGCCTTGCTCTTTAAACGCGGTAATACCAAATGCGAACGAGAGGGCAATACACAGACCGCCCGCAACCACCATCGGCAGCATGTAAGACACACCGGTCAACAGATGGCGATATGCGCCTGCAGACTCTTTCTTACCTTCCGTCGCGGTTTGACGCGCGCCGGTTGCCTGATACGGCTTCGCTTCCACCAGCGCTTTATCAAACTCCTGCGCGGTCTTTTTCAGCGCCAGGCCGGTAGACGTACGGTACATTGGCTTACCGGCAAATTTCGCCAGGTCCACTTCGATATCCGCCGCCACGATCACCAGATCGGCCTCAGCCACTTCTTCTGGGGTAATAGCGTTGCCGGCACCGACGGAGCCACGCGTTTCAACTTTTACCCACCAGCCGCGTTTTTTCGCTTCGGTTTCAATGGCTTCAGCTGCCATAAAGGTGTGAGCCACGCCCGTCGGGCAGGCCGTCACCGCAACAATGCGTTTCGGACCCGCAGCCGGTGCCGTCGCGACAGGCGCGCTGTAGACAGACGCGTGACCTTTCGCTTCGCTCAGGAACAGTTCCGGGTGTGCCACCGCGCGATTAATATCGCCCAGCCACACTTTTTTGCCGTTCAGCGCACTGTCAGCCGGGATTTTGTCGCCCAGTACAATGGCCAGTTCTGCATCGCCTGGATTATCGATAATGTCCAGATGTGCTTTTTGTGCCGCCGCGCCCAGCAAGGTCTTCGCCATATAGGCGCGGGCCTGTCCGAGACCGGAGTCAATGATCAGCAGCGTTTTCATTATTCCTCTCCTGCTGTTAGTTAAAAGGTTTTAAGTCAACGCGCGCCATCATCGCGGCTAACTGGGTACGATCGGTAATGCCGACATTGCTCTGGCTTACGGCCAGGGCAGCAACGGCGGTGGCAAGACGTAAAGTATGTTCACTGGATTCACGCATCAGCAGGCCGTAAATCAGGCCGCCAACCATGGAATCCCCTGCGCCAACGGTGCTCACAACTTCCATTGACGGCGGTTTGGCGATCCATTCGCCAGACGCGTTAACCCACAGCGCGCCTTCTGCACCAAGAGAGATCACCACGTGAGCGATACCCTGCTCGCGCAGCGCATGGGCAGCGTCAATCACATCTTTTAATTCTGGCAGCTTACGACCCGCCCAGATCTCCAGCTCGCGGCGATTCGGCTTCACCAGCCACGGCGAGGCTTTCAGACCGGCAACCAGCGCGTCGCGGCTGCTGTCAAAAATAATGCACGGGCACTGGCTGCGCAGGCGCGTCATCCAGTCGGTAAACGCTTCCGGGCTGACGCCGGACGGCAGGCTGCCGCTGACGCAGACCATGTCGAACTGACCGAGCCAGGTCAGAGAGTCGTTAACAAAACGCTCCCAGTCTGACGGCGTCACTTCGAAGCCAGAGAAGTTCAGATCGGTCACTTCACCGTCTTTCTCCGTCAGCTTAACGTTGATGCGGGTACGGCCCTGAACAATCTGAAAACGGTTGGCAATACCCAGCTCGCTGAACAGCAGCTGGAAACCATCCTGGTTATCTTTACCGAGGAATCCGCCCACGGTGACATCGATACCGAGATCCTTGAGCACTTTCGCGACGTTAATCCCTTTACCCGCAGCATGCAGGCCAGTGGTACGCACGAGGTTGACTTCGCCGCGCTCAATTTCCGGGCAAAATCCTACCAGGTCATAAGCCGGGTTCAGCGTAATAGTCGCAACACGTCTGCTCATTATGCGCCCTCCCCCAGACCTGCCGCGATGGCATCGCCAATCGCTTTCAGCGCCTGTTCAGCATCGGCACCCTGCGCGGTGAAACGCAGACGGTGGCCTTTCTTCACGCCCAGCGCGACAACTTTCATCAGACTACGGCCATTGGCCGGTTTACCCGTGCCATCAAGATTCGCCACGGTGATCTCACTCTCGAATTGTTTAATGGTATTCACCAGCATGGTGCCCGGACGGGCATGCAGGCCGTGCTCGTTACGTACCACGAACTCAGCGGTCTGCACATCTTCAGTTGGCGCATCATCACTGGTCAGCAGTGCCAGCACGGTGGAGGCATCAGCGTTCAGCAGTTTTTCAGCTTTGTTGTTCAGCAGCAGATCGCCCAGACGCTTCAGCACGGAAACCGGCTGTTCATCGTTCATCGCCACGGTCACCAGCATGGCCGCGCGCTCGCCTTCCACGTCAAACGCATTTGCCGCGCGGCTCACGGCGATAGCGCTGCGCAGGTTGCCTTCAGCACTGTCGTTCAGCCAGATACCCTGACCCAGATTCAACGGCTTATCGTTAATTACGCGCGTCACAAACGTGGCATCCGCCGCGCCGGCTTCTTTCAGACGACCCGCGTTCAGCGCCTGTAGCGTCACCAGATCGGAGGCAGCCACATCCAGCGTCAGCGTTTCATTATCCAGTTTCAGCGCTTCGCTCTGTTTTTCGCCCATCAGCAGGGCGCGCAGCTCTTCAGCTGTGGTGGCGGATTTAAGCTGTTCAGCCACATCGTCATCGCTCAGGACATGCGTCAGCTGACGCAGCAGGCCTAAATGTTCGTCGCTGCTGGCCGCGATACCAATAGCCACGTAGGCCACCTGACCGTCGCCCCAGAGCACGCCCTGCGGGAACTGATAAACCTGAACGCCGGTTTTCAACACCTGATCGCGGGTGTCGGTTGTGCCGTGCGGAATGGCAATGCCATTGCCGAGGAAGGTTGAGGTCTGCTGCTCGCGGGCCAGCATGCCGTTGACATAGCCGTCCGCGACGTTACCCGCCTGCACGAGCGCAGCGGCAACCTGGCGAATAGCCTCTTCTTTATCCCCGGCCTGAGCGCCCGGGTGGATATCCTGAACAGATAACTGGAACATGGTTCTCCACTCCTGCTGAACTTGAATCGTTTCAGCTTTAATGAGAAAAAATGCGCTAGCCTGCTCCGTTTGTTAAAACAAGATAGCGCTGAAACGTTTCAAAAAGTCTTGCGCTTTCTGCAATGCCTTGCAAGTAAACTCGTATTTCCGATCTCAGAATTTAGAGATACAGCACATTTCTTCTTCGTTCAGCTGAATTTTGCTGAAGTTCAGCAAGACAGTTTCAGCTAAGGTCAGCTGAGTAAGATGTAAGTTGAAATGCCATTTTGATTTTTCGTGGCATCATTGACCGCACCCACTGTTTATTTTTCAGCTGACGGCGTAAACTCCGGCCCTCTCTGCTACTCGCTAATTATAAAACATGCATAACACCCCTGCGGCCGTCTCGCCGAAGCCCTTTGATTTGACCTCCGCGGCATTCCTGGTTGTTGCCTTCTTTACGGGCATTGCCGGTGCGTTACAGACGCCGACATTGAGCTTATTCCTGACAAATGAGGTTCACGTCCGTCCAGCGATGGTGGGCTTCTTTTTTACCGGAAGCGCCATCATCGGCATCCTGGTCAGCCAGTTTCTGGCGGGACGATCCGACAGAAAAGGCGATCGTAAAAGCCTCATCGTTTTCTGCTGTCTGCTGGGGGTCATGGCCTGCGTTCTGTTTGCCTGGAACCGCAACTATTTCATTCTGCTCTTCGTCGGGGTATTCCTGAGCAGCTTTGGCTCAACGGCGAACCCACAGCTGTTCGCCCTTGCTCGCGAGCACGCGGACCATACCGGACGTGAAGCGGTGATGTTCAGCTCTGTCCTGCGTGCTCAGGTGTCGCTGGCATGGGTGATTGGCCCGCCGCTGGCTTACGCGCTGGCGATGGGTTTTGGCTTTACGGTGATGTACCTGAGCGCGGCCGTCGCGTTTGTGGTGTGCGGCGCGCTGGTGTGGTTCTTCCTGCCGTCAATGCGCAAAGAGCCGAAAGTGGCAACGGGTGTACTGGAAGCGCCGCGCCGCAACCGCCGCGATGCCCTGCTCCTGTTTGTTGTCTGCACGCTGATGTGGGGCACCAACAGCCTGTATATCATCAATATGCCGCTGTTTATTGTTGATGAACTGCACCTGTCGGAGAAGCTGGCGGGCATTATGATGGGCACCGCAGCCGGGCTTGAGATCCCAACGATGCTTATCGCGGGATATTACGCAAAGCGCTTCGGAAAGCGTTTTTTAATGCGCATTGCCGCCATCGCCGGTCTGCTGTTCTATATTGGTATGCTGACGGTACATACGCCGGGGCTGTTGCTGGCTTTACAGCTGCTGAACGCCATCTATATTGGCATTCTCGCCGGGATAGGCATGCTCTATTTCCAGGATCTGATGCCAGGTCAGGCAGGCTCTGCCACCACCCTTTATACTAATACCACCCGCGTGGGCTGGATTATCGCGGGCTCAATGGCCGGCGTCGTTGCCGAAATCTGGAACTATCACACGGTGTTCTGGATTGCGCTGGTGATGTGTACGCTGACGATCGGCTGCCTGGCGAGGATTAAAGACGTTTAAGGCGCGGTGAGGGCTTCCAGCTCAAGAAGGTACGTCATCGCCTGCCCTCGCGTGCTGCCACACATTTCGGCAGCGGGCTGAAGCCCGGAGCAGACTTTCGGGCGCAGCGGCGAGCCAAAGATCATGCACAGATTCGTTTCCGAGAGCTGGACGCAGCGGGTATTGGCAGGCTTGCCCTCCGGCATTCCTGGAATGGGGCTTGAAATGGACGGTGCAGTACAGCACGCGCCACAATCGGGACGGCAATCCATAAATGCTCTCTTTCGCTGACGATCGCCCGCGCAATCGGGCATCGCGCGCACAGTAACACCTTTTGCGTATTGATAGCAAAAGCCACGAATTCCTCTTGCCTGAAAGGCCGCGCGCGAGTAATTTGGCGCGATATTTTTTACCTCCCGTAAACAGGATTACTGCAATGCCAAGAGCGAACGAAATTAAGAAAGGTATGGTGCTGAATTACAACGGCAAACTGCTGATTGTGAAAGATATCGACATTCAGGCCCCGAGCGCCCGTGGTGCAGCAACGCTGTACAAAATGCGTTTCGCCGATGTGCGTACCGGTCTGAAGGTGGAAGAGCGCTTTAAAGGTGACGATATCGTCGATACCGTGACCCTGACCCGTCGCTATGTTGATTTCTCCTACATCGACGGCAACGAATACGTGTTCATGGACAAAGAAGATTACACCCCGTACATCTTCACCAAAGATCAGATTGAAGAAGAGCTGCTGTTCATCCCTGAAGGCGGCATGCCTGACATGCAGGTCCTGACCTGGGACGGCGTGCTGCTGGCGCTGGAGCTGCCTCAGACCGTCGATCTGGAAATCGTTGAAACCGCACCAGGTATTAAAGGCGCATCCGCAAGTGCCCGTAACAAACCGGCTACCCTGACGACCGGCCTGGTTGTGCAGGTACCGGAATACCTCTCCGCTGGAGAGAAAATCCGTATCCATATCGAAGAAAAACGCTATATGGGTCGCGCTGACTGATTGCGGCGTTTGTCGGGTGGCGCTACGCTTACCCGACCTACGAAAAAACCGGCCCTGAAGCCGGTTTTTGTGTTTTTGTAGGCCGGGTAAGGCGAAGCCGCCACCCGGCAATTCCGGTTACAGAAGCTCCGGATACTTCGTCATCTTCAGCGCCAGCTCAACGCCGCGCACCTCCGCCATCCCTTTAAGGCGACCAATCGCCGAATAGCCCGGGTTGGTTTTCTTACGCAGATCGTCTAGCATTTGGTGACCGTGATCCGGACGGAACGGAATAGGACGCACATCGCCCGCCTGCTTACGACGCGCCTCTTCAGCCAGAATGGCGTCTACCACCGCCACCATATTCACATCGCCGCCCAGGTGCGCCGCCTCGTGGAAGGTTTTTGGATTCTCTTCGCGGCAGGTCGCCCGCAGGTGCGTGAAGTGGATACGATCGCCGAAGGTTTCAATCATCCGCACCAGGTCGTTATCCGCACGCACGCCGTATGAGCCGGTACACATGGTAAAGCCGTTATAGATGCTGTTTACCGTCTCTTTCAGCCACTGCATATCTTCAAGGGTGGAAACAATACGCGGCAGGCCGAGGATAGGACGCGGTGGATCGTCCGGATGCACGGCGAGGCGTACCCCTACCTCTTCAGCAACCGGTACAATCGCGCGCAGGAAGTACGCCATGTTTTCACGCAACTGGTGCTTATCAATATCGCCGTATTCCGCCAGACGCGCGCGGAACTGATCCAGGGTATACCCCTCTTCAGCCCCCGGCAGGCCCGCGATGATATTACGGGTCAGCTTTTCGATGTCTGCGTCACTGGCGGCGTTAAACCACGCAAGCGCCTGCTGGTGCTCTTCCGCGGTGTAATCCGCTTCGGCACCGGGGCGTTTCAGAATGTGCAGTTCGAATGCCGCAAAGGCGATCTGATCGAAACGCAGCGCTTTCGAGCCGTCCGGCATCTGGTATTCAAGGTCGGTACGCGTCCAGTCGAGGATGGGCATAAAGTTATAGCAGACCGTATCAATGCCGCAGGCTGCCAGGTTGCGAATGCTCTGCTGATAGTTAGCAATCCAGGTCTGGTACTCCCCTGAATGGGTTTTGATGTCTTCGTGAACCGGGATGCTTTCCACCACAGACCAGGTTAACCCCTTCTCCGCCAGCAGCGCCTGACGCTGTTGAATTTCCTCTACCGGCCATACCTGACCGTTTGGAATATGATGCAGCGCCGTGACGACACCCGTTGCGCCAGCCTGGCGCACGTCATCAAGAGAAACCGGATCGTTCGGCCCGTACCAACGCCAGGTTTGTTCCATTGCCTCACCCTCTTAAGTTGTTATACCAATATGTGTTACTGCAATGACGACTACCATACATGTTTGCCGCTGAGGGTCAACATACCACCACACATTGATTGATCAAACTCACAAAACGGGGATATTTACGGCTCACCAATTTTATTTGCTGTCATATAACTTTACACTGGCATTGTTAATTAATGGTTAATCAGGTGTGTATCTCATGAAGACAATTGCCTCCACCGCCCTTCCTGCCCAGGTTCAGCAACCTCGCTACGATCGCGCGCAATTACGCTCCCGCATCGTCCATTTTGGCTTTGGCGCGTTCCACCGTGCGCACCAGGCATTGTTAACAAATCGGGTGCTGAATGAAAAAGGCGGCGACTGGGGTATTTGTGAGATTAGCCTCTTCAGCGGCGACGTGCTGATGAGCCAGCTGCGCGCGCAGGATCACCTGTTCACCGTGCTGGAGAAAGGTGCAGAAGGCAATGAGGCGATTATCGTCGGCGCCGTTCATGAATGCCTGAACGCAAAGCTGGACTCCCTGCCCGCCATTATTGAGAAATTTTGCGAGCCTCAGGTCGCTATTGTGTCGCTTACCATTACGGAGAAAGGCTACTGCATCGATCCTGCCACCGGAAAACTCGATCTGCAAAACGCCCGGATAATCCACGATCTTGAGAACCCCTCAACGCCGCATTCCGCTCCCGGGATCCTGGTCGAAGCCCTTCACCGCCGCCGCGAGCGCGGCTTGCCTGCGTTTACCGTGCTTTCCTGCGACAATATCCCTGATAACGGGCACGTGGTGAAAAACGCGGTGCTGGGCATGGCGCAAAAGCGTTCCGCGGCGCTGTCTGAATGGATAGATAGCCACGTGAGCTTCCCCGGAACGATGGTCGACAGAATTGTTCCCGCCGCGACGGACGCCTCACTGGCGGAAATCACCGACGCGCTCGGCGTTGAAGATCCGTGCGCCATCAGCTGTGAGCCGTTTATTCAGTGGGTGGTGGAAGATAATTTTGTCGCCGGCCGTCCGGAGTGGGAGGTCGCGGGCGTTCAGATGGTGCAGGATGTTCTGCCCTGGGAGCAGATGAAATTGCGCATGCTCAACGGCAGCCACTCTTTCCTGGCGTATCTGGGATACCTCGCGGGCTACGCCCATATTAATGAATGCATGGAGGACGCTGCGTTCCGCGAAGCCGCCCGTCGGCTGATGCTGGACGAGCAGGCACCCACCTTACGCATTAAGGATGTCGACCTCACCGCCTACGCCGATAGCCTGCTGGAGCGCTTTGCCAACCCGGCACTTCAGCATCGGACCTGGCAAATAGCGATGGACGGT
Source organism: Enterobacter sp. ECC-019 (assembly GCF_043974075.1). Taxonomy (NCBI): domain Bacteria; kingdom Pseudomonadati; phylum Pseudomonadota; class Gammaproteobacteria; order Enterobacterales; family Enterobacteriaceae; genus Enterobacter; species Enterobacter sp. ECC-019. Next base: position 3,910,051 of record NZ_CP143759.1, read on the forward strand.
AGCCAGAAACTTCCGCAAAGAATGCTGGACGGGATCCGCGTTCATCTTGAGCGAAAAACACCGTGGTCGCTGCTGGCCCTCGGCGTGGCCGGCTGGATACGCTACGTCAGCGGTACCGACGACCGCGGCAACGCGATTGATGTTCGCGATCCCCTCAGCGATAAAATTCGCACGATGGTCAATGCCAGCAGCGACGCCGACCGCGTTAACGCCCTGCTGGGGCTGAGCGAGGTCTTTGGTCACGATCTCGCGCAAAACAGCGTGTTTGTGGAGGCAGTCAATCAGGCATACCAGCGCATCACCCGCCACGGCGCGCGTCAGGCTGTTATCGAAACGTTAAATATTTAACGATTATTGCGCTTAACGCGACCGGATGAGGCCTCCGTTCGCCCTTCCCCTTCTCACCGGTCACGTTTTTCGCCAGGATAGAGAGAATAGTGTTATAGCATCACCATTCTCATCTGGAGCGCACGTGACCAAAACCAATCTCATCACCGGTTTTCTCGGCAGCGGTAAAACCACCTCAATTCTCCACCTGCTGGCAAATAAAGATCCGGCCGAGAAATGGGCCGTGCTGGTCAATGAATTTGGCGAGGTGGGCATTGACGGCGCGTTGCTGTCATCCAGCGGCGCGATGATTAAAGAGATCCCCGGCGGATGCATGTGCTGCGTCAATGGCCTGCCGATGCAGGTCGGGCTCAATACTCTGCTGCGTCAGGGCAAACCTGACCGCCTGCTGATTGAACCCACCGGGCTGGGTCACCCGAAGCAGATCCTCGATTTACTGACCGCCCCGGTTTACGAGCCGTGGATCGATCTGCGCGCCACTCTGTGCCTGCTCGATCCGCGTCAGCTTCTGGATGACAAGGCGGTGGCCAATGAGAACTTCCGCGATCAGCTCGCCTCGGCTGACGTTATTGTCGCGAATAAAGCAGATCGCGCCACGGCTGAAAGCCAGGCCGCGCTGGACACCTGGTGGCAACAATTCGGCGGCAATCGCACGCGGGTGCAGGCCACCCAGGGGAATATTGATAGCGCCCTGCTTGACCTGCCTCGTCTGAACCTTACCGCGTTGCCCGCCAGCGCGGAGCATGCGCACAGTCACCCGGTTAAGCAGGGTCTGGCAGCCCTGAGTCTGCCGGAGCACCAGCGCTGGCGTCGTAACCTGAACAGCGGTCAGGGATATCAGGCCTGCGGATGGATTTTTGATGCTGAAACCGTTTTCGACACCATCGGGATCCTGGAGTGGGCCCGACTTGCGCCCGTCGATCGCGTGAAAGGGATCATGCGCACGCCGGACGGGCTGGTGCGGATCAACCGTCAGGGCGAGGATTTCTTTATTGAAACGCAAAATGTGGCGCCGCCTGACAGCCGAATAGAGTTAATTAGTGCGGTTAACGCCGACTGGAATGCCCTCCAGTCCAGCCTGTTGAGGATTCGTTTAAGTTCGGGCGGCTAACGTTGCCCCAGTTTTCACTCTATGCAGAACGTTATGACAACTCGATTTCCCTTGATATTACTGCTTAATGTCGCCGGTCTGGCGCTTTTCTTCTCCTGGTATATCCCGGCGGATCATGGTTTCTGGTTCCCGCTGGATTCTGCCATTTTTCACTTCTTCAACCAGGAGCTGGTGAAGAGCAACGCGTTCCTGTGGCTGGTGGCAATTACCAACAACCGCGCCTTCGACGGCTTCTCCCTGCTGGCCATGGGCTGCCTGATGCTTTCTTTCTGGCTGAAAGAGGATAAAGCCGGGCGTCGGCGTATTCTCATTATCGGTCTGGTGATGCTGCTGTTTGCCGTTGTCATTAACCAGCTGGCAACCGCGATTATTCCGGTTAAGCGTTCAAGCCCAACGCTCTTCTTCACCGATATTTACCGCGTCAGCGAACTGCTGCATATTCCAACAAAAGATGCGTCGAAGGACAGTTTCCCCGGCGATCACGGCATGATGCTGCTTATTTTTTCCGCAATTATGCTTCGCTATTTCGGCAAAAAAGCCTTTTCTATAGCCCTGATTATTTTTGTGGTTTTTGCCTTCCCGCGCGTAATGATTGGCGCTCACTGGTTCACCGATATTGCCGTCGGTTCGCTCTCCGTGGTGCTGATTGCGCTGCCGTGGTGTTTAATGACCCCACTGAGCGACAGGATAATAGCGCTGTTCGATCGCTATCTTCCCGGTAAAGCGCAACAACAATTAAACAAATAACTAACTTAAATTAACATGAGTTATCAGGGATCGACATGATCCCTGATAGCGTTCTCGCTGCGATCTTTCCCCTCTGTCATATTCTCGTCATCATATTCATGATAAAAATGAAGCAATTGCATACTGGCGCGGCGGATCCGTCGCTATTTTGAGCAATTCTATGTTTTTACTTTCCGTATCACATTTTCTTATAAAAAAAAGGCTTTTTTTACTCGCAATACCCCTGGCAATCGGTTAATCTCGAACTCGTTTTGCCCCATAGAGATAATTATTTCGTTGGTGAATAATTTTGTGCGCTGTGCCACAAATGTGACCAGAAAGAATTGTCTCAATGTGAACAGATAATTAGTCTCGTCACGTTTGGCATTTTTATAACGATATTTGTCGTTAAGGACTTCAAGGGATAATAAACAAAATGGTCAAATCTCAACCGTTTCTGAGATATATCTTACGGGGGATCCCGGCGATAGCAGTCGCGGTACTGTTGTCTGCATGTAGTACATCGAATACCGCAAAGAATATGCATCCTGAGACGCGTGTTGTGGGAATGGAAGATTCCTCGTCACTGCAAGCCTCTCAGGATGAATTTGAAAATATGGTACGTAATCTGGACGTGAAGTCCCGTATTATGGACCAGTATGCTGACTGGAAAGGCGTGCGCTATCGCCTTGGCGGCAGCACAAAAACAGGTATTGATTGTTCCGGTTTTGTACAGCGTACGTTCCGTGAGCAATTTGGGTTAGATCTTCCGCGTTCAACCTATGAACAGCAGGAGATGGGCAAGTCGATTTCACGTACCAAACTGCGCACCGGTGATTTAGTCCTGTTCCGCGCCGGTTCTACAGGTCGACATGTTGGCATCTACATTGGTAATGACCAGTTTGTACATGCCTCCACCAGCAGCGGTGTAACCATTTCCAGCATGAATGAACCATACTGGAAGAAGCGCTACAACGAAGCACGCCGCGTACTGACCCGCAGTTAATATGACTATTGTATCGTTGGTTATCCCTTGGCTAACGATATGATGAAAAAAAGCACTGCTTCGGCAGTGTTTTTTTTTGCCCGTTACACTGAATACATCCAGCGGCATTTCAGGAATCACGACGTCTATGTTTACCCGCTACTTCTCCAGCAATCGCAAGATATTAATCCTCAGCATTATCACAGGCCTGATCGCCGCCCTGCTCCTGGGTTCGTTGCAATTTCTCTGGAGCTACCACAAGCGGGAAGTCAAATTCGACACCCTGATCCGCGACGTGAGCATCTATATGGAGAGCTATTTCGATGAGTTAAAAAACGCTGTCGACACCCTCCAGCCGCTCACGTTAAACAGCTGCCACGACGTCAATCAGGAACTCACCTCGCGCGCGGCCTTTAGCATTAACGTTCGCGCATTCCTGCTGGTCAGAGACAAAATGGCGTTCTGCTCTTCTGCCACGGGTCCGATGAATTTCCCGATGGAGGAATTGATACCCGAGCTGCACATCGATAAGCAGATTGATATGGCATTGCTTCCAGGCACCCCGATGTTGCCCAATAAGCCTGCGATTGCCATCTGGTACCGTAACCCCTTAGTGAAGGACGGCGGCGTGTTCACCTCGGTGAATATCAATCTGACGCCTTACCTGCTCTATACCGCGCGCCAGGATGAATTCACGGGCATCGCCATCATCATTGGCGATCATGCGCTGTCAACGCGGTCCAGCACGCTGGTCAACGCGAGCGATCTACATGAAATCCCGGTCCGTACCGCGACGCTGAAAGGCATCCCCCTGACCATAAACCTGTATGCGGACGCATGGACCAGCGATGAAATTCTCTACGCCCTGTTCTTCGGGCTGGTATGCGGCATTTGTGCCGGATCGCTCAACTACTATATCCTCAGCATTCGGCTCAATCCGGGTAAAGAGATTTTAAGCGCCATTAAGCGCGGCCAGTTTTACGTGGTCTATCAGCCCGTCGTCGATGCCAAATCGCTCAAAATGACCGGGCTTGAAGTGCTGATGCGCTGGAAGCACCCGACAATGGGGGAAATTCCCCCGGACGCCTTTATCAACTTTGCCGAAGCGCAGAAGCTGATTGTCCCGCTGACGCTGCATCTCTTTGACCTTATCATTCACGATGCACCCGTGTTACAAACGCTGTTACCCCCGGGTGCCAAGGTGGGCATTAACATTGCGCCGGGGCATCTGCATGCGGAAAGCTTCAAAGACGATATGCGCACCTTCAAAGCGTTGCTGCCGCCGGATTACTTCCAGATCGTGCTGGAAATTACCGAGCGCGACATGCTGAATCATCGGGAAGCCAACAGCCTTTTCGAATGGCTGCATAACGAAGGGTTTGAGATAGCCATTGATGATTTTGGCACCGGCCACAGCGCGCTGATTTATCTTGAGCATTTCACCATGGACTACCTCAAAATCGACCGTGGGTTTGTTAATGCGATAGGGACTGAGACGGTGACGTCACCGGTACTGGATGCCGTGCTGACGCTGGCAAGACGGCTGAGTATGCTGACCGTCGCCGAAGGGGTGGAAACGCCGGAACAGGCCGCCTGGCTACGCGAACACGGCGTTAACTACCTGCAGGGATACTGGATTAGCCGCCCGATGCCGCTGGCGCAGTTCCGCGAATGGCGGCCTGATATTGCGCCCGAGGGCGATTAATTTCACATTGCCCGTGACGTCACTTATTATTCAGCTTAACCGAGCCGGTCTGTAAAAGAGGGAGCCGCCGCGAGATGCTTACGCGCTTCATGTTGCTGATGTTGGCACTAACGAGCCTGTCCAGCCAGGCGCAGGCCATCAAAGAAAATATCGCCTTCGCGGTGATTGGCGAGCCGAAATATGCGGTCAATTTTACGCACTTCGATTACGTTAACCCTGCCGCGCCGAAGGGCGGAAAAGTCACGCTTTCCGCCACGGGGACATTCGACAACTTCAACCGCTTCGCCCTGCGCGGCGTGGCGGCCGCGCGGACGGAATCGCTTTACGATACGCTCTTTGTCACGTCTGATGATGAACCCGGCAGCTACTATCCGCTGATTGCCGATAACGTCCGTTACGCGGATAACTTCGCCTGGGCGGAAATCTCGCTGAACCCACGAGCACGTTTTCATGACGGTACGCCGGTGAAGGCCAGCGACGTCGCGTTCACCTTCCATAAATTCATGACCGAAGGCGTCCCCCAGTTCCGCATCGTGTACAAGGGCGCGTCCGTCAGAGCCATTGCGCCGCTCACCGTGCGCATCGAGCTGAGCGAACCGAACAAGGAGAACATGCTTAGCCTGTTCTCGCTGCCGGTGATGCCTGAATCGTTCTGGAAGAATCATAAGCTAAGCGACCCGCTTTCCACGCCGCCGCTGGCAGGCGGCCCATACCGCATCACCGACTGGCGCATGGGGCAATATGTCGTTTACTCTCGCGTCAAAGATTACTGGGCGGCGAACCTGCCGGTAAACCGCGGGCGCTGGAATTTCGACACCCTTCGCTATGATTACTACCTCGACGATAACGTGGCGTTTGAAGCGTTCAAAGCCGGCGCCTTCGATTTACGCGTAGAGAGCAGCGCCAAAAACTGGGCGACCCGCTATATCGGCAAAAATTTCGCAAAAGGCTATATCGTCAAAGACGAGCACAAAAATGAGTCGGCCCAGGACACCCGCTGGCTGGCGTTTAATATTCAGCGTCCGGTATTTAATGACCGCCGGGTGCGGGAAGCGATATCTCTGGCCTTTGATTTTGAATGGATGAACAAAGCGCTGTTTTACGGGGCTTACAGCCGCGCCAGCAGCTATTTCCAGAATACCGAGTACGCCGCGCGTGATTACCCGAAAGCCGACGAGCTGGTTCTGCTGGCGCCGCTAAAAGCGGAGGTTCCGCCGCAGGTGTTCACCACCGTGTTTCAGCCGCCCGCGTCGAACGGGGACGGCTACGACCGCGACAACCTGCTCAAAGCCAGCAAGCTGCTGGATGACGCGGGCTGGCACCTGAAAAATCAAAAGCGTGTGGATGCCAAAACGGGTAAGCCTCTCAGCTTTGAGCTGCTGCTCTCGTCCGGGGGCAACGATCAGTGGGTACTGCCGTTTAAGCACAACCTTGAGCGGCTGGGCGTGACCATGAACATTCGCCAGGTCGATAATGCGCAGATCACCAGCCGCATGCGCAGCCGTGATTACGACATGATGCAGCGCCTGTGGCCCGCCCAGCCGTGGCCCAGCTCGGACCTGCAAATCTCCTGGGCTTCCAGCTACATCGACTCCTCCTACAATGCGCCAGGGGTAAAAAGCCCGGCGATTGACGCGCTGATTGCGAAAATAGTGGCGGCGCAGGGGGATAAAGAAAAGCTCCTGCCGCTCGGGCGCGCCCTCGACAGGGTCTTAACCTGGAACTACTACATGCTGCCGATGTGGTATATGGGCGAAGATCGCCTGGCGCGCTGGGACAAGTTCTCCGTGCCTGCCGTGCGCCCTGTCTATTCCCTGGGCTTTGATACCTGGGGGTATGACGTTAACAAAGCCGCCAGACTTCCCGCTGAGCGGCGATAAGGAATCATCATGGGTGCGTATCTTATCCGTCGTCTCCTGCTGGTCATCCCCACCCTGTGGGCCATCATCACGATTAACTTTTTTATCGTGCAAATCGCCCCCGGTGGCCCGGTCGATCAGGCGATTGCCGCCATTGAATTTGGCAACAGCGGCGGCATGCCCGGCGGCGGCGGTGAAGGGATGGGCGCGAGCCATGCGCGAACCGGCGTAGGGAATATCAGTGAAAGCCATTATCGCGGCGGCCGCGGGCTGGATCCGGAAGTGATCGCCGAGATCACCCACCGCTACGGCTTTGACAAACCGATTCACGAGCGCTATTTCAAAATGCTCTGGGATTACATCCGCTTTGATTTTGGCGATAGCCTGTTTCGCAGTGCCTCAGTGCTAACGTTGATCAAGCAAAGCCTGCCGGTGTCGATAACGCTGGGGCTGTGGGGAACGCTGATTATCTATCTGGTCTCTATACCGCTCGGGATCCGCAAAGCGGTGTATAACGGCAGCCGCTTCGATATCTGGAGCAGCACGTTCATCATTATCGGCTATGCCATCCCGGCGTTTCTGTTTGCCGTCCTGCTGATTGTCTTTTTTGCCGGGGGAAGTTATTTCGACTTCTTCCCGCTGCGGGGGCTGGTCTCCGCCGATTTCAGTTCCCTGCCGTGGTATCAGAAAATCACTGACTATCTCTGGCATATCACGCTGCCGGTGCTAGCCACGGTCATCGGCGGGTTTGCGGCCCTGACCATGTTGACCAAAAACGCCTTTCTCGATGAAATACGTAAACAGTACGTCGTTACTGCCCGCGCCAAGGGCGTGAGCGAGAAGCAGATCATGTGGAAACACGTGTTTCGCAACGCCATGCTGCTGGTGATCGCCGGATTTCCGGCCACGTTCATCGGCATGTTTTTTACCGGCTCGCTGCTGATAGAGGTGATGTTCTCGCTCAACGGCCTGGGGCTGCTGGGCTATGAGGCTACCGTGTCGCGCGATTATCCGGTGATGTTTGGCACACTCTATATTTTCACCCTGATTGGCCTGCTGCTGAATATCATCAGCGATATCAGCTATACGCTGGTCGATCCCCGAATCGATTTTGAGGGCCGCTGATGCCGCGTTTAAGCCCCGTCAACCAGGCCCGCTGGGCCCGCTTTCGCCACAACCGCCGCGGCTACTGGTCGCTGTGGATTTTTGCCGTGCTGTTTGCCTTAAGCATGTGTTCGGAGCTGATCGCCAACGACAAACCGTTGCTGGTGCATTTTAACGACCGCTGGTACGTGCCGGTTATCGCCAACTACAGCGAAAGCGACTTTGGCGGCCCGTTTGCGACACCGGCGGAGTATCAGGATCCGTGGCTTCGCGATCAAATCGACAAGCACGGCTGGGCGCTCTGGGCACCGGTGCGCTTTGGCGCAAACAGCATTAACTTTGCCACCACCACCCCCTTCCCTTCCCCGCCCTCCGCGCAAAACTGGCTGGGAACCGATGCGAACGGCGGCGACGTGCTGGCGCGCATCCTTTATGGCACGCGAATCTCGCTTCTCTTTGGGCTGATGCTGACGATCTTCTCAAGTGTGATGGGCGTCGTGGCGGGTGCCGTTCAGGGTTATTACGGCGGGAAAATTGACCTGTGGGGCCAGCGGGTTATTGAAGTCTGGTCAGGTATGCCAACGCTGTTTCTGATCATCCTGCTTTCCAGCGTGGTGCAGCCTGGCTTCTGGTGGCTGTTAGGCATCACCGTCCTGTTCGGCTGGATGGCGCTGGTGGGCGTGGTGCGGGCGGAGTTTCTGCGCACCCGTAATTTCGACTATATTCGCGCCGCGCAGGCGCTTGGCGTGAGCGATCGCGGGATTATCTTCCGCCATATGCTGCCCAACGCGGTGGTAGCAACGCTTACCTTCCTGCCGTTTATTCTGTGCAGCTCCATCACCACCCTCACCTCGCTGGATTTTCTTGGTTTCGGGCTACCGCTGGGTTCCCCGTCACTGGGCGAACTGCTGCTGCAGGGCAAAAACAATCTGCAGGCGCCGTGGTTAGGCATCGCCGCCTTTCTTTCCGTGGCCGTGCTGCTTTCGCTGCTGATTTTTATAGGCGAAGCCGTGCGCGATGCCTTCGATCCGAACAAGGCGGTATAAAATGACCCAGCCTCTTCTGAGTATTGATAACCTGTCTATTGCTTTTTCAACGCAGGGCGAGACGCGCACCGTGGTCACCGACCTGTCGCTGCAGATCCAGCCCGGTGAAACGCTGGCCCTGGTGGGCGAGTCGGGTTCAGGCAAGAGCGTTTCCGCACTCTCCATCCTGCGGCTGCTGCCTTCTCCGCCGGTGAGCTACCCGCAAGGGGATATTCTGTTTCACGGCAGTTCGCTGCTGCATGCCGATGAACATACCCTGCGCGGCATTCGCGGCAACAAAATCGCCATGATCTTCCAGGAGCCCATGGTTTCCCTCAACCCGCTGCACAGCCTGGAGAAACAACTCTATGAAGTGCTCTCCCTGCACCGGGGGATGCGCAAAGAGGCCGCGCGGGGAGAAATTCTGGACTGTCTGGAACGAACGGGCATACGCAACGCGGCCAAACGGCTGAATGATTTTCCGCACCAGCTCTCCGGCGGTGAACGCCAGCGCGTGATGATTGCCATGGCCCTGCTCACGCGCCCCGAGCTGTTGATTGCCGACGAGCCTACAACGGCGCTGGACGTGACGGTACAGGCGCAAATATTGACGCTGCTGCGGGAACTGCGTGACGAGCTGAACATGAGCCTGCTGTTTATCACGCATAACCTGAGCATTGTGAGAAAGCTGGCCGACAGCGTCGCGGTGATGCAAAACGGACGGTGCGTTGAACAGAATACCGCGTCCACGCTGCTGAGCGCGCCGCAGCACCCCTATACGCAGCGTTTGCTCGACAGCGAACCCTCCGGCGACCCGGTTCCTCTCGCGGCTGACAGCACACCGCTGCTGCGCGTTGAGGATCTGTCCGTCTCGTTCCCGATCCGCAAAGGTCTTCTGCGGCGCATTGTCGACCAGAATCCGGTGCTGAAAAACATCCGCTTCTCGCTGCGCCCGGGAGAATCCCTGGGGCTGGTGGGCGAATCCGGTTCGGGTAAGAGCACCACCGGCCTGGCGCTGCTGCGCTTAATTGCCTCCCAGGGCGAGATCCTCTTTGACGATATGCCGCTGCACCGCTGGAACCGCCGTCAGATGCTGCCCGTGCGGCCCCGCATGCAGGTGGTGTTTCAGGATCCTAACTCTTCGCTTAACCCACGGCTCAGCGTGTTACAGATTATCGAAGAGGGTCTGCGCGTGCATCAGTCCGGCCTGAGCGCTCAGCAGCGAGAGCAGGAAGTTATGCGGGTGATGGCCGAAGTGGGCTTAGATGCCGAGACGCGTCACCGCTATCCGGCTGAATTCTCCGGCGGACAGCGTCAGCGTATCGCCATTGCCCGCGCGCTGATCCTGAAACCGGAGCTGATTATTCTGGATGAACCGACATCGTCGCTGGACAGAACCGTTCAGGCGCAGATCCTGGCCCTGCTGAAAGGGCTTCAGGAAAAGCACCGGCTGGCCTATATCTTTATCAGCCACGATCTACAGGTGGTGCGGGCGCTATGTCATCAGGTGATTGTGTTGCGACAGGGAGAAGTGGTCGAGCAAGGTGAGTGCCAGCGCGTATTTAGCGCGCCAACGCAGCGCTACACGCGCCAGCTGTTATCGGCAGACTAGCGGTCAGAACGGGTACTGGCCGGAGAAAGGCTCAGCAATGGCAACGCCAAAATTCTTCAGACGGCAGGTGGCGGCAAACTCGTCCTGGCTTTTCACAAACAGGCATGGCTCACCTTCGCACTCCAGTACGGAGCTGTCCACTTCGATATCCGTCAGGGCCTGACTGAGACGCTCCATCACCCGCCACGCATTTTCGTCGCTCGGACTCAACAGCTTGAGTGCTACCAGGCAGTTTTCGCAGCCAGCGACGCTTTGCGGAATCGGTTCAACTTTCGAACCTGCAAAACCCGCCGACCAGCGATAGCTCTGGGGCAAGCGATGGACAATGGAGAGTTGTAATGTATTCACGTTCGTTCCCCGGAAGCAAAATTTACTTCACAATTTATTTACATTTATAGTAACACATCATCGCCAGCCTGCACTATTCAGCGCTTTTTTATCCGTTTCCAGGCTTGCGTCGGCGCTATATGTACCCGTTTCTGCGATCTAACTCAACCTTTTTGAATACAATGATGTGACTTTTTACATAAATAGATTTTACATAAAATAAACAAACACGGAATAAACGAACGGAGGTTTGGTTGATATGCATCAACAAAAAAGGCCCTGCCGGGCCTTCTCTGTGTTTTAGTGGGCCGCTTTTCGCGGTCGACTGGCGTAAAGATAGAAGAGTATCGAGCTGGTTGCGCAAAAAGCCATCGCCCACAGCATCGGCCATGCCGTCGTAAAGGTGGCCATCGAAAGCAACGCGCCAACGATAGCGCCGATGCCGAAGCGGAACGTCCCCGCCAGGGAAGATGCGGTGCCCGCCATATGCGGAAACTCATCCAGGATCACCGCCATCGCATTAGATGACACCATCGACACGCAGCCGACAAAGGCCGCCACGCCGACCACCAGCGCCCAGAAGCCCACGCCCAGAAACGCACTCACCACCAGCCAGATAGCCATCACAAACTGGATCCACAGCCCGGCGCGGAACATGTTCAGCGCCCCCACCCGTCGGACAAAACGGCTGTTGATGATGGTCATGATGAACAGGAAGACGATGTTAAGCGCAAAGTAATAGCCAAAGTGCTGCGGCGAAACGTGGTTCAGCTCGATGTAGACAAACGGCCCGGCACTCAGGAAGGAGAACATCCCGGCGAAGCTGAACCCGCTTGCCAGCATATAGCTGAGCACGCGCTTGTGGCGAAACAGCGAGGCAAAGTTGCCTATTGTGGTTCGGATGTGGAATTTCTGACGGCGCTCGACGGGAAGCGTTTCATCTATAAAGAAGAAAATCATCGCCGAGGCCAGCAGCGCGGCCAGGGCCAGGATCCAGAAAATCGCGTGCCAGCTAAACCATACCAGCACCGCACCACCGGCCATGGGTGCCACCAGCGGCGCAATCGTCGTCACCAGCATCACGAACGACATCATCCGGGAGAACTCTTCCTTCGGGTAGATATCGCGCATCAGGGCGTTAATCACCACGCTTGCCGCTGCTGCCGCCAGACCGTGGAAGAAGCGCATGACAATCAGATGATCGATACTCTGCGCCAGCGCACAGGCCACCGCTGCGGCCGCAAAGACCAGCGTCCCGCCCAGAATGACGGGCTTGCGTCCAAGGCTGTCCGCCATCGGGCCATAAAACAGCTGGCCGAGGGCAAAGCCGAGAATATAGGTGCTGAGCGTCATCTGCGCGCTGCCCGCCGGGACGCCAAACTGTGCAGAAATCACCGGCAGCGCAGGCAGGTACATATCAATAGACAGCGGCATCAGCATGGCCAGCAGGCCAAGAATGAAGACGATTTTGAACGACGAGTGTGGCCTGGTGGTCACAGAGCTCTCCTGAAATTAGTGCGAAGGCAGACCGACGCTGGCGATCTCTTCTTCCGTTAACGGGCGATATTCGCCTGGCGCCAGGTCGGGATCGAGTTCAATCGCACCAATCCGCTCACGATGCAGGCCAACAACGCGGTTCCCCACCGCGGCAAACATACGTTTCACCTGATGGTAGCGCCCTTCGCTGATGGTCAGACGGACTTCGGTCGGCGTGATCACCTCAAGCACCGCGGGTTTGGTCAGATCTTTTTCATTATGCAGCTGAACGCCTTTCGTGAATTGCTCTGCCGTGTCATCCGACACCGGCGACTCCAGCGTGACCAGATAGGTTTTCTCGCAGTGGTGACGCGGGGAAGTAATGCGATGCGACCACTGCCCGTCGTCGGTCATCAGCACCAGGCCCGTGGTGTCGATGTCGAGACGGCCTGCGGCGTGCAGCTTGTGCGCCACCGGTTCATCGAGGAAATAGAGCACCGTCGGATGATCCGGATCGTCCGTTGAGCAGACGTAGCCTTCCGGCTTATTGAGCATGAAGTAGCGCGGACCGTGCTGCTGGGTCAGCGGATTGCCGTCATACTCCACCTGATGCTCAGGCTGAAGTTTGAAAGCGGTGTCTCTCACAATGTCGCCATCCACGGTAACGCGGCTGGCGCGAATTTCGCGCCCGGCAATAGCGCGGCTTACGCCGAGTTGCTGAGCGATAAACTTATCAAGTCGCATGAAATCTTTTTAGCCTTAATGATGCTGGAAGTCGGACTACGGGTCCGAAAAAAGAAGCAGTCTGGAACGGTTCAGTATAATGGTCTGGTTGCGCCACTCAAGGGAAAAAGTTTCGTGGCATACTATGTGCGAAATAACGAAACCGAGACCCTATGACTTTTACACTTCGTCCCTATCAGCAGGAAGCCGTTGACGCCACCCTCGCCTGGTTCCGTAAACACCGCGAGCCAGCGGCGATTGTGCTCCCGACCGGCGCAGGCAAAAGCCTGGTCATCGCCGAACTGGCGCGTCTGGCGCGCGGTCGCGTGCTGGTGCTGGCGCACGTCAAAGAGCTCGTCGCGCAAAACCATGCCAAGTATTGTGCGCTTGGGCTGGAAGCCGATATTTTCGCCGCCGGGCTGAAGCGCAAAGAGAGCCACGGCAAAGTGGTCTTTGGCAGCGTGCAGTCGGTGGCGCGCAATCTGGACCTGTTTCGCAGCGAATTTTCGCTGCTGATTATCGACGAGTGCCACCGCATCAGCGATGACGACGACAGCCAGTATCAGCAAATCCTGACTCACCTGAAAGCGGTGAACCCTCACCTGCGCCTGCTGGGCCTGACGGCGACCCCATTTCGTCTGGGGAAAGGCTGGATCTATCGCTACCATTATCACGGCATGGTGCGCGGCGATGACAAGGCCCTGTTTAGCGACTGCATTTACGAACTTCCGCTGCGCTATATGATTAAACATGGCTACCTGACGCCCCCTGAACGGCTGGATATGCCGGTGGTGCAGTACGATTTCAGCCGTCTGCAGGCGCAGAGCAACGGATTATTCAGCGAGGCGGATCTCAACCAGGAGCTGAAAAAGCAGAAGCGTATTACGCCGCATATCATCAGCCAGATAGAGGAGTTCGCCGCGACGCGCAAGGGGGTGATGATCTTTGCCGCCACCGTTGAGCACGCGCGAGAAATCACCGGGTTACTGCCCTCCGGCGACGCGGCGTTAATCACTGGCGAGACGCCCGGCCCGGAGCGCGACAACCTGATTGACGCGTTTAAGGCCCAGCGGTTCCGCTATCTGATTAACGTGTCGGTATTGACCACCGGCTTTGACGCCCCGCACGTCGACCTGATCGCCATTTTGCGCCCGACCGAATCGGTCAGTCTGTATCAGCAAATTGTTGGCCGCGGTCTGCGTCTTGCTCCGGGAAAAACCGACTGCCTGATTCTGGATTATGCCGGTAACCCGCACGATCTCTATACGCCTGAAGTCGGCGCGCCAAAAGGGAAAAGCGACAATGTGCCCGTACAGGTCTTTTGCCCAGCCTGCGGTTTCGCCAACACCTTCTGGGGAAAAACCACCGCCGACGGTACGCTAATCGAACACTTTGGCCGCCGCTGTCAGGGCTGGTTTGAAGATGATGACGGGCATCGCGAGCAGTGTGATTTCCGCTTCCGGTTCAAAAACTGCCCGCAGTGCAACGCCGAAAACGACATTGCCGCGCGCCGCTGTCGGGAATGCGACACGGTGCTGGTTGACCCGGACGACATGCTGAAAGCGGCGCTAAAGCTGAAAGATGCGCTGGTACTGCGCTGTTCCGGCATGGCGCTGCAGCCCGGCACCGATGAAAAAGGTGAGTGGTTGAAAATCACCTATTACGACGAAGACGGGGCGGACGTCAGCGAGCGCTTCCGGGTCCAGACGCCTGCTCAGCGAATGGCCTTCGAACAGCTGTTTATCCGCCCGCACACCCGCACGCCGGGGGTGTCCCTGCGCTGGATAACCGTGGCTGATATCGTGCGCCAGCAGATGTTATTGCGCCATCCGGATTTTGTCGTCGCCCGTAAGAAAGGCCAGTTCTGGCAGGTACGTGAGAAACTCTTTGACTACGAAGGTCGCTTCCGTCGCGCCAACGAATTGCGCGGCTAGCGGGACTTTTCATTGATGTGAGGGGCATTTGAGTATAAAATGCCGCCCGCTTCACATCCGTGAGGCAGAACACTCACCTGCTGCTGGGTCGCCTGTAGCAGGGTTTTAAATACAGAGAGAAATCAATGTTCACTATCGAAGCAGAAGTACGTAACGTGCAGGGTAAGGGTGCGAGCCGCCGCCTGCGTAACGCTAACAAGTTCCCGGCTATCGTTTACGGTGGCGAAGCTGCTCCAGTTGCAATCGAACTGGATCACGACAAACTGTGGAACCTGCAGACCAAAGCTGAATTCTACAGCGAAGTTCTGACCATCGTTGTTGGCGGTAAAGAAGAAAAAGTGAAAGTTCAGGCTGTTCAGCGTCACCCGTACAAGCCAAAACTGTCTCACATCGACTTCGTTCGCGCGTAATCGCAAACACGTCGAAAAAAAACCCCGCTTCTGCGGGGTTTTTTTATGGCTGTTATTTCCCGCCCGAGGTACGGCGCTGAAGCTGATCGCGCAGGTTCGGCGGCGTGCCTTTGATCGTCAGCGTATCGGTGGCCGGATCCCAGAAGATGCGTTCACCCAGCAACATCGCGTCAAAGTTGATGGTTAACCCACCGCCGCTGCCGGCAAACTTGGTTAACTGACGCAGCGTGCTGCGATCCGCCGGGAAGCTCTCTTCAAGCTCATAGCCTTTCTCCGCAGTGAATTCCTGGAAGCTGACTTCGCTGACGCCCGCCAGCTCTTTTGACAGGGACTCCAGCTCAATCTCTTCCCCTGCCTGCAGCTGTTCGTTGCAGTAGCTGTAGACCTGCTGACGCACGGTCTGGCGCTCAGATTTGTCGAGCTGCGCTTCTGCTGTGAAGTCGTCAACCGCCTGGAGCAGCCCTTTGTTCTGCGCTTTGGCGTTGAGACCTTCGCTGGCACCGAGGAAATCCATAAAGAAATCCGCCACTTTGCGGCCCACGCGCCCCTTCAGGAATGTCAGGTAGCGGGTCGACTCCGGGTTGGTTTCCCATTCGGTCAAATCAATGCGCGCCACGATATCCGCATGGTTGATATCCAGATAATGGGTTGAGCTGATATCCAGCTGCTCGTTCACGCGCATGCTGCTTAAGTTATTCAGCACGGTAACCAGCAGATATTCTACTGCCAGATAGCGGTAGTGGCAGAACAGCACGATCCCGCCGTCGGCGAACGGATATTTCGCCAGCTCGTCGCGCAGACGCCCGGTTGCGGCGCGGCTAAACGCCAGAAAATCCTCTTCGCCCTGACGCTGCAGGCGCAGACTATCAGCCAGCTCACTCTCTTCGCTGAACAGGCCATAGGCTTTATTTTTGGCACTGTAGACGCGATGCAGCTCTGCCATCATCTCCACAACGGTCGCCGTGGGTTCCAGTAACGAATCGCGCAGCACCACTTCAAGGGTTTGCTCATCACGCTTGATAAGCTGGTGCAAGGCAATCTGGTTGATTTCCAGACTCATGATAAACTCTCCTTTTAGACCGGGCGGTATTCAACCACCACCAGGACATGTGTGCAACAACAGATAAAAAAGGGGAAAAAAAGCTGTTGCTACGGTAATATGTTGCCCTTTCATCAACAAACTGATTTTGATTTATGCCACAACATTCCCGCTACAGTGATGAACACGTTGAACAACTGCTCAGTGAGCTGGTCAACGTACTGGAAAAACATAAAACGCCGACCGATCTCTCCCTGATGGTTTTGGGAAATATGGTCACCAACCTGATTAACACCAGCGTTGCTCCGGCTCAGCGTCAGGCGATCGCAAAATCGTTCGCCCAGGCTTTACAGTCGTCCGTCAGCAACGACCCGGCCCATTAAGGGATACGAACAACAGTTTATGGTGACGAATCGTCAGCGCTACCGTGAAAAAGTCTCCCAGATGGTCAGCTGGGGGCACTGGTTTGCCCTGTTCAACATTCTGTTGGCGACGGTCATCGGCTGTCGTTATCTGTTTGTCGCAGACTGGCCAACAACGCTAACCGGGCGTATCTACTCCTGGATAAGCGTTGTCGGTCACTTTAGCTTTTTGGTTTTCGCCACCTATCTGCTGATCCTGTTCCCCTTGACGTTTATCGTCATGTCGCAGCGTCTGATGCGGTTCTTGTCCGCCATCCTTGCGACGGTGGGGATGACGCTGCTGCTTATCGACAGTGAAGTGTTCACCCGCTTCCACCTGCACCTCAACCCCATCGTCTGGGAACTGGTGATTAACCCCGACCAGAACGAAACGGCCCGTGACTGGCAGCTGATGTTTATCAGCGTCCCGGTGATCCTGTTGATTGAGATGCTGTTTGCCACCTGGAGCTGGCAAAAACTGCGCAGTCTGACCCGGCGACGCCATTACGCGAAGCCCGTCGCCGCGCTCTTCTTCATCTCCTTCATCAGTTCGCACATCATGTATATCTGGGCGGATGCGAACTTCTATCGCCCGATTACCATGCAGCGCGCTAACCTGCCGCTCTCATATCCGATGACGGCCCGTCGCTTCCTCGAGAAACACGGCCTGCTTGATGCGCAGGAGTACCAGCGCCGCCTGGTCGAACAGGGTAACCCGGAAGCCGTCAGCGTTCAGTATCCTCTGAGCGACCTGCAGTACCGCGATATGGGTCGCGGGCAAAACGTCCTGCTGATCACCGTCGATGGCCTGAACTATTCCCGTTACGAGAAGCAGATGCCTGCGCTGGCTGATTTCGCCAGTAAAAACGTCTCGTTTACTCAGCACATGAGCTCCGGTAACTCAACCGATGCGGGCATTTTTGGCCTCTTCTACGGCATTTCTGCCGGCTACATGGACGGCGTACTGTCTACCCGCACGCCTGCGGCGCTGATTACCGGGCTGAATCAGCAAGGCTATCAGTTAGGGTTATTCTCCTCCGATGGCTTTAACAGCCCGCTCTACCGCCAGGCGCTGCTGTCCGATTTCTCACTGCCGACGGCACAAAATCAGTCCGATGCGCAGACCGCCAGCCAATGGATAAACTGGCTGCAGCGCTACGCCCAGGAAGATAACCGCTGGTTCTCATGGGTTGCCTTTAATGGCACAACGCTTGCCAACAGCAATAAGAATGACTTTGCGCGCCGTTACGGCCGCGCGGCTGGCGATGTTGATGCACAGATAGGCCGCGTGCTTGACGCGCTTCGCGAGTCAGGCAAGCTGGACAATACCGTGGTGATCGTGACCGCGGGTCATGGCATCCCGTTAGGTGACGAGACGAAGAGTATGAGCTGGTCTCGTCCGAATCTGCAGGTTCCGCTGGTGATCCACTGGCCAGGCACGCCGGCGCAGCGCATCAATATGCTCACCGAGCATAAAGATGTGATGACTACCCTGATGCAACGCCTGCTGCATGTCAGCACACCAGCAAACGAGTATTCGCAGGGGCAGGATCTCTTCAGCGCCGCGCGCCGCCACAGCTGGGTGACGGCTGCGGGGAATAATACGCTGGTGGTGACCACGCCGAAGCTGACGCTGGTGCTGAACAGCAACGGGAATTATCAGACCTATAATCTGCAGGGTGAACGGCTGAAAGACCAGAAACCGCAGCTGAGCCTGCTGCTGCAGGTTCTGACGGATGAGAAGCGGTTTATCGCTAACTGATTAATAATAAACCAGTTAGCGACGGATTCCCTTGCATTCAAAACGGAATCGAGTAGTATTCTTTTTATGCGTCGGCACGTAGCGCAGCCTGGTAGCGCACCGTCATGGGGTGTCGGGGGTCGGAGGTTCAAATCCTCTCGTGCCGACCAAAAACATATTTAAAACCAGCCTCTTATGGCTGGTTTTTTTATGTTTATAATATGTACGTGGGAGCACTGGGGAATAACCATCGACATTTGCACGCTACATTACTGCCAATTTATCGTCTTTAACTTGGTTACCCAAAGGCAGCACTTATGCCTGCTGTGCGTGGCATAATTATCTCATTAACAACTGTAATTATATACAGAATCGTCAAATCTGAGGGTCGATCAAGTTTCTTTGAAGTGCTACACTTCTCTCCTTTCAGAATTGACTGAATTTTATGATGTTAAAGCTATTTAGTCGTTATGTCTCAGTTGGTGTAATCAATACAGCTCTGCACTGGATGTGCTTCGGCGCGCTGTTTCATTTCATGAGCACAAGCCAGGCTCTGGCAAACGTTGTCGCTTTTTGTATTGCAGTCACATTCAGCTTTTTCGCTAATGCAAAGTGGACGTTCAAAGCACGTGCTACATCCGGCCGCTATATCGCGTTCGTCGCTTTCATGGGGATTATGGCAGGTTTGACAGGGTTTGTTGCTGATGTCATCGGTGCGCCGCCTGTAATTACCCTGATCGCTTTTTCCGGATTCAGCCTTATTGCCGGTTTCATATACTCAAATTTCATTGTTTTTAGGAATGCTAAATGAAAATCTCTCTGGTAGTTCCGGTATTTAATGAAGAGGAAGCAATTCCAATCTTCTACAAAACTGTGCGGGAATTTGAAGATCTTCAGCAGCATGAAGTCGAGATAGTATTCATTAACGACGGAAGCAAAGATGCAACAGAGTCAATCATAAACGCATTGGCCATTGCCGACCCACTTGTAGTTCCGCTTTCCTTCACTCGTAACTTTGGCAAAGAGCCTGCTTTGTTTGCAGGGCTTGACCACGCTACAGGTGAAGCAATCATCCCGATTGACGTGGACCTACAGGACCCCATCGAAGTCATTCCTAATCTGATAGATAAATGGCAGGCTGGCGCTGATATGGTGCTTGCTAAGCGTTCAGACCGCTCTACGGATGGCCACCTGAAACGCAAAACTGCTGAGTGGTTTTATAAGCTCCACAATAAAATAAGCAATCCTAAGATCGAAGAGAATGTTGGTGATTTCCGTCTAATGTCGCGTGATGTTGTTGAAAACATCAAACTCATGCCTGAGAGAAATCTCTTTATGAAGGGAGTTCTTAGCTGGGTGGGCGGAAGTATTGAAGTCGTAGAGTATGCCAGGGCTGAAAGGGTCGCAGGGACGACAAAGTTCAATGGCTGGAAATTATGGAACCTGGCGCTTGAGGGTATAACAAGCTTTTCGACATTTCCGCTTAGGATCTGGACATATATTGGTCTGTTTGTAGCTGGTATGGCATTTCTGTATGGTGCATGGATGATCGTTGATACTCTTGCCTTTGGAAATCCTGTGCGTGGTTATCCTTCGCTTATTGTTTCAATACTTTTCCTCGGTGGTGTTCAGCTAATTGGAATTGGTGTGCTTGGGGAGTATATAGGACGGATCTATATTGAGACCAAAAAACGACCTAAATATATAATGAAGAGAGTTAGAAAATAATGAGCAAGGACAGATTAATTTATGTATCGTTACTCATTGCCAGCGTATTAATTTCCGCTGTGATGTTTACTTCATGGAACATAAGTAAATCAAAGCTTATTGATACACAAGGCAAACAGGCTACTGCTATGCGGTGGGCTATCGAGGGATGTGATGTATCAAAAGATTATGTTTCCCTTAAGGGGTGGGCATACTTGCCAAATTCAGGCAGGGTAAAAATCAATATTTATGCTCAAGATGATAATGGCGAATATCAAAAAATAAACAAGACCTCCTTCCACGTGCCAGGTGTTAACGAGTCACTTGGTTTATCTTCTTATGAACTTCCAGGCTTTTTCGCCGCTAAAAGAGTGATTGGAAATAGTAACTACTCAGGAAAATTCATGATCGAAGCTATTGATTCACAAGGTAATGAGAGCTATGCAACTTACGAATGTAAATAAAATAAATTATATACTAATACTCGTGGCAGCGGTTGCGATACTTCACTTGACCAGAAGCGTAAATTTAAGAATTGATGGGGATGACCAATATTTTCTTAATCTGCTATCTACAAATAATATTTGGGAGATATTAAAGTCACGATACCTTACCTGGTCCGGAAGGATCGGAGTAGAGTTTGTACTTTTGCACACGATTAAATATAGCTATTTTTGGATTATCGCCATACCGGTTTCCATTTTTCTAACTTGTTACTCAATAACTGTAATTGCAAGTGAAAAAAATTACGCGGCATTACTCCTGAGCATTACAGTTTTCTTATTCAGTTTGATGAAATCTTCTGTGATTAATGATGCAGCACTGTGGGTGACAGGATTCTACAATTATTTACTACCCGCATCACTTGCTATATTTACAATATCTGTGTGCCTGAAACCATACCGATACATTGGGATTTCCAGAGCAATCGCGCTTCTGGCTCCATTTATATACTCTTATAGTGAGCAGATAGCCCTTGCCGCCATTCTCGCACTCTTTGTTGTTTTCATTTTTAGTAAAAAATGCCATAAAAACCTAAGCTTGATGTGTATTATCATCAGTGTAATAAACTTTGCCGTTTGTTACTTATCGCCAGGGAGTGCTGAAAGAGCTCAAACTGAGGCTTGGTTTGCTTTCCCTGACTACCTAACATTGAATATTTTTCAGAAAGCATCTTTAGGGGTATATCTGCTTCATACACATCTTTCTGATTTTAACAACACTCCATACTTAATACTATTAGCCGCATGCTTTGTATGTGCGCTAGTTTTTAACAAAAAAGATCCTTTAGTTATAGCTGCGTCTTGCTTTGTAGCACTACAAATTATTGTCATGTTCTGCATGAATAGCAAAAATGATACAAACATGCTTAAATTCACGCCAGAAATATTTGCATCAATTAAGACCTATGCGTACCTCCTCATTGATTTAATATCATTCTTCTCTGCGATCTATATTTGCTTTAAATGCTTTGACAATAGTTACATGGTGGCTATTGCATTGACTATTGGGGCTATATCTGTTGTTGCCATGGGGCTTTCACCTACCGTATTTAGCTCAGGAACAAGAACAATGTTTGTTTTTGATATCGCTGTGATTTTTTCAATAATATGGATTATTAACTTCAGGCTACATGCAAAGAAGAATTAACACCTAAAATAAGGCATGAAGAAAACAATTATCTTCATGCTTTTAACTTATTTATTAATCACCCATACCAAATCAGATACACCAGAGAAATTTGCAAGCGCCGTCATACGGTGTCGGCGCGCCATTGCTCATTTGTAGATGAATGGATCCTGCAAAGTAGGTTTCGTTCCTCTCGCACCGACCAAAAACATACTGAAAACCAGCCTGATGGCTTTTTTTATTCCATTTCGTCAGGTGTTTTTCGCAGATAAACCAACGTCGCCAGACAAATCACCGCCCCGGCATAGAAAGTATACTGCGCACCAAACGTCTCCCAGATTACCCCTGCTCCCAGGCTGGCGACTAATAACCCCACTCCGCTGACCAGACTAAAAATACCGTAGGCGGTACCGCGCAGATCCGCGGGTGCGGTTTTCGCAATCATTGCCGCCAGCAGTCCCTGGGTCATGCCCATATGTATCCCCCAAAGCGCAACGCCAAAAATAATGCCTGCCCAGTGGGTGCTCAGCGCCAGCACAATGTCCGCTCCAATCAGCACCACCAGCCCCCACTGCAATAATCGGGTGTGGCTCATCACGTCGGATAGCTTGCCAAACGGATAGGCAGAGAGGAAATAGAGCAGATTCATGGCAACCATCACCAGCGGGATCAGCGCCAGCGGCACACCCGACTGCTGAGCGCGAAGGACAAGAAATGCTTCACTGAAACGTGCGAGCGTGAAGATGGCCCCCAGGCCAATGACCCACCAGCAGCCTTTCCCGAGGCGCCTGAGGTTCTCTCGTTTAATAGGATTCGTTCGTTTATGCTCGACAGGGGTTTTAGGCTCATGCAGGCCGAAGAAAAGCAAGGCAACGGCGAGTACGCCGGGGATCACCGCAATCCAGAAAATGGTACGAAAATCATCATTCCACAGCAGCATTAAGCCTACGGCCAGCAGCGGCCCGAGAAAGGCGCCAATGGTGTCCATCGACTGACGCAAACCAAAGGCCGCGCCGCGGAGTTCCGGCGGCGTAACGTCAGCGACCAGCGCATCGCGCGGCGCTCCCCGGATCCCCTTCCCTACCCGGTCGATTAAGCGAGCCCCAAGGATCATGCCGGAGGAAGAGGCAATAGCAAACAGCGGTTTACTCAACGCGCCAAGACCGTAGCCCAGAACCGCCAGCCCTTTACGTTTGCCCAGATAGTCACTGATTGCGCCGGAAAACACCTTGATAAACAACGCAGTGGCCTCAGCCAGACCTTCAATCAAACCAATGAAAATCACGCTGGCACCCAGCGTCGTGACCATAAACAACGGCAGCAGGCTGTGAATGATCTCCGAGGAGATATCCATCAACATACTGACGCCACCCACAACCCAGACTCCTTTCGGGATCCGGCTGAGCGTTGCAAACCGGGATAACATTGCGCATCTCCTGTTTTATATCGAACAGCCTCGTTCGAAACAGAATATCCTGGAAATGCGAATAAAAATCATCTGATATAAAAAAAGCCAGCCCGCAGGCTGGCTTCATTTCTGAGGTGAATGCTTAGTGCTTCTCACGTCCACCCAGGAAGAAAATGCCCAGCGGGATAGCCAGCAGTACGGTGAATACCAGGCTGTAGACGAAGATCATCGCCGATTGCAGGACATACATGCTGGTTGTCCAGGCAGAGAGGGGGATATTGTACTGTTCGATCACGCCAACAATGGTTGCCCGCCCCACGCACGCGGCAGCAATCATAAACACGACCAGCAGCGCCAGGAGGAATTTGCGGCCTTCAGGTGTTTTCAGTTTTGCACGAACCATCTCTCTTCCCTTTTACAGATGAATAACATTATATACAGTCTAAAATAACACGAACTGGCACCCGACTCCACACCAGCATAAACAACCACTAAACAGGATGTTTAAAAGCGTATAACGCTATCCATAGTGAAAATGTAAGTAAATAACACCAATCATTCATAGTTGTTATGTTAACCTGCTCAGGATCGTTTTGACATAAAGGAATGACAATGAAAAACGCACCTAAATTTGCCATCGCCCTCATCGCCGCCGCGTGCTTCAGCAGCAGTGCTTTCGCCAGCGAAACCCCAAAAGAGCAGCCACTGGAAAAAGTGGCTCCGTACCCGCAAGCGGACAAAGGGATGAAGCGTCAGGTGATTCAGCTGCCGGTTCAGCAGGATGAAGCGAACTTCAAAGTGGAACTGTTAATTGGCAAGACGCTGGAAGTGGACTGCAACCAGCACCGTCTGGGCGGTCAGCTGGAAAGTAAAACCCTGGAAGGCTGGGGTTACGACTATTACGTCTTTGATAAAGTGACCTCTCCGGTCTCCACCATGATGGCCTGCCCGGATGGCAAGAAAGAGAAGAAATTTGTGACGGCTTATCTGGGCGACAACAGTCTTCTGCGCTACAACAGCAAGCTGCCGATCGTGGTCTATACGCCTGAAAACGTGGAAGTGAAGTATCGCGTGTGGAAGGCTGATGAGAACATTGGACAAGCCGTAGTACGTTAAAAATAAGTCGGGTGGCGGATTCGCCTTACCCGACCTACAAAACAACACCGAACGTAGGCCGGGTAAGCGTCAGCGCCACCCGGCTTTTTTACACTACAGCGCGATATCCGCAACCGGTTTGTTTTCCGGCTGAGGCTTCAGCTCCGCTTTTGGCGCAGCATCCGCAGCCTGTGGCTTGATGTATTGCAGCTGCAGTACGCGGCTGGTGTATTCCAGCTCCTGCTCCGTCGCGCTCACGTTGCCGTTCAGCTTCGTGCCGTAGGATGGAATAATGGTTTTCAGCTTCGCCTGCCATTCCGGGCTGGCGACTTTATCTTTAAACACTTTTTCCATCAGGTGCAGCATGATTGGCGCAGCGGTAGACGCGCCCGGTGATGCACCCAGCAGCGCGGCGATGGTGCCATCCTTATCACTCACCACTTCGGTACCCAGACGCAGCACGCCGCCCTCTTTCGGATCGCGCTTGATGATTTGTACGCGCTGACCCGCCTGCCACAGACGCCAGTCTTCTTTCTTCGCCTGCGGATAGTACTCTTTCAACGCCTCGAAACGGTCATCGTCAGAGAGCATCACCTGGCTAATCAGGTATTTCACCAGGTCGAAGTTATCCAGACCCACGTCCATCATCGGCTTGACGTTAGAGGTGGTCGTGGCGCTGAGCAGATCCCACAGGGAGCCATTTTTCAGGAACTTCGTGGAGAAGGTCGCGAACGGCCCAAACAGCACCACGCGTTTGCCATCAAGCATACGAGTGTCGATGTGCGGAACAGACATCGGCGGCGCGCCAACAGAAGCCTGGCCGTACACTTTTGCCAGATGACGGTTCACCACTTCCGGGTTATCGGACACCAGGAACTGGCCACCCACCGGGAAGCCCGCGTAGTCGTCAGCTTCCGGAATACCGGACTCCTGCAGCAGCTTCAGCGCCGCGCCGCCCGCACCGATAAAGACAAACTTCGCCTTGATAACGTGCTCGGCTTCGTTGTTTTTCAGATCGGCAACAGTCACGCTCCAGCTGTTATCCGCGTTGCGCTTGAAACCGCGCACTTCGGTGCTGAGCTGCAGGTTGAAGTTCTCTTTTTTCTTCAGAGACGTCACCAGCTGACGGGTAATTTCACCGTAGTTAACGTCGGTACCAATTTCGGTACGGGTCGCCGCCACTTTCTGGTTCGGGTCACGACCTTCCATGACCAGCGGAGCCCACTCTTTAATCTGCGCGTGGTCTTCAGAGTATTTCATCCCGCGGAAAAGCGTGCTCTGCTGCAGAGCGGCGTAGCGCGCGCGCAGGAAGTTAACGTTCTGCTCACCCCACACAAAGCTCATGTGCGGCACGGTGTTGATGAAGGAGTGCGGGTCGTGCATCACGCCGCTGTTAACCTGATGAGACCAGAACTGGCGAGAAACCTGGAATGCTTCGTTAATCTCTACCGCCTTCTCGATACTAATGGAACCGTCCTTTTTCTGCGGCGTATAGTTCAGTTCCATGAGTGCCGAATGTCCGGTACCGGCGTTATTCCATCCGTTCGAACTCTCCTGCGCCACGCCATCAAGGCGCTCGACCATGGTCATAGACCAGTCCGGCTGCAGTTCTTGCAGATAGGTTCCCAGCGTGGCGCTCATGATACCGCCACCAATTAAAAGGACGTCCGTTTCCTGCTCTTTTGGTGCGTCAGCTTTCGCCGCCATGGAGACGGTGTTAAGCCCCACGGTCAGAGAAAAGAGCATGGCAGTCATTTTTTTCATAATTTATGCCTTAGTGTAAAAGTGCTTGATGCGTGGAAATTGCAGGTGAAAAAAGCTGCGGGGGCACGGTAACAACTTTTAAATATTGTTTAAAGGTTACGAAATTATTGTAATTGTGAAATTTAATGATGGATTGTTTGTGAGGAATTATCGATGCGTCTGGTAAAGCGCGGTTTTACTGGCTAGTATGTTGCGTTTTGTGATCGCGCGCACGGAAGCCTGCCCTAACCAGCGAACTGTTATGTCCTTACCCCATTCTGCTGTATCCCCCGAAGACCGCGTAGCCAACGTGCTGCGTTCCCCTAAGCAGCTGACGCGTGAAACGCTGGCAGGCGTGATTACCGCCCTGGCGCTGATCCCCGAAGTCATCTCATTTTCAGTGGTGGCGGGCGTTGACCCGAAGGTCAGCCTGATCGCCTCCGTGGTGCTGTGTCTTGCCCTGTCTGTACTCGGTGGTCGCCCGGCGATGGTCACGGCAGCGGCCGGTTCCGTGGCGCTGGTCATTGGCCCGATGGTGCATCAGCACGGCGTACAGTACATTTTTCCCGCCGTGCTGATGGCTGGCGTGATTCAGATTCTGTTTGGCGTGCTGGGCATGGCAAGGCTGATGCGCTTTATTCCCCAGTCGGTCATGACCGGGTTTGTTAACGCCCTGGGCATTTTGATCTTCTTCGCTCAGGTGCCGCATTTCTGGAGCCGAAGCCCGCTGATTGTGGGCCTGTTCGTGCTGACGCTGCTGATTGTGCTTTGGGTGCCGCGCTATATCAAAAGCATCCCTTCCCCGCTGATTGCGATTGTTGTGCTTACCGTGTTCACCGTTTCAACCGGTCAAATCCTGCCGACCGTGGGCGATGAAGGTTCCATGAGCGGCGGTTTGCCGGGTCTTACCGAACTTCTGGTTCCCCTCAATGCACAGACACTGAGCATTATCTGGCCGTGCGCGTTGAGCATCGCCTTTGTCGGCCTGCTGGAATCCCTGCTGACGGCAAAGCTGGTGGATGAGCTGACCGCGACACCGTCAGGTAAACGCCGCGAAAGCATTGGATTAGGCGTCGGCAATATTCTGGCCGGATTTTATGGCGGTATTGCAGGCTGCGCGATGATTGGGCAAACCATCGTCAACGTGGAGATGGGGAAAGGTCGAAGCCGCATTTCAACGATTGCGGCGGGCATTGTACTGCTGATCCTGGTGACGGCGCTCAGCGACGTGATGGCCAACATCCCGATGGCGGTGCTGGCGGGTATTATGGCGATTGTCGCCGTCAAAACCTTCAGCTGGCACAGCCTTCAGCCAGCCACGGTGAAAACGGCCCCGATAGCAGAAACGGTCGTCATGCTGGTCACCGTAGCCGCCACGGTATCAACCGGTAATCTGGCGATTGGCGTGCTGGGCGGGATTATCGTTATGGCACTCCTCCCCGCCCGCATTAAGGGTCGGCTTAAAGAAGAAAAATCGTCGCCAGCCCAAGAAAAATAAAGAAACCGCCGGTATCGGTGATGGCGGTGATCATCACGCTCGACCCCACCGCGGGGTCGCGCCCCAGTTTGGTCATCGTCAGCGGGATAATGACCCCCATCATCGATGCCACCAGCAGATTTAGCACCATCGCCAGCATCATCACCCCACCCAGCGCCATATCGTCATACAGCCACCAGGTGATGCCGCCCATAATGCCGCCCCACACCAGGCCGTTGATCAGCGCCACGCCCATCTCCCTGAAGATCAGAAAGGCGAAGTTACCGGGCTGAATGTTTTCCAGCGCCAGCGCGCGGACGATCATGGTGATGGTCTGGTTTCCGGTGTTGCCGCCGATTCCGGCCACAATCGGCATCAGCGAGGCCAGTGCCACCAGCTGAGAAATGGTGTGTTCAAACCCGTCAATCACCCGGGAGGCGATAAACGCGGTACACAGGTTAATGGCCAGCCACGCCCAGCGCGTTTTCACCGCCTTGCCGACGGAGGCATGGACGTCATCTTCGGCGCTGATCCCCCCGAGCGCACGCAGGTCGTTGTCGGTTTCTTCGTAGACCACATCAACGATCTCATCGATGGTCAGACGCCCCATCAGTTTGCCGACGGAATCCACGACGGCGGCACTCACCAGGTCATCACGCTCGAAGGTACGCGCCGCTTTCTCCGCATCGTCTTCCGGGGAGAAGACCATCGGCTCGTTTTCCATCACCTCGCTCACCTTCCGCTGGGTGCTGTTGAGCAGGATGGTTTTCAGCTCCAGTTCGCCAAGCAGGGTTTTATCCCGGGAGGTGACGAACAGTTTATCGGTGTTGTCCGGCATCTTGCCCAGGCGACGCAGATAGCGCTGGACGGTGCCGAGCGTCACGTCCGGTCGCACCGTGATAACGCCGAACTCCATGATCGCGCCGACGCTGTTTTTCTCGTAGTGCATCACCTGACGCACGCGCGCCCGCTCCTCCGCAGGCAGTGACGCCAGCAGGCGACCGGTCAGGTTTCGCGGCAGGTGCTGAACGAGGTAAATCTGCTCGTCGATATCCAGGGTTTGCAGAGCGTCGAGAATGTCCCTGTCGCTCATCTCGTCGATCAGGTCGTCCCAGACGTTTTCAGAGGCCTCAAGCAGCACCTGCCCGCGCTCGTGATCCTGCACCAGACGCCACAGGGCGTGGCGTTCCTCCGAGGGAAGCGCCTCAAGGGTATCCGCCAGGTCAGGTGGCGGTAAGTGAGCAACCAGCGCACCTACCTCAGCAATATCGTCGGCCAGGGTGCCGACATCATATTGCTCAGCCAGGGTGAGTTTGCCTAATAGCGTAGAAGTGACCGCTTTATCGGTCGTGAGAAGCCAGATGAGTCGCGCGCGCTCCTGATCACGCTGCCTGGCGCTGTTTTTCTTTAATACCGACATCAATCATAAATCCATTAAATGAGTTGGGGTTAAGCATAGCGCGGGGATATGTAAATAAGAATAAACAACGGGGCGAGGTGGAGAAAAAAGCGGCATGCCCGGCGGCGCTACACTTACACGGGCCTACAAAATCGTAGGCCGGGTAAGGCGAAGCCGCCACCCGGCACATTGGCATCAGGCCGTGCGCGCCACCGCGTCACGCGAGGCCGCATCGCGCTCTTCACCGGTCAGCTCGCTCAGCTTGCCGTCGCGCATCTCCAGCAGGCGGTCGGCATGTATGAAGTAGTGATCGTCGTGGCTGATGGCGAAAATGGTTTTGCCCATCTCCTGCATCAGCGGCAGCAGCACCTGATAAAACTCGCGGCGGAAATGCGGGTCCTGATCCGCTGCCCACTCATCCAGCAGGATGATGTCACGCTCTTCCGCCAGCGCCAGCAGCAGCGCCACGCGCTTTTTCTGCCCTTTGGAAAGCTTCAGATTGAGGATCTTCCCGTCCTGTAACTCCAGCTTGTGCGACATCTGCAGCTGCGCCAGCCATTTTTCCACCAGCGCAGGATTGGCCTGTTGCCCTTCCGGCCCCAGCAGCCGATCGAACAGCCAGACGTCGGTGAACACCGCCGAGAAAAGCTTGCGGTAATCCTCAGGCTTCTCCACGCTCAGCGCCGTGCCGTCCAGCAAAATCTCGCCCGACTGAGGCTGATAGAGTCCGGTCAGCAACATCGCCAGCGTAGATTTACCGCTGCCGTTGCCGCCGATGAGGAACAGCAGTTCACCGCGGCGGATCGTCAGGTTGACCGGCCCCACGGAGAAGGCGCTGTCCTGATAGCGGAACGTGACGTTACGCAGCTCCAGCGTCTGCCAGTTCGGGAAGGCCTGCGGGCGCGGGAATTCGGCTTTAAACGGCGCGAGATCGAATTTTTTGAGCTTATTAAATGCCACCTGCGCACTCAGCAGGGTGGGCAACGCACCGACCGCCGAGAGCAGCGGCGTGCGCAAAAACAGCAGCGTCAGCGAGTAGGTTGCCGCTACGTTGGTATCCGCCCAGCCCAGGCTGTTCGCCATCCAGAATACCAGCCCAATGGCACCCAGCATCATAATGTTTGACCAGTTCACCGCGCTCAGGTGGAAGGTATCGGCGCGAATAATATGGTGACGGTATTCGCGCGCGTCCGGAATATAGAGGTTATTAAAGATATGCTCGGCGCGCTCGCGGTTCAGGGTGAGCTCTTTGCGTCCTTCCAGTACCGTCTGGTAATCGTTATAGAGCTTATCTTCGGTTTCGCGCAGCACCGCCATGTGTTTGTAGACGCGCGACACCAGCATAAAGCCGCCCCAGATGGTAATGGCAATCCACAGCGCGGTCACCGCCAGCATTTTGCTGGAGAGCCAGGCGAGATAAGCCGCCGATCCAAAGGTAAGTATGATCCCCTGAACCAGCTCCGGCAGACGAACGAACGCGATGGTAATGGCGCGCACGTCGCTGGTCAGCCCCGCCAGCAGGGAAGCGCTGCCGAGCTGCTCAACGCGCTCTATCTGGGTGTCCAGGATCCGCTTGATAAACTCACTGCGCAAACGAAAAACGAAATGGTGCCCGAGCGCGGTCAGCGCAAGCTGGGAACCGAGCGTAACCGCCATCAACAGAAGCAGCAGGCCGAGAAACTCCGGCAATACGGAGAGCGAGGTGTCGACCATTTCAATCAACCGCACGTTAATAAACGCGATCAGGCCAATACCCAGCGCGGCGCTGGCAAGGCTTAATGCCATTACGGCGACGAAGGGCCAGCGATACTGACGCCAGACAAGGAGAAGTAGTTGCATGCAGGCAATCCGGACAATAAAAATCAGCCAGCAGTGTAAACTGCCCTGCGTGTACATCAAGAATAATTCTTATTTTAGTTTACTGTACCCCGCCTGACGGAAGGTCAGGTTATAACGGTATTCGCCCGTGAGCGGGTGGACCCCGGGTTTCAGCGGCTGAATGCCGTGGTAATAAAGCCGCGACGCCCTGCCCCATACCACCACATCGCCATGTTCCAGCATGATGCGTTTGAGCGGATCGTTGCGGCGTAATCCGCCAAACTGAAAGACGGCGGGCAGACCTAACGATACCGAGACGATAGGCGCGCGCAGATCGGGTTCATCCTTGTCCTGATGTAGCGAGAGTTTCGCGCCAACGGCGTAGCGGTTGATCAGGCAGGCATCCGGCCGGAAGTCAGGATACTCCGCTGCCACAGCGGCCTCGTGGCAGAGAGACTGAAAAACTGCAGGCATCGGGGGCCACGGCTGGCCGGTGGCGGGATCGTTCGGGGCATACAGATAGCCCCGTTCGTTCGTCGCCCATCCCAGTTCGCCGCAGTTGGCCATGGCCACCGACATGGTGTAGCCGCCCGGCGTCACCATATGGCGAAACGGCGAAACCGCCGTCACCTCGTCGATACCGGCAAGCAGCGCCGCCGCACGGGAGAGTGCAAAACGGCGCAGGATCACCGCCCCCGGCGCAAGCGGCTCCTGCCAGGGTTCAGCATCCGCAAAAAGATCGAGCATTATCCCTCCTGGCGTTTCGCCTCACGTTTCAGTAATAGCGCTTTTCGCGCCGTCCCCCAACGGTAACCCGACAGCGCGCCGTCGTTACGAACCACGCGATGGCAGGGGATCACAATCGCCAGCGTGTTTGCCGCACAGGCTCCGGCAACGGCGCGTACCGCATTGGGTTGACCAATCGCCTGCGCCACCTGCTGGTAACTTGCCGTTTCGCCGCAGGGAATGTTGCGAAGAGCCTGCCAGACGCGCTGCTGGAACGCGGTTCCGCGAATATCCAGCGGCAGCGCAAGCGGTGCGTCGCGGTTATCAATACTGGCAATCACCTGCTGGATCCGCTGTGCAAAATCCTCTTCCAGCGGCGCATGCGCTGCTTTTGGAAATTGCGCGGCAAGCTCTTCGGCTAATTCTGCATCGCTGTCACCCAGCAGGATCGCGCAGATCCCCCGCTCGCTTTCTGCAACCAGACAGCGTCCTAACGAACAGTCGCTGATGGCATAACGCACTGCCACATCCCCTTTGCGGTACTGCTTCGCCGTCATGCCCAGCGCATCGTTGGCTTTACGATAATAGCTGCTGCTGTCGGGAAACCCCGCAGCCAGCACGGCGTCGGTAACTTTGTCTCCCTGTGCAAGCGCGGTGCGCAGGCGCTGGCCTCGCGCCGCCTGCTGCCAGGCTTTTGGCGTCATGCCGGTCACGGACTTAAACAGACGGTGGAAATGGAAAGGACTCATGGCGACCTGCTGCGCCAGCCCCTCCAGGGTTAGCGTAGGTTCCTGCTCCAGAAGACGGCAGGCGTGTTCCACTTTCGCCAGCTTCTGCGCCTGCGGATCGCGTTTGTCCGGCAGGCAGCGCTTGCACGGACGAAACCCTGCCTGTACGGCGTGGTGGGCATCGGGATAAAAGCGGACATTTTTACGCAGCGCGTGGCGGGCGCGGCATGATGGGCGGCAGAAAATACCCGTGGTCTGCACGGCGAAGACAAACTGTTCGTCAGCGAGCGGATCGCGGGCCAGCACGGCCTGCCAGCGATCCTCATCGGTAATAAAGGTTGAGTTTCTCATTATCGGCTCCTCTTGTAAGCATACATAGAGCCTGCCTGAGTGCCACTGATAAAAAACCCGTAACCTTGCTTTTTAATTTTTGTCGCGCACCAGGAAGCTGTCGAACTGCGGTGAATGCCAGGTTTTGAAACCGTCGCCCTCTTTGGTGATCATATAAACCGCCAGCCCTTCCTGACGAACCACCTCTTTGGCTTTTTCCGGGCCGAGAACCATTAATCCGGTATCCCAGGCATCCGCCTCCAGCGCGGTGGGGGCAATGACCGTCACCGAGACCAGGTTATGCACAATGGGACGCCCGGTCTGGGGATCGATAACATGCGAAATACGCTTCCCCTCAAGCTCGTAATAATTACGGTAGCTTCCGGAGGTACTGATCCCATGTCCGTTGATATCCACTATCGCCTGCACGGCATTTTGCCGATCGGTCGGCTTTTGAATCGCTACGCGCCACGGCTTATCACTGGCGTTCATGCCCCGGCTGACTAGCGCGCCGCCCACGGAGACCAGATAACGGGAAATACCTTCCTGGGCCATCAGCGCAGCAAGATGATCCGCCGCATAGCCTTCCCCGACCGTCGACAGATCGACAAACAGATCGGGGATATCCTTTTGCAGGTACTGTTGCCCGTACTGATTGATCACCGTCAGATGCTGCAGCCCTGTCCTGGCGCGGGCGTCATCAATGGCCGCCTGTTCGGGCGTGGTCAACGGCTGTTTGTTCGGGCCAAATCCCCAGAGGTTTACCAGCGGTCCGACGGTCACATCCATCGCGCCGTTGGTTTTATAACCCACGCGCATCGCCTCGGTCACGATATCGGCCATCGCCTCGCTCACCGGCCACAGGGAGGTGCTGGTGGAGAGGTTAAAGCGCATCAGCGCAGAGTCATTTTTATAGGTCGACAGCAGCTGATCGTCGGCGTCCAGCTGCGACTGTATTTTGCCGCGAAGTTCATCAGTGCGTGTTTTATCGAGGTTCATCACGCTGACGCGCCAGAAGGTCCCCATCGTTTTGCCTTCAAGCACCATCGCGGCGGGTGCGTCGGCTTTCGCCACGGGAGTGGGATCGTTACACGCGGTCAGGAAAAAAAGCATAGCCAGAAAGCTGGCGCGTAAAAAAGTCATGTCCATTCATTATTATCCTCATGCCAGGGCGGCAAGAGTACACCAAAACGGGTGAGTTGTGAGAATCTGCGAGGCACAAAAAAGGGGCCTTCAGGCCCCTTACGTCACACGGTGAAGCGATTAGAACTGGTAAACCAGGCCCAGCGCGACGATATCGTCAGTACCGATACCCGCCTGACGGGTGAATTCATTTTCATCAACCAGGTTGATTTTGTAATCCACGTAGGTGGACATGTTTTTGTTGAAGTAGTAAGTCGCACCAACATCAACATATTTCAGCAGATCCTGATCGCCGTAACCTTCGATGTCTTTCCCTTTAGACTGCAGGTAAGCCACGGATGGACGCAGGCCGAAGTCGAACTGGTACTGCGCAACCACTTCGAAGTTCTGCGCTTTGTTAGCGAAGCCGTAAGCGGTAGTCGGGTTGCTGCCGTTAGAGGTACCGAAACGGGTTGCGTTGTAGGTCTGAGAGTACTGCGCTGCCAGATAGATGTTGTTGGCATCGTATTTCAGGCCGCCAGAATAGACTTCTGCGTGATCGCCATTACCGTATACGCCTGGTGCGTTCTGATCGGCGGTACGTTTGGAGGAGGACATTGCGCCACCCACGCTGAAACCTTCGCCCAGGTTATAGGTCACGGATGCACCGTAGCCGTCGCCGTTCTGGTTCAGCAGGCTGCGACCGCTGGTGTTTTCACCGCTTACGCTGCCGTTTTTGCCCTGATACTGCAGAGCAAAGTTCAGGCCGTCAACCAGACCAAAGAAGTCCTGGTTACGGTAGGTCGCAACGCCGTTAGCACGCTGCTGGAGGAAGTTGTCTGCGCCGTAGGTATCGCCGCCGAATTCTGGCAGAACGTCAGTCCAGGAGGTCACGTCGTAGATTACGCCGTAGTTACGACCGTAATCGAAAGAACCCGCCTCAGCGAATTTCAGACCCGCGAACGCCACACGCGTCCAGGACTGGTTGTCACCTTCAGTGGTGTTGCCCTGGATCTGGTATTCCCACTGGCCGTAACCGGTCAGTTGATCGTTAACCTGAGTTTCGCCTTTGAAGCCAAGACGCATGTAGGTCTTGTCGCCGTCGTTGCCCTTGTCGTCAGAGAAATAGTGCAGACCATCGACTTTACCGTACAGATCTAATTTGTTGCCATCTTTGTTATAAATTTCGGCCGCATTTGCTGCGCCTGCTACCAGGAGTGCTGGTACCAGGAGGGACAGTACTTTAACTTTCATTTTATTAACCCTCTGTTATATGCCTTATAATTGCCACTGCTTACTGGTTAACCCTCATTAACCAGTCGGCAATTTCATTCTCCGCAAAATTACAGAATAATCCAATGCGAATATGATACGAAAACTTTGAAGATGTTTCATTTATCTATCAACATGTTTCAAAATGTAAATATCAAGGAACTTTTACAAAGCACAAATAGCTTAGAAAATTAGCACTTATAATCAAACAGAAAAATCACCACATAAATATCAATAAGTTACAATAAAATCCGTTACAGCACTGAATGACAAAACAAGATCGCACCTAATCTCTAGAATAACTCTCGCTATCATCATTAACTTTATTTATTACCGTCATTCAGTTTTGAATGTCTGTTTATCCCTAATTGAACCGAATGCTTCGCATTCGGTTTTTTTTTACCTTTCTTTACGTTAACTCCCTTTTTTTGTGCTACCGCACCGTAATTGTAACGACTATTAACTAAATTCTCATTGGGTATCCTGCGAGGGAAGAAAATTAAGGACAAACTTAATTTCTTGTTAATTCGTGCTATTTTTGGGTGCGTGTGCCTGTAATTTGTACGCATATGGCGAGTTTGTACAGGTTTACTGCACGCCTCATCGCCGATATTGTCCGGTGAAAAAGTCGCTTCTTCCCGGACAGAGGCGCTGGAAATTCAGTTATTACCCTTTATACTGCCCTATCGCCACAGAGCACGACCATAACGGGTTAAAGATATCAATGAGTCAGACTGAAACTACCGCCCCGAGCAAATTTTCCCTCCTTCCCGGGAGCATCACCCGTTTCTTTCTTCTTTTGATCGTTGTGCTGTTAGTCACCATGGGGGTGATGGTGCAAAGCGCGGTTAACGCCTGGCTGAAGGATAAGAGCTATCAGGTCGTTGATATCACCCATGCCGTGCACAAGCGTATTGATACCTGGCGCTACGCCACCTGGCAGATTTACGACAATATCGCGGCTGCCCCGACCTCCTCGTCCGGGGATGGACTTCAGGAGACGCGGCTTAAGCAGGATGTCTATTATCTCGAAAAACCGCAGCGTAAAACCGAGGCCCTCATCTTTGGCTCTCACGACAGCGCGACGCTTGAGATGACGCAGCGTATTTCGACCTATCTGGATACCCTCTGGGGCGCTGAAACGGTACCGTGGTCGATGTACTATCTGAACGGTCAGGACAACAGCATGATCCTGATCTCAACGCTGCCGTTAAAAGATCTCTCTTCCGGGTTTAAAGAGACAACCGTGGGCAGCATCGTCGATTCCCGCCGGGCAGAGATGCTGCAGCAGGCGAATGCCCTTGATGAACGTGAGAGCTTCTCTTCCCTGCGTCGTCTGGCCTGGCAAAACGGTCATTATTTTACCCTGCGCACCACGTTCAACCAGCCAGGACATCTGGCGACGGTAGTGGCCTTCGATTTACCAATTAATGATTTAATCCCGCCGGACATGCCGCTCGACAGCTTCCGTCTGGAGCCAGACAGCAGCACCCAGAATATGCGTGCGGCGTCAGACAAAGAGGCTGCAGAGAGCGTATCGATCTCCTTTAACGGCTCAAAAATCGAAATCGCCTCGTCGCTGAACTCGACCGGGATGCGTCTGGTGTGGCAGGTACCGTTTGGCACGCTGTTGCTCGACACCCTGCAAAATATCCTGCTGCCTCTGCTGCTGAATATCGGTCTGCTGGCGCTGGCGCTGTTTGGTTACAGCACCTTCCGTTTCCAGCAGGGTCGTCAGAGCGACGCCTCTGCGGTTCCAGCCGGCACCAGCAATGAGCTGCGCGTATTGCGTGCACTGAATGAAGAGATTGTTTCCGTGCTGCCGCTTGGGGTCCTGGTTCACGATCAGGAAGCGAATCGTACGGTCATGAGCAACAAAATTGCCGACCATCTGCTGCCGCATCTTAACCTGCAGAACATCACCACCATGGCGGATCAACACCAGGGGGTGATTCAGGCCACCATCAACAATGAACTGTACGAGATCCGTCAGTCCCGCAGCCAGGTGGCTCCCCGCACGCAAATCTTCATTATTCGCGACCAGGATCGCGAAGTGCTGGTCAATAAAAAGCTCAAGCAAGCGCAAAGGCTGTATGAGAAAAACCAGCAGGGGCGCGCCGCATTCATGCAGAACATTGGCGACGCCTTCAAGCAGCCGTTAAAAACGCTGGCGACCCAGGCGGCGGCGTTAAACACCTCTGAAAGCCACCAGCTTGCCTGCCAGGCCGATTCGCTGGTCAGAATGGTTGACGAGATCCAGCTGGCGAACATGCTGGAGAATGATTTCTGGAAGGGAACGCCAACCCTCTTCTCCATTCAGGATCTGATCGATGAAGTGGTGCCGGACGTACTGCCCGTCATTAAGCGCAAAGGGTTGCAGCTGTTGATCAATAACAATCTCCCGGCAAATGACGAACGCCACGGCGATCGTGAAGCGTTGCGCCGCATTCTGCTGATGATCATTCAGTACGCCGTGACCACCACGCAGATTGGCAAGATCACCCTTGAAGTCAGTACTGAGGAGTCGGCAGAAGACCGCCTGACATTCCGCATCCTGGATACCGGAGAAGGCGTCACAACGAGTGAAATTGATAATCTGCACTTCCCGTTCCTGAATGACACACAAAGCGATCGCTACGGCAAGGCCAATGCCCTGACCTTCTGGCTGTGCGATCAGCTGGCGCGTAAGCTCGGCGGCCATCTGAATATCAAAGCCCGTGAATCCCTCGGTACTCGCTATTCTCTGCACGTGAAAATGGCGGCCAATCCGCAGGAAGAAGATGAAGAACGTCTGCTGGATGATGTCGTGGTGATGGTCGATGTGACCTCGAATGAGATCCGCAATATTGTCGTTCGTCAGTTAGAAAACTGGGGTGCGGCCTGCATCACGCCGGATGAAAGACTTGCAAGTCAAGAATTTGATCTGTTTTTAACTGATAATCCGTCTAATCTTACTGCCTCCGGCTTGCTTTTAAGCGATGATGAGTCAGGCGTGCGGAAAATCGGCCCTGGCCAGCTGCGCGTCAACTTTAATATAAGCAATGCGATGCAGGAAGCTGTACTACAACTAATAGAAGAGCAGCTGGCGCAGGAAGAGATAGCGGAATCCCCGTTAGGCGGCAATGAAAATGCCGAGCTTCACGCCAGCGGATACTATTCACTCTTTGTTGAGACAGTACCAGATGATGTTAAGCGGTTGTATACTGAGTCCGCTGCGAATGATTTTGCAGCGCTGGCACAGACAGCACACCGGCTTAAAGGGGTGTTTGCCATGCTTAATCTGGTTCCCGGCAAGCAGTTATGTGAAACGCTGGAACATCTAATTCGTGAGAAAGATGCCTCTGGCATTGAAAAATACATCAGCGACATTGACGCCTACGTCAAAAGCTTGCTGTAGCAAGGTAGCCTTATACATGAACAATATGAACGTAATTATTGCCGATGACCATCCGATTGTACTGTTCGGTATTCGCAAATCACTTGAACAGATCGAGTGGGTGAATGTAGTCGGTGAATTTGAAGACTCTACAGCACTGATCAATAACCTCCCAAAGCTTGATGCACACGTGCTCATTACCGATCTCTCCATGCCTGGGGACAAGTACGGTGATGGGATCACGCTCATCAAATACATTAAACGTCACTTTCCGGATATCTCGATCATTGTTCTGACCATGAACAACAACCCGGCGATCCTGAGCGCGGTGTTGGATCTCGACATTGAAGGGATTGTGCTGAAACAGGGCGCACCGACCGATCTACCAAAAGCGCTCGCTGCGCTGCAGAAAGGCAAGAAGTTCACGCCTGAGAGCGTCTCTCGTCTGCTGGAAAAAATCAGCGCGGGTGGCTACGGTGACAAACGCCTGTCCCCGAAAGAGAGTGAAGTTCTGCGCCTGTTCGCAGAAGGTTTCCTGGTGACCGAGATTGCCAAGAAGCTGAACCGCAGTATTAAAACCATCAGCAGCCAGAAGAAATCAGCGATGATGAAGCTGGGCGTGGACAACGATATTGCACTGTTGAACTATCTCTCCTCCGTCACACTGAGCGCAACCGACAAGGATTGATCTCCGCTGTTTATGCCGGGTGGCGCTCGCGCTTACCCGGCCTACAGAACCCGTAGGCCCGCGCAAGCGCAGCGCCGCCGGGCAAATGAAAAAGGCCCTTGCGGGCCTTTTTTATATCCGCGTTTTTCTCACGCGCTCCGCGTAAATCGACAATGTCTGTTTCAGCACGTCCAGCGTCACCGGTTTCGACAGACAGCTGTCCATGCCTGACTCCAGACAGCGCTGCTTCTCTTCCGCCAGCGCGTTCGCCGTTACGCCCACCACCGGCAGCGTCAGGCCAAGCTGTCGGATGCGCTGCGTCAGACGGTAGCCGTCCATGTTAGGCATGTTGACGTCGCTGAGCACGATATCAATATGATTTTTACTCAGCACATTCAGCGCATCCACGCCGTCATTGGCCGTTTTGCACTGGTAGCCCAGCGAGCCAAGCTGGTCAGCCAGCAGGCGGCGGTTAATCGGATGGTCATCCACCACCAGAATCATCATATCGTCATTCACCGACGCCAGAGACTCCGGCGACGGCAATCCGCCCTCGCCGTCGCGCTCTTCCAGCTCCACTTTGTAGATGCGCGCCAGCAGGCTCAACAGCTCGTGCGGCGTTGCGACGCTGTGTACCCATTCTCCAGGCGCACGCTCGACAGGAATACCGATGTGGCGACGACAGAAGAGCACTGACCCTCTCCCCTGCCACGGCTGTTCCGGCATCTCGTCGGCGATCAGCACATCGTCCACATCCGGCGTTTGCCCTTCATAGCGGCACACCCGCACGCCGCTGTGGGCAAGCAGCGCCGTCAGGTAGTCATTCAGCGAGGCGTTATGCACCGCCAGCCAGCAGCGCTTGTCGCTCAGCCCGTCAACCGTCGCTTTAGCCGGATACTGCGCCGAATAGAGCGGAATACGGATGGTGAACTGGCTGCCCATGCCGGGCTCGGTATCCACCGAGATATCACCGTCCATCATGCTGACGAGCTTCTCACAAATCGCCAGCCCCAGTCCGGTGCCCTGGAAGTTACGCTGCACGCCGGTCCCGACCTGGAAAAACGGGTCGAACAGGCGAACCACTTCCTTCGCCGGGATGCCGACGCCCGTGTCGCGCACGCGAATGCTCAGGTAATCCCCCGCCCGGCAGACGTGCAACACGATACAGCCAACGTCGGTGAATTTGATGGCGTTGCTGAGCAGGTTAGAGATGACCTGCTGCAGGCGCATCGGATCGCCGTGCAGCGTCAGCGGCACGTCCGGTTCGATAAAGCAGTAGAGCCCCAGCTGCTTACGTACTACCAGCGGCAGATAGTTGGCGCTGATATGGTTCATCACCTCGCGCGGCGAGAACTCCCGCGGTTCGATTTTCAGCTGCTCAGACTCGATTTTAGAGAAGTCGAGAATATCGCTGATGATTTTTAGCAGCAGGCTGGAGGAGTTGTTCATCGCCGTCACCAGCCTGTCGACCCCTTTCGGCAGCTCTTTCGTCTGCAGCAGGTCGAGGTTACCGATGATCCCATACAGCGGCGTTCGCAGCTCGTGGCTGACGGTGGCAAGGAACATCGATTTCGACTGGCTGGCCTGCTCCGCGGCCTGCGCCATCTCCTGCAGCGACTCTTCCATTTTCACGCGCGCGGAGACATCCACCAGCACGCAAATCGCCACGTTTTCATTACGATAGCGGGAATGCACAAAGCTGATCTGCAGGTTGGTGTGCGTACTGGTGAGCACGTCGACAAAGTTTACCTGCTGGCCGCAGATAATCTGCGTCAGCCTCTGCCGGTCCTCATGCGTCAGCATGTTCAGGTAGTTATGCGCCAGTTCGTTACTCAGGATATTGGTCCCATCCTGGGTACGCAGAATACAGATCCCCACAGGCGCCGAAGCGACAATCTTGCGGTTAAACTGCTCATGTTCCTCCAGCCGCTGGGCGTCGCTCTCGGCGGGAATAAAGATTTTCCGCTCATACATGCGCGCCAGGGTGAACAGCGCCCCACCCGCGATCAGGTTCAGCAGAATGGCATTCATGATGAGAATGCGTATCCGCTCAAGCACCATGTCCACCGGCAGCGAATAGACAATACTCAGCGACGAAGGCGGCAGGCTCTTCTTCAGCACCAGTTCGCGGAAACCCGAGGTATAGCCAAACCACGACCGCTCCTGCATCCAGTGCGGTTCGACGTTTAACCGGTTATCCGGGCCTGCGAGTGAGATCAGCTGATGGCCGTTTTCATCCAGAATGGTCACCCCCATGGGCAGGCTGCCCGGGGTGAAGAAGTTTTCCATGCGGATGGTCTGCTCAATCCCCAGCAGCGCCTGCAGGCGATTGCCGAGATACACCGGCGTCAGGGCGTAGAAATAGCCCACGCCCGGGCGCGGGCCCTGGCTAACCCAGAAGATGTTATTCCCGCGCTCGTCCTGCGGCGCATTGCGATATTTCACAATACGTTCATGCAGGCTTTTCAGCGCATCGTCACGCTCAACGGGCACATCGCGCAGGCCAAAGTCAGCCATGCAGAGATTTTCACTGCCAATCAGGAATACGCGGTTCAGGTCATAGGCGGCGGAGAAATTGTCGCGCCAGTAGCGCATAAACCAGGCAAGGGATTCCAGCGACCCGCGCCAGGAATTGCTCATGGTGGAGCAATCGGAGTCAGGGAAAAGCGGCTGGAAGTCCGGGACTTCGGTTTTGTCATTACGCCCGCGAAGCGCAAGGATGCCGTTTTCCGCCGTCAGACGATTCTCGGCAATATACTTCAGCTCCTTCATCACGTCAGACGTTCGCTGAATGTAGCGCTGGGCCTGGTCGGAGCTTAAGTTAAACTCCTGGCGGATCTCCGCTTCTTTCTGGTGCAGCGCGTTAACGATGTAAAACACCGAGAACAAGGCCACCAGCAGCCAAAGCAGGAGCGCCAGCGCCCGAAACAGATAGCGAGAAACTTTCAGCGTAGTACGAAAGGAGACGAGGTATTTCAAGGGGGCGAGGCTCCGCCGTCGGGGTCAAAAGAATGTGGTTAAGGTAGCGGTAAACGCGCCAGGTCGCAACGTTGACTTATCTGCTTGTGCAAAAGAAAAGGGCCGGAATCCGGCCCTTTTTTGTATCAGGAGACATTACTCGTCAGCGTCATCCGCTGCGTCATCGTCAGTGTCGGCTTCCGGCGCGATCTCATCATCGCCTTCCGCAACGCTACCGTCGATAGAGTCGAGTTCTTCGTCATCCACCGGCTCAGCAACGCGTTGCAGGCCCACCACGTTTTCATCTTCCGCTGTACGGATGAGGATTACGCCCTGGGTGTTACGCCCTACCACGCTGATCTCAGACACGCGGGTACGCACCAGCGTACCGGCATCGGTGATCATCATGATCTGGTCGGCATCGTCCACCTGCACCGCGCCCACAACGGAACCGTTGCGCTCGGTCACTTTGATAGAGATAACGCCCTGCGTGCCGCGAGACTTGGTTGGGTATTCCCCTTCCGCCGTACGTTTACCGTAACCGTTCTGCGTGACGGTCAGGATAGCCCCTTCACCGCGCGGAATAATCAGAGAAACAACGCTGTCTTCGCCAGCCAGTTTGATACCACGAACGCCCGTAGCGGTACGACCCATCGCGCGGACGGCATTCTCTTTAAAGCGCACCACTTTACCGGCGGCAGAGAACAGCATCACTTCATCGGAACCGGAGGTCAGATCCACGCCGATCAGCTCGTCGCCTTCGTTCAGGTTCACCGCGATAATACCGGCGGAACGTGGGCGGCTGAACTCGGTCAGCGCGGTTTTCTTCACGGTACCGCTGGCGGTCGCCATAAAGACGTTCACGCCCTCTTCGTACTCGCGTACCGGCAGGATGGCGGTGATACGTTCGTTCGCTTCCAGCGGCAGCAGGTTAACGATTGGACGACCACGCGCGCCACGGCTTGCTTCCGGCAGCTGATAGACTTTCATCCAGTACAGACGACCGCGGCTGGAGAAGCAGAGGATCGTGTCATGGGTGTTGGCCACCAGCAGGCGGTCAATAAAGTCTTCTTCTTTAATACGTGCTGCAGACTTGCCTTTACCGCCACGACGCTGTGCTTCGTAGTCGGTCAGCGGCTGATACTTCACATAGCCCTGGTGAGACAGGGTGACCACCACGTCTTCGCGGTTGATCAGATCTTCAATGTTGATATCAGAGCTGTTCGCGGTGATTTCGGTACGGCGCGCATCGCCGAACTGATCGCGGACCAGTTCCAGCTCTTCACGGATCACTTCCATCAGACGCTCTGCGCTGCCCAGAATGTGCAACAGCTCAGCAATCTGTTCCAGC
Organism: Enterobacter sp. ECC-019; assembly: GCF_043974075.1. Lineage (NCBI taxonomy): Bacteria > Pseudomonadati > Pseudomonadota > Gammaproteobacteria > Enterobacterales > Enterobacteriaceae > Enterobacter > Enterobacter sp. ECC-019. The sequence continues at coordinate 3,953,383 of NZ_CP143759.1, forward strand.
AGCTCTTTGTATTCGTCGAGCAGTTTTTCGTGCTCAAGGCCGGTCAGTTTCTGCAGACGCAGATCCAGAATCGCCTGGGCCTGCTGTTCAGTCAGGTAATACTGACCGTCACGCACGCCGAATTCAGGTTCCAGCCACTCAGGACGCGCTGCGTCATCGCCCGCACGTTCCAGCATCGCGGCGACATTACCCAGATCCCACGGACGGGAAATCAGGGCGGCTTTCGCTTCCGCCGGGGTTGGCGCACGACGGATCAGTTCAATGATCGGGTCGATGTTGGCCAGCGCAACCGCCAGCGCTTCGAGGATGTGCGCACGGTCGCGCGCTTTGCGCAGTTCGAAGATGGTACGACGGGTCACCACTTCACGGCGGTGACGCACGAACGCGCTCAGGATCTCTTTCAGGTTCATGATCTTCGGCTGACCATGGTGCAGTGCAACCATGTTGATACCGAAGGAGACCTGAAGCTGAGTCTGGGAGTACAGGTTGTTCAGCACAACCTCACCCACCGCGTCGCGTTTGATCTCAATCACGATGCGCATACCGTCTTTGTCAGACTCGTCACGCAGCGCGCTGATACCTTCAACACGTTTTTCTTTTACCAGCTCGGCGATTTTTTCAATCAGACGCGCTTTGTTCACCTGATACGGGATCTCGTGAACAATGATGGTCTCACGGCCGGTTTTGGCGTCCGCTTCCACTTCGGCGCGGGCACGGATGTAAATCTTGCCGCGACCGGTGCGGTACGCTTCTTCAATACCGCGACGACCGTTGATGATCGCCGCCGTCGGGAAATCCGGACCCGGGATGTGTTCCATCAGCCCTTCAATGCTGATGTCTTCATCGTCGATATAGGCCAGGCAGCCGTTGATCACCTCGGTGATATTGTGCGGCGGAATGTTGGTTGCCATACCGACCGCGATACCGGACGAACCGTTAACCAGCAGGTTCGGGATCTTGGTTGGCATCACATCTGGGATGCGCTCGGTGCCGTCGTAGTTATCGACGAAATCAACGGTCTCTTTTTCCAGGTCGGCCATCAGCTCATGAGCGATTTTCGACATACGGATTTCCGTATAACGCATCGCCGCAGCGGAGTCGCCGTCGACTGAACCAAAGTTACCCTGACCATCTACCAGCATGTAACGCAAGGAGAATGGCTGCGCCATACGAACGATGGTGTCATAAACGGCGGTATCACCATGCGGGTGATATTTACCGATGACGTCACCGACGACGCGGGCAGATTTTTTATAGGCTTTATTCCAGTCATTGCCCAATACGTTCATGGCGTATAGTACGCGACGGTGTACCGGCTTAAGGCCATCGCGGACGTCCGGCAGCGCACGGCCAACAATGACCGACATCGCATAGTCCAGATAGGAGCTCTTCAGCTCTTCCTCGATGTTAACCGGTGTAATTTCTCTCGCAAGGTCGCTCATCTAACCGCTATCCCTCTACTGTATCCCGGATTCAAAGGTCGCAAATTATAACACAGCCGAGGTGATTGAGGTAAACCTATACGCTTTATTCACGGGGATTGCCTGATATACTCCTTTGTCTTGCTAAATAAGGAGTAAAAGCGCCCATGAATGCCGAAAAATCCCCGGTGGTTCACAACGTTGACCACGAAGAGATTGCCAAATTTGAAGCGGTGGCGTCCCGCTGGTGGGATCTCGAAGGTGAGTTCAAACCGCTGCATCGCATTAACCCGCTGCGTCTGGGCTATATCGCGGAGCGTTCCGGCGGTCTGTTCGGTAAGAAAGTGCTCGACGTCGGCTGCGGCGGCGGCATCCTGGCTGAGAGCATGGCGCGCGAAGGGGCGAACGTCACTGGCCTGGATATGGGCTTTGAACCGCTGCAGGTGGCCCGCCTTCATGCGCTGGAGTCCGGCATACAGGTGGAATACGTGCAGGAAACCGTGGAAGAGCACGCGGCGAAACACGCCCATCAGTACGATGTGGTGACCTGCATGGAGATGCTGGAGCACGTTCCCGATCCGCAGTCCGTGGTGCATGCCTGTGCAAAACTGGTGAAGCCGGGCGGCCAGGTCTTCTTCTCAACCATCAACCGCAACGGCAAAGCCTGGCTGATGGCCGTTGTTGGCGCAGAATATGTGCTGCGCATGGTGCCGAAAGGCACACACGACGTGAAGAAATTCATCAAGCCTGCGGAGTTGTTAAGCTGGGTTGACCAGACGTGGCTCAAAGAGCAGCACATCACCGGCCTGCACTACAATCCGCTGACCGATAAATTCAAACTCGCACCGGGCGTTGATGTTAACTATATGTTGCACACAACCGCCAAAAACGACTAACGTCATTCGTTATTCTTATAAAGATTGCGCGACATCATGTTGCGCAATTCTGACCTCCCGTTGAAGAAATCAGCACTCGATCAAATTTTGAATTTTTTTTCTTAATTATTGACATGTCTTCCAGGCCTTACGGTACGAGGACTTAGCCTTTTTTACCCTTTCACAACCTCAATTTAACGTCAAAATCAACCCTTGTGCTGAAAAGATTCGATACTAGAATACTCACCATATAGCGTTTTTCTTATCGCAAACCCCCTATATGTAGTATTTATCCACAGAGTTAGTCACAAGACGGATCTGTGGATAAGCGGGGGATATTTTTTATTTCACGGACAGGTAAAACCCACATGAATCAGAGTCTGCTGGTGACAAAGCGCGACGGTACCACCGAGCGTATCAATCTGGACAAAATCCATCGAGTTCTCGACTGGGCAGCAGAAGGACTGAACAACGTATCTATCTCCCAGGTTGAACTGCGTTCCCACATCCAGTTCTACGACGGCATCAAAACGTCTGATATCCACGAAACGATCATTAAAGCAGCGGCAGACCTCATCTCCCGCGAAGCACCTGATTATCAGTACCTCGCTGCACGTCTGGCGATTTTCCACCTGCGTAAAAAAGCCTACGGCCAGTTTGAGCCGCCGAAGCTTTACGATCACGTGGTGAAAATGGTTGAGCTGGGCAAATACGACACGCATCTGCTGGAAGACTATACGGAAGAAGAGTTCGAGCAGATGAACGAGTTTATCGATCACTGGCGCGACATGAACTTCTCCTACGCGGCGGTGAAGCAGCTCGAAGGCAAATACCTGGTTCAGAACCGTGTAACCGGTGAGATCTACGAAAGCGCCCAGTTCCTCTATATTCTGGTGGCCGCCTGCCTGTTCTCTAACTACCCGCGTGACACCCGTCTGGAATACGTGAAGCGTTTCTACGATGCGGTATCCACGTTCAAGATTTCTCTGCCGACGCCAATCATGTCTGGCGTGCGTACCCCAACCCGTCAGTTCAGCTCCTGCGTACTGATCGAATGTGGTGACAGCCTGGATTCCATCAACGCCACCTCCAGCGCCATCGTGAAATACGTTTCCCAGCGTGCCGGTATCGGCATCAACGCCGGTCGCATCCGTGCGCTGGGCAGCCCGATTCGCGGCGGTGAAGCGTTCCACACCGGCTGTATCCCGTTCTATAAACACTTCCAGACGGCAGTAAAATCCTGCTCTCAGGGCGGCGTGCGCGGCGGTGCTGCGACCCTGTTCTACCCGATGTGGCACCTGGAAGTGGAAAGCCTGCTGGTCCTGAAAAACAACCGCGGCGTTGAAGGCAACCGCGTGCGTCACATGGACTACGGCGTGCAGATTAACAAGCTGATGTACACCCGTCTGCTGAAAGGCGAAGACATCACGCTGTTCAGCCCGTCCGACGTTCCGGGCCTGTATGACGCGTTCTTTGCCGATCAGGACGAGTTCGAGCGTCTGTACACCAAATACGAAAAAGACGACAGCATTCGTAAGCAGCGCGTGAAGGCGGTAGACCTGTTCTCCCTGATGATGCAGGAACGTGCCTCTACCGGTCGTATCTACATCCAGAACGTTGACCACTGCAACACCCACAGCCCGTTTGACCCGGTGGTTGCGCCAGTGCGCCAGTCCAACCTGTGCCTGGAGATCGCCCTGCCGACCAAACCGCTGGAAGACGTGAACGACGAAAACGGTGAAATTGCTCTGTGTACGCTCTCCGCGTTCAACCTGGGTGCGATTAAGAGCCTGGACGAGCTGGAAGAGCTGGCCGTGCTGGCGGTTCGCGCGCTCGACGCCCTGCTGGACTACCAGGATTACCCAATCCCGGCCGCAAAACGCGGTGCAATGGGCCGCCGTACCCTGGGTATCGGCGTGATCAACTTCGCCTACTGGCTGGCGAAAAACGGCAAGCGTTACTCTGACGGCAGCGCTAACAACCTGACGCACCAGACGTTTGAAGCCATTCAGTACTACCTGATGAAAGCCTCTAACGAGCTGGCGAAAGAGCAAGGCGCGTGCCCGTGGTTCAACGAAACCACCTACGCGAAAGGCATTCTGCCAATCGACACCTACAAGAAAGACCTGGATGCGATTGTCAGCGAGCCGCTGCATCTCGACTGGGAAGGCCTGCGTGAGTCCATCAAGACCCACGGCCTGCGTAACTCCACGCTCTCTGCTCTGATGCCGTCCGAGACCTCTTCGCAGATCTCTAACGCCACCAACGGTATTGAACCGCCGCGCGGCCACGTCAGCATCAAGGCGTCGAAAGACGGCGTGCTGCGTCAGGTCGTACCGGATTACGAAACCCTGGGCAACAACTACGAGCTGCTGTGGGAAATGCCAAACAACGACGGCTACCTGCAGCTGGTGGGTATCATGCAGAAGTTTATCGACCAGTCGATCTCTGCCAATACCAACTATGACCCGACGCGCTTCCCGTCCGGCAAGGTTCCGATGCAGCAGTTGCTGAAAGACCTGCTCACCGCCTACAAATTTGGCGTGAAAACACTGTACTATCACAACACCCGTGACGGTGCGGAAGACGCGCAGGACGACATGGTACCGTCAATTCAGGACGATGGCTGCGAAAGCGGCGCATGTAAGATCTAATGTAAATGCCGGGTGGCGCTACGCTTACCCGGCCTACGATTTTGTTTGCCCGACTGACAAAATCTCTCACAGGACACACTCATGGCATACACCACCTTTTCACAGACGAAAAACGACCAGCTCAAAGAGCCGATGTTCTTCGGCCAGCCGGTCAACGTGGCACGCTACGATCAGCAAAAATATGACATCTTCGAAAAGCTGATCGAAAAGCAACTCTCCTTCTTCTGGCGCCCGGAAGAAGTGGACGTCTCCCGCGACCGTATTGACTACCAGTCGCTGCCGGATCATGAAAAACATATCTTCATCAGCAACCTGAAATACCAGACGCTGCTGGACTCCATTCAGGGCCGTAGCCCGAACGTGGCGCTGTTGCCGCTGATCTCCATTCCTGAGCTGGAAACCTGGGTGGAAACATGGGCGTTCTCCGAGACGATCCACTCCCGCTCTTACACCCACATCATCCGCAACATCGTGAACGATCCGGCGGTGGTGTTTGACGATATCGTTACCAACGAGCAGATCCAGAAGCGCGCGGAAGGTATTGCGCACTACTACGACGAGCTGATCCAGATGACCAGCTACTGGCATCTGCTGGGCGAAGGCACCCACAACGTGAACGGTAAAACCATTACCGTTAACCTGCGCGCGCTGAAAAGACAGCTGTACCTGTGCCTGATGAGCGTCAACGCGCTGGAAGCGATCCGCTTCTACGTGAGCTTCGCCTGCTCCTTCGCCTTTGCCGAGCGCAAGCTGATGGAAGGCAACGCCAAAATCATCCGTCTGATTGCCCGCGATGAAGCCCTGCACCTGACAGGCACCCAGCACATGCTGAACCTGCTGCGCAGCGGTACGGACGATCCGGAGATGGCGGAAATTGCCGAAGAGTGCAAGCAGGAGTGCTACGACCTGTTCGTGCTGGCGGCTCAGCAGGAGAAAGAGTGGGCAGACTACCTGTTCCGCGACGGCTCCATGATTGGCCTGAACAAAGACATCCTGTGCCAGTACGTTGAGTACATCACCAACATCCGCATGCAGGCCGTCGGTCTCGACCTGCCGTTCCAGACGCGCTCTAACCCAATCCCGTGGATCAACACCTGGCTGGTGTCCGATAACGTGCAGGTTGCGCCGCAGGAAGTGGAAGTGAGCTCTTATCTGGTCGGTCAGATTGATTCTGAAGTCAACACCGACGACCTGAGCAACTTCCAGCTCTGATGTCACGCGTCACGTTAAGTCTTTCCGGCACAGAGGTACTGTGTCGGGAGGAGCACCCTTCTCTGCTGGTGGCGCTTGAGGCGCATCAGGTAGAAGTAGAGTACCAGTGTCGTTCCGGCTACTGCGGCTCCTGCCGCTGCCGTCTGGTCGCCGGCCAGGTAGACTGGCTGACCGAGCCGCTGGCCTTTATCAACGAAGGGGAAATTTTGCCCTGCTGCTGCCGGGCAAAAGGCGATATAGAGATCGAGATGTGATTGTGTCGGGTGGCGCTTCGCTTACCCGACCTACAAAACCGCAGTTCGTAGGCCGGGTAAGGCGCAGCCGCCGCCCGGCAATTTCAGCGTTAATCCTTCAAAAAGCTCACCGCTTTATCCGGGAAATCCGTAAACAACCCGTCCACGCCCGCCTGGTTATACAACACCTCATAAAGCTGATTCACATCCGTGGCATACGGCGGCAGCTGGTCCGCACGCACGGTATATGGATGCACCTGCATCTTGCTGGCGTGCGCCTCTTTCACCATCGCCGTCAGCTTCACGTGGCCCGGCGCTGAGCCTTCCGCCACCAGCATGTGGTAATCCGGCCCGATGCCGTCGGCGTACTGCGCAATCTGCTTCATCGCGCCCGGCTTAAACATCCAGTCGTAGTTATAGTTAACCCACTTCCCGTCCGGCTGCTTCTCCTGAGTTTCATTCCAGTCGGTATAGGCGATCAGCTGCACCAGATTGAGGTTCATGCCCATCTTCGGCTCCAGCTCGGTTTTGATGCGCTTCAGCTCGGCGGCGTCAAAACACTGCAGGTAGACTTTGTCCTTCTTGCTGGTGTAGCCGTACTGTTTCAGCACCTCCAGCGTCTTCGCGGCAATGTCTTTTCCTTCCTGATGGTGGAACCACGGCGCTTTGATCTCCGGGTAGATACCGATGTTCTTACCGGTGGAGTGGTTCAGCCCCTGAACAAACTCAATCTCTTCCTGGAAGGTATGAATGCGGAAGTCAGATTTGCCCATCGGGAAACGTCCCGGATAGACCTGCACCTTCTTGCCGTTTTCAATCTCAAAGCCTTCGGTAAACTTCAGGGAACGGATCTCCGCCAGGGTGAAATCAATGGCGTAGTAGCGGCCATCTTTGCGCGCGCGGTCCGGGAAACGCTCCGCCACGTCCGTCACGCGGTCCAGATAGTGGTCATGCAGGACGACCAACTGGTCGTCCTTGGTCATCACCAGATCCTGCTCCAGATAATCCGCGCCCTGGGCATAGGCCATCGCTTTTGCCGGCAGCGTATGCTCCGGCAGATAGCCGCTGGCGCCGCGGTGGGCGATAACGATTTTATCCGCCGCCAGCGCGGAGCCTGTCATCAGGCCCGCCAGCAGCAGGCCGGTTGTTACGTAAGATAATTTCATGGCATTGCTCCTTATTGACGACGCGCCTGCACTTCCGCGTGGTGGCGTTTCTCACCGATCATCACAACAATCAGCAGCAGTACCGCCAACACGCTACCGCCGATCATCACCATAAAGCCGCCGTCCCAGCCAAAGAAGTCAACGGTATAGCCCACGATGGCGCTCGCCGCGACCGAACCACCCAGATAGCCGAACAGACCGGTAAAGCCTGCCGCCGTGCCTGCCGCTTTTTTCGGTGCCAGCTCCAGCGCGTGCAGACCGATCAGCATTACCGGACCGTAGATCAGGAAGCCGATGACGATCATGCAGGCCATGTCTACACCCGGATTACCCGGCGGGTTGAGCCAGTACACGACGGTCGCGATAGTGACCAGGGTCATAAAGAACACGCCCGTCGCGCCGCGGTTACCTTTAAACACCTTGTCCGACATCCAGCCGCAAAGCAGCGTGCCCGGGATCCCGGCATATTCATACAGGAAATAGGCCCACGAGGATTTATCCAGCGCGAAGTGCTTCACCTCTTTCAGGTAGGTTGGCGACCAGTCGAGGATGCCGTAGCGCAGCAGGTAAACGAACACGTTCGCCACCGCGATGTACCACAGCAGCTTGTTCGGCAGGACGTACTTCATGAAGATCTGTTTTGCGGTAAGCTCTTCTTCGTGCTCCTTGCTGTAATCGTCCGGATAGTCGTTTTTGTACTCTTCAATCGGCGGCAGGCCGCAGGACTGAGGCGTGTCGCGCATGAGCGCGAAGGCGATAATCGCCACGACGATGGCACCAAAGGCAGGCATATACAGCGCAGCGTGCCAGTCGTTGAACCAGGCCATCCCCAGCAGGAACAGCAGCGGCGGAATACCGCCACCCACGTTATGCGCACAGTTCCACACCGACACGATGCCGCCGCGCTCCTTCTGCGACCACCAGTGCACCATGGTGCGTCCGCACGGCGGCCACCCCATCCCCTGGAACCAGCCGCAGAGGAACAGCAGCACGAACATAATCGCAATACTGGACGTCGCCCACGGCACAAAGCCCATGAACAGCATGACCGCGGCCGCCAGGATCAGGCCGGCGGGCAGGAACACGCGCGGATTCGAGCGATCCGACACGGAACCCATGATGAATTTGGAAAAACCGTAGGCGATTGAGATCCCCGACAGCGCGAACCCCAGATCGCCGCGGGAGAAGCCCTGCTCCACCAGATACGGCATGGCGAGCGCAAAGTTTTTACGTACAAGGTAGTACGCCGCGTACCCGAAGAAGATCCCCAGGAAAATTTGCCAGCGCAGACGGCGGTATAGCGGATCAATTTCTGCCTCTGGCAGACGCGCCCGATGCGGCGCAGGTTTGAAGATACTGAGCATAACAGCCTCCGTGGCCTTGAATTGAATGAGCAGGTGGCTCGCACCCGAATTCCAGAGGCGGGGATGTTAAGAAATCACGGTGATTGTTACTGTGAATCAACGCACAGATTGTTACAGAAATATGACGGAATGCGCAAAAAAGCGCATGAAATCACGTTTCACTTTCGAATTTCGCGCGTTTATGTTCGAAATCAAACAAACCACACGATCGATATGGCTAAATGATAAAAAACGAACATAGAGGGTAAACAATGACCATTCACGATCCTCGCTACAGCGATGTGATAATCATTGGCGGTGGCGCAACCGGCGCCGGGATCGCACGCGATTGCGCCCTTCGCGGCTTAAGCGTCACGCTTCTGGAACGCCATGATATCGCTACGGGCGCAACCGGGCGTAACCACGGCCTGCTGCACAGCGGCGCCCGGTATGCGGTCACCGACGCTGAATCCGCGCGCGAATGTATTGCTGAAAACCAGATCCTCAAGCGTATCGCCCGCCACTGCATTGAGCCGACCGACGGCCTCTTTATTACCCTTCCCGAAGATGACCTCGCTTTTCAGGACATCTTTATTACCGCCTGCACTGCAGCAGGCATTCAGGCTGAGGCCATGGACCCGGCGCTGGCGCGGCGGCTGGAACCGTCGGTTAACCCGGCGCTTATCGGCGCGGTGAAAGTGCCTGACGGCACCGTTGATCCCTTCCGCCTGACCGCCGCCAATATGCTGGACGCCCGCGAGCATGGCGCGCACATCCTGACCGGGCACGAAGTAACCGGGCTTATCCGCGAAGGTCATCGCATCTGCGGCGTGCGGATCCTTGATACGCAATATAACGAACACAGCGAGCTGTATGCCGCCGTTGTGGTCAACGCGGCGGGGATCTGGGGGCAGCGCATCGCGGAATACGCGGACCTGTCGGTGCGCATGTTCCCGGCGAAAGGCTCGCTGCTGATCCTCGACCACCGCATCAATAACCACGTGATCAACCGCTGCCGCAAACCGTCCGATGCCGATATCCTCGTCCCGGGCGATACCATTTCGTTAATCGGTACCACCTCAACCCACGTGGACTACAGCGAGATTGACTACAACCGCGTGACCGCCGAAGAGGTCGACATCCTGCTGCGCGAAGGGGAAAAACTGGCCCCGGTGATGGCCCAGACGCGTATTCTGCGCGCTTACGCCGGCGTGCGCCCGCTGGTCGCCAGCGACAACGACCCGAGCGGGCGTAACGTCAGCCGGGGCATCGTGCTGCTCGATCACGCCGAGCGCGACGGCATGGACGGGTTTATCACCATCACCGGCGGCAAGCTGATGACCTACCGCCTGATGGCCGAGTGGGCGACCGATGCCGTCTGCCGCAAGCTGGGCAATACCGAACGGTGCGTGACGGCAGAACAAGCCCTGCCCGGCTCGCGTCAGTCCACCGAAAAAACGCTGCAAAAAATTATATCTCTGCCCGCGCCGCTGCGCGGGTCCGCTATTTACCGCCACGGCGACAGAACGCCACAGTGGCTCGGTGAAGGAAGGTTGAGCCGTAGCCTGGTGTGCGAGTGCGAAGCCGTCACCGCCGGTGAGGTGCAGTACGCGGTGGAGAGCCTGACGGTCAACAGCCTGCTCGATCTTCGCCGCCGCACCCGCGTTGGAATGGGCACCTGTCAGGGCGAGCTGTGCGCCTGTCGTGCCGCCGGGTTATTGCAGCGTTTTCACACCACCACCGCCACACAGTCGCTCGATCAGCTCAGCGCGTTTTTAAACGAGCGCTGGAAAGGCATTCAGCCTGTCGCCTGGGGCGATGCCCTGCGCGAAAGCGAATTTACCCGCTGGGTCTACCAGGGGCTTTGCGGTCTTGAGAAGGAGCAACGCGATGAAATTTGATACCGTCATCGTCGGCGGCGGGCTGGCAGGCCTGCTTTGCGGCATCAAACTCACGAAGCAGGGGCTTCGCTGCGCCATAATCACCCGGGGCCAGAGCGCCCTGCACTTCTCGTCGGGCTCGCTGGATCTGGTGGACGAAGCGTACCGCGATAAGCTACCGCCGGAGCACCCGTATCACCTGATTGGCGCGCACCATATTGACCGCTTTGCACTGGAAACCGAAGCGCTGCTGGCGGACTGCGGCGCGCGTCTGAAGGGAAGCGCCCGGCTCAATCACCAGCGCGTCACGCCGCTCGGCACCCTGCGCTCTGCCTGGCTCAGCCCGGAGGAGGTACCCGTTGCACCCTTCAATGCCGCGCGCGTGCGGGTCGTGGGTATTAGCGGCTTTCTGGATTTTCAGCCCCATCTCGCGGCGGCGTCGCTCTGTCGCCAGGGCGTTAACGCCGAAACGGCAGAGATAGAACTGCCCGAGCTTGATGTCCTGCGCGATAACCCGAGCGAGTTTCGCGCGGTGAATATCGCCCGTTTTCTGGATAACGAGGACAAATGGCCGCTGCTGTATGACGCGCTCAGGCCGCTCAGCGACGGCTGCGACGCCCTGCTGATGCCCGCCTGCTTTGGTTTACGCGACAACCGGCTCTGGCGCTGGCTCTCGGATCGGCTGCCCTGCTCGCTCGGCCTGCTGCCCACGCTGCCCCCTTCCGTACCCGGCATTCGCCTGCATACCCAGCTCCAGCGCCAGTTTGTCGCGCAGGGCGGCGTGTGGATGGCGGGCGATGAGGTGAAAAAAATCACCCTGATCGACGGCGCGGTGAGCGAAATCTGGACGCGCAACCACGACGATATTCCGCTTCGTGCCCGCTATACGGTGCTGGCAAGCGGCAGCTTCTTCAGCAACGGGCTGCTGAGCAGCCGGGAGGGCATCCGGGAAGCCATTATGGGGCTGGATGTTCGCCAGCGAACCTCCCGCTCTGACTGGTATCAGAGTGATTTCTTCTCGCCGCAGCCCTGGCAGCAGTTCGGCGTGATTGTCGATGACCAGCTGCATCCGCAACTTTCCGGTAAGCCCGTCAGTAATCTCTTTGCCATCGGCTCGCTGCTGGGCGGGTACGATCCCATTGCTCAGGGATGCGGTGGCGGGGTCTGCGCCATCACGGCGCTGTATGTGGCAGAGCAGATTAGCCAGCGCACGGAGGCTGAACAATGAACGACACCCGTTTTGAAAGCTGCATTAAATGCACGGTGTGTACCACCGTCTGCCCGGTCAGCGGCGTGAACCCACGCTATCCCGGGCCAAAGCAGGCCGGACCAGACGGCGAGCGTCTGCGTCTGAAGGACGGCAAGCTGTATGACGAGGCGCTGAAATACTGCATTAACTGCAAACGCTGCGAAGTCGCCTGCCCGTCGGATGTTAAAATCGGCGATATCATCCAGCGCGCCCGGGCGCGCTACAGCACGCAAAAGCCGACGCTGCGGGACGCGATCCTGAGCCATACCGATCTGATGGGCAGCGTCTCGACGCCCTTTGCCCCGCTGGTGAATGCCGCGACCTCGCTCAAACCGGTGCGCCAGCTGCTGGATGCGACGCTGAAGATAGACCATCACCGCAGCCTGCCAAAATATTCTCACGGCACCTTCCGCCGCTGGTACAAATCCGTCGCGGCGGAACAGGCGAAGTATGCCGACCAGGTGGCCTTTTTCCACGGCTGCTATGTGAATTACAACCATCCGCAGCTGGGTAAAGATCTGCTGAAGGTGCTAAACGCCATGGGAACGGGCGTTCAGCTACTGAATAAAGAGAAGTGCTGCGGCGTACCGCTGATTGCCAACGGGTTTACCGATAAAGCGCGCAGGCAGGCTCAAAGCAATGTCACCTCCCTGCGCGAAGCGATTGTCGATAAAGGTATTCCGGTGCTGGCGACCTCGTCCACCTGTACCTTTACCCTGCGCGACGAGTACCCGCATCTGCTCGACGTGGACAATACCGGCCTGCGCGAGCACATTGAGCTGGCGACACGCTTCCTGTGGCGCAAACTGGATAGCGGGCAGACGTTGCCGCTGGGGACATTACCGCTGAAGGTGGTCTATCACACGCCGTGTCATATGGAGAAAATGGGCTGGTCGCTCTATACGCTTGAGCTGCTGCGGCTTATTCCAGGCCTGGAGCTGACGGTACTGGATTCGCGCTGCTGCGGGATTGCGGGGACCTACGGCTTTAAGCGTGAAAACTACGAAACGTCACAGGCGATTGGCGCCCCGCTGTTCCGTCAGATTGAAGAGAGCGGCGCGGATATCGTGGTAACGGACTGCGAAACCTGCAAGTGGCAGATTGAGATGTCCACCAGCAAGCGCTGCGAACATCCAATCACCCTGCTGGCGAAGGCGCTGGGCTGAACATGGCCGGGGCGAAAGGCCCCGGCACAGGTTTTACTCGATGAACAGCGACTCGACAACGTTAATCCAGCCGTGCTCGCTGGCAACCTCTTTACCATTCAGCCAGCGGCGCAGCATGTTCAGCGCCATCATGGCGCAAACCTCCTGACGCACCGCCAGGCTATGGCGGGTGATGCTCATTTTTACCCGCAGGGCCCAGGTGCCTTCCGGCGTCGCCAGCGCGAAGTTAAGGTATTCCTCATCCAGCCCCCCGACAAACAGCGCCAGACCGGCAAAATGCTTCACCCTTCTCTCGGAAGCCCAGCGTGCGGTCTGCGCCAGGGTCTCCTGCTGGAACGGCACCACTTCGCTGGCCAGCAGCGGCGCGTTGACGCGCGACAGCTGCAGCGCCAGCAGGCCACCGGTGAACTGCTCGCTTAAGGTCACGCTCAGCTGACGCGACTGCAGATGCGTCGCAATCTGCGCGGGCAACCCTTCCGTCCCTTCAAAGATCAGGCTTTCGCCCGCCACGCGCTGCACCTCGGGCCACAGGGCCAGCATCGCCTCTTTCTGCTCGGCCGGGCCTGTCAGCTTCAGTTCAATGATTGGCATAGAGGAGCGATAGCCCATGGACACGCCCGGCGGCAGCGGGAGGGGGTCAAGGCTCTGGGCCAGATCGCTTTCCGAGCGACCAAAGGTGGTCAGACGCAGGCAAAGCGGCGGTTCAGGCAGAGTAAAACGATCGCGAAGGCGCGGCAGGATCTGCTGCTCGACCATCACTTTAAATTCTGAGGGCACGCCAGGCGTAAAGAACATCAGGCAGCGGTTCAGCTGCATGGCAAACCCGCACGCGGTACCCACCGGGTTATCGACCAGCTCGGCGCTGGCGGGAATTTCCGCCTGTTTGCGGTTGCTGGGGGCCATGACGCGGCCACGTTCGGAGAAAAAGCGCTCCATCTGCGAAAGCCACGCCTCGTGCAGCACCAGCCCTTCGCCTTTTGCGGTTGCGGCGGCCAGCGCGCTGAGATCGTCGCTAGTGGGGCCGAGCCCGCCATTCACAATCAGCACGTCGCAGTGCTCGCTGCGCTCGCGCAGAATAGCGACCAGCGACTCAAGATTGTCGCCTACGGTATTGCGGCGCGTTAACGGTAATCCTTGCTCAAAGAAAAGATCGGCAAGCCAGGCAGCATTGGTATCGATAATTTGTCCATGCAGCACTTCGTCGCCGGTGGATAACATCTCCACGTTAATCATTATGTTCTCCCGCTTATTTGGTCAAAACACTATAGCGCAAACGCGGGGTGGAGAAGAGAGAAACTGGCGCGACAGAATGCCGCGCCGGAGTGATTAGAAGCCTGCGCTGACGCCCACGTACGGGCCGTCGGCCAGCGCGTTGTCGCGGTTGCCGTCTTTACCGGCCAGGTTCAGATAGCGATAGCCCGCTTCGAGGGTAATTGGACGCATGATGGTCCAGCGCGCGCCGGCGTTGGCCTCTTCATAGCTTTCGATACCGCTTGAGAGGGAGTCCGGCGAATAGTAGTACTCACCAAACAGGCCGAAGCTGTCGCCAATTTTCCACTGCAGGCCGCCGCCCACTGCCGCCGCGTACCCTTCGTCACCGTCATTTGGGTTGGTATAGATACCTTTACCGCCGACGGTGGCCAGGAACGGGCCAAGAGGAATGTTCAGACCCAGGCCGAGGCTGGCCGCGTCGCCGTCGTCATCGTTATGCGTCCAGCCGCCGGTCATCGCCAGACCGGAAGTCTCGGTACCCATGCCAAAGCCCAGGTGGGTGTAATCCTGACCCGCCGAGCCGTTAATGCTGATGGCGTTAGCCGCCGCAGATACAACCATCAGGCCGAAGCCCAGTAATGCCACTTTTTTCATTGTCGTGATCCCGCACAATTATTATAAAGAAGTCCCAAAACCGCGAGATTTTAACCGGAGTCTCACGGGGATCAAGCACTCTGCGTGCGGCAGAACGGTAGATTGTAACTATTTGAAACGGCTATTATCCCTTCAGCGATGCGTTCACCCACTGCTGCAACGCGCGGCGCGAGATTTTAATGCCGCCATTTTTGAGTTCGTTCGGCAACAGCAGCCAGCGGACGGGTTGCTCAAAACGCGCCACCTTATCCCTGACCCAGTCAGGCAAACAGGTGATATCCGTTCCCGGCTCGCACTCCACTACCGCCACCGGACGTTGCCCAAACTCGGCGTCGTCCAGCGGGACGATAAACACCTGGTTAATCTGCGGATGGCGGGCGATAACACGCTCAAGGCTCTCCGGCTGGATCCCTTCTCCGCCGCTAAAAAAGAGGTTGTCCATGCGGCCCAGGATCGTCAGACGGCCGTCATGCCATTCACCGCGATCCCGGGTGGCGAACCATCCCTGCGCGTTGGTCAGCGGAACTAATTCGCCGTCCCGCCAGTAGCCTGAAGCCATGCTCTCTGCCCGGATCCAGACCTCACCGTTAACCACCTGCACCTCTCTGCCCGGCAGCGCATAGCCTACGTCCGGCTCGCCGTCCGCCGCTTTCGCGCAGACGGTAGAGGCAAACTCGGTCAGGCCGTAGCCGCAGAAGGTGCGAATCCCCTGCTCGCGCGCCTGCTGCGTCAATTCAACAGGGATGGCGGCCCCGCCCAGAAGCACCGCTTTCAGTGCGACAGGCTGGTGGGTATTAAGCAGACGCCAGAGCTGGGTCGGCACCAGCGAGGCATGCGTACAGCCGAGCAGCGCCTGCGCCAGCGGCTGTTTCTCGCGCACGGTTAACCGCGCCCCGGCCTGCAGCCAGCGCCATAAAATCCCCTGGCCGGAAACGTGAAACAGCGGCAGCGAAAGCAGCCAGTCGTCGTCTTCACCGTAGGGCATCAGCGCCAGCACGCCGCGCGCGCTGGCGAGATGGGCGGCACAGGTATGCACCGCCGCTTTCGGCAGCCCGGTGGAGCCGGAGGTCAGCGTCATGGACGCCAGCCGCGACGGTTGCCACGCAACGCGATATTCACCCGTACGCTCGCGCATGCGCAGGGCAGGAAGACACTCACAGGTACCGTCCAGCGCCAGCGCAAAGCGCAGCGTCATCTGCGGGAGCAACACGTCCAGCAGCGGGCGAGGCAGCTGCGGATTAACGGGCAGAATACGCGCTCCGCACTGGAGCAGCGCCAGCCACGCCAGAAGGGTTTGCGGGTGGTTATGGGCCAGCAGCAGCACGCCGTCGCCCGCCTCCACGCCCTGCAGATGAAACTCTGCCGCCAGGCGGTCGATGCGGGTGCACAGCTGCTGCCAGCTGAGCACCTCGTCGTTCAGCCTGAGGGCCGGTTTATCAGCAACCTGCGCACGCCAGTGCCGCCACGGCCAGTCGGTAAAACTCATCGCAGCGGCTCCAGCGCCGAGACGTCGAGGCACGGCAGCGCGCTGTCCGGCCACGTGCGGATAAGCTGGGCCTGCATCAGGTTCAGCGTGTCGAGGCCGGGGATCGTGTCCGGCGTTAGCCAGGCGGCAATGCGCGCCAGCTGGGTCAGCCCAAGGCTGGACTCAATCGACGAGCTGATGACCGCCGTCAGCCCCAGCGCGTGCGCCGCCGAGACCTGCTCGCGCACTTTCGCCAGGCTGCCGGTCAGCGTTGGTTTAATCACCACCGCGCTGACGCCGGGCTCGGCGACAAATTCAAAATCGTCCTCGCGCAGGCTTTCATCCCAGGCGATGGCTATCCCCGTTTCGCGGGCAAACGCGCGCGAATCGTCGCGGGTTTTGCACGGTTCTTCGAGGAAGGCAATGCGGCTGCGGTACGCCGGGTTGACGTACTTTGCAAACTGCTGCGCCTTGAGCGGCGTCCAGGCGCGGTTAGCGTCCAGACGCAGATGAAGGTCGGGGATCGCCTCCAGCAGCAGGTTGGCGACCATGCCGTCGCGCACCGCTTCGTAGAGACCAACTTTAATTTTCGCCACTTTCTCGCCAGGCATGGCGGAGAGCAGCGCGAACAGCTCGTCAGGATCGCCCGTACAGAGCGGTGCCGCGCGGTAGTTAGCCTCTTCAGGCAGGCTGCCGTCGAGCTCCGCCAGCGCGCAGCTGATACCAAAAGCCGCGGAAGGCACGTCCGGCAACGCCGGATCCGCGCCCTCGCGCCACGCGTCAGCCCACGCCAGCAATGCTGACTGCGCGTCATCCAGCGACTCCAGGCTAAAGCCAGGCAGAGGCGAAATCTCACCCCAGCCTTCCCGCTCGTCCTGCTGCAGATGTACGAAGAAGCCGTCACGGTTTTTTAACCGCCGTTCACGCAGCACCACGCCCGCGTCCATCGGTATCTGCCAGCGGTAAACCTGCGCGCGACGCATTACGGGTTCCGTTTGTATTTGCTGAAGTCCGGCTGGCGTTTTTCGTTAAACGCGTTGCGCCCTTCCTGACCCTCTTCGGTCATGTAGAACAGCATGGTGGCGTTACCCGCCAGCTCCTGCAGACCCGCCTGACCGTCACAGTCGGCGTTGAGCGCGGCCTTCAGGCAGCGCAGCGCCATCGGGCTGTTTTGCAGCATTTCACGGCACCAGCGCACGGTCTCTTTTTCGAGATCGGCAATCGGTACCACGGTATTCACCAGGCCCATATCCAGCGCTTCCTGAGCGTTGTACTGACGGCACAGGAACCAGATTTCGCGGGCTTTTTTCTGCCCGACGATGCGCGCCATGTACGAGGCGCCCCAGCCGCCGTCGAAGGACCCGACTTTCGGGCCGGTCTGGCCGAAGATGGCGTTCTCGGCGGCAATGGTCAGATCGCACATCATGTGCAGCACGTGACCGCCGCCGATGGAGTAGCCCGCCACCATCGCCACCACCGGTTTTGGACAGGTGCGGATCTGACGCTGGAAATCGAGGACGTTCAGGTGGTGCGTACCCGCATCGTCCTGGTATCCGCCGTAGTCGCCGCGCACTTTCTGATCGCCACCGGAGCAGAACGCCTTATCGCCTTCGCCGGTCAGGACAATCACGCCGACGTTATCGTCGTAGCGCGCATCCGCCAGGGCCTGAATCATCTCTTTCACGGTCAGCGGACGGAAGGCGTTACGCACCTGCGGGCGGTTGATGGTGATTTTGGCAATGCCGTCGGTGGATTTGTGGTAACGAATGTCGGTGTAGCCTTCGGAGCAGTCCTGCCATTCAACCGGGGCGTAGAGCATGTTTTCATCAGGATAGATCATAGAGTGTCCTTTATTCGATAACGCAGTATCTGAGCCAGACTCGCGATAACCGCATCGGGGTTTTCCCGGTGGGCGTTGTGTCCGGCATTGGGAATGGCATGGCGAACGGCGTTCACTTCCGCGGCAAGGGCCGCGAACTTCTCATCCCGTTCGCCATAGAGATAGTCAAAAGAGAAATCGCGTGCGCTAAGCGCGGCACGCAAATCCGGCTGCACGGCCAGCGAAGTCGCCTCGAGCATCATCGCCAGCGTAGCGCCGTTGTTCTGGCTGCGCAGGGTAATCAGCGCCTCGCGCCGATCGTCCGTAAGAGAGGCGAACACGGGCTGTTGATACCAGTCAGTGAACACCTTCTCCAGCGGTTCAGTGCGAAAACGCGTTGCCCAGCGGCGGTCGGATGCCAGCCGCGCATTTCGCGCATCGGCATCCTGCAGGCCTGGATGACCGCCCTCCACCATCACGCCCAGCAGCCCGTTTGCCTGCTGGCAGGCGTGGAACATCGCAATGCGGCCGCCGAGGGAGTACCCGATGAGCCAGAATTTCAGTATGTTGTAACTAAGAAGGGTTCGGGTGAGCAACCTGCTCATCTCGTCAAACCCCGTCACGCCCAGATCCTGGGATCCACCGTGACCCGGCAAATCCAGGTACAGCCGGGGGTAATCGCTGAGCCCTTCACCGACCCTCTGCCACTCGCGGCAGTCGCCCGAAAAACCGTGCAAAAAGACCAGCCAGGGATAGCCGGGTTTTCCGGCCTGCTGTACGCCAGAGAGGATCACAGCTGGCTCACCTGTGCCAGCAGGCTTTGCAGGGCCTGCGCACCGTCAGCATCGTTCACCACCAGCTCAATCAGCGTCGCACCCGGCTGCTTCCAGGCGCTGCTTAACGCCGCGTCCAGCTGTTCCCAGCTTTCCGGGCGATGGTATTTCAGGCTAAACATCGCCGCGGCGTGTTCGAACTGCACGTTCTGCGGCATCAAATAGAAGCGCTCGCGCTCGCTCTGCGGCGTTGGCAGCAGGGAGAAAATCTGCCCGCCGTTGTTGTTGACCACAATCAGCACAAATGGGGCAGATGCCTGACGCAGCAGCGCCAGCGCGTTGAGATCGTAGAGCGCGGAGAGATCGCCCACGATCGCCAGCGTTGATTTCGCGCTGGCGCGCTGCACGCCCGCCGCCGTGGAGATCAGCCCGTCGATGCCGCTGGCGCCGCGGTTGCTGTACACCGGGTAGCCCGCGGGCAGCTTCGAAAACGCGTCAATCAGCCGCACGACCAGGCTGTTGCCGACAAACAATTGCCCCTGTTCAGGCAGGCACTGGCGAATACGGTGCGCCAGCCCGGCCTCGCTAAACGCTTCACAGTGCGCTTTGGTCAGTTCCCACGCCTGGCGCGAAAGGTCCGGAATGGCCACCGCCCAGGGCTTGCGTTTCTCAGCCGGATGAAGCGTCAGCCAGGTATCGATGCTGCTGACCAGACGACGCCCGCGGTGGTGCGCCGGGTCAAGCCGTCCTTCCAGCGAATCCACCAGCCAGTACTCTTCCGGCGTGCAGGTGGCCTGCCACTGCAGTAAGCGTTTGCCGGTCAAACTCGATCCAAGCTGGACCACAATCTGCGCCTGCGCAAGCTCGGTGACCGCTTTGGCATTCCCCAGCCAGAGGTCGGCGCACGGCAGCGGCTGACCGGTCTGGGAAAGCACGTCGCCTATCAGCGGCCAGCCAAGGGTTTGCGCCCATTCGGCAACCAGTTTGCCTTCGGCGGCGCTCATGCGCCCGGCAATCACCACGCCGCGCTTCTGCCGCCAGAAGAACCAGTCGCGCTGTTTCGCGCTCTCAAGATGCGTCTGCTCGCGCAGCCACGGTTTTTCACTCTCCCACCAGTCGCCAAGCGACTGCTGCCAGTCAAGACCCGTATCGTCCAGCTCACCGTACAGCGGCTCGGCAAACGGGCAGTTGATATGTAACGCCCCGCTACGCAACGTCTCCATGGCGTGATCGACGGTGGAGACCAGCCAGCTTGCCGGAATATCCTGGGTGGGACGCGGTAACGAAATCGTCTGCGAAGGATGTGAAGAAAAGAGCCCCGGCTGGCGAATGGCCTGATTAGCGCCGCAGTCGATAAGCTCAGGGGGGCGATCGGCCGTCAGTAAGATCAGTTTTTCACCGGTTAACCCGGCTTCAATCAGGGCCGGATAGAGGTTCGCCACGGCGGTACCGGAGGTGACGATCACCGCCACAGGTTCTTTGCTGACTTTCGCCAGACCCAGCGCAAGATGGCCGAGACCGCGTTCATCAAAGTGGGTGTGGTGGATCAACGCCCGGTTTTCAGCGGCCGCCAGCGTCAGCGGCGTTGAGCGAGAACCCGGTGCAATACACACGTGCCTGACGCCATGGCGCGTCAGGGCTTCAAGGATCACCGCCGCCCAGCGTCGGTTAAAAGAACTTACTGACATGAGATTGTCCGGTATCAAGAATGCGACACAGTATAAATAATAGAAAAAATTGGAATTTTGATATGAATCGGGATTGCGCGATTCAGTATTAATCCCTTAGGAGCAGAGAGCGCAATCCGGCGGCTTTATTTTCAATCTCCTGCCACTCCTGCTCCGGGTCAGATCCGCTGACAATACCGGCGCCGGCGTAGAGCCGCAGGGAATCCTCCAGCACGCGCGCGGAGCGCAATGCCACGCAGAACTCACTCTGTTCGGGGGATAAGTACCCGGCCGAACCGGCGTACCACTCGCGGTTAAAGGGCTCAACCTTCTGGATAAACTCGCGCGCGGGCTGTCGGGGTAATCCGGCAACGGCCGCGGTCGGCTGTAACATGAGCAGACACTGCTCGTCATCGGCCAGTTTAAGCTCGGTCCAGATACAGCGGCGCAAATGCTGCACCTTACGCAGGCGCACCACCTGGGCGGGCAGTACCTCAAGCGTCTGCGTATGGTGCTGAAGACGCTGGCAGATATCTTCCACGACCAGCATATTCTCGCGCTGGTTTTTATCATCGTTCAGCAACCACTCGCCGAGACGCTGCGCCTGGCTATCATCGGTATGGCTGGCAACGGTGCCCGCCAGCGCTTCGGTACGCAGCAGCCTGCCGCGCCGCCGCCACAGACGTTCCGGCGTAGAGCCAAGAAACGCGTTGCTGGCGTCGAACACCATGCAGAAATGGTAGCAGTGTAAATTCAGGGCGCGGCTGGCCGCCATCAGCGCGACGGGGTTAACGCGCTGCGTGAACTGCAGATCGGTTGCCCGGGCGAGAACCACTTTTTCAAAATCACCGCGCGCGATGGTCTCTGTCGCCGAGCGGATAAGCTTCAGCCATTCGGCCTGCTGCGGCTGATGGGTTTCGTGTTCAACCTGAACGGAGAGCGGACGAATAGATCTCGCAGGACGGAGCTGCTGTAAAAAATTCAGCGCGGCGCGGGCATCCTCCTCAAGCGAACGGTCGCTCCACAGCTGCAGGCGCAGCATGGCGTTGCCGGCGGTGCGTCGCCAGAGCAGCCGCGGTAAAAAGAGGCTGCCCTGCTCCGGATTAAAGGCGTTCAGGCCGCAGATGCGGGTATCACCTGCCGCGTTTTGCTCGCGCAAAAACTGCGAGGCTAACGCCAGCGAGGAAAATTGGGTGACTGCCCCCAGCGCGGCCAGCTCTTCATCGCCGTTACGCTGCTGCCAGTAAAACTGCGGATAACACTGCTGCTCGCCCAGCCAGGCGAGGGGATCGAAGGCGTCGTTTAACGGGAAAGAGACGTCGAAATGACGTATGCCGGGTGCTACAGGTAACGCTTGCGATAGCTGGGTACGCAGTTGCTCCAGCGCGAGGAAAATCGAATTCACGCGAACCTCTCCCTGTTAAAACCTCGTATTATACGGGGTACTGGCAATAAATAGCAGTACCCACGTATAGGGAGTGGTTAAGCGGCTTAACGACGGGCCAACAGCAGCCCCAGCACCAGGCCTACGGCAGCACCTACTCCAATGCCCTGCCACGGTTTTTCATGCACGTAATCATCGGCACGATACACCGCTTTTTTGGCGCGGTAGTAGTAGGTATCAGACGCATGGCTGACGCGGTTTTTCACTTCATGCAGCGCCTGTTCGGCACGGGCTTTTAGCTCAATATATTTCTGATCGGCAGGGTCGCCCGAGGAACGTAACACCTCTTCCAGCGTTTCGCTCAGTAAGGCCAGGTCGTCGTCGATACGGGTATCCCAGGATTGAAATGACATATTTTTCTCCATGTTAGTACACCAGTCCGCTAACTATAGCCAACGAGATGCCATTACGCCTGTTTCACTTCTCGCGCCATGCCGATGTGCGGAATGCCATCTTCGTCATACACTTCCGTTACCGGCGTGAAGCCAAAGTGGGCATAGAACGACTGCAGGTGCGCCTGCGCGCCCAGATATAACGCCTTGTCCGGCCACTGTTTCCGGCACGCTTCCAGCGTTTTTTCCATCAGCTGATAGCCCAGTTTTTCACCGCGCGCCTTGCCGCTGATGATGACGCGGCCAATGACGACAGGCTCAAAATCGTCTTCGCTTTTCAGAATCCTCGCATACGCCACCAGCTCGTTATCCCGCCAGCCGAGGATATGGCGGTTCTCGCCAACGAGGTCATCGCCATCGATGTCCTGATACGGGCAGGTCTGTTCCACAACAAACACTTCGCAGCGCAGCTTCAGCAGGGCGTAAAGTTCATTTACGGCGAGGTCACTATGATGTAAATCTTGCCACTGGATCATGTCAGTCTCCTTCCTGGGGTTCATCACGTTATACTAAACCCCTCCCCGTTCGGCAAAGGGCTGATTGCGTTATGGAACTGATTTTTCTGGGTACGTCCGCTGGCGTGCCAACCCGCTCACGGAACGTGACGGCGATCCTGCTGGATCTTAAGCACCCCACCCGTGGCGGGCTGTGGCTGTTTGACTGCGGTGAAGGGACGCAGCATCAGCTGTTACACACCGTTTATCACCCCGGCAAGCTGGATAAAATCTTTATCACCCACCTGCATGGCGACCATCTGTTTGGCCTTCCCGGCCTGCTGTGCAGCCGCTCGATGGCCGGTAACGCCAACCCGCTGACGATTTACGGGCCAGCGGGTATTCGTGAATTTGTTGAAGCTACGCTGCGCCTGAGCGGGTCATGGACCGATTATCCGCTGGAGGTCGTTGAGATTACCGAAGGCCTGGTATTCGATGACGGAGATTATCGGGTTACTGCTCAACCGCTCAATCATCCTGTGGAATGCTATGGCTACCGTATTGAGGCGCATGACAAACCCGGCGCGCTGGATGCCGCCGCGCTGATGGCAGACGGCGTTAAACCCGGGCCGCTGTTCCAGCGTCTGAAGCACGGAGAGACCATCACGCTGGAGGACGGACGCGTTATCAACGGGCAGGATTATCTCGCCGCACCGCAGCCGGGCAAAAAACTGGCCATTTTTGGCGATACGGCCCCGTGCCCGGCGGCGCTCACGCTGGCACAGGGCGTGGACGTGATGGTGCATGAAGCGACGCTTGAAACGGCGATGGAAGAGAAAGCCAACAGCCGGGGCCACAGCTCCACGCGTCAGGCGGCGCAGCTTGCCCGTGATGCGGGTGTAGGGAGACTGATCGTCACCCATGTCAGCTCGCGCTACGACGCGCGGGGATGCGCAGGCCTGCTGGCAGAGTGCCGTACGCTGTTCCCGGAATGTGAGCTGGCCGAAGATTTCGCTCAGGTCAGCGTTTAGTCCTTCATTTTTCCCTCAGGATGCCGATAACGATTAAAAGGTCAGCATTTCTCTCGAGGGTAGAATGGATAATTTCCAGAAAGATATTGATGACAGGGCGAATCTGACCCTGTCAAACCGTTTTGAACTGTTGCTGTTCCGTCTTGGCACCTCTCTGAACGAAAATAAGTCCGAGCTGTTTGGCATTAACGTCTTTAAGCTGCGTGAAATTGTGCCGATGCCGGAGTTCACAAAACCCGCCGGGATGAAGTCACCGCTGATGGGAATGGTGAATATTCGCGATCAGGTGATCCCGGTGATTGACCTGGCCGCCGTGGCGGGCTGTAAGCCCACCACCGGGCTGAACATTCTGCTGATCACCGAATATGCGCGCAGCGTGCAGGCGTTTGCCGTGGAATCGGTTGAGAACATCATGCGTCTGGACTGGAAGCAGGTGCACACGGCCGAAACCGCCGTCAGCGGTCGCTACATCACCAGCATTGCGTGTCTTGACGAGAAGACCGATACCAACGATCTGGCGATGGTGCTGGACGTTGAGCAGATCCTGTATGACATCACCCCGGCCAATCACGATCTGCACGCCACGAATCTGAAGACCACCAAATTCCATATCAAGCCAGGCGCTGTCGCCATCGTCGCGGAAGACTCCAAAGTGGCGCGCTCGATGCTGGAGAAAGGTCTGCAGGCAATGGAGATCCCGGCACAGCTGCATATCACCGGCAAAGAAGCGTGGGAAAAAATTGGCGCGCTGGCGGCACAGGCCCAGGCTGAAGGGGTTCCCATCACCGATAAGATCGCTCTGGTGCTGACCGACCTCGAAATGCCGGAGATGGACGGTTTTACGCTGACGCGCAAAATCAAAACCGACCCGGTACTGAAAGATATTCCGGTGGTGATCCACTCTTCCCTTTCCGGCAACGCTAACGAAGACCATATTCGCAAGGTGAAGGCGGACGGGTACGTGGCGAAGTTTGAGCTGAACGAGCTGTCGTCGGTGATTGAGGAAGTGCTGGACCGCTCGATGAAGAAGATTGACGGGCCGTTGATTAGTCGCAAGCAGCTGGCTTAGTCGGGTGGCGCTACGCTTACCCGACCTACAAAACCCGTAGGCCCTGCAAGCGTAGCGCCGCTGGGCAAACCATAAAAAAACCCGCCGAGGCGGGTTTTTGTTTTACATCAGCGGCATCGCTCGCTGCACGATATCAATCAGCGGTTGCGGATAGATACCGAAGATCAGCACCAGCAGCGCGGAGATAAGCACGACGATACCCCCGGCGCTGTACTGCCAGTTGGTTGGAGCATCACGGTTGAGCTGCTGAGGCGCGCTCAGGTACAGGCTCACGGCCACGCGCAGGTAGTAGTAGAGACCAATCGCGGAGCCGATAACCACGCCCGCAGTCAGCCACCACAGGTGCGCCTGCACACCGACGGCCAGCACGTAGAATTTACCGATAAAGCCGAGCGTCATCGGGATACCCGCCAGAGAGAGCATCATCACGGTCATCACTGCGGACAGGATCGGACGGTGCCAGAACAGACCACGGTAGGAGAACAGTGAATCGGCATCCGGACCACGGTACGGGCTGGACATCAGGCTCACCACGCCGAAGGCGCCGAGACTGCTGAACAGGTAACCGGCCAGATACACGCCCACGGCTTCCATCGACATCTCACCGCTCTGCAGCGCAATCAGCGCCACCATCAGGTAGCCCAGATGAGAGATAGACGAGTAGCCCAGCAGACGCTTGATGTTGGTCTGGCTCAGCGCCATCAGGTTACCGAAGATGATGGAGACGAACGCGATAATGCCCAGCACCACGCGAACCGCCTCGCTGTCACCTACCGGTGCGTACAGGAACAGACGCATGACCACACCGAAGATAGCGATTTTGCTCGCCGTCGCCAGGAAGGTCGACACCGGAGCCGGAGCGCCCTGGTAGACGTCTGGCGTCCACAGGTGGAACGGCACCAGAGAGAGTTTAAAGCCGAGACCCACGATCATCATGCCCAGACCCGCCAGCAGCAGCGGCTCATGCAGCATGCCGTCACCGAGGCTCTTGCCGAGCGCCATGAAAGAGAGGTTACCGGACTGTGCGTACAGCAGCGCAATGCCAAACAGCAGGAACGAGGACGCAGCAGCAGACAGAATGGTGTACTTGATGCTTGCTTCCAGCGAGCGCTTCTGACGGAAGGCGTAACCAATCAGACCGAACAGCGGCAGTGAGATCAGCTCAATGCCGAGGAACAGCGCGGCCAGATGGTTCGCATTCGCCAGCAGAATGCCGCCCAGCGCGGCAATCAGAACCAGCAGGTAAAACTCTTCTTTATTGTCGTTGTAGCCTTCGAGCCACGGATACGCAAAGGTACAGGTTGCCAGGCTCGCCAGCAGCACCAGACCGGTATACAGCATGGCGTAACCGTCAACGCGCATCAGCGGGGTGACGTCCATCGCCCCACCCTGGCCAACAAACCAGAGAGAGACTAACGCGGCGTTCAGGCCGATGACCGACAGCGTGGCATTCAGGAAGTGATTGCGTCGCCACGCAATGGAGAGCATCACAACCACCACCGTCAATCCGACGATCAGCAGCGGTAGCAGCGCGATCAGTTGTTGTGGAGTTATTGTCATGGCGAATTACGGCCTTGTAGTAGAAGCAGAATTAACAAACCACTGCTGGATGTTACCCATCGCGCTATGCGAGGTATCCAGAATCGGCTGCGGGAAGAAGCCCAGCAGCACCAGCAGTACGACCAGCAGCAGGATGATGAACAGCTCACGCAGCGACATCCCCGGCAGTTCTTGTGCAGCAATTTCGCTCTTCGCTTTACCGAAGTAAGCGCGGTGCAGCATCGCCAGCGAGTACACGGAAGCGAACACCAGACCAAAGGTGGAGATCACGGTAATCACCGGTACCACTTTGAAGCTGCCGAACAGAATCATAAATTCGCCGACGAAGTTACCGGTACCTGGCATCCCCAGGGTAGCAACCGCGAAGAACATGGACAGCGCTGGCAGCCACTTAATTTTGCTCCACAGACCGCCCATCATGCGCATGTCGCGGGTATGCAGACGTTCGTACAGCTGGCCACACAGGATGAAGAGGCCGGCTGCGGACAGACCGTGCGCAATCATCTGGATCACCGCGCCCTGGTACGCCAGCTGGCTGCCGGTGTAAATAGCAATCAGCACGAAGCCCATGTGGGAAACGGAGGTGTAGGCAATCAGACGCTTGATGTCGTACTGCGTGAAGGCCATCCAGGCACCGTAGAAGATGCCGATCACACCCAGCCACATGGCAATCGGTGCGAACTCTGCGG
The DNA here is from genome assembly GCF_043974075.1 of Enterobacter sp. ECC-019. Classification (NCBI taxonomy): domain Bacteria; kingdom Pseudomonadati; phylum Pseudomonadota; class Gammaproteobacteria; order Enterobacterales; family Enterobacteriaceae; genus Enterobacter; species Enterobacter sp. ECC-019. Next base: position 3,980,791 of record NZ_CP143759.1, read on the forward strand.
AAGCATTCGGGAACAGCGGCAGTGCGAAACGCAGCAGACCATAGGCCGCCGTTTTCAGCAAGATGCCCGCCAGGTCAACGGAACCCGCCGTTGGTGCCTGAGAGTGCGCGTCTGGCAGCCAGCCGTGCAGCGGAACGACCGGCATTTTCACCGCGAACGCGATGAAGAAGCCCAGCATCAGCAGGTATTCGACGCCGTGGGACATTGGCGTCTTCAGCAGATCTTCGTAGTTGAAGGTCCAGGTGCCGGTCGCGTTGTGGTGAACAAACACCAGCGCCAGAATGGCAATCAACATCACCAGACCACTCGCCTGGGTATAGATGAAGAACTTGGTTGCCGCCGTGATACGCGTTTTACCGTCGGACGCCTTGTGGCCCCACAGCGCGATCAGGAAGTACATCGGCACCAGCATCATCTCCCAGAAGAAGAAGAACAGGAACATGTCGATGGCAAGGAACACGCCGATCACGCCGCCCAGGATCCACATCAGGTTCAGGTGAAAGAAGCCCTGGTATTTTTCGATTTCTCGCCAGGAGCAAAGTACCGCCAGAACGCCGAGCAGACCGGTCAGCACCACCATCAGCAGCGACAGACCGTCAATCGCCAGGTGGATCGTAATGCCGAAACGCGGGATCCACGGCAGGATGAACTCAGACTGCCACTGCGGAATGCCCGCAGACTGGGTCAGTGAGTAACCGCCCTGCAACCACAGTTGCAGGCCAAGCGCGAGCGTCAATCCCATGGTGATCAGCGCGATCCAGCGCGGCATCTTCACGCCAAAGCGTTCAGTCTGCCAGCACAGGAAGCCGCCGATGAAGGGAATTAATATTAGCCAGGGTAGTAACATGGCGATTTTTATTCCTTGTTAAAGTCCCTAAGGGACCGATTTTCAACAAATTCGACAAAATTCACGCGTTAGTGCGGTTTGTGGTGTCGGGTGGCGCTCACGCTTACCCGACCTACGGTCTCGTAGGCCCGGTAAGCGCAGCGCCACCGGGCAAAACCACTATCGCAACACCATCAGCAGCGCCAGTACGACAACCGCACCGATGCTCATGGACGCCACATACCAGCGCAGGTAACCGTTCTCGCTGTACAGCAGGCCTTTACCTGCAAAGCGGGAGAGGATCGCCGGGATATTCATCAGGCTGTTCAGAGGGTCGCGCTTCACCAGCCACGCAATGCCCAGGAACGGCTTAACAAAGATCATGTCGTACAGCCAGTCGAAGCCCCACGCGTTGTACCACCAGGTGCCCAGCAGACGGCCCGGGGCGCTGTTGGCAACGGCAGTCACCAGCGTACGTTTACCCAGCCACAGCCATGCTGCAATCAGGATGCCCGCAATAGCGACCACGCCGGAGGTGATTTCAAGCGTCAGAACGCGACCGTGCTCAAGCTCGGTGGTGTCTGGCAGTACGCCCTGCAGCGGCGGCACAATCATCGCGCCAACGAAGGTGGACAGTACCAGCAGCACAATCAGCGGCAGGTGGTGGGTGATCCCCTTCCCTGCGTGAGCGTGAATTTGTTCTTTACCGTGGAATACGATGAAAATCATACGGAAGGTATACAGGGAGGTCATGAACGCACCGACCAGACCCGCAACCATCAGATTGATATGACCATTCGCCATGGCACCCGCAAGGATTTCGTCCTTACTGAAGAAGCCCGCGGTGATCAGCGGCAGTGCCGCCAGCGCCGCGCCGCCTACCAGGAAGCAGATATAAACCAGCGGGATGGACTTACGCAGTCCGCCCATCTTGAAGATGTTCTGCTCGTGATGGCAGGCCAGGATCACCGAACCGGATGAGAGGAACAGCAGCGCTTTAAAGAACGCGTGCGTCATCAGGTGGAAAATGGCTGCGTCCCACGCCTGAACGCCCAGCGCCAGGAACATGTAACCAATCTGGCTCATGGTGGAGTACGCGAGAACGCGTTTGATGTCGGTCTGCACCAGCGCGGCAAAGCCTGCCAGCACCAGCGTGACCGCGCCGACGATACCCACCAGATGCAGAATTTCCGGGGTCATCAGGAACAGGCCATGAGTACGCGCAATCAGGTAAACACCGGCGGTCACCATGGTCGCGGCGTGGATCAGCGCGGAGACAGGGGTTGGACCCGCCATCGCGTCGGCCAGCCATGTCTGCAACGGCAGCTGCGCGGATTTACCCACGGCACCACCCAGCAGCATCAGCGTTGCCCACCACAGCATGTTGTTGCCTGCGGCGAAGTGCGCTGGCGCCAGTTCCACCATTTCGCGGAAGTTCAGCGTGCCCAGTTCGTTGTAAAGAATGAACAGCGCGAAAGCGAGGAAGACGTCACCCACGCGGGTCACGATGAACGCTTTCATGGCCGCTGCGCCATTCTTCGGATCGGTATAGTAGAAACCGATCAGCAGGTAAGAACACAGACCTACGCCTTCCCAGCCCAGATACATCAGCAGCAGGTTATCGGCCAGAACCAATACCACCATGCTGGCGATAAACAGGTTGGTGTAGGCGAAGAAGCGGGAGTAACCCTCTTCACCGCGCATATACCAGGAGGCGAACATGTGGATCAGGAAGCCAACGCCGGTGACCACGGAGAGCATGGTCAGCGAGAGGCCGTCCAGCACCAGGTTGAAGCCGATGTTGAAATCACCAACCGACATCCACGTCCACAGCGGTACGCTGAAAGGCTGACGTCCGTTGTTAAAGAAGTCGATACCCGCATACGCTGTGACCAGCGCAGCCAGGCCGATGGAGCCAATGCCCACGGTCGCAGACAGATTCTCAGACCAGCGGCCGCGAGAAAACGCCAGCAGCACGAAGCCAATCAGCGGAAAAATAATGGTTAAGGCAAGCATGTTCATCCACGCAACTCACTTACTGAATCGATGTTCAGGTTCTGGCGGCGACGATGGAGCTGCAGTAACAGCGCCAGGCCAATACTCGCTTCGGCAGCCGCAAGGCTGATGGCAAGAATGTACATCACCTGACCATCGGTCTGGCCCCAGTAGCTTCCGGCGACCACGAAGGCCAGCGCGGAGGCGTTAATCATGATTTCCAGACCGATCAGCATAAACAGCAGATTGCGGCGGATAACCAGACCGGTCAAACCCAGGACGAATAAAATCGCAGCGAGGATCAGTCCATGTGTTAAGGGGATCATGCGCGCTCCTCCATTTTTCTTTTCGCGCGGTCGTCAGTGCGGTTGCTTAGCACCTCGCCAGCACGCTCTTCGCGGCCAACGTGGAAAGCAACAACCAGACCCGCCAGCAGCAGCATTGAGGCCAGTTCAACCGCCAGAACGTATGGGCCAAAGAGCGTAATACCGACCTCTTTCGCGCCAATCGGCGTGCCGTCAATGCCCTGATCGTTTACACCCAGAATGGCGTAAACGATCACCACCAGCATGATGGCCGACAGAATTGCCGGGCCAATCCACACCTGCGGTTTTAACCACTGACGTTCCTGCTCAATTTCAGAGCCGCCCAGGTTCAGCATCATCACCACGAACACGAACAGCACCATGATGGCCCCGGCGTAGACGATGATTTCCAGCGCACCGGCAAAGTGCGCGCCCAGTGCGAAGAACACCCCGGAAATGGCCAGCAGCGAGATGATTAAGTACAGCAGCGCATGCACCGGATTGGTGTGCGTGATCACTCGCAGCGTAGCCAGGATGGCGATAAGGCCACAGATATAAAAAGCGAATTCCATTGCCCTCTCCTTACGGTAACAGGCTCTTGACGTCGATAGGCTTAGCTTCGTTCTCTGCTTCGCCCTTATCTTTGCCGTCGATTGCCATACCCGCCATCCGGTAGAAGTTATATTCCGGGTATTTGCCCGGACCGGAAATCAGCAGATCCTCTTTCTCGTACACCAGATCCTGACGCTTGTACTCACCCAGCTCGAAGTCTGGAGTCAGCTGAATCGCCGTGGTTGGGCACGCTTCTTCACACAGACCGCAGAAGATGCAGCGTGAGAAGTTGATGCGGAAGAACTCAGGGTACCAGCGGCCGTCTACCGTCTCTGCTTTCTGCAGAGAGATACAGCCTACCGGACACGCTACCGCACACAGGTTACAGGCAACGCAGCGCTCGGAACCGTCCGGGTCGCGCGTCAGCACGATACGGCCACGGTAGCGCGGCGGCAGGTATACCGGCTCCTCCGGGTACATCCGGGTTTCGCGTTTGGCAAACGCGTGCAGGCCGATCATCCAGATACTGCGTACCTGGGTACCGAAGCCTACCAGTAATTCTTTTAAGGTCATGGTCTATAGCCCCTTATGGCTGCTGCCAGAGAATGACAGCCGCCGTTACCAACAAGTTGACGAGCGTCAGCGGCAGGCACACTTTCCAGCCGAAGGACATTACCTGGTCATAACGCGGACGCGGTAACGCTGCGCGAATCAAAATGAACATCATCATGAAGAACGCGGTTTTCAGCGCGAACCAGATGAACGGCGGTAAGAACGGGCCATGCCAGCCACCGAAGAACAGCGTTACCATCAACGCGGAAATGGTGACGATACCGATGTACTCGCCCACGAAGAACAAACCGAATTTCATACCGGAATATTCGATGTGGTAACCATCGGCCAGTTCCTGTTCGGCTTCTGGCTGGTCAAACGGGTGACGGTGACACACGGCCACGCCCGCGATTGCAAAGGTAATAAACCCAAAGAACTGCGGAATAACGTTCCAGATGTCGGCCTGGTTGTTGACGATGTCGGTCATGTTGAATGAACCGGCCTGCGCCACCACGCCCATCAGGGAGAGCCCCAGGAACACTTCGTAGCTCAGCGTCTGCGCGGAAGCACGCATCGCACCCAGCAGCGAGTATTTGTTGTTACTGGACCAGCCTGCGAACAGCACCGCGTAAACCGCGAGGCCTGCCATCATCAGGAAGAACAGAATGCCGATGTTCAGGTCTGCGACCACCCAGGTCGGGCTGACCGGAACGATAGCAAACGCCAGCAGCAGCGAGGTGAAAGCGATCATCGGTGCCAGAGTAAAGATCACGCGGTCAGAGAAGCGCGGGATCCAGTCCTCTTTAAAGAACATCTTGATCATGTCCGCGACCAGCTGGAGTGAACCACCCCAGCCCACGCGGTTCGGTCCGTAACGGTTCTGGAACAGACCGAGCAGACGACGTTCACCAAAGCTCATGAACGCACCGCAGGTGACCACTACCAGCAGGATAACAACCGCTTTCAAAATGCTCAGCAGGATGTCGATAAGATCCGGCGTTAACCAACTCATGCTTTTGCCTCCTGCAGGTTATCAAGACGCGCACCCGCCAGAACCGGCGCGATGCCAGGCATACCCATCGGCAGACCCACCTGCCCTGCTGTCAGACCTTCGGAGATAATCAGCGGCAGGCTGATTGTCTGGCCGTCATAGCTAAAGGCAATGTTCGCGCCCGCGTTAACGCCAAGCTTCGCGGCATCCGCCGGGTTGAGCTTGATGTACGGCTGCGGCATACGGGTCTGGAAGACCGGTGAACGCTGGGACAGCTCGTCGCTACCGAACAGATGGTAGTACGGCGCGATACGCCAGTTGCCATCCTGCGCCTGGAAGATCGCCGGTACGGTGGTAAAGAAGTCCAGACCGGTTTCGGAGGCTTCAATCAGACGCACGCCCGGATCCCCGTGGCGCAGGGAGCCACCCACTTCAGCCTGGAACTTGTTCCATGCCTGAGGGGAGTTCCAGCCTGGCGCCCATGCGAATGGGATTTGCGAACGCGGCGCAGACGGCTGGTTGTTCCCTTCCATGGAGAAGGCAAACATGGTGTCTTTATCCTGCGGCTGGCGCGGTTCGTGTACGCTGATATTGGCGCGCATCGCGGTACGGCCGCTATAGCGGTGCGGTTCACGCGCCAGTTTCTGGCCGCGGATGCGGAAGCTTGCTTCAGGTGCGGCATCTTTAATGCCTGCCAGCTGAGGCAGTTTTTCGACTACCGCGTCGATAACGTGGTCGAGCTGCGTCCAGTCCACTTCACGGCTCTGCACGGTGCTGTGCAGGGAGTGCAGCCAGCGCCAGCTTTCCAGCATCACGGTGTTGCTGTCGTAGTACGCCGGGTCGTAAACCTGGAAGAAACGCTGTGCGCGGCCTTCGTTGTTGATAACGGTACCGTCGCTTTCTGCGAAGCTTGCCGCAGAGAGCACCAGGTGCGCTTTGTCCATGATCGCGGTGCGCTGATGGTCAATCACCATCACCAGCGGCGCTTTGGAGAGCGCGGCGTCAACGCGAGCGGCAGAGGCGTGGCGGTGCAGGTCGTTTTCCAGCACCACAACGGCGTCAGCGGCACCGGATTCCAGTTCGCTTAACGCAGCTTCCAGCGAGCCGCCGCCGATCATACCCAGACCGATGCTGTTCACCGCACGGGCAATCATGGTCACACCGACGTCCGCACCGCGGCCTTTCAGGGCTTTGGCAACGTTGGCTGCCGCCTGAATGATCTCCGCGCTGCCGGCGTTGGTACCGGAAATAATCAGCGGTTTCTTCGCACCCGCCAGCGCCTGAACAATCACGTCAACCTTGTTCTGCAGGTCGCGATCCAGTTCAACGGCCGGAGAGTTGCTGTCCAGCGCGTGGGCAATCGCAAAGCCAAGGCGCGCCTGATCTTCAACCGGCGCGCAGTAGGTCCACGCGGCGATGTCGTCCAGACGGGTGTTGTCGACGTTGGTTACAAACAGAGGATGCTTCGCGCGCTGGCCGATGTTCAGGATCGCCGCAATCTGCCAGTCAGCCACTTTCTGCGCCGCTGCCATTTCACGTGCTTTCCCCTTCACCGCCTGACGAACCGCCAGAGCCGCGCGTGCGCCCGTCTGCGTCAGGTCTTCACCCAGCACCAGGACCGCATCATAAGATTCAATTTCGCGCAGCGCAGGGGTGTGGACACCGCCTTCACGCAGCACTTTCAGTACCAGTTGCAGACGTTCCTGCTCGCCCTGGGCGATACCGGTATAGAAGTTTTCCGCTCCAACCAGCTCGCGCAGCGCGAAGTTGCTTTCGATGCTGGCGCGCGGGGAGCCAATACCGATCACTTTCTTCGACTGGCGCAGAATATCTGCCGCGCCCTGCATCGCCTGTTCAGCGTTCAGGGTAATGAAATCGTCGCCACGGCGCTGAACCGGCTGACGCGGGCGGTCTTTCAGGTTCACATAGCCATAGCCGAAACGACCGCGGTCGCACAGGAAGTAGTGGTTAACGGTCCCGTTGTAACGGTTTTCGATACGACGCAGTTCGCCGTAGCGCTCACCCGGGCTGGTGTTACAGCCGAGGGAACACTGCTGGCAGATGCTTGGCGCAAACTGCATGTCCCATTTACGGTTGTAACGCTCGGAGTGGGTTTTGTCGGTGAAGACGCCGGTCGGGCAGATTTCTACCAGGTTACCGGAGAACTCGCTTTCCAGCACGCCGTCTTCCGGACGACCGAAGTAGACGTTATCGTGCGCGCCATATACGCCCAGATCCTGACCGTCTGCATAGTCTTTGTAGTAACGCACGCAGCGGTAGCAGGCGATGCAGCGGTTCATTTCGTGAGAGATGAACGGCCCCAGGTCCTGGTTACGGTGGGTACGCTTGGTAAAGCGATAGCGACGGAAGCTGTGGCCGGTCATCACGGTCATATCCTGAAGGTGGCAGTTACCGCCCTCTTCACAGACCGGACAGTCGTGCGGGTGGTTGGTCATCAACCATTCCACAACGCTTTCGCGGAACTGTTTCGCTTCTTCGTCATCAATCGAAATAAAGGTGCCTTCGGTGGCTGGCGTCATACAGGACATCACCAGGCGACCACGCGTGTCTTCCGCGTTTTGATATTGCTTCACCGCACACTGGCGGCAAGCACCGACGCTGCCCAGCGCCGGATGCCAGCAAAAGTACGGAATATCGAGGCCAAGAGACAGACAAGCTTCCAGCAGGTTGTCCGCCCCGTTGACTTCGTATTCTTTGCCGTCTACATGAATCGTAGCCATTAGCATGCTTCCAGTTGGCTCGGTCGAAACCGAGCGTTAATCAAAATTCTTGTCGTTACCAGCGCGCTTTAAGCAGGTTCGGCTGAATCCCATTAATCGCATGGGTATTGCTGAACGGCTGCTTGATGCCTGCTTCGAACTCGTCGCGGAAATATTTGATCGCGCTCTGCAGAGGTTCGACGGCACCCGGTGCGTGGGCACAGAAGGTTTTACCCGGGCCTAAGAATCGACACAGTTGCTCAAGCGTCTCGATATCCCCAGGCTGGCCTTCGCCACGTTCGATTGCACGCAGGATCTTCACGCTCCACGGCAGACCATCACGGCACGGTGTACACCAGCCGCAGGACTCGCGGGCGAAGAACTCTTCCAGGTTACGCACCAGCGAGACCATGCCGATCTCGTGGTCGACGGCCATAGCCAGCGCCGTACCCAGACGGCTGCCTGCTTTACCAATGCTTTCGAATTCCATCGGCAGGTCAAGGTGGGCTTCGGTCAGGAAGTCTGTCCCTGCCCCACCCGGCTGCCAGGCTTTGAATTTCAGGCCATCGCGCATGCCGCCCGCGTAGTCTTCAAGAATTTCACGTGCGGTGGTACCGAACGGCAGTTCCCAGACGCCAGGATTTTTAACGCGACCAGAGAAGCCCATCAGCTTGGTACCGGCATCTTTGCTCGAGGAGATGCCCTGATACCACTCCACGCCGTTGGCGAGGATAGCCGGAACGTTACACAGGGTTTCAACGTTGTTTACGCAGGTCGGTTTACCCCATACGCCGGAGCTTGCCGGGAACGGTGGCTTGGAACGCGGGTTCGCGCGGCGGCCTTCCAGGGAGTTAATCAGCGCGGTTTCTTCACCGCAGATATAACGCCCTGCACCGGTGTGCACGAACAGTTCGAAGTCAAACCCGGTACCCAGGATGTTTTTGCCCAGCAGTCCCGCTTCGGTAGCTTCGGCAATCGCGCGACGCAGGTTTTCCGCCGCTTCGATGTACTCACCGCGCAGGAAGATGTAGCCACGGTACGCTTTCAGCGCAAACGCGGAGATCAGCATGCCTTCCACCAGCAGGTGCGGCAGCTGTTCCATCAGCAGGCGGTCTTTATAGGTGCCCGGCTCCATTTCATCGGCGTTACACAGCAGGTAACGGATGTTCATGGATTCGTCTTTCGGCATCAGGCTCCACTTCAGACCGGTGGAGAAGCCCGCACCGCCGCGCCCTTTCAGGCCGGATTCTTTCACCGCATTAACGATGTCATCCGGCGCCATGCCGCCGAGAGCTTTACGCGCACCGGCATAGCCGTTTTTGCTCTGGTATTCGTCGAGCCATACCGGCTGTTTGTCATCGCGCAGACGCCAGGTCAGCGGATGCGTCTCAGCAGTACGAATTACAGTTTTCATTTGTACTGCTCCAGCAGGTCAGGAATCGCTTCCGGCGTCAGATGGCTGTGAGTGTCCTCATCAATCATCATGGTCGGCCCCTTGTCGCAGTTACCCAGGCAGCAGGTTGGCAGCAGAGTAAAGCGTCCATCGAACGTGGTCTGGCCCGGCTTGATATTGAGCTTCTTCTCAATCGCAGCCTGAATGCCCTGATAACCGGTGATGTGGCAGACAACGCTGTCACAGTAGCGGATCACATGGCGGCCAACCGGCTGACGGAAGATCTGGCTGTAGAACGTGGCTACGCCTTCTACGTCGCTTGCCGGAATACCCAGCACTTTCGCGATCTCATAGATCGCCCCATCCGGCACCCAACCACGCTGTTTCTGTACGATTTTCAGCGCTTCAATGGACGCCGCACGCGGGTCTTCGTAGTGGTGCATCTCATGCTCAATGGCGGCACGTTCTGCTTCACTCAGCTCAAAAGCCTCGGTTTGTGGTTGTTGATTCTCGTGCATAATTAGCGGTCCACATCTGACATAACAAAATCGATACTACCCAGATACACAATCAGGTCGGAGACCAGACTGCCGCGGATGGCGGACGGGATCTGCTGCAGGTGCGCAAAGCTCGGCGTACGCACGCGGGTACGGTAGCTCATGGTGCTGCCGTCACTGGTCAGGTAGTAACTGTTAATACCCTTGGTCGCTTCAATCATCTGGAAGGATTCTTGCGCCGGCATGACCGGACCCCAGGAAACCTGCAGGAAGTGGGTGATCAGGGTTTCGATATGTTGCAGCGTGCGCTCTTTCGGTGGCGGCGTCGTCAGCGGGTGATCCGCCTTGAACGGGCCTTCCGGCATGTTGTTGAGGCACTGCTCAAGGATGCGCAGACTCTGGCGCAGCTCTTCTACTTTCAGCATCACACGGGTGTAGCAGTCGGAGACACCGCCGCCCACCGGGATTTCAAAGTCGAAATTCTCGTAGCCAGAGTAAGGACGGGCTTTACGCACGTCGAAATCAATACCGGTCGCACGCAGACCTGCACCGGTCGTCCCCCACTCCAGCGCTTCTTTCGCGCCGTAGGCAGCAACGCCCTGGGAACGGCCTTTCAGAATGGTGTTACGCAGCGCGGCTTTCTCGTAAGACGCCAGACGTTTTGGCATCCAGTCGAGGAATTCACGCAGCAGACGGTCCCAGCCGCGCGGCAGATCGTGTGCCACACCGCCGATACGGAACCAGGCCGGGTGCATACGGAAACCGGTAATCGCTTCCACCAGATCGTAGATTTTCTGACGGTCGGTAAAGGCGAAGAAGACCGGGGTCATCGCGCCGACGTCCTGAATGAACGTGGAGATGTACAGCAGGTGGCTGTTGATACGGAACAGTTCTGACAGCATGACGCGAATCACGTTAACGCGATCCGGCGTAACGATTCCCGCCAGTTTCTCAACGGCCAGCACGTATGGCATCTCGTTGACGCAGCCGCCGAGGTACTCGATACGGTCGGTATACGGAATGTAGCTGTGCCAGGACTGACGCTCACCCATCTTCTCAGCACCACGGTGGTGGTAGCCGATGTCAGGCACGCAGTCGACAATCTCTTCGCCGTCAAGCTGAAGAATAATACGGAATGCACCGTGCGCAGACGGGTGGTTTGGACCGAGGTTGAGGAACATGAAGTCCTCGTTTTCGGTACCGCGCTTCATGCCCCAGTCTTCCGGCTTGAAGGTCAGCGCTTCCATCTCCAGATCCTGCTTGGCTTTGGTCAGCTCAAACGGATCGAATTCGGTTGCACGTGCCGGGTAGTCTTTACGCAGCGGGTGGCCGGTCCACGTCTGCGGCATCATGATGCGCGTCAGGTGCGGGTGGCCGTCGAAGGTCATGCCGAACATTTCCCAGGTTTCACGCTCGTACCAGTTGGCGTTCGGGAAAAGTTTGGTGATCGTCGGCAGATGCATGTCGTTTTCAGACAATGCCACCTTGAGCATGATATCCGTATTACGGTCTATTGAGATCAGGTGGTAGAAAACGGAAAAATCCGCAGCAGGGAGACCCTGGCGGTGGGTACGAAGACGTTCATCCATGCCGTGTAAGTCAAACAGCATGACGTACGGTTTTGGCAATTTCTTGAGGAAATCGACAACTTCCAGCAATTGCTCACGCTTCACCCAAACAACGGGTACCCCGGTGCGGGTAGCCTGAACAGTAAAGGCATCCGGCCCAAAACGGTTGCGCAGTTCGCCAATGACGGGGTCATCCAGATGATCCCTTGTCTGCCAGGCGGCTTCTTGCGCGGTTAAGTCGGTCATATTGTTCACCATTGCAAATGGTCCGTGGTGACTGTTGAGCCTGGCTTCGCGCTATTTGAGTAGTGATATGCGAAGGTGTTCTCCAGGCCTACAGGCGCAAATTAAATTTCGTCAGGCGTACGCAGATTGGTGACAGCAATACGTTCACCACGTTTACGCTCGCGCTCAGACTGCATGTTCGCGCGATACACACCCTGATCGCCAACAACCCACGACAGTGGGCGACGTTCTTTACCGATAGACTCCTGCAGCAGCATCAGCGCCTGCATGTAAGCTTCCGGACGTGGCGGACAACCCGGGATGTACACATCCACTGGAATAAACTTATCTACGCCCTGCACGACGGAATAAATGTCGTACATACCGCCAGAGTTTGCACATGCGCCCATGGAGATAACCCATTTAGGCTCCAGCATCTGGTCATAAAGACGCTGAATAACAGGTGCCATCTTGGTAAAGCACGTACCGGCTACCACCATCAGGTCAGCCTGACGTGGGGAAGCACGCAATACCTCTGCCCCAAAACGCGCAACGTCATGCACCGCAGTGAATGACGTCACCATTTCAACGTAGCAGCAAGAAAGGCCAAAGTTGTACGGCCAGATGGAGTTCTTACGACCCCAGTTGACCATATCGTGCATGGCATGCTCGAGCTTGCCCATGTACACGCTTTTATTGACTTCTTGCTCCAGGGGGTCGGTTACGATCTCCTGTTTTTGCAGGGGGTAACGGTCATTCTCACCGTTAGGATCTATGCGGGTGAGCGTATAATCCATCTTATTGCCTCGCTGTTACTGCTGACGATTAGAGATACTGTTTTCCGGGTTGATGTGTTCACGACGTGAACGCGCAGGCGTCCAGTCAAGCGCGCCAATACGCACCAGATAAACCAGACCGGCCAGTAGCACTAAAATGAAAATTGCGGCCTCGACAAAGCCCACCCAACCACTTTCGCGGATGGACGTTGACCATGCGAAAAGGTAAAGCGCTTCCACGTCGAAGATGACGAAGAACATGGCTACCAGATAGAACTTGGCAGACAGGCGTAAGCGAGCGGAACCTACTGAATCAATACCGGATTCGAAAGGTGTGTTTTTGTGCCTTGCACGGGCGCGACCGCCCAGGAACCAGCCGCCGACTAACATCAGGCAGCACAGGCCAATGGCTACAATAAGAAAGATTGCGAATGCCCAGTGATGAGCGATGACTTCTGTGGATGTTGACATACTCATTGCTTACTCATCAAAAGTGATACCAACGACACTGCTCTTGCTGGCAGATGGGCATCACATCGATTCATGGGGAGGAACAAATAACCTTACACTAACTGTCTGAAATGAGACGTAGACAGCAAAATGATGGGGTTTTTTACTCCTTTCTATAACCTATTGTCAACTTTAACAAAGGTTTCTTCACATTAAATTACATCGAGCGATTCTCATTAACATTTGGTGCCCTTTAACCCTGGTGGGTGCATGACTTTCCGTCAAATGTATGTTGTTGAATCGTGTCCGTTTCGGAAGTAAAAAAAATAACCCTCCTATTTTGACAGGATTTGCCAACGATTCCTCCCCCCAAATAGGAGTATTTTCTTGATCTGAGACACGCTTTTGTTAATTCAACCTGGAAAACGGCAACATATTTCCTGTTTTTTTAACATGAGAGGGATGTGGATGAAGGTAGAACGGAAAACGGACAAGTTTTAAGCAACTCAATATAACCCACTGATAAATATAAAATACCCTGGAAATCCATACGCCATAAGCGGGTATTATTGCTAAAAAAAAGCCACTGCATGTGAAAATCACACGAGTGGCTTTTTTTTACACTTACATTTTGTTACCAGAATTTTGAGCTATCGGTCACTCAAAATCCCCTTCAACGATCAGGGAGTCGTCCCCCCCTTCGGAGGTAATGCGTTCGAACTGCCATGGGTTATGGTAGTTTTCCATTGCCTCGAACACCACTTTGGCCAACTCGTTATGGCTTGACGAATTGTGGCAGAGCAGATACTCCGTATCCGGCAGCGCAGGAAGACCATCGGATTTCCCCAGAACGCGCAGATCGGGGCTCATCATCTCTACCGGACGGGCCGTTACACCCAGACCGGCCTTCACGGCGGCACGGACCGCTGGCAGCGTGGAAGCCACATACGCCAGACGCCACGGAATGTTGGCCTCATTCAGCGCCGTGAGCACCATGTCGCGGAACGGGCTCGGATCATCCAGTAAGACCAGTGGAACCGGCTCGCCTTTTTGCAGCACGTATTCGGCTGCACAATACCAGTGCGTAGGCGATGTGCGCAGCGTCAGGCAATCAAACTGCCCGGGACGATGCGTCGTCACCACCAGATCGACTTTATTCTCATTTAACATCTCAACCATAAAGGCATTACGCTTTACGCTAACGTCCAGCGCAAGCTTCGGATAAACCGAACTAATTCGATTGAGAAGAAACGGTAATATAGTATCCGCTGACTCATCAGATGCGCCTAACGTTAGCACCCCTTGAAGGTTGCTAAACATTAATGACATACATGCTTCATCATTAAAGCGAAGAATTTTCCTGGCATAACCCAGAAGCTGAATACCGTGTTCCGTTAAGAGCTTATTACGCCCATGACGCGCAAAAAGCTCTTTACCAACCAGTTGCTCCAGCCGCTGCATTTGCTGGCTGACGGCAGACTGAGTTCGGCAAACGGCGGCAGCAGCAGCTGCAAAAGTGTTGAGATCGGCGACCGCAACAAACGTTCTCAGCAGATCGAGGTCGAGATTCATTATCGGACGATTTGCATTTATCATATCTATTCACTTTCAGGTTGCTCGTGCGGAGCTGCCCGGGTTGAAGCTGTGTGTGTACAGTTAAGCAATTCCCTCTGAAGATTTTCCCTCGCATCCCGGCCCGGCAGACTGCCTGACAGATAGTTATTGTGCTGCTTTTTATCAACAGTCAGAAAGCACGTTTCATGACGTTATTTTTATTCTCTTAAACGTTCAGGATATTTAGATGTTCGCAGGTTTATGTAAATTACATTAAAGGTGTAACACCTTTTCTGCCATCTTTATCGCAGCGCTGTCAACGTAGCAGGAGATGTTCGACACATTCCAGCCAGAGATAACTCCAACAATAACAATCAATTAATTCGGAAAAGCAGTGTCAGATATACAAAATGCCTGCATCTGCCCTCTGCTTTCCTGAAAGACATCTTAACCCAAATCCACTTTATTTATAAGTCTTATTGCAATATTGAGGATTAAAGAAGAATGTTAAGCTTCTAAACTAATTTTATTAGAATTAACTAAAGTTGCATTTTTTAGGTTAATAATAAATAAATTTTAATTTAGATTAAGACCATTCATTAATGGCACTTAACATTAATTTCACATGAGTAACTTTTAGCCACAGCATGCTATTACAGGAACATGTATCAAGCATTCAGGTTTAACGAAATGTCACTCTGGGTGATTGCCACCTTTGTCCTGCTTCCCACCTATTTTTACCAGCACAATATACACAATTTTGACAAATGAATAGCACATTTAACCTAATATGACACTGTGCGCACAACTTTAAGTCAGTATGAAAGCACACACATAGCGAAAAAGATTTATCAAAATTTTGCTCCCGGCACAAAATCTTCTACTGCACACCCTTCAAAACGAAGCGCGGGGGGAGTACATTATTCCGTGCTGACTTCCACGGCAGGGAGTGGCAATAATAGCGAAAAGGTTAAAGGTTCATGTCCCCTATCGAAAAATCCAGCAAGCTAGATAACGTCTGTTATGACATCCGCGGCCCGGTTCTGAAAGAGGCAAAACGCCTTGAAGAAGAAGGCAACAAGGTTCTGAAACTCAACATTGGTAACCCTGCGCCATTTGGTTTTGAAGCGCCGGATGAAATTCTGGTTGATGTGATCCGCAACCTTCCTACTGCACAAGGCTATTGTGATTCAAAAGGACTTTACTCCGCACGTAAAGCCATCATGCAGCACTACCAGGCACGCGGTATGCGTGATGTTACCGTTGAAGATATTTATATCGGCAACGGTGTCTCCGAACTGATTGTGCAGGCGATGCAGGCGCTGCTGAACAGCGGGGACGAAATGCTGGTACCCGCGCCGGATTATCCGCTGTGGACGGCTGCCGTATCTCTTTCCAGCGGTAAGGCCGTGCACTATCTGTGCGACGAGTCCTCTGACTGGTTCCCGGACCTCGATGATATTCGCGCGAAAATTACGCCTCGCACGCGCGGCATCGTGATCATTAACCCGAACAACCCAACGGGCGCGGTATACTCAAAAGAGCTGCTGATGGAGATCGTCGAGCTCGCCCGCCAGCACAACCTGATCATCTTTGCCGACGAAATCTACGACAAGATCCTGTACGACGCGGCACAGCACCACTCAATCGCTGCGCTGGCCCCGGATCTGCTGACCGTCACCTTTAACGGCCTGTCTAAAACCTACCGCGTCGCCGGTTTCCGCCAGGGCTGGATGGTATTAAACGGTCCGAAAAAGCACGCCAAAGGCTATATTGAAGGGCTGGAGATGCTGGCCTCAATGCGTTTGTGTGCCAACGTTCCGGCGCAGCACGCGATCCAGACGGCGCTGGGTGGCTATCAGAGCATTAGCGAGTTCATCGTTCCCGGTGGTCGCCTGTACGAACAGCGCAACCGCGCATGGGAGCTGATCAACGATATTCCGGGCGTCTCCTGCGTGAAGCCGAATGGCGCGCTCTATATGTTCCCGAAAATTGACGCGAAGCGCTTTAATATTCACGACGACCAGAAAATGGTGCTCGATTTCCTGCTGCAGGAAAAAGTGCTGCTGGTTCAGGGTACGGCGTTTAACTGGCCGTGGCCGGATCACGTGCGTATCGTGACGCTACCGCGCGAAGATGACCTCGAAATGGCCATCAGCCGCTTCGGGCGCTTCCTGTCCGGTTATCATCAGTAACGCTGGCTTTCTGCCGGGTGGCGCTGCGCTTACCCGGCCTTGTATTATCCTTCCGTGCAGAAAGAACCGGCCTGTTCTTTCTGCCATGCAGTCCACATGCCGTACCCGGCCTTAGGCCACGAGCCTGTGTTGTAGATCCCTGCAGTGGACTGCACCTTCTCCACAAGTGACAAACCGGACAGTATCATGGACCGGTTTTCCCGGTAATCCGCATTCACAAGGTTGGTTTCACTATGGAACAGGAACTTCACTTTATTGGTATCGATGTCTCCAAAGCTAAGCTGGATGTCGATGTGTTGCGACCTGATGGCCGTCACCGCAGCAAAAAATTTACTAACACACCTAAAGGTCACGAGGAGCTGCTCAGCTGGCTCCGCAGCCATAATGTGGCTCAGGCACATATCTGCATGGAAGCGACCAGCACCTATATGGAAGACGCAGCAGCATCCCTCAGCGATGCCGGTTTCACCGTATCCATCATCAACCCGGCTCTTGGTAAAGCCTTTGCGCAGAGTGAAGGCCTGCGCAGTAAAACCGATGCCGTTGATGCCCGTATGCTGGCAGAGTTCTGCCGGCAGAAGCGTCCGGTAGCCTGGGAGGCACCTCATCCGCTGGAGCGCGCGTTGCGGGCGCTGGTGCTGCGTCACCAGTCCCTGACAGACATGCACACGCAGGAGCTGAACCGTCGTGAGACGGCGCGGGAGGTGCAGATGCCGAGCATCGATGCGCACCTTCTGTGGCTGGAAGCGGAGCTGAAGCGGCTGGAGAAACAGATAAAGGACCTGACGGATGACGACCCGGACCTGAAGCACCGGCGAAAACTGCTGGACAGCATACCGGGTATCGGTGAAAAGACATCCGCGGTGCTGCTGGCGTATGTGGGGCTGAAGGACAGGTTCGGTCAGGCGCGGCAGTTCGCGGCTTTCGCAGGACTGACACCGCGGCAGCATGAATCCGGCAGCAGCGTACACAGGGCAAGCAGGATGAGTAAGGCTGGCCATGTCTCGCTTCGCAGGGCGCTGTATATGCCCGCGATGGTGGCGCTGTACAAAACGGAGTGGGGAAAAGCGTTCAGGACGCGTCTGGAAAAGAACGGCAAGGGAGCGAAGCTGATAATCGGAGCGATGATGCGCAAGCTGGCGCAGGTGGCGTATGGCGTCCTGAAATCAGGACGCCCGTTCGATGCCACATTACATCAGGAAAATGCTTGCGTGGCATAACAGTATCTACAACACCTTCAGATTTGCATCTTCCCTCCCCTCCCCGCACAATGAACGCCTGTCGCAGTAAAGACAAAAGGTAACCTATGAGTCAGAGTCATTTCTTTGCCCACCTCTCCCGCCTGAAACTCATCAACCGCTGGCCGCTGATGCGCAATGTCCGCACGGAAAATGTCTCAGAGCACAGCCTGCAGGTTGCGATGGTCGCTCACGCGCTGGCCGCCATTAAAAACCGCAAATTCAACGGTCAGGTCAATCCAGAGCGCATTGCTCTGCTGGCGATGTACCACGATGCGTCAGAAGTGCTGACCGGCGACCTGCCTACGCCGGTGAAATACTTCAACTCGCAGATTGCGCAGGAATACAAGGCCATCGAGAAGATTGCCCAGCAGAAGCTGATTGACATGGTGCCGGAAGAGTTGCGCGACATCTTTGAGCCGCTCATCGATGAGCATCAGTACACGGAAGATGAAAAGTCGCTGGTCAAACAGGCCGACGCGCTCTGCGCCTACTTGAAGTGCCTGGAAGAGCTGTCTGCGGGGAATAACGAATTTTTACTGGCGAAAACGCGTCTGGAAAAAACGCTGGACTCCCGCCGCAGTGACGAGATGGATTACTTTATGCAGGTGTTTGTGCCGAGCTTCCATCTTTCGCTGGATGAGATTAGCCAGGATTCACCGTTGTAATTTTTAGTTTGTAGGCCGGGTAAGGCGCAGCCGCCACCCGGCAAAATGCTCAGAACGGGAACAGGACCGGTATCAACACCACGCATACCAGCATCACCAGCACGGTGAACGGCACGCCCAGCTTCACGAAATCACTGAACCTGTAATTCCCGGGCCCCAGCACCAGCGTATTCACCGGTGAAGAAACTGGCGTCATAAACGCCGCGGAGGCCGCCATTGCGACCATCATCGCAAAGGGATACGGCGACACGCCCATGGATTTGGCCATCGCCAGCGCAATCGGCGCCATCAGTACCGCCGTCGCGGTGTTGGAGATAAACAGACCGATGGTGGCGCACATGATAAACAGACAGACCAGCATCATGTACGGCCCATACCCGCCGCCAACGTCCATTAAGCCTTTAACGATCAGATCCACCCCGCCGGTCTTTTGCAGCGCCAGCGCGAAGGGCATCATCCCGACGATGAGAATAATGCTTGGCCAGTGAATCGCTTTATACGCGCTTTCGGCGTCAATGCAGCGGAATTTGCCCATCAACAGGCAGGCGATAATTGCCGCGACCGGATTGGGGATTTCGTCGGTCAGCATCAGCGCCACCATCAGCACCAGACAAAAAATCGCGTGGGGCGCCTGGCTGTGCGCCGGGGAGGCGTCGCTCTCCTCGACAGGCATGTTGAGCACCACAAAATCGCGCCCTTTTTGCCCGAGCTGGCTAATCAGCTTCCAGTTACCGACAACCAGGAAGATATCGCCCAGCAGGATCGGCTCATCCACCACCGCCCCTTCCATCGCTACGCCATCGCGCTTCAGCCCCACGACATTCAGGCCATAGCGGGTTCGGAACCCCATTTCCCGCACGGTTTTACCCAACAGTTCCGATTCCGGGATCAGCGATACTTCAGCCATGCCGACATCCAGCGCCTGATCGGAGAAATACTCCCCGCGCAGCACCATCGGTTCCAGCAACTGCTCGCTGCAAAACTCGCGCAGATCCACGTCCGCGGTGGACATATCAATCAGCAGGACGTCCCGCGCGCGGAATTCCGACACCCCGTTGACGTTGACGATCACCCGGCGAAAACGACGCCAGCGCTCAACGCCAATCACGTTTGCGCCATAGCGCTCGCGCAGCTTCAGGTCGTCAAGGCGCTGTCCCACCATCGGCGAGCCGGGGCGAATAGCCAGACGGCGCGCCCGCCCGGTGAGACGGTACTCTTTAATCAGATCGCGGAAGGTGCGTCGCTTCCACCCTTCTTTATTTTTATCCTGTTTTTCACCTTTCAGGGCAAACCGGGTCAGCAGCATGTAGACCACACCCAGCACCAGAATGACCAGCCCAAGCGGAGTGACGCTGAAAAAACTGAAGCCCTGGAATCCTTCCCGGATCAGCTCGCTGTTGACGACCAGGTTCGGCGGCGTCGCTACCAGCGTCATCATTCCGCTGATCAAACCGGCAAAACTCAGGGGCATCATCAGGCGCGACGGCGAGATCTGCATCCGCATGGAGACGCTCAGCACCACCGGGATAAAGATGGCGACCACGCCCGTTGAGCTCATAAACGCCCCCAGCCCGGCGACGGTCACCATCAGGTAGATCAGCATTTTGGTTTCGCTGCTGCCCGCCACCTTCACCAGCCACGATCCCATGATGGTTGCCACGCCGGTGCGCACCAGCCCATCCCCGATAATAAACAGGGCGGCAATGAGGATAACGTTGGGATCGCTAAATCCGGAGAAGGCTTCCGGCAGCGTGAGCGTACCGCTCAGCACAAATGCGACGATGACAAACAAGGCGACGGCGTCCATGCGTACCTTGCCCGTTGCAAAAAGAAGGATGGCGATTAAAAGCAGGCTCAGGACCCAAATCAGTTCACCGTTCACAACATGTCCTTGTCAGTGGGAGATGAGGAATTGTGCCATAAAAAAGCCCCAGCAATGTGGGGCTATATCATGTGATTACATTTTTAGCGAGACGGTTACAACCTTGTCAGAGGCTTTCGAAACAGCCAGCGCCGTCAGTGAATCCAGCACAAAGTCTGCCTCTTCCAGGCGGGGAGATCCCGCCGGAACATTCACCGCGATAACGTGGCTTCCGGCGTTCAGCCCGGCCAGTACGCCAGCCGCAGCATCTTCTACTACCACACACTCAGCGGGGGCGAGGCCCAGCAGTTCAGCACCCAGTAAAAATGCATCGGGTTCGGGTTTGCCACGCTTAACGCGCTCCGCAGTGATAAACACTTCTGGCTTCGGTAAACCTGCCGCCTTATGACGGGCGTGGGCGACGGGAATGGAGCCTGAGGTGACGATAGCCCACGGGATCTGCGCTTCGTTCAGATGCTCAAGCAGCTCGCGCGCGCCCGGTAACGCTGTAATGCCGTCCGTATCCGTGGCTTCAATGTGTTCCAGGTATTTGAACTCCGCCTGAATTTCGTCCTCAGAGCGTCCGGCCAGGAAGTGCCGTAGCGAAGTGATGGCCTGTTTGCCATGGATAAAATTCAGCACGTCCTGATGGTCGATGCCATGTCGGTCAGCCCAATGGCACCATGAACGCTCCACAACCGGCAGCGAATCCACCAGCGTACCGTCCAGATCAAACAGAAAACCTCTACACTGCACACGCACCTCCGTCAGGCATTAATGATTTGTTGAATTTCGTTGCTGCTTAAATGGTACTGACGCGGACAGGCGTGCCACGCGCTCAGCATACGCTGATATTTCTCCCACATTGGGGTCTGCGCGTTGAAGCCGTGGGTGCCCGCATCAAAGTGGGTATAACGCCCTTCTGTATTCACCATAAAGCGAACATAGCTCAGATAACGCGCTTCCGTTGCGGCATCAAAGCCTAAGAAGGTCACGCGGCGCTCGTCAATGGACTGCTGATCTTTGAGATTCGTCCAGGACACGTGCAGGGCGTGATACATCTCCATAATGTCGATCACGATGCGACAGGTTTCTTCTTTCAGCTCGCCAAACTCACGGTCCAGTTCGCGCATTTGCAAACCAAAACCGCGTTCGACGATGGTTTGCAGGCGGCTGTAGCGCGCAGCGTTATCGGGATCAAGCATAGTCATCATCTTGTACTGGTTAGACAAAATCAGACGTTGAGCATGGGTCATTTCCATCTTTCGACTCCTGTAGCGCATTGCACTTTAAAAAAAAAGACACGGTAACTGATTGTTACTGTGCCTTCTTTTCGTCGTCGTTTCGATGATCAATCACAAGTCATCGAGGAATGTTTTATCCAGTTGCTTAAAAGCACGCTTTAACGTATCCGCCAGCGCCTGGTAATCCGGCTTGCCTTCAACCGGGGCGAGCGCCTGTCCGGCCTCCTCCAGTTTTCCGCGCACTTCATAAAACCAGTGTAAAATAGAAGGGGGAAGCGGGGTGATGGACCGTTTACCTAACCACCACAGGCCCTGCATCGGCAGGCTTAACGCGAAGAGCGCCGTCGCGACCGCAGGACCAAGCTGCCCGCCCAACGCAATCTGCCAGCACAGCGTAAAGACAGCGACAGGCGGCATAAAACGAATCGCATAGCGCGTGGCGCGAATGGTGCGATTCTCAATGAACATAGGCGCAAGGCGCTTTTCCATCGGCCACGTCTTTGCGTAATGCTGTCCCCGACGAAACAGACTAAAGAAATTTACGGACGGGTTCTCTGGTGTCGACATGGCTGTACCTCAACTTCACATATAAAAATTAAAATTTTCGTGCAAAACCACAACAAGCTATGACAACGTTCAAAATATTTTGTCATATCTACCCCGTATCGGGTATCCTGTGCCAGCCTGATAGGGCCATAGACGAGAATCATTAACTCGTCAAATTATTGCATATTATGCCATTGGCTGAAAATTGTGCAAAATGGCATAAAATCATAGTTATTTCTTCCATCATGCCACAATGTTCGTTTGGCATGATGTTAATCATAAATGTCTGAGTCATCATGCGTTACGCTGTTAGACTCACTGACGTTTTTTTAGCCACGTATCAATAATAGGTACTTCCATGTCGAGTAAGTTAGTACTGGTTCTGAACTGCGGTAGCTCCTCACTGAAATTCGCCATCATCGATGCGCTCAACGGTGACGAATACCTCTCTGGTTTGGCCGAATGTTTCCATCTGCCTGAAGCACGTATCAAGTGGAAGATGGACGGCAGCAAACAAGAAGCGGCTTTAGGTGCAGGCGCCGCTCACAGTGAAGCGCTGAACTTTATCGTTAACACTATTCTGGCACAAAAACCAGAACTGTCTGCTCAGCTGACTGCGATTGGTCACCGTATCGTCCACGGCGGCGAAAAATACACCAGCTCCGTCGTCATCGACGAATCTGTGATTCAGGGTATCAAAGACTCTGCGTCCTTCGCACCGCTGCACAACCCGGCTCACCTGATCGGTATCGCTGAAGCGCTGAAATCCTTCCCGAATCTGAAAGACAAAAACGTGGCCGTATTCGACACCGCGTTCCATCAGACCATGCCGGAAGAGTCTTACCTCTATGCCCTGCCATACAGCCTGTACAAAGAACACGGCGTACGTCGTTACGGCGCACACGGCACCAGCCACTTCTATGTGACTCAGGAAGCCGCAAAAGTCCTGAACAAGCCGGTTGAAGAACTGAACATCATCACCTGCCACCTGGGCAACGGTGGTTCTGTTTCCGCTATCCGCAACGGTAAATGTGTTGATACTTCCATGGGTCTGACCCCGCTGGAAGGTCTGGTGATGGGGACCCGTTCCGGTGACATCGACCCGGCGATTATCTTCCACCTGCACGACACCCTGGGCATGAGCGTTGACCAGATCAACAAAATGCTGACCAAAGAGTCTGGCCTGCTGGGTCTGACCGAAGTCACCAGCGACTGCCGTTACGTTGAAGACAACTACGCAGACAAAGAAGACGCTAAACGTGCAATGGACGTTTACTGCCACCGTCTGGCGAAGTACATCGGCTCTTACACTGCGCTGATGGAAGGCCGTCTGGACGCGGTTATCTTCACCGGTGGTATCGGTGAGAACGCGGCAATGGTTCGTGAACTGTCCCTGGGCAAACTGGGCGTTCTGGGCTTCGACGTTGATCACGAGCGTAACCTGGCTGCCCGCTTCGGCAAGTCTGGCTTCATCAACAAAGAAGGCACCCGCCCTGCTCTCGTTATCCCAACTAACGAAGAACTGGTCATTGCGCAAGACGCGCACCGCCTGACTGCCTGATTCCACACCGCCAGCAATGCTGGCGGTGCTGTTTTGTAACCCGCCCAATCGCGGCGGTAACGAAAGAGGATAAACCGTGTCCCGTACTATTATGCTGATCCCTACCGGAACCAGCGTCGGCCTGACCAGCGTCAGCCTTGGCGTTATCCGTGCTATGGAACGCAAAGGCGTTCGTCTGAGCGTCTTTAAGCCAATCGCCCAGCCACGTGCCGGTGGCGATGCACCAGACCAGACCACCACCATCGTTCGCAAGAATTCCAATCTGCCAGCGGCTGAACCGCTGAAGATGAGCCACGTTGAATCTCTGCTGTCCAGCAACCAGAAAGACGTGCTGATGGAAGAGATCATCGCTAACTACCATGCTAACGCGCAAGACGCGGAAGTGGTGCTGGTTGAAGGCCTGGTCCCAACGCGCAAACACCAGTTTGCCCAGTCTCTGAACTTTGAAATCGCGAAAACCCTGAACGCAGAGATCGTTTTCGTGATGTCTCAGGGCACCGACACCCCAGAGCAGCTGAACGAGCGTATCGAACTGACGCGCAGCAGCTTCGGCGGCGCTAAAAACACCAGCATCACCGGCGTGATCGTGAACAAACTGAACGCACCGGTGGATGAGCAGGGCCGTACTCGCCCTGACCTGTCCGAGATCTTCGACGACTCTTCCAAAGCAAAAGTTGTCAAAGTTGACCCGGCTAAGCTGCAGGAATCCAGCCCGCTGCCAGTACTGGGCGCGGTGCCATGGAGCTTCGATCTGATTGCCACCCGTGCAATCGATATGGCGCGTCACCTGAACGCTACCGTGGTTAACGAAGGCGACATCAACACCCGCCGCGTGAAGTCCGTGACCTTCTGTGCGCGCAGCATTCCGCACATGCTGGAACACTTCCGCGCAGGTTCCCTGCTGGTGACCTCAGCAGACCGTCCTGACGTGCTGGTAGCAGCCTGCCTGGCCGCGATGAACGGTGTGGAAATCGGTGCGATCCTGCTGACCGGTGCCTACGAGATGGATCCACGCGTCAGCAAGCTGTGCGAACGCGCATTTGCGACGGGCCTGCCGGTCTTCATGGTGAACACCAACACCTGGCAGACCTCCCTGAGCCTGCAGAGCTTCAACCTGGAAGTACCGGTTGATGACCACGAGCGTATCGAGAAAGTTCAGGAATACGTTGCGGGCTACATCAACGCAGACTGGATCGAATCCCTGACGGCGACCTCCGAGCGCAGCCGCCGCCTGTCTCCTCCAGCATTCCGTTACCAGCTGACCGAGCTGGCGCGTAAAGCGGGCAAACGCGTTGTTCTGCCAGAAGGCGACGAACCACGTACCGTTAAAGCGGCTGCTATCTGTGCAGAGCGCGGCATCGCGACCTGCGTGCTGCTGGGTAACCCGGATGAGATCACCCGCGTTGCGGCGTCTCAGGGCGTTGAGCTGGGCGCTGGCATCGAAATCGTTGACCCTGAAGTGGTTCGCGAAAGCTACGTTGCCCGTCTGGTTGAGCTGCGTAAGAGCAAGGGCATGACCGAAGCCGTTGCGCGCGAACAGCTGGAAGACAACGTAGTGCTGGGTACGCTGATGCTGGAGCAGGACGAAGTTGACGGTCTGGTTTCCGGTGCGGTTCACACCACGGCGAACACCATCCGTCCACCGCTGCAGCTGATCAAAACTGCACCGGGCAGCTCTCTGGTTTCTTCCGTGTTCTTCATGCTGCTGCCTGAACAGGTTTACGTTTACGGCGACTGCGCGATCAACCCGGATCCAACCGCAGAACAGCTGGCCGAAATCGCTATCCAGTCCGCGGACTCTGCGATTGCCTTCGGTATCGAACCGCGCGTAGCGATGCTCTCTTACTCTACCGGTACTTCTGGTGCAGGTAGCGACGTAGAGAAAGTGCGTGAAGCGACCCGTCTGGCGCAGGAAAAACGTCCTGACCTGATGATCGACGGCCCGCTGCAGTACGATGCTGCGGTAATGGCTGACGTTGCGAAATCCAAAGCGCCGAACTCGCCGGTTGCAGGTCGCGCTACCGTGTTCATCTTCCCGGATCTGAACACCGGTAACACCACCTACAAAGCGGTACAGCGTTCTGCAGACCTGATCTCCATCGGGCCAATGCTGCAGGGTATGCGCAAACCTGTGAACGACCTGTCCCGTGGCGCGCTGGTTGACGATATCGTCTACACCATCGCTCTGACCGCGATTCAGTCTTCGCAGCAGCAGTAATGTTAAAAAGCCCGGTGGCGCTAGCGCTTACCGGGCCTACGGTTTTGTAGGCCGGATAAGCGAAGCGCCATCCGGCAAGAAAGGCGACCACCTAACCGGTCGCCTTTTTTATTTACAGCAACTCTCTCGCCGCCGACACAATGTCATGTGCCGTCAGGCCATACTCCTTCTGCAGGAAATCCTGCGTACCCACCTGGCCGTAGCGCTCCTTGACGCCCACCCGCCGCATCGGTACCGGGCAGGTTTCCACCAGCACTTCCGCCACCGCCGACCCCAGGCCGTTGTGAATGCTGTGGTTTTCACAGGTGACGATGCGTCCGGTTTTCTCGGCGTAGTTTTTCACCAGCATCCGGTCGATGGGCTTCAGGGTAAACATGTCGATGACCGCCGCGCTTACCCCCTCCTGCTCAAGCTGGCGCGCCGCTTCCAGCGCTTCCGCCACCATGATGCCGTTGGCAATCAGGGTAATATCGGTTCCTTCGCGCAGCACGTTGCCTTTGCCGATGGTGAAGGTTGAGCCCGGGGCATACACGCTCGGTGCCTGCTTACGAATGGTCCGCACCCAGTAGAAGCCTTCGAGGTCGATAAGCTGGCGCAGCACGTCCCCGAACATCACCGCGTCGGTAACCTCCAGCACCACCGAATGCGCCAGGCCGCGCACGATGCCCATATCCTCAAATGACATATGCGTCCCGCCGTTGTGGCAGGCCGTCACGCCCGCATCCGAGGCAATCACCTTCACGTTGTTGCGCTGGTAGTCCAGGGACATAAACAGCTGGTCAAAGCAGCGACGGCTGGCAAACGCGGTGAAGGTGTGCACGAACGGTTTACGCCCGGTAAGCGACAGCCCCGCCGCGGTGCCAATGACGTTGGCCTCCATAATGCCGCAGTTAATCACGTGCTGCGGATAATCTCGCGCCACGCCGTCCATCGCCATCGAGCTCATCAGATCCGCTTCCAGGGCGATAATCTCGCTTCCTGCCTCAATCTGCTTTGCCACGAAGCCCGCGTAGACCTTACGCATCTCAACGGCGTCTTTCTGTCCTGCCGGTGCAACCTTAATCATGTGAAGCCTCCAGTTGGCGAATCGTCTCGTTGAGGGCCGCTTTGCTCTCCGCGGTCAATCGCAGGTGGTGCGAGTTGCTGAGCTGCTCCAGGTACGGCACCCCCTGCCCTTTGACGCTGTCGAGGATGACGACTAACGGACGTGCATCGGCAGCCGGGACCCGCGACGTTACCGCCAGCAGACCCGGAATGTCGTCGCCCTTCACCGTCGCTACGTCAAAGCCAAAGGCGCGGAATTTCCCCTCCAGGTCGAACGCGCTGATGATCTCGTCCAGCTCGCCGTCGAGCTGCTGTTTGTTCCAGTCTACGAACACCGTCAGGTTGTTCAGCCGATGGTGGGCGATAAACTGGAACGCCTCCCAGCACTGCCCCTCGTTCAGCTCGCCGTCACCGACGATGCAGAAGACCCGATTCGGTCGCCCCGCCAGCCTGTGCGAGAGCGCCATACCGCCAGCAATGGAGATCCCCTGCCCCAGCGAACCGGTGGTGGCGTCTACGCCGCGCGTTTTCAGACGGTCCGGGTGGCTTGGCAGGCGCGTGCCGTTCTGGTTCAGGGTGCTCAGCTCTTCCACCGGGAAGTAGCCCTTGATCGCCAGCGTGCTGTAGAGCGCCGGACCCGCATGACCTTTCGACAGGACAAAATAGTCTCGCTCCGGCCAGTCCGGATCCGCCGGGTCGATTTTCATCACCGCGCCGTACAGCACGGCCAGGGTTTCAACCACCGACATACTGCCGCCATAGTGTCCAAAACCCAGCTGCGTCAGGGATTTCAGCGTCTCAAGACGGATCTGACGCGCGAGTTCGGTTATCTCTTTCTCATTCATGATTTGGCTCCGGTGTTTTCCTGCGCGTTACCGCCCGCAGGTTTGTTTTTCGCGAAGACGTTGTACGCCACCAGCAGCGCGAACAACGCCACGACCAGTCCGGTGATGGCAAGCGGCGACAGGAAGCGCGCCAGGTTGCCGAGGACAATCCCGACCGCGCCGAAGTCGGCGTCCGAGAAGGTGGTATTGGCAAAGCCAATGGCGCCCAGCACCGGCAGCAGCAGGACCGGCAGGAAGGTGATCAGCAGGCCGTTAGCAAAGGCGCCAATCATTGCCCCGCGACGTCCACCGGTGGCATTACCGAACACGCCCGCCGTGGCGCCGGTGAAGAAGTGCGGCACCACGCCCGGGAGGATCAGCACCCAGCTAAACTGACCGCAGATGAACAACCCCACAATTCCGCCAAGGAAGCTGAACAGGAAGCCAATCAGCACCGCGTTTGGCGCATACGGATAGACCACCGGGCAGTCCAGCGCAGGACGCGCGTTAGGGACCAGTTTCTCCGAGAAGCCGGTAAAGGCCGGAACGATCTCCGCCAGAATCAGGCGCACGCCCTGCAGGATGATGAACACGCCCGCCGCAAAGGTGATCGCCATGATGATGGCGTAGACCAGGTAGTTCTGGCCGCCGCTGAAGGTGGCCTCCACGTACTCGCGCCCGGCGCTCACCGCGAGGATGAGGTAGATAATCATCATGGTCAGGGAGATGGAGATCGAGCTGTCGCGCAGGAAGCTCAGGTTCTTCGGCAGGTTCATCTCTTCGGTTGAGCGGGAGCCTTTGCCGACCTTGCTGCCAATCCAGCCGGACAGCACGTAGCCCAGCGTGCCGAAGTGGCCGAAGGCAATTTCATCATTGCCGGTAATGCGCTTCATGTAGCGCTGCGCAATCGCCGGGAAGAAGGCCATGATCAGGCCGAGGATTAGCGAGCCGGTAAAGACCAGACCCACGCCCTCAAAGCCCGCGACCGTCAGGATCACGCCAATCATGCACGCCATATAAAACGTGTGGTGTCCGGTCAGGAAGATGTACTTCAGGCGAGTAAAGCGCGCGACGATAATATTCGCCACCATGCCGAAGGCCATAATCAGCGCGGTCGCTGCACCGTATTTTTCCAGCGCGATTGACACAATCGCTTCATTGTTTGGAATAATGCCCTGGATCGTAAAGGCGTGTTCAAACATACCGCCCAAAGGATTTAACGACCCCACCAGTACCGTGGCGCCGCCACCCAGCACGATGAAACCCAGGATAGTTTTAATTGTCCCTTTCACCACGTCCGAAAACGCTTTTTTCTGCGCAACCAGACCAATTAGCGCAATTAAACCAACCAGCACCGAAGGGACTTTTAAAATATCAACAACGAAATTCAGCGTTTCAAGGATAAACATATCCACCTCGCCTTATCAGGGTTATTGTCTGTCGAACCAGGCGCG
The DNA here is from genome assembly GCF_043974075.1 of Enterobacter sp. ECC-019. Classification (NCBI taxonomy): domain Bacteria; kingdom Pseudomonadati; phylum Pseudomonadota; class Gammaproteobacteria; order Enterobacterales; family Enterobacteriaceae; genus Enterobacter; species Enterobacter sp. ECC-019. The sequence continues at coordinate 4,010,048 of NZ_CP143759.1, forward strand.
CAGCTGCGCTTCAAGTTCGTTGATGTCGATGATGTTGTTAATCACTACCAGCTGGCTTTCCGGCACGCTGGCGCTGGCCGCAATGTCTTTTGCCATCACGAAAAGATCGGCTGCACCCGCCGTAGCCGAGGAGAGATCGGAATGTTCAACCTCAGCCTCAATCTCCAGCTTTTTAAGCACCTTTTTAATATTCATTTCAACCATAAAACTGCTGCCCAGGCCGGAACCGCAAATAGCCATAATTTTCATTGTTGTCCCCTTGTTTTGAGTAGAGCACGCCCCATCACGCTGGCGCGTAATGTTGTGAATAATCGGATTAAAGAATTAAATCAGAAGCGGTCAATAATCGTTTTAATTTCCTCCAGGGTATTCGCCTGATGCAGTTCAGCCATATCTGCATCGCTGGAAAATAATTCAGCCAGCGCTGAGATCATCTCGATATGGCTATTTTTGTCGGGTGCCGCGAGCATAATAATGACATCGACAGGGTCAAACTCACCGGCACCAAACGAGACGCCCTGTTTTAGTTTTAATAAAGACAACCCCAGTCCTTTGGCGCCTTCCTCCGGCCGCGCATGCGGCATAGCCAGCCCTGGTGCCAGCACATAATAAGGTCCTAACGTGTGATGCTGCTGGATGATGGCGGTGACATATTCAGGCTCAATCACCTGCAAATCCAGCAGCGGCTTCGCGCACAGCTCCAGCGCCTGTGGCCAGTTTTCCACGCTATCCTGCAGCGTGATGGTTGTATCATATATCCATTTTTTGAGCACTTTTCACTCCCACGACACGCTTAAGATGAGCAAACTTTATTCAACACATCGCTGAATGACTGCGATCACGATCACAAAGATAGCGCTACCAATGGTTAACATGCAGAAATGTGATAGCGCTATCAAATTGCAATCACGCTGCTAAATCACAGCAAAAAAAGGGATTTAAGGCGTATACTGCCTGTCACGTGAAGCGAAGGAAATGAAGAACGCGTCTGGTCAGCAGGAAGGTGTATGTCTCTAACCCGAAAACGGCGCAGTACTGGTAAAGTGACACTCGCCGATGTCGCACAGCTTGCCGGTGTGGGCACGATGACCGTGTCCCGTGCACTCCGCACGCCCGAACAAGTTTCCGATAAACTACGAGAAAAAATTGAAGCTGCCGTGCAGGCGCTGGGCTATATGCCTAATCTTGCCGCCAGCGCGCTGGCCTCGGCGTCGTCATGGACGATAGCCATGGTGGTGCCTAATCTCTCAGAAGCCGGCTGCTCGGAGATGTTCGCCGGGCTACAGCAGGTGCTACAACCTGCCGGGTATCAGATCATGCTGGCTGAATCCCAGCATCGTCTTGAGCAGGAGGAGAAGTTGCTGGAGACACTGCTGGCGTCGAATATTGCCGCCGCTATCCTGCTCAGCGTTGAACATACCGACACCGTTCGCCACTGGCTGAAAAACGCCTCTATTCCGGTGATGGAGATGGGCGCCATGCGCGCCGACCCGATTGATATGAATATCGGGATTGATAACGTAGCGGCCATGTATGAACTCACGGAAATGGTGATTAAGCGCGGCTATCAAAATATTGGCCTGCTGTGCGCCAACCAGGAGCAGTGGATTTTCCAGCAGCATTTGCAGGGCTGGTACAAAGCCATGCTTCGCCACCATATGTCGCCGACCCGGGTCATTAACGCGGCGATGCCGCCGAGCTTCTCGACCGGCGCGGCACAGCTGCCAGAATTCCTGCTGGCGTGGCCGGAGCTGGATGCGCTGGTGTGCGTCTCTGACGAGCTGGCATGCGGCGCGCTGTACGAGTGCCAGCGCAGGCGAATCAAGGTGCCGGACGATCTGGCGGTGGTAGGCTTTGGCGATAGCGACGTGAGCCGCGTCTGTCAGCCGCCGCTGACGACGATGGCGGTGCCGCATCGTAAGATTGGAATTGAAGCCGGGAAAGCGCTGCTGGAGCGTCTGAATGACGGTGACTGGCGCGATCAAAAGCCCATCGCGTCCAGTCTGTGTCTGAGAGAGAGTTGCTGAATCTTACTCAGCCTCTTCCTCTTTTTCTGATTTGGTCGATTCGTTTTTGGCGTTGCGGGTCATCCACAGCGCCAGCGCTTTTAACGAATCCGGCGTAAACTCGTCGCAGCGCGCGGTGATCTCTTCCGGCGTCATCCAGCTGACTTCACTCACCTCTTCTTCCTGCAGGGCGAACGGGCCGTGAGAAACGCAGCTAAACAGCCCGCCCCAGACGCGGCAGTTTTCGTCTTCGAAATAGAACTGACCGTGCTCGGCAAACGGCACGCCGGCAATACCTAACTCTTCTTCCGCTTCACGACGCGCGGAATCCAGCAGCACTTCATCTGCCTGCACAACCCCACCTGCGGTGGCATCCAGCATACCCGGGAGAAAATCTTTGGTGTCCGTACGGCGCTGGACCAGAATTTTGCCCATCCCGTCATGCACAACAATGTACGTTGCGCGGTGGCGCAGACGCTCCGCACGCATTTGTTCGCGGCTGGCCTGCGCGATCACTTCATTCTCTTCGCTGACAATGTCAACCCACTCTGTACTTGCCAAATGACTCTGCTCCACCATCGGGAAACCTTCTCTTCTAAGCGCTCTTTCGGCGCGTTTGCAGTTGAGGTGTAACTTACGGATTAATCGCTATCTGCGCAATAACTTGCTGATCATTAAGTGCGATAACGCTCAGGGTATTTTCATCCAGCATGCCATAGCTCGCAGGATAGCCGCCTTTCGGTATGCTGACCGACCCCGGATTGAAGTGATAAATCTCACCGCGCTTTTCAGCAACCGGAATATGAGTATGACCGTAAACCAGGACATCGCCAGCCGCGAGCGCCGGGAGATTATCCGGACTAAAAAGATGCCCATGGGTCAGGAATAGTCGGCTTTGTTCCAGCAGCACCTGTTGCCACGGCGCAGTAAGGGGAAAATGCAGCAGCATCTGGTCCACTTCGCTGTCGCAGTTGCCGCGAACGGCGATAATGCGCGAGGCAAACGGGTTGAGCTTTTCCGCGACCTGTGCAGGGGAGTAGCCCTCCGGCAGCGCGTTTCGCGGGCCGTGATTGAGCACATCCCCCAGAATAATCAGCCACTGCGCGCCGCTTTGTGCAAACAGGGTGAGGACACGCTCGGTAGCGGGCAGCGATCCATGGATATCCGACGCAAACATCAGTTTCATCAGTCACTCCTCGGGAAAACAGACTGCCCCCATCATACCTGAAGCGTCAGGGCTTATCAGCCCGCGCGCTTAGCCGAGAGTGCCACATAGCGCTGCACGGAGGCGCGCTGCCACTGAAACGCGGCATAATCCACCAGCAGCTGGGGCACCTCATCGCCGTTGAGGATCAGGCGGTTAAGCATCAACGCCAGATCGGTGTCAGCAATGCACCACTCGCCGAACAGGTTCGGGTTGCCGTGGGATAGCAGCGCGGTGGCGGTTTCAATCAGTTTCTGTGCGCTTTCGCTGCCTTCTGCGCTGAGCGCTGGCTTTTTCACTCCGGCAAACACGACGTCCGTCGAACGTTCCACGCGAATCGGCACCAGATCGCTTCGCAGCCACGCCTGAATCTGTCGCGCCCGCGCGCGTTTTTGCAGATCGTGCGGATAGATGCGCTCCCACTCAGGCGGCGCAAACCGATCTTCCAGATATTCATCAATCGCCGACGATTCGCTCAGGGCAAAACCGTCAATCTCCAGCACCGGCACGCGCCGGGTCAGGTCGTAACCTTGCCACTGCGGTTTGAGGTGTTCACCGCCGTCGAGATCGACGGTCTTCAGCGTAAAAGTGAGCCCTTTTTCGGCCAGCGCAACGTATACGCTCATAACATAGGGAGAAAAGAAATTCGCATCGGACCACAACGTGATTACGGGCTGGTTCATAACATCCTCATAGGCTGATCGGTTTTTACTCAACATATAATCTCTTTGCCTCGCTGTCACTTGATGAAAACTCACGATTTACAACAACCACCTATACTCATTTGTCATGGCACCACTCTTCGCATGGACAGGAGTTGAGAATGATCGACCTTTATTACGCCCCTACCCCAAACGGCCATAAGATCACCCTCTTTCTTGAAGAAGCCGAGCTGGATTACAGGATCATTCGCGTGGATATCAGCAAAGGCGATCAGTTCAGCCCTCTCTTTCTGGCTATCTCGCCGAATAATAAAATCCCGGCCATTATTGATAACCAGCCGGCGGACGGGGGCAGACCGCTGAGCCTGTTTGAATCCGGTGAAATTTTGCTCTACCTGGCGGAGAAAACCGGCAAACTGCTGAGCGGCGAACTGCGCGAGCGTCACCATACCCTGCAATGGCTCTTCTGGCAGGCGAGCGGGCTGGGGCCCATGCTGGGTCAAAACCATCACTTTACCGCTTACGCCCCGCGGCCCATTCCTTATGCGATAGAGCGCTATCAGGTAGAGACTCAACGGCTGTATGACGTTCTGAACCGTCGGCTGGAGAAAACGCCGTGGCTCGGGGGCGATCATTACAGTATTGCTGACATCGCCTGCTGGCCGTGGGTGAATACGCATGAAAAGCACCGCATTGACCTGGCCTCTTACCCGGCGGTGAACAACTGGTTTGAGCGCATTCGAACCCGCCCAGCCACCGAGCGGGCGATGCAAAAAATCCAGCAAATTTAACCCCGTATGAGGCTGGGTGCCTGTGAGGCTCTCATGTATTATGGGCAGGAAATACTGACACGGAGAAGACCTGCAATGTCACAGCCAGATGCTGTTATTCGTATAAAAAATTTACGCTTGCGTACCTTCATCGGTATCAAAGAGGAAGAGATCGCCAACCGTCAGGATATTGTCATTAATGTGGTGATTCACTACCCCGCAGACAAAGCGCGCGCCAGCGAAGACATCAACGACGCGCTGAACTACCGCACAATAACCAAGAACATTATCCAGTTTGTCGAGAATAACCGCTTCTCTCTGCTGGAAAAATTAACTCAGGATGTGCTCGATATCGCACGCGAACATCACTGGGTCACTTATGCTGAAGTTGAGATCGATAAACTTCACGCCCTGCGCTACGCCGATTCCGTCTCCATGACGTTAAGCTGGCGACGCCAGGCGTAAACCTGGAGGTTGTATGAAGATTTTGCTGACCGGCGGTACAGGCCTGATTGGTCGTCACCTCATTGCGCGTCTGCAGGCCTTGCATCACGACATTACCGTGGTCACGCGCAGCCCGGAGAAAGCGCGCCAGGTGCTGGGGGCGGGTATCGATATCTGGAAAAATCTGGCTGAGCAGCAAAATCTGGACGGCTTCGACGCCGTTATTAACCTCGCGGGTGAACCCATCGCCGATAAGCGCTGGACGGAAGAGCAAAAACAGCTGTTATGCAGCAGTCGGTGGAACATCACCGAAAAGCTGGTCGAGCTGATCCGCAATAGCCACACGCCGCCTTCGGTGTTGATTTCGGGTTCAGCGGTGGGCTATTACGGCGATCTCGGCGAGGTGGTGGTAACCGAGGAAGAGCCGCCCCATAACGAGTTTACCCATAAACTTTGCGCCCAGTGGGAGCGTATCGCCTGTGCGGCGCAGAGCGATCGTACCCGTGTCTGCCTGCTGCGGACCGGCGTCGTGCTTGCGCCGAAAGGCGGTATTCTGGCGAAGATGCTTCCCTCTTTCCGGCTCGGACTCGGCGGCCCCATCGGCAATGGTCGTCAGTACCTGGCGTGGATCCATATCGACGATATGGTCAACGGTATTCTCTGGCTGCTGGATAACGATCTGCGCGGGCCGTTTAACATGGTTGCGCCGTATCCGGTGCGTAATGAACAGTTTGCCCACGCGCTGGGACATGCCCTGCACCGCCCGGCGATTTTACGCGTACCTGCCACGGTCATTCGTCTGATGATGGGTGAAGCGTCCGTGCTGGTATTAGGCGGGCAGCGGGCGCTGCCAAAACGGCTGGAAGCGGCCGGCTTTGCGTTCCGCTGGTATGAATTAGAAGAGGCGCTGGGGGATGTGGTGCGGTGAATATGTTACAGTGACAGGCCATGTTCCGAAGAAATGGCGTAACAATGGCAACGATCACCACTCCCCGGCTTCACCTCACTCCTTTCGAACCCACTGACTGGGCCTTCTTCCGCTCGCTGCGTGAAGATCGCAGCATCATGCGCTACATGGCCGCCATCACGCCGGAAAAAGAGACCCGACGCGTGTTTGCCGCACGCCTGATGGCGGAGCATGTCTTCGTGATCCGCTCTCTGGAGGACGATGCGCCGCTGGGCGATATTGGCCTGCAAATCAGCCCTGAGAATCGTGAAGAGGCCGACATCGGCTACACGGTCGTGCCTGCCGCGCAGGGAAAAGGGATTGCCAGCGAGGCGCTGCGCGCGGTGTGTGAGTACGCGTTTAACCAGACCAGCGTGAAAGCGATTAACGCGTACGTGCTGGCGGATAACGGCGGTTCGGTGCGGGTGCTGGAGAAAGCCGGGTTTGTGCGTACGCAGGTGCTGGAAAAGGCGTATGAAATTGACGGCGTGCGCTATGACGACTGGGTGTTTCGACTGGAATGCGGTGCGGCCTGAATGCCGGGCGGCACTGCGTTTGCCCGGCCTACGGTTTTTGTAGGCCCGGTAAGCGAAGCGCCACCGGGCGATTGGGCTGCACTGCGGGCTGATGCCCTCTTTACTTCAGAGATCCTTTGAGGAACTGCTGCAAACGCGGACTTTGCGGGTTCGCCAGCACCTCGTCCGGGTGGCCCTGCTCTTCAATTTTCCCCTGATGCAGGAAAATCACGTGGTTCGAGACGTTACGGGCAAAGCCCATCTCGTGCGTCACCACCACCATCGTTTTGCCCTCTTCGGCCAACTTCTGCATGATGCGCAGCACTTCGCCAACGAGTTCCGGGTCCAGCGCGGAGGTCGGTTCGTCGAACAGCAGCACCTCCGGTTCCATCGCCAGCGCGCGCGCGATGGAGACACGCTGCTGCTGACCACCGGAGAGATGCACCGGGTATTTCATCTGCTGGCGCTCGTCGATACCCACTTTCGCCAGGTATTTCACCGCACGCTCGCGGGCTTCCTGCTTGCTCAGGCCCAGCACCTGAATCGGCGCTTCCATCACGTTCTCCAGCACCGTCATGTGGCTCCAGAGGTTGAAGTGCTGGAACACCATCGTCAGGCGCGTGCGCAGCAGGCGCAGCTGATGTTTATCCGCGACCTTCAACTGGCCGTCTTTGTCACGGACCAGGTTAATATTCTGCCCGCTCACCACAATCGAGCCTTCGCTCGGCTTTTCGAGGAAGTTAATGCAGCGCAGGAAGGTACTTTTACCCGAGCCGGATGAGCCGATGATACTGATCACGTCGCCCGCATTTGCCTGCAGCGACACCCCTTTCAGCACTTCATGTTCGCCGTAGCGTTTGTGCAAATCAATAACGTTTAATTTGTTCTCAGCCATCATCTTTCTCAGTGCGTCGAAGAAGGTTTTATATGCTGCAACCAGCGTTTTTCAGCCTTACGGAACAGGCTAATCAAAACATAAGAGATAATTAAATAGAGCACCGCCGCAATGCCAAACGCGGTAAACGGCTGATAGGTTGCGGAGTTAATATCGCGCGCGATTTTGAGCAGGTCCGGCACCGTCGCGGTAAAGGCCAGCGCGGTGGAGTGCAGCATCAAAATCACTTCGTTGCTGTACGCCGGTAACGCAATACGCAGTGCCGACGGCAGAATAATGCAGCGATAAAGTTTCACTGAGGAAAAGCCGTAGGCGCGCGCCGCTTCAATCTCACCGTAAGGGACAGAGCGAATTGCCCCCGCGAAAATCTCGGTGGTGTAGGCGCAGGTGTTGAGCGTCAACGCCAGCACCGTACAGTTCAGACCGCTGCGGAAGAACGCATTCAGCATCTCAGTGCCTTTTACGATCTCAAGCGTATACATCCCCGAATAGAACACCAGCAGCTGCACGTACAGCGGCGTACCGCGAAACACGTAGGTAAACAGCCAGATCGGGAACTGGATAAATTTATTGTTCGACACGCGGCCAATGGCAAGAAATACCGCCAGAACGCCGCCCATCACCACGGAGGAGATCAGTAGCCAGAGCGTGATCGCCACGCCGGTAAAGCGGTAGCCATCCGTCCACAGCAGGGATTTCCAGTATTCCTGAATAATCTCAATCACAGGTCAGCCCTCTTCACACCCACGGAGTAGCGACGCTCAAGCAGAAGCAGCACACCATTGGAGACGGTAGTAAAGACCAGATAAATCACGCCGCAGACCACCGCAAAGTAGAACGGCTCCCAGGTGCTCTTGCCCGCCAGCTGAGTCGCTTTCACAACGTCTTCCAGACCGAGCAGCGAGACCAGCGCTGTCGCTTTGAGGATAACCTGCCAGTTGTTGCCGATGCCCGGGAGCGCGTAGCGCATCATGGCCGGGAACATAATCCGACGAAACGTTTGTGAAGAGGTAAAACCAAATGCGGTTGCCGCCTCAATGTGGCCCTTCGGCACGGCCATGTAGGCACCGCGGAAGGTTTCGGTGAAGTAAGCACCGTAGATAAAACCGAGGGTAATAATACCGGCCACCATCGGGTCGATATCAATTTGTCCCATGCCCATCGCGTCCGTTACGCTGTTCAGCGCAATCTGCAGACCGTAAAAGATAAGCAGCATCAGCACCAGATCGGGAACGCCGCGAATAAGCGTGGTGTAGCCTTCAAAAATTAGCGCCAGCGGTTTGTTAGCCGAAAGCTTCGCCCCTGCGCCTGCCAGACCTATCAGCACCGCCAGCACCACGGAGCTGATAGCCAGCTCAAGGGTGACAAGCGCGCCCTGTAAAATAACGCCAGAAAATCCGTACAGCATACCGCGAGCCCTGTCGTATCGTGAGTGGTGGAACCGTGTCTTTTCCCCTCCCACTGCGGGAGGGGCCGCACGTTATTTGACGGGGCGATTAGCCGCCGTAAACATTAAAATCAAAGTACTTTTTCGCCAGCTTGTCGTAAGTTCCGTCAGCGCGCATTTCAGCAAACGCTTTGTTCAGCGCCTCACGCAGTTCGTTGTCTTCTTTGCGCAGGCCCATACCGGTGCCCACACCAAACAACTTCACGTCCTTAATGGATGGGCCGCCAAACTTGTAATCTTTACCCACCGGCGTTTTCAGGAAGCCTTCGCTTGCCGCGACTTCATCCTGGAATGCCGCATCAATTCGGCCTGCCGTCAGGTCAGCGTAGATATTTTCCTGGCCCTGGTAGGAGACAATTTCAATCCCCTTCGGCGCCCAGTGTTCGTTGCCGTAGGTTTCCTGCGTGGTGCCCTGCAGCACACCGACGCGTTTGCCTTTCAGGGACTCCAGCGTTGGCTGAACGTCAGAAGATTTAGCCACTACCAGACGAGAATCGGCCGCGTAGAGTTTGTCGGTGAAGGCAATCTCCTGCTGGCGTTTTTCGGTGATGGAGAGCGAGGACATAATCACGTCGATTTTTTTCGCTTTCAGGGATGGGATCAGCGCATCCAGCGGGTTCTCAACGTAGGTACACTGTGCTTTGATGCGTTTGCACAGCTCGTTAGCCAGATCGATGTCAAAACCGACCAGTTCACCCTTTGAATTCTTCGATTCGAACGGCGCATAGGTTGGATCGGTACCAATCCGAATTTTCTGCGGAATGGCTGCGAATGCCGCGGTGGCGCTGGAAAAGGCCAGTACCAGAGATAGTGACAACACGAGTTTTTTCATATTTGTCCTCAACAAACTGTCTTCATACGGGATTTTTACGACGACGGGGTGGTGCTAATGTGCCATCAATCCCCTCTGTCAGGCAAAGACTAATGCCCTTAAGGCGGGAATTTTTGCATTATAAATGCGTAAGTATGCACAAAGCGATCCAATACGGTGCAACAAATGCACCGTATTGGGTCAACCACTCCCGTAACGCACCTTTGCGGTGCGTTAGCGCCAGGTATTATTCACCGTATACATTGAAGTCGAAGTATTTCTTCGCCAGTTTGTCGTAAGTACCGTCTTTACGCAGCTCTGCAAAAGCTTTGTCGAAGGCGGCTTTCAGCTCGGTATCATCCTTACGCAGGCCAATACCGGTGCCGTCACCAAAGTATTTTTTGTCTTTTACCGACGGGCCCGCAAACGCGTAGTCTTTACCCGCAGGCTGTTTCAGGAAGCCTTCGCTCGCGGCGACTTCATCCTGGAATGCGGCATCCAGACGGCCTGCGGCCAGGTCAGAGTAAATCAGATCCTGGTTCTGGTAAGCCACCACGTCTACACCCTTCTCACGCCAGGTCGCATTGGCATAACCTTCCTGAGTCGATCCCTGAAGCACGCCAACATGCTTGCCTTTCAGCGAGTCGATGGTTGGCTTAATCGGGGAACCTTTCGGCGCAATCAGGCGAGAATCCGCGGCGTAGAGCTTGTCAGAGAAGGCAATCTCCTGCTGGCGTTTTTCGGTGATGGAGAGAGAAGAGATAATGGCGTCGATTTTCTTGGCTTTCAGCGACGGGATTAACGCGTCAAAGTCGCTGCCCACCCATGTGCATTTCACCGCAATGCGTTTGCACATTTCATTTCCCAGATCGATATCAAACCCCACGAAATCGCCTTTCGCATCCTTGGAAGAGAATGGCGCGTAGGTTGCGTCTGTACCGATACGAACCGTCTGTGGAAGCGCTGCGTAGCTACCTGCTGCCGCACTTAACCCCACGAGCAAAGACAGAGCCAGAACCGTCTTCTTCATACATTTACCCTCAAGTACCGTGATTTTATTATGTATTGTGTTGTGTGTTGTGTTGCAGGCTTCATCTTGCAGGTCTTATGCCACATTGCCGTCTGGTCAAAACTTCGACGTTAAATATGTTAATAAAACGTTGCGATATTGCCTTAATGGTGAAAGATAGCAGGTCTGCCGAACGAACCGGAAAGAGAAAAAGGGAAAAAACGAATTAAATGTCGAGGATATGATCGCCGTTGCATAATTGCCCTGAAACAGGGCAACGTCTCTTTTCATGCACTCTGTTTGTGCACAGAATCAGGCCCCTTGCCAGCGGGTGAAGAGATCTTCAGGCAGGTCGATGTCAAACTGATCCAGCACGCGGTTAACGGTCTGATTAATCACGTCATCCAGCGAGGTCGGGCGATGATAAAACGCCGGTACCGGCGGCATGATGATGGCGCCAAGCTCAGCGGCCTGGGTCATCAAACGCAGGTGGCCAAGGTGCAGCGGCGTTTCCCGCACGCAGAGCACCAGAGGACGACGCTCCTTCAGCACCACATCCGCCGCGCGCGTTACCAGAGTGTCGGTATAGCTGTTCACAATGCCGGAGAGCGTTTTAATTGAACAGGGCAGGATAACCATGCCGGCCGTTTTAAACGAGCCTGAGGAGATGCTGGCGGCGATATCACGGGCATCGTGAACCACGTCCGCCAGTGCCTGAACATCGCGCAGGGAGAGATCGGTTTCCAGAGAGAGGGTCTGCCGTGCCGCCTGGCTCATCACCAGATGGGTCTCAACTTCCGCCACGTTACGCAGAACCTGTAACAGACGTACGCCGTAAATCGCGCCGCTGGCGCCGCTAAGCCCAACAATGAGTCGTTTCATGATTTTCGCCCTTACTGATTTCAGGGCAGACTGTGCAGGATTTTGCGGGGAGTTGCAAGTGAGGGCATTCGCCCTCACTTGCCGGAGCATCAACCTTCGTTGTGCATCTCTAAGCTTTCAAGATCGTTCTGCATCTGAACGGCTTTCGCATCGTCGTTGCGCAGAGAATCAAGATAGTCGAGGTACTGCTGGTCAACGTCTTTGGTCACGTAAATACCGTTGAACACGGAGCATTCAAACTGCTGAATTTCCGGGTTCTCGGCACGCACCGCGTCGATGAGATCGTTCAGATCCTGGAAAATCAGGCCGTCGGCACCGATGATCTGGCGAATTTCATCCACTTCACGGCCGTGAGCGATCAGCTCGTTGGCGGTTGGCATATCGATGCCGTACACGTTCGGGAAGCGAATCTCCGGCGCAGCAGAGGCCAGGTAGACTTTCTTCGCACCCGCTTCGCGCGCCATCTCAATAATCTGCTCAGAGGTGGTGCCGCGAACGATGGAGTCATCCACCAGCAGAACGTTCTTGTCGCGGAATTCCGCGCGGTTGGCGTTCAGCTTGCGGCGCACGGACTTACGGCGCAGGTGCTGGCCCGGCATGATAAAGGTGCGGCCAACGTAGCGGTTCTTCACGAAGCCCTGACGGTATGGCTTGTCCAGAATACGGGCGATCTCCAGCGCGATATCGCAGGAGGTTTCCGGGATAGGAATAACCACGTCGATGTCGAGATCGTCCCACTCGCGGGCAATCTTCTCGCCCAGCTTCGTGCCCATGTTGACGCGCGCGCTGTAGACGGAAATCTTGTCGATGAAGGAATCCGGACGGGCGAAGTAAACGTATTCAAACAGGCACGGGTTGCTGACCGGGTTATCGGCACACTGGCGGGTAAACAGCTGGCCCTTCTCGGTGATATAGACCGCTTCGCCCGGCGCAACGTCACGCAGGAACTCAAAGCCCAGGGTATCCAGCGCCACGCTCTCAGAGGCAACCATATATTCGGTACGGCCATCGCCGAGGTCGCGTTTGCCGAGCACCAGGGGACGAATGCCGTTTGGATCGCGGAAGGCCACCATGCCGTGGCCGATGATCATCGCCACGCAGGCGTACGCGCCGCGGATCTGGCGGTTTGTCGCGGCAATCGCAGCAAAGATGTTGTCTGCTTCCAGCGGGTAGTGACGGAAGTTATCCAGCTCGCTGGCGAACACATTGAGCAGGATTTCAGAATCAGAGGTGGTGTTAATGTGGCGACGTTTCTCTTCGAACAGCTTTTTACGCAGCTCATGCGCGTTGGTCAGGTTGCCGTTATGAGCAAGGGTGATGCCATACGGTGAGTTGACGTAGAAAGGCTGTGCCTCAGAGGCGCTGGAACTACCAGCAGTAGGATAACGAACGTGACCGATCCCCATATTACCTTGCAGACGCTGCATATGGCGGGCTTCAAACACATCGTTTACCAGGCCATTCGCCTTGCGTAAACGGAAGCAGTTGTTTGCATCAATGGTGATGATACCCGCAGCATCCTGCCCACGGTGCTGAAGCACCGTTAACGCGTCATAAATCGACTGGTTTACCGGCATGAAACCGGCGATACCGACAATACCGCACATTCGTCTTTTCCTCGTTAAGCCACATCTCAGGGTTTATGCCCTGGGCAAAAAACTCGACGAGCTTTGCAGATAGTCAAAGAACCATCTGATGATGAAGCTGAACTCTGGAATGAGCTGCGATTTCTGCCAGTCTTCGCTTTTGGAGAACCCGGTAAAGGTATCCAGGAAGAACAGGATCGCGGCCACAATCAGCACGCCTCGTAACGCCCCGAAACAGATCCCGAGCACCCTGTCCGTTCCTGACAGACCGGTTTTCTCGACCAGCTGACCTATCACGTAATTCACGATAGCGCCGACAATCAGCGTTGCGATAAACAGCACCGCGATAGCGATTCCATTTCGGACCAGTTCATCTTCAAAGCCCGTGAACCAGACAGACAGGTAAGTGTAGTAATGACTGGCGACAAAGAAAGCACAACCCCATGTCACCAGCGATAACGCTTCACGAACAAAGCCACGGATCAGGCTAACCAGACAGGAAAAACCAATCACCGCAATGATGGCGTAATCAATCCAGACCATATGTGTCCCACGATTTAACGCCCTGTCATCCAGTTCGGGGCGAATTCTAACAGAAAAAGAAAACGTTTGCGTAGGGATTTCCTTCCCGCGCGTAAATAAAAAAGGCGCTGAAAAAATGTTCAACGCCGTGGCTTATCGCCTCTCTCTTTAAGGAGCAGGTCGTACTTAGTTCGCGCTGTAGCCCATCACCACACCGCTCAGGCCGGAGATCTGCTTCAGCTCACCGAGCGAACCTTTAAGCTTGTCTTTGGACGCTTCAGGCCCCACGAGGATACGGGTAATTTTACCCTGCACCGGCGTGGAAGGTGAAGTGTAAACACGATATCCCGCACTGCGCAGTTTGCTCACGACCTCGTTGACCTTATCGGCGTTTTTCAGCGCACCGAGCTGAACAACGTACGCTTTTCCGGTCGGTGCCGCGTCTTGTTTTGCCGGCGGTGGGGTTTCTGACGCGGCAGCCAGCTGCTCTGCGGCTTTATCCCGCTGCGGTTTCGGCTGCGGCTTCTCAACCGGCTTCGGTTTTTCAACAGGTTTAGGCTGCTCTACCGGCACCGGATCGATATCGCTGTTGCTCGCTGCCGCCAGGCGTGACGGATCGAGCGACGGTGCGGCGGCATCGCCTGCACGCACCTCTTCCGCCGCCCCTTCCGGAGGCTGAGCAGGCAGCGCCTGCGTCGCCGCGGGCAGCATATCCGGCTCATCGCGGTCACCCGGTTTCGGCACCAGCGGAATAGCGGCAAACTCATCCTGATAATGCTTTTTCTGCCCGTCGAGCAGACCCGGGAGAATAATCACCCCGAGCGCGACCAGCACAATGGTTCCTGTTAAACGGTTCTGAAACTTACTCGCCACCGGTTCTCCCCGCGTCCATCACTTCCATGACATGTGCCACCGTGTGGAATGACCCACACACCAGCACGGTATCTTCTGGTTTAGCATCCGCCATCGCGGCATGCCAGGCCTGAGCCACGCTACTGTAGATTGCGCCTTTGCCGAGATGTTCCATCAGCTGCTCAGCCGTCGCGCCGCGCGGCCCCTCCAGAGGAGCACAATACCAGCTATCGACCACACTCTCCATGCAGGCCAGCGTCCCGCCGATATCTTTATCATGAAGCATACCGATAACCGCCAGCACGTGCCCGGTTTTTGGTAACGATTTGAGACGTCCCGCGAGATACGCCGCCGCATGCGGGTTATGCGCCACGTCCAGAATCAGGCGCGGCGACTCGCTGACAATCTGGAAACGCCCGGGCAGAATTGCGTTCTGAATGCCGTCGCGGATCGCCTGCTCGCTGACCACGAGGCCGCTGGCGCGCAGTGCCGCGAGCGCGGTTGCCGCGTTCGGCTGTGGTACCTGCGGCAGCGGCAGGTTGTCCAGCGCGCCCTGGGCATCGCTAAAGCGCCAGACGTTTTCCTGAACCTCATACTGCCAGTCAACGCCGCGGCGCAGCAGACGCGCGCCCTTCTCGTTTGCCACATCAGCAATGGTATGCGGCATATCCGGCTCGCCGACCACGGCGGGCTTATTTGCGCGGAAAATACCGGCCTTCTCGCGGCCAATGCTTTCACGATCTGGTCCCAGCCAGTCGATATGGTCCAGCGCGATGCTGGTGACTACTGCCACGTCCGCATCCACCATATTGGTCGCATCAAGACGTCCGCCGAGGCCGACCTCAAGGATCACCACATCCAGCTGCGCCTGTTTGAACAGCCACAGTGCCGACAGGGTGCCGTATTCAAAATAGGTTAATGAGATCTCACCGCGTGCGGCTTCAATTTCCGCGAACGAGGCCGTATGCGCCGATTCCGGCAGCTCGCTGTTCTGCACGCGAACGCGCTCGGTGTAGCGGACCAGGTGTGGAGAGCTGTACACGCCAACTTTGTAACCCGCGGCCATCAGGACAGATTCCAGCGTACGGCAGGTCGTACCTTTACCGTTGGTGCCCGCGACGGTGAACACGAAAGGTGCCGGTTTGAGCACATCAAGACGCGCGGCGACCTGGCTTACGCGCTCAAGCCCCATATCGATGGTTTTACTGTGCAGGTTTTCCAGATAAGAAAGCCACGCGGCCAGGGGCGACGTGGCTTGGGGAATGCTTTTATTTTCCATAATGCCCGGTTGTCATTAACAGATTAGAAAGCAAAAGGGCAGCGCCAACCGGCCCTGCCCTTTTCAGTTATCAGGCCTCGGGTTCCTGATCCGGTACCACCACGCCTTCGCGCGGTTCATCCGGGTTCGGCGCTGGCAGATTCATCAGCTTCGCCAGGACACTCGCCAGCTTCAGGCGCATTTCCGGACGGCGGACAATCATGTCGATGGCGCCTTTTTCAATGAGGAACTCACTGCGCTGGAAGCCAGGCGGCAGTTTTTCACGAACGGTCTGCTCGATAACACGAGGACCCGCAAAGCCGATCAGCGCTTTTGGCTCAGCGATGTTCAGGTCGCCCAGCATTGCGAAGCTCGCGGAGACGCCGCCCATGGTTGGGTCGGTCAGCACGGAGATGTACGGCAGACCGCGCTCCTGCATTTTCGCCAGCGCAGCAGAGGTTTTCGCCATCTGCATCAGCGACATCAGCGCTTCCTGCATACGCGCACCGCCGGAGGCAGAGAAGCAGATCAGCGGACAGTTGTCTTCCAGCGCCTGCTCTACGGCACGCACGAAGCGCGCACCGACCACGGAACCCATTGAGCCGCCCATAAAAGCGAACTCAAACGCAGCGGCAACAACCGGCATCTCATGCAGGGTGCCTTTCATGACGATCAGCGCGTCTTTCTCGCCGGTCTCTTTCTGTGCAGAGGCCAGACGATCTTTGTATTTTTTGGAATCGCGGAACTTCAGCACGTCTTTTGGCTCGAGTTCGCTACCCAGCTCTACCAGAGAGCCTTCGTCCAGCAGGCTATGCAGGCGGTTGCGCGCCGACATACGCATATGGTGGTCACACTTAGGACACACCTCAAGGTTGCGCTCCAGCTCTGCGCGGTACAGAACCTGACCGCAGCTATCACACTTCGTCCATACCCCTTCAGGAATGCTCGCTTTGCGCGTTGGGGTAATGTTGCTTTTAATTCGTTCAATCCAGCTCATTGATAACCTTTCTGCCTGAACCTGGTCGTATGCCAGTTTTGCTATAAGAGGCGAATAATGCCATTTTTGCCTCCAACAGACCATGAATGTTGCACATTAAAACATAACAGCCCGAAACTTTGGATAAAAAAGTGGTCGAACCGCCAGCGTGCATTTACTTCGCTTGTTTTGCCGCCGCACGTTTGTGACGAATGATTTCGATAACGCCCGGCAGTACGGAAAGCACAATAATCGCTACAATCAGCAACTTAAGGTTTTCCTGAACGATCGGAAGATCGCCAAACAGGTAGCCTGCATAGGTGAACAGCAGTACCCACAGCAGCGCGCCAACCACGTTGTATGCCGCAAAATGACGATAGGACATATGCCCCATTCCCGCCACAAACGGTGCAAATGTGCGTACAATAGGCACAAAGCGTGCAAGGATAATGGTTTTTCCGCCATGGCGTTCATAGAACGCATGGGTTTTATCTAAATAGCTGCGACGGAAAATTTTCGAATCAGGATTGCTGAAAAGCCGCTCACCGAACACCCGTCCAATCGTATAGTTGACCGCATCACCGACAATGGCGGCAATCACCATCAGCACAACCATAAGATGAACGTTCAGATCGTTAGTGGGTAACGCCGATAGCGCCCCGGCAACGAACAGCAGTGAATCCCCCGGCAGGAATGGGGTAACGACCAGACCGGTTTCACAAAACAGAATGAGGAACAGAATGGCGTAAACCCAGACGCCATACTGCGCGACCAGCTCCGCCAGGTGAACATCAATATGCAGAATGAAATCAATCAGAAAACGTATTACGTCCATATTGTCTAAGCCCTAATTGCACCTTTGTTTAGTCCGCTAAAAACAGCGGGCCCATTGGCGGTTTCGGCAGGTCAAACCGATCCGGATAGTCTACCGAGACCAGATACAATCCTTCCGCTTTCGCCGTGGCTGCCGCAAGCGTTCTGTCCTTCGCTGCCAGCAGGTCTGCAATCCAGCTCTCCGGCTGGTGTCCGGCACCCACTTCCATCAGGCTGCCCACAATATTCCGAACCATATGATGTACAAAGGCATTGGCTTTGATATCCACCACCACATACGCGCCAAAACGGCTGACGTTTATGTGCATGACGTTTCGCCACGGCGTGCGGGACTGACACTGCACCGCACGAAACGACGTAAAGTCATTTTCACCAATCAGACACTGCGCCGCGCGATGCATACGTTCGGCATCAAGCGGTTCATAAAAATGCGTCACGCCCTGGCTTAACACCGCCGGACGCAGGCGCTGGTTGTAGATGACATAACGGTAGCGACGCGCCGTGGCGCTAAAGCGCGCGTGAAAATCATCCGGCACAGCTTTTACCCAACGCACCGCAATGTCACCAGGCAAATTCGCATTTACACCCAGGGTCCAGGCAGCATCCTTACGCACGGCGGTGGTTTCAAAGTGAACCACCTGCCCCGTACCGTGAACACCCGCGTCCGTACGTCCTGCGCACAGGACGTTAATCGGCTCGTTTGCCACCTGAGAGAGCGCTTTTTCCAGCTTCTCCTGGACGCTGCGCACTTCATTCTGACGCTGCCAGCCATAATATTTACTGCCATCGTACTCAATGCCGAGGGCAATTCTATGGACCGGCTTTTGTTCCACGTCTGACATCAGTACAGGTACTCCTGCACCAGTTTTTCAGCGATCTTCACCGCCATCAGCGCGCCGCCAAAGCGAACGTTGTCGGCAACGGACCAGAACTGAACCTGTTCCGGCATGCCGTAATCGTTACGCACGCAGCCAACGGAAAGATGCGCGCTACCGGTGGCATCGCCAACCTGGGTCGGGAACTCGCTCTCTTCAGAGAGCACGATGTCTTCACCGCGGCCAAACGCATCGCGCGCCTCTTCTGCCGCCAGCGGACGCAGCGCTTCAAAACCGACCATCTGCGCGTGGCCGTAGAAGACCGGGGACTGCACGACGTTCGCGGAGATCATCAGGCCATCGTCCTGCAGAATTTTACGCACTTCATCGACAATACGGCGCTCTTCGCGCACGGAGCCCTCGCGGTCCGGCAGCAGCGGCAGCATGTTGAACGCCAGCTGGCGGCCAAAGAAATCATCTTCATCAATCGGGATACCGTTCAGCAGCTTAGCGCTCTGCCCGGCCAGCGCGTCAACGGCCTTTTTGCCGTTCGCGGACGCGGAGAGCAGGCTGGTGACAGTAATGCGCGACAGGCCGCCGTCGTCGATCAGCGGCTTCAGGGCGGTCAGCAGCTGGCTGGTCAGGCTGTTCGGAACCGCAATGACGTTACGGTTGCGGTAGTCAGCCAGCACAAATGGGTTCACGTCCGGCACCACCAGCGGCACATCCGGCTCCATTGAGAATAGGCCGCTCAGGTCGATCACCAGACAGCCTGCGTTGGTCGCCTCTTCAATGTATGCAGCAGTGGCTTCAGCGCCCGCGGCGAAAAATGCCAGCTGCGTCTGCGTCCAGTCGAACGCTGCCGCATCCTGGACCATCACGGATTTACCGTTAAAACGCAGATGTTCACCCGCGCTATCCGTACGCGCTAGCGCATAGATGTCGCCCACCGGGAACTGACGCTCAGCAAGAGTTTCGAGCAGGGCTTCGCCCACGGCACCCGTGGCACCTAAAATGGCAATGTTCCAGCCTTCAGACATGGTGGTTTACTCCAGAAATAAAAAAGCGTCCCTGTCGGAGTATCCGACAGGGAGCATTAAGAAGACATTAACGTGCCGGGTGATGAACGGCGTTAAATCCCAGCTTATGCAGCAGCGTCGCCGCCGCCGCGTCGTCGCAAATCACATACAGGGAAGACCACTCGCGGCGCTCGACGTAGTTCTTGCGCAGCTTATCAAACTCACCCGGGATCCCCGCCACTTTACGCAGCAGCGCATCATCGCGGCGCACATCATACACCAAATGCACCAGCCTTTTCAGCGTTGCCTGATCGAGCGGGCCGTGCAGGGTAATGCGGCCAAATTCAGGCGCGGGGAGTAAGGTATCCAGCGCCACCTGCTGCGGATGGCCGATAAAAGCGCTGTAGGCCTCGAAGACCTGCGTCGTGCCGCGCGCTTTCCCCTCGAGGGTATAACCGGCGATATGCGCCGTGCCCACGTCCACCTTGTTAAGCAGCTCAACGTTGAGATCCGGCTCCGGTTCCCAGACGTCCAGCACCACGCTGAGGTCTTGTCCTTCATTCAGACATGTCAGCAGCGCGGCGTTATCTACGACCGGACCACGGCAGGCATTTATCAGAATAGTGCCAGCCTTCAGACGACGGATCAGCGCCTCGTCAGCAAGATGCAGCGACTTATACGGCCCCTCTTTAAACAGCGGCGTGTGGAACGTCAGCACGTCACACTGTTCTACCAGCTCATCCAGCGGGTGGAAATCGCCGTCATCACCGTTATCTTTGCGCGGCGGATCGCACAGCAGCGTGCGGATCCCTAACGCTTCAAAGCGCTTTTGCAGGCGTCCGCCGACGTTACCCACGCCGACAATCCCCACGGTGCGGTCTTTCAGCGCAAAACCGTCGCGCTCAGCCAGCATCAGCAGCGAGGAGAAAACGTATTCCACGACGGCTATGGCGTTACAGCCCGGCGCGGCGGAAAAACCGATTCCAGCCTGCTTCAGCCATTTATCATCCACATGATCGGTCCCTGCCGTTGCGGTTCCGACAAACTTAATCGCTTTACCGGCGAGCAATGCCTCATTTACTTTGGTCACCGAGCGCACCATCAGCGCGTCTGCATCATCCAGTTCGTTGACCGGGATCGGGCGACCAGGGACAGCCTTAACGTTACCCAGGCGGCTAAACAGCTCACGGGCATAAGGCATATTTTCATCAACGAGGATTTTCACGTCTGAGTACCTGTTTGAGAGGAAGAAAACCTGCCAAGTGTGCCATAATCTGGCCGCCAGGCATATACGTATCCCTGGTTTACGCTGAGTTTTGACTTTAAGGATTTTTGACGATGCAGCCCATTTCAGGTACGCCGCCACGCCCTCCGGGTGAAGGCCCCGTCACGCCAAACGTTGCCGGTGAACAACCGCTATCCACGCAACAGCGCACCGTGCTGGAGCGACTGATCACGCGCCTGATTGCGCTGACTTCACAGCAAAACGCGGAAGTCTGGGCCGGGGTTAAGCATGATCTAGGCGTGAGGAATGACGCACCGCTGCAGTCGCGCCATTTCCCTGCTGCCGAGCAAAACCTGAACCAGCGTATCAATACCGCGCAGCAGAACCACACCACGCGCCAGATTGTCGCTCAGCTGACGGAGCTGCTGGGTCAGGGCAATAACCGCCAGGCGGTGAGTGATTTTATTCGCCAGCAGTATGGTCAGACCGCGCTGGGCCAGCTGACGCCCGACCAGCTCAAAACCGTGCTGACCCTGCTGCAGAACAACGAGCTGTCGATTCCGCAGCCTCAGGTGCGCCCGGCGACCGAGCGTCCGCTGCTGCCCGCCGAGCACAACACGCTCAAGCAGATGGTGACAAAACTGGCTGCAGCCACCGGCGAACCGACGAAGCTTATCTGGCAATCCATGCTGGAACTGTCCGGCGTGAAGGCGGGTGAGCTGATCCCGGCCAAACAGTTTACTCATCTGGTGACCTGGCTCCAGGCGCGCCAGACGCTCAGCACCCAGAATGCCCCTACCCTGCATACCGTCCAGGCGGCACTCAAACAGCCGCTTGAGCCGCATGAGTTCGACGTGATTCGGGATTACGCCCAGCAAAACTGGCAGGCCACGCCGCAAACGGTACTGACCACCGCGCAGGTGCAGGATCTGCTCAATCAAATCTTCGTTCGTCGCGCCGAGCGTGAAGGCGGCGTGCCGGAGGTGAGAAACATTCAGCCAATCTACAGCCCGCTGTTTGCGCCAGTCGTCGAGACGTTCAGAACGCTCTCTGCGCGTCCGGGGTTGATGTTTATTGCGCTACTGATTGCGCTGGCGATTTTCTGGCTGGTTGCCTGAGGTTTTGCCCGGTGGCGCGACGCTTACCGGGTCTACAACGGCTCGAACCGTAGGCCGGGTAAGGCACAGCCGCCACCCGGCAACAACGGCTCAACTCCTGCGAAACGCCACCAGCGTCACCACGATCCCCACCACCGCAGAAACCGCACCGGCCAGGAAGACGGACGGATAGCCAAACGAGGTGGCTAACACCCCGGCCAGCGGCCCGGTTACCCCGTATGAGATATCCTGAAACGCCGCATAGCCGCCCAGCGCCGTACCGCGCACCTGCGGGGCTACGCGCTTCACCACTTCAACGCCCAGCGCCGGGAAGATCAGTGAACAGCCGCAGCCGGTTAGCGCCGCGCCAAGCAGCGCAACGGATGCCACGGGTGCATTCCACAATAGCAGCAGACCCACGGTCTCTATCATCAGCGATGCTACCGCGACCTTCACGCCGCCGAAGCGATCCGGCATCCAGCCAAAAAGCACGCGCATCAGCACAAACGCGCCGCCAAACGCGGTAAGCGTAAAACCGGCCATCGCCCAGCCGCGGCTCATAAAATAGAGCGAGACGAAGGTACCGATCACTGCAAAACCCACGCCCTGCAGCGCCAGGCCAAGACCCGGCTGCCAGATCTGACCAACCACGCTCCACAGGGAAGGCCGCTCGCCTTTGTGCGCGGGCACCTTACGCACCGAACCGTTAAACGCCCACGCCAGCAGGGGTAAAACCATCGTGGTAGCGGCCAGCGCCGCAAATCCAAAATGGCTATTGATAACCAGCCCAAGCGGTGCGCCTGTGGCCAGCGCACCATAGATGGCCATACCGTTCCAGGACATCACTTTGCCGGAGCGTGCAGGCCCCACCAGACCCATTCCCCAGGTCAGGGTGCCGGTCAGCAGCTGGCTTTCACCGAAGCCAAGGATTAAACGGCCCAGCACCAGCAGCGCAAATTTATACGCGGCGTCTACCGGCAGGAGAGCAGCCAGCAGCCATGCGCCGCTCGCCAGCCCACAGGCAAACATCCCCTGTAACGCCGAACGTTTTGCACCGTGCTGATCCGCCAGCCGTCCGGCGTAACCGCGGGTCAATACCGTGGCTAAAAACTGAATGCCCACGGCAATGCCGACCATGGTGTTGCCATAGCCCAGCTCCTGATGAACGAACAGCGGGATCACCGGCAGCGGCAGGCCAACGGTCATATAGGTCAGAAATACCGCAAAAGCGATACGGAACAGCGAGATGTTCGCTGAAGGGGTTGTTTCTGTTTGAGTTACTGCAGTCATGCTTTACTCCGAAATGAAGAGTAAGGCGAGGAAATGCCACGCCCCCTCTTCCTGATTACCAGGATTAAGGTGCGTTGGTTGACGTTAAACGCTTACGCATTATCGTGAGGATAATGTTGAGTGGTGAAGTTTGCCTGTGAGATCAGCCGCTTGTCAATGCATAAAAAAAAGGGAGCCTTATGGCTCCCTTCCGGAATCAAACGTAAAACTTATGCTTTCAGCTTACGCATTACCAGCGTGGCGTTGGTGCCACCGAAGCCGAAGCTGTTTGACATGACGGTGGTCAGCGTTGCGTCCATTGGTTTGGTCACAATGTTCAGGCCAGCAGCCTGCTCGTCCATTTCATCAATGTTGATGCTTGGAGCGATAAAACCGTTTTCCAGCATCAGCAGGGAGTAGATAGCTTCCTGCACGCCAGCCGCACCCAGAGAGTGACCGGTCATAGCTTTGGTCGCGGAGATCGCCGGGCTGTTGTCGCCGAAGACTTCACGGATCGCACCCAGCTCTTTCACGTCGCCTACCGGAGTAGAGGTACCGTGGGAGTTCAGGTAGTCGATTGGGGTGTCAACGCCGTGCATCGCCATCTTCATGCAGCGTACCGCGCCTTCGCCGGATGGCGCAACCATGTCGGCACCGTCAGACGTTGCACCGTAGCCCACGATTTCAGCGTAGATGTGTGCGCCACGTGCCAGAGCATGCTCCAGCTCTTCAACCACAACCATACCGCCGCCGCCAGCGATAACGAAACCGTCACGGTGCGCATCATAGGTACGGGAGGCTTTATCAGGGGTTTCATTGTACTTGGTGGACAGTGCGCCCATCGCGTCGAATTCACAGGCCATTTCCCAGCCCAGCTCTTCGCCGCCGCCAGCAAAGACGATGTCCTGTTTACCCAGTTGGATCTGCTCAACAGCATTACCGATGCAGTGCGCGGAAGTCGCACACGCGGAGCTGATGGAGTAGTTCACACCGTGGATTTTGAATGGGGTTGCCAGGCACGCGGAAACCGCAGAACCCATGGCTTTGGTGACCACGTACGGACCTACCGCTTTCAGACCACGCGGGCTACGCATTGCGTCAGCGCCGAATACCTGCGCTTTTGATGAGCCGCCGGAACCGGCGATCAGACCCACGCGCGGGTTGTTCTGATAAACCTCTTCACTCAGGCCGGAATCTTTGATCGCTTCCTGCATGGAGAGATAAGCATAAATAGAGGCATCGTTCATGAAACGAACCACTTTGCGGTCAATCAAACCGGTGGTGTCCAGTTTGACGTTACCCCATACGTGGCTACGCATACCTGAATCTTTAAACTCTTCAGAGAAAGTGATCCCGGAGCGTCCTTCACGCAGAGATGCCAGGACTTCCTGCTGGTTATTACCGATGCTGGAAACAATGCCCAGGCCAGTAATCACTGCACGTTTCATTCAATACCTCTGTAAGTCGCACTATAGTAAGTTTCGAGTCGCACAATAGCGTACACTTGTACGCCGAACAAGTCCGATCAGACATTTTCTGCGGAAATTTGCACCGATGGACTCACATCGTTAAGATCGTGCCACTGCCTGTCAGACGAGTAACTTACGTGAAACAAAACGCTATACAACCCGCCAACCTCGAATTCAACGCTGAGGGTACACCTGTTTCCCGAGATTTTGATGACGTCTATTTTTCTAATGATAACGGACTCGAAGAAACTCGCTATGTTTTCCTCGACGGAAACCGGCTCAGCACCCGCTTCCCGGAGCATCCGCGGAGCCTGTTTGTGGTCGCGGAAAGCGGATTCGGCACCGGGCTTAATTTTCTGACCCTCTGGCAGGCGTTTGACCAGTTTCACGCTGCCCACCCTGAGGCTACGCTACAAAGATTACATTTCATCAGTTTCGAAAAATTCCCGCTCACTGCGCACGATCTGCGGCTCGCTCATCAGCGCTGGCCAGAGCTTGCCACTCTGGCGGAGCAGCTTCAGGCGCAGTGGCCGCCTCACATCGGCGGCTGCCACCGTCTGATTCTGGACGGCGGACGCGTGACGCTGGATTTATGGCTTGGCGACATCAATGACCTGACCGATACGCTCGATGATTCGATGAATCAGACGGTGGACGCGTGGTTCCTGGACGGCTTTGCCCCCGCCAAAAACCCGGACATGTGGAGCCAGCATCTGTTTAGCGCGATGGCGCGGCTGGCGCGTCCTGGCGCAACGCTTGCCACCTTCACCTCGGCGGGCTTTGTCCGCCGCGGGCTGCAGGAGGCGGGCTTTACCATGCAGAAGACCAAAGGCTTTGGCCGCAAGCGCGACATGCTGGTCGGCAGGATGGAACAGACGCTGGACGTTCCCGCTCAGGCGCCCTGGTTTGCACGCCGCGCCAGCGCATCACGTGAGGTGGCGATAGTCGGCGGGGGGATTGCCAGCGCCCTGCTGTCCCTCGCGCTTCTCCACCGTGGCTGGCAGGTCACGCTCTACTGTGCTGACGATGCGCCAGCAAACGGCGCGTCCGGCAACCGCCAGGGGGCGCTCTATCCGCTTTTAAGCGCGCACGACCCGGCCCTGTTCCGGTTTTTCCCGGCGGCGTTTACCTTCGCCCGTCGCCTGTACGACGCCCTGCCGGTGGCGTTCGACCATAACTGGTGCGGCGTGACTCAGCTCGGCTGGGATGAAAAGAGCCAGCAAAAAATCACGCAGATGCTGTCGCTGGGCCTGCCTGACGAGCTTGCCCGGGCGGTAAGTGCGCAAGAGGTGGCAGACACCGCTGGCGTAGAAACCGGGTGTGGAGGCATTCAGTATCCGCTCGGCGGCTGGCTATGCCCGGCTGAACTGACTGCGGCGATCATTGCCCTGGCGCAGACGCGCGGGCTGACGGCGCATTATGCTCACACCGTTGAATCGCTGAGCCGGACAGAACGCTGGAATCTGCGTTTTGCCGATGGCAAAGCGGCGAGCCATGCCAGCGTTGTGCTGGCAAACGGGCATAACATCAGCCAGTTTATCCAGACAGAAACGCTGCCGGTTTATCCGGTCGGCGGCCAGGTAAGCCATATTCCTTCCGCGCCCGAACTGAGCAAACTGCGTCAGGTGCTGTGCTATGACGGCTATCTGACGCCGCAAAATCCGTCTAACGGCCATCACTGCATCGGTGCCAGCTACCATCGTGGCGAAACGGATATGCGCTACAGCGACGCGGATCAGGCGCAGAACCGCCAGCGCCTGATTGACTGTTTCCCGGATGCGGCGTGGGCGCAAGAGGTTGACGTCAGCGAGGGGGAAGCGCGCTGCGGCGTGCGCTGTGCCACCCGCGATCATCTGCCAATGGCGGGAAATGTGCCGGACTACGAAGCGACGCTTGAGGCCTATCAGGACCTTGCTGATAACCGGGATAACGCGGTAAGCGCGCCGGTTTATCCGGAGCTGTATATGCTGGGCGGGCTGGGTTCTCGCGGGCTGTGTTCCGCACCGCTGCTGGCAGAAGTGTTAGCCGCACAAATGAGCGACGAGCCGATTCCGCTGGACAGGGTTACGCTTGCGGGACTTAATCCGAATCGCTTGTGGGTACGGAAACTGCTGAAGGGGAAGAAGGTTAAGTAGGGTGCCCTCACCAATAGGGCTGAGGGGATATTCGTAGGCCCGGTAAGCGCAGCGCCACCGGGCGAAATACGATGACTTAGCGTTTAGCCTGCTGGAACAAAGTGTCCCACATGCCCAGCACCAGCGACTGGTCGCGCGGAGAGAGCTCCCCGGCCAGAATGGCTTTCTCCAGGCTTCGGGTCACTTCTTCGTGAACGGCGTCGGCAGAGTGATCGTCACCCGCTTCCAGCTCGGCTACCGCGAGCGTCAGGTGACCACGCAGATAACCGCTGGCGAACAGCTCATCATCACTGGCGTGTTCCACCATGTCATCAATTAACGCCAGAATGCGTGATTCAAATTCTGCGATCATCTTCTTTCCTCTGTTAAAGATCTTCCGGCCAAGGGAAGCATTCCGCCGTGATAACCGGCGTGTGGTAATAATTCTGTAAGGCCTCGATCAGGCGTGCCGGACGTTCCGGGATGCCTTTCTCAAGATATTCCATCACCTGCGCATGCACACGGCGCTGGAAGACGATACGGTCTGGCTCGAAGTCGCCTTCGAGGTTGTCACAGCTCACGTTGAACGGGAAACCCGCCGCGACGCAGAATAGCCATTCCAGCGCCTGCGGCTTCACTTCCACATCCTCAAACTGCCCCTGGGTAGCGGCGTCACGTCCGTCCGGGCAGTACCAGTAGCCGAAGTCCACCAGCTCGCGCCGCGCTTTCCCCGCGATGCACCAGTGTGAAATCTCGTGCAAGCCGCTGGCGTAAAAGCCGTGGGCAAAGACGATGCGGTTATACGGAACCTCTGCATCAGCAGGAAGATAGATCGGTTCGTCGTCGCCTTTAATCAGACGGGTATTAAAATCGTCAGCAAAACAGCCGTCGAAAATCTCAATCAGCTGTTCGTATTTATGCGTACTGTTCATTAGTGCATCCCCAACCAGGTGAGGATCTCCTGTCCATGGCTGTCGTAAAGAAGTTTGGCGCTCATTACGGCCGAGACGATGACAATCATCGGGCGAATCAGTTTTTGTCCTTTGCTTAACACCAGACGCGATCCCGCGCGCGCGCCCAGGAACTGCCCTGCCATCATCACAAATCCGGTTGCCCAGATGACCTTACCGCCGATGATAAACAGCAGCAGGCCGCCGACGTTTGAGGTCGCGTTGAGCACTTTGGCATGGGCGGTGGATTTGGCGAGGTTAAACCCGGCCAGCGTCACAAACGCCAGCGCATAAAATGAACCAGCTCCCGGCCCGAAGAATCCGTCATAAAAACCCACACAGCCCCCGGCAATCAGGGCAAACGGCAGGCCGTGCAGACGACGCTGGCGGTCCTCTTCACCGAGCTTTGGCATCAGCAAAAAGTAGAGGCCAATGCAGATAACCAGAATCGGCAGGATCTGACGCAAAATATCAGACTGCACGTGCTGAACCAGCAGCGCACCTGAAGTCGAGCCGATAAAGGTCATCAGAATATTCAGCTTCTGATCGGCAAGGTTTACCACTTTTCGCCGAATAAAGTAGAGCGACGCGGAGAGCGATCCGCCGCAGGCCTGAAGTTTATTCGTGGCGAGCGCCTGGGCAGGGCTCATCCCCACCGCCAGCAGTGCCGGAACGGTCAGCAAACCGCCCCCACCCGCCAGGGCATCGATAAAACCGGCTAACATCGCAACAAAAAACAGTGCCGCCAGCATCCACGGTGACACCATAAACAAATCGACGAAATTATCCATTAAAGTGCATGCTCATCCAGTAGCGCCTGGCAGGAAGGCGGCAACGGAGGCGGTGTCTTCTTCTCAGGCTTAGAGGTTCCAGGTTTTGCCGGTTCAAACCAGCTTTGCAGTTCCGCACCGCAGCCATCGCCTGGCGGCGGTAGCGGCTGATCTTCACACTCCAGGCTGTTTGCCGGGCAGCGCAGACGAACGTGCATATGCGCACGATGCTGGAACCACGGGCGCACTTTGCGCAGCCAGTCGCGGTCGGTTCCGGCATCAAGACAAAGCTGCTGCTTGATGGCCGGGTTAACGAAAATCCGCGTGACGTCGTTATCTTCTGCTGCCAGCTTGATCATGCTGGAAACCTCACGCGTCCACAGGGACGGCACAACGCGCTTACCGTCGCTCGCCACCAGATCCAGCGCCTGCGGTTTCAGCAGTTGGGCGGAGGTCCAGCGCGTTTTCGGCAGCTGCAGGAAGATATCGACATCCAGTCCGGTCTGGTGACTGGCGTGTCCACCGTTAAAGCGACCGCCGGCAGGCATCCCCATATCGCCAATCAGCATCGTGCCCAGCCCCAGGTTATGCACCTGATTTCCCAGACGCTGGATGAACAGAACCAGATCCGGATGGCCGAAATAACGTCGCTGATCGGTGCGCATCACCTGCCAGGTATCAGACTGGAGAGGAAGCTCCTGGGCACCGACGATACAGCCGTTGGAAAAGGAGCCAATGGACTGCGCGCTCCCCGCCACCGGGTGGGTGATTTTTTGCCATGGCGTCGCGGCCTGACTGGCTCCACTGGCGAGCAGCGCCAGCAGAGCAATTGCGGTTTTTTTCATGTTTACCAGCGTGGAATGGTGGTCGTCACATCCGCATTCTGCGCGCGCTGGCGCAGGAAGTGATCCATCAGCACGATCGCCAGCATCGCTTCAGCGATCGGCACCGCGCGGATCCCCACGCACGGATCGTGACGTCCTTTGGTGATCATCTCAACTTCTTCGCCATCGCGGTTAATCGTGTGGCCCGGCACGGTGATACTGGAGGTCGGCTTCAGCGCGATGTTGGCAACAATCTGCTGCCCGCTGCTGATACCGCCCAGGATGCCGCCCGCATGGTTGCTCTGGAAGCCCGCCTTCGTGATTTCGTCGCGGTTCTGACTGCCGCGAAGCTGAACCACGTCAAAGCCGTCGCCAATCTCTACGCCCTTCACCGCATTGATGCTCATCAGCGCGTGGGCAATGTCGGCGTCGAGACGGTCAAATACCGGCTCGCCCCAGCCAGCCGGGACGCCGTCCGCCACCACGGTGACTTTCGCACCAATGGAGTCGCCCTCTTTTTTCAGGCCGCGCATCAGTTCGTCCAGCGCTTCAAGCTTGTCGGCATCGGCGCAGAAGAACGGGTTTTGTTCAACCTGATCCCAGTCTTTGATCGCCAGCGGAATGTCGCCCATCTGGGTCAGACAGCCGCGAATGACGATGCCAAATTTCTGCTGCAGGTATTTCTTCGCAATCGCCCCTGCCGCCACGCGCATCGCGGTTTCACGCGCGGAAGAACGCCCGCCGCCGCGATAGTCGCGGAAGCCGTACTTTTGTTCGTAGGTGTAGTCGGCGTGGCCCGGACGGAAGACGTCTTTGATGGCGCCGTAGTCCTGGGAGCGCTGATCGGTGTTTTCGATCAGCAGACCAATGCTGGTCCCGGTGGTGCGGCCTTCAAAGACGCCGGAGAGAATTTTGACCTGGTCCGGCTCGCGACGCTGCGTGGTGTAGCGAGAAGTGCCCGGACGACGACGGTCGAGGTCGTGCTGTAAATCGGCTTCGGTCAGTTCGATGCCTGGCGGTACGCCATCAACGATACAGCCCAGCGCCAGCCCGTGCGACTCGCCAAAGGTGGTCACACGGAATAACTGTCCAATACTGTTTCCTGCCATCACGGCTCCGATGTTGTTGTTTGTGTTTGAGCGTTGTGAAACGGGCCGAAGCCCGCTGGATTAATCTTTATAGATG
This sequence comes from Enterobacter sp. ECC-019, assembly GCF_043974075.1. Classification (NCBI taxonomy): domain Bacteria; kingdom Pseudomonadati; phylum Pseudomonadota; class Gammaproteobacteria; order Enterobacterales; family Enterobacteriaceae; genus Enterobacter; species Enterobacter sp. ECC-019. The sequence continues at coordinate 4,040,404 of NZ_CP143759.1, forward strand.
CTGAAATGTTCGCGCGCGTCGAGCAGCTGCGCTTTGGTCAGCATAAAGACGCCGTCACCGCCGTTGTCGAACTCAAGCCAGGTGAACGGCACATCCGGGTACTGCTCTATCAGATGTACCATGCTGTTCCCCACTTCACAAATCAGAACGCCGTCGTCGGTCAGATAATCCGGCGCGCAGGCCAGAATGCGGCGGGTCAGCTTCAGGCCGTCAGAACCCGACGCCAGACCCAGCTCCGGCTCGTGACGGTATTCGTTCGGCAAATCGGACATGTCTTCCGCATCAACGTACGGCGGGTTGGTGACGATCAGATCGTACTGCAGCGTCGGCAGATCGCGGAACAGGTCAGAGCGAATTGGCGTAACGTGATGGATCAGGCCGTGCTCTTCAATGTTGTGCTCGGTCACGGCCAGCGCGTCGGTGGAGATATCGACGGCGTCCACTTCCGCTTCCGGGAAGGCGTACGCGCAGGCAATCGCAATACAGCCGCTGCCGGTACACATATCCAGAATGTGCTGCGGCTGATGGCCAATCAGGCCTTCAAAGTGGTTGTTAATCAGCTCGCCAATCGGCGAGCGCGGTACCAGCACGCGTTCATCGACATAGAACTCGTGGCCGCAGAACCAGGCTTTGTTGGTCAGATAGGCGACCGGAATGCGCTCGTTCACGCGGCGGATCACGCGCTCAACGATGCGGTGTTTTTCGCTGGAGGTCAGGCGCGCGGTGCGCATGTCTTCCGGGATATCCAGCGGCAGGTAGAGGGACGGAAGCACCAGCTGCACGGCTTCATCCCACGGGTTATCGGTACCGTGACCGTACCAGATATTGGCGGCGCTGAAGCGGCTAACCGACCAGCGCAACATGTCCTGTATGGTATGCAGCTCGTTTACTGCTTCATCGACAAATATTTTATCCACTCTTTCCTCCAGGGCATGCTCGCATAATTTTCGGCGGCTAGTTTGCCATGAAGACGGCGATAAATCAGCAATGACGCGTCTCGCTTGAGGTTAAAAAATGCGTTTAGTCGGGTACACTGTCGGAAATACGAGATGAGAATGACGAATGAAAAAGAAAACATCGCTCAGCGAGGAGGATCAGGCGCTCTTCCAACAGCTAATGACCGGGACGCGTAAAATCACGCAGGACACCATCGTCCATCGCCCGCAGCGTAAAAAAATCAGCGAAGTACCGGTCAAGCGCCTGCTCCAGGAGCAGGCGGATAACAGCCACTATTTTTCAGATGAATTTCAGCCGCTGCTCAATACGCAGGGGGCTGTAAAATACGTACGCGAAGACGTCAGCCATTTTGAGCTGAAAAAGTTACGTCGCGGAGATTATTCGCCGGAGCTGTTTCTCGATCTGCACGGTTTAACGCAGATGCAGGCGAAACAGGAGCTGGGGGCGTTGATCGCTGCCTGTCGCCGTGAACATGTTTTCTGCGCCTGCGTGATGCATGGCCACGGTAAACATATCCTTAAGCAACAGACGCCGCTGTGGCTGGCTCAGCATCCACACGTGATGGCTTTTCATCAGGCACCCAAAGAGTACGGCGGAGATGCCGCATTGCTGGTGTTGATTGAAGTGGAAGAGTGGCAGCCGCCAGAGTTGCCCTGACAGAATGGCGGGAAGCACATTGCACCCCGCCATATCGCACGTCACGTCAGATCGCTTTTGCCATCTTCAGGTTGCACGGACTCATTTGCCAGTTGAAGACACCTTTGCCCGTTTCGTCGAGAGAAACATTGGCAATGGCGGATGTCGTGAACATCGGCGGGGTCTCGCCAGGGCACAGCTCAGATACCAGATAGCCAACCAGTGGCAGGTGGGAAATGACCAGCGCGGAAGCGACACCTTCATTGCACAGCGCCTGAAGATAAGCGCTGACAAGGCCTACATCGCCACATGGGGTGAGTTCAGGGAGAACATCCACACTGGATGGCAGGTTCATACACTCCCCTACCACATCCAGCGTCTGTTCTGCACGCAGGAACGGACTCACCAGAACGCGTTCGATGTCCACTTTTTGACCGTTAAGCCAGGTCGCCATCAGACGAGATTCGTCGCAGCCACAGACGGTCAAAGGACGTACTGAGTCACTGGCGGCATCGAGTGCCGCGTCGCCGTGACGCATGATAAAAACTTGCATATTGCACCGCTTTTGTTAACCAGAATCACCGGCGTTAACTACCCGCGATAAATGCTGCGTGGTAGAAAACCCGATGGTCGGGCATTGTGCCTGATCCATTCGGTGAATGAAACGCTGTTTTTTACCTCAATGGCGTAAGTATAGTCAATCTCTGTTTACAAAATCGCCAGAACAGGTTCATTTACTTCAGGATTTACCCTTCTTTGACCTCAGCTTACGAGGACAGTTTCCCTTGCAGGCCAAAATGTATGGCCGCGTTCCGCCATCCGCAATAATTCGTCACACGGTGTAAAGCGTGGACCATATTGCGAAGCCAGACGTTGCAGGATAGCAACCACTTCACCCTCGCCGAGCGTATCCATGTAACGGAACGGGCCGCCAAGGAACGGCGGGAAGCCAATGCCAAATACCGCGCCGATGTCACCATCGCGAGCGCTCTTGATCACCTGTTCACCAAAGCAGCGCGCTGCTTCATTGAGCATCATCATCACGCAGCGCTCAGCGCACTGAACGGCGGACAGTTTTCCCTGACCGGTGGTCGAAATAAGCCCATAAATCGAAGGGTCGACCTGTTTCTTGCTTTTACGCCCTTTCGCGCCGTAAAGATAGAAACCGCGTTCATTTTTTCTGCCTTTGCGATCGTCCTTCAAAATCGCAGAAACAATGTTTGCAGGTGGGCTAAAACGATCGCCATAGGCGGCTTCCAGCACTGGTATAATTTTAGTGCCGGTATCTATTCCCACCTCATCCAAAAGTTGGATTGGGCCAACGGGGAAACCAAACTTTACCAATGCCTCGTCGACGTGCTCGATTTTCTCGCCTTCCGTCAGCAACCGCATTGCTTCATTAATGTAGGGAGCCAGAATGCGGTTAACGTAGAAGCCGGCTTTATCTGCTACCACGATCGGCGTTTTCCCCTGCTTCTTCGCAAGCTTGACTACCGTGGCGATGGTTTGCGGACTGGTGGTCGCATGCGGAATCACCTCCACCAGCGGCATTTTTTCGACCGGGCTAAAGAAGTGCAGTCCGATCACCTGCTCCGGACGCTCGGCTTTCGCCGCGATATCGCCAATGGGTAATGACGACGTATTGGAGGCAAAAATGGTATGCGGGGCGCAATGTTGCTCAACGTCTGCCACCATCTGCTGCTTAAGCGCCAGATCCTCAAACACGGCTTCAATCACCAGATCGCGGTGTGCAAAACCGCTGTAATCTGTCGTACCGGAAATCATCGCCAGGGTTTTATCACGCTCGCTTGCCTTGATATGGCGGCGTTTGACCTTTTGATCAAGGTTCTGCCAGCTGTACTGCAGCGCGTGGTTGATCCCCTTAGGATTAATGTCTTTGATTCGTACAGGCAATTTGCCTTTGCTGGCGGTAACAAAAGCGATACCGCCGCCCATGAGCCCCCCGCCCAGTACGCCAATGGCACGCAGCGGCGCAGGCTCAGCCTCGCTACCGGGATCTTTTTTCACGTCCGTGCTGGCGAAGAAGATGCTGCGCAGCGCCAGTGACTGCGGCGTCATCGCCAGTTCGCCAAAGGCTTTGGCCTCCGCGGCATAGCCGCTGCTGCTGCCCTGCGAAAGCCCGGTTTCGATCACTTCCAGGATCCGCTTTGCCGCCGGGTAATTGCCTTTGGTTTTTTGTTCGGTCTTTTTGCCCACCATGTTGAACAGGAGCGTTCTCCCCAGCGGACCGGCCAGCACGCGCTCACGTACCGGCAGAGGCCGTCTTGCCTGACGCCCTTTCAGCGCAAGCTCAACCGCGGCCTCCAGCAAAATGGAGTGAGGCACGACGTCATCGACCAGACCGGCCTTCAGCGCCTGGCGGGCGCGCAGCTGTTTACCGGTTAAGATCATCTCCAGCGCCGTGCTGACGCCCACCAGGCGCGGCAGGCGTTGCGTTCCGCCGGAGCCTGGCAGCAGGCCCAGCTGCACTTCCGGCAGACCCAGAATGGTTTTCGCATCGTCAGTACAAATCCGGCTGTGGCATGCCAGCGCCAGCTCAAGCCCGCCGCCCAGACAGGCGCCGTGGATCGCGGCAATGACCGGGATCGGCAGGCCGTTGATCTCCGTCATCACCTGCTGGCCCTGACGCGCCAGCTCTTCGGCTTCCAGAGCGCTTTGCGCCCGGGCGATCATGTTGATATCGGCCCCGGCGATAAAGTTATCCGGCTTGGCAGAGATAAACACCAGACCACGAATGGCTTTGTTGTCGCGGATCTGCTTTAGCATCGCGCGCACCTGACCACCAAATTCGGCCTTCAGGGTATTCATCTTTTCATCAGGCACATCAATAGTGATAACGGCAACGTTATCGAGGCGAACCGTCAGATTAAATGCAGATGGCATATCCATTATTCAGCCTCCAGAACCATTGCTGCGCCAAGGCCACCCGCCGCGCAGGCGGTAACAAGGCCAAACCCGCCGCCACGGCGACGGAGTTCATGTAATGTTTGCGTGATCATCCTTGCCCCTGTGGCGGCAAACGGATGACCGTAGGCGATAGAGCCGCCCAGCACGTTGAATTTACTCTGATCCACTTCGCCTGTGGCGTGGGCGCGGCCCAGCACATCGCGCGCGAAACGCTCGCTTGCCAGCAGCTGAACGTTTGCCAGGGTTTGCGCGGCAAATGCTTCATGCATATCAATCAGGGTTAAATCAGCCAGCGTTAGCCCCGCGCGCTCCAGCGCCAGCGGCGTAGACCACGCAGGACCTAACAGCATGTCCTGCCAGACATCAATGGCGGTGAAGGCATAGCTGCGTAAATACCCCAGGGGAGTGATGCCCAGCTCCTTCGCGCGGGATTCGGTCATCAGGATCACGGCGGCTGCGCCATCCGTCAGCGGCGTGCTGTTCGCCGCCGTCACCGTGCCGTGCTTGCGGTCAAACGCCGGGCGCAGCTTTGCGTAATCCGCCAGCGTCGAGGTGCCGCGAATATTGTTATCTTCCGCGAGCGGTTCACGGTAAGGCGGGATGTAAGCCGTCATCACCTCGTCGGCAAGTTTGCCTTCCGACCAGGCCTTCGCAGCGAGCTGGTGTGAACGATGCGCCAGGGCATCCTGCTGTTCACGTGTAATGCCATACGTTTTAGCCATCTGCTCGGCGGTATCGCCCATGCGCAGGCCGGTGGAGTATTCCGCGACGGCAGGTGGTACAGGCATCAGGTCGCGCAGGCGTAAACGTGAGAAGAGTTTGAGTTTCTGCCCCATCGTGCGGGCTTTATTGGCATCCACCAGGATGCGCGCCAGCTTTTTACTGACCCCAATCGGCAGCACTGAAGAGGAGTCCGCCCCACCCGCAATCCCGGCGCGAATCGTGCCCGCCATCAGGCTTTCGGCGACGTTAGCCACGGCCTGGAAACTGGTTGCGCAGGCGCGGCTAACGCTGTAGGCATCGGTATGCACGTTCATTCCGGTACCGAGGACGATTTCCCGCGCAATATTGGGCGCTTCAGGCATCTGCACGACCTGACCGAATACCAGCTGTTCGATGACCTCAGGCGGAATTTCGCTGCGAGCCAGCATCTCCCCCACTACCATTTTCCCCAGGTCGACGGCCGGTATGCCATGAAACGCCGTTGCCTGACGCGCAAATGGCGTGCGCAATCCACTGACTATGGCAATGCGATCGCCCTGACGGGTAATAAGCGGTAATGCCTGACTCATAACACTCCCCTGTAAAAAATTTTCTCAAACATAAAGTGGTCTGACCTGATAATAGTCTTAACCATTTTTTTACATTCAGCCAATTGGGGAAACGAAAAAGTGCGAGCTAAGGCACAGAGAAGAAAAAGAAAATGCCCCTGCATGGCAGAGGCATTTATGCGGTTTCTTGCCGAGTGGCGGCGTTGCCTTACCCGGCCTACGCGATCGTAGGCCCGTGCAAGCGAAGCGCCGCCGGGCAATTAAGGATTAACGCAGGCCTAACTGGAAAATCAGCGTCTCTGCTTCGCAGGCGAAGACAAAGTCGATGTCCAGTTTCACGCCGCCTTCCACTTCGGTAAAGGTAGACTTGATTTCACACGGATCGGATTCAACATCACGCGCACGCTTGCTCAGCGCGGTCAGGGTCTCTTCCGCTTCGGCGCGGTTGGTGAATACGCGGCTGTAAGAGGCGGTGCAATCGGTGTTGTCCATGATGGTCCCAACATCCATACAGCAGCAAACCGGGGTTTCATCAGCACTGCATTTACTCATAGCTCAATTTCCTCTGTATTCGCGCAGCGCGCGAGATAAACACGATGCTGCTATTTTACGCCCCGGCGCGGGCTCTCTCCAGCCGTTAATGGCGCAAAATCGGATAAGTGACCAATATCACACTAAAAAATGATCTAAAACAAAAACCGCCCTTTTGGGTGAGTCGCGATGGTCACAATTTTGCCAACCAGATCTCGTTTCACGAAACATGTTTGAAAATATTAATAAACAAACTTGCAACATTCCAGCTGGTCAGACCTATACTCTGGCCACTGGTCTGATTTGTCTGTCATACCTCAGACCCTACACTTCGCGCTCCTGTTACGGTATGTAACAATTATTGAATAAAAATAACTCAATGAGGTTATGGTCATGAGCCAGAAAACCCTGTTCAACAAGACTGCGCTGGCAGTCGCAGTGGCACTCGTCTCCACTTCCGCATGGTCAGCGGGCTTTCAGTTAAACGAATTTTCTTCCTCTGGCCTTGGCCGTGCGTATTCCGGGGAAGGCGCTATTGCTGATGATGCAGGTAACGCGAGTCGTAACCCTGCATTGATCATGATGTTTGATCGTCCGACCTTCTCTGCTGGTGCGGTGTATATCGATCCTGATGTCAATATTTCCGGCAAGTCGCCTTCAGGTGCTAGCCTTAAAGCGGACAATATTGCCCCAACAGCGTGGATCCCGAACCTGCACTTCGTTGCGCCTATCAATGAACAGTTTGGCTGGGGTGCTTCCGTAACGTCTAACTACGGCCTTGCTACCGAGTTCAATAACAACTACCCGGCAGGCGAATACGGCGGTAAAACAGACCTTACTACGCTGAACCTCAACCTTAGCGGTGCGTATCGCCTGAACGATAACTGGAGTTTTGGTCTGGGCTTTGATGCCGTCTATGCCGATGCCAAAATCGAACGTTATTCCGGGGAACAGACTGCTCGCCTGCCAAAAAACAGCAATAAAATTGCCAGTCTTGAAGGCGATGAGTGGGGCTATGGCTGGAACGCCGGTATCCTGTACGAGCTGGACAAAAACAACCGCTGGGGTCTGACCTATCGTTCCGAAGTGAAAATTGACTTCGACGGCGATTACAAGAGCGGCATCCTGAAGCCTGTGAACAATCTGGTTCCAGGTGCGGGCACCACCATTCCTTGGGGAACGTCCAACCAGACCGTTCCAGGTTCACTGTCACTGCATTTACCTGAAATGTGGGAAGTATCCGGTTACAACCGCGTTGCACCACAATGGGCTATTCACTACAGTCTGGCCTATACCAGCTGGAGCCAGTTCCAGGAGCTGAAAGCGACCGGCAATAATGGTCAAACGCTGTTCTATAAGGATGAGAGCTTCCACGACGCCTATCGTATTGCGTTGGGTACCACCTACTACTACGATAAAAACTGGACTTTCCGCTCCGGTATCGCATTTGACGACAGCCCGGTTCCGGCAGACAAACGTTCCATTTCCATTCCGGATCAGGACCGCTTCTGGTTAAGTGCTGGTGCGACCTATGCGCTCAACGAAAATGCCTCCATCGATGCGGGCGTATCTTATATGCACGGTCAGAAAGTGACGTTCAAGGAAGGTCCGTACGAGTTTACCTCTGAAGGTAAAGCCTGGCTGTTCGGTACGAACTTCAACTACGCGTTCTAATCGCATTAGAATCAAAAAAGGTGAGCATTGCTCACCTTTTTTATTTATTCCGAATCGATGTCTTTTAGTTCGTTTTCGATCGCCTTCGCGTTTGGATTATCTTCCGGCTTCAGCTTACCGCCGTTGGCAATAAAGTCATGGTTCTGGAAGTACGCTTCACGTACCATAATGTACGGGTCAGAAGACTGGCGCAGCAGACCATCAGAGTCGAGCAGTTGCGCGCGGGTTTCAATCCCTTCCACCGTCCATTTACCCACCGACAGCGGCCAGGTCAGCCACGACAGAACCGGATACAGCGTATCGACCATATCACCGCCGTCATCACGCACGGTGAAGCTGCCATAGAACGGCAGATGAACGTAAGGGCCGTAACCAACGCCATAATGCCCCAGCGTACTACCGAAACGGTGCGGCTGTTCACGCTGCAGTTTCGGGTTAGCCATACCTGCAACATCAATAAAGCCCCCCATCCCCAGAATGGAGTTCAGGAAGAAGCGGGTAAAGTGGACCATCCCCTGATACGGGTCGCCCTGCAGGAAGTAGTTCACCATTACCGCAGGTTCTTCAAGGTTGCTGGTAAAGTTGCTTAATCCGTTACGCGCGGGTTGTGGAACATAATCGCGCCATGCTACTGCCACCGGACGAACCACATACGGGTCCAGTACGTTGTAGTTGAAGCTATACATTGAGCGGTTAAATCCTTCGAGAGGATCGGAGCGTCCCGTTTGCTCACCGGAGCTGGCGCAGCCCACAAGCATCGTCGCGCCAAGCGCAAGCGCCGACAGCCGAAGTTTCATAAATATCTCCCTGTTCAGTATGGCTATCGTTGATTGCCATCCGTAACGGAGCCGTTGACGCTCCGTCTGTAAACGTGCAAGCGATTGTAACAGCACGTTTACCGATGTCTATGAGCACAATTACGGGCAGTAACCACCGTGACTCTGATCTCAGCATAGCCTGGCTTTTGGAATTCGTTTCGCTGCCAATTTTATAATGACTTTGAAAGAGATGTATCACCTTTGTTGTCATTCCCGCCAATTTAAGAGCATCCCCACAGGCATCCCGATAAAAGCCGCTACGCTTAACAGAAAGTTCAACCTCCGGGAGCAAATATGAAAGACGTGGGCGAAGAAAAAATTGGCGAGAACAGTGAGGATATTGAAATTGAAAGCGAGGAGAAAGCACGCGGCGAGAAGATAGAAATTGATGAAGATCGCCTCCCCTCCCGCGCGATGGCCATCCACGAGCATATCCGCCAGGATGGCGAAAAGGAGATGGAGCGCGATGCGATGGCTCTCTTCTGGTCAGCCATCGCTGCCGGGCTATCAATGGGCGCTTCACTACTCGCAAAAGGGATATTTCATGTGCAGCTGGAAGGCGTACCCGGCGGATTTTTACTGGAGAACCTCGGCTATACCTTCGGCTTTATTATTGTCATCATGGCCCGCCAGCAGCTGTTTACCGAAAACACGGTGACCGCCGTGCTGCCGGTGATGCAAAACCCCACCCTCGGTAATTTTGGTTTATTGATGCGTCTGTGGAGCGTGGTCCTGCTGGGTAATATTATCGGCACGGGCATCGCGGCATGGGCGTTTGAATATATGCCGATCTTTGATGAACCCACCCGGGATGCGTTTGTGAAAATTGGCATGGACGTGATGAAAAACACGCCGATAGAAATGTTCTCAAATGCCATCATCTCCGGCTGGATTATCGCCACGATGGTGTGGATGTTTCCTTCAGCGGGGAGCGCCAAAATTGTGGTAATTATATTGATGACCTGGCTGATTGCGCTGGCGGACACCACGCATATTGTGGTCGGTAGCGTGGAAATCCTCTATCTGGTCTTTAACGGTACGCTTCACTGGAGCGATTTTTTCTGGCCGTTCGCCCTTCCGACGCTGGCGGGAAACATCTGCGGTGGAACGTTTATCTTCGCGCTGTTAAGCCATGCCCAAATCCGCAACGACATGTCGAACAAACGCAAAGCTGAGCTTAAGGCTCGGGAAAATGATGATAAATCGACAAAAAAATCGACCTGAATGGTGACTCTTTGAGCAGTCAGGCGGCAATGCGCTTAACCCAAAGTGTAAATAGAGCTATACTCGTGCCGCCTCGTCCCCTTAGTTAAATGGATATAACGAGCCCCTCCTAAGGGCTAGTTGCAGGTTCGATTCCTGCAGGGGACACTTCGACCTCCAAGCTTTTTCCAGCATATTCACCTGTCAACTGCCAGAATTGAAGAACCCTGTTTTATTAAAACATACCGTGCTGCCAGTTGTTTAAGATGCAGTTCCAGTTGGGTCTTCTCAGCTTCAGGAAGCGCAGTTCCGGCAGGATACTGCGACAGGCGTCTGAGCTGCTCTTCAGCCGGTATCGCCTGGTTAAATGACTGTATAGTTGAAAAAACCACGGATTTAAGCTCGCTCACCGTTATATATTTTCCTTTTGGCTCATCCAGACTACTTAGCCGATTACTCAGTTGCTGCAGCTTCATCATTCCCTGATACCAGCTGTTCATTGCGTCGACAGGCAACGCAGCCGCGTTAAATTTCTGCTGCCACTGCATGGTGAGCGTTTTCGCCTCATCCGGCCGCAATGTCTGGAGTTGTGCTAACAGCTGAAGACTGTAGGAGATATTCCAGTCAGGAGGCAGTTTATCCAGTCGGGCAAGCTGCTGCTGTGTGTCTGAGATAAACGTTGCCGGTAAAGCACCTCGCTGTATTAACGCGTCTTGCTGAACAGGCGTAAGCACTTCAGGTAACGGCGCCAGCGAGGCAAAAGCCTGAGTCGTTAAGGGATCGGGCCTGGAGAGAAAGCCCCCTCCCCATGCTACGGCGACGCATACCACCAGCGTAGAACCCATCCCGGCGACAAAGGGTTTCCAGTAACTGACAAGTGCGGCAGTGGTGCTACGCTCCTCTACATTCGGCTCATTTTCCTGCTGCACAACATATACCCATTTCACCTCTTCGATCGGTTCAGCCCTCTCAAGAGAAGATTCGATAACGGGCTTCATGGCCACATTCAAACCTGATGCGCTATTACTTTTTTCCAGCCTTGCAGCACTTGAATGTATCAACGTTCGTAAGGTATCGAACTGGCTGAGGTGTTTGAGCTCAAGGCGCTGGAGCGCCGCCCCCAGACCGGTTAGCAATTCTTCAGCGCTATAAAGCTCGCTAAGATTACCGTCGTTAAATGGAAGCATACGCATGTGCTGCTGCAGACGCTGGCTCAGGCTGCTCAGGATTTCCATACGAACCTGTAACGACTGCGGCCAGAGAACATCCCACTGGCGGCTAATCAAGGCCTCCAGGATCGCCAGCCCTTCATTCATGCCAGCTAATCCAGACCGCTGCGAACGGGCAAGGGTGTACCAGGCCGCAGTCTGCAACTCCACACCGTTTTGTTCAAATAGAGAGAGACTGAGTCTTTCGACATATTGCCAGTTCACATCCGGGCGAGCAGGGTGCGTCAGCTTGCTGAGTTCATCGCGGAGGGCGGCGTAATCTGGCAGCGTGCGCGGGTCGCCGCCGGTTTTTAGCGTTATATGTGTGGTCATCCTGGAGGGCCTGCATATCGGTGTGGTGAATTTCGTCAGTTGATCTGTAAGGCTATTTGGCGATTAAAAATGCAATGACTCATAAAAGGAATAAATGTTATCGCTATGGCAGCAGCGCTAAAATTAGACCGTAAAAAATACCTTCATCAAATAGTTGTCCTGACCGGGATGAGGTATCAGGGGGAGTAAAGAACCAGCCATTTACGTTCCCCACCCGCATGAACAGGCGTCCTTGAGAAATCACCTTGTCTCCGGAGCAGAAAGTTACCTCGACACAACCTGCGACGCCCTGTCCATACAGAAAGATTGGCATAAATTTGACCGCCCGGCTGTCATAGTGCAAAACGATACCGGAGATCTCGAAAGCCCCGCCCTCAACCAGAAGATCCAGAACGGATACCGTCAGTGGCTTTACATTCAATCCGGTACCTGTCAGCCACTCATCCATCTGTGTCTGAAGTTGCTCCACTCTCAGGCGAAACTCTGCAATATCAGCCTGACTCTTACTGCCAGGAGAAGCCGGAACGGGTTGTCTGTCCTGAAGCTTCTTCAGGAACTGTGATTTTACGGACATGGTGTTATCAGACCTTATATACGGGTTGTTGTGTCGAGATACTGCTGTTGCCTGAGATGCCGCAACAGAACCCGTCCTTCGGGCATAAACTCAGTGCCGTAGCGCACCAGACCAATCCCTTTAAGTTCGGCGTCAATCGCATAGCGCAACTCGCCGGGTACGTTCTGCTCCAGCAGAACAACGTCTATCTTTTTCAGGCGCGGCTCATATTTGAGCAGGGCGGCAGACAATGTGCCCATAAGCTCATGGGCCGTTCCCGGCATGCCCTGCAGAATTTTGGTCGTATCGGGTAGCCCGTAGTCAGGCAGATGCGCCAGCGTGCCGGCGCGACAGTTGAGAACGCGCTGCATGTTATCGAGTACCGAGAGGATGACCTGATTCTGATCGCTCACCTGATGCAGGTCGAGGCCGCCGGTGAAGTTGCCATAAAGTGTTTCATACAATGAAGGACGAGATGACTCACTCATTTTTCAGCGCCTTCAGGGTCAGGCGGTTATTGCCCGCTTCGATGACGCGCGCCCTATCCGGATCAAGGTCATCGCGGCTCAGTACGACACGCCAGGTGTTGTTTTCCTGATCTGGTGACATAAACATCCCGGCCACCGCCACGTACTGCGCACTTTCCTCCATCGGCATATCAACCGGTACCGCCCCGCCCGGCTGCAGGCGGATATCTTTCTCCGCTACCAGGTCTGCTTTAATGGCCTGACTGTCAGCCTTAAACAGTGACGGATAGTCCGTGCTGTCGAAGGTTTTGCGGTCTTTAAGCTGGTAAATACGTACCACCGTCGACAGTGCCACACCACCAGCATTGCTGTTGACGGCCTCACGGGCGCGGATATCAAGGTGGAGGGTTTTTACCTGTTTGTAAAAAATCGATTTAGTCACGGCAACGGTGTCGTCTGTCACTTTTTGAGTCAGCCCACAGCCAGCCAGCATCAGTGTGATACCGGCGGCCAGCGCAATCAGAGGAAATTTACCAGCGGTAATCGCCATCTTCATCGGTCTCCCTGCGGTGAATATTTTCCTGTACCCGCTCATAGCGGCCCAGATTAATGGTGATCGTTTTGGGGTTTGATGCGGTCTTAGCCGCATTCAGCGGTCGCATCATGGCAGTGCGGCCCAGCTGCACCGCACCGGCGTTAGGTTTACTGCTCATGGTCGCGTCAGGCAGCAGAGTTCGGTCGACGCACAGCTGCAGGCGGACATCGAGTCGTGCCCCAAGATACACATGCAGCAGCGCCATCAGGTCCGTGCGAAGCTCCCCACCCGGTAACCAGCCCTGCACTTCTGCCGGGTCAGTGGTGGTGAGATGCATCAGCACCTGACTGTTTACGTCGGTGGCATAGCTGCCCATCACCGGACGGTTTGTCAGGGTGACGGGCTGACTGACGCTCATGGTCAGGAGCTTCTTCAGCGGCACACGGCGTTTGTCGTGGTGCCAGACTTTCGCCTGCGTGTTGGGTGCCAGCAGGCGCACCAGCGAGGCCATGCCTTCCGCGGTACGCCCCGGCAGCAACATGACCGGCAGTAGTGCCAGAAAGCGCGAAGCCGGGGTCGCGATATTGTCCGTGCAGCCGTTAATCCCGAGCCCGGCCAGCCCCAGAAGATACTGCGAGGTGTTGTCCTTACCGCCTTCCTCAAAGGTTGCCGGGTAGGAATATTTACGCCAGATGCGGTAGTACTGTGCTATCAGCCGGTGGTTGAAGATATCGAGGAAATCCGCAGTGGCCTCATACCCTTCCCGTCGCTGGGTAATGTCATCGATATAGTGCGTCGGCAGCGGGGACTCCACGCCGTAGAGCCCCATAAAGGTGATACGTACCGTCGGCGAAAGATGCGAGTACTCAGCAGCTTCGAATGACCTGATTTCTGAAGCCGGGAAGCCCATCCCCGGGTGCGGTCGAAAACGTACCGGCTCATGACGTACCTGCCAGGTGCTGCCCGTAACCGGTTTGTCCGGCTGGCTCTGCTCCAGCAACTGACAGAAGCGGTAAAAGTTGATAAATGGCAGCCGGTCACCCAGCCGCTCCATCAGCCAGGCAGGCGCGGACTGTGATTCTCTTTCCACCGGATGCATTTTCCTTCTGGCTGAACGATGAGGGTAAGCTGGTTGAACTGGTTCATATCGGCATACAACGCAAAAAACCGGTTAAGCATTTCACCGAACAGATGAATATCGCCCTCACCGGTAAAACCATTGCTGTCGAGGGTCACTTCGATATCCAGGCCCCGTAGCAGGTAGCCCTGCTCAAAGCGCTGAAGACGATGATGCTCCACATGCTGAATCGCCTCAAGGCGCCGGGTGTTCAGTTCATCTTCCTGCCAGTTATAGAGTGCCAGCGTCCCGCGCAGCACTTCGGCGGTGCTCATCATGTTCAGGAATCCGGAGCCGAGGTGGCTTAATACCCGCCAGTGGAAACGGTCTTCCGCAGGCGGGTAAACCGGCAGCGTCGGCTTACAGAGGTTTCTTACCGACAGCGGCGTCTGTACCACCTGCTCACAGCGATCCAGCAGCGTACTCTGTAATGCCCGGCGCGGTAACTGACCGTTGGTACCGGTGATTTGCAGTGACACGGCTTCGCGCTCAAACAGGCGGTCATCTTCCCACTGGTGCCCGCCGAGGATAAGCCAGGTGTCATATAGCCCGGTGACACCGCGCTTAACGCGGGTGTGGTAATAGCGGGGCGGCGCATGACGGCGCATCATTCCCCCCTTGTGGCGGAAGCTGCTGAACGGCACGTACTCCGCATCGCTGGTACGGTTGGAGCCGGTAACAGAATCCACCGAGTAAATCTCCGTGTGCCCGTCCTGCAGTCGCTTAGGCCGAAGCAGGTACTCACTTTCCAGTCCGGTGATGGTGAGCGGGTCAGCTTCCAGTGTGAACAGGTTAATCACCGGCACACAGTGCAGACGAACCGCGTCATCGGTGACCGGCAGCTCTGATGGCCACGGTGTGCTGAACACGACTTCGATGTCGAAATACTCCGCTCCGGCAGGCGGTGTAATGTCATCCAGGCCGTTGAGGTGGACAAACATAAACTTGTCACGGAAGGTGAAATACTCCAGCAACAGCTGGTAACCACTGAAGGCGGTATCGCCCTTAGGCCACAGGCTGTCTTCCTCCGCAAAACCACCCGGCGAGAAATACCCGTCGAGGCGAATACGGTCGGTCTGCCCGGGCAGACGCATATACAGGGCAGCCTGTCGTTTGGTCAGCATCAGATGCAGCTGGCTGCTGACCGGGGCATCCGCCCCGAGATACAAACTGAGGTGGCTGAGATCAGCATGGGACCAGTCCGCCTGCGTGCTGCAGGCAAAACGCATCCGCAGCAGCGAGCGCCCGTCCGGCTCAGTGGTCATGGTCACCCCAGAGATATTCAGCGGGTTGAGCATTACATCACGGGTGGTGCGGTAGCGACAGGTCGTGTTTTTCGGCCCCACCGGGCGGGAGTATACTTCCAGACCCGCGGGCATCACTTCCGCCATCTTAACAGTCTGAAGCGCAGGCGTGAACGCAACCACCGAGAGTGACGGAATGGTTCGCAGGTAGTGTGGCCAGAGCATACTGACCAGCCCTTCGGTGAGTTCCGGCAGGTCGTCGTCGATCTTCTCCCGTAGCCGTCCCATTGAGAAAGCAAAGCCTTCGAACAGCCGTTCAACATACGGATCGGGAGTCCCGGCTTTATCCAGGTCGAGCATCGCTGCACGATCGGGATGGGTCTGCGCGAACTCTTTTGCGGCTTCACGGAGGTAGCGCATTTCCGCGTCGTAATAACGCAGGGTCAAATCTTCCATTTATTTCTGTTCCTGTGGATTTAACCGCAAAGCACGGCGGCACGGGCAGGATCGACGGCAATCAGTCCGGCAAGTAACTGGTCCATTACCGGCGTAAGGCGGGCCTTATCAGCCTCACTGCGACCGGCTTTCAGGCGCAGGAGTTTCAGATGGCGGGCCTGAACCTCAAACAACAGCTCAGGCTCCCAGTCACTGAGGGTCACTTCACGGGCTCGCTCACCCAACTCGGCAAACAGGTGTACCGCCAGGTCATTTTTACCGTACTGCTCGGCAATGCGGCCCATCATCAGACGCAACAGCCACTTCTGACGATCGGTGGTCATACCCGGCCGGGTCTGCAACCAGCCCAGCGCGACATCCGGCCCTTCACTGTCGGCCAGTGCCACAGCTTCGGGCTCCAGCGCCAGAATATCGTTGTTACCAGAGGTGACCGGGGCTGATGGTGTGTCATCCCCCCACCCACCGACGGTGTCCAGCACGCTCTGCTGGATCCAGTTCAGCGTCACTTCATCCGCAAACGGGGTACCGTCACTGAACGCCAGTGTCTCCAGCCCGGACAGTCGCGACAGCAGCCCTTTCAGGTCAGCCGCGACAATATCGGCCAGCGTCTGCTGGCCGGATTTCGTCAACGCCTGGTGGATGTACCACTGCAAATCCAGCCACAGGTGATTGGCTCCGCGGGAAAATGTGCTGTCGGCCGTTTCCAGCATTTCAGCCCAGTTCTGCTGCAGGTAGAGGCGTTTGAGTAACGCGCGTTGATCCGCCCTTGGGGGTTCGATACGGGTTTTCCCCTGCGCATCCGGGGCCGGGATAGCCCGCAGGGTGTCGTGACGCAGACTCTTCATCAGATGGTGTGCTGACAGCCAGCCATTTGGCTGCTCACGCAGGTATTCGGTAAGGGTGCGGGCCTGGGCCAGCAAATCCTGACCGGACGTGATGCGTCCGATTGACGGGGCATCACTGTGGCTGGCAGCCGAAGGGGTTTCGCTGGTACTGGCGTTCTGCGGCACCACCGCATCCACGCCTCCCGCTTTCTGCAAACGGCTTTCCAGCGCGCTGTACAGCGCATTGAGTTCGGGACGGGTTTCATCCAGCTCATTCTCAATAAGCTGTGATATCAGCAGCAGCGCACCAGTGGTTCGCATCGCATCGATCCTGACCACTTCCGGGTACAGTGAAAGTGAATCAGTCATGCGCGACCCGGCCAGCCATTCCAGTGCCGCTTTACGGCTGCGGTCACGCTGCGGGTGCAGCTGTGGTCCAAAGCGCTCCAGCAGACCAGCCAGCAACTCGAGTCCTTCGGCCAGCCCCTGCTCACCTTCGCGGTGTAGCTTCGCCCAGCAGTAGTACGTCGCCACACGGATATCTTTGGCGGTGGTGGTCAGCAGCTTCTCTGCCAGCCGGCAGATAAGTTCTGTATCCGCACCGGTGAGTTTGTTGACCTCTTCACGCATCTGCTGGAAGTCATCGTCATAGCCCGGGTCTTCGCCCGCGGACGATTGCCCGGACAGCGGCTGCAGCCAACTTTCCCACTGCGCCACACGTTCACGGGTGGCTGCAAGCAGAGGTTTCTGCTCTGTCTGGCAGGCACTGAGTAAGGCATTGAGCGTGCTCATCAGTAAACCTCCTCTGCATCACTGTTCGCACTGGCGACCTGGTCTGACGCTGCAACTCCGGTGGTGCTGAAGATAGTTTCTGGCAGGCGGAAGTTACGCAGTTTCAGCAGCGCCAGCGGACCCTCGCCGGCTTCGGTACGCAGGGTATAATTGAGCGAACGACCATCCTGTGCCTTCCAGTTCAGGCTGTAGCTGCTGCCCACGCCCTGATAAGCCCTGACCGCAGCCTTATCGAGCAGGCGTATCCAGCCCCAGGCACCCGGAATATCGGCGTACTGGCGGGTGCCCGCCTGCGTGCTAATCCAGCTCAGATTGGCACCAGGGGCCTCAGTATCCGCAGGCCAGGTGAACCGCTTCCACGCTGGCAACTGGTTCACATAAGTCAGCTTCTGGCTGTCGATAATCATGTCGGTCTGCATCACGCCATCGGCGGTGCCCGGGCGCAGTTCGAAGTTCATACCCGCATTGCCTTCGGTGAAGGCCACATCTGAGATATGACTCAGGGTGTTGATGGCGTTAAGGAACGCCGGGTTAAACGCAAGCCCCTGCGAGTTGATACTGTCCGGTACCCAGTGGTTACCCTCTTTGTGCAGCACACCTTTGAGACGGGTCTGCAGGAACTGGGCGATACGCCCGGAATCGGCGTTGAGGTATTTAGCCAGCAGCGGCAGGGAAACATCACTGCTGGAGCTATTGAACGGATAACGGCCACCAAAGGCACTGTTCCACTCAGCCACCACTGCCTGCTGCCACTGGGCATTGAGGCTGTCGGCCGCCGGGGTCAGCACCTGCTGCCAGGCCTGCTCCATCGGATTCACAAACACCGTACGCCCAAAACCGCTCCACTCCTGACCCAAACCGGCGGCAATCAGGCTGCCGTAGTCGCGGGTTTCGGTCAGGTCCACGGCTTTCCCCTGAAATACGGTCTGGGCAATGGTCTGAGTCATTGCCTGCGGGTCAGCAGCATTGGTCACCTGCTGCAGGCGCAGACGCACCTGCGTCACGCGGGTCAGATAGGACTGCAGACTCAGCGCCCGCACACCGGTGTTGCTTTTATCCATCAGCGCCAGCACCGGGCCAAAGGTCGCATCCAGCGGACCATGAACGCCGGCACTCTGGTCAATGGCATCCTTGTTATCACCGCCCAGCAGATTTTTCGCTGATTTCACCAGTGAATCCGAAATCGCCTCCCCGGTTTGTCCGGTACGCCCTTGTACGTTCAGGGTATTCATCAGCGCCACCAGAGGTGACTGACGCACGTCGGCCATCAGGGTCAACTGGTCAATGGAATCCGACAGAGTGGTCGCCCGGTTCCAGCGCAGGCTGTTCAGAAACTCCAGCCAGGATCCTCCAAAGTCAGCGAAGTAACGCTCCGTCAGACGCTTTTCCAGCGCTTCCGGCGAGGTCTCGTCCTGTTTATTCACCCGACGCTTGCTGTCTGTGAGCACCCAGTCGAGTTCGTCCCGGCGGGCCTTCACCACCTTCTCGATGGCGGGCTGAACGGCCTGCTCCCAGGCCTGGCGGGTAAACATGCCTGGTACAATTTCGGTGGTGCTGAACAGGCGGGCAGCATCGGTATCACCAGTCATATCTTCAAGACGCATATCGACATACAGGTGCGCCACCTGAGAGAGCATCTTCTGGTACAGGGTAGATTCACTGTTACGCACGCCCATCAGGCGAACCAGAAGCGAACGCGCCTGGCTGACCATGCCCTCATCAGGACGGAGCTTCCACTCCGGATGCGTGACCAGCTGCGCGCCATAGAACGTCAGCAGTGACGGAGCCACACCCTGCCAGACGGCGTCTTTCACACCATCACGCTTTGGCCAGTCGTGCAGCAGCGCAGAACTGAACCAGGCGGCGTCCATGTGTTCCGGACGCGCCAGCATCAGGTAGAGCTTGAGCTGCTCCCAGGTGGTTTTTGCCATCTGCTCACGCAGTGGGCTGTCCGGAGGCAGCGCGTTAAAGGCACTGACCTGCTTCTGCAGATGGTCTGCAGCCGCATCCCGCAATAGCGGTAACGCGCTGTCCTGATAGCGTGGCCAGAGTGCGGCCAGCAGGGCGTTATTCTGACTCAGCCCGGCCTTTTCGTACCACGGTACGCCATGCTCAGAGCGGTACTGCAGACGGGCCAGCGTTTTCTGGAGTTCAGACAGCGCGTGCAGGCGCTGCTCCAGCGGCTGATTCTGTTTGGCGGCAAGTGCGGCCTGGGCATTCGCACCAGCAATCTGGCTGCGGTTGGTGACATATGCGATGCTCATCCACATAGCCCAGCCCACCATCGCCAGGGCAGCGACTGACACAAACACTTTACGCCATGGAATGCCCGGCTTGCGCGGACGCAGCCCGGCAGGAAGTGTCCGGACTGATTCAGGCAGAACATCCCAGCGCTTATCCAAGCCCCAGTGGTGCGGCACGGCACGTTCTGCACCGGCTGAAGGCTGACTGAACACCACACCGGCCAGCGGCAGCGGGCGATACGGATTGAGCATCACCGACAGCGGTGCGGTCACGCTTTCCGGCTCACGAATCAACTGGTCAGCAAGCGTCAGCAGGAAGTTGTGTTTCACCTCGCCGCAGGTCTGCTGCAGGCCCAGTGAGGTCAGATCTGGCGTCAGGGCGGAGAGTTGCTCTGCCAGCCCTTTGGTACGACAACCGGCAGGCAACAGACAGCCGGTCGCCTGTACAACCCGTCCTTCCGGCTTACCAGCTCGCGGGTGCAGGGACCAGACATACAGCGGGATCTGCCAGCCAAGCGCTTCCATACGTGCGCTGATGGCGTGAGACAGGGAATCCATGGTGCTTTCAGACGGCACCGGCAGCGGCTGCTCCAGCCCTGGTGCTGAGAGCTGGTCAAAGGCCGAGGTGACCCATACCGTGCCATCCACCGGACGACGGCGAAGTTTGCGCAGCGCGGTCAGCCAGGCGCTGTCTGCAGGTGTATTGAGGTCACCCCCCCACAGCAACAGCGTGCCTCGGTCTTCCTGCCAGAGCTGAACCGTAAGACCCGGAGTCAGTTGCTCCACTTCAGAGGCGATGCCAGTGACCAGCAGAATGCGTGTTTTGCGGCCCCAACGCCGACCGTAGAGGTTACGCATGGCGTCACGGATAGTATCAACGGTGACATTGCGTGGCGGAGTCCGGGCAACTCTTGATTCATCAGAAGGCAAAGCATTGTTCTTTTGTTCCCGCCAGCGGTGATACTTTTCCCGCATGAACCGGAACATAAACGGCGTATAGAAAACAATCAGCAAGACTATCCATACAGCAACAAATGCAAGCACTTGCTTCAGCCGGGTATCAAGGCCATGCGAGGGGCCGAAATGAAGGATCACGGCCACTATAATCGCTGAGATGCAGGCTATTATGCCGGCAAGCCCCCCTCTGCTCCATGTACTACCCGGCATCATTATTTCCACTCCCTGAGGTAACAGTACTGACAAAACGATCAGTACCTGAGGTAAACAGCCCTAAAACAGGTTTGTTGCTGACAGACACGATGTCGGCCAGTAATGTGGCTAAAAGCCATGCACTGCCAGCCCCTGGAATACCGTTATATTTTTCCAGTACATCAATTTCCTGTGGCACCCACGGTGTCAGATGTGATTGAGACGCGGTCATTAACTCAGCAAACCCGTCATTCCAGTGCCCGCAGTCACAAAACACCTTTGACGTCTGACAGGCGATCGTTTGTGTTTCGAGGAACAAACCCATATCAACCCTGAAATTTGCCATGTCCAGCGGCATCGGTCGCAATATGCGGGCAGAGTGAGGAAGCTGATATTTTTCAGCAACATCATCGCTGGTCAGTATCAGCGACGCTAGTGCATCGGAATATTGTTCAGCAGCCTGACTCTGCAAAATCAGGATAAGATCGATATCGAGAACGGGGTTTTTAAGGCGATCTTCGATCCAGGTAAAAGAGAGGGTTTTACAAAACGAAACCGAACCTGTTAGCGCACGCCCCGGGTAAGTTCTTCCCCATGATTCGCGAAACCGGGTCTCAAAGTCTGGCGAATTCATGTCGGTTATAATGGTGACGTTGAATGGTACCGTCGCAGGCAACATCGCGATTGCGTCTTGTACACCGGCCAGCCCCAGTTCAAGCAAGGAGGTGGACGTCGTCGATTTCGGATCAAAATGGCTGGTCAGTGAAAGAAATTGCGGCGCACCAGCAGCATCTGATTTAGCAATGGCGTCAGAAGTCACTCCGGAAGGTAGCAGTATGCTGCTTCCGAGTACGGCCAGATAACGTCCAGCCCAGGCTTCCCACTGTTGCTGTCCGTATTCAGCTTCCTTCTGCAAAAACTGATGTTCATTGACTGTTCTGCCCCACAGCCACCCCCGTAAACAAAACAGGAAAAACCAGCCATGAACAGGGCTGGATGCCAGCCACCAGATATTGAATTCAGCCAGAGCCTTAACCATGCCTGACGCATGCAGGATAAACAGCAAAATACCCACAACCGCGGCAACAACACCAGCCAAGAGCCATCCCATAAAAGATGGCTCAGGAGGCAACTCCATTGTTGTTGCTTTCGTCCTTTCCCAGCCCATTGATTATCCTACTGTGCTGTTCTGAGCACTTGAAATTACAGTACAACCGCACTGACATTTGCAGCCATCGACGACAACAGCGCGATCGTTAAATGTCCGGTGCGGTGATCCTTCCACGATAGGATTAGTTCCATGCCCTTCTACCGGGCAACTAACCATATCACCAACTAATGCGGCTTTTTTTCCGTCGACAGTAATATTGGAAGAGGCGGAGATCACTTTTCCGCCGTGAGAGGTTTTGTCACCAAGCAAAACTAAGCCTTTTGTCATGTTTAATCCTTCAGTCTGCTTACGTCAGGGTGAGTTGATCCATCAGATACAACTGAGCCATCAGGGTAGACAATTTTGTAAAACTCTCCGACTTTATGCTCTTTTGGTGCAATCATTTTAACCAACTTAGATTCATCAAGAGTTGGCATGAATTTTATCTGAATGCTTTTGGCAGAGGAAATCATCTTTATTTGCATAAAGTCTTTCTCACCAAATAAATTCAACATATCATTTGTGCTGATGCGCTTATTACTTTGTATCAAGGGGTAATACGAAGGTGATAAAACGAGCTCAGAATCTTGAATCACCTTAAATAGGCCATTTTTTGTTGCATTGTCATCAAACGCGATTGTTGCACCAACAGCAGTTCCCGGTACTAAACCATTCCCGAGATGAGTAGCATCAGTATATTCAATACCAAAATTGAACTCACTCAGTTTCCAGTTACACTTACCGCCGCCATCTTTAGCTATTTTTGCAATCCATACATCGGATGAGTTCTTTTCCTGAAGAGGTATTTTTATTGGATTAAGCCCTACCTTCTCATAATGCTTTCCATCTCGCATATTCATCAACTCACGCTTGCACGTCGTTGATACGTATAACACTTCAAGAGGAAAAGGCTTTGTATACGAAGACGGGTTTTTTATTTCAATATTAACCCAATCAGTATTCGATGGTGGTGACAATGTTCTGTCAGTTGCCTGAGCGCATCCATTTAGCAATAAAACAAACTGGAGCAAGACGAATGAATTTAATCTCTTATACATTTTCCATGTCCTCTTCACCATAATGACCAAATCTTTTAATAGCATCAGAACCGGATGCTGCTGAGATTAATCCTTCAACCTGTTTACATCAGGGTGAGTTGATCCATCAGACACAACCGTGCCATCAGGGTAGATAATTTTATAGTTTACCCCAACTTTTTGTTCTGTTGGAGCAATCATCCTGACGACTTTAGACTCATCAATTGTCGGTTCGAATTTAATTTGAACATTTTTTTCTGAAGATACTATCTTTTTCAGTAAAAAATCATCCTGACCAAATAAATTCAACGTATCATTCACACTTATATCTTTATTACTATCTATCAAAGGGTAGTACATGGGAGATAAAAAAAGCTCGGAACCTGTAAACACCTTAAATCGACCATTTTTTGTTGCATTGTCATCAAACGCAATTGTTGCACCAACTGCAGTTCCCGGAACTAACCCCTTCCCGAGGTGAGTAGCATCAATATATTCAATACCCAAATTGAATTCACTCAGTTTCCAGTTACACTTACCGCCGCCATCTTTTGCAATTTTTGCAATCCATACACCGGATGAGTCCTTTTCCTGAAGCGGTATTTTTATTGGATTGAGTCCCACTTTCTCATAATGTTGACCATCTCGCATACTCATCAACTCACGCTTGCACGTTGTTGATACATACAACACTTCAAGAGGAAAAGGCTTTGTATACGCAGAAGGATTTTTAATCTCAATACTAACCCAGCCAGTATTTAGTGGTGGTGATAATGTTCTGTCAGTTGCTTGAGCGCATCCATTTAGCAATAAAGCAAACTGGATCAAGACGAATGAATTTAATCTCTTATACATTTTCTATGTCCTCTTCACCATAATGGCCAAATCTTTTAAGAGCATCGGAACCGGATGCGGCAGAGATGGTTGAGCTAAGCGAATTTTTTAGCAAATCCTCGAGCGAAAGAAACTTTTTATTCCTGTCAAACTCATTCTTAGGGATTTCACCTGAATAGTGGTCCATTTGTAAATTAAAGGATGCTACTTTATCGGCATGCTCAGTGAAGATCTTTCCATCGCTTAGCCCTTTTTCATAAGCTAACCCTAACAATTTATTATTTATATAGGGTATATATGATGTCAGAAGATGATTTCCAACATTCGCAGGCATCCCTCTATTTGGATTCATGCCTTCGGGGAAAAATTCTTGAAGATCTTCCTTAGTAAGTGAAGCTTTAAATGCCTTTTGATCTTGCCCTGATTGCCTGGCTTCCTGAAGCGCCAGCGAAGGAACAAGATAAAGTTTAACCTTTTCAGGAAGCCTCGCCTGAATGGTCATGCAATTTCTTGGGTAAGGAAGTTCAATACTACATTGTTGCCACTTTCTACTTTGAGTTGTGGTTAAAAATGCGACCGTATTCCCATGGTGCCAAAAGCAGTCCCCCCACTCTACGACTTGCCAGGCAGTTAGCTCAACGACCGACCATAAAAAACCAAGCGTTGTTCCCAATGGCCCCCATAGTTTATATAACTGATTATCCAGATCAGCTTCAGGTGGAACTGATGGTACTGGGTCTTGATCATTTACATGCCGATAGTGGATAATACTTGATAATGCATCTACAGCATTTTTAGTGAACGTCCTTGGCATACCGTATGTGTAAAGAAGTGGGTTCCTATTTTTTAACCTAGCAGAATGAATTAATGCCAGCGCTCCTCCTAAGCTATGCCCACAAATGAATAACTCTTTACCCGGTATTATTCTCGTTAGTTCAGTAAGTTCCTTTTCAAATTTTCGTTCTATTAAGGTATAGCCTGCCCAAAAACCAGTATGCACCTTCCCAACAGGAACTAATGAAGTACATTCCGATTTGATATTGCAACTATCGGGCGCTACTGGTCTGAAAGAAGCATCCGTTATCCCATCAGTCAGACTGGCAGTCCCACGCCATGCTATGACTATTTTATTGTTGTTGTAGACATAATAAAGCTGCGTATCTCCTTCAGGATCATCAGCTTTGGTCGAATCAATATCTATTGGAAGAAAATACCTATCAGAATACGGCACATCAACAACTAAAGCATTAATAGTCGATTGACCAATCTTTCTGGATGGTATCGTCGACAGGTCCTGACATTTACTAATAAAATACTTAGTAATAATTTCTATATCATCATATGCCAAATCAGAGGCCAACCCTAAATTGATGGCATTGGCCATAGAGTAATCATTCTGGTGATGGAGCACTAGATCCCAGGCTCTGAATGGACAAATTTCGATCACATGGCGCTTTTCAAGTTCATTTGTTCTAACCTTAACGCCCTTAAATGAACTACTAATTGGAAAATGAAATAAGGGTAACTCTTCCTCATCCCTTAGCTGTAAATCAGGCTTTTCATGACATAATTCGCCCACGACGGCATAGTGCCATACATAACCAGTATCCTCGGTTTTTGGACGAACAATCGAATCTTTTATAGGATCCCTACCAACATGAAGAACGCGATTTTCCATTTCCTTTATCAGTTGATTACTGTCAAGTGTCAGTTTCAACTCAAGACCATGCGGCATATCAATATGGATAAGTCCATTAGCATCGCTTTGGCCTGAATGTGTGAAATCTTCAACCTGGCCTGATACAGGATGAGAGCTTTCAGCAGTCCATGGCATATTCGCCACAGGATCACCCTGCTCATCTACCAATTGAAATTCGACCCAGTAGGGCATTTGCTCGTCACATGGAGCATGGGGGTTTTTACGGCAGAGTGAGGATACAGCGGTAGTCATGTTATTCGCCCTCCTGGTTATCAGCAATATTTCGCGGATATTCGATTTTTAACTGCGATGGCATAGACGTAAATATTGGAGAAGTCTCTCCTTCTGCACCGGAAATGCCCTCATAAACCTCCCCTTCAGCCGTTGTAATTTTATATGTGGTGAAAGGCTTGACTGCTCCGCTGGCGGATGATGTTGTGATAAACCCTTCACTGTACCCTTTTGGAAAAGTCACCGGCGGTGTATCTAAACTGGCAGGACCTGTCTGATTAACATTGGCCGCTTTCAGCAAAATATTCCCCGGACATCCCAGTTCAATATTCCCGCCGCTAAGCTTTATATAAGCGCCACCGCAACTTAAAATCAGTTCCTTGCTGGCATTTACCTTCACGCTCCCCTGACCACTGGCGACAGTGATGTCCTGTAATGCTGAGACATTCATGGCGTCAGCTTGTGCCTGAATATCAACCTTCCCTGCCCCGGCATACATTTTCATTCCTGCAGCCTGTGCAAACAAACTTACAGCCTCGCTTGCCGCTACAGTGAACGATTGCCCGGTGCTGATATCTGTGTTTTTACCTGACATGAGGCCAATACTTGCCCCACCTGAAGCAAGCCGGACAGCCTCAGGACTGAGAATGCCTATACCAGCAGGTGCACTGGCCAGCATTCCTGGCATTTTCAGATATTTCAGTGCGCTGTTTAGCGTCTTTTGGCTGTCGATGTCAGACACCGTTGCCTGAGCCCCTTTCGCAGCAGCCTGGAGGCTTCTTGCCAGCGTGAGTGCCTGTTCCAGTTGTTCTACAGCCCTGTCCATTTCAAGCATTTTACTGCCGACGTCAGGCTGAGCATCTGCGGTGAGTAGAATCCCCCTACCACCACGAACGCTGACCCAGTCGTTAGTCCGCAGTTCTGCGCCTTCACCACGAAGCCCCCTGCTCGCGTTGACGTTATGCCCGAATTTGGTTAGCTGATTATTCCCCCCTCGTCCTGTCGACTTTACTAAAATCAGGTGTTGTGTTTTTTGATGAAATGACGCTCCCATCTGGATAGACAAAAGAGTACATAGCATCTTTCCCCTTCTTATTAGGGAATATCATCAATACTTTTTTACTTTCGTCTATAGAGGGGGTGTAATTTATTAAAACATTTTCGTTAGGTTTATAGTCCAACTTCACTTTCCAAAACGCATCTTCCTTACCGAAGAGATATAATTTATCCCGCATAGTAGACTGTGGGCTATCATTCCATTTTTTTATAAAAGGATAGTATTTTGGAGTGTAATTAAAATCATTCCCCGCCACTGTATCAAATTGTCCATTCCGCACAGCATCAGCATCAAAAGCAATAGTTACACCAACCGCAGTCCCAGGTACTAAATCATTCCCAAGATGTGTAGCATCTATATATTCAACCCCCACATTGATTGAACTTAAGCTCCATACACACTCCCCCCTGCCAGTCATAGCGACTGTACCTTTCCATTTATCACCATTCTGCTGCTGCAAAGGTACTTTAATAACGTTATAGCTTGATTCCGCTTCCACAGAACCATCAAATCCGTTCACTCTTTTTTTCTGGCATTCACGTGAAATATATCTAACTTCAAGAGGAAATGGTCTTGTGTATTTTGAAGGATTACTAACCTCAACAGTCACCCATTTGGTATCCGCTGGAGGGGAAATTGCATTGCTTGTAGCATGACTACAACCTCCGACTATAAAAAAGACAAGCGGTAAAAAAATGAATTTATTTTTATCAAGCATTTTCAATCACCTCGTCACCATAAATGGCGAATCGAACTAGCGCATCATTCCCATAAGATTCAGACAGAGTGGGAGATAGTGATGCCTTCAACAACCCTTCTATGTCAAGGAATATCTCATTTCTTTCATATTCCTTTTCAGGAGTTTCATCTTTATGTTCCGACATTTGCTCTTTAAAACGATCTACATTATATAGATGCTCAGTAAAATTCCGGTTATAAACCAATCCTTCGTTATCTATTAGTTCCAATAATTTATTATTCATGTAAGGCATATACGAAGTCATGAAATGATCGCCAAATGTTAAATCTACTCCACGGTCGGGGTTTTGTCCGTCAGGAAAAATCTCTTCCAGCTTGCTAGCCGTTAGTGACCTTCTGAACTCCTTTTGTTTACGGCCTGCAGTTTGCATCTTTTGGTCCGACAAAGAAGGAACAAGATATAATTTAGCTTTTATCGGAAGAAGCCTTTTTAAATTTATGCAACCAGCAGGTTCGGGCAAACTTGTTTTACATTCTTGCCACTCACGACTTTGTGTCGCAGTTAGAAATACAACTGGATTACCATGGTGCCAAAAGCAATCCCCCCAAGATATAGCTTGGTAAGCCAGAAGTTCTCCAACAGACCACAGCATCCCTAAAGTTTTCCCAAGTGGTCCCCAGAGGTTATATAACGCATTATCTAGACTCGCTTCGGGTGGAACTGCTGGAACGGGATCATTATCGTTTACATGACGGA
This sequence comes from Enterobacter sp. ECC-019, assembly GCF_043974075.1. NCBI lineage: Bacteria > Pseudomonadati > Pseudomonadota > Gammaproteobacteria > Enterobacterales > Enterobacteriaceae > Enterobacter > Enterobacter sp. ECC-019. The sequence continues at coordinate 4,068,807 of NZ_CP143759.1, forward strand.
AATGGGTGATTTCGGATAACTGCTGAACTGCCTCCTTGGTAAAGGTACGGGGCATACCATATGTGTAGAGCAAAGGTTTTTCAGACTTTAGTGCAGCAGAGTAAATTAATGCAAGCGCTCCCCCCAAACTATGGCCGCAAACAAATAAATTTCGTGCTCTAATTAAAGTTAAGAGCTCATCAAACTCAGAAGAAAAAAGCCGTTCAGATCTACTATATCCACTTAGGAATCCATCATGCACTTTTCCAGCAGGACTCAAGTTTGTGCACATATTTTTATTTACATCACATACCTCAGTGCTAATAGGACTAAATGACAGATCCGTTCCGACATCATACAACCCTGCTGTCCCTCTCCATGCGACAATGACTTTATCTGTATTGTAAACATAATACAGTTGAGTATCGCCTTCTGGTTTTGCTAAATTCCCCCCTCCAGAGGTGCTGCCACTTTTATTATCAGTCTTCGAGGTGTCTCTAGAGGTATCCATGAAAACAGGAGGATTATATCGCTCGCTAAATGGTACATCCTGCACTAGTGTATTGTAACTAAAACCGCTTTTATGGAGCTGAGGTAAACGCGATAAATCTTGGCACTGGTTTATATAAAATCGTGTTATTGATTCCGGCCGGAGTGCTTTATCATCGGCATAAGCTAGAGAGGCACTTGCTCCGAGGTTGATAGCGTTTGCCATTGAATATTCATCCTGGTGATGCAATACCAACTCCCATGCTCTAAAAGGGCAAATTTCAATAACATGCCGCTTTTCAAGTTCATTTGTCCGGACGGTAAGTCCTTTGAAAGACTTGTTAGGTGGAAAATGGAAGGATGGTAAGGTTTCACCTTTATGCAATTCGATATTAGGATAACCTGAACTAAGTTCACCGACTACGGCGTAATGCCAGATATGATCGGCATCTACTGCAGGCTGTCTAACTAAAGAATCGGTTTCTGCATCTCTACCTGGGCGAAGCGCTCTCTTCTCCATTTCATTTATTAAAGCATTCGATTCTAATTTCAGAGCCAATTCAAGTCCATGCGGCATATCAACGCTGATTAGCCCGTCAGCATCGCTCTGACCAGAATAAGTGAATCCCTCCACCGGCCCGGAAACAGGATGAGCGCTTTCCACAGTCCATGGCATATTCACCACGGGATCTCCCTGCTCATCTACCAATTGAAATTCGACCCAGTAGGGCATTTGCTCTTCACATGGAGCATGGGGGTTTTTACGGCAGAGTGAGGATACAGCGGTAGTCATGTTATTCGCCCTCCTGGCTATCAGCAATATTTCGCGGATATTCGATTTTTAACTGCGATGGCATAGACGTAAATATTGGAGAAGTCTCTCCTTCTGCACCGGAAATGCCCTCATAAACCTCCCCTTCAGCCGTTGTAATTTTATATGTGGTGAAAGGCTTGACTGCTCCGCTGGCGGATGATGTTGTGATAAACCCTTCACTGTACCCTTTTGGAAAAGTCACCGGCGGTGTATCTAAACTGGCAGGACCTGTCTGATTAACATTGGCCGCTTTCAGCAAAATATTCCCCGGACATCCCAGTTCAATATTCCCGCCGCTAAGCTTTATATAAGCGCCACCGCAACTTAAAATCAGTTCCTTGCTGGCATTTACCTTCACGCTCCCCTGACCACTGGCGACAGTGATGTCCTGTAATGCTGAGACATTCATGGCGTCAGCTTGTGCCTGAATATCAACCTTCCCTGCCCCGGCATACATTTTCATTCCTGCAGCCTGTGCAAACAAACTTACAGCCTCGCTTGCCGCTACAGTGAACGATTGCCCGGTGCTGATATCTGTGTTTTTACCTGACATGAGGCCAATACTTGCCCCACCTGAAGCAAGCCGGACAGCCTCAGGACTGAGAATGCCTATACCAGCAGGTGCACTGGCCAGCATTCCTGGCATTTTCAGATATTTCAGTGCGCTGTTTAGCGTCTTTTGGCTGTCGATGTCAGACACCGTTGCCTGAGCCCCTTTCGCAGCAGCCTGGAGGCTTCTTGCCAGCGTGAGTGCCTGTTCCAGTTGTTCTACAGCCCTGTCCATTTCAAGCATTTTACTGCCGACGTCAGGCTGAGCATCTGCGGTGAGTAGAATCCCCCTACCACCACGAACGCTGACCCAGTCGTTAGTGCGCAGCTCCGCTCCCTCGCCGCGAAGAACCCTGGAAGCATTGACGTTGTGCCCTAAATTCAGTTGGGTTTTGCCCCCGTATTCGGTACTGAGCTTAATGTGCTCTTCGCCGCGCTTATCCTCCATCCGCAGTTTGTTCAGGCCTGCAGTCCTGACCACATTTCGGGTGCTGTTGGCTTCAGTGACATGGTCAACGTGGCGGGAGTCGTGAAGGGCATGGGCGATATACGGGCGATCTGGATCACCTTCGTGGAAAGCAATGGCGACTTCAGTGCCCTGGATCAGAGGAAAGTGGAAGCCGTACTTGTCACCACCGTAAGGCTTGGCAAAGCGCACTGGCATGCTTTCCATGCCCTGTTTTTTGTCATCACGGTCGGCATCAAACTTCACCCGGTACATGCCGGATGCATCCTGCCAGGCGTAGATGTCGTTATCCTTGGCGCTGGTTACGCGCGCCATCAGCGTGCCGCTGACCACCGGGCGCTTTTTAGCAGCAGGACGCCAGCAGCGGTTCTCGTAGTAGGGCATCCCTTCCCACATCACGATCAGGGCATTCTTACGGCTGGCAATATAACCCGTGCGGGTAATGATAATGCCGTTGTCCGTTTCAGAGGGTAAAGTCGGCGGTACCGCCCTTTCACTAACGGTCAGCACCTGAGCCGGAGAAAGCAGGGCATCATTACTGCAGCCGCTGATAATCGTCTGCCCGGACAGAAAACGTTCATGCTCAAGGCGGGCCCAGAAGTTGCCGGTTTCCGCTGACGGTGTGATTTTGTCGCCACGTTCAAGATGACGTGGCAGGTAGTGATACACATCACCGTAGGTCACACCATCACCATCACCTCGCGTCATGTCTGCCGGTACAGAAGTCAGGATATTCTGAGCTTCACGGTGATTATAATCACTGGCGGTAACAGAGCGCTCCACCACGTTTTGCCGGACGTTTACGCCCCATACAGAATCGGCTTTATTGTCATTCATCCCTGACGGGCTGTTCAGAGGCAGCGTTTTACCGAAGGTCCATGCACTCTGCTTGTCCGCGAAGTGCACCACTTCGGTTTGCGTGTCGGGCTGCAGGGTGAAGAAGTAGAAAATCCCCACTTCGGCCAGCAGACGCTCTATGAAAGCGAGGTCACTTTCCTTGTACTGGTTTATCTGCTCACGCTTCGGATAGTCGGCTTTGAGGGTGAACTCATACTCCCAGCCTTTCAGGCCATGTTCCTGCAGCACCTCAGCGACAACTTCCGGTACCGACTTATTGACGAAAAAACGGTGGGTACGGAATTGTTTGTGCAACAGAGACAGGAACGGCTCAATAATAATCTGGTACGTCGCCTGGTCACGTGAACCACTGATACGCTTAAAATGCGTCACCACGCCATGCACCACTTTCTGCCCGGTCAGCCCCATCAGCGGCCCTGTCCCCATGGTCAGCGTGGCAGGCTTAGTCAACAGTTGTGCTGAGCTGATATTCTGATCGCTGCTGGTAAATATGATGGTATAAGTATAAAGCTCGCTCATGCACTCATTACCGTTAAACTCTTCCACATCCAGTGAGGCAGTACAGGATGGTATATCCAGACGGTAACGATTCAGCCCATCTTCAGTTAGGGCTGACAGGGTGTTCTTGAGCGTATCTGTCAGACTCATGATATCGACTCCATGGGATAATCTGCTGTCCATGACTCTCTTGCCGAAAGGCAAGTAGCAGATTTAATCAGGGGTACTCAGCGAGTACGAAAAAGTTATTACAATTCCAGCCCCGATAGCGCAACAAGGGCTCTAATCATTTTTTCGGTCATTTCAAAATTGTTCATGCTAAAGAAAACTACTTAACTCCCGACAATGCCACTCATCAATTCTTAATCATTTCATCATACGGCCTTAAGATCTCCATATCGTTTGGTCGTATGTTATGAACCGTGCCTTTACTCACCTCAAGTGCTGAAACAATACGTCGAGGACGGTCCGCATGCCTTAAAGAGGCAAAGCTTGCCTGAATGAAATACTGGCCATCTTTATTGAATTGATAAAAAGACGGTGGAATACAAAGTAATTCATTACTTATCCGTAACTGTGGACTGAATACGATTTTTTCATCTTTTGGATTTATTCCCCGTGGGTTAATAGATATGTACTTCAATACATAACCATCGCCACCATTGACAGGGAAACAAACGCTCCCATCTTTAATAATGATATGTCCCTCTTCATCTGGGTGCAGTCTGTCGCCAGGCCCCGGACATCCTGTTAAAGTTTGCAAACATATAACAGCAAGCAGGCTTGCACGCAGAACCCGAAAAACATTCGGAATTACCATGGAAAACCTCTTAACGCGTTTTTATATCCTTGTTTAATGACAGATTCAGAAATATCACCATCCATAGTTATACTATGGTCAATCCTCAATTTTAACCAGCCATAATACCCTTCACTTTGCAAAGCAAAATTATCTGCAATGATTTGTGCCTGCTGCTCCATTGGATATTCGCTTAACAGTCGTCCATCGAGCGTATACCGATAACTCACCAGCCAGCTTATCAGTCCTCTGGCCATGACGTTCATTCCCCGCTCTCTCTGCCAAACATGACTCATTTCGTGAATAAATAAATGCCGTAAAAATGGTAAGCTTGTTGAGAAGTCATCGCGATACCAATACCGGAAATATATTTCACCATTAGGCGTCATTGCTGTATGTTCATCCTGCAACCCAAATGGCAGATAGCTTCCGCGATGGATTTTCACCTTCTCGTAATTGATTCGGTTACCAAATACCATTCTGGCTAAGGCGATTTCTCCGGAGGTCAGTTTTCTGACTGAATCATCGTCCTGTTTTTTGGCGTTCTTCTTTTTCTTTGCACTGGCATCATGAATGGTCATTCCCTGCCTCCGGATTAGCGTTCAGCCGCGTCTGAAAACTCAAGTCCAATTCTCTCCTCGTCATCCCAGGCAAGCCGCAGGTGCTGTGGCTTCTGCCCCGCTGCCATATGGCTGAGCAGTTGCTGACTCAGTACCGGCAGTATTTGCTGGTTCAGCAGGCTGTCGATGTTGCGCGCACCGGTATCCGGCAGCAGGCAGGCGGCGGTCAGGGCGTCGTACAGGCTCTCATCAATCTGCGTGGTCAGACCGTAGTGGCGGTTCAGACGCCTGCTGACCTGTGACAACTTCATTTTCACGATGGTGCGCATAGCCGCTTCCGTCAGCGGGCGATAAATCACGGTCTGGAAGCGGGCCAGCAGCGCAGGCTGGAAATGGTCACGCAGCAACGGGCGCAGCAGTTCGTGCAGTTCCGGTTCGATGGCTTCCGACTGTTCATCCAGCATCTGCATGATGTGGTCGCTGCCGAGGTTGGAAGTCATCAGGATAACGGTGTTACGGAAGTCGATTTCACGCCCTTCGCCGTCGCGCATAAAGCCCCGGTCGAAAACCTGGTAAAACAGGTTCATCACGTCCCGGTGCGCCTTTTCCACTTCATCCAACAGCACCACGCTGTACGGACGTTTGCGCACCGCCTCGGTGAGGATGCCGCCCTGGCCGTAGCCGACATACCCCGGCGGCGAGCCTTTCAGCTGCGACACGGTGTGCGGCTCCTGGTACTCGGAGAGGTTGATGGTAATCAGGGATTTCTCGCCGCCGAACAATTCGTCCGCCAGAGCCAGCGCGGTTTCGGTCTTGCCGGTGCCGCTCGGACCAGTCAGCAGGAACACGCCCTGCGGGCCGTTCTCCGGCGCGAGGCCGGTTTTTGACGCGCGCAGGTGCTGCGCGATGGCATTCAGCGCCGCATCCTGGCCCACCACGCGTTTACCGAGGTTATTCTCCAGGCTCAGCAGCTCCGTCTGCTCGTTTTTCATTAATGACGAGAGCGGCACGCCCGTCCAGTCGGCAATCACCGTGGCGACGGTGCGCACGTCCGCGTCCAGCCCCAGCAGCGGGTTATTCTGCTGCACGGCGGTAAGCTCTGTCTGCAGGACGGCAATTTCCGCCTGACGGGAGATGTCCGCGCGGCAGGCCAGCAGTGCTTCCGTGAGTTTCAGCTCCTGGCCGTACTGCGTTTCCAGTGCGTCGAGTTCCACGATGATGCGGACTTCGTCCTGCTCAATGGCCGCCAGACGTTCACCGGGAGCGGTGTTGCCCACCGCGATATCCTCCATCAGCGCCTGCTTTTCCATCGCCAGGGCCGTGAGCTGCGCCTTCATCCGGGTCAGCGGCTCCGGCACGGTGTCAAGGCTCATGCGCACGCGGGCGGAAGCCGTGTCCAGCAGGTCCACCGCCTTGTCCGGCAACTGGCGACCTGTCAGGTAACGTCTGGATAGGGTGACCGCCGCCCTGACCGCCTCATCGGTGATATGCACGCCGTGGTGTTCGGCATAGCGGGATTTCAGGCCTCTGAGCATCAGGCACGCCGTCTCATCGTCCGGCTCGTCCACCTTCACCATCTGGAAGCGACGCTCCAGGGCAGCATCGCGCTCAAAATATTGTTTGTATTCAGACCATGTGGTGGCGGCGATGGTGCGAAGTTCGCCACGCGCCAGCGCTGGTTTCAACAGGTTGGCCGCATCTGCGCCTCCCGCCTGGTTACCCGCGCCGATGATGGTGTGGGCTTCGTCAATAAACAGCAAAATTGGGGTAGGCGACTGTTGTACAGCATCAATGACGTTTTTCAGGCGCTGTTCGAACTCACCTTTCACTCCTGCACCCGCCTGCAACAGGCCGAGGTCGAGGGTGCGCAGAATAACCGGCTTCAGGCTTTCCGGAACATTACCTTCTGCGATACGTAAAGCCAGACCTTCCACCAGCGCCGTTTTGCCGACGCCTGGTTCACCCACCAGAATCGGGTTGTTCTTGCGACGGCGCGAAAGAATGTCCACCATCTGGCGGATTTCCGTATCGCGACCAAAGACCGGATCAATCTTGCCCTCTTTCGCTTTAGCGGTGACATCAAGGGTAAATTTATCCAGCGCGTTCTGCAGCGCCGGAATCAGTTCGCCTTCTTTTATCTCAGCGCCGACCGAACGGCCAACAAACTCCACTTCACCACCGTGATTTTGTGCCAGTTCGGCTTCCTGTTGAACATCCGGGCGCTCATCAGACTGGGCGTCCAGCAACGGGCGAAGACGCTCAAGCTGGCTCTGCCCGAGAGTCAGCAGCGGCCACAGACCATCGCAGCCCGCCAGTTTAGGTTTATCGACCAGCGCCATCAGCAGATGCACACTGCGGATATGCTCTTCGCCGTTAAGGGAGGCGAACAGCCAGGCTTCCTGCATTAGCGTCTCAATACTGTCTGATAGCTGCGGGCGACTGCGAACAGAGCGAGGAAGTGTATCCAGCCAGCCCAGCAAATCCTGCCAGATGGCGTCCATATCCCACTCATAGCGACGAGCCAGCACCGTCAGGTCACCCTCTCCCTGCTCCAGCAGCTTCAGCAGCCAGTGCTCAGGCAGGATTTTCGCGTGAGCGCGGGTCTGGCAGAGCGAAGCCGCGCCTTCCATCGCACGGGCGCAGTAAGGGTTCAGACGTCGCAACAGGATGGCTGGATTTTCCATGAGTCTCTCTCTTTGTCGGTTCCTGGGCATGCTACCGCCCATCGCTGTTTCCCGTGACGGGGACCAAAGCGCATGAGGTCGGGCTGGCAGATTGTGGGTTTCTTTGCTCAACGCCCGTTTCAGACAGGCACTCAGCAAAAAACTGCGGACAGGAAAAACCTGCCCGCATCAGGATTACGCGGTGGCGCGTTCGTTCCAGGAATCGGAATGAATGATGTTGCCGTCTTTGTAGGTCCAGGTAATTTTTTCGTAACGCAGTTCAACGCGTTCAAGGTGGTTATGCTTCTCTTTAGAAGGATCCTTGATGTCATACATTTCAGGATTCACTTTCACCACCTTCACGTTTTCCAGTTTGGTGTTGAAGTACTCCACTTCCTGGCCCGCGTCGTTGATTTTGTACCACTTGAATTCCGCAGACTTGAGGGTCTGACCGGTGGTAACAGCCTTGTACAGGTACGGGCTGGAGGAATCAATTTCCTTAGTGAACAGGAACGGCGTGTGGATACGGGTTCCGGTCAGCTTGCCGGTGTTGTTGTCGGTCGGGATGTACAGGTTGTGCTGCTGTGCAACAACTTCGATGCTGCCTTCACGATCCTGAACGTCCACAGACCCTTTAATGTCCGCGCCGCCGTCGTCTTTCAGCCAAAGATAAACAGGAATTGCCATGTAAATTACTCCGTTTTATTTTCTGTGACGCCATCATCCTGCGATGACGCTTTGGGATTGCCCGGTATCTGGCAGGCACTGGCCTGCGGTACCAGACTGATTTCGACACGTCGGTTAAGCGCACGCCCTTCCGGAGTGTCGTTAGTTGCGACAGGGCGGCTTTCGCCATAGCCCTGCACCGCAAAACAGCTTTCCGGCACGTCGCCGGTGTCACGCATCCAGTTGCGTACCGCTTCAGCACGTTTCAGAGATAGCGTCTGGTTCAGTTGCGGATTGCCGGTGTTATCGGTATGGCCGGACACGACAATCAACCAGCCCGGTTTCGCTTTGATGCCAACCAGTGAATTCACCAGCATTCTGGTAGAGCCCGCTTTGAGTACATATTTGCCTGAATCGAACAGCGACATGCTGTCGAGGCGAAGTGTTTTCGGACCCTGAATGATTTTCTTAATGACCGGTGGAGGCGGTGGCGGAGGTGCCCAGTCGCTGATAGCAGCCTCAACGAGCGGAATCAGGCGCAGACCCTGATACAACCCCAGACGATAACGCAGTGGCTCCCCGCGGCGCTGCCAGTCGTCCAGCAATGCGCCATCGGCCCGCAGGCGCTGCTGCGCACGCAGTTTCGGGGCAACAGGTTTACCCGTCAGCTGGTGATATAGCGCAAGGTGATCGCCAACATTCCGGATGAGGCGCTGGTTGTTCATCCAGGACGCCAGCATCGCCAGCGCAAGGAATACCCCACCCAGTAATCCGGCGTAACGCCAGAAAACCATTCTGCGACTGACGCCACGTCGTCGGGGTAATGCCGGAAGCAGCAGTTCAGGCAGCGGCAGTGGCCCGGTGGCCACAACGGTATCCGGTGAAAGCGCCGTCACTGCAGTGATGTGCTGTTGCCAGAGATTGCCTGCAATACCACTCACCGGCACCATGCACATGCCCTGCACGCAGGGCTTCATCACAGGCAGTTCGCCCTGTCGTACCGACAGCAGGTCATTTACCGCGCTGTTCTGCCAGGTAAGCAGGCTGTCCAGCCACAGCCCCTGACTCAGACGCGAAAGACGTCCGTCAGATCCACTCTCCCGGGTCCACTCCGTCAGTGACACATTGCCCTGACCAGGCTGATACACCTGAATGCCGCTTCGCTGACTAACTGTCGTAAACCAGACGGGCTCTGCCTCCGCGCAGGCCACAGGTGGCGATACCCAAGTCACGGTCCACAGCGGGGGGATCGTGCCAAATGCTGCGCGGCACCGGACGACAGCCCGCTGCCAGCCCCGAAGATTCTGGGTAAAGTCATCACCGGATGTGTGCTGTTCAGGTATCACCGCCAGCATGACGGAGATTTGCGACACCAGAGCGGGACGCACCAGGCTCATGTGCTGTGCCAGGAGTGACAGCTGCTCTGCATCCTTCACCCACAGATACCATCCCTGCCGGGTTTCCCGGTGGCGGGAACCAGACACAAACAGCGGGGCGTTGTCGCCACAGACGAGGATCACCGCGCCCTGAAAATCTTCCGGCGGCAGGTTTTCATCCACAATTTCCCGGACAGCGGTCGCCCGCGCCTGCGAGGCCCGACGCTGACGCCAGAACATCACCCCGGACACCAAAACAACCAGTAGGCTGAGTGCCACACGGCTGCCCGTGGACAGTGGCCAGAATCCCAGAATGAGCCACAGCGCCAGTACAGCGCCAAGGGCAGTTAACAGACTTCTGTACGCATCCCGCATCGCTTACCCCGGCCTGACGGTCTGGTTTACCAGTTCGGTAAGCGAAGACGAAAGGAAGAACCAGAGCGCCACCAGGGCAACAGCGGCCACAACCCAGCTCAGCCAGTACCCGCGACGGCCGCTACGCAGGCGTGATGCCCGGGCAACAATGGGAGCGTCCTGTGCCAACGTAAAAGCCGGTACCCGTTCCGCAAGCGCGCGAACAATATCTTCCCGACGCTCATCATCCTGAGCGCGATATTGCCCCACAAACCCCAGTTGCAAAGTCCGATACATACAGGTCAGGACAGCGGTATCAGGCACAGTTTCTTTCAGCAGGCTTCGGATCCTTTCCCACAGTTCCTCACCGGCATTGAGGGTGCCAAAGAAGTGTGCCTGCAGCGGGTCACGGCGCCAGGTCAGGTAGCCGTCATCGGTGGTTCCCCGATTCATCACGCTCTCATCGAGCAGTGCACACAGGGTATACACCATATGGTCACGGCTGATGTCGCTGTAACCTGCCTCCGTGAGGGCAGCTTTCACCTCCTGCACCAGACGGCAGGCCCGGCGATAGAGTCCTTCCCCGTCCCGGACTTCCTGGCCACCGCGCAGCTGGCTGGCCATCAGCCAGCCCGGGTAGAAAATGCGTTCTATCTGGCTGAGTTCGGATTTATTCATGTGCGCAGCACCGCAAAGAGTTCAAGTTTCACATCCCCCAGTGAGCGCGGGGTATAGAAGGTGCAGCTTCCCGCTTCCAGCATCGCCCGCGCTGCCTCACTACTCAGATCCAGCGAGAAATACTGGTTCTCAAGGCGTAACGGGATAGCGGCCGGCACATGGGTCAGCGGCTTGATAACCATCCCGCTCAGGGCCACATTCACCACATCCGAAACATCTTCAAAGCTGCCCGCTTTACACAGTTGCGGGAATTTCGTCTGAAGTTCATGGTTCGGCATGGCGGAGCGTACGGAAAGGTAGAAGTCTGCCCCTTCGCGCAGGCGCGCATCGTGCAGGGCACCTTTCCAGATCTGATCCTGATGCTCCAGATGAATACTCACCACCCGCGACGGCAGGCTCGCTTCCAGCAGCTTATCGAGCAGTGCCAGCAGCGGCGGGAATACCCGCTCCGGTGCAGCATGCTGATAAGCAGGAATATCGCCGGCGTCATGCTCCAGTGAGAACGTCAGCAGACTGCCGGCCAGGCGGGTCAGTTCGCGGTACAGTAGTTCCGGGTGACGCTCAGGCGTCTGAAGCAGTTCAGTCAGCACCGGCTCGGTGCTGTTCAGGGCGTTGAGCAACCAGAACAGGGAGACATCCGCGACCGCAAAGTCGGCCATCCGCTCATTGCTTTCCCGGCGCATGGCCATCAGGCGACGGCGACGGGCCTGCAGACGGACCAGCAGGTCACCCAGTTCAGTGGCAAGCCACGGACTGGCAGCAGCAGACAGCATTGGCGGGATAAAGGACGGGTCCCGGCTCCACTGCCCCTGTGCATTACGCACCAGACGGGCCACCGGACAGGTCAGGTATGCTGCGTTTTCCTGGCTGGACAGGCGCAGGGTCAGCGCATGACGCAGGATCGCAAGCTCCCCGCTTTCTTGGCCGGCCAGTTCCTGCACCACCACACGCTCCGCTTTCCAGCGACGCGGGCGCTCACTGTCCTGGCCGTTATCGAGGTTGCCACCACTGGCGCTCAGCAGCGGCAGTGCGGCAACCACCTCAACAGCCTCAGAGCCGTTTGCGGCAGACAAATCACAGACCGGCGGAATATTATCCGCCAGATCCGTATCAACAATCGTGCCATCCTGGAAACGTACGACCAGACGGATAACATTCAGGCGCGCGAGCGCCAGTGCAGCATCATCAAATTCTGCCGCAACCACGCCCCAGGGATGAGAAAACCCCATCCGGGCGATCATGTCGGCAACGTGCTCATTCCAGCGGGCCTGCTGCTGGAACTGTTGCGGGGCCAGAGCGGCCCCATCCTCCCAAAGCGGGCGGTAAATTTTCATCCCTGATTTCCCCTCGCCTTACGATTTGGCTTTCGGCATCTGGGAAACCAGCGACAGGTTGACGTCCATCCCTTCCACCTGGAAGTGCGGCACGGCGAACAGTTTCACGCGGAAGAAGCCCGGGTTATCCTCAATGTCTTCCACCACTACTTTCGCATCACGCAGTGGATGAGACGCCTGCAGTTCGTCGCCCGGATCGGTCATTTCGGTCACCAGACTGCGGACCCATGTGTTGAGCTCCAGCTCGAGCAGTCGGCGATCCTTGGTGGTACCGATGTTCTCGCGCTGAATCAGCTTCAGGTAATGGGCGATACGCGACAGCAGGAAGATGTACGGAAGACGGGCGTTGATGCGGCTATTTGCCGTCGCATCTGCGGTGTCATACAGCGCCGGTTTCTGGGTGGAGTTAGCCGAGAAGAAGCACGCGTAGTCGCGATTTTTGTAGTAGGACAAAGGAATGAAGCCCAGATTCGCGAATTCGAATTCGCGGGTTTCAGGGATCATCACTTCGCTTGGGATTTTTACCTGATTGCCGGTACCGAGATCGTACAGATGGATAGGCAGATCCTGAACCGCACCACCTGCCTGTGGACCACGGATTTGTACACACCAGCCATTGTTGATAAAGCTGCGCACCATGTTAGACGCGAAGGCAAACGAGGCATTGGTCCACAGGTATTTGTCGTGATCCGGACCTTTGACTTCTTCGACATAGTTGAAGCTGCGAACCGGAACGGTATCCGGGCCATACGGTAGACGTCCCAGCACGCGCGGCATGACCAGGCCAATATAGCGAGCGTCATCGGTATCGCGGAACGATTTCCACTTGATGTACTCTGCGCGGTCAAAGTAGTTACCAATATCTTTAATCGCCGCGACGTCTTCCATGGACTCTTTAAGGAAGAATTTCGGGCCTGCAGAGCCGATAAACGGCATATGCGCAGCAGCGGAGACTTTAGAGATGTTACGCAGCAGGGCGACATCCTGCGCTGAAGCATCAAACTCGTAAGCGGAAATCAGCGCCGCAATTGGCTCGCCGCCAGGAGTATCATATTCATCGATGTAGGCGTGTTTATACAGACCACTCTGGATGATTTCCGGGCTGTCTTCAAAGTCCTGGCGCAGGTCTTCTTTGGACATGCTCAGCAGCTCAATTTTGACGTTCTGGCGAAAATCTGTTTTATCAACCAGCGACTTCACACCGCGCCACAGGCTTTCAACCGCCTGAAACTCGTCATGGTGCATAACCGCGTCCAACTGGCGGCTGATTTGATAATCGAGCTCAGCGATATGGTGATCAATCAGGCTTTTATCCAGTTTTTCGACCTTCGCGCCCGCTTTGGTCAGACACTCCAGAAAGACCTGCATACCGGCAGTCAGACGTTCATCAGCGGTCGCATCTGACATCGCCTGCGCATCCTGCCAGATGTCTAGCGCGCTCAACTCGGAGACAGGACTCAGATTGATTTTCTCAAACAGAGAGGCGTAAACCCCTCCCGCAGCGGGACGTTCCAGCACAACGCTTTCACCACCAGCAGTATTATTTTGTACAGACATGAGCATTCCTTGATTAATCCGTTAAAACAGCGCGATGGTTAAGGTTTTTTTGCTGCCAGTGCAGATAGTTCATTTCGCAGATCAGCACTAAGTGACTGGTCAAGAACGATTTTCTCCAGCTCTTTTCGGAAAGTCTGGTTATCCAGCAGGTTGGCTTTCAGATCGCGGAGCAAGTTGCGCATCGCCAGCATCGCCTTCAGCTGTGGAATTTGAGCAGCCACCTGCTCTGGCGTGAAGTCTTTCATGCTCTGGAAAGTCAGCTGAATGTTATCCTCACCACCATCGTCAGACAGCGTATTTTTAACGGCCAGGTTAACTTTTGGGGAATATTCGGAAAGAACGCTGTCAAAATTATTTTTGGTGATGTTAATCTTTTCTCGCTCAGATATTGTCGCAGTTTCCTGCCCATTGCTGAAATCACCCGTAACAAGCAATTTCAAGGGTAATTCCATTTTCTTGCTTGCTCCGCCAGTATGCAGGTCAAGCTTCAGGTTAATACGTGCCTTAGGCACCTCATTCTGAAAACTTTCAGCCATCTAATCATCCCTCTTTGTTTTGCTATGCCAACTTCACGGTATCGTTCTTGATGCGCAATAATAGAATAATGATCGGAACAAAATCAAATACACAGATCATTTATCCGATGCAAGAATTTTCTTAAGAATTTTCCACTAAGACATTATCGCAAATTGCCTAATTAACTCAGGAAAAGAAACTGCTCTTTTCTCACAAATCGAATATTTGTATCGCAGAAGGGGTTGCAGCCAGAGAGATGTTTATAAAAACATCTTGTTTTGATTTGCATCACAGCACTACGTCAAAAAGCGCAAAAGAACGGCAATATATTATTGCGCACGATTAAAAGAAGAAAGGAATGGATGAAAGCAGATGACTATTCCATTGATGGTATGAATAACGCTTAAGAATTTTCACGAAGAAATTTCTTATTTATTATGTGAAGGAATAAATAAAGGCGTAAATGTTTAATTTGGCGCGAATCAACAATGCCGTATTTTTCGTTACGCCTTCCCTCTGAGCGCTAACCCTTCTGCCTTCCGCTCAGGCAGGAAAGGCGCTTCCATGCGATTACCTATAAAATCTGTAAAATCAAGCGCCTCCTGATGTGCCGCTTTTTTAATCAAAAACGAGTAATAGCACATATCGTATAACGGTGTTACATTATGCCGCCCACCCAATGTCAGCTATGGCCAGGTAACGCCGTAAAGATCGGTAAAGCCTGCAACCATGACCTTGTACTACGGTCTAATAGGCACGTGGTATCGCACTATGCGTTACTTTCACCGGCTCTACATAGGTTTCTCTATTTTGTCTCAATCCAATTTCAAACGCGCATTTTTACACCCGCGTTACTGGTTTACATGGTTTGGTCTTGGCGTACTCTGGCTGCTGGTTCAACTTCCGTACCCTGTTCTGCGTTTGCTGGGATCGAAACTGGGCAGCGCTTCCCGCGTTTTCCTGAAACGTCGCGAATCAATCGCGCGTAAAAATCTTGAGCTTTGCTTTCCTCAGTACAATGCTGAAGAGCGCGAGAAACTCATCGCTGAAAACTTCAAGTCTATCGGCATGGCGCTGCTTGAAACCGGCATGGCCTGGTTCTGGCCGGATGAGCGTGTCCGCAAGTGGTTTGACGTGGAAGGTCTGGATAACCTTAAACGCGCGCAGATGCAAAAACGCGGCGTGATGGTCGTTGGCGTTCACTTTATGTCGCTGGAGCTGGGTGGCCGCGTGATGGGGCTTTGTCAGCCAATGATGGCGACCTACAGACCGCACAACAGTGCGCTGATGGAGTGGGTGCAGACGCGAGGCCGCATGCGTTCCAATAAGGCGATGATCAGCCGTAACAACCTGCGCGGCATGGTTGGAGCGCTGAAGAAAGGTGAAGCCGTCTGGTTTGCACCCGATCAGGATTATGGACGGAAAGGCAGCAGCTTTGCGCCCTTCTTTGCGGTGAAAGACGTTGCGACGACTAACGGCACCTTTGTTATTTCGCGTCTGTCTGGCGCCTCCATGCTGACCGTGACGATGGTGAGAAAAGCAGATAAGTCAGGCTATCGTCTGCACATCTCCCCTGAAATGGCTAACTATCCGGAAAACGAGTGCGAAGCGGCAGCGTTTATCAATAAAGTTATCGAAACTGAAATTATGCGTGCGCCAGAGCAGTATCTGTGGATGCATCGTCGTTTCAAAACCCGCCCTCTTGGCGAAGCCTCGCTCTATATTTAAGTCTTTCAGGAAGGTTAGTTTCGCTAAGAAACTAACCTTTTCAATCACCTGTCATCCCGTTGAGAAACCGTCTTTCATTGCGTCGCCCAAAGTGAATTTATTGCGATGCGAAATCAAACTGTCGCCGTTCCACGACACTCGTAAGTAACGGAAATTATTTAAAAAAATGCCTCTTGTCACCCCTCATTTTTAGGCGTACATTAGCGCCGTCTGGCAACAGGAAAGCACAGAATTCTGAGCTGGAGTTAACGGCGTAACGGGAAAATTCTCATTTCCGTTTTGACCGGATTTCAGTTCTCTATAATCAGGTGGACTCTGTTTTTAAATGCGTACCACAAGATACGCGGAGCGATGAAACGTGAAATATTTCTTTATGGGCATTTCGGTGATTGTTTTAGTCTGGGCCGGAACCTTTGCCCTGATGATCTAGTGAAGAACATGCAGTCAAAAAAACAGGAGCCATCGGCTCCTGTTTTTTTATGTCATGACGACGCGGGGTGTTCAGCGGCGCTCTTTGAGGTGAGAAGACCGTCAGCCCGGAACATACTCTTGATGCCCCTCACCGCCTGACGAATACGGTCACTGTTTTCAATCAGGGCAAATCGCACATGGGTGTCGCCGTAATCACCAAAGCCAATGCCCGGGGACACACACACCTTCGCATCCTGCAGCAGTTTTTTGGCAAACTCCAGCGATCCCATCGCCGCGTATGGTTCCGGAATTTTCGCCCAGACGTACATGGACGCTTTCGGCATTTCTACCATCCAGCCCGCTTCATGCAACCCTTTGACCAGCACGTCTCGACGGCGCTTATATTGGGCGGCAATGTCGTGAACGCACTGCTGATCGCCTTCCAGGGCAGCGATAGCCGCGACCTGCAGCGGCGTGAAGGTACCGTAGTCGTGATAACTCTTAATGCGCGCCAGTGCACTCACCAACGTTTTGTTACCCACCATAAAGCCAATACGCCAGCCCGCCATGTTGTAGCTTTTCGACAGGGTAAAGAACTCTACCGCCACGTCACGAGCACCCGGAACCTGCATAATCGACGGGGCTTTCCAGCCGTCATAGACGATGTCAGCGTAGGCTAAATCGTGAACCACCAGCACGTCATAACGCTTGGCCAGCGCGACAACTTTCTCGAAGAAATCGAGCTCCACACACTGGGCCGTTGGGTTCGACGGAAAACCGAGGATCATCATCTTGGGTTTCGGATAGCTTTCGCGAATCGCACGTTCTAGTTCGTTAAAGAAATCGACACCTTCCACCAGCGGCACGGAGCGGACCTGCGCCCCGGCAATCACCGCCCCGTAGATATGGATCGGGTAGCTTGGATTCGGCACCAGCACCGTATCGCCATGATCCAGCGTGGCCAGCATCAGGTGTGCCAGCCCCTCTTTTGAGCCGATGGTGACAATCGCTTCGCTTTCAGGATCGATATCAACCTGATAGCGATCCTGATACCAGCGCGAGATCGCGCGACGCAATCTGGGAATACCGCGAGAGGTTGAGTAGCCGTGCGTATCCGGGCGCTGGGCAACCGTGCAGAGTTTCTCAACAATATGCGGTGGCGTTGGGCCGTCAGGGTTACCCATGCTGAAGTCAATGATATCTTCGCCGCGCCGACGCGCAGCCATTTTCAGCTCAGCAGTGATGTTGAAAACATAAGGGGGGAGACGATCGATACGCGTAAAACGGCGTTCAGGACTGAATTCAGCCATAGATTCCTCAGATTAACGTTAGCGCCCGGACCGTCCGAGCGACGCTGCCACCGATGTGGCATGTCTAGAAAATAACCTGAAAAAAAACATGCTGTCGAGAGGGAAATGAAAAAAAAACAATCTTCTGAAAACAGGAACCCGGCTGCGTCTAAAAGCGGAAGCCTCTGTTTCGGGATCGGCTTTCTGATAGCTGTTATTTAACAGGATGATATCAAACCAGTTACCTGACGATGCGCGGGCAAGGAAAACACAGGACGCATCGGTCACCGCCAGATAATCCCCTTTGCAAATTATGGTTTTTCCTCATTTGATAAACCTGACGGATAGCTGGTCAATACGTGCCAGGTTTTTTATCATGGTTCTTTCCCGTTATCCCAGGTCTACTCGTGCACGAAATATTCACTATGCTGCTGGCGGTTTTTGACCGTGCGGCATTAATGCTGATTTGCCTGTTCTTCCTCATTCGCATTCGCCTGTTCCGCGAGCTGTTGCACAAATCAGCCCACTCGCCAAAAGAACTGCTGGCCGTTACCGCCATCTTTTCGCTGTTCGCCCTGTTCAGCACCTGGTCCGGCGTGCCGGTAGAGGGTTCGCTGGTAAACGTGCGCATAATCGCCGTCATGTCCGGCGGGATTTTGTTTGGTCCGTGGGTAGGCGTCATCACCGGTCTGATTGCCGGGACGCACCGCTACCTGATTGATATCGGGGGTGTAACGGCGGTTCCGTGCTTTATCACCAGCATTATCGCCGGGGTGCTTTCCGGCTGGATCAGCCGCAAAATCCCGAAAAAACAGCGCTGGCGCGCCGGGATCGTCGCAGGCATGGTGTGCGAAACGCTGACCATGATCCTGGTCGTCGTCTGGGCCCCCACCACCGCGCTGGGGCTGGATATTGTCTCGAAAATCGGTATCCCAATGATTCTGGGCAGCGTGTGCATCGGTTTTATCGTGCTGCTGGTGCAAAGCGTTGAAGGAGAAAAAGAGGCCAGTGCCGCCCGTCAGGCTAAGCTGGCGCTGGATATCGCCAACAAAACGCTGCCGCTTTTCCGCCACGTTAACGCGGAATCGTTGCGTCAGGTCTGCGAAATTATCCGCCACGATATCCATGCTGACGCCGTCGCCATCACCAATATTGACCACGTGCTGGCCTACGTTGGCGTCGGGGAACACAACTATCGCGACAACGATGACACCATTAGCCCGACCACCAGACAGGCGATTAACTACGGTAAAATCATAATTAAAAACAATGATGAAGCCCACCGAACGCCGGAAATTCACTCGATGCTGGTGATCCCGCTGTGGGAGAAAGGCGTCGTGACGGGCACCCTGAAAATTTATTACTGTCACGCGCATCAGATCACCTCCTCCCTGCAGGAGATGGCGATTGGCCTGTCGCAGATTATCTCCACCCAGCTTGAGGTTTCGCGGGCGGAACAGCTGCGTGAGATGGCAAATAAGGCAGAGCTGCGCGCGCTGCAGAGTAAAATCAATCCCCATTTCCTGTTTAACGCGCTGAACGCTATCTCCTCGTCCATTCGTCTTAATCCGGACACCGCGCGCCAGCTGATTTTCAACCTGTCGCGCTATCTTCGCTACAACATCGAGCTGAAAGATGACGAGCAGATCGACATCAAAAAAGAGCTGTATCAGATCAAAGACTACATCGCGATTGAGCAGGCGCGCTTTGGCGACAAGCTCACGGTCATTTACGATATTGATGAAGAGGTCAACTGCGTGATCCCGAGCCTGCTTATCCAGCCGCTGGTCGAAAACGCGATTGTTCACGGTATTCAACCCTGTAAAGGCAAAGGTGTCGTCACCATCAGCGTCACCGAAAGCGGCAACCGCGTGCGTATTGCCGTGCGCGATACCGGCCACGGGATTGATCCAAAAGTCATTGAGCGCGTGGAGTCTAACGAAATGCCCGGAAATAAAATCGGCCTGCTGAACGTGCATCACCGGGTCAAGCTGCTTTACGGCGACGGACTGCATATTCACCGTCTTGAGCCGGGCACCGAAATTTCTTTTTACGTCCCGAATGAGCGCTCTCTCGCACATACGACGACATCACTGTTGCCCCAGGTGGAGTAGCCTATGAAAGTTATCATCGTAGAAGATGAATTCCTGGCTCAGCAGGAGCTCACCTGGCTTATCAAAACCCACAGCCAGATGGAGATTGTGGGTACGTTTGATGATGGTCTGGACGTGCTGAAGTTTTTGCAGCATAACCGGGTCGACGCCATTTTTCTGGATATCAATATTCCGTCGCTGGATGGCGTATTGCTGGCGCAAAACATCAATCAGTTTGTCCATAAGCCGTTTATCGTTTTCGTTACCGCCTGGAAAGAGCACGCCGTAGAGGCCTTCGAGCTGGAGGCGTTTGACTATATTCTTAAGCCTTATCAGGAGTCGCGGATTGTCAGCATGCTGCAAAAGCTGGAGGCCGCCTGGCAGCAGCAGACCGCCCCCGCTAGCGCCACCCCAACGGTACGGGAAAACGACACCATTAATCTCGTCAAAGACGAGCGCATCATCGTGACGCCGGTCAATGATATCTACTATGCCGAAGCCCATGAAAAGATGACGTTTGTCTACACGCGGCGGGAATCGTACGTGATGGCAATGAACATCACCGAGTTTTGCAGCAAGCTGCCGACGGCACACTTTTTCCGCTGCCACCGTTCGTTCTGCGTGAATTTAAACAAGATCCGCGAGATCGAACCCTGGTTTAACAACACCTACATTTTGCGTCTGAAGGATCTGGATTTTCAGGTGCCGGTGAGCCGCAGCAAGGTGAAAGAGTTCCGCCAGCTGATGCACCTGTAAAGAAAGCGCCCTCTCCCGCGGGAGAGGGCTATGCGTCAGAGGATTTGGCCCAGAACCTGACGCAGATGGGCACCCGAACCCAGCAGGCCAGGGTTATCATGCACGATCAGATAAACCGGAATGTCCTGCACGTAGCTTCTGAAACGCCCTTTATCTTCAAACCCGCCGCGGAAGCCCGAGGCTTTAAAGAAGTCGAGGAAGCGCGGTACGATCCCGCCCGCAATATAGACCCCACCGAAGGTGCCCAGCGTCAGCGCCAGGTTGCCGCCAAAACGTCCCATGATCACGCAGAACAGCGACAGGGCACGACGGCAGTCAATGCAGCTGTCCGCCAGCGCGCGTTCGGTGACGTCTTTCGGCTGCAGGTTTTCCGGCAGACGACCGTCAGATTTCACAATCGCCCGGTACAGGTTCACCAGCCCCGGACCTGAAAGAACGCGCTCGGCTGAGACGTGGCCGATCTCTGCGCGTAATTCTTCGAGGATAATGCCCTCTTCTTCGCTGTTTGGCGCAAAGTCTACGTGGCCGCCTTCACCCGGCAGGCTCACCCAGCGCTGGGCAACATGCACCAGATGCGAAACGCCCAGGCCGGTACCGGCCCCGTAAACCGCGATCGGCTTGCCTTCGACCGGTTCAGATCCGCCAAACTGGATCAGATGCTCAGGCTTCAGCATCGGGATCGCCATGGACACCGCGGTGAAGTCATTGATGATTTCAAGATGCGAAAACCCGAGGTTTTTTTTCATCTCTGCGATGGAGAATGCCCAGGTATGGTTGGTCATTGCGACCCAGTCGCCGGTTATCGGGCAGGCAATCGCGATGCAGCCGTCTTCAACGCTTACCTGATGCTCGTCCAGATAGACGCGGACAACGGCCTCAAGGCTGGGATAATCCAGCCCTGAGTAGGTTTTCGCCCGGGAAATCTCACCGCTACTTACATCGCATAATGCGAGGCGCGCGTTCGTGCCGCCCACATCACCTACCAAAGCATACTTTGTCATTCTTCTACTGCTCCGCTAAAGTCAGAATAAATCTTTGGGACACTGTAAATTCAAGGCGTGATAACAACAACGGCCGTAAGGTGAATGCCCATGGATTATCGATCTTCGTCACAGAATAACTTTACCGTTTCAGCACCTTTTGCACTATTGCCATAAAGCTTAATGTGCAAAGTAACGTAATACCGTTTTGTACAAGGAAATCATCATGCTCCACCCGCGAGCCAGAACCATGCTGTTGCTGGCCATTCCGGCGTTAATCATTGGCGTAGCCTCAAGCCTGGTGCTCATTGTCGTGATGAAAGTCGCGTCGGTGCTGCAAACAATATTATGGACAGCGCTTCCGGCAAAACTGGGGGCAACCGCTGATTCTCCTGCCTGGATCATCATGATGCTGACGTTGACCGGTATTGCGGTGGGCCTGGTGATCCGTTTCAGTCCCGGCCATGCTGGACCAGACCCGGCACAGGAACCTCTGATTGGCGCCCCGGTTTCCCCTTCGGCACTGCCGGGTCTGATTATCGCATTGATTATCGGTCTGGCGGGCGGCGTTAGCCTGGGACCTGAGCATCCGATTATGGCGGTGAATATTGGCCTGGCGGTTTTCCTCGGTTCACGCATTTTGCCCCGCGTCGGCGCGCTGGACTGGACCATTCTCGCCTCCGCAGGCACCATTGGAGCGCTTTTCGGCACGCCCGTCGCTGCCGCACTGATCTTTTCGCAGACGCTCAGTAGCAATAACGACGTCCCGCTGTGGGATAAGCTGTTTGCGCCGCTGATGGCCGCAGCCGCCGGGGCGTTGACGACCAGCCTGTTTTTCCATCCCCATTTTTCACTCTCCCTTCCCCACTACGGCCAGATGCAGATAGCCGATATTTTCAGCGGCGCCATCGTTGTCGCCATCGCCATCGCGCTGGGGATGGTCGCGGTATGGTGTCTTCCTCGCTTGCACCGGCTGGTGCATAAGCTGAAACACCCGGTGTTAATCCTGGGGGCCGGCGGTTTGATTCTTGGTATTTTAGGGGCAATCGGCGGGACGGTGACATTGTTCAAAGGTCTGGACGAGATGCAGCAGCTGGCCTTCAGCCAGGTGTTCAGCGTCTCCGACTATCTGCTGTTTGCCGTGATTAAGCTGGCCGCGCTGGTGGTGGCTGCAGCCTGCGGTTTCCGCGGTGGACGCATCTTCCCGGCGGTCTTTGTTGGCGTAGCGCTGGGGCTGATGCTGCACGAACATGTCGATGCGGTGCCGGCGGCCATTACCGTCTCCTGCTCTATTCTGGGGCTGGTTCTGGTGGTCACGCGCGACGCGTGGCTCAGCCTGTTTATGGCGGCAGTGGTGGTACCCGATTCAACGCTTTTCCCCCTGCTCTGTATCGTAATGTTGCCCGCCTGGCTCCTGCTGGCGGGCAAACCGATGATGATGGCCTGGCGAAACGACAAGTGATCAGGCGTTATTGCGCGCTTCCAGCGCTTTGGTAAGCGCCCCCAGCAGCGGTGGAATATCAGCTTTCGGCAGCATCACTTCAATCAGCGAGAGCCGCTCGTGGTGCGCGACTTTTTCCAGTACGTCCGCCAGCTCCTCCGCTTCACTGACCCGCCAGCTCTGGGCCTGAGGATCAAGGCTCAGGGCCTGCGGAATTTGCGTCCAGTTCCATAGCGCGATGTCGTTATACCGCTGCTCCGGCCCGTGGATGGCCCTTTCCACCGTGTATCCTTCGTTGTTAAGGACCAGAATGATGGGGTGTTGTTTATCCCGCAGCATCGAGCCAAGCTCCTGGATGGTGAGCTGCGCCGCGCCATCCCCCGTCAGCACAATCACACGCCGGTTCGGACAGGCGGTTTGCGCGCCAAATGCCGCCGCCAGCGTGTAGCCAATCGATCCCCACAGCGGCTGGACGATAAAATTCACGTCAGCCGGAAGACGAAGGTCAATCGCGCCGAAGGCAGAGGTTCCCTGATCCGCAAGAATGATGTCTCCCGGGCGGATAAACGTCTGCAACGTTTTCCAGAAATTCTCCTGCGTCAGCGAGCCATCCGGCTGCGGATAGGCCATCGCGCTTTGAGAGGCCGGTACCGGCGTATCGCGCACGTGCTGTTTACACAGCTCCACCAGCGTTTCGATTGCCTGGAGCATGGGGATGCCGGTAAACCAGATATCACCGACGCGTGAGGCATGAGGCTGAACTTCAATTGTTTGTGAGGGGGTTAACTGATGCGTGAAGCCGGCGGTCAGGGTATCGGTAAATCGCGTGCCGATGCACAGCACCGTATCAGCCCCTTCAATCGCCTCCTTTACCGCGCCGGCGCTCGCCGAACCGCTGTAGGTGCCGTAAAAACCGGCGTGACGTTCGTCAAATATGCCTTTCCCCATCAGCATGGTGGCGTGCGCCATCGGCACGTCCTTGACCCATTTCTGTAGGGCATGCTTCAGGCCATGGCGCAGGACCAGGAAATCGGCCAGCAGCGCCGTACGCTTGCTCATGGCCAGCCTGTTCTCTGCGGCATCCCGGAAGGCTTTCAGACAGGCGCTATCGGCGTGCGCGTGCCGGAGAGTGAGAGCGTTTACAGGCGGCGTGGCGGCCTTTTTAGCCACGTCGGCGGGCAACATCAGATAGCCGGGGCGACGTTCCCGGAGCATGGTAGTTAACACCCGGTCAATCTCATAGCAGGCGTTTTGTTCGGTCAGGATCGCCTGTGCAGCGGTGATGGGTTCGCTCATATGGTAAAAATGACGAAACTCACCATCGCCCAGCGTATGGTGCAGCAGTTCCCCTCTTTGCTGTGACGCCGTCCCCGGCGCGCCCACAATATGCAGCACCGGAACGTGCTCGGCATAGCTGCCTGCAATGCCGTTCATCGCACTTAACTCCCCTACGCCAAATGTCGTCAGCAGCGCGGCGAAGCCCTTGCACCGGGCATATCCGTCCGCGGCATAAGAGGCGTTTAACTCGTTGGCACAGCCCACCCAACAGATATCCGGGCTGTCTATTACATGGTCGAGAAACTGCAGGTTATAGTCGCCCGGCACGCCAAACAGATGATCGGCTCCACAATCTGTAAGACGGTCCAGCAGGTAATCGGCGACGCAGTATGGGGTACGCATAAACAGGTATCCTTCTAATGTTGACCTCACCTTGAGTATTAAATAAGCGTGATGACTGTCCAGAATTGGCGGTAAGAAGAGCATGGAAAGAATGCTTTACAAAAAATGCTGCACTATGCTGCTTTTTTTCACGTTAATGTAAACGCATACACTGACTTTTTTCTTCATCGCCAGAGGTCACAAGAATGGGGTATCAGCCGGACAAAAATCGTTATCGAACAATGGAGTATCGCCGCTGCGGCCAAAGCGGGCTCAGGTTGCCCGCCATCTCGCTTGGGCTGTGGCATAATTTTGGCGACACCACGCTTATCGAAAACAGCCGTCAACTTTTACAGCGCGCATTCGACCTGGGCATTACGCATTTCGACCTTGCCAACAACTATGGTCCTCCTCCCGGCTCTGCCGAGCGTAATTTTGGCCGTATTTTGCAGGAGGACTTCCTGCCCTGGCGCGATGAGCTAATCATCTCCACCAAAGCGGGCTATACCATGTGGGAAGGTCCGTACGGCGACTGGGGGTCACGCAAATATCTGCTGGCGAGCCTGGATCAAAGCCTGAAGCGCATGGGGCTGGAGTATGTGGATATTTTCTATCATCACCGCCCTGACCCGCAAACGCCGCTGCTGGAAACTATGAAAGCGCTTGACCATGTGGTCCGCCAGGGAAAAGCCCTGTATGTCGGGTTATCCAACTACCCGGCGGTTCTGGCCCGCAAGGCGATTGATATTCTTGACGATCTCGGTACACCCTGCCTGATCCACCAGCCGAAATACTCTCTGTTTGAGCGTGCGCCTGAAGCGGGACTGCTGGACGTGCTGCAGGAAAAAGGGGTTGGCTGTATTCCCTTCTCGCCGCTGGCCGGCGGGCAGCTGACCAACCGCTATCTGAACGGCATTCCGGCAGATTCACGTGCGGCAAGCGGCAGTCAGTTCCTTAACCCTGACCAGATCACCGAAGAGAAGCTGGATAAGGTAAGAAAGCTGAACGCCATAGCGGAAGAGCGCGGCCAGAAGCTGTCCCAGATGGCGCTGGCCTGGGTATTACGCCATGAGATTGTGACGTCAGTGCTGATTGGGGCAAGTAAAGCGGCGCAGATTGATGACGCCGTGGCCATGCTGGAAAACCGCCATTTCTCTGCGGAAGAACTGGCTCATATAGAAGAGATTTTGAGCAGCTCAAAATAAAATCACTTTTAGCAAAAAGTGCTCTAATCCAGGAATTCGGAGTTGAGGCGATGAAACGAGGCTTTACCAACTCGTAATATTGCGTTAACAGGCCCAACAAAGGCCCCGATCGTGAAGGAGAAAGAGTATGTTCAGGTCACTGATTCTTGCAGCGGTATTACTGGCTTCGGCCCCGCTGATCGCCACAGCGGGCGAAATCACCCTGTTGCCATCAGTAAAATTACAAATTGGCGATCGTGACGACTACGGCAGATACTGGGACGGTGGCTACTGGCGCGACCGTGACTACTGGAACCGTCACTATGAGTGGCGCGGAGACCGCTGGTGGAAACATGATAACGGCAGACACCGTGGCTGGTATAAAGACAAAGCGTATGAACGCGGCTACCGTGAAGGCTGGAACGATCGTGACGACCGTCGCGGCGGCTGGGATCACGGCGGGAGAGGACGAGGCGGTCACGGCCATGGCCACGGTCATCATTAATGCAAAAAGGAGCCTCCCGGCTCCTTTTTCTTTTATAGCCCCAACGCTGTGCCAATCAACAACCACAGGTTCAGCGCCACCACCACCACCACGATGGCCCACCCGGTCCGTTTCACCAGCGTTGAGTTGACCAGTTCGCCCATCAGGGTTTTGTTGCTGGTAAAGATCAGCAGCGGCACCAGCGCCAGCGCGATACCAAAACTCAGCAGCACCTGGCTCATGACCAGAATTCGCGTTGGGTCGAGCCCCATCAGAATCACGATAAATGACGGAAGCATGGTAACAGAGCGACGAACCCACAGCGGAATATGGAACCGAACAAACCCCTGCATCACCACCTGGCCTGCCAGCGTGCCTACCACCGTAGAAGAAAGACCGGCAGCCACCAGGCTGAGACCAAATATCGTGGCGGCAGCATGGCTGAGCAACGGCTCCAGCGTGAGATAGGCCTGGTCGAGATCGGCAATACCGGTATGACCGTTGAAGTGGAAAGCCGCGGCTGCGGTAGCCATCATCGCCAGATTTACAAACCCCGCGATGGTCATGGCGATCGCCACGTCCCATTTGGTAGCGGAGTAACGCTCTTTGCGCGTCCCACCGTGGAGATGCTGAGTCAGCGAGGAGTGGAGGTAAATCACATGCGGCATGATGGTCGCCCCCAATACCCCGGCGGCAAGGAATACCGCTTCCGAGGTTGGCAGGCTTGGGATCACCATACCTCTACCGAGCTGCGCCAGATTCGGCTGTGAGAAAATCAGCTCGACGATATAGGCCGCCGCGACAAACAGCAGCAGACCACCGATGACCTTCTCCAGCGGTTTTTGGCCCCGACGCTGCAGCATCAGGATCAGGAAAGTGGCAATCCCGGTCAGCACCGCCCCCTGCAACAGCGACACCCCCAGAATCAGCTTAAAGCCGATCGCTGCGCCGATAAATTCAGCGAGGTCAGTGGCCATGGCGATGATTTCAGCCTGGACCCAGTAGAGCCAGACGGCCGGACGCGGATAATGGTCGCGAATTTGCTCCGCCAGGTTTTTACCCGTGGCAATCCCCAGCTTTGCGGAGAGCATCTGAATCAGCATTGCCATCAGGTTAGCCCAGACAACCACCCACAGCAGCTTATAGCCAAAGCTGGCCCCGGCCTGAATATTGGTCGCAAAGTTACCTGGATCGATATAGCCAATGGCAGCGATGAACGCAGGTCCCATTAATGCGAACCGCAACTTGCGTGCGGCTCTGCCACTGCTACCCTCTACGCGACTGTTTGTCATTTCTGCCTCTGAAATATAGCCTTTGCTATGTTTAATGCTATCAAAATGAGAATGATTATCAAGATCATTTGTGAAGTTTACAGTGATTTCTCTGATAGCTTTGAACGATAGACGGGCGGGTAAGTGGGGCGATCTAACAGAAACTGAAATCGCGCGCGCTTTCGTGAAGACTAGCACACAAACTTAACTTTTCACTAATTTACCTAACATAACAAAAATGTATTGTGGATCACTATTTTTGAAACTCGTCACAGGATGTAACTATAGTGTGCCCTCGATCTCGTTTTCTTTTCACTTGTTACATAGAATGTGCAAGAAAATTAAACCTGCCTCATATTTGGAGCAAATATGGACCGCGTCCTTCATTTTGTCCTGGCACTTGTTGTCGTTACTGCACTTGCATTGCTGGTCAGCACAGACCGCAAAAAAATCCGTATCCGTTATGTTGTCCAACTGCTGGTCATTGAAGTTTTACTTGCGTGGTTCTTCCTGAACTCCAACGTAGGCCTCGGCTTCGTGAAAGGCTTCTCCGAAATGTTCGAAAAACTGCTCGGATTCGCCAACGAAGGGACCAACTTTGTCTTCGGTAAAATGAACGACGAAGGTCTGGCGTTCTTCTTCCTGAAAGTTCTCTGCCCAATCGTCTTTATCTCCGCGCTGATTGGTATTCTGCAGCACATCCGCGTTCTGCCGTTCGTGATTCGTGGAATTGGCTTCCTGTTATCCAAGGTGAACGGTATGGGCAAGCTGGAATCCTTTAACGCCGTGAGTTCCCTGATCCTCGGTCAGTCTGAGAACTTCATCGCGTATAAAGATATTCTTGGCAAAATGTCCCGCAACCGCATGTACACCATGGCAGCAACCGCAATGTCTACCGTTTCCATGTCTATCGTGGGCGCATATATGACCATGCTGGAGCCGAAGTATGTTGTTGCGGCGCTGGTTCTGAACATGTTCAGCACCTTTATCGTGCTGTCGCTGATCAACCCGTACCGCGTTGACGCCAGCGAAGAGAACATCCAGATGTCAAACCTGCACGAAGGCCAGAGCTTCTTCGAAATGCTGGGTGAATACATTCTGGCCGGTTTCAAAGTGGCGATCATCGTTGCCGCCATGCTGATCGGCTTCATTGCGCTGATTTCTGCGCTGAACGCCTTGTTCGCCGCGGTGCTGGGTATTTCCTTCCAGGGTATTCTGGGCTATATCTTCTACCCGGTTGCATGGGTGATGGGTGTGCCAGCTCACGAAGCGCTGCAGGTAGGGAGTATCATGGCAACCAAACTGGTTTCTAACGAATTCGTTGCGATGATGGATCTGCAGAAAATTGCCAGCACGCTTTCTCCGCGCGCGGAAGGCATTCTGTCCGTGTTCCTGGTCTCCTTCGCGAACTTCTCGTCCATCGGGATTATCGCAGGTGCGATTAAAGGTCTGAACGAAGAACAGGGTAACGTGGTTTCTCGCTTTGGCCTGAAGCTGGTTTACGGCTCTACGCTGGTGAGCGTCCTGTCTGCTTCCATCGCGGCACTGGTCCTGTAACCTTTATCGTTAAACAAAAACCGGGAGCCTGGCTCCCGGTTTTTTTATGCCCTCAACTCTTCCAGCGGCTTGGGTTTACCTATCAGGTAGCCCTGCAGATAATCCACGCCAAAGCGAAGCAGCATCTCGCGCTGGGCCGGTGTTTCTACGTATTCCGCCACAACGCACAGCGATTTCGTCTTCGCCAGATTACACATCGACTGGACGATCATCGCATCCATATCATCGGTACAAATGTCTTTAACAAAGCAGCCGTCAATTTTAATGATATCTGCCTGCAGGCGTCTGAGACGCTCGTAGTTGGCGTAGCCGGTACCAAAATCATCAATGGCAATCCGGAAGCCGTAGTCCCGCAGCTGCTGAATATTGTGCATGCTGCAGCCTGAATTTGAGAAGGCCTGCTCTTCGGTGATCTCAATCACGACGGCCTGAGGCGCAACGCCGTAGCGTTCAAAGAGCGCGCAAATCTCGGTCGCCACCTCTTTTTGCATCAGCGTGAGCGGCATCAGATTGACAGAGAAACGGGCGCCAGCGTGCGTGGCAGGGTTATCGCGCAGCCACAGCAGTAATTTCTCCATAATGCACATATCAAACCGGTGGCTGAGGTTGAACTGGGCAATCAACGGGATAAAGCGGTCAGGAGTGAAGATCTCGCCCTCGCTCTCCATACGCGCCAGGATTTCGTAATATCCGCTCCCGTCCGCCTTCTGGATCGGCTGCGCGTATAAATGGAATTGATCCGTCTCCAGAGCATGCTTAATCCGCGCCAGCATCAGGACGCGCTCCGTTGTTTGCCCTGATGCCGCCTCGAGGCTATTCGTGAGTGCGAGAACGTTTTGCGCTCCGCTGGCCTGCTCTGCCAGCCAGCTCAGTTGCCCCAGCGTGTGATGCAGTATTTCGCCGTTTTCAACCATTCCCCAGGACGCGCCAAACTCAATATCGAGCCCGGCGTTGTTCCAGAAAATCTTACTGCTGTTGAGTCGATCAACCATATGCTGGAGACGTTCAGCAATTTCCGGCCCGAGCAATACCAGCACCAGCTCGCTTCCGGGCAACTGGAAGAGCATCTCATCTTTTTGCAAAAGCGGCTGAAGCGACGTGGCGACAGTACGTTTACAATGGACCCGCATGAGGATCCCATAGTGGCGGCTCAAAAACTCCAGGTTATCCATACGCAGAATGCTCACTTTTGCATCCGGGTGAGTCTCAAGATACTCCTCCAGCGCACGAATATTGGGTAAACCGGTCAACGGATCGGTCAGTGCCCTGTCCTGCCAGCCCCGCTTGAGCCATTCGCTACGCTGGTAAATTCGCGACATGTAAAGCAGACAGATAGCGAAAGAGATAAGCACGGACAGAATAAAAGAGAGCGAATGGCCCGATTCCACCCCGTTAAGGAAGTTGTAGTTGTAGGTCAACAGCAGGAGTGCAGATGCAGCCCACAGCAGAGAGATAAGCGCATAGGTCAGGCGGCTTATCGCTAAGGTAAAAAGAATAAAAATCAGCGGCATCAAATAGCCGGCAATGACGGGGGATTCAAAAGGACCACATAAAATGACGAGAATGAAAATTAAAAGCATCAGCCAGACAAAAATATATAATGAATTCTTGTGAAAAAACACGGGCTTCACGCTTTGCCGCCAGAAGTTCCTCGCAAAGCGAGGATTAATTATCATTCTTAATGGGTAATAGAACATCATGGTAAAAATCAACGCCGCACATATCAGGCTCAGTATATCCACAACGTTATAAATTACCGTTCCTTCACCGAAAAAGGTCGAAATAGTCACCGGAAAATCAAACAAATAGCCCGCCATATACATCGACAGCTTAATACCAATTGGCACGATAAAACCGAGCCAGAATATACGTAAACCGATGTGCTTGTTGGGGATGCCGTAGCGCCAACGCTTACCCAGCATAATGCGCAGAAGGCCGCACGCGGTGAACAGCGCAAAGGTCTGACAAAACAGCAATACTGAATATTGTAGCGGTGCTAAATTAACATAAAATAAATTAGTGACAGTAAAACCCAACACAATGGGAAGAATTGCCCTGCGCCCAAATAGCAGAACCACCGCCAGCATAACGCTTAGCGGTAACCATGCTAAATAAACGTCGTGACCATTAACAATTGCGCGAGGAGAGAGATAACGGGAGACAGGTACCGCAATCAGACAAAGTGTCAGTGCAATTATAAATATCTTTACATTATTGTACGTTTTTCTATTCATTAAGCTGATGAGTATATTATCCGTTCGAATCATTGACCGGATGGATAATAGGTTTATTAATTGCACGAATCAAGTTCAAGTCTATTTATAGACTGGTTTATTGATGTCGATTGAGGTGAGGTACGAGAATACCTTCTTTTTGATAACAAAATACGGGAGAGGGTGTTACAAACACATAAAAAAAACCCTCGTCTTTTGACGAGGGTTTACAATTTTGGTGGAGCTAAGCGGGATCGAACCGCTGACCTCTTGCATGCCATGCAAGCGCTCTCCCAGCTGAGCTATAGCCCCACATGTTACTTTACTAACCGCACTCTGTTGGGTTCAGAGTTTGGTGGAGCTAAGCGGGATCGAACCGCTGACCTCTTGCATGCCATGCAAGCGCTCTCCCAGCTGAGCTATAGCCCCATCGTAAAGCTGTCATGTTGACGGGCGGCATAATATGAATTCCGCTGCGGAGTGTCAACGGCAAAATCAATTCCAGCTATTCGATCGCCGAAAAATCATGCAAATGAATCACTTTGCGAGCCTGCTCGCAGTCAGGAGTTAAGCCTGTCACGTTTTCACGTAAAACGGTGCTATAAAATGAGCCGTTAATTAACCCCACAGATATTCAGGAAATTGCATGATCAAGGAACGAATGACGCCAGAAGAGTTAGCCCTCCTCACTGGCTATAGCCGCCAGACCATCAATAAATGGGTACGCAAAGAGGGTTGGATTACGTCACCAAAGCCAGGCGTCCAGGGCGGGAAAGCGCGCCTGGTACATGTGAATGAAAAAGTCCGCGACTTTATCCGCAGCGCACGTCGGGCAAGTGAAACGTCCGAACTGCCAGAAGGCACCAGCCATGACGGTTCGCTTCACACCCTACTCCTGACGCTGGCCAATGAAATGACGCCGGAAGAGCAGAAGCAGATGACATCGCTGTTAATGCGGGAAGGGATTACCGGATTGTTGCAACGTTTAGGGATTCGCGATCAGAACTGATATGAAAAAATTACGTAGCAAAATGACCACGGAAGAGCTGGCGGAGAGTTTGGGCGTTGCCAGACAAACTGTTAATCGCTGGATACGCCAGCAGGGGTGGAAAACGGAAGGACTCAACGGCGTGAAGGGCGGTCGGGCGCGGCTCATTCATGTTGATGCGCGCGTGAAGGAACATATTATGAGCCTTCCGGCAATCCGTAACCGTCAGGCGGTTTACCATCTCGCGGAGGTCACCGCTTCCTACAGTGCCCCCTCTTCAAACCTGTCTCCGGGTATTATTGAGACGCTGGAGAGTATGACTCAGCCGGAGCAGAAGCGTCTGGACGCTTTATTGAAACGCGAAGGCATACGCGGCTTTCTTACGCGGCTGGGAATCACGGAATAAAAGGCATAAAAAAACGGCAGGTTACCCTGCCGTTTTTTATCTGAGGCGTAATTACTGCTGATTTTCACGTTCAGCGATAAAATCCAGCGCCTTGTTAATGCGCGCCACGCTGCGTGACTTGCCGATGGCATGAACCGTCACATCCAGCGCCGGAGACTGACCCGCACCGGTCACCGCAACGCGCAGTGGCATACCGACTTTACCCATACCGACTTCCAGCTCGTCTGCCGTCGCCTGAATGGCGTGATGCACATTCTCAGCGGTCCACTCGGCGAGTGCAGCCAGCTTGTCACGCACCACTTCCAGCGGCTGACGCGCAACCGGACGGAGGTGTTTCTTCGCGGCGTCCGCGTCGAACGCATCAAACTCTTCATAGAAGTAGCGGCAGCTTTCGGCAATCTCTTTCAGCGTTTTGCAGCGCTCGCCGAGCAGTTTCACCAGATCCGCCAGTTCAGGGCCAGTGCGGGTATCAATATTTGCCTGCTCAATGTGCCACTGCAGATATGTCGCCACATATTCTGGCTGCATGGTATTGATGTAGTGATGGTTCAGCCACAAGAGCTTGTCGGTATTAAATGCGCTCGCTGATTTGCTCACAGAGCTCAGAGAGAACAGTTCGATCATCTCTTCACGGCTGAAGATCTCCTGGTCACCGTGGGCCCAGCCCAGGCGCACCAGATAGTTCAGCAGCGCTTCTGGCAGATAACCGTCGTCGCGATACTGCATAACGCTTACCGCACCGTGACGTTTAGACAGTTTCTTGCCATCGTCGCCGTTGATCATGGAGACGTGCGCATAAACTGGCACAGGGGCGTTCAGCGCCTTCAGGATGTTGATCTGACGTGGCGTGTTGTTGATATGGTCTTCACCACGGACAACGTGGGTAATTTCCATATCCCAGTCATCAACCACTACGCAGAAGTTATACGTTGGGGAACCGTCGGTGCGACGGATGATCAGATCGTCCAGCTCCTGGTTACTGAATTCAATTGGGCCACGGATCTGGTCGTCAAAGATCACCGAGCCATCCTGCGGGTTAGCAAAACGCACCACGCAAGGTTCATCCGCAGCATGCTCGCTGTGGTCGTGGCGGCAACGGCCGTCATAGCGCGGCTTTTCACCGTTTGCCATCTGCTCTTCACGCAGCGCATCCAGACGCTCTTTCGAGCAGTAGCATTTATACGCCGTGCCCGCGACCAGCATCTCATCAATGACGGCGTTATAGCGGTCAAAGCGTTTGGTCTGGAAATACGGGCCTTCGTCCCATTCCAGATTCAGCCAGTTCATCCCATCCATAATGGCTTCAATTGCTTCCGGCGTGGAGCGCTCAAGATCGGTGTCTTCAATACGCAGCACGAACTCACCTTTGTTGTGGCGTGCGAAAAGCCAGGAATAGAGAGCGGTACGTGCACCACCGACGTGCAGATAGCCTGTCGGGCTCGGCGCGAAGCGAGTTTTGATTTTCATGAAATGGCCTTACGTTATAAAGATGCCGGCAATCGGCAAATCCTGGGGAAAAAACAATGGGCAATATTCTATCACTGTGGGGGGAATCCTCAATGTTGATCCCTTTATCGTGACCGAGTTTGCGATTTTTGTTTAGAAATCATGCGCCATAGTCCGTTTCGCGATCGTTTTGTTTAATTTTACGACGAACGAATAAAAACTTTAGAAAATGCGTTGACTCATTTTCAACTCTCCCTATAATGCGACTCCACACAGCGGGGGTGATTAGCTCAGTTGGTAGAGCATCTCCTTTACACGGAGGGGGTCGGCGGTTCGAGCCCGTCATCACCCACCATCTACTTCGGTAGACTCGCAGTGTAGATAAGAATTGAGATTGGGCGATTAGCTCAGTTGGTAGAGCATCTCCTTTACACGGAGGGGGTCGGCGGTTCGAGCCCGTCATCGCCCACCATTCTCACCTTATCGCAGTAGTTCCGAAATGGGCGATTAGCTCAGTTGGTAGAGCATCTCCTTTACACGGAGGGGGTCGGCGGTTCGAGCCCGTCATCGCCCACCATTTCGGGTCGTTAGCTCAGTTGGTAGAGCAGTTGACTTTTAATCAATTGGTCGCAGGTTCGAATCCTGCACGACCCACCAATGTAAAAAAGCGCCCTAAAGGCGCTTTTTTGCTATCTGCGATCTGGATGATTCGAACCTGCAGCAGGTTCGAGCCGAACGCAGTGAGGCACCGGAGCCGTTTACGGCGACGGCCCGAAGGGCGAGCGAAGCGAGTCATCCTGCACGACCCACCAATGTAAAAAAGCGCCCTAAAGGCGCTTTTTTGCTATCTGCGCTTTGTCTACTTTCCAGCCGTCAACGTCGCAATCAACGTCTTCACCGCAGGTGTCGCCTGCTTCTCGTCATACACCACATACAAATCTGCCGGTATACGCTCTTTCAGCGGGCGGAACACCACGCCCGGCCACTGCATTTGCGCGTAGCTGTCTGCCGCAAGCGTAATCCCCATGCCCATGCTGATCATCGCCAGTACCGTTTGCGGTTCAACGGCTTCGCGCACAATCATCGGCGAAAAACCGGCCTGCTGGCAGACGCGATGTAAAAATGCCCAGTCAGAATGGGCCGACGGCATCGTAACAAAATACTCGTCCTGCAATTCTGCGAGCGCAATGGAAGGTTCCCTGACCAGCCGGTGATCTTCCGGCATCGCCACCAGAAAAGCCGCTTCACGCAGCCGCAGGCTGGTAAACCCCGCGGTAGGTTCCGTTGCCATTCGCCAGATCCCGACATCCAGCTCCCGGCGCTCAAGCAGCGCCATCTGCATTACCGGCGATTTTTCGCGAAAAACGACATCAACATTTGGATGCTCTTTCAAAAAAGCGCGCATCACCGTGCGCACCTCGCTCCACATGGCGGTGCCGACAATCCCCAGCTCAATGCGCCCTGCCTCCCCCCGGCCAATTTGCTCGACGCGAGCCAGAGCCTGGTTTGCGCTGGCGAGCAGCCGGCGGGACTCTTCCATCAACACCTTACCGGCATGCGTCAACGCGACGCTCCGCGAGTGGCGAATAAACAGTAACGTGCCCAACTGACTTTCCAGTTCTTTAATATGCAGGCTTAATGGCGGCTGAGACATATTGAGACGGGCCGCAGCCCGTCCAAAATGCAGTTCCTCCGCCACGGCCAGAAAATAGCGCAGCAGCTTGAGATCGGTCCGATAGACGCGTTCCATCAAAACATATCCTGGCGATAACACTTATGCGCCTACCTTAAAGCCTTTCCGCGTCCGTAGGGAAAATTTAGTGCGCAACTGTGCGCATCCCGCTGTTTTTACAGGTGTGGTGGTAGTTAAAGCTGAAGTAAAAGACCACCGCGAGCGCCAGGGCATAGGCCGCAAATACCAGCCAGATCGTCTGCCAGTCCTTCACCCCGTCCACCGAGAAATAATCCACTGCCATACCGCTCAATACCGAACCAAAATACGCCCCGATACCGTTAACGGTCGTCATAAACAACCCTTGCGCGCTGGCGCGGATATCGGCGCTGACCTCCTGTTCAACAAATACCGAGCCTGAAATATTGAAGAAGTCGAACGCGCAGCCGTAGACAATCATTGAGAGCATGAGCAGCACAAAGCCCGTCGCGGACGGATCTCCAAAGGCAAATAGCCCGAACCGCAGCATCCAGGCCACCATGCTCATCAGCATAACGGCTTTAATGCCAAATCGTCCGAGGAAATACGGAATGGTCAGAATGAAGAACACCTCGGACATTTGCGAAACGGAGAGCAGGATGGACGGATATTTGACGATAAAGCTATCTGCATACGCCGGATTACGCGCAAAATCATGCAGGAAGGGGCTGCCAAACGTGTTGGTTATCTGCAGCACGGCGCCCAGCAACATCGCGAATAAAAAGAACACCGCCATGCGGGGCTGTTTAAACAGGATAAACGCATTGAGGCCCAGCTTGCTTGCCAGAGACGGAGACGTTTTTGTCTTCGCAACCGGAATAGCCGGTAGCGTCAGAGAATAAAACGCCAGCAGCAGGGACGCGGCAGCCGCAATATAGAGCTGCACGTTGCTCAGTTCCGCTCCCATCAGGCTAATAACCCACATCGCGGCAATAAAGCCCACGGTGCCATACACCCGCACTCGCGGAAAATGGCTCACCGTATCCAGCCCTGCCTGTTCAAGACAGGAGTAGGAAATGGTGTTCGACAGCGCAATCGTGGGCATGAAGGCCATCGCATTCACCAGCATGACCCAGAACATCAGCCCTGGCTCATTGACCTGCGCGGCATAGCAGAGCGCGACGGCGCAGACGAGGTGGCAAATCACGTAGGCACGGTCGGCCCGCAGCCACTTGTCGGCAATAATCCCCACCAGCGAAGGCATAACGATCGCGGCAAGTCCTTTGGAGCTGTAAACCATGCCCACGTCGGAGCCGGTAAAGTGTAGGGTGTTGATCATGTAAGCGCCCAGGGTAACCAGCCAGCTCCCCCAGATAAAATATTGCATAAAGGACATCATCTTTAAGCGAGTCGTGATGTTCATAACCCATTCCTTATAGCAGTGTGGCCCTGGCGGGCCACTTTATTGTTTTATTCAGGCAATATGGCGAAGAAAACCGCAGATAAGATTGATAAAGTTCTGGCGGGAGAGCTCGGCGGCGGCAAGGGTTTGTTCATGCGAGAGTTTGACCTCACCCAGACCTTCGGCGAGATTGGTAATTGCAGAAACGGCCACGACCTTCAGGCCGCAGTGGCGTGCGGAAATCACTTCAGGCACTACGGACATCCCCACTACATCGCCGCCGATAATCTGCATCATGCGGATCTCGGCCACCGTCTCGAAGTTCGGGCCGGGATAAGAGACAAACACCCCTTCATGCAGCGGGAAGCCTTCTTTCGTTGCCACGGTTTGCAGAACGGCACGGTAATCCGCGTCGTAAGCATTGGCCAGAGAGAAGAAACGATCGCCAAAGCGCTCATCGTTCAGCCCCACCATCGGCGTGCCCGGCATGGTGTTGATATGGTCGCTCAGGGCAACCAGGCTTCCTGGCTGAACCTCCGGGCGCAGCGAGCCCGCCGCATTGGTGCTAAACAGCAGCTCGCACCCCAGCAGCGCAAAGGTGCGGATCGCATCGGTCATGATGGTCATCCCGCGCCCTTCATAGAAATGGCCGCGCCCCTTCATACAGGCCACAGGCACCCCGGCCAGATGCCCGAGCACCAGCTCGCCGGCATGACCATGCACGGTGCTCACCGGGAAGCCCGGCAGCTTTTCGTAGCTCAGGGAAACGGCGTCATCAATCTGGTCGGCGAGCGCGCCCAGGCCAGAGCCGAGAATAAACGCCACGCGAGGCGTGAAGTTCGGCTTAGCGGCGCGAATGATGTCGGCGCAGTACCACGGGTTATTCGAGAGGGTCATAGAGGCTCCTTAAGGATTAAGATCGCGATAGCGGGGATCGCATGACTTACGTCTTATATCCGCAGCCTGCCGGTGACCTCCAATACACTTTCACCGCACCATCAATACTGATTGTGTATCGATGCAACTCCCTGCCAGATATGGCAGTTTTGCTCAAGCTAATCCCGTCGGTGCCGATACTTCTGTTTTATAACGCGAGGAAAAAGTATGACGACCATTCAGGCTTCAACCCAACAGATTCAAACCAGCGGCGCGAGTGGAACTTCGAGCAGTAACGATATCTCTGCGCAAATCACCCGCATTCTCGACAAGATCAAAAAGCTGACTCAGCAGTTAAAAGAACTGGCAAACAGTCCCGTCAGCACCGATGAGAAGAAGAAGCAGCAGGAACTTATTCAGACCCAGATCAAGGTGCTGCAGGCGCAGCTCGCCGCGCTGCAGCGCCAGCAGGCCGAAGAGGCTCAGAAGAAGCAGGATCAAAAGCTGGGCAAAGTGGAAGGGGTAAACAGCCCGTCAGACACTAATCAGATTGATATCTACATCTAATCTTCTGATGCGTTAAACAGTGGGTCGCGTATGCGGGCTTCGGTTAATCGTTGTGCCTGGATACGCACCACTTCCCAGATAGCCTGCGCCGCCCCCGAGAGTGAACGATTTTTTCGCCGCACCAGCATCAGCTTTCGCTCGACAACGGGCGTTAATCGCCTGACGGCCAGCCGGCTTCCCTGCGGCAGGGGAAGCGCCAGGGCGGGCAAGACGCTGATGCCAATACCGGCTTCCACCATCGGAAACAGCGTCGCCGGGTGACCAATCTCCTGCACGATAGTTGCCTTTACCCCCTGATTCACCAGCGCGGAATCAATCAGCGGACGGCTGCCCGAGGCATAGTCCTGTAACACCAGGTTCGCGCCCTGCAGGGACTGCCAGCTGACCTCCGGCAACGTGGCCAGCGGATCGTCGTCACGGCAGAGCAGCAAAAAGGGCTCAGAAAGTATGCTTTCGCACGCCAGATCGCTCACCTGACCGGGATCGATAACAATACCAAAATCCACATCTCCCTGGCGGATGCTCTCCAGCACCCACTGCTGCGGCCTGTCATGCAGGACAAAATCAATGTCCGGGTAGCGATGACTGCCCTCGGCAATACACTGCGGGATAAGGTGTGCAGAGATCGTCTGACTGGCCGCGACGCGCACGGTCCCCGAAAGCTGCTGCCCCAGCCTCCCCACGTCTCTGAGCGTGCTGTTTAGCTCATCCAGCAGCCGTTCGAGGCGCAGGGCCAGCTGCTGCCCTGCTTCGGTCAACACCACTTCGCGCGTGGTGCGGTCAAGCAACTTCACCCCGGTCTGATTCTCCAGCTCTTTCACGCTGTGGCTGACCGCCGACTGGCTCAGACCAATCATCTCCCCTGCCCGGCTAAAGCTGCGGGCATGCGCAACGGTGACGAAAATACGAAGCTGACGTAAGGAATAATTCATCTGTTTCATTCATGAATGGATGCAATAAATCAATTTTATTTCTCAAATGGAAAAAAGCACAATAGC
The DNA here is from genome assembly GCF_043974075.1 of Enterobacter sp. ECC-019. Classification (NCBI taxonomy): domain Bacteria; kingdom Pseudomonadati; phylum Pseudomonadota; class Gammaproteobacteria; order Enterobacterales; family Enterobacteriaceae; genus Enterobacter; species Enterobacter sp. ECC-019. The sequence continues at coordinate 4,108,363 of NZ_CP143759.1, forward strand.
GATATCTGATTTCAGGAGTCATTATGAAACTATTTCGTATTCTTGATCCGTTCACACTTACCCTGGTAGTTACCGTATTACTGGCCTCGTTTTTCCCGGCTCGCGGCGGTTTCGTCCCATTCTTTGAAGGGCTGACCACGGCGGCCATCGCCCTGCTGTTCTTTATGCATGGCGCAAAACTTTCCCGCGAGGCCATTATCGCAGGCGGCGGACACTGGCGGCTGCATCTGTGGGTGATGTGCAGCACATTCATTCTGTTCCCGATACTCGGCGTGCTGTTTGCCTGGTGGGCACCGGTCAATGTCGACCCAGCCCTGTATACCGGGTTCCTGTATCTCTGCATTCTCCCCGCTACCGTGCAGTCTGCCATCGCCTTTACCTCGCTGGCAGGCGGCAACGTAGCGGCAGCCGTTTGTTCAGCATCCGCCTCCAGCCTGTTAGGGATTTTCGTCTCTCCGCTACTGGTGGGCCTGCTTATGAACATGCACGGTGCGGAAGGTAACCTGGAGCAGGTCGGCAAAATCTGTCTGCAGCTGCTGCTGCCGTTTGTGCTGGGGCATCTTTCCCGACCGTGGACCGGCGCGTTTGTGGCGAAGCATAAAAAATGGATTTCAAAAACCGACCAGACCTCGATTCTGCTGGTGGTTTACTCCGCCTTCAGCGAAGCGGTCGTGAACGGGATCTGGCACAAGGTGGGTGCAGGCTCGCTGCTGTTTATCGTGGTGGTCAGCATCGTCCTGCTGGCGATTGTGATTGCGGTAAACGTTTTTGTGGCACGCAGGTGCGGCTTCAACAAAGCGGATGAAATTACGATTGTGTTCTGCGGTTCGAAAAAGAGCCTGGCGAACGGTATCCCGATGGCCAACATTCTGTTCCCGACCTCGGTGATTGGGATGATGGTGCTGCCGCTGATGATTTTCCATCAGATCCAGCTGATGGTCTGCGCAGTGCTGGCGCGTCGCTACAAGCGCCAGACCGAGAAGCTGGCGCAGGAAGAGACCCGCGCCGCGAAGGCTTAAGGACGTTTCAGGGGCTGAACCAGCTGGGTCAGCCCCTCGCTTTTGATGAGTAACGTGATAGCCATCAGCTCGCCCAGCCGCCCTGCCGGGAATTCATCCTTGCGGGCAAACCACAGCAGATACTCTTCCGGCAAATCAATCAGCCTGCGGCCCTTGTATTTTCCGAACGGCATCTCCGTATTGGCAATCTCAACGAGCTGTTCTTTCTCCACGTTACTCTCCTAACAGACGCATCATTTCCGCTTCGTCGATAACCGCAATACCGAGTTCCTGGGCTTTTGCCAGCTTCGAACCCGCCGCTTCCCCGGCGATCACCAGGTCGGTTTTCTTCGACACGCTGCCCGCTACTTTGGCCCCCAGCGCCACCAGACGCGCTTTCGCATCGTCGCGTGAAAGCTGGCTCAGGCTACCGGTCAGCACTACCGTTTTACCGGCGAACGGGCTGTCAATCTCTTCGGCGTTAACCACCACCGGCGCGGGCCACCTGATGCCTTCTTCCAGTAGCTTGCCGATGACTTCACGGTTGCTCTCTTCGGCGAAGAAGTTAAAGACGTGCGTGGCGACCACGATGCCGACATCCGGCACTTTTTGCAGTTCGTCAATGCTTGCCTTTTCCAGCGCCTCCAGCGTACCAAAGTACGCCGCCAGGCCCGCGGCCGTCGCCTCACCCACTTCACGAATGCCCAGCGCGTACAGGAAGCGAGCGAAGGTGGTCTCTTTGGCGGCTTCCAGCGCGTTAACCACGTTCTGGGCTGACTTTGGCCCCATGCGATCCAGGCCGGTCAGTTTACCTGCCGTCAGTTTGAACAGATCTGCTGGCGTGTGGACATACTCTTTCTCAACCAGCTGATCGATAATTTTATCGCCCATGCCGTCGACGTCCATCGCCCGGCGAGAGACGAAGTGCTTTAGCGACTCTTTACGCTGCGCGCCACAGATTAACCCCCCCGTACAGCGCGTCACCGCTTCACCTTCAACACGCTCAACGTCCGAGCCGCACACCGGGCAATGGGTCGGGAAGACGATCTCGCGCGTTTCGGCAGGGCGTTCTGACTCCACGACGTTAACCACCTGCGGGATCACGTCGCCCGCGCGGCGAATCACCACTTTGTCACCAATGCGCAGGCCCAGGCGTTCGATTTCATCAGCGTTATGCAGCGTGGCATTACTCACCAGCACGCCCGCCACCTGCACGGGCTCCAGACGGGCAACCGGGGTAATGGCGCCCGTACGGCCGACCTGGAACTCGACGTCACGAACGAAGGTCATCTGCTCCTGAGCAGGGAACTTAAACGCCACCGCCCAGCGCGGCGCGCGCGCCACAAAGCCAAGCTGCTCCTGCAGCGCCAGTGAGTTCACCTTGATGACGACGCCATCAATATCAAACCCGAGCGTCGGACGATCCTCTTCCACTTTATGGTAGAACGCCAGTACCGCTTCCGGCGAGTCACAGAGCTGAACGCGGTTGCTCACCGGCAGGCCCCACGCTTTAAACTGCAACAGACGCCCGAGGTGCGTATCCGGCAGCTCGCCCCCCTCCAGAATACCCACACCGTAGCAGAAGAAAGTAAGCGGTCGCTTCGCGGTGATACGCGGGTCAAGCTGGCGCAGAGAGCCAGCCGCCGCATTACGCGGGTTAGCAAACACCTTCCCGCCGGTGCGACGCGCCTCTTCGTTAATTTTCTCGAAGCCCGCCTGGGGCAGGAACACCTCGCCGCGCACTTCCAGACGCGCGGGAATGTTATCACCCTGCAGTCTCAGCGGGATCGCGCGGATGGTACGCACGTTGGTGGTGATGTCTTCGCCCGTCGTGCCGTCGCCACGCGTCGCGGCGCGCACCAGCACGCCGTTTTCGTAGAGAAGACTGACCGCCAGGCCATCCAGCTTGAGCTCGCAGCACCAGGTGAGGGAGTCGCTGCTTTTCAGGCGATCCTGCACGCGCTTGTTAAACGCCAGAAAGCTCTCTTCATCGAAGACGTTATCCAGCGACAGCATCGGCACCTCATGGCGCACCTGGCTGAAAGCCCCCAGCGGCTCAGCGCCGACGCGCTGGGTGGGGGAATCCGGCGTGATAAGCTCCGGGTGCTGCGACTCTAATTCGCGCAGCTCGCGCATCAGGCGGTCATATTCCGCATCCGGGACTTCCGGCGCGTCCATAACATGATAGAGATATTCATGATGGCGAAGCGTGGTTCGCAGTTCAGTGAGTTGTTGTTCGATTGAGTCCATATCGCACCATCAATGAGAAAAAACCCCCGACAGGCGGGGGTTGAGGAGGAGTTGAAGTAAACGCGACGATTACGCGTTAGCTTCCTTAACTTCGCGGATGCGGTCCTGATACTCACGCAGCTTCTGCGGGGTCATCATTCGACGCTGATCGTCGAGCACCACGCCACCGACTTCGTCAGCGATATGCTGGGCAGACTGCAGCATCAGCTTAAAGTTTTGCAGTTCGTCGCCGTAGGACGGCACCTGCATAAAGATAGTCACGCCCGGGGTCACGAAATCACCGGTCATTTCCGGATCAAAGGTGCCAGGGTTAACCATATTGGCCAGGCTGAACAGCGCCGGGCCGCTACCGTCAGGGCTCAGGTGGCGATGGAAAATGTTCATATCGCCAAACTTGAAGCCTGCCTGTTGAATACTGTTAAGCAGCACGTCACCGTTGAGATGGCTACCGTGATGCGCGGCCACGTTCATGATGATCACCGCTTCTTTACGCTGCGGTTTTTCAACAACCGGCTCTGGCTCTACAACGGGCTCAGGCTCAACGTGCGGGGCCGGAGCGGGCTGAGGCGCAGGCTGTACGTGAACAGGCTGCTGCGGCTGTTGTACCGGCTGAGCAGGCTGTTGTTGCACGGGCTGCTGTACCGGTTGCTGTTGAACCGGCTGGGCAGGCTGCTGATAGACAGGCTGTTGCGGCGGCTGGCGCACCGGCTCTTCCACAGGCTGCGGCGCTGGCTGGCGCGGCTGTGCAGAAGCATACGGCGGTTGATACTGGTGCTGCGAAGGACGAGGCGCTTCATGCTCCCCATGGCCTGCGCCGGGCGCAGTATTGACCCGATGAACACGAACTTCACCCACGCCGTCGTCATCGCTGCCGTCGATGTCATCTTCGCTGTCATCGTCGTCACGACTGGACTTCATGCGCTTTAGTGGGCGATCGCGAAACATCGAGGAACGCTCTTTACGGCTGGTCCAGAAACCATGTACCAGTAAAGCGATTATGGCGATCGCGCCAACAATGATTAATATCAGACGCAAATCCTGCATCATTATATTCTCTGTTGTTCTAACACCTTGCCACCACGGCAAACATTTACTCACTAAGAGTATTTGCCGTTTACGTCAAGTGCAAGTGTGTGCAGAGCATTCACAGCATAAAGATGAAGGAAATCGTGCTTTTTGCTGGTTTTTCGAACATTTCCGAACTGGTCATTGCTCCGTAAGTGGATAATATAGGCGGGCAATTCCACTGGTTGTGTAAAAAGGAGTACAGCCTGGCTATGGTTTCAACATCTTCTTCTCCCCCGCGCAGCGGCGTCTGGTATTTTTCTCAGGGCTGGAAACTGGTCTCCCTGCCGGGGATTCGACGCTTCGTCATTCTCCCGCTGTTGATCAACATTATTCTGATGGGCGGCGCGTTCTGGTGGCTGTTCACAAAGCTGGAAAGCTGGATCCCGTCGCTGATGAGCTATGTGCCGGACTGGCTACAGTGGCTTAACTACCTGCTCTGGCCGGTGGCGGTGATCTCCGTGCTGCTGGTGTTTGGGTACTTCTTTTCGACGATTGCCAACTGGATAGCCGCACCGTTTAACGGCCTACTGGCGGAACAGCTGGAAGCGCGGCTTACCGGGGCAACGCCGCCGGACACGGGCGTGCTGGGGATCATGAAAGACCTGCCACGCATCATGAAGCGCGAGTGGCAAAAGTTTGCCTGGTACCTGCCCCGCGCGATCGTGCTGCTTATCCTCTACTTTGTGCCAGGCATTGGCCAGACGGTGGCACCGGTGCTGTGGTTCCTGTTCAGCGCCTGGATGCTGGCCATTCAGTACTGCGACTATCCGTTCGATAACCACAAGGTGCCGTTTAAAGCGATGCGCACCGCCCTGCGCAGCCAGAAGGTCGCCAATATGCAGTTTGGCGCGCTGACCAGCCTGTTCACCATGATTCCCTTCCTGAATCTATTCATCATGCCCGTCGCCGTCTGCGGCGCAACGGCGATGTGGGTCGACTGCTACCGTGCTAAGCACGCGTTATGGAAATAATGCAAAAATGTGTAAAGCAGGGGTGGCTTATGCCGCCCCTTATTCCATACTGATCCCCATTATTTCCTTGCAGTATATAGATATGCGAATTCCTTACTTCCCCCTACCTGCTTAGCAGGTATGCTGGGTCGGTATCCCAATTTCATACAGTTAAGGACAGGCCATGAGTAAGATTTATGAAGACAACTCGCTGACTATCGGTCATACGCCCCTGGTTCGACTGAACCGTATCGGTAATGGACGCATTCTGGCGAAGGTCGAATCACGTAACCCGAGCTTCAGCGTAAAATGCCGTATCGGTGCAAACATGATTTGGGATGCTGAAAAACGTGGCGTACTGAAGCCAGGCGTTGAGCTGGTGGAACCGACCAGCGGCAATACCGGTATCGCTCTGGCCTATGTGGCGGCCGCGCGTGGCTACAAGCTGACGCTGACCATGCCAGAGACCATGAGTATCGAGCGTCGTAAACTGCTCAAAGCGCTGGGCGCGAACCTGGTGCTGACCGAAGGCGCGAAGGGCATGAAAGGTGCCATTCAGAAAGCCGAAGAGATTGTGGCCAGCGATCCGGCGAAATATCTGCTGCTGCAGCAGTTCAGCAACCCGGCTAACCCGGAAATTCACGAGAAGACTACCGGTCCGGAAATCTGGGAAGATACCGACGGCCAGGTTGACGTCTTTATCTCCGGCGTGGGTACCGGCGGTACGCTGACCGGCGTGTCACGCTATATTAAAGGCACAAAGGGTAAAAAAGACCTGATCACCGTTGCCGTTGAGCCGACTGACTCACCGGTTATCACCCAGGCACTGGCGGGTGAAGAGCTGAAACCAGGCCCGCATAAAATCCAGGGTATTGGCGCAGGCTTCATTCCAGGCAACCTGGATCTGAAGCTTATTGATAAAGTGGTCACCATCACTAACGAAGAAGCCATCTCTACCGCGCGTCGCCTGATGGATGAAGAAGGCATTCTGGCGGGTATCTCTTCCGGTGCGGCCGTTGCGGCAGCGCTCAAACTTCAGGAAGATGAGTCCTTTACCAACAAGAACATTGTGGTTATCCTTCCTTCCTCGGGTGAGCGTTACTTGAGCACCGCACTGTTTGCCGATCTGTTTACCGAAAAAGAGCTGCAACAGTAGTGCCAGCATGTTAATAACGCGTAAAAAAGCACCTTTTTAGGTGCTTTTTTGTGGCCTGCTTCAAACTTTTACCCCTCCTGGCATTGCTTCACCCCGAAGGGTCTGGTATTTAAACCAGCAATTATTTTGATGCGTGAAATTAATCGGCAAACGAAATAGCCTTGCTGAATCGATTTTATGATTTGGTTCAAGTCTTGCTTTCGCTGCATAATGTTTAATGACGATCGAAACGTCAGCGCTAACAATACAGGCTAAAGTTCAGTCGCCAGGCTAGACTTTAGTTCCACAACACTAAACCTATAAGTTGGGGAAATACAATGTTCCAGCAAGAAGTTACCATTACCGCTCCGAACGGTCTGCACACCCGCCCTGCTGCTCAGTTTGTTAAAGAAGCAAAAGGCTTCACTTCTGAAATCACTGTGACTTCCAACGGCAAAAGCGCGAGCGCAAAAAGCCTGTTCAAACTGCAGACTCTGGGCCTGACTCAGGGCACCGTTGTCACCATCTCTGCAGAAGGTGAAGACGAGCAGAAAGCAGTTGAGCATCTGGTAAAACTGATGGCTGAGCTCGAGTAAGTTTCCGGGTTCTTTTAAATATCAGTCACAAGTAAGGTAGGGTTATGATTTCAGGCATTTTAGCATCCCCGGGTATCGCTTTCGGCAAAGCACTGCTGCTGAAAGAAGACGAGATCGTCATCGACCGGAAAAAAATTTCTGCCGACAAGGTTGATCAGGAAGTTGAACGTTTTCTGAGCGGTCGTGCCAAGGCATCTGCGCAACTGGAAGCAATCAAAACTAAAGCTGGCGAAACTTTCGGTGAAGAAAAAGAAGCCATCTTCGAAGGGCACATCATGCTGCTCGAAGATGAGGAGCTGGAGCAGGAAATCATAGCCCTGATTAAAGATAAAGGCATGACGGCCGACGCGGCTGCGCATGAAGTTATCGAAGGTCAGGCAACTGCCCTGGAAGAACTGGATGATGAATACCTGAAAGAGCGTGCGGCTGACGTACGTGACATCGGTAAGCGCCTGCTGCGCAACATCCTGGGTCTGGCCATCATCGACCTGAGCGCGATTCAGGATGAAGTGATCCTGGTTGCCGCTGACCTCACCCCGTCTGAAACCGCACAGCTGAACCTGAAAAAGGTCCTCGGTTTCATCACCGACGCGGGTGGCCGTACCTCCCACACCTCTATCATGGCGCGCTCTCTGGAACTGCCTGCCATCGTGGGTACCGGTAGCGTCACCTCTCAGGTGAAAAACGGCGACTATCTGATTCTGGATGCCGTAAACAATCTGGTTTACGTCAACCCAACCAATGAAGAGATCGACAAACTGCGCGCGGTTCAGGAGCAGGTTGCGACTGAAAAAGCCGAACTCGCTAAGCTGAAAGACCTGCCAGCCATCACCCTGGACGGCCATCAGGTAGAAGTGTGCGCAAACATCGGTACCGTCCGCGACGTTGATGGCGCTGAGCGCAACGGTGCGGAAGGCGTAGGTCTCTATCGTACAGAATTCCTGTTCATGGACCGCGACGCGCTGCCAACGGAAGAAGAGCAGTTTGCTGCTTATAAAGCCGTGGCTGAAGCGTGTGGCTCTCAGGCGGTTATCGTCCGTACCATGGACATCGGTGGCGACAAAGAGCTGCCGTACATGAACTTCCCGAAAGAAGAGAACCCGTTCCTGGGCTGGCGTGCAATCCGCATCGCGATGGATCGTAAAGAGATCCTGCGTGACCAGGTTCGCGCTATCCTGCGTGCCTCTGCTTTCGGTAAACTGCGCATCATGTTCCCGATGATCATCTCTGTTGAAGAAGTGCGTGCACTGAAGAAAGAGATTGAAATCTACAAACAGGAACTGCGCGACGAAGGTAAAGCGTTTGACGAGTCAATCGAGATCGGCGTGATGGTGGAAACACCTGCGGCGGCGACCATTGCGCGTCATTTAGCCAAAGAAGTTGATTTCTTTAGTATCGGCACCAATGATTTAACGCAGTACACCCTGGCAGTTGACCGTGGTAATGATATGATTTCACATCTCTACCAGCCAATGTCACCGTCCGTACTGAACTTGATCAAGCAAGTTATTGATGCTTCTCATGCAGAAGGTAAATGGACTGGCATGTGTGGTGAGCTTGCAGGCGACGAACGTGCTACACTTCTGTTGCTGGGTATGGGTCTGGACGAATTCTCTATGAGCGCCATTTCCATCCCGCGCATTAAGAAGATTATCCGTAACACGAACTTCGAAGATGCGAAGGTATTAGCAGAGCAGGCTCTTGCTCAACCGACAACGGACGAGTTAATGACGCTGGTTAACAAGTTCATTGAAGAAAAAACAATCTGCTAATCCACGAGATGCGGCCCAATTTACTGCTTAGGAGAAGATCATGGGTTTGTTCGATAAACTGAAATCTCTGGTTTCTGATGATAAAAAAGACTCCGGAACTATTGAGATTGTTGCTCCGCTCTCCGGCGAGATCGTCAACATCGAAGACGTGCCGGATGTAGTGTTTGCTGAGAAAATCGTTGGTGATGGCATTGCTATCAAACCAACTGGCAACAAAATGGTTGCTCCAGTTGACGGCACCATCGGTAAAATTTTTGAAACCAACCATGCGTTCTCTATCGAATCTGATAGCGGTATCGAACTGTTCGTTCACTTCGGTATCGACACCGTTGAACTGAAAGGCGAAGGCTTCAAACGTATCGCGGAAGAAGGCCAGCGTGTTAAAGTTGGCGACCCGGTGATTGAATTCGATCTGCCACTGCTGGAAGAAAAAGCCAAGTCTACCCTGACACCGGTTGTTATCTCCAACATGGACGAAATCAAAGAACTGATCAAACTGTCTGGCAGCGTCACCGTGGGTGAAACCCCGGTTATCCGCATCAAGAAGTAATTCTTGCCGCACAGAAAAATGGCGCCTTCGGGCGCCATTTTTGTTTATGCGGGGAGGATAAGCTCGTCGTAACCTTTCGACTGGGTATAAAGCATCACGTCAGTCACCCGATCGCCGGCCATGCGAATGGCATCAGCAACGGTTTTCCCCTCTACAATTCCGCTCACCAGCTCTGAACAGAACAGGTCGCCCGTCCCTTTCAGATCGGTTTCAACGCGCGGGTGCGCGCTGACGGTCACGCCCTCATTCGTCACCAGCACCACGTGGATGTTTTCCGGGTCGTCAGCGACCGGCGCGCTGGTGATTGCCACCCATTTCAGGGTGTCGGAGAGCAATCCCTGTGCCGCCACAATGGCGCTTTCCGGCGTGCGACACGGTTTGCCGCTCAACACTTCCAGCTCATAGACGTTTGGCGTAATCCCCTGCGCCAGCGGCAGCAGGTGCTCCCGATACGCTTGCGGGATCTCGGGCTTCACGTACATACCGCTGTCGATATCGCCGATAACCGGGTCGACCAGCACCAGCAGGTCAGGATGCTGCGCTTTGACCGCCTTCAGCCACTGCGCCAGCAGTACGATCTGGCTGGCGCTGCCCATATAGCCGGTAGTGACCGCCTTAAGCTCGCGCAAGATCTCACGCTCTTCCAGCGCCTTAAGGTAGCCGGTGAACCACTCGTCGGGGATCACTCCACCATAAAACGTGTCGTAGTGCGGCGTGTTGCTAAACAGTACCGTCGGCACGGCGGTAACGTTTAGCCTGTGGGTACGAATATTCGGTACCGCAATGCTGTTCCCCACGCTGCCGTAAACCACCTGCGACTGCACGGCGACAATGTCGGTTTGCTGCGCCCGTGTATTATCCCGGAATAGAATCATCTCCATGACGCTTAAATCCCCGCCCCCTGCGAATAACTCTCTTCACCAAAGACGCCGGTAGACAAATAGCGATCGCCGCGATCGCAAATAATCGCCACCACTACGGCTCCCGGGTTTGCCTGCGCCACCCGAATCGCACCCGCTACCGCGCCGCCCGAGCTGACGCCGCAGAAGATACCCTCGCGCACGGCCAGCTCACGCATGGTATTTTCCGCCTCGCGCTGGTGAAGATCCAGCACCTGGTCCACAAGCTGTGCATTAAAGATGCCGGGCATATACTCCGCAGGCCAGCGGCGAATGCCCGGGATGCTGCTCCCCTCTTCCGGTTGCAGACCAACAATGGTGACGGTTTTTTCCTGCTCGCGCAGAAAACGCGATACCCCGGTAATGGTGCCAGTGGTACCCATGCTGGAGACAAAATGGGTGATACGCCCGTCGGTTTGCTGCCAGATTTCCGGGCCAGTGGTGGTGTAGTGCGCGTAAGGGTTGTCCGGATTGTTGAACTGATCGAGCAGTTTACCTTCGCCGCGCTCGGCCATTTCTAACGCTAAGTCGCGCGCGCCTTCCATTCCCTGCTCTTTGGTCACCAGAATCAGCTCTGCCCCGTAGGCACGCATCGCGGCGCGCCGCTCCTGGCTCATGTTGTCCGGCATCAGCAGCTTCATGCGGTAGCCTTTCAGCGCGGCGATCATCGCCAGAGCGATACCGGTGTTGCCGCTGGTGGCCTCAATCAGCACATCGCCTGGCTTGATTTCTCCGCGTTTTTCGGCCTGGACAATCATCGACAGCGCCGCGCGGTCTTTCACCGACCCCGCCGGGTTATTGCCTTCGAGTTTGACCCAGATTTCGCTGCCGTTGTCCGGCCCCATGCGCTGAAGCTTGACCAGAGGAGTGTTGCCGATGGTATGTTCGAGTGTATTCACGATTTTTACTCAATAAAAAAGCCGGGTGGCGCGCAGCGATCCCGGCCTACAAGACGCAGTGATAATTGTAGGCCCGGTCAGCGCAGCGCCACCGGGCGATAAACATCCTAATAACCTATCAGGCTGACTCCGCCAGAGCAATATCCTCGCGCGTCTCGATGCGCTCCTTCCCGTGATAAATGCGGGCATGCTGAAGCCCAACAAACAGGCGCTCACCCCGGTGCGGCGGCTCTTCGTCACGCATCACCACGGTCAGCGGCTCGGTATACCAGCCCAGCGGCTGTACCACCAATTGGGTGTAGTGACCTTTAGGGCTAGCTTCCAGCACCTGTACCGGCAGCGGTGAATCCAGGCTGGTTCGGCGGCTCACGTCCACTTCCCACGGACGCAGGAACAGATCGACCGGCCCCTGGTGCGCGGAGGTATAGCCCAGCGGCCAGCGGTGCGCCCCCACGTGGAATTGTCCGCCGCGAATGGTGCCCTGCAGACGGTTCACCTCACCCATAAACTCCAGCACGAAGCGGGTCGCCGGTTCACGCCAGAGCTGCTCCGGCTCGTCAACCTGCTCAATGTTGCCCTGGCTCATGACCACGACACGGTCCGCGACTTCCATCGCCTCTTCCTGATCGTGGGTCACGAAGACGCTGGTGAATTTCAGCTCTTCATGGAGCTGACGCAGCCAGCGACGAAGTTCTTTACGCACCTGCGCATCCAGCGCGCCGAAGGGTTCATCCAGCAGCAGAATTTGCGGCTCAACGGCCAGCGCGCGCGCCAGCGCCACACGCTGTTTCTGCCCGCCGGACAGTTGGGCCGGGAAACGGTCCGCCAGGTGAGCCAGCTGCACCATCTCCAGCAGTTTGGTCACTTTCGCCTTAATGGTTGCCGCATCCGGGCGCTCGCGACGCGGCAGCACGGTCAGGCCAAACGCGATGTTGTCGAACACGGTCATGTGGCGGAACAGCGCGTAATGCTGGAACACAAAACCTACTTTACGATCGCGGGCATGCAGGCGGCTAACGTCGGTGCCGTGAAAGCGGATGTGCCCGCTGGTCTGATGCTCAAGCCCGGCGATAATACGCAGCAGCGTGGTTTTACCCGAGCCAGACGGCCCCAGTAGCGCCACCATTTGTCCGGAAGGGATATCCAGCGAGATATCATTCAGCACCTGGGTGCGACCAAAAGACTTCTTAATATTGGCAATCTCAATGCTCATGATTTCCCTCCTGATGCTGACGTTTTTCCTGATTTTCTAAACGCCACTGCACCACACTCTTCAAAAACAGGGTCAAAATGGCCATCAGCGTCAGCAACGCTGCGGCAGTAAACGAGCCGATGGTGTTGTAGTCCTGCTGCAGCAGCTCAATCTGTAGCGGCAGCGACAGGGTTTCACCCCGGATGGAGCCGGAGACGACGGAAACGGCACCGAACTCGCCAATCGCGCGGGCGTTGGTCAGCACCACGCCGTAAAGCAGCGCCCAGCGGATATTTGGCAGCGTCACGCGACGGAACATCTGCCAGCCTGACGCGCCCAGCAGCACCGCCGCTTCGTCTTCGTTGCTCCCCTGGCTTAACATCACCGGCACCAGCTCACGCACCACAAACGGACAGGTCACGAAAATGGTGACCAGCACCATGCCCGGCCAGGCGAACATGATCTGCAGGTTATGCTCGTCCAGCCAGCCGCCCAATGGGCCGTTGGAGCCGTAAAAGAGCAGGTACACCAGACCCGCCACCACCGGCGATACGGCGAAAGGAATATCCAGCAGGGTCAGCAGCAGCTGACGTCCCGGGAAGTTGAAGCGGGTCACCAGCCAGGCCAACAGGGTCCCGAACACGAGGTTCACCGGCACGGTGATCAACGCAATCAGTACGGTCAGCCAGATGGCATGCAGCATATCCGGATCTGCCAGGTTCTCCAGCGCGGGCATCAGGCCCTTGCTGAACGCCTGAACGAAGATATAAATCGTCGGCACGACGAGGATGAGGCCGGAAACCAGCACACCCACGCCAATCAGAAACCACTTACCCCAGTTGATGCGGGGTGTATCGTATCGCTTCAATTGCGTAACTTCCGCCATCAGTGACCTACCACACGTCGACCAAAGCGACTTTGCAGAGTGTTAATCGAGTACAGCAGCAGCAGCGAGGCTGCAAGGATCACCGAGGCAATTGCGCTCGCCGCCGGATAATCAAACTCCTGCAAACGGATGAAAATCATCAGCGAGGTGACTTCAGTTTTCCAGGCGATGTTCCCGGCGATAAAAATCACCGCGCCGAACTCACCGAGGCTGCGGGTAAACGACAGCGCAACACCCGCCATCAGCGCCGGAGAGAGCTCCGGCAGAACCACCTTGCGGAAGCTCTGCCAGCGCGTAGCGCCCAGCGTTTCCGCCGCTTCTTCGTATTCCGGACCCAACTCTTCCAGCACCGGCTGCACGGTACGGACCACAAACGGGATGCTGGTAAAGGCCATCGCCACCGCGATACCGAGCCAGGTGTAGGTCACTTTGATGTCAAATTTCGCCAGCCACTCACCGTACAGCCCGTTGACGGAGAAGAGCGATGCGAGGGTTAAGCCCGCCACCGCCGTCGGCAGCGCAAACGGCAGATCCATCAGGGCGTCAAGCAGCGTGCGGCCCGGGAAGCGATAGCGAGTTAAGATCCACGCCATCAGCAGGCCAAACACGCCGTTAAAAATGGAGGCGACAAACGCCGACAACAGCGTCACCTTATAGGCCGCCACCACCTGTGGGTTGGTGACCACGTCCCAGTACTGCGCCCAGCTCATCTGCGCAAGTTGCATCACCAGCGCGCTGAGCGGCAACAGCAGGATCAGGCAGACGAACAGCAGGCTGGTCCCGAGGCTTAAGGTAAAGCCCGGCAGCACGCGTTTTGTCGAAACTGCAAACATTACTTATGCCCCGCCGCCAGCAATTTGTCTAACTCACCGCCGCTGGCAAAATGCGTTTTCATCACATCAGGCCAGGAGCCGAAATGATCTTCCACGCGGAACAGTGCAGTCTGCGGGAATTTGTCTTTCAGTTTGTTCATCACGTCCGGGTTATTCACGCGGTAGTAGTAATCAGTAATGATGGTCTGCGCCTGCGGGCTGTACAGGTAGTTGAGATAGGCTTTTGCCGCTTTCTCGGTACCGTTTGCCTGCACGTTTTTATCCACCCACGCCACCGGGAACTCGGCCAGGATGTTGGTTTTCGGGATAACGACCTCAAAGCCCTGCGCTTCGTACTGTTTACGGATGTTATTCACTTCCGATTCAAAGCTGATGAGCACATCGCCGAGACCGCGTTCTGCGAAGGTGGTGGTCGCCCCACGGCCGCCGGTATCAAACACTTCGACGTTTTTCAGGAACTGGGTCATGAACTGCTCGGTCTTGGCCTTATCATTACCGTCAGCCTTATCCGCAGCGCCCCACGCCGCTAAATAGGTATAACGCGCGTTACCGGAGGTTTTTGGGTTCGGGAAAATCAGCTTCACGTCGGAACGCACCAGGTCGCTCCAGTCGTGGATATTCTTCGGGTTGCCCTTACGCACCAGGAAGCCCATGGTGGAATAGAACGGCGAGCTGTTGTTTGGCAGTCGGCTCTGCCAGTCGGCCGGAAGCAGCTTGCCTTTGTCGTGCAGGATCTGCACGTCAGTCACCTGGTTGTAGGTCACCACATCCGCTTTCAGGCCCTGCAAAATCGCCAGCGCCTGCTTGGACGACCCGGCGTGGGACTGCTTGATGGTCAGCTTGTCGCCGTTATTGTCTTTCGCCCACTGCTGTTCGAACGGTGGGTTAAGGGCGGCAAACAGCTCGCGGGAGACGTCATACGAACTGTTTAACAGTTCAGTCGCCTGCGCCTGTGCCACCAGCAGTAAACCTGCCAGCGCCAGAGTTCCTTTTTTCAGTACAGTAACGGCCATTGCGCACCCTTATAAATGTGATGACTATCTTATAGTCATAATATTTATAACGGGGATGAAAGGAGTAACGGTTTTATATACCGTTTGGTGATTTAGAAGCAGAAAAGGGAATAAGGGGTGCGGCCTGATGCCCTCACCCCGGCCCTCTCCCACAGGGAGAGGGAGAAAGGCCATTAAAGCGCCAGCAGACGCTCAACGGACGGCGCAAAGTAGTAGCCGCCGGTCACCGGTTTGGTGAAGCGCAGCATGGCGTCGCGCTTGCCGTCGGTATCGCCGAACATGCTCAGCAGCTGCTGCTCAATGTTATAGAGGCGCGCGCAGTAGGCGCAGAAGTAAAGGCCGTGCGTGCCGCTGGCGGTACCGTACGGCAGGCTCTGGCGAACAATCTTCAGCCCTTTGCCGTCTTCTTTGAGGTCAACGCGGGTCAGGTGAGAGGTAACGGGACGGTCGTCGCCGTCGATCTCTTCGTTGGCTTCTTTGGTTCGGCCAATCATCATCTCCTGGTCGTGCACGCTCATGCGGTTAAGCTGCTTGAGGTTGTGCTCCCAGCGCTGCACGAACACGTAGCTGCCGCCCGCGTCCACACCGTCTTTGATCACCGCCACGTCGCGACGCGTCTCTTCGCCTGCCGGGTTTTCCGTCCCGTCGACGAAGCCGCTCAGATCGCGCTCTTCCACCCAGCGGAAGCCGTGAACCTCTTCCTGTACCTCAATGCAGTCGCCAAAGGCCGCTACCGCCGCCTGGGCAACGGAAAAGTTCACGTCGTGACGCAGGGAGAGAATGTGGATCAGCACGTCGTATTGGGTCGCCGGAGCCAGACCTTTGCCGTAAGGGACGAAGTCTTTGAGCTCTTCCGCCCCTTCGCCACCGCTCAGCTGACGCCAGACGTTATTGCCAAAGGCAACAACGGCGCCGAGGTGGGCTTCCGGGAATTTGGCCTGGAAGGTGGCCAGCTTATCAACAAACGCTTTACTGGCCGCACGCAGGGCATCCACGTCCCCTTTAACATTGGCTTCAATCCAAATCGCCGCGCGGCAATGTTCTGGCAAAATGCCACTCTGAACCTGAGACATCGCTCCTCCTGAAATAAAGATGCCACGTCAGCGTGGCATTGATGGCGGGTATTATACCCGGATTTCAGCGAGGCGGTTTGTTCAGGCGCAAATTACTGCTTCCAGAGTATTTTGCTCACTTTCCAGCTCTTAAGCGTGTCGTCAGACGGCATCAGTCCTTCCGGTCCGCTCCAGGTTCCGGTGAAGATATAGCTGATGTGCTGGCTGCCTTCAGCCTTACATTCCACCGCGACCTTGTCGTCAGACGGCACGCTGGTGCAGTTGCCAAAGGCCTGCTTATAAAGTTCGCTAAACGGCGTGCCCACTTTTACACCGCTCGCCGTCGGAATATCTTCATCCATCACGGCAATTCGGTTTACCGTGCCTTTGTCACCGTTGATCACCAGCGCCAGCTTGTCGCCCTTCAGCGCTTCGTAATAGCGAACGATATTGCCATTCTCCGTTTTCATGCCGCTGCGCAGACGGTAATCGCTGCTGAGCGCATCCTGAATAGCATTCTGATCCAGCGCCGTCGCGGCGGTAATTTTCCCCACGCCCTGCTCGGTCACTTCCGTTGATGAGCCAAACCAGTTCCACGGATACGCGGCGGACCAGTTAATGGAGGAGAGCGTCGAACAGCCGGTCAACGCCAGCGGGAGAGCGCATAAAAGTAAACGCAGCGATTTCATTGAAACGTCCTTTCTTGTTAAATCAACGCTTGTTGGAGTGCGACATCGGCAAAAAGTGCCGGATTAATCATCCTGATGCGCAAAACAGGCGCGAAGACGCGGGTTGGTCAGCAGCCACAGCAGGGCCACAATATCGGCAACCACCAGCGCAACGCCGGTGCCCGTCAGCGATTCACCGTACCACCAGAGTACCGGCTGCCAGAAGAGCAGCGCAACCTGGGCGAGGATCAGCAGCCAGCGAAGCGCGCGCCAAAAACGTGGGATCGCATGCCGTCTTCCGCTGCATAAAAAAGCGACCACCGCCGGTACGCCCGGCAGCAAGCCGAGCCAGAAGGCGTCGTGATCGGGATAAAAGAGAGTCAGCAGCGTGTCGCCCTGCCCGCGCGACGCGGCGGCCATCACAAACAGCACCCAGGTCCGGGCCTGCAGCAGCAGAACGCACCAGAATAAAAAGGGCAGCCTGACGCGGCCCTGCGCGTCATAGTCTGCCGGGTGGATCTCAGTACTCTTCATCTTCGATCAGACGCTTTCCTAAACTCAGCACGTCAGCGTGTTCATAGCCCAGACGCTCATACATGCCCAGCACCACGTCGTTATCTTCCCGCACCATGATCTGGATTTTTGGGCAGCCGCGGGCGATCAGCTTCTTCTCGAGTCGGTTCAGCAGCGCATTGGCAATGCCGCGGCCACGGTATTCCGGGTGGACGCCCAGATAATAGGCCGAGCCGCGGTGGCCGTCGTAACCGCCCATTACCGTCCCCACAACCTCACCGTTGACTTCCGCGACCAGAAACAGACTGACGTCGTGATTCACCTTACGTTCGATATCCATTTCCGGATCGTTCCACGGACGCAGCAGATCGCAGCGCTCCCAAAGGGTGATCACCTCTTCGAAATCTTCCTGGCGAAAAACGCGTATCTCCATGGTCTTAACCGCCTTTTCGGGTTTAAAAACAGTGATTATGGCGCGAAGCACGCCTTTAGCCAATAACCGGGGAAAATCTCGCCAAAATTTGGCATAATGTCACTTTGTCACGTATTGAAATGAAAAGTAAAACAATTCTCAATATGGACTGTCGTAACGGGAAACACGATACGATATAACACCAGGACCCCTTTTTTTAGTATTCAGGCCGCATGAGCACATTCAAACCATTAAAAGCACTCACATCGCGTCGTCAGGTTCTCAAAGCGGGGCTGGCGGCCTTAACGTTAACGGGCATCGCAAAGCAGGCTCAGGCGAAAGACGAGAGCACGCTCAAAACCAGTAACGGACACAGCAAACCGAAAACCAAAAAGCCGGGCGCGAAGCGTCTGGTGATGCTCGACCCGGGCCACGGCGGTATTGATACCGGCGCCATCGGCAAAAACGGGTCGAAAGAAAAACACGTCGTGCTGGCAATTGCAAAAAATGTGCGCGCAATTTTACGCAGTAACGGCATTGACGCCCGTCTGACGCGCTCTGGCGATACCTTCATTCCGCTGTATGACCGCGTTGAGATCGCCCACCAGCACGGGGCGGATCTGTTTATGTCGATTCACGCCGACGGCTTTACCAACCCTTCTGCGGCCGGTGCCTCGGTGTTTGCGCTTTCCAACCGTGGCGCCAGTAGCGCCATGGCAAAATACCTCTCCGACCGCGAAAACCGGGCGGATGAAGTCGCCGGGAAGAAAGCCACTGACAAAGATCATCTGCTACAGCAGGTGCTGTTCGACCTCGTGCAGACGGATACGATCAAAAACAGCCTGACGCTCGGCTCGCATATTCTGAAGAAGATTAAGCCGGTGCATCGTCTGCACAGCAAAGGCACCGAGCAGGCGGCGTTCGTGGTCCTGAAATCACCGTCCATCCCGTCCGTGCTGGTGGAAACCTCCTTCATTACTAACCCGGAAGAAGAGCGACTCCTCGGCACCACGGCGTTTCGTCAGAAGATCGCCAACGCCATCGCCTCCGGCATTATCAGTTACTTCAACTGGTTCGATAACCAAAAAGCGCACTCCAGGAAACGTTGATGAAACCCGATGCTCAACTGGTAAAAACCTTCCTGCTGCAGCTGCAGGATGAGATCTGCCAGAAACTGACCGCCGCAGACGGCGGTGAATTTCAGGAAGATAACTGGCAGCGCGAGGCCGGGGGCGGCGGGCGCAGCCGCGTGCTGCGAAACGGCGGCATCTTCGAACAGGCGGGCGTCAATTTTTCCCACGTTCACGGCGACGCCATGCCCGCGTCTGCGACGGCACATCGTCCTGAGCTGGCGGGCCGCAGCTTCGAGGCGATGGGCGTCTCGCTGGTGGTGCATCCGCACAACCCGTTTGTGCCCACCAGCCACGCCAACGTGCGCTTTTTCATTGCGGAAAAACCGGGCGCCGACCCGGTCTGGTGGTTCGGCGGCGGTTTCGATTTAACGCCCTACTACGGTTTCGAAGAGGATGCCGTGCACTGGCATACCACCGCGCGGGATCTTTGCCTGCCGTTTGGCGAAGAGGTCTACCCGAAATTCAAAAAGTGGTGCGATGACTACTTTTATCTGAAGCACCGCGACGAGCAGCGCGGCATCGGCGGGCTGTTCTTTGACGATCTCAACACGCCAGATTTTGATACCGCGTTCAGCTTTATGCGCACGGTAGGAGAAGGCTATACCGACGCGTATCTGCCCATCGTCGAGCGCCGTAAAAACACCGACTACGGCGTGCGCGAGCGTGAGTTCCAGCTTTACCGCCGCGGGCGCTACGTGGAGTTCAACCTGGTGTGGGATCGCGGGACGCTGTTCGGCCTGCAGACCGGCGGGCGCACGGAGTCGATTCTGATGTCGATGCCGCCGCTGGTGCGCTGGGAGTACTGCTACGAACCAAAAGAAGGCAGCCCGGAGGCTGCCTTGCGTGAATTTATTCAGGTTCGGGACTGGGTGTAACTGCCGGATGGCGCTGCGCTTATCCGGCCTACACAACCCGTAGGTCGGGTAAGCGAGCGCGCCACCCGACACCACGCGCTTACAGCGGCTGCGTCTGCGCCTCAACCACCGCCAGCGCCACCATGTTCACGATACGACGCACGGAGGCAATCGGCGTTAACACATGCACCGGTTTCGCCACGCCCATCAGTACCGGTCCTACGGTTACCCCTTCAGAGCTGGAAACGCGCAGCAGGTTATAGCTGATACGCGCCGCTTCCACGTTCGGCATAATCAGTATGTTCGCCGATCCCTTCAGCGGGCTGTCCGGCATACGTTCGTTACGGATGCTCTCCACCAGCGCGGCGTCGCCGTGCATCTCCCCGTCAATCATCAGCTCCGGCGCACGCTCGCGCACCAGCTCCAGCGTCTGGCGCATTTTGCAGGCCGCCGCTGATTTAGACGAACCAAAGTTAGAGTGCGACAGCAGCGCCACCTTCGGCTCGATACCAAAGCGACGCACGGTCTCGGCGGCCATTACGGTGATCTCCGCCAGCTCGTCCGGGGTCGGATCGTCGTTAACGTAGGTGTCAGCAATAAAGGTGTTGCCGCTCGGCAGCAGCAGCGCGTTCATCGCCCCGGCGGTATGGACGCCGTCGCGATAGCCGAAGATCTCCTGCACCACGCTAAAGTGCTCGTGGTAATCGCCGATGGTGCCGCAGATCAGCGCATCAGCCTCGCCTCGATGCACCATGATCGCGCCGATCACCGTGGTGTTGCTGATCACCGCTTTCTGCGCCTGCTCCTGGGTGATCCCCCGGCGCTTCATGATCGCGTAGTATTCGCTCCAGTACTCTTTGAAGCGAGGATCGGATTCGTTGTTAACGATCTCGAAGTCGACGCCCGGCTTAATCTGCAGGCCCAGCTTCTGGATACGCATCTCAATCACGCTCGGACGACCAATCAGGATCGGTTTCGCCAGGCCTAAGGTGATCAGCTCCTGGGTGGCGTGCAACACGCGCGCCTCTTCCCCTTCCGCCAGCACGACGCGCTTCGCGTCGGCGCGCGCCTGGGAGAAGATCGGCTTCATGAACAGGTTGGTTTTATAGACAAACTCGGTGAGCTTATCGACGTAAGCGTCGAAATCGTGAATCGGACGCGTCGCCACGCCGGAGTCCATCGCCGCTTTGGCCACCGCTGGAGCAATTTTGACAATCAGACGCGGGTCGAACGGTTTTGGAATGATGTAGTCCGGTCCGAAGCTCAGATCCTGATCGCCGTACGCAGACGCGACCACTTCACTCTGCTCGGCGTGGGCCAGCTCCGCGATGGCGTGAACGGCGGCAAGCTTCATCTCTTCGTTGATCGCCGTTGCGCCAACGTCCAGCGCGCCGCGGAAGATGAACGGGAAGCAGAGCACGTTGTTGACCTGGTTCGGGTAGTCCGAACGGCCGGTACAGATAATGGCATCTTCACGCACCGCTTTCGCCAGCGGCGGCAGGATTTCCGGCTCAGGGTTCGCCAGGGCCAGGATCATTGGCGCACGCGCCATCTTCTTCACCATCTCCTGGGTCAACACTTTCGGACCCGAGCAACCGAGGAAGATATCCGCGCCGTCGATCACGTCGTCCAGGGTGCGTTTGCCGTCGTCGTCCACCGCATACGCCGCTTTGGTTTCCGCCATGTTCGGCTCGCGGTCTTTATAGATAACGCCTTTGGAGTCGCAGACCACAATGTTGTGTTTCTGCATACCCAGCGCCACCAGCAGGTTCATACAGGCGATGGCCGCGGCGCCTGCGCCAGAAACCACCATGCGCACGTCGGAGAGATTTTTCTCGACCACGCGCAGGCCGTTCAGAATCGCGGCGGTGCTGATAATCGCGGTGCCGTGCTGGTCATCGTGGAACACGGGAATGTTCATACGCTCGCGCAGCTTCTGCTCGATATAGAAACATTCCGGCGCTTTGATGTCTTCGAGGTTAATCCCGCCGAAGGTCGGCTCAAGCGCGGCCACCACGTTGATGAATTTGTCAGGATCGAGTTCGTCCACCTCGATATCGAACACGTCGATACCGGCGAATTTCTTGAACAGTACCCCCTTCCCTTCCATCACCGGCTTGCCGGCCAGCGCACCGATGTTGCCCAGCCCCAGCACCGCCGTGCCGTTAGAGATCACGGCGACAAGGTTGCCGCGCGCGGTGTATTTGTAGGCTGCCAGCGGGTCTTTTTCGATTTCCAGACACGGGGCAGCGACGCCCGGCGAATAGGCCAGCGCCAGATCGCGCTGGGTTGCCAGCGGCTTGGTTGGGGAGACCTGGATTTTCCCCGGAACCGGAAACTCGTGAAAATCGAGGGCACTCTGTTTTAACTGATCGTCCATCTTGTTATTCCTTTTACGTATCGGTCAGATAGTATCGCCGCAGGATAGCGCATAAACTTTGAAGGCTGCCAAACTCTCACCATCACACATTAAAAATTGTTATCAATTTATAACAGCCATGTTACCCGTCTCAAAAGCAATGCCTCCCCCGTCTGCTATGCTTTTTTGTTAAGTCCATCATGATTTTTCCAGAAGTGTGAACTAACGCACTCATCTAACTCTTTTATTTCCAAGGAGTAATCATTTATGAACCAGCTAGACGGCATCAAAAAATTCACCACCGTGGTTGCAGACAGCGGCGATATCGAGTCGATTCGCCACTATCAGCCGGAGGATGCGACCACCAACCCGTCGCTGCTGCTCAAAGCGGCCGGGCTTGCCCATTTTAATCATCTGATTGATGACGCCATTGCCTATGGTAAACAGCGCGGGAAAACGCAGGAGCAGCAGGTCGCCGAAGCCAGCGACAAGCTGGCGGTGAATTTTGGTGCGGAAATTCTTAAAAGCATCCCGGGACGCGTCTCGACCGAAGTCGACGCCCGTCTCTCGTTCGATAAAGAAAAGAGCATTAATAAAGCTCGCCGCCTGGTAGAGCTCTACCAGGAGCAGGGGATCGATAAATCACGCATTCTGATCAAGCTCGCCTCTACCTGGGAAGGCATCCGCGCGGCAGAGGTACTGGAAAAAGAGGGCATCCACTGCAACCTGACGCTGCTGTTCTCGTTTGCCCAGGCGCGCGCCTGCGCTGAAGCGGGCGTGTTCCTCGTCTCGCCGTTTGTCGGGCGCATCTACGACTGGTATCAGGCGAAACAGCCGATGGATCCGTACGTGGTGGATGAGGATCCGGGCGTGAAATCGGTCCGTAATATCTACGACTACTACAAACAGCACCGCTACGAAACCATCGTGATGGGGGCCAGCTTCCGCCGTACCGAGCAGATCCTCGCCCTGGCAGGCTGCGACCGTCTGACCATCTCCCCTAACCTGCTCCAGGAACTACAGGACAAAGAAGAAACGGTGATCCGCAAGCTGGTGCCGACCTCCACCGTTCTGCCAAAACCGAAAACCATGACCGAAGCGGAGTTCCGCTGGGAGCACAACCAGGACGCCATGGCCGTGGAAAAACTGGCGGAAGGTATCCGCCTGTTCGCCGTCGACCAGCGCAAACTTGAAGACCTTCTCGCCGCCAAACTTTAACCTTGCCACGGAGTGAACTATGTCCCGTAAAGAGCTAGCCAATGCCATTCGCGCCCTCAGCATGGATGCCGTGCAGAAAGCCAATTCCGGCCACCCCGGCGCGCCGATGGGCATGGCTGATATTGCCGAAGTGCTGTGGAACGATTTTCTGAAGCACAACCCGAATGACCCCACCTGGTACGATCGCGACCGCTTTATTCTCTCCAACGGTCACGCCTCAATGCTGCTCTACAGCCTGCTGCATCTTTCCGGCTACGATCTGCCGCTCGAGGAGCTGAAAAACTTCCGCCAGCTGCACTCCAAAACGCCGGGTCACCCGGAGATTGGCTATACGCCCGGGGTGGAAACCACCACCGGGCCGCTCGGTCAGGGGCTGGCCAATGCGGTTGGGCTGGCGATTGCCGAACGCACGCTGGCGGCGCAGTTTAACCAGCCGGACCACGAGATTGTCGACCACTACACCTACGTGTTTATGGGCGACGGCTGCCTGATGGAGGGGATCTCCCACGAGGTCTGCTCCCTGGCGGGCACGCTGGGGCTTGGCAAGCTGATCGGCTTCTACGATCACAACGGCATCTCCATCGACGGGGAGACCGAAGGCTGGTTTACCGACGACACGGCAAAACGCTTCGAAGCCTACCACTGGCACGTGGTGCATGAGATCGACGGTCACGACCCTGAGGCGGTGAAAAAAGCGATTCAGGAAGCGCAGAGCGTGAAGGACAAACCGTCCCTGATTATCTGCCGCACGGTGATCGGCTTCGGCTCGCCGAACAAGGCGGGCAAAGAAGAGGCGCACGGCGCGGCGCTGGGTGACGAGGAAGTGGCGCTGACCCGGCAGAAGCTGGGCTGGAAATACCCGCCGTTTGAGATCCCGAAAGAGATCTACAGAGCCTGGGATGCCCGTGAAGACGGTGAGAAAGCCCAGCACGCCTGGAACGATAAATTTGCCGCCTACAAAAAAGCGCATCCGGAGCTGGCGGCCGAGTTTTCCCGCCGCATGAGCGGCGGTCTGCCGGAAGACTGGGACGATAAAACCCAGGCGCTGATTGAAAACCTGCAGTCCAACCCGGCGAAAATCGCCACCCGTAAGGCGTCGCAAAATACCCTGAACGCAATCGGCCCTCTTCTGCCCGAACTGCTCGGCGGCTCGGCGGACCTGGCGCCAAGCAACCTGACGATCTGGTCCGGCTCGAAATCGCTCAAAGAGGACATTGCCGGGAACTATATCCACTACGGCGTGCGCGAGTTCGGGATGACCGCCATTGCCAACGGTATCGCCCATCACGGCGGGTTTGTGCCGTACACCGCCACCTTCCTGATGTTCGTCGAGTACGCCCGTAACGCGGCGCGCATGGCGGCCTTAATGAAGGCGCGGCAGATTATGGTCTATACCCACGACTCCATCGGGCTGGGGGAAGACGGGCCTACGCACCAGGCGGTTGAACAGCTGGCGAGCCTGCGCCTGACGCCCAACTTCAGCACCTGGCGTCCATGCGATCAGGTCGAAGCGGCGGTGGGCTGGAAGCTGGCGGTGGAACGCCACAATGGCCCAACGGCATTAATTCTGTCCCGCCAGAACCTGGCGCAGATTGAGCGTACCCCGGAGCAGGTGAAAAACATCGCCCGCGGCGGCTACATCCTGAAAGACAGCGGCGGCAAGCCGGACGTGATCCTCATTGCGACCGGCTCCGAGGTGGAAATCACGGTGAAAGCAGCGGAGAAACTGACCGCCGAAGGTCACGCCGTGCGCGTGGTGTCCCTGCCCTCAACGGATATTTTTGACGCCCAGGACGAGGCGTACCGGGAATCGGTCCTGCCATCGAGCGTCGCGGCGCGCGTAGCGGTGGAAGCCGGTATTGCCGACTACTGGTACAAGTATGTCGGGCTCAAAGGGGCGATTGTCGGCATGCGGGGCTACGGTGAGTCCGCCCCTGCCGATAAGCTGTTCCCGTATTTCGGCTTTACCGTTGAGAACGTGGTGGAGAAGGCGCTGAGCGTGCTGTAGTGCTTTTGCCGGGTGGCGGCTACGCCTTACCCGGCCTACAAAACCGCCAAACCGTAGGCCGGGTAAGCGACAGCGCCACCCGGCAAAACTACCGCGTGATCCACAGCGTGGGCCAGGCATCTGGCCCGTTCCAGTTATCGCAGCTGGGCTCCTCGGCGTAGCGCACCAGGCGGAAACGCTGGCCGTCAAAACGCCAGCGCGTCTGGATCCCGCAATCGCCCATACCGCGGCCCAGCGCGAGCGTGGTCAGCTCGCGCGTCTTCTCATCGAAGCTGGCGTTCATCAACTCCATTTCACTGCCGTCGCTTGACGGCGTAAACGGCAGACGCAGCCTGACGCTGCGTGCGGAGAAGGGTTTCTTTCGTGATACCAGCCACGCCAGATCGACCGTGTTATAGGCCCCCGCCTCGCAGCTGACGATCAGCAGCGCTTTGTCATCGGTTAACGCGGTGACGCGCACTTCCCGGCGGTTAAGATCCAGTGAGCACTGGCTGCTGTTCATCCGCCCGGTACCATAGTCCAGCAGGTCGTTCAGTTCGGCGTGGGAGAGTGGTGTCGGGGTCGGATTGACGACCGTCACCTTTTTTAAAGCGGGTGCAGGCGGAACGCTTAACGGCGGATCGTCACCTTTCTTGATCCACGCGGTTTCGTTGCCGACGCGCTTTTGCTGCGCATCAATGAACAGCAGCGCGGCTTTCAGACCGCTCAGTGAAATAACCTGCTTACCGCCGCGCAGGGTCAGGGCCTTCCCTTCCTGGATGTTTTTCAGAAAGGCGGTGATGGTGGCCGCATCGTCCGTTTTCAGATGCCAGGGCGTGAACTGCCAGCGCTGTTTGTCCAGCGTCAGAGGAACGTTATCCAGCAGCAATCGGGGGGCAATCTCTGGCTCTTTGACCGAGGGCGTATCAAAACCGCCGAGATCGATACGCAGCGTGGCATCCGTTTTCGCCCCGGCGCTTCGGGTGAGCGTCATGACCAGGCCATGGTGTTCACCCGTGTTGCGCGCCAGGCAAAAGTTCTGGTTATTGCAGGTCACCTGCCAGTCAGAGAAGGCTTGCTGGGCAGGTGCAGCCCGCACCTGCGGCGCGAGGAGCACACAAAACAGGTAAAACAAAAAGACGCTGTAGCGCATGAATGACACAATCCCGGAACGAAAACGCTTAACTGGGCAGTATCTTCGTGTTCCCGCCGGGGTTGCTCAATCGGATTTGTCAGATATACCCGAAAAACAGGCTATATCCGTTCGAAAGTGGTATTCATCAGCCCGGTAGTCTGTAAATACTGCAGTAATATCACCGCTTTACCATCCCTGATTTCGCCTGAACGCACCATCTCCAGCGCCCGGGGAAAAGGAAGCTCCAGCACTTCGATATCTTCATCCTCTACGCCACCGCCCCGGTGAGTGCGCTGCGCGTCGCTATATTCCGCAATGAAGAAATGGACGATTTCCGTCACGCCGCCGGGCGACATAAACAGCTCGAAGACCTTTTTGACCTCGCCCACTTCGAAGCCGGTTTCCTCGACGGCCTCTTTGCGGATACAAACTTCCGGCTCATCATCATCGAGCAGGCCCGCGCAGGTTTCAATCAGACGTCCGTCGAGGTTGCCATTGACCCATGTCGCCACCCTGAACTGACGGATCAGCACCACGCTCTGCTTTTCACGGTTATAGAGCAGAATAGTTGCTCCGTTGCCGCGGTCGTAAACCTCGCGTTTGTGGCGGATCACTTCACCGTTATTACGTGTAAGATCATAGGTGATGTTACGCAGGACAAAGTAGTTTTCAGAGAGAATTTTGTCTTTGATAACGTCAATTTTCAGGGTCATACGGGCTCCACAACATAATGAGTCGTCCTATATTACGCCGTGAATCCCGCTTTGTCGCCCGCCGGTTCAATGATGTTTTGGTGCATTAACCCCAAGCCAGTCGAGTATCCCTTGCGCCGCATGCCGCCCTTCCGCCATTGCGGTCACCACCAGATCCGCGCCGCGTACCGCATCGCCCCCGGCGAAGATCTGGGGGTTGGTCGTCTGGTAACGGTAACGGCTCTCGACGGAGGCAACGATCCGCCCCCAGTCATCCGTTTCGACACCCTGCGCCTGCAGCCACGGCATCGCGTGCGGGTTAAAACCAAACGCCATGATGACCGCATCCGCGGCCATCACAAACTCGCTGCCCGCCACCGGAACGGGCCGACGCCGCCCCTGCGCATCCGGCTCACCGAGCTCGGTACGCAGCATCCGGATACCGTTGACCTTTCCGTTCGGATCCAGCGTCAGCTCAACCGGCTGGACGTTAAATTCAAACGCCGCCCCCTCTTCTCTGGCGTTCTTCACCTCTTTCTTCGAGCCCGGCATATTGGCCTCATCCCGACGATAGGCGCAGGTGACGTTCGTCGCGCCGTGGCGTAACGCAGTGCGGACGCAGTCCATCGCGGTATCGCCCCCGCCCAGCACCACCACGTTTAAACCCTGGGTGTCGATGAACGGTTCGCTGGCCGTCGCCTCCAGTCCCATAACATGCCGGGTGTTGCCCACCAGGAAAGGCAGCGCGTCATAGACCCCCGGCGCGTCTTCATGCGGTATGCCTGCCTTCATCGAACGGTAGGTTCCCACGCCAATAAACAGGGCGTCGTAATCATTCTGTAACTGCGACATCGACACGTCCTGGCCCACCTCGCAGTTCAGCTCGAAGCGGATCCCCATCGCAGTAAATATCTCTCTGCGCCGTGCGAGCAGCGATTTGTCCAGCTTGAATGCCGGGATGCCAAAGGTCAGCAATCCGCCAATTTCCGGATGCCGGTCATAGACCGTCACGCTCACGCCGCTGCGCACCAGCACGTCGGCGCACGCCAGCCCGGCGGGCCCCGCACCGACGATCGCGACACGTTTACCTGACGGCGTGACGGCGGACATATCCGGCCGCCAGCCCATCGCCAGCGCCCGATCGGAGATATAGCGCTCGATGTTACCGATGGTCACGGATCCCGCCTCTTCACGTATTGTGCAGGCACCTTCGCATAATCGGTCCTGCGGACAGACGCGGCCGGTAATTTCAGGTAAACAGTTGGTCTGATGTGAAAGCTCGACCGCGCCGGTAATATCCCCCGCGTTGAGGCGCTCAATCCACTGTGGGATGTGGTTATGCAGCGGGCAGGTCCATTCGCAAATGCTGTGCTCGCCGCATTTCAGGCAGCGCGACGCCTCGCGGACGGCCTGCTCGGCCCGAAACGGCAGGTAAATTTCGTTAAAATGGCTCACGCGCTCTGCGGCAGCGAGTTTATCGGGCTCGCCGCGCGGCACCGTCGCCTGCATCTGCTGCAGTTTGGTGCGCGGAGCATCTTCTCTAACGACCTCAGCATGCCTGGGCTGCGCCTCCAGGCAGGCCGTGCGCTGTCGGCGCGATTTCGCCAGAGTATCAAGGACAGCAGGCGTCGCCAGTGAGAGGACATCTGCCGGGCAATTTTCGATACAGGCCGGGCCGTGTGGCCGCGTCAGACAGAGATCGCATTTGTTCGCCGAGGCCTTCACGCCGCCACTGTCGAGCGGGGTGACGATAATCTCCATCGTACCAAACGGGCAGGCCACCACGCAGGCCTTACAGCCAATGCATTTTTGTTGATTCACCTGTACGCTGTCATCGCATTTACTGATGGCGCCGTTCGGGCAGCTTTGCGCACAGGGCGCATTTTCACAGTGATGACAGGTGACGAGGCGTCGCTTGTCACCGGATTTCAGGACCGTAATACGGGGATGAAAATGGCGCTCGCTCAGGACGTGCTGCTCATCGTTGTGCGCCATCACGCAGGCCACTTCGCAGGCGCGACACCCGATGCACTGCTGGCTGTTAGCCATAATAAAACGATTCATAACCACACCTGTTTTTGGTTCAATAACCTTATTCTTTGTATGAATATGGTATTTACGCATCACGGCGCGATCGGGCAATGTTCAAATGCCCGGAATGCCGAATTATTTACAGTGAACCTGTGGCAGATCAATTTTATTCAGAGAGCCGTTCTGTGACCGTTAAACGACCCGTTTCCGGAAGCCTTGCCTGGGCTTTCTTTTCGATCATTGTCTTATCCGTGCTGACCAGCACCGTCGCGCTGCTGACGCTTGCCAGCAGCCAGCGTGACGCCGAAGCTATTAATATCGCGGGCTCACTGCGCATGCAGAGCTATCGCCTGGGCTACGAGATGCAGCGCAACAGCCCTTCCCTTGCGGCGCATCGCGACAGCTGGCAACAGACGCTGAGCGCGCCTGCACTGCAGAAGCTGAACCGCTGGTACGTCCCGGACAATGTAAAAGCGCGCTACCAGCAGCTGCACGTGGCCTGGCTGGAGATGGATGCACACATCGCCCGCGGCGACAGCGCGTGGTATCAAACCCACATTGAGGATTTTGTTGGCCGCATTGATGCCTTTGTGCTCGCCCTTCAGCACTACACCGAACATAAAATTCAGACGGTGACCCTGCTCTCTCTGGCGGGCGCTCTCGGGATCCTGCTGCTGACGCTGTTTACCCTGCGACGCATCCATCGCCAGGTGGTGCTGCCGCTGAACAATCTGGTGGCGGCCAGCGAACGGGTTGAGCGCGGGGAATTTGCAACCCCGGCGCCGGATACCGCCCTGCCGAACGAGCTGGGCCAACTCTCCCGCGCCTTCAACCACATGTCCGCCGAGCTCGCTACGCTCTACCGTTCGCTCGAAGCTTCGGTCTCGGAAAAGACGCGGCATTTGCATGAAGCCCACCAGCAGCTCGACATGCTGTTCAAGTGCTCTCAGGCGCTGAATACCGGCCAGATAGACAGCCACTGCTTCCGGCATATCCTGCAGATTGTTCATGACTATACGCAGATGAATTATCTCGAACTGCGCACCAGCGACGGCTGGCGGCTGTGTGAAGGGACAGAGACACATGGCGCTCCTCTGCAAAACCTGCCGGTACTGATGCAGGACACCCTTTACGGCGAGCTGCGCTGGCAAAGCGAGACGGACAGCGTCCCCCTTCCGCTGATGAGAAGCGTGGCGACCATGCTCGGGCGCGGGCTGTACTTTAACCAGGCGCAAAAACATTACCAGCAGTTGCTGCTGATGGAAGAGCGCGCCACCATCGCTCGCGAGCTGCATGATTCTCTGGCGCAGGTGCTGTCCTATCTGCGCATTCAGCTGGCGCTGCTCAAACGCGCCGTGCCCCAGGACAATACTCCGGCGCAGACCATCATCTCCGACTTCTCCCGCGAGCTGAACAATGCCTGGCAGCAGCTTCGCGAGCTGCTCACCACCTTCCGCCTGACGCTGAACCACGCGAATTTACCCGCGGCGCTGCAGGAGTCGCTCGACGGCCTGCAGAGCCAGACGCAGGCGAAGCTGCATCTAGATTGCCGCCTCTCCTCGCTGGCGCTGGACGCGCAAAAGCAGGTGCATCTGTTGCAGATCGTGCGTGAGGCCGTGTTGAACGCCATTAAGCACGCGCAGGCCAGCGAGATCACCGTAAGCTGCGTGACCGCAGCGGACGGTACGCACAGCGTCAGCATTCGTGACAACGGCATCGGGATCGGCGAAGCCAGCGAGCCGCCGGGACATTACGGCCTGAACATTATGCGCGAACGCGCGCAACGGCTCGGAGGAATGCTGCACTTCTCGCAGCCGCAAAATGGCGGCACGCTGGTCAGCGTAACGTTCCCGGTACCCGCGCCGTTAACGGGTAAATAACGGTAAAGAGGGAAGCGCATTGAAAAGCGCATGATAATTTACATTATCTCCTTTATTTCTCCACGTTTGACCTGGCCCTTACCGCTAAAGTTATGCGGGCAATAAACAATAATGACGTGCAGCAAAACGAGGTCACACTTTCATGGCGAATTTTTTCATCGATCGCCCCATTTTTGCCTGGGTGCTTGCCATCCTGTTGTGTCTGACGGGTGTCCTGGCGATTACTTCACTTCCTGTTGAGCAATACCCCGATCTGGCACCGCCTAACGTGCGCGTCACCGCAAACTACCCCGGCGCTTCCGCGCAAACGCTGGAAAACACCGTGACGCAGGTTATTGAGCAGAACATGACGGGTCTCGATAACCTGATGTACATGTCCTCGCAAAGTAGCGCCACGGGTCAGGCGACGGTGACCCTGAGCTTTAAGGCGGGCACCGACCCGAACGAAGCAGTGCAGCAGGTACAAAACCAGCTGCAGTCGGCCATGCGCAAGCTGCCCCAGGCGGTGCAGAATCAGGGCGTGACCGTGCGTAAAACCGGTGATACCAACATTTTGACCATCGCGTTTGTCTCGACAGATGGCTCGATGGATAAGCAGGACATTGCAGACTACGTGGCGAGTAATATTCAGGATCCACTCAGCCGTATTAACGGCGTGGGGGATATCGACGCCTACGGTTCACAGTATTCCATGCGCATCTGGCTCGACCCTAACAAGCTGAACAGCGTGCAGATGACGGCCAAAGACGTCACCGACGCTATCGAATCACAGAACGCCCAGATTGCCGTGGGCCAGCTCGGCGGTACCCCGTCCGTTGATAATCAGGCCCTGAACGCCACCATCAACTCGCAGTCCCTGCTTCAGACGCCCGAGCAGTTCAGAAATATTACCCTGAGGGTAAATCAGGACGGGTCGGAAGTGCGTCTGGGCGACGTCGCCACGGTGGAAATGGGTGCGGAGAAATACGACTACCTGAGCCGCTTCAACGGTAATCAGGCCTCCGGCCTGGGGATTAAGCTTGCCTCCGGCGCGAACGAAATGGCCACGGCCAAACTGGTGCTGGACCGTCTGGACGAGCTTTCACAGTATTTCCCGCACGGGCTGGAGTACAAAGTCGCCTACGAAACCACCTCCTTCGTTAAAGCGTCGATTGAGGACGTGGTGAAGACCCTGCTGGAAGCCATCGCACTGGTGTTCCTGGTTATGTACCTGTTCCTGCAAAACTTCCGCGCGACGCTGATCCCCACCATTGCCGTTCCGGTGGTGCTGCTGGGGACCTTTGCGGTGCTTTACGCGTTCGGGTACAGCATCAACACCCTGACGATGTTCGCGATGGTGCTGGCGATTGGCCTGCTGGTGGATGATGCCATCGTGGTGGTTGAAAACGTCGAGCGCATCATGAGCGAGGAAGGGCTATCACCGCGCGAGGCCACGCGAAAATCGATGGGGCAAATTCAGGGCGCGCTGGTCGGCATCGCGATGGTGCTCTCGGCGGTGTTTATTCCGATGGCCTTCTTTGGCGGCACCACCGGCGCGATTTACCGTCAGTTTTCGATTACCATCGTCTCTGCGATGGTGCTTTCGGTGCTGGTGGCGCTGATCCTGACGCCGGCTCTTTGCGCCACTCTTCTTAAACCCTTACACAAGGGCGAGCATCACGGTCAGAAAGGCTTTTTTGGCTGGTTCAACCGCATGTTCAACCGCAACGCCGCGCGCTACGAGGCGGGCGTGGGCAAGATCCTGCACCGCAGCGTGCGCTGGATGGTGGTCTACGTTCTGCTGCTGGGCGGCATGGTGTTCCTGTTCCTGCGTCTGCCGACCTCCTTCCTGCCGCTGGAGGATCGCGGCATGTTTATTACCTCCGTTCAGCTGCCGAGCGGCTCAACGCAGCAGCAGACGCTGAAGGTGGTGCAAAAGGTTGAGGACTATTTCCATACTAAAGAGAAAGATAACGTTGTATCGGTCTTCTCCACCGTCGGCTCTGGCCCGGGCGGTAACGGGCAGAACGTGGCGCGTATGTTCGTGCGCCTGAAGGACTGGGACCAGCGCGACAGCGAGACAGGCTCCTCGTTTGCCATTATCGAGCGCGCGACTAAAGCCTTCAGCCACATTAAAGAGGCTCGGGTGTTTGCCAGCAGCCCTCCGGCCATCAGCGGCCTCGGCAGTTCGGCAGGGTTTGATATGGAGCTGCAGGATCACGCGGGCGCGGGCCACGACGCGCTCATGGCCGCCCGAGACAAGCTGCTCGATCTGGCAGGTAAAGATCCCCAGCTGACCCGCGTTCGCCACAACGGCCTGGACGACAGCCCGCAGCTGCAGGTGGATATCGATCAGCGTAAGGCGCAGGCGCTTGGCGTCTCCATCGATGATATTAACGACACGCTGCAAACCGCGTGGGGCTCCAGCTACGTGAACGACTTTATGGATCGCGGCCGCGTTAAGAAAGTGTACGTTCAGTCCGCCGCCAAATACCGCATGCTGCCGGACGATATCAACCGCTGGTACGTACGTAACAACGCGGGCGGCATGGTGCCGTTCTCCGCCTTTGCCACCTCGCGCTGGGAAAGCGGATCGCCGCGCCTGGAACGCTATAACGGCTATTCCGCGCTGGAAATTGTGGGTGAAGCCGCACCGGGCGTCAGTACCGGTACGGCAATGGATATCATGGAAAAACTGGTGCAGGAGCTACCGACCGGTTTTGGCCTGGAGTGGACGGCGATGTCTTACCAGGAGCGCCTCTCCGGCGCGCAGGCGCCTGCCCTGTACGCGCTGTCGTTGCTGGTGGTGTTCCTGTGTCTCGCCGCGCTGTATGAAAGCTGGTCGGTGCCGTTCTCGGTGATGCTGGTGGTTCCGCTGGGCGTGATCGGCGCGCTGCTGGCGACCTGGATGCGCGGCCTGGAGAACGATGTTTACTTCCAGGTGGGTCTGCTCACCGTGATTGGCCTGTCGGCGAAAAACGCCATTCTGATCGTTGAATTTGCCAACGAGATGAATGCTAAAGGCCATGAGCTGATGGCCGCCACGCTGCACGCCTGCCGTCAGCGTTTACGTCCCATCCTGATGACGTCGCTGGCGTTTGTCTTTGGCGTACTGCCGATGGCAACCAGTACGGGTGCAGGCTCCAGCAGCCAGCATGCCGTCGGGACAGGGGTTATGGGCGGCATGATTTCGGCCACCATTCTGGCCATTTACTTCGTGCCGCTGTTCTTTGTGCTGGTGCGTCGCCGCTTCCCGTTAAAGGAACGCGCTGAGTAAGTGATTGAAATAAAAAAAGGCGGCTTTATCGGCCGCCTTTTTATTGTGTGATTAATTCACA
This sequence comes from Enterobacter sp. ECC-019, assembly GCF_043974075.1. NCBI lineage: Bacteria > Pseudomonadati > Pseudomonadota > Gammaproteobacteria > Enterobacterales > Enterobacteriaceae > Enterobacter > Enterobacter sp. ECC-019. The sequence goes on from NZ_CP143759.1 coordinate 4,142,655, forward strand.
CTATGGTTATTTTACTTATTTTAGTGCTCTTGCAATTCTTACTGAATGTCATTTACGAAGCATGCCTTCGATAAAATCTTTCCAGTTCCCCAGTTCACGTTCAATCATAACAACCTCTCTTATTATTATGCGCATTCTACAAAAACGGACGATCATTGTGAAGACTATTTAACCAATTGCTGTGATTGTACCCCACGTCCTCTGGGGATTTATGATAAATATGAACGGAGAGGCCTCAATTTTTTGTGACGGCTAGCAATATTTTGAAATAACCCTACGGACGGGTGAGTTTTATTTTACCCGCTGAGTTTATTCGAAATTTAAACCTTATGGACATCTATGCTTAAAGGGTGAAAGAATATTCAGCGTACAGATGTGAGTTGAATTAAGAGGAAGTGTAAATCCAGACGATTCCTGAATGTGTTATATTCCACTTAAGGATATATCTTCGAATTTACTGAACATTTAATCACCATAAGAACAAAAGGATTCACCATGGTTGTGATGTACGGCATTAAAAATTGCGACACCATCAAAAAAGCCCGCCGCTGGCTGGAAGCAAACGGCGTGGAGTATCGCTTCCACGATTACCGTGCCGACGGGCTTGATGCAGACTTTCTGCATAACGCGTTCGGCGAACTGGGGTGGGAAGCCCTGCTGAACACCCGCGGCACCACCTGGCGTAAACTCGACGAATCTCTGCGTGCCAGCATCAACAACGCCGACAGCGCGGCAAAACTGATGCTCGATATGCCGGCAATTATCAAACGCCCATTGCTCTGCGCGCCTGGGCAGCCTATGCTGCTGGGTTTCAGTGAAACCCTTTATTCCGACTTTTTTCGTTGAGGTGTAGTTTATGTCATGCCCGGTCATTGAGCTGACTCAGCAGCTTATTCGCCGTCCTTCCCTTAGCCCGGACGACGCAGGTTGTCAGGCATTAATGATTGAGCGCCTGCGCGCCATGGGTTTTACCGTGGAACGCATGGATTTTGGCGATACCCAGAACTTCTGGGCGTGGCGCGGCCAGGGTGAAACGCTGGCCTTTGCCGGGCATACTGACGTCGTTCCCGCTGGTGACGCGGATCGCTGGATTAACCCGCCGTTTGAACCGACCATTCGCGATGGCATGCTGTTTGGTCGCGGCGCGGCAGACATGAAAGGCTCTCTGGCGGCGATGGTCGTGGCGGCAGAGCGCTTTGTGGCTCAACATCCGAACCACAAAAACCGTCTGGCGTTTTTGGTAACCTCCGACGAAGAAGCCAGCGCCCATAACGGTACCGTGAAGGTCGTTGAAGCGCTGATGGCGCGTAACGAGCGTCTCGACTACTGCCTGGTCGGGGAGCCATCCAGTACCGAAGTGGTGGGCGATGTCGTCAAAAACGGGCGCCGCGGCTCGCTGACCTGTAACCTGACCATTCACGGCGTTCAGGGGCACGTTGCTTACCCGCATCTGGCCGATAACCCGGTCCATCGCGCTGCGCCAATGCTGAGCGAGCTGGTGGGGATCGAATGGGATAAAGGCAACGAATTCTTCCCGCCAACCAGTATGCAGATTGCGAACGTCAAGGCCGGGACCGGCAGCAACAACGTCATCCCGGGCGATTACTTCGTCCAGTTTAACTTCCGCTTCAGCACTGAACTGACCGATGAGATGATCAAGGCGCGCATTGTCGCCCTGCTGGAAAAATATCAGCTGCGCTACACCGTGGAGTGGTGGCTTTCCGGCCAGCCGTTCCTGACGCAGCGCGGTAAACTGGTGGATGCGGTGGTGAACGCCATCGAGCACTATAATGAAATTAAGCCACAGCTGCTGACAACGGGTGGCACCTCAGACGGACGCTTTATCGCCCGTATGGGTGCCCAGGTTGTCGAACTGGGTCCAGTGAACGCAACCATTCATAAAATCAATGAGTGTGTCAATGCGGCAGATTTGCAACTGCTGGCCCGTATGTATCAACGTATTATGGAGCAACTCGTCGCCTGACGAACGCTCTGAGAGGAATAGCGAATGGACTGGCTTTCAAAGTACTGGTGGATTCTGGTGTTAGTTTTTCTGGTTGGCGTATTGCTTAACGTGATTAAAGATCTTAAGCGCGTTGACCATAAAAAATTTCTCGCTAACAAACCGGATCTTCCCCCGCACCGTGATTTTAACGACAAGTGGGACGATGACGACGACTGGCCGAATAAGGACCAGAAGAAGTAATCGTTTAGTTTCCCCTCTCCCCGGGAGAGGGGGAATCCTCACATAAACTCTACAATATCATCGTTATCTGGCTTACCGCCGCTGAGCGCTTCATCAAAGTAGTGCTTCGGTACGGTATAGCGCAAACGATCGAGCGCGAACTGCATGCTACGGTCGTCAATCGCGTGGCCCAGCCCGTCAACGATATCCAGCGTCACGTCTCCACCTTCGCGAATCAGCGCTTCCTGGGCGGCAACCGCATGCGAGAGCTCAATCACCCGGTCTTCACCACCGTGGATCAGGTGGATCGTGGTCTGCGTGGTCGCGCTTGTCGGTAACGTCGCAAAACGGCCGTTAAACGCGATGACGCGTGAAACCAGACCCGGCTGCGCTTTAACGCTTTCCAGCGACATGATTGACCCCTGCGAGAAGCCAATCAATGCGGTTGCGTCGGCACCCACGCCGCTCTGCTGCTGCCAGTAGCGGACGATATCGATAAAGGTGGGCATGATGGCGTCGATGCGAGCCTGACGATTCTCTTCCGTCACGCCCTGAACAGAGAACCATTGCCGACCGTTTGGACCACATGGCTCGACGCCACCGATGCTGACAATCAAGGCCTCCGGAAATACAGGCGCAAACCAGCTGCCAATCTGACCCATATTGACGGCATTATCGCCAACGCCATGAAACAGAAGCAGTAACTGTTTAGCCGGTTTGTCTGGGCTTTGAACAACAAAATGGTCGTGTTTCATGGTGGTCTCCTTAATAGATGACCTGGATTCTACGCCTCCCGACGTGAATGACCATGCCACTTTACTGAAGAAGTCATTGAAAAAATTGCCATTGCAAAATATCTTCTTTCAGCTGCTGGCAGCGAAGATAGTCAAGACTTTCAATCGCTTGTGCGGTTTCACTCCGCAACGTTGCCAGCAACGCTTTTCGCCCGACGTCTTCCGTTTTTCCTGCCATTTTCCCACGCAGGGCCGGAAGCGGCATGTCCACGGTTAACAACAGTCGCGTCAGTGCGGCAACCGAGGTTGAAAACGCCCGATGTGCAAAAGCAAACCCCGCCAGCTCCAGCCAGTCGTCATTATTAAGGGTAGCTTCCCAGCCATCCTCCACGGGGATCTTTTCACCGTTCCAGGCCGATAGCACCCGCGCATCGCGCTTCAGACGCTGCTGCGCCTGCTCGCACAGCTGACGCCCTGCCTGACTCTGCGGCAGCAAGGCCATCGCGGTGTAGCAGCCGCTGCTGGCTTCACGATGGCTGCCCATCCGTACCAGCACAAACCCACATTGCTGCCAGAAACGCCAAAGCTCATCGGTATAACCAAAGCTCACCGACAGATAATCTTCGCCGCTGGCGCTGCGAACAAGCGCCTGGCCAATCCCTTCCCGCTGACGGTGAGGATGTACGGCAATGCGGGTCACCCGTCGTCCTCTGAGCGTCGCCGCCAGCGGAGAGCCGCCGTGCGCCGCCAGAGACTGCGCCACCAGGTTACCGCGCGGACGCCGGTACCCTGCCCACACGGCGCGGCTAAGCTCAGGGGACAGCCCGCCCTCCTCCACCAGCCAGAGCGCCCCGGCGATATCCGGGTTCGTCTCGGCAACGGCAAACTGCTGCCCGGGCGCGTCCATCATGCGGCGTAAATCGAGCGGCGAGGTGCGATAATGCGCCGCACAGAGGAGCTCGTATACGCTCGCTGCAAGCACCGGACGGCGTTCCCAGGCCTCCGGGGTGAGGGAAGTTAAACGCACCTCTCCTTCCGGGCGGCGGTCGATCAGCGTATCGTCAAACAGCAGCGCGCTGGCGACAACCCGCTCAAGCGGGCAGCCCGCCGCCCAGCGTACCGGCGCTGATAAGCTGTAACGCTGCAGCCCGGCAAACCGACCGCAGAATTTAAGCAAGAATCCCCGGCCCGTCCCTTCATATCCCTGCACCGTGGTGGTCAACAGCACGCGAGGGAAACGGACAACTAACTTTTCCAGCAGCGGACCGGGGATCGCAGCGGCTTCATCGACAATCAGCCAGTCAGCCCGGTGTGAAGAGGCAAGCAGCGCGTCCGGGGCCATAAAATGAAAACGCTCTCCGGCAAAGCGGGCGATGATATCCGTCGCCCCCTTCGACGGGGCGGTGACCACGGCGCTGCCCGCAATGCGGTTCAGCAGCATTCCCGCCAGGGCTGATTTTCCGCGCCCGCGCGCGGCGGTGACGGCCACGATGCCCTCCGGCATCCTCTGCAGCACATCCAGGATCTCAGCCTGCTCGCGCTGCGGTGCGCCGCTGGCAGGCGCCCAGTCTGGCGCGTCGGGTAAAGGCGGAAGGGATAACGCGCGACCCTGATGCCAGACAATCGCGTCGGGATCGGCGTCAATCGTCCGGCAGAAATGGTGTACAAAATGCGGTGTGGCTATCGCTTCGGCACCGTCGCTCCAGCGCAGTGAATCGCTGTCTGGCAACTCGGCCCACGCGTCAAGCGGCGGAACCCGCAGCACCAGAAGGCTTCCGGCGCTCAGCGTTCCGCTCAGGGCGGCAAACGCGGCGACATCAAACCCGGCGCTGGCGTCAAAAACGGCATGCCGGAACTCGCGTCCCAGCAGGCTGCTGATGGATTTTGAAGGATGTTCGTCAAGCCTTACCCAGTTTCCGGGCAAGGCGTCACGCAGGGCGACCGCCTGGCTTAACGTCCACTGAAACTCACCGCTGAGCACCACCAGCCGACGATGGCCGGTGCGCTCAAGCTCGCTTATCAGCTGTTCAAACTCAAGCATTACATCGCTTTGCCGAAGGTATTACACTGCGCCGGATCGCCGCTGTCGAAGCCGCGTTTAAACCAGCTGTAGCGCTGCTGTGAGGTTCCGTGAGTGAAGCTGTCCGGCACGACGCGCCCCTGGCTCTGCTGCTGAAGACGGTCGTCACCGATAGCCTGTGCGGCATTTAATGCCTCCTCAAGATCGCCGGATTCCAGCACGCCCTGCTGCCGCATGCTGTGGCCCCAGACGCCCGCGAAGCAGTCTGCCTGCAGCTCCATCTTAACGGAAAGGCGGTTCACTTCCGCCTGAGACGCATTTTGCTGGAGCTGGCGCACTTTTGGTTCAATCCCCAGCAGCTTTTGCACGTGATGGCCAACTTCATGCGCGATCACATAGCCCTGAGCAAAATCACCGTCAGCGCCAAGCTTGCGTTTCATGTCATCGTAAAAAGAGAGATCGATATAGACGGTGCCGTCTGCCGGGCAGTAGAACGGGCCCATCACAGATTGCCCGGTACCGCATCCGGTGCGGGTTGCCCCCCGGTACATCACCAGCTTCGGTTGCTGGTAGGTACGGCCCATCTTCTCGAACAGCTGACTCCAGGTGTCTTCTGTTGTGGCGAGAATAACGGAGGTAAATTTAGCCGCTTCATCTTCATTTGGACTGATGGAGTGCTGAGATTGCTGCTGTTGCAGCGGCTGACTGGTCATTAAACCGGTGAGATCGACGCCGTAATACCCCGCAACGAGCACCACAATCAGCAGGATTATCCCGCCTTTGCCGCTCGGTAACCGGAAGCCGGGCCCGCCCATTGAAGGACCGCCGCCACCATCACTGCGTCTGTCTTCTACATTGTCACTTTCACGACGCCCTTGCCAGCGCATAACCACCTCGAACTATTCCATTTATAATAGCTATGATCGTAGGCGGTTAACGGCAAGATTACCATAGGAAACAAAGGTAAGACGCCAAAGGATGCAAACATCCTTTGGCAAGTGAGGGAGTTAGTCGAGCTTAACGCCTAAACGGTGAGCAACCGCTTCGTACGCTTCAATCAGGCCACCCAGGCTCTGACGGAAACGGTCTTTGTCCATTTTATCCAGGGTTTCTTTATCCCACAGGCGGCTACCGTCCGGTGAGAACTCATCGCCCAGCACCACTTCGCCTTTGAACAGACCAAACTCCAGCTTGAAGTCGACGAGGATCAGGCCCGCGTCATCAAACAGTTTTTTCAGCACGTCGTTGGCTTTGTAGGTCAGCTCCTGCATACGCGCCAGGTTCTCTTTGCTCACCCAGCCGAAGGTTTCGCAGTAGGATTCGTTGACCATCGGGTCGTGCATGGCATCGTTTTTCAGAAACAGGTCAAACAGCGGTGGATTCAGTTCGATACCTTCTTCAATGCCGAGACGCTTCACCAGGGAGCCCGCCGCACGGTTACGAATAACGCACTCAACCGGAACCATATCCAGTTTTTTCACCAGACATTCCGTATCGGACAGCAACGCTTCCATCTGGGTCGGGATACCCGCTTCGGCCAGTTTGGTCATAATGAAGTGGTTGAACTTGTTGTTCACCATGCCTTTACGATCGAACTGCTCAATGCGTGCGCCATCCCCTGCTGACGTATCATTGCGGAACTCGAGCACCAACAGATCCGGGTTTTCCGTGCTGTATACGGTCTTCGCTTTGCCACGATACAACTCAGCTTGCTTCTGCATCTTCATTACTCCTGGTGTGATGATTTGTGTTCAAAACTGGGGATATTATGCCACGCACACGTTTGCGTGGCACTAAAATAAAAAGGGCTGGATTCACCAGCCCTCGTATTTATTTGCTGAATGCTGCCTGGAAGACAGCGACCAGCGCATCGTTCTGCGACTGGGTCAGCGTGTGACCTTTAGGATCGATAAACTGCAGACTACTGCGGTTATCAAGGTCGCCTACCTGAATCTTGTAGTCACCGGAGGCAAGCTGAGGATCTTTCGCGCCAAGTTCCTGCCACGCGCTGTCGGAGAGCGGCTTATACGTTGCCGTCATGCTGCCGGTCGAACGCGTGCTGTCGGTCACTTTCATGCCCACTTTTTCCAGCGTCGCTGGCAGACGCTGCCAGGTCTGGTTAAACGGTGCACGCACCACCAGCATTGGCAGGCCAGTATCATCCGCACCGCTTTGCACATCGAAGGTCGCGCCGTTGCGGCTCTGCGCGGCGTTGGCGGCATCGGTAGCGGTTTTATCCAGCCCCGCGGCAATCACGTTCAGCATTTCGGTGCTGTAACGCTGCAGGGACGCGGCATCCGCAACCGGTTTACCCGCCTGCTCCAGGTTCAACAGCTTAACGTTAACCGCCTGCTGATAACCCTGTGGTTTTACGGAGACTTGATAACGACCGCGGTACTGCTGGTCTTCATCCAGACGGTTCCATTCGACCCAGTCGGTGGTTAAGGTCTGGCTGGCGTCATCGCGTTTATCGATGGTGTAGTTCTTCGACTGAATGACGCTGACAACCTGCGGCCACAGGGTGCTACCGCGCGCGCTCTCAACCATCAGAGACGCCGTATCACCGGTGAACTGGGTACGCGCCCCGTTGACCAGCGCCAGAGGCTGTGCTGGCGGACGAATATCAAGCGCTTTACCGACCAGGCCGCTGCCGTTGGTCACGGGAATATTATAATCGCCGTTCTGAATCGGCAGGATCATACCAGCCGGTGCGTGAAGTTCAGCAAGCGGGGTCGCATCCAGATAGGATTCATCACCGCTCACCTGGCGCTTGTAGCGCGAATCTGAACTACAGGCAGCGAGCAGCATAACAAGCGAAACACTCGCAACCTTCACCAGGCGCGACTTCTGTACTGAATAAGCCATCAAATCTCCCTAAACTCTACAGCAAACCGGCATGCTTCAGCGCCGCCCTGACGATGTCACGACCGTGGTCGGTAATCGGTGTCATTGGCAGACGCAGCGTGTCGGATGCTACAAGTCCCAACTCCTTACATGCCCATTTCACTGGGATCGGATTGGGTTCGACAAATAATTTATTGTGCAGCGGCATCAGACGCTGATTAATGACACGCGCTTCATCAAAGTGACCGGCTGCGGCCAGTTTGCACATTTCTGCCATATCGCGCGCCGCAACGTTTGCCGTTACGGAGATCACGCCATGACCACCGAGCTGCATAAAGTCCAGCGCGGTCGCATCATCGCCACTCAACAGGATAAAGTCGTCTGAAACCAGCTCTTTGATCTGATGAACGCGGCTTAAGTTCCCTGTCGCCTCTTTAATACCGATAATATTTTTTACTTCCGAGAGACGACCAACGGTTTCCGGCAGCATATCGCAACCGGTACGGGACGGCACATTATACAGAATTTGTGGCAAGTCAGTATGTTCAGCGATGGCTTTGAAGTGCTGGAACAAACCTTCCTGAGTAGGACGGTTGTAATAAGGGGTCACCGTCAGACAGCCAACGATGCCGCTGTCGTTAAAACGTTTGGTCAGGCTGATAGCTTCTGCGGTTGCATTAGCCCCTGTCCCCGCGATGACCGGAATACGTCCGTCAGCCAGTTCCAGGGTCAGCATCACCACATCGCCGTGCTCGTCGTGGCTCAGCGTTGCGGATTCACCGGTAGTCCCTACCGAAACGATCGCCGAGGTTCCGTTGGCGACATGGTAATCAATGAGCTTCTTCATGCTTGACCGGCAGACATTACCTTTTTCATCCATCGGTGTAACAAGCGCGACAATACTTCCCGTGAACATGAGCCATCCTCTGTGCGAACAAGAGCCTCAATGTTACGTTTGGAACTGTAATAAAAGCAAGCGACCTGAGGCTCTCAGGCGGTTGTATGCATGTTTTTTTTATGCTTTCCTTAGGAAGACTTAACCATGCAAAGGAAGAACAGGTTTGACAACCTCATCACAACATTACCTGGTTATCACTGCGCTGGGTGCCGACAGGCCGGGTATCGTGAACACCATCACCCGCCACGTAAGCAGCTGCGGCTGTAATATTGAAGACAGCCGTCTGGCTATGCTTGGCGAAGAGTTCACATTTATTATGTTGCTTTCCGGGACATGGAACGCCATTACGTTGATTGAATCGACCCTGCCGCTGAAGGGGGCCGAACTGGATTTGCTGATTGTCATGAAGCGCACCACCGCGCGTCCGCGTCCGGCACTGCCTTCTACCGTCTGGGTGCAGGTTGAAGTCCCTGATTCTCCGCATCTGATTGAGCGTTTCACGGCGCTGTTTGACAGTCATCAAATGAATATTGCCGAACTGGTTTCCCGTACTCAGACAAGCGATGAACAGGGTCTTCCGGTGCTGTTTATCCAAATCACGGCGCACAGCCCTGCCTCACAGGATGCGTCAAATATCGAGCAAGCGTTCAAAGCCCTCTGTACAGAATTAAACGCGCAGGGCAGTATAAGCGTCGTCAATTATTCGCAGCACGAACAGGATGGAGTTGAGTAATGAACCCACTGAAAGCCGGTGACATCGCACCGAAATTTAGCTTACCGGATCAAGACGGCGAGCAAGTAAATTTGACCGACTTCCAGGGACAGCGTGTTCTGGTCTATTTCTACCCGAAAGCCATGACCCCCGGCTGCACCGTACAGGCCTGCGGCTTACGCGACAACATGGACGAGTTGAAAAAAGTTGGCGTGGAAGTGCTGGGTATCAGCACGGATAAACCAGAAAAGCTGTCACGATTTGCTGAAAAAGAGCTGCTGAACTTCACGCTGCTTTCTGATGAAGATCATCAGGTGTGCGAGCAGTTCGGCGTCTGGGGCGAGAAGACGTTTATGGGTAAAACCTACGACGGCATTCACCGCATTAGCTTCCTGGTTGACGCTGACGGTAAAGTTGAACATGTGTTTGACGACTTCAAAACCAGCAACCACCACGACGTGGTGTTGAACTGGCTGAAAGAAAGTGCCTGAAAGTGAGTGTCGGGTGGCGCTGCGCCACCCGGCAAAACTACTTCTCTTCCACCGCCGGAACATCCGGCCACGCGTGGACCACGGCTTTAATCAGCGTCGCCAGCGGAATCGCAAAGAACACGCCCCAGAATCCCCACAGCCCGCCGAAAATCACGACGGACAAGATAATCACCAGCGGATGCAGGTTCACCGCTTCGGAGAACAGCACCGGTACCAGCAGGTTACCGTCCAGCCCCTGAATAATCAGGTACACCGCGAAGCAACTCCAGAACTCGGTCCCCAGCCCAAACTGGAACAGCGCGACCCCAACAACCGGAATGGTCACCACAAACGCGCCGATGTACGGAATCAGGACCGACAGCCCCACCAGCACCGCCAGCAGCAGCGAGTAGTTCAGGCCGAAAATCAGGAAGCCAATCCAGGTGGCGACCCCCACGACAATCATCTCCAGCACCTTGCCGCGAATGTAGTTGGTGATCTGCTGGTTCATCTCTTCCCAGACCTGCCCTGCCAGCCCGCGGTTGCGCGGCAGAATACGGCGCACGGCGTTGAGCATCTGGTCTTTATCTTTCACCAGGAAGAAGACCATCAGCGGCACGAGCACAAGGTAAACCGCGAGCGTCAGCAGTCCGACCAGCGAGGCCAGAGAGTACTTCACCACCGAATCGCCCATCGTCATGATGCGAGCGCGCATATTTTCGGCCATCGCGTCGATAATCCCGGCGTCCATCAGGGCCGGGTAACGGCGCGGCAGCGTGGCGGCAAAATCAGAAAGCTTGTTCAGCATGCCGGGCATATCGCGGATAAGGTAGATCCCCTGCTGCCAGGCCACCGGCATCACCACAAAGGCCATTAACAGCAGGATGCCGACAAACAGCACCAGGACGATGCTGGTCGCCCAGCGACGGGAACAGCCGATGTGCTCCAGACGCACCGTTGGCCACTCCAGCAGGTACGCCAGCACGATTGCCACCAGCAGGGGCGCGAGCAGGCCGCTAAAGAAGAACAGGATACCGAACCCGGCAACCAGAATAACCAACAAAGCAATGGCTTCCGGGTCGCTGAACCGACGCCGGTACCACTGCATTAACATTTCGAGCATACAACCCTTCCCTGAATCGAATGGCGGGAGTGAGACGGTGAATTGTATCTAACTGTCACAAAAAAGACTTTCGCTTTTTGTATCCCTAACGCAATCCGCAAAAGCCTGATGAATGGGATTTTCTTCATGCTATAACACGGCTACACTCGCAGAGCAGCAGAGATGAACGATATGCCGGTTCATCGGTCAAATTAGCACATCCAACATACAGGACAGTGGTTATGTTCAGGCAGTTGAGAAAAACACTGGTTGCAACGCTGATTGCCGTGGTGACGGTCGGTCAGGTGTTGCCCGCTTTTGCTGACTCGTCCGATTCATTGCCGGACATGGGCACCACAGCAGGAAGCACGCTCTCTATTGGGCAAGAGATGCAAATGGGGGATTACTATGTTCGCCAGCTGCGCGGCAGCGCCCCGCTGATTAACGACCCTTTGCTGGTACAGTACATTAACGGGCTGGGAATGCGTCTGGTTTCGCACGCCGACTCGGTAAAAACGCCCTTCCATTTCTATTTAATCAATAATGACGAAATCAACGCCTTCGCCTTCTTTGGCGGTAACGTGGTGCTGCATTCGGCGTTATTCCGTTACTCTGACAACGAAAGCCAGCTGGCCTCGGTGATGGCGCACGAAATTTCGCACGTCACGCAGCGCCACCTGGCGCGTGCCATGGAAGACCAAAAACGTAATGCCCCCCTCACCTGGGTGGGCGCGCTGGGCTCTATTCTGCTGGCGATGGCCAGCCCGCAGGCCGGGATGGCAGCCCTGACCGGTACGCTGGCGGGAACGCGCCAGGGGATGATCAGCTTTACCCAGCAAAACGAACAGGAAGCGGACCGCATCGGGATTCAGGTGCTGCAGCGCTCGGGCTTTGACCCGCAGGCCATGCCGAGTTTCCTGGAAAAACTGCTCGATCAGGCACGTTACTCTTCCCGGCCGCCGGAAATCCTGCTGACGCACCCATTACCTGAAAGCCGACTGTCGGACGCGCGTAACCGTGCCAACCAGATGCGTCCGGTCGTGGTCCAGTCTTCGCAGGATTTCTACATGGCGAAAGTAAGAACCCTGGGGATGTACAATTCCGGACGTAACCAGCTCACCAGCGACCTGCTGGACACCCTGGCGAAGGGCAACGTGCGTGAGAAAAACGCCGCACAGTATGGTCAGGCGCTCCAGGCGATGGAAGCCAGCAAATACGACGAAGCGCGTAAAGCGCTGCAACCGCTTCTGGCGGCCGACCCGAATAACCCGTGGTACCTCGATCTGTCGACGGATATCGATCTGGGACAGAAGAAGCCTGCCGATGCGATTAACCGTCTGAAGGGGGCGAAAGACGTCCGAACCAACCCGGTGCTGCAGCTTAACCTGGCCAATGCTTACTTACAGGGCGGCCAGCCTGGCGAAGCGGCGACCATTCTGAACCGCTACACCTTCAATAATAAAGACGATCAAAACGGCTGGGATCTGCTCGCTCAGGCGGAAGCCCAGCTCGGCAACCGCGATCAGGAGCTGGCGGCGCGTGCCGAAGGTTTTGCCCTGGTGGGCCGCCTCGATCAGGCGATTTCCACGCTCAGCAGCGCCAGCGCGCAGGTCAAACTCGGCAGCCTCCAGCAGGCCCGTTACGACGCGCGTATCGACCAGCTGCGCGGCCTGCAGCAGCGCTTTAAGCCATACGAGAAGATGTAATAAAGGAGAATTCACGTCATGACCGACGCCGTAAAAATCTATCATAACCCTCGCTGCTCCAAGAGCCGCGATACCCTGAGCCTGCTAAAGTCTAACGGCGTTGAGCCGGAGGTGGTGCTGTACCTTGACACCCCACCTGACGCGCAAACCCTCCGCCAGCTGCTGCACATGCTGGGAATGGGCAGTGCAAGAGAGCTGATGCGTCAGAAAGAAGATCTGTATAAGTCGCTTAACCTTGATGACAGCCGCCTCACCGAGGCTGAGCTGATCCAGGCGATGGTTGAAAATCCAAAGCTGATTGAGCGCCCGATTGTGGTGGCGAACGGCCAGGCGCGCATTGGACGCCCGCCGGAAGACGTGCTCGAGATCCTCTAGTCCTTATGCCGCAGCGCTTCCAGAAAGGCCTGCGGCGTACTCTCTCCCAGCTTTTTCTGCGTTTTTCCCCGGTTGTAGAATTCGCACAGCTGGATCAACAGCTCGCCTGCCGGTTCACTGTTCAGACGTGGGATGATTTCGCATAGCGGCAGAGCAACCTGAACGGCGCGGTATTGCCATGGATGCGCTGTTACGGTGGTATTGCGCTCCTTTAGCTTCACCTCGAAACCAAAAGTCTCAACAGATTGAATATCAGCCGGACAGGCTTCCAGCGCGTCGTTCGCCCAGTGGGCCAGCAGCTGCGGAGAAATGCCCGCGTACAGCCGGGCGTAGCACCAGCCGCTCACGGGTTCACGCGCCCAGAGCAGATGCTGTTCCCCGCCATCGTCCATATGCAGAGACAGAGGCTGATGATGTAACAGGAGTTTTTGCGGCACGATGCCGGCTTTCAGCGCCTTTTTCCCCAGCAACGTCGCGCCCTTCTGCTTTACCGAAGCCGGTTTAAGGTAGCGGTTCAGGGTCGCGCGGGATACGGCAATCCCGAGTCCGTTATTGACCATCTGCAGCAGTTCATCCAGCGGGGCGCCCGTGATATCCCGCAGGGCATTGACCAGCGCGACCTGTTCCTGTCTCAATGCTTTGTGTATCACTTTTGGCGTCGTATGGTTATCTGAAACCTGCTCGCGGTTGCGCCAGCGCCTGACGGTAGTGACCGAAATACCCAGCTCAGTGGCCAACTCCCTGTCGCTTTTATCTGACTGCTGAAGATAGCGACGGATGCGCGGCGTCGTGGTGGCATTAGCATGCAGTTTAATTTCCATCGCAGGATCCTCAGAACCAACCTTATGAGATTTATACTACACAAGCGATTGCTTTGTGACCGATTTCACCTTTCGCTCGCCACGCTTCACTGATAATCCCCAGATATAACACAAACAACACCCCTCAATCTTGTACGGAGTTCACAATGAACAATGTTCTGGGATTTCTTGAAGCAAAACTGATGCCGCTGGCGGCCAAAACGGCCCAGCAGCGTCATCTCGGGGCCATTCGCGGCGCCTATGTCTCCTTCATGCCGTTTATCATCGTCGGCTCTATTCTGCTGGTGATCTCGTCGTTCCCGAATCAAGCCTATCAGCAGTTTATGTCTCAGGCCTTTGGTGAGAGCTGGAGCGCCATTATCGAAATCCCGTTCAACGCGGTGTTCTCCACCATGTCGCTGTTCATCAGCTTCCTGGTCGCCTTCCGCCTGGCGGAACACTACGGTGAGGATCGCATCTCCTGCGGTATCCTGGCGCTGGTCGCCTTTCTCATCCTGACGCCCTTTATCAAAGTGGCGGAAAACGGCGGTATCACCGTCATTCCGGTGGAGTGGATTGGCAGCAAAGGGCTGTTCGTGGCGATGATTGGTTCCCTGCTGTGGACGGAGCTGTTCTGCTGGCTCAAGCGCAAAAAACTGGTGATCAAAATGCCGGACGGCGTGCCTCCGGCGGTGCAGGAGTCGTTCGCCGCGCTGATCCCGGCCCTGCTGGTGATGATTCTGGTGCTGGGTATCCGCATCGTGTTTGAAAACACCCACTACAACACCATCCACCAGTTTATTTACGAAGTGGTTGCCACGCCGGTGCGCCACTACGGCACCTCTTACTTTGGCGCGCTGATGACGGTGTTCAGCATCACCATTCTGTGGTCAGTGGGCATTAACTCCGGCTCGATGATCAACGGCATCATTCGCCCGCTGTGGATGGAGAACCAGACCGACAACATCGCCGCGATTCAGGCAGGCACGACGCCGCCGCACATTATCACCGAGCAGTTTTTTGACATGATCTGGATGGGCGGCGCGGGGGCCACGCTGTCGCTGGTCATTGCAATGCTGATTTTCGCCCGCAGCAAAAACATGCGTGAAGTGGCGCGCCTCGGCGCCGGGGCGTCGGTGTTTAACATCAACGAACCGATTCTGTTTGGCCTGCCGGTGATCATGAACCCGATCATGCTTATCCCCTTCAATCTTGTCCCGCTGGTGCTGGTCACCGTGCAGTATGTAGCGATGAAGATTGGCGCGGTTGCCGTCACCACCGGGGTGTTTATTCCCTGGACGCTGCCGCCGGTCATCAGCGGTTTTATCGTCACCGGCCACCTGAGCGGCAGCGTGATGCAGCTTATCAACCTGCTGATTGGCGCCATGCTGTATCTGCCTTTTATGCGTATCGTGGACAAACAGTACCGCGCGGCGGAAATGGCCACCGTTACGCAAACCGACACCACCCTTGCAAAACAGGAGTAAAGCATGTGGGGAATTATCGCGACCTGGAGAATGGCGCTTGAAGGCGTTACGGAGTCTGCGTCTGCGCTGGCTGCGGGGAAACCGGTCTCCGCGGCAGTAGTTGATGCCGTCGCCGCCGTCGAGGACTTTCCGTTTTATAAATCCGTCGGCTACGGGGGGCTGCCCACCGAAAATGGCGAGGTGGAGCTGGACGCCGCCTACATGGACGGCGACACGCTGGCATTTGGCGCCGTGGGCAACCTGGTGGATATCGCCAACCCGGTGCGCGTGGCGCATGCGTTAAGCCGCCAGCGCTACAACAGCCTGCTGGTCGGCCAGGGCGCGCGGGAATGGGCGCTGAGCCAGGGCTTTGCCGACAAAACCATGCTCACCGACCGCGCCATGCAGCACTACCGCAAACGCTGCCGCGAAACGCTGGATAAGGGCTTAAGCCCTTACGACGGGCATGACACCGTCGGCATTATCGGCCTCGACAAGCAGGGCTCGATGAGCGTCGCCACCTCCACCAGCGGCCTGTTCATGAAAAAGCGCGGTCGACTCGGGGATTCACCCATTATTGGCTCCGGCTTTTACTGTGACAGCCAAACCGGCGCCGCCACCGCCACGGGCGTCGGTGAAGATCTAATGAAAGGCTGCACCAGCTACGAAATCGTCCGCCGCATGGCGCAGGGTATGACGCCGCAGCAAGCTGCAGATTCGGTAGTGTTCGAACTGGAGGACAAGCTGATGTCGCGCTTTGGCCGCGTGGGCGATCTCTCCGTGGTGTGCATGAACAACAGGGGCGAATTTGGTGCCGCCACCAACATCAAAACCTTCTCGTTCGTGGTGGCGACGGCTCGCCAGCCCCTCACCGTTTTTCGTACCGAACGCCTGCGGGAGAAAACGCACTTTCACGCCGTGGATGAGGAATGGATGCAGGCCTATGCCGCGCGGATCCGCGCGCCGATTGAGGAGCAATGATGATTACGTATCAGTTTATCACCGCACTTTCTGACGCGAAGCCGCAGAGCCATTTGATTGCCCCCGCCTCCTGTAGGCATTTGCCCGAAACGTCGCTTGTCGCGGAAATGCGCGAGTCTACCAGCATCGCTGACACCCGCTTTGGCTGCGCGCCTTTTGCCCGGATCACCCTGCTGCCCGATGCGCTCTGGCAGGATAGCCTGACCGAAGGATTACTGGCGGCGCTGCGTCCGCTGCTGGCCTCGCCCGTCAGCCCCGAGGTGATACTTGATGTTACTGATATCGACGATGTGGTGCTGGCGCAGGTGCTGCGTTTTCTCTTTAATCAGGCGCACAGGCTAAGCGATTTGCAGTTGAAGAAAACCAGTGACGAGGTCCGTCTTCAGCGCATCACCGCGCTCTGTTTACCCGAACAGCAGGACCGACTGGCGGTTATTTTCCGCCAGCAGCAGGCCATCGCCCACGGCATGGTCGCGGTGCGACGTCTGGCGGATATCCCGTCCGACCGCTGCACGCCGCAGTTTGTGGTGGAAGAGGCGCAAAGGCTCTGTACCGCCTTCCCCGCCCTGCACTGCGAAGTACTGAATGAAAAGGCTATTGCTGAGCAGGGGCTGGGGCTACTGCACGCCGTCGGCAAAGGGGCGACCTGTCCGCCGCGCCTGCTGGCGATTCATTATGACGGTGTCAACGACGGCCCGGTGCGCTGCTATGTGGGTAAAGGCATTACCTTTGATACCGGCGGCCTGTGGCTGAAGGAAGGCGCGGGCATGTACACCATGAAATACGACATGTGCGGTGCGGCTAACGTGCTGGGCCTGATGCTGACCGTCGCAGAGCTGGGGCTTCCCGTTCGCATCATGGGCGTGCTGGCGCTGGCGGAAAACGCCATCGGTCCGGACGCCATGCAGCCCGGCACGGTGGCAACGGCCTGCAACGGCACCACGGTGGAAATCAACAACACCGATGCCGAAGGCCGACTGGTGCTGGCGGACGCCATCGCCTGGGCCAGCCAGCGCCATCCGCAGGCGCGATATATTATTGATATGGCGACCTTAACCGGTGCGGTCGTAAAGGCGCTGGGGTATGAGCTGAGCGGGCTGATGACGCAGGATGAACCGCTGCGCGCGGCGCTGACGCTGGCGGGTAAGCAGAGCGGCGATGAAGTGTGGTCCCTCCCGCTGGACGCCCGGCTGAAAAAGCAGACCGACAGCGCCATTGCCGATCTGTGCAACACACCGACCAACAATGCGGCGATCAGCGCCTCGGCGGCGTGGCTGCTGCATCACTTCTGCCCGCCAGCCATTCCGTGGGCGCATCTGGACATTAGCGGTACGGCGCTGTGGCGAGAGAGCGGAAGGAGCGTGGCGTCGGGAAGACCGATTCCACTGCTGGTTGAGCATCTAATGGGGGATCTTTAGCCGGGTGGCGGCTACGCCTTACCCGGCCTACAAAGTGCGGCAGGTTTTCGTAGGCCCGGTAAGGCGTAGCCGCCACCGGGCAAAAAGCTCAAAGCTTGAGAATATCTTTCACAAACGGAATGGTCAGCTTGCGCTGGGCGGTAATAGAGGCGCGATCGAGCTGATCGAGGGTGTCAAACAGCGTGCGCATTTCCCTGTCCAGACGCTTGAGCAGGAAGCGCCCCACGTCCTCCGGCAGCTCAAACCCGCGCTGCTTTGCGCGCAGCTGTAACGCCTGAAGCTTATCTTCATCCGACAGCGGCTGGAGCTTGTAGATTTGTCCCCAGTCCAGACGAGACGCCAGATCCGGCAGCCCCAGATTGAGCTGGCGAGGCGGACGATCGCCGGTGATCAGCAGCCGGGTTTTACCCGATTCCAGAATGCGGTTATAGAGGTTAAAGATCGCCATTTCCCACGGCTCATCCCCCGCCACGCATTCGATATTATCGATGCAGACCAGCGAGAGATGTTCCATTCCCTCAAGCACCTCAGGCACGAACCAGGTACGTTTATCCAGCGGCACATAGCCTACCGCGTCACCGCGCGCCGAAAGCTCCGCGCAGGCGGCATGCAGCAGGTGGCTACGCCCCGCGCCTTCGCGTGACCAGATATAGATGTATCCGCTGTGATCCTGGCGCAGCACGTTTTGCAGTGCAGCCAGTAAAGAGGGGTTATCACCCGGCCAGAAACTCGCGAAAGTTTCGTCGTCAGGGAGATAGAGTGGCAGAGAGAGCTGTGCCGGTCCGTTCAGAAATACCTCAACCAGAGATCCTACGTAAAATCGGAATGGAGTTTAACACGGAACCTGCAAGGAGAGAACCGGGCGATCCCTCGCCCGTTAATACGATCAATGTGACGTTTTTTCGCTTTCGTCCGCGTCCAGAATTTCTTCTTCCGGGCGGATGACCGAGATCAGCTTGAAGATCAGGCTCAGGCCCACGCCGACGATGGTCGCCAGCGCCATGCCCTTCAGCTCGGCCGCACCAATGTGCACCTTAGCACCGCTCACGCCGATGATCAGGATAACGGAGGTCAGGATCAGGTTTTGCGCCTTGCTGTAATCCACTTTGGATTCAATCAGCACGCGAATACCGGAGGCACCGATCACGCCGTACAGCAGCAGAGAAACACCGCCCATCACCGGCACCGGAATGATCTGAATCGCTGCCGCCAGCTTACCGACGCAGGAGAGCAGAATGGCGATGATCGCCGCGCCGCCGATAACCCAGGTGCTGTAGACGCGGGTAATCGCCATCACGCCGATGTTCTCGCCGTAGGTGGTGTTTGGCGTGGAGCCAAAGAAACCGGAGATGATGGTGGAGAAACCGTTCGCAAACATAGAGCG
Source organism: Enterobacter sp. ECC-019 (assembly GCF_043974075.1). Lineage (NCBI taxonomy): Bacteria > Pseudomonadati > Pseudomonadota > Gammaproteobacteria > Enterobacterales > Enterobacteriaceae > Enterobacter > Enterobacter sp. ECC-019. The sequence continues at coordinate 4,161,750 of NZ_CP143759.1, forward strand.
GTGCAGACCCGGGTCGCGGATTAAATCGCGCTTAACGATGTTCGCCGTCACCACCAGGTGGCCGACGTGTTCTGCAATCACTACCAGCGCCGCAGGCAGAATGGTGAAGATAGCAAACCATTCGAAGCGTGGCGTATAGAAGGTTGGCAGAGCGAACCAGTGCGCCTGAGCGATCGGGGTGGTGTCCACCACGCCCATCGCGAAGGAGAGCGCATAGCCCGCCAGCACGCCGATCAGGATCGGGATAATCGCCATGAAGCCGCGGAACAGCACGGAGCCAAATACCGTCACGCCCAGCGTTACCAGCGAGATGATAATGGTTTTGGAATCCGGTGACTGGCCGTCAGCAGGCAGCAGGCCGGCCATATTCGCCGCGACGCCCGCCAGCTCAAGACCGATGACGGCAACAATTGCGCCCATCGCCGCAGGGGGGAACATCACGTCCAGCCAGCCGGTACCGGCTTTCTTCACAATGAAGGACACCACGCAGAACAGGACGCCACACATGATAAAGCCGCCCAGCGCGACTTCATAACCCAGCGGCAGCAGCAGTAACACCGGCGAGATAAAGGCGAAGCTCGACCCGAGATACGCCGGGATTTTGCCTTTACAGATAAAGAGGTATAGCAGCGTACCAATGCCGTTGAACAGCAGCACGGTAGCCGGGTTAATGTGGAACAAGATTGGCACCAGCACGGTTGCGCCAAACATGGCGAACAGGTGCTGCAAACTAAGCGGGATAGTCTGTAAAAGCGGCGGTCTTTCACTCACCCCGATAGCACGGCGCGTCATAGTGTTTTCCTCTGTGTAGTATTGTTGGCGTTTTATTCAAAAAAAAGCCGACTATCAAAGTCGGCTTATTTATCGTTATTCGATTATTTCGTACCAAAGATCTTATCGCCGGCATCGCCGAGCCCCGGGATGATGTACCCGTGCTCGTTCAGGCCCTGGTCGATAGAGGCGGTATACAGCTCAACGTCCGGGTGCGCTTTTTCCAGCGCGGCGATCCCTTCCGGAGCCGCAACCAGTACCAGCACCTTAATGCTGTTACAGCCCGCGTTTTTCAGCAGGTCGATGGTAGCGATCATAGAGCCGCCGGTCGCGAGCATTGGGTCAACCACCAGCGCCATGCGCTCGTCGATGTTAGACACCAGCTTCTGGAAGTAAGGAACCGGCTCAAGGGTTTCTTCGTTACGGTAGATCCCGACCACGCTGATACGCGCGCTTGGCACGTGCTCCAGCACGCCTTCCATCATGCCGAGACCGGCACGCAGGATTGGCACCACGGTAATTTTCTTACCTTTGATCTGCTCAACCTGCACCGGGCCGTTCCAGCCTTCGATGGTGACTTTTTCTGTTTCCAGATCAGAGGTCGCTTCGTAGGTCAGCAGGCTGCCGACTTCAGATGCCAGTTCGCGAAAACGCTTCGTGCTGATGTCATGCTCACGCATCAGGCCCAACTTGTGTTTAACGAGTGGGTGTTTCACTTCCACAATCTTCATTCTCTTTCTCCTCTGAGGTGGCGTCCGCAAAAAAAATCGCGGGATTATACCGCTTTTTTCGGATTAGGCCATACCCATGTTGCTTGATGTACATCAAGCTAAAACAAAAAAGCCGGAGGCTTGGCTCCGGCTTGGGTGCGGGGTTCTGCCGGGTGGCGCTAACGCTTACCCGGCCTATACGTCCCGTAGGCCCGGTAAGCGCAGCGCCACCGGGCAATTATAGCTGCTCTCCGTTGCTCGCAATGACCTGCTTATACCAGTCGAACGATTTCTTCTTACTGCGGTTCAGCGTGCCGTTCCCTTCATTGTCTTTATCCACAAAGATAAAGCCGTAGCGTTTTTTCATTTCACCCGTACCGGCAGACACCAGGTCGATACAGCCCCATGGGGTATAGCCCATCAGGTCAACGCCGTCCTCCACCACCGCTTTTTTCATCTCGCGGATGTGGGCGGCCAGGTAGTCAATGCGGTACTGGTCGTTCACCGTGCCGTCGCTCTCCTGCACGTCGATCGCGCCAAAGCCGTTCTCAACGATAAACAGCGGCAGCTGGTAGTGATCCCAGAACCAGTTGAGGGAGTAGCGAAGCCCCACCGGGTCAATCTGCCAGCCCCAGTCGGATTTCTGCACGTACGGGTTAGAGACCAGGCTCTTACTTTCGTCGTAGTCCAGCTGCGGGTTGTCCGCAGTCGCTTTGGTAGCGAAGGACATATAGTAGCTGAACCCGATGTAGTCCACGCAGCCCTGCGTCAGCGCCGCTTTATCTTCTTCGGTAATATCCAGCGCGAAGCCGCGACGCTCGAAGTAGTTGAGCAGATGCTGCGGGTATCTGCCGCGCACGTGCACGTCGGTGAACCAGTAGCGGCGGTGCATGGCGTTCATCGCCATCATCATATCGTCCGGCGCGCAGGTCAGCGGATAGATAGGACACATGGCAATCATGCAGCCAATCTGCAGCGACGGGTTAATCTCGCGCCCCGCTTTCACCGCCAGGGCGCTGGCTACCAGCTCATAGTGCGCGGCCTGGAACATCACCGGCTCACGGTCTTCACCCGGCGCGTACTTCAGCCCGGAGTTCGTGAACGGCGCAAAGTCTTCGTGGAAGTTGGCCTGGTTGTTGATCTCATTGAAGGTCATCCAGTACTTCACCTTATGCTGGTAGCGCTGGAAAACCACTTTTGCGAAGCGAACGAAGAAGTCGATCAGCTTACGGTTGCGCCAGCCGCCGTATTCCGTGACCAGATGGAAAGGCATTTCGAAGTGCGACAGGGTGATAACCGGTTCGATGCCGTGCTTCAGGCACTCGTCGAACAGATCGTCATAGAATTTCAGGCCAGCCTCGTTAGGCTCAAGCTCGTCCCCTTTCGGGAAGATCCGCGTCCAGGCAATAGAGGTGCGGAAGCATTTGAACCCCATCTCGGCAAAGAGTTTGATGTCTTCTTTATAGCGGTGGTAGAAATCGATGGCTTCGTGGTTAGGGTAATTTTTCCCGTCCAGCACGCCGTTGGTGATTTCACGCGGCACGCCGTGGGCGCCTGCGGTCATCACATCGGCCACGCTCACGCCCTTGCCGCCCTCTTTCCAGCCGCCTTCCAGCTGATGCGCCGCAACGGCCCCCCCCCACAGAAAATCTGCTTTAAATCCTGACATTCGCTTTCCCTCATTCTGCGTTATTTTCTGCAAAAACAATTACAGAAACCGGTTTCAGTTCGATGATGTGCAAAGGGAATAACCGTTGCAAGCAGTTCTCAGAAACCGGTTTCATTTTCGTGAACAGAGTCAAGTTTGGCTGCATTCACGAGGCACACAGAAAAAAAGATCCCCACGTCCAGAATAGGCTCGCAAACGTTTGCCTGGACTGTTAGAATTGCGCCGATTTTTCTTACTAGCTATGCAATCGCGTGGGGATTTAAGCCGTGACCAACAAAACTTCTCTCAGCTACAAAGATGCCGGTGTTGATATTGACGCAGGTAATGCGCTGGTTGACCGAATCAAAGGTGTGGTGAAAAAAACCCGCCGCCCGGAAGTGATGGGTGGTCTGGGTGGATTCGGCGCACTGTGCGCACTGCCGCAAAAATATCGTGAACCTGTTCTGGTCTCGGGAACTGACGGTGTAGGCACTAAACTGCGCCTGGCGATGGATTTAAAACGTCACGACACGATCGGTATCGATCTGGTCGCGATGTGCGTGAATGACCTGGTGGTACAGGGCGCAGAGCCGCTGTTCTTCCTCGATTACTACGCAACCGGCAAACTGGACGTGGATACCGCAGCCAGCGTGATTAACGGTATCGCCGAAGGGTGTCTGCAGTCCGGCTGTGCGCTGGTCGGTGGTGAAACCGCGGAAATGCCGGGCATGTATCACGGCGAAGATTATGACGTCGCGGGCTTCTGCGTCGGCGTAGTAGAAAAATCAGAAATTATCGACGGCAGCAAAGTGGCCGATGGCGATGTGCTGATCGCGCTGGCCTCCAGCGGCCCGCACTCCAACGGCTACTCCCTGGTGCGTAAAATCCTCGAAGTGAGCGGCTGTGACCCGCTGACGACCGAACTCGACGGTAAACCGCTGGCTGACCATCTGCTGGCGCCGACCCGCATCTACGTGAAAAACGTGCTTGAGCTTATCGAGAACGTCGACGTTCACGCTATCGCTCACCTGACCGGCGGCGGCTTCTGGGAAAACATCCCGCGCGTCCTGCCGGACAACACCCAGGCGGTGATCGACGAATCCTCATGGCAGTGGCCGGCCGTCTTTAACTGGCTGCAGACCGCAGGCAACGTGAGCTCTCACGAAATGTACCGCACCTTTAACTGCGGCGTGGGCATGGTTATCGCCCTGCCGGCAAGCGAAGCGGATAAAGCGGTTAAGCTGCTGACAGAGAAAGGTGAAAACGCGTGGAAAATCGGTACGATTAAAGCCTCCGATTCCGAACAGCGTGTGGTCATTGAATGAAAAACATCGTGGTGCTCATTTCCGGCAACGGAAGCAATTTGCAGGCCATCATAGACGCCTGCAAACAGAAGAAAATCAATGGCACCATTCGGGCAGTTTTCAGCAACAAGGCCGACGCGTTCGGCCTTGAGCGCGCGCGGGAAGCGAACATTCCTGTGCACGCGCTGGAAGCCAGCCAGTTCGCCGGGCGTGAAGCCTTTGACCGCGAGCTGGTGCATGAGATTGATGCCTACGCTCCGGACGTGGTCGTGCTGGCGGGCTATATGCGTATTCTGAGCCCGGCCTTCGTCGAACACTTCGCCGGACGTCTGCTGAATATTCACCCTTCTCTTCTGCCGAAATATCCCGGCCTGCACACCCACCGTCAGGTTCTGGAAAACGGCGATGAGGAGCACGGCACCTCCGTGCATTTCGTTACCGACGAGCTGGACGGCGGTCCGGTGATCCTGCAGGCCAAAGTCCCGGTCTTTGACGGCGATAGCGAAGAAGACGTGACCGAACGTGTGCAGACCCAGGAACACGCCATTTACCCACTGGTGGTCAGCTGGTTTGTCGACGGGCGTCTTGAGATGCGCGACGGCGCAGCCTGGCTGGACGGCGTGAAGTTACCCCCGCAGGGGCATGCTGCCGAAGAGTAGTCTGTTTGAATTGCCCGGCGGCGCTTCGCTTGCACGGGCCTACGGTCCCGTAGGTCGTGGTAAGCGCAGCGCCACCCGACCCCCCCTCCTCCAACCCTCTAAAATCCCCAACAAAAAAAATAACTGTCATACTTTTCTGGCACTGTTGGACATATCGTGGAAATGCTCGCCATAATAAGGACGAGACGGATTTACCACGTCCCGTGATTGAACTGGAGTGTGAGCTGTAATGGGTCAGGAAAAGTTATATATCGAGAAAGAGCTAAGCTGGTTAGCATTCAACGAACGTGTACTCCAGGAAGCGGCAGACAAAAGTAACCCGCTGATCGAGCGCATGCGTTTTTTGGGCATTTATTCCAACAACCTGGATGAGTTCTACAAGGTTCGCTTTGCCGAGCTGAAAAGACGCATCATCATCAGCGAAGAACAGGGCTTAAACTCGCACTCGCGGCATCTGCTGGGCAAAATCCAGTCCCGCGTGCTGAAAGCCGATCAGGAATTTGACGGCCTGTATAACGAACTGCTGCTGGAGATGGCGCGCAATCAAATCTTCCTGATTAACGAACGCCAGCTTTCCGTTAACCAACAAAACTGGCTGCGCCACTACTTCAAACACTATCTGCGCCAGCACATTACCCCGATTCTGATCAACCGCGAAACCGATCTGGTACAGTTCCTGAAGGATGATTACACCTACCTGGCGGTGGAAATTATTCGCGGTGAATCCATCCGTTACGCGCTGCTGGAGATCCCGTCCGACAAGGTGCCGCGCTTTGTGAACCTGCCGCCGGAAACCCCGCGCAGACGCAAGCCGATGATCCTGCTGGACAACATCCTGCGCTACTGTCTGGACGACATCTTCAAAGGCTTCTTCGATTACGATGCGTTAAACGCCTACTCGATGAAGATGACCCGTGACGCCGAATATGACCTGGTGCATGAGATGGAAGCCAGCCTGATGGAGCTGATGTCATCCAGCCTGAAACAGCGCCTGACAGCCGAGCCGGTGCGCTTTGTTTATCAGCGCGATATGCCGGACGCCATGGTGGAGATGCTGCGCGAGAAACTGACGATTTCGCGCTATGACTCCATCGTACCGGGTGGTCGTTACCACAACTTTAAAGACTTTATTGGCTTCCCGAACGTCGGCAAAGCCAATCTGGTGAACAAGCCGCTGCCGCGCCTGCGCCATCTGTGGTTCGATAAATTCCGCAACGGGTTCGACGCCATTCGCGAACGCGATGTCCTGCTCTACTATCCGTACCACACGTTCGAGCACGTGCTGGAACTGCTGCGTCAGGCCTCTTTCGACCCGAACGTTCTGGCGATCAAAATCAACATCTACCGCGTGGCAAAAGATTCCCGCATCATCGACGCGATGATCCATGCGGCGCACAACGCCAAAAAAGTCACCGTGGTGGTTGAGCTGCAGGCGCGCTTCGACGAAGAGGCGAACATTCACTGGGCGCGCCGTCTGACGGAAGCGGGCGTACACGTCATCTTCTCCGCGCCGGGACTGAAAATTCACGCCAAGCTGTTCCTGATCTCGCGTAAAGAGGGCGATGAGGTGGTGCGTTATGCCCACATCGGTACCGGAAACTTTAACGAGAAAACGGCGCGAATTTATACCGACTACTCGCTGCTGACCGCCGATGCCCGCATCACGAACGAGGTGCGCCGGGTGTTTAACTTTATTGAGAACCCGTACCGTCCGGTGAGCTTCGATTATCTGCTGGTGTCGCCGCAGAACTCGCGCCGTCTGCTGTACGATATGATCGACAAAGAGATCGCCAATGCCCAGAAAGGGCTGTCGTCCGGCATCACGCTGAAGCTCAACAACCTTGTCGACAAAGGGCTGGTGGACAGGCTGTACGCGGCCTCCAGCTCCGGCGTACCGGTTAATCTGCTGATTCGCGGCATGTGCTCGCTGATCCCGGAACTGGAAGGCATCAGCGACAATATTCGCGTGATCAGCATTGTTGACCGTTACCTGGAACACGATCGGATCTATATTTTTGATAATGCGGGTGATAAACAGGTCTATCTCTCTTCGGCAGACTGGATGACGCGCAATATTGACTACCGAATTGAAGTCGCGGCACCGCTGCTGGATCCGCGCCTGAAGCAGCAGATCCTCGACATCATCGAGATTCTGTTCAGCGATACCGTGAAAGCACGCTATATCGACAAAGAACTCAGTAACCGCTACGTACCGCGCGGCAACCGCCGTAAAGTGCGGTCGCAACTGGCGATTTACGACTATATCAAATCACTCGAGCAACCCGATTAACCTATGCCGATAAATGATAAGACCCCACGCCCGCAGGAATTCGCCGCGGTCGATCTTGGCTCTAACAGTTTCCACATGGTCATCGCCCGTGAGGTGGATGGCGCGCTGCAGATCATCGGTCGTCTGAAGCAACGCGTACACCTGGCGGATGGTCTTGATGAACGCAGCATGCTTAGCGAAGAGGCGATGGAGCGTGGGTTAAACTGCCTGTCGCTGTTTGCTGAACGCCTGCAGGGCTTCTCGCCCTCCAGCGTGTGCATCGTGGGCACCCACACCCTGCGCCAGGCCCTGAACGCCCCGGAGTTCCTCAAGCGGGCCGAAAAAGTGATCCCCTACCCGATTGAGATCATTTCCGGCAACGAGGAAGCGCGTCTGATTTTCATGGGCGTTGAGCACACCCAGCCGGAAAAAGGACGCAAGCTGGTTATCGATATCGGCGGCGGCTCAACGGAGCTGGTGATCGGCGAAGATTTTGAGCCGCGTCTGGTGGAAAGCCGCCGTATGGGCTGCGTCAGCTTCGCGCAGATGTATTTCCCGGGCGGCAGCATCACCCGCGAGAACTTCCAGCGTGCGCGTATGGCGGCTGTCCAGAAGCTGGAAAACCTGGCCTGGCAGTACCGTATCCAGGGCTGGAACGTGGCGCTGGGCGCATCTGGCTCGATTAAAGCCGCGCATGAAGTGCTGCTGGCGATGGGTGAAAAAGACGGGATTATTACCCCTGAACGCCTGGCTCTGCTCACCGAAGAGGTGCTGAAGCATAAAAGCTTCGACGCCCTGAGCCTGCCGGGCCTGTCCGATGAGCGAAAATCAGTCTTCGTACCGGGGCTTGCGATCCTGTGCGGCGTGTTTGATGCGCTGGCGATTAAGGAGCTGCGTCTCTCCGACGGCGCGCTGCGTGAAGGCGTGCTGTATGAGATGGAAGGCCGCTTCCGCCATCAGGATATCCGCAGCCGCACCGCGCAAAGCCTGGCCAACCAGTACAACATCGACCGCGAACAGGCGAAGCGCGTGCTGGAAACCACGGTGCAAATGTACGAACAGTGGGAGGAGCAAAATCCGAAGCTCGCGCACCCGCAGCTTGCCGCGCTGTTGAAATGGGCCGCGATGCTGCACGAGGTGGGGCTGAACATCAACCACAGCGGGATGCATCGCCATTCGGCCTACATTCTGCAAAACAGCGATCTGCCCGGCTTCAACCAGGAACAGCAAACCATGATGGCGACCCTGGTGCGCTATCACCGCAAAGCCATCAAGCTCGACGACCTGCCGCGCTTCACGCTGTTTAAGAAAAAGCAGTTCCTGCCGCTGATTCAGCTGCTGCGCCTGGGCGTGCTGCTCAATAACCAGCGCCAGGCTACCACCACGCCGCCTACGCTGAAGCTGAAAACCGACGACCATCACTGGACGCTGAGCTTCCCGCACGACTGGTTCAGCCAGAACGCGCTGGTCCTGCTGGACCTGGAAAAAGAGCAGCAGTACTGGGAAGCGGTCACCGGCTGGCTGCTCAAAATCGAAGAAGAGAGCGCCGACGTCGCCGCGTAACGGCTCAGGCGTCCGCGATGGACGCCTCAGCTTCCAGCAGTGACTCAAGCGGTTCCGGCCTGCCAATCAGATAGCCCTGCACATAATCGATGCCTAGCGCGTGAACCGCGCTACGTATCTCTTCCGTCTCGACGTACTCAGCCACCACCAGCATCTTCTTCATGCGCGCCAGATGGCAGATAGATGCCACGATCTGATAATCCAGGCTGTTGTTGACGATATTGCGGATAAAGCTGCCGTCAATCTTGAGAATGTCGGCATCCACGCTTTTCAGCCGCGCATAGCTCGCATACCCGGTACCAAAATCATCAATCGCGATGCGTACCCCCATCTTCTGCAACTGCTGGAGGATGTGTAGCGCCTGCTCCGCATTGCAAAAGGTGCTGCACTCCGTCACCTCAAAAATCAGCTGCCACGGCTCAACGGCGTATCTCGCCAGCAGGCGACTGACTTCAAGCGGGAACTGCACCCGACACACGGTCGACGGGGCCAGATTAATGGCAAAGCGCTGGCCGGGCAGTCTTTCGCGATGCGCGGCAAGGAAGCGCAGGGTATGCTCCAGCACCCACAAATCTACCCGCGAGGAAAGACCAAACTCCTGCGCGACGGGCAGGAACTGGTCGGGAGAGATCAATAGCCCGTTGATATCCGGCATCCGCAGCAGAACTTCGTGATAGCGATCGCCACGCAGGCCGCGAACGGGTTGAACCAGCAGGGCGAATTCGTCGTTATCGAGCGCCTTTTGCAGGCGGCTCATCATCACAACTTTATCCTTCAGGCTGCGCTGCAAATGGACCGCCCCACGCTGCTGAAGATTTTCCGGATGATTGGAGGAGAGCGACAGATCGGCAACTACCCCCAGTTCACCCAGCACCAGATAAAGATGGTTAACCGGGGAGCGGACATAGCAATAGCTTACGCCCACCTGCGGCTGTAGCGGCATGCCGTCCCAGACAAAGCGGAACTGTTTGATGTGCTCGTCCAGGGCCTCAATCCGCTGCTGGTGCGATTCCGCGTTGAGCCGTACCGCCATATCGTACCCGGTCAGGTGATAGACCTGCTCATTGGGCTGGAGCGTGCCATTCACCCACTGCGCCAGCTGCTGTTTGTACTGAATGCGCAGCAACACGCCGTAATTTCGGCCCAGAATTTCCAGCTCAGGAATGCGCAGCAGGCAGAGCGCCGACCACGGGTTTTTCGCCAGTTCGCGCGACAGCGCCCGCAGGTTAGGCATATGGACGACCGGGTCGAGCAGCGCCAGCCTGCGGGAGCGTTTGTTCACCGCGCGCTGCCGGGTCGCCAGCATCGACATATAAATCACCACAAACGAGAAGACCAGGTAACTGGAAGAGGTGATCGCCAGCTGAATGTCATACCCCGGGTTCACCGGGATATAGCGGTAAAAATAGTGAATAGACACCAGCAGTACCGGTATCCAGATCAGCGACACCAGCTTATAGCCAAAGCGCATCGCGCCCCAGAGCATCACCGGCATCAGCAGCGACAGGGTGTAGTTGGTGGTGAAAATGGAGCTGTTTTCATTCATCGGGAGCAGCAGCAGCGAAAGCAGCCCGCCAAGCGCGATAGCCCACATCAGAAACTCAGCGATCGTCACCTTTTTGTCTATCTGGGAACGGATCTGCGAGATAAGGCTTTTGAGATAGCGCGGATGACGAATCAGGCGGATCAGCAGATAGCTCAGCGGCACGCCCGTCAGCCCGCTCACCAGCAGCGTTTGATAGTTGATGAGCGTGCGAATATTGAGGGGGTTTAATCCCGCAAGGCTCTGCCGGCTCTCATACACGCCTAAATACACCGCAAACTGAAACAGCACCAGAAACAGCGTCGCGGGGCAGAAGGCTTGCCAGAAGATGCGCTGCGCCATTAGCCGGATGTCGCCGTACGCGGTCATATTCCGTCTGGGCGCAAACACCCGGTAGCCGCCCCAGCTGAGCACTAAAGGGACGATAAAATGGAGCACGCCGGCGACCGTTTCAAACATCCCGACCGAGGGGTAGTAGCGGATAAACAGCGACAATACGATCCCGGGCAGCGCTTCCAGCCCAAAGAACATCATCAGCGAAAGCAAAAATGAGAGGGGTAAATAATAGAGTGCCACAATGCCGTCGCCCAGTTGCGTGAACGTATTCGCAATGCTCAGCACGGGAAGTAAAACCACAGGCAAAATAAGCGGCAGTGCCCACCAGCGGTTTTCATTGTTTTTCAGGAAAGCGAGAATGTTCATAGATGCCCGGTTAAACCCCTTTCGTTCCAGAGGGAAAATAAAGACAGGCATCCAACCTGACGTACGCGCCGCCCGGCGGCGTGCGGGGCGAACAGTGTGGAGGAAGGATTTTAAATATCAGGGCCGGGAACCCGTTGACTTAAATCAAACTAATTTACGCAAATATCTTTTTGGCGGCGTTTTTTTGAAATCATTTTCTTCATACTATCAATATGGTAAATGCATTAATTAATTTTAATAACATTATTTAATGTAAACATTGACGGTTATTTACACACTGCAGAATTGACCCCACCTTCCCGCTGTGCCTTAATGTCCTTATCGTCCAAAAGGGCTTACCCAGGATAAACAGAGTGAGTCAGGTCACGCGTATGCGCAAACGACATCAATTTAACACCCGAATGACCCGCATCATACTGCTCATCAGCTTCCTGTTTTTCTTTGGCCGCTTCGTTTACTCTTCGATTGGCGCCTGGTATCACCATCAGGACAAAACCCAGTCGCAGCAGTCCAGCCTGACCATCGATACCGCTGACCGCTAGGCCGCCGGATGGTTTTGCACTATCCGAATAATGCCTGCTATCCCTTTGCTGAGGATTTTATCCTGCCGCATCACCACCGCCAGCTGCCGCTGCAGCATAGGCGTAAGCGACATCACGCATAGCCCTTCGCGATCGACATCCTGTTTGACCGCCATTCGCGGCACAATACTGTAGCCCAGCCCCGCGCGAACCATGCGTTTGATCGCCTCGATGCTGCCAAGCTGCATCGCCGGCGCGATCGCTAATCCACTGGCTGCAAACCAGCCGTCGATCAGCGCCCGGGTACCGCTGCCTGATTCAAAGGCAATCAGCGGCTGAGCGTGCAGCGCCTCCGGGGTGAACGCCCTGAAAGCCTCCTGCTGCTCCCGCGACGCGATAAAGACAAACTCTTCGTCCATCACCGGCATGACGTCCAGCGCTCTGCCGCTCACCGGCAGCGTCACCAGCCCCATATCGAGACGGTTCTCTTCGATGGCCCTGACGATGTCGAGGGTGTTGCCCGTCGTCACCCCCACGCTCAGGAGCGGATAGTCGCGGCGCAGCTTCTCCAGCAGCGGTGGCAGAAGATGGATGCAGGCCGTTGCACCCGTACCCAGCGTAATGGTGCCGCTCACATCGTGGCTGAAGGCGCTCACGGACCGGATAGCGTCATCCACCGCCTGCTGAATACGCTCCCCGTGCACCAGCAAAGCCTGCCCGGCAGCCGTTGCCTTAATCCCCCGCCCGGTCCGCTCCACCAGCCGCGTTTGCAGAAACTGCTCCAGCTGGCGTATTTGCAGGCTGACGGCGGGCTGGGAAATGCCCAGCACATCCGCTGCCGCTGAAAAGCTGCCGCGCTGGATGACCAGACGGAACGTGGCGAGATAGCCCAGATTAAGCGTCGTCATTCAAAGTTTCTCTTATACCGCGCATAAGGTTGCTGCCCTGCCAGCACAATACCGCGCGCGTTATGCTCAGGACAACTGCATAGCGGAATGAAAAATAATGGAAACACCTGCCCTGCCTCGCCGCCTCGCCCTCATGGCGGGATGTAATCAACTCATCAACTGGGGGATCTCGTTTTATATGCCCGGCACCTTTGCGCTGGCCATTGCAGCTGACCGGGGATGGTCATCTCCGCAGATTTACCTCGGCCTGACGCTGGCGATGCTGGTGATGGCGGCGGTTTCCCCGTTTGTCGCCCGCCTGCTGGCACGCTTTGGCGGTCAGACGGTGGTGATGAGCGGAACGTTGCTGATCGCCGCAAGCTGTGCAGGGATGGCGTATACCCAGACGCTTCTTGGCTGGTACTGCGCCTGGCTGGTCACCGGTACAGGGATGCGTCTGTCGCTGTACGATGCGTTGTTCGCCGCGCTGGTGAACCTTTACGGGCAGCAGGCGCGAAGAACAATCTCACGCGTCACGCTGGCGGGCGGGCTGGCCTCCGCCGTCTTCTGGCCGCTGGGCGATGCTCTGCTTCAGGTGATGGGCTGGCAGGAGGCGCTACGCGTCTATGCTCTCTTCGGCCTGCTGAGCGCGGCGCTGATAAGAACGCTTCCCCGGCAGCGGCTGACGGTGACGACAAAGGTCACCGCGCCGCCGCTGAACAACGAGCGGCGTAACGGCTGGCTTTATGCCGCCTTCATTGCCCTCATCACCTTTGTCTCTAACGGCACGTCCACCCATCTGCCGGAGTTTATTGCCCACTTCGGCCTGCCAGTCGCCATCGGCATGCTGTGGGGGATCGGCCAGACGGGCGCCCGCTCGCTGGAAGTGCTGGCGGGTGCCCGCTTAACTCCCTTCAAACTCACGCTTTTTACCGCGCTCGCCATGCCGCTCTGCTTTCTTCTGGGGATAAGCAGCGCCCTGTTTGTCTGGTTTGCGGCCGGGTTTGTGCTGGGCTATGGCGCCATCAACGGGCTGGTCACCATCGTGAAAGCCACCCTGCCGCTGGAGCTGTTTAGCACCGAAAGCTATGCCCGCCGCACCGGCATGCTGCTGATCCCCGGCCAGCTGATGGCGGCAGCCTCACCGTTTGCCTATGCGTGGCTGAATAAAACGCTGGGGATCGCGGGTGCAATGTGGGTTTCAACGGGGCTGACGCTGGTGATTGCCGGGCTGGCGATAGCGATTGTGCGCCGTCCCGGCAGGAAAAGTGTATCGCACTGTATCCAGAACCCTGCGCTGACAAACGGGTACAAAACGCCGCCTCCGGCAAATATCTCCGATACATAAAAATGGTTTTCTTTCCCTGTCGCCATTCAGAACCGATGAGGAGAGAGACCAATGATCCGTCGTTATGCACTTTTCCCCCTGCTTGTCCTGGCATCTGTAGCCCATGCCCAGGCCACACCGCTGGACAACCTGAGCGCCGAGGACGTTAACGGCCCCGCCGCCGTTGCGCCGCTGGCGCAGCCGCAGCCGCCCGCAAAGCTGATCGTCGATCCGCCGCTTGCCGGGCCGCTGAGCAAAGGCGCGGTGTTTATTCAGTACCGTGCCGAAAACCTGCGCATCGAGCCGGTATTCGGCCCCGAAGCGCTCAGGGTCACCCCGCGCATCGGGCACATTCACGTGGTGGTGGATGACGCGCCGTGGCACTGGGCTGACGCCAGCGGAGAGCCGGTGATCCTGGTGGGGCTGCCCGCCGGTAAACACAAGGTGACCCTTATTCTGGCCGACCCGACGCATAAGCCGCTCGACCACAAAACCGTTGAATTCACCGTCCCGCCCCACGCGGCAGTCCATCACTTTTAAGGAGTCTGAAGATGAAAGCACTGTCTGTAGTGACGGCAGGCCTGCTGGCGCTTTCCGCCAGCGCCTTTGCACAGAGTAAAACCAGCGTGGTGCTGGTCCACGGCGCGTTTGCCGACGGCAGCAGCTGGAATAAGGTGATTACCCTGCTGCAGAAACAGCACGCAGAGGTCATTGCCGTCCAGCTCCCGCTCACCTCGCTTAAGGATGACGTTGCGGCCACAAAACGGGCCATCGCCCGTGCGCAGGGTGACGTGGTTCTGGTGGGCCACTCCTGGGGCGGCACCGTAATTAGCGAGGCGGGTAACGATGCGCGGGTAAAATCGCTGGTGTATGTGGCGGCGTTCGCGCCGGACTCCGGCCAGTCGACGGCGGACCTGGCAGGAAGCTACCCTGCCCCCCCGGGCAGCGCGGGCATCGCTAAAACGGCGGACGGCTATTTATACCTGCCGACGGAAGCCGTCAGAAAGGACTTCGCGCCTGACGTGAAGCCAGACACTCAAAACACGATTGCAGCCACGCAGGGGCCAATTAAGGCCGAGGCGTTTGGTGAAAAGGTCGCCCACGCGGCGTGGCATGACAAACCGAGCTGGTATGTGGTCAGCAAGAATGATCGAATGATCAACCCCGATCTTGAACGAGCGATGGCGAAGACGATCCATGCGAAAACCGCCGAGGTGGCGGCAAGCCACGTGTCGATGGTGAGCCAGCCGGAGGCTATCGCCCGGACGATTGAGCAGGCAGTCGGGGACAAGTAACCCCCGCGGCAGCTTATTCTATCTTCTGCACTTTCGTATCTACCGGCAGCAGCGCAGTACCGTCATGCGCTGCTGGCGCCATAAAGGGAACCGGCCTTCCCGTCCGCCTGTCGACCAGCAGCGAGTGGCGCTCGCCCTGCGCAAACAGATTTTGCTCCCCCCACTGACGCAGCGCCACGATCACCGGGAAAAGACGTTCACCCTTGTCGGTCAAGACATATTCCTGATAAGCCGTGCCGTCTGATGCCCCCTGTAACGTCAGGATGTCCGCCTCAACCAGCTTACGAAGCCGGTCAGAAAGGATGTTGCGCGCCACGCCCAGGCTGCGCTGGAAATCGCCGAAGCGCGTCATGCCGTCAAACGCATTACGCACAATAAGAAGCGACCAGCGATCTCCGATCAGATCAACGCTGCGGGCAACGGGACAATATTCCTCTTTTACCGTCTTCTGGGACATCACTCATTTTCCTCGCAAAGGCCAGATCAAACCAGTTGCATTTTAAAACCGCATAACCTAGCATTCAACCAGTTTTATTTTAAAACCAGGTTATCACAGGCGAGGATTTTGAACATGTCACTGACGTCAGCCCTTCCTTCAGCCGACATGCCGCGCAGCATGGTCTGGCTGTTCGCCACTGCCAGCGGCTTAAGCGTGGCAAACGTCTATTACGCCCAGCCTTTGCTTGACGCGCTGGCGAACGATTTCGGCATCAGCCATGCGGCCGTGGGTGGCGTGGTGACCGCGACACAAATTGGCTGCGCGCTGGCCCTTTTGCTTGTGGTTCCTCTGGGTGACAAAGTGGATCGTCGACGACTGATGGCCATCCAGCTGGTTGCTCTGGTCACCGCGCTGGTATTCGTCAGCATGGCACAGTCCTCCTCCACTCTGCTTACCGGCATGCTAGCGACCGGAATGCTGGGTACGGCTATGACGCAGGGGCTAATCGCCTACGCCGCCAGCGCCGCGTCGCCCCATGAACAGGGGCGCGTTGTCGGCGCGGCACAGGGCGGCGTGTTCATAGGTCTGCTGCTCGCTCGCGTCTTTGCCGGTGGCATCAGCGATATCGCTGGCTGGCGCGGGGTCTATCTTTGTGCTGCCGCGCTGATGCTCATCATTGCGTTACCTCTGTGGTGGCGACTCCCCGCCCTGCCAGCCGTCACAGCCACGATGAGCTATCCGCGGCTGATTGGCTCAATGCTCACGCTGCTGCGGCAGGAAAAGGTGCTGCAGATACGCGGCGTGCTGGCGCTGCTGATGTTTGCGTCGTTCAACATTTTCTGGAGCGCGCTGGTGCTGCCGCTGAGCGCTCCGCCCTTTAACTTTTCGCACACCGCAATTGGCGCGTTTGGGCTGGCAGGCGCGGTGGGGGCGCTGGCGGCTGGCCGGGCAGGACGCTGGGCCGATCGGGGATATGCCCAACGCACCACCGCGGCGGCGCTGGTGATTCTGCTGTTGGCATGGTGGCCTTTGTCGCTGATAGACCGTTCACTCGGGATCATGCTTATCGGCATCATACTGCTCGATTTGGGCGGTCAGGCGCTGCACGTCACCAACCAGAGTATGATTTTTCGCACCCGTCCCGAGGCGCACAGCCGACTGGTAGGACTTTACATGTTGTTTTATGCCGTCGGCAGCGGGCTGGGGGCACTCAGCACGACGATGACGTATGCCTTTGCCGGCTGGCCGGGCGTCTGCCTGCTTGGCGCCTCGGTCAGCCTGCTGGCGCTGGTGTTCTGGTGGCTAACCCGCTTCAGCCACCGCCATCCGCGGGATAATCCCGATTAATCCACGCGTGGTCTTCTTCCCAGGTGAACATCCATTTACGCACCGGCCCGGCCATCACGTTGAGGTAGTAGCTGTCATACCCGGCCATCGTCGCCACAGGGTGGTAGCCCTTCGGCACCATCACCACGTCACGGTTGTAGACCGCCATACACTCATCCAGCGTTCTGTCGTCGGTGTAGACGCGCTGCATGCAGAACCCCTGCTCCGGGTTGAGGCGATGGTAGTAGGTCTCCTCCAGATACGTTTCCTGGGGCGGGTTATCCGCGTCGTGCTTGTGGCTCGGGTACGAGCTGGTGCAGCCCTCACGGGTCCACACCTCCACCACCAGCAGGCTGTCGGCAGGCTTGTCTTCCGGCAAAATATTATGCACGTAGCGCTGGTTGTTGCCCTTGCCGCGCGCCTCGCCGTCGATATCCTGCGGCGCAATCAGCCGCGTCGGATACGTGCCCTTGCCCGGCGCGGCGCAGACCGCCAGCTCCAGCTTCGTCAGCGCCTTCACCTGCACCGTCTCCTGCGGGGTGACGTACACCGACCACGGCTTGATGCGCTCGAAGGGGCTCATCCGTTCGCCGATGTCGTTAAACTGCGCGGAAGGCGTGCTGATGGAGGCCCGCCCGGCGACCAGCACCAGGCAGCGCTCTTCGCTGACGGCGGGCAGCGTCAGCGTCTGCCCCTCCTGCAGCTCATACGTCTCAAAGCCGACGTATCCCCACCCTGCGCTTTCCGGCGTGACGGACTGGGTGCGCCCCTCCGCGTTCGGCTGTTGCCAGCGTGATAACAGACGTGACATGTCCCCTCCTCAAATCAGTCCGGCGTCGCGCGCCAGGCGGCTCAGGTTGTTATAGCCCAGACGGGCGTAGGTCAGCGGATGGGCAATCGCCGGATCCTGCTCCGCCTCGACCACCAGCCAGCCGTGATAATCCTGCGCCTTCAGCAGCCGCATAATCGGCGGGTAATCGACGCAGCCGTCGCCCGGCACGGTAAATACGCCGCTCAGCACCGCATCGAGGAAGCTGGTTTTGCGGTTTTTCACGTCCGCCAGCACGTCGGCGCGCACGTCTTTGCAGTGAACGTGGTTGATGCGTGACGCCCAGCGCTGCGCCACCGCCAGCGGATCGGCCCCGGCAAAGGTCAGATGGCCGGTATCCAGCAGCAATCCAACCGCCTCCCCGGTGTGGATCATCAGGTTGTCCACGTCGTCGGCAGATTCAATCACCGTGCCCATATGGTGATGGTAGGCAATCTGCACGCCCTGCTGCTGGGTGTAGCGGGCAAATTCGGTGAGCTTCTCGCCGTACTCCTTCCAGCGCGCCTGCGGGAAGCGCGGGCGCAGATGCACCGGGGTCTGCTGCTCGCCGTGAATGCAGCCGCTCACTTCCGCAAAGACCAGCACCTTCGCCCCCAGCTCGCGCAGCAGCGTCAGGTGCGACTGCACGGCGGCGATCTCTTCCTCCACGCTGCGCTCCAGCAGGCGACCGGAGTACCAGCCGGAGACCAGCTGCAGGTCGTGGCGCTGCAGGATGGGGCCTAGCAGGCGCGCTTCGCGCGGGAATTTATTGCCCAACTCGAAGCCGGCAAAACCGGCCTCTTTCCCTTCACTCAGACAGGTCTCCAGCGACGTCTCCGCGCCGAGAGAAGGCAGGTCGTCGTTCGTCCACGTCAGCGGGTTAATGCCTAATTGCACACTCATTGTCGTCTCCATTATGCGTGTCCGCGCTCGCGCCACCAGGCGATAAGCTGCAGGTAGTTGTCCCGAATGCGCGCCACCAGCTGCGCATCGTCAATATCGTGCTTCAGCCACGCGCGGGACGCATCGCCAAACAGCGTGCGCCCCACGGCGAAGCCTTTCACCAGCGTCTGCCCCGCTGCGGCTCTGAAGTCGGCGCGCAGCTGTTCCGCCGGAGCGTCCAGGCCGAGGATAACCACCCCGCGGCAGTGCGGGTCCCGGCGTTCGATAATCTCGCTCAGCGCCGTCCAGCCGTCGGCCGAGAGCGGCGGCAGCTTCCACCAGTCCGGGTAAATGCCCAGGTTGTAGAAGCGGGAGATGGCGCGCAGGTAGAGCTCGTCGCTGCGCGGCATGCTGGCGGGCAGGATCACCTCCAGCAGCAGCTCGTGCCCGGACCGGCAGCAGGCGTGGTACACCTCGGCGATTTTCTGCTCCTGCTCCAGGCGCAGGCCGTGGGCATCTTCCGGGTGGAAGAAGACCAGGCACTTCACCACGTGCTCCTGCGGCCAGCTGATAAGCTGGGTGCCGATGTTGCCGTGCTCCATCTCCAGCGGCCGCGAACCCGGCAGCTCGATGGGACGCCCAATCCACCACCCTTCGCCGGTGATCGCGTTCAGCGCGTCCTGACCAAAGGTGCCGTCGCACAGCAGACCGGCTTTGCCCTCCAGCCCGGCGCGGCTCGCCGCCTCGCGGCTGGCCTGCAGGATCAGCTGCTTCAGCGCCGGAATGCGCTTAAGCGACGCGCCGCACTGCATCGCCATATCCTCAAGCTGGCTGCGGTGGTCGAAGGCCATCACGCACAGTTCCGGCCACTCGCGGCGGCGGGTGGTGACCCGGTGGAGATGGTTAAGACGCGGGTCGAGATCCGGGCGCGGCACCATTGCGGCGCGCGAGAGATAATCATCCAGCTCGATTTTGCTCGGCATCGCCGGGGCGCAGCCGTGGCGCGACACCACCAGCGCGCCGCAGGCGTTGGCGTAGCGGCACGCCTGCTCCCAGCCCTCGTCGTTCAGGTAGCCGCGCAGCAGGCCGGACATAAACGCATCCCCCGCCCCAAGGACGTTCAGCACCTCCACGCGCACGCCGGTCACCGTCAGGCCGTCGTCCAGCCGGGGCGGAATGGCGTCGGTGTAGACCGAGCAGCCGAGCGCGCCGCGTTTGCAGACCAGCGCAGCGTCACTGACGGCGCGCACCTGCCCCAGCGCCTGGAGGGTATCCGTGCTGCCGCCCGCAATGTGAAACTCCTCTTCGGTGCCGACAATGACGTCGAAGAGGTGCAGCACTTCCTGCAGCTCGCGGGTGACCTTATCAGCGGCGATAAAGCGCGTTTCCCCGTCGCCTAAGGCGGTCAGCCCCCACAGCACCGGACGGTAGTCTATGTCCAGCACCGTGCGCACGCCGTGACGGCGGGCATAGCCCAGCGCCGTCAGCACCGCCTCGCGGGTCTGCGGATGAGAAAGGTGGGTCCCGGTGATGGCAAGACAACGTGCGGAGGCAATGTAGCTTTCGTCCACATCGCTGGCGGTAATCGCCATGTCCGCGCAGTTATCGCGATAAAAAATCAGAGGAAAGGTGTCCCGGTCTTTAATGCCGAGTAGCACCAGCGCCGTGAGGCGTTCTTTATCGGTAATCAGATGGCGGGTATCGCAGCCCACCTGGTTGAGCTCTTCCCGCAGGAAGCGGCCCATATGTTCATCGCCGACGCGCGCCAGCATCGACGAGCGTAAACCCTGACGCGCGGTACCGTACGCCACGTTGCCGGACGACCCGCCGAGATATTTGGCGAAGCTCGACGCGTCTTCCAGACGGGCACCAATCTGCTGGCTGTAGAGGTCTACCGCCACGCGGCCCATGCATATCACATCAAACTGCTTTTCCACGTTGATACCTCATCAGACAATGTCGTTCACGTTCAGCCAGCGGCCTTCCCGGTGCGAGAGCGCAATCGCGTCCAGCACGCGCGACACCTTCCAGCCCTCTTCGAAGTCCGGCCACATCGGCGCGTCGGCGGCAATCCCGTCCACCAGGTCGCGCACCTCCACCGTTTTTTGATCGTTAAAGCCAATCCCGTGGCCCGCGCCCATGCAGAACGCGGCGTAGTCCGGGTGCGCCGGGCCGACGAGCAGCGTGCGGAATCCCTGACGGTTCACCGGATCGTCATGCAGATAGAGCTTCAGCTCCGCCATACGCTCCTGGGTGAAGCTGATGGCGCCTTTCGTCCCGGTGATGACGTACGACAGCCCCATCTTGCGGCCGCAGGCAACGCGGGAGGTTTCAATCACGCCCTGCGCCCCGCCCGCAAAACGCACCATCGCGTGGGCCTGATCCTCGTTTTCGACGGCAATCATCTCCGACGAACCGGCTTTCGCCGGGCGCGCCGGGACCACGATCTTCAGGTCGCCGCAGACCTGCTCGATATCCCCCACCAGGTACTGGGCCATATTGACGATGTGCGCCGCGAGGTCGCCCAGCGCCCCCAGCCCGGCGGTCTCTTTAAAGCAGTGCCAGTGAATGGGCGACAGCGGGTCGGCCATATAGTCTTCGTTGTGGGTGCCGTAGAAGTGGATCACCTCGCCAATCTCGCCGCGGGCGATAATTTCCTTCGCCAGCTGCGCCGTCGGGTTCTTCATGTAGTTGAACCCCACCAGCGTTTTCACCCCGGCCCGCTTCGCGGCGTCGACCATCTCGCGCGCGTCGTGGGCGTTCAGCGCCAGCGGCTTCTCCGAGTAGACGTGCTTGCCGTGGCGGATCGCCTCCAGCGCCATCTCCTTATGCAGGTGGTTGGGTGAACAAATATCCACCACGTCAATGGCCGGGTCGGCCACCAGCGCCCGCCAATCCCCGGTGGAGCGGTTGAAGCCAAACGCCTGTGCGCGCTCTGCCGCCAGCTCCGGCGTGACTTCCGCCACCATCTCGCGCACCAGCCTGCCGCGCAGGTTGAACACCGTCGGGGCCTGGGCATAGGCGATAGCGTGCGCCTTGCCGATATACCCGGTGCCAATTAATCCAATACGAACCTCTTTCATCGTGATCCTCACAGTGCGCCGCGACGGCTTTTGGCATAGGTATCAAATGCCACCGCCAGAACGATAATTAATCCGGTGATAATTTGCTGGTAGTAGGCCGAGACGTTCATCAGCACCAGGCCGTTAATCAGAATGCCCATAATGATGGAGCCGATAATGGTGCCGCCGATGCGCCCGTAGCCGCCCATCAGCGAGGTGCCGCCGATCACCACCGAGGCGATGACGCGCAGCTCAAAGGAGATCCCGGCGACCGCCTCGGCGCTCCCCAGACGCGCGCTCAGGATGAAGCCCGCCAGCCCGGCGAGACAGCCGATCAGCACGTAGACGCTGACCAGCACGCGCTTGACGTTCACCCCCGCCAGGCGTGCCGCCTCCGGGTTGCCGCCGATGGCGTAGACGAAGCGGCCCCAGCGGGTTTTATGCAGCGCCAGATAGCCGCCGACGGCGACGATGGCGAAGATCCAGATAGGAATAGAGATGCCGAGCAGCTCCCCGCGCCCCCACCAGCGGTAGCCAGGATCGAAACCGGCAATCGGCGCGCCGTCGTTAATCACCAGCGTCAGGCCGCGCCAGATGGTCATCCCGCCGAGGGTGACGATGAACGGCGGCAGACGCAGGCGGGTGACGCCCAGGCCGTGCAGGAAGCCAATCGCCGTGCCCATGGCCAGACAAATCCCCAGCCCAATCAGCCAGCTCATGCCGCCCCAGGCGTTCGGGTCGACGGTGGTGAAGTTGTCGCCTTTGATCACGTACGCCGCGGTCATGGCGCACACCGCCAGAATGGAGCCCACGGAGAGGTCGATCCCGGCGGTCAGAATGACGAAGGTCATCCCCACGGCCATGATCCCGTAGATGGAGACTTCGGTCAGGATGTTGAAAATATTGCGTTCAGAGAAAAAGTTGCTGTTCTGCGACTGGAAGAAGATCAGCAGCAGGATCATGAAAATCAGCACCCCGAAGCGCTCGAAGAAGGCGATGGGATCGATGCGTCCGGCGCGTTTGACCGGGGCCTGCGTTTTAGAAATCATCTGCGTCATGAGAAACTCCGTTATGCCGCGTTCAGGGCGTTGTGGTTGATGGCCATCATCGTCATCAGCCGTTCTTCGTTAGCGTCGTCGCCGTGGATCTCGCCGGTCACCCGGCCTTCGCTTAGGGTGATGATCCGGTCAGACACCGCCATCACTTCAGGCAGATCGGAGGAGATCACGATCACCGCCACGCCCTTTTTCGCCATGTCAAACAGCACCTGGTGCACTTCCGATTTAGTCCCCACGTCGATACCGCGCGTCGGCTCATCGACGATCAGCACCCGCGGGTTGAGCGCCATGCAGCGCGCGAGGATCACTTTTTGCTGGTTGCCGCCGGAGAGCTTGCGCACCTCCTGCGCGCTGTTGACCATTTTGATCTGCAGCGCCTTGCGGTAGGACTCAATCAGGTCGTCCTCTTTGCGGGTGTTCACGAACCAGCGCCACTGCAGCAGCGAGGAGAGGCAGGAGAGCGACAGGTTGTCGCGAATCGACAGCCCCAGCACCGCCCCCTCTTTTTTGCGATCTTCCGGCACCAGCGCCACGCCCTGATCGAGGGCATACAGCGGGTCGCGCGGCTGATACGGCACGCCGTCCAGCTCAAAGCTCCCGGAGGTAAACGCGTCTGCGCCAAACAGGCAGCGGGCCACTTCGGTACGTCCCGCCCCCACCAGCCCGGCAATGCCTAATACTTCCCCGGCGTGGACATGGAAGCTGATGTCGTGCAGGGCAATGCCGTGCGGATCCAGCGGCGGCTTTTCGCGACTCAGCCCCTTCACCGCCAGGCGGACGGGTTTGTCTTGATGATGGGTTTCGCTGGCGGGACGGCGATTAAAGGCCACGTCGCGCCCGACCATCAGGCGGATCAGCTGTTCGACGTTGGTCTCCGCCACCGCGCCGGTGCCGGTGAAGCGGCCGTCCTGGAAAACGGTGAAGCGATCGCAGAGCTGGAAAACTTCGTGCAGACGGTGGGTAACATAAATAATGCTCACGCCGCGGTTTTTAAGCTCGCGCACCACGCGGTGCAGGCTTTCCACCTCGCTGTCGCTCAGCGCGGCGGAAGGTTCGTCCATGATGATTAACCGGGCGTTGAGGGTCAGCGCCCGGGCGATCTCCACCATCTGCTGCTGGGCCACGCTCAGACGGGCGACCGGCGTGGTCGGCGCAACGTTCAGCTGCAGGTAATCGAGAATGACCTGCGCCTCCTGGTTAACCGCCCTTTCGTCGACGATCAGGTTACGCCTGCGCGGCTCGCGCCCGAGAAACATGTTTTCCGCAACGGTCATGTTGGGCAGCAGGTTGAATTCCTGATAGATGGTGATAATGCCCTTGTTCTGGCGTTCCACCGGGGAGTCGTCCACCGGCAGCGTTTCGCCGTTGAACCAGATGTCCCCGCGGGTTTGCGGCTGCGCACCCGCGAGCGCCTTCAGCAGCGTGGATTTCCCCGCCCCGTTTTCCCCCAGCAGGGCGTGAATTTCTCCGCTGCCGACGGTCAATTGAGCGCTGCTCAGCGCCCAGACGCCGGAAAAGCTTTTTGCCAGGTCGGTCACTTTCAGTAAGGGTTGCGACATCAGTCTGCTCCTCCTCATGATGAGCCGCCAGAGGCGGCTCGGGACATATTAGTTACCGGCCTCACCGATACGCTCAGCCTGCTGCAGGTTCTCTTTGGTGATCAGCGTCGGCGGGTAGTCGGCCCCGGTGATGGCTTTCTTCTCGCGCACGTTGGCTACCAGCTGGCTCATCGCCGTCTGCACCGCAAAGCCAGGACGCTGATCCGCCGTTACCGCCAGCCAGCCGTCGCGCACGCGGGCCAGCGCTTCCGGCACCGCATCAAACCCGGTCACCAGGATTTCGCCCGGCTTCACGCCCTGGCTCTGCAGCGCTTCAATCGCGCCCAGCGCCATATCGTCGTTGGCGGAGAGGATCACCTGCGGGCGTTTCGGCAGCGAAGGCAGAACGCTTTCAACAATGCGCATCCCTTCCGAACGCATCCAGTTGCCGGTCTGATCGGCGACGATCTTGTACTTATCCCCGCCCGCCTTCAGGCTGTCGCGGATCCCTTTGGTGCGTTCAATATTGGAGGAAGAGCCCGGCTGGCCGGTGAGGAGAATGATGTCCGCGCCGTTGGGGAATTTGGTTTTGACGAAGTCGCCAATCGCCTGGCCACCCTTGTAGTTGTTGGCGCCGAAGTGCGGCACTTTCTTCTGGCTGTCGACGGAGCGGTCAAGGGTGACGATCGGCAGCTTCGCATCCTGAATTTCATCCACCGCGCTGGAGACCGCGTTCACGTCGTTCGGGGAGACGATAAAGCCCTGCGCCCCGCGGGTGATGGCGTTTTCCAGGTCAGCCACCTGCTTCGGCGAGCTGCCCTGTCCGTCCAGCACCTGAAGCTTCACGCCCATCTCTTTTGCGGCTTTCACCGCCGTGCGCTGCATGTGAACTTCAAACGGCATGGCCAGGTTTGGCGTACTGAAAACAATTTGCTCGTTTTCGGCGAGGGCGGCCCCGGACGTCATGGCGATGAGGGCGGCTACGATCAGTTTTTTCATTATTATGTCTCTCTGTGTAGGGTTGTTGTGTTTAGAGGACGATCTCGCGCTGGCTGCGCAGTGACTCCAGCGCTTTATCCGCAAGGTACAGCGCACGTTCACCATCATCGCCGCTGCAGTCAGGCACCGCTTCGCCGCGCAGGATCGCAACAAAGTGTTCCCATTCCGCGGCGTAAGCGGATTTGTAGCGCTGCAGGAAGAAGTGTTCCGGCAGCGCGCTGGTGCAGCCCTGTTTGCCGTAGTGCTGCACCTGGTTTTCAAGGATGTTGCCCGCGCACAGCAGCCCTTCGGAGCCGTGCAGCTCCAGGCGCTGGTCGTAGCCGTAAGATGAACGGCGGCTGTTAACGATGGTCGCCATCGCGCCGGAGGCATATTTCAGAACGATAAACGCGGTATCGATATCCCCCGCCTCGCCAATCGCCGGATCCACCAGGTTGCTGCCCTGGGCATACACCGACACCGGCTCTTCGCCCATGATGAACCGGGCCATGTCAAAGTCATGAATGGTCATATCGCGGAACATGCCGCCGGAGACGCGCACGTACTCCGCAGGCGGCGGAGACGGATCGCGGGAGATGATGAGCAGCGATTCCGGTTTGCCGATGCGCCCGGCCTGCACGTCGGTTTTCACGCGGCGGAACTGCGGGTCAAAGCGGCGGTTAAAGCCGATAAACAGCGGCACGTCGTACTCTTTGACTACCTTCAGGCAGTCGCGCACGCGGGCGAGGTCAAGGTGTACCGGCTTTTCGCAGAAGATGGCCTTGCCGTGGCGGGCGGCCATTTCAATCAGATCCGCGTGGGTGTCGGTGGCGGAGGCGATCAGCACGGCGTGAACGTTAGGGTCGGTCATCGCATCAATAAGGCTCTGCTGGCGGGCCTGATACTGCGCGGCGAGACGGGTGGCAAATTCCTGATTCGGGTCAACCACGGACCAGAGCGTGGTCGCGGCGTGGCTGGCGATGTTAGCTGCATGTACCTGGCCAATTCGGCCAGCGCCCAGTAAAGCAATGTTAAACATAACGGCTCCCGGTGTTGGTGAATGCTGTGAACTAACGACCCTATAAATAAAACATTTATTTCATTTTTATAAATAGTGAAAATTATGTTTTTGAGTGTGGGTTAACACTTTTGAGATGAATGAGATAAATTTTGTTATCAATCTCACAACATGGCGGGAGAGATGCCCCCGCCATTACAAAGGGGCGAGGGAGAAAAAACCGCACCGATCCGTCCCCTCTCCCACCGGGAGAGGGTCAGGGTGAGGGGAAAACAAAAATGAAATGAAAATTTCGTTACGAAGAGAAAACTTAATACTGGCGGGCTTTTTTCACCTGCGCCTGCGTTTGCTCCGCAGCCTCACGCACGGCAGAAGACTCTGCCACCTGCGCATCACCGGTTCGCCACCACGAGGCGTAATCGTGGGTCATGGTCTTCGGCAGCACCTTGATGTCCAGCAGCGTCGGGCCCGGATGCGCCCGTGATGCCTCTAGCGCCGCCAGCAGGGTTTGCTCGTCGTTCACCCGCCACGCGCGGCAGCCGTAGCTTTCCGCGTTTTGCGCAAAGTCGACCTTCACCAGCGGCCCGTCAAGCCGCCCGGTTTCCGGGTTGCGCCGGCGGTTTTCCGTGCCAAAGCTGCCCATCCCGTGCCCCATCTGCAGGTTGTTAATGCAGCCGAAGCTGGCGTTATCAAACAGCAGAACGGTGATCTTTATGCCCTCCTGCACCGCGGTTTGCAGCTCGGAGTGCAGCATCATGTAGGAGCCATCCCCCACCATGGCGTAAACAGGCAGCCCGGGTCGGGCGAGCTTCGCGCCAATGGCTGCAGCTATCTCGTAGCCCATGCAGGAGTAGCCGTACTCCAGGTGATAGCTGTCCGGCGTTTTGACCTGCCAGAGGCGCTGTAAATCCCCTGGCAGCGAACCGGCCGCGCCCACCACGATGGCGTTATCCTCCACATGCTGGTTGATCAGCCCCAGCACCCGCGTCTGGGTCAGCCGGGTGTTGAGCGCCTCGCCGTATTCCGCCAGCTGCGCGTCCAGGTGCCCCGCCACTTCGGGCGCGTCGTCAGGACGCCACTGGCGATCCCACAGGCGGCGGCACTCGTCGCGCCAGGCGGACTTCGCATCAGCTATCGCCTCTCCCCAGCCGCTGTGATAATCCCCGAGCGCGTGGGTTAAGGCCGTCAGCCCGGTTTGGGCATCGGCAATCAGCGCGGTCGCGTCCAGCTTCAGGGCGTCAAACTCGGCCACGTTCAGCAGCAGGAATTCGACGTCCGGGTGGGAAAAGAGCGCCTTGGAGCCGGTGGTAAAGTCGGTCAGGCGCGTGCCGATGCCGATCACTAAATCTGCCTGCGGCGCGAGCTGGTTGGCGGCCATTCCCCCCGTTACCCCTACGCCGCCCAGGTTAAGTGGGTGGTCACTTACCAGCGCCCCCTTTCCGGCCTGGGTTTCGGCAAACGGCAGCCGCAGCGTCTCGACAAATTCGCGAAACGCCTCATGCGCGCCGGAATAGCGCACGCCGCCGCCGCACACCACCAGCGGACGACGCTTGCGGGCGATCAGCGCCCGCGCCTGCGCCAGACGCTGCGGGTCAGGCGGACGGCGCTCAATATGGTGCACGCGACGCGCGAAGAAGCTTAGCGGGTAGTCCCAGGCCTCTCCCTGCACGTCCTGCGGCAGGCAAATGGTCACCGCGCCGGTATTGGCGGGGTCAGTAAGCGTTCGCATCGCGCTTAGCATGGCGCTCATCAGCTGCTCCGGCCGATTGATGCGGTCCCAGTAGCGGGAGACCGGACGGAAGCAGTCGTTAGTGCTGATGCTGAGATCGTGATACTGCTCGATCTGCTGCAGCACCGGGTCCGGCTGGCGGCTGGCGTAGATATCGCCCGGCAGCAGCAGCAGCGGGATGCGGTTTGCCGTGGCGGTGGCCGCGGCGGTCACCATATTGGCGGCACCCGGCCCGACGGAGGAGGTGACGGCAAAAATACGCTGACGGCGATGCTGTTTGGCGAATCCCGTCGCCATATGGGCGATGCCCTGCTCGTTGCAGCCCTGCATCACCTGCAGATGGCCCGGATCCTGCTCCAGCGCCTGACCGATACCCAGCACGTTGCCGTGCCCAAAGATGGTGGCCACGCCCTCCACGAAGGGCGTTTCGTTGCCGTCCACGCTGACGTACTGTTGATTGAGGAACCGGACCAGCGCCTGGGCCATGGTCATACGTTCGGTTTGCATAAAACCTCCTGTCAGCCCAGCGTCGGCATGGAGAACGCAGCGCCTGTCTCCTGCTGCATTTCCGGCCAGCGCGCGGTGATGGTTTTCATTCGGGTGTAGAAGCGCACGCCGTCGCTGCCGTGGACGTTGAGCGCGCCAAAGATGGAACGCTTCCAGCCGCCGAAGCTGTGGAATGCCATCGGCACCGGGATCGGCACGTTAACGCCCACCATGCCCGCCTGCACCTCTTCGCAGAAGCGGCGCGCGCAGCCGCCGTCGCGGGTGAAGATCGCCGAGCCATTACCATATTCATGGCGGTTAATCAGATCCACCGCGCTGGCGTAATCTGCTACGCGCACCACAGAAAGCACCGGGCCGAAGATCTCTTCTTTATAGATGGTCATCTCCGGGGTGACGTTATCGAACAGCGTCGGCCCGACGAAGTAGCCCTGCTCGTGCCCCTTCACGCTGAAGCCGCGACCGTCCACGCGAAGTTTCGCTCCCTGCGCTTCCCCGCTATCGATATAGCCCAGCACCTTGCTGCGGTGCGCGGAGGAGATGAGCGGCCCCATTTCGTTTTCCGGCGACTGGTCCAGGCCCGGCCCGACGCGCAGCGCGGCAATCTGTTTCTCCAGCCGGGCGCAGAGGTCATCGGCGGTTTTATCCCCCACCGCCAGCACCACCGAGAGCGCCATGCAGCGTTCCCCCGCCGCGCCGTAGGCTGCGCCCATGATGGCGTTGGTCGCCATCTCCATGTCGGCATCCGGCATCAGAATGCAGTGGTTTTTCGCGCCACCCAGCGCCTGACAGCGCTTGCCGTGGGCGGACGCGGTCTGGTAAATGTATTCCGCAATCGGCGTGGAGCCGACAAAGCTCACCGCCTGCACGCGCGGGTCGGTCAGGAGCACGTCAACGGACTCTTTATCGCCCTGCACCACGTTGAAGACGCCGTCGGGCAGGCCAGCCTCTTTCAGCAGCTGCGCCAGCGCCAGCGCCAGGGAAGGATCTTTTTCCGACGGTTTCAGCACGAAGGTGTTGCCGGTCGCCAGCGCAATCGGGAACATCCACATCGGCACCATCGCCGGGAAGTTAAACGGCGTGATCCCGACGCAGACCCCGAGCGGCTGCATCAGCGAGTGGCTGTCAACGCCGGTACCGACGTTCGCCGAGTGTTCGCCCTTTTGCAGATGCGGGATGCCGCAGGCAAACTCCACCACTTCCAGGCCTCGTGTCAGCTCGCCCACCGCGTCGGAGAAGACCTTGCCGTGCTCTTCGCTGATGATGCGGGCCAGGCGATCCATGTTCTCTTCCAGCAGCGCCTTGAAGCGGAACATCACGCGCGCGCGCTTCAACGGAGCATGGCGCGCCCAGGCCGGAAACGCCTGCTGCGCGGCGGCAATCGCCTGTTCGGTTTCCCGCGCCGTACTCATCACCACCTGGCGGATCTGCTCGCCGGTGGCCGGGTTGAAGATCGCCTGAACGCGCTGGCCTGAACCGGTGACACATTCGCCGTGAATAAAATTCGCTACCGTCTCCATCCTTAACCTCTCGCTGTTGATACGTGACTGTTACCTGAACACTGTGTACTGGACACTATATATGAAACAAATATTCCATTTTAAGTTGAAATAAAACAAATGATGATTATTGTGATCAAGGATGGATTTTTATGTTAACAGCCAACAACACTGACGCAGCGTGCGCTATTAAGGAATTTCGGGCGAGGAAATGACTGAAGTTTCTGTTTCATTTTTGCTGCCAGATGGATGGCCGACATTTAAAAGACGCGGTTTTGCGTTTAGAATCATAAGACTGTATTTGGGGGATAAGATGACGACAGCAACCAGCCTGAACGAACTGCAGCAGCAAATCCGCGATCGCTACGATAGCCTGAGCAAGAGGCTGCAGCAGGTCTCCCGCTACGTGCTGGATAACACCAACAGCGTGGCCTTTGATACGGTTGCCGTCATTGCCGAGCGCGCCGACGTGCCGCCCTCGACGCTGATCCGCTTTGCCAACGCCTTTGACTTTACCGGCTTCAACGAAATGAAACAGCTGTTTCGCATGAACCTGGTGGAGGAGACCGCCAGCTACAGCGACCGCGCCCGGCTGTTCCGCGAGATGGAGAGCGAGGCCGTGCCGGAAACGCCGCTCGATATCCTGCAGGAGTTCGCCCGCTCGAACGCCCAGGCGCTGCAGCAGCTGGCCGCCCGCGCCGAACCAGAGATGCTGGAGCGCGCGGTGCAGCTTTTGGCCGACGCCGACACCATCTATATCGCCGGACTGCGCCGCTCCTTTAGCGTCGCCGCGTATCTGACCTATGCCCTGAGCCACCTGGAGTGTCGCCCTATCCTGCTCGACGGCATGGGCGGCATGCTGCGCGAGCAGATTAGCCGCATTAAGGCGCGCGACATCGTGGTGTCGATCAGCTTCTCGCCGTACGCGGAAGAGACGGTGATGGTCAGCGAAACCGCCGCCAGCGTCGGCGCGCGCCAGATCGTGATTACGGACAGCCAGATAAGCCCGCTGGCGACGTTCAGCGATCTCTGCTTTGTGGTGAAAGAGGCGCAGGTGGATGCGTTCCGGTCTCAGTCGGCGACGCTGTGCCTGGTGCAGTCGCTGGTGGTGGCGCTGGCATATCGGTTGGGGGAAGGGAAGTCATAATAAAATACACTTCCCGGATCGGCGCAGTCCACGCGGCGGACGCAGAAAGATTTACCTGCTCAGGCTCCGGGCAAACCCGATTGCAGCGCCGGACGACTCGGTTCAACAACGAGAAGCGAAAACACCTTCATGCAATCGTCAAGGTGAGAGGCGACGGATCCTTCTGGCTGCGGGCACCTCACACCGATCGCTATCTGGCGTAGGGGCTCGGCTACAGCCACTGCCAAAATGGCATTGGCCAGCAAAGCTGGCTCCGGGGCATGCAAAAGTCCCTTACGGGACTGCTTTTCAAGCCAACCCGATAGCATCACTCGCCCCCGTTCAATACCGTTGTGTTCATACCTCTCGAGGAGCTCTCGTTTACCGGGGAACTCTGTTGTCAGCAGACGGAAGAAAGCAACCGCAGTTTCTGACAAAACATGTGTACAGATACTTTCCAGGATCGCTCTAAGTGCTTGCACAACGTCGCCAGCGTCCTTCGGATCTGTCTGCATGGACGGCGCATATTCATCTGTCCACTGGCGAACCGCCAGGCCAATCAGTTCTTCTCGATTCGCTGCATAGCGGTACGCCGTTTTCTTGGCGACGCCAGCACGTTTAGCTATCGCCTCCATCGTTGCACCTTCATAGCCGCTTTCCAGCAACACGTTCATTGCACTTAGCAAAAGCCCTCGTCTCGTTTCTTCTTCTGCCCGGGGCGGTCGTCCTCGTTGTCTTTTTGTTGTTTGGGTCATGGGTATTTTCGCCGATGTTGTAAATATCAAGCACATTATATAGGAAACGCTCATCGTTTCCTATATTGTATTTCCTTCTTTACTCACAAAAGGAACCGAATGATGTCTCAATTTGCCAAGCCGTGGCTCGACCACACACCTCTTCTTGATCCCGCTCCCATGGCACTGGAGATGGGAGTGAAACATCTGGAAAACGGCAATCTGCTAGTAGCAGTACGTACAGATCTCCATGGCTGTAAGGGGAAGATGGTCGATTGGTGGTTCACATTTTTCGAAACAACACAACACATCAAATGGTGGCACCCAGTAGATCACGTTGAACATTTGGGATGGGATTCAAACTGGAAGAAGGGCAGAAGCTACTATGGCGCCAGCATCTCTGCCGTAGAATCCCTGGCGGAAATCCCTCCTGTCGCCGCTAAGCTCAAATTCCATAATCCCCGCCATATCTTTACCCCCAAAACAGTGGAGGAAGCCTTCGCCAGCAACCAGGTGTCAGCCATCATTGCAGCCCGGATCGGTTTTGGCGATCTGGTGAAGCTGGATAAGAATGGTGATCCAATGAGCGGACAAATGTTGCATGTCGCAAGAGATACACCTTTTGGTTGTGTGCTTCGCAGCCGGTTTGTCCTTGGGCTGGATGAAGAACATGCGGATAATGCACCGAGTGAAGCCATGGGACTGGCGCTAATGCGGCATTGCTATACAGAGTTCACTTTCCTTTCCCGCTTTTTGCCATCGCTGTATTATGGTGAAAACGCGAACAGTGAAGATGTCCCTCTTCCATGGTGACGTTCAAATTCCCTTTCTGACAACTTGAATGCTGACCGCAGCTCTCAGGATTAAATAACTATTCTTTCAAAATGCTCATCCGTACCGTCCAAAAATGAGGTGTAAAGCGAACGATATGAATGGGCATAAAAAACCCTCTGTATATACAGAGGGTTAGAGTTGATTTTGAATAGATATGATGTGCTATGAACTACCATCGTCACCGGGCAGACGAGGGGATATTTCCGACAGTGGCTGTTTCGGCAAGGAAAGGTTCGATAGCCCTAACAAGCGCGAGCGGTGTCTCATTCATCGGATAGTGGCCGGCGTTCTCCAGGATCTCAACTGTTGCATGGGGATAGCGTCGAAGGTAGGTTTTGGCCATCAACTCGGCATTGAATGTTGGATCGTGCTCACCCACGAGCACCTTTACCGGATGCAATCCGACAATCTCGTCGCTGAAATCGGTATCGGCCCACGCATGGAAATATGCAGCAAACGCTTCCTGAGAGGAATACAATGCCGAATACGTTGCTTTCCATTCGACCCACGATGAGGGCAACCGTCCACCGGTACTGCGGTTGATGATGGCTCGTCGATTTTCCGGGTGCTCAGCAGCACCTTCGAGCAGACGGCGCGTCGTTGCATCGTACGAAATACCGCCACAAGGAACTGGCGCAACAGCAGCGAGAGCCCGTACTCGATCAGGCGCGCGCGTTGCAATCCGCTCGATCGCCATGCCCCCCATTGAATGACCAATCAGGCTGAAGGTGTGAAATCCGAGAGCGTCAGCAAGCGCCAGCGCATCGGAGGCGATCTCATCGATCGTATATGCGCCGCGCGTCTCCTGCATGCCCCCGTAGCCGCGATAATCCATAAACACGTAACTAAACGCGTGACCATTCAGCCAGGGTTCAATCGGTTCGAACGAGTGTGCGTCACCGAACCAGCCGTGAAGAACGAGGACGGGGTGGGGTCCGTTCCCCACGCGATGATATGTATTAGTCATATTAACTCCGATATGAGCGAGATGTGGTTTGCAGCCGGTGTGACGTGAACTTTCCGTAGACGCCATTGCGCCATCACACGACTATTTAACCGATAACGTTTCGAAATGGCGGTAAGTCATCCAAGCGACCATGCTATGTGACGACTACCATCTTATAGCTCGACCAGGACCACGCCTTTGAGACGACCGGCACACGCTTCCTGCAAAGCAAACGTCGCGTTTTCAATACCTTTGAAGGTCACGGACGGAAGATGAATACGCCCGTCACGCTTCCATGTCTTCAGATCACGCAACCAGAACTCAAACGCATCGGGCGAATGATCCGCGCTGAAGCCCCGTAATGTCATACCTTTGAAGATGATATGAAAGGTGTCCAATATAACCGGAGCCTGCAAAGAGGCCTTTTCTGCATTCAGCTCTGCGGTGAGCGCGCCGAGCAGAACGCCACGGGCACCTTCCCTTGCCATCATGACGGCCGCCGCGAGCTGTTCACCGCCCACCATGTCTACAATGACATCGATGCCTTCGGGTGCGGCTTTCGCCAGTTGCTCAATCATCGGGCCACCGTCGCGGGTGACGACAGCGTCATAACCCAGTTCGTCTTGCATCCAGCGGGCCTTGTTGAAACTGCTCGTGCTACCGACCACGCGCGACGCGCCGAGGAGTCGGGCAATCTGTCCCGCCATCGAGCCTATGGCCCCCGCTCCGCTTGAAACGAACACGGTGTCACCTTCCTTCATCTGAACGCCTCGGGTCAGCGCGGCATAAGCTGTCCAGCCATGACCGAGATAAGCAACAGGGTCAGGTTCGCTGCAATCGATAAGCTTGCAGTCGTGTTCGCGGACCACGGCATATTCCCGCCAACCGAACGGATGCATAACAAGACTACCGACAGGAAAACAGCAGGCCGATCCGGTCTGGATCACCTCCCCAATCGCGCCGTCCGCCAGAGTGTCTCCGGGGTTGAGAGGTGGGAACGGAATTCCCTCAGCGGCCTTTGCATCCTCCTGCGCCATCAACCGCGTCGAGATGGAGACGCGGAACCAACGATTGCGGACGACGACTTCATACGGTCCAGGTACAGGAATGGCTGTTTCCATGATGGCGAAATCCTCAGGGTTAATTTCTCCTCGTACATGGCGGATGAGTTTGACTTCGCGGTTGTGTAATGAACCAACAGGCATGACGGGCGCTCCATGAGATTAATTGAGCTCTTTTATGATAAAATCACAAAATGTGAGCATACACTCATATTACTAACCGAGGTCTCATATGGCTACTCGCATTCCCCCAGGGCGCCATACGATGCGGAAAGCCCCTAAACAGCAGCGTTCCCAGAGCACCGTAGAGAGCATCGTCGAGGCTGGTGCTCGCGTTTTGGCACAAAGAGGCTGGGCGAACTTCACGACTAACGAGGTGGCGCGCACTGCTGGCGTCAGCATCGGATCACTGTATCAGTATTTCCCAAACAATCTGGCGATTGCAGAGGCTATTCGGAAACGCCATCTCGATGAAATCCTGCAAGTGCTCCCCGATATCGAGAAGCAGAGGGAAGTGGTTCCGCTCGAATACCATATTGGCCGGTTGATTGATGGCGTTATAGCGCTTCACGCAACTAACCAAAATCTGCATCGCATCCTGATCAATGAGGTGCCGCTCGCTCCGAGGGAATTCTATGACGCTTTTGAGCGTGAGTATCATGGTCGATACGAAGCCCTCATCCGCGCTGCAGCCCCGTCAGACGACATGAGTTCGGACCACTTAATCATGGCCCGCATCCTTGCGGATGCGTTGGAGGGTATCGTTCATTCCGCCTCTCGCCGGAACGAACTCATGTCGCCTGTCGTGAAGAGAGAGGCGACGAGAATGATAACGTCTTATCTCCTGGTACAAGAGAGGACCTGACACGTCATTCCATACATTTTCCTCTGTGCATGAATGAAATATGGCAACGCTATTCAGGACGAGTCAACAAAAACAAAAAGCCCGCAGTTACGCGGGCTTGGAGGTGTTTTACTGCTTTTTAGTGTCGGTCTGTACCGGACGCGGGATTACTCCCACTCAATCGTAGCCGGTGGCTTACCGCTGATGTCATACACCACGCGGGAAATACCGTTCACTTCGTTGATGATGCGGTTAGACACACGGCCCAGGAAGTCATACGGCAGATGCGCCCAGTGCGCGGTCATGAAGTCGATGGTTTCCACCGCACGCAGGGAGACAACCCAGTCGTACTTACGGCCATCGCCCATGACGCCGACGGAGCGAACCGGCAGGAACACGGTGAACGCCTGGCTCACTTTGTTGTACAGGTCAGCTTTGTGCAGCTCTTCAATGAAGATAGCGTCCGCACGACGCAGCAGGTCGCAGTACTCTTTCTTCACTTCGCCCAGCACGCGCACGCCCAGACCCGGCCCCGGGAACGGGTGACGGTAGAGCATGTCGTACGGCAGACCCAGTTCAAGACCGATCTTACGCACTTCGTCTTTGAACAGTTCGCGCAGCGGTTCTACCAGACCCATCTTCATCTCTTTCGGCAGGCCGCCCACGTTGTGGTGAGATTTGATGACGTGTGCTTTACCGGTTGCGGAAGCCGCAGACTCGATCACGTCAGGGTAGATGGTGCCCTGCGCCAGCCACTTCACGTCTTCCAGCTTCAGCGCTTCTTCGTCGAACACTTCCACGAACACGCGGCCGATGATCTTACGTTTGGCTTCCGGATCGTTCTCGCCTTTCAGCGCGTCCAGGAAGCGTTTTTCGCCTTCCACGTGAACGATGTTCAGACCGAAGTGGTCGCCGAACATGTCCATAACCTGCTGGGCTTCGTTCAGACGCAGCAGACCGTTGTCCACGAACACGCAGGTCAGGTTTTTGCCGATGGCGCGGTGCAGCAGCATCGCGGTTACGGAGGAGTCCACGCCGCCGGAAAGCCCGAGGATCACTTTGTCATTGCCAACCTGCTGGCGAATACGCTCAACGGCATCGTCGATGATTTTTGCCGGGGTCCACAGGGCTTCACACTGGCAGATGTCACGCACGAAGCGCTCCAGCATGCGCATACCCTGACGGGTGTGGGTCACTTCCGGGTGGAATTGCACGCCGTAGAAGCGTTTTTCTTCGTTCGCCATGATGGCGAACGGGCAGCTTTCGGTGCTGGCAACGGTCACGAAGTCAGACGGGATGGCGGTAACTTTGTCACCGTGGCTCATCCACACGTCCAGCAGCGGTTTGCCGTCTGCGGTCAGGGAGTCTTCGATACCGCGCACCAGCGCGCTGTCGGTGACGACTTCTACCTGTGCGTAGCCAAACTCGCGCTCGTTGGAGCCTTCTACGTGGCCGCCCAGCTGCATTGCCATGGTCTGCATACCGTAGCAGACGCCGAATACCGGCACGCCAGCTTCGAACACGTACTGCGGCGCACGAGGGCTGTTCTCTTCGGTGGTGCTTTCCGGGCCGCCGGACAGGATGATGCCGCTTGGATTGAATTCGCGAATCTGTGCTTCCGTGACATCCCACGCCCACAGCTCACAGTAAACGCCCAGTTCACGTACGCGACGCGCCACCAACTGAGTGTACTGAGAACCGAAGTCCAGGATGAGAATGCGATGTTTATGAATGTTTTCCGTCATTGACGCTAATTCCGAGGCAAGTGAAACAAAAACAGAGCGCCCGGCAGAAGCCGGGCGCGGAAACTTATCAGGAGCCCAGACGGTAGTTCGGGGACTCTTTGGTGATCGTCACGTCGTGAACGTGGCTCTCCTGGATACCCGCACCGCTGATGCGTACGAATTCCGCTTTAGTACGCAGCAGGTCAATGGTACCACAGCCGGTCAGACCCATACAGGAGCGCAGGCCGCCCATCTGCTGGTGAATGATCTCCTTCAGACGGCCTTTATAGGCAACGCGACCTTCGATACCTTCCGGTACCAGTTTGTCAGCGGCGTTATCGGTCTGGAAGTAACGGTCAGAGGAACCTTTGGACATCGCGCCCAGGGAGCCCATACCGCGGTACGATTTGTAAGAACGGCCCTGGTAGAGTTCGATTTCACCCGGGGATTCTTCAGTACCGGCCAGCATGGAGCCTACCATCACGGCAGCTGCGCCCGCGGCGATGGCTTTAGCGATGTCGCCAGAGAAGCGGATACCGCCGTCGGCGATAACCGGAATACCGGTGCCTTCCAGCGCTTCAACCGCGTCAGACACGGCGGTGATCTGTGGAACGCCCACGCCGGTTACGATACGCGTGGTACAGATAGAGCCAGGACCGATACCCACTTTCACCGCGCTGCAGCCAGCGTCCGCCAGCGCGCGAGCGCCTGCGCCAGTGGCCACGTTCCCGCCGATGATCTGCAGGTCAGGGTATTTAGCACGGGTATCACGAATACGTTGCAGAACGCCTTCGGAGTGGCCGTGAGAGGAGTCAATCAGCAGGACGTCAACGCCCGCAGCAACCAGCGCGTCAACGCGCTCTTCGTTACCGGCACCTGCGCCAACCGCAGCGCCAACGCGCAGACGGCCATGCTCGTCTTTACAGGCGTTAGGCTTACGTTCTGCTTTCTGGAAATCTTTAACGGTGATCATGCCGCGCAGGTGGAAGCTGCTGTCGACAACCAGCGCTTTTTCAACGCGTTTTTCGTGCATTTTTGCCAGCACCACGTCGCGGGTTTCACCTTCACGAACGGTAACCAGACGCTCTTTTGGCGTCATGTACACGCTGACAGGCTGGTTCAGGTCAGTCACGAAACGCACGTCACGACCGGTGATGATACCAACCAGTTCGTTCTCTTCGGTCACAACCGGGTAACCGGCGAAGCCGTTACGTTCGGTCAGGGCCTTCACTTCGTGCAGCGTGGTGGTTGGCAGAACGGTCTGTGGGTCAGACACGATGCCGGATTCATGTTTCTTCACCAGGCGAACTTCTTCCGCCTGACGTTCGATAGACATGTTTTTGTGAATAAAGCCAATGCCACCTTCCTGTGCCAGGGCGATAGCCAGGCGCGCTTCAGTCACGGTGTCCATTGCCGCAGAGAGCATAGGAATGTTCAGGCGAATGGTTTTCGTCAACTGCGTGCTGAGATCGGCAGTATTCGGCAGAACGGTGGAGTGAGCGGGAACGAGGAGGACGTCGTCAAACGTCAGTGCTTCTTTAGCGATACGTAGCATGGGCAATATCTCTGACCTGGGTGGTTAAATATTGCCGTGGCATTATACAGAGCGTAACCGATTGCATCCACACTTTTTTAAAAAAAATGCTTGCGCTCACCTCTCAGCAGGTTACTATCGACTGAATAACTTGCTGATTTAGAATTTGATCCCGCTCACATGTTATCCTCTCAATCCCCCTCAATTTATACTGTCAGCCGCCTTAATCAGACGGTGCGTTTGCTGCTTGAGCAGGAAATGGGGCAGGTCTGGATCAGCGGTGAGATCTCAAACTTCACGCAGCCGTCCTCCGGTCACTGGTATTTTACCTTAAAAGACGACACCGCCCAGGTGCGCTGCGCGATGTTCCGTAACAGCAACCGCCGCGTGACGTTCCGCCCTCAGCACGGCCAGCAGGTTCTGGTTCGCGCCAATATCACCCTGTATGAGCCGCGCGGCGACTATCAGATTATCGTCGAGAGCATGCAGCCTGCGGGCGAAGGCCTGCTGCAGCAGAAGTATGAACAGTTAAAAGCCAGGCTCTCCGCCGAGGGGCTGTTCGACCAGCAGTACAAAAAACCTCTGCCCTCTCCTGCCCACTGCGTTGGGGTCATCACCTCGAAAACCGGTGCGGCACTGCACGATATTTTGCACGTGCTGAAACGTCGCGACCCTTCCCTGCCCGTCATCATCTACCCGACCGCCGTTCAGGGTGACGATGCGCCAGGGCAGATAGTTCGCGCCATTGAGCTGGCAAACGCCCGTCAGGAGTGCGACGTGCTCATCGTCGGGCGCGGCGGCGGCTCGCTGGAAGATTTATGGAGCTTTAACGACGAGCGCGTGGCGCGGGCAATCTTTGCAAGCCTTATCCCCGTGGTGAGCGCCGTCGGCCACGAAACGGACGTAACGATAGCCGATTTTGTCGCAGATCTGCGCGCGCCTACGCCATCGGCGGCGGCGGAAGTGGTCAGCCGCAACCAGCTGGAGCTGCTGCGTCAGATTCAGAACGGACAGCAGCGTCTTGAGATGGCGATGGACTACTTCCTTGCCAACCGTACCCGCCGCTTTACCCAGCTTCATCATCGACTTCAGCAGCAGCACCCGCAGCTGCGTCTGGCGCGTCAGCAGACCGTGCTGGAGCGCCTGCGCCAGCGCATGAGTTTTGCGGTGGATGCGCAGCTTAAGCGCGCGGTATCACGCCAGCAGCGCGCTACGCAGCGCCTGAACCAGCAGAACCCGCAGCCGAAAATTTATCGCGCACAAACGCGGATCCAACAGCTGGAGTATCGTCTTGCGGAGACTGTCCGCGCCCGACTGAGCACCACCCGCGAACGTTTTGGCAATGCGGTGACCCATCTTGAAGCAGTCAGCCCCCTCTCCACGCTGGCGCGCGGCTATAGCGTGACGACGGCGACGGACGGCAAAGTGCTGAAGCAGACCAAACAGGTAAATACCGGCGATGTGCTGACGACGCGACTTTCAGACGGCTGGGTAGAAAGCGAAGTGAAATCAATTAAACCAGTGAAAAAGACGCGTCAGCGTAAAACCGGATAATTCTTCGCCGGTTACTTACTATACTGCTGCTATTCCCTTTTTTAATAAGGAGAGCAGCATGCCCCATCTTCATAGCGTTATTCCCCCTTATATTCTTCGTCGTATTATCGAAAGCGGTTCCGAGCCGCAGCAGCGCTGTGCCCGTCAGACCTTAACCCATGTCCAGACGCTGATGGCTCACATGCCCGGCAAACCCGCCGCGCCGCACGTGAATAAAGCCGGACAGCTGGAGCGCGATATTTATGACGCGAAGCAAACCCAGGAGCTGCCGGGTACGCAGGTGCGTTACGAAGGCCAGCCTTCGAACGGCGATGTGGCGGTGGATGAAGCCTACGATTATTTGGGTGTTACCCATGATTTCTTCTGGAAAGAATATCAGCGAGATTCGCTCGATAATAAAGGGCTTATTTTGACCGGCACCGTGCATTACGGTCGGGAATATCAGAACGCCTTCTGGAACGGTCAGCAAATGGTATTCGGCGACGGCGACGGAGAAATATTTAACCGCTTTACCATCGCCATCGACGTGGTGGCGCACGAGCTGAGCCACGGCGTGACCGAGACCGAAGCCGGGCTTATCTATTTTGAACAGTCGGGCGCGCTGAACGAGTCTCTGTCTGACGTGTTTGGCTCGCTGGTTAAACAGTACCATCTGAAGCAAACCGCCGATAAAGCTGACTGGCTCATTGGTGAAGGGCTGCTGGCGAAAGGGATCAACGGCAAAGGGCTGCGCTCGATGTCTGAACCCGGCACCGCCTATGACGATCCTCTGCTCGGAAAAGACCCGCAGCCTGCGCACATGAAAGATTTCATTAAAACGCGCGAGGATAACGGCGGCGTGCATCTGAACTCCGGCATCCCCAACCGGGCATTTTATCTGGCCGCGACGGCGATCGGCGGCTACGCCTGGGAAAAAGCGGGTTATGCCTGGTACGACACGGTTTGCGATCGCAATCTGGCGCAGGATGCGGATTTTGAGGCCTTCGCAAAACTGACGATCGCGCACGGAGAGAAACGCTCCGGCAGCGACGCTGGTGCAGCCATTAAACAAGCCTGGGAACAGGTGGGAGTGTTGTAAATGCAGGTTCCGGAACTGACGGATGACGCCGTGGTTGAGCTGGCCCGGGAAGGCGGCGTCGCTTTTATTCCCAAGCTGAGCGGACAGCGCACCATTGCACTCTCCTCGCTCAATGAGGCCCAGCGCCAGCGCCTGGTGAGCATCCTGGAGCAGGCTTTTCCACGCGGCCAGCCGCCCGGGCAAGCCTCTTCAGCCGGCAGCGGCGACCAGCGCTATTTCCGCATCCAGATTATCTGGACCGGGCAAAATCAGGCGCACTACGCCGATATCATCGTGCTGGTGCCCGAGCAGGAAGCGCCCGAGTCGCTGGTCGAGCTGTGGAAGAAAGGCGAAGGCTGCGTCTGCGATTAACCTTCGGCCCGAACAAACTCCACGCGTTTTTTAGAGATAAGACCGTGGCCGTTCTGGCAGAAATAGTCCACCGCCCCGCAGGCTTTTAATACCTGGAGTGGCTGATGGCACTCCGGGCAGCGGGCTTCAAACGCAATATCCTTGTTACAGCTCTTGCAGTGCGCCACCCCGTTCTGAGGCTCAAGCGGTGCCTGGCAATCCGGGCAGGTAATCGTCATGGTGACTCCTTTAAAGCGTACAGGTCTGCAATAATTTTACCACGTTGCGTTCAGTGCGGGCCACGCAGCTGCTGCTGTAACGTTAGAAGTAGCGTCACTTCCTCTATCCTGCGGCGCGTCGTGCGGCTCACCTCGTGCGGATCCCGTTCAAACAGGCTGTTGGCGCCCAGGATATGCTCTGCAAGACAGTGTTCGTAGATCGTGCCGGGAATGTTCCAGCGTTGACGCGTGTCGCCATTTATCAGCAGCAACACATCTTCAGCACCGTGCCGGTCGTAGCTGATGGTCCGCCCGTCGCGCAACCAGAGCCGTAAGCCTTTTTGCCCGCCCGCGGGTCCCGCGTATTTGTTAAGCCAGATATCCACCGGTACGCCGCTGATGCTTCCCTGAAGATGCGCCTCGCCTTCCGCCGTGGTCAGGTCGCCTTTTGCAATATCGCGACCCAGGCGGTCTTTAGCCGTGACGACCCGCAGCGTCATCTCATCATTTCCTCCCAGATAGCGCACCGTTTCGCGCAGCATCGCCAGCACGTGCGTGCCGATATCCAGAATCACGCCATCAGGGTGGCGAAGCGTACGCGCGTCCGGCTCGCCAGTGGCAAAATTAAGCGCGATGGGTTCCCCAGCAGCGTTATATCCGCTCGGCTCCTGCAAAAAACCGTCGATTTTGACGATGTCAGCGATATTGCCAACCAGCGACCGCTTCACCGTTTCGATACGCGCCATCCAGTGATCGAGCGCCAGCACGCGGGAGGCGACGTCGGGGTCCACCAGCAACGTGTTGAGCTTTTCTGTTTGGGGAAGCGTGGCGACAATCGGTTTTTCAACCACGATGCGGGAAACCGATGAGGCGAGAGCGTGTTCAAGCACCTCAAGATGGTGCAGCGACGCCGTGGTAATAAACAGGGTATCAAGCGGCTGGGAGAGGAGTTCAGCCAGTGTGGCACAG
The DNA here is from genome assembly GCF_043974075.1 of Enterobacter sp. ECC-019. Lineage (NCBI taxonomy): Bacteria > Pseudomonadati > Pseudomonadota > Gammaproteobacteria > Enterobacterales > Enterobacteriaceae > Enterobacter > Enterobacter sp. ECC-019. Next base: position 4,204,742 of record NZ_CP143759.1, read on the forward strand.
CGCGTTACCCCCTCCGGCTGTTTTACGGGCTGGATATCAAAACCCAGACAGTGAGGGAGATTATCAAAGCGTTTTCGTATTGCGGGCAGGTAAGCTGTTTCAACGACTGCGCCAAGACCAACAAACCCTAACAGCATGTTCTTACCTCGTTGAGTAAATTGCCGGGGCATAACGCCGCCCCGGCAAGATCGAGGTTTATGAGGCGTTAGCTGCCGGTTTAGTCTGCGCATTTTCCAGCATGCGGCGCACCGGAACAATGAGAACAATCAGTACCGCGGCACAAATCAGCAGCGCGACGGAGCAGCGAGCAAAGAGATCCGGCAGCATATCCAGCTGGTCGGCCTTCACGTGACCGCCAATCAGGCCCGCCGCCAGGTTACCCAGCGCGCTGGCGCAGAACCACAGCCCCATCATCTGGCCGCGCATTCTTTCCGGCGCAAGCAGCGTCATGGTCGCCAGGCCAATCGGACTCAGGCACAGTTCGCCGAGCGTCAGCATCAGGATGCTGCCCACCAGCCAGAACGGCGACACGCCCGCCCCACCGCTGCTCAGCACGTTCTGAGCCGCCAGCATCATCAGGCCAAAGCCCGCCGCCGCGCACAGAATACCAATAACAAACTTGGTGATGCTGCTCGGACGAATGTTTTTGCTCGCGAGCTTCGGCCATGCCCAGCTAAACACCGGTGCCAGCAGGATGATGAACAGGGCGTTGATCGACTGGAACCACACCGCCGGGATTTCAAAATCACCAATCATGCGGTTAGTGTAGTCGTTGGCAAACAGGTTGAACGAGGTTGGCTTTTGCTCGAACGCGGACCAGAAGAACGCCGCGGAGATCAGCAGAATAAAGCAGACCAGCAGCCTGGCGCGCTCTTTACGGTTCAGCCCCGCAAAAACAAACAGATAAATGAAGTAGAGGGCAACGGACGCCGCAATCACGTACACCAGCACGCTGGCTACCGCGACCGGGTTAATCACAATCACGCCCTGCGCAATCAGCGTCACGATCGTTGCCACACCTGCCGCCAGCGCCAGCAGCCAAACGCCCACGCCGTTGCGCTTCACCACCGGGCTGTTCCAGGTGGAGTCGAGGCCGACTTCGCCGTCATAGCGTTTCATCGCCGGAACGGCAAACACGCGGAAGATAATCAGCGCAACCAGCATCCCGATGCCGCCAATACCAAAGCCCCAGTGCCAGCCGTGGGTTTTGATCAGCCAGCCGGAAATCAACGGCGCGATGAACGAGCCCATGTTGATACCCATATAGAACAGCGAGAAACCGCCGTCACGACGCGCGTCGCCTTTTTTATACAGGGTGCCGACCATCACCGAGATACAGGTCTTAAACAGCCCAGAGCCAAGCACGATGAACATCAGGCCGATAAAGAACAGGTTGTTTCCCATCACCGCTGAGAGCGCGATCGACAGGTGCCCGAGCGCAATCAGGATTGAACCGTACCAGACGGCTCTCTGCTGGCCGAGCCAGTTATCCGCCAGCCAGCCGCCCGGTAGCGCGGCCAGGTACATGGTACCGGCAAAGATACCGACAATCGCCGAGGCGTTTTCACGCGCCAGGCCCATCCCGCCGTCATAGACGGTGGCGGCCATAAACAGGATCAGTAACGGACGAATGCCGTAAAACGAGAAGCGCTCCCACATCTCGGTGAAGAACAGGGAACCTAGCGGATACGGATGGCCGAAGAACGTTCGGCTCTCTTTTTGATTAACAGTGGATTGCATAATTCTCCCGAAAGGTATGTCGTCGTGCTTGTAAACACCAGCAGGTACGCCGGCCAGTTACGTATCTGGCCGATTTTTTACATGCGGCGAAAAGTTAGTTAACCATTTGATAACCAGGCGCTAGTTTTGTCTAGTACCGGCACCTGGACTTTAAGATGAAAATTCGACGATTGTCTACTTTCTTAGATTTAAACTTGGTTAAAAGTGAATAGTGATTGACATCACACAGAGAAAACTGGCGGTATGATTTGGGCAAAAAAAAGCCCGCGATAAACGCGGGCCTTCGTGAAGCAGGCAAAGCTTATTTGCTTTTCTTAATGTGCTTAATCAAACGCTTACGCTTACGCATCTGGTTTGGCGTCAGGGTATTACGCTTGTTAGCAAACGGGTTTTCCCCTTCCTTAAACTGGATACGGATAGGCGTGCCCATTACGTCCAGCGATTTACGGAAGTAGTTCATCAGATAGCGCTTGTAGGAATCCGGCAGGTCTTTCACCTGGTTGCCGTGAATTACTACGATTGGCGGGTTATAACCACCGGCGTGGGCATATTTCAGCTTCACGCGACGGCCGCGCACCAGCGGCGGCTGATGGTCTTCTGCAGCCATATTCATGATGCGCGTCAGCATCGCGGTGCTCTGACGACGGGTGGAGCTGTCATACGCTTCACGTACGGATTCGAACAGGTTACCCACGCCGCTGCCGTGCAGCGCAGAGATAAAGTGCACGCGGGCAAAGTCGATAAAGCCCAGACGGAAGTCGAGGGTCTCTTTCACCTGCTCGCGCACTTCATTGCTCAGGCCATCCCATTTGTTGACCACGATAACCAGTGAGCGCCCACTATTGAGGATAAAGCCGAGCAGAGAGAGGTCCTGATCGGAGATACCTTCACGCGCGTCGATGACCAGCAGCACGACGTTGGCATCTTCGATCGCCTGCAGGGTTTTGATAACGGAGAATTTTTCCACCACATCGGTGATTTTCCCGCGCTTACGCACCCCGGCGGTGTCGATGAGAACATACTCGCGCTCATCGCGCTGCATAGGAATGTAGATACTGTCACGGGTGGTGCCCGGCATGTCGTAAACGACCACGCGCTCTTCACCCAGAATACGGTTAGTAAGCGTAGACTTACCTACGTTTGGACGGCCCACGATTGCCAGCTTGATCGGCAGATCCTGCGGGTTGAAGTCGTCTTCAGGCTCTTCTTCTTCGCCCTCTTCTCCGTCTTCAAACTGCGCCCAGTATTCAGCGTCTTCGTCCACCTCTTCCGGCGGGTTCACTTCGTCAACCCACGGCAGAAGCACGGTTTCCAGAAGGCTGGTCACGCCGCGGCCATGCGATGCCGCAATCGGATAGATTTCACCCAGGCCCAGAGACCAGAAATCCGCGACGGCCTGATCGGCATCAATACCGTCAGTTTTGTTCGCCACCAGGAAGGTCGGCTTTTCGCGTGAACGCAGGTGTTTGGCAATAGCGGAGTCCGCCGGCATCAGGCCAGCGCGCGCATCCACCATAAACAGCACCACATCCGCTTCTTCAATCGCCAGCAGCGACTGTTCCGCCATGCGGGTTTCAACGCCGTCTTCTGTGCCGTCAATACCACCGGTATCAATACAGATGAACTCGCGTCCTTCCACCTCTGCACGACCGTACTTACGGTCACGCGTCAGCCCCGGGAAATCCGCAACCAGCGCATCACGGGTGCGTGTTAAACGGTTAAAAAGAGTGGATTTTCCAACGTTAGGGCGCCCGACAAGCGCGACCACAGGTACCATGTTTGAAGCCTCATAAAATTCAAAATAACGTCGCTTTCGCGGCGTTTTTAAAAATGTCAAAACGGCTCCTGAGTGAACAGGAGCCGTTTAGTATACTACAACCGCCGGGTAATTAACGCGTGATCGCGTACAGCGTGCCGTCTTTTGCCTGAATCAGCAGTTTGCCGTCGGCCACAACCGGATCGGTCAGGAAACCAGAGCTGTCGACTTTCTGCTGTGCAACAAAGCGGCCGTTATCCGGATCGATCCAGTGCATATACCCTTCGCTGTCGCCCACAACCAGGCTACCGTTGTACAGCGCAGGCGCGGTCAGCAGACGGTGCAGCAGGTCGCTTTGCGTCCACAGCGTCACGCCGCCTTCGGTGCTCAGCGCCAGCAGACGGTCGTTCTGATCGACCATATAGATGCGGTTACCCTCAACGATGAAATCGTTCACAGAGCCCAGCTCACGTTTCCACATGATCTGGCCGCTGCGCAGATCCATCGCGGTCAGGTTGCCGTTATAGGCCAGCGCGTAAACCACACCGTTAACGATGACCGGCGTTGTGTCTACGTCGCTCAGACGGTCAATTTCCGTTGAACCAGTGGCCTGAGAGATACGCTGCTGCCAGATCATCTGGCCCTGCTGCATCAGCACTGCGCTCACGCGACCGTTGTCACCGCCCACAATGGCAGCACCAAATGCGGTAGCAGGCGCGGATTCGCCGCGCAGGGAGAGCGCTGGCATATCCAGGTTAACGGTCCATTTCACCAGACCGTCCGCTTCGTTCAGCGCCTGCAGTTGGCCGTTGCTGGTATGAATCAGCACCAGGCCGTCGCTCACCACCGGACGAGACAGGGATTCACCCGCCACGGTTGTTTGCCAGGCAATGGAGCCGTCGCTGCTGTTCAGCGCATAAACCTGCGCTTTTTCGCTGCCCACGTAGACATGACCACCCGCAACGGTCAGACCGCCAGACAGGAGTGCAGGTTTACGAGAGAACCAGCCGTCTTTTTCCGCCAGGTTGACGGACCAGACTTCTTTCCCGTCATCGGCGTTCACCGCTTTCACGGTACCTTTGCGGTCAGCAGCATAGACAACGCTGTCTGCATACGCCGGATGAAGGTTGGAATAGAAATCACCAATCCCATTGCCCACGGAGACATCCCACGCGGTGGATGGGGTAAACTGGTTTTCAACCGTCGGCAGTGGGGACATTTTCACAACGTCTTCTTCGCCACTGAACAGTGAACAACCACTCAATAACGTAACAGAAAGCAGTCCTGGCAGAAGTAATTTACGCAATTGCATCGGGTCCCTCTCAGACGGACAAATTATTTATTTTCATCTGCATCATTTCGCTCAGCGCAGGTGAAGCATTGCTCTCTACGCCAGCTTGCCACGCTTTACGCGCGCCCGCTTTGTCACCTTTGCTCAGCAGTGCTTCACCGCGCAGATCGGCAACGATGGCAGCAAAACCTTCGCCTTTGATGGTATCGAGCGTTTTCAGTGCATCGTCAACTTTCTTCTGCTGAACCTGAATACGTGCCAGGCGCAGATTGATCACCGCTTTCAGGTTCTCATCGCTGGCCGCAGCAAGGCTCTGAGAAAGCTGAGCGGCGGCTTTATCCAGTTCGTTCTTATCAACGTACTGCTGAGCCACTTCCAGCGCAGCCAGTGCACCGTAGGTGTTTTTGTTGTCAGCCGCAAATTTTTCTGCCGCAGCCAGCGTTTGCGGCTGATCGGCACGAATTGCGCTAACGGTAGTTTCATAAGACAGTGACGCGCCGCGCGCGGAATCCGCCTGATGACTGTTCCAGTAACGCCAGCCCACCAGCGCACCGACACCTAAAATAACCCCGACAACCAGCGCTTTGCCGTTTTCAACAAAGAAGCGTTTAATCGCGTCGACCTGATCGTGTTCGTTCTCGTAAATTTCCACGCAGTCCTTCTCCTTAGCCCAATAGAGTGCGCAAGTGCGCCGCAACGCCGTCCTGCGTTACCGTTGTCTGCTCACCAGAGCGCAGGTCCTTCACCACCACTTCGCCGTTAGCCACTTCGGACTCGCCCAGCACCAGTGCAATACTTGCGCCCCACTTATCGGCACGAGCAAACTGTTTTTTGAAGTTGCCGCCGCCATGGTTGGTCATCAGCTTAACGCCCGGCAGCGCATCGCGCACGCGTTCGGCAAGCTGCATCGCCGCAGACTGCGTTTCCGCGCCTGAGGCCACCAGGTATATATCGACAACGGAATCTGCTTTAAATTCCGGATTAACTGCCTGAACCAGCAAAACAAGTCGCTCAAGGCCCATCGCGAAGCCAACAGCAGGCGCTGCGCGACCGCCAAGCTGCTCAACCAGACCGTCATAACGGCCGCCCGCACAAACGGTGCCCTGAGAGCCGAGGCTGGAGGTCACCCACTCAAACACGGTACGGTTGTAGTAGTCCAGACCGCGCACCAGGCGCTGGTTCACGGTATAGGCGATGCCTGCCGCTTCCAGCAGCTTGCACAGGCCCGCGAAGTGTTCGCGAGATTCTTCATCCAGGTAGTCACCCAGCGCAGGCGCATCGTTCAGCAGTGCCTGAACATCCGCGTTTTTGGAATCCAGAACGCGCAGCGGGTTGCTATACATGCGGCGTTTGCAGTCTTCGTCCAGCTTCTCTTTATGCTGTTCCAGGAACGCAACCAGCGCATCGCGGTAGTTAGCGCGAGCTTCCAGAGAACCAATAGAATTCAGCTCAAGGGAAACGTGATCGGCGATACCGAGGGCGCGCCACCAGCGGGCGGTCAGCATAATCAGTTCAGCGTCGATGTCCGGGCCCTGCAGGCCAAAGACTTCCACACCCAGCTGATTGAACTGACGATAACGACCTTTCTGAGGACGTTCGTGGCGGAACATCGGGCCGATATACCACAGGCGCTGCTCCTGATTGTACAGAAGACCATGTTCGATGCCGGCGCGTACGCAGCCCGCCGTACCTTCCGGACGCAGGGTAAGGCTGTCGCCGTTGCGGTCCTCAAAGGTATACATCTCTTTTTCAACCACGTCGGTGACTTCACCAATCGCGCGTTTGAATAACGGGGTCTGCTCTACAATCGGCAAACGGATTTCGCTGTAACCGTAGCTGCCGAGCACCTGCTTCAGTGTGCCTTCAATGCGCTGCCAGATGGCGGTTTCGCCAGGCAGATAATCGTTCATGCCGCGGATGGCTTGAATGTTTTTTGCCACGTTTATTCTCTTTCTATATACAAAAAAAACCCAAAGAATGGGTTCAATCATACATGGGAAGCAGCACGCTTCCCATCACGTTATTTTTCAACCTGCTGAACGCTGATACGCTGTGTTTCGTCCATCATGGCGGCTTTGGCGCGGATGCGGGCTTCAAGCTGGTCGATCATGTCGCTATTATCCAGACGATCTTTACGAACGCCATCTTCATAGAGACCACTTTTCTTGTTACCGCCGGTTACGCCCAGGGTTGACACCAGTGCTTCACCCGGACCATTTACCACGCAGCCGATGATGGAGACGTCCATCGGGGTGATAATGTCTTCCAGACGTTGCTCCAGGGCATTCACCGTCCCGATCACATCAAACTCCTGACGTGAACAGGTTGGGCAGGCAATGAAGTTGATCCCACGCGCGCGAATACGCAGTGATTTCAGGATATCGAAACCAACCTTGATCTCTTCCACCGGATCGGCCGCCAGCGAGACGCGCAGGGTGTCACCGATCCCTTCAGAGAGCAGCAGCCCCAAACCGATCGCGGATTTTACAGAGCCGCTGCGAAGGCCGCCCGCTTCGGTGATCCCGAGGTGCAGAGGCTGGTCGATCTGCTTTGCCAGCAGGCGATAAGATTCAACCGCGAGAAATACGTCGGACGCTTTTACGCTGACTTTGAACTGATCGAAGTTAAGACGATCGAGATGATCGACATGGCGCATCGCGGATTCGAGCAGCGCCTGAGGTGTCGGCTCGCCGTATTTTTCCTGCAGGTCTTTTTCCAGAGAACCGGCGTTAACACCGATACGGATAGGAATATTTTTATCGCGGGCGCAGTCCACTACCATGCGGATACGCTCTTCGTTACCGATGTTGCCCGGGTTAATACGCAGGCAATCGACGCCGTATTCGGCCACTTTCAGTGCGATGCGGTAGTCGAAGTGGATATCAGCCACCAGCGGAACGCTGACCTGCTGTTTGATCAGCTTGAACGCCTCAGCGGCATCCATGGTTGGGACGGAGACGCGAACAATGTCCGCGCCTACACGCTCTAATGCTTTGATTTGATTGACCGTCGCTTCCACATCGGTGGTGCGCGTGTTGGTCATCGACTGAACGGCGATAGGTGCCCCATCGCCGATTGGCACATTCCCAACGTAAATCCGTTTCGATTTTCTACGTTGAATCGGAGCCTGGTTATGCATGAAAAATCTCCCGCGTTGCCCGTCTGTTACTGTGCTGCTGATTGTTCGGCATTAACGGTAAGACGTGCAACCTGGTTAGTTCTGATAAAGCGGCTCAGGTCGACAGGTTTTCCTTGATACTGGATCTGTACCGCTGCCGGAGCGCCGATTTTAAGTTTATAGGGAGCCTGACCCGTTAGGTTTAACGTGCCATCTTTACGCTGCAGGCCGCTGAACAGTTTTTTACCTGTCGCGTCAGTCACTTCCAGCCAGCAGTCGGCGCTGAAGTTCATCACCAGCGCGTTGGGATCGGCTGCTGTGGCCGTACCCGCCGGGCTGGTTGGCAGAGTCGCTGCGCTATTGTCTGCAGGCTGAGTAGCCGCAGGCGCGTTCGCCGCAGTATCAACATTCGCCTGAGAAGGGGCAACAACCGCGTTTTGATCCTGAGCCTGCGGCGCAGCGGTGTTAGCCGTTACTGCCGGGGCCTGTGCTGCACCGGTCGCCGACGCGTCTGGCGCTGCGGTCTGTGGCTCGCTGGAGGAAGCTGCACCGTCGGTATTCAGCGGCACGTTCTGGCCATTCTCATTTCCGGCCTGGTTGAGTTCAGCGGAGGATTGATCGGCCATGGTGGTGATCTCTTCCTGCTGCGCCTTGTGGTTTTGCCACCACCATGCACCGGTCAGACCGACGACCACAAACAGCACCAGCCAGGTGAAGCTCATCAGCCAGCCATCACGTTTTTTACGACGTTTCCCCAGGGAGAAGGTCTGCATCGGCGCAACTTTTGCTGCACGGACCGGGGCCTGCTTCTCCATCATTGGCAGTAATTCGTTTTCGGGGATATGCACCAGTTTTGCGTAAGAGCGGATATAACCGCGCAAGAACGTTGAAGCCAGATCGGCGGGAGCCTTATCTTCTTCAATATCGCGAACCGTGGAAACCTTCAGGCACAAGCGTTCCGCAACGGCTTGCTGGCTGAGTCCGAGTTGTTCACGGGCGTTGCGAAGACGAACGCCAGTGGAGAGTGCTTCATGTTGGTCGTGAGTGGCTTCAGTATTCATTCGCTACAACTACTGGTACGTGAAAAATAAGGGTTCAGGTGCCGGTGAGTCACAATGCCACCCGCACCGCGAAACTTCTGGTCAGTTAACCTTGAACAGAGAGTATAAGACTGTCAGCCCGGAGATGACAGTACAGCCCTGCCCGTACGGCTAAACTGTTGTTACGTCGTTACATACTGCCCGAAAGTCGAATGAAACGCACCGTAATTATTGATCAGTCATCACGAATCTGACTGATTATTCAGTAAGGTTATGCTTCACGGCGCAGATAATGCGCCGCGAGTGCATAATAATCAAACAGCTTTAACCGCGATCGTCTCGCCCTGCATGCGTTTACGCAGAGTACGTTTGGTACGGTCAATAACATCCCCTGCCAGCTGTCCGCATGCTGCATCAATGTCATCACCACGGGTTTTACGCACGATGGTGGTGAAACCATACTCCATCAGCACCTTAGAGAAACGGTCGATACGGCTGTTCGAGCTACGGCCATACGGCGCGCCCGGGAACGGGTTCCATGGGATCAGGTTGATTTTGCATGGCGTATCTTTCAGCAGTTCAGCCAGCTGATGCGCATGTTCGGTACCGTCGTTGACGTGGTCAAGCATCACGTACTCGATGGTCACGCGGCCCTGGTTGGCGTTGGATTTCTCCAGATAGCGGCGTACCGCAGCGAGGAAGGTTTCGATATTGTACTTTTTGTTGATCGGCACAATTTCGTCACGAATTTCGTCGTTTGGTGCATGCAGGGAGATCGCCAGCGCAACGTCAATCATGTCGCCAAGCTTGTCCAGCGCAGGCACGACGCCTGAGGTAGACAGCGTGACGCGACGCTTGGACAGGCCAAAACCGAAGTCATCCAGCATGATTTCCATCGCCGGAACCACGTTGGTCAGGTTCAGCAGCGGCTCACCCATCCCCATCATCACCACGTTGGTGATAGGACGCGTACCGGTTACTTTTGCCGCACCCACGATTTTCGCGGCACGCCAGACCTGGCCGATAATTTCTGACACGCGCAGGTTACGGTTAAAGCCTTGCTGTGCGGTTGAGCAGAATTTGCACTCCAGCGCACAGCCTACCTGAGAGGAGACGCACAGCGTGGCGCGGTCTTCTTCCGGGATGTAGACGGTTTCAACGCGCTGATCGCCGACCGCAATCGCCCATTTGATGGTGCCATCCGCAGAGCGCTGCTCTTCCACCACTTCCGGTGCGCGGATTTCAGCCACTTCCTTGAGCTTGTTGCGCAGGACCTTGTTGATGTCAGTCATGTCATCAAAATTATCGCTGCAGTAATGGTACATCCACTTCATGACCTGATCGGCACGAAACGGCTTTTCGCCCATCTCTTTAAAGAACTCGCGCATCTGCTGACGGTTCAGATCCAGCAGGTTGATTTTTCCATTTTTATTGGGAACCGCAGGAATGGCGACTTCGGAGGTATTCACTAGTTCAGACATAATATTTTCCGGCCTCGTTGTTACACGTTATGGCCCGTGGAGGGTTGAATAGAAACGCCCCGGAAAGCAGTCTGCTCGTCCGGGGCGTTGCATTGTACAAAGTCTGGCGCAGGGATGCCACGTCTGGACGCGGCATTTACGAAAATAATGTGTAAACGAAACCGTTAAATTAACGGGTACGTGGACACACTTCGCCTTCTGCGAAGAAGAAGGCGATTTCGCGTGCAGCAGATTCAACAGAGTCAGAACCGTGGGTGCCGTTCTCGGTGAAGCTGTCCGCATAGTCAGCGCGCAGAGTACCTGCCAGCGCGTTGTCCGGGTTGGTTGCGCCCAGCAGATCGCGGTGACGCTGAACTGCGTTTTCGCCTTCCAGCACGGATACCACGATTGGACCGGAGGTCATGAACTCAACCAGGCCGTCAAAGAATGGGCGACCTTCGTGCTCAGCATAGAAGCCGCGAGCCTGCTCAACGGTCAGGTGCAGCATTTTGGTGCCAACAATTTTGAACCCTGCAGATTCAAAGCGAGCGAAGATGCTGCCAATAACGTTTTTTGCCACCGCGTTTGGTTTGATGATGGAAAAAGTACGTTCAATAGCCATGATAACCTCTGTCAATGTTCTGTTGTTTTGCATACCTGAGTATGGTGTGGCGCGGATTATAATGAGCAATAGCGCCATTGCCTATGGATTCAGGTAACATTTTTTTAAAATAAGACGAGTTTTAGCAACAGCTCACATCCGAAAGCTGTTTTCAGATCACTGCAGCGTAAAATTCACCGTCGCGACCTGCCCGGTCTCATCCATAACGAGTAACTGATAATCGCCCGATTTATCAAGCTGTAATGTGTAAACCCTTCCCTTCACACTCAGCGGTTCACCGTTCAAAAACCACCAGCGCTCACCGCTGTTGCCGGTCGCCTGAAGCGGCAGCGAAACGTGGGATTCACCCGGGAGACGTTTGATAACGGCCCCTTCGCGCACGCCGGTCAGGATGAGTGGCGCAGGTGCGTCCTGCGACAGCGGAGGACAGGTTGTAGATGAAGGCGGGACCCGTACCGCGCGACGCTCGGTTGCAGGTAGCCACGGCTCCAGCGGCAGCGGCCAGACATCCAGGATTTTTTCCGTTGCATCAGGGCAATCTGCTGCCACACGTTTACCCGTTTTATCCAGCCAGACCGGGAAACGAATGCCGCGTATGCCTTCCTGTTCGGGCAATAGCAGCGTGGGCGGCTCACTCCCTTCCAGCAGCCAGGTCGACAGGCGACGCCGACAGTTTTCACTCCCTTCAGGCAGCGACTGGCCACCCGGCCAGCAGATCACGCCCCGCCCGACGCTCTCCGGACGCGGGTCGCGAGGCAGGCGGGCTTCGTCTACCGTTGAGCGCGACTGAAGCAGGTTATTGACCTGGTTTAATAGTGGAACCGCGCTGGCGAAACCAAACTGCCCCGCCACCGGCGTGCCGTCCGGTCGTCCGGTCCAGATGCCAATCACGTAGCGGGCATTCAGACCGATGGCCCAGGCATCACGGTAGCCGTAGCTGGTGCCGGTTTTCCACGCCAGCGGCGCGATTTGCGGCAGCGCATTATCCGGCAGCGGCTGCGCCTCGTTCGCCAGAATACGGCGAATAATCCACGCTGAGCCTTGCGATACCAGTGGACGTTCAATCAGCGGATCGCCCGGCTGTAACCGCAGCCTTCCCGCCTTACCCTGTCGGGCAAAGGCGCTGTAGGCAGCGGCGATATCGGCCAGCCGCGCACCAGCCCCGCCGAGGATCAGGGAGAGATTCGGCTGCGCCCCCGCGGGCAGGATCAGCGGCAAGCCCGCGTTACTCAGCATCCCGGCAAACCGTTTTGGCCCGTAGGCTTCCAGTACCTGTACCGCGGGCAGGTTGAGGGAGCGCACCAGCGCTTCACTCATACTGACCGGTCCGTGGAACCCACTGTCAAAATTCCCTGGGCGATAATCACCGGTTTTTCTGGGAACGTCCTGAAGCAGCGAGCCGGGATGGATCAGGCCATCATCCAGCGCCATACCGTAGATAAAGGGCTTTAACACCGATCCCGGGGATCGGATCGCATTGACCATATCCACGTGGCTGAAACGACTTTCATCGTTAATATCCACCGATCCGACCCATCCGCGCACTTTCATATCGGTGTGATCCACGACGATCATCGCCAGCGAGCTGCGTGCCGGCAGGCGAGATTTCCAGTTCATCGCCAGCTCTTCCAGCTGCCGCTGTAGCCCGGCATCCAGCGTGGTGACTATTTTGGTGTCGCGGCTTTTGCCGAGCATCATGCGCGCAAAGAGCGGTGCCAGCTGCGGCATCTGTCGGGGCGCCAGCCATACCGATTCTTCCCGCGATTCCTTGACCTGCTTTGCGGACCAGACGCCCTGCGTGACCATGCGGTCGAGCACTTTATTGCGTGCCGCTTCGGCCCGTTCAGGCCAGCGGTCCGGACGTAAGCGGCTGGGTGCCTGCGGCAGTACCGCCAGCAGCGCCGCTTCGGAATAGCTGAGCTGCGACGGCGGTTTGCCGAGATAGGTCCAGCTTGCAGCTCCGACGCCCTGCAGCGTGCCGCCAAAGGGGGCACGGTTGAGATAGAGCGTCAGGATGTCGCGCTTAGAGAGGTGCCACTCCAGCTGCATCGCCCGCCAGAGCTGACGAACTTTGCCGCCAAAGGTGCGCGGATGCGGGTCCAGCAGGCGTGCCACCTGCATGGTCAGCGTGCTGCCGCCAGAGATGACTTTGCCGGAACTGAGATCCTGCCAGGCGGCGCGCAGGACAGAGAGCGGGTTTACGCCAGGATGGTCCCAGAACCAGCGATCTTCGTACTGGATCAGCGCCTCAAGATAACGGGGAGAGACCTCTTCAATCGTAACCGGGTAGCGCCAGATCCCGTCGCTGTCCGCAAAGCGCCAGAGCGGCGTGCCCTTCTCATCCACCACCACCCGGGCGGGGTTAACCTCTTTCAGAGGCAACGGCCACAGACGGTCGGCGACGACAATCAACCCCCATAAAATGAGAAGCGCTCCCGCCAGCCATAGCCAGCGGGAGCGTGTCAGACGTGCCATTTGCATATTATGGAACAACAATCAGCGGGCCGCTGGCCGCCCCCGTTGCCCGCCACTGCGGAACGTACATAGACTCCACCATCGGCACCGGCACCTGGTAGGTTCCCGGCGTCACGGCACGGGCCAGATAAACCAGCGTGACCGGCTGACCTTCATTTACCGGCACGGCAGCCACAAAGCGGTCGTCGCGGAACTCCATGTGCTGAATATCCGCCTGCTGCATCTGGCTGAGCAGGTTCTGTACCTCACTGCCGCTGTCCTGCAGGCTGGCGCTGCTGCTCGCCAGGTTCTGGTTTTCCAGCTCCAGACCCGCAGGGAGGAGATCCACCACCAGCGCATCCGGCACGTTCTGGCTGGCTTTAACGTCCAGCCACACCAGCACCAGTTCGCCGCTCTTCAGGGAAGAGAGCGATTTACTGCTGCCGTCGGTTGCCAGGATATGACGTTCAATCTGCAACACGTTCGAGCTCGGCTGAGGGGCATATTCCGGATAGCCGGTGCTGTCCAGGCGCACCCACAGCGGTGTCGTTCCGGTATTGGTGACCTGCAGCGCGCCGAGCTGGTCGCCGCTCACGTTTTGTACCAGTGACTTATCGCCGCCTGATGCGGTCTCAGACAGAGACGTTTTCGCCTGCCACGTACCGGACAAGGTTTGCAGCGAACGTCCCGCCAGGAACAGCGCATTGCTCTCCTGCGTTGACAGCCAGCGCTGGCTGAAGGCCTCTTCAGACAGAGCATTCAGCAGCCTATTCTGCGCATCCGGCAGCAGCTTGTACTCCTCCAGAAGGGAGAGCATCAGCGCGTTATCGCGAAGCGTGCTGCCGTAATCGGCCATCCAGGTTTTGCTGTCGTTACGCGGCGTTTTGAGCGCCAGATCCAGCGCCTGCTGGCTGCGAGGCGCATCGCCCATCAGTTTGAGCGCCATGCCCAACTGCATCAGCGGCAGCCCGGAAGCCGCCTGCCCGTGACGATCCCAGATTTCACGCAGCGCGCCCAGCGGTGCTTTTTGCTGACGCGCCAGCACCAGCGCGGCATAGGCCTGCACGGCAAACTTGCTGGCCTGAGTATCGTCGCTATAGCGAATGGACATCATGCCCGGATCCTGCAGATAGCGCAGCAGGCGGTTATTGGCGTTAATCACTGCATCGGCAGGTACGCTGTAACCCTGCTCGCCCGCGCGCACCAGGAAGTCGGTCACGTAGGCCGTTAGCCAGTACTCTTCCGGACCGTTTTTATCCCACAGCGCAAAACCACCGTCTTCGCGCTGCATCTGCAGCAGACGGGAGATACCAATATCAATCGCTGCACGGCGTTTATCGTCTGTGTCACCTTTAATGCCAAGCGCCGACAGCTGCGCCGCATTGGTGTAAAGCGACGGGAACAGGCCACTGGTGGTCTGCTCCAGACAGCCATATGGATACGCCTGCAGTTCGCGAATATAGCGCGCCAGGTTGAGCGGTGGTTTACCGCTCAGCAGCAGTTGCCCCTGCAGGGTGGCAGGAGAGAAACCGTTGCTGTGCTGCGCCGATGCGGTCCAGGACTCGCCGGGGTTCAGCATGGCACCGGTATTCACCGTCTGCGCCGGGAACGCCGGACGCACGCCGATTTTCCAGCTCTTCTGCTGCGGTGCGAAAGTCTCGCCCGGAAGCTGCAGACCGGTCACCTGCGCGGTCACCTCACCGTCACCATAACCTTCCAGCGCACGCACCGGAATAAACAGGGTGCTGCGCGCGCCAGGAGACAGCTGAACCGGCTGCGGCTGCCCGCCTTCCAGCGACAGTTTGCCTGTTGCGGTCAGGGCAACGTTCAGCGTTTGCGGCTTGTCGGTCAGGTTGGTGAGATCCAGCGTCAACCGAGAAGTGTCTCCGCTTGCCAGGAAGCGCGGCGTATTAAGCTCGGTAATGACCGGTGCGGCCACCACAACCTTGCTTTCACTGCTGCCGAAATCGTCTTCCGTCCAGGCCTGCGCCATTAGACGCAGCTCGCCGTTGAAATCACCAATCGGTAACGTAATCGTGCCTTCTCCGTTGGCATCCAGCGTCACCGGCTGTGCCTGCTGGGCAATAATGGTGACGTGGTTTACCGGCGGTTTGCCGCCGCGCTTCAGCTCATCACCGTCACCACCAAAGCGCAGCGCGGCCAGGCGGCCCTGCCCTTCAATGACCTGGCCGTAGATATCGTAGATATCCGCGCCGTAGCGCTTCTGTCCGAAGAAAGCCTGCCACGGATCGGGCGTAACGTAATCGGTAATGTTCAGCACGCCGCTATCCACTGCCGAGACCAGCACGTTCACTTTCTGCGGCACGGCCCCCTCTTTCACGCTGGCTTTAACCTTCACCGAGAGCGTCTGGTTTGGACGCATCTTCTGCGGGTTATCGAGCGCAATATTCAGGCGGCGATTTTCGTCGCCCATCGGCAGATGCAGCAGGCCGACCGCGCGCTTCGGCGTGGCGGACTTGGATTTATCTCCAGGACGAACCACCAGCGTACTCAGGTAGAGATCGTGACGTTTCCAGGCTTTGTCGACCGGGATAGCGAGATCAAGCCCGTTTGCCGGTACGTCGATCTCTTTCCACCACAGCGGCCCTTCGCTGGACTCGATCATCGCATAGCCCTTACCTGCTGCCGGCGCTGCAATGTGCAGGTTGATGGTATCGCCAGGCTGATAGGCTGGCTTATCCAGTTTCAGCGTCACGCGGTCAGGGCGCGCAGCCCCGGTGCCGTCGCTGTTATCCTGCCAGCTATACCCCGCCCAGAAGCGCACGCTGCTGACCATCTCATCAGGCGCTTTAACCTCCAGACGGTATGAACCCCACTCCACCGGGAAGGTGACTTTACCCGTCTCGTCGGCCTTGAGGGTCAGCTCCTGCTCGCCTTCGACCAGGTCTTTCTGATCGAACTGAGACTGCCAGCCTTCGCTCTCAGACCAGTTCCAGAAGTAGTCACGGCGCTCGCGGATCAGGCGAACCTGTAAACCGGACACCGCTTTTTTCGCGCCGCTGGCATCAGCGTAAACGATATCGAAGCTGGCGTTGCCGTTCTCGTCAACAATCGGCTGGTTGACGGTGGTATCGGTGCGGTAGTCGTAAACGGCTTTACTGGAGAACTGAGGGCGAATACCCGGCAGCTCAGCCGCCGGCCAGATGGCCTGCTCAGCACGACGTGTCACAGGACGGCCGCCGGACTCCAGCAGGCTGGCCTGCAGGATCAACTGCAGCGGAGAGTGCACCTCTTTCCACTGGCTTTCGGTAGAAACCTGTCCACGCCCCTGCTCATCAAGCGTAAGCTGAACTTCATCCAGACTGCGGCTCAGGTTCTCCTCGGCGATATCGCCAAACTGGAAGCCCGGCAGCGCAGCCACCGCGTCACGCAGCGGACGCAGGAAAAGCTGGCCCTGCAGAGAATTACCGTTGGCCGGGGCGCCATACAGGTAATAACCCACCACGTTAAAGTCCACGTTATCCTGCGGTGAAACCGGCGTTTTTTGTCCACTCAGGTTGAGCGCCATACGCTCTGGCATGAAGTCTTCGACGTGGAAGTCCCACAGGCGCTGCAGGTTATCGCCCGTGTTGGCGCGGATATGCCACATACCGGTCTGCGCCCCGCTGTCCAGCGGATAGTTAAAGCGATAGAGTCCGTTCTCTGGCTTGACGACAATCGTACGCGCAACCTGTCCATCCGGACGCAGTACGTCAAGCTTCACAGGCTGATCGGGAAGCGGTTTTCCGTCGCTGTCGCGCAGCAGACCGTTAAGGATCACCGTTTCGCCCGGGCGATAAAGATCGCGTGGGCCAAACATAAAGAATTGCTTGCTGTAGCCAGGGCTCCCCGCGATGTCGAACTCCGCCAGGTCGAGCGCAGGCAGCTTGAGGTCAAGCAGCGTGGTCTGGCCGTCTTTGCTGGCCAGGATCAGCGCGGCTTCTTTGTCGGTTTCAAGCTTCGCATGACCGTCGGCATCGCTGTTCGCCTCGGCAAGCGTCTGGCCTTTGTCATTCAGCAGCGTAACGGTCACGCCGGACTGCGCCGCACCGTTTTCCAGGCTCTGGGTGAAGATGTCCAGGCGGTTGTGATAACGGTGAGCGGACAGCCCAATATCGCTTAAGGTAAAGAGCGTCGCGGCGTTACTGTAGTTGTAGTGCCCTGCCTGGTTCATGACCGCGATATAAACGCCAGGCTGCTGGAGCGGTTTAATATCCTTCAGGGGCAACAGCAATTTTTCGCGCGTATTGCGCGCTGGATTAAGATCGAAGCGACCGGTGTAAACCAGCTCCGCCATCTTCAGCAGGTTATCGGACTCCCAGTTGGTCAGCGAGTTGCGGTACTCCCACTGGCTGACAAGGGAGGCTAGCGATTCAGGCTTCACGCGGTAAAAGTTGACATCAACATTGTTGACGTTGAGTGCCATCACCGGCAGACCTTCCACCACTTTGCCCGGCAGCAGCGAGCCGCGGCTGGCAAAACCAACGGTGGGTTCAATATCCCGGGTGGTCAGGGCTTTTTCATAATCAATGCCAAACGTCGACTTGTTCAGCGCCTGCAGGCCACGTTCAACGGTGACGACCAGGTTGCGATTGGGCTCCAGATGGCGCAGGCGAAGCTCTTTCAGGTTAGGTGCAAGTTCCCACGCCCCGTCAATCTTGCCGCTTTTCTTATCCACGACATGCACTGTTTTCGCGAAATCCTGATCGGGATTCAGCGGAACAGAAAAGGTCAGCACCAGCGTGGCGGCACCGTCGAGCTGGACTTCTGAGGTATCCAGCAGCGTCAGCGCTTTTCCCTGACTTTGGGCGGCCAGCTTAGCCAGCGTTTCAGCATTGGGCTTTTCCGCGGCTTTCGGTGTTGATGCGGTGGATGCCGCGGGAGCCGCAGCCTGAGATTTGTCGTCGCTGTTATCACAGCCGACAAGCGTAAACGTGGTAAGCAGCGCAAGAGAGAGCGCGGCTAAGCGAAACGGTTTCATCCTTTGTCCCTGGCCCATGGAGCCTGTTGGTCGTCGTCCGGATAAGTATTATCCGCAAGTTTCATTAATTCAAAAAGTCCAATTTTAGAATCTGGAAAGCGCCTCGCAGAATGGCATCACGCCGCTACGCCGTGATGGAACCGCGATCACAGCACATAACGTCACATGTTACCTTTCAAGTCATTTGTTTTTAAAACAAGAAGATAGCTGGATAAGCACGCCTGAAGACTGCTAGTTTTATGACCATGACGCACCCCGAGTGCGCGGTTCAAAAAGAGAGAAAGCCATGAAACGAGCCGTGAACGCCCTACAAAATTTCGGAAAATCATTGTACGGACCGGTACTTATCTTACCGATCGTCGGTCTGTTTATCGCCTTTGGTAACGTGCTGGGTAACGGTAATCTCGCTGAATACCTGCCGTTTCTGGGCCACCCTCTGATTCAGCATACTGGTCAGCTTATCGCGAAATCTGCCGTGTCGGTGCTGGTGAACCTGGCGCTGGTGTTTGCCGTCGGGATCCCGATTGGTCTGGCGACGCGTGATAAAGGCTATGCCGCGCTGATTGGTCTGGTGACCTTTGTTGTGTTCATCAACGCCATGAACGTCACGCTGCAGCTGCAGGGCGCGCTGGCGCCAGCAGCCCAGATGAAAGCGGCCGGACAGACCATGGTGCTGGGCGTGCAGGTGCTGGAGATGGGGGTCTTTGCCGGGATCCTCACCGGGGCGCTCTCCGGCTATCTGTACAACAAATACTCCGGCGTACAGTTTAACGGCGCGATGGCGATTTACTCCGGCCACTGTTTTGTCGCCATCGTCATGCTCCCTGTCTCCATGCTGCTCGGCGTGGTGATGAGTGAATTGTGGCCGTTTGCCCAGCACGGCATTAGCGCCCTGGCGCTGGCCATCAAAGGCTCCGGGCCGTTTGGCGTGGCAATCTACGGTTTCCTGGAACGCATTCTGGTCCCCACCGGCCTGCACCATCTGGTTTATACGCCGTTCCTCTATACCGAGCTGGGCGGCACGCAGGAGGTATGCGGCGCAACCTATCAGGGCGCGCGCAATATCTACTTCGCCGAGATGGCCTGCCCGGACGTGAAGCAGCTCAGCAGCACCGTGGTGTGGGACGCGCGCGGCATCAGCAAGATGTTCGGCCTGCCTGCCGCCGCGCTGGCGATGTATATGACCGCCAGGCCGGAGCGTAAAGCCGTTGCGCAAGCCATTCTGATCCCGGCGGCGCTGACCTCGCTGCTGGTCGGCGTGACCGAGCCGATTGAGTTCTCCTTCCTGTTCGTCGCCCCGCTGCTGTTCGTGGTGCACGCGGTGCTGACCGGCATCGGCATGATGCTGTTCTCGCTGCTGGGCGTTCACGCCATCGGTGCCAACGGGATTATCGACTTCATCCTCTACAACCTGCCGCTCGGCACGGAGAAGTCCAACTGGCCGATGTACATCGTGGTCGGGCTGATCATGTTTGCTCTCTACTTCGTGGTGTTCCGCTTCCTGATCCTGCGCTTCAACATGAAAACGCCGGGCCGTGAAGATGAGGACCAGGAGACGCGCCTGTACAGCAAGCAGGAGTACCAGGCCAAAGGCAATAACGACGGGCTGGGCGAGTCCATCGTGGTGGGTCTGGGCGGTCGAGAAAACATTGAAGTGGTGGATAACTGCTACACCCGCTTACGCGTCACGGTGAAGGACGTCGCCATCATCGACGAGCCGCGGCTGAAGGCGACCGGCGCGAAAGGGATTATCAAACAAGGTAACAACGTTCAGGTGGTCTACGGGCTGCACGTCAAAAAAATGCGAGAAGCCGTTGAGACGTTTCTCTGAAAGGAGCTAAAGATGTTTACACCCCCATTCATTCTGTCGATCGCCGGCGGCGGTAGCACCTACACGCCGGGTATTGTGAAAAGCCTGATGGTGCGCCTGCAGGATTTCCCGCTGGCCGAAATCCGCCTTTATGACATCGACGAGGCGCGTCAGAACACCATTGCGCCCGTCGTAGAGAAGGTCATTCGCGACCACAGTCAGAGCATCAAATTTACCGTCACCAGTGACCCGGAAGTGGCCTTCAGCGGCGCGCATTTCGTCTTCGCCCAGATGCGCGTCGGCCAGTACAGGATGCGCGAGCAGGACGAGAAGATCCCGCTGCGTCACGGCGTTGTCGGCCAGGAAACCTGCGGACCCGGCGGTCTGGCCTACGGACTGCGCACGATCCTGCCGATGGTCGAGCTTATCGATCTGGTCGATCGCTACGCCCATGAAAAAGCCTGGATCGTGAACTACTCCAACCCGGCGGCCATCGTCGCGGAGGGCGTGCGCCGCCTGCGGCCAAATGCGCGGGTGCTGAACATTTGCGATATGCCGGTAGCCGCGATGCGCAATATGGGCGCGATTCTGGGCGTCGATCGCCGCAAACTGGAGGTGGACTACTTCGGTCTGAACCACTTCGGCTGGTTTACCCGCGTGCTGGTGGACGGCGAGGACAAGCTGCCCGAGCTGCGCAAGCATATCGCGAAGTTTGGCCTGCTGACAGAAGATGCGGCCAAAACCGACCCACAGCACTCCGATCCTTCGTGGGTCAAAACCTGGCGCAATATTAAGCCAATCATGGACAACTTCCCGGAGTATCTGCCGAACCCGTATCTGCAGTACTACCTGATGCCGAACCAGATTGTGGAGCATCAGAACCCGGACTATACCCGCGCCAATGAAGTAATGGACGGGCGCGAGAAAAAGCTGTTCGCCGCAGCTGAAGAATACAAGCGCACCGGGATCCTGCCGGATGCCTTCCACGTTGGCGTGCACGGCGAGTTTATTGTCGATGTTGCCTGCTCGCTGGCCTTTAACCTGCGGAGCCGCCATCTGGTGATGGTGGAAAACCGCGGGGCGATCGCCAACCTGCCTTACGATGCCGTGGTGGAAGTGCCCGCGTATATCACCTCCGAAGGCCCGGAACCGATCCGCGTCGGTCAGGTGCCGCTGTTCCATCAGACCCTTTTGCAACAGCAGCTCGCCTCTGAACAGCTGCTGGTGGAAGCGACCATCGAGGGCAGCTATGAGAAAGCCCTGCAGGCTTTCACCCTCAACCGAACCGTGCCGACCATGGAGCATGCGAAAGCGATTCTGGATGAGATGATCGAGGCCAACCGCGACTACTGGCCTGCGCTGCAAAAAGCCTGGCAGGACGGCGAAACGGTGAAAAAATAGGGGCTTGCTCGCGAGTTGAACGTGGTTTGCTTGTCGGTGTCAGAAAAAACACCGACAATCCTTTTTTACGGAAAAGAATGGAGGCAACCCATGTCCACCTCATATTTTGTCGCCGCCGACTGGCTGATTGAGCACGGTGACGATCCGGAAGTTCAGATAATTGACGCGCGTATGGCCCCGGCCGGGCAGGAACACCTTCGCGATATGGTCGCGGAATACCGTGCCGGACATCTGCCTGGCGCGGTATTTTTTGATATCGAAGCCCTCTCCGATCACAACTCTCCCCTGCCGCACATGCTGCCGCGCCCGGAAGCATTTTCCGTGGCGATGCGCGAGCTGGGCGTCAGCAAAGACAAACACCTCGTTGTCTATGATGAAGGTAATCTCTTCTCCGCGCCGCGTGCGTGGTGGATGCTGAAAAACTTCGGCGTGGAAAAAGTGTCGATTCTGGCGGGTGGGCTGGCGGGCTGGAAGCGTGACGAGCAGCCCCTTCAACAGGGCGACGTGACGCTGCCGGAAGGCGAATTCGATGCCACGTTCGACGCGCACGTGGTGAAACGCCTGACCGACGTACTGGTCGTGAGCCATGAAAAAACAGCGCAAATCGTCGATGCCCGTCCTGCTCCGCGCTTCAATGCCGAAGCGGATGAACCGCGTCCGGGGCTGAAGCGCGGACATATTCCGGGCGCGCTGAACGTGCCGTGGGGCGACCTCGTGTTTGAAGGCGAGCTGAAAACCACCGACGAGCTGCGCGCTATTTTTGACCGTGCAGGCGTGGATTTACATCGTCCGATTATTGCCAGCTGCGGCTCCGGCGTCACGGCCTGCGTGGCGATCCTGGCGCTCGCCACGCTCGGCGTAAACGACGTCACGCTTTACGACGGCGCATGGAGCGAATGGGGTGCGCGAGACGATCTGCCTGTCGAACCCGCGAAATAATGGATAACCGCCTGGCCACGCTGTTAACGCGCGGGGCATCGCTGACCCGTGCGGAGTATCGCGTCCTCGCCCACCTCACGGAGCATCCGCTGCTGGTGGGCAACATCACGGTGCGAGAGCTGGCTCAGGCGACATTTGTTTCTACCGCCACCATCATGCGGCTGTGTCAGAAGCTGGGGTTCAGCGGCTTTAGCGAGTTTATCTGGCACTGCAAGCAGCTGCTCTCCGACACGCCGCACATAGCTGCCCAGGGGCAGTCGCTTCCTGAACTCCCGGCGCTGTTTAATCAGTTTATCGCCAACTATCAGCACACCTTCCAGTGGGTCACGCAGGAGAAGCGCCAGCAGTTTGCCGACCTGCTGCGCCAGAAAGAGAGCTTCTTTCTCTACGGCGCCGGGTTTTCCTATCTGTTTGCGGAGTACCTGACCAAGAAGCTGCAGGTGCTGGGCAAAACGGCGTTTATCTCCGGGCCGGGGGACAGCAGGAATATTTTCCTCAGCAACGCCGCCCGCTATCAGGTGTTTATTGCCGTCTCGCGCAGCGGCGAAACGGAACAGGTGCTGGATAAAGCGCGGATTGCCAAAAACGTCGGCATGACGATCGTCGCGTTTACCCGCGCCTCGGCCAATACGCTGGCAGGGATGGCGGACGTGCACTTTGCCCTCTATGACGAAGCGGTGCACTTCGCTGCCGAAGCCGCGGGGGTGACGTCGTTTGAGTCGAATCTGGTGTTGCTGATGGATTTACTGCTGCTGGAAGCAACGGGGTGATATTCACCCCGCCGTAATCAGATGATGCGGTTAGTTTTGAGATCGCGCAGGAAGCCGCCCCAGCGACGCTCGTAGAACGGGGTGATGTGCTCGGTAATAAAGTGGCTGATGCCCTTCTCACCGTTCTTCACCTGGCAGATATCGATCGGCTCATCCCCCGGCAGCGTGTCGGTCGCCACGCTTCCCGCGGCCTGAACGATCTCGTCGAAATCTCCATCGGCTTCAATACCGATCAACAGCACCGGCTGTTCGTCCGCGCGCTCTTTAATGGAGCAGAGAAACGCGCGCCTGACGGGCTTGAGCGTTTTGAACAGCGTGGTCAGGGAATCGATCATCTGCGCGGGCGGCTCCGCCACTTCTGACAGCAGCAGCGTTTCGCCCCCTTCCAGCACCTCCTGGGTGCTGAGCGGGTTGCCCTCTTCGCCAATCAAGTGGCTGATTTCACGCGGCGTGAACTCTTTCCCGGTCGGCAATTTAGCGTTGAGGAACAGCGTCTGCCCCAGCGTCATCTCGAACAGCGTGCGCACCGGCATCACCACGAACGCCTGTTCGTCTTCTACCGCTTCCTGCAGGGCTTCCAGTGAGGTGAAGAACGGGATCACCGACGTGCCGTCGTCTTTCTCCCAGTGCAGCAGATCCAGCGCGCTGTCTTCGACAACCTGCTCACCTTCCGCCGCGGTGCCCGGCACCCAGACGGTGGATTCCAGCAGCGTGCGGAAAAATGCCGGACGGTGGGCGGGCTCGGTCGCCGCCTGCTCCAGCAGAGTTTCTAATTCGTTTTTGGTTTCGGACATAGTTTGGCTACTTCACAATTGCCCGGCGGCGCTTCGCTTGCACGGGCCTACGGGTTTTGTAGGCCGGGTAAGCGCAGCGCCACCCGGCAAAAAAGATTACTCAGCCGTCAGCAGGTTCGCCACGGTACGCACGCCCAGACCGGTCGCGCCCGC
The DNA here is from genome assembly GCF_043974075.1 of Enterobacter sp. ECC-019. Taxonomy (NCBI): domain Bacteria; kingdom Pseudomonadati; phylum Pseudomonadota; class Gammaproteobacteria; order Enterobacterales; family Enterobacteriaceae; genus Enterobacter; species Enterobacter sp. ECC-019. Next base: position 4,229,071 of record NZ_CP143759.1, read on the forward strand.
GGACCACTGCTCAACCGCCGCTTTACGGTAGGTTGCGGAGCAGTCGATGTGCAGCCAGCCTTCGTGGTAGTTCTCAACGAAGTGGGACAGGAAGCCTGCCGCCGTGCTTGCACCCGCCGGGTACGCCGCGCTCGCGGTGTTGTTCAGCTCGGCAAAGTTGGACGGCAGCTGGCTGCGGTGGAACTCGGCCAGCGGCAGACGCCAGAACGGCTCGTTTTCCGCAGCGGCGCTTGCCAGCAGGCGAGCAGCCAGCTTGTCGTCAAAGCTGAACAGCGCGTGGTAGTCGTTGCCCAGGGCGGTTTTTGCCGCACCGGTCAGGGTTGCCATGTCGATAATCAGCTCTGGCTTCTGCGCAGAGGCGTCGATCAGGCCATCAGCCAGCACCAGGCGGCCTTCGGCGTCGGTGTTCATCACCTCAACGTTTTTGCCGTTGCGGTAGCGAATGATGTCGCCCAGCTTGAAGGCGTTACCGCTGACCATGTTGTCCGCGCAGCACAGGTAGAGCTTCACGCGCTTGTTCAGACCGCGGGTAATCGCAAACGCCAGCGCGCCGGTGATGGTTGCCGCGCCGCCCATGTCGGACTTCATGGAGTCCATGAACGCGCTCTGCTTGAGGCTGTAGCCGCCGGTGTCGAAGGTAATGCCTTTCCCCACCAGGCAGGCAAAAACCGGCGCTGCTTTATCGCCGGTTGGGTTGTAATCCAGCGCCAGCAATACAGGAGGGCGTTCAGAACCACGGCCCACGGTGTGGATACCCATGTAGTTCTGCTCGCGCAGGTCTTCACCTTTGGTGATGCGGTAGGATATTTTGTCCCCCGCCACGCCGCACAGCAGGTCAACCGCGCGCTGCGCCAGCTGCTCCGGCCCCAGATCTTCCGCCGGAGCGTTGATGGTGTCGCGCACCCAGTCGATAATGTTCAGGCGGCTTTCCAGCTCTTTCTGACCGGCTTCATCAAGGTTTGCCCACTCGATTTTGCGGGTGCCTTTCGGGCCTTTGTAGCCTGCCCAGAATGCCCAGCTGCGGTCGGTGTCCCAGCCTTCGCCTTCCAGAGAGACGTGTTTAATCCCCAGGCCGTCAATTTTACGCGCGGCGCGCTGGATCAGGCCCAAATCATCGTTGCCCGTCAGGTGCAAGGTAATGCCGTCGTTATTAATGCTCCAGGTGGCTTTTTCGCCCCAGCGTGCATCGGCTGGCTGCGTAGAGAGCGTAATCTTCATCGCTTCGGTCATTTTATTTATCCTTATTAGCAAACGGGCCGCCAGAAGGCAGCCCGTTAAGTGATTTACTCTGCTTCATCTAACCAGACTAACAGAATCGCCTCCAGAATTTTTTCATTGGATGCGTTTGGATCGTCGTCGAAATCCTCTAAATCGCAGATCCACTGATGCATGTCGGTGAATCGTACGGTCTTTGGATCGAGATCCGGGTTCGCGTCGTAGAGCGCTTCGCCGATTTCACGGCTGTCTGTCCACTTCAGTCCCATATCAATGCTCGCGTGCGTGGTTGATGGTGTAGCGTGGGAATTCCACGACCAGATCTTCATCGGTCACCGCAGCCTGGCAGCTCAGGCGGCTGTCTGGCTCCAGACCCCATGCTTTATCCAGCATGTCGTCTTCGTCTTCGGTGCTATCGGCGAGAGAGTCGAAACCTTCACGCACGATGCAGTGGCAGGTAGTGCAGGCACAGGATTTTTCACAGGCGTGTTCCACTTCGATACCTGCACGCAGGGCAACATCGAGAATGGTTTCACCGGTCTTCGCTTCCAGAACAGCGCCATCCGGACAGAGGTCCGCATGAGGCAAAATTACAATCTTTGGCATATTAAACCTCGTCCACGGACTGGCCTTTCAGCGCGACGCGGACAGATTTGTCCATGCGGCGAGCAGCAAAGTCCTGGGTTTGTTTATCAACGTTTTTAATGGCTTCTTCTATTGCGTCAGCGTCATTGCCTTCAGCGACAGCGCTTAAGTGCGCGGCAGCTTCGTCAATCACCTGGCGCTCAGCGGCGCTTAACAGCGCGGCATCGGCAGCAAGCGCGCCGTTCAGGCTTTCCAGCACGCGGGCGGCTTCAACCTTTTGTTCAGCAAGCATACGCGCCTTCACATCCTGCTCGGCGTAGCTCATTGAGTCCTGAATCATGGAGGCGATTTCGCCATCGGTCAGGCCGTAGGACGGCTTCACCTGGATGGACGATTCCACGCCGGTGGATTTTTCCATCGCGGTGACGCTCAGCAGGCCGTCCGCATCCACCTGGAAGGTAACGCGAATATGCGCCCCGCCCGCAGGCAGCGCCGGGATACCGCGCAGCGCAAAGCGCGCCAGAGAGCGGCAGTCCTGCACCAGCTCGCGTTCGCCCTGCATCACGTGGATGGACATCGCGGTCTGGCCGTCTTTGAAGGTGGTGAACTCCTGCGCGCGCGCCACCGGAATGGTGGTATTACGCGGGATCACTTTCTCTACCAGGCCGCCCATGGTTTCTAACCCCAGCGACAGCGGGATGACGTCCAGCAGCAGCATTTCGCTGTCCGGCTTGTTGCCGACCAGGATATCGGCCTGGATTGCAGCGCCCACGGCAACCACTTTATCCGGGTCGATGGAGGTCAGCGGCGTGCGGCCAAAGAATTCGCCCACGCGCTCGCGCACCAGCGGCACGCGGGTCGATCCACCCACCATGACCACTTCCAGCACCTCGCTCGCCTCAACGCCCGCATCTTTCAATGCGCGACGGCAGGCCAGCAGGGTGCGTTTCACCAGCGGGGCAATCAGGTCGTCGAACTTGTCGCGGGTGATGTCACCCTGCCAGCCCGCAACGTTTACGGTAACCGTCTGCGCATCGCTCAGGGCGATTTTGGCATCGATAGCCGCATCCAGCAGCTCACGCTGCACGCGCGCATCGCTGCGATCGCTGATGCCCGCCTGCTCGCGAATGTAATCCGCCAGCAGATGGTCGAAGTCATCGCCACCCAGCGCGGAATCCCCGCCGGTCGCCAGCACTTCAAACACCCCGCGGCTTAAGCGCAGGATCGAGATATCAAAGGTGCCGCCGCCGAGATCGTAAACCGCAATGACCCCTTCCTGACCGGAGTCGAGGCCGTAGGCAATCGCCGCCGCCGTCGGTTCGTTCAGCAGGCGCAGCACGTGCAGGCCCGCCAGACGCGCGGCGTCTTTGGTGCCCTGACGCTGTGCATCGTCAAAATAGGCCGGAACGGTAATGACTACGCCGTCCAGATCGCCGCCAAGCGTCGCCGTCGCGCGCGCCGCCAGCGCTTTGAGGATGTCGGAGGACACGCGGATCGGGTTCAGCAAACCAGCCGCGGTCGCGATCATCGGCAGGCCGTTTTCGCTGGCCTGCAGCTGATACGGCAGATGCGGATAGCGGGTCTGAATATCGGTCAGCGAGCGGCCCATCATGCGTTTTACGGAGCTGATGGTGTTGGCCGGATCGCGCGCGGCGTTGGCGCGGGCGTCATAGCCGACCGCGTGACCCTGCTGCTGGTAGTGGACCACGGAAGGCAGCAGATGGCGACCCTGCTCGTCGGCCAGCGTTTCCGCCTGGCCGCTGCGCACGGTCGCCACGAGAGAATTGGTGGTGCCCAGATCAATACCCACCGCCAGACGACGCTGGTGCGGTGCGGCACTTAAGCCAGGCTCACTAATTTGTAATAAGGCCATAATTGCTTCCGAAATTAAAAATCGAGCAGCTTTTCTTCGAGTTGTTCAGCACTGCTTCGCAGTTTATCGAGAAAACGGAGTTTGCGCACAGTATCTGCCGCCACGTCCCAGGTCTCGTTGTTCAGTTGCTCCACCATCTGCTGATGGCGGGTATCGAACATGCCCTTCACGCGCGTGATGAAGCTTTCCAGACGCGCTTCGTCTTTGGCCTGTTCAATCTCATCCAGCTCTTCGCGAAGCTCCAGCTGTTCCATCAGAAACGCGGTGTCGCGCACGGTATGCTGTTCGCTCGCCAGGTCGAAACCGTGCAGTGAAAGCAGGTACTCGGCACGGCTCAGCGGATGGCGTAGCGTCTGCCAGGCCTGGTTGATGGTCGCAGATTGGGAAACCGCAGCCAGTTGCTCTGACTGAGTACCACTGGCGAATTTATCCGGGTGATACTGACGCTGCAGATCCTGAAAGCGGATCGTCAGCGCCTGCAGATCAATCGGGTATTGAGCGGGTAGTCCGAAGAGAGTGAAGTAATCCATAACAATCTCAGGGGTAGCCTGTTAGAACAAACCCCACGCGTAGCGGGTACGCCACGGTGGGGTTTCGGATGACGCGCGGTTAAACGTGGAAGCTTTCGCCGCAACCACACTCGTCTTTGACGTTCGGGTTCGTGAATTTGAACCCTTCGTTCAGGCCTTCTTTAACGAAGTCCAGCTGAGTGCCGTTGAGGAATTGCAGGCTTTTGCCATCGACCACCACCTTCACGCCCTTGTCTTCAAACACGGTGTCGTCAGACGCCGGCTCGTCAACAAACTCCAGTACGTAAGCCATACCAGAACAGCCGGAGGTACGTACGCCCAGTCGCAGGCCAAAGCCTTTACCACGGTTCGCCAGAAAAGAGCTTACTCGCGCGGCAGCGCTGTCGCTAAGGGTAATCGACATACTCAAACCTCAATTATTTTGCTTCACGTTTGCTTTTGTAATCCGCAATGGCGGCTTTGATCGCGTCTTCTGCCAGAATTGAACAGTGAATTTTCACCGGTGGCAGTTCGAGTTCTTCAGCAATATCCGTGTTCTTGATTGCCTGTGCTTCGTCCAGAGACTTGCCCTTCACCCATTCGGTAACCAAGGAGCTGGACGCGATAGCAGAACCGCAGCCGTAGGTCTTGAAGCGCGCGTCTTCAATGATACCTTCATTGTTGACTTTAATCTGCAACTTCATCACGTCGCCACACGCCGGTGCGCCAACCATGCCGCTACCGACAGATTCGTCGCTGTTGTCAAAAGAGCCAACGTTGCGCGGGTTCTCGTAATGATCGATGACTTTTTCGCTGTATGCCATGATTGAATTCTCCTTATGTACCGATTAGTGATGTGACCATTCAATGCTGTTCAGATCCACGCCCTGCTTGAACATTTCCCACAGTGGAGAAAGGTCGCGTAGACGGCCGATGGAGTTACGAACCAGCTTGATGGTGTAGTCAATCTCTTCTTCGGTAGTGAAACGACCTAAAGAGAAACGGATAGAGCTGTGTGCCAGCTCGTCGGTCATACCCAGCGCGCGCAGCACGTAGGATGGCTCAAGGCTTGCAGACGTACAGGCAGAACCGGAAGAAACGGCCAGGTCTTTCAGCGCCATGATCAGCGATTCGCCTTCAACATAGTTGAAGCTGACGTTGAGGATGTTGGGTGCGCCCTGCTCGAGATCGCCGTTCAGATATACTTCTTCCATATCTTTCACGCCGTCCCACAGACGGTTACGCAGCGTGCGCAGGCGCGCCATCTCGGTTTCCATCTCTTCTTTTGCAATGCGGTACGCTTCGCCCATGCCCACGATCTGGTGAACAGGCAGTGTACCGGAACGCATGCCGCGCTCGTGACCGCCGCCGTGCATCTGTGCTTCGATGCGGATACGTGGCTTACGACGAACGTACAGCGCGCCGATCCCTTTCGGGCCATAGATTTTGTGGCCGGAGAAGGACATCAGGTCCACTTTCAGCTGGCTCAGGTCGATAGGCAGTTTGCCCACGCTCTGGGTCGCGTCCACGTGGTAGATGATACCGCGCGCGCGGCACATTTCACCGATGGTCGCGATGTCCTGTACCACGCCGATTTCGTTGTTGACGTGCATAATGGAAACCAGAATGGTGTCATCACGCATGGCCGCTTCGAGCTCTTTGAGGTCAATAATACCGTTGCTCTGTGGGGCGAGATAGGTGACTTCGTACCCTTCACGCTCCAGCTGGCGGCAGGTATCCAGCACGGCTTTGTGTTCGGTTTTGCTGGTGATGATGTGCTTGCCTTTTTTCTGATAAAAGTTGGCTGCACCTTTGATCGCCAGGTTGTCGGATTCGGTCGCACCGGAGGTGAAAACAATCTCACGCGGGTCGGCACCCACCAGGTCAGCAATCTGATTACGGGCGATATCAACCGCCTCTTCAGCATGCCAGCCAAAACGGTGTGAACGGGAAGCTGGGTTACCAAAGTTTCCGTCCAGGGTCAGACACTGCATCATTTTCTCGGCAACACGCGGGTCCACCGGCGTGGTTGCGGAGTAATCGAGATAAATCGGTAATTTCATTGCTCTTTAAACTCCGTACATCGCTTCAATGCAAGGAATCAGGCAACCGGCTGGATGTACGACCGAGTACACGGGGCGTGACCGCCCCGGCCTGATTCTGAAATCTTTATCGTTTTATTACGCGCGCAGTTTGACGTCGATAGCGTCCTGCGCGCGGGTGCTGCGTTGAGAATCCTGACCGTGCTGACGACCAGAGACATCCAGAACTTCCTGGTTATTGACCAGTTCACCCAGGGTGATGTTGTTCAGGAAGCCGGTGAGACGGTCGCTAAGATCGCGCCACAGCGCGTGGGTCAGGCATTTGTCGCCGCCCTGGCAGCCGCCTTTACCCTGGCAACGGGTCGCGTCAACGGATTCGTCAACTGCGCTAATCACTTCACCAACTGCAATACTGCCCGCGTCTTTACCCAGCAGATAACCGCCGCCTGGGCCACGAACGCTGGAAACCAGTCCATTTTTACGCAGTCTGGAGAACAGCTGTTCCAGATAAGAGAGGGAGATCCCTTGTCGTTCAGAAATATCAGCCAACGGAACCGGGCCCGCTTCGGAGTTGAGCGCAACGTCCAGCATCGCGGTCACGGCATAACGCCCTTTAGATGTCAGTCTCATGTCTTACTTAACCTCAAACTCGCCCCTGCCCGGGGTTTTTTATAGTAAAATGGGGTATTGCATAGCAGGGCCAAGTCTGACATTCCTGACTAAAATGGTCAACTATTTACTTGACTGTTTTAGTCAGGTATTTAACCTTCCGTGCCGTTTTTTGTCGGGTGGCGCTTCGCTTACCCGACCTACGGTTTTGTAGGCCGGGTAAGCGAAGCGCCACCCGGCGAACGGACGACACTATTCCTTATTCTTCTGCTCAATCGACGCCAGAATTCCGCGCAGGATGTTCAGCTCCTGGCTTTCCGGGCGCGCGCGGGTAAACATACGGCGCAGCTTGTTCATTACCTGGCCCGGGTGGCCTTCACGGATAAAGCCGGTTGAGAGCAGCGTCTGCTCCAGGTGACCGTAGAAGCGCTCAAGGTCGTCCACCAGCGGATAGGCCGTCTCTTCTTTCGGTTCGACCTGTTTCTCCTGCGTCGCCAGCCACGCCATACGCACTTCATAGGCGATAACCTGCACCGCCATCGCCAGGTTCAGCGAGCTGTATTCCGGGTTCGCCGCGATGGCGACGTGGTAGTGACACTTCTGCAGCTCGTCGTTGGTCAGGCCAACGCGCTCGCGGCCAAACACCAGCGCAACCGGGGCCTGCTCCGCTTCTGAGACGCTTTTCAGGCCGCATTCGCGCGGATCCAGCATCGGCCACGGCAGCGTGCGTGAACGCGCGCTCGTGCCGACAACGAGGCTGCAGCCGGCCAGCGCTTCGTCAAGGGTGTCGACGATCTGGGCGTTGCCGATCACGTCGCTGGCACCGGCGGCCAGGGCGATGGCCTGCGAGTCGGGTTTCACCAGCGGGTTAACCAGCCACAGGTTTGTTAAGCCCATGGTTTTCATAGCGCGGGCAACGGAGCCCATGTTGCCGGTGTGCGATGTTTCAACCAGCACGATTCGAATGTTTTGCAGCATAATTTTTAATGTCTGAATTCAGCGTCTGAAGAATATTCGGGCATATTATCATAAACGGGAGACATAATCCGATCCCACTGCTATACTCTGCGCCGATTTTCCTGTTCTTTAACATCCAGTGAGAGAGACCGATGCATCCGATGCTGACCATCGCCGTGCGCGCAGCGCGCAAGGCGGGTAATGTAATTGCCAAACACTACGAAACGCCAGACTCCGTAGAAACCAGCCAGAAAGGCAGCAATGATTTCGTGACTAACGTCGATAAAGCCGCAGAAGCGATTATTATCGAAACGATCCGCAAATCTTACCCACAGCACACCATCATCACCGAAGAAAGCGGTGAACATGAAGGTACCGATCAGGATGTTCAATGGGTTATCGATCCACTGGATGGCACCACCAACTTCGTTAAACGCCTGCCACACTTCTCTGTGTCTATCGCAGTACGCATTAAAGGCCGTACTGAAGTCGCCGTTGTTTACGATCCAATGCGTAACGAACTGTTCACCGCTACCCGCGGTCAGGGCGCACAGCTGAACGGCTACCGTCTGCGCTGCAGCAACGCACGCGATCTTGACGGCACCATCCTGGCGACCGGTTTCCCGTTCAAGGCGAAACAGCACGCGACCACCTATATGAATATTCTGGGCAAACTGTTCACCGAATGCGCGGACTTCCGCCGCACCGGTTCTGCTGCGCTGGATCTGGCCTACGTTGCGACCGGCCGCGTTGACGGTTACTTCGAGCTGTCACTGAAGCCTTGGGACTTTGCTGCGGGCGAGCTGATCGCACGTGAAGCAGGTGCCATCGTGTGTGATTTCACCGGCGGCCATAACTATATGTCTACCGGCAACATCGTTGCGGGTAACCCACGCGTTGTTAAAGCCATGCTGGCAAACATGCGTGATGAACTGAGCGATGCGCTGAAGCGTTAATCCAGTTTGTTAAGCCCGGTGGCGCTACGCTTACCGGGCCTACAAAATCCCTCAGTACGCTAGAAAGGCCGCAACCCCCTACCCACCGGCACCGCGCTCATCCACATCGTCACCGCCGCCACCAGCAGAATCACCCCGCCCGCCAGCGCGAGCGTTGTCCACCCGACCTGTCGCCACAATACCGGCGTTTTATTGCCGCTGAGTTTGACCGCCAGCTGACGGAAGCTGTGTACCAGCAGCGCTAACGACGAAATGGTGAGAGACGTTCCTGCCGCCATCGCCAGCGCCGAGAGCATTCCCCAGCCAAACACGCCTATCACCTTACTGAACAGCAGCACCATGATTGCCCCCGAACACGGGCGCATGCCCATCGAGAGAACAATCATCAGCCGCGCGCGCCAGTCGTCACCGTTCTGCAACTGTTCCTGCGTGGGCAAATGCTGATGTCCGCAGCCGCAGCTTTCATCATGAACGTGGTGCGGCGTAAAGGTTTTGAATTTCGGTTTTTGCAGCAGCACGCGCAGCTTTTTCAGGGCCCGCCAGCAGAGGATCAGCCCCAGCACGCCAACCAGCGCGTAGCTCCCCTTCTCCAGCCAGAAGCTGCTCAAGTGCAGCTGGCGTGCGGGAAGCTGTAACAGCGAAAGGACGACCACGACGAGCGCAATCGCCACGCTGCCCTGAAGCAGCGAGGAGGCTAGCGTCAGGCCGATACTCGATTTCAGCTTCGACGGATGTGTGGCGAGCCAGGTCGTTATCACGATTTTGCCGTGCCCCGGCCCCAGCGCGTGCAGAACACCATAGATAAAGCTGAACGCCAGCAGGGACCCACCCGCTTTGCTCGGGTTCTCCGCCACCGCCTTCAGCAGACCGCTCATCCGCTGGTTGACCTCACGCTGCCAGACAATGCTTTTCATCATCACCTGCGGCCAGGCCTGCCACAGCCACAGCGAACCGCAAACGGCGAACAGCAAAAAGATCGCCAGCGGCCAGAGGTGAAGCCAGCGGCGCGGTTTCCGAACCGGAGAGGAGATCACTGACATTGTAACGTCACCTCCTGCGCGAACTGCTTACCCAATTCCATGTCCTCTGGTGGCGCATCCTCTTTATCGAGAGAAACGGCAAAATTCAGCGTCTCTTCGCTGGGTTTCGGGGTGTGCACGCCAATTTTGCAGCTTTTTTGCAGAGCATCCGGCAGCCGTACGTCGCTGTCTTTGTCATAGCGCATGTCGACATAGTAGGTAGGATCAAAGGTGGAAAAGCGGTACGTTTGCCCCGCCAGCGGCTGCGGATGCGCCAGAGGAAGCACGAACGTCAGCACCGCCTGATGCCCGTCACGCGTCATACCGTATTCCGTTGGCCGGTTCAGAAATTTGACCTTTTGCCCGTTGTGCCAGAATTCCGTGAAATAGTGCTGGCCGAGCACGTTGGCCATCACTTCCGCCGCCAGCTTTTTCCAGATTTCGTCGCCAGGCTTCGCGTTTCCCGCATCGTAGAGCAGATCGGCCGAGGTGATTTCATCCATCGTCCAGCGCATCTTCAGGCCGCTCAGCTGCGTGCCGTCGGTGACCAGCTCGGTCTGGAGGTCAATAAAACTGTGAGGGTGTGCGCTGGCGGTGAAGCTGATAGTCGTCAAAAATAACGCCATCGCACTTTGTTTAACTGTTTGCATCAATTCCTCACGTCAAAAATTCTGTGATGTTCCCCAGCAATCCTGAGTGAAAGGCCTGCCGGCGCGCTTTTCAGCGCTCATCCTTTAGCTATTCTTATCAAACATTCACACTGGATACCCGACAGATGATGACGACGCTTGAAATTCCATCTGTGCTTTCCAGTTCGCAGCGCCGCTGCCAGGTGCTTTTGATGCTTTACCTGCCCGATGCTGCCGTCACCGCACAGAGCATAATTGCTGCCAACGGGGTTGACGACGCGATGGCACGGCAAGATATAGCCGAGACGCGCGATGAAATCCAGCGCTATCACCGGCTGGACATCGTCACGCACCACGACGGAAGCTACCGGATCGAAGGCACAGCCCTGAATCAGCGTTTATGCCTGCTGCACTGGCTGCGTCGGGCGCTGCGGCTTTGCCCGCAATTTGTCTCGCACCAGTTTACCCCCGCTTTAAAAACCGCGCTTAAACAACACGGCATTGCGCGGCCGCTTTACGACGATGCGAACCTGCGGGCGCTGATCGGCTTCTGCTCACGCAAGCTGCAGCGCCAGTTTGAATGCCGCGACGTCCAGTTTTTACAGCTCTATTTACAATACTGTCTTATTCAGCACCAGCTCGGGAATACGCCGCAGTTTTCTCACGTTCAGCGCAGTTGGACCCAGTCGAGAGGGGAGTATTTTACGGCCCAGGAGATTGTGCGTCACTGGAAACGGCGCGTGCCGCAGGGTGCGCACGGGGATGAACAGCTGTTTCTGGCGCTGCTGTTTATGATGCTCCGCACGCCCGATCCGGTGCTCGATAAACACCAGCAGGATCAGCGCTTGCGCCGCGCCATCGTTCGCATGGTCGCCCGTTTTCGCTCGCAGACCGGGATGAACTTCAGCGACGAGCAAGGGCTGACCGATCAGCTGTATATCCATCTTGCTCAGGCGCTGGACCGCTCGCTGTTTGAGATTGGCATCGACACTAGCCTGCCGGAGGAGATCCATCGTCTCTATCCCCGGCTATTACGCACCACGAAGGAAGCGCTGTTTGAGCTGGAGGCGGAGTTCGGGCTGCGTTTTTCTGATGAAGAGATGAGCCTTGTCGCGGTGATTTTCGGTGCCTGGCTGATGCAGGAGACCGACCTGCACGAAAAACAGGTGATCCTGCTGACGGGGGACGATAAAGCCAGCGAGGATCTGATTGAACAGCAGCTTCGCGAGCTGACGCTGCTGCCGCTCAATATTCGCTATCTGACGCTGCTGGCTTTCCAGAAAGAGGGGGCACCGCGCGAGGCCGCGCTGGTTATTACCCCCTACCCTACAGTCCTGCCGCTGTTCTCGCCGCCGCTGATTCATGCCGTTGAGACATTGAACGCGCAGCAGCAAGAACATATTCGCGCCATGCTGGAATCATAACGACGCGCGAGCGGCCACTTTAGGGCGAACAACGATTGCGGGTAAGGCGACCAGCGCCATCACCCAGAAGACGCCATGCCCCAGATGCTGGTAGAGGAACCCCGCAAAGACCGTCATGATCGCGATACTGCCCCCCATTGCAACCGCCGAATAGACGGCCTGCAGGCGAATAACGTCCCCACCCTCGCGCGCAGCGATATAGCGCATCGCCGCCAGATGACACACGGTAAAGGTGCCGCAGTGAAGAATTTGCGCCACTATCAGCCACGGCAGATCGGTCGTCCAGCCCATAATGCCCCAGCGCGCCACGCCGCAGACGGCGGAAAGCAGCAGCAGATCGCGCGCGCCGAAGCGGCGGAACAGCTTTTTACTGAGCGCAAAGATGATCACTTCCGCAACCACGCCCAGCGACCACAGATAGCCCACTGCGGAAGCTGAGTATCCCGCCCCCTGCCAGTAGATGGCGCTGAACCCATAGTACGCCGCATGCGCCCCCTGAAGCAGACAGACACACGCCAGAAAACGCCAGCTTTGTGCTACCAGGCTCCGCCAGGCGGGCCAGCCGGCGCTCTCCTGATGGCGGCTTTCCCCTTGCGGCATTATCGATGGCCGCAGCAGCATGCCCAGCAGCATTGAGGCAATACCAATACTCAGCAGGGCGAGAATGGCGCGGTAATCGTAAAGGCTGACCAGTTTACCCACCAGCGCGGAGCCAATCACAAAGGCAATAGAACCCCACAGGCGCACGCGCCCATAGTCCATGGTGATCTGCTTTTGCCAGGTGTTCGCCAGGGCATCCGTCAGCGGTACCAGCGGTGAGAAAAACAGGTTAAAGCCGACCATCACCACCATCAGCCAGGCAAACTGGTGGCTGACCCAGAAGCAGGCAACAAAGACCAGCGTCAGCAGAGCAAGAATGCGTACCGCCTTGATCAGTAAGGAGGGATCGCTAACGCGCGGAGCAATCAGCAGGCTGCCGAGGAAACGCGCCACCAGCCCGGCCCCCAGCAGGACACCGATGGTCTCGGGAGTCAGGCCGATACCCTTGAGCCAGACGCTCCAGAAAGGCAGAAAAATACCGTAGCTAAAGAAATAGGTGAAATAACTGAGCGCCAGCCAGCGCGTGGAATGCAAGACCATGAATCCCTCCCGAAATGGAGGCCATAGTCTGGCGAGAATATAAAAATTAAGCAAGTCGATAGCCTGCTATAAATTAACGAAAAATTAACATCTTGTGCAGTCGCCTGGCTTATGGCAGGGAATGAAAATATGTATTACGTTTAAATTACTCCACTTGCAGAGGTTTTTCTGCCATGAACTCACTACGTTATTTCGATTTCGGTCAGTCACGTCACCTGCTGCTGCTGATTGGCCGCATCGCGCTTGTCGTGCTGTTTATTATCTTTGGCTATCCAAAACTGACGGGGTTTAGCGGCACCGTACAATATATGACCTCGCTGGGTACGCCGATGCCCATGCTGGCGGCCATTATTGCGGTGGTGATGGAAGTGCCTGCCGCTATTCTGATCGTCCTGGGCTTTTTCACCCGTCCTCTCGCGGTACTGTTTGTATTCTATACCCTCGGAACCGCGGTGATTGGACACCACTACTGGGATATGACCGGTGATGCGGTCGTGCCGAATATGATTAACTTCTACAAGAATATCAGTATTGCTGGTGCCTTTATTTTGCTGGCGATTGTCGGACCGGGAGCTATTTCCCTCGACCGGCGTTAAGCCATAAAAAAAGGCCGCATGCGCGGCCTTTTTTATTTCTGCAAAGCAGAGGAATTATGCGTATACCGGGAAGCGTGCGCAGATATCCAGAACTTTACCTTTGACGCGCTCGATTACCGCGTCGTCATTGATGTTGTCCAGAACGTCACACATCCAGCCAGCCAGCTCTTTCACTTCCGCTTCTTTAAAGCCGCGGCGAGTCACGGCCGGAGAACCGATACGGATACCGGAGGTCACGAACGGGCTCTTCGGATCGTTTGGCACGCTGTTTTTGTTCACGGTGATGTTGGCGCGGCCCAGGGCAGCGTCAGCTTCTTTACCGGTCAGGTTCTTATCAACCAGATCCAGCAGGAACAGGTGGTTTTCAGTACCGCCAGATACCACTTTGTAGCCACGGTTCAGGAATACTTCCACCATTGCTTTGGCGTTCTTAGCAACCTGCTGCTGATAAACCTTGAACTCAGGCTCCATCGCTTCTTTCAGTGCTACCGCTTTTGCCGCGATAACGTGCATCAGCGGGCCGCCCTGCGCGCTTGGGAATACGGCGGAGTTCAGTTTTTTGTACAGCTCTTCGTCACCGCCTTTCGCCAGGATCAGGCCACCGCGTGGACCCGCCAGGGTTTTGTGGGTGGTGGTGGTCACAACGTGAGCGTGTGGAACCGGGTTCGGGTAAACGCCAGCGGCAATCAGGCCCGCAACGTGCGCCATGTCGACGAACAGGTAAGCACCGATGCTGTCCGCGATTTCACGCATTTTTGCCCAGTCAACGATACCGGAGTAAGCAGAGAAGCCACCGATGATCATCTTCGGTTTGTGCTCTTTAGCCTGCTTCGCCATGTCTTCGTAGTCAATTTTGCCGGACTCATCAATACCGTAAGGGATGATGTTGTACAGTTTGCCGGAGAAGTTAACCGGGGAGCCGTGAGTCAGGTGGCCGCCCTGCGCCAGGTTCATACCCAGAACGGTATCGCCCGGATGCAGCAGCGCGGTGTAGACCGCGAAGTTAGCCTGAGAGCCAGAGTGCGGCTGCACGTTCGCGTAGTCAGCGCCAAAGAGTTCTTTCGCACGGTCGATAGCCAGCTGCTCAACGATATCAACGTACTCGCAACCGCCGTAATAGCGTTTGCCCGGGTAACCTTCAGCATATTTGTTAGTCAGCTGAGAACCCTGCGCCTGCATGACGCGCGGGCTGGTGTAGTTTTCGGAGGCGATCAGTTCGATGTGCTCTTCCTGACGTACTTTTTCCTGCTCCATAGCCTGCCACAGTTCGGCATCATAATCGGCAATGTTCATTTCACGCTTTAACATCCGCATCTCCTGACTCAGCTAACAAGTAAATTTTGGCCTGAAAAGGCAGTCCTGTTGGACGACGGGCAACAGTATAACTGATTAGTTCTGTGATAACAGGTCTTGACAAACGATTTTACGCAAACGTTTTCCTACGCGCCACGCAAGGGTTTGAGGAATAAAGCTCTCGCCATTTCCAGCGGATTTCTTTTCAGGTTTGTGATGCATATTTTTCATCTTGCAAAGAACCATTTACAACGCAGGGGTATTTTTTATAAGATGCATTTAAAATACATCATTAAAATCACATCAGAAGGATGCGCTCATGCTCGACGCTAAAACCATCGCTACCGTTAAAGCCACTATTCCCCTGCTGGTGGAAACCGGACCTAAACTCACCGCCCATTTCTACGATCGCATGTTCACGCACAACCCGGAGCTCAAAGAGATTTTCAACATGAGCAACCAGCGTAACGGCGATCAGCGCGAAGCGCTTTTCAACGCCATCGCGGCCTACGCCAGCAATATTGAAAACCTGGCCGCGCTGCTGCCCGCGGTGGAAAAAATCGCGCAGAAACACACCAGCTTCCAGATCCAACCCGAGCAGTACAACATTGTGGGTGGCCACCTGCTGGCGACGCTGGACGAGATGTTCAGCCCGGGCCAGGAGGTGCTGGATGCGTGGGGTAAAGCCTACGGCGTGCTGGCAAACGTGTTTATCAACCGTGAAGCACAGATCTACAGCGAAAACGCCAGCAAGAACGGTGGCTGGGAAGGCACGCGGGCGTTCCGCATCGTCGAGAAAACCCCGCGCAGCGCATTAATTACCAGCGTTGAATTTGAGCCGGTGGACGGTCAACCCGTGGCCGAATATCAACCGGGACAGTATCTGGCAGTGTGGCTGAAGCCTGAAGGCTTCCCGCATCAGGAAATCCGCCAGTATTCTCTTACCCGCAAGCCAAACGGCAAAGGCTACCGTATTGCCGTTAAGCGTGAGGACGGCGGTCAGGTATCCAACTGGCTACACAACGAAGCTAACGTGGGCGACGTGGTCCATCTGGCCGCGCCGGCGGGCGATTTCTTTATGGCCGTTGAAGCGAATACCCCGGTTACGCTGATCTCTGCGGGCGTCGGCCAAACGCCAATGCTGGCGATGCTCGATACGCTGGCGAAAGCAAACCACGGTGCGCAGGTCAACTGGTTCCACGCTGCGGAAAACGGTGACGTACACGCCTTTGCGGATGAAGTGAAAACGCTCGGGGCGTCCCTGCCGCGCTTCACCGCGCGCACCTGGTATCGCCTGCCGACGGATGCAGACCGCGCAGCCGCACGGTTTGACAGCGAAGGTCTGATGAATTTAAGCCAGATGGAAGGGGCGTTTAGCGCGCCGGACATGCAGTTCTACGTCTGTGGGCCGGTGGCGTTTATGCAGTATGCCGCGCAGCAGTTGGTCGAGCTGGGTGTGAATAAAGACAACATTCATTACGAATGTTTCGGGCCACATAAAGTGCTGTAATGAAAAAGCCCCTCGTTCGAGGGGCTTTTTTTCGCCGGGTGACGGCTGCACCTTACCCGACCAACAAAACCGTTGGCATAGTTAAATCGCGGCGTCGTCTTCTTCGCCGGTACGGATACGGATCACGCGTGCCACGTCAAAGACGAAGATTTTACCGTCGCCGATTTTGCCCGTCTGCGCGGTGCGGATAATGGTATCCACGCAGGTATCGACGATATCGTCGCTGACCACGATTTCAATTTTTACTTTCGGCAGAAAGTCGACCATGTACTCTGCGCCACGGTAAAGCTCGGTGTGGCCCTTCTGACGACCAAAACCTTTCACTTCCGTCACGGTCATCCCGGTGATGCCGACTTCCGCCAGCGCTTCACGCACATCATCCAGTTTGAAAGGTTTAATAATCGCATCAATCTTTTTCATGGTGGGTCCTTAAACTCTTGCCTGTAAGCTGCCTCGTAATCGATTGCTCACAGTACCATACGGCATTACTCTTTAAAATCGTTTGCTTCCAGCTCGTGGCGCGACAGCAGCTTGTAGAACTCGGTGCGGTTGCGTCCGGCCATGCGCGCCGCGTGGGTCACGTTGCCTTTGGTGATCTGCAATAGCTTGCGCAGATAGTTAAGCTCAAACTGATTCCGCGCTTCGGCAAACGTCGGCAGGGCCGTGTTTTCCCCTTCCAGCGCCTGCTCTACCAGCGCGTCGCTGATCACCGGTGAGGAGGTCAGCGCCACGCACTGCTCAATCACGTTCACCAACTGACGCACGTTACCCGGCCAGCCTGCGGCCATCAGCCGCTTCATCGCATCGGTGGAAAACGCGCGCACGAACGGTTTATGGCGATCGGCCGCCTGGCGCAAAAGGTGGTTCGCCAGCAGCGGAATGTCTTCCGCACGTTCCGCCAGCGCCGGGATCTTCAGGTTCACCACGTTCAGACGGTAGTAGAGATCTTCGCGAAACTCGTTGCGGGCCATCACTTTTGGCAGATCGCGGTGGGTGGCGGAAATAATTCGCACATTAATATCAATATCGCGGTTGCTGCCCAGCGGGCGAACTTTTCGCTCCTGCAGCACGCGCAGCAGTTTGACCTGCAGCGGTGCGGGCATATCGCCAATTTCGTCCAGGAACAGCGTGCCACCTTCTGCGGCCTGGAACAGCCCTTCCCGGCTGCTCACCGCGCCGGTGAATGCGCCGCGGGCATGACCAAACAGTTCAGATTCGAGCAGCTGTTCCGGAAGCGCGCCGCAGTTAATGGCGATAAAGGCGTTTTTACTGCGCGGGCTGGCGTTATGGATCGCCTGCGCCAGGATCTCTTTCCCGGTTCCGCTCTGGCCGTTGATGAGCACGCTGACGTCAGACTGCGCCACCATCCGAGCCTGTTCAAGCAGACGCAGCATAATGGGGCTGCGGGTGACGATAGACTCCCGCCACGCTTCATCCCCCGCCGGGGCGGCGTGTTCCAGCGCGCTGTCGATGGCCTTATAGAGCGCGTCTTTGTCTACCGGCTTGGTCAGGAAGCTGAATACCCCCTGCTGGGTCGCGGCAACCGCATCCGGGATCGACCCGTGCGCCGTCAGGATAATCACGGGCATACCCGGCTGCTGCTTCTGGATCTCCGCAAACAGCTGTAGGCCATCCATTTCGTCCATCCGCAGGTCGCTTATTACCAGATCGATTTTCTCGCGACTGAGGATCTTCAGCCCCTCCAGCCCGCTTTCAGCGGTCACGACGCTGTAGCCTTCACTCACCAGACGCATGCCCAGCAGCTTTAACAGCCCGGGATCGTCATCCACCAGTAACAGATGGGCAGGTTTACGGCTCGTCATGCTTCACATCCTCTTGTTTCGGCGTATCGCTATCCGGTGCCGCGGATGAACTCCCCGGCTGATATTTACGCGACGAGAGCTGTCTTTCGATATCGGTCAGATTTTCCAGCTTGCGCGTCGTGGTATCCAGCTGCGTGCGTAAATGTTGCTGCTGTTGACGCAGCGTATCAAGCTCGCTGTCGGTTGACTGTTGCAGCTTGCTGTAGCGGGAGCGCTCTTCAGACAGCTGAAGCTGTAATGTCTGCCCATCTCGCCAGAGCTGGTATACCGGGCGTACCTGTACCGGAAGATTGACCACAAACGTGTCCAGTCGGGTCACATTGACGCGGCGTTCAACGGGGGTGATTTTCGCATCTGCGAGTAAAATCCCACGCTTGAACGCGTCCTGCCAGGTGTCGTCATCCAGCATCGCCGCCTTCGAACGGGCGTCTACCGGCGCCAGACGCTGGGCGCAATCTATTCCACGCAGCCAGAACAGCGGGTTGCTTTCAACGTCATGTCCTGACAGGTTCCAGATGTCTTCACAGCGGGTGGAGAGGAAATCTGCCAGCTGGTTATCGGGCCATTTATCTTCTTGTTTATCGCTAATGGCACTTTGTGGCGCATGGGAAACACATCCTGCCAGAAATAAACAGGGCAGGCTCAGGCGAAGCGTGTTGCAGGAAAACACCGCGCGTACGGCGCGGAAAAAGACGTGTGACATACTCACCAGACATAGATTCATTTTATTGATTTTTCCGGCTCAGGGGCAGTTCGATACGGAAGCAAACATCTGAACGTTCGTCCGCGGCAATGTTTAACTCACCCTGCATGCGTCGTATGCAGTCCCGGGCGATGCTCAAGCCCAGTCCGCTTCCTTTAACCGCGCCTTTCCGCTGATGACTCCCCTGGAAAAAGGGTTCGAAGATCATGGTTTTTTCGTCATCGGGGATCGGGGTGCCGGTGTTTGCGACGTCAATAAACACCCGTGAACCATTCGTATTACTTCGGATATAAATGTTACCGGATTCAGTACCATAGTGCACCGCATTGGAGTAAAGATTATCCAGAACGCTCATCAGCAGCATGGGTTCAGCCAGGCATGCAGGTGCATTGAGCTCGACACCGGTATGCATCATTTTAGCTCTTGCTGGCAAGCTATGGGCGGAGATCACCATATCCACCAGCGGCTCAATCTCAACGTTTTCCAGTACGACCGCCCCGTCAGCCAGCTTGCGGTTGTAGTCCAGCAGTTGCTCAATCAGCTTTTGCAGATTGCGACTGCTGTTATCCAGGATCTCGACAATTTCTTTCTGTTCTGGCGTAAGGGGCCCGGCCACTTTGTCCGCCAGCAGCTCCGTTCCTTCACGCATGCTGGCCAGCGGCGTTTTAAGCTCATGAGAGATATGGCGCAGAAACTGATGACGCTGAGATTCGAGCCACGCCAGGCGCTCGGACAGCCAGATAATGCGCTGGCCGACGGATCGCAGCTCGCGCGGACCTTTAAAAGCGACCGTATCCCCGAGCGATTTCCCCTCCCCCAGACGGTTGATCATACGCTGAATGCCCTTCACCGGGCCGATGATCATGCGGGTAAAGAGCAGCACCAGCCCAAGACTCACCAGGAACAGCACCAGCGCCTGCCAGCCGAAGAACTGGCCGCGCTCGGCAATCTCCTGCTGGAGCTGCTGGCCGCGAGAGAAAATTACCGTGCGCGTTGACTGCACCATCTCGGTGTTGGCGCTGGCAAAAGCTTCAAGACGCGCGGCGGCGGCGGCATCCGGGCCGCTGTTGCTGCACTGCAGCTGCGCCAGATCGTTCAAATCCTGACGTAACGCCTGATAGAGCTTGTCGTCAGGCAAAACCCCCGCGTGAGCGTCCAGCATTTCGCTGTAGCGTTTACGCTGACTCTGATAAACCTTTTCCAGCGTCCGATCGTCAAGCACGCAATACTGACGATAGCTACGCTCCATCTCCAGCGCGGCGTTGGTCATCGCTTCACTGCGTCTGGCGTCGATGAGCGTCGTGCGGTTGGTCAAAGCCGCCTGCGCGCTCAGCGCGTTCAGACTTTGCCACGCCTGCCAGGCAAGGATCAGCAGCGGCAGCAGGATCAGCAGGAAGGCCATCATGACGAGCTGCCGCAGGGAGCGGGGGAAAACGGGCCAGCGTTTCAACGCATTACTCTCTTAATGGGGGTTTACGCAGAGCGTAACTGAGTCTGCCCTTCAGATACAACAAAGCCGGGTAAAAACCCGGCTTTGTCATGGAATGAGGCGGTGCCTAACTCGACGTTTCGCCCTGGCCTGATAAAGCATCGCTATGATCAGTAGTTGGACGGCAGGCACCTTTTTGTGCGTCATTCGAAGTTTATGTAGCGCGTCCCGAAGGGGCTGACATAAGAAGGTGAATGAGCCACTGGTTAATATTATGCAACGCCCGTGCCAGAATACAAAACAAAATATTAACACATTGAAATATATGATCTTTACTCGTTTAACCTGTTAATTATCGGTTGAATGATTTCCAGGCTAAGTGTCGCCATTAAGCAACACCTTAACGGGAACCTTTACTGCCATATATAAATCAATGAGTTAAGTGTCTCCATTTAGAGACAGTCGCAACCCTTCTTTGTCGCAATTTTGCGACACGCATAAAAAAGCCCGGTAGCGCTCGCGCTTACCGGGCCTACAGGTACTGCCTGAAACTTAACCCAGCTGCTTACGCGCGTTGCGGAAGATACGCATCCACGGGCTGTCCTCGCCCCAGTTTTCCGGGTGCCAGGAGTTGCTCACGGTACGGAACACGCGTTCCGGGTGCGGCATCATGATGGTCGCGCGACCGCTTTCGCTGGTCACCGCCGTAATACCGTTGGCTGAGCCGTTCGGGTTAGCCGGATAGGTTTCTGTCACCTTGCCGAAGTTATCGACAAAGCGCAGCGCCACCAGCCCTTTGCTCTCCAGCTGAGCCAGATGCGCAGCATCACGCACTTCTACCTGACCTTCACCGTGGGAAACGGCAATTGGCATCTGTGAACCGACCATCCCCTGCAGCAGCAGAGACGGGCTTTGGGTCACTTCCACCAGGCTGAAGCGCGCTTCGAAGCGGTCAGACTGGTTACGCACAAAGCGCGGCCAGGCTTCGCTGCCCGGGATCAGTTCGCGCAGGTTAGACATCATCTGACAGCCGTTACACACGCCCAGCGCCAGAGTCTGCGGACGGTGGAAGAAGGTTTCGAACTCGTCACGCACGCGGCTGTTGAACAGGATGGACTTCGCCCAGCCTTCGCCCGCGCCCAGCACGTCGCCATAGGAGAAGCCGCCGCACGCCACCAGCGCCTGGAAATCTTCCAGACCGGTACGGCCCGCCAGCAGGTCGCTCATGTGGACGTCGATAGCGTCAAAGCCCGCACGGTGGAAGGCAGCCGCCATCTCAACGTGGGAGTTAACGCCCTGCTCGCGCAGCACCGCCACTTTAGGACGCGCGCCGGTCGCAATGTAAGGCGCGGCAATGTCTTCGTTGATGTCGAAGGAGAGCTTCACGTTCAGGCCTGGATCGTTGTCGTTAGCCTTGGCGTTGTGTTCCTGGTCAGCACATTCCGGGTTATCACGCAGGCGCTGCATCTGCCAGGTGGTTTCCGCCCACCACATGCGCAGCGTGGTGCGGCTTTCGCTGAACACGGCGTGACCGTCTGCTTCAATGACGAAGCGGTCGCCCTGAACGGCTTTACCCAGATAGTGCACGCAGTCTACCAGACCGTGCTGCGCCAGAATCGCTTCAACCGCGTCGCGATCCGCCGCACGTACCTGAATCACGGCGCCCAGCTCTTCGTTGAACAGCGCCGCCAGACGGTCTTCACCAAGCGTTGCAATGTTCGCTTCCACACCGCAATGGCCGGTGAAGGCCATCTCTGCCAGCGTCACCAGCAGGCCCCCGTCGGAACGGTCGTGGTAGGCCAGCAGCTTACGCTGCGCTACCAGCGCCTGAATCGCGTCGTAGAAGCCTTTCAACTGGGCAACGTCGCGCACGTCGGCTGGCTTATCACCCAGCTGACGGTAAACCTGCGCCAGCGCGGTGGCACCCAGCGCGTTGTGGCCTTTACCCAGGTCAATCAGCAGCAGGGCGTTGTCTTCGGTCGCAAGCTGCGGCGTAACGGTATGACGCACGTCTTCCACGCGGGCAAACGCGGTGATCACCAGCGACAGCGGAGAGGTCATCTCGCGCTGCTCGCTGCCTTCCTGCCAGCGGGTTTTCATCGACATGGAGTCTTTGCCCACCGGAATGGTCAGGCCGAGAGCAGGACACAGCTCCTCGCCCACCGCTTTCACGGCTTCATACAGGCCAGCATCTTCGCCCGGGTGACCGGCAGCGGCCATCCAGTTTGCGGAAAGCTTGATACGTTTGATATCGCCAATCTGCGTCGCGGCGATGTTGGTCAGCGCTTCACCGACCGCCAGACGGGCAGAGGCAGCGAAGTCCAGCAGCGCCACCGGGGTGCGTTCGCCCAGGGACATCGCTTCGCCGTAGTAGCTGTCGAGGCTCGCGGTGGTCACGGCGCAGTTAGCGACCGGGATCTGCCACGGGCCAACCATCTGGTCACGAGATACCATACCGGTCACGGTGCGGTCGCCGATGGTCACCAGGAAGGTTTTCTCTGCCACAGCAGGCAGGTGCAGAACGCGGTTGACCGCTTCTGCCACAGTGGTGCCCTGGCGATCCAGCGCTTTGCCCGCCGCTTTACGGGTTGTTACATCGCGGGTCATCTTCGGCGTTTTACCGAGCAGAACGTCGAGCGGCAGATCGATCGGCTGGTTGTCAAAGTGGGTGTCACTTAAGGAAAGGTGCTGCTCTTCGGTCGCTTCACCGATGACGGCATACGGCGCACGCTCGCGGCGGCACAGCTCGTCAAACAGCGGCAGCTGATCCGCAGCAACCGCCAGCACGTAGCGCTCCTGGGATTCGTTACACCAGATTTCCAGCGGGCTCATGCCCGGCTCATCGCTCAGGATATCGCGCAGGTTGAAACGGCCACCGCGACCACCGTCGCTCACCAGCTCCGGCATGGCGTTGGACAGACCGCCCGCGCCCACGTCGTGGATGAAGAGGATCGGGTTGGCATCGCCCAGCTGCCAGCAGCGGTCGATCACTTCCTGGCAGCGGCGCTCCATTTCTGGGTTGTCACGCTGCACGGAGGCGAAGTCGAGATCCGCGTCAGACTGGCCGGAGGCCATAGAAGAGGCCGCTCCGCCGCCCAGACCGATGTTCATCGCCGGGCCGCCGAGCACGATCAGCTTCGCGCCGACGACGATCTCGCCTTTCTGCACGTGATCGGCACGGATATTGCCGATCCCGCCCGCCAGCATGATCGGCTTGTGGTAGCCGCGCAGCTCTTCGCCGTTGTGGCTGTCCACTTTCTCTTCATAGGTACGGAAGTAACCGTTCAGCGCCGGACGACCAAATTCGTTGTTAAACGCCGCGCCGCCCAGCGGGCCTTCGGTCATGATATCCAGAGCGGTTACAATGCGCTCCGGCTTGCCGAAATCTTCTTCCCACGGCTGTTCAAAGCCCGGAATACGCAGGTTGGAGACGGAGAAACCGACCAGACCCGCTTTTGGTTTTGCACCACGACCGGTCGCCCCTTCGTCACGGATTTCACCGCCGGAGCCGGTCGCCGCACCCGGCCACGGGGAGATCGCCGTCGGGTGGTTGTGGGTTTCCACTTTCATCAGAATATGCGCGGGCTCCTGATGGAAGTCATAGCGCCCTGCTTCGCGATCGGCGAAGAAGCGGCCCACCTCGGAACCTTCCATTACCGCGGCGTTGTCTTTATAGGCAGACAGCACGTGGTCAGGGGTTTGCTCCATGGTGTTTTTGATCATTTTGAACAGCGACTTCGGCTGCTGTTCGCCGTCAATAATCCAGTCGGCGTTGAAAATCTTGTGGCGGCAGTGCTCAGAGTTAGCCTGCGCGAACATGTAGAGTTCGATATCGTTCGGGTTACGGTTGAGCTTAACAAACGCATCCTGCAGGTAGTCGATTTCGTCTTCTGCCAGCGCCAGGCCGAGACGCAGGTTGGCGTCAATTAGCGCCTGACGGCCCTGCCCCAGCAGGTCTACGCTCTGTACCGGCGCAGGCTGATGGTGAGAGAAAAGCTTCTGCGCGTCATCGAGAGAGGCAAATACGCTCTCCATCATGCGATCGTGCAGTTCAGCCGCAACCGCCTGCCACTGCGCGTCGCTCAGGGTTGAGGCTTCCACGTAGTACGCCACGCCGCGTTCCAGACGGTTAATCTGGCTCAGGCCACAGTTGTGGGCGATGTCGGTGGCTTTGGAAGACCAGGGGGAGATGGTGCCCGGACGAGGCGTCGCAAGGATCAGTTTGCCGATTGGCGTATGGCTGCTCAGGCTTGGACCATACTTGAGCAGGCGTTCCAGCTGTACGCGCTCCTCTGCATTGAGGGGGGCATTCAGGTCAGCAAAATGGACATACTCAGCGTAAATATTACTTACCGGAAGGTCGGCCGCCTGAAAACGTGCCAGCAGTTTAGTGATACGGAAGGCAGACAGTGCAGGCGAACCACGCAGAATTTCCATCATAAGTCTCTCGTCTTCGAAGCGCCGGGGCGCTTACAGTGTGCGCAAGGGGGGAAAACGGGCGTCATTATAGAGAATCCTGAGCGCCGACGAAACCGTTTGCGTCGAAATAAAATTTGCACAGAGATTTAACAATAGATGTGACCTGTCTCTCTAATTGGTTGCCAAGTGGCGCAAGTTTACGCAAAATGCCGCTCATTCAATGGCAAACCTTATGATTAACATGGCTACAGCAGACTGAGGCAACCGGCGTCGCAGAGAATTAACTAATTGAAAAAATTAAAGATTAATTATCTGCTCATCGGCATTGTAACGTTGCTGCTGGCAGTGGCCCTCTGGCCTTCCATCCCCTGGTTCGGCAAAGCCGAAAACCGTATCGCCGCCATTCAGGAGCGGGGGGAATTGCGCGTCAGTACCCTCAACTCTCCGCTGATTTACAGCGACATCAACGGCAAAATCATTGGCCTGGATTACGAGCTGGCACAACAGTTCGCCGATTATCTTGGCGTGAAGCTCAAAATCACCGTCCGCCAGAATATCAACCAGCTGTTTGACGACCTCGATAACGACGATGCCGATATGCTTGCCGCCGGGCTGGTGTATAACAGCGAGCGCAGCAAGAACTACCAGCCGGGCCCGACCTACTACTCCGTTTCGCAGCAGCTGGTTTACCGCGTCGGGAGCCTGCGCCCGCGCTCGCTGGCCTCAATTAACGATCGGCAACTGACGATTGCGCCCGGCCACGTGGTGATTGACGATCTGCGGGAGCTCAAGGAGAAGAAATATCCCGACCTGAGCTGGACGGTGGATCCGAAACTCGGCACTACGGAGCTGCTGGAGCAGGTAAAAGACCAGAAAGTGCCCTACACCATCGCCGATTCGGTCGCGATCAGCCTGTTCCAGCGCGTTCATCCTGAAATCGCCGTGGCGCTGGACGTCACCGACGAGCAGCCCGTGACCTGGTTTAGCCAGCTTGATGACGATCAGACCTTTTCTGCCGCGATGCTTGATTTCTTCAACACCATCAATGAAGACGGTACCCTGGCGCGTCTGGAGGAGAAGTACCTCGGTCACGGTGACGACTTTGACTACGTTGACACCCGCAGCTTCCTGCGCGCGGTAGACAGCGTCCTGCCAGATCTGCAGCCGCTGTTCGAAAAATACGCCCAGGAGATTGACTGGAAGCTGCTGGCGGCTATTTCGTATCAGGAATCCCACTGGGATACCCAGGCCACGTCTCCGACTGGCGTACGTGGTTTGATGATGTTAACCAAAAATACTGCGCTGAGCCTGGGCGTCAATGACCGTACCGATGCCGAACAAAGCATCAGCGGCGGTGCGCGCTATCTGCAGGATATGATGGCCAAAGTACCGGAAACGGTGCCGGAAGAGGAGCGGATCTGGTTTGCGCTGGCGGCCTACAATATGGGCTATGCGCATATGCTGGATGCGCGAGCGCTGACGGTCAAAACGAAAGGCAACCCGGACAGCTGGTCAGACGTAAAACAGCGGCTGCCGCTGCTGAGCCAGAAGCCATGGTATAACAAGCTGACGTACGGCTACGCGCGCGGACATGAAGCCTACGCCTACGTGGAAAATATCCGTAAATATCAGATTAGCCTGGTCGGGTATCTGCTGGAGAAAGAGAAAGAGGCGACGGAGGCCAAACAGCTGGCTCAAAGTTACCCGGTCGTAGCGCCGGACGAGCTTAATCGTCCGACAGCTTCAATTCTGCCTTTTGCTGCTTTTTCTGCTGACGGCGCATTCGAAAGAAATCGCTTAATAGCCCCGAACACTCTGGTGCAAGTACCCCACCGATAGTCTTCACCTGGTGGTTCATCCCCGGGTGACCCAGCACGTCCATCAGCGAACCGGCCGCACCGGTTTTTTCATCCCGCGCACCGAAGACCAGAGTCCCGATCCGGCCGTGCACCATCGCGCCGGAACACATCACGCACGGCTCCAGCGTCACATACAGCGTGGTATCAAGCAGGCGATAGTTTTGCAGCACCAGACCACCCTGGCGAAGCGCCATGATTTCGGCATGCGCAGTAGGATCGTGGCGTCCAATAGGACGGTTCCACCCTTCGCCAATCACCTGGTTGTTATGAACCAGCACCGCGCCCACGGGCACTTCGCCCTCTTCCCAGGCGCGTTGAGCCAGCGTCAGCGCATGGCGCATCCAGTATTCATGATTGTATTCAGGGTTGGACAAAGGCTGATACTCCAGTCGAAAAGCGGGCGGCATTATACACGCCCGTTATGGATAAAACTATTCGAGTTGCTGGAGTTCACCTGATGGCGTGACGCGCCAGCGGTGCTGGCAAAAATAGAGCAGCGGGTTGTCCTGCTTGCTGTCGCTGTAGCCGCTGTACAGGCGCAGCGGCGTACCGATGCGTTTCTCAAGCTGGACCACTTTTTCATGCCCCAGGCAGCGCAGGGTCAGCACCCAGCCGCCGTAGCCGCGGGCAATTTGCGTGGCGATAAGGTTCACGCGCGGAAGCCAGGGAGTATCGAAATAGACCTGCTCCACCAGCGTCTGCGGGGAGCCGGTAATCAGCCAGATGTCGGCATCGTTCGCGTCGAGGTAGCTGGTGAGGCGCGCCTGCACCACCGGAAAGGCGGCGACGTGGCCGCGGAACCAGTGCGCAAAATCCTTTTCGAGCTGCTTGAGCCGCGCTTCACTGTGCCCAAAGGTACATCCCCACAGCAGCAGGCTCATCGGCCATCGCGCCGCCCGGCCTTTCACCAGCAGCGCGATACCGATAACCGGTAAGAGCGGTAGCACGAGCAGCGCATTCAAAGGCTGACGCCGCAGCAGGTAACGCATAAACGTACCAAACATATCCTGCTGATGCAGCGTTCCATCCAGGTCGAAAAAGACAACGCGACGCCCGTGATTTGCCAAACCTTACTCCTCTGGGTCGTTGAAACCTAACAGCCAGGTAAACAGGAACCCGGCGATCACCGCTACTAAATAGCCTAACAGATAGAGCATCACTTTTCCGGTCACGATGGTTAATGCCAGCGGTAAACCGGAAAGCCCAAAGGTGATAACGGTAGCGACTTTCCAGTAGCTAATGAGCGCCCCGCCCACCGCGCCGCCCAGACAGGCGGCGAGGAACGGTTTACCCAGCGGCAGCGTAACGCCGAAAATCAGCGGCTCACCGATGCCGAGCAGTCCGACCGGGAGTGCGCCTTTAATCATTTTTTTCAGACGCGCGTTGCGGGTTTTCATCAGTACGGCAATCGCCGCGCCGACCTGCCCCACGCCCGCCATCGACAGGATAGGCAGCAGCGCGTTATAGCCGTGCGACTGCACCAGCTCGACGTGGATCGGCACCAGCCCCTGGTGCAGGCCGGTCAGCACCAGCGGCAGGAAGGTACCGGAAAGCACAGCGCCCACCAGCAGCCCGCCTCGGTCAATAGCCAGAGACGCACCGTGAGCGATGGCTTCAGAGATCCACCCGCCTAGCGGCTGGAGGGCCACAATCGCTACGCTACCGGTAATTAACGTGGTCAGCAGCGGGTTGAGGATCAGCTCGATCGAGCCAGGCAGGATCGCGCGCAGCCTTTTCTCGATCCAGCTCATCAGGATGACCACCAGCAGCACGGCGATCACCCCGCCGCGCCCGGGCTGGAGCGCCTCGCCAAACAGCGTTATCTGCGCCAGCTGCGGGCTGGACAAGATGCCCGCCATTACCCCGCCCATCGCCAGCGATCCGCCAAACACCTTCGCGGTATTCACCCCAACCAGAATGTTCATGATGGCGAAAACAGCGCTGCCGAAGATCCCCAGAATCCCCAGCAGGTTCGGATACTGCGTGGCGAAATCCCCCACAATATCCGGCCGCTTGAGGATGTTGATGCTCCCGGTGATCAGACCTGAGGCAATAAACGCAGGGATCAGCGGAATAAAGACGTTTGCCAGCTGACGCAGCGCATCGCTCATGGGGGCTTTGTATTTGGCCTTTGCCTGCGCTTTGGTGCGCTCCGCATCGTCCATCGACGCGCTCGCGCTAACGCCCATCAACGCGCGCATGGCTTCGACAACCTGCGCCGCTTTTCCCGGCCCGACGATCAGCTGATGCTGCTGCCCCTGCTTCACGTAGCCGCTGACGCCGGACAGTTGCTTCAGGCGCTGCACATCAAGCTGGTCGTCGTTATGCACCTCGACGCGCACGCGCGTCATGCAGTTTTCGAGACGCTGAATATTTTTTTCCCCACCAATTCCCTGCAGGATATCGCTGGCGAGCGCTGCTGTTTTGTCCATAGACGCCTCTGTTAGTTTTCTAATGCCGCCCGTAAGAAGCCGTTATGCGCAGCGAGTTTGGCTCTCGCGGTCGCCGCATCCAGCCCGCTTAAGATCATCAAAATGGCCGGTTTCACATCGTGATCGGTCTGCTTGAGTACCGCTTCTGCCTCTTCCCGGTCTGCGCCAGTCGCCTCCATCACCATGCGGCAAGCTCTGTCCACCAGCTTGACGTTGGTGGCCTGCATATCCACCATCAGGTTCTGATAAACCTTGCCAAACTTCACCATCGCGCCGGTGGAGATCATATTGAGCACCAGCTTTTGCGCGGTCCCGGATTTCAGGCGCGTGGAGCCGGTGAGCGCTTCCGGCCCGACAACCGGAGAGATAGCGATAGCGGCCACCTGCGCAATCGGGGAGCCCGGATTACAGGAGATGGCCACCGTTGTGCAGCCGGTCTGGTTGGCGTATTCCAGGCCACCAATGACGTACGGCGTGCGCCCGGATGCCGCCAGCCCGACCACCAGATCCTTCGCGGTCAGATTCAGCGCCTTCAGGTCATCCTCACCCAGCTGTTTATTATCTTCCGCCCCTTCAACGGCTTTCAGCAGCGCACCGGGTCCACCGGCAATCAGCCCGACCACCAGACCATGCGGGACCCCAAAGGTTGGCGGACATTCTGACGCATCCAGCACCCCAAGACGCCCGCTGGTGCCCGCGCCCATGTAAATAATACGGCCGCCAGCCTTGAGGGCTTCCGCCGCCGCATCGACAGCTTTCGCCACCTCAGGTAATGTCTCTTTCACAGCCTGCGCGACCAGCGTATCCTGTTGATTAAAGCGGTTAACCAGCTCCAGGGTGGAGAGCGCATCCAGATCCATGGTTTGCGGGTTACGCGTTTCAGAAACAAGTGAGCCAAGATTCATTTTTGTACCTCAAGAATTTTTAATTCATAATAATCACACTATAATGGAATATAAAATTCATTCAGGCGAGCAAAATTCGTATTTGCGCAGATAATCACATTTTCGCCAGGAGACCGTATGAACTGTTTAATTCGCATTCGCCAGCGCTACGCAGGCTTTGCCCAAAGCGACAAGAAGCTGGCGGATTTTCTGCTTTCTCAACCCGATCGCGCGCGCCATCTCAGCTCGCAGCAACTGGCGAGTGAAGCCGGCGTGAGCCAGTCCAGCGTGGTGAAATTTGCGCAGAAGATTGGCTTTAAGGGATTCCCCGCCCTCAAGCTGGCGATCAGTGAAGCGCTGGTGAGCAACCCCAATCCGCAGTCCATGCCGGTGCATAATCAGATCCGCGGCGATGACCCGATGCGGCTGGTCGGCGAAAAGCTGATCAAAGAGAACGTGGCGGCCATGCATGCGACGCTCGACGTGAATACGGAAGAGAAGCTGCTGGAGAGCGTGGCGATGCTGCGCGGCGCGCGGCGCATCATACTGACCGGTATCGGCGCGTCCGGACTTGTGGCGCGTAACTTTGGCTGGAAGCTGACGAAAATTGGGCTTAACGCCATCGTCGAGCAGGATATGCACGCCCTGCTGGCGACCGTACAGGCGATGGATCCTGACGATCTGCTGCTGGCTATCTCCTACTCCGGCGAGCGCCGTGAAATCAATATGGCCACCGATGAAGCCCTGCGCGTCGGCGGTAAAATTCTGGCGATCACCGGTTTTACCCCGAATGCCCTGCAGCAGCGGGCCACGCGCTGTTTATATACCATTGCCGAAGAGCAGGCCACGCGCAGCGCGGCTATCTCGTCCACCAGCGCGCAAATGATGCTGACGGACCTGCTGTTTATGGCGCTGGTGCAGCAGGATCTCGAGCGCGCGCCCGAACGCATTCGTCACAGCGAAGAACTGGTAAAGAAACTGGTTTGACGCGTATAATGCCCGCCCAGTTTGTGTTGTTTCTGAGAATTTCCTGATGGCGCTGTTAATTACCAAAAAATGCATTAATTGCGATATGTGCGAGCCCGAATGCCCAAACCAGGCGATTTCGATGGGCGACAGCATTTATGAGATTAACAGCGACCGCTGCACGGAATGCATCGGCCACTATGAAACGCCGACCTGTCAGAAAGTGTGCCCGATCCCGAATACCATCCTGAAGGATCCGGCCCACGTCGAGAGCGAAGAGCAGCTATGGGATAAGTTTGTCCTGATGCACCACGCGGACAAGCTTTAACTTTCGATGATCACCGTCGCGCTGGCATAGTGGCGTTCATCCGCGATCGTCACGTGCATGTGATTCACCCCCAGCTTTTCCGCCAGCTTCTGCGCTTCTCCCCACAGACGCAGGCTCGGTTTGCCCAGCTCATCGTTAAACACTTCAAACTGGTTAAACGCCAGGCCGTTACGAATGCCGGTCCCGAAGGCTTTGGCCGCCGCCTCTTTTACCGCAAAGCGCTTTGCCAGAAAGCGCACCGGTTGCTGATGCGCTTCCCAGATGGCCCACTCGTTATCGCTCAGCACGCGTCTTGCGAGGCGATCGCCGCTACGGGCGATCACCGCTTCTATGCGGGCTATTTCAACGATATCAGTGCCTAAGCCCAGAATGGCCATTACTGACGCGCTTCCTGCATCAGGCGTTTCATCTCTGAGACCGCCTCTTTCAGACCACTCATCACCGCACGGCCAATGATGGCGTGGCCGATGTTCAGCTCGTGCATTTCCGGCAGGGCGGCAATGGCCTTCACGTTGTGGTAAGTCAGGCCGTGACCGGCATTAACCTTCAGGCCCAGGCTTGAGGCATACGTGGCCGCTTTGGCGATACGCTCCAGCTCTTTGGCCTGTTCGGCGTCATTTTTGGCATCGGCATAGCAGCCGGTGTGAATTTCGATATACGGTGCGCCCACGTCGGCCGCCGCTTTAATCTGGGCGAAATCGGCGTCGATAAACAGAGAAACCAGGATACCGGCATCCGCCAGACGTTTGCAGGCATCGCGCATTTTGTCGAGCTGCCCGGCCACATCCAGACCGCCTTCGGTGGTCACTTCCTGGCGTTTTTCCGGCACCAGGCAGCAGAAATGCGGTTGGGTCTCGCAGGCAATGGTCAGCATCTCTTCGGTGACCGCCATCTCCAGATTCATACGGGTGTCCAGCGTCTGACGCAGAATGCGCACGTCGCGGTCGGTAATGTGGCGACGGTCTTCACGCAGGTGAACGGTAATGCCATCAGCGCCAGCCTGTTCAGCGATAAACGCTGCCTGAACCGGATCGGGATACGCCGTGCCGCGCGCATTACGCAGCGTGGCGATATGATCGATGTTGACGCCTAACAGTAATTCAGCCATGACAATCCTCGGTTTTCTTTTCGATTCTGTGGTCTAACGTTTCGGCACAAACTGCCTGAATAATTCGCGGCTCTTTAAGGGCTTACCGCCAAGATACGGCTTGAGGGCAATCCGGGTAAAGCGTTTTGCTGCGCGCAGGGTGTCCTGATCGGGAAACTCGCGCTCATACAGCGCCCGGAGCTGGCGCCCGGTAAAGGTGCTATTGTCTATCACGATACTGGCAATGAAGCCCTTTTCTTCGCGGTAGCGGTAGGTCATGGTGTCTTCAACCTCGTCCCCACTGCCCGCACAGTGCAGAAAGTCTACGCCGTACCCGAGGTGGCCCAGCAGCGCCAGTTCGAAACGACGCAAGGCGGGTTCGGGCGTGCTGGTTGCGCCAGCCAGCGCCTGGATACAGTGCAGATAATCGAAGAAAAGTTCAGAGAAGCGAGTCTCATGCTCAAGAACCCGTGAGATGAGTTCGTTGACATACAGACCGCTGTAGAGCGTGATGCCAGAAAGAGGAAGCGCCAGGGAGACGGCTTCTGCACTGCGCAGGGTTTTGACTTCCCCTCGCCCGCCAAAGCGAACCAGCAGCGGCGTGAAAGGCTGTAGGGCACCTTTCAAATTAGAACGTTTGGAACGTGCACCTTTCGCAACAAGGCGCACGCGGCCCGACTCTTCCGTGAAGACGTCCAGCATGAGGCTGGTTTCGCTCCAGGGACGACTATGGAGAACGAAGGCACGCTGCCAACCTTCCATTATACTCGTCGTCTTGAGTTACTGATCTTCGCCGTAACCGAGGCTGCGCAGAGCACGCTCATCATC
Organism: Enterobacter sp. ECC-019; assembly: GCF_043974075.1. Lineage (NCBI taxonomy): Bacteria > Pseudomonadati > Pseudomonadota > Gammaproteobacteria > Enterobacterales > Enterobacteriaceae > Enterobacter > Enterobacter sp. ECC-019. The sequence goes on from NZ_CP143759.1 coordinate 4,262,186, forward strand.
GGCCCAGCCAGATTTCACTTTCACCCACAGTTCGAGGTGAACCGGCGCTTCGAACATCTCCATCATGTCCTTACGGGCTTCGATACCGATGGTTTTGATCTTGGCCCCTTTGTTGCCGATCACCATCTTCTTCTGCCCTTCGCGCTCAACGAGGATCAGGCCGTTGATGTCGTAGCCGCCACGCTCGTTGGTCTGGAAACGCTCGATCTCCACCGTCACAGAGTACGGCAATTCAGCGCCCAGGAAACGCATCAGCTTTTCACGGATGATTTCAGACGCCATAAAGCGCTGAGAGCGATCGGTGATGTAGTCTTCCGGGAAGTGATGAATCGCTTCCGGCAGATGCTTACGCACGATGCCCGCGATGGTATCAACGTTCAGGCCGGTCTCAGCAGACAGCGGCACGATGTCGAGAAAGTTCATCTGGCTACCGAGCCACTGCAGATGCGGCAGCAGGTCGGCCTTTTCCTGCACGTTATCCACTTTGTTGACCGCGAGGATGACCGGCGTTTTGCCGTCACGCAGCTTGTTCAGCACCATCTCGTCATCCGGCGTCCAGCGGGTGCCTTCAACAACGAAAATCACCAGCTCTACGTCGCCAATCGAGCTGCTCGCCGCCTTGTTCATCAGACGGTTGATGGCACGCTTCTCTTCCATGTGCAGGCCTGGGGTATCGACGTAGATCGCCTGATACGCGCCTTCAGTATGGATGCCGACGATGCGGTGACGCGTGGTCTGCGCCTTACGCGAGGTGATAGAAATCTTCTGCCCGAGCAGATTATTCAGCAGGGTGGATTTGCCAACGTTCGGACGTCCGACGATGGCAATAAATCCGCAATAGGTTTTGTCGATGCTCATTCCAGCTCCAGCATTTTTAACGCCTGTTCGGCGGCAGCCTGTTCAGCCTTACGACGGCTTGAACCTGTGCCCACCACCGGTTCACTCAGGCCACTGACCTGGCAATGGATGGTAAATTCCTGATCGTGCGCTTCGCCACGTACCTGTACCACCAGATAAGATGGCAGCGGCAGATGACGACCCTGCAAATATTCCTGCAGACGCGTTTTCGGATCTTTTTGTTTATCGCCCGGACTGATTTCGTCCAGACGGGTCTGATACCAGTTCAGGATCAGCTTTTCTACGGTCTGGATATCGCTGTCCAGGAACACACCACCAATTAATGCTTCGACCGTATCGGCAAGAATAGATTCACGACGGAAGCCGCCGCTTTTCAGTTCACCCGGACCAAGACGCAGACATTCGCCCAGCTCAAATTCGCGCGCGATTTCCGCAAGGGTATTACCCCGAACCAGCGTGGCACGCATGCGGCTCATATCACCTTCATCCACCCGCGGGAAACGGTGATAAAGCGCATTCGCAATCACGAAACTTAAAATAGAGTCGCCTAAAAACTCGAGACGCTCATTATGTTTGCTGCTGGCACTGCGGTGGGTTAATGCCTGTTGCAACAACTCCTGATGATGAAAAGTGTAGCCCAGCTTCCGTTGAAGCCGATTAATTACGATGGGGTTCATGCGATACCAATAAATGAATGCGTCAAAAATGCAGCACACGAAACCGACCTGAGAAGACCAACGCGGTTTCGTGTGCCGTGGCACCCTTGCAGGGCCAACCTTAAACTTCGGGGGAATATTCTATACACAACGACAGGGGATGTCGTTAGTTCGAAGAGATTTATCGTGGAAATAATTCACGTAGCCGCTAATTAAAGCGGCTACGCGTTCATTTATTGAGAATTAATGGATTCCGCCGATACGATTCAGGCGTACTCCGGTCGGCCATTCGCCTTCCTGCTTCTCAAAACTCATCCAGATGGCGGTGGCTTTACCGACCAGATTCGCTTCCGGCACAAAGCCCCAGTAACGGCTGTCCGCAGAGTTATCGCGGTTGTCACCCATCATGAAGTAATGTCCTGGCGGTACAATCCAGCTCGCCAGCTGCTGGCCCGGCTGGCGATAGTACATTCCCAGCTGATCCTGCGCGATTGGCACGGTGAGGATTCGGTGCGTCACATCGCCCAGCGTCTCTTTGCGCTCAACCAGACGGATGCCGTCCTCTTTGGTTTCACCTTTCGGTACCTGGAAGAATCCGCTGGTCGCTTCGCCGCCGTTACGACGGGCGAAGGTCTGCACAAAATCACTTGGCTCAACGTTTGAGTAGGTGATTGGCAGCGCGTTTTCACATGCGGTACCGGAGCTGCAGCCCGGCTGAACGGTGACTTCTTTCGCAACCGGATCGTAAGTGACTTTATCACCCGGCAGACCTACCGCACGCTTGATGTAGTCCAGGCGCGGATCTTCCGGATATTTGAACACCACGATGTCGCCGCGTTTCGGATGACCGGTTTCGATCAGCGTTTTCTGGTAGATAGGATCTTTAATGCCGTAGGCAAACTTCTCTACCAGAATAAAATCACCAATCAGCAGCGTTGGCATCATTGAACCTGATGGGATTTGGAACGGCTCGTAAATAAACGAACGTACCACCAGCACAATCGCCAGCACCGGAAATACCGAGGCGCCCGTTTCCAGCCAGCCCGGTTTCGGGCCGACTTTCTTCAGGGTTTTCGCGTCAATCCCATCGCCAGTTGCTGCCTGTGCGGCAGCCTGACGCTCACGACGTTTTGGGGCGAAGATAAACTTATCCAGACACCACAGCAGACCTGTCACCAGGGTAGCAATGACCAGGATCAGGGCAAACATGTTCGCCATGCCAACTCCTTAGGGTTATTTGCCGTCTTTACCAACATGAAGGATGGCAAGGAATGCTTCCTGCGGCAGCTCGACGTTACCGACCTGCTTCATACGCTTCTTACCTTCTTTCTGCTTCTGCAGCAGCTTTTTCTTACGGCTGACGTCACCGCCATAGCACTTGGCAAGAACGTTTTTACGCAGCTGTTTCACGGTTGAACGCGCGATAATGTGGTTGCCAATGGCCGCCTGAATCGCGATATCGAACTGCTGACGCGGGATCAGCTCTTTCATCTTCTCAACCAGCTCGCGGCCACGGTATGGCGCATTGTCGTTGTGGGTGATCAGCGCCAGCGCATCCACACGCTCGCCGTTGATCAGCACATCCACACGCACCATGTTGGAGGCCTGGAAGCGTTTGAAGTTGTAATCCAGAGACGCATAGCCACGGGAGGTGGACTTCAGACGGTCAAAGAAGTCGAGAACCACTTCCGCCATTGGGATTTCATAGGTCAGCGCCACCTGGTTACCGTGGTAAACCATGTTGGTCTGCACGCCACGCTTCTCAATACACAGCGTAATGACGTTACCCAGGAATTCCTGCGGCAGCAGCATGTGACACTCTGCAATAGGCTCACGCAGTTCATGAATGTTGTTCAGCGGCGGCAGCTTGGACGGGCTGTCGACGTAGATCACTTCTTTCGAGGTGGTTTCAACTTCATAGACTACGGTCGGTGCCGTGGTGATCAGATCCAGATCGTATTCACGCTCCAGACGCTCCTGAATGATCTCCATATGCAGCAGACCGAGGAAGCCACAGCGGAAGCCGAAGCCCAGCGCCGTTGAGCTTTCTGGCTCGTAGAACAGGGAAGCATCGTTCAGGCTCAGTTTACCGAGCGCGTCGCGGAAGTTTTCATAGTCGTCAGAGCTGACAGGGAACAGGCCCGCATAAACCTGCGGTTTCACCTTTTTAAAGCCTGGCAGCGCTTTATCTGCCGGGTTACGCGCACCGGTCAGGGTATCGCCCACCGGCGCGCCGAGGATGTCTTTAATGGCGCAGACCAGCCAGCCTACCTCGCCGCACGTCAGCTCGGTACGGTCAACCTGTTTTGGCGTGAAGATGCCCAGACGGTCGGCGTTGTAGACCTGTCCGGTACTCATTACCTTGATTTTGTCGCCTTTACGCATGGTGCCGTTTTTAATACGCACCAGTGAGACAACACCCAGATAGTTATCGAACCAGGAGTCGATAATCAGCGCCTGCAGTGGCGCATCAGGATCGCCTTCCGGGGCCGGAATGTCACGTACCAGGCGTTCCAGTACGTCGGTCACGCCCACACCGGTTTTCGCGGAGCAGCGCACGGCATCGGTCGCGTCAATGCCGACAATATCTTCAATCTCTTCCGCTACGCGCTCAGGATCGGCGGCTGGCAGGTCGATCTTGTTCAAAACCGGCACAACTTCAAGATCCATTTCCATCGCGGTGTAGCAGTTTGCCAGGGTCTGGGCTTCAACGCCCTGCCCGGCATCCACCACCAGCAGCGCACCTTCACAGGCCGCGAGCGAGCGTGAAACCTCATAGGAGAAGTCAACGTGGCCTGGGGTGTCGATAAAGTTCAGTTGATAGGTTTCACCATCAGCCGCTTTGTAATCAAGCGTAACGCTCTGCGCTTTAATGGTGATACCGCGTTCGCGTTCCAGGTCCATGGAGTCCAGAACCTGGGCTTCCATTTCACGATCAGACAGGCCACCGCAAATCTGGATAATACGGTCAGACAGCGTCGACTTACCGTGGTCAATGTGAGCAATGATCGAAAAGTTACGTATGTTCTTCATATAGTTAAATAATTATGCCTTACGAATTCCTGGAGGCCGCTGTTCTTAGCCTGACGTTTTTCAGTGCGAAAACGCAGCATTCTACACTACATCCTCGCTACCTGGAAATGCACTTAGAGACAGGTATTGCGTGAAGAAAGGACGTTTTCTGTTTTAGGGTGTAAAAAATGATAAAGCCCGATGGATCACCGGGCCTCAGAAGAGAGCGTTTCAACACGAAGCTGGTCTGGCGCCAGCCCAACGCTGAGAATGACAGGCTGCCACTCCTCGCGCGCGGCGAGCGTCGGAGAGAGACCTTTGGCAAGCCAGAATCCCCCTACGCCACCCAATGCGGCACCGCACATGGCGGCCACATCGGTACCAAAAAGCATCTGAAACAGGCCGCCCATGATAAACAGCCCGACCAGCGGAGAGAGATACACCAGCATAGCGGAGCTAAGCAGACTGCCTTCCGCGATGCCCAGCTCTACCTTTTGCCCCGCCATCAGCGGCTGTTCGCTTGGCACAGAAATCGTGTGCGATGTTTGCGGCCCGAGCTTATTCAGCACGCGGCTGCCGCAGCCGGCGCGGGATGCGCAGCTATTACATGAGGCTTTTACATCGCAGCTCACCAGCGCGATGCCGTTCTGCCACGAGACAACCGTCGCCCACTCTTTGATCATTGTGCGGCCCTGAATTTAATGCTGTCGGAGATGCGCTTCGCCGTTTGCGGAGGAAGTTCTCCCACAATGGTGATCTCTGCGTTATCGCGGACCGTTGTACTCACCGTACGGCGCCCGGTACGCAGCATTTGTTCGGCGCTGTTTGCCGTTGCGCGATTAATATTCACCGAGAAGCTGAACAATCCGTCAGAATAGAGGCGCGATTCCACCGGCGTTTCAATCGTTGGCAGCTGACGACGGCTGCTGGACACTTCGCTAAACCCTTGCGGGATCCAGGCAGGTACCCAGTTGAACTTAACGGAATCCCCGGCAGGAACAGAAAGCAGCGGCGGCAGGCTGGCCTTAGACAGGTTCTGCATGCTGTTACCAACCTGATTATTCACGCTGAAGGAGATAACCCGGAACTGTTCAAGCGTTTCGCCGTCACGGTCGAGGAGGTCAACACGCATGGGGAGTTTGGTTTCGGCGTCAATCCAGACGATATAGCTGTAGCGCGTTCCGTCCCGGGCAACAACGCGAATCACCTCGCACAGTCTGTCCGCGATGCGGGTACGCCCTACCGAAATAAAATCGTAGTAAGGAGCAAGCCGTTTGAAGTCGGTGTAAATGAGTGACGGTAGAGAATCAACGATATAATCGCCATTCAGCGTGAAAGGTTCCAGGCCTGGCTCGAAATAGCTGATTTCGTTGCCACGCTGGACAACTTCCCGACGCGGGCCATCCATCTGCAGAAGCTGAGCGAGTGGCTGGTTATCAAGACGGGCATGACGATAGCGTAACGACTCGACGCCCTGCTTATTGATGCTGATAAATGCCAACTCGTAATTGAGTGACTGGCTAGCCAGATTCATTTGCTGCAACAACGCCCCGGATGAAACATCAGCCGAGGCGTTGGCAGAGAAGAACAGGCTACCCGCCATCAGAGACATGGCGAACCAAAGTTGCTTCATTACTGCGATTGCGTTCCTAAAGTTTGGTTTCCGGGCACCTGCACAGCAGCTTGCTGGGTCTGGGCCTGCTCAAACTGAAGCTGTTCAGAGTGCAGACGACGCTGCAACTCGTAATCCTGCAACATCGCATTAATGCGACGGCGCTGCTCCTGAACCTGCTGTTGCTGACCGCCGCTGGCGGAAGCATCAGCCGGTACGCCCAGGCTTACCGGGCTGGCTTTGCCCATCATCGGCAGTGTGTTAAACACTGGCGCTTCTGGCTGCTGATTAGTTTCAGACTGAGTATTATAGTGCTGGACGCCAACAATAACTGCAAGCGATACGCATGCAGCCACACCCATTTGGGTAAGCTGGCTGGCCCACGGACGCACCTTTTGCCAGAACGGCATTTTCTGCCACTGGTGAGGCGCAGGTTGAGCTTCAGGAATCAGCGGAGTGGTCTGATGAACAGGCTCATTCTCAATCGCCGCCATGACGCGGGCTGAGATATCGAAATGGAGAACCTCGCCGGTGTCACCGCGAAGGGTGTCACGGATGAGATGGTAACTCTCCCAGGTCTCTTGCATTTCGGGTGAATGAGACAGCTCGTTGAGCAGCTCGCTATCCACCGTTTCACCATCCATTAAAGCGGAAAGTTTTTCTTTCTGCATGCCTAATACCTTTTCCAGTATCCCGCTATCGTCAACGCCTGATAAGCGGTTGAACTTTATTATCAATAGCTTCTCGCGCACGGAAAATTCGTGAACGTACCGTGCCGACCGGACAATCCATGATAGCGGCTATCTCTTCATAGCTCAGACCATCCAGCTCCCGTAACGTAATTGCCATGCGTAAATCTTCCGGGAGCGACTCGATCGTGCGAAAAACGATTTGTCTCAGTTCTTCTGACAACATTAAGTTCTCAGGGTTCGAAATTTCTTTCAATGCGCCGCCACTTTCGAAGTTTTCGGCGTCGATTGCGTCCACATCACTTGAAGGCGGACGACGGCCCTGAGCGACCAGATAATTCTTTGCCGTATTGACCGCAATACGGTACAGCCAGGTATAAAAAGCACTATCTCCCCGGAAAGAATCCAGCGCGCGATAGGCCTTAATAAAAGACTCTTGCACAACATCAGGCACATCGCCTGACGGTACATAGCGGGAAACCAGGCTCGCCACCTTATGCTGGTAGCGCACCACCAGTAGGTTAAAGGCTTTCTGATCTCCCTTCTGGACCCGTTCAACCAGGACCTGGTCCGTTAACTGCTCGCTCATCCGAGGTAATGTCTCCCCAAACCTAAATTCCACGCGTTATCGAAACGCCACTCTAAAATACCGCACTTTGAGCAAGCACCGAATTAGAGTGTCTGATCTTCAATAAGTTCCGTAACGCCTTTGTTTTTGTTCATCGCGTCGCAGACTGTTCATTTTCTCTCATTATAAGTCTGTTCACGATCCACACCACTTTCTGACAAGAAACATCTTTTTCCCGCCAGAAGAGTAACGCAACACAGGCTTTATTTCACCACAAAATCTGACGCTAACGATCTGCTTCGCAAAATAATTTCACTCATTTACCCTCCGTTTACCTCCGCTTACGCGTTTAGCCATTGCAACAGCCTCTAAAAAAAACGTGCGATAAATCGCATTCGAGTGCTATTCTGACCCAACACTGTTTAGTAAATTAAACAACAATCATGAACACAACACCTGAACTCCATTGTGATGTACTGATCATCGGCAGCGGCGCTGCCGGTCTCTCTCTGGCGCTGCGCCTGGCCGAGCATCAAAACGTTATCGTTCTGAGTAAAGGACCGATAAGTGAAGGTTCCACGTTTTATGCCCAGGGCGGCATTGCCGCCGTGTTTGATGAGACAGACAGCATTGCGTCCCACGTCGATGATACGCTGATTGCCGGGGCCGGGATCGTGGATGCGCACGCCGCAGAGTTTGTCGCCAGCAACGCCCGTCACTGCGTTCAGTGGCTCATCGACCAGGGCGTCTTATTCGATACTCAGATTCAACCCAACGGTGAAGAGAGCTACCACCTGACACGCGAAGGCGGCCATAGCCACCGCCGCATCCTGCACGCAGCGGATGCCACCGGAAAAGAAGTGGAAACTACGCTGGTCAGTAAAGCGCTGAGCCATCCTAATATTCGCGTTCTCGAGCGAAGTAATGCCGTTGACCTGATCATTTCCGACAAGATTGGCCTGCCCGGCACGCGTCGCGTGGTGGGCGCCTGGGTCTGGAACCGTAATAAAGAGAAGGTGGAGACCTGCCAGGCGAAGGCTGTGGTACTGGCTACGGGCGGCGCCTCCAAGGTGTATCAGTACACCACGAACCCGGACATTGCCTCCGGAGACGGTATCGCTATGGCCTGGCGCGCAGGCTGCCGGGTGGCTAACCTCGAGTTTAATCAGTTTCACCCAACCGCCCTGTTTCACCCCCAGGCGCGCAACTTCCTGCTGACGGAAGCCCTGCGCGGTGAAGGTGCTTATCTGAAGCGTCCTGACGGCTCCCGCTTTATGCCCGACTTTGACGCCCGGGGTGAACTGGCCCCGCGCGATATCGTTGCCCGCGCCATCGATCATGAAATGAAACGTCTTGGCGTGGACTGCATGTATCTTGATATCAGCCATAAGCCAGCTGAGTTCATTCGCCAGCATTTCCCGATGATTTACGAAAAGCTGCTCAATCTTGGCATTGATTTAACGCGCGATCCGGTGCCCATTGTGCCAGCGGCCCACTATACCTGCGGTGGCGTGATGGTTGACGATCATGGACGTACCGATGTGGACGGTCTGTATGCTATCGGTGAGGTCAGCTATACCGGACTTCACGGCGCGAACCGTATGGCCTCTAACTCGCTGCTTGAATGTCTGGTGTACGGCTGGTCAGCAGCGGAAGACATCACCAGGCGCATGCCTTACGCCCGCGAGACAGAGCACCTGCCAGCCTGGGATGAAAGCCGGGTGGATAACCCGGACGAGCTGGTCGTGATCCAGCACAACTGGCATGAGCTACGGTTGTTTATGTGGGACTACGTGGGGATTGTGCGCACCACGAAACGCCTGGAACGCGCCTTGCGCCGCATCACCATGCTGCAACAGGAAATTGATGAGTACTATGCCAATTTCCGCGTATCCAATAACCTGCTGGAGCTGCGCAATCTGGTGCAGGTTGCCGAGCTGATCGTTCGCTGCGCGATGATGCGTAAAGAGAGCCGCGGGCTGCACTATACCCTGGACTACCCGGATCAGCTTGCTGAGTCCGGCCCGTCGATACTCGCCCCGCAGGTTTACATAAACAGATAAAACGCCTGGGTCAGAGCAGTGTAATCTTCGGAATAACGCTGGTCTGGCCCACGGATCACCATTCGGTCATTAAAGCATTCACCCTCTTTTGGCGAGAGCGCCAGCAGCACGCGGTGCGGCAGTCGTCCTTCCGTATCCGAAATATCGGTACGCAGACGTAATGTCCAGCCGATCTCCTGCGCGATACCGATGAACGTGTTGCCGGTACTCTCAGGCAGGACCACGCAGAAAAAACCGTCTTCGGAGATGAGTTCTGCCGCACTGGTGAGCAGCGCTTTATGATCGAGGGAGCCGGTATAACGCGCCTGTTCACGCTCGGGTGTCCCGCACTCAACGCCGGGCTCGTAGTAGGGAGGGTTGCTGACGATCAGATCGTAACGCGCGGTTTGTTCAGACGCCCAGGCGAGCACATCTGCGCATTCCACCATCATTCGGGCTGCCCAGGGAGATTCGGCCACATTGTCACTCGCCTGCTCTGCAGCCTGCGCATCCAGTTCGACGGCATCAATGGTGACATGTTCTTCCGTACGCTGCGCCAGCATCAACGCCACCAGCCCGCTGCCAGTACCAATATCAAGAATACGCTTAACACCTGCGACAGGCGCCCACGCTCCCAGTAAAATACCGTCTGTACCGACTTTCATGGCACAGCGATCGTGGGCGACAAAAAATTGTTTGAACGTAAAACCATCGCGGCGCAGCTGCGCTTTGAGTTGAGACATGTCAGGGCAACCTTCTAAGTGAAACTGGAGTAGCATAGGGGAAAGCGAAGTGGCCGAAAAGCGATATCCATACAAACAGATGAAGATTACAGCCGTAACGTCTATAATCAGCGCCCCACACAGAGGTAGAACATGACTGTAACGACTTTTTCCGAACTTGAACTCGATGAAAGCCTGCTCAATGCACTTGAGAGCAAAGGCTTTACACGCCCGACCGCCATTCAGGCAGCGGCCATTCCGCCTGCGCTTGAGGGCCGCGATGTGCTCGGTTCTGCGCCAACCGGCACGGGGAAGACAGCAGCCTATTTGCTGCCTGTGTTGCAGCATCTGCTCGATTTTCCACGTAAAAAATCTGGCCCGCCGCGTATTTTAATCCTGACGCCAACGCGCGAACTGGCAATGCAGGTTGCCGATCACGCGCGTGAACTCGCGGCAAATACTCATCTGGATATCGCCACCATCACCGGCGGCGTTGCGTATATGAACCACGCCGAAGTGTTCAGCGAAAACCAGGACATCGTCGTTGCGACGACGGGACGCCTGCTGCAGTACATTAAAGAAGAGAACTTCGACTGCCGCGCGGTTGAAACGCTGATCCTCGACGAAGCCGACCGCATGCTGGACATGGGCTTCGCACAGGATATCGAGCATATTGCCGGGGAAACGCGCTGGCGTAACCAGACGATGCTGTTCTCTGCCACCCTCGAAGGGGAAGCGATCAAAGACTTCGCAGAGCGTCTGCTGGAAGATCCGGTTGAAGTCTCGGCGACGCCGTCCACCCGTGAGCGTAAGAAGATCCACCAGTGGTACTACCGCGCGGACAACCTCGAACACAAGGTCGAATTGCTGAAACACCTGCTGAAGCAGGAAGATGCTCTGCGCACAATCGTGTTTGTGCGTAAGCGCGAGCGCGTGCACGAGCTGGCTGAAATGCTGCGTAACGCCGGGATCAACAACTGCTATCTTGAAGGCGAGATGGCGCAGATCAAGCGTACCGAAGGCATCAAGCGCCTGACCGACGGTCGCGTTAACGTGCTGGTTGCGACTGACGTTGCCGCGCGTGGGATCGACATCCCGGACGTCAGCCACGTCATTAACTTCGATATGCCGCGCAGCGGAGATACCTACCTGCACCGTATTGGCCGTACCGGCCGCGCGGGCCGCAAAGGGATTGCGATTTCACTGGTCGAAGCGCATGACTACCTGCTGCTGCAGAAGATTGGCCGCTATGTTGATGAGCCGCTGAAAGCGCGCGTCATTGACGAACTCCGCCCGACCACACGCGCGCCGAGTGAAAAGATGACGGGTAAACCGTCCAAGAAAGCGCTCGCGAAACGTGCTGAGAGAAAAGAGAAAGAAAAAGAGAAACCGCGCGTGAAGCAGCGCCACCGCGATACCAAAAATATTGGTAAGCGCCGTAAGCCAAGCTCTGCCGCACCAGAGACGAAAACTGAAGAGTAAAAAAAAGCCGGGGATTTCCCCGGCTTTTTTATTCCCCCCTGCTGAAGCCGTTACAGGCTTTCAGTAAAGGTACGGGCGATAACGTCGCGCTGCTGTTCTGGAGTCAGTGAGTTAAAGCGAACCGCATAGCCGGACACGCGGATAGTTAGCTGTGGGTATTTTTCAGGGTGCTCAACCGCGTCCATCAGCGTTTCGCGGCGCAGTACGTTTACGTTCAGGTGCTGACCACCTTCCACGCGCACTTCCGGCTTCACTTCCATTGGAATTTCACGGTACTCGATTTCGCCCAGTTTGCTCACCGGCACGATTTCATCTTCAGCAAAACCCGCTTTCGCAACGACACAGCGCGCTTCGTTTTTCTCGCTGTCCAGCAGCCAGAAAGAATTGAGCAGATCGTCATTTGCAGCTTTAGTAATCTGGATACCTGTAATCATGTGTTGCCTCCCTAGGCTACATTAACTGATGTCGGCCTCTCGCGGCCAATTGGTAAAACCATTGTTTCTTGTGTGTATATATATCATTCACACCCCGGTGATTTATTGATTTAAATCAACAAAAACACCAACCACATAAAGAGTGTGGTTTGAATTTATTGTTTTAGATCAATTTCGCAACCTTACCAACTCAACTTTCCCTGCATCTTTTCAAAATAAATTTAGCCACTTAGCGCACTTTTCAGCGTGTAATTTTGCTCACCGGGGTTAAACAGGTAAGCTAGTCACAGATTGAGATTCGCAGGAGAGCGAGATGACAACACCTTTAACCTGGCATGACGTGCTGGCAGAAGAAAAGCAGCAGCCTTATTTTATCAATACGCTCAGCACCGTTGCCGCTGAGCGTCAGTCCGGACAGACGATTTACCCGCCGCAGAAAGATGTGTTCAACGCCTTTCGCTACACCGAACTGAGCGATGTGAAAGTGGTCATTCTGGGCCAGGATCCCTATCACGGCCCTGGGCAGGCGCATGGGCTGGCGTTTTCCGTCCGTCCGGGCGTGGCTATCCCCCCTTCTCTGCTCAACATGTATAAAGAGCTTGAGGGAACCGTGCCCGATTTTACCCGGCCAAACCACGGCTACCTGGAAAGCTGGGCGCGCCAGGGCGTGCTGTTACTGAATACGGTGCTTACCGTACGAGCGGGCCAGGCGCACTCGCACGCCAGCCTTGGGTGGGAGACCTTTACCGATAAAGTCATCAGCCTTATCAACGAGCATCGTGAAGGGGTCGTGTTTTTACTCTGGGGTTCTCACGCGCAGAAGAAAGGGGCGATTATCGATCGTCAGCGTCATCACGTGTTGAAAGCACCGCATCCGTCACCGCTGTCTGCTCATCGCGGTTTCTTTGGCAGTAATCATTTTGTTCTGGCGAATGAATGGCTGGAAAAACGTGGCGAAACGCCAATTGACTGGATGCCTGTATTACCGGCAGAGAGCGAGTAGGATTTGAATGTGCCGGGTCAGGCCCGGCACATTAAGAGGCTTATGCCTTGTTCTGACGCCACCACTCGGCCAGCAGTACGCCGGTCGCAACGGATACGTTCAGACTTTCCACATTGCCTGTTCCGTCGATAGAGACGCTCAGATCCGCACTGGAGAGCGCCGCGTCAGACAGACCATCGCGTTCCTGACCTAATACCAGCACCATTTTACGCGGCAGCGTCGCTTTAAACAGCGGCGTACCGGAATGGCTCGAGGTAGTCACGATGGAATAGCCCGCTTTACGGAACTGCTCAAGGGCATCCAGAACGCTGTCGCCGGTGATCGGCTGTACGTGCTCGGCTCCGCCTTCCGCAGTACGGATCGCGGCACCGGATTCCAGCAGCGCGGCATCCTGCAACAGCACGCCTTTCACGCCAAAGTGCGCGCAGCTGCGCATCATTGCGCCCAGGTTGTGCGGGTTACCCACATCTTCCAGCGCCAGCACGCAGTCATCGGCATCCGCCTGGCTGACCCACTGCTGCACGGTCGTGCCATTACGTTTTTTGATCAGGAAGCAGACGCCGCCGTGGTGTTCAGTACCGGACGCTTTGGTCAGCTCGGCATCATCCACGACGTGGTAGGCTTTACGGTTCGCGGCCATCCAGCGCAGCGCTTCTTTAAATCGCGGGGTCACGCTCTGGATAAACCAGGCGCGGACGATACACTCAGGACGGCTCTGGAACAGCGCCTGGCAGGCGTTTTCGCCATACACGCGGGTCTCTTCCGCACGCTGACGGCGCAGCACTTCCGGGTCGATAAAGCTTTTACCGCTGATACCGCCGTGATCGGCTTTTTCCGGCGTCTCATCGCCAGGGGCGCGAGAAACGGTGCGCCACGGGGAGGCGTTATCGCGTGAGAAGTCATCACGCGGACGATCGTCGCGTGGACGGTCACTGCGTGGGCGGTCGGAACGCGGACGGTCATCGCGTTTGCGATCGTCACGTTTGCGGTCATCACCGCGGGTATTTTTGTCATCGCGGGCGGGGCGACGGCCACCGTCTGCACGAGAAGACGCCGGACGCCCGCCACCTTTTCCGGTACGCGGATTTTGGGTGCGTTTATCAGAGTCATCATCACTGCGGACATACATCACTTTGACCTTGCCGCTTTTGTTTTTCATTTCGTCGTTCATGCTTTTCTCCACCAGCGCTGCGCGAAGCGCGCAGATTACCCGATGTGCCAGCGCATAGCCATAATTTCGTACAAAAGCCTGTGACTATTGTTCTCATTGAATAAAACGCATTGTTGTTTCAAACAGGCTCATTGATAATATGTAACATATTAGAAACATTATCGGCGTTCTGCCGCTGTCCCACGGCTCTATCAGAGGTTAGTTATGAATACCGTATGTGCCAACTGTCAGGCTCTTAATCGCATTCCGGACGATCGGATGGAAGATGGTGCGAAATGCGGACGTTGTGGCCATGAATTATTTGATGGCGATGTCATTAACGCGACGGGTGCTACGCTGGACAAACTCCTCAAGGACGATCTTCCTGTCGTGATCGATTTCTGGGCGCCCTGGTGCGGCCCATGCCGTAGCTTCGCGCCGATCTTCGAAGATGTGGCCGAAGAACGCAGCGGAAAAATGCGGTTCGTTAAGGTCAATACCGAAGCCGAACCCGAACTGAGCGCGCGTTTTCGTATTCGCAGCATCCCGACCATTATGATTTTCAAAAATGGCGAAGTGATCGATATGCTCAACGGTGCGGTTCCAAAAGCGCCTTTTGAAAGCTGGTTAAACGAGTCGCTGTAACATTCACGGGGCACATCTTGTGCCCCGCTCCCGCCTCTGCGAAAATAATGTTTTTCCTGCATTTCGCCCATGACTGATAACGCTGTCCTTAAATTACGCGCCGAACGCCTTGCGCGCGCCACCCGACCGTTCCTCGCCCGAGGCAACCGTATTCGCCGCTGTCAGCGCTGCCTGCTGCCGCTGAAGGTTTGTCTGTGCGAGACGCTGGCTCCAAATACGGCGGAGAGCCGTTTTTGTCTGGTCATGTTCGATACCGAGCCGATGAAACCCAGCAATACAGGGCGTCTTATCGCCGATATTCTGCCGGATACGGCCGCGTTTCAGTGGTCCCGTACGGAGCCACCTCAGGCCCTGCTCGATTTAGTGGCAAGCAAGGACTATCAGCCGATGGTCGTTTTCCCTGCTTCATATGCAGGCGTGGATCGCCAGGTGCTTTCGGTGCCGCCATCCGGTAAACCACCGCTGTTTATTATGCTGGACGGTACCTGGACCGAAGCGCGGAAAATGTTTCGCAAAAGCCCCTATCTCGACGCGCTGCCGGTGATTTCTGTCGATCTTTCCCGCGTCTCCGCCTACCGCCTGCGTGAAGCGCATGCTGAAGGGCAATACTGCACCGCCGAAGTGGCCATTGCGCTTCTGGATTTAGCGGGAGACACCGCTGCGGCTGGGGCTCTTGGCAACCATTTCTCATGCTTCCGGGAGCGCTATCTGGCGGGAAAAACCGTTCATAAGGGCAGCGTCACAGCACTCGAGCCAGAAAGCGTTTAAAATCATCAGGTCGCTTGCATTCACAGGAGGCCTGCATGAGCCAGCGAGGGTTAGAAGCGCTACTTCGTCCTAAATCCATTGCCGTCATCGGCGCATCAATGAAACCGGATCGTGCTGGCTATCTGATGATGCGCAACCTGCTGGCCGGTGGGTTTAATGGCCCCGTCATGCCCGTCACGCCGGCTTATAAGGCCGTTCAGGGGGTGCTTGCATGGCCTGACGTACAAAGCCTGCCTTTCGTGCCGGATCTTGCCGTACTCTGTACAAACGCGAAGCGTAACCCGGAACTGCTGGAATCACTCGGCAAGAAGGGGTGTAAAACCTGCATTATTCTCTCGTCCCCCCCTGAACAGAAAGCCGAGCTCCTGGCCTGCGCCAGCCGCTATCAAATGCGCATTCTTGGGCCAAACAGTCTGGGCCTGCTCGCCCCCTGGCAGGGGCTGAATGCCAGTTTCTCCCCGGTTCCAATCCGCAAAGGCAAACTCGCGTTTATCTCGCAGTCGGCTGCGGTATCGAACACCATCCTCGACTGGGCGCAGCAGCGTGAAATGGGATTCTCCTACTTCATTGCCCTGGGCGACAGCCTGGATATCGATGTTGATGAACTGCTGGATTTTCTGGCGCGTGACAGCAAAACAAGTGCGATCCTGCTTTATCTTGAGCACCTCAGCGACGCGCGTCGTTTTGTCTCGGCTTCACGAAGCGCTTCGCGCAATAAGCCGATCCTGGTGATTAAAAGCGGACGAAGCCCTGCGGCACAGCGTCTGCTGCATTCGCATTCCGGCATGGATCCCGCCTGGGACGCCGCCATCCAGCGCGCGGGGTTGCTGCGGGTGCAGGATACGCACGAGCTTTTTTCCGCCGTTGAGACGTTAAGCCATATGCGCCCGTTGCGCGGTGAGAAATTAATGATTGTCAGTAACGGTGCAGCCCCTGCCGCGCTCGCGCTGGATGAGCTGTGGCGGCGCTTCGGCAAGCTGGCAACGCTGAGTGAAGAGACGCTGCAACGCCTGAAAGAAGCGCTTCCGACCAGCGTGACGCCCGGCAATCCGCTTGATTTGCGCGATGACGCCAGCAGCGACCGTTATATCAGGGCGATCTCCATTTTGCTGGATAGCCAGGATTTTGATGCGCTGATGATTATCCACTCCCCCAGCGCGGTCGCGCCGGGCAGCGAAAGCGCGCGCGCGCTCATTGACGCCGTGCGCAACCATCCGCGAGGCAAATATGTCACCCTGCTCACCAACTGGTGCGGTGAATTTTCCTCTCAGGAGGCGCGGCGCTTGTTCAGCGAGGCCGGGCTGCCAACCTACCGTACGCCGGAAGGCACCATTACCGCGTTCATGCATATGGTGGAATATCGCCGCAACCAGAAACAGCTGCGTGAGACGCCGGCTTTGCCCGGGAATCTGACGGCGAACACCGTCGACGTTCACCGGTTGTTGCAGCAGGCCATCGATGAAGGCGCGACGTCGCTTGATACACATGAGGTCCAGCCCATTCTGGGTAGCTACGGGATGCAAACCCTGCCGACCTGGATCGCCAGCGACAGCGCTGAGGCCGTGCATATTGCCGAGCAAATTGGCTATCCGGTGGCTCTGAAGCTCCGCTCCCCGGATATCCCGCATAAGTCTGATGTTCAGGGGGTTATGTTATATCTGCGTACCGCGACTGAGGTGCAGCAGGCAGCTGATGCCATCTTCGACCGGGTCAAAATGGCCTGGCCGCAGGCAAGGATCCACGGATTGCTGGTGCAAAGCATGGCCAACCGCGCTGGGGCTCAGGAATTACGGGTGGTGGTCGAACACGATCCCGTCTTCGGCCCGCTCATCATGCTGGGGGAAGGTGGCGTTGAGTGGCGCCCGGAGGAGCAGGCGGTGGTCGCTTTACCGCCGCTGAACATGAACCTGGCGCGCTATCTGATCATCCAGGCGATTAAAAGTAAAAAGATCCATGGCCGGAGCGCGCTGCGTCCGCTTGATATTGCCGGGTTAAGCCAGTTCCTGGTGCAGGTGTCTAACCTGATTGTGGATTGTGCCGAGATCCAACGGCTGGACATTCATCCCCTGCTCGCCTCCGGTAATGAGTTTACGGCGCTGGACGTGACCCTGGATATCGCACCCTTCGAAGGAGACAGAGAAAGCCGTCTGGCAATCCGCCCGTATCCCCTGCAACTGGAGGAGTGGGTTGAGATGAAGAATGGGGAACGCGCCTTGTTCCGCCCCATTCTGCCGGAAGATGAGCCCCAGCTGCGGACCTTTATCTCTCAGGTCACGAAAGAGGATCTTTATTATCGCTATTTTAGTGAAATCAACGAATTTACCCACGATGATTTAGCCAATATGACCCAGATCGACTACGATCGAGAAATGGCATTTGTTGCCGTTCGTCGCTCCGATAAGGGGGATGAGATCCTCGGCGTCACGCGTGCTATTTCTGACCCGGATAACGTTGATGCGGAGTTTGCGGTGCTGGTGCGCTCCGATCTTAAAGGCCTGGGTCTGGGAAGACGGCTGCTGGAAAAACTCATCAGTTATACGCGAGATCACGGATTGTTACGCCTCAATGGCATTACTATGCCTAACAATCGCGGTATGGTGACCCTGGCGCGAAAACTTGGGTTCGACGTTGATATTCAGCTGGACGAAGGTATTGTGGCCTTGTCCCTCAGCCTGACATCAGCAGAGAAACGCGAGTAAGCTACTGGAAATGTTACCCACTTTGGACGGGACTGGTGGTATCATTGTCCGCTTATGTTGTTTGCATGGTACAGACAACCCTTCAATGAACAGAGAAGAAACGCACTGTGATGTTGTCAAAATTTAAGCGTAATAAACATCAACAACACCTTGCTCAACTACCGAAGATTTCTCAGTCAGTTGATGATGTAGAGTTCTTTTACGCTCCCGCTCATTTTCGGGAGACGCTTCTGGAAAAGATTGCCAGCGCCACGCGACGCATTTGCATTGTGGCGCTGTATCTTGAACAGGATGAAGGCGGGCGCGCGATCCTGAACGCGCTCTATGAAGCCAAACGTCAGCGCCCGGAACTCGATGTTCGCGTGCTGGTAGACTGGCATCGCGCTCAGCGTGGCCGTATTGGCGCTGCCGCGTCAAACACCAATGCCGACTGGTATTGCCGCACGGCGCAGGAAAATCCTGGCGTTGATGTGCCTGTTTATGGCGTCCCGGTTAATACCCGTGAAGCGCTCGGCGTTCTCCATTTCAAGGGCTTCATCATTGATGACAGCGTGCTTTACAGCGGCGCAAGTCTGAATGATGTTTACCTTCATCAGCTCGATAAATACCGCTACGACCGCTACCATCTGATCCGTAATCCGCAGATGGCCGATATCATGTTTAACTGGGTTGATAAAAACCTGGTCCATGGACGCGGTGTTAATCGCCTTGACGATCCCGAACGTCCTAAAAGCCCGGAAATCAAAAACGATGTTCGCGCCTTCCGCCAGGAGTTGCGTGATGCGGTCTATCATTTCCAGGGCGATGCGAACAACGAAGAGTTATCCGTTACCCCGCTGGTAGGGCTCGGCAAATCAAGCCTGCTCAACAAAACGATCTTCCATCTGATGCCGTGCGCGGAGCAGAAACTCACCATCTGTACGCCGTACTTCAACCTTCCTGCTGTGCTGGTGCGTAATATCATTCAGCTGTTGCGCGACGGTAAAAAAGTGGAAATCATCGTTGGTGATAAAACCGCAAACGACTTCTTCATTCCTGAAGATCAGCCGTTCAAAATCATCGGTGCGCTGCCTTATCTCTATGAGATTAACCTGCGCCGTTTCCTGAGCCGTTTACAGTATTACGTCAACACTGACCAGCTGGTTGTGCGTCTCTGGAAAGATGAAGACAACACATACCATCTGAAAGGAATGTGGGTCGACGATGAGTGGATGCTGCTGACCGGTAACAACCTGAACCCACGCGCATGGCGACTGGATCTGGAAAACGCTATTCTGATCCATGACCCGCAGCATGAGTTAGCCGCAAAACGTGAACGTGAGCTGGAGCTGATTCGCACACATACCACTGTGGTTAATCATTACCGCGAACTGCAGAGCATTGCCGATTATCCGGTGAAAGTCCGCAAGCTTATCCGCCGCTTACGTCGTATCCGTATCGACCGACTTATCAGCCGTATTCTGTAATGTCCAGGCCCTGCCACTCGCAGGGCTTTTTTATAGGGCCCGTTGATGCGTATTCCTCTGTTATTGAGCGTCTTCTTTCTGAGTGGCTGTAGCCATATGGCCAACGATAACTGGTCCGGACAGGATAAAGCACAGCATTTCCTCGCTTCTGCGATGTTGTCCGCAGCCGGTAATGAATATGCGCAGCATCAGGGATACAGCCGGGATCGTAGCGCGGCGATAGGGTTGATGTTCTCAGTCGGCCTTGGGGCATCAAAAGAACTGTGGGATAGCCGCCCCGCAGGGAGCGGCTGGAGCTGGAAAGATTTCGCCTGGGATGTCGCCGGCGCAACGACCGGCTATGCCGTGTGGCAGATGGCGCGCTATTAAAGTCGAATGCCTTTCCCTTTGCGATGCAGCATCAGGGAAACAATAAAGGCCAGTGCGCCCATTATCGTTACGTACCAGAAGAATGTCGTTTCACTTCCCCATGATTTAAGCGACAACGCAACGTACTCCGCCGATCCGCCAAATAGCGCATTAGCAACCGCATAAGAGAGCCCTACCCCTAAAGCACGGACCTGCGCCGGGAACATTTCAGCTTTCAGTATCCCGCTGATAGAGGTATAGAAACTGACAATCACCATCGCCAGCATCACCAGCGCAAACGCGGCATACGGAGAAGTCACATGCTGAAGGGCAGACAGAATAGGTACGGTACATAACGCCGACAGCCCGCCAAAAATCAGCATCGACGTACGTCGACCGATTTTATCCGAGAGTGCACCGATAATGGGTTGTATGAGCATAAAGACAAACAGCGCCACGGTCATGACTACGCTGGCGACGTTTGCGTGCATGCCGGTAGTGTTCACCAGGTACTTCTGCATATAGGTGGTGAACGTGTAGAAACTGAGAGAGCCGCCCGCAGTAAAGCCCAGCACCATAAGGAAAGCTTTGCGGTTACGCCATAATCCTTTGAATGTTCCCGCCTCCTTCAGCGTTCTGACTTCCTTCTGAGAGGTTTCATCTAACTGACGGCGTAGCCAAAGTGCGACAACTGCCAGTACAGCGCCCATCGCGAAAGGAATTCGCCATCCCCAGGCATGAAGTTGTTCGTCCGTCAGAATCTGCTGCAGGATCACCACCACAAGAATGGCCAGCAGTTGACCACCAATCAGCGTGACGTACTGGAATGAGGCGTAAAAACCTTTACGGCCTTCCAGTGCAATCTCACTCATGTAGGTCGCACTGGTACCGTACTCACCGCCCACTGATAATCCCTGGAATAAGCGGGCCAGTAAAAGTAGCGCCGGTGCCCAGGTACCAATCGATTCATATCCCGGTAAGCAGGCAATCACCAGAGAGCCAAAGCACATCATACACACCGAGATCAGCATAGAAGCCTTACGCCCGCGGCGATCCGCAATACGGCCAAACAGCCAGCCCCCGATGGGTCGCATCAAGAATCCTGCGGCAAATACCCCTGCAGTTTGAAGCAGCTGCGTTGTGGTGTTGCCGGAGGGGAAGAAGATATGTGCGAAGTAAAGTGAACAGAATGAGTAGACGTAAAAGTCGAACCATTCAACCAGATTCCCTGAAGAGGCGCTGACGATTGCCCATACCCTTCTTCGGGTATCACTGTTGGCCAGCGTCCCGTTTGATGTAATGCTTTCTGTCATTGTGATTATGCTCCTGCCATAAACAGCGGCGTATTGAGCCAGGAGACTCAATTACCTCGTAAATGAAATGTTATAATTTTGTTATAAATAACATTGAGACAGCGATCACACATTCCATTAGCAGGATAAGGGATTAAGAGAAAGGCCAGAGAGCGAAAGCACAAAGCAAAAAACCCCGCACCTTACGGTACGGGGTTCTTCTAATTGATGCCTGGCAGTTCCCTACTCTCACATGGGGAGACCCCACACTACCATCGGCGCTACGGCGTTTCACTTCTGAGTTCGGCATGGGGTCAGGTGGGACCACCGCGCTAAAGCCGCCAGGCAAATTCTGTTAATCTGTATCAAAGCTGAAATTTGATTGTCTGTCTCTCGTCGCCGAAACAGCTTCGGCGTTGTAAGGTTAAGCCTCACGGTTCATTAGTATCGGTTAGCTCAACGCATCGCTGCGCTTACACACCCGACCTATCAACGTCGTAGTCTTCAACGTTCCTTCAGGACCCTTAAAGGGTCAGGGAGAACTCATCTCGGGGCAAGTTTCGTGCTTAGATGCTTTCAGCACTTATCTTTTCCGCATTTAGCTACCGGGCAATGCCATTGGCATGACAACCCGAACACCAGTGATGCGTCCACTCCGGTCCTCTCGTACTAGGAGCAGCCCCCCTCAATTCTCCAGCGCCCACGGCAGATAGGGACCGAACTGTCTCACGACGTTCTAAACCCAGCTCGCGTACCACTTTAAATGGCGAACAGCCATACCCTTGGGACCTACTTCAGCCCCAGGATGTGATGAGCCGACATCGAGGTGCCAAACACCGCCGTCGATATGAACTCTTGGGCGGTATCAGCCTGTTATCCCCGGAGTACCTTTTATCCGTTGAGCGATGGCCCTTCCATTCAGAACCACCGGATCACTATGACCTGCTTTCGCACCTGCTCGAGCCGTCACTCTCGCAGTCAAGCTAGCTTATGCCATTGCACTAACCTCCTGATGTCCGACCAGGATTAGCTAACCTTCGTGCTCCTCCGTTACTCTTTGGGAGGAGACCGCCCCAGTCAAACTACCCACCAGACACTGTCCGCAACCCGGATTACGGGTCTACGTTAGAACACCAGCCATTAAAGGGTGGTATTTCAAGGGCGGCTCCACGCAGACTGGCGTCCACGCTTCAAAGCCTCCCACCTATCCTACACATCAAGGACCAGTGTTCAGTGTCAAGCTATAGTAAAGGTTCACGGGGTCTTTCCGTCTTGCCGCGGGTACACTGCATCTTCACAGCGAGTTCAATTTCACTGAGTCTCGGGTGGAGACAGCCTGGCCATCATTACGCCATTCGTGCAGGTCGGAACTTACCCGACAAGGAATTTCGCTACCTTAGGACCGTTATAGTTACGGCCGCCGTTTACCGGGGCTTCGATCAAGAGCTTCGCGTTGCCGCTAACCCCATCAATTAACCTTCCGGCACCGGGCAGGCGTCACACCGTATACGTCCACTTTCGTGTTTGCACAGTGCTGTGTTTTTAATAAACAGTTGCAGCCAGCTGGTATCTTCGACTGATTTCAGCTCCACCCGCAGGGGCTTCACCTACATATCAGCGTGCCTTCTCCCGAAGTTACGGCACCATTTTGCCTAGTTCCTTCACCCGAGTTCTCTCAAGCGCCTTGGTATTCTCTACCTGACCACCTGTGTCGGTTTGGGGTACGATTTGATGTTACCTGATGCTTAGAGGCTTTTCCTGGAAGCAGGGCATTTGTTACTTCAGCACCGTAGTGCCTCGTCATCACACCTCAGCGTTAATAAGGTACCGGATTTACCTGGAACCTCCGCCTACATGCTTAAACCGGGACAACCGTCGCCCGGCTAACATAGCCTTCTCCGTCCCCCCTTCGCAGTAACACCAAGTACAGGAATATTAACCTGTTTCCCATCGACTACGCCTTTCGGCCTCGCCTTAGGGGTCGACTCACCCTGCCCCGATTAACGTTGGACAGGAACCCTTGGTCTTCCGGCGTGCGGGCTTTTCACCCGCATTATCGTTACTTATGTCAGCATTCGCACTTCTGATACCTCCAGCACCCCTCACAGGACACCTTCAACGGCTTACAGAACGCTCCCCTACCCAACAACGCATACGCGTCGCTGCCGCAGCTTCGGTGCATGGTTTAGCCCCGTTACATCTTCCGCGCAGGCCGACTCGACCAGTGAGCTATTACGCTTTCTTTAAATGATGGCTGCTTCTAAGCCAACATCCTGGCTGTCTGTGCCTTCCCACATCGTTTCCCACTTAACCATGACTTTGGGACCTTAGCTGGCGGTCTGGGTTGTTTCCCTCTTCACGACGGACGTTAGCACCCGCCGTGTGTCTCCCGTGATAACATTCTTCGGTATTCGTAGTTTGCATCGGGTTGGTAAGCCGGGATGGCCCCCTAGCCGAAACAGTGCTCTACCCCCGAAGATGAGTTCACGAGGCGCTACCTAAATAGCTTTCGGGGAGAACCAGCTATCTCCCGGTTTGATTGGCCTTTCACCCCCAGCCACAAGTCATCCGCTAATTTTTCAACATTAGTCGGTTCGGTCCTCCAGTTAGTGTTACCCAACCTTCAACCTGCCCATGGCTAGATCACCGGGTTTCGGGTCTATACCCTGCAACTTAACGCCCAGTTAAGACTCGGTTTCCCTTCGGCTCCCCTATACGGTTAACCTTGCTACAGAATATAAGTCGCTGACCCATTATACAAAAGGTACGCAGTCACACCACGAAGGTGCTCCCACTGCTTGTACGTACACGGTTTCAGGTTCTTTTTCACTCCCCTCGCCGGGGTTCTTTTCGCCTTTCCCTCACGGTACTGGTTCACTATCGGTCAGTCAGGAGTATTTAGCCTTGGAGGATGGTCCCCCCATATTCAGACAGGATACCACGTGTCCCGCCCTACTCTTCGAGTTCACAACCTGTGTGCTTTCGTGTACGGGGCTGTCACCCTGTATCGCCGGACTTTCCAGACCGTTCCACTAACACACAAGCTGATTCAGACTCTGGGCTGCTCCCCGTTCGCTCGCCGCTACTGGGGGAATCTCGGTTGATTTCTTTTCCTCGGGGTACTTAGATGTTTCAGTTCCCCCGGTTCGCCTCGTTAACCTATGTATTCAGTTAACGATAGTGTGTCGGAACACACTGGGTTTCCCCATTCGGACATCGCCGGGTCAAAGGTTCATATCACCTCGCCGGCGCTTTTCGCAGATTAGCACGTCCTTCATCGCCTCTGACTGCCAGGGCATCCACCGTGTACGCTTAGTCGCTTAACCTCACAACCCGAAGATGTTTCTTTCGATTCATCACCGACTTGCGAAAATTTGAGAGACTCGAACACACCTTAAAGATGTGTCGTTTCAATTTTCAGCTTGATCCAGATTTTTAAAGAGCAAATATCTCAAACGTCACCCGAAGATGAGTTTTGAGATATTAAGGCAGGTGACTTTCACTCACGAACCAGCAAGTGGCGTCCCCTAGGGGATTCGAACCCCTGTTACCGCCGTGAAAGGGCGGTGTCCTGGGCCTCTAGACGAAGGGGACACTGAAGTCTCAATCGCAAGACGCCTTGCTATTTACTTTTCATCAGACAATCTGTGTGAGCACTACAAAGGCAGGTTCTTTAAGGTAAGGAGGTGATCCAACCGCAGGTTCCCCTACGGTTACCTTGTTACGACTTCACCCCAGTCATGAATCACAAAGTGGTAAGCGCCCTCCCGAAGGTTAAGCTACCTACTTCTTTTGCAACCCACTCCCATGGTGTGACGGGCGGTGTGTACAAGGCCCGGGAACGTATTCACCGTAGCATTCTGATCTACGATTACTAGCGATTCCGACTTCATGGAGTCGAGTTGCAGACTCCAATCCGGACTACGACGCACTTTATGAGGTCCGCTTGCTCTCGCGAGGTCGCTTCTCTTTGTATGCGCCATTGTAGCACGTGTGTAGCCCTACTCGTAAGGGCCATGATGACTTGACGTCATCCCCACCTTCCTCCAGTTTATCACTGGCAGTCTCCTTTGAGTTCCCGGCCTAACCGCTGGCAACAAAGGATAAGGGTTGCGCTCGTTGCGGGACTTAACCCAACATTTCACAACACGAGCTGACGACAGCCATGCAGCACCTGTCTCAGAGTTCCCGAAGGCACCAAAGCATCTCTGCTAAGTTCTCTGGATGTCAAGAGTAGGTAAGGTTCTTCGCGTTGCATCGAATTAAACCACATGCTCCACCGCTTGTGCGGGCCCCCGTCAATTCATTTGAGTTTTAACCTTGCGGCCGTACTCCCCAGGCGGTCGACTTAACGCGTTAGCTCCGGAAGCCACGCCTCAAGGGCACAACCTCCAAGTCGACATCGTTTACGGCGTGGACTACCAGGGTATCTAATCCTGTTTGCTCCCCACGCTTTCGCACCTGAGCGTCAGTCTTTGTCCAGGGGGCCGCCTTCGCCACCGGTATTCCTCCAGATCTCTACGCATTTCACCGCTACACCTGGAATTCTACCCCCCTCTACAAGACTCTAGCCTGCCAGTTTCGAATGCAGTTCCCAGGTTGAGCCCGGGGATTTCACATCCGACTTGACAGACCGCCTGCGTGCGCTTTACGCCCAGTAATTCCGATTAACGCTTGCACCCTCCGTATTACCGCGGCTGCTGGCACGGAGTTAGCCGGTGCTTCTTCTGCGGGTAACGTCAATCGACAAGGTTATTAACCTTATCGCCTTCCTCCCCGCTGAAAGTACTTTACAACCCGAAGGCCTTCTTCATACACGCGGCATGGCTGCATCAGGCTTGCGCCCATTGTGCAATATTCCCCACTGCTGCCTCCCGTAGGAGTCTGGACCGTGTCTCAGTTCCAGTGTGGCTGGTCATCCTCTCAGACCAGCTAGGGATCGTCGCCTAGGTGAGCCGTTACCCCACCTACTAGCTAATCCCATCTGGGCACATCTGATGGCAAGAGGCCCGAAGGTCCCCCTCTTTGGTCTTGCGACGTTATGCGGTATTAGCTACCGTTTCCAGTAGTTATCCCCCTCCATCAGGCAGTTTCCCAGACATTACTCACCCGTCCGCCGCTCGTCACCCGAGAGCAAGCTCTCTGTGCTACCGCTCGACTTGCATGTGTTAGGCCTGCCGCCAGCGTTCAATCTGAGCCATGATCAAACTCTTCAATTT
Organism: Enterobacter sp. ECC-019; assembly: GCF_043974075.1. Classification (NCBI taxonomy): domain Bacteria; kingdom Pseudomonadati; phylum Pseudomonadota; class Gammaproteobacteria; order Enterobacterales; family Enterobacteriaceae; genus Enterobacter; species Enterobacter sp. ECC-019. Next base: position 4,288,851 of record NZ_CP143759.1, read on the forward strand.
AAGTTTGATGCTCGTGAATTAAACTTCGTAATGAATTACGTATGTTCACTCAGAGACTTGGTATTCATTTTTCGTCTTGCGACGTTAAGAATCCATGTCACTTTGAGTGCCCACACAGATTGTCTGATAAATTGTTAAAGAGCAGTGCCGCTTCGCTTTTCGCAGCGGCGCGGGGTGTGCATATTACGCTTTCCCGCTTCAGAGTCAAGCGTTTATTTTCGCTTTTCTCTGCTGACCCGGCGGCGTGTGTGCCGTTGTTCCGTGTCAGTGGAGGCGCATTATAGGGAGTAATTCCGAACCTGCAAGGATAAAGTGAAATTTATTTACTGACTGCTCACTTTCCAGGCAAAACTAACTCCAGACCTCAATTTTCGCCTGGTTTTTAAACAAAAACGAGCCGCAAGCGGCTCGTTTTTGCGTTTTGTGACTTACTGCACTGCCACAATACGATCGTCGTTGGCTTCCAGACGAATAACTTTGCCTGGAATTAACTCTCCGGAGAGGATCTGCTGCGCCAGCGGGTTTTCGATCTGCTGCTGGATAGCACGTTTCAATGGACGCGCACCGTAAACCGGATCGTAACCATTCTCGCTCAGCAGCTTTAACGCCTCGTCGGAGATGTGAATTTCATACCCACGCTCTTCCAGACGTTTGTACAGACGCTGCAGCTGGATCTGCGCAATCGACGCAATGTGTTTCTCACCCAGAGGATGGAATACCACTACTTCATCAATACGGTTGATGAACTCAGGACGGAAGTTATGGCTCACGACACCGAGCACCAAATCCTTCATATGGCTGTAGTCCAGTTCACCGAAACGTTCCTGAATCAAATCAGAACCCAGGTTCGAGGTCATAATGACAACCGTATTACGGAAGTCGACCGTTCTCCCCTGCCCGTCGGTCAGACGACCATCGTCCAGCACCTGAAGCAGGATGTTGAACACATCCGGGTGCGCTTTTTCCACCTCATCCAGCAGGATGACGGAATAAGGACGACGGCGAACCGCTTCTGTTAGATAGCCACCTTCTTCATAACCCACATATCCCGGAGGCGCACCGACCAGACGTGAGACGGAGTGTTTCTCCATAAACTCGGACATATCGATACGCACCATCGCATCGTCGCTGTCGAACATAAAGTTAGCCAGCGCTTTACACAGCTCGGTTTTACCGACCCCCGTCGGCCCCAGGAACAGGAACGAACCAATCGGGCGGTTTGGATCGGACAGCCCCGCTCGGCTACGGCGAATAGCGTTCGATACCGCCTCAACCGCTTCGTTCTGACCAATCACCCGATTGTGGAGATCTTGCTCCATGCGCAGCAGTTTTTCACGCTCGCCTTCCAGCATGCGCGCCACCGGAATACCGGTCCAGCGAGCAAGCACTTCCGCGATTTCTGCATCCGTCACTTTATTACGTAACAGACGCATCGTTTTTCCTTCTGACTGTGTCGCTATCTCAAGCTGTTTTTCCAGTTCAGGAATTTTGCCGTACTGCAGTTCAGACATCCGCGCCAAATCGCCGACGCGACGTGCCTGCTCAATGGCAATTTTGGCCTGTTCGAGTTCAGCTTTGATGGTCTGAGTGCCGGAAAGGGATGCTTTCTCGGCTTTCCACTCTTCTTCCAGCTCAGAATACTGACGCTCTTTATCGTCCAGTTCTTCATTGAGCATATCCAGGCGTTTCTTACTGGCTTCATCAGACTCTTTCTTCAGCGCCTGCTGTTCCAGCTTGAGCTGAATGATGCGTCGGTCGAGTCGGTCCAGTTCTTCTGGTTTCGAGTCAATCTGCATACGAATGCTTGAAGCCGCTTCATCAATCAGGTCGATCGCTTTATCCGGCAGCTGACGGTCAGCGATATAACGATGAGAAAGCGTCGCCGCCGCAACGATGGCCGGGTCTGTGATCTGCACGTGGTGGTGCAGTTCATAGCGCTCTTTCAGACCACGCAGGATCGCGATGGTATCTTCAACGCTTGGCTCAGCAACAAACACTTTCTGGAAGCGACGTTCCAGCGCAGCATCTTTCTCAATGTACTGACGATATTCATCAAGCGTAGTGGCGCCGACGCAGTGAAGTTCACCGCGCGCCAGCGCAGGTTTCAGCATGTTCCCGGCATCCATCGCGCCGTCCGCTTTACCCGCACCGACCATGGTGTGCAGTTCGTCGATAAACAGGATAACGTTGCCTTCCTGTTTCGCCAGGTCGTTAAGCACGCCTTTGAGACGCTCTTCGAACTCGCCGCGGTATTTCGCACCGGCCACCAGCGCGCCCATGTCCAGCGCCAGTACGCGGCGGCCTTTCAGGCCTTCCGGCACTTCACCGTTGACGATACGCTGCGCCAACCCTTCAACAATGGCGGTTTTACCGACACCCGGTTCACCAATCAACACCGGGTTGTTCTTGGTACGACGCTGCAGTACCTGAATCGTACGGCGGATTTCTTCGTCACGGCCGATAACCGGGTCAAGTTTGCCCTGCTCAGCACGCTCGGTCAGATCGACCGTAAATTTCTTCAAAGCCTGACGTTGGTCTTCGGCTCCCTGATCGTTCACGCTTTCACCTCCGCGCATTTTCTCAATCGCCTGAGTCACATTGGCGGTGGTCGCGCCGGCAGATTTCAGCAGGTCGGTCAAGGTGCCGCGTGATTCAAGCGCCGCCAGAACAAACAGCTCTGACGAAATAAAGTTGTCCCCACGTTTTTGCGCCAGCTTGTCGCAAAGATTCAGCACGCGTACCAGATCCTGCGACGGCTGAACGTCTCCGCCGGTACCTTCTACCTGCGGCAAACGGCTCAGCGCCTGATCGATGGCAGTGCGTAACTGGCCAGCATTAATGCCAGCGGACGTTAATAAAGGACGTACCGATCCCCCTTCCTGATTCAGCAAGGCGCTCATTAAATGAAGAGGTTCGATAAATTGGTTGTCGTGCCCCAGTGCGAGGGACTGGGCATCGGCGAGAGCAAGCTGGAATTTATTAGTAAGACGATCCAGACGCATAACTCCTCCCATAACAGATCAAATTTGCTACTGGAGATTAAATGAGGTCATCCCTCAATTATTCAAGGTTAATGACCTGAATTATGTGAAAAGAAAACGGCACGTACCGGATCGTCTTGATTCTTTAGGTTATATCAGCCAAATGAAACTTGCCATACGTCCCGTGGTCTTGTCGCGGCGATAGGAGAAAAAATCACCCTTTTCGGTGAATGTGCAGCGATCGCCGCCGAAGATCTGCGACACGCCAACGTTGTTCAGTCGCTGGCGGGCGAGCTGGTAGATATCGGCCAGATATTTATCCCCCGAAGGCAGGAAGGCTTCCACCGCTTGCGGATCTTTTTCCATAAAGGCTTCGCGAACCTCTGGCCCCACTTCAAAAGCGCGAGGACCAATGGCCGGGCCAAGCCAGGCCATAATATTGGCAGGCTCATCTTTAAAGCAGGCGACTGTTTCTTCGAGCACGCCTTCACACAGACCACGCCAGCCCGCGTGTGCTGCTGCCACCTCGGTACCTGCACGGTTACAGAACAAAACCGGCAGACAATCGGCGGTCATCACGGCACAAACGGTTCCCGGAGTATTACTGTAAGAGGCATCAGCGCGTTTAGAAGCATAGGGTTCCCCCGTCAACTTCAGCACCGCGTTACCATGAACCTGTTCCAGCCAGATCGGTTTCGACGGCAAGTTCCCCGCAGCAAACAGACGCCTGCGGTTCTCTTCAACGTGTTCCAGGTTGTCGCCACAGTGCGCACCGAGGTTCAAAGACTCCCACGCGCCCTGGCTAACACCGCCAATACGGGTTGAACTACAGGCAGCCACGCCTGCAGGCAATGGCCACTCCGGGACAATCAGTTTGGTCATAACCAGTCCACTTGATCCTTATGTTCTTCGAAATCAGCACGCATGGCGTCAATAAGGTCCACCATATCCTGCGGGATAGGCGCGTGCCACTCCATCTGAATACCGGTGATAGGGTGATAAAGACGCAGCATGGTCGCGTGCAGCGCCTGACGATCGAATTTACGCAATACGCTGATGAACTCATCCGACGCGCCTTTAGGCGGACGCGGACGACCGCCGTAGACCTGATCCCCCACCAGCGGATGGGTAATGTGGGCCATATGCACGCGGATCTGGTGAGTACGCCCGGTTTCCAGACGCAGACGCAGGCGCGTATGAATACGGAAGTGTTCCATAATGCGATAGTGTGTCACCGCCGGTTTACCCATCGGATGCACCGACATATGGGTACGTTTGGTTGGGTGACGGCTGATTGGCTCTTCCACCGTTCCGCCAGAGGTCATATGCCCAATGGCTACCGCTTCATACTCGCGGGTGATTTCACGCAGCTGCAGCGATTCCACCAGACGGGTCTGAGCAGGAACGGTCTTCGCCACCACCATCAAACCGGTGGTGTCTTTATCCAGACGGTGCACGATGCCCGCGCGCGGGACATCCACGATCGGCGGATAGTAATGGAGAAGTGCGTTAAGTACCGTACCGTCAGGATTCCCCGCGCCCGGATGAACAACCAGGTCGCGCGGCTTGTTGATCACCAGAATGTCATCATCTTCATAGACGATGTCCAGTGGGATATCCTGCGGCTCGAAGCGGATTTCCTCTTCGATTTCAGCATTGATGGCGACAGCTTCCCCACCTAACACTTTCTCTTTTGGTTTGTCCCAGATCTTGCCGTTTACCAGCACGCGCTGGTCAAGGATCCATTCTTTTATGCGTGAACGCGAATAATCAGGGAACAATTCGGCCAAAGCCTGATCTAAGCGTTGACCGAGCTGATTTTCGGAGACTGTTGCGGTGAGTTCTACTCGTTGTGCCATAAACTGCTTCTTCGTTTAACGTTGGGTTTTACGGCTTTGCCGTTTAATATAGTGTGCTATTGTAGCTGGTCTTAATCGGGAGCAGGAACAGAGTTTCTCCCGGACAAACATTTGAGGAAAGTCAAAACGTCATGACGCGCATGAAATATCTGGTGGCAGCGGCCACGTTGAGCCTGGCTTTGGTGGGCTGCTCCGGTTCAAATGAACAGGTCCCTGACAATCCGCCGAATGAAATCTATGCGACTGCACAACAAAAGTTGCAGGACGGTAACTGGAAACAGGCGATAACGCAACTGGAAGCGTTGGATAATCGCTATCCATTTGGTCCGTATTCGCAGCAGGTACAGTTAGATCTCATCTATGCATACTATAAAAATGCCGATCTGCCGCTGGCTCAGGCAACCATCGATCGTTTCATGCGTCTGAACCCGACTCATCCTAACATCGACTATGTGATGTACATGCGCGGCCTCACCAACATGGCGCTGGACGACAGTGCGCTGCAGGGCTTCTTCGGCGTGGATCGTTCCGACCGTGACCCGCAGCATGCGCGTGATGCCTTCAATGACTTCTCCAAGCTGGTGCGCGGCTATCCGAACAGTCAGTACGTGACCGATGCCACCAAGCGTCTGGTGTTCCTGAAAGATCGTCTGGCGAAATATGAATACTCCGTGGCGGAATACTATACCCGCCGTGGCGCATGGGTTGCCGTGGTTAACCGCGTAGAAGGTATGCTGCGTGATTATCCGGATACTCAGGCAACGCGCGACGGCCTGAAGCTGATGGAAAACGCTTACCGTCAGATGCAGATGACCGCTCAGGCTGAAAAAGTGGCGAAAATCATCGCCGCGAACAGCAGCAACACCTGATCTTGCCTCAATGCAAAACGGCAGCCCGAAGGCTGCCGTTTTTTTATTCATTTTAGAGCGTCGCCGAAGCGCGTTAGCCTCAACACATCCAGTCAACTATGGCCCCAATTTTTGCCTTCGACAAGGTAAATCTCACCTCTTCCTGCCCTTCCTCACAAAAAAGATTCCCTGACAAAAACCGACAAAATAACGTGATCTAAATCACACATTTTGACATTAGGTCGGGTATGCTGGAATCACCAAGACGGAAAGACAAGAGGTAAAATTTATGACAATGAACATTACCAGTAAACAAATGGAAATTACTCCGGCAATCCGCCAGCACGTCGCAGACCGTCTCGCCAAACTGGATAAATGGCAAACTCATTTGATTAATCCACATATCATCCTGTCCAAGGAGCCGCAGGGTTTCATCGCTGACGCAACTATCAATACTCCAAACGGCCATCTGGTCGCCAGCGCAAAACACGAGGATATGTACACCGCTATTAACGATTTGATCAACAAGCTGGAACGGCAGCTCAATAAAGTGCAACACAAAGGTGAAGCCCGTCGCGCCGCAACATCGGTGAAAGACGCCAGCTTCGCGGAAGAAGTTGAAGAAGAGTAATCCTTTAAATTGAGTGTACCGCCAACGCGCCTTCGGGCGCGTTTTTTGTTTTTTATTGACAGGGTGAAAACAGTACGGGTACTTTAACGGTATCAATCACAGGATGACTTTATGAAACTTACGCCGTTCTTCTTCGCATTCTTTTTTACCTTCCCCTGACTGGGAGGCGTTTCGTCGTGTGATAAAGAATGCGAAGACGAACAACAAGGCCTCCCACAGCGGGAGGCCTTTTTTATTGATAACGATAAAATGAGACAGGCAACACTATGACACCGGAAAACCCGTTACTGGATCTGCGCGTAAAAATCAGCGCGCTGGACGAGAAATTACTGGCGCTGCTGGCCGAACGCCGCGCGCTCGCCGTCGAAGTGGGCAAAGCCAAGCTGGACTCCCATCGCCCGGTACGTGATATCGACCGCGAGCGCGATCTGCTGGAGCGTCTGATCCAGCTCGGTAAAGCGCATCACCTCGATGCCCACTACATCACCCGGCTGTTCCAGCTCATCATCGAAGACTCCGTTCTCACCCAGCAAGCGTTACTCCAGCAGCATCTGAATAAAACCAATCCGCACTCTGCGCGTATCGCCTTCCTCGGGCCAAAGGGCTCTTATTCTCACCTGGCCGCGCGTCAGTATGCCGCACGCCATTTCGAAGAGTTTATCGAGAGCGGCTGTGCGAAGTTTGCCGACATATTTAATCAGGTTGAGACCGGCCAGGCGGATTACGCCGTGGTGCCGATTGAGAACACCAGCTCCGGCGCTATCAACGACGTTTACGATCTGCTGCAGCACACCAGCCTGTCGCTGGTTGGCGAGCTGACGATCCCTATCGATCACTGCGTGCTGGTCTCCGGCTCAACCGACCTGAGCAAGATCGAAACGGTCTACAGTCATCCACAGCCGTTCCAGCAGTGCAGCCAGTTCCTGAACCGCTATCCGAACTGGAAAATTGAGTACACCGAAAGCACCTCGGCGGCGATGGAAAAAGTGGCGCAGGCTAACTCCCCAACCGTCGCCGCGCTCGGCAGCGAAGCGGGCGGCGCGCTGTATGGTTTACAGGTACTGGAACGCAATCTGGCAAACCAGACGCAAAACATCACCCGTTTCGTGGTGCTGGCGCGTAAAGCTATTGATGTCTCGGATCAGGTTCCGGCTAAAACCACTCTGCTCATGGCCACCGGCCAACAGGCCGGTGCGCTGGTTGAAGCCCTGCTGGTACTGCGTAACCACAACCTGATCATGACGAAGCTGGAATCACGTCCGATCCACGGAAATCCGTGGGAAGAGATGTTTTACCTTGATATCCAGGCCAACCTGGAATCTGCGTCCATGCAGAAAGCCCTGCGCGAACTGGGCGAGATCACGCGCTCCATGAAGGTGCTGGGCTGCTATCCGAGCGAGAACGTGGTCCCGGTTGACCCGGCTTAACGTTCGATAAAGCGGCTTTTCTTCATCCCTGCCACGCTCACCGGCAGGGTGAAGATGGCGCCGGAGAGCGGATACTTCACCACCTCCTCCGCATCCATATTTTCCCGCGTGGTGGTAATAAACAGCGTTTTCATGTCATCGCCGCCAAAACAGACCATCGTCGGGCAACGTACCGGCAGGCGGTATTCTTCCAGTTGCTCCCCTTGCGGAGAAAAACGCGCAATACGCCAGCCGTCAAACAGCGCGCTCCAGTAGCAGCCTTCCACATCCATGGCCGCGCCGTCCGGTATCCCTTCGCCCTCTTTAAACTGACGAAACACCTCACGCCTGCCGGGTTCGCCCTGCTCGTCAAGCGGCGTGCGGTAAATTACGCCGTTTGGCGTGTCTGAGGTAAACATCCACTGCTTATCCGGGGTAAACGCTAAACCGTTGTGCCCGTGAATATCGCACTGGATCACTTTCGGCGTCAGGTCGTTGTCGATGCGCATCAGCAACGCGCCGTTGTAATCTCCCGGCCCCCAAAACGTGCCCGCGTAGAACCGCCCCAGAGAATCGGTGCCGCCATCGTTAAAACGTGCGAGCTGCGGGTTAGAGGGGTTATCACACACCTTGCGGCGCAGCAGGCCGTGTTTATCGGTCAGCCAGATACCCGTTCGCAACGCAACGATAAAACCACCCTGCTCGCGCAGAGCAAAACAGCCCACCTCCTCATGGAAAGAGAGCACGGTGTGTTCTGCCGTCGGCAGATGGTAGCGGTGGATCTCTCCTTCCAGAATATCGGCCCAGTAGAGCGCGTGTTCTTCTGCGCTCCATGTCGGGCATTCAGGCAGATGCCCGGTGTAATTCAACAGCAGCTGCGGTTCGGCCATGACAGTTCCCCAAAATAAAAAAAGCCAGCATTGCTGGCTTTCAGTATATACATCATCGCATTACTGGCGACTGTCATTTGCCTGGCGCAACAGCGTCCGGCTCTCACTCTGGAAGCGCTGCGCGTAATCGCCAAACCAGTGTTCGACCTTGCGGAAGCTGTCAATAAACGCCTGCTTGTCTCCGTGCTCCAGCAGCGTAATGGCTTCACCAAATCGCTGATAGTAGCGCTTGATGAGCGCCAGGTTATTCTCTGAGGACATAATAATGTCCGCGTAAAGCTGCGGATCCTGAGCGAACAGGCGCCCGACCATCGCCAGCTCAAGACGATAGATAGGTGAAGAGAGTGCCAGCAGCTGTTCAAGCTGGACGTTCTCTTCCGCCAGATGCAGGCCGTAGGCAAACGTCGCAAAGTGGCGCAGCGCCTGAATGAACGCCATGTTCTGATCGTGCTCGACCGCGCTGATGCGGTGCAGTCGCGCACCCCATACCTGAATCTGCTCCAGGAACCACTGATAGGCTTCCGGCTGACGACCGTCGCAGTAAACCACCACCTGCTTAGCCAGGCTGCCGCTGTCCGGGCCAAACATCGGGTGCAGACCCAGCACCGGGCCAGTATGTGCAGCCAGCATGGCCTGCAGCGGACCATTTTTGATGGAGGCCAGATCCACCAGGATGCAATCCTTCGGTAAAGGAGGCAGCTTTTCGATGATCTGCTCCGTCACGTGGATCGGCACGCTGACGATAACCATCCCGGCATCTTTCATGAGTTCCGGGGCATGCCCCCAGTCCTCTTTTTCCAGAATGCGCACCTGATAGCCAGAAAGCGTCAGCATTTTTTCAAACAGACGCCCCATCTGCCCTGCACCGCCGACAATCACTACCGGACGCAGGGACGGACAGAGGGTTTTAAAGCCCTTGTCGTTTTCGCTGGAGTAGGATTCCCGCATCACGCGACGCAGAACATCTTCAATCAAATCCGGCGAAACGCCCAGCGCCTGGGCCTCTTTACGACGGGAGGCCAGCATTGAGGCTTCGCGCTCCGGGACGTAAATCGGCAGGCCGTATTTGCTTTTCACCTCACCGACTTCGGCAACCAGCGCCATGCGGCGCGCCAGCAGGTCCAGCAGCGCCTTATCCACTTCATCAATTTGATCGCGCAGTGCGGTCAATTCAGCAACCATAAAAAACCTCTTAAGCCAGACGCGTCGCCAGCTGGCCGTTCAAATCTTTGTGGATCTCACGCAGCAGCGCATCGGTCGTCTCCCAGCTGATGCAGGCATCCGTCACGGAGACGCCGTGCTTCATTGCGCTACGCGGTTGTTCCGATGACTGATTGCCTTCATGAATGTTGCTCTCAATCATCAGACCGATAATCGAACGGTTGCCATCTTTGATCTGTGCGATCACGGATTCCGCAACCGCAGGCTGGCGACGGTAATCTTTATTTGAATTACCATGACTGCAATCTACCATCAGTGCGGGGCGCAGTCCCGCCTGCTCCATCTCTTTTTCACACTGCGCCACGTCCGCCGGGCTGTAGTTAGGTGCTTTCCCGCCGCGCAGGATCACATGACCGTCCGGGTTGCCCTGCGTTTGCAGGAGGCAAACCTGGCCCGCCTGGTTAATACCGACGAAACGGTGCGGCATGGCGGCAGCGCGCATGGCGTTGATCGCCGTCGCCAGGCTGCCATCGGTACCGTTTTTAAAACCAACAGGCATCGACAGGCCAGACGCCATCTCGCGGTGGGTTTGCGATTCCGTTGTACGCGCACCAATCGCGGACCAGCTGAACAGATCGCCCAGGTACTGCGGGCTGTTTGGATCCAGCGCTTCGGTTGCCAGCGGCAGCCCCATGCTAACAAGCTCCACCAGCAAGCGACGCGCAATCTTCAGGCCTGCTTCCACATCAAACGAGCCATCCATGTGCGGATCGTTAATCAACCCTTTCCAGCCGACGGTAGTACGTGGCTTCTCAAAATAGACGCGCATCACCAGATAGAGGCTATCGCTGACCTCCTCCGCTAATGCTTTAAATCGACGAGCGTACTCAATGGCGGTTTCAGGATCGTGAATGGAGCACGGACCGCATACCACCAGCAGGCGCGGATCGCGGCCGGCGATAATGTCAGAAATGGTCTGGCGGGAGTGCTCGATCTGAGCCTCCTGCGCGACGCTCAGCGGAAATTCCGCTTTCAGCTGATCCGGAGTGATTAAAATCTGTTCGTCAGTGATATGTACGTTGTTCAGCGCGTCTTTTTGCATGATGGCGATCCTGTAAAGCTCGTTTGCGATAGTTGTTTTCCTCAATGAGGTGAAACCACGATACCATAAAAAGTAAACATTTCAATCCAAAATACGTACACATTAGTTTACACAAGCCAATTTATTGCAAAAAACAGCCGATAAAAACGTAAACTTTAAATTACAGACAGATTTTCTTTAGCCAGGCTATGCTGAAGAAAAAAGGAGAATGGTATGCGTTCAATTGCTCTTGTGCTGTTGTCGCTGTTTTTAACGGGCTGTCAGATCAATCCCTACACCTTTCAGCCCGACTGGACCAGCCCATCCTGGTTTGATGCCGGTAAAGAAGACGCCATGAATGGCCTGCCGGTTAAAGATAACCAGGCCCTGGCCGATAGTTTTAACGACACACACGTTGATCGTAGCGAATATCTTCGCGGCTATGCCGATGGTCAGAAGAAAGTCTGCGAAGAAGGGTTTATTCATGCCTGGGGATTAGCAGGAAAATCTTTCCCTGCCAGCTGCGATACTGCCGAAAACGCGGCAAAACTGCGTGCGTCATGGCAGAAAGGGATGGATGAAAGTATGCGTTCCAGCCGACTGAATTAAGTCATTTTTATCCACCGGAAAATAAACAACAGTAGGATTTAGCTTAGGTCGGCCTCAGGCTATTTCTGACATAATGACGGCTCTGATAAACAATGGTATTCTGCCCGCAACTCTTAAGGACATCTATTTCCGGAGCGATGTGGCGGATTCTGGTGAGAAATTTATTCTTGATCTCTTTTTTCCGACTCACTCTGGTCTTAATGCTGTTCTTTATGGTGGGCCCTGCGGCGGCAGGCACGCTTACGGAAACGGATAAATCGGTCCGCTCGATTGTCTCAGGCATTGTGAGCTATACGCGATGGCCGTCACTTTCCGGCCAGCCTAAACTCTGCGTCTACGCCACTTCTCGCTATACGCACGCCCTCAGCGGCGATGAAGGCCATAGCGAGTTACCTTATACTCCCGTTATTGTTCGTAACGATCGGGAAGCCCTGGCCGCGACGTGCGATGCGATTTATTTCGGGTCTGAATCACCGGCAAAACAACTTGAATTAATAAGTCAATATCAGGGCAGAGCATTGCTATTAATCTCAGAGCAAAATCCGGAATGCGTAATTGGCAGTGCCTTTTGCCTGATAATCGATCGCGGCCAGGTACGGTTCTCCGTCAACCTGGATGCATTGACGCGCAGTGGCGTAAGAGTCAATCCGGATGTATTAATGCTTGCCCGGAATAAGCAGCATGGATAAAGATTTCACTTCAACGCCGCGTCCGACGTTTAAAAGAACGTTAAGGCGAAACAGCATGATAAGCGTCATCATCACGATGACGTTAATATGGCTGTTGCTCTGTTTTGCTTCCGTCGTAACCTTAAAACAATACGCGCAAAAGAATCTCGAACTAACCGGCGCCACAATGAGTCACAGCCTGGAAGCCTCGCTGGTGTTCAACGATGCCCTGGCGGCCAACGAAACGCTTGCAGCCCTGGGCAAACAGGGCCAGTTTGCCCAGGCTGAGGTGATCAACGCCCATAAAAAGCGGTTTGCCTACTGGTCCTGGAACCCGGAAGATAACAACGACACGCTGGGTGCGCTAGTTAGCCGCTGGCTTTTCCCCGTACCGGTTGCGCAGCCCATCATGCATAACGGCGCAATGATCGGCGAAATTCGCCTTACCGCGCGTGACAGCCTGATCAGCCATTTCATCTGGATGTCGTTTGCCGTCCTGACCGGCTGCATTCTTTTTGCTACCGCCGTCGCGCTTGCCATTACCCAGTCTTTGCATCACGGCATGGTCACGGCTCTGCAAAACATTACCGACGTCGTGCATGACGTTCGCACTAACCGCAACTTCTCCCGCCGGGTGAAAGACGGGCGTATCGAAGAATTTCACCAGTTTGGTGAAGACTTCAACAGCCTTCTGGATGAGATGGAAGAGTGGCAACTGAAGCTCCAGGCGAAAAACGCCCAGCTGTTGCGCACCGCCATGCACGACCCGCTCACCGGTCTTGCCAACCGCGCTGCGTTTCGTAACAGCATCGCGGCCTTAATGAACGACCCTTCAGCCAAAACGAAATCGGCCCTGCTCTTCCTCGACGGTGATAATTTTAAGTTTATTAACGACACCTGGGGACACGCGGCAGGAGACTGCGTGCTAATTGAAGTCGCCAGCAGGATGATGGAGTTTGGCGACAAACGTCACCAGGCATACCGCCTTGGCGGTGACGAATTTGCCATGGTGCTGTACGGCGTGCACTCCGAACTTGAGGTTCAACACATTTGCGCTGCGCTTTCGCAGCAGTTTATCCGTCCGTTTGATCTTCATAACGGACAAAAAGCATCAATGTCACTCAGCATTGGCTTTGCTCTGGCGTGGGAAAATGCTTCCGTGGAAGCGTTACTGGAGAGGGCTGACCGCAATATGTACCAGGTGAAAAACCAGCGTACGAAAACAATAAGTTAGAAAGGATACACTATGTTAAAACGTTACTTCGCGCCGATAGTACTGGCCTCACTGGTTCTGGCAGGCTGTCAGTCGCCGCCGGCAGGCAAATTCACTCCTGAGCAAATTGCGGCGATGAAGTCTTACGGTTTTAACGAACTGAACGGTGACTGGTCTCTTGGCATGTCGGACACTATCCTGTTTGATAAAAATGACGCCAGACTGCGACCGGAAAGTGAAACGCAGATCCAATCCATGGCTTCCCGCCTGGCGGAAACCGGCCTGAACCACGCGCGAATGGACGGTCACACGGATAATTACGGTGAAGAAAGCTACAACGAAGCGCTGTCGTTAAAACGCGCCAACGCCGTGGCCGATGCCTGGGCGAAGGGGGCAAATATCCCGCGCAGCAATCTCACCACGCAGGGATTAGGTCAAAAATACCCGGTTGCGAGCAACAGTACCCCGCAAGGGCGCGCAGAAAACCGCCGCGTCGCAGTGGTGATCAGCACGCCATAGGGTTATTTAGCGGATGATTCGGCGAGCGTCAGCCTGGTTGCCGCTCGCCAGCGCAGCCAGTCCACCAGAACAAACAGCGCCAGACTCACGCCCATGACCGGCAAGGCCAGCCCCAGCAGTATGCTGATTATCACCGTAACTCCTCTTCCCCACCCTGACAGCGCCAGCCAGCTCTGACAAAGCGTCTGCACTGGATCCACGACCGATTGCGCCGGACGACGCATCCACCACATCCGGTAACCCCAGATGATCAGCACGCACAGGGCGAGACCGAACGCCACGAGCAGCAGCTGATTCGTCAGCCCGAATAAGATCCCCATGTGGAAATCCACGCCCCAGCGGGTCAGTTTTGCCATTAGCGGGAAATCTTCGAAACGGGTTCTGTCAAGGATCTGCATCGTAGAAGGATCAACCGCAACAGCGTCCACCTGGGTCGGCCAGCTGCGATCGATTTCCGTCACCGTCCAGGCGCGATCCGCCGTTTTCGCCGGGCGGATCTCCAGCCTGTTGGCATCAATCCCTGCTTTACGCGCCGCGTTTAACACCCCGTCAAACTGTGTCAAATCCATCGCCATTTCCGGCATCATCATTCCGCCGTGATGACCACGGTGTTCGGCATGTTCATCCACGATCTCATGCTGGCCGGAAAGCGTCGTGTTCACCTGCGGGGTGAGCCAGTTCATCTCAGCCCGCAGCCTGTCAACGTTCCCGCCAGCCCACTGGGACCAGGTCAGCCCGGTTGCTGAGAACAGCAGCATTCCGCCCAGCAGACTCCAGCCCAGCGTCACGTGCAGGCGACGTCGATTCTGGAAGCGATTATTGATCCGCCGTTTGGGTCGGGTATAAAACCACAGGCCAACACCGCCCAGCGCGGCAACCCACATCCAGGAGGCCGCAAGCTCGCTGTAGAGTCGCCCCACGTCGCCCAGCATCAGAGAGGTATGCAGGTAATCAATGGTCTGACGCAGCGGTAAAATCCCGCTGGTACCGTATACCGTCATATCCCCCAGCACCGCCAGGCTTACCGGATCAATAAAAATAGCCCGGTTCTCCGATGGCCCAAGCGCCGGGTCAGCAAACATCACGCGGGTGGTTTCCCCTTCAGCCAGCCCCGGCCGCACGGCGTGCAAACGCACATCTGATCCAACGTTTTTTTCCGCCACGGCAATTTGTTCCGCCAGCGGCTGCGGCACGCCCACGGAATTCGTGTGGAGCGCGTGCCGGTAGAGCGCATTCTCCAGCTGCGGGGTCGCCACATACAGCGTACCGGTCAGCGCGGCAAAGAAGATAAACGGGCCGACAAACAGCCCAACGTAGAAATGGAGGCGACGCAGCAGGTTTCCCCATGCCGCGCGCGGAGTGCAGGTAGTCATACTTTTCCTTTTTAAGGCAGTAAGTTATCGATTTATTTTTTAAAGGGAAAAAGCAGACTGCCGCGGCGGCGCGCGGGTATCAGGATAAAGCCAGGGGAAAAAGTGCCAGCGGCTGACCGCCTGGCGCGGCGGTTTAACGCGAAGCCTCTGCAGCATCACGCTGAGCAGGACGATCAGCGCCAGTATCATGCCAGGGACGTGTGCTAACAGCACGCAGTAGCCGCACGCTTCCGCATGGTCAACAGGCATGGAATGCTGCATATCGCCGTGATGGTCATCCATCGACATCATGCTCATATCATGATGCATGCCCGGCATGGAGCTCATGGGATCTTTTTGCAGCAAGACAGAGATAAGCGGCGCGACCACGATCAGCAGGATCGCGAACAGCGCGGTCAGTGCCGCTGCGCGTTTCCCATTATGCTGATGCAGTACGTTATCCACTTACCCTCCGGTGAAGAGGCAAGCATTGTAAATGATTTATGTCAAAAGGGTTAACGTGAGAAATGCTCAGGGATAAAAAAAGGGCCAGCCTTTCGGCCAGCCCTTTCTAACAGGATGTCGCTTAAGCGAATCTTAGTTCAGACGCTCTTTAATACGAGCAGACTTACCAGTACGCTCACGCAGGTAGTACAGTTTAGCTTTACGTACAGCACCACGACGTTTAACAGCAATGCTGTCAACTACCGGAGAGTGAGTCTGGAAGACACGCTCAACGCCTTCGCCGTTGGAAATTTTACGAACAGTGAATGCAGAGTGCAGACCGCGGTTACGAATAGCGATAACCACGCCCTCGAATGCCTGCAGACGTTTTTTGGAACCTTCAACAACCCATACTTTCACTTCCACGGTGTCACCTGGACGGAAGGAAGGTACGTCCTGCTTCATCTGCTCTTGTTCAAGTTGCTTAATAATGTTGCTCATAATTTAATCTCTTATCCTGGGTAAACTGATATTCGGGAGCGTATTACGCATTCCCATCATGTTCATGCTGCTGTTGCGCGTGTTCAGTTTTGAACTCGGCCAGCAACTTTGCTTGCTCTTCAGTCAGAGCCAGGTTTTCCAGAAGTTCAGGTCTTCTAAGCCAGGTTCGGCCCAGCGACTGCTTCAAACGCCAGCGACGTATCTCGGCATGGTTTCCAGACAGTAACACTGCCGGTACTTCCATCCCTTCTAACACTTCAGGACGAGTATAGTGTGGACAGTCCAGCAACCCGTCGGCAAAGGAATCTTCCGTTGCCGAAGCTTCATGGCCCAGAACACCCGGAATGAACCGGGCGACGGAATCAATCAGCGTCATTGCGGGTAACTCACCACCGCTGAGAACGTAATCGCCGATAGACCATTCTTCGTCAATCTCGGTTTGAATTACGCGCTCATCTATCCCTTCGTAGCGCCCACAGACCAGAATCAGCTTTTGATTCGTCGCCAGTTCGCTCACGCCCGCTTGATCAAGCTTGCGTCCCTGAGGTGACAGATAAATCACCTTTGCGCCTTCACCTGCCGCGGCTTTTGCTGTGTGAATGGCGTCCCGTAAGGGTTGCACCATCATTAGCATCCCCGGTCCGCCGCCGTAAGGACGATCGTCCACGGTACGGTGCCGGTCATGAGTAAAGTCACGAGGACTCCAGCTCTGGATGCTCAGCAGGCCATTCTTTACTGCCCGGCCAGTTACCCCGTAATCGGTAATCGCGCGGAACATTTCAGGAAACAGGCTAATTATGCCAATCCACATAGCGCCGTCTTTTACCGTTTATCCGGAGAATTTAAAAACCAGGATCCCAATCTACTTCAATGGTTTGAGTAGTGAGATCGACTTTCTTGATAACCTGTCCATCGAGGAACGGAACCAACCGCTCCTTGATGCCAAATGCATCTTTCAGGTTTGCCTTAATGACAAGAACGTCATTTGACCCGGTTTCCATCATATCGATGACTTTCCCCAGGCTGTAGCCTTCGGTAGTGACTACCTGGCAACCCATAAGGTCTTTCCAGTAGTAGTCGCCCTCTTCCAGCTGTGGCAACTGCGACGAATCCACGACAATTTCACAATTAGTCAGCGCATTCGCGGCATCACGATCGTCAACGCCTTTCAGCTTGATGATGATGTCCTGATTGTGGTGACGCCAGCTTTCCAGCTCGACCTCTTCCCACTTACCGCCTTTCTGGATAAACCAGGGCTGGTAATCAAAAATGCTATCAGCGTCTTCAGTGGAGGAAAACACTCTGAGCCAACCACGGATACCGTAGCAAGAACCCATTTTTCCCAATACGATCGGTTCAACAGGTGCTTTATTGCTCATCATGACCACCGTGACAGATTAAGCTGCTTTGTTTGCTGCTTTGATCAGCGTAGCAACGCGATCGGAAACAGTAGCGCCCTGGCCAACCCAGTGAGCGATACGATCCAGATCCAGACGAGTTTCTTCTTCTGCGCCAGCGGCCAGTGGGTTGAAGAAACCAACGCGCTCGATGAAGCGACCGTTGCGTGCATTACGGCTGTCAGTCACAACAACCTGGTAGAACGGACGCTTTTTAGCGCCGTGACGAGCTAAACGAATAGTAACCATAACATCCTCTTGTGTGAATAAAACAACCGGGCCCCATCGAGGAACGGAGCCCGGGTGTCATATTAAAAGCCCGAAAATTTTACTGATTTTTGGGGAAAATGCAATCAGCAGTTGATAAGTCTGCTGTAAAAGGCCGTCGGCGGTGCAGCCAGTTTGGCGTCGGCGAGCGCGCAGAAAGCGGAGCGTACACGTAGTACGTGAGCATTTACTCGCTCCGCTCGCCCTTCGGGCCGCCCTAAAGGGCGTTCAAAACACTATGGTGTTTTGTCGAGCACTCCCCGGCGTCAAAATGGCAAACAAGCCAGGCCGATCAACGTCCAGGGAATCCTGGCGGCATCATGCCTTTCATACCGCGCATCATCTTCGCCATGCCGCCTTTCTTCATTTTCTTCATCATGCGCTGCATGTCGTCGAACTGTTTCAGAAGGCGGTTAACGTCCTGCACCTGCATGCCGCAACCGGCTGCGATACGGCGTTTACGGGAACCTTTGATGATGTCCGGGTTAGCGCGTTCTTTGAGGGTCATCGAGTTGATGATCGCCTCCATACGCACCAGCACCTTGTCATCCATCTGCGCTTTCACGTTGTCAGGGATCTGGCCCATGCCCGGCAGTTTGCCCATCAGGCTGGCCATGCCGCCCATGTTTTTCATCTGACGCAGCTGCTCGAGGAAGTCGGTGAGATCGAAACCGTCGCCTTTTTTCAGCTTACTGGCCAGCTTCTCGGCCTGCGCGCGGTCAACCTTGCTCTCGATATCTTCGATCAGCGACAGCACGTCGCCCATGCCGAGGATACGGGAGGCAATACGATCCGGGTGGAACGGCTCCAGCGCTTCAGTTTTCTCGCCCACGCCGAGGAATTTAATCGGCTTACCTGTGATGTGACGAATGGAGAGCGCCGCACCGCCGCGGGCGTCACCGTCCACTTTGGTCAGCACCACGCCGGTTAACGGCAGCGCTTCGTTAAACGCTTTCGCGGTATTCGCCGCATCCTGACCGGTCATGGCGTCGACAACGAACAGGGTCTCTACCGGGTTGATAGAGGCATGCACCTGCTTGATTTCGTCCATCATCGCTTCGTCAACGTGCAGACGACCGGCGGTATCCACCAGCAGCACGTCGTAGAATTTCAGCTTCGCTTCTTTCAGCGCCGCGTTAACGATGTCGACAGGCTTCTGCGCCACGTCGGACGGGAAGAAATCTACGCCGACCTGCTCGGCCAGGGTTTCCAGCTGTTTGATCGCCGCCGGGCGATAGACGTCCGCAGAGACCACCAGCACTTTCTTCTTGTGCTTTTCACGCAGGAACTTACCCAGCTTACCGACGCTGGTGGTTTTACCCGCACCCTGCAGGCCCGCCATCAGCACCACGGCCGGTGGCTGAGCCGCCAGGTTAAGCACCTGGTTCTCTTCGCCCATCGCCGAAACCAGTTCATTACGAACGATTTTGACGAACTCCTGACCCGGGGTCAGGCTCTTGTTAACTTCATGACCAACCGCCTTCTCTTTTACGCGGTTGATAAAATCACGAACAACCGGCAACGCGACGTCTGCTTCCAGCAGCGCCATGCGCACTTCGCGCAGCGTTTCCTTGATGTTCTCTTCAGTAAGGCGTCCGCGGCCGCTGATGTTGCGCAGCGTGCGCGACAAACGATCGGTTAAATTATCAAACATTGTCTCTCGCCTGAGTAGAAACGTTGGGCCGCCATGGGCGACACATACACAGAATTTTGCCGGAGTATAACATGAAGGCGCCTTTGTTGTTATGCAACGGTTGGAGCAGGCGTCACGTAACGTTATACTGCTTCTCTTTCTTATTAAGACAACTGTCGATGCCTATATGCCTGTTTTCGCACTGATCGCCCTTGTTGCCTACTCTGTCAGCCTCGCGCTGATCGTTCCCGGACTGCTGCAAAAAAACAGCGGCTGGCGGCGCATGGCTATTCTTTCCGCGGTGATCGCACTGATTAGCCACGCGTTTGCGCTGGAATCACGCATAATCCCCGGCGACGGCAGCGTGCAAAACCTGAGCGTCCTCAACGTCGGCTCACTGGTCAGCCTGATGATCTGTACGGTAATGACCATCGTCGCGTCTAAAAATCGCGGCTGGCTGCTGCTGCCGATTGTCTATACCTTCGCGCTGATCAATCTGGCTCTCGCCACCTTTATGCCTAATGAATTCATTACGCATCTTGAGGCCACCCCGGGGATGCTGGTGCATATCGGCCTGTCGCTCTTTGCCTACGCGACGCTGATCATCGCCGCGCTTTACGCCATGCAGCTCGCCTGGATTGACTACCAGTTGAAAAACAAAAAGCTGGCGTTTAACCATGAAATGCCGCCGCTGATGGTCATTGAGCGTAAGATGTTCCATATCACCCAAGTGGGCGTGGTGCTGCTGACGCTGACGCTCTGCACGGGCCTGTTTTACATGAAGAACCTGTTCAGCGTGGAGAACATCGATAAAGCGGTGCTCTCCATCATCGCGTGGTTTGTCTATATTGTCCTGTTATGGGGTCATTATCATGAAGGCTGGCGCGGTCGTCGCGTGGTCTGGTTCAACGTCGCGGGCGCGGGCATTCTCACTCTTGCCTATTTTGGCAGCCGCTTCATACAGCAATTTGCTGGCTAAGTAACAAAAGGAGTTCCCCCTGGAACACATCTCTACCACCACGCTGATCGTTATCCTGATCGTCATGGTGGTCATCTCCGCCTATTTCTCCGGCTCGGAAACCGGCATGATGACCTTAAACCGCTACCGGTTACGTCATCGCGCTAAGCAGGGTAACCGTGCCGCACGTCGCGTTGAAAAACTGCTCCGCAAGCCGGATCGCCTGATAAGCCTGGTGCTCATCGGCAACAACCTTGTCAATATTCTTGCCTCCGCCCTCGGCACTATTGTCGGGATGCGCCTGTACGGCAACGCCGGGGTGGCGATTGCCACCGGCGTGCTGACGTTCGTGGTGCTGGTGTTTGCCGAAGTGCTGCCGAAAACCATCGCCGCGCTTTACCCTGAGAAAGTCGCCTACCCGAGCAGCTTCCTGCTGGCACCGCTGCTGATCCTGATGATGCCGCTGGTCTGGCTGCTGAACATGGTGACGCGCGTGCTGATGCGGATGGTGGGAATCAAGGCCGATGTCACCATCAGCAGCGCGCTCAGCAAAGACGAGCTTCGCACCATCGTGCATGAATCCCGCTCGCAGATTTCCCGACGCAATCAGGACATGCTCCTGTCGGTGCTGGATCTGGAAAAGGTGAGCGTAAACGACATCATGGTGCCGCGTAACGAAATCGTCGGTATCGACATCAATGACGACTGGAAAGCCATCGTTCGCCAGCTGACGCACTCCCCGCACGGGCGCATTGTGCTCTATCGCGACTCGCTGGATGACGCCATCAGCATGCTGCGCGTGCGCGAAGCCTACCGTCTGATGACCGAGAAAAAAGAGTTCACCAAAGAGGTGATGCTGCGCGCCGCCGACGAGATTTACTACGTGCCGGAAGGAACCCCGCTCAGCACCCAGCTGGTGAAATTCCAGCGCAACAAGAAGAAAGTCGGCCTGGTGGTCAATGAGTACGGCGATATTCAGGGGCTGGTGACGGTCGAAGATATTCTGGAAGAGATTGTCGGGGACTTTACCACGTCAATGTCGCCTTCCCTCGCGGAAGAGGTCACCCCGCAAAACGACGGCTCGGTGCTGATTGACGGTAGTGCGAACATTCGTGAACTCAACAAAGCCTTTAACTGGCATTTGCCGGAAGATGAGGCTCGGACCATTAACGGGATGATTCTGGAAGCGCTGGAAGAGATCCCGGCGGCGGGCACACGGGTACGCATTGAGCAATACGATATTGATATCCTGGACGTGCAGGACAATATGATTAAGCAAGTGAAAGTCCTGCCCGTTAAACCCCTGCGCGAAAGTATCGCTGAGTAAGGCTGTAGGCCGGGTGAGGCGAACGCCGCCACCCGGCACTACGGATGGCCAAATTACGCTTTCGCTTTCGCCACGGTCACCATCGCAGCGCGAATGGTACGGCCGTTCAGGGTGTAACCTTTCTGCATCACGCCCAGCACTTTACCGGCTTCCACCTCTTCGGACTCGACCATGGCAATCGCCTGGTGAACGTTTGGATCCAGCGGTACGTCGGTATCGGCAATCACTTCCACGCCAAACTTACGCACCACGTCGAGCATGGATTTCAGCGTCAGTTCGATACCTTCGATCATCGCCGCGTTGTCCGGATTCGCTTTGTCAGCCACTTCCAGCGCGCGATCGAGGCTATCAATTACCGGCAGCAGTTCGTTGACGAATTTCTCCAGCGCAAATTTATGCGCCTTCTCAACGTCCTGCTCGGTACGACGACGCAGGTTTTCCATTTCCGCCTTGATGCGCAGAACACCATCGCGTTCGCGATTCTGTGCTTCTACCAGTTGGGCTTCCAGATTCGCAATTTTTTCATCGCGCGGGTCCACCTGCTCAGCAGATGCGTCTGGCTCTACAGCCTCAACTTCATCGTGCTGTTCCGTGATAATTTCTTCAGGGGCTTGCCCCTCAGGCGTTTTCTGTTCTTTACTACTCATGAATTTCTCCGCGTTTTTCTGCATTCATCTCGCTAACTTCGCTTATTATGGGGATCAGTTTCCGGGATTCAAGGGAACAAGACAGATTGTCATCATTCATCAGGCACAAGGACCTCCAGAAAATGAATAATCATTTCAGGTGTATTGGGATAGTCGGGCATCCGCGTCACCCTACCGCACTAACGACACATGAAATGTTGTATCGCTGGTTGTGTAGCAAAGGCTATGAAGTGATGGTCGAGCAGCAGATTGCCCAGGAGCTGCAGCTCAAGAGCGTCAAAACCGGCACGCTGGCGGAAATTGGCCAACAGGCCGATCTCGCCGTGGTGGTGGGTGGCGACGGCAACATGCTCGGCGCGGCCCGCACGCTGGCGCGCTATGACATCAAGGTCATCGGCATCAACCGTGGCAATCTCGGCTTTTTAACCGACCTCGACCCGGACAATGCGCAACAGCAGCTGGCCGACGTGCTGGAAGGCCACTATATCAGCGAAAAACGCTTTTTACTGGAAGCGCAGGTGTGCCAGCAGGACTGCCAGAAGCGCATCAGCACCGCGATTAACGAGGTGGTCCTTCACCCCGGGAAAGTGGCGCACATGATCGAGTTCGAAGTCTATATCGACGAAATCTTTGCCTTCTCCCAGCGTTCTGACGGGCTGATTATCTCTACCCCGACCGGCTCAACCGCCTACTCGCTTTCTGCCGGCGGCCCGATCCTGACGCCTTCGCTGGATGCCATCACCCTGGTGCCAATGTTCCCGCACACGCTCTCCGCCCGCCCGCTGGTCATCAACGGCGACAGCACGATACGTCTGCGCTTCTCGCACCGCCGTAACGACCTGGAGATCAGCTGCGACAGCCAGATAGCGCTGCCGATCCAGGAAGGTGAAGATGTCCTCATTCGTCGGTGTGATTACCACCTGAATTTGATTCATCCGAAAGATTACAGCTATTTCAACACATTAAGCTCGAAGCTTGGCTGGTCAAAAAAATTGTTCTGATTTTGCATCCAGTACTTTACTGTATAAAAAACCAGTTTATACTGTATGAAAACACAGTTATGGTTTTTCATACAGGAAAACAATTATGCTGGCACAACTGACCATCAGCAATTTTGCCATTGTTCGTGAGCTTGAGATCGATTTCCACAGCGGCATGACGGCGATCACCGGGGAAACCGGTGCAGGTAAATCCATTGCCATTGATGCCCTCGGCTTGTGCCTTGGCGGCCGCGCCGAGGGCGACATGGTGCGCATGGGCGCAAACCGTGCCGACCTGTGCGCCCGTTTCTCCCTAAAAGACACCCCTGCCGCCCAGCGCTGGCTGGAACAGAACCAGCTTGAAGATGGGCATGAGTGTTTACTTCGCCGCGTGATCAGCAGCGACGGTCGTTCACGTGGCTTTATCAACGGCACGGCGGTTCCGCTTTCCCAGCTTCGCGAACTCGGCCAGTTGCTTATCCAGATCCACGGCCAGCATGCGCACCAGCAACTCGTCAAACCAGAACAGCAAAAAGCACTGCTGGATGGCTATGCGGGTGAGTACGCGCTTACTCAGCTTATGGCGGAACACTATCGCCAGTGGCATCAGAGCTGCCGTGAACTTGCCCAGCACCAGCAGCAAAGCCAGGAGCGCGCCGCACGTGCGGAGCTGCTGGCGTACCAGCTTAAAGAGCTGAACGAATTCAACCCGCAGCCGGGTGAGTTTGAGCAAATCGACGAAGAGTACAAACGCCTGGCGAACAGCGGCCACCTGCTCTCAACCAGCCAGAATGCACTCAACCTGCTGGCGGATGGCGAAGACGTGAACCTGCAGAGCCAGCTGTATAACGTCCGCCAGCTGATTACCGAACTGGTCGGCATGGACAGCAAGCTTTCTGGCGTCCTGGATATGCTGGAAGAAGCGGCCATTCAGATCTCCGAAGCCAGCGACGAACTGCGCCACTACTGTGAACGTCTGGATCTCGACCCGAACCGTCTGTTTGAGCTGGAGCAGCGTATCTCCCGTCAGATTTCACTGGCGCGCAAGCACCACGTCACGCCGGAAGAGCTGCCAGGCTACTACCAGTCTCTGCTGGAAGAACAGCAGCAGCTTGACGATCAGGCTGACTCGCAGGAAACCCTCTCTCTGGCAGTGAACCTGCACCATGAACAGGCGCTGGCGACAGCACAAAAGCTGCATGACATCCGTCAGCATTACGCCCAGGAGCTAAGCCAGCACATCACCGACAGCATGCACACGCTGGCGATGCCGCACGGTGTCTTCACCATTGATGTCCGCTTTGAAGAGAACCACCTGACGGCGGAAGGTGCGGACCGCATCGAGTTCCGCGTCACCACCAACCCGGGGCAGCCGCTGCAGGCTATCTCCAAAGTGGCCTCCGGCGGTGAACTGTCGCGTATTGCGCTGGCGATTCAGGTGATTACCGCGCGTAAAATGGAAACCCCGGCGCTGATTTTCGATGAAGTGGATGTCGGCATCAGCGGCCCAACGGCAGCGGTGGTGGGTAAACTGCTGCGCCAGTTGGGCGAATCAACGCAGGTGATGTGTGTCACTCACCTACCGCAGGTCGCGGGCTGTGGTCATCATCACTTTATCGTCAGCAAAGAAACCGACGGTGAAATGACCGAAACGCACATGAAGCCGCTGGATAAACGCGCGCGCCTGCAGGAGCTGGCACGCCTGCTTGGCGGCAGCGAAGTCACGCGTAACACGCTCGCTAACGCGAAAGAACTGCTGGCGGCATAAACTTTTTCGGGATCTCAGGGTCATACAGAACAACAAAAACGCCGCCAGACCGGTTTCAAAGTGGGGCAAGGTCTATTATCATCGGCATATTACATATGAGCCGCGTTCTGCTCGGGCCCGAAAAGGAATCAAATCACTATGCGTTGTAAAATGCTGACCGCTGCCGCAGCGGTTCTTCTGATGTTGACCGCAGGCTGTTCCACTCTGGAGAAAGTGGTTTACCGTCCTGACATCAACCAGGGGAACTACCTTACCCCTAACGATGTGTCCAAAATCCGTGTGGGGATGACACAACAGCAGGTCGCTTATACACTGGGAACCCCGATGATGTCCGATCCGTTCGGCACTAACACCTGGTTCTATGTATTCCGTCAGAAGCCGGGCCACGAAGATGCGACCCAGCAGACCCTGACGCTGACCTTCAGCAGCGCCGGCGTGTTGACCAACATCGACAACAAGCCTGCCCTGACCAAATAATCAGAAGTCAGAAGTGCAAAAAGGTGCTCATTGAGCACCTTTTTTGTATCTTAATTCTTGCGCAGAATCGTAGCCCCGGTAAGCGAAGCGCCACCGGGGGAGAAAGCGCTACTTACCCGCCTTCTCCGCACGCTGACGACGCAGCTCTTTCGGGTCGGCAATCAGCGGACGATAAATCTCCACCCGATCGCCCTCTTTCAGCACATCACCCAGCTTCACCGGACGGCTGTAAATCCCGACCTTATTCTTCGCCAGGTCGATATCGCTGCGAAGCTCAAGGATGCCGGACGCGCGGATAGCCGCCTCAACGGTTGCCCCCTCTTCCAGCGTCACGCGCTGCAGATACTGCTTCTCCGGCAGCGCGTACACCACTTCTACAGCAATCTTATGCGACACTGTAAACCTCTTTGGCGCGGGTGGTGAACGCCTGAACCATATTGGACGCCAGCTCTTTAAAGATGCGGCCAAACGCCAGCTCAATCAGCTTATTGGTAAATTCAAAGTCCAGCTGGAACTCGATGCGACAGGCGTCAGCGCTCAGCGGCGTAAACTTCCAGCCCCCCATCAGGGTTTTAAACGGACCATCCACCAGATGCATCAAAATACTCTGATTGCTGGTCAGCGTATTGCGGGTGGTGAACGTCTTGCTGATCCCCGCTTTGGAGACATCCACCGCCGCGGTCATCTGCGTCGGGCCGGACTCCAGAACGCGGCTCCCGGTGCATCCCGGAATAAATTCTGGATAAGACTGAACATCGTTCACTAACTGATACATTTGTTCCGCGCTGTAAGGCACAAGCGCAGTACGGCTAATCTGAGGCATAGCATTTCCCATGGTCACACAACGGACAAATAATAACATTTATCACCTGTTAAAAAAACGCTAAGCCTCATCTCGTGCTAAGATAGCGCGTTAGACCTCACAGGACGCAATGAGGTGACTTTTTGAAATCAGATTACCGACGGCTTTACGACACTTATGACGAAGAAAAAAGCACATAAACCAGGCTCGGCGACCATTGCGCTCAACAAGCGTGCTCGCCACGAGTATTTCATTGAAGAAGAATTCGAAGCTGGCCTTGCGTTGCAGGGCTGGGAAGTAAAATCGCTGCGCGCGGGTAAAGCCAACATCGGCGATAGTTACGTGATCCTGAAAGATGGCGAAGCCTTCCTGTTCGGCGCGAACTTTACGCCGCTGACTGTCGCCTCCTCACACTACGTATGTGACCCAACGCGCACCCGAAAGCTGCTGCTGAACAAGCGTGAGCTGGAATCCCTCTATGGACGTATCAACCGTGAAGGTTTCACCGTGGTCGCCCTGTCGCTGTACTGGAAAAACGCCTGGTGCAAAGTGAAAGTTGGCGTCGCGAAGGGTAAAAAACAGCACGACAAACGAACTGACCTGAAAGAGCGCGAGTGGCAGTTGGACAAAGCGCGCATCATGAAAAACGCAGGACGTTGATTCTGCACACTTATTGTACTATTCAATAAGTTAGCGTTCCGGGCTGGTATCCAGGAAGTGAAATCTGGTATACTTAGTCCAACACTATTGGGGCTGATTCTGGATTCGACGGGATTTGCGAAACCCAAGGTGCATGCCGAGGGGCGGTTTGCCTCGTTAAAAGCCGCAAAAAAATAGTCGCAAACGACGAAAACTACGCTTTAGCAGCTTAATAACCTGCTCTGAGCCCTCTCTCCCTAGCTTCCGCTCTTAAGACGGGGATCAAAGAGAGGTCAAACCCAAAAGAGATCGCGTGGAAGCCCTGCCTGGGGTTGAAGCGTTAAAACTAATCAGGCTAGTTCGTTAGTGGCGTGTCTGTCCGCAGCTGGCGTGCGAATGTAAAGACAAACTAAGCATGTAGTACCGAGGATGTAGAAATTTCGGACGCGGGTTCAACTCCCGCCAGCTCCACCACTTTTGATAGGACTGCAACCGGACAGCGGCTATAAAAACAGCCACTTACGGACACTGACCAGACAGCAGACAGACCGAGAAAAGACAAAAATATGCACGTAAAATGCACGTGCACTTTAAAAGAACCCCAGATCTAACGGTCTGGGGTTTTTCTATTTGTAACTAAGGGTAACAAAAATACATTCTTTCAGGTCTAAACCTAATGACTTTTATTTACCAGTCATGCTGGGTTGTCAAAGCTAGTGCAGCGGCTACCGAGAAGCCAAAGTAAAATTGAAACCAATGCTAGCAAAGAGACTAAACGACCAACGGCTGCGAAGGGAGCCAGAATGCAAGAACGTGTGCTGCACAAATTTTTTTGAAGAGCTTGATACATTCCATATCTTCGAGGTCTTTGCGCCCTCTTAACTCGATAAATCACCAGGTTACCTACTTCTGTAGTTCGTGGTAACTTAGTGTCAGTTCACGTTTTATGCTGCTATTACGTTGTTGTGCCACTTCTCCGCGTGTTGATCAGGTGAAGGTTGCATTGATACTGTTTAGAGAACATAATTTAACCAAGATGCTCTCTGGAGAACTGTCATGATTCGCAAGTTAATTAAAAAGCTTACTTCTGATGCACCCAAAGCAGGTGTAGATGAGTTGCAGCAAATTTATGACGAAATCGAAGCTCAGCAACAGCGGATAGCTCAGGAAAAAGCGAAAATAAAAGAGGAGCATGAGGATGGTTCAAGACTCACAAAACATAGATTCACTATTTGATTTTTTGTATGTAGATAGAGAAAGAGTAGGTTCTTTAACCGCCCAACTATTCCCGTCAGGTGTCCTTAGTACCATAAAGCAAACATCATCCACGTCCGAAAGCGACCAGAAAGAACTCAAGGGTGGAATCCCCCTTATAAGTGCGAAGACAAATGCAGGGGAAGCATGGGCCAGATCTCAAGAAAGACTTTTCGATTCTTCATGGAGCCTTCCTTTAAATCTTATCGATAAACTGGATGAGTTATCCCTGATTCAAGACAATGTTTCTAAGTCGCATTTAGGCCAGATCATTATAGCTACCGGAAAAATTAAACTTTTCGATGTTAAAATGGTTCATGACATCATGCCTATTTTCAAAAAAATTAAACAGGATGAGTTAAAAAGCGCTAAGAATGTAACTCAAAAACAATCAATCAAAGAAGAGATAAACAATGCTGATAACGCAATTGGTATGCTATCTCTTTTGCCGTTTTCTACCCAAATCGAATTTTCTGATGAGCAAGGTAATTTATTTTGGATGTCAGTTAAACCTGACGATTTAACAATAGACTCTGGTAATTTGACTCTCAAATATGGTCCGCGGATTCCGGGTGATTGGCATGTTGTTGGCTTTATCGATGCTCACCCTGAAGAAGAGATCACGGCCCCAGAACTTTCTGATGGTTTTCCATCAAATGAATTGAAAGAAGGTATGGATGGGATGCTACACACTATAAGGGAACTAATGGGGCGCAGCCCGCAATCCTATGGGTTAACCCCATTGCTTATCTTCAGAAAAGTATCTTAGCACACATTAGCCTAGCTAGCTTTATTCTCGCTGGGCTTCTTATAAACGCCTTTTTCTTTCTTCTACATTTTTAATTCTAATGTGTATGCACTTTAAAACCTCCCCGAACTCACAGCCTAATCCTTCCATTTATCTGAGAATCACAAAACCAGCTACCTCTCTAACGCTCAACTCGCCTTGACACTGTTTATTTTTACAGTAAAAATACTGTATACAACCACAGCGGTTTTCCGGAGGCTTTTATGTTCGTTGAACTGGTTTATGACAAGCGAAATGTAGAGGGACTTGAAGGGGCCAGAGAGATTATCCTGGCGGAGCTGACGAAGCGAGTGCACCAGATCTTCCCTGATGCCGAAGTGAGGGTGAAGCCGATGCAGGCGAACGGCTTGAATAGCGATGCCAGCAAAAGCGATCGGGAAAAGCTGAACCGCATGCTGGAGGATATGTTTGAAGAGTCCGATATGTGGCTGGTATCTGAGTTCCCGACAGTTCGCCAGGTTGGCCTGTAGATACTGTTCAGGTAATATTTCCCACGTTTGCTCGGGCATTAACACCCGGCAAACAGCCGCCGCCCATTCTTGCATACGACGGGCGGCGACATTCTCTTTTATGCAGGTTTTTCAGGCCATGCAATATCCGGAGCGGTAGATGTATCAACCATTTCCAGCACATCGAGATAATCAAGCCAAAGATTGTACTGCGCCTTTTCAGTATCGTTAAGCCTGCCCATAACAGCTTTTCCGGGCCACTGCTTACTGTTCATATACTCGTTAGCCTGATCAATTCGGGATTGTTTTTCGGCGTCAGCTCCTGCTATCAGCTCCTGCTGGGTAGGTGGAGGAATATCTTTCCAGACAGGAAGGCCATCAATATCAGAGCCAAGAACCTTATTTACTGGCTGATTTGACGGATGGTAAGTTTGCGCCACCTCTGCCGATATTTCTACTGCATCGATAGGCCATGAATTTGATTCAACGTATGCATCATATAAAGCATCAGTGTAAATCGCTTTATTAGACGCGGAAAAATAATATTTAAACATATTAATACCCTATCGCAATATAACCGACATTTACTCCAGCCACCCCAGAACCATTGATATCAGCAGTGTTGATCGTGACTTGAGTTTTGCTTGATTTATTTGGTGTTGCAAATATTCTTGTGCCTGATGAGTTGTATATAGTCGGAATTAATGCCAGGCATGCACTAGGAAATGGTGTTGGGTATGATTTAACGAGTGCTCCATTTGATGCAGTAACTCCCTCATCCCATTGTACAATCGTCCCAGTTGGCAGAAGAAAGGCTCCGGTTACACCAAGTGAAAATCCTCCTGCCGCTGTAACATTACCACTCCCTCCCCAAACACCACGCTTTGCTGCCTCTCCCAAACCGAGGTATGTGAGAAGGTTCGCCACGGTTGTTTGACCGACGACATCCCTACCGACTTGTGTGAGGTCAGTTTGTGCCGCGGTATCTGTTCCGGTGAAATAGGGAAGTTTATTTGCTCCTGTAGCGAGGCCGGCAAGTGCCGTCAGTGTGGCATCAAGCGCCTGGAAGTCCTTACCGAACGCGGTGGACATCTTCGCGATAAATCCTGCTATATCTCCATCATCAAGTACATCCTGCCCGCTCTTATTGGCGGTATATTGCGCCAGCGCTGCCGCGATAAAACTGGCCTGTCGAATAGCTTTGTTCACCTGCGCTGATTTTGCTGGCCCACTAATAAAGCCGGACAAAAGCGCCGGTAGTGCTTCCCAGTCTGCCTGTGACATCACGTTAGCATTCGCAGCTGTCGCGAATGGTTTAAAGTCATTTTTAGCCATTACAGTAATTTCCCCCATGCGCCATCATCAAATCCGGCGATATATTCGTTGTCCATGTCAAAGCCAAAGAATTTTGAGCCTTCTGACGGTGTTTCTACCGAAGGCGTTTCAACGTCACCGGCCCATACACCAGCTGCTTTAACGGTGAGATAGCCCTGCTTGATAGCAGCGATCAGTTCGAGAGACACATCAGAAATATCAGTCTCAGGAAAAACCCAGACCGAGATCGTCATGTCCTGGTTGTCGACGATTTGCATCTTCAGGCCAGAGCCTGCAGTTGCAGCGTCAAGGATGGGAGGCAGCGAATCATTGCGTCCATCCCAGTTGTTGATGGCGATTTTTGCCTTCAGAACGATTCGATAGGTTGTATCGCTCAGCGTGGTATAGCCTGCATCTGGATCATACGGGCCTTGCCATACGCCCTGGTCATATCCGAGCCCGTCAGTGTCCCAGCTGAAATAAACGCCGCTTATCGGCTGGCTGACTATGCGACTGCGACCAATCCAGAGGCCGAGCGTATCGAGCTGGACGCCGACAGCAGTATCAATATCGAAAGCGCTTACCAGCCCCCGGGTGGCGCCGGTGATATCAATCAGTGGCCGCGTGCTCAGGTCTACGTGATCAAAAAATTTCGGCTTCGTGGCGTGATAGTTGGTGATTAAGTCCGTGTACTTGCTCATGACGTCACCGTTAGAACAATGCTTTCGGGTTTACACGACGCGGATTCGTTATAGGCGATGATGATGTTTGCCGCCGCGACGCTACCGGCTGATTTGCCAATCAGCAGCTCCTGTATGTCGTAGTAGCGCGCATTGCCGCCACTCACTACGCCGAGGTTCGCCGGAGAATAAATCCTGCTCAGCAGCACATCGTCACCGATCGTCAGCCCATTGATGTAATCCGCGACGGCCTGCTGAATCTGTACGCCAATTTGCGACGTGTAGCCGGTGAATGCCTTCAGGGTGATATGCCCGTAAATCGGGACATCAGTAGATCGCGAAAAGCTGATCACGTGTGGGTTGCCGTAGGTGTCCGGTACCGTGACAGATGTTGTCCCGTAGGTGGCCGTTCCCTGCCCTTTGTTTCCCCTGATTGTCTGGGCTATCTCGGTAACATCCCCTCCATCGACGATGGCGGAAATGGAATGAGGCGGCAGCCCGTTGCTGTCGGTTGCACCAGTATCGTTCTCGTAGAGCTTGTGACGTGTCACGCCTGCAACGTTGGCGATCGCACCGTCAACACCTTCAAACGGAGTGAGGGATGGTAGCGCTACGCTTTGCCCCTGTCTGATACGCAGTTCTGCGTCAGTTTCAGCCGGTGCGCCTACAGTGGCCGCAGCCGGGTTGGTTACAGAAGCCCAGCCACGGGTCGGCGTGTTGATAGTGGTAATCGTCCCGGCCAGCGCAGCAACCGCTCCACTGTTTGAGCAGGTTGCAGTTACCGTCACGGTACCGCCGACACCGATCGTCACCGAGGCAGGAAGCCGCCAGATCACGTTATTCGTGTCTTTCACGGTACCGTTTGTGATGGATGTCCCGGCAGTACCGGTCAGAACCAGATCCACGGTAGAGTTCGTCGCTCCCCTGCGCGCGATACCGTTGATTTTTACGTTACTCGTCAGCGCTGCACCGTAACCCGTAGCAGGTGAGAAGCAGTTATAAACGGAGATGGCCGTGTTGTTGGCATCGTGAATAGCCAGCGCCACCAGCGCCACCATCTGGCCGTCTTTGCTGTCTGGCTCCAGATAAGCGTCGCTGCCATAAATCTGCTGAAAATAGCTCGTCAGGGTATCGAGTATCGTCTGGTAATCAGGCGCACTGATCCCCTCAGCGGTTACCGTTGCCGATAAGCCGAGTGTGTCCAAATTGAGGGCCATTTATGCCTCGCTGGTTACTGTCGTTGTTCCGTAGATGGTGTCGATTTCAGCGAAGAACTGGACGCGGCGCGTCGTCGTGTTCACTGTCGTATTGAAAGAGAGGATGGATTTAACGCCCCGCGTTTCGAGGATGCGCTTACGGATCGCCAGGTTGTAGGTTTCTGGCTTCTGCTTACCGAGTACGGACTGAATCCACGGTGTCCCCTCGGTGGTGTCGAGAAACCATTGCCCATACCACAATTCGAATCGCGTTTTTACCGCCTGCGCCACGGCCTCAGGTGAGTTAATCAGCCAAGTATCATCGCCGCTGCCAAAGGTGTAATCACCGTCGGCATCTTCACGTCTGTATCGCATCAGTTCACCCCGTCTGTGTTGCTGGTGCCGTGCTGCACGCCGCCGTGAGTGTGCGTATCATCGATTGTCTTGCCGTTAGCTTTGACGGTACCGATAAACTCGACAGCGCCGGTGATTTTGGATGCAACGCCAGAAGCAACAGAACCCACCATTCCACCCAGCCAGGACAGGAGCCCGTGAATGGTAACTTTCGCCGAGAAGTCGGCCTGCGGGGTAACTACATCCAGACCGCCAGGCGCTACGATTTTAATTTTCTGCGTAGTGGGGTTGAGCTCAAAGAACGTGCTTCCGTCGTCGCTGCGCAGCTGAGCGGCCCCAGTGCTGATTCCGCTGATTTTCTGCGCCTGTGACTGCGGCCCGACGATACAGAACGCATCCGATAAGTCATGCACCCGGTCGTCGACAGGCTCCTGTACCCCGCCGTTCTGCCACCAGAAATCGATGCAGCGATCGGCGAAAATCACCAGGCATTCATCACCGGCTTTCACCGGGAACGTTAGCGTGCAGCCGCCGCCGCGCGGAAATATCACCGGCACATCCACCAGAAGCGGGTAATTTTTGGTAATACGGTTCCCGTCGTTATCAGTTTCAACCGAACGGATAGCAGGCTGCACAACCGCCGTAACCGCGTCAGGGTCGAATGACTGAACGATGCCAGGCAAAGCGACGCGGATCTGGTTTTTTGTGGTTTCCCGCTCAGATTTGAATGTTTCGGCAAGGTCGCCGCTGCGGGTCTGGTCAGATACTGCCATTTGGTAGGCTCCAGAAAGCAAAAAACCCGCCGAGTGGCGGGTTAGTTGAATGTTTTATAGGTCACGGTTCGTTTTTTGTCTCCGAGCGTCCCGTAGCACTCTATTGTATGAGTTATGCGACTATTGAAGGCGTTCATCCCAGAAAAATGAAGAGTAAAGTAATAAATTTGCTTTCCATTGTTCTCGTCGATTCCGCTTTCAGTCTGTTCGGTTTCGAATGTGTCCGGCAACGATAAAGAAGATCGGGCAATATCCTTACAGGTAAATATCACTTCATTCTTTAAAAGAGCCTCTTCTGACAGAGTTGGGGCACTACTTGATTGTTGCGCTTTAACTTGTTCAGAGGCCTCGGTGTTACTGGACACTTTATCAGTTTCATTGTTTTTATGGTTCCCAATTAAATAACCTACAACAATGACAACTAATAAAACTATTTTTTTTGACCTGCTGACTGCCATAAATAAAGTCCATTGATTACTTTAGTCAGAAACTTTTTTGCATGGGAAAGAACCGATAACTTTCGGAGCATCCATGCGGTTCTGCAGCAGTTGGACGTTCAAGAACGATTTTCCGTTACGTTTAACGAACTCAAAACCGTAGTTGTTACCATCGCGTGCAGGCATCAACCCCATATTCCATACAGCTTTGGATTCATCGCCTTGTTCGCCGAGATATTTTACCTTTTGACTGGTCACTAACTCGCCATTAATCCGCACGAGACCTTCGGCATCCGATAGCGTCATCTTATATCCTCCGCACTGGAACGCAGCAAAAGAAGGTAACGAAACTAATAGTCCAGCCAATAAAGCATACTTACCCATTATCCACCCCGGTTAAACGCTGCCTGAGTTTTAATATCTATAGCGCCACGCGCTTCGCACATCATATCCATGTACCACGCCTGGCCCCTTGTGTCGCCAGTGTACATAATCCCGCGCACAATATAAACGCCATCTGTTGCGATGCTGGCAGGCTGCGCCGTGGTGCCGCTGAGCGTGATATTTCCGTCAGTGTTCTGGTCGGTGATCTGCCCACCAGCCATAGCGATATCGTTGTTCGACAGCGCGGTGCGATATACGGAAGCCTGATCCAGCTGAATAAGCCCGTTAACCCGGATGTTCGGGTTAATCAGCGCGCGGACGTTTACGCCGTTGCCGATGGTCTGCTGCGGCATGCCGATCAACCCGGTGGCGCTGTTGAGCACAATCGCGTCGTGAACATACTCGTTATTCGCCACCATCTGCCGCTGGCCGTCCACGAACTGCCATGTTGCGCCACATTGTCCGGCCACGTTATCCATAAGATGCCGTGTCATGCCGAACAGCACCCGGCCCCGTGGGAACACAGTAGCAGGCATTTCAGGCGTCAGGCCTTCGGTTGCGCCTTTGGCCTCGAAGTCTTTCATCAGCGCGCGATTCACGTCTGCTACCGTGTAACCGGCTGCCAGCGTCTGCGAGGTTATGCTTGTGGCAAAAGCCAGGTCCGTATCGGCTGCCTGAATCAGGACGTAGGAATCAATAGGGCTGTCTTTTCCGGTGACCGAGTAGCGAATATCTCCGCTGAAAATCAGCCCGTAGTTGCGGCCATCGCTCTGGCCCACGTCCGCCGCGTCGACTTCGCGCACAGTCCCGACGTCGCTTACCGATACATCCGGCGCGATACCGTCGTAACCGGCAATCAGCCGCACTTTCGAAAATTCCTGCCCGGTGATGCGGTTTACCGTATCAGCTGACAGGTTGTAGATTTTGAACGTACCCACCCGGGACGCGCTGCTGATGTTGAACCAGTCGATCGTGAAGGTCACTTTAAAATCGCTGAGCTCAATCCCCTGCCCGTTTTCGTCCACGAGCTGCAGCTCGAAATGTCTCATCCAGTTCTGTGACATGC
The DNA here is from genome assembly GCF_043974075.1 of Enterobacter sp. ECC-019. Classification (NCBI taxonomy): domain Bacteria; kingdom Pseudomonadati; phylum Pseudomonadota; class Gammaproteobacteria; order Enterobacterales; family Enterobacteriaceae; genus Enterobacter; species Enterobacter sp. ECC-019. Next base: position 4,324,624 of record NZ_CP143759.1, read on the forward strand.
TTACTCCGTTGATACCAGTAAATGACTGCGGCCGCCCAGGTCGGTTTTCGTCGGATAATCCTGTGTGCTGTCGTCACAGACCACCACCAGCTTAAAGCCGAGCCCCATATAGGCGTACTGCGCCAGCAGGTCAGCGCCGGTGACGAGAGGAATACCGGAGATTACCGGCACCCCTCTGTCGTTCTGCAGGTCCATAATCCAGTACAGATCGCGCCATATGATGCTAATCCGCCAGGTGGTCCCCGCCAGGATGATGCTGAATTGCTGGTTATCCGCTGTCAGCGGGATTTCCTGAATTGCCATTAGCCGAGCCCCAGTAATGACGCCGCGTTACCCGTGATGCTTTTCAGCAGCGAGGTATTTGGCGGCTTTGTGGTTTTGTTGCCGGTATTCAGTACCGCCGACGTGCTGGTCCCGTCCTTCATGTTGGTTTTATCCGCGACGGCGATCTGCTGCGTCTGCGAGATAAGAACCTCCCTCAGGGTGAGGACGGCAGACAGGACGTTTTCGGTTGTCTTGTCTGTCGTCACTTCCAGCGCGCGGATTAGCATGTTGCTGTACAGCCGTTTGCCGGTTACCACATCGAAAGGGATACGGCTCGCCTGCAGGTCGAGAATCTCCTGATACGTCTGCTGGGGACTCAGCCCGAGCAGACTGGTGGCCGTCAGGTTACTGGCAAAATCCAGCAACGATCCGCCACCAGCGAAACCGACCTCCATCACCACTTCAGACGGTTTTTTGTAGGCATGGTCGGCGATGGCGGCCCCAACCTCGACAGGGTGCTCGGTTATCTCCAGCGTGTCGGTGTGCTTCTCAGAAACAACCACGCTGGGGACTATCATCCCTATTTTTCGGGTCTGCTGTTGAAAGAGAGTTGAGAGAATATCCATTAGCCCACCTTCGTCTGATTGCCGCGCATGACCTGGGCATTTGCCGACTGCTGACGACGCTCGACCTCGGTACCGACAGAACGCGGGTCACCACCACCGTAGATGTGATAAGTATTCTGTTGCTGTACCTGAGCCCCGGCAGCGGGCATGTTGCTTAACACCTTCGGAATGTAGTTGCGGGTTTCCTGAGGCATAAGGGCCATCCCGTGCTTCTGCACGTTCCCGATCCCCCAATTGTATGAGGCCAGCGCCTTGCTCAGGTCACCGCCGTTCGCCTGCAGCAGCTGTGAAAGATACTTTGCGGCTGCCTGGGCGGCCTTCTCCGGGTCGAAAACATCGTTCCCGCGCAGCCCCATGTCGCGCGCCGTACCATCCATAAACTGAAACAGACCTTTAGCGCCAGCGCCTGAAACGGCGAACTGATTACCGCCCGATTCCGTGATGGCCACACTGCGCAGCAAACCTTCCGGAAGCCGGTAAAGCTGTTCAAGGTTGGTAAGCATCGGCTGCATCCATCCCAGCAGCTCAGAGCCCGCTTTGGTTGGCTGTGGTCGCTTGACTGACTGTCCGAGCTGTTCAGGTTCATCATCACCAAACCAGCCGCGCACCGTTCGGCCCACGCTGCGAGGATCGAATCCCCAGTGCTCTTTAATCCAGTCGGCGGTACCGTTGGCGCTGTCTGTTACCATCGGCATCGCTGACGGATTTTCGCTGCCCTGATTAAGCATCTGTTTGCCGATGCTGGCCGCATCAGCCCAGCGACCGTCTTTAATGGCGTTGAGCAGGTCGGCGATCATATTCAGCATTTTACTGAACTCGCCCATCTGGTCGATGAAGTTGCTGAAATCCCACTTCAGGGACCATGATTTGGGGTCAATATTGAGCAGTTTCGCCAGCGCTTTCGCAAGGTCGTTAACGGTCGTTTTCAGGTCACGAACCATCTTCAGCGCAGCGTCGACTTCCGGCTTCCACTTGCCCCAGTCAATCAGGCTGTCCCCGCCTTCCTTCCAGGTCTGATAGTCCTCCCACAGAAGGGCAATCCCCGCCGCCAGCGCGGTAATGAGGCCAATCGGCGACTTCCAGAACGTACTGTTCAGAATGCGCAGCGCAATCGTCAGCGCGCCAAACAGCGATATCAGCTCCCGGGTTTGCTTATCCAGCGATTGCCACCAGGTGATAAGGCTGGATGTTCCCTCAATAAGTCTGAAGAAAAGCCGCCCGATGATGTCACCGAGCGCCAGAATGCCCTTTATGGCTTTCGTCAGGGTCTGCTCGATGCGCGGGAAGTTATCGAGGATGTGGCGGCGCAGCGTGTCCAGCGAACCCGCCAGACCACCAGCAAGATTAGAGCCGATTTTGTCACGGGCCATGCCTGCCATCGCGCCGAACTCGCGCAGGGAGGTCATGAATTTGTTGGAGCTTCTGGCCGCCTCGTCAGCATTGAAGCCGATAGCTTTCGCCATTGCGCTGTACTGCCCGGAGAAACCGCCCACACCCCGGCGCATCGCCATGAGGGTATTTTCGTCAATGCCCAGCATCTGCGCATACTGGTTAGCCCGGTAATACGGCATGCTGCTGAGCTTCTGGCCGACACCCGTAAAGATAGCGGCCATGTCGCGCATGTTGCCGCTGGCGTCACGGGTCTGTACGCCCAGGCGATTCAGGAAGCCTTCCGCGCCGGGATTGTTACGAACAAACCGGGAGAGGCTTTCCAGAGAGGTTCGCGCCGCGTCAACGCTGCCGCCCACCTGCGAAACCGCATAGCCAATAGACTGAATCCCCTGAACCGTCGCGCCGGTGCGCTGTGACGCCCAGTAGAGATTATCCAGACCGGAGGCGATCTTAGCCGTAAAGGCCACCACAGTAAGCGCGGCACCTTCGACGGCCAGCCCCATTTTGATGGCGTTTGCGGTTGTACCGGCGAGAACTGAGTCGAATTTTGACGCGCCCGCTTCGTCGATATCAAAACCGAGCGAGACGAGGAAATCTTTAATAGTCTCAGCGTTCATTATCCTCTCTCCATTTCTCAATACGACGCTGGTTGTCGGCCTTAACGGCCAGGTGGTCATTCATCAGCGCGATATCGCACAGATCGATTGATCCATCCTTCAGCGCGTAATAAGGGATTAACCCGGCATCAACCGGGTCAAGGAGATAAGACAGCCCGTCAGGCAGGCTGTTGAGGGTTAACCCTGAGGCTGGCCCGGCGTCGCGCTGGTAGGGCTCACGGGCAAAAAATTTCCCAGTGAATCGGCGACCACCCGCGCCACCAGCTGCAGCATGGTTAGCAGATCGATATCATCGAACATCAGCTGACCGCTGTTGAATACCGGCGTCCATCCGTCCATGTGCTTACGTGATACCACGGCCAGGCACGGATGAATAATCGCGTTGGTATCTTCTTCAGTCAGGGAAGACAGTTCCTCAGCGATGCGCGGGAGCAGGGTTTCAAACACCGGTTTCAGCTGTTCGAATTTCACGGTGTCGATTTTGCCATCAGCAGGCAGCTGGGAGCGAATGCTCCCGAAATCTGACATCATGCCCGCCAGCACCGGCAGCAGTTTGCGGGTCACTTTCAGCTGGTCAAAAACGCTGAGTTTTGCCACGCGGTAATCGTGGCCTTTGATTGAGCATTCCATCTGTTAAAACTCTCCGAGAACCTGGTCGATTTTGCCGCAGTCAAACACCCAGGGCATCGTATTACCGGCTTTAGCGTTGGCGTTATCCGGCTGTTTCTGGAACGCCACGCTGCGCGCCGTGATGATGTCTCCGCTCACCTTGTTGCGGATCACAATGACGTTGTTTCCCCAGGTACCTGAGGACTGACTCTGCGCGTTGTACGCCAGCGACAGCTTTTTGTTTGTCGGCGAGGTCTTCAGCAGGTTGACGGTTACCGTGCCGCTTTTATCCGCGTGCAGGCTGTGCATCACTTCGCCGTCAGCGCCGATGGTCATGGTATTTTTGGGGCCGCCCATTGCAACGGTGATCCCCTCCTCTGAACTGGCGGAACCGTAGCCCAGATCAATCTCGCCGGTCGGGCCGGAGAGGGACGCCGTGACGTCCATAAAAGAATAAGTAGCCATTCATGTTCTCCTTAGCGAACGACGTTGATCTGCACATCAGCGAAATGAACCGCACCCGCCAGCTTACAGGCCACCTGAATAACAGGTGCCTTACGTGCTTCACGGTCAGCCTGCGCCTGCTCGGAAATCGGCTGCGCGTAGACGTAATAGCCTTTTGTCAGCGTGTCGCCGGAATCCAGCTGCCCAATCGGGCCACCGTTCCATACGCCAGCAGCCACCAGCCCGTTCGTGACGGACTGATCCATCGACTGCTCAACATTGGAAAGCAGACGCGTAACGCCAGCATCGGTCTGTGGGACTTTGGTTGTGCTGGTGTAGAGCAGGTTGTACAGGTTGGTCTGAACGTAGTTCTGCAGCCAGTCGAGCCCGTGGCGTTCGTCGAAGAAATCACCGCTGGACATGACGCCCTGCTGCAGGATGGCCGTATCGTTCTGGTAGTACACAAATACGTTGCAGTTTTTGGCATCCAGCGCCGCCGCCTGATTGGTGGTCAGGGTTTCATAGGTGATCCCCGGCTCCTGCTTGAATTTCAGGGTAATGGTGGTGTTGCTGCCGTTGAAATTCACCGTGAACGCGCGACCAAATGCAGACAGTGCGGCGTACTTGCTGCTGGTGGAATATTGCACAAACGTGCGAGCGTATTTTGCCGCCTTCAGCTTATAAGCCAGGTCGGTAGTGGAGGTCGCGTTTACCGTTTCAGGCTCTGCAGTGGTAATCGCCAGAATTCGGCTGAGACTGGAAGCCTCGATCGCAGCGGCCACGCTCAGCCAGTCGGCATCGTCGATATCTTCATCGTCAGCCACGGCTAGGCCGTACCAGTTCGTGTAATTCAGAACGGCGTTCACCGCCTGCAGCAGCGTTTCCGTCGAACCGCTTTCAGCCGATACCAGCGTTTTAGCCCAGCGACCGACATACACCTGCTGAGGTTTCGGTGACTGTGAGAAATACACGGTCGCGGCTTCATATTCCGGGCTATCCACGCCGAAATCAGAGCCGATATCTTCAGGGGATGAGTAGAGGCGAATACGCTCAGAAACCGGGATAACCGTTGAGCTCCCGAGAATGAGCAGCGAACCAAAGTTTCGACCAGTAGCCGCACGCGGCCCAATGATCACGTCGACATTAACGACGTTAGATACAGGTAATCCCTGCGGCATAATTTAGTCTCCGAAAAATGAGACGGGCGCATCTTGCAGCGTCCGGACGTTGTAGGTACGAATGTTTTTGCGGGACAGCGTGATGGTAAGGTCGTAGCGCCTCACCCACTGGTTATTAATGAGCTCTGGCAGGTTGTAGATAGTCCCAGCCTCCACCAGCGAAAGCCCCGAGCGATTCAGTTCGGCGTTGTTTTGCTCGACGAATATCCCCGCGCGGAAAGTTGATGCAGTGTTGGCCCCCAGAGGGCCATAGAAGCAGCAAATCACCGTTACCTGTTCCCATGTCCATTGCTCGGACTGTTCTTCCGAAACCTGAACATCGGACTGGCTTAACGGCTGGGGAACGGTAGTGATACCGAAGGCGCACCACGTTACCCCGTTGTTGGGGATCTGCGGCTGCGGGTCAGTCCATCGGGGGAAAACAAGCGCGGCCGGCAAGCCAGAAACGCCACGAATCCACCGGCTGATTTCACGCTCCAGCGCCTCGTCATACTGGGGGCTATCCCCGACAGGCGTCAGATAACCGCGCGCGGTGCTGTCATTACTCAACTGGCGTCCCTCCGTTAAAGTCCACCAGCTCACAATGCGCCTGGACGAATCCGGCGCCGTAACTGGTGTACGGATCGACAAATGTCACCCGGTAAGCACGCCCGTTATAGCTCACGATATCGGCATCAAGTCGCGGGGCACTGTCTGAACCGGGCTGGCCCTGGGTTAATCTGAACTGCGTCACGATGAGGATCGCGCCGCTGATGTTCTGGCCTGCCGCCATTCGCCTGGCTTCCAGAGAACGGTCAACCGTCACCACGCCAGAGAACGGGATATCCTGAGCTGTGTTTTTCGTGAAATTGTCCTCATCCACCGTCTGAACCTGCCGGTGACACACCAGACTGGTGTCCATGAAGTCGGGATCGAGAAGAACATCGCTCACATCGAGAAGAGGCATTATTTTTTCCTCACGACGTAGTTAATTGAGCGCAGCAGGTAACCGTGGGCATACAGCGGTTTTTCGCCGGGAATGCCCTCGGCCCTTCTGCGTTCGAGGGTTTTCTCAGAAAGTGGGTGCAGCCGGTCACCAGCACCAATAACGGCTTTTGCAGCGTCACGGGCAATCTGTCCGGCGCTCTCCAGCTCACGCACTGCTGCTTCAGTCTGCCCCTCCAGCGCGGCGGTTGCCGCTGCCTTCAGGTGCGCAGTGGTTCGGGGTTTTGAATCCTCGATCCCCATATCCAAAAAAGGACGCGGGGGAAGCGTGACCGTTGTACCGTCGATTTCCACCGTTGCGCCCGTCGAGTGGAGATAGCCCAATTCCGCGTTATTAATCGGAGAGCCATCCTCACGCCCTGCCTTGTCCTCAGGTATTCCCACCAGCACATCCATTCCGGATAGCTGTCGGAGGGATTCCAGAACAGCCACGGCGTTATCAGCGCGAACAGTTAACCCACTTTTCATTATGGTGTTCCCAGTTGTATCGCTCCCGCACCGAATATCATGAGGTATTCCCAGAATTCGGAACCGTAGCGAGTGTTATTCCAGAACCCGGCATCAGGATTAAGCGTCACACTTGCGTCATAGCTGACAGAAACCTTATCCACTGACTTTGAAGTCTGAACACCACTATTCGCACCACCAGCGCCCCCTACAGACGACGAGCGCATGTCAGCGGCATAAAGTGTCATGTAATGCGCCACGAACAATTCAACGACATAGGGGAAAATATCCTCCCCAAACCGGGACTCGCTCATCAAAACATCTGCTAGAGCGAGACGGGCCTGTATCATCGTGGTGGGAAATTTCGTTTCATCAGCGAACTGCGGGAAGTCAGAGCGGAATTTCTCAGGCGTCGGCAGGCTTTGGTTTTTTGCCATTGGCTTTAGCCTCTGCAAGTTGCTCCTCAAGCTCAGCAATGCGGGTTGCCTGCTCTGCCACCAGCGCTTCCAGATCAGCAATACGCGGATCATCTGCCAGCGCAGGGGCTTCGCCATCTGGCGAGCAATGCGCTTTCACAAACCAGTGATCAGCAACGTCATTTTCAACGTCATGAAACCCGGGGATAAAAGCCTTGATGCTGGCTCCATCGTTAAAGTTAAACGCAGACAGCACATAGATTTTTTTCATAGCAGTTCCTCAGGAAAGCCCCCGCTTCCGGGGGCTACTGGCTTAAATGCCGTCCATGTAGTTAAGGGTTTCCGGATAGACCGGTTCAACAGCACCCAGCTTTCCGTAGTAGGTTACGAGCTGGTAGATGCCGCGATACTGGATCGGCACGCTCTGCAGGGGAACCATAGGGAAGCGCACAAACTTTTTATCGTTCGTGTATGCGACCATACGATCTTTGTTTGCAACGCCACGGCCGATGGCCCATTTCACAGGGCGGATGTTCAGCGGCTTGCCGTTCTGGTGGAAAGCAATTGTGTTGGTTTCCAGATAGGTCAGCAGTGACTGATTACCTGCAGATGAAACGATAGTGCTTGCCAGGAAAGAATATTGGTCTGGCGGGATTAGCAAGTCTTCCGGGACTTTTGAATATGCGGAACGGGTCCACGCATTGCTCAGTACCTGGTTAATACTGGCGCGGATTTCGTCAGGGGTAGAAGTCGCCCAAGTTTTCGCCGCGTTCGTTGGGGTTACCTGAGACAGGTTCAAAAGCCCCTTTGCACCTTTTGCAGCGTCTCCGATATACACCTGCTCATCCGTGTCCATGTTCCATTTGAGCTGCATGCCATCGTACTTCTGGGTGTCAATCGGACGGCCAACCTGAGCGGCGGCGGCGAGTTCAACCACGGTCCAGCCCAGCTCCATCCCCCACAGTTCCAGAGGAAAGCCTGTTTTTGTGATATCGACATTCAGCCCGGAGATGGCAGTAGCTAACTGGTTGATCCAGTTCTTACCGTTTGCATTCGGAGAGCCAGCGGCCGCAAACGTGGTGTTGGTGAAAGAGCTCATCTCATCCGCGATAGAAACATCTTCACGCAGTTCGATATCGCGGCTCCACGTCTGGGAGGTCAGCGGCAGGTTCAGCGTCTGGTCGAGTCGCTCCAGCTCGTGAACCAGAAAAGCACCAGTGCTGTCGACTGTTGCCTGATCAAAGGTCATTGGCATTTGTCATGCTCCCTTAAATGTTATATGCCAGTTCAATGTTGCCGTCGGCGTCGCCGGGACCATTGAAATAGGCGTTGGTGATCTGAACGGTGTTTGTATCGTCCGCAGCCGCGAGGAAAGCGCCCAGCGGGCTTGCTGCGGTCGGAGTGCCGACGCGCATAAATACCGGGGCATAGAGAGCAACAGCAGAGGCGTCACCACCGATATTGACCGTGACATAACCGCGTTTCAGGTTGTCGCCGGCAAAGTTGTAGCCGGTGCCAACCTGGCGAATCTTGTCGGGCTGCGAAGCCGTCGGATAAGGGCGAACAAAAATCCCCGCCATTACTGTCACCGGGTCGGCTGCCTCGATGGGAACAAACTTACCCCCGACAATCTTCCCGCCCAGCCCATACGCCGGGAACGGTTTAGTTGCATCGAGAATATGCGGTTCTACGGTTAAATCCTGTGGGCGTGAAATACCCCCGGCAATGCCCGCAGGCATCCGGTAAAGAATGGTGTTAGCCATGTTTTAGCCTCGTTTAGCCCAGAGTTCTTTCGCGGCTTTATTGATTTCCGCGATAGATTTTGTGGTGTTGGTGGTCATCGTGCGGAAACTGTCGACAGTCTGCGCTGCGGTATTGCGGTTTTTAGCCAGCTCAGACACGGCGTTAAACGCCATATCTACGGTGGCTTTTTTCAGGCCGGCGACATCCGCATCGCCAACGATGGAACGAACCAGCGCCTGATCGGCAGAAGCCAGAACCTGACGTTTAAACGCAGTTGGTTTCGCCTTCGTCGGGAGTTGGATGCCTGGCTGAATCAGATCTGCACGATAAGCAGCATCGCCAGTAACTGCCCCCTCCTCCTCACCTTTTTCGTCTTCATCTTCATCAACCGTCGCTGGATTGGATGGGGTGAGTTTTGCCACGGCCTCAATGAGCGCTTTACCCCACGCAGGGATATCTTCTTGCGCATCAGTCGTGACAGGCAGCGTTGGCGCAGGCATAGGGTTTTGAGGTGAGAGGTTGATAACCACCCCCCCAGGGGTCATGGATGACGTTACATCGTCGTTATCACCAGTCATATTTTCTGGTGGGTTATCGATCAAGTTCGCCATTTCGGCGGCGTCGTTGGTTTTACGGGCCTTTAAAAGCCGGGTAAACCAGTTTTTAGTAGTGCTCGGCATAGCGTCTCCCAGTGCACAACGTGAACCAGCCCGCCCGTTAGGGACTAAGGCCAGGTGATTACCGGTGATCGCATACTGCTCTGCGACACCCGGCGAGATTTGACGGTAGTCGGCGTCATAGCCGCAACTAACCTCATCGTCTCCGTCTTCAACCGCCTGAATAGCTTCCGGCGTCTTGACGATGACATCAGCCAGCAGCAGATCAGAGTTTGCCCCCTCTCCGCGTCTGACATTCTGAATGTGACCGTTTGCCAGCCTGCGCCAGTTTTCCGGCGTGACAAAAATGATGTTGCCGCCGAAGTCTTTCGGGTGGCCTATAGTGACGTTCATCCCCTCGAACGACGCGATAGTGCGTTCACTAAATACCTCTTCAGGCGTTCGGCGGACAACAATCAGCCCGTCGCTGTCAGGGGTTAATTCAGGCAGCTCTTGCGCGCCATAAACCTGTTCTCCGGTTCGCCCGATAGGTACGTCTTTGAAAAGAATCGAACCATCGGCCAATTGAAAACGGGAGTTCCCAAGGCGGGTTTTAAAGAAATATTTCATGGGTTACCTGCTTGATTACGGGCAACAAAAAAGCCGCTCAATGGCGACCTTGTGAGATGGGAAAAATGTTTGAAATAACGGTCTATTTAACATAAGGGTTCTTACCCGCACCGACGAAAATGGACTCGATTAAAATGTCCCCCTAAAGCCGTAAAAGTAGCGATTAACTGGGCTGAAAATCGGTCTTTTCGAATACAACATTTTCATAACATTTCGCTGGTATTGCAGTTCGCATGAAATGAATGCTCAAAGCCGTATTTTTCATTTTCTCGGTGCAGGAATCTGTACTTCAGGCCAGCATTTGCAGTTCGGCAGACATCCGGCGTGTCCGGTCATACCGTCCAGCGTCGGCGGGTTATCCCAGCGCACAAATTTATCTTTCATCTTGCGGTGAGAATCGCGCGTTCCAGCCCCCTCGATACGCCACCAGTAGCCCTCTGATCCAACCGAAAGGGCTCTAGCCTGCGTCAGCGCGCCGGTAGCTCGTCCAATCTCTGTACGGGCAATCAGCTGCGCCCTGCTGGCGGCCACGTCACCGGAGGCCATGATCATCTCGTAGAGCTCGTCCGGACGTTCGCCAGTGATAACCGCCTGCATTGCACGCTGTTGTATGTCCATCACGCGATCGGCAGCTTCCAGCGGCAGGGACTTCATCAGCTGAATCTGGCGATACACTATATCCTGCGCCACCTGCCCGACAAGGGTATTACCCACCACATCGCGCAGGCCAGCGCCGATTTCCTCTGATACCGATCGCCACTGATTCCACTCTTCGCGCTCGACCTGGGCAAACATTTTGCGCCCGACCATTTCCGCCCAGTCACCGATGACGTCCGAATAGTCCACTAGCATCTGCGCAATGCCGTCAGCGCTTGCCTTTGAACCATCGTAAGAACCATCCACTATCTGCCCGATCTGATTTGCTATCGCCAACAGGCTTTTGCGGTACTGTATTTCCGAACGGCGGCGGAGGGCTGGTTTCAGATTCATCCTCCGACCACTGGGCCTTCGCATGGTCAATATCCTCGTCGGTAATGGATGCACCGATGCCCGTTACACGCGCCGTTTCCCTGAGGTCGGTTAATGCGGCTGCCGGAGGCATCCCTAGCTCACGCACAGCGGTCGCCAGTGCGGTGGTGGTGTTGGTTGCCACCGTTGAACGGTCAACGTCTGACATCTGCCAGAGAGGGTTAAACTCGAACGTAAAATCGTCCGGCAGCGGCTCCCCAAACTCTGAGCGGTGAAGCACGTCATAGAGCAGACGAACTGGGCCACGTAGCGTATTTTCCTGCGCGGCACCGACGTCATCGTAGTAGTTCGCCAGATCCGAATCGCCCGTTGAAAACCCTTTCGGCGACTGGCGAAAAAGGCGAACCAGCGGAATGCCGACGGCTCCAGCAATATCCTCCTTGAACTCGCTCAGCAGATCAGATAACCCGGCGAACGAGTAGGAGTGAGTGTCGAAGGTATCTTCAGCATCAAAGAGAGACATCCCTTCATTAGTCTGGAACTGGCGCACCATGTCCATTTGTTTGAGCAGCGCTTCGTATGGTTTTCCACCCATAGCAATAATTTTGCGCAGTTCCTTGATTTTTGCCGTGCGCAGATGCGCTTTGTAAGCGAGCTGTGCCGCACCAACACTCGTACTGTCATACGATGTCAGGCGGTCGAAGATACGCTCTACAACGGACATTCCCCACTCGTTTTCTGTTAGAGCTTGCTGGTACGGTAGGGTTATCCCATCCATACGAATCAGCCGGCTGTAATTCACCGTCCAGGGGGGAATACCCTGTGCAGAAGTAACGATTTCGTAAGTTTCTGGTTTACCAAGCTCAGGCCCGAGTGTCTTGATGCGTCGCCCGAGATTAGGGTTAATCATCCAACGATCGAGAACAGCGAGGCCTTTAAAGCTGCCTTTTCCCACTTTATCCAGCACCAGAGGCGTCAGAGGTGCCTGACCCTCAATGAGGATTAGTCCAACGGCACCACCATACAGCCTGGACCATTTCAGTATCAGGTTCAGCCTTTCCCAGAGTTTTAGCTCTTCGAATCTGGCCTCCAGAATCCCCCGCCTCTTTGGGTCAATTTCGCTGGTTATTCTGGCACCTTTTTTTGTCATATCGTCGGGCTTTGCATCAACAGCTGCGCCGATGATCCACGAAGAACGATACGCCCATTCCAACAGCAGACGATTGCGGCTGGTGTAATTAGCTCGATAAGTTGACGCTGCATGCTGATTTGGCTGCTGCATGCCAACTCGCGCGACAAAGTTATCGTAAGAGTCGGCTGTGGCGACTCTTCCTGTTTTTTTCGCCATAGCTTTTATGCTCCGAGCTTAGACCAGATATCGAGAGAGGAATCCATCGGCGCGTAGTTAATCATCACGGCGTCGGCGAGGTTCGGCGATTTTGTACCTTCCGGCTGTTTATCCACGAGGATTTTACCCACGGGGTTTTTCGACCATGTAGGCTGTGAAAGCTCCATCAGCAGGCGGTCAATATTTTCTATCTCGCTGCTTATCGAAATGATTTCGTCGGGGTTGTAGTCCATCCCGTTCAGCGCGCGAAAGGTGTTACGAAAAAGCTTGCGAAGATGCCACCAGCTCTGTGCTTTCGCGTTCGCGAAGAAGTCTTTATTCAGGCGCGCCGCTTTACCGTTATCACCAGGAACGGCTTCATCTTCCGGATCGAATACGCTACCGCTACCACGGAAAGGCGTAGCTGTGATTGTCCCCCGGCCTTCAGCCTGCCTGAGCTCGTTTATCACGCGAGCATCGCCACGCGCACCAGCACCCAGACCGTCCTCATCGAAACGGAACTCATCCAGACCGTAATCGTCACAGTACCCAAACGATTTAACGACAGAGGCGTAGATGTCGCTGCCAATGCCAGACCATTCGTGAACGTTCTGCAGAAGGAAGCCATAGCGGCAAGAAAAGCCGTTTTTGTCTTTCCCTTCGTCTGCGATATCCATTGCGCCGAGGCGCTGGCCGCTGGGCTGAATACCCAGTTTGATATGCGCGTCGACGGCAGCCTGTACCCATTCAGAAGGAATGAGAATCCCCTCTGTGGATGCGCTGTAGTTCAGGTCCAGTTCCTGAGCAACGATAATCGGGTCATCAATTTTCAAACATTCGTTGCGGTACCACTCATCATCCTTGCGCGGGTCGCTGCGCCAGTGGAACGTAAACACAGGGATATTTCCGCTGTGGCGCTTACGGGCAAACGGGTTATTCATGCCGTTGACGGATGAGAGGTCTATACGGCAGCGGGTCGTCTGAGAGAGCGCAGCGTCGATGAGTAATGGCCGTTTAAGGAATGCCGACTCATCCACGAAATAAAGCGTGGTACGGTCACCACGGCCAATGTTATCGCCAGCCTCTCCCTTGATGATCGCCCCTGATTCCGGAAATTCCACCTCCATGAATCTGGAGTGCTTTTTTTCATTCCAGCCACCGCGAAACTCTACCGGGAGCAATTCAATAAATTTTCTTGCTTTCCAGAAAAGTGATTTTGGGTCGCTCGTGGAATCCACGTACATCTCTTTACGGCTACCAAAACCAATCACCATATCTTTGTTAAACAGACACAGGGAGCAGGCAAGGCCGACAGAAGTCCAGCTCAGCCCCATTTCACGGCTTTTCTCTGTAAGCCCGTTTTCACGATTTCCGCGTCTGTCCATGATCCAGTTAATCCATTCCTCCTGGCGGGGGAACAGCAAAAACGGGATGGTGGCAGGCAGGCCATAATCGAGGTTACGCGGGTCCGTCGTCATGCCCCAGTCGATGATGAACTGGGCCGGGTTAGTGCGGTAAAACTCACGGAGTGCCGGAAGCATTTCAGGCGCTTTCCTGATCCGCTCCAGCCTCTCCATTCTCCACTCAAACACGGCGGTATAGTCCGGTTTGCGGAAGTCAAAGGGGAACGGGATCGGCACAGAAAAATTCCTCAAAAACGCCCCGATTTAACATAATGGTCGTTACCCGCACTGGCGCAACAGCACCCATCACGCAAACGGCGTGAAGCCTGTGTTTTGAACAGAAAAGTGGTCAAATCGGGATGAATAAAACGTGCATAAAACGGGTCAAAAAGTGCATAGCGTTTTTACGGTTCGAAACGCCTGTTTTTGCAATTTTCAGCCCAGGTATTTTTTGTAGATATCTGCTGCTTCCTGCGGGGTCAGGTTCGCCGCGTCGGCTTTGGCTGCCTCGTCCATATTGTTGAACGGTTCGAAAATTTTCGGTGCTCCCAGCTCCATAAGCAGGGTTGCCGGAACTTTTACCCCCTCAGCCTCAAGCAGCTGCGCCGCCTCCAGCGCGTTGTATTTCCCGGCCACCTTGTGCTTCATCACCTCACGAAGCACATCACGCTGACGGTCTTCTTCCCCATAAACACTGCGGCCGAGTCCAAGAGCTTTGGCAAACACCGCAACATCATTGTGCGTTGGTAAAACATCCTCGACGGTTGTTTTCAGTCCATCCGAGGATTTGGTGACAATCTTTCGCTTGCGAACGTCCAGGCTTTTAGCTGCAACGTTGTTAATTTTTTCCATCAGAACTTCGCGAGCCTCGGTAAAGGCACGATTAAAGTCGGCATGTTCCTTGCGCCAGTTGCGGATAGTCGCCTCGTCAATTTCCAGTCGCTGGGCGACCATACGGTTTGAGATCTTGTTACGGGCCAAAGCCATATCAATAACGATACCGACGTAGGCCTTCTTAAAGCTATTTTTACGGGCCATACGCTTACCTGAAATCGAGTGCTGTTCATATTTTGTTCAAAATCATTTTTCCGCATTTTGTGTGCGGAATAATTCTGAGAAAAAATCTGCTCCGAGGCCGCAAGCCTTCTGGGTTTGAGTGCGGAATTAAAAACGTCAAAAAATGCGGAGTTATCGATTTTCCGTAAAAACTGCGATTTGATGCCCGGAGGCCGCGCAGAATGGGGAGATAGTGGATCGCCCTAATATTTCCACTATGTGGATAACTCAGTCGTCCAAATCCATCTCCACCACTTCACCGAAAAGGTGACCGTAAACGTCCATTGTGGTTTTGATGTTCGAATGCCCAATAAGTCGGGAAACCTTCAGAATATCGACGCCTTTGTTTGCCAGGCGAGATACAGCAAAGTGGCGAAGATGATGGAATCGTTTAATGCCATAGTCGTTCAGGGTTCTGACGAGAACGCCCTGAGTGCCGTAGCTGGTAGCGAGGCATGCGCCGGTAAACTGGTTGCAGATAAGAGGCTCAGAGGTACCGAGTTTACTTTTATCCAGCAACGCGAAAAGCTCACGCGGCATCCGTACACGGCGCTCCACTCCTCTTTTCAGCCCCTCATGTATAACGCCGTCAACAACATGTCCCCGGATGTCGATCCAGTCGGCTGACACGTCGTTATAAGTAATCGCCAGAGCCTCACCGATGCGCAGGCCACAAATCCCGAGCCAGCACGCGATACGCTCACGAACTGGCGCGTTATTCAGTAGCTCTCTGACCGATGATGATGGCGGTATGGTGATGGGTCGACGCTTCCGGCGCGCGGGACGGTCAACAGGGTTAAAAGTGATGAGCCGCTTTTCCACCAGCAGGAAGAAAGCCGAACGAATCCAGCGATGGCAGCCGGTGCGAACCGAATCAACGATATCACGATGGCTGATATGGAGAATATTTTTTTCCAGTATCGGCCCGTCTACAGCGAGAAGATCGTGACGGCATTTCGTATATGACGACAGCCGTATAATATTTTTTTCCAGCTTGCCGGCCTGATACCCCAGATAAAACAGAATTAACTTTCGGAAAGTCCAGGAATGGTCTATTCCGGTCCAGCTGGCGGTTCGACAATCCAGCTCGATATTCTGTTTTTGCCAGAAAAGATGTGCAGCATCATCAATATTCTTAAAAATGCGGCGGCGTCCATGACCGGATTTTTCATCCTTCCAGTGGACGTAATATTTTGATTGTCCATTGGCATCAGTGGATTCTTTTATCGAAGCCATACTGAACAATCCTCACTCAAAAAACATTATCAAAGCCACTCGGTGAATGGCTTTTGTAATGAATTTATCGGACCAGCGTTACTTTCGTTTTTGTAAACCGGCGCACCAGTCGAGCGGCTTCACGCTGGAGCTCGCCTTCGATCTGAGGAGTAAGTGGCTTACGTGCATATTTCCGGCTTATTTCTTCAATCACCTGGTTTATTTGCTCATTACTCGGCGGGATTACTTCGACATTTAAGCGAGCCATCAAGCCACCTCTTTTTCGGTTAGTTTCTCGACCTTATCACGAGCAAGTGAACAGCACAGGCGCACAAACAATGACGCTATTACGTAGGCTACCGCTGTAAACACCCACCCACCGTATGCAAGCATGGAAGCCCCCAGCACCAGGCAGAACCATCCCCATACTCTCGCTATTGCGTTCTTGCGCTTAGCAAAGCGTTCAAGGTATTCAATACCCTCCCGCCGGGACTTATCATCCTTTGAATACTCGACACCAAACGTAATAATGAGAGCTAACAAACCAACTACCGCGCCAAGCAATACGATCACCCAGTAGGCGGCGGCAACAACTCTCAATAAAGAACCGGCACCTGTAGTAACAGCAAAAAGCAAAGCGGCGAGCAGCGCGTAAAAAGTTATTTTTGTTGCTGCATCAGTGAAAAATTTCTTCATTGCGTTTCCTTTAAGGTGTGAGCCTGTCGTACAGGAGCAACGCCCGAGAGAGGTCGCCACCTTTAACGATGCTCCTCAGGCTCACTACTGAAAGACTCTCTGAAATGCGCGTACGAGGCGCAGAAAAAAGCCCCGCTATTGCGAGGCTCTGGTTTTCTCTATTTCACGTATCCCAGCCAGCTGGTTATTCGCTTTTTCGATAGCGGCCAGCAGCGGCTTGATCCAGAGAACAGCTTGGCAATACGTCAGCGCGCTGGTGGTAGTGGCGCTATCACCGGCTGCGTCAGCGTCCCCGGAATCGGTGTGCACTGCGCTGGCACGTAAACTGTTCGCGTAGCTGAGCAGCCCACCAGCGACATCAGCAGGAACAGGCAGATCACAGGTTTTTTCACGGCGGAGGATCTCCCGATACTCGATAACGGTTTTATCGGAGCTGGCATCAATCAGCGAGTTTAGTCGGCTGGCGTTTTCGGCAACCTGGTTAAACCGGTTGAAGTTGAAAGCCTGAGCAGCGATAACCGTCCCCTGCAGGGCGTTGTCACTGCGCAGAACGCCGTTATCACTCTTCAGCGTAGCTACGTCAGAGCGGCTGTTTGCCAGCAGGACACACAGCACGGCGACTACTGCAATGACGGCCACCAGCAGTATCAGACGCCATGAGGCTTTGATATCGGCTATGGTGATCATTTCAGACCGTCCAGACAGAGAGCTTCCTCTTTACCTGCGCGAGTAACCAACCCAGGAAGAACCCGGCCGCCACCGTAAACCCAGCGAGGAAATTGGTAGCACGCCGCCTTAAGGTCACCTTTTCGGAACAGGGAGAACATTGTCGAGCTCCGCATATTGCCGCACCCAGCACGGAACGTGACCGATACTACAGCGCTGAAAGTATCATCAGACAGATTTCTGCCGTTGGCGTACCGGTTAACACAGGATTCAGCATCGAGGATATTTTTTTCCCATTCCGCCGCGATCTGCTGGTCGTTTTTAACTGTGCCGGGTTTAACCCCGTGGGTGTTGCCCATGCCATCAGTGAGCACACCAGCCGGGCAAATATAAGGATCTCGACGACATGATTCCGCGTTGCCGATGAGTTCAAGACCGCGCTCATTGGTCCGAACATGCCCAGCGTTGAGCACTATTGCGATAATCGTAGCTACCGAGCAAACAATTCCGGCAGCTCCACTTTTCTTACTCAGTTTCAACTGTGCCACTAGAAATTCTCCGCATAGCCTCCGTTACCACCTCGGCGGTAGCCGGACGATCGGAGTGTGGTTTTTTACCTACATCTGATAAGTAGTTCGCCAGCAGTTGGGTTCTTTTCCTTTCCTCTGCCATGCGCTCACGCTCTTCTTTGCGCTTTGCGTAGTAGGTTTTTATCGTGAAAAATGCCGATACAAGGGCACCGATAATAAATACGTAATCCTGTAGGCTGAGCAAAGAGAACACCCCTAAAGCAGCCGACCACCAATACGGTAAGTCGTGTCCATTTGTTGGGTTCATACGTTGCATTCCACACCTCCGGGTTCGGGGTGCTGTGTGATGAAATGGGAAATTAAATTCTGCGGAAAGCGTACGAAGCGACGCCCTTACGCCCTAACTGGCATTCGATTGTGTTTTGCTCTGCGCAGGTATAGCCCTGCTCTGCAAACCAGCGCCTGATACCTTCATCAGTGAAATACCAGATGTGCTCGTTCTTTCTGAAATGATGGGAGCGGAGAATGTCTCCGGCATCAGTGAAAATCGGGATCGACACGAAAACGTATTCACTGGCCTGCTGTACCGCCAGCTCCGGCTCGTCGATGTGTTCCAGTACATCCCACATCGTCAGTGCTCGCCACTTATTGGCGTAGAGATCTGCGAATGCGCCCCGCTCGTTCAGCCAGGCAATACCGGCCGGATTAACGTCATACCCAAGCGTTCCCGGTCGGGTAGAGACGAACTGACCGGCACCGATACCAACGTCGAGAACAGGGCCGTGAAAATGGCGCTCCACCAGCTCAATACGGGATTGCGTTAAAGCTCTGCCCGTTTCGGTGTCGGCCAGCAGCTGATACTTCGCAAAATACTGCTCGTCATACGGGCGTGACGCAGGAACCGGGTAACGTCCGATCCCCAGCTCCGGTAAAAATACCAGACCGCTTTCCAGTTCCTGATAAAACGACTTCATGGAGCCAGGCCTCGAATTTATCGGAGAAATTTGAAATCCGCTTGTCGCAGTGGTGATCCCATGCTTCACAGCGGCAGTAATTGTCGGGAATTGCCCAGCCAACACGAGAAAGGTCCATCGCCGGATCGGTTACGATTTCCGGGGCGTTGTGACCTCCTCGCCCACCAGCGACAACGTACACCGGCGTTTTATAGGCAATAGCAGCAGGAAGCGCCCAGCCCACCGGCGTAACCACCACGGCGGCATGCTCAATCAGGCGCATCAGCGATTTGAAGTTGAGCTGGCCGGAGTGCATGCGCAGATCTGCTTCGGGAAGTTCGCCGACGGCCCACTCCTCCCCTTCCTGCAGGTCAGCCACGCTGATTACGCAGAAATGCTTTCTCAGTAGCCGTGATGCCTGCAACAGGTAATCCGGATCAGGATTACGGGAGTCGCTGCGCCATTCACTGCGAACAGTAGCCGGACGAATTACCGCGATCGGCTTTTCAGACGTAAATTCAGCGGGTCCGTAAGAGGGCAAGTCGAGTTCTGACGGCTCGGAGCCAAACTGCTGGCGCATCGCGTCAAATATTGAACCGCGCCGTAGATGATCCGGACCGTAGAAAATCCGTTTTGTCTGGCGCATATCTGGCGGCAGGTGAAAAGCGGCCTGCGTCCGGTACTCGTTTTTGCGCTGCGTGCGGAGCGTTGTAAAACTGCGAACAGGCAGAACGGGCAAATCTTCATACAGTTCGGGCCAGGCGGTCCGGATATAAGTACCGGCGGGCAACTGCTTAACGAAAGCGCGCTGGTAGATGTTGTCACCCATGCCCAGCATGCCTTCAATGAATAGAGGAACGTTTAACATGCTACCTCGCGTAAAGCCTCATTGAGGCCGAGACGCCGGAAGCACTTAAGCGCTGTCTGGCGGCTACTGTTGATGATATTCACCTTACCGGTCAGCGCTCTGGCGGTATTGGCAAACTCCCCGCGCCATCGCGTAACACTCTCTGCTGTAGGATTATCCAGCCCGACGTGATCACCATGCCAGTGACTACCGCCATTAATGGAGCAGTCAAACCCTAACAGGATGATGTTTTTCGCCCCCTGGCTGGCAGCAAACAGAATCGAGCGCTGCCCGGAGTTGAAGGCCCACCGGGTATCTGTATCAAACAGATTTAGCCCATAGCGTTTATGAGCCCGGTAATTACAGGTCCAGCGAGAGGCTGAGGACGGCAGAACATCGATGTTTGCATCCCACCAGCGCAGATCACCCGCGTAAATGTATTCACAATCAGGCACGGCTCGCCAGGTGGAGTTAACAGCAATAACCGGCAGCCCCGATCCGGAGATCAGTTCGCAATCTGATTTAGTGAGAGACGGGCCGGACGCACAAATGATGAATGTTGTCATTCGTGTTGACCTGATTCGGGAGTAATTGGTTACGGTTGCCGATGCTTATCTTCGGCTTGTCTCTGAGGACTGCAATTAACCGTAACGGGGAGAGCACTGAGCCTACTGTGACGGGTTATCGTCACTCTTACCCCCGAAGGGTGGCCCTCGACGCAGAACGCCCATAAGCCCAATGCTCTTCCCTGTTACGGCCATAAAAAAACCCGCTCGGAGGCGGGTTTGATTTCGTGCAGGCGCAATAACCTACGATTTGAAGCATACACGACAAGTTCGGACAAAATCAAGTTTTAAGTCGCTAATATGCTAAATTTTGTTCACATCATCACGAAAGCTCGTTGCGTCCTGAAACGCCGAGTCCGCTTTTTGTTCTTCCCTGTGGCAGACGTCGACAAGCGCCTCCAGAAACGGTTTCCAGTTACGGGTCCACGTTCTGACGTGCAGATCCGGGACTCGCTTCAGTATCGCTTTATAGGCTGCAGTAGACGGCACCCCAGAAAATCCGTTTCCGCTGCAGCGCTCGCAGGTTTTGAACACCGGCGCGCCGCGCTCGCTTGTGGCTTTGCGGTCGAGCACCTCACCTTTGCCGCCGCAACGGCATCGGGCCAGCAGCTCACCTTTACCGTTACATGCCGCGCATTTACGCTTGACCAGTTCGTGCTTGATTTTCGGCGGTACGATTTCCATTCCGTCAGAGTTGAAGACTCCAGGATGTTTGATCACATCCTCATACTGAGAGGTTAATCCGCTGCCGCTGCAGCTGTGACACGTCACGCTGGTTTCCGCTGAACGGGAGTATTCAGCAAAGGCGAATTGTGCAAGCGTAAGCATGCACCAGCCAAACTCTCCTGCAGCTACTTTACGTACATTCCTGGGCGCTGATTCCATTGCATGACGCGCCAGAGCCTGTACAGCCAGCTGCTCATCACTTTTGCTGATCCCGGTCTTACCAAAGAAGGCAGCCAGGCCAAACCGCGCTCGGCTGCTGGTGGTACCAATGGCCGCCATAACATCGGTGCCGGTGATACGATCCGGAGAGGTTCCTTTCACGTCGTCGCTGATGTGCATTCCCTGTGGGCTGAAATGTTTGAGTGACGCTTCCAGTTTCATTATTCACACTCCCCTACCAGGTTAAGAATCACCGCTGCGCCGTGGTTCTCCATGTATTGGCCCTTTTCACTTTCAAGGAACCAGCGACATACCTCGATAGCTTCAGCTCGCGTCACGGGTTTGATGGTTGCCAGCAATTTTTCAAGGTAACGCTCACGGTCATATACGGATTCGTGATGCTCGGAGTAACCAAATTCATAGCCCTGTTCTTTAGTTGCAGTGTGACGAACGCTGTAGAGCCAGTCCCAGTAAACAAACTCACGAACAACGTCAGAAAGCGTATCGGGCTCTGGCAGTACATCACGATAGCCTTCAACAAATGCCCGGCGCTGTTCATCAATTTCGTTCATACGGCTGCCGTTAATGCTGCCAGCTTTCTTCTCGGCCGGAGTCCATCCCCAAAGGTGATCGTCGATAAATTTCGGGGAAGACTTGATTACTCGCTCGGCCTCCACATCTTCGAGAGCTGCCTCATAGCTGCCGAACGTGGCCCTGACTGATGCTGCTTTTTTGATGTTCTCCCGGGCGTTCTTGATTACCCGGGCCGGGTTATCCATGCCGATGGTACCGAAGGCAACCTGGAAAGGATCGCCACCATTCGCCAGCAAATAACGCGCGTAACGTTCCTCGGCCTCTTTTGGGGAGATTTTAATTTTCTCCAGCGCGGCTTCGGCTGCGTCCAGATGTGCGGGTTCGTTCAGACGGATCACCTCCAGCACCCAAAGATAAGCGTCAGTTTGCTTATGCCCGGTGATTCTCCGTTGCTCGGGCAGAGGCTTGATGTTTGCGAGGGCGGAGCTGTGCGCTGCCGTCGGGATGGTGAATAGTGCTTTATGTTCGTTGTTATCAGTACGCATTACGCAGCCGCCTTTTTCTTGTGGAAAACCAGCTCACGAACCTGATCACCGTTCATGAGCATATTGTTGAAATCATCGTGATCCGGCCAGTACACGCTCACGCGCTGCAGGTCATTCTTTGCCAGCAGATTGGCATGAGCGCATTCATACGCAGCCGCCAGCCCGGTAGCGCTGTTCTCGTCGCGGTCGGCAAAAATAATCAGGTGCTTAACACCAGCAGGAACGCGGAATTTCTTCATGAAATTTGCCGTCATAGTCGCCCAGGTATTCACGTTATAAATCTGGTGCGCAGATAGGGCCGTTTCGATGCCTTCGGCAATGCCCAGGGTGCTGGCGACCGGGAACATACGGATCGCAACTGACCGGGCATGATCGAGATAGTTATCTTCCTGTAGTGATTTCTGTCGCTTTGCGCTGGCCCCGATATCAGCCTTTTTTGCGCCATCGAGTAACGTCTGGTGGAGGTAACACAGTTCCCCTTTATCGTCCGTTGCCAGTGAATAGATCGACTGGTAGACACGGCCGTTATGCCGTTGCTTTGGGTTTAACCGTACCGCCTCGGCTGGAAGCTTAAAAATACCGCGAGAATTAAGGTAATCGGCGCCGGATGTACCGCGCAAAGGAGCCATTTTTGCAAAATTGTTGAGTACCTTTTTCCGCAGTTTAGAAGCGTCACTGGCTTCAGGCACTTTGTCACGCCTGAACGTATTGCCGATCAGCTCATCAATTTCGCGGCAAACCTCGTTAAATGGTTTGCCCTGGGTTTTGGTAACCAAGTCCAATCCCGTACCGTAGCCGCAGGTGCAAATCCAGGTTCCCGCGCCGTCGCGGTCATCGATGCGGAATTTACCAATCGAATCACAAAGCGGACATTTGCCTCTGAAATGGTGTTTACCGGTGATCGGCGGCAGTCCGTAATGTTCGAAAATCATGGCCCATTGGCCTTTTGCTGCTTCTGCCGTCTTCATGCTCGTTTTCCTAACTGCTGTTTGATATCGCTAATCGCTTTCTGTGCTTGCTGTACTGAGGATGGGGCTGCCGTGCCTGATGCCTCCTGCAGGCGCTTGGCCTTCTCCTGTCCTTTCGCATACGCAATCTGTTTGTGCCGGATGAAATTAGAGACGGTCGGCGTGATCTCCATCGGGAAATCGCTTAACCCGTTAGGCCACTCGTCAAACCGTTCGCGAAAGGTATTTGCGCACCAGCCATCGCTGACGGGCTTTTTCCCCTGCGATACGCGCTGGCGCTGATAGAATTTGATCTGACTCCACCAGGCCTGTTTCTCTGCCTTCGTGGGCTGATGCTGGTTTTTACCCAGCTTTTTGAGTTTGCGGCCGGTGTCGGTATCGACGTCCTCACCGCCCAGCGGCTTATACCCACATTTCGGGCATACATAGACGCCAGCTGGCTTCATGTAATGGCATTGAGAGCATTCATGTGGCAGTTTTTCGGCCCGTTCCTCAGCTGCGCGGCGCGCGCTTTCCTCCATGCCGTCAGACTTACCGGGAAGATCGTCGTACTCGATTGAATCCGGATAACCCAAACGGTGCACGGTGCCGCTGTGATCGAAGATGAGGCAAGACTCTTTACCCGGCGCGGTGCGCAAGCCACGCCCGAGCGCCTGCAGCCAGCGAATTTCGCTTTTTGTTGGCCTGGCGTAGATGATGCAACGAACGTCACTATCGAAGCCGGCCACCAGAACGCCCACACTAACGATGATTTTCGTTGCACCAGTTTCAAAGCGGTGAATGATGGTCTGGCGCTCATCCACTGGAGTGTCGGCGGTCATGACCTCAGCGTTAACACCCGCCAGGTTAAACTGGATTGTCAGGTAATTGGCGTGGGCTACGTTGACACAGAAAGCGATGGTAGGCAGATCCCGGCCATTCTCCAGCCAGTTCTGTACGATGTCGCCCACCAGCGTAGAGCCGCACATGATTTCAGCCAGCTGCGTTTCGTTGTAATCGCTGCCGTACTCAAGCGATGCTTTGGTTTTAACGCCTTTCAGATCCGGCTTAGTTGGCGCGTAAAATTCGTAATTACTCAGATCGCCACGCTGGATTAACTCGCCGATGGTGGTCGGCTTAATCAGTCGGTCATAGTATTTGCCCAGGAACGGGGAAAACGGAGTACCCGACAGACCAATCACCTTTACGCCTTTGCCACGCAGACGTTCGATATCCTTCAGGATGCGTTTTTTACGCAGGTGTGCTTCGTCGATAATCAGCAGATCAATATTTTCAGGAAAAACTCGACGAATAAGCGTGTCGGCGCTGGCAATCTGAATTTTCCGGTCCGGATCGTAGTTCGGGTGATCCGCCCAGATATAACCGATTTCATCGCCCGGTAATCCATACTCCACGAACCGATTAGCCGTCTGACCGATCAGGATGGTGTACGGTGCACAGAACAGGACGCGCATACCACGGCTGACAAACCCGGCAACGATGAAGGCGGCCAAACCCGTTTTACCGCTACCAGTTGGCGAGTACACCATGAAGGTGTCGTTTGCCTTCCAGTCACGGCGCAACATGTTTAGCGCTCGTTCCTGTGCAAAATTCGGCGTGATCGTCAGCTCCATTGTGCTGCCCCCGTGCTGATGAGATAATCATTTTGTGATGTGGTTTTCATGGATTCCCCCTCACATGGCTGGTGGCCTCCCCAAAGGCTGCCAGCCTCCCTTCTGATTCAGCTCCTCTGAAAAATCACTCTTCCAGGAAGAACCCTTTTCGTTTCTCAGCGCCTGAGCGCTTTGTACTACCTTGCTGATACAGGCGTTTTTTTAAATTGCGCCCTTAAGACAGTGATCTACTTAACCAATGGATCTCTCCTGTTGGAAAAGACCCTATTCCTGCCCCTACACCCAATCCCCCCTTACCCCCCTTTCCCTCTTCCCCATAAAAACGTACTACTTACCTAGTACACATGAGGAGTTGGGTCAGTTGGTTGCCAACCTGAACAGGCACCTTTAAGCCTGCTTCTGTTCGGGTACCTTTAAACCCGAAACAATGAGGAGCGCGATTGCGTTCCAGCCAGGGGAGGTTCGGCGGTATACCCCTGTAAAGCCCTGCCCTGATTTCTCACAAACAGGCGAAGCCTTGTGTTTGCTTCATGCCTTGCCCGGTTCTCCTTGCGGTATGAAACGGGTTCGGCCTCGAACGTCTCCTGATACACAGCTGCATAACGCTGGATAGCTTTTTGTCGTGCAGTTGGTGTCAGGCTAAGTAACTGCTGCTTAATCCACTCGGCATCCGCATGGCTAAAATCGGAAGGTAAGATGCTGAGTAACTCAGGCTCTGGTTTCATCGCTTCGCCGCTTAGATGGGAATGCTTTGTTTTCGAAAGCTGAAACAGTCCCTTCCTCAGAAATCACAACAAAGATTTCCCGACCGGCTCTTAATGCTTTGCTTATGGCAATTTGCGTTACTCCGAGCGCTGCGCCAGCTCTTACCTGGCCGTGCTCTTTCACGTATTCCTTAAGAGTAATCTGGTTCATACGTCCTCTACGATTAAATACTACTAAAAGTATTAAAATGAAGGGTACTATAGGTAGGAGACATAATCAAACTTTTGGTATTAAATCAGGCTATGGAAAAGAAAAGCAGATTGACGACAGAACAGCTTCAAGACGCAGCGCGCCTTAAGGCCTTGTATGACTCGAAGAAAAAAGAATTGGGCATCACCCAAGCTGATATGGCCGACGAACTGGACATTTCTCAGGGAGCTGTCGGTCATTACCTGAACGGTAGAAACCCACTGAATCTTCCAGTTGCAGCTAAGTTTGCGAAACTGCTTCATGAGCCGATTTCGAGTTTCAGCCCAGCTCTTGCTAAAGAAGCTGAGCTGTTATCTCAGGTATCAAACGTTACTTATCATGGCCCGGCCAAACCACGTGGGACATACCCGCTCATTAGCTGGGTAAGTGCAGGGGCATGGTGTGAGGCTATAGAACCGTACACACTCAAAGACATTGATGAATGGTACGATTCCGATGCACACATTGAAGGTCAAGGATTCTGGTTGAAAGTCCAGGGTGACTCAATGACTTCTCCTGTCGGTATGAGCATTCCTGAAGGTATGTACGTTTTAGTCGATACAGGTAAAGAACCAATCAATGGGAGTTTAGTAGTTGCCAAGCTTACCGACGCAAACGAAGCGACCTTTAAAAAACTGGTAATTGACGCCGGGAAAACCTATCTCAAGCCATTGAATCCTCAATATCCTCTCATTCCAATCAACGGCAATTGCAGGATCATAGGTGTCGTTGTTCAAGCTATGATGTGGCTCTGATTAAGCTACTAACAGTACAAAACCTGTCCTCCTGACAGGTTTTTTTTATTTCTTTACATTTCAATAAGTAAGCACATCCTTACCACAAAAATATACTTTTAGTATTGCAGATACTAAAACATCTAGTATTATTCATTTCATCGGCAAGTGACGGAGCCAGAGAAATGAAAAGAGATCCACAAGTGGTAACGGGTAATAGGCACTTTGATATTCATAAAAAAATCAAAGAAAGCAGAAGCCATTGGGTATATTTAAAAACAGCGCAACCCTATCAGGGCGATGCTAATTACGAATTTATCACCAATCTTATCGATGGGATAGAATTTGCGATTTACCAAAGATATGAAAACTATTTCGTATTAGTTGATTTTTTCAAAAGCTATGATGATGCCTGTGATGAAGCTAAAAAAATCATTAATGAGCATCCTGATATTAAAAATATGTTTTCCGCTAGATCATTGATTAAATAAATATAGAAATAAATATAACGCCTTAACTGGCGTGACCAAACTCACCCTGAGGAAATGAAAATGCAAAATTCACTTTCTTTCAACGAGCCAATTAAAACACCACAAATGCTTTTCGGCTCTGACAATATTAATGATTTTGGAAACAGAGTTAAGAGCTGCAGGATGGAAGGTGATTCAATGCAGCCGACTATCGAACCCTGTGAGATTGTAGCTTTCGTTGATTGTGGAGGCCGCGTTCTTACCCCAGGAATCTATGTTTTTACGGGCGATGTTTTTGGCCGTAACTGCCTGTTCATCAAGCGAATAGAACCCTTGTCGGACGGGGCACTAAAGATTATTTCTGACAATCTCCATTACCAAACTTACACGCTTAATGCCGGTGAGCAAAAAGACATACGTATTCACGGAAGAGTAGTCGCATCTTTAGCTGTGAGGCGCTTCGTATGACTTTCATCAAAGATAAAACGGCATATAGATCAGCATGCCTTTATGCGGCCTGCGGTTACGAGGTAATCGCTCGACTTTACCTTAAAAAAGCATATGGACGGTAATTATGAGCATTTTAAAAAGGCAGGATATTCAGGGTGTGAATATCAAAGCAGAACAGTTATCTGGTTTGTCGCAAACATTATATGAATATCACGACAAGCTCGACCGATTTCAACTTAAAACTCTATGCGCTCTGGTTTATGACCTAGCCGCTGAGATTCACGGATGGACCGAAAAGGAGGAAGAAATAGTTATGAGTTTGGAGGAAGAACAGCGCAATGGATAAATTAATAGAAACATATCGCCGACGAATTTTAAAGGCTGCGTTATTACGCCACCAGCGTAAAACCGGAAGCACCTGCATCATTATTAATATGCCTAAGGGGGGAATAAACACCGTCGAATTAACAGAAATACTGCTTGATGGTCTGTTGAGACGATTCGAAAAGCTGGCTCTCAGTGAATACGGGAATATTGACGGCGTAAAAACCATCAGAGGAATTTACAGCAACGCCGTAGATGTGAATGGCAGCGGTGAGTTCCTGACAGAAAGCGGAAAGGCATTAATCGACGATCTCATTGCTGAGCTGGTCGAGTTTGCCAAGAAACAAAAGACAGTCACAGCGGAGACAAGCCATGAGTGACCAGACACCAATTATCACGCACGAACCAGTAAATATCGTGCTGACAATCGAGAACGGGAAAGTTATCCACGCGCGCCCGGTTCAGAACGGCGAGGTTACAGCATCGCTGGAGACTTTTTTATGGATGGCTGAACAAGCCGGTTACACGATCACCCCACCTGCAGGAGAGAAGGACAATGGCCCTGACAGCGATACGAATTCCTGAGTGGGTGCACCTGCAGGCGGTCCATGTCCTCCGCCAGTTCAGAGCCAGGCGGATTCATCCCTGCCGTATGCACGGCTCCGGAAACCTGAGCCTGAAGGTTAATCGCCGCTGGCGACTGCTGTCCCGAGACGGCGGCCAGAACTGGGAAGTAATGAGCCATGAACGATACAGCAAACTGAAGGACAGAAAATGAAAGCATTCTTCCTTTCTCTGCTGTTTGGCCTGTTGCTGGTGGCCGTCGTGTTCGGCTCGCTGATTGAGTACAAATTTTTGATGAATTTCTGATGGTGTTCAAGATGGCAAAAGATTTTTTCGACGTAGCGAGAGTACCCGCGGATCGCGTTGCAGCGAGGGTAATCAGCAAGGGCATTGATTGGCAGCCAAACAAAAAACGCGAGCAGGGGGATAGCGAAACACCACTCCCTACTCTTGTTATAAATCAAATGGATCGAACGCAGCGGGAACAGTTTGATTTATTCCGAGGGAGAACTTTCGGGCGAATGACCGTAATTGGGATCGCCGCTATCAAGCAAGGCGACAGTATGCGTTACGTGGTTCGTTGCGCCTGCGGTACATACACATATCGGAGAGCAAAGGCGATTAAAAATCCGAAGAACAACATGGATTGCTGTGATTACTGTAGACATCTGCTGCATTTGAAAAGGAATGAAATCCATCGCCGAACAGGTAAAAACCTCAAATGGGAGGATTTGCCGTGAGTAAACACCAAGACATTATTAACCGCTGGACCCGTTTAGCGGTGGAGGCCAAAGAGCTGGGGCTCGCCACCATTCCCATCGACCCGGAAAACATGTTGATGGTACTGGGGGAGCTGCCAGCCTGTTCGGCTGAAAAGTCAGCCGATTGCCAGAATGACTATCAGGCTGCGATCGACATCTTGCGAGACAGAGCTGCTCGCGAACTCGATGGTGGTTTTCGCGCGCATCACAACGCCCTCATTTATGCAGCTAATGAACTGGAAAATGCCCAGGCTTTCGGGCAGGAGGTCAGCCATGAGTCTTGACTGTGTACCCCTTTCTACGTACTGCAGGGACGCGGGGGAAACGGTAGAAGCCGTTAACAAACGGATACAAAGGGGGTTATGGAAGGAGGGAGTACATGTATTAAAAGTCGATGGCGTTAAAGAACGCTGGATTGACTTAACGGAGGTTTCAAAGTGGGCAAGAAAGAACAAGGATCATTATCTCTCCCAAGAGGAGTAACCATCCGCCAGCATAAAACTGGCGACACTCTGGTTATCACTTTCACATACAAAGGGGTTCTGTGCCGGGAGCCCCTCTCCAAAATGGAAGCAAACGCGCGCGGTGTGAAGTACGCCGAGCGCCTGCTCGGGGAGATACAAAACCAGATCGTCAGTGGCACCTTTGAATATGCGAAATATTTCCCCAACTCCAAAAAGCTGGAGCTGTTCGGGGTGGTGAAGAAAACCAAAAACATAAAGTCCTACCTGGACGAGTACCTGAAAATCTGCCAGAACCGCAACCTGTCCCCGTCGACTATCAACGGTTATGAAAAATGCCTGTCGGCGCTGTCAGCTCTGCATAAACTCCACGTGTCAGAACTGACGCCAGCGGTCCTTAAAAACTGGATAGCCAGCCGGAAAACAAAGCTGAAAACGACCAGGAATAACCTTTCGTTTCTGCGCAGCGCCATCGATGAAGCTGTTACGGATGGTCTGCTGACCATTAACCCGGTAACCCTCGTCAGCGCCAGCCGGTACCACGTGATCGACAGCAGCCCGAGCGCCGACGATTACGAGGTTGACCCGTTCACGCCAGCGGAAACCCTCGCCATTTACCAGAGCTGCAGGTACCCGGAATGGGAAAACCTGTTCCGCTTTGCTTTCAATACCGGTCTGCGGAGCTCCGAACTGTGCGCGCTGCGCTGGCCTGATCTCGACACCATCGCGAACACAGCCCACGTTCGAGCGGCCAGTGTCGTAGGGGTACTTAAAGGCACCAAGACAAAAGCCGGTACCCGTAAGGTGGAGCTGAACAGTGAGGCGCTGGCGGCCCTGCAGGCGCAGAAGCAATACACCTTTATGAAAAGTGAGTTCATATTCAGCGACCCGAAAACGGGAGAACCTTGGGCGAACGCCGACGCTATCCGTAAAAAAGCATGGGTGCCGACCCTGAAAAAAGCTGGCGTGCGCTATCGTAACCCGTACCAGACGCGGCACACATTCGCCACCAAGCATATTAGCCACGGCGTTAACCTCTTCTGGCTTGCAGGACAAATGGGCCACAAAGGGCCGGAAATGATATTCCGCAACTACGGTAAATACCTGGCTGAATATGACGGTAAAACCGCAATTTCAGCCGCGCTGTAGCGGGGGAAATTTTTCAAAATGTTGGACAGAATCAGGACGTTAGGCAGACCTCAATATGCACGTAAAATGCACTTGAGGCCTGTCACAGTGACAGAACTGTTTATTTTCAATGAGTTAAATAACTTTCGGACGCGAGTTCAACTCCCGCCAGCTCCACCAAAATTCTCCATCGGTGATTACCAGAGTCATCTGATGAAGTCCTAAGAGCCCGCACGGCGCAAGCCCTGCGGGCTTTTTTGTATCTGCAATTTGTCCCGCGAAGTCCGAAGAGAACTAATTAAATCCGAACCTTTTAGGCCCATTGATAGGCCCAACGAAAAGCTCTATTGTTTTCGTTGGGCCTAAATGCATGGAGACTCCCCATGGCAAGAAAAACCAAGCCGTTAACCGATACGGAAATCAAAGCCGCCAAACCTAAAGATGCCGATTACCAGCTGTATGATGGTGACGGGCTTACTCTGTTAATCAAGTCCAGTGGTAGTAAGCTCTGGCAGTTCCGTTACTATCGACCTCTGACAAAGCAGCGAACCAAGCAGAGCTTCGGTGCCTACCCTGCCGTCTCACTTTCTGATGCGCGTAAACTCAGAGCCGAATCTCGAGTTTTATTGGCAAAAGATATTGATCCTCAGGAACATCAGAAAGAACAGGTGAGGAATTCTCAAGAGGCCAAAACCAACACCTTCTTGTTAGTTGCCGAGCGTTGGTGGAATATGAAGAAAGCCAGCGTGACAGAGGACTATGCCGACGATATCTGGCGCTCGCTTGAGAGAGATGTTTTTCCAGCAATCGGTGATATCAGTGTCACTGAGATTAAGGCTCATACTCTGGTTAAAGCAGTTCAGCCGGTTCAGGCTAGAGGTGCATTAGAAACTGTTCGCCGTCTTTGTCAGCGTATTAACGAAGTCATGATTTATGCGCAGAACACGGGCCTGATTGATGCGGTTCCCAGCGTAAATATCGGAAAAGCGTTCGAGAAGCCTCAGAAAAAGAACATGCCGAGCATCCGGCCTGATCAACTGCCTCAACTGATGCAGACGATGCGAACAGCAAACATCAGCCAGTCAACACGATGCCTGTTCATGTGGCAGCTTCTTACTATTACCCGTCCTGCCGAAGCCGCTGAAGCTCGATGGGATGAGATCGATTTTGAAGCTAAAGAATGGAAAATTCCTGCAGCTCGAATGAAGATGAACCGGGAGCATACGATTCCATTGTCTGATGGAGCTCTCGCTATTCTGGCAATGATGAAGTCACTCAGTGGTGGCCGAGAATTTATCTTTCCTAGTCGAATCAAACCAACCCAGCCGATGAATAGCCAAACAGTGAATGCAGCACTCAAACGTGCTGGATTGGGAGGCGTTCTCGTTTCTCATGGCTTGCGTTCTATCGCCAGTACCGCCCTTAATGAACAAGGCTTCCCACCTGATGTTATTGAAGCGGCGCTGGCTCATGTGGACAAAAATGAAGTACGTCGCGCTTACAATCGCAGCGATTATCTTGAGCAGAGACGCCCGATGATGCAGTGGTGGGCAAACCTTATAAAAGCGGCAGATAGTATTCCTACCGTTTGTAACGAAATAGCAGGTCTTAGATTGGTTGGGTAGTGGATTTAAAATCTCAAGTGATTATCCTTAGAAAAGATAATCACTTGAGATAATTGAAATTTTTTATTGGATTAAGGCAAAACCATGCTACATTAATTAAGATAGTTTAAAATAGCATTTATATAGATATATGTTACACTTTCTAAAAAAATCGCGAAAAAGGAAATCTGATAACAATCAGATTTTAGAAGTTGACATAATACATACCAAATTTATCGTGCTATAAACACTACATTAACCTTTTATTTTTTCATAACAAGCAAGCAAAAATGATGAATACAATAGAAATTCACCGCAAACAACCAAACATAACTCTAGCCCAGCACATACAAAATAAAAGACTACAACTTGGAAAAGAAATCTCCAAAAAATACAAGATTTATCTCGACTTAAGGTTCTGGATTTTTTTTAGAGATATTGAGCTTGGGAATAATAACGATCGAGACTTAATTAATCTCCTACAAAAAATAAAGTACTTGGTTGATAATGGAAAGGTAGTTTGCCCTATATCTGCTACTGTTTTTTTAGAACTAATGAAACAGAACGATATCGAAACAAGGATGGCCACAGCCAAAATTATTGATCATCTGAGTTTTGGAGTTACACTTATAGCTAGTCATGAGAGAGTCAAACAAGAATTATGTAATGCTACGTATTCGATTTTGGGAACTAAGGACAGCATTCCAATTGATCAATTAGTATGGACCAAACTAAGTTATATTTTCGGCGATTACCATCCATACGATACATCTTTCGATGCAGCTGAAGAACTGATCATTCAGAAATCTTTTTTTGATCATATGTGGGATATTTCACTCGTTGAAATGATGAACCATATCAACTATGAAAGCTGGGAACAATTTGATTGGCAGAAAACAGCAGAAATGCTTAACTTGGCTAATAAAGAGCATACCAATGAGCTTAGAAGCTATCAACACGCATATCGTATTGAGTTCGACGGAGTGTTAAGCCTTTTCAACGAGCAATTAATCCAGATATTCAAAGAGGCTTACAAGGCCGGATATAACAATGATGAAATTAATAATAAGAAAAAATCAAAAAATGAAAAACTTAAACAATTTGCACAATTAGTCCGTACTTTACATATTGGTGCCACTTGTCATGCTGCAGTAAGATGGGATCAGAAACGCCAGCTCAATGGTAATGATCTTTTAGATTTTCATCATGCCGAAGCAGCTTTAGGATATTGTGATTTATTTTTGACTGAAAAACCTTTGAAAGTTCTAGTGAGTCAAGAACATTTGGGATTAAGAGAATTATTCTCATGCTCTGTTGAGTCATCAGCTAGTGAAGGGCTCAAGATACTTAACATGTGTAAAATATAAAAATTAAGAATATTTCATATTACTAAATCTATAAACTTTAGAGGTCATTTTCATAATTGAAGCTGACCTCTCACCCGCTCGATAAGTCTCACACAACTATGACTAAGATTGGCAAGTATTATACCCCCCAATTATCATCTATTACAAAAATAGCTAATCATCTATTTTAAAATCAAAAATCCTTAAAATATCATTAAATGATGCTTCACATTGCCCCACAAGGCTAGTGAAGTGTGCACGTAGATTTTCATGATCGGTACGCGCTTCTAATATCGCTTTCTTCTTTTTTTCTGTAGAAGCATGTCCGCGTACTTCGGTTCGTAGAGCATGCAGTTTTTGCATAGGCTGAACTAACATTTTCGCTTCATCTACTGTTGCACTTTTAGCAATAAGAGCTTCTTGTAGTATGCGCAAGGATCCCCATTTGGGTTCAATGATTCGGCCCTCATATTTAGCAATTTCACTCAGTGGCTTTGGTAAAAAGCCCTCAACTAAATACTGATCAAGCGCAAGGATTTCATCACCCCACTCTTTGATTGAATCTGTTGCAGGATACTGAACAGCGTCACTCAATACTGTACCCCGTGGCTTCCACCAGATGGGAGGATTCTTGTCCATTAGCGAAATTTTGTGTTTGAGTGCCAACAATGGTTCATTGGACAGATACCATTCCCCAACAATATCCGTCTGAAATGCACGCTTAGAAATTGTTCCTTTTGGCCATTCATTGAAGGCTTGCCAATAGAGCTGTTCTTCATAAGGTAAATGAGCCAAATCACCAATGTATACATGAACTTGCCCGGCCTCATTAATATCATAGGATTTTAAATACCAAGCATTTCGACAAGCAATACTTCTTTCATCTAAAGTATATTTTTCTGGATCCGCCTTGAAACGATGTAACACTTCTGCTCTAAAAAAGGCAGGTGAAACTTCCCACGGTAATTTATTTTCTTGAAAATAGTTAGATAGTGAGTCTGGTCCGCAAGATGTTTCAACATTGCAGCTATTTTTACGATCGTATATTTTAAAGGTTGCGTATTTCCTTTTAGATGGATTATCTTCATCCTTCCATGCTTTTAACAGACCGCGCACAGTTACTTGAGGGCGAATGATCATTACACCATTACAGTAACTGGCTTCCCCGTTAATACCACCATGATAAAAAAGCCCCCCTTCATCTTTAGTATATCTGTTGATATTCCCCCAGCCAGCAAAATTACCCCATCTGACACGTGTAAAATCAAACTTTAAAACAAGACATGTTTTGGATAAAACCATGAATGTATCTAAATCCTTTCTCTTAATAGTAACTATATCCAGATAATTAAAAGGAGGTGAAATATTTTTGTTAATCATCCTGATTACATCTTCAATATCACCCCGTTCATCGAGACGACAATATGCATTTCTTTCTGGCAAGTAATATAACCCAAGGCTGTGCACAAGTTTCTGACTTAATTCGATAGGTGCACGTCCTTCTTCAACGCCATGAAACCTACGACGATAAATTAATGCCTCTCCCCCTTTGAACACCCCATCTAAAGGTGGCTCAAGATAAATACGATGTCCTTGACCTCCACCCCATGACTTTTGAATCTTCCAACAACACTCAACATCCATACGCATATTCTGCAATGCCCATCTATCTGCTGTAGTAACATTTTTCTCTAGAGCTAGCGCGCCATGAATTAGGACACTATTTCCAATCGCGTAGATAACCACTTCATCATTTTGAGCATTTTCTTTCAGAAATTTAATTGACCTTTCAGCCTCTATTAACCAAGCGGCATCATCATTCTGTGGCTTTTCCGAAATAGCATGAAGCTCTGTGAATTTAAATTGGCTCATGAGTAACATTCATATCCTTTTACTTTATCTATAACTGACATCACTTATAAGTTATAAGTTATAAGTTATAAGTTATAAGTTATAAGTTCCCCTTATGAATTAAGAAATAACATCAAACAAATACCACCCCTCTCGTAATTTTTTCACTGAATCGGCCATAACTTCCATTACGATGGAATTTACGTACTTGCCAAGAGTAAAATGAGCGCAATGACCCGGTATTTGTTATGTTTCTCTCGCGATATGTAGTGCCTCGCGATATGAGGGCTGTCCCACAATTACCTTGAATTTGCCCTAGCCTAGCTGGCCCCCATCCAGCATTCCAATAATGAAGCTCTGCGACGACTAGGTCCTTTAACTTAACCTGTAGACGCCCATCATGCGGGATGACTTCAAGAGAATTTTCTATGCCTGGCATCGTCGGTAAAAATAACCGGGATGGATACAAATCATGTTGTAGGTATCCTATCCGACCAAAATCGAGCGTTCCCGCCAATGGCCAAGCCATACAAGTTTTATTCACCAGTTGTTCAAAAGTTGGTGGAGTTATTAAGGTTGTTGTACTGAGGGGATCCGGAGCTTGGCTGGAAAGCATTTGTTCACGTGTCCAGAACGATTCAATATGGGATGTCAACGAGTCCGCTCCTTCCTTATCACTGCTTACAGTTTGTGACCACCGAACAATCGACAACTCTACGCACTGTTCCATTGACATTGAAATGGGCGAGCTAAATGCAATTAGCTCGTCTCCTGGGTTTGCCGCCTCTACTTGAGCAAAGAAAGTTCGCAATGAAGCCTCGATCGCCTTACTATCACTTTTGAATTCAGTCGATACTGAGAGCCATTCGGGACGATAAGGTCGAAGAAAAGCCAAAGTTGGATGGATAGGCAACGCCAAGAGAGAATGTTGCTCGGTCAACTCCATTGGTATCCTCCAGATGTGTCTAGCCACAGCTAACGTGCGAAGATAAGCGGAAATTACGCGAAGGGCTGTTCGAGAGGAAAAATGAGGGGCAAAGCCCTCTCCCAAGGGCCGAATGAAATATCCTGCATCCCCTTGGTACGGTGCATTTGGATATGCCGTCCGGTTTTTTGTCCATTCGAAGGCCATTTGTCGAATAAATGGACAGCGGGTAAAAGTTTCCAACTTGCTAATGGTTATATGGAAGATTCTTGGCAAATCCGTACCTTGAACACTATCAAAGTCATCGGGAATGATGAAGTCTTCTGGAGCTAGTTCCAAATCAGTATTCACGAGCAGAATCGATAACCCAAAATCTTTCATCAACAATGATGAAAGTGGTGAGGGTAGAAGAATATTCTCTGCCAACAAAGTCGTAGGAAAGTAGTTAAACTCTTTAATTGCCATCCAGAAAATACATAATACTTCGACAACCTCGGCTTCAAGTTTGCGCGAGCGCAGCAATTGAAGCAGCAATGATTCGGTTTCAGCTTTCGTCTCAGGCTTTCCCAGTCGAGCGGCAAGCTCCTGGATAGTCCACCACCGAGCAGACGTAGCAGGCCATCCAAGACGGGCAATAAGAATGCGAAGATCGTTCATTTCACTTCCTGGGCGATTGGCTCGAGCAGTTTTGACATCCAGCAAGGTGGTTCTAAGGGCAAGGTCCGAGTATCCTCAATCACACAATTAACCATCGTCTCTGTGAACTTTACAGCTTCATCAATGCGATTTTGCTTAACGTAGAAATAGACCATAACTTCCGATGGAGCTAGGCGTGACGACACTGGCTCATCAAACATGTTGTAGGTTGTTACGGCCACAAATTCATCACAGCGCTGCGGATAATTTTGGGCAACCAGGTCGAGTCTTTTGCAAGTCACATCCACGTTCTCCATGTAACCAATCCATCCCCCATTACGGATCTGTGCATGAACAAGATACTTCCAAGCTGCAGTTAAGCCACTTAATCTACGTTTTGTTTGAAATGCAAACTCGGAAAGATGTAGAGCTTCCCTCAGCCATTTGTTGTTTTTTGCAAATAGAATCTTATCCAGTTCGACGAGTAAATTTCGCCCCTGCTTTTGGCTTTCCCAGTGCTGATACCAAGTACGGAGAAGTTTTGGACGCTCTTTGTAATATGGTTCCAGAACTTTGAGCAAGTCTTCCAATTGTTCAGGTCTAAAGACCGTCACATCACCTTCATAAGGTTTATTGTCAGCGTCACTACTTGAATTTTCGTGGCGCTGTAAACAACCAATATCCCATCCATTATGCTCTTCAAGAATGCGAAGCCGCTCGGAAGCAGTTGTACAACCATCCTCTACAAGTTGTTGAAGTGTATCCCGAATTTCGGGATGAAGGCCTGTGCGCATTAGAGCATCCAGAGGCCACTCTTCAATGATTCCCTGTTTGATGTAGGCCTGCATACTGCTCTCGGCCAAAGCCCAGTCACCCACACATGTATGCTCTTCAAATTTTATTACCAATGCGGAAGGCTTCAGCTTTGCCAGTAGCCGATCTGCTTCAGCAAGAACATGTCTCGTACCCTTACCATCGGTGTAATCCAAAACATGGTGTATTTGCGGCGCAATTTTAGCCAGTAACCGACAAGCTTCTTTCGGCACTACATCAACTAAATAAGCGATGGCATCAACCGTATTACTCAGTGTCGGATCTTTACGATGTCCGTATCCAGTGGTCAATTCCCACGTCTGCGTGCAAAGCTCACGAGCCTCCGAATTCAGTTGATGGGAGATCGCTATCGCACAGAGTTGTAATGGTATTTGAAGATGTACACTGGTCTCATTTTGAATGTCTGCATCAAGTAACAAACGTTGAGCGCCAATGAATGTTATAGCCGCTTCGTCGGCCATTCTGATCAATGAACCAGATGCGTACTGAGTGCGGAATGACGCACTATCGAACCAAGCGCATTGCAACGCAGCATCAATAGTCGATTGGGAAAGTACCACAGCACTAGTTCCCGAAAGCAGAACACTACCAATATATATATCGCAAGCAATACGGTGTAGTGCCGCTTGAAAGTCCGCTGTTGCCGATTTTCTAAAATAACTTTGTCTAAATCGCCGCGATTCAACAGGCTCGAGTAATTCATACAGCTCATGGAAGTTGATGAATTCCCCACACCACCATCGTTGGGCTATTTGTGCACCAATTCCGGACAGTACATTGAGATAATCAGTAATATCTTCTCTATCTTCGTACATAGGGGCTTTGATGTGCTCGAAGTTTGTTTGCCCTTCTGCAATCATACAAAGATTCAGATGTACGGCACCAAACAGCCAGTGGTGCGTGAGAGTCGCCAAATTATCTTTGTGTTTGTAATAGCTGTCGCTTATCCAGTTCACCGGGATTGGTTGGCTCGAAGGAGTTGAGGTTTTGATTAACGCGACCTCTATTGCAGCCACAAATGGAGTTCTGACAAGTTCGTCGAAGTCCTCTCGCTCGGTCACTACTACCCCTGCAACCGCAGCCGCTCGTATACAAGCATCGCTAATTATGTTCTTTTTCTGTCCATCGGGTAGAGAAGCTGCTAGCAACATTAAATCATCCAAATTACCTTTTTGAATCAGCATTTGAACGCGAGGTAACCATATGTCCGGGCTATTTTTGTCGACTAACCAAGCGAGATTTTCAGATGTATCAGCGATAACGCCAAGCTGTGTAAATGCACTGGCCAGAAACGAGAGTTCATCAGAACCAGCCCTTGAATTATATTTATTGGAAAATTGGCATAGGGCTCTGAACCGATAAAAGGCTTCTTCACCGCAAATTTCTGCCTGAATAATATCCCCTCGAGACAGTAAGGCCAGACCAAGTGCAACAACGTGTAAAATATCCGTTTCATGCCTGGAGGCTATAGACTCACGTATCACACTTTCCTCTGAGGTTAGTGTCAATGTAAAAGATATGAGCCTAGCCAGATCGCTATCCTGCATCTGAAATTGACTTCCATCAACCATACGAGCTTTCAGATGCGCCAACCGGTAGGCATCTGAAAAATTTGCAGTTTCAAGCGCAGCGCTCAGGGCTTCTGACAATAATATCTCAAATAAAGCTTCTGAATATCCTTCTTTTAAGCGACTCATGATCCAGTCACGAGTTAAACCTGTAATGAGATTGTTGGGGTTACCAAGCTTCGCTTGAACTGTCCATAACCAGTTCACTCGTAGTGAAGTAGGTGCCTGGTGTTCAAGCCAGTCTGCAATAACAGGCATTAATTCATTGATTCGACTCTCATAGTCATCAGTTGCACGTACGAAAACAGCCAAACTTTCATGGAAGACTTTAAGACCAGCCACAGACGAATGGAGCAAATGCTCTACTTTATCCACATCTGGTTCCACCGCCTTAATTTTGGTAGCAATCTCTGAGAAGGCTGTCTTAGGCCAGAAAAAAGTAAAGGCACAGATAAGCCTTAGCGTATCCTTTTGGCTTGGAGCAAGACGTTCCCATAGAGATGCATAGTAAAATCGGGCGTCTTGGCTCAAGTCTCCCTTCAACTGCTCAATATCCCAACTGGATAGTCTGCGACCCGAATGTTTCAATTCTGATGTAGCATAAATAACGTGAAGAGGATGGCCATTAGTTTTCTTACGAAGAGCGGATGCTGCACTCTGCAGTTGTTCTTCAATTTGTTCTTCACTTTCAA
This sequence comes from Enterobacter sp. ECC-019, assembly GCF_043974075.1. Lineage (NCBI taxonomy): Bacteria > Pseudomonadati > Pseudomonadota > Gammaproteobacteria > Enterobacterales > Enterobacteriaceae > Enterobacter > Enterobacter sp. ECC-019. Next base: position 4,364,645 of record NZ_CP143759.1, read on the forward strand.
AACCAGTTGTAAGCCAGCCTTCCTGAACTGTTCTACGTAGATAAGAAAGTACTGCACTCTCAGACATTGCAGGCAATGTATGCCACTCAGATTTTGGTGCAAAGGCGAGCAAATCCGCTGGCAACTGTTCGTCATTTACCGGTTGAGTGCCGACGAGCAGTACCATATTTTCCGGGCAGGGAATTACCTGACAGAAAAGGTCATCTAGTGGCCGTTTATCCTCAGCGTTGATACGCCAGACATGATCCAAACCATCAAGAATGAGCACAAATGGCTTTCCCAGTACTTTGTAGTGGGCAGCACATGCCTCCAATTGTGTATGTAAGCCTCCACCAGTCTTCGGGACATCCTCGTGAAACTGTTGGATCTGCGCCAGAATGGATTGCTCGACAACGTAGCTATTAACCCGGTCGCGGCCTCGCTCGGTTGTCGACAGAAAATAGTGATGGCGAACCGTTGGGATACCTTTTTCTGCAAGCGTGTCGCACAGTGCGCTCAGGTAAGTACTCTTTCCGCGTCCTGGTGGACCAGTCAGCACAATTGCCTTTCCGGTAGCATTAATTGTGCTCTGGACAAATTCTTGATGGAATATTTCATCAGGAACCTCATAACCTTCTGGAACAACAAAATCCTCTGGCAAAGGAGCTGGAGGTGAAGCTCGCAAGATGGTTCCAACCTCTGCCAGTTTGATCCAGCCATCCGGCGCAGGGAGATTTTTTTGCGTTGCCCAATTCAGAGCCACATATTTTAGATTAGCGATTCCCTCTGGCGTACCATGCAGTCGAAGGCGAGCATCAACTTCATGCTCCAATGCAAGATAGCCCTTATCGCTGTGTCGAATACATAATTGTCTGAAGAAAAGTTTGCATTCCTCAACGCCGCCGAGTTCAACTTCTACCAAGGTGCGCTGAGGTTCTGGGATCTTAGAAGGATCAATCCGGTCTCGTTCCAGACAAACCTCAATAGCAGCATCTGGTCGGCGATTCGTTATGAGCGAAATTTCGCCAATACGCACTGGATCAAGTTGTTTGAAAGCATCGAACCATTTGCGTAGCATCGATCTCGACCGCTCTGTCTTGCCCGTTTTCTCCAGCATCCAATCCCAAGATAGAAGATGCGTCTCAGAATCTGGGGTGAACTTGATCTGCTGAAGGTCAACGAAGCCATCACTTCGTTCGATGACGATATCATCTAGTCCCTGTGGTGCTTCATTTTCATTATCACATTCAAATTTCACGCGGCTATAGCGCGTCGGCGCATCAAGCCAATCGCACAGGACCTTAAGGCCCTGGCGATTTTGATAAATATAACCAGCTGCAGTGATGGCGGTTTTCTTAATATCTTCACTCATAGCATCAAGGTATGTTTAGTTCGGTTTTGATCCAAGTGTCCAAAGTGTCTACACGTACAAACTGGGTCGGAACAGGATATGGCGGATGAACCATCCAGTAGTACACATCGCGGCTTACATAGAGTTCAATATTCCTTAAAGGAACACTCTCTGGCTGTGGCCACTGGAGCAGTTCAAGCAACCTTGAACGGTGAGTTTCGAGAAATTTTCTGCGGTCTAAAATACGACTGAATTGTCCTGCCCTGTCATTCTCTGCCTTGCCAAATATCCGATCACGAAGACGACGGCTATCTTTCATTGTAAATGGCGGCTGGTTGTACTTACACTCTACTGTCACGAGCAAATTGCTTTCCGGCCAGTATGCAAAAACATCGAAATCACCAACGTCATCAAACTTCTCTTCCCGGAATCTTCTAAAGAAATCAATACCTCGCTGAACATAAGGTGTATGCCTGCGGAATATTTCCTCTGTACGAAGCTCGAGACGCTTTTCAATACTCTCCTTAACCTCGCGAATGACTGGCTTAACATGAGGCCAATCAAATTCCGCAGGCAAATAACCGTCTCGTACCGCCGACATCCAAATGTACATTGCCCGGCTTGCCGACTCTGCCCCCCAACGCAAATCGGCACCATCAATTACCAGCGGCTTGATAGTGTATCGATCGATTCGCTTATTCCGCTCCCAATATGGAATATCTCCTTCATCGATATCCCTTCCAACGAGCCTGCGAACTCCTACTTCCGAAAGAGTCAGAAAAGCAACAATCTTTTGGGCCTCAGAATAGTCAAGCCTATCAATGCTATCAGCCAACCCTCGCGCAAGGCGATCAGGTGCTGCAGCATAAGACAAGGAAAGTTCGTTCCCGAATCCATATCGTTGAGCTTGCGATAACACAGCGAGAACAGTGAGCATATTCTGAAGCTCGAACCCCAAATCGGTGATAAAAGCTTTTTTGAGTTTCTCTGAAGCCAGCAACCCCTCTGACTCTCCTTCCACCGCATCCTTGTCATTTGTGCCAAGCCCCAACCTGGACTTCGCATACTCCTTTGCAAAGGTAGCCTCACGATCACCAAAATCTGTCGAATAGAAAACTTCTGGAATATATGAGTCGTCGATCTCAACACCACCCACATCTATACCATTGTGAAGGGTATCACTGGCACCAGTCAGCACCATGAACCAATCAACCAAGCCAACTAATTCTCGTAGTACATCCTCTGTAACTCTATCTACACCATTTGAAGATAAATTGACGGTCTTCTCTAGTAGATATCGATAATGGCGGGCCTTATCACCGAATTCTTTGCGTGCATGTTCTATCGCATCAAGTCTGTCATACTCAACTTCATGAGCAAGACTCAAACGGGCTCGTTGGATTCTAGTCCTCTCAGTAACAAGGAGGGCATCGTGTTGCTCGATGAATGCCTGCAGAAGCTGATGCCTATCAAATGCTGCAAGTCGATTCTCAATGTGAAGACGCATGCGAGCACTGGAAGGATCAATCCTGGCCTTGGCATCTGACAGTTCATACCTGCCAGGAATAAACCCAAGCCCCATGATTTCTGCGGCCAGTTTTCTACGGGCAAGCTTGTAATCGGTAGGCGAAGGAATTATAGGGTATACATAGTCGGGGACATCAATATTACGGGTCATGACTTTTAAATGATAACGAGCCGCTTGCGACGCTATATGAGTAAATCGTTGAGCAAATTCATCAGGCATCTGCAAACCAAGTACTGCATGACATTTTTCGAGCGTTTCCAGTAAGCAACGAACCTCGAATGATCCATCCTTGGAAAGATTTAATCCAGCAAGCACTGCACGTGTATCAACTTGAACGTGAAATACATCGGAGTTATGGGAATCCGGGATGACTGAAGTCACCACGTGTTTAAATTCGTCTAAAGAAGAAGGACTCTCTTCAGCTTTAACCAGACTAGATGGATCAGGGGAGCACGAAAACAAAACATGCGGCTGCCTAAATAGAGAAATATCAGACATCATTTTTCTGCAGCGATAGCTACAGTCGGCCAGAAGTTGGGCAAAAAGGTCTATCAGACGTCCATCTTCAAAGCGTAATTCTTTGGTTATTTCTATTAATGTTTGAACGGTACAGGAACCAATCGATGTTGAGTATGCCATCGCTTTGTGATGACGCGATTCAAGTCGAACGACACCTTCAGTTGAAGAACTCAACGTCCATCCGATAGAGCTGTCTGGAAATACCTTGGGTGCACGAGACCAGAATTCTGTCAATATCTTGAAGCGCCAAGAAGTCCCCCAGTGAGGGTCTAGCCCAATGAAGTTAGGTGCAATCGCACCTTCGACAAGTACACCATGCATGTCTTTGAATGATGCAAACAGGTCTACTGTTCCACGGGAAAATGGGCTGAGCGTCCCCTCTTGAGCATCTGTAAATTTCCAATAACTTTCTAATTCTTCCAGATCGTTGAGACTATCAAAAATCGTGATGAAATCCGCTAATGGAAACAAACGAGTTGGCTTTGAGGGGAGATTGATGGAATTAAACGCAGTACCCGCGAGTGTAACGACAATAACGATGTGAAGCTCATCGACGCTAGGTTCTGCACCATCTCTAGATAGAGAAAGGAAACGTCCATCATCAAGACGGAAGAAAATCGGCGATCCACGACTCACCTTGGCGTATATGCTTTCCGCTGCGTTTGACAGGCGGTCATTAGATGTGTGGTCACATGTGCAAATGAGATATATCCCAGAATTACCCCGTATAATACAACTGATAGGCAGGTCTTTGCAGGCGGTGCCGTCAACATATAGAGTCAAAGGCCCCATAAGGGTTCTTTGGAATCGCTCAGCGACAAACTCTGCAAGTTTCCTGTGCGTAGAGGGGCTAATCCCGTTCAGATTTTTGTTAGCCCAATGGTCAATAATGAGACCCGGTGCACTGCGTACTGACATTGGTATCCATACCCTATCCATCTCGACAGCAAGGAAAGGTAGCGCCATGCCTTGCATCACTGCATTTCCGAACGCATCCGGTTTCAGCGGTGCTTTGAAAGTGCCAACACGAGTATCGAACGTACACCCTGCTTTCTTTCGGCGGTTCGCTAGCTCATTGCCAAGTTGTTGAAGCAAAGACTTGCAAGTCAACCAGAAGTCTTCAGTAGCTAGTTCAACATCAGCACATTGGGCCTCGGTGTTGACAGAGATCATCAACTCAGGAATCGATTCGATGATCTGCGCTTGCAGCGCAATGGCAAGATCCATATGGGCTTGTGCTTCTGGAATATGAGCATAGGTAATGCGAAATGCTTCTACGAAGTCAGACATTCTCTCAATGCAACTCCCGTAGAACATAGGGACGAAGTCTTGACCAAGCCGTACTTTGATTTGCCCCCAATCAGCCTCGGGGGAAAAATCCTCAAGCATTGGGAATTCAGGCCATGATGCGTATAATTCTTTTGTAAATACTTTAAAATCTACATAGCTATCAATCGATATACCTACCTGAGACTCAAATGGCAGCTCTAAAAGGACACACCAAGCAAAAATATGCTTTATGGGGCTACCTGTATTGGCTGGCCAGAGTTCGGAAGTAAATAATGCAACTGCTACGTCGAGGGTTTTGTATCGGCGAAATAAATTCTGGGTGGCTTCCAGATGCTTACAAAAGTATGTGTCTTCACCTACCCCATTCGTAAACAATTCACGATATCTGGACATATCGTGTATCAAAGAATCATAATCAACCTTTTGCTCTGTTAGTTTTCTTTCCCGCTTTTCACGTGACTTCCTACCCACTTCATATCCTCCCTGTATGCATACGTTGACAGTCTATACGGTATCGAAGCATAGAAATTATTAATGCGTATCATAATGAATATCTTGAGTCACTTACTGTACCGCCCTCACAAAAGTGCATAGCCTCAAACTATCAAACACATCCGACAAATTGTTACATTTATGTTATTGCAACCATAAAACCCAATAAATTGATAAATAATAAATTTTTCTTATTTCAACTAGTCATACTTCAGATTGGTTTACATAACTTTAGCGCAAATCACTGTTTGCCAATAATCACTTCTTCAAAAGCGGCTTTCACATTTTCATCCTCCGCTATCCGCCCTGATCAGTTACCACAGCTAATGCAGACAATGCGAAATGCCAACATTATTTTGCCTACTCGATGCTTGTTCATGTGGCAACTTCTAACTATCTCACGACCCCCAGAAGCGGCAGAAGCTTGTTGGGATGAGATCGATTTTGAAGCTAAAGAATGGAAAATCCCAGCAGCTCGGATGAAGATGAACCGGGACCATACGATTCCGCTAGGTTCGCGAGGCCTGAGCTTGGCGCAGCTATCGCCAGCAGAATCACTGCTGATGCAAGTGGCGCAGGCGCAGTTAAAACATCTGTTACCCGCACATCTGATGGCTTCATTTTCGCCGTTTTTTAGTCAAGCGGGACACACTTCCTAGCCACAGCAAACGGGCGCTGAGAGAGTGGGAATGGCCGCAGAAGGTGCGGGTGGTCGCGGCCAGTCAGCCGCTCCTAGCACCGGTGATCCAGGAAGGCATGTTTGACGCGGTCAGTGAAGCGCTTTACCAAGACCCTTGGCTGAACATTGATTACCGCAATGCTCAAGATACTCGCCGTCAGGCGGAGGTGATGCCTCTTGGTTTTAGTCCTACAGGGCTCACGTCTGTAAAGCTAATGGGAAGAGTGCGGTCCTCACTCTTTCCCATATAATATTCCAAACTATGGCTAAACAGGTGTTAGCGGTTGTTTTGCTTTGTTCAAAATCCAGGCATCAATCTCGGATTCTAGCCAACCTACCGTCTTTGCTCCCAGTTTCACCCTTTGGGGAAATGTCGGATCATGACGATCTGAATTAGGGTCAAGCCAATCGTATACCGTTGAACGACCAATGCCTAACTTCTTGACAAGTGCAGATACACGCAGGATTTTTACAGACTTTGGTTCCATTAAAATGCTTCCTCTCTTGGTTTGCTTTGGATGGAAGTCAGACTATCTGCTGGTGCAACTGTGCGACATACGGCTGCAATACTTCATTTTTTACGGTACTTAACTGATTGAATAATGGATAATTTTAGTTTTGATGATTTTATCGTTGATTTGAAAACCACGTTCAATAATAAGAGCGCAAGCTTATCCCATAGACTCAAGGCGGCTGACCGGGAGCAGGAAAAGGTGGTTTCAGGTGCAAATGAATATCATGAGTTTGTACTATCGCTGGTTGAAAGTATGCTTACGAACCCGGTAGTACGCCGTAGGTTTGATGATCAAGTCTACAGGATGTCTTTTGATGAACCGGGCACGGTTAGCGAAACTATAGGTGGGCTTGTTTTTCTGGCTGATGTTAACTGGCACCTAGGGCTTGGGCTTATGAACTCGAATAAAAATGAAGCGATAAAGTGCCAACTCCTAGCTATTGAATACCTTGATTACTGTCGTGGTCTTGAAGATCAAGAATTGTGGCAACAGCAACAGACCACAAAATTAGATGTTTCGGCGCAGGGGGGCAGAAGTAAAGCTGCTCGCTTTGATTCCATTAAAGCCAAAATTATCAGTCTCTTGCAGGAAGCTTGCCCCTCAGACGGATGGAATACTAAATCAGAAGCTTTGAAGAGCATAGAGAATGGGATTAACGAACTGAAATGGCCATCTGCCCGCGATCAGAACAATCTGTACAAAACTGGAGGTGAAATATTTGCAATGAAGATGCGCCAGGTTGAGGTCTGGTCAAGTCAGGATCAGAAAATCAAAGCTGCATTTGATAGTGTCGTAAAGCCTAAAAAGAAATAGATGCACTTGAGGTCTAATATGCTGGCAGTTTAAGCCTTAATAGCCAAACTGCCATCTCACTACGCGCATGTTACCTGCGGCTCATTCCAATTGAACGATATCCATCGTCATAACACTTGGTATGGTCTTTCGCCAAGTAATCCATACGTCTCAGCAATTCGTTAATCCGTTGCATATAATTAGCGGAATATCCGTTTAAATAAAAACAACCGTTCTCAGTCATATTCGCTAAACCTGAGTATTGTTCCGAATCCAGACCTAACGCACTACACCATGCCTGCTGGATTAATGCGTATAAACTGTCATCTGCATTATAACTCCCGGCACCGTGATAGAAGTCTTTATTCAACAACAGTAATACATGGTAATGTTTACGGCGGTTAAGTTCACCTACTTCACGTACCCATGCATACCGTAATCTATTAGATCGGTTACGTTTCCATCGTAGGTTCTTACGTTGGCAATCGACCAGCAACTTAGCTTTCAGTGATTCAATAAAACGAGTAACCTCTTTGTTCGAATCACCATACTGATAGTGGCGGGGAAAACGTAAATCAACACGTAGTGCTAACGTACGTGGAAACTCGTCTACTGCATTACGAATAACATCGTAAAATGCCTGCTGGTAGTAAGCATTCAAGGAATTATGTTGCATGTTAATACCTGAATAAATAATTAATATTGAGGTGAGTAAGAATAAATAACCATACGATTAATAATCATGATAATGTAGCATGCAGATATGCACCTGAACATTATCGGGTAGTAAGCATTAACCGTATGATTTCACATGATTAATATAATTAATGGGTTATATGGGCATAGTGCATTAGAATTTTAATAATTAATCTGGATAGATAGTGTATGTGTTAATAACAACATGCACACCAGTAACAGGTATATATTACCAATAAACATATATTACTATACCGACAGTAATTTCATTAGTGAAAATATAACAATAAGCCCCTCCGCCTGAGTAAATCTCACGAAAAATGATAAGTGAGATAATAATTTTACTCTGATATTAGTTTTCAACAATTTTGGGCATTTCCACCGGCAAACCTCGCGATTAGTTGCGATCAGTCGCAACTATCGCGGCCAGTAGTGCTTATACGCTGCATTTTTTGTAAACGGATTGTTGCGAAAATAACGGCCTGCATAAACCATTCGTGCCTTGCGTCTTGAGCGGACGATGTCTATCGCGCCTTCCTTTTCAAGTCTCTCAATGACTCTTTCCAGTAACTTGCCTTTACGTAATACATTAGGCCCGGCATTTCGTATTGTATTAAATCTGACATGATCCATCTCTGTTTCATAGTACTCACGACGAAGCCATGATAATAGCAGCGCTTCATAGTAGCCCTCCTGAGCCCCAAAGACCTTTATTGCCTGTTGCATGTACCATTCACATAGCAACCAGGCATTTTCAACATATTCTTTTTTTATCGCGCATTCACCTTCGGTATAGTAACTCAGCAGCGCGGCCAGACGTGCAACATTATTCGGAAGTTTGGATGCAAAATCATTCATGTTTGCATATTCCTTATCGGGACCAATACTGCTTTCTATTTCATCATGAATTTCTTTCCATGCCTCCAGGGCGGAGGGCTCGAATGATAAACATGTCTGATGCCCGGTCCCGTGTTGAGAAGCACTTTTTTCTACCAGTTCATTCATACGCTGGTAGAAGTGATTAAGATTCTCCAGCTCACCTGACTGAGGGGAAGATAGACGACTAATAAAACGCTGGCCCTGTGTCGATAATTTCGTATCAATATACAAGATAAAACAGCGTGCAAACAAACCACTCCCGCGTGCATTTTCGCCCTTGCGTTTTAAAAAATCGTAAAATATTGCTTTTTGTACCATGACTAACAACGTAATACGTCCATTCTTAATCGTAAAACTCGGCCCTGTTTTCCGATTGACATGAAAACTTTCATCATCCCATATGGAGTTCATAAATCCCAAATCACTCATGGTCCGTCTGCTAAGTATATTAGCCCCCTCATCAGTTATTAGTCCTGTTTGTGGCGAGTGGGTATACATTTCAAACTGCAGGGCTTCAGGGGTGACATTATTATAAATATACCTTCTGGCTTTCGGTTGTACTGGCTTTTCAGCAGATAACTTTTCTAACTGCCGTGAAAGTTTATCTGTACATAGTCCTTTCATAGTGTCTTTATCAATGCATTTCAGAAGTGCATTTTCTTTCTTGCTCCATATTTTAGACTGGACCTCATGTTCTTTCTTCTGCTTTTCATACTGGAGTAATACACGCAGATCATGCTCATGAAAAGGTTTTAATAGCAGTTTTTCCACCGCTGTTTTTCTCTCGCCAGAATCTGCTATCACGAATGAATACAATGACACCGGAGACTTCATGGTGTCTGTTATTTTTACATTAATCAGGCTCTGACACGCCAGTGATAATCCACTCAGCAATGTTAATGCAATCATTTCCCCCGGGGCTTGTGTGCATTCCTCAATATCAAAAATAGTTTCACGTAATGACGTGGGGAAAGCGTTAAATGGAAACTCCTGCATGACAATACCTCCAGAAAATGTTGTTTTGATAATTGAAAACTAATCTGGAATGCGATCGCAAGTCAATATGAAAAACTGATATTTAGTCCAATCCGACAGCGTTGGACTAAATTAGTTAAGTGGCAGTTTCCGGAAATTTCATTTATCGATACTTTCTTTAGTAGAAAAACAAAAAAGCAGGTGAATACTGCCGGTCTGGCTATACCCTGCCAGTTAATATGATGTTGGGTGATTTTAAATAATTCTCAGTTATATATCACCTTACTGAATTCCCACCCTTTTATTTCTAACAGGCCATCCCCTCCGGATGGCCTTTTTTTCATTCAGAGGCTGATATGAAACATCCCTCAGGCTATGCCCTTATCCGTCGTCATCTCCGGCGTTATCCGTACGCGCTGCGCCAGCACCTTATCCAGGAGCTTAACCGTCTCGTCACGTATGAACCCGTGATTGGCATTATGGGCAAAACCGGTGTCGGGAAGAGCAGTTTGTGTAATGCACTGTTCCGTAGCGAAGTCTGCGCCGTGAACGCGGTGGAAGCCTGCACCCGTCAGCCACAGCGTGTCCGGCTGCGCTTCGGCAGCCATTATCTGACGCTGGTCGACTTGCCCGGCGTGGGCGAGTCTGTTACCCGCGACGGTGAATACCGTGAGCTGTATCGTGACCTCATGCCACAGCTCGATATGGTGCTGTGGGTGCTCAAGGCCGATGACCGCGCATTTGCGGTGGAAGAGCAGTTTTATCAGGACGTCTTCGCGCAGTTCAGTGGACCGCTGCCGCCAGTACTGTGGATACTCAACCAGGTGGACAAAACCGAACCCGCCGAGCAGTGGCGCTGGTTGTCGGCTCAGCCCTCGGCGTTACAGGCGGAGCGTATTGCGCAGAAACAGCAGGCTGTGGCACGTCAGTTGCAGATAGCAGAAATAGATATTCTGCCAGTCTCTGTCCGGGGGCATTACCGGCTGTCGCGCCTGGTGGAGGCCATGATTACCCGCCTCCCAAAGCAAGCCCGCAGTCCACTTGTGCCTCATCTTCAGAACCGGTATCGCACTGATACCGTTATCAATACCGCCAGCAGCAGCTTTGGCGATGCCGTGGTAGAGGTTATTGATAACATCATTGACCTCGCACCGCTGCCGCAGGTGGCCCGCACAGCACTGCATGCGGTGACCCACACCGTCGCCCGTGCAGCAGGCTCCCTCTGGGGATTTTTCTTCGGTTAACCTCTTCATTTTCGATAAACCTGAAGACGTGTATCGATAAGTTTTTGTGCTCAATGACGATCGATTTTGTCGATCGAGCCGATCGAAATTCATCGTTTTACCTGATGAATCCCGTGATTACATAATCAACCGAGAATCATAGGGTTATGTTATTTATCCATTAAAAATCAATGCGATATATCGCAGGATTTGTTACGTACGGAGAAAGTGCCATGAAAACAGTTCTTATCGCGTTCGCCACCCTGGCTGTACTGGCCGCGATGCCCGCTCAGGCGGCTGATGAGGACGCTATAAAAGTCAATATCGAGAAAAGTGGCTACGAATGCCATGACTGCGTTTATGTCACCGTGACCGCCAGAACAGACAACATTCAGATAGACAAAATTGATGTTAACCGGGGGCGTTGCCCGCAACTGAAGCAGGGAAAAACAACGTATAACGGGAAGACCACCCCGGAAGGATGGTGGCCCAATAAAGGTACGTTTACCCCCCGCAAAATGCAGTTTGCCGAGAGTCTGACCTGGCGTTTCGGGAATCCACTCTGGCAGACCGGTATCTCGTGTAATTTCCTGGAGGCCCGGATATTCACAGACCAGGGCACCTTCACCGTCAGTGACTAAATCAGCCCCCTTATCGACAGCCGTTTCCTCTCCCGCCACCAGCGCTATTTATTGTTCAAATGGAGTCATGAATGAAACGTTTTATTATCAGTATCTATTGTGTGCTGGCTCTTATCACGGCCATTTATCAGGCTGTATGGGGGACTCAGGCATGGCGTGGCCTGGCTTATGCCATCGGACAGGGGCTGGTATGGCCCGCAGTCTGGTTCCCTTCACTCGGCAGCATTATCGGCGGGCTCATCTGGATAATCATCATCGTGTTCCTGCTCATCCTCGGTTTGTTTATGCGTAAATCGTGATGATGAAACACAAAGGGCTTTTTCTTGCCTCCCTCCTGCTGTTAACCGCGTGTGATGAGCCCGGGGGAAAACGTGCCTTTATGCGCGAATGCACCGCACAGGGTGATACCGCCCTGTGTGACTGTGCCTGGGAGAAACTCGTTCAGCGTTACGGTCAGGACTGGGGGAATACCCCCCCAATTTTTACCTCGCCTGATTTTATTGCTTACACCGGTCAGGCTGCTGCTGAATGCATGGCGGAATGAGAAGGTTCTCTTTCCGCCATGCAACGCTATTCTTTATAAACATTTACGGACAACTTTATGATTAACAGACAAAAAATCATCCGCGTCACCGGACTGGTGATAGCGTCCCTGTACCTGATGTTTACCCAACCGGCTGCCGCCGCTCCGGCTGACAATCTCCCCCGTCTGACAACCGACAGCGAAGGGCATATGGTCTGCCACCTTTGCGGGCCGGAGAAAAAGGACAGTTATTTTCTGGCGGATTACCCCCAGGGATATAAAGTAAAGACCGCCAGCTACAGCAAAATCCAGGATACGAGCCGCTATGCCATTCTGATGTCTGACAGTGCCCCGGGAGCGGCGGCGAATCAGACGCCTGATTTTTTCTACATTGATAAACTCGCGGCAACGCCTGCCATCAGCAGCATTCAGTTCGATAATGACAGCTCAAACCTGAGCAGCGCCAGAAGTGTATCGGTAACAGAGAAAAATGGCGTCACGCTGCTCAGCGTTATCTGGAAGAACGGAGAACGTAATACCTTCTCGCTGGATAATGAAGCACCGGCTTATACAGCCCAGATTCTGCGTTCACAGGACGACAGGCTCTTTTGCCGTAACTGCGGCGGTAAAGGGAAAGATACGCTGATTAACGGTGCTGACGAGGCCGGATTATATACTCAGCTTATTGATTCGCCGTTCCTCGCCCTGCTGAAGCAGGACGGAGGCACTGCCTGCCCTGCCGGTAACTGGTATGTCGTCAGCAAAATCCGTGAAACCCCTGAAATCCGTGAAATCACCGGAGTGGGATGCGATGAAATTGCAGACCTGAAACCCTCCATAAAAGCTGGCGTCACAACGCTGAATATCCGCTATATCAATGGTAAGGCGAAAACCGTGGCTATCGAAAATCACTGATACACGTACTATTCCTGATACTCTCATTAAACCCGCAAACGCCCCGCTCGAATGAGCAGGGCGTTTGTTTTTGTGCCTGCTAAGGAACTAACCATGCAAAACATTGACGACTCACCGTTACCTCCCGGTTCGTTCACCCGTGAACAGGTGGAGGCTGTGGTGGCGGTTTACCTCAATGTTGCTATCGAAGACGACCAGGGTACGCATTTTCGGCTGGTGATTCGGGACAGCGAGGGGCAGTTGATCTGGCGGGCGTGGAGTTTTGAAGTCAGCGCCGGGGAATGGCTTAACCGCCACATCGCCAGCCACGGAATATCCCAACCCTGACTCACCTCAGGCCCCGACCACACTAACCGGCCGTGTTCCCTTCGGGGTACATGGCTTTTTTGTTTATGCCGTTTCATTAACTACAGAGGTACTCACCATGCGCTTAGCAAGCCGCTTCGGGCGGATAAACCAGATACGCCGCGATCGTCCCTTAACACGTGAAGAGCTCATGCAGCATGTTCCCAGCGTCTTCGGAGAGAACAAACATGCTTCCAGGAGTGAAAAGTACACGTTTATTCCCACCATCATCCTGCTGGAGAACCTGCAGCGTGAAGGGTTCCAGCCCTTCTTTGCCTGCCAGTCACGCGTTCGGGATCCGGACCGTCGGGAGCACACAAAGCATATGCTCCGCCTGCGTCGCACCGGTCAGATAAACGGTCAGCAGGTGCCGGAAATCATCATCCTCAATTCGCACGGTGGCGAATCCAGTTTTCAGCTGTTACCAGGAATATTCCGAAGCGTCTGCACGAATTCGCTCGTCTGCGGACAGTCGTTTGGCGAAATCAGAGTTCCGCACCGGGGTAACGTGGTGGAGAAAGTCATTGAAGGCGCTTATGAAGTACTGGGGATATTTGACAAGGTGGAAGAAAAACGTGGTGCCATGGAGTCGCTTTTACTCCCGCCCCCGGCACAGCAGGCGTTTGCAAGAGCCGCCCTGACGTACCGCTTTGGTGAAGAGCACCAGCCGGTAACGGAAGCCCAGATACTGACGCCCCGACGCTATGAAGACCGTCAGGACGACCTGTGGTCAGTTTTCAATCGTTGCCAGGAGAATCTGCTGAAAGGGGGTCTGCCAGGACGTACTGCCAAAGGCAAACGCAGCCATACCCGCGCGGTCAGAGGCATAGACGGTGACGTTAAGCTCAACCGGGCGCTCTGGGTAATGGCGGAAGAACTGCAGCAGGCGCTGAGCTGATGCCACCGCTGCCTGATAACGCCCACCAGGCCACCCCTTATCCGACCGCTCTGGAAAATAATCCCAGCAGCCGCTCCATCTCTGACGACGACCTCTGCGCCCGGTGCTCTCACCTTCTTTATCGTCCCGGTGAACGCAGCCTGTGTTGCTTAAGTCTCCCTCAGGGCCACTGGCCGTCACGCTGTGATGAGGATGGCTATGCGCAATCCTGCCCGTCACTTCGTCTCAACATCCCATATGAAAATACAAAGGAAATCACATGAGCAATACTCTTAACCTGACCAGTACGGTGATTGAATGCCCCACTTCACCACACGCTGACGAAGAGCACATCGTTTGCACGCCGGTGCCCGATGAGCAACGTGTTGTCTTCTGGCCAAAACACTTCAGCAGCATCCCGCAGTGGATAATCCTCGAACCGACAGTCTTCGCGTGGATGGACCGTTTCTGCACAGATTACCGCGGTGGTATCTGGAATTTTTACACCCTCAGCAACGGCGGTGTGTTTATGGCTCCGGAAGCGCATGAGGATGCCGATGAAAAATGGTCGATGTTCAACAGTATGAACGGCAATGGTGGCGAACTCAGCAGTGAGGCCGCCGGAATAGCCGTCTGTCTGATAGCGTACAGTCACCATGCCTGTCGTACGGAGTGCGACGCCATGACGGAGCACTATTACCGCCTGCGGGACTACGCGCTGAGCCACGCGGAGTGTAACGCCATTATGCACATCATCGACTGAGGTCAAAATTATGGAACAACAACTTCCGCTGTTTGCCCGTGAACTGGCCCCCACAGAACAGCAGACGGTCAGGATGGCACTGCCCCTGCTGGAGCGACAGTTACGCGAACCCGGCGCATCATTTACCTCCAGCCATGCCGTCCGTGACTGGCTGCGCCTGCAGCTTACCACACTGGAGCGCGAAGAATTTACCGCACTCTTCCTTGATAACCAGCACCGGCTGATTGCGCACGACACGTTATTCACCGGCACCATCAACCATACGCAGGTACACCCACGAGAGGTGGTGAAGGCTGCGCTGAAATATAACGCTGCCGCCATTCTCGTGGCGCACTGCCACCCGTCGGGTCTCGCTGAACCCAGCGACGCAGACAGACGAATCACCGAACGCCTGAAACAGGCGCTGGACCTGGTTGATATCCGTCTGCTGGACCATCTGGTGGTCGGGGGGATAGATATTGTCTCTTTTGCCGAACGCGGCTGGCTGTAAGGGGAATAGCGATGAAAATCATCAGCAAACGTCAGGCAATGACCCTATACCGGCAACATCCTGGCTCCCGGCTGTTTCGCTTCAGTACAGGAAAAAATAAATGGTCAGGCAGTATCTGCCATTATGCTGGCCGCGAGGTGGAAGATATACGCGGCGTTCTGGCCGTATTTGCTGAACGCCGTCAGGGCCGCAATGGTCCCTATGTCATTCTTCGAAGTGTCACTCTCAATTAATCTTTCCCTTTAATCAGGAACAATAATGAACAATCACTCCAAATCCGGCACCAGGCCGGAGAATCCCGCCTGCCAGCAGTGGGGACTAAAGCGCACAATCACACCCTGTTTTGGCGCTCGTCTGGTGCAGGAAGGCAACCGGGTGCATTTTCTCGCTGACAGGGCCGGATTCAACGGTACTTTCAGCGACAACGATGCATTGCGCCTCGACCAGGCCTTTCCGTTGATACTCAAACAACTGGAGTTGATGCTCACCAGCGGAGAACTCTCTCACCTGCATCAGCACTGCATCACGCTATACCACAATGGACTGACTTGCGAAGCTGACACACTCGGCTCCTGTGGCTATGTCTACATCGCTATTTATCCCGGCCAGCCTGAACCCCATTAACTCTAAGCTTATCTCTTAAACTCATAGAGCAAACATCATGCAAACCTTATCATCACACCCGACACGGGCGACTCAGCCCAATCTGTCACCCGTTGAAACCTGGCAACGGCTGCTGACTCATCTTTTATCGCAGCACTATGGCCTGACGTTGAATGACACACCGTTCAGTAATGAAACCGCCATACGAGAACATATTGATGCTGGAGTATCGCTCAGCGATGCGGTGAACTTTCTTGTCGAAAAATACGGGCTTGTCCGTATCGACCGAAAGGGATTTTCGTGGCAAGAACAAACCCCGTATATTTCCATAGTGGATATTCTGCAAGCAAGGCGCTCTACCGGCTTGCTAAAAACTAATGTGAAATAAACGCTTAAATACAGAGCAGACTAAAGGAAAGCAAAATGCTAATCTCACAGACGAAGAGACTTCTACTGTAACCTCCCCTCCCCTCCCCTGCAAAAAACCTGACATTTTCTTTTAGGACCAACAATGGGACCAAGTTGAAAATTGAATTAAAGATTACAAACTATTAAACAACAAGTTACGCAACCAATTCAGACTCCGCCAGCCCACCAAAATTCTCCATCGGTGATTACCAGAGTCATCCGATGAAGTCCTAAGAGCCCGCACGGCGCAAGCCCTGCGGGCTTTTTTGTGCCCTCAATATGTCCCGCGAAGTCTGATGCCAACTAATTAAATCCGAACCTTTTAGGCACCTTGTTAGGCACCTCATAAAACTTTATTGTTTTTGGGTGCCTAAAACTATGGAAACCCGGCAATGGCAAGACAAACCAAACCTCTATCCGTTAAAGAAATCGGATCTGCTAAACCCAAGGAAGCGGATTACCTTCTCTATGATGGCGATGGCCTTGAGCTACTCATCAAATCCAGCGGGAGTAAAAATATTGCAGTTTCGCTACATTCGCCCTGTCACCAAGAAACGTGCGAAGAAGAGCATAGGTCCTTACCCGTCAGTTACGCTTTCCGATGCCAGAAACTACCGGGCAGATTCCCGCTCTCTCCTGGCGAAACAGGAAGATGCCGTAACTAAAAATCCCTTAGCTAATTTAAATTATACTAGGAGTAGTTAGGATGGCTCTAATCATTATGGAAGTATTAAAAAACTTATCCCCCTTGCTTCCAGTGATAGTATCAATCATTGGATTGAGAGCGGGATGGATATATAAAAGGGACAAAGTCTTTAACTCCAGAAAAGCGATTAGCGAGTTTTCGTACAACCTCTATAAAAACACAAACGATGAAAATTATAAGCGAATCGCTGAAGAATACGGCATTTCGGCATTAACAAAAGACTCAAACCTGACACCAGAACAGAGGAGAATACTTTTGCGTTCCAAAGATCCAGTAAGAGATATTGATAATTACAGTAAGTGTCAAAAACTTTTGTACATTAGTGATAACTCAACAATATTTCAGTGGGCTAAAAAAAGATATCGATTTTGGATTTGGAGAAAATCCGTAGAAATAGTTAGTCTCATCATTTATTTTATGAGTGGCTTTGTAGTTGCAATGCCGTTCATGTATAGCACTATGTTCAGCAGTGGTTTGGTTGAAAAAATAAACAAGTCATCAGCTATGCTTAAATTTGGTTTGGCTGCATACTGTGTGTTAATGGGAATCAGTACCGGGCTGTTTTTCTTACATAAACTTTCGACCATAAACATCGCAGAAAAGACCATCAAATCTAACCGATGATGCCTGATAGCGTGTCAGAAACCTGGCGACGAAATGGCGGCAGAGCATTAAAAATGCGTAAAACGGATGATAAGGTTTCAGAATCAGGCAGACAGATAGAGATTAATAGTGCAGGTATTGCCGGTGCTGCTGCAGGCGGCGCCATAGCGGGATTAATGTGTGGACCAGGCGCACCTGTTTGCGTGCTCATCGGTGGCTTCGTCGGCGGCGCTCTTGCCGCATGGGAAATGGGACGTTTGTGGAATTGATTATGAAACAGGTTAATTCAATATCATTGGTTAAGGTTCGCGAAGCTACCGATGTATCCCAGTCTCAATCTGACGTTATGCTCGATGGTAAAAGCACCGGCATTATTGTACCGGGACAAGTGCTTGAAGCAGCGGTCCAGGTTAATGAGCAGCGTTACATCCTGTTTCTGACGGATGACATTATTTTTGAAGAATCCCTGACAATTGCCCTTATTGACGTTCATGACGGGCTTAAAGAAATTGTTCGTTTGGGCAATGAGTACTCGACAGGAACTTTTGCGGATCTCCAGGTCACTGACGATAGCGTGGATTTCAGGTTTATTGGGGATTATATCTGGACACTGAAAGTATCCGATTCACCTCGCCTGCGGCTTCCTTTTGTTTCCGATCCCAAAGGGGTTAAACGGGAGTCAGGTATGAAAAAGTACATAACGATATCTGCCGCACCAGCGTCGGAAAACGTAAGCTGAAGTCACTATTTATCAGAATGAAAAGGCTTTCCGCTGAGCTGGATAAATGCTCCTGAGAAGTATCCATACTCCGCGTCTGATGAAGTCCTGAAAGCCCGCATGGTGCAAGCCCTGCGGGCTTTTTAGTACCCTCAACATGTCACGCCATTAAACATTATTTCTCTCATGCTCAATGAGCCATTCTTTGCGCGAAATGCCACCACCGTAGCCTGTCATCGCGCCATCTTTTCCAATTATCCTGTGACAGGGGATCACAATCGCAATCCGGTTTGCACCATTAGCAGCAGCGACGGCGCGTACAGCATTTGGCTTATTCATCCGTAACGAAATGGCCTGATAGTGTGAAGTTTGTCCATAGGGAACGGCACGCAGCTCATGCCAGACGGATTGTTGAAAATCACTGCCCGGAGCATCTAAAGAGAGATCGAACTGTCGGCGTGTTCCGGCAAAATACTCGCTGATCTCTTTTACTGTCTGTCGGGTATGGCTGTTTTCTCCGGTGACAATTCTGGCGTTAAATAAACGCTGGATATCGCGAAATTCTGTTTCTAACATCCGGCGATCGGTAAACTCCAGCAGACAGACTCCCCGCTCTGTCGCGCAGACAAACATAGGCCCAAGCGTCGTGGTAAACCGGTGAATGACTATCACCTGCGTTGCCTGAGTCGGCGCTGCGCCAGTAAGCCGCTTGTAGGTGTAACCAAATCCGCTCAGGGATTCATAGCCATTGTCCAGCGCAACGTCAGTCGCCGCTCGTCCGCTTTTCAACTCCTGCAGGGCAACGTTCACCCGCTGCATTCGCTGGAAAGCCTGAAAAGTGATGCCATGATGTCGCAGGAACCAGCGCCTTACCCGCTCCGGGCTGATTCCATGCTGACGAAGCTCCGCGTCTGCAACACGGGATTTGATATCGCGCCTGACAAGCGCAAGCGCCTGCTCAACGAATAATGGCGCGCTGTGCGCATTTTCCGCAGGTCTGCAAACCTTACAGGGACGAAAGCCGTCCGCCAGGGCAGATTTGGCATCTCTATAAAATTCGACATTTTCGCGTTTGGGCTTTCGCGCCCGGCATACCGAAATGCAGAATACGCCAGTGGTTTTGACGCCTACAAAAAACACGCCAGTATATTCTGAAGCACGTTCAAGTAATGCCTGATACCAGATATCACACAAATTCTTATCGGTTATTTTCATCACCAAAAAGTCCTTCAAACGTCTGACGAGATCGGATCGCATGCATGACATCAGTCAACGTTGACTGCATCGCTGAATGAACAAAATTGCCCATTGAAATGCGGCTTGCCCCGGCCAATTTCAGCCTGCTGAATGACGGAAGATTAGGCATACACATGACATTCAGAGGCAGACCCGTTGCCTCTGCAATGAGGCTGATGTCTCTCTCTGACGTCAGGCAAGGAACAAAAAGGCCGTCAGCACCTGCAGCTTTATATCTTTGACCCCGAAATATCGTCTCCTGCAACGCATCTTCATGTCCGAGAAGGTACGTGTCAGTCCGGATGTTCAGAAACAGGCGGTAATTTTCGCTTCTCAGCGCATCGCATACTGTTCTCAGGTTACGGGAAAAATCAGAGACATCTTCGAGCTGACGCACCCCGTTTATGGCTCTGCTGTCTTCGAGGTTAACGCCTGCGACGCCTGTCTGAGCAAGGCGCCTCAAATTGGCTGTTATCTCTTCGGCTGAATCACCATATCCTGCTTCCATGTCAACGCTCAATGGCAGGTTGCTGACAGCCCGAATCCGAGTGACCGTATAAAATAACTCATCAAACGGCACTCCCTGCCCGTCTTCGTATCCCAGTGTGGACGCTATAGCTGCACTGGATGTTCCCAGTACCTGATAGCCTGCTTTTTGCGCTGCGACAGCACTGGCGGCATCCCAGACGTTGGCGATAAGAAGAGGCTCATGCTGATAATGGAGTTCTGCAAAGTTCATATTCATATCCTTTCGATAGATTGAAAATGAATCTAAGCATTGAGTAAGAACCTCACAACCGAAATTCAGACGACCATTTTTTAGCAAAGGTCGTCTGAACGCGGAGGCGGAGCAGACCAAAACCTTTCAGGGTCGGGTTCCAGCTTTCAGCATGGCAAGGACCGCCCAATGTGCCGCATCGTCTGCGATATTTTCCGGCAGCGCATCAGCCCGCAGAGTGATATAAGCGTCAACAGCCTTTCTGATGGCCATGCTGACGGAGTCACGATCGTGCGTTGCCAGCGTGGAAATCAGCAGACCATCAGGATCAATACTGAGGAATTCAATGCGGCGAACCCCACGTTGCGGAAGATTGGCACGACGGTACAACATTGGCCCCAGCACCTGCTCCCGGAAGAATGCCAGCATACCCATCGCTTCAAAGAGTTCGCCCCTTCCCAGCTTCACCACCGCATAATGAAGCCAGATCCAGGCTCGGGACTCAAACCACTCCGGCGTCATGTTGGGCCAGTGAGCACTAAATTTTGCCAGTTGTCGATTCAGAGCAGTGTTATCACGGGTAAATAACACCGCTGGCTCCTCAACGCGCTGAGTGAGCATTTCCAGGGTGACAAATTTCAGATCGACGTGAAGGAGTTCAGGGCCATACAGGCATATAAGCAGGCGAGGCTCTCCCACATGTTCCCCGGTGAAAGCATGCAGCAGATGGCCTAATGTCCCGGCAAGTTCCCTACGCTGCGCCATGATTTCGTCATAGTGGAGAGAATCTACGACAACGACAAAATCGAGATCGGAGTATTTATCAAATCCTCCATGAATAATCGAACCACCAGCAAGAAGGGAGTGAATCCGCGAATCAGACTGGAATTTAAGCTTGAGTTGCTCTGCAAAACTTCTGTGTAAATCGGGTAACGTACTCAGCATACTTTTTCCTGTTCACAAAAAATACAAAGCATTTCAGAGTATCGAGTTGTTTATATTCAGGCCAGATATTTTTGCAGGAACAGTTATGTCCTTAGAAAGTTTACTCACTTAGCCGTATGTCCACTATTGGTCGACATCTGGCACACAGTCGCGCCAGATGTCGTTGTGTTCGACTAATCTCAGTGATGCTGCAACAACACCTGTGATATCTTCCTTGCCTCAACAGCCGGATCCGCTGCATGCGTGATCGCTGATCCCACAATCACCACATCCGGGCCTAACAGCGCATAGTCCTTCACCGTCTGGCTGCTGATACCGCCTGCCACGGCAATCCGGGCTTTCCGGCGCGCCTTCAGCATCGTTATCAAATCATCAATCGGCTTGCGCCCTGCCGCCTGCTGATCGGTGCCAGTGTGTACCGCCAGCATATCCGCCCCCGCCTCTTCCAGCATGCGAACCCGTGCGGGCAGATCGTCGACGCAGATCATATCCACCACCACCTGCTTTCCGGCCTCTTTTGCCGCGAGGATGCAGGACTGGATTGTCAGCACATCGGTCACGCCTAACACCGTGACATAATCTGCCCCGGCGTCGAAAAGCATCTGCGACTCAAAATGGCCACCATCCATAATTTTCGCATCCGCCAGCACTTCCTTGTGTGGATATTTTTCTTTAATGGCTTTAATAGCCTTCACGCCTTCCCGAATAAGAAAAGGCGTGCCCACTTCAATAATATCAACGTCATCAACCACCTTATCAATAAATGCCAGCGCTTCAGGCAGGGTTAACTCGTCCAGGGCAAGCTGTAATTTCATGTTGGTTTCCTTGTGTCGAATGACTATTCGAGGTTGGCGTGCAGCGCAAAACCTTTGGTTAAGCGATATCCCGTCGACTGCGCCAGATTCACAATCATGGCATCCCCCAGCACCATGACCGCCTCTTCGAACAGGCTGCCGCCGGGCAGAATGCCTTTCACGTTATCGGGTCCATCCGGCAGTTTGTCGGTATAGGCCGGGATCCTGACCACCACCTCCGCCAGTTTTCCTAACGTGGACTCGGGGAAAATGGTCAGCAGGGCCACTGTGCCGCCCAGTTGCTTCGCTTTTGTAGCAACATTCACCAGCGAAGCCGTTTCGCCCGATGCGCTGGCCAGCAACAGCAGGTCGCCTTTTTGCAGCGCAGGCGTGACCACATCGCCGACAACATGCACCTTCAGGCCGATATGCATCAGGCGCATCGCAAAAGCTTTCAGCATCAACAGCGAACGCCCTGCGCCAAAAACAAATATCGCGTTCGCTTCAGCAATGGCCTGCTCCAGACGCGCCAGCGCAGCGCCATCAATCCGCGACATCGCCTGATGCAGGTCAGTACAGGCGACGCCTGCAACAGATTGCGTTTCCATCATGCGTCCTCCTGACTGAGCGGGAATAAATCATCCTGATACTCGAGCATCCCCATGATTTCCCGGACATAGTTATCGACATGCCCCAGAAAATGGAAACGTTCCGGCGCGGCGCGATAGCGCTGGTAAAGCGGTGTATCGAAGGTTATGCCAAGATGCGGATTCTCTTTGACGGTGGCGAATTTGATGTGCGGAATATGCGGGTAGTAGTGATTCTTGCGCACGCAGAGCTGCCCGTTCTCCTCCACGATGTAGCAGGCCATACCGTGGTAAAACTGCACCGTGTCGTAGTGAACCGCGCAGGGTTTATACGCCAGGTTGCTGAACACCAGCGGCCCGTCGCCAATATTGATGGAGCAGTGGCCGTAATTCGGCGGCACGATAATGCTCTGGCCCTCCTTCACGACCGCCACGATAAGATCGTCCACCAGCAGATCTTTTGGCGCGACGGCAAAATCCGGCGACTTTTGCAGGATATACGCCGCAGTGCCCTTAATCACCTCATACACTTCCGGATGGGTGTTGCGCCGCGTGTCGTTATAGCCGTGATAGTGACCGCTGGTTTTCTTGCGCTCCTTGCCGATCGTTCCCGGCATGATGATGGTGATGTCATACTGGTACTGGTCGGCAGCAAGCCGTTCCTGATCCTCCGCAAAGCTGAGCCCGCGATAGACATCGTAAGTCGATTCATCACGCTGCGCTTCGGTGAACTCCGGTAAGACCACCGCCATCTGCCCGGCGCTTTTGCGGCCAAAGCCGAGATAGTTTAGCGGCGGTTTCAGCGCCATTACGCCATCATCATCGAGATACAGCGGCAGGCCGCTGTGGTGTAGCTGTTTCATTTTGCCTCCTGTGTATAAGCGTTAGCTGCGCGGATTGCCTCTTTCAGCCGATCGGATTTCATGCCGAATACGCTCTGAATATTGTTCCCGACCTCGACGACGCCCGCCGCGCCAAGCTGTTTCAGCAGCGCTTTGTCCACCAGCGTCTTATCCGTCACGTCAATGCGCAGACGTGACATGCAGGCCTCGATACTGGTCATATTCCCCAGCCCGCCATAGGCCAGAATGATGCCGCTCACCAGGTCGTTCTGTTCGCTTTCCTGAGTCACAGCTGTTTCTTCGACTTCACGGCCCGGCGTCAGCAAATTCCAGCGGCGGATGGCAAAGGTAAACAGGGCGTAGTACACCGCGCCCATCACCAGCCCGACCGGGAACACCATGTACCAGTGAGGCGCGCGCGGCAGGACGCCAAAGAACAGATAGTCGATAAGCCCGCCGGAGAAAGAGAGCCCGATGTGCACGCTGAACCACTCCATCAGCAGGAACACCAGCCCCGCCAGGACGGCGTGAATGCCATACAGCACGGGCGCAACAAACAGGAAGGAGAACTCAATCGGCTCGGTGATGCCGCAGACGATGGAAGTGATCGCGCCAGAGAGCATGATGCCCTTCACCCGCGCTTTGTTTTCCGGGCAAGCGCTGCGGTAGATCGCCAGCGCAATCGCGGGAATGCAGAACATCTTGATCGGCGTCAGCCCGGCCATGAAGGTTCCGGCGGTAATCGGCACCTGGTCTTTCAACTGGGCGAAAAAGATGAGCTGGTCGCCATGCACTACCTGCCCGGCCTTGTTCACGTACTCGCCAAACTGCAGCCAGAACGTCGGCCACCAGACATGGTTAAGACCAAACGGGATCAGCAGCCGCTCGACAAAACCGAACAGGAAGGCGGACACGCCCGGCCCCTGCACCGTCATGGTGTTCGACAGGCCATTAATCAAATGCTGAACCGGCGGCCAGACCACCGCCATCACCAGCCCGACAAACAGCGCGGCGAAGGAGGTCACTATCGGCACGAAGCGCTTGCCGGAAAAGAACTCCAGCCACGAAGGAAGCTGGATGCGGTAATACCGTTTATACAACCAGGCGGCGATAATCCCGATAATGATGCCGCCAAACACGCCGGTCTGGAGCGAAGGGATGCCCAGCACCATCGTGTAGTCACGCACCTGCGCCACCGATTCGGGCGTGATCCCAAGAAACTGGCCGATGGTGACGTTCATAATCAGAAAACCGGCGATCGCCGACAACCCGGCAATCCCCTGATCGTCACTAAGCCCTACCGCCACGCCGACCGCAAACAGCAGCGGCAGGTTAGCGAAAATCGCACTGCCCGCTTCCGCCATCAGCTTCAGCACGTGAACCAGCCAGTCAGCGCCGAGAAACGGCAGGCTGGCGACAATATTGGGATCCTGAAAGCTAACGCCGAAGGCCAGCAAAATACCGGCGGCAGGCAGCATGGCAATGGGGATCATTAACGATCGCCCGATGCTTTGTAACATTTGCAGAAGGTTGAATCTTTTCATCTCGATCTCCTGAGCGCGTCTTTATGACAGGGATTCGCACAACAGCATTTTCTGCTCCGAACGCCTTCAGTATCCGAACCTGAGATGATTTAAAAAACAGCAACCGAAGACGAAAGTTATTTCCGGTTTTTGCTTAAAACCGGAAAATTTATGAGGACAATCACGCCAGAAGCCGTCAGAAAGGGATAAAAGAGGAAATCGCGTTCGGCGGGAGGCCATCATATGAGTATCTTCGAGGCGCATTTTCGCAGGCTGCACGCCCGCTACGGCGCAGGTCAGACGCACGAATTACAGATGCAGGAGATCGCCGCCATCTTCGGCTGTTCGGTGCGTAACTGCCGTATTGCGCTGAAAAAGATGCATCAGGAAAAATGGCTCGACTGGCAGCCGCAGCGCGGACGTGGCAAACGCTCACGGCTCCACCTGTTAACCTCACCGGAAAAGCTGTTCAGCCAGAACGTCAATAAGCTGCTGGAGAAGCAGGATTACGGCAACGTGCTGCGGTTTATTGGCAACGACAAGTATCTGCTGGATCGCCTGAGCCTGTGGCGCTTTGGGGTACAGGATAAAAGCAGCGAAACGCGGGTGCGCATCCCCTACTACCGCAATCTGGATCCGCTTAACCCGCTCGTCCCCCTGCGGCGGACCGAACGCCATCTCCTGCACCAGTGCCTGAGCGGGCTGACGCGCTATGACGCCGTTCAGGACAGGATCGTCCCCGATATCGCCCACTACTGGACCCACAACGAGGACTTTACCCGCTGGGAGTTCTGGCTGAAATCCATCGCCCGCTTTGCCGATGGCAGCGAACTGGATGCCTGCACCGTTGAACGCTGCCTGCTTGCCGCCAGCCAGAGCCCGCAGTTCGCCCCGCTTTTCAGCTCAATCAAAAGCATCACTGCTGACGCCCCCTGGCATCTGGCGATTGAAACGCATAATCCGGTCAAACGACTCGACTGCCTGCTCGCCACCCAGCCGACGATGCTGTTCGATTACCAGCACGGACACATCCGCTGTACCGGCGCTTTCCACCTGCAGGAGCACAGCGACAACTTTATGGTTCTGCGGCGCAATCAACACTGGCACCAGGCAAGGCCCGGACTGGATGAGATCACCATTTTCACCTGGGCTCCGGAGCATATCAGCATGAGCTTTATTCCCCTACTGCGTGGCGAGGAGGCGCAGGATGACCGCCCGCTCAATGAGCGTAGTCTGGAGCAGGGCTGCTGCTTTGTGCTGCTCGACGGTGACGGGGCCTTTGCAGAAGATACCGGAAGGCGGTTTATTAATTACCTGCTGCAACCTGTCGAACTCCTCAGCCAGACGCAGCTTCCCGACGAATATGCACGCATCCTCTCCGTGGCTCAGGGCATGCTGCCGCAGTGGAACCACCGCCCGGTGGATTTCGGCGGGGTCACCGCGCCGTTTAACCTGCGTCAGCCGGTTATCATCAGCACCTTTCAGCAGCCGGAACTGGTGGAGCTTGCCGGGGCGATTCGCATCCTGCTTGAGCGCTGGCATATTCGCGCCGAAATACGGATCGACGAATTTGACAACTTTAACAACCAGCCGCTTCCCCCTGCGGATATCTGGCTCAGCAACTTTATGCTCGATACCCTTTCGGTTCCGGCATTTCTGGAATGGCTGGCGTCCACCACGCTGTTTACGCGGCTGCCTGAAGCCCAGCGACAAAACCTGAACGCGCTGTTGCCGACGATTCTGAACAGCGACGATGAACAGGCATTCGCCACCATTGCCGCCTTTTTCCATGAGATGACCCACCAGCGATATGTCATTCCTTTGCTGCATCACTGGATGGAATTTGCGACTGAGAAGTCATTTACCTGGCGGGATTTAAATACGCTGGGATGGCCGGATTTCAGCCAACTTTGGCTCGAATAATGCTACGCCCGCAAAAGCTCGCTAAAGGGCCTTTAAAGGCCTTTAAGGGTAAGGGAGAGAAGTGCGGGATTTGGGGTGGGGGAACGTTTGGCCATCCGTATGGGCGATTCCATCAAATCCATCCGCAGCACCCTTTACGGTCTACCGATACCTACATTCAGAACGTCCGGTAGACGAAGCTAAAATGCCCATTCTCAATGCCTATACCTTCAGCTGCTACATAGTTTTGGACATGACGATTTATTAAAAGGCTCATAAAGGTTCAAATCATTACATAATAACTATTATTGTTTCTTATCAATAAATTATGGAAAAACATACCTTGACCGAGGCATCCATAGTGCTATGTTTACGGTAAGCGACACAGCGCTTGGGCTGCACTCCTGAGGGACCATGACATTCGAGGATGATGCCTGTCTGCTATGTCAGGTTGGTCAAACCCTTCGCCCCGCAAGCGAGACAATCAGCAAGGAAGATTAATAGTATTGGCAATCTGTAGCGAAGAGTTGCAGTACTGCCCCTTCCATCATCCACAATGATAGCTATCAGTAAGTTAACGAAAATGAGAGGGCATCGGAAATGCTCGAAGTTGAATTTCAGGAATGGTTGAAGAGCAGAGGCGCCAAAACGCAAGCAGGCCTCAATTCCCGTATTTATGCTGTCAAAACTATAGAAAAAAATCTCGCAGCACTTGGTTCTCCTCATGCAGATCTGGATGCAGCCTACCAGGCGGATGGATTTGCGCAATTGCGGCAGCGGATCAAAGAGATTCGCCGTGATGCCAAAGACAACGGCAATGACTATCGGTTACTAATGCCTGAATCAGAGCAACCGCTTAACCGATTGTCCAACTGGAATAGCTGGCTCGGACAATATGGACGTTTTCTGAGCGGTGATGACTCTCAGGCCGACGAAATTCGGGATTATGTCCTTGAAAACTACATCACCCCAGCCAGAGAGCGAGGTGACGCAAGTGTCACCCTGGTAGTTGGTCCTCTGAATACTGAAATGGGTCTCGACAAGGGATGGCCGAACATCTGTCAGGCTCTTGATGGTCAAAAATTTCAGGAACTAGCGGATGTTCCCCCTCCGGTGACGGAAGGGCCTAAAAAGAGCACAACCCGGAAATATACGTTCATCCTTACGGAAGGAAGCGAACTGGTGGCCCAGACTAAACCAACTCCGACTAACCTTATTTTTTACGGTCCTCCAGGTACCGGAAAGACCTATCACACGGCGAGGGAAGCCGTAGCGCTCTGCGATGGCAAAGATGCCTATCCGAACTCAAAAGATGGGCGTGCGGCCCTGATGGCGCGCTATAACGAACTGATGGCAGAAAAGAGGATCTCTTTCGTCACATTCCACCAGAGCTATGACTACGAAACCTTCGTTGAGGGCCTTCGTCCAGAAATCGGTGAAGATGAGTCTTCGTCTGCTGGATTCAGACTCATGCCTACGCCGGGGCTCTTCAGAGAAATTTGTGCCCTTGCCGATCAGGCCAGAACACAACCCCGTGCACAGACAGATGCCTCGGCACTGCAACTATCCCAAAAACGCTTCTGGAAAATGGGGCAAGGGACAATTGGCACCGAAGACGATGTGTATGAAGATGCCCGCGACAATGGGTATATCGCTCTGGGTTGGGGTGGGACCATAGACTGGAGCGCGGATAGATTCTCATCGTTCAACGCGATTCATGATGAATGGATCAAGCAAAATCCAGGGAATCTGACGCCTAGTAACTGGACGCAAACCTATCCCTTCCGTTGCGAAATGAAGCCTGGTGATATCGTGATTGTCCCTTACGGGAACACTGCGTTTCGCGCTATCGCTGAAATAACTGGTGATTACTATTTCGTTCCTGAAGCCGAAGGTTACTATGCCCACCGCCGCCCAGTTCGCTGGCTACTGACCCTTGATGAACCACTGCCACTCGATACAATTATCGATGGTAACTTCACCATGCGGACGCTCTATTCCATTGCCACCAGTCGTGTGAATATCCCGGCGCTAGGCAGACTGCTCTCAAGTACAGAGAACATAGATAATAGTTCCGATGTTAAAGGACAACCAGAACAATTCGTCCTCATTATTGATGAGATCAACCGGGCAAATATCTCGAAAGTGTTCGGTGAACTGATTACGTTAATTGAGCCGGATAAACGTCTTGGAATGCCTGATGCACTCACCGTAACTCTGCCTTATTCGAAAAAGAAAGATTTTGGCATCCCCGCCAACCTTCATATCATAGGCACCATGAATACCGCCGATCGATCCATCGCATTGCTCGACACAGCATTAAGGCGGCGATTCAACTTCCGGGAAATGGCTCCCGACGCGACCTTGCTAAGTGAAGTAGAGGGGATCGATCTCAAAGCCGTTCTTACCACCATCAACCAGCGTATTGAATATCTTATAGGCCGGGAATATCGCATTGGACACGCCTTCTTTATCAATTGTGAATCCAGGGCACAAGTTGAAGA
Organism: Enterobacter sp. ECC-019; assembly: GCF_043974075.1. NCBI lineage: Bacteria > Pseudomonadati > Pseudomonadota > Gammaproteobacteria > Enterobacterales > Enterobacteriaceae > Enterobacter > Enterobacter sp. ECC-019. The sequence goes on from NZ_CP143759.1 coordinate 4,394,206, forward strand.
TGCAGTGCGCAATAAGGTCATACCGCTGTTACAAGAGTATTTCTTCGAGGACTGGAGCCGAATCGCGACAGTGCTGGGCGATGGTTTTATGCAGGAAGAGCAGATTTTACCGCCACCCGGAATAGAGGGGGAACCATTATCAAGCTGGTCGGTACGTGCACCGTTCAGAAATGACGCCTTTGATCGACTGATAGGCAAAACCAGAACGTTAAATGTCACCGATCTTGAGGTGGCTGGTGAATCGAAAGAATGACGCACCTCACGGTTCGCGAATGGGGTGGTGTTTGTGTGAACACTGAAAGCAGCATAAACGCTCCTCATGCTTTTACCCGCCCTCAGGCTAACGCGCTGCTTACGGCGGCGCGCGAGCATCCGCTGGCAAATAAGCACGGTACTAATATCTTAATCGATCGCCATAACAAAATTATTGCCGGGCAAATAGTTGGGGTCATTGCCGCTCCGGGATGTAGCCTTGAGATCCTGCCCAAATTCGACGACGAGACGATAGAACCGGACGCCACAATACGCAATCGCCTGATACGTATGCTTGATGTCGCCCTCGGCCTTAAACTCGGCAATGGACAGGCTGCAACAATGGCGAGACAAGCTGAAAGCTTGCTAGAGATACTCATCCGCTTGTTCGCCGAGCGACTCTTATCTGAAGTACATCGGGGATTACCGCGCACCTATTTGGCACAGGAAGACGATTTGCCCTCATTGCGCGGAAGGCTCAATATCAAACGACAATTCACTACGCTTGCCGTCCGCCCCGACCGTCTCGCCTGTCGTTACGACGAACTGTCGGCTGATACCGCCCTACTTCGAATTATGAAGGCGTGTGTAGTTCTGCTTCACCATTATGCCCGCGCTGCTGATACGCTCCGTCGTCTGAATGAATTGCGCATCCTGTTAGCGGGTGTTAGCGACGTCCCTTTCAGTCATCTGCCGTGGTCACAGGTACGGATCGACCGAACCAATCATCGCTGGGAAGCCCTCTACAATCTGGCACGTCTTCTCCTGCGACGCGACTGGCAAGCTACACACCACGATAAACGAGCGCTGAACGGGATTACACTGCTTTTCCCAATGAACGACCTGTTCGAGGCATATATAGCGGCGCTGGCGAAGCGTGCTGTACGCGGTACGGAATGGACGGTTCGTGCACAGGCAGGCAGGTTATACTGTCTGATCGAGGACGTAAAAGAAGGCAAACCACGCTTCCAGACCCGACCGGATCTGCTTATCGAGCGGGACCATCAGATTGTTATGATCATAGACACTAAATGGAAGCGTATTGGTCGTCATCCCGAAGATGCCAGGCATGGCATATCGCAGGCTGATGTCTACCAGATGATGGCCTATGCACGGATTTATCACTGCCCACAAGTTATGCTTCTCTATCCACATCATGCAGGTCTGGGAACGCAACCTCTGAATGCAGGCTATAGGATTCTAGCAGGCAAGGAACAATTACAGGTGGCTAGTGTGGATCTGGTTCTCGATGAGGACAAGATTGTCGAGCAGTTAATTAACCTTCTCGGCATCAACACGCAGTGAGGTGAAAAGGCAAGGCCGGTGCACCTTGAGGCTCGGCACTCTCAATAATCTCAATCCATGATTTATGCTCAAACTTACATGATCATTTAATGCATTTAATATACTGGGCTTATACTCTTGGTACGTAGAGAATAGACAGTAGGACATGTCCGCTATGAGCGAGAAGCTGAAGTACGAAATTGTTGTTCTCACCACCAAGGGGCATTACTAACATTTCCGCGTGTTAATTAATTGAAGCAGATCAGCGGATCTGACCAACTCGACTTCAGCCAGACCGGATATTTTCAAAATTGAATTGCAGTCGATGTCGTTCTGTTGCATCGTAACTAGTCGGGTAGCCTTGAAAATCTCAGCCTCAAGCTATTTTACCACCTATTGATACCGATTCTATATCAATTTTCAGAGGAAAATATGAAAAAACAAAAGGTTGAATATGGTTTAGAACTTGATCCAAATGCAGATTATAAGATGGCGTGGCTTCATGAAAGAAATAAAAAAGATTTCGAGTCATTAACAAAATGGTTATATCTTGGAGCTGATATTAAAGACAGCGGATTTGCTAAGGTAGGTTTGACCATGGATGACCTTTCAAGTCGATCATATAGTTCTGCCAATCCTAACTATTATTTGTTTTGTGCTTTTAAATGTCGAGATGATCTTACGAAAACCGAGGTTGAAAAGATTGAACGAAGCACACTGGAATATCTAGAACGCGTATTTGCTAATGAAGATGGTACTTCAAACCGAGCGAGTCACGCGGAATCTGGTCGTTTGTCTGAATGTTTTTATAACATTAACTTTACAAACTTCTTCATTAGCTATCATGATTATCTTTTTGAACAATTTAGCAATAAATTTATAGTCTGCGGGTTTGAGAACGAGTTTGGAGATGATGAGGGCGAGTTTCTTGATTGTGAGTTTAATCCAAAGTTCACGCTGCAAGAAAAAAATAAATTCATCAGGATGATACTTCGTAGGTAAGGCATATAAAACGTTAAAAAACATGAGGTCAAAAAAGGCATAAAACTTAATGACAGCAGACAATACGCTTTTTGATATTTGACCTCACGAGACATAGCTTCTGCAATGTCCGCTCTTGGCACTCAGGTGACCTACATAACGGCGATCACCGAGGCTCAACTGGACAGTAAGATGTTTTGTCCAGTTATACCTGCCTGTGGTATTTATCTCAGTAATACCTGAATCAGCTGAACGAAGATATACACTGTCGCTGCCACTTGTATAGTCCGGAACCCCCATCTGAGATAGCGCCATTCATGGCGTTCTCTGGCATCAGCTGCTTCAATAGCGGGGTCAGAATATTTTCTTTTCCTGGCCCTGAATTCATCGATTACCCACAGGATGAGAATAAAGATAATAATGGTTTTCTGAAGGATGAGATTATCCACAAAGAGTGACTCCGACCTGCCCGCTGATACAAGAAGAATAGATGAACCACCTTCATGTAGCCACCACTAAATGTAGGGGTGATATTCGTTTTCGTTCTGGTGGATTTTGCGGTGATTCTGTCCATGGCAATTTGCTCCCCTGCTATCTGACCGACAGCGATGAGAGAGGAGCGGAAGTAGGAAACTGTTCTGACTATAAAGGGCGACTTTTAACATCGCCCTGTGTTAATCTGCGAGGCATAGCCAATAAAACATTATCGCAATAGCGCCGGGGAAACTCTGGCACATAAATTATTTCGCGATAAGGTTAGAATTTAGGATCTAATTTCCTCATATTGTTCGCATGAAATTTAGCGCAATCACGCCAAATACCAAGTGACTCAGCAACCTTAACGGCTTCATCTTCACCTTTTATAATAACATGATATCGACCACTAACGATTTCGTTTAATCTATTTTTAGCTAAGTTAACAACTTTATTTTCATTATAAGATGATGGTTCAAATGCAAGTTTGCATGACATGTAGATGATACCTTCAATACCCATTTTTTTTATGATGTATTTATTGATGTCTTCGAAAATTAATCTTATTATGTGAGAACAAAGCAACGACGTTTTTGGAGAGATGAATATATCTTCATTATATTCAAATTCACTTAATGGTTTACCTTTTGGGAAGTTTCTCTCTACTGACTCTTTTAATTCTTGGGATTTTGATATCTCTGATAGCTTATGAGATGCTTTGGATTGCCTATGAGCTATTGAATTTCTAACTGCTGAAAAATACTCATAAATCGGAAGGAATGTCTTTATGTTTTTCATGTCCCATTCGTGTGAGTCATATAACCTTTCAATTTTGTTACTACTGGTTGATTCCGATTTTTTATCTTGAGTGTTATTAAACATCGCCCAACTTGAAAACCAAGAATCAATATCGACAATACAATCATCCAAAGCAGAAAAACTGCCAAATATAGCCATTTCACTTACATACCAATACAGCATCTCTTGCGCTAATTCTTTTTTCTTTAATTGATAATCCAATTCATTATTATCATCTACCTTATCTGGTCTTTTTGATGATATTTTACTTTTTAAACTTGATTCATCGACTGGAGGGTTTGGAAGTGAAAAATTCGGCGGAAATTGCCAAGATTTATCAGTTTTCTTAATGAGCTCATTCATTTTATTTTCATTGCCTGGCGTCAATAAATATTCAATCACATGATTAAGTGATGAGGTTAAAACCTTAACCTTCGTATTTAATCCTTCATGAAATAAATGGTAATTTAAAAAAGGCTCAGTTACAGCATATTCTAAGTCTAACATTTTTCATCTACCTTTGATTGTGACTTTATATATTATCCGTTTCAAGTATATCTTGATGTATTAGCTAACACCCCACACTTTCACTGCTTGTTCAGAAATCTATTTTTGAAAATCATTAGTCTTATCTCTCTGAAGTCCAGGGGCGATATATTTGTTTAATCCACCGATTAACTCATTGTAGTTTTCATTTTATAGCTCCATTAACATAAGTTGATTAGCCATATAGTATATATCCTTTACTGTTAAATTAAATCTTCTAACCATATTAAATGGCTTCTTACTCTGTATAAAGAAAATTTTTTCATGATTGTGAATCACTACAGTAACTCTTGTTAATCGATAGGCGTTTTTACCCCTCACAGGTATTAACTCCTGCTTTTACTTTAGCGGATGCTATGTCCGCTCCTGGCACGAAGCGGACATTGGCAGCCTCAACAACATGAGAAGCATTAAGGTGTATTAACCAATGGATGGAAAGCAAGTCGGTTTATTGTGCCAGCCCAACTTTTACGAAAGGGCTACCGTGACTGCGCGATTTTTTGATTAGCTTGCCTACGTATAATTCTCTGACTTCTGGTGATGCAATTCGCCCAACAAACTCTGAACGGTTGGTTTCGGGGGGGATAATCAGTTCCCGAGTAAAGTACTGTTGAGAACCTGCCTTTAGCCAGCACTGTATCTCGTAGACTTCCATCACCAAACCGCCGTAGGTTGCGTATGCAAATTGCAGGTTTTCATCTTTTGGTACCTTTGCCCAGACGCCACGCGTAGCTTCATATAATGCAAGTGCACTCATGCCAGACTTGTAGGTGCTGTTTAGCAAAAAAGCGAGCCCTGCATGTTCAGGTGCAATTTCCGTCTCTTGCTTAAGAAGGAGATGGTTGAGCTCATCCAGCGTGATTCGCCCCATAAGTGAGCTGCTTCCTCGTACTTTGTTGGTCAGTTCTCCAACACCTAAGAGATCAATACATGTTGCTTCAACAAGCTTCGCGGTTGCCTCATCCATGCCATGGCGTAGTATGTCGATTCCCAGATTTCCTGTTTTTAACAGATGATTAATTCGTTCTGATTTCGGAGAGCCATCATTACACTTTATATGATCAAGACAGCGTTCTGACTTGCCTTTGCCTATATAAAACGGTTTTTTTGATACATCTTCAGTGTCATAAAATGCATAAACATAGAACTTAGCCATCCCTAACGCTTTCGAGTATTTTGAAAAATCTTTCACAACCTTGCTTCCTTAGGACAAAAGTACTTAATTTCCCTATCGGCACTATAGTTCAGAACTTAAGAGCAAAACAAATAGCATATAGATTGACTGATCTGCCCCCATTGATAAATAAGGGCCAAAGTTAGCAACGTCCGCGTGTGGCATTCAACGGACGGCTAGCAAGATCATGAAGAGCGTTATAAGCAAGGAGCGAACATAGTTTTCATCTCTACTGTTTATAGCGACGCTGACTGGATGCAGGGTGTCGCAGGAGGGATGCTTCGGGGCGTATTGGACGTCGCACCAGCTCCCCTCCGCAGTTCGGGCACAGGCCATTAATTCGTTGGGTCACGCAATCTACGCAAAACGTGCATTCGAATGAACAGATGTATGCCTCTTTTGATTCAGGTGGCAGATCTTTATCACAGCATTCGCAATTAGGACGGAGTTCAAGCATGGTGCTCTCTTATTGTTAAAGGGACATCATTGGATATACCAAAGGCCAACTACCTGTATCGCCTTCGGTTGTTTGTGTGTATTAGATGAGCATGATCTACAGTCAGGAAAAATCAAGAGAATGAATTATTCGACAGAAACGCTCATTTTTTGGAAAGAACGACCAACCTACAACTTCCACCAGAGCCTCAACCAACACGCAAACTCTCGCCCCCACAATCACATTTAAAATCAATCAGATACAAAAACCCCTTCCATATCAACATCATCGCCACTCTTTTTGCGCCTTCCCTTCCCCGCAAAAAATCAAAATCCCCAACAAACTCAACCATCTCCCCCACCAATTACAAGGACGCCAGCCAATTTGACAGGACTGCAACCGCACAGTGGCAATAAAAACAGCCATTTACGGACACTGACCAGACAGCAGGCAGACCGAGAAAAGATAAAAACATGCACGTGAAATGCACGTGCACTTTAAAAGAACCCCAGATCTCACGGTCTGGGTTTTTTCTATTTGTAACTTGGAAAAAAACACATCCCACTCTCGCGCTCCGCTCACCTTGACACTGTTTATTTTTGCAGCAAAGCACTGTATACACATCCAGATTTCAAACATACTATTTCACAGATCAAGTTGCGTATAGTGTGAAAGCCATGCTGCGCGGTCATGGCAGGCATGCTATGATTTGGCTAACTTTTTGTTATTGATTTAATTTTTAACATCATGAATAAAAACAATGAGATTGAGGTACTAAGGGCTATAGGCATTATTTTTGTGATTATGGCTCATTTAAATGGTTTTATAACATGGAGCCCCGAATGGCTTTCCGCCCTCTATGCTCATACTTATTTCTGGGGCGGTGTGGATCTGTTCTTCTGCGTCTCTGGGTTTGTAATAACAAAGAGCATATTGAACTTTTTTAATGAAAACAATAACAACACATACTGGAATAATGTGTTTGCTTTTTGGGTTCGTAGATTTTACAGATTAGTACCAGCAGCACTTTTTTTCATCATAGTTAAGATATTCATATCTTTTTTCATCATCAATACAAAGTATTTTGGCAATTTTGCTCCAAATGTTTTGGACTTAATCTCCCAAATATTTCACATTTCCAACCTTAGATACTATTATTGCGTCAAGGGGCTATCGGAATGCGGAGCCAATTCCATATATTGGTCGCTTTCTCTCGAAGAACAATTCTATATATTTCTGCCAATTGCCATCTTCTTGCTTAGAAAAAATGTCATTTATTTACTTTTAGCGATGATAATAATTCAATTCCCGATTGAAAGACCAATGTTTTCTATTGGGTGGGTTTTCCGTAGCGATGCAATTGCATGGGGTTGTTTGATTGCAATCGCATCCCAGACTAATATATACAAACTGATAAAACCGCAACTTCTGAATAAATGGTGGTTCCGTTCCTGCGTGAGTTTTGCAATGCTCGCTGGACTCTCAGTTTTTGCCAGAGGAGAGGTTTTGCCATTCTATATAGGCATGATGGCCATTCCTTGCGCGATAATGGTGTGGTTGTCTTCTTACAATGAAGGTCTGATCTTCAAACACATCAGAAACAGCAAAACGCTTCTATGGGTTGGGTCCAGATCATATTCAATATATTTAACTCACACGCTGGGGTTCTATATAGCCCACCACACAACACTGGTTATAAACGAAACCTTAAGTGGCAAAGATACATTCAGAATATTATTCTTTGGTGCACTCATTACCATTGCTCTTTCAGAATTTAGTTTTAGATTTATAGAATCCCCAATAAGAAACAAAGGGAGAATAATTTCTAAGAAGATAATTGAACGTAGTGAGTAATTAATGCCATAGAGAATTATATCTCTATGGCATCAAAAATATTTTCACTCAGGTGCAAAAGGCCAGATGATGCCAGATGTGTATAAGGTATCTACGCGTATCAACATCACTCGGCATTTCTTCCATTCAGTTAATGATGCAGTTTCGGCATCCGTCGCTATTCCAACATCAACCCAGGCTGGCATGCCGTTTACCTCACCCCAAAATTTCCCTGCGTGTCGCTGGGTCGGGTGTAATTATTTTTGCAAAATTATCATTTATTTTACCACAATTGTCTAAAAACGTTCCGGCATTCAGATATGCTGCTTTGAGTTCCTCCGGGAAGATAATATCTGGAAACTGAAAGTATCAGATTCACCTCTCCTGCGGCTTCCTTTTGTTTCAGATCCCAAAGGTGTTAAACGCGAGTCTGGTCTGAAAAGTACATAACGATTTCTGCCACACCTGCGTTGGAAAACGTAAACTGAAGTCATTATTTAACAGAAGAAAAAAGGTTTTCCGCTGAGCTGGATAAATGCTCCTGCGAATTATGCAGACCAGGATAGCCAACCAGAATCTCCATCGGTAATAACCCTATTCATCTGATGAAATCCTGGAAGCCCACACGGTCCAACCTCTGCGGGCTTTTCAGTACCATCACCCCACCGTTCCCCTTTCCCTTTGACAAACATCAACGACACCGCCCCTCCCCCCAGGCAGAATAAAAAAACACCACCCAGCGCTACGGATTAGCCGCCCCAACCCGGAAGGAACCCCAACATGTACAAACCCATAACCGTCATAATCTTCATTCTCCTGACCCTCGCCGCCCTTGCTGAAATAGGCTTTTTATCCCTTGGATAATCCTCAGGCGAAATATCCCTCATCAGGGCACATTGATCTCATTACAGTTTTTTCCTAAAGCCATCCCGTTTCGCCTGTGCCATGCTGAATCACGCTCATAACCGATAACGTTAAATGAGGATATTATGAAAAAAACAATTATCGCATTATCTGCCGTTCTGCTGGCTTCCCCAGTATTTGCTGCGACCACACATGCAACTGACGATACCGTCGCCGCGGCGAACGCAAACGCCAACGAGGCGAAGCAAAAACTGCACGAAGAGCAGAACAAAGGTGAAGAACTGAAGCTGAAACAGAAACACGCTGCGGAAGGTAAGAGTGAAAGCCTGGGCAGCAAGGTCAGCGAAGATTCCCAGAAAGCCTGGCATAAAACCAAACAAGGCACCGAGAAAGGGTGGGATGCCACCAAAGAAGGCGCTGAGAAAGGCTGGAATAAAACCAAAGAAGGTGCCAGCGAGCTGGAAAAGAAAGTCACTGAGTAATCCCTTCGAAAGGCCGCATACGCGGCCTTTTTTATTCCCCACAGCTCTGAGTTCTCAAGGCTACACTTGTCACCAGGTCCGGTTATCGCGCTCCGGTTGAAATAATGTCAACAAAGCCGAATAGATCCCGGAGGTAACGCGTTTACCCCCTGCCCCCCTAATAGATATCCTGAGATGCTGCGACGCCTGGTGATAGTGCTTGTTTTGGTTTGTCCGTGGGCGATAGCTGCCCCGAAGAGCTACATTATCGATACCGATAACACCGCCATTCGGCTATCGTGGCATGCCTTCGGCGGCATCCTCTCCTGGGCGACGTTCAGCGGCGTGACGGGTGCCGTGACGCTCAACCCGGAAAACGACGTCGACGACCATATTCACGTCACTATTCCCGTAGCGACTCTCGTGGCGTCAAACAAGCTGCTCACCTGGCAGCTGAAAAGCGATATGTTTTTTGAATCAGAGCGCTACCCGACTATCGAGTTCATCAGCTCTCGCGTGGTCGCTCAGGGTGACGGGCGATTCAGGGTGTTCGGCACGCTGACCGTGCGAAACATTGCCCGCCCGGTGATCCTGGTGGCCATCGTGAAAGACCCGCACGCGCAATCCCTCACGCTGGATGCCACGACGGCGATCTCGCGCGCGGCCTACGGGATGGATAAGTTTGCGCTGGTCGTGGAGGATCGTATTGCCATCGCCATTGCGATTAAGACGAACGACGTGCCGTCATCCTGAGATGAGCCGCTGTAGCTGCTCCGCGTTTCCCCGCAGGTGAGACGGCGGATTGCGGCCAATCAGGACAAACTGGTAGCCCGCCTCCTGCCACCACGCCAGGTTCATGCTGTGCCGCTGCTCCTGGCGCAGAGAGGCCGTCGTCTTCTCATCTACAGGAGAGATACAGAGCGCCATCGGGCCGTAGTCGGCGTTGATCCAGGCAATCTGCGCGATCGAGGTAGTTTCATAGCGTAGCATGCGCACCATTTTCAGCTCTGCCCCCTGCAGGACAAGCTGCGACATGTGCAGCTTTATGCCGATATCCTGCGCGGCCCGCTCCAGCCCGCGCTGCAAGGCCGGCTTTGCGCTGTCCATATCCAGCAGCGTCTCGACGCTGTACAGGGACATATATTGCGCTTCGAGGTCGCGAATATGGGCGTTCTCATCCACAGGCGCAGAAGCGGGCCGCAGCAGGTAGCCCAGCCCGGATCCGACCATCAAAAAGCTGACCGACGCGGCAATCAGCGCCCGCCTGCTGACGCCAGCCGGCGTGGAGAATTGTGGATCCGGAATCGCTGCCAGACGCGACTGCATTGTCTGAAGAGGTGCGTCATCCAGCAGGGAGGCAAACGCCCCGGCGAAATCCTGGCCGCTTTTCATCAGTTCGGCGGTTCGCCCGGAGAGGCGTTCGTCACTTTTCATCTGTTCTTCAAATTGCTGCGCGTCGGCGCGGCACATCTCGCCATCTATCCATGCCACGATAGCGTCGTCGTTATAGGGCGGTGCAAAACGGTGCGAGTTCAAGAGCGTTTCTCCTTTACCGGAGGCAGTGCGTCAGCGGACCTGGCAAGCCGAGCCCGTGCCGTTGCCAGCCGGCTCATCACGGTACCGATTGGCACCGCCAGGGTCTCCGCCGCCTCCTGGTAGGTAAAACCTTCGACATAAACCAAAAATACCGCGTTGCGCTGGGCTTCAGGCAGCGCGCTAACGCGCTGCATCACCTTGAGGTAATGCAGGCGCGTCTCATCCTGTTCGCGGGTGTCCGGCGCCATGAGCTCGTCGCTGGCCACAAATCCCTGCCCCTGACGAACCTGTCGTGCCCGAAGCTCAGAGATCCAGATGGAGTGCAGTATCGCGAACAGCCACCTGTCGATGCGTGTGCCCGGCGTATACTGGCTGCTCCTTTCAAGCGCACGCACGCAGGTGGACTGAACCAGCTCTTCGGCGATATCCCTGTTTCGCGACAGCACCAGCCCATAGCGCCAGAGACGCGACAGGTGTGTCGCTAACTGTTGACGAACCTCACTGGTAGCGATGTGTTTTCCCTCCACGAGAAAATCAGGATTCCGGATGTCCGTTGATGGCGGCCTGCAGATCGCGGTACTCTTCGCAGGACTGGCCACAAATACCGGCAATCACCTTCAGCTGTTCTATCGCGAGGTCAGGACGTCCTTTTACCATCCACGCTTCACCAAGATATTCCCGGGCTTTGGCATAATCCGGTGCGATAGCCAGCGCGCGCTGGTAGTAACCAATGCCTTCGTCCGTGCGGCCAAGTTTGCGCGTGGCGAAGCCGCGATAGTTCCACGCTTCAGCCGTATTGCCATTTTTCAGCGAATCAAGCAGATTCAGCGCCGCCTGGTACTCTCCTTTCTTCGCGAGATGGTACGCATAGTTGGTTTTGTCCTGGTCGCTGAGGCTGCTGCTCTTGTCCGGCACGCATTTCTGGGTGGCGCTGTCATACACCTGTCCGGAAGGACAGTCGGGCGTTTTGCTCTCGGTACTATTATTGCCCATTGCCAGCGCCAGGGGGGACAGCAGGGAAAAAATCAGTACCGGGATCAAACGAAACGAAGTCGTGTTCATATAAAGCTCCAGGGTAAGAAGGGAGTGACGTCAGTAAACGCCCGACTGACGAGTTTTATTCATTCTCCCCATACTTTTTTTTTACTGTCGCAAAATCATGCTGACGTCGTAGCCCCAAAGAAAATGAATCAGGTTATTTTATCCTTGTTTTAACGCTATTATTTCGCGCGATAGCAGAGTTTTAACTCCATGTGAGAATATATTTTATTTCACAAGTAACATAATATATCTTATATCAAAAACGTTACCCTAACTTAAATGTATATTAAGCGCGCTTAAACAATAACGTTTTATTTTATATTAAAAACACCCCCTACCAATTATCATACTGCGTAAACCACATTAACAATCAATATCACAACATCAAATAAAAACAATACAAAACAAATGGTTACACCATTATAATTATTAGCAACGCAAATATCTCAATGCCCTCTTCACTGTTTTCGCACTTATTAACTGAAGCTTAATTTGCACAACCTGCGTTTTCTGTCTATATCATTTTTATATCCTCAAAAATAAATTCCTTCATTAATTACAGGGTTTTAGAAGACATAAAACACGAATAAAAACTGTTCTCTTTCATAAGAAATTAGATTCGCTCTGATGTTGCCACTCTGAATCCTGGCGGGCATCGTGCGCGCTAAAAACAACGGTCAGTGCTACGTGATAACAGCGACTGCGCCGGGGGCGCCCTTTACCTTCTGCAGAGATGGCTCGTCTTGCTCGCCGTTCATGACACATCTGCTGGAGTAATACCTAAATGAGCCAAATCTCTGTTATATCGAAACTTACTGGCGTGGAAACGACCACGGAAGGCACGCAGGTTACGCTGAGCCATTCCTCAATCGTTGAGCTTCATGTCGAGCGAGCGAGCGTCTCCCACTTCGCGCGAAGTGGTAACGATCTGCTGGTTACGCTGCACTCCGGCGAGGTGATCACCCTTAAAAATTTCTACGTCACGGACGCGCAGGGCGTGAGCCAGCTGGTACTGCAGGACAGCAACGGCGCATTATGGTGGATTGAAGATCCAGCCGGAGCCGCGACGTACGAATCCATCGCGTCTACGGACGTGCTGCTTGCAGCCTCCGGGAGTGATGCCGGCGGCGCTGCCATCTGGCCATGGGCACTGGGCGGCATTGTCGCAGCGGGCGGCATCGCTGCGGCGGCAAGCACTGGTGGTGGTGGAGGCGGTGGCGATGGCGGTAATAACAATAGCACCAACCCCAACACCCCCGTTGATCCTGCCGATCCGGATACAACGCCGCCGAATGCACCTTCCGGTATTAAGTTCTCTTCAGATGGCAAAACCGTCACCGGTACCGCCGAACCCGGCAGTACCGTCACGCTGAAAGACGCGAACGGTAATGTTATTGGCACAGGAAAAACGGGCAACGACGGCAACTTTACCGTCTCTCTCGGCACACCGTTGACCAACGGCGAGCAGGTGACTGCCACCGCCACGGATAACGCCGGGAATACCAGCCCGGGCACAACGCTCAACGCGCCAGACATCACCGCGCCCGATGCGCCAGCAATCACCAGCGTAACGGACGATATTGCCCCGCAGACGGGGTCAGTCAGCAACGGCGCCAGCACCAACGATCAGCGCCCGCAGCTTACCGGCACCGGCGAAGCGGGCTCGACCGTGACGATTTATGACGGCGGAGTCGCGATTGGCACAGCGGTTGTCGCCAGCAACGGCACCTGGACCTTTACCCCGTCGGTTGACCTGAGTGAAAGCACTCACCAGATTACCGTGCGGGCAACCGACGCCGCCGGCAACACCGGGTCAGCCTCACCGGTGTTTACCCTGACGGTGGATCTTACCCCGCCGGACGCACCGACCGCGATTGTGCTGACCGACGATACGGGCCTTATCAGGGGGACCATCACGTCGGGCGTGCCTACCGATGCTTCACGGCCGATCCTGGCGGGAACGGGCGAACCCGGTGGAACCATCACTATCTACGATAACGGCGTCGCGGTTGGAACCACAACGGTGCTGCCGAACGGCACCTGGAGCATTACGCCAGACGGCCAGCTCCCGGACGGAACACACGCTATAACCGTCACTGAAACCGATGCCGCCGGAAACCAGAGCACGGCCTCAGAGCCTGTCATCTTCACCGTGGACACCACGCCGCCATTAGCCCCTGGAAACCTCGTCGTTTCAAATGATGGTGGTACCATCAGCGGTATCGCGGAGGCAGGCAGCACGGTGACCATCCGTGAAGGTGACGTCATCCTTGGCACAGCTGTTGTCGATAGCCTGGGGAACTTCAGCCTGACGCTGAGCCCGCCGAAAATCAACGGCGAAATCCTGACCGCTGACGCCACCGACACGGCAGGCAACACCGGGCCAGCAACCGCCGCGGCGTCACCGGATATTACCCCACCGCAGACACCAATTATCGTGTCTGTGATTGATGACGTGCAGGCCACCACCGGCCCCGTGGGCCCGAACGGGCTTACCAATGACCGGGCACCGACCGTGAACGGAACGGGCGAGGCGGGTTCGACCATCACGATTTATAACGGCAGTGATGTCCTCGGTACGGTGGTTGTCCCCTCCTCCGGCCTGTGGAGCTTTACGCCGCCCACACCGCTGACCGATGGCACGTACGTGCTGACGGCAACGGCGATGGATCCCGCCGGTAACCCGAGCGGGATATCAGATACGTGGACAATTAACGTCGACGGGACGGCACCGGGCGCCCCGGTGATTTCACAAGTCGTGGACGATGTCCCCGGTCGCACCGGCTCGCTCGATATTAATGAGACCACCAACGACGCCACCCCGACGCTCAGCGGTACCGCCGAGCCAAACGCGACGGTCACCCTCCGCGTGGACGGTGTTGCTATTGGTACGACCGTCGCCAATGGCCTTGGCGTGTGGATCTTTACGCCTTCCTCACCGATCGGTGAGGGGCCCCACGCCCTGACCGCCGTCGCGACCGACGCGGCAGGTAACACCAGCGGCGTCTCCAACACCTGGAGTCTGACAATTGACAGCGTCGCGCCTGCTGCCCCGGTCATTACCCAGGTGGTGGATGATGTGCCGGTGCGCCTCGGTGCGCTCAACCCCAACGACAGCACCAACGACACTACGCCGACGCTCAACGGCACGGCTGAGCCTGGCTCAAGCGTCACCATCCGCCTGGATGGCACCAGTCTTGTTACGGTTCCGGTCGACAACAACGGCGTGTGGACCTATACCCTCACCACGCCTCTTGGCAGCGGGCCTCATACCTTTACCGTTGTCGCCACCGATACGGCGGGTAACACCAGCCAGCCGTCAAACAGCTTCACCCTGACCGTCGATACCACGCCGCCAACAGCAGCCTCTATCGCCACCGTGACCGATGACGTCGGCGGCGTTCAGGGCACGCTCAGCAGCGGCGATACCACGGATGACACCAAACCGCTGCTGCAGGGCTCCGCCCCGGCTGATGCGTTGATCACCGTTTATGACGGTGCCACCCTGCTCGGCACCGCCACCCTCGACGGCAGCGGTGGCTGGAGCTTTACGCCCGTTACCCCGCTCACCGATGGCCCGCATTCCCTGACGGTTCACGCCACGGATGCCGCAGGCAATACCACCATCTCCAGCCCGTTTGTATTGACGATAGATACCGTCGCGCCTGTTACGCCGGATATCCCGGCAATTACCGTCAACCCTGACGGCGGCGCAACACAAACGCCGCTGAACCCGGGCGAAATCACCCGCGACACTACGCCAACCCTGAGCGGCACCGGCACGGCGGGCGATACCGTGACGATCTACAACGGCGGTGTCAAACTTGATGATGTCACCGTGGACGGTACCGGCAACTGGACCTGGACGCCATCAACCCCGCTGCCTAACGGCACCTATGACATTACCCTGACCGTCACCAACATGGACGGCACGGGCAACGAAAGCGCCCCGTCGCAGCCGGTCACCATCACCATTGATACCGACGCGCCGGCTACGCCTGCGGCACCGACCGTCACCGACAGCGTTACCCAGATCACCGGCCCCGTTCCCGATGGCGGAACCACCAACGATCCGCGCCCGGTCCTGAGCGGCACCGGGACGCCGAACGACGTCATCAACATCACTGACACGGTCAACGGCGGTACACCGTCCGTCGTGGGCACCGTCACGATAGACAGCAACGGCAACTGGAGCTGGCGCCCTGCCAGCGACATTGCTGAGGGCAGCCACGTTTATACCGCCACCGCCACCGATGAGGCGGGCAACGTCTCTGACCCGTCGCCAGCGATTACGATTACCGTGGATACCGTAGCACCGGATACGCCGGTGATTAGCGCCGTCGGCGGTGAGCCGAACGGGGGCTACATCACGGATACCACACCGACAGTGGGCGGAACCGGCGTTAACGGTGAGACGGTGATCGTCTACAACAACGGCGTCGAGCTGGGCCGTGTCGTGGTGGCGAACGGAGAATGGAGCCTGACGCTTCCAACGCAAACGGATGGTCCGCTGAATATCACCGTGGCCGGTGTGGATGCGGCTGGCAACCTCAGCGCCCCGAGTTCGGTCTTTACCGTCACCCTCGATACCGTAGCGCCAGAGATCCCCGTCATTAGCGCCGTAGCTGACAGCCAGCTGTCCAATAACGTGCTCTACACGAAAGACGGCACACCGACGCTCACCGGGACCAGCGAACCCGGCACCACCGTTATCGTCTCCGTCGACGGTAACCCGTCGGGCGTGCCGGTGACGATACAGCCGGACGGCAGCTGGAGCTGGACCGCCGGTACAACGCTGCAGGATGGCCCTCATACCTTCACCGTCTCTTCCGCCGATCCGGCGGGTAACACGTCAGGGAGTTCAGTACCGCTGAGCGTGACGGTGGATACCGCCGCACCTGCCGACCCAATCAACATGGCCCTGACTCAGGAGGGGACACCGCTGACAGGTAACGCCGAGGCAGGAAGTATCATTACCGTGAAAGACAGCGGTGGTACCGTCATTGGTAGCGGCATTGCCGCCAGCGATGGCAGCTTCTCCATTGCGCTGAGTCCGGCGCAGCTGGATCCCACCACGCTGACCGTGACAGCCACCGATGCCGCAGGAAATGTCAGCCCTGGCGCGTCCTTTATCGTTACCGATTCACCGCTCGACCTGCCGCAGGTGCCCGTCATCACGGCGATCGTCGATGACGTCGCCCCGATCGTCGGCGACGTGAAAGACAAAACCACCAACGACACCACCCCAACCCTCACCGGTACGGCTCAGGCGGGCAGCCTGATCACCATCTATCTGGACGATAGCGCGACGCCATTAACGACGGTAACCGCCGACGGCAGCGGCAACTGGAGCTATACGCCAGCCGCGCTTGGCGAGGGGCTGCACACCTTTGAGGTGACCGCGACCCTCAATAACCTGACCAGCGGCCGCTCTCCGGCGGCCAGCGTCACCGTCGACCTTACCGCACCTGGCACGCCAACTATCGGCGCGGTGATTGACGACGTCGGTCCGGGCACCGGCCCGCTGACCAGCGGCCAGACCACCAACGACAACCAGCCGACTCTTACCGGCACCGGCGCGGTGGGCGATATCATCTCCATCTACAACAACGGCGTGCTGCTGGGCACCGTGGAGGTCGGTAATACCGGCACCTGGAGCTACACCACGCCGGCCCTGGCAGAGGGTAATAACGTCCTGACCATCCGCGAGACAGACCCGGCGGGGAATCAGAGCGGTCCTTCGGCGGGCTTTACCGTCGTGGTGGACTCCATTTCCGCCACGCCGGTCATCACCAACGTCACGGATAACGTCGGTAACGCCGCCACCACGGTGGTCAGCGGCAGCGAAACGAACGACGCCACGCCAACCCTTACAGGGACAGCGGACGCAAACAGCGTGGTGACCATTTTCGACGGCGGCACGCAGATTGCCGTGGTGACGGCTGACAGCACCGGCGCATGGACGTTTACCCCTGACACCGCGCTCGGCGAAGGCTCGCACAGTTTCACCGTTCGGGCGACCGATCCACAGGGCAACGTCAGCGCGGTCTCAGCTCCCTGGAGCGTGGTGGTTGACCTGACGGCACCGACGGTTCCTACGCTTGATACGGTGAATGACAACGTCCCTGGCGGCGTCACGGGCAACCTCACCAGCGGCCAGGTGACTAACGACAGCACCCCAACCATCAGCGGCACCGGGCTGGCGGGCAGCACGATTCACATCATGAACAACGGCACGCAGATTGGTACTGCGGTTGTTGACGGAAGCGGCAACTGGACCTTTACGCCGACCGCGCCGCTGGGGGACGGCAGCTACTCCCTGCGCGCGTATGCAACGGATGCGGCAGGCAACGCCTCGGCGAACTCGTCGGTCTTTGCCTTCACCATTGATACCGCGGCCCCTGGCGTACCGGCGGTGACCAGCGTGATTGACGATGTCGGTCCGGTCACCGGGACGCTCACGACAGGCAACAGCACCAACGACGCGCGTCCAACCTTCAACGGCACGGGCGACGTAGGTTCTACAGTTCACGTGATCGTTGATGGCACCGAAATTGGCACTGCGGTGGTCAATGCCCAGGGCAGTTGGACCTTCACCCCGGGTACCGATCTGGGCGACGGGCCACACGCCATCACCTTCAACGCCACCGACGCGGCTGGCAATACCGGCAGCACGACGACACCGTTTAACCTGACGGTGGATACGGGCGTGCCGTCGGCGCCGGTCATTTCGACCGCGGGTGATAACGCGGGCAGCATTCAAAACCCGCTCTCTTCCGGGCAGAGCACCGACGACACCACGCCAACGCTGAACGGCACCGCGACCGCCAATGCCACGGTCACCGTTTATGAGAACGGGCAGCCGGTCGGCACCGTTCAGGCGGACGGTACCGGCGCATGGAGCTTTACGCCGTCGACGCCGCTGGCCAGTGGCAGCCATACCTGGACCGCCACGGTCACCGATGCTGCGGGCAACGTCAGCCCGACCTCGCCGAACTTTACCCTGATTATTGATACCTCGGCACCGAACGCGCCGGTTATCAGCCAGGCGATAGACGACGTGGGCAGCGTCACCGGCCCGCTCACATCCGGGCAAACAACCGACGATACGGTACCGCGCCTTGTCGGCACCAGCGAACCGTTTGCCACCGTGAAGATCTATGAGGGAACAACGCTTGTCGGAACGGGCACCGCGGACGGCAGCGGGAGCTGGAATATCTTGCTCACCACCACGCTGACGGCGGGCGCGCACAGCTTCACCGCGCAGGCGACGGATGCGGCAGGCAATACCAGCGTGTCCTCCACCAGCTTCAGCCTTACCGTCGACACCACGCCGCCTGCGCTGCCGGTACTGACCAGCATTCTTGATGACGTGGGCAATGCGGCAACGCCGGTTGCGAACGGCGGGTTCACCAACGACGCGCAGCCAACCCTCAGCGGTACGGCGGAAGCCGGATCGACGGTGAAAATCTTTGATAACGGCGTACAAATCGGCAGCGTGACGGCGACCGGTGGGGCGTGGAGCTTTACCCCATCCCCGGCGCTGAGCAACGGTCCTCACACGTTGACCTTTACCGCCACCGATGCGGTGGGCAACGCCAGCGCACCTACCGCCGGGTATGTGATTAACGTCGATACCCTCGCGCCGGGCGCACCGGTCATCAGCTCGGTCATTGATGATGTCGGCAGCGTCACCGGGCCGGTGACCGGAACGAATCCGACCAACGACACGCGCCCAACACTCAACGGGACAGCCGAAGCGAATGCTACGGTGCGGATCTACGATGGCGTCACGCTGGTGGGCACGGTGACCGCCGACGGCAGCGGCAACTGGACCCTGCCGCAAACCACCACCACGCTGACGCAAGGCACGCATAACTTCACCGCCACGGCCACCGATGCGGCGGGCAACACCAGCGTGGCGTCAGCCGTGACGACGATTATCGTCGATACGACCGCCCCAACGGCGCCGACCGGGACCTTCAACGCCGACGGTAGCGTCCTGACCGGGACTGCGGAAGCTGGCAGCACCGTCGCTATCCGCCTTGCGGACGGCTCGACGGTGACCGCCATTGCGGGCAGCAACGGCACCTACAGCTACACCTTCATTAACAAACAGACCGAAGGCCAGACGCTGCAGATCACCGCCACCGACGTCGCAGGCAACACCTCGCTGCCGGGCTCCGCCCTGGCACCGGTGGTGCCGCTCTCCGCCAGCAATAACGTCGAAGAGCTGAACCTCAGCACCACGGCGACCGTGATCAACAGTCAATACAGCGATTACGGCTTCCTGCTGGTCGGCGCCGTGGGCAACGTCCTGACGCTGCTGGGCAATGATACCGCCCAGGTGAACTTCACGGTGGGCAGCGGCGGCAGCGCGGATATCGTGGTGAACGCCAACGCTACGGGGGCAGTGCTCTCACTGCTCAATACCCTGGAGCTGGTGGTTCAGCATTACGTCAACGGCGCCTGGACCACCGTGGTGGATACCGGCCAACCGCAGTTTGCCGATCTCCTGACCCTCGGTGCAACCGGCGTCTCGCTGAACCTGACCGGGCTGGCTGACGGCGACTATCGCGTGCTCAGCTACAACACCAACCTGCTGGCGACCGGCTCCTACACCAGCCTCGACGTAGCGGTCAAAGAGACCGGTCCGGGTACGGTCACGGGCGATACCAGTCTCAACGGTAACGTAATCCTCGATACGGACCCGACCGCCGGCAGCGACAACGCGCCGGCCGGAACCACTATCTCCGCAGTCACTAACGCCCAGGGCGTCACCACCAGCGTGAACGCCGACGGCACGGTGATCCAGGGTCAGTACGGTACATTGACCATTAACCGCGACGGCAGCTACACCTACAACCTGACCGACACCAGCGCCGCGGTCATTGGTCGGACGGAGAGCTTCACCTACACCATCACCCATAACGGCGTCAGCGCGTCGGCGCAACTGGTGCTGTCTCTGGGTGCCGGTACGGTAATCAACGGCATTGTGGCGGTGGACGACACGGCCTCGCTGACCTTCGACACCAGCGTGCACGAAATCAATAACGGCACCTCGTCTCAGGGCGGTTTTACCCTGGTGGGCATTAATCTCGGCAGCACGCTGGGGCTTAACCTGCTCGATGACATGACCAACCCGATAATCTATAACGTGGAGGAAGGCACGACCCGCACCATGACCATCCAGGCCTCCGTGGGCGGCGTGGCGCTGGCGTCGGTATTCGATCTGTATGTCTATAAGTTCAACAACGCCACCCAGACCTTCGAGCAGGTTCGCGTCGAGTCGGGCTGGCTGCGCGCCCCGCTGCTGGGGGGCACGTCATCCCAGCTGACGCTGAATCTGCCTGCCGGGGAGTACCTGTTCTTACTCAATACCGCATCGGGGATCGCCGTCCTGACGGGCTACACGCTGAGCGTCCTGCAGGATCATGTCTACAGCGTGGCGAGCATCAGCGAAACCACCACGGGCGACGTGCTGGCGAATGACCCTGTTCCGGCAGGCACCGTGGTCACGGAAGTGAACGGCGTGACGGTCAACAGCAGTGGAACAACCGATATTCAGGGCGAATACGGCACGCTGACCATCAATTCGTCCGGCCAGTACACCTATACCCTGAGAAGCGGCGTGGGGGCGGACCATATCAGCACGCCGGACACCTTCGTCTACACCGTTACCGCGCTAGACGGCTCGAAGGATACGGCATCGCTTAACATCACCCCAACCGCGCGGGCGATGGATGCGGTGAACGATGTCAGCACCACGATGGACCTCACCTCGGTGCACCACACGTCGACCTACTCCGATACCACTGTCGGCACCGTCACCTGGACGACAGCCGTATTTTCATCAACCCAGGGCTCCGGCAGCGGAACCTTCGTGGTCGACCCGAACACCGCGCTGCACAACGCGTCGCTGCACTTTAACGTGGCCTCGCTGCTGTCGTTGGGCGGGCTGACGGTGACCTGGTCCATCAGCGACGGCTCGGGCGTGATCCGCAGCGGCTCCTTCAGCGGCGGTTCGCTGCTGGGCGGCAGCATCGACGTCCTGCTGACCGGGCTGGATCTCAACGCCGGGACCTATACGCTGAACTTTACCGGTAGCGTACCGGGGCTCAGCGTCGGGAACATCACCATCACGCCAAGCGTGAACGGCACTACCTACTCGCTGAGTGATTTCGACGTCACCGGCAGCCACACCGTCAACGGCAATATCTTTGACGGTACCGACTCTGGCGGCGTGCTGGATCAGCTGCACTCGGTGGATACCCGTCTGAGCGTGACCGGCTACAACGGCGTGGCCACCACGCTGGATCCGTATACCGGCAGCGCAACGGTGAACATCACCGGCCATTACGGCATCCTGGCGATCGGCGCAGACGGTCATTACACCTATACCCTCAACAGCGGGGTATCACTTTCAGCCATGACGTCGAAGGAGACCTTCAACTACACCCTGACCGACTCTGCCGGAAGAACGGACAGCGCCACGTTGACCATCAATATGGCGCCGCAGTTCATCAGCTCGGAACATAACGATGCCATCACCGGTACGGCCTACGGCGATACGCTGATTTACCAGGTGCTGAACAGTACGGTGGGAAATGCCACGGCGGGTAACGTCAGCAGCACCGCGGGCGATCACTGGACCGGCTTCTCGCTGGCGCAGGGGGACAAGATCGACATCGGCGATCTGCTGGTGGGCTGGAACGGTAGCGCCTCGACGCTGGGGAATTATCTCCATGTCACTAATAGTAATGGCAATACCGTGATCTCCATCGACCGTGACGGTGCGGGAGGCACCTACACTAATACCACGCTCGTTACGCTTGATGGCGTTCAGACCACCTACGACGAGCTTGTTAACCAGCAACACATCATTACCTGATAGCAACTGCAAGAGATGACCCGGGCGCACAGCGCCCGGGCATAAATAATAAAGCCGTACTTTTTTAATAGGGATATGACATGGGAATGAAGATGCCTTACTGGTGGCTCTCGTGCTGCCTGATATCTGTGCCCGCTCTCTGCGCGAACCCGGCGGCAATCATCAATACCGGACAGCTCCGTGAAACGCAGGAACTCCCCTCGCTCAATGGCCGCGTCGCCCCTGCGGCTGGCAAAGCCGCCCCCGGTTCATTGCAGCTTGGCGAGGCCGTCAACCGCGCCGTCACCTGGCACCCGGCCATCAGCGAAGCCGTGGGGAAACTCTATGAACAGAGCGAAGAGGTGGATGTCGCTAAATCAAAATACTATCCCCAGATTAATGCCGGCGTGGACAGTGGTTATTCCCATGACGGCGACCAGAACGGCTTTACGCCGTCGCTGGTGCTCTCTCTCTCACAGATGCTCTACGACTTTGGCAAAGTGGCCAGCCAGGTGCGCGCCGAGAGCGCCGGCGTTGCCCAGCAGCAGGCCAACGTGCTGGTGAGTATCGATACCATTGCTCACGATACCGCCATCGCCATGGTGCAGGTGCAAACCTTGCAGCAGATGGTCGACACCGCTAAAGAACAGCTCGGCGCCCTCTCCTCTATTGGCACGCTGACCCGCCAGCGTAACGACGAAGGGGCCACGTCGCTCTCTGACGTGGTGCAGACCGATGCCCGTATCGAAGGCGCGCGCGCCCAGCTGATGCAGTACCAGGCCAGCCTGGACAGCGCCCGCGCCACGCTGATGAGCTTTCTCGGCTGGAACAGCCTGAACGCAATCAGCAATGACTTTCCGCAAAAGCTGGGCAAGAGCTGCGACATCGCCGAGCCGGACGATCGCCTGGTGCCCGCGGTACTTGCCGCCTGGGCGCAGGCCAACGTCGCCCAGGCTAACCTCGACTACGCCGACGCGCAGATGACGCCAACCGTCTCGCTGGAGCCGGAGGTGCGTCACTACATGAACGATCGCTATGCGGGGAGCGAAACGCGGGATCGCACCCAGTATTCCGCCTGGGTGAAAGTGCAGATGCCGCTCTACCAGGGTGGTGGCCTCACCGCCCGGCGTAACGCTGCCGGACACGCGGTGGAGGCGGCGCAGTCCACTATTCAGCGTACGCGTCTTGATGTCCGCCAGAAGCTGATGGAAGCCCGCAGCCAGGTGATGAGCCTGCAAAGCACGCTGCAAATCCAGGGCCGCCAGGAAGCCCTCAGCGCCCGCACCCGCGAGCTGTACCAGCAGCAGTATCTCGATCTCGGCTCGCGCCCGCTGCTCGATGTGCTCAACGCCGAGCAGGAGGTTTATCAGGCGCGCTTCACCCAGCAGCAGACCCTCGGTCAGCTGCACCAGCTGCAGCTCAACTGCCTGTATAACACCGGCCAGTTGCGTCATGCGTTCGATCTTGATAACCGCACCATCCAGACAGTGGAGATCCAGCCATGAAGCAGCGTGATATCCCGCAAGGTGAAAACATGACGGATGAGGCGCTGGCGCAGTGGGCGCAGGCCTTTGGTTTTGTCGCCACGCGCTACCGCGTCGCCTGTTCTCCCGGCGCGCTGCTGGCGGGTGCGCCGTGGCTGAAAGGCAAACCGATGGTACCCGCCCTCACCCATCTGGCCCGCGAAGCGGGGCTGTCGTTTCAGCTCCTTACCGACGATCGGCAGGCGATCAACAGCTGGCGTCTGCCGGTAGTGGTGGCGATGCATGACGGCAGGATCGGCGTGATTGAGCATTTCGACGGGGACGATACGCTGGAGGTCAGCTTTTTCGGCGATGAGACCTACACCAACCGACTGTCGATGACGGCAATGCTGCCCGCAATCCGCCACGTTATTGCCCTGCGTCCACTCGCCGCGCTGAAGGACAGCCGCGTGGACGCCTATATCTCAAAATACCGTCCGGACTGGCTCTACCGGCTGGTGATGCGCGATCTGCGTCCCTACAGCTGGGTTATGCTGGCAGCCCTCTTTATCAACGTGCTGTCGCTCTCCGGGATCGTCTTTTCCATGCAGGTCTATGACCGGGTGATCCCCGCCCAGTCCTACCCGACGCTTTACGTCCTGACCATCGGGGTGCTGATCGCCACCCTGTTTGGTTTTGTGCTGCGCGTGGCGCGCGGGCACATTATGGATCTGCTGGGCAAGCGCTCGGATATGCGCGTTTCGGATCGCGTATTCGGCCACGCGCTGCGGCTGCGCAACAGCGCGATCCCCCGCTCCACCGGCAGCTTTATCTCTCAGCTGCGCGAGCTGGAGCAGATCCGCGAGATGGTGACATCGTCCACCATCTCGACGATTGTCGACCTGCCCTTCTTTTTACTGTTCGTGGTGGTGCTGGCGATCATCGCCCCACAGCTGGCGTGGATCGCCCCGGTCGCGGCGGTGATCATGGTCCTGCCCGGCCTGCTGCTGCAGAAAAAGCTGGCGGAGCTGGCAAAGCAGTCGGCGCATGAATCAACCCTGCGCAATGCGGTGCTGGTGGAGAGCGTGCAGGGGCTGGAGGACATCAAGCTGATGCAGGCGGAAAACCGCTTTTTGCAGCAGTGGAACAGCTATATCCAGATCACCGCCGAATCCGGCCTGCGCACCCGTGAGCTGACGCAGAACCTGATCAGCTGGGGGATGACCATTCAGAGCCTGGTCTACGCCGGGGTAATTGTGGTCGGCGCCCCGATGGTGATCGACGGGACATTAACTACCGGCTCGGTGGTCGCCGCGTCGATGCTGGCCTCCCGCATGATCGCCCCGATGGCGACGCTGTGCGGCGTGCTGGCGCGCTGGCAGCAGGTCAAAGCGGCAAAAGAGGGGCTGGACAGCATCATGCAGCTTCCCACCGAAAACCAGCGCGAGGAGACGCCAATTCGCCAGGACGTACTGCGCGGACACTATCTTTTCGAGCAGGCGCAGTTCCGCTATCAGCCGGACGATCCGCGCATGGCGCTGCGCATTAACCGGCTGGAGATCCGACCGGGTGAGAAAGTGGCAATTCTGGGGCGCAACGGCGCGGGCAAATCAACCCTGCTGCAGGCCATGGCGGGTGGGATGGATCTGGCGGCCGGCGAGCTGCGGCTTGATAACTTCAGTCTGCCGCATCTCGACGTCGCCGACGTACGGCGCAACGTCGGCTTTATGACCCAGAACGCCCGGTTGTTTTACGGCACTCTGCGCGAAAACATCACCCTCGGCATGCCGCGCGCCACCGACGAAGAGATTTTCGAGGCGCTGGAGCTGACCGGCGCGGCGGGCTTTGTGCAGAAGCTGCCCAAAGGGCTGGACTACCCGATCATGGAAAACGGCGTGGGGTTATCCGGCGGGCAGCGCCAGTCGATTCTGCTGGCGCGAATGCTGCTGCGCGATCCGAATATCGTGCTGATGGATGAACCCACCGCATCGCTGGACGAGCACACCGAGCGGGAATTCATCCAGCGCCTGGGCGACTGGCTCGGGCATCGCACCCTGATTGTCGCCACGCATCGCGTACCGGTTCTGGAACTGGTGGAGCGTGTCGTGGTGTTGAAAGAGGGGATGCTGGTGATGGACGCGCCAAAAGCCCAGGCGCTGAACAACAGCCGTATGCAGCAACAGCAGCAGGCAGCAACCGGACGGGAGTGGAAAAATGAAAATCAGTCAGCGTGATGTGGCGGCGATGGACGATCTGGATAATGCCCTCGACTCCGAAAGCGGCTACACCGGCGCGCGTCGGATCGTGATCTTCTCGCTGCTGATGTTTGTGGTGCTGGGCGTCTGGGCATGGTTTGGCATGCTGGATGAGGTATCAACCGGCTCGGGTAAAGTGATCCCCAGCTCGCGCGAGCAGGTGTTACAGTCGCTGGACGGCGGGATCCTCACCGAGCTGAACGTTCACGAGGGCGATCAGGTGCAGGCCGGACAGGTTTTGGCGCGGCTCGATCCGACGCGTTCCGAATCGAACGTCGGCGAAAGTGCAGCGCGCTACCGGGCTTCACTGGCCTCCAGCGCCCGCCTGTACGCCGAGGTGAACGATCTCCCGCTGAAGTTTCCCCCTTCGCTGGCACAATGGCCGGATCTGATGGCTGACGAAACGCGGCTCTACAACTCCCGCCGCGCGCAGCTGGAGGATACGCAGCGGGAGCTGCGCGCCGCGTTAGATCTCGCCAATAAGGAGCTGGCCATCACCCAGCGGCTGGTCAAAACCGGCGCCGCCAGCCACGTGGAGGTGCTTCGCCTGCAGCGGCAGAAAAGCGACCTGGAGCTGAAGCTCACCGACGTACGCTCGCAGTATTACGTTCAGGCGCGCGAGGCGCTCTCCAAAGCCAACGCGGAGGTGGATATGGTTTCGGCCATCCTCAAGGGCCGCCAGGATTCCGTCACCCGTCTGACCGTAAAATCCCCGGTGCGCGGGATCGTAAAAAACATCAAGGTCACCACCATCGGCGGCGTGATCCCACCCAACGGCGAGCTGATGGAGATTGTGCCGGTGGACGATCACCTGCTGATTGAAACCCGCCTGTCGCCGCGCGATATCGCCTTTATCCACCCGAACCAGGAGGCGCTGGTCAAAATCACCGCCTACGATTACGCCATTTACGGCGGGCTGCACGGGGTGGTGGAGACGATTTCTCCGGATACCATCCAGGACGAGGCCAAGCCGGAAGTGTTCTATTACCGGGTGTTTATCCGCACCAGCCAGGATTACCTGGTGAATAAGGCGGGCAGGCACTTCTCGATTGTGCCCGGGATGATTGCGACGGTGGACATTAAGACCGGAGAGAAAACGGTGCTGGATTATCTGATCAAGCCGTTTAACCGGGCAAAAGAGGCGCTGAGGGAGCGGTAGTCAATCGCCGGGTGGCGGCTTCGCCTTACCCGGCCTACATATCCGTAGGCCCTTGCAAGCGCAGCGCCACCGGGCATTAAACCGCATGCCAGAACTAGAACCTACCTCGGAGTATTAACCTTTAGTCATGCATCCCACTTCCCTTCAGCCATCGCCCAGGTAATATTAACCGCAGACAAAAACGCACTTGCGCACAGTGCGGGAGTGCATTACTATTCAATCAGCTTCATGGAGTGGAGCTCGCCAGCATTATGATTAGTTATTTTCGGGATCAATGGCTTGAGGATTTTTTTCTTTACGGTAAATCGAGCAATGTTATTCCTTCAAATCTGGAAACAGCGCTTGCGAGAAAGCTCGACATAATCAATGCAGCTACCTCGCACCGGGATTTACGATCGCCACCGGGCAATATGTATGAAGCATTAAATCCTCCGCTGAAGGGATATTCCTCAATCCGGGTAAACAGGCAATACAGGCTCGTATTTCTCTGGACAGAGGGTAAAGCAGACGATCTCTACCTCTCTCCACACAGGTACGCGCAACACAAGTGAGGCATCACCCATGACACTTCAACAGGCACTCCGCAAACCTACCACGCCGGGCGACGTGTTGCAGTATGAGTATCTTGAACCGCTCAATCTGAAAATCAGCGATCTGGCGGAGATGCTCAATGTTCACCGCAACACCATCAGCGCGCTGGTCAATAACAATCGCAAGCTTACTGCCGATATGGCGATAAAACTGGCAAAAGCGTTTGATACCACGATTGAATTTTGGCTTAACTTACAGCTGAACGTCGATATCTGGGAAGCCCAATCTAACTCCAGGACGCAGGAGGAGCTAAGCCGTATAAAGACCGTTGCGGACGTCATAGCTAAGCGAAAATCAGGCCAGCCGGATGTAGCCTGATTCGGACAGGCGCGGAGATATCACTCCGCCGGGCGCGGTGCGGCGCTGTTATACACCCCAATATAACGCGCAAATTTCCCGAGAAACACGCCGGCAAATACGCCGCCGGAGACGATCGCCAGCGCGCTCATGCTGGGCTGCTGCATCGTCTGGGGAGAGACCGCGCTCATCACGCCCAGCACATACTTGACCCCAAACGCCAGCATCATAAACGGCAGCGCGGTGTAGTCTGCCTGGCGGAAAAGGGTGCGCGGCGCCTCTGCACGGGTAATACCAGCCTGCTTAATCAGGAAATACCCCAGCGCGGCCCCGGCGAGGATCCCCGCCGTCCACAATGCGACAGTCCCGGGGGTTAACGTGCGGTAGACCACCAGATCGTAAATATCCCAGATAAGAAAAATCGCCGGAATGATGGCAAGCCTTTCCAGCGTAACGGTGGCAGGCCTGCGGGCTTTAATGCCGCGAGAGATGAGGAAGATAAACAGCACCCACACCCAGACGGGCGTGTGGGTAACGACACCGATCAGAAATTCAAACATGGAACTCACCATGAACGATAGCGGCCCGTGCCGCCCTGAACGCGTATTGCGCATAACGGCAGGAAAGCCATTATGCGCAGCTCTTTTAGAGCGATTTTTTCAGGCGTTGAACCGCCTCTTTCAGATCTTCATCCGTTGGCGTCACAAATGACATGCGCAGCGTCGTTGGGTCTGGCTCATTGCAGTAGAAAAACTCGCCGGGCACAAATACTACGCCGTTGCTTAACGTTTTTTCAAGCCAGCGGGTGGTGTTACTACCATTATTCATCTTCGCCCACAGGAACATACCGCCCTTCGGCTTGTGGAACGACATCACATCGCCCAGCTCGGACTCCAGCTCGGTGGCGAACGTCTGGTATTTCTGGCGATAGGCTTCACGGATCGTTTTAATCTGCCCCGCTAGACGACCGGTTTTCAGGTACTCATACGTCATCAGCTGCGACAGCGTGCTGGTGTGCAGATCGGTGGTTTGCTTAAGGTTCACTACCGCGCGCTTCAGCCATTCCGGCACCAGCACCCAGCCTACGCGAGTCCCCGGCGCGAGGATTTTAGAGAAGGTTGAGGTATACACCACGTTCTCTTCATTGCCGATATCTTTGGCATGAGCAATCAACGGGCGGAAGACTTCATCGGTGTAATTAATTTCGCTGTACGGGTCGTCTTCGATAATCACGAAATCATAACGCTTTGATAATTCCACCAGCTGTTTGCGACGCGCTTCAGAAAGGGTTACCCCGCCAGGGTTGCCAAACGTCGGAACAATATAGACCGCTTTGATGGTTTTCTTCGCCGCCAGCGCTTCAAGCTCATCCACCTTCATGCCGTCGCCGTCGGTGCCAACGGATTCAAAATTCGCCTGCGCCAGACCGAAGACCTGCAACGCGGCAAGATAGGTTGGACGCTCAACCACAACGGTGTCACCCGGGTTGATTAACGCACGCGCCAGCACGTCAAGCGATTGCTGTGAACCGGAGGTCACGACCACATCATCGGACTTACAGGCGATACCGCGCCCCTCGCAGATGCGTTTAATTTCTTCGCGCAGCCCCGGGACGCCTTCCGTCAGGCCGTACTGGAACGCCTCGCCAAAATGCTGTGATAAGACGGCATCAGCGGCAATTTTAAGCCCTTCGTGATCGAACAGATCGGGATTAGGAATACCCCCGCCCAGCGAAATCACTCCGGCCATTTTGCTATGTTTTAATAATTCACGGATGGCAGAGGATTGCAGGCCCTGCGCGCTGCTGGCGAGTTTATTTGCAGACATTCTTTGATTACCTTCTTTTTTTATATTGTGCCCAATCTTAGCAGAATATGGGCGATAAATTCCGTAAGCTTAGGCAGTTGACGTAAATCCTGACGCCACAATAAATGCACCGGCCTCGGCGCGGGTGTGAACGGCTCCAGCACACGCACCAGCCTGCCGCTTGCCAGCTCTTCCGCCACCAGCACCTCCGGTTGCAGCAATAACCCCGCCCCGGCTCGCGCCGCCATGCGCAAGCCGTAGCCGTCGTTACATCTTAAGATCGCATCCCGCTTCCAGCGTACCTCCCCTTCCACGCCCGGCAGCCGCCACTCGTTACGTGCCGTCCACACCGTGTGCGAAAGACACAGATGATCCACCAGATCGTCTGGCGTTTGCGGCGTGCCGTGTCGCGCTAAATAATCCGGCGCTGCGCAGATCACCATGTTGTAGGGGCACAGGTATTTCGCCACCAGATCGTCATTACGAACGTCACCAATGCGAATGGCCAGATCGACGCCCTCCTCCACCAGATCGACCATCCGGTTGGTGAGATCCAGCTCGATGCGTACCTCCGGGTAGCGCTGTAAAAAGGTTGCCGTCAACGGGGCAATCACGCAGCCGCCAAACGACGTGGGCGCCGTGACGCGCAGGGTGCCAGACGGCGCGGCACGCAGGCGTTCCACCGCGCTTTCGGCAATCACGACCTGCTCCAGCACCCGCTTCGCCTCGTCGAAATAGACTCGTCCGGCATCCGTCAGGCTCTGACGGCGCGTGTTACGCTCCAGCAGGCGGGTGCCGAGCTGGGACTCCAGCAGGGCAATATACTTCCCCACCATCACCGCCGACATCTCCAGACGTGACGCCGCGCCGGTAAAGCTGCCGCTTTCCACCACCGCAATAAACGTCTCCATACCGCGAAGCTTATCCATATTCCAAACTCCTGGTTAGCAATCCTCTAACTCTAGCCCAGTTTATCTGCATTTTTATTTATTAAAGAATGAAGGCTCACAACATAAGGAGTCAGCTATGAAAATCGTCATTATTGGTGCCAGCGGTACGGTCGGTCGTGCGGTAACGGAAGAGCTGAGTCGTCGTCACGAAGTCATCCGCGTGGGCCGCACGCAGGGCGACGAGCAGGTGGATATCACCTCGCAGGCGAGCGTCCAGGCGCTGTTTGAGAAAATCGGCCCGGTGGATGCGATTGTGTCCGCCAGCGGTGGCCTTTACTTTGGCCCGCTCGCGACCATGAAGGACAGTGACTTCAACCAGGGCCTGCAGGATAAACTGCTCGGGCAGGTGCGACTGGCGCTGACCGGCCAGCACTATCTGAACGAAGGCGGCTCGATTACGCTGATAAGCGGAATTGTGGCGCACGAGCCGATTGCGCAGGGCGTAAATGCCACCACGGTAAATGCGGCGCTGGAAGGGTTTGTCCGCGCTGCCGCCTGCGAGCTGCCGCGCGGGATCCGCATCAACCTGATTAGCCCGACGGTACTCACCGAATCCGCCGAAGCGTACGACGGATTCTTCCCGGGCTTTGAAAGCGTTCCCGCCGCGACCGTGGCGCAGGCCTACCGCCGCAGCGTGGAAGGCGTGCAGAGCGGGCGGGTGTATAAGGTGGGTTACTGAGCCTTACGGGCGGCGATCAGCACCAGCATCGGGCGCTCCGCCTCTTCGGCCAGCGCGGGCCAGGCGTCAATCTGCGCCTGCGTTGGCCCCCACTCGTTGACCTCGCTTATCGTTAACCCGGCCCCGATCAGCGCGTTAAGCGTGGTGCCCAGCGTGCGGTGATACTTGATAACACCGTCCGCCAGCCAGTTGCTGACGCGCTTGCCTTCTTCCTGATAATGGTTCACGCCCCAGAACCGCTCGCCGCTATCGTCGGTCAGCCAGCCCTGACGGGAGGCGCAGGTGTAAATCGGGTGCTCCATCGAAAAGACCAGGCTGCCGCCGGGCTTGAGCGCGCGCTGAACCCTGGCGAACAGCGTGTCCAGCTCCGGCAGGTAGTGCAGCGCCAGCGAGCTGTAGACCAGATCGAGGCTGTTCTCGTTGAGCGTGAGAGATTCCAGATCGCTACGCTGATAGTGGACCTGTGGATCAGCGGTAAGCTCCGCTGCGCGGGCGAGCATCTTTTCTGAGATATCAACCCCCGTGACGTCAGCTGCGCCCAGCTCACGCGCTGCGCGGCAGAACCAGCCGTAGCCGCACCCGAGATCGACAACCGATTTGCCGGTTAAATCCGGCAGCATGGCCTTAAGCGCGGGCCACTCCGGCGCGCCTTCCAGCCCCTGAACCGAGCGCGGAAGCTGGGCGTAGCCTTCGAAAAACGCCGGGTTGTCGTAGATGTTTTGTGCCATGGCAGATCCCTCTTTAAGAATGTGACTCCCAGTATAAAACATTGCCGGGTGACGCTGCGCTTACCCGGCCTACGATTTGAGGGTTTCAGTAGGCCGGGTAAGGCGAAGCCGCCACCCGGCTCGCTTTTAGCCTACGACACCCCAGACAAGGTTGCCCTTATGGAACGTCGCGGTACGGGGTGAAATGCGCGCCACGGCCTCGGCGGAGCAGGAAGCATCCACCAGCACAAAGCTGGCGTCGTCCTGCGCTTTTGGCCACACGCGTTCGCCTTTGTCGTTCAGCGGCAGCACGTCGCCGGTGGCGATACCGAGCGCGCGGGAGAGCGTCTGCTCATTGGGGCGGATGTAGAGCTGCGCATAAAGATTCGCTTTTTCCAGCATGTCCCCCAGACCGTACGGCGACCAGTGGTCGATCACGCTGTCGGTCCCCGTCATCACGAACACGCCCTTCTCACGCAGCTGCTTCAGCGGCATATGCAGGGTGCCAATCGGCACCGTGGAGGCGATGGTCACCTGCTGCGCCGCCATGCGGGTGGCGATCTCATCCACCTGCTGCTCGTTGAGCGTCGCCAGCGCGAAGGCGTGGCTGATGGTCAGCCTGCCCTTCAGCTCCGGCGTTTTCTCCACGGTTTCGACCATGTAGTTCACCGCCGCCACGCCCGCCGGGCTGGTTTCGTGCAGGTGAATGTCCACCCCTTTGTCGTAGTCCAGCGCAATCTGGAACATCAGATCGAGGGATTTCTCCATCGCGCCGTCGACGTTGGTTGGGTCCAGCCCGCCCACGTAGTGCGCCCCGGCCTGCATCGCCTCGCGCATCAGCTTTTCAGAATTCGACAGCAGCAGGCCGTGCTGCGGGAAGGCGACGATTTCGCAGTCAAAACCCGCTTTGCGGCGCGCCAGCACCGCCTGCAAATTTTCCAGGTTTTTCAGGCCGGAAACCGGCTCAATGTTGCAGTGGCTGCGGGCGATGGTGGAGCCTTTCGACTGGATCAGATCGATCAGCTTTTCCGCGCGTTCCTGGGTGTAGGGCTGCAGCTCCGGCAGCAGCTTCTGCTCAAGGCGGATCATGTCCTGAATTGTGGTGCCCGCCGGACGGTTCAGCGAGCGCCACGGGCCACCGTAGAAGGTTTTATCCAGGTGAATGTGCATGTCGCGCATCGCCGGGAGCATCAGCTTGCCGCCCGCGTCATAGTGCGGCCGGGTTGCGTCGGCGTGGCTCTTGTTATCGCGCAGGGCGACGATCTTCCCGTCTTTAATCTCCAGTGTTTTCAGCTCGGTGCGGGTGCCTGTCGCCACGCTGCCATCAACGTTAAACCCGGCTTCGAGCAGCACGTTGTCCAGATAGTAATACTTCGCGGTAATGTTCATCGGTTTACCCGTCTCGCAGTTTGGCTTTGCGGAGTCAGCAGCATACGCGACGGATCCGGTCGCGCCAAACAGCGCACAGGCGGTGACCATTTTGCCGCTCTGGCTGATAAACTCGCGGCGGCTTTTATTTTCACTCATCTTATCTTCCTTCATTAACAATATGGGTACCAGTTTCTCCGCGCAGCGCGGCGGGCAGGCAGTCCGGCGAGGTGACGATCACCCGCTTGCCGCCGTGGTTTAAGAATTCCAGCGAGGCGACGATTTTGGGCAGCATGCTGCCTGCCGGAAAGTGGCCTTCTTCCATATAACGCATCATCTGCACCACGTTAACGGTGTCCAGCGCCTGCTGGTTTGGCTTGCCAAAGTTGACGCACACCTTTTCCACGCCGGTGGTAATCACCAGCACGTCGGCGCCGATCTCCCGCGCCAGCAGCGCGGTGGAGAGATCTTTATCAATTACCGCATCGACGCTCTGGTAATCCCCTTGTTCGCTGCGCACGACCGGGATCCCGCCGCCGCCCGCGCCGATCACCACGTATCCTTTTTGGGTGAGCGTCTTAATGGCATCCGCCTCGACAATCCGCAGCGGCTGGGGTGATGCCACCACGCGGCGATAGCCACGGCCGGAGTCCTCAACAAAACGCCAGTCCGGGTGCGTGCGCTGCAGCTCGTCGCGCTGCGCCTCGCTGAAGAAGGCACCAATAGGTTTCGTCGGGCGCGTAAAGCCGGGATCGTTTTTATCCACCTCCACTTGCGTGACGACCGTGACCGCTTTTTGCTCCCCGCGTGCGGCCAGGCAATTGTTGAGCGCCTGCTGGATCAGGTAGCCGATGCCGCCCTGGGTATCCGCCACGCAGTTTGCCAGCGGGGTCAGCGGCAGTCCTTCCCGCTCGTGGGCGATTTCGGCGCGGCGCAGATCCAGCCCCACCTGGGGGCCGTTGCCGTGGGTGAGCACGATGTCATAGTCGGAGGCCAGCATTTCCAGCACCGACTCTGCCACCGCTTTCACCGCCTGCGCCTGATGTTCAACCGACTGGCTGGCGTTGTCTTTGATAATGCTGTTGCCGCCGATGGCGACGACCATAAGCTCTTTCATACATTTTCCTTCGCAACGGTACCAGGGGCTGCGCTCGCCGCTTCGCGGCTATCCAGCACATGCTTCACCACAAACATGCCGCCCATCATCAGATACGCGGTGACGAACATCAGCGAACTGCCTTCGGCAAATCCCACCACCGGTGCATGGATCACCCCAAACAGCGCCAGCAGCGCCCCACCCGCAGCCGCAACGGCCCCGCGCAGCGGCTTGTTGATGATGGCGAAGATGGCGATACAGCCCCACAGCATGCTGGCGAGCGGTGCGCCGTTCCCCAGATGGACTAATCCCTCGTAGTAGATCCCCTTGCTGTGCAGCACGTCGGTGCCGATTTTGGCCGCGCTGGTGCCTGCCGCCCCCATCACGCTGTTCATCATGGTCAACGCCCAGTTGGCGATCCACGGGAACAGGCAGATGAAGATAACGGGCACCTCCACTTTGGGCGTTTCCCTTACCACCTGGTTGGCCGTCACGACGCCGATAAACACCAGAATCGGCACGATGGCGGTCATCGGAATGATGGCGAGCATAAACGCCCCCAGCCCGAACAGCGGCACGATGAACATGGTCACGCCCGAGGCCAGCGTGTAGCCGATGCTGGCCCCCATCGCTTTCCAGCCGGGATGGCCGACGTAGACCGTCACCGGGAACGGGTTGCCCATCAGGCAGCCGAGCATGGAGGCCAGACCGTTCGCCAGCATCACCTTGCGCGTCGGATACGCATCCCCCGCCGCGTGGGCGCTTTCAATGTTCTCCAGGTCAAAGATGTAGTTTGCCAGCCCCAGCGGCACGGCAGAGGCAAGATACGGCAGCGCGTGCGGCAGGCCCTGCAGGAAGCCTTCTACGTGCACCTGCGGCGGGTTAAAGCCGAAGGATGACATGGACGCTTTAATCGCTTCCGGGCTTTGCAGGCCGGAGATCCACGCCAGTGCGGTACCGGCTATCAGCAGCAGCAGGCCGGTCGGAATACGGGCGAAAATCGGCTTTTTGCCAAACCAGTTAATGAAGATCAGCAGCAATACGATAAACGACACGGTCGGCGCTTCGAACGCCTGCAGCATCGGGTTCATCGCCAGCAGCAGCAGGCCCAAACCGGAGAGGCACGACAGCAGCACGGTACGCGGGATCATCTTGCGGATGGTCTCACCCAGGAACGAACCGCCCGCCAGGATCATCGCCTCAACAAAGCACCACACCAGGCCAATCTGAATGGCGAACTCCGCATCGCCCGTTTGCTGATACACCGGCATCAGCACCAGGAAGGTCACGGTAAAAATTGACGGCGCGCTGGGGCCGGACGGCAGCGCGGTGACGTCCGCTCGCCCGGTCTGGCGCGCCATCTGCATGCCGAACCACGCGTAGCAAATACTCGCCACCAGCACCGCCAGCCCGAAGGCCGGCGCGATGCGTCCATAAACAATCTCCTTCGGGATGCCGACGACAAAAATGAGCAGCCCCATCATGGTCAGCAAATTGGTCAGGTTGTTGGTCATCAACCCGAAATAGGCCGCCCAGTCACCTCTTTTCCACTCCAGTTTCATGTTTTTCATGGATGCTTGCCTTATAAAAAGTAGCGCTCGCGGAAGGTCAACAGCGCCTTTTCAAAACAGCTAAACGGCGGGTGAACGATGCCCGCCCCAATCATGCCGATGCCCGCATCTTTATGGGCAATGGCGGTGTTAATCACCGGCAGAATGCCGCTGCCCGCGACTTTGGTAATGTCGATGGCGGTTGGGATGCCCATAAACGAGAGCAGCGGAATGGTGACGTTCGGGTTTTCGCCGAGGGTGATTTCGCGCATCTGACGGGAGAAGTCGATGGCTTCATCCACCGTCCCGCCCACCAGCGCAACAATCGCCGGGGCCGTCGCCATCGCAAAGCCGCCGATGCCGTAGGTTTCGGTGATGGCGCTGTCGCCGATATCCAGCCCGGAGTCTTCCGGCTTATAGCCTGCGAACATCGGGCCAATCACCTGCTGCGCCGGGCCGGTGAACCACTGCCCCGGCAGGCCGGAAATACGCAGGCCAAACTCGTAGCCGTTGCGCGCCATGGTGGTGACGACGGTGCTGTACTCAATGCCGTGCGCGGCGTCCAGAGCGGCTTTACACATCGCCATCCACGTCGGGCCGGAGAAGTAGTCGCTGCTGGCGACGAACTCGAACACCTCGCGCTGCTGCTCCACCGGATAGCCCGCCTGGATCAGCCCCGGCGTCAGCGCCTGAATAAGCAGCGTGGTGCCCGCGTTGTTGCGGTTGTGGCACTCGTCGCCCATGTGCAGCGCCTGGGCCAGCATCAGGCGCAGGTCGATTTCGCCGATAATCTTCATGGCGTCGCGCAGCATTGGGCCGAGCACGTCGCGCATCCAGTTCAGGCGGTCGATCACGCTCTGGTCGTTGGCCCCCATGCGCAGGATCTTCGCCATCTGCTCGCTGAGGTTGGTGAACGCGCGGTTGCCGTAGGTTTTGTTTTCAACGATGTGCATAAACATCGACGCGGAGGTGACGCCCGCCATGGAGCCCACGCAGTCGTGCTCGTGGCAGGGCGAGAAGGCAATCTCCCCGGAGGCGGCAAGCCTTGCCGCGTCGTCCAGATCTTTCGCCAGCCCTTCAAACACCAGCGCCCCGGTGACCGCGCCCTTCATCGCCCCGCACATGTTTTCCCAGGAGACGGGCGGACCGGCGTGCAGAATGGTGGTGCGGGTCATGCCCGGCACCACGTTAATGGCCTGGTCATAGCCCACCAGCACCGGATGGGACTGAATAATGCGCTCAAGGGCGATGTGGTTAGCGGCGGCGATTTTCTCCGCCAGCGGTTTTTCCGCCAGCTGGTCAAGCGCCTCCACGACCTGCATATTGCCCTGTCCCGGCGGCGTCCAGTCGAGCTGGGTGACGGGAACGTGCTGTTTTTTGAGATCGTCGCTGAACATCGCAATACCGACGTTAATGACGTTCAGCGGCTGGTTGAATAAGGTCGTCATTATGCTTTCTCCCCTTTGCAAACAAATTCGCGTGCCAGTAATCCGGTGTTGGTACTGCTGCTGGCCCAGATGACGCCTGCGTCGGTCAGCAGCTGACACTGCTGCGCCAGCGACTGCGGATCCTGGTCGGTGCCGAGCACGTAGCCGAGGATCTCAAGCGGACGGCGATCGGCCTTCGCGATGGCCTGTGCCTCTTTGATGGCGTCGATCATCACGCCGACCGGATCCTCATGCGCGCCGAAGCCCAGCACGAAGTCCATCACGATGACGCCCACCTCCGGATCGCGCGCCTCCTGCAGCAGGCGGCTGATGCGGTTGGTCGGGTCGATCATCGGGTGCGGCTTGCCGTTGGTGAAGTCGTCGTCGCCAAAGTCGAGGAAGGTGTGGGCTTTACTGACGCTGATGTCGCTCAGGCGCTTAGACGGATCCGGCTGGATGTTACTGTAGACGTCGTCGAATTTCGCAAGCGCCGCAAACATCGCTTCGTCACACAGGGTGCCGCCGCAGAACAGGCCGCGAATGTACTTCTGCTGCGGGGTCAGGCGGGTGCGCACCTCTTCAATCAAAGGCCAGTTGAGCGGATGCAGGTCCAGGGACTCTTTTTTGATGCCGGTAAGCAGGACTGCCTTCAGAGCCGCCTCTTTGGTGCCTCGCGCAAACTGCAGGCCGTCTTCATCGGCAGGTGGTTCGCTGCGGCCGAGGAAGCAAACAACCACCGGCTTGCGGCAGGCGCGCGCGCGGGCCAGCACCTTTTCTGCCACGGCAGGAGCCGCTGGTTTGGAGATCAGTGCGATAACCTGGGTGCCCTCGTCGGCTTCGAGCATGTCGATGGCGTCAAGCATCATCAGGCCACCGATCTTCTCGCTGAGATCGCGCCCGCCGGTGCCAATCAGCTGCGACACGCCGCCGCCGAATTCATGAATGCGCACGCTCAGCTCCTGGCTGCCGGTACCGGATGCGCCGACGATGCCAATCGAGCCGCGGCGCACCGCGTTGGCAAAGCACAGTCCCGCGCCGTTGATGATGGCGGTGCCGCAGTCCGGCCCCATCATCAGCAGCCCTTTCCGGTGCGCGAGCTGCTTCAGCGCCAGCTCGTCGTCGAGCGATACGTTATCGGAGAAGAGCATCACGTTAAGATCGTTTTCCAGCGCCTGGCGCGCTTCGCGGGCGGCGAAGGTACCGTTGACGGAAATGACCGCGAGGTTGCTGTCCGGGCGATGGGTTTTGGCGCTGGCAATCGTGGCGTAGCGCGCTTCATGGGAGCCTGCACTCTCTTTACGGGTGAACAGCGCTTCAATAGC
This sequence comes from Enterobacter sp. ECC-019, assembly GCF_043974075.1. Classification (NCBI taxonomy): domain Bacteria; kingdom Pseudomonadati; phylum Pseudomonadota; class Gammaproteobacteria; order Enterobacterales; family Enterobacteriaceae; genus Enterobacter; species Enterobacter sp. ECC-019. The sequence goes on from NZ_CP143759.1 coordinate 4,433,426, forward strand.
CGCCAGCGTTTCATCATTCGCCGCGTCGCCTTTAATAACGATCATCAGGTCGCCGTTTTTGGCTTCGGCTAATTCAGGCGTTAATAGCCCGAGGTTTTTTAATACGCCTTTGTTCATTTCCGTTGCCATGGCCACAAACGCCTGATCGACGCCCGGCAATTTATTGGCTTTGGTGGAAACGGACATTAATGATACGGAGTCAAAATAGGTGTTCTTTTTTATGACGATTTTCGTTGGCATTATTTTCTCCTGAAAGCGGATAAAAGGGGGCCGCCGTCGTGCAAAATGCACGTCGGTTAAAAATACTTTTGAATTAACGGCCAGCCGGGAAAGGCTGGCCGAATGCGTTATGCACCCGCCGCCAGCAGCAGGTCGGCTATTGCATCGAAACCTTTTTCCCGCGCCAGTTCGAGCGGGGTTTTGCCATATTTATCGGTCATGTGCGGGTTCGCGCCGTGATCCAGCAAGAGCTTGACGATCTCCTGCTGCTTCGCGCCGCCGTCGTTGAGCACGATCGCTTCCAGCAGCGGCGTCCAGCCGACAAAGTTGGTGTGGTTGACGTTGATATCGGTTTTTTCCAGCAGCTCGCGCACGATCTCCACGTGCCCTTTTTCACTGGCTGGCGTAATGCCCACGCCGCCAAAACGCGTCAGGCGGTCGAGATCCGGATTTGCCGGAAGAACAATGCGCAGCAGGGTAATATCGTTGGTCAGGCAGCTAATCAGGAAGGGGTTAAAGCAGGTCTGATCCTGTTTATCAATATCCGCCCCGGCGGCAATTAATAACTCCACGCAGGCATAATGTTTTTTCAGGCTGGCAATAATAACGGCGGTTCTTTTCTGTCGATTGGTGGCGTTAATATCCACGCCTTTCTCCAGGCAGGCTTTTAGCGCATCGCTATTGCCCTCTTCTGCCGCCAGCAGAAATTCAGTAACGAGTTCGTTCGCAGACATATTCAGACTCCCGATGTTTTTATTTCTGTTGACCTGAGAATAGCAACAGCCTGGTCATAAAAGAATCCGCTTAAAAATGATTCATCGACAGTCAATTCATTGTTGAGGTAAATTCAACAAACCGGTCAAAACGTGCGTCTGTGCAACCTTTTTCTTATGTTTCCCCACGTTTTAGCGCTCGAGACTGCATTATGCTTATGTCTGACGAAGCCTTACTGCGTGCGGCTTTTGGCAAATAGTCAGAACTGTGATCGGCTTCAAATGTGTTGTAACAGCGCTGTTAAAATATGTTCAAAACTGATGGCTGAAGGGAGTGAGATATGAATTCCATCTTTACCGAAGAGAACCTGCTGGCCTTTACTACCGCCGCACGCTTCGGCAGCTTCAGCAAAGCCGCCGCCGAGCTGGGCGTGACGACCTCCGCCATCAGTTACACCATTAAGCGTATGGAGACAGGGCTGGACGTGGTGCTGTTTGTCCGCAGCACGCGCAGCATTGAGCTGACCGAGCCCGGGTTTTACTTTTACCGTAAGGCCACCGACCTGCTAAACGACTTCCACGCCATCAAGCGCGGGATAGATACCATTTCGCAGGGCATCGAGGCGCGGGTGCGCATCTGTATTAATCAGCTTTTATACACGCCGCGCCACACCGCCAGGCTGCTGCAGGTGCTGAAAAAACAGTTTCCGACCTGTCAAATTACCGTCACTACCGAGGTCTACAACGGCGTCTGGGACTCCATCATCAACAACCAGGCCAATATCGCGATTGGCGCGCCGGACACGCTGCTCGACGGCGGCGGGATTGATTACACCGAGATCGGCGCCATCCGCTGGGTCTTTGCCATCGCGCCGGAACACCCGCTGGCGTTCACCCCGGAGCCGATAGCGGAAAGCCAGCTGCGCCTGTATCCCAACATCATGGTGGAAGATACCGCGCACACCATTAACAAAAAGGTCGGCTGGCTGCTGCACGGGCAGGAGGCCATTCTGGTGCCGGACTTTAACACCAAATGTCAGTGTCAGATCCTGGGCGAAGGGATAGGCTTTTTACCGGAATATATGACCCGCGAGGCGGTAGACGCGGGGCTGCTGGTTACCCGACGTATTAATAACCCGCGTCAGGACTCGCGTATGCTGCTCGCCACGCAACATGCCGCAACCGGCCAGGTCACGCGGTGGATCAAACAGCAGTTTGGCCCTGCGGGGGTGCTGACCCACATCTATAGCGATCTCCTCTGGCGCGAGGCCATAAAATAGTTTAGCATTTACTTAATTAAGGAAATGCTAAACTATTATGACCGAACTTGAACAGCTTCAGGCCAGCGCCGGGCAGGCCGCCACACTCTTAAAAGCGATGAGCAACCCGCGTCGCCTGCTGATCCTCTGCACCCTGTGCGGAGCGCCCGGCACCAGCGCGGGAGAACTGGCGCGTGCCACGGGGTTAAGTCCTTCCGCCACGTCGCAGCATCTGGCGCGCATGCGTGAGGAAGGGCTTATCGACAGCACCCGCGACGCGCAGCGCATTCTCTATTTCATTAAAAACGATGCGGTACATCAGCTGATCAGCACCCTGAAAACCCTTTATTGCCCGTAAGGAGTTGCCATGTCCCTTCCTCTTCTTTCCCCGCACCAGGCCAGTGCCCGTGTCGCTGAAGGCGCAAAACTGATTGATATTCGTGATGCCGATGAGTATGCCCGCGAGCATATTCCCGCCGCGCGGTCCGTGCCGCTGGATACCTTACCCGGCGGTCTTAACGCGCAGGCGGGGGATACGGTGATTTTCCACTGCCAGTCCGGTGCCCGGACGTCGGGGAATGCCGACCGCCTTGCTCAGGCCGCCGCGCCCGCGCAGGCCTTTGTGGTCGAGGGGGGCATTCAGGGCTGGAAGCAGGCCGGGCTGCCGACCGTCGAAGACAAATCCCAGCCGCTGCCGCTGATGCGTCAGGTGCAAATTGCCGCCGGGCTGTTGATACTCTGCGGCGTAGTCCTGGGCTATAGCGTCTCCAGCGGCTTTTTCCTGCTCAGCGGTTTTGTCGGAGCCGGGCTGCTGTTCGCCGGTGTGACGGGCTTTTGCGGCATGGCGAGACTGCTCAAGGTGATGCCCTGGAACCGGCGTACCTCATAAGCAGTAATCGGTGAAATACGCTGTACCCGGCGTCACGCGTGGGCTAAGGTGAAGATCGCTAAAACGATGAGGAGGTAATATGTTTTCTGTCGGTGATTATGTGCAACCGCGTAAAGGCGGCCCGAAACTGAAAGTGCTCGAAGTGAACGGTGACAGCATTGTGGCGGTTCAGGCCAGCAATGAGCAAGGCGAGAAATATACTCTGAAAGCCGCCGATCTGGCGCCGTATACCGAAGAAGGCGATTTCGGCGTCTGCTGAACAACCAGCCGGGCGGCTTTTTCCGCCCGGCTCACCTGTCAGATCAGAAAATCATCCAGTGATTTACCGTTTGCCAGCGCGCTGGCAATAGGCTTCGGCGTGCGGCCCTGGCCGGTCCACGTTTTCTCTTCACCGTTCTGGTCAATAAAACGATATTTTGCTTCACGCGGCTTGCGCTTTTTCGCTGGCTTACCCGCCTGCGCCAGTTCAGAGCCCAGCAGGTCAGACGGGGAAATACCATCGGCTTTCATCAGCTCCAGCAGGGCATTAATTTTTTCCTGCTGCTCAGCGCGCTGCTGCTCTAATTCCGCCAGCTCACTCCGTTTCTCTTCAGTAACGACCCTGACCTTTTCCAGCGTTTCCTCAAGAACGTCCAGGGTTAATTCACGCGCCATAGCGCGCAGAGTTCGGATATTATTAAGATTCTGTAACGTCAAAGACATATTATTTGAAAACCTTCTCTTTAGGGTAAATAGATAAATCATCAACAGAATAATTCATTTTTATAGAAATATCTACCCGCGAGGTCGTCCGGCCAGTCGCGTAAATATGTTTAAATATCACCGTTAATATTATCTTATGACGCAGAGGGGATACGCACAGATTCAATCATCACATCAATATAAATGGTCAACTTTAATCCAAATTTCAGCATCCTACGCTACGCGCAACAGGAGCAAATCCCATCTCGACACCATAAACATCAACAATATGATTTACATGAAAAAATTATCAATCGAGACAGATTATAACGAACCGAACAAAAAACAACCAACTTTAGAGAATTTTGTGGACAAAAGGCGATTAAATAAAAATTAATCACTAGTTGTTAGTTCAAACCCAGAGATATACGCTATACACGTCAAACAAACCAACCTAAAGCACTAATCGCTTCGGGAAAATCGTTTCTTTTGTGTTCTTCTCAAGGAGTTCAGACATGTTCTCACCGCAATCACGCCTTCGCCATGCCGTGGCGGATACTTTCGCGATGGTTGTCTACTGTTCCGTTGTGAACATGCTGATCGAAATATTCCTCTCCGGAATGTCCTTCGAGCAGTCACTTTCTTCCCGTCTGGTGGCGATCCCGGTCAATATTATTATTGCATGGCCTTACGGATTATACCGCGATGCGGTAATGCGTTTCGCGCGTCGTATCAGCCCCGCAGGCTGGGTGAAAAACCTGGCGGACGTTCTGGCGTATGTGACGTTCCAGTCGCCGGTTTACGTGGCTATTCTGCTGACAGTGGGTGCAGACTGGCACCAGATCGCAGCGGCCGTCAGTTCGAATATTGTGATTTCAATGCTGATGGGTGCGGTATACGGCTATTTCCTCGACTACTGCCGCCGCCTGTTTAAGGTCAGCCAGTACAGCCAGGCAAAAGCGTGATGTGAAGCGACTGGCGCACGCCAGTCGCGAATTTACTGTACGTCGCCAAACAGTCCCTTCAAAAACCGCTCCAGCGCCATGCGTGAGCTGAAGCCATGCGGAATACCATAATGCTCATGCCGTTCGCCGCCTAAATAGAGCGGGAATTGCTGATAATGATCGCAGGTTTTAATATCCGAGGCAGGCTCAGCAAATGACAGACTTCTGTCTTTCAGCGTCGGGTGAATAATGAGAGCGGTACGCCCCATTCTTGCTTCGCGATTAACATAAACATAATTCTCGCCACGGCGATATCCATACGCTTTTGATGTCACCTCATCCATGGTGAATCCCTCTTTTTCAAGAACGCGCGCCACCTCATCAGGTCGTAAATACATATCTCTTCCTCGTTATCTTTTCCTGCCCGGCAACCTTACAGTATTCAGCATTAGCAGGGCTTTCAGAATAATCCATAAACTGCCGGATAACGCGTGACGCGCTTCAGATATTAAATTTCTGAACTAAACTGAACGGGAACACAAAATTACGGAGGATCGTATGTTTAACAGACCGAACCGAAACGATATTAATGACGACGCTCAGGATATTCGTAATGATGTCAGCCAATTAGCGGACACGCTGGAAGAGGTGCTGAAGTCCTGGGGAACTGACGCGAAGGACGAAGCGGATGCCGCAAAACGTAAGGCTCAGTCTCTGCTCCGTGAAACCCGCGCGCGCTTGAACGGGCGTACGCGAACGACTCAGGCTGCCTGCGATGCGGTCAGCTGCGCAACGACCTTCGTGCGCGAAAAACCGCTCTGCACGCTGGGCACGGTCGCGGCCGTCGGTATCTTCGTGGGTGCCCTGCTTAGCCTGCGTAAATAACCCCTCGCGCTCGTTTCCCAGCCCCGGTAGCCAATGGTTGCCGGGGCTTTTCTTTGCCTTCTCGCCTGAAAAACCCGCATAGCCTGCCCTGCCCCGCTGTGCTCATCATAGGGGCAACATCAATCTAAATTTCCCATATCTTGTATGGTTGAAACTAAAGACAACTACATCTAGTATTCCTTTTAGCAAGACATACACAACCCGACGCGACGATTCGCGCCGCGCCCTTATTTTAAATGGAAATACGAATCATGAGCATTATTATTTACACTCGTAACGATTGTGTTCAGTGCCACGCCACAAAACGCGCGATGGAAAGCCGTGGCGTAGCGTTTGAGATGGTGAATATTGACCAGGTCCCCGAGGCCGCAGATACCCTGCGCAAGCAGGGTTTTCGTCAGCTTCCGGTGGTAATCGCCGGGGAGACAAGCTGGTCCGGCTTCCGCCCGGACATGATTAACCGCCTGAGCGCGCAGGCTGCCCGGGCATGAGTGGGCTGGTTTTCTTCTCCAGCAGCTCGGAAAACACGCTCCGCTTTATTGAGCGCGTCGGGCTGCCTGCGGTGCGCATTCCGCTGAACGAGCGGGAGCGGATCCGGGTAGAGGAACCGTACATTCTGGTGGTGCCCAGCTATGGCGGCGGCGGCACGGCGGGAGCAGTGCCTCGTCAGGTGATCCGCTTTCTCAATGACCCTCATAACCGCGGGCTAATCCGCGGCGTTATCGCGGCGGGGAATCGCAATTTCGGCGATGCCTTTGGCCGCGCCGGGGATGTCATCTCTCAAAAATGCGGCGTGCCGTATCTCTATCGTTTTGAGCTGATGGGGACACAGCAGGACGTCGAAAACGTGCGTAAAGGAGTGAACGAATTTTGGCAACGACAACCGCAGAACGGGTGATTCAGGCGTCACCGGATTACCACGCATTAAACGCCATGCTTAACCTCTATGACCGCGAGGGACGCATTCAGTTTGATAAAGACCGTGAGGCGGTGGACGCCTTTTTTGCTGCCCACGTGCGGCCTAACAGCGTGACGTTTGCAAGCCAGAATGAACGTCTCGACTATCTGATTAAAGAAGGCTACTACGAAGAACGCGTGCTGACCCGCTACGACCGCGCCTTTGTGGTGACGCTGTTTGAACGCGCTCATGCCAGCGGCTTTCGCTTTCAGACGTTTCTCGGCGCGTGGAAGTACTACACCAGCTACACCCTCAAGACCTTTGACGGCAAACGCTACTTAGAGAGCTTTGAAGATCGCACCGTGATGGTGGCCCTGACGCTGGCGCAGGGTGATGAAGCGTTGGCGGAGCAGCTAACCGACGAGATCCTCTCCGGACGCTTCCAGCCCGCCACGCCGACCTTTCTCAACTGCGGCAAAGCCCAGCGCGGCGAGCTGGTTTCCTGCTTCCTGCTGCGTATCGAAGACAATATGGAGTCGATTGGCCGCGCGGTGAACTCGGCGCTACAGCTTTCCAAGCGCGGCGGCGGCGTGGCGTTTCTGCTCTCTAACCTGCGTGAAGCGGGCGCGCCGATCAAGCGCATCGAAAACCAGTCCTCCGGCGTGATCCCGGTGATGAAGATGCTGGAGGATGCGTTTTCGTATGCTAACCAGCTTGGCGCACGCCAGGGCGCGGGGGCGGTTTACCTGCACGCGCACCACCCGGATATTCTGCGCTTTCTGGATACCAAGCGCGAAAACGCCGACGAAAAAATCCGCATCAAAACCCTGTCGCTCGGCGTGGTGATCCCGGATATCACCTTTAAGCTGGCCAGGGACAATGCCGACATGGCGCTCTTCTCGCCGTACGATATTGAGCGTATTTATGGCAAAGCGTTTGGCGATGTGGCCATCAGCGAGCTATACGACGAGCTGTTGGTCGACGATCGCATTCGCAAAAAAACCATCAACGCCCGCGATTTCTTCCAGCGGCTTGCGGAGATCCAGTTTGAGTCCGGCTATCCGTACATCATGTATGAAGATACGGTGAACCGCGCGAATCCGATTGCCGGGCGCATCAATATGAGCAACCTGTGCTCGGAGATTTTGCAGGTCAACAGCGCGTCAGCCTACGACGAGAACCTGGACTACGCGGACATCGGCAAGGATATCTCCTGCAACCTCGGGTCGCTGAATATTGCCCACACCATGGATTCCCCCGACTTTGGCCGCACGGTGGAGACCGCCATTCGCGGGCTAACGGCGGTATCGGACATGAGCCATATCCGCAGCGTGCCGTCTATTGAAGCGGGTAACGCCGCGTCGCACGCCATCGGGCTGGGGCAGATGAACCTGCACGGCTATCTGGCGCGGGAAGGCATCGCCTACGGCAGTCCGGAAGGGCTGGATTTCACCAACCTCTATTTCTACACCATTACCTGGCACGCGCTGCACACCTCGATGATGCTGGCGCGCGAGCGCAACCAGCGGTTCGCGGGCTTTGAGCAGTCCCGCTACGCCAGCGGGGAATATTTCAGCCAGTATCTGGAAGCCGACTGGCAGCCGCAAACCGAAAAAGTGCGCGAACTGTTTGCCCGCGCGGGGATTACCCTGCCGACGCGCGAGATGTGGCAGCAGCTGCGTGACGACGTGATGCGCTACGGCATTTATAACCAGAACCTGCAGGCCGTACCGCCGACCGGATCGATTTCCTACATCAACCACGCCACGTCGAGCATTCACCCGATCGTGTCGAAAATTGAAATTCGTAAGGAAGGCAAAACCGGGCGCGTTTACTACCCTGCCCCGTTTATGACCAATGAGAACCTGGCGCTCTATCAGGATGCGTATGAGATCGGCCCGGAAAAAATCATCGATACCTACGCGGAGGCGACAAAACACGTGGATCAGGGGCTGTCGCTGACGCTGTTCTTCCCGGACACCGCCACCACGCGGGATATCAACAGAGCGCAGATCTACGCCTGGAAGAAAGGCATCAAAACGCTCTACTACATTCGCCTGCGCCAGCTTGCGCTGGAAGGCACCGAAATCGAAGGCTGCGTGTCCTGCGCGCTGTAAGGAGAAAGGATGAAACTGTCACGCGTGAGTGCCGTTAACTGGAACAAAATCCAGGACGACAAAGACCTGGAGGTGTGGAACCGCCTGACCAGCAACTTCTGGCTGCCGGAAAAAGTCCCGCTCTCCAACGATATTCCGGCCTGGCAAACGCTCGGCCACGCCGAACAGCAGCTGACGATCCGCGTCTTTACCGGCCTGACGCTGCTGGACACCATTCAAAATACCGTCGGCGCCCCCGCGCTGATGAGCGACGCGCTAACGCCGCACGAAGAGGCGGTGATGTCGAACATCAGCTTTATGGAGGCGGTGCATGCCCGCTCCTACAGCTCGATTTTCTCCACCCTGTGCCAGACCAAAGACGTGGACGCGGCCTACACCTGGAGTGAAGAGAGCGAGTCATTACAGCGTAAGGCGGAGCTGGTGCTGGCGTATTACCGGGCAGATGAGCCGCTGAAGAAGAAGATCGCCAGCGTGTTCCTGGAATCCTTCCTCTTCTATTCCGGCTTCTGGCTGCCCATGTACTGGTCGAGCCGGGGCAAGCTCACCAACACCGCCGATTTGATTCGGCTCATCATTCGTGATGAAGCGGTGCACGGGTATTACATCGGCTATAAGTATCAGAAAGGGCTGGAGAAAGTCAGCGAGGCAAAGCGCGAGGAGCTTAAAGGCTTTGCGCTCGATTTGCTGATGGATCTGTACGACAACGAGCTGAGCTATACCGAAGAACTCTACGCCGGCACCGGCTGGGAGGACGACGTGAAGGCCTTCCTTTGCTACAACGCCAACAAGGCGCTGATGAACCTGGGTTACGACGCGCTGTTCCCGCCGGAGATGGCGGAGGTGAACCCGGCTATTCTGGCCGCGCTGTCGCCCAATGCCGACGAAAACCACGATTTCTTCTCGGGATCCGGCTCATCGTATGTGATGGGCAAAGCGGTGGAAACCGAGGATGAAGACTGGGATTTTTAATGAACGCTAACGTTCGTTAATTTAATATAAACCCAACAATTCCCTCTCTAATATTTACAAAACAACTACACTGTAATTTCCCCGTCATATTCGCCTGAATCATTCCAATTCAGGCGAAATTCCCCCATGCAGCAGCAAAAAATTGAGAAAAATTCAAACCGCCCTCAGCCCTTTATTCATGGGAAATTCAGCCGTTTCGCTTGCGTCAAAATTCCTCCCTCAGCTCGACTCAGGGTTGTCTCAGATTCTCAGTATGTTAGGGTTATGCCCGTTAACAATTTACCATGGTAATCATATCGGCATAAACAAATAACAGGACACTCTCTATTGCATGGCAATTAAATTAGAAGTGAAAAATCTTTATAAAGTATTTGGCGAGCATCCGCAGCGCGCATTCAAATATATTGAGAAAGGCCTTACGAAAGAGCAAATTCTGGAAAAAACCGGGCTATCGCTTGGCGTTAAAGACGCCAGTCTGGCCATTGAAGAAGGCGAGATTTTTGTCATCATGGGATTATCCGGTTCGGGTAAATCCACTATGGTTCGCCTTCTCAATCGCCTGATTGAACCCACCCGCGGGCAGGTACTGATTGACGGCGTCGATATCGCCAGAATATCAGACGCAGAGCTTCGCGAGGTGCGCAGAAAGAAGATCGCAATGGTGTTCCAGTCATTCGCGCTAATGCCGCACATGACGGTGCTGGATAATACCGCTTTCGGCATGGAATTAGCCGGCACGCCGGCTCAGGAACGTCAGGAAAAGGCCCTTGATGCACTGCGTCAGGTTGGGCTGGAGAATTATGCCCATGCGTACCCGGATGAGCTTTCCGGCGGTATGCGTCAGCGCGTGGGATTAGCCCGCGCATTAGCCATTAATCCAGACATATTATTAATGGACGAAGCCTTCTCCGCCCTCGATCCGTTAATTCGCACCGAGATGCAGGATGAGCTGGTAAAATTACAGGCTCAACATCAGCGAACTATTGTCTTTATTTCCCACGATCTGGATGAAGCCATGCGCATTGGCGACCGTATTGCCATTATGCAAAACGGTGAAGTGGTGCAGGTCGGCACGCCGGATGAAATTCTCAATAATCCGGCGAACGATTATGTCCGCACCTTCTTCCGCGGCGTGGATATTAGCCAGGTCTTTAGCGCCAAAGATATTGCCCGTCGAACGCCAAACGGCATTATCCGTAAAACACCAGGTTTCGGCCCGCGCTCGGCGCTGAAGCTGCTGCAGGACGAAGACCGTGAATACGGTTATCTGGTTGAACGCGGCAATAAATTTGTTGGCATTGTCTCCATCGACTCCCTGAAAACGGCTCTCACTGAGAACCAGGGGATCGATGCGGCGTTAATTGACGCTCCGCTTGCCGTGGACGCCGAAACGCCGCTCAGCGAGCTGCTCTCCCACGTGGGCCAGGCGCCGTGCGCCGTACCGGTCGTCGGTGAGGAACAACAGTACGTCGGCATCATCTCAAAACGGATGCTGCTGCAGGCTTTAGATCGCGAGGGGGCAAACAATGACCGATCAATCTAACCCGTGGGGCACCACTGAGGCAGCGGACAGCGCTGCGCAATCTGCCGATGCGTGGGGTTCCACGCCCGCTCCTGCCGATGGCGGCGGCGCGGCAGACTGGTTGAACAGCGCACCCGCGCCTGCGCCAGAACACTTCAACATCATGGATCCGTTCCATAAAACGCTGATCCCGCTGGACAGCTGGGTTACAGAGGGGATCGACTGGGTGGTCACGCACTTCCGTCCGGTCTTCCAGGGGATCCGCGTCCCGGTGGATTACATCCTGAACGGCTTCCAGCAGCTGATGCTGGGCATGCCGGCACCGGTAGCGATTATCCTGTTCTCCCTGATCGCCTGGCAGTTCGGTAGCGCAGGGATGGGGATCGCTACGCTGATTTCGCTGATTGCCATTGGAGCGATTGGCGCGTGGTCGCAGGCGATGATCACCCTGGCGCTGGTGCTGACCGCCCTGCTCTTCTGCGTTGTCATCGGCTTACCGATGGGGATCTGGCTGGCTCGCAGCCCGCGGGCGGCGAAGATTATTCGTCCGTTGCTGGATGCGATGCAGACCACCCCGGCGTTCGTCTATCTGGTGCCTATCGTGATGCTGTTCGGCATCGGTAACGTGCCGGGCGTGGTGGTGACCATTATCTTCGCCCTGCCGCCGATTATTCGTCTGACCATTCTGGGGATCAACCAGGTGCCTGCTGACCTGATCGAAGCGTCACGCTCGTTCGGCGCCAGCCCGCGTCAGATGCTGTTTAAAGTTCAGCTCCCGCTGGCGATGCCGACCATCATGGCGGGCGTTAACCAGACGCTGATGCTGGCCCTGTCGATGGTGGTGATCGCCTCGATGATTGCCGTTGGCGGTCTGGGTCAGATGGTGCTGCGCGGCATTGGCCGTCTCGATATGGGGCTGGCTACCGTCGGGGGCGTCGGCATTGTGATCCTCGCCATTATTCTTGACCGCCTGACCCAGGCCGTCGGTCGTGATTCACGCAGTCGCGGCAACCGTCGCTGGTATACCACCGGCCCTGTCGGGTTACTCACCCGCCCTTTCACAAAATCAAAATAAGGAACAACGATGCGACATAACGTACTTTTTGCTACCGCGTTTGCCACCCTTGTCTCCACCAGCGCGTTTGCGGCAGACCTGCCGGGCAAAGGCATTACCGTGCAGCCGGTGCAGAGCACCATATCGGAAGAGAGCTTCCAGACTCTGATCGTCAGCCGCGCGCTGGAGAAGCTGGGCTATACGGTCAACACGCCGAGCGAAGTGGATTACAACGTGGGCTACACGTCGATTGCCTCCGGTGACGCCACCTTTACCGCGGTGAACTGGCAGCCGCTGCACGACGATATGTATGCCGCCGCCGGTGGCGACAAGAAATTCTACCGAGAAGGCACCTTCGTGACGGGTGCGGCGCAGGGTTATCTGATCGACAAGAAAACCGCCGATAAGTACCACATCACCAACATTGAACAGCTGAAAGATCCGAAGATCGCCAAACTGTTCGACACCAACGGCGACGGCAAGGCCGACATGATGGGCTGCTCGCCGGGCTGGGGCTGTGAAGCGGTGATTAACCACCAGAACAAAGCGTTCGATCTGGCGAAAACGGTCGACGTGAGCCACGGCAACTATTCAGCGATGATGGCCGACACCATTGCCCGCTTCAAAGAGGGGAAACCGGTGATCTACTACACCTGGACGCCGTACTGGGTGAGCGACGTGCTGAAGCCGGGTAAAGACGTGGTGTGGCTGCAGGTGCCGTTCTCTTCTCTGCCGGGCGAGCAGAAAGATATCGACACCAAACTGCCGAACGGCATGAACTACGGCTTCCCGGTGAATACCATGCATATCGTGGCCAACAAAGCCTGGGCGGAGAAAAACCCGGCGGCGGCGAAGCTGTTCTCGGTGATGAAGCTGCCGCTGGCGGACATCAATGCCCAGAACGCAATGATGCATGCGGGCAAATCGTCTGAAGCGGATGTGAAAGGCCACGTAGACGGCTGGATCAAAGCCCACCAGCAGCAGTTTGACGGCTGGGTGAAAGAGGCGCTTGCGGCGCAGAAGTAAAACATTTTCCCTCCCCCTAACCCTCTCCCCTGGGAGAGGGCCGGGGTGAGGGGGCACCAGACCGCACCCAACCTAAACCGCACAATACATCACCCAACAATCCCCCAACATTCACAATCATTAGCTATTATGGTTTCCGGAAAAATAATCACTTAACTAACGATTCCTGAAACTAATGACAAAAGCAACTCAAGGGCTTAGCCCCGCACTTATCCTTTTAATGTCCGTGGCAACGGGTCTGGCAGTCGCCAGCAACTATTACGCGCAACCTCTTCTCGACACCATCGCCCGCGCGTTCAATCTCTCCGCCAGCTCCGCAGGCTTTATCGTTACCGCCGCTCAGCTTGGCTATGCCGCCGGGCTGCTGTTCCTGGTGCCGCTCGGCGATATGTTTGAACGCCGAATGCTGATCGTCTCCATGACCCTGCTGGCCGCCGGTGGGATGCTGATCACCGCCAGCAGCCAGTCGCTGACGATGATGATCGTCGGTACCGCGCTAACGGGGCTGTTCTCCGTGGTGGCGCAAATTCTGGTTCCGCTCGCCGCGACCCTCGCCTCCCCGGAAAAACGCGGCAAGGTGGTGGGCACCATCATGAGCGGCCTGCTGCTGGGGATTTTGCTGGCGCGTACCGTTGCGGGGCTTCTGGCAAGCCTCGGTGGCTGGCGCACCGTTTACTGGGTGGCAAGTGTATTGATGGTTGTTATGGCCCTGGCGCTGTGGCGCGGCCTGCCGAAGGTGAAGCAGGAAAACCACCTGAACTATCCGCAGCTTCTGGCCTCCGTGTTCAGCCTGTTCACGCAGGATAAGCTTCTGCGCACCCGCGCGCTGCTGGGTTGTTTCACCTTCGCTAACTTCAGCATCCTGTGGACATCGATGGCGTTTCTCCTTGCCGCCCCGCCGTTCAATTATTCCGAAGGGGTGATTGGCCTGTTCGGTCTGGCTGGCGCCGCTGGCGCACTGGGCGCGCGTCCCGCAGGCGGGCTGGCCGACAAGGGCAAATCCCACCTGACCACCTCCGCAGGGCTGGTTTTACTTTTGCTCTCCTGGGCAGCGATCTGGTACGGACACATCTCGGTGCTGGCGCTGATCGTCGGTATCCTGGTGCTCGATCTCACCGTACAGGGCGTTCACATTACCAATCAGACTGTCATCTATCGCGTGAAGCCAGAGGCGCGTAACCGCCTGACAGCCGGATACATGACCAGCTACTTCATTGGCGGCGCTGCGGGTTCGCTAATTTCAGCGTCGGCGTGGCAGCATGCAGGCTGGTCGGGGGTATGTGTGATTGGAGCCATCGTCGCCACCCTTAACCTGCTAGTATGGTGGCGCGGCTACCATCGTCATGATGCAATTCACTAAGTTTTACATTGCGTTGGCCTCTTAGGGTGTTAAGAGGCCCTTCACTCTGTTAATGTAAACGCAATCATTTATCCCAGAAATTTTAATGTGGGTGACATATTTACAATCGGCATGAATAGTTCAGACCCCCGTCCTCACATCCTCTCTTCAGCGGGTTCACACCCTACGCTTTCTGTGCTCACCGGGTCACGGACTTACCCGGCGCTTTCTGATGGTGACATAAGTTTGGCGGATATAACCGCACAAATAATTCATTTACATTATTTGTCACTATCGTTACTATATCGGCTGTAATTAATGAGGTTATGCCCAAATGGATAGTTCGTTTACGCCCATTGAACAAATGCTTAAATTCCGCGCCAGTCGCCATGAGGACTTCCCGTATCAGGAAATCCTGCTGACCCGCTTGTGCATGCACATGCAGGGTAAGCTGCTGGAAAACCGTAATAAAATGCTGAAAGCTCAAGGGATTAACGAGACGTTGTTTATGGCGTTGATTACGCTGGAGTCTCAGGAAAATCACAGCATTCAGCCTTCCGAACTGAGCTGCGCGCTGGGCTCCTCCCGTACCAATGCGACCCGTATTGCCGATGAACTCGAGAAGCGTGGCTGGATTGAGCGCCGTGAAAGCGATAACGATCGCCGCTGCCTGCATCTGCAACTGACCGATAAAGGTCACCAGTTCCTGCGCGAGGTGCTGCCACCTCAGCACAATTGCCTGCACAAACTCTGGTCTGCCCTCAGCACCGCCGAGCGCGACCAGCTTGAGCACATTACTCGCAAGCTGCTCACCCGTCTGGACCAGATGGATGAAGACGGCGCCGTTCTTGAGGCGCTGCGCTAACGCGACGACACGCTCACCATTCCAGATTCATAAGAAAACCGACAGGCCAGCACGTCACACTGCTGGCCTTTCTGACAACAGGTCGGCTCAGCCGATGTGAAAATAAGAAGATCGTGGAGAACTACAATGAGCGCAAATGCGGAGAGCACTACCCCGCAGCAACCGGCCAACAAGAAAGGCAAACGTAAGAGCGCCCTTCTTCTGTTGACCTTGCTCTTTATCATTATTGCCGTGGCATATGGGATCTATTGGTTTTTAGTACTGCGTCATGCTGAAGAAACTGACGACGCGTATGTGGCAGGGAACCAGGTACAAATTATGGCGCAGGTGTCGGGCAGCGTGACGAAAGTCTGGGCTGACAATACCGACTTTGTGCAAAAAGGCGATGTGTTGGTGACCCTCGATCCAACCGACGCCCAGCAGGCGTTTGAAAAAGCACAGACCGCGCTGGCCTCCAGCGTCCGTCAGACCCGCCAGCTGATGATCAACAGCAAACAGCTGCAGGCCAACATCGACGTGCAGAAAACGGCGCTGGCGCAGGCGCAGAGCGACCTGAACCGCCGCGTTCCGCTCGGCACGGCTAACCTGATTGGCCGTGAAGAGCTGCAGCACGCCCGCGATGCCGTTGCCAGCGCTCAGGCACAGCTGGACGTGGCTATTCAACAGTACAACGCCAACCAGGCGATGGTGCTGGGCACCAGCCTGGAAAACCAGCCCGCCGTACAGCAGTCGGCAACCGAAGTGCGCAACGCGTGGCTTGCCCTGCAGCGTACCAAAATCGTCAGCCCGATGACCGGCTACGTCTCCCGTCGTTCCGTCCAGCCAGGAGCGCAGATTAGCCCAACCACGCCGCTGATGGCGGTCGTGCCGGCAGACAATCTGTGGGTAGACGCCAACTTTAAAGAGACGCAGCTTGCCCATATGCGTATCGGCCAGACCGCGACGGTTGTCAGCGACATCTACGGCGACGACGTGAAGTACACCGGTAAAGTCGTCGGCCTGGATATGGGGACCGGCAGCGCCTTCTCCCTGTTGCCTGCGCAAAACGCCACCGGTAACTGGATCAAAGTGGTTCAGCGTCTGCCTGTGCGTATTGAGCTGGATGCCAAACAGCTGGCGGATCACCCGCTGCGTATCGGCCTCTCTACGCTGGTGACGGTCGACACCGCCAACCGCGACGGTCAGATCCTGGCAAGCCAGGTTCGCAGCAGCCCGGCTTATGAAAGTAACGCCCGTGAAATTAGCCTCGATCCGGTCAACAAGCTGATCGATGACATCGTGAAGGCAAACGCCGGTTAATCCGAAGGTGAGCGTTATGCAACAGCAAAAGCCGCAAAAACCGCTGGAAGGCGCGCAGCTGGTCATTATGACCATCGCGCTGTCTCTGGCGACATTCATGCAGGTGCTGGACTCCACCATCGCAAACGTGGCGATCCCGACCATCGCCGGTAACCTTGGCTCGTCGCTGAGCCAGGGGACCTGGGTCATTACCTCGTTTGGGGTGGCAAACGCCATCTCCATTCCGATTACCGGCTGGCTGGCAAAGCGCGTCGGTGAAGTGAAGCTATTCCTCTGGTCGACGGTATTGTTCGTTCTTGCCTCCTGGGCGTGCGGCATGTCCAGCAGCCTGACAATGCTGATCTTCTTCCGCGTTATTCAGGGGATTGTCGCCGGGCCGCTGATTCCGCTGTCGCAGAGTTTACTGCTGAACAACTACCCGCCCGCCAAGCGCTCCATCGCGCTGGCGCTGTGGTCGATGACCGTGATTGTCGCGCCGATTTGCGGGCCTATCTTAGGCGGCTATATCAGCGACAACTATCACTGGGGCTGGATCTTCTTCATCAACGTACCGATTGGCGCCATCGTGGTAATGCTGACGCTCCAGTCGCTGCGCGGCAGAGAAACCCGGACGGAACAGCGGCGTATCGACGCCATTGGCCTGGCACTGCTGGTTGTCGGCATCGGTAGCCTGCAGGTCATGCTCGACCAGGGCAAAGAGCTGGACTGGTTCAACTCCCGGGAGATCATCATCCTGACGATTGTCGCGGTGGTGTCGCTGAGCTTCCTGATTGTCTGGGAGTTGACGGACGATAACCCGATAGTCGACCTGTCGCTGTTTAAGTCGCGAAACTTCACCATAGGCTGTCTGTGTATCAGCCTCGCCTACATGCTCTACTTCGGCGCGATTGTACTGCTGCCGCAGCTGTTGCAGGAGGTATACGGTTACACCGCAACCTGGGCAGGTTTAGCCTCGGCGCCGGTTGGATTGATTCCGGTTCTGCTGTCGCCGATTATTGGCCGCTTCGCCCACAAGCTCGACATGCGCAGGCTGGTGACGTTCAGCTTTATCATGTACGCCGTGTGCTTCTACTGGCGCGCGTATACGTTCGAACCGGGAATGGACTTTGGCGCGTCCGCGTGGCCGCAGTTTATTCAGGGCTTTGCCGTGGCGTGTTTCTTTATGCCACTGACCACCATCACGCTTTCCGGTTTACCGCCTGAGCGCATGGCGGCGGCATCGAGCCTGTCGAACTTTACGCGAACGCTGGCGGGCTCGATTGGTACGTCGATCACCACCACCCTGTGGACGAACCGTGAATCGATGCACCATGCGCAGCTGACCGAAGCGGTGAATCCGTTCAACCCTAACTCCCGGGAGATGTACAACCAGCTTCAGGGAATGGGTATGACGGAGCAGCAGGCGTCAGGGTGGATTGCCCAGCAGATCACCAACCAGGGGTTGATTATCTCGGCCAACGAGATTTTCTGGATATCGGCAGGGATCTTTATCGTCCTGCTGGGGCTGGTGTGGTTTGCTAAACCGCCGTTTGGCGCCGGTAGCGGCGGCGGTGGCGCGCACTAGTTCTGTGCACGGGTTGCCGGGTGGCGGCTACGCCTTACCCGGCCTACGCTTACCGGGCCACCATCCGTAGGCCCGGTTGTCCAGAACGCGATAGCCATTGTCAGTTCCGATAAAGCAGCGCGCCTGAAATCAATTCACGATAGTGAAAAGACAACAGGAGCGCATCATGCTGAACACACCCGCCGACAAGTACCAACCCTATCCGACCCTTTCCCTGCCCGACCGCCGCTGGCCGGAGCAACGCATCACCCGCGCGCCGCGCTGGCTCTCAACCGACCTGCGCGACGGCAACCAGGCCCTTGCCGAGCCGATGGACAGCACGCGAAAGCTGCAGTTCTGGGACCTGCTGCTGGGCTGCGGATTCAAAGAGATCGAGGTCGCTTTTCCTTCCGCCTCGCAGACGGATTTCAACTTTGTTCGCCAGCTGATTGAAGAAAACCGCATCCCGGATGACGTCACGATTCAGGTGTTAACCCAGGCGCGGGAAGATCTCATTCATCGCACTTTCGAATCCCTGCGCGGTGCGAAACAGGCCACCGTCCATCTCTACAACGCCACCGCCCCGCTTTTCCGCCGCCTGGTATTCGGCATGGAGAAAGCGCAGGTCGTCGAGCTGGCGACGCGCTCCACGCGGCTTATTCGTCAGCTGTGTGAAGAGAACCCGGACACCCGCTGGCAGTATGAGTATTCCCCGGAAACCTTCTGCTTTACCGAACCGGAATTTGCGCTGGAGATTTGTGAAGCCGTGGCGGAGATCTGGCAGCCGTGCGACGAACGGCCGATGGTGATCAACTTACCGGCCACCGTCGAAGTGAGCACACCAAACGTCTATGCCGATCAGATCGAGTATTTCTGCCGCCACTTCAGCCGCCGCCGCGACGTCTGCATTAGCGTCCACCCGCATAACGACCGCGGTACCGGCGTCGCCAGCGCCGAGCTGGCCGTGATGGCGGGCGCAGACCGCGTGGAGGGCTGCCTGTTTGGCAACGGGGAGCGCACGGGCAACGTCTGCCTGGTGACGCTGGCAATGAATCTCTACAGCCAGGGCGTCAGCCCGAATCTGGACTTTAGCGATATGAACCGGGTGGTGGAAGTGGTGGAGGCCTGCAACCAGCTGCCGGTGCATCCGCGCCATCCGTGGGCGGGTCGGCTGGCCTATACCGCCTTCTCCGGCTCGCACCAGGACGCGATCAAAAAAGGCTTTGATGCCCGCAGGCCGGGCGAGCGCTGGGAGATGCCCTATCTGCCCGTCGATCCGCAGGATATCGGCTGCACCTACGAAGCGGTGATCCGCGTAAACAGCCAGTCAGGGAAAAGCGGCAGCGCGTGGCTCATCGAACAGAATCATGGTCTGAAATTACCCCGCGCCCTGCAGCAGGATTTCAGCCAGCACGTGCAGCAGGAAACCGATCGCCACGGAAAAGAGATGACGCAGAATGCGCTGTGGCAGCTGTTCCGCACCCGCTACGGCCTGGTAGCCACCCCGCAGTTTGCGCTGCAATCCTACCGCAGTGACAGCCAGCAGGACGGCCAGCTGCGTTTGACGGCAAGCATCTATACGCAGGGGGGAACGCGTCAGTTGGAAGGCCAGGGTAACGGTCTGCTCTCCGCCGCCGCTCAGGGCTTAAGCCGCTGGGTCAACGCCCCGTTCGTGATTAAGGATTATCACGAGCATACGTTAGGCGAACGCAGCGACAGCCGCTCGGTGGCCTACATCCGCTGCCTGTTTCAGGACGGCAGCAGCCGCTGGGGCGTGGGCATTGACAGCGACGTGGCGCGCGCGTCGCTTCAGGCGCTGCTTAACGCCGTCAGTCGTTCTTAAAGTAATCGCTGGGGGAGACGCCCATCACCCGGCGAAACATCGCCGTAAAGGCGCTGTGGCTGCCGTAACCCAGCTCCAGCGCCACGCGCAATACCGGCTGGCCCTGTGCCAGCCGGACTAAGGCTTCCAGCAGGCGCGCCCTTCTCAACCACTCGCCGTAGCTTAATCCCGTCTGCTGCTGAAAATGGCGATTCAGGGTGCGCTCGCTCATGTTCATCATGCTCGCGGCCTGCCCGCTGCTCCAGCTTTCCCCCGCGTTTTGCCGAATTTGCAGACACAGGTGACGTAACGCCTCACTTTCCGGCTCCGGCAGATGAAACGGCAGCACAGGCATAGTGCGGATTTCATCGAGAATGAGCTCATAGACGCGCTCATCCCGGCTTCCGGGTGAGTACGATTCAGGTAAAGCAAGGGAGACGAGGATCAGCTCGCGCAACAGCGGCGCGATCTGCACGATCTGGCAGGTGGCGGGCAGATCGGCCCGCGCCAGCGGATCGATAAACAGCGTTCGCGCCGCCACATTGCCGGTGATGCGAAGCGAGTGCTGTGTCCCCGCCGGCAGCCAGACGCCGCGACCGGGAGGAACTACCCAGCAGCCCGATGCGGTATCTACCCGTACCACGCCGCTCAGGGTGTGCAACAGCTGCGCACAGTCGTGCTCATGCCACGGCTCGCTGTCGCCATGAACGTAATCATGGGCAAACGGAACGAGGGGACGATGGGTAAAGGAGAAGGTTGAGGTTGTGGTCAAAGGAGGCACCAACACAATGTAGGCCCGGTAAGCGAAGCGCCACCGGGCATCCACAGGCACAATACTAGATGTGCAGTTCCTGCAGTTTTTCTTTTGGCAGGGCCAGCTCTTCGTTGCTGTTCACGCGAACATCACGCTCGATGATGTGACGCGCGATTTCCTGCGCTTCTTCCAGAGAGTGCATCTGGTAAGTGCCGCACTGGTAAACGTTCAGCTCAGGGATCTGGTTTTGTTCTTTCACCTTCAGCACGTCTTCCATCGCCGCTTTCCACGCATCTGCGACGCGTTTCTCTTCTGGCTGGCCAATCAGGCTCATGTAGAAACCGGTACGGCAGCCCATCGGGGAGATATCGATAATCTCAACGCCATTGCCGTTCAGATGGTCACGCATGAAACCGGCGAACAGGTGCTCCAGGGTATGAATGCCTTTCTCCGGCATCACTTCTTTATTTGGCACGCAGAAACGCAGATCGAAGACGGTGATCGTGTCGCCGTGCGGGGTGTGCATGGTCTTCGCCACGCGAACTGCAGGTGCTTCCATACGGGTATGGTCGACAGTAAAGCTATCTAATAACGGCATACGTCACCTCCGATAGTGATTTTTTTAAAATAAACTGAACTCTTCTACAGAATGCGCGTCTGAGTATATGAAAGACGCGCATTTGTTATCATCATCCCTGAATTCAGAGATGTATATTTTGGCCACAGCGATGTGGCCTTTTTCTTTTCTGCTTAAGCCTGCTTCGCCAGAAACGCCTCAAACGACTCGGTATCCGCCGCTTCAACCTCTTTCTGACGCATAACGGACGCGTCACGTTCCGCTACAAAATCCGCTTCGCTCAGCACTTCTAACGGCTCCTGCATCAGCATCTCACGGTACTCCGCTGAGAGTGAACGCCCGGTGCCGCCAATGCCCTGATCGATCATAGAACGCAGAATGCGTGCTGAGAACGTCAGTTCCGGATTATCAAAACTTTCCACCAGCTGATCGCAGATCTGTTGATACGCGTCGCCGCCGTCGATGCTGTCCATTGTCCGGGCAACACGCTTCAGGTCACGGAATAGATCTTTGCCGACTTTGGTCAGCGGGAACTGTGCCGTTTCACAGCCGATACCCAGCGTCAGACCCGGTTTACGCCCTTCCAGAATCACGCGGTTCCAGTTTGTGCGGGTGCAGAGCAGTTCGTCTGAACTCATTTCCGGCGCATCCGCCAGCACGCACCAGACCATAAACAGATCCAGGAAGCGAATCTGCTGTTCATCAACGCCAATCGGTGAGAACGGGTTGATATCCAGCGAGCGTACTTCAATGTATTCAATCCCGCCGCGCTGAAGCGCATCCGACGGGGTTTCACCGCTACGCGTTACGCGCTTAGGACGAATAGGCGCATACAGCTCGTTTTCAATCTGCAGCACATTGCTGTTGATTTGCAGGCGCTTACCGTCTTTTTCGAGGCCGATTTTCTCGTACTCTTCCGACGGGGTTTTGATCGCCCGCTTCAATCCTGCCACATATTCGTGCAATTCGTTAAACGTAATACCGAGATTGCTTTGCGATTTATTGGTATAACCGAGATCGCTCAGGCGCAGAGAGGTGGCGTACGGAAGATAGTACATTCCGCACTCGGTCTTCTCGAACGGCAGCGTGGTCGGTTTCCCCTGCAGGAACGAAGAACAAATCGCCGGGGAGGCACCAAACAGATACGGGATCACCCAGCCGAAACGGTAATAGTTGCGGATCAGGCGGAAATAGCCTTCAGAGATCGCGTCTTTATCCGTTTCACCGCATTTCGCCTGCCAGAACGCCATTGGCAGCGAGAAGTTGTAATGCACGCCCGAGATCGTCTGCATCAACGCGCCGTAGCGGTTTTTCAGCCCTTCGCGATAGAGCGTTTTTAGCCGTCCGATATTTGACGTGCCGTACTGCGCCAGCTCAATCTCCTGGCCCTGCTCGATATAGCACGGCATGCTGAGGGGCCACATACGTTCGTCGCCCATGTTGCGCGCGGTGTAGCGATGGATATCGCGCATAATCGTCAGCATATGATCAATATCACCCTCTACTGGCGTGATGAACTCCAGCAGTGCTTCAGCGAAATCGGTTGTGATCCATTTATGTGTCAGCGCCGAGCCTAACGCCTTCGGGTGACCCGTCGTCGCTAAGCTACCGTCCGCGTTAACGCGCAGCGTTTCACGCTCAAGACCACGCTGAATACCCTTCAATGCCTGAGGGTGGTTTTCCAGCCAGGCCAGCGCCTGAGATACGTCCGGGATCAAATTGACCTCCCGCCTGTCAAAGTAATGTTACTCAGCATAATTGTAATGGTTGACGATTGAAGGTCGCGTATTCATTCCACCAATTAGTGCCACCACGTCATACCCTGTAGTGTTGCCCACGCCACGAGAACATAGCGCAACGCTTTGCCAAGGCACAAAAAAAAGAGCACCGGTCCCCAGGAGATGCGCATCCATCCCGCCAGCAGACACAGTAAATCGCCTATAACAGGCATCCAGCTTAATAACAGCGTGGCAGCGCCATAGCGTTTTAGCCAGCCGACTGCCTTTTCCTGCCAGCGCGAATTTTCGCGCAACGGAAAGAAACGCCCAAGAATAACGTTAGTCAGCCCTCCAAGGCTATTACCCATTGTTGCTATTAATACAAGCAGCCAGGGCTGACTCACGCCGGACAACAGCATCGCCACTAGCACCACTTCCGAATTTCCCGGTAACAGCGTGGCGCTTAAAAAACTGCTGGCGAATAATGAGGCGAGTGACAGCGCGTCACTCACAGTAAGCGCACATCCACCGCATCCATTCCGGCATCACGCGCGGCCTGGATACCAAAATCGGCATCTTCAAACACGACACATTTTGCCGCCGGGACGCCCATTAACTCTGCGCAAAGCAGGAAGGTGTCCGGTGCGGGCTTGTGATGTTTAACATGATCGGCGGCGACCACGGCAGAAAAATAGTGGCGCAGGCCAAGATGATTGAGCAAAGCTTCTGCAATCGAGCTTTCACTGCCCGTTCCGACCGACATCGGGCGGCGCCCGTGCCACTCTTTTACCACATCAATCAGCGGCAGAGGGCGAACGGTATCTAAAAGCATGGCTTTTACCGCATCGGTTTTTTCGCGCGCGAGCAGGTGCGGGTCGAGATCGGCCTGATTCAGTTCAATCACGGCCTGTGCAATACGCCAGGTGGGGGATCCGTTGAGGGCAATCATCGCCTGAAGATCGAAACGCATACCGTAGCGGCCCAGGACGTCAGTCCAGGCTTGACGATGCGTGGGTTCGGTATCCAGGAGAGTGCCGTCCATATCGAAGATCAAACCGTCATACTGTGCGTACATCGTGCTCTCGCTAAACGATTAACAAAGCATTACTTTATCGTAAATGGTGATTTTTGTCGCTGATTGCGAAGTGATAACTATGAGAGTGATTAAGAACTAAACATCGAAGGGAATAATAGAAGAGATGGTGCATCCGGGAGGATTCGAACCTCCGACCGCTCGGTTCGTAGCCGAGTACTCTATCCAGCTGAGCTACGGATGCATCAGGGAACTACTTTCAGAAATAATAATGGTGCATCCGGGAGGATTCGAACCTCCGACCGCTCGGTTCGTAGCCGAGTACTCTATCCAGCTGAGCTACGGATGCATCAGGGTACTGCTTTCAGAAATAGTAAATGGTGCATCCGGGAGGATTCGAACCTCCGACCGCTCGGTTCGTAGCCGAGTACTCTATCCAGCTGAGCTACGGATGCATCGGGATTTACTACTGTACTGCTCGATATTCATATCACTTCTAAAGCAATATGAAGTAATAGATGGTGCATCCGGGAGGATTCGAACCTCCGACCGCTCGGTTCGTAGCCGAGTACTCTATCCAGCTGAGCTACGGATGCAAAATGGCGGTGAGGCGGGGATTCGAACCCCGGATGCAGCTTTTTACCGCATACTCCCTTAGCAGGGGAGCGCCTTCAGCCTCTCGGCCACCTCACCACACAACGCCTCTTTCGAGTGCTTCGAGTGACTCGTTAAGAGCTTCTCGTCGCTGCGTGGCGCATATATTACTTTCTGGGACTTATAAGTCAAACAATTTTCCAAAAGCTTTTATCGTTTGCACAAATCACACGCAATTCGCATGTAAAAGCCGCAAAGAGGGTGTTTTATAAGCGGATTTTGCAGGCATCTTCACAGAAAACCTTTGCAGAAATGGCGGCGTAAGGGCGAGTTTAGGGTAACAGAGTGGTTAAAAAGAGAGCGTTTGAAATTAAACGGTAACGTTGAGCAGGAAAAATGACAGGAGGGTTGCGTCTCGCCCGACAGCGAGACGCGACAATATCAGTAACTGGACTGCTGGGATTTTTCAGCCTGGATACGCTGGTAGATCTCTTCACGGTGGACAGATACTTCTTTAGGAGCGTTAACACCAATACGTACCTGGTTACCCTTTACCCCTAAAACTGTCACGGTGACCTCATCCCCAATCATGAGGGTCTCACCAACTCGACGAGTCAGAATCAGCATTCTTTGCTCCTTGAAAGATTAAAAGAGTCGGGTCTCTTGTATCCCGGCATTATCCATCATATAACGCCAAAAAGTAAGCGATGACAAACACGTAAAGTGTAAGCAGTCACGGCATCACATTCTGTTAAACGTAAGTTTAGCCGATATACACAAACTCAACCTGACTTTATCGTTATCGATAGCACAGTGAACAAGACGCCATAACGTTACCGCTATGGCGTCTGCTTGTGCTTTGTAGTTATTACAGTTTCGCGCTTACCCAGCTTTCAACGCTGGCCAAAGCTTGCGGAAGTGCCGCCGCATCCGTACCACCGGCTTGCGCCATGTCCGGACGACCGCCACCCTTGCCGCCCACCTGCTGAGCGACCATACCAATCAGTTCCCCTGCTTTTACGCGGTCGGTCACATCCTTAGAGACGCCCGCAATCAGAGAAACCTTACCTTCTGCCACTGTCGCCAGCACGATAACGGTAGAACCAAGCTGGTTCTTGAGATCGTCGACCATAGTACGCAGCATCTTAGGCTCAACGCCCGCCAGATCGCTGACAAGCAGTTTGACGCCCTTAATGTCTACAGCCTTGCTGGAGAGGTTTGCACTCTCCTGCGCCGCAGCCTGCTCTTTCAGCTGCTGCAGCTCTTTTTCCAGCTGACGCGTGCGATCCAGCGCAACGCGCACTTTCTCGCCCAGGTTCTGGCTATCGCCTTTCAGCAGCTGCGCGATGTCGTGCAGCTGATCGCTCTGCGCATGCAGGCTGGCGATTGCGCCTTCACCGGTCACCGCTTCAATACGACGCACGCCTGCCGCCGTACCTGATTCGGAAACAATGCGGAACAGGCCGATGTCACCGGTGCGCGATGCGTGCGTACCGCCGCACAGCTCGGTAGAGAAGTCGCCCATGCTCAGCACGCGAACGCGGTCGTCATATTTCTCACCAAACAGCGCCATCGCACCTTTTTTCTTCGCGTCCTCGAGCTCCATGATGTGAGTCTCGATTGGCAGGTTACGACGGATCTGCGCGTTCACCAGATCTTCCACCGCGCGGATTTCAGACGGTTTCATCGCTTCAAAATGCGAGAAGTCGAAGCGCAGCACTTTGTCGTTAACCAGAGAACCTTTCTGTGCAACGTGGGTACCGAGTACGTCGCGCAGGGCAGCGTGCATCAGGTGGGTTGCAGAGTGGTTCAGACGAATGCGCGCGCGGCGAGCTTCATCCACGTTAGCCTGTACGCCCTCGCCCACTTTCAGAGAACCGGAAACCAGTTTGCCCTGGTGACCAATCGCCTGACCGTATTTCTGGGTATCCCTGACGCTGAAGCTGAAACCGTTGCCTTTCAGTTCGCCCTTATCGCCAACCTGGCCGCCGGATTCCGCATAGAACGGCGTTTTGTCCAGAATGACAACCGCATCCTGACCCGCGCTAATGCTGTCCACGGCTTTACCGTCAACAAACAGGGCGGTCACTTTGCCGGTCAGTTCCAGCGCGTCATAACCTTTGAATTCTGACGCGCTATCAACGCGGATCATCGCGTTGTAGTCGGCACCGAAACCGCTGGATTCACGCGCGCGACGACGCTGCTCTTCCATCGCGGCTTCGAAGCCCGCTTCGTCAACTTTGATGTTGCGCTCGCGGCAAACGTCCGCAGTCAGGTCAACCGGGAAGCCGTAGGTGTCGTACAGGCGGAAAGCGGTTTCGCCATCCAGCGTGTCGCCCTTAAGTTTCGCCAGCTCTTCGTCCAGCAGCGCCAGACCACGCTCCAGCGTACGCGCAAACTGCTCTTCTTCGGTTTTCAGAACCTGCTCTACCTGCGCCTGCTGGCGTTTCAGCTCGTCACCGGCAGCACCCATCACGCCAATCAGTGGCCCAACGAGTTTATAGAAGAAAGTGTCCTTCGCGCCCAGCATGTTGCCGTGACGAATGGCACGACGAATGATACGACGCAACACGTAGCCACGGTTTTCATTTGACGGGATAACGCCGTCGGCAATCAGGAACGCACAGGAACGAATGTGGTCCGCGATAACGCGCAGCGATTTGTTGTTCAGGTCGGTCGCGCCGGTAACGTTCGCAACGGCTTTGATGAGGGTGCTGAACAGGTCAATCTCGTAGTTGGAGTTAACGTGCTGCAGAACCGCGGCAATACGCTCCAGGCCCATACCGGTATCAACGGAAGGCTTCGGCAGCGGCTCCATCGTACCGTCAGCCTGACGGTTGAACTGCATGAACACAATGTTCCAGATCTCAATGTAGCGATCGCCGTCTTCTTCCGGGCTGCCTGGAGGGCCTCCCCAGATGTGGTCGCCGTGATCGTAGAAGATCTCGGTGCACGGACCGCAAGGGCCGGTATCACCCATCTGCCAGAAGTTATCAGACGCGTATGGCGCGCCTTTGTTATCACCGATGCGAATAATACGCTCGCGCGGGATCCCGACTTCTTTTTCCCAGATTTCGTAGGCTTCGTCATCGGTTTCATAGACGGTAACCCACAGACGCTCTTTCGGCAGGTTGAACCAGTTTTCACCGGTCAGCAGTTCCCACGCATATTGAATGGCATCGTGTTTGAAGTAGTCGCCGAAGCTGAAGTTACCCAGCATTTCGAAGAACGTATGGTGACGCGCGGTGTAACCGACGTTTTCCAGGTCGTTGTGTTTACCGCCCGCACGCACGCAACGCTGTGAGGTTGTGGCGCGGGAATAATTACGCTTGTCGAGACCAAGGAACACATCCTTGAACTGGTTCATCCCGGCGTTGGTAAACAGCAGAGTCGGATCGTTGTTCGGTACCAGGGAGCTGCTGGCAACAACCTGGTGTCCCTTACTATGGAAAAAATCGAGAAACGCCTGACGGATCTCAGCGGTGCTCTTGCTCATAATTATCCTGAAATCAAGCTAACGAAATGTCGTAGCCAGCCGGTATCGGTAAACCGTTGGACAGACCAGCTACTGGAAAAAGTGGGAATAAGATAAGTTTTCTTGGGTGGGAAGTAAAATCCCGCATGCGTTCAATCGGCAAAATTACGCCAGATATCCTGAATATCTT
Organism: Enterobacter sp. ECC-019; assembly: GCF_043974075.1. NCBI lineage: Bacteria > Pseudomonadati > Pseudomonadota > Gammaproteobacteria > Enterobacterales > Enterobacteriaceae > Enterobacter > Enterobacter sp. ECC-019. The sequence goes on from NZ_CP143759.1 coordinate 4,461,811, forward strand.
CCATCAGAAAGCCGCGGTAGAGCAAAAAGCGCTGGATTTTGACTTTTTCTGAAAACTCACGCGGCAGCGGTTCGCCGTATTTTCGAATCGCCTGTTCTCTGGCCAGCTCGCACCAGTCAATATCGCATTCGCGCATCGCTTTTTCGATGGATTCCCGGGCCACCCCTTTCTGATTCAGCTCCTGCCGGATGCGTGCGGGCCCATATCCTTTGCGGCCGCGGCTGGCGAGAAATCGTGAGGCAAAACGCTCGTCATCAAGATAACGATGCTCATAGCACCAGGCAATCACGCGATCATAATCTTCCGCCGTGGCATCAATCTCTTCCGGCCCGTTTTTACTCATCACCGGAGCCGACAGTTTTCGCCGCAGCTCCTGTTCACTGTGGTCACGAACGGCCAGGATGCGCACCGCGCGGTCCAGTAAGCGTGCATACGCGGGTCGACGTGTTGTCGGTTCACTCATAAAAAACCTGCTGATTCAGAAATGCAAAAAGGGCCGCATCAGCAGCCCTTCATTTTTAAACGAAAGAATTAAAAGTCTTCGTTAGTTTCTTCAGCATCCGCGGCATCCACCACGAAATCAGGTTTGGAGTCCTGGTTGTTCAGCAGAAGCTCACGTACCTTCTTCTCAATCTCTTTCGCCGCAGCCGGGTTCTCTTTCAGCCAGGAGATCGCGTTCGCTTTACCCTGACCAATCTTGTCACCGTTGTAGCTGTACCAGGCGCCCGCTTTTTCAATCAGCTTCTCTTTCACGCCCAGATCAACCAGCTCGCCGAGGAAGTTGATCCCTTCGCCGTAGAGGATCTGGAACTCAGCCTGTTTGAACGGCGCGGCGATTTTGTTCTTCACAACCTTCACGCGGGTCTCGCTACCCACCACGTTCTCGCCCTCTTTCACCGCGCCGATACGGCGGATATCCAGACGGACAGAGGCGTAGAATTTCAATGCGTTACCGCCGGTAGTGGTTTCCGGGTTACCGAACATCACACCAATTTTCATACGGATCTGGTTGATGAAGATCAGCAGCGTGTTGGACTGCTTCAGGTTACCCGCCAGCTTACGCATCGCCTGGCTCATCATACGTGCCGCGAGGCCCATGTGAGAGTCGCCGATTTCACCTTCGATTTCGGCTTTTGGCGTCAGTGCGGCAACGGAGTCGACCACGATAACGTCAACGGCACCAGAACGCGCCAGCGCGTCACAAATTTCCAGCGCCTGCTCACCGGTGTCCGGCTGAGAACACAGCAGGTTGTCGATATCCACGCCCAGCTTGCGGGCATAAACAGGGTCCAGCGCGTGCTCGGCATCGATAAACGCACAGGTTTTACCTTCGCGCTGTGCCGCGGCAATCACCTGCAGCGTCAGGGTGGTTTTACCGGAGGACTCTGGCCCGTAGATTTCTACGATACGGCCCATAGGCAGACCGCCAGCGCCAAGCGCGATATCCAGAGAAAGCGAACCGGTGGAGATGGTTTCCACATCCATGGAACGGTCTTCACCCAGGCGCATGATGGAGCCTTTACCGAATTGCTTTTCGATCTGGCCCAGTGCTGCCGCCAACGCTTTCTGTTTGTTTTCGTCGATAGCCATTATTACTCCTGTCATGCCGGGAGAAGCGACTGTGCTTCACCGTGGATTTCTGTTCTGTTGGTGCAATTATACTGTATGGTCATACAGTATCAAGTGTTTTGTAGAAATTGTTGCCAGAGCGTTTTTAACGCATAAACGGTTGCCTGACGACGCACGCTTTCGCGATCGCCGCTGAAGCACTCCCGGCGGGTGATCCCTTCCCCTTTGGAGGTGGCGAACCCAAACCAGACGGTGCCGACAGGCTTCACGTCGCTGCCGCCGTCCGGGCCCGCAATGCCGCTAATGGAAATCGCGTAATCTGCCCGCGCCTCTTTGAGCGCACCAATGGCCATCTCGATCACCACCGGTTCGCTGACCGCACCATGCTGTTCAAGCGTGGATTCACGCACGCCAATCATCTGTGCTTTAGCTTCGTTACTGTAGGTCACAAAGCCGCGTTCAAACCAGGCGGAACTGCCGGCAATATCGGTAATCGCTTTCGCCACCCAGCCGCCGGTGCAGGATTCCGCAGTGGTGATTGTCGCGCCACGCTGCTTCAGCGCAAGGCCAACGATCTCGCTAAGCTGCATCAATTCATGGTCAGTCATTCTCGCTCCAGGCATCAGAAAAACGTGCTGCACAAGATAGCACTTTCTCGTCAGATGTGGGGATGCACTTCAGGTTTTACGAGGGGGCTTCAGAAAAAAGCCGGTACGGACGCACCGGCGGTGGAAAGGTTATTTCATGCTCTCAGCGAGGGTGTTCACATTGTGGCGAAACGCCTTAACGTAGGTGTCTGCCACCCCACCTTTTGCCGACAAAGCTTCGGGGTAAAGCTCGCCCCCAGGCTGCGCGCCCGTCGCCGACGCAATCTGCTTAACCAGACGCGGATCGAGCTGATTTTCCATAAACCAGGTTTTCACGCCGTCGGCTTTAATCTGATTGATAATCTCAGCGACCTGCGCCGCGCTGGCTTCGCTCTCAGATGAGAGCCCCTGCGGCGCCATAAACGTCACGCCGTAGGCGCGGCTGAAATAGCCGAACGCGTCATGGCTGGTCAGCACTTTACGCTTCGCCGACGGGATCTGGCTAAAGCGCGTTTTGGCCCAGTTATCCAGCTGGCTAAGCTGCGCGATATACGGTTTACCGGAGGCTTCCAGCGCGGCTTTGTCATCCGGATCGGCTTTCACCAGCCCGTTCAGGATATTTTGTGCATAGAGCGCCCCGTTCGCCGCGCTGTTCCACGCGTGCGGATCGGCGACGGTTTTGCCGTCCTCTTCCAGGGTGTGGGTTTTCACCCCCGCTGAAGCCACCACCAGCTGCCCCTTAAATCCGGAGGCTTTTACCAGACGGTCAAGCCAGCCTTCCAGCCCCAGGCCGTTCACCACCACCACATCAGCCCTGCTCAGGGCCGCGCTGTCTTTCGGCGACGGTTCGAAGGTATGCGGATCGCCGTCCGGCCCGACCAGCGTCGTCACCTTCACATGGTCACCGCCTACCTCCTGCGTGATATCCCCCAGTATCGAAAAGCTGGTGACCACATTCAGCGTTTTCGCCATCACGCCGTGCGACATCATCCCCAGCGCGAGCGCCACTACCAATCCTGTACGTTTCATCGTTTCCCCTTGCGTTAAAAATACGCCCGCAGACTGCCAGCGAGCCTGCTTCGCGTACCCAATAAAATGGAAATAAAGAACAGCGCGCTGGCGGTGAGCACGATGGATGGCCCGGCCGGTAGACTCATCGCCCAGGAGAGGCTCAACCCCAGCCATGCGCAGAAAATACCGCTGATACCCGCCATCAGGAGTAAGGCAGGTAACGTGCGCACCCAGCAGCGTGCCGCCACGGCCGGAAGCATCATCAGCCCGACGGCCATCAGCGTGCCGAGCACCTGAAAACCGGCCACCAGGTTAAGCACCAGCAGCGCCAGAAACAGTCCGTGCAGCAGGCCGGGCAGCCAGCGGGCGTTCACCTGTAGCCAGGCGGTATCAAACGCTTCTGTAACCAGCCCGCGATAAAACAGCGCCAGCGTAATAAGGGTGAACATACAAACGCCCGTGACAAACAGCGCGGCGTCGTTGTCCACGGCGAGGATGGAGCCAAACAGCAGATGCAGCAGATCGACATTTGACCCGCGCAGCGACACCAGCGTGACCCCCAGCGCCAGCGAGCCAAGATAAAACCCGGCAAAGCTCGCATCTTCTTTCAGCGGCGTGCGTCGACTGACCAGACCGGCCAGCAGCGCCACGGTAATTCCCGCGATAAAACCGCCAATACTCATCGCCAGCAGCGACATCCCGCTGAGCAAATACCCCACGGCGACACCCGGCAAAATGGCGTGAGAAAGGGCGTCGCCCATCAGGCTCATCCGACGCAGCTGAAGAAACACGCCGAGCGCGGTCGTGCTGACGGAAAGCGCCAGGCAAACCACCAGCGCGCGACGCATAAAGCCGTACTCAATAAACGGCTGAAAAAAGAGATGCCAGATCATGCCACCCTCACCCGCTCGGTTTTCCACTGGGGAACGTCAGCGTCCAGCCGCAGCGTCTGTGGGAAATGGCGCGACACACGCTCGCTGTCGTGCAGTACCGCGAGCAGCGTTTGCCCCTGCATATACATCTCCAGCATCACATCCATCAGCACGCTGCAGGTGGCTTCATCGACCCCGGTAAAGGGTTCATCCAGCATCACCAGCGGCGCCTGCTGCACCAGGACGCGGGCAAAGAGCATGCGCTGAAACTGGCCGCCGGAGAGTTCATCGATAGTGGATAACGCCATGAACTCAAGCCCAACGCGCTCAAGCGCGCTGGCAATGCGCAGCCGCGTTTCTCGACGAAACCCGGAAAAAAGCGAAATGCCCGGCCAGCAGCCCATGCTTACCACATCCTGTACGGTCAGCGGAAACTGCGCCTCCAGCGCGTGACGCTGTGCCAGCCAGCCGATGACCGGACGCTTACCCTGCCAGCGGAAGCCGCCGCTGACGGGAGGAATAAACCCCGCCAGCGTTTTTAGCAGCGTGGATTTCCCGCAGCCGTTAGCGCCGATAATGGCGGTCATGCTTCCGCGTTCAATGGTGCCCGAGAGGGGCCGCGTAACGGGCTGGCGTTCATAACCCGCAACCAGTTCATTCATCACAATCATGGCAATGCCACAGCCCAGCGCACGGCCAGCCCGATAAAGACAACCAGCACCAGCGCCAGCAAAAGCCGAACCAGCGCAGACAGAGAAAAAAGGGACGTTGACATGTCGACACCGCATTAAATGTTATAACATAACAATAATAAAATACGGATAAGATGTAAATGGCGGGTTTGAAAAGGGAGTGTGGCGAAATGTTTCTGCAAAACTTCCCTCTCCCGTGGGAGAGGGTCAGGGTGAGGGCATCAGGCCGCACCGTGCGCGCAGCCATGCCGGGTGGCGGCGTTGCCTTACCCGGCCTACCCGTTGGAGCGGCTTACTGACTAAACGGTGACGCCGCCGGAACGCGCGCCTGCGAAACCGCCAGCCCCAGTTGCCATACCGCCATTGCATAGTGAGTGCTGTGGTTATAGCGGGTGATGGCGTAGAAGTTCGGCATGCCGTACCAGTACTGATAACCGGTTCCCACATCCAAACGCAGCAGGCTCACCTGATCGACATTGCCCAGCGGCTGGGTTGGCGTTAAGCCTGCCGCCGTCAGCTGCGCAACGCTGTATTTGGTTTTGAATCCGTTTTCCAGACCAAACGCTTCGCCGTTAGCCTGCACCGCCACCTGGCCGCCCGGCACCCAGCCGTGCGCTTTGAAGTAGTTCGCCACGCTGCCGATGGCATCCACCGGATCCCACAGGTTGATGTGACCATCCCCGTTAAAGTCGACGGCATATTCTTTATAGGAGGACGGCATAAACTGGCCGTAGCCCATCGCGCCGGCAAACGACCCTTTCAGATCGAGCGGATCGTCCTGCTCGCTGCGCGCCATCAGCAGGAAGGTTTCCAGCTCGGAAGAGAAATACTCCGCGCGGCGCGGGTAGTTAAAGGAGAGCGTCGCCAGCGCATCCAGGATGCGGGTTTTACCCATCACGCGGCCCCAGCGGGTTTCCACGCCGATGATCCCAACGATGATTTCAGGCGGTACGCCGTAGGTCTGCCACGCTCGGTTGAGCGCATCTTCATACTGATTCCAGAACACCACGCCGTTTTGCACGTTGTCCGGGGTAATAAACTGTTTGCGATAGCGCAGCCACGCGCCGTTCGGCCCGCTCGGCACCTGGGCCGTCGGCGCCTGACGGTCCATCAGGCGAAGCACGTAGTCCAGACGCTTGGCCTGAGACAAAATTTCGTGCAGCTGCTGTCTGTCAAAGCCGTGTTTGCTCACCATTTTATCGATGAACTGCTCGGCCGCCGGGTTATTCGCGAAGTCGCCGCCCATCTGCATCATATTGTGCTGCGGCTCCAGCAGGAATCCTCCGGAAGGCGCGCCTGCCGTTTGCTGAACGGCTTCGGTCTTAGGTTTGCTACTACAGGCAGACAGCAGAATAAGCGCAGGCAACAGCGCTGCATAACGACGCTTGAACATGAGACATCCATTTAACGGGTTCGATAAGAACCCAGTATGGTAAAGCATCCGCAACACCTCAAGGAAGCGGTACGCACCTCCCCCACGCAAATCCGCGCTTTTTTCCACCAAAAATCATTCACCACATCAATAAACTTTCAAAATAATCCATTTTTCTTTCATTGTGAGATCTAACTAACACTTTAAAACCTTTCAAAGTGATTATTATTAGCCCAGTCAGACAAAAACAAAAAAGCCCCACAGGAGAGAAGAATGATAGAAACCATCACCCACGGCGCCGAGTGGTTCATCGGGCTGTTTCAAAAAGGCGGAGAAGTGTTCACCGGCATGGTGACCGGGATCCTGCCCCTGCTGATCAGCCTGCTGGTGATCATGAACGCGCTGATCAACTTTATCGGCCAGCAGCGAATTGAACGCTTCGCCCAGCGCTGTGCCGGGAATCCGCTGTCCCGCTACCTGGTACTGCCGTTCATCGGTACCTTCGTGTTCTGTAACCCGATGACCTTAAGCCTCGGTCGCTTCATGCCGGAAAAGTACAAGCCGAGCTACTACGCCGCCGCCTCCTACAGCTGCCATTCCATGAACGGCCTGTTTCCGCACATCAACCCCGGCGAGCTGTTTGTCTATCTCGGGATCGCCAGCGGCCTCACCACCCTTGGCCTGCCGCTCGGCCCGCTGGCGGTGAGCTACATGCTGGTCGGCCTGGTCACCAACTTCTTCCGCGGCTGGGTGACCGACCTCACCACCGCCATTTTTGAGAAAAAAATGGGCATCCAGCTTGAACAGAAAGTCCATCTTTCAGGAGCCACAGCATGAACCGGATCCGCATTGAGAAAGGCACGGGCGGCTGGGGCGGCCCGCTGGAGTTCGACGCCACCGAAGGCAAAAAGATCGTCTACATCACCGCAGGGACGCGCCCGGCGATCGTCGACAGGCTGCGCGAGCTGACCGGCTGGGAGGCGGTCGACGGCTTCAAGGAAGGCGAGCCGCCGGAAGCGGAAATCGGCGTGGCGGTGATCGACTGCGGCGGCACCCTGCGCTGCGGCATCTATCCGAAGCGTCGCATTCCAACGGTGAATATTCACTCCACCGGAAAATCAGGCCCGCTGGCGCAGTACATCCTTGAAGACATTTATGTGTCTGGGGTGAAAGAGGACAACATCACTCTGGTGAATGGCACTCCCGCGCCGCAAAAAGCGGCACCGCGCGAGTACGACACCAGCAAGAAGATCACCGAGCAGAGCGACGGGCTACTGGCGAAGGTCGGGATGGGTATGGGTTCCGCCGTGGCGGTGCTGTTCCAGTCCGGGCGCGACACCATCGACACGGTGCTGAAAACCATCCTGCCGTTTATGGCGTTCGTCTCGGCACTCATCGGCATCATCATGGCGTCAGGCCTGGGTGACTGGATTGCCCACGGCCTTGCCCCGCTCGCCAGCCACCCGCTTGGGCTGGTGACCCTGGCGCTGATCTGCTCCTTCCCGCTTCTGTCGCCGTTCCTCGGCCCGGGCGCGGTCATTGCCCAGGTGATCGGCGTACTGATTGGCGTGCAGATTGGCCTTGGCAACATTCCTCCACACCTCGCCCTGCCCGCCCTGTTTGCCATTAACGCCCAGGCGGCGTGCGACTTCATCCCCGTTGGGCTGTCGCTGGCTGAAGCGCGCCAGGACACCGTGCGCGTGGGCGTCCCGTCCGTGCTGGTGAGCCGCTTCCTGACGGGCGCGCCGACGGTGCTGATTGCCTGGTTTGTCTCCGGCTTTATTTATCAATAAGAGGTTCCTGCGATGACCGTCATTTACCAGACCACCATTACCCGCATCGGCCAGAGCGCGGCCGACGCGCTGAGCGACCAGATGCTGATCACCTTTCGCGAAGGCGCCCCGGCGGATATCGAAGAGTTTTGTTTTATCCACTGCCACGGCGAGCTGAAGGGCGAGCTGAAGGCAGGAAGCCAGCTGGAGCTGGGCGAGGCGCGCTATGCCGTGACCGCCGTCGGCGACGTGGCCGAGCAAAACCTGCGCGAGCTGGGCCACATCACCCTGCGTTTCGACGGCCAGCCGCAGGCCGAGTATCCCGGCACGGTTCACGTGGCGGGCCCGGTTCCGCAGGCTGTCACCCCAGGCTGCACGTTAAAATTTGTTGCGTAATTAAGGAGAAACACATGAGTCAGGTTGCCGTTGTCATTGGTGGAGGACAAACCTTAGGCGAATTCCTCTGCCGTGGGCTTGCCGCAGAGGGTTACCGCGTGGCGGTAGTGGACATTCAGAGTGAAAAAGCCGCCCGCGTGGCGGATACCCTCAACACCGAGTTTGGTGAAGGGACGGCGTACGGGTTTGGTGCCGACGCCACCAGCGAGCAGAGCGTGATGGCGCTGGCCCGCGGCGTGGACGAGATTTTTGGACGTACCGACCTGCTGGTCTACAGCGCGGGGATTGCGAAAGCGGCCTTTATCAGCGATTTCGAACTGGGGGATTTTGACCGCTCGCTGCAGGTGAATCTGGTGGGCTATTTCCTCTGCGCCCGCGAGTTTTCCCGTCTGATGATCCGCGACGGCATTCAGGGGCGCATCATTCAGATCAACTCCAAATCAGGGAAAGTGGGCAGCAAGCACAACTCCGGCTACAGCGCGGCGAAGTTTGGCGGCGTGGGGCTGACGCAGTCTCTGGCGCTGGATCTGGCCGAGTACGGCATTACCGTGCATTCGCTGATGCTGGGCAACCTGCTGAAATCGCCGATGTTCCAGTCCCTGCTGCCGCAGTATGCCACCAAGCTCGGCATCAAGGCGGAAGAAGTGGAGCAGTACTACATCGATAAAGTGCCGCTGAAGCGCGGGTGCGATTATCAGGACGTGCTGAACATGCTGCTGTTTTACGCCAGCCCGAAAGCCTCGTACTGCACCGGGCAGTCGATCAACGTCACCGGCGGGCAGGTCATGTTCTGAGTTCACTCCCCGGTGGCGCTGCGCTTACCGGGGCTACAAAACCCCGTAGGCCGGGTAAGGCGCAGCCGCCACCCGGCAATTAAAGGAGTCGATATGGTAACCGCACTCATCACCGTTGCCACCCTCGCCTGGCTCTGCCAGATGGCGTTCGGCGGCTGGCAAATCCACCAGTTTAACCGCGCGTTTGATGCCTTGTGTCAGAAAGGTCGCGTCGGAGTTGGACGTTCCGGCGGACGCTTCAAACCGCGCGTGGTCGTCGCCGTTGCGCTGGATGAGCACGACCAGGTGTGCGATTCCCTGCTCATGCGCGGCATGACCGTCTTCGCCCGTCCGGTGAAAATCCAGGCAATCAACGGCATTTCGTTGCAGGAATTACGGCCCGATGTGATCTTTCCCCATGATCCACTCTGTCAGAATGCACTATCATTAGCGCTTAATCTGAAACATGGATAATTTCGTTGTGAAAGCTATAGACTTGCGAAATTATCATTTCGCAACCTAAGGAACGAAGCGCCTATGAAACCTCGTCAGCGGCAGGCGGCCATTCTCGAACATCTGCAAAAGCAGGGAAAATGTTCGGTAGAGGATCTGGCCCACTACTTTGACACCACCGGCACGACAATACGCAAGGACCTGGTATTGCTCGAAAACTCTGGCGCCGTCATTCGAACCTACGGCGGCGTGGTGCTCAATAAAGACGAAGCCGACCCGCCTATCGATCACAAAACGCTGATCAATACCCACCAGAAAGCGCTGATTGCCGAAGCCGCCGTAAAATTTATCCACGATGGCGATTCCATCATTCTGGATGCAGGCAGTACCGTCCTGCAGATGATCCCGCTGCTCAGCCGCTTTAACAACATTACTGTGATGACCAACAGCCTGCACATCGTCAACGCCCTGTCGGAGTTCGACAGCGAGCAGACCATCCTGATGCCCGGCGGCACCTTCCGCAAAAAATCGGCATCGTTTCACGGCCAGCTGGCGGAGAATGCCTTCGAGCACTTCAGCTTTGATAAACTGTTTATGGGCACCGACGGTATCGACCTGAACGCCGGCGTGACGACGTTCAACGAGGTGTTCAGCGTCAGTAAAGCGATGTGCAACGCCGCGCGGGAAGTGATTTTGATGGCAGACTCGTCGAAGTTTGGCCGCAAAAGCCCCAACATTGTCTGTAGCCTTGAAAGCGTTGATAAGCTGATTACCGACGCGGGTATCGACCCGGCGTTCAGGAAAGCGCTGGAAGAGAAAGGAATCGACGTGATCGTAACCGGAGAAAGAGATGAGTGATTTTCTGTTAGAAACGGGCCGCCAGACGCTGATGCTGGAACTGCAGGAAGCCAGCCGCCTGCCGGAACGTCTGGGCGAGGATTTTGTCCGCGCCGCCAACACCATTATCCACTGCGAAGGCAAAGTGATCGTGGCGGGCATCGGTAAATCCGGCCATATCGGCAAAAAGATTGCCGCGACGCTCGCCAGCACCGGCACCCCGGCGTTCTTCGTGCATCCAGCAGAGGCGCTGCACGGCGATCTCGGGATGATTGAAAGCCGCGACGTGATGCTGTTTATCTCCTACTCCGGTTCGGCCAAAGAGCTGGACCTGATTATTCCGCGCCTGCAGGAAAAATCGGTCGCCCTGCTGGCGATGACCGGAAAATCCCGCTCGCCGCTGGCGCTGGCCGCCAAAGCGACGCTGGATATTTCCGTTGAACGTGAAGCCTGTCCGATGCACCTCGCTCCGACCTCCAGCACCGTTAACACCCTGATGATGGGCGACGCGCTGGCAATGGCGGTGATGCAGGCGCGCGGCTTTAACGAAGAAGATTTCGCCCGTTCGCATCCGGCGGGTGCGCTCGGCGCACGCCTGCTGAATAAAGTGCACCATCTTATGCGCACCGACGATGCCATTCCGCAGGTCAAGCTCGATACCAGCGTCATGGACGCGATGCTGGAGCTGAGCCGCACCGGTCTGGGGCTGGTTGCGGTCTGCGATGACGGCGGGAGCGTCAAGGGCGTGTTCACCGACGGCGACCTGCGCCGCTGGCTGGTGGGCGGCGGCAGGCTGGAAACCAACGTGTCGGACGCCATGACCAAAGGCGGGCTGACGCTGAACGCCGAGAGCCGCGCCATTGAAGCCAAAGAGGTGCTGATGAAGCGCAAAATCACCGCCGCACCGGTGGTGGATGACGCTGGCAGGCTGTGCGGCGCCATCAACCTGCAGGATTTCTATCAGGCCGGAATTATCTAACCCTTCAGCCCCAGACGCTTCGCCAGTCTGTGCAGGTTGGCGACGTCCATCTCCAGCGCCCGGGCGCACGCCGCCCAGCTGCGGTTATTCTGCTCCAGCGCGCGGGTAATCCTCTGACGCTGAAACGCCTCCGTGGCTTCACGCAGATTTTCATTCGCTATCTCTGGCGCAGCCTGCGCGACAGCCGGTACGGTTTCATCCTGGAGCGCAAAATGCCGCGCGTGGATCACCACTTCGTCACCCGAACGCGTCGCCCGCGCCAGCACCACCGCGCGGTGGATCGCATGCTCCAGCTCGCGCACGTTGCCCGGCCAGCCGTAGCTCAGCAGATGCGACCGTGCCCCCGGGCTCAGCACCACGCGGGAAAGCCCCATCCTGAGGCGGCACTGCTCGCAGAAAAAGCCCGCCAGCAGCACCACGTCGTCCCCGCGATCGCGCAGCGGCGGCACGGTAAGCGGGAACACGCTCAGGCGATGAAACAGGTCGGCGCGAAACTGCCCTGCCAGCACCGCTTCACGGAGGTCGCGGTTGGTCGCCGCCAGCACGCGAACGTCCACTCTGTGGCTGCGGTCATCCCCCACGCGCTGGATGTCGCCGTACTGCAGCACGCGCAGCAGCTTGGCCTGCAGCGACAGGGAGAGCTCGCCGATTTCATCCAGAAACAGCGTGCCGTTATCGGCCATTTCAAACTTGCCGCTGCGGTTGCTGATGGCCCCGGTAAACGCTCCCTTAACGTGACCAAACAGCTCGCTTTCCGCCACGCTTTCCGGCAGCGCGGCGCAGTTGAGGTACACCAGCGGGTTCACCGCGCGCGGCGAGGCTTCGTGAATGGACTTCGCCACCAGCTCCTTACCGGTGCCGGTTTCCCCGAAGATCAGCACGTTTAAATCTGAGGCGGCAACAATCTCAATCTCTTTTTTGAGCTGCGCCATGCCCGGTGAAAGGCCGATCATCTCCGTGTGCGTCACCTGTTCAAACGCCGCCGGGCTGCCGGGAAGAATGTTCTGGCTCTCCAGCTGTTCAATCAGCAGGGCATTGTTCAGCGCCCCGGCGGCCAGGGCGGCAATCAGGCGCAGCTCTTCGTCGCTAAAGGTGTCGAACTGGTCCGGCGACAGGCCGTCGAGGGTCAGGGCGCCAATCAGGTTTTGTCCGGCAAACAGCGGCAGGCCGATGCAGGCGTGCACCTTCAGGCTCTCCTGTCCGGGAATAAGCCCGTCGTACGGGTCGGGCAAGTCGCTGTCCGCCGGGAAACGCACCACGTCACCCGCGCGGGCGATAGTTTCCAGACGCGGATGGCCTTCAAGGGTAAAACGCCGTCCGAGCACGTCCTTCGCCAGCCCGTCGATAGCCAGCGGAATAAACTGCCGCCCTTCATAGCGCAGCAGCGCCGAGGCGTCGCACGCCAGCACGTGGCGCAGCGTGGAGATCAGCCGCTGAAAGCGGTCCTGATGGCCGATACCGGTCTGCAGCTCAATGGCAATTTTCGCCAGCACGTCTACGGAAAAGCTCATATTAACCTCGCTGTCATTTTGACAACCCATGTTGTCATATTGACATTGTTTTTGATAGTCAAAATGACTACCCATTACGGGACATAAAATATTAATTAATTAAAATCAACAAATTAAAAACTGGCACGCAACTTGATATAGGCAAACCATCTTATTTGAAAATGCTGTATTACGTAGAGGTTGCTATGTCTATTCTGGTTAAAAATAACATTCATTGGGTCGGTCAACGTGACTGGGAAGTGCGCGATTTCCACGGGACGGAATACAAAACGCTGCGCGGCAGCAGCTACAACAGCTATCTCATCCGCGAAGGAAAAAACGTGCTGATCGATACAGTCGATCACAAGTTCAGCCGCGAGTTCGTGCAGAACCTGCGCAGTGAAATCGACCTGGACGCCATCGACTACATCATCATCAACCACGCGGAAGAAGATCACGCCGGTGCGCTGACCGAGCTGATGTCTTACATTCCGAACACGCCTATCTACTGCACCACTAACGCCATCGACTCGATCAACGGTCACCACCACCATCCGGAGTGGAACTTCCACACCGTGAAAACCGGCGACGCGCTGGATATCGGCAACGGCAAGCAGCTGATCTTTGTGGAAACCCCGATGCTGCACTGGCCGGACAGCATGATGACCTACATGACCGGCGACGCGGTGCTGTTCAGCAACGACGCCTTCGGCCAGCACTACTGCGACGAGCGCCTGTTCAACGACGAAGTGGACCAGACCGAACTCTTCGAGCAGTGCCAGCGCTACTACGCCAACATCCTGACCCCGTTCAGCCGCCTGGTGACGCCAAAAATCACCGAGATCCTCGGCTTCAACCTGCCGGTGGACATGATTGCCACCTCCCACGGCGTGGTATGGCGTGAGAACCCAACCCAGATTGTGGAGCTGTACCTGAAATGGGCGGCGGACTATCAGGAAGACCGCATCACTATTTTCTACGACACCATGTCCAACAACACCCGCATGATGGCGGACGCCATTGCCCAGGGCATCAACGAAGTGGACCCCAACGTGGCGGTGAAAATCTTCAACGTGGCGCGCAGCGATAAGAACGAGGTATTGACCAACGTGTTCCGCTCCAAGGGCGTGCTGGTGGGCACCTCCACCATGAACAACGTGATGATGCCGAAAATTGCCGGTCTGGTAGAAGAGATGACCGGCCTGCGTTTTCGCAACAAGCGCGCCAGCGCCTTTGGCTCCCACGGCTGGAGCGGCGGCGCGGTAGACCGTCTGTCGACCCGCCTGCAGGATGCCGGTTTTGAAATGTCCCTGAGCCTGAAGGCAAAATGGCGTCCGGATATCGACGCCCTGGAGATCTGCCGCCAGCACGGTCGCGACATTGCCCGTCAGTGGGCGCTCGCCCCCCTTCCGCAAGCGGCACAACCATCCGAACAGCAGGATGCCTGCGCCTGTGCGGCAGCCGCGGCTGCTGACCTCGGCCCGCGCATGCAGTGCAGCGTCTGCCAGTGGATTTACGATCCTGAGCTGGGCGAGCCGCTGCAGGATGTCGCTCCGGGCACGCCGTGGCGCGACGTGCCGGACAACTTCCTCTGCCCGGAATGTTCCCTCGGAAAAGACGTTTTTGACGAACTGGGTACGGAGGCAAAATGAGCAACGGTATCGTCATCATCGGCTCGGGCTTTGCCGCCCGCCAGCTGGTAAAAAACATCCGCAAGCAGGATGCCAGCGTGCCGCTGACGGTGATTGCCGCCGACAGCATGGACGAGTACAACAAGCCTGACTTAAGCCACGTCATTAGCCAGAATCAGCGCGCCGAAGACCTCACCCGCCAGACGGCGGGGGAGTTCGCAGAGCAGTTTAACCTGCGCCTGTTCCCGTACACCTGGGTCACCGATATCGACGCCGCCGCCCGCGTGGTGAAAGCGAAAGAGAAGACCTGGCAGTACGACAGGCTGGTGCTGGCCACGGGTGCCTCTGCGTTTGTGCCGCCGATTGAGGGGCGCGAGCTGATGATCACCCTCAACAGCCAGCAGGAGTACCAGGCCAGCGAAACGGGGCTTCGCGACGCACAGCGCGTGATGATTGTCGGCGGCGGGCTGATAGGTACCGAGCTGGCGATGGATTTCTGCCGGGCGGGCAAATCCGTCACCCTGGTCGACCATGCGGCGAGCATCCTGTCGTCGCTGATGCCCGCAGAAGTAAGCAGTCGCTTACAGCATCGTCTGACCGACATGGGGGTGCATCTGCTGCTCAAATCGCAGCTACTGAGTCTGACCAAAACCGAAAGCGGTATTCGTGCCACGCTCGACCGCAGCCGCAGCGTTGAGGTGGATGCGGTTATCGCGGCGACGGGTCTGCGCCCGGAAACTGCGCTGGCGCATCGCGCAGGTGCCGAAACAGGTCGTGGCGTGAAGGTAAATAGCTACCTGCAAACCACGCAGCCGGATATTTATGCGCTGGGCGACTGCGCGGAAATTAATGGTCAGGTGCTTCCGTTCCTGCAGCCGATACAATTAAGCGCGATGTATCTGGCGAAAAACCTGCTCGGCGGTAGTACGCCGGTGAAATTACCCGCCATGCTGGTCAAAGTGAAAACGCCGGCGTTACCACTGCATCTTGCCGGTGAAACGCAGCGTCAGGATCTGAACTGGAAAATTACCCTCGAACCGCAGGGAATGGTCGCGCGCGGTGCCGATAATGAGGGTCAGCTACGCGCTTTTGTCGTCAGTGAAGACCGGATGAAGGAGGCTTTCACGCTGCTGAAATCGCTACCTGCTTAACCCTCGCAATGCCGGGTGGCGCTCCGCTTACCCGGCCTACTCAACCCCAAAACGGTAAACCTTGTAGGCCCGCGCAAGCGTAGCGCCGCCGGGCAAAAACAGGGCTGGGTAGTTCAGGAACGCACCACCAGCGCGTCGTAGCCGCGCCAGCGGTAGTTGACCATGGAGATCAGCCAGCAGGCGACAAACAGCCCGACCACCACAAACCCGGCGTTGCCCAGGTTGTCGTTTACCGCGCCGATCAGATCCCAGATGCCGCCGCTGAGGGCGAATTTGTCCATCATCAGACCCAGTGCTTCCAGCCCACCGATAAACAGCGCCACCACCACGGAGGTGCCGGTGATGGTCATGTTGTAGTACAGCTTGCGCTGCGGCTTGTTAAACGCCCAGCCGTAGGCACCGACCATCAGCAGGTTGTCGAGGGTATCCACCAGCGCCATGCCGCTGGCGAAGAGCGCGGGGAAGATCATGATTGACCACACCGACATCCCGCTGGAGGCGCTGGCGGCAGAGATCCCCAGCACGCCAATCTCGGTGGCCGTATCAAACCCCAGGCCAAACAGAAAACCGACCAGGTACATCTGCCAGCTTTTATTGACGAGGCGGAAGGTTTTGCCGAACAGCCAGTTCATGACGCCGCCCTGGGCAGGGAGCGTGATGTCGCCCTGCACGGGCCTGCCGTGTTTCAGCGCCTGAAAACTGCGCCAGACGCCGCGCAGGATCACCATGTTCACCAGCGCCATTGCCAGCAGGAAGGTGGCGGAAACGGCGGTGCCAATCAGGCTGCCGGTTTCGTGGAACCATTCCATGTTTTTCTGAAACGCCGTCGCGGTAGCGGCGATGGCAATGGAGGCCAGCACCACGATGGTGGAGTGCCCCAGCGAGAACCACGCCCCCACGCCGGACGGGCGTTTGCCCTGCTGCATCATCTTACGCGTCACGGTATCAATGGCCGCGATGTGATCGGCGTCCACCGCGTGACGCAGCCCGTAGCACCACGCCAGCAGGCTGGCGGCCATCAGTGCCGTACTGCCGCTAAAGGCGTGCCATGCCCAACCCCAGGCAAGAAGGTTTGCCATTACCAGAGCCAGCAGCAGAAGCGCAGCGCGAGGTTCATTGCGTAAGAGTCGTAACATTTTAAATCCTTTGTGAACATGACCGGGCGGCGGCGACCACCGCCTGCCCGAAGGAGATCGCTCCGTCACCTGCGGGCAGGCGCGAAGGAAAAAGAAGCGTAAAGTCAGAAAGATAATGACGCAGGCGCCCGCGCAGCAGACGGTTGTGCAACACGCCACCGCTGAGACAGATTGTCGACAGCGATAAACGTCGGGCATGGAACGCGGCGAGTTCTGCCAGCCCCTTAGCCAGCGCGTCGTGAAACGCCCACGCGCGATCGCGCGGCTCCGCCTGCCAGCTCAGCCACTGCTGCCAGAACTGCGCGAGGTTGTCGACAGACAGCGTCACCGGATGGCCGACACCCGCGCACTTCGAGGCCAGCGCTTCCAGCCTGCAGGCGGCTTCACCCTCCCAGGACTGCGCGTCGATACCGAGCGCGCAGGCGACGGCATCAAACAGGCGACCACAGGATGAGGCACGCGGCGCGTTGATGCCGCGCTCGATCGCCGTCGCCAACAGCGGCCAGTTTTGACGCTGTACCGCGCGCGTTTCCGGGTACTGCTGCCAGTCAGGGACAAACGCCAGGCAGTGGGCGAGCAGGTTGCGCCACGGCTGCCGCGCCGCCAGATCGCCGCCCGGCAGCGCAACGGCAGGCAGTCCGCCCAGACGCTCGTACGCGAGATAGTTGACCCGCAGGCACT
Organism: Enterobacter sp. ECC-019; assembly: GCF_043974075.1. NCBI lineage: Bacteria > Pseudomonadati > Pseudomonadota > Gammaproteobacteria > Enterobacterales > Enterobacteriaceae > Enterobacter > Enterobacter sp. ECC-019. The sequence goes on from NZ_CP143759.1 coordinate 4,479,213, forward strand.
CCCCGCCCCACAGCTCGCCGTTCTCGCCCATGCCGATCCCGTCCAGCGTCAGGGCGATAACGTCCCCGCTCTCCCGCGGCCAGCCGTTCTCCGCCAGGCACGCCGCCGCGTGGGCATGATGGTGCAGTACGGTTTCGACCGGCAGCCCCTGCGCCTGCGCCCATTGTTGTGTGTGGTAGCCCGGATGGGCATCGCACACCACGCGCTCCGGCTGGAAGGCGTAGATGTCCTGCATCGTCGAGAGCGCGGCGCGCCACTGCGCTTCGACACCCTCGTCACCGAGATCGCCAAAATGCTGGCTCAGCACCGCCTGGCTGCCACGCACCAGGCAGAAGGTGTTTTTCATCTCCGCGCCGGTGCATAACATAGCGGGAATATTCTCGAAACCCGCAGGCAACGTGATGGCATCCGGCACAAAACCGCGCGCCCGGCGCAGCATCGCGCCGTCCCGATCCATCACAGAATCATCCATCCGTTGAAGAATATCGCGATTGTGCAGCAGGAAGCCGTCCGCAATGCAGCTGAGCTCATCCAGCGCCTGCTGGTTGGTGATGGCAGGCGGCCTGCCGCTGAGGTTGCCGGAGGTCATCACCAGCGGCCGCTGGCAGTCCATCATCAGAAGATGCTGCAGCGGGTTAGCGGGCAGCATGATGCCCACGCTATCCAGCCCCGGAGCGATAGCCTCAGGAAAGTCAGGCAGCCAGGCTTTTGGCGTGAGCACGACAGGTGCCGCGGGTGAGCGCAGCAGCGTCTGAATCGACTCAGGTAACGTATCCGCCAGCGGGATCATCACCGCCAGCGGCTTCGACGGACGCTGCTTGCGTGACCGCAATTTCAGTATCGCCTGCGGGTTTTGCGCATCGCAGACGAGGTGAAAACCGCCCAGCCCTTTAACCGCAACGATGCCGCCGCTTTTCAGCATCGCCACCGCCGCGCTCAGCGCAGCCTCACGGGCAGCGGTGATGTCGCCCACGCGCCATACCAGCGCGGGTCCGCAGTCCGGGCAGGCCACCGGCTGGGCGTGAAAACGTCGGTCGGCAGGATTGCGGTATTCCGTCTCACACGGCACGCAGAGCGGGAAGCGCGCCATTGACGTGGCCGGACGGTCATAGGGCATGGCGCGGATAATGGTAAACCGCGGCCCGCAGTGGGTACAGTTGATGAAGGGATAGCGATAACGGCGCTCGCCGGGGTCGCGCATTTCGGTCAGACACGCCGGACAGGTCGCGGCATCGGGGACAATCTGCGTGTCCATCGCCCCGCCCGCGCTGTGGCGGATGGTAAAATCCTCCGGCATGTGTGCCCAGGTAAACGGCTGCGTTTCAACGTGGTCAATGCGTGCCAGCGGTGGGCAGTCCTGATGCAGCCTCGCGGTAAAGGCCCCCCCATTACCCGCGAGGCGCACCAGCACGCCCTTCCCGTCATTGCAGACGTCGCCGGTTAACTGAAGCGCCTGCGCCAGTTGCCAGATGAAGGGACGAAAACCCACGCCCTGCACCTTGCCGCGCACGCGCAGCTGGACACCGTTGCTGCACATACGGTTCAGAACAGCAGCGATGACGACGTGTCGAACGCCGCACGGCGGCGCTTTTCGGCGCTCATCTGCTCAAGCTTTTCGCGATCCACGCAGACCAGCGCATGCGTCGGGCAGGCTTCCATGCAGGCCGGGCCGGCGTCGCGGTGGTAGCACAGGTCACATTTGTTGGCTTCGGCTTTGTCCGCACGTACGCTCAGCCCCATACCGCTGTTGCGTACCACCGGACGGACAACCACCTCCATCGCGCCGTACGGGCAGGCGACCACGCAGGTTTTGCAGCCAATGCAGCGCTCCTGCATCACATGCACAAAGCCTTTCTCACGTTTAATCGCCCCGTTCGGGCAGACGTTCGCGCAGGGTGCGTCTTCGCACTGGCGACAGATGGCGGCGGTAGAAATATTCACGCCTTTGATGACGTGGATGCGCGGCAAAAACGTGTCAGGGGTAAGCGACGCGCAGTCCTGCTCCGCCTGATGGGAAACCACGCACGCCACTTCACAAGTACGGCAACCAATACACTTACTGGCATCGGCCATAATAAAACGGTTCATCTGCTTCTCCAGCATTACAGTTATGCCCGGAGATATTCATAAACCGTGCCAATAATTAAGCTATTGATTTTATATGAATTTAAAAATCACAACGGCGCTGTCATCGTCACTTATGACGATGACAGCTGTCGACATCAGCGGTGCGGGCCGTCAATAACCGAGTCGCGCAGGATAAGCTCGCCGGAAAAAGTTTGCTGATATTTAAACTCACCGCCGTCGAGCATGAAGATTAGGCGGCTGATGGTTTCTTTGATCATCTCCGTCACCGGAATACGCACGCTGGAAAGCGACGGCACGATGTAAGGCGCGATGGCCACGTCGTCAAAACCGATCACCGACACCGTATCCGGTGCGGCCACGCCGCTGTCGTGCAGCTGCTTCATCGCGCCGATTGCCATGTCGTCATTACTCGCCACCAGCGCCGTAAAGCGTTCACCGCGAGCAAGCAGCTCGGAAACCGCCGCCGCGCCGCTGGCCGGGTTCCACTTCCCCTTCGCAATCAGCCCCTCGCGCAGCGGAATACCGTGCTGCGCCAGTGCGTCCCTGTAGCCGGAGAGACGCTCAACCCCGGTGGGGGAATCCAGCGAGCCGGTAATAAACGCGATCTCCCGGTGCCCTTTCGCAATCAGCTGTGACACCGCCTCCTGGCTGGAGGCTTTATGATCGGACCACACGCTGTGGCTGCTGTTTTTCCGCAGGCGACGGTTGAGCACCATAATGGGCTGCTCGCACTTCTCGACGATCTCATCCATCTCTTCCACGCTCAGGAAGCGCGGATAGATGATCACCGCGTCGCAGCGCATATCGAGCAGGTACTGGATCGCCTCGCGCTCTTCATCCGCGCTGTGCTTGCCGTCCGCGAGGATCAGCTGTCGCCCTTTCTCTTCCGTCATGCGCGCAGCGTGAAACAGCAGTTCGCTAAAGTAGACGCCGTGATAAAGGGTATTGGTCACCACCAGCCCCAGCGTCTGGGTACGTTTGGTCGCCAGGTTTCGCGCCAGCAAATTCGGGCGATAGCCGCTCTCTTCAATGGCCTGAAACACCCGGTCTTTGGTCTCCTGGCTGACGTAGCCATTTCCCGACAGCACCCGGGACACCGTGGCTTTCGAAACGCCTGCCCGCTTCGCCACTTCAAGCATCGTGGTCATGTTGTTATTCCGTCTGAATCTGATGAAGCGCAGTGTACTGCACTGCAAAAAAATTGTCGCAGCGGTGAAATCACGCTTTCGCTACCCCATTGCGATCTGCATCACGAAACGAAAAAATGGTCAAAAAGCGATCTTGTTTCATTCAAAGAAACTCATGATGATTATGTGGAACCGGTTTCCTACATTTCTCACAACGATAACAGGATCACATCCGATGGCCAAAAATTATGCCGCGCTGGCGACCGACGTTGTCAGCGCGCTGGGCGGTAAAGAGAACATTGTCGCCGTCACCCACTGCATGACGCGTCTGCGTTTCGTTCTGAAAGACGAAAGCCTTGCCGACGCTGCGCGCCTGAAAAGCATCAGCGGCGTGCTCGGCGTGGTGCGCAACGACAACCAGTGCCAGGTGATTATTGGTAATACCGTTTCACAGGCGTACCGCGAAGTAGTGAGCCTGCTGCCCACGGACCTACAGCCCGTAGAGCCGGTAGGCCCACAGAAGATGACCTTACGCCGCATTGGTGCCGGGATCCTCGACGCGCTGATCGGCACCATGTCTCCGCTGATCCCGGCGATCATCGGCGGCTCGATGGTCAAGCTGCTGGCGATGATCCTTGAGATGACCGGCGTGCTGCCCAAAGGCGCACCGACGCTCACCATTTTGACCGTCATCGGCGACGGCGCGTTCTTCTTCCTGCCGCTAATGGTGGCAGCCTCGGCGGCGGTGAAGTTCAAAACCAACATGTCGCTGGCAATCGCCATCGCGGGGGTGCTGGTGCACCCGAGCTTTATCGAGCTGATGGCGAAAGCCGCGCAGGGCGAGCATGTTGAGTTCGCCTTTATTCCGGTGACGGCGGTGAAATACACCTATACCGTCATCCCCGCGCTGGTCATGACCTGGTGCCTGTCATACATCGAACGCTGGGTGGATCGCATTACGCCGGCGGTGACGAAAAACTTCCTCAAGCCGATGCTGATCGTTCTGATTGCCGCCCCGCTTGCCATCGTGCTGATTGGGCCGCTGGGCATCTGGATCGGTAGCGCCATCTCCGCGCTGGTCTACACCATTCACGGCTATCTGGGCTGGCTCTCCGTCGCCATTATGGGCGCGCTGTGGCCGCTGCTGGTGATGACCGGGATGCACCGCGTCTTTACGCCGACCATCATTCAGACCATTGCCGAAACGGGCAAGGAAGGGATGGTGATGCCGTCCGAAATCGGCGCCAACCTGTCGCTCGGCGGCTCATCGCTGGCGGTGGCGTGGAAAACCAAAAACCCGGAGCTGCGCCAGACGGCGCTGGCGGCAGCGGCCTCCGCTATCATGGCGGGGATTTCTGAACCGGCGCTGTACGGCGTGGCGGTGCGGCTAAAACGTCCGCTGATTGCGAGCCTGATCAGCGGCTTCATCTGCGGGGCGGTGGCCGGCATGGCCGGTCTTGCCAGCCACTCCATGGCGGCACCGGGGCTGTTTACCAGCGTGCAGTTCTTCGACCCGGCCAACCCGATGACCATCGTCTGGGTGTTCGGTGTGATGGGGCTGGCAGTGGTGCTGTCGTTTGTTCTGACTCTGATACTCGGCTTTGAGGATATCCCGGTCGAAGACGAGGCCGAAAAAGCGCGCGCCCTGCAGACCGCACCGGTACAGAGCAACACAGCAAAAGCATAAATTGAAAGCGAGGTAAGAATGTCTGTTTTTCCACAAGGATTTTTATGGGGTGGCGCGCTTGCCGCCAACCAGAGTGAAGGTGCTTACCGTGAGGGCGGAAAAGGACTTACGACGGTCGATATGATCCCCCACGGCGCGAATCGCCTGGCGGTGAAGGTCGGTAAGGAAAAGCGTTTTACGCTGCGTGACGACGAGTTCTACCCGAGCCACGAGGCGATTGATTTTTACCATCGCTATAAAGAGGACATTGCCCTGATGGCGGAGATGGGCTTTACGGTGTTCCGCACCTCGATTGCCTGGAGCCGCCTCTACCCGAACGGCGACGAACCGCTGCCGAACAAAGAGGGCATTGCCTTCTACCGCGCGGTGTTCGAGGAGTGCAAAAAGTATAACATCGAGCCGCTGGTCACGCTTTGCCACTTCGACGTGCCGATGCACCTGGTGACGGAGTACGGCTCGTGGCGCAACCGCAAAATGGTCGATTTCTTCGCCCGCTACGCCCGTACCTGCTTTGAGGAGTTTAACGGGCTGGTGAAATACTGGCTGACCTTCAACGAAATCAACATCATGCTGCACAGCCCGTTCTCCGGCGCGGGGCTGGTGTTTGAGGAAGGTGAAAACGAAGACCAGGTGAAATACCAGGCCGCGCACCACGAGCTGGTGGCGAGCGCGCTGGCGACCAAAATTGCCCACGAGGTGAACCCGGAAAACCAGGTCGGCTGCATGCTGGCGGGCGGCAATTTCTACCCGTACTCTTGCAAGCCGGAAGACGTATGGATGGCGCTGGAGAAAGACCGCGAGAACCTGTTCTTTATCGACGTGCAGGCGCGCGGCAGCTACCCGGCCTACTCTGGCCGCGTATTCCGCGAGAAAGGCGTGGTGATTGTGAAAGATCCTGGCGACGATCTACTTCTGAAAAACACCGTCGACTTTGTCTCGTTCAGCTATTACGCCTCGCGCTGCGCGTCGGCGGACATGAACGCGGGGAACACCAGCGCGGCAAACATCGTGAAGTCCCTGCGCAACCCGCACATTCAGGTGAGCGAATGGGGCTGGGGCATCGACCCGCTCGGCCTGCGCATCACCATGAACATGATGTACGACCGCTATCAGAAGCCGCTGTTTCTGGTGGAGAACGGCCTCGGGGCGAAGGACGAGATCGATGCCAACGGCGAGATCAACGACGACTACCGCATCAGCTACCTGCGCGAGCACATCCGCGCGATGGGCGACGCGATTGAGGACGGGGTGCCACTGATGGGCTATACCACCTGGGGCTGCATCGATCTGGTGTCAGCCTCGACCGGCGAGATGAGCAAGCGCTACGGGTTTGTGTACGTTGACCGCGATGACGCCGGGAACGGCACGCTGGACCGCAAGCGCAAGAAATCGTTCTGGTGGTATAAAAAGGTGATTGCGAGTAACGGGGCAGATTTAGAATAGTTTTACACTAACGCTTATTGTGGCCGATATATTACTGAGATCGGCCGCTTAATTTATCTTTTAGTAAAAGACGATTGTTATACCATAAACACAATGATAGAAAGTTATTTTATCATTAATGGACTATTGTATTTATGAAAAAGGCACCATTCTATTCTGCATTTGCTCTTTCGTTAATTGCGTTAAATTTAATGGGTTGTGATGAGAAAACCGTTAATAAGAACACTCCACCAGCCAACAATATCGCCAGCACGCCAGTTCAGCAACGTCCCGAGGTGCCTCAAAGTCAGAAAATTAATGATGAAAAGATAGATATCTATGCTAACTGTTTCAATGAGATAGATAATACAATTTACGAAAGCACCGATCGTTATGTTAGCTGGCTGAGCGATTATATTAATGGCCCTACGGGGAAAGAAGTGGAGATAAATGGAACTTATCCCATCGACTACGACATATCGATGTGTGAGGCTGATGTCGCCAGAGCCCAGAAAATGCTGCCCGGCATTAAAGCGATGGATACTGTAGCGGGAAAATACATTGCTTCGGTAAAACAGATCATTCCATTGATAAATGAAATGAATGATTACTATCAAAACAATAGCTACAAAAGCGATCACTTCAAAAAGGGGAAAAGTTTACATAAAAAATTCGTACTCGTCTTCGATGAATTTGAAAAACAATCAACTGAATACAGTGCCAGCCTGCGAGAAATAAATACCCAGCGGCAACTCGTGCAACTAAAAGATATTGAAACAAAAGAAGGGAAATCGTTCAATTATTATGCATTACTCATGATCGTTAATAATAAAAAACTTAATCGTATGGCTGAGAATGATACCTTTGATACTGACCAGGCCGCCCTCCAGATAACCACTCTTGAAGCGATCGTTCGAAAACTGCAGGAAAATGAGCAAGACGGTTTAAAAGGCGGAGAGGCGCGTGTTGAATTAGTACCTGCTTTTATTCGTGACGCACAAGAGTACGTCATCAATGCCAAAAGCCGCGTACATCGTGTTAAAGATAATGTTCCTTACACTGAAGAAGAGGAAGGTCTGCTCCAGGATTCCCCTGAAGCAGTAGACGGCACGTATCAAAAAATGCTCGAATCTTTTAATAAGATGATCTTGAGCTATAACAGTTTTAATAGCTAACTAACATGGGGGCTAGCCCAAACGCATCAGAGCCGGGAAAATCCCCCATCCCCAGCCCACCCATCCAGCCTTGAATAAACGCTCTCCACCGCCTCTTTCACCGGCGGTGTCATCGGGTAGTAAAACCCGACAATGTCCGGCTGAATCCCCAAAAACAGCACCTCGCCCACGTCATCTTTAATCTGATCGACCAGGTAGTTCAGCGGCATATTGTGCGTCGTCATCATAAACATCTCGGCAATGTCGTCCGGGTCAATCAGGCGGATCTCGCCGGGGTTGAGCCCCATATCGGTGGCATCGACGATTAATAGCCTCTCCGGGCGCAGTTCGCGAATGGCGACCACGTCGTTTTCCGGCGCGCTGCCGCCGTCGATAACCACCCAGCTGCCCTGCGGGTTCGCGGCGCACATCTCTGCCAGCAGCGGGCCCGCGCCGTCGTCGCCCATCATGCTGTTGCCGACACACAGTAAAACGTCAGTCACGTAATCTCCTCACCATCAGGTAGATGGCGCTCTCCTGATGAATATCGTACAGCATGCTAAGCAGCGTTTTGCTCCACGCCTGCTGCTCGGGGGTTTGCCTGCTCAGCGCCGCGTCAAAGGCGTTGGCGAGCATCGCAATGTGGTTGGCGTCGATGACGATCTCGCCGTACTTCGGCACGCCCTCCATCTTGCGACGCGCCGTGCTGCCTTCCTCCAGCGTGGCGATCCACGCCAGGTACTCGGGCCACGGGCAGCTCAGCGCCGCCTCCAGGCAGTCGATCACCCCGAGGTGGTGCCCAATCGCCAGGCTGTAATAGACCACCTGCTGCGCCGCATCCGGCGTGGCATCGTTCTCATCAATAAACTTACGGCTCAACTGGCTGAACACCACCGTTTCACTCATCGGATACGCGCCTCATCCACGATGCTGTTCAGGTTCGCCACGATCTCATTGAGACGCGGATCGTTTTCCGCCTCCAGCCAGCGCGCCACATGATGCTCGCCCTGGCTCAACAGGCGCAGATAATCGTCGGCAATCTGTCGGCCATAGCGATAACCCGCCAGTTTCCGCGCCGTGCGGTCGACCTTCACCCGCAGCGGCTGCACCATGTCCGGGTGCAGAATGGCGGCAGGCTCGTTGTCCAGCTCGCCCGGCTCGCGCGCGTGGATTTTTTGCTCCAGCAGGCCGAGCGCCATGGCAAAGCCGTACAGCGTCGCGGCGGGCGTCGGCGGGCAGCCCGGAATGTAGACGTCCACCGGCACGATTTTGTCGGTGCCGCCCCAGACGCAGTAGAGGTCGTGGAAGATGCCTCCGCTGTTGCCGCAGGCACCGTAGGAGATGCAGATTTTCGGGTCCGGCGCGGACTGCCAGGCGCGCAGCGCGGGCGAGCGCATGGCGCGGGTGACGGCCCCGGTAAACAGCAGGATGTCCGCGTGGCGCGGGGACGGCACCACTTTGATGCCGAAGCGCTCGGCGTCAAACAGCGGCGAAAGTGTAGCGAAGATCTCAATCTCGCAGCCGTTGCAGCCGCCGCAGTCCACGCGGTAGACGTAGGCCGAACGTTTGATTTTTTTCAGCAGCGACGCCTTCATGCTGGCGATGGATTCGTCCACCGTCATCGGCACCGGAATGCCGTTAGCGTCGCGCGGGCCCAGTAGGTTTTCCATCAGCTGGCCTCTCTCATATGGCGGGTGATATCAATACGGTCGGACGGCAGCAGACACTTCTGACGCTTGCACTCCGGGCAGGTTTCAAAGCTTTCACGGTGATGCTCCGCGCGGGCGTCGCCGTTGTGCTGCAGCAGCGCGATGGCATAGTCGATCTCTTTCTGCACGGCGAACGGGCGTCTGCAGACGCGGCAGTTGCACAGGTCAAAACGCGACTGCTGCAGAAAATCCTCTTTCTTCCACACCGCCAGCTCGTATTCCTGCGACAGGTGAATGGCGACCGTCGGGCAGACCTCCTCGCAGCGGCCGCAGAAGATGCAGCGCCCGAGGTTAAACTGCCAGGCCAGCTCGCCGGTTTTGAGATCCGTCTCGACCGTTAAGGCGTTCGACGGACAGGCGTTGACGCAGGCCGCGCAGCCGATGCACTGCTGCGGATTGTGCTCCGGCTTGCCGCGAAAGTTTTTATCCACCGGCATCGGCTCCAGCGGATAACGGCTGGTCTGCATGCCCGTTTTGATCACTTTTTTGATAAAGGTAAACATGGCGAGTCCTTATTTCAGCGGCGAGTTTTTACGCTCGATGCTGTAGCGCTCAAGCTCTTTGTACGGCACCACCTGGCTTTTCTTCTTGCGCACGTCGACCACAGTCATGCGGTCGGTGCAGGAGTAGCACGGGTCGAGGCTGCCGATGATCAGCGGCGCATCGGAAACCGTGTTGCCGCGCAGCATATAGCGCAGGGTTGGCCAGTTGGCGTAGGTGGCCGCGCGGCAGCGCCAGCGGTAAAGCTTCTGGTTGTCGCCGGTCATGCTCCAGTGAATGTCATCCCCGCGCGGCGCTTCGGCAAAGCCGAGGGCAAAGCGGTTCGGGATGTAGGTGAATCCCTCCACCATCAGCGGGCCGCCAGGCAGGTTATCGAGGCCGAAGTCGATCATGTTCAGGGCGGTAAACACCTCGTTGATGCGCACCTTAAGGCGCGAGATGACGTCGCAGCCCTGTTCGCTGTGCACGGTCATCGGCAGCAGGCCGTAGCCGACGAACGGATGGTCGGCACGCGTGTCGCGAGCGTGGCCGCTGGCGCGCACCATCGGACCGACGTTGCTGAAGTCGCGGGCGATTTCCGGGTCAAGGCGGCCGATGCCGACGGTGCGCTGCTCGATGTTTGGCGTGCTGAGCAGCATGTCCACCAGCTCCTGCACGTCGCGGCGCATCTGCTGCGCCAGCTGCCGGGTCTGGATCATGTCGTCCTTCAGCAGGTCGCGGCGGATCCCGCCGATCAGGTTCAGGCCGTAGGTTTTACGCGCCCCGGTGAGGATCTCCGCCATCTTCATCGACGCCTCGCGCACGCGGAAGAACTGCATAAACCCGGAGTCAAAGCCGACAAAGTGGCAGGCCAGGCCGAGGTTCAGCAGGTGCGAGTGCAGGCGTTCCACCTCCAGCAGAATGGCGCGGATCATCTGCGCGCGCTCCGGCACCACGATCCCCATGCCGTTCTCCACCGAGGTGGTGTAGGCGGTGCTGTGGGCGAAGCCGCAGATACCGCACACGCGGTCAGAGAGGAACGTCACTTCGTTGTAACCCATGCGGGTTTCCGCCAGCTTTTCCATGCCGCGGTGGACGTAGAACAGGCGGTAGTCGGCGTCGATGATGTTCTCGCCGTCGACGAACAGGCGGAAGTGGCCCGGTTCGTCGGAGGTGACGTGTAGCGGGCCGATCGGCACCACGTTGTTCTTCTTGCTGCCCAGCTCGTTGATGAACTCGTAGGTTTCGCTGTCGGTGGTCGGCGCCGGGCGCTGGCGGTAGTCCATGCTGTCTTTGCGCAGCGGATAGAGTTCGTCCGGCCAGTCGTCCGGCAGCACCAGGCGGCGCTCGTCCGGCAGGCCGACTGGCACCAGGCCGTACATGTCGCGCACTTCGCGCTCTCCCCAGACGGCGGCAGGCACACGCGGCGTGACGGACGGGTATTCCGGCTTAGCCGGGTCGACTTCGACGCGCACGGTGAGCCAGCACTTTTCGCCCTGCTCCATCGACATCACGTAGTACACCGCGTAGTTGCCGCACAGCTGGCGCTCGTCGTTGCCGAACAGTACCGACAGCCAGCCGCCCTGCTGGTAATAGAGAAACTCCACCACTTCAGGCAGGTAGTTCACCTTAATGGTGACGGTTACCTGGTCTTTGGTTTGCCAGGACTCCTCCAGCACCACGCCGGGGAAAGCCTGATGCAACGCGGCGAGATACTGCTGACCTTTCTTTTCTTCAGACATAAACACTCTCTTTAATCACGCCACCAGCAAGGAGACGAACGCTAAAAATGCAAAACCAAAACCGGCCCAGGTGATGCGTGACGTTTCAACAAAACGCAGGCGTGCCATGCTGTTTTCAAACAGGGCGATCACCAGCACGCCGACCAGCAGCTTGAGGGCGGCAATCACAACGGCCAGCACCAGACCGCCCGCGGAGAAGTGCGTCATTTGTCCCCACGGGAAGAAGACGCCGACAAACATCTGCAGCACCACCAGCTGTTTGAGGCTGATGCCCCACTTCAGCACCGCGAAGCCGTAGCCGCTGTATTCGGTAAGCGGCCCTTCCTGCAGCTCCTGCTCGGCTTCCGCCAGATCGAACGGCAGTTTGCCCATCTCAATAAAGGTGGCGAACGCGCAGGCGCAAAGCGCCAGCACCAGCGGGATCGAGCGTGCCACCGGCCAGTGATAAACGGTGTGGGTGATAAAGCTGATATGAGTAGAGCCCGCCACCTGCGCGGCGACCCACAGCCCGAGCAGCAGGATCGGCTCCACCAGCACGCCGAGCATCGCCTCGCGGCTGGCACCGATGCCGGTAAACGGGCTCCCGGTGTCCAGGCCCGCAATCGCAAAGAAGAAGCGGGCGATGGCAAAGAGGTAAATCAGCGTGATCAGATCGCCGAGCGCCGGCAGCGGCGATCCCACCGTGACCACCGGCAGTGCGGTGGCGATGGTCAGCATGACGCCCACCATCACAAACGGCGTCAGGCGGAAGACCCAGCCTGCAGCGTCGGGTGCCACGCTCTGACGAGAGAGCAGCTTGAAGAGATCGCGGTACTCCTGAAGCACCCCAGGCCCGCGACGATTGTGCATCCGGGCGCGCGCCACGCGCGTGATGCCCGACAGCAGCGGCGCAGCGGCGAACAGCACCAGCGCCTGAAAAATTGCCAGTAACAGACTCATGTCAGGCTCCTCGTGAAATGACAATGACCACCAGCACCGCCAGCTCGATGACCGCCAGACGGCGGAACAGCGCGGGCGCGGCGGTACTCTGCCAGCCGGGTACCCAGCCCACCGGGTTCAGCCAGTGGCGCAGTTTCAGCACGGCGGCGAAGTTCTCCTTCACCGGCATGGCGAAACCGTGGGCGGTGATGACCATCGACTGTTCGTGTTCGTAGCCGCAGGCCCACGCTGCCCCGCGCGCGCGGGAGGTGAGCCTGTCGCGTTTGAAGAACAGCATCAGAACGAGCGGCAGCAGCGGTGCGCCAATCAGCAGCAGAGCGATCATGGGCTGAGAGACGGTGGTATTCGCCACGGTCAGCGGCAGCGGAATGGCGTTGCCCAGCAGCGGCAGCAGCCACGGCGCGGCGACGCCGCCCGCGATGCAGCACAGCGCCAGCGCGACTACGCTCACGCCCATCAACAACGGTGCGCAGCAGGCGTTTTCAGCTTCGCGGGTGCGCGGCGCGCCGAGGAAGGTCACGCCGTAGACTTTCGCCATGCACATCACCGCCAGCGCCCCGGTAATCGCCAGCCCGACCGCCAGCAGCGGGCCGAGCAGACGCGCGATAAAGAGATCGCTCTGACCGAGCGCGAAGAAGGACTGGTAGATCACCCACTCCCCGGCAAAGCCGTTCAGCGGCGGCAGCGCGGCCATCGCCATCAGCCCGACCAGCATCGCCAGTGAAATCACCGGCATCTTTTTGCCAATCCCGCCCAGCTTTTCGATATCCCGATGACCGGTGCGGAACCAGACGCTGCCCGCCCCGAGGAACAGGGTGCTTTTAAACAGGCTGTGGTTGACGAGGTGATAAAGACCGCCGATAAAACCGGCGGCGATCAGCGCCGGATGGTTAAGCGCCAGCCCGGTCACGCCCGCGCCAATACCGAGCAGGATGATGCCGATGTTTTCCAGCGTGTGGTACGCCAGCAGGCGCTGGATGTTGTGCTCCATCAGCGCGTACAGGCCGCCGACGAACGCGGTGATCATGCCCGCAATCAGCAGCACGACGCCCCACCACAGCGGCGGTTGCCCGCCGGTCAGCGTAATCGCCAGAATCCCGAACAGCCCCACTTTCATCACCACCACAGAAAACAGCGCGGCGGCGGGCGCGGAGGCATTCGCATGCGCCTGCGGCACCCAGCCGTGCAGCGGGATGATGCCAGCGAGCAGGCCAAAGCCGATAACGCCCAGCAGCCAGACGTCATTCCCCAGCGGATGGCCGTTGAGCGCAGCGAAGTCCAGCGTGCCAAAGCGTTGCCACACCAGCCAGCAGGCCAGCGCAAGCAGCAGCGTTCCGAGGCGTCCCAGCGCAAACCACAGCTTGCCGGAGGCGCTGCAGCCCGTCAGGAACACGCCGCAAAGCGCCATGATTTCCGCCATCACCACCAGCGCGCCGAGGTTGCTGGAGATAACGGTGCAGACCGCCGTCGCCATCAGCAGGTTAACCAGCAGGCCGTTAGCCCTGGCGTGCGGATGGCGGTGCCAGTCGATATTGAACAGGCTGATAAACACCCCGCACAGGCCAAACGTCACCAGCCAGATGGCGTTCAGAGGCGTGATCTCAACGGTGTGGCGAATCAGCGGCATCACGGTTTCTGCGGACTGGCCGCCGAGCAGGACAACGCCGCCTGCTGCCAGCGTCATCAGGCTAGCTACCGCCCCGCCGATCCCGGCGATCGCGCCGCTGAGGGTTTTATGGAATGAGAAGATAAGCGCCAGAACAGCGGCGGCAGCAAAACAGGCTACCGCGCTGGTAATCATCATCGCCGCGTTCATTTCGCCCCCTCGTTAAGCGCCTGTAGCAGAGAAAGGTCGCCAAAATCACTGTTGATGGTCAGCTCGCGTTTACGCTTGCTGGTACGGGCAATGTCGCGAATGTTAACCAGAATCAATGCCTTAGTCGGGCAGGTGCGCACGCAGGCCGGGCCCTGCTCATCGAAGCTGCACAGGTCGCATTTCACCGCAACGGCACGGATGCCGGGCACCCAGTCCAGCAGCGTGCTTACGCGTGCCGGAGCCGGTGGCGCAGGCGGGGCTTTTGGCGAGTTGGCGTTCGCCGGAATGTGCAGCGGACGGCTGCCGGAAAATTCAATCGCGCCGAACGGGCAGGCAATGCCGCACAGCTTGCAGCTTACGCACAGGCTTTCGTTCAGCTGGACAGCGCCATCAACGCGAGTGATGGCATTCACAGGGCAGACACCCGCGCAGGGGGCGTCTTCACAGTGATGGCAGAGCTGCGGGGCAGACTCTTTTTCATTACGCATGACGTGCAGGCGCGGCATGGACTGCAGCCCATGCAGGCGATGCGTTTCCGAGCACGCCGCCTCACAGGTTCGACAGCCAATACAGACCGTCGAGTCAGCAATTACAAAACGGTTCACCGGGTCATCCTCTGGTGATAGTCATTTTTGACGAAAAACTGTCTTGTCGACACTTCTCGACACACAGGAGTCAGGCCACGTTTGCTGAGGCATTTCCGTCCATCAGCTGTTTCAGGTTGACCGGAAGATCGTGTTCAACGGCGGCGTACAGGCCGTTATAGACCGGCGCGATTTTTTCCAGATAGTGCTCCAGCACCTGCTGGCGATCGCGGTTGCTGACGTGACCGTCCACCATGCCGTCGGCCATCAGCTGCGCCTTCGCAATACACTGTTTTTCGCCGTCTTTTGTCTCGAGGTGGTACTCAATAGTGTGGCTGTTGAAGTTATCCGCCAGGGTCACGTTGATCGTGAAATGGCCGAACAGGACAAAGCTCATATCCCCCTGTGCCGCACAGCTCATCGCGTGGTGAAGACGCGCTTTCGAGAGGGTAATGCCCTGAACCAGCGAGTTGCAGTAAAGGTGCCACTGGTCCTGCAGCTGCTGATGGCGCTGCGCGATGTAATCCGCTTTTTCGCTGATTTCCCAAATAGTCATAGAAGGTATCCGTTTAATGGAGATAGCGGCTGTTAAGCAGATTCCATGCCAGTTTTTATCCTTATGATTTTAGATGAATTTAATTGCAAAACTGCTGTCAACGGAGCGGTGTCGACGTGTCATTTCGACAGCGTTGACATCGTCACGCCTTAACAAAAATCAAGCTGGCATCGTTATTGCATTCAATGGGGCAATTCATTGAGGAGGCGCCATGCACGAAATCACCCTCTGCCAGCGGGCTCTGGAACTTATCGAACAGCAGGCAGTGCAAAACCACGCGAAACGCGTCACCGGCGTCTGGCTGAAGGTCGGAGCGTTTTCCTGTGTCGAGATCAGCGCCCTGAACTTCTGTTTTGAACTGGTGTGTCGCGGCACGCTGGCGGAAGGCTGCGAGCTACATATTGAAGAGCAGCAGGCGGAGTGCTGGTGCGAGCAGTGCCAGCAGTACGTCACCCTGCTGTCATCGAAGGTTCAGCGCTGTCCGCTGTGCCAGAGCACCGGGCTGCGCATCGTGGCGGATGACGGCATGCAGATCCAACGCCTCGAAATAGAGAAGGAGTAAAGTATGTGTAGCACCTGCGGTTGCGCCGAAGGCAACCTGTATATAGAAGGGGATGAACACCGTCCCCATTCCGCGTTTCGCTCCGCGCCCTTTTCACCTGCCCCACGCCCTTCTGCGGCACTGACCGGTATCACCTTCGCTCCGCAACGCTCCGATACGGGCGATCTGCACTACGGCCACGGGGAGGCGGGGACCCACGCACCGGGTATCAGCCAGCGCCAGATGCTGGAAGTGGAAATCAACGTGCTGGACAAAAATAATCAGATCGCCGCCCGCAACCGCGCGCGCTTTGCCACCCGCAAACAGCTGGTGCTGAACCTGGTCTCCAGCCCCGGCTCCGGCAAAACCACGCTGCTCACGGAAACGCTCAAACGCCTGAACGGACGCGTCTCCTGCGCCGTTATCGAAGGCGACCAGCAAACCGTTAACGACGCGGCGCGCATTCGCGAGACCGGCACCCCGGCGATTCAGGTTAATACCGGCAAAGGCTGCCACCTGGATGCGCAGATGATTGCCGATGCGGCCCCGCGTTTGCCGCTGGCGGATAACGGCATTCTGTTTATTGAAAACGTCGGCAACCTGGTCTGCCCGGCGAGCTTCGATCTTGGCGAACGACACAAGGTGGCGGTGCTTTCGGTGACCGAAGGCGAAGACAAGCCGCTGAAGTACCCGCATATGTTTGCCGCCGCGTCCATCATGCTGCTGAATAAAGTCGACCTGCTGCCGTATCTGAATTTCGACGTGGATAAGTGTCTGGCGTATGCCCGTGAAGTGAATCCGGAGATTCAGATCGTACTGGTCTCTGCCACGCGCGGCGACGGCATGGACAGCTGGCTACAGTGGCTGGAGAACGAACGATGTGCATAGGCGTCCCCGGACAAATTCACACCATCGACGGTAATCAGGCCAAAGTCGAAGTCTGCGGCATCCTGCGCGACGTGGACCTGACGCTGGTGGGCAGCAGCGATGAAACGGGCGCCTCGCGTCTCGGCCAGTGGGTGCTGGTCCACGTGGGGTTTGCCATGAGCGTGATTAACGAAACGGAAGCCCGCGACACGCTGGATGCATTGCAAAACATGTTTGACGTGGAGCCTGACGTGGGCGCGCTGCTGTACGGCGAGGAGCGTTAGCCATGCGTTACGTTGATGAATACCGCGCGCCGGAGCAGGTACTGCAGCTTATCGAGCATCTGAAAACGCGCGCAGCGCTGCTGGATTACGCGAAAGAGAGGCCGCTGCGGATCATGGAGGTGTGCGGCGGCCACACGCACGCCATCTTCAAATTTGGCCTCGACCAGCTGCTGCCGGAGAACATCGAGTTTATCCACGGCCCCGGCTGTCCGGTCTGCGTTCTGCCGATGGGGCGCATCGACAGCTGTATTGAAATCGCCAGCCAGCCCGACGTCATTTTCTGCACCTTTGGCGACGCGATGCGCGTGCCGGGGAAAAATGGCTCGCTGCTGCAGGCGAAAGCGCGCGGAGCTGACATCCGGATCGTCTATTCGCCGACGGATGCCCTGACGCTGGCAGAGAATAACCCCGCGCGCAAGGTGGTGTTTTTTGGCCTGGGATTTGAAACCACCATGCCCGCCACCGCCATCACGCTGCAACAGGCGAAAGCGCGTAAGCTCGAGAACTTTTTCTTTTTCTGCCAGCACATTACGCTCATTCCCACGCTGCGCAGCCTGCTGGAAGAGCCGGGAAACGGAATAGACGCCTTTCTGGCACCGGGGCATGTCAGCATGGTGATTGGCACAGACGCCTACGGTTTTATCGCTGAACAGTACAATCGTCCGTTAGTGGTCGCTGGTTTCGAACCACTTGATCTACTGCAAGGTGTCACCATGCTGGTTGAGCAGAAAATAGCGGCCCTGAGTGCAGTGGAAAACCAGTACCGCCGCGTGGTGCCGGATGCGGGAAATGAACGGGCGCAGCAGGCGATAGCCGACGTGTTTTGCGTCGAAGGCGACAGCGAATGGCGTGGACTGGGGCTGATTGCCGAATCCGGCGTGCACCTGACGTCAGCCTATCGCGCGTTCGACGCCGAAGGGCATTTCCGCCCGCAGCCGCAGCAGGTTTGCGACGATCCCCGGGCCCGCTGCGGCGACGTACTCACAGGTAAATGCAAACCTCATCAATGCCCGTTATTTGGCAATACCTGTAACCCGCAAACGGCGTTTGGCGCGCTGATGGTCTCCTCCGAAGGGGCGTGTGCCGCGTGGTATCAGTATCGCAACCAGGAGAGTGAAGCATGAATACGGTTGAAATGGCGCACGGCAGTGGTGGTCAGGCGATGCAGCAGCTCATTAATCAGCTGTTTATGGAAGCATTCAACAACCCCTGGCTTGCCGAGCAGGAAGACCAGGCGCGCATTGACCTCGCCACCCTCACCGCCCAGGGCGACAGGCTGGCCTTCTCCACCGACAGCTACGTGATCGATCCGCTGTTCTTTCCCGGTGGTGATATCGGCAAGCTCGCCGTCTGCGGCACGGCCAACGACGTGGCGGTCAGCGGTGCCATTCCGCGCTACCTCTCCTGCGGGTTTATCCTCGAAGAGGGCTTGCCGATGGAGACGCTCACGACAGTGGTCAACAGCATGGCGCAGACCGCGCGCGAGGCGGGGATAGCGATCGTCACCGGCGATACCAAAGTGGTGCAGCGCGGCGCGGCCGACAAGCTGTTTATCAACACCGCCGGCATGGGAGCGATTCCCGCTGATATTCGCTGGGGCGCGCAGCAGCTTAGCGTGGGCGACGTGCTGATCGTGACCGGAACGCTGGGCTGCCACGGGGCGACCATCCTGAACCTGCGCGAAGGTCTGGGGCTGGACGGGGAACTGCGCAGCGACTGCGCGGTGCTCACCCCGCTAATTCAGACGCTGCGTGCCGTGCCCGGCGTGAAAGCCCTGCGGGACGCCACGCGAGGCGGCGTGAATGCCGTGGTTCATGAGTTTGCGGCAAGCTGCGGGTGCGGGATTGAACTCACCGAGCGCAGCCTGCCCGTTAAGCCTGCCGTTCGCGGGCTTTGCGAACTGCTGGGCCTTGACCCGCTTAACTTCGCAAACGAAGGCAAACTGGTGATTGGCGTTGAACGCGCGGCCGCGGAAGCCGTGCTTGAACAGCTGCGGGCGCATCCGTCAGGAAAAGAGGCTGCGATGATTGGTGAAGTGGTTGAGCGCAAAGGGGTGCGCCTGACCGGGCTTTATGGCGTGAAACGGACGCTGGATCTGCCGCACGCGGAACCCTTACCCCGTATTTGCTAGAACCGCGCCAAAAGCGGTCAGCTTGGATTTTTTTGCTCGTTTCTACTGGAAAGCACTATGCCGTATACACCGATGAGCGATCTTGGACAGCAGGGCCTGTTTGATATCACGCGCACACTTTTACAGCAGCCGGACCTCGGCTCGCTGAGCGATGCCCTGACGCGGCTGGTCAGGCAATCGGCGCTGGCGGACAGCGCCGCGATTGTGCTCTGGCATAGCGGAACGCACCGCGCGAGCTATTACTCAACGCGTGATAATGGCAAAACGTTTGAATACGAAGACGAAACGTATCTGGCGCATGGCCCGGTGCGCCGCATACTCTCCCGGCCTGAAGTGCTGCACTGCAACTTTGCGGAATTCCGACAGGCGTGGCCAAGGCTGGCACAGAGCAATCTCTATCAGCCTTTCGGGCATTACTGCATGTTGCCGCTGGCGGCAGAGGGCCAGATTTTTGGCGGATGCGAGTTTATCCGCACCACCGACCAGCTCTGGAGCGAGGCGGAATACGAGCGCCTGCATACCTTTACCCAGATTGTGGCCGTCGTCGCGGAGCAGATCCAAAGCCGCGTCACCAATAATGTCGATTACGACCTGCTGAGCCGCGAGCGCGACAACTTCCGCATTCTGGTCGCCATCACCAACGCCGTGCTATCACGGCTCGACATGGATGAACTGGTCAGCGAAGTCTCGAAAGAGATCCACCACTATTTCAAAATCGACGCTATCAGCATTGCGCTTCGCGGCCATCGCAAGGGCAAGCTGAACATCTACTCCACGCATTATCTCGATGAAGCCAACCCGGCGCACGAGCAGAGCGAAGTGGACGAAGCGGGCACCCTTTCTGAGCGGGTCTTCAAAAGCAAAGAGATCCTCCTGCTCAACCTGAACGAGCAGGATCCGGTCGCGCCGTACGAGCGGATGCTGTTCAACACCTGGGGTAATAAAATTCAGACCCTGTGCCTGCTGCCGCTGATGTCCGGTAACACTATGCTGGGCGTGCTGAAGCTGGCGCAGTGCGAGGAAGGCGTGTTCACCACCGCCAACCTGAAGCTGCTGCGCCAGATCGCCGAACGTATTTCCATCGCCCTGGATAACGCCCTCGCCTATCAGGAGATCCATCGCCTGAAAGAGCGGCTGGTGGATGAGAACCTGGCCCTGACCGAACAGCTCAACAACGTGGACAGCGATTTTGGTGAAATCATCGGGCGCAGCGACGCCATGTTCAACGTACTCAAGCAGGTTGAGATGGTGGCGCAAAGCGACAGCACGGTGCTGATTCTGGGCGAAACCGGTACGGGTAAAGAGCTGATTGCCCGCGCCATCCACAACCTGAGCAACCGCAACAGCCGACGGATGGTGAAGATGAACTGCGCCGCGATGCCTGCGGGGCTGCTGGAAAGCGATCTGTTCGGCCACGAGCGCGGTGCATTCACCGGGGCCAGCAGCCAGCGGCTGGGCCGTTTTGAGCTGGCGGACAAAAGCTCGCTGTTCCTCGACGAAGTGGGCGATATGCCGCTGGAGCTACAGCCGAAACTGCTGCGCGTCTTGCAGGAGCAGGAGTTTGAGCGCCTTGGCAGCAACAAGCTTATCCAGACCGACGTGCGGCTGATCGCCGCTACCAACCGCGACCTGAAAAAAATGGTCGCCGACCGCGAGTTTCGCAGCGACCTTTACTATCGTCTGAACGTCTTCCCGATCTTCCTGCCGCCGCTGCGCGAACGCCCGGAAGATATCCCCCTGCTGGTCAAAGCCTTTACCGCGAAGATCGCGCGCCGGATGGGGCGAAACATCGACAGTATTCCTGCCGAGACGTTGCGTACCCTTTCATCGATGGAATGGCCCGGCAACGTGCGCGAGCTGGAAAACGTCATCGAACGCGCGGTGCTGCTGACGCGCGGCAATGTGCTGCAGCTTTCGCTGCCGGAGGTTACGCTTCCTGACGTGACCGTGCCCGCCGCCGAGACAGCGAAAGAGGGAGAAGATGAATATCAGCTCATTATGCGCGTGCTGAAAGAGACCAACGGCGTGGTCGCCGGGCAAAAAGGTGCCGCCCAGCGCCTGGGGTTAAAACGCACCACCCTGCTGTCACGCATGAAGCGTCTCGGGATTGATAAAGAGAGCCTCATTTAAGACCTTATTCCGGCGGTGTTTTTCTGACACCGCCTTTTGTTACCCTTCGCAATTGTCCCTCATTGACACAAAATCGTTTCCTCTGTATAAAATTCCGCCTTAATAATGAGTTTCATTTGCATCAAAAATAATTTTAATGAAGGGTAGCGTTTCATGAAAAAGGTCATCTGCGCGTTAGGCCTGGCGATTGCGTCGGTCGGTTCTGCTCTGGCAACCAACTATCCCCTGACGATTGAAAACTGTGGCTATAAAGAGACATTCACCAAAGCGCCAGAACGCGTCGTGGCCCTGGGTCAAAACACCGTCGAAATTTTGCTCCTGCTGGGGCTGGAAGATAAGGTGAAGGCCAGCGCCTTCTGGCCGACAAAAGTGCTGCCGCAGCTGGCGGAACAGAATGCAAAAATCAAAACCCTGACGGTCGAAATCCCGACCCTTGAATCCGTTCTTGCGCAAAATCCTGACTTTGTCCCCGCGCAGTCCCCCCTGCTGCTGGGGCCGGAAAGTAAGGTCGCAAAACGTGACGATTTGAAGACCCTGGGCGTGAACAGCTACGTGTCACCGGGCATGTGCGCGACCAAAAAAGCCACCGGCGATATGTACGGCAGCCGCCAGAAACTGTGGGATATGACGTATCTCTATCAGGAGATTGAGGATTTCGCCAAAATCTTTAACGTTGAAGATCGCGGTCAGGCCGTGATTGCCGACTTCAAAAAACGTGAGGCCGACCTGCGTAAGGAATTCGGCAAGAACAAAAAAGACCTCTCGTTTGTCTTCTGGTTCTCCAGCTCCTCCCCCTCTGCGGACGCCTACGTAGGCGGTAAAAATAGCCCCTCCGGGTTTATCGCCAGCCTGATGGGCGGTCATAACGCCATTACGTCCGAGACCGAATGGCCAACCGTGGGTTGGGAAAGCATTATTGCCGCAAATCCGGATGTCATTGTAGTGTCCAGCCTGGACCGCAACCGCTGGGCACTGGATAACGCGGAAGAAAAAATCAAATTCCTGAAGAGCGATCCGGCGGTCAGCCAGCTGGACGCGGTGAAAAAAGGCCATATCGTGGTGATGGACGGCCAGGCGATGAATCCGACGATCCGCACGATTTACGGGGCTGAGCAGGTCGGCGAACAGCTCAGAAAGCTGGGGCTGAACTGATGACAACCGCCGTTCTTCAGGTCCGGCAGAGCCTGGTTCTGACGACCTCGGGTTTGCTCGCCCTGGTACTGTTATTTCTGACGATCGCGCTGAGTGTCAGCGTCGGCGAGCTATCCATTCCCCTGGATAACGTGTTTTACGCCATCAGCAATAAAATGGGGCTCACCGAGGTTCCGCTCACCCGCATCTATGAGAGCGTGATCTGGGACTTTCGCCTGAGCCGCGCGCTGGTGGCGGCCTGCTGCGGCGCGGGGCTGGCCATCTGCGGTGCCGTATTGCAGAGCCTGCTGAAGAACGCGCTGGCTGAGCCTTACGTGCTCGGCGTGTCTGCCGGCGCCTCTACGGGGGCGGTTTCTGTCGTGGTGCTGGGGATCGGTACCGGTGCAGTGTCGTTGTCTGCTGGTGCTTTTGCTGGGGCATTCGCCGCCTTTGCGTTTGTCGCGTTTCTGACGAACGGCGCGCGCGGGGGAAATGAACGTACCATTCTGGCTGGCGTTGCCGCCTCACAGCTGTTCAACGCCATTACTGCCTACACCATCAGCACCTCCGCCAGCGCCCAGCAGGCGCGCGACGTGATGTTCTGGCTACTGGGCAGTTTCAGCGGCGTTCGCTGGCCTGAGTTCCAGCTGGCACTGGTGGTGGTGCTGATTGGGCTAGCCGTTTGCCTTTACTATTCCCGGGCGCTGGATGCTTTTACGTTCGGCGATGACGCCGCGGCGTCGCTGGGCATCGCCGTCCCGTGGGTTCGCCTGACGCTCTTTACCACTACCGCGCTGATTACCGCGACGATTGTCAGCATGGCGGGCTCAATCGGCTTTGTCGGGCTGGTGGTGCCGCACGTGATGCGTTTCCTGTTCGGGCCGCTGCACCGCACGCTACTGATTGCCAGCGCGCTGGCAGGGGCGATCCTGATGGTGCTGGCAGACATTGCCTCTCGCATGCTGATTGCGCCGCAAAGCCTGCCCGTCGGCGTGGTCACCGCGCTGGTTGGCGTCCCCTTCTTTGCCGTGATTATCTACCGTTCAAGGAATAAGTGATGAGTATCTGCGCTGAAAATATTACCTGGAAGGTAGGTAAAAAAGTCATCGTTAATGACGTCTCGCTGAAGGTGTCACGGGGAGAAACGGTAGGTCTCCTTGGCCCTAACGGCTGCGGTAAATCGTCTCTTTTACGGATCCTCGCGGGTCTACGTCGCCCGGGTGCTGGCTGCGTTACCCTGGACGGCCAGGACATCTCCCGCATCGCCAAAAAGCAGCTTGCCCGCCGGGTCGCTTTCGTGGAACAGCATGGGATGACAGACGCCAACATGCGTGTACGCGACGTGGTGAAACTTGGGCGTATTCCGCACCACTCCGCTTTTTCCAACTGGAGCAACCACGATGACGAAACCGTCACCGCCGCCCTGCAGCGCGTGGATATGCTGGATAAAAGCGACCAGGGCTGGCTGAGTCTCTCTGGCGGTGAGCGCCAGCGCGTGCATATTGCCCGCGCGCTGGCTCAGACCCCAACGGAAATCCTGCTGGACGAACCGACTAACCACCTGGACATTCATCATCAGATGCAGCTGATGCAGTTGATCAGCGAATTACCGGTCACCAGTATCGTCGCTATCCACGATCTCAACCACGCCTCGATGTTCTGCGACTCGCTGATTGTGATGCAGAAAGGGCAAATTGTGGCGACGGGGACACCGCAGGACATCTTATCCGAGTCGTTGCTCTGGGATGTCTTCCGGGTCAAAACCAAAATCGAGATCTCGCCGTTCCATGGTAAAAAGCACATCCACTTTATCGTTTAGGGGCGAGTAAACAACGATGCCTCTTCGCCCTGCCGCCACGCTCTGGCCACCCGTTTTACTGGGCAGCCAGTTTGTTTTTAACATTGGCTTTTACGCCGTCGTTCCCTTCCTGGCGATATTCCTGCGCGACGATATGCTGCTCTCCGGCGGGCTGATCGGGCTGATCCTGGGCCTGCGCACGTTCTCTCAGCAGGGTATGTTTATCGTCGGTGGTGCGCTCTCGGACCGGTTTGGCGCGAAAGTGATTATCCTGAGCGGCTGTATTGTTCGTGTTTCAGGCTATCTGCTGCTGGCCTTCGGGGAATCACTGTGGCCGATTATTTTGGGCGCGTGTCTGACGGGCGTTGGCGGCGCATTGTTCTCCCCCTCGATTGAGGCATTGCTGGCAAAAGCGGGCACTCACAGCGAGGCAAAAGGCAAACGAAGCCGGGCGGAGTGGTTTGCGCTCTTTGCCGTCTGTGGAGAACTCGGCGCGGTACTGGGCCCGGTTGCTGGCGCCCTGCTCACCGGCCTGGGTTTTCGTCAGGTGGCGCTAGCGGGGGCAGGCGTCTTTATCATTGCGTTAGTGGTGCTCTACTTTTGCCTGCCTGCTGCTGGCCACCGTTCACAGACGCTGAAAATACAGCCCTGGTGGACAACGTTCCGTCAGCCGCGCTTTGTCGCCTTTATTATTGCCTACAGTTCATGGCTGTTAAGTTATAACCAGCTTTATCTGGCGCTGCCGGTAGAGATCCAGCGTTCTGGCGGTAACGAGAAAGATCTCGGTCCACTTTTTATGCTGGCCTCAGTTCTGATCATCACCTTACAGCTGCCGCTGGCGCGCTTCGCCCGACGCGTGGGCGCGGTGAGAATTCTGCCGGTGGGATTTTTGCTGCTGTCAGCCGCCTTTGCGAGCGTGGCGATGTTTGCCCCGATGACGCCGCCGGAAGGCTGGCTGCGCTTACTGCCTTCAGTCTGTTTTGTGACGCTGTTGACGCTGGGGCAAATGCTGCTGGTGCCATCGGCTAAAGATCTGATCCCTCGGTTTGCGGAGGAATCAACGCTTGGCGCGCACTACGGCGCACTCGCCACCGCCGGAGGCATTGCGGTACTGGCAGGAAACCTGGTGTTTGGCAACCTGCTGGATCGCGCGCTGGTGCCCTCAACGCAGGCAATGTATCCCTGGCTGCTGCTGGCTCTTTTCCCACTCTGCAGCGCGCTGGCCCTGAACGTGATTTGCCGCCCGCTGAAACGCTGAACCGATCACTTTTTCGGACGGTACTTCTCCGGCAGTTCCGGTACGGGACGACGGTCATCTATCAGATGACGAACGGTCAGAATGGGATGACGCCATAACATACGCGGGCCTGCCCAGCGCATAACCTGCTTCATCTCTTCACGTCTGGCAGGCTGGTAGCAGTGCACCGGACACTGTTTGCAGGCAGGCTTGTCCTCACCGAAAACGCACTTATCCAGGCGCTTATCGGCATACGCGTTGAGCGCCTGATAATGCCCTTCCTCCTGAGATGCCTGCGGGCACTGCTTTTCATACAACGCGATCATTTTCGCGATGGTCTCTTTTTCTCGTGAGATACGTTTACCGGACATAACGGCTTACCGAATAATAAAGTGCATTAATAATACACCTTACAACACTGGATTTCAGCGGTTGCATTTCGTTTCCTGAAGCTTGATTCCAGTTTTCGCCCTGCACCGCCCGATAATTACTGGTATTTTATACAGGTATCAGAAATGACCTTTGTCCGTGTTGTCTGGAGACCCTATGCAAGAACTCACGATCGACAAACCCTATCGCCATTTAACAGTGGGATATTTTAGAAAGCGCCATGAGGACCGCAATACCAAGATACCGAAGCGCTACAGCGTGCATGCGGCGCTGAGCTTAAAAGGTGACTGGCTTGAAAAGGCAGGGTTTACGACCCATTCCAGAGTCAGAGTGGGCGTAGAGCATGGAAAAATTGTCATCGAATTAATGTCGGAAGGCGCCTCGTAAAGCCACGACATTTTTCTGCGCCGGACCTTTTTTTCATGCGACAATAGAAGGAACAAACGGCCACTGAGCCGATCAAAACGGTTTATTTTCAAAGAAATGGACATCATAACTCCATGAGCACAATCGACAATTTCGACGCACATACGCCGATGATGCAGCAGTATCTGAAGCTGAAAGCACAGCACCCAGAAATCCTGCTGTTTTACCGTATGGGTGATTTTTACGAGCTGTTTTATGACGATGCTAAGCGTGCATCGCAGCTGCTCGACATCTCGCTGACCAAACGTGGCGCATCAGCAGGCGAACCCATCCCTATGGCAGGTATCCCACACCACGCGGTGGAAAACTACCTGGCGAAGCTGGTGAATCAGGGTGAGTCCGTCGCCATCTGCGAACAGATCGGCGATCCGGCGACCTCAAAAGGCCCGGTGGAACGCAAAGTCGTGCGCATCGTCACGCCTGGCACCATCAGTGATGAAGCCCTGTTACAGGAACGCCAGGATAACCTGCTGGCAGCGCTGTGGCAGGACGGTAAAGGGTTTGGCTACGCGACACTGGATATCAGCTCCGGACGTTTTCGCCTGAGTGAACCGGCTGACCGTGAAACGATGGCAGCCGAACTGCAGCGCACCAACCCGGCAGAATTGCTCTATGCCGAAGATTTCGCCGAAATGGCGCTGATTGAAGGTCGTCGCGGGTTGCGTCGTCGCCCGCTGTGGGAATTCGAAATTGATACCGCGCGCCAGCAGCTGAATCTGCAGTTTGGCACCCGCGATCTGATTGGCTTTGGCGTTGAAAATGCCCCGCGCGGGCTGTGTGCGGCAGGGTGTCTCCTGCAGTACGTAAAAGATACCCAACGCACTTCCCTGCCGCATATCCGCTCTATCACCATGGAGCGCCAGCAGGACAGCATCATCATGGATGCCGCCACGCGCCGTAACCTGGAGATCACGCAGAACCTGGCGGGTGGCGTAGAAAATACGCTCGCGTCGGTCCTCGACAGTACGGTGACGCCAATGGGCAGCCGCATGCTGAAACGCTGGCTGCATATGCCGATCCGCGATACCGATACGCTGGTTTGCCGTCAGCAGACGATTGCTGCGTTGCAGGATCGCTATACCGAGCTGCAGCCGGTCCTGCGCCAGGTGGGCGATCTGGAGCGTATCCTTGCTCGTCTGGCACTGCGAACTGCACGACCGCGCGACCTCGCGCGGATGCGTCATGCTTTCCAGCAACTGCCGGAACTGCGCACGCAGTTGAGTGACGTCGACAGCGCGCCGGTACAGAAACTCCGCGAAACCATGGGCGAGTTTACCGAACTTCGCGAGCTGCTGGAGCGCGCCATTATCGATGCGCCTCCGGTTCTGGTGCGTGATGGCGGCGTAATTGCCCCAGGCTACAACGAAGAGCTGGACGAATGGCGCGCGCTGGCCGACGGTGCGACGGACTACCTCGACAAGCTGGAAATCCGCGAGCGCGAACGTCTTGGGCTCGACACCCTGAAAGTGGGGTATAACGCGGTACACGGTTACTATATTCAGATCAGCCGCGGGCAGAGCCACCTGGCGCCTATTCACTACGTGCGCCGCCAGACGTTGAAGAACGCCGAACGCTACATCATACCTGAACTGAAAGAGTACGAAGACAAAGTCCTCACCTCGAAAGGTAAGGCGCTGGCGCTGGAAAAACAGCTTTATGACGAGCTGTTCGACATGCTGATGCCGCACCTGGCCGACCTGCAGCTGAGCGCCAGCGCGCTGGCGGAGCTGGACGTACTGGTGAATCTGGCAGAGCGCGCTGAAACGCTGAACTATACCTGCCCGACCTTTACTGACAAGCCCGGCATTCGTATCACAGAGGGCCGTCACCCGGTGGTAGAGCAGGTGCTGAATGAACCGTTCATTGCCAACCCGCTGAGCCTGTCACCGCAGAGAAGAATGTTGATCATTACCGGTCCGAACATGGGCGGTAAGAGTACCTATATGCGTCAGACGGCGCTGATCGCCCTGCTCGCGTATATCGGCAGCTACGTCCCGGCGCAAAACGTGGAGATTGGCCCTATCGACCGTATCTTTACCCGCGTCGGAGCTGCGGACGATCTGGCAAGCGGCCGCTCAACCTTTATGGTCGAAATGACCGAAACGGCAAACATTCTGCATAACGCGACGGAGCACAGCCTGGTGCTGATGGACGAAGTCGGACGCGGAACGTCAACCTATGATGGCCTGTCGCTGGCCTGGGCCTGTGCGGAAAGCCTCGCGAATAAAATCAAGGCCATGACGCTGTTCGCCACCCACTATTTCGAACTGACGCAGCTGCCGGAGAAAATGGAAGGGGTTGCGAACGTTCATCTGGATGCGCTGGAGCATGGCGATACCATTGCCTTTATGCACACGGTGCAGGATGGCGCGGCGAGCAAGAGCTATGGCCTGGCCGTCGCGGCGCTGGCAGGTGTGCCTAAGGACGTGATCAAGCGCGCGCGTCAGAAACTGCGTGAACTGGAAAGCCTGTCACCGAATGCGGCGGCGACGCAGATTGACGGCACCCAGATGTCGCTGCTGGTGCCTGCGGAAGAGACGTCGCCAGCGGTGGAAGCGCTGGAGAACCTCGACCCGGATTCACTGACGCCGCGTCAGGCGCTGGAGTGGATTTATCGGTTGAAGAGTCTGGTTTAGTTTTCTGCGGTCTGTTTTGTCGGGTGGCGGCTTCGCCTTACCCGACCTACAAACCGTAGGCCCGGTAAGCGCAGCGCCACCGGGCAAAAGACCGCACAATATTATCGCCCGGTAAGCGCAGCGCCACCGTTTTTTTTTACAACAGCGGCGGGATCGTTGGCACCTGCGGCGCCTCATCAATATCCTTCTGCGTCATGCGGAACGCTTCCGGGTAATGCTCACGGCTGGTACGGCGCAGCGGTTCAGTATTGCGCCAGGTATACAAACAATGCTGGCACTGGTAAACGGTCCAGACCCCTTTTACCGGCGACGTCGCCATCACTTCAATATGCTCATCGGCACAACGTGGACAAATCATCTTTTCCTCCTTATTGACGTGCTGCCAGCATCGCGGTCAGTTTTTCAGCCCAGGCTTTGGTTTCAGGCAGATCCTGTACCGGCTGGCTGTAGTGTCCCCGGGTGTCCGGTGCGACAGGCGTGGTGGCATCGATAATCAGCTTGTCGGTAATGCCCGCCGGGCTGGATCCAGGGTCAAGCTCAAGGACCGACATGTTCGGCAGCTGCACCAGATCCCCTGCCGGGTTCACTTTCGACGACAGCGCCCACATCACCTGTGGTAGGTTGAACGGATCGACATTCTCATCCACCATGATTACCATCTTCACGTAGCCCAGACCGTGCGGCGTGGTCATGGCGCGTAAACCGACCGCGCGGGCAAAACCGCCGTAACGCTTTTTGGTGGAGATAATCGCCAGCAGACCGTGGGTGTACATCGCGTTCACCGCCTGCACTTCCGGGAATTCCGCTTTCAGCTGCTGGTAGAGCGGCACGCAGGTAGCCGGTCCCATCAGATAGTCGATCTCGGTCCACGGCATGCCAAGGTAAAGGGATTCGAAAATCGGTTTGGTGCGGTAAGAGACTTTGTCGATACGGACAACCGTCATGTTACGGCCACCGGAATAGTGTCCGGTAAACTCGCCAAACGGCCCTTCGATTTCACGCTTGCGGCCCTCAATCACCCCTTCCAGGATCACTTCAGAACCCCACGGCACGTCGAAGCCGGTCAGCGGCGCGGTGGCAATCGGGTACGGGCTTTCACGTAGCGCGCCGGCCATTTCATACTCGGACTGATCGTATTTCAGCGGCGTGGCGCCCATCAGGGTGATGATCGGGTCGTTGCCGAGGGTAATGGCAATCGGCAGGTCTTCACCGCGCTCTTCCGCTTTGTGCAGATGCAGAGCGATATCGTGCATCGGTACCGGCTGGAGGCCGAGCTTGCGCTTGCCCTTCACTTCCATGCGGTAGATCCCGACGTTTTGCTTGCCGAAGTGATCCGGGTCGAGCGGATCGCGCGAGACAACGCACGCTTTATCGAGATAAAAACCACCGTCACCGTCGTTCAGGCGAAACAGCGGCAGGATATCGAACAGGTTAATGTCTTCACCGTCCACCGTATTCTGCGCCCAGGCCGGGTTAGCGCGGAGCTCCGGTGTGACGGGGAATTTATCCCAACGGCGGATAAACTCGTCGATCTGTTTTTTTACCGGGGTGTTCGCAGGCAGCCCCATCGAAATGGCGTGGTTCTGCCAGGAGCCGATGGTGTTCATCACCACGCGGGCATCGGTAAAGCCACGAATGTTGTCGAACCACAGCGCGGGCGCGCCGTCGCCAATGCGGCCGGTCGCGTTGGCTGCCGCCGCCAGATCGGGCTCGGCGTTTACCTCTTCCTCAATTTTCAGCAGTTGCCCTTGCTCATCGAGCGCCTGCAGGAAGCTTCTCAAATCATCAAATGCCATCTTTATTCTCCTGTGAAAAATGTTTCGCCTCCCGCAAACCGTTCCAGCGGCGCGCCTTTTTATGCTCCAGACCGAACTGGTCGAGCACGCGGGTCACGATGTGCTGGGTAATGTCATCGGCGGTTTGCGGGTGGTTGTAATAGGCAGGCATGGGCGGCACCATCGCCACGCCCATGCGGGAAAGGGCAAGCATGTTCTCAAGATGAATGGTGCTGAGCGGCGTTTCACGGGGAACCAGCACTAGCTTGCGCCCCTCTTTCAGCACCACGTCCGCCGCACGTCCCACCAGCCCTTCGGCGTAGCCCGCGCGGATACCCGCCAGCGTTTTCATGCTGCAGGGAATGACGATCATGCCGTCGGTGCGAAACGAGCCGGAGGAGATGGTGGCGGCCTGGTCAGCCGGACTGTGGACAACGTCAGCCAGGGCAGCAACGTCCTGCGCGGTGTAAGGCGTTTCCAGCTCAATGGTGGTTTTTGCCCACTTCGACATCACCAGATGGGTTTCCACCTCCGGCATTTCCCGCAGCGCCTGCAGCAGCGCCACGCCCAGCGGCGCGCCCGTTGCTCCCGTCATTCCTACTATCAATCTCATTCATCACCCCCATGATTTGTTCGTATACGAACATTATCAATAAGCTACTCCAGGATTGTTTTCCTGACAAGATCGTTCGCATACGATCACACGAATGGCTAAAAAATGCCGCGTTAAAATTGAGAGCAATAGCGGCTATCATAGGGGGAGATTTTTTCCGTCGGAGTGTTCATGGAACTAAGACAAGAGGCGTTCCACCTGTTACGTCAGCTTTTTCAACAGCATACCGCGCAGTGGCAACATGCCTTACCGGAACTGACCAAACCACAGTATGCGGTTATGCGCTCCATTGCCGAGCATCCGGGTATTGAGCAGGTGGCATTGACCGAAGTGGCGGTCAGCACGAAAGCGACCCTGGCGGAGATGCTCAGCCGCATGGAGGCGCGCGGTCTGGTGAAACGCGAGCACGATCCTTCCGATAAGCGCCGCCGGTTTGTCTTTCTGACGCCAGAAGGTGAAGCCCTGCTTGCAGGTTGTAAACCGGTTGGCAACGAGGTGGATGAGGCGTTTTTAGGACGTCTTAACAAGGCCGAGCGGGAGCAGTTCTCTGCGCTCATCAAAAAAATGATGCACGATTAATTCACGCTGGTGCGCATAAAATCGATAAAGGTGCGCACTTTTGCTGACACATGCCGGGCATCAGGATAAACCGCATAGATGCCCTGCTGCGCAAAGGTATATCCCGGTAAAGCCGGGACCAGTTTTCCCGCATCAAGCGCATCGCGCGCCAGCCATTCCGGCAGTAACGCCACGCCTCCACCTGCGAGCGCAAAAGCCATAAGAGCCTGAGCGCTGTCGGCAAACAGGCGCGGCGCTTTTTTTATCTCCAGCATTTCAGGCGCACCGCTGGCATCTCTCACCTGCCAGCGCAGCGGCGAGGCCAGACGCTCGTGAATAATCCAGTCCACGTGGGCCAGCTGCGCGAGCGTTTCGATCGGATGGTTAACGAGCCACCCGGGCGTCGCGACGGGGAGAATGGAGAAGTGCGAAATCAGCGCGGCGTGGTTGCGCGAATCGGCAAGCGTTCCCAGCCGGATGGCCACGTCAAAGCGCTCCGAGATAAGGTCGGCGTGCAGGGACGACGAAACATGCCGCACGCGAAGATCCGGGTGCTGCTGGCTAAACCTGGCCAGCAGCGCTACCACCACCTGTGAGCCATACTCGGGGGTAGTCGTGATCCGCAGTTCGCCAGTAAGCCCCGCATGATTCGCGCGGACATCATCCTGCAGCCGTTCGGCATCCTTCAGAAGCGCCACGCTGCGCTGATGAAATAGCGCCCCCGCCTCGGTTAACGTCAGGCGGCGGGTGGAGCGCAGCAGCAGCGTAACGCCCAGCTCATCTTCAAGCTGGCGAATATTGAAGCTGACCACGGCTTTTGTCAGCCCCATCGCCTCGGCTGCGGCAGTGAAACTGCCGGTGTCGGCCACCGCGACAAACATCTGCGCCCGCTGCAGGTTAATCATCATCACGCCCTTTACTGTCAAAATATTTTTTACAGTATATCGCGTTTTGTCAGGTTTATCCGTGCTTCTGGGGTAGATACGATACGCCACCTCACCGGAGGATCCACCATGACGTATCGCAGCAAAGTCGCCGTTGTTTATCTGCTGGGCTTTTTTCTTGATTTGATCAACATGTTTATTGCCAGCGTCGCGTTCCCGGCAATGGCTCACACATTTAACACCACGCCTTCAGCCCTATCCTGGGTCAGTAACGGGTACATTGCCGGCCTGACGCTGGTGATCCCGTTCAGCAGCGTGCTCACGCGCCGCATCGGGCCAAAGCGCGTCATCCTGCTCTCGCTTTTTCTGTTCAGCGCAGCCTCCGCAGCGGCGGGCCTGTCTGCAACGCTTGAAGGTCTGATTGCCTGGCGAGTACTCCAGGGCGTGGGAGGAGGCTTACTGATCCCCGTAGGACAGGCGCTGACCTGGCAACAGTTTAAGCCTCACGAGCGGGCCCAACTCTCCTCGGCGGTAATGCTGGTCGCGCTGCTTGCCCCGGCCTGCTCCCCGGCGATCGGGGGACTGCTGGTGCAGACGCTAAGCTGGCGATGGATATTTTTCGCCACGCTGCCGGTCGCTATCGTGACCTTTGTTTTAGCCTGCCTGTGGCTTAAACACGAAATGCCTGCGATGAACGCGGCCAGACTGCTAAACCTGTCGCTGCTTGCGGACCCGCTTTTGCGTTTTTCCATGCTTGTCTATATCTGCGTACCCGGCATGTTTATTGGGGTGAACGTCACGGGCATGTTTTATCTTCAGCACGTGGCGAACATGAGCCCCGCCGCAACGGGCATGCTTATGCTGCCGTGGTCCGTGGCATCGTTTATCGCCATCACGGCAACGGGACGCTATTTTAACCGTATCGGCCCCCGACCGCTGATCGTCATCGGCTGCCTGCTGCAGGCGACGGGTATTCTGCTTTTGATTAACGTCAGTTCGGCTACGCTGCTGCCTGCCGCTGCGTTTACCCTGATGGGCGCGGGGGGAAGCCTGTGCAGCAGTACGGCTCAGAGCAGCGCTTTTCTGACGACGCGCCGGGAAGAGATGCCGGATGCCAGCGCGCTGTGGAATCTTAATCGTCAGCTCAGCTTTTTTTCCGGTGCCCTGCTGCTGGCGCAGGCGCTGAACCTGGCGCAGGCCTGGCTGACGCCGCTCGCCGCCTGGCACGGGATGTTTATTTTTGCCGCAGGCATGACCTTGCTGCCTGTACTGTACGTTTTTCGTCTTAACAATACGCAGGTGCTCACCCAGCTGCGACAGGAGAATTCATGACGCCTTTCGAACACGACATTATCGACCTCCACATTGCGCTTGAAGACTGGTTAGGCAAAGGTGAAGGTGATCCCGACGCCCTGCACGCCCGTTTCCGTCCAGATTTCCTGATGATCCCGCCGGGCGGCGTTCATATCAACTATATCGGTCTGGTCAGTTTTCTGGAAAAACAGCGCGGGAGCCGTCCTGGACTGAAGATCGTCATTGACGAATTATCCACGATCGAGCGCTGGGAACGTTGCGCGGTGCTGCACTACCGGGAGACGCAAACCCGGCCAGACCTGCCCATCAACGTGCGCTGGTCAACCGCGGTGCTCAATCAGGAAGGCGATCGGATAGTGTGGCGCCTGCTGCACGAAACGGCGCAGCCGTAGCGCAAAAGAAAAAGGCCCGTCTCACGACGGGCCTTTTTTGACGAAAGGTTGCTTATTCGCGGAACAGCGCTTCGATATTCAGACCTTGCCCCTGCAGGATTTCACGCAGGCGGCGCAGACCTTCAACCTGAATCTGACGAACACGTTCACGGGTCAGGCCAATTTCGCGGCCGACGTCTTCCAGTGTCGCAGCTTCATACCCCAGTAAACCGAAACGACGTGCCAGCACTTCACGCTGTTTGGCGTTCAGCTCGAACAGCCATTTGACGATGCTCTGTTTCATGTCATCGTCCTGCGTGGTGTCTTCCGGACCGTTGTCTTTTTCATCGGCCAGGATGTCCAGCAGCGCTTTTTCGGAGTCGCCACCCAGCGGGGTGTCAACGGAGGTAATGCGCTCGTTGAGACGCAGCATACGGCTTACGTCATCAACCGGTTTATCGAGTTGTTCGGCAATTTCTTCTGCGCTTGGCTCGTGGTCCAGTTTATGGGACAACTCGCGCGCGGTGCGCAGATAAACGTTCAACTCTTTGACGATGTGAATCGGCAGGCGGATCGTACGGGTCTGGTTCATAATAGCCCGTTCGATGGTCTGACGAATCCACCAGGTCGCGTAGGTTGAGAAACGGAACCCGCGTTCCGGGTCAAACTTCTCAACTGCGCGGATGAGACCTAAGTTGCCCTCTTCAATCAGATCCAGCAGAGCCAGACCACGATTGCCGTAACGGCGAGCAATTTTCACGACCAGTCGCAGGTTACTTTCAATCATGCGACGACGCGAGGCCACATCACCACGCAAAGCACGACGTGCGAAATAGACTTCTTCTTCGGCCGTTAGCAGTGGGGAGTAACCAATCTCCCCAAGGTAAAGCTGAGTCGCGTCCAGTACACGCTGTGTGGCGCCCTGCGATAACAGCTCTTCTTCAGCCAAATCGTTATCACTGGGTTCCTCTTCTACTAAGGCTTTTTCGTCAAAAGCCTCTACTCCGTTCTCATCAAATTCCGCGTCTTCATTTAAATCATGAACTTTCAGCGTATTCTGACTCATAAGGTGGCTCCTACCCGTGATCCCTGAACGAGACACCCTGGCTGGCATGCCCCGTCAAATTATCGCTGCGGCAAGTACTGCAGCGGGTTTACGGATTTCCCCTTGTAACGAATTTCAAAATGCAAGCGTGTAGAACTGGTTCCGGTGCTACCCATGGTAGCGATTTTTTGCCCCGCCTTAACTTCTTGTTGTTCCCGGACCAGCATTGTGTCGTTATGGGCGTAGGCACTCAGGTAATCATCGTTATGTTTGATGATAATAAGATTACCGTAACCGCGCAGAGCGTTACCGGCATACACAACGCGTCCGTCTGCGGTCGCGATGATAGCCTGTCCTTTACTCCCTGCGATATCAATCCCTTTATTTCCCCCCTCGGAGGAAGAGAAGTTCTCGATAACCTTGCCGTCAGTTGGCCAGCGCCAGGCAGAGATTGGCGAACTGGAGGTCATACTGCTGGCAGTCGGTTCAGTAGAGCTAACCACAGGTGCCGTTACCGGTGCTGTGACAACAGTCGCAGTCCCTTTATTATTCGGCAACATTTTGTTAGCAGTCTGATCACCTGAATCCTCAGAATACGTAATTACCGGTTGTGAAGCAACCACCGTGGTGGATTTTTGTGCAGGCTTAACGCTGTTATTTTGAGCCGTCACATCGGCCGCTGAAACGGTGTTGCCAGGCGTAAGCGGCGTGCCCGTTGCGTTGCCTACCTGGAGCGTTTGCCCAACTTCCAGACCATACGGGGCCTGGACGTTATTGCGCTGCGCGAGGTCACGGAAATCGTTCCCGGTGATCCACGCAATGTAGAACAGCGTATCGCCGCGTTTCACGGTATAGGTACTGCCACCGGTATAGCTGCCTTTCGGAATGTTCCCATACTGACGGTTATAGACTATGCGGCCATTTTGGGTCTGAACAGGCTGTTCCACTGGCTGAATCTGCGTCGGCTGCGTCATTGGACGCTGAACCGGCTGAATTGGCGGATTTTGTTGCGCCGTAGAGGTACCCATTTTAGGCGGAGGTGTGATCAACATTCCGCTGGACGTGTTACCCGAGCCGCTGTTTCCGCCGACAGAACTGACGGGCGCAGGCGCGTTGTTAGAACTTGTACAGCCTGCCAGCCAGAGCGAAACCAGTGATAATGCCGCAACACGGCTGATGGTGAATTTAGGGCTTCCCGCGCTCATTTATCCCCCAGGAATGTGTTAACTACCAGTGACTTAAAATTTACCGTGATGGCACGAATCTTTCGCGCCACACCATACGCTGAATTTGCCTTAATAACCCTGGATAATTCCGAGTCTCAGGCCAACTCCCCCTTTACCAGGGGCACAAAGCGCACGGCTTCCACGGTGTCGATAATAAACTCGCCGCCGCGACGACGAACGCGCTTCAAAAGCTGCTGCTCGTCCCCGACAGGCAGAACAAGAATGCCCCCCTCATCCAGCTGCGACAACAGGGCTGCAGGAATTTCAGGCGGGGCCGCCGTCACGATGATCGCGTCAAACGGCGCGCGCGCCTTCCAACCCTGCCATCCATCACCGTGTCGTGTCGAAACATTATGTAAATCAAGTTGTTTCAGGCGACGACGCGCCTGCCACTGTAAACCTTTAATCCGCTCAACGGAGCATACATGATGAACCAGATGCGCCAGGATCGCGGTTTGATACCCCGACCCGGTGCCAATCTCCAGCACGCGGGAGTCGGGCGTCAGTTCCAGCAGCTCCGTCATGCGCGCCACCATGTAAGGCTGCGAAATCGTCTGACCCTGCCCGATGGGCAGCGCTACGTTTTCCCACGCTTTGTGTTCAAACGCCTCGTCTACAAATTTCTCACGCGGAACCTGAGCAAGCGCTTCAAGCACGTGCTCGTCGCGGATCCCCTGCGCGCGGAGTTGTTCCAGAAGAGTTTGTACACGTTTGTTTACCATTGCGCGTTCACTCCTGCGCGATCCAGCCAGCCCGACACCACATCATGCGCGCTATACGCGGTTAAATCTACGTGCAGTGGGGTAACCGAAACATAGCCTTCATCTACGGCGGCAAAGTCGGTATCCGGACCCGCATCGCACTTATCGCCGGGAGGGCCAATCCAGTAAAGCGTGTTGCCGCGAGGATCCTGTTGCGGGATCACCTGATCGGCAGGATGTCGGCTCCCGCAACGGGTGACGCGAATGCCTTTAATTTCATCGAGAGGAAGATCCGGCACGTTGATGTTGAGGATGCGCCCGGTACGCAACGGCTCGCGGCCGAGCGCCCGCAGGATCGAACAGGTCACCGCGGCGGCGGTGTCGTAATGTGTGTGGCCGTTCAACGAGACCGCCAGCGCCGGGAACCCCAGATGGCGCCCTTCCATTGCGGCCGCCACGGTACCGGAATAAATCACGTCATCGCCGAGGTTAGGACCGGCGTTAATGCCGGAGACGACGATATCCGGACGCGGACGCATCAGCGTGTTCACGCCCAGAAAAACGCAGTCGGTTGGCGTGCCCATCTGCACAGCAATATCGCCATTTTCAAAGGTAAAGGTGCGAAGCGACGACTCCAGAGTCAGAGAGTTAGACGCTCCACTGCGGTTACGATCGGGTGCCACGACCTGCACATCCGCAAATTCACGGAGGTGTTTCGCCAGGGTCTGAATGCCTGGCGCGTGGATCCCGTCATCGTTACTCAGCAATATTCGCATAATCACCCGAGGTGTTGATAAGTTCCCTGACAACACTGGTGGCAAAGCTACCTGCCGGTAGCCAGAAGCGTAACTCAACGGTTACGTCATCCCACCAGTTCCAGCTTAACTGCTGCGGATAGAGCAGCATCGCGCGGCGTGCCGCTTCGACTTTTTCCCGCACCAGCAAGGATTGCAATTCTGGCGCATCCGCTACGGCTGACTGCTCGGCGGCCAGCGCGCCGCCCTGTGTTCCCCAGTCGCCCGTACCGGGCAACGCGGCGGTAATCATCAGCGCCTTTGCTTCCACGCGCGATTGCACATCGGCCATTTCTTCGACCGTTGCCACAAACCAGCTTCCGCGTCCCGCTAATTGTAGCGCATCGCCAACAACAACTTGATTCGCGTCTGGTTTTTTCAGCCTTTCGCTCACAATCTGATTAAACAACGCACTGCGGGCCGCCGACAACCAAAAACTGCGTTTATTCCTGTCGCGCACTGGTGCA
Organism: Enterobacter sp. ECC-019; assembly: GCF_043974075.1. NCBI lineage: Bacteria > Pseudomonadati > Pseudomonadota > Gammaproteobacteria > Enterobacterales > Enterobacteriaceae > Enterobacter > Enterobacter sp. ECC-019. The sequence continues at coordinate 4,517,836 of NZ_CP143759.1, forward strand.
TCGCTTTGCGCCCAGCGCAGCGCCCCCTGCAGGTTGCTGCCGCCAATGCCAAAGCGCTGCGCACCAAAGTAGTTCGGTACGCCGCGTTCACTGATAGCGTTCAGACGTTTTTCAACATCTTCGCGGTGGGACACTTCACGCAGCACCAGCGTAAAGTCGTTCCCCTTCAGCGCCCCCAGACGCAGCTTGCGCTTGTGGCGAGCGAACTCCAGTACCTTACAGCCTTCAAGCTCAAATTTGCTTAAATCAGGCATCGTATTGCCGGGAACGCGCGCGCAGAGCCACTGTTCAGTGACGGCGTGTTTATCTTTCTGCCCGGCAAAGCTCACTTCGCGGGCATGAATTTTGAGGAATTTTGCCAGCGCGTCGGCCACAAAGCGGGTATTGCAGCCATTTTTCAGAATACGTACCAGGATATGTTCGCCTTCGCCATCCGGCTCAAAGCCCAGATCCTCCACCACGAGGAAATCTTCCGGGCTGGCTTTTAGCACCCCGTTCCCCTGCGGTTTACCGTGCAGGTATGTCAGGTTATCGAAGTCCGTCATTTGCTCGCCTTCAGCAGCAGCGCTACGGCTTCACAGGCAATCCCTTCGCCACGCCCTGTAAAGCCCAGCTTCTCGGTCGTGGTCGCTTTGACGTTCACGTCGTCCATATGGCAGCCCAGATCTTCTGCAATAAACACGCGCATCTGCGGAATGTGCGGCAGCATTTTCGGGGCCTGGGCAATAATCGTCACGTCGACGTTGCCGAGGGTGTAGCCTTTCGCCTGAATGCGGCGCCACGCTTCGCGCAGCAGCTCGCGGCTATCCGCCCCTTTAAATGCCGGGTCGGTGTCCGGGAACAGCTTGCCGATATCACCCAGCGCGGCAGCGCCCAGCAGCGCGTCGGTCAGCGCATGCAGTGCCACGTCGCCATCAGAATGCGCCAGCAGTCCTTTTTCATAAGGAATGCGCACGCCGCCAATGATAATTGGGCCTTCTCCGCCAAAGGCGTGTACATCAAAACCGTGTCCAATTCGCATTATGCCTTCTCCTGATGGGTCGAACGGGTAAGATAGAATTCCGCGAGCTGTAAATCTTCCGGACGCGTCACTTTAATATTATCAGCGCGTCCTTCAACAAGCTCAGGGTGGAAACCGCAATATTCCAGCGCAGAGGCTTCGTCCGTGATGGTCGCACCTTCTTTAAGCGCACGCGTTAAGCAGTCGTGGAGTAATTCGCGGGGGAAAAACTGTGGCGTCAGCGCGTGCCATAAATCGACACGATCGACGGTGTGAGCGATAGCCTGTTTACCCGGCTCGGCACGCTTCATGGTGTCGCGCACGGGCGCGGCCAGAATCCCGCCAACCTTGCTTGTTTCGCTCAGGGCCAGCAGGCGCGCAAGGTCGTCCTGATGCAGACACGGACGCGCCGCGTCATGCACCAGCACCCACGGCGCATTTCCGGCGGCCTGAATGCCCGCCAGCACGGAATCGGCGCGCTCGGCGCCACCGTCAACGACGGTAATGTGTGGATGATTTGCCAGCGGCAGCTGCGCGAAGCGAGCATCGCCAGGGCTGATAGCGATGATCACACGCGTCACCCGCGGGTGCGCCAGCAGCGCTGCCACGGCGTGCTCGAGGATCGTTTTATCGCCAATAGAGAGGTACTGCTTGGGACATTCTGTCTGCATGCGCCGGCCAAAACCTGCGGCCGGCACCACGGCGCATACGTCCGAAAAAGTTACTGCCATGTCGTAATCCTGGGCCTGATTATCGATTGTTTTGTGCTGAGCCCTGATTGCGTTTAGACGCATCCGGAACCAGACGATAGAAGGTTTCGCCCGGCTTAGTCATACTGAGTTCATTGCGTGCGCGTTCCTCAATCGCCTCTTGCCCGCCATTGAGGTCATCAATTTCAGCAAAGAGTTGATCGTTTCGCGCCTTAAGTTTGGCGTTTGTTGCCTGCTGAGCCGCGACGTCATCGCTCACCCGGCTATAGTCGTGCAGTCCGTTCTTACCGAACCACAGCGAATATTGCAGCCAGATTAGCAAAGCCAGCAACAGCAGCGTTAGTTTACCCATCCTGCCCCCTGAAAAACGGCATCATCATCCCAAGACTTCCCCAGAGCACTACGCCGGGGTAACAGAGATGCCGCAACATCGCGGGCAAATGTACCACATTTTTTCCGCAGAATCGTCCTGCACAATATCGTTACACAGTTGGTTACGGTTTGAATTATGGCTGAAGTTAGCCCATGAGCCACAAAAATAACAGACCAAACATCAGAACCACCGTCACAATCGTGACCACGGTGCTGTAGAGGAGCTTACCATTGAGCAGAGAGTGCAGCGCAATGCCGACGACAACCGCCACGGGCATCAACGCCAGAAAGAAAGGCCAGGTGTAGAGAAAGAAGAACAGCGTGTTGCCGCCGTAGATAAGAAACGGAATGCCAAGCGCCAACAGCCATGAGGCGAAGCCAATGATGGCCCCAGGAAATGACCAGGTCGTTTCGTCGTCGGTCGCGAGCGGCTCCGACCCGGTGGTGGTGATGTAATTTTCACTGTTGCGCATAGCTAATCCTGTGACCGTGACTCATCGTTCGGGAGGACAGCTCCCGAACGATACCGTCTCAGGATCTGATAATATCGTCCCGTCTGAGCAGGTCTAATAATTGGCTTACTAAATTTGTTACCAATTGTTGACCCTCCAGGTGAATCTCAGGCGATTCAGGCGCTTCGTATACCGCGTCAATTCCGGTGAAGTTGCGCAGTTCTCCGGCACGCGCTTTCTTGTACAGCCCTTTCGGGTCGCGCGCTTCGCAAATCTCCAGCGGCGTATCGACAAACACCTCGATAAAGCGATCCTGGCCCACGCGTTCGCGCACCATCTGGCGCTCGGCGCGGTGCGGAGAGATAAACGCGGTCAGCACCACCAGCCCGGCGTCAGCCATCAGGCTGGCGACTTCGCCCACCCGGCGGATATTCTCTTTGCGGTCATCGTCGCTAAACCCTAAATCGCTGCACAGGCCGTGACGCACGTTGTCGCCATCCAGCAGGTACGTGCTTACGCCCTGCTGGTATAACGCCTCTTCCAGCGCGCCCGCCACCGTTGATTTACCCGAGCCTGACAGCCCGGTAAACCACAGCACAACCCCACGGTGACCGTGGAGCTGTTCGCGCTGGGCAACGGTCACTGGATGAGGATGCCAGACGACGTTCTCATCATGGGCGGCCATTACTTGCCTCCCAGCAGATCGCGTGCGCCCCAGTGCGGGAAGTGTTTACGCACCAGCGCGTTCAGTTCCAGCTCGAAGGCACTGAATTCAGACGTCGCGGCAGCCTGTTTAATCGGTTCGCGTACCATACCGGCCCCGACGGTAACGTTGGTCAGCCTGTCGATAAAGATCAGCCCTCCCGTGACCGGGTTCTGCTGATACGGATCCAGCACCAGCGGTTCGTCGAAGGTCAGATCGACCAGACCAATGCCGTTCAGCGGCAGCTCGGTGACGTCACGCTGGGTGAGGTTGTTGATATCCACCTGGAACTGAATACGGTCCACGCGGGCGCGGGTTTTCTTGCCGGCAATTTTGATGTCGTAGCTCTGGCCAGCGGTCAGGGGTTGCTCCGCCATCCACACCACATCCACGGAGGCACCCTGCACTGCCGCCAGCGTTTCCTGCGCGTCGACCAGCAGGTCGCCCCGGCTGATATCAATTTCGTCTTTCAGCACCAGCGTTACTGCTTCACCGGCGCCCGCGTCCTGCAGGTCACCGTCGAAGGTGACGATGCGGGCGATGGTGGATTCCACGCCGGATGGCAGCACCTTGACGCGCTGACCCACCTTCACGGAGCCTGACGCGAGGGTGCCTGAGAAGCCGCGGAAATCGAGGTTCGGACGGTTCACGTACTGTACCGGGAAGCGCATCGGCTGGGTATCGACCACGCGCTGAATTTCAACGGTTTCCAGCACCTCCAGCAGCGTAGGACCGCTGTACCACGGCATGTTCGCACTCTGGGAGGCGACGTTATCCCCTTCCAGCGCCGAGAGCGGTACAAAGCGAATATCCAGGTTGCCCGGCAGCTGTTCGGCAAAGGTCAGGTAGCTCTGGCGGATCTCCTCGAACTTCTCTTCGCTGAAGTTCACCAGATCCATCTTGTTAACCGCCACCACCAGGTGTTTGATCCCCAGCAGCGTCGAGATAAAGCTGTGACGACGGGTCTGATCCAGTACGCCTTTACGCGCGTCCATCAGCAGGATCGCCAGGTCGCAGGTGGAGGCGCCGGTCGCCATGTTACGGGTGTACTGCTCATGCCCCGGGGTGTCGGCAATAATAAATTTGCGCTTCTCGGTAGAGAAGTAGCGGTAGGCCACGTCAATGGTGATGCCCTGCTCGCGCTCCGCCTGCAGGCCGTCCACCAGCAGGGCCAGGTCGAGTTTTTCCCCCTGGGTGCCGTGACGCTTGCTGTCGTTATGCAGGGAAGAGAGCTGATCTTCATAAATCTGGCGCGTATCGTGCAGCAGGCGGCCAATCAAGGTACTTTTCCCGTCATCCACGCTGCCGCAGGTCAGAAAACGCAGCAGGCTTTTGTGTTGTTGCGCGTGCAGATACGCTTCTACGCCGCCTTCGTTGGCAATTTGTTGAGCAATAGTGGTATTCATGGCGGCTCCTTAGAAATAACCCTGACGTTTCTTCAGCTCCATGGAGCCTGCCTGGTCGCGGTCAATCACGCGCCCCTGTCGTTCGCTGGTGGTGGACACCAGCATCTCTTCGATGATCTCCGGCAGCGTCTGCGCGCTGGATTCCACCGCGCCGGTCAGCGGCCAGCAGCCGAGGGTACGGAAACGCACCATCTGTTTTTTGATCACTTCGCCCGGCTGCAGGTCGATGCGATCGTCGTCGATCATCATCAGCATGCCGTCACGCTCCAGTACCGGGCGCTCGGCGGCCAGATACAGCGGAACGATTTCGATGTTTTCCAGATAGATGTACTGCCAGATATCCAGCTCGGTCCAGTTGGAGAGCGGGAAGACGCGAATGCTTTCGCCTTTATTAATCTGACCGTTGTAGTTGTGCCACAGCTCCGGGCGCTGGTTTTTGGGGTCCCAGCGATGGAAGCGGTCGCGGAAGGAGTAGATACGCTCTTTGGCGCGGGATTTCTCTTCGTCACGGCGCGCGCCGCCGAAGGCCGCGTCAAAACCGTATTTATTCAGCGCCTGCTTCAGCCCTTCGGTTTTCATGATATCGGTGTGCTTGGCGCTACCGTGCACGAACGGGTTAATGCCCATCGCCACCCCTTCCGGGTTTTTATGCACCAGCAGCTCGCAGCCGTAGGCCTTCGCGGTACGATCGCGGAACTCGTACATTTCGCGGAATTTCCAGCCGGTATCCACGTGCAGCAACGGGAACGGCAGCGTGCCCGGATAAAACGCTTTACGCGCCAGATGCAGCATGACGCTGGAATCTTTACCGATGGAGTACATCATCACCGGGTTAGAAAACTCGGCGGCCACTTCGCGGATGATATGGATACTCTCCGCTTCGAGCTGCCGCAGGTGTGTAAGACGTTTTTGGTCCATAACCGTTCCTTAAGCCAAATTTACAACAGAAGAACCAAAGCCTTCTGTATCGGTTGTGTGTTGGAACCAGGCGAGTGTGCTGTGTAGCTGCACCACTTCTCCCACCACGATCAGGGCGGGCATCGGGGCGTCTTTCGCCAGGGTTGCAAGATGTTCCAGCGTGCCCGTCGCAACGTGCTGATCGACGCGCGTACCGCGAGAAATGACGGCAACGGGCGTCGTCGCCTCGCGACCGTGCTGAATAAGTTGTTCGCTGATATCCGCCGCCTTCATCGTGCCCATGTAAATCGCCAGCGTCTGGCGGCTCTGGGCGAGATGCGACCAGTCGAACGGTGTGCTGTCGGCCTTGTAGTGGCCAGTCACAAAGGTCACGCTCTGGGCGTAATCGCGGTGGGTCAGCGGGATACCGGCGTACGCCGTTACCGCAGAGGCTGCCGTAATACCGGGCACCACCTGGAACGGTACGCCCGCTTCGGCTGCCGCCTGCAGCTCTTCGCCGCCGCGACCGAAGATAAACGGGTCTCCCCCTTTCAGGCGCACCACGGTTTTACCCGCTTTGGCGGCGTCAACCAGCATCTGGTTGGTGTCATGCTGTGGCACCGAGTGCTCGCCAGCCCGTTTGCCGACGCAGATTTGCTCCGCGTCGCGACGGATCAGCTCGCGCACGCCGTCGGTGACCAGATGGTCGTAGAACACCACGTCCGCGTCCTGCAGCACCTGCAGGCCACGCAGTGTCAGAAGCCCGGCATCGCCCGGCCCTGCCCCCACCAGAATGATCTCCCCGCCCGTGCTGCCGGGGTTATCCAGTTCGTCCTCGAGGATTTTCTGCGCAGCCGTCTCATTACCGGCATGCATCAGGCTGGCAAAGCGACCGCGAAATACGCGTTCCCAGAAGCGACGGCGTTCCGTCACGCTGGTCAGACGTGTTTTCAGGTGGTTGCGCCAGAAGCTGGCTTTTTCGGCCATGCGCCCGAGGCTGGTCGGCAGCAGCGCTTCGATTTTTTCACGCAGCACGCGCGCCAGCACCGGTGCGGTACCGCCGGAGGAGATCGCCACCAGCAGCGGCGAACGGTCAACGATCGACGGGAAGATAAACGAGCATAATGGCTGGTCGTCCACCACGTTCACCAGGCGGTAACGGGCCTGAGCGGCGTCGGAAATCCGTCGGTTCAGGTCGCGATCTTCGGTCGCCGCAATCACCAGTACTACGCTGTCGATTTGTGATTCGTCAAAATCCGGTTCTGCTACTACCCGCACCTGCGCCCCTGCGCGCTGCAGAAACGCGATTTTGCGATCGGCAATTTCACCCGTGCCTACAACCAGCACCGGCTTCTCTTTTATCGCGGCAAATAAGGGCAGATAGTCCACAAGCTACAACTCACTAACAACGAGGAATAAAGGGACTATAGGGGGCGGCTTAGAGCGAATGAAATTACGAATTGGAATGAGTAGTTACTCAATGGAATAACGCCATGAAAAAGCTAATACCAAAAAGTGCTTAACACGCGCAATTTCGGGCATTTAAGAGCAATTCAAATTGTGTATGGACGATCACAGTTTCATACTAAGCGGGTTATTATTTTGCTCAGTTTTTAAGGACTCACTATGTTTTCCGCAACGCGCCACCGTATTGCTGCCCTGGCGCTCGGCGTTTGCTTTATTCTTCCGGCCCAGGCAAAAAACCAACCTTATGGTGAAATCGCCACTATGCAGGCGCGGCATATTGCCACCGTCTTTCCTGGCCGCATGACCGGTTCGCCTGCGGAAATGCTCTCCGCGGACTATCTTCGCCAGCAGTTTGCCGACATGGGTTACCAGAGCGATATCCGCGCGTTTCACAGCCGCTACGTTTATACCTCCAGAAATAAAACGAAAAACTGGCATAACGTGACCGGCAGTACGGTTATCGCGGCGCATGAAGGTAGCGCGGCTGAACAAATCATTATTATGGCCCACCTTGATACCTACGCCCCGTTGAGCGATGCCGATACGGATAACAACCTCGGCGGGCTGACGCTGCAGGGCATGGACGACAACGCGGCGGGCCTGGGCGTGATGCTTGAACTGGCTGAGCGGATGAAAGATATTCCAACTCAATATGGCATTCGTTTCGTTGCCACCAGCGGTGAAGAAGAGGGCAAACTCGGCGCTGAGAATCTCCTTAAACGCATGAGCGCTGAGGAGAAGAAAAATACGCTGCTGGTGATCAACCTCGATAACCTGATCGTCGGCGATAAGCTTTATTTCAACAGCGGGCAGAGTACGCCGGGTACCGTGCGGAAACTGACGCGCGATCGGGCGCTGGCGATTGCCCGCAGCCATGGCGTTTATGCCACCAGCAACCCCGGCGGTAACCCGGGTTATCCGCGAGGAACGGGCTGCTGTAACGACGGGGAAGTGTTCGATAAGGCAGGCATTCCGGTGCTGTACGTGGAAGCGACAAACTGGGCATTGGGCAAGAAAGATGGTTATCAGCAGCGGGCTAAATCGAAAGCCTTCCCTGATGGGACGAGCTGGCACAACGTGATGCTGGATAATCAGCAGCACATTGATAGCGCGCTGCCGCAGCGGATTGAGCACCGCAGCCGGGATGTGGTGAAGGTGATGCTGCCGCTGGTGAAGGAGCTGGCGAAAGCGGGGAAAGCCTGAGGTCGTTAAGCCCGGTGGCGGCTACGCCTTACCGGGCCTACGTATCGATTGAGCCTTTGTAGGCCCGGTAAGCGCAGCGCCACCGGGCGAAATGACACTATCCTTCGTGCAGCCCGCACTCGCGCTTCAGCCCAAAGAATCGCGTCTCTTCTTCCGCCATTCCCGGTTCCCATTTGCGCGTAGTGTGGGTGTCGCCAACCGACAGATAGCCCTGGTCCCACAGCGGATGGTACTTCAGCCCGTGTTTTTGCAGATACTGATACACCGTCCGGTTATCCCAGTCGATAATCGGCAGCACTTTAAACACCCCGCGCTGGACCGCCAGCACCGGCAAGGTTGCACGGCTGCCGGACTGCTCGCGGCGTAGCCCCGCAAACCAGGTCTGCGCATTGAGCTCTTTCAGCGCCCGGTTCATCGGCTCAACTTTGTTGATCTCATTGTATTTCTCAATGCCCTCAACGCCCTGTTCCCACAGCTTACCGTAGCGCGCCTCCTGCCAGGCCGCGCTTTCCGTCGCGCGGTAAACTTTGAGGTTCAGCTTGAGCTTGTCCGTCAGCTCGTCAATAAACTGGTAGGTTTCCGGGAACAGGTAGCCGGTATCGGTGAGGATCACCGGAATGTCCGGACGGATCTGATTCACCAGATGCAGGCTGACCGCCGCCTGAATACCAAAGCTCGACGACAGCACATAGTCTCCCGGCAGGTTTTCCAGCGCCCACGCCACGCGCCCTTCGGCGTCCAGCTTTTCAAGGTGGGCATTGGTTTCTGCCAGCGCCAGAATGCGTTCGACTTTTGGCAGGTCATTAAGGGCGTTTAGATCGAGTACGGACATAAGAACCTCGTTTGCCTGTTTTGCCGGGCGGCACTGCGTTTGCCCGGCCTACAAAACCTGTAAAACCGTCGGGATGTTACTCCCAGAAATCCCTTGCGGGATCGAGCACCGGGCGAATGATGCCCGCACGCACCGTAAAGTCGCCGAAGCCTTCACCCGCTTCGCGCTCTTTCGCCCAGCGCCCGACAAGCTCGTCGATGGAATCAAGAATTTCCGGTTCCGTAATATTTTCACGGTACATACGCGGAATGCGCGTCCCCATACGGTTACCGCCAAGGTGGACGTTGTAACGACCCGGCGCTTTGCCGACCAGCCCAAGCTCGGCCAGCATTGCACGACCGCAGCCGTTCGGGCAGCCGGTGACGCGCATAACAATATGCTCGTCCGGAATACCGTGTTTTTCCAGAATCGCTTCTACCTTGTCAGTGAATGACGGCAGGAAACGTTCCGCTTCGGCCATCGCCAGCGGGCAGGTCGGGAACGACACGCAGGCCATCGAGTTTTCACGCTGCGGCTTCACCGCATCCATTAACCCGTGTTCGCGCGCCAGCTTCTCGATCTTCGCCTTCTGGCTCTCCGGCACGCCGGCAATAATGAGATTCTGGTTAGCGGTAATGCGGAATTCGCCTTTATGGATCTTAGCAATTTCCAGCAGACCGGTTTTCAGCGGACGGCCCGTATAATCCAGAATACGGCCGTTTTCGATAAACAGCGTCAGGTGCCATTTATTATCGATACCTTTCACCCAGCCGATGCGATCGCCGCGACCGGTGAATTCGTAAGGGCGGATCGGCTCAAATTTGATGCCCGCACGACGCTCCACTTCCGCTTTGAACGTCTCAACGCCCACGCGCTCCAGGGTGTATTTGGTTTTCGCGTTTTTACGGTCGGTACGGTTGCCCCAGTCGCGCTGGGTGGTTACTACCGCTTCGGCCACGGCCAGCGTGTGCTCCAGCGGCAGGAAACCGAACTCGCTCGCGGTGCGGGCGTAGGTTTTTTTGTTACCGTGTTCAATGGACAGGCCGCCGCCCACTAGCAGGTTAAAACCAATCAGCTTGCCGTTTTCGGCAATCGCCACGAAGTTCATGTCGTTGGCGTGAAGATCGATATCGTTCTGCGGTGGGATCACGACCGTGGTTTTAAACTTACGCGGCAGATAGGTCTGGCCAAGGATCGGTTCTTCGTCCGTGGTGGCGACTTTTTCCTGATCGAGCCAAATCTCTGCATAGGCGCGCGTGCGCGGCAACAGGTGCTCGGAAATCTTCTTCGCCCACTCATAGGCTTCGGCGTGCAGCTCAGACTCATACGGGTTCGAGGTGCAAAGCACGTTACGGTTCATGTCGTTGGCGGTCGCCAGCGCGTCGAGCCCGACCGAGTGGAGCATCTGGTGCACCGGCTTCACGTTCTTCTTCAGAATGCCGTGAAACTGGAAGGTCTGGCGGTTGGTCAGGCGGATGCTGCCGTAAATCGTATTTTCACCCGCAAACTTGTCGATGGCCTGCCACTGTTTGGTGGTGATCACCCCGCCCGGCAGACGGCAGCGCAGCAGCATCGCATGGCGCGGCTCCAGCTTCTGTTCAGCACGCTCGGCGCGGATGTCGCGATCGTCCTGCTGGTACATACCGTGGAAGCGGATCAGCAGGAAGTTATCACCTTTGAAACCACCGGTGAGACCGTCATTCAGATCTTCAGCAATGGTGCCGCGCAGATAGTTGCTTTCCAGCTTCATGCGCTCGGCGTCTGTCAGTTTACCTTCGACCACCAGTGGCCCTGGATGTTTTTCGCTCATTAGTAGACATCTCGCTGATAACGGCGCTCAACGCGCAGCTCACTTAAAAATTCATCCGCCGTTTCGGCATCCATACCGCCGAATTCGGCAATCACTTCCAGCAGTGCCTGCTCAACGTCTTTCGCCATGCGATTGGCGTCGCCGCAGACATAAATGTGGGCACCGTCATTGATCCAGCGCCACAGCTCTGCGCCCTGTGCGCGCAGTTTGTCTTGTACGTATACTTTTTCTTTCTGGTCGCGGGACCAGGCCAGATCGATGCGGGTCAGTACGCCTTCTTTAACATAGCGCTGCCACTCAACCTGGTAGAGGAAATCTTCAGTAAAGTGCGGGTTGCCGAAGAAGAGCCAGTTTTTACCCGGCGCTTCATCTGCCGCGCGCTGCTGCATGAAGGCGCGGAACGGCGCAATGCCGGTGCCGGGGCCAATCATGATGACAGGGGTTTCCGGGTTCGCAGGCAGGCGGAAGTTGTCGTTGTGCTCGATAAAGACGCGCACTTCGCCCTCTTCTTCCACGCGATCCGCCAGGAAGCTTGATGCCCCACCCGCGCGGGCGCGGCCTTCGATGTCGTAGCGCACCACGCCGACGGTAACATGCACTTCACTCTCCACTTCGGCCTGCGAAGAGGCGATGGAGTACAGACGCGGGGTCAGCGGACGCAGCAGGCCGATCAGCGCATCGGCATCCAGCTGGGCCGGAGAGAAACGCACCATATCGACAATTGGCGTCGTCGCGGCGTAATGCTGCAGTTTCGCTTTGTCGCCCACCAGCGGCAGCAAGGATTCGCTGCGCGTTAAGGTGGCATAATTTTCGACGATATTTGGGGTGTTCACCGTCAGTTCGAAATGCCACTGCAGCGCCTCTGAAAGCGGCTGGGTTTTGCCGTCAACGGTGACAGGCTCGTCACCCTTCAGCCACAGCAGTTCGACCAGCTCTTTCACCAGCGCCGGATCGTTCTGATACCAGATACCCAACGCATCGCCCGGCTGATAGCGCAGGCCAGAGTCACCGAGATCGATTTCGATATGGCGCACGTCTTTTTCCGAATCGCGGCCGGTAATTTTCTGGTTCACCGACAGGCTCGCCGTCAGCGGCGCCTCTTTAGTGTACGGGCTGGTGTGGATGTCGTTAACGGCACCCGTTGCGGTGAACGCGGCCTGCGCCGACGTCTCTTTCGGCACGCGCGCTTTCAGCACCTCAACGATGCGGGCACGCCATTCGGCGGCGGCGGTCTGGTATTCGACATCCGCGTCAACGCGGTCCAGCAGGCGCTCCGCGCCCAGCTCCGCCAGCTTGCTGTCGAAGTCTTTACCGGACTGGCAGAAGAATTCATAGGAGGTATCGCCCAGGCCAAAGACGGCAAAAGCCGTGCCATCCAGCTTCGGCGCTTTTTTCGAGAACAGGAACTTGTGGAGCGCCACCGCCTCTTCAGCGGGTTCACCCTCGCCCTGCGTAGAGGCAACCACCACCAGCAGTTTTTCTGACGCGATTTGTTTGAATTTATAATCCCCGGCGTTGACCAGGTTCACGTTCAGTTTGGCGGCCAGCAGGTCGTCGCGCAGCGCTTCGGCCACGCGGCGGGCGTTACCCGTCTGCGAGGCAGAAATCAAGGTAATGGCCGGAATTTCAACGGCCGTTGCCGGTGCCCCCGCCACAGCGCCAGGCTGCTGATTGAGCATTCCCCAGAAATAACCGGAGACCCAGGCAAGCTGAGTGGGAGAAAAATCAGAGGTGGCAGCCTGAAGGCGCGCCAGTTGCTCCGGGTTCAAGGGAAGCAAATTTGAAGGTGGGGCCTGTGTTGTCATGCGTCGTTATGTTCCAGTAGCCAAGCGGACTTTAAGCGAATAAATCCAAACTGAAGATAAGGTTAACGGCGAGGATAATAACAATTAAAGAAGGGATGGAAATAATAAATAACCAAATGGACTAACCTGTTTTACTTATCGTTCTTAACAGTAAAAACGATTAATTAACCAATTGAAATATAATAGGAAAATTAACAAAAACTGGACGTTTAGCGGCTCAGTACCTATTGAGCCGTTTTAGTTAATGCTAAAAATTGTGCTTTCCGGTACTATGCGGCGGTTTTTTCCGCATTACTGAGAGCGATCATGTCCACCACACTGTTTAAAGATTTCACCTTCGAAGCCGCCCACCATCTTCCGCATGTCCCAGAAGGGCATAAATGCGGCCGTCTGCACGGGCATTCGTTCATGGTGCGTCTTGAGATCACCGGTGAAGTTGATCCGCATACCGGTTGGATCATGGATTTTGCCGAGCTGAAGGCGGCGTTTAAGCCGACCTACGATCGTCTGGATCATTACTACCTGAATGATATCCCGGGCCTTGAAAACCCGACCAGCGAAGTGCTGGCCAAATGGATTTGGGATCAGATGAAGCCGCTGGTGCCGCTGCTGAGCGCGGTGATGATCAAAGAGACCTGCACCGCTGGCTGTATCTATCGCGGGGAGTGATGCTTGCCGGGTGGCGCTGACGCTTACCCGGCCTACAAGAGCCTCGAACCGTAGGCCCGGTAAGCGCTAGCGCCACCGGGCTTTTTTTTAGGCAATATTCAGATACTTGTGCGTCTGCATCGACAGGCGCCAGTTACGCGCAATACAGGTTTCAATGCACAGGCGCGTGGCGTCGTCTTTCTGGCTGATCGGCTGCAGGGCAATGACGCGCTGCTTTTCATCTGCCAGCGTGGCCAGCAGTTCATCCAGCGCTTCAATATCACGCACGCGCCCTACCGGGTGCTTAATCTCATCCGCGCGTTCCAGCGCCTGAGACAGCACGTCATACCCGCCGCGCATATTCACTTTTGGCGATACCGTCACCCAGGTCGTGTGTGAACAGCGCACTTCATGGGTGCCGCTGGTTTCAATCTGGCAGCTGTAGCCGTTCTTTTCGAGCAGCTCGGTCAGCGGCGTCAGATCGTGGATGCAGGGTTCACCGCCGGTGATCACCACGTGGCGCGCCGTCCAGCCCTGACGACCAATAATGGCCAGCAGATCTTCTGAACTGCCCGCGCCCCACTTATCGCTCTCTTTGGTTTTCGCCAGAATGCTAAACAGCGACACTTCCCGATCTGCGAGCTTATCCCACGTATGTTTGGTATCACACCAGGCACAGCCAACCGGGCATCCCTGTAAACGAATGAAAATAGCGGGAACGCCGGTAAAGTAACCCTCGCCTTGCAGGGTCTGGAACATCTCGTTAATCGGGTACTGCATAGTCATCTCAGTAAAGGGGATAAACGATAAGTATCGCAGATCCCCGCCGGATGGTCATGCTCCATCGGTGCTTTGCGCGCCAATCGCCGCCATGAAACGCTCGGTAATTTGCTGTGGACGGGTGATCGCGCCGCCGACGACGACCGTATACGCGCCCAGCGCCAGGCATCTGGCCGCGCGTTCAGGGGTATCCACGTTCCCTTCGGCCACCACGGGAACCGTCACGGCAGCCAGCACAGCCTTCAGGAACGCGCAGTCGTTTTCCGGAAGCGAATGGCCCGCTGTTTCCGCCGTATAGCCGTAAAGCGTGGTGCCGACGCAGTCAAAGCCAAGCGCCTGCGCCGTCACGGCTTCACTCACGGTGGAAATATCTGCCATCAGCAGTACCGAGGGGTAGCGCGAGCGGATGCGCATGACCAGCGTTTCCAGGGATTCCCCACCGGGACGCTCCCGCGCCGTCGCATCAAGCGCTATGATTTGCGGCGAGACGGCCATGAGCTCATCCACCTCTTTCATGGTGGCGGTGATAAACACCTCGCTTTCCGGGTAATCCCGTTTGATGATGCCGATGACAGGCAAAGAGACCTGCTGCTTAATGGCCTCGATATCCACCACGCTGTTGGCACGAATGGCAGCGGCCCCGCCCTGCGCCGCCGCCAGCGCCATGCGCGACATAATAAACGGGCTATGCAGCGGTTCATTCTCCAGCGCCTGACAGGAGACGACCAGTTTTCCCTTCAGGTTATCCAGTACAGTTTTCATTACGATAAGATCTCTTCCACTTCGTTTTTGATAATCGTGACGTGCGGGCCATAAATGACCTGAACACCGTTGCCGCGCACGATAACGCCGCACGCGCCGGTGGCTTTCAGCGCCGCATCATTCACTTTGCTGCCGTCCTTGACCGTGACGCGAAGCCGCGTGGCGCAGCAGTCCACCTCTTCCAGATTCTCTTTTCCGCCTAATCCAGCGATCACCGCAACGGCGCGCTCGCTCTGCGAGAAGGTCACCTCATTGGCCATCGCCTCCTTTTCCCGACCCGGCGTGGCGAAATCAAAGCGGTTAATCAGGTAGCGGAAGGTGAAGTAGTAAAGGAAGAACCACGGCACGCCGACCAGCGGAACGAACATCCAGTTGGTTTTGGCCTCCCCCTGCAAAATGCCGAACAGTACGAAGTCGATAAAACCGCCGGAGAAGGTTTGCCCGATGGTGATATGCAGCATGTGTGCGAGCATGAACGCCAGCCCGTCAAACAGCGCATGAATGACGTAAAGCACCGGCGCAATAAACAGGAATGAGAACTCGATAGGCTCGGTAATCCCGGTCAGGAACGAGGTTAACGCCGCAGAGAGCAGCAGCCCGGCAACGCGCTTTTTGTTCTCCGGTTTTGCCGTGTGGTACATCGCCAGACACGCGCCGAGCAGGCCAAACATCATCGTAATAAAGCGCCCGGACATGAAGCGCGACGTGCCCTCATAGAAATGCTGCGTGTTCGGGTCGGCCAACTGGGCGAAGAAGATCCGCTGTGTGCCCTCAACCAGGTGGCCGTTGACAATCTCGCTGCCGCCGAGCGCGGTGGTCCAGAACGGCAGATAAAAGATATGGTGCAAACCAAACGGGCCCAGCATGCGTAAAATGAAGCCGTACAGCAGGGTGCCCAGATAACCGGTGGCATCCACCAGCCCACCGAGACCAAAAATCAGTTTCTGGAAATGCGGCCAGACCACGGTCATGAGCGCGCCGACAAGTATCGCCGCCAGCGAGCTGATGATGGGAACAAAGCGCGAGCCGCCAAAGAACCCGAGGAACTGCGGAAGCGCAATTTTATTAAACCGATGATGGAGCGTGCAGGTCACCAGACCAATCACCACGCCGCCAAACACGCCGGTTTCCAGCGTCTGAATACCCAGCGTCATGCCCTGCCCCACAGCGCCCGGGTTGTCGTGCGCCAGTTTGCCGGTGAGGATCAGCAGCGCGTTGATGGTGGCATTCATCACCAGAAACGCGAGCAGCGCCGCCAGCCCAGCCGTGCCCTTATCGCTTTTTGCCAACCCGACGGCAACCCCAACCGCAAACAGCACCGAGAGGTTCGCAAACACGATTGAACCGGCGCTGCTCATGATGGTGAAAATGGCCTGAAGCCAGCCCACGTCTAAAAATGGATAAGCCGCCAGCGTATTGGGATTGGATAACGCGCCGCCTATCCCCAGCAGCAGACCCGCCGCGGGCAGCACGGCGATGGGCAACATAAAGGATTTACCAAAGCGCTGCGCTTTTTCAAACCATCCCCCCGAAGAAGCGCCACTGAACATTTGCATCATTTTTTCATCTCCCCGTTAATTGATGAAAATTTTTACCACACAAATATTATTACGTGAAAATTATCATCAAAAACCAGGAAGCCGATCATACTTTTTCAAAATGACTGGCATCTTTCCCCTCCTTTCCGCCACACTAGTCGCAGCGAAACACATTAAGGACGTGGCATGTCGGACCATGAAAATCTGCTGCTGAAGCTCCGCCAGGAGGCTTCCGGGTACAGCCCAACGCAACAAAAACTCGGCGAGTTTGTCCTCAGCGATCCTGCCCGGGTGCTTTACCTGACGATCACCGAGCTGGCGCGCGAGAGCCACACCAGCGAGGCCAGCGTCACGCGCCTTTGCCGGACGCTGGGCTGCAAGGGCTATAACGAATTTAAAATGGCGCTTGCGCTGGATATTCAGCAGGGCCAGCCCGCGCGTCAGGCGGGGGATGAGATTGATAACGTCGTGGATGAGTCGGTGCAGGCTTTGCAGGATACCGCCCGACTCCTCGACCGCACGCTGCTTGAAAAGGCGGCGCTGGCGCTGCACCAGGCGCAATCCGTGCAGATTTATGGCGTTGCGGCCAGCGCCATCCTTGGGGAGTATCTGCATTACAAGCTGCTGCGGTTGGGCAAACCCGCACAGCTGTTTAGCGATATGCACCGCGCGGCCATGAATGCGACAACGCTGTCGAAAGAGACGCTGGTTGTGGCCATCTCCAGTTCGGGTTCAACGCGGGATTTACTCCACGTGGTGAAGCTTGCCCGCAAGCGCGGCGTTAAGGTTCTGGCACTCAGCAATACGCCCCGCAGCCCGCTGGCGTCTCTGAGCGACATGCAGCTGGTTGCCGCCAAACCAGAGGGCCCTCTTAGCGCAGGCGCACTCAATGCTAAGGTTGGGGTGATGCTGCTGGTCGAGCTGCTGACGACGTCCATGATTGCGCTGGATGGTCATTACGGCGACGTTAGCCAACAAACAGCCAGCGCCACGCTTCCCCTGTTACTCTAAAAAATCCTTCGCAGGCTAAATAAAACAGCCTGCGAGTTATGCCGGCTGATTTTAGTTAAGTGGTGTTTAAATCATTTATTTGGTAAATGTTTGGTGTAACAAATTATTATATTTATTACATTTTGAATTAAGTTTACCATTCGAGAGAGCTACAACAAAAAACATTAAATTCAACAGGTTAAAATTTAAATTTTAATAGAGTGAATTTTTACCCTTCCGCTAATGTCCAATATATCCACCCGATTTCCTTTCCTTAAAATAAGCTTAAGATGCTGTCGGTTTCGGCGATTTATTATTTAAATGCCGTTTACTTTTGCGCGCCTACAATCCGCCTCATCAATCATAATGAGACGGTATTAATGAAGATGTTATTGATTACAGGCGTGACCGGATTTCTGGGCGGTGCAGTTCTTGAAAAAATCCTTACCAATGATCAATCCGTAGAACTCCTTTTGCTTGCGCGCGCCGGCGATCCGCAGAGCGGGCTGGAGCGCGTGCTGGAGAATATGCGCAAGTTCAACGTTCCTGAGGACAAACTGGCCTCTCTGAAGGTGGATAATATCCTGATTGGCGACCTCAGCCAGCCTGAAGCCTTTCTCAACGATCCCCGTCTGGATCGGGTCACGCATGTCGTTAACTGTGCGGCTGTCGCCTCATTTGGTAATAACCCGCTGATCTGGAAGGTCAACGTTGAAGGTACGCTCGCGCTGGCGCGCCGTATGGAGCAGGTCACAGGGCTGCAGCGCTTCCTCCACGTCGGCACCGCGATGTCTTGCACGCCGGAGCAGGATTCACTGGTCGCCGAAAGCGCTGAATTCAGAGAGAATGCTGAACACCTGGTGGAATACACGTTTTCGAAGTCAACCATCGAACAGCTGATGCGCCAGGAGTGTCCGAACCTGCCGCTGCTCATCGCCCGTCCGTCCATCGTCGTCGGCCATACCCGTCACGGCTGCACGCCGTCGAGCAGCATTTTCTGGGTCTTTAGCATGGGCCTGATGCTGCAGAAGTTTATGTGCTCAATGGAAGACCGGATCGACGTTGTTCCGGTGGATTATTGCGCCGACGCGATGTTAATGCTGCTCAACAGCAACGCTCGTCCGGGAGAAGTGGTACATATTTCTGCGGGAGAAGAGAACAGTGTTCGCTTTGCGGATATCGATCAGGCAATGGCGCAGGCGCTGGAGAAAGCCCCCGTCGGGGATAAATATGCGCAGGTCAGCTACGAAACGCTGGTCAGAATGCGCCGCGAGTTGAAACATATTTTTGGGCCGTGCAACGAACGTCTGATGCTGAAAGCCATGCGTTTATACGGTGCATTTGCCACGCTTAACGTGCGCTTCAGCAACGATAAGCTGCTGAGCATGGGGATGCCGAAGCCACCCCGGTTTACAGATTACATCGCCCGCTGCGTGCAAACCACCCAGGGGCTGACCATTCCGGAGCAAATGGCGGTCGATTTTAAATAGCCAAAAAAATGCCAGTCATTCGACTGGCATTTTCATTTTAAGGCTTAAGCAATTATGCCTGGCCTTTGATCTCTTTCAGGCCGTTGTATGGTGCTTTTTCGCCCAGCGCTTCTTCGATACGAATCAGCTGGTTGTATTTAGCAACACGGTCAGAACGGCTCATAGAACCGGTTTTGATCTGGCCTGCAGCGGTACCCACAGCCAGGTCGGCAATGGTAGCGTCTTCAGTTTCGCCAGAACGGTGAGAGATAACAGCGGTGTAGCCAGCGTCTTTCGCCATTTTGATCGCAGCCAGAGTTTCGGTCAGAGAACCGATCTGGTTGAATTTGATCAGGATGGAGTTAACGATGCCTTTCTCGATGCCTTCTTTCAGGATCTTGGTGTTGGTTACGAACAGGTCGTCACCAACCAGCTGGATTTTGTCGCCCAGTACTTTAGTCTGGTATGCGAAGCCAGCCCAGTCAGACTCGTCCAGACCGTCTTCGATAGACACGATTGGGTACTGTTTGGTCAGGTCTTCCAGGAAGTGAGTGAACTCTTCGGAGGTGAACGCTTTGTTGCCTTCGCCAGCCAGAACGTATTTACCGTCTTTGTAGAATTCAGATGCTGCACAGTCCATCGCCAGGGTGATGTCTTTGCCCAGCTCGTAGCCAGCAGCTTTTACTGCTTCTGCGATAACAGCCAGTGCTTCTGCGTTAGAACCCAGGTTTGGCGCATAGCCACCTTCGTCACCCACAGCCGTGTTCATACCTTTAGCTTTCAGAACTTTAGCCAGGTTGTGGAACACTTCAGAACCCATACGTACCGCTTCTTTCAGGGACTTCGCGCCAACTGGCTGAATCATGAATTCCTGAATATCAACGTTGTTGTCTGCGTGCTCACCACCGTTGATGATGTTCATCATTGGTACAGGCATGGAGTATTTGCCTGGGGTGCCGTTCAGTTCAGCGATGTGCTCGAACAGTGGCTGACCTTTCGCTGCTGCAGCTGCTTTGGCGTTCGCCAGGGAAACAGCCAGGATTGCGTTCGCACCGAAGTTAGATTTGTTTTCAGTACCGTCCAGATCGATCATGATCTTGTCGATGCCAGCCTGGTCTTTGGCGTCTTTGCCAAGGATTGCCTGAGCAATCGGACCGTTTACAGCGCCAACCGCTTTCAGTACGCCTTTGCCCAGGAAGCGGGATTTGTCGCCATCGCGCAGTTCCAGCGCTTCGCGAGAACCAGTAGAAGCACCTGATGGAGCAGCAGCCATACCAACGAAACCACCTTCCAGGTGAACTTCGGCTTCAACGGTCGGGTTACCACGGGAGTCGATGATTTCACGACCGATGACTTTAACGATTTTGGACATTAGATTTTCCTCAGTACAAGTTAAACTAAAACTCCAGACAAACAACGCGTACCAAAGGTACGCGTTGCCGTTCTAACTTTTTTTACTTCGCCTGACGCTTCTGGTAGTCGCTGGCGGCCTTCACGAAGCCTGCAAACAGCGGATGCCCGTCACGTGGCGTTGAAGTAAATTCCGGGTGGAACTGGCAGGCGACAAACCACGGATGGTTTGGCACTTCAATGATCTCGACTAACTGATCATCCCCGGAGCGGCCCGCAACACGCAGGCCCGCGGCTTCAATAGGTTTCAACAACATGTTGTTGACTTCATAGCGGTGACGATGGCGCTCGGTGATGGTTGGTTCGCCATACAGCTTGCGAACCACGCTATCGTCAGACAGCTGGCAGGCCTGTGCGCCAAGACGCATGGTGCCACCCAGATCGCTCTTCTCGGTACGGACTTCGACGTTACCTTCTTCGTCACGCCATTCAGTGATAAGCGCCACCACAGGGTACTTACAGTCTGGCACAAATTCCGTAGAGTTCGCGTTTTCCATTCCCGCTACGTTGCGCGCAAATTCGATCAGCGCAACCTGCATACCCAGGCAGATGCCGAGGTATGGAATATTGTTTTCACGCGCATAGCGCGCGGTGGCGATCTTGCCTTCTACACCACGGTAGCCGAAGCCGCCAGGGATAAGGATAGCATCCAGATCTTTCAGGATTTCAACGCCACGCGTTTCAACATCCTGCGAATCAATCAGCTTGATGTTCACGGAGACACGGTTCTTCAGACCACCGTGTTTCAGCGCTTCGATCACTGACTTATAGGCATCCGGCAGTTCAATGTACTTGCCGACCATACCGATAGTCACTTCGCCTGCCGGGTTGGCTTCTTCATAAATAACCTGTTCCCATTCAGACAGGTTAGCTTCCGGACAGTTCAAGCTGAATCGTTTACAAATATAATCGTCCAGGCCCTGCGATTTCAACAGGCCCGGGATTTTATAAATGGAATCGACATCTTTCATTGAAATAACGGCTTTTTCAGGCACGTTACAGAACAATGCAATTTTCGCACGTTCGTTCGCCGGAACCGCGCGATCGGAGCGGCAAACCAGGATATCTGGCTGAATACCAATAGAGAGCAGCTCTTTCACAGAGTGCTGAGTCGGCTTGGTTTTCACTTCACCTGCGGCGGCCATGTACGGCACCAGGGTCAGGTGCATGAACAGCGCGTGTTCACGACCAATATCTACCGCCAGTTGACGAATCGCTTCCAGGAATGGCAGGGATTCGATATCACCCACGGTACCGCCGATTTCCACCAGCACCACGTCGTGGCCTTCGCCA
Organism: Enterobacter sp. ECC-019; assembly: GCF_043974075.1. Lineage (NCBI taxonomy): Bacteria > Pseudomonadati > Pseudomonadota > Gammaproteobacteria > Enterobacterales > Enterobacteriaceae > Enterobacter > Enterobacter sp. ECC-019. Next base: position 4,539,362 of record NZ_CP143759.1, read on the forward strand.
CCCGCAACAATGCGTTCTTTGATTGCATTAGTGATGTGCGGGATAACCTGAACGGTTGCACCCAGGTAGTCACCACGGCGCTCTTTACGCAGAACGTCGGAGTAGATGCGGCCAGTCGTGAAATTGTTACGACGGGTCATTTTGGTGCGGATGAAACGCTCGTAGTGGCCAAGATCCAGATCGGTTTCAGCGCCGTCTTCAGTAACGAACACTTCCCCGTGTTGGATTGGGCTCATGGTACCCGGATCGACGTTGATGTACGGATCCAGTTTCATCATGGTCACATTGAGGCCACGGGCTTCAAGAATGGCTGCGAGGGAGGCTGCGGCAATGCCTTTACCCAGAGAGGATACGACCCCGCCGGTCACAAAAATATAGTTCGTTGTCATGCTGAACCTGAGAAGTTAGGGTGAAACGATGGAATAACCAGGACGGGAAAGTAGTATACCCGAACACGGCGAGCGCCACAAACTTTCATTCTCCGTCTCCATTCCAGGCCATGACAAACATAAGGAGTGAGAAAATAGCCCCTTTTGGGTAAATGTTTTTGACGCAAATCAAGCGCTTGTCATTTAAAAAATCACACAAATTGCGCTTGATCGCAAAATCTCGTTAGAGATCAGATTCCTGGCGCTTTACTTCCTGCCAGACTTCTTCCATTGCCTCGAGGTCAATTCCGGTCATTTCCAGGCCTCGCGAGGCGACAATCCGCTCAACTTCGCGAAAGCGTCGTTCGAATTTTATGTTGGCTTTTTGCAGGGCGGTTTCCGCTTTTACACCCAGGTGGCGAGAAAGGTTGACGGTCGCAAACAGCAGGTCGCCCATCTCTTCCTCAAGCCTGGCTTCATCCACCACCGCCTGCTGCGCCTCGTGCATGACTTCATCAATCTCTTCGTGCACTTTATCCAGCACCGGGCCGAGGGAGGTCCAGTCAAAACCCACGGCGGAGCAGCGTTTCTGGATTTTATGCGCGCGCATCAGCGCGGGCAGGCTCAGCGGAATATCATCCAGCGCAGAATGCTGAGATTTTTCCGCCCGCTCGGCGCTTTTGATCTGCTCCCAGCGGGCCAGCACCTCGGCGCTGTTCCCTGCGGTGGCATCGCCAAAGATATGGGGATGACGGCGCTCCAGCTTGTCGCTTATAGCAGCGCAGATGTCGTCAAAGTTAAAGTGCCCTTCTTCCTGCGCCATTTGCGCATAGAACACCACCTGGAATAACAGATCGCCCAGCTCGCCGCGCAGGTCGTCAAAATCCTCGCGTGAAATAGCGTCCAGCACCTCATAGGTTTCTTCGAGGGTGTACGGTGCGATGGTCGCGAAAGTCTGCTCTTTGTCCCACGGGCAGCCGTTTTCCGGGTCGCGCAGGCGTTTCATGATGCCGAGCAGGCGGTCGATTTGAGTCATGGTTATGTCCTGATAAAAAAACGCCGGGTGGCGGCTTACGCCTTACCCGGCCTACAAAAGAGGGAAATCTTATCCGCCGTGCAGACGACGCGCGTCAATCACATCCGGCACCTGGTTCAGTTTGCCGAGCACGCGGCCCAGCACCTGCAGGTTGTAGATTTCGATGGTCATATCGATGGTGGCAAGCTGCTCGCGGGTATCGCTGCGGCTGGCAACGCCCAGCACGTTAACCTTCTCGTTGGCGAGAATGGTCGTGATGTCGCGCAGCAGGCCGCTGCGGTCATTGGCAGTAACGCGCACCACCAGCGAGTAGCCGGCGGAATAGCTCTCACCCCAGACCGCTTCCACGATGCGCTCCGGCGCATGCGACTGCAGCTCGGCAAGCTGGTCGCAGTCGGAACGGTGAATCGAAATCCCGCGTCCCTGGGTGATAAAGCCGACAATATCGTCGCCCGGAATCGGCTGGCAGCAGCGGGCAATATGGTGCATCAGATTGCCCACACCCTCGACCACCACGCGACCGTTGTCTTTGCTGCGCTGCTGCGGCGCGTAGGTTTTCTGCTGCAGTTGCTTCAGCGCCGCCGCGTCCTGCTCTGCCGCGCTTGGCTTATTGAACTGCGCCTGCAGGAAGTTCACCATCTGATTCAGTCGGATATCACCGCCGCCAATGGCCGCTAACAGCTCGTCAAGCTCGTTGAAGTTGTAGCGCGGCAGCAGGAATTTCTCCGCCTCTTTCAGGCTTATCCCGATATGCTCCAGCTCGTCGTCGAGGATCTGGCGACCGGCAAGGATGTTCTTGTCACGATCCTGTTTACGGAACCAGGCGTGAATTTTCGAGCGCCCGCGGCTGGTGGTGACGTAGCCCAGGTTAGGGTTAAGCCAGTCACGGCTCGGGTTAGGCTGCTTCTGGGTAATGATTTCAATCTGGTCACCCATCTGCAATTGATAGGTGAACGGAACGATTCGTCCGCCGATTTTCGCCCCGATGCAGCGGTGTCCCACATCACTGTGGATGTGGTAGGCAAAATCGAGCGGCGTAGAGCCCGCAGGCAAGTCGACAACGTCCCCTTTCGGGGTAAAGACATAGACGCGATCGTCAAAGACCTGGCTACGCACTTCATCGAGCATCTCGCCGGAGTCGGCCATCTCTTCCTGCCACGCAATCAGCTTGCGCAGCCAGGCAATGCGGTCTTCATGTCCTGAACGCGCCCCGCCGGACGTGCCTTCTTTGTATTTCCAGTGTGCGGCGACGCCCAGCTCGGCGTCTTCGTGCATCTGTTTAGTGCGGATCTGAATCTCGACCGTTTTGCCGCCAGGGCCAAGCACAACGGTATGGATAGACTGATAGCCGTTCGGTTTGGGGTTGGCGACATAGTCATCGAACTCGTCCGGCAGGTGACGGAAGTGAGTGTGTACTATCCCCAGCGCGGCGTAGCAGTCCTGCAGACGCTCCGCCACGATACGCACAGCGCGCACGTCAAACAGCTCGTCAAAGGCGAGGTGTTTCTTCTGCATTTTGCGCCAGATGCTGTAGATATGCTTAGGCCGACCGTAGACTTCGGCGCGCACGTTCTCTTCTTTCATCGCCTGGCGCAGGCCGCCGACAAATTCCTCGATATAGTGCTCGCGGTCGATACGGCGCTCATGCAGGAGTTTGGCAATACGTTTATATTCCGCCGGGTGCAGATAGCGGAAGCAGTAATCTTCCAGCTCCCATTTCAGCTGACCAATCCCTAAGCGGTTCGCCAGCGGCGCATAGATGTTTGTACACTCTTTGGCGGCCAGCACGCGCTCGTCTTCCGGCGCATCCTTCACCTCACGCAGGTGGGCAATCCGCTCGGCAAGCTTGATGACCACGCAGCGGAAATCATCCACCATGGCCAGCAGCATCCGGCGAACGTTATCGACCTGTTCTGAGGAGACGGAATCGGTGTGCGCGGCTTTGAGCTGGCGGATGGCCGCCATATCGCGCACGCCATGGATCAACGCGACGACGGCATTTCCGACGCTATCGCGCAGCACATCTTCGCTGACCACGTCCGCATCCGCGAGGGGGAAAAGAAGTGCGGCCTGCAGCGTTTCGATGTCCATGTTCAGCATGGAGAGAATTTCGACCATTTCGATGCCGCGCCACAGCAGAAGCTCAGCGTCAGGATGCCCCTGCGTGGTGCGCAGACAATAGGCCCAGGTTTCGGTTAAGCGTTCACACGACTGCTGGCTGGAAATTCCCAGACTTGCGATCCATTTTTGTGGGTCAAATTCCCCAGCTTTATTGAGATGTGCACTTCTTACCGCAACCATTGTCCTCTCCTTTAGGGACCAGGGCCTGTCGAAGTCGACAAGCCAAACAAATTAGATGTGCTCGAACAACACCATCGATTCCAGATGACCAGTGTGCGGGAACATGTCCAGCATTGCCAGACGCTGAATCTGGTAACCCGCACTGATTAATGCCTCACTGTCCCGGGCAAGCGTTGCCGGGTTACAGGAAACATAGACCACACGCTTCGGCGCGAGATTAATAATATGTGCCATCACCCCCGGGGCACCGGCACGCGCCGGGTCGAGCAAAATTTTATCAAAGCCCTGTTTTGCCCACGGCTGTTGGGTGACATCTTCCTCAAGATTTTGATGAAAGAATGTCACATTTTGCAAGCCGTTCTGCTGTGCGTTCTCCTGCCCTTTAGCCACCAGCGCCTCAACGCCTTCCACACCGACGACGCTGGCCGCTTTTCGCGCCAACGGCAGCGTGAAGTTGCCCATTCCGCAGAACAGATCGAGCACCCGATCGCTTTTCTGAACATCCAGCCACGTCAACGCTTTCTCAACCATCTGCTGGTTTACGCCGTCATTCACCTGAATGAAATCCCGCGGGCTGAACGTTAAGCGTAGCCCGTTTGACGCATACCAGGGCGCCTTACCGGTAACCTGCTCAAGTATCTCGCTTTGTGGTGCAAGGAAAAGCGCCAGGTCGTGGGAATGCGAAAAGCGTTCCAGTTTTTCGCGATCTTTTTTCGACAGCGGCGCGGTATGGCGCAGGACCATCAGCGGTCCATTGTTGGCCATGACCAGTTCGACATGTCCGAGGTGGCGAACGCCGTCCAGCCCGGAGAGACAGGTGCGCACATCCGGAAGCAACGCCTCAAGATGGGGCACCAAAATAGGGCATTGCTTCACATCGACAATGTCACTGGAGCCGGCCTTGCGAAACCCCATCTCCAGCAGCGCCTTTTTTGGCTGATAGCTGAGGCTCAGGCGGGCGCGCCGCCGATAGCCCCAGGGCTCATCGGCGAGAATTTCGTTAACATCGTGTTTAAGCTGACGCGCCAGCGCGCGGCTTTTGCTTTTTTGCTGTAATTCTGTGCTCACATGCTGTTGCTGGCAGCCCCCGCAAACGCCAAAATGTGGGCAGCGGGGCTTCACGCGCTCCAGGCTATCGTTGAGGCGACGCTTAACCTGTCCGCGCGCGAACTGGCGTTTATCTTCCGTCAGCGTAATTTCTGCTCGTTCTGTTGGCAGTAAACCTGTTATAAACAGAGCCTTACCATTGTGACGTGCCACTCCCTGACCAAACGGATCGAGGTCCGTGGCTTCAACAGTGATGATTTGACGCGTCGTCACGCGTCGCTTTGCAGAGTAGAATTGCGCCATCGCCGAGATTTTTCTCACATAAACATAATTATCTTAATTGTCCCATAACGGAACGCCATGACCAACTACAGCCTGCGCGCGCGCATGATGATTTTGATCCTCGCCCCCACCGTTCTCATCGGTTTGCTGCTGAGTATCTTCTTTGTGGTGCACCGCTATAACGATTTGCAGCGACAGCTGGAGGATGCAGGCGCCAGCATTATCGAACCGCTTGCCGTTTCCAGCGAGTACGGCATGAACCTGCAAAACCGCGAATCCATTGGTCAGTTAATCAGCGTACTCCACCGCCGCCACTCGGACATCGTACGCGCCATTTCCGTTTACGACGAACATAACCGCCTGTTTGTCACCTCGAATTTTCATCTCGACCCGGCGGCTCTGAAGATCCCGGACGGTACGCCGTTCCCGCGCCACCTCACCGTATTGCGGCGCGGCGATATCATGATCCTGCGCACGCCGATCGTATCGGAAAGCTATTCACCCGATGAGTCTGCGCAGTCCGACGCCAAATCCAGCAACAATATGCTGGGATATGTGGCGCTGGAGCTGGATCTCAAGTCGGTCCGGCTACAGCAGTACAAAGAAATCTTCATCTCCGGCGTGATGATGCTGTTCTGCATTGGCATTGCGCTGATCTTCGGCTGGCGCCTGATGCGCGACGTGACGGGCCCCATCCGCAACATGGTTAACACGGTTGACCGCATCCGCCGGGGACAGCTCGACAGCCGTGTGGAAGGGTTTATGCTGGGCGAGCTGGATATGCTGAAAAACGGCATCAACTCGATGGCGATGTCACTGGCGGCGTACCACGAAGAGATGCAGCACAACGTTGACCAGGCGACGTCCGACCTGCGCGAAACGCTGGAGCAGATGGAGATTCAGAACGTTGAGCTGGATCTGGCGAAAAAGCGCGCTCAGGAAGCGGCGCGTATTAAGTCGGAATTTCTGGCCAATATGTCGCACGAGCTGCGTACGCCGCTCAATGGCGTGATCGGCTTCACCCGCCTGACTCTAAAAAGCGAGCTCAACCCGACTCAGCGCGATCACCTGCACACCATTGAACGCTCGGCCAACAACCTGCTGGCGATCATCAACGACGTGCTGGACTTCTCCAAGCTGGAAGCGGGTAAGCTGATCCTGGAGAGTATTCCCTTCCCGCTGCGCAGTACGCTGGATGAGGTGGTGACGCTGCTCGCGCACTCGTCGCACGACAAAGGCCTTGAGCTGACGCTCAACATTAAAAACGACGTGCCGGATAACGTTATTGGCGATCCGCTGCGTCTGCAGCAGGTCATTACCAACCTTGTCGGGAATGCCATTAAATTCACCGAAAGCGGTAACATCGACATTCTGGTAGAAAAACGCTCGATCAGCAGCAATAAGGTGCAGATTGAAGTCCAGATCCGCGATACCGGCATCGGTATTCCGGAGCGGGATCAGTCGCGTTTGTTCCAGGCGTTCCGCCAGGCGGATGCGAGTATCTCCCGCCGTCATGGCGGTACCGGCCTGGGGCTGGTGATCACGCAGCGCCTGGTGAACGAGATGGGCGGCGATATCTCTTTCCACAGCCAGCCGAACCGCGGCTCAACCTTCTGGTTCCACATTAATCTCGACCTCAATCCGAACGTGCTGACCGATGGCCCAGTGACGGACTGCCTGAAAGGCAAGCGTCTGGCCTACGTCGAACCTAACGCCGCGGCAGCGCAGTGCGCGCTCGATATTTTAAGCACCACGCCGCTGGAGGTGGTCTACAGCCCTACCTTCTCAGCCCTTGCCGTTGAGCATTACGACATTCTGCTGATGGGGATCCCGGTCACCTTCACCGGCGAACTGACCATGCAGCAGGAGCGGCTGGCGAAAGCCGCGTCGATGACCGACTATCTCCTGCTGGCGCTGCCTTGCCACGCCCAGCTCAATGCAGAAGAGTTGAAAAATGACGGGGCTGCCGCGTGTCTGCTGAAACCGCTCACCGCGACCCGCCTGCTGCCCGCGCTCACGGAGTATTGCCGCCTTAGCCAGCATGCCCTCCCGCTGATAGACGATGAGAAAAAATTGCCGATGAGCGTGATGGCGGTGGATGATAATCCGGCCAACCTGAAGCTTATTGGCGCATTGCTTGAAGACCAGGTTCAGCATGTGGAGCTGTGCACCAGCGGCGCACAGGCGGTTGAACAGGCTAAGCAGATGCAGTTTGATTTGATACTGATGGATATTCAGATGCCGGGCATGGATGGCATTCGGGCCTGCGAGCTGATCCACCAGCTGCCACATCAGCAGCAAACGCCGGTCATTGCGGTCACCGCGCACGCGATGGCCGGCCAGAAAGAGAAGCTGCTGAGCGCCGGAATGAATGATTATCTGGCGAAGCCAATCGATGAAGAGAAACTTCATAACCTGCTGTTACGCTATAAGCCGGGTCATATTGGCGGGACGTACACGGTATCCAGCGAGCCGGTTGAAATCAGCGTCAACCAGAACGCAACCTTTGACTGGCAGCTTGCCCTGCGTCAGGCGGCAGGTAAACCCGATTTGGCCCGCGAAATGCTGCAAATGCTGGTCGCGTTTCTGCCTGAAATTCGCAATAAGGTGGAAGAGCAGCTGGTGGGTGAAAACCCGGAAGATCTGCTGGAAGCAATCCACAAGCTGCACGGTAGCTGCGGGTACAGCGGCGTACCGCGGCTGAAAAACCTCTGCCAGCTGCTGGAGCAGCAGTTGCGCGCCGGTACACCGGAATCGGAGCTTGAACCGGAATTCCTGGAGCTGCTGGATGAAATGGATAACGTGACGCGGGAAGCGATGAAGGTATTGGGGAACTGAGGTAAAAGCCCGGTGGCGCTACGGTATGAACCGGAAACATGGGTAACACTTTAGACCGGATACATGGGTAACAGTTATAACTGGCATAGAAGAGGAGACTCGCTATGCCCTGGACTGAGACCCGCCCTATGCAACGCCTTGATTTTATCCGTGCCTGCCATGCAGGTACGGACTCCTTCTCCGCTCTTTGCCGTCTTTTTGGCATCAGCCGTAAAACCGGCTATAAATGGCTTCAGCGTTTTGACCCCTCTGACCTGTCATCTCTCTCTGACCGGTCGCGCGCGCCACACTCCCACTCCCGGACGGTTCCTGATGATATCGCCGGACAGCTTACGGCCCTGAGGCAAAAACACCCTGACTGGGGTCCCAAAAAACTGCGGATGTGGCTGCTCAATCATCACGTCGATTTTACCGTCCCTGCTGCCAGCACTATCGGCGATATCCTCAAGCGTGAAGGCCTGGTTCCGGATAAAAAGCGAAAACGCAGAACCCCGGGCAATCGCCAGCCCCTGACCATCATCAGTGAGAACAATCAGGTCTGGAGCGCTGATTTTAAAGGCAAGTTCAGGCTGCTGAGCCGGGAATACTGTCATCCCTTCACCCTGACCGACAATCACAGCCGGTATCTTCTGAGCTGCCGGGGAACACACCGGGAGAGCGAGCCCTTCGTCAGGCAGTGCCTGACGGATGCGTTCCTGGAGTACGGTCTGCCGGAAGTCCTGAGAACGGATAATGGTCAGCCGTTCGCGGGAACAGGTATCGCCGGGTTAAGTCGCCTTGCAGTCTGGCTGATAAAGCTGGGCATCAGACCGGAACGTATCAGAAAGGGGCATCCGGAAGAAAACGGCCGTCATGAGCGAATGCACCGCTCGCTGAAAAGTGCAGTGAAACAGGGCAACACCTTCATGACGATGGAAGAACAACAGCGGTGGTTCAGTGACTACCGGGAAGAATTTAACCACGAAAGGCCGCATGAAGCCCTGGCGGGTGCAACGCCCGGAACGGTGTGGAAGCCCTCAGGCCGTCACTGGGATGGCAGGGTTCCTGAATATGCTTATCCGGAAGGCGGTACGGTCTACAGGGTGAAATCGAGGGGGACACTCTATATGGGGAAAAAGAGGACGGTGTTCCTGAGTGAAGCACTGACTGATGAGTACATCATGCTGGAAGAACAAGATGATGGCCTTGAGGCCATCATCTTTAACGGAATAACGCTTGCGTACTATGACCGAAGAACCCAGAGTGTGCTCCGGATAGACTAAAAAGTGTTACCTATGTTCCCGGTCTGATCTGTCACCTATGTATCCGGTCATACACTACGTTTACCGGGCCTACAGGTGCTCTGACGTAGGCCGGGTAAGGCGAAGCCGCCACCCGGCAATCACAGTTAAAATGTCTGCCCCATTTTCAGCACCGCCGCGATATTCCTTGCGGCCATCCTGACGTTCTCGCTGGCATTTTCCAGCGCATCTTCCAGTGAGCAGATGGTGAAGATCACGCTAAACACCGCATCAATGCCGTGATCGTGTACCACGCCAACGTCCGCCGTCAGACTTCCTGCAATGCCGATAACGGGTTTGTTAAAGCGTTTTGCCACTTTCGCCACGCCCACAGGGACTTTGCCGTGGATCGTCTGGCTGTCGATGCGACCTTCTCCCGTGATCACCAGATCCGCATCGGCTACCTGGTCGGCCAGATGTAGCGCATCGGTCACTATCTCAATGCCCTGGCGCAGCTGCGCGCCGCAAAAGGCGTACAGCGCGGCGCCCATGCCACCCGCTGCGCCGCCGCCAGCAAGGTTTAGCACATCGATATCCAGATCCCGGGCAATGACTCTCGCATACTGTGCCAGCGCATTGTCCAGGGTAACGATCATCTCGGGTGTGGCCCCCTTTTGCGGGCCAAATACGGCTGACGCGCCATCCTTTCCGGTGAGCGGATTCGTCACATCACAGGCGACTTCTATCCGGCATTCCGCCAGACGTCTGTCCAGCCCGCTCAGGTCGATACGCGAGAGTTTTCCCAGCTCGCCCCCGCCCTGACCAAGGGACTGCCCGCTCTCGTCCAGCAGCTTTGCCCCCAACGCCTGCACCATCCCTGCTCCGCCGTCATTGGTGGCGCTGCCGCCTATGCCAATGATGATATGCTTAACGCCTGCATCCAGCGCGTGATGAATCAGTTCGCCCGTGCCCCACGAGGTGGTTTTCAGGGGATTACGCTGCGAAGGGACGACCAGCTCCAGGCCGCTTGCCGCCGCCATTTCAATAAAGGCACTCTGCTCGTCACCGGATAAGCCATAAAACCCTTCCACGCGCTCACCCAGCGGGCCGGTCACCGGAACATGCACAATGCGACCCTGCGTTGCCGCGATCATCGCCTCAACCGTCCCTTCGCCACCATCGGCGACCGGCAGTTTGACGTACTCCGCGTCGGGAAAAATCTCGCGGAAACCACGCTCTATCGCTGTCGCAACCTCAAGCGCACTCAAACTTTCCTTATACGAGTCCGGTGCGATAACAATTTTCATAAGCCATCCTTACGCATAGTCGTTACGTTAAGCATACACCACGTAAAAGACCGCCAATGGGAGCGGTCCCAAATGCGTTTATCGTACCATGCACGGGCGTTTATTGTCGAATGTCCAGTCCGGGATCAGATACTGCATCGCCATCGCGTCGTCGCGCGCGCCCAGACCGTGTTTTTGATACAGCTCGTGGGCCTTCATGACCTGGTCCATATCCAGCTCAACTCCCAGCCCCGGGGTGGAAGGCACCTGCACCATGCCACCTTTGATCTCAAACGGCTGCTTAGTCAGACGCTGGTTACCTTCCTGCCAGATCCAGTGCGTGTCGATAGCGGTAATCGTGCCCGGCGCGGCGGCGGCAACGTGCGTGAACATCGCCAGCGACACGTCGAAGTGGTTGTTAGAGTGCGAGCCCCAGGTCAGGCCAAACTCGTGGCACATTTGCGCCACGCGCACCGACCCCTGCATCGTCCAGAAGTGCGGGTCCGCCAGCGGAATATCAACAGACTGTAATGACAGGGTGTGTCCCATCTGACGCCAGTCGGTCGCAATCATATTGGTCGCGGTCGGCAGCCCCGTTGCGCGGCGGAATTCCGCCATAACTTCACGTCCCGAGAAGCCTTGCTCAGCCCCACACGGATCTTCCGCATACGCCAGCACGCCTTTCAGCTGCTTACCAATTTTGATCGCTTTATCAAGCGACCATGCGCCGTTCGGATCCAGCGTCACGCGGGCCTGCGGGAAACGTTTTGCCAGCGCGGTCACGGCTTCCGCCTCTTCCTCACCGGCCAGCACGCCGCCTTTCAGTTTGAAATCATTAAAGCCATATTTTTCATAAGCAGCTTCTGCCAGTCGCACCACCGCATCCGGGGTCATCGCCTCGTCGTGGCGGAGTCGGTACCAGTCGCATTGTTCATCCGGCTGGCTCTGATAAGGCAGCGGCGTCAGCCTGCGATCGCCGACAAAGAACAGATAGCCCAGCATTTCCACTTCGCTGCGCTGCTGGCCCTCACCCAGCAGCGACGCAACGTTGACGCCCAGATGCTGACCCAGCAGATCCAGCATCGCGGATTCAATCCCGGTCACCACGTGAATGGTGGTACGCAGATCGAAGGTCTGCAGGCCGCGCCCTCCGGCATCGCGATCGGCAAAGGTGTTGCGCACGGTGTTGAGGACATTTTTGTACTCACCCAGCGTTTTGCCCACCACCAGCGGAATGGCATCTTCCAACGTTTGGCGGATCTTCTCCCCGCCCGGAATTTCACCCACGCCCGTATGGCCGGAATTGTCTTTGATGATGACAATGTTGCGAGTAAAGAATGGCGCATGCGCGCCGCTCAGGTTCATCAACATGCTGTCATGGCCCGCAACCGGAACGATCTGCATGGCGGTAACTACAGGGGTAGAAAAAGTACTCATCGTTCAATCCTTTTATCAGTGACGTCCAAAAACAGGGCGCTTACGGTCAAATGTCCAGCCGGGGATCAGGTACTGCATCGGACCCGCGTCGTTACGCGCGCCGCCCGGTAGCTTTTTATACGCCTCATGGGCTTTATGGATCTGATCCCAGTCAATCTCCACGCCCAGGCCCGGCGCATCCGGTACGGCAATCTTGCCGTTGATGATTTCCAGCGGATTTTTCGTCAGGCGGGCTTCCCCTTCCTGCCAAATCCAGTGGGTGTCGATGGCGGTCGGGTTACCCGGCGCCGCCGCGCCAACGTGGGTAAACATCGCCAGCGAAATATCAAAGTGATTGTTCGAGTGACAGCCCCAGGTCAACCCCCAGTCATCGCACAGCTGCGCCACGCGCACTGCACCTGAAAGCGTCCAGAAGTGCGGATCCGCCAGCGGAATGTCGACGGCGTTCAGCATCACCGCGTGACCCATTTCACGCCAGTTGGTGGCGATCATATTGGTCGCGACAGGCAGCCCGGTGGCGCGACGGAACTCAGCCATGACTTCACGGCCCGAGAAGCCCTGCTCCGCGCCGCAGGGGTCTTCCGCATAGGTCAGGACATCCCCCAGCCCTTTGCACAGGCTAATCGCTTCATCCAGCAGCCATGCACCGTTGGGATCGACGGTGATCCGTGCATCCGCAAAGCGTTTTTTCAGCGCCCGGGCCGTTTCAATCTCCTGCTCGCCGAGCAGCACGCCGCCCTTCAGCTTGAAATCCTTAAAGCCGTAGCGATCCTGCGCCGCCTCAGCCAGCCGCACCACCGCGTCGCTGGAGAGCGCTTCCTGGTGGCGCAGGCGATACCAGTCGTGATCGCCCGTGGATCGAGCCAGATAGGGGAGATCGGTCTTATTGCGATCGCCAACGTAGAACAGATAGCCCAGCACGGTAACCGCATCGCGCTGTTTGCCGGGCCCCAGCAGCTCGCAAACCGGAACATTGAGCGCCTTACCCAGTAAATCGAGCAGGGCGGCCTCCAGGGCGGCGACCGCGTTGACCCGCAGTTCAAACGTCCAGGCACCTTTACCGAACGTATCAAAGTCTGCCGACTGATTGCCCTTATGCACCCGCTGAACCACTTTGTTCAGACGGGCAATCTCCTGCCCCACGACCTGCGGAATGGCATCGACCAGCGTCTGGTAAATCACCTCTCCGCCAGGGGCCTCGCCCACGCCGGTATTCCCTGCGCTGTCTTTCAGCACGACGATATTACGGGTAAACCAGGCGTTATGCGCACCGCCAATATTGAGCAGCATGCTGTCCTGCCCGGCCACCGGGATGACCTTCATCTCCGTGACGGTTGGAGTCGATTGCGTTGTCATCATCCACGCTCCGCAACAGGTTTAAGTTCGACGCGCTTGATATCCCCCACCAGCACCAGGTAACTCAGCACCGCCACCAGCGCATGTACACCCACGTAGATCAGCGCCCCGTTGAAAGAGCCGGTGGTACCGACGATGTAGCCGATAGCGATTGGCGTAACAATCCCGGAGATGTTGCCGAACATGTTGAACAAACCGCCGCTCAGGCCGCTGATCTCTTTCGGAGCCGTATCCGCCATCACCGCCCAACCCAGAGCGCCAATGCCTTTGCCGAAGAAGGCCATCGCCATAAAGCCGATGATCATCCATTCGGCGCTGACGTAGTTACAGAACACCATGGTCATGGAGAGCAGCATGCCGAGCACAATCGGCGTTTTACGCGCGATGTTCAGTGACCCCGTGCGGCGCATCAGCCAGTCGGAAATCACCCCGCCGAGCACGCCGCCGACGAAGCCGCAGATTGCCGGGACCGAGGCAACAAATCCTGCTTTCAGAATCGACATGCCGCGTGCCTGCACCAGGTACACCGGGAACCAGGTGATGAAAAAGTAGGTTAAGGCGTTAATACAGTACTGGCCCAGATAGATGCCGATCATCATGCGCGAGCCGACGAGCTGTTTGATCTGCGCCCATTTCTGGCTGAACGGGACTTTTGCTTTTGCGGATTTCTGATCCATATTGATCAGCGCTCCGCCTTCCGCGATGTACTCCAGCTCTTTTTTGTTCACGCCAGGATGCTGGTTGGGTTCGTGGATCACTTTCAGCCAGACGAAGCTGATGACGATCCCAAGCCCGCCCATGAAGAAGAAGACGTGTGACCAGCCCACCTCATGCGTCAGCCAGCCCATGATTGGCGCGAAGATCACCGTTGCGAAGTACTGTGCAGAGTTGAAAATCGCCACCGCCGTTCCCCTCTCCTGCGCCGGGAACCATGCCGCCACAATGCGGCTGTTGCCCGGGAAGGAAGGTGCTTCCGCTAAGCCCACCAGGAAGCGCAGCGTGAAGAGCGCCACGATAATGCCGAAGCCGCTGAAGATATCGACGAAACCCTGCAGCAGGGTAAACATCGACCAGATAAAAATGGACCAGAAATAGACGCGTTTAGATCCAAAACGGTCCAGCAGCCAGCCGCCAGGAATTTGCCCGATGACGTAGGCCCATGAGAATGCGGAGAAAACGTAACCCATGCCCACGGGATCAAGGCCGATATCTTTTGCCATTTCCGAACCGGCAATCGACAGCGTGGCGCGGTCACCATAGTTAAAGGACGTGACGATAAACAGCATCACCACTATCCAGTAGCGGGCGTTGGTGCGCTTTTCAGCGCTGCTCGCTGCGTGGCTTAATGTACTCATTGTTGCACTCCTGAAACATAGCTTTCGCCTGGTTCATTCTGTACAGCACCGGTAGGGTAATCAGAATGAGACTTGTGTTTTGTCGTTTTGGTACGGCCTGAAGCCGTTTTATAGTGACCGGGAAAGTATATGAAGGAGTGCCACGTTCTCTCACCGTGCAGAAACACAGTATTGTAGGGTTTATGAGAGGTTGTTTATGGCATAAGCCCAGGGGAGTGGAAGGTGGTTCACGGAATTGAGGATTTGCTGCGGCTTCGTTGCCGGGTGGCGGCTAAGCCTTACCCGGCCTGGAAAACTATTTAAGGAGAGTTGCCCAGTGCTCGACCCACGGGTTTGATTCGCTTTCTGGCTCCGGGTGCTCCCCGGCATCAATCAGCAGCATCTCGCCGACGCGCTGGGCGCTCTGTTCCTGCAGGAGCGCATCGAACTGCTTGCCGCCGCCGCAGAAGTTGGCGTAAGAGCTGTCGCCCAGGGCAATGATGCCGTAGTGCACGTTCGGCTGATAGCCAAGCTGGTCTTTAATGCCCTGGAACAGCGGCACGATGCTGTCCGGCAGATCGCCCTGCCCGGTGGTGGAGGTCACCACCAGAATATATTTATCTTGATACTTTTCCCAGTCAGCCAGTTCCGGGTCTTCATAGACCGTGGCTTTATGGCCCTGGCTGGCGAGTATTGCCTCAGCCTCTTCCGCTACCAGCAGCGAGTTGCCGTACATTGTGCCGACAAAAATGCCTACTTCAGCCATGATATTTTCCCATAATGAATGCGTTTACCGTTCATCCTGAACGTTGCCCGATACAAACTCAACCCTTTCATTTTCGGGGAGTTGTCCCAGCCAGCCAAACTGTGACAGCGCCTGCATCCAGACGTCGTCCAGCCCCGCACGGATAGTCAACGGTTCGCCGGTAAACGGGTGCGTCAGGCTCAGCTCGCTGGCGTGCAGCATCAGACGATGGCAGCCAAAGTGTTCGGCCGCGCTGCGGTTCTGGCGCAAATCACCGTGTTTGCTGTCGCCAATAATCGGGTGGCGCAGGTGTGCGAGATGGCGTCGCAGCTGGTGCTTACGCCCGGTTTTAGGCAGAAGCTCAACCAGGCTGTAACGTGTGGTCGGAAACTTGCTGGTTGCCACTGGCATTTCGGTCGTCGCCATGCCGCGATAATCCGTCACTGCGGGCTGCGGACCTTTGTCATCGCGGGCAAATTTATCGGCGATTTTGTCCAGTTCCTCCACCAGCGGGTAGTCCAGCGTGGCGGATTCGGTCAGCCAGCCACGGACGATCGCATGGTAGCGCTTTTGCATCTGATGCTGTTCAAACTGCTGTGACAGCAGGCGTCCCGCCTCGCTGGAAAGCCCCATCAGCAGCACGCCGGAGGTCGGCCTGTCGAGACGATGGGCGGTAAAAACATGCTGACCAATCTGGTCGCGAACGGTCTGCATCACCACCACTTTCTCATCACGATCGAGCCAGCTGCGGTGTACCAGCCAGCCTGACGGTTTATTCACCGCCACCAGCCACTCGTCCTGATAGAGGATCTCAAGCGTCATGCATCATCACCGGCAAACAGGGTATCCAGTTTTTCCAGTTCGACCAGCATCACGTCGCGCGCAGGGTGCGTCGCCTCGAGCGCCATTTCATAGTAGGGAGAGACAGCAAACGCCTGCGGCAGCGGGTGACCGCCCTCCAGCAGGGCGTGCATGCGCGGAATTAACACCCACTGCAGCCACTCAAACGGGGCCAGCGTATCCAGGCAGAAGGGCTGGGTGCTCGCGAACGCTTCTGGCTGCGGCGCGGTCTCCTGCCACAGCTGATGTTGGCGCAAAAGGGCTTCGATGGCGTGCAACTGGGCACGAACGCTATCGTGTTGCGTCATAGTAACCTCAACTGAAAAAGTGAACGGCGCGCAGCATAGCACTGCGGAAGGCAGAAATAAAAAAAGGGAGCACTGTAAAAACAGTGCTCCCGGTTCGTTCCGCAGCATTCCAGCTACAATTCGTGCTCCCTGCTCATCCGTGACAACTTTTCCTGAAGCCCGAAGGCCTGGTCATCCGTAAACCGTTGCATCCTGCACACATCTTCCTGACGTGTTTGTTTCATCCTGAAACGTCCTGGTCTTCCTGACCCACCGACCATCCTGACCGGCTCTCGTTCTCCTTCCTGGAGGTGTCCCTTACGCATCCTGCGTTATCCACTTTGCTTCATCCTGAAGCCTTCCTGCAGCGCCATCCTGACGAGTCCTGAGTGAGATACGCCATCATCCTGATGTTCGTTTCTCGTGTCGGCGTCCTGTCGACGGAGATAGAATCCGCTATTCCGCTTCGTCTTACAACCCACCCTTTCAGCGTTGTAAGCCGTAAGAATCCCCTAAAAACGATGTGATAAACCACTAATCCATTGAAAAATAGAGTGATATTAATCTGAATTAAATGAGGTAATACTGAATGTTCCAGCGATCTCTCACAAACCTTGTAAGAGATCTCTCACACGCGCTATAGCATCATGGATTACAGAAGTGGCTCAAGTCGGGTGAGGAAATCCGCAAGAGAGGGGGCGAGAGTCTCGCGATTGCGGGTACCGATAGTCTCTTTAACCACTTCACCTGACAGGTTACAGACGGATAACACATCCAGTTCGCTGTCCAGCGTGGCAATAAAGAGCGTCGGAGAAAGCTTAAGGCGTTTTTGCGTGACCAGATGACCAATCAGGTTTTCCTGAACACGCTGCAGATCGTCTTCGCTCCAGGTCTGCAATAGCGTCAGCGTGATATCAGCAAAGCGCGCGGGCATATCCCCTGCGAACTGCGTGGTATAAAACGCATGAACCGCTGGTTGTACCACAATGTCCATTGCCCGTTCAACCGCATTTACATTTTGCTCGCCGGTATTGGGCTTCGGCTGCCAGATAACGTAATCCTCAAGCGAAGAGATAATGCACGGCGAGGGTACGCCATATAAATCAGCACTTTGCGGCCACGAGCCCTGCTTTTCATGCCATGCGTCACAATAGCGGGTCGTGAAGGTAGTGAGGGCATTTGCAGTTTTGATGTCCACCGATTTCTCTCTTCTTGTCAGACAGGATAAACTCAGCCCATAAGTGTACCTGTAAAGTGGCTATGAAACATGTCTTACGAAAATCATCAGGCGTTAACCGGCTTAACGCTGGGTAAATCGACCGATTACCGCGATACCTACGATGCAAGCATGCTGCAGGGCGTGCCGCGCAGCCTGAATCGCGATCCTCTGGGTCTGCATGCGGACGCATTGCCGTTTGTCGGCGGCGATATCTGGACGCTGTACGAACTCTCCTGGCTCAACGCACGCGGTCTGCCGCAGGTGGCGGTGGGCCACGTTGAGCTGGATTACGCCAGCGTTAATCTCGTCGAGTCCAAAAGCTTTAAGCTCTATCTCAACAGTTTTAACCAGACAAAATTCAACAGCTGGGACGACGTTCAGCACACCCTGGAACGTGATTTAAGCGCCTGCGCGCAGGGAAAGGTAAGCGTTTCACTGTATCGCCTGCACGAGCTGGAAGGGCAGCCAGTCGCCCACTTCAACGGGACCTGCATCGACGATCAGGATATCGAGGTGGAGAATTATGAATTCAGCGCCGATTACCTCGAAAACGCGGCGAGCGGAAAGGTGGTCGAAGAGACGCTGGTCAGCCATCTGCTGAAGTCCAACTGCCTGATCACCCACCAGCCGGACTGGGGCTCGGTGCAGATCCAGTACCGCGGCCCGAAAATTGACCGGGAAAAATTGCTGCGCTACCTGGTGTCGTTCCGCCATCACAACGAATTCCACGAGCAGTGCGTGGAGCGTATCTTTAGCGATATTCAGCGTTTCTGTCAGCCAGAAAAACTGAGCGTTTATGCACGCTACACCCGCCGCGGCGGTCTGGACATTAACCCGTGGCGCACCAATACCGATTTTGTGCCGGCAACGGGACGGCTGGTGCGTCAATAATATAAATATTTTCACAATATGCGCGGTATCTTCCGCGCTTTAGGTTGTGAAACGTCACGCGCCAGGGCTATTGTAATCAACAGGGAAAGACGATAATCGTCCCGTAAGGAGCTCACTTGATTACACATATTAGCCCGCTTGGCTCAATGGATATGTTGTCGCAGCTGGAAGTGGACATGCTTAAGCGCACGGCCAGCAGCGATCTTTATCAACTGTTTCGTAACTGTTCACTTGCCGTACTGAACTCCGGAAGCCTGACAGATAACAGTAAAGAACTGCTGTCCCGCTTCGAAAGCTTTGATATCAACGTGCTACGCCGCGAGCGTGGCGTGAAGCTTGAAGTCATCAACCCGCCGGAAGAGGCCTTTGTCGACGGGCGCATCATTCGTTCACTTCAGGCTAACCTGTTTGCCGTGCTGCGTGACATCCTGTTTGTTAACGGGCAGATCCACAACGCAGGACGTTTCCAGCATCTCGACCTGGAAAGCTCGGTCCATATTACCAACCTGGTGTTCTCCATTTTGCGCAATGCCCGCGCCCTGCACGTGGGTGAAGCACCGAACATGGTCGTCTGCTGGGGCGGTCACTCCATTAACGAAACCGAATACCTTTATGCCCGTCGGGTAGGAACGCAGCTCGGCCTGCGCGAGCTGAACATCTGTACCGGCTGTGGTCCGGGTGCGATGGAAGCGCCGATGAAAGGTGCCGCAGTGGGACACGCGCAGCAGCGTTATAAAGAGGGGCGGTTTATCGGCATGACCGAGCCGTCAATCATCGCCGCTGAGCCACCTAACCCGCTGGTTAACGAGCTGATTATCATGCCGGATATCGAAAAGCGTCTTGAGGCGTTTGTCCGTATCGCCCACGGCATTATCATCTTCCCGGGCGGCGTGGGGACAGCGGAAGAGCTGCTCTACCTGCTGGGTATTCTGATGAATCCGGCCAACAAAGATCAGGTTCTGCCGCTGATCCTGACCGGGCCAAAAGAGAGCGCCGACTACTTCCGCGTGCTGGACGAGTTTATCGTGCACACGCTGGGTGAAGCCGCGCGTCGTCACTATCGCATCATCATTGACGATGCCGCAGAAGTGGCGCGCCAGATGAAGAAAGCGATGCCATTGGTGAAAGAGAACCGTCGCGATACCGGCGATGCGTACAGTTTTAACTGGTCAATTCGCATTGCGCCGGACCTGCAGATCCCGTTCGAGCCTTCGCATGAAAATATGGCGAACCTGAAACTCTACCCGGACCAGCCGGTGGAAGTTCTGGCGGCCGATCTGCGTCGTGCCTTCTCCGGGATTGTGGCGGGCAACGTCAAAGAGATGGGCATCCGCGCCATTGAACAGTACGGTCCGTACAAGATCCACGGCGACCCGGAGATGATGCGCCGCATGGACGACATGCTGCAGGGCTTCGTCGCCCAGCACCGCATGAAGCTGCCAGGCTCCGCCTACATTCCTTGCTACGAAATCTGCACCTAACGCTTAGCAGCGTCTCATCAAAACCGGGTCGCCCTCTCGCGCGTCCCGGTTTTTTTTTACCGAAGCAACTCATAGGTATCACTTATGTCTTTTACAAACTATTCACAAACGCAAACGATTACCTCATTTTTACAACCGTAAGTTATCAGCCTTAATCCAAATTACCCGCCAGAAAATACTAAAAACCCAATTCTTTACAGCTAAAGACACCTATATCACGGGTCAGTCTTTCAGCTCACATGTCGTTGGTGGTAGCCTTCGCGCCCGTAAATTCTCTTTGATGTTTTTTTAACAGATAAATGGTCTAAAGATGCCCACATCATAAGTGGATTATTGCATTTGGGATCACGATCACTGATAGATTCATAACTAGAATGTATCTTTCCGCCCGCCAATAGTTACGGGTTAAAATTATTAAAAAACCGTCACTGAACGAATTTCATATTACCGTCAGGCACTTTTTCATCGGATTTGACTAAAAAACCTGACAATTCGCTTCCTCCAGGAGATATAGATGGAAACCACTCAAACCAGCACCGTTGCTTCGATTGAATCCCGAAGTGGTTGGCGCAAAACGGATACCATGTGGATGCTTGGCCTTTACGGCACAGCAATCGGCGCTGGTGTACTGTTCCTTCCTATCAACGCAGGCGTCGGCGGTCTGATCCCGCTGATCATTATGGCTATCATTGCTTTCCCGATGACCTTCTTTGCACACCGCGGTCTGACCCGCTTCGTGCTGTCCGGTAAAAATCCGGGCGAAGACATCACTGAAGTTGTTGAAGAGCATTTCGGCGTTGGCGCAGGTAAATTGATTACCCTGCTCTACTTCTTCGCAATTTACCCTATTCTGCTGGTCTACAGCGTGGCGATCACCAACACCGTTGAAAGCTTCATGATGCACCAGCTGCACATGACGCCGCCTCCGCGCGCGATTCTGTCTCTGATCCTGATTGTGGGCATGATGACCATCGTGCGCTTCGGTGAGCAGATGATTGTGAAAGCAATGAGCGTACTGGTCTTCCCGTTCGTTATTGCTCTGATGGTGCTGGCTTGCTACCTGATCCCACAGTGGAACGGTGCAGCGCTGGAAACTCTGTCCCTGAGCAGCGCATCGGTAACCGGTAACGGCCTGCTGATGACCCTCTGGCTGGCGATTCCGGTAATGGTGTTCTCTTTCAACCACTCCCCAATCATCTCCTCTTTCGCTGTTGCGAAACGTGAAGAGTACGGTAATGGCGCAGAGAAGAAGTGCTCCAGCATCCTGGCACGCGCTCACATCATGATGGTACTGACCGTTATGTTCTTCGTTTTCAGCTGCGTACTGAGCCTCTCCCCGGTGGATCTGGCGGCAGCGAAAGAGCAGAACATCTCTATTCTGTCTTACCTGGCGAACCACTTTAACGCACCGGTCATTGCGTGGATGGCACCTATCATCGCGATTATCGCCATCACCAAATCCTTCCTGGGCCACTACCTCGGCGCACGTGAAGGTTTCAACGGTATGGTGATTAAATCTCTGCGCGGTAAAGGCAAGAGCATTGAAATCAACAAGCTGAACAAAATCACTGCACTGTTCATGCTGCTCACCACCTGGGCGGTAGCAACGCTGAACCCAAGCATCCTGGGCATGATTGAAACCCTGGGCGGCCCGGTCATCGCGATGATTCTGTTCCTGATGCCGATGTACGCGATTCAGAAAGTCCCTGCTATGCGCAAGTACAGCGGTCATGTGAGCAACGTCTTTGTGGTTATCATGGGTCTTATCGCAATCTCTGCGATCTTCTACTCCCTGTACACCATGTTCTGATTATCACCCGCGCCGTCTTCGGACGGCGCACTCCTCCCTCTCTGACTGAAAGCAATGGACGCATCATGATTAGCGTATTCGATATTTTCAAAATCGGTATTGGTCCTTCCAGCTCTCACACCGTCGGACCAATGAAAGCCGGTAAGCAGTTCACGGATGATTTGATTGCACGCGGCATCTTGCATGACATTACCCGCGTGGTTGTCGATGTATACGGCTCGCTTTCCCTGACCGGGAAAGGCCACCATACCGATATCGCCATTATCATGGGCCTGGCGGGAAATCTGCCGGATACCGTTGATATTGATGCGATCCCTGGCTTCATCCAGGATGTGAACACCCACGGTCGCCTGCTGCTGGCGAACGGTGAGCATGAGGTTGAATTCCCGGTTGACCACTGCATGAATTTCCATGCGGACAACCTGTCGCTGCACGAAAACGGCATGCGCATTACCGCGCTGGCCGGCGACAAAGCGGTTTACAGCCAGACGTATTACTCTATCGGCGGCGGTTTTATCGTCGACGAAGACCACTTTGGTCAAACCGATAACGCTTCCGTCGAGGTGCCGTATCCGTACAAAACGGCGGCGGATCTTCAGCGTCACTGCCAGGAGACGGGCCTTTCCCTCTCCGGCCTGATGATGAAAAACGAGCTGGCACTTCACAGTAAAGAAGAGCTCGAACAGCACTTCACTAACGTCTGGGAAGTGATGCGCGGCGGTATTGAGCGTGGGATCACCACCGAAGGCGTTCTGCCGGGCAAGCTTCGCGTGCCGCGTCGTGCTGCAGCGCTGCGCCGTATGCTGGTGAGCACCGACAAAACGACAACGGACCCGATGGCCGTCGTAGACTGGATCAACATGTTCGCACTGGCAGTGAACGAAGAGAACGCCGCAGGGGGCCGTGTGGTCACCGCACCGACTAACGGTGCCTGCGGTATCGTTCCGGCGGTGCTGGCGTACTACGACAAGTTTATCCGTGAAGTGAACGCGAACTCACTGGCTCGCTACCTGCTGGTCGCCAGTGCGATTGGTTCGCTGTATAAGATGAACGCGTCCATTTCCGGTGCGGAAGTGGGCTGTCAGGGTGAAGTCGGCGTGGCGTGCTCCATGGCGGCGGCGGGTCTGGCCGAACTGTTGGGTGCAAGCCCGACACAGGTGTGCATTGCTGCGGAAATCGGTATGGAACATAACCTGGGACTGACCTGTGACCCAGTTGCCGGACAGGTACAGGTGCCGTGCATCGAGCGTAACGCGATTGCCTCCGTGAAGGCGGTGAACGCGGCACGTATGGCGCTGCGCCGCACCAGCGAGCCGCGCGTCTGTCTCGATAAGGTTATCGAAACCATGTACGAAACCGGTAAAGATATGAACGCCAAATACCGCGAAACCTCTCGCGGCGGCCTGGCGATGAAGATCGTGACCTGCGATTAAACCACTCAGGAAGCCTCGTTTTGCGAGGCTTCTTCCTGTTTTCCCCACCATTCATAGTTTCACGCTGCTGACAGTGTTACCCTTCACGCATTAGACAGAAGGGAGATTATCTGTGGCCGTTCATTTACTTATCGTCGATGCTCTTAACCTGATCCGCCGTATCCATGCGGTACAGGGGACGCCTTGTAAAGACACCTGTCTGCACGCGCTGGAACAGCTTATCCGCCACAGTGAACCCACCCACGCGGTCGCGGTATTTGATGACGAAGCCCGCAACACGGGCTGGCGACACCAGCGTCTGCCGGACTACAAAGCCGGACGCGCACCGATGCCGGACGATCTTCACGCTGAATTACCCATGCTGCGCGCTGCATTTGAACAGCGGGGCGTCCCCTGCTGGGGTGCACAGGGAAATGAAGCCGACGATCTCGCGGCCACCCTGGCCGTAAAGGTGGCAAGTGCCGGACATCAGGCCACGATCGTTTCAACTGACAAAGGCTACTGCCAGCTGCTCTCCCCGACTATCCGCATTCGCGACTATTTTCAAAAACGCTGGCTGGACGCGCCGTTTATTGCCAGCGAGTTCGGCGTCTCACCCGAGCAACTGCCGGATTACTGGGGGCTGGCAGGCATCAGCAGCTCTAAGGTTCCGGGTGTCGCCGGTATTGGACCAAAGAGTGCCGCGCAGCTGCTGACGGATTTTCAGAGTCTGGAAGGGATTTACGCCCGTCTGGATGAGGTGCCAGAAAAGTGGCGCAAGAAGCTGGAGGCGCATAAAGAGATGGCGTTTATCTGCCGGGAAATCGCAACGCTACAGACGGATTTACAGCTGGACGGGAATTTACAGCAGCTGCGGTTAGAATGTTAAAACGACTTCAGGGCTTTGTAGGCCCGGTAAGCGCAGCGCCACCGGGCAAAAAAAAGCACGCACTATCGCTCGTCGCGACGTCCGCCGACCGCAGCCCACCAGCGACGAATATGCACCGTCACCTCTTCACGGTCGTGATACAGCTGACGCGCCTGAATCTCCACGTTAATACCATGCTCGTCCATCTGCTCCTGAATGTACGCCAGGTTCTGCGACACTTCCTCATAGCGCTTTTTCATCGGCAGCTTGAGGTTGAAAATGGTCTCACGACACCAGCCATTCGCCAGCCAGGAGGCCATCAGCGCGGCCACTTTTGCTGGTTTCTCAACCATATCGCACACCATCCACGAGATGTTGTTACGGTTCGGGCGATAGCGGAAACCGTCTTCACGCAGCCAGGTGACCTGTCCGGTGTCCATCAGGCTTTGCGCCATTGGACCGTTATCAACGGACGATACCCACATATTGCGTTTCACCAGCTGATAGGTCCAGCCGCCCGGGCACGCGCCAAGGTCGACGGCGTACATGCCGTTTGCCAGACGCTCATCCCACTCATCTGCCGGGATAAAGACGTGGAACGCCTCTTCCAGCTTGAGCGTGGAACGGCTTGGCGCATCGGACGGGAAGCGCAAACGCGGGATGCCCATAAAGAAGGGAGAGTTGTTTGTGGTGTACGAATAGCCTGTATAGCAGCAGCCCGGTGCGATAAAGAAGATATGCACCACCGGACGCTTCGGCGTTTCGTAGTTTGTCAGCACGCCCGCATCACGCAGCGCCGCACGCAGCGGCACGGTGAACTTACGGCAGAACTTCATCAGCTCTTTACTTTCGTTGGTATCCGCCACTTCAACGCGCAGATCGCCGCCCTTCTCTACCACGCCCTGCAGCATGCCGACAATTGGCGTGATGCGGTCTTCCGGCGGAAGATCCTTCAGCAGCTCACCCGCAACAAACATCTGGCGAGCGAAGATCAGCGAGCTGAACGGCAGCTCGCGTGCCAGCTTGTCTGCGTCTTCAGGCTGATAGCACTCGAATATCACATAGCCCGCGTTTTCTTTTACGCGGGCAAAGCCGAAGACTTCGCGCTTCGCCGCTTTATCGGTAATTTCCGCGGCGCACTCTTTCTCAAACCCCGGGCGACAATATAAAACAACCTTATTCATGAACAACGCCCTTGCGTTTCAGACGGATAGCTCCGATAAACATTAATACCCAACCCGCCAGGAAGCTGAAGCCGCCGACAGGTGTAACGAACGCCCACAGGCGCAGATGTGAGAGCGCAAGGCAGTACAGGCTACCGCTGAACAATACGGTACCCAGCGCCATAAACACGCTGCTCCAGTAAAACCAGATACTGATACGACGCTGCATCGCCACCGCCAGCCCAAAAATCGCCAACGTGTGGAACGCCTGATATTCAAGGCCGGTCTGGATCCAGCCCATCTCCACTGCGCCCAAAGACTTGCTTAATACATGTGCGCCAAAGGCGCCCAGTGCTACAAAAATAAAGCCACTCACCGCGGCAAAAATCAGCATGAATCGGCTGGTCATGTTTAAGTCCTGAATTGATGCGTGCCCGGCACACAAACGTTATTGCTCATACCTGAAGCGGAATTTTTCTTGCTCGGTTGCCGCTTTCGCCAGTATCCACTGCCGGAAGGCGGCTATTTTACCCAGTTCTGCCTGACTGTCATGACAAACCAGATAAAACGCATTCTTGCTGACCAGTACATCATTAAAAGGGCAAACCAGGCGGCCTGCCTCAATTTCGGACTGCGCCATGACGTTGTTCGCCAACGCCACGCCCTGCCCGTGAATGGCAGCCTGTAACACCATCGCACTGTGGCTAAAGATGGGTCCCTGCTGCACGTTTATATGTGTAAGACCTAATTGACGGGTATAAGTTTGCCAGTCGCGGCGAGAGGCATCATGCAAAAGCGTATGCTGAGCCAGATCAGCGGGTGACTTCAGCGCCTTTTCACCTGTTAACAGCAGGGGAGAACAGACCGGCAGGAGATATTCTGCGTATAATTTCTCAACACGCAAGCCCGGCCAGTTACCGCGACCATAAAAAATGGCGACATCCACGTCATCGGCCAGCTTGTCCTCCTGGCGATCTACCGCCTGGATTCGAACGTCGATCCCCGGATAAGCTGAGTTAAAGCTTGAGAGTCTGGGCACCAGCCAATGAATGGCAAAACTGGGCAATAAACTGACAGTCAGGGCACCTTTTGCACTGCGAGCCTGCAGCTTACGCGTGGCTTCCGTAAGCTGGGAAAAAATCTCTTTAATATCCTGAAAATAGCTCTGCCCTTCTTCGGTCAACAGCAGCGAACGGTTGCGTCGACGAAACAGCTTAAGGCCCAGAAAATCCTCCAGAGACTTGATTTGGTGACTTACTGCGGCCTGTGTCACAAAAAGCTCATCTGCTGCGCGGGTAAAGCTCAGGTGACGTGCTGCTGCATCAAAAACACGTAATGCATTAAGGGGTGGCAATCGCTTTGACATGGTTATCTGGCTTAGATGTTAACGGATTTTAACAAACAGGAAACAACGTTTAACCTATTAGTTTTTTTTATCTGAGCCATTATAATTTGTCCGTTGAGGAACTACCAGCAAATACCTATAGTGGCGGCACTTCCTGAGCCGGAACGAAGAGCTTTTTTCGGAATGCGTGTTCTGAAGGGCTTTTGGCTTACGGTTGTGATGTTGTGTTGTTGTGTTTGCAATTGGTCTGCGATTCAGACCACGGTAGCAACGCTACCAATTTTTCACTTCCTGTACATTTACCCTGTCTGTCCATAGTGATTAATGTAGCACCGCCAATTTGCGGTGCTTTTTTTTCGCCTGCGATCTGTTAGTGCTCGATCTCTTTCATCTCTTTCACGTCCGTGCGGTTGATCTGCTGCTTGTTCCCGTTAGCATCTTTGTACGAAATCATCCCGGTATCATTATCGGTAGTCGGTTTCCCTTCCGAAACGATAGAACGACCATCGTTGGTGTGCATCACGTAGTTGTTACCAGAACAGGCGCTCAGGGCAAAAGTAAACGCACAGGCAGAAATGATTGCAGCTGTCTTATTCATGATTATTCTCCTTTAGCAATTAATGCTATTCAAACCTCGATTTATAACAGGCTAAAACATCCGCCTAACACTATTTAGCATAACCTGCTTTTTTGAGGTCGTAAGGATAAGCAGACAATTCTGATAGATATCAACCTCCTTGCCCTGCCGCTGAAATTGCGCGACGATCGCTATATTGAAATGAGGAATCCCATGAACGCTTTCAGTCCTGCGCAGTTCCGCGCACAGTTTCCGGCCCTGGCCGATGCCGGTATTTACCTGGATAGCGCCGCCACCGCCCTTAAGCCACAGGCGGTGATTGAGGCCACGCAGCAGTTCTACAGCCTGAGCGCCGGGAACGTGCATCGCAGCCAGTTTGCCGAAGCGCAGCGATTAACCGCGCGCTACGAAGCCGCACGCGATCAGGTCGCTCGCCTGATCAATGCCGAAAGCGGGAAAAACATCGTCTGGACGCGCGGCACGACCGAGGCCATCAATATGGTGGCCCAGTGTTACGCGCGCCCGCTGCTTCAGCCGGGCGATGAGATCGTCGTCAGCGAAGCGGAACATCACGCCAACCTGGTGCCATGGCTGATGGTGGCCGAGCAAACGGGTGCACACGTGGTGAAACTCCCACTGGGTGCAGACCTTCTGCCCGATGTGGCCCGTCTCCCCGAGCTGATTACTCCCCGCAGCCGCATTCTGGCGCTCGGACAGATGTCGAACGTCACGGGAGGTTGCCCGGATCTGGCTCAGGCCATTCGCATCGCCCATGCCAGCGGGATGGTGGTGATGGTCGACGGCGCTCAGGGCGTGGTGCACTTCCCCGCTGATGTGCAGGCGCTTGATATCGACTTCTATGCTTTCTCGGGACATAAGCTCTACGGGCCGACCGGTATAGGAGCGTTGTACGGTAAGCCAGAACTGCTGGCAAAAATGACGCCGTGGCTCGGTGGCGGCAAAATGATTACCGAAGTGTCGTTCGATGGCTTCAAAACTCAGGACGTTCCCTATCGTCTGGAGGCCGGTACGCCGAACGTGGCGGGGGTGATTGGCTTAAGCGCGGCGCTGGAGTGGCTGGCAGAAACCGACATTGTCCAGGCTGAAAGCTGGAGCCGGGGGCTGGCGACGCTGGCAGAGGAAGAACTCAAAACGCGCCCGGGCTTCCGCTCGTTCCGCGTTCAGGACTCAAGCCTGCTCGCCTTTGATTTTGCGGGCGTTCATCATAGCGACATGGTGACGCTGCTGGCCGGGTACGGCATTGCCCTGCGTGCCGGACAGCACTGCGCCCAGCCGCTGCTGGCGGCGCTCGGCGTTAACGGTACGCTGCGCGCCTCGTTTGCGCCGTATAACACCCAAAGCGATGTCGACGCGCTGGTTGCCGCCGTTGACCGCGCCCTTGAAATACTGGTGGATTAATGACTAGCGCTGCTTTAGCCGGACATCCGTTTGGCACGGTCATCACAGAAGAGACCTTAAAACAGACCTTCGCCCCGCTCCAGCAGTGGGAAGATAAATATCGACAGCTGATCCTGCTGGGCAAACAGCTCCCTGCCCTTTCAGACGATCTCAAAGCGCAGGCGAAAGAGATTGCAGGCTGTGAAAACCGCGTCTGGCTGGGCGTGAGCGTCTCCGGCGAGAAGCTGCACTTCTTCGGCGACAGCGAAGGCCGCATCGTCAGGGGCCTGCTGGCCGTATTGTTGACCGCTGTGGAAGGGAAAAGCGCGGCGGAATTGCTGGCACATTCGCCGCTGGCGTTATTTGATGAGCTTGGGCTGCGCGCGCAGCTCAGCGCCTCGCGCGGTCAGGGGCTGATCGCGCTTAGCGACGCGGTACTGGATGCCGCACGTCAGGCTCAGGCCTGACGTTCCGCCTTCGCCATCATTTTCTTGAGGACGTGAGACACCGCCACAAAGCCGAAGGAGGCGGTCACCATGGTGGCCGCACCAAACCCGGAGGCGCAATCCATTCTCTTTGGCCCTTCCGCCGTGCTCTTCATTGCGCAGACTGACCCATCCGCCTGCGGATAGACCAGCGCTTCGGTCGAGAACACGCAGTCGACGCCCAACTTGCCTTTGCTGTTCTTCACCACATTAAAGTCGCTCTTCAGGCGTTCGCGCAGCTTGGCAGCCAGCGGATCCTGAATGGTTTTCGCCAGATCGGCCACCTGGATCTGCGTCGGATCGATTTGCCCGCCCGCGCCGCCCGTCGTGACCAGCGGCACCTTGTAGCGACGGCAGTAAGCGATCAACGCCGCTTTTGGCCGCACGCTGTCGATGGCGTCAATCACATAGCTGTAGCCTTTACTCATGTAGTCCGCAACGTTATCTGCCGTCACAAAGTCGTCGATCACCGTCACGCGGCACTCCGGGTTGATCAAACGGATACGCTCCGCCATTACCTCAGATTTCGCCAGACCGACGCTATCGCGCAGGGCGTGGATTTGACGGTTGGTGTTGGTGACGCAAACGTCATCCATGTCAATCAGCGTGATTGCGCCAATACCGGTTCTCGCCAGCGCTTCTGCCGCCCACGACCCCACACCACCAATGCCCACGACGCAGACATGCGCATCCGCAAACAGCTGCAGGGCTTTTTCACCATATAAACGTGCCGTACCGCCAAAACGCTGGCGCCAGGCGTCGCTGATTACCACAGACATAAAACCTCAGATGTAAAAAGGGTGAGGTTTTCCTCACCCTGAACAGTAATCCGTATTGCGCTCAGAATACCACAATCAGCCGCTGAATACGTTTCCAGCACCCGGCGCCGCCTTGAGTACCCACACGCGTCCGTAGTGGTTATACCAGCCCGCGCGATGGCCTGCGTCAGGGCCAATACCCTGATAGATGTCGAAGTGCTGGCCTTTAATCGCCCCGCCGACGTCCAGCGCCACCATCAGACGCAGCTCATACTGGCCGTTGAACTTGCCGTTATGGTCCAGCAGAGGAACCTCAGCCAGCAGCGTGGTACCTGCCGGAATAATCGAGCGATCTGATGCTACCGACGCGCGGCCAATCAGCGGAACTGCACTCGCCCCTTTCACCGGCGCGAAGTTTTGCGGTTTGAAGAAGACGAACGACGGGTTCTGCTCCAGCAGCTCACGCACCTCGGCTTCGCTGTGTTTCTCGCCCCACTCGCGGATAGCCTGCATCGACATGTCTTCTTTCTTCACTTCGCCGCGGTCGATCAGCACCTTGCCAATACTGCGATAGGCGTGGCCGTTTTTACCGGAATAGCTGAAGAAGTTAAGTGGCGAACCGTCCCCAAAATCAATGTAGCCGCTGCCCTGAACGTCCATGATGAAGTTATCCATCAGGGAGTTGCTGTAGGCCAGAACGTAGTTTTCGCTCAGCGCACCGGCGTAAATCTCGGCGCGGGACGGCAGACGACCGCGTTTTGGCGGCATACGGTAAATAGGATACTGGAACTCGCCCTGACGGGAGTGTCGTGCCTGAATAACCGGGGTGTAATAGCCGGTAAACTGAACGTTGCCGTAGTTATCGGCCCCTTCCATCTGCCAGGCATCGATACCAAACTGGCGCATATTGCGCGTATCGCCGCCTGCTTTCAGCCAATCCTGGACCGCGTTATAAACGCTACTCTGGGTACCATACAGACGCGGCGACGCGTTGCGGATCTGGTAGACCTGCTCGGAGAAATCACCGGCATTAATCGGTGCGCCGACAGCATCAGGCTGATTAACTAAAGAGAAAGGCTGGGATAACTTCCCGTCTTTATACTGTTGACCGCGATCGGTCGGTTTGGAAGAACAGGCCGCAAGAATCGCTACCATTGCGCCCGCCATCAGATACTTCGCCCAACGTCCTTTCATTATATCTCGTCTTTAAGTTGCCCATTTCCGCGTGATGAAGATAACAAACCGCCAGGGCTAATGAAATGCGATCGCATGCCCTTTGGCAAATTTTGCGCAAAAAATAGTCCAAACAAAGCCATGTCGTTCAATTTGCATACAAAATCATGATTTATGTGAAAAAGGGGTTGCATCACAAACCTATCCGAGTATAGTGCGCATCCACGGACGCGGGGTGGAGCAGCCTGGTAGCTCGTCGGGCTCATAACCCGAAGGTCGTCGGTTCAAATCCGGCCCCCGCAACCAATTAAAATTTGATGAAGTATCTTCTACGACTGTAGAAAGACGGACGCGGGGTGGAGCAGCCTGGTAGCTCGTCGGGCTCATAACCCGAAGGTCGTCGGTTCAAATCCGGCCCCCGCAACCAATCAAATTTGAAGAAGTAAGTTTCTACGACTGTAGAAAGACGGACGCGGGGTGGAGCAGCCTGGTAGCTCGTCGGGCTCATAACCCGAAGGTCGTCGGTTCAAATCCGGCCCCCGCAACCAACACTTCTAAAAACAATAAACACCCTTAAGGGTGTTTTTTTGTATCTGCAGTTTGTGAAACTGCCGGGCGATAACCCGGCGTACAGCACTAACCACGTCGCGCCAGCGTCGCCCCATCCGAGAAATACGCCCGAATCCCCGCCAGAATCGACTCCGCAACTTCCTGCTGGAATTTTGCCGTCTTGAGCTTACGCTCCTCTTCAACGTTACTGATAAACGCGGTTTCTACCAGAATGGACGGGATATCCGGTGCCTTGAGTACCGCAAACCCGGCCTGTTCAACGCTGTTTTTATGCAGCTTATTGATGTTGCCCAGCTTGCCCAGCACCGCTTTACCAAACTTCAGGCTGTCGTTAATGGTCAGCGACTGCACCATATCGAACATAGTGTGGTCGACGTAGCGGTCGCCGCTTTTGCTCACACCACCAATGAGGTCAGAGGCGTTCTGGCTGTCAGCCAGGAATCTTGCTGCGGTACTGGTCGCGCCTTTAGTTGAGAGGGCAAACACCGACGAGCCGCTTGGCTGGCGGCTGGTAAACGCATCCGCATGGATCGACACGAACAAATCGGCGCGCTGCTTCTGCGCCTTCGCCACCCGGACCTTCAGCGGAATAAAGACGTCTTCATTGCGCGTCATATAGGCGCGCATATTGCCTTCTTTATCAATCAACGCTTTCAGGCGACGGGCAATTTGCAGCACCACGTCTTTTTCACGCGTGCGATATTTCCCCACCGCGCCAGAGTCTTCGCCGCCGTGGCCTGGATCGAGCATGATCACAATCGGACGATCGCGCCCTGCTTTGCCCGGCTGTGGCCCGCTTTGCGCAGGTGGAACCTGACGCTGCAAATCGCCCTTGTTGTAATCCTCCAGCAGGGCAAGAAGCGGATCCTGAATGTCCGTCGCATTAGCCGGGTAGAGATCCATCACCAGGCGCTCTTTGAAGGTCGCAACAGGCGCCAGGGCAAACAGCTGCGGCTTAACGTTCTGCTTCAGTTCAAAGACCATGCGCACAGTTTGCGGATCAAACTGCCCGACGCGAGCCGATTTAATAAACGGATCGTCGCCGCGGATCTGCGCCGCCATCCCTTTCAGCACGGAGTTGAGGTTAACGCCTTCGAGATCCACCACCACGCGTTCAGGGTTGCTGAGGGCAAATTGCTTATATTTCAGCACGCGATTGGATTCGACCGTCACGCGCGTATAGGTCGACGACGGCCAGACGCGCACCGCCACCACCTGACTGGTGGCGGCAAGACCGACCTGACTGACGCTAAGCAACCACATTGCCCCGGCCCCTTTTAACAAACGGCGGCGGCTTATTGCTGAATTGGATCCCGACATGCTTCTCCCGAGCAAGAACACTGACTGATATACAAAATGTCCAAATTGACCGAAAACTTTAACGAATGACGCATAAACTGTCATCTATAAAAGGGTAAACAATCATACGCTAACGCACGGATTACTTACCAATTTCTGTGGGCCGCGGAAAATTTACGCTTGCACACGCGACCACAATCGAATAAAAATACAGAAATTACGAATAAACATTCATTAAGGGTTGTGTCATGGTGAAGGAACGTAGAACCGAACTGGTCCAGGGATTCCGCCATTCTGTTCCCTATATCAACGCCCATCGGGGAAGAACGTTTGTCATCATGCTTGGCGGCGAAGCCATTGAGCATGAAAATTTTTCCAGCATCGTCAATGACATTGGCCTGCTGCACAGCCTCGGGATCCGCCTGGTGGTGGTGTATGGCGCACGTCCGCAGATCGACGCCAACCTGGCCGCTCATCACCACGAGCCGATTTACCACAAGCATACCCGCGTCACGGATGCCAAAACCCTTGAACTGGTGAAACAGGCGGCGGGTCTGCTGCAGCTGGATATTACCGCTCGCCTGTCCATGAGCCTGAACAATACGCCGCTACAGGGCGCGCATATCAACGTCGTGAGCGGCAACTTTATCATTGCCCAGCCGCTCGGCGTGGACGATGGCGTGGATTACTGCCACAGCGGCCGCATTCGTCGTATTGATGAAGAAGCTATTCATCGCCAGCTGGACAGCGGCGCCATCGTGCTGATGGGCCCGGTTGCTGTCTCTGTAACGGGCGAAAGCTTTAACCTGACGTCTGAAGAGATTGCCACGCAGCTGGCGATCAAGCTGAAGGCGGAAAAAATGATTGGTTTCTGCTCCTCCCAGGGCGTCGTGAACGATGAAGGAACAATCGTACCGGAACTCTTCCCGAATGAAGCCCAGGCTCGCGTGGAGGCGCTGGAAGCCGAAGGCGATTACCACTCCGGCACCGTCCGCTTCCTCCGTGGCGCTGTGAAGGCCTGCCGCAGCGGCGTGCGCCGCAGCCACCTGATCAGCTATCAGGAAGATGGGGCCCTGCTGCAGGAGCTGTTCTCCCGCGACGGCATTGGTACACAGATTGTGATGGAGAGTGCGGAGCAGATCCGCCGCGCCACCATCAATGATATCGGCGGCATTCTGGAGCTAATCCGCCCGCTGGAACAGCAGGGTATTCTGGTGCGTCGCTCACGCGAACAGCTGGAGATGGAGATCGACAAATTCACCATTATTCAGCGCGATAACCTGACCATTGCCTGCGCCGCGCTCTATCCGTTCCCGGAAGAGAAGATCGGTGAAATGGCCTGCGTGGCGGTGCATCCTGATTACCGCAGCTCTTCACGCGGCGAAATGCTGCTTGAGCGCGTGGCGGCACAGGCGCGCCAGATGGGGCTAAGCAAGCTGTTCGTCCTGACGACGCGCAGCATTCACTGGTTCCAAGAGCGCGGATTCACGCCGGTGGATATCGATTCTCTGCCGGAAACGAAGAAAGAGATGTACAACTATCAGCGTCGTTCAAAAGTGCTGATGGCCGATCTGGGATGATACGACGCCCTCACCGTCCGGCGAGGGCTTTCGTTCAGACGGACTCAAATATCGCGCTCAGCCCGCTTCGGCGTTCCGTTCGGGTGGCAATCGCCTGCACCAGCACCCGTTCATCGGTATACAGCGACAGGCGCTGACGGGCGCGCGTAATAGCGGTATAGATCAGCTCGCGGGTAATGACGGGTGAAAGCTGCGTGGGCAGGATCAGCGCCGCATGGTTAAACTCGGATCCCTGGGATTTATGCACCGTCATCGCCCAGGCGGTTTCATGCTCGGGTAAACGGCTGGGCTGGAAAGACTTCACGTTCCCGTCCGGCATCTGGAACCAGACGCGCAGGCCCTGACCGCAATCGAGTGCAATCCCGATATCCCCGTTAAACAACCCCAGCGCGCTGTCGTTGCGGGCGATCATCACCGGCCGCCCTTCATACCATCGCGAGTGCGGGGTACGGTTAATTTTGCGTTTTTGCGCCAGCAGCTGTTCCAGCCTGTCGTTCAGACCCCGGACACCAAACGGGCCTTCCCTCAGCGCACAAAGCAACTGGTATTCACCAAACGCGGCAATGACCTGCTCCGGTGTACTTTGCTGTTGTACACCCGTCAGAAAGTGCTGGTACCCCAGCAGGGCGTCATCAAGCATCGCCTGATACTCTTCCGCGCTTTGCAGCGATTTTTTCTCAATATCCGTAAAGGTTCCGTCAAATACCGCAGTGGTGGTGCGCCGGTCACCCCGGTTCACCGCTGCCGCAAGCTGGCCGATGCCGGAGTTGCTGCCGAAACGGTAGCTTTTTTGCAGCAGACACAGGCTGTCGCGCAGCGCCCCTGCAAGCGAATGGTTTTCAGACGTGAGCGAACATCCGGTGAGACGGGCCAGCTCCTGAGCGCGCTCAGCGGTATATCCCAGGCTGGCATACGTGCAGATATCCCCCAATACGGCCCCGGCCTCAACGGAGGCAAGCTGATCGCGATCGCCGAGGAAAATAACCCGCGCGTGCGGCGGGAGCGCATCGATCAAACGCGACATCATCGTCAGGTCAATCATCGACGCTTCATCCACCACCAGAACATCAAGGTGCAGCGGGTTACCGGCATGATAGCGCAAACGCTGGCTACCCGGCTGTGCGCCAAGCAAACGGTGCAGCGTGCTGGCTTCATTTGGGAAAAGCGCAAGCTGATCCCCGGTTAGCGGCAGTTTTTGCAGCGCGCCACCTAACGATTCCGTCAGACGTGCCGCCGCTTTACCGGTGGGAGCCGCCAGGCGAATACGGCACTTTTGCTCACCCGATAGCTGAATCAGCGCAGCAAGCAGTTTTGCCACTGTGGTCGTTTTCCCGGTGCCCGGGCCGCCAGAAATCACCGAGATCCGTCGCGTTAAGGCCACGGCTGCCGCCACTTTCTGCCAGTCTGTCGCGTCGTCAGAGGTAAACAGCGTATCCAGCGTTTTCCGGAGCTTCGCTTCATCGCAGGGAAGCGGGGCGTTGGTCTCGCTGAAGAAACGCGCAACCGTCAGTTCGTTACGCCACAGCCGGTTAAGATACAAACGCTCGCCGACAAGGATCATCGGCGTCCCGGTATCGGCTCCGCTCACGGCAGGCGAGCCGAGTAATATCTCCTGCCAGTCCACTGCGTCACCCAGCAGCGCGAAACACGCCTGTAAAGCCGGAGGCATCTTCTCATCCACCGCCAGACGCGACAGCGGCAGACACACGTGCCCTTCCCCCGCGTCTTTGCTCAGAATAGCGGCGGCCAGCATGACGGCAGGCTCCTCACCTGCCACCATCATGGCGAACTGCACATCCAGGTGGCGCAGTAATCGTTGTTCAACCGCTTCCAGCAGTAGCGCCTGCATCGTCATGCCACCTCCTCCGTGCTTGCAGCAAACAGGTTATCCATTTTTTCAATCAGTTCCGCAGCCGGACGCGTACTAAAGACGCCGGAACGCGGGTCGTTCGCATCCACTCCGCGCAGGAACAGGTAGATTACGCCGCCAAAATGCGCTTCGTAGCGGTAATCGGCCATGCGATGACGTAGGTAACGGTGCAGCGCCAGGGTATAAAGCTGGTACTGCAGATCGTAGCGATGCATTTGCATGGCAGAGGCCATCGCGTCTTGCGTGTAGGCTTCGCTGCTTTCGCCAAGCCAGTTCGATTTGTAATCCAGCAGGTAGTAGCGCCCTTCGTGGCGGAAAACCAGGTCGATAAAGCCTTTGAGCATCCCCTGAACCTGGCGGAAGTTCAGCGGCGGGCACCCGGCGGATAACGGATCGTACTCGCGGATCAGCGCATCAAGCGCCTCGGCTCTGAGCGGGCTGGCGATGGGGAGATAAAACTCCATCTCCACCTGCTTATCTTTGGCGGTCAACTGACTCAGCGAGATCCCCTGCGTCGTGAGCGGCGCGTGCAGTACAGCGCGGATCCAGTCGGTGAGAACCGGCTGCCACTGTGCGTCGTAGCCGCCACTCTGTAACATCTTCAGCACCCACTCTTCGGAAACCGGCTGGGTAAAATCCAGCTCTTCAAACAGGCTGTGCAAAAACGTGCCCGGCGAGGCGCCGCGCGGGAACTGGTGCGGTGTAAGCACCGGCTCAACGGGTACGCTACCGGCTCCTGCGGCATCCATGTCCAGTTTTGGCATCAGATCCTGCGCAATACTCTGCCCGTGCTGCTGTAAACCGGAGTAGCTGGTGACGCGCCAGTCGTCGGCAATGGTACGCACAACCTGGCGGGCATGGAGCGCTGACTCACGCAGCTCCGGCATCTGCCAGCGGCTAGTGTCAGGCTGCGACGGAATATGCAGGGCAACATGCTCTGTGCAAAGTGATTCGATACACTGGCGCAGGCCCGCCGCGTCTTTGGGTTCGCCGTGCTGAATAAGCCGCCCCAGCGCGCTCAGATGAAAATCGCTCTCCCCGGTCTTTTCGCCACGGCGACGGAACAGCGGCGTAACGCCCAGGCTGCAGTGCCAGATCGAACGGGTCAGCGCG
Organism: Enterobacter sp. ECC-019; assembly: GCF_043974075.1. NCBI lineage: Bacteria > Pseudomonadati > Pseudomonadota > Gammaproteobacteria > Enterobacterales > Enterobacteriaceae > Enterobacter > Enterobacter sp. ECC-019. The sequence goes on from NZ_CP143759.1 coordinate 4,576,751, forward strand.
ACGTAGAGCAGGCGCAGGTCTTCCGCCAGACGCTCGGCCTCTGCCAGCTCAACGCTGGACTCCGCGTTGCTGAGATCGAGCACCGCCTCAAAAGACTCGCGATCGTGGTAAAAGGCCTGATCCTGCACGCGGTAATTGGCAATAAACGGCAGCCAGACCAGCGGATATTCCAGGCCTTTCGATTTGTGAATGGTAACGATCTGCACCAGATGTTTATCGCTCTCAAGGCGCATCTGCTGGCTGGACGAATTGCTGTTCGGGTCGGCAATCTGCTGCGCCAGCCAGCGCACGAGGGCGTGCTCGCTCTCCAGCTGCGTACCCGCTTCCTGCAGCAGCTCGCTGATATGTAAGATATCGGTCAACCGACGCTCGCCGCCTGCTGTCGCCAGCATATTCTCCGCAATGTGGCGCTGTGCCATGAGCTCACGCACCATCGCCATAACGCCGCGCTTCTGCCATTTTTCGCGGTAGCGAACAAACTCTTCTACCACGGCATCCCATGCGGCTTCATCATTGTTGAGTGCATCAATGTCGCGCGCATTCAGCCCGAGCATTGCGCTGGCCAGTGCGCTGCGCAGCGTGCTTTCCCGCTCCGGGGCCAGCACGGACTGCAGCAGCCACAGCATCTCCTGCGCTTCCAGCGTTTCAAAGACGCTGTCGCGGTTGGAGAGGTAGACGGAGGGGATATTCAGTAACGTCAGGGCGTCGCGGATGAGCGCGGCTTCCTGACGGCTGCGCACCAGTACCGTAATATCGGACGCCTTTACGGGGGTGGGTTTATCCCCCCTCCACAGCAGCGCTTCACCGCGCGCGCCCGCACTGAGCCAGTCACGGATTTGCGCGGCACAGTGCTGGGCCATGGCATTTTGATAGTCGGCAACGCCGCAGCCTTCCCCGTCCAGCAGCCAGAAGTTCATGGCAGGCTGCGTCTCGCCGTTGAACTCGAAGCGCAACGAGGCATTTTTCTCGGCGAATTTTACCGGCTGAAACGGGATCTCCCGGAACATAAACGCCGTATCCATGCGGCTGAAGAGCGCGTTGACGCTTTCCACCATGCCGGGAGAGGAGCGCCAGTTGGTATCAAGCGTGTAGTGCGCGTCAACCTCGCTGCGAGCTTTCATGTAGGTGAAAATATCCGCACCGCGGAAGGCGTAGATAGCCTGTTTCGGATCGCCGATTAACAGCAGCGCGGTGTCGGGCTGCTGGCGCCAGATACGACGGAAAATGCGGTACTGCTGCGGGTCGGTATCCTGAAATTCGTCAATCATCGCCACCGGGAAACGGGTGCGGATCGCGGCGGCAAGCGCTTCACCGTTTTCACTGCACAGCGCCGCATCAAGGCGGCTCAGCATATCGTCGAAACCCAGTTCACCCCGGCGGCGTTTCTCACGCGCGACGGCTTCGCGAATTTCCGTCATGGCGCGGGTAATCATCAGATCGTTGAGCGTTAAGGGGTCAGCCAGCAGGGTTTCAATCGCCACAAACAGGGGATGCTCAGGGACAATGCCGTCGGCTTTGGTCCGTTCAACCAGGAAACGCCGGGAAAATTTCTCCAGCGCGTCCGGGAGCTGATAGCCTCGCGTCTCTTCCTGCGCCCAGGCGCTGATCTTGTCGATCCATTTCCCCTGATTGCCACGGTTAAACTTGCGTCGGTCAATCCCGGAATTTTCGATGATTGCGTCAATCTCGCCAACGGACTCAATCCATTTTTGCTTGATGTCGGCAATCTGCGCGATGATTTTTTCATGCCGTGAGGCCAGGGTTTCATCCGCAGGCGGCGGGGATTTGATGACCGGCGCTTCCCCCTGCAGATAACGATCGATAGCGCGCAGCAGCGCCTCCGGGCCCTTCCACAACGCATGTACCGCTTCGGCGATATCGCGCGGCAGCGGGTAACAGTGGCGACGCCAGAAATCCGCGCAGGCCTGATAGCGAAGCACGGATTCATCTTCAATAAGCTGCTGTTCAAACAGCATGCCGGATTCAAACGCATTCAGGCTCAGCATGCGCTGGCAAAAACCGTGAATGGTGAAAACGGACGCTTCATCCATCTGCCGTTCGGCAAGGAGCAGCCACTGGGCTGCCTGTTGCTTATCGGCAATCTCTTCCAGAAGGCTCGCGTAGAGAGGGTTATCCGTGCTCTGACGCAGACAGGCGATGCGCAGCTCGTGGATATTGGTACGAATACGCCCCCGCAGCTCAGCGGTGGCAGCCTCGGTGAAGGTCACCACCAGCAGCTCTTCCACGCTCAAAGGGCGTGGAAAAGCGGCGTTGCCGCCAAGCCCCAGCAGCAGACGCAGATAGAGGGCGGCAATGGTGAAGGTTTTTCCCGTTCCCGCTGAGGCTTCAATCAATCGTTCACCCTGCAGAGGTAAACGTAAGGGATCAAGGGACTCAGCGGTATCGGTCATTCTTTCTTACTCCAGGGCATAGATTGCTGCAGCGCGCTGACGCTCTTCCAGACTTTCCAGCCTTTCGGGTTCACGTACTCCGTTTTCCCGTTCTGGCTACCGGAAACCTGGGACAGAATGGTCATACCCTGCGGCTTAATGACCGCCTGATGGAAGAAGTCGGCAACCTTCTGCGGCGTCAGCTGTTTTATCTCGGCCACTACTTTATCACGCGAATCAAAGTTCAGATTACCGCGATCGAAATCTTTGCTCAGCTGCGAGGCTTCTTCACCCAGCGTCTGCGGCGGCTGCATTACCTGCGCGATGACGGCCTGCTGGATCTGAGCAAACTCTTCCGGCTTCATGGCGCGCAGCTTTGCTTCCACCTGCGGGAAGAAGGCCTGGTAACGCTGCCAGAGATACGCCGGCTGTTTGTCGCTGCTTTGCAGCAGGAAGCCCAGCCCCCACTGTCGGCCTACGTTCATGGAGAAGGCAAATACCGCGTAGCCAAGCTGCTCCTCTGTGCGTAACTGGTTATAGAACCACGGCTGAATAATTTGCCCCAGCACGGCGCTCTGCGCTGAGCTGGCGAATTCATCATACCCCGTTGGCACAAAGACCGCGGCCAGCGCGGAATCCGTGCTGTTACCCGTCTTTTCAAAAATCACATTCTGCTTTTTCTCAACCAGCACGTCCTGGTTGCGGCACCACTCGTCGCCTTTCGAACCGAGCTGAGTGCGCACATTCTCCGCCAGAGTTTTGGCCTGATCCTCACTCATGTTGCCGACGATCAGGAACTCTGGACGCGTGTTGGTTTTCAGCGCGTCACGGTAAGCCAGCACGTCTTTTAAGGTGATCGAAGGCAGCAGCGCGCGGCGGTCTTCTCGCTGGAAATAAGGAACTTGCGACAGCATTTGCGCTGGCATAAGCGCCAGATCGTAAGCTTTTCCCTTCTCCGCAGAATCCATCATCTGCGCATACCACGATTTGGCCTGCTCAAGCTGCTCTTCCGTCGGCGTGTAGCTGAAATACCCTTCCAGCAGTGCCTGGAACAGCTGAGGCAAACGCTGGGTATAGCCGTTTGCGTTGAGCATCAAACCGTTGTTGGCGTTGGTGGAGAAGCTGATGCCGCCCACGGCCGCCTGGTTGCTGAGCTGATCGAGCGCAATCCCGGCGAGATAGTCATTAAGCGCGAACATCACCTGATTTTTAGCGCTGTTCATCGCTTTCGGGTTACGCAGCACCACGCTGACATCGGCCTTTGGCTCGCTGGCGAAATAGCGGCTGGGGGTATACACCACGCGCAGCGTCGGCTCATCAATGATCAGCGCCGGATGCGGGTAATCTTGAGTCGTTTTGGTCAGCGAGAAGTCATCCGGAATATAGGGGTTCAGCTCCGGCAGCTTTAACGCAATCTCTCCAGCCGTCTTCTGCCAGTCGGCGAAGGTCTGCGCGCTGATTTTATCCACCTGATAGGGGGCATCGACAAAATATGCCGTCTTGTTATGCGGTTCGTTCGGGCTGATGTACCAGATGCGGGCATTCTCCGGCGTCATCATCGCCAGGCGGGCTTTTACCGCCTCGGCGTCATACCGGTCGGCAATATTCACCGCGTCGAGAGTATGTTCCACCGGCACGCGGATCATGGTATCCGCCAGCCACTCGACATAATCCATGTCGCGGGTAATGGACGGGTAACGGAAATCGAGATCCAGCACGTGGGCGAGTTCATCAAAGTAGCGCTTATCGACGCCTTTCTCACGCAGTAAAGAGAGGTAGCTGAAGATCGCCGCCACCACTTCATCACGGTTTGCCAGCCCTTTGTCGGTCAGGGTGGCAGAGATCGCCAGCACGCCGCTATTGCCGTTCACAACCGGATCGGAATCGGCTCGAATGCCTTCCACCAGCCCCTGTTTTTGCAGCCAGTCAGAAAGCGTACCCGGGCTACGGTTACCTATCAGGTAGGTCACCAGCTCATCGGTTTTACTGCGAAACTGTGCGGTGTTGTTATCGATGCGGAATTCCACGCGCAGCACTTTGCGCGGCAGCGCCGGCACGTAGTGGATAACGATCCCTTTTTGCGCGTCCGTAACCACCGGGACGTTTATTTGCGGCAGGTCGATATTTTTATTCGGCACCCGGCCAAACGTTTTAGCCGCCATGTCTGCCAGTTCTGGCAACGGTTTATTGCTGTAGATAACCGCTTTCATCAGGTTGGCGGAGTAGTATTTATCGCGAAACGCGTGCAGGGCATCAAGCACCGGGCTGTTCGGTTTGTCGCTTAACGTCTCCAGGTTACCGCCGGAGAAACGCGAACCCGGGTGCGCAGGGTTGATGGTTTCAGCGCTGACCTGGGCCATGCGCATACCGTCTCGCGTGCGGGCCATGGTCAGCTCGGCATTCACCGCATTGCGTTCACGATCGGCATACTTTTTATCCAGCAAGGGGGCGGCGATGGAATCAGCAAGGCGATCGACCGCACCTTCCAGCGCATCATTTTCGACTTCGAGATAAAAGGCCGTGCGGTACGGTGCCGTGCTGGCATTGTGGCTGCCGCCATGCATTTTTAGAAATTCGGACAGGCTATCTGGCTGCGGGTATTTTTTTGACCCCATCAGCGTCATATGTTCCAGATAGTGTGCAAGCCCAGGATGAGCGTCAGGATCTTCCAGCGATCCAACCGGCACCACTAATGCAGAAAGGGATTTCACCGCCTGCGGATCGGAAACCAGCAGTACGGTCATGCCGTTATCAAGACGAATAGCCTGATATTGACGGGTATCTTTTTCGCTTTTACGAATAGTTTCCTGAACGGGTTGCCAACCGGAGTCTGCCTGAGTGACGGGTACCCAGAGGGCGAAAAACAAAACAAACGCTTTAAACAAGGTGCTACCTCTTTATCACGGCTACATCATTAACACATTGCGTGCTGGACACGCCAACATCTCTTTATTGGGTACATCAGTCCGTGATAAGAAGTGCATCATAAATGAACACCCCATGCTGCGCAATTTTTATACAGCTCTCAGGACTGATTAAATTTAAACAACGGCAGCAGGTAGCGCTGCGCCTCTTCCGTGATAGCCTCGAAGTACTCTGGCTCAAGGGTTCGCCATAAGCGCTGATACCAGACATCTTCACCTTCGCCACGCACCATCATATTACCTTCGTAGGCCTGCATAAATTTACTGCGTGCTTTCTGCAGCGAAGACTCATCCGTTAACATCGCATCATTCTGCGCGTCATAACAGGCTTTTATCCACGCACCGCCACTTTCCGGCAGTAACAGGAGCGGTTTGTTCATTCCCTGACGGTAGCCCTCAATGTACAAAGACAGATACCGTAACGCCTGTTCAGGCTCCATCGGCGGGAAGCGCCATTCGCCCTCTTTACGCACGAAAATCCGGCTTTCACCTTTATGACCACCCGCACTGTAGACAAGATGTTCCAGCCAGAGTTGCACCCCCTGTGAAACGCTCAGCATAGAGGGCCGCCAGCGCAGCAGCCCGTCCGGCTGAACCTGGGTTAACCAGCCCGTGAGCTCTACGCCATTGCAGTTGAGATCGATTTCAATACTTTTGCCCGGCTGCCGACACGCTCTCACGCGCTCCGCCAGGGCGGTCATCTCCTGACACTGCGTCTCCCAGACAATTTCCCCGAACGCCCCATAGGGCAACTGCCCTGCAGCACGATAGCGGCGGTAAAGTTTGTCAGCATCTTCCTCTTCAACCAGCGCATTCAGCAGCTGCAGGTTTAACTGATAGCGCTCCAGCCCTTCCAGCGTAAAAGGCTCTGCATCCGGAATTTCGCTCTCTTCAGAACGGAAGTTGACCTGCAGTCGCTGCTGGAAGAAGGCCCGCACCGGATGCGCCCAAAACCGCTGAAGCTGTTCGAAGGTCAGAGTGTCGATTGGGCGCGGGTCAAGTTCCTGAATGAAATCGGTATGCGCATTCCCCTCCCTTTTCGCCGCTGGTAACCACTCCTGCGCATAGCTCTGGCGCTCGCTGACCGTGTAGTTCACCGGGTCAAACGGCATGCGGCTGTGGAAACAGGTGATATGGGCTTTCACCCTCTGCTCGGTTTCATCGCAGTTGCGCTCTTCATCCCCCGGCAGGTAGTGGCTCTGCCCGATATAGTCCACCAGCTCCTGCACCAGAACGGAGGGGAAACGCTCGCTGTTGTCCTGAATGGAACGGCCGATATAGCTGATATAGAGCTTATTCTGGGCAGAAATGAGCGCCTCAAGGAAGAGGTAGCGGTCATCATCACGGCGGCTACGGTCGCCCCGTTTTGGATTTGCGCTCATCAAATCGAACCCCAGCGGCGCCAGCGCGCGCGGATAAACACCGTCGTTCATGCCAAGCAGACAGACCACTTTAAACGGGATAGAGCGCATTGGCATCAGGGTGCAGATGTTGATGGGGCCTGCCAGGAAACGCTGGCTTATTCGCTCCTGGTCAAGTCGCTGCGTCAGCTCATCCCTCAACAGCGACAGCGGGATAGCCTCCTGATAGTGGGAGTTCACGCCTTCGTCGATGATAGCCTGCCACTGGGTTTCAATGAGCGCCATCGCCGCTTCGGTGTCACTATCTGGCAGGAAGAAATCATTAAGCAACGCCCTGCAAACTGGAAGCCACGCGTCAAGCGGACGCGGCTGCAGCAGCTCGTGTCGCCAGCGGTTAAGCTGCATCAGGAGCGACGCTAAATGCCCCACCAGTTCAGCAATTAACCCGCTGGACTCATCGTAAGGCAGCACCTCGTTCCACTCGCCCTGGCTGCTCTCCATGGCGTAGCCCAGCAGCATGCGCGTCAGGCCAAATCGCCACGTGTGCTGTCCGGTTGGAGGAAGTTCGAACTCCTGAACGTTATCGTCATCGATCCCCCAGCGAACGCCAGACTCATTCACCCACTGGCGAAGGTAGCGCAGGCCCTCTTCATTGATGTTAAAGCGTGCAGCCAGCACGGGAACATCCAGTAACGCCAGGACATCTTCGGAGATAAAGCGGCTATCCGGCAGTGAAAGCAGGGTGATAAATGCCTGCAGTGCCGGATGCGACTGGCGGGCACGACGGTCAGAGATAGCGTAAGGCAGATATCGCTCGCCCGTCGCACTGCCAAAGACGGCCTGAATAAAGGGACTGTAGCTGTCGATATCCGCCACCATCACCACAATATCGCGTGGTGTCAGTTCGGGATCGTCCTGCAGCATCGCCAGCAACTGGTCGTGAAGCACTTCGACCTCACGCTGTGGGCTATGGCAAACATGGATCGTAATGCTGCGATCGTCAGCGTCCAGCTTCCGCTTGCTGTCACTGCGTTCGAACTCTTTCGCCGTCACGCCCATCACGGCACGGTTTTCCAGATCCAGAATATCCAGCTGAATATGATGAAGCAGGCTATCGGGGGCAATCTCGACAAAGGCATCCACGTCGCCTTCACCTGATGAAGTGATGTCTGAAAGCATGTGAATATAGTCCCGCCCCAGCTTCCCCCATGAGGCAAGCAGCGGATTGGGCAGGTTCTGGATACCGTCTTCATCGAAAAGCTGCCCGGCAGTCGAGCCGTCTTTAAACAGCGGGACGGCACGTTCTTCAAAAAGGCGTTTTCTTTGTCGGGTAACCAGCCGGGCAAGCCAACGTTCGTCGAGGATATCCCCCCAGTATTGTCGGCAGGGGTTGGTAAACAAAATATGGATATCAATATGCTTACCCAGCGCATGTAACGCCTTCAGGTAGACAGGGGGTAATGCGGATATCCCGCAGATAAAGACGCGTGACGGCAGTCGGGCCGGGCGCTCCGACGCATTTTCAAGTATCGAGATAAACCGATCGTAAAGATTGGCACGGTGCCACTTTGGCTGGCCAAGTTTCTCCGTATACTCTACCAGCGCTTTCCACAGCGGTGCCTGCCATATTTGCGCCTCCGGCAGCCCTTCAATCAACTCGCCCGCTTCCCAACGAATTAGCCAGTCAGAACGGTAAACAAGGTATTGGTCGTAGAGATCGGCAGTGCGCGATGCCAGCTGGAACAGCTTGCGCTTATCGGTATCGTCATTGAGGTAGTGGCGCAGCATGGCGAATTCATCGCGCTGCAGCATGTCCGGCAGCAGCGCCATCAGCTTCCAGCTCATGCTCTGCTTGTTGAAAGCGCTCTGCTCCGGGATGTCCGGCAACACGCGAACGAACATGTCCCAGATAAAGCTCGCGGGCAGCGGGAAATCAATGTTCGCGGCTATGCCAAATTTACGGGAAAGCGACATTTGCAGCCACTGCGCCATACCGGTGCTCTGCACCAGCACCATTTCGGGCTCAAAAGGATCGTCAAGCCGCTCGCGCTCAACGATAAATTCCATCAGTGCTTCCAGCACATCCAGACGATTTGAGTGGTAGACCCTTAACATAGACGCTCCCGACTACTGGCTAACCGGGCAATGCAGACGCGTCATCTCACCGCGCCGCCCCAGAGGAGAAATAAGTGTAACCGTGATGCTGACACATCCTGCGTGCGTTGTCTGCCCCCGACTGGCCTGCCAGCCTGCAGGGAGAACATTTGTTGAGAGCTGAGACTGATTCCAGGCATGGTGCCAGAGCTGGCGATACTGGTTAAACACGCTAAACCGCGCCGCCAGCGCCCGTTGATAACCCGAGAGAGCCGTCACGACGATCACCAGCAGCATCATCGCCAGCAGGACCTCCACCATGCTAAACCCTTTTTCTCTGTTCATGGCAGCTGACATAACGCGCTCTCCTTAAGGGGACAAAAATCACTCCAGCCGTGAGGCGAAAAGCGAATTTTCCCGTCGACAATCTCTCCTGCGCGCCAGAGCAGCAGGCCACTGTCTCCGGCAATCAGTAGCACTCGCGCCTCACTCAGCTGGCGCAAACACACTCGCCACGCCGATGTCTTTTTGCACTGAACCTGTGGCTCTGACGACCAGCTCTGAACCCGCCCCCACTCAAGCGCGGACTGTACCGTCGCCTGCTGCTGAAGCGAGCGGCTTTCGCCGCCGACGAGCGCGCTAAACATTGTAAGCTGCTGATTGAGACCCGTCAGGATCAGGGTACCGAGCACCAGTAAAAGCAGAACCAGCGCCAGCGAAGACATTCCGCGTTGACGATTCACAGGTTGTACCCCGTGACCGTATACGAAGCCTCCCAGGGCTCCCCCTGCTCGCCTTTACGCATCGCGGCCAGTTCGATATTCACCTCTGGCGCAAAACCGGTATGTTCCACTTTTCTCACCACAAAATGCACGATCGTAAGCCTGTCCGGGTCGGTGAGCTTTTCCCATCCTTTTCCTTCACACGACGTCGCGCCACGCAGGGTTTCCAGCGCGCCCGACTCCAGACGAAAACCGGTGCTGTCATTTTCTGATGCCGTGTTATCCCAGTTGCCGTTACTGTTGGCATCCCACTGCACAATGACGCAGCCTCCAAGCCTCGCGATCACCAGCGCCTGTCCCTGACAGTTTCCCGCGCAGTACCCCGCACGCTGAAGCTGCTTGCCCAGGGCAAACAGGTGCTGCCATACCTCTTCCTCCAGCTCTCTCTGGCCGGATTGCAGTAAAACCGCCCGCTGCAATGCGGGTAAAAAACGCGATGCGCTTATCAGCAAAAGGCTGCTAATCGCCGTGGCAATCAGAACTTCAGTCAGTGAGAAACCACGCTGCCTCATCAACATGAACCTCCCTCAGAGACCTTACACATCCTGATGCGTCCTCCATTTGAGACAACAATCAGCCATTCTCCGGCACGGCTTTGAACGCGTATCCGCCCCGCCCATGCCGTATCCCTTAATCCATAGAACGCCAGCGACGGCGTTACTTCACTGACCTCGACCTCAGGCCAGAGAGGAATCAGTACAAAGGGACTGCCCTTCTCACAGCCCTGCACGGCAGAGCTCGCCAGACAGTCCCGACCCCCCACCTGCTGACGGGTAATTTGATGGTCGCGGTTGTGACGGTTGGCATGGTTGCGAAGAAACAGCAGGTAATCTCGCACCTGGCTGGCGGTTTGCCACAGCCGCTGCTGCTGTTGCCAGCTGTCCCAGCCGTACAGACCTGAGGCGCTGAGGATAACGACAAGTGAAATCGCGACCAGCGTTTCGATAAGCGTAAAACCGTTCTCTTTTTTCATACCGGGAGTGTGGCGAAGCGCCGTGAAGATGACGAGCGACGGATCCTCTTTTTACGAGGCGTTATCCGGAGAATTGGGAGAGTTGCAGCGCGTTGCACGCTTTGTGGATAACGACTCGGGAAACGGGATAAAGGCAAAAAAAACCGGCGCTAAACAGCACCGGTTGTGTCACGCTTTATCGCATCAGATAGCGACGGGCGCTTTGATGCCAGGGTGCGGGTCGTAACCCTCAATCTCGAAATCATCAAAGCGGTAGTCGAAGATTGATGCCGGTTTGCGTTTGATAATCAGCTTCGGCAGCGCACGCGGTTCGCGGGTCAGCTGGAGATGTGTCTGTTCCATATGGTTACTGTAAAGATGGGTGTCCCCACCGGTCCAGACGAAATCACCCACTTCCAGGTCGCACTGCTGCGCCATCATGTGGACTAACAGCGCATAGCTGGCAATGTTAAACGGCAGGCCGAGGAATACGTCACAGGAGCGCTGGTAGAGCTGACAGGAAAGCTTTCCATCCGCCACATAGAACTGGAAGAACGCGTGGCACGGTGCCAGCGCCATTTTATCCAGCTCGCCGACGTTCCAGGCGGAAACGATGATTCGGCGCGAGTCCGGGTCGTTTTTCAGCTGGTTCATCACGGTGGTGATCTGGTCAATATGGCGGCCATCAGGCGTTGGCCATGCGCGCCACTGCTTGCCGTAAACCGGGCCCAGGTTGCCGTTTTCATCTGCCCACTCGTCCCAGATTGAGACGTTATTTTCGTGCAGATACGCAACGTTGGTATCGCCTTGCAGGAACCAGAGCAGTTCATGAATGATCGAGCGCAGGTGGCAGCGCTTTGTCGTCACCAGCGGGAAGCCTTCTTGCAGATTGAAGCGCATCTGGTGGCCAAAAATGGAGAGCGTACCGGTACCGGTGCGGTCGTTTTTCGGCGTGCCCTCATCGAGCACTTTTTTCATCAATTCAAGATACTGTTTCATGGTTCCTCAGGAAATTTGTTGCTGTGGACGACGACGATACGCCCAAATCATCATAATGGCACCCGCGACAATCATCGGAATGGAGAGGATCTGCCCCATGCTGATGTACTGTACCCACTCGCCGGTAAACTGTGCGTCTGGCTGACGGAAGAACTCGACGATAATACGGAATGCGCCGTAGCCGATCAGGAACAGGCCGGAGACAGCACCCATCGGACGCGGTTTGCGAATAAACAGGTTAAGGATGATAAACAGCACAACACCTTCCAGCGCCAGCTCGTACAGCTGAGACATATGGCGCGGCAGCACGCCGTAGGTATCGAAAATGGACTGCCACTCCGGATGTGATGGCAGCAGCGCGATATCTTCTGCGCGAGAGCCCGGGAAGAGCATCGTATACGGCACGCTCGGATCGACGCGGCCCCACAGCTCACCGTTGATAAAGTTGCCCAGACGGCCAGCGCCGAGACCAAACGGGATCAGCGGTGCGATAAAATCTGAAACCTGGAAGAAGTTGCGTTTGGTGCGTTTGGCAAAAATCACCATCACCAGGATCACCCCAATCAGGCCGCCGTGGAAGGACATGCCGCCGTCCCAGACGCGGAACAGATAGAGAGGATCATTCAGGAATACCGGGAAGTTATAGAACAGCACATACCCAATACGGCCACCGAGGAACACGCCGAGGAAGCCCGCATATAGCAGGTTTTCAACTTCGTTTTTAGTCCAGCCGCTGCCCGGACGGCTGGCGCGACGGCCAGCGAGCCACATGGCAAAAATGAAGCCCACCAGGTACATCAGACCGTACCAGTGAAGCGAAACAGGTCCTACTGAGAAAATGACCGGATCAAATTCCGGAAAATGCAGATAACCACTGTTCATCTGTCACCACAAGATGTTGTTATTCCGCTGAAAGTGGACAGCGGTAGAAATGCGATTCTGCTGTAAGCAGAGGCTCCAAAGTTGCGAATCATAGCACAAGGCGGGCGCGGAGGATGCGCCAGAGATGTAAAAGATGTGTATAGGGTTTTATGCGTACTGGAGCCCTCCCCCCACAGGGAGAGGGCGAAAGACGGTTAGCGGCCACCGCGGATCAGGCCGCCCATACCGCGTCGTTCCATAAACGCCGCGACCTGATGACGAACCTCAACTGCCAGCTGCGCCTCAAGGCTACGCTCAGCCAGCTCGCGGGCATCATTGATGTCGATATGCCGCAGCAGGTATTTCACGCGAGCGACGGCGCGACCGTTCATCGACAGATGGCGGAATCCCAAACCAATCAGGATTGCAACACACATTGAATCCCCCGCCATTTCACCGCACAGGCGTAAATCAATGCCGTATTGTTCCGCTTCACGGGCGATCATCGCCAACGCGCGAATGATCGCCGGATGGAGGCTGTCGTAGATACTGGCGACGCGGGTATTGTTACGGTCGACGGCCAGGATATATTGCGTTAGGTCGTTCGTGCCGACAGAGATAAAATCAACACGGTTTGCCAGCTGCGGCAGCATAAAGACCATAGACGGCACTTCAAGCATCACCCCGATCCGTGGTTTCGGGATCGCATAGCCGATCATCTCTTCCACTTCACGGCCAGCACGTTCGATCAGTCGCCGGGACTCGTCGATCTCATCAATGCTGGTGACCATTGGCAGTAAGATGCTGAGATTGCCCGTCGCCGCGTTGGCGCGCAGCATCGCACGCACCTGGATCAGGAAGATCTCCGGCTGATCGAGCGTAATGCGGATCCCACGCCAGCCCAGGCACGGGTTTTCTTCGCTGATTGGCATATAGGGCAGCTGTTTATCCGCCCCGACATCCAGGGTTCGCAGGGTGACAGGTTTGTCGTTAAACATCTGCAGCATCCCCTGATACTGCGCCACCTGCTCCTCTTCGGAGGGGAAACCGCTCTGCAGCATAAACGGAATTTCAGTACGGTACAGGCCAATACCGTCGATGCGGCTGCCAAGTTTTTCTTCATGCTCAGGGCTTAAACCGGCGTTGAGCATGACTTTGATCCGCTCACCGCTCTTCAGCTGTGCGGGGAGGTTAACGTCATCTTCCGCCAGCTTGCTTAATTCATTCTCTTCGCTGATAAGACGCTGGTATTCCTGGAGCAGAACTGGCTCAGGATCGACAAGCAGCTCACCGCGATAGCCGTCAACCACTAGCGTACGGCGGTGCAGAACCGACGGCTGGATATCCGCTCCCATAACGGTTGGAATACCCAGCGCGCGCACCATAATTGCGGCGTGTGAGTTGGCTGCACCATCGCGCACCACTACACCGGCCAGCCTGTCCTGAGGCAGTTCAGCCAGTGTCGTTGCCGAGAGTTCATCGGCGACCAGAACAAACCGTTTTGGCCAGGCATTCGGTCCCTGAATGGTGTCATCGAGATGGAACAGCAGACGTTGTCCGAGGGCCCGAAGATCTCCAGCCCGCTCTTTCAGGTAACCGTCGGTCAGTGCCGCAAATTGGTCGGCAAATTTTTCGATTACCTTCTTAACCGCCCACTCCGCGACCGAGCCTTTATCCACTTCCGCAAAAAGCTCACGACGCAGACGCGCATCGGAGAGCAGGTGCGAATAGAGGTCGAAGATGGCCGCCGTCTCTTTTTGCGCGCCTGCGGCAAAGCGCTTGCTGTAACGCCGAAATTCATTCGCCGCCTCTTCCAGCGCGGCGGTAAGACGCTCGCGCTCAAGCGCTTCATCAAGCGTTGAGGCTTCGTAAACCTGCTCCATTAGCGGCAGGGTGGCGTCCATCCAGCCTTCCGCTATCGCCACGCCTGGCGAGGCCGGAAGGGCACGAATGCGCGTATGGCGATACTGACCAAAAAGCGCGGCAAGCTGAGACTGGGAGAGGATCGCCGCCATCTGCGTGGCCAGCGTGACGAGGAAAGACTCTTCGCTTTCATCGTACTGACGTAGTTCGCGCTGCTGGACGACCAGCACGCCGAGCAGTTGGCGGCGCTGGATAATCGGCACGCCAAGGAAAGCGCGGAAGCGCTCTTCTTTTACGGAAGGGATGTATTTAAAGCTGGGGTGTTTTTGCGCGTCAGCAAGGTTGATGGGTTCAGCCAGCCGACCAACCAGACCCACGATACCTTCATCAAATGCGAGCGTTACGGTGCGTCCACGTGGTTTTTTCAAACCACGGGTCGCCATCAGGTAATAGCAGCGCCGATCGTGGTCGGCCAGATACACCGAACAGACCTCGGTCTCCATCGCAAGACAGATGTCAGTGACCAGAATATTCAGCGCCTCGTTCAGACGCGGAGCACTGGCCACCTTCTCGACTATTTCTCGCAAGCGGGTGAGCATGATTTGCGTAGCTTAACCTCTTTTACGTCGCCATGCAGGTGCGCTCTGCGGCTTAGGCGGGATCTCCTGAAGCTGCATTACCACACTTGCAAACTCTTTCATCACCCTACGGTAAACATCGCGTTTAAATGACACGACCTGACGAACAGGATACCAATAGCTCACCCAGCGCCAGCCATCGAACTCCGGCGTACTGCTGGTTTGCATATTGATGTCTGAATCGTTGCCCACCAACTGCAACAGAAACCACTTCTGTTTCTGGCCGATACAAACCGGCTTTGTGTCCCAACGCACCAAACGTTTCGGTAACTTGTAACGCAACCAGTTGCGGGTCGAAGCCAGGATGCGAACATCTTTTCGGCTTAAACCGACCTCTTCAAAAAGCTCCCGGTACATCGCTTGTTCTGGGGACTCTCCCGGATTGATCCCGCCTTGCGGGAACTGCCAGGAGTGCTGACCATATCGCCGGGCCCACATTACCTGGCCCTGACGATTACAAATTACTATTCCTACGTTCGGGCGGTAGCCATCGTCATCAATCACCGGACTACCCCAAACTAAACCTTATATATGAATGATTGTTTCACACTACAGGGAGGCGGTAAACCACTCTCTTACAGGGCTGCAACCTAATAACATTTGAATAACTCACAAATAAGAGCTGAGTTATAAACAGATGAGAGTCAGTGAAGGGAATTTTATTCACCTTTTCTGTGGATATAGTTGTGAAGAAGTGTCTGATTACCGATGAACAACCTAAAACACCGCCGTGTCCCCTCTCTCACCTGATTTCAATAATACAATTATTTTCATAGAGTTAAATGTATTTCAATGAACACAAAACAGAATAGCGTGACGATCGTCACATCAGGGATCGTCGTGCTGATGAAAGATCGAACAGCGTCGGTTTTATCCACAGATTGTGCCAATAAGTTAGTCACAATTTGTTTGAAAATTCGATTTTCATCGCACGTCAAGGCTGTAAATTGAAACAGTAGTTAGGGTTATGCCCAGTTATCCCATTTTTCTGTGGATAACATGGTGTAAGATCCTGTTCATTGTCAGTGACCAGATTTGAACAACCGGTTTTCTGACTCAGGTGAAACGATTTCAAACCAATAAAAAAACCTATAAATCATACACATGGAATATTGGTACAGAAATAGTTAAACTCTATCCACAGGGGACAATTTCTTCGTCTATTTTTTAATCAAAAGGTTACCTTCATGCATCCGCTTACACCCTTGCTCTCACCGCCGTCCAGCGAGGGCCAGTTGCTACAGCAGGCAGAGCGTCTGGCAGGCTTTTCGCTTGGCGAGCTGGCGGCAATGGCAGGGCTTCAGATCCCGAAGGATCTGAAGCGGGATAAAGGCTGGATCGGCATGCTGCTTGAACTGTGGCTGGGCGCCAGCGCAGGGAGCAAACCCGAGCAGGATTTTGCAGCACTTGGCGTGGAGTTAAAAACCATCCCCATAGACAGCCAGGGCAAGCCCCTTGAGACCACCTTCGTCTGCGTTGCGCCATTAACCGGCAACACCGGCGTAACGTGGGAAACCAGCCACGTTCGCCACAAGCTGAAGCGCGTGTTGTGGGTACCGGTTGAAGGAGAGCGACAGATCCCCCTGGCTGAGCGTCGCGTTGGCGCGCCGCTGCTCTGGAGCCCGAACGACGATGAAGAGCATCAGCTGCGGCTGGACTGGGAGGAACTGATGGACATGATCGTTCTTGGGCAGGTAGAGCGCATCACCGCCCGGCACGGAGAAGTATTACAACTACGCCCGAAAGCGGCCAACAGTAAAGCGCTTACCGAGGCAATCGGCGCGCAGGGTGAGCCGATACTGACATTGCCACGCGGTTTTTATCTCAAAAAGAATTTCACCGGCGCACTCCTGGCACGTCATTTCCTGTTAAAAACATAGTTTTTTACTTATTTTGCGAGCTCTCGAACATAATCGACTGCTTTTTAAGATTTTACCGCTTCCTCAAGTCGCCATATCGGGTTAATACTAGATTATGATTTGATACGCGCCAGATGAGGACGATAACGATGAAAAAATGGGCAGTGTTAGTTTCAGCAGTCGGTTTAGCGTTTGCCGTATCGGGCTGTAGCAGCGATTACGTTATGGCGACAAAAGACGGTCGAATGATCCTGACCGACGGCAAACCCGAAGTCGACGATGATACCGGTCTGGTCAGCTACCGCGACCAGGAAGGCAATAAAATGCAGATCAATCGCGACGAAGTCTCGCAAATTATCGAGCGATAATCAGAGAGAGGTCAGTAGCTTGCTGGCCTTTTTGATTTTTTTCTTCCCCTTTTGCTTCCCCTCTGCCATGTTTATATTCCTTTGTCGGGCACGCCCTGACGCGGTCTATATGTCTTATGAGGAAGCCGGCTATGCATTATCACCGTATCCCCCACAGCGCTCTGGAAATAAGCCAACTGGGGTTGGGCACGATGACATTTGGTGAACAAAACAGCGAAGCCGATGCCCATGCACAACTCGATTACGCCGTCAGCCAGGGGATTAACCTGATTGATGTCGCGGAGATGTACCCTGTTCCTCCACGTCCGGAAACGCAGGGGCTTACCGAAACCTACGTCGGTAACTGGCTGGCAAAACACGGCAACCGTGAAAAGCTGGTGATTGCCTCAAAAGTCAGTGGCCCCGCGCGCAACAACGATACCGGGATCCGCCCGAATCAGATCCTCGATCGCAAGAATATCCGCGCCGCACTGGACGCCAGCCTGAAGCGCCTGCAAACCGATTACCTCGACCTGTATCAGGTGCACTGGCCGCAGCGCCCAACCAACTGCTTTGGTAAGCTCGGCTACAGCTGGAATGAGAGCGCCCCCGCCGTAACGCTGCTGGAAACGCTGGAAGCGCTGACCGAGTGCCAGCGCGCGGGAAAAATCCGCTACATTGGCGTCTCTAACGAAACGGCCTTTGGCGTAATGCGCTATCTGCACCTTGCAGATAAACACGATCTGCCGCGTATCGTCACCATCCAGAACCCGTACAGCCTGCTTAACCGTAGCTATGAGGTGGGTCTGGCCGAAGTGACGCAATATGAAGAAGTGGAACTGCTCGCCTATTCCTGTCTCGGCTTTGGCACGCTGACGGGGAAATACCTTAACGGCGCGAAACCGGCCGGGGCGCGGAATACCCTCTTTAGCCGCTTTACCCGCTACAGCGGTGAGCAGACGCAGAAAGCCGTCGCAGCCTATGTGGATATCGCAAAGCGTCACGGTCTTGACCCTGCGCAGATGGCGCTGGCCTTCGTGCGTCGTCAGCCGTTTGTTGCCAGCACCCTGCTGGGCGCGACCACGATGGAACAGCTGAAAACCAATATTGAGAGTTTCCATCTGAACCTGAGTGAAGAGGTGTTAGCGGAGATTGAAGCGGTGCATCAGGTTTATACGTATCCTGCGCCGTAGCCTGATGCTTTTGCCCGGTGGCGCGAGCTTACCGGGCCTATAAGTGCGCAAACGTAGGCCGGGTAAGGCGAAGCCGCCACCCGGCTATTTATCAGCTCCGACGTTGCCAGACCCACAAGCCCGCAATCGCCAGCGCAAACAGCCCACCAAACCCGACGCCAATCCCCACCACTGGCACTCCCACTTTTACCGCCAGCGAGTAGAGCCCCAGCATCAACAGCATCGCCAGGTTTTCACCCAGATTTTGTACCGCGATGGCATTCCCCGCCCCGACGGTCTGCTTGCCACGTTCCTGCAGCAACGCGTTCAGCGGCACCACAAAGAAACCGCCCAGAATACCAATCAGGATGAGGAGGACATAGGCGGGCAATAACGCATGTTGCAGCGAGAAAATCAGCACCACGACGCCAATCAGGATCCCTGCGGGCATGCAGCGTGCTACCGTCTCGAGCGTCACCAGCTTCGCCGCAGCACCCGCCCCCACCACAATGCCGATGGCCACCATCGCATTCAGATAGGTCGGTGTCGCGTTGTCTGTAATCCCCAGCGCCACAGGCACCCACAGCACCAGCAGGAAGCGAAGCGTGACGCCCGCGCCCCAGAACATACTGGTTCCCATCAGGGAGAAACGCGTTTCACCGTTACGCCACAGCACGCGACAGGCGGTAAAGAAACTGCCGGTCATCGGTTTAAAGCGCCAGGATTGCCCCGGGCGAGCCACCGGCAGTTTGGGAATAAACAGGTTCGCCACGACCGCTCCGCCATACACCGCCGCGCATACGCCCAGTGCCGCCAGGACATGCCAGTCGGCCAGTACGCCGCCCGCGACGGATCCAAGCAGGATAGCGGCAATGGTTGACGACTCCATCAGGCCGTTGGCTTTCACCAGCTTATCGCCCGTGGTCAGTTCACCGAGAATGCCATACTTCGCCGGGGAGTAGGCGGCGGCGCCAATGCCCACCAGCGTATAGCCAATAAACGGGTTGAAGCCAAAGCAAATGCTGGCGGCCCCCAACAGCTTGAGACCGTTGGCAAACATCATCACCCGGCCTTTGGGGAAACTGTCTGCCACCTGGCCTACGAACGGAGCAAAGATAATGTAAGCGCCCACAAACACCATCTGCAGGATCGGCTGGCTCCAGTCGGGGTAAAATTCGGCTTTCAGCAGCGCCAGAGTGGCAAACAGCAGCGCGTTATCACCGAATGCAGAGAGAAACTGTGCGGCGATGACGGCCATCATGCCTTTCGACCTGAGCGATGTGTTAGTGTGTACTGACTCACGCATTTTGCTGTTCCGCCTCTTCAACCATGCCTTTCAGGGTCACGAAATCGGGCTTCCCGCTACCCAGCACCGGGAGCTGCTTCAGGAAGCGAATATCGCGCGGCACTGCCAGTTCAGGGATACCGTGTTCACGCGCATAGCTAAGCAGCCTGTCGCGCTTAAGCTCAGCGTCGGTCGTAAACAGCACCAGCGCCTCGCCTTTGCTGGCATCACTTTTCACCACGGTCGCATGAATTTTATCCGCGGAAACGGCCGTCGCAAGCTGCTCAACCATTTCCAGAGAGACCATTTCACCGGCGATTTTGGCGAAGCGTTTCGCGCGTCCCTGAATCTGAACAAAGCCTTGTTCATCGAAACGGACGATATCACCGGTGTCGTACCAGCCGGTTTCAACCTCGCCGTTGACGTTTTCCGCTGTGGGCACCTCCAGCACGCCCGGGTTTTCCACGCGCAGATAACCGTTCATCACGTTTGGCCCTTTGAGCTGCAGACGGCCACCGTCCTCAATGCCCGGCACGGCCAGCAGACGCGCATCCATTCCCGGCAGAATTCGGCCCACCGTACCCGGCTTCGCCGCCATCGGCACGTTAATCGAGACCACGGGAGCACACTCGGTAACGCCATAACCTTCGAGAATGCGCAGGCCGAACTTGTCCTGCCAGATCTGACGCGTGCTCTCCTGCAGTTTTTCCGCACCGGCCACCACATACCGCACGCGATAGAAATCATACGGATTGGCGAAACGCGCGTAGTTGCCGAGGAACGTTGAGGTACCGAACAGGACGGTACAGTTACGGTCATACACCAGTTCCGGCACAATGCGGTAATGCAGCGGGCTTGGATAGAGGAACACTTCTGCGCCGGTCAGCAGCGGCGTAAACAGCCCCACCGTCAGGCCAAAAGAGTGGAACAGCGGCAGCGCCGACATAAAACGGTCATCCGCGGTAAAGTCGGCAATGCTTTTAATCTGCTCAACGTTCGCCAGAATGCTCTTGTGGCTGTGGACGACGCCTTTCGGGTTGCCCTCCGATCCCGACGTGAAGAGGATAATCGCGTCATCTTCCGGCTGCTGTTTTACCTGTGCCAGACGCGGCATCAGCAGGTGAGCAAAAATCCACAGCTTGTCGCCGGTGGTTACGTCCGCTTTCAGATCCTCCAGGAAGACCCAGCGCACCTGGGTGAGCTGCTCGGGAAGATGCCAGAGCTTGCCTTTATCCAGGAACTGACGAGAGGTAAAGACGGTATTAATCTGGGCAGCGGTGATGGCGCTGGTCAGCCCTTTCACGCCCGCCGTGTAGTTCATCATGGCCGGGATGCGCCCCCGGGAAACCGCACCAAAAATCACCGCCGCGCTGATGCCTGCGTTAGGCAGCATCAGGCCAATTTTCTCGCCCTTTTTGCTGTACTTCTCAAGAATGCGGCCCACAAACAGGGTCTTGGTCAGGAGTTTACGATAGGTATCCGGGGTAAAGTTGATGTCTTCGATGCAGTTTTTCTTCGCGCCATACCGGTGCTGCGCGGAAAGCAGAGATTCGTACAGCGTTTCGCGCGGGCGCACGGCCATGCGCGCTTCCATCATAATCTGGTGCAGCATTTCCCCGGCGATTTTACGGCGATCGCGGGCACGCGGCGCGTCCGGCATCGGTAACGACGTTGGCGGCAGAATGCGCAGCGTGATTTTTGGGAACAGACGCTGCTTCACCCGCCCCTTCAGGCGGCTGAAATGGCTCAGCTCTGCGCCTTCAATGCGCAGCGGCACCACGGTCGCTTTTGATTTCGCCGCGACAAACCCCGCGCCGTCGTAGATTTTCATCAGCGAACCGGTCACTGAAATACGCCCTTCCGGGAAAATGACCACCGGACGTCCCTGCTCGACCAGGCGCACCAGATGCTTAATCATCATCGGCTTTGTCGGATCGAGCGGCACAAAATCAATCAGCGGCGTGAGCCACCGCATGTACCACTGCTGGCTGATGGAGGTATAAACCGCAAACACCGGGCGCACGGGCAGAAACAGCGCCAGCAGGATGCCATCTATAAAGGAAACATGATTTGGTGTGATAAGAACGCGTTCGCCGCGAAGCGCCTGGGCATCGCCAGTAACGCGGATGCGAAAGAGAATACGGAATAGTGTACGGAAGAACCCAAATAGCATCTCAACTCCCTTTGCCAGACAGTGTGGAGGGTTGATAGTAAATGGTGGCAGATTACACGAGAAGTGATACGGGAGCGACAGCAAAAGTGGAGGCGAAAAAAAACCTGCGCATCCGCGCAGGTTGGTGCAAGAGATGAGTACGAAACCGTACTAAGAATTCTCACCAATCAATACCTCTGGGATCTTGATTTTGGCCGTTCACCCTGCGCTTCGCCAGCAGGAAAACGCAAGGGAATGAGCCGAAGTGCAACCAGGTGTGAATATTCTCTGTTGCTGTTACAGGTTGAACTGTCAGGCAAAAAAAAACCTGCGTAAAAACGCAGGTTGGTGTAAAGCGTGTTAATCAACCGGAGTTGATTCCACCTATCAATACCTCTGGGATCTCGACTGTATCAACCTCTTTAACGTCCTCGCCATCGGACAATCGCAACAGCCTGAGGCAAAGTGTAACCAAAGGTTCAGATTGACATTTTTCAGACATGACTGCGCGTGTAACGATTACACCGCCAGGGTTGTCCTGCGTCACGTTTGTGGAGAGCGGAAATCCGCTCCCCTTGAATGCGCGCCGCTTTTCCGCAACACTAATTGGTGTGTAAACGCTTACCCCCAATAAGAAGGTAATGAATGGCGACAATAAAGGATGTGGCCCGTCTGGCAGGTGTGTCGGTGGCAACCGTCTCCCGCGTGATTAACGACTCACCGAAAGCCAGTGACGCATCACGCCAGGCGGTACAAAACGCCATGGAATCCCTGAACTATCATCCCAATGCCAATGCCCGCGCGCTCGCCCAGCAGTCCACAGAAACCATTGGTCTGGTGGTGGGAGATGTCTCCGATCCCTTTTTCGGCGCGATGGTGAAAGCCGTTGAACAGGTTTCTTATCAGACAGGCAATTTTTTGCTGATCGGCAATGGCTATCATAATGAACAAAAAGAACGTCAGGCCATCGAGCAGCTGATCCGCCACCGCTGCGCGGCGCTGGTGGTTCACGCCAAAATGATCCCGGATGCCGAACTGATTCATCTGATGAAGCAGATCCCCGGGATGGTCATCATCAACCGCATTATTCCGGGATTTGAAAAACGCTGCGTGGCGCTCGACGACCGCTACGGCGCGTGGCTTGCGACCCGTCATCTGATTCAGCAGGGTCACACCCGGATTGGCTATCTCTGTTCAAATCACCCTATTTCTGATGCAGAAGACCGCCTGCAGGGCTATTACGATGCCCTGCGCGAAAACGGACTGCCGTGTAATGATCGCCTGGTGGCCTACGGTGAACCGGATGAGAGTGGCGGTGAACAGGCCATGACCGAGCTGCTGGGTCGCGGACGGAATTTCACAGCGATTGCCAGCTATAACGACTCGATGGCCGCAGGCGCAATGGGGGTGTTGAATGACAACGGGATTGAGGTCCCGGCAGAAATTTCGCTGATTGGCTTCGATGACGTGCTGGTCTCTCGCTACGTGCGCCCGCGTCTGACTACCGTGCGCTACCCGATTATCACCATGGCAACGCAGGCCGCCGAGCTGGCGTTAGCGCTGGCTGAACAGCGCCAGCCGCCGGATATTACGCATCTGTTTAGCCCGACGCTGGTTCGCCGTCACTCCGTTGCCTCTCTTGCGGAAGCGCAGAGCGAATAACGGTAGAGGTGAACCCGCGTGTTGGGGTATTCCAGCCCATCACCGATATACTGCCAGCCGTAACGTTCGTAAAAGTCGCGGCAGGCAGACCACAGGTGCAGTTCGGTATACCCGGCTCGCGCCGCATACGCCAGGACATGTTTCTGCAGCTTTCCCGCAAGCCCTTTCCCCCGGGCAGCTTCGTCGACATACAGCGCCGCCAGCCAGGGATACAGATCCTGTCGAGCGATCAGATCGCAACGCCAGAGTCCCACAGTCCCCACGAGCCGCTCATCCTCAACGGCAATAAAAGTCAGCGGTAATGCTTCCGGCGTCTGGCTGTGCTCAACAATGCTGTGGAAAAATTCCCGTGGAAGCCCTTCGCCAAAGGCCCGCCAGAGCCACTCGGTGACCTGCTCCGCATAGTGCGGTGCCTGGTAAAGTGGAAGGATGACAGTCTTTTTCACGTTTCACCTGCATTTTCTCATGTATGTGCTGGCCTGACGCCCAGGTTCGGTTCGGCGATTATTTTACCAGAGTCAGACTATTTCATTTTACTTCATGCAGGCCAGACGAATCGTTACCAAAAAGCGTGATCGTGGCGGAGTTTTTGCGCTTCCCGCATCGCTTATACGTCGTGAGGTCTGTGTTAAACTGCAGACCATTACGTGGAAGCAGGAATGTAGAATGGCAACAATGCTGGATGTCTCACTGCGTGCGGGCGTGTCGAAGGCCACGGTATCGCGCGTGCTGAACGGCACGGGTCAGGTTAAAGAGAGCACGCGTCAGCAGGTGTTTACGGCGATGGAAGAGCTGGGCTATCGTCCGAACTTTCTCGCGCGTTCACTGGCTAACCAGACCAGCAACAGCATTGGTCTGGTCGTCTCCACTTTCGATGGCTTTTACTTTGGCCGCCTTCTCCAGCAGGCGTCGCGGCAGACCGAAACCCACGGGAAACAGCTGATCGTCACCGATGGCCACGACGCGCCTGAACAGGAAGAACAGGCGGTGCAGATGCTGGCCGATCGCCAGTGCGATGCCATCGTGCTTTACACGCGCTACATGAGCGAGAAAGCGATCGTCAAACTGATGGACACCGTGAAAACGCCGCTGGTGGTCATTAACCGTGAAGTGAGCCAGGCGCCGGATCGCTGCGTGTTCTTCGAACAGCAGGATGCCGCGTTTAAGGCCGTGGATTACCTGATCGGCCAGGGCCATCGGGAGATCGCCTGTATCACCGTCCCGATCCATACCCCAACCGGGAAAGCGAGGCTGATGGGCTATCGCAAGGCGCTGGAAAAGCACGGCATCCGCCTGGACGAGCGTCGGATAAAGTACGGCGATGCGGGAATGACGCGGGGATACGAGCTGTGCAAGGAGTTGATTGCCGACGGTGTATCGTTTAGCGCCCTGTTTGCCTGTAACGACGATATGGCGCTGGGTGCGTCCAAAGCGTTACACCAGGCGGGGCGTAAAATCCCGCAGGATATTTCACTGTTCGGCTTTGACGATGCCCCAAGCGCGAAATGGCTGGAGCCTGCGCTCTCGTCGGTTTATCTGCCCATCGACAATATGATTGTCACGGCCATCGATCAGGCGATCCGGCTGGCAAAAAACCAGCCGGTCGATGCCATCCCGCCGTTTACCGGCACGCTGGTCTTACGCGATTCGGTCACAACGGGGCCGTACTTTCATCAGATGAGTTCTAAAGCCAGCAGTTCCTGAATGGTCTGACGACGACGGATCAGCCGTGCCTTGCCGTTATCAAACAGCACTTCCGGCAGCAGCGGGCGGCTGTTGTAGTTAGATGACATCGACGCCCCGTAGGCACCGGTATCATGCAGCACAAGATAATCACCCGGTTTGACCTCTGGCAACGCGCGGGTCTCCACTTTGCCGCCTTCCTGCTGGGTAAACACGTCACCCGATTCGCACAGTGGCCCCGCAACGACCGTCTCAACGCGCGGCACCTGCGTTAGGTCGCGGCCGTCGGCAGCCAGGGCGGTAATGTGGTGATAGCTGCCGTACATGGACGGACGCATCAGATCGTTAAAGCCCGCGTCAATCAATACGAAGTGGCGAGATCCCATCTCTTTCACGCTGCGCACCTGCGAAACCAGCACACCGGCTTCCGCCACCAGGAAACGACCCGGCTCAATTTCCAGCTTCACCGCGTGACCAAGATGCGCGGCAATCTGATCACGCGCGGCGCTCCACAGACCGTAATAGTGATCGGTATCGATCGCCTCTTCGCCTTCGCGATAAGGAATGGAGAGACCGCCGCCGGCAGAGATCGCCTCCAGATCCTGACCGAAGTCGATAACCTGGCGCACCATCGCGCCGCACACCTGCTCCAGGTGGCCGTAATCCACGCCAGAGCCAATGTGCATATGAATACCCACCAGCTTCAGGCTGTAGCGTTGTAATACCTCCAGCGCGGCAGGCATATCGGCATACCAGATCCCGTGCTTGCTGTTTTCGCCGCCGGTATTGGTTTTTTGGCTGTGACCATGACCAAAGCCCGGATTCACCCGCAGCCAGACGCGATGGCCGGGAGAAACCTGACCCAGTTGCTCCAGCATATCCACAGAACCGGCATTTACCGGGATCTGCAGTTCGTGGACGCGCGCCAGCGTCGCATCGTCGATCACATCGGCGGTAAAGACGATCGCGTCGCCGTCAGCTTTCGGATCGAATCCGGCCACCAGCGCGCGCTCGATTTCGCCCAGTGAAACGGAGTCGACCTTCACGCCCTGCTCACGCATCAGGCGCAGAATATGGATATTGGAGCAGGCCTTCTGGGCAAATCGCACCACGTCAAACTGATGCAGGGCGGCGATCTTCTCGCGAACGATCTGCGCGTCGTAGACCCACACCGGGCAGCCAAACTCGGCGGGCAGGCGCAGCAGGTTGTCGGCGTTCAAATCGGTATCAGTCTGGTTCAGCGGGCGTGGCATGGTCTTCTCCGGGTAAATGCGTTTTGATGATTACGCCACAGCACGAAGAGAATAAAAAATATCGTTTTATCGCGAGTCTATGCAAAAATGATATGGACAGTAATCTGCTTTCAGGTGCCCTATGCCCGCCGTCAATTTACGCCACATCGAGATTTTTCACGCCGTGATGACCACCGGCAATCTCACCGAAGCCGCGCAGATGCTGCATACCTCGCAGCCGACGGT
The DNA here is from genome assembly GCF_043974075.1 of Enterobacter sp. ECC-019. Classification (NCBI taxonomy): domain Bacteria; kingdom Pseudomonadati; phylum Pseudomonadota; class Gammaproteobacteria; order Enterobacterales; family Enterobacteriaceae; genus Enterobacter; species Enterobacter sp. ECC-019. Next base: position 4,603,253 of record NZ_CP143759.1, read on the forward strand.
GAGCCGCGAGCTGGCACGCTTCGAGAAAGTGCTGGGGTTGAAGCTGTTCGAACGCACCCGGGGCAGGCTTCACCCGACGGTACAGGGGTTGCGCCTGTTCGAAGAAGTGCAGCGTTCGTGGTACGGGCTGGACAGAATAGTGAGTGCAGCGGAAAGCCTGCGCGAGTTTCGCCAGGGCGAGTTGTCCATCGTCTGCCTGCCCGTCTTTTCGCAGTCGTTCCTGCCCATGCTGCTGCAGCCTTTTCTGGCGCGATATCCGGAGGTCAACCTCACCATCGTGCCTCAGGAATCTCCCCTGCTTGAAGAGTGGCTTTCGGCTCAGCGCCATGACTTAGGCCTGACCGAAACCCTCTCCACGCCAGCGGGAACGGCACGCACGGAGTTGCTCTCGTTAGATGAAGTGTGCGTTCTGCCCGCCGGGCATCGGCTTGCCGGTAAGGCGGTGCTCACACCGGAGGATTTCCACGGGGAAAACTACATTAGCCTGTCGCAGACCGACAGCTACAGACAACTGCTGGATACGCTGTTTGCCGAGCATCAGGTCAAACGGCGAATGGTGGTGGAAACGCACAGCGCGGCTTCGATTTGCGCGATGGTGCGTGCAGGCGTCGGCGTCGCGGTGGTAAATCCGCTCACGGCGCTGGACTATGCCGGAAGCGGGATCGTCATCCGCCGCTTTAGCGTCTCCGTCCCGTTCACCGTGAGCCTGATCCGCCCGCTGCACCGTCCGGCCTCCGCGCTGGTGGACGCTTTCACCGAACACTTAAAGGAGCATGCGCGTCAGGTGGCGCTTCGCTTACCTGACCTGCAAAATCCGTTATGACAGCATAAACGCCACGGCATCCGCGGCATGGATGGCGGTGGTATCGAATACCGGGACGGGGCTTCGCTCGACGGGTACCAGCAAACCGATCTCGGTACAGCCGAATATCACCCCTTCGGCCCCCTGCTGCGCGAGTTTATCGATGACGCTGACGTAATACGCGCGGGAGGAATCGCTGAAGGTACCGAGGCAGAGCTCGTCAAAGATAATCTGATTGATGCGCGCCCGATCTTCTTCATCAGGGATCAGGCTTTCGATCCCAAATTCACGGTGCAAACGTCCGCGATAAAAATCCTGTTCCATGGTGTAGCGTGTGCCCAAAAGCGCTACGCGGCGCATTCCGGATGCCGCAATCGCACGCCCGGTCGCGTCCGCGATATGCAGAAACGGCAGCGCGCAGCGGTCCTCAATGTGCGACGCCACTTTGTGCATGGTATTGGTACAAAGCACGATACCCTCGGCACCTGCGCGCTCCAGTCCCAGCGCCGCCTGGGCCAGGATCTCCCCGGCTTTATCCCACTCGCCGCTCGACTGGCAAGCTTCGATCTCATGGAAATCAACGCTATGCAGCAGCAGGCTTGCGGAGTGCAGACCACCCAGACGCTGCTTTACCCCTTCGTTAATCAGGCGGTAATAAGGGATTGTCGATTCCCAGCTCATTCCACCTAACAGGCCGATCGTTTTCATCATCCCTCCTTATCTTTGGTCTCTTTTTTTAACACAACCGATGCCAATAAAAAAAGGCGCCGTATTCAGCGCCTTTGTAAACAAATATCGGTTGTCTTCTGCATTCGTTGGGATGCTTAATCAGGTAATACGGTCACACGCCGATGTTCCGCAGTTTTTCCCCTGCCATCAGCCTGCGCTCGATGTGTTCCAGCGTCACGCCTTTGGTTTCCGGGATTAGCCAGAACGTGACGCCAATAAACGCTACGTTCAGCACCGTATAGAGCCAGAACGTTCCCGCTGCGCCAATCGCGTCCAGCAGCGTCAGGAACGTCGCGCCGATGATCATGTTCGACACCCAGTTGGTGGTCGTGGAACAGGTGATGCCAAAGTCACGGCATTTCAGCGGCTGAATTTCGGAGCACAGAATCCACACCACGGGCGCGGCGCTCATCGCGTAACCTGCGATACACATCATGGTCATCCCGACAGAAAGCCAGGACAACCCGCTTGAGGCGGTGCCGTTATCAAACTGCATCAGACAGTAGCCGAGGATCAGCGTGCCGAGCGCCATCACGCTGAAGCCAATTTTCAGCGCCGGCTTACGGCCGGCTTTATCGACGGTGAATACCGCAATGAACGTGGCGAACATAAAGGTCAGCCCGACCACCAGAGTCGCGATCATCTGCTGTTCCGTAGTGGTAAACCCGGCCATTTTGAAAATGCGCGGCGCGTAGTACATGATGATGTTCATCCCGGTAAACTGCTGCATCGCCTGCAGCAACATGCCGAGGAAGACCGCGCGGCGCACGTTGCGGTTGATCTTAAACAGCGCCCAGCCGCCCTGCTTCAGCTTCAGGCTTTCGCGGATCTCGTTCAGCTCTTCGCGCGCTTTTTCCGAGGTATCGCGCAGCATACGCAGGACCTCTTCTGCCTCCACGTGGCGCCCTTTTTGCGCCAGCCAGCGCGGGCTGTTTGGCAGGAAAACCACCAGGACGATCAGCACCAGCGCCGGTAAGGCCAGCACGCCCAGCATCGCGCGCCAGTTGCCGCTGTAGCTGAAGTAGGTGTCGGACAGGAACGCCAGCACGATGCCCAGCGTGACCATCAGCTGATACATACTGATCATCTTGCCGCGCACGTTCTCGCTCGCCATTTCGGAGAGATAAAGCGGCGCGGTGTAGGAGGCAATCCCCACCGCCACGCCCAGCAGCACGCGGGAGAGCAGCAGCACTTCTACGTTTGTCGCAAACGCGGAGCCGATCGACCCCGCGACGAACAGGACCGCCCCGACCATCAGGCTGTATTTACGCCCCAGGCGGAACGACAGCCAGCCGTTGAACAGCGCCCCGATGGCCGCGCCGAGCATCATGCTGCTCACCACCCACTCCTGCAGGCGGTTACTGAGGGTAAAGTGATCGGTAATAAACGGTAATGCGCCAGCAATGACGCCGATATCCAGCCCAAACAACAGGCCCGCCACGGCGGCGGCAATGGAGACAAACTGGTTCATGCGGCGAGTATCACGCAGCGCAGCGGGCATTAGGGTAGAGTCATTTATAGATGTCATATTTTTCCTGCCTCAACAGCAAAATTCGTTAACTGAAATTACGAGAAAGCGAGGAAAAGTGTCAGGCCGGAAATCGCGAAGTTATGGATTATTCCGCTACGGCATACGGTTCTGTGATGGACATTACAATTTCAACTTGTGGCGAATAATCACGTATTTTTACTAATCACTTAATATTTAAGCAATAAAAGTGTGATTGCCGTCATTTATGATTTTTCAGTATGGATTTTTCATCTTTAGCGATATGGACTAAGCCAATTTTTGCGCAAAAAAACCTCCGCCCATAGGCAGAGGTTCTTAATACAGGTGGAATTAACGCGCCAGCCAGCCGCCGTCTACAGCCACGGTGTAACCGTTAATGTAATCCGATGCCGGGGAGGCCAGGAAAACAATCGGCCCCATCAGATCGCTCGGCAGGCCCCAACGTCCCGCCGGGATACGCTCCAGGATCGCCGCGCTGCGCTCTTCGTCTGCACGCAGCTGCTGCGTGTTGTTGGTCGCCATGTAGCCCGGCGCAATCGCATTCACATTGATATTATATTTCGCCCATTCGTTTGCCAGCAGGCGGGTCACGCCCATGACGGCGCTTTTGGACGCGGTGTAAGACGGCACGCGGATGCCGCCCTGGAACGAGAGCATAGAGGCAATATTAACGATCTTGCCGCCTTTCCCCTGCGCAATAAAATGCTTCGCCGCCGCCTGGGACATAAAAAATACGCTCTTGATGTTCAAATCCATCACGTCGTCCCAGTCGCGCTCGCTGAAGCTGATCGCATCTTCGCGGCGAATCAGCCCGGCGTTGTTCACCAGAATGTCGATATGACCGAATTCAGCCACCGCGCGGTCCAGCAGTTCAGGAATGGCATCGATTTTACGCAGGTCAGCGGTCAGGCTCAGGAAACGGCGGCCCAGGGCCGTCACGCGCTCGATGGTTTCCGTCGGCTCAACGATATTAATCCCGACGATATCGCAGCCCGCTTCCGCCAGCCCTAACGCCATCCCCTGACCCAGCCCGGTGTCACACCCGGAAACCACAGCCACTTTCCCCTGCAGAGAGAATGCATCCAGAATCATGTTTATTCCTTACTCTTTCAGAGCCTGTCACTCACAGGCAGGTTTATGCTTCACTGCCCGCGACTAGCGCAGATCGCTGACCGCAACATGGTCCATATCATCGAAGACCTGGTTTTCGCCCACCATTCCCCAGATAAAGGTGTAAGCTTTCGTCCCTACGCCGGAGTGAATAGACCAGCTCGGTGAAATCACCGCCTGCTCGTTGTGCATCACGATATGGCGCGTTTCCTGCGGCTGTCCCATCATGTGGAACACGCAGGCGTCCTCATCCATATTGAAGTAGAAGTAGACTTCCATGCGGCGCTCGTGGGTATGGCACGGCATGGTGTTCCACAGGTTGCCCGGCGCAAGCTCGGTCAATCCCATGCTGAGCTGGCAGGTTTCCAGCACGTCCGGCACGAAGTATTTATTGATGGTGCGACGGTTGCTGGTGAGGTTGTCGCCCAGCGTTACGGGCGCGACGTCTGCCGGGGTCACTTTTTTGGTTGGGTAAGTGGAGTGAGCCGGCGCGCAGTTGTAGTAAAATTTCGCAGGCTTGCTGCCGTCGATGCTGGCAAAGACCACGTCTTTCGCCCCTTTACCCACGTACAGCGCCTCGCGATGGCCAATCTCATAGCACTGTCCGTCTACGGTGATGGTGCCCGGCCCGCCGATGTTAATCACACCCAGCTCGCGACGCTCGAGGAAATAGCTCACGCCCAGCTGTTTACCAACCTCACCGCCCACGGAGACGCTGTTCGTGACGGGCATAATCCCACCCACGATAATGCGGTCGATATGGCTGTAAACCATGGTGTACCTGTCGGCCTCGAAGACCTGCTCGACTAAAAATGCATTGCGCAGCCCCTGAGTATCCAGCGTTTTGGCGTGCGCACTGTGGATGCTTTCTCTGACGTCCACGGTAACCTCCAGATGTGGTCATGCCCGAAGGCAAAAATAAACGAAACAGTGTTTCGTTTTTCATAATAAACACATACTATCGGCATAAAGCGTGCTTTTCAATTATATTTAAAACAACGTTTCATTTTTATTTTTGTTTATAACGAAAATGATGTTCGGATCACAATTAAACCGCCGGGAGAAAAAGGGCACGAAAAAAAACCTCCCGGAGGAGGTCATTTTAATGAGGAGAGGTTAGCGTTCGATGGCCAGTGCCACCCCTTGCCCGCCGCCTATACAGAGTGTGGCAATCCCTTTCCGGGCATTGCGCTTTTTCATTTCGTGGACCAGCGAAACCAGGATCCGGCAGCCGGACGCGCCGATAGGATGACCCAGCGCGATCGCGCCGCCGTTAACGTTGACCCGCAGGGGATCCCACTCCAGCATTTTTCCGACGGAGATCGCCTGCGCGGCATAGGCTTCGTTCACTTCGATCAGATCCACATCCGAAAGCTGCCACCCCGCTCGTTCCAGACAGCGGCGGGTCGCGTAGACCGGAGCGATCCCCATTAAGGCAGGATCAACCCCCACGCTGGCGAACGCCTTAATGCGGGCCAGCACGGGGAGATCGAGTTCAAGGGCTTTGCTTTCGCTCATCATCATGACGGCGGCAGCGCCGTCGTTAATGGAAGAGGCATTTCCCGCCGTCACCGAGCCCTGCATTTCAAACGCGGGATTCAGCCTCGCCAGGCCTTCCGCGCTGGCGTCGGTGCGTGGCTGTTCATCGGTATCCACGAGGATACGCTCGCCGCTCTGACGCTGCGTGCTGACCGGGACAATCTCGTCGCGAAAACGACCGGAATCAATCGCCGCACGCGCTTTTTGCTGCGAGCTTAGCGCATAGGCATCCTGCACCTCACGGCTGATACCGTACTCGCGCGCCAGGTTTTCCGCCGTCACGCCCATATGGTAGTCATTGAACGCATCCCACAGCCCGTCATGCACCAGGCTGTCGAGCAGCTGACTGTTGCCCAGCTGTGCGCCGGTACGGCTGTCGGTCAACACGTGCGGCGCGCGGCTCATATTCTCCTGCCCGCCCGCAATGATCACATCCGCTTCACCACACTGAATGGCTTGCGTAGCGAGATGCAGCGCTTTTAATCCTGATCCACAGACGTCGTTAATGGTGATGGCGGAGACGGTATTGGGCAGCCCGCCCTTCAGCGCCGCCTGACGCGCAGGGTTTTGCCCGGCACCGGCCGTGAGGACCTGTCCCAGGATCACCTCATCAACTTCATGCGCTGCGATCCCGCTACGTTCCACCAGCGCTTTTACCACCACGCTCCCCAGGTCAACCGCCGAGTGACGCGCAAGCGCTCCCTGAAAACAGCCGATAGCTGTACGCAACGCACCCACTATTACGACATCTTTCATCACGACCTCTGTGTTAAATGACATGACGATAGTAGAGGATTGTTACTGGCAATTATCTTAATTGTTTAAAAATAGTGAGTTTAATCACAAGGATCAGCGCGCATCCTGCAGATACTGCCGCAGCCAGCTTCCGGCTACGCCGGGAGGGGATCGCTTATTCCACAGCAGATCGATACCGATCGCCCGCGGCCAGCCGGGAACATCAAGCTGTACCAGGGATTTCGCGGCGGCAAATTCATCCACCAGCGCACACGGCAACACGCACCAGCCAAATCCCTGTACCGCCATACTCAAGAGTAACAGGTAATTTGGTGCTGACCAGACGGGCCCGCGCGCGATCTCAGCCTCGCGCTCAAGATAGGTGCTCAGCCGCAGCTCTCGCCAGCCGTGCAGCTCGTCACGCTGAACGTCATGTTGTCCGGCCAGCGGATGCGTGGTCGCGACATAGATCGCCATGCGGGTCTGCATCGGCAGGCGGGTGGCGCCAATATCCGTAGGGTAACTGTCTCGCGCTTCCGTCAGGCCAATCTGCGCTCGCTCCTTTTGCAGCAGATCGATCACGTCCTCTTCCTCGCCAATCAGACATTCGAATTCCGTATGGGGAAAACGCGCGTCAAACTGTTTCATCATATCTTCCAGCACGTCCGGGTTGAGGGTATCGGAAAGGACAAACGTCAGACGCGCCTCCGTTTGCGCCGTTAACGACACCGCCAGCTCATCCAGCCGCGTGCTGGCGGCCAGGATGGCCTGCACGTAGCCCAGCACCTGTTCTCCCTGAGCCGTTAACACCGGCTGACGCGCCGAGCGGTCAAACAGCTCGAAACCGAGATCGGCTTCAAGATTGGCAACCGACGTGCTGATCGTCGACTGGCTTTTACGCAGCCGGCGTGCGGCAGCAGAAAAAGAGCCCGCCGCAACGGTCTCGACAAACGCATTAAGGGCTTCGGGTGAATAACGCATAACCTATCTACTTTAACGATGGATACTATCTTTAATATATCAGCTTTAGCGATGAAAATAGGCTGCATCAACGCCCATTCCGGCGACTTAATGAGGTCTATGACTATGCAACATCAGGATGCACTCCAACGTAAACTGCCGGAGCGGATCTTTCATGCTGTCTGTTTTGAAGGGATTGCGACGGCGATCCTCGCCCCTACGGCGGCGTGGCTCATGCAGCGTTCCGTGGTGGAGATGGGTGGGTTGACCATTATTCTGGCCACCACCGCCATGCTGTGGAATATTATTTATAACTTCGGCTTCGACCGTTTCTGGCCTGTTCAGCGCGTCAAACGAACGGCAAAAGTGCGTGCGCTGCATGCGCTGGGGTTCGAATGCGGGTTCATTGTGATTGGCGTGTCGATTGTCGCCGCCGTGCTGGGTGTCACTCTGCTTCAGGCATTCACGCTAGAAATAGGTTTCTTCCTGTTCTTCCTGCCATACACCATGTTCTATAACTGGGCATACGATTGCTTTCGCGAGAAATTTCTTAAGCGTCGCCAGCAACGGCGCGCCCTGGCAGGCTAAACCACCTCTGGCCGGACGCACGTTCCGGCTAAACTCCTTCGAAGCAACTGCGCTCTCCGTGCATAACTATGGTAAATTGCTCTCCATTCCGATGGTTTGATAGTTGATACGTTGCTCTAATGTCGAAAATTTGGTCAAAAGATGAGACTCTCTGGAGTTTCGCTCTCTACGGCACGGCCGTGGGCGCAGGAACGCTGTTCTTGCCTATTCAACTGGGCTCCGCAGGCGCTATTGTCCTGTTTATTACAGCCCTCGTGGCCTACCCCTTAACCTACTGGCCGCACAGGGCGCTGGCGCAATTTATCCTGTCGTCGAAAACAAAAGGCAATGAAGGGATCACTGGCGCCGTCTCGCACTACTACGGCAGGAAGATTGGCAATCTGATCACCACGCTCTATTTCATCGCCTTCTTTGTGGTGGTGCAGATTTATGCGGTGGCCATCACCAACTCGCTCACGGAGCAACTGGCGAAACACCTGACGGTGGATACCGCCGTTCGCGTGCTGGTCAGCCTGGGGGTGGTGCTGGTTCTGAATCTGATCTTCCTGATGGGACGGCATATCACGATAAAAGTGATGGGCTTCCTGGTATTTCCGCTGATTGCCTATTTTCTGTTTGTCTCGCTCTATCTGACCGGAAGCTGGCAACCTTCGCTGCTGACCAGCCAGATGGCCGTCGATCGTCATACGCTACATCAGGTATGGATTTCGATTCCGGTGATGGTATTTGCTTTCAGCCATACCCCGATTATTTCCACATTTGCCGTTGACCGTCGCGAGAAATTTGCCGACGGTGCCATGGATAAATGCAAGAAAATCATGAAGGTGGCATACCTGATCATCTGTCTGAGCGTGCTGTTCTTTGTCTTCAGCTGCCTGCTCTCTATTCCGCCGTCGTACATTGTGGCCGCCAAAGAGCAAGGTGTAACGATCCTGTCCGCGCTGTCGATGATGCCTTCTTCACCGGCGTGGCTGGGCATTTCCGGCATTGTGGTGGCGATAATTGCGATGTCGAAATCGTTCCTCGGCACCTATTTTGGGGTGATTGAAGGAGCAACGGAGATCGTGAAGTCGTCGCTCAATCAGGTTGGCGTGAAAAAGAGCCGCGCCTTTAACCGCGCGATTTCCATTATGGGGGTGTCGTTAATCACCTTTGCCGTCTGCTGCATTAACCCGAACGCCATTTCGATGATTTACGCCATCAGCGGCCCGCTTATCGCCATGATCCTGTTTATCATGCCGACGCTGTCGACGTATCTGATCCCCTCACTGAAACAGTACCGTTCCATTGGCAACCTGCTGACGCTGATCGTCGGCGTGCTGTGCGTGTCGGTGATGTTTGTCGGCTAAACGCCCTGCATGCCCGGCGTTCTGCCGGGCATGCCTCTCAGTCTCGCCCTGCTGATTCCAGCGGAAAAGGTCTGTCCTGCACTACCGTTTTCATGACAAGCGTAGAGCGAAGGTGCTGCACGCCGGGCATGGCGGAGAGCTTCTCGTCGTAGAGTTTCTGAAAAGCTGACAGGTCGCGGGTCACGACGTGCATCAGATAATCGGGATCGCCAAACAGGCGCTGCGCCAGCACGATCTGCGGGATTTCCTCCACCGCCGCTTCAAATGCGCTAACCGCCTTTCTGTCACCCTCCTTCAGCGTCGCAAACACTATCGCCAGGAAGTTGAATCCCATTTTGGCGGGATCGAGGCTGGCACGGTATCCCGTTATGGCCCCGCTTTGCTCCAGCGCCCGCACGCGACGATGGCACGGCGAGAGGCTCAGATTCACTCTTTCAGCCAGCTCGGTAAGGGATAAGCGGCCATCTGACTGTAGCTCAGCAAGAATTTTTCGATCGATGCTATCCATGTGGAAGATTTTCTCAATTTCACCGTGTTATGAGCATAACATTGAAAGCCTATTTCGCAGGGTTAACGATATTCTTTTTCTCAACGTTTGACGCACTGCGGGAGTCTTCAGGACGATGGAAATGAGTATTGTGGCCGGCTTTTGGGTGGTTTCTTTTCTGCTTATCATGACGCCAGGCGCCGACTGGGCCTACGCCATTAGCGCCGGGATTAACGGGCGACGCGTGGTGCCGGCGGTAATGGGGTTGATGTCCGGGCATCTGTTAGCCACGTTGATTGTGGTGGCTGGCGTGGGCGTAGTGATTGCTCAACATCCGCTGGCGTTAACCGGGCTGACCATCGCGGGGGCCCTGTATCTCCTGTGGCTTGGCATCACATTGCTGCGTCACCCGGCCGCACCGGAAAAGGCTACCCGCCATACGGGAAACTGGACGCAGTGGGCGGTGAAAGGGCTCTGCATCAGTGGCCTAAACCCGAAAGTTTTTTTGCTGTTCCTGGCCCTGCTTCCGCAATTTACAGACCCAACCGGAAGCTGGTCGCTAGCGATGCAGATGTCTGCGCTTGGGATGATGCATCTTATCACCTGTACCCTGGTGTACCTGCTGGTGGGGTATGGTTCGAAAGCGGTGCTGGCGACCCGGCCACAGGCGGCGCGTCTGGTAAGCAGGGCATCGGGAGGGTTGATGGTGGTGATAGCGTTGGTATTGCTGTTTGAGCAGGCGAGATGAAAAAACACCGGCCATCGCCGGTGTTAGTTACGCCCGAATATCGTCATATTCCCGCGTTTTATCAAATTCATGTTTCGCGAACGGGCACAGGGGAATAATTTTGCGGTTCTCAGCGCGCATCTTCTCCACCACTTTCGCCACCAGCTGTTTACCGACCCCCTGCCCTTTCAGGCTCTCATCCACGTCGGTGTGCTCGATAATGCTCAGGTGCTCGCCGGTCGGTACGAAGACAATCTCCGCGACCTGATTGCCGTTCGCATCATTTACGTAAAACTTGTTATGGCCTTCCAGAATATCCATGGTTCCTCGCTTATTTTTGGCGATACTTCAGCGCACCGCTCGGGCAGGTATCAATCACGCGGACAACCGTTTCAACGTCCACTTCATCGGGAATGATCCACGGCTTACGTTTCAGATTAAACAGCTTTGCGCTCCCACGCACGCAGTTACCTGAGTGTTTGCAGATCCCGGTATTGAAGTAAACGTCAATTTTCTCGCCGGTATAGGCCCGGTAACCCGCATCCAGTAGTTCTTTATCCATGACATTGCCTCTGTAATTATTATCGTGCTGAATGAAGCATAGCCTTACGGGATCCTGATGGCTATAACGCCGAAAACGAAAAGCCAGGTCACAACTCTTTTCTCGCCAGATTGCGTCCGCTACTGGCGCATGTCAGGCTCGGAAAATGTCACTTTTACATAACTTCCGCAGGTTGAATGAAACGCAGACTCTCTTTTCAGGTAAAGCTGTTTTTAGCGCTGGTGTGCTTCTCCTGCCTGCTGTTAGTTCTGCTGGGAACAATCCTGTTTCATTTTATTGACCGACAGCTCCATCACGATCTCGGCCAGCGCGCCCGGGTTCAGGCCAGCCAGATCGCGCTGATGCCGGGTCTGGCGACAATGGTTGCGGCCAGAGATATCCCCGGCATCGCCCGATTAATTCAGCCGCTGCGCGCCGAAAGCGATGCCAGCTACATTGTGATTGGCGATACCGAGGAACAGCACCTTTATCATTCGGAATCCCCGGAGCGTATTAATTTACCGATGATCGGCGGGGATAATGCGGAGGTGTTAAAAGGCAAAACCATTATTTCCGTGCGTCAGGGCGGGATTGGCGTGTCGCTACGCAGCAAAGCCCCCATCTTCAACGCACAGCATCAGGTGATTGGCATTGTCTCGGTCGGCTATCTGACCTCGTATATTGCCAACATTAATGCCCGCATTCTCTGGCAGTCCGGTTTGTACGGCGCTGCGCTTCTGATGCTGTTGTTTATTTTCTCCTGGCTATTTACCCGCAACCTCAAAAAACAGATGTTCCGACTGGAGCCAAAAGATATCGCTCAGCTGGTTTTGCAGCAACGAGCGCTATTAGAAGCCATGTATGAAGGGGTATTTGCCGTTAATGGCGAGAAGCAGCTGATTTTAATTAACCGCGCGGCACGAGAAATGCTGGATATTCGGCAAAGTGAGAAAGACCTTATCGGCAAACCGCTGGAAGACGTCCTGCAGACGTCGCCGGGGTTTTTATCCCAGCGCTACGCCTCGGTGAGCAGCGGGAGCCACGACCAGATTGCGGTGCTGAACCAGCGGGAGGTGATCGTCAACCGCGTAGCGATTGAGGTCGAACCGGGCGTTGAAAGCGGCTGGGTGTACAGCTTTCGCGACAAAAATGACATTAACACGCTCAGCAGCCAGCTTAGCCAGATCAAACGCTATGCGGATAACCTGCGCATCATGCGCCACGAACAGCTGAACTGGACCGCCACGCTGGTCGGGTTACTGCAGATGAAACACTATGACGAGGCGATCCGTTACATCCAGGTGCAGTCAGAAGGCGCGCAGCGCGTGCTGGATTTTGTCTCTGCCCATTTTGTCTCTCCGGCGCTGTGCGGGCTGCTGCTCGGAAAATATGTCAGCGCGCGCGAAAAAGGCATCGAACTGCTGTTTGATCCCGCCTGCCAGCTCACCCGCATGCCTGCCGCGCTCAATGAAACGGAGCTGATGTCCATTATTGGTAATCTACTGGATAACGCCGTGGAGGCGACCCTCAACGCGCCGGTCCACGCGCCGGTAGAACTCTATATTTCTGACCGTAACCAGGAGCTGCTGATCGAGGTGGCCGACCGGGGCTGTGGGGTGGACGATGCGATGAAGCCGCATATTTTCCGCCAGGGGTTCAGCAGCAAATCGGACAGCGAAAACGACATTGTGGGTACCGAGCACGGTATTGGCCTGTTTCTGGTGGCAGGATATATCGACAAGGCCGGCGGCAGTATTGAGATTGCCGACAACGCGCCGCAGGGCACTATTTTTTCTGTGTTTATTCCGAATGGGCAACAGCATGACCCGACCACTTGACGTTGTGATAGTTGAAGATGAACCGCACCTGGCGGAGCTGCATCGCGAGTATATCGAGCAAAATTTTCATTTGCGCGTGGTGGGCATCGCCGCGTCGATTGAGCAGGCATGCAGCCTGATTCGTCAGCATCAGCCTCGGCTTATCCTGCTGGACAACTATCTCCCGGACGGTAAAGGCGTGGAGCTCATCGATAACCCGCTGCTGAAAAGCTATGAGTGCTCGGTGATCTTCATCACCGCCGCCAGCGATATGCAGACCTGCAGCCACGCCATGCGCAGCGGCGCGTTTGACTACCTCATCAAGCCCGTCTTTTTCCAGCGCCTGCACGCCTCGCTGGAGCGGTTTATGCGCTTCATCCACACCGTGCAGCAGGTGAAGGTGGTCGACCAGCATGCGCTGGATCGCCTGTTTAATCTGCCTGCTGCGGAAGCCTCCATTACGCCGTCGACGAAGGGCATTGAGCCCCAGACGCTGGAACGGATTAAACGCCTGTTCGCCGAGCATCCCGACAACGCGATGTCGGTTGAAGAGGTGGTGGAAAACGTGGGGATCAGCAAAACCACGGGGCGACGCTACCTTGAATACTGCGTGGAGAGCGGGTTAATCAGCGTCGAAATGCTGTATGGCAATATTGGTCATCCGCGAAGGTTATACCGCAAAGCGCCCGATAAACCATAATCCAGAACCGTTCACAGGCTAACGTTCGCGGATTTTATGGTGTTAATTGCTGAAACGATGGCGACAATCACACTTCGGAATCATTGCCCGCGCCTCCCTATTGCCGGAGGCGCGCTTTACGCTATGTTGACAATTAGTTCCTCAAATGTAACTAAAAGGTTAACTATAATGTCGAACACGTTCCGAATTTCTCTGCTTACCGCTACTGTACTGTTCTCTGCTTCTGCACTGTCTGCCCTGCCGCAGGGGTATCCTGCTGAGTATCAAAAAGTTGTTGATGCCGCAACGAAAGAGGGCAAGGTTGTTATCTACTCCACCACCGACATCAAAGCCGCCGGGCCGCTGATCCAGGGCTTCGAAAAAACCTACCCGGGCATTAAAGTTGAATACAACGATATGAACAGCACCGAGCTGTACAACCGTTTTATCAGCGAACAGGCCTCCGGTGGCGTGAGCGGCGACGTGGTCTGGAGCTCCTCTATGGACACGGGCCTGAAGCTCGCCACCGACTACGCCATGGAGTATAAATCTCCGGAGCAAGGCCAGCTGCCGAAATGGGCGGTCTGGAAAGATAAGGCCTACGGCACTACCTATGAGCCGGTGGTCTTTATCTACAACAAGCGACTGATCCCGGCCGGCGACGTGCCGGACTCTCACGCCGCGCTGGCGAAGCTGATTGCCAGCCAGACGGACAAATTTAAGAGCAAAGTCACCACCTACGATATCGAAAAATCGGGCCTGGGCTTTATGCTCTCGGTTCAGGATCACAACGCCGATCCTAACTACTTTAAGACCCTGGCCGACGTCGCCAAAGGTGGCTTATCGGTGCAGTCGTCTACCGGCACCATGATGGAGCGCGTCTCCTCCGGTGAAAACCTGATCGGCTTCAACATCCTCGGCTCCTACGCGGAAGCGCGAGCGAAGAACGATCCGTCGCTCGGTATTTCCTATCCAAAAGATTACACCCTGGTGCTGTCGCGCGTGTCGTTCATCAGCCAGCAGGCGCAAAACGGCAACGCCGCGAAGCTGTGGCTTGACTATGTGCTGTCTGAACAAGGACAAAACATTCTGGCCAATCAGGCAGATATTCCCTCCATTCGTAACGATATCGAAGGGAAAAATGATATCGATGGCCTGACCAAAATCCTCGGCAACGCGCTGAAGCCAATTCCGGTTGATGAAACACTGCTGGAATACCTGCAGCCGAAAAAACGCCTGGAGTACATCAAAGAGTGGCGTACCGCCGCCGGTAAATAAGCGTCTGAGCGCGGCGCAGGCCGCCGCGCTCCCTTATCGACTGAGTTCGTTTTTCTGGGCTGCAACACCAGGGATACCCCATGAATACATTACGCAGAAAGTGGCAAAGCCTGCCGCGAGGCATCGTCGTGCTGATAACCGCCCTGGTTATCTACACGCCGCTGTCGTTTATCGTGATACAGAGCTTCCTGTCCGCCCCGTTCTTTTCGCCGTCAAAAGAGTGGAGCTTTGAATCATTTGAATTTATTTTCACCGACCCTGATTTTTATAAGGCCCTGAAAAGCGGCTTTATTCTTGCTTTCGGGCTGGTCTTTATATCCATTCCGCTGGGCGGCGTGCTGGCGTTTCTGATGGTGCGTACCGACCTGCCCGGCCGCCGGTTGATTGAGCCGCTGATCCTGGTCCCGATTTTCGTTTCACCGATGGTGCTGGGCTTTGGCTACGTGGTGGCCGCCGGTCCGGTGGGCTTTCTCTCCCAGTGGGCTCAGGCGCTGATTGGCTTTGTGCCGTGGAATATCTACGACATGTCGAGCATTGTGGTCATCGCCGGCCTGACGCACGTCCCACACGCCTATCTGTATATCTCGTCAGCGCTGCGCAGCGTGGGCTCCGATGTGGAAGAAGCCGCGCGCACCGCGGGGGCGTCGCCCTGGCAGGTGATGACCTCCGTCAGCCTGCCGATGGTGCGCCCGTCCATTCTGTACGCCACCGTGCTGCTGTTTTTCCTCGGGCTGGAAGTGTTCGGCCTGATGCTGGTGCTCGGCGACCCGGAAGGCAACATGGTGCTGGCGACCTATCTCTATAAGCTGACGAACAAGATGGGCACCCCATCCTATAACCTGATGGCGGCGGTTGCCGTGGTGCTGATCTGCATCACCATCCCGCTGGTGATGCTCCAGCGTCGCCTGATGCGCACCGCCAACCGCTTCGTCACCATGAAGGGCAAGGCCTCGCAGGCCCGCGCGCTGCCGCTGGGTAAATGGCGCTGGGTGGCTGGCGGAGTGATTGCCTTCTGGCTCACCGTCACCATCGGCGTTCCGCTGCTCGGCGTGGTATTGCGCGCGTTTATCTCCAACTGGGGCGTGGGCGTTTCGCTGTGGGACGAGCTTTCTCTGAACACCTTCCGCACCATCTGGGCGCAGCCCAACCTGCTGCGCGCCATCGTCAACTCCATGGCGATTGGCGTGATTGGCGGCGCGCTGGCCGTAGTGTGCTACCTGTTTGTCGGCATTGCCATGCACCGCAAGCCGGATAACACCACGCGTTTCCTTGACTACAGCGTGCTGGTGCCGCGCGCCGTGCCCGGCCTGCTGGCGGGTCTGGCATTCCTGTGGGTGTTCCTGTTCCTGCCGATGTGGCTGGATAACTCGCTGAAATCCGGCTGGCTTTCCGGGTTCGCCTGGACCGACTGGATGCGTGAAAACGTCATCGTCTGGCTGCGTTCGCTGCGCAGCACCATTTTCAGCGTCTGGCTGGCCTATACCGTGGTGTGGATGGCTTACGGGCTGAGGCTTATCTCTTCCACGCTGCTGCAGGTGGGGCCAGAGCTTGAAGAAGCGGCACGCAGCACCGGGGCGACGCGCGGGCAGATCACCCGCCACGTCACCATCCCACTCTCCCGCTACGGTCTTATCGGTTCGTGGCTGCTGATGTTCCTGATCTTTGAGCGCGAATACTCAACGGGTGTGTACCTGCTTTCACCCGGCACGGAGACCATCGGCTCGATGCTGGTTTCCCTCTGGGCCGCGGGTGCCATCGATATCGTGGCGGCGCTCTCTTTCATTAACATCCTGCTGGTCGTGGTAGGTCTGGGCATTGCCCTTCGTTTCGGAGTGAAAATACATGATTGAATTAGCGGTTGACGATCTGCACTTAACCTACGGCGACAATCCTGTTTTAAAAGGTGTCTCCATGAACCTGAAGCGCGGCGAAGTGGTCTCCCTGTTAGGCCCCTCTGGCAGCGGTAAAACCACCCTGCTGCGCGCCGTCGCGGGTCTGGAAAAACCGACCCAGGGCTCGATTGTCATTGGGCAAAATAAAGTTTACGACGGCACGCCACGCAGCGAGGTCCCGGCGGAAGAGCGTAACCTGGGGCTGGTATTCCAGTCCTACGCCCTGTGGCCACACAAGACCGTGTTTGAGAACGTGGCCTATCCGCTCAAGCTGCGTAAAGTCCCGGCCAAAGAGATCCAGCAGCGCGTGCAGGACGTGCTGGACCAGCTTGGCCTGGGCCATCTTGGTAAACGTCACCCGCACCAGCTCTCCGGTGGACAGCAGCAGCGCGTGGCGATTGGTCGTGCACTGGTGTACAACCCGCCGGTGATTTTGCTGGACGAACCGCTCTCTAACCTCGACGCCAAGCTGCGCGAAGAGGCCCGCGTGTTCCTGCGCGAGCTGATTATCAAGCTCGGGTTATCCGCGCTGATGGTGACGCACGACCAGAACGAAGCGATGTCCATATCCGACCGCATCCTGCTGCTGAACAACGGCAAAATTGAGCAACAGGGCACGCCGCAGGAGATGTACGGCTCGCCGAAAACGCTGTTTACCGCCGAGTTTATGGGCAGCAACAACCGCCTGCACGGCAAGGTCACAGAAGTGCGCGACGGCAAAGCGCGTATCGAAGGAAAAGGCTGGGTGCTGTGGGGCCAGGCGGGCGAAGGGGTGCAAAGCGGTGAAGAAGCCACGGCGGTGATCCGTGTCGAGCGCGTCGCGGTAGTCGAGGGGCCAGGGGAAAATCAGCTTGAGCTACCGCTGCTCACCAGCATGTATCTCGGCGACCGCTGGGAGTACCTGTTCCGCACGGTGGGAGATGATTTTGTGATCCGCGCGTATGGACATGAGGTTCGGGATCCGCAGCACTGCCATCTTTCGCTGCCGGAGAAGCATGTTTGGGTGTTCCCGAAAGGTTGAGTGTGAGGGGAAAAAGCTGCGGGATGCAGCCTTTGGCTGATATCTACCATTACAGAATCTTTCGTTAGTTTTTCAACAGCCTGCTTAATGTTGCTGTCCGACTCGGCTCTTGTTGTTAATTTGTTGCGAGTCTATTACAGACAATTGGAAATTGGCGACAGCCATAATTAAACGATTGCAACAGTGCTTTAAAGATGTATAATTTTAAGCGTTGTATAAAACACAACGTGATACATTGTTGTAATAGTGTAAAAATATCATTATTCTGTGGCGGGTTGGCAGAGTGATTATGCCACGGCCTGCAAAACCGTGTACGCCAGTTTAATTCTGGCCCCGCCTCCAATGATATTTTCAAGCTTACTGAAAGCGCAAAATCCATAGGCTCCGCACTCGGGTCTCATATATCGGAAAGCCCTGGTAATTTGGCTCGATACTCCTCACCCATTTTCCATTGTCATACTCGTCAAATCCCCCTGAGCACATTATGATCTGCACTGAGATTCAGTTGTAGTGGATCGGTAATTCAGAACATCTCCAAATCCTGTTAGTGTTAAAACAGTGGTTCCGATTGTGCAGGTGCAACCTGTCACTATTTCTCAGTACACTGCAACTTTTGCTGGCTGAATATTAACTTCCCACTGTCTGATACATGATCTCATTTATCAGCATCGACCAGATTATTCTCGCGCTTTTGTTATGTACCTGGTTTTTGGCGGAATGGTGGGATTACCGCTCAAGCTCACTCAGGTAACGCTTAAGACGTGATGAGGAGGTAGCTGAAATCACATTACGGTCTTAAGTATCTATCTATTCATAGATAGATACTTATTATCGCCAAATAGATGAAGCTTACAATGCAGAACACGATGACGCTTTCCTGGTCAGTCCCTTGCCCGCGCGAAAATAAAGCGCCGGGCATAGGATCTTTTCCAGATGCTGTTGCTAATTTTTTTAATAGGAAAGAATACCTCCAGACGATGAACCATAGACGCTACCCTCTTCCTGTGCTCGGAATCAGAAAAGCGGCGTTCAGCCACCCCTCTCTTGACGCCATGTAGTACCGGTTATTGTATCCTCAAGCACGATTCCCTTTTGAGACAACAAATCTCGAAGACGGTCAGCTTCAGCAAACTGCTTTGCAACTCGTGCAGCTTGTCTGGCATTGATAATAGACAGAATTTCTTCGCATTCATTGTCACTGACGTTACCCTGAAGAAATTCACGTGGATCTCGCTCTAAAAATCCCAGTAGGTTAGCAAGTTTGCGCAATTTACCAGCCAAATGCGGAGAATGGGTCTTGTTAATTTCAGCGGCAAGCTCAAATAAAACAGCCATTGCATCAGGAGTATTTAAATCATCGTTCATCGCATCCCAAAACCGTTGCACATACGGATCATTATCATCACAGGGAGCATCTGAAATCGATTGAACTTGGCTCATTGCAAGATAGAGGCGTGTCAAAGACTGCCTTGCATCATCCAGATTTTTATCTGAATAATTAATTGGGCTTCGATAATGTGCTCGCAAAATAAAAAAACGAATTACTTCTGGATCATAGTGCTTTAGCACATCACGGATTGTGAAAAAATTATCTAGTGACTTAGACATCTTTTCATCATTAACTCGTACGAACCCATTATGCATCCAGTAATTAACGGATGAGCAGTTATGCGCGCCCTCTGACTGGGCAATTTCATTTTCATGATGCGGGAATTCGAGGTCCGCACCACCTCCATGAATGTCGAATTGAGATCCAAAATAATGAGTACTCATGGCTGAGCATTCGATATGCCATCCAGGACGCCCTTTTCCCCAAGGCGAAGGCCATGAAGGTTCGCCTGATTTAGCAGCTTTCCATAAAACAAAATCCAATGGATCTTTTTTGAAGGGGTCTACAGTGATACGGGTACCAGCGCAAAGTTCATCAATGGATTTACCAGATAGCTTTCCATAATCTGGGAATTTACGAACAGAAAAATATACGTCACCGTTTGCGGCAGGATACGCAAGGCCATTGCCAATTAGAGTAACGATCATCTCAATCATTTCATTGATAAACATCGTGGCACGAGGCTCAAAGTCTGGTCTTACGATACCAAGAGCCAAAGAATCCTCATTCATAGATTCTATATAGCGGTGAGTAACATCGGTAATTGTCTCGCCCGACATTAAAGATCGTTTAATAATTTTATCATCAATGTCAGTGATATTTCTCACATATGTGACATTATAGCCAATTACCCTGAGCCAACGGACAACAAGATCAAAGGACAACAACATACGTGCATGACCAATATGACAATGATCATATACAGTCATACCACACACATACATATTCACCTTACCGGGAATGCGTGGTTTAAAAATTTCTTTTGTCTTAGTTAGAGTATTATAAATTGAAAGCATGCAAACTCCAAAATATCAACAATTAAGTAAGAGAAGAAACGTCATGACTCGCTTCTTTAACGTGAACAAAAACATAAAATAGCATGGCAAATATAGGCACAATACCCACAGCAACAAAGGTTGAACTAACTCCATAATGCTGCAATAAATAACCACCCAATATCGGACCCACACCTCTACCTATATATTGGAGAGATATCACCCCAAAATAAAGATTTCTCTTTTCTTTGGGGGCGATAGAGTCTATAAAAACACCGGTCAATGGCAATGTACATATTTCACCAAGAGTAAACAATATCTCACCGACAACATATAATTCGACTATTTGTTTTGCAATTGAAAAAACAAAAAAAGAAGTCGAAAACAAAAGGCACCCGATTGATACACATGCAATCAGCGACAGTTTGTTCTGCATTTTATTATTTAAAGCATATTGAGCAACAATTACTAAAGATGCATTCAACATAAGCAATGCAGTATAAATTGAACTATTGTTCGTCAATTGCAGAATTGCTATCCCTAATGTTGCTTCATGCTGCACATATGAAAGATATACCAAAGCTCCACCGAGCGTGTAGAACATAAGTTTTTTATCACTGGCAAGCAATTTGATAGAACTTAAAAAATCAACTCTTGATCTATCCTGATCAATTTTAATTGAATTTCGCTTCAAGACTAAGCCGATGACAATTAAGTAAACGAATACCAAAATCGCCGGAAAGAAAAACACATTCAACGATTTTGTAAATCCCAGAATACCGCCAATTCCTGGTCCAATTGCATTACCAATGTTCGCCATTGTATATCGAAGAGCGAAAGCTGATTTCTTCAAATTTTGATCCTGGGCAACATTAGCAATCATAGCCTGTCCTGTGGACTCGACTATTGATCGACAGAATCCGGAAAGCAGATTTATCAAAAAAAACGAAACAACAATTAAACCCTCATCAGAAACAAATCCATATATAGGAATTATGAAAAAAGTGAAAGAATAAAAAGCGAGAGATGTGCACATAATTTTTGCAGCACCGTACCGCTGAGAAAAAAAACCTCCAATAACCCCACCGAACACATATGAAATAAATGAAGCACCTACTATTAAGCCAGTTGTTGACGTGTCGAGATTATATTTATAATGCAAAATTATTGACAAAAAAGGGACACTCATTGAAGTACCTGTACGTGACAGAAGTGTCCCTGTACAAATCATCCAGATCAGAAATGGAAATTTCTTCAAATTTACCTTCATCGTATAATTACCTATGATTATCTATAAGATGATTTGACTCTTAAGATCAAATCAATCAAATATTTAATATTATTATATGGTTTCCAATCCAAGGCCAGGTGTAAGAGGCAAGCAGATCTTTCCATCAGAGCCAATCATTACTCCTAAGTAAGGATCTCCATTAATTCCAAGGTGTCCGTCTAGATCTACATAATCAGCAAGCCCAGCCAAATGTGCAGTTGCAGTCACCCCTACACTATTTTCCACCTTACAACCAAGCACAATTTTTAGGCCGCTGTATCTTGCCAGGGTTATCATGTCAATAGCTCGTTTTATACCACCGCATTTTAGTAGCTTGATGTTAATTCCATGCACACAACCGGCAAGTGCAAGAACACTCTCAGGTCCATGAATATCCTCATCTGCAATAAGAAGCAGAGATGTCTCGGTACGAATCTCGCGTAATAAATCATATTGCCCAGGTGCAACCGGCTGTTCAAGAACATCAACACCACAAGCCGCAAGTTTCTTTGCAATATCCAGCGCATCTTTAGCTGGAAAAGCACCGTTTCCATCAACCCAAAGACAACCAGTAAAGGCACTTCTTATTGCCAATACTCGATCGTAATCAGGACAGCTTCCCATTTTAAGCTTTAAGGTTTGCCAATTTAAATAGGGCTGAGCCTCAATCACAGCAACATCTGGCTCGCAAATACCTATCGTAGCTGCCGTATATGGAATTTTCCTGCTATCGAGCCCTAAATATTGAAATAGTGGTAAATTTGCTTGTTTACCTAATAAATCATGAATCGCCATGTCAATCGCTGCAAATGCAGACCACTGTCCCCCAACCTCTCCTATCAGTAAATCGAATAGCAAATGTCGTTTCTCTAAATCGTACCCTGTCAAAATATCAGTTGATTTATCGAGAAAATGTGCAAGCGATGACTCATTAGTTCCATAGTCATAAGCTGGAACAGCAGACCCTATTCCCGTAAGGCCATGATTGTGTAATGTAACAATAATGTTTCTAAAGTTTTTAGGTTTCCTGCCATTCGTGGTCACCAAATTTCTTGAAAGAGATAAGTCGATCATATTATAGCTTAATTGCATAATTCATCTCCATAAATCATTCGCTTCATTGATTAGTTCATGCATACATAAAAATGCACGAGAATTCAGCATGGTTATTATGCAAATTTATTGCATTATAAAAATATACAGTAGCCGGTAAATGCCAACTACCCTGGCACTTACCGTAACGTCAGCAATTCTGTTTAATTGGAGCATCGACTAAATCTAACTCTCCTCCTATAAATTTCATCATCGCGCCAACAATCATACAGGCCTGACGAAGAGTTAAATCCCTGAAACCTATTGGCTCTTTAAAAGTTGAAGGTTTAGTTTCTTCAGGAAGATGGCTTACACCGCGATGCCTATGAAACCTATTCAGAAAGTACTCTGACAAATGCGTTTTTGATTCATCAAGCCACCGCATAACCACATGTTCAACGGCAATAACCATCAATTCAGGCTGACGATTCATATGCGATGTTTCACTAATGACGCGTTTTATTAGTTTCTGTACCTGCTTGCTATCGCCATCATATGCATCTGCCGTACAAAGCATGAAAATGGAAGCTGGCATCAAAACAAATAGTATCGGATCAATCTCACTGAAATTATTAAGCAGTGTTTGGCACATAGATTTAAATCTATTTTTCTTTGAAAAATAACCTTTCCTATATGGTGGGTAACCGGCCATATCACGTGCTCCCCAATGAAAATGAGGATTGACTGGCTTGGTTTGTTTTTCGCGATCATATACACCATTTGGATAATGACTCGCAAGAATGGCAGAAATGACACGAGATACAATATTACTAATCAACGGCATAACAGTCGGTAAGCATTCTATTTCATCAAAGAACTTCTTGGGATCTGCTACAGCCTGGAGAACGCATAACGCTGAGTCAACAAGGTGCTCCGGATTATCATAATATAAATCCCCCATCTTAAATCTAATTCCATCATACTCAATATACTCTCTCCATATTTTTCCATCCAAAGAGACCTGATGGCTAAATAAATCCTGAAATGCACCACGGGAATTATTATGATCGATGGCATCGTTCACTAGAACAATTAGAATTTTTCGCACTAGCGCCTTGTTATTATAAAATAATGTAGGTTCTAGTATAAAATCAAAATCATTCAATTCTTTCATCCTGCTAAAATGCAGTGTAACTAGTGGAACGAGACCATTATCAGTATCTGCAAGGACAAATGGTGAGAACAGAGATAAATTACGATCTCTTTTTTCAAATTCTTTACCATTCCATGTATACAGAGATAGTAATTTTCTTCCTTGCTGATCTACAATTGACCCTGGTTGATACACCCAATCTCCATTTTCTAGTTCAGGGTCTTCAGTTTGATTAAAACAATAAATCAGAGGGTAGCCTCTTCCATTTACCGTACTCACTCTATTAAAATCCATCGCTCCGGCGCACCCATTCGCAATCCCATACCAATTTCCTAAGTGCCCTGAGCGAGGGGGGACTAGCTCACAATCGCCTTCTAGTAGCTCTATAAGCTGATTTACAGTAACATCTGTCTGTCCCAGATGTACCCAATCAAAAGCTAGCCTTCGCTCCGCAAACAATGCAAATCGTTCGTCAGTAAGCTTAGCGTGAGCATTAAATAACCCGAGTTTCTTTATAAGAGTAATTGATTTATTTTCTTGCATGATTATTAAGTATACTTTCCGTTAACATCTTAATTATTAATCACAAAACCGATAAAACATGCATGGGAACGAAAACCTATATAGCACGCTGTCGGCTTTTAATTGACCAATAGCCCAGAGCAACTTGATCTTTAACTTTTACTTCACTCATATTGCTCTATGAATAATTGAAAAATCAAGCAAACACTGTTTATTTTAACGATACATACAAATTTAAGTAGAATTTAAAGCCATTATTGACATATCACCTTATCGTTACAGTGCAAGTACAAAGCCCATATATAACCTGGTTAATAACTAACTTATTAATTTTGATTTCAAATAGGGGAACACTCCGCCTTTATTAAAAATATCCATTTCTGCTTGAGAGTCTATCCTTACAATACCCTGTATGGTTTCTTCATAACCGTTTTTACGTTTTACAACAATATTAACCTCTCCAAACGGCCGATATGGAGGTCTTATACAATACGTTTCCTCACCTGTTAAACTGTATTCGCTACGCCCTGAGCCAGGCTTAAATTCTATCGGCAAAATACCCATTGCAATCAAATTTGTACGATGTATACGCTCAAAACTTTCGGCGATAACGACTTTTACACCCAAAAACCAAGGTCCACGGGCAGCCCAATCTCGAGACGATCCAATGCCATAATTTTTACCTGCTATTATAATTAATGGCGTGTTTTTTGATTTATAATGCTGAGCAGCATCGAATACAGTTGCAACAATTCCTTCAGGCCAATATCTTGTCATCCCGCCACTATTCATTGGCACTAATTCGTTGTGTAAGCTTGTGTTTGCAAATGTACCTCTCATCATAACCTGATGATTACTGCGACGTGAACCGTAAGTATTATAATTACAGTAATGAATCCCAGCCTTCTCCAGATATTTACCAGCAGGTGATTCAATTGCAATAGCACCGACGGGGGATATATGATCTGTCGAAATATTATCCCCCAGCACAAGCAAAGCACAAGCGTTTACTATTTCCTTCCCCACATTTTCCGACATATCAAAATATGGTGGGCGCTGAATATATGTAGAATCAATATCCCAACAATATAAATCTTCATCAATGCAACTTGATGTAGTTTCATCAGATATAGCAATGGACTTAAAAATATCAGGTGTAACATATTTATTTTCTAGTTCATCAATTTCATCATCTGACGGCCAAATATCACTTAAATATACCAGGTTCCCTGAACTGCCGATACCAACTGGTTCATTTGTCAAATCTTTACGTACTGTCCCCGCAATCGCGAGAGCTACTACTAGCGCAGGTGACGCAAGGTAGTTTGCTTTAATTAGACGATGCACTCTGCCTTCAAAGTTGCGATTACCGCTAAGGACCGCTGCAACGCTTAAATTTTGCTTTACAATCGTATCAGCTACACCTTCGTTCAGTTCCCCAGCCCCACCGTTACATGTTGTACATCCGTATCCAACAACATAGAATCCAAGCAATTCTAATGCAGGCAACAAGCCAGCATCAGACAAGTATCTCGTAACGGCTTGAGAACCAGGAGCTAAACTTGTTTTCACGTAAGATGGTACTGATAGGCCCAAGGCAACAGCTTTACTTGCAACTAAACCTGCTGCAAGCATCCCCTTAGGGTTGGATGTGTTTGTACATGATGTAATTGCAGCAATTACAACATCACCGTCATGTATATTTGATTCTGAATTGTTAATATCAGTATATTTAACAGCATTCCTTAACTGTGACAAATTCAATTGTTGATGTGGATAATGTGGACCAGCGACCGTTGTTTCAACACTTCCTAAATCAAAATGCAAAGACTTGCCAAATACAAGTGTGTCATCTGAATTGAAATTCCAAAAGCCCTGCTGTTTATAATATGTCTCGATCCTTTGGAGTTCTTTTGCATCTCGTCCTGTCTGACGCATGTAGTCAATTGTTAGACTATCAATCGGGAAATATGCACACATGGCACCAAACTCTGGGGCCATATTAGCAATTGTGCAACGATCGGCAGCAGGAAGATCTTTCAGTGCAGGACCATAAAACTCAATGAGCGAGCCGACAACATTGTGTTCCCGAAGAACGCGAGTTAGGTTTAATGCAATATCTGTAGCAAATACACCTGGCTTCGGCTTTCCATACAATTGAACACCAATTATAGGTGGGATTTTTGTACATATCGGCTCTCCAAGCATGATCGCTTCTGCTTCTAAACCTCCTACTCCCCAACCAAGTATACCCAAACCATTTGCCATGGTCGTATGACTGTCTGTTCCAATTACGCTATCTGGATATGCACTTGTTACTCCATCAGTTTCTTGAAACACAACCAAGTTTGCCAACCGTTCTAGATTGATCTGATGTACAATTCCCTGACCATGAGAAACAACATTAAGATTTGAAAACTTACTTGCAGCCCAATTTAGAAAATTATAGCGTTCTCGATTACGTTGACGCTCTAGATTTGTATTGATCTTTATTGCATCTTTGTGGCCTGCACTGTCAACTAATATTGAGTGATCAACAACGATGTCAGTTTGGATAATAGGGTTGATACTTCTTTCATTCCCCCCCCATGCATGAACATGCTCACGCAATGCGGCCAGATCGACCAGAGCCGGGATTCCAGTATAATCCTGCATCAATATTCTCGCAGGCAAGAACGCAAATTCACAATCAGGGTTTTCCCCGGAAGCCAATCTATGCATTAAATGCTTAGCATCCGTTAACAATCCTCTACGTACAATAGCCTCTACCAGAAGACGCCCAACAAAAGGGAGACTGGAAATACTAATTCCTTCATTTATTCCGAGCGATTTAACATCCCAAACACGGATATATTCCCCACATATATTTACTATTTTTTCGACATCAACATCTTTATTTCCTGTTGATTTCATTTATATATTCTCTTTTTTATATTCACATTTTGATGGCCCTACATATTTCAATAAAGGGCGAATTAATATATTGTTATCATACTGCTCCAAAATCTGTGCAACCCAGCCAGCGGTGCGACCAGCAACAAAAACTGGCACAGCTAAATCATCCGGTAGACCAAGCTGTCGATAAACTAACCCGGCATATAGATCAACATTGGCATCGATGCCATGCCTCGCATATGGTGTCATAGCGTCCACAACTGCCTGAACGACTTCATAATCATTCATGTCATTATTGACAGAACTTAGGTTCAGAGCCGCTGCACGTAGATGTCTGGCTCGAGGGTCCTCAGTTCGGTATACCCGATGTCCAAATCCCATTACCGGTTCATTTCGTTTCCAACGTTCTTGAACATAAGCTACGGCATTCTCTGGTGCACCAACATCATCAATCAGCTGCATAACACATTCTGCAGCACCGCCATGCAACCCACCGGAGAATGCAGCTACGGCAGCAGTAATCGCTGCATGCATATTCGATTGGCAACCCGTGGCGATCCTTGCAGTAAAAGCGGACGCATTAGCACTATGATCTGCATGAATTATCAAATCTCGATCAATTAATTTTACTGCTAAATCCGAAGGTTTCTCTCCCAAAAGCAAATGAAGCATAAACTCAGCGTGCGAAGAATCAAATTTCATTGGTACCAAAGATTTTCCCATTCTTGCCGCATGATGAGCCGCTATTAGAATAGGGATTTGTGATGTTAATTTTATGCCTTTTCGTATAACTTGGTCGCGCGTTGAATTCACTCGATTTTTTTCAAATGCCCCAAGCATGGATATACCGGTTCTCAATGCTTCCATCGGGTGTGCGTCGGCAAGACTTTCCATTAATTTCATGACCTGATTAGGTACTTGCCTCATACTGTACAATTCATTACAGAATTGTTTTAGCGCTTTGCAAGATGGCAACTCTCCATAGATAAGCAAATATGCAGTTTCTTCGAATGTTGAATTTTCTGCAAGATCATGTATAGAGTACCCTCTATACTCCAAAGCACCTCTCTGCCCATCAATATTGGTTATACTGCTCCGATCCACATAAACGTTGTTTAATCCACGATGGATTTCTGATTGTATCTTACTATTTTCACATTTTGACTGTTCTGAAACGTTCATATCATCATTTTTCTTATCAATTTCAGAAGCAAACTTACGCAGCGCACCAATTGTATTTAACTCTACAATTAAATTGTCGTCTATTTTTATATTAAATACAGCCTCTATGGCTAACATAAGTGATACGTGCTTGAGAGAATCCCATTGGTAAATTGATTGATATTCAACATCATCAGTCATTTCTATTTCAGTCAACTCTAGTGTTTTGGCAATAACCGCGTCCATAATACTAACATTATTTTTTTGCATGAGATATTTTCTCGAATATTAATTTCGCATTCATAACAAGTCACTTTACTTGTATCAGATATATTAGAGTACATGATCAACAGCAATATGTTTTACATATTATGTGCATGCATCATAATTGCGTTATATTAAATAATTTCCAACTCCTGCAGGGCCCTATTCTCAATGAACAGGTTTCGTAATGAGACTCTATCTATCTTCCCATTTGCGTTCAGTGGCATACAATCAAGGATTTCAATACTCTTTGGAATCATATATGCAGGTAAATTTTTTCTCATATCTGCGATAATATCCATTTTGTCAACACACCCTGTTACAGCTGCGTGAAGAGAGTGACTATTTCCTTTTTGTGCCAATGTGAATGCAGCTGCCTCTACACATCCTGCTCGACGTAATGCGGTTTCAACTTCCCCTAACTCAACCCTGTAACCATCAACTTTAACTTGCTGGTCCATTCTTCCGATATATATATGATTCCCATCCGGCAATCGTTTTACAATATCGCCAGTCCTGTAATATCGTTTATATTCATTATTAATATCACGATAAAAAATAAATTTTTCACAGTCAAGCTCTTTGTTTTTCCAGTAACCCGGAAACATTTGATCTCCACCAACGCATAACTCGCCACATTCTCCATCAAGGACGATTTTCCCGTGTTGATCTAAAATGATTGAGCTTATTCCATCGTAAAACTTCCCGATCGGGACTGTATCTTGATTTAAATCGTATTCATGACTATTATTAGCAGTCATCCTATACACAGAACATGCAATAGTCAGCTCCGTTGGACCATACAAATTTTCTACGATACTATTAGGAGCAGCTTTTTTCCATGCTTCTGCAATTGAACCCGGAAGAGCCTCACCACAAAACAAACTCCAGCGTAGGCCAGGCATACTATCAGGCATCAATAAATTTTTCTTGATTAGCAATGCCGCAACGGAAGGAACAGAGAACCAAACAGTGATTGCATTTTCTTTTATATAGTTAAACGGAGAAAGCAACTGAATTGGTTTAATCGCACAAAACGCCGCTCCTGCCTCCCACGCCATAAACACGTCAAACAAAGATAAATCGAACGTTTGTTCAAATGTTTGGCTTAGCCGGTCGCTTGGTACAAGCTTATATCTTTTTTGATTTACTTCAAAAAAAGCTCTCGCATTTTTATGTGTAATTGGAACTCCTTTTGGCTGACCAGTACTCCCGGAAGTAAACAACAAGTATGCGATAGCATCTTCTTCTACATTGACTAATTTTTCTAGCTTACTTTTTCTATTAATTAACCGCTTATCGAATACTTTATATGAACCGACACTTACATCACCATCTGGAACAATGATGTTTGGCCATTTAGCATGTCCTTCTAATATTTCTAGCAATTTTGGAAGCAATGCGGACTCAACAATGACTGAGTCAACATTAGCCTGCGCTAGCATGCGGCTAGTTCTCTCATTTGGAAAGTTTTTATTAAGAGGAACGAAGCATGCTCCCGCATATAACGTGGCCAAAATACCTACGTAAGAAACAATATTTCGGTCTCCAAGAATAGCAACGCGAGAATTTTCTGATTGCGCTCCATCAACGATGACAGAAGCCCAACGGCGCGCAAGGTCATCCACATACTCATAGGAATAATTCTGTTTGCCTATACACATTGCAATAGCGTGTGGATTTATATTTTTGCTTTTTACAAATCCGTCACGCATATTGCATGAACGACTCTCGCCCATAAATGATACATCACATGCATATTCAGTTTCATTGCAATTTGAATTCATATTTTTCTCAAATACTTGTTTAGTAGAACATAAAGACCCTTGTGTAAATTATTAAGTATTTAAATTGCACTGGATCAATAACCAATTACTGTACATTTACATGCCAATACTAAGTAATTTCAGTACATTAGGAATGTGACTTCCCCTGGATTCTAGATAGGGATGTAGAATCCATAATTATTTTATTGAGTCAACTTCGCGGCTGAGCTCCTGGTCATGTAATGGGATTTGAAGCATTGAAGCTTTCTAAGTTAAACGATTGTTTTCGACATTACCCCATCTAAGTTAAGCATTAACCTACCACACCCATTAACTGTCATGATGAGCGCGCTACTGGTATGCGGGGTGTATTTCAGTTGGCTCGAATGAACTAATTCAGGAATTATTTCTACCAGAAATACTGACCATATTTGCACACTGTTTTTCTGCTTAAACTATCAGTCTTGTGGCCTAAATAACTTCTCGCATTAATACTCCACATTTCATTGCTCGGCTTCAGAACTGGCGGGATGCCATATCTCACCAATTTAGCGCTTGTATGAGACGCTTTTTAACCACACTTACCAACTCACACACGGTTTTCACGACATCAAAGAACAACGGAAAAAATGATGATTCCTGTTGCCTCGGCTAGACTTCCCCCCCTGCATATACATCCCTATATATGTGATAAAAAGCAGCCTGCCGAGGTCTACCTCGCTATAAGCGGTCAAACCATCACCTATAGCCAGTGCCCAACAACACAAAAGCTTTTGATTGATTACGTCATAAAAGCGAGAGATCGAAATCGTTCTCAGCCTCGGGTACCGTTATCACAAGTACACCGTATTAGAGTTGGAACCTTGTCCCAGACGACATAACGAGAGACACGTATGCAGCTTCGAATCCATAAGACAAGCCCCGCGCAACTTATCAGGTATTCAATCTTTCCAACTTTTCTTTTTCTGTTGTCTACACTTACCACTCCCCGCAAACGATTGCGTCGTTTGAGTCCATGCGTTATAAGCGCTCATGAAGCTACATTTTCTCTAGTTGTGACAGGAACTGCGATCCGAACCAATACAGCTTCGCTACGTTGTCATGGATGCTTAAATCATTTACGCCCGCGCCATCAGTATTTGACAAAAATACATCAATGTACGATTTGTCCCTAAACATTAACCACACTAATGTTATGCCTATAAGCATGAGTTCGTCAACATACTTATGTTGCTAGTTGTAGTGATAAGATAGACGCCCCTGCTAAGGTGGTCAGCGCCATATTTTTAACTGCACGTCAACAACTTATCGCTAAACCGCATAACGACAGGTAGACAGGGGTAACCATTAACGGTTTATATGGG
Source organism: Enterobacter sp. ECC-019 (assembly GCF_043974075.1). Lineage (NCBI taxonomy): Bacteria > Pseudomonadati > Pseudomonadota > Gammaproteobacteria > Enterobacterales > Enterobacteriaceae > Enterobacter > Enterobacter sp. ECC-019. The sequence continues at coordinate 4,634,829 of NZ_CP143759.1, forward strand.
CATGTGCAGGAGGCTGCCGAAGTGGCAAATAAACTTAAGCAGACTTACTTATTTTTCTACAACGCTCTGTAGGCGGAGAAGCTCGAAATGATGTACTTCCTCATTGAGCCATCTTAAATGACTGCGAGGTGTCTGTTAAATATGTGGCGATTCAGTGAGAAAAAAACGTCTCCACAGGGAGCGGAGACGTCAGAAATAAAATGCTAAACAACAATGCCATCACAGCAATAAATAATGTGTCTACAACGGCTCGAAACCACGAAACCGTTTGCGTCAGTTATTTTCTCATAACCCGTAACCCTTAACAGCTACCAGAACGGGTAATAACAACTGCTTGCATTTCCATTATCCGGTCGCTGCTGGCTGACCGGTTCAGTCAGTCTTCGCCACACCATGTAGAAGCTGGTCATGTTGCTCAAGTTCATACTCTATAAAAGTGTTTACAGAGGGGCGAAATTCAGTAAACCACTTCACGCATCCTTTTCAAAGGCTCTCATCATCTCTTCGCGACAGGACACAGACCAGCGGTCATAGCGACGCTGATACTACTCCCGCGTGATAGCCTCAAACGAGTTTTCTGCATCTTGTTGACGACTAAGTTTCTCAATTTTCTGTTCAAGAGAAGGTTCTTTGCCAGCCGCTCATGTCCTTTTTTGCATCCTCTCGCCCACATATGGCTTCAGCTGATGAAATATCGGGATAAACGCCAATAGCGAGTTTGTAAGGTTTCTCTTTGGGTTTTACAGTTCCAACCTGACGAGCTGTCAGCTTCATTGGGGGTGCCTCTCAGAAGGGGGACAATTATACCCCCATCCATACCCCCACATTGAGCTTGACCCAGGGCGAGTACAATTGAGTTCAATAGATTAATGGGATGCTATAACTGCTGATATATCACGGAAAAATTGAGTTTGATAGGTTTCAGGAGACATGAGTCTGGAGCGGGCGAAGGGAAATCACCCCCGCTCCAAAGTTCTCGTAATCCCATGGATTTATTAACAAAAACGTGATGCATTGTAGGAGGTTTTTGTAGGAGGAACTACAACGTTTTGCAAACCGCTTCACTCCAGAACGCTGATAAGTTTTAGCGCGTCATTTCTGACAGAATCTTGTATTCGCTCAGAGTCAGCGATCAACGCCAAAGCCTCAATACTTAAACCATCCCTGATCACTTTTCGCGCTTTACTGAGACGGCTCCGGCAACTTTTCTCTGTATAACCCTCACGTGAGTGCATTTGCTCAATGATATAAGCGCTTGGTAAATTTGAATCGGCAAAATGATGGTAGTAGTTTACGAAGCACTCCATCCCAATAGCCTTAAGGAGGCTGACCAGGGTAACACTACTCGTTATCTTCTCTGGTTGATTCAAAACCTCTTCCATAGGTTCGGGTGGAAGGGTTTGCATAGCCGCTTCATTGACTGAAGCCGAACTCCTGACAATCAAGTTTTCTTTGATGGAACTAACTCGGGGATCAGTAAGAATCGCGCCCTTGAGGTTAATGATATGTGCGTTAACGTGGTCACTATGCCGTGCATAATCTCGAATTACTTCATGTGGGATTTTGTAAGCATCAAGAATGTTGTAAGTCTCATCGAAAATAACCGCGATTAAATAATCAAAATCGGCTGCCTCATAGTTACGCAAGGCACTAAGCTGCCGGGAAGGATTATCCGGCGTAACTCTCCTAGCTTTGATCTGCACTTTCAGGCCATTAGCATCAATGGCATCAGCGCCCGCCGACGAATTACTGAGAAGAGTCATACCCAGTGCTTTAGAAACCAGCCATTCAGCATAGTCACCAACAGGATTATTCTTGGTGCGAATGACACCTCTAAAACGCAACTGCGTTAAAATTTCGGAATGAAGTGACAGTAACTCAAGATTATTCAGCGCATTTAGCCAATCATATGATATTAAATGATTATTGTTCAAAAAACTCTCCACTACCGAAGTGAAATGCCACTGTAACGCCTACGTAACGCACCTAGATTTTGATGTTTTGTCGACTCTTATAGAAGAGTAAGACTGATTCATAGGTGTCTCACCTTTTGCCAAAGAAGACTGTTCATTAATACAGCATCCAGAATTCATAAACTTACACTTACTTCACTTTCTCAGTTTGCCCCACCGCACTGCCGAAACAATGCCCCAGTTGCCACTGGCATTGGGCCTACGCCACCTTGCGGTCTCCATGCTACGTAGATACTCAAGTGCTTCGGAAAACGTGCCAAAACGCTTCTGAGCCGCTTTATCACCTACGCCAAACGAACCATCGCGACTACTCGCAAGTCCAGGATTAAAGCACGAGCCATCGGCCGCGTATGGAACCAACAGTTCCGGGTCGTCATCTTTAGATGAGTCAGACGCTAATAACTGCCATGGCTCAACACTCAGAGCGTTAGCCAGCACCTCAATCGCATCAAGAGACGCGTTGGAGCCACCACGTTCAATACGACTCATATAACTACGAGCAAACCCACACCGATCAGCAAAGGCTTCCTGGCTCATTCCGGTGGCAATGCGCAGTTCTTTTACCCGCTCGCCAAACTGTATTCTCAAGGTCTTTTTCATGCACTGAATGTGCAGTTTTGACCACTGTAAGGCCACGCTCCATATGAGACATTTTGAATCTAAAAGCTCTATTTGTGAGCACAATCTCCCTCGCAAGAAGCCTGTATCACTACACCAAATAGATTCAAAATGAATACCAATAGTGACAAATAAAATCAAAACCGTATGATGGTCATCACTGGTTAAGTGTCTCCAGCACTCACTACAAGCTGTGATGTTGTTTGGCAAATGAGGGAATCATGACGGAATCAGGCTTTATATTACCGATGGCAGCGGGAGCCGTGCTTAGCTGGGCCAGTTACAGCATAGTTGCTCACGTTTCAATAAAGCGGCAGATCAGCAGCATACGAGCAATATCATGGGGCATTTTGGGAACTCTCGCTTTGGTGCTGGGAGTGTGTGCGTTTTCTGCTGTGAGTGCAGAACACACAACAGAAAAGCAAGGTGCTTCTTGCTCAGATAATACACCGGAATGCTATGCAAAAGCGCACCACAACCCCGTCAGACAGTGCAAGCAGGTAATGGACAATAAAGCGACGTTTCGCCATGTGTGGCAGGAAAGTGAAGCTCAACCGGTTTTCGGAACTTACTTATGGCACGACGAGAAAAAGAAAACGATTCAAGCATTTGGACAACAGGCTAAGGCTATTAACAGTCTTGGGATGCAAACACCGCTTCAGTATTTTTGTGTTTTCAACGCCAATACCGGGGAAGTAATCGCAGCTTCATTTGAATAAATTAAGCAACCTGCTCATAATATTTCGAACCACTTTTCCGGAAAAACAATATCATTTAAGGGGTTGATAGTCTCTATTGATGCCGAAGGCCAAAGACATTTGGCCTCATCAACTTTCGGATAGGGATCTATCAAAATTACCTTTTTCAAATTTGAGCCACTTTCCCTCAATAGATTCAGCAAAGCATTATCATACGCATTAAAAGAAAAACCAAAAACAATTAAGACTTTGCTATTGGCTAAGGCATTCCTAGCAAATGTCCAAACATCTAGTAATTCAAGCGGAGGTTCTTTTTCAGGAGCAGGGGGAACAATTAAAGCTTTCCCTGTCCTGCCAGGTTTGCCGCTGGTGTATTTATTATATTTGTCCCACGATAAAGAGCCATGTAATTTAGCCAGCAGGATCTCACCAGTAACTCTCACATCTGCATTTTGCCAAGGAAATTGTGGATTTCTTCCTCTTCCCACTAAAATTTCATTTTTTATACCATAATTAAATCCAGAGCAACCTAGGATATACTCGACAATATTATCATAATTACAAGTAATGATATTTTTTAAACCAGCCCGCTCTAGCTCATTAAATAAATTACGTAAAAAAACTATCCTTTCATTTTTTTTCACAATTTTTTCATCGAACATAGCAGCAGAATATCCACCACGAATCCTAGTAATGAATGGTTCAGTTAACCTTCTATTAACATACCAAACAACTCTGCTCCTACGGTGAGAAGATTTATTAATACATCAATAAACAAAATTTTCGTATGTTGCTTCCGGATTTTTTTGTATCCAGACAGACCAATCCTCCTTAATTAGATAGAGCTTTTTCTCTTCTGAGGCAGTAAGGTAAGAGATATTAAAATCAAAAAGCTGACTTACCAGTGGCAAATCGAAAGCCCATTTAGAAAAACCGGCCCCCAAAAATATAGAAATCATGTTACAACAACCTTTTATTACTAATCATGTCCCATAAATCTTGACGTTCATATTCTGATAAAGATTCAATCAATTGAATAGCAACAGCATTCACATCATTACTCAAATTATTGTTGAAGATAATACTTTCCAACCTTAAACATATATCTGGAATGTATCTCATTATATTACATATATGCTCCGCCACATGCTCATAACAATCATCCAATGCAACCTTCACTGAAAATATCATTTTGATTAACTGGACATCATTAAGCAAAGACAATCTTTTTATTATATATTGGTAGCGAAAATCACTTTTTTCCTTCGGGAAATATAAACTTAATCTATAACCAGCATCAGCAACAATTCTGTCATCATAAAGAAGGGAAAGAAAAGTATCTAATAGTTCATCCCATGCAGTATGAGATGAGATGGTGCTTAAATTTTGAAATGAATCTTTCTCTTTCTTTTGATTCGATTGAGGCATGGTTAAGTAAGAAAATTTAATAAAATCTTTCTTAATCCTTGTTAATTCAGCGCTATCAATAAGGGTTTGCAAGCTGTCAGAGTCTAATAAGTGTTCTTGAACCGAAAGATTAATTACCCATGGCCCTTTATTGGTAAGCCTGTCCTTAGCTATATCGCTCAAATTAACCCAAACACCTTTTTCATCCTCAGGATCATAGACGACACCTATTATAGGCAAAGTGCATCTAGACCAATATTCAAAATGAGCTTTATCACTTTTGAAAGAATAACGACCTGAACTCGTTTTAAAACTTTTCCCTGTTTTTATTTGAACTCCTATCATTGCTCCTGTAGCAATATTGCCCACTTGAGGCTCAATAAACGCATCTATACCAACATCAAAAATCCTAACTGGACGGTAAATTACTTCTTGTTTACTACATAGATATTGTAAAAACGCTGAACCTAGCTCGCCAATGTGGGATTCAGAAGTTACTCTTGTCATAAAAACCACCTAGCAACATTTAATTTTTTAATAATTACCTCTACAAACCTCACATTCACTTTGGTCTCTTTTCTCATTAGTCGTTCTATATGAAGCTCCATAATGATAAAAGTTCTTGGCCTGACCACATTTTGGACATAGCTTAAGAAATTCTCCATTTAGAATCCCACATAGATTGGTTACCCTCAGTCCTCTACCTTCATTTTCATTTGAAGAGTCATAACCATTCACCTTTGTTGGCATCCCAGACAAATCAAAAAACCTATAATTACCAGTTATATAAAAATCTGTTAATTGAGTTATCGAAAAAGAATCATTTCCGTTCGAAATTAATATTTCGCTATCTAATCTCACAGGAAGAACAAGCGACATTTACACCCCCTATAATGATTACTACGCTCTTATCTCATTATGACGATCATGAGCTACTCAGAAAATCTACAACACCTTATAAATGACATCAATCTCATCCTTCTCATTCTGTGACACTCTGCTCTCGTTTAAAGACATGATAGACGCTATAGTTGCTCTAGAAACGCCATATTCTCGTGCTAACGCACTGACACTGGTTCCGCTATACTTTTTCTCTACAATCGCGTCACGGGCTTCAGGCGCTATTTTCGACGGTCTTCCCAGCTTCTTGCCTTCGGCTTTTGCTCGTGACAGCCCCGCCTGAGTGCGTTCAATTAGCAAGTCACGCTCCATCTCCGCAACTGCTGCCAGCATCGACAACAGAAGCTTACCGGCAGCAGAGGTGAGATCAGTTGTGCCAAGCTGGTGGACAATGACTTTGATATTACGCTCAGCCAGCGCCTTTATCGTTTGCAGGACGTCAATCGCATCACGCCCCAGACGATCGAGTTTCGCTACCACCAACGTTTCACCATCACGGATTTTATTGAGCATTTCAGAAAACGCTTTACGTTGCATTGCCGGAACCTTCCCGCTAACAACATCAGCGAACCAGTAATCAATTTGCCACCCAGCCTGCCCAAGTTCCAGCCGTTGGTTCTCAGTATCCTGTTGCGATGTCGAAACACGCCCGTAGCCAAAAATCGCCATAGTCATCTCCTCATCCGGCCCCTGCCAGAAAACGAGGCCAACATTAGGATGGCCTGCCAGAAAAGCCAAGGCTAATTTTCCAACAGTATGAAAGCACGCGATTGGAAGGTGTCGGAAAACGGTCGTTTTTTGGCGCTTAAACTACGTGTAAACCTGTTAGGCTGAATCCATCACTTCATAAGGACACAGGAAATGATCAAAGACGCTATATTTTCACCGTGTAGAAAGTATCGCTACTCGTTATCACGGATCTGGGACGCATCAAAACCATATACCCTTTTCATTGGGCTAAACCCTTCATACGCCGATGTTGAGAACGATGATCAAACATTGAGCCGTTGCATATCGTTTGCCAAGAGCTGGGGCTACGGTGGTGTCTATATGGCCAACCTTTTTGCTTTCGTTCATACCGACCGCTTTGAGATGATGAAAGCAGCCGACCCTATTGGAGCCGACAACGACAGCCACTTAATGCGACTTATCGACGGAGCAGGCCTTATCGTTGCTGCATGGGGAAACGAAGGCAGACACCTTAAACGCTCAATGGCCATCCGTCAGCTATTACCAGCGAGCGCAATGTGCTTCGTCTTAAACGCCACAGGTGAGCCAAGGCATCCTTTATATATGAAAAATGACAGTGTTCTCATACCTTTAAACCAATGACGATGAGTGCTTTCAAAAACTGAACGCAGTCCCATGAAAAATAAGGTTTTTATAAGAAAATCGTTGTGCTACCTTGCTCAAAACACACTCAAATTCCCCCATCAGCTAATGACCCTATGGGCGTTTTTGAGGTTTCGTTCAATAAGGTCGCACTATGAAAAGTCGAAAATGCAAAGCTACCGAAGCAGACCGCAAATCCTTTAAGGTTTCAGCCGGGATCGACTGGCTGGACATAAAAGTCAGTTTATCCAAACGGACCCAGCATCGCTTCATCCAAGACGAACTACATAAACTCACTGGATTAAAACTCTGGGTTGAACCCTGCGGCCTACGTATCTCAAAGTTGACATCATGCGAACTCCGTCCCGGTAACAACATAAAACCGTGGGTAAAGCCCATGATAAGCAACACTAACGATGTGTTTCGGATTCGCTTCCGCGATCTACTGGTAAAACATTGCGGGAAGCTGGAAACGGCACTCAAATCACTGCAAAACCGTTTCCCCTTTGTGCATGAGCCGCAAATCGTGGGAGTCGAAGTTTTCTGCGATTTCAGGCATAAGCAACGGTCAGTATCAGCGACAAGAGCAATGACCTATCGGCTTCAGACAAGCCTATTTAGTAACGGAACCCGACCAAGGCAATTCAATCCCACTTCGTGGAAAAACGTCTACCTTTTCCCCGGAACACGTATCACTCCATATCGAAACTTCAGGACAGGTAACAAGTGGGACAACATCTCGTGGCAGGTCTACCACAAACGCACTGACAACGGTCAGAAACTACCTGTAGAAGAGCAACGCGCTCGTGTTGAAGTCACGTTAAAAGGTGCTGCGCTCACTCACTACTCTCTTCACCGTCTTAGCGACATGCAGCGCTTTCGATTTGAAACCCTCACTCACCTGTTCAAATTTCGCAAACCAATTGAACCTGAAATGATGGCTAACGGTGATATGTTCCGGGTTACCGCTATCAATGCGGTTCGTAAGGTGAACGATGCTACAGCCGAACGCGGATTGCATTCTTTCGATAATATCGGCCGTAGGGATAAACGTAGCTGGATGATGGTCAACGGTGATAAGCGCCTGCGTAAAGAAAGCTCTCATCTGGCGGTTGTTAACGATCTGCAAAACTCCGTCAAAGGTGCTTTACGCCGTCTCAACGTTTGAGCCGCGGCCCGTTCCCCTATTCCAAAAAAAAGTGACAATCAGCAAGAAAGAAGCCGCATTCCTGCTGGTCTGGATGCAGTTCTCTTAATAACTATATATAGCAACTCAACTATTAGCTTACATACCGTAGTTATCACTGTTTGTTGGTTGCTGTTCCTTTCAATCAAACACGAACCAAACATTGTTAACCTTCAACGTGTTCGCGGTGCAAATGCAGCCAAATAAGCTGGGCGCGAAAAAGTGGAGGTCCTAGGTTTGGAAGCCCCCCTCTTAGGCATTGCGTTCAAAAACTTCGGGGGTTGCAAAATCATCCTTATACTTGCAGATAAACATTGTTGAAAAATTCTCTCCCACATAGTTCAATTAGCTACTTAGGAATTTTCTGATCGTCTTTCTCAAGGAAGCTTATGCCCGTATCCAGTTATTACCAAGCCCAACCGGATGGTTATGTGCGCTTTGATTGGCATGGCAATTCCATAGAAGGCGAGTTTTTCAGCTATGTGGAGTGTGGTCGAGATATCGATCCCAAATGGGGTTACATCCGGCCATTTTATAGAGGCATCAGACAACAACTAATTGATAATTTACAAGCAACTCACGGCATCGACCTCCAGACATTCACCTCTCAAGGGAGCCTGATCACCTGTGATGCTTTTGTCACCCATAAAGATTTACAGGCCGCACACCAAGTTGTCATAGAGTCGTTTAATTTCGTTGATGAGTCTGAGCTTACAACTGAAAGAGAACGCATCGGTAACTGCCGGGTCGATTTACTACGACGCCAATACATCGTCGCCAGCAATCTTAAAGAACCCGAAGTGTCTTTGGACAACCTCAACGCAGAGTTCCTTAAATGGGTAACTCCATTCTACACGCCGCTGCGTTACGAGCGGAAATGGGTAACCAAGCATCGTAAAGGCTTATTACGTTTTGGCGCACTCGTTGCTGTCGCTGTTATGGCCTATATCCACTATGGCTGACAATAGAAAAGCGAGACCTTTCCTGCGGCTTTGAGAAACCAACTTCATTCCGCGCCATATTTACATACTGCACTTAATAAAAATGCGCTAAGGACAAATCGAATGAACAAAGTAATGATGAAAGCTATTTTAGCAAGTTTGATTGTATCCAGTATTACAGTGTTGACTGGTTGTGTTACCTCACCAGATATGGAAGCAGCTAAACAACCGCTGGGTAGTATAGTCAGTGTTGTTAACGTTCCCGGGGTTAAAAAGGATGCACTTTACAGCAGTTCCAAAATTTGGGTTGCAAAGGCCTTCACTGATTCTAACAGCGTGATTCAATATGCCGATAAAGAAGAAGGTTCGATTGTTGGTAAAGGGAATGTTAAATACCCATGTGACGGTTTTAATGATTGCTTGGCTAATGAAGATGTTCGATATAAATTCACTATGAAAATCGACACAAAGGATGATAAAGCCCGCATTACCTTTGATGATATCCACATTTATCGTCCGGCTCATGTAGCCAGCGGGATTGCGTTCCCTGCTATAGATTCGCCAAATATGACTGTTGGTGGACAAGCAAAAGCTAAAAAAGCGTTGAATGATATTGTTGAACAATACAAACGTGAGATCGTGACTGAAAGTAGCTCTGCTGCAAAAGACTGGTAACAGCCATCAGCTCAAAAACTTGCCGGAGAAGTTTTTGAGCTTTTATAGCCGGGATTATGTGTGGCCGCATAATATAGTTATGACAGGTTATCACGCGGCATTTTGATTCCATTCGAATGCAACCTGTTTCACTTGGCTACGCCAGGAACTCTATGAGAGCGCCGCGAATTTTGCACCATGATTTCCACTACCTTCTTTAAAAAACTCGCCAGAGAGCTTCCCAGCGCGTCTGAGGGGGCTTGCTGCTCCTGCTTACGGATGACTGACTGATTAGTAGTAGCTTAATGGCCCAGTCCGGTTTACTTTATTACTGTCAACCAGGAGCCGCCCAAGGGCGACACGGAGATAACGCTTGAGAATCGTCGAAATACTGCAATACACCTTACGCAAAGGCAGCGGTGCCGCTTTTCATGCCATCATGCAGGAAATCAGTGTTCCCCTACACCAAGGACACGGGATCGATGTCGTGTCGTTTGGTAACTCGCTTCATGATCCGGATTGCTACTACCTGATTCGCGCCTTTGACAGCGCTGAAAAAATGGCTGCGATTCTCAATGCTTTTTATGCAAGCGATGACTGGCGCAGCGGCCCACGCGAAGACATTATTCGCAGCATTGGAACCAGCATTAGAACAGTAATGAACCTACCACCAGAAAGCGTGGACGGGCTCCGAAAATAAATAATTAGGGATACGGTTCATGGCGCCACAATATTTGTAGCCCCTTGATCATTATGGGGTATCTATAGTTTTCATATAAAAAAGAGATCATATATTTTCGCTAAATGCAACAATAAACCGAGCTCTTTCATACAGCTCATCAAAAGTGATAACTTCTGGACGTATCAAATTGCTTCTAAAATTTTCAAACGACCGCAATTTATCATGATTGATACCATTATCAGATGAAAACTGAGAGAGATTACCTACAACCAAAAATGATTTTGGATTAAAATTAAATAGTTCCTCTCCCGTTGGATCCCCATAAGAATCTGTTAAATTTAAATTCCTTTTTATTGAATCCATAGCGTAAGAAACTGTCCCTTGAATTTGTGCCACCGCACCAGTTAATTCACTAGATGGGGCCCAACAACCTGAGCGATATGGAGTATTAGCTAGTAAACCAGTTGTATTTGTTTTTATTTCAACGAAACATAGATTAGAAATTGCACCTCTTGTTTTCAGCAATCCATCAACTCGTTTTCCATGTTGGCCAATCTGCACTCCCTGAACAACTTGCTCTATTTTCTTATCGTTCAAACTTGATAAGTAGATATAACTTAATCCATATCCAAAAATCCAAGGATTTTTTTCAAAAAACTTTTGCCACAAAGCCTCATTCGAACAGTTTTTTTCTTTCTTAGCATATTCAAAAAATGCTTCATCATTAAGAAGTCGATTAAATGTATCAAGTTGTTTTTTACGGTATGCTATTGATATAATATCTTTTTTAGTCACATGTGTTTTAAGCGCCTCAGAGATAGCCACCTCATTCCCATTTAAAAGTTGTGAAGCTTGGTTATTAGTTAAAACGATTTCCCTAAGCTCCTCATCCGTAATTTTCATGGGACCATTGCCGTTAAAGCCCATTGAATTAATGTTAGCTAGAAATTCAATAAACTTACCAATTTCATCACCTATAAAAGAAAAACCAGAACCATAAGGCTGTCCAGTTTGCGTGGAAAACTTTTGAATAGATAGAACAAATATTTCCTTGCTACTTTCAAAAAACTTCGCTGTTATATAAGTTGATGCATCTAGCTTGTGCCTGAGTATAATTTCATCCTTAATTTTTGCGAACTCATATCCTTCATTACTAACTATCGCTTTTGAGGCAATTCGTATTTTCAAATCTTTGTTACCAAAAGATGGCAAGCTGGGGCTTATATAAGTTTTCTCCGGATCTGGCTCCATGTAGCTGTCCATTAATTCATCCTCTATATAAAGTTATCTAATACAATTATTTTAGCTGATTTGTTAGGTTACAGATACAGAGAGCACAAGCGAGGGCTAATGCAACTTTTGCTCTGATAGACACTATCTTTGATAAAAACGCGCCACAGAGCTTCCTGGCGCGTTTGGCAGATCCTATGATTTATGCCTGCGCCGTGCGTCGATGACCGCCTTGATACCCGCTTGCGAGTCGAACTGCGCAATATCAGGCAAACTGTAGCGAAGCTGCGAAATCACGCCCAATTGCTCTCCCACATCAGCATCCTTACGATAGGTTGTCATCGCGGTGGTGCTGCCCCGAACATGTCCAACAAGCTGCGCAATCGTGCGTTCGTTGATCTCAAACTTGTCTACGGTGTTGATGAAAGTATGCCGCAGCGAATGGAACGTTTTCTTACCGTCACGGGTAAAACCGAGGACTTTGCCAAAGTAGTTTTCGTTAAACCATTTTGATGCGGCGGCACGATATCCTTTGATTTTGTTGTGCTTCAACTCAGGGAAAAGACGATCATACCCGGCAGCTTTCAATGCATCTACATACTCCAGCAGCCCTAGTTCGATAAGTCGCGGGTGAATTGGAACCTGACGGATCGCATTCACCGTCTTTAATGATTTATCGCCACCAGCCTGCGCTTCTTCATCCATCACCTTATCCGGCGCATCAAGGTTAAAATCAATATAGGCAACCCCGTTTTTATCTTCGCGAATATCCGTCAGATAAAGCTGGCAAAGCTCATTGATGCGCCCGCCCACATATAATGCCAACAGAGGCAACCAGTAGTGAAACGGGCGGAAGCTCGTATAACGTCCGTATTGATTGGGCTTTCCCGCGCCTTTCTTAAACCAGTCAGCCGAGAAAATTTGCTCTAGTTCCTCGTCGGTGAAGAGGTCGCGGCGATCCTGCTCACGCACCATCACGCGGCGCTGAGCCAGCACATTCTCAGCAGGGTTATCAAAAAGGTAACGTTCGCTCTTAGCCCATTTGAGCATAGAACCCAGTGACTCAATATGCCTGCCAATGGCATCTCGACTCATAACTGGCTGGCCATCAGCTAGTGCTATTTCAATAAGCTTTTGCGTATCTGAAATCTTGTATTTTCGCCGCATCAAATACAGATTACCGGGCATATTCTGCATTTTGGTGACGTAATCTTTCACAACGTCACGATTAAGTTCGCCTAGAGTTAAATCGCCCATTATCTCCACGAAGTGTTCAATTCTGGAACGAATTTTTCCCTCGCTGGCTAGCTTAATATCGCCTGTATTTTTATAGACCAAAAACGCTTTCAGCAATGCTGAAACCGTCATGCTCGCATATGTCGGGTTGCAATACGGGTTGATGGTAGCGGCCACAGGAATCGCTGGTGTTACACCTACCGGAGCGCATGGCAGAGCACTTAATGTTGGCTCCGATTTCGCAAGCGCCTTATCCCAAGCGCTACGCAGTTTTTCAGCTTGCACGTTGTTGATGAACAAAGAACTTGCATTCAGCGTCACCCCGGGTAAATCCAACAACCAGAGGGAAAGAGGATTGCCGTTGTTAGCCCTGAATACCGTAACCTCAACCTCTCGGCCGTTCAGCAATTCAACAAGGGCAAACTGCGGCTGGTAAATCTGCATATAGCCGTTTACCGCAGCCTCAGCACCGCCATACGCAATGTTATTCAAAACGAACCCATGCGTATCAGGATCACGCTCAAGCGTGCTGAAATCATCAATCAGAAAGCCACGCTGGTTAGACACAAGGGCATACAGCGGCACATTGGCTGCCAGAAGATGCTGGACGACAGTCTCAGCCCCTACCCCAAATGAACCGCAAAACAACGCCAGGCTGATTTTGCCTGCTCCAGTCAACAATGGGGCATTGCCCCTGATCTTCTCTTTATCCACTTGCCTGAACTCTTCCAGAGACGCATACCACTTCTCCAGCAAACGCGCGGCAATAGCTCTGGCATTTGCAAGGTGGGTTGTGCGGGTAGATGCATGAATTTCACGCTGCCCTATCATGGCGCGATAACGAACCGGAACGGTGATCCGCAGAACATAGATACCGCTTGGACGTCGATAGAGATTATCACGCTGCGCCATCGGCTGTATGACCCCTTTGTAGGAGGATCACGAGCGCCGTCACGTATGGTTTAGAAAAAGATAGTGGAATGAATACGTTAGGGAGTTTTTGGAGCGGGCGAAGGGAATCGAACCCTCGTATAGAGCTTGGGAAGCTCTCGTTCTACCATTGAACTACGCCCGCTTTGAGGTGCGTAAGGCATTATAGACCTTACACACCTTCATACAAGCCTCTTCGCAACTAACCGGCGATTAAATAATCACTTAGCACTTCGGTTTGCTGCCGGGCGCTGGAAGATAACGCTGTGGATCGATGGCCGTCGCCTTATAGCGAATCTGGAAATGCAGCTTCACCGCATCCGTACCGGTGCTGCCCATAGTGGCAATCTTCTGCCCGGCTTTGACGTTCTGCCCGTTGTTGACCAGCATCGTGTCGTTATGCGCATAGGCCGTGATGTAGTCTTCGCCATGCTTAATCATGATCAGGTTACCGTAGCCGCGCAGCTGGTTACCCACGTAAACCACCTTCCCTGCCCCGGAGGCATAAACCGGCGTACCGCGTGCAGCCGCGATATCAATACCTTTGTTCCCCCCCTCAGACAGGGAGTACGGCAGCACCACTTTACCGCTGGCCGGCCAGACCCAGCAGCGTTGACCGACCGGCGGCCAGGACGACTGCGGCACCGCGTAAGACGGCGTCACTTTGGCGGTTTTGCCTTTCGAAGAGGATTTTTTACCCGAGGACGATCCGCCGCTAACCTTCAGCTGCTGCCCCACCTCGATGGTGTAGGGCGGTGAGAGATTATTCAGCCGCGCCAGATCCTTCACGCTGGTCCCCGTCGCGCGCGAAATTCGATACAGCGTATCCCCGCGCTTAACGGTATAGACCGAACCGGAATAGCTACCCATATCCGAAGATTTGCTCCCTGAACAGCCCGCCAGCAATAGCGTCAGCGTCAGGCAAAAAATGGCGGTGATGGGGTTTCTCGTCAGGCTTCCTGCAAACAAAACAGATCCTCGGTCAGCGTGAATGGCGCACTATGATAACAGCCAAAACGAATATGGGTCATGCCCTTTTCCGCTCTACGAGCCAAACCGTTCGTATAAGAATGCCGTATAATGATCCGGCTGATGGTGCTGAACCACTCGGCAATTTGGCACTGGAGCATCAATGAGTATTCAAGAACACGTTATTTTGGTAAACGACCAGGGAATGGTGATTGGCACTCAGGAAAAATATGCCGCGCACACCTTACATACCCCGCTGCATCTGGCTTTCTCTTCCTGGCTTTTTAACGCAAACGGCGAATGTCTGATCACCCGACGCGCCTTAAGCAAAAAAGCCTGGCCCGGCGTCTGGACCAACTCCGTCTGCGGCCACCCGCAGTCCGGCGAAGAGACGATACAGGCGATAATCCGCCGCTGCCGCTTTGAAGTGGGCGCTGAACTGGCCGATATCACCGCCGTCGCCCCTGAATTTCGCTATCGGGAAACCGACCCGTCCGGGATCGTGGAAAATGAAATTTGTCCGGTATTCGCTGCACGCATCACCAATGACGTGACGATAAACGAAGATGAAGTGATGGACTATCAGTGGGTTGAGCTGGACGCGTTATTCCGCGCGCTGGACGCGACGCCCTGGGCCTTTAGCCCGTGGATGGTCATGGAAGCGACAACCGCCCGCGAAAAACTCAAAGCCTTCGCGGCGCAATAAAAAAGCCCCTTTCGGGGCTTTTTTTACATCTTAACGCCTTACTTCACCGGGCGCATCGCCGGGAACAGGATCACGTCACGGATGGTGTGGCTGTTGGTGAACAGCATCACCATACGGTCGATACCAATACCCAGACCCGCCGTCGGCGGCAGGCCGTGCTCCAGCGCGGTCACGTAGTCTTCGTCGAAGAACATCGCTTCGTCGTCGCCTGCCGCTTTCGCGTCAACCTGGTCCTGGAAACGCTGCGCCTGGTCTTCCGCATCGTTCAGCTCGCTAAAGCCGTTGCCAATTTCACGGCCGCCGATGAAGAATTCGAAGCGATCGGTGATTTCCGGGTTCTCGTCATTACGACGCGCCAGCGGAGAGACTTCAGCTGGATACTCGGTGATGAAGGTCGGCTGAATCAGGTGCGCTTCGGCCACTTCTTCGAAGATCTCGGTCACGATACGGCCCAGACCCCAGCTCTTCTCAACCTTGATACCGATGCTTTCGGCGATGGCTTTCGCAGAGTCGAAGTTATCCAGATCCACCATGTTGGTTTCAGGACGGTATTTCTTGATCGCTTCGCGCATGGTCAGTTTTTCAAACGGCTTGCCGAAGTCGAAGACTTCTTCACCGTAAGGGACTTCGGTGGTGCCCAGAATATCCTGCGCCAGGGTGCGGAACAGAGATTCGGTCAGCTCGATCAGATCTTTGTAATCCGCGTACGCCATATAGAGTTCCATCATGGTGAACTCTGGGTTATGACGAACGGAGATACCTTCGTTACGGAAGTTACGGTTGATTTCGAACACGCGATCGAAACCACCAACCACCAGACGCTTCAGGTACAGTTCCGGCGCGATACGCAGGTACATGTCCAGGTCCAGGGCGTTGTGATGAGTGATGAACGGACGCGCAGACGCGCCGCCAGGGATCACCTGCATCATTGGGGTTTCCACTTCCATAAAGTCGCGGTTCACCATGAACTGGCGGATACCGGCCATGATCTGGGAGCGAATTTTGAAGGTCTTACGGGAGTCATCGTTAGAGATGAGATCCAGGTAGCGCTGACGATAGCGCGCTTCCTGATCCTGCAGGCCGTGGAATTTGTCCGGAAGCGGGCGCAGGGCTTTGGTCAGCAGACGCAGCTCGGTGCAGTGGACAGACAGTTCACCGGTTTTGGTTTTGAACAGTTTACCTTTCGCGCCCAGAATATCGCCCAGGTCCCACTTCTTGAACTGCTCGTTGTAGATGCCTTCCGGCAGGTCGTCACGGGAAACGTACAGCTGAATACGGCCGCCAACGTCCTGCAAGGTCACGAAGGAGGCTTTACCCATGATACGACGGGTCATCATGCGGCCTGCAACGGCCACTTCGATGTTCAGCGCTTCCAGCTCTTCGTTCTCTTTAGCGTCGAAGTCAGCGTGCAGTTGGTCTGAGGTATGGTCACGACGAAAATCGTTCGGGAACGGCACGCCCTGCTCGCGCAGCGCTGCCAGCTTCTCGCGGCGGGTTTTCAGTTCGTTGTTAAGATCGACTACCGCGTCAGCGCCCTGTGCTTGTTGTTCAGACATGTTGGTTCCTCATAACCCTGCTTTCAAACTTGCTTCGATAAATTGGTCCAGGCTGCCGTCCAGCACCGCCTGCGTGTTGCGGGTTTCAACCCCGGTACGCAGGTCTTTGATGCGGGAGTCATCAAGGACGTAAGAACGGATCTGGCTGCCCCAACCGATGTCGGACTTGTTGTCTTCCATCGCCTGTTTCTCAGCATTTTTCTTCTGCATCTCCAGTTCATAAAGCTTCGCTTTCATCTGCTTCATGGCCTGGTCTTTGTTCTTATGCTGGGAACGGTCGTTCTGGCATTGCGTTACCGTGTTGGTTGGAATGTGGGTAATACGCACCGCAGATTCCGTACGGTTAACGTGCTGACCACCCGCACCGGATGCGCGGTAAACGTCGATACGCAGGTCCGCCGGGTTAATTTCGATATCAATATCTTCATCAACTTCCGGGTAAACAAACGCGGAGCTGAAGGAGGTATGACGACGGCCACCGGAGTCGAACGGGCTCTTACGCACCAGGCGGTGAACGCCGGTTTCGGTACGCAGCCATCCGTAGGCGTAATCGCCAATGATCTTGATAGTGACGGATTTCAGACCCGCGACTTCACCTTCAGACTCTTCGATAATTTCGGTTTTGAAGCCACGCGCTTCTGCCCAACGCAGGTACATACGCGTCAGCATGCTGGCCCAGTCCTGCGCTTCGGTGCCGCCAGAACCAGCCTGAATATCGAGATAGCAGTCAGCGCTGTCGTATTCGCCGGAGAACATACGGCGGAACTCAAGCTGCGCCAGCTTCTCTTCCAGCACGTCGAGTTCTGCCACGGCTTCGTTAAAGGTTTCTTCGTCGTCGGCTTCGACGGCCAGCTCCAGCAAACCGGAAACATCTTCCAGCCCCTGGGCCATTTGATCCAGCGTATCTACGATAGCTTCGAGAGAGGAACGCTCTTTACCCAGCGCCTGTGCGCGTTCAGGTTCGTTCCAGACGTCGGGCTGTTCCAGCTCGGCGTTTACTTCTTCAAGACGCTCTTTCTTGGCATCGTAGTCAAAGATACCCCCTAAGAACGTCAGAGCGCTCCGTGAGGTCCTGAATACGGTTTTTTACCGGATTAATTTCAAACATGGTCTGTTTTCTTTTATGGACTTGTCAAAATGCGGTGATAAGAGCGGGATTGTACCGAATCCACGCCCTTTTTTATAGAGATTACTGCCGCTAAATTGGCCAGATATTGTCGATGATGATCTGAAGGGTGCGGTTACCGCGAAACTCGTTGATGTCCAGTTTGTACGCCAGCTCAACCTCGCGCACGCCGTTGTCCGGCCATACCGCCGTGTCAACGTTGAAGGCAATGCCGTCCAGCAACGGACCACCGCCCACGGGCTCGACCATCACTTTCAGATGACGTTCGCCGACGATACGCTGCTGCAGCAGGCGGAAACGCCCGTCGAACAGCGGTTCCGGGAACATTTGTCCCCACGGACCGGCATCGCGGAGCATTTGCGCCACGTCCATCGTCATCTCAAGCGGTGAAAGCTCGCCATCGGACACCACTTCCCCCTGCAACAGGGCCGGGTCAATCCAGTCGGTGACCAGATCACCAAACAGCCGCTGAAACTCGTCGAACTTCGCCTCTTCCAGCGACAGGCCCGCCGCCATCGCATGGCCGCCAAACTTGATCATCAGACCCGGGTGAAGCGTATCGAGACGCTCCAGCGCATCGCGCATGTGCAGACCCTGGATTGAGCGGCCAGAGCCTTTCAGCGTGCCGTCGCCCGCGGGGGCAAACGCGATCACCGGACGGTGGAAACGCTCTTTAATGCGCGACGCCAGAATACCGACCACGCCCTGATGCCACTCAGGATGGTACATCGCCAGACCGCCCGGCAGTGTATCGCCGCTGCGCTCAAGCTTTTCGCACAGGGTCAGCGCTTCGGCCTGCATCCCCTGCTCAATTTCTTTACGGGTCTGGTTCAGCGCGTCTAGCTCGTTGGCCAGCACGCGTGCTTCACCAATGTTATCGCACAGCAGCAGCGCCACGCCGACGGACATATCGTCCAGCCTTCCGGCAGCGTTCAGACGCGGCCCGAGGGCAAAGCCCAAATCGCTTGCCGCCAGCTTGAGCGGATCGCGGTTGGCAATCTCCAGCAGCGCCTTGATCCCCGGACGACACTTGCCTGCCCGGATGCGGCTTAAGCCCTGCCAGGTCAAAATGCGGTTATTGGTATCAAGCGGCACCACGTCCGCGACGGTACCCAGCGCCACCAGATCGAGATATTCTGCCAGGTTAGGTACGGCAATACCGCGGGAGTCGAACCAGCCCTTGTCGCGTAACAGGGTACGCAACGCCAGCATCAGATAAAACGCCACGCCCACGCCTGCGAGGGATTTCGATGGGAAATCGCAGTCGCGCAGGTTGGGGTTAATAATCGCTTCCGCATCCGGCAGCGTTTCGCCCGGCAGATGGTGATCGGTGACCAGCACCGGGATCCCCAAAGCGTGAGCATGATCGACGCCCGCATGGGAAGAGATCCCGTTATCGACGGTCATGATCATCTGTGCACCACGGGCGTGGGCCTGATCGACCACTTCCGGGCTGAGGCCATAGCCGTCTTCAAAACGGTTCGGCACCAGATACGTGACGTTATCGCAGCCCAGCGCGCGCAGGCTGAGCACGCTCAGCGCGGTGCTGGTTGCGCCGTCGGCGTCGAAATCGCCTACCACCACAATCCGCGTTCCCTCACGAAGCGCGTTGTAGAGCATTTCAGCGGCTTTTTCGATACCGCTCAGCTGCTGCCACGGCAGCATCCCTTTCACGCTGCGTTCAAGATCCTCAGCGCTACGCACGCCGCGGCTGGAGTAGAGGCGCTTAAGCAGTGCCGGGAGATCGTCTGGCAAATCAACCGGTTCAACCGCCTCGCGGCGGCGCAATTTTATTGGGGCTTTCACGCGGATTATTTACCACCAAACTGTTTCTGGTGCGCGTCGAGGAACTCTTTCATCTCTTTCGGTCCCTGATAGCCCGGAACGACGTAGCCGTTGCTCAGGACAATCGCAGGCGTACCGCTCACGCCAAACTGCACGCCCAGCGCATAGTGGTTAGCAATATCAATGTCGCAGGAGGCCGGCTTAACGCCTTTGCCGTTCATGGCGTCATCAAACGCTTTGTTGCGGTCTTTCGCACACCAGATCGCCTTCATGTCCTGCTCTGGCTGGCTCTGCACGCCCGCGCGCGGGAAGGCCAGGTAACGCACGGTAATGCCCAGCGCGTTGTAGTCTTTCATCTCTTCATGCAGCTTGTGGCAGTAGCCGCAGGTGATGTCGGTGAAGACGGTAATGACGTGTTTTTCCTGCGCCGCTTTATAGACGATCATCTCTTTTTCGAGCGCGTTCAGGTTTTTCATCAGCAGCTGGTTGGTGACGTTCACCGGCTGCGCGCCGCTCACGTCGTACATTGGCCCCTGAATAATGTGCTTGCCGTCTTCGGTGACGTACAGCACGCCGCTGTTGGTCAGCACCGTTTTCATGCCGGCAACCGGTGCAGGCTGAATATCGCTACCGGTGACGCCAAGCTTAGCCAGCGACTGTTTGATGGCGGCGTCGTCCGCATGGGCGAAACCGGTAAATGAGGCTGCCAGCAGGGTGAACAGCGCGAAAGACTTTTTCATATGTGATCCTGTTACAATTCGTCGGCACTCACGCACGAGGGTGGTGCTGTTGGTGTAGCTGCCGCAGGCGTTCCGTCGCGACATGGGTGTAAATTTGCGTCGTGGAAAGATCGCTGTGCCCCAGCAGCATCTGCACCACGCGTAAATCAGCGCCGTGGTTTAACAGATGCGTCGCGAAGGCGTGACGCAATACGTGCGGCGAAAGCTTTTCACTGTCGATACCCGCCAGTGTGGCGTAATGCTTGATGCGATGCCAGAACGTTTGCCGCGTCATCTGCTGGGCGCGCTGGCTCGGAAACAGGACGTCGATAGACGTACCATTGAGCAGCCACGGACGACCGTGCTCCAGGTACGTTTCCAGCCAGTAAACCGCCTCTTCACCCAGCGGAACCAGTCTTTCCTTGTTTCCTTTACCGATGACGCGCACCACGCCCTGACGCAGGCTGATGTCGCTCATCGTCAGGCCAACCAGTTCCGAAACGCGTAAGCCGGTAGCATACAATAGCTCAAGCATGGCTTTATCGCGTAACTCCAGCGGCAGGTCAACAGCCGGTGACTGTAATAATCTCTCAACTTGTGCTTCGCTGAGATCTTTAGGGAGCCGCTGCGGAAGCTTAGGGGATGCCAGCAGCGCGCTGGGATCGTCTTCGCGGATCTTCTCACGGTAGAGATGCTGGAACAGCCGACGCATGGCGCTGAGCAAGCGCGCGGAACTGGTGGCTTTGTAGCCCCCCGCGATACGTTCCCCAAGCAGCGCCTGAAGGTCGTCACGCTGTGCACTCGCAAGGGATAGCCCCCGGTGCGCAAGCCACTCCACCAGCATGGTGAGATCGCGACGGTAGGCGCTGAGGGTATTCTCGGCCAGATTTTTCTCCAGCCACAGCGCGTCGAGAAACTGTTCGATCAGTGCGAGATCCTTTTCCACATCAGCCCCTTTGATTCTGCAGTCAGGCCATTATGCCTGATTGCGACCGGTTTCTGGTACACTACGCGCAAAGTCAAAGCAAGAATTGAGATAGTTACGCGATGAATATTGGTCTGTTCTATGGTTCCAGCACCTGCTACACCGAAATGGCGGCAGAGAAAATTCGCGACATCATTGGCCCGGAACTGGTGACGTTGCATAACCTGAAAGATGACGCGCTTACGCTGATGGAGCAGTATGACGTGCTGATCCTCGGCATCCCGACATGGGATTTCGGCGAGATACAGGAAGACTGGGAAGCTATCTGGGACCAGCTTGATGCGCTCAACCTCGACGGCAAAATCATTGCCATGTACGGCATGGGGGACCAGCTCGGTTACGGGGAATGGTTCCTGGACGCGCTCGGCATGCTGCACGACAAACTGGCGCCGAAAGGGGTGTCGTTTATCGGCTACTGGCCAACCGAAGGTTACGAGTTCACCAGTAAAAAACCGATTATTGCCGACGGCGAGCTGTTTGTTGGACTCGCGCTGGATGAAACCAATCAGTACGATCTCAGCGATGAGCGCCTGCAAAGCTGGTGCGAGCAGATCCTGGGCGAAATGGCCGAAAAGTTTAGCTAGCGCGCGCTACCCCTGCGTCGTCTGTTGCAACAGCATCCGGCGCAGGTCTCGCCACTCGGCAGCATCCATACTGTCAGCCGCCAGCCACAGATGCTGGCAACGCCCGCCGTCCACTTTGCGTAACCGTAACATCATGCCGCAGTTGAGCATCCAGGGCATACCGAGAATATCCCACTCTTTACCCTGCCAGCGCAGGCGGGAATCCATCAGTAATTTAATCTCTCCCTGACAGGCATTAATGCGACGCTGGCTGCGTACGCTGTCAAAAACGACAAACGACAATAACAGCAGCCACAGAGGCGTATAGCTCAGCGGCCACGGCATCAGTAACACAAAGGCCGCAACCAGGCCGTGGAGCAATAAAGACATCCACTGCGAGCGCCACGAGACGCGAAGATCAGATTGCCACAGGACCACGTTCCCGATTCCGTGTTTGAATTAATTGCACCATCCGTTGCAACTCGGTGTCGGCGGGTTTGCCGTGGTTCATCAGCCAGTTGAACAAATCCGGATCGTCAGACTCAAGCAGACGAACAAACAGACGCTTATCGTCATCGCTTAAGCTGTCATACTCATATTCGAAGAAAGGCATGATAGAAATATCAAGTTCACGCATGCCGCGACGGCACGCCCAGTGAATACGGGCCTTGTTGTTAATATCCATGTTCAGTTTCCTGCATTACGTTTGGCACAGTCGGTACCCCGTTCAGTGTTCTTTATTTCTCTACGGGGACACCAGCTAGTGTAACGTGTTTTTGACCGTTTCATTACTGGAATATTGCGTTCGCCGAGCAGGCTTCCAGAATAATCCCTACAAAGACAGCGGATTACATTATTTTGCGTAGCACTACGCATAACCGGTTTATGGCACAAATGGTCTGTTGAAAGCGCTTGCATTGCCTGCAGGCTCTTTTACCATTAGGCATTATCAAAGCGTTAAGCAATTCAGGATATCGTTATGGCATTTACACCATTTTCTCCTCGCCAGCCCGCCGCCTCTGCGCGTCTGCCGCTGACGCTTATTTCTCTTGATGACTGGGCGCTGGCAACGCTCACCGGTGCCGACGCCGAAAAATACCTGCAGGGCCAGGTGACCGCCGACGTCAGCCAGATGACCGAACACCAGCACCTGCTGGCCGCGCATTGCGACCCAAAAGGCAAAATGTGGAGCAATCTGCGTATCTTCCGCCGTCAGGACGGTTTTGCCTTTATTGAGCGCCGCAGCCTGCAAGAGGCCCAGCTCAAAGAGCTGAAAAAGTACGCGGTCTTTTCCAAAGTCACGATCACCCCGGACGACGAACATGTCCTGCTGGGTGTGGCCGGTTTCCAGGCCCGTGCGGCGCTGAAAAATCTCTTCAGCGAACTACCGGACGCAGAAAAGCAGGTGGTCAGCGAAGGCGCAACGTCCATCCTGTGGTTTGAACACCCGGCGGAGCGTTTCCTGTTAGTCACGGATGCGGCAACTGCCGAACGCGTGACCGAAGCGCTGCGCGGCGAAGCGCAGCTCAACAACAGTCAGCAGTGGCTGGCGCTGAACATCGAAGCGGGTCTGCCGGTGATTGACGCCGCAAACAGCGCGCAGTTTATTCCTCAGGCAACCAACCTGCAGGCGCTGGGGGGCATCAGCTTTAAAAAGGGCTGCTACACCGGCCAGGAGATGGTCGCGCGTGCAAAATTCCGCGGCGCAAACAAACGTGCGCTGTGGACGCTGGCGGGCCATGCCAGCCGTGTACCTGAAGCGGGTGAAGACTTAGAGCTGAAGATGGGTGATAACTGGCGCCGCACCGGCACCGTGTTAGCCGCCGTACAGCTGGATGATGGACGTCTTTTGGTTCAAGCCGTCATGAACAACGACATGGAAGCCGACAGCGTGTTCCGCGTGCGTGACGATGCGAATACGTTGAGTATTGAGCCGCTGCCGTACTCTCTGGAAGAGTGATGCTGTATCGCCCGGTGGCGCTGCGCTTACCGGGCCTACGGTTTTGGTGTCCTCCCTCTCTCTGTGGGAGAGGGCAACCGCCCGTATGGTGGAAAAACTACACTTGCCCCACATACAGATAAATCGCCAAAAAGTGGCACACGCTGCCGCCCAGCACAAAACCGTGCCAGATGGCATGGTTGTACGGGATGCGCTTGCAGACGTAGAAAATCACGCCGAGCGAGTACACCACGCCACCTAAGGCCAGAAGCGTTACGCCCCCTACCGATAGTTTGACCGCCAGTTGATACACCACAATCAGTGACAGCCAGCCCATGGTCAGATAGGTGACCAGTGACAGCACCTTAAACCGGTGCGCTATGGTCAGCTTAAACAGGATCCCCAGCAGTGCCAGGCTCCAGATAACAATCATCAGGCCACGCGACAGCGGTGAGTTGAGCCCCACCAGCAAAAACGGTGTGTAGGTGCCTGCAATAAGAAGATAGATAGCACAGTGGTCAAATTTCTTGAGCCACGTCTTGGCCCGCTGATGCGGGATCGCGTGATACAGCGTTGACGCCAGGAACAGCAGGATCATACTCCCGCCATACAGGCTGTAGCTGGTAATGGCCATTGCGCTGGCATTGGCGTCCACCGCCTGCACCAGCAATAACACTAAACCGACAATCCCAAACACCAGGCCAATGCCGTGGCTGATGCTGTTGGCTACTTCCTCAGCCAGCGAATATCCTTGTGCGATTAATGGTCTGCTCACCATACAAAACTCCGGGAAAACAAAAGATGATTATTCATCGCATAACTATGCTAACTGAGAATGATTCCAGTGAACACCTGTTAGCTAAAAAAAATTAACTTCAAAATTAATACTTAAAAATCATAGATATAAAGAAATATTTCACCTAACAATTGTTCACATAAAAATTTAATCATTATGAATCAAGAGCATAAAAATGGATCCTGCCGTCCGGGTGCATGTTATGATGTGACGATGAAGTCAGAATGAGAGTTATGCCATTGTGAGTATGTTCACCCACTCCGCCATTGCCAGTCTCAATAACCTGGAGATGATGGTCTACAACTATGTCATAAAAAATCGTGACAAAGTCATGTACATGACCATCCGCGAGCTGGCGGATGCGGCAGACGTCTCAACCACCACTATCCTGCGCTTTTGCCGCAAGCTTAACTGCGAAGGGTATTCTGAATTCCGCGTGCGCTTTAAGCTTTATCTTGAACAGAACGAGCCCCAGCAGGCTAACTTCGGTGCCAGTGAAATTATCAGCTTTTTTAAAAGCGTGAATAATGAAGAGTTCGACGCGTTATTAAATAATGCGGTAGATATTATTTTATCGTCCGAGCGAATTATATTTGTCGGTGCCGGGACATCGGGTTCGCTGGCAAAATATGGCGCACGTTTCTTTTCTAATATCGGGAAATTCAGTAACCATATTGATGATCCCTATTTCCCGGTCACAAATGATATGGCGAAAAATGCGCTGGCGATTGTGCTCTCCGTCTCGGGCGAGACCGAGGAAATCCTGCGCTTTGCCAGCCAGTTCAGCCTGCATCACTGCAAGGTGCTCTCTATTACCAGCCACGAGCACTCGCGCCTCGCAAAACTGGCGGATTTTAATCTCTCCTGGCATGTTCCTCAGACGCGTATTGCAGGCGTCTACGACATCACCACGCAAATTCCCGTCATTTATATTCTGGAATCTCTCGGACGTAAGCTGGCGAAGAAACTCACAGAATAAAACACCCTGTTTTTTTGATGTAACAAATTACATTTACTGTGAATTGTTATATCGTGACATTTAATTTCGCTTTGCTAGACTCGATGCCAATAAGCCATTTATTGAGAATAACAGCGATGAAAAAATTGACCTTACCAAAAGATTTTTTATGGGGCGGCGCGGTTGCGGCTCACCAGGTTGAAGGCGGCTGGAACAAAGGCGGCAAAGGGCCAAGCATTTGCGACGTATTAACCGGCGGCGCGCACGGCGTGCCGCGCGAAATCACGCAGGAGGTGGTGCCGGGTAAATACTACCCCAATCATGAAGCTATCGATTTCCACGGCCACTATAAAGAAGATATCAAGCTGTTTGCCGAGATGGGTTTCAAGTGCTTCCGCACCTCTATCGCCTGGACGCGCATCTTCCCGAAAGGTGACGAAACGCAGCCAAACGAAGAGGGTCTGAAGTTTTACGACGACATGTTCGATGAGCTGCTGAAGTACAACATCGAACCGGTGATCACCCTCTCCCACTTCGAAATGCCGCTGCACCTGGTGCAGGAGTACGGTAGCTGGACCAACCGTAAAGTGGTCGATTTCTTTGTGCGCTTCGCGGAAGTGGTCTTCGAGCGCTACAAAAACAAGGTCAAATACTGGATGACCTTCAACGAAATCAACAACCAGCGCAACTGGCGCGCACCGCTGTTCGGTTACTGCTGCTCGGGCGTGGTCTATACCGAACATGACAATCCGGAAGAGACCATGTACCAGGTCCTGCACCACCAGTTTGTGGCCAGCGCCCTGGCGGTGAAAGCCGCGCGCCGTATTAACCCGGAGATGAAAGTCGGCTGCATGCTGGCGATGGTGGCGCTCTATCCGTTCTCCTGCAAACCGGAAGACGTGATGTTCGCCCAGGAATCGATGCGCGAGCGCTATGTTTTTACCGACGTCCAGCTGCGTGGTTACTACCCGTCCTACGTGCTGAACGAGTGGGAGCGCCGCGGCTTCTCCATCAAAATGGAGGCAGGCGACGAGCAGACCCTGCGTGAAGGTACCTGCGACTACTTAGGTTTCAGCTACTACATGACCAACGCGGTGAAAGCAGAAGGGGGTACTGGCGATGCCATTTCCGGCTTCGAAGGCAGCGTGCCGAACCCGCACGTGAAGGCGTCCGACTGGGGCTGGCAGATTGACCCGGTGGGCCTGCGTTATGCCCTGTGCGAACTGTACGAACGTTATCAGAAGCCGCTGTTTATCGTGGAAAACGGGTTCGGCGCCTACGATAAGGTGGAAGAAGACGGCAGCATCAACGACGACTATCGCATCGACTACCTGCGTGCCCACGTGGAAGAGATGATCAAAGCCGTCACGCACGATGGCGTGGATCTGATGGGCTATACGCCATGGGGCTGCATCGACTGCGTGTCGTTCACCACCGGCCAGTACAGCAAGCGCTACGGCTTTATCTACGTGAACAAGCACGATGACGGCACGGGCGACATGTCGCGTTCACGTAAGAAGAGCTTCGAGTGGTATAAAGGCGTGATTGCCAGCAACGGCGAGGCGCTGTAATTTTTGCCCGGTGGCGCTGCGCTTACCGGGCCTACATGAATAGTAGATACTGTTATGCCACGCAAGCATTTTCCTGATGTAATGTGGCATCGAACGGGCGTCCTGATTTCAGGACGCCATACGCCACCTGCGCCAGCTTGCGCATCATCGCTCCGATTATCAGCTTCGCTCCCTTGCCGTTCTTTTCCAGACGCGCCCTGAACGCTTTTCCCCACTCCGTTTTGTACAGCGCCACCATCGCGGGCATATACAGCGCCCTGCGAAGCGAGACATGGCCTGCCTTACTCATCCTGCCTGCCCTGTGTACGCTGCTTCCGGATTCATGCTGCCGCGGTGTCAGTCCTGCGAAAGCCGCGAACTGCCGCGCCTGACCGAACCTGTCCTTCAGCCCCACATACGCCAGCAGCACCGCGGATGTCTTTTCACCGATACCCGGTATGCTGTCCAGCAGTTTTCGCCGGTGCTTCAGGTCCGGGTCATCATCCGTCAGGTCCTTTATCTGTTTCTCCAGCCGCTTCAGCTCCGCTTCCAGCCACAGAAGGTGCGCATCAATACTCGGCATCTGCACCTCCCGCGCCGTCTCACGACGGTTCAGCTCCTGCGTGTGCATGTCTGTCAGGGACTGGTGACGCAGCACCAGCGCCCGCAACGCGCGCTCCAGCGGATGAGGTGCCTCCCAGGCTACCGGACGCTTCTGCCGGCAGAACTCTGCCAGCATACGGGCATCAACGGCATCGGTTTTACTGCGCAGGCCTTCACTCTGCGCAAAGGCTTTACCAAGAGCCGGGTTGATGATGGATACGGTGAAACCGGCATCGCTGAGGGATGCTGCTGCGTCTTCCATATAGGTGCTGGTCGCTTCCATGCAGATATGTGCCTGAGCCACATTATGGCTGCGGAGCCAGCTGAGCAGCTCCTCGTGACCTTTAGGTGTGTTAGTAAATTTTTTGCTGCGGTGACGGCCATCAGGTCGCAACACATCGACATCCAGCTTAGCTTTGGAGATGTCGATACCAATAAAGTGAAGTTCCTGTTCCATAGTGAAACCAACCTTGTGAATGCGGATTACCGGGAAAACCGGTCCATGATACTGTCCGGTTTGTCACTTGTGGAGAAGGTGCAGTCCACTGCAGGGATCTACAACACAGGCGCGTGGCCTAAGGCCGGGTACGGCATGTGGACTGCATGGCAGAAAGTACTGGCCGGTTCTTTCTGCACGGAAGGATAATACAAGGCCGGGTAAGGCGAAGCCGCCACCCGGCTTATTTCCCGCCAGCCAACTCTAAAAAACTACCCGTTACGTACGACGCCTTCTCGCTCAGCAGCCAGACAATCGCCTGCGCCACCTCTTCCGGCTGGCCGCCGCGCTGCATCGGCAGCAACGATTTCACACGATCCACCCGCCCCGGCTCTCCACCGGACGCATGAATATCGGTATAAATCAGCCCCGGACGTACGCAGTTGACGCGAATGCCCTGCGCTGCCACCTCCAGAGATAGTCCGGTTGTCAGCGAATCCACCGCCCCCTTGGACGCGGCATAATCCACATATTCACCCGGCGCCCCCAGACGTGACGCCGCAGAGGAGACGTTCACTATCGCCCCACCCTTGCCGCCATGTTTGAAGGACATGCGTTTTACCGCTTCCCGGCAGCAGAGAAAGTAGCCCGTGACGTTAGTTGCCAGAACGCGGTTAATGCGTTCAGCGGAGAGATTCTCGATAGTGGATTGCTCAAACAGAATGCCCGCATTATTGACCAGCGCACGAAGCGGCTCGCCTTCACGATCGAGGCTGTCAAACATCGCCAGCACCTGGGCTTCATCACTGATATCCGCGCGGACGGCAAACGCTTTACCCCCCGCATCCACAATCTGCTTGATGACGTCCGTCGCGGCTTTAATGTTGTGATGATAGTTCACCGCCACGGTGTAGCCTTCGCGCGCCAGCTGCAGCGCGGTGGCTTTCCCAATGCCCCGGCTCGCGCCGGTGACCAGTGCAATTGCCATTCGCTTCTCCCAATAAAAAAGCCGGGTGGCGGCTTCGCCTTACCCGGCCTTTATGATTACACCAATAATATTACTGGTATTCGCTCATCGGCACGCAGGAGCAGAACAGGTTACGGTCGCCGTAGACGTCATCGAGACGCTTCACGATCGGCCAGTATTTGTTTGCCACGCCTGCCGGGAAGACCGCCAGCTCGCGGGAATAGCCGTGGTTCCACTCTGCCACCATCTCGTGCTGGGTGTGCGGGGCGTTGACCAGCGGATTATCTTCCAGCGTCCACTCGCCGTCCTGTACGCGATCGATCTCCATGCGGATCGCCAGCATCGCGTCGATAAAGCGGTCCAGCTCGGCTTTGCTTTCAGATTCCGTTGGCTCCACCATCAGCGTACCCGCAACCGGGAACGACATGGTTGGCGCATGGAAGCCGTAGTCGATCAGACGCTTGGCGATATCCAGCTCGCTAATGCCGGTCTGCTCTTTCAGCGGACGAATATCGAGGATGCACTCGTGCGCCACGCGACCGTCGCGGCCGGTATAGAGCACCGGGAAGGCGGACTTCAGGCGCGTCGCAATGTAGTTGGCATTCAGGATCGCCACCTGGCTCGCCTGCTTGAGCCCTTCCGCGCCCATCATGCGGATGTACATCCAGCTGATTGGCAGGATAGAGGCGCTACCGAACGGTGCCGCAGAGACCGCGCCCTGACGGGTCAGCATGCCTTCAATCTGCACCACGCTGTGGCCCGGCACAAACGGTGCCAGGTGCGCTTTCACGCCGATAGGACCCATGCCCGGGCCGCCACCGCCGTGCGGGATGCAGAAGGTTTTGTGCAGGTTCAGGTGCGACACGTCCGCGCCGATAAAGCCCGGAGAGGTAATGCCAACCTGAGCGTTCATGTTCGCGCCATCGAGGTAAACCTGACCGCCGAACTGGTGCACGACTTCGCACACTTCACGGATGGTCTCTTCGTACACGCCGTGGGTAGACGGGTAGGTCACCATGATGCAGGAGAGCTTGTCGCCCGCCTGCTCGGCTTTCGCACGCAGGTCGGCCAGATCGATGTTGCCGTTCTTATCGCACGCCACCACCACCACTTCCATGCCCGCCATCTGGGCAGAGGCCGGGTTGGTACCGTGGGCGGAGCTTGGGATCAGGCAGATATCGCGGTGACCTTCGTTGCGGCTTTCGTGGTAGTGACGGATCGCAAGCAGGCCCGCGTACTCGCCCTGCGCGCCGGAGTTCGGCTGCATGCAGAGCGCGTCATAACCGGTCAATTTCACCAGCCAGTCGGAAAGCTGGTTGATCATCATGTGATAACCTTCCGCCTGCTCTGGCGGGCAGAACGGGTGCAGCTCGGAGAATTCAGGCCAGGTGATCGGGATCATCTCTGCCGCGGCGTTCAGCTTCATGGTGCAGGAACCCAGCGGGATCATCGCCTGGTTCAGCGCCAGATCCTTGCGCTCCAGAGAGTGCATATAGCGCATCATCTCGGTTTCGCTGTGGTAGCGATTAAAGACCGGATGCGTCAGGATCGCATCGTTACGCAGCATGCTTTCCTGAATGGAGCGGCTGTCGAGCGCAACCTCTTTATCGAGCGCGTCAATATCCAGACCGTGCGCGTCACCCAGCAGCACGCTGAACAGGTTCAGGATATCGTCGCGGGTGGTGCTTTCATCCAGCGTAATGCCGACGGCGTTGTGGATGTCGCTGCGCAGGTTGATCTCTGCCGCATTCGCGCGCGCCAGCACGGCCGCTTTGTCCGCCACTTCCACACACAGGGTGTCGAAGTAGTGAGCGTGGCGCAGCTTAAGGCCTTTCTGCTGCAGACCGCAGGCCAGAATATCGGCCAGGCGGTGAATGCGGCTGGCAATGCGCTTAAGGCCTGCCGGGCCGTGGAATACGGCGTACAGGCTGGCGATGTTTGCCAGCAGCACCTGCGAGGTACAGATGTTGGAGTTCGCTTTCTCGCGGCGGATGTGCTGCTCGCGGGTCTGCATTGCCATGCGCAGCGCAGTGTTACCGGCAGCATCTTTCGATACGCCGATAATACGGCCAGGCATAGAGCGTTTGAATTCATCTTTCGCGCCGAAGAACGCCGCGTGTGGACCGCCGTAGCCCATCGGCACGCCGAAGCGTTGCGCTGAGCCGAAGACAATATCCGCGCCCTGTTTGCCCGGTGCCGTCAGCAGCACCAGCGCCATAAAATCGGCGGCAACGCTGACAACCACTTTGCGGGATTTCAGCTCGGCAATCAGCGTACCGTAGTCGTGAACTTCACCCGTCGTACCTACCTGCTGAAGCAGCACGCCGAAGACGTCCTGGTGATCCAGCACTTTGTCAGCATCGTCGACAATCACGTCAAAGCCGAAGGTTTCCGCACGGGTGCGCACCACGTCCAGCGTCTGGGGATGCACGTCCGCCGCCACGAAGAAGCGGTTGGCATTTTTCAGCTTGCTGACGCGCTTAGCCATCGCCATTGCTTCGGCGGCAGCGGTCGCTTCATCCAGCAGCGAGGCGGAGGCGATATCCATACCGGTCAGATCCAGCGTCACCTGCTGGAAGTTCAGCAGCGCTTCCAGACGGCCCTGGGAGACTTCTGGCTGATACGGGGTGTAAGCGGTGTACCAGCCCGGGTTTTCCAGCATGTTGCGCAGGATAACCGGCGGCAACTGCACGTTGGTGTAGCCCATGCCAATGTAAGACTTATAGCGCTTGTTCAGGCCTGCGATAGCCTTCAGCTCCGCCAGCGCGGCGAATTCCGTAGTGGCTTCCCCCACCTGAGGCGGCGTGGCAAGCTGGATGTCTTTTGGCACAATCTGGCCGATCAGTGCGTTTAATGAATCCGCGCCAACTGTCTTCAGCATCTCCTGCTGTTGCTGAGCATCCGGCCCAATGTGACGTTCAATGAAGGCGCCACGGTTTTCAAGCTGGCTTAAAGTCTGTGTCATGAGCGATGGTTCCTGAAACGTGCAGTGAATCGTAGTTATCTGTAACGCTGTTGCCCGGTGGCGCTAACGCTTACCGGGCCTACGTTGACCTGTAGGCCGGATAAGCGCAGCGCCATCCGGCACAACGTTATTCGTCTTCCAGTAGTGCTTCGTACGCGGTCGCATCCAGCAGCGCGGCAACCTGAGATTCGTCGCTGGCTTTGATCTTGAAGATCCAGCCGCCTTCATAAGGCTCGCTGTTCACCAGTTCCGGTGAATCGCTCAGCGCGTCGTTGACGGCAACGATTTCGCCGCTCACAGGGGCGTAGATGTCAGATGCCGCTTTTACGGACTCCGCTACGGCGCAGTCGTCGCCCGCGCTAACGGTCGTGCCCACGTCAGGCAGGTCAACAAACACCATGTCGCCCAGCAGCTCTTGCGCATGCTCGGTGATCCCTACGGTGTAAGTGCCGTCCGCCTCTTTGCGCAGCCACTCGTGTTCTTTGCTGTATTTCAGTTCTGCTGGCACATTGCTCATTGAAGTTCTCCTGATAAAAATGATTAGGCGACCGGCTTACCGGCGCGAACAAAAATCGGTTTGGTCACGTTGACCGGCATTTCGCGGTTGCGGATTTGCACCACCGCCGTTTCGCCAATGCCCGCCGGCACGCGTGCCAGTGCAATACTGTAGCCCAGCGTTGGGGAGAAGGTACCGCTGGTGATCACGCCTTCACGAGGATTACCGTCAGCATCGGTAAAACGCACCGGCAGTTCACCGCGCAGGACGCCCTTCTCGGTCATCACCAGACCCACCAGCTGTTCAGTGCCCTTCTCGCGCTGCATCTCCAGCGCTTCACGGCCAATAAAGTCACGGTCAGCCGGTTCCCATGCGATGGTCCAGCCCATGTTGGCGGCCAGCGGAGAGACGCCTTCATCCATCTCCTGACCGTAGAGGTTCATCCCCGCTTCCAGACGCAGCGTATCGCGCGCGCCCAGACCCGCAGGCTTCACGCCCGCTTCCACCAGCGCACGCCAGAAATCAGCGGCCTTCTCGTTCGGCATCGCAATTTCGTAGCCCGCTTCACCGGTGTAGCCGGTGGTG
Source organism: Enterobacter sp. ECC-019 (assembly GCF_043974075.1). Taxonomy (NCBI): domain Bacteria; kingdom Pseudomonadati; phylum Pseudomonadota; class Gammaproteobacteria; order Enterobacterales; family Enterobacteriaceae; genus Enterobacter; species Enterobacter sp. ECC-019. Next base: position 4,668,320 of record NZ_CP143759.1, read on the forward strand.
GCGATAAACAGATCGCCCGACTGCACGCCGAAGAACGGCTTCATGCCTTCGGTTGCTTTGCGCTGCTCGTCGTTAAACAGAGACGCGGCTTTCGCCTGCGCGTTCGGCCCCTGCACGGCGATCAGCGACAGATCGTCACGGACGGTGATGTCGATGGCATAAGGTTCGGCGTGTTGGGTGATCCAGGAGAGGTCTTTTTCGCGGGTGGCGGAGTTTACAACGAGGCGGAAGAAATCTTCAGTGAAGTAATAGACGATAAGGTCATCAATCACGCCGCCCGAGGCATTCAGCATGCCGGTGTAGAGCGCTTTACCCGGCGTCTTCAGTTTGGCGACGTCATTTGCCAGCAGATAACGCAAAAACTCCCGGGTGCGGTTACCGCGCAGATCGACAATCGTCATGTGGGATACGTCGAACATACCGGCATCGGTGCGCACCGCGTGGTGCTCATCAATCTGCGAGCCGTAGTGCAGCGGCATCATCCAGCCGTGGAAGTCCACCATGCGGGCACCGCATAACACGTGTTGTTCGTACAAAGGAGTCTGTTGAGCCATCTTGTCCTCGTTGAAAAAATTCACCGTGAAACCCGGTATCGGCCCCGTTATCAGGCACCGACGCAAACGTTCTCTTTTACCTGAACTTACCACCGAAACCGGCGGTTAACCATAAGGTAAAACGGGTCATCACATTAGCTTATGACCAAAAAACGCTAAAAAGCCTACAGAGTTATTCACTGGAAAAATGCGATTAACCCCGCACAAAATTAACAATGATCTAACAGGATTTAGCACATGGTGATATTTCATGCGGAAAAACGGGCCGTATTTCCGTAACGAGAAAAACACGACATTAGATTATCTAATGCGAAAAATGAGGTGAAATTAGAATATTTCAAACGAGGGAATTTCCCCGGCGCAGAGGCCGGGAAAATAAAGTGTGACAGGGGTCTAAATTAACGTAGCCAGTCCGGCAGGTCGTTAAGACCCATCGCCTGACGGAGGAGTTGAGGTTTAACACCCGGAAGGGTGTCAGCAAGCTTGAGGCCAATGTCGCGCAGCAGTTTTTTCGCCGGATTCGCCCCGGCAAACAGCTCGCGGAAGCCCTGCATGCCCGCCAGCATCATCGCCGCGCTGTGCTTGCGGCTGCGCTCGTAGCGACGCAGGTAGAGATGCTGGCCGATATCTTTCCCTTCACGATGCAGACGACGCAGCTCATCGACCAGCTCCGCCGCGTCCATAAAGCCAAGGTTAACACCCTGCCCGGCCAGCGGATGAATGGTATGCGCCGCATCCCCCACCAGTGCCAGACGGTGCGCGGCAAACTGACGCGCGTAGCGGCCGGTTAACGGGAATACCTGCCGCTCGCTTTCAAGGGTGCACAGGCCAAGGCGGTTATCAAACGCCACGCACAGCGCCTGGTTAAAGGCGTCCGGCGTCGCCTCCTGCATCTGCTGGGCTTTTTCCGGCACCAGGGACCAGACAATCGAGCACAGGTGCGGATCGGCAAGCGGCAGGAACGCCAGAATGCCGTCATTGTGGAAAATCTGCCGCGCCACGCCGCCGTGCGGCTCCTCGGTGCGGATTGTTGCCACCAGAGCATGATGGCGGTAATCCCAGAAGGTCAGCGGGATATCGGCCTTGTTGCGCAGCCAGGAGTTCGCACCGTCAGCACCGACCACCAGACGCGCGGTCAGCATGTCGCCGCTTTGTAAGGTGATAAACGCCTCGTTTTCACCCCATGCCACCTGCTGGATCTGCGCAGGCGCAATCAGCGTCACGTCGCCGCACTGCTGTGCTTTCTGCCACAGCGCGTGGTGGATCACCGCGTTTTCGATGATATGACCCAGATGGCTATAGCCCATGCTTTCATCGTCAAAAGCAATATGACCAAAGCTGTCTTTATCCCACACTTCCATGCCGTGATAGCAGCTGGCGCGCTGCGCCACAATATCTGCCCAGACGCCAAGGTGCGTCAGCAATTTCTCGCTGGCGGCATTGATCGCCGAGACGCGGAGTTCCGGCGGAGCATCTGGTGCAACGGGCTGAGGCTGCTTTTGCTCCAGCACCGCCACGCGCAGGCCGCTGCCCTGTAAACCACAGGCCAGCGCCAGTCCGACCATACCGCCGCCAACGATGGCGACATCAACATTTTGCACGGTGATAACTCCTTAACGCGCGACCCAACCAAGAGTCCGCTGCGCCAGCACGTCACGTGCCGGAATGAATAATTCCATCGTCATCAGCCCGAGGTTGCGGCCTGCAACCAGCGGAGCCCAACGATTGGCAAAGAGATGGACTAAGCCGTCGGTAACGCCGATTGTCGCCTCTTTATCGGCCTGACGTCGCTTCTGGTAATGGCTGAGTACCGAATAAGCACCGCAATCTTTTTGCTCACCCCATGCCTGCGCCAGCGATTCCGCCAGACTCATGACATCCCGCAGACCAAGGTTGAATCCTTGCCCTGCGATAGGGTGCAGCGTCTGCGCGGCATTACCGACAAGCGCCAGACGATGGGAGATGGACTGAGATGCCGTGGTCAGTGAAAGCGGGTAGACCGCCCGCTGGCCAGCATGGGTAATACGCCCCAGCCGCCAGCCAAAGGCTTTCTGCAGCTCGGTACAAAAACGTTCGTCTGACCAGGCTTTAACCTCTTCAGCCTTATCCTGCTGGTGACACCAGACGAGGGAACAGCGCCCGTCCGACATCGGCAGCATCGCCAGCGGACCATGTTGAGTAAAGCGTTCAAACGCCCTGCCGTGGTGTTCTGCTGCGGTAGAGACGTTCGCAATGACCGCAACCTGCCCGTAAGGCTGCTGCCGCCACTCGACGCCGCACTGCGTGCCGAGCGTCGAACGCGAGCCATCCGCCGCCACCAGAAGCTGACCGTCGAGAACGTCGCCATTATCGAGCGCTACGCTGACCGCATCTTCGCTGCGGCTAAAACTGGCGACGCGAGCCGGACAGTGGAGCGTGACGCCCGGCGCATCCTGTAACAGACGGAACAGACGCAGGCCAACGTCGTGGAGTTCAACAACCTGACCCAGCGCGTCGATACGGTAATCATGGGCATCCAGCGTCACAAAACCGGCATGACCGCGATCGCTCACGTGAACGGTGTTAATTGCCGTGGCGCAATCGGCGATCGCCTGCCAGATGCCAATGCGGGATAGCTGCTGACAGGTACCCTGTGCCAGGGCAATGGCGCGGGAATCAAAACCGGGATGATGCTTTGCCTGCGGCGCAACAGCTTCCACCAGGTGCACCGGAAGCAGGCCTTTCGTCAAATGCGAAATGGCCAGCGCCAGCGTGGCCCCGGTCATGCCGCCGCCAACGATAATCACGCTCATACGCGTACCGCTGCCATCAGCGCCTCGATATCGTCAGCGTTTTTCACGACGCTCGCGGTCAGGTTTTCGTTACCGGTTTCGGTAATAACGATGTCGTCTTCGATACGAATGCCAATCCCGCGGTACTCTTCAGGCACGTCGGCATCCGGCGCGATATACAGACCCGGCTCCACGGTTAATACCATACCCGGCTCCAGCACGCGCGAGCGGTCCGGGCCGTACGCGCCAACGTCATGTACATCCAGCCCCAGCCAGTGGCTCAGGCCGTGCATGAAATACGGTCGATGCGCATTTTCAGCAATCAGGGTGTCGACATCCCCTTTCAGGATCCCGAGCCTGACCAGACCGGTAATCATGATGCGCACCACTTCACCGGTCACTTCCTGCATGGAGGTTCCGGGACGATACAGCCTGAGCGCCGTCTCAAGCGAGTCGAGAACGATGTCGTAAATCGCGCGCTGTGCCGGTGAGAATTTACCGTTCACCGGGAAGGTACGGGTGATATCCCCCGCGTAGCCCTGATATTCGCAACCGGCGTCAATCAGCACCAGATCGCCGTCGCGCAGCGCGCTTTCGTTCTCGGTGTAGTGCAGAATGCAGCCGTTTTCCCCGCCGCCAACGATGGTGTTGTAGGAGGGATAACGCGCGCCGTGACGGTTAAATTCGTGGTGAATTTCACCCTCCAGCTGGTATTCGAACATCCCGGGACGGCACTTCTCCATGGCGCGGGTGTGCGCCAGGGCGCTGATTTCGCCCGCACGGCGCATCAAATTCAGCTCTTCTTCTGACTTGAACAGGCGCATCTCATGCACCACCGGACGCCAGTCCGTCAGCGTAGCCGGCGCGGACAGGTTCTGCCGCGAGCCTTTGCGCAGCTTATCCAGCGCGGTGAAAACAATCTCATCGGCGTACGCATATTCGCCCTGCGCGTGATAGAGCACGTCGAGGCCGTTAAGCAGCTGATAGAGCTGCTGGTTGATTTCGCTAAACGCCAGCGCGCGGTCAACGCCCAGCTTTTCCGGTGCGGCCTCTTGCCCTAAGCGGCGGCCAAACCAGATTTCGGCTGTCAGATCGCGCACGCGGTTAAAAATCACGCTGTGGTTGTGGGTGTCATTGCTCTTAATCAGCACCAGCACCGCTTCCGGCTCGTTAAAACCGGTGAAGTACCAGAAATCGCTGCTCTGGCGATAGGGATATTCGCTGTCGGCGCTGCGCGTAACTTCGGGCGCAGCAAAAATCAGCGCGGCGCTGCCCGGCTGCATTGTTGCCAGCAGCGCCTGGCGGCGGCGCGAATACTCTTGACTCGAGATAACCATGACACCCTCCTGTGCGTTATTTTTCTTAATGTAAGGTTGGCTTGCGGATTTCCGGCGCGGTCGGCTGTGAGCGCGTGAAGTTGTCGTGGCACAGCAGCGCCGCCACGCGCACATACTCAATAATCTCTTCAAGAGACATTTCCAGCTCTTCCTGGTCTTCGTCTTCATCGTAGCCGAGCTGGGCGATGTTACGCAGGTCGTCGATCGCTTCACCCGCTTCGCCGGTCACTTTATCCAGCTTAGGCTGCGTCACGCCGAGCCCCAGCAGATAGTGGTTTACCCAGCCGGCCAGCGCATCGGCGCGATCGAACACGCTGACGTCGTCGCCTTCAGGCAGATAAAGCTGAAAAAGGAAGCCATCATCTTCCAGCGAATCGCTGGTTGCGGCGTGCATTTTACGCAGCGCTTCCGCCAGCTCGTGACCAAACGCCAGCCCTTCATTCGTGAGGTCGTGGATCAGCGGCTGCCATGAGCTGTCGCTGTTTCCGCCGCACAGCATGCCACTGATCAGACCGTGCATTTCGGCAGGGGTTAAACCGACTCCCTGCTGGTTCAGTAACTGGTTTAAATCCTTGTAACCAGGCATTTCGTTCTGTATAGACATGAGCATTCGTCATCAAAGGGGGGAAGTTTCATGATATGCTACCACTTTGGACCCTGGTGATACCAGAAAAGGGCTTGTATCTTCACATCAGGGTAGCTATAGTGTCGCCCCTTCGCAGCCCCCGGGGCAGTAAGCGAAGGCAGCGCAGTCAATCAGCAGGAAGGTGGCATGTCTGCACAACCCGTCGATCTCCAGATTTTTGGCCGTTCACTGCGAGTGAATTGTCCGCCTGAACAAAGGGATGCTTTGAATCAGGCAGCGGACGATTTGAATCAGCGGTTGCAAGATCTAAAAGAACGCACTAGAGTCACAAATACTGAGCAGCTGGTTTTCATCGCCGCGTTGAACATCAGCTATGAACTGACTCAGGAAAAAGCGAAGACCCGCGACTACGCGGCAAGCATGGAGCAACGTATTAAAATGCTCCAGCAGACCATAGAACAGGCATTGCTTGATCAAGGTCGCACTCCCGAAAGACCGGGACCAAAGTTTGAATAACACTTCTCAGTTGACTATGGTAGAGTAACTGTGAAGACAAAATTTCTCTGAGATGTTCGCAAGCGGGCCAGTCCCCTGAGCCGATATTTCATACCACAAGAATGTGGCGCTCCATGGTTGGTGAGCATGCTCGGTCCGTCCGAGAAGCCTTAAAACTATGACGACACATTCACCTTGAACCAAGGGTTCAAGGGTTACAGCCTGCGGCGGCATCTCGGAGATTCCCTCTCTTTTCTTCTACCGATTACCATGACTCAATTCCCTGAAGTTTCTGCTTCACGCCAGGACATCCGTCAGTTAATTCGCCAGCGCCGCCGTGCGTTAACCGCCGATCAGCAAGCGCATTTTGCCCAGCAGGCCGCCGCCCGTATGATGGCGTATCCCCCTGTCGTGATGGCGCACACCGTTGCGCTGTTTCTGTCATTTGACGGAGAGCTGGATACCCAGCCGCTGATAGAACAGCTCTGGCGCGCCGGAAAGAAGGTCTATCTGCCGGTGCTGCACCCGTTTAGCGAGGGGAATCTGCTGTTTCTGCACTACCACCCGCACAGCGAACTGGTGGTGAATCGCCTGAAAATCACCGAGCCGAAACTCGACGTCCGCGACGTGCTGCCGCTGTCACAGCTGGATGTGCTGATTACGCCGCTGGTGGCGTTTGATGAACAGGGTCAACGTTTAGGGATGGGCGGCGGCTTTTACGACCGGACGCTGCAAAACTGGCAGCAGTACGGATTGCAGCCGGTGGGTTACGCGCATGATTGTCAGGGCGTGGAGGCGTTGCCGGTGGAGAAGTGGGATGTGCCGTTGCCTGCGGTGGTGACGCCCAGTAAAACGTGGCTTTGGTAGAATAAAGCCGGGTGGCGCTTACGCTTACCCGGCCTACAAATGCTCAGCGTAGGTCGGGTAAGGCGCAGCCGCCACCCGACACCACAAACCGCACCATCAGTAAAGCAGACGCGCGCGAATCGTCCCCGCAATAGACTTCATGCTCAGCAACGCTTTCTCGGCAACATCGTCATCCGCTTCGATATCAATGACCACGTAGCCCATCTGCGAGTTCGTTTGCAGATACTGCGCGGCAATGTTGACGCCCTGCTCGGCAAAGATCTGGTTGATCGCGGTCAGCACGCCTGGACGGTTTTCGTGGATGTGCAGCAGACGACGGCCACCGTGCAGCGGCAGAGACACTTCCGGGAAGTTCACGGCAGAGAGCGTAGAACCGTTGTCGGAGTATTTGCTCAGTTTACCCGCCACTTCCAGACCGATATTCTCCTGCGCTTCCTGGGTAGAACCGCCGATGTGTGGCGTCAGGATCACGTTGTCGAACTCGCACAGCGGAGAGGTAAACGGATCGCTGTTGGTGGCAGGCTCCGTCGGGAATACGTCGATGGCCGCGCCCGCCAGATGCTTACGCTTCAGCGCATCCGCCAGTGCCGGGATATCGACAACCGTGCCGCGCGCGGCGTTGATCAGCAGTGAGCCCGGCTTCATCAGCGCCAGCTCTTCCGCGCCCATCATGTTTTTGGTGGACGCATTTTCCGGCACGTGCAGGCTCACCACGTCGCTCATGTTCAGCAAGTCAGACAGGTGTTGAACCTGGGTCGCATTACCCAGCGGCAGCTTGCTTTCGATATCGTAGAAAAACACGTGCATCCCCAGAGATTCCGCCAGAATACCGAGCTGCGTACCGATGTGGCCGTAGCCGATAATCCCCAGCTTTTTACCACGCGCCTCATAAGAGCCGGACGCCAGTTTGTTCCACACGCCGCGGTGCGCCTTGGCGTTCGCTTCTGGAATGCCGCGCAGCAGCAGCAGCAGTTCGCCAATCACCAGCTCCGCCACGGAACGGGTGTTGGAGAACGGGGCGTTGAAGACGGGAATACCGCGTTTGGCGGCAGCATTCAGGTCAACCTGGTTAGTACCGATGCAGAAGCAGCCGATAGCCACCAGTTTTTCCGCCGCGGCAATAACATCTTCAGTCAGATGAGTACGGGATCGCAGGCCAATGAAGTGGGCATCACGAATGGACGCTTTCAGCTCTTCAGTATCGAGCGCGCCTTTGTGAAATTCGATGTTGGTGTAACCTGCCGCACGAAGGCTATCGATTGCTTTTTGATGCACGCCCTCGACCAGCAGGAATTTAATCTTGTCTTTCTCCAGTGATACCTTTGCCATTTACCCGACCCTGTTTTTGTCTGAACTGATGTTGTGCTGGATATGAATCCGCTGTAGCCAACATATCAAAAAAAACTATTGCAGCAATATGAACGTTTGCGTCGGCACTCTGAAGAAAAGTCATCCAGAGCAAAATGTCAGAGTAAAATGCTATGGAAATTTACAAACGCGGCAGGATCGGCAAAAGAGGCTGAAAAACGTGACACAAGTCACCGAATTTAGCTTTTCAAAATTTTTTTAGCGGGGGGAGGACTCCCCCCGTCAGATCATTTTACGATGGTTTTCACGCCGTCAGCGGTGCCGATCAGCGCCACATCCGCGCCACGGTTGGCGAATAGCCCTACGGTTACTACGCCTGGAATACCGTTGATGGCATTTTCCAGCGCAATCGCGTCAAGAATTTCCAGACCGTGAACGTCGAGGATCACGTTACCGTTGTCGGTGACGACACCCTGACGATATTCCGGACGACCGCCCAGCTTAACAAGCTGACGGGCAACCGCGCTACGCGCCATCGGGATCACTTCCACCGGCAGCGGGAAATTACCCAGAATGTCGACCTGCTTGGAGGCATCCGCGATGCAGATAAACTTGTCCGCAACGGAGGCGATGATTTTTTCGCGCGTCAGCGCCGCGCCGCCGCCTTTGATCATCTGCATGTGGCCGTTGATTTCATCCGCACCATCAACGTAAATCCCCAGACGATCCACTTCGTTGAGATCGAAAACGGTAATGCCGAGGCTTTTCAGCTTTTCCGTGGAAGCATCAGAGCTGGAAACCGCGCCCTCGATTTGCCCCTTCATCGTGCCCAGCGCATCGATAAAGTGTGCCGCGGTGGATCCTGTACCGACACCGACAATGGTACCCGGCTGCACGTACTGGAGAGCGGCCCATCCTACTGCTTTTTTCAGTTCATCCTGCGTCATGATCGTTTTGCCTGTGGTGTGAAAACTCAGGGCGCATTATAGAACACGTCGAATGGAATTCGTCTGCCACAAAGGGAAAATTGTGTCATAGTGCAGAATAAGCAAAATTAAGGAGCCAGCCAGAGCAATGAAACGTCCGGACTACAGAACACTACAGGCACTTGATGCAGTTATTCGTGAACGCGGTTTTGAGCGCGCGGCGCAAAAGCTTTGCATCACCCAGTCCGCCGTATCACAGCGTATCAAACAGCTTGAAAACATGTTCGGCCAGCCGCTGCTGGTGCGTACCGTGCCGCCACGTCCAACCGAACAGGGGCAAAAGCTCCTCGCCCTGCTGCGCCAGGTTGAACTGCTGGAAGACGAGTGGCTGGGTGACGAACAAACGGGCTCTACGCCGCTGCTGCTCTCTCTGGCGGTCAACGCCGACAGTCTGGCAACCTGGCTGCTGCCGGCCCTTGCGCCGGTATTAGCAGACTCCCCTATCCGCCTGAATCTCCAGGTTGAAGATGAGACCCGTACCCAGGAACGCCTGCGTCGCGGTGAAGTGGTTGGGGCGGTCAGTATTCAGCCTCAGGCGCTGCCAAGCTGTCTTGTCGATCAGCTGGGCGCCCTGGACTACCTGTTTGTGGGGTCAAAAGCTTTTGCCGATCGCTACTTCCCGAACGGCGTCACCCGCGCCGCGCTGCTGAAAGCTCCTGCCGTGGCGTTCGACCATCTGGACGATATGCATCAGGCGTTCCTGCAGCAAAATTTCGATCTGCCGCCGGGCAGCGTGCCGTGCCATATCGTTAACTCGTCAGAAGCCTTTGTGCAGCTTGCGCGTCAGGGCACCACCTGCTGCATGATCCCGCATCTGCAGATTGAGAAAGAGTTGAAAAGCGGTGAGCTGATTGACTTAACGCCGGGGCTGTATCAGCGTCGGATGCTCTACTGGCACCGTTTTGCGCCGGAAAGCCGTATGATGCGCAACGTCACCGACGCGCTGCTGGCGTTTGGGCACAAGGTGCTGAGACAGGATTAAAAATAAGCCGGGTGGCGGCTTCGCCTTACCCGGCCTACAGATTACTGAGCCGGTTTCGGCTGTGCTGCAACAGGTTCCAGCTGGAAGACCACATCCACCTGATCGTCGAACTGAATGGTTGGCTGCTCGTAAGTTTCCTGAGCGGACACCGGGGCTGCATCAGCCTTCATCATTCGTACCATCGGGCTTGGCTGGTAGTTAGAGACGTGGTAACGCACGCTGTAAACCGGGCCGAGCTTGCTCTTAAAGCCAGAAGCCAGCTGTTCCGCCTGGTGAATGGCATCATCAATCGCCGCTTTACGCGCTTCATCTTTGTATTTCTCCGGTTGCGCAACGCCCAGCGACACGGAACGAATTTCGTTCAGACCCGCCTTCAGCGCGCCATCCAGCAGCGAGTTAAGCTTATCCAGTTGACGCACGGTCACTTCAACGGTACGCACGGCACGGTAGCCTTTCAGGATGCTTTTACCATTCTGGTAGTCGTAATCAGGTTGAGTACGCAGATTCGCGGAGTTGATATCCTTTTTACCTACACCGTTCTGCTCGAGGAAAGAGAGGTATTGCGCAACACGATCGTCAGCCTGCTTCTTGGCAGTTGCCGCATCTTTCGCAGCGACATTGACTTCAATTGCCAGCGTTGCAACATCGGGTACCGCGTCCACGCTTGCGGTGCCTGAAGTGACGATGTGCGGGCCATCCGGCAGTTCACTTGCCTGCACCGACACCGCACCAAAACTTACTAATGCCGCCAGGGCCATCACCTTAAACTTCACTGTTATTCCTCCATGTTGCGAAGAGTGCCCATTAACAGGGCGCATGCCAGCAAGCTTAGCGGGTCTTGTTCAGTTGTCCATAAGACAAGGATTAGTTGAACAATTCCTGAACGTGGTGAATCCCCTCTTTTGCCAGCTGAAAAGCAATAAACCACATCACCAGCCCCACCAGAGTGTTGATGATGCGCTGGGCTTTGGCAGTACGCAGACGAGGTGCCAGCCATGCGGCAAGAATGGCGAGACCGAAGAACCAGAGGAAAGAGGCGCTGACCGTGCCAAGCGCAAACCAGCGTTTCGGCTCAACGTCCAGTTGCCCGCCCAGGCTGCCCAGCACCACGAAGGTGTCCAGATAAACATGCGGATTAAGCCAGGTGACCGCCAGCATGGTGACGATAATCTTCCAGCGGCCCTGCTTCATGACTTCCGCGCTCGCCAGTTCGAGGTTGCTGCTCGTCGCCGTTTTCAGGGCACCAAAACCATACCAGAGCAGAAACGCCACGCCGCCCCAGGTGACCAGCGCCAGCAGCCAGGGAGACTGCATCAGCAATGCGCTGCCGCCAAAAATCCCGGCACAGATCAGCAGTAAATCGCTAACCGCGCATAGCAGGGCAATCATCAGATGATACTGGCGGCGGATGCCCTGGTTCATCACGAATGCATTTTGCGGGCCGAGGGGAAGGATCATGGCCGCACCTAAGGCAAGCCCCTGAAAGTAATAGGATAACATGACGAAATTCTCACAGTATTCTTCTGGAAGGTGACTATACTGCGCGAATTACATTAGAGGAAATTGATAATATTAATTGGGGATTAGCAGCACTTATAAAAATAAAGCCCGGTGGCGCTAACGCTTACCGGGCCTACGGGTGAAGTTATTCTGCTTCTTTAACTTTTTTGACGTTTACGTCCATCTGCGGGTACGGGAAGCTGATGCCGTTGGCGTCAAAGTCGCGCTTAATGCGTTCCAGCACGTCCCAGTACACGTTTTGCAGATCGCTGCTCTTGCTCCAGATACGCACCACGAAGTTAATCGAGGACGCGCCCAGTTCGTTCAGGCGAACCGTCTGCTCTTTATCTTTCAGAATGCGATCGTCTGAAGCAATGATGTTGCTAATCAGCGACTTCACCTGATCGATATCGGAGTCGTACGCCACGCTGATAATCAGTTCGTTACGACGCACCGGTTCACGGGAGAAGTTAATGATGTTGCCCGCGATGATTTTCCCGTTCGGCACAACCACGATGCGGCCATCGACGGTACGCATGGTGGTTGAGAAAATCTGCACCTGCAGCACGGTCCCGGCAATGCCGCCAAGGTCAACGTATTCTCCGGAGCGGAACGGACGGAAGGTGACCAGCAGGACGCCTGCCGCCAGGTTTGAAAGCGAGCCCTGCAGCGCCAGACCAATAGCCAGACCAGCGGCACCGAGAACGGCAATGACGGAGGCGGTCTGCACGCCCACACGGCCCAGCGCCGCAATCAGCGTAAAGGCGATAATGCCGTAGCGCACCAGTGCGGAGAGGAAGTCAGCCACCGTGGCGTCAATGTGACGGGCCAGCATTACGCGGTTAACCGCGTTCGATACGATACGCGCCACGATCATCCCGACGATGATGATGGCAATCGCCGCGACGATGTTCACGGCATAGCTCAGCAGCAGCGCCTGGTTGCGCACCAGCCAGTTACCGGCGTTATTGATGCTGTCTACAACATCGAGTTGTTCCATTTATTCTTCCTTTTGTTAAACCAAAACACAAAATCCATCCCCCATGGAGACAGGCAGGTCCGTAAAGGGTAAACAAAAAGCGCAAGTATTGCCAAACAGATCACAAAAACCGGCCTGGCAGGGTATTGAAAAAGCATAAAAAAAGGCCCGCATTTGCGGGCCTTCTGATGCTGTTAGCAGCTCAAATTACAGAACGTCTACCGCGTTCAGCTCTTTGAATGCCTGCTCCAGACGAGTAATCATAGAAGTCTGGGCAGCGCGCAGCCATACGCGCGGATCGTAGTATTTCTTGTTCGGCTGGTCTTCGCCTTTCGGGTTGCCCAGCTGACCCTGCAGGTAAGCTTCGTTGGTTTTGTAGTACTGCAGGATACCGTCCCATGTTGCCCACTGGGTGTCGGTATCGATGTTCATTTTCACTACGCCGTAGCTTACGGAGTCTTTGATTTCCTGAGCAGAAGAACCGGAACCGCCGTGGAAGACGAAGTTCAGGCTGTTGTGCGGCAGGTTGTGTTTCTTAGAAACGTATTCCTGAGAATCACGCAGGATAGTCGGGGTCAGAACCACGTTACCTGGTTTGTAAACGCCGTGTACGTTACCGAAGGACGCTGCAATGGTGAAGCGTGGGCTGATTTTGCTCAGCTCGGTGTAAGCATAATCAACGTCTTCTGGCTGGGTGTACAGTGCAGAAGCGTCCATGTGGCTGTTGTCCACGCCGTCTTCTTCACCGCCGGTGCAACCCAGTTCGATTTCCAGGGTCATGCCCATTTTGGCCATGCGCGCCAGGTATTTGGAGCAGATTTCGATGTTTTCGTGCAGTGACTCTTCAGACAGGTCGATCATGTGAGAAGAGAACAGTGGCTTGCCAGTTGCCGCAAAGTGTTTTTCACCCGCGTCCAGCAGACCGTCGATCCACGGCAGCAGTTTCTTCGCGCAGTGGTCAGTGTGCAGGATAACTGGAACACCGTAGTGTTCAGCCATCTGGTGTACGTGGTGCGCACCAGAGATAGCGCCCAGGATTGCAGCACCCTGAGGAATGTCAGTTTTCACGCCTTTACCTGCGATGAACGCAGCGCCGCCGTTAGAGAACTGAACGATAACTGGAGCTTTAACTTTAGCAGCAGTTTCCAGTACGGCGTTGATGGAGTCGGTACCCACGCAGTTAACTGCTGGCAGAGCGAAGTTGTTTTCTTTAGCTACCTGGAACACTTTCTGTACGTCATCACCAGTGATAACGCCAGGTTTTACGAAATCAAAAATTTTAGACATGTTGCTTAGTCCTGTATCTTCGGCCGTTAGAAAAGGTGCGAGCTCTTAAAAGCGCGCTGAAAATTGGGCAGGTTTCCCTGCCCTTGAATGGCTTACTTCTTAGCGCGCTCTTCGAGCATTGCTACTGCTGGCAGAACTTTGCCTTCCACGAATTCGAGGAATGCGCCGCCACCAGTGGAGATGTAGGAGATTTTGTCAGCGATACCGAACAGGTCGATTGCTGCCAGGGTGTCACCACCGCCTGCGATAGAGAACGCTTCGCTGTCTGCGATAGCGTTAGCAACGATTTCAGTACCTTTGCGGAAGTTCGGGAATTCGAACACGCCAACAGGACCGTTCCACAGGATAGTTTTTGCGTTTTTGAGGATTTCAGCCAGTTTCTGTGCAGAAACGTCGCCCAGGTCCAGAATCTGCTCTTCATCTTTGATGTCGTTTACAGATTTCAGGGTCGCGGTTGCGGTTTCGGAGAACTCGGTCGCTACGCGAACGTCAGTTGGAACCGGGATGTCGCAGGTGGTCAGCAGGCGTTTAGCTTCGTCAACCAGGTCTGCTTCGTACAGGGATTTACCCACGTTGTGGCCCTGAGCGGCAACGAAGGTGTTCGCGATACCACCGCCAACGATCAGCTGGTCAGCGATTTTAGACAGAGAATCCAGAACGGTCAGTTTGGTAGAAACTTTAGAACCACCAACGATAGCCACCATTGGACGAGCAGGTTCTTTCAGTGCTTTACCCAGCGCTTCCAGTTCGTCAGCCAGCAGAGGACCCGCACACGCTACATCTGCGAATTTACCGATACCGTGGGTTGACGCCTGTGCACGGTGAGCCGTACCGAAGGCATCCATCACGAATACGTCGCACAGCGCAGCGTATTTTTTGGACAGGGTTTCGTCGTCTTTCTTTTCGCCTTTGTTGAAGCGAACGTTTTCCAGAACAACCAGTTCACCGGCAGCAACTTCAACACCGTCCAGGTAATCTTTCACCAGGCGAACCGGGCTGGACAGTTTGTCTTTCAGGTAATTAACCACTGGCAGCAGAGAGAACTCTTCGTTGTACTCGCCTTCAGTTGGACGCCCCAGGTGGGAGGTGACCATCACTTTAGCGCCCTGCTTCAGAGCCAGTTCGATGGTTGGCAGAGATGCACGGATACGCGCGTCGCTGGTCACTTTGCCATCTTTAACCGGTACGTTCAGATCGGCACGGATGAAAACGCGTTTACCAGCCAGATCCAGATCGGTCATCTTAATTACAGACATGGTGAATCCTCTCGTTGATTCTTAAAGTTTTGCAGACGCACAATGCGTCTTACCTGAAACCTTGAGCGGCCATTGCTAACGTGGTGTCGAGCATTCGGTTAGCAAAGCCCCATTCGTTATCACACCAGACCAGCGTCTTGATAAGGTGTGCGCCACTGACTCTCGTTTGCGTGCCATCAACGATGGCGCTGTGCGGGTCGTGGTTAAAATCTACTGAGACCAACGGTAATTCCGTATAGTCAACTATACCATGAAATGCTCCCAGCGCCGCTTTTTGCAGCAACAGGTTGACTTCACTGGCTTTTACCGGTTTTTTCACCGTCACGCTGAGGTCGATTGCGGTGACGTTAATCGTTGGGACACGCACGGCAATCGCTTCAAACCGGTCATTAAACTGCGGAAAAATTCGGGTGATCCCTGCCGCCAGTTTTGTATCCACCGGAATGATTGACTGGCTCGCCGCGCGAGTGCGTCGTAAATCCGGATGGTAGGCGTCGATAACCTGCTGATCGTGCATGGCGGAGTGAATCGTGGTCACGGTGCCGGATTCAATGCCATACGCATCGTCTAACAGTTTGATGACCGGAATAATGCAGTTGGTGGTACAGGAGGCGTTGGAAACAATGCGGTGTTCGGCCTGCAGCTCATGCTGGTTGACGCCAAACACGACGGTCGCGTCGAGGTCGTTACTGCCGGGATGAGAAAACAGGACTTTTTTCGCGCCGGCAGCCAGATGCGCTTCGCCATGTTCGCGGTTGCCGTAGACACCGGTACAGTCAAGCACCACATCCACACCCAGTTCACGCCAGGGTAGCCCGGCGATGCTGTTCTCATGCAGCACACGAATAGCGTCATCACCCACAAAAAGCTGATCTCTTTCCTGGCGAACATCCCAGGCAAAGCGTCCGTGGCTGGTGTCATATTTCAACAAATGCGCCATGCCCGTAGCATCCGCCAGTTCATTGATTGCCACCACGGTTATTTCCGCCCGACGTCCGGATTCATATAAAGCACGAACCACATTACGTCCGATGCGACCGAAGCCATTAATCGCTACGCGTACGGTCATAGATCTCCTGCAAAGCAATCCCTGAGTTTGAGGTGGCTGAAAGAGTAATCCAGCTACGCCCGAAGGGGAATCCTTGCTGTCACAAACTGCGATTGATTGGTCAATTGTCGAACATTTAATCGACTGAAACGCTTCAGCAAGAATAAGCGAATCGGGAAATAAAAGGAATGTCTGTCCAGATGAATAAGCGAGCTATATGACTTGCGTCACATTTTAGGTGGAATAATGCCTACAAAAAAGCCGGGTGGCGCGCTAGCGCTTACCCGGCCTACTTTCGTGCCATTTGTAGGCCCGGTAAGCGCTAGCGCGCCACCGGGCAAAACAGCAATTACAGCAGTTCTTTCGCTTTCGCGACAACGTTCTCAACGGTGAAGCCGAACTCTTCGAACAGCAGCTCTGCCGGAGCAGACTCACCGAAGGTGGTCATACCGACGATGGCACCGTTCAGGCCCACATATTTGAACCAGTAGTCAGCGATACCCGCTTCTACTGCCACGCGAGCGGAAACCGCTTTAGGCAGGACGGATTCACGGTAAGCGGCATCCTGCTTGTCGAACGCGTCGGTAGACGGCATGGAAACCACGCGCGCCTTCACGCCTTCGGCAGTCAGTTTTTCCCACGCTGCCACAGCCAGTTCAACTTCAGAACCGGTGGCGATGAAGATCAGCTCTGGCTGGCCCGCGCTATCTTTCAGCACGTAACCACCGCGAGCGATGTTCGCCAGCTGCTCTGGCGTACGTTCCTGCTGCGCCAGGTTCTGACGGGAGAGGATCAGCGCGGTTGGGCCGTCCTGACGCTCAACGCCGTATTTCCACGCCACCGCAGATTCAACCTGGTCACATGGACGCCATGTGCTCATGTTCGGGGTCACGCGCAGGGAAGCCACCTGCTCTACCGGCTGGTGAGTTGGACCATCTTCGCCCAGACCGATAGAGTCGTGGGTGTAGACCATCACCTGACGCTGTTTCATCAGCGCGGCCATACGCACAGCGTTACGTGCATATTCAACGAACATCAGGAAGGTAGAGGTGTACGGCAGGAAACCACCGTGCAGGGAGATACCGTTGGCAATCGCAGTCATACCGAATTCACGTACACCGTAATGGATGTAGTTACCGGCAGTATCTTCGTTGATTGGCTTAGAACCAGACCACAGGGTCAGGTTAGATGGCGCCAGGTCAGCGGAGCCGCCCAGGAATTCTGGAAGCCATGGACCGAACGCTTCAATCGCATTCTGAGACGCTTTACGGCTCGCGATTTTAGACGGGTTCGCCTGCAGCTTAGCGATGAACTCGTTCGCTTTCGCGTCGAAGTCGGACGGCATGTCGCCTTTCATACGACGGGTGAATTCAGCCGCTTCCTGTGGGAACGCTTTCGCATAGGCAGCGAACTTCTCGTTCCAGGCCGCTTCTTTCGCCTGGCCTACTTCTTTTGCATCCCACTGAGCGTAGATCTCTGATGGGATTTCGAATGCAGGGTGTTTCCAGCCCAGTGCTTCACGGGTGAGTGCGATTTCCGCGTCGCCCAGCGGTGCGCCGTGGGAGTCGTGAGTACCGGCTTTGTTCGGCGAACCGAAGCCAATGATAGTTTTGCACATCAGCAGGGACGGTTTGTCCGTCACAGCGCGCGCTTCTTCCACTGCACGTTTAATCGAGTCAGCATCGTGGCCATCAACGCCACGCACAACGTGCCAGCCGTAGGCTTCGAAACGTGCTGCGGTGTCGTCGGTGAACCAGCCTTCAACGTGACCGTCGATGGAGATACCGTTGTCGTCATAGAACGCAACCAGTTTGCCCAGCTTCAGGGTACCTGCCAGGGAGCACACTTCATGAGAAATGCCTTCCATCATGCAGCCGTCGCCCATGAACGCGTAGGTGAAGTGGTCTACGATGTCGTGACCAGGACGGTTGAACTGCGCCGCCAGCGTCTTCTCAGCAATCGCCATCCCCACAGCGTTAGCAATACCCTGACCCAGCGGGCCGGTGGTGGTTTCTACGCCAGCGGTGTAACCCACTTCCGGGTGACCTGGAGTTTTAGAGTGCAGCTGACGGAAGTTTTTCAGCTCTTCGATTGGCAGATCGTAGCCGGTGAGGTGCAGCAGGCTATAGATCAGCATAGAGCCGTGGCCGTTGGACAGCACGAAGCGGTCGCGGTCAGCCCATGACGGGTTCTGCGGGTTGTGGTTCAGGAAATCACGCCACAGGACTTCGGCGATATCAGCCATACCCATAGGAGCCCCTGGGTGGCCGGATTTGGCTTTCTGTACTGCGTCCATGCTCAGCGCACGAATAGCATTAGCAAGCTCTTTACGTGAGGACATTTTAACTCCAGATCGGACTGTTAAAGGCCATGCCCTTGACGACAGCGCGTTTTGGGCTACGCCGGAAAAAAGTGCCAACAATGTAACCCAAGCCGCAAGTCATGTACATGGAGCATTCTTTTGCTTGTTAAGAAATCTCTGGATCATGCTCGCATGTTGCGCAATCTACTCGCCCGGCTCTGTCGATATTCCTTATACTTAGCCCGACACCGGCTTCGCTGACGGTGCACTTTTCGGATTTTATTCAGATTAACGAGTACGGAAGCAACCTCATGAAAATGCGTGCAATAGTGCTGGCCCTGGGTACAACGCTCCTGCTGAGCGGCTGTCAGAATATGGATTCTAACGGTCTGATGACGTCAGGCGCAGAGGCCTTTCAGGCCTATTCCCTGAGCGATGCGCAGGTGAAAGCGCTGAGCGACCAGGCCTGTAAAGATATGGACGGAAAAGCCACGCTTGCGCCGGCTAACAGTACCTACACGCAGCGTCTGAATAAGATCGCTTCCGCGCTGGGCGACAACATCAACGGCCAGCCGGTGAACTACAAGGTGTACATGGCGAAAGACGTGAACGCCTTCGCGATGGCGAACGGCTGTATCCGCGTCTATAGCGGGCTGATGGACATGATGACCGACAACGAAGTGGAAGCGGTCATCGGCCATGAAATGGGCCACGTTGCCCTGGGCCACGTGAAGAAAGGGATGCAGGTTGCCCTGGGTACCAATGCCATCCGCGCAGCGGCGGCTTCAGCGGGCGGTATCGTTGGCAGCCTGTCGCAGTCACAGCTTGGCGACGTGGGTGAAAAGCTGGTTAACTCTCAGTTCTCACAGCGTCAGGAGTCCGAGGCGGATGACTACTCCTACGATCTGTTGCGCAAACGCGGCATTAATCCATCAGGTTTAGCCACCAGCTTCGAAAAACTGGCCAGGCTGGAAGCAGGACGCCAAAGCTCCATGTTTGACGATCACCCGGCTTCGGAAGAACGCGCACAGCATATTCGCGACCGGATGGCCGCAGACGGAATTAAATAATTTCAGAAGGAGGCAGTTTTGCCTCCTTTTTATTTCGCATGAATTGTTAACTTAACAGCACGTATCGATAACACCCCTGAAAGCCCCGCCAAATCTGTCCTGTCACATTGAAATGTCTGGTCACATAATTATTGCAAAGGTTACTTTTTCCGGTAATTATCACCCCCGCAGTTATTCAAATTAATATATCCAGACAGAGACGTTCCCTCCGTGAAAAAAGAATTATCATTAATTGCTTTAAGTTTATTTGCCGCATTACCTGCCGCTGCAAGCCAGCAATCCGACAGCCAGGGTTTTATTGACGACAGCCATCTGGATCTGTTTTTACGCAATGCGTATATCAGCCGCGACTACCATCAGGGCCAGCAGGACAAAGCCGAATGGGGTCAGGGGATCATCGCCACGTTTGCATCCGGCTATACCGAAGGGCTGGTGGGCTTTGGTGTGGACGGTATTGCTCAATACGGCGTGCGCCTGGACGGCGGCCGTGGCAAAAGCGGCGCAGGCGGTATCGACTTCTTTAAACAGGAAGACGATGGCCGGGCAAAATCCGATCTTGCAAAGTTTGGCGCTACCGCCAAAATGCGCATATCAAACACCGTGCTGAGCTACGGAAATCAGCGTCCTGAGCTGCCTATCATCAATGCAGACAGCTCCCGCCTGCTGTTTGAAAGCTACACCGGCACCATGCTCACCTCGAAAGAGATCGACGGTCTGGAAGTCAACGCCGGTTACTTCACCGACGAGCAGCGTAAAAGCGATGACCGCCACGACAGCGGACTGAAGAGCCTCTCCTTCGGCGGTGCGAGCTATCAGTTTAACGACCAGTTCAGCGGCGCGCTGTACGCCTCTCATAATGAAGAGGTGATGAACAAGCAGTACCTGGGCATGAACTTCAAACAACCGTTCAGCACCGGGCAGCAGCTGGTGCTCGACTTCAACGGTTATAACTCCCGTCTTGATCAGGGTTACGCTGACAACCTCGACACGGGCCGCAGCAACACCATCTGGAGCCTGGCGGCGAGCTACATCTGGGACATTCACACGTTCAAAGTGGCGTACCAGCAGAGCAGCGGCAGCACCGGCTACAACTACGGCGGCTATCGCGACAAGGGTGGCGTGGGTGACGGCGGTAACACTATCTGGCTGGCAAACTCCTACTGGTCTGATTTTAACGGCGAAGATGAACGTTCCTGGCAGGCATCCTACGGTCTGGACTTTGGCGGCCTTGGCTTACCGGGCCTGAGCTGGACCACCGCCTACGTGCGCGGCGATAACATCAAAACCTCTGAAACCAGCAATGGCAAAGAGCACGAGTGGTTTAACCAGATCCAGTACCAGGTGCAGGATGGTCCGGCGAAGGATCTGAAGCTGAAACTGCGCTACTCCGTACTGCGCGTCTCCAGCAACGCCAGCGAGTACAACGTGGGCGGGGATGAGATCCGCGCTTACGTGGAATACCCGTTTAACGTGTTCTAAAGACAATAAAAAAACCTCTCAAGAGAGAGGTTTTTTTCACGCCAGTCGAGGCTTACTCGCCTTTCTTAGCAGCCTGAATGTAGAGCATTTCCAGCGCCAGAGTCGCTGCGGCCAGCGCAGTGATCTCGGACTGATCGTACGCAGGCGCCACTTCCACCACGTCCATCCCGACAATGTTCAGGTCCTTCAGACCGCGCACCAGCTTGATGGCACGATCTGAGGTCAAACCGCCGATGACCGGCGTACCGGTTCCCGGTGCAAATGCCGGATCCAGGCAGTCGATATCGAAGGTCAGATACACGGGCATATCCCCCACGATCTGCTTCACCTGAGCGATGATGTCATCGACGCCGCGATCGTTAACCTGGCCCGCATCCAGCACGGTGAAGCCGTTGTCTTTGTCGAACTCGGTACGAATACCGATCTGCACGGAGTGATTCGGGTCGATCAGACCTTCGTTCGGCGCGGTGAAGAACATGGTGCCGTGGTCGAACTCACAGCCGTTCGCGTAGGTGTCGGTATGCGCATCGAAGTGCACCAGCGCCATTTTACCGAAGTGCTTCGCGTGGGCGCGCAGCAGCGGCAGGGTCACGAAGTGGTCGCCGCCGAAGGAGAGCATGCGCTTACCGGCAGCCAGCAGCTTCTCGGCGTGCGCCTGCAGCTTTTCGCTCATCTCACGCGCGTCGCCGAAGGCGTACACCAGGTCACCACAGTCCACCACGTTCAGGCGCTCGCGCATGTCGAAGTTCCACGGGAAGCGGTTATGCTCCCAGGCCAGGTTAGTGGAAACCTGACGAATCGCTGCCGGGCCGTGACGACCGCCCGCACGACCGGATGTTGCCATATCGAACGGTACACCGGTGATCACCCAGTCAGCGTCACTGTCGTACGGCTGGAAGTTCATCGGAAGGCGTAAAAAACCAAACGCGTTAGATACCAGAGAGTTATCGTACTGATGACCTAAAGTGCTCATGTCCTGACCTCTTTTAAAGTCGATACATTAAAAACAGATGAAAAAAAATCCCCTCCGCGTCGTTAAACCCGACGAGGAAGGGATTGATTCGTAAATCGCTTATTGGGGCGAATTATCGCCGGTAATGCATACGGGTTCAAGTGAGTATCGCATTCTGCCGGATGACGGCTTCGCCTTATCCGGCCTACATTCGTAGGCCCGGTAAGCGCAGCGCCACCGGGCATCAGCGGCTACTCGTCTTCCAGGTAAGTGTACCCGTACAGACCCGCTTCAAACTCTTCCAGGAACTGCTGCTGGAGCGCATCGTCCAGACCGGTGTTTTTCACCTGGTCGCGGAACTGGGTGAGCAGTTTTTTCGGATCCAGCTGAACGTATTCCAGCATGTCCGCCACGGTGTCCCCTTCATCGGACAGCTCGATTTCAACGTTGCCGTCAGGGAACACGAACACGTCCACCGCTTCGGTATCGCCGAACAGGTTGTGCATGTTGCCGAGGATCTCCTGATACGCGCCGACCATAAAGAAGCCCAGCATCGGCGGGTTCTCCGGGTCGTATTCCGGCATTGGCATCGTCGTCGCAATACCGTCGCCGTCAACGTAGTGGTCGATAGCGCCGTCGGAATCACAGGTGATATCCAGCAGCACCGCACGGCGTTCCGGCGCGTGGTTCAGCCCTTCCAGCGGCAGAACCGGGAACAGCTGGTCGATACCCCAGGCATCCGGCATCGACTGGAACAGCGAGAAGTTGACGTAAATCTTATCCGCCATACGCTCCTGCAGCTCGTCGATAATCGGACGGTGCGCGCGGTTGCTCGGGTCGAGCTGTTTCTGCACTTCATGGCACATGTTCAGGTAAAGCTGCTCCGCCCACGCGCGCTCCTGCAGGCTGAAGGTGCCTGAAGAATAACCCACGTGAATGTCATGCAGGTCCATCTGGCTGTCGTGCAGCCATTCGCGCAGGGAACGACGCGTGCCCGGCTCGTGCATCTCCTGCCAGGTTTCCCACATGCTTTGCAGGGAACGCGGGGCATCGTCTGCCGGAGGCGTTGCCTCGGAGATTTCGCTACGCTCAACGCCGATGATGTTAGAGACCAGCACCGTATGGTGCGCGGTCACCGCGCGACCGGATTCGGTGATCACCGTCGGGTGCGGCAGGCCGTTCTCTTCACAGGCATCGCCGATCGCCCAGATGATATTGTTCGCGTATTCGTTCAGGCCGTAGTTCACCGAGCAGTCAGACTGCGAGCGGGTCCCTTCGTAGTCCACGCCGAGGCCGCCGCCCACGTCGAAGCACTGAATATTCACGCCAAGCTTGTGCAGCTCCACGTAGAACCGCGCGGATTCACGCACGCCGGTGGCGATGTCGCGAATGTTGGCCATCTGCGAGCCGAGGTGGAAGTGCAGCAGCTGAATGCTGTCCAGACGACCGCGCTCGCGCAGAATTTCCACCAGCTGCAGCACCTGGTTTGCCGCCAGGCCAAACTTGGACTTTTCACCGCCGGAGGACTGCCATTTACCGGAACCTTGCGACGCCAGACGCGCACGCACGCCAAGGCGTGGCACCACGTTCAGACGCTCAGCCTCTTCCAGCACGATGGCGATTTCGGTCATCTTTTCGATAACCAGATAGACCTTGTGGCCCATCTTCTCGCCAATCAGCGCCAGACGAATGTATTCACGGTCTTTATAGCCGTTACAGACGATCACCGAACGGGTCATGCCCGCATGCGCCAGAACCGCCATCAGCTCCGCTTTGGAGCCTGCTTCCAGGCCCAGCGGTTCGCCGGAGTGGATCAGGGATTCAATTACGCGGCGGTGCTGGTTCACCTTGATTGGGTAAACCAGGAAATAGTCGCCTTTATAGCCGTAGGACTCCCGCGCGCGCTTGAAGGCGGCGTTAATAGAACGCAGGCGATGTTGCAGGATCTGCGGGAAGCAGAACAGTGCAGGCAAACGCTGACCCTGAGCTTCACGGGCTTTCACCAGTTTAGCAAGGTCCACGCGCGCTTCAGGGACGTCTGGATCCGGGCAGACGCTGATGTGGCCCAGTTCGTTAACGTCGTAGTAGTTATTGCCCCACCAGGCAATATTGTAAGTGCGCAGCATCTTGCTGGCTTCCTCGGAGCTCATCGCAACCTCCTGCATAGAACGTAGTACACCCTGTTCGCCCGCTGACGAAGGCGAAAAAGAAGACATGTCGTCAGACATAGCGAACCTCAACTCTTTGTATTAAGTGTAAAACAGTTGACTACTATCGCAGCGTTATACGGCGATAACAACCCATAAACGGCTCCGTTTCCCAGCAGAGTATGCTGAAAACCAGACCGTGCGACCGGTTTCTTATTCATATCATTGTAAAACACGTATCCGAACTCTGTATGACAAGGTTCGGCGAAACCACGAGAAAACTCTTGTATTAACAAGAGCGCCCTTGTTCAGTTTTCACAAAGCGTGACCGGCCCTGGAATCCTGAGAAGCGCCGAGATGGGTATAACATCGGCAGGTTTGCAGACTAGAAATGCGGGTTGCGGGAATCAAATACGCGCCAGAACGGCTGCGCTGAATATGCGGAAAACGATGGTTCATTATCTCGTATCACCTCCACGGCCGCCTCTGCTGAAACGGACCACAAGCCAAAGCTAAAAGTTCACTGCTTAACCCGGCTGGAAGTGGCGACACGATGAGTTCATCGAGCGCTTATTTTGTATGAGCCGCGCGCCGCGTTTTATACCGAGAACAGGGGTAAAAAGCAAAAGATAAATGTGAGTGTTGCCGGGGCCGTCAGGAATTATTGCCAGCCGCAATTTCAACTGAGTGAGAGGTTAGTCAAAAAAAACTGGAAATCGGGCGAAGAAGTGACCTAAAATAGCCATCCAGATGTTAATCCATCTATACTGATTAACACTCATACTGCCAGTGTCAAAAACCTGCAGGCCTTGGTAGAATTATCTCCTTTGGCTATTCCACACAGCAGCTTGAGCTAACCAAATTCCTCTTAGGTGAAATAAAACATGGCAAAACACCTGTTTACGTCCGAGTCCGTATCAGAAGGACATCCTGATAAAATTGCTGACCAAATCTCCGATGCGGTGCTGGATGCGATCCTGGCGCAGGATCCAAAAGCGCGCGTAGCGTGTGAAACCTATGTCAAAACCGGCATGGTTCTGGTTGGCGGTGAGATCACCACCAGCGCATGGGTTGATATCGAAGAGATCACCCGTAACACGGTGCGTGAGATCGGCTATGTGCATTCTGATATGGGCTTTGATGCCAACTCCTGCGCGGTACTGAGCGCGATTGGCAAACAGTCTCCCGACATCAACCAGGGCGTTGACCGTGCCGATCCGCTGGAACAGGGCGCGGGCGACCAGGGTCTGATGTTCGGCTATGCAACCAACGAAACCGACGTGCTGATGCCAGCACCGGTTACCTACGCACACCGTCTGGTGCAGCGTCAGGCTGAAGTGCGTAAAAACGGCACCCTGCCGTGGCTGCGCCCGGATGCGAAAAGCCAGGTCACCTTCCAGTACGACGACGGCAAAATCGTCGGTATTGACGCGGTGGTTCTGTCTACCCAGCACTCCGAAGATATCGATCAGAAATCCCTGCAGGAAGCAGTGATGGAAGAGATCATCAAGCCGGTTCTGCCGACCGAATGGCTGAGCTCTGCGACCAAATTCTTCATCAACCCAACCGGACGCTTCGTTATCGGCGGCCCAATGGGTGACTGCGGTCTGACCGGTCGTAAAATCATCGTTGATACCTACGGCGGCATGGCGCGTCACGGTGGCGGTGCGTTCTCCGGTAAAGATCCGTCTAAAGTTGACCGTTCTGCGGCGTACGCTGCACGTTATGTTGCGAAAAACATCGTTGCTGCCGGCCTGGCTGACCGCTGTGAGATCCAGGTTTCCTACGCTATCGGCGTGGCTGAGCCAACCTCCATCATGGTTGAAACCTTTGGTACTGAAAAAGTGCCTTCAGAACAGCTGACGCTGCTGGTGCGCGAGTTCTTCGACCTGCGTCCATACGGCCTGATTCAGATGCTGGATCTGCTGCACCCAATCTACAAAGAAACCGCGGCATACGGTCACTTTGG
This sequence comes from Enterobacter sp. ECC-019, assembly GCF_043974075.1. Lineage (NCBI taxonomy): Bacteria > Pseudomonadati > Pseudomonadota > Gammaproteobacteria > Enterobacterales > Enterobacteriaceae > Enterobacter > Enterobacter sp. ECC-019. The sequence goes on from NZ_CP143759.1 coordinate 4,694,195, forward strand.
TCGCGAGCATTTCCCATGGGAAAAAACCGACAAAGCCGCCCTGCTGCGTGAAGCTGCCGGTCTGAAGTAATCGACTGACAACTGCTTTATAAAAGGCCAGCCTTCGGGCTGGCCTTTTGCATTTGTGCGATCGTCTTTGCCCGGCGGCGCTTCGCTTGCACGGGCCTACGGGTTTTGCGGTATTTTTAGGCCGGGTAAGGTGCAGCCGCCACCCGGCTGAAAGGCGCGCCATATGGAATCGATTACACCACACCCGATAAGTACCGCTTTCAGAATAATCTCTTTGCTTGATCGCCTTTCTTCTGCTGTTACATTTCATTTCAGTTAAGTCTGAAATTCTAACAAACGCGATGCGCATCACCTCGTTTACCTCTATATTTTCAAAGCTTTAATTATTTTTACGGTTTCGCGTTAGTGTAACCGATTACACCTATGTGATTAATCTCACATATTTTTACGGGTCACTCACCTACCCTTTACATCAATAAAACTGATAACCCAACTGGAGGGCATAATGCCTGACAATAAAAAACAGGGGCGTACGTCCAACAAGGCGATGACATTCTTCGTCTGTTTCCTCGCCGCCCTGGCAGGATTACTTTTTGGCCTGGATATCGGCGTGATTGCCGGTGCATTACCTTTCATCACTGACGAGTTCCAGATCAGCGCTCACACACAGGAGTGGGTGGTGAGCTCCATGATGTTTGGCGCCGCAGTGGGTGCCGTCGGCAGCGGCTGGCTCTCCTTCAAGCTCGGGCGTAAAAAGAGCCTGATGATCGGCGCGATCCTGTTCGTTGCCGGTTCACTCTTCTCTGCCGCAGCGCCTAACGTAGAGGTTCTGCTGGTTTCCCGCGTGCTGCTCGGCCTGGCCGTGGGCGTGGCGTCCTATACCGCCCCGCTTTACCTGTCTGAAATCGCGCCGGAGAAAATCCGCGGCAGTATGATTTCGATGTATCAGCTGATGATCACCATCGGTATTCTGGGCGCGTACCTTTCCGATACCGCGTTTAGCTACAGCGGCGCATGGCGCTGGATGCTCGGCGTGATCATCATCCCGGCCATTCTGCTGCTGATTGGGGTCTTCTTCCTGCCGGACAGCCCGCGCTGGTTTGCCGCGAAACGTCGATTCCACGATGCCGAACGCGTACTGATGCGCCTGCGCGACACCAGCGCCGAAGCGAAAAACGAGCTGGAAGAGATCCGCGAAAGCCTGAAGGTCAAACAGTCCGGCTGGGCGCTGTTTAAAGAGAACAGCAACTTCCGCCGCGCGGTGTTCCTCGGCGTGCTGCTTCAGGTGATGCAGCAGTTCACCGGGATGAACGTCATCATGTATTACGCGCCAAAAATCTTTGAGCTGGCGGGCTATACCAACACCACCGAGCAGATGTGGGGAACCGTTATCGTGGGTCTGACCAACGTGCTGGCGACCTTTATCGCCATCGGTCTGGTGGACCGCTGGGGACGTAAGCCAACCCTGACGCTGGGCTTCCTGGTGATGGCGGCCGGTATGGGTGTCCTCGGTACCATGATGCATGTGGGCATTCACTCACCAACCGCCCAGTACTTTGCCGTCGGCATGCTGCTGATGTTTATCGTCGGGTTTGCGATGAGCGCTGGCCCGCTGATTTGGGTGCTGTGCTCTGAGATCCAGCCGCTGAAAGGGCGTGATTTTGGTATCACCTGCTCTACCGCAACCAACTGGATTGCCAACATGATCGTCGGCGCAACGTTCCTGACCATGCTCAATACCCTGGGCAACGCGAACACCTTCTGGGTCTACGCCGGTCTGAATATCTTCTTTATTGTGCTGACTATCTGGCTGGTTCCAGAAACCAAACACGTTTCTCTGGAACATATTGAACGTAACCTTATGAAAGGTCGTCCTCTGCGCGAAATCGGCGCCCACGACTGATCCTCATGCGGGAGGCGCCTCTTGCGCCTCCCCGCTTCGCGCTTTATGCTCTGCCCCTATGAAAGCACCCCGTCTCCCCATCGCCCTTCAACAAGCCGTTATGCGCTGCCTGCGGGAAAAACTCGCCCAGGCGAACCTGAAGCTCGGTCGCAATTACCCTGAACCTAAGATCGTTTATCAGCAGCGCGGCACCGCGGCCGGCACCGCCTGGCTCGAGCCTTATGAGATCCGCCTTAACCCGGTGCTGATGATGGAAAACCAGCAGGCGTTTATCGAGGAAGTGGTACCGCACGAACTGGCGCATCTGCTGGTGTGGAAACACTTCGGACGCGTCGCGCCCCACGGGAAAGAGTGGAAGTGGATGATGGAAGCGGTGCTCGGCGTTCCGGCACGCCGTACCCATCAGTTCGAGCTGGAATCGGTGCGCCGCAATACCTTCCCCTACCGCTGCCAGTGTCAGCAGCATCAGCTTACCGTCCGCCGCCATAATCGCGTGGTGCGCGGCGAGGCGACTTACCGCTGCGTCAAATGCGGCGAGCCGCTGGTTGCGGAATAATCATCTGAACTTTCAGGAACTTTCCTGATCTGACTGATTGCATACAGGAACAACATTCGTTACGTTGCGTGCTCGTTTTGACACGGAGTGTAAGATGTCCCGTAATTTTTCTCTCGCGGTCGCCTTTCTGACGACGGCGCTCTCAGGCCATGCGCTGGCCGACGGTATCAACAGTTTTTCCCAGGCGAAGGCAGCAGGCGTGAAGGTGAACGCCGATGTGCCGGGCGATTTCTACTGCGGCTGTAAAATTAACTGGCAGGGTAAAAAAGGGGTCGTTGACCTTGAGTCCTGCGGCTATAAGGTGCGTAAAAACGAAAACCGCGCCAGCCGTATTGAATGGGAGCATGTCGTTCCGGCCTGGCAGTTTGGCCACCAGCGCCAGTGCTGGCAGGATGGCGGACGAAAAAACTGCGCCAAAGATCCGGTTTATCGCCAGATGGAAAGCGATATGCATAACCTGCAGCCTGCCGTAGGAGAAGTGAACGGCGACCGCGGTAATTTCATGTACAGCCAGTGGAACGGTGGTGAAGGCCAGTACGGCCAGTGCGGTATGAAGGTTGATTTTAAAGAGAAAGTCGCCGAGCCCCCTGCCCGCGCGCGCGGCAGTATCGCCCGCACCTACTTCTATATGCGTGACCGTTACGACCTCAACCTCTCCCGCCAGCAGACACAGCTGTTCAACGCCTGGGACAAGCAGTACCCGGTGACGGAGTGGGAATGCCAGCGCGACGAACGTATCGCCAGAGTCCAGGGGAATCACAACCCCTACGTCCAGCGGGCTTGCCAGGCGCAAAAGAGCTAACCTACACTACGGCAATTCGCTTATATCGCATGACACATGGAATTTCTGACTATGCGCATTCCCCGCATTTACCATCCTGAACTGATTACCGCAGGCCGCGAAATCGCCCTGTCTGATGATGCCGCCAACCACGTTGGCCGCGTGCTGCGCATGGGCGCAGGTCAGGCTATCCAGCTGTTCGACGGCTCGAACCAGGTTTTCGACGCGGAAATCACGCGGTCGGATAAAAAAAGCGTACACGTTAACGTGCTGCGTGGCGAAGTGGATGACCGGGAATCACCGCTGCACATCCATCTGGGCCAGGTGATGTCGCGCGGTGAGAAAATGGAGTTCACCATTCAGAAATCCATTGAACTGGGTGTAAGCCTCATTACGCCACTTTTTTCTGAGCGCTGTGGCGTTAAACTGGATGCGGAACGTCTGAACAAAAAGATCCAGCAGTGGCAGAAAATCGCCATTGCGGCTTGCGAACAGAGCGGCCGTAACCGTATTCCGGAGATCCGCCCGGCGATGGATCTGGAGGACTGGTGTGCAGAAGAGGAGAGCGGGCTGAAGCTCAATCTTCATCCGCGCGCCAGCGCCAGCATCAATACGCTGCCCCTGCCCGTTGAGCGCGTACGCCTGCTGATTGGCCCCGAAGGCGGCCTGTCGGCGGACGAAATTGCGATGACGGCACGTTACCAGTTTACTGATATTCTGTTGGGACCTCGCGTTCTGCGCACTGAGACAACGGCACTCACGGCCATTACCGCGCTACAGGTACGGTTTGGCGATCTGGGTTGAAGCATTAACGGAGAAGAACATGATCAAGCTCGGCATCGTGATGGACCCCATCGCAAACATTAACATCAAGAAAGATTCCAGCTTCGCCATGCTGCTGGAAGCGCAGCGTCGCGGCTATGAACTCCACTATATGGAGATGAACGATCTTTACCTGATCAACGGTGAAGCCCGCGCACGCACCCGCATCGTTAACGTCGAGCAGAACTACGACAAATGGTACGAGTTCGGTACCGAGCAGGACATTGCCCTGGCCGATCTGAACGTCATCCTGATGCGTAAAGATCCGCCGTTCGACACCGAATACATCTACTGCACCTATATTCTTGAACGCGCTGAAGAGAAAGGAACGCTGATCGTCAACAAGCCGCAGAGCCTGCGCGACTGCAACGAGAAGCTCTACACCGCCTGGTTCTCTGACCTGACGCCGGAAACCCTGGTGACCCGCAGCAAAGCACAGCTGAAAGAATTCTGGCAGAAGCACGGCGATATCATCATGAAGCCGCTGGACGGCATGGGCGGCGCGTCGATTTTCCGCGTGAAGGAAGGCGATCCGAACGTTGGCGTGATTGCCGAAACGCTGACCGAGTTGGGCACGCGTTACTGCATGGCACAGAACTATATTCCGGCGATCAAAGACGGCGACAAACGCGTTCTGGTGGTAGATGGCGAACCGGTTCCTTACTGCCTGGCACGTATCCCGCAGGGTGGCGAAACCCGCGGTAACCTGGCCGCCGGTGGCCGCGGCGAGCCGCGCCCGCTGACCGAAAGCGACTGGGAAATTGCCCGTCGCGTTGGCCCGACGCTGAAAGCCAAAGGCCTGATCTTCGTTGGCCTGGATATCATCGGCGATCGTCTGACCGAAGTGAACGTCACCAGCCCGACCTGCATTCGTGAAATTGAAGCGGAATTCCCGGTCTCCATTACCGGAATGCTGATGGACGCTATCGAAAAACGCCTGCAGAAATAACCCACCAATGAGTGACAGCGCCCGGGTTTCTCCGCATACTGGGCGCTGTCGCTTTTTAAACCAGGAAACAGTACCTCTGACAATGAATTTACAGCATCACTTTCTTATTGCCATGCCTGCTCTCCAGGACCCGATTTTTCGCCGCGCCGTGGTGTATATTTGTGAATACAATGAAGACGGCGCGATGGGTATTATCATCAATAAACCGCTGGAAAATCTTCAGGTTGAAGGAATTCTGGACAAGCTGAAAATCCCGGCTGAAGCGCGACTACCGGAAATCCGGCTTGATAAACCCGTGATGCTGGGTGGACCTCTTGCAGAAGATCGCGGTTTTATCCTGCATACGCCGCCAGTATTCTCTTCCAGCATCCGCATCTCCGACAACACTGTTATCACGACATCGCGTGACGTGCTCGAAACGCTAGGCACCGCAGAGCAGCCTTCTGAAGTGCTGGTGGCGCTGGGCTATTCGTCGTGGGAGAAAGGCCAGCTTGAGCAAGAGATCCTCGATAACGCCTGGCTTACCGCGCCTGCGGACATGAATATCCTGTTTAAAACCCCTATCGCCGATCGCTGGCGCGACGCGGCAAAGCTGATTGGCATTGATATCCTGACCATGCCTGGCGTAGCGGGGCACGCCTGATGAGTGGAACGCTTCTGGCCTTCGATTTTGGTACCAAAAGCATTGGCGTCGCCGTGGGTCAGCGCATCACCGGTACCGCGCGTCCACTCACGGCCCTGAAGGCTAATGACGGCACGCCAGACTGGAATCTTATCGAACGTCTGCTTAAAGAGTGGCAGCCGGATGACGTGATTGTTGGGCTGCCGCTGAACATGGACGGCACAGAACAGCCGCTTACCGCCCGGGCGCGTAAGTTCGCCAATAAAATCCACGGCCGCTTTGGCGTCTCCGTGAAGCTTCACGACGAGCGTCTTAGCACCGTCGAAGCGCGTGCTGGCCTGTTTGAGCACGGCGGCTTCCGGGCGCTCAACAAGGGCAGCGTGGACTCCGCTTCAGCAGTCATCATCCTCGAAAGCTATTTCGAACAGGGCTTTTAGACAGAGGGGCCTACAGCCGCCCCTGCGCCCGTCTCTCCGCCAGGCTCTGGTCAAAGTTCTGCATTCCTGCCTGCTGACCGGTCTGGATGATGCCGGGCAGTTGCCACGTTTTCCCTTCACGAATAAGATTCGCTGCCGCTGCGGTGTTCACCAGCAGTTCATACAGCGCGACGCGCCCGCCCTGTAGATCGGGAAGCAGCTTTTGTGCCAGCACCGCCCGCAGACTGCCGGCCAGTTGGTTACGCACCGGATCTTTCTCCTGCGCCGGGAACGTATCGACCAGCCGTTCAATCGCCTGCGATGCCCCGCGCGTATGCAGCGTCGCCAGCACCAGATGTCCGGTCTCCGCCGCCGTCAGCGCCAGGCGGATCGTTTCGCTGTCGCGCAGCTCTCCCAGCAGAATAACGTCCGGATCCTGGCGTAAGGCACTGCGCAGCGCTTCGGCAAATGACGGGCTGTGCTGGCCTATCTCCCGCTGCTGGATCAGGCAACGCTCGCTCTGGTAGATAAACTCCACCGGATCTTCAAGCGTGAGAATATGGCCGTCAATGTGGTGGTTGAGAAAATCGACCATCGCCGCCAGCGTCGTAGATTTACCGCTGCCGGTCGCCCCCGTCACCAGAATCAGCCCAGCGTCATTGGACAGTAGTTCCGGGATTGCCCTCGGCGCGCCCAGCGAAGCGAGCTGCGGACAGGTACGCGGCAACAGCCGCAGCGTCACAGATATACCGCGCATCTGCTTAAAGGCACTGCCGCGCAGACGCTGGCCTCCCGTCACCGTCGCGGCAAAATCCACCTGCCCGTTCGCCCACCATGTTCCCTGCTGCTCATCGTTGAGCCACGCTTTTAATAACGCCCCAACGTCGGGAGGCGGAAAGGGAGCAGGCTCAAGCCGGCCTAATCTGCGCCAGCGCGGTGGTGAATCACTGCACAGGTGTAGATCGGAGACGTTATGCTTTACACTAAGGGCCACAATTTCTTCCACATCCATAGACTACTCCTCGGAAAATGAACGACATTGCGCATAACCTGGCACAGGTCCGGGACAAAATCTCAGCCGCTGCAACGCGTTGCGGCCGGGCTTCAGAAGAAATTACGCTGCTTGCAGTCAGCAAAACCAAGCCTGCGAGCGCCATCGCAGAAGCCATTGATGCAGGCCAGCGGGCGTTTGGTGAAAACTACGTGCAGGAAGGCGTGGATAAAATTCGCTACTTCCAGGAACAGGGGAAGACAAGTCTGCAATGGCACTTTATTGGCCCGCTGCAGTCGAACAAAAGCCGTCTGGTGGCAGAGCACTTCGACTGGTGCCATACCATCGACCGTCTGCGTATTGCTACCCGTCTGAACGACCAGCGTCCGGCAGAAATGCCGGCACTCAACGTGCTTATTCAGGTCAACATCAGCGATGAAAACAGCAAGTCCGGCATTGCGCTGAGCGAACTGGACGCGCTGGCCGCAGAGGTGGCCGAACTGCCGCACTTAACCCTGCGCGGGCTGATGGCAATTCCGGCGCCTGAGTCAAGTTATGAAAGGCAGTTTGCCGTGGCACAGCAAATGGCTGTAGCATTTGAAGCGCTTAAAGCGCGCTATAACACGGTAGACACGCTTTCTTTGGGCATGTCGGATGATATGGAAGCCGCCATCGCGGCAGGCAGCACTATGGTGCGCATCGGCACGGCAATTTTCGGTGCGCGCGACTACTCAAAATAATAAGGAAACCTGAGGAACGCCATGAAGACGTTGACTTTCCTGCTCTCAACTGTGCTTGAGCTGTACACGATGGCGCTTTTGCTGCGCGTCTGGATGCAGTGGGCCCGCTGTGATTTTTACAATCCGTTCTCGCAGTTTGTCGTGAAAATCACGCAGCCTATTGTCGGACCATTACGCCGTATTATCCCGGCCATGGGTCCCATCGACAGTTCGTCTCTGCTGGTGGCGTTTATTCTGAGCGTTATCAAAGCGATCGTGCTGTTTATGGTCATCACCTTCCAGCCGATTATCTGGATTGCTGCAGTCCTGATTCTGGTCAAAACCGTCGGCCTGCTGATTTTCTGGGTGCTGCTGGTAATGGCCATCATGAGCTGGGTGAGCCAGGGGCGTAGCCCGGTGGAGTATGCTTTGATTCAGCTGGCCGAGCCGCTGCTGCGTCCGATCCGTAACCTGCTTCCGTCTATGGGCGGCATCGATTTTTCCCCGATGATCCTGGTTCTGCTGCTCTATGTGGTCAACATGGGGATCGCTGAACTGTTACAGTCCACGGGCAACGTGCTGCTGCCGGGGCTGTGGATGGCGCTATGAGTGCAGTAAGCACCTGCGCTGACGGGCTGGTTTTGCGGCTGTATATTCAGCCCAAAGCCAGCCGTGACAGTATTGTTGGGCTGCATGGCGACGAGTTAAAAGTCGCCATCACCGCCCCGCCGGTTGACGGCCAGGCGAACGCGCATCTGACCAAATATCTGGCAAAACAGTTTCGCGTCGCCAAAAGCCAGGTCATCATTGAAAAAGGTGAACTTGGGCGACATAAACAGGTAAAAATCCTTAATCCGCAATCTATCCCGACGGAAGTCGCGGCTCTGAAAGAACAGGACTAAACCATGCAGAAAGTTGTTCTCGCGACCGGCAACGCCGGTAAAGTGCGCGAGCTGGCCTCGCTATTAAATGATTTTGGGCTGGACGTAGTCGCCCAGACCGATCTTGGCGTGGAGTCCGCCGAAGAGACGGGGCTGACGTTTATCGAAAATGCGATCCTGAAAGCACGCCACGCCGCGCAGGTAACCGGCCTGCCCGCGATTGCCGACGACTCCGGCCTGGCCGTGGATTTTCTCGGCGGTGCGCCGGGGATTTACTCCGCGCGCTACTCCGGCGTTGACGCCACCGACCAGCAGAATCTGGAAAAGCTGCTTGTCGCCCTGAAAGACGTACCGGACGAACAGCGCACCGCGCAGTTCCACTGCGTACTGGTCTATATGCGCCACGCGGAAGACCCTACGCCGATCGTCTGCCACGGCAGCTGGCCGGGCGTGATTACCCGTGAAGCGGCTGGCAACGGCGGCTTTGGCTACGACCCGATTTTCTTTGTCCCGACCGAGGGCAAAACCGCTGCGGAACTGACCCGCGAAGAGAAAAGCGCAATATCCCACCGTGGACGCGCGCTGAAACTGTTACTGGAAGCACTGCGTAATGGCTAATTTGCCGCCTCTGAGTCTTTATATTCACATCCCGTGGTGCGTGCAGAAATGCCCGTACTGCGATTTCAACTCGCACGCGCTGAAGGGCGAAGTGCCGCACGATGACTACGTTGCGCATCTGCTGGCCGACCTGGACGCCGATGTCACTTACGCACAGGGACGTGAAGTTAAGACCATTTTCATTGGTGGCGGTACGCCGAGCCTGCTGTCCGGCCCGGCGATGCAGACGCTGCTGGACGGCGTGCGTGCGCGCCTGAACCTGGCGGCGGATGCTGAAATCACGATGGAAGCCAACCCCGGCACCGTTGAAGCCGACCGTTTTGTCGACTATCAGCGCGCAGGCGTGAACCGCATCTCCATCGGCGTGCAGAGCTTCAGCGAGCCGAAGCTTAAACGTCTGGGGCGCATTCACGGCCCGGAAGAGGCAAAGCGCGCGGCACATCTGGCGACGGGGCTAAATCTTCGCAGCTTCAACCTCGATTTAATGCACGGCCTGCCGGACCAGTCGCTGGAAGAGGCGCTGGACGACCTGCGCCAGGCGATCGAATTGAACCCGCCGCATCTGTCGTGGTACCAGCTCACCATCGAGCCCAACACCCTGTTTGGCTCGCGCCCGCCGGTGCTGCCGGACGACGACGCGCTGTGGGATATCTTCGAGCAGGGTCATAGGCTTCTAACCGCTGCGGGCTATCAGCAGTATGAAACGTCCGCGTACGCAAAGCCGGGCTACCAGTGTCAGCACAACCTGAACTACTGGCGCTTTGGCGACTATCTGGGGATTGGCTGCGGCGCGCACGGCAAGGTGACCTTCCCGGACGGACGCATTCTGCGCACCGCCAAAACCCGCCACCCGCGCGGGTATATGGAAGGCCGCTACCTGGAGCGTCAGCACGACGTCGAGGCGGCGGATAAGCCGTTTGAGTTCTTTATGAACCGCTTCCGTCTGCTGGAAGCCGCGCCGCGCGCGGAATTTGCGCGTTACACTGGGCTGCCAGAGTCGGTGATTCGTCCGCAGATCGACGAGGCGCTGGCGCAGGGGTATCTGACCGAGAGCGAGGAATACTGGCAGATCACCGAGCACGGCAAACTGTTCTTAAACTCTCTTCTTGAGCTGTTCCTCGCCGAAGATTCCTGAACACCCCGTTGTGCCGACTGAGGGAAAGGCTGGCATGTCATTCGATTCTGGAACAACGAACTCTGAAAAAACGAAGAGGCTGTGTTGGAAAAGATCCTTGAGACACCGCAAATGCTGCAACCCTCACCCCGGACCGTACACCCTAAAAGGGAGAGGGAGCAAACCATCCCTTCGCCCCTTTGGGGAGAGGGTTAGGGTGAGGGGCCCAGCGCGCAGGGAACTTACTTAAGCGTCCCCACCAGCGCCTTTCGGCTATCTTCCAGCGACACCACGCGTTTACACACGTCTTTGCCGAACTGCTGGAAATCATCTTCCTGGTTCTTCCACTCGTTCTGAATGGAGGTCTGCAAGCCGCCCAGACTGCCCAGCACGCCCTGCAGCGGGTTACCGCCGCCTTTCAGTACGGCTTTGGCTCCCATCTCGTTGATGCTGTCCTGCAGGATGCCGCCCATCGCCTGATTCACCAGTTGCTGCCCGTCGGCACGCACTTCATCAATCGCCTTGTAGTGGAACGTCAGGCCGTCGGTGCGCGTCTCGATAATGCGGTTCATCTGCTCTTTAAGCTGCTTGTCCAGCTTCGTCAGGCGAGAGCGCATATTGCTGCTCTCACCCACTTCTTTAGTAATGATCTTATCCAGCGCGATGCGGCTTTTCTCAACGCGGGTCAGCGCGCCTTCATTAATCCATGGCAGCGCGGTACGCAAATCGGCCTGATAGTCTTTCGCCTGCTCACGCTGTGCGGCAGTCAGGTTGTACTGCTTGCCGTTAAAGGTGACGTTCCCTTGCGGCGTAATCACCAGATTGCCGTTCTCGCCTTTGACCTGTACGGTTTGCGGGCTTAACACCACGTCATCACGCGGGGTGACGCTACATTGATAATCCGCATGGGCCGTGAATCCGGTTGCCATCAAAGCAACAGCCAGCAACGTTTTGCGCATCTTAAACACTCCCTCAGACAAAATGGGCCAGCTAATGCTGGCCCTTGACTTCTTTATTAGTCCCACCAAACGTCGAAAAGTTCGCTGACGCGGACATCTTCCAGCTTGTGGTCCTCAAGCCATTTACGTACCAGCGCCTGATGTTCTTCGGTGCATTTACCCACTTCCTGGGTGCAGATCAGACCTTCCCATGCCAGGTAACCGCTACCGTCGAAGGCCAGCTTGTTGGGTTCGATCACGTCATTGATGAACGCATCCACGTCCTGATCGATCTGTTCTACACTGGTGCCTTCCGGGAAACGCCACGCAACGGAGAAACCCACTTCCTGGAATTCTTCGATATGCATTTTTTTACGCAGACGACGGCTACGATTCTTTGCCATTATTTCACCCTCTCGAACATTAAGTCCCATACACCGTGACCAAGACGATGGCCACGCTGTTCAAATTTCGTTACCGGACGCGATTCCGGACGCGGTACGTAGTCGTTGCTTGCAGACTGGTTTTTGTAACCATCCAGAGACGACATCACTTCCAGCATATGTTCCGCATACGGTTCCCAGTCGGTCGCCATATGGAAGACGCCGCCCAGCTTCAGCTTACTTTTCACCAGCTCGGCAAACGGTGCCTGAACGATACGGCGTTTATTATGACGTGCTTTGTGCCACGGGTCAGGGAAAAAGAGCTGAACCATGGTTAAAGAATTGTCAGAAATCATTTTATGCAGCACTTCCACCGCGTCGTGACACATCACGCGCAGGTTCTCAACGCCCTCTTCATGAGCCGTTGCCAGGCATGCCCCCACGCCCGGGGAGTGGACTTCGATACCGAGGAAGTTCTGCTCCGGACGGGCTTTCGCCATGGTCACCAGCGAGGTGCCCATACCAAAACCGATCTCCAGCGTGACGGGTGCTTCGCGGCCAAACAGTTCAGTAAAGTCCAGAGGCTGCTCGCTGAACTCAACGCCCATCACCGGCCAGTAGTTGTCCAGCGCATGTTGCTGCCCTTTTGTCAGGCGGCCCTGACGGCGGACAAAGCTGCGAATACGGCGCAGCGGGCGACCGTTTTCATCAAATTCCGGTGAAATGACGTCGTTTTTCATAAAAGAGTTGTCTGCTTGTGAGAATGTTCGGGAAACGGGCATTATCCAAAGTTAAGGCTTCTATGCAAGCATGGGAAAGATCCGGTTTACAGCAGATTGACGCTGTGCTGCAATCTGCGTCCCTGATTATGCGAATCGATGACCATGCAAGCCTCTCAATTTTCAGCCCAGGTGCTGGACTGGTACGACAAATACGGGCGTAAAACCCTGCCCTGGCAAATTGAAAAAACGCCTTACAAAGTATGGCTCTCCGAGGTGATGTTGCAACAAACGCAGGTCGCCACGGTGATCCCTTACTTCGAGCGTTTTATGGCGCGCTTCCCGACGGTGACCGATCTGGCCAACGCGCCGCTGGACGAGGTCCTGCACCTGTGGACCGGTCTTGGCTATTACGCCCGCGCGCGTAACCTTCACAAGGCCGCACAGCAGGTTGCGACGCGCCACAACGGGACATTCCCGGAAACCTTCGATGAGGTGGCCGATCTCCCCGGCGTGGGACGTTCAACCGCCGGCGCTATTCTCTCCCTGTCTTTAGGCAAGCATTTCCCGATCCTCGACGGCAACGTGAAGCGCGTGCTGGCACGCTGCTATGCCGTCGACGGCTGGCCGGGGAAGAAGGACGTTGAAAAACGTCTTTGGGAAATAAGTGAAGAGGTCACCCCGGCCAACGGCGTCGAGCGTTTCAACCAGGCGATGATGGATCTCGGCGCGATGGTCTGCACGCGCTCAAAACCAAAATGCGAACTCTGCCCGGTGAATAATCTCTGCGTGGCGTATGCCAACCATTCGTGGGCACAGTATCCGGGTAAGAAACCCAAACAGACGCTGCCGGAGCGCACCGGCTATATGCTGCTGATGCAGTACGGTGACGAGGTCTTCCTCGCCCAGCGTCCGCCGAGCGGTCTGTGGGGTGGTCTATACTGCTTCCCACAGTTTGAAAATGAAGACTTGCTGCATGAATGGCTTAAACAGCGTGGCATTGCTGCCGATAACCTGACGCAGCTGACCGCGTTTCGCCATACCTTCAGCCATTTCCACCTGGATATTGTCCCCATGTGGCTTCCCGTGTCGTCATTTGCCTCGTGCATGGATGAAGGCACCGCTCTCTGGTATAACTTAGCGCAACCGCCATCAGTCGGACTGGCGGCTCCCGTGGAGCGCCTGTTACAGCAATTACGTGCCGGTGCAATGGTTTAGCATCGACAAGAAAAAGAGGAATGAGTATGGCCAGAACGATTTTTTGTACTTTCCTGCAGCGTGACGCTGAGGGCCAGGATTTCCAGCTTTATCCGGGCGACCTGGGTAAACGCATCTACAATGAAATCTCCAAAGAAGCCTGGGGACAGTGGCAGAAAAAGCAGACCATGCTGATCAACGAGAAAAAACTCAGCATGATGAACCCGGAACACCGCAAGCTGCTGGAGCAGGAGATGGTGAGCTTCCTGTTCGAAGGTAAAGACGTGCACATCGAAGGCTATACGCCACCGGAAAAATAATATCGAGCGGCTGTTGCCGGGTGGCGCTGCGCTTACCCGGCCTACAAAACCGTAGGCCCGTGCAAGCGTAGCGCCGCCGGGCAATAGCAACGACTAAGCAAACACAACACGCACTCCCGGAATGATGAAAAAACTTTTAGCGCTAGCCCTTGTTGCGCCGTTGCTTGTCTCGTGTTCGTCAAAAAAAGGCGAAGATTACAACGAAGCCTGGATCAAGGACACCAACGGTTTTGACATTTTGATGGGGCAGTTTGCCCACAACATCGAGAATATATGGGGATTTAACGAAGTTCTTATTGCCGGACCTAAGGACTACGTTAAGTACACCGATGCCTATCAGACCCGTAGCCACATCAACTTTGATGAGGGTACGATCACGGTTGAGACCATTGCAGGCACCGACCCTGCGGCACGACTCCGTCAGGCGATTATCAAAACCCTGCTGATGGGTGACGATCCGGGATCTATCGATCTCTACTCCGATGCCGACGATATCACGATCTCGAAAGAGCCGTTCCTGTACGGCCAGGTTGTCGATCAGACCGGCCAGCCGATCCGCTGGGAAGGCCGCGCCACGAAATTTGCCGACTACCTGCTGCAGACGCGCCTGAAAAGTCGCTCTAACGGTCTGAAGATTATCTACAGCGTCACCATCAACCTCGTCCCGAACCACCTCGACAAGCGTGCGCATAAGTACATTGGGATGGTGCGTCAGGCCTCCCGTAAGTACGGCGTGGATGAGTCGCTGATCCTGGCGATTATGCAGACTGAATCCTCATTCAACCCGTACGCGGTAAGCCGTTCCGACGCTCTGGGGCTGATGCAGGTTGTCCAGCACAGCGCCGGTAAAGACGTCTTCCGCGCACAGGGGAAATCCGGCACGCCGAGCCGCAGCTATCTGTTCGATCCGCAGAGCAACATTGATACCGGCACGGCCTACCTGGCGATGCTGAACAATGTCTACCTGGGCGGCATTGATAACCCAACGTCGCGCCGCTATGCGGTGATCACCGCCTATAACGGCGGTGCGGGCAGCGTGCTGCGCGTCTTCTCAAATGACAAGGTGCAGGCCGCGAGCATCATCAACAGCATGGCGCCGGGGGATGTCTACTCAACCCTCACCACCCGCCACCCGTCTGCGGAATCACGCCGCTATCTGTATAAGGTGAATACGGCGCAGAAGAACTATCGTCGTCGCTAAAAAACGCCCCCTCACCCTAACCCTCTCCCCAAAAGGGAGAGGGAACGTGAACACCCATACGAAAATGTTATTTGCATCACAATCCAAACTGCAAATTAATGTGGATTGCATTTTTTTGCGGGAGGTAACAAAACATATCGTTGCCAACTGATAGAATTGCATCAAATAACAACCCTGAATGTTCCTATAACAACATATCTCCCGCTCACTTGTGAGGAAAGTAACATGAACCTTAAGCTGCAGCTTAAAATATTGTCGTTTCTGCAGTTCTGCCTGTGGGGTAGCTGGCTGACTACACTCGGCTCCTATATGTTTGTGACGCTCAAGTTCGACGGTGCGTCAATCGGTGCCGTATACAGCTCGCTCGGTATTGCGGCTGTCTTCATGCCAACGCTGCTGGGCATCGTGGCGGATAAATGGTTAAGTGCGAAATGGCTGTACATGCTTTGCCATCTGGTGGGTGCGGGGACGCTGTTTATGGCGGCCGAAGTGACCACGCCGGGGGCGATGTTCATGGTGATCCTGCTTAACTCGCTGGCCTATATGCCAACGCTTGGCCTGATCAACACCATCTCCTACCACCGCATCAAGTCTGCGGGCATGGACATCGTGACCGACTTCCCGCCAATCCGTATCTGGGGCACCATCGGCTTTATCATGGCGATGTGGGGCGTGAGCTTCGCAGGCTTTGAACTGAGCCATATGCAGCTCTATATCGGTGCGGTGCTCTCCGTGGTGCTGGCCGTGTTTACCCTGACGCTGCCGCACATTCCGGTTTCTAACCAGCAGAAAAACCAGAGCTGGAGCGCCATGCTCGGCCTGGACGCGTTCGCGCTGTTTAAAAACAAGCGCATGGCGATCTTCTTTATCTTCTCCATGCTGCTGGGCGCTGAGCTGCAGATCACCAACATGTTCGGCAACACCTTCCTGCACAGCTTCGATAACAACCCGCTGTTTG
The DNA here is from genome assembly GCF_043974075.1 of Enterobacter sp. ECC-019. NCBI lineage: Bacteria > Pseudomonadati > Pseudomonadota > Gammaproteobacteria > Enterobacterales > Enterobacteriaceae > Enterobacter > Enterobacter sp. ECC-019. Next base: position 4,710,292 of record NZ_CP143759.1, read on the forward strand.
CCGGAAGCTTTATCGTCGAGCACGCGTCGGTGATGATGTCCATCTCTCAGATCTCTGAGACGCTGTTCATTCTGACCATCCCGTTCTTCCTGAGCCGCTACGGCATCAAAAACGTCATGCTGATCAGTATCGCGGCATGGATGCTGCGCTTCGGCCTGTTCGCCTACGGTGACCCGAGCGCGTTCGGCACCGTGCTGCTGGTGCTGTCGATGATCGTTTACGGCTGCGCCTTCGACTTCTTCAACATCTCCGGTTCGGTGTTTGTGGAAAAAGAGGTGAAGCCTGAAATCCGCGCCAGCGCGCAGGGCATGTTCCTGATGATGACCAACGGCTTCGGCTGTATTCTGGGCGGTGTGGTGAGCGGTAAAGTGGTTGAGATGTATACCACCAACGGCATCACCAACTGGCAGCCTGTGTGGCTGATCTTCGCCGCGTACTCGCTGGTGCTGTTCTTCGCGTTCATTGCGCTGTTCAAGTACAAGCACGTGCGCGAGCCGCACGGTGCGCAGCCGATTGCGCATTGATCCTTGATGTCTTTTGCCCGGTGGCGGCTTCGCCTTACCGGGCCTACAAAAGCACGGAGAGTAGGCCGGGTGAGCGTTAGCTCCACCCGGCTATTTTATTGCAGACAGCACCCACCCCACCGACAGCAAATCCGCACTGCCGCCCGGACTCAGGTTTCGTTTAATCAATACGTTATCCATTCTAAGCAACGCCTCGCGGTCCCAGCCGTTAGCCAGTAATTCCCGTGCATAGCCCTGAACGTAGCGCAGCCCCTCAATGCCGCCGCGCGAAACCAGATTGCTGTCCTGATTTATCGCCATCAGGCGTAACAGCAGGCCGTGAAGGGAATGTCCGTTCCACTGCGCCAGCGCCTTACGTACCGTTGCAAAGCCACTCTCTGCCTCACCGCGCGCGCCCGTTAAGCCGTACTGCTGAAATTGCCGCTCGCCCGCCGTCGCCTGCCCGCTGCGCGCGGCCAGCTCACGCGACACAAGCCCGCTGCAGATGTTACTCACCTCACAACAGAGGCTGTCCGCGGAGATATTTTTCACACGTCCGGCGGCGAAGCACAGTAAACCCAGGGCAAAAATCCCGCCCTTGTGGGTGTTCACTCCGTTCGTCGCGGCGTACATCGCCTGCTCGCAAGCCATCCCCATCGGGCGGATAATCCGCAGCTGTGCGTCAGCGGATTTATCCGCATGCGCGTTACCGAGTTCGGCAAAACGCGAAAACCACGGCGCAATCGCCGCGATGCTGCGGACGAACAGCGCGTGGTCCATATCGCGATGGGAGCCATTATTGAGCTTGTCCACCAGCCCCGGCTTGGGCGTCAGCTCCAGCTCCTGCCACAGCGCCGCTTCGGCAAGCGCGGGCACGTCAGCCGGGCGCGGTTTAGTCGCGAGCAAACCAGTCATCGATCGTCTTCTCCACGCGGGAAACTACCGCCTCAACAGGATGCTTTCGCGAGCGGGAACAGGCGTGGGCGGGCTCGTCGCAGATCAGGCAGCGTCTGAGATTCGCCCCCAGAGACTGACGCCCGACGTGGCCGTGCTGAGGGCAGATCACGTCCAGATCCCACAGCCTGCCGAGCGGGTGCGTCTGCTCCAGATCCGCACAGTGCGCTTTGATTTCCACCGCCGGATGGGCCACGCACCACAGGGCTTCTGGCCCGGTAGGGAGCCACAGCACCTGGCGGTCCAGCACCTGCCAACGGTTTTCCCACAGCAGCTGGTCGCACATTTGCAGCGCCACACCCATGGTATTGCGATAGCGCAGGCTGTCTTTGATTTCCCCTGGCGTGACCAGCGTGAGGGAAATCACCGATTGTTGATAGTGCTCAAGCATGTCAGCCTGGCGCGCTGCGCGGCGATCTTTCGCCGCCAGCAGTTCGTCCAGGCTGACACCCGCCCGCACGGGTGTCGCTGAAATCACACTTCCTCCTTTACCTGTCGTACGGTGTCGATCACGCTGCCGTCGCGGTAGCGGATCACCCCGACAATTTTGTCGGTAAATTCAATCGGTTTCGGTACGCCCGTCAGGGAAATCGCCCGCGCGTAAAGCGCGCTGATATCCACAACATTAAGCCCGGCTTCCAGCAGCCGCTCGCGGATCTCCGGGCGTGCCGGATTGACCGCAATGCCGTGGTCGGTGACCAGCACGTCGATGCTTTCGCCCGGCGTAAGGCGCGTGGTGACGCACTTCACCACCGTCGGAATGCGGCTGCGCAGCAACGGTGCGACCACAATGGTCAGGTTCGCCGCGGCGGCCACGTCGCAGTGCCCGCCGGACGCGCCGCGCATCACGCCGTCAGAGCCGGTGATGACGTTGACGTTGAAATCGACGTCGATTTCGAGGGCGCTGAGGATCACCACGTCGAGCTGGTCGCAGCTTGCCGCCTTGCTGCCGGGGTTGGCGTAAACGTTGGTGGAGATCTCCACGTGGTTCGGGTTGCGCGCCAGCGAGGCCGCCGCCTGGCCGTCAAAGCACTGGGTGTCGAGCAGCTTTTCGATGAGCCCCTTCTCGTGCAGATCCACCAGGCTGCCGGTGATGCCGCCGAGCGCAAAGCGCGCCTTCACGCCGCTGCGCTCCATCTTCTCTTCCATAAAGCGCGTACAGGCGGTCGCCGCCGCGCCGGAGCCGGTCTGCATCGAGAAGCCCGGTTTGAAGTAGCCGGAGTGTTCAATGACGTCCGCCGCATAGCGGGCGATCATCAGCTCGCGCGGGTTGCTGGTGACGCGCGCCGCGCCGACGCTGATTTTCGCCGGGTCGCCTACGCTTTCAACCTGCACGATGTAGTCCACCTGGTCCTGCACCAGGCTGGCGGGCATATTGGGGAACGGCACCAGGGCTTCGGTCAGCAGCACTACCTTGCGGGCAAAGTGCGCGTCCACCATGGCGTAGCCGAGCGAGCCGCAGCACGATTTGCCGTGCGTTCCGTTGGCGTTGCCAAACTCATCGCTGCACGGCACGCCGAGAAACGCCACGTCGATGTTCAGCTCGCCGTCCTGGAGCAGCTTCACGCGCCCGCCGTGGGAGTGAATTTGCACCGGCTCGTCCATCAGCCCGTGGGAGATGGCGTCCGCCAGCCTGCCGCGCATGCCCGAGGTGTAAATCCGGGTGATGACGCCGCTTTCAATATGCTCGATCAGCGCGTCGTTGCAGGTCATCAGCGAGCTGGAGGCCAGCGTCAGGTTTTTAAAGCCCATTTTCGCCAGCAGCGCCACGACGGTGTTGATCACCCGGTCGCCTTCGCGGAATGCGTGATGGAAGGAGATGGTCATCCCGTCCTGCAGACCGCTGCGTAATACAGCCTCTTCAACGGTCGCACACAGTTTTCGGTTATGTTTAGCCTCGCAGTCTGCCAGCCACGGCGTGGCGCTGTGGGCGGTATCAAAGGGTTTTAAGTCCCGCAGATGGGGAAAATTCACGTGAAGAAGTTCTGTCTGATTCATCATTTCATCCTTACCGACGCACGCCGGAGGCCGCCGCGCGCTCCAGCACCACCTGCGCGTGGTTAATAATCGGTGCATCCACCATTTTGCCGTTGAGCGACACCACGCCCAGGCCGTTACGCTCGCCCTCTTCTGCCGCCTCAATCACCCTTCTGGCGTGATCCACCTCTTCCTGCGTCGGGGCGTAGGCGTTGTGCAGCAGGTCAATCTGGCGCGGGTTAATCAGCGATTTGCCGTTAAAGCCCATCTTGCGGATCAGATCGACCTCGCGCAGGAACCCGGCCTCGTCGTTAACGTCTGACCACACCACGTCGAAGGCGTCGATGCCCGCCGCGCGGGCGGCGTGCAGCACGGCGCAGCGGGCGTAGAACAGCTCGGTGCCGTCGCCGCGCTCGGTCTGCATGTCCATCACGTAGTCAAAGGCGGCCAGCGCAATCCCGATGAGGCGCGGAGAGCTGCGGGCAATCGCCACGGCGTTGATAACGCCAATGGCCGATTCAATCGCCGCCATCACGCGGGTGGAGCCGACCTCGCGGCCGCACTCGCGCTCGATACGCTCGAGGTGGCCTTCCAGCTCGTAGATATCGTCCGGCGTGTCGGTTTTCGGCAGGCGGATCACGTCCACGCCGGCTCGTACGGCGGCTTCCAGATCCTGCAGGCCAAACGGCGTGCTGAGCGGGTTAATACGCACCACGGTTTCGATATCCTGATACATCGGGTGCTGAAGCGCGTGGAACACCAGCATGCGCGCGGTATCCTTCTCGCGCAGGGCAACGGCGTCCTCAAGGTCAAACATGATGGAGTCGGGACGGTAGATAAAGGCGGTTGAGAGCATGGCGGCGTTGGCGCCCGGCAGGAACAACATACTGCGGCGGAGTTTGCTCATTTCAGCGCCCCCCAGTTGATGGCCTGTTCATCGGCGGCACGCATCAGCGCGCTTTGCAGGCGGGCGCGAATCACACAGTCCAGCGCCCCTTTGTCTTCAATAATGATTAATCCCTGGTGCACGTTCATGGCGCGCAATGTGTCGTTGACCACCTGGCGAATCTGCTCGCCAAACTGCTTAATCACTTCACTGTGGATGACTATCTCCAGCTCGCCGTGAGCGGGAGCGATTTTCACCATCAGGTCGCTGGACTCCTGCGTTCCGGCCAGCGCCTCCCTTACAATTTTCATGATAAATTCCTGGTAGTTAAGCGACTTCCGCACTCGCACGGTAATGCGTTTCGAGATGCGCGAAGGTGGAGTCCGGGACAATCTCCCGGATCCGGGAAAACTGCTGTGTCTTCAGTAAGCGGCGCACTTCGGACGCTGATATGGCGTTGCCGGTGGCCTTGATGCGCGGCATTTCCACCACCTCGATATGCGAGGCCAGCAGGTCGTGCAGCGTCTGGTTGTACTGGCGGGTGATATCGCAAAACGGCTCCGAGCCGATGAAGCGGTGCGTAATGCCGAGCGCCGGGGCGATGAAGTCCCGGAAGATCAGCACGTCAATCTCGCTCCACGCCTGCTGCACTTTGCCGGTCTCCTTCAGGAAGTAGGCCGGGAAGGTGGCGCGGGAGATGATGTACTGCGAACCTTCATGCACCACCACGTTCGGCAGATGCGCCACGCCCGCGCGCACCATCTCGAGGCGCGCGCTGAACGGGAAGAACGAGGCGTCTTCACGCACCACGAACAGATGCAGGGCATCGCACCGCGTCGCCGCCTGCTCCACCAGATGGCGATGGCCGAGGGTGAACGGATTCGCGTTCATCACTATCGCGCCAATGTTCTCCCCGCACCTGCGCTTCGCGCGCAGGGAACGGCAGTAGCGTTCGATCCCCTGCGGGGTGTTCTCCATCAGCACCGCGTTATTCCCGCTTTGGGTAATCGGCCAGAAGCCGCTGCGGGCAAAGCGCTCCCGGTTGCACGGGCGGGTGCAGAGGAAGAGGTGGAAATGGCCGCGCTCCAGCGCCGCATTTTCCACCTCTGCCAGTAGGCGCGCGCTGAGGTTCTCGCCACGAAGCTGTTCATTGACCGCCACACATTTGATGACGTTGGCAGCAAGCCCTGCGCAACCCACCAGCTGCGAGCCGGACCAGGCTTCGACAAACAGCGTGATGTCATTGTCCAGGCCAAGGCCGCTGTCTGCCAGCAGGTAGCGGATCTGGCTTAAGCGTTCCGGGTGCTTCGCCACCAGCGTGTGGCGAAAATCGATGGGTTGCGATTGCATGCTGCCGCCTTACTTAATGTGCTGCCGCAAGCCCGACGGCTGGCGCTTCCACGATCACGTTGCTCAGATGACCGATATTCTCGATCTCCACCTCAATGCGATCGCCCTCTTTCATAAACAGCGGCGGGTTACGCTTTTTACCCACCCCGCCAGGCGAGCCGGTGATGATCACGTCGCCCGGGCTTAAGCGGGTAAAGGTGCTGATGTACTCGATCAGCTCCGCAACCTTGTGGATCATGCTGCTGGTGTTGTCTTCCTGCACCATGCGACCGTTCAGCCAGGTGCGGATAGCCAGCTGATGCGGATCAGGGATCTCATCCGCCGTCGCCATCCACGGGCCGAACGCGCCGGTCTGACGCCAGTTTTTACCGGCGGTAAACCAGGTGTGCTGCCAGTCGCGGGCGGAGCCGTCCATGTAGCAGCTGTAGCCCGCCACGTGGCGCAGGGCATCGTCGCGGCTGATGTTCTCCCCGCCTTTGCCGATGATCACCGCCAGCTCGCCTTCGTAGTCGAACTCGCTGGAGTGGCGCGGCTTCAGCACCGGCTCGTTGTGGCCGGTCTGTGAATCCGGGAAGCGAACAAACAGCGTTGGGGCCGGATTATGCTGGTCAAACTCCTTGCGCTTGTCGGCGTAGTTCATGCCGACGCAGAGGATTTTTTCCGGCTGCACGATCACCGGTAAGAAGGTGATGGCGCTCAACAGTACGTCCACGGCGTCGTTCAGGTAGCGGGTGGCCTGCGCCAGCCCGTTGCCCTGCAGCAGCGCCTTGAGGTCGCTGTAGCGGTCGCCGAGACGGCGGCCTAAATCAATCACGCCGTCGGCCTGGACGATGCCGTAGCTGCGTTTTCCCTGGTATAAAAAGCTTGCGAGTTTCATTGTTCTTTCCTGAAAACTTAAACGAGGAAGTTGCCCAGAATCAGCAGTGAGATAGAGACGTTAATCGCCCCGCCGATACGGGTAGCAATCTGGGCGAACGGCATCAGGCTCATGCGGTTGCCTGCGGTCAGGATCGCCACGTCGCCGGTACCGCCCTGGCCGCTCTGGCAGCAGGAGACGATGGCGACATCAATCGGGTGCATACCAATCTTTTTGCCGACGAAGAAGCCGGTCGCCACCAGTGCAGAAACGGTGCTGACAATCACCAGCAGGTTGCTGACCGTGAACGCCGCCACCAGCTCATGCCACGGGGTGATGGCCACGCCGACGGCAAAGAGGATGGGGTAGGTCACGGAGGTCTGGAAGAATTTGTACACCACCTGCGAGCCTTCCAGCAGGCGCGGAGAGGCGCCGTTGCAGAGCTTCACCAATACCGCCATAAACAGCATGCCGACCGGAGCTGGCAGGCCAATCAGTTTGTGGCCGAGCATGCCCAGCATGTAGAGCAGTACCGCCAGCAGCGCGCCCGAGGCGATAGTGGTGACGTCCGCTTTGCCGGAAAACGCAGGCTGAGAGACGGTGGTATCGGCATTCGCGCGGTTAGGCATCAGCTGGCCTTCACCGGTCAGGTGCGGGTAGCGTTTACCGAGCTGGTTCAGGCAGCCGGAGATGATGATTGCCGTCAGACCGCCGAGCATGACCATCGGCAGCACGCGGCCGAGCGCCACGCCCTGGTCCATGTGCAGTAAGGTGGCATAGCCGATAGAAAGCGGGATTGCCCCTTCCCCGACGCCTCCCGCCATAATCGGCAGAATGATAAAGAAGAAGATCTGGAACGGCTCAAGACCCAGCGCCATACCAACGCCCATGCCGACAATCATGCCGACGATTTCGCCGCACAGCATCGGGAAGAAGATGCGCAGGAAGCCCTGAATCAGCACCGTGCGGTTCATGCTCATGATGCTGCCGACGATAATGCAGCAGATATAGAGATAGAGAATGTTGGTGGATTTGTAGAACTTGGTGGTGGACTCGACCACCACGTCCGGCAGCAGGCCATAGTAGACCAGCGCGGAAGGGATAAAGGTGGCGCAAATCGCCGCCGCGCCGAGTTTGCCGACAATCGGCAGGCGTTTGCCAAACTCGCCGCAGGCAAAGCCGAAGAAGGCTAGCGTGGCGACCATCACCACGATATCGCTCGGCAGCTTTCCGCCCAGGCAATCAATCGCAATCAGCGCGCCCGCCAGAACGAACAGCGGCAGAGGAATAATCCCAATTTTCCAGGTATCCATAATATGCCACCAGCGCTCTTTGAGCGAAGGTCGCTGAATTTCAATCGGGTCGTGGGTAACAGAGAAAGAATCGTCAGTTGTGCTCATAATAAGCCCCTTGGTTATTTTGTGCGTTCAGCTTAGAGTCACAAAGGCTTACTTTATGTGAGGGATGACATATTAAAAGCGAAGTTTTAATGGCAGCTATGGTTTTAATGGTTTCTTTTATTTAATGTGATTTATACCTTATTTATTCCCGTGGTTTTTATGGTTTCTTTTCCGAATTGAACAAACAAATAACATTTGTTCGCGCAGCCCGAAGCACGTTAGCCTCCAGGATAACTCTTTTACAGTGCCCGCTGTGCAAGGGATCACAAGTTTTCGGCAAAGCAGGCGTCCGCGCGAAAAAAGATGATATATTGGCGATCTTTGCTGCTACCTCGCGTGATAGTTATGAAAGTCTCTTTCCAGATCAAGTTGTTTATTTCGCTGGTTGCCTTTTTCTCAGTACTTTTTGCGCTGCTGGGCGGATATTATTATGCAGATGTCGGTAAACAGCTTTATCAGGAAATGAGTACGCGAGCCAAAATACAGGCTGAAGAGATTGCACTTATTCCGACATTGCGTAATGAAGTTGAACAAAAGAATATCTCCGCCATCCATGATTTTATGCAGAAGATTTCTGCGCACAGTGACGCCAGCTTTATTGTGATTGGTGATAATAAAGGGCAGCATCTTTTTCACTCCGTCTTTGCCGACAGAGTGGGCACTACCCTGGTTGGCGGAGACAATGAAGCCGTATTGCAGGGTAAAAGCACCACCACCATCCGCAAAGGCGGGCTGGGCATTTCGCTGCGCAGTAAAGCCCCCATCTTTAACGCTGCCGGCCAGGTGGTCGGCATTGTTTCGGTCGGCTATCTCACCAGCTACCTGGACACAATTACTGTCAGTAAAGTGGTCAATATCCTGATTGCCGCCGTGCTGCTGCTGATTGCTCTCTTTATTTTCTCCTGGTTCTTTACCCGCAGTATTAAGAAGCAGATCTTCTCCCTTGAGCCGCGCGAGATCGGCCTGCTGGTGCGCCAGCAGAAGGCGCTGATGGAGTCTATTTATGAAGGGGTGATTGCCATTGACGATCAAAGGCGGATTGAGGTGATCAACCAGGCAGCGCGCAAACTGCTGGGTCTGAGCCAGCCGGCCCGCGAGCTGCGCGGACAGCTGATAAGCCAGGTGATCGATCCGGTCCCGTTCTTCGACACGCAGACGATGCTGGCGAAAGATACCCATGACGAGATTTGCCGTTTTAACGATCTGACGGTAATTGCCAGCCGGGTGCACATTATGCTTGAGGGGTCGCTGCAGGGCTGGGTGATCACCTTCCGCGATCGCAACGAGATCGACTCGCTCAGCGCCCAGCTCAGCCAGGTAAAACGCTATGTCGATAACCTGCGCATTATGCGTCATGAGCAGTTAAACAGGATGACGACCCTCTCCGGCCTGCTGCATATGGGCCGCTATGAGGAAGCCATTGGCTACATTCAGGCGCAGTCGGAGCATGCTCAGGAGCTGCTGGACTTTATCTCTTCGCGCTTCAGCTCCCCGACCCTGTGCGGCCTGCTGCTGGGGAAAGCCGCCCGCGCGCGGGAGAAAGGCGTCGAGATGTGCTTCGACCCGGCCTGTCGGCTGGACAGATCGTTCCTGCCGCTGGGGGAGCAAGAGCTGATTTCAATTATTGGCAACCTGCTGGATAACGCCATCGAAGCGACGCAGCGATCGCCGCTTCCCCATGCGCCGGTAGAAGTGCTGATAAAACTCAGCGAACAGGAGCTGATTATTGAAGTGGCCGACCAGGGCGTTGGCATTGCACCGGCGATCCGTGATCGGATCTTTGAACGCGGTATCACCACCAAAACACGCGGCGATCATGGGATTGGCCTGTATCTGATCGAAAGCTATGTCACACAGGCTGGCGGCGCGATAGAAGTTGCCGATAATACCCCGCGCGGCGCCATTTTCTCCTTGTTTATCCCGGCCACGGGAACCGCCCGGCAACTGGAAGACACCGACTATGCAACATGAACTTATCGACGTACTGATTGTTGAAGACGAGAACGAACTGGCGCAACTGCACGCGGAGCTGATAAGCAAACATCCGCGTCTGAGGCTGGTAGGCATTGCCTCGTCGCTGGCTGCGGCCCAGGCAGAGCTTGAAAGCAAACAGCCGCAGCTGATGCTGCTGGATAACTATCTGCCGGACGGCAAAGGTATCTCGCTTATCAATAACCCCATGCTGGCCCGCGCCAACTGCTCGGTGATTTTTATTACTGCCGCCAGCGATATGGATACCTGCAGCCAGGCGATTCGCAACGGCGCGTTCGACTACATCCTCAAACCCGTCTCCTGGAAGCGGCTCAGCCAGTCGCTGGAGCGGTTTGTGCAGTTTGCCGAACAGCAGCGGGTCTGGAAGATTGTCGACCAGCAGAACGTGGATTCGCTCTATCAGCTACAGGCGAAAAACTACCGCCTGGACAACGGCAGCAAAGGCATTGAGGAAAATACGCTGGCGCGGGTGCAGACGCTGTTCAACGACAAAGCAACGCACTGCTTTACCGTTGACGAGGTGGTGAGCGAAACGGGATTAAGCAAAACCACCACCCGGCGCTATCTGGAGCACTGCGTAGAGGCGGGTTTTCTGACGGTGGAGATGCTGTACGGCAAGATTGGGCATCCGAGGAGGATGTACCGCCGCACAGAAGCCTGATGCAGTATTGTAGGCCCGGTAAGCTTGCGCCACCGGGCAAGTCGCCGGGTGGCGCAAGCTTACCGGGCCTACGTTCGAGAGAGGGTCTACCTTAATACATACCCATACAGCCGCTTAATCCCGTCGGCATCCTTCTCGCTGTAAACCCCCTGCAGCTCAGGCGAGAAGCCCGGCAGCAGATTGACGCCCTCCTCCAGCGCCAGGAAGTAACGCTGTACCGCCCCGCCCCAGACTTCACCCGGCACCACGCACAGCACGCCTGGCGGATAGGGCAGCGCCCCTTCGGCAGCAATGCGCCCTGCGGCATCCCGTATGCGAACCAGCTCCACCTCTCCGCGAATATAGGCCCGGTTTGCATCCTGCGGGTTCATTACCCCCTCAGGCAGGCTCTCCTTACGGAACATCGCCTTCTGCAAATCTTTCACGTCAAAGCTGACGTAGAGATCGTGCATCTCCTGGCACAGCTGGCGAAGGGTGTAATCCCGGTAGCGCACCGGGTATTTCTGGAAGATCGTCGGCAGCACGTCCGCCAGCGGCGTGTCGTCTTCTATATGCTGTTCAAACTGGCCCAGCATCGCCACCAGCTGCGCCAGCTTCTCGCTGCTTTCGGCAGGCGTCAGCAGGAACAGGATCGAATTGAGGTCGCATTTCTCAGGCACGATGCCGTTTTCTCGCAGGTAGTGCGCCAGAATCGTCGCCGGGATCCCGAAATCCGTGTACTCCCCGGTTTCAACATCGATACCCGGCGTGGTCAGCAGGAGCTTGCACGGGTCGACAAAGTACTGCTCGCGGGCATAGCCCTCAAAGCCGTGCCATTTAGCCCCCGGCTCAAAGCTGAAGAAGCGCAGCTCGCTGGCGATGGCGTGCGTCGGATGATCCTGCCACGGCCGTCCCGCCACCACCGGTGGGATAAACGGCTTGATCATATGACAGTTGGCAATGATTGCCTTGCGCGCTTCAATCCCCAGCTCGACGCACTCCGCCCAAAGCCTGCGTCCGCTTTCCCCTTCGTGGATCTTGGCGTTCACGTCCAGCGCGGCGAACAGCGGATAAAACGGGCTGGTGGAGGCATGCAGCATAAACGCATTGTTCAGCCGCTTGTGCGGGCAGAAACGCGCCTGGCCGCGAATGTGGTTATCCTTTTTATGGATCTGCGACGTTTGCGAGAACCCGGCCTGCTGTTTGTGCACCGACTGGGTCACGAAAATCCCAGGATCGTTCTCGTTAAGCTCCAGCAACAGCGGGGACGTTTCCGCCATCATTGGAATAAACTGCTCGTAGCCCACCCAGGCGGAGTCAAAGAGGATGTAGTCGCAGAGGTGGCCGATCTTGTCGATCACCTGACGGGCGTTGTAGATCGTCCCATCGTAGGTGCCAAGTTGAATGATCGCCAGGCGGAACGGACGCGCCTCGTCGGCCTTCTCCGGCGTCGTCTCACGGATCAGCTCCCGCAGATAGCCATCGTCAAAGCAGTGGTCGTCAATCCCGCCAATAAAGCCAAACGGGTTACGCGCGGCCTCAAGATAAACCGGCGTGGCACCCGCCTGGATCAGCGCCCCGTGGTGGTTAGATTTATGGTTATTGCGGTCAAACAGCACCAGGTCGCCGCGGGTCAGCAGCGCGTTGGTCACCACCTTGTTGGCCGCTGACGTGCCGTTCAGCACGAAGTAGGTTTTGTCCGCGTTGAACACTTTCGCCGCGAATTTTTGCGCATGCTTGGCGGACCCTTCGTGGATCAGCAGATCGCCCAGCTTCACGTCGGCATTGCACATGTCGGCGCGAAACACGTTCTCACCGAAGAAATCATAGAACTGTCGCCCTGCCGGGTGTTTTTTGAAAAATGCCCCGTGCTGGTGGCCCGGACAGGCGAAAGTGCTGTTGCCCATCTCCACATACTGGCTCAGGGTGTCAAAAAAGGGCGGCAGCAGGTTCTCTTCGTAACGGCTGGCAGCGGTCTCCAGTTCCAGAAACTCCTGAGCTTTACCCGAGATAACCGCGGTGGCACCGTCAGGTACGTCCGTTGGCTCCTGCGAGAAAATAAACACCGGTAGCTGAAAGCCCGTACGTTTCAGCAGTGCAAGAATGCCGCTGCGACTTTCAGCTGTTGTGATGACCACGGCCGCCACATCGGTAAAATCAGTGCTGTCCAGCGTCACCTTTTCGCGGTGCGTAGACACGGTGGAGGCCAGCTCGCGGCTGACGGCAATTTTCATGGTTTTCATAGGCGCAGTTACCCTCACCGAGCGGTGAGACAGGGAGGAGAAAATTCGCGCAATAATGTCACCTTTTATTTTGAGGTGCAAGAAAGAATCAGTATGCACGAAACCACCCAAAGCTAAGGCCCGCGCAGCCCTGACGTGCCATAATAATGCAATATCAATGATTAAATAACAGGAGTTAACTTTGGTTATCGGGCCATTTATTAACGCAGGTGCCGTATTGCTCGGCGGCGTACTCGGCGCCGTGCTGAGCCAGCGGTTGCCGGAGCGTATTCGCACCTCCATGCCCTCGATATTCGGCCTGGCATCGTTAGGAATCGGTATTCTTTTAGTCATCAAATGCGCCAACCTGCCGGTGATGGTGCTGGCCACCCTGCTCGGCGCGCTGATTGGCGAGTTCTGCTATCTGGAAAAAGGCATTAACAGCGCGGTGAGTAAAGCCAAAAACCTGATTGCCCGACCGGGCGGCAAGGCGAAACACGGCACGCACGAGTCGTTTATTCAAAACTATGTCGCCATCATCATTCTGTTTTGTGCCAGCGGCACCGGGATTTTCGGTTCAATGCAGGAGGGGATGACAGGCGACCCAAGCATTTTGATTGCGAAGGCGTTTCTTGATTTCTTTACGGCCACTATTTTTGCCACCACGCTCGGCGTTGCCGTTGCAGCGATTTGCGTGCCGATGCTGCTGATCCAGCTGGCACTCGCCACCTGCGCCACGTTGATTCTCCCGCTCACCACGCCGGCAATGATGGCAGACTTTACCGCCGTCGGCGGCCTGCTTCTGCTGGCTACCGGGCTGCGCATCTGTGGGATTAAGATGTTTGCCGTGGTGAACATGCTGCCCGCATTGCTGCTCGCTATGCCGCTCTCCGCGCTCTGGACGCACTTTTTCGCTTAAGGATGCGGCGAAATGGTGAGAGATTGCGCAGTCTGTAACGAAAACAACATTTTTCGTTGACGACAGGGGGCAGATCGGGTTTAATGCGCCCCGTTGCCCGGATAGCTCAGTCGGTAGAGCAGGGGATTGAAAATCCCCGTGTCCTTGGTTCGATTCCGAGTCCGGGCACCACTATTTAAAGAACCCGCCCTCGTGGCGGTTTTTTGCTTTCTTAGTAAATAACTTGTTGTTTTATCAGTAGTTACCACCCTTATCTTTCCTCCGGCCCCGCTTCCCGGTGGTACAAAATGGGCATTATGATAAAGCCTACCAAAGACCGAAACGGCACCTACTATACAGTGGACACATACCGGATTGCTCAGGGCCTCCGAAAACGTCCAGTCGTGCTGCACATCCGGCCTGATTGATGGTGAAATTCCCGACAAAAACGGCTGGCTTTCCGCTGGTGTTGCCCTTTCCCTACTTACAGCGTCCACTCAAGCCAGAGCGGGCTTCTCATTGATGCCATTGAGCAAAAATCTGGTCTGATACTTCCGGTGATGCCCGGTGAAAGCTGTCTGATAGGCCGGGATTGTAGCTGCAAAAAGCGACTTCTGCTTCAGACCCCGTAACTACATTGCTACTATATTGTCCATGCGTTGGCACGCATGGCTGTCAGAGGGAGCCGTTTATCAGTCTAAACAGATGCCGGTAAAGCAATTGAGAGGAATTACAATGGATGCAGCATTGCTTAACATGATGCAATCAGGTGGAAGAAATAAAGCCTGGGCGGAAACGATGGTGAATATGGAAGCCAGAAAACTGGTAAATACAGCCAACACTCTGTCGGCTTTTCATCTCAGCGATGGTCTGACTCGAATGAAGTTTATTCAGGAAATTCGGGACCTCATAGAACAACAGTTTACGTTAGCTCGTCGGGCTAAATCAGATGAAGAATGCATGGAATGCGTTAAAAAACTTAGAGAAGAAAACTATAACCTTTTGGAACAAGCTCGTTTATTACGAACTAAGGCAGCGAAGCTTTACGCTAAAGTCGAGTTCATCCGAGAGAATAACAAAATTGTTGGGTATGTTATCTCGGCAGTTAGTGTTGTCCTGGCCGGTGCTGAAATAGCCGCAGGATTTACCCTTATTGGCACTATGACCCCTCTCGGGGTCCTTGCTGGTGCGGTTCTGGTTACTGACGGGGCAAACAGCATCAGTAAAGAAGTGGCTCGCTACGCAACGAACAACACTACCAGTGAAGGGCTGGTCGCGGATGCCGCGATGTCTACAGCTGAGTTTATGGGCTTTAGTCGTGAGAACGGGTTAGGTGTCTACAAATCAATTTCACTGGCCGCTAACGCTTATACCATTTTTGGCTTGTTGCGGCGACCAGGTACCTGGCGACTGTTTCGTTATATGCCCACAGACTATTACCGAAAGGTGAGCACACTGAGCCGCCCGCAGCTTACAATGAAAATTGCTGGTTATGGGGTCAAAGCTAAGATTATTTTTGATCTGTTGTCCGTCAGCGACCCGTCCCAGAATTAGTCAGCATTTTACGATAACGCCAGGATTTGTAGCCAAGTTTTGCTGGCGTTATATACCAGATAAAAGGGAGTACAATCAATAACGTGAGCGCAAGTGTCAGACTTGTATCCCTGGATGCAAGTAAAAGAGTTAAAGCCAGTATGATAAAGGCAATAATAGTTATCCACTTCATTGCCTTAAAACGATTGGCCAGATCATGAGTTACGCTATCAAACGAACCACCGTAATTCTCGATATTGTTTTTTAGCTTTTGAAGATCTCGTTTACTAAAACCTGATTTTAAAAGTGCTTCTTCGCTCGTCATTCTGCCATCCGTCCCATAACTCACTGAAACCTGTGACGAAGTTTAACTTAATTTGACGGATAAATCGCTCCTTGACGATATTTGTAAAAATTTTATTTAAATCAAATATTTGAAGATATGCTACACAGTAGCGGTGACCAGACTCTTCAATCGTGTCCATGACAACGTCTTTGTGTCGTTTTGAGCCAGAGTAAATCCAAACCTAAGGCCAGGAAGTTGTCCTCATCCAGCATTCTCAAAGCTCAGAATACCGCCCGCAAGTCAGTTTTATGCTTTTGGTTTCTCCCCACTCTAGGGATCGTTCCCACCTGCATCCAGCAGTTTGTTTTTAAAGATAAACAAACACGCCTCGTTGAAGTTCTCCGCCCCCAGGCGTTCCGAGAGTGCCGTTCGTTTGCGATAGAGGCTTTTCACCGACGTATTCAGCTCATCGGCAATGGCTTCCATCGACATCCCTGCCCTCAGCAACCGCAGCATGATCGCTTCGTGCGTGCTAAGCCGTAAATTAAGCAGCCACTTCGTGGTCAGGCGCCTGCCCTTCATATTGAGAACCAGATTAAACAGCGAGGCCATATCCGGCGCGGTGAACGACGTGTTCATAAATAACTTCATACTGAGCAGATTCTCCTCGCGGTGTCGCATATCAAGCATAACGCAGCAGATTGTTTTTTTCGTTCTGGCCGGATGGCGTATCAGGTAATCATATAAACGGAGCGGAGAACGGCTATCAATCAATACAGAATATTCATCTGCACCATTATCAAATATGTTTCTGTCAATCGAGTCGAGCAGGATAATATCTGGAAAAAATATCCGGATCCCCCTGACAAGGTAGCGATCCTGAGTCACTAACACTATTGAAGTTGCCACTAACCATCCCTTTTAGATTAAAGCAAGAACGATCCTTCAGAAAGAAGGCCGCCTTCGTTTTATAGCGCTGTTATATTAACGATAAATGTATTCTGGCTTTAGACATCCCTCAATACAGGCATTGATGTGTAAGACTTCCTGTAGACTATCATTCAATGGCTGCCATTAATTATAAATAAAAAACAATCGCAGAAAAGTCACTTCTCCAAACATTAAGAGTTTTTGTCATGAAACTTCCCAAACATGCACCAGAAAGTACTTTAATTGAGGCAGAAAAACCGCATTAAAAATATATACAAAGTTGTCACAATATAAATAAAACAAATACATTTCAATGAGTTACAAATAATCAATCATTCCAATAAAAACGTCAAAAACCACTCAATACAGAATTATCTCAAAACGACAACCCCACATTTCAACATATTTATCCGGCAACATATCAGGTGTACATTAGCTTTCACCCAGTCCACTGAGATAAGGATCCATAATTACCTTTAGGTAAGTACCCCGTAACATCACTGCATTCAGATTTAATGTTCTCATTTATGGCCTTTAACGCTGAGTTTAAAGGCGGCCGTGTTATGCAATGGATTCATGATAAACAAATGGCAAATAGATATGGAAAGATCACTTCGCTTCAATACGTTATTCTTTTATCGCACCCCAACATTATTGTTCCTGTTATTCCTCTTTCCTGTTCTGGCTCAGGCAACTGAATCCGTATATGAGCAACAGATTCAACAGGCGCGTAACGGTAATTACACGCCGTTTCTCGATTATCTTCAGCGTTATCAGCAGCAGCATGCCCTGACACCTGAACAAGTTGCGGACTGGTTACAGGTTGCAGCCTGGGCGGGTCATGATGACGAGGTTATTCAGGTCTGGCAGCGTTACGGCATTTACATGCCGCTGCCCGCCCGTGGCGTTGCTGCCGTCGCGCAATCCAGGCGAAATCAAAAAGCGTGGCAGCCTGCCCTGGCGCTCTGGAAAGAGGCGCGTAGCCTTGCGCCGGATAACGATGATTATCGTATCGGCTACATCAAAACCCTGGCCGATGCCCGCATGGATACACTTGCCCTGCAGGAAGCCCGACGGCTGGTGGCGGAAAATCCCTCTCTGGCGCATCTTCAGACGCTCTCGTATGTCTGGTTACGTCAGGGAAAAAGCTGGGATCGGCTGCTGGCTGACACGCGCGCGCTGAATGTCGCACCTGAGAATAAAGCGCTCCTCAGCGAACTGATCGACGCGCTTACAGATAACCGGGTGAATACCCCCGCGCTCAGGCTTTCACAAGGCGTGACGCTGTCTCCCGCGGAGCGTCGCCGTCTTGAGCGCAATGCCACCGCCGAATGGGTTCGCCTTGCCGATGTGCCTGGCAGAACAGAAAAGGAGCGCCTGCAGTTTGCGCAATCTGTGCTGAATCGTTACGACGCTCTGCTTGCCCGCTGGCAAAAAGAGCCGCAGGCGGCGGAAGATGTCGTCCTTGCGCGTATCGACAGGCTTGGCGTGTTGTACGCCCATGCTGATTACCCACAGGTGATTAGCGAATATCAGGATCTTACGGCAGCTCAGCATCCGGTGCCGGACTGGGCAATCGGCTGGGTGATCTCCGCGTATCTGCAGGAGCAAAACGCGGCCGCCGCCTACGCGCTTCTGCAACGCTACCCGCAATACGCTTCCGACCCAGAGGACGAGGAGCACGCGCTTTTCTACGCCTGGCTGGATACGGGACAGTACCAGGCCGCCCGCCAGTACGTTGAGCGCCAGACCCGCGACGTCCCCTGGACCCGTTACGATTTCGGCTCCCCTACCCCTCAGCCGAACGATCAATGGCTTACCGGGCAGTCGCTCCGTTTTAACTATTTGCTGGCGACGAATGCCCTGCCAGAAGCCGAAAAGCTGGCGCACCATCTGGCGACAACGGCACCGGGCAATCAGGGGTTACAGATTGACTACGCCACCCTGCTTCAGGCGCGGGGCCTGCCGCGCGCGGCCGAGCAAAAACTGAAAATGGCGGAGGCGCTGGAGCCGTCCAATACAGAGCTAGAGCAACAGCAGGCTTACGTCGCGATGGACCTGCAGGAGTGGCGACAGATGGATTTACTGGCTGACGACGTGCTGGCTCGCACGCCCGCCGATCGCAGCGCCAGGCGTCTCGACAGGCTCAGAACGG
Source organism: Enterobacter sp. ECC-019 (assembly GCF_043974075.1). Classification (NCBI taxonomy): domain Bacteria; kingdom Pseudomonadati; phylum Pseudomonadota; class Gammaproteobacteria; order Enterobacterales; family Enterobacteriaceae; genus Enterobacter; species Enterobacter sp. ECC-019. The sequence goes on from NZ_CP143759.1 coordinate 4,728,874, forward strand.
TCCACCACATGTCCGAACTGCGCCTCAACGCAAGCAAGGGCTTGCACTCAGATAGCCCCGTGAGCGGGACACACGACCTGAGCTGGGACGCCACGCTCTATGGCCCACCCGTAGCGGATAACTGGCGGCTGTTTGCGGGCACCCGCTATGCGCAGAGTAATTTCGATGAAGGCAAAGGCACCAGCCGTCACCTTTTGGGCGGCGTCGAATGGCGACCACGCGATCTCCAGCTCGAAGCCGAACTCTCCAGCAACCGCTATCACGGGGCAAACAAGCCGGGCGCTCGCCTCTCAACAACGTACTTTGTGACCGATAGCTGGCAGGTCAGCGGCAGCCTTGAACGCCTGTCGCGCACCACGCCCCTTCGGGCCTTGCGCAACGGAATTAGCGCCAACCGGGGTGAAGGCGGGGTGCGCTGGTATCAAAACGAGCGACGTGAGTACCAGTTCAGCGCCGCCCTCAGCCGCTTCTCCGATCATAACCGTCGCCAGGAATACACCCTCACGGGTAAGGAGCGTCTCTGGCAGACCCCGTCCCTGACGCTGGATCTCGAACCGGGGATCGCCGCCAGTAAAAACAGCCTGCGGGACACGCTCTATTACAACCCGGCACGGGATCTGTCCGTGACGGCTGCCCTGGCCGTTGACCATGAGATGGTCCGCCATTACGACACCCTCTGGAGCCAGCAGTTCGTGGCGGGAGGCGGCAGCTACTGGCAGAAAAATCAGTCCGCTGGCGCCATCGCCCTGCTGGGTTACGGGCAACGCGTTCAATGGAACAACGTTATTGATACCGGCGTGATGCTGAACTGGGATAAACGCCCTTACGACGGCAAACGCGAGAGCAACCTCTCCGTCACGTTTGACGCGACTTTACGCTTTTAAGGATGAATATGCTGAACACACGTATTTCCGTGAGTCTGATACTCCTCGGCTGGCTCTGCCTCAGCGCGAGCGTCTGCGCGCAGGCGATCTCGTTCATTGCGCCCAAAGCGCGGCCGCAGCTGGAGGCGAGTAAACCCTGGCCGGAGAACCAGTTTCTGGTCCTCGCCTACCACGACGTAGAAGACGATGCCGCCGATCAGCGCTACCTCTCCGTTCGCACCAGCGCGTTAAACGAGCAGATAAGCTGGCTTCTGCACAACGGCTATCACGCCATCAGCGTGCAGGACATTCTGGATGCGCATGACGGGAAAAAAACGCTGCCGCCAAAAGCCGTTCTGCTCAGCTTTGACGACGGCTACAGCAGCTTTTACACCCGCGTCTGGCCGCTGCTTCAGGCATGGAACGTTCCTGCGCTGTGGGCGCCGGTGGGCAGCTGGGTGGATACGCCGGCAAATCAAAAAGTTAACTTCGGCGGCCTGATGACGCCCCGCGATCGCTTCGCGACGTGGGACATGGTGCGCGAGCTCAGCCAGTCTCCGCTGATAGAGATCGGATCGCATACCTGGGCCTCGCATTACGGCATTCCGGCCAACCCGCAGGGCAGCCGGGAACCGGCGATCGCCAATCGCTTTTATGACAAAGCCACGGGCCGCTATGAAACCGACCAGCAGTTCAACCAGCGGATCGGCGATGACGTTCGCAAAGTGACTGAAAAAATCACGCAGGTGACGGGCAAAGCGCCGCGCGCCTGGGTCTGGCCCTACGGCGCCGCCAGCGGTACGTCGCTCGCTATCGCCAGACAGCAGGGCTATCAGCTGGCCTTCACCCTTGAGGACGGGCTGGGGAATGTGCAGGATCTGGGCAACATTCCCCGTCTGCTGATCGCCGGAAATCCCTCGCTCAAGGCGTTTGCCAGTACTGTCAGCCAGGTTCAGGAGCGCGATCCCGTGCGCGTCATGCACATCGATCTCGACTACGTTTACGATCCCGATCCGACCCAGCAGACCCAAAACATCAACAAGCTGATTCAGCGGGTCTATGACATGAAAATCAGCCATGTTTTCCTGCAGGCGTTTGCCGACCCGCAGGGCGACGGCAGGATCAAGGCGCTCTATTTCCCCAACCGCCGGCTGCCGGTCCGGGCCGATCTCTTTAATTTTGTTGCCTGGCAGCTACAAACCCGCGCGGGGGTAAAAGTCTTCGCGTGGATGCCGGTGCTCTCGTTCGATCTCGATCCTTCCCTGCCGCGCGTGCAGCGCCGGGATCGTCAAACCGGCCAGCTGCGCGAAGCCACCGAGCCCTATATCCGGCTCACCCCATGGGACCCGCAGGTGCGCCAGCAGGTGACGGACATCTATGAAGATCTGGCCCGCTATGCCAGCTTCAATGGGATTTTGTTCCATGATGATGCGGTGCTGACGGACGTGGACGATGCCGGACAGGACACGACTCGCCAGAAGAGCCAACGGCTTATCGGATTTACCCACGCCCTGAGCCTGGCGGTGAAGCATATCCGTGGCCCGCAGATAAAAACCGCCCGCAATATGTTCGCCTTACCCATTCTGCAGCCCGAAAGCGAGGCGTGGTTCGCGCAGAATCTTGATGATTTTCTGGCGGAGTATGACTGGACGGTGCCAATGGCCATGCCGCTGATGGAGTCCGTTCCGGTAGACGAGAGCGATGCCTGGCTGACGCGTCTGGTTAAAGCGGTCGCCACCCGCCCCGGCGCGCTCGATAAAACCATTTTCGAACTGCAGGCCAGGGACTGGGATCAGAAACCACAGCGCGCCGTTGCCGATAGCCAGCTTGTGCAGTGGATGCGCGTGCTCCAGCTGAACGGTGTCAAAAACTACGGTTACTACCCCGACGACTTCCTCAACAACCAACCTGATATCTCACGCATCAGGCCTGAATTTTCTTCGTACTGGTACCCTGACAATGACTGATCGCATTATCGCATTCTCTATTTTATGTCTGGTATTCGGGTTGCCATTAGGCGTGGCCGCCCTCTTTACCGGCGAACTGATTCTGGATTTTGTATTCTTCTGGCCGCTGTTCATGTCGGTGCTCTGGATAACCGGCGGCCTCTATTTCTGGTATCAGCTTGAACGCCACTGGTCGTGGGATCAAGACACGCCCGCCCCGACGCTCGCGGGCGAGCCGCTCATTTCCATTCTTATCCCCTGTTTCAACGAGGGACGAAATGCCCGGGAGACCATCAGCGCCGCGCTGGATCAGCGGTATGAAAATATAGAAGTTATCGCCATCAACGACGGCTCATCTGACAACACCGCGGAAGTATTGCAGGCGCTGGCGCTGGAACAGCCGCGCCTGCGGGTGATTAACCTCGCGGAGAACCAGGGGAAAGCGCTGGCGCTCAAAGCCGGGGCGGCGGCGGCCCGGGGCGATCTGCTGGTCTGCATTGACGGCGACGCCCTGCTCGATCGCGATACCGCCGCTTATCTGGTGGCCCCGCTGATTCAGTACCCCCACGTCGGCGCGGTGACCGGCAATCCGCGCATTCGCACGCGCTCCACGCTGATTGGCCGCATACAGGTGGGTGAGTTCTCTTCCATTATTGGGCTCATCAAGCGGACGCAGCGGATCTATGGCCGGGTCTTTACCGTCTCCGGCGTCATCGCCGCCTTTCGCCGACAGGCGCTGGCAGACGTCGGGTACTGGAGCCCGGACATGATCACCGAAGACATCGACATCAGCTGGAAGCTCCAGCTGCGCCACTGGGATATCTTTTTCGAGCCGCGGGCGCTGTGCTGGATCCTGATGCCGGAGACACTGAAGGGCCTGTGGAAACAGCGTCTGCGCTGGGCCCAGGGAGGCGCAGAGGTGTTTCTGGTCAACCTGCGCAAGATTGTGCGCTGGGAGCATCACCGCATGTGGCCGCTGTTTCTGGAGTACGCGCTGTCAACGCTGTGGGCCTTCGCGTACGCGATGACGGTGCTGCTGTTCCTCATCAGCCATGTCGCGCCTGTTCCACCCAACCTGACGGTGGAGAGCCTTTTTCCACCGGAGTTTACCGGGCTGCTGCTGGGGGTGATGTGCCTGCTGCAGTTCCTGGTCAGCTTGTTCATCGAGCGGCGCTATGAACGAAAAGTGGCCAGCTCGCTTTTCTGGGTGATCTGGTTCCCGATGGTGTACTGGATGATTGGCCTGTTCACCACCCTCGTCGCATTTCCAAAAGTGATGCTTAAACGTCAGCGCGCCCGCGCGCGCTGGATCAGTCCTGACCGGGGAAAAGGAAGCCTTCAATGAACGAAAATACCTTAATTTTGACCGAGCATCGGCTATTGCCGCGTCTTTTTGATGCCGCGTTAACGCTGGTGGCGTGGGGAGGCTTTCTGTTTTTCCTGTATGCCAGGCTCTGGATGCAGCTAACCGAGGAGAGCAACTACCGCTGGGGCGTCATTATTGCGTCCTTTAATACGGTGTTGATCTATTTGCTGTTCGCCGCGCTCAACGGCTGGCTGCTGATTTTGTGGTATCAGTACAATCGCCGCCGCGCCCACGTGAGGCGGCGTCAGCCGGGCTATTTTCACCAGGAGGAGCTGGCCCGCAGCTTTAATGTTTCACCGCAGATCATCTCCGAGATGAGCCAGTACAACCTGCTGACGGTGTATCACGATCAGATTGGCCGCATCATCGATCTGAAGAGCAGCGAGCAGTTGGAAGAGGAAGAACAGTAACGAAAAGCCCCCGCAGGATACCCTGCGGGGGCTTTTTTATCGCGGGAGTCAACTACTTATCTTTAACCACAATCAGCGGCTCGATATCGCTCTCTTTCTTCACCACCAGCGAGTCATCGCCGCGCAGACAGGTTCCGCCGTAGTTCCCGCCCACGGTAAAGGTACAGACCTGTATGTATTTGCCGTCGACCTTCGGCAGGCACCACAGCTGCTGGTAGATGTTTTTACGGTCGACAAACTTGCCGCTGGATTTATCCAGCAGTTCGTCCTGGGCACTGATCAGGTCGATATTGCTGCCGCAGCGTCCGGCAATCGGCTTGACGGCATAGCCGGTCTGCTTCAGCAGATCGTTAACCTCAAAATCGGTATCGAGCAGGTAGCGGTGATTCGGGAACAGCTGCCACAGGACCGGGAGAATCGCCTTGTTGCCGGGGATCACGGTCCACAGCGGTTCAAAGACCAGCACTTCCGGACGCAGCAGAACGTCAATCAGGCGCACCTCGCCCTCGGGATGCCCGGTGCGGATCGGCACGGCGGCGTATTCGGTTTCGCTCACCTCACGGATCTGCTCTATCGCCGTTTCCCACGCCCAGGTTTTCCACACACAGTTGACGTGGCGACCTTCGTCGTCAATCAGCTGCCCGGCGGCATCCCAGCTGAGCGCCTCCAGCCCGTGCAGGATTTTGGTTTCGAAACCGGCCTGCATCAGCGAACGCTGAATAAAGAGCGCGTGATAGTCCTCTTCGACATCGTTGTCCTGCATGATGTGGACGAAAGGCCGCGCGTGGCTGTGCTTCCATGCGCCGGTCAGCTCTTCCAGCAGCCCTTCCGCCGGGTTATGCCCGTTGCCGCGATAGCCGTTTTTCACCCACTCTTCGAGAATCAGCCCGCCCTCGGTATGGCAGGACGCGGAGTCGGCGTTGTACTCGTAGACCTTAATGCCGCGCTCATCCATGCAGAAATCCATACGACCGGTGATCATATGGTGGCGACGCCACTGCCAGGAGAGGCGCAGGCGCGGCCAGAGGATTTTCGGGATGTCGAAAAGCGCCAGCAGGCTGTCGTCTTTTAGCACCTTGTCCGTCGCGTGCAGGTACATCAGGTGCAGTTCGTTGGTGGCCTTGATCAGCTCCTGCTCGGCGCTTTCGGTAATGGTGAAGTACTGGCAGGGATCTTTGTTGATCACATGGCCGTTCGCGCGGATATACGCCTGCTGCAGCGCGTCGTTTTCGTTAAGCCATTTTCCGTCGAACTGACGCCTGTTTTTCAGCCGCGCGCCGCGGATTTTCAGCAGTTCACCGTCGATTTCCGGCTGGGGAATGCTGTGTTCCGTGTCGTCGGTCTGGATCATCCAGCCGAGGATCTCCGTGTCGTTGAAGGTGTCATGGATCGTGTAACACCCGTTCTCCACGCTCAGACGCAGCTCGCGCGTCCACTGCTGCCCGAGTGGCAGCGGGGAGTGAATCACGTTCTGCTCCGCAATTCGCACCTTATCGTCCAGAAGCTGGGTGATCACCGCCACGTGGCCGGTCTCGTGAAACTCGCCGCCCTTTTGCCAGATCAGCAGCGCTCCGGCGCGCGGCGCGCGTTTCGAACCGTTGGCAAAAGCCTGAAGGGGCAGAATGTTATCGTTCACCACCTGACGCAAAAAGCGCAGGGAGAAGATTTCCCACGCCATGCCGACATCGGTAAACACAAAGCCATAGTTGAGAAACAGGAAACGGCGGGCAAACTCAACGCACTGCCACTTGTGGCCCATGTATTCGTTGCCAATGTAGCTGCGAAAATCCGCGTCTTGCGGGTAGCTGCGCGGGTCCAGACTGCCGTAATTTGAAGAGTAAATCGCCACGCCACCGGGCGCATAGCCTAACAATGTCCCGAATGGCGCATCACTGCTTAACTTTCCTTTACGCATGTATCCAACCTAAAACAGGCAGGCGGCAATTTTTTTAAGGGGTTGTCGTCGTCTGCACGTTGTAATTAACCTGACAGAGGTGGATTTATCATACACCTCCCCTGACCATTGCGCTCACATCGTTAAACGGTCGATTCATCTCCTGCTAAACTCCCTCAACACATCACTCAAAAGGCAGGCCAACATGTCAGACAACACGTATCAGCCCCCCAAAGTGTGGGAATGGAACAAGAACGGCGGCGGCGCGTTCGCCAATATTAACCGTCCGATCTCCGGCGCGACGCATGAGAAAGAACTGCCCGTGGGCTCCCACCCGCTGCAGCTCTACTCTCTGGGGACACCGAACGGTCAGAAAGTGACGATCATGCTCGAAGAGCTGCTGGCACTGGGCGTTGCTGGCGCGGAGTATGACGCCTGGTTAATTCGCATTGGCGAGGGCGATCAGTTCTCCAGCGGATTCGTTGAGGTGAACCCGAACTCGAAAATACCGGCGCTGCGTGACCACTCCACGAACCCGCCAACGCGCGTATTTGAATCCGGCAATATTCTGCTCTATCTGGCGGAGAAGTTCGGCCACTTCCTGCCGAAAGATCCGGCGGGACGCACCGAGACGCTGAACTGGCTGTTCTGGCTCCAGGGTGCGGCGCCGTTCCTCGGCGGCGGTTTTGGCCACTTCTACAACTACGCCCCGGTGAAAATCGAGTACGCGATTGACCGCTTCACCATGGAAGCCAAACGCCTGTTCGACGTGCTGGATAAACAGCTGGCGCGCGGTCGCTACGTGGCGGGTGAGGAGTACACCATCGCGGATATCGCCATCTGGCCATGGTTCGGCTGCGTGGCGCTGGGCAGCGTGTACAACGCCGCCGAGTTCCTGGATGCAGAGAAGTACACCAACGTGCAGCGCTGGGCGAAAGACGTGGCGAATCGCCATGCCGTTAAGCGCGGACGCATCGTTAACCGCACCAGCGGCGAGCTGAACGAGCAGCTCCACGAACGCCACGCGGCGAGCGACTTCGAGACCAATACAGAAGACAAACGTCAGGCGTGACGACTGACCGGGCGGTTCGCCGCCCGGCAGATCCTTGCTCAGGGCATGATTAGCCTAAAGGTTGAGCCGGTATTGCTGGCACTATCTGGACGTTTTTCTCGCGTCTGAGAGTGAGAAATGACGTCTCAACCGACAGCAGTCACAAAGGATCTGTTATGAAACTTATTAAAACAACGCTGGTTATCAGCGCCCTCATTTTTTCCACCTCGGGAATGGCCATCGACAAAACCGCCGCTGGCGCGGTAGCAGGTGCTGCCATTGGTGCGGCCACGGGTAAAGATCTGAAATCGACCGTTGGCGGTGCCGTTGTTGGCGCAGGCACCGGTGCCATGTTCAAAAACGGCGACAAAGGTAAAGCCGCGCGTAAAGGTGGTGCGGTAGGTGCTGCCGTGGGCGCTGGTGCCGCAGCGGTTACCGGCAAGAGCGTGCTGAAAGGTGCGGCCGTTGGTGCCGGTTCAGGCGCGCTGATTGGTGAAGCGACGCACTAAGGCTGTGTACCACCTTGTGAACAGGCATGAATAATAAACCCAGCGATCGCGCTGGGTTTTTTGTGTTTTTGAATCAGATACAAGCCCGTTCGAACAACCGACGCGCGGCTGGCGTTATCCCTGACATATGCATGCAGGCATGCACCATTCCCGGCAACCGTTCGCAGCGCACTGGCACCCCCGCCTCCTCAAGCCGCAGCGCATACTCTTCAGCCTCATCGCGCAGGGGATCATATTCACAACTCAGGATGGTAGCTGGCGGTAACCCCCTCAGCGAGGCCATATGCAGCGGCTCGGCATAAGGATGACGACATTCTCCCAGATAGTTTTCCCAGCAAAACGCCATCGCATCACGCGTTAAATAATAACCTTCAGCAAATTCACAATAGCTTTGGGACGACATTTCGCGACTTAACGCCGGGTAAAGCAGCAACTGATGCTCAATGCGAGGTCCGCCGCGATCCCGGGCCAGCAGAGCTGTCGCGGCAGCAAGATTGCCGCCTGCACTGTCGCCGCCCACCGCCAGACGGGTCGCATCTATCCCCAAAAGCGCGGCCTGTTCACTGGCCCAGCACAGTACCTGATAAACATCTTCTAACGGCCTTGGGAAGGGGAACTCAGGTGCCAGACGGTAATCAACGGAGAGTATTTTCCGGCCAGTAGCATTGGCCAATGCCTGACAGGGCCGATCGTACAGCGACAACGAGCCCAGACACCATCCGCCGCCGTGAGCAAACAGCATTGCAGGCTGCGCGATTTCAGCGTTTGAGGCAGCAGGCGTATACGCGCGAAGGCCGATAGCGTAACCATCATCAGCGATAACAACGTAATGTTGAATGCCGCCACCTGTTTCCTCCTCACCCTGTAGCCGCAGCAAATCCACTTCGGTGGCGGCACGCAGGTCGGCTAACGACGCCGGTTGCGGCGCGCCCCATGATGCAGCCAGAAAGTCAGCAATGTGTTTATCAAGCGGCATGATCGGTGTCCTCTGAAAGAAAGGGTACGATCAGCCCAATAAACGCCTCATGACACTCTTCGGTAATAAAATGCCCGCAGTTCGCCACCGTCTCGCCACGCAGATCAAGGGCATTGCCCTGCAGGGTTATCAGCGGCGCATCGCGCGTCGCATGTTCGGCCCCCACGGTTAACACCGGCATGGTTAAAGGCGTTTGCGCACGGCGTTGGTTCTGCCGGATGGTTTCCGGGATAGCGCGATAATAGTCGAAGCCCGCACGCAGCCCGCCGGGTGTTGAATAGGCGGCAATATACACCTCTGCGGCAACCCGTTCACGGCGATGAGACCAGCGGTCGAAAATATAGCTGAGATACTGTGATTCGCGCCCGCTGGTCAGGGTTTCGGGTAGATCCGCCAGTTGATTGAACATGAAGTGCCAGAGAAAGATGTTCTCTTCCGGTGCGACAAAAATCGGCGGTGGCGGGGCCAGTCCAGGAATAACCGCTTCTGTCAGCACAAGTCGTTCTATCGCCTGAGGAAAATCGCTCGCCATGGCATAGCCGATCCACATGCCAATATCGTGGCCCACTACTCTGTAACACGAATGACCCAACTGCCCCATCATGGTATGCAGCATGGCACCGACACGTCCGGTATCATAGCCGTCACGCGGTTTATCTGACTCACCAATACCCGGAGGGTCGACCGCTATCGCCTGAAAACCCGCCGCCGCCAGCGCCTGAAGGACATAGCGCCAGGTATACCAGGTCTGCGGCCAGCCCGGTATCAGTAATACCGGTTGTCCTTTTCCCGCCACGACGCAATGGATGCGCTGTCCGTTCACTTTCGTATAGACGTGTTCTGCCCTGAGATCCGCATGCGCGATCTCACCGTATTGTTGTTCCATGGGGACTCCCTGTAATGTCTTGGCTTAGCGAATGCCGAGTAATGCGTTGATTTGCTGATGGTTAACTGGCGCACCGGCGAAATCATCAAAGACTTTATCGGTGATGTGAATAATGTGGTCGCGGATGAACGCTGCCCCTTCTCTGGCACCATCCAGCGGGTTTTTCAAACAGCACTCCCACTCCAGGGTTGCCCAGCCGGCATAGTCGTATTGAGTCAGCTTCGAGAAAATAGCCCTGAAATCCACCTGGCCGTCACCCAATGAACGAAAACGACCTGCACGATCAACCCATGACTGATAGCCACCATAAATACCCTGACGCCCGGTCGGATTAAATTCAGCGTCTTTGACGTGGAACATGTTGATCATGTCCTTATAAATATCAATAAAATCCAGATAGTTAAGCTGCTGTAATACCATGTGGCTGGGGTCGAAAAGTATCCGGCAGCGGGGATGCTCTTTCACCCTTTGATAAAACATTTCAAACGTCACCCCATCATGCAGATCTTCACTCGGGTGGATCTCATAGCAGAGGTTAATACCCTGCTCGTCACAGGCGTTGAGCACCGGCATCCAGCGCCTGGCCAGCTCGTCAAAGGCGGTTTCAATTAACCCTTCCGGGCGCTGCGGGAACGGGAACAAATAGGGCCACGCCAGCGAGCCAGAGAAGGTACCCAGATCGCTGAGTCCAAGCCTGGCAGAGGCCTTGACCGCCATCAGCAGCTGTTGCTGTGCCCATTCGCCGCGGGCCTGTGGGTTGCCGTGGACTTCCGGCGGCACAAAGCTGTCGCATAAGCTGTCGTAAGCAGGATGTACCGCCATCAGTTGGCCGAAGATGTGGCTGGTCAGCTCACTCACCACCAGGCCATGCTCCGCCAGCATACCGGTCAGATCGTCGCAGTAGGTCTGGCTTTCTGCCGCCGTCGCCACGTCGAAGAGACGGCGATCCCATACCGGGATTTGCAGAGCGCTAAACCCCGTTTCCGCCGCCCACCGGGCTATCGCAGGCAAATTATGGAACGGGGCCGCATCATCGCTGAACTGAGCCAGATGGAGAGAGGGACCTTTGAGGGTTTTCATCGTATACTCCTATTATTTGTCGATTGACAAACAATAGGAGTAAAGTCGGATAACCGCAAGCGAAAATTATAAATTCGTTGGTAATCCAGATGATTTAAGCGATCCTGTTCCACTGAATTCAGGACCAACCGGAGCAACAAAATGGCAGGCAGACCGCGCCAGTTCGATCGCGACCAGGCGCTTATCAAAGCGCGCAACCTGTTCTGGCGACAGGGTTATGAAGGAACCTCAATGTCGGATCTGGTGGCAGAGCTGGGGATTGCATCGGCACGGATTTACAAGGCGTTCGGTTCAAAAGAGCAGCTCTTTCGGGAAGCTATCGCCGATTACGAAAAACAGGAAGGTGGTTTTGCGGATCGGGCCTTATCCGCAGGGGGCAACATGCGGGATACCCTCCAGACGCTGCTAATGGATGCGGTTTATCTGTACTGCCATCCGGATTTGCCGCAAGGATGTATGGTGGTGGCCTCTGCAGCCAGCGTCAGTGCGGAAAATGAAACGCTCAAAACCTGGCTGGCACAGCATCGCCTGCAGCGTACGCAGCAGATCATCGACCATCTCCATCATGCAGTGCATAACGGTGAACTGCCGGATACGACCGATGCAGAGAGTCTGGGAGACTTTTTTGCCGTCTTTTTACATGGTTTGTCGGTGCAGGCCAGGGACGGTGTTCCGGAATCGCGTTTGCAGGCAGCGGTTAAGCAAGCGCTGAGCCTGCTGCCGCATTGCTGAGTGAGAAGCATCAATGATGATCGTCGTACTGATGCTCAATCACCATCCCTTCCGCCACGCTCGCCACATGACGCGCACGCGGGTGATAAACCGGAGCAGGCGCTGGCGCGGCATAGACAGTTTGTGACGGTGCTGGCGCGACGGTTACCGCCTCCGGAACCGTGGTGGATGACGGGACAATCACCACTTTATAACCACTCGGGACATCCACGGTGACGCTTTGCGCCATTGCTGAATTGACCATAGCCAGGCCTGCCATGGCGGCCAATACAATATAGAGCTTTTTCATAGACTGTATTATTTCCGGTAAAATAAGAAAATTAATTATGTCGGGATGAGCTTAAGGCTATATTAATTCCCATCGCCTTTACGGTGCAGAAAATGCCAAATATATTGTTACATTAACACATGAAAATAATAACGCAGGCCGGGCAAGGCGCAGCCGCCACCCGGCAACAGAAGACAATTTTAATTAATCGCGATATTCCCTTCCGGCGTATTTATCCAGCGCGGCGCTTTCAGCGTATCGGCGTAATATATCACCAGTACACTCAGCAAACCCTCTATCACACTGGCCATCTCCTGTGGCAGGGCGAGGCGGCAAGGGGCATTCCTGGAAGCCGTCTCGCAAATCTGATTAATACTTAATATCCCGCGCCTTTTGTCTTCCGGACTGTTTCATCTGACGCTTGTCCTGACGGCAGTCGTGATTACTCTGGTTATTGTTCGCCACGCAGGCCTGCTTCACCTGCCGTGACGCGTCCCGGGTTTCCTGCCTGACATCACGCGCCACGCGCCGTTCCTGCGCCTGCTGGGTCGCGCTGGCACAAACCGAGAACAGCATCAGAAAAATGAAAGACAGAAAAGGGACGACAGATAACGATCTGTTCATAGCAACACCTCACAGAAGAGAGCCCAGAACGTCAGTGGGGTTAGCAAAAGAATAGCAGTTTCAGCGCGCGCTGAATGGGGAAGGCGTTAATAATGCAAGGCCGCACAAGGCGGCCTTGCGACGTTGCGTTATGCCGTCAGGCGGAACTTTTGCACCGAGCGCTGAAGATCTTCGGTCTGGCGCTCCAGCGCCGCCGCCGCCGCGGAAACCTCTTCAACCAGCGAGGCGTTTTGCTGGGTAACGCCGTCCATCTGGGTAATGGCAATCCCGACCTGCGAAATGCCCTTGCTTTGCTCCTCAGAGGCGGAAGCGATTTGCTTCATAATGGTCGTCACTTCCGTCACGTCACGCAAAATCGCATCCATGGTGGTGCCGGTGTCGCCCACCAGCTTCGCCCCTTGCTCTACGCGGGAAACGGAGTCGGTAATCAGCCCCTCGATCTCTTTAGCCGCGTTGGCGCTGCGGCTTGCCAGGTTGCGAACTTCACCTGCCACTACCGCGAAACCACGACCCTGTTCGCCCGCGCGCGCCGCTTCAACCGCCGCATTGAGTGCCAGGATATTGGTCTGGAAGGCAATGCTGTTGATCACGTTGGTGATTTCAGCAATTTTCTTCGAGCTTTCAGAAATTCCGCTCATGGTGGTCACCACCTCTTCCACCAGCGAGCCGCCGCGGCTGGCGGTGGTTGAGGCCACATCGGCCAGCTGGCTTGCCTGACGCGCGCTTTCCGCGTTCAGTTTCACCGTGGCGGTCAGCTGTTCCATGCTGGCTGCCGTCTCTTCCAGCGCAGCCGCCTGCTCTTCGGTACGGGAAGAGAGATCGTTGTTACCGCTGGAGATTTCCGTCGCGCCGCGCCAGATATTTTCACTGCCGGAGCGAATTGTGCTGACCGCTTCGCGCAGGCTGTCCTGCATGGCGCTCAGCAGCGGCACCAGTTGTCCCACGCAGTTGCGGCCGAACGGCTCAATGGGCTGGCTGAGATCGCCCTGGGCAATCTGGCGGAACTGCTGACGGATGCGGTCCAGCGGTTTAACCAGCATCGCCACCAGGTAGCGGTCGGTGAAGAGCAGGATCAGCAGGCCGATAATCGTGGCGGCGATTATCACCGTGCGGGTCATGCTGGTCAGGCCGTCCACCACCACGCGGGTACTGTCGAGCGACTTCGCGGCAGCATTGTTGAACTCCTCAGCGGCCGCGCCGAATGCCCGGCTCAGCGGTGGCGTGACGTTGTTGGCCTGCTGACGATACCCTTCCAGAGACTCCAGCTTTGCCTGCTGCATTTGCGGCGTGACGCCCTGTTCGAGCAGCGCCTGCCAGGTACCGATCACCCGGGAAGAGACCTGCTCATCCATTGGGCCTGGAGAAATGGCTTTCATCTCGGCCAGTTTCTTGCCCATGTTATCCAGCGCCTGTTGGGCAGAGGCCAAATCCGGCGTGCCGCCTGCGGCTTTGACTTCCATTGCGCGGCTCAGACGGGTCACAAAGCGGAAATACTGGTCGTTGCCCTGGCTGAGGACCGTCATCTGTTTAACCAGCTGGCGATCGACTTCATTGCCATCCGTTACGCGAGAAAGGGACCAGGTGCTGTACAAGCCAACACCCGCCCACATTAAACAAAAGATCCCGAGGATCGTCAGCATGACGAAGCGGATCGTGAAATTACGGAGCATATTCATAAGTCTTCCTTGCCGTGAGGGTGAGTTCGCCCAGAGGCGAGTACTACTCTCGTTATCGGCAGGAACGAGGGAAATTATAACGTTTTGTGATCATTTTTAATTAGCGTGGCTTCACTGGTCGCACAGCTACCGTTAACCATTATGCCCGCGCTTAGTGATGTAATTTGTGATGTGATAAGTTCAGAATGAAAACGTTGTTTCGAAATTTCATCGATAAGAAAGGAGACATCATGTCCTGGCACCCTTACCCCGGCCGCTATGAGAATATGCAATATCGTTATTGCGGGAAAAGTGGCCTGCGCCTGCCCGCGCTGTCACTGGGACTGTGGCATAGCTTCGGCCACGTCCAGCCTCTTGATGCCCAGCGCGCGCTGCTGCGAAAAGCCTTCGACCTCGGCATCACCCATTTCGATCTCGCCAATAACTACGGACCTCCGGCGGGTAGCGCGGAAGAGAATTTCGGCCGCCTGCTGCGTGAGGATTTTGCCGCATACCGCGACGAGCTGATTATCTCCACCAAGGCGGGTTACGACATGTGGCCAGGGCCGTACGGTTCCGGCGGTTCACGTAAATATCTGCTCGCCAGCCTCGACCAGAGCCTGAAGCGTCTGGGCGTCGAGTACGTGGATATTTTCTACTCCCACCGCGTGGATGAAAACACGCCGATGGAAGAGACGGCCTCTGCGCTGGCCCACGCCGTGCAGAGCGGCAAAGCGCTGTATGTGGGCATTTCCTCCTACTCAACCGAGCGCACACAAAAAATGGCCGAGCTGCTGCGCGAGTGGAAGATCCCGCTGCTGATCCACCAGCCGTCCTATAACCTGCTTAACCGCTGGGTCGATAAGACCGGTTTGCTGGATGCGCTGGAAGCAAACGGTACGGGGTGTATTGCCTTTACCCCGCTGGCGCAGGGTCTGCTGACCGGGAAATACCTGAACGGTATTCCGGAGGGTTCACGCATGCAGCGCGAAGGGAATAAAGCGCGCGGCCTGACGCAGAAGATGCTGACCGACGCCAACCTGAGCAGTCTGCGTTTACTGAATGAGATGGCACATGCCCGTGGCCAGACCATGGCGCAGATGGCGCTAAGCTGGCTGCTGAAAGATACGCGCGTGACGTCCGTACTGATTGGCGCGAGCCGCCCGGAACAGCTGGAAGAGAATGTTCAGGCGCTGGAAAACCTGCGCTTTACGGAGGACGAACTCAAGCGGATTGACCAGCATGTTGCGGATGGGGAGTTGAATCTGTGGCAGGCGTCGTCGGATAAATAGTGCGGTCTGATGCCCTCACCCCGGCCCTCTGAAAGGCCGCACCGAGCGGTCCCCTCGCCCCTTTGGGGAGAGGGTTAGGGTGAGGGGTAAGGTGTCTCTACTTCTTACTGATCTTATCCAGATACCCCATCACAAACGCAGACAGCACAAACGTCAGGTGGATGATGACGTACCACATCAGTTTGTTATCCGGCACGTTCTTCGCGTCCATAAACACGCGCAACAGGTGGATAGAGGAGATCGCCACAATCGACGCGGCCACTTTATTCTTCAGCGACGACGCATCCATTTTGCCCAGCCAGCTGAGCTTCTCTTTACGCTCGTCGATATCAAGCTGGGAGACAAAATTCTCGTAGCCGGAGAACATCACCATCACCAGCAGCCCGCCCACCAGGGTCATATCCACCAGCGACAGCAGAACCAGAATCAAATCCGCTTCGGCAATGGAAAAAATGTTCGGCAGAACATGCCAGATTTCCTGAAAGAACTTAATCGTCAGCGCGACAAGTGCCAGCGAAAGGCCAAAATAGACGGGGGCCAGTATCCAGCGAGAGGCGTACATGGCATTTTCAAAAAAGCGTTCCATAAAGTCCTGTTTGCAAAAGAAACCAGCGCCCAGTATATCTCAACGGCGCTGACTGTTTGCAATAACTCAACAGTACGTCACTCAGACGTTGTCCGGGTTAACCTCGGGACGTGCGTACTCCGGCCAGACAAGCGCCACCAGCTCAGGATAGGCTTCCAGGCTGAACTCGCGAAAACACTGCCGCAAATTTAATACGTCCAGATCGGAATAAGATACCTTCTCGCCGTTAAGGCAGCGCTTTTTGATATTGTCATAATATTTATACACTGCTGAATTCAGGTCGCTACAGCGACGCTGTGCCTCAAACAGTCCGGGCGTATCATTAATTTCCGACATTTTCATGCGCTTAATTGTCGCGTGTAAAAAGTCGATATATTCGTGGTTCACCCGCCAGTACCAGACAGGCGTAACGGAGTTCATCAATACAGAGAAATGGTCTTCACCTTCCTCTTTTGTCATCAGTTCAGGTTGCGGGGGTTCACTGGTGTCTTTCGACACTTTCGTTTTATTGAACTCCTGCATCAATAAAAGAACACCAGCGGTCAGTAATAGTAATGTGATGACCGTAAAAAAGATGCTGTTCATGGGTAGGCTCCATTTTTTTTGATTTTAAATTTGCCTCATGATATTGTCAACGAATCTCACGCCTTTACCAACCCCACCCTGTTGAAATTAAAGGAAATTAAAAATGCTGCCCGACTATCTCGTCCCGGCTAAGTACCACATCACGCCTGTGGAACAGCAACCGACGGAAGCAGAAAAAGAGGCCAGTTTCACTCAGGGGAAAAGAAAGCTCTCTGATTTCGAGCCCGATATATTAATTGGTGTATCCCGAACTGGCAAATCCCGAAATATGGTGCTGGAAGAGCACGATCGCCATATAAAAGACCGCTTATTTCGCACCATAAAAATTGAAGCCTTTGTCCACCTACTGAATGACCTGCAGGCCGAGGGTGAAATAGATGCCCAGAAACTAAGTCAAATATTGGCCGAGAAAACCGAAGAGATTAATGAAGCTGGTAATGAAATTTGGCTTAATTTAATTACGCGCGAAAAAAACAACCCAATTTTTTATGACCTGGGGGAAGATTAACGTGAAAGAAGTTAAAAACAATGACGTTTATTTGACTTTAGATGATAAAAAAAGTGATGAATTTATCTTAAAGCAAAATCTCGACGCACTGCGAAAAACAAAAAATGACGAGATGACGCGTATTACACAAGACCTGGTATCGATCCCGGCGACGCTGGTTCGTCTGAAATGGCAGAATCGCCGTGAAATTTATCCGCTTCAGGTCAAAGAAGAAATTTACGGTGCCGTGATGAACGCCATCATTGAACAGCGGCCAGAACTGAAAGAGAAGCTTCTCGGCCGTCTTGAGGCCAATTATCAGTATCTGCTTGCCAGAGAAATCGCCACTCTGCGTCTGACGCGCAGGCTGTCAGACGGTAAGTACCGTACTTCAAACGTCACCTGCGTTGCGCTGGATGAGGACGCGCTGGCGTCTGGCACCAGCACCCCCTCCGAACCGCAAAGCTAGTTAAATCTGAATACGGCAATTGCCTCTTTTAACTGACCCGTCTGCTGCCGCTGCGCGTCGGCCACCTGCAATGTTTGCGCAACGTGACGCACATTCTCCTGCACGCTGGCATCGATGCTGGCAATGCTGTCGTTCATCTGCGCAATGCTTGCCCGCTGCTGCTCGCTCATCTGCGACAGCTCTTCCAGCAGAGAGCGAAGCCCTTCGATACTCTCAATGATCGACTTCATTGTCATACCCGCGTGCTCAACCTGCTCGACACCCTGCAGCGTGGTCGCCTGCGATGCGGTCAGAAGCTGGCGGATATCTTTTGCAGCCCCCTCACTGCGCTGGGCCAATACACGCACTTCAGAGGCAACCACAGCAAAGCCTTTACCATGTTCGCCCGCTCTTGCAGCCTCGACCGAGGCGTTGAGCGACAGAATATTTGTCTGGAACGCAATCCCGTCGATCAGCTCCAGAATGGCGTAAATACGCTGCGACTCCTCGCGAATGTGCTCCATCGCCGCAATCGCCTGCCGTACGTTATGGCCCCCCTGCTCCGCCACGTTACTGGTACTGAACGCCACCTCCCTGACCTGGCTGGCTTTTTCACTGGTCAGGGTAGCGACAGCCCTTAACTGTTCCATCGCACTGGCCGCCGTTGCCAGCGAACTTGCCTGGTGATCGGTACGTTCCGACAGCGCGCTGTTGCGCTGTCCTAACGCGCAGGATGCCTCCAGCAGTTGTCCAATATTGACGCTGACCTGCTCAAGCGTGGCGCGCATGGTGCCAAGCGTCAGGCTGAACGTGCGGGCAAAAGGAGACTCTGCAGGCACCGCATCGACGGCAAGCGTGAGGTACCCAGGTTCGCGGTTGATCACGCCCGCGAGCCCTGCCACCTCGCTCGCAGAGCGGGCGTCCTGCTCCATTCGTATCGCCAGCAGGACCAGGATCGCGGTCTGGACCACCACAAACAGACCATGAAAAACCACCATATGAAAGCCGGTGTGCATGAACACTACGACGCCGTAAAGGTCATTCTCCTGCAGATAGTTAAACACCAGATGATGTAACGCGATGACCGCCGCCCCCATCACCAGAGGCCGCCAGTCTCGCCAGGCAAGCAGCGCGGAAAGCAGGACAAAAACTGAGAAATGGTATTCGGTTTCACCCTCGCCCAGATGAATGAGCAACGCGGAAAATGCCATTAGCACAAAAGCAGAGCTCAGGCGGAGCAGGAGCGCACCGGGAAACAACAGCGTCAGCAGCGTCGATAAACTGGCCAGAGAGGTACCGACAATAGCCCCCTGCACAATATTCTCGTTCATATAACCAACCCCCAGAGAGATCCCCCACAGCGACCAGATAAGCACCAGAATGAGCCTGTCGGCGCGTCGTCGAATTGCGGAAAGCGAAAACTGGTCGTTTTGAGGCGCGTGCGGATACAGCCATGTCATCGTAGCCATAGGGAATCTCTTGCTGTGCAGGTGAAAAGATCCTTCGAAGAAGGACTGTTTTTATTATCTTTTTTAAGCGTAGTGGGGATATTCCACGACGCCATTTCAGCAAACGATATATTTTAATGGCGCAGCCGAATACTGATATTTACTTAACTATCAATAGATTATTAATTATGGCTTTATTGATAAATAAATATGAAGAATGGGGATATACAGCAGAAAATAATAACGATTTAACATAGCAACAAACAAAAAAGCCGGCTTTCGCCAGCTTCTTTATCACTTCGAGGCCGCTTTCTCTTCGCCGACCAGTCCAATCTTCAGGTAACCCGCCTGATGCAGCGTGTCCATTACCTTCATCATGGTTTCATAATCAACGGTTTTATCCGCACGGAAGAAGACCGTGGTGTCTTTCTTACCGCCCGTAAGCTGCTCCAGCGCCGGGATGACGGAGTCGGCCGTCACCGGGTCGTTCCCGAGGAACATGGATTTATCCGCCTTCACCGACAGGTAAATAGGCTTCTCCGGGCGCGGCTGGGGCTGACTGGAAGAGGCAGGCAGATTCACCTTCACATCCACCGTCGCCAGCGGCGCAGCCACCATGAAGATAATCAGCAGAACCAGCATAACGTCGATAAACGGCGTCACGTTGATTTCATGCATTTCGCCGTTATCGTCCAGATTTTCGTTTAGACGCATCGCCATACTATTAACCTGCGCGCAGTTTAGACGCCGCATGCACCGGCTTAACCGAGCTGGCATTCAGGTCGAGATCGCGACTTTGCAGCAGCAGAACCTGCGCGGCAACGTCACCCAGCGTGGCTTTGTAGCTGCCAATCATACGCGCGAAGATGTTATAGATAACCACCGCCGGGATAGCAGCAACCAGACCGATTGCCGTTGCCAGCAGCGCTTCTGCGATGCCAGGCGCCACAACCGCCAGGTTGGTGGTTTGGCTCTGCGCGATACCGATAAAGCTGTTCATGATGCCCCAGACCGTACCGAAAAGACCGATGAACGGTGAGATCGCACCGATGGTCGCCAGATAACCATTGCCGCGTCCCATGTGTCGGCCAACGGCCGCAACGCGACGCTCCAGGCGGAAACCGGTACGTTCTTTGATGCCTTCGTTATCTTCACTGCCAGCGGAGAGTTCCAGTTCGTTCTGTGCTTCATTCACTAACAGGGTGGTCAGGCTTTTCGCGTGGAAGGAGGAGGTCATGTCGGCAGCCTGATCCAGAGAGCGGGCTTCAGCCAACTGCTGCTGTTCGCGCTTCAGGCGACGCTTCTGCGAAAGCAGCTCGGCGCTTTTGCTGAAGAAGATAGCCCAGGTGACAACGGACGCCAGAATCAGGCCGATCATCACAATCTTAACCACGATGTCAGCATGCTGATACATGCCCCAAACGGAGAGATCCGTCTGCATCAAATTATTACCCACTCTGTATCTCCAGGACGCAAATCACAAAATCTGAGCGTAATAATATCAAAACGTCGTCGAATTGATAGTAGTTCTCATTAGTATTTGCATGGTGCCGTAATTTTCGCTCACTTTCCTTGCGCTTACGCAGTAAAAATTTCTTATGCGCTTTTTTGCTAATATTTTCTGCTTATTCGATAAGCCTCCGGGTGCAGTTTTTTCCAATCGTGGTAGTCTGGACGTCCAGACGTATAAAAAACAGGGTTAGCGAACATGACAAAAAAGCATCTTGATACCACGCTGGTACAGGCAGGACGCAGCAAAAAATATACTCAGGGATCGGTCAACAGCGTGATTCAACGAGCCTCCTCGCTGGTGTTTGATACCGTTGAGGAGAAAAAAATCGCCACGCGCAACCGCGCGAAAGGCGGGCTGTTTTATGGCCGTCGCGGCACGCTAACCCATTTTTCTCTGCAGGAGGCGATGTGCGAGCTGGAAGGCGGCGTGGGCTGCGCGCTGTTCCCGTGCGGGGCGGCTGCGGTCGCCAACACCATTCTGGCGTTTGTGGAACAGGGCGATCACATCCTGATGACCAACACCGCCTATGAGCCCAGCCAGGACTTCTGTACCAAAATCCTCAGCAAGCTCGGCGTGACCACCGGCTGGTTCGACCCGCTGATCGGTGAAGGCATTGCCGAACTTATTCAGCCAAACACGCGCATCGTGTTCCTGGAATCTCCGGGGTCACTCACCATGGAAGTTCACGACGTGCCGGCTATCGTGAAAGCCGTGCGCAGCAAAGCGCCAGAGGCGATCGTGATGATCGACAACACCTGGGCGGCAGGCGTGCTGTTTAAAGCTCTGGAATTCGACATCGATATCTCGATTCAGGCGGCGACGAAGTACCTGATAGGCCACTCTGACGGCATGATTGGCACGGCGGTCTCCAACGCGCGCTGCTGGGATCAGCTGCGTGAAAATGCCTACCTGATGGGCCAGATGGTGGACGCAGACACGGCCTACATGACCAGCCGAGGTATCCGCACGCTGGGCGTTCGCCTGCGTCAGCACCATGAAAGCAGCCTGAAGGTGGCCGAATGGCTGGCGCAGCATCCGCTGGTTGAGCGCGTTAATCACCCCGCGCTACCGGGCAGTAAAGGCCACGAATTCTGGCAGCGTGACTTTACGGGCAGCAGCGGCCTGTTCTCGTTCGTGCTGAAAAAACGGCTGAATAACGACGAGCTGGCGAGCTATCTGGATAATTTTACCCTCTTCAGCATGGCCTACTCCTGGGGCGGATTTGAATCCCTGATCCTGCCTAACCAGCCGGAACAGGTTGCGGCTCTGCGCCCCGGCGGAGAAGTGGACTTCAGCGGTACCCTGATTCGACTGCATATCGGTTTAGAAAATGTTGACGATCTGATTGCCGATTTAGCAGCAGGGTTCGAGCGTATCGTGTAGAGTGCTGGCTGAAAATGTACTCCCTGGACGCTTTTGTGAACACCGCAAGCAGAAAAGTCTGCATGAGTTGCGCCCGGGATCAAACCCGACGGCCGAATATGGGAGTACAATAGCGCTATATCTGCTGTTCCACAGGAAAGTCCATGGCTGTTATTCAAGATATTATCGCGGCGCTCTGGCAACACGACTTTGCCGCGCTGGCGGATCCTCACGTCGTCGGTATCGTTTACCTCGTGATGTTCGCAACTCTGTTTCTGGAAAATGGATTACTGCCAGCCTCTTTTTTACCCGGTGACAGCCTGCTTTTACTTGCCGGGGCGTTAATCGGCAAAGGCGTCATGGACTTCACGTCAACGATGGTTATTCTCACCTCCGCAGCCAGCCTGGGCTGCTGGTTGAGCTATCTGCAGGGCCGCTGGCTGGGGAATACCCGCGTCG
The DNA here is from genome assembly GCF_043974075.1 of Enterobacter sp. ECC-019. Classification (NCBI taxonomy): domain Bacteria; kingdom Pseudomonadati; phylum Pseudomonadota; class Gammaproteobacteria; order Enterobacterales; family Enterobacteriaceae; genus Enterobacter; species Enterobacter sp. ECC-019. The sequence continues at coordinate 4,751,314 of NZ_CP143759.1, forward strand.
TGAAAGGCTGGCTGGCGCAGCTGCCGCATAAATATCATCAGCGTGCGACCTGCATGTTCGACAGGCACGGGCTGCTGGCTTTGCTGGCGGGGCGTTTCCTGGCGTTTGTTCGCACGCTCCTGCCTACCATGGCGGGCATTTCCGGTCTGTCAAACCGCCGCTTCCAGTTCTTCAACTGGCTGAGCGCCCTGCTGTGGGTGGGTGTAGTCACCACGCTCGGCTACGCGCTGAATATGATCCCCTTTGTGAAACACCACGAAGATCAGGTGATGACCTTCCTGATGGTGCTGCCGATGTTCCTGCTGGTAGCAGGGCTGGTGGGGACCATCGCGGTAGTGATCAAGAAGAAGTACTGCAGCGCGTGAGGTAATTGCCGGGTGGCGGCTACGCCTTACCCGGCCTACATTTCCCGTCAGGCTCCCTGCATGGTTCGGATACGTGACGCATCCTCTCCCGGCGTAACGCCGAAATAGCGCTTAAACTCCCGACTGAACTGCGACGCACTTTCGTAGCCTACCCGCATCGCCGCCGCGCTGGCTTTCATGCCATCGTGGATCATCAGCATCCGCGCCTTATGCAGCCGGTAGGTTTTAAGGTATTGCAGGGGCGAAGTGCTGGTCACCGATTTAAAATTATGGTGAAACGCCGAGACGCTCATGTTCGCTTCCGCGGCGAGCTGGTCAACGCTGAGGTTTTCCGTGTACTGGCTTTCAATACGCTTGAGCACGCGGCTGATCAGGCTAAAGTGAGTTTGCCGGCTCACCAGGGCCAGTAACGCCCCGCCTCCCGGTCCCAGCAGCACGTGGTAAAGAATTTCGCGGATAATCTGCTTGCCCAGAATACGCGCGTCCAGTGGCCTCTCCATCACGTCCAGCAGACGCTCAATGGCGCATAGGATCTCTTCCGATAACGTCGCCGAGTTAATCCCGCTCGACGCCATCGAAGGCTGGAAGAACTCGTCTTCACCAATCTCCATCAGCAGCTCCTGCAGCTGAAGAATATCGACGTTGACGCGAATACCGGCCAGCGGAACGGCCTCTGTCGCGAAGGTTTCACATTCGAAGGGTAAAGGTACTGTCAGAAGCAGATATTCATTGGTGTCGTAACGGAACACGCGCTCGTTGATATAGCCAATTTTATGGCCCGAGAAGAGAAAAACGATGCCCGGCTGGTACATCACCGGCGTGCGCGTCCCTGGCTGCGTGCCATAAAGCAGGCGAATGTCAGGAAGCAGGCCACTGACGCCATTTTCGTTATCTATCAGTCTTTTAATCTGCGTAGTGAGCTGATGGCAGATCGCTTCACGGTTCATATTACGTTACTCCGGGTACGGTTTCCGACGCTGACAGTGTGCGTCGTTTTCCGCGCTTTCTCCAGCGCTCTGTAGAAATGGGCAAGACATCGGCAGGAATGTGCATTGAGAGGATAGCCCCGGAAAGCCACAATGTGCAGCATCAGGTAGCCCTCTGCGCCACCACGGTTTTTCACCCACTATAAGGGAACGAGCAATGAACAACTTTAATCTTCACACCCCAACCCGCATTCTGTTTGGTAAAGACGCCATCGCCGATCTGCGCGCGCAGATCCCTGCTGACGCCCGCGTGCTGATCACCTACGGTGGCGGCAGCGTGAAAAAAACCGGCGTTCTGGATCAGGTTTATAGCGCGCTGGACGGTCTGGACGTGCGTGAGTTCGGCGGCATCGAGCCAAACCCGTCTTACGAAACGCTGATGAACGCGGTGAAAATCGCCCGCGAAGAAAACATCACCTTCCTGCTGGCCGTCGGCGGCGGCTCCGTGCTGGACGGCACCAAATTCATCGCGGCGGCAGCGCACTATGCAGACGGCATCGATCCGTGGCACATCCTGGAAACCCGCGGCAGCGACATTAAAAGCGCCATCCCGATGGGCTCCGTGCTGACCCTGCCAGCGACCGGCTCTGAATCCAACAAGGGTGCGGTGATCTCCCGTAAAACGACCGGCGACAAACAGGCCTTTATGAACGAACACGTTCAGCCTGTGTTTGCCATTCTGGACCCGGTTTACACCTACACCCTGCCTGCGCGTCAGGTGGCGAACGGCGTGGTCGACGCCTTTGTTCATACCGTTGAACAGTACGTAACGTATCCGGTGAATGCCAAAATTCAGGATCGCTTCGCGGAAGGCATTCTGCTGACGCTCGTCGAAGACGGCCCGAAAGCGCTGAAAGAGCCGGAAAACTATGACGTTCGCGCCAACGTGATGTGGGCCGCAACGCAGGCTCTGAACGGTCTGATCGGTGCTGGCGTGCCGCAGGACTGGGCGACCCACATGCTGGGCCACGAGCTGACGGCGATGCACGGTCTGGACCACGCACAGACGCTGGCCGTTGTTCTGCCTGCCCTGTGGAACGAAAAACGTGATACCAAACGTGCCAAGCTGCTGCAGTACGCCGAACGCGTGTGGAACATCACCGAGGGTTCTGACGATGCGCGTATTGATGCCGCCATCGAAGCAACCCGCAGCTTCTTTGAAGGTCTGGGCGTGCCAACGCGTCTGTCCGGCTACGGCCTGGACGGCAGCTCCATCCCTGCCCTGCTGGCGAAACTTGAAGAGCACGGCATGACCCACCTGGGCGAGCACGGCGACATTACGCTGGACGTCAGCCGTCGCATCTACGAAGCGGCGCGATAAGCGTTTTTGCCCTCCCGACTTTCGTTTTTTGACATTTCGTCCAGACTTAATGCACACCCCATCGCCGGAGGAACCCTCCGGCGATGCGCACCTGAAGGAGGAAAAATGGCAAACCAAACCGTAATCAAGCTGCAGGACGGCAACGTGATGCCCCAGCTGGGGCTAGGTGTATGGAAAGCCGGTAACGACGAGGTCGTCTCCGCCATTCATAAAGCCCTGGAAGTCGGCTATCGGTCCATTGATACCGCTGCCGCATACAAAAACGAGGACGGCGTGGGTAAGGCACTTGCCAGCGCTGGCGTCCCCCGCGATGAGTTATTCATCACCACTAAACTCTGGAACGACGATCAAAAACGCCCCCGCGAAGCCCTGCAGGAGAGCCTGGAGAAACTCCAGCTCGATTTCGTCGATCTCTGGCTGATGCACTGGCCGGTTCCGGCTATCGATCACTACGTTGATGCCTGGAGAGGAATGATTGAACTGCAAAAAGAGGGGCTGGTGAAAAGCATCGGCGTCTGTAATTTCCAGGTTCATCACCTGCAGCGGCTGATTGACGAGACGGGCGTTGCACCTGTGATTAACCAGATCGAGCTGCACCCGCTGATGCAGCAGCGCCAGTTACATGCCTGGAACGCCACGCATAAAATCCAGACCGAGTCCTGGAGCCCTCTGGCGCAGGGCGGCGAAGGGGTGTTTGATCAAAAGATCATCCATGAGCTGGCGGATAAATACGGCAAAACGCCGGCACAGATTGTCATTCGCTGGCATCTGGACAACGGCCTGGTGGTCATTCCGAAATCGGTCACACCGTCGCGCATCGCCGAGAACTTCGACGTCTGGGATTTCCGGCTGGATAAAGATGAGCTGGGCGAGATTGCGAAGCTGGATAAGGGCAAGCGGCTTGGGCCGGACCCGGACCAGTTTGGCGGGTAATCGCGTAAAAAAGCCGGGTGGCGGCTTCGCCTTACCCGGCCTACGTGTCGACATAAAAAACCCCGGCTTACCGGGGTTTTTTATTTACGCTTTGCGCTTCACGGGCTTTTTCGCACTGGAATTACCGTTTGAACGCTGATGCACAATCGGCGTGTGCTTGGTCAGCGCCGGGCGCGTATTGCGATTCTGGCGACGCGCTTCGCGCATCTCATCCAGCGTCGGGGCCGGTACCAGGCAGTCGCGACGCGAGCCGATAAGATGTTTTTTGCCCATCTCTTCCAGCGCCTGGCGGATCAGCGGCCAGTTTTTCGGATCGTGGTAACGCAGCAGCGCTTTATGCAGGCGACGCTGTTTATCCCCTTTCGGCACCACCACCTCTTCACTCTTGTAGCCAATCTTACTCAGCGGGTTCTTGCCGGTGTAATACATGGTCGTCGAGTTGGCGAGCGGTGACGGATAGAAGTTCTGCACCTGATCCAGGCGGAAGCGACGCTGCTTCAGCCACAACGCCAGATTCACCATGTCCTCATCGCGCGTGCCCGGGTGGGCGGAGATGAAGTACGGGATCAGATACTGCTCTTTACCCGCCTGCTTCGAATAGGTGTCAAACAGCTCTTTAAAGCGATCGTAGCTGCCCATGCCCGGCTTCATCATTTTCGACAGCGGGCCTTCCTCGGTGTGCTCCGGCGCAATCTTCAGATAGCCGCCGACGTGGTGCGTTGCCAGCTCTTTGATGTAGCGCGGATCTTCCACGGCGATGTCGTAACGTACCCCGGAGGCGATCAGGATCTTCTTGATGCCTTTCAGGTCACGCGCGCGGCGATAGAGGTTGATCGTCGGCTCGTGGTTGGTGTCCATGTGCTCGCAAATGCTTGGATAGACGCAGGAGAGGCGACGACAGGTTTGCTCGGCGCGCGGCGACTTGCAGCGCAGCATGTACATGTTTGCGGTTGGGCCGCCAAGGTCGGAAATCACGCCGGTAAAGCCCGGCACCGAGTCGCGAATCGCTTCGATCTCATTGATGATCGAATCTTCAGAGCGGCTCTGGATAATACGGCCTTCGTGCTCGGTAATGGAGCAGAACGAGCACCCGCCGAAGCAGCCGCGCATGATGTTGATCGAGAAGCGGATCATCTCGTACGCCGGGATACGGGCGTTGCCGTACGCCGGGTGCGGCACGCGCTTGTACGGCAGCGCAAAGACGCTGTCCATCTCTTCGGTGGAGAGCGGGATCGCCGGCGGGTTAATCCAGATAAAGCGCTCGCCGTGCTTCTGCATCAACGCGCGGGCACAGCCCGGGTTGGTTTCATGGTGCAGAATACGGGACGCGTGTGCGTAGAGCACCTTGTCGGCTTTCACCTTCTCGTAGGTCGGCAGCAGCACGTAGGTCTTTTCCCACGGTTTCGGGCGCGGCGGCTGCACGACGATAGCCTTCGCTTCCGCTTTTTTCGGTTCAACCGGCTTGTTATCGGCACACGGCAGATCTTCGCCGTACGGGTGTGGGATCGGGTCGATTTTGCCCGGCATGTCGATGATACGGGAATCTACCCCGCTCCAGCCAGGCAGCGCCTCTTTCACCATGATGGCGGTATTGCGTACATCGCGGATGCTGTTCACCGGTTCACCCTGCGACAGACGGTGCGCCACTTCCACCAGCGGACGCTCGCCGTTACCGTAAATCAGCATGTCGGCTTTGGAATCCACCAGCACCGAGCGGCGAACGGTATCTGACCAGTAGTCGTAGTGCGCGGTGCGGCGCAGGCTCGCCTCGATGCCGCCCAGGATCACCGGCACGTCTTTCCAGGCTTCTTTACAGCGCTGGGTATACACCAGGGTCGCGCGGTCAGGGCGTTTGCCCGCGACGTTATCCGGTGTGTAGGCGTCGTCATGGCGCAGCTTACGATCGGCGGTATAGCGGTTGATCATCGAGTCCATGTTGCCTGCGGTCACGCCGAAGAACAGGTTGGGTTTACCCAGACGCATAAAGTCGTCTTTGCTGTTCCAGTCAGGCTGGGAGATGATCCCCACGCGGAAGCCCTGCGCTTCAAGCATACGGCCACAGATGGCCATACCGAAGCTTGGGTGGTCAACGTAGGCATCGCCCGTGACCAGAATGATGTCGCAGCTGTCCCAGCCCAGTTGGTCCATCTCTTCACGGGACATCGGCAGGAACGGCGCCGGTCCAAAGCAGGCCGCCCAGTACTGGGGCCAGGAGAAGAGGTCACGATCCGGCTGGATCAGGGAAATTGCGCTCATAATGCTTCCGAAGAAAAAATAGACAAAAGGAGCGGGATTATACGCTGGATCAATGTGGGAAATGAAGGGGTATTTATTGCCCGGTGGCGCTACGCTTACCGGGCCTACGGGCCTGTAGGTCGGGTAAGGCGAAGCCGCCACCCGACTCGTTTTACGGTGCCGGATTCACCAGCATCTGCCCCACGGAGCCCCTGTCCATCATCTCCAGCGTCTGGCTGTGGAACAGGAACGGGAAGTGCGGCCACGAAGGCTGACCATAGTAGACGAGCAGTTCAACCTGACCGTCCACCCAGACGGTATCTTTCCAGCCGCGATCTTCCGGGAACGGCATTGCGCCGTTGACGTTGCGGATCAGGAATGACACCCCTTCAATATGGAACGACTGCGGCATATCTGAACGGACCGTCCAGCGCTCCCAGGTCCCCTGCTGCGCGGTAATGTCGATGCGGTTGACATCCCACAGCGCGCCGTTGATGCCCGGATCGTCGCCCAGGCTGATATCACGGCTGCGCACCGGCGAGCCGCTCATGATCTCCTGCGGCAACAGACGCATTGGCAGGCTATCGGTCACCAGCGGCAGCAGACCGGTTGGGCGCAGGGTCAGCACCAGGGTCGAGACAAGTATGCTCGACGGTTCAAAGAACCCGCGAATACGGTCAACAATGCTCGCCGCTTCACCGCAGGTCAGCGACACTTCATCCCCGTTGGTCATATCCACGAGAATTTCGCGACGTTCACCCGGCGAGAGCGCCAGCTGTTTGACGGAAACCGGCGCCGGTAAAAAGCCCTGGTCGCCGGAGATCACGTGCAGCGGACGGCCATCGCTCATTTGCAGCTGATAGCGGCGCGAGTTGGAGGCGTTGAGCAGGCGCAGGCGCACCCAGCCGCGCGAGACCTCGACATACGGGCTTTGCGCGCCGTTGACCAGCAGCGTATCGCCGACGAAGCCGCCGCTGCCCGGCTCGCTGTATTCCGGCGTACCGAAATTATCCAGACGTTTGTCCTGGATAATAATAGGGAAGTCATCCACGCCGTAGTGGTTCGGGATCGGCAGGGATTTGCTGACCTCATCTTCCACCAGCCACATTCCGGCCAGGCCGTTATAGACCTGCTGCGCCGTGCGGTTAGGCGTGTTGGCGTGGTACCAGAGGGTTGCCGCGCTCTGGCGAATCGGTAGCACGGGCGCCCAGTCGGCGCTGGGTGACATCATTCGCGCCGCGCCGCCAATCAACGGGCCAGGCACCTGTAGGCCGCTGATGGTCATGGCGACATTTTCAGGGGTGCGGTTACTGTAGATGAGCTTAACGTCATCGCCATTCCACACGCGTATGGTCGGCCCAAGATAACGTCCGTTAATGCCCCAGACCGGCGCACGCGTCCCCTGGGTGAAGGACCAGTGGCTGCGCTGCAGCGTCAGGAAAAGCGGCTGACCGCGACGAGATTCAATTAATGGCGGAATAGGCAGCGGCTGTTGCTGCCCGGCGGCGCTGGCTGTCAGCGGCATCGCACCCGCACAAAGGGCGATCCCGGAAGCCTGAATAAACTGACGCCGACTGAGTGACATATAAGCTCCATCTGAAACGACTAACAACGCGGGAATTCGTTTTCCCTTCAACGCCGGATTAAATCTTACCGGCGGCTTCTCTCTCTGCGACTTCTTTGTCGAGCTGCGCAATATGCTGAGCCATCAGCTCACGGCAGTGCGCTGCCAGCTCGCGCACCTGGTCTTTACCATATTTGCTGGTATCGACGGGTGGCAGCATTTCGACAATCACCAGCCCGTTATTCAGGCGGTTAAGATTAATCTTATTCGAAGTATTGGAAACACACACAGGAATAATTGGAACACCAGCCGCAATTGCGGCATGAAACGCACCGGTTTTAAACGGCAGCAGGCCGCGGCCGCGGCTGCGCGTTCCTTCCGGGAACATCCAGATTGAGATTCTGCGCTTTTTAAAATGATTCACCACTTCCGCAATGGTGCTGTGCGCTTTTGCACGGTTGTTACGGTCGATCAGCAGGTTACCGGTAAGCCAGTACAGCAGGCCAAAAAACGGGATCCACAGCAGGCTTTTTTTCCCCACCGTCACGGTCGGTGGCAAAACGATATTTGCGGCGGTCACCATATCGTAATTGTTTTGATGGTTAGCGATATAGATGGCGTTACCGAAATTTTCCGCCCCTTCAGGCAGACGTTTCTCAACCTTCAGACCAAACAGCGGTGCAAGGCGACCGAACATATGGCCGAAGGTGGCAACATGCTTAGGATTTCGCGGGCTGAACAGGCAATAGATGCAGCCGAAAATACAGACCAGAATGCAGTAGATAACGGTAAGAATAAGACGAACAATATATAGCATAGCGACCTCTGAAGCCCCAACAGCTGACAATTATACTTCACCTGTGGCCAGGTAAGGACTTTATTACGAGCGCGTATTGTTAATCGCAACGCACGAATTAACAACGATTTTACGGGAAATTTTATTGAAATTCCCCCTCCGGGCAGAGGGGGATATCACGACATTACTCTTCGCTGTCACCTGCGGTGCTGCGTGCAGGAGAGTCAATCTCCACGCGGTCGATGCGCTGCAGGCCGCGCATCAGCGAGCCACGGCGACCGCGCTCACCCACCACTTTCTGCAGCTCTTCCGGACGCAGCTTGATCTTACGCTTGCCGACGTGAATGGTCAGCGTGCTCTGCGGCGGCAGGAGGAAGAGGTGCGCCAGGCCATCTTCGCCTTTCGCGGCTTCCGCCGACGGGATGTTGATGATCTTGTTGCCCTTGCCTTTCGACAGCTCCGGCAGATCGCTGACCGGGAACATCAGCATACGTCCGGCGGTGGTGATCGCCAGCAGCATGTCGCTTTCGTTCTCAATCACCAGCGGCGCCATTACGTGGGCGTTGTCCGGCAGGCTGATCAGCGCCTTACCGGCACGGTTACGGGAGACCAGGTCGTTAAAGGTACAGATAAAGCCGTAGCCCGCATCGGATGCCAGCAGCAGCTTCTGATCATCGGCTTCCATCAGCATATGGTCGACCGTCGCGCCCGGCGGCAGCGTCAGCTTGCCGGTGAGCGGCTCGCCCTGCCCGCGCGCGGAAGGCAGCGTGATCGGGTCGATGGCGTAGCTGCGGCCGGTAGAATCGATAAACGCCACCGGCTGGTTGCTCTTACCTTTCACCGCCGCTTTGAAGCTGTCGCCCGCTTTGTAGCTCAGCCCAGGCGCGTCGATATCGTGGCCTTTGGCGCTACGCACCCAGCCGCTCTGCGACAGAACAATAGTCACCGGCTCGGACGGCTGCATGTCGTGCTCGTTCATCGCCTTCGCTTCTTCGCGCTCGTGCAGCGGAGAACGACGGTCGTCGCCAAACGCGTCTGCATCGGCCTGCAACTCTTTCTTCAGCAGGGTGTTCATCTTGCGCTCGGACGCGAGGATCGCCTGCAGCTGATCGCGCTCTTTTTCCAGCTCGTTCTGCTCGCCGCGGATCTTCATCTCTTCCAGTTTGGCGAGATGGCGCAGTTTCAGTTCGAGGATCGCTTCGGCCTGTGTTTCGCTGATGCCAAAGCGCGACATCAGCGCCGGCTTCGGCTCGTCCTCGGTACGGATGATCTCAATCACTTCGTCGATGTTGAGGAACGCCACCAGCAAACCTTCAAGGATATGCAGGCGCTTAAGCACTTTCTCCAGACGGTAATTCAGACGACGGCGTACCGTATCGCGGCGGAACGTCAGCCATTCAGTGAGGATCTCCAGCAGGTTTTTCACCGCCGGGCGTCCGTCGAGGCCAATCATATTCAGGTTGATGCGGTAGCTTTTTTCCAGATCGGTGGTGGCGAACAGGTGGTTCATCACCTGCTCCATGTCCACGCGGTTTGAGCGCGGCACGATCACCAGACGGGTCGGGTTCTCGTGATCGGATTCGTCGCGCAGGTCGTCCACCATCGGCAGCTTTTTATTGCGCATCTGGGAGGCGATCTGCTCCAGTACTTTGGCACCGGATACCTGATGCGGCAGCGCGGTGATCACCACGGCGCCGTCCTCTTTATTCCACACCGCGCGCATGCGCACGGAGCCGCGACCGTTCTGGTAGATTTTGCGGATTTCCGCGCGCGAGGTGATGATTTCGGCTTCCGTCGGGTAGTCCGGCCCCTGCACGATATCCAGCAGCTCGTCCAGCGAGGTTTTCGGCTGCTCGATCAGGGTGATGGCGGCTTTCGCCACTTCACGCAGGTTGTGCGGCGGAATGTCCGTCGCCATGCCGACCGCGATACCGGTGGTGCCGTTCAGCAGGATGTTCGGCAGACGCGCAGGCAACATCTTCGGCTCCTGCATCGTACCGTCGAAGTTTGGCACCCAGTCAACGGTTCCCTGACCCAGCTCGCCCAGCAGCACTTCGGCATATTTAGAGAGACGGGATTCGGTATAACGCATCGCCGCGAAGGATTTCGGATCGTCCGGCGCCCCCCAGTTCCCCTGTCCATCCACCAGCGGGTAGCGGTAAGAGAACGGCTGCGCCATCAGCACCATCGCTTCATAACAGGCGCTGTCGCCGTGCGGATGGTATTTACCCAGAACGTCACCGACGGTACGGGCGGATTTCTTGAACTTGGCGCTGGCGCTCAGGCCCAGCTCGGACATCGCATAGACGATGCGGCGCTGAACGGGCTTCAGGCCATCCCCGATAAACGGCAACGCCCTGTCCATGATGACGTACATGGAGTAGTTCAGGTAGGCGTTTTCCGTGAATTCATGTAGCGCGAGGCGCTCTGCCATATCGCTCATTACGTGTGATTCCTCAACTCAGAAACCGAAGGGTTTCAGGCAATATTGCCGCAGATACTACCTCATCTGATGAATTGAGTCACAAAGAAAAAGGGCCGCACAGGCGGCCCTTTTCGGGTTATTTGTTCAGCTTAATAACCTGCTTCACGTCGATTTCAAAATCGTTCCACTCTTTATCGACTTTACCCTGCAGTTCAACTTTATCCTGCGGAGTGACGGTCACGCCGTTCCAGCGCTTGTGGTCAATCTCAACGACCACCGTGCCGGTCTCATCGCGGAAGGTGTAGCGATCATCGGACAGGCGCTCGGTAATGTTCCCGCGCAGCTTCACCCACGCATCGTCCTTCAGGTCTTTCACTTTTGCCGCGGTGGTGAGGTTGGCGTTGTTATCTACAAAACCGCCCTGCTGAGTTTGCGTCTGGGTCTGTGTGGCCGATGGGCCAGTAAAACCGCCCTGAGCAGCAAAGACCGGCGCGGTGGTCATCATCATGATGGCAGCAATTGCAGCGAATTTTTTCATCTTCATCTCTCCCTTTAATGTCGTTTCGCAATCCATTTAACAGGGTAATCCTTAACAACTTCTTAAGGGAAAAATTTATTTATTATTGCTGTACAGCAGGCGCTTGCAGAGGGTTTACTGACGGCATCAAGGAGGGAACATGCGCATTTTACTGGTAGAAGACGACAGGTTAATCGGCGACGGTATCAAGGCAGGGTTAAGCAAAATGGGCTTTAGCGTGGACTGGTTTACCGACGGTAAAACCGGTCAGGCCGCGCTCGCTTCTGCCCCCTATGATGCCGTGGTGCTGGATCTGACGCTGCCGGAAATTGACGGTCTGGACATCCTGCGCGCGTGGCGCGAAAGCGGGCACAGCGAGCCGGTACTGATTCTGACGGCGCGGGATGCGCTGAACCAGCGCGTCGAGGGGCTGCGTCTGGGCGCGGATGATTATCTCTGTAAGCCGTTCGCGCTGATTGAAGTGGGTGCCCGCCTCGAAGCGCTGGTCCGCCGCAGCCACGGGCAGGCGCGTAGCGAGCTACGTCACGGGAAGGTCACGCTCGACCCGACCCGTCTTGTCGCCACGCTGGAGGGTGAGCCGCTGACGCTCAAGCCGAAAGAGTTCGCGCTGCTGGAGCTGTTAATGCGCAACGCGGGCCGGGTGCTGCCGCGAAAGCTGATTGAGGAAAAGCTTTATAACTGGGATGACGACGTCTCCAGCAACGCCATCGAGGTTCACGTCCATCATTTGCGCCGCAAGCTTGGCAGCGAGTTTATCCGCACCGTGCACGGCATCGGCTACACCCTGGGTGACGCATGAAGCTGACGCAACGCCTGAGCCTGAAGCTGCGCCTGACGCTTTTCTTTTTACTCCTGTCTCTGACGGCCTGGTTTGCCGCCAGCGTTGTCGCCTGGCAGCAAACGACCCACAAGCTCGACAAGCTGTTCGATACCCAGCAGATGCTGTTTGCTAAACGGCTGCTGACGATGGATCTGGACGAGATCCGCGCCCCCGAACGCATGCGCGAGATCCCGAAAAAAGTGAAGCATGGCCGTCTGGACGATGACGCGCTGGCCTTCGCCATTTACGCCGTCGACGGCAAAATGATCCTCAACGACGGTGAAAACGGGCGCGATATTCCGTACCACTATCGCCGCGACGGGTTCGATAACGGGCAGCTGCAGGGCGACAACGATGAGTGGCGCTTTTTATGGCTGACCTCACCCGATGGAAAGTACCGCGTGGTGGTCGGCCAGGAGTGGGAGTACCGCCAGGAGATGGCGCTGGACGTGGTCAGCTCGCAGCTTACGCCGTGGCTGGTGGCGCTGCCGGTAATGCTGCTGTTGCTGATCCTGCTGTTGAGCCGTGAACTGAAGCCGCTGAAAAAGCTGGCGCAGACCCTGCGCTCCCGCTCGCCGGATGCCACCGATAAACTGCCGACGGAAGGGGTACCCACTGAGGTGCGTCCCCTGCTCGACGCGCTGAATCATCTCTTCGCGCGCACCCAGGAGATGATGACCCGCGAGCGCCGCTTTACGTCCGATGCCGCCCACGAATTACGCAGCCCGCTGGCGGCCCTGAAGGTGCAAACTGACGTGGCGCAGCTCTCTCATGACGATCCGCAGGCGCGGGAAAAGGCGCTGACGCAGCTGCATGCGGGCATCGACCGCGCTTCCCGGCTGGTGGATCAGCTCCTCACGCTGTCGCGTCTGGACACGCTGGATAACCTTGACGATGTCGAACCGATTATCCTGGCCGACTTACTGCAGTCGGCCGTTCTGGATATCTGGCATCCAGCGCAGCAGGCAGGCATTGATATCCGCCTGAACATCCATGCACCAGAGGTTACACGCACGGGCCAGCAGTTGCTCCTGAGCCTGCTGGTGCGCAACCTGCTGGATAACGCGATTCGCTACAGTCCGCGCGGCAGCGTGGTGGACGTGACGCTGGACGCGCGTAGCTTTACCGTGCGCGACAACGGCCCCGGCATTTCACCGGACGCGCTGGCGCGCATCGGCGAGCGCTTTTATCGTCCGCCGGGTCAGGATGCCACGGGCAGCGGGTTGGGATTATCCATCGTAAAGCGCATCGCCGCCCTGCATGGGATGCGCGTTTCTCTGAGCAATGCGCCTGAAGGCGGTTTTGAAGCGAAGGTCAGCTGGTAAGGGATTATTGCGTTTAATGCAAAAGACTTTGCACATTTTGCTCATTTTACCGCACCGTCCTCGCGCGTAGAATACTCGCCATACTCTCATCATCGAGGACAAATAATGAGCAACATTCTGATTATCAACGGTGCAAAAGAATTTGCGCACTCTAAAGGCCAGCTGAATGACACCCTGACCGAGGTCGCGGACGGTTTCCTGCGCGACGCCGGGCATGATGTTAAGGTCGTGCGCGCGGACAGCAACTACGACGTAAAAGCCGAAGTGCAGAACTTCCTGTGGGCTGACGTGGTGATCTGGCAGATGCCAGGCTGGTGGATGGGCGCGCCGTGGACCGTAAAAAAATACATGGACGACGTGTTCACCGAAGGTCATGGCTCACTGTATGCCAGCGATGGCCGCACCCGCTCTGACGCTTCCAAAAAATACGGCTCAGGCGGCCTGATTCAGGGCAAAAAATATATGCTCTCGCTGACCTGGAACGCGCCAATGGAAGCCTTCACCGAGAAAGATCAGTTCTTCGAAGGCGTAGGCGTTGACGGTGCGTACCTGCCGTTCCACAAGGCAAACCAGTTCCTGGGCATGGATCCGCTGCCGACCTTTATCGTCAACGACGTGATTAAAATGCCTGACGTCCCGAGCTATATCGCAGAATATCGCAAGCATCTCGCGGAAATTTTTGCTTAACTGATAGCCTGGAATTAAAGGAGTAGTAAACATGCTTACCGTTATCGCAGAAATCCGTACTCGTCCAGGTCAACATCACCGTCAGGCGGTGCTGGATCAGTTCGCGAAAATTATCCCGACCGTTCTGAAAGAAGAAGGCTGCCACGGCTACGCGCCGATGGTGGATGCTGCCACTGACGCCAGCTTCCAGGCGACCGCGCCAGACTCGATCATCATGGTTGAGCAGTGGGAAACCGTCGCGCATCTTGAAGCGCACCTGCAGACCCCGCACATGAAAGCGTGGAGCGACGCGGTGAAGGGTGACGTGCTGGAAACCCACATCCGTATTCTGGAGCAAGGGGTTTAAATTTTCCCTCATCCCAGCCCTCTCCTACAGGGAGAGGGAGAACAGATCCAGGCCCGGTGAGCGCCAGCGCCATCGGGTTTTTTTATCAGCTTAAAACTCAACTGCTATGCTTATTCTGACTTCATGATTAACAGGAGGATGGAATGGGTCTTTTTAACTTCGTGAAAGAAGCAGGCGAAAAGCTATGGGATAACCTGACCGATCACAAAGGCCAGAGCGACAAAATCACCGAGCATCTCAAAAAACTCAATATTCCCGGTTCAGATAAGGTTCAGGTTAACGTTACCGACGGCAAAGCCAGCGTGACGGGTGACGGGCTGACCCAGGAGCAGAAAGAAAAAATTCAGGTCGCCATCGGGAACATCGCGGGCGTCAGCGAGGTGGAGAACAACATCACCGCGACCGATGCCAAAGATGAAGCCACCTACTACACGGTGAAATCCGGCGATACCCTGAGCGCTATCTCCAAAACCGTGTACGGCGATGCCAACAAGTACAATAAGATTTTTGAGGCTAACCGCCCGATGCTCTCCAGCCCGGATAAAATCTATCCTGGCCAGACGCTGCGTATTCCTAAAGCGTGATCCACAAGCCGGGGAAATCAGCTGCTTTTCTTCCCCGGTTTTAACCCACGGTGTAACTCGTTGATACGCTTCATCGATTTGATGGTGCGCTGCGGTTCGGTAGAGGCGACGGATAAAATGATCATCTCCAGACACAGCAGCACCGTGCCGTGGAGCGGGATTTTACCCTTTTCCCCGCCGCGCGGAACGTGGATCACCACGCTGGCCTCCTTGCTGAAACGTGAGTCAAGGGCGTTGGTCAGCAGGATGGTTGGAATGCCCAGACGTTTTGCTTCACGCAGCGTGGTTTGCCCCTCCCGGTGCGCGGATTTCTGCGCCATCATCACCAGCACGTCGCCGCGCTGAAGCGCAATCAGCTGCTCGGCAAGCCCTATTCCAGTACGGTTAAGCGGCGTGGCGGGTAACCCCATACGACTGAACAGCCTGGCGGTGTACTCGGCCAGAATGCCGGAGGCGCCAATACCAAATATGGCGACCTGCCTCGCCTGCGCCAGCAGAGAGACCGCCTGGGCCATCGCGTAGCGGTTGTGCGGCTCGGATAACACCTCGCAGGTGTGTTGATGCCCCTCCAGCACGAAATCAATGCTCGCGTTAACGTCGCTGGCGAGCGTATTCACCGTGGTGGATATCTTTTCGCTGGAAGTGACTACCGGACCAAACCACTGCTCCAGAGTCCGCTTGAGATCGCGCAGCCCGGCGAAACCCAGCGCCTGAATGGCGCGGACTACCGTGGCATCCGACGTTTTCAACAACGTCGCGATCTCCATTGCGGTCTGTTCCATCACCGCTTCGCGGTTGTCGTGGATATAGCGTGCAACCTGCAGCAGACGCGGCGTCAGCTGATGCGCGCGCGCGCGAAAGCGGTCGCCGTAGACATCCACGCGCCCTTTCTCTTTGCGGATCACCGTGTCGCCTCCGGCAGCGGACGTCCGGCAATCTGCGACTGCACCTGCGCGGCCATCAGCCCTAACGAGGCGAACGAATTCGAGATGGCCTCTTCACGCGAGATCAGCACGTAGTGCCCGGTTCGGCAGGCATTCAGGAACTGACACCAGCCCGGCATGACCGCATCCATCGCCGCCAGCTCGTCCTGCGGTTTACCGCCCGTATCCCCACGCCAGGTGGCGAAGACGAAATCGGCATCCAGCTCAGGCAGACGCTCGGCGCTGACGTCAATCCGCCCCTCTTCCGGAATGGACTCAATCAGCGGCGGGAAGGTGAACCCGGCATCACGCAGCACGCGGCCCAGCGAGTGGTAGCTGTGCATAGCGTTAATCTTCCCCTGATTGGCCTGAATCACGGACACGGTCACCTTGCGGGTATCAATAGTCGCCTTCAGCGCCTTAATCTGCTCCTGATAGCGCCGCTCCAGAACCTTGAGCCGTGCCTGCGTTCCCGTGAGCTGAGCCAGCTTGCGGTAGATCTCCGGCGCGCCGCCGTCGAGATGATCGATGCTCACCGTCGGGGCAATTTTCGCCAGCTGTTCCAGCGGAGTGTTGCGGGTCGGCTCGGTAATAATGAGGTCAGGCTTTGCGGCGGCGATGGCTTCAATGTCGATATCGGCCGTGCCGATAAACGTAATGTCGGAATTATCGAAGTCGACGCCGGTCAACATGCCGCTGGAGCGCAGAAAGTGGCTGCCGTCCGGCCGCGTGCGGCCATGGCTTGCCACCGGCGGCACGCCTAGCTCAATCAGCGGAATGGTAATATCCAGATCGTGTAAGGAGACAATCCGTTTCGGATGAACCGGCACCACCACTTTTCGGTTCAGATCGTCAGTAAACGTCTGCGTCGGCTCCGCCGCACTCACCGCGAACCCCACCAGCAACAGCATCGAAAACACTACGCGCATTATAGTCCCCTAAAATCTGTCCCGACGCTGCCAGAGCAGCAGCAGGAAAAACGGTCCGCCAATCAATGAAATCACAATTCCCGCCGGCAGTTGCAGCGGGAGAAACGCCAGACGGCCGACGTTATCCGCCAGCAGCACCAGCAGCGCGCCCAGCGCGGCGCTTCCCGTCAGGAGCGCGGTTTGCCCACCGCGCAGCAGCAGGCGCGCCATATGCGGGGCAATCAGCCCCACGAAACCAATACTCCCCACGCAGGAGACGCAGGCCGCCGTCAGCACCACCGGGGCAAGAACCCGCAGCAGCGCCAGCCGGGTTGTGCGTACGCCAAGGCCCGCGGCGGCCTGATTGCCGAGCAACGCCACGTCCGCTGCCCGCGCGGTAAACAGCAGCAGCGCAAACGCGGGGGCAGCCCAGAGCGCGGCTAACCCCACCAGCGTCCAGCTGGCCGCATGCAGGCTTCCCGCCAGCCACAGCATCGCCGTCTGCACGTCGCGCACGTCCGCCGTGGTCATAAAGACGCCCATTGCCGCGGCGAAGGCCCATGACACGCCTATGCCGATCAGGATGAATCGCGGGCGCGAGATATCGCGCGCCAGGGCGATGACCAGCAGCGCGGTAAACAGCCCACCGGCCATGCCGACCAGTGGAAGCCAGGCCAGGCCCAGCGCCGGGAACTGAAAAATCAGCAGCAGTACCGCCGCGCTACAGCCTTCCTTCACGCCGATAAGCCCGGGGTCAGCCAGGCCATTGCGGGTGATGGACTGCATCGCCGCCCCCGCCATACCGAGCATCGCCCCACACAGCACCGCCATCATCAGGCGCGGCAGGCGGATATCCATCACGATGTAGCGCGTCTCCGCCGTCAGGCTCTCAGGAGAAAACAGCGCGCGCCCGATGGCGGAGGTGGGAATGGGCAGAGAACCGTGCGTCAGGCCAAAGCCCAGCAGGCTTAGCGCCACCAGCGCTAAAAGGGTCAGGCACGCCAGCGCCCGCGGGCGAACCAGCGTCGATAGGCGGCCAATTCGGATCGCGCGGAATCCGGCCCGGTTCATTTGAACATCCTCGATGCCATAAAGATGAACACGGGCGCGCCGACCAGGGCCGTCATAATGCCGGTTGCCAGCTCCCAGGGCGTAAACAGCGTGCGGGCGGCGATATCCGCCAGCAGCAGAATCAGCGCGCCACACAGGGCAGACAGCGGCACCATCACGCGTAAATCGACCGACACCAGACGGCGAATGATCTGCGGCACGACCAGGCCGATAAAGCCAATCGGCCCGGCGACAGAGACGGCCGCACCGCAAAGCAGCGCGATGGCCAGCAGGGCCAGCAGGCGAGTTTTCAACAGCGACACGCCGAGCCCCTGCGCCATCCGGTCTCCCAGCGCCAGCATGTTGAGCGAGGGCGACAGTCCGATAGCGAGAACAAAACCGGCTGTTGCAGCCCACAGGGCGCTCTGGAGCGTCTGCACGTTGATCCCGGCCAGATCCCCTGCCAGCCAGGTGCGCATGGCGAGCAGCGTCTGTTCATCGAGGATTAACACCGCGGCGGTAATCGACGAGGCAAATGCCGACATCGCCACGCCGCACAGCGTGACCTTCATCGGCGTAAGCCCGGTGCGACCGGACGAGGAGAACATCAGCACCAGCAAAAACAGCGCGGCGGCACCGGCGGCGGCAACGAGCGGGCGACCAAACGGCAGAGACAGCCCAAGCGCGCTGGTAATCACCACCGCTAGCGCGGCCCCGGCGTTGAGCCCCAGAATATGCGGCTCGCCGAGCGGATTGCGGATCACGGACTGCAACATCACGCCCGCCACGCCGAGCGCGGCGCCCGTCACCATCGCGGCGCAGAGGCGCAGCAGTCTTAATTTGATAATGACGCTGTGGTCGAAATTGCGCGGGTCGAAATGGAAGAATGCCTCCACCACCGTCTGCGGAGCAATAAAGCGCGCGCCGATCCCCAGGTGCAGAATCGCCCCCAATGCCAGCAGCAACGCGAAGATTGGAAAGGCCAGAGAGGAGCGCATCATGGCTGAACCGTGCCCTGGCGAAACGGCATAAAGAACGGCTTGCCGGTCAACGGGTTTATGGACATATGCACATCCACATCAAACACCGCTTTGATCAGCTCCGGCGTGCAGGCATCGCCCTCATGCAATACGCCTTCAACTTTCCCCTGGCGCAAAAAGACCAGCGAATCGCCGTAGTTCACGGCGAAGTTGAGATCGTGCAGCACCACCACCACGGTACGCCCGTGCTGGCGGGTCAGGGTGTGCAGCAGTTCCAGGATCTCCACCTGATAGCGGAGATCGAGATACGTCGTGGGCTCGTCAAGCAGGATATACGGCGTTTGCTGCGCCAGCGCCATGGCGATCCAGCAGCGCTGACGCTGGCCGCCGGACAAGCTTTCCACCGGCATATGGGCAAATTCTGCCGTACCGGTCAGGCGCAGGGCCTCTTCCACCGCCAGTTCGTCCTCGTCGCTCCACTGACGCATAAAGTTCTGCCAGGGAAAACGCCCGCGCGAGACCAGTTCAAAAACGGTTAACCCTTCCGGCAGCAGCGGAGACTGCGGGAGAATGCCAAGCTGACGGGCGACCGCTTTGGTCGGCTGGTCGTGGATCGCCTTGCCGTCGAGAACTGCCGCGCCGCCAAGCGGCTGAAGCAAACGCGCAATGGTGCTCAGCAGCGTGGATTTTCCGCAGCCGTTCGCACCCACCAGAACGGTTATTTTCTGCTGTGGGATCGCAAGGGAGATATCATCAACGATGATTTTTTTCTGATAACCCGCAGAGAGGTTCTCCAGAACCAGTCCCGGTTTTTTTGTGTTGTGTGCCACGTGAATGCCAACGTAATAGAAAAAGCGCAACAAATATAAATAAAAATCATTCTCTTTTGAGAGTTTGACGCTGCGCCATGTAGTAGTCAAGAGAAGAAACACCCCAAAAAAACCAGGGATAAGCCAGAGGGAAGATGAACACGTCATGGATTACAAAAACAGTAATATCAATATGTTAATTATTGTCCCGCTGCGCTGATACGCACGGTTAAATGCTGTAGCCGTTTTTTCTTTTTTCCATTTACTACTACATTCGCGCGTGATTGAATGATTCTCAATTACATGTCTGATGCCACCGCAGGCTAACGGACAGACCGTAAAGGGCAATGACTCACACATTTTGCTGCGAAACGCATTCGCGGGATATTTCGGGATAACAGATGTAATGGCTACGTTCACACCTTCACTCTCTGGGGTAAAAGGGCGCGCGCTCTTTTCACTGCTGTTTATGGCGCCGCTGGTTCAGGCAGCAGATACCAACGCGGCTAAAGACGGCGAAACGCTTACCGTCACCGCCGATCCAAATACGACGGCGGAGGCCACGAACGGCTATCAGCCGTTGAATACCTCCACCGCTACGTTAACCAACATGCCGATGCTGGATATCCCGCAGGTGGTCAATACCGTCAGCGATAAAGTGCTTGAGGATCAGCACGCCACCACGCTGGATGAAGCACTCTATCACGTCAGCAACGTGGTGCAGACCAACACTCTGGGCGGCACGCAGGATGCCTTCGTGCGCCGCGGGTTTGGCGCAAACCGCGACGGCTCAATCATGACCAACGGCCTGCGCACCGTCCTGCCTCGCAGCTTTAATGCCGCAACCGAGCGCGTGGAGGTGCTGAAAGGCCCGGCCTCAACGCTCTATGGCATTCTCGATCCGGGCGGCCTGATTAACGTCGTCACCAAACGCCCGGAGAAGACCTTCGGCGGTTCAATTTCTGCCACCTCATCCAGCTTTGGCGGCGGCACCGGTCAGATCGATGTTACCGGCCCGATTGACGGCACGCGCCTGGCGTATCGCCTGACGGGCGAATATCAGGACGAGGATTACTGGCGTAATTTTGGCAACGAACGCAGCACCTTTATCGCCCCGTCGCTCACCTGGTTTGGCGATGATGCCACCGTGACCGTGCTCTATTCGCATCGCGACTATAAAACGCCGTTCGATCGCGGAACGATCTTCGATCTCAACACCCAGAAAGCCGTCGACGTCGATCGCAAAACCCGCTTCGATGAACCGTTCAACGTGACCGACGGCCAGTCCGATCTCGCTCAGCTCAATGCAGAATATCGGCTCAACAGCCAGTGGACCGCGAAGTTCGACTACAGCTACAGCCAGGATAAATACAGCGATAACCAGGCTCGCGTGATGGCTTACGATTCAAAAACCGGCAACCTGACCCGCCGCGTGGATGCGACCCAGGGCTCGACCCAGCGTATGCACACGACGCGAGCGGATCTGCAGGGGAACGTGGACATCGCGGGCTTTTACAATGAGATCCTGACCGGCGTGTCGTATGAGAATTACGATCTGCTGCGAACGGACATGATCCGCTGTAAGAACGTTAAGGATTTCAATATTTACAACCCGAGCTACGGCAGCCTCGGCAAGTGCACCACCGTCTCGGCATCCGACAGCGATCAAACCATTAAGCAGGAGAGCTACTCCGCCTACGCGCAGGATGCCCTCTACCTGACCGATAAGTGGATCGCCGTCGCCGGGCTGCGCTACCAGTATTACACCCAGTACGCGGGGAAAGGACGTCCGTTTAACGTGAACACAGACAGCCGCGACGACCAGTGGACGCCGAAGCTGGGTCTTGTCTATAAGCTCACCCCGGCGGTCTCGCTGTTTGCCAACTATTCCCAGACGTTTATGCCGCAGTCGTCCATTGCGAGCTACATCGGCGACCTGCCGCCGGAAACGTCTAATGCTTACGAAGTGGGCGCAAAGTTCGACCTGTTCGACGGCATTACCGCCAACATCGCGCTGTTTGATATCCACAAACGCAACGTGCTTTACACCGAGAGCATTGGAGATGAAACCGTCGCCAAAACCGCGGGCCGCGTGCGCTCTCAGGGCGTGGAAGTGGATCTTGCCGGGTCATTGACCGAGAACACCAACATTATCGCCAGCTATGGCTATACCGACGCGAAGGTGCTGGAAGACCCGGACTACGCGGGCAAACCGCTGCCGAACGTGCCGCGCCATACCGGCTCCCTGTTCCTGACCTACGATATTCACAATGCGTTTGCCGGGAATACCCTGACGCTGGGCGGCGGCGGGCACGGCGTAAGCCGTCGTTCCGCAACCAACGGTGCGGATTATTATCTGCCGGGCTATTTCGTGGCGGATGCGTTTGCGGCGTACAAGATGAAGCTGCAGTATCCGGTGACGCTGCAGGTGAACGTGAAAAACCTGTTTGATAAGACCTACTACACATCGTCCATTGCGACCAACAACCTGGGCAACCAGATTGGCGATCCGCGCGAAGTGCAGTTTACGGTGAAGATGGAGTTTTGACGTAAAAAAGCCCGGTGGCGCTAACGCTTACCGGGCCTACGATCCATTCCCTCTCCCTGTGGGAAAGGGTTAGGGTGAGGCATCAGGCCTCAATATCCGCCATATCGCCTTTCTCCTGCAGCCAGTTACGTCGGTCTTCCGAACGCTTCTTGGCAAGGAGCATATCCATCATGGCGTTGGTTTGCTGTTCATCTTCGTCGCTGATCGTCAGCTGCACCAGGCGGCGCGTGTTCGGATCCAGCGTCGTTTCGCGCAGCTGCATCGGGTTCATCTCGCCCAGCCCTTTAAAGCGCTGCACGTTCGGTTTGCCCTTCTTGCGCTTCAGCTGTTCCAGCACGCCCGCTTTCTCTTCTTCCGTCAGCGCGTAGTAAACCTCTTTGCCGAGGTCGATACGGTACAGCGGCGGCAGCGCCACGTGGACGTGACCGTTTTTCACCAGCGTTTTGAAGTGCTTCACGAACAGCGCGCACAGCAGCGTGGCGATGTGCAGACCGTCGGAGTCCGCATCCGCGAGGATACAGATCTTGCCGTAGCGCAGCTGGCTCAGATCGTCGCTGTCCGGATCGATACCGATCGCTACCGAGATATCATGCACTTCCTGCGAGGCCAGCACTTCATCAGATGAGACCTCCCAGGTGTTCAGGATCTTACCCTTGAGCGGCATGATCGCCTGATATTCACGATCGCGCGCCTGCTTGGCCGATCCGCCCGCCGAGTCCCCTTCCACGAGGAACAGCTCGGTACGGTTGAGATCCTGCGCGGTACAGTCTGCCAGCTTGCCCGGCAGCGCAGGGCCGCTGGTCAGCTTTTTACGCACCACTTTCTTCGCGGCGCGCAGACGACGCTGGGCGCTGGAAATGGCCATTTCAGCCAGCATCTCTGCCGCCTGAACGTTCTGGTTCAGCCACAGGGTAAACGCATCTTTCACCACGCCGGAGACGAACGCCGCGCACTGACGTGACGACAGGCGCTCTTTTGTCTGACCGGCAAACTGCGGATCCTGCATCTTCACGGAGAGCACGTAGGCGCAGCGATCCCAGATATCTTCCGCCGACAGCTTCACGCCGCGCGGCAGGATATTGCGGTATTCGCAGAACTCGCGCATCGCGTCCAGCAGCCCCTGACGCAGGCCGTTGACGTGGGTACCGCCGAGCATGGTTGGGATCAGGTTAACGTAGCTTTCCGTAAGCAGCTCGCCGCCTTCCGGCAGCCACAGCAGCGCCCAGTCCACAGCTTCTGTATCGCCGCTAAAGTTACCGACAAAGGGTTTTTCCGGCAGCGTTGGCAGGCCGTTTACCGCTTCGCACAGGTAGTCGTTCAGACCGTCGGCGTAGCACCAGGTTTGTGCGGTATTGTTAACGTGATCGGTAAAGGTGATTTCCACGCCCGGACACAGCACCGCTTTGGCTTTCAGCAGGTGCGTCAGGCGAGAAACAGAAAAACGCGGGCTGTCGAAGAAGCTTTCGTCAGGCCAGAAGTGGACGCTGGTGCCGGTATTGCGTTTACCGCACGTGCCGACAACCTGCAGATCCTGCACCTTATCGCCATTTTCAAACGCGATGTTATAGACCTGGCCGTCGCGACGGACGTTCACTTCCACGCGTTTGGACAGGGCGTTCACGACGGAAATACCCACGCCGTGCAGACCACCGGAGAACTGGTAGTTCTTGTTGGAGAACTTACCGCCCGCGTGCAGACGACAGAGGATCAGCTCAACGGCAGGCACGCCCTCTTCCGGGTGGATATCCACCGGCATACCGCGCCCGTCGTCGATGACTTCCAGAGACTGATCGGCGTGCAGGATAACGTCAACGCGTTTGGCATGGCCCGCCAGCGCTTCGTCCACACTGTTATCAATAACTTCCTGGCCCAGATGGTTTGGGCGCGTCGTATCGGTGTACATCCCCGGGCGGCGGCGAACCGGCTCAAGCCCGGTGAGGACCTCAATGGCATCAGCGTTATAGGTTTGCGTCATGATTTAAACTAGCAATTCGCATTGATTGTCAGTGGCTGTGCAGTCCAAGAAAATCGACAATCTGGGTGAAATGATTCTCAAAGCCCGTGAAAGCATGGTTTCCGCCCTCTTCTATAGTCTGGCGGCAGGAGGCGTAATACGCCACTGCCTGGCGGTAATCCAGCACTTCATCACCCGTCTGTTGCAGCAGCCAGATGAGATCCGGCGCCTCAAGCGGGTCGACCTGCATAACTTTGAGATCGTAAATATGGCGTGACTCTAGCACATATTGCTGGCCGGTGTAGGGGTTCTCGTTTTCGCCAAGAAAGTCCCTCAGCAGCTCAAATGGCCGAACCGCCGGATTAACCACAACGGCGGGCAGCATGAAGCATTGTGAGAGCCAGGTGGCGTAATACCCGCCCAGGGATGAACCGACCACACCGAAGGTTTCGCCGCCGTGCGCAAGAACGATAGATTCCAGCATCTCCGCGGCCTCAGCCGGGTAAGGCGGCAACTGCGGGATAATCATCTCAACGTCGGGGTGATGCTCGCTCAGCCACTGGCGAAACTGTGTCGCTTTTGCGGAGCGCGGCGAGCTGTTGAATCCGTGCAGATAAAGGAGCGTAGACATCAATAGCCTTCTGAAGCGGTATCCGGGCGGAATTTTGCACCGGTCAAACGGCAGACTTCCGTGGTCAGCGTGCCGTCGGCATGCAGTTCCAGCCAGCGCCAGCCTGGCGCGATGGTATCCAGCGTAAAGTTGGCGCAGTGCGGCTTAAACTGAACGCAGGTCGACGGCGTCGCCAGCATGCGGCGTCCGTTCCAGTCGAGATCCTGTTCCTGGTGAATATGCCCACACAGCAGATTTTTCACCCGCGGGAACTTCGCCAGCACGCGATCCAGCGCCGCAGAGTTGCGCAGGCTGTGCTGATCGAGCCAGCTGCAGCCCGCCGGCAGAGGGTGATGATGAAGCAACAGCAGCGTGTGGCGTTCAGGTTCAGCAGCCAGTTTGGTCTCAAGCCAGTCGAGCTGAAACTCGCTTAACTCACCGTGCGGGACGCCAAATACCTGGCTGTCCAGCAGCAGGATCTGCCACTGTTCACCCGCAAAAACACATTTCGCCGGAGAAATCCCCGCATCCTGAAGAGAACTGAACATGGCAGGCTGGAAGTCATGGTTTCCCGGCAGCCAGACGCAAGGCACGCTAAAGCTCGCGATGCCTTCAGCAAAATGCTGGTAGGCCGCGGAGGACTGATCCTGCGCCAGATCGCCCGTTGCGACAATCAGATCGCATGCACGGTTTTCAGCGTGAATGGCGCTAAGCACCGCCTGATAACTCTCCCAGGTATTCACCCCCAGTAGCGTCTCATGCTTTTCGGCAAAAAGGTGGGTATCGGTGATTTGTAATATCCTGACTGGCGCCCCACCAGCAACAGTCAGGTTCAACAGGCTTTCCAAATGGTGTCCTTAGGTAGGTTTATGACGCTAACAAACCGGAATCGCCATTGCTCCATGTGCTAAACAATATCTTAGCCAGTCGGCTAAAAACTGGTTAATTTGATGCTTTTCGTCGCGTTGATGCAACTTTTTATTCGGGTAATCATAACGCGCTTTGAAGCGAAAGATCTGCTGGCTTGAACACACTTCAGCGACCATCGCGTCGTGATAGAGGCGCACCGTCATCGACGGCAGGCTCCAGTAGCTAATGCTTGGGGCCGTTTGCTCAATCTCCACCAGCGTAGTGTAGCGCGTTGATTCTGTTATCGTTAACCGATACTGCGCGTTGCTCACCTGATAGCTTACCGTTTCGCCGGGTGCGTCGTTTTTCGGCAGCAGGCGGCGCAATTGTGCGAAATTGGTTTCGCACAGGCGCATCATTTCTGGGAAGTCAGGCGTATAACGCTTCATTTTTTCCACTCGTTTCGTAATGTCTGATAATGCAGCTGTAGCCATTGCAGGGCGATGACAGACGCTGCGTTGTCGATTTTCCCCTCTTCTACCCACTGATAAGCCTGTTCCCGACTTACCACATGAACCCGAATATCTTCGTTTTCATCTGCCAGACCGTGAATGCCTTCTGCGGTCGTGGCGTCCACTTCGCCCACCATTATGGATAAGCGTTCGCTGGTGCCTCCCGGGCTTGCCAGATAGCTCAGCACCGGTTTTGTGCGGCCGACCACCAGCCCCGCCTCTTCCAGCGCCTCGCGCCGGGCGACGTCCTCGACCGACTCGCCTTCTTCGATCATCCCGGCCACCATCTCCAGCAGCCACGGGCTCTCGCTGACGTCATAAGCGGCGATGCGGATCTGCTCCACCAGCACAACTTCGTCACGCACTGGGTCAAAGGGTAGCAAGACAGCCGCATGCCCGCGCTCAAAAATTTCGCGTCTGATTTCGCCGCTCATTTCCCCGTTAAACAGGCGATGCCTGAAACGGTAAAGATCCATTGAAAAAAAACCGCTATAAAGCGTTTCTCGTGCAATAATTTCTACATCGTTTTTGGCGAATGTCACGGGCAACTTATCTGGTTTTTGCATGAGTCGAGTCCTGGTAGCAATGGTGATGAAATTGTGAATTTCAAGGCTGTTTGGCTGCCGTTTGTAAGGCTATATGGTAGATTGGTGCAAATTACCGCCAGATGGCACGTAACGCCAACCTTTTGGTATGGAAGATTCTGTTAGAATCGGCAATTATTTTTTAATTAGATCAGCGCTAATACTGCTTCACAACAAGGAATGCAAATGAAGAAATTGCTCCCCATCCTTATCGGCCTGAGCCTGACGGGCTTCAGTGCAATGAGCCAGGCGGAAAACCTGTTACAGGTCTACCAGCAGGCACGTCTGGGCAACCCTGATTTACGTAAATCAGCGGCCGATCGTGATGCTGCGTTTGAAAAGATTAACGAAGCGCGTAGCCCCTTGCTGCCACAGTTAGGTTTAGGTGCAGATTATACCTACAGCAACGGTTTCCGCGACGCTAACGGCGTTAACTCCAATGCTACCAGCGCCTCACTGCAATTGACACAGACACTGTTTGATATGTCCAAATGGCGTGCCCTGACCCTGCAGGAAAAGAGCGCGGGTATCCAGGATGTGACCTATCAGACCGATCAGCAGACGCTGATCCTGAACACCGCCACGGCGTACTTCAACGTGCTGAGCGCCATTGACGCGCTCTCCTACACCGAAGCGCAGAAACAGGCAATTTACCGCCAGTTAGATCAAACCACCCAGCGTTTCAACGTAGGTCTGGTCGCGATCACCGACGTGCAGAACGCCCGTTCACAGTACGACACCGTGCTGGCCAACGAGGTGACCGCGCGTAACAACCTCGATAACGCGTTGGAATCCCTGCGTCAGGTCACCGGGAATTACTATCCTGAGCTGGCGTCGCTGAACGTGGACAGCTTTAAAACGGATAAACCGCAGGCCGTTAACGCCCTGCTGAAAGAGGCGGAAAACCGCAACCTGAGTTTGCTGCAGGCGCGTCTGAGCCAGGACCTGGCCCGCGAGCAAATTCGTCAGGCGCAGGACGGCCATCTGCCAACCCTGAGCCTGAGCGCCTCTACCGGTGTCTCTGATACGACCTATAGCGGCTCTAAAACCAATACGTCCCAATATGACGACAGCAATATGGGTCAGAACAAAGTTGGCCTGAGCTTCTCCCTGCCGCTGTATCAGGGCGGTCAGGTCAACTCCCAGGTGAAACAGGCGCAGTACAACTTTGTTGGCGCGAGCGAGCAGCTGGAAAGCGCGCATCGTAACGTGGTGCAGACCGTACGTTCGTCCTTCAACAACGTGAACGCCTCGATCAGCAGCATCAACGCCTATAAACAGGCCGTTGTGTCTGCACAGAGCTCCCTGGACGCGATGGAAGCGGGTTACTCGGTCGGTACACGTACTATCGTTGACGTGCTCGACGCGACCACCACGCTGTACAACGCGAAGCAGCAGCTCTCGAGCGCGCGTTACCAGTACCTGATTAACCAGCTGAACATTAAGCAGGCTCTGGGTACGCTGAACGAGCAAGACCTGCAGATGCTGAACAGCGCGCTGGGCAAACCGGTCTCCACCTCTCCGGACAGCGTTGCACCTGAGAATCCCGATCAGGTTGCTGCCGTAGATAATTTCAATGGTAACAGCAACACCCCTGCTGCACAGCCTGCCGCCGCGCGTACCACTGCGCCTGCCAGCAAAGGCAATAATCCGTTCCGTAACTAAGCATTGCCCGATGGCGCTGCGCTTATCGGGCCTACTTAATCGTAGGCCGGGTAAGCGCAGCGCCACCCGGCGCAAAATCACATCCGAACGTAAGCCAACGTAAAGATCCCCCTGATTCGGCCCTTCTTCGCTTCATTTTCAACCACTCATCCTCTATTCTGAGCGTTATTACCACTGGGTCCAGGAAGACAAAGATGAAACGGACAAAATCTATAAATCACGCTTCGTTCCGCAAGAGCTGGAACGCGCGTCACCTCACGCCTGTTGCGCTGGCGGTCACGGCTGTCTTTATGCTGGCAGGCTGTGAGAAAAATGACGAAACGGTTTCGCTGTATCAAAACGCAGACGACTGCTCCGCCGCAACCGGCAAAGCCGCCGAATGTAAAACGGCTTACACGAGCGCGCTGAAAGAAGCGGAACGTACCGCACCGAAATATGCCTCACGCGAAGACTGCGTGGCGGAGTTTGGTGAAGGTCAGTGCCAGCAGGCACCGGCTCAGGCAGGCACCGCACCTGAAAATCAGGCGCAGGCGCAGTCCAGCGGCAGCTTCTGGATGCCGCTGATGGCTGGCTACATGATGGGTCGTCTGATGGGCGGCGGTGCGGGCTACCAGCAGCAGCCGCTGTTTAGCTCGAAAAACCCGGCCAGCCCGGCCTACGGTCAATATACCGATGCCAGCGGCAAAGGCTATGGCGCAGCGACCCCTGGCCGCACCGTGACCGTTCCGAAAACGGCGATGGCGCCGAAGCCCGCAACGACCAACACCATCACCCGCGGCGGGTTTGGTGAATCTGTGGCGAAGCAGACCAGCATGCAGCGCAGTGCGACCGGTACCTCCTCTACTCGCTCAATGGGCGGCTGATCATGGAACGAGTCAGTATCACCGAGCGCCCGGACTGGCGTGAAAAAGCCACCGAGTACGGTTTTAACTTCCACACCATGTACGGCGAGCCGTACTGGTGTGAAGATGCCTATTACAAGCTCACGCTGGCCCAGGTGGAAAAACTGGAAGAGGTGACCGCCGAGCTGCACCAGATGTGCCTGAAGGTTGTGGAAAAGGTCATCGACAGCGACGAGCTGATGGCAAAGTTCCGCATCCCGAAACACACCTGGAGTTTTGTTCGTCAATCATGGAAAACCAGCCAGCCGTCGCTTTACTCTCGTCTCGATCTGGCATGGGACGGCGTGGGCGAACCTAAGCTGCTTGAGAACAACGCGGATACCCCAACCTCGCTGTACGAAGCGGCGTTCTTCCAGTGGATCTGGCTGGAAGACCAGGCCAATGCCGGAAACCTGCCGGAAGGCAGCGACCAGTTTAACAGCCTGCAGGAAAAGCTGATCGAGCGCTTCGCCGAACTGCGCGAGCAATTTGGCTTCAATCTGCTGCATCTCGCCTGCTGCCGCGATACGGAAGAAGACCGTGGCACGGTTCAGTATCTGCAGGACTGCGCCGCAGAAGCGGAAGTGGCGACCGAGTTCCTCTATATCGAGGATATCGGTCTGGGGGAGAAAGGTCAGTTTACCGACACGCAGGACCAGGTGATAAGCAACCTGTTCAAGCTCTACCCGTGGGAATATATGCTGCGCGAGATGTTCTCCACCAAGCTGGAAGATGCTGGCGTGCGCTGGCTGGAGCCGGCATGGAAGAGCATTATCTCTAACAAAGCCCTGCTGCCGATGCTCTGGGAGATGTTCCCGAACCATCCGAACCTGCTGGCAGCGTACTTTGCGGAAGATGACCATCCGCAGATGGAGAAGTACGTCGTTAAGCCGATCTTCTCCCGCGAAGGCGCAAACGTCTCGATTATCGAAAACGGTAAAACGCTGGAAGCGGTTGAAGGGCCGTACGGCGAGGAAGGGATGATCGTCCAGGAGTTCTATCAGCTGCCGAAGTTTGGCGACAGCTATACGCTGATTGGCAGCTGGCTCATCAACGATCAACCAGCCGGGATTGGCATTCGCGAAGATCGCGCGCTGATCACGCAGGATCTGTCACGGTTCTATCCGCACATCTTTGTGGAGTAAGATCTGCCGGGCGGCGGCTTCGCCTGACCCGGCCTACGGTTTTGTAGGCCCGGTAAGCGTAGCGCCACCGGGCATGTTTTCACCCTACCTGCACCGACAACATACTCAGACTCCCCATCTCGATACCGTCGACCGGGATCGTAACCGGTTCCTGACCATCCCACGCGCCAAGAACGTACAGCAGAGGCAGGAAGTGTTCCGCCGTCGGGTTAGAGAGCGAACCGCCTTCGTGATCCAGATAGTTCACTAACGGATGCTCCTCAGCCGGGCCCTGCCACGTCAGGTTCGCTTTGACGTAGTCGTTAAAAGAGGTCGCCCACGGGTACGGCGTATTCTCACCGTGCCAGCGTGCCGTGCGCAGGTTATGCACCACGTTACCGCTTGCCACCAGCATGATGCCTTCATCACGCAGAGTTGCCAGCTTACGGCCCATCTCAAGATGCCAGGCGGCCGGCTTGGTGCTGTCGATGCTCAACTGCACCATCGGGATATCCGCATCAGGATACATTTTGATCAGCACGCCCCAGGAGCCATGGTCAAAGCCCCAGGCTTCTTTATCCAGCGTTACAGGAACAGGTGCCAGCAAATCTACCAGCTCTTGTGCCAGCTCAGGCGAGCCGGGGGCCGGATAATGCGTGTCGTACAGCGCCTGCGGGAAGCCGCCAAAATCATGAATGGTTTTTGGCGCTTCCATGGCGGTCACGCCCGTCCCCCGGGTAAACCAGTGCGCAGACACCACCACGATCGCTTTCGGACGCGGCAGCGTCTCGCCCAGATGACGCCAGGCACGGGTATAGACGTTGTCTTCCAGAACGTTCATTGGGCTACCGTGGCCTAAAAACAGGGCTGGCATACGGGAAGAAGTCATGGTGATATCCTTACAGAAGGTGTCAATTTAATGGTGCTACATTACGCGCAATCTGGCAAAGATGAACGCAGATAAGCATGAAGATCATCATCAGGAAATTTGAATGTAAGGAATGTGTAAAGCCGGGGTTCCCCCCTCGCTTTGCCTGAAATGAATCATTTATATTAATGAGAATCATTATCATAAGGAGCAATGCATGTCAGTCCCCTTGATCCTGACCATACTGGCGGGCGCCGCGACCTTTATCGGTGCGATCCTCGGTGTGATCGGCCAAAAGCCCTCTAACCGCGTACTGGCGTTCTCACTGGGCTTTGCTGCCGGGATCATGCTGCTCATCTCCCTGATGGAGATGCTGCCTGCCGCGCTGGGAACAGAAGGCATGTCTCCGCTGCTGGGTTACGGCATGTTTGTCATTGGCCTGCTGGGATACTTTGCCCTCGATCGGATGCTGCCGCACGCGCATCCGCAGGATTTAATGCAGAAAAACGTGACGCCCATGCCGCGCAATATCAAGCGCACCGCCGTGCTGTTAACGCTTGGCATCAGCCTGCATAACTTCCCGGAGGGGGTTGCAACCTACGTGACGGCCAGCAGCAATCTTGAGATGGGCTTTGGCATTGCGCTGGCGGTCGCCTTACACAATATTCCTGAAGGACTGGCCGTCGCCGGACCGGTGTATGCCGCCACGGGCTCAAAACGCACCGCGGTGTTCTGGGCGGGTATTTCCGGGATGGCCGAAATCCTTGGCGGGGTGCTGGCCTGGTTGATCCTTGGTAGCCTGGTCTCTCCTGTAGTGATGGCGGCGATTATGGCAGCGGTAGCCGGGATTATGGTTGCGCTTTCGGTGGATGAACTGATGCCGCTGGCGAAAGAGATCGATCCTAACAACAACCCAAGCTACGGGGTCCTGTGCGGGATGTCGGTGATGGGGTTAAGTCTGGTTCTGCTGCAGACCGCAGGAATCGGGTAAAAAAACGCCGGGATATCCCGGCGTTTTTATTATCAGCTGGCTTTACGCTCGTGCGCCTGGCGATACTCGACCAGATCTTCAATCGTTACCACCGGCATGTTGTGCAGACGCGCAAAGGTGATGCACTCCGGCGCGCGCGCCATGGTGCCGTCATCGTTGGTCAGTTCACACAGCACGCCTGCCGGTTTGAAGCCTGCCAGCGTCACCAGGTCGATGGTCGCTTCGGTGTGACCGCCGCGGGTCAACACGCCGCCCGCCTGCGCACGCAGTGGGAAGACGTGGCCTGGACGATGCAGATCGGATGGCTTCGCACCGTCTGCAATCGCGGCACGAACGGTGGTCAGACGGTCAGCCGCTGACACACCGGTGGTCACGCCATGCGCCGCTTCAATGGTCACGGTAAAACCGGTACCAAAGGCGCTGGTGTTGTTCTCAACCATCATCGGCAGATCGAGCTGCTTACGACGATCTTCATTAATACACAGGCATACGATGCCGCTGCCGTGACGGATGGTCAGCGCCATCTGTTCAACGGTCATGTTTTCGGCGGCGAAAATCATGTCGCCTTCGTTTTCACGGTTTTCATCGTCAAGCACCATCACACCGCGGCCTTCGCGCAGTGCATCCAGTGCATGTTCAACACGTTGAGTTGAAGTGCCAAAAGAGGAAAGTAGCGTCTGATTCATGGTAAAAAAACCTCATTAACATTATGGTTACCAGAATCAGGGCAGTCTTAGGAGCGCCGTATAAGCGGCAAAAAGATAACGTGAGCGGGCCCATGCCCGACTGGATCGTTACTCT
The DNA here is from genome assembly GCF_043974075.1 of Enterobacter sp. ECC-019. Taxonomy (NCBI): domain Bacteria; kingdom Pseudomonadati; phylum Pseudomonadota; class Gammaproteobacteria; order Enterobacterales; family Enterobacteriaceae; genus Enterobacter; species Enterobacter sp. ECC-019. The sequence continues at coordinate 4,784,296 of NZ_CP143759.1, forward strand.
CTCCCATCCGGACTCTAACCGTCGGCCCCGGAATTACACCGGATCTGCTGACCTTTGAGTTTTCACCCAAAGCGCTCGCGGGCTTTCAGCGTCACGCTGATTTACCGCCGGTGGGGAATTTCGCCCCGCCCTGAGAATAAGCGAGATAACTATAACGCTATTGATTATCCTGGGCAATGCATAAGCATCAAACAATTTTGTTTACCCCGGGCATGACGCGCTACAATGGACACTAACACCTTTCCATCAAGGGAAACGACAATGATTGACCCGAAAAAAATTGAGCAGATTGCGCGTCAGGTTCATGAATCGATGCCAAAAGGCATTCGTGAATTTGGTGATGACGTAGAAAAGAAAATCCGCCAGACGCTGCAGGCGCAGTTGGTTCGCCTTGATTTAGTCAGCCGCGAAGAGTTTGACGTGCAGACCCAGGTTCTGCTGCGCACCCGCGAGAAGCTGGCGCTGCTGGAACAGCGTCTGACCGAGCTGGAAAACCGTAATGCGCCGGAAGAAGTGAAGCCGGCACCGGCTATTCCACCGGTGGACGACCAGGAGTAAGTGCGCCCTGTTGTGCCCGGTGGCGGCTACGCCTTACCGGGCCTACATGAACGCGTAGGTCGGGTAAGGCGCAGCCGCCACCCGACATAAAAAACGGGCCTGCTGGCCCGTTTTTTTACTGACTGTCTTTCTGGATCTTCTTAATGATGTTGGTGGTTGAACACCCGTCCTCAAAGTTGAGCACCATCACTTCACCGCCGTTGGCCCAGACCTCTTCGCTACCTGCGATTTGCTCCGGCTTATAATCCCCGCCTTTTACCAGCAGGTCCGGCAGAATACCGGCGATCAGGCGCTGCGGCGTGTCTTCTTCAAACGACACTACCCAGTCCACCGCTTCCAGCGCGCCGAGCACAATCATACGCTGCTCGAGCGGGTTCACCGGACGCGTTTCACCCTTCAGGCGCTTCGTCGACGCATCGCTGTTGACCGCCACAATCAGGCGATCGCCCAGCTTGCGCGCATTCGCCAGATACGACACGTGGCCCGCGTGCAGGATGTCAAATACGCCGTTGGTCATCACCACTTTTTCACCACGCTTGCGAGCGGCGGCGACGGCCACCTTCAGCTCGTCTTCGGTCATGACGCCAAAACCGGTATCCGCACGACCGCGCACCGCGTTTTCCAGCTCGATTGGCGAAACGGTTGAGGTCCCGAGTTTACCGACGACCACACCCGCCGCAGCGTTGGCGAAGTAGCACGCCTCTTCCAGCGAATTTCCTGCTGCCAGCGTTGCCGCCAGCACGCCGATCACCGTATCACCGGCACCGGTCACGTCGTACACTTCCTGCGCCTGGGTTGGCATATGCAGCGGCGGTTTGCCCGGCTGCAGAAGCGTCATCCCCTGCTCGGAGCGGGTCACCAGCAGCGCTGACAGCTCAAAGTCAGCAATAATCTTCATGCCGCGCTCAACCAGCTCTTCCTCGGTTTTGCACTTGCCTGCCACCGCTTCAAACTCGGAGAGGTTTGGCGTCAGCAGCGTCGCGCCGCGATAGCGCTCAAAATCGGTCCCTTTCGGGTCGATCAGCACCGGCACGCTGGCTTTACGCGCCAGCTTAATCATCGTCTGCACGCTCGCCAGCGCGCCTTTGGCGTAGTCGGACAGCACCAGCGCGCCGATATTGTCCAGCGCCTGGTTGATACGCTCGTGCAGCGGCTCAGGATCGACGCCCTCGAAACCTTCTTCAAAGTCGAGGCGGATCAGCTGCTGGTTGCGCGACAGCACGCGCAGCTTGGTGATCGTCGGGTGGGTCGGAACAGAAACGAAGTCGCACTTCACGTTCACGTCCGCCAGCGACTTGCTCAGCGCGCGCGCCGCATCGTCGATGCCGGTCAGGCCCACCAGACGCGACTGCGCGCCCAGAGAGGCAATGTTCATCGCCACGTTTGCCGCGCCGCCGGGACGCTCTTCAATGGTGTCGACCTTAACCACCGGTACCGGTGCTTCTGGAGAGATGCGGCTGGTAGGCCCATACCAGTAGCGATCCAGCATCACATCCCCAACAACCATTACCCCAGCACGTTCAAACTCTGGCAGTGTTACTTTCATTCCTGACTCCAGAAAGATTCACAATTTGCGCGCGATAATATCACACTTGATTTGTTACGCACGGTTCCACCAGCCACTTCTGCCAGCTGGCCATTACCTGAGCACGTTCATGAGCAAAACTGTCCAGCGCCACGTGCCCCGGTTCCTCCTGCAGCGCCAGGTGATGAAGCTCATCGCGAAGCGTTGTGTAGGCGCGGGTTAAGGCCTGCGCCTCCTGCTCGTCCATGATGTCGTTTTGCGCCAGCAGTTCCAGAATGCGCACGTTATCGGACCAGCGCGTCAGCTTCGGCTTGTCGTGGGCGTGCAGCAGCACCAGATACTGGGTAATGAATTCAATATCGGTAATCCCGCCCTCGTCGGCTTTAATATCAAAGCGATCGCGGTGTTTATTGCCGAGATGCGCGCGCATTTTCTCGCGCATTTCGCGCACTTCCGTTTGCAGCGTGCTGCCATCACGCACGGTGGTCATTACCTCCCTGCGGATGACGTCAAACTGCGTTTTGAGCTGCGGATCGCCATACACCACGCGAGCGCGCACCAGCGCCTGATGCTCCCACGTCCAGGCTTCATTCTTCTGGTAATCGGCGAAGGATTCCGTTGAGGTCACCAGCATGCCCGCCGCGCCGGACGGACGCAGGCGCGCATCCACCTCATACAAAATGCCCGACGAGGTGCGGGTACTGAACAGGTGCATGATGCGCTGCGCCAGACGCAGATAGAACTGGCGCCCGTCAATCTCGCGCTCGCCGTCGGTCATCACGTCAACCGGGCAGTCGTGCAGGAAGATTAAATCCAGATCGGAACTATAGCCCAGCTCCCAGCCGCCCAGCTTGCCGTAGCCCACCACCGCGAAACCGCGGCCTTCACGATCGGCCAGGTGCTTCGGCTGACCGTAGCGCGCCACCATCTGTATCCACGCCTGATGCACCACCGCGTCGATGATCGCCTCTGCCAGCCAGGTTAAGTGATCGCTCACTTTCATCACCGGCAGCGTTCCGGCGATATCCGCCGCCGCCACGCGCAGCATTTGCGCCTGCTTAAACTGACGCAGCGCCTCCAGCTGTTGCTCTTCGTCTTCTTCCGGCACGCGCAGCAGATACTGACGCAGCTCGTCCCGGTAGGCATCCGTTGCCGTTGGCTGATACAGCGTGTTCGGGTCGAGCAACTCATCCAGCAGCAGCGGGTAACGCGCCAGCTTGTTCGCCACCATCGGCGACGCGGCGCAGAGCGTAATCAGGTGCTTGAGTGCCCCCGGAAACTCGCTCAGGAGCTCCAGGTAGGTGGTACGCGTGATAATCCCGCTCAGCAGCGGCATCATGCGTGAGAGCGGCACCGGCGCGTCTGCCCGCGAGCAGACTTCGCTCAGCAGGTGCGGCATCAGGTGATCCAGCACCTGACGACCGCGCGGGCCGATGGCGCGTTTGTTCAGCTCAAGACGGAAATCCGCGATCAGCGCCACCACGCGATGCCGGGCGTCGTCAGTTAAGTGCGTCAGCACCGGCGTGGTGTCATCTTCCTGAAGCGCATCCTGCCAAAGCTCGCGCCAGTGCTCGGAAAGCGCATCGTCCTGCGATTCACTTTCGTCATCGCCAATCAGCTCGTTAAAGATGCGGCGTACGCCTGCCATATGGGCATCCAGCCGTTCGGTTAACGCCGCCCAGTCGTCCACGCGCATGCCCCAGGCCAGGCGCGCCCGGTTAAGGTCATCGCCCGGCAGGGTCTGGGTCTGTTCGTCGTTGATGCTTTGCAGCAGGTTTTCCAGACGGCGCAGGAACAGATAGGCCTCGCGCAGGGTTTGCGCGTCGCCGTCCGGCAGCAGGTGCAGCTGCTCGATGGCGCTCAGCGTCCGCAACAGCGAGCGGGACTGCAGGGACGGCTCACGGCCACCGCGAATAAGCTGGAAGACCTGAACGATAAATTCGATTTCGCGAATGCCGCCCGCGCCGAGCTTGATGTTGTCTTTCAGCCCACGACGACGCACCTCACGGGCGATCATCCCTTTCATATTGCGCAGAGACTGGATGACGCTGAAGTCGATATAGCGACGGAACACGAACGGGCGCAGCATGGCGCGCAGCTCGTTGGCGTAGGCGTCGTCGCTGTCGCCCATGATCCGCGCTTTAACCATCGCATAACGCTCCCAGTCGCGCCCCTGCTCCTGGTAATAATCCTCCAGCGCGGCAAAGCTCAGCACCAGCGGGCCGCTGTCACCGAACGGGCGCAGGCGCATGTCCACGCGGTAAACAAAACCGTCCTGCGTGGGCTGATCCAGCGCCTTAATCAGACGCTGGCCGAGACGGGTAAAGAACTGGGCGTTGTCCAGATCGCGACGGCCGCCGCGCGTGGATCCGTTCTCGGGCCAGGCAAAAATCAGGTCGATGTCGGAGGAGAAATTCAGCTCGCAGCCGCCCAGCTTGCCCATCCCCAGAATCAACAGCGGCTGAGGAACCCCTTCCTCACTGCACGGCGTGCCCCACTCTTTACAGCAGGCGGCGTACAGCCAGTCGCGCGCGGCGACAATCAATGTTTGCGCCAGCTCGCTTAGCTGCTGCAGCGTGCTCTCTTCGCTTACCAACTCAAGCGACTGCGCCCAGGCAATGCGCACCATCACCCGACGGCGGAACTGGCGCAGGACGCGCATCAGCGTGGCTTCATCCGCAACGTCTTCGAGCGCGGTTTGCAGCCAGCCGGCATAATGCCGCCACTCGTCCGCCTGCGGCGGCGCGTTCTCAAGCTCTGCCAGCCAGTCCGGGTTGGCGGTGAGACTTTCCTGCACAAAATCACTGAAGGCGAGCACGCTCTTTGCCTGCTCGCTTAACGATGAGGCCGGTAATGACTCGGGCAGACGTTCGCAAACGGTCTGCCACTGCTGCTGTAACTGCGAAGAAAGCGGCATTATTGGGGTTCCTTGCCAGAGTTAACGTTTTCCGCTGTGCAGCCAGAACGGCTCTTGCGAAATGGCCTCGTTACGGAAATGCTCAATCTCAATATGCTGGCGGGTTTCAATGGCGTGTTTCAGCCCCTGCCAGTTCTCCAGCCAGGCCTGCGCCTTCACGCCGTCATAGGCACCGGACAGCAGCACCATGCTGTCGATATTGCGCGAAAGACGGGGAAGCTGATCGCCATACTGATCGCCCAGCGGGTAAGCAAACGTAGTCTTCAGTTCGGCGGCATGGCGGGAAAGATGAATATCCGCGAAACGTTTGAAGTTTTCCGCGATTTTGGCCTCTGCTTTCGCATCCAGGAAGGCGCGCCAGCCGCGCGTCACCAGAAACTCAGTCAGCGCCAGTTTTGCCGTCGCGGTTTGCGGGCTGTAGATCGCCGTTTGCGCCGATACGTCAGAGAGCATCAGCGCTTCGGTTTGCGTCAGCAGGTCACGTAAGTGAGCGCTCGCTTTGCGAGGAACAATACCGCCGAAGAGCGTCAGGGTATGGCGCACCAGGGCAATCGCCGCCAGCACGTGGGATTTCGCGTTTTTCACATTTCGCACCCACAGCTCTTCATGGTACTGCCACTGAGAAAGCGCCAGCTCCAGCGCGGCTTCCAGACCCTGCTCAACGCTGGCTTTCGGCGCAACGTGCAGGATGGTCGTCTCTTTTAGCACGCGCGGCGCATTTCCGGCGGCCAGATGGTAACCCCGCGCGGCTTTACTCAGGCTTCCCTGACGTAATCCGGACTGGTTCACCAGCTTGCGCGCCAGCTTCAGCACGTCATTCGCGTCCCCTTCCAGCAGCTCAAGCTCCAGTTCGCAAATCGGCTCCTGGAACTCACCCGCCTTCACGTCCCCCAGATCGAGGGCGATTTCAATGCGGCTTTTGCCTTCCGTCACCAGCCATTTTTCGCGCCAGAAATCGGTGCTGAACAGCGGCTGAACCTGTTCCGCCAGCGTGGAAGGCAGCTCGCCTTCCGGCCAGACTTCCGCCGGGAAACGTTCCAGCTCAAGTTCTGGCTTGCTGATGTCGATATTGTATTCCGGGCGCTGATGTAAACCGCCGACCACGCGGCCGGCAATTTTCATCGTCATCTCGTAGCGCCCGCTCGCGCCACGGATGCGCAGCCCCATATCGTGGCGGCGAAGCCAGTTGTCTGGCGTTTCGTAATAGATATTAAGCAGTTGTACCGGTGCATGGTGTTCGCCGGAAAGCGTATGCAGATGCTGGCGGAGTGCGTCAACGCTGTCTTTTTCGACGATAAACTTTAATTCGATTTCTTGTGCCATAGCCTTGTACTTTTGCGTGCGTCACAGACGCGTCAATGAGGGCGAACTTCCTCGCCATTTGTTTGTCAGTACATAGTATTTTGCGCCAAATTGCCATGCAATGAGCAATTTGTCGGGCGTAAATCTGTAGAGTCGTGACACAGATGATTCTGATTGCTGACGAATGCTTTGCGTAGAGACACTGTTGCCACTACTATCGTTCCACTATTTATGAAAATAACGACTAATGATGCTTAAATTACGCCTGATTGGACTTACTTTACTCGCTTTTAGCGCCGCAACCGCAGTGCACGCTGAAGAAAAGCGTTACGTTTCTGACGAACTGAACACCTGGGTACGCAGTGGCCCCGGAGATAATTATCGCCTCGTGGGCACGGTGAATGCCGGCGAGGAAGTCACCCTGTTACAGACCAACGCGGACACCAATTACGGTCAGGTTCGCGACAGTACCGGTCGTACTTCCTGGATCCCGCTGAAAGAGCTGAGCACCGTGCCTAGCCTGCGCACGCGCGTACCGGATCTGGAAAACCAGGTGAAGACCCTGACCGACAAGCTGAACAACATCGACGGCACCTGGAACCAGCGCACCGCTGAAATGCAGCAGAAAGTGGCGCAAAGCGACGGTGTGATTAACGGCCTGAAAGAAGAGAACCAGAAACTGAAAAACGAGCTGATTGTCGCGCAGAAGAAAGTGAATGCCGCCAATCTGCAGCTCGACGACAAACAGCGCACCATTATCATGCAGTGGTTTATGTATGGCGGCGGCGTGCTGGGCGTGGGTCTGGTACTGGGTCTGGTCCTGCCGCATCTGATCCCAAGCCGCAAGCGTAAAGACCGCTGGATGAACTAATTCGTCTTCTCTGCCAGACTTACGTATCATTCTGGAAAAGAGAAAACGGGAGAGTTGGGCGTGAAGAGTTATCTTGTCGGTGGTGCGGTACGTGATGCGTTGTTAGGTCTGCCGGTCAAAGATAAAGACTGGGTGGTGGTTGGCGCCACCCCTGAAGAGATGCTCGACGCGGGCTACCAGCAGGTAGGCCGCGATTTCCCCGTGTTCCTGCACCCGAAAAGCCGTGAAGAGTATGCCCTGGCGCGAACCGAGAGGAAGTCGGGCTCGGGCTATACGGGCTTCACCTGCTATGCCGCGCCGGACGTGACGCTGGAGCAAGATCTTCTGCGCCGCGATCTCACCATCAACGCGCTGGCGCAGGACGAGCACGGACAGATCGTTGACGCCTATGGCGGTCAGGACGATCTGCGCAACCGTATTTTACGTCACGTTTCCCCGGCGTTTTCTGAAGATCCGCTCCGCGTGCTGCGCGTGGCGCGCTTTGCCGCGCGTTATGCCCATCTCAGCTTCCGTATTGCCGATGAGACAATGGCGCTGATGACCGCCATGACCGAGGCGGGCGAGCTTGCACACCTGACGCCAGAGCGCGTCTGGAAAGAGACGGAAAATGCGCTCACCACGCGCAACCCGCAGGTCTTTTTCCAGGTCCTGCGCGACTGCGGCGCGCTGAAGGTGCTGTTCCCGGAAATAGACGCGCTGTTTGGCGTACCTGCCCCGGCAAAATGGCATCCGGAAATTGATACCGGTGTACACACGCTGATGACCCTGAGCATGGCGGCCATGCTCAGCCCTGACGTGGACGTGCGCTTTTCCACCCTGTGCCACGATCTCGGCAAAGGCTTAACGCCAAAAGAATTCTGGCCTCGCCACCACGGGCACGGCCCGGCAGGGGTGAAGCTGGTCGAGGGGCTGTGCCAGCGTCTGCGCGTGCCGAACGAGATCCGCGATCTGGCGAAACTGGTGGCCGAGTTCCACGATCTGATCCACACCTTCCCGATCCTGAAACCGGCTACCATCGTTAAGCTTTTCGATAACATCGACGCCTGGCGCAAACCCCAGCGCGTAGAGCAAATTGCGCTCACCAGCGAAGCTGACGTGCGCGGTCGTACCGGGTTTGAAGCGTGCGATTACCCGCAGGGACGTTTACTGCGTAAAGCCTGGGACGTAGCGAAAGCGGTGCCCACAAAGGACGTTGTCGAAGCAGGATTCAAAGGACCGGAAATTCGCGAAGAACTCACGAAACGGCGAATTCAGGCGGTGTCGGACTGGAAGGAAAAGCATTGCCCTCAGCCGAAAGACTGAGGGCAATCGGTCAGAAGAAGACCACGTACACCGCTGCCGCCACGATAAAGCGATAGATCGCGAACGGAATAAACGAGATACGCTTAATCAACTGCAGGAAGGTTTTGATGGCAATCAGCGCCACGATAAACGCGGTGATGAAGCCAACAGCGAACATCGGAATGTCGCCAGCCGTCAGGAAGTGATAGCTCTTATAGACGTCGAGTACGGTGGCGCCCATCATCATCGGCACCGCCAGCAGGAACGAGAACTCTGACGCGGCGTAACGGCTTACGCCCATCAGCATCCCGCCGGAGATGGTTGCGCCTGAACGCGAGAAGCCCGGCCACAGCGCCAGACACTGGAAGCAACCAATAATAAACGCCTGACGATAGGTCATATCGTCCAGACCTTCCGCGCGCGGCGTTTTTGGTTTCAGCAATTCCGCGGCGATCAGCAGGAAGCCCCCCACCACCAGCGCGTACATCACGTTAATCGGATTAAACAGAGATTTGATGGCGTCGTGGAAAACCAGGCCCAGCACCACCGCAGGGACCATCCCGAGCAGGATATGGATCAGTGACAGACGACCTTTACCGGCCCCTTCGTGCTGAGGCGCACGACCAAAATGGATGCCGATCAGGCCAAAAAGGCGACGCCAGAACATCACAACCACCGCCAGAATAGACCCCAGTTGGATCACCACTTCAAACGTTTTTGCGGTATCCCCTTCAAAGCCCAGCAGATGGCCAACGATAATCATATGGCCCGTACTGGAAACCGGCAAAAACTCCGTCAATCCTTCGACCACACCCAGTATTGCCGCCACCAGCAGCGAGTGCATATCGCTCATCTATAAACCCCTAAAAAGATATAAAAAAACGGTCGCCCCAACGGCTACCGTGAAAGATACAGCTATAAGACAGATATAACCTAAAAGGGTTTAGCAATTATGACGTTAATTCGTACCTTTCAGATTTGTGCCACGCTCAATGATGACGCCAACATTGGCGGCGCGCGCCACCGCTCCCGGCTTGCTCAGCTTGATGCGCACCCACGGTGAGTTGAATTTGGTCAGCAGCAATTCTGCAACTTCTTCAGCCACCCGTTCGACGAGCGCAAAACCCTGCCCTTCAACGTGGGCGATAACCGTTTCACTGATATCGGCATAGCTCAGACAGTCGTTCACGTCATCGCTTTTTGCCGATTTGCGGTTATCCCATCCCATTTCGATATCGAACACCAGCTTCTGCTCGATGGTCTGTTCCCAGTCGTAAACACCAATTGTGGTGATTACCGAAAGTTGCTCTATAAATACAATATCCATCACGACCTGCCTGCTTTTTGGCTAAACCGGATACCACTTCCGGCGAATTATGCGTATTATCCACAGATGCTGAGAATACAGATACATTTTCAAAACGGAACAGCGTTATGAGTGCAATCGCGCCTGGAATGATCCTCCTCGCCTATCTTTGCGGCTCAATCTCCAGCGCCATTCTGGTCTGCCGCATTGCCGGGTTACCTGACCCGCGTGAAAATGGTTCCGGGAATCCGGGGGCGACCAACGTACTACGAATTGGCGGCAAGGGAGCAGCCGTAGCGGTTTTGATTTTTGATGTTCTGAAAGGGATGCTACCCGTCTGGGGCGCGTATGCGCTGGGCGTCACGCCGTTCTGGCTGGGGCTCATTGCTATTGCTGCCTGCGTCGGCCACATCTGGCCCGTATTCTTCGGCTTTAAAGGCGGTAAAGGTGTGGCGACCGCCTTTGGTGCCATTGCGCCCATCGGCTGGGACTTAACCGGCGTCATGGCCGGGACCTGGCTTCTGACCATTCTGCTGAGCGGCTATTCGTCGCTGGGCGCTATCGTCAGCGCGCTGATCGCGCCGTTCTACGTCTGGTGGTTCAAGCCCCAGTTTACCTTCCCGGTGTCGATGCTCTCCTGTCTTATCCTGCTTCGTCATCACGACAATATTCAGCGCCTGTGGCGTCGTCAGGAGACCAAAATCTGGACGAAGCTCAAGAGAAAGAAAAAAGACGCTCCGAAGGGTTAGTTATGCCTTATAGCCAAATGTGATTTTGGTCACCTTCTGCCTGTGGTAACTGTTAAAGACACAACACAACCACATAAGAAGAAAATGGCTGAAATCACAGAAACAACTCCCCTTTCACCGGCAGGTATTCCTCCTGATGGCGACATCCAGTGGGTGCGCAGCGCTTCGGATGTATCACGCCTCGTTAATGACGGTTCTCAGGGCCGGGCAAATGCCCGTATCGTGGTCGGTATCGCGCTGGGCGGCATTTTCCTTGATGCCTACGATCTGGGCGCGCTGGCATTCGGCATTAAAGACATCACCCGCGAATTTAACCTGACGCCCGCCGGTACCGGTATGGTAGCCTCGGCGATTACCTTTGGTGCCATTGTCGGGGCGCTGCTCGGCGGTTACCTAACGGATAAAATCGGGCGCTACCGCGTTTTTATGGCTGACATGGTGTTCTTCGTTGTAGCCGCTATCGCCTGCGCACTGGCCCCGAACGAATATGTGCTCGCGGGCGCCCGCTTTGTGATGGGGCTGGGGGTCGGGATCGACCTTCCCGTGGCGATGGCGTTTTTAAGCGAGTTCGCCAGGCTGAAAGGGCCCGGAAATAAGGCTTCCAGCGTCGCGATGTGGTGCCCCACCTGGTATGCCGCCATCAGCATCTCCTACCTGCTGGTGCTTTTCTTCTACGCCGTGCTGCCGGAAAGCCACAGCGACTGGCTCTGGCGTTTGATTCTCGGCTTTGGTGCAGTGCCCGCGCTGGTGATTATCGCCATCCGCAGCCGCTATATGAGCGAATCTCCGGTCTGGGCGGCGAATCAGGGCAACCTGAAAGAGGCCGCGTCCATTTTACGCCAGTCGTATAACATCAATGCCCACGTGCCGCAGGATGCGCTCAGCCAGCCAGCCCCTGTCGTGAATAAAGCGAAATGGTCAAACTATCTGAACCTGTTCCGGGGCATCTACTTACGCCGCACGACGCTCGCCACGCTGCTTTCCGTCGTCTCCTCGTTTGCCTATAACGCCGTGGCGTTTGGTCTGCCGGTGATCATCTCCAGTTTCTTTGTTCAGTCGATGCTCACCACCATTCTCATTTCTCTGGTGCTTAACCTGCTGTTTGCCTTCGTCGGCGGACTGCTGGCGGTACGCTACGTACCGCGCTTCGGCGCCTGGCGGATGTCGCTGGCGGGTTATGCCTGTCAGCTTGTCGCGCTGCTGGGCCTGGCGCTGATTGGCCGCCCTGAAGGCGCCTCTGAAGGGGTGCTCGCCGTCGCGATGCTGGCGCTATTCCTGTTCGGTCAGGGCTTCGGCCCGGGCGCGCACACCATGACGTTTGCCTCGCTGAGCTACCCGACCTCGCTGCGCGGTGTGGGCGTGGGTCTCAATCAGACGCTGATGAGAAGCAGCTCGACGATGTCGCTGTTCCTGTTCCCGCTGCTGGTCGCCTCGCTGGATACCGCCGTGTTCTGGGTAATTGCGCTGGCACCGTTTATCGGCCTGGCATCGCTGCTGGCGATCCGCTGGGAACCTTCCGGGTATGATGTGGATGCGGAGGATTACCGGTAATCCCGCAAACCCCGTCATTAATAATGTCATCGCCTTTCTTGCCGGGTGGCGCTGCGCTTACCCGGCCTACATTACAGACCATCCATAAGCGACTCATATGACAGGCTTCATTTCCTCCAGGGCATACTGAAACGTATCCCGATGGTGTGGAAATGGATGCAGTATGTTAGCAGCTCAGGTCACTGATAATACGTATAAAGGCTGGCAGGCATCGCTTGCCCTGCAGTTTTGTCACACCCCTGAGAAAACCCTCCTGCACTCCGCCCACCACGTCGGGCCGCTTACCGTTCAGCGTCCGTTTTATCCCGAAGGGGAAACCTGCCACCTTTACCTGCTCCACCCGCCCGGCGGGATTGTGGGCGGCGATACGCTGGACATTTCCGTTCGGCTGGACACCAAAAGCCATGTGCTTATCACCATGCCCGGCGCCAGCAAGTTCTATCGCAGCAGCGGCCCGCTGGCCCGTCTGAGCCAGCATTTTTATCTTGATGAAGATTCCACCCTGGAGTGGCTGCCGCAGGACACCATTATTTTTCCCGGCGCGAATGCCGCGCTGCGCTCCGTCTTCCACCTGAAGGCCTCCAGCACGCTGCTGGCGTGGGAGTTGTACTGCCTGGGTCGCCCGGTGATCGGTGAGACCTTCAGCCACGGCATCCTGGAGAGCCGCCTTGAGGTGTGGGTAGATGATGAGCCGCGCCTGATTGAGCGCCAGCATCTTAGCGACGGCGATCTCACGCCCGTCGCCGGGCATCCGTGGATCGGCACGCTGCTGTTCTACCCAGCCCGGGAAGAACATCTCGACGCGGCGCGCGAACGGCTCGCACCGCTGAAGACGTTTGCCGGGGCAACGCTCACCGATGGCCTGCTGTCGGTGCGTTTTCTCTCCCACGACAACCTGATTTGCCAGCGGGTGATGCGCGATATCTGGCAGTCGCTTCGCCCGCTTCTCACCACTAAACCCGCCTGTTCGCCGCGTATCTGGCAGACATAAGAGAAACGTTATGGAACTGACCCCCAGAGAAAAAGACAAGCTGTTGCTGTTCACCGCCGCGCTGGTTGCCGAACGCCGCCTTGCGCGCGGGGTAAAACTCAATTATCCGGAATCGGTTGCGCTGATCAGCGCCTTCATTATGGAAGGCGCGCGCGATGGCGAAACCGTCGCCTCGCTAATGGAGGCGGGCCGCCACGTCCTGAGGCGCGACCAGGTAATGGAGGGTGTCCCGGAGATGATCCCGGATATTCAGGTCGAAGCCACCTTCCCGGACGGATCGAAGCTCGTCACCGTCCATAACCCGATCGTCTAAGGAGCGCGTAATGATCCCAGGCGAATACCGGATCCTGCCCGGAAATATTGCTCTCAACGTCGGGCGTGAAACCCAACGCGTGGTTGTCGAAAACCACGGCGACAGGCCGATCCAGGTCGGATCGCACTACCACTTTTACGAGGTCAACCCGGCGCTGAAGTTCGATCGGGAAGCTACCAAAGGCTACCGACTGAATATCCCGGCGGGCACTGCCGTGCGTTTTGAACCCGGCCAGAAGCGGGAAGTGACGCTCGTTCAGGTCACCGGAGCGCAGCGCATTTTCGGCTTTCGCGGCGAGGTGATGGGAGAGGTGAAACATGGCTGACATTTCACGCCGGGCGTATGCCGATATGTTCGGCCCCACAATCGGGGATAAAGTGCGGCTGGCCGACAGCGAGCTGTGGATTGAAGTGGAAGACGATCTCACGGTCTACGGCGAAGAGGTTAAGTTCGGCGGCGGAAAGGTGATCCGCGACGGCATGGGACAGGGGCAGATGACCGCTGACGGCTGCGTGGATCTGGTTCTCACCAACGCGCTGATCGTCGATCATTGGGGGATCGTAAAAGCCGATATCGGCGTCAAGAACGGGCGGATCTTCGCCATCGGCAAAGCCGGAAATCCGGACATTCAGCCCGGCGTGACGATCCCGATTGGCGCGGCAACGGAGGTGATTGCCGCCGAGGGGAAGATCGTCACCGCTGGTGGGATCGACACCCACATCCACTGGATCTGCCCGCAGCAGGCGGAAGAGGCGCTGGTTTCCGGCGTCACCACCATGATCGGTGGCGGCACCGGACCGGCGGCGGGCACCAACGCCACCACCTGCACGCCGGGGCCGTGGTATATCGCCCGTATGCTTCAGGCTGCCGATACGCTGCCGGTGAATATCGGCCTGCTCGGCAAAGGTAACGGCTCCAACCCGGACGCCCTGCGCGAGCAGATTGCCGCCGGTGCCATCGGGCTGAAGATCCACGAAGACTGGGGCGCAACGCCTGCGGCAATTAACTGCTCGCTGGAGGTCGCTGACGAGATGGATATTCAGGTGGCGCTGCACAGCGACACGCTGAACGAGTCCGGGTTTGTCGAAGACACGCTGGCGGCTATCGCCGGGCGCACCATCCACACCTTCCACACCGAAGGCGCGGGCGGCGGCCACGCGCCGGATATCATCACCGCCTGCGCGCACCCGAATATTCTGCCCTCCTCCACCAACCCGACGCTGCCCTACACGGTGAATACCATCGACGAGCATCTCGACATGCTGATGGTTTGCCATCACCTCGATCCGGATATCGCCGAGGACGTGGCGTTTGCCGAATCCCGCATTCGTCGTGAAACCATCGCCGCGGAAGACGTGCTGCACGACATCGGCGCGTTCTCGCTCACGTCATCAGACTCGCAAGCCATGGGCCGCGTCGGGGAAGTGATTATCCGCACCTGGCAGGTCGCGCACCGCATGAAGGTCCAGCGCGGCGCGCTACCGGAAGAGACCGGCGATAACGACAACTTCCGCGTGAAGCGCTATGTCGCCAAATACACCATTAACCCTGCGCTCACCCACGGCGTCGCCCACGAAGTCGGTTCGATTGAGGCGGGCAAGCTGGCGGATCTCGTGGTCTGGTCCCCGGCGTTCTTCGGCGTCAAGCCCGCCACCATCGTCAAGGGCGGGATGATCGCCTGTGCGCCGATGGGCGATATCAACGCCTCGATCCCCACGCCGCAGCCGGTGCATTACCGCCCGATGTTTGGATCGCTGGGCGCCGCGCGCCACGCCACGCGCCTGACGTTTATCTCACAGGCCGCCAGTGCGAAAGGCATCTCGCAGCAGCTCAACCTGCAGAGCGCCACCGCGGTGGTGAAAGGCTGCCGGACGGTCAAAAAAGCGGACATGATCCACAACGGCCTGCAGCCGAATATCACCGTCGACTCACAAACCTACGAGGTGCGCGTCGACGGTCAATTGATAAACAGCGAACCGGCTGACGTTCTGCCGATGGCGCAACGCTATTTCCTGTTTTGAGGAGTGATGATGATCTATTTAACCCAACGCCTGGACCATGCGCATCCGATTACCGCCAGCGTCACGCTGCCGATTGACGTGCGGGTGAAAAGCCGCGCCCGCGTATCGCTGAACGACGGCCGCGAAGCCGGGCTGATGCTGCCGCGCGGCCTGCTGCTGCGCGGGGGCGACCTGCTGACTACCGACGACGGCAGCGAAGTGATTGAAGTGATCGCCGCTCCGGAGTCGGTTTCCGTGGTGCGCTGCGCCGATCCGTTCCTGCTCGCCCGCGCCTGCTACCACCTGGGCAACCGCCACGTGCCGCTGCAGATCATGCCCGGCGAGCTGCGCTATCACCACGACCACGTTCTCGACGACATGCTGCGCCAGTTCGGGCTGGAAGTGGCCTACGCCAGCCTGCCGTTTGAACCGGAAGCGGGCGCTTACACCAGCGATGCCCACAGCCATTCTCACGCTCATTCACATTAAGGATCCATCATGCGCAAGTATTTACCGCTGTTACTGCTGGCTTTTTCCGTTCCCGCGCTCGCGCATCCCGGCCACGGTACCGACAGCTTTCAGGCCGGTTTTCTCCATCCGCTGACCGGGCTCGATCACCTGCTGATGCTGGCGGGCGCAGGCGTGCTCTCGGCGCTGAGCGGTCGCAAACTCCTGCTGCCGTTTGCCACCCTCGGGATGATGCTTGTCGGTGCCATTGCGGGCAGCCTGCTCGGCGGCTTCAGCGGCATGGAGATGCTGATTATCGCCTCGCTGGCGGTATCCGGCGTGATGATGTTTAAAACTGAAAACCGTCTGCTGCTGGCGGTACCTGCCCTGGCGATGTTCCACGGCTGGGCGCACGGCGTGGAGATGTCCGGACACAGCTTCTGGCTCTTCACCAGCGGTTTTATGCTCGCCAGCGCCACGGTGCTGTGCGCCAGCTTTGCCGTGGGGCTGCTGCTGCGCCGTCACGACGGCCTGCGTAAAACCTTCGGCGGCGGGCTGATTGTCTCCGCCCTGCTGGCGCTGATGAGCTGATGGAGCACGCCCGCCAGAGGCTGCGCCTGATGCAGCTCTCCAGCAGCAGCCTGCCGGTCGGGTCGTTTACCTGGTCGCAGGGGCTTGAGTGGGCCGTTGAGGCGGGCTGGGTCACGGATGCCGACGCGTTCAAATGCTGGCAAATCCAGCAGATGGAGCAGAGCTTTTTCTGCGTCGATCTGCCGCTGTTTGTCCGTCTTTATCAGGCCTGCGAGCAACGCGATCTTACAAATGCAAAACGCTGGACGGCATACCTTCTCGCCTGCCGGGAAACGCGCGAGCTGCGCGAAGAAGAGCGCAACCGCGGGGCGGCCTTTACGCGACTGATTAAGAGCTGGGAACCTGACTGTCCGCCCGAATGGCTGCCGCTGTTTATGCAGAGCCAGCTCTGCGGCATGGCCTGGCTCGGCGTGCGCTGGGGCATTAGCGTGCGCGAGCTGGCGCTGAGCCTCGGCTACAGCTGGATGGAGAGCGCGGTCATGGCGGGCGTCAAGCTGGTACCGTTTGGGCAGCAGGCTGCGCAGCAGCTGATTATCGAACTGAGCGACCACTACGCCGCTGGTTTTGAACAGGCATTTTTACGTAGCGACGACGCGCTGGGGGCAGCAACGCCGCTGTCCGCCATCGCCTCCGCGCGCCACGAAACCCAATATTCACGACTATTCCGTTCCTGAGGAGTCAACATGGCTGATTACAAACATCCCCTGCGCGTGGGCGTGGGCGGCCCGGTAGGATCGGGCAAAACCGCACTGCTGGAAGCGCTCTGCAAGGCGATGCGCGATACCTACCATCTCGCGGTGGTGACCAACGATATCTACACCAAAGAGGATCAGCGCATCCTGACCGAAGCGGGCGCGCTGGCGCCGGAGCGCATCGTCGGCGTGGAGACGGGCGGCTGCCCGCATACCGCCATTCGCGAAGATGCCTCAATGAACCTGGCGGCGGTGGAAGCGTTAAGCGAGAAGTTCGGCAATCTGGATCTGATCTTCGTTGAAAGCGGCGGCGATAACCTGAGCGCCACCTTCAGCCCGGAGCTGGCGGATCTGACGATCTACGTCATCGACGTGGCCGAAGGCGAGAAGATCCCGCGCAAGGGCGGGCCGGGGATCACCAAATCCGATTTTCTGGTGATCAACAAAACCGATCTCGCGCCGTACGTGGGGGCATCGCTGGAGGTAATGGAGCGCGATACCAATCGCATGCGCGGCGATCGTCCGTGGACGTTTACCAACCTGAAGGCGGGTGACGGTTTAGCGACGATTATTGCGTTTCTGGAAGAGAAAGGGATGCTGCGGGTGTAGTGCGGTTTATTGCCCGTTGGCACACGTGGATGCTGTAGGCCCGGTAAGCCAGCGCCACCGGGCAAAAAAACTCACGCTTCCGGCAGTTCCGCCAGCGGCCAGCGCGGACGCACGGACACGCTCAGGTCGGACGTTGCGCCCGCATTCAGGCGCACCATTCCGGCGTAAGCAATCATCGCGCCGTTATCGGTACAGAATTCCGGGCGGGCATAGAACACTTCCCCGCGACGCTTTTGCATCATCTCGGCAAGCTTCGCGCGCAGCGTGCGGTTAGCGCTCACGCCGCCGGCCATCACCAGACGCTTAAAGCCGGTCTGATCCAGCGCGCGCTTGCACTTGATCATCAGCGTATCCACCACCGCATCTTCAAACGCGCGCGCAATATCGGCGCGAGTCTGCTCGCTGTCATCGTTATTGCGGATCGTGTTCGCCGCGAAGGTTTTCAGCCCGGAGAAGCTAAAGTCCAGCCCCGGACGGTCGGTCATCGGGCGCGGGAAGACAAAGCGCCCTTCCGTCCCCTGCGACGCCATTTTGGAGAGCATCGGGCCACCCGGGTAATCCAGCCCCAGTAGCTTGGCGGTTTTATCGAACGCTTCACCGGCGGCATCGTCGATCGACTCGCCCAGCAGCTCGTACTTGCCAATGCCCGTTACGCTAATCAGCTGCGTATGACCGCCGGAGACCAGCAGCGCCACAAACGGAAATTCAGGCGGATTCTCTTCCAGCATCGGCGCCAGAAGGTGCCCTTCCATATGGTGAACCGGGATCGCCGGCACATCCCACGCGAACGCCAGCGAACGGCCAACCGTTGCGCCAACCAGCAGCGCACCGACCAGGCCCGGGCCTGCGGTATACGCCACTGCATCAATCTCTTTTGCCGTTAATCCCGCTTCTTTCAGCGCCGCCTGAATCAGGGGAACCGTTTTACGCACGTGGTCACGAGAGGCCAGTTCAGGCACGACGCCGCCGTAGTCAGCGTGCAATTTCACCTGACTATACAGCTGGTTGGCCAGAAGCCCTTTTTCGTCGTCGTAAATGGCGATGCCGGTTTCATCGCAGGATGTTTCAATACCCAGTACACGCATGACTTGTTTTACCTCGTTTCAATACCGCGCAGTGTAGAGCCTGGGCGGGTTGATGTAAAACTTTGTTCGCCCCAGGAAGAAGGCTCGTGTATACTCCTCACCCTTATTAAAGTCCCTTTCAAAATCGCATCGGTGCTTTACAAAGCAGCAGCATTTGCAGTAAAATTCCGCACCATTTTGAAATAAGCTGGCGTTGATGCCAGCGGCAAACCGAATTTATTAAAGGTGAGAGTTACATGCCGGTAATTAAAGTACGTGAAAACGAGCCGTTCGACGTAGCACTGCGTCGCTTCAAACGTTCATGCGAGAAAGCAGGTGTTCTGGCTGAAGTTCGTCGTCGTGAGTTTTATGAAAAACCAACGACAGAACGTAAGCGCGCTAAAGCTTCCGCTGTGAAACGTCACGCGAAGAAACTGGCTCGCGAAAACGCACGCCGTACTCGTCTGTACTAATTGGTTGAGGGCCAAAGCCCTCAATTGACAGACAGAGTAATAGTCGTAAGGCCGTGCTTCCGGAAGGAATGCGCGGCTTGTTTTCGTTTATGAGTCACTAAAAATAACGGGGCATATGGCCGGAAGAATCCCACGCGTTTTCATCAATGACCTGCTTGCCAGAACCGACATCGTCGATCTCATCGACGCGCGGGTAAAGCTAAAAAAGCAGGGCAAGAACTACCATGCGTGCTGTCCGTTCCATAATGAAAAAACCCCCTCCTTCACCGTAAACGGTGAAAAGCAGTTCTACCATTGCTTCGGCTGTGGCGCACACGGTAATGCCGTCGATTTTTTGATGAACTACGACAAGCTCGAGTTCGTTGAAACCGTCGAAGAGCTGGCAGCGATGCATAACCTTGAAGTGCCGTATGAAGCAGGCAGTGGGCCAAGTCAGATCGAGCGCCATCAACGGCAAACGCTGTATCAACTGATGGATGGCCTGAATTCGTTTTACCAACAGTCTCTTAAGCATTCTGCGGCTGAGCCTGCGCGTCAGTATCTGAACAAGCGCGGACTGAGCGACGATGTCATTGCGCGTTTCGCTATTGGTTACGCCCCGCCCGGCTGGGACAACGTGTTAAAGCGTTTTGGCGGCAATAGCGAAGATCGTAAGTCTCTCATCGATGCAGGCATGCTGGTCACCAACGACCAGGGACGAAGCTACGACCGCTTCCGCGAACGGGTCATGTTCCCGATCCGCGACAAGCGTGGCCGGGTAATTGGTTTTGGTGGTCGCGTGCTGGGTGATGCCCTGCCGAAATACCTCAACTCCCCGGAAACCGATATTTTCCATAAGGGCCGCCAGCTGTACGGTCTTTATGAGGCGCAACAGAATAATGCGGAACCTCCGCGTCTTCTGGTCGTCGAAGGCTATATGGACGTCGTGGCACTGGCGCAGTACGACATCAACTACGCGGTTGCGTCGTTAGGCACGTCCACCACCGCCGATCATATTCAACTGCTGTTCAGGGTGACCAACAACGTCATCTGCTGTTATGACGGTGACCGCGCAGGACGCGACGCCGCCTGGCGTGCGCTGGAAACCGCGCTGCCGTATATGACCGACGGGCGTCAGCTACGCTTTATGTTTCTGCCCGACGGCGAAGACCCGGATACGCTGGTGCGTAAAGAGGGCAAAGCGGCGTTTGAAGCGCGGATGGAGCAGGCTCAGCCGCTCTCCACGTTTTTGTTTAACAGCCTGATGCCGCAGGTCGATTTGAGTACCCCTGACGGGCGCGCGCAGCTCAGTACGCTGGCGCTGCCGTTAATCAGCCAGGTGCCCGGCGAAACGCTGCGCATCTATCTGCGTCAGGAATTAGGCAACAAGCTCGGCATTCTGGATGACAGCCAGCTTGAACGTTTAATGCCTAAACAGGCTGAAAACGGTGCGGTTCGCCCCGCGCCTCAGCTAAAACGCACAACCATGCGTATACTGATAGGGTTGCTGGTACAAAACCCCGAGCTCGCGCCGCAGGTGCCGTCGCTGGCGGGTTTAAACCACGAAAAATTGCCCGGGCTTGGCTTATTTTCAGAACTGGTCAACACGTGTTTGTCTCAGCCAGGTCTGACCACCGGACAACTTTTAGAGCATTATCGCGGCACAAAAGAGGCCGCTACCCTTGAAAAATTGTCGATGTGGGACGATATAGCAGATAAGGACATTGCAGAAAAAACGTTCACCGACTCACTCAACCATATGTTTGATTCGATGCTTGAGCTGCGCCAGGAAGAGTTAATTGCTCGCGAGCGCACACACGGTTTAAGCAGCGAAGAACGCCGGGAGCTCTGGATGATTAACCAGGAACTGGCGAAGAAATAAAAAATTTAACGGCTTAAGTGCCGAATATCGATCGGGAAGCCCCCGGCAGCCGCACTGAGAGGCAGCGGCAAAAATATAAGTACGCCCTCGCTTTAAAGGTTGGCAGCCCCATCGCCGACACCAATCAAACGAATTAAGTGTGGATACCGTCTTATGGAGCAAAACCCGCAGTCACAGCTGAAACTTCTTGTCCAACGTGGTAAGGAGCAAGGCTATCTGACCTATGCCGAGGTCAATGACCATCTGCCGGAAGATATCGTCGATTCAGATCAAATCGAAGATATCATCCAAATGATCAATGACATGGGCATTCAGGTGATGGAAGAAGCACCGGATGCCGATGATCTGTTGCTGGCTGAAACCTCCAACAACACTGACGAAGATGCGGAAGAAGCTGCTGCACAGGTACTGTCCAGCGTGGAATCTGAAATCGGGCGTACTACTGACCCGGTCCGCATGTACATGCGCGAAATGGGTACCGTTGAACTGTTGACCCGCGAAGGCGAAATTGACATCGCAAAACGCATCGAAGACGGGATCAACCAGGTTCAGTGCTCCGTTGCCGAGTACCCGGAAGCGATCACCTATCTGCTGGAGCAGTACGATCGCGTTGAAGCGGAAGAAGCGCGCCTGTCTGACCTGATCACCGGTTTCGTCGACCCGAACGCTGAAGAAGATATGGCGCCTACCGCCACTCACGTCGGTTCTGAACTGTCTCAGGAAGAGATGGATGATGACGAAGACGAAGATGAAGAAGAGAGCGACGACGACACTGCGGACGATGACAACAGCATCGACCCGGAACTGGCGCGTGAGAAGTTTGCCGAGCTGCGTACCCAGTACGAAGTGACGCGTGACACCATCAAAGCGAAAGGCCGCAGCCATGCCGCCGCTCAGGAAGAGATCCTGAAACTGTCTGAAGTATTCAAACAGTTCCGCCTGGTGCCAAAACAGTTCGACTACCTGGTAAACAGCATGCGCGTGATGATGGATCGCGTACGCACCCAGGAACGCATCATCATGAAGCTGTGCGTTGAGCAGTGCAAAATGCCGAAGAAGAACTTCATCACCCTCTTCACCGGCAACGAAACCAGCGAAACCTGGTTCAACGCGGCTATCGCGATGAACAAGCCGTGGTCTGAAAAACTGCATGACGTGAAGGACGATGTCTATCGTGGTCTGCAGAAGCTGCATCAGATTGAAGAAGAGACCGGCCTGACCATCGAGCAAGTTAAAGACATCAACCGTCGTATGTCCATCGGTGAAGCGAAAGCCCGCCGTGCGAAGAAAGAGATGGTTGAAGCGAACTTGCGTCTGGTTATCTCTATCGCCAAGAAATACACCAACCGCGGTCTGCAGTTCCTGGATCTGATTCAGGAAGGCAACATCGGTCTGATGAAAGCGGTAGATAAGTTTGAATACCGTCGTGGTTACAAGTTCTCCACCTACGCAACCTGGTGGATCCGTCAGGCTATTACCCGCTCTATCGCGGATCAGGCGCGCACCATCCGTATTCCGGTGCATATGATTGAGACCATCAACAAGCTCAACCGTATTTCCCGCCAGATGCTGCAGGAGATGGGCCGCGAGCCGACGCCGGAAGAGCTGGCCGAGCGCATGCTGATGCCGGAAGACAAGATCCGTAAAGTGCTGAAAATCGCCAAAGAGCCAATCTCCATGGAAACACCAATCGGTGACGATGAAGATTCGCATCTGGGTGATTTCATCGAGGATACCACCCTCGAGCTGCCGCTGGACTCTGCCACCACCGAGAGCCTGCGTGCTGCGACGCACGACGTTCTGGCTGGCCTGACCGCCCGTGAAGCGAAAGTCCTGCGTATGCGTTTCGGTATTGATATGAACACCGACCACACGCTGGAAGAAGTGGGTAAACAGTTCGACGTTACCCGCGAACGTATCCGTCAGATCGAAGCGAAGGCGCTGCGTAAGCTGCGTCATCCAAGCCGTTCTGAAGTGCTGCGTAGCTTCCTGGACGATTAATCCAGGTAAACAGTAAAAAGCTCCCAATCGGGAGCTTTTTTTTTGTTTATTCCCTCACCCACCGGGAGAGTGCCAGGGTGAGGGCATCAGGCCGCAGAGGATTACAGCCCCCGCACCATCAGCGCCTCATCCAGCTCCCGATACGCCTCTACCAGCTTATCCAGCGTTGCTCTGTTGAGCCCGCTCGGGTTCGGCAGCACCCACACCTGAGTAACGCCAATCCTGATGCTCTGCTTGCCCCACTTCGTTCCACGCTGGCTAAACGCCTGCTCGTAGGCCTGCTTGCCGAGGATCGCCAGCGCAGCCGGCTGGTAGTCTTCGATCTTCTTGACCAGCTCTCGCCCGCCGCTGCGCAGCTCATGCAGGTTGACCTCACTCGCCTGCACCGTAGGCCGCTCGACCAGCATGGTGATTCCGCAGCGCGTGTCCAGCAGATGCTGCTCCTCTTCGGGCTTGAGTAACCTGTCTGTGAACCCGGCCTGGTAGATTACTTTCCAGAAGCGATTCCCCGGATGGGCGAAGTGAAAACCGGTGTGCGCCGAGGACTTACCCGGGTTGATTCCGCAGAACACCACCCGCAGGCCTGGGGCCAGAATATCGTTGATCATCTCTACTCCCGCTTGATACATCGTCAGGGAAGTATAAAGGATTGATTATGCGTTGTTTATAAAAACAGCAGGCAGGTGTGAATGGCTGGATTGCTGCGGGGAGTTACTTTATAATTCACCGCCACGGCCCCTTAGCTCAGTGGTTAGAGCAGGCGACTCATAATCGCTTGGTCGCTGGTTCAAGTCCAGCAGGGGCCACCAAATTTTAGCAGTAGAATCATATGATTAAGCCACTCAATTGAGTGGCTTTTTTGTTGGATGAATCACGGCTGCCCCCTTGTTGTCCCCTGAGTTTTCCTCAAGCATTCGCCAGGCTGTATCCCGCCTCTGATTTTTGCTGCACCCTATGCAAGCACATACGAAATCAATCAAACGTAGCCCGGCCTGCCGCTCACCCTCACAAACCCTAAAAACTAAAGAAATCCCCCATCGCGCCGATCATCATCCGTGTGTATTATTTCCTGTAGCTTTTACAACAACTAACCTTAACTCAAATACTTAAGCGCCAAAGCGAAAGGCATCATGAGCACACCGATAAAACGGCTAGAAATCATTAAAAATGCCATTGAACTGGAAGATGACGACATCATCCAGAGCCAGCTGACACGCCTGAAAAATGAAGCGTTTGACGATGAGCTACAGGCAATCGTCGTGGCGCTTGAGGAGAAGAACTACACCTCTGCGATGGCGGCAATTACCGCGTGGCTGCAGGGCCAGCGCGCCGTAACCCAATGGCGCGATCCGCAGGTAGCCGCCAGCAAGCTTGAGCTAAAGGCGCTGGAAGAGCGTCTGCGCGATCTGATTGACCGCCGCAACGCCCGGGTGCAGCAGCTTGATGAGTTCAACGATCTCTATTTCTCCCGTCTGGGCCCGCTGATGCAGCAGATCCTCGCCCTGCGTAAAACGCTGGCAGAGCTCAACCTGCGTCGTCAGCAGGCGGAAGCGCGTCGTCGCGAGGAAGATTACCGTCGCTGCCAGCGCTATATGGCGCAGGCGGTAGAGGTGCTGGCGACGCTCACCCAGCGATGGCGCGATCTCCCGGCCGACTCCGTACAGGCCGCTGAGGCGCGTAAGTATCTGGAGCAGCAAAGCAATCTGATTGCCAACCTGCTGGCCGAAGCGCTGGAGCTGGAAAGCGGCTTAACGCGCGAAGAGGAGCCTGCGCGTCAGGCGCGCGACGACGCTAACGAAGAGTACGAGAAGTATCGCGAGCAGCATCACGATGCCGAAGTGCGACTGCGCAAGGGCAAGGATCTTTCGGAAGAGGATCGGAACGAGCTCAAGCGTCTCTGGCGTCAGGCGAGCAAGCTCTGCCACCCGGACCTGGTGGCGGACGACCTGAAAGAGGAAGCCAACGCGATGATGGTGCAGCTCAACCAGGCGAAGCAGCGTGGTGACGTTAAAACCATTCGCTCACTGGTGGCCCGCCTGCAGCAGGGCTTCGAGCCGCTGATGGCAAGCGACAGGCTGAACGATCTGGAACGTATCCGCAAAAAAATGGCGCAGGTTCGCGAGCAGATAGACATCTTAGTGAACGAGCTGGCAGAACTGGAGAAAGAGGAGTCCTGGCTGCTGGTCTCGTCGCTGAACAATATGGAAGCTTACTTCGCTCAGCAGGAGAAAGCGCTGCACGAGGTCCGCGCCTCGCTCGAACATCAGGTGAGCGAAGCGCAGCTGGATTCCGCCGCCTGACTATTTGGCGTGCCAGTATGCGCTGGCACGCACCAGTTGAGGATCAATCGCGTCGGTTTCAAACTGACGGCTCAACGTTTTCACCACCTTCCCTTCTCCGGTCAGCCAGATGAAGTAGTCTTCTCCCGGAACGGTCAGTGCCGCCAGATGGTCGCCTACCGCCTGCTCGCTGTGGCCCACCACCCATGTGATGTTGAATTCGCTCAGGTGCGCCAGATAGTCTTTATAAGTTTCGTCCCCGACCGTCACTACCGCATGAACCTGCGGGCGAACCGGCAGTTTAGCAATGCTTTCTAAGCGTCGGCGCAGCGCGGGCATGCCGGACTCGTCGCACACGTACAGCTGCCAGGCGTAATCCACCGGCACCACCAGCGAACCGCGCGGACCGCCGATGGTCAGCCTGTCCCCCGCTTTCGCCTCGACCGCCCAGCGGCTGGCAATGCCGCCGTCGTGAATGAAGAAATCGAGTACCAGCTCATGATTTGCCTCGTCGTAGAGCGGCGTATAGTCGCGCGCCTGAGGACGCACACCGTCGCCCCAGTCGATGCCTTCATCGGTGACCACCGGCGGTACAAACACCGCCCCAGGGGCCGGGAAAAAGACTTTGGTATGGTCGTCGAAACCCCGGGAGCTAAAGCCCTCCAGCGCCTCGCCGCCTAAAACAATACGCTGAAAACCCGCGCTGGCGCGCTCAACGCGGAGCACCGTCAGCTCGCGAAAACGCAGGTCATTACGAACACGTTGTGGGTAACGGGTAGATGCCATTTATAGCCCCTTCTCTGGTGAATACGATATATCTAAATTAATTTTCAAATGATAATGATTACTAGTCAGTAAAAATGCAAGAACTTTTAGATTGCATCTGAATATATCTTAGATATAGTTTAGATATATCAAATTAAAGGATCTGTTATGCGACACGAACACGACAGCGGCGGGCGTCGACCGCGCTTTTTCGGCCACGGCGATCTGCGGCTGGTGATTCTGGATATCCTGACCCGCAGCGCGAGCCACGGCTATGAGCTGATCAAAGAGATCGAGAATCTGACCCAGGGGAATTACACCCCGAGCCCAGGGGTGATCTATCCAACCCTGGATTATCTTCAGGATCAGACTTTTATCACCATTACGGAGGAAGAGAGCGGTCGTAAGAAGATTGCGATTACCGCTGAAGGACAACGCTGGCTGGACGAAAACCGGGAGCAGCTGGAACAGATCCAGGTGCGTATCAAAGCCCGTTCCGTCGGTTTTCAGCTGCGCAAAAACCCGCAGATGAAACGGGCGCTGGATAACTTCAAAGCGGTGTTAGATCTGAAGGTGAATCAGGGAGAGCTCAGCGACGCGCAGCTCAAGCAGATTATCGGCGTCATTGACCGCGCGGCGCTCGAGATCTCCCAGCTGGACTAAGCCGGCGCGTGCTCGCTCACGCGGAAGACGCGTACCAGCTCTTTCAGGTGCATCGCCTGTTCGTTAAGCGATGCCGCCGCAGCCACAGATTCCTCCACCAGCGCGGAGTTCTGCTGGGTGGTGGCGTCAATCAGGCCAATCGCGCTGTTAATCTGCGAGATAACTTCCGTCTGCTCGTGGCTGGCCTGGCGAATTTCCCGCAGGATCACGTCCATCTCTTCCACGTTGCCGACCATCCCGTTGATCAGCCCACTCGCTTTTTCGACCAGGTTCATCCCGTCCTGAGTCTGGCTGGTGGAGCTCTCAATCAGCTCGCGGATTTCGCTGGCAGACGACGCGCTCTTCTGGGCAAGCTGGCGCACCTCGCCGGCAACCACCGCGAAGCCGCGGCCGTGCTCGCCGGCGCGCGCTGCTTCCACCGCCGCGTTCAGCGCCAGAATGTTGGTCTGGAACGCAATGGCGTCGATCAGGTCGATAATGTCTGACATCCGGTTCGATGTTTCGTTAATCAGGCGCATTTTACTGGTCACCTGCTTCATCATCTCACCGTTGTTTTTGACCACCGTGGCGGCATCCGCCGAGAGGTTGGTTGCTTCCCCGGTATGCGAGGCGGTATTTTTCACCGTCGCGGTAATCTGCTCCATCGAGGCGGCGGTTTGTTCGACAGAACTTGCCTGCTCTTCCGTGCGCGCGGCCAGATCCTGGTTCCCGGCGACAATCTGCGCGGCCGCGCTGGAAATATTCTCCGAGCCGGTTTGCACCTGCTGCACAATGTCCAGCAGTCTCGTCTTCATCTCCATCAGCGCATGCAGCAGCAGACCCGTTTCGTCTTTGCCGTGTGGCGTGATGCTGCCCGTCAGGTCGCCCTCTGAAATGGCTTTCGCAAAATGCACCGCCTCGCCGAGCGGGCGAGTGATAGCACGCACGATAAACCAGCCGATCAGGCTTCCTGCCGCGACGCTAAAGAGCGTGAGCAGGATCAGCAGCAGGCGGTTAGACCTGAAATCTCCTTCCACCTGCGCGCCTGCACTCTGCATCTCGCTGTTTTGAATGGTAATCAGCTCCTTCACCTTCGCTTTATAAGCCTGCTGCACGGCGAGGGTGGTGGTCATCATCTCCTGAATAGCGCCCGCACGATTGTTGTTCTGCACCGCCTGCAAAATGCGGTAGCGCGAGTCAAGATACTGCTGGCGCACGCTGCGGATATCCGCCAGCACCTGCTGAGACTTTTGATCCTGCAGCGCGTTGTTCAGCTCGCCCAGGATCACCGTGATGTGCTCGCTGATCTCTTTCAGGCGCTGCTGAGATTGACCCGTGTAGGTGCCCTGCTCGTCCAGCAGCATCAGCTGTTGAGTGCTAATAAATTCCTGGAAGTTATCGATTAACTGGTTCGCTTTTACCGTGGTTGGATAGTCACTGGTAATAATGGATTGCATCCCATTATTTGCCCGGTTCAGGCTCAGCAATGATAAGCTCGCGCTGATCGCCATCAGGACAATAAAGAACCCAAACGCCAGAAATAATTTTGTGCCGATCTTTACGTCATGTAAGAACATATTTTCTCCATCGATGTGATTATTTCTCAGACGATCGCTGTTATCGGTAACGAATCCGCTAACTTTATGACTTTGATCGTTTTTTTATTTCATAACCATAACAATGGATAGGTACAGGCTATTAATACCGCCCCATCGATCGTTATCAGACCACCGGACGGGGCTTTTTCAAAATAGCATTCTGGAAAACTGACTTAGGCAGGGATAAATAACCGAGGCACTTTCTTTAGTTATTTAATGTGGGGTTAACAATAAAACACATTAATAGTCACATCCACACAAAAAAAACCGCTTATGCCTTACGGTATAAACGGCTTTTCCGGAACATTATTGACTCAATGGAGCACAGTCACCGCATCCTTAAGGCGTCCGGCGCGGTGTTTCACCATCGCAGAAATATGGGCGCTCTCCTCGACCAGGTCGGCGTTTTTCTGCGTGATGCTGTCGAGTTCTGCTACCGAACGGGTCAACTCTGACAGCCCGGTTGCCTGCTCGGACGTCGAGTGGCTTATCTGGGCGATAAGCTGCGTCACGTTTTTCACCTGCTCGACAATATCATCCATCGTACGGCCTGCGGCGTGCACCTGCTCAGAGCCGGACTGCACCTTACTGGCGCTGGCATCAATCAGTTTACGAATATCATTCGCTGCGCTGGCGCTGCGGCTGGCGAGATGGCGGACTTCACCCGCGACCACGGCAAAACCTTTGCCCTGCTCCCCTGCTCTTGCCGCCTCAACTGCCGCGTTCAGCGCCAGAATATTAGTCTGGAAAGCGATATCGTTAATCAGGGAGGTAATCGAGCCAATTCGCTGCGTGCTGTCGGCAATGTCATCCATAGTTTTGACCACGGTCTGCATCGCGTTGCCCCCTTTCGTCGCCGCGCTACTGGCAGCCACGGAGAGTTTATCCACCTCGGCGGCGGTTTCAGAGTTACTCTGAACGGAAGCGGCCATCTGGTTCATTGTCGCGACGGTCTGCTGCACGTTCGCCACGGTCTGACGCGTCCGATCGTTCAGATCTTCATTTCCCTGCGCCAGCCTGTCGCTGCCGTCACGGACGCTTACCACCTGGCTCGACACGTCATTGATTAACCAGCGGCACATCAGGCCCAGTTGCCCGACCGCGCGCAGCGTCAGCCCCAGCTCGTCGCTGCGGTTCAGATGCTGCACGCTGTTGCGCTCACCGGTTGCGACCTTCAGCGCCTGTCGCGCCACATTCTCTACCGGGCGGACAATCTGCTGCTCAAACAGCAGCGTTCCCAGCAGCATCACCAGCGCGGCTGCGGCGAGCGGCGTCCACCCGGCGGAGGTCGCGACCAGCGTGGCGGCGAGCACGGCAAAAAGCACCGCCATCACGCTGCGCACGCGCCAGCGCAGCGGCATGGCCGGCAGTTTACCCAACCTGCCCTTTCCAACTACCAGCCCTTTATGAATACGTTTTTTACAGCGCCCGTCATTCAGCGCCCGGTAGAGCGGCTCCACGGTGGCAATCTCTTCCGCTGTGGCTTTGGTGCGAATGGACATATAGCCCGTCACCTGCCCGCGGCGCACCATCGGCACCGCATTCGCACGCACCCAGTAGTGGTCGCCGTTTTTACAGCGGTTTTTGACAATCCCGCTCCACGGCTCGCCCTGCTGCAGCGTGTACCACATATCGGCAAACGCGGCTTTTGGCATGTCGGGGTGGCGTACCAGATTGTGCGGCTGGCCCGTCAGCTCATCAAGCTGGTAGCCGCTCACCTGCACAAAGGTGTCGTTGGCGTGGGTAATGTAGCTGTGGACGTCTGTGGTAGACATTAAGGTGGTGTCATCGTCCAGAGGATATTCATTCTGGGTGACATAGGTTGGAGAGGACATCGTGGGCATCCCTTGCAGGTTATTTGAATGTTAATTTTGTGGGTCAATGTTTTTTCGGCGGTAAACAATTTATCTTTAGTTGTTAAACTTGATGAAGATCGCAGATTTCACTTAAACCATACTTTTTGTACAATTTTATAATTCATTGATTTCAAATACTTTCGCTAAGAAATTACCCACAAAGCATGAACCGTTAATGCCCGCTTAAGTCGCAGCACATGCACTTCTTTGGTGCAGTTGCGCGTTTCCGCTCTTTTTAAGGCTCTCTACCGTGTATCGCTTAATCCCGTTTCGGTTCCTCCGGCATGATTAAATATTGTGCAACATTATTTTAACCTGGCGTTTATCCCGATTTTCGTTAAGTCATCTGAAGTGGCGTAATCCCTGCAATACTTAATCCAGTATCATGTGATACGCGATCCCCGGGAGCACATTTTGAACAGGTTACCTTCCAGCGCCTCGGCTCTTGCCTGTACCGCGCACGCACTGAATCTCATTGAGAAGCGAACGCTCGATCATGAGGAGATGAAACAACTTAACCGAGAGGTCATCGATTACTTTAAAGAGCACGTCAATCCAGGGTTTCTGGAGTATCGCAAATCTGTTACCGCCGGCGGGGATTACGGAGCCGTAGAGTGGCAAGCGGGGAGTCTAAACACGCTTGTCGACACCCAGGGACAGGAGTTTATAGATTGCCTGGGAGGTTTTGGAATTTTCAACGTGGGGCACCGTAATCCAGTAGTGGTTTCCGCCGTACAGAATCAACTTGCGAAACAACCTCTCCATAGCCAGGAACTGCTTGACCCGCTTCGCGCTATGCTCGCGAAAACGCTGGCGGCCTTAACGCCCGGCAAGCTGAAGTACAGCTTCTTTAGCAACAGCGGCACGGAATCGGTCGAAGCGGCGATTAAACTCGCCAAAGCGTACCAGTCGCCGCGCGGGAAATTCACCTTTATCGCCACCAGCGGCGCGTTCCACGGTAAATCCCTGGGCGCACTGTCTGCTACCGCCAAATCCACCTTCCGCAAACCGTTTATGCCGCTGCTGCCGGGCTTCCGCCACGTGCCGTTTGGCGACATCAACGCCATGCGCACCGTGCTGAGCGAATGCCGTAAAACCGGCGATGACGTGGCGGCGGTGATCCTGGAGCCGATTCAGGGCGAAGGCGGCGTGATCCTCCCTCCGCAGGGCTATCTGCCCGCCGTGCGTCAGCTGTGCGATGAGTTTGGCGCCCTGCTGATCCTCGACGAAGTCCAGACCGGGATGGGGCGCACCGGCAAGATGTTTGCCTGCGAGCACGAAAACGTTCAGCCGGACATTCTGTGCCTGGCGAAAGCGCTCGGCGGCGGCGTGATGCCGATTGGCGCGACGGTGGCCACCGAGGAGGTCTTCTCGGTGCTGTTCGATAATCCGTTCCTGCATACCACCACCTTTGGCGGTAACCCGCTGGCCTGTGCGGCCGCGCTGGCGACCATCAACGTGCTGCTGGAGCAAAACCTGCCCGCTCAGGCGGAGCAGAAAGGCGACATGCTGCTGGACGGCTTCCGTCAGCTAGGCCGGGAGTATCCGGACCTGGTGCAGGACGCGCGTGGGAAAGGGATGCTGATGGCGATTGAGTTTGTCGATAACGAAACCGGCTATAGCTTCGCGAGCGAAATGTTCCGCCAGCGGGTGCTGGTCGCCGGAACGCTCAACAACTCGAAAACCATCCGCATTGAACCGCCGCTGACGCTGACCATTGAGCAGTGTGAGCAGGTGCTGAAAGCGGCGCGTAAAGCGCTGGCAGCGCTGCGGGTGAGCGTGGAAGAGGCGTAATCAACGCCGGGTGGCGCTACGCTTACCCGGCCTACTTTTTATCGGTGAAACTCCGCCACCGTCATGGTGAAGCGAAGCACGGTATCGCCTTCATTGGCGTAGCCGTGCGCCGCTTCCGTTTTCGCCACCGCCGATGCGCCAGCATTCACCTGCGTCACCGTCTCGTCCACCGTCAGCGTTAAAACCCCTTCGTTCACGTGCAGCAGCTCACAGGTTCCCGCCGGGTGCCCCGGAGAGGTAAAACGCTCCCCCGGCTGCATCTCCCACTGCCAGAGTTCAATCATGTCCGGGCCTGCCGTACCCGCCAGCAGTCTGGCGCGTCCACCCTGTGCCCCCTGCCACAGCACCGGAATTGCCGCTTCTTCGATAACATGCACCAGCGGCTCGCTGGAGACGTTGACGATATCCGCCACGGAGATGCCGAGCGCGGCGGCCAGCTTGCACAAGATGGCGATGCTGGGGTTGGCTACGCCCTTTTCGATCTCTACCAGCATCCCTTTGCTGACGCTGGCCCGGCGGGACAGCTCGTCCAGCGACAGCTTTTTCTCTTTACGCCAGTTGCGGATGCGGTTCGCCACGGCCAGGCTTACCTGGGCAACATCGGCACCCGAATCAGTCATTATATTGACTTTATCAGTCATTGGTCACTACCATGGTATAAAACAGTCAATACAGGATTATTTATGTCTCTCGTTACGCCGTCAATAGATTCGCGTCTTGCCGGGATCGCTCCGGGCTTTCGGGCGCTGAGCATTCTGGTTGAAGCTGCGCCGATTGCCCACCCGGAGGTTGCGCCCGCCGCGCTGGCGCAGGCCTGCCAGCAGATGTTGAATGATGATGTGCCGTGGGCTGATGCACACCTTTCAGGCTGGGATGAGGTGTTTAAAGCCTTCGGCGCGAAACCGAAACGCACGCCCTGTTCCGCCGCAGCCCTGCGCAAGCGGGTACTGAAAGACGGTTCACTGCCGTCGCTGGATCCGGTCGTGGATATCTATAATGCGGTGAGCATTCGCTATGCCATTCCGGTTGGCGGAGAAAATCTCGCGGCGTACTCGGGCGCGCCGCGTCTGACGCTGGCCGACGGCAGCGAGCCGTTTGATACCCTCAAAGAGGGCCAGCCGGTGGTGGAATACCCGGATGCTGGCGAGGTTATCTGGCGCGACGACCTCGGCGTCACCTGCCGCCGCTGGAACTGGCGACAGGGGGTGCGTACCCGTCTGGACAGCCAGGCGACGTCTATGTGGTTTATTCTCGAAAGTTTGCCATCAGTGCCGCTGGCGGCACTGGAAGAGGCAGGAGAAGAGCTGGTCAACAACCTGCAGCGGCTGATGCCGGGAGCCACGGCCCGGGTGCATCTGCTGGAGCTGGCCTGAACAACGCCGGGTGGCGCTAACGCTTACCCGGCCTACAAAATCAACACAGCCTCACACCCGTAGGCCCGGTAAGCGCAGCGCCACCGGGCAAAGCCGCTACTCCGGCAACAGCCCCACAAAACTGCGTTTCTTACGCGGCTCTGACATCAATTCCTCAAGCTTATCCACGCACGCCAGATAGTGCGGGGTTTGCTTATGCGCCAGCACCGCCTCCTCGTCTTTATAGGCCTCATAGATAAAGAACCGGGTTTTGACCCTCGGGTCCTGCAATACGTCAAAGCGCAGGTTTCCCGGCTCCTTGACTGCCCCCTCGTGGTTGGCGCGGAACACCTCCAGAAACTCGTCCACCCGCTCGGGCTTAATGTTGATCTCCACCAGCGTCACGTTCATTTTGCTTCTCCCTGTTTCTCTTCCTGCCAGAACTGGAACGCATCGCGGGCATTCCAGTTCTCGTGAACCACTTTTTTTACCGCCTTCAGCATGGCGAGCGGCGCGCTGGACTGGAAGATATTGCGCCCCATGTCCACGCCGGAAGCGCCCTGGTCAATCGCGCGCCAACACATCTCCAGCGCCTCGTGCTCCGGCAGCTTTTTGCCCCCGGCGATAACAATCGGCACCGGACAGCTGGCGGTCACTTTTTCAAAGCCCTCGTCCACGTAGTAGGTTTTGACGAACTGCGCCCCCATTTCGGCGGCGATGCGGCTGGCGAGCGAGAAATAGCGCGCGTCGCGCGCCATCTCTTTGCCGACGCCCGTCACCGCCAGCGTCGGCATGCCGTAGCGCGCGCCCGCATCGACAAGCTTGATGATGTTGTTGATCGACTGATGCTCAAACGGGCTTCCGATGTACACCTGTGCCGCCACCGCGCAGACGTTCAGGCGCAGGGCGTCCTCCATCGCCACCGCCACGCACTCGTTCGACAGCTCGCCCAGAATCGAGTTACCGCCAGAGGCGCGCAGCACCACCGGTTTGTTCGTCGCGGCTGGCACCTGGCTCCTGAGGATGCCGCGGGTGCACATCAGCACGTCGGTTTCGCCAAACAGCGGCGCGATAGAGAGATCGATACGCTCAAGGCCGGTGGTCGGCCCCTGAAAGTAGCCGTGGTCGAAGGCCAGCATCACCGTGCGGTTGCTCTGCGGGTTGAAGATGCGCGCAAGCCTGGACTGCATGCCCCAGTCCAGCGAGCCGCAGCCCTTCAGCGTGAACGGCACATTCTGCTGCGGCGTGCCGATGCCAAAATCCTTGCCGTCTTTGATGTCGTCTAAATCAGCCATTTGCTCCCCCGTCAGAAATCGTATTTGCTGATGTTCTCTTTGGTGAACACCACCCGCTCCGGCAGCAGCACGATGCCGTTGCCCTTCGCCTCATACTGGTAACCCTGCACGCTGTTCGGCTCGACCTTCAGCGCCCCGATATTTTTTACGTCCACGCTGTCGCCCACGTTAAGATCGCCTTTTTTCAGCAAACGATCGGCGACATTGACCGCAATTTTTCCCTGTTGTACGACATCCCACAGGCCGAAGGCTTTCACCGTGCCGCGCTCAACGTACGGACGCATCACGTTCGGCGTGCTGAAGCCGACAATCGCCACCCCTTCGCGCTTCAGGTTTTCCGCCGCCTGCGCCGCCGCAGGCAGCGCGTTGGCGTCCGGGGCGATGATTGCATCCAGATCCGGATACGCTTTTAAGATCCCTTCGGCGGTTTGCAGGGATTTGGTGGCGTCGTTATAGCCAAACTGGGTGGTCACGACCTGCCACTGCGGATGATCTTTCTCGATTTTGGCCTTCGCCTCTTTCACCCACTGGTTCTGGTCGGTAACGGTGGGGCTGGAGTAGAAGAACGCCACCTTAGCGTTCGGTTTGGTGACCTGCTTGCCCGCCATCTCCACCAGCAGGCCGCCCAGCTGCTCCGGCGTCCCCTGGTTGATGTAGATGCTGCGGCACTCCGGCTTGGTGTCGGAATCCCAGGTCAGGACCTTGACGCCGCGCTGCATCGCGCGCTTGAGCGCCGGGCAGAGGCCGTCCGGCGACACGGCGGAGACGATAATGGCGTTATAGCCCTGGTTGACGAAGTTGTTGATGAGCTGTACCTGGCCGGAGACGCTCGGCTCGGTCGGGCCGTCGTAGGTCACGTCCACGCCGAGATCTTTCCCCGCCTCTTTTGCGCCGTTGCCGCCGCTGGTGAAGAAGCCCACGCCCACCAGCTTCGGGATAAAGGCAATGCGGTCCGCCGCCTGCGCCGAGGCGAAGCTGAGGGCCATTGCCAGGACGAACAGTTTTGTTTTCATCTTACGCTCCGGATAGTTTTCTAAAGAGAGAACGCACCCACTCGCGGTGCAGACTCAGCGAACGTCCCATCACCACCACAACCAGCAGCGCCCCTGACAGCGCGCTCGACACCTGGTTAGGGATGCCGACCATCTGTAAACCCTGTTGCAGGTAGCCCACCAGCAGCGCTGCCAGCGCCGTACCGACAACCGAACCTGACCCGCCGTAGATATTGGCCCCGCCGAGCACGGCGGCGGTGAGTGCTGGCATCAGCAAATCGCGCCCCAGATCCGAACGCGCGGAGCCGAAGTAGGAGACCATCACCAGCGCGGCAATCGCCGAGGCCACGCCCACCAGACCGTACAGCGCGTAGGGCATTCCGTTCACCGACAGCGCCGCATAGCGCGCCGCGCGAGGATTCTGGCCGATTAAAAACAGATGACGGCCAAAGCGCCCGCGGTGGGTAATCAGCCAGAAGAAGACGGTGATTACCGCGAACAACACCAGCGGGATCGGCAGACCCAGCACCGTGAGGTTAGCGAACGCCGTGAAGCTGTCCGGGAAGCCGCCGATGCCCTCGTAGCCCGTCGCTCCCGCCATGCCGGAGAGCAGCAGCGCGCCGCCGCCGTAGAGGTAGAGGGTGCCGAGGGTGATCACCAGCGGGCTGATGCCGGTGTAGTGAATCAGCGCGGCATTAAATAATCCGCACAGCAGGCCGAGCAGCAGCGTCAATGGAACGGCGACCGCCATCGGCCACCCCGCCTGCATCATGACGCCCAGCGCGATGGCGCACAGGCCGATGGTTGAGCCGAGGGAGATGTCGATTCCGCCGCTGACGATCACAAGCGTAAGCGGCAACGCTACAATGCCGATGCAGATGAAGTCGCTGGTGCTGAACAGCAGCATGTTGATGTCGAGCATGCGCGGGTTGATGGCGCCAAAGAGCAGGATCTCCAGCACCAGCAAAATCAGCAGCGCGCTTTCCCAGTTAAGCCTCATTTACGCCACCTCTTTTTTGCGTTTGGGAAACGGGGTGACGTGCTTTCCCCCTTTGTTACCCGGCTGGAAGCGACCGTACTTCAGCGCCCGCTGATGGCGCGCCAGCGCCTGCCGCAGGCGCCCGTCGAGCACCAGCACGCCCAGCAGCACCAGCCCGGCGATAAAGTCGTTCCACCACGCCGGGAGCCTGAACAGCACCAGCACGGTGTCGATTTGGGTCAGGAAGAAGGCGCCGAGCAGCGCGCCAATCAGCGTGCCCGTGCCGCCCAGCAGCGAAATACCGCCGAGCACGCAGGCGGCGATGGCCTTCATCTCCAGCCCGCTGCCGGTCTGGTTGGGTACAAAGCCAATCTGCGCGGCAAAGACGATCCCGGCGCAGGCTGCCAGCATGCCGTTCAGGGTAAAGGCAATCATGCGGGTGCGGTTCACCGCCACGCCCAGCTGGCGCGCGGCGGCGAGGTTATCCCCCACCGCGTAGAAATCACGCCCGAACGCGGTGCGCGAGAGCGTCCACGCGCCTGTGGCCGCGACGATCAACACCAGCATGCCGAGCGGCGAAATGCCGACGGCGGCTGGCTCAGAGAGGGATTTCAGCCCCGGCGGCAGCCCCTCAATCCACTTTCCGCCCGTCCAGAGCAGCATCGCCCCGCGGTACAGCCCCAGCGTGCCGAGGGTGGCGACAATCGCCGGGATGCGCAGCCCCACCACCAGAAACCCGTTGAACGCCCCGGCCAGCGCGCCAATAGACAGCGCGAAGAGAATGGAAACCGGCAGGCTGTAGCCGCTATTAAGCGCCACGCCGACGGCGATGGCGGACAGCCCGACAATGGAACCGACGGACACGTCGATATTGCGGGTCAGCATCACCAGCGCCGCGCCGATGGCCAGCAGGATCAGGATCTGCGAGCTGGCGAAGATCATCCCCAGCGTCTGTAAACTCAGGTAGGACGGATTTAGCGCCACCAGCACGGCGAACAGCGCCAGAATCGCGAGAAACGCGCTCAGCTCGCGGTTTTTGAGTAAGGTCTTCATGATTGCCCTCCGAACGCCAGCGCCATCATCTTGTCGAGGCTGACGGCGTGGCGCGACAGCTCGCCGCTTAGCACGCCCTGATGCATCACCAGCACCCGGTCCGCGAGGCCCGGGAACTCGTCAAGATCGCTTGAGATCATCAGCACCGCCACGTTCTGCGCCGCCACGCTTTTTATCAGCTGGTAGATGTCGGCGCGCGCCGAGACGTCCACCCCGCGCGTCGGTTCATCGACGATCAGCAGTAAAGGGTTGGCCTCGAGACAGCGCGCGAGCAGCACCTTCTGCTGGTTGCCGCCGGAGAGCGTGCGCACGGTTTGATCCGCATGGTTGAGCTTGATCCCCAGCGCCCGGTGATAGCGCTCCACCACCGCAGACTCCCGCTTGCGCTGCTGCCAAATCGACGGCTCGTTGAGCGCCACGGTGTTCCAGCGGATCGGCGCGTCGAGGAACAGGCCGGACACCTGCCTGTCTTCCGGCAGGTAGACCAGCCCTTTCTCCAGGCGCGAACTTACCGGCTCGCCGGTGATCTCCTGATTCTCCAGCCAGACGCGGCCGCCGCGCACAGGCCGCAGGCCGTAGAGCGTTTCCGCAAACTCGGTGCGCCCGGATCCCACCAGCCCGGCCAGGCCGACGATCTCCCCGGCAGAGATCTCAAGGCTGAGATCGATAAAGCCTTCCCCGGTAAGATCGTCAACGCGCAGCACCGGGAAATCCTGCGGCTGGGTGCGGCGGTTGCCCGGCAGCGCCAGCCACAGCTTTTGCGTATCGCTGAGGGATTTCTCCCGGCTTACCGGCGTCATGGCGGCGATCAGGGCGTTATCGTCGAACTGCGCGGTTTCACCGCTCAGCACTACCGCGCCGTCGCGCATCACCGAGACGTGGCTTGAAAGCATGCGAATTTCCGGCAGCTTATGGGAGATAAAAACAATCCCGACGCCGAGCGCCTGCAGGGCGCGGATCTGGCGGAACAGCCGCTCGGTTTCACCCGGCGTGAGGGAGGCCGTAGGTTCGTCGAGGATCAGGATCCTCGCATTGCGCATCAGCCCGCGCAGGATCTCCACCATCTGCTGATCCGCCACTTCCAGAGTGCTGGCGGCGGCGTCGAGGCTAAGCTGGCACTGCAGCTGCTGGAGTTTCTCCGCCAGCCGCTTTTCCAGATCGCGCTCGCGCGGCAGGCGGAACAGGATGTTTTCCCGCACCGTCAGGTTGGGAAACAGCAGCGGCTCCTGCGGCACCAGGTAAATGCCTAACCTGTGCGCCTGTACGGGCGTGAGCCGCGCATATGACTGCCCCTCGACAGAAAGTTCACCGCTGTCCGGCGTTTCGACCCCGGCGATGATCTTCATCAGCGTCGATTTTCCCGCGCCGTTTCCGCCCATCAGCGCGTGCACCTGGCCCGCAAGCAGCGTGAAATCAATGCCTTTTAGAACCGGCACGCCTGAGAACTGCTTGCTGATATTCCGCGCGTCGAGAAGTGAGGTCATCATCGCTCCGATATTGAACAAATGATTTTTAGATTTAATAATGTTCAAAAGCGTAGACGGTGAACTATATTTACAACCGTGCAGGGATCACAGTTTTATCGATTGAGATACAGATAAACCAGAAACGATCTAAAAGATCCGTTTTGTCGCGTGGCTCACACTTTCCCTTCGCGCCATCACGAACATATGATCTAAATTTTTATAAGAGTTCAACTATGAGCGATAAACGCACTGCGGAAGAAGGACGGTTTGCCGGGCTGGCACTGGCGGAAGAGGAACTCGTGGCGCGCGTGGCCTGGTGCTACTACCACGACGGATTAACCCAGAACGACATCGGCGAGCGGCTCGGGCTGCCGCGTTTGAAGATTTCTCGCCTGCTGGAGAAGGGCCGTCAGTCCGGAGTGATCCGCGTGCAGATTAACTCCCGCTACGAGGGCTGCCTGGCGCTGGAAACCGAGCTACAGCAGCGCTTTGGCCTGAAGCTGGTGCGCGTGATGCCCGCGTTAAATACGCCGCCGATGAACGTGCGGCTGGGCATTGGCGCGGCGCAGTCGCTGATGGGCGTACTGGAGCCCGGCCAGCTGCTGGCGGTGGGGTTTGGTGAAACCACCATGAGCAGCCTGCAGCACCTGAGCGGCTTTATCAGCTCGCAGCAGATCCGCCTGGTGACGCTCTCCGGCGGCGTCGGGCCGTATATGACCGGTATCGGCCAGCTGGACGCGGCCTGCAGCGTCAGCATGATCCCCGCCCCGCTTCGCGTGTCATCCGCTGAAGTCGCCGGGATCTTAAAACGCGAGACCAGCGTGCGGGACGTGATCCTCGCCGCCACCGCCGCCGACGTGGCGGTGGTCGGCATTGGTTCAGTGAACCAGCGCCGTGACGCCACGATACTGCGCTCCGGCTATATCAGCGAAGGTGAACAGCTGATGTACGCCCGCAAAGGGGCGGTCGGCGACATTCTCGGCTATTTCCTCAATGCCGAGGGCGAGTGCGTCGAGGAGCTGGAGATCCATAAAGAACTGCTGGGCGTCACGCTCGATGAACTGGCGCAGCTGCCCACCATCGTTGGCGTGGCCGGAGGAGAAGAGAAAGCCGATGCGATTTATGCCGCACTGAAGGGTCGCCGTATCAATGGCCTGGTGACGGAGGAGACGACAGCCCGCGCGGTGCTGGCCCTGACGTAACGGGGATGCCCTGCGCTAACAATGAGGCAAGCTCATGAGTTACCTTTTAGCGTTAGATGCAGGGACAGGCAGCGTTCGCGCCGTTATTTTCGATTTACAGGGCAACCAGATTGCCGTCGGCCAGGCCGAGTGGAAGCATCTGAGCGTGGAGAACGTGCCGGGGTCGATGGAGTTCGACCTCGAGACCAACTGGCAGCTGGCCTGCCGGTGCATTCATCAGGCGCTGGAGCGTGCGCGCCTGAGCGCGGCGGACATTCAGTCCGTCGCCTGCTGCTCGATGCGCGAAGGGATCGTGCTGTACGACCGCAACGGCGAGGCCATCTGGGCCTGCGCCAACGTCGACGCCCGCGCCAGCCGCGAGGTGGCCGAACTCAAAGAGATCCACGACGACCGTTTTGAATCCGAAGTGTATGAGGTTTCCGGCCAGACGCTGGCGCTGAGCGCCATGCCGCGCCTGCTGTGGCTGGCGCACCATCGCCCGGATATTTACCGCAAGGCCGCGACCATCACCATGATCAGCGACTGGCTGGCGGCGAAGCTCTCCGGCGAGCTGGCGGTTGATCCGTCGAACGCGGGCACCACCGGCATGCTGGATCTGTTTTCCCGCGACTGGCGTCCGGCGCTGCTCGACATGGCCGGGCTGCGCGCCGATATCCTCTCCCCGGTGAAAGAGACCGGCACCGTGCTGGGCGCTATCACCAAAGAGGCCGCGCAGCAGAGCGGCCTGCGCGAAGGTACCCCGGTGGTGATGGGCGGCGGCGACGTACAGCTGGGCTGTCTGGGGCTGGGCGTGGTCCGCGCCGGACAAACGGCGGTGCTGGGCGGCACCTTCTGGCAGCAGGTCGTAAACCTGCCGCAGGTGCGCACCGACCCCGAGATGAACATCCGCGTGAACCCGCACGTTATTCCCGGCATGGCGCAGGCGGAGTCGATCAGCTTCTTTACCGGGCTGACCATGCGCTGGTTCCGCGACGCCTTCTGCGCGGAGGAAAAGCTGATTGCCGAGCGGATGGGGATGGACACCTACTCCCTGCTGGAAGAGATGGCGAGCCGCGTACCGGCGGGCTCCCACGGGGTGATGCCGATCTTCTCCGACGCCATGCATTTTAAGCAGTGGTACCACGCCGCGCCGTCGTTTATTAACCTCTCCATCGACCCGGAAAAGTGCAACAAAGCGACGCTGTTCCGCGCCCTGGAAGAGAACGCGGCGATCGTCTCGGCCTGCAACCTGGCGCAGATTTCCCACTTCTCCGGCGTGACGTTTGAAAGCCTGGTGTTTGCGGGCGGGGGGGCTAAGGGCGCCCTGTGGAGCCAGATCTTAAGCGACGTCACCGGCCTGCCGGTGCGCGTGCCGGAAGTGAAAGAGGCGACGGCGCTCGGCTGCGCCATCGCGGCAGGTGCTGGCGCGGGGCTATTTGCGGATATGGCCTCGACGGGCGAGCGGCTGGTGAAGTGGAGCCGCGAGTTCACGCCGAACCCGCAGCACCGCGAGCTGTACGACGGCATGATGCAGAAATGGCAGGCGGTGTACGCCGACCAGCTTGGGCTGGTGGACAGCGGGCTGACGACGTCGATGTGGCAGGCCCCGGGGCTAGCGCGCGCAGCGGCGCCGTAAAATACGCCGGATGGCGCTGCGCTTATCCGTCCTGGGGTTTTGTAGCCCCGGTAAGCGCAGCGCCACCGGGGAAGTTCTTTGAGATCTATCACAATCATTCGATCCCGTTTTTACCTTTCCGCTGTCGCTGGCTAAATTAGTAACTCATCCGACCACATAACAATAATT
Organism: Enterobacter sp. ECC-019; assembly: GCF_043974075.1. NCBI lineage: Bacteria > Pseudomonadati > Pseudomonadota > Gammaproteobacteria > Enterobacterales > Enterobacteriaceae > Enterobacter > Enterobacter sp. ECC-019. The sequence continues at coordinate 4,826,454 of NZ_CP143759.1, forward strand.
TTACACTGGAAGAGACTATGAGCCGCTACCCGTCGTTATTCGCCCCTCTCGATCTGGGGTTCACCACACTCAAAAACCGCGTGCTGATGGGGTCGATGCACACCGGGCTGGAGGAGCATCCGGACGGGGCCGAGCGTCTCGCAGCCTTCTATGCCGAGCGCGCCCGCCATGGGGTGGCGCTGATTGTCACCGGCGGCGTGGCCCCTGCGCCTTCCGGCGTGGGCATGGAGGGCGGCGCGGTCCTGAACGATGCGTCACAGCTGCCGCACCACCGCATTGTGACCGACGCGGTCCACCGCGAGGGCGGTAAAATCGCCCTGCAAATCCTGCACACCGGACGCTACAGCTATCAGCCGAACCTGGTCGCGCCGTCGGCTCTTCAGGCGCCGATTAACCGTTTTAAACCTCACGCCCTGACCCACGATGAGATCCTGGCATTGATTGACGACTTCGCCCGCTGCGCGGCGCTGGCCCGCGAGGCGGGCTACGACGGCGTTGAGGTGATGGGCTCAGAAGGCTACCTGATCAACGAGTTTCTCGCCGCCCGCACCAACCACCGTGAAGACGAATGGGGCGGCGACTATGCCCGCCGGATGCGCTTTGCCGTGGAGGTGGTGCGCGCGGTGCGCGAACGTGCAGGGGCTGATTTTATTATCGTCTTCCGCCTGTCGATGCTCGACCTGGTGGAGGGCGGCGGGACGTTCGACGAAACCGTGCAGCTGGCGCAGGCGATTGAAGCCGCAGGTGCCACGATTATCAACACCGGCATCGGCTGGCACGAGGCGCGCATCCCGACCATCGCCACCCCGGTGCCGCGCGCGGCGTTCAGCTGGGTAACGCGCAGGCTGAAGGGCAAAGTGTCAGTTCCGCTGGTCACCACCAACCGCATTAACGATCCGCAGGTGGCTGACGATGTGATTTCGCGAGGCGACGCCGATATGGTGTCGATGGCGCGTCCGTTCCTCGCGGATGCCGAACTCCTGTCCAAAGCGCAAAGCGGCCGTGCGGACGAGATTAATACCTGCATCGGCTGTAACCAGGCCTGTCTGGATCAGATCTTCGTCGGCAAGGTTACCTCTTGCCTCGTCAACCCGCGCGCCTGCCATGAAACCAAAATGCCGATCGTTCCGGCGGTCAATAAAAAACGCCTGGCCGTGGTGGGGGCTGGCCCGGCGGGGCTGGCGTTTGCGGTAAATGCCGCCTCGCGCGGGCACAGCGTAACGCTGTTTGATGCGCTGGCGGAGATTGGCGGGCAGTTTAATATCGCCAAGCAGATCCCCGGCAAAGAGGAGTTCTATGAAACGCTGCGCTACTACCGCCGAATGATCGAGCTTACGGGCGTCGATCTGCGGCTTAACCAGTTTGTCAGCGCGGCGGATCTGATCGATTTCGACGAGGTGATCCTGGCGAGCGGGATCGTCCCGCGCCTGCCGGCGATCGAGGGTATCGATCATCCGAAGGTGTTGAGCTATCTGGATGTATTGCGAGACAAAACGCCGGTTGGCGAGAAGGTGGCGATTATCGGCTGCGGCGGTATCGGCTTTGATACCGCCATGTACTTAAGCCAGCCGGGCGAGGCCACCAGCCAGAACATTGCCGAGTTTTGCGTGGAATGGGGTATCGACACCAGCCTGAAGCCGTCCGGCGGGCTACGCCCGGAAGGGCCTCAGCTGCCGAAAAGCCCGCGCCAGATCGTGATGCTGCAGCGTAAAGCCAGCAAGCCGGGCGAAGGGCTGGGCAAAACCACGGGCTGGATCCACCGCGCCACCCTGCTCTCGCGCGGGGTGAAGATGATCCCGGCGGTCAGCTACCAGAAGATCGACGACGAGGGTCTGCACGTCACGATCGGCGGCGAGCCGCAGTTATTGCGCGTGGATCACGTCATTTTATGTGCCGGGCAGGAGCCGAAGCGGGATCTGGCCGATCCGCTGCGCGAAGCCGGTAAAACGGTGCATTTAATTGGCGGGTGCGATGTGGCGATGGAGCTGGACGCGCGGCGGGCAATTGCGCAGGGGACGAAGTTAGCTCTGGAGATCTAGAACATTGCCCGGTGGCGCTGCGCTTACCGGGCCTACGGGTTCGAGGCCGTTGTAGGCCCGGTAAGCGCAGCGCCACCAGGCATCAGACCGCACACTACGTAGGCCTGTGCAAGCGAAGCGCCGCCAGGCAAAACAATCTTAGCGACGACGACCCAGCTTCACCGCCTTCAGCACCACAAACTTGTTGTTCGTCGCAATGGTGACGCAGTTGCCGAAAATCTTCTTCAGCTTATGGAAGTAGTCCAGGTGACGGTTCGCCACGATGTACAGCTCGCCGTTGATTTTCAGGCAGCGGCGCGCGTGGTGGAACATCTCCCACGCGACGTTATCTGTCAGGGCGTGCTTCTGGTGGAACGGCGGGTTGCAGAACACCGCGTTGAAGCGGAACGGCTCTACGCCAGACAGCGCGTTGTTGATCATAAACTCGCAGCGGTCCAGCGCTTCCGGCATGTTGGTTTCCACGTTCAGACGGCTCGACGCCACCGCCATTGGCGATTCGTCGCTGAACACCACGCTGGCTTCCGGGTTCTTCGCCAGCAGCGTCAGGCCAATCACGCCGTTACCGCAGCCCAGATCGACGATTTCCCCTTCCAGGTTTTCCGGCAGATTTTCAATAAAGAAACGCGCGCCGATATCCAGACCGGTGCGGGAGAAGACGTTTGCGTGGTTGTGGATGGTCCAGTCTGTGCCTTCCAGCTTCCAGCTCAGCGTCTCTGGCGCGTCGGCCAGCGCTGGTGCAGTGAAGGTACAGTTGATCAGGCGCGCTTTTTTCCAGGCCAGCGTCGTGGTGGTCGGGCCAAGGACTTTCTCAAACAGCTCCAGCGTCGAGGTGTGGATATCGCGCGCTTTGGCGCCCGCGATGATGCGGGTTTCTGGCGTCACGACCTTACGCAGCGCGCGCAGCTGTTGCTCCAGCAGCGCCATAGTTTTTGGCACTTTGATCAGCACCACGCCCGGCGCCTGCGGGTAGTCCGCGGTGCTGTCGAGGAACTTCACGCTGGACTCTTCGATGTCGTTATGGCGCAGGTTTTCACGCGTCGCCAGCTCGCTCAGGTAGGAATCGCCGATGCTGTAAGGCGTGTGTTCCGCCAGGGCACAGCCCAGCGCGCCAAACGCATCATTCAGGATCAAAACCGGGCCGCGGATTTCAGTCTCATCCAACTGCTGCAGCAGATATTCATCCGCCGCTTCCCACGCCATGAGCGGGTTAACGTCGTCCGTTTCCGGGAAACGTTTAAGGTTGAGTGAACGGAAACCGTTGTCTAAGTGGCTCATCGGCCCTCCTGAATGGTAAAATTTGGCGTATCCCTGAAAAGGGTGCGTGAGTATACCCGTTTTATTGTCGATTTGGGGCGTTGATGAACCAACTTACTTATCTCCAGGGCTATCCGGAGCATTTACTGACTCAGGTTCGCAGCCTGATTGCCGAGCAGAAGCTCGGCGCGGTGCTGGAAAAACGCTATCCCGGCACGCACGATTTCGCGACCGATAAGGCCCTCTGGCAGTATACGCAGGATCTGAAAAGCCGGTATCTGAAGAGCGCGCCGCCGATCAACAAGGTGATGTACGACAACAAGATCCACGTGCTGAAAAACGCGCTCGGCCTGCACACCGCCATCTCCCGCGTGCAGGGCGGCAAGCTGAAAGCGAAGGCCGAAATCCGCGTCGCAACGGTTTTCCGTAACGCGCCGGAAGCCTTTCTGCGGATGATCGTCGTCCACGAGCTGGCGCACCTGAAGGAGAAAGAGCACGACAAAGCGTTCTATTCCCTGTGCTGCCACATGGAGCCGCAGTACCATCAACTGGAGTTTGATACCCGGCTGTGGCTTACGCATTTATCGTTAAATGGTAATGCGGAATAGCGCACGCGAATTGTCATGATGACGTGCTACAGTGGCTAAAGGTTCCCCGCTACGGAGTACGTAAACGTTTATGATACGTTTCGCAGTCATTGGTACGAACTGGATCACACGCCAGTTCGTCGACGCCGCCCACGAAACCGGCAAACTTAAACTTACCGCAGTCTATTCCCGCAGCCTTGAGCAGGCGCAGAGTTTTGCTAACGACTACCTCGTTGAGCATCTCTTCACTTCGCTTGATGAGATGGCGCAAAGCGACGCCATTGACGCGGTGTATATCGCCAGCCCGAACTCCCTGCACTTCCCGCAGACAAAGCTGTTTCTCAGCCACAAAAAGCATGTGATTTGCGAGAAGCCGCTGGCGTCAAATATCCAGGAAGTGGAAGCGGCCATTGCGCTTGCCCGCAAAAACCAGGTGGTGCTGTTCGAAGCGTTCAAAACCGCCAGCCTGCCGAATTTCCTGCTGCTGCAGCAGTCCCTGCCGAAAATTGGCAAGGTGCGTAAAGCCTTTATCAACTACTGCCAGTACTCTTCGCGCTACCAGCGTTATCTCGACGGCGAGAACCCGAACACCTTTAATCCGGCCTTCTCGAACGGCTCGATTATGGATATCGGTTTTTATTGCCTGGCCTCTGCCGTGGCGCTGTGGGGCGAGCCGCACGGCGTGACGGCCACCGCCAGCCTGCTGGAAAGCGGCGTGGATGCGCACGGACTCGTAGTGCTGGATTACGGTGATTTCAGCGTCACGCTACAGCACTCCAAGGTCAGCGATTCCGTGCTGCCGAGCGAAATTCAGGGCGAAGCCGGGTCGTTGGTGATCGAGAAAATCTCTGAGTGCCAGAAGGTGAGCTTTGTGCCGCGCGGCGGCAAAGCGCAGGAGCTGACGCAGCCTCAGCATATTAACACTATGCTCTATGAGGCAGAGGTCTTCGCCCGTCTGGTGGAAGACAACGAAGTGAATCACCCTGGCCTGGCGGTGAGCCGCACCACGGCGAAGCTGCAAACGGAGATCCGCCGCCAGACCGGCGTGGTGTTCCCGGCAGACGGCGTAAACGCGGAAGCGATCGCGTAAAGCTGTGTAATGAAACGGCGCAGACCATTGACGAAACTGATGGTCTGACATATTTTGTTACCTGCAAAGGGGAGTAACTTCTTCGCCGGTGGATCGTCATTACGATGCGTTAAACACGCATCCGGTCGCCGGGCAACCCTCGTGGTTGTAAGTGAGACCTTGCCGGAAGGCGAGGTCTATGCATAAAAAGCTAACGGCTATCGTCTTCTGACCATGGCCGTTTTTGTTTTTTATGTGTAAGGAAAATAGTATGCATTCTGTCGGCACTCCAATGTTGTGGGGCGGATTCGCGGTTGTCGTGCTCATCATGCTGGCGATCGACCTCTTTTTGCAGGGGCGTCGCGGCGCACACGGTATGAGCATCAAACAGGCTGCGGCCTGGTCTCTGGTGTGGGTCACCCTCTCCCTGCTCTTCTGTGCCGCCTTCTGGTGGTATCTGGCCTCGACCGAAGGCCGCGCGGTGGCCGATCCTCAGGCGCTCGCCTTCCTCACCGGTTATCTGATTGAAAAAGCCCTGGCGGTCGATAACGTCTTCGTCTGGCTGATGCTGTTCAGCTACTTTGCCGTGCCTGCGGCCCTGCAGCGCCGCGTGCTGGTCTACGGCGTGCTGGGTGCCATTGTTCTGCGTACCATCATGATCTTCGCCGGCAGCTGGCTGATCACCCAGTTCGAATGGCTGCTGTACGTCTTCGGCGCGTTCCTGCTGTTCACCGGGGTCAAAATGGCGCTGGCGAAAGAGGACGGCTCCGCGATTGGCGATCGCCCGCTGGTGAAGTGGATCCGTGGGCATCTGCGCATGACCGACAAGATTGAGAGCGAGCATTTCTTCGTGCGCAAGAACGGCCTGCTGTTTGCCACCCCGCTGCTGCTGGTGCTGATTCTGGTTGAGCTGAGCGACGTGATTTTCGCGGTGGACAGCATTCCGGCGATCTTCGCGGTGACCACCGACCCGTTCATCGTCCTGACCTCAAACCTGTTCGCCATCCTCGGCCTGCGTGCGATGTACTTCCTGCTGGCAGGCGCGGCGGAGCGCTTCTCGATGCTGAAGTACGGTCTGTCGGTGATCCTGGTGTTTATCGGTATCAAGATGCTGATCGTCGATTTCTACCATATCCCGATCGCCATTTCGCTCGGCGTGGTGTTTGGCATTCTGATCGTGACGCTGATTATCAATACCTGGGTTAATCGCCAGCACGATAAGAAGCAGCAGGCTTAGTACGTTTTGCCCGGTGGCGCTGCGCTTACCGGGCCTACAACGTCACCCCGTAGGCCGGGTAAGCGCAGCGCCACCCGCTATTTTCGTTAATCAATAGTTAAAAAACATGACGCAACACGTAAAATCTAGCATTTTACGCTTCCCTCCCAAGACACTTTCCCTATACTCGACCAGGCAAACATTTACTTACATCCGGACATAAATGTGACTAAGAGCACATCCGGGATGGAACGCAATTTCACTTAAGGAATCTCCATGACCGCATCCTCGTCTGGTCTGTTTGCGCGTCTGTCGCGCGGCAGCCTCGTTAAGCAAATACTGGTTGGCCTTGTGCTCGGCATTGCGCTGGCACTGATCTCGAAACCTGCCGCCGAGGCCACCGGCCTGCTCGGCACGCTGTTCGTCGGCGCGCTGAAAGCGGTCGCGCCGGTTCTGGTTTTGACCCTGGTGATGGCCTCAATCGCCAACCACCAACAGGGGCAAAAAACCAATATTCGCCCGATTCTGTGGATGTACCTGCTGGGTACGTTCTCCGCCGCGCTGACGGCGGTTATCGTTAGCTTTATCTTCCCTTCCACGCTGCAGCTGACCACCGGCGCAACCGACATTACCCCACCTGCGGGCATTGTTGAGGTGATGCACGGCCTGCTGATGAGCATTGTGGCAAACCCGATTCACGCGCTGATCAACGCCAACTATATCGGCATTCTGGTGTGGGCGGTGGGCCTGGGCTTTGCGCTGCGCCATAGCAATGACACCACCAAAAACCTGATCACCGATGTTTCTAACGCCGTGACCTTTATCGTGACGGTGGTGATCCGCTTCGCACCGATTGGTATTTTTGGTCTTGTCGCCTCGACGCTGGCAACGACCGGTTTTGGCGCATTGTGGGGCTATGCCCAACTGCTGCTGGTACTGATCGGCTGTATGGCCGTGGTGGCGCTGGTGATTAACCCGCTGCTGGTGTTCCTGCAGACCCGTCGTAACCCGTACCCGCTGGTGCTGATGTGCCTGCGCGAAAGCGGCGTGACTGCCTTCTTCACCCGCAGCTCAGCGGCGAATATTCCGGTCAACATGTCGCTGTGTGAGAAGCTGAATCTGGACCGCGATACCTATTCCGTCTCAATCCCGCTGGGGGCGACCGTCAATATGGCGGGAGCGGCAATTACCATCACGGTGCTGACGCTGGCGGCGGTCAATACGCTGGGTATCCCGGTGGATCTGCCAACGGCGCTGCTGCTAAGCGTTGTTGCTGCGCTCTGTGCCTGTGGCGCATCCGGCGTGGCGGGCGGTTCCCTGCTGCTGATCCCGCTGGCGTGTAATATGTTCGGCATCCCGAACGAGATCGCCATGCAGGTGGTTGCGGTGGGCTTTATCATCGGCGTTTTGCAGGACTCCTGCGAGACGGCGATTAACTCCTCCACCGACGTGATGTTCACCGCCGCCGTGTGCCAGGCGGAAGATGCGCGTTTAGCGAAGAACGCCCTGCGCAGTTAAAAAGAAAAGCCCGGTGGCGGCTACGCCTTACCGGGCCTACAGGGTTCAGTAGGTCGGGTAAGCGCTAGCGCCACCCGACAAAGAACTTAAAGCGTCACACCACTCTTAAAAATCGCCAGCTCGCGGAAATCGTTCTTCTCGTTGCAGGTCTGCCTACCGTTAGCAAATTCCACGATAGCGTCCACGAACTCCGTCAGCAGCTGCGTCATGGCTTTGCCGTGAATCAGTTGACCCGCATCAAAGTCGATCCAGTGCTTTTTCTTTGCCGCCAGCTCGCTGTTGGTGGCGATTTTCACCGTCGGCACAAAACCGCCGTACGGCGTGCCGCGCCCGGTGCTGAACAGCACCATATGACAGCCCGCTCCCGCCAGCGCGCTGGTGGCGACCGCATCGTTGCCCGGTGCGCTCAGCAGGTTCAGACCGTGCGTTTTCAGGCGCTCACCGTAACGCAGCACATCAACCACCTGGCTCGCGCCCGCTTTCTGAGTGCAGCCGAGGGATTTCTCTTCCAGCGTGGTGATCCCGCCCGCTTTGTTACCCGGCGATGGGTTCTCATAAATCGGCTGATTGTGGGCAATGAAGTACTGTTTGAAGTCGTTTACCATGGTGACGGTCTTCTCAAACGTCTCTTCGTCGCGGCAGTGGCTCATCAAAATACGTTCCGCGCCGAACATTTCCGGCACTTCGGTCAGCACCGTCGTGCCGCCGTTGGCAATCACGTAGTCCGAGAAGCGGCCCAGCATCGGGTTGGCGGTAATGCCGGAAAGACCATCAGACCCGCCGCACTCCAGCCCAAACTTCAGCTCGCTCAGCTTGCCCGGCTCGCGCCTGTCGTGGCGCATCACGTCATACAACTGATGAAGCTGCTCCACGCCCGCTTCCACTTCGTCGTCCTGATGCTGACACACCATGAAGTGCACGCGCTCAGGATCGAACTCGCCCAGCGTGTCGCGAAAAGCGTCAACCTGATTGTTCTCGCAGCCCAGACCAATCACCAGCACCGCGCCCGCGTTCGGGTGACGCACCATGTTTTGCAGCATGGTTCGGGTATTGATGTGGTCGTCGCCAAGCTGCGAGCAGCCGTAGGTGTGGCTGAACAAATGTACACCGTCAGTGCCTTCGGCATCGTTAGTCTCTTTCAGGAAGCGCGTCTGGATCTGACGCGCAATCCCGTTCACGCAGCCGACGGTCGGGAGGATCCACAGCTCGTTGCGGATCCCCACCTCGCCGCTGGCGCGACGGTAGATCTGCACCTCACGATCTGCCGCCTGCCCGGCTTCCGCCTGGAAATCAGGTTGATAGCTGTACTCATCCAGATCGCTAAGATTGGTGCGGGTATTGTGGGAGTGAATATATTCACCCGGCGCAATATCCGTCAGCGCATGACCGATGGGCAAACCGTACTTCACCACGTTCTCCCCTTTCGCAATGGGGAGCAGGGCAAACTTGTGTCCACGCCCAATGGCCTGGCGCAACGTGACCGACTGACCGTCGAACGTGACGCTCGTACCTTCGGTCAAATCAGCCAGCGCGACGGCAACGTTATCCAGCGAATGGATTTTGATGTATTGCATATCAACCTCAAACGGCCTTAGTTCAGTTCAATGGCGAAGTAGTCACGCGCATTGTTAAAGCAGATGTTTTTCACCATTTCGCCCAGCAGCTGGATATCCGCTGGCGCTTCGCCCGCGTGCACCCAGCGGCCAATCATCTGGCACAGAATGCGGCGGAAGTATTCATGGCGGGTATAGGACAGGAAGCTGCGGCTGTCGGTCAGCATGCCGACAAAGCGGCTCAGCAGGCCCAGCTGCGCCAGCTGCGTCATCTGACGCTCCATTCCGTCCTTCTGATCGTTGAACCACCAGCCGGAACCGAACTGCATCTTGCCCGGCATCCCTTCGCCCTGGAAGTTGCCGACCATGGTACCCAGCACTTCGTTATCGCGCGGGTTCAGGCAGTACAGGATGGTTTTTGGCAGCAGGTTTTGTTCGTTCTGTTTGCTCAGCAGTTTGGACAGCTCTTCCGCCAGCGGACGGTCGTTGATGGAGTCAAAGCCCACGTCAGCACCGATCAGTTTGAACTGGCGCTGGTTGTTATTGCGCAGCGCGCCGATATGGTACTGCTGTACCCAGCCGCGACGCGCGTATTCCGCACCGAGGAATACCAGCACCGCCGTTTTAAACTGCGCCACCTCGTGCTCGCTTAAGCCTTCGCCGGAGAGACGACGCGCAAGGATGCTGTCCAGCTCGGCTTCGTTTGAATCCGCAAACAGGACCACGTCCAGCGCGTGGTCAGACACTTTACAGCCGTGCGCCGCGAAGTGATCCAGGCGTTTGGTCAGCGCGGTTTGCAGGTCAGCGAAACGACGGATGTCGGTATCCGACACTTCCGCCAGCTTCGCCATGTAATCGGTAAAGGTGGCCTGCTCAATATTGAAGGCTTTGTCCGGGCGCCAGCTTGGCAGCACTTTGATATCAAAAGCGGTGTCTTTGGCGACAATCGCATGATGTTCCAGGGAGTCAATCGGATCGTCGGTGGTGCCCACCATCTTCACGTTCATTTGCTTCATGATGCCGCGCGCGGAGAAGTTATCCTGCGCCAGCAGCGCGTTGCAGCGATCCCAGATTTCATCGGCGGTCGTTGGGGAGAGCAGTTTGCCGGTGATGCCAAACGGACGGCGGAGCTCAAGATGCGTCCAGTGGTAGAGCGGGTTGCCGATGGTGTGCGGAACGGTCGCCGCCCAGGCGTCAAACTTCTCGCGGTCGGTCGCATCGCCGGTACACAGGCGCTCGGCGACGCCGTTGGTGCGCATGGCGCGCCATTTGTAGTGGTCACCCTTCAGCCAGATGTCATACAGGTTTTTGAAACGGTAATTTTCGGCAACCTGCTGCGGCGGTAAATGGCAGTGGTAGTCGAAAATCGGCTGGTCTTTTGCGTAGTCGTGGTACAGGCGGCGAGCAAATTCGGTATCTAACAGAAAATCTTCGGTCATAAACGGCGTCATTATCGTCTTCCTCATTACGGGAGCGTCAGAAAGCGTATGTTCATATGCTGCAAAGTTATCACACCAATTTCCACCCACCGAAGCTTTTTTCGTGAGTGAGATCAATAAACGTCAACAAATAAATTACCCTCAATGGAGTAAACCCTTCTGCAGCCCCCGCCGTTACTGGCTTTGCGCGCAACGGATAATGTCCCCACAAAGAATCATACATTTGTGATGTCACTCACCTTTTAAAGTTGTATGACAAGTTATCTTTTCGCCGTCGCAAACACTCAGCCGACGGAATGCATTACCGGTGTGAGAGACATCGGGTTTAACGGTACGGATACCGACTTATGCACGCTTACTTATGGCAAGGTTCGGGCCGTTCCGGGACATGCTCCCGGCTACGCCCCTCCCGTTACACAACTGCTCCCGGAAACGGTTGAGAGGTTGCCGTGCTCTGGCGCGGAAATAACATAACGATGAGGTTTTAGATGCGTAAAATTAAAGGGTTACGTTGGTATATGATCGCACTGGTGACGTTAGGCACCGTGCTGGGTTACCTGACGCGTAACACCGTGGCAGCAGCAGCGCCAACGTTGATGGAAGAGCTGCATATCTCCACGCAGCAATACTCCTACATCATTGCCGCCTATTCCGCGGCTTATACCATCATGCAGCCTGTTGCTGGCTATGTGCTGGATATCCTCGGTACCAAAATCGGTTATGCCTTCTTCGCCATCGCCTGGGCGGTGTTCTGCGGTGCAACCGCGCTGGCAGGCAGTTGGGGTGGACTGGCGCTGGCTCGCGGTGCGGTCGGTGCGGCAGAAGCCGCAATGATCCCGGCGGGCCTGAAGGCCAGCTCCGAGTGGTTCCCGGCGAAAGAGCGTTCCATTGCGGTCGGCTACTTCAACGTAGGCTCGTCCATCGGGGCAATGATTGCACCGCCGCTGGTGGTGTGGGCTATCGTGATGCACAGCTGGCAGATGGCGTTCATCATCTCTGGCGTACTGAGCTTTGCCTGGGCGATGGCGTGGCTGATTTTCTATAAACACCCGCGCGATCAGAAAAAGCTCTCCGAAGAAGAACGCGAATACATCATTGGCGGTCAGGAAGCGCAGCATCAGACCAACAACGGTAAAAAAATGACCGTCTGGCAGATCCTGGGCACCCGTCAGTTCTGGGGTATCGCCCTGCCGCGTTTCCTGGCTGAACCGGCCTGGGGTACCTTTAACGCCTGGATCCCCCTCTTCATGTTTAAAGTCTACGGCTTTAACCTGAAAGAGATCGCGATGTTCGCCTGGATGCCAATGCTGTTCGCTGACCTGGGCTGTATCGTGGGCGGCTACCTGCCACCGCTATTCCAGCGCTGGTTTGGGGTGAACCTGATTGTTTCCCGTAAGTTGGTCGTGACCATGGGCGCACTGCTGATGATTGGCCCGGGCATGATCGGTCTGTTCACCAGCCCGTACATCGCCATTGCCCTGCTGTGCATCGGTGGCTTTGCGCACCAGTCCTTGTCCGGCGCGCTGATTACGCTCTCGTCTGACGTCTTTGGTCGTAACGAAGTGGCAACCGCCAACGGTTTGACCGGCATGGCCGCCTGGACCGCGAGCACCATGTTTGCACTGGTGGTCGGCGCGCTGGCGGATACCATCGGCTTCAGCCCGCTGTTCGCGGTGCTGGCGATCTTCGACCTGATGGGTGCGGTGGTTATCTGGACGGTGCTGAAAAGCAAATCGGCAGAAGAGCTGGCGAAAGAGTCGCTCGGAAAACCGGCGACGCAGAGTTAGCATCGCTGTGCCGGGTGGCGGCTTCGCCTTACCCGGCCTACAGCAACCAACAAAACCGTAGGCCGGGTAAGCGCAGCGCCACCCGGCATTTAAAGGCCGCTCAGTAGCGGCTTTTTTAATGGCAAAATCTGGAGAGTGGCACGCAAAAGTGGTATAACAAATCATCTGCCGTACCCTGCCTGGAGCGCATATGGAAATCACCGAACCACGTCGTTTATATCAACAACTTGCTGCGGAGCTGAAAGATCGCATCGAGCAAGGGGTCTATCTTGTCGGTGATAAACTGCCCGCCGAGCGCTTCATCGCGGATGAAAAAAGCGTGAGCCGCACCGTGGTGCGTGAAGCGATTATCATGCTGGAGGTGGAAGGCTACGTTGAGGTACGCAAAGGCTCCGGCATTCACGTGATTTCTAATCTGCCGAAACACTCTCCCGTCGCGGACGAAAGCCTGGAATTCGCCAGCTATGGCCCGTTTGAGCTGCTCCAGGCTCGCCAGCTGATCGAAAGCAATATTGCTGAGTTTGCGGCGACGCAGGTGACCAAGCAGGACATCATGAAGTTGATGGAGATCCAGGAGAACGCCCGTAAGGAAAAATGTTTCCGCGATTCAGAGTGGGATCTTCAGTTCCACGTTCAGGTCGCCCTGGCAACACAAAATACGGCCCTGGCGGCAATCGTAGAAAAAATGTGGACTCAGCGCGTTCACAACCCGTACTGGAAAAAACTGCACGACCATATCGATTCCCGTACCGTCGACAACTGGTGTGACGATCACGACCAAATCCTTAAGGCGCTGATTCGTAAAGATCCGCATGCCGCCAAGCTGGCGATGTGGCAGCACCTGGAAAACACCAAGCAGATGCTGTTCAACGAAACCAGCGATGACTTCGAATTTAACGCTGACCGCTATCTTTTTGCCGATAATCCCGTTGTTCATCTCGATACGGCATCCAGTGCCGCAAAATAGATGACCTTTCTGCTGGCAGGCGCTACGTTGCGCCTTCCGGCTTAAATGGGTAAGCAAAACATATATAGTGTCAGCCTTTGTAAATCCCCTCGCTCACTTCCAGGGCTTACGCCAAAATCAACTCACCCCTGCAAATTCTGTGACGCAGAACGTTGGGCTTTGTTACAATTGGATTCAATTCCTTATTTTGTAAGTTAGTGCTTGCTAACCAGCCAATTAACAGGGAACAGTGTTGGCCACACCGCAATGTGTCCGCGAGCGACCATAATGAAATCACAACAATGTCGCCGTGCTGTTTGTCCCGGATAACAGGCGTGACGTTAACCGATTTCCAGGAACACTGAATGGAACTTTTGACCCAACTACTGCATGCCCTCTGGGCGCAGGATTTTGAAACGCTGGCCAACCCTTCCATGATTGGCATGCTCTATTTCGTCTTGTTTATGATCCTGTTCCTTGAGAACGGTTTGCTGCCTGCTGCCTTCCTGCCTGGTGATAGTTTGCTGGTGCTTGTCGGCGTGCTGTGTGCCAAAGGGGCGATGGCGTTTCCACACACCATTTTATTACTGACCGTTGCGGCCAGCCTCGGCTGCTGGGTGAGCTATATCCAGGGAAGATGGCTGGGCAATACCCGGATCGTCCAGAACTGGCTCTCTCATCTTCCCGCGCATTATCACCAGCGGGCGCACCACCTTTTCCATAAGCACGGGCTTTCCGCGCTGCTGATTGGCCGCTTTATCGCCTTTGTTCGCACCCTGTTGCCCACCATTGCCGGTCTGTCGGGGTTGAGCAGCACGCGCTTCCAGTTCTTTAACTGGATGAGCGGTCTGCTATGGGTGCTTATTCTGACGACGCTGGGCTATGCACTGGGTAAAACGCCGGTCTTTATGAAATATGAAGACCAGCTGATGTCCTGCCTGATGCTGCTGCCCGTCGTTCTGCTGGTCTTCGGCCTGATTGGCTCACTGGTTGTCCTGTGGAAAAAGAAATACGGAGCCAGAGGCTGACGATGGTTATCTCACCGCTCGCTCTGCGCCGTTTTGCCTTTGCCGTGATTACCCTAGTGGTAATCAGCGCCCTGCTGCTGGCCTGGAGCACGCTTTCGCATCAGGAATCGACGCTGGCCATCCGCCCGGTAAACCAGGGAGCCAGCGTGCCTGACGGTTTTTCTGTCTGGCATCATCTGGATGCGAACGGGATCCGCTTTAAGAGCATCACCCCGCAGGACGATGTTTTACTGATCAAGTTTGATTCCCGTGCGCAAAGTGCCGCCGCGAAAGTGGTTCTCGACCGTACGCTGCCGCACGGGTATATCATTGCTCAGCAGGAAGATGAGAGCCAACCTGCAGCCTGGCTCTCATTGATTCGCGATACGTCGCATCGGTTTGGATAACTTCCAGGATTCCGAATCTTTTCACTCACTTTGGTGAATCCCCCGTTTACTTACTATGCTTAAGTACGCGGAGCACCCCTCGATGTACTCCGCATAACTTTGGATAGCGGCTTATGCCGCCACACAATGGAAGGTTTCGATAATGAAATTCCGCATGACTCTGGCTCTGGCCCTTTTTTCTTTAAGCACAGCATCCTTCGCAAACTCTCTCTGTCAGGAGAAAGAACAGGATATTCAGCGTGAGATCGGTTATGCCGAAAAGCATAACAATCAGCACCGTGTTGATGGTCTTAAAAAAGCGCTGAGCGAAGTGAAAGCGAACTGTTCAGACAGCAAGCTTCGTGCTGACCACCAGAAGAAAATCGCTGAACAGAAGGACGAGATAGCCGAGCGCCGTCGCGACCTGCAGGAAGCGAAAGAGAAAGGGGATGCGGAAAAAATTGCTAAGCGCGAGAAGAAGTTGAAAGAAGCGCAGGATGATCTGAAAGCGCTGGAAGCTCGCGATTATTGAGTTAACGGAAATCTCAACAGGAGAGAGAATCATGTCAAAAGATACGACGTCTGAACATCTGCGCGCTGAACTGAAATCCCTGGCCGATACCCTTGAAGAGGTGCTGAACTCCTCTGCTGACAAGTCAAAAGAAGAGGTCAGCAAACTGCGCAGCAAGGCGGAGCAGGCGCTGAAAGAGAGCCGCTATCGCCTGGGTGAAACCGGTGATGCACTGGCGAAACAGACCCGCGAAGCGGCTGCGCGCGCGGACGAATATGTGCGTGATAATCCCTGGACGGGTGTCGGAATTGGTGCCGCAGTGGGTGTGGTACTGGGTGTCCTTCTGACGCGTCGTTGATATGGAAGATCCTCGTCACGCACAAGGGCCTGCTAACAACGTCCTCGGCATCGGCCAGCGTATTTTAACGACGCTGGTCGGGATTGCCGAAACGCGCGTCCGGCTGGCAGTGGTCGAGCTGGAAGAGGAGAAAGCGAACCTCTTCCAGATGCTGCTGATGCTCGGGCTGACCATGCTCTTCGCCGCGTTTGGTCTGATGAGCCTGATGGTGTTAATCATCTGGGCCATCGATCCGCAGTATCGTCTTAACGCGATGATTGCCACCACCGTCGTTCTGCTGGTCGCCGCGTTGATAGGCGGTATCTGGACGCTGCGTAAAGCGCGCAAGTCCACTTTCCTGCGCCATACGCGTCAGGAGCTGGCGAACGATCGCGCCCTGCTGGAGGATGACTAGCCGTGAGCGGTAAAGCCGAACGTCAAAAGCGAAAAGCGTACCTGTTAAGCCAGATCCAGCAGCAACGGCTGGATCTGTCTGCCAGTCGTCGCGACTGGATTGACGCGACGCGACGGTTTGACCGGGGCTGGAATACCGTCCTGAGCCTGCGTTCATGGGCGCTGGTCGGCAGCAGCGTGATGGCTATCTGGTCCGTTCGTCATCCGAACATGCTGATCCGCTGGGCTCGTCGTGGGTTTGGCGCCTGGAGCGCCTGGCGTCTGGTGAAAGCGACGATCCGTCAGCAGCAGTTACGCTAGCCTTCTCGCCGGGTGGCGGCTACGCCTTACCCGGCCTACATGCCATCGTAGGCCGGGTAAGCGCAGCGCCACCCGGCAAAATCCGCCTCCCCCTCCCTTACTCAATATCTTTGAATTAGATTGACAGTTTTCCTTGCTAACAATTGCCACCCGCCCCGTTTATGATGCTCTCCATCGACAGCAATGACGCGGTATCTACCCGGAATTGCAGACAAATAAAGTTCAGCCGCTGATGTGGTTTCCTGGAGAGTAAAATGAAAAAATTAGAAGATGTTGGTGTACTGGTCGCGCGTATTCTGATGCCAATTCTGTTCATCGTCGCAGGTTGGGGAAAAATCACCGGTTATGCGGGTACCCAGCAGTATATGGAAGCCATGGGCGTTCCGGGGTTCCTGTTGCCACTGACCATTCTTCTTGAGTTCGGCGGCGGCCTGGCGGTACTGTTCGGCTTCCTGACCCGTACCACCGCGCTGTTTACCGCAGGCTTCACCGTGCTGACGGCGTTCATCTTCCACAGCAACTTTGCGGAAGGCGTGAACTCTCTGATGTTCATGAAAAACCTGACCATCGCGGGTGGCTTCCTGCTGCTGGCCGTCACTGGCCCGGGCGCATACAGCATCGACCGCGTTCTGAATAAGAAATGGTAAGCACGCTATACTGAATGAACACAAAGCGAGGAGACATCTCCTCGCTTTTGCTATCTGACGGAGGAGAAAAAATGGGACAACTCGTAGACGGCGTATGGCAGGATGTCTGGTATGACACCAAATCCACCGGAGGTCGCTTCAAGCGCTCAGTTTCGGCCTTCCGTAACTGGCTGACCGCCGACGGTGCGCCAGGCCCGAGCGGCGAAGGCGGCTTTGCGGCTGAGAAAGACCGTTATCATCTTTATGTTTCGCTTGCCTGCCCGTGGGCACACCGCACGCTGATCGTGCGCAAGCTTAAAGGTCTTGAATCCTTAATTCCGGTTTCAGTCGTGAACCCGCTGATGCTGGAAAACGGCTGGACGTTTGACAGTGATTTCCCTGCGGCGACCGGCGACGATCTTTACCACCACGATTTCCTTTACCAGCTCTATCTGCGCGCCGATCCCCATTACACCGGGCGCGTTACCGTGCCGGTGCTGTGGGACAAGAAAAACCAGACGATTGTCAGCAATGAGTCTGCGGAAATCATCCGCATGTTCAATACCGCGTTTGACGCGCACGGCGCCCGTGCCGGAGATTACTATCCGGTTGAGCTGCGTGAAAAAATTGATGAGCTGAACAGCTGGATTTACGATAACGTCAACAACGGTGTCTACAAGGCCGGTTTCGCCACCAGCCAGGAAGCGTATGACGAAGCGGTTGGAAAGGTGTTTGAATCGCTGGAGCGTCTGGAACAGCTCCTGGGCAAGCATCGCTACCTGACGGGCGATCGCCTGACGGAAGCGGACATTCGCCTGTGGACCACGCTGGTTCGCTTTGATCCGGTCTATGTCACCCACTTTAAGTGCGACAAGCACCGCATCAGCGATTACCTGAACCTGTATGGTTTCCTGCGCGACATCTACCAGATGCCGGGTATTGCCGACACGGTCGACTTCGACCATATTCGCACCCACTATTTCCGCAGCCACAAAACCATCAACCCGACGGGCATTATCTCCATTGGGCCGTGGCAGGATCTGGATGAACCTCACGGGCGCGACGTCCGTTTTGGATAAATATTAAGGGCATCAATAGATGCCCTTTTTTAATTCACAATCTCCATCTATCCTTACCTCGATCGCTTAGAAAACAAGTGATTGACTGACTAATGAGGCAAGGAAAATGGACTGGTATTTAAAAGTACTGCGCAACTACATTGGATTTGGTGGCCGCGCCCGCCGTAAAGAGTACTGGATGTTCGTTCTGGTGAACTTCATCCTCATCATGGTGCTGGGTATTGTAGATAAAATTCTTGGCTGGGAGCGGGCTGGCGGTGAAGGCGTGCTGACCACCATTTATGGCCTGTTAGTCCTGCTGCCATCATGGGCGGTGCTGTTCCGTCGACTGCACGACACCGATCGTTCAGCGTGGTGGCTATTGCTGCTGTTGATCCCGATTGTGGGCTGGATCGTGATTTTGATCTTCAACTGCCAGAGCGGGACGCCGGGCGAAAATCGCTTTGGTCCCGATCCGAAAGCAGGCGTGTAAATCAGAGCCCGGTGGCGCTTACGCTTACCGGGCCTACTCGTTTATTTATTGTGGTGGGCGAAGAGTTTAGGTATTTCGCGCAGGCACCACGATTTGGCTTCGCCCATGCTGTCGCGGCGCCACGCCATAATGATATCCACCTCGTGGCTATATTCCGGGCTGACAACGCGCAGCCGCCCTTCCGCAATGTCTTTTTCGACAAACGGGTACGGCATGGTCGCCACGCCCAGACCTGCCAGCAGCGCCTGCCGTTTGTCTTCCAGCGAGGTCACCGTCAGACGAGGCTGCTTATCCAGCAGCTGTACCGTTAACACCGGCCGTTCACGGGCGGTATCCGCTACAGCCACGCCGCGATACTTCACGCGCGTCACCTCAGAGAGCGGTTCCGGCTCCTGGTGAATCGGGTGATTGGGTGCGGCAACGTAGACATTCATCACGCTGTAAAGCTTGCGCGAGTTGATTTCCGATGAGGAACGGAAGTGCATGTCCGGCGCAATGACGATATCCGCCCTGCCCGTCTCCAGACGCTCCCACGCACCTGCCAGCACCTCGGTTATAATTGACAGCTGGGTATTGGCCTTCGCCGCCAGGCGGTCCACCAGCGGGAACAGCGCTTCAGTCGGCACCAGCGCTTCGGTAACTAACGTCAGATGAGTTTCCCAGCCGCGCGCCAGCGCTTCGGCGTCCGTCGTGAGCTTGTCCGCCGCTTCCAGCAGCACGCGGCCGCGCTCCAGCAGCATTCGCCCGACGTTGGTGAATTTTGTTCGATGCCCGGAGCGGTCAAACAGCACCACGTCCAGCTCTTCCTCCAGCTTCTGCATGGTGTAGCTTAGCGCAGACGGAACGCGCCCCAGCTCATCTGCCGCCGCCGCAAAACTGCCGCGCCGGTCAATTGCGTCCATGACGCGAAGCGCCTCAAGCGTCAATGCTCTCTCTTTAGCCATCTCGTTCTCATTCAGGAAATTTGAACATACCGGGCAGAATATCTGGCTAACAATGCAGCGTCCATACCTTTACCATTGTTTTAGTGTAAAGAGAGGTCAAGTTTATGATTACGACAAGAACAGCTAAACAGTGCGGACAAGCCGATTTCGGTTGGCTGCAGGCCCGCTACACCTTTTCCTTTGGACACTACTTTGACCCTAAACTCCTCGGTTACGCTTCATTGCGCGTGTTGAACCAGGAAGTGCTCGCCCCGGGCGCCTCCTTCCAGCCGCGTACGTACCCGAAAGTCGATATCCTGAACCTGATCCTGGAAGGCGAGGCAGAATACCGCGATAGCGAGGGCAATCATGTCCAGGCAAAGGCTGGCGAAGCGTTGTTAATTTCCACGCAGCCGGGCATTAGCTACAGCGAGCATAACCTCAGCAAAGACAAAACGCTGACCCGTATGCAGCTGTGGCTGGACGCCTGCCCTGAGCGGGAAAATCCGCTGGTACAGAAGTTAGATTTAACGGGCGATAAGCAGCAGCTGATTGCATCGCCGGACGGCAGTAAAGAGAGTCTGCAGCTGCGTCAGCAGGTGTGGCTGCACCATATCGAGCTGAAGAAAGATGAGCAGGCGAGCTTCCAGCTTCATGGTCCGCGCGCCTATTTGCAGTCTATTCACGGTACGGTGCATGCGGTGACGCACACGGAAGAGAAAGAAGCGCTCACCTGCGGAGACGGGGCGTTTATTCGTGATGAGGCGAATATCACCCTGGTGGCGGATACGCCGCTGCGCGCGCTGCTGATTGATTTGCCGGTTTAAAGAATGCCCTCACCCTAACCCTCTCCCGGTGGGAGAGGGAAATGCGCTACACCTTACTCGCCATAATCTCAATAATCTGCCGGTCCGTTTCCTGCATTGAGCGGCACGCCAGCGCGCACAGGTTTGCGATCGACTGCTCCACATCGTGCGCCACAATCCCCTCGTTGCCCGTTACGGCAGAATCATCCAGTGCCATCATCACCGCTTTCCAGGCGCTACTGACGCTGGTTGAGACCTTCATGGCGCAGCTGTTAGAGGCCCCGTCGCAGATCATCCCGCTGACGTCACCGATCATACTGCCTATCGCCATTGAAATGGTCTGGTAAGAACCGCCCATCAGCCACGCCATCCCCGCGGCAGCGCCCATCGCAGCCGTTGTCGCCGCGCACAGCGCCGACAGGCGCGGAAGCTGGACGTGGATATAGATCGCCGAAAGATGTGACAGCATCAGCGCCCGCGCCAGCCGTTCGTCGTCAGCCTGAACGTGTTCAGCCACGACCACCACCGGCATAGTGGCGGCGATCCCCTGATTGCCAGAGCCCGAATTGCTCATCGCCGGCAGCGTCGCGCCGCCCATGCGAGCATCCGAGGCTGAGCTGGTACGAATAACAATGTCTGAACCCAGATCCTGCGCCATCCATCCGCGCGAGCGCTGCTTACTGAGCGTTGCGCCAATGTGCAGCCCCCACTTCCCGCTGAGCCCTTCGCGGGAGAGCGCATCGTTTAGCTGCCCTGCCTGCAGGATAAAGCGGATCGCCTCAAACGGCACCTGCTCAACAAACTCCAGGATCTGCGACAGCGTGGTAGTTGAAAGCACCGCCAGCGGATCGTCATTCGTCTGGCACCGTTGATCGTCAAGCGTAAAGCGCGTTTCGCCCTGACAAACCACCTCCACCACCCGCGTATGCCCGCCAGCGATGGTCACCATTGCCGAGGTGTCCCCGGCATGAACACAGGCGCGGGAGTAAAGAATCTCATCGCACGGCGCCTGCAGTTTGACCTGCACCTTCCCCGTCTCAAGCAGGGCTTTGGCGCGTATCAGCGCATCGGCGGAGACATTTTTCAACACCTCCAGCCCGGCGTTGGCGTTACCGCCAATCGCGCCCAGCGCCGCCGCAATGGGTAACCCGACCATCCCAGTGCCCGGCACCGTTACGCCCAGCCCGTTTTTCATCAGGTTCGGCGATACCCACGCCTCTACTTGCGTGACCTCCCCCGGCAGAAGGTCTGCGGCCATCGCGCAGGCCAGCGCCAGAGACACGGGCTCAGTGCACCCAAGGGCAGGCTTCACTTCTTCCTGCACCGCGCGAATAAATTGATTCCATAAAGGATGAGTTTGCTTAGCCATCGTTACGACCTTAATTACCCTCAGGAGAATGCGAGGAAAGGAGAAACACAAAGCAGCAGTCCGGTGATGACGATAATCACCAGCGATACGCCTTTATATTTATGCAGGGCCGGCACCTTGTAGACCAGCCATGCAGGGATCAGGCAGCCCACCATGCCGAAGATAGGGCTGCAAATGGAGGTGAAGCTCAGCACCGGCGCATTTAAGACAATCGCGCTCCAGGCCAGCAGGATGGCGAACAGCATAATCCCGCGCTGGACGGCGTTTTCACTGATTTTCTCTGCCGGCATTTTGCGGCGCAGGATGTTCATGACGATACCCTGCGTAGCCTCGCGAAAGCCGAGATAGACGCCGAAGAACGCGGTCATCACAGCAAAAATATTGAGGATCACGCTGACGATTTTGACCCAGCCCGCGCCGTCACCGCTGATAAACTGCGCTGCAATCGCCAGAGCCGAAATGTTCTGCTCGTAAGCTTTAACCGCCTCATCGTGCCCCATCGCCAGAGTGAAAGAGACGGCGTAGAAAAAGACCGTCACAAACAGTATGCCGAAGGCAATATTCATCGCCCGCAGCGCCTTGTGACGCGCAACCTCCACGGATTTTTCACGTGAACGGTATGAGATCACCATCGGGCTTAAGGTCTGAATAAACAGAATGGAGGTTAAGGTAAAGGGCAGCGTAATGATGGCGTTTTTAATCAGCAGCCCCGCAGGCGGTAGCATGCCCACGTTGGCCAGATGCCAGAGCCCAATCATCGACAGCCCCAGCGCGGCCACCACAAACAATTTGGTCAGCACCATCAGGCTGGAGACTTTAAACAGCAGCTTTTCACCGCGCGACGAAATGGCCACCAGAATGCAGATCAGGCATAGCCCGTAAAACGGATTGTCAGATAACAAACCGTCGGTCACGCCGAAGGTGTGCAAATACGAGGCGCTGTCGTTGGTGATGGCCGTGGAATAGACAAACATCCAGATCACCAGCATCACGAAATAGAGCGCGCCTAATAAGATGCCCCAGTTCTTACCCAAATAACCGCTAATTACGCTCGGGTAATCTTTGCACTCCGGCGATTCCGCCAGCGTATTAATAAACAGACGCTGGAATAAATACATGGCCGGATAGCCGATGATTGATGAGAGCAAAAACACCCACAGCCCCATTAATCCTACCTGTACGGGGAGAAAAACTATCCCCGCGCCGATAGCCATCCCGATACTCATGATGACCCAGCCCGTGTCGGTGCTGTCGAATTTAATTGCCGCTTGCCACTCGCTTTCGCTCATTCCCGCCCGCCTTGCCGCAGGGGAATCACTCACAATCACACTGCTGTTTGTTGCCGTATCCATTGGGCACTCGCTTATTTTGTAGGGTAAACAGTTGTTTTTATAGGTTTCCGATCGCCAGCGATGGCGATTCAGAGGGCAGCAGGTGCGTGTTATTCGTGTGGAAAGATCATATCTGGAGCGCGAGAGAAAAATGTCACAATTTTTATAAGGACATTCTGCATCTGGAGGAAATTTTGCTTCCGTTTCTGGTCGTTTAACGTGGATTTTCTAAAAGTGACGGCGATCAAAAAATAAAAAACCCGCGCCTGGCGCGGGTCAGAAATCATTCAGCCAGCGCATTCGCCATATCGGTTCGAATCTGTTTACGCTGTTCCGGCGTCAATACCTGGCTGACGTCGAAGTAATATTTCACGCGGTAATAACGGGTCTGCTCTTCAATTTTGCTAAAGGCGGTAAGCTGGCTTTTTACCGTGCTTTCGTCCCATTTACCCGCCTGGAACATGTCGATCAGCGCGCCGTCCTTCACGCCCGTCATCGAGATCTTGCTGACATTTTGTTCCAGTTGCTTATGCAGATCTTCAATCTTCTTAACCTGCTCATTGCTGAGCTTCAGGTGCTGTACCAGCGGATCCTGCGAGGGAGACGGGGCTGCCTCAACGTTCGCGGCCTGTGCCGTAAAACTGCACACTGCCAGCGAGGCGGCGACCAGCGCAATACGGGTCATTTTCATCATCTTACTGTCCTTACATGCTGTTATAGGGAAAAGCAGGCGTATTGTTTTTCAAGAGCGGATGAATATGTGTGAGTAATTATATAAACAATTTTGTATGTTTAGCGGGCAAAAAAATGCCCCCTGCGTTGAGGGGGCATAAGAACTCACTTTAGATAGATTGGGTAAACGTTCGCGAAATCACATCCTGCTGCTGCTCGCGCGTCAGTGCATTAAAACGCACCGCATAGCCCGAAACGCGGATTGTCAGGTTCGGGTAATTCTCGGGATGCGCAATGGCATCGAGGAGCATTTCCCGGTTCATGACATTGACGTTCAGATGCTGCCCACCCTCAATGGACGCTTCATGATGGAAATACCCGTCCAGCAGCCCTACCAGGTTGGTTTTGCGCACCCGCTCGTCCTTGCCCAGCGCCTGCGGCACGATGGAGAAGGTGTAGGAGATCCCATCTTTCGCATAGGTGAACGGCAGTTTGGCAACCGACGTTAGCGAGGCCACCGCCCCTTTTCTGTCGCGACCGTGCATCGGGTTCGCGCCAGGCGCAAACGGCGTGCCGCCGCGGCGTCCGTCCGGCGTGTTCCCGGTCTTCTGGCCGTAAACCACGTTGGAGGTGATGGTCAGTATCGACTGGGTTGGCACCGCGTTGCGGTAGGTCCGCAGCGCCTGAATTTTCTTCATAAAGCGCTCCACCAGGTCGCAGGCGATGCTGTCCACGCGGTCGTCGTTGTTGCCGTACTGCGGATAGTCCCCTTCAATCACGAAATCGACCGCCAGTCCGGTATGGTCGCGCACCGGCTTCACCGTGGCATATTTAATGGCCGACAGGGAATCCGCCGCCACCGACAGCCCGGCAATGCCGCAGGCCATGGTGCGATAGACGTCCCGATCGTGCAGCGCCATCAGCGAGGCTTCGTAGCTGTACTTATCATGCATGTAGTGAATGAGATTCAGGGCGCTGATGTACTGCACCGCCAGCCAGTCCATAAAGTGATCGAGGCTCGCCATCACGGTGTCGTATTCCAGCACGTCATCCAGCAGCGGCTCGGTTTTCGGGCCGACCTGGATCTTCAGCTTTTCGTCCACCCCGCCGTTGATCGCGTACAGCAGCGTTTTGGCGAGGTTGGCACGCGCGCCAAAGAACTGCATCTGCTTGCCGATCACCATCGGGCTGACGCAGCAGGCAATGGCGTAGTCGTCGCTGTTGAAGTCCGCACGCATCAGATCGTCGTTCTCATACTGCAGCGAAGAGGTGACGATCGACACCTGCGCGGCGTATTTCTTGAACGCGATCGGCAGTTGTTCAGACCAGAGGATCGTCAGGTTCGGCTCCGGTGCAGGCCCCATGGTGTGCAGGGTATGCAGATAACGGAAGCTGTTTTTGGTCACCAGCGTGCGCCCGTCCAGCCCCATGCCGCCGATCACTTCCGTCGCCCAGATCGGATCGCCGGAGAAGAGCGTGTCGAACTCCGGCGTGCGCAGGAAGCGCACCATACGGATCTTCATGATGAAGTGGTCGATCAGCTCCTGCGCCTGAACTTCATTCAGCCGTCCTGCCTGCATGTCGCGTTCAATGTAGATATCGAGGAACGAGGCCGTGCGCCCCAGCGACATCGCCCCGCCGTTCTGGGATTTCACCGCGGCAAGGTAGGCAAAATAGACCCACTGCACCGCTTCCTGGGCGTTCATCGCCGGGCGCGAGATATCAAAGCCATAGTTCGCCGCCATCTGCTGGATCTGCAGCAGCGCGCGCTTGTGCTCCGCCAGCTCTTCACGCAGGCGGATCGTCGCCTCCAGATCTTCACCGCGCTCCAGCCTGCCCTGCAGATCCGTAAACTGGAGTTCACGCTCGCGCACCAGATAAGCGATCCCGTACAGCGCCACGCGGCGATAGTCTCCGATGATGCGTCCGCGCCCGTAGCCGTCTGGCAGACCGGTCAGCACGCCGGATTTACGACAGCGCATCATCTCCGGGGAGTAGACGTCAAACACGCCCTGGTTGTGGGTTTTGCGCAGGTCGGTAAACAGGTATTCGAACTGCGGATCCATCTCCCGGCCATAGGCTTCGAACGAGCTGCGGATCATGTTGATCCCGCCGTACGGATGGAGCGCACGCTTGAGCGGCTTATCGGTTTGCAGCCCGACGATCGTCTCCAGATCCTGGTCGATATAGCCCGGCCCGTGGGCCGTAATAGTGGTGGCAATGTTGGTGTCAAAATCCACCGGAGCGTGGGTGGCGTTCTCCTGGCGAATGCCGACCATTACCTTCTGCCACAGCGCCGTCGTTGCTGGCGTCGCCTGCGCGAGGAAAGTTTCATCGCCTTCATAAGGGGTGTAGTTATGCTGAATAAAATCGCGGACGTTGACGGCGTTTTTCCATTCTTCACCGCGAAACCCGGCCCATGCGTCGCTGTAGGGTGCGACGCCCGTATCGATTGTTACTTTCATGTGATTCTCGCTTTATCAGGCGTAAGCCGCAGCCGGGGCAACCTTCCCAAGACGGAGGGCGTCCAGCGCGATCATTTTTTCTTCGTTGGTAGGGACAACCGCGCAGGCCACGCGGGACGACTCGGTGCTAATGACGCGCTCACCCGCGCTGCCCGGCAGGGCATTTTTGGCATCGTCGAGGATGATGCCAAAGACTTTCAGGCGTTCCGCCACCAGCGCGCGGACAAGCTTCGAGTTTTCGCCAATGCCGCCGGTAAAGACCACCCCATCCAGGCGGTGCAGCGACGCCGCGTGACCCGCAATGTGCCGCGCAATACGGTGAACAAAGGTGTGTATTGCCAGCTGTGCCCGCTCGCTGCCTTCGTGCCAGGCTTTCTCCAGCGCGCGCAGGTCTGAAGAGATGCCGGAGATCCCCAGCAGCCCGGACTCTTTATTGACCACGCGCTCCAGATCTTCAAACGACTGGCCGGTCTGCTGGGCAATCCACGCCATCGCGCCGAAGTCCACGTCGCCGCAGCGCGTGCCCATCACCAGCCCTTCCAGCGGCGTCATCCCCATTGAGGTATCGACGCTTTCGCCGTTGCGCACCGCGCAGATGGACGCCCCGTTCCCGAGATGGGCAATCACCAGCCCGCTGTCATCGGGGGACAGCCCGAGAAGCGTATGCGCCTGCGCGGCCACGTAACGGTGAGAGGTCCCGTGGAAGCCGTAGCGGCGCACGCCCAGCTCTTCAAAATAGCGGTACGGTAGACCGTACAGATACGCCTGCGGCGGCAGCGTCTGGTGGAAGCTGGTATCAAATACCGCCACCTGCTGCACGCCCGGGAACAGGCGCTCTGCGGCTTCCACGCCGCTCAGGTTGGCGTAGTTATGCAGTGGCGCCAGCGGGGAGACCTGGCGGATCTGCTCAATCACCTCTTCCGTGATCAGGGTCGACTCGCTGAAGAGATCGCCGCCGTGCGCAATGCGGTGGCCAATTAAGGCCACGCTGCTCATCAGGTTACGCTTCTCCAGCTCCAGGGCGATGGCAGACAGCGCCCCTTCGTAGTCCTGGTGAGCCAGTCTGGCTGGCTCACCCCCGTTCACGGAAATAAAGGCCTTCTCGGTGTTGATCCCGTCTGCAATGCCCGTCATCAGGGGATCGCAACTGCTGGCGTCGAGCACCGAAAACTTAACAGAGGACGATCCGCAGTTAATAACCAGTACAACCGGAAACTCAATCATCATGTGACTCCGCTCTTCCTGAGCAATGGGTTAGAACAGTTTGTAAACGATATTCAGAATGGTCAGCAGGCCGACCGCGGTAACGAAGATGTTCTCGGTGCGCCCTTTGTATTTCGCCAGCGCCGGTGCCTTGCGGATGGCATACATCGGCAGCAGGCACAGCAGAGAGGCGATGATTGGCGCACCCATGGCTTCAATAAGGTCCAGAATGTTCGGGTTGGCGTAGGCCACAACCCAGGTGGAGCCCATGATGAACACCATGCTGATGGTGTTCAGTTTGCCAACAGAGACTTTCTTCTTGTCGCCCTTGTAGCCGAACTTAAGGATCAGGCCATTCAGCCCTTCCAGCGTGCCCAGGTAGTGCCCGAAGAAGGATTTGAAGATAGCGACCAGCGCGATGATGGAGGCACCGTATTCCAGTACCGTTGCGAACGTCGATTTGGTTCCTGACATTGACGCAAAGTGGTTCGCCAGGTAAGAGAGCACCGGAATGTTCTGCGCCTTGGCGTCCGCCATGTTCTGCGGAGAGAGCGTAAACAGACAGCTAAAGGCGAAGAACATCACCACGGCCACCATCAGCAGGCTGGCACGACCGATGATTTTGGAACATTTCTGCTCGGTGAACTCTTTCCCGAACTCAGGCTCGTACTCTTCGCGCTTGGAGACTACAAACGAGGAGACGATAGGCGAGAAGTTGAAGGAGAAGACCATGATGGAGATACCCAGCCACACCGTGACCAGAATGCCGTCATGGCCGGTAAAGGCGATTTCACTCAGGTTGACCTGGTCGATCACCGCCGAGTTCCAGTAAGGGATCAGCGACAGGGAAATCAGCACCAGGCTGGCGATAAACGGGAACACCAGGAAGCTCATGACCTTCACCATCAGGTCTTTACCAAACCAGATAACAAAGGCCATCACCAGCAGCAGGAACAGCGCCACCACGCCGCGGTTTAGCGCAGGCAGCTGGAGCTGGTTTTCCCAGAAGGTCATAAAGGTGTTGGTAATGGTGACGCCGTAAATCCACAGCAGTGGGCAAATGGCGAAGAAGTAGAGGAAAGTGATCACCACCCCGCCTGTTTTACCAAAATGCTCTTCCACCGTTTCGGTGATGTTGCCGGAAACGTTGCTGCCGGACAGACACAAACGCGCCAGCGCGCGGTGGCAGTAAAACGCAATCGGGAACGCGAGAACCAGCATCAGCAGGATCGGGATCAATCCACCAAAGCCTGCGCGAATGGGGAAGAACAGCACGCCTGCGCCAATAGCGGTACCAAACAGGCCAAGCGTCCAGGTGGTATCAGACTTACGCCAGGAGGACGTTTTTGTCTGGCCAACGATAATGCTTTCTGTGTTGCTCATAGGTCACCTTTATGCGTCAACGAAGCCGGTAATTTGGGAAACGCGGGAGAGATCGATATTGCCGCCGGAAATAATGCAGACGGTTTTACGACCCTGAATATAGTGGTCAAGCTTGCCGCTTAATAACGCGGCACAGGCCAGCGCACCCGCGCCTTCCGTCACCACTTTATTTCGCTGAATAAGCGCGATCATGCTGTCGCGAATGTTGTCTTCGCTGACCAGCACAATGTCATCAACCAGCTCACGAACGATTTCGAAGGTTAATTTCCCCGGACGAGAGACATCGCAGCCGTCGGCTAACGTGCCGGTAACGCGATGGTTGGTTATTTCTCCTGCCTGCCAGGAGGCTGCCATTCCGTGAACGTTTTCAGACTGTACACCGATAATATTTATGGTGGGGTTGATGGATTTAATCGCCGTCGCAATCCCGGCTATTAAACCGCCACCGCCGACAGGCACAATGACGTTATCCACATCGTATAAATCTTCAAGAATTTCCAGACCGATGGTGCCCTGCCCGGCGATGACTTTGGCATCGTCGTAAGGGGGAATAAAAATACGCCCTTCCATCTCGACGATTTCGCTGACTTTGGCGATGGTGTCGTTGAAGTTTTCACCGTGCAGCACGACTTCTGCGGAGTAGTCGCGGGTAGCGGCAACCTTGGATTTCGGCGCGCCCATCGGCATCACCACTTTACCGTCGATGCCGAGCATGGCGCAGGAGAGGGACACCCCCTGCGCGTGGTTCCCCGCGGAGCAGGCGACAACGCCTTTGCGTTTTTCAGCGTCGGTCAGCGAGCTTAACTTGTTAAACGCGCCGCGGATCTTAAACGAGCCGGTACGCTGCATGTTCTCAAACTTCAGGAATATTTCGCCCTTACAGCGTTCGCTCAGATAATTCGAACGTGGCATACCGGTTTTATATATTTTTCCTGCCAGTCGTTTTCTGGCGTCCTGAATATCTTCAATCGTTACCGGCAGATCGTAGGTAATATGCATAATATCCTCGTTATAATAATTCATTCTTTTCAGGCAAAGTCAGGGTATCAGCGCGTTAACACGTTAACGCTCTGGGTGTTTTTAAAATGGATACTAATTATTCATCGTCGTCTTTCGATATTCATCGACGAATATTGTTTTGCCAGCTCAACTAATACTGACGCCGATTTTTTAATCCTGTAATTTTTTGACCACACGGCGGCATAACGCGCCACGGGTAATTCATCTTCCACTGGCAGCACAATAAACTGGTCAGAACCGAACGGTGCAATCATATCGCGGGGAATGACCGTCAGATAATCGGCATTCAGGACAAGGTTATAAATGGTGACGACGGAATCGGTCTGGACGATGTTTTCGATGCTGATGTGGTTGTCTTGCAGGGTGGTCAGAAGTTCTTTGTAGTAGCCCATATCGGTTTGCGGCATCACCCACTGCTCGTGCGTGAGCGATGCCAGTGTCGTCGGGCCGGTGCACGTTCGCGTTTTGCTGGCGACCAGCACAAACTCGGACTCAAACAGCGGTTCGACGTGCAGATCCTGCAACAGCATTTCATCGCTCAGCGTGCCGATAGCGAAATCCAGACGACCGTCGCGAATGGCCGGCAGGAAAGAGGAGAGCTGAGCTTCATACATCGAGACGCGTGCTTTCGGGAACACTTCCTTGAATTTTTTGATCATCTCAGACAGGAAGGTAAAGCCGATCAGCGACGGGTAACCAAAGGAGACGTCCATAACGGTGCTGAAACTCAGGCTGTTGATCTCACTCACCATGTTTTTCATTTCGCGGGTGATCGACTCAGAGTACGAGAGCAGAACCTGGCCCGCGGCAGTGAGTTTTACGCCGGTGTTTTTACGCACCATCACTTCCACGCCGAAGTAGGACTCAATATCGCTGATGATTTTGCTGACGGCGGGCTGCGTCAGGCCCAGCTGTCTTGCTGCAGAACCTATGGAGCCACTTTTAATGACTTCCTGAAATACCACGAGGTGCTGTGTTTTCGGTAGAATAATAGTGTTCATAATATTCTGCACTTATTTCCCTATGACGGGGTGAATTCTACTCAATAATGTTTGAAGGGGTATGTGCTGTTACTCACAATTTGCTTTCCAGCCCCCTTAACCTACACCTCAAAAAACCAATAAAACATATATTTATCAAATGGATACCATAGGATAAATACGCTACTACGCTGATATTGATCAACAAAAATAGCGGTAATAAATTTATTTTATGGCGATAACCCGGATAAATTTTACCGTCTGGAAAAAATCAATAAAGACGATATTTCAGGCAATTAAAGGCCAATAAATAACCGCTATTTGTTTGAAACATTCTTTCAATTATCAAATTTTTCCGACGCGAATTTTCAGGCTGGCGGAAAAGAGTGGAATACGTCACATATTCACGGGAGAAATGTATTTGAATTCAATATATGCATATCAAACGAGAAAAGTTTCGCGATCATTAAGGTAACAATAATAACAAATTATCAATACTGAAAATAGCCTGTTTTTTAGCGTGAAATTTTGTGATGACGATCGTCCGCAGACACAGGAGCGATACGGAAGGGATAAAAACAGTGAAATGTGCTTAATGTCGCAAATATGAGAATTGATGTCGTTTGTCTGGTGCCGGGTGGCGCTGCGCTTACCCAGCCTACACCCCCCTGAAAGCAAAAACCCCGCCGAAGCGGGGTTCTCCGAGAAGTTGAAGCTGACCGATAAGCCGGGTTCGTTCAACCATACGTCAGGCATCTGCGGCGCTGGGGTTATCATTTGTCGCAGACTGTATCGCACTTAGTGTTATAGAGTAAAGCCCGCTAAGGGACGCGCCTTTTACACCCAACCGCGCTCTATCGCTACCATCAGTAGCCCCCCAATGATAAAGAAGATTAGACTGACGACAGCCAGATATATCTCGACATAGAAAGGTCCGATCAGCCGTTTGGGAAGTCCTCTGATGAAGTCCTTGTCATCGTTTTTGGTCAGGATTGAACTGCGATTCCATAATAGAGGGATGTAGATGAACTGCACTTTCGTACTATAGGCTATGTTGACGTAAAGCGTGTTGACGTTTTCGAACAGCAAGACGGCATCAGGAAGGCTGCCATATTTTTTTTTGTACAGGACGCAAATTTCGCTAAACCGTTTACGGTTTAAGACGGACACGACGATGCTCAAGACACCTAATAACAATCCTGTAAGTGTGGCTATAACCGATACCATTTTTATACTAATCATCACTGGTAATCTCATAAAGACCGAGGGCCTCCCCAATGGATTCGCTCGCTTTTCCGACAGACCAGCTAAAAGCTTTATCGCTTCCGTATGCAATTCCGCCAGATACACTGAGCGTGCAAAGCAGCGCTCCCGCTCCTCCTGCCTCTATGGTTGCAGCCCCCAGAACCACAGCGCAAATAGTATTTGCTGCGCCAGCGCCAATAATCCTAGCTCCCACAGCTCCACCTACTAGGCCACCTGAAAATTCACCGATGGAAGTAAACGAGGTTTTGGCGCAATCCCTGCCAACGGTGCAGGCTTCCATGATCTTCGCTGCGGTATCCAAAGCAGACAGACCAATACCGATCTTCCCGGCTGTTTCCATCCACTTAACGTACTTCGCCAGCTTCTCGATATGGGTTGCGTAACCTTCAATATCACTAACACCAGTTTCATTCCAGCGGTGGGTAATTGAACGGCTGGAAAGGCCAAGGGCGCTTTTCAGATCGGTGTATTCGTTGAACATGAATCGATGTTTCATGAACATCTTCAGCACGCTATCAAGTTGACCAAATAAGCGACGGCGTTCAACGAAGAATTGTTCACCGATCAGTGTGCCGCTTGTGATGTACTGGTTTTTGTATGTCTTCTCGATCTCGACGAGAATTTTTTCGACTCTCTCGAAATATCCCTTCGCTGCTTCCGTCGCTCTTCCTGCCTTTCCAGCAGCATCGTTTGCAGTAGTCGCAGCAGCTGCAAACATCTCAATGGTATCTTTATATTTGAAAAGGAAGTTAGCCTGCTGGATGGAGAGCGGCGCTAATGCTGCATCAATCCGCTGTTTCGCGGCCCGCATATGGGAGATTTGCTCTTCATCCTGCTTATCGGGGTCAACTACCAGCATGATAGAACCCGCTTTATATCTTTTATCCGGGCCGTTTAGTGTAGCGAATAGCTCCTTTACGCCTGCTGGCGGGTTTTCCGTAAATAGCAGACGTTGCCAAGCTTCTGTAGTACCGCCGTAAGGAATAATGGTAAAACCTGCGTCAATACCTGTTTTCTTTTTCGCTGTTTGGGCGTGTTGTTCTGGTTCTACCTGCGACTGTTGAGATGCAGCTAAAGTGGCTGCTGCGGTTGCCGCTTCTGCCAGATACCTTGCTGTTGCCTGAGAGGGGGATTCACCTGGGCCTATCCAGCCCAAAGGGGCTATGATACGGTTAGATCCAGAGAGGCAGCCACATAAAACTACGCACTTGTCCACGGCAACAGGGATCTGGTGAATTGTGCGGTGTGGCTCACCTTCAACAACTTTTCCTTCTTTGCCGCATTTTGGGCAAGCTGTGGTCTTGTCACCCAGAACAATCGGGCGACGGCCCAGAATGTTACCGAAAGAAAGTGAGGGGATTAGCTTTGCGCCAGTTGTAGTCTGATCACCAAACAACGCTATTCCACGACCTAAAACGTTTGGACGCATTCCCCCCATTTACGCCACCTTTGCAACAGTCAGGAAATCATCTGGCATTGATTCACCCTCGCGGAAAGAGAA
The DNA here is from genome assembly GCF_043974075.1 of Enterobacter sp. ECC-019. Classification (NCBI taxonomy): domain Bacteria; kingdom Pseudomonadati; phylum Pseudomonadota; class Gammaproteobacteria; order Enterobacterales; family Enterobacteriaceae; genus Enterobacter; species Enterobacter sp. ECC-019. The sequence continues at coordinate 4,859,913 of NZ_CP143759.1, forward strand.
CATCAATCTATAATCAGGGGTGCTGAGAATTTGATCTCCGTTATCAAGTAAACTACCAACCAGCGCGATCCCTTTACCTTCCCATTCGCTTAACTGTCCGGCGCTGGTGATAATGGTGGCCTTAGTCCCGTCTGGATAGGTCACGGTTGCACCTTCTGTAACCATGCTGACCCATTGACCATTATCGAGTTGGACTTTCATGCCCTGACTCGGATCCGGATTAGGTTCATCGACAACGCCACCCCGAAGAGTAAGACTTCCGGCAACCGCTGCACGATAGATGGCTGTGATTGGATGGTGTCGGGCATATTCTTGCTGTTCAATAATGAGATTGCGGGCTTCCACATTCATTTCTGATAGTTGCTGGTCGGTATAACGGGGAGCATCGAAAGATGCGATGACCGATGAAGTGAGTTCGTTGGTGTACTGTTGCATAAGTCCCTCTGCTTGCTGTGAATTTTTCTGTTCTCGGACACATTGTACAAATAACACCCATGCACCCAAAAGCGGTTTATCACCAAAATTGAAACATTGTTTTAAATAATTCACTCGGTAAATATTTTCTGTTATTTCATTCGGATTGTGAAATATTGAAGCTTTTGCTGTATGGACAATGTTTCGACTTGGTGACGTAGGTACTCAAACAAATTACGTTTTTCATCAGCTAGCGAACCTGACTTTCGCATAGTACTACGCACTTTTGAGGGGATTTTTTGCTGCGACATAGAAGGCGGTCTGAATGCTGAGTAAATAATCATCAATGTATTTTTGTTCTAATTTCCTCCTTTTCTGCACGATATCCAATAGTAGGGCTGGCTCAAACCGGGACGATTTTACAAATGAAATGAACATAGGGAGACGGAAAGATATAAATCTTGCTCTACTGGCTGAATCGCAGCCCAGAGACACGCGAAAAAACCGCCTGAAGGTAGTCTGAAATGAACGCTGTAGCGATTGCCACGCTTTAGGATGTTGGGGATAGAACAGCCGTTGGTGTGTCTCTTTTGTATCACAGTCTGTGTCACAGTTTTGCCTTAGAAAATCTGAGACACACCAACGTATTGTTATAGAAGAAGTTGAAGCTGACCGATAAGCCGGGTTCTGTCGTTGGACAGTCATTCATCTAGGCCAGCAATCGCTCACTGGCTCAAGCAGCCTACCCGGGTTCAGTACGGGCCGTACCTTGTGAACCCCTATTTGGCCTTGCTCCGGGTGGAGTTTACCGTGCCACGGACTGTTACCAGCCGCGCGGTGCGCTCTTACCGCACCCTTTCACCCTTACCTGATCCCGCTTGCGCGGGCCATCGGCGGTTTGCTCTCTGTTGCACTGGTCGTGGGTTTCCCCCCCAGGCGTTACCTGGCACCCTGCCCTATGGAGCCCGGACTTTCCTCCCCTCCGCCCGTCTCCCCCGAAAGGGACGACGACGAAGCGGCGACTGTCTGGTCAGCTTCGGCGCGCAGTATAGAGGGTTTGCGCGCCGCTGTCACCCTAAGGTGTGGGCAAGGCGTGATTAACGCGCCACTTCCACCTTCGCCAGTTTCTCGTAATAGCATGCAATCGCGCTATGATCGGCCGTGCCCAGGCCATCGGCACGCAGCGCCTGCATCATCTCCATGACCGCCGCGGTCAGAGGCAGCTGTGCGCCCACGCCGTGTGACGTATCCAGCGCGTTCGCCAGATCTTTGATATGCAGGTCGATGCGGAAACCGGGTTTGAAATTACGATCCATGACCATCGGCGCTTTGGCATCCAGCACGGTACTGCCCGCCAGACCACCACGAATGGCCTGATAAACCAGGTCCGGATTGACGCCCGCTTTGGTTGCCAGCGTCAGCGCTTCGGACATGGCGGCAATGTTCAGCGCCACAATCACCTGGTTTGCCAGCTTGGTCACGTTACCCGCCCCGATATCCCCGGTATGCACCACGGAGCCCGCCATCGCTTTCATCAGGTCGTAAAATCTATCGAAAACGGCTTTAGCACCGCCGACCATCACCGACAGCGTGCCGTCGATCGCTTTCGGCTCACCGCCGCTGACCGGTGCATCCAGCATATCGACGCCCTTCGCTTTTAACGCCTCGCTGATTTCACGGCTCGCGAGCGGCGCAATAGAGCTCATATCAATCAGCACCAGGCCCGGCTTCGCACCGTCGATAATGCCGTTTTCACCCAGCGCAACCTCTTTAACATGCGGGGAGTTTGGCAGCATGGTGATGATGACATCGCACTGCTCGGCAATGGCTCTGGCGGTGGTGGCCGTTTCTGCGCCAGCCGCCATTACCTCAGCCACGGCCTGCGAATTATGATCGGATACCACCAGTGAGTAACCCGCTTTGATGAGGTTCTTACTCATTGGTTTACCCATGATCCCCAGGCCAATAAAACCCACTTTCAGCGTCATAATCTGTTTCCTCAATGATGGTTATTTTTTAAAAGCGTCCGCTAATTTCTGCGTAGCCGAGCGGAATACGCCGAGGTCGCTGCCGACGGCAACAAACGTGGCTCCCCACTCCAGATAGCGACGAGCATCAGCCTCAACCGGCGCCAGAATGCCACACGGTTTGCCGTGTGCTTTAGCGCGGGCAAAGATATGCTGGATCGCGCGCTGCACGTCAGGGTGGCTGGCGTTACCCAGATGGCCAAAGGCGGCAGCCAGATCGCTTGGGCCGACGAAGATACCGTCCACGCCGTTTGTGGCTGCAATCGCGTCGAGGTTATCAACGCCCTGCTGGCTCTCGATCTGAACCAGAATGGTGATGTTGTTATTAGACTGCACGAAGTAGTCCGGCACGGTGCCAAACATATTGGCGCGATGCGAAACGGAAACGCCGCGGATCCCTTCTGGCGGATAGCGCGTTGAAGCTACGGCCAGCGCCGCTTGTTCTTCCGTCTCCACAAACGGGATCAGAAAGTTGTAGAAGCCGATATCCAGCAGACGCTTGATAATCACCGGCTCGTTGGTGGGTACACGCACTACCGGGGCGCTATGGCTGCCTTTCAGCGTCATCAGCTGCGGAATAAACGTGCTGATATCGTTCGGCGCATGTTCGCCATCCAGCACCAGCCAGTCGAAACCGGCCAGGCCCAGCACTTCGGTACTGATTGGGTTTGCCAGCGCGGACCAGCAGCCAATCTGAATCTGGTGCGCCGCGAGGGCCGCTTTAAATTTATTCGGGAAGATATCGTTACTCATCGTATTTACCTTTTTTATTCCGCAGCCTTTTTCAGTATCATTTTATTTATTCAGACACCGCGCCAGCATTGTATTTATTATTCTGACGTATTTTGGCGTTATAAAATCGTCATTCAGTATAAGACGCAATCCACGACCGCACATTGTTGTAATGCTCAAGCATTGCGGTATATTTTGATAAAAATTTTTGCATATGCACAAAGCACTGGGCGCTAATGCACAGAATCAGGGATTACCGGTTCGGGAGCGATCGCGATCACATTTTCATGCCCCCTGTACTGACATGCTTTAATTCTGAAAGCCGCGTATTTATTTCTACCGTTAGAAAATTGGCTGAATTTATTATCAGACACTTTGCTGGAGAATACTGAACAATGGCCAACATTGAAATTCGACAGGCAGCGCCGACGGCGTTTTATATAAAAGTACACGACACCGATAATGTGGCGATTATTGTCAACGATAATGGCTTAAAAGCGGGCACCCGCTTCCCGGACGGGCTGGAACTGATTGAACATATTCCACAGGGACATAAAGTCGCCCTGGTGGATATCCCAGCTAACAGCGAAATCGTACGTTACGGTGAAGTCATCGGCTATGCCGTTCGCTCTATACCACAGGGTAGCTGGGTTGAGGAGTCGCTGGTGGCGCTGCCGGAAGCGCCGCCGCTGAACACGCTTCCGCTGGCGACCCGCGTGCCGGAACCGCTACCTCCGCTGGAGGGTTATACCTTCGAAGGCTACCGCAATGCGGACGGCAGCGTCGGCACCAAGAACCTGCTTGGCATTACCACCAGCGTGCACTGCGTGGCAGGCGTCGTGGATTACGTGGTGAAAATCATCGAACGCGATCTGCTGCCGAAATACCCGAACGTCGACGGCGTGGTGGGCCTGAACCACCTCTACGGCTGCGGCGTGGCGATTAACGCACCCGCTGCCGTGGTGCCTATCCGTACCATTCACAATATCGCCCTGAATCCGAACTTTGGCGGCGAGGTGATGGTCATCGGTCTGGGGTGTGAAAAATTGCAGCCAGAGCGCCTGCTGCAGGGCACCGAAGATGTGAAAGCCATTCCGGCAGACGAGGCCAGCATCGTGCGCCTGCAGGACGAACACCACGTTGGTTTCCGCTCAATGGTCGACGATATTCTGCAGGTGGCAGAGCGTCATCTGGACAAGCTTAACCGCCGCCAGCGTGAAACGTGCCAGGCCTCGGAACTGGTCGTGGGCACCCAGTGCGGCGGGAGCGATGCCTTCTCCGGCGTGACGGCCAACCCGGCGGTGGGTTATGCGTCCGATCTGCTTGTTCGCTGCGGCGCCACGGTGATGTTCTCCGAGGTGACCGAAGTGCGTGACGCCATCCATCTGCTGACGCCACGCGCCGTTAATGAAGAGGTCGGCAAGCGCCTGCTCGAGGAAATGGCCTGGTACGACAACTATCTTGATATGGGCAAAACCGACCGCAGCGCCAACCCGTCTCCGGGCAACAAGAAAGGCGGCCTGGCAAACGTGGTGGAAAAAGCCCTCGGCTCCATTGCAAAATCCGGTCAGAGTGCCATTGCAGAAGTGCTATCTCCGGGCCAGCGCCCGACGAAACGCGGCCTGATTTACGCGGCAACGCCGGCCAGCGATTTTGTTTGTGGCACGCAGCAGGTGGCATCCGGCATTACGGTGCAGGTCTTTACCACCGGGCGCGGCACGCCGTACGGCCTGATGGCGGTGCCGGTGATTAAAATGGCGACGCGCACCGAGCTGGCAAACCGCTGGTATGACTTAATGGATATCAACGCAGGCACCATCGCTACCGGGGAAGAAAGTATTGAGGACGTGGGCTGGAAACTGTTCCACTTCATTCTGGATGTGGCCAGTGGGCGGAAGAAAACGTTCTCTGATCAGTGGGGGCTGCATAATCAGCTGGCGGTGTTCAACCCGGCACCGGTGACGTGACTTCCCCTCACCCTGCCCTCTCCCCATAGGGGAGAGGGTAAAAACCTTAAACCAACACCACATCAATCCCGCTTTTCCGCAGCCCGTCCAGGCTCTCCGCCGGAATACCTTCATCGACAATAATCATATCAATCCTTTGTGTATCAATGATTTTATGCAGGCTTGAGCGGTTAAATTTGCTGGAGTCAGTGACAACGATAATACGCTCCGCCACCTCGCACATTTTGCGATTCAGACGAGCTTCATCCTCGTTGTGCGTGCTCACGCCGCGATCGAGATCGATGGCGTCAACGCCCAGGAACAGCAGGTCAAAATGGTAATTCTGTAGCGATTGTTCTGCCTGGTCACCGTAGAAAGATTGCGACTGACGACGCAGATGCCCGCCGGTCATCAGCAGTTCCACCCCTTCCGCTTCCAGCAACGCATTCGCCACGTTCATCCCGTTGGTCATCGCAATGACGTCCGTGTGCTGGCGCAGCATGCGGGCAATTTCAAACGTCGTGGTGCCGGAGTCAAGAATAATACGGTGCCCGGGTTTAACCAGCGCGGCAGCGGCCTGCGCGATACTGCGCTTCACCGCCGTATTCAGCGAGCTTTTATCCTCCACGGAAGGCTCAGCGCCCGGCATGTTGCCTTCGCAAATCAATGCCCCACCGTAAGCGCGAACGGCAATGCCCTGCTTCTCCAGGAACGCAAGGTCGTTGCGGATCGTCACCGTCGATACGCCGTACAGATGAGACAGGTCGTTAACCTGCACGCTTCCCTGCGCCCGCAACCGCTGAATGATCTGCTCTCGCCTTTCACTGGTGCCGGTGATGCGCTTTTCCGCGGATGAATCGGTGCTGCTCATACGAGCTCCTTAATAAATAGTCTTTCGTTTCATTTCGTTTTGTCTATTAAGGCCTTTCTTTTTCGGGAATGCAAGTCCCCCCTTACGTCCAGACGCAAGCCAACACTGAGCTGAAACCTTTCATTATGTTTCTTTTGTGAAACAGATCGGAAAACTATTATCTTTCGTTTTATTTTTATATCACCGTGATGCAGGATTAAATGAAACAAAACGAAAGATAAATATCATTACCATCCGAAATGGAGAGGAAAGTGAAACATCTGACAGAAATGGTGGAACAACATAAACGAGGGAATTCAAACGGGATCTATGCCGTCTGTTCCGCACATCCGCTGGTACTTGAAGCTGCCATTCGTTACGCGCATTCGCATCAGTCGCCACTGCTGATCGAGGCCACCTCCAACCAGGTGGATCAGTTTGGCGGCTATACCGGCATGACGCCTGCAGATTTTTACGGATTTGTCTGCCAGCTTGCCGATTCGCTCGGTTTCCCGACGTCACAGCTGATCCTTGGCGGCGATCATTTGGGCCCTAACCGCTGGCAAAATCTCCCTGCGGAACAGGCGATGGCAAATGCAGACGATCTGATCAAAAGCTATGTCTCTGCCGGATTCAAAAAGATCCACCTCGACTGCAGCATGTCATGCGAGGACGACCCCGTTCCCCTGACCGATGCGATCGTTGCCGCACGCGCCGCACGCCTGGCGAAGATCGCCGAAGCGACCTGTCGCGAGCAGTTTGGTGAATCCGATCTGGTCTACGTTATCGGCACGGAAGTGCCGGTTCCCGGTGGTGCGCACGAGACGCTCACCGAACTTGCCGTCACCACGCCGGACGCGGCACGCGCCACGCTTGAAGCGCACCGCCACGCGTTCGAAAAGGAAGGCTTAAGTGACATCTGGCCGCGCATTATTGGCCTGGTGGTCCAGCCCGGCGTGGAGTTCGACCACGCGCACGTCTGCGACTATCAGCCACAGAAAGCCGTTGCCCTGAGCAAAATGGTTGAAGCCTACGATACGCTGGTGTTTGAAGCGCACTCCACCGACTACCAGACGCCGCAGGCGCTGCGTCAGCTGGTCAACGATCATTTTGCGATTCTGAAAGTTGGCCCCGCCCTGACCTTCGCCCTGCGCGAAGCGCTGTTCTCGCTGGCCGCCATAGAAGAGGAGCTGCTGCCGGCAAAAGCCAGCTCCGGCCTGCGTCACGTGCTGGAAAACGTCATGCTCGATCGCCCGGAATACTGGCAAAGCCATTACCACGGTGACGGCAACGCGCGTCGCCTGGCGCGCGGCTACAGCTACTCTGACCGCGTGCGCTACTACTGGCCGGACAGCCAGATCGACGACACCTTTGAACGGCTGGTGCGTAACCTGGCAGACGAGCCTATTCCTCTGCCGCTGATCAGCCAGTACCTGCCGCTGCAGTACAGCAAAGTTCGCGAGGGCGCTCTCAAGTCAACGCCACGGGAACTCATCATCGACCACATTCAGGACATACTCCAGCAGTACCACGCCGCCTGCGAAGGCGTAATGACTCAAAACGCATAATTAAAAAAGAGGAAAACGCTATGCCAAACATTGTTTTATGCCGCATCGACGAACGCCTGATCCACGGTCAGGTGGGCGTGCAGTGGGTGGGGTTTGCGGGGGCAAACCTGGTGCTGGTCGCTAACGATGAGGTCGCAGAGGATCCGGTTCAACAGAACCTGATGGAAATGGTGCTCGCGGAAGGGATCGCCGTGCGCTTCTGGTCGCTGCAAAAAGCGATCGACAACATTCACCGCGCCGCTGACCGCCAGAAAATTCTGCTGGTCTGCAAATCACCCGCCGATTTTCTGAAGCTGGTTGAGGGCGGCGTGCCCATCACCCGTATTAACGTCGGAAACATGCACTACGCCAGTGGCAAACAACAAATTGCCAAAACGGTCTCTGTCGACGCGAACGATATCGCCGCGTTCAACGGCCTGAAAGCGGCCGGTGTGGAATGCTTCGTTCAGGGCGTTCCAACAGAAACTGCTTTGGATCTCTTTAAACTGCTCTGAGGGATTCACAATGGAAATCAGTCTGTTGCAGGCGCTGGGGTTGGGCATACTCGCCTTTATCGCCGGTCTGGATATGTTTAACGGGTTAACGCACATGCACCGCCCGGTGGTACTCGGGCCGCTGGTCGGCCTGATTCTGGGCGATCTGCACACCGGCATTTTGACCGGCGGTACGTTAGAGCTGGTCTGGATGGGGCTGGCCCCGCTCGCCGGTGCCCAGCCGCCGAACGTCATTATCGGCACCATCGTGGGCACCGCATTTGCCATCAGCACCGGCGTGAAGCCGGAAGTTGCCGTTGGCGTCGCCGTGCCGTTTGCCGTTGCGGTTCAGATGGGGATTACGTTCCTCTTCTCGGTGATGTCCGGCGTGATGTCCCGCTGCGATCGCATGGCGGCCAATGCTGATACCAACGGCATTGAACGGGTTAATTATCTGGCCCTGCTGGCGCTCGGCATCTTCTATTTCTTGTGCGCATTTCTGCCCATCTATTTCGGTGCGGAGCACGCGAAAACCGCCATTGACGTTCTGCCAGCGCGTCTGATTGACGGCCTCGGCGTCGCGGGCGGCATCATGCCAGCCATCGGCTTCGCCGTGCTGTTGAAGATCATGATGAAAAACGTCTACATCCCTTACTTCATTATCGGCTTTGTCGCCGCGGCCTGGCTCAAGCTTCCGGTGCTGGCGATTGCGGCGGCCGCGCTGGCCATGGCGCTGATCGACCTGATGCGTAAATCACCTGAACCGACGGCTCCCGCCGCTCAGAAAGAGGAATTCGAAGATGGCATCTAACCAAACCACCCTGCCGGGCGTGTCTGAAAGCGAAGAGACGCTGCTGACCGGCGTGAATGAAAACGTCTACGAAGACCAGAACATCGGTGCCGAACTGACGAAAAAGGATATTAACCGCGTGGCCTGGCGTTCCATGCTGCTGCAGGCCTCGTTTAACTACGAACGTATGCAGGCCTCCGGCTGGCTGTACGGGCTTCTGCCCGCGTTGAAAAAGATCCACACCAACAAGCGGGACCTGGCGCGGGCGATGAAAGGCCATATGGGCTTCTTTAACACCCACCCGTTCCTGGTGACCTTTGTTATCGGCATCATTCTGGCGATGGAGCGATCCAAGCAGGATGTAAACAGCATCCAGAGCACCAAAATTGCCGTCGGCGCGCCGCTCGGCGGTATTGGCGATGCCATGTTCTGGCTGACCCTGCTGCCCATCTGTGGCGGTATTGGTGCCAGCCTGGCGCTGCAAGGATCGATTCTGGGCGCGGTGGTCTTTATCGTGCTGTTTAACGTGGTACACCTCGGCCTGCGTTTTGGCCTGGCGCACTACGCTTACCGGATGGGCGTCGCGGCTATTCCTCTGATTAAAGCCAACACCAAAAAGGTCGGCCACGCGGCGTCTATCGTCGGGATGACGGTGATCGGCGCGCTGGTGGCAACCTACGTCCGCCTCAATACCACGCTCGAAATCAAGGCGGGTGATGCCGTTGTCAAACTGCAGGCCGACGTCATCGACAAGCTGATGCCCGCGTTCCTGCCGCTGGTCTACACCCTGACGATGTTCTGGCTGGTACGCCGCGGCTGGAGCCCGCTGAGGCTGATTGGTATCACCGTGCTGCTGGGCGTTGTCGGTAAATTCTGTCACTTCCTGTAAAAGCAAAGAGGTTGCGATGTTAGGCATTATTTTGACGGGTCACGGCGGGTTTGCCAGCGGGCTTGAGCAGGCGATGAAGCAGATCCTCGGCGAGCAGCCGCAGTTTATCGCCATCGATTTTCCGGAAACCTCCACCACCGCGCGGCTGACCGCTCAGCTTGAGCAGGCGGTGAGCGAACTCGATGCGCAGCACGATATTATTTTTCTCACCGACCTGCTCGGCGGCACGCCGTTCCGCGTGGCATCCACGCTCGCGATGCAAAGGCCGGGCAGCGAAGTGATTACCGGCACCAACCTGCAGCTGCTGCTGGAGATGGTGCTGGAGCGCGACGGATTAAGCAGCGAAGCGTTTCGTCTGCAGGCGCTGGAGTGCGGACACCGCGGTCTGACGAGCCTGATGGACGAGCTGGGGCGCTGTCGTGAGGAAGCCCCTGCCGAGGAAGGGATATGAGCCAGCTGCTGCGCGCGCGACGGATCCTTACCGAACAGGGCTGGCTGGACGACCACCAGCTACGCATTGAAAGCGGTGCGGTTGCGGCGATTGAACCCATCCCGGCGGGCGTTACGACGCGCGATGCGGAGCTGCTTTGCCCGGCGTATATCGATACGCACGTCCACGGCGGCGCGGGCGTAGACGTCATGGATGATGCGCCTGACGTGCTTGATACTCTGGCAATGCATAAAGCGTGCGAAGGCGTGGGCGCATTTTTACCCACCACCGTGACAGCGCCGCTGGAGAGTATTCACGCCACGCTGATGCGTATCGCCCGGCGCACTCAGTCCGGCGGCCCCGGCGCGCAGATCCTGGGCAGCTATCTGGAAGGACCGTACTTTACGCCGCAGAACAAAGGGGCGCATCCGCCGGAGCTGTTCCGGGAGCTGGATATCGCTGAGCTGGACAGGCTGGTTGACGTTTCACAGGGCACGCTGCGGGTAGTGGCGCTCGCGCCAGAAAAACCCGGCGCGTTGCAGGCGATCCACCATCTTAAACAGCGCGGTATACGCGTCATGCTGGGCCACAGCGCTGCCACGTACCGGCAAACTCTCGCCGCGTTTGATGCGGGTGCCGACGGGCTGGTTCACTGCTACAACGGCATGACGGGGCTGCACCACAGAGAGCCCGGTATGGTCGGCGCAGGGCTTACGGACAAACGGGCGTGGCTGGAGCTGATTGCCGACGGCCACCACGTCCATCCGGGGGCGATGCGCTTATGCTGCTGCGCGCAGGATCGCGTGGTGCTGATTACCGATGCCATGCAGGCGGCAGGTATGCCGGACGGACGGTATACGCTCTGTGGCGAAGAGGTCACGATGCACCACGGCGTGGTGAAAACCGCCTCCGGCGGGCTGGCGGGTAGCACGCTGTCGCTGGATGCCGCGGTCAGGAATATGGTGGAGTATGCGGGCGTAACCCCTGAAGACGCTATCCATATGGCCTCGCTGCACCCTGCCCGGCTGCTGGGCATTGACGGTCAGCTCGGATCCATAGCCCCGGGTAAACGCGCCAATATTATTTCGCTGGACGGTGGTTTACACCTCCAGCAGATCTGGATTCAGGGCCTGGCTCTCCCCCTTTAGCCCTTTCATTGTGTTTCCTGTTGGCCTTACGGCACCCGATCGTAAGGCCTTTCTTTTCTTTTCCTTAAAATTACCCTTTCCTTTCACGATCACACTTTTCGTTTTATTTCTTTTATTCCATTGAAGTTTCGATTTCTTTTCTATAAATTTTATTTAACTGCTTAAGTGAACAAGTGAAACGAAACGAAAGATAGCGACACGATTGCCAGCGTCTGATGTGGAATTCACACGACTAAGGACTGAGTTATGCCACAAACCACTACCGCCGCGACAACCGGCACCTGGACCGAGGAAGAGATCCGCCAGCAGCCTGCCAGCTGGATCCGCTCGCTCAACAACATCGATAACCTGCGTGCTTCGATCGACAGTTTCCTGACGCCGCTGCTGCGCAAGGACGATCTGCGGATCGTCCTGACTGGCGCGGGCACGTCCGCCTTTATCGGCGATATTGTTTCTCCCTGGCTCGCGAGCTACACCGGGAAAAACTTCACTGCCGTCCCGACAACCGATCTGGTCACGAACCCGATGGACTACTTCAGCCCTGCGCATCCGCTGCTGCTAATTTCGTTTGCCCGCTCCGGCAATAGCCCGGAAAGCGTCGCGGCCGTTGAGCTGGCAAACCAGTTCGTGCCGGAGTGCTACCACCTGTCGATTACCTGCAACGAGGCGGGGAGCCTGTACCAGAACGCCGTCGACAGCGATAACGCCTTGGCCCTGCTGATGCCTGCCGAAACGCACGATCGCGGGTTCGCGATGACCAGCAGCATTACCACCATGATGGCGAGCTGTCTGGCCGTATTCGCCCCGGAAACGATCAATAGCCACGCCTTCCGCGACGTCGCCGATCGCTGCCAGGCGATCCTCACTGCTCTGGGTGATTTCAGTCACGGCGTCTTTGGCAATGAAGCGTGGAAACGCGTTGTCTATCTGGGAAGCGGCGGCCTGCAGGGCGCGGCGCGCGAATCGGCGCTGAAGGTGCTGGAGCTTACGGCGGGCAAGCTGGCGGCGTTTTACGACTCCCCGACGGGCTTCCGTCACGGGCCTAAATCTCTGGTCGATAGCGAAACGCTGGTGGTGGTGTTTATCTCCAGCCATCCGTATACGCGTCAGTACGATCTGGATCTGCTGGCCGAGCTGCGCCGCGATCGCCAGGCCCTGCGCGTCGTCGCCATCACCGCTGAAAACGATCCGGTCATTGAAGCGGGTCCGCACATTCTGCTGCCGCCTTCACGTCCGTTTATCGATATGGAACTGGCGTTCTGCTTCCTGATGTATGCCCAGGTCTTTGCGCTCACGCAGTCAATCAGCGTAGGAAATACACCCGATACGCCATCCGCCAGCGGGACGGTCAACCGCGTAGTGCAGGGCGTTGTTATTCACCCGTGGCAGGCTTAAGAGGATCGGCTCATGAGTATTATTTCTACCAAATATCTTCTGCAGGACGCGCAGGCAAAAGGCTACGCCGTTCCGGCGTTCAACATCCACAACGCGGAGACGATCCAGGCGATCCTCGAAGCGTGCAGCGAAATGCGATCGCCTGTGATCCTCGCGGGCACGCCGGGCACCTTTAAGCATATTGCGCTGGAAGAGATCTACGCCTTGTGCAGCGCGTACTCCCACACCTACGACATGCCGCTGGCGCTGCACCTCGATCATCACGAATCGCTGGACGATATTCGCCGCAAGGTCAACGCGGGCGTACGCAGCGCGATGATCGACGGCAGCCACTATCCGTTTGAACAAAACGTGAAGCTGGTGAAGTCGGTGGTCGATTTCTGCCACCTCAACGACTGCAGCGTCGAAGCCGAGCTGGGCCGTCTCGGTGGCGTGGAAGATGACATGAGCGTGGACGCCGAAAGCGCGTTCCTCACCGATCCGCAGGAGGCGAAACGCTTCGTCGAGCTGACCGGCGTCGATAGCCTTGCCGTCGCCATCGGCACCGCACACGGCCTGTATACCAAACGCCCGAAAATTGACTTCCAGCGGCTGGCGGAAATCCGCGAAGTGGTCACCGTACCGCTGGTGCTGCACGGCGCGAGCGATGTGCCGGATGAGTTTGTGCGCCGCACCATCGAGCTGGGCGTGTGCAAAGTCAACGTAGCCACCGAGCTGAAAATTGCCTTCTCTGACGCGGTTAAAGCCTGGTTTGCCGAAAACCCGCAGGGGAACGATCCGCGCTTCTACATGCGGGTCGGCATGGACGCCATGAAAGAGGTGGTCAAAAACAAGATCGCCGTTTGCGGCTCGGCAAATCGGCTCCTGCTTCCTGCCGAAGCCTGATCCCATCGCGCATTACGTCAATACCAAAAAAATAACTATAAGCCTCGCAAATATGAAGGCGCGTCCTTAAGCCAGACAGCGCCTTCCATTATCCTAAAAATCCGAGGAGTCCCTACATGACACAGGAAAAGTCGTTTAAATCGAAAGCGTGGGAATTTTTCCAAAGCCTGGGAAAGACGTTTATGTTCCCGGTCTCTCTGCTGGCCTTTATGGGGTTGCTGCTGGGTATCGGTAGCTCCGTCACCAGCCCTTCTACCATTAAAAGTTTTCCCTTTCTGGGCGGTGAGTTAACGCAGCTGACCTTTGGCTTTGTCGCCATGGTGGGCGGCTTCGCCTTTACCTATCTGCCGCTGATGTTTGCCATGGCTATCCCGATGGGCCTCGCCAAACGCAACAAGGCCGTGGGCGCCTTTGCCGGGTTCGTTGGCTATATGCTGATGAACATGAGCATCAACTACTACCTGACCGCCACCCACCAGCTTGCCGACGCCGCCACCATGAGGCAGGTTGGGCAATCGATCGTGCTGGGGATCCAGACCCTGGAGATGGGCGTGCTGGGCGGCATCGTGGTGGGGGTAATCACTTACTTCCTGCACGAGCGTTTTCAGGACACCGTGTTACACGATGCCTTTGCCTTTTTCAGCGGCATTCGTTTCGTGCCGATTATCACCGCCCTTACGCTGTCGCTGGTCGGGCTGTTTATCCCACTGTTGTGGGAATACGTGGCGCTGGGGATTGCCGGAATTGGCCATATCATTCAGAGCACCAGCGTTTTCGGACCGTTCCTGTACGGCGTAGGCGTGCTGCTGCTTAAACCCTTTGGTCTGCACCACATTCTGCTGGCGATGGTGCGCTTCACGCCGGCAGGCGGCATTGAGATGGTCAACGGTCATGAAGTGGCCGGCGCGCTGAATATCTTCTACGCCGAGCTGAAAGCCGGACTGCCGTTTAGCCCGCACGTTACCGCGTTTCTGTCACAAGGCTTTATGCCGACCTTTATCTTTGGCTTACCTGCCGTGGCGTACGCCATCTACCGCACCGCGCGCCCGGAAAACCGCCCGGTGATTAAGGGGCTGCTGCTTTCCGGCGTGCTGGTTTCCGTCGTCACCGGTATTTCAGAACCGATTGAGTTTCTGTTCCTGTTTATCGCCCCCGCGCTTTACGCCTTCCATATCGTGATGTCGGGCCTGGCGCTGATGGTGATGGCCCTGCTGGGGGTAACCATCGGCAACACCGACGGCGGGATTTTGGATCTGCTGATCTTTGGCGTGATGCAAGGGATGTCGACCAAATGGTATCTGCTGTTCCCGGTCGGTATCGCCTGGTTTGCCATCTACTTCTTCGTCTTCCGCTGGTACATCCTCAAACACGATATCAAGACGCCGGGCCGTGAGGTGGACGCGCAGGGTACGCAGCAGGCCGTCGAAGCCAACACCCGCGCGCGTGGAAAATCGAAATACGATCACGGGCTTATCCTGCGCGCGCTCGGTGGCAAAGAAAACATCGAGTCGCTCGACAACTGCATCACCCGCTTGCGTCTGGTCGTGAAGGAGATGGGGCTTATCGATCAGCAGGCACTGAAAGCGGCTGGCGCCCTGTCGGTGGTGGTGCTGGATGCTCACAGCGTTCAGGTGATCATCGGCCCGCAGGTGCAAAGCGTCAAAACCGGCATTGAAGCCTTAACCTAACAGGGGGTTGTTGTGTTTGATTTCGACAAAATCGTCGAGCGTAAAAGCGATAAGTGCCGTAAATGGGACCATGCGTTTGTCTGCTCACGCTTTGGTGATGTCCCGCAGGGGTTTATCCCACTGTGGATCGCAGATATGGATTTCACCTCTCCACCGGCCGTTATTGAAGGCTTCCAGCGCATCGTGGAGCACGGTACCTTTGGCTATACCTGGTGCTTCGACGAATTTTACGACGCGGTGATGGCCTTCCAGCGCACGCGTCATCAGGTTGAGGTGGAAAAGTCGTGGATCACCCTGACCTACGGCACCGTCTCCACGCTCCATTACACGGTCCAGGCGTTCTGCACGCCTGGCGATAGCGTGATGATGAACACGCCGGTCTACGATCCGTTTGCGATGGCGGCGCAGCGCCAGGGCGTGTGGGTGCTTGCTAACCCGCTATCAGTGAAGCAAAACCGCTATCAGCTGGATTTTAATCTGGTTGAAGATCAGCTCAAAACCCACCGCCCAAAACTGTGGTTCTTCTGCTCGCCGCATAACCCCTCGGGCAGGATCTGGCGCGCGGATGAGATACGCCAGGTCTCCGATCTCTGTAAACGCTACGGCACGATTCTGGTTGTCGATGAGGTTCACGCTGAGCACATTCTGGACGGCACATTCGTCAGCTGTCTGACCTCGGGCTGTGCCGCACTGGACAACCTGATCGTGCTGACGTCGCCAAATAAAGCCTTCAACCTGGGCGGGCTAAAAACGTCCTACTCCATGATCCCGGACGATTCGCTGCGCCAGCGCTTCCGCCAGCAGCTTGAGAAGAACTCGATTACCTCACCCAATATGTTCGGCGTATGGGGGATTATTCTCGCCTACCAGCACGGCCTGACGTGGCTCGACGCGCTGAACGGCTACCTGCAAGGGAATGCCCGCTACCTTGCGGACGCTATTCAGACCCACTTCCCGGCGTGGAAGATGATGAACCCGGAATCGTCGTATCTGGCCTGGATA
This sequence comes from Enterobacter sp. ECC-019, assembly GCF_043974075.1. Classification (NCBI taxonomy): domain Bacteria; kingdom Pseudomonadati; phylum Pseudomonadota; class Gammaproteobacteria; order Enterobacterales; family Enterobacteriaceae; genus Enterobacter; species Enterobacter sp. ECC-019. The sequence continues at coordinate 4,876,150 of NZ_CP143759.1, forward strand.
GACGTAAGCGCCGACGACCGCAGCGCCACAGCGTTGACCCAACATTTCGCCCAACAGGCCGGTGTCGTGATTGAAGACGGCAGCCACTACGTGCAAAACGGCGAAAACTACCTGCGGATTAACTTCGGCACCCAGCGCTACTGGCTGGAGCAATCCATCAACCGAATGCTGAAGCATTACTAATAAGGAATCTTACCCTGATGAAAAAAGTGCTCACACTCTCGATGCTGGCCCTGTTTGTTTCTCACGGCGCTCTGGCCGCCAACTACGCGCTGGATAACGACAATATTGCTCTGTCGTTTGACGATGCCAGTTCAGCGGTAGTGGTAAAAGACAAGAAAACGAACCACCCCATCACGCCGCAGGAGCTGTTCTTTCTGACGCTGCCGGACGAGACAAAAATCCACACCGCGGATTTCACCATTAAGCACGTCGAAAAGCAGGACAACGCAATTGTCGTCGACTTTACCCATCCGGACTTTAACGTAACGGTGAAGCTGAACCTGGTGAAGGGAAAATACGCCAGTATCGACTACACCGTTGCCGCAGTCGGCCAGCCGCGAGACGTGGCGAAAATTACCTTCTTCCCGACCCAAAAGCAGTCTCAGGCACCCTATGTTGACGGGGCGATTAACAGCTCGCCGATCGTTGCTGATTCGTTCTTTATTTTGCCGGACAAGCCCATCGTTAACACTTACGCCTATGAAGCGACCACCAATCTTAACGTAGAGCTGAAATCGCCGATCCAGCCAGAGTCGCCGGTCAGCTTTACCACCTGGTTCGGCACCTTTCCGGAAATCAGCCAGCTGCGCCGCAGCGTGAACCAGTTTATTGATGCCGTGCGTCCACGGCCGTACAAGCCTTATCTGCACTACAACAGCTGGATGGATATCGGCTTTTTCAATCCATACACCGAGCAGGATGTGCTGGGGCGGATGGACGAGTGGAATAAGGAATTTATTACCGGACGCGGCGTGGCGCTGGACGCCTTCCTGCTGGACGACGGCTGGGACGACCTTACCGGGCGCTGGCTGTTTGGCCCGGCATTCAGCAACGGTTTTGGCAAGGTTAGGGAAAAAGCCGACAGCCTGCACAGCTCGGTCGGACTGTGGCTCTCGCCGTGGGGAGGCTACAACAAGCCGCGCGACGTGCGCGTCTCGCATGCAAAAGAGTATGGGTTCGAAACCGTCGACGGAAAGCTGGCGCTGTCAGGGCCGAACTACTTTAAGAACTTCAATGAGCAGATCGTTAAGCTTATCAAAAACGAACACATTACCTCATTCAAGCTGGACGGGATGGGTAATGCCAATGCGCATATCCAGGGCAGCCCGTATGCCTCGGATTTTGACGCCTCTATCGCCCTGCTGCATAACATGCGCAGTGCCAACCCGAATCTGTTTATCAACCTGACGACAGGTACCAACGCCAGCCCGTCCTGGCTGTTCTACGCCGATTCTATCTGGCGCCAGGGCGATGACATCAACCTGTACGGCCCCGGCACACCGGTGCAGCAGTGGATGACCTACCGCGATGCGGAAACGTACCGCTCCATTGTACGCAAAGGCCCGCTGTTCCCGCTGAACTCGCTGATGTACCACGGGATCGTCAGCGCGGAAAACGCCTATTACGGGCTGGAAAAAGTACAAACGGACAGCGATTTTGCCGATCAGGTCTGGAGCTACTTCGCGACCGGCACGCAGCTGCAAGAGCTGTATATCACTCCTTCAATGTTGAACAAGGCGAAATGGGATACCCTGGCGCAGGCGGCGAAATGGTCGCGGGATAACGCCAGCGTGCTGGTAGACACGCACTGGATTGGTGGTGATCCAACCGCGCTGCAGGTTTACGGCTGGGCATCCTGGAGCAAGGACAAAGCGATTCTCGGCTTGCGTAACCCGTCGGATAAGCCGCAAAGCTACTTCCTGGATTTGGCGAAAGATTTCGAAATCCCGAGAGGAAACGCGGCGCAGTTTAGTCTGAAAGCGGTGTACGGCAGTAATTCAACCGTACCGGAGGAGTACAAAAACGCGGTGGTGATTACACTGCAGCCGCTGGAAACGCTGGTGTTTGAGGCGGTGCCAGAAAAATAAAAAGTGTTCAGCTGGCAGGTTAAGCCATGACCTGCCAGCTTCCTCCTTTCCTTGCCCCCAGGCGTTTTAATTTACCTTTTGTTTGCAAAGAATGGAGATAGCGTTCTGCGGTGCGGGAAGTCACGCCCAATACAGAAGCCAACATCACCGCAGTCATTTGCGGTTGAACGGTAAGAAGGTCAAGGATAGTGTTTTCCTTTTCCGACAATTCTTCCGACATTTTTTCCGACATGATGGATGTCATATCGATGCTTTCCCGCAAAGCTTCGGCCAGATTTTGTAGCATAAACGCCACGAATGCCGTGCAATCACTGGCCCGATCGCATTGTCCTAAAATTTGGTAATAGCGCGCTTGCTGGAAGTGAATGAGTGTCTCAACGGGCAGCCATGCAAGCTCTGCACGCCACTGGCTTAAGATCAGCGTTTGCCACAGCCGCCCCATGCGGCCATTTCCATCCGAAAAGGGGTGAATAAACTCAAACTCGTAATGAAATACCGAGCTCGCAATCAGCGGGTGAAGATCGGTTTGCTTAAGCCAGGAAAGAAGATCGTCGATAAGGCGGTTCATCTGCGAGGCAGGCGGAGCCATGTGGACTAACTGGTTTCCACGGTACACCCCTACGTCCCCATTTCTGAGCTTTCCGGGATGATCGACCAGACCCATCATCAATAATCGGTGCGCACTGAGTAAGTCATTGAGCTTCCAGGGCTTCCATTCGGGCAATTTTTCATATGCCAGGATAGCGTTACGTACTTCCTGAATATCTTTTTCAGGTGCAAGCACGCGTTTGCCATCCATGATAGCCGTCACCTGCCCTGTCGTCAGAGAGTTGTGTTCAATGGCTAGCGAGGCCTGAATGGTTCGAATACGGTTCTCTTTACGGAGAAGTGGCGAAGTTCTACCTGAGTGTGCCGCCCAGTGCCCCAATAGCTCACCAATCTCAGCCACCTGATTGAGGATAAAGGGTGTGATGGTGAACGGAGGCTGATAGCGGCTCATCTGGATTACTCCCCCTGCTGCTCCAGCGCGTGCTTATACAGCGCATTTTTCTTCACGCCGTGGATCTCCGCCGCTAATGCCGCCGCTTTTTTCAGCGGCAGTTCCGCCTGCAGCAGCGCCAGCGTGCGTAGCGCGTCGGCTGGCAGCGCATCTTCCTGCGCTTTATGTCCTTCGACAATCAGCACCATTTCACCCTTGCGGCGGTTTTCGTCTTCCTTCACCCACGCCAGCAGTTCACCCACCGGCGCGCCGTGGATCGTTTCCCAGGTTTTGGTCAGCTCGCGCGCCAGCACCACGTAGCGGGCCTCTCCCCAGACGGTCACCATATCTTCCAGGCTCTCCAGCAGGCGGTGCGTGGATTCGTAGAAAATCAGGGTGCGCGGTTCCGCCTCCAGGTCTTTTAACACATCGCGACGGCCCTTGGATTTGGCTGGCAGGAAGCCCTCATAGCAGAAACGGTCAGACGGCAGACCCGCCGCGCTCAGCGCAGCAATGGCGGCACACGGCCCCGGCAGTGGCACAACGCGAATACCGGCTTCACGGCAGGTACGCACCAGGTGATAGCCAGGATCATTGATCAGCGGCGTACCGGCGTCGGAGACCAGCGCAATGTTTTGCCCCTCCTTCAGCTTCGCCACCAGCGTTTCGGCTTTTTGTTGCTCATTGTGATCGTGCAGAGCAAACAAACGGGCGTTAATCGCGAAGTGTTGCAGCAGCAGGCCGGTGTGGCGGGTATCTTCAGCGGCAATTAAATCAACAGCTTGCAGTACGGTGAGCGCACGTTGGGTAATATCAGATAAATTCCCGATAGGAGTAGGTACAATATAAAGCTGGCCTTGAGAATTATCTGCCGTTTCGTGTTGTTTCATTGTTTCGTCCGTATTGCCGATTTAATATTGAGCATTGCGTAAAAAAAATCACTGGATACAGTATGGTACCGTTAACGTTTCTTCGAAAAAAAGCCACGCGCAGCGTGCCGCTTCTGCTGGCAGCCCTGATCTTTGCAGGCTGTGGCACCCAGGCACCTGACCAGAGCACGGCCCATCTTCAGGGTTCTGCTCAGGCTGATTCTGGCTTTTATCTGCAACAAATGTCGCAGAGTTCAAATGATACCAAGACCAACTGGCAATTACTCGCCATTCGTGCACTGCTGAAAGAGGGTAAAACCCAGCAGGCTGCCGAACTGTTTAACCAGTTGCCGAAAGATCTTAACGACGCCCAGCGTCGTGAGCAGAGCCTGCTCTCTGCCGAGCTGAAGGTCGCGCTGAAGGATTACGCCGCCGCGAAGAAGATCCTCGGTGACACCGACCTGAGCGCGCTGGATAAAAATCAGCAAGCTCGCTTCTGGCAGGCGGGCATTACCGCGGAGCAGGGGCGACCATCCCTCACGCTCCTCCGTGCTCTCGTCGCGCAAGAGCCGCTGCTCGGCGGTGCCGACAAGCAGAAAAATATTGATGCCACCTGGCAAGCGCTTGCCTCTATGACCCAGGAACAGGCGCAGGCACTGGTCATCAACGCCGATGAAAACGTCCTGCAGGGCTGGCTGGATCTGCAGCAGATGTGGTTTAACAACCGCAACGATCCAAAGATGCTGAAGGCCGGTATTACGGACTGGCAGACGCGCTACCCGCAAAACCCGGGGGCGAAAATGCTGCCAACCCAGCTGGTGAACGTGCAGAACTTTAAGCCAGCGTCCACCAGCAAAATCGCCCTGCTTCTGCCGCTCAACGGCCAGGCGGCGGTGTTTGGCCGAACCATTCAGCAGGGCTTTGAGGCAGCGAAAAACGGCACGACGTCGGTTACCGGCAGCGCGGTTCCCGCGCAGGCGGCTCAGGCGGCTAACGTGAATGACGTTGTCAGCCCGTCAGCAGCAGAGACCAGCGACCTGACCACGGCGCAAGCGCCGGCGCAGGGTACGATGCAAAACCCGGTGACGGCTCCAACAACGCCTCCGGCTACAGCTGCACCGGCTGCCCAGGCTCCGGCTGAGACGCAAGCGGCGCCAGCGCCCAGCACAACAGCAGAACAGCCTCAACAGCAGCCTGGACAACCCGCGGCCCAACCTGCTGCCCAGCCGCAGGCCGTGGCAACCACCAGCGCCAACCCGGGCGCTGAGCTGAAAATCTACGACACCAGCTCGCAGCCGCTTGACCAGGTTCTGGCGCAGGTTCAACAGGACGGGGCGAGCATCGTTGTCGGTCCGCTGCTGAAAAACAACGTGGAAGAGCTGATGAAGAGCAATACCACGCTGAACGTGCTGGCGCTCAACCAGCCTGAGCAGGTTCAGAACCGGGCCAATATTTGCTATTTCGCACTTTCCCCTGAAGATGAAGCCCGCGACGCGGCGCGTCATATTCACGAACAGGGTAAACAGGCTCCGCTGCTGCTCATCCCACGCAGCGCGCTGGGGGATCGCGTGGCCAACGCCTTTGCCGATGAGTGGCAGAAGCTTGGCGGCGGCGTGGTGCTGCAGCAGAAATTCGGTTCCGTCTCTGAACTGCGCGCGGGCGTAAACGGTGGAGCGGGTATCGCGCTTAACGGCAGTCCTGTCACCGCGAGCCTGCCACAGCAGCAGGGCGTGACGATTGGCGGCCTGACGATCCCTGCCCCTCCTACCGACGCTCAGATTAGCGGTGGCGGTAAAGTGGATGCGGCCTATATCGTTGCCACGCCGCAGGAGATCGCCTTTATCAAACCCATGATCGCGATGCGTAACGGCAGCCAGAGCGGCGCAACGCTCTACGCCAGCTCGCGCAGCGCGCAGGGCACTGCAGGCCCGGATTTCCGTCTGGAAATGGATGGTCTGCAGTACAGCGAAATCCCGATGCTGGCAGGCAGCAACCCGGCGCTGATGCAGCAGGCGCTGAGTACCGTACGTAACGATTATTCGCTGGCGCGTCTGTATGCGATGGGCGTCGATGCATGGGCGCTGGCGAACCACTTTACCCAGATGCGTCAGGTTCCGGGCTTTGAGCTTAACGGCAACACCGGCGATCTGACCGCGACTCAGGACTGCGTGATCAACAGGAAGTTATCATGGCTCAAATACCAGCAGGGGCAAATCGTCCCGGCCAGTTAAGCCGTAAAGAGACCGGCGATGCGTGGGAATTAAAGGCGCGTCGCTGGCTTGAAGGCAAAGGACTGCGCTTCATCGCCGCTAACGTCCGCGGGCGCGGCGGCGAAATCGACCTGATCATGAAAGACGGTCAGGTCATCGTGTTTGTAGAAGTCCGCTTTCGACAGTCCTCCCGTTTTGGCGGTGCTGCCGCCAGCGTGACGCTCGCCAAACAACATAAATTATTACAGACTGCCCACTTGTGGCTTGCCCGCCATAATGGGAGCTTTGATACTGTGGATTGCCGGTTCGATGTGATAGCCTTCACCGGAAATGAGATCGAATGGCTTAAAAACGCTTTTGGCGAAGACGCATAATTAAGATTTAAAAGGGATAAC